>NZ_CP108660.1:3592500-4432500 GCF_045162975.1 Streptomyces sp. NBC_01089 | reverse complement strand
GACTGTCCACAGCGTCCTCGCTGTGTGTCGCCTGCCCCTGACCCGAAGGCCGGAACAGGTCTTTTTCAAAGGAACCACCAACCCACCAAAGGTGGGCCGGGGTATCAACATATCTGGCGTTGACTTTTGGCACGCTGTTGAGTTCTCAAGGAACGGACGCTTCCTTCGTACTCACCCTCTCGGGCTTTCCTCCGGGCTTTTCCCTTCGGTCTTGCGTTTCCGACTCTATCAGACTCTTTCGTGTCCGATTCCCGGCCGGCCGGGGTCGCTTTCCAGTTCCACGCTTTCGCGTTTCCCTATTCCGGCGATTCCGACTCTATCAGATCCTTTCGGCCTGACCCCCAGTCAGCGGGGTTTGTCATCCCGGCCGTTGGGCCGTTCCGACGTTTCAAACTCTAGCGGATATCCCGGGTGACTCATAATCGGGTCCCACCGGTCGTCGAGATTGAATTCCGGCATGCCGAAATTCTCCCCGACGGGAGATCGTGCTGAGTTTGGTTGCCGCATGTGCGGCGGGAGTGGCTGTCGCAGAACCGTTCCGGCCCCGTGACAACTCGAAGAACCTTACAGATCGGCCGGTGGTGCGTCAACCGGCCCCGGCGCCGCTGTCAACCCCATTGTTTCGTCACGGGGTTCGGCCCCGGTCAGTCGAGATCGGTGAGGCGGCCGCCCGCGTCCGGCTGGGCGTCCTCCACCCTGCGCAGCAGGATCGTCAGCATCTCCCCGAGTGCCCCGCGGTCCCGGTCGGTCAGGTCCTGGAGCAGGTCCTCCTCGAAGGTCGTGGCCATCCGCATCGCCTCCAGCCACTTCGCCCGCCCTTCGTCCGTGACCTCGACGATGACGCGGACCCGGTTGTTCTCGTCCCGGTCGCGGGTGACCAGGCCCTCGCCCGCCATCCGGTCGATGCGGTGCGTCATCGCGGCCGGGGTGAGGCCGAGGCGCTTCGCCAGCTCCCCCGGGCCCATCCGGTACGGGGCGCCGGCCAGGACCAGGGTCTTCAGCACCTCCCACTCCGTATTGCTGATGCCGAGGTCGGCGACCTGACGCCCGTACGCGACGTTCATCCGCCGGTTCAGCCGGCCGAGGGCCGAGACCACCTTCTCGACCTGGGGGTCGAGGTCACGGAATTCGCGCTGGTAGGCGGCGATCTGCTCGTCGAGGGTCGGCTCCTGCGGGCCGGGGGACTCAGGCATGCCGGGGAGTATCCCATGTAACCCGTTGGCGTCGAAGTCCTTCGATGTGTATTGTTGAGCTTCGAACTTTAGCATTGAAGTCTTCAACTTCGAGAGGTGGTGAGTGGTGACCAAGGCGATGGGTGCCGCGATGCGTCGGATCCAGACAGGTACCGCGCTGAGCGCGTTCGGCATCGGGTTCACCGTTCCGTATCTGTACATCTATGTGTCGCAGGTGCGGGAGCTCGGATCGAGTACGGCCGGGGCCGTGCTCGCCGTCTTCGCGGTGGCCGCCCTGGTCGTCCTGCCCTTCACCGGCCGGCTGATCGACCGCCGTGGACCGCTGCCCGTCCTGGTGGGGGCCGCGGCACTGGCCGCGGTCGGCGCGATGAGCATGGGGCTCTCCGCCGGCGTCGTGACGGTCGTCCTGTCGGCCGCCCTGCTCGGCGCGGGCACGGCCGTCATGCAGCCCGCCCTGGCCACGATGATCGTCTGGTGCTCCAGCCCGTCCACCCGGACCCGCGCCTTCACCATGCAGTTCTTTCTGCAGAACCTGACGCTCGGTATCGGCGGGCTCGTCGGCGGCCAGATCGTCGACGCGAGCCGGCCCGGCAGCTTCACGCTGCTCTTCGCCATCGAGGCCGCCATGTTCCTCGCGCTCGCGGGGATCGCGGCATCCGTCCGGCTGCCCCGCGCTCCGGGTCTGGAACTGGCCCCGCAGCCCCGGGGCGGCGGAGTGCGCGCACTGCTCAGGCACCGGGCCATGGTGCAGCTCTGCGTGCTCGGCTTTGTCGTCTTCTTCGCTTGCTACGGACAATTCGAGTCCGGGCTTGCCGCTTACGGGACCGAAGCCGCCGGAATTCAGCCCTCGACACTCGGAATCGCGCTCGCCGCCAATACGGCCGTGATTGTGGTCGCCCAGTTCGTGGTGCTGAAGGTCGTGGAGAAGCGGCGGCGCTCACGGGTGATCTCGGGAGTGGGGCTGATCTGGGCGTTCGCCTGGGTCATCGCCGGGTACGCGGGGCTCGGGCACGGCAGCCAGACCATGGCGACCGCCGCGTTCATCTCGACGTACGCGCTGTTCGGGCTCGGTGAGTCCATGCTGTCCCCGACCGTCGCGCCGCTGGTCGCCGATCTGGCGCCCGATTCCATGGTCGGTCAGTACAACTCGGCCTTCGCACTGGTCAAGCAGCTGGCGCTGGCCATCGGACCTGCCGTCGGCGGGCCGATGGGGGCCTCGGCGCATCTGCTGTACATCGCGACCTTCGTGGTGTTCTCCCTCGGGATCACCACGCTGGCGCTGCGGCTGGGGCGGCGACTCACCCCCGTACAGGACAATCCGTCCCTCGGACACGGTTCGCGGGTCGTGGCCACGCATCTGCCGGAACCGGCGGCCGCCCCGCACTGAAGGACGGCACCCGGCCCCGAGCAGCAGGGTCGCCTACGGGAGCAGGCCGGGGCGGGCTGGTGTGTTCTCCGGGAGGGCGAACTCGCACCAGACCGCTTTCCCGCCGCCCGGCGTACGGCGGGAGCCCCAGGACGAGGCGATCGTCGCGATGATCGAGATGCCGCGGCCCGCCTCGTCCGCGGGCTCGGCACGGCGGCGGCGCGGCAGATGGTCGTCGCCGTCGGTCACCTCGATGATCAGCCTGCGGTCCGTCCTGCGCAGTCGCAGCCGCATCGGCGGGGTGCCGTGCTGGAGGGAGTTGGCGACCAGTTCGCTGGCCGCCATGACGCCGAGGTCGTGAAGTTCCACGTGAAACCTCCAGGACGTCAGCACGCCGGAGGCGAAGGCCCGCGCGCGGGGAGCCGCCTCCACCCCGCCCAGCAGGTCGAGCGCCGCGTTGTGGAACAGCTCGGCAGCCGCACCCGTGCGCGCCGGGTGCTGGACGACCAGGACCGCGACGTCGTCGTCGTGCTCGGCCGTGACGCCGAGCGAGCGGAACAGCCGGTCGCAGACGACCTGCGGGGCGCCGGACGCACCCGACAGTGCGCGCTCCAGCGCGGTCAGGCCCTCGTCGATGTCCTCGCCCCTGCGCTCCACCAGACCATCGGTGTAGAGCACCGCGGCGGAGCCGGGCGGCAGCGCGATCGAGTCCGATGTGTGCTGCCAGCCGCCCGTCCCGAGCGGTGGGCCCGTGGGGTCGGCGGCCCGGCGTACCGTGCCGTCCTCGTCCCTGACCAGCACCGGCAGATGACCGGCCGACGCGTAGGCGAGGCGGCCCTCGTTGGGGTCGTGGACGGCGTAGAGGCAGGTGGCGATCTGGTTGGGGTCGATCTCGGAGACCAGACCGTCCAGGAGCTGCAGGATCTCGTGCGGGGGCAGGTCGAGCCGTGCGTACGCGCGGACGGCGGTGCGGAGCTGGCCCATGACCGCTGCGGCCCGGACCCCGTGGCCCATGACGTCGCCGATGACCAGGGCCGTACGCCCGGCTCCGAGGGTGATCACGTCATACCAGTCGCCGCCCACGGCCGCGTCCGTACCGCCCGGCTGGTAGGTGGCGGCGATACGCAGGTCGTCGGGCTGCTCCAGTTCCTGGGGCAGCAGTGAACGCTGGAGGGTGACGGCCGTTTCGCGCTGTCTGCGCTCGCTGGTGCGCAGCCGCTCGGCCGCGTCGGCGTGGTCGGAGACGTCGGCGGCGAAGACGAGAACCCCGCCGTGCTCCAGGAGGTCGGGGACCGGGGTGCAGGTCACGGTGTACGAACCGGCGCCAGGACCGGCCTGTACGCGACGGGACTTGACGGTACGAGGAGTTCCGCTGCGCAGGACCTGGTCCATCAGCGGGAAGAGGCCGAGCTCGGCCAGTTCGGGCAGCTCGTCGGCGGCGCACGCGCCGGTGGAGCGGGGCCCGAAGGCCGCGGTGTAGGCGTCGTTGACGTACGCGACACGGTGCTCGGGCCCGTACACCAGGGCGACCAGAGCGGGCAGGCTGCCGAGGATCTCCCGGACGGAGAGCTCGTCGAGCGCGGGGAGCTGGTCGAGATCAGCGGTCAACTCGGCTTCCCGGCCCGGGGGCTGGGCGGACTCACCGCGGGCTGCTGGCACGGAACTGTGGTCGGTCCGCGCGGCGGCGCGGCGCTGTGTTCCGGGGAGCCGGGAGCTCCAGCGCGTGAAGTTCACTGCTTTTCAAGCCTCGTTTGTCGTGTTTGTCGTGACGGAACGGCTGGGACCTGCTGCTCGGCCGGCGGGGGGATCCGGGTCGTACGGGGTGTTCTGGGTGGGTCTGGGTGCACCTATGGTCACACGCCCGGTGTGACCGGCGGCACTGTCGGCGTCAGTCCCGCTGCGGGCGGTCGCCGCCGGCGGCCCATTCGAATTCGGCTCGCGGGTGTTCCAGCGAACCGAGCGAGACGATCTCGCGCTTGAAGAGTCCGGCGAGCGTCCACTCGGCGAGAACCTTGGCCTTCCGGTTGAAGGTGGGTATACGGCTGAGGTGGTACGCGCGGTGCATGAACCAGGCAGGGTAGCCCTTCACCTTCCGTCCGTAGATGTGGGCGACACCCTTGTGCAGGCCGAGCGAGGCGACCGAACCGGCGTACGCGTGCTCGTAGTTGCTCAGTGGCCTGCCGTGCAGTGAGGCGATGACGTTCTCGGCGAGTACCTTCGCCTGACGCACGGCGTGCTGTGCGTTGGGCGCGGTCTCGGTGCCGGGCTCGTCCGACGTGAGGTCGGGGACCGCCGCCGCGTCACCGGCGGCCCAGGCGTGTGCGGTTCCCTCGACCGCGAGCTGTGCCGTGCAGCGCAGCCGGCCGCGGTCGTTGAGCGGGAGGTCGCTCGCCGCGAGGACCGGGTTCGGTTTGACGCCCGCGGTCCAGACGAGGGTCCGGTTGGGGAAGCGGGCGCCGTCGCTCAGCACGGCGACCCGGTGGTCGCAGCTGTCGAGCCGGGTCTCCAGGCGTACGTCGATATTGCGGTTGCGCAGCTCGCGGATCGCGTACTGGCCCATTTCGTGGCCGACTTCGGGGAGGATGCGGTCGGCGGCCTCCACCAGGATCCAGCTCATGTCGTCGCGGTCGACGTTGTGGTAGTAGCGCGACGCGTAGCGCGCCATGTCCTCCAGCTCGGCGAGCGCCTCGACCCCCGCGTAGCCGCCACCGACGAAGACGAAGGTCAGTGCGGCGTCGCGGACCGCCGGGTCACGGGTCGACGAGGCGATGTCCATCTGCTCGATGACGTGGTTGCGCAGCCCGATGGCCTCTTCGATGCTCTTGAAGCCGATGCCGTGCTCGGCGAGACCCGGGATCGGCAGCGTGCGGGACACGGAGCCGGGGGCGAGTACGAGTTCGTCGTAGGTGAGCCGCGTGGCGCCGGTGCCGTCCTCGGGGCCCGCGAGGGTGGTGACGGTCGCGGTGCGCTCGGCGTGGTTGATGGCCGTGGCCTCACCGATGACGATCCGGCACTTGTCGAGGACCCGCCTCAGCGGCACGACGACATGGCGGGGCGAGATGGAACCGGCGGCGGCCTCGGGGAGGAACGGCTGATACGTCATATAAGGGTCGGGGGCGACCACAGTGATCTCTGCTTCGCCGCCCTTCAGCTTCCGCTGGAGACGCAGCGCCGTGTACAGGCCGACATAGCCGCCGCCGACGACGAGGATGCGCGTGCCGGCCCCGGGTCCCTGGTCCGGCCCGGGGTTCGTCTCGTGGGAGAGGGGAGCAGTCACTGTCCCATGAGGCAACGGGCGATCGACTTTGTCCACAGGCCCGGCAAATTGTGTGACCGGAGAACACCGGCGCGCCGTTGCGGAGTGTTTCCCCGCGTGAAGGGAAGGGCCGCAGGTCAGCGGGTGGGACGGGGAGTGGGCACCGGGGCGGAATAGGGAGAGTCCAGGCCCATACTCCGATCGGGGGGCGCTCCGTGCGGAACTACCCTCTTCTGAATCGCCCCTTGCTCAACTATGTTCGTAGTTCGCCGGGGTGTCGGGTCTGAGCTCCGGGGGGACCAGGCGGGGAGTCTCCGGGGGGAGACATCATTACCGGGGGATCGCATATGCACATTCAGGAAGCTCATTGGCAGGCTGCTGTCCCGGCTGAGACCAGCGGACGGGCGGGCGCGGGTACGGTCCCGCGCTCGGCGCCCCTCCGCGTGGACGCACAGCGCAATCTGGAGCATGTACTGCGGGCCGCCCGCGAGGTGTTCGGCGAGCTGGGGTACGGCGCGCCGATGGAGGATGTCGCGCGCCGGGCGAGAGTCGGCGTCGGCACGGTGTACCGCCGCTTCCCGAGCAAGGACGTCCTGGTCAACCGGATAGCGGAGGAGGAGACCTCCCGCCTGACTGAGCAGGCCCGTACGGCACTTGGGCAGGAGGACGAGCCGTGGTCCGCGCTCGCCCGTTTCCTGCGGACGTCGGTGGCTTCGGGTGCGGGGCGGCTGCTGCCTCCGCAGGTGCTGCGCGTGGGAGTGGCCGAAGCGGCCGAGATCGGCGACGGCGTCCTCGGCGGTGACGCCCTGCTGGGTGAGGCGGAGACCTCCCCGGAGGAGACGCGCGTACCGCAGCAGCGGTCGGCCCCTCGGGTCGCTGAAGGGCCGCCGGTGACCGGGGCGCTGCCCGGCCTCGCCGACGACAGCACGGGGGCCGTGGAGCTGCTGGAGGTCGTGGGCCGGCTGGTGGACCGGGCGCACACAGCCGGGGAGTTGCGGGCCGATGTCACGGTGGCGGATGTGCTGCTGGTGATAGCCACGGCGGCCCCGACGCTGCCCGACGCAGCGCAGCAGGCGGCCGCGTCCTCGCGGCTGCTCGACATCCTGCTGGAGGGGCTGCGGTCGCGTCCGGCGTGAGGATCGCCGGTGGGTGGTGCTGCGCGGTGGGTGGTGCTCCGCCGGTGGACGGCTCATCGCCGCTCGTCCCGTCCGGGCGCTGGGTACTGGGCACCGCGCAAGCACTGGGCGCTGGGTACTGGGCACCGCGCAAGCACCGGGCAGTGAGCGCTGAGCACAGAGCGCTGAGCGCGGACTGGGCACCGGGCACAACTAGTTGAGCCTTCCCCTAATGGGTGACAGTTAGTGCTCCGATTCGGGAAAACGCCCCGGATGAGTGGTTGCTGAACGCGGGCTGCCGGTTGTAGCCCGCTCTGTGTCACTCTTGGCCGGTGTTCTGGTCCGAGGGTGTGTACGGGGGCTTTCCGCGATGAGCGTTGAAGGGCGGGACGAACCACTCGGCGAAGCCGGTGGGGCGCCGCTGCTGCCCGGGCAGGTTCCGGGGCAGCAGCCCGGGAGCGCCTCCGGACAAGCCGCGCAGGGCGGGCAGACCGGGCCGCCTCCGGGTGGCGAGTGGTCGGCCAGCGTGCCCCAGCAGCGCGAGGGCGGCGGCAGCGGTGTGCTTCCGCCGCCGCGTTCCCTGGACCTGCCGCCGTCCGACGCCGAGCTGATCGCGCAGATGCGGGAGGGCGGAGCCGGAGCCGACGGCACGGACAGCACCGACAGCGCCTACGAGGAGCTGTTCCGCCGGCACTCCGACGCGGTGCGCCGCTATGCCCGTACCTGCTGCCGTGACGCGCACACCGCCGATGACCTGACCGCCGAGGTGTTCGCCCGCACACTGCAGGCGGTACGGGGCGGGGCGGGGCCCGAACAGGCGGTACGGGCCTATCTGCTGACGACGGTGCGGCGGGTCGCCGCGGCCTGGACGAAGACCGCCAAGCGGGAGCAACTGGTCGAGGACTTCGCCCTCTTCGCCGACCAGGCCGCCAGGTCCTCGTCGTCGGAGGTGTCCGACCAGGACACCCTGGATCTGGGTGCCGATGTCCGGGCCATGCAGATCGCCGAGAAGTCGCTGGCGATGGAGGCGTTCCGGTCGCTGCCCGAGCGCTGGCAGGCGGTCCTCTGGCACACCACGGTGGAGGAGGAGTCCCCGAGCGATGTCGCCCCGCTGTTCGGTCTGACGGCCAATGCCACGGCGGTGCTGGCCAGCCGGGCCCGTGAGGGGCTCAAGCAGGCGTACCTCCAGGCCCATGTGAGCCAGACCCTCACGGCGGGCGGCGACTGTGCGCAGTACGCGGACCGGCTCGGTGCGTACGCCCGTGGCGGTCTGCGGATGCGGGCCGAGCGGGGGCTGCGCAAGCATCTGGAGGAGTGCGCCAAGTGCCGGCTGGCGGCCGGTGAGCTCAAGGACGTCAACGCCGGGATCCCCGCGCTCGTTCCGATCGCGGTCATCGGCTGGTTCGCCGGGGGCTCAGCCCTCAAGGCCGCCGGGCTCGTCGCGGGCGGCGCGGCCGGAGCCGCGGGGGCCGGCGCCGCCGCGTCCAGCGGGAGTTCGGCGGGCGGCGGGGCCGCCGCGTCCGAGGGGCTCGGCCTTCCCGCCAAGGCCGGCATCGCGGCCGGGGTCGTCGTCGCGGCGGCCGCCGGTCTGGCGTTCGCGCTCTCGGGCAGCGACGCCCCCAAGCCGGCGCCGCACGCCGCTCCCCCGGCCGCGCAGCCCGTCGTACCGCCCAAGCCCACACCACCGGCCCCGAAGCCGAAGCCGCCGCCGCCTCCGGCGCCCGCGCCCAGGCCCACCCCGAAGCCCACACCGTCGCCCCGGCCCCCGAAGGCCAAGCCGAAGCCTCCCCCTGCGCCGAAGCCGAAGCCGACCCCCAGGCCGACGCCCACCCCGGCCCCGACACCCACACCCTCCCCGACTCCGCCGCCTCCGCCGGTACCGGCCGTCTACCAGGTGGCCGCCCTGGCGTACTCGCTGCTCGGCGACCACACCGAGCCCGAACTCAGCCTCAAGGACAGCGGGCCGGTCTGGCAGCGCCGCCAACTGGCCATGCGGGACACCGAGTACAACCGCGGGATCAGCGTGCACGCCCCGTCCAGCGTGACCATCCAGCTCAACCGCCGGTGCTCCAGCTATGAAGCGCTGGCCGGGGTGGACGACATGTCGCTCGGGGTCGGTGCGGTGCGCTTCTCGGTGTACGGGGACGCGTCCCGGCTGTGGAGTTCGCCCGTGGTGCACGGCGACGATCCGCCCGTGCCCGTGCGGGTCGGGATCTCGGGCTACCGGACGCTCCGGCTCGTGGTCGAACGGGCCGGACCGTTCGGCTCGGTGGCGGTGGCCGACTGGGCACAGTCACAGATCAGCTGCCGCCCCTGAAGCGAGGGCCCGGCAGCCCGGCTGCCCGGCTCTCCTAAAGGCTCCGCCGCGGCACGACCCCGCCGGCCACTGCCCGCTGTTTCGGTGCCGCTGTCCCCGTCCAGCAGCTGCCCCGCCGGGACAGCAGCCTGCGCAGCCAGAGTTCGGTGGAGACCAGGTCGGCGAGACCGTCGAGCGGCAGCCGCTCCCCCTCGGCGGCCGCCCGCAGCGCCTTGCGGACCACCCGCGCCTCGACCAGGCCGGCGTCCGCGAGCAGCGGGGCGTCGAAGAGGGCGATCAGCGAGGGCAGCGAGGCCCGCAGCCCCTGGTGGTGTGCGGCCGAAGCGGTCGTGTGGGAGGGGGCGCCCCAGCCGTCGGGCAGGTCGTGGATGCCCGCGCCCGCCAGCACCGTACGGAGGATCTCGGCCCGCGCGCCGGGCTGGACCCGCAGCGATTCGGGGAGCAGCCGGGCCGCCCGTACCACCTGGTTGTCGAGGAACGGCGCGTGCAGCCGCTGGCTCCTGACCTCCGCCGCCTGTTCGAAGACCCGGTGGTCAGCCGCGTACCGGGCGAGAGCCGCGCGGGCGCGTGCCTCGCCGGGGCGCTGCACCGATGTGGGCCGCAGCGCCGACTCCTGGAGGCGTACGGAGACTTCGGCGAGCGCCTCACCGGTCAGCCAGCGTGCCGCGGGCCCCGGACGTGACCAGGTGAGGGCCGCGAGCGAGGCGTCCAGCGTGGAGCCTTCGGCGGCGTGCTGGGCATCGCGGTCGCGCAGCAGGACGGCCGCCGCTTCGATGCCCGTGCGGTACGGGGTGCGGGCGAGCCTGCGCGCGGCGCGGTAGACGGTGAAGGGGATGAGGACCGAGCCGTCCGCCCTGGCCAGCGCCGCGACCGGTTTGACCAGGTGGCGTCTGCGGCGGTCCATCAGCAGGTCGGCCAGGCGTGCCGGGTGCGCGTCGAGCACCTGGCGTGCGCCGTCGCCCACCAGATGGTCCGCGCTGCCCGAAGCGAGCCGCAGCCGGTGGCGCTCCGACGTGATCAGCGAAGGGCCCGGCTCGTCGGTGAGCGGGCCCGACTCCAGATCGGCGTACGGCAGGGCCTCTTCACCGCCGGCGACCACCACATGGTGCAGGCGCGGGTTGGCCGCGATGGCGCCGGCCCGTTCCAGTTCGGGCCCGTGGCCGCGCGCGGAGAGGTCGTTGAAGGTGACGGCGAGGAGGCGTTCCCCGGCGCCGGTGCCATGGCCGAGGATCGTGCCAGGTACCCCGGGCAGCCCGGCCGCCAGGAGCGTGAGCGTGGCGGACGCGCTGCCGCCGGAGAGGTCGGCGCCGATGCCGGGGGCGGGCGCCGCGCCGCGGGCCGCGCGCCGTTCGGCCGGGCCCATCCCCGGGACCGGCCCCGGGTCGGGCGGCAGCGTCTCGGGGGCGTGACGGGGCGCGGTGAGCCGGGCGCGTACGGCCTCGACGAGCGCGTCCCGTACGCCGTCCACGGCCCGCTCCGGGTCGACCTGCGCCGCGGCCACGGCGAGCGAGGCGACCTGTTCGTATCCGGTGATCTCCCGGGAGCCCTCGCGCAGGATGAGCGCGTGGCCGGGCGGGATGCGCCGCACCCCCGCGTAGGGCGTCGAGTCGCGCAGCGCTTCCGGCACGTCGGGGCAGGCGAGCAGCGCCGCCAAGTGCCCGATGTCCAGCTGGGCTTCGACCAGGTCGGCGAGCGGGAGGGCCGCCGTGGCATACGCGGTGCCGTTGGCCCAGGGGGTGTGGAAGACGGGCCGCGCACCGGCCAGGTCGCCGACGACGGTGACCCGGCGCCCGGACTGTACGACGACGGTGTAACTGCCCGCCCAGGCGGTGAGATGGCGCAGCGCGCCGCCGCGCGCGGCGAACAGGCCGACCCGCAGTTCCTCGTCCGTGGCGGCGCAACAGCCCAGGACCGCAAGGCGGGTGAAGGGGTCGACCGTGATGACCCGCACCTCGTCGGGCCGCCAGTCGCCGACCGCCCAGAGGGGATCGGGATCTCCCCAGAGCAGTTGGGAGCCGACGGGGTGGACCGTGCGCCCCTCGTCCGCGCTGCCCACCGAACCGGCCGTGCCGAAGCTCGCGGCAGTACTGCTCCACCCCACCAACCACCGCATCGCCGCCTCCACAGGCTGTGGACAACTGAACGCCAGGGGCGTTCAGGACCATGCTGCCATGACAACGGCGTACCGGAGGGGGTACGGAAGCGCGCACCCACATGCGAATGCGCCCCCGGCAAAGGCCATACGGACTTGCGCGACGAGGGTCGTCATCCGGCCATTCTGGCGGAGTGGCATCTGTGCGGGAAGGTGACCGAAGGGCCGCAGAGCGCTTCGGTCCGGGAGACGCGGCGCGCCTCCCGGACCGGCCGGCCGCCCGCGGGGATTGAGGCGGCCGTATCCCCCAGCCCACTGGATCCTGTGCAGTGGGCCGACCCACGCACTCCACATGGAAGACCTCACGGAACGGCCGGGCCAGAGCGCACGGCCGGGCGCACGGCCACACACCGGGAGCACGGGCCGGCGGCGGAAGCGCTCCGGGCCGGGCAACAATCCCGCCATCCGGAACATCCCCCCTTAACGGTAGGGATGCGGCGAACTACGCTGGGTTTACGAATGCCGTGCACGGCTTCTCGGACAAGAGGAGTTGCCGCGACACGGCGGCCGTCTGTGTGTCGAGGGGTGGCGCATGTCCAGGGAGCTACGCGGACCGAACGACAAACTCGGTACCGTTCTCGCCGTCGCGGGAATCAGCAACGCCGGACTGGCGCGACGGGTCAACGACCTCGGCGCCCAGCGTGGCCTGACGCTTCGGTACGACAAAACGTCCGTGGCCAGGTGGGTCTCCAAGGGCATGGTGCCCCAGGGCGCCGCGCCCCATCTGATCGCCGCGGCGATCGGCGCCAAACTGGGCCGGCCCGTGCCACTGCACGAGATAGGTCTCGCGGACGCGGATCCGGCCCCCGAGGTCGGGCTCGCCTTCCACCGCGACGTCGGCTCGGCGGTGGTGTCGGCGACCGATCTGTACCGGCTGGACCTCGCGGGGCGACGGGCCGGAAGTGGCGGGATATGGCAGTCGCTCGCCGGATCCTTCGCGGTCACGGCATATGCGACACCCGCTTCGCGATGGCTGATAACACCCGCCGACTCGTCGGTGGAGCGGGGCGCCGACGAGCTGGCGGACCCGGCCGCGCTGCGCGTCGGCCACAGCGATGTGACCAAACTCCGGGAGGCCGCCGAGGACGCCAGGCGCTGGGACTCCAAGTACGGCGGCGGCGACTGGCGTTCGTCGATGGTGCCCGAGTGCCTGCGGGTGGACGCGGCCCCGCTGCTGCTCGGCTCGTACTCCGACGAGGTGGGCCGCGGGCTCTTCGGCGCGACCGCCGAACTGACCAGGCTGGCCGGGTGGATGGCGTTCGACACCGGCCAGCAGGAGGCCGCCCAGCGCTACTACATCCAGGCGCTGCGGCTCGCGCGGGCGGCCGCCGATGTCCCGCTGGGGGGATATGTCCTGGCTTCGATGTCGCTCCAGGCGGTCTACCGCGGCTTCGGGGACGAGGGGGTGGACCTCGCGCAGGCGGCGGTCGAGCGCAACAGGGGCCTCGCGACGGCCCGCACGATGAGTTTCTTCCGGCTTGTCGAAGCACGGGCGCACGCGCGCGCCGGTGACTCGGCCGCGGCGGGCGCTGCGCTGAAGGCGGCGGAGGGCTGGCTGGAGCGCTCGCGCGAGGGCGACGCCGATCCGTCCTGGCTCGGCTTCTACTCGTACGACCGCTTCGCCGCCGACGCCGCCGAGTGCTACCACGATCTGAAGGCCCCGCGTCAGGTGCGGCGCTTCACCGAGCAGGCGCTGTCGAAGCCGACGGAGGAGTTCGTCCGCTCGCACGGGCTGCGGCTGGTGGTGAGCGCGGTGGCGGAGCTGGAGTCGGGGAACCTGGACGCGGCGTGCGCCGCCGGCACCCGGGCGGTGGAGGTCGCCGGGCGGATCTCTTCGGCGCGGACCACGGAGTACGTACGGGATCTGCTGCACCGTCTTGAGCCGTACGGCGACGAGCCGAGAGTGGTGGAGTTACGTGAGCGGGCCAGACCACTCCTGGTGGCGCCCGCGTAGAACGGTCCTCCCCCCCTGGTTTGAGGGCATTGTCAGTGGGCCAGTGCACTATCGGGGTGGGAGGAGGTGCGATGTCTTTCGGGAACGGCGGCACGCGCGGCTACGGCGGTGGCTTCGACTGCGATGTGCTGATCATCGGCGGCGGGATCGTCGGCCTGTCGACGGCGTATGCCCTGACGCGGTCCGCGCCGGGCACCCGGGTCGTGGTGCTGGAGAAGGAGCAGCGCACCGGCCGCCATCAGACGGGCCGCAACAGCGGGGTCATCCACAGCGGGATCTACTACCGTCCCGGCTCCCTGAAGGCCCGGTTCGCGGTGCGCGGTGCGGCGGAGATGACCGAGTTCTGCGCGGAGCAGGCCCTGCCGTACGAGGTGACGGGCAAGCTGATCGTCGCGACGGAGCGGGACGAGCTGCCCCGGCTGCACGCCCTGGCCCAGCGCGGCCGGGAGAACGGGATTCCGGTGCGGGAGCTGGGCCCGGCCCAGATCGCCGATGACGAGCCGGGGGTCCGCGGGCTGGCCGCGATCCGGGTCGCCACCACCGGGATCGCCGACTACGGCGCGGTGGCCGCGCGCCTCGCTGAGCTCGCCGGGGCGGCCGGGGCCGAGATCCGGTGCGGGGCCGAGGCCGTCCGGATAGTGCGGCGCCCGGAAGGCGTCGCGGTCGCCACATCGGACGGAGCGGTGATACGGGCCAGGACCCTGGTCAACTGCGCGGGGCTGCACTGCGACCGGGTCGCACGGCTCGCGGGCGACGACCCCGGGATGCGGATCGTGCCGTTCCGGGGGGAGTACTACACGCTGACCCGCCCCGGCCTTGTGCGCGGTCTGGTCTATCCGGTGCCCGATCCCGCCTTCCCCTTCCTCGGCGTCCATCTGACCCGGGGCACCGACGGCACCGTCCATGTCGGGCCGAACGCGGTGCCCGCGCTGGCCCGCGAGGGGTACGACTGGGGCACCGTGCGCCCGGCCGAGCTGGGCACCACGCTGGCCTGGCCCGGCGCATGGCGGATAGCGGGGCGCCACTGGCGGTACGGGGCGGGGGAGCTGCACCGCTCGCTGTCGAAGCGCGCCTTCACCGAGGCGGTGCGGCGGCTGCTGCCCGCCGTCGAAGAGGCGGATCTGCGCCCGGCGCCGGCCGGGGTGCGGGCCCAGGCGGTGCTGAGGGACGGCACCCTGGTCGACGACTTCCTGATCCGGGAGGGGCCGCGCACGGTCCATGTGCTGAACGCGCCCTCACCGGCGGCGACGGCAGCCCTGCCGATCGGTCGCGAGATCGCCCGCAGGGCGCTGGCCTCCGTGGGGGTCCGGGCCTGACCGAGCCTGACCCCGTACCGCGGGGACCGTAGAATCGGGGCACTGTGTCCGATCTTCTGAACCCCCCGCCAGAGCCCTCGCCGCCCCGCCGTGCCAAGGGCGAGCCCCGCTTCCCCGGCGGGCCCGCGGCCGATCCCGCGGGCTCGCACCACGAGCGCCGGATCCGCAGCTTCCAGCCGCGCCGCAGCCGCGTCACGACCGGCCAGGCCGAGGCGCTGGAGCGGCTGTGGCCCCGCTGGGGCCTGGACATCGACGGACAGCGGGTCCTCGATCTGCCCACCCTGTTCGGCGGTCTCCCCGTGGTCCTGGAGATCGGCTTCGGCATGGGCGAGGCCACCGCGCAGATGGCCGCGGCCGACCCGTCGACCGGGATCCTCGCCACCGACGTGCACACCCCGGGCCAGGGAAATCTCCTGCGTCTCGCGGAGCGGAACGGGTTGTCCAACATCCGGGTGGCCAACGGTGACGCGATCATCCTGCTCCGCGAGATGCTGGAGCCGGACTCGCTGGCCGGGCTGCGGGTGTACTTCCCCGACCCGTGGCCCAAGAGCCGCCACCACAAGAGGCGGCTGATCCAGCCCGAGTTCCTCGACCTGGCCGCGACCAGGCTCGCACCGGGGGCCGTACTGCACTGCGCGACCGACTGGGCCCCGTACGCCGAGCAGATGCTGGAGGTGCTCACCGCGCACCCCTGCTACGACAACACCACGGCGGACGGCGGCTATGCGCCGAGGCCCGGCTTCCGGCCGCTGACCCGGTTCGAGGGCCAGGGCCTCGACAAGGGCCACACGGTGCACGACCTGCTGTTCCGCCGCAACGACCACCCGAGCGGCCGGTAACGCAGCCAACGCCAATCACCGGATACGCAGGTCCGGCCGGGCACAGCCAGTGACGGCGGAGCGGGCGCCGAGCGCGGAATCGCGGTACGGCGTCGCGGTTGTCGGTACCGCTCGTTAGGCTCAATCGGGTGTACGAGTCGAGCGTGCCGCCCGGAGCGGCCCATCCGGTGGTTCCGGTGTACGAGGAGCAGCCGCGCTTCGACGCCGTTCCCCCGCGTGCACACTGGCGGTACGCACCCCGCAGGGACTTCTGGCGGAGCAGGACGCTGCGCGCCTCCGCGGTGATCATCGTCCTCGCCATCTGCGGCCTGCTGATCCTGTCGCTGGTCCGCGAACAGACCGGCACCGAGGGCTTCCTGGTCGGCATGGGCCTGGCCGTACTGCCGGTGCCGCTGCTCATGGCGGCCTTCCGCTGGCTGGACCGGGTCGATCCGGGCCCCTGGCGCAATCTGATCTTCGCCTTCGCCTGGGGCGCGTGCGCCGCCGCGCTCGTCGCGATCATCGCCAACTCCTTCGCCACGCACTGGATAGCGACCGCCACAGCGGATCCGACGAGCGCGGACACCCTCGGGGCGAGAGTGGTGGCGCCGGTCATCGAGGAGAGCGCGAAGGCCGCCGCGATCCTGCTGATCTTCCTCTTCCGCAGACGGCACTTCACCGGGATCGTCGACGGTGTGGTCTTCGCGGGCTTCACCGCGACCGGCTTCGCCTTCACCGAGAACATCCTCTATCTGGGCAGCGCCTTCGGTGAGGACAAGTCCCTGGGGTTCTCGGGCGTCCCGTCCGTGACAGCGGCGACCTTCTTCGTCCGGGTGGTCCTCTCGCCCTTCGCCCACCCGCTGTTCACGGTGCTGACCGGCATCGGCTTCGGCATCGCGGCGTCGGCGGCCGACCACCGGCGACTGCGCAGGACCGCGCCGCCGCTGCTCGGCCTCCTCTGCGCGATGGGGATGCACGCGCTGTGGAACAGCTCGTCGGCCTTCGGCACCTACGGCTTCTATCTGGTCTACGGCGCCTTCATGCTCCCGGTCCTCGGGATGATCACCTGGCTGGCGATCTGGACCCGCCAGCGGGAGCTGCGCACGATATCCGCCGAGCTGCCGGCGTACGCGGCGGCGGGCTGGCTGGCCCCCGCCGAGCCGCTGGTGCTCTCGTCGATGCGGGCGCGGGCCATGGCGCGCGCCTACGCGGCGCGTACGTTCGGCGGCGGGTTCGGCGCGACCAGCCCCCATCTGGGCCCCCACCCGGCCCCGTACGAGCCGGATCCGTACAGCCCGCTTCCGTACGGCACGGTTCCGCCCGCCCCGGGCCCGCGTCCCCCAGGCCCGGGGCGGGCGGAACCGTACAGCGCCGACCCGTACAGCCCCGGCCCGTACTCCCCAGGCCCGTACAGCCCGAGCCCGTACCACCGGCCGCCCGCGCACGCCGACGCGAAGTCCCGCGCGAGGGCCGCGTCCCGTGCGGTCTCCGAGTACGAGGCGTTCGCGACCACGCTCGCCTTTCTGCGGCACCGGGCCCACCGTGGCGCGGTGAGCCCGGACTTCGAGGCACGCGAGCAGGAGCTGCTGCACCACCTCTGGCAGCGCAAGGAGATCGCCGGACCCGCACTGCTCTACGCGGCGCAGGCGACGGGGCGAGTGCCGGTGCCGCCGCCGCATCTGCACTACGGCGGCTACAACCCGTACCAGCACTGACCATCCGCGCCCAGCCAGGTCCAGCCGCGCCCCAGCCTGCCCCGGTGGCCGATCCTCGGTGGCGGTGTCCTGCCCTCAGGCGGACACCGCCGTCAGCTCCGCCAGCTCAGCGTCGGTGAGCTCCAGCTCGGCCACCGCGGTCAGGACCGGCAACTGCTCGACCGTACGGGCCGAGGCGATCGGCGCGACGACGGTCGGCTGTGCGGCCAGCCACGCCAGGGCGACGGTCGCGACCTCCGCCCCGTGCGCCGCCGCGACCTTGTCGAGCGCGGCCAGGACCTTCGTCCCCCGCTCGGTCTCCAGGTGCTGGGCCGCACCGCCCGCCCGCACACTGTCGACGTCCGCACCGGGCCGGTACTTGCCGGTGAGGAAGCCGGAGGCCAGCGCGGGGTACGGCACGCTCGCCAGACCGTGCCGGGCCGCCACGTCCTGGAGCCCGCCCTCATAGGTGTCGCGGGAGACCAGGTTGTAGTGCGGCTGCAGAGCGACGTACCTGGCCAGCCCCTCCGCCTCGGAGAACGCCACGGAGGCATCGAGCCGCTCGGGAGACACATTGGAAGCGGCGATGGCGCGCACCTTGCCCGCCTTCACCAGATCGTCCAGAGCGGTGATGATCTCCTCGACGGGGACGGACTCGTCGTCGCGGTGCGTGTAGTAGAGGTCGATGTAGTCGGTGCGCAGCCTGCGCAGCGACTCGTCGGCGGCGGCCTTGATGTTCTTGGCCGAGAGCCCCCGGTACTGGGGGTGCATGCCGACCTTGGTCGCGATCACCACATCGGCGCGGTTGCCCCGCGCGGCCAGCCAGTTGCCGATGACGGTCTCGGACTCGCCGCCCTTGTTGCCCGGCACCCACGAGGAGTACGTGTCGGCGGTGTCGATGAAGTTGCCGCCGGCGGCGGTGTACGCGTCGAGCACCGCGAAGGACTGTTCTTCGTCGGCGCCCCACCCGAAGACGTTGCCGCCGAGGGAGAGCGGGAAGACCTGGAGGCCGGAGGAGCCGAGTGCGCGGAGAGAAGTCATAGGCTGGTCAACCCCCGTTCGGCCCGGCCCTATTCCGTCGGACTCCGGCCGTACGAACGAACCGGCAGCCCTGACGTCGGGGGGATGCCGTCAGGGCTGCCGGGGTGCGGGATGCCGTCGCCGGCCGGCGGTACGCGCCGGCGGGAGACAGAAAGGGGGCAGAGGGCCATCAGGGGCCGGCCCTCAAGGGTCAGCCCCTCGGAGTCCAGCCGCTCAGGGGTTGAGGCCCTTGCCCTGGAGCCAGGTCATGGGGTCGATCGGGTCGCCGCCGCCCGGGCGGACCTCCACGTGCACATGCGGGCCCGTGACATTGCCGGTGGCGCCGACACGGCCGATGACCTCGCCCGTGGTGACCTTCTGACCGGCGCTGACACCGAGCGACGACTGGTGGCAGAACCACAGCTCCGTACCGTCGTCGAGCGTGATCACCGTGCGGTAGCCGTATGCCCCCGCCCAGCCGGCCGACTTGACCGTGCCGCTGTGCACGGCCTTGATCGGGGTGCCGGTCGGGGCGGCGAAGTCGAGGCCGGTGTGGTGGCCCGACGACCACATCGAACCGCCGTCGTTGAAGCGCGAGGTGAGGGTGTACGAGGAGACGGGCAGCGAGTAGCTCTTCGCCAGCTTGGCGAGCCGCTCCTTCTCCGCCTTGGCCTTGGCCTCCGCCTCGGCCTTCTTCTTGGCCGCCTTCTCCTTGGCCGCGGCCTCGTCCTGCTTCTTCGCCGCCTCGGCCGATGCCTTCTCCGCGGCCGCCTTCTCGGCTGCCGCCTTGGCCTCGTCCTCGACCGCGCCCTGCTGCTGCTCGGCCTGCTGGATGATCCGCGCGCGGAGCGCCTCGCCCGCGTCCGAGCTGCCCTTGCCGGTGGCCGCCGCCGTGGTCAGCGCCGCGTTGGTCGCGTCCGCCGTGCTGCCGTGGTCCGACGAACCGCCGGCCAGATCGGCGACCAGCGACCCCACGCCGGGCAGCGACTCGGCCTCCGGCAGCTTGTCCTTGACGGACTGCGGAAGGTCGGGGAGGGAGATCGGGAGCGGCGGCTTGCTCTGGGCGCTGGCCATACCGCCCGCGCCGACGGCTGCGATCACGCCGACGCCGAGCACCGTCGAGCTGCGGGCGAGACCGCTGCGCTGCTTGGCGACCCGGTGTTTGCCGCGGACCGGACGGAGGGAATCCTCAGTGGGGTTCCACTCGTCGAACGTACCGCTGTCCTCGCCGCCGAAACCGAGAGCATCGTCGTCCGGGAAGTAAAGCGTTTCGGGGGCAGGGTTGTTGGACGCCACGGAGGCGCACTCCTTTCCTTCCTTACCGCCTACCGGGTTAGCTGACGGGTTCGGAGCAGGAAGGTCTCCTACGGGCAGCCCTTGCGGAGAAGCCCGATTCACCCCAATTGGTGGTTCCCCGGTTCCCTTGCGGGATTCGGCGCGTGCGCGCGGTGCCGCCTCTTGCGACGACTGGGACAACCGCGCTGCGTTATCGAACGTTAATAGACGCGAGGGCCGGATTCCAAGCTGTTCCGACTGATCGTTAACGGCTTTGGCCTGCACTTATCGGTGCATACAGGGGCGCATTCGGGCGACTTGATCAGCCCTCAGGAGCGGCCGGGAAACATCGAGTTTCTGATAGTGAGTCAAATGTTATGCGGAGGGGTGCTCTTCGACTACGGATCGTGTCGCTCCCGGTGAATGATCCCCACCGTCCTGCGCCGGTCCGGCTGCCCCTGCAGCGGACGGCCCACCGCGAGCAGCGCCATGTCGTCCGTGGAGTGCCCGCCGGTGTGCAGCCGTACGTCGTCGGACACCGCCGTCAGCAGTTCCTCGGGCCCGGGGAAGATCCGGCCGCGCAGCCGCTCCTGCGGTTCGTAGAAGGCCCCTTGCGCGTTCCTCGCCTCGGACAGCCCGTCGGTGTAGAGCAGCAGCGTGGCCCCCGGCGGGAACTCGGTCTCGTCCGCCCGGTCCGGCCAGGCCGCCAGATCGGAGAGCCCCAGCGGCAGCGCGGGGTCGGCCGGCGCGAGGACGTGGATGCTCCCGTCCGCGTACAGCAGCAGCGGCTCGGGGTGCCCCCGGTTGAGCAGCCGGATCAGTCCCTGGTCGCCGCGCGGGATCTCGGCGAGCGCCGCCGTGGTGAACCCCTCGAAGGCGTCGAGTCCCTCGCGGCGCACCCCCTCACGGGTCAGCGCACGCTCCAGCCGCTGGGCGACCTCCTCGATCGTGACCTCCTGCTCGGCGGCCTCCCGGAAGGCCCCGATCACCACGGCCACGGCCTCGACGGCACCGAGCCCCTTGCCCCGCACATCCCCCACCACCAGCCGCACCCCGTACGGAGTGTCCTGTACGGCGAAGAGATCACCGCCGATGAAGGTGCCGGCCTGCGCCGCCTCGTACCGCGCCGCGATATGCAGCCCGGCGATCCGCTCGGAAGGCACCGGCAGCACGGCGCGCTGCGCGGTCTCCGCCACCACCCGGGCCGACGCGAGCTCCTCGCCGCTGACCCGGATGACGCGGTTGATGATGAGGGCGACGACCGACACCGTGATGACGGTGATCAGCTCGGTGATCGCGGAGCCCCTGGCCGAGGTGTCGTCGTAGAGATGCAGCCCCGCGATGGCCAGCACCGCGATGATGCCTGTGATCAGGGTGGCCCGGTACGAGAAGAGCGGGGCGGCGATCACGGGCGCGGCGGCGAAGAACGGGGCGGCCGTGAACGCGGGCGGCGTCAGCTGGTCGAAGACCAGCCCGCCCACGATCAGCACGGCGGGCAGCGCCCGGACGAACCGACGCGCCCGGGTCGACTCCTCTCGCTGCCCCACCAGTACCCTCCTGCCCGGTCCGTAAAGCGGCGGACGGTACCGCGCCCCACCAGGCTGGCCGCACCCACGCCGGTGTGCGATTCGGCCACGGCCAAGTGGGGGAAGCGGGGCGGCGGAGATCCGGGCGGGGGCGCGGGCGGGGCGGCGGGGGCCACGTCCGTACGTCGCACGGCGCGGAGGCCACCTCCGTACGCACGGCCCGGGGCCCCGTACGCACGGCCCGAAGGCCACCTCCGTACGCGCGGCCCGGGGGCCGCCTCCGTACGGCGGCGCGGGTCAGCCGTGCAGCGCGACCGCCGACACCAGGACCACGGCGAGCGCCATCGCGAGGAACAGCAGATAGGCCCCCAGCGCCCGCCCCCGGTCTCCGGCGGCCAGCTGCCGGGCCAGCACCCACCCGAACACCACGGCCTCGGCCCCTCCCCCGGCGACCCCGGCAGCCGGCCACCGCAGCCCCAGCAGTACGGCGACGGCCGCGACCGTGTGCACCGCCCCGAGAAGCGAGACGACCCAGAGCCGCCGCCCGGCGACGACCCCCAGGCGCGTGAGCTGATCGAGCCGCTCCAGCCCCACCCGGCTCCGCGCCACGGACGCGATCGCCGACGGCACGACCTCCAGCAACAGCAGAACGCTCAGAACCACCCGCAGTACGAACACGCCAGCCCCGCCCCCGATCGGTACACCGGTCCCGGCACCTGTCCGGAAACAGGCCGGGAAACGACCGAAGGCCCAGCACATGATGTGCTGGGCCTTCGAACTTGAGTAGCGGGGACAGGATTTGAACCTGCGACCTCTGGGTTATGAGCCCAGCGAGCTACCGAGCTGCTCCACCCCGCGTCGGTAAACCCAACTCTACGGCATGCGCGGGGGTGGTTCGAACCATTACCGGGAACAGCCCGGAATCAGCTCCCACCGGAACGCTTCCGGGCCCCACAGATCCGGACCGCACAGAAACGTCCCGCCCGGCCGAAGCCGAAGCGGGACGCTTCATCGCAGGTCAGCAGGAGATCCTCCGCGACCCTCACTCGTAGACCGTGTGGGACTCGAACCCACAACCAATGGATTAAAAGTCCACTGCTCTGCCAATTGAGCTAACGGTCCGTGCTGACGCACCCCCCGAGCATAGCGGGAGCGTGCCCCGCAGCCGATCGGGTATCCCCCACCGGGCACGTCGGACTCCGGCCGGCGGCCGGTGCGGGCCGTCGGCCGGAGTGGCGTGGCTGAGCGGTGGGATCCTGCCCGGAGCGCGCCGGTTGCGCCGCTCGGGGGGTGTCAGGGGGTGTCAGGGGGTGTCAGGGCCCTGGAGTACCTGGAGGTAGTTGCCGTCCGGGTCCAGCAGGGTGGAGAAGATCCATCCGCCCCCGGTGTCCTCGACCGGCCTGACCCAGGTGACGCCGAGGGTGTTGAAGTGCCGCTCGGCCGCCCGGATGTCGCGCACCACGATGTTGACGAGGTGCCGGCCGGGCTCGGCGGCCTTGTCCGCCACATCGTCGCGGCGGTCGAAGCCGATGATCGCCTGCTGACCGATGATCAGCATGTGGCCCTCCCAGCGGGCGCCCAGCGGCTCCAGTGCGGCGCGGTACCACTCGATGAGGGGTTCGGGGTCCGTGCTGCCGAGGACGACGCCGAGTCCGGTGATGTTGCCCGGGGTTGTCATGGGGTGTGCCTCCTTCTCGTCTTCTCTTCGGACGTGCTCCTTGGCGGGCGGCTTCTGCCGCGCCCACAAGGGGGTGACCGCCCCGGACCCCGAAAGTCATCGGCCGGCGCCGGACCGGCCCCGGACACAGCAGAGCGGGCCCCTCCGTGAAGGAGGAGCCCGCTCAGTGATTCAACGGCTCACGCCGGCGGACAGGTGTCAGCCGTTGCGCTTCCAGCGCGGCTTGTCGTCGCGGCGGCCGAACGAACCGGTGCCGGTGCCCGTACCCGTCGTGCGGTGGTCGTCGCGGCGGCCGGTCGGACGGTCGCTGCTGCCGGAGCGGAAACCACCGGTGGGGCGGTCGTCGCGGCGGTCGCGGTTGAACGGACGGTCGCTGCCGCGGTGGCCGCCGGTGGGGCGGTCCTCACGGCGCTGGAAACCACCGCGGTCGTCACGGCGGTCGCCGCCACGGAAACCACCGGACGGACGGTCGTTGTCACGACGCTCGCCCCCACGGAAACCACCACCGGAACCACCCGACGGACGGTCGTCACGGCGGAAGCCGCCACCGTTGCCACCACGGTCGTCACGGCGGTCGCCGCCACGGAAACCACCGGACGGACGGTCGTTGTCACGACGCTCGCCCCCACGGAAACCACCACCGGAACCACCCGACGGACGGTCGTCGCGACGGAAGCCGCCACCGTTGCCACCACGGTCGTCACGGCGCTGGAAACCGCCGCGGTCACCACCACGGTCGTCACGGCGCTGGAAACCACCGCGGTCACCACCACGGTCGCCGCCGCGGTATCCACCACGGTCGCCGCCCCGGTCGTCACGGCGTCCGAAGTTGCCGCGGTCGTCGCGGCGCTCCTCGCGCTGCTCCGCCCTCGGCTGCTCCGGTACGGCGGCCGCGATCTCGGCCTCGGCGGCCTGCAGCACCTCGGCGACAGCGGCCTCGGGGTCGTCACCGCGCTCGCGGGCGGCACGCGCCACCAGGCGGTCGGCCTCCTCGCGCAGCTCGGTCGCCCGGCGCTGGATGCGCTCCAGCTCACGGGTGAGGTCCTTGGCCTCGCGCTCCGCCTGCTTGGCGGCGTTGTTCGCGGAGTCGGCCTGGACCTCGGTCAGCGAACGGGCACCGGTGATCTCGGCGACCTCGGGCTCGAAGGCCCCGGCCCCCTGGACGATGTGGCGCGTGGCGTCGACGCCCGCGTCCTCCATCAGCCGGAAGATCTGCCGGCGCTGGTGCGGCAGCGACAGCGAGACGACCGTGCCGGACTTGCCGGCGCGGGCGGTACGGCCCGAGCGGTGCAGGTAGTCCTTGTGGTCCCCGGCCGGGTCCACGTTCAGGACCAGGTCGATGCCGTCGACGTGGATACCGCGGGCGGCGACGTCGGTCGCGACGAGCGCGTTGACGTAACCGTCCTTGAAGTCGGCGAGCACGCGGGTCCGGGCGCCCTGGGTCATACCGCCGTGCAGGGCGTCCGCCTTGACGCCCGACTCGACGAGCTGCTCGGCGATACGGTCGGCGCCCAGCTGGGTCCGTACGAAGATGATCGTGCGGCCCTTGCGGGCGGCGATCGCGGCCGTGACGGGCGCCTTGTCCTTCGGCTTCACGACGAGGACGTGGTGCGACATGGTCGAGACGTTGCCCTGGGCGCTGTCCACCTCGTGGCTGACCGGGTTGGTCAGGTAGCGCTTGACCAGCGTGCCGATCTCGTTCTCCATGGTGGCGGAGAAGAGCATCCGCTGGCCGCCGCCGGGGATCTGGTCGAGCAGCTCGGTGACCTCGGGCAGGAAGCCCAGGTCGGACATCTGGTCGGCCTCGTCGAGGACGGCGACCTGGACGCTCGCCAGCGAGCAGGCGCCGCGGTTGATGATGTCGCGCAGCCGGCCCGGGGTGGCGACGAGGACGTCGACACCGCGCTCGAGGGCGTAGATCTGGTTGGACATCGACGTACCGCCGCAGACGACCTTCATCTTCAGGCCGAGCACGTCGCCGTACGGCTGGAGCGCGTCCGCGACCTGCATCGCGAGCTCACGGGTCGGGGTGAGGATGATGCCGCGCGGCTTCTTCTTCTCGGTGTGCCCGCCGGCCAGCGTCGCCAGCAGCGGGAGGCCGAAGGAGAGGGTCTTGCCGGAGCCGGTACGGCCGCGGCCGAGGATGTCCTTGCCAGCCAGGGCGTCCGGGATGGTCGCGGCCTGGATCGGGAAGGGCGCGGTGACGCCGTTCTGGGCGAGCTTGCGGACGATGCCGTCGGGGAGGCCGAGCGACCCGAAGGTCACGGTCGGCTCGGCGGGCTCGGCGGGCTCTTCGTCGGTGACCGGCTCGGCGGCGACGGGCTCGCGGGTGGCGGCCTCATCGGCGGCGGGCTCGGCGGTGACTGCGGTCTCAGTGGCGTTGTCACCGGCGGCAACGGCCTCGGCGACGGCCTCTTCGACCTCGACCACGACAGCCTCGGCGTCGGCGACGATCTCGTCGTTCTCGGGCATGACGGCGTGGTCAGAACTGAAATTGGACATGCGAAATGCGAAACCTTCCGGAGTCTCGGCACGCGCCCATAACTCCGTGAATCGCTATTTCGACCGCCTCAATGCGGACCAGTCACGGTAAGGGAGAGAACGCGCCTCGGGGCGCTCTTCGTCTCTTGTTGATCAAGAAACACAGTGGCGCCGGGCAATGGGATCAAACGATCTACTACCATACTCACCCTTCCCCCTCCCTGGCAAACCCGGCCTGCCGCACCGGCTCGGCCTGCGGTGATGCCAGCGGAATCAGCATCGCTTCGGACCGTTTGGCGGGTCCTGCGGACGGGGCGGTCGTCGCCCCGGGCGGCGAGCTTCCGGGGTCGGGCGTCGGGCTCGTACGCGGTGGGTCCGAGGGCTGCGTGGGCGGCGTCGGGTCACCGCCGGGCGGCTTCGGACGGCCGGACGGCCTGCCCCCGTGCCCCGGCGGGCGCCTGGGCCCCGAGTGCCCTGGGCGTGGCGTCCGCGCACCGGGCGCCGACGGGTCGGCCGAAGGCTCCGCACCATCGCCGCCCTTCCCCGCCGTCCCGGCCTTCTCGCTCGCGCCGGTGGCTTTCCTGGCGGACTTCCCGTGCGCCGACGCACCGTCACCGTCCGCGTCGCTCCCGTCGTCGGTGGCGCCGTGCACCCGGTCGCGCCCTCCGCCGTCGGGGGCGGCGGCCGCACCGTCCGGCCTGGTGTCCGTGCGCTGCGTCCCCTTCGTGTTCGTGGCGGACGGCGCCGGGCCGCCCGGGTGGTCGCTGACGCTCATACAGCCGGCGGACGCCGCCACCGTCATCACGGCGGCGATCAACCGGGCGGGGACAGGCAACTGGCGCACGAGGCGCACCTCCGGAGGGAGCGGGACGGGGCGGGCGGAACCGGCGGACCGGTGGGACCGCCCTGCCCAACTCCCCGGCCCCCGGAAGGGACACGCCCGGCAGCCCGCCCGTACACAGCCCACAGCCCACAGCCCACAGCCACAGCCACAGCCCGACGCCAAGCCGTACCCCTCAGCCGTACCCGAGTGCGTGCAGTCGCTCGTCGTCGATCCCGAAGTGGTGCGCGACCTCATGCACCACGGTGATCTCCGTCTCGGCGACCGCCTGGTCACGCGAGGCGCACATCCGCAGCGTCGGCCCCCGGTAGACGGTGATCCGGTCCGGCAGGACACCCGCGTACCACTCGCCGCGGTCCGTCAGCGGTGTCCCCTCGTAGAGGCCGAGCAGCTCCGGGTCGTCGGGGGCCGGCTCGTCGTCGACGAACACCGCGACGTTGTCCATCAGCCGGGTCAGCTCCGGCGGGATGCGGTCCAACGCCTCGGCGACCAGTTCCTCGAACTCCTCACGCGTCATCTCCAGCACCCGCCCATTGTCCCGTAGTTCCCCCGTATGCGCCGCGCCCGCATGGGACTTCCGCCCCGTGGGCATACCGCACAGATGGCCGCCGCCGACCGACTACGGCAACTCCGGGCGCTGCGTACCGTCCGGGCCCTGAGCGCGCGCCGTCCCCGCGCCGGGGGGCCACGCGCCGGGCGGCCGCGTACGGGCCGCGGCCTCCGCCCCGCGCCGCACACGCTCTCCCTCGCCCCGCCTCCGAGCCCGTGGGTCCGGGGCCCGGTGCTGCTGGCCGTCGTGCTGCTCGGCGCCTGGCTGGGCCTGCTGGTCGTGGGCAATGTCAGATCGCAGGTCGGCCCGATGGACACCACCATGACGCTGCGGCCCTCCCTCACCGGCGGCACCAAGATCAACGTCTCGCCGCTCGGCGCGCTCGCACTCGACTCGCACACCGCCCCCATCCGGCTCGACGTCGACGTGGACCGCCTCGACCCGGTCCGCTCCCAGGCCCTGGTGCAGCACCCGGAACGGATCTCCGGCCTCCAGACCGAGATCGCCCACGACGTCGAACACAGCACCCTCGACCTGGCCGTACGCTCCTGCGCCGCCGTGGTGATCGGCGCCACCACGCTCGGCCTGGTCGTCTACCGCAGACCGCGCCGCGCCCTGGCGGCCGGAGGTCTCGCCCTCGTCCTGCTCGGCGCGTCGGGCGCCACCGCGTACGCGACCTGGAACCCGAAGTCGCTCCTCGAGCCGAAGTTCTCCGGGCTGCTCTCCTCCGCCCCGCAGGTGGTCGGCAACGCACGCTCGATCGTCACCGATTTCAACGTCTACCAGGAGGAGTTGGCGCGTCTCGTCACCAACGTGACGAAGCTGTACGACGCCGCTTCGACCCTGCCCGCCTATCAGCCGGACCCCGGCACGATCCGCGTCCTGCATGTCTCCGACATCCATCTCAACCCGGCGTCGTGGCAGATCATCGGCTCGCTCGTGAAGCAGTACAAGATCGACGTGATCATCGACTCGGGCGACACGATGGACCACGGGAGCGCCGCCGAGAACACCTTCCTCGACCCGGTGCCGGACCTCGGTGCGCCGTACGTGTGGGTCCGCGGCAACCACGACTCGGCCACCACCCAGAAGTATCTGAAGCACCTCAGGAACGTGCACGTACTCGACAACGGCAGCGCCGTGAGCGTCGCCGGCCTGCGGATCGCGGGGACCGGCGACCCGCAGTTCACCCCGGACCGCTCGGTGGTGCCCGGCGGTGACGCGGCCGAGCGGCTGGCCGGAATCCGGCTGGCGTCCGCCGTCCGGGACCAGAAGGCGGCCGGCACCCCGGTCGACATCGCGGTCGCGCACGAGCCGCAGGCGGCCCGCGAGACCGACGGCACGGTCCCGCTGGTGCTCGCCGGGCATGTCCACCACCGTGAGAACCAGCTGCTCCCCCTCGGCACCCGGCTGAAGGTGGAGGGCTCGACGGGCGGCGGCGGGCTGCGCGCCGTACAGAACAAACACCCGGAGAAGGTGCTCGCCTCGGTGCTCTACCTGGACCGCCCGACCAGACGTCTGCGGGCCTGGGACGAGATCACGCTGGGCGGCCTCGGCCTGACGACAGCGGAGGTCAGCAGGCATCTGCCGGACGACAACCTGCCCGGCGCGAAGCCCTCGCCCACGTCACCCTGAGCCCGGAACGAGGCCCCCGCCCGCGTCCCGCCAAACCGTTTTGGCGAACCGCGCCGCCATCCCATATGCTTCGGACGTCCCCGACGCGCTGCAAAGCGCCCAGGCGGGCCCTTAGCCCTCATCGTCTAGTGGCCCAGGACGCCGCCCTTTCAAGGCGGTAGCACGGGTTCGAATCCCGTTGGGGGCACGCAACACTGTGTGCGAGAATATTTCTCGCACATTGCTTGGTCCTGTGGAGCAGTTTGGAGTGCTCGCCACCCTGTCAAGGTGGAGGCCGCGGGTTCAAATCCCGTCAGGACCGCTGCGGCGTACGCGCCGCGTGGCTGGGTAGCTCAGTTGGTACGAGCGATCGCCTGAAAAGCGATAGGTCGCCGGTTCGATCCCGGCCCCAGCCACCAGCACTTCGAGAGCCCCGGCCGCCCGCGCGTCGGGGCTTTTCGCATGTCAGGACCGTTTCCGTACGACCCCACGCCCTGCGCGCCACACCCCCCTGATCCCTATGCCCGCCGGCCGCCCAGCACCGTGCGCCCGCCCGGATGCCGGTGGCGCCAGGTCCAGAAGACGGCACACGACACCAGCGACCATCCCGCGAGCACCAGGAACGGGAAAGCGTGCTGGTCATGGCCGAAGTACACCGCGGTGTGCTGGGCGTTGACCGAGGCGCCGGGCGGCAGCCACTGACCGATGTGGCCCAGCGTCGAGGGAAGCAGCGGCCAGGACACCGCGCCGCCCGACGACGGGTTGCCGAGCAGCACCATCAGCCCCCAGGTGGGGAGCATCGCCCAGCGGCCGATGAGGGTGTTGAACATCGTGAAGACCATGCCGGACGTGAACATCGTGAAGGCCAGGATCAGCCAGGACTCCACGAACGGCAGATCCAGCGCGCCCAGCCACCAGTCGACGACGGCCGCGATGGCGAAGCCGCCGAGCAGCGCGTTCGCGACGATGTACGCGATGCGCTCCGCCGGGTTCAGCCCGCGGGCGTGCACCGAGAGCTGGATCGCGCCGACGAAACCGACGATCACCGCGGCCAGCGAGATGTAGAAGAGCGCCAGCCCCCGCGGATCGCCCTTCTGGAGCGGGTTGATGTCCGTCACCCGGACCGGGACACCGGTCGCCTTCGCCACCGCGGGCGCCGACTCCACGAGCACCTGCGCGACCGAGGCGCCGGAAGCCCCGGACACATCGAGCCGCACCGCCCGGCTCCGCACATGCACGATCGCGAAGACCTTCTGCTGGTCCACGGCCCGCCGCGCCTGGGCGTCCGTCCCGTACACATGGAGTTTCAGCGAGGCGTCGAGGGCTTTCTCCATCCCGCCGATGAACCGCTTCCCGACCGGCGACTCATAAGGGCCGACGACGGCGGTCGGCACCCGGTGCGGGGTCGGGTTCGCCATGAAGTACGTGTACGAGCCGGCGAAGAGCCCGGCGGCTGCGGCGAGAATCAGCAGCAGCACGGTCGCCGGAACGAAGGGCGACGTGCGGAACGTCTCCCACCGCTCGGCCCCGGTCGGATGCCTGCCGTGGGCGCTGTGGGCGCCGTGCTGTTCCGTCTCGTCGGCCATAGGAACAAGCTAAACCACACATCAGGGACATACGCCTTCGAACCGGGTCATAGAAATCCGTTCGCCCACGGGTTGCGCAGGGTGAGATCCTGGATCAGGTATGTCTACTTCCTTCGCTGATATCCAGGCCACGCTCAACGAGCTGTCGCTGCGCGACGCGCACCGGCTCGGCCGACGCCTGGAGGGCGCCCGCCGTATCCGTAAACCAGAGGCCCGGCAGGCCGCGCTGGACCAGATCGCCGCCGAAGCGGAGAAGTCCACCGCCCGGATGGCGCGCAGGTCCGCCCGGGTGCCCGCGGTCAGCTACCCCGAGCAGCTGCCGGTCAGCCGTAAGAAGGACGAGATCGCCGAGGCGATACGCGATCACCAGGTGGTGATCGTCGCCGGTGAGACCGGGTCGGGCAAGACGACCCAGATCCCGAAGATCTGTCTGGAGCTGGGACGCGGCGTCCGGGGCATGATCGGCCACACCCAGCCCCGCCGGATCGCCGCGCGCACGGTCGCCGAGCGCATCGCGGACGAGATGAACACCCCGCTGGGCGAGGCGGTCGGCTGGAAGGTCCGCTTCACCGACCAGGTCGACCAGGAAGCCACCTTCATCAAGCTGATGACGGACGGCATCCTCCTCGCCGAGATCCAGACGGACCGCGAGCTGCGCGCGTACGACACGATCATCATCGACGAGGCGCACGAGCGGTCGCTCAACATCGACTTCCTGCTGGGATATCTGGCCCAGCTGCTGCCGAAGCGCCCCGATCTGAAGGTCGTCATCACCTCGGCCACCATCGACCCGCAGCGCTTCGCCCGGCACTTCGGCGACGCCCCTGTGGTCGAGGTCAGCGGCCGTACGTACCCGGTCGAGGTGCGCTACCGCCCACTCCTGGAGGAGGAGGGCGACGAAGGCGACCGGGACCAGATCACCGCGATCTGCGAAGCGGTCGACGAACTCCAGGGCGAGGGCTCGGGCGACGTACTGGTCTTCCTCTCCGGCGAGCGCGAGATCCGGGACACCGCCGACGCGCTGAACAAACGGAACCTGCGCCGCACCGAGGTGCTGCCGCTGTACGCCCGGCTCTCGCACGCCGAGCAGCACCGGGTGTTCCAGCGGCCGTCCGGCGGCGGCAGACGGGTGGTGCTCGCCACCAACGTCGCGGAGACCTCGCTGACCGTCCCCGGCATCAAGTACGTGATCGACCCGGGCACCGCCCGTATCTCCCGCTACAGCCACCGCACCAAGGTCCAGCGGCTGCCCATCGAGCGGATCTCGCAGGCCAGCGCCAACCAGCGCAAGGGCCGCTGCGGCCGTACGTCGGACGGCATCTGCATCCGGTTGTACGCGGAGGACGACTTCCTCACCCGCCCTGAGTTCACCGACCCGGAGATCCTCCGTACCAACCTGGCGTCCGTCATCCTCCAGATGACCGCGGCCGGCCTCGGCGACATCGAGAAGTTCCCCTTCATCGACCCGCCCGACCACCGCAACATCCGCGACGGCGTCCAGCTCCTCCAGGAGCTCGGCGCGCTGGACCCCAAGGAGAAGGACCCCAAGCGGCGGCTCACCCAGGAGGGCCGCAAGCTCAGCCAGCTGCCCGTCGACCCGCGGCTGGCCCGGATGGTCCTGGAGGCCGACCGGAACGGCTGCGTCAGCGAAGTGATGGTCATCGCCGCCGCGCTCTCCATCCAGGACCCGCGCGAGCGCCCGGCGGAGAAGCAGACCCAGGCCGACCAGCAGCACTCCCGCTTCAAGGACGAGACCTCCGACTTCCTGGCCTTCCTCAACCTCTGGCGCTACATCCGCGACCAGCAGAAGGAGCGCGGCTCCTCCAGCTTCCGCCGGATGTGCAAGCAGGAGTATCTGAACTTCCTGCGGATCCGCGAGTGGCAGGACATCTACGCGCAGCTGCGCTCGGTCGCCAGGACCATGGGCATCAGGCTGAACGAGGAGGACGCGCCCGGGCAGGCCGTGCACACCTCGCTGCTCGCCGGGCTGCTCTCGCACATCGGGCTCAAGGACACCGAGAAGAACGAGTATCTGGGCGCCCGCAACGCCAAGTTCGCGATCTTCCCCGGTTCGGCGCTCTTCAAGAAGCAGCCGCGCTTCATCATGTCCGCCGAGCTGGTGGAGACCTCTCGGCTGTGGGCCAGGGTCAATGCCAAGGTCGAGCCGGAGTGGATCGAACCGCTCGCCCAGCACCTGGTGAAGCACACCTACAGCGAGCCGCACTGGGAGAAGGACCAGGCGGCGGTGATGGCGTACGAGCGGGTCACCCTGTACGGCGTCCCGATCGTGGCCCAGCGGAAGATCAATTACGGCCGGATCGACCCGGAGACCAGCCGGGAACTTTTCATTCGCAACGCCCTGGTCGAGGGCGACTGGCGCACCCACCACAAGTTCTTCGCCGCGAACCGCAAGCTCCTGGCCGAGGTCGAGGAGCTGGAGCACCGCGCACGGCGCCGCGACATCCTGGTGGACGACGAGACGCTCTTCGACTTCTACGACGGGCGGATCCCCGAACACGTCGTCTCCGGTGCCCACTTCGACTCCTGGTGGAAGCACAAGCAGCGCGACGAGCCCGAGGCCCTCGACTTCGAGCGCTCGATGCTGATCACCGAGAAGGCCGGGGCCGTCACCAAGGACGACTACCCGGACTCCTGGCGGCAGGGGAAGCTGAAGTTCCGGGTGACGTACCAGTTCGAGCCGGGCGCGGACGCGGACGGTGTCACGGTCCACATCCCGCTCCAGGTCCTCAACCAGGTCACCCCCGAGGGCTTCGACTGGCAGATCCCGGGGCTCCGCGAGGAAGTGGTCACCGAGCTGATCCGCTCGCTGCCCAAGCCGGTCCGCCGCCACTACGTGCCCGCGCCGAACTACGCGGGAGCCTTCCTCGACCGTGCGGTGCCCCTCCAGGAGCCGCTGCCGCTGACGCTCGCCAGGGAACTGCAGCGCATGGTGGGCGTCCCCGTCACGGCCGATGACTTCGACCTCTCCCGGGTACCGGACCACCTCAAGATCACCTTCCGGATCGTCGACGAGCGGCGCCGCAACGTGGCCGAGGACAAGGACCTCGAAGCGCTCAAGCTCCGGCTGCGCCCCAAGGCCCGCCAGGCGATCTCCAAGGCGGCAGCGGCGACGGCGGGCCCGGCCGGCGAGTCGGTCGAGCGGACCGGCCTCACCGACTGGACGGTCGGCACCCTCTCCCGCGTCTTCGAGACACGGCGGGCGGGCCAGCCGGTCCGCGCCTTCCCCGCGCTGGTCGACTCGGGCGCGAGCGTGTCCGTACGGCTCTTCGACACCCAGGCCGAGCAGCAGCAGGCGATGTGGCGGGGCACCCGCAGGCTGATCCTGCTCAACATCCCGGTGAACCCTGCCAAGTTCGCATCCGACCGGCTCGGCAACCAGGCGAAGCTCGCCCTGTCCCGCAACCCGCACGGCTCGGTCCAGGCGCTCTTCGACGACTGCGCCATGGCGGCGGCCGACCAGCTGATCGCCGACCACGGCGGGCCCGCCTGGGACGAGGAGTCGTACCGCAAGCTGTACGAGAAGGTGCGCGCCGACCTCGTCGAGACGACCATCAGGACCGTCGACCAGGTGCAGCAGATCCTGGCGGCCTGGCAGGCGGCCGAGCGCCGGCTGAAGTCGACCACCAGCCTGGTGCTCGTCGCCAACCTGGCCGATGTGCGCACCCAGTTGGCCGCGCTCATCAAGCCGGGCTTCGTCACCGCCACCGGGCTGCGCAGACTGCCGGACCTGATGCGCTATCTGGTCGCGGCCGACCGCAGGCTCCAGCAGATGCCGACGGCCGTCCAGCGCGACACCACGCGGATGGAGAAGGTCCACGAGATGCAGGACGAGTACGCCTGGCTGCTCGAGCAGCTGCCGCAGGGGCGCCCGGTGCCGAAGGAGGCGCTCGACATCCGCTGGATGATCGAGGAACTGCGGGTGAGCTACTTCGCGCACGCGCTCGGCACGGCACAGACGGTCTCGGACAAGCGCATCGTGAAGGCCATCGACGCGGTGGTCGCCGGGGTCCGCTGAGCGGATCACAGCCAGTTCGACCAGGGGGCCTGCCCTCCTGTACAGTCTGTCTCGCAGCCGAACAGAGGCAACACCGTGCGAGTTTCTCGCGGGGTACGGCTGCGAACCTGGTCCTGTGGAGCAGTTTGGAGTGCTCGCCACCCTGTCAAGGTGGAGGCCGCGGGTTCAAATCCCGTCAGGACCGCAGTGGGAAGTACGTGCGACAGCACAGCAGAAGGGCCCGCATCCTCGCCGGATGCGGGCCCTTCTGCTGTGCCCGGCCCGCTGCCGCCCCCGCACGCGTCTTGACGGCGCGTCCCGCCCACGAGTACTCAGACAGCAGGGGCTCGCCGGGCAGTGGAGGCCCGGAGGGCGGCGAACGCCCCGGGGGCGGCAGGAGGTCGGCGTATGGCGGCTGCGACGCGACACGAGACACGGGCGCTGCTGCGCGCCCATCTGGCGGCCGCTGTGGGCCACCGCCACCTCACCCGGCACTGCGCGGTCTGCCACCGGCTGCTGCGGCTCGCGATGGAGCAGTCCGCCCCCGATGAGGAACGTCCACCGGCGCGCCGGTGAACCATGCTGCCCGCCGGGTCTGTCCGTGACAGGCTCGGGTTTGGCAAGTGCTCTGCCGTGTGACGGGTGTCACGCAAAGAGTTTTGAAAAGGAGTGAACTTAACCCCTCCCTACAACGCCCCAATTTAATATGTGCCATTGCACTGCTGTGCGAGACGTAACCGGCGGCACACGCTGAGCCTCCGCGACCGCACTGACAACGGGACGACAGGGCTGAATCGGACGGCCGCCAACGGGCCCTGGGAGCGCGGCAGAAGACCCCGTACGAGCACACGGCGACCGGCCGGCGGCCCGGCCGCGGCGGCCCCGCACCGGCCCGAACAGGGCATGACGCAAAAAAGATCGCGCTGGACCCGGCGGAGTCCAGCGCGATCAAAAACGGAAGTCCGTTGGGGCGGACCGCCGTCAAGTGGAGCTATAACGGGCCGAACCGGGTTGGGGGACCCGAAAACGCCCGATTTATTAGGGTGTTCAGGCCTCGCTGCGCTGCTGCGGAATACCCGCGAGCAGAGCACGGACCTCTGCCTCGCGGTACCGGCGATGCCCACCCAGCGTTCGGATGGACGTGAGCTTGCCCGCCTTCGCCCAGCGGGTGACCGTCTTCGGGTCCACGCGGAACATCGTGGCAACCTCAGCCGGGGTCAGCAGCGGCTCGGCATCAGGGGTGCGAGCGGTCATGAGCGGCCTCCTCGGGAGAACCGAACCATCTCGGTTCTTTCCTCTAAATTCTGCACCTTGACCCGCGTTGCCCGAAATGGCGGACACGGGCCGAGTCGGTTATAGGACGAACGGCTTGTCTTCGGCACTACAACTACACCATCCGTCCAGCCGCGTCGGCCAAACCGATGGAATTGCCCTCTCAGGCGCTCATCAGCGGCCGAAGCCCGATGGACCATGCCATAGCGGACAGTCACGCCCCAGTGACGATCAGTCACATGGTCATCAGGAGTCATGAGACCCCCCATAGAGTGCAATGCCGAGGAATCCGCCCTTACTTGGACGGACGGAGCCCTCCCCGGACTCCTTGTCCTATTTTGACACGAGGGTGGGGGATGGGCGCAAGGCCCCGGTTAGTGCGGTCCGTCACGCTTGACTTAAAGGCCCGGATCAGGACCAAGGACCTTTCCGCAGAGCAGCACCCACAGTGTCACCCACGGCGTCACCCGCGGCCCGCGCCGCCGGTTCGGCCCGCGGGCCGACGCGAATCCGCCGTCGGCCACGCCGTCGGCCCGCCGTCAGTTCGCCGTCAGTTCGCCGTCTGCCGTGCCCGGACGGCCCGCCAGCGGTCCGCGAGGCGCTCGTACGCGGCATCCGCCGTCTCCTCGTCGCCCGCGCGCAGCGCGGCCACCGCGGCCGCCACATCGGCGGCCGAACGGTCCTCGGCCAGCTGCTCGTCGGACAGGGCGTGCACCAGACCGCCGTAGTCGAGCTCGACCAGCGACCTGGGGTGGAACTCCTCCAGCCACTTCCCGACATCGACGAGCCCCTCGGTGAGCGGGCCCTCCTCGAAGTGTTCCCTGAGCGTCTTCAGCGACCGGGCCAGCCGGCGCCTGGCCTGCACCATCGGCGTCCGGTAGCGCATCACCGGCGGCGCTCCGGCCACCTCACCGTCACCGGTCCCGGCCTTCTCGTACTCGCGCTCCTCGTCGTCGAAGAGCGTGAACCAGCGCACCGGGACATGCCAGACCGTCGTCCGGATCCACGGCCGCGCGTCCGGGTTCCGCTCGAGCCAGCGCTCGTAGTCGGCGGCCGCCTGCAGACGCACCACCGGCGGGAGCACGACATCGAGCACCGGCTCCGGATACTGCGCCGCCAGCGACTCCAGCGCCTGCCAGCCGCGCAGCCTGGTCCGCCAGGGGCAGACGCAGACCACACCGTCCAGCTCGGCCACGAACGCGTCGGCGCTCTCGTGCACCGGGACGGCCACCGGAGGCGTCGGCAGCAGATCCGCCAGCGAACGCCGGAGCTCGTCCTGTGCCGTCGGCAGCTCGCTGCGCCGCGCATAGCGGGCCCAGTGGTCGCGCTCGGCCTCCGGAAAGGCCGCCAAGGGCTCGTACACCCGCAGGTAGGACGTATAGGGGACGATCACTGAGGACACCACCGCCATAAGGTGAATCGTCCCATGTCATTGCTCCACGAGGGGGTGATCCTCGGCACTGCGCCTGATCCGCGGACGCGCAGGGCCTAATCTGCTGCCATCCGGCCCTCTCCACCCGTAAGAGGGCCGCCGCCTCGTACTTGGGAGTCACCACCGTGACCGATATGACCGGCGCTCCTGCACCTGACGTCCCCCTCGCCCCGGACGCCCCCGGCGCCCGCGCCGACGTGCTGCACACCCTGTTCCACTCGGACCAGGGCGGACACGAGCAGGTCGTCCTCTGCCAGGACCGTGCCTCCGGCCTCAAGGCCGTGATCGCCATCCACTCCACCGCCCTGGGCCCGGCCCTCGGCGGCACGCGCTTCTACCCGTACGCGAACGAGGCTGCGGCCGTCGCCGACGCGCTGAACCTCGCACGCGGAATGTCGTACAAGAACGCCATGGCCGGTCTGGACCACGGTGGCGGCAAGGCCGTGATCATCGGCGATCCCGAGCTGGTCAAGACGGAGGAACTCCTCCTGGCCTACGGCAGGTTCGTCTCCTCGCTCGGCGGGCGGTACGTGACGGCCTGCGACGTCGGCACCTATGTCGCGGACATGGACGTGGTGGCGCGCGAGTGCGCCTGGACCACCGGCCGTTCCCCGGAGAACGGCGGCGCGGGCGACTCCTCGGTGCTGACCGCCTTCGGCGTCTACCAGGGCATGCGGGCCAGCGCCCAGCACCTGTGGGGCGACCCCTCGCTGCGCGGCCGCAGGGTCGGTGTCGCGGGCGTCGGCAAGGTCGGTCACCACCTCGTCGGGCATCTGCTGGCCGAGGGCGCCGATGTGCTGGTCACGGACGTACGCGAGGACTCCGTGCGCCGCGTCACCGACAGCCACCCGGGCCGGGTCACGGCGGTCGCCGACACGGACGCGCTGATCCGCGCCGAAGGGCTCGACATCTACGCCCCGTGCGCGCTGGGCGGCGCGCTCAACGACGCGTCGGTGCCGGTGCTCACCGCGAAGGTGGTGTGCGGCGCGGCCAACAACCAGCTCGCCCACCCCGGCGTCGAGAAGGACCTCGCGGACCGGGGCATCCTCTACGCCCCGGACTATGTGGTGAACGCCGGCGGGGTCATCCAGGTCGCCGACGAACTCCACGGCTTCGACTTCGACCGCTGCAAGAAGAAGGCAGCCAGGATCTTCGACACCACGCTGGCAATATTCGCACGTGCAAATGAAGACGGCATTCCACCGGCCGCGGCGGCCGACCGGATCGCCGAGCAGCTGATGGCCGCGGGCCGTTCCGCCCGCGAACACTGACCGTGCGCACCCGCTGACCCGCTGTCGGGGAGACGTGACTCACCCCCGTCGGCGGGTCGGCCGCCGAGAAGAGGTTAAAATCGCAGTTGACCAGCGAGGACAGGGCTCCTCGCCGGTTCTGTGAAGCGGCGCTTCCCGCGGGCGGCGTACCGTATGGCCGCGGAAGCAGGTACCGTTGAAGCCCTACGGACCGGACTCTTCACGGAGAGTCCGTTCCGAATCATGAACGGGTGTCAAGACTCTGGGGCCGTCGAGCCCCGTCACCGAGGGGGTCGAGCCATGGGGCGCGGCCGGGCAAAGGCCAAGCAGACGAAGGTCGCCCGCCAGCTGAAGTACAGCAGCGGCGGGACGGACCTGTCACGTCTGGCCAATGAGCTGGGCGCATCTCCTACGAGTCAGCCACCGAACGCGGAGCCGTTCGAGGACGACGAAGAGGAAGATGACCCGTACGCACAGTACGCGGATCGTTACAACGAGGATCAGGACGAGGACGACGAGTCCGGTCCTTCGTCTCAGCGCCGCGGCGCTTGACGTACAACACCTCGCAGCATTCACCGGCGCCGTCTCCGGCTGCGCCGTCACACTGACCCGGTCCAGGGCCTGCGCCTCGGACCGGGTTCAGTGCTGTCCACCCTGTGCACCGGCCTCCCCGAGCCGCACGGGCAGCCCGTCGTGACCGCACCCACCCGGCCTGTGACCTGGTGTGCAGCACCCCGTCGGCCTGCCCTGCCCGTCCGCTGATCCGCTCCGCGCCGCCTACTTGGCGTAGTCCCCGGTCAGCTCCGCACCCGAGGCGTGATCGCCGCGTCCGGTGATCTCTCCGGCGACCCAGGCGTCCAGGCCGCGGTCCTCGAAGGTCGCCAGCGCCGAGTCCACCGACTCCGCAGGCACGACGGCCATCATGCCGACCCCCATGTTCAGGGTCTTCTCCAGCTCGAGCCGCTCGACCTGCCCGGCCCCGCCGACGACGTCGAAGACCGCTCCCGGGGTCCACGTCGAGCGGTCGACCGTGGCGTGCAGATGGTCCGGGATCACCCGGGCCAGGTTGTTGGCCAGTCCGCCGCCGGTGATGTGGCTGAAGCCGTGCACCTCGGTCGTACGGGTCAGCGCCAGACAGTCCAGCGAGTAGATCCTGGTCGGCTCCAGCAGCTCCTCGCCGAGCGTCCTGCCGAACTCCGCGATCTCCCGGTCCAGCGCCCAGCCGGCCCGGTCGAAGACGACATGGCGCACCAGCGAGTACCCGTTCGAGTGAAGTCCGGACGACGCCATCGCGATCACTGCGTCACCCTCGCGGATCCGGTCGGGGCCCAGCAGCCGGTCCGCCTCGACCACGCCCGTACCGGCGCCCGCGACGTCGAAGTCGTCCGCGCCCAGCAGCCCCGGGTGTTCGGCCGTCTCGCCGCCGACCAGGGAGCAGCCGGCCAGCACACAGCCTTCGGCGATGCCCTTCACGATCGCGGCGACCCGCTCGGGGAAGACCTTGCCGACGCAGATGTAGTCGGTCATGAAGAGCGGCTCGGCGCCGCAGACGACCAGGTCGTCCACGACCATGCCGACGAGGTCGTGGCCGATGGTGTCGTACACGCCCATCTTCCGCGCGAGGTCGACCTTCGTGCCCACCCCGTCGGTGGCGGACGCGAGCAGCGGCCGCTCGTAGCGCTTCAGGGCCGAGGCGTCGAAGAGGCCGGCGAATCCGCCGAGGCCGCCGAGGCCCGCGACCTCGGGGCGCTGCGTCTTCTTCACCCACTCCTTCATCAGCTCGACGGCGCGGTCACCGGCTTCGATGTCGACGCCGGCAGCCGCGTAGCTGGCACCTGCGGCCTGGTGCGGGGCGCGCTCGGGAGATTCAGCAGACATGGTTCTGGGACTTTCGTGTCGTCCTGCGGGGCCTACGGGCGACGGAGCGCCTCGGCGGCGGCGGTGCTCGCCGGTCCGGCCGCGAGCTCGGTCTCCAGCAGCTGTTTGCCGAGCAGCTCGGGGTCGGGCAGTTCCATCGGGTACACGCCGTCGAAGCAGGCGCGGCAGAGGTCCGGCTTGTCGATGGTGGTGGCCTCGATCATGCCGTCGATGGAGATGTACGCGAGGGAGTCGGCGCCCATCGAGGTCGCGATCTCGTCCACGGACATGCCGTTGGCGATCAGCTCGGCCCGGGTGGCGAAGTCGATGCCGAAGAAGCACGGCCACTTCACGGGCGGGGATGAGATCCGGATGTGGATCTCGGCGGCGCCCGCCTCGCGGAGCATCTTGACCAGGGCGCGCTGGGTGTTGCCGCGGACGATCGAGTCGTCGACGACCACCAGGCGCTTCCCGCGGATGACTTCCTTCAGCGGGTTGAGCTTGAGACGGATACCGAGCTGGCGGATCGTCTGGGACGGCTGGATGAAGGTCCGGCCGACGTAGGCGTTCTTGACGAGGCCCGAGCCGTACGGAATCCCGCTCGCCTCGGCGTAACCGATCGCCGCGGGCGTTCCCGACTCGGGCGTCGCTATCACCAGGTCGGCGTCCGCCGGGGCTTCGGCGGCCAGCTTCCGGCCCATCTCGACCCGCGAGAGGTAGACGTTCCGGCCCGCGATGTCCGTGTCGGGGCGCGCCAGATAGACGTACTCGAAGACACAGCCCTTGGGCTTCGCTTCTGCGAAGCGGGTGCTGCGCAGACCGTTCTCGTCGATGGCGATCAGCTCGCCGGGCTCGACCTCGCGGACGAAGGCGGCGCCGCAGATGTCGAGGGCGGCGGACTCGGAGGCCACCACCCAGCCACGCTCCAGACGGCCGAGGACCAGCGGGCGGATGCCCTGCGGGTCACGGGCCGCGTAGAGGGTGTGCTCGTCCATGAAGACCAGCGAGAAGGCGCCCTTGGCCTCGGGCAGCACCTTGGGCGCCGCGTCCTCGATCGTGAGGGGCTTGCCGTCGTCATCGGTCTGGCCCGCGAGGAGCGCGGTGATCAGATCGGTGTCGTTGGTCGCAGCCAGCTGCGTGGAGCGGCCGTGCTCCTTGGGCAGCTCGGCGACCAGCGCGGCCAGCTGGGCCGTGTTCACCAGGTTGCCGTTGTGTCCGAGGGCGATCGAGCCGTGCGCGGTGGCACGGAACGTCGGCTGCGCGTTCTCCCACACCGAGGCTCCGGTGGTGGAGTAGCGGGCATGGCCCACCGCGATATGGCCCTGGAGAGAGCTGAGAGAGGTTTCGTCGAAGACTTGTGAGACCAGACCCATGTCCTTGAAGACCAGGATCTGGGACCCATTGCTCACTGCGATGCCCGCGGACTCCTGTCCACGGTGCTGCAGGGCATACAGTCCGAAATAGGTGAGCTTGGCGACCTCTTCGCCCGGAGCCCAGACACCGAAGACGCCACAAGCGTCCTGGGGGCCTTTCTCTCCGGGGAGCAGGTCGTGGTTGAGTCGTCCATCACCACGAGGCACGCCACCGAGTGTAGGCGAGATCGACCACTGGTCCGAATTGGGGATCCGCCGCCGCACCCTTTCCGACCGGTGCGTGACGCTATGCGGTGGCGCGGATTCCGGTTCCATCGTGGGCCGTGAGCGTGAGTGTGCGGTGCTGGATTCCGTAGCGCACAGGCCCGTGCAACGCCTTGAGCAGGTGCCTCTCCAGGGTCATGGCGGGCGTCTTGCACATCATGCGGGTGGTGGTGAGCGGCCCGAAGGTGAGGGTGCTGTCCGTGACCTTTGCCATACCGCTGACCCGGTTGCAGCCCAGGTTTCCACGCACCGAACCGTCCTTCGCGAAGGTCAGCCGCGCCGTGCCGGCGGTCCCCCGCGGAAGGGTCGACACGCTCGCGCCGTCGGTCAGCGCGTCCACCTTCCATGCCGTTCCGACGAGCGGAGCGGGCCGCTCGGCAGGCTTCCTGGTGAGGGTCACGGAGTCACCTTTCGCTGTACGCAGAGTGAGCTTTCCGCCGCTGAGGTGGACGGAGAGCTTGCCGGTGAGTGTCTTGCGGAGAGCGGTCTCGTAACTCTGCAGATTCTTCGGGCAGCCGATCAGCGTGCTGGTGGCGGCGCCGACAGTGACGGTGTCGTCCTTGACCGTGACCGGCGCGCTGAAGTGGTTGCAGCCGGACGAGCCGTTCAGCCGTCCCTTCTCGAATGCGATGCCGGCACCCGCCGGGGCCTTCCGCACGGCGCCGGCGGCCGAGACGCTGTCGACGGTCCAGCCGGTCCCGGCGAGAGGCACGTCAGGCTCGGCCGGGTTGTTCGAACCCGGTGTTCCTTTTTCCGTGCCGCAGGCGGCCAGTGCGCAGAGGGCCAGGGCGGCGACGGCGGTACGTTGCGTGTACATGGCCGTTGGACGGGACGGGCGGGGTGTCCGGTTCCCCTGATTTCCGCTCCGTTCGCAAGGCCCCGCCATGGGGCCCTCCCTTTCCGCTCCGTTCGCAGCGACCCGGCCCTGAGTCCCTCCGTCCCGGCTCCCGTTCAGCTCATGACCGGCAGCAGGGCCGACAGGTCGGCGCGCTCGCCGCTCGCCGCGACGTCGGCGCGCTCCACCGCCGCCTGCCACTCCGTACGCCCGGTGGCCAGCCGGACCCAGCTGAGCGGGTCGGTCTCGACGACGTTGGGCGGGGTGCCGCGGGTGTGGCGGGGGCCCTCGACGCACTGGACCACGGCGTACGGCGGGATCCGCACCTCCGTCGACGCGCCGGGCGCCTTGACCGCGAGGGCGTCCGCGAGGAGCCGGGTGCAGGCGGCCAGGGCCTTCCGGTCGTACGGGATGTCCAGGCCGGTGGCCGCGTTCAAGTCGTCGGTGTGGGCGACCAGTTCCACACAGCGCGAGACCAGATAGTCGCCGAGCGGCATGGCACCGACACGGGTGGCGAGCAGCCGCTCGCCGTCGGCGCCGGGCAGCCGCTCGGCGATCCGGTCGGCGGTGCGGCCGAACAGCTCAGCCGGGGCGGAGGCGGCGGCTATCGCCCTGACGTCGTCGGAGATCTGGTGCGCGACGGGAGCGGTGGCGAACGGCCACTCCAGCAGGGTCAGTTCCTGGACGGCCGGCGGCTCCTGGTCGAGAGAGCGGCTGACGCTCTCGACAGCCATGGCGAGATGCGCGGCGAGCTCGCGCACGGTCCAGTCACCGAGCCGGGTGGGCAGGGCGAGCTGATCGGGCGTGAGGGCGCTCACGGCACTCCTCACGTGCTCGAACTGGGCCAGCACGGCGGCACGGGTGATGACGAAGTCGTAGCGGCGGGCGCGCTTCTGGGACGGCGGCATGGAAGTGAGTCTAGGTGGTGGGTCCGACAACAGCCCTGCCACCTTGACCCGTTCACTTCAAGCCACATAGGTTCTGCCGTCCGGCCCGTCAACCGTGACGGGCCGCTCTGCATGACTTTTCCGTATGACTTTGGGGGGACCGAAGTGAACTGGTATCTCGATGTGATCAAGAACTATGTGGGCTTCAGCGGGCGCGCACGCCGCCAGGAGTACTGGATGTTCACGCTGTTCAGCATCATCATCAGCATCGTGCTGACGATCATTTCCTCGGCGGTGCTCGACAGCAACTGGCTCAGCGGCCTCTACACCCTCGCCGTACTGCTGCCGACGCTCGCCGTGACCGTGCGCCGCCTGCACGACACCGGCAGGTCGGGCGGCTGGATCTTCATCGCGCTCGTCCCGTTCGTGGGCTGGATCATCCTGATCGTGTTCCTCGCCACCGAGGGCCAGCGACAGGCCAACTCCCACGGGCCCGACCCGAAGGCGGCCGCCGCCTACTGAGCCGGCCGCCACCGGACGGAAACGGCACCGGACGTGGACGACACCGGACGGAAACAGCACCCGACGTAGACGCCACCGGACGTGACGACATCGGCCCCCAGGACCAACCGGTCCTGGGGGCCGACCCGTCGCACAAGCCCGGGATCACCTCACCCGGCTCAGGCGAACAGCCCCGGGACCGTGGCCTCGTGAGCGCTCCTCAGCTCGCTCAGCGCGATGCTGAACTCGCCCTGGACCTCGATCTCATCGCCGTCCACCACACCGATACGGGTGACCGGCAGCCCCCGCGCCCCGCACATGTCGTTGAAGCGGAGCTCCTCGCTGCGCGGGATCGAGACGACCGCGCGCCCCGCCGACTCCGAGAACAGGAAGGTGAACGCGGAGAGACCGTCGGGGACGATCAGCCGCGCGCCCTTACCGCCGCGCAGGCAGGACTCGGTGACCGCCTGGATCAGACCGCCGTCGGACAGATCGTGCGCGGCGTCGATCATGCCGTCGCGCGACGCCGAGATCAGGATCTCCGCGAGCAGCTTCTCGCGCCCGAGGTCGACCCGGGGCGGCACCCCGCCGAGGTGGTCGTGGACCACCTGCGACCAGGCCGAACCGCCCAGCTCCTCACGGGTGTCCCCGAGGAGGTACAGCAGCTGGCCCTCCTCCGCGAACGCCATCGGCGTACGGCGGTTGACGTCGTCGATCACACCGAGCACCGCGACCACGGGCGTCGGATGGATGGCCGCGTCGCCGGTCTGGTTGTACAGCGACACATTGCCGCCGGTGACCGGGGTCCCCAGCTCCAGACAGCCGTCCGCGAGACCACGGGTGGCCTCGGCGAACTGCCACATCACCGCCGGGTCCTCGGGCGAACCGAAGTTCAGGCAGTCGGAGATCGCGAGCGGCTTCGCGCCGGTGGTGGCGACATTGCGGTACGCCTCGGCCAGCGCCAGCTGAGCGCCCGCGTACGGGTCGAGCTTCGCGAACCTGCCGTTGCCGTCGGTCGCCATGGTCACGCCCAGATTCGACTCCTCGTCGATCCGGACCATGCCCGCGTCCTCGGGCATCGCGAGCACCGTGTTGCCCTGCACGAAACGGTCGTACTGATCGGTGATCCACGCCTTCGACGCCTGGTTGGGCGACGCGACGAGCCGCAGGACCTGCTCGCGCAGCTCGGTCGAAGTGGCCGGGCGGGGCAGCTTGTTGGCGTCGTCGGCCTGGAGGGCGTCCTGCCAGTCGGGCCGGGCGTAGGGCCGGTTGTACGTGGGCCCCTCATGGGCGACCGAACGCGGCGGCACATCCACGATCTGCTCGCCGTGCCAGAAGATCTCCAGCTGCGAGCCCTCGGTCACCTCACCGATGTCGGTGGCGATGACGTCCCACTTCTCGCAGATCGCCATGAACCGCTCGACGTGCTGCGGCTCCACGATCGCGCACATACGCTCCTGCGACTCGCTCATGAGGATCTCCTCGGGCGAGAGCGAGGAGTCACGCAGCGGGACGGTGTCCAGCTCGACGCGCATCCCGCCGGAACCGGCGCTGGCCAGCTCGGACGTGGCGCAGGACAGTCCGGCGCCGCCGAGGTCCTGGATGCCCGCGACCAGCTTCTCGCGGAAGATCTCCAGGGTGCACTCGATGAGGAGCTTCTCCTGGAACGGGTCGCCGACCTGGACGGCCGGACGCTTCGCGGGACCGGTCGACTCGAAGGTCTCGGACGCCAGGACCGAGACGCCGCCGATGCCGTCACCGCCGGTACGGGCGCCGTACAGGATGACCTTGTTGCCGGTGCCCGAAGCCTTCGCGAGGTGGATGTCCTCGTGCTTCATCACACCGATGCAGCCCGCGTTGACCAGCGGATTGCCCTGGTAGCAGGCGTCGAAGACGACCTCGCCGCCGATGTTCGGCAGCCCCAGGCAGTTGCCGTAGCCGCCGATGCCCGCGACCACACCCGGCAGCACCCGCCGGGTGTCGGGGTGGTCGGCCGCACCGAACCGCAGCGGGTCGACGACCGCGACGGGGCGGGCCCCCATGGCGAGGATGTCGCGGACGATGCCGCCGACGCCGGTCGCCGCGCCCTGGTAGGGCTCGATGTACGAGGGGTGGTTGTGCGACTCGACCTTGAAGGTGACCGCGTAGCCCTGGCCGACGTCCACGACACCGGCGTTCTCCCCGATACCGACGAGCATCGCGTCGTTGACCGGGACCTTCTCGCCGAACTGCTTGAGGTGCACCTTGCTGCTCTTGTACGAGCAGTGCTCGGACCACATCACGGAGTACATGGCGAGCTCGGCGCCGGTCGGACGGCGGCCGAGGATCTCGCGGATCCGCGCGTACTCGTCCTCCTTGAGGCCGAGCTCCTTCCAGGGCTGCTCGGCCTCGGGGGTCGCCGCTGCGTGCTTGACGGTGTCGAGGCGGCCCTTGGCGGCGCTCTCGTTGCGTTCAGTCGTCATGCGTTGACCAGCTTCTTCAGGATCGAGGAGAAGAATCCGATGCCGTCGGTACGCCCCGTACCGATCAGCGGCTCCACGGCGTGCTCGGGGTGCGGCATCAGGCCGACGACATTGCCCGCGGCGTTGGTGACACCGGCGATGTCGCGGAGCGAACCGTTCGGGTTGCCGTCGAGATAACGGAAAGCGACCCGCCCCTCGGCCTCCAGCTCATCGAGCACCCGCTCGTCGGCCACGTAACGGCCGTCGATGTTCTTGAGGGGTACGGAGATCTCCTGGCCGGCGGTGTAGTCGGCGGTCCAGGCGGTCTCCGCGTTCTCCACGCGCAGCTTCTGATCGCGGCAGATGAAGTGGAGATGGTTGTTCCGGAGCATCGCGCCCGGCAGCAAATGCGACTCGGTCAGGATCTGGAAACCGTTGCAGATACCCAGGACCGGAAGACCGGCCTTCGCCTGCTCGATGATCGTCCCCATCACCGGCGAGAAGCGCGAGATGGCACCGGCCCGCAAATAATCGCCGTACGAGAAACCACCCGCCAGGACGACCGCGTCGACCTGCTGGATGCCCTTGTCGCGATGCCAGAGCGAAACGGGTTCGGCGCCCGCGATGCGTACGGCGCGCAGGGCGTCCCGGTCGTCGAGCGTGCCCGGAAAAGTGACGACCCCGATACGAGCTGTCACTTCTCTGCCTCCACCTTCACGGTGAAGTTCTCGATGACGGTGTTGGCGAGGAACGTTTCGGCGAGCTCGTTGATACGGGCGAGGGCGGCGTCATCAACCGGCCCATCGACCTCCAGCTCGAAACGCTTTCCCTGACGTACGTCGGCGATTCCATCGAAGCCGAGACGGGGCAGTGCACGCTGCACCGCCTGTCCCTGCGGGTCGAGGATCTCCGGCTTGAGCATGACGTCGACTACGACGCGTGCCACTGGCACTCCCGGTGTGTGGTGCGAAGGCGGTCCCATCACACTACCTGCCCACAGATTCTACGCGGGTAGATATCGACCGGGGCCGATCACGTTCAGATATCGGCCGCGACAAGATGCCGACAACGCACCGACAACCCACCGACAAGACACAGACAACACCGGAGGAAAATCCTCGAAAAAATCGGCCTACCGGATTGCACTCGGACACGCGCATGTAATTGGGTGGGCTTCACAATGCGACGCCTTCCGCTGTACAAAGGAATTGGCGTAACTCAAAATCAGCCGCAAGGCCGACATCACAGCACGTCAGCACAGTGACACGCCTGCGTGACACCGTGCAGGCGCGATGATGTCGAAGGAAAGGACCGAAGTCCGTGGCTCAGCGAGTAGTGGTCACGCTCTCCGACGACATCGACGGCGGGGAAGCGGCGGAAACGGTCACCTTCGGTCTCGACGGGAAGTCGTACGAGATCGACCTCAATACCGCCAATGCAAAGAAACTGCGCAAGTCGCTGGCCCCGTTCCTGGAGGCGGCTCGAAAGCAGTCGAAGTCGGGCAAGACCTACCGGCACACATCGGTGGCCCCGGATCCGGCGGCCGTCCGCGCCTGGGCCCGGTCGAACAAGATGGAAGTACCGGCCAGGGGGCGCATCCCGAAGAAGGTCTACGAGGCGTTCAACGCGGCGGGCTGACCGGGGGCGCGGCGGGCGGCGCGGCGGGCGGCGCACATCCGGCCGGCTCGCGGTCGGTTCGCGGCGGGCTCTCCGCCGGTTCACCGTCGGCTCGTGGCAGTCGGCGGTCGGCTCGCGGTCGGTCGGCAGGGGTGGCCGACTCCCCCTCGGTGTGCCCGACTTGCATTCCACCCCTGCTGGTCAGCTAGAGTCTGGAGCACGCCGAAGGGCGAGGCCGAAAGGCCCCGTTCGAAGCAGCGTGCGGGTGTAGTTCAGTAGTAGAACATCCCCCTTCCAGGGGGAAGGCGCAGTGTGCAATTCCTGTCACCCGCTCTGCATCCCTCTCCGTACCGGTCCACTCGGACCGTCGGGTAGGATGGTGCTCGCACCGCCCGGTGAAAGCCGGTCGGCTGCAATCTGCGGACGTAGCTCAGTTGGTAGAGCGCAACCTTGCCAAGGTTGAGGTCGCCAGTTCGAACCTGGTCGTCCGCTCAGCAGCAGGAACAGAGAAGCCCCGGTCGGAATCCGACCGGGGCTTCTCTGTGATTACGGCCGGCGATTCCGGCCTCCCGGGATGGCCGGCCTCCTGCAATGCGCAGAGCCACCTGGGATTCGCAGGAGGCGGGGATTCCAGCCCATGGCGTTCCTCATGGCGTCTGATGACATATGTCATCGGGCGGGGGGACGGGCCGGGGGCAGCCTGGATGCATGACAGATGTGATTGAGGTCGCAGACCTACGGCGCAGCTATGCCGGTGGGTACGAGGCGGTGGCCGGCGTCTCGTTCTCGGTGGCCGCGGGGGAGCTCTTCGCGCTGCTGGGGACGAACGGCGCGGGAAAGACCTCCACCGTGGAGCTCCTGGAGGGGCTGGCGCCACCGAGCGGCGGACAGGTGCGCGTGCTGGGACACGATCCGTACCGCGAGCGTGCCGCCATCCGGCCGAGGACGGGCGCCATGCTCCAGGAGGGTGGATTCTCCCCCGAGCTGACCGTGGCCGAGACGATCCGGATGTGGGCGGGCTGCACGAGCCGGGCGCGGCCGGTTGATGAGGCCATGGAGATGGTGGGGCTCAGCAGGCGGTCCGGCATCCGGGTGAAGCAGCTGTCCGGCGGTGAGAAGCGGCGGCTGGATCTGGCGATGGCCCTGCTGGGCCGCCCCGAGGTGCTCTTCCTCGACGAGCCGACGACCGGGCTCGACGCCGAAGGACGCAGGGAGACCTGGGAGTTGGTGCGCGAGCTGCGCGACAGCGGCACGACGGTCCTGCTGACGACCCATTATCTGGAGGAGGCCGAAGTCCTGGCCGACCGGCTGGCGATCCTGCACGAGGGCCGAATAGCGGCCGAGGGCCGGGTGGACGAGGTGGTGGCCGCACAGCCCTCACAGATCTCCTTCTCCCTGCCCGAGGGGACAGCGGTCGGCGATCTGCCGCCGCTGGGAACGTACGTCCGCACGGGCGGGGACATCCAGCTGCGGACCGATGAGCTTCAGCGGTCCGCCACCGAACTCCTGCTGTGGGCCAGGGATCACGACATCGAGCTGCGGGGGCTCGATGTCCGGTCGGCCTCGCTGGAAGAGGCATTTCTCGGTATCGCACAGAAGCAGGAGGCCACACGGTGAGCACGACGGGGGAACGCACGGAGGGCCGCAAGGAGGACCGCACGAAGGGCGGCCGTGGGGCGGGCGACCGTGCGGCGGGCCGCGCGGCGGATGACCGGACCGCCGGAGGGCGGATGGTGGGCGCGGGGGAAGGACGGGCGACGGGCGCGGCGGCCGGGCCCGGTGCTGGGGGCGGAGCGCGGGTACGGGCGCTCGACACGGGCCGGATGCTCGCTCTGGCCCGCGCCGAGCTGACGCTGCTCGGCCGCAGCAAGGCTTCGCTGTTCACCATGCTGGTGCTGCCCATCACGATGACCTTCGTGATCTCTTCAGCGACCGACCAGGACACCCTGGACAAGGCCGGGCTGACGGCCGGCGCGGTGCTGCTGCCCGGGGGAATCGCGTTCGGCCTGCTCTTCGCTCTGTACAACGGCGTGGTGGGCGTCCTGGTGGTCCGCCGTGAGCAACTGGTGCTCAAGCGGCTGCGCACGGGCGAGGCACGGGACACGGAGATACTGGCCGGGGCCGCGCTGCCCTCGGTGGTCATCGCGCTGGTGCAGTGCGCGGTCCTGTCGGCAGGTTGTGCGGTGGTCTTCGACATGGGCCTGCCGCCCGCGCCGCAGCTGCTGATCGTGGGTGTCGCCCTCGGGGTCGTGATGCTGACCGCGCTGGGCGCGGCGACGGCGGGGATCACCAAGTCCGCCGAGGCCGCCCAGCTGACGGTCATCCCGCTGATGCTGGTGTCGATGGCGGGGTCCGGCGTGCTCGTCCCGCTGGAGATATTCCCCGACCGGCTGGCGTCGGTGTGCGAGCTGCTGCCGCTGACTCCGGTGGTCGAGCTGGTACGGGGCGCCTGGACCGGGTCGTTGTCCGCGTACGACGCCCTGGGGCACGTTCTGACGGCGGTGGCCTGGACGGTCCTCTCGGTGTTTGCTGTACGCCGGTGGTTCCGCTGGGAGCCACGGCGCTGACCATGGCCGGAGGGGGCGGGGGCACATGATGCGGTGGCTGAGGAGATGGCGGAAGCGAGATGGCTTCGCGCAGGCCGACCTCTACGCACGGGCGACGATCTACCTCCTGCTGTGGCTCGCCGTCGTCCTGCAGGTGCTGTACAGCGTGACGCGCCCGGTCCGTCATTCCGGGGCCCCCACGGCTCTGATCGCCGCGTCCTGCCTGCTCGCAGTCGCTCAGGGGGTGTACTGCGTCTCGCTGGCCTCCGGTGGTCTGGCCGAGTATCTGGGTCAGACCACGCTCTCCCGACGGATGGTGGCCTTCGGCGCCGTTCTGATGGCCATGGATCTGGCGGCCGCCCTGCTGCTCGCCTCGCAGGCGGGGCTGCGGAACGTCCCGGGGCTGTCGATGCTGCTGTGCGCCGCTGTGATGCCGTTCTCGATGGCGCACAGCCTGATCGTCCGGAAGCGGGTGCTGGCCCTGGCGCAGTTGGCCGCCATGGGCGTGGTGTGCGGGGCGGTCCTTCTGCTCGGTGGCGACCGGCCGCTCGTCGCTGCCTGCATGGCCTGCACGGTGGGCGGGCCCGTGTGGTACGCCGTCACCACCCGCTGCTCCGCCTGGCATCTGGGCGTGATGTGGAAACTGAACGAGGCCAAGGACGTGGAGGCCCGGCTGGCGGTCGCGGAGGAGCGCCTGCGGTTCGGCCGGGATCTGCACGATGTGATGGGGCGCAATCTCGCGGTGATCGCGCTGAAGAGCGAGCTGGCGGTGCAGCTGGCCCGGCGGGGGCTGCCGGAGGCCGTGGAGCAGATGACCGAGGTGCAGCGCATGGCCCATGAGGCACAGCGCGAGGTACGTGCAGTGGTACGGGGATACCGGGGAGCGGACCTCGCGGCGGAACTGGGCGGGGCCCAGGGCGTGTTGGAGGCGGCCGGTATCGAGTGCACCGTCACGGGACCGACGGACGGGCTCCCGGCGGATGTGCAGTCGGCGCTCGGCTGGGTCGTCCGGGAAGCGGCCACCAATGTGCTGCGTCACGGGGATGCCCGGCGCTGCACCATCGCGGTGGCGAGATCGGCATCGGACGCGACCTTGACCGTAGAGAACGACGGAGCCGCCGGTGGCGGTGGAAACGGCAGCAGTTCCACTCCGGGCACCGGACTGGCCGGGCTGCGGGAGCGGCTGACCGCTGTGGCCGGGACACTGACGGCCGGCCCGGCGCCCGGCGGGAGATTCCGGCTGACTGCGGAGGTACCACTGGCCGCCGGCCCGGCCGGCCCGGACACCGACCCGGATGCCGGCCCCAGCCTTGCCGACGCCCACACCACCGCTCACCCGCCCACACCGACGCCCACCCCCAACCTCACCTCCGCAGCGGCCCCCACCGCACCCGCACCAGCCCCCTCCGCCTTCCCCTCCACTTCCGCCGAAGGGGCCAGCACATGACCCACCCGTCACACCACACGTCTCACGCATCACCGGGGCAGGGACAGGGGCCGGGGCCGGCGCCCACACCCGCAGACGAAGCCGCACCCTCAACGGCAGACGAAGCGGCAGACGGAGCCGCACCCGCCGCCTCCGTGCCCATACGTGTGCTGCTCGCTGACGACGAGCACCTCATCCGGGGAGCGCTCGCCGCGCTGCTCGGTCTTGAGGACGATCTGGTGGTCGTGGCCGAAGCCGCGTCCGGTCCCGAAGCGCTCGCCATGGCGCGGGCACACCGGCCCGATGTGGCGGTGCTCGATCTCCAGATGCCGGGGGCCGACGGTGTGAGCGTGGCCACATCCCTGCGGACCTTGCTACCCGAGTGCCGCTGCATGATCGTGACGAGTCACGGGCGGCCCGGCCACCTCAAACGGGCGCTGTCGGCCGGGGTGAAGGGGTTCGTTCCGAAGACCGTTTCCGCGCAGCACCTGGCGGAGATCATCCGGACGGTGCGGGCCGGAGGGCGTTATGTGGACCCGGAGTTGGCCGCCGACGCGATCTCCGCCGGAGACTCGCCCCTCACCACCCGGGAAGTGGAAGTCCTGGAGCTGGCGGCGGACGGCGCACCGATCGCGGAGATCGCCGAGCGGGCCTCGCTGTCGCAGGGGACGGTGCGCAACTATCTGTCGTCGGCCGCGTCGAAGCTGGGGGCGGAGAACCGGCATACGGCGGTGCGTCTCGCGCGCGAGCGAGGTTGGGTATAGTGGTGCCCGCGCCACGGCGCATGCGGACGTAGCTCAGTTGGTAGAGCGCAACCTTGCCAAGGTTGAGGTCGCCAGTTCGAACCTGGTCGTCCGCTCAGCAGCAGGAACAGAGAAGCCCCCGACCGGATTCCGGTCGGGGGCTTCTCCGCGTTCGGGGGCTTCGTCGCGTGCGGGAAAGCGGAGCCGCGGCGGCGAAGGGCCCGTAGGCCCCCCGGCAATGCACCGGAAGGCGGTCCCTTCGCACCGACGGCACTTCGACGACAGGCCCTAGGACCAGGGGGTCCCGGTCAGCAGCTCGTACGCCTCCACATACTTCGCCCGGGTCGCGTCCACGATCTCCTGCGGGAGTGCGGGCGGCGGCAGTTCGCTCTTGCGGTCCCAGCCGGATGCCTCCGACGTCAGCCAGTCGCGCACGTACTGCTTGTCGTACGAGGGCTGGGGGTGGCCCGGCTCCCAGTCGGCCATGGGCCAGAAGCGGGACGAGTCGGGGGTCAGTACCTCGTCGGCGATGACGAGTTGGTCGCCGTCGTAGCCGAACTCGAACTTCGTGTCGGCGAGGATGATGCCCCGCTCCCTTGCGATGCCCTGGGCCCGTTCGTACACGTCGAGGGTGGTGCGCCGCAGATCGAAGGCGGTCTCCGCGCCGGTCCGGCGGGCGACCTCCTCGTAACTCACGTTCTCGTCATGGTCCCCGACGGCCGCCTTGGTGGCCGGCGTGAAGATCGGTGCGGGGAGTTCGGAGCCGTCGGTCAGCCCCTCCGGCAGCGCGAGACCGCAGACCGTGCGGTGTGCCTCGTACTCCAGCAGGCCGGATCCGGTGAGGTAGCCACGGGCCACGCACTCCACCGGGACCATCCGGAGCGACTTGCAGACCAGGGTGCGGCCCGCCCAGTCGGCGGGGGCGCCGGCGGGCAGGTCGGTGGAGATGACGTGGTGCGGCACAAGATCGGCGAGCTTGTCGAACCACCAGAGCGACAGCTGGGTGAGCACCCGGCCCTTGTCGGGGATCTCGGTGGGCAGCACCCAGTCGTACGCGGACAGGCGGTCGCTGGCGACCATCACGAGGTCGCCCGCCTCGTTCTGGTACAGATCGCGCACCTTGCCGGTGTGCAGGTGTACCAGGCCCGGCACCTGAAGCGGCTCGGGCTTTTCTACGAATCCGGACACGGTTCCTCCCCGTGGTTCTGTCCAAGCGGTGGGGTCGGAGTCGATTCTCCCGTATGCGCTCTGTGCAGGCCCCTCCAGGGTCGGCCCGCGGCCCGGCGGCTTCCCGCCGAGTCCGGCGGCGGGCCGCTCGCCCGGTCAGTCGCGCTTGCAGATGCGGTCGAGGAGGTTGGCTGTCGCGCGCTGGATACGCGAATCGACATGGCCGGGCCGGTCCAGCGCGGGCGACCAGGCGAAGGTGCCCGAGGCGAAGACCAGCGAGCCGGACGGGGCCCGGTACAGCGAGGTCTCCTGGTGCCGCACGACCCCCTCGCTGTCCTCGTACGGCGAGTGGGCGAGCAGGATCCGGCTCTCGTGCTCCGGGAGCGATGTGCGCGGGAAGTAGCGGTCGGCCTCGCCGGCGACCAGACCGGCGAGTTCGTCGCCCTCGCCCGCACCGGTCGCGTCCCAGAGCCAGTGGTCGGCGTTCCGTACGACGAGCGGGCTCGGGTCGGGGACCCGCCCGGCGTACTGGATGCCGAGGAGCTGCTGTTCGGGGCGGTCGATCTCGCGCCACAGCGTGGGCTTCCCCGGGCCGCGGCGTTTGCGGCAGGTGAGGAGCCGGTCCGGGACGCCGGACGGGGAAGGGGCGAGGTCGACCTGCCAGTACATGGTGTTGGCGGAGAGGAAGACGAGGGAGGTGCCGTGTTCGCGGGCGGCCTCCGTCGTACGCCGCATGGGCACCGACCAGTACTCGTCGTGGCCGGGGAAGACCAGGCCGCGGTAGCGGGTGGGGTCGATGCGGCCGGCGTGCAGATCGCGGGCGTCGGCGTAGGCGAGGTCGTATCCGTACCGCTCGGCCCAGCGGATGAAGTCGTAGGCGTGCCCGACGTGCAGGGGCAGCCCGGCGCCCGCGTACGGCCGGTCGAAGGAGACCGTGGTGGCGGCGTCCTCCTCGCCGAGAAGCCGGCCCACGCCGTCCCAGGCGTGGTAGAGGCTGGCGCCGGTGTGCCCGTCCTCCGGGTAGAGGTTGTACGCCTGCCAGGTCACGTCGGGCAGCAGGAGGAGCAGATCCGCCGGGTGGCTGTCCCGGACGGTGAAGGGGATGTGGGAGCGGTAGCCGTCGACGGTGGTCAGCACCGCGACATAGGCCCCGATCGACCAGTACGAAGGAATCTGCAGCCGCCAGGACAGCCACCAGTGGTGGCAGGAGACCGTGCGGTCGGCGGTGAGCGGGGGCGGCTGGACGATCCCGGAGATCCGCGGGCTAGTGGTGATCTTCGCCGCGCCGTCGCCGCCGTAGTGACCGATCCGGTAGATGTCGACGGAGAACTGCTGGGGCGGGTCGACCGTGACATGGAAGTCGATGGCCTCGCCCGGGGCGGCCGCCCCGTTGGACGCGAACCCCTTGATCTGCTTCTTCACGTCGTCGGCTGTGCGCGGGCCGCCGGAGCGGTGGTGCGGGGCGTCCGGGGCGTACCAGGGGACGACATGGCCGGTGTCGTCGAAGTAGTGCTCGCTCCCGCGAAGCCAGGGCAGCGGGCCCTGCCCGAACGGATCCGAGACGGCGTGCGCGAGGGCCCCCGATTCCCAGCGCCGGATCTGCTCCGCCCCCATGCGGCTCCCCTTCCCTCGGCCACTCAGGCACAACAGTGATGCACCGACAGTCAGCGACCGGCCCCAGCACATCACATAAGGCACGCACTCCGTCACTGTTCGTCGCGAATTGACGAGGACAGTACCGAATTCGTGGAATGATCCAGGCCGCCCGAGGGAGGGTCCGGGGAAGCCGGGAGGCTCCGGGGCAGATCCCGGGAGACGGCTCCGCGCACGACCGGGCGTCCGCGGGCGCCTTGGGGCGTCAGCCGTGAGGTGTCAACGGGCGCCGTGAGCCGTCCCGGTACGGGCGTCAACGGGCGCCATGGAGCCGTCCGTCATGGGCGTCAACGGGCGCGCCATGGGGCCCGTCCACCCGTCCGCCATGAGGTGTCAGCGCATGAGGCGTCAACGCATGAGGCGTCTACGCATGAGGCGTCAACGCATGAGGTGTCAGCGCATGAGGCGTCTACGCATGAAGTGCCAGCGCATGAGGTGCACCGGGCGTCACACCAGCCGTACCGGCTTCTCCGCGCGTACGCCCACCGCCGTCAGCCATCCTCGCAACGGCTCGCCGTCGCCGTCCTCCACCAGGCTCATCACATGTCCGCCCAGGTCAGCCCTGCGTTCGCCGCCCACCAGCAGCGCGGGGCCGTCCAGCCAGTCGAGGCCGGGGGCCGCCCCGGCCGTGTCCACCGCAGCGCAGCAGACCATGGCGGTGACATGGTCTGCGAGCAGATCGCGCCCGGTACGGGGCGGCTGGAGCGGGAAGAGCGGGATCGCCCCGGTGTCCCAGAGCTCCTCGCCCTCCAGGGCGCCGCCCGGCACGCGGGGCGGCGCCGCGGCCTCCTCGCGGGCGACCTCAGCGGTGACGGCGGCCGCCAGCGCCTCCGTGTCGTCGGCCGCGAGATGGTCCAGGACCCGGGCCAGCGTCGGATCGCCGGGCTCACCGGGCTCACCCGGAGCGCCCGCATCGCCGGTCGCATCGGGGCCCGCCCCCGCCCCGGCTGTGCGGCGCACGCCCAGCTGGTCGAGGACGCGGTGCAGCCTGGCCGCTTCCGTACGCCATTTACGGTCGACGACCTCTTCCGGATACTGCTGCCAGTCCACCGGGGACCAGTCGGGGCCGGTCTCGGCCGGGCCTCCGTGGAAGAGCCTGGCCGCGAGGAGGGATGTGGCCGCGTCGACCGCGCCCGGCTCCTCCAGCAGGTCACAGGCGGGACGCTCGCCCAGCCGGGAGGTGAATCCCTCGGCGAGACGGTCCCTGCGCGACAGTTCGGTGAGCGCGGAGACCACCCCGGCGTCGAGCCGGGAGGGCCAGCGGCCCATCCGCCAGGCGGGCAGCGCGACCCGGGTCAGCAGCCGGTCCCAGCCCGCGTAGGCCAGGCCCACCTGCTCCTGGGCGACGATCCGCAGCCCGTAATCCACAGCCTGTGCACGGTCCGACGCCGCGGCCGCGACCCCGCGCTCCATCTCGGCCGCGTGCCCGCGGCAGCTGCGCAGCAGCAGCCGGGCGACCCAGCCGATGAAGCCGTACGCCACTCGTCGCAGCGGGCCGATTCCGGCCCTGGACGAGACGGCGACCGCCGCGTCCAGACCCCGTACAAACCGGCGCGAGGCCGCGATGTCGGGGTGCGCGGAGGGTCCCGTACCGGCGATGACGGGAGCGAGGAGGGCCCGCAGCTCGGCCACCCGCATCCACCACAGGAAGGGCGAGCCGATGACCAGCACGGGGGCGTCCGCCTCCCGGCGGGACCGTATCGACCGGCCGCGCCCGGTGCCCGGCCGTCCCCCGGATATGGACTGGGCGGTGGGGTGCGAGCGGTCCTCGAGCCAGCTGTCGCAGTCGGGCGTCAGCGCTATCGCCGACGGCACAGGCACTTCGAGCCGGTCCGCGAGGTCCCGCACCATCCGGTGCAGGTCGGGCGCGGACTTCTCGGTCAGTGCCACCGTCGGGCTGACGGCAGGCCCGGCCCTGGCGATCACGGTCCCGACGACGGCGGCCGTCCCCAGCACCACCAGCGCGAACCCCGTCACCACCCACCGCGCGACATCCCAACTTCCGCCGCTGAGGCGGCCCATGGCACCGCCGGCCAGCAGCACGACCGCTGCCGCCGCCGGCAGCAGCGCGACGGCCAGGGCTCTGCCCCGGACCGCCAGAACGGCCAGCGCATGAGCGCGTGCGCCCTGCGCACCCCGCTTGGCACGCGGATTCACCCGCGCGTCATTCGTACGGTTCTCGGACACGGCTGGACGTCACCCCCCTCTGCCCTTGCGACGGCTTTGCTCACTCCCCCACTGTGGCACCCGCCACTGACATCGCAATGCCGGTGGGCCAAGTGCCGGAACGCCTGCGCCGCAGACTAGTTGGGGACCCGGCAAGCGTCATCCGGATGGGGCAGTCGTCACTCGATGGAATGGCTTTGGGTAAAGGTGCTGACGGAAGGCCGTCAGATGGCTGCGGCTTTCGCGGCGATGTCCGTACGGTGCTGCGCGCCGTCGAGCCGCACCCTGCTCAGCGCGGTGTACGCCCGCTCACGGGCTTCGCCCAGATCGGCGCCGGTCGCGGTCACCGAGAGGACCCGGCCGCCCGCGCTCACCACCGCGTCGCCGTCCTGCCTGGTCCCGGCGTGCAGCACATACGCATGGGGCGCATCCTGGGCGGCCACCTCGTCGAGACCGCCGATGGGGTCACCGGTGCGCGGGGTGTCCGGGTAGTTGTGCGAGGCGATGACGACGGTGACCGCGGCCTCGTCGCGCCAGTTCAGCGGCGGGACCGTGTCGAGGGTGCCGTTGGCCGCGTTCAGCAGGACTCCGGCCAGCGGGGTCTTCAGCCTGGCCAGCACGACCTGGGTCTCGGGGTCGCCGAAGCGGGCGTTGAACTCGATGACCCGCACCCCGCGTGAGGTGATCGCGAGCCCCGCGTACAGCAGTCCCGCGAAGGGCGTGCCGCGGCGGCGCAGCTCGTCGACGGTCGGCTGGAGCACCGTCTGCATGACCTCGTCGACCAGCTTGGGGTCGGCCCAGGGGAGCGGCGAGTACGCGCCCATGCCGCCGGTGTTGGGCCCTTCGTCGCCGTCGAGCGCGCGCTTGAAGTCCTGCGCGGGCTGGAGCGGAAGGACAGTCACCCCGTCCGAGATCGCGAAGAGCGAGACCTCCGGGCCGTCCAGGAACTCCTCGATGACCACCCGGCCGCAGGCCAGCGCGTGGGCGCGGGCGGCTGCGACGTCCTCGGTGACGACGACGCCCTTGCCCGCGGCGAGGCCGTCGTCCTTCACCACGTACGGGGCGCCGAAGGCGTCGAGCGCCGCGTCGATCTGCGCGGGGGTGGTGCAGACGTAGGCGCGGGCGGTGGGGACGTTCGCCCCCGCCATCACGTCCTTGGCGAATGCCTTGGAACCCTCCAGCTGCGCGGCTTCCCGGCTCGGCCCGAAGCACGGGATGCCCGCCTCCCGTACCGCGTCGGCGACACCCGCGACCAGGGGCGCCTCGGGGCCCACGACGACGAGCCCGGCGCCGAGCCGGACCGCGAGCCGGGCGACGTCCGCGCCGTCCAGCGCGTCCACCGCGTGCAGCTCGGCCACTTCCGCGATGCCGGCGTTACCCGGGGCGCAGTGCAGAGAGGTGACCTCGGGGTCGAGGGAAAGAGAGCGGCACAGGGCGTGTTCGCGGGCACCGCCGCCGATGACAAGGACCTTCACGGTGCGAAGCCTAGCCCGCGCACCGGGACCCGCCGGGCGCGGGCCTTGTGCGGGCCGCCGGACGGGGCGGCCGGGCGCACTCGTAGATTCCTCCACGTCCGCGGACTTGTGCGTGTGCGGCGGGCTGCTGCGCCACGGACTTGTACGCGGCGGACTTCCGCACCGGGTCGGGCCGGCTACTCGTTCGTGTACTCCTCGACCACGGTCGCCCCCAGCTCGCGCACGATCAGGTCGTGGCCGGAGAGCGCCGAGTCGACCAGGTCGGGATCGTCGTCCTCGGGGGTGTCGTCCTCCAGCGAGACCGGGGGCGGACCGTCCGGCTCCGGCGGCGGCTCGGGCTCCCGGAACGCCTGCGGTCGCCGGTGCTGCGGGGGCTCCGGGGCGGGCGGCTGCTGTACGGGACCGGGCGCGGCCGCACCGCCGCCGCCCTGGGGCGCTCCGGCCTGAGGCGGTGCCCCCTGAGGCGCTCCTCCCTGGGGCGCCGGACGCTGTGGCGCCGGGGAGGGACCGCCGGGCCCCGGGTGATTGCTGCCGCCGGGGGGCTGCGTACCGCCGGAGGGGTCGACGATCGCGTCGACCCGCCACTGGACGTGGAACTGGTCGGCGAGGACCTGCTTCAGTACGTCCTCGCTGCCGCTGGACGCGAAGTTGTCCCTGGCACCCGAATTGGGGAAGCCGAGCTGGAGGGTGGTCCCGTCGAAACCGGCGACCTGGGCGTTCTGACTGAGCAGGATCCAGGTGAAGCGGCGACGGTTCTTGACGGCCTCGAGGATGTCGGGCCACATGTTCCGCACCTGGGCCGCGCCCTGGGCCATACCGGGCGCGGGCGCGGCGGGGGGCGCGGAGGACGGGGCTCCGGTCGCGGCCGGAGGAGCTGACTGCGCGGGCTGCCCCTGCCCCTGCCCCGGCGCGGCAGCCGACGGCCAGCTGCCGGCGGGGCGCTGTGGCTGGGACGGGGACGAGGCCGGGGCCGCGGGAGCAGCGGCACCGGGCCAGGCGCCGGGCTGCCGTGCCGCGGGGGCGGGGGCCTGGGCCTGGGCCTGAGGGGAAGGCTGCGGCTGTGCGGGAGCGGCGGGCGGCGGCGCGGAGGCGGAAGGCGCAGCCGCGGCGGGAGGCGCAGCCGGAGCAGGACCACTGGCGGGTCCACCGGGTCCCCCGGGCCCACCCGGTCCGGCACCGGCCGCACCAGTGCCCGCACCTGCACCCGGACCCGCGTCCCCCCGGGCAGCGGCACGCGCGGCGGCGGGCCCCATGCCGGGCGCAACCGTCATCCCGGGCCCGGAAGCCCCAGCAGAATCAACAGGCCCAGCAGCCGGTGCGGGGGGAGCCGCCATCGTGGGATGGGCCTCGGCGCCCGGTACGTACCCCATGGCGGGCCCCTGCCCACCGGGTACGAAGGTGCCGCCGCGCTCCAGACGGTCCAGCCGGGCCTGCAGGGAACGCTCGTCGTCGAAGGCGGCCGGGAGCAGCACCCGCGCACAGATCAGTTCGAGCTGGAGGCGCGGCGATGTCGCACCGCGCATCTCGGTGAGCCCGGTGTTGACCAGATCCGCCGCCCGGCTCAGCTCGGCGGCGCCGAAGACGGAAGCCTGCGCCTGCATGCGGGCGACGACATCGGCCGGGGCGTCGATCAGCCCCTTCTCCCCCGCGTCCGGCACGGCGGCGAGGATCACCAGGTCGCGCAGCCGCTCCAGCAGGTCGGCGACGAACCGGCGCGGGTCGTTGCCCCGCTCGATGACCTGGTCGACCAGTTCGAAGGCGGCGGCCCCGTCCGATGAGGCGAAGGCGTCGATGACGGCGTCGAGGAGCGTCCCGTCCGTATAGCCGAGGAGGGCGGTCGCCATGGCGTACGTCACACCTTCCTCGCCCGCGCCCGCCAGCAGCTGGTCCATGACGGACATGGAGTCCCGCACGGACCCCGCACCGGCACGCACGACGAGGGGCAGCACGCCCTCCGCGACCTGGGCGCCCTCCTGCCCGCACACCTCGCCGAGGTAGTCGCGCAGGGTGCTGGGCGGCACCAGCCGGAAGGGGTAGTGGTGCGTACGCGACCGGATGGTGCCGATGACCTTCTCGGGCTCCGTGGTCGCGAAGATGAACTTGAGATGCTCCGGGGGCTCCTCGACGACCTTCAGTAGGGCGTTGAACCCCGCCGAGGTGACCATGTGCGCCTCGTCGATGATGTAGATCTTGTAACGACTGCTGGCCGGCCCGAAGAACGCCTTCTCGCGCAGATCACGGGCGTCGTCCACGCCACCGTGCGAAGCGGCGTCGATCTCGATGACATCGATCGACCCCGGCCCGTTGCGCGCGAGGTCCCGGCAGGACTGGCACTCACCGCACGGCGTGGGCGTGGGGCCCTGCTCGCAGTTCAGACAGCGGGCCAGGATCCGCGCGCTGGTGGTCTTGCCACAGCCGCGCGGCCCACTGAACAGATACGCGTGGTTGACCCGGTTGTTCCGCAGGGCCTGCTGCAACGGGGCAGTGACGTGCTCCTGCCCGATGACCTCGGCGAACGATTCGGGACGGTAACGGCGGTACAGCGCAAGGGACGACACATCTACGAGGTTATCGGGGCCCACCGACAACCCACGCCCCAGAACGCCCCCGGAACGCAAAGGGCCCCCCACGCACCCGCCAGAGCCAACCTACCCTTGCTGCCTTCCGGCCCTGGGGGAGTTCAGTCAGATAGCGCCACGTGAGGGGCTGACCCACACCCTAGCTGATCCACCGGGGTGGAATCGAGTTCGCTAGCACTCCTCAACGTCTTGTATTGTTTGCCGCGGAGGATTCGCCTAGTGGCCTAGGGCGCACGCTTGGAAAGCGTGTTGGGGGCAACCCCTCACGAGTTCGAATCTCGTATCCTCCGCACTGGCCCAGCAGGGCAGACGAAGGTCCCGACCGTTCAGCGGTCGGGGCCTTCGGCGTTGCGCGGTTGCCGTTTTAGCTGCACTCGCACACAGATTTTGCCGTGCGGACGCGTCCGGCCGGCACTCGTCGCCCTCGGGCCGACTCCCCACTCGAGCATGCATGAGATCGCCGCCACGGACAGCCGGTGGCGACGTTGGTGGGCCAGCCAGAGTCTGCGGCCACATGCGGGCTGTACGTACGCGCCGCAGATCCAGGCAGGACAGTCATTCTCGGACAAGGTCGCCGGACCGAGCGGCGGAAGCGGTCGGGCCCGCGTAGAACTCATGGGGGTGTGGGACAGGCGCGAAAAGTCCGTATGCGGTTGGGACGATGCCGCGTTCACGGCGGGCGGGGGAAGGGCAACGAGTGCTGTCGGACGAGACATGGCGCGAGCTACGGGATCAGGGCACGACCCGCACCTACCGCGAACGCAGCGTGATGCTGAGACAGGGTTCTGCGGGAACACACCTGCTCGCCCTCACCGACGGGCTCGCCAAGGTCGTGTGCCGGGAACCAGGCGGAGTCGTGACGTGGCTGGCGTTCCGGGGGCCGGGTGACCTGCTGGGCGAGGTGTCTGTGTTCAACGGCACCTCACGCACTGCGGAAGTGGTTGCGCTCACCCCTTGCACGACTGTCGTACTGGAGGCAGAACGGTTCCGGCGGTTCGTCGAACAGCGTGGCCTCGTCATGGACTTGATGCGCCAGGCCCTCTCCCGGCTACGGGAGTCCGATGCCCAGCGCACCGCATTGCTGACCCTGCCGCTGGTCGTCCGACTGGCGCGAGTGCTCCTGAGGCTGGCCGAACTCACGTCGCCGGGAGAGGAATCGGATGTCATCCGGCTGACCGGCCTGAGCCAGGAGGAGATCGCCCAGGCGACCGGAGTGACCCGGAACGCGGTTATCACCGGGCTGCAACGGCTGCGCGGGTCCGGCGCGGTGGAGACGGCCCGCAGAGTGATCATCATCAAGGACATGCGGGTGCTGCGGGACTGGGCGACCACCCACTCGTAGGCCACGGTCGGCTCACCTTCCTGCCGCCAGGATGAATGAGAATTCCCCTGGGCGCCCCGCGCATGAGTACGTCCGCGATGGATGGGAGTCGTCGCCCGATCCCACCCGCGTTGTGACGTGAGCCACCTGCGCAGTGCCCTGCGCTGTGCAGTTGGACGGACGGAACCGACGGAACCTCGAAACAGCCGGTCAACCGGCTTCGTCACCGTTCCCTTCGTTCACGAGGAGATCAGGCATGTCCACACCCGTTCCCACCCCGTATGCCGAGAGCCGGCCGCTCCCTCCCTATCGCGCCCTGTTCGCCGTTGACGCAAAGGACTTCACTGGCCTTCCCGCCGTGCAGCACGGTCCGGTGAGTCAGTTGATCCCGGAACTCGTCGACCAGGCACTGGAACGAGCCGGCCTCCACGAGCTGCGCGACTCCAAGCGGTTTCCGGCCAATACCGGGGACGGCGTGGTGTTCGGCTTCGATCCAGCGTTGCTGCCCTTTGTCCTTTGGCCGTTTCTGGGTCTGCTCGACGACATCCTCGGCACGTACAACAGGCAGTGTGTAGGCCCTCGCATCCGGCTCCGGGCCAGTGTCCACGTCGGACCGCTGCCGGACGCGGACAGCCCTGGCGACGGCAATGGCACCGCCCGTAACGACACGCACCGGTTGCTGGACTCCCGTCCGGTCAAGGCCATCCTGGCTGCGGCCAGCGAGGAGGTCACCCACCTGGTGGCGGTCATCTCCCAGCGGGTCTACGAGGACGCCGTGCTCGGCGCGTACACCGGACTTCACCCCGACCGCTGTGTGGAGGTCCCCGCCACCGTGGAGGGGAAGAACTTCTCGCAACGGGCATGGCTGTACGTCCCGTCGCCGTCCGGAAACCTGGTTCAGGCCGGTATGCAACCGCGCGAGGAGTCCGCAGCACAGGCCGACTCATCTGCTGATCAGCGACAGGACCCGGGGAAGGGTCCCAGCACGCACTACAGCGGCAATACGCAGCGCGTGGGCGAGGGCGCCGCAGTGATGGGGAACGTCGGACGGGACATCACGTATACCGGCGGTGCGACCTCGTACCGCGGCACCAATCAGCATTGGGGCGGCGGCGACAATGTAGCGGGCGACAAGCGGGTCGGCGGAGCCGGAGACGACCAGTGAGCACCGACCCGGGCACCGCATCCACCCCGGACGCAGCAGACCGGCCGGAGCCGGAAAACTCGTACCGCGACAATCAGCAGCGGCTGGACCGGGGGATGGCGGTCATGGGCGGAATCGGTGGTGACGTCACTGTCCTGATCGGCACGCCGCCCGACGAGAACGTGACGGACCGCATCGTCCAACCGCGACTGCGAGAGGGCCCGTACCCCGCGGACGATGTGCAAGCCCGTTTGCGCGGATTCGTCGAACCGCCGGCCTACGCGCGGTACCGGAAGGTGCTGGACAGCCACATCCTGGTGCTGCGAGCCAGCAACGGCACCGGCGCGAGCACCACCGCTTTCGCCCTGCTGACCGAGCGGCACGGGGCCGCCGGCATCACCGGCCTGGACTCACCGGACGACCTCGCGCGCTGGCGCCCCAAGGAAAGGCGTGGCTATCTGCTCCAAGGGCTGTCCCCCGCGTCCGCCGCCTCGCTCAGTGAAGTCGTACTCACCGCGCTGGCCGCCCTGCTGCGCAGGTCGGGCGCCCATCTGGTGATCACGGTACGGGCGGATACGGCGCTTCCCGGCGGCACAGGGACCTGGCAGGTCTCCCACCGCCCGCCACTGCCGGCCGAGGTGGCCGCGAAACGGCTGGCTGCCCTTGCCAAGGAGGGTGAACTCACCGGCGATCAGTACGCCGACGCGTTGAGGCACCTCGCCTCAGCGGCCTTCACCAGCTACCTGCACGCCCACCCGCTGCCCCGCGACGGTGTCGAGGCGGCGGACGGGCTGCGTGATCTCGTCGTGTCGGGGAAGCCCGCCGGATCCGTACTCGCCGATCTGCAGACCGGCAGCCCCACGGCAGCTCGGCATGCTCTGGCGGAAGCTTCCCACCGAGCCGACAGTCTCGCGCTGATGGCGGCGATCTCGCTTCTGGCCGAGCAGGACCGTACGGTCATCGAGGAATTCAGCACGAGCCTGCGTCCCCGCATAGACGAACGCGTTGGTCCGATACCGGTGGCAGCGGGGTCACCGGCACGTCGCGATGTACTCGGGCCGGCCTTCGAGGACCGGCTGGATGCTGTCGGCGCACGCCTGTTACCCACTCGCTTCAGCGCGGCACAGCGCTACCCGGTCCAGCCGGTCGTCTTCTCCGGCGTGCACCGATCGGATGCCCTGCTCCGGTGCTTGTGGCTGGACTACGAGGGCATGGCGGACCTGCTGTGGAAGACCTTGGCCGAGGTCCCCCACCGCCCCGGTATCGAACTGGCGGCAGGCCAGGCGATCGGCAGGGTACTGGTCTGTGCGACCGGCCCGGACGCTCTGCGTCAGCTGTTCCCCTTCGCCGCGTCGGACAAGCGCTGGCACCGCCGCCTGGTGGCCTACGCGCTCGGGGAGACGGCCCAGGACCCCTCCCTCACCGGAGCCGTACGGAATCAGCTACGGCAGTGGAGCGGGGCCGCCCTCGTCCCCCTCCACTGCACCGTGGCCGAGACCTGTGCGGGCAGCTACGGGCTGGCCCGGCCCGTTGTCGCCCTGAAACTCCTGAACGCAGTACTCGACGGGCGGCCGGGCAGAGACCTGGAGGGCAGATTGCGTACCGCGGTGTCCTTCGCTCTCAGCACTCTGCTTTCCGAGGATGCCAACCACACCCTTGTCCTCGACCGCCTGCAGGAGTGGCAGGGGGCCGATTCAGGCACCCAGCACCACGCCATGGCTGTGCACGTCATCGAATCGATGAGTCTGACGGCCTTCCCGCTGCCGGGCGCACCGGGCGGAGGTCGCCTCCGTCTCTCCGGCCTGATCGCAGACCGCCCCGAACGAGCCTTGGACCTGGTGGTCAGAGCCCTGGACGACCCGGCCACCCACGAAGCGACGGCGACGGGCCTGTCCCTGATCGAGAGCGACCCGGGTCTACGGCAGCGGACCGCTTTCCCGTACTTCCTAGCCGCACTCGGCGGCACGGCCCGGAATCACCGGGGCGTCCTGCGATTCATCCTGCGCCGCCATCGCATCCGCACAGCCTCCCCGACAGAGAGGTTCGCGTCATGAACGGCCCACTCATCTCACCCCTGGAATCCTCGCCCGCCTGGCAGCTGCTCCGCCGCCGTTTTGGCTTCCGGGAGGACCGGGCGCTGGTGTTCCTGGCACACGACGGGGCCGACGCGATGGTGCCGCCCCGCAGCGGCGACTACTGGGGCTACCCGCGGCCGACGGCGCGCGGGGTGCGTCAGGGGGACTTTCCCGACATCGCGTGGGTCTCGCTCACGGAACAGCGGATCTCTGTGGACATTCCGCGTCGGCCGCCGAAACCCCCGGCCCGTTACAGCGTCGCTTGGAAGATCAGCAACCCGGTCGTCGCCGCGAGGAACCAGATCACCGAGGAAACGGCCCGGCGTCTGGTGGTGGGACACATCAGCGAGCACGCCACGCTGCCTGGCATCGCCGAACCGTTGCGGAAGCCGCCGCCCCACTTCGGAACGACCGAGGTCGAGCCGCCCGGCCGGCTTCAGGTGATCGACGGATCCGGCCTCACCTACTGGTTCCTGGACCCGCCCGCCGCACTCCTGCCCACGCCCGGCACCGGCGCGGAACCCAACCTTCCGGCAGGCTTCGGCGAGGCCCACCGCGAGGCGTACCGCTTCTACCGGGACGTTGTCGCGGGCGGTCCCGTCGGTCTGGCGGCCCTCTGGCTGCTGCATCAGCCGGAACAGGCGAAGGACGTACTCGACTGGACGGTGGCCCACCGCAACCTCCTCTCCGACCGGGACGGCTGGGAACGCACCCTCGCCGCGACGCTTCAGTCACTGACACCGGAGGACCGGGGCTTCGTCGGCACCAACCTGGCCCGCGTTCTCAGTGACGTGGGGGTACCGCAGGGGGACGAGATTCTGCGCCGGATCAGCGGCACCGGCGGTGCGGAGGACGGCAACGGCCCGTACGAGGCCGCCCGGTGACTCCCCGCCCTCGTTTCCCCCACCGTCGGTCGACCGGGGTCGGCACGGAGGACGTGGTGGCACTGTCACGCGAGCTGATCGCCCACAACCACATCGAGATAGGCCGGGCTGACGGTAAGGCCGCTGTCCTGCTCGCCACCGGCGGATCGCTGCTCGGGCTCCTCCTGATCCGTCGGCCGCCCGGTGCCCTGTGACTCCGACCATTGTGGTGGGCAGCGGCGGTTACCACGACCGTGGCCCTGCTGCTCCTCCTGGTCGCGCTGCTGCCCCGCCACAGACCGAGAATCAGGGAAGGCTCCCACGTCCTCGCCTACTACGAGGACGTGGTCCGGGCGGAGAAACGTGCGGAACTGTCGTCCGGGCTCCTCCTGAGCGGCTCCGACCCGTACCCTCGCCTGTTCCGCGCCCTGACCGGGACCAGCCGTATCGCCCGCACCAAGAACAGGTGTGTACATGGAGCCGTCCTCATGCTGCTGTCGGCCATCACCACTGTGAGCGCGTCGCTGCTCCCCGGCGCCTGGACGCCGCTGGAGTGACTGGCCGCCAGCTCCCTGCCCTGCGAACGGCCGGAGAGGCGCGGAGTCCGTTCGCAGCCAAGGAATGGCCTCAAGAGGCCCTCGGGACAAGGGCGTAAGGCTGACTCATGTCCCCGTTGTGTTCAGGTCGCCGGCATCGGCTGCGCGGCGACTAGATGGCGACCAGACGTACCGTGTCGCCGCAGAGCTGCGTCATGTCATCGATGTCCGAGGTGAGCATGACGACTGGACGGTGCTCTGCCTCAGTGCCATCTCGGCCACGGCCGCGTCGATGGCGTCTTTGTGACCGTGCAGTCCCGCCGCTCCGGCGCCGGGCGGGCGGCTCGCTGCCGGGCCCGCGGCCTCCGCCCGGTCTCTGTCCGGCGAACGCCTTCTATCCTCGCCAGGTGAGAACCACCAGTCACACCCACCGGCTCAACAGCACGCTGCGTACCTGGGTTCTTCTGCCCTCCGGCGGCGGGGGCGCGGCGCAGGGCCTCGCGGCTCGGCCCGTGCCGCGTTCGCCGCTCCTGCCCGCGCGCGCCATGGATCTGGTGCTGACGGGCATCGCGTTGCTGCTCGCGGTGTGGATCAGCGTCCAGAACCCCTCCATGGGGCCGGCCGCTCCCTGGGTGAATCCGCTCATCGCCGCGGCGAGCGCGCTGCCGCTGCTCGTGCGGCGCCGGGCGCCCGAACTGGTACTCGGCGTCGGGCTGTTGGCCAAAGTTCTCCAGGTCTCGGCCTTCGCGGCGCCGCTCGCCTTCTACGCGGAGGGCGCCTATCGCGGCCCGCACAGCCGCCGGACCGCCTGGGCCTCGGCCGGTGTGGGGCTGGTGGCCCTCGCACCCTGGCATGCGGCGGCATGGTCCAGCGTCCACACGGTGGTGACCTGGTTCGCGGTGAACTTCGTCTTCTCCTGTCTGGTGCCGCTGCTGCTGGGGCTCTACGTGGGCCAACGGCGTGCCGTCGTCGCCGGTCTCGTCGAACGGGCGGAGCGCGCCGAACGGGAACAGCGGCTCGTCGCCGAGGCCGCGCGGGAGCAGGAGCGCCGGCGCATCGCTGGTGAGATGCACGACGTGGTCTCCCACCAGGTGAGCCTGATCGTCGTGCACGCCAACGCGCTCAGCGTCGTCGCCCACGACCCGGAGGTTACGGGCGAGACCGCGCAGATCATTCAGACGGCCGGCCGGCGCGCGCTCACCGAACTCCGCGAGATGCTGGGGCTGCTCAGAAACGGCCCGGACGACAGCCCGGACGGCGGGGCGGGGGAGCCGGAGTCGGCGGGCGCGGCCCACGATCCTGCCGGGTCGGCCGAGTGGCGGCCCACCCCCGGCGCGGCGGCCGTTTCCGGTGCGGACGTTCCCGGCACGGCGGCCGTTTCCGGCGGCTCCTTTCCCGGCGCGGCGGCCGCCCCCGGTGCGGACGTTCCCGGTACGGCGGACGTCCCCGGCGCAGCAGCCGTCCCCGGAGCGGCCGTTCCCGGTACGGCAGCCGTCCCCGGCGCAGCAGCCGCTCCCGGCTCAGTCGTCCCCCGCGCCGCCGTCGACAGGATCGCCGAGCTGGCCGACGGCTCCCGGACCGCTGGGCTGCCCGTCACCGTGCTCGTCGAGGGTGCGCCGCAGCCGCTGGCGGAGCCGGTCGAGCGTGCCGCGCACCGGGTCGTGCAGGAGGCCCTGACCAACGTGCACAAGCACGCCCCTGGGGCCACGACGCAGATTCACCTCGCGTACGGCCCGCGAACCGTGCGGGTACAGGTCGTCAACGGGCCGCCCCAGAAGCCCGCCGAGCCGGCTGCCGACGGTGAGCCTCTGCTGCCCAGCGGGGGACACGGGCTGATCGGTCTGACGGAGCGGGTCCGCCTGGCCGGAGGCACCATGGGGTCCGGCCCGACCGGTGACGGCGGCTTCCGGATCGATGCCGCGCTGCCCACCGCGGCGGCGGCCGGAGCGTCCACGACCTGAGCCTGACTCCGCCGGAGACCGGATCGTGGTGTTCCGCCGAGCACGCCGCCGCCACGTCGGGCGTTCAGATCAGTCCGGCGTCGTGGGTGATGAGCGCGACCTGGGTACGGTTGGCGGCTTCGAGCTTGGTCATGATCCGGCTGAGATGGACCTTGACGGTGGACTGGCTCACGAACAGGTCCCCGGCGATACGGGAGTTGCTGTGCCCCTGGGCGACCGCCACGGCGACCTCACGCTCGCGGGCGGTCAGTTCCGCCATCCGCGATCGTGCTTGCGGGGCGCCCGCACCCGTGGCGAACACCGCCAGCAGCTTGGTGGTGATGCGCGGTGAGAGCATCGCCTCGCCGCGCGCGAGGACCCGTACGGCGTCGGTCAGTTCACGCGGCGAGGTGTCCTTGAGCAGGAACCCCGCCGCGCCGTGCTGGAGCGCGGCGTAGACGTACTCGTCGACGTCGAAGGTGGTGAGCACCCCGACCGCCGGAGGACCGGGCAGCGCGGCGAGCCGGCGGGCGACCTCCAGGCCGCCGACATGGGGCATCTGGATGTCGGTGAGCACCACGTCCGGGCGGTGCTCGGCCACCAGGTCCACCGCCACCGAGCCGTCATCGCCCTCGGCGACCACCTCGATGTCCGGCTCGGCGTGCAGGATCATCCGGATGCCCTTGCGCACCAGCACCTCGTCGTCGAGGAGGACTACCTTGACGGTCACTCACGCCACCACTCGTCCGTGTCAGGGGCAACATCGCCCGCCCACGGTATCCGTCGTCGCCGGTACGCCACGGCCCCGGTCGTCCCGGGGCATGACCCGGCGGCCGTGGCGTACGACTTTCGGGCAAGTCCACCCGGGCGGGAAAGGTGACGCGCCGGGGATGCCCGCCGGGACAGCCTGGACGGGCGCCGGACCGGGCCGGGTCCGACGTGCGTGTTCGGATCCGGAAGTACGGGAGCCCACACGGCACGGCACCGGTCACCAGGGTGCCGGCCGCTCTTGAGCTTCACGGATGACCGAATCCTCAACGGACAGACACAGGAGGACAGATGAACAAGCGAGGCAAGGCGGTACTGGGTGCGATGGCGGGGGCGGTCACGCTCACCGTGGCGATGGCATCGCCGGCGTCGGCGATCATCGGAGGACACGACGCGACCTCGCCGTACCCGTTCATGGTGAGCATTCAGAAGGACGGCCATCACTACTGCGGAGCCTCCCTGATCAAACGGGACTGGATCGTGACCGCCGGACACTGCACGGTGAACGTCAAGCCCCAGCAGCTCACCGTGCGGGTCGGCAACCACGATCGGACGAAGGGCGCCGAAGCGAAGGTCGTCAAGGTCATCGCACACCCGGGCTTCTCCTACGAGCCGTTCCGCAACGACGTGGCCGTCATGAAGCTGGACCACCCCGTGGACGCGAAGCCCGTCGAACTGGCCACGAAAACCGCGCCGGCCGGTACGGACACCCGGATTCTCGGCTGGGGAATGACCTGCGAGGACGGCAGCGAGTGCCCGAACCCTCCGATCCGTCTGCAGGAACTGGACACCAAGATCGTCCCCGACGGCCGGTGCAGCGAGAACTTCAACCCGGCCAACGAGCTGTGCACCGACAGCCCCACCAAGAACGCGCAGGCGTGCGTCCTCGACTCCGGCGGGCCGCAGATCGAGGGCCGTCCCGGGCGGTGGGAACTGATCGGGGCAACCAGCCGCGACGGCGACGCCGATCCGGAGTGCGCCACCGGTCCCGGCATCTACACCGACCTGACGGCCCACCGCGCATGGATCGAGCGCGTCACCGCGAAGTGAGCGGCGAGCGCTCCGCCCGGATCTGCGACCGTCCTGTCCGGATCGGCGAGTGCGCGACCCGGATCGGCCCCGGCTCCGTCCGCCTGGACCACGGTTACGTTTCCCCGTTTGCCCGTTTGCCCGTTTGCCCGTGTGCCCGTGTGCCCGGACGCACCGGAAGCCGAAGTCTCCGTACCTGTCGGAGGCTTCGGCTTCCCGGCGGCAGGTGCGTGCCTGCCCTTGCGCCGTCTCCGGCCGGCCGTCCGGCGTTCTGCCGTCCTGCCGTTCTGCCCGTGTCCGGTTCCCCTGTGCGTCAGTGTGCGTCGGCGAGGGCCGGTGCGCGCCAGACGTCGATCACGGTCCTGTGCTGCTTCGGGCTCAGTGCCGCCGCGCCGTCCGCGTAGTTCCGGTCGACCTGTGCGGCCTCTGCCGTGCTCGGCTGGGCGTTGGTGCACGACGTACCCGGGCCGTGGCCGGACATCAGCTCCGAGCACGGGCCGCTGTAGTCGTCCGGCAGCCCGAGGATGTGCCCGGTTTCGTGTGCGGCGATCCGGGTCATGTCGTAGCCCTCATCGACCGCTTGCCGGCCCAGTTCGACCTCGCCTCTGCTGCCGCCGGGGACGATCGGCCCGAGTGTCGTCTGGGGCCAGCCGCTGGTCGCCACGTAGACGAAGTTGGCCGAGCCGGGCGAGGTCGCCGGCTGCAGGTGCACGTTGTGGTCCGCCGCGTTCCAGTTCTGCACGCCCTGCGTGATCGCGTCCGCCCACTGCCCTGCCTGGCTCGCGTCGTAGGTCAGAGTGACCACCGCCGCTGTCGCCCTCGGCGGCGCCGGGTGCGCCGAAGCGGCACCGGATGTCACTCCCAGCATGGCCGGGATCAGTGCCGCCACGGCTGCTATTCGCTTGATCATGAGACTCGTCCTGTCCCTGACGTCGGTTGCCCGTGAGCCACAAGGGCACCACGTGACCGGTGAGCACCACAAGTACGCGATGAGACAGGGGAGTTGGCTGTGGACGCCTCGATCGTGATCATTTCGGCTGGAGCGTCGGCGGCACGGCGGCCTCCCGAGTACGTCGCAGCAGGGTGCGGCCGTTCCGTGGGGCGCCGTGTGACGGGCGGCCGGGTGACGGACCATGGGTACTGACGGCGGGGGCGGGCGGACGTGAGGGGCAGCGCAGTGGCAGACAGCGAATCCATCCGGGCGGAGTCGGCGCCGGAAGCGGAAGCGGAAGCAGAGGCGGAGGTGCAGGCGGAAGCGGGGTCGCCGTCGGAGGACGGCCTCCGGTCGTCCGGCAGCCCGCGTCCTCCGCGGTCCCTGCGCCGGCGGCTGGGCGGGGGCGTGGTCCTGATCGTCCTCCTGCTGCTGTTCTTCCTGCCCTGGTGGACCCTGTTCGCCTCCGGCACCGGCTGGCCGTTCCCGGTCCTCCTCGTCGGCACGGTCGTCTTCGCCGCCTGGCTGGCCTCCTTCCCCTTCCTCATGGCCGCCGGGCACGGACGGCGGGGATCCGACCGCGCGGCCCGGGTCGCGGACAGCACCCTCGGGGTGGTCTGGGTGCTGTTCACCTGGTCGGTGCTGGGCGGCCTGGTCCACCTCGTACTGATCGGGCTCGGCGTCGGCGGCGCCGGGCGGGCCAGGAGCATTGCCGTGGCCGTCGCCGTGATCTCCGCCGTGCTGCTGGCGTGGGGGCACCACGAGGCCATGCGTGTGCCCCGGGTGCGGCGGCTGGACGTGCACGTCCCGCGGCTCGGCGGCGGTCTGGACGGAACCCGTGTCGTGGTGCTGGCCGACACCCACTTCGGGCCGATCGACCGGGCCGGCTGGTCGGCGCGGGTCGCCGAGGCTGTCAACGCGCTCGACGCGGACATCGTGATCCACGCGGGCGACATCGCCGACGGCACCCCCGCCCGGCGCCGGGAGCAGTCCGCGCCCCTCGGAACGATCCGGTCACGGCTGGCGAAGGTCTATGTCACGGGAAACCACGAGTACTTCGGGGAGGCGCAGGGCTGGCTGGACCGGATGGCGGAACTGGGGTGGGAGCCGCTGCACAACCGGCACGTCATGGTGGAGCGCGGCGGTGACGCCCTCGTCCTGGCCGGTGTGGACGACGTGACCGCGGAGTCCTCCGGGCTGGCCGGGCACCGTGCGAACCTGGTCGACGCGCTGGCGGGGGCGGACCCGGAGCGGCCGGTCCTGCTCGTCGCCCACCAGCCCAAGTACGTCGCACAGGCCGCTGCGGGCGGCATCGATCTGCAGGTCTCCGGGCACACGCACGGTGGCCAGATCTGGCCGTTCAACTTCCTCGTACGGATCGATCAGCCGGTGGTGCGGGGCCTGAGCCGGCACGGCGAGCGCACCCAGCTCTACACCAGCCGGGGCACCGGATTCTGGGGGCCGCCCTTCCGGGTCTTCGCACCGAGCGAGATCACGCTGCTCACCCTGCGGGCGGGCGACGGGCCGACCACGTAGAAGCGCACGCGGAACCGGCGCTCAGCACACGGGGAACCAGCTCTCAACGCACCGGGAAGCCGAAGGAGTACCCCTGCTCCTTGAGCCGGGGGAGGAGGCGGCGCAGGGCCTCGACGGTCTGGGTGCGGTCGCCGCCACCGTCGTGGAAGAGGATCGTCGGCCCGTTGGGCAGTTCGTTCTCGACGGTGGCGACGACGGTGTCCGTACCGGGACGCTCGAAGTCCTTGCTGTCCACGTTCCAGCCCAGCGGGCGCATGCCCCGGGAAGCGGCGAGCTTGCGGCTGTACGGGGTGAAGGCCCCGCCGGGCGCCCGGTAGTACATCGGCCGTACGCCGCCCGACGCCTTGGTGATCATGCGTTCGGCGTCGAGTATCTGCTGCGACTGGTAGGTCTCGGACGCCTTGTCCATGGCGGTGTTGTGCGACACCGTGTGGTCGCACAGCCGGTGCCCGGCCGCGACCACCTTCTTCACGAGGTCCGGGTGGGCCTGGGCCTGCGGTCCTATCATGCAGAACGTGGCCTTCACCCCGTACTCCCGCAGTAGATCGAGTACGTGAGGGGTCCACACCGGGTCGGGGCCGTCGTCGATGGTGATGTTGACGGCGTGCGTTCCCGCCTCCGACGCGTGCGCGATGGTCACCGCGACCGGCTTGACGCCGCCCGGCGTGGCCGACGCGGTCGCCTTCGGGGGTGACGTGACCGCGGAACCGGCCTGCGCGGTCCACACCGAGGCGCCGGCCGCGAGCATCGTCACCCCGAGCCCCGCCCCGAGCACCTTGCCGTACCAGCCCCGCCCGCCGTGCCGTGCCATGTCCGCCCCTTGTCTCGCCAGTCCCGCGCCGGTCCCGGTCACCTTGCGACCACTGGGAAGGACGAGGCATGGAGGCCGAGGGATGCGTCCGTTACCGATCACGCACAATTCCGGGGGAGTTCGCGGACAACTCCCCCGCGAGCGGACGCCGGGAGCGGCCGGCTCCGGCCGGGCCGGTCGGCGCTCCGGTCAGCGCTCCTGCACTTCGACGACAGGCCCTAGCTCGCGATCGGCTCCGACAACTGCCGGGTGACCCGGTCGAACAGCTCCGTCAGCGGCTCGCCGATGTCCCGGCCGAACCCGGTCAGCCCGTAGGTGACCTGGGGCGGCGTCGTCGGCTCGACCTTCCGCCAGGCCAGCCCGTCCTGGACGAGCGCGCGCAGGGTCTGGGCGAGCATCTTCTCGCTGATGCCCTGGATGCTCTCGCGCAGTTCATAGAAGCGGAGATCGTTGCTCCGCAAGGAGATCAGCACCCAGATGCCCCACCTGCTGGTCACATGGTCGACCACATTGCGCGCGGGGCAGTCGGTGTGAAACACGTCATACCGCTCGCCCGACTCGGTCCGTGTGAACTGCACGCCTTCCGTCATGTCAGGAGCTTACCTTCAGGTATGTCCTTATCAAAAGTAAGTCTGGCTCCTAGCGTGAACGCCACAGAGAACATCGAACAAGGAGCTGACCATGATCGTAGTGACCGGAGCTACCGGGAATGTGGGCCGTCCGTTGACGCGGGCGCTGGCCGAGGCGGGCCACCAGGTGACCGCGGTGTCGCGGCACACGGCCGAAGTGCCGGACGGAGTAAGCCACTTGGTGGGCGACCTGAGCGAGCCGGCCGGCCTCGATCCCGTACTGACCGGGGCGAAGGCGCTGTTCGTGCTGCTCTCCGGCGACCTGCACGCAGCCGAGGCCAGGCCGGCCGACATCATCGGCAGAGCGGCGGCCGCCGGGGTCCGCCGGGTCGTCCTGCTCTCCTCGCAGGGCGTGGCGACCAGGACGTCCGGCCGGACCCGGATCACGATGCGAGGGGTGGAGGACGCCCTGCGGGAGTCCGGCCTGGAGTGGGCCGTCCTGCGGCCGGGGGGCTTCGCCTCCAACGCCCTGTGGTGGGCCGATTCCGTCCGTACACGAGGGGTGGTCGCCGCGCCCTTCGGCGATGTCGGGGTGCCGGTCGTCGACCCGGCGGACATCGCCGATGTCGCGATGGCCTGCCTGCTGGACGACCGGCACACCGACGGGGTGTACGAGCTGACGGGCCCTGAGGTGATCACACCGCGCCAACAGGCGGAGGCCATCGCCGCCGCGCTGGGCTCACCGGTGCGGTTCGACGAACTCACCCGCGACGAGGCCAAGGCCGCCATGACCCTGACCCTGCCGGCCGAACTCGCCGATGACACCCTGGACATCCTCGGCTCCCCGAGCCCGGCCGAACTGCGCGTCAGCCCTGACGTACAGCGGGTCACCGGCCGCGCCCCGCGTTCGTTCGCCGACTGGGCCGCCCGCAACGTCGCGGCGTTCCGCTGAGCGGGGAAGCAGCCCGGGTGAGAAACGGAACCGCTCAGGTCCGGGCGGCGGCGAACGGCAGCGACGCGTACCGCCGTACGTAGTTGCCGTCCGCGAAGGTGCCCGCCGCCGCGTCCACATCGAAGTCCGGGAAGCGGGCGAGGAGTTCCTCCAGGGCCGTACGGGAGACCAGACGGGCCGCTGAGGCCCCCAGGCAGTGGTGCGGGCCGTGGGTGAAGGCGAGGTGCTGGGGGCCTTCGCGGGTGAGGTCCGGGTGGTGGGCGGTGGGGCCGAAGGCGCGCGGGTCGCGGTTGGCGGCGCCGTAGAGCAGGAGAACTTTGCGGCCCGCGGGGACGGTCCGGCCGTGCAGCGTGGTGTCTTCGGTGACGGTGCGGGCCAGGCACTGGACGGGGGAGGTCAGCCGGAGGAATTCCTCGATGGCGGAGGGAAGCAGGGCGGGGGTGTCCAGGAGGGCACGGCGCCGGCCGGGGTGCGCGGTGAGGAGTTCGGCGGCGCCGCCGAGCAGGCCGGTGGTGGTGTCGTTGCCGCCGGCGACCATCGTGAAGGCGAAGCCGAGGATACGCAGCAGGGTGCCGGGGTCGTCGGACGGCATCAGGCCGACCAGGTCGGAGACGGTGTCGTCGGCGGGTTCACGGCGGCGGCGTTCGATCAGCTCGGTGAAGTAGCCGAAGAGGCTGGTGACGGCTTCGGCGGCGGTGAGCGGGTCGCCCAGCGCGTTGGCCTCGACGATGGCGTGGGTCCAGCCGTCGAAGCGGGCGCGGTCGTGTTCGGGGACGCCGAGATAGCGTCCGACGACATAGCTGGGCAGCGGTTTGAAGAGTTCGGCGACGATGTCGCAGCTGCCGCCGAGATCGGCGACGCGGTCCAGGCGGTCCCGGACGAAGGCACGGACGTCCGGCTCGATGGCGGCGACCCGGCGCGGGGTGTAGCCGCGGCTGATCAGGCGGCGGAAGCCGGTGTGTTCGGGCGGGTCCAGCATCACCATCGGGGCGGCGTCGGTGATACCGAGGCGCGCACGCTCGCCGTAGGTGATGGTCAGGCCGTCGGCGGAGGAGTAGCGCCCGGTGTCGCGGGCGGCGGCGAGCACGTCCGCGTAACGGGAGAGGACCCAGTAGTCGCCGTCGGTGACGTGGTGCAGGGGGTGCGCGTCGCGCAGTGTCGCGTACATCTCCCACGGAGAGCGCCAGCTCTCACCGGCGCACGGGGCGAACGGGGCCTGCTGAGATGCGGTCATGCGGGGAGGGTGGGGGCGGCGCCCGCAAGAGTCAATGGCGGCCCGGGGGGTGAGTGCCGGGGGCGCCGGACGGATCTGCCGGGTGGGTCCGTCGGGCGGATCCGCCGGGCCGGGCCGGTCTCCCGCCACGTAGTGTGCTCGGGTGCTGAGTCACAAGGAACTGACCTCCCCGGAACGGCAGTTGTGGGACGCGTTTCCCGAAGGGCGGCAGGTCGACCTGCGGTCGGGCGGCCCCGACGGCGAGGACGACGTGGAACGCAGCAGCGAATGGGCCCCCGAACGTACCGTCCGGGCAGAGGTGTTGACGGCGCTGCTGCTGGGACGGAACAGCGGGCAGTCGGGGGCGGTGTCGCAGCCCTGCGGCTCGTCGTCGCTCGGATCACCGGCGCACTCGCGTGGGAAGGGGCCGAGCTACGCCACCTGCTCCGCCTCGACCGCTGCCGGCTGGAGCAGAAGGTGCGTCTCGACAGCGCGTCGACGCTCGCGATCGCCCTGGTCCACAGCCGGATACCCGGTTTCTCGGCGCCGTCGGCCCGTATCGGGGGACGTCTCGACCTGCGTGGCTCCGTGATCGAGACCCGGGGCCACAACGGTCTCCAGCTCATCCATGCCCATGTGGCGGGCGGACTGCGGCTGGACGGGGCTGTGGTGTCGGCGCCGGACGGTATCGCTGTGTCGGCGGGCGGCATCGTGATGGACGGCGCGGTCGTCTGCGAGGACGGCTTCCGGGCCCGCGGCGCGGTGATGTTCCCCGGGGCACAGCTGTCCGGCGGGCTGTTCATGCGCGGGGCACACCTGGAGGCCCCCGGCGGCATCGCCCTCGGCGCGGACAACGCGACGGTCTCGGCCGTCCGCTGTTCCCACGGGTTCACGGCCGACGGCAGCGTGCACATGCGCGGGGCACAGATATCGGACCTGCTCTCCTTCGAGCAGGCCGTCCTCACCGGCTCCCCCGAGTCCCTGGTCGCGACCGGGCTCCGCGCCCAGGATCTCGACCTGCGCTGTGCGGCCCCGCCCGCCGGCACCCTCGATCTGCGTGGCGTACACGCCGCCTGGGTGCACGACGACGCCCGCAGCTGGGCAGGTGAAATGCGGCTTGAGGGCTTCACCTACGACTCGATCCGGTCCGAGCCGGACACGGTGGACGGAAGGCTGGAGTGGATTCACCGCAACCCCGGGTACTCACCACAACCGTACGAGCAACTGGCGAGTCACTACCGCCGGATCGGCCACGACGACGAGGCACGCCGGACGCTCCTGGCCAAACAGCGCAACCGCCGCCGCTTGCTGAGTCCCTGGAGCCGCGTCGGGGGCTATCTGCTCGACGGCACCGTCGGGTACGGCTACCGCCCCTGGCTGGCCGGGGCCTGGCTCGCCGTCCTGACCCTGGTGGGTTCACTGGTCTTCGGCACGCACACCCCGAGTCCGAACAAACCGGGTGAGGGACCGCCGTTCAACGCCGTTGTCTACACGCTCGATCTGCTGGTCCCCATCGGGGGATTCAGCCAGCGCGAGGCATGGCACTGGTCAGGCGGCGCCCTGCAGGCGATGGCCTACGCGCTGATCGCGATCGGCTGGGTGCTGACGACCGCCGTGGTCGCCGGGGTGACCCGCACTCTGAGCAAGAACTGAACAGGCAGCGGCCTGACCTACGTTCAGGGGCATCAGTCGGCCCCGCGTTCACGACGAGCGGTAGGTGTCCCGCCGGCACTGCCGGTGCGCCCGGTCACCCTGGCCGGTGCCGTTGAGCGAGAGGAGCGCCGGGAGCGGAGTGCCGGTGTTCCACTGGCCCAGCAGGTCGCGGTGAAGGGCCAGGATTCCGTGCTGGACCGCGAGGGCGAGCGCGGGCTTGCTGAACGGACACGTGGCCACGAACACCGCGACGTCGGCCTTGTGGTGCAGCCAGGCAGTGCCGACGAACTTCTGCATGTCGCCGCTGGGAACGTACCGGTGCGGGGCGTAGTGCTTGCACTGGACGACCAGTCGGCGGCCGTCGGCGAGCGTCGCGACCACGTCCGCGCCCAGGTCCCCCGACTTGCCGCTGACCTCGACGTCCGTACAGCCGTCACGCCGGCACAACTGCGCCACGTACCGCTCGAAGTCCTGCCAGCTCATCGCGTCCACCGCCGCCAGTGACCGGTGGCCCGTGCGGATCGCGTCCTCCTCGCGCCACTGCCGCTTCCTGCCACGCACCAGCCGGTCCGTACGCCGGAGCCATCCGGCCGCGGCGCCCGCACCGCCGAGGACGACGGCCCCGGCCAGATAGGGCCAGACGGTGCTCCAGAACGCGGCCAGCAGGACCAGCACCACGGCGGCCCCGCCCCACGCGGTGTCCCTCCTCGCCTCGTACCGCCTCCGCGCGGCCGAACGGCGCTTGGGCTTTTTCACCACACGTCTCTTCGCCCCGCGGTTCTTCGCCACGCGTCTCTTCGCCACGCGTCCCCCCTCGCTCCCCGCCCCACCGAGGTGAGTGTGGCCGACCGGGACACGGCGGGAAAGAGCGGCTGTTCGGCCAACGCTTCGGCCGGTCCGCACCCGCACACGTACCCGTACGCTGCGCCCGCCCTTACGCCCCCGCGCTCTCCTGCACGCCGTCGGCCGGCGCCGCGAACTCCTCGGGCCTGCCCTTCTTCGGCAGCAGGACCGTGATTGCCAGGAAGGCGACCAGCAGGCAGCCCTGGACCAGGAGGGCGTGGTGGAAGCCGGCGATGAAGTCACCCGACGTGGCGTCGGCGAAGAACACCGAGCCGAACACCGCCACACCGATCGAGCCACCGATCGACTGCACCGCCGACAGCACCCCGGACGCCGAACCGATCTCGTCGTCGTCCACCGCGGCGAGGATGAAGCTGAACAGCGCGGCGATGACCAGACCGGCACCGATGCCGCACACGACCACCCCGGGCGCGACGTCCCAGATGGAGAACGTGCCGCCGATGTGGCCGAGTTCGTACCAGAGCAGCGCCGCGCCGCCCAACTGCACGAGCGGGCCGATCTGCAGGACCGCGCGGCCGATCCGGTCGGCGAGTACGGCTCCGCTGACCGCACCGCCGATCGCGGTCCCCAGCGCCAGCGGCAGGTTGCCGAGACCGGCCTCCCCGGCCGAGAAGCGCTGGCCGATCTGGAGGAAGAGGGTCAGGACCAGCTGCACCCCGATCAGCCCGCCGAAGAACAGCGCGATGCCGCCGAGGCCGACCGTGAAGGCGGGCTTGCGCAGCAGAGCAGGGGTGACGAGCGGCTCGCGTCCCTGCGCGGCCGTACGTCGCTGCTGTACGGCGAAGAGCGCGAACCCGGCCACCGAAGCGGCCATGCAGAGCCAGGTCCACAGGGGCCAGCCCGCGTCCTGGCCCTGGTTCAGGGGCAGGACGAGCAGGGCGCAGGAGAGCGCGACCAGAGCCGCTCCCGTGCCGTCCACGACCACGGCCCGGTCGCCCGCTCTCCGGGGAACGAACTTCGCGGCGACGGCCAGGGCCGCGAGGCCGATCGGCACGTTCACCAGGAACACCAGCCGCCAGCCGAGACCGAAGAAGTCACCCTGGATGAGGCCGCCGCCCAGCACCGGGCCGACGATGCCGCCGAGTCCCAGCACGGGGCCGAAGATCCCGAACACCTTGGTGAGTTCCGCACCGGTGAAGTTCTCGCGGAGCAGGCCGAGCCCCTGGGGCAGCAGCATCGCTCCGGCCGCTCCCTGGACCAGCCGGACGGTGATCAGGGTGCCGATGCCGGGCGCGGTCGCGCAGAGCAGTGAGGCAGCGGTGAACGCTCCCAGGCCGATCAGGAACATCCGGCGCCGCCCGTACCGGTCGCCGAGCCGGCCGCCCAGCACAAGACCGGCCCCCAGCGTGAGGGCGTACCCGCCGATCACCCACTGGAGGCCCACGGACGTCGCACCGAGCGACCTCTCCAGGGCGGGCCCGGCCACGTTGACGATCGACGCGTCCAGCAGGTCCATGATCTCCGCGACGAGCATCACCACGAGGATCAGCCAGCGCCACCGGTAGGGGGTCTGCGAGGAGGGTGGGACCTGGACGGCACTCATTTTACCTCAGATGGTTGATTATCAATTTTATTAGCAATATCGAGAGTATCCTGCTCCTCATGGACGTCAAATCAGCCGAGGCCGAGGCCGGAGCCGGGCCAGGGACCGAAGCCGGGACCGAGGCCGGGACCGGAGCCGGGCCAGGGGGCGAAGCCGGGCCAGGAGCCGGAGCCGGAGCCGGAGCCGGGAGTGAACCGGCCGGACCCGGCGGTGTCATCCGTGAGCAGCTGCGGCTCCTGACGCTGAACCAGCAGCGCTTCGAGCGGCATCTGAGCCGCAGGCTCCAGGTGGACCCGGCCGGGCTCGCGGTGATGGACCATCTCGTCCATGCGGGGCCGACCACCCCCACCGACCTCGCCCGCCGCCTGGACGCGTCGACCGCGGCGACGACGCTCGTGATCGACCGGCTCGCGGCCGGGGGGCATGTCACCAGGCAGCCCCACCCCACCGACCGCCGGAAGGTGATCATCACCCCGGCCCCGCACTGGGAGACGACGGCCTACGAACACGTCGCTCCGCTCATCCAGGGCGTGACCGCGGCCGCCGCGGCGCTGGCGCCCGATGAACAGGCCACCGTGGCGGCCTTCCTGCGGCGGATCGTCGGGGTCTACGACGAAGCGATCAAGCCCTGACCCGGTCCCGCCGATGCACCACCCGTACCCGCACGACCCCGCACCCCTCGCCCGCACCCGCACCCCTCGCCCCGCACCCGGCGGAAGGAAGCGTCCGATGACCACGACCCCCTTCGAAGAGTTCCGCGCCCTGCATCTGCCCACCGCCGGAGAGCCGCTCGTCCTGCCCAACGCCTGGGACCACGCATCGGCGGCCGCACTCGCGGAGGCCGGGTTCCGGGCCATCGGGACGACCAGCCTCGGAGTCGCGGCCGCTGCGGGAAAGCCGGACGCGACCGGTGACACCCGCGCGGAGACCGTGCGGCTCGCGCTGGGGCTCGCCCGGATGGACGCCCTGATCAGCGTGGACATCGAAGGCGGCTTCAGCACCGAACCGGGCGAAGTGGCACGGCTCGCGGCCGAGTTGGCGGACGCGGGCGTCGTCGGCGTCAACATCGAGGACGGGCGGACCGACGGCACGCTCGCCGACCAGGACCGGCAGTGCGAGATCATCCGGGCCGTCAAGGACGCGGCGCCCCAGCTCTTCGTGAACGCCCGCACGGACACCCACTGGCTCCCCGGGCACACGGAACAGACCGCGCGCCGGGCGGATGCCTACCAACGCGCGGGCGCCGACGGCCTGTTCGTCCCCGGCCTCCAGGACGGCCACGCCATCGCCGGTCTGATCCAGGACCTCGATGTCCCGCTCAACATCCTGGTGTCACCGGGCGGCCCCTCCGTCGAGGGACTCGCCGCCCTGGGGGTACGCCGGATCAGCACCGGCTCCCTGCTGTTCCGGGCGGCCCTGCACGCGGCGGTCGCCACGGCCAGGGCGGTGGCGGACAGCACGGCACTCCCCGCCGGGACCTCCGGCATCCCTTCGTACGCGAAGGCACAGGCGCTCGCCGACCGGTTCGGCAGCGCCGGCAGTTGACCGGGCGGCAGCCCGGTCAGCAGCCCGCGTCAACGGCCCGCGCCACCGGCCGTACGGACGGGAACTCCGTCCCGCGAACTCCATCCCGTCTGTTATGCACCCCAATTGCGCTCAATAAATGCGCGCCAATCAGCATGATCAACAACCGCTCAACTCTCGGCCGGCATCCGACGATTCACGATCACCCGGCACCCCGCACCGGAGCGGATAGAGACACGAAATACCCGCATACATCCACCGGCGGAAGAGCGTTAGCGACCGCCCCGATTTCATTCTTCGCACCCCCTCCCACCAGGTCTTACGCACTCGAAATCCATGAAGCGCGCCATTCGTTCCGGCCGCCGCGGCGCCAGGAGAACCGAACGCAATAACAGACCGGCGTTGCGCTATTAAGGGAAGGCGACCGCTTTCCCGCTCTCGTATGCTGACCGAGTCATGCCATCAGATGGATTTCTCCGGGCACGCAGACCGGAGCAGAAGCAACAGCGGCGCGAGTCCATTCTCGCGGCCGCCCGCAGCCTTGCACTGGAACACGGAGTACGACGGGTCACGCTGGGCAGCGTCGCCGACGCCGTGGGGCTCGCGAAGTCCAATGTCATCCGGTACTTCGGCACCCGCGAAGAGATCTTCCTGGTGCTCGCGGCAGAGGACTGGGAGGAATGGCGGCGCGAGGTGGCCGCGCGGCTGGACGCCGGTGACGAGGCCATCGGCGCGCTCGCCGAAAGCCTCGCCGAGCGCCCGCTCTTCTGCGATCTGCTCAGCCAGGCCGCGACGATCCTGGAGCACAACATCTCGCTGGACGCGGCCCGCACCTACAAGCTCGCCGTGCTCACCGCCATCTCCTCGCTCAGCGCACAGGTCGCGCGGGCCCGCCCCGGACTGACCGAGGGCGAGTGCACCGACCTGGTCTCGACCGCAGGGGCGCTCGCGGGCATGCTCTACCCGATGGCCACGCCACCACCCGTACTGGCCGAGCTGTACGCCCAGGAACCACGGCTCGCCGCGGTCCGGCCTCCGCTGCTGCCGACGCTGCGCCACACGCTGTCCGCACTGGCCGCCGGGCTGCCCGCCGTACGCTGACAGCCGTCACGTCACCGGCACCCGAACGCCACACCGGCGTTCGTTGTGCGCGGTCGCGCGGGAGTGATCCCGGGTGACCACGACACGCAGCAGCACCACGCACCACGGCACCACCGCCGCCGGCCCCCGGACAGGCGCCGCCACCGCCGTCCTGCGCGGCGTGGCCCGGGCCCTCACCGCTCCGGCCCTCGCCATCCCGCCGCTCGCCACCCCGGCCCTCGCCTTTCCGGCCCTCGCCTTTCCGGCCACCGCCGCCGTCGCTGCCGCCGCGCTGTTCCTGGCCTCGGCAGCCGCGCCCACCGCGGCGGCCCCGCGCCCCGTACCCCCCGGCCCCAGTGCCTCGCAGCGGGCGGCGGCCCAGCTGTCCGGGGAACTGGTGCGGGCCTCGACCGCGCGGGGCGCCTACCGGCAGTTGCGGAAGCTCCAGTCCCTCGCCGACGCCTACCACTCCACCCGGGCCGCCGGGACGCCCGGCCACGAGGCGTCGGCCCGGTACGTCCACGACACCCTGCGGAAAGCGGGGTACCGGGTCTCGTACCAGCCCTTCCCCATCACCTACATCGAGACCAGGGCCGAGAAGCTGGCCGTCGTCGCACCCGCCCCGCGCCACCTCACCGTCTCGGCGCTCTCGTACACCAAGTCCACCCCGGTGGGCGGGATCACGGCCGCACTCGCCGCCGTGCCGGTGGACGCGACCACGGGGTGCGAGCCGGCCGACTACACCCCGGGCGCGTACACCGGGAGGATCGCGCTGATCCGCCGCGGCGGCTGCACGTTCGCCCAGAAACAGCGGGCGGCGGCCGGTGCCGGCGCCGTGGCCGCGCTCATCTCCAACAACACCGCCGGCGCGCTGTCGGGCACCCTCGACTCCCCGACGGGCGTACGGATCCCCACCGGCGCGGTCTCGCGGGCCGACGGTGCGGCGCTGGCCGGGGAAGCGGCCCGGACCACGGCACGGCCGCGGAGCAGGACCGTGACCGTCTCGCTGGAGATCCGCCAGCTCCAGGAGCGGCGCATCACCCGCAATGTCATCGCCGAGACCAGGGGCGGCGACCCGGCGCACACCGTGATGCTCGGCGCCCATCTGGACTCCGTCACGGCGGGCCCGGGCATCAACGACGACGGCTCCGGCTCGGCCGGGCTCATCGAGGTCGCCCAGCAGCTCGCCCGGCTCCGCCCGGCGCACGTACACCGCCAACAGCCCGCCAACAAGGTGCGGTTCGCCTGGTGGTCGGCGGAGGAGCTGGGGCTGCGCGGCTCCCAGGCGTACGTCAGGAGCCTCACCGCCGCCCGACGCGAGCAGCTCGCCCTCTATCTGAACTTCGACATGATCGCCTCACCGAACTACGCCCAGCTCGTCTACGACGGCGACGACTCGGACCACAAGGGCGCGGGCCCCGGCCCGGCGGGCTCCGGCCACCTGGAGAAGGGCATCACCGCCTTCCTGGACCGCAGACATGTGCCGCACGAGGGCACGGACTTCGACGGCCGCTCCGACTACGGCCCGTTCATCGCCGCCGGCATCCCGTCGGGCGGCACCTTCACCGGCGCGGAGGAGATCAAGACCCCGGCGCAGGCGGCGAAGTTCGGCGGAAGAGCGGGGGCACCGCTCGACGCCTGCTACCACCTGGCGTGCGACACCCTGAAGAACATCAACATGACGGCGTTCGGCGTCAACATCGCCGTCATGGCCGACGCCGTGGGGACGTACGCATCCGACGTACGCCCGTGACGAGGAGGCAGCTGACAGGGAACCGACAGGGAAACGTCCGCAATCTTGGCCACAGGGTCACCGGAGGGAGTGGTTCCGATCTCGGTTCACTCCGGGTTCACTCCCGATTTGTCACAGCATGGGACCTTTGCGGGGCTGTAGTGCCCCACCACCGTGGCTGCACCCGGTGGCGCTTCCCCGGTAGGCTTTCCGTGTGATCTTCAAGCGCATCGGAAGCGGACGCCCGTACCCCGACCACGGCAGGGAATCCACCCGCCAGTGGGCGGATGTCGCGCCGCGCCCGGTCCGGCTGGACCAGCTCGTGACCACCAAGGGCCAGCTGGATCTGGAGACGCTGCTCGCGGAGGACTCCACGTTCTACGGGGATCTCTTCGCGCACGTCGTGAAGTGGCAGGGCGACCTCTATCTGGAGGACGGACTGCACCGGGCCGTGCGGGCCGCACTCCAGCAGCGGCAGGTCCTGCACGCCCGCGTGCTCGACATGGGCTGACACCGCCCCGCGAGGAGCCCCCGCGAAGCCCCCGCCGCGCGCCTCCCCACGCCCCCCACCGGGGCGCGGCTCACGGCTGACGTCCGCAGCGGGCCGACGCGGTGAGTCCACGGAATCCACCCTGGCCAGAGCCGCTTACTGGTCCTTTTGGGGCCATTTTCGCTCATCCGGCGGTCATCAGATGATCGTTAAGTTCGCATCACTGCCCTGCCGCACTACGCTGCGCTCATGAGCATGCTCACACCCCCCGGCATGGGCGGAAAGTACCGCATCACGGGCGACAAGTACCCGAGGATGCACCGCCCCCGACGGCGTGGCCGACTGGTCTTCGGGATCGTGGCCGCAGTCGTCGCCCTCGGCCTGGTCGGCTGGGGATCCCTGCAGCTCATCCATCTCTTCACCGGCGACTCCCACAAGGTGTCCGCCGCCGGGCAGCAACACGACTGCAAAGCCGGCGCCTCGCCGTCCACCGCGCCGGCGAAGGCGCTGCCCGCGCCCGCGAAGATCAAGGTCAACGTCTACAACGCGACCCCGCGCGGCGGTCTCGCCAAGTCCACCGCCGACGAGCTGAAGAAACGTGGCTTCACCATCGGGAAGGTGGGCAACGCCCCGGCGGCCTTCGACAAGAAGATCCCCGGCACCGCGCTGCTGCTGGGCTCGGCCAGGACCCCTGGCACGTCGTTCTCCGTACTCGGTACGCAGGTCAAGGGCGCCACGCAGAAGACGGACACCCGGAAGACCGGCGATGTCGACCTGATCATCGGCACCGGCTTCAAGGCCCTGGACACGAAGCAGGACGCCGCCAAGGCGCTGGCCACACTGGCCCACCCTCAGCAGACGCCCGCCGGGAAGTGCTGACGCGGGAACCAGGACGGCACGGCCCGGGCCCCCCGCCCGGGACCCCCGCCCGGAACGCCGCGGTCGCCCCGCCGGCTACTCCGCCGACCCGTACATCCGGTCACCCGCGTCGCCGAGGCCCGGCACGATGTAGCCCTGCTCGTTGAGCCGCTCGTCGACCGATGCGGTGACCACCGTGACCGGTGTGCCCGCCAGCTCGCGCTCCATGACCTCGACGCCCTCGGGCGCGGCGAGGAGCACCACGGCCGTGACGTCGTCGGCGCCCCGCGCGATCAGCTCACGGATCGCCGCGACCAGCGTCCCGCCGGTGGCCAGCATCGGGTCCAGGACGTACACCTGACGCCCCGAGAGGTCGTCGGGCATCCGTGACGCGTAGGTGGACGCCTTCAGCGTCTCCTCGTCGCGGACCATGCCGAGGAAGCCCACTTCGGCGGTCGGCAGCAGCCGCACCATGCCTTCGAGCATGCCGAGCCCCGCCCGCAGGATCGGCACGACCAGCGGGCGCGGGTACGACAGCTTCACGCCGGTCGTCGCCGTCACCGGGGTGTCGATGTCGACCTGTTCGGTACGGACATCGCGGGTGGCCTCGTACGCGAGCAGGGTGACCAGCTCGTCGGCGAGGCGCCGGAAGGTGGCGGAGTCGGTGCGCTTGTCGCGCAGCGTGGTGAGTTTGTGCGCCACCAGCGGGTGGTCGACGACGTGGATACGCATACGACAACGGTAACCGGGCCCAGGACCGGCCAACGCTGGCATCAACCCGCCGGAAGCGGGGAAGGCGGGCCGGTACGAAGGTGGTGTGGTCCATGCCCGAGTCCGAGCCCGCGAACGCGGCCCGCAGCGAGGCCGGCGACAAGCCGGAGAGCGCCGCCGAACGGCGGCGGCGCCGGGCGCAGTTTCTCCATGAGCTGAACGAGGCCAGGGAACTCCGCGACCGTGTGCAGCCCAGGCGCGCCAAGGTCGCCAGGCTGCGACAGGCCATGCGTATGCGGACGTTCCGCTGGTAGCGGCGTACCAAGGTTTTACCGGCCGGGGGAAGCAACACGCAGACCTGAGCCCGAAGACCTCTCGCGAACGCCATGTTTCTGCCACGATTCCCACTGGGCGGCGCACAGCGCGCCCTTTCGATAGACACCCCTAAGACCAGTGGGAGAGTCACGGTGTACTTCGCCGCACTGCTCGCGCGCACCGAAGACGGGTGGGAAGCGAGCGACACGGAGCTCGACGATGTGGAAACCCTCAGTGATCTGACCGATCTCGCCCGGGATGCCTCCGGGGACGAGGACACCGTCCTCGTCTTCATCGAACAGGAGGGCGCCTGGTTCGGTGTCGTCCGGGTCGATGGCGAGGATGATCCACGGATCTACGTCTCGGACGCCGCAGCCGCAAGTCGTTCCTCGTACGGAGAGATCCTCCTCACCGACGAGCTGATGGGCCGGGACCCGCAGGACCCGGACGCCCTGGAAGAACTTGTCGATCTCGACGGTACGGAGGACGGTGAGCTGGAGGAGGACGGGGACGACCCGGCCGACGAGAGCGAAGCCGTACCGCCGGGACCGCTCGGGGACATCGCGATCCTCGCCGACCTCGGCGTGACGGAGAAGGAGCTCCTGACACTCGGCACCGACGCACTGGCGGACATCGCCGACGCACTGGGCGCCGCCGAAGTCCTGGAAACCGTCCGCTGACCTACCTCAGGTGCCCGACGGCCGGACCCACGGCTGCCTGCAGACCGCTGCCGGCGCCCCCGGTGGGCACACCATCGAACAGACGAGCAGATGACCGATCCCGATCCCCTACGTGATCCCTGGGCCGCGCCGATGCGACGGGCCCTGGCCGAGGCCGCGCGGGCGGCGAAGGCCGGCGATGTGCCGGTCGGCGCCGTCGTGCTGGCCCCGGACGGCACGCCGCTCGCGGCGGGCCACAACGAACGCGAGGCGACGGGCGACCCGACGGCACACGCCGAGATCCTGGCGGTCCGCCGGGCCGCGGCGTCGCTGGGCGAGTGGCGGCTGACCGGCTGCACGCTCGTCGTCACGCTGGAACCGTGCACGATGTGCGCGGGCGCGATCGTCCAGTCGCGGGTCGACCGGGTCGTCTTCGGCGCGCTCGACGAGAAGGCCGGAGCGGCGGGCTCGCTGTGGGACGTCGTACGGGACCGGCGGCTCAACCATCGCCCCGAAGTGGTGGCCGGGGTGCTCGCGGACGCGTGCGCGGAGCAGCTGACGGCCTTCTTCCGGGACCGCTGACGGCCCCTCCGGGCCCCTCCGCCGAAGCCGATTTCTGACCACGGCCGACCTTGGGCTAAGCTCTCTCTCGGTAGCGTGTCCGAGCGGCCGAAGGAGCTCGCCTCGAAAGCGAGTGTGGGGAAACTCACCGTGGGTTCAAATCCCACCGCTACCGCTCTCACACCCTCCTGATCTGCGGAAACGCAGTCAGGGGGGTGTTTTGCGTGCGGCCTGCGCGAGCCCGTGGGGTCCGTACGCATCCGTACGCGTCCGTACGCCCCGCTCCCCGTCGCTCCTTCGTCTCCGTCATCTCGTCATCTCCGTGCACAACGGGTCTTTCCCGCCCGGATCTCCGCCCTGTGTCACGGCCGGTCCACTCCCGTGTCACAGGAGTGTCTTGGTGACACCGCCCGGTGAACTCCGCCGGTGGCGACCGCATCGGACCTGAGAGAACGGCCTGCCTGGCAGGGAAATCCGACCCTACGGAGAAGCAATGCGCATGCAGAAGATCTCGGTCCTCACCCTCGTCGCCGTCGCCGCCGGCCTCTCCCTCACGGCCTGCGACAACGGCAGCGACAGCTCCAGCGCTCCCGCGAGCTCGTCCGCCGCAGGATCGGACAGCCAGGGCCAGGCCGGTTCGGACCAGGCGGGCTCGGCCGGTTCGGCCAAGACCGACTCGACCTCGGCGAACGGGGCGGGCACCCGCATCTCCAACAACTCCGGCACCGCCGCCAACTCGGGCTCCAGGGCGGGCTCGGGGCACGCGTCGGGCAGCGCCTGCCGGACCGCGAACCTGGGCTTCACCACCTCGGGCGCCATGGCCGAGGGCGAGCTGATCATCAACCTCAAGAACAACGGCGCCGGCACCTGCACCCTGCACGGCTTCCCGGGTGTGGACCTCAAGGGCCGCGACGGCACCGTCAGCGCCACCCGCAACAAGGTCGCCGCCCCCGACGTCAGCGTCGCGCCCGGCGACGAGACCCGCTTCACCCTGCACTACCCGCCGAACAACTCCGGCGGCTCCGGCGTCACGTTCACCACCCTGGTCGTCACCCCGCCCAACGAGACCCACTCGCACACCATCGCCCAGAACATCAACATCCCCGCGACCCAGTCGGGTCCGGCCATCTCGGTCGACCCGGTCGGCTCGGGAAAATAACCGCGGCCGCCCGGCGGGCCGTCTGCCGCGGGCGGTTCCAGCCCCCGTGCCGGCCGTGGGTACGGCTCGTGTGTCACCGCCGGGTGCGGCCCGCCTGCCGCGACCGGATCCGGCCGTGACACCCGCCCAGGCCCGCACCCACCGGCCCTTGATCCCCCGGCGCCCCGTCCGGTTAGACTCTCGCGACTGCTCAGGGACCCCAGGGGAAGCAGGGCCGAACGGTGCCAGTGAAGAAGATCATTCTGTACATAGCAGTCGTTTTTGTGCTGTACACGATCATCACGTCACCGGCCAGGTCGGCCGACCTCGTCCAGGTAGGGTTCGAAGGAATCTCCAACGCCGCGAAGAGTGTCGGTCAGTTCATGACCGAACTGGTGAGCTGAGCCCGTACGTCCGTTCCGTTCTGTTCCGCAAGGAGTCCCCTTGATCCGCCACCTGGTCCTCTTCAAGCTCAACGAGGGCGTCTCACGTGACGAGCCCCGGGTCGTGGCCGGCGCCAAGGCGTTCGAGGAACTCGGCGGACTGATCCCGGAGACGGAGTTCTGGGAGTGCGCCTGGAACATCACCGACCGGCCCATCGCGTACGACTTCGCCATCAACTCGGCCGTCCAGGACACCGACGCCCTGAAGCGGTACCTGGAGCACCCGGCCCACCAGGCGGCCGTCGGGCAGTGGAGCGAATTCGCCACCTGGGTGATCGCCGACTACCCCTTCTGAGCCAATCCCCGATTCACCCCTGAGCACCGTTTGAGCCCTTCTGGGGTACGGCCCTCCATCGTTTCGATGGGGGGCTTTTCTGCGGTTCGGGTGGGTTTGGCCACCTTTTTACCGTCAACACGGAGCCAAGCGGTGCTTGCACACAGTGCACATGTCTTGTGATGCTATGACCGCTTTTGACCGATGAGTTGACCAAAAAGTCGACCAAAAAGGGGTGGCGTGACCGTGCCGGCCAGTACTGCGCCTGAAGTACCGCCCCAGACCGCCCTGCCCCAGAACAGCCAGACACCGGCCTCCCGGACGCAGAACAGCCAGACACCGAACGGTCAGACACCGGACAGCCAGACACCGAACGGCCAGATTTCGACCCCCGACAGCCAGGCCACGGTCGAGGAGACCCCCGCGCCGGCCAAGACCCGGGGGGCCGACACCAGGGCGCTGACCCAGGTGCTGTTCGCGCAGCTCAAAGGGGTCGAGCCGGGCAGCGCCGAGCACACCAGGGTGCGTTCGGCACTCATCGAGGCCAATCTGCCGCTGGTCCGGTACGCCGCCGCCCGGTTCCGCAGCCGCAACGAGCCGATGGAGGACGTCGTCCAGGTCGGCACCATCGGCCTGATCAATGCCATCGACCGGTTCGATCCGGAACGCGGCGTGCAGTTCCCGACCTTCGCGATGCCGACCGTCGTCGGCGAGATCAAGCGGTACTTCCGCGACAACGTACGGACCGTCCACGTCCCCCGGCGGCTGCACGAGCTCTGGGTCCAGGTCACCGGTGCCACCGAGGACCTCACGACGATGCACGGCCGGTCCCCCACGACGGCGGAGATCGCCGAACGGCTGCGCATCAGCGAGGAGGACGTGCTGTCCTGCATCGAGGCGGGCCGCTCGTACCACGCGCAGTCCCTGGAGGCCGCCCAGGAGGGCGACGGGCTGCCCGGGCTGCTCGACCGGCTCGGTTACGAGGACCCTGCGCTGGCCGGGGTCGAGCACCGCGACCTGGTCCGGCATCTGCTCGTCCAGCTGCCCGAGCGCGAGCAGCGGATCCTGATGCTGCGCTACTACAGCAATCTGACGCAGTCGCAGATCAGCCAGGAACTGGGCGTCTCCCAGATGCACGTATCAAGACTGCTGGCCCGGAGCTTCGCCCGGCTGCGATCCGCAAACCGGATCGAGGCGTAACCGGTACGGGTGACCCGGACCTAAAGCAGAAATGCCCCACACCCCCTCTTTCCAGCGCACATTTGTCGACTTGGCGCTACAGCGCGTTGCCGACATGTGACATTCTGCTGGAACCGCGTTTGCCGCAGTCCACCCTCCGGTATTCAGGTGGAGGCTGCGTTCCTCCGACGGGAGCGTCCGCCGCGACCGTCCGCGACCTCAAGGGGGTGGCATGTCCGCAGAACAGGGCAGCTCGAAGGTGCTCACGAAAGACGCACCGGAGACACTCAGCTCCGAATTGCCGAGCTCTGGCGCCATCGACACCCGCACTCTGTCCCGCTCCCTCTTCCTGCGGCTCGCCGTCCTGGCCTCCCAGGAACCGGACAGCCCGGAGCGCACCTACGTGCGGGACACACTGATCGAGCTGAACCTGCCGCTGGTGCGTTACGCGGCGGCCAGGTTCCGCAGCAGGAACGAACCGATGGAGGACATCGTCCAGGTCGGCACCATCGGCCTGATCAAGGCGATCGACCGGTTCGACTGCGAACGGGGCGTCGAATTCCCGACGTTCGCCATGCCGACCATCGTCGGCGAGATCAAGCGCTTCTTCCGCGACACCTCGTGGTCGGTGCGGGTCCCGCGCCGCCTCCAGGAGCTGCGGCTCGCGCTGACCAAGGCCAGTGACGATCTGGCCCAGAAGCTCGACCGCTCACCGACTGTCCCCGAACTCGCCCTGGCGCTGGGCGTTTCGGAGGAGGACGTGGTCGACGGGCTCGCGGTGGGCAACGCGTACACCGCGTCCTCGCTCGACTCGCCCTCGCCCGAGGACGACGGCGGTGAGGGGTCCCTGGCGGACCGTCTCGGCTACGACGACACCGCGCTGGAGGGCGTCGAGTACCGGGAGTCCCTCAAGCCGCTGCTGGCCAAACTGCCCCCGCGGGAACGGCAGATCATCATGCTGCGGTTCTTCGCGAACATGACGCAGTCGCAGATCGGCGAGGAGGTCGGTATCTCCCAGATGCATGTGTCACGGCTGCTGACGCGGACGCTGGCGCAGCTGCGGGAGGGGCTGATCGGGGAGTAGCCGGGACGCGTTCCCGCCGCCTCCGCGCGGAGGGGTTCGGTCACCGCCGGGCTCCTCCGGTTCTTCTGTGCCCGCCGGGTTCCTAATTGACGACCCGTCAGACACACTGGCGCGATGCGACGCCAGCACGCGGCCATCGCCGCCACCGCAACGGCCCTCTGCCTGGGCGGCCTGGTGGCCGCTTGCGCGGGCGGCACCGCACACCACGGCTATGCCGCCGTCGGCGCCGCGGGTGCCGGCCGGGCGCTCACCACACCCGTACCGCCGTCCGGGAAGGTCACCCTGACGCCCCTGGACGGGCCGGGAGCGGCCGCCGGGCACGGCGGTGGGCCGACGGCACCCGGAGCCGGTGATTCCGCCTCCGGAGAGGGCACACAGGGCTCCTCGGCGCCCGGTGGGGCGAACTCCGGTCACCAGCAGCCGAGTACGGGCGGCGCGGGAAGCCCGGGCACCTCGCGTACACCGGGCGGACCGGCCGGGACGGCGGCCCCGGGCGGCAGCAGCGGCAGCGGCACATCAGCCCCGCCCAAGTCCGGCGCCGGGGGGAGCACTTCACCCTCGCCCGGCGGATCCGGCGGCACCTCGCCCTCCCCTTCGGCAGGCCCCGCCGTGCTCAAGGCCGGCGCCCCCGACCGGGCCGCGGCGGACAAGCGCTGGTGCGAGAAGGTGACCGTGCGCTTCAGCAACACCGGCGGTTCACCGGTCGCTTCGGGCACGGTGACCTTCTCCACGCACATCATCGGCGGGCTCGGGGTGGACTGGGCGACCCGCACCTCGAAACAGCCGCTGCCCGCGCCGATCGCCGCCGGTGCGGCCACGTCCAAGACGTACACCGTGTGCGTGGACGACTGGCGGGTGCCGCTGGGGATGCACATCGAGACCCGGAAGATCTCCGTCAGCTGGAAATGACCCTGGGCGGGCCGGAGTCCGGCCCGCCCAGGTCAGCGGAAGAGGAGTGGGAACGACTGCCGGGAGCGTCAGCCCAGCGCGAGGAAGGCGACGGCCGCCAGCACCACGATCACGACGATGACCCCGGCGATCAGGCCGATCCGCGGGCCCGACTGCTGCTGCGGAGCGGCCGCGGGCGGAGTGGCGCCCTGCGGTGCGCCCTCGTCGACAAAGGCGCGGAACATCTGGGTGCTGCCCGCGGGGTCGTAGTTGCCCTCGGGGCCTTGGGGCGCTTGGGGGTTGTGTGCCATGAGGCAGGACCCTAGCGAACCCTGCGGTTCCGCCCAACCCCCGGCCGACGGGCAACACCTTTCGAACACCCTTCCGTCACCTCGTTGACCCCACCCATGCGGATATTTTGACTTCCCTTTACCTTTCCCGGCCTCATTTAATTTGCCTGCAGCAACCAACGGCTTTAAAGTTGCCTGAAGCAACAACATAGAGTGCTCACAGACAGCCCACAGGGAGGTGCCGTGGCAGCGCAGAGTCAGTACGAAGAACTGGCCAGGCAGCTGAGTGCCATCGGCGCCGTCAAGCGGGGCCTCTCCCGCATACTCCCGCCCGAGTGCCCCGCCGGATCGGCAGCCGTGCTGTCCCTGCTGGGCCAGCACGGCGAGATGCGGATGAGCAGGCTTGCCGAATTGCTCGCCGTGGACATGTCGGTCACCAGCCGGCATGTGGCACACGTCGCGGAGCGCGGCTGGATCGAGCGGTCCCCGGACCCCGCCGACAAGCGCTCCCGCATCCTGCGGCTCACCCCCGCAGGCAACGACCTGCTCGGCGTACTCGCCGAGCGACACATCGAATCTCTCGCTCGCACGCTCAGCGACTGGTCCGACGACGAAGTCGGGCAGCTCAATGTGCTCCTGGAACGCCTGCGCGCCAGCTTCGGCGACTGCCGGGCCTGGGCCGGACAGCACGAGCAGACCCGTACATCCGCATAGACCCGCATAGACCCGCGTGGATACGCACGGACCCGCGTATCACCCGCGTAAGTAGAGACTGAGGAAACCCATGGCTACGACCACACCAGCCGGTGTGCGGGGCGGCCACGCCAAGCACGGGGGGAATCCCGCACCCCACGGGGGACAACCCGCCCCCGGCAGCGGTGCGCCGATGACCCACCGGCAGATCATGGAGGCCCTGTCGGGCCTGCTGCTCGGTATGTTCGTCGCGATCCTGTCGTCGACGATCGTCACCAACGCGCTGCCGAAGATCGTCTCCGATCTGCACGGCAGCCAGTCCTCGTACACCTGGGTCGTCACCGCGTCGCTGCTCGCGATGACGGCGACCACCCCGCTCTGGGGCAAGCTCTCCGACCTGTTCAGCAAGAAGCTGCTCGTCCAGATAGCCCTGATCATCTACGTCCTGGGCTCGGCCGCCGCAGGTCTGTCGCAGAACTCGTCGACGCTGATCATCTTCCGGGTCGTCCAGGGCATCGGCGTCGGCGGTCTCTCCGCCCTCGCGCAGATCGTCATGGCCGCGATGATCTCCCCCCGTGAGCGGGGCCGGTACAGCGGTTACCTCGGCGCCACCTTCGCCGTCGCGACCGTCGCGGGACCGCTGCTCGGCGGTGTCATCACGGACACCAGCTGGCTCGGCTGGCGCTGGTGCTTCTACGTCGGTGTGCCCTTCGCGATCATCGCGCTGATCGTGCTGCAGAAGACCCTGAAGCTCCCGGTCATCAAGCGTGAGGTCAAGGTCGACTGGGGCGGCGCGTTCTTCATCGCCGCCGCCGTGTCCCTGCTGATGGTCTGGATCACCTTCGCCGGTGACAAGTACGACTGGATGTCCTGGCAGACGGGCGCCATGGTCGGCGGCTCGATCGTCCTCGGACTGCTCTTCGTGCTCGTCGAGTCGAAGGCGAGCGAGCCGATCATCCCGCTGCGGCTCTTCCGCAACCCGACGATCACGCTCGCCTCGATCGGCTCGCTGTTCGTCGGTGTCGCGATGTTCTCCGGCACCGTCTTCTTCAGCCAGTACTTCCAGCTGGCGCGCGGCAAGTCGCCGACGATGTCCGGTGTGATGACGATCCCGATGATCGGTGGTCTGTTCATCTCGTCGACCCTCTCGGGGCAGTTCATCACCCGGACGGGCAAGTGGAAGGTCTGGCTGGTCAGCGGTGGTGTGCTGGTGACCGCCGGGCTCGGCCTGCTGTCCACCATCCGGTACGACACCACGTACTGGCACGTGGCGATCTTCATGGCCCTGATGGGTCTCGGCATCGGCATGATGATGCAGAACCTGGTGCTCTGCACGCAGAACCAGGTATCCCAGAAGGACCTCGGCTCGGCCTCCTCCACCGTGTCGTTCTTCCGCTCCCTCGGTGGCGCTGTCGGCGTATCGGCGCTGGGCGCGGTGCTCGCCAACCGGGTCACCCACTTCGTCACCGACGGTCTCCACGACCTCGGCCCGAAGGGCGCGGCACTGGCCGGAAAGGGCATGAGCGACGGATCGGTTCCCGACATCGGTGCCCTCCCGCAGCCGCTGCGCTCCATCATGGAGAGCGCGTACGGCCACGGCGTCGCCAACGTCTTCCTGTACGCGGCCGCGTGTGCGCTGCTCGCCTTCCTGGTGACGCTGTTCATCAAGGAGGTCCCGCTGCGGACCCGCGCCGTGGGTGCGCCCGAGGAGGAAGCACCCGCCGACGCCGTCCCGGCACCGATGGCGGAGACTGTCAGTACAAACGCCGTTCCGGCCGGCACCCGGCCGGCCCCCGCCACTTCTTACGAGAGTGTCCCGACCACTGAGGAGACGATGCCGATGCAGTCCGTTCCCACCCCAGGTATCACGATCCACGGTGTCGTCAGGGGCGCCGAGGGCGCACCGGTCGGCCAGGCGGCCGTCACGCTGATCTCGCTGGCCGGGCGCCAGCTGGGCCGCGCGATGGCGCAGGGCGACGGCGGTTACGCCGTGGACGCGCCGGCCTCCGGCTCGTACGTCCTGATCGCGTCGGCCGACGGCTTCCAGCCGCAGGCGTCCACCGTGTCCGTCGGGGACGAGGCCCTGTCGTACGACATCCTCCTCTCCGGCACGAGCGGTCTCGCCGGTGTCGTGAGGTCCGCCGACGGCGTCAAGGCCGTCGAGGGCGCGATGGTCGTCGTCACCGATGTGCGGGGCGACGTGCTGGCCACCGGTAAGTCCGGTGCGCAGGGCGACTTCACCTTCAGCGAGATGATTCCCGGCTCGGTGACCGTCGCGGTGAACGCGACCGGCTTCCGGCCGATGGCCCTGCCGGTGGAGGTCGGCGGCCAGGGTGTGACCCGTATCGAGGTCGCGCTGGAGTCCGGTTCGCTGGTCCAGGGTGTCGTACGCGGTGGAGCCGACCGGCGCCCGCTGCCCGACGCCCGGGTGACCCTCGTGGACGCCGCGGGCAATGTGGTGTCCACGGCGACCACCGGGTCCGACGGCGCCTACGGATTCGCCGACCTCAACTCCGGCGATTACACGGTCATCGCGACGGGTTACCCGCCGGTGGCGGGCTCGTTGACCGTCGCGGGAAGCGGCATCGACGGACACGACATCGAACTGGCCCACCCGGGCGAGTAGTCACCAGGCTGCCCCAGCGGATGCGGGGCGCGAAGGGGCCAGGTCAGGCCGGGCCCCTTCAAGCCCCGGACGCGGTGGTGGTGGGCAGGGGACGGCCCGCCACCACCGCCCGGGGCCCACTTTTTTGAAGGAGAGAGAACGGGAATGGGACTTCGCGCACAGGTACGGACGCGCGACGGCTGGGCGGTCCAGCACGCCGTGGTGACCGTGACCGACATGACCGGCGCGCAGGTACTGCGGGCGCAGGTGGGCGAGGACGGCACGGTGAGCGACGACGCGACCCTCGCCCCCGGTCCGCACACCGTGATCGTGACGGCCGTCGGTTACGCGCCCGCCGCGTCCACGGCGTTCGTCACGGCGAGCGGGCGTGCCGACGTCGGCACGGTCGTCCTGGCCAGGCAGGGCGGTGTGGAACTCCCGCCGCCCGGCACCTGGACGCTGGACCCGGCGCACTCGTCGGTGGGCGCGGTCGCCCAGCACCTGGGCATCTCCAGCGTGCACGGCCGGTTCACCGAGTTCGTGGGGCGTATCGAGATCGCCGAGGACGTCGAGAAGTCGCGCGTGGAGGCCGTCATCGCGACCGCCTCGATCGACACGGGCAACGGGATGCGCGACGGCCATCTGAAGTCCGCGGACTTCCTGGACGTCGAGACCTACCCGCAGATCACGTACAGCAGCACCGGGATCACCCCCGCGGGCCCGGACCGCTGGACGGTCCACGGCGAGCTGGCGCTGCACGGCGTGGCCCGCGAGGTCGACCTGAACCTGAGCTACCTGGGTACGGGCCCCGACCCGTGGGGCGGCGTGCGCGCGGCCTTCCACGCGACGGCCGAACTGCGCCGCGAGGACTTCAGGATGAACTACAACCAGGTCGTCCAGGCGGGTATCTCGGCCATCGGGACCACGCTCAAGGTCGAGCTGGACATCCAGGCCGTGCAGGGCGACTCGCTGCCCGTCGCGTAACGGGCCGCACCGGCACCGGCACCCGCACCGGCCCGCGCGACTTCTGCGCGGAACTCCGCCCGGCCCCGGCGGCACACGCTTTCCGTGTGCCGCCGGGGCCGGGCGTTGTGCTCCCTGTGCTGCCGCTCCGTGGGCCCTACGCCTCGGGCAGCGGCTGGACGGTCAGCTGGTAGTCCTGCAGGATCCGGCCGTCGTCGTCCAGCACGAGGAACACCCGGGCGACCCAGGCCACTTCGCCGGTCTGCGGGCCCTTGGCACAGGTCAGCCGGACGGTGAACACGACCACGTCGTCGTGCACGGTCACATGGTTGTCGTCCGTGAGGTGGTACGCGCCGGAGGCGACGAACAGCCCGTACGCCTCGGCGACCCGGTCCACCAGCCCGGCGTGACCGCGGAACTGGGTGCCCTCGACGAACTCGACGCCGTCCGGGGCCCACAGCTCCCCGACGGTGCGCTCGCGGGCGGCGGCATCCGGCTCGCTCCAGACGGCGACGTAACGCTCCACGATCCGGTCGACGTCCCTGGTGACGGTCTGCGGCATGCTCGGTCAACTCCCCTGCTCGGTCGGTTTCCGGCCGGGATCCGGCCGTGCACAGCAGCCTCCGGACGGCCGTCGGGGGAGGGTCAAGGGGGACGTCGCCGCCGGACTCTCCCCCTGGGGGAGGGCGCACAATCGCAGGGTGACGAGCTACCTGTCGATCGGCGATTTCTCGCGCGCCACCCACATGACCGTCAAGACCCTGCGCCACTACCACGAGATCGGGCTGCTCGAACCGGCCGCGGTCGATCCGCGGAGCGGGTACCGGCGTTACGTGGCCGAGCAGATCCCCACGGCTCAAGTGGTGCGCCGCTTCCGGGATCTGGGGATGCCTCTCGATGAGGTCAGGACCGTGCTGACCGCATCGGACGTGGCGGACCGCAACCGGCACATCAGCGCGCACCTGAACCGGCTGGAGGAGGAGCTGGGCCGCACCCGTCGCGCCGTCGCCTCGCTGCGGGACCTGCTGACGCCGCCCGCGTCCGACGCCCCGCCCGGCATCGAGCTGCGCGGCGTCGGCGCGGTCGGGGCCGCCGCTGTGACCGCGACGGTCGAGGCCCAGGACATCGGGGCCTGGCTCCAGGGCGCCCTCGGTGAGCTGTTCGCGACCGTGGCCGGCCAGGGCCTGCGGGAGACCGGCCCGGCCGGCGGTGTGTACGCGGACGAACTGTTCACCCTGCACCGGGGGCAGGCCACCGTCTTCGTGCCCTGTGACGGCGAGGTCCGGCCGGTCGGCCGGGTCGAGCCGCTGCTCGTGCCACCGGTGGAACTCGCCGTGCTCGAACACTGCGGCCCGCCGTCCGATGTGGACCGGGCCTACGGAGCGCTGGCCGCCTACGTGTCCCGGCATGCGCTCGCCGTGGACGGCCCGATCCGGGAGTACTACCTGGTCGGCGCGCGGCAGACCCAGGACAGCACGCGGTGGCGGACCGAGGTCTGCTGGCCGGTCTTCCGCACCCGCGCCGAGGACTGATCCGACACCGGGGGCGACGGCCCTCCCGGTCCGTACGGGAGTCGTATCGTGCAGCCATGGCACCCAACATCGCGACCAACACCCCTGTGGAACTGCCCGGCCTGCTCGACTTCGTACGCCCCAGGCACCGGGCGATCCTGCTCACCACCCGCTCCGACGGCCGCCCGCAGGGCTCCCCGCTGACCTGTGGGGTGGACGACTCGGGGCGGATCGTCCTGTCGACCTACCCCGAGCGCGCCAAGACCCGCAATGTCCGGCGGGACGCGCGGGTGAGCGTCATCGTGCTGTCGGACGAGTGGAACGGCCCCTGGGTCCAGATCGACGGAGCGGGCGAGGTCATCGACTCCCCGGACTCGGTGGAGCCGCTGGTGGAGTACTTCCGCAACATCTCCGGGGAGCACCCTGACTGGGACGAGTACCGCGCGGCGATGATCAAGCAGGGCAAGTCGATCATCCGGATCACGCCGGAGCGGTGGAGCCCGATCGCGACCGGCGGCTTCCCGGCACGGCTGGCCGAGGACGGGTAGGCGCCGGCACCGCGAGTCGGGCGGCCGCCCCTGCGAGGTGGGCGGCCTCCGGCACGCGCCGGGTCACAGTGTGGCGGCCCGCCCGCGCAGCAGTATGTTCTGTGTCCCCAGCCCGATCGCCAGGTACGCGTACAGCGACGCGGTGCCCAGCACCCCCGCTCCGGCCGCGTGGTCGATCCACAGCCCCAGACCGATGTGCACGGCCACCGAGGCCAGCCAGAGTCCGGTGGTGGCCGCCGTTCCCTTGCGCAGTACCTCTCCCTGGGCGCCGTGCCACAGCCGTACGGTCCGTGACCTGACCGCCCCCAGGCCCGCCGCGACCGCCAGGCTCACCACCAGCAGGGCCATGGGCAGCACGGTCAGCCGGTGGTCCTGGAGGACCGTGGCGATACCGAAGGCGATCCCCGCGACGCCCAGGACACCGAGGACGGCCGGGCCGATCAGCGAGCCGTAGCGCCTTACCGGGCGGGTGCGCAGCTGCCGGAATATCACCAGGCCGACGACCGCCACGGCTATGACGGGCGCGGGCCCGCCCTGTGTGCTCTGCATAGGACAACTCCCCCTCAGGCCACCGTTCTTGACGGCAGCACCTGACAGGGATTGTCCCCTCAGTGGCCGTCGGCCGCCGCGGAACCCCGCTCCGGCCCTTCCCCTGCCTCGCGTTTGGCCTCGATGCCCGCGATCAGCAGGTCGAGAGCGAAGTCGAAATCGCGCTCGCGCATCTCCTCGACCGTGTCGCCGCCGCGTGCCGCCATCACGTCCTGGGCCTGTTCGAACGTCCGGCGCAGCGAGGGCTGTTCGCTCATCCCGCCCATGGCGTGCCGGTGGTACTCGTCCTGGGTCATCCCGGCCCGTGCGCAGCGGTCCCTGAAGTGACCCTCGACGGTGCCGAACCCGTACACGAACTGGAAGACCGCGGCGAGGCCCCCGGTCTGGCCGCGCAGCGGGAGGTCCGCGTGGCGCATCACGTCCTGGGACGCCGCCGCGAACTTCACCGCGTGCGGCCCGATGTTGAGGAACACGCCGACCAGCGGGGAGACCCAGGGATGGCGGACCAGGATGCTCCGGTATCCGGCCGCGAGCCGGCGCAGCTGAACCCGCCAGTCGCCCGCGCCCTGGCCACCGCTCCGGTCCTGGTCCCGGTCCACGCTCTGGCCCTGGTCCCGGTCCCCGCTCCGGTCCTGGTCCCGGTCCACGCTCCGGCCCTGGTCCCGGTCCCCGCTCCGGTCCTGGTCCCCGCCGTCCTCATCCGTGCCGGGCAGGGCGAGTTCGCCCATCACCGCGTCCAGCGCCAGTTCCAGGAGGTCGTCCTTGGTGTCCACGTACCAGTAGACCGACATCGCGGTAACGCCCAGTTCGGCGGCGAGGCGGCGCATGGAGAACTTCGCGAGGCCCTCGGAGTCCAGCAGCCGGACCGTCGCCGCGGTGATCTTGTCCAGGTCGAGCCCGGCCGGCTGGTCCGTTCTGCGGGTGCGTGTCACCTTTCCGCCCAGCCAGACACTGGCCCGCGCGGGACCCTTCGCACGGTCGGCCGCAGTCACCATGGCGCGCCTCCTCCGGAACGTGTGGATCCACCGGTACCGATGTCGATGTTAGGCCGCCGCCACCCGTACATCTGCCCGCTCGGCCCGCCGGAGCAGCACCGCGGCGAGCAGCCCGCCCGCAAGTACCGCTGCCGCGCCCACCAGTTGGCTGGTCTGCAGACCCGAGGCGAATGCGTCCGCCACCCGGCCGCGCTCGCCCGGCCCGTCGGCGGCCGCGAGAGCCGCCGGCAGTGAGGCGGCGCCCAGGGCGGCGGGCAGGAGGCCCGCGAAGCGGGAGTTGAGTACGGCACCGAGCACGGCGACCCCCAGGCCGTTGCCGAATTCGGCCAGCGTGCCGTTGACGCCCGCGCCGACCCCGGCCTTCTCCGGCGGGATCGCGCTCATGATCGCGTTGGCCATCGCGGGCATGGCGAACGCGATACCCGCCCCCATGATCACAAGCCCCAGCAGCATCCCGGGGTAGCTGTCCCCGCCGAGCAGCGCGATGGCCGCGAGCCCGGCCGCGAGCGCGGCCATCCCGGTGGCGATGGTGGCGGGCGTGCCGAGCCGGGGCAGCAGCCTGGCCGAGAGCCCGGTGAGGTTCAGCGCCACGATGGTCAGCGCCATGGGTGCGGTCCGCAGCCCGGCGGCCAACGGCCCGTACCCGAGGACGAACTGCAGGTGCTGGGTGAGCAGGAAGAGCGAGCCGCCCATGCCGAAGGCGACGAGGATCGCCCCGGCGACGGCGCCGACGAAGCGCTGGTTACGGAAGAAGTGCATGTCCAGCATGGGGAACGGGATGTGCAGTTCCCAGGCGACGAAGACGGCCAGGAAGACGAGGCCCACGCCCGCCGAGACGGCGACATGGGTGGAGGCCCAGCCGTGGTCCGGGCCGGAGATGATCGCGTACACGACCGCGGTCATCCCGACGGTGGAGAGCAGCGCGCCGAGCAGGTCGGGGCGGTCTCCTGACGGGTTCTTGGACTCCGGTACGAGGGTGACCACGGCGAAGAGCGCGACGACCGCCACCGGGATGTTGATCAGGAAGATCGCACCCCACCAGAAGTGGTCGAGCAGCACACCGCCGATGAGCGGTCCGACGGCGAAGCCGAGTGAATTGACCGTGGACCAGAGGCCGATGGCCCTGACGCGCTCGGTGTCGTCGAAGATCTGGACGACGACGGCGAGCGTGGTCGTCATCAGCAGGGCGCCGCCGACCCCCATGCCCGCGCGGGCGGCGATCAGCTGCGCGGTGGACTGGGCGAGCCCGGCGACGAGCGATCCGGCCCCGAAGAGCGCGAGACCGGCGATCAGCATCTTCTTACGGCCGTAGCGGTCCGCCGAACTGCCCGCGGTGAGCAGCAGACCCGACTGCACCAGCGAGTACGCGTTGATCATCCACTGGATGTCGGCGGTGGACGCGTGCAGGTCACGGGTGAGGGAGGGGATCGCGACATTGAGGACGGTGTTGTCGAGCAGCACGGTCAGCTCGGCGAGGCAGATCACTCCGAGGATCACCCAGCGCTGGGGGTGCGGGGTGGTGACGCTGTCGTGCTCGGCGGCGGTGGCCGTCATGCCGACTCCTGTTTCCTGGGCTGGGTGGGGCGGGGCGGGTGGAGTTCTACACCGTAAAGGACATCCTTCTACGGTGTAAATTCGTTTTGCGTCGAGCTGCTTGCGGGTAACTACGTCCGATGAAGCTGACTGGTCGTGTTGCTGAAGTGCTGCTGGTCTCCGGCGTCCTGGCGGCGCTGGCCGTGCCCCCGGCGCAGGCGGCACATGCCCCCGCTCCCGCCCGTGGCCGCGACGTACCGCTGCGGGTCGCCTCGTACAACATCCACGCGGGCGCCGGGATGGACAACGTCTTCGATCTCGACCGCCAGGAGAAGGCCCTGCGCGCGCTGCACGCGGACGTGATCGGCCTGGAGGAGGTCGATGTCCACTGGGCCGCGCGCAGCGAGTGGCGGGATGTGGCGGGCGAGCTGGCGAAACGGCTCGGGATGCAGGTGTTCTTCGCCCCGATATACAGCGTCGACGGGCGGGAATTCGGCGTGGCGGTGCTCTCCAAGTACCACATCCTGAAGGCCACGAACCACAAGATCACCCGCCTCTCCACCCAGGACCCGAACCCGGCCCCGGCGCCCGCCCCCGGCTTCGGTGAGGTCGAACTGCGGGTGAAGGGCGTGCCGCTGCACGTGTACGTGACGCATCTGGACTACCGCGCCGACCCCTCCGTACGGGTGAGCCAGGTCGCCGAGACCCGCCGCATCATGGGGCGGGACCGGGGCCGCAAGATCCTCCTGGGCGACTTCAACGCGACCCCGGACGCCCCCGAGCTGGCGCCGCTGTGGCGGGAGCTGACGGATGTGGAGCCGGGCAAGCCGACGTTCCCGGCGCTGAATCCGGTGCAGCGGATCGACTATGTGGCGGTTTCACGCGGGGTGGCGGTGCGCGGCGCCGACGTACCCGACACGCTCGCTTCCGACCACCGGCCGATCGTGGCGGACGTGTCGTTGCGGCGGTAGGCGTGGGCCGCGGACGAGAGGCGAGGGCGAGCGGCAAGCGGCGAGCGGCGAGCGGCGGGAAGGCCGGGTCGGCCGAACGCGGGAAGAGGGGCGGGCCGGGGAGAGATGCTCCCCGGCCCGCCCCTTTCGTCCTCCCCGCAGGTCAGCCGCCGGAGGCGCTCGTGCCGGCCTTCACCTGCGTCAGGTCGTACAGGGTCACCGACCCCACCGTCACCTTCACGAACCGTCCCTCGACCCAGGACGTGATCTTCGAGGCGGAACCGCTGCCGGAGCCACCGGGGCCGCCGCCCATCCCGCCGCCCGAGACGAAGTAGTGGATCTTCCCGTCCGTCACGTCCTTCTTGAACTGCGCGAGCGTGGGCGAGGGATCGCTGCCGTTGAAGCCGCCGATCGCCATGACCGGCTTCTCGGTCGCGAGCTGGTAACTCGCGGCGTTCTGCGAGCCGATGGCCGCGGCCATCCAGGTGTAGTCGTCGGCGTCGGCACTGATCTTCGCCTTGACCTTGGCGCTGACCTTCTGGCCGTCGAGCAGACCGCCCATGCCACCGCCGCCGAAGCCGCCCTCGGCCATCCGGCCGCCGCCCGGCCAACGGCCGTTCTGCGTCCCGCCCTTGCCGGACTGGCCCTGGCCCTGACCTTGCTGACCCTGGCCTTGCCGGCCCTGCCCGGTCGGCGGCATGCCCGCCTGACCGCCGGGGGCGTTCCCCGGGGCCTGACCGCCAGGAGCGTTGCCCGGAGCCTGCCCGTTCGCGGCGGTCCCGGCCCCGCCGCCCTTCGCGTTGCCCTGCCCGGTGGGCGCCTGTCCCATCCCCGGGCCGCCGCGGCCACCGCCGCCGGGGCCGCCGCCCATGCCGCCCATCCGGCTCGCGCCCGCCGGGCCCGCCGTCACGATCGACCCGCTGTGGCCGGTGCTCAGCGTGGACACCGTGTACGCGAACGGCGCGGCCAGCGAAGCCACCAGCCCCACCCCCGCGGCGCCCAGCGCCAGCCGCCGGTTCAGCCGCCCGGCCACCACCAGGCCGATCGCCGCCACGAGCCCCACGACCAGCACCGCCCAGCGCAGCCACGGCAGATAGTCCGGCGTCCGCCCGAGCAGCACATACGCCCAGACCGAGGTGGCCGCGACCACGGCACCCAGCACCGCCGACCACCCGAACCTGCCGCGCTCCTCCCACAGGACCGTGACGCCCATCCCGACGAGAGCGGCGATGTACGGGGCCAGCGCCACCGTGTAGTACTGGTGGAAGATCCCGGCCATGAAACTGAAGATCAACAGAGTCATCAGCAGAGCGCTGCCCCACACCAGGAACGCCCCGCGCGCGGTCTCCGTGCGCTTCAGCCGCCAGGTGAGGACGACCCCGGCGACCAGCAGGATCAGCGCGGCGGGCAGCAGCCACGAAATCTGGCTGCCGATCTCGGAGTTGAACATCCGGTCGAGACCGGTCTCACCCCAGCCGCCCATACCGCCGCCACCGCCACCGCGGCCGTCACCACCGCCACCGCCCCCGCCGACACTGCCGGTCTCGTCGCCGCTGATCCGGCCGAGCCCGTTGTAGCCGAAGGTCAGCTCGAGGAACGAGTTGTTCTGCGAGCCGCCGATGTACGGGCGCGAGGACGCGGGCCACAGCTCGACGATCGCCGTCCACCAGCCGCCCGCCACGACCATCGCCGCCGCGGAGAGACCGATCTGGCCCAGCCGCCTGCGTACCGGCACCGGCGCGAACACCGCGTACACCACAGCCAGCGGCGGCAGGATCAGGAACGCCTGGAGGGTCTTGGCCAGGAAGGCGAAACCGATCGCCACACCCGCCCACACCAGCCACTTCGTACGCCCGTCCTCCAGCGCGCGCAGCACGAGGTAGACGGTGACCGTCATCAGCAGCGCCAGCAGCGCGTCCGGGTTGTTGAAGCGGAACATCAGCGCCGCGACCGGAGTCGTCGCCAGCACCACGGCCGCGATCAGCCCCGCCGCCGCGCTGAACCGGCGCCGTACCGCCGCGTACAGCACCGCGACCGTCCCGACACCCATCAGCACCTGCGGCACGAGGATCGCCCAGGAGCTCAGCCCGAAGATCCGCACCGACAGCGCCATCGGCCAGAGGGCGGCCGGGGGTTTGTCGACCGTGATGGCGTTCGCCGAGTCGAGCGAGCCGAAGAAGAGGGCCTTCCAGCTCTCCCCGCCGGCCTGGGCCGCCGCCGAGTAGAAGGAGTTGGCGTATCCGGAGGCGCTGAGGTCCCAGAGATACGACACGAGGGTGAGCAGCAGCACCGCGAGGAACGCGGGCCGCACCCAGCGCGGGTCGTCGGCACGGCCGCGCCACAGCCGGGCGAGGCGCGGGCCGCGGAACGGCGGTGCGCCGGCCGCCTGGATCGGATCGGTGGAGAGGGTGGTCATCGTGCAGTCCTCGGATCGTCGGTGCGCCGCTCGGGGAACACCCAGGCGCGGAAGAGCAGGAAACGCAGCACCGTCGCTGCGAGGTTGGCCGCGATCAGCACCGCGAGCTCGGTGCCGTGCGAGGGGTCGTCGGACGCCGCGCCGAGTGCGGCGAGTGACCCGCTGGTGAGGGCGAGGCCGATCGCGAACACGACCAGCCCCTGCGCCTGGTGGCGCACCGCGCTGTCGCGCCCGCTCACCCCGAAGGTGAGTCTCCGGTTCGCCGCCGTGTTGATCAGCGCCGAGACCAGCAGGGCGCCCGCGTTGGCGAGCTGCGGGCTCACCCCCGTACGGAACAGGGAGTACAGCAGCAGATAGAGCAGGGTCGAGACCGCGCCGACGACGCAGAAGCCGACCAGCTGGCGGGCCAGCCCCCCGGGCACACCGGAGAGTTCACGGTCGCGCGGATCGTCCCCGAAGGGGCGTGCGAGACGGTCGAGCGGGAGCGCGCCGACCCCCAGCGCGCGCCCCACCCGCCAGACGCCCTTGAGGTCGTCGACGGCCGTCCGCACGATGTGCACGGTCGACTCCGGGTCGTCGACCCAGTCGACCGGCACCTCATGGATCCGCAGCCCGGCCCGCTCGGCGACCACCAGCATCTCCGTGTCGAAGAACCACCCCGTGTCCTCGACCATCGGCAGCAGCCGCTGCGCGACATCCCTGCGGATGGCCTTGAACCCGCACTGGGCGTCGCTGAAGCGGGCGGACAGCGACGAGCGCAGGATCAGGTTGTACGCACGCGAGATGAACTCGCGCTTGGGTCCGCGCACCACCCGCGAACTGCGCGCGAGACGCGAGCCGATGGCGAGGTCGGAGTGCCCGGAGATCAGCGGAGCCACCAGGGGCAGCAGCGCGTTGAGGCCGGTGGACAGATCGACGTCCATATAGGCGAGTACGGGGGAGTCGGACGTGGACCACACACTGCGCAGCGCCCGCCCGCGTCCCTTCTGGTCCAGCCGGACGGCCCGTACCTCGTCCAGCTTCGCCTCCAGCTCCGCCGCCACCTCGGGTGTCCGGTCGGTGCTCGCGTTGTCGGCGATCGTGATCCGGAAGCTGTACGGGAACGTACCGGCGAGATGGTCGCGGAGCCGCAGCACACACGGTTCGAGGTCCTTCTCCTCGTTGAACACGGGGATCACCACATCGAGCACGGGGGCAACGAGCACGGGGGCGCCGGCCGCGGTCACGGGAAGGTGTTCCCGTGTCGGCAGGGTGCCCGGAGAAGTGTCGGTTCGCATACCGACGACACTCGCCGGCCGCGCTGTCACCCCTGTGTGGTCAGCCTGTGACAGTGCTGTGAGTACCGGCGCCGTGAGAGCCGGCGCCGTGAGAGCCGGCGCCGTGAGTAACAGCGCTTTGAGTGACAGCGCTGTGGGTCGTCGGGCCGGGGGCCGCCACGGGGGCCGCGGGCAGCCGGACCGCGAACTCCGTGCGCCCCGGCACACTCCGTACGTCCACCGTCCCGCCGTGCGCCACCACGACCGCCTGCACGATCGCGAGACCGAGCCCGGTCGAGCCGGCGTGCCGGGAACGCGAGGCGTCCCCGCGGGCGAACCGCTCGAAGACGTACGGGAGCAACTCGGCCGGAATGCCCGGGCCGTCGTCCACCACATCCACCACCACCCAGCCACCGTCGCGGCGTATCCGCGCGGTGACCGTGGTGCCGGGCGGGGTGTGCGTACGGGCGTTGGCCAGCAGATTGACCAGGACCTGCTGGATACGGGCCCCGTCGGCGGGCACCAGGGCCGGTTCGTCGGGGAGTTCGAGCCGCCAGATGTGGTCCTGGCCCGCGGCCCGCGCATCGCTCACCGCGTCGACCACGAGCGGCGAGAGATCGGTGTTCTCGTACGCGAGCGGGGAACGACCGGTGCCGCCGTACGCGGGCGGGGGCCGATCGGCGCCGCCGTACGCGGGTGTGGGCTGGTCAGCGCCGCCGTACGCGGGCGGGGAGAGGGGATCGGTGCCGGCGCCGTGCGCGGGCGGGCGTCCGGCGTCCAGGCGGGCGAGCAGCAGCAGATCCTCCACCAGACCGGTCATCCGCCCGGCCTCCGACTCGATACGCCCCAGAGCGTGCCGGGTGTCGGGGCCGGTCTCCTCGTGGCCCCGCCGGGTCAGCTCGGCATAGCCGCGGATGGAGGCCAGCGGGGTCCGCAGCTCATGGCTGGCGTCGGCGACGAACTGCCGTACCCGCGTCTCGCTCTCCTGCCGGGCCGCCAGCGCCGAACCCACATGGCCCAGCATCCGGTTGAGCGCCGCACCGACCTGGCCGACCTCCGTCCGCGGATCGGCCTCGGCGCCCGGCACCCGCTCCAGCGGGGCCACCTCACCGCTGTGCAGCGGGAGTTCGGAGACCCGGGTCGCGGTCGCCGCGACCCGTCTGAGCGGGCGCAGCGCTATCCCGACCAGCGCGGTCCCGGTGAGGGCGGCCGCGAGCAGCCCGGCCGCCGTGACACAGACCTCGACCACGATCAGGGTCGTGACGGTGGACTGGACACCGTCCAGCGGAAAGCCGAGCACGAAGGTGCCGCTGTGGGAGTAGGTCGCCCGGAAGTCCCCGAGGCCCGGGAGGGAGACGGTGTGCGGATCGCCGTCCCTGGGCACCGACTTCAGCGCGTCGAGCTGGTCGGCGCCGAGCGGCGAACTGTCGGGCCGCGCGCCGGGCGTGGCGACGCTCTTCACCCCGTCGACCAGATCGTCGCTGCCGACGACGGTCCGCCCGCCGACGGCCCCTATCGGCAGCCCGGGCTGCTGGACGATGGAACGGTCGCCGCCCATCGGATCGTGGTCGGGACGCTGGGCCGCCGCCGTCAGCTGCTTGTCGAGCTGCTGCTCCAGATTGGAGTGCATGACGATCGTGGTGACCGAACCGATCACGGCCACCACCACGGCGATCAGCGCCACGGCCGATACGACGAGCCGTGTCCGCAGCGACCAGCGCCGACGCGCCGACACCGGCTACTCCCCGGGCTTGATCAGATATCCGGCGCCGCGCCGGGTGTGGATCATCGGCGTACGCCCCGCGTCGATCTTGCGCCGCAGATACGAGATGTACAGCTCGACGACGTTGGCCTGGCCGCCGAAGTCGTACGACCACACCCGGTCGAGGATCTGCGCCTTGGAGAGCACCCGGCGCGGATTGCGCATCAGGAAGCGCAGCAGCTCGAACTCGGTCGCGGTCAGATGGATATTGGTCCCGCCCCTGGTCACGTCGTGGCTGTCCTCGTCGAGGGTCAGGTCCCCGACGGCGAGCAGCGACTCACTGCGCTGCGCGCCCGTGCCGGACCGCCGGATCAGCCCGCGCAGTCTGGCCACGACCTCCTCCAGGCTGAACGGCTTGGTCACATAGTCGTCGCCGCCCGCGGTCAGACCCGCGATCCGGTCCTCCACGGCATCCTTGGCGGTCAGGAAGAGGACCGGCACATCCGGCAGCTCGCGGCGCATCCGGCCGAGCACGGCGATGCCGTCCATGTCGGGGAGCATCACATCGAGCACCACGGCATCGGGCCGGAACTCCCGTGCTGTCCGCACGGCTCCGGCCCCGTCACCGGCGCTGCGCACCTGCCAGCCCTCATAACGCAGCGCCATCGAGAGCAGCTCCGCGAGGGCGGCCTCGTCATCCACGACGAGCACACGCACCGCGCTGCCGTCGGGCCTACACATTTCGGTACGCCCCTGGGGCGAGGTCGTAGTCATGGGACCACCTTCCGAGCGACCTCTGAGAGACCCCTTTCCCCAACCTGTGAAATTCCTGAGAAACACGGGCACGGCTGGGAGGCACGCGCCTGCTCTCATCGGCCGACCGGGCATGTGCCCGGGCATGTGCCCGGGCATGGGGATGGCCGGCCGGTGGGTCGGTCGGTCGATCGGGAGCACGGTCGGTCGAAAGCACGGTCGGTGTCGGCCGACCGGTCGGAGTACGGTCGCCCCATGCGGATCCTCACGCTTTCGGGCAGCCTGCGTGCCCGTTCCACGAATGGTTCCCTGCTGCGTGCGGCCCGGACGCTGACCGAGGCCGACGGCACGGCCGTCACGACCGCCGACATCGGCGGGCTGCCCCACTTCAACCCGGACCTGGACGGCGAGGGTGCCGTGGCGCCCGCCCCGGTGGCGGCCCTGCGGAAGTCCGTCGCGGAGGCGGACGCGGTACTCGTCGTGAGCCCCGAGTACGCGCACGGTGTGCCCGGCGTCCTGAAGAACGCCCTGGACTGGCTGGTCAGCAGCGGCGAGTTCATCGACCGCAGGGTTGGCGTGATCACCGCATCCCCCAGCCCGACGGGCGGCGACTACGCCAACGCCCAACTGCGCGAAACGCTGCGGATGATGACCGGCACAGTGGTGGACGAGTCCTGCCTGACGGTCGGAACCATCAGCGCCAAGCTCGACCGGGACACGGGCGAGATCGCAGATCCGGAACTCACGGCACAACTCAAGACAGCTCTCCAGGCCCTGACACCGAACCCAACGACGACGACGGCCTGACGACAAGGTCCTGACGATCACGGCGATGGCGGCGACTGCGACTGCGGGCGGCGCCCCGACGAGCACGGCGACTGCGGGGCGGCGGGCGGCGGCCCCGACGATCACGGCGACGGACACGGCGACGGCGGCCCGACGATCACGGCGCCGACGACTGCGGGCGGCGGCTGAGGGCAACGGCCCGCCGATCACAGCGACGGCGGCGACAGCGGGCGGCGGGCGGCGGGCGGCGGGCGGCGGCTGAGGGCAACGCCCGCGCCCCCTCCACCTCAGAACAGCCCAGGCTGGTCCACCCCCGGTTGCGGCAAGGCTGCCCGCACGGGCACGGTCACCCCAGCCCCCGGCTCCGCACCCGTCAGCCCCCAGCCGGCCATCAGCCGGGTGTCGAGGACGGTCACCGCACCATCACCCCCGGCCAGATGCAGGTCGGGCCCCGCGGCAGCCACCAGCCGCCCGGCGACGGCCCCGCCCGCCACCAGTTCGCTCACCACCCCGGCCGGGTCCCCGAGCCCCGCCAGTCCGAACACCTCTCCGTGATCGGCCACTTCGCAGACCATCCGCTCCAGCGAATCCGGCCACCCGGCCAGCGCGACGGCCCGCGCGTGCACACCACGTACCTCGGCCGCACGCTCCTCCCGCCCCGGCAGCCGGGACCGCACCGCCCGCTTGTCGGCGTACGGGATCCGGTCCGGCACCCCCAGCGCCGTACGCAGCAGCTCCTCGGTCCGCCGCGCCGCCATCAACGGCCCGCGTCCGAGCCAGCTGAAAGCCACCGCCCCCTGCTCCCTCAGCCGTGCAGGACCGCGCTCCTCCGCCGTGATCCCCACCTTGACCATCCCGGCCCCGAACCAGGCGAGGTAGACGCGGTAGACCCGGGGATCGTCGGCGATGGTGTCGGCCGCCACCGAGTGCGCCCGGTCGAGCCGCGCGCACTCCCCACACCGCGCCTGCGTGCCACGCCCCGGCACGCGTGCCCGCAGCGGGCAGGCATGTCCTCGCGCCCCCACGCACATCCGCTCCCCCGCATCCTCGACCCGGAAGCCGACCTCGGTCCCGTAGACAAGCGGACTGGCCCGGCCCCGCCCCTCCCACACGAGCCGCGGCCCTTCGTCCCCCCACCGCAGCCCGCCGGAACGCCACATGGTCCCTGCGCCCCTCTCCCTCTGCCTGGTCCGCCCTGCACGGGCACCACATCCCCGTCACTCGCAGCATGCCACCCCCCACTGACAGTGGGACCGGCCCCGAGCGGGGATGCCCGCCACACGCACCCGGCACGGGGCCGCGCACACCTTCAGCGGCACTCGGACGAGCGGCACTCAGACGAGTACGTAGACAGGCGCACCGTCCGGAGCGCACCCCGACTGCCGTATACAGCCGCGCCGCAGCAGATGCCGGACACAGTCCTGGACGCGGGCGGGGGACAGGCCGGTACGCCCGGCGATCTCCTCCGTACTGCAGCGAGCGGCGCCCGCCACGAGCCCGGGCGCCAGGACGGCCGCGACCGTACGGACGTCCTCGGTGATGACCAGGTTCCGGTCCTGCCAGCACGCGAGCAGTTCCTGAGGCGTACCGGCCCCCGCGGCGGAAGCACCCGCCCCTGCGGAGGCACCCGACCCCGCGGAGACGCCCGACCCTGCGTCGGCGCCCGGCCCGGCGGAAGCACCCGGCTGCGCCCGCTCGGCGAGCCGGTCCAGCGAATCGGCGATCCGGTGGAACGCCTGGGTCAGCAGATCCTGCCCCCGACTGGCCTCGCGCAGCAGCAGATGACGCTCCTCCTCCCTGGCCGCGCACGCCTCCGCCGCCCGGATGCTCCGCTCCTCGAGCCGCACGAGCGCGTCGACGATCTCCTCCGGCATGACATAGGCGGTACGCAGTTCGTGCGCGGGCTGCACCGGGGCCGGGACGAGTTCGTACGCACCGTCACGCTGCACCGTGGCCACCACATCGGCCACCCAGCGCCTGAAGGGTGCGCACTCCTGCTTCGTACAGCCGTTGACCAGCTGGATGAGCCCGGCGAGCGTCACCATCTTCATGGACTTCTTCAGCCCGTGACCAGCGATTCTGCGCGAAGCGTCTGCCCCGTAGACACCTCTCGCGAGATCACCCAGGCTCTGCCGGCAGTCCGGCGAGACATGCCACTGCAGGGCCTGTCTGGTGTTCGCGTAACCAAGGTTCCCCGCGACGTCCACGGCCGGAAACCAGTGCGCACCGTCGGGCAGCGTCAACCGCCGCACCCGCGCGCCCGTCGCCGCGAACACGAAGTCGCTGACGTCGACCGCGTCCCGGCATGGCGTCATCGGCTCGTCCTCGGGCGTGTCCTGCTCGAACATCGAGCACCACCTCCGGTTCGGAACCTAGCCGCAGGCATATGCAACTCCGCCCGAACGAAGGCAAGTTCACTCGTTAGGCGACAGGAGGCCGACTCCGCCGCCCCGGCGGCCGTTCCCGCCCGTCAGCTCAGACAGAAGAAGCGGAACGGCAATCAAAGACTCGACCGGTTCGACGCCGCGCTCTCCACCACCCATAACCGCGGCGGCAAGGCGGCCACGACATGGGGAGACCTGGGCGCGTCCGACGGCAGCACACCCGCCGACCCGAACGTGCACTGGGAGAAAACGGTCTGCGACCTGACCAAGGACGTCCACGACGATCCCTACGCCGTCGGATACACGGGGATGGCCTGCGTCGACCAGAGCGTCAGGGTTATCCCACTCAGCGACCACGCCGGTGACGCCCCCTGCGCTCGGCCCAGGCAAAGGCCGGCCTCAAGACCCCGAACACGGCACCCTGAGACATCGGAGAGACCCAAGAAGCACGCGGCCGACAACGCCAGAGGCCCTCAGGATTCCTCCTGAGGGCCTCTGGCCTGCTGTGCACTCGGCAGGATTCGAACCTGCAACCTTCTGATCCGTAGTCAGATGCTCTATCCGTTAAGCTACGAGTGCTTGGCGTTCCGGGCTTTTCTGCCCCGTCGGCGTTGCGAGAACAACATTACATGACCTGCGGCGTCAGGTGAAATCCATTAGCCGCACCCCCACTGAGCTGCGGAAACGCGCTCTCCCCCGCGCCCTGCGGAGACCGCCACGGAACGACTGAAGCCCCGTCCTTCACGGACAGGGCTTCAGCGATCCAGTCGGCGGAGGCGGAGGGATTTGAACCCTCGATGGGCCGTAAAACCCAAACCGCATTAGCAGTGCGGCGCCATAGACCGGACTAGGCGACGCCTCCAGCACACCGAACACAGTCGCGCGAGCGCGAAGTGGTGCGTGCAGATGATGACACAGCCTTGCGGGCCGTCACCAATCGCGGCTCACGGTACTAGGCCGTGGGGTGGGAGAGCAAAGTCGTTCGTGTCGCGCAACGCCCGGCGCGCACACGCGTTAGAGAGAGCGTTGGAGATGCAGTTGCAGGGGAGCCGCCCCTGGCCGCACCGCACCGCACCGCCGGTCCGTGGGCCCCCGCTCCCTGATCCTTCTGCCGTGATCCGTTCTGCCGAGGAGTTACGTCAATGCTGCGCCGCCTCGCTCTCACCGCCGCCGCCTGCCTTTCCGCGCTGGCCGCCGCCCCCGTCGCCACTGCCGCGACCACCGCTCCTGTCGCCCCCGTCCCCATCCCCGTGGCCCAGCCGGGCCACCGGCTGCCCGATCCGCAGGTCCGTGACCGGCTCACCATCACCGTCTCCGATTCCGGTGCCCGCGCCGCCGACGGCACCCGCCGCCTCAGCTGCTCACCCGCCGGGGGGACGCACGCCACGCCGCAGCAGGCGTGCGACCGGCTGGATCAGCTCGCCGCCGACGGGCGGAAGCCGTTCGCGCCGGTTCCCGCCACCATGATGTGCACGATGCAGTACGGCGGTCCGGCCACCGCGCACATCACCGGAATCTGGCGCGGCCAGCCCGTCGACGCGACATTCCGGCGTACGAACGGGTGCGAGATCGCCCGCTGGAACGCCCTGGAACCGGTCCTTCCGCACACCGTCGGCTGAGCTCCGCCCAGCCGTCCGTCCACACAACCTTGGTGAGAGCTCCCCCTCATCCGCCGCATGTCCGGAGCGCCTGCCTTTAGACTTCCGGCAGTGACACGCCATGGCCCGAGGGGCAAGATGGGCCGGGTTGTCAGCAAGGTGCAGTAGTTCAGGGAGGAAGCGTCGTCGTGAGCAGCAGGCCATCCCGAGGCGCTGCTCGCCTCGCAGCCATACTTGACGCCCTCCCGGACGGGCTGTTGCTCGTCAATTGCAACGGAACGGTCGTCAACGCCAACTCCATCGCCCTCGAAGCCTTCGAGACGCCGGGCACGGCACTCGTCGGCCGGGGGCTGCTCGATCTGCTGCCGGAGTTCGACTCCCGGCTGATCCCGGGCTCGATGCGGCGGCCCGAAGGCGCGGACGAGCAGGGCAGGACCAAGCCGACGCGGATGCTCGCGCGGCGCACCGACGGCGCGGAGTTCCCCGTCGAGGTGACCAGCGCGAATCTGGAGGACGGCCGGGAAGCCTACGACTCCTACGGTGGCGGGTTCACCGGTGACGAGCTGCTGATGCTCGTCGTACGGGATCTGTCGGGCACCGTCGACACCGAGGCCGAACTGGCGCGTTCGCAGCGGCAGACCGAGATGATCCTGCGTGCGGCGTCCGAGGGCGTCGTGGGCACCGACACCGACGGGCGCGTCGTTCTCGTCAACCCCTCGGTCGCGCAGATCCTCGGCTTCCGGGCGAGCGACCTCGGCGGCCGGGAGCTGCACCCGCTGGTCCAGCACTCCCGCGCGGACGGCGAGCCCTTCCCGTACGACGAGAGCGCCCTCGCCGACACGCTCAGGTCCGGGCGCAAGCACCGGGTGCGCGGGCAGGTGCTGTGGGCGAAGGACGGCAGCCCGGTGCCGGTCGACCTGACCACGGCGCCGGTCCGGGACGGCGAGCAGCTCGTCGGCGCGGTCCTGACCTTCGCGGACCGCCGCCCGTACGAGAAGCAGGCCAAGCAGCATGCCGACGAACTCCGGGCCAAGGACGAGCGGAACACCGCTGCCGAGGCACGGCACACGGACGAGCTCGCGGCCCGGGACAAGAAGCACGCGGCGGAGCTGTCGGCGCGGGCGGAGGAGTACGCGGCCGAGCTGGCGTCGCGGGCCGAGAAGCACGAGGCGCTCGAAGAGCGGCAGCAGCAGCTGACCGCGGTGCTCGGCGACGCCCTGCGCGGGCCGTTGGAGGAGCTGCGGGCCGAGCTGGGGACGCTCGCCGCCGACCCGGCAGGTCAGCTGTGGCCGGAGGCCAACCAGATCCTGCACCATCTGGCCGCCGGTTACGCCCGGATGACCACGCTCGTCGACAGCGTCCTCGGCTTCCAGCGGCTCGCCGCGGGAACGGAGGAGCTGACCAGGGCGAAGGTCATGCTCGACGCCGTGGTGGCAGCGGGGGTGGAAGGCGCGGTCGAGCTGATCGGCCCCGGCCGGGTGCAGTTCGCGGTGCACGCGCCGCCCATAGAGGCCGAGGTAGACGGTGGCCGGCTGGCGACCGCTCTCGCGCATCTGATCGCCGATGTGGCCGGCGTGGACGCCACCGGCAAGGCACGGGTCGCCCCCGGCGGCGCCTATGTGGACTCGACGATCGTGGTGGCCGCAGCGCAGCGCGGCAAGGTCGTACGGATCGAGGTACGCGGGCCGTTCAGCGGCGGGGACCCGGTGCACGAGCCGATCGTGCGCGGCATCGTCCGGGCGCACGGCGGTGTGCTGCAGACCCATGAGGTGCCGGGGACGGCCGGAAGTGCGTATGTGCTGGAACTGCCCCTCGGGGACGGTTCGGGCACGGTGGATCCGGCCGCCGCGGGCCCGGCGGAGTCCGGCGGTCCGGGAGCGGACCGGACCGACCGGCCCGACCAGCAGAACGTCACGTCGGGTGGCGGGCGCCGGCGGGGGAGGCGCTCGTCCACCGATGCCTTCCTGGAGAGCGCGGGCTCCGGCGGCGACGGGGGCGCGAACCCTGCGGACGCCACGGGGGCCGGCGCGGGTGTGGTTGGCGGTGCGGGTGCCGGTGCGCCGGAGCCGCCCACCGGCCGCCGCAGGGCGCGCCGCGGGGAAGCCGGTCCTGGTGCGGCTCCCGCGCCTGTTCCCGCTCAGCCGTCGGCCCCTGTGGCGGGGACCGGCGCGGGCGCGGCTGCCCCGGGTGCTCCGGGCGCGGGCCGTACGGACGGGGCCGGTACGGGTGCTTCCGGCGTGGGCGGCCAGGCTCGGGGGGCTTCCGGTCCTGCGGGCGGGGCGGCGGCAGGCCGCACCGGACCGTCCATTCCGGCACAGGAGAACGGCGCGGGCGACGGCGGAACGGGCCGCAGGCGCGGTCGTACGGAACTGCCACCGGGGGCGCCCGCGGGGCCGGGTCCCGAGGGCGCAGTGCCGCAGGCGGGTGGCATGCCGTCGGAGGGTTCCGTGGTGACCGCCGCCGAGAACGCCCGGGCGGGCGCGCCCGGTGCGAGTCAGCCGCAGCGCGGGGCGACCGTACCGCCGCAGGGTGTACCGGCGGATGCGCCGGTGCCCACCGGGCGGCGTGCACGGCGCGCGGAGGGCGTGCGCGAGATCGAGAACGCCCGCCCCGCCCTCGGCCCCGCTCCCGCCCCCGCCGCAGCACAGCCGGGGGCCGCATCCCCCGGTCGGCCGGGGCAGCCGTTCCCGGGCCAGCCGGGCCCGTCCGTCCAGCAGGGCCAGGGGCAGCCGTCCCAGCCAGGCCAGCCGGGTCAGGGCCAGTCGTTCCATTCAGGCCAGCCGGGTCAGCCGGGCCAGACGCAGACGCCGCCTCCCGGTCGTCGGGCGCGCCGGGCTCTGGCAACCGCTTCGGCTTCGGCGGCCGTTGAGGCCGAGCGCCCGCGTACGCCGTTCGCGCTGCCCCCCGCGGACGCGGACCGGGTCCAGGGCGACCCGCAGGCGGCCCCCGGGATGCCCGACGGTTCGCTGCCGGGCCACCACGACTCCGTACGGACGGCCGGGCGCCCCGGCGGCGACCAGCTCGCGCCGCACGCCCCGCAGCACCACCCGGGCACGGAACCGGGTTCAGGGCCGGGTTCAGCCCCTCCGGCGGGCGAAGAGCAGCTGAAGGACGGCACGTTGTACGCGTCGCCCGACGGCTGGCCCTCCGTCAGCGAGCGCCCGACGGCGGAACGCCCGAACACGGAGCGCCCGAGCACCGATCGCCCGACGGCCGACGAGGCTGCGGCGCAGCCGTTGCCGGCCGAGGAGCCGATGCCGGCCGACTCCGCCCAGGGACGTGCCATAAGCGTACGAACGCTCGGCCAGGGCGTTCCGTTCGCCGAGCAGATCGCGACACAGCAGAACCAGCCGCACTCGCTGGGCTCCGGCCGGCGGCGCAAGCTCGCGGCCCCGCCGGAGGGCGACCGCCCCGAACCGGCCGCCCGCCCGCACCCGCAGACAACCGGGGAGCAGGGCACACCCCAGCAAGGCACGCCACATCAGGGGACGCCCCAGCAGGGCACGCCGCATCAGAACGTGAACCAGCAGAACGCGAGCCAGCAGGGCATCAGCCAGCAGGGCCAGCCGCCCTCGGCCCACCTGGCGCAGCAGTCACATCTGGCGCAGCAATCACAGCAGTCCCAGCTGTCCCAGCAGCGCCTCTCGCCCCAGTCGGAGGGCCGTTCGTACGCCATAGGCGCCCCTGACGAGGGGTCGGAGGGGCCCGAGCCGCTGGACGGCCCCGGTGGCGCCGTGGAGGTGGCCAACCGGCCGCAGCCGCAGCCCGTGGACGACGAGCTGCCCCCCGAGCCGCTCGACAACCCGCGCCGGCTGCTCGTCTGGCCCGCGCCCGACGTCTCCACCCAGCAGGCGCTGAGCGACCGCGGTTACCGCCCGGTGATCGTGCACTCCCGTGAGGAGGTCGACGCGCAGATCGCCGCGTTCCCGGCGGCGCTCTTCGTCGACCCGCTGACCGGGCCGATCACCCGTAAGGCGCTGCAGTCACTGCGCCAGGCGGCGGTGGCGGCCGAGGTGCCCGTCCTGGTGACGGCGGGGCTCGGGCAGGCGACACGGGAGGCCGCCTACGGGGCCGATCCGGCCGTCCTGTTGAAGGCGCTGGCGCCGCGTGACAGCGAGCAGCACCCGTCGCGCGTCCTGCTGATCGAGGAGCACGAGGAGATCGCGCTCGCCCTGACCGAGACGCTGGAGCGCCGCGGTATGCAGGTGGCCCGGGCCGGCACCGACGCGGAGGCGGTCACCCTGGCGGCCCAGATGCGGCCGAACCTGGTGGTGATGGACCTGATGCAGGTACGCCGCCGACGTGCCGGAATCGTCGACTGGCTCCGCGCGAACGGGCAGCTGAACCGCACCCCGCTGGTCGTCTACACCTCGGCCGGAATGAACGCCTCCGAACTGGCCGGGCTCACGTCGGGCGAGACGGTGCTGTTCCTGGCGGAACGCTCCACCAGTACCGAGGTGCAGGGCCGGATCGTCGACCTGCTGGCGAAGATCGGCACCAATTGAGCGACCGGCCCGGACGGCACCGGCCCGGACCGGCACGGACGAGTGGCGCGGCTCTGACGTCAGAGCCGCGCCACTCGTCCGGCATCAGAGCTGGGTCGTGTCCAACTCACCGTCCGCGTACTGCTTCCTGAGCACCTTCTTGTCGAACTTCCCGACCGACGTCTTCGGCACGGACGGCACGATCGCCCACCGCTCCGGCAGCTGCCACTTGGCGACGGACCGCGCGAGGAACTCCCTGAGCTCCTCGTACCCGACGCTCTCGCCCTCCTTCAGCACGACCGTCGCGAGGGGCCGTTCGCCCCACTTCTCGTCGGGGACGGCGACCACCGCCGCCTCGGCGACCGCGGGATGCGCCATGATCGCGTTCTCCAGGTCGACGCTCGAAATCCACTCCCCGCCGGACTTGATGACGTCCTTGGCCCGGTCGGTGAGCGTCAGGAAGCCGTCGGGGCTGATGACGCCGACATCGCCGGTCCTCAGCCAGCCGTCGGGGCTGAACTTGTCGTCGGGCCGGAAGTTCTCGCCGCCCGCGCCGCCGTAGTACGCACCGGCGATCCACGGCCCGCGCACCTCCAGCTCACCGGCCGACTCGTTGTCCCAGGGCAGGATGTCGCCGCCCGGTCCGGCCAGCCGGGCCTCGATGCCGACGGGGAAGCGGCCCTGCGTGACGCGGTACGGCCATTCCTCCTCCGGGGTCAGCCCGGCGGGCGGGTTGGACGTCGTACCCAGCGGCGAGGTCTCCGTCATGCCCCAGGCGTGGCAGAGCCGCACACCCAGCTTGTCGTACGCCTCCATCAGCGCGGGCGGGCAGGCGGCGCCGCCGATGGTGACCCGCTTCATCGAGGTCAGGTCGCGCGGGTGGGCGGTCACCTCGGCCAGCAGCCCCTGCCAGATGGTGGGCACGGCCGCCGCGTGCGTCGGCTTCTCCTGCTCGATCATCTCGGCGAGCGGCGCGGGCTGCAGGAAACGGTCCGGCATCAGCATGTTGATGCCCGTCATGAACGTCGCGTGCGGCAGCCCCCAGGCATTGACGTGGAACTGCGGCACGACCACCAGCGTCGTGTCCTGGTCCGTGAGCCCCATCGACTGGGCCGAGTTGACCTGCATGGAGTGCAGGAAGATCGAACGGTGGGAGTAGACGACGCCCTTCGGCTCGCCCGTGGTGCCCGAGGTGTAGCAGAGGGCGGCGGCCTGACGCTCGTCGATCTCGGGCCAGTCGAATCGCGTCGGACGGCCCGCGATCAGTTCCTCGTACTCGTGCACGGTCGCGGTGGCCCCGGCGAGCAGCGAACGGTCACCCGGGCCGCTCACCACCACATGCTCGACGGTCGGCAGGTCCGGCAGCAGGGGCGCGAGCAGCGGCAGCAGGGAGCCATTGACGATGATCACGCGGTCGGCCGCGTGGTTGACGATCCAGATCAGCTGCTCGGCGGGGAGCCGGATGTTGAGGGTGTGCAGAACGGCGCCCATCGAGGGAACGGCGAAGTACGCCTCGACGTGCTCCGCGTTGTTCCACATGAGGGTCGCCACCCGCTGGTCGCCGTCGATGCCCAGCTCGTCGCGGAGCGCGTTGGCGAGCTGCACGGCGCGTACGCCGGTCTCGGCGAAGGTGCGGCGCTGCGGCGCGTCGGCGTCGCCCGTCCAGGTGGTGATGCGGGATGACCCGTGCACCAGCGTGCCGTGGACGAGAATGCGGGTCACTGTGAGCGGTACGTCCTGCATCGTGCTCAGCACGGCGACCTCCTGGGGGCAGCGTTGCCTACGCATGGGTAATGTGTCGCAATTCTGCTCACATACCACGCGGTATGTCACTACCCGTCCTCAGGAAATCCGTCCCTGCCCGGCCCCGCCGCCATCAGCCGGGTGCGGGCAGGCAGGCAAACAAGCAAGGAAGCAAGGAAGCAAGGAAGCTCAGTGTGCGGGTGACAGCTCCGGGTCCTCGCGCAGCTTGCCGAGTGCGCGGGAGACCGCGCTCTTGACCGTGCCGACCGAGACTCCGAGCACCTCGGCGGTCTGCTGCTCGCTGAGGTCCTCGTAATAGCGCAGCACCAGCATGGCCCGCTGCCGGTCGGGGAGCTTCATCACCGCGTGCCACATCGCGTCGCGCAGCGCCTGCTGCTCGGCCGCGTCGGGGGCGGGCGCTGTCTCCGGCTCGGGCAGGTCCTCGCAGGCGAACTCGTCGACCTTGCGCTTGCGCCACTGCGACGTACGGGTGTTCACCAGCGCCCGCCGGACGTAACCGTCCAGCGCGCGATGGTCCTCGATCCGTTCCCACGCGACGTACGTCTTGGTCAGCGCGGTCTGGAGCAGATCCTCGGCATCACTCGGATTGGCGGTCAGCGAACGGGCGGTACGCAGCAGAACGGGCCCCCGGGCACGCATGTAGGTGGCGAACGACGAGTACGGCGCCGCCGCCTTCGCTGCGCTGGTACAGACTGGCGTGGTCATAGCTCCACGCTAGGAGCCGGACCCCCCTGAGCAGATCGCCCAGAGGTGCCGAAGGCGAATCCCCCTCAGGTTGTAGGAGTGGTGGTACCCCCACCTCCTGAAGGTGGAGGGCGCCCCTCGCTTCGTCGGGGTTCCTGTGACGGGACCGGAGATTCGGACCCGGTCCCTAGTCGGCGATACGGGCCACCGGGGCGTCGACCCGGTTCCGGTCGATGCTGAGCTGTTCGCCGCCGTGCTCCTCCTTCACATCACCCGCGTACTGGTGGATCCGCAGATGCGGCGACCAGTCCTGGCTCCGCAAGGACGGTTCCCCGGTCACCGAGGGCTTGTCGTTCCAGCGGGCGAACCACATCACCGAAGGCAGGTCCGACGTACCCGCCCTGCGCTCCGCCCCGATCTGCTCCACCCCCGAGTCCGCGCTGCTGTAGAAACCGGAGACGTACCCGAGCCGCTCCACCTCGCGGTCCCAGGAGCGGATGAAGGAGAGGGTGGTGGCGGCGCAGTCCCGGTCGTCCTGCGCGTACGCCTCCATGTCCAGATAGAGCGGAGACCCCGCCACCATGCCGAGCGCCTTGGCCCGCTCGACCGCGTCGCGCCCCTCGTCCGCACCCTCACCGGCGGGGTCCGAGCCGATCGTGACCTTCCGTTTGCTGTCCGCCGACACGCACGGCGACTGCGAGCCGACGAACACCGGCAGCACCTTCCAGCCCATCCCGTACACACTCGACACCCAGCTCTTGGTCAGCTCGGGCTGGTTCGGGCAGCCCCGGCCGCGTCCCCCGTAGTACACGCCGATGCTCCGGTACTTGGACGAGTTCCAGGCGCGCATCGTCGCGAGGGACGGGGTGACACAGGTGTCGAACCCCCAGCCGTCGAACCGGTCGGTGTCGGTATCAGCAGCGGCACCCGACGCCGCTGTCACAGCCCCCGTCGCCCCCGTGTCACTGGCCCCCGCGTCACCGGCGCCCGTGTCACCAGCCCCCGCATCACCGACAGCCGTGTCACCGGCACCCGTCTCGTCGATGCGCGTCCCAGCAGGCTGCTCCGACCCGGTGTCCGCCGTCCCGGGCTGCGCCTCCCCGGTGCCGTCGGCGATGCCGTCGGGGCTGCCGTCAGGCCCTGGCACGGGGCCCGACCGCGAGCGGGACGGTGGGTCAGCCCGGGTGCCCGCCACGGAAGCGGTTCCCGCATCGGGGCCGGCCCCGGGCTGTGCGGCCGGCCGCGCGGCCGGCTGTGCGCCGTCCGCCGTACCGCCCCGCGTACCGGGCAGGGGAGTGGTGACATCCGGTGCCGCGTCGGCGGCCGGGGCCGCGAGCGCGAGGAGCACCGCCGCGCCCAGAAGATGGGACAAGAACATCTTTTGTCGTTGCATAGGGCGCAGTGAACGGCCCGCCTACCCGGACCACCCAGTGCCCACGCCGCAGTGTCAGCCGTCCGTGCCGAGGATGAGCCCGGATGTGGGTACTCCGGTACCCGCGGTGACGAGGGTGGTCGCCGCACCGGGTATCTGGTTCACCGAGGTCCCGCGCACCTGTCGCACGGCCTCAGCTATGCCGTTCATGCCGTGCAGATACGCCTCACCCAGCTGCCCGCCATGGGTGTTGAGCGGCAGCGCCTCCTCCGCGACGAAGGCCGCTGCTTCACCCGGCCCGCAGAAGCCGAACTCCTCCAGTTGCATCAGCACGAACGGAGTGAAGTGGTCGTAGAGGATGCCCACGTCGATGTCGGACGGCCGGAGTCCGGATGTCTGCCAGAGCTGCCGGGCCACCACGTTCATCTCGGGCAGGCCGCTGAGATCGTCCCGGTAGAAGCTGGTCATCTGCTCCTGTGCCCGGCCCGCCCCCTGCGCCGCCGCCACGATCACCGCCGGCGGTCGGCGCAGATCGCGGGCGCGCTCAGCGCTGGTGACGACGATCGCCTGCCCCCCGTCGGTCTCCTGGCAGCAGTCGAGCAGCCGCAGTGGCTCCACGATCCACCGCGAGGCGGCGTGCTCGGCGAGGGTGATCGGCTTCTCGTAGAAGTACGCCGCCGGGTTGCTCGCCGCATACCGTCGGTCGGTCACCGCGACATGGCCGAACGCCTCGGCCGTGAGTCCGTACGTGTGCAGATACCGCTGGGCGGCCATCGCCACCCAGGAGGCGGGTGTGAGCAGCCCGAACGGCAGCGCCCAGCCGAGCGCGGCGCCCTCCGCCGACGGCTCCCTGTGCTGGACCCCCGAGCCGAACCGCCGCCCCGAGCGCTCATTGAACGCCCGGTAGCAGACCACCACGTCGGCCACTCCGGACGCGACGGCGAGCGCGGCCTGCTGCACCGTGGCGCACGCGGCGCCGCCCCCGTAGTGGATGCGGGAGAAGAAGGACAGTTCCCCCATCCCGGCCGCCTGGGCGACCGTGATCTCGGGACTGGTGTCCATGGTGAAGGTGACCAGGCCGTCCACATCGGCGGGGGTGAGGCCCGCGTCGTCGAGGGCTGCGTGGACCGCTTCCACGGCCAGTTTGAGCTCGCTGCGCCCGGAGTCCTTGGAGAACTCCGTCGCCCCGATCCCGGCGATGGCGGCCTTCCCGCCGAGCGAGTCACGCCTGCGCGTGGTCACGCGGCCACCCCCTTTCCGGACTGCGCACCGGAACCGGCCCCCGCCTCGTTGCCGGAGCCCGCCTGACTGCCGGAGCCCGCCTGGTTACCGGAGCCCGCCTCCGCGCCGTCAGCCGTGACAGTCACGTTGCCAGTGACATGGCGGCCCTTCCCGTTGGTGCCGGTGATCCGGATCTCCGTGACGTCCCCTTCGACCGCGGTGACCGTACCCGTCAACACCATCGTGTCCCCCGGGTAGTTGGGAGCCCCCAGCCGGATCGCGACCTTCCGCAGCCGGTATCCGGGGCCGAAGTGGTCGGTGATGTATCTGCCGACCAGCCCATTGGTCGTGAGGATGTTCATGAAGATGTCCGGGGAGCCCTTCTCCCTGGCGGCCTCGGCATCGTGGTGCACGTCCTGGTAGTCGCGGGAGGCGACAGCGCCCGCGACGATCAGCGTGCGGGTGATCGGGATCTCCAGCGGCGCCAGTTCATCGCCGACTCTCATACCGGCTCCTCCATCTCTGCGGTTCCCGCCGTATCGCCGTCCACGAGCAACGTGCCCAGCTCGTCCAGCACTTCGCTCCCACAGCCCAGATAGGCGTCGAGCTGCCGCCCCCACAGGAAGTGCCGGTGCACGGGATGTTCAAGATCGGAACCCAGCCCGCCGTGCAGATGCTGACCCGCGTGCACGACCCGCTTGCCCGCTTCCGATGCCCACCAGGCCGCGGTCAGCGCATGGGTGGCGAACGGCAGCCCCTCGTCGTGCCGCCAGGCCGCCTCGTACGCCGTGACCCGTATCGCCTCGGTGTCCATGTACGCGTCCGCCGCCCGCAGCAGCACCCCCTGGTTGGTGGAGAGCGGCCGGCCGAACTGCTCCCGCTCCGAGGTGTACGAGACGGCACGCGCGAGCGAACCGGCGCACACACCGGCCTGGAGACCGGCGAACGCGATCCGTGCCACCGCCAGCACCTGCTGGTACGCCCCCGGGCCGCCCAGCGCCTCGGCGGGCGCCCCCGACAGGGTCAGCCGCCCTCCCGACCAGGGCGCGGTGCTCTCCACCGGCTCCGTGCGCCCGTCCGCCACCCGGACCAGCCAGAGCCCGCGGTCCTGGTCGGCCACCAGGACCAGAGTGGCGTCCCGCAGCCAGGGCACGAACGGCACGGTCCCGCTCAGCCTGCCGTCGGCGTCGGCCCGCACGCCGCCTCGCGCCGGGAGGGCACCCGTAGCCACCGCCGTCCCCTCCCGCAGCGCGGGCAGCAGTCTCCCGCGCTGCTCCTCAGTGCCGTGCGCGGACACCGCCAACAGCCCGTACACACAGGACGCGGTGAGGGGGACCTGGGCCGTGGTCCGTCCCTGCTCCTCCAGGAGCAGCACCAGACCGAGCAGCCCCGTGTCCTCGGCGGCCGCCACCAGACCGGCCGCGCCCAGCGCTTTCCACAGCTCGGCGTCCGTCCCCGTGCCGGCCGCCGTCAACCGCTGATGCGTGGAGAGATCCGCGAAGATCCGTGCGGCCAGATCACGCGCCGCTTCCTGCTCCTCCGTCGGTGTGAAGTCCATGTCAGCCCCCACTTGCCCTGAACACCGGAAGCTCCACGTCCGCGTCCACGCGCAGGAATTCGAGGCTCACCGGGAGCCCGACCCGCACCTTGTCGTACGGCACTCCGATCACATTGCTCACCATGCGCACCCCCTCGGCCAGCTCGATCAGCCCCACCGCATAGGGCGGGTCGAAAGCCGGAAAGGCCGGATGGTGCATGACCACATACGAATAGACCGTCCCGGCGCCGCTCGCCTCGACCGTGTCCCACCGGGACGAGCCACATGCGTTACAGCCCGGCAGCCAGGGGAACCGCAGTGCCGAACAGGACAGGCACCGCTGGATCAGCAGCTGGTGCCGGGCCACCCCCTCCCAGAACCCGGCGTTGTCCCGGTTGACCACCGGACGTGGCCGCCTCGCTCCCTGCCCCGGGGCGTCGGCGGGCCGGGCCTTCGTCGTCGCTCCGGACCCCCGGTCGGCCGTTGCCGGTGTCTTCGCCCTTGCCCCGGGGGCGTACTTGAGGATCCGGAAGCGGTGTGTCCCCACCAGCCCGCCCTCGCCCCGGACATCCATCCGCGTGGTGACGAAATACCCGGTGCCCAGCGCCGTCTTCTTGCGCCCGGAGACCGACTCGATCACCGCGTCGAAGGTGATCCGGTCGCCGGGCCGCAGGTCCCGCAGATACTCCTGCTCGCAGTCGGTCGCGACGACCGCCGTGCAGCCCGCACCGTCCAGCAGTGCGAACAGCTCGTCGTAGGCCGCCGTCCTGCCCTCGTGCCCCGAGAGCCCGCCCATCGTCCATGCCTGGAGCATGGTGGGCGGCGCGACGGCCGGATAGGCCGGGTTCGCGTCCCCCATCGCCTCGCACCAGTGCCTGATCATCGCTTCGTTGACCGGATCCTTGCCCACCCCCGACGTCGCGGCGGGGCACCCCTCGTACACCTTCAACTGCTCGTACAGCGGGTCCTTGCCGCCCCCCGCCGCACCGCCGACCGCACCACCGCGGACCGGCCCACCGCCGACCGCATCACCGTCAGCCGCACGACCGCCGGCCGCACCACCGTTCACCGCCTGGTCCCTCACCACCTCTCCGCTCACCTCTTCCTGCTCCTCATCCCGAGTCGCATCGTCGCGACGATCTCCCGCTGCACCTCGCTCACCCCGCCCCCGAATGTGTTGATCTGCGCCGCCCGGTTCATCCGCTCCAGCTCCCCGTCCCCGAAAGCCCCCGGAGCCCCCGCCCGGATCAACGCGGTCTCCCCCGCGATTTCCTGACACATTCGATACACCTCTACGGCGCTTTCGGTTCCCAGAAACTTGACCCCACTTGCGTCGCCAGGCGCGAGAGTCCCCGCCCCGACGTCCCCGACCAGGCGCCAGTTGAGCAATCTGACGGCCGCGAGCCGGGCGTGCACCTCCGCGAGCCGCGCCCTGACCCACGCGCGGTCGCCCGGGCGTACGCCGGTGTCCGGGTCGGGTGTGCGGGCGTACGCCAGGACCTCCGCGTAGGAGTCCTCCGCCTGCATACCGATCGCGGCCAGCGCCACCCGCTCGTGGTTGAGCTGGTTGGTGATCAGCTTCCAGCCCGCGTTCTCCGCACCCACCAGGTTCCCCGCGGGCACCCGGATCCCGTCGTAGTACGTGGCGGTCGTCGTCTGGCCGCCCACCGTCTCGATCGGGGTCCATGAGAAGCCGGGCGCGTCGGTCGGCACCAGGATGATCGAGATTCCCCGGTGCTTCGGCGCCTCCGGGTCGGTCCGGCAGGCAAGCCAGATCCAGTCCGCGTTCTGGGCGTTGGAGGTGAAGACCTTCTGCCCGTCGATCACCCACGCATCGCCGTCCCGCACCGCACGGGTGCGCAGCGAGGCCAGATCGGTACCGGCCGATGGCTCGCTGTAGCCGATCGCGAAGACGATGTCGCCGCTCAGGATGCGGGGCAGGAAGTAGTCCTTCTGCTCCTGCGTCCCGTACTTCATCAGCGTCGGACCGACGGTGTTCAGCGTGACCATCGAGACGGGCGCGCCCGCCCGGTACGCCTCGTCGAAGAAGACGAACTGCTCGTCGGGGCCCCGCCCCTTGCCCCCGTACTCGACGGGCCAGCCGAGCCCCAGCATCCCGTCGGCGCCGATACGCCGCAGCAGCGCCCGCTGTTCCTCGGGGCGTGCGCCGGCGCCCGGCGGTGCGCCAGCGGCGTCGGCGTCACCGGGTCCTGGGCGCATCACTTCACGGAAATAGGAACGGAGTTCGGCGCGGAGCGTCAACTGCCGTTCCGTCGGGGCGAGGTGCACGTCGGCGGCCTCCCTGGCGTCCGGATCAGATTTCTGACTGTCCGTCAGGTACACATCCGGTGTCAAGACCGGAACCCGATCACAACTGCCGCCGCAGCACGCGCAAAACCGTCCGGGCGACGGCGCCTCAGCACCGTCGCCCGGACAGTCATTCACCCCGTGCAGCACTCGTGCGGTTCCCGCACGGCCCCCACGATCCCGACCCCCATCGGGCCGTATGTCACCAGAGCCGGGTGAAGTTCACCGTGTAGTGGGCCTGGTCGATCGACGTGAACGCCGAGCCGTTCACACTCGCCGTGCTGTTCTGGTTCGATGCGCCGGAACCGGTGGCGACCTGCTGCGTGGTGGTCGAGTTGCCGTTGTTGTTGTGCCCGACGCCACTGCCGACGACCCCGGCAACACTGGCGTTGGATCCGCTGCCCGCGACGGCGCCGGTGTCCGCGGCCGCCACACCTGTGAAGAGGGCCGCTGCCAGCGGCAGGGCGGCGACGGCGGCAAGGACGCGAACGGTACGGATGTGTGCCATGTCATTTCCTCCAGGAACCAGAAGTTCGGCTGTTTCCGGGGCGGTTGGCCGACCGCCCCGGCGTGTTCGTTCACGACTGTCGCGAGATCAGAGTTGCCCACGCTGCCCCCGCTGAACCAGCCTGGAAGACCTGATTCCCTCGCAAGCGTGACGTTAAGTCGATAAACCCCCATCACGTCACGAACCTGCGCAACAGCAAGCACACGGACACAGAATCCGGGCACCCCAGGCGATGAAGCGTTTCTGCACTTCTCCCGGACGGGGCGCGAACGAACTCTCCGCCCCGCTTTTCCTATTCGAACACCTGCGCGACAATGGATGTATGGCCGCCATAGACAGGCACTCCGCCACCCTGGCCCTCGCCCACGCGCTCTCCGCCGCCGAGCTCGGTCTCCCCGTCATCCCCCTGTCCCGCACCAAGCTCCCGGCGATCCCCTCACCGCACCGCGGGGAAGCCGGCCCGGTCCGCTGCCGCGGCGCCTGCGGCCGTACGGGACACGGCGTCCACGACGCCACGGCCGACCCCGCGGCCGTGCGCGCACTGTTCGCCGCCGCCCCCTGGGCCACCGGCTACGGCATCGCCTGCGGCCGCCCACCGCACCATCTGATCGGCATCGACCTCGACACCAAGGCGGAGAGCGACTCCACGGCCGCTCTGCAACGCCTCGCACTCAAGCATCTGTTCACGATCCCGGAGACCGTCACCGTGCTCACCCCGAGCGGTGGCCGCCATCTCTGGCTGACCGGACCACCCGGCAGGGTCGTCCCCAACTCGGCGAGCCGGCTCGCTCCCGGCATCGACGTCCGGGGCGCCGGCGGCTATCTCGTGGGGCCCGGTTCACTCACGGCCCACGGTGTCTACCGCCTCGCGCCCGGCACGGCACATCTCGCGCCCGCGCCCTGTCCTCGTGCTCTGCTCCGTCTGCTCACGCCTCCCGCGCGTTCCCCGTACTCCACCGGCCGTCCCGTTCAGGGCCGCGGCCTGGTGCACTTCGTACTCGCCGCCCATGAGGGGCAGCGCAACACCCGTCTGTTCTGGGCCGCCTGCCGCGCCTACGAGAACGGCTTCGGCGATCAGCTCGCCGACCGGCTCATCCGTGCGGCTGTCCATACCGGACTCACCGAACAGGAAGCCCGTGCCACCATCGCCTCGGCAGCCCGCCTGGCGATGCCTTCCGCGCCATCGGTACGGCCTGTGTGACCAGCAGTACCTGCAGTACCTGCATGACCCGCATGACCCGCATGACCCGCATGACCCGCATGACCCGCATGACCCGCATGACCCGCACGCTGCGAGTGAACTGCGTGACGCGAGTGTCTTGCGTGATCTCGCAGTGTCGGTCGCACGATCAGGCCGGCTGAAGAACCGCTTCGCCGACCGCGGCGTCCGCGATCGCCTCGTCCGAGGCCGCGTCGGTGTCGAGCGGGAGGTGCCGCGTGCTGGGCGTGGATCCGTGTGCTTCGGCGCGGATGCGCTGCTTGATGGTCGGAGGCAGTGCGCGGTCCTTGGGCAGCGCCCACCAGGCGACCTGCGCAGGTTCGACCGTGACCGGTACGGGGGCCGCCGCCGGTGCCGGTGCGGGGGCCGGTTCCGCGGCCTCCGGAGCTGTTCGTACGGCGGGGATGCCCGTCGTACGCACGGCGCGGCCCGTCGGGCCGGCGGGAACCGGGGCGGCCGCACCGGCGGGGACAGCGGTGGCGGCGGCGCGAGCCGAACCGGAGAATCCGAGCATCGCGACGAGCGCGAAGAACGCGGTGGTGAAGGCGGCCCACACCTTCTTGGCCTGGCTGGTCATGACGACCCCTCATTTCTGTGCTCTGCAGTGGTTTTTACGGTGGGACGTTCTACGTACTTTTCACATGATGCGGATGGGGTTCGGACAGAAAGGGACCAACGCACAGAAAGTGGTGTTCTTCCGATGAACACCACCCGGTTGGCCCCTCCCGGCTGGGCGGATTTCCGCTGACGGGTTCCGATGAGACGTCAGATGAGGCGTCAGGTGAGTGCGCGTCAGGTACGTCAGGTAGAGGAGCGTCATGTCCCAGGCAACGGATCCCGGCCCCCGGAAGCGCCGCCTGCTCCCCCGCAGGAAGGCCACCCGGGCGGTGCTCGCAGCCCTCCTGGTCTGCGTCGGAGCCCTCGGCTGGTCCGTCAGCGGCGCCCTGACCTACCCGGGCGACGACAGCACGGCGGCACGGCTCGCGGGCTGGGCACGGGAGCACTCGCTGGGCGTCGTGGTCGACAAGCTGGAGAACATCAGGTACGACCTCGATCCGCCGAAGGTCGGCGGGGCCCTGTCCGCCGACGCCCAGGCCCGGATGAACCAGACCGCGGCCGCGCAGGCGCCCCCGCCCGGCGCCCACCCCGAGGTACCGCTGCACGCCCCGATGCGCCCCCTAGTCTCACCGGCGCTCAAGGGCGAGGGCGTCTACCGCACGCTCGCCGCCGACAGCAAAGGCCGGCCGATCGTGCAGGGGACGTACGTACGGCCCGACGCCGAGCACACGTCGTACGAGGCGGCCGTCGCCTGGATCAGCACCAAGAACGCCCGCTTCCAGCTCCACCCTGGCGTACGCGAGCCCGGCGGCACCTTCTCGGTCCCGCCGAACGTCCCCAAGGGGCAGCGCACCGGACTGGTCGCCACCTGGAACGGCGGCTTCAAGGTCTCCGACGGCGGCTCCAACGGGGGCTTCTTCCTCAACGGCCGTACCGTCGGATCGCTCCGCGACGGCGCGGCGTCCGAGGTCTTCTACCGCGACGGCTCGATGAAGCTCGGCGTCTGGGGCCGCGATGTACGGATGACGCCGGATGTCGTCGGCGTACGCCAGTGCCTGGAGCTGATGGTCGACGGCGGGAAGGTCGTCCCGGACATCGACGACGACTCCAAGTGGGGTGCCACCGACCAGAGCGCGATGTACGTGGCCCGCTCGGGTGTGGGCGTCACCGCCAAGGGTGACGTCATCATGGTGGTCGGCCAGGCGCTCACGGCCCGCACACTGGCGGACCTGATGCAGCGCGCAGGTGCCGTACGGGCGATGCCGCTGGACATGAACCGCGCGTGGCCGTCCTTCATGAGCTACGACGGCAGGACCGACCCCACCGACCCGAAGCCGACGAACATCCTCGACTTCGAGAACCCGCCGGAGCGCTACTACAACCAGGCGACGCGGGACTTCGTGGCGGTGTACGCGCGCTGAGAGCGAAAGGCGCCCGGTCCGGGGCGGGAGGCCGAGCGGGGGCCCGGCCTGCCGTCCGGACGTCGCCATAGACTCGCGGCGTGAGCAGCAGGGACGAGAGCGAGGACGAAGTCCTGGAGGCCGTGGGCGCGCTGGCGGAGCCGGTGCGGCGCAGGCTGTACCGGTACGTGGCCGAGACACCGGGGGCGACCGGCCGCGACGCGGCGGCCGATGCGGCCGGGATCTCGCGCTCCCTCGCCGCCTTCCACTTGGACAAGCTGGTCGAGGCCGGCCTCCTGGCCGTCACCTACCAGCGGCTGTCCGGGCGTAGCGGACCGGGTGCGGGCCGGCCGTCGAAGCTGTATCTGCGGGCCCCGGGCGAGCGGGCGGTGTCACTGCCGCCCCGGTCGTACGGTTCGGCAGGGCGGCTGCTCGCCGGGGTGGTGGACGGCGCCGGGCTGGACAGGGAGCTGCAGTCGGCGGCGCGGGCCGCCGGGGCCGCCGAGGTTCCGGCCGCCGATGACGGGCCCGTCGCGCTGCTGCGGGCACGCGGCTACGAGCCCTACCTGGACGGGACGACCGTCCGCCTGAACAACTGCCCGTTCCACGCGCTTGCGGACGAATTCCCCGCGCTCACCTGCGGGATGAACCTCGCGTACATCGAGGGCCTGCTGCCCGGCTGCGCCGGGGGCGAGGGCTGGACGGCCGCGATGGACCCGCTTCCCGAGGGGTGCTGCGTCGCCCTGACTTCCGGAGCCCAGTCGCCCTGACTTCTAAAACCAATAGGTCTTGACGATAGAAAGCCGGGGCCACCATGCTGTCCTCATGACCACTTTTCAGCTGGCCCAGGTCAATGTCGGACGGATCGTCGCCCCGCTCGACGGGCCCGTTCTGGCCGACTTCGTCGCCCAGCTCCCCGAGATCAACGCACTGGCCGACAGCGCCGACGGCTTCGTCTGGCGGCTGGTCGACGACGGCGGCGCGGACTCGACGAGTCTGCGCCCGGACGGCCATGACGACATGCTGCTGATCAACTGCTCGGTCTGGGAGTCGGTCGAAGCCCTCAAGGAGTTCACCTACCGCAGCGACCATCTGCGGCTGCTGGGCCGACGCCGCGAGTGGTTCAAGCGGATGTCCGAGCACCATCAGGCCATGTGGTGGGTCCCGGCCGGCCACCGGCCCACTGCCGCCGAGGCGATGGCCCGCGTCGGCCTGCTGCGCGAGCACGGCGAGAGCGCCGAGGCGTTCACCTTCCGCACCCCCCACCCGGCGCCCTCGTCCGTCACCGCGTCCGGGTCGTGATGCGCCGGCGGATGTGAGGTGGCCGTACGCGGGCGCGATGCGGCCCCGTAGACCCTGTGCAGCCCCGTACACATGCGGAAGGGGCGCATCCGCGAACGGATGCGCCCCTTCTGCACTGCACTTGCTCTGACCTGCAAGCGGTGGGTGTGGGATTTGAACCCACGGTGACTCTCGCCACGACGGTTTTCAAGACCTTTCGGTGATCACGCCCGCTGTCCGCTAAACCGCAGCTCAGGCGGGTGTTGACCACCCCGTGAAGCTCGTCTTCATCGTCATCGTGCCCGCTACGTGCCCCACAGGTAGCGCAGGAGCCCGATGGCGCGCTGTGCGATTGCTCGGCAGGTCAGTGCACTGCCTGATCGTTCAGGAGAACAGGGAGCCCACCAGTATCGCGCCGTAGTGCGTGCATTGGTGCCGCCGCTTGCAGTAGCGCTTCGCCCGCCACAACGAACGCCGCGTGAACTCCTTCTCGCACCAGACGCACTTGCGAGTCTTGGCATCCCCCATGGCGACGACCCTATCGGTCAGCGACAACGCACCGAACAGGAACCAGCCCGACCGTGTCCCAGGGGGGACGGTGCTTATCCTGAGCGGCCCACCGGTGCTGCTGTCGGTCCCCGGCGAGCCGCCGCCACGTCTCCCACACATCAGACGGGTGCGGGTACCCCAGCAGAGCCGTCATCATCATCTCTGCGTGCCTCAGGCTCGTGACCGCCGAGCCAGGAGTCCGCCGCCTCCGCCACCTGGTCGTCACGGCCGACAACGGGCCGGGCGTAGTGCCGGGTCGTAACGCTCGCGTTCGAGTGCCCAAGCCGGTGCGCGGCGGTCATCACGCCGTACCGATCGGCGACCCACGTCCCGTGCGAGGCGCGGAGATCGTGCGGCGTGACGTCAGTGAGCCCGGCAGCCGCCACGGCGGGATCGAAGTACGCCTTGCGCCACTGGTTGTAGCGCAGAGGCTTGCCACCAGGCGTGACAAACAGGAGAGCGTCCTCCCCACTGGGCAGCGTCTCCAGGTGCCGGCCGATCCGCGCCGCGAGTGACGGCCCGATTCGCAGGACCCGCTTCTGATGGGACTTGGGGGTGTCGAAGACGAGGGTGCCGTTCGCTTCGGCCAGGTTCTCATCGACGAGGACCAGGCCGCCCGACACATCGATGTCCGCTCGCCGCAGCGCGAACGCCTCCCCCACCCGCAGACCCGCGTAGGCGAGCAACGAGATCAGCAGGTCATGCGGTTTCGTCGCGCTCCGCACGATCCGCGAGGCTTCCAGCGGGGTGAGGATGTGCGGTTCGGTCTGCGGCATGCGAGGCAGCTTCACGCCCCTGCACGGTGTCTGCCCGATCATCTCGTTGTCAACGGCGGCCCGCATGATCTGCGAGAGCACCCGGTAGGCCTGCCTGATCCGCGAGGCGCTGAGACCGCGGGTCTTCATCGCACCGACCCATTCGACGATGGTGATAGGCCGGAGGCTGGACAGCTCACGGTCACCGAGAGCCGGAACGATCAAAGAGTTGATCAGGGATCGGTACGACGCCTGTGTCTTGTGCTTGAGCTGCGGGGAGACCGCGGTAAGCCATCGTGCCGACCAGTCGCGGACGGTGGTCCGCCCCTCGGCGGGGTCGAGCCAGCGGCCCTCCTCCATCTCGATGCGCTTCCGTGCCAGCCAACGATCGGCGTCCGTCGTTGTCGCGAACGTCTGATCAGCGGCACGCAGCACGCCGTCAGGCCCCGGATACCGAGCCTGGAACCGGCCGGACGGCAGCTTCCGAATCCGGCCGAAGGCGCGGCGGGCCTTACGCTTGGCGGCCATCAGGCAGCCCTCCGGTACGAGTACGCCGACGCGGGCCGCAGGACGATCGGCGCCACCGTGTGAGCACTGACGTACTCCTCCACGGCGCTCTCGGGGATGCGGACGTGTCGGCCGACCTTGACGAACGTGATGCGGCGTTCCTCGATGAGCCGGCGAGGGAAGCGAAGACCGGTGCCGAGGCGTTCGGCCACCTGATTCACGGTGAGCAGTCGGTCCGCCACGGTCACCACTCCCCCTCGTTGGCAGTGAGCCCCTTCAGTGCGTCGCGGGCGGTCTCGCGGTTGGTCTGGAGGTCACGGGCGATGGTGGCGGCGAGAGCGCCTTCGCCGGGGGTGTGCCCGTGGCCGACGTACTGCCAGTCCGTCAGGACGAGGACGGTGTCCGGTTCACGGTCCGCCAGGCCGAGGACGGTCGCTTCCTGCGAAGCGCGGTAGTCGGCGCGTTCCTGGCGGAGGGCACCCAGGGTGGTCGAGTAGGTGCGGGACTTGGACGAGAAGTGACCGCGAAAGCCGAGCATGTGGGCCCAGGCCCAGAGGCGCCGGTCCGGATAGAGGCTGTCGAGCTCACGGCATGCGGTGATGAGCCGACGGGTGTGATCGGGAACGCGGTGGCGGTCGAGTTCGGCGAGTTCACCGATACGGCGGTCCAGGGTGCCGGTGTTCTCGGCGGCTTTGGTGGCGTACTTGGCCACGTACGAGGCAACAGCCTGTTCGGTGACATCTGAACCGTCGCCGAAGGCCTTGACCGGGCGGACGTCGAGCTGTCGGCCCCACCGGAAGGTCCGGGCCGGCTGTTCACCGGCAGCCGGGACAGAGACCGATGTGTACGAGTGCGCGGCTGCGGCGCGTATAGCGTCGGTGAGGAGATCGACCGTGGCCCAAGAGGGCGGCGGAGTACAAGGTCCCTTCGGGCCGTCGAGACGTACGACGGCATGGAAGTGCAGGGCTCCGCGCTTCTGGAATTCGGCGACCTTGCCGAAGGAGACGCGGAGATGGTCGCCCAGCTCACGGCGTGGGATGTTCGCGTGGATGGCGAGTTCGCGGCGGAGGCGGGTGGTGAAACGCTGCCAGAGCTCCCCGGCGTGGTTGTTGAACAGCACGGCGCCCGCGTAGTCGTAGGTCTCCGGATCAAGGGCGGAGCCCAGGTCCCCGGAGTCCGAGGCGTGCGCCGTGCCGCACCGGCAGGTGCCCCGGTCAGGGCGGTTGTGGACAGGGCCGAACGAGGGTGCGGTGAGGGTGGCGAATACGCGCGGGTGGTCGCGGACGGCGGCGGTGACGTCGCAGCGGTCGTCTCCGGCGAGGCCAGCACGGATCAGGTGGTAGGTGTCGCCCGCGTAGGTCCAGGCGCAGGAGGGGCAGCGGGAGGCGCGGCGGTTGCCGCAGGCGATACGGAGGCGTCCGCCCGGCTCGTACGCGGTCGAGTAGCGATTCAGGGTCTCGCCGGTGGCCTTGTCCTTGTGGGTTACCCAGCCGCTCAGATGGACGGGATCGGCACAGCCGCCGGTGCGGCGGATCTGTTCCTCCCAGCGGGTGTAGTCGGAGGCCGAGGCCACCCGGAGGACGTCCCCGAGGACGGTCGGGTCGAGCTGTGGGGCGGGCATGGACCGCTTCTGTTTCGAGGGTGAGGGCCGGTGAGCCATGCTGGGGGTTCCTTCCGGTTGCGAGATCGATCGGTGGGCACGGCTCCCGGGCGGCGGATGCTTGGCGGTATCGAGGCCGCCCGGGGGCCGGTCAGCGGTGTTTGGCGTCGGACGCGATCAGGGAGCGCAGGACGACCGCGCAGACGGCGACCGATGTGCTGGTAACGGCGACCGCCAGGAGCAGCGAGACCAGGACGGTGCCGACGACCATGACGACGGCAGTACCGGCACCGACGAGCGCGAACGCAGTGCCGGGGGTGAGCTGTACGACCGGACGGGACGGCTCAGGGGCGGCGGCGGGTGCCGGGGCAGGCATGCCCGGCGTGATGGTGGTCGGCTGGATGACGGCGGGCGGGGTGACCAGGCCCGAGGGCTGCGGCATGGTCGGGATCTTGGGCTGGAACATGGTGGGGCTCCTCTCCCAGGTGCGGGTTACTTGACGGCGGTGTCGATGACGGACGCGAAGAGGCTGTCGGCGAGGAGGTAGCCGCCGAGGAGGAGCACGCAGATCAGCCACACCGGCGGACGGAAGAGCTTGATGCCGAGGTAGCCGACAACCAGCAGGGCGATCCAGAGGGGGACGTCCATGGACGCTGTCTCCTAACGGACGGTGCAGCGGTGGGTACGGGCGGCGAGTTGGGCGGCGGTCCGGCTGGAGTAGTCGGCGGACCAGCCGCAGCGGTCGGCAGTGCAGACGGCGGCGTGGGCGGTGCGGCCGGTGCGGGCGCAGTGGGTGCCGATCTGCACGGGGCCGATACGCATCACGGAGTGGAAGCTGTCGCGGGCGGGCATGCCGGTCAGCCCCTGTCGGTCGTCGGGTCGGTGTACTGGGCGCGGATGCTGCGGGCAGCGGCCGGGTCGTCGACGCGCCGTGCGGCTTCCTCGGCAAGCAGGTGGGCGAGGAAGCGGCGTCCAGCTGCGGCCATCTCACGCGCTCCGTCGAGGCAGTCGGCCACGGTCAGGTCGGCGGGGTCGTTGGTCATCTCGGGTCTCCTTTGCGGTCAGCTGAGGTGGGCGGCGATGGCGTCGGCGAGGTGGGGCGGTACGCCGAGGCGGGAGCGGAGGGTGTCGGTGTCGATCGGAGAGCCGTTGCGGGTGCGGTAGTCGTCGGCGACCTTGCGGGCGTGGTCGATCAGCACGGCGGGAACGGGCGGATTCGGGGACGGGGCCGGAGGCGAGGACAGGGCCGTTGTCGCAGGGAGTTCATCGGCCGGGGATGGGATCGGGGCGGCGTCAGGCACACGCGCCGACCCGACGTCCTTCGTCTCCGTGACGGCGGCTGACGGAGCTGGCTCCGGCCTCCCCGATGAGTGGGCAAGGAGAGTGCCACCGAGGAAGGCGAGCGCTGGCCATCCGGCGATGCCGAGCCGGAGCGGGGCTGGCGGGTCGGCCAGGTCGAGGAACCCGGCGGTGGCGACGTTGGCGCCGAGCGAGGCGAACAGGGCGATCAGGAACCAGCACCAGGCCAACCGGGACGGGCCCTCACTGCGGAGCCGACGCCAGGCGGCGACAAGGAGCAGGTCGACGCTGACCGGGTAGGCCCATGCCTTCCAGCCGTCCTGTCCGGCCGCGGCGGCGAGGTCGTGCAGGTGCGCGAAGGACAGAGCCCCGGCGATGACCGCCTGGATCAACACCGCGTCGATCCGGACACCGTGCCGGGCGCCCATCAGAAGTCCTCAGCGGGGTCGGAGTCGTCCGGGAACGTGCCCGGCGGCGGCTCCGGCAGCGACACGGCGAGGGACGGGCTGACGACGTCCACGAAGTCGAGGTCGGCGCCGCCCATGTCGGCGTACAGAGCGAGTTGGCCGAGCAGAAGCACGGTCCGGGCGAAGTCCTCGCAGTCGGGGCACATGGCGGTTCTCCCTTCTCTGGGCATGGCAGTGGTAGGGACTCGGCGCGAAGACGGTCACGCCTACCGAGTGGGGGGAGAGATCAGGCGGTGGCCGGAGAGGCCTTCGCCGATGGCACAAGTTCTGTGGCGGTGCCGGTGGTGGGCCGGAAAGGGGCCAGCTCGGGCAGGTCCGGGGTCCTGTCGGCGTACCGGTTGCAGAGGTTCACGGCCTGGCGGAGCGAGGTGTGCGGAGCGCGGATGCGGTGCCAACCACCGGACGCGTCTCCCGCGATGGCGAGGCCTCGCAGTTCGGCGGGAATCTGGATGGCGGCGAGGACCGCGTCCGGGGCGATGTCGCCGAAGGCCATGTTGGCGGAGGTCTCGTCGTTGAGACGGTGGGCGGTGCGGCCGGTGAGTTGGGCGCGGAGCATGGTGATGCCCTTGCCGAGTTCGGAGCCGAAGCGCTGTCCGCAGATTTCCAGGTAGATACCGGCGGCGCGGCCGAGCTGCGCGAGACGGACCAGGGCGGTGATGATGCGGTCCCGCCGCCTCTCCTCCTCCTTCGTTGCGTACAGGGCGAGTTCGGCCACCTCGTCGACCAGGACGACGACCGGGGTCGGACGGAGCTCATCAGGCAAGTCCCAGATGTCGGCGGCGATCTCCGCGTCTGGCACATCGACGGTGATGCGCTGCTGGGTACGGATGAGGCGGTAGACGTCCGCCATCCGCGCCACAAGTGCATCGAGGAGTTCGGCAGCGGTGTCCGGGCTGTCGGCCAGCGCGGAGAACCGGCGCGCCAGCGGGAAGAGTTCGACCCCTTGCTTGCAGTCGATGCCGACGAGGGCGACGTCCATGGGAGCGAGGCCGGCGACCAGGTTGCGCTGGTAGACCGACTTGCCGGACTCCGTGGCACCGAGGGTGAGGGCGTGAGGTATCGCCCGGTAGTCGCGGTAGTGCACCGCCCCGTCCTCCCGAAGGGCGACCGGCACCCGCATCGCCCGGGTCTCCGTCCCAGCAGGCATCTGCACCCGCTTGAGCACGTCGTATCCGGTCATCCGCATCTCGACGACACCGGACCGCACCTCACGCGAGGTCACGCCGAACATCGAGAACGAGTGCCGAAGCCGGTCCGAGGCCGCAGCGATGTCGAAGACGTCCTGGCCGGGGCGGAGCTTGAGTCGGAGGACCAGGCCGGTGCGAGTCGGCCGCAGTCGCCGGATACGCGGTGGGCGGGGCTCAGGTATCGGCCGGTTGGTGGCCCGAGCCAGGGCTAACCGCCACCGCGCCGGCGGAACGGTCAACCCGCACGCATCCATGACCGAGCGGTACCGGACCAGGACCCGCAGCGCGGCCAGAGTGACCCCGAAGGCCAGCCAGTACCAGGCGGGCCGCCGCCACCGCAGGAGACCCGCAGCGGCGACGACCAGCACCAGAGCGACCGTGAAGGCGGTCATGATCAGGCCGCCTTCGACCCTGCGGCGGCGACGTCGGCGAGCGAGGTGACCGCGACCGCGCGGAACGCGATGCCGTGCCGCCGCTGACCGTTGAAGTCATCACTCCTGTACATGAGTCAACCCGCCGCGAAGAAGAACTCGCGACGGGTTGCGGGGAGTTGAGCGGGCGTCAGTCGCCGGCAGGGAGCCGGTACTCGAAAACGAACTGGTCAGCGGCCATGAGCGTGTCACACACCTCGACCACGCGACCCGCGGTCGTACGGGCCTCCCGGATCAGGTGAACGACGGGCGCACCCGGGCTGAGCGCAAGTTCCGACGCTTCCCACTTCGAGGCCGGGCGCGCTTGCAGCGTCTCGACGAACTCCGCGAACTCATGCCCGTGGTCTTCGAGTCGGGCGTAGATGCCACCGCCCCCGGGGTTCTCGGCGAACAGCTCCGGGATCTCCTTCACCACGTCCCAGGGCAGATAGGACGAGGCGGTCTCGACCGGGGTGCCGTTACGGAAGTAGAGGCGCCGACGGGCCAGCACCTGCGTACCGGCGGGTACGCCCAGACGCTCGGCCGCATCCTCGGGCGCGTCCATGGGACCGATGTAGAGGACGCTGACTTTCGCGGTGGCGCCGGACTGTGCGGACTCCGCGAGGTAGGCGGCCTGGCCACCTTGCCGGAGCGAGCGCCGGAACCGATCGGAGGAGCGGTGCCGTACGGGGGGCCGGTTCTTCACGATCGAGCCCTTGCCGTGCCGGGTCTCGACGAGCCCACTCGCCCGCACCTCGACCATGGCCTTACGGATCGTCCCGCCCGAGACGCCGTAGCGGTCCACCAGCTCGGATTCACTCGGCACCATGTCGCCGGCCTTGAGAACTCCCGCCCGGATCTGCTGCACGAGGTCATCAGCGATCTGCACATACCGAGGACCGGAACCGGCCCCTCCCGCCGCAGTTCCCATAGTCCTTCCCTGCCTCCTATGCTCCTCTACATGAGTCAACCACAGGAAGCGGCACCCCCTCCCCTGCACTCCGTGTCCGTAGCCGGAGTAGTGGTGCGCGAGGACGGCCGCCTCCTGGCGATCCGCCGAGCCGACAACGGCACCTGGGAGCTCCCCGGCGGCATCCTTGAACTCAACGAGACACCGGAAGCCGGCGTTGCCCGCGAGGTCTGGGAAGAGACAGGCATCCACGTCGAGGTGGACCAGCTCACCGGCGTCTACAAGAACACGACCCGCGGCATCGTCGCCCTGGTCTTCCGCTGCAAGCCCTCCGGCGGCACCGAGCGCACATCGAGCGAGTCGACAGCCGTCTCCTGGCTCACTCCCGACGAGGTCAGCGAGCGCATGGCCGAGGTCTACGCGGTTCGTCTCCTGGACGCCCTGGACGGCAACGGCCCTCACGTGCGGAGCCACGACGGCAAACAGCTCATCCCAGCGGGATAAGACTTTCTCTACTTCATCAAGGCCCGCGCACGGCGCGGGCGCGCGCCACTTCTGCGGCGCGGCCTGCCTCCTGTCTCCGCCCCGGCTGGCCGCGCCCGGCGGCGCGCTACGTGCTGCGGGTTGGAGGTAGGGAACCCCGCTTTGGCTGGGGCGGTCGGCTCCACGGCTTTAGCCACCTCCCCGGTTCGGGTCCCGCGTCGAGCAAGACCAGGGGGCCACTCGTTCAAATTCCGGGCAGGATCACAGCCTGCCCGAGTTGCCGGCCAGCGTACGGCCCCCTGCTCATGCTCGACCCCAAACCGGGCAGGACACCGGCCAAACCCGCTCCACCGCCGTCGTACACATCCAGAGTCTCCTCGTTCTCGAGGCACAGCCCTCGAGCACCGCCTACGATGACCCTTCGGCCAGTCCGCGCAATTGGCCACTCACAAGAAGAGGTAAAAGGGAGTATTGGTTATGCCGGAACGCCTTGAGCGCCGTCAGTCATTGCAGACGATTGCCTGGTTCAACGATCTAAATAAAAGGCAGCTACTCAACCTCACACCCCCGTACCAAAGGCGATCGGTCTGGAACCAACAGTATCGGGAATACTTCGTTGAGACGATCCTACTTGGATATCCAGCACCCGCGATCTTTCTGCACGAGGATATTCGATCGGATGGCACCGCTCACTATAACGTCGTAGACGGAAAACAAAGACTTACTGCCATCTTCGAATTCATCTCCGGAAGTTATGCCATCGCGGAAGACTCGGCACTGGAAAGGTACCAGGGGCAATATTTCTCCGCACTTGACGACTCGATAAAAAAGTCGTTCTGGACGTACCAGTTCCTGGTTGAGTACCTGCCTACCACCGACGAGGCAACCCTTAACAACGTCTTCGACCGAATCAACCGAAATGTTGCGAAACTAACCAAGCAGGAGCTCAGGCATGCGAAGTTCGACGGACGTTTTGCTCGAGCTACAGAAGATATGACCGAGCTCGTTGAATCGGAACTCCCCACAAACGTTCCGCACATCGCTGCGGCGTCCAAGCGCCAAATGAAAGATGTGGAACTAGTTGCACAACTCCTGCTTCTTATTGAAAATGGCCCACAAGCCTTTTCTCAGGAAGAGTTGGATGAGGCATACAGTAGTCGAGATGAAGGATGGGAAGCGGAAACCAGCGCACGCGCTCGATTCACCGAGATGATTGCGTATCTCAAATCCATTTTCTCACACGACCAGTTCACCGGATTCCCTGCCCCTGTACGCCGTATCAGAAATCAAGCAGATTTCTACTCTCTTTTCGGAGCAGCGTTCGCGCTTCAGCAATCCAAGCAACTACCGGATGCCACGCTTGCGTCGGAGCGCTTGGCAAGTTTCCTGGAAACGGTGTCTGACGAGATCAAACGCGCAGGGTCCACAAACGCCGTAATGTACTACGATGCGGCACGCTCAGCGTCGAATGACGCTAAGCAGCGCAATACCAGAATTCGAATCATCTCTGAAGTCCTTTCCGGCGTCACGGAGGCCTAGAAGTGGCCGTCCCAAGTCGTGTACTGAACGCATATCGGCAGGTTGAAACAACGCTATCCTTCGTGGAGCGTCACGTCTCCGGAACGCTCAGACCTTACTGCGATCAGCGGGGGTACCCGTACAAAGGACGAAAAAAACAGCTCGTATCGCTTTCCGAGAAACTGGAGTCCGGCAGGTACAGTCGCTGGTCCGAGGTTGATGACCTATACGCATGCACGGTAGTTGTACCGACTGCGGCACATGAAGATTCCGTACTAGGGTTCCTGTCCGATGCCTTCGAAGAGGTGGAGGTACGTCGGCGGAACTCTACACAAAAGGCCCCCGATGTCTTCAGGTTCGATTCAACTCGCTACATTGGAAGAATCGAGAGCAACCCCGGACTCGACTTGCCGGAGGGAGTTCAAAACATTCAGTTCGAAGTTCAGATTCCCACGGCATTTGAATACGCGTGGGCTGTAGTCACACATGACCTCGTTTACAAAAGCGAGAATTTCGATTGGCGAGAGCAGCGTCTAGCCTCCTTGCTGAAGGCGTCGGTAGAGCAGAGCGAGCTCCTAATCGCAGGGTTCCAATCCAATGTCAGCATCGTCCCTAAATCTGCCCACCCAGACTCCGACGCCAAGAATCAGATTGTTGATATTTTCAGGGGCCTGGTTATTTCAGGATCAATCTCTAAGGAACTGACGCCAACCAGTTGGAGTAGATTTGCCGACAACTTCTACTCGCTAGCCAAAAGCTATTCATCGCGTCGAGCGGCACCCGTCAAAGCTGTCGAACTAGCTAACGCCATTGCCGCGAGAATAGAGGGGAGTGACGAATGGTCAGAACTAATGAGCGGGTCGCTTTTTCAAGTAGTCCTTGGAATGGTCGGAGGGAAAATCGCCCCAGCAGCCAATCTGAATAACTTTGTAGTCGTAGATAGTGTGGAGTTGCGAGACTTTCACAACCTGGAGCATATCCCCAAGGTATTCGATTTTAACTCTTAGTGACCCAAACATGGACTGCCGGTCATATATGGCGTCACGGGTACATGCTATCCGCCGCTGAACACGAGCACCTTGCAATTCCCCTTCAGCTCTCGCCAACCACCAATTCCGAGGATCGACAATCACTTTCATCCGGATGGTCGATTCATCACTTTCGCGACGTCCATAGCGAGCCGTCCAGGCCAGTCAGAGATACACTCGGGGGCGCATCTGATCGACCCAGAAGAAGTGGCCAACGGGGAGGAGACCCCGAAATCCTGTCCGGGTTCCCCTCCCCGCATAGTCCGGGAGCCTGTTATCGGTGAGCGCCGTTGTGCCGTTGTGCCGTTGTGTCTTCAGATTCTGGCCACGGCTGGCCGCTACACGAAGCACGTCCTTTAGGGCACCCGTCAGGTCATGGTTCAGGCGGCGCAAGTCATTCAGCTCCGCGTTCTGGTCGTCGAGGAGTCCCGAAGCCTCTTCCAGCCGTTCGGTGGCCGTGTCGAGTTGGATCGCTTCGATGTTGTTCGCCAAGCGGGACATGTAGCTGCCCGGGTCGTCAGTGCTTAGGTAGCAGGGTTTGTCATCCAGGCCGGACCACGGGAGTAGCCGCAGTTCGTTCGGTGCAGTCATCCTTAGGTCTGCCTCTCGTCGAGCACGTGGTGGGCGGTGAAGACGGCATCGACGCGGTCTCCCGGGAAGGCCAGAAGCGCAGCTTCGACGACGCGGCCGGTGGAGTCGGTGGCGATGCGGGTGATCGCGAGGACGGCCGTCGTGGGTCCAATCCGGAGGGCCGAGGCCTCGTGCGGTGTGGGAGAGCGGGCGCAGACCGTTTCTCGGACGGTGGCCGGCGACGGGCCGAGGACGGCGAATCTCGTGACTCCTTCCCGGTAAACGGAGTCGTCGTCGATGACTCCGGCCGGGGCCAGGTCGCGCGGGATGTAGATGCGGGCCAGGCCGTGCGGCGTCCGTTGTCCGAGGCTGAGGCAGGTGTACTCCGCGAGGGGGCTGCCCGTTGGCACCTTCAGCAACGTCGTCAGGCGCACGGAGGCCGGAACCGTGGTGCTGCGAACCGTGATGCGCAACGTTGGCTCAGCGGCGGTCCAGGGGTCCAGCGTGCCCCAGCCGCCGACGTACATGGTCTTGGGGCGGGGGCGACGGACGTAGTTGCCCTTGCCGTGGATCTTCTCCACGAGTCCTTCGCCCTGGAGCACGGCGAGGGCGCGTCGCAGTGTCACTGTGCTGACCTTGTACCGGGCGGCCAGGCCAACTTCGGACGGTAGGCGCTCGCCAGGCTTGATGCGGCCCGTCGTGATCTGGTGACGGAGATCGTCGGCGATGTCGTGGTGACGAGAGGGCATCGAGCCGGTCACCGCCTTCTCAGCAATCGCACGGCGACGAGCCGGGTACGTGTGTGTATGGCCAGCAACTCGCCCGAATCGAAAACCAGTTGTTTGGCTCCCTGGGGGAGTTGAAAGAGGTCTCTCACCAGGCGTGCCTGGCCGCCGAGTTGGATGATGTCGCCGCGCTGCACGGTGGCCGCGGTGACCTCGATGTGCGAAACCAGCGCACCGACGGGGACTTGAGGCCTCACAGCGTCACCTCCACGGCCGCGGGCAGATCAGGCGTCGAGTGGCACGGGCAGTCGCACGCCTCATAGATCACCGGGACGTCGACCGGTGCCAAGAACGGGGAGGACTCAACGCAGGTGGAGTGTGTACCGATCCGGCACGCAATCGATCGGTAGGGGACGGAAGTGGTGTCCGCAACGCGCGGCTGTCGACGATGGGGCATCAGCGAACCCCCGCGAGGGCCGACAAGGCATTGGCCGGCAGACGAGGCGCGGCGACCACCGCTCGTGTCCGTGCACGCTCTTCCCACGCCAGCAGGTACGGACGGACGAGCGCGACATCCTCACCCCTCAAGGGCGACGGTGGACCGCGCCAGCCGAAGCCTGGCCCAGGACGACGGTCGCAGCGTCAGCCGACGCGGCGGAGGTGCGAGCGCCCAGCGGCCGGGAGGGCGTTAAGGGGCGGCGGTGCCGGCCTTTCGAGAAGTACCGCTCTCTGGTGAGCGAGGCGGCACGGCGGATACGGTTGAGCATGCTGTTCAGCTCCTATCGCTGATAGCGCGGTCCCCCGACATCGCCCGTCGTGGGGACCGTTTTGCGTACGACCGCCCATAAGGTGCGGCCGTTCAAACTGGTGGCCAGGAGTCCGAATCGATCGGCCTCGGCCACCACGTCCAGGACCTCCCGCCATGAATCGGCGTTGAGCGTTTCCGGTACTTCCGCCTCGACCGTCGTGAACTGCGTGTGCTCCTCCACGCGCGTGGGGAGCCCGATGGCGGACAGTCGGGCGGCGATGGCCGCCGCGGTTACTCCCGAAGCGGGCACAGGGCAGCCTCCGTCACCAGCGATCACTTTCAGTGAAGCTAGTTAACTAGATTAGAGCTAGTGGACTAGATTTTCCATATGTCTGAGCAACCGCCGTATCTCCGCATCGCCGACGAACTCCGACGGCGCATCGCGGAGCACGTCTGGGAGCCGGGGGACCGCCTCCCCTCCCGCGCCCAGATCGGCCAGGAGTGCGACGTGGGCGAGAACGTGGTGCGCCGGGCACAGGAGCTGCTGATCTCCCAGGGCGTGCTGGAAGGCCGCGCCGGATCGGGCACCTACGTCGCCGAGACCCGGCAGCGAGTACGGGTCGTCCGGTCAACGGCCCGCGAGCAGCCCGGCGGAGCTCCGTTCCGCCAGGACATGAAGGCGCTCGGCAGACAGGGCGACTGGGAGAGCCGGACCGACGCGAAGGTGCCAGCCCCGGCGGAGATCGCAGCGCGGCTCGGGGTGGCCGAGGGCGAGCTGTGCGTAAAGACGACGTACGAGTTCCTGGCGGACGGCAGGCCGGTGCAGCTGTCGACGAGTTGGGAGCCCTACGACCTCACCGCCGGCACACTCGTCGTCCTCCCCGAGGGAGGGCCGCACGCCGGGGCAGGTGTCGTGAACCGCATGGCCACGATCGGAGTCACCGTCAGCCACGCGGTGGAACAGCCCGAACCACGGCACGCGACCGCCGAGGAAGCGTCGCTACTCGGCATCCAGAAGGCCGCACTCGTCACGCACATCCGGCGGACGTACTACAGCGACCAAGGCCGTCCCGTGGAAACAGCGGACATCGTGGTGCCCGCAGCGCACTGCGAGATCGTCTACGAGATCCCGATCAGCCGATAGCGGCAGTTCCCGACAGCCCCGCAGCACTGCATGGCCGTGCCCCCCGCGTGCCCCTTCCGTGCCCGATAGACCGGGAAACCAGGGGGAACAGCGGTGTTCGGCGGGGACCGGGCATGACTAAGGCCCCCGACCGTTTTACGTGGTCAGGGGCCTTCTCGCACAGCGGTGGGTGTGGGATTTGAACCCACGGTGACTCTCGCCACGACGGTTTTCAAGACCGTTCCCTTAGGCCGCTCGGGCAACCCACCCCGCGCCACCCCGCCGGGGTGATGCGGGAAACAGACTAGCGCGTCAGCTGTCGCCCTTGCGCTGGCCCAGGGTGACCTCGACCGTGTGCTCCTTGCCGTCGCGCTTGTAGGTGAGCTGGACCTTGTCGCCGGGCTTGTGCGTCCAGATCGTGCCGATCAGGGTCGGGCCGCTGTCGATCGCCGTGTCGTCCAGCTTGGTGATCACGTCACCGGGCTTCAGACCGGCCTTGGCCGCCGGGCCGTTGGCCGCGACGGAGTCCGTGCCGCTGGCGCCCTGGTCGGAGATCTTGGCGCCGTTGCCCTGCTCGTCCATGGAGACCGTGGCGCCGATCACCGGGTAGACCGGCTGACCGGTCTTGATCAGCTGCTGGGCGACGTTCTTCGCCTGGCTGATCGGGATGGCGAAGCCGAGGCCGATCGAGCCGGCCTGCGAGTCGCCGCCGAGGCTGCCGCTGCTGGCCGACTGGATGGCCGAGTTGATGCCGATGACCGCACCGCGGTCGTCGAGCAGCGGGCCGCCCGAGTTCCCCGGGTTGATCGAGGCGTCGGTCTGCAGGGCGCTCATGTACGACGCCTTGCTTCCCGAGCCGTCGCCCGAGGCCACCGGGCGGTTCTTGGCGCTGATGATGCCGGTGGTCACCGTGTTGGACAGGCCGAACGGCGCACCGATCGCGATGGTCGAGTCGCCGACGGCCACCTGGTCGGAGTTGCCGAGTTCGAGCGGGGTGAGCCCGGAGGGCGCGTTCTTGAGTTTGACGACGGCCACGTCGTAACCCTGCGCCCGGCCGACCACCTCGGCGTCGTACTTCTTGCCGTTGGAGAACGTCGCCGTCAGGGTGCCCCCGTCGGCCGCCTCCGCCACCACGTGGTTGTTGGTGAGGATGTGGCCCTGGGTGTCATAGATGAAGCCGGTGCCGGTGCCGCCGTCGCCGTTGCCGCTCTTCGCCTCGATGGTCACGACGCTCGGCAGCGCCTTGGCCGCGATGCCCGCCACCGTGTTCGGGGAGCGCTTGACGTCCTGCGCCTTGCCGGGCGCCGACACGGTCGTCGAGCCCGTCGCGTTGTCGCTGTGCTCGGCGGCGAAGTACCCGATACCGCCGCCGACACCTCCCGCGACCAGCGCCGCGACGACCACCGCTGCGATCAGACCGCCCGCGCGCTTCTTCGGCCCCGAGGGCGGAGCCGGTACGGGCGCACCCCACACGGGGCCGCCGCCCTCTCCGTAACCGCCGTTGCCGCCGCCCCCGTACGAGGGAAGTGACGGCGGCGGCGGGGGCCAGCCGGCGTCCGCGGCCCGGACGGGCCCGGGGGTGCCGGCGGGCACCGGCCCGGGGAGCTGCGCGGTGGCTTCGGTGCCGGAAGCGGGCGTGCCCTCAGGAGCGGCAACCGGCACGGGAGGTGCGGACGGGGCGGGTGGTGCGGTCTCGGCCGCCGTGCCCTCGGTGCCCTCGTTCTCGGTGCTCACAGCTCTTTCTCCTCGGTTCCACGTCGTCTCGGTCAGAGTCCCGCTGTGCAAGTGTCTGCGGACAGCTTTTCCCACAGCACGTCGGGGCACTGTAAGCGGGAGCTGTGCGTCATCGTCTTCCCAGTGGGTTGTCCTGTCGGGCCGCCCGGCCGGTCGCCCCGGCCGGTCGCCCACTGGACTTCTCCCCTTCCGCCTCCCGCACATCCTTTATTTCGGATGAGAAGGATGAGAAGGGGCGGGAAGCCCGCACCTTCACAGACCTGCCCGCGTTCACACACCTGCCCGCATACTTCTGCGCTCGCCTACCCCGCCGCGGTGACACCATGACGCGGTGACCCACGTACGACAGCACAGCATCCAGGTCGTCGCCCACCGGGGGGCGTCCGAAGACGCCCCCGAGCACACCCTCGCCGCGTACACGCGCGCCATCGAGGACGGTGCCGACGCCCTCGAATGCGATGTCCGGCTCACCGCCGACGGCCATCTCGTCTGTGTGCACGACCGGCGCGTGAACCGCACGTCCGACGGCCGCGGCGCGGTCTCCGCCCTGGAACTGTCCGATCTCGCCACCCTCGACTTCGGGTCCTGGCGGGACTGGAAGGACCCGGACGAGTCCCCGGACTGGGACCGGGAGAGTACGTCCGTACTCACCCTGGACCGGCTCCTGGAGCTGGTCGCCGACTCGGGCCGCCGGGTGGAGCTGGCCATCGAGACCAAGCACCCCACCCGGTGGGCGGGCCAGGTGGAGGAGCGGCTGCTCGCGTCGCTGGCCCGTTTCGGCCTGGACTCGCCGTCGCCGGGGGACTCGTCGCCGGTGAGGATCATGAGTTTCTCGGCCCGTTCACTGCACCGGGTCGCCGCCGCCGCACCCGCCATCCCCACCGTCTATCTGCTGCAGTTCCTCTCGCCGCGGCTGCGCGACGGCCGGCTGCCCGCCGGTGCCGGGATCGCCGGACCCGGTATGCGGATCCTGCGCAGCCACCCCGGATACGTCGAACGCCTGCACAGGGCCGGGCACCAGGTGCATGTGTGGACCGTGAACGAGCCGGAGGACGTCGCGCTCTGCGCCGAACTGGGCGTGGACGCCATCATCACCAATCGCCCGAAACAGGTCCTGTCTCAACTGGGTCGGCTTTAGCCATAATTGATCGCGATTAGCACCCTGTGGCTGATTATTCCTTTTCAATCCGGATTAATGCGGTCACAGGGAGTGCACCGGCGCGTTCGGTGCGTATTCGAGCACGTCGAGTGCGTCATCGGGCCTCGTTTGGCCGGTTTCCGGTGCCGTACGCGGGGGCATCCAATCGATGGCGTGGGGGCAAAGGAGGTCTCGGGGGTGGCGTTGGTGGTGGCACAGGAAGTGCCCGCGTCGTCGAGCATGGCCGTACCCCATGGCCCTGCGGGCGTGGGGGAAGCGAGACACCGGATGCGCGATCAGCTGCGCAGGACCGGCGTGTCCGACTCGGTCGTCGACGACGCGGTACTGATCCTTTCCGAACTGCTCAGCAACGCCTGCCGGCACGGCAGGCCACTGGGCCGGACAGAGATCGGTGACGGCGATGTCCGCGCTGCTTGGCGCGTGGACAAGGCAGGCAGACTGACCGTGGAGGTGACCGACGGGGGCGGCCCGACCCGACCGGTTCCAGCCACTCCATCGGTCACGGCGCGCGGCGGTCGCGGGCTCAACATCATCAGCGCTCTGGCGCAGGAGTGGGGCGTACGGGACAACGTGTCCGGCGAAGTGACCGTCTGGGTGCTCGTCACCGAGGCGCGCCGGGAGGAGCGCACCGCGGGCGGTTCCGCCGGCGGGCCCGCCGGCGGGCCGGGCTTCCCCGCTCAGGCCACCCCGGTCACCCCGGTCGCCTCGGCCGTCTCGGCCGTCTCCGGCTTCTCGGGGGTGCCCGAGGTCTCGGAGCTGGCTGCCGGGTTCGCTCCGGAGATGGTTCCGGAGCCGGCCCCGGAGTTCGCCGATGCCGCGGAATTCCCGGCGGTCACGGCGCAGTTCCCGGACGTGGCCGGCTTCCCTGAGTCCCCCGTGCCGGACGTCTCCTTCCCCGACCTCTTCGACGGAGTCGACTGATCCGGCTCCGGACGGGTGGGCGGCGGCGGCCCGGTCTCCGTGAGCCCCCGCGCGATGGGGCGGACATCCCATAGGCTCGCGCCAGACACAGGTCCAGCGCAGTCGGGAGAGAGCCGCACCATGGCGAAGAAGCGTCCTCAGACGAAGGCCCCTCACGGAACCAACGGGGCCCGCTCCGCAGGCGCCGCCGAGCACGTCCCCGTGGTCGGGGCCCGTGAGCCCTGTCCCTGCGGCTCCGGCCGTCGCTACAAGGCATGCCACGGCCGGGCGGCCGCGCACGCGGTGGCCGAGCTGGTCCAGCGCCCCTTCGACGGCCTGCCCGGCGAAGGCGACTGGGTCGCACTGCGCGAGCTGGTGCCCGCGGCGACCGTGGAACTCACCCTCAAGGGCGGGCTGCCCGACGGCGTGCCGTCCGTGACCCTCGCGACCGTGCTGCCCATGGCCTGGCCCGCGCTGCGCCGTGACGACGGCTCCGTCCTGCTCGGCCTGCAGAACGACACCCCGTCCGGCGACCTCAGCCGCGACCTGGCCGACACCCTCCAGCGGGCGCTGGCCGCCGAGCCCGGCACCCCCGTCACCGGCCGGCAGGCCGCGCCCGACGGGCCCCGGCTCCAGGATCTGCTGGACCCGGGCGCTCCTTTCGAGCCGGTGGTACACCCGGGGTTCGAGTTCTGGGTGCCCGACTCGGAGAACGCCACACCGGAGGTCGCCGCCTCACTGGAGCGCGCCAACGAGGCGGTCATCCCCACCGCGAGGCTCACCTCGGTGGACTCCGCCTACTGGTGCGAGACCCCCGACAAGAACCATCTACGCTGGGTGATGCTCCACCCCGAGGAGCAGCTGCTGGACGCCCTGGCCCGGCTGCACGCCGCGGGCACCTCGTCGCTCGGCGTCGGGACCAGGCTGGTCGGGTCCTTCCGCGCGCACGGGCTGACGGTCCCGGTCTGGGACCTGCCGAGCGCGATGAAGGCCGAGGAATGCGAGAAGCCCGCCGCCGAGTTCGCGGAGCGGCTGACCGCGGCCCTGGCCACCGACGCTCCGCTCACTCCGGAGGAGCGGCGGGCCCGCGGCGGCCTCACCAACCGCCAGGTGACGCTCAGCTGAGAGTGACGGTCCGGGCAGACGGCAGGTGACTCCGGTCACAACTGGCCGTGCGCACAGGTAAGTCGCTGTCCGAATACATGAGATCGAATTTGCGAACCGCCGATCTCTTGTTACCGTTCTAGTAGCCCGGTCGTTGGTGCATCCCCCGTCGCCAACGGCCGGGCCCTTCCATGCCCGGGTTCTCAATGCCCGGCAGGGGGCGCGGAGTTGCTCTCCGAGCACGGCGGGCCGCCCAGCGGCAACGCACCGCCCCCGCCCCGTGCACCCGCGCGACACCGGCTCGCGGCCCCGCACTCCGTACGCGGCCCACGCGCCGGTCCACGCGGGGCGCGCCCCCGAGCAGTTCCGAGCCGCACCGGCCGGGCACCGTCAGCAGACGAACAGCCCCGGCCTCTTGGACTCCCGGCCAAGCACCGTCGGCCCGTGCCAGTCAGTAGGCGAGCTTGCTGCCGCCGCCGGGGGCGCCGGTGCTCGCCTCGACCAGCGCGTCCAGCACCGCCTCGACATCCGGCAGCCAGGGCGCCCCGGTGCCGCGTGCGCCCGCGGATCCACCCGCGTCAGGCACCGGCCGTACGCCAGGAGCGGGGGCGCGCTCCCACCAGACAGGGCCCTTGCCGGTCTCGGAGGGCGGCAGCACCAGATAGCCGCCCTCGCCGTGGAACCGCAGTGAACTGGGCACCCAGTCCTTGGCATGCAGCAGTTCGCCGAGCCGTTCCAGCGAGTACGGGGCGACCAGCAGCGACCAGCGCGTGGGCGACGCCACGACCGGCCCGAGCCGCATGCCCATCCGGTCGAGCGCGACCAGGGCGCGTGCGCCCGCGACGGCGGGCAGGCTGAGCGCACACGGCGCACGGCCTCCCGTTGCCATGATCACCGGGGCGTCGGGGCGGCCGGTCCACCACCAGCGCACCATGCGCGCGTCGGTGGTCGCCGCGAGGAGTCCCGGGTCGAAGGGGTGTGCGCCGGGGACGACGCACTCGGGGTCGGGGCAGCCGCAGCCGCGCTCCCGGCCGGCGGAGGCGATGTGCCCCACACCGGGAACGACGGGCCACTGCCAGCCGGTTGCGCAGGTCAGCGCCGCGTCGAGCTGTGCGTGCCGTCCACTGCGCCGGAACCGGAGTCCGCGTCGCCTTCCGAGGATCTCGCGCATGAGCGCTCGTTCCTTTCCGTTGAACGCCGAGGTCCGCATCGCGTCATGGATACGTAAACGTCACTGTCTGTGCACACACTCTTGGCCCGCGGTGATGGTTACCGGCAGGGCGGAGCCTGGTCCGAGTTCATAGCTCAAGCATGGCCAGGAGTGGCGCGTGGGTGGCGCGTACTTGTCCCGTGCTGTCTGTGCTTGCTTCTGTGCTGTGCGCTGTGCCGGTGAATCGCCGTGCCGCTGAAACGCTGTGCCACTGTGCCGCTTGCGCGAACCCCGCCATTCGGGGATGGGCGTGACCCACAGCGGTATAGACGCCCGGGCCCGCCAACAGGTTCCGGGGCGGTGTCAACTGCCCCTGGCCATCATCGATTACGTACCCACCGCAGTCGGTGTGACGCTCTGCCGAACGACCTCAGTCGACATCAAATAGCCGCACAGGGGGGCACTTTCCGGCCAAGTTGGTTATCTACTGGAAGGCGACAGAAATCTCCCGCGGACACCAGGGGCCCCAAGGGGACAATGCTGGACATCTCCTCGCTTCTGCGTGTACATGTGGATCCATTGATAGCTACGCAGAATGGCATGGGGGTTTGCGATGCTATTGAGCGAAACACACCAGTCAGAAAGCCGGCTGCCATGAGCGCACCTCACCTGCCGAAAGTGGCTGGAATCGACTCCACAGTTCCGGCCCCCGCGCACACTGCCGCACCACTCCCCGCCCCCGTACCGGCCGCCGCCCCCGGCGCCCTGATCCAGGACCGGCTGGCCGGCTGGGTCTTCGACCTCACCACGCTGCACGAACTCACCGAACGGCTGGCCGCCACCAGCACCCTGGACGACGCGCTCCTGGAGTTCCTGCGGGCCGGCGCGTCCCTGGTCGGCGCCCGGCGCGGCCTGGTCGTGCTGGAACCCCGGAGCACCCCGGCGCCGGGCGGCCCGGCGTACGGCCCCTGTCCGGCCCGCACCGTCGGACTCGGTCTCAGCCACGCCGAACTCGGCCACATCGAAACGATTCCGCGCGGCGTCACGGCGTACGGACGCATGCTCGAAGGCGGTACGGACACATCCCCCGGCGCGCACACCGGCGCGCAAACCGCCACCAACACAGCCACCGACCCCGGCGGCCCCGCCCCGTCCGACGGCATCGCCACCCCCGACATCCTCGGTGACAAGCACCTCGACCCCCGCCACCGTGAGGTCGCCACCCGGGTCGGCTTCGCGGCCAGCTACGCCGTCCCGCTCTCGGCCGCGACCGCCGGCCCGCTCGGCGCGGCCGTCTGGCTCTACGACGAGCCCGCCGAACCCGCGGACCGCCACCGCCGGCTCATCGGCCTCTACACGCGGTACGCGAGCGAGCACCTGGCGCGGCTGGTCGAACTGACCCGCGCCCGCGCCCGGGTGAGCACCCTCACCGACGAACTGCTGCCCCGCCGCCTCCCCCGGGTGCCAGGAGTGCGGCTCGCCGCCTGCCACCGCACAGGACCGCTCGGCGGCGGCGACTGGTACGACGCGCTGCCGCTGGCCGACGGCGCGCTCGGCCTCACCGTCGGCTCGGTCACCGGCTCGGGCCCCGGCGCCACCGCGGCGATGGGACGGCTGCGGGCCGGGCTGCGGGCGTACGCCGTGATGGAGGGCGAGGACCCGGTCGCGGTCCTCTCCGACCTCGAACTGCTGCTGCGGCTCACCGAGCCCGCCCGCTCGGCGACCGCGCTCTTCGCCTACTGCGAGCCTGCCCGGCGCACGATCGTGCTGGCCGGCGCCGGGCACACCCCGCCACTGCTCATCGGCGACCGGCGTACCGAGTTCGTCGAGACCTCGCTGTCGGCCCCGCTGGGAATGCTCTCCTGCTGGGAAGCGCCGAGCGTGGAGTTCTCACCCGCACCAGGAGAGACGGTTCTGCTCTGCACCGACGGGCTGCTGCGCCGCACCGGGGACTCCACCGACCGGGCGTTCGCCCGGCTCCACTCGGCGGCGACGACCGTGCCCCTGGCGGCACGCGACGACCCGGCGGCGATCGCGGACCACGTGCTGCGAACGATGCTGCCCGAGGGCCTCGACCAGCAGGAATGCGCCGATGACGTGGTGATTCTGGTGGCCAGGTTCGACTGAGTTGCGGCGAACTCCGTACGTGCGCGGAGCAGTCCGCGTAAGAGGTCTTTCGGCACTGGGCCCCCTTCCGTACACCCGTACGATGGAGGGGGCCCAGTGTCGTACTCAAGGAGACAGAAACGTGTCTGAGGAGCTCACCCCGGAGAACCCGGAGACCCCGGAATCCCTGGAGACCCCGGCGGCGGAAGCCGTCAAGCCCCGGAAGAACGGCCTCTACCCGGCCGTGTCCGAAGAGCTCGCCGAGAACATGAAGTCCGGCTGGGCCGACACCGAGCTGCACGGCCTGGAGCCCATCGCCCAGGCCGCCCACACCGCCGCCCGGCGTGCCTCGCTCTCGGCGCGCTTCCCCGGCGAGCGCCTGGTCGTCCCGGCGGGCCGGCTCAAGACCCGCTCCAACGACACCGAGTACGCCTTCCGCGCCGCGAGCGAGTACGCGTACCTCACCGGTGACCAGACGCAGGACGGCGTCCTGGTCCTCGAACCGGCCGCGGACGGCGGGCACACCGCCACGGTCTATCTGCTGCCACGCTCCGACCGGGAGAACGGCGAGTTCTGGCTCAGCGGCCAGGGCGAGCTGTGGGTCGGGCGCCGGCACTCGCTCGCCGAGGCCGAGCAGCTGCTCGGGATCCCGGCGAAGGACGTCCGCGAGCTGCCCGCCGCGCTCACCGCCGCCACCGGTCCGGTCCGCGCCGTCCGCGGGTACGACGCGGGCATCGAGGCCGCGCTGACCGACAAGGTCACCGCCGAGCGCGACGAAGAGCTGCGCGTCCACCTCTCCGAGGCGCGCGCAGTGAAGGACGACTTCGAGATCGGCGAGCTGCAGAAGGCCGTCGACGCAACGGTCCACGGCTTCGAGGACGTCGTGCGGATCCTCGACAAGGCCGAGGCCACATCCGAGCGCTACATCGAGGGCACGTTCTTCCTGCGCGCCCGCGTCGAGGGCAACGACATCGGCTACGGCTCGATCTGCGCCGCGGGACCGCACGCGACCACCCTGCACTGGGTGCGCAACGACGGAGATGTCCGCTCCGGCGAGCTGCTGCTGCTGGACGCCGGGGTGGAGACGCACTCCCTCTACACGGCCGATGTGACGCGCACGCTCCCCATCGACGGCCGCTTCAACGCGCTGCAGCGCAAGATCTACGACGCGGTGTACGAGGCGCAGGAGGCCGGTATCGCGGCGGTCAAGCCCGGCGCGGCCTACCGCGACTTCCACGACGCCTCCCAGCGCGTACTCGCCGAGAAGCTCGTCGAGTGGGGCCTGGTCGAAGGCCCCGTGGAGCGAGTGCTGGAGCTGGGCCTGCAGCGCCGCTGGACCCTGCACGGCACCGGTCACATGCTCGGCCTCGACGTCCACGACTGCGCGGCCGCGCGCACCGAGGCGTACGTCAACGGCACGCTGGAGCCCGGCATGTGCCTCACGGTCGAGCCCGGTCTGTACTTCCAGGCGGACGATCTGACGGTGCCCGCCGAGTACCGCGGCATCGGAATCCGGATCGAGGACGACATCCTCGTCACGGCGGACGGCAACCGGAACCTGTCCGCGGGGCTGCCGCGTCAGGCGGACGAGGTCGAGGCGTGGATGGCCTCGGTCAAGCAGGGCTGACCTCCACAGCACGAGCGAGGGCGCGCCGCCCGGGGCAGTCCGGTCACCAAGGCCGGTCAGGAAGCCCTGAGCAGCGCGTCCTCACGCCATTTCAGGACCTTGTCGAAGCGCACCATCGCGCCACGGCCCGGCCTGTTCCGGAAGTCGGCGTGATCGGAGAGTTCCGCGATCAGGCCCAGGCCCCGGCCGCTCTCGGCGCAGGCCGGGGTCTGCGCCGTCGGGTGTGCCAGTACGTTCTGCGGGGCGGCGCGGCGCTTCTGCCGCACGGGGAAGCCCGGGCCCGAGTCGGTGACCTCGATCCGGCAGCGCTCGCCGTCGAGGAACGCCGTCACCCGGTACCCAGGGGAAGTGGCGCCCGGCCCTCCGGTTCCGCCGTGTTCCACCGCGTTCGCACAGGCTTCGCTGAGCGCGAGTGACAGATCGAAGGAGACGTCGGGGTCCACGCCCGCTGTCTCCATGGCACCGAGCAGAAGACGACGGGCGAGCGGAACGCTCGCGGCTTCGCGCCGCAAATGCAGAGACCACCAGATGCTCATGCTCCAGCCTCCTGGCTGCGGCTCGACATTACGGTTACGTATTGCCGTGGTACCCGGGTCGTAAGCACGCAGTTGACGTGATATCGCTCATTCGGCGGACGCGCGTACCGTCCGCGCCGGTGTATCGGGGGCCGTGACGGGTGTGACGCGGGCACTTCGGCGGGGCGGGCGGGGCCACCAGGACGGATCGTGACCTTCCGGACCTGCCGTATGCGGGCCCTGGGCCCAGTGCGATGATGGCCCGGCCATGCTTATCCCTGCCGTACGCGCCGGAGCCGGTCCACGGCTTCTGAGGACCGCGGTCTTCACCGCGGTCTGCGTCGTGCTGGCCGGGGTGGGGCACGCGCTGGCCTCCTGTGCGGCCGTCCCGTGGTGGACGCTGGCCCTCGGGTTCGCCGGACTGTTCGTCGTGGCCGCGCCCTTCGCCGGGCGGCAGCGCTCGCTGCCCGGCATCGCCGCTGCGCTGACCGCGGGCCAGCTCGCACTGCACACCGTCTTCGGGTTCGGCCAGCACGGTGCCATGGCGATGGGCGCCATGGGCGCGACGGCCGGAACGGGCGGGACGGGCAAGCCCGCGGGCGACACGTCCGCCCTGGTCCTGCTCGCGGGAAAGCTGGTCTGCGGCGCGGGCGCCGCCCCACTGAGCGCGGCCAGGGCCCACCGCATCGTCAGCGCGGCGGGCATCGACCCGTCGGCGAGCGCCGCCCAGGCCGCACCGCACCACCTGGTGGCGGCCACCCCGTCGACGTGCTTCATGCTGCCGAGCCTTCCCATGGTGCTCGGCCATCTGCTGGCGGCCCTGGCGACCGGCTGGGTGCTGCGGCGCGGCGAGATCGCGCTGTTCCGGCTGACCCGGCAGTCGCACGGGGTGGCCGAAGGGGCGCTCGTACGTCATCTGCGCGCCGCTCTCGCGCTGGTACGCGCCTTGCGTGCCGGACTTCCCGGAGCACCCGTCCAGGGACCGCGCGCCGGGTACGCACCCCTCCCCGCGCCGCTGTGGACAGCGGGCGAAGCGCTCCAGCACACGGTGATCAGGCGCGGTCCGCCCGCCACGTACGTGTTCGCAGCCTGACGCGGCACCTCCCCACGCGCGCAGCGACGGGAGCGGGTGCCGTGCTGTCCGCGCGCACCGGCGCGCGGGCTGCCACCGTCCCTCACTCACCGTGGAGTGTGTTCCGTATGAGCATCAACCCCCTGAACGACAACCCGCAGGTCCCCGCCGGTCGGCGTGGCGGCCGCCCGGGGATCACCCGCCGTATCGCCGTGGTCGGCGGCGTCGCCGCCACCTCCGTCCTGGTGCTCGCGGGTACCGCCTTCGCGCACGTCACCGTCCAGCCGCAGGGTGACGCGGCCAAGGGCGGCTACGCGACGATCGCGTTCAAGGTCCCCAACGAGCGTGACAACGCGTCGACCACCAAGCTCGAGGTCAACTTCCCGGCCGACCACCCGCTCGCCTCGGTGATGCCGGAGCCCGTGCCGGGCTGGAAGGCCACCGTCACCACGTCGAAGCTGCCCAAGCCGCTGACCATCGAGGGCAAGCAGATCGACAAAGCCGTCACCAAGGTCACCTGGACCGGCGGGAAGATCGCGCCCGGACAGTTCCAGCAGTTCCCGCTGTCCGTCGGCCAGCTGCCCACCGACACCGACCACCTGACCTTCAAGGCTCTGCAGACGTACTCCAACAAGGAGGTCGTGCGCTGGATCGAGGAGCAGAAGCCGGGCGCCGACGAGCCGCAGAACCCGGCGCCCGTACTCAAGCTGACCCCGGCCGCCGACACGGCCGGCGCCACCCCGGGCAGCACATCCGCACCGGGCGACAGCGGCGCGCCCGCCAAGACTGCCACCGCCTCGTCTTCGGACGGCAGTGACAACACCGCCAGGATCCTCGGGGTCATCGGCATCGTCATCGGCATCGCGGGCGTCGCCTTCGGTGTCCTCGCCGGCCGGCGCCGTAGCGCCTGACGCGTCCACACCACCCACAGCACTTGGGACGTTCCTCCATGCACAGCACGACACGCAGCACGAAGCACCGCACATACAAGAAGTCGCTGACCGCCGCCGCCCTCGCGGTGGCGGCCGCCTTCTCGCTCGCCGCCTGCAGCACCGACAACGGCGGCAGCTCGGGCAAGAGCGCGGTGGCCGATGTCTCCGGCCAGAACAAGACGCAGGCGGCGACGGTCCTCGACACCCCGTTCACCAAGCCGGACTTCGTCCTCACGGACACCCACGGCAAGAAGTTCGACTTCCGCAAGGAGACCAAGGGCAAGCCGACCCTGATCTACTTCGGCTACACGCACTGCCCGGACATCTGCCCGCTGACCATGGGCAATATCGCCGTGGCCAAGAAGGCGCTGCCGAAGGCCGACCAGAAGAAGCTGCAGGTCGTCTTCGTCACCACCGACCCGGACCGCGACACCCCGTCCGAACTCGGCAAGTGGCTGAAGGCGCAGGACCCGTCGTTCATCGGGCTCACCGGCGACTTCAAGACGATCCAGGCGGGCGCCCGCTCGATCGGCATCGGCATCTCCCCGACCAAGAAGGAGAAGGACGGCACGATCGTCTCGATGCACGGGGCGCAGGTCGTGGCCTTCTCGCCGAAGACGGACAAGGGCTACCTGCTGTACGGCGAGGACACCACGGTCAAGGACTACACGAAGGACCTCCCGAAGATCGTCAAGGGTGAGAAGCCGTGAGCCGGGGCACCCGGGCGAGCGCCGTCTGCGCCGTGGCCGCCGCCGCGGCCGTGGCGCTGGCGGGCTGTTCGTCGTCCGGCTCGTCCGACGACCGGGCCAAGGACAGACCCGAGCTGAAGGTCACCGAGTCCTTCATGCCCGAGCCGGTCGGGGGCAGCGGAATGGCCGCGGGGTTCGTGACCGTCACCAACAGCGGTGGCACAGCGGACCGGCTCACGTCCGTGACCAGTCCGCTCTCCGACGACGTCACCATGCACACGACCAAGAACCAGCAGATGCTCTCGGTGAAATCGCTCCCGGTCCCCGCCCACGGCGAACTGGACCTGGAGCGCGGCGGGAACCACCTCATGTTCATGGACCTCAAGAAGCAGCCCAAGCGCGGCCAGCAGGTGACCGTCGAGCTGCACTTCGCGAAGGCCGGCGTCCTGAAGGCCGAACTTCCCGTCAAACAGCCCACCTACAACCCGCAGCACAGTTGAGGAGCTGACCCGAATGACGGCGACCACCGCCCCACCGCGCTCCGGACTCCCGCTCGCACGGCTGCTGCTCGTCGCGGCGGCGATCCTCGGCGCACTGTTCGCCGCGGCCGCCCCCGCCTCCGCGCACGCGGCCCTGCTCGGGAGCAACCCGAAAGCCGGAGCGGTGGTCGCCAAGGCTCCGGCGGACGTCGCGCTCACCTTCTCCGAACAGGTCGCCATGGACAACAAGTCCATCCGCGTCCTCGACCCGAAGGGCAAGCGCTCCGACACCGCCAAGCTCCGCAACCTCTCCAAGGGCAGCACCGTCACCTACGGCGTCGACCTGCGCCCCGGCCTCGCCAAGGGCACCTACACCGTCGCCTGGCAGGCCATCTCCGCCGACAGCCACCCCGTGTCGGGCGCCTTCACCTTCTCCATCGGCGCCCCGTCCAGGACCACGGTGTCCGCCACCGGCGAGAACGTCGGCGGCGGACTCGTCGGCGTCCTCTACGGCGCCGCGCGCTACGCCTCCTACGCCGGATTCATCGTGCTGGTCGGCGGCAGCGCCTTCATCGTCACCTGCTGGCAGCGCGGGGCGAACGAACGGCCGCTGCAACGGCTCGTCGTACGCGGCTGGCTGACGCTGACCGCTGCCACCCTCGTCCTTCTGCTGCTCAGGGCGCCGTACACCGGCTCCGGGCATCTCGGGGACGTCTTCGACCTGAGCGCGCTCAACGGCGTACTCCAGACCAAACCGGGCGCCGCGCTCGTCTCCAGACTGCTGCTGCTCGGCGCGTCCGCGCTCTTCGTCGCCGTCCTCTTCGGGGCGTACGCCCGGCGCACGGCCGCCACGGAGCCGGAGGCGGCGAAGGAGCGGAAGGACCTCACCTTCGGCCTGGGCGTCGGGGGCACGGTCGTCGCCGCCGGGATCGCCGCGACCTGGGCGCTCACCGAGCACGCGTCGGTCGGCCTCCAGCCCGGGATCGCGATGCCCGTCGACATCGTGCACCTCCTGGCGGTCGCCGTCTGGCTCGGCGGTCTTGCCGCGCTGCTCGTCGCCCTGTTCCGTACGCCGTCCATCGAACGGGCCGCCGTGCGGCGGTTCTCCGGTATCGCCTTCACCGCCGTCTGCACCCTGGCGGCGACCGGCCTCTACCAGTCGTGGCGGCAGGTCGGCTCCTGGTCCGCGCTCTTCGGTACGGGGTACGGGCAGCTGCTCATGGTCAAGGTGGGGCTCGTCGCCGTGGTCGTCTGCATCGCGTCCTTCTCCCGGCGCTGGACGGCACGCCTCTCGGAGACGGCCGCGGACGGGGCCGCCGCCGGTGAGGAGACTCCTGCTGCCGCCGTTGAGGCTGTTGCCGCTGAGGGCGGCGTCACCGGCACCGCGGAGCAGGAACAGGAGCCGGTCACCGCCCCCGCCGATCCGCGGCGGGCCGCCCAGCTCGCCCGGCAGCAGGCCGCCAGGACCGTGGTGCGCGAAAAACGCGTACGGGACGCCGACCCGCACCGCACCGGGCTGCGGAAGTCGGTGCTCGCCGAGACCGTCGTCGCCGTGGCGCTCCTGGCCGTGACGACGGTCCTGACGACCACCGAACCGGGCAGGACCGAGGAGGAAGCCGGACGGAACCCCTCCGCCGCCGCGGCCGCGGCGCCGTCCGGGCCGGTCGACATCACCCTCCCGTTCGACACCGGCGGCCCCAAGGGCAAGGGCACGGCGTCGCTCGAACTCACCCCGGGCCGCAGCGGCAGCAACCAGCTGCACCTCTTCGTGAACAACCCCGCGGGCAAGCCGTACGACGTCCCCGAGGTGAGGATCGCCCTCACCCTCAAGGCGAAGAAGATCGGGCCGCTGCCCGTCGTCCCCGACCATCTGTTCACCGGACACTGGAGCGCGGACGGCGTTCAGATCCCGATGGCGGGCAACTGGGACATCGCGGTGACCGTACGGACTTCCGACATCGACGAGACCACCGTGAACAAGACGGTGGAGATCGGCTGACCAGCATGAACGACATCTCCAGGAGGCGGCTGCTCGGAACGGCGGGCGCTGTGGGCGCGGGCGGCCTCGTGGCGGGCGCCGCGGGCGGGGCCGGGGTACGCGCGGCGACCGAGGCGGCGCCGCCGACGGCGCTGACGACCGTCGGCTCGACCGAGGTGGCCTTCCACAGCACGGAGAAAACGGCCGGTTCGGGGAAGTCCGCAGGCTCGGGGAAGACCGCCGGAAGCAGCGGTTCCGCCGGGTCGGCGCACTCCGCGCCCCAGTCGGGCATCACCACACCCGCCCAGTCCACCGGGTATCTGATCGCCTTCGACCTGGCGGCCGGCGCCGGCCGGACCCAGGCCGCAGCGCTGCTGCGCCGCTGGTCGGCGAGTACACAGCGGATGATGGCGGGCGAGCCGGTCAGCAGCGGTGACACCGGGATCGCGCTCGACGCCGGCCCCTCGTCCCTGACCGTCACCTTCGGCTTCGGCCGGTCCTTCTTCAGCCGTACGGGACTGACCGCGCAGCGCCCCACCCAGCTCGACCCGCTGCCGGACTTCGCGTCCGACCAGCTGGACGCGGGGCGCAGCAACGGCGATCTGTGGGTGCAGATCGGCGCGAACGACCCGCTCGTCGCCTTCCACGCGCTGCGCGCACTCCAGAACGAGGCCGGTACGGCGGCCCGGGTCCGCTGGCAGATGAACGGTTTCAACCGCGCGCCCGGCGCCACCGCCAAGCCGATGACCGTCCGCAATCTGATGGGCCAGGTGGACGGGACGGGGAACCCCAAGCCGTCGGACAGCGACTTCGACCGGCGCATCTTCGTCCCGGCCGGCGGCGGCACCGGCGCGGAGGCGCAGCCGGAGTGGATGGCGGGCGGCTCGTACGCCGTCGTGCGCCGGATCAGAATGCTCCTCGACGACTGGGAGAAGCTCCCGTTGAAGAAGCAGGAGCAGGTCATCGGGCGGCGGAAGAAGGACGGCGCCCCGCTGACGGGAGGCACCGAGACGACCGCGATGGACCTGGACAAGGTCGGCCCGGACGGCAAGTTCGTCATCCCCGACAACGCCCATGCCCGGATCTCGGCCCCCGAACAGAACGGCGGTGCCGCGCTGCTGCGGCGCACCTTCTCGTACCACGACGGGATCGGCCGGGACGGCACACCGGACGCCGGGCTGCTCTTCGTCTGCTGGCAGGCGGACCCGGACCACGGCTTCGTACCGGTGCAGCGGAAGCTGGACCGCGGCGACGCACTGTCCACGTTCATCCGGCACGAGGCCAGCGGACTCTTCGCGGTGCCCGCGGCTGCCGGCCCGGGCGAGTACGTGGGACAGCGCCTCGTCGAAGGCCACTGAGCGGGGGGCTCGGGCGGAGCAGGTCCGGCTCCCGGGACCCGGGGCGTTCGGCCTATTAGGGTGACCGTATGTCAGCCACTCGCTTCACCTATCTGGGCCCCGAAGGCACGTTCACCGAGGCGGCTCTGCGCACGCTGCCCGAGGCCGCCACCCGTGAACTCGTCCCGATGGTGTCCGTGCCGGCGGCACTCGACGCGGTACGCACGGGAGAGGCCGCGGCGGCGCTCGTCCCGATCGAGAACTCCGTCGAGGGCGGCGTCACCGCGACTCTCGACGAGCTGTCGGGCGGCGAGCCGCTGATGATCTACCGCGAGGTCCTGCTGCCGATCGCCTTCGCGCTGCTGGTGCGCCCGGGCACGAAGCTGTCCGATGTGAAGACGGTGACGGGCCACCCCGTCGCCCAGCCGCAGGTACGGAACTGGCTGCGGGCGAACCTCCCGGAGGCGGTGTGGGAGTCGTCCGCCTCCAACGCGGACGGTGCGCGTCTCGTCCAGGAAGGGCGGTACGACGCGGCCTTCGCCGGTGAGTTCGCCGCCGCCACGTACGGGCTCGAACCGCTGATCACCGAGATCCACGACGCACAGAACGCCGAGACGCGCTTCGTCCTGGTGGGGCGCCCCGCCAGGCCAGCGGCGCCGACCGGCGCGGACAAGACGTCGGTGGTCGTCTGGCAGCGCGAGGACCACCCAGGAGCGCTCCTCGAAATCCTTCAGGAGTTCGCGGTGCGCGGGGTCAACCTGATGCTGCTCCAGTCCCGGCCGACGGGCGAGGGCATCGGCAACTACTGCTTCGCCATCGACGCGGAGGGCCATATCTCGGACCGCCGGGTGGGCGAGGCGCTCATGGGGCTCAAGCGGAGCTGCCCGGACGTGCGGTTCCTCGGTTCGTACCCGCGGGCCGGGGTGACGGCACAGGACGTACGGGAGCTGCGGTCCGGAACGTCGGACGCGGAGTTCGTGGCGGCGTCGGACTGGCTGGCGCGCAGCGAGGACGGCCGGGCCTGACGGGACCGGCCGGACCCGTTTCGGGGCCCCTGTCCCCGTAACGCGATCGTCGTACGTCCTGGTTTCCGTACTCCGGAAAAGTTATCCACAGGCCCTGTCTCGACCTGGGGACAAGTCGACAGCACAAGGCGACATGGTCGACAAATCACCGTAGTGACGACACTTCCATCCACAGATCAGCAGGTGGGGCACTGTCACCCCAATTCCACCGATCAACCCTTTAGAGCGATCAATTCCCACCTGAATGAGTGCGCGGAGGGGGTTTGGAAGGGAAATTCCGGCGAACAGCCGGTTGCCTGTGAGGCTTTCGGAACCATCCCCTTCGCCATCCACAGATTTCCCACACAGCCTGTGGATAACTAATCCGGGCTGCGGATCCCTGTGGACAAGCGAGCCCAAGTCCCTCCCGGCACAAGGGAAATGAGTCAACGGTTTCGCCCGGAATGCTTCGTTCCGGGGAATCGGTCCCCCTTATTGACCAGCGGCCGACGCGAGGCGGGTGACACCGCCGCCGGGATATCTCCACCCCTCTCACCTTTCCATAGATAGTGGATCAATACGGACAAAGCGTCTTCGGTACCGCGGTGCGGTGAATATCAAGTCGAGGGGCGCGAGCGGGCACCGGTAACCTGGTGGGGTGATTGACCTTCGCCTGCTCCGTGAGGACCCCGACCGTGTTCGCGCCTCCCAGCGCGCCCGTGGAGAGGACGTCGCCCTCGTCGACGCCCTGCTCTCCGCCGACGAGCGGCGAAGGTCGTCCGGACTCCGGTTCGACGAACTCCGCTCCGAGCAGAAGACACTCGGCAAGCTGATCCCCAAGGCGGCGGGCGAGGAGAAGGCCGAGCTGCTGAAGAAGACGGGCCGGCTGGCAGCAGCCGTCAAGGCGGCCGACGCCGAGCAGAACGAGGCGGACGAGGAGACCAAGCGCCTGCTGCTCCAGCTCGGCAACCTCGTCCACCCGGACGTGCCGGTCGGCGGCGAGGAGGACTTCACCGTCCTGGAGACGCACGGCACCATCCGCGATTTCGCGGCCGAGGGCTTCGAGCCCAAGGACCACCAGGAGCTCGGCGAGGCCCTGCGGGCCATCGACACGGAGCGCGGTGCGAAGGTGTCGGGCTCGCGCTTCTACTACATGACGGGCATCGGCGCATTGCTCGAACTGGCCCTGGTCAACGCGGCGGTCGCCCAGGCCACCGAGGCCGGGTTCATCCCGATGCTGACACCGGCGCTGGTCCGCCCGCGCGCCATGGAGGGCACCGGCTTCCTCGGCCAGGCCGCCGAGAACGTCTACCACCTGGAGAAGGACGACTACTACCTGGTCGGCACCTCCGAGGTCCCGCTCGCCGCGTACCACATGGACGAGATCATCGACGCGGGTGAACTGCCGCTGCGGTACGCCGGGTTCTCCCCCTGCTACCGCCGGGAGGCCGGCACGTACGGCAAGGACACCCGCGGCATTTTCCGGGTGCACCAGTTCAACAAGGTCGAGATGTTCTCGTACGTGCACCCCGACGACGCGGCCGCCGAGCACCAGCGGCTCCTGGAGTGGGAGAAGCAGTGGCTGACCAGCCTCGAACTGCCCTTCCAGGTGATCGACGTGGCGACCGGCGACCTCGGGGCATCGGCCTCAAGGAAGTTCGACTGCGAGGCGTGGATCCCGACGCAGGGCAAGTACCGCGAGCTGACGTCCGCGTCCAACTGCGACGGCTTCCAGGCCCGGCGGCTGTCGGTCCGGATGCGTGACGGCAAGAAGGTCCAGCCGCTGGCCACGCTCAACGGCACGCTCTGCGCCGTACCGCGCACCATCGTGGCCATCCTGGAGAACCACCAGCTCGCCGACGGCTCGGTCAGGGTCCCGCCGGTGCTGCGGCCCTATCTCGGCGGCCGGGAGACTCTGGAGCCCGCGTCCAAGTGACGACTCCCGCCACTCCCGCACTCGCCCACCGGCTGATCGCGACCGACCTGGACGGCACGCTGCTGCGTGACGACGGTTCGATTTCCGAGCGCACCCGTGCCGCACTCGCCGGAGTCACCTCGGCGGGGGCGGCGCACATCATCGTCACCGGACGCGCGGTTCCGTGGACCCGGCACATCCTCGACAGCCTCGGTTACGAGGGCCTCGCGGTGTGCGCGCAAGGGGCGCAGGTGTACCACGCGGGTGAGCGACGGCTGCTCACCTCCGTCACCCTGGACCGCCGGCTGGCCGCCGTCGCGCTCGCCAAGATCGAGGCGGAGACCGGCCCGCTGGCCCTGGCCGCCAGCCGGGACGGCCTCGACGGGGAAGTGCTGGTGAGCCCCGACTACCGGGTGAGCGAGGGCCCGCTGCCGGTGGCGCGCTTCGACGCCAGGGACGAACTGTGGTCCGAGCCGATCAACAAGGTCTACATACAGCACCCGGAGCTGGGCGACGACGCGCTGGCGGACATCGCACGGCAGTCCGTCGGGAACCTGGTGGATGTGGTCATGGCCGGCGAGGACGTGGTGGAGATCCTGCCGCTGGGGCTGAGCAAGGCGACCGGCCTGTCGCTGGCCGCCCGGCGGCTGAAGCTCACCGCTGCCGACACGATCGCTTTCGGGGACATGCCCAACGACATCCCGATGTTCGGCTGGGCGGCACACGGGGTGGCGATGGCCAACGCCCATGACTCCCTGAAGGCCGTGGCGGACGAGGTCACCGCGTCCAACGAGGACGACGGCATCGCCGTGGTGCTGGAACGGCTGCTCCAGGGCTGACGCCGGCAGGGGCATCGACAGGACACATGCCCGCTTGGCCGCGGGCGCGTCGCCTGTTGGGTGCAGTTGTAGGATGACTGGGCAACCGGGTGACCGGATGCCATGCATGCCGAAACACGACGAACGCGCGAACACGACGAACATGGGGCGACGAGATGGCACTGCGTGCGGCAGGACGGCACTCCCTCGTGGATACCGTCGTCCAACAGCTACGGGATCAACTGGCCGGCGGAGAGTGGTCCGTGGGTGACCGCATCCCCACCGAGCACGACCTCGCCGAACAGCTCGGCGTGGGGCGCAACACCGTGCGTGAGGCGGTACGCGTCCTGGTGCACGCCGGGCTCCTGGAGTCCCGCCAGGGCAACGGCACCTTCGTACGCTCCACCGCCGACCCCTCCGCCGTACTCCGCACGATGAGCCACGCGGGTGTGCTGGACATCCTGGAGCTGCGGGTCGCCCTGGAGGCGGAGGCCGCCAGGCTGGCGGCCGTACGCAGGGACGCGGCCGACCTCGACCGGCTCCGGGAAGCCCTCGGCGCCCTCCACGAGCACGGCGACCGGGCTGCCGACGCCGACCTCGACTTCCATCTGGGGGTGGTCGAGGCCACGCACAACACCACGTTCGCCGAGGTCTACCGCTTCTTCTCGACCCAGATGCACGAATCCCTGGTCGCCGCCCTCGGCGACCGGGAGATGCCGCCGATCGACTTCACCGCGCACGAGGCCCTCGTCGACGCGATCGAGAGCGGTGACCCGGCCGCGGCCGAACAGGCCGCCCGCGCACTGCTCCAGGTGCCGATGGACGTGGTCCGCCGACTGGTGGGCCGCTGAGCGGCCTCTCCCCACGACCGCCGCTCCCGCACCCATCACCCACCCCACGAACAGCAGCAACGCACGAACAGCAACGCCGCACAGAAACACCGCACAGAAACGCTGAGAGGTACCTGACGTGTCCCGCCCGGATCTGGATCATCTGCTTCCCGACTCGGAGGCCGATGTCCGGCCGTCCCCCGAGGGAGCCGCCGCACGGCGCGCCCTGATCGCGCACCCCGCCGTGCTGCTCATCGGCATCGTGCTGGCCTCGCTCAACATGCGGGCGGCGCTGGCGAGCGTGTCACCTCTCATCGGCGAGATCAGCGACACGTTCGGCCTGTCGTCGACGGCGTCGAGCCTGGTCACCTCCGTCCCGGTGCTGTTCCTCGGGGTGGGCGCGATGATCGCCCCCTGGCTGGCACGCCGCTTCGGCACCGAGGTGGTCCTGCTGTGCGCGCTGATCCTGCTCGCCGTCGGCGTTCTGGTCCGGGTCCTGCCGTCCGTATTCGCCCTGTACGGCGGCGGAGTGCTGGCCGGCACCGCGATAGCCCTGCTCAACGTGCTGATGCCGGGGCTGATCAAGCGGGACTTCCCGGACCGGGCCGCGTCGATGACCTCTGTCTACACAGGCGCGATGATCGGCGGCGCCACGCTGTGCGCCGCGGCCTCGGTCCCGCTGGAGAAGGCGTTCGGGAACAGCTGGCAGGCGTCGCTGGCGTTCTGGTCGCTGCTGGCCGCGGTCGCCGCCGTGGCGTGGCTGCCGCAGGTGCTGATCGCCCGCGGCCGTACCGGCCACGAGGTGCGCGTCGCCCCCGCAGGCACGGGACCGGCCCGGAGTATCTGGCGCTCGGCACTGGCCTGGCAGGTCACGCTGTTCATGGGCCTCCAGTCGCTCTGGTCGTACGTGCTGATCGCCTGGATGCCGACGATCTTCACGGACCACGGGATGAGCCGGTCGACCGCGGGCGTGATCTTCGCGTTCAACAACCTGGTCCAGGTCGCCGGGGCCTTCGGCGTACCGCTGCTCGCCGGCCGGATGCGCAGCCAGCGCCCGCTGATCGTGCTGGTCACCTCGATGGTCGCGGTCGGCTACGCGGGCCTGATGGTCGCCCCGGTGTCGGGTGCCTGGCTGTGGTCGGCGGTGCTGGGTGTCGGGCAGGGCGGCGCGGTGGGGCTGGCCCTGACGCTGATCGTGCTGCGGTCGGGCGACGCGCAGACGGCGGCGCGGCTGTCCGGGATGGCGCAGACGGTCGGCTATCTCCTCGCCGCGGCCGGCCCGCTGACAGCCGGTGCCGTGTACCAGGCGACGGGCAGCTGGACCCTGCCGATCGCCCTGGTCCTCGGGGTATGCGCGGCGGCCCTGGTGGTGGGCCTGTTCGCGGCCCGCGACAGGAAGGTCCAGGCAGGCGGATAGCGGAAAGGGGCGGCGGGGGGAAGCGGGGGCGGAAGCGGCCGCGGGCGCGTGACTTGTACGACTGTCGGTTCGTTGGTCAGTGCGCGTGGAGGCAACTGGGGTTCGGGGCGACGAGAGCGCGTGAAGTCGGGGAGAGGGCCGTCACTGTCATGCACCAATGATCATGAACGGCAGGCTCATCCATGCCAACCGAAATCGCCCTGCTCGAATCGCGCGCGCTGCGCGCGGACCATCTGGGACGGGTCGACGTCCTGGACAAGGTCAAGGCATTGCAGTTGCTACCGGACGGACTGCATGTCACCACGGACGGTGTCGCCCAGTACTTCGCTGTCCACAGGGAGGCTGTGCACAGCGTTGTACGGCGCCATCGCGACGAGCTCACGGGCAGTGGAATGTTTACGCTCACAGGTGATGAGCTGCGCAAACATGTAGTGGTCGTTTTGACCACACCATCCGGCAGTGGAGCGGGGAGTTATCCACAGGGGCTCTCTCGCCTCCGTCTCTTCACCCGTCGGACCGTCCTCAACATCGCCATGCTGCTGCGCGATGGCGAAGTCGCCCGCAGCGTACGGAGCCACCTCCTCGACACCGCGGAGCAGTACAGGTCGCCGGTGCCGGTGCCGGACCACCGTTTCGATGGGCTCGACCGACGCGTCACCCGGCTGGAGTCCGCGATGGCCGAGGTCGGCCCCGCGCTTCGGGAGCTGGGCCCCGTGCTGGGCCGTATGTCGGACCGTCTGGACGCGGTATCGGACCGCCTGGAGTCGGTGTCGGTCCGGCTGGGCGCCGTGTCTGACCGGCTGGGGGTGGTATCGGACCGACTGGGGGTGGTATCGGACCGTGTGGAATCCCTGGACCGGCGGCTCAGCGCCACGAACCGTGTCGTCGGGGCGATGAGCGTACGGCTCTCGGACCTCGGCGAGGACATGGCTGACGTCAAGCACCAGCTGCCGTACCTGGCGCACCGGGCGGAACAGGCACGCAGGCGGCGTCGGCGCCACCGCCGCTGACCGAAGCCCGGCCCGCCCCGGCCCGGTCCGGAAAGCGAACCCAAGCCCCCGGCCACAAGCCCCGCACAGGCCGAACAGCCGGGGGCGGGAGTGACGGCACCCCGTCGCTCCCGCCCCCGGCCCGGCCCGGCGGACCCCGGTCTCACTCCTCGCCGGCCAGCGTCAGCCGCCGCAGTTTCTGGCCCGCGTACCAGGTGGCGAGCACCGTGACGGCCACCAGCAGCACCACCGCCAGGGGCAGCCCGACGTCCGAGTCGATGGCCCCCGGGGCGCCGATCTTCTCCGCCAGCGCGAGCGACCACTGCTGGATACTCAGCGTGCGCGCACCCTTGACCAGCGTGCCGAACAGGCCCTCCCAGACCAGGGCGTAGACCAGCCCGGCGACGACCGCGTGCCGGGTGACCGTGCCCAGGAGCAGGAAGACCGAGGCGTACGCGATGGACGCGACCAGCGCCGCGACCGTGTAGGCGATGGCGATCTGACCGCCGTTGCCGTTGAGGATCATGCCCGCGATGAAGGTGGGGATCGCGGAGAACGCCATCGTGACGGCGATCGCCACGGTGAGCTTCGTGAGGATGATCGTGGGGCGCTTCACCGGTTTGGCCAGCAGATAGACGACCGACCCGTCGTCGATCTCCGGGCCGATCGCACCCGTACCGGCGATGACACCGATCAGCGGCACCATCGTGGCCATGGCGAACCCGCCGAGCACATGGGTGGCGACCTGGTCGTCGGCGCCGCTGAAGGCGCGTACCGCGGCGGCGATCACGATCAGCAGTGCGGGCAGCACGAACAGGATCGCGGCCCGGCGGCGGCCGAGCAGGGCCCGGTAGGTGAGCCGGGCGACTGTGGGGTTGTACATGGGCGTCACAGCTCCTTTCAGGCCGCTACGAGGTACGAGAAGACCGATTCCAGGGACTCGTCCGACGGCGAGACGGTGAGCAGCCGGATGCCTTGTTCACGGGCGACGCGCGGCAGCAGCGCCGTGAACCGGCCGAAGTCGACCGCCTGGATGCGCAGCGCGCCCTCCGTGACGTCCACCTCGATACCGGCGGTCGACGGGTCGGCGATCAGCGCGGCGGCCAGGGCCCGGTCGTCGCTGGACCGTACGAGATAGCGGTGCGGCCGGTCCGTCATCAGCCGGCGGATCCGGCGGAAGTCGCCGGACGCGGCGTGCCGTCCTGCCACGATCACCTCGATGTGCGAGGCGAGTTGCTCGACCTCCTCCAGGATGTGCGAGGAGAAGAGCACGGTACGGCCGTCGGCGCCCATCCGCCGCAGCAGATCCATCAGCTGCATGCGCTGGCGCGGGTCCATGCCGTTGAACGGCTCGTCGAGGAGCAGCACGCCTGGGTTGTGGACAAGGGCGGACGCCATCTTCACGCGCTGCCGCATGCCCTTGCTGTAGGTCGAGATCTTGCGGTCCTGCGCGGGCTCCATCTCGACGGTGGCGAGCGCCTGTTGGGCGGCGCGCTCGTCGAGTCCGTGCAGCTCGGCGTTTGCGACGACGAACTCGCGCCCGGTGAGGAAGTCGTACATCCCCTCCCGCTCGGGCACGATCCCGATCTGCCGGTAGACGCTCTCGTTCCGCCAGATCGGCGCGCCGTCGAGGGTCACGGTGCCCGTCGAAGGGGCGAGGAAGCCGCCCATCATGTTGATGAGCGTGGACTTGCCGGCGCCGTTGGGGCCGAGAAGCCCGGTCACACCGGGGCCGACGGTCATGGTGATGTCGTTGACCGCCACCACGTTGCCGAACCAGCGTGAGGTGTGGTCGATGTTGATGGTGGTCACAGCCCGACCTTCCGGTAGCGGCGCATCAGGACGGCGTACGAGCCGGCGATGAGCGCGAGAACGACCAGCACATAGACCGCACCTGCGCCCGCTCCCGGGCCGTTGCCGCCCGGGGAGGCGGAGGTGGCGCCGAGGAACGCGGTCTGGACGCCGTCGATCAGGGTGATCGGCGAGAAGAGCCCGAGCCAGGTGACGGCCCCGCCGGCGCCCTGGCTGAAAGCGATGGCCTGCACGGTGGAGACCGCGCCGTAGGTGATGGTCAGTACGGCGATGACCGCGGCGACTCCGAAGCCGCGGCGCGGAGTGAGCGCGGCGACCACCAGCGCGATACCGGAGAAGAGCACCGAGAGCAGCGCGACGGAGACCAGCCCCTGGCCGAACCCCTCGGTCTGGTCGGCGAAGTCGAGCTTGGCGAGGAGCGAACCGATGTAGAGGATCACCAGCGGCGCCCCGGTCAGTACGAAGAGGGCCGAGGCCATCGCCGCGTACTTGGCGATGACGTAGTCGACCCGTTCGATGGGCCGGGAGAAGTACAGCGGGATGGACTTGAAGCGCAGGTCGCGGGAGACGGCCTGCGGGGCCTGCGCCGCGAGGTACAGCCCGATGATGGCCTGGGTGAGGATGGCGTACCTGGTGTAGTCGAGCGGCAGGTCCTTGGCGTCCGTCGCCACGGCCACCGCCACGACGATCGCCGCGGGCACGCACATCACCGCGAAGAGGATCATCGGCAGCACTTTGGACTTGGCCGAGCGGCCGAGACCGTAGGCGCCGCGGAGCGACTGCGTGAAGAGCGAGCGGCGGGCGTAGGCGCGGCCCAGGCGCGGCCCGTCGTAGTTCCGGTAACCGATGTTGTGGATCTGGCTGGTCTCGGTACTCATCGCGCCTGCACCTCCTGCTTCTGCTGGCCGGGCCGGTCCGGCGGCTCGTTCCGGGTCTGCTGCTCCTGCGACTGGTTCCGGTCCGGGTGGAAGACGTCCGCGATGTGGTGGCGGCGCTGTTCCATCCGGACGAGACCGAGCCCCAGTTCGGCGACCGTGTCGCGGACCAGGTCGTACGTCTCCTCGCCTGCCGCCTCGACCAGGAGGATGTGGCCCGCGCCCGGCAGCCCCTCCTCCACACCGGCGTGCAGGGTCACGCCCGCGGCGGTCAGCGTCTCGCGCAGCGCACTCGTGCCGTCGGGGTGGGTGTCGGAGTCGGTGACCTCGACGGCCAGCGTCGCCGTGCTCTGGGTGAAGTCGCTGGTGGAGCTGGAGCGCAGCAGTGTGCCGCCGTCGATGACGACGACGTGGTCGCAGGTCCGCTCCAGCTCACCGAGCAGGTGCGAAGTGACCAGGACCGAGATGCCGAAGTCGGTGTGCACCCGGCGGATCAGGCCGAGCATGTCGTCACGGCCGACCGGGTCGAGGCCGTTCGTCGGCTCGTCGAGCAGCACCAACTGCGGGTCGTGGACCAGCGCCTGGGCCAGCTTCACCCGCTGTTTCATACCGGTCGAGTAGCCGCCGATGGGGCGGTAGCGCTCTTCGTAGAGGCCGACGTGGCGCAGCGTGTCGGCGGTGCGCTCCCGGGCGGCGGTGGGCGGCAGTCCCGACATGCGCGCCATGTGGACGACGAACTCGGTGGCCGAGACGTCGGGTGGCAGGCAGTCGTGCTCGGGCATGTACCCGACGCGCTCACGGATTTCGGCACCACTGGTGGCGACGTCGAGCCCGAGCACGGCGGCCCGGCCCTCCGTGGCGGGGGACAGACCCAGCAGGATCTTGATCAACGTGGACTTGCCGGCTCCGTTGGATCCCACGAGCCCGGTCACACCGGGTCCGATGTCCAGGGAGAGCCGGTCAAGAGCGGTCACCCTCGGGAACCGCTTGCTCAGGCTTTCGGTCGCGATCACAGTCACATTCCGAAGGTAGTGGCGCCGCTCACGCCGGGCGTCAGCCCAGACGGCTGGATCCCTGTCCGCCTCCAGAGGTAGTGACCCGTAGGGGCCCGGTACGGGAGAGGGATGAGCCGGAGCCAGAGGGAGGGGCCGACGGGAGGGGCCGGACGGAAAGGCTGGGCAGTCAGGAGCGGGGAGGGCGGGGCGGGGCGGGGCGGGGCGGGGCGGGGGCGGGGAGGGGGCGGGGAGGGGGCGGGGAGGAACGGGCCGGAAAGAGCGGGCCGGGAGGAGCGGGGCCCGAAGGAGGAGCGGCGCTGTGCCTGCGGAACGGCCGGACGAGGTTATCCACAGGGCGTTATCCACAGCTGAAGCGGGACCCTTGACGTAGCCGCCAGGCATTGTCACATTCATCAGTGTCAAGTTACGAGCACGTACCGCACACGGACGGGACGGACAGGTGGCATGGCTTCAGGGGTGAAAGCAGCAGCGCGGTGGGCGGAAGGCCCGGCCGCGCAGCCGGTCGCGCAGGGCCCCGCGCAGGCCGCACGGCTGCGCGGGTTCAGAGAGGTGCAGACCCTCGCCTATGCCTGCGCGGAGGCCGTCGCCGCCCAGCTCAGACCGGGGGTGACCGAGCGCGAGGCGGCGCGCATGCAGCGCGAGTGGCTCTACCGGCGGGGTGTGAGGGACTGGTTCCATCTGCCGTTCGCCTGGTTCGGGGACCGGACGGCGTTCGCGGGCTTCAGAGTGCCGCTGCAGTTCTTCCCGACCAACCGGCGGCTCGAAGCGGGCATGCCGTTCATTCTCGACATGGCGCCCGTCCTCCACGGCTTCACCGCCGATATCGGCTACTCAGGCTGCCTCGGCCTCAACCCGGTGCACGACAAGCTGCTCGCCGACCTGGAGGCGCACCGCACCCTCATCCTGCGCGAGGTCCGCGAAAGACGGCCGCTGCGCGCGATCTACGAGGACGTGGAGCAGCTGATGACCACCCAGGGGTACGCGAACCGGCACCGCGCCTATCCGTTCGGCGTGATCGCGCACAAGGTCGACGAGGTCAAGGAGCGCCGCTGGTCGCCCCATGTGTTCGGCTTCGGCACCCAGTCCCTCAGGGGCCTGGCGAGCGATGCGCTGCACGGCCACCGGGACGGCTGGTCGCCGCTGTGGAGCCCGTACAAATTCTCCGACCACCCGCCCCGGCCCGGGCTGTGGGCGGTCGAACCGCACCTCGGATTCCGGGGCACGGGCGCGAAGTTCGAGGAGATCCTGGTCGTCACCGACTCGGCCGACCCCGAGCAGAGTGCCTTCTGGCTGGACGACGATCTGCCGCATGTGCGGCGCTGGGCAGAGGAGAGGGCCGCATGAGCAAGGGAATCGAAGGAGCGCGGGAGCGCCGGGTGCACACCGGCGGGATCGAGCTGTGCGTCGCCGAACTGGGCGACCGGGAGCGGCCGACCGTCCTGCTGGTGCACGGCTATCCGGACAGCAAGGAGGTCTGGACCGAGGTCGCGGCCCAGCTGGCCGACCGGTTCCACGTGGTGCTGTACGACGTCCGGGGCCACGGCAGGTCGTCGGCGCCGGTACCACTGCGCGGCGGCTTCACCCTGGAGAAACTCACCGATGACTTCCTGGCCGTGGCGGACGCGGTCAGCCCCGGCGAACCGGTGCACCTCGTCGGCCACGACTGGGGATCCGTGCAGTCCTGGGAGTTCGTGACCGTGCCCCGCACCGAGGGCCGGATCGCGTCGTTCACGTCGATCTCCGGCCCCTCGCTCGACCACTTCGGGCAGTGGATCAAGAAGCGGGCATCCCGGCCGACCCCACGCAGGGCCGCCCAACTGCTCAGCCAGGGAGCCAAGTCCTGGTACGTGTATCTGCTGCACACGCCGGTACTGCCGGAAGCCGCCTGGCGCGGGCCGCTCGGCAAGCGGTGGCCGAAGATCCTGGAGCGGGTGGAGAAGGTGTCGTCCGGCGACTATCCGACGGCTTCGCTGTCCTCGGACGCCGCGCACGGCGCCTGGCTCTACCGTGACAACGTCCGCCCCCGGCTCCGCAAGCCGCGCGCCGACGCGTATGCCCATGCACCCGTCCAGCTGATCACGCCCACCGGCGACGCCTTCCTGTCGGAGCACCTCTACGACGAACTGGAGCACTGGGCACCGCAGCTGACGCGCCGTACCCTCCCGGCCAAGCACTGGGTGCCGCGCACCAGGCCGGACCAGCTCGCCGGCTGGATCGGGGATTTCGTCACCGCCAACGAGTCCCCGGGGCCCGCCCACCAGACAGCGGCGAACGGCGAGTACGCCGACCGTTTCAGCGGCAGTTTGGTCCTCGTCACAGGCGCGGCGAGCGGCATCGGCCGGGCCACCGCCTTCGCGTTCGCCGAGTCGGGAGCCCGCGTCGTGGCCGTCGACCGGGACGCGGAAGGGGCGGCGCGCACCGCGGAGATGGCGCGGCTGATCGGTTCCCCCGATGCCTGGGGGGAAGCCGTGGACGTCAGCGACGAGCAGGCGATGGAGAAGCTCGCCGAAAAGGTCGCCGCCGAGTACGGGACGGTCGACGTCCTGGTCAACAACGCGGGCATCGGCCTGTCGGGTTCCTTCCTGGACACCACGAGCGAGGACTGGAAGCAGGTCCTGGACGTCAATCTGTGGGGCGTCATCCACGGCTGCCGGCTCTTCGGCCGGCAGATGGCGGACCGCGGCCAGGGCGGCCATATCGTCAACACCGCCTCGGCAGCGGCCTACCAGCCGTCGAAGGCGCTCCCGGCGTACTCCACGTCCAAGGCGGCGGTCCTCATGCTGAGCGAGTGCTTGCGGGCCGAGCTGGCCGGACAGGACATCGGGGTCAGCGCGATATGCCCGGGCCTGGTGAACACCAACATCACGTCCACCGCACGGTTCACGGGCGTATCGGCGGACGAGGAGAAGCGCCGGCAGAAGAAGTCGGCCCGGCTGTACGGGCTGCGCAACTACCCGCCGGAGAAGGTGGCCGACGCGATTCTCGCCGCCGTGGTGCACAACCGGGCGGTGGTACCGGTGACACCCGAGGCGCGCGGCGCCCGCTTCATGTCCCGGTTCGCGCCGAGGGCCCTGCGCGCCGTCGCCCGGATGGAGCCGCCGCTGTGAGCAACGGACAGGGCGGGGCCGCAGGGCCCCATGTCATCGCGCCGCGCCGGGTCTCGTTCGACTGGGAGAACACGCCGCTGCACTGGATACCGGGCGAGCCCACCGCCACCCATGTGATCAATGTGCTGCATCTGCTGCTCCCGGCGGGCGAGCGGTGGTTCGTGAAGGTATTCAAGGAGGCCCTGCCGCTCGTCGCAGACCCCGAACTGCTCAAGGACGTCAAGGGGTTCATGGGCCAGGAGGCCACGCACAGCGTGCAGCACTCCCACGTCCTGGACCACCTGGCCGCCCAGCAGCTCGACACCGCGGCGTACACCCGGCACGTCGACTTCCTCTTCGAGAAACTGCTCGGTGAGCGCCCGCCGCTCGGCATACCGGTGCCGGCGCGGGAGTGGCTGCGCTTCCGGCTGTCGCTGGTCGCCGCGATCGAGCAGTTCACCGCGGTCCTCGGAGACTGGGTGCTGCGCGCCGACGGCCTGGATGCGGCGGGGGCGGACGCCGTCATGCTGGATCTGCTGCGCTGGCACGGCGCGGAGGAGGTGGAGCACCGGGCCGTGGCCTTCGACATGTACCAGCACTGCGGCGGCGAGGGGCTGCCGCGCTATGCCCGGCGGATCGAGGGCATGGCCGTGGTCACTCCCGTGCTGCTGTGGCTGTGGGTGTGGGGCGCCTCGTACCTCCTGCGCCACGACCCGGCCCTCGTACGCGACGACGAACAGGTTCCGGCAGGCCCTGGCCGTCCCGGGGTGACGGGCAGGCCGGGGTACTCGCTGCGGAACCACAACGGGGCGGTCGCCAGAGGGCTGCTGCCCACCTGGGGCGAGCTGGGCGCGGCGATACCTCGCTACTTCAGGCGGTCGTACCATCCCTCCCAGGAAGGCTCGCTGCGCCGGGCGGTCGAGTACCTCGCGGCCTCACCCGCCGCACGTGCGGCGGCAGGCGCGATCGGCCGCGCGGCCCTGCCGTAACCCCGCCGGGAGGAGGCGGGGAGCAGAAGCCGGGGGGCAGACGCGGGGGAAGGCAGAAGCGGGGAGGGGAGGGGGCAGGGCGGGGCGCGGGGGCGGGGGCGGGGCCCAGGGGGGAGAGGGAAACAGCAAAGGCAGGAGCAGCGGGGGGAGAACAGTGGGAGGCAGCGTGTCCGGGGTGAGCGCGTCGGAGGCCGGACCCGAGTACCGGATCGAGGATCTGGCGTACCACAGCGGCGCCACGGTCCGTACGATCCGCGCGTACCAGGACCGCGGACTGCTGCCGAAACCACAGCGGCGCGGCCGGTCCAATGTGTACGGGGACAGCCATCTGGCCAGGCTGCGCCAGATCGCCGAACTGCTCGACCGCGGCTACACGCTGGCCTCCATCAAGGAACTGCTGGAGGCGTGGGACGCCGGGCGCGGTCTCGGCGGGGTGCTGGGGCTGGTCGCCGAGGTCAGCGGGCCGTGGACCGACGAGGAGGCGGACCGGATCACCCGGGCCGAGCTGGACGCGCGGTTCGGCGGGGTGCCGGACGACAAGGCCGTGGCGGACGCGGTGGCGCTGGGCGTACTGGAGCGGGTGCCCGGCAGCGACGACGAGTTCCTGGTGCCGAGCCCGCAGGAGCTGGCCGTGGCCGTGGAACTGCACGCGGCCGGTGTCCCGCTCAAGGCCATCTCGGTCCACCTGCGGGAGCTGCGCGGCCAGGTCGAGCACATCGCTTCGCGCTTCCTGGAGTTCACCACCGAGCACGTCTTCGCCCGCTATCTGAGTCCCGCCCGGCCCACCGACGCGCATGTGGCGGAGGCCGCCTCACTCGTACGGCGGCTGCGCCCGCTCGCTCAGCAGAGCGTCGATGCCGAACTGGCCCGGGCGATGCGGCTGTTCGCCACCCGTCATCTCCAACAGCATCTCGGCCCCGACGGCCCGCCGGCTCAGCCGGGCGAGCCCGCGTCCGTAGCGGTTCCGGCGGCCACGCTCGCCGCGGTGGAGAGGCTGGTGGGCCGGGAAAACACCGCCGCGTTCATCACCGGAGCCACCGAACGGGAGCTGCAGGCAAGGGCGTTGGACGCACTGACTCTTCCACAGCAAGAATTCCGGCAAAGCGAACAAAGGCCATAAATGGTCACCACCTTGTCCACAGAATCGCCAAATACCCTGTGGATAAGTCACCTTGCCTGTGGATCATGCCTAACTCGGGGGGGCGTAAAAGATAATTCGGATGCACACTGGCGCACGCGCCCCCGCCCCCGCCCCCACTCCGGCCAGCCCTCCCGCGCCGTGCCTCGCCCCGCCGCTCTACCTCTTTCCCTTGGTCTTGATGCGCGGCGCATCCCGCGAGAGCTCCCGGAACCCGATGCCGTAGTACAGCCCGCGCGCCGCGGGGTGCCCCGGGGCGCCCAGACAGGCGACCGTGGCGTGGATGGCCCCCGCAGCCCGCGCCCGATGCATCCCGTGCAGGAGCATCGCCCTGCCCAGCCCCCGGCGCCGGTAGTCCGGATGCGTCCCGACCGGCTCGAACTCAGCGGTCCTGTTCACCTCGTCGAGCCACATGATCGTCGAGGACGCCATCGTCCCGTCCGGCGCCTCCACCAGAAGGTGCAGGTCGCCGCGGTACCCCGCCGCCTGCCGCACCCCCTCGTAGCTCTCGGCCGTGTACCCCGAGGGGGCCCAGGCGTCCAGATGGGCCTGGACCGCGGCCTCCGGCCCGGCCTCGTCGGCGGTGCGGAACCGGAACCCGTCCGGCAGCACCGGCTGTTCCACGTCGGCGAGATCCCGCTCGTTGAGCTGGGTCCATTCCCCGGTGTCGCCGAGCGAGGACGGGTCGGTCTCATAACCGTGCGCCGCCCATCTCTCCAGGGCGAAACCGTCGGCCGAACTCGGCATCACCGTCCGTTCGATGTCCGCCGCGATGCCGTCGTACCAGTCGATCACCTCGTCGACCAGCCCGGCGTGGCCGGGATGGACCTGATACGCGAGCGAAGCCCTGGTGACATCCTTCACCGACCCGTCGTTCCGCCTCACCCGGTGCGGAAGATGGGCCCAGCCCCACGCCACGAGATCCCCGCCGGACCACCACAGCCGACGCGGCCGGCTCGCACCGTCACTGGCGCGGCCCTTGCCCCAGTTCCAGGCCAGCTCACCGAATGTCGCCTCGGCGTTCATCAGTTCCGGCCGGGTGGCGGCGACACGCTGCGCCAGCCCCTGCATGAGCCGCAAGTCCTCGGCGGTCACCAGCTCGAAGTTCGCCATAACGCGCCACTGTGCCAGCACCCCGAAAAGCGAGCGAGCCCTTTTCCCGGGCACCTCGCGGGACCGTCTGCCGGGACCGGCCTGCGCGACCACCTGCCGGGGCCGCCCCGCGCGACCACCTCCCAGGACCGCCCCGCGGGACCTCCTCCCGGGACCGCCCCGCCTCCCAGCTCTGCTAGCTCTCCCCGAGCTGCGCCGACGCCTCGGTCGCGATCCGCTCGAAGACCTTCTCGTCTGCGGCGAAAATGGTGCCGGGAATCGGTGCGTGGATCACGATCTCGTCGATACCGAGCGCGAAGTACCTCCCCGCGAAGTCGACGAACGCGTCCAGGGACTCCATGGGGCGGCCCTCGTCGGGCGTGAACCCGGTGAGCAGGACCTTCTCCACCTCGGCGACGTCCCTGCCGATCTCGTCGCAAGCCGCGCCGAGCCTGTCGATCTGGCCGCGGACAGCCTCGACCGACTGTTCCGGGGTGCCCGTCTCGAAGATCTTCGGATCGCCCGTCGTCACCCAGCTCTGCCCGTGTCCCGCGGCGATCCTCATCCCCCGCGGTCCGGTGGCCGCGACGGCGAAGGGAAGCCTCGGCCGCTGCACACAGCCCGGGATGTTCCGGGCCTCGTCGGCGGAGTAGTGCGTCCCCCGGTGGGTGACCGAGTCCTGGGTCAGCAGCCGGTCCATGAGCGGGACGAACTCGCCGAACCGGTCGGCGCGTTCGCGCGGCGACCACGGCTCCTGGCCGAGCGCGGTGGCGTCGAAGCCCGTTCCTCCGGCGCCGATACCCAGCGTGATCCGGCCGTCCGAGATGTCGTCCAGCGAGAGCAGTTCCTTCGCGAGGGTCACGGGGTGCCGGAAGTTCGGCGAGGTGACCAGCGTGCCGAGCCGGACGCGCGAAGTGGCCGCGGCGGCCGCGGCCAGCGTCGGGACCGCCCCGAACCAGGGCCCGTCGCGGAACGGCACCCGCCACGAGAGATGGTCGTAGGTGTACGCGGTGTGGAAGCCCAGCTCCTCGGCGCGCACCCACTGCTCACGGCCGCCCTCGCTCCACCGGCGAACGGGAAGAATCACGGTACTCAGACGCATGGCCACGACCCTACGTCGTACGGGTGCCCGCTCCCAGGCCGTATCCACAGGCACCCACAGGTCTTCGCACTCCCGTGCGCTTCGGACGCCCCGTACGGGAGAATGGCCGGGTGACCTCAGCTAACGGCCCCGCCGCTGCCCCCCTCCCGCCCCGGCTGATCGCCACCGACCTGGACGGGACCCTCCTGCGCGACGACAAGACCGTCTCGGCCCGCACCATCGCGGCGCTCGCCGCCGCCGAGGAAGCCGGCATCGATGTCTTCTTCGTCACCGGGCGGCCCGCCCGGTGGATGGACGTCGTCAGCGACCATGTGCACGGCCACGGCCTGGCCATCTGCGGCAACGGCGCCGCCGTGGTCGACCTCCACGGTGACGAGGGCGGGCACATTTTCGTCAAGGTCCTCCCGCTGGAGCGCACCGACGCCCTCGATGTGGTCTCCATCCTGCGGGCGGCCGCTCCGGGCACGTCCTTCGCCGTCGAGCGGACCGGCGGTATCCACCACGAGCCGGCCTACCCGCCCCTGCAGTTCGACCCGGCGTCGAGTGTCGCGCCCGCCGAGAAGCTGCTCGCGGCGGACTCCGACATCGCGGACCAGCCCGTGCTGAAGGTGCTGGCCCACCATCCGGAGCTGGAACCCGACGTCTTCCTCGCCCTGGCCCGCGAGGCCGTCGACGGCCGTGCCTCGATCACCCGCTCCAGCCCGACCGCGCTGCTGGAGATCAGCGGCCCCGGGGTTTCCAAGGCCGGCACGCTGGCGCTGTGCTGTGCGGAGCGCGGCATCTCCCCCGCGGAGGTAGTCGCCTTCGGGGACATGCCGAACGATGTCGAGATGCTGCGGTGGGCGGGCACGTCGTACGCGATGAGCAACGCGCACCCGGAAGCGGTCGCCGCAGCTTCGGGGCGCACGGTGGCGAACAACGACGACGGCGTGGCGGTCGTCATCGAGCAGATCCTGAAGACCCGCTGAGCCACCGGCCCGCATCCCCACCGCCGCGAGCCACCCGCCCGTCCCAACGCCTCGTCCCACCGGCGCGAGCCACCCGCCCGTCCCACCGGCGAGCCACCCACCTGTCCCACCGCCGCGAGCCACCCACCCCGTCCCGTCGGCGGCACGCCTCACCCGCTCGCCGACGCCTGCCCCACACCACCCGGTCCCCCTACCGCCTCCGCTACAGCGGTGCCTCCCACACCACCGACGTGCCGCCGCCCTCGTCGCCGAGCCCCGGCCCGTAGGAGCTCGATCCGCCCAGCGCCTCCGCGCGCCGGCTGAGATTGCGCAGCCCGCTGCGCCGGCCGCCCTCCGGGATGCCGACCCCGTCGTCGGAGACCGTGAGGCGTACCGCAGGGCGGCCGTCCTCCAGCTGGGCCGTGGCGTCGACGGTCACATGGATCCGGGAGGCGGCGGCATGCCGGAACGCGTTGGAGAGCGCCTCGCGCAGCGCCGCGATCAGGTTCTTCCCCGTCAGCTCGCCGACCCCGGAGTCCACCGGGCCCACGAAGCGGTGCGTGGGTTTGAACCCCAGCGGTACGGCCGCCATGTTGATCTCCCGCAGCACTCGTGTGCACAGCCCCGACGGGGCTTCGGCGGGCCCCTGCTGCAGGGCGAAGATGGCGGTGCGGATCTCCTGGATCGTCACGTCCAGCTCGCCGACAGCCTTGCCCACCCCGTCGCGTACCCCCGGCGCCGCCGACTGCCGGTGGGCGCCCTCCAGCATCATCCCGGTGGCGAACAGCCGCTGGATGACGAGGTCGTGGAGGTCGCGGGCGATCCGGTCGCGGTCCTCGAAGACCGCGAGGCGCTCCCTGTCGCGCTGGGCGTCCGCCATCATCAGCGCCAGCGCGGCCTGTGAGGCGAACCGCGTGGCCAGTGAGCGTTCGGCCGCCGTGAAGGGCCTGGCACCCCGTTCGCGCGGGGTGGCCAGTACGCCCAGCAGACGGCCGCCGCTGTGCAGCGGCAGCATCATGCTCGGCCCGAACCGCTTGCCCATCTCGGTGATCATCCGTGGGTCGGACGCCGAGTCGTCCACGAACACCGGGGAGCCGGAGAGCAGGGTCGCCACGACCCCGCTCTCCGGGGGGACGATCATGCCGAGGACCTGGCCGGAGTTGTCGTTGGAGACGGCGACGACCTCGAGTCCGCCCCCCGCGGCCGGCAGCATCACCACTCCGGCGGCCGACTCCGCGAGTTGGCGCGCCTGTTCGGCCACCACCGAGAGCGCCTCGTCCGCGTCGCCGCCGGCCAGCAGAGCCGTGGTGACGGCCACCGACCCGTCGATCCACCGCTCGCGCTGTCTGGCCGCCTGGTACAGCCGGGCGTTGTTGATCGCGATGCCGGCCTCGGTGGAGAGGACCTGGACCATGTGCAGATCACCGTCGGTGAACCGGCCGCCGTCGGTCTTCTCGGCGACGTAGAGATTGCCGAAGGTCTCCCCCTGCACCCGCACGGGGACCCCCAGGAAGGTCCGCATCCGCGGATGGTGCGGAGGGAATCCGGCGAAGCGCGGATCGGCCGTCAGATCGTCGAGCCGCACCACGCGGGCATCCTCGATCAGCGCCCCCAGGATCCCGGTGTGCCCGTCCGGGATCCGGCCGATCCTCGCGGCTTCCTCCTCCGGAACGCCATGGGTGACGAAATCGCTGAGGCCGCCGCGCTCCTGGTCCACGACGCCGATCGCGGCGTACCGCGCACCGGCCAGCCCGGCGGCCGTCTCGCAGATCCGGTGGAGAGTCTCATGCAGTTCGAGGCCCGTACCGATGGAGCGCATGGCCTCCAGGAGCTGCGGCACACGCGCGGTGAACTCGGCGGATTCTCGGGGGCCCGTGGGGTCCGGGGGATCGGTGGGGTCCTGAGCTGGCATACCCCAGAGCCTAATAAGTCCTATTTCACCTGGAAAGTCGGATTCCGTTGGCTGCCGAGCAGATCACTCGCGCGCTCCCGCTCCAGCATCCGCCGCAACGGCCCCTCCAGCGCGGCCAGCTCCGCGTAGGGACCCCGCTGGACGACCCGCCCCGCGTCCAGCACAAGCACCTCGTCCACGGCGTCGAGCCCGCGGAGCCGGTGGGTGATGAGCAGCGTCGTACGCCCTTCGGTGGCCGTCAGCAGATCGGCCGTGAGGGCGTCGGCGGTCGCCAGGTCGAGGTGTTCGGCCGGCTCGTCCAGGACGAGTACGGGGAAGTCCGCGAGGAGGGCGCGGGCCAGTGCCAGCCGCTGGCGCTGCCCTCCGGAGAGCTTCGCACCGTGCTCCCCCACCGGAGTGTCGAGACCGTCCGGCAGCCCGTCCACCCAGTCCAGCAGCCGTGCCCCGGCGAGTGCCCGGCGCAGCTCCGTGTCCTGGGCCCCGGAGCGGGCCAGCCTGAGGTTCTCCCGCAGGGAGCTGTCGAAGATGTGCGCGTCCTGGGCGCACAGCCCGACGAGTCCACGCACTGTGCCGCCGTCCAGGGTGCCAGCGGCCACCCCGCCGAGCGTGTACGTACCCGACTCCGCGTCCAGGAAGCGCAGCAGGACCTGTGCGAGCGTCGTCTTGCCGGATCCGGAGAGGCCGACGACGGCCACCCGGCGCCCCGCTTCGAGCCTGAGGTCCACCCCGTCGAGCGCGCGCTCCCGTTGCCCCGCGTGGCGTGCGGTCAGCCCCCGCACCTCCAACGGGAACGGCGACGCGGGCGCCGCCGCCGGGCGCACCGGCTCCTGTACCGGGACGGGTGCGTCCAGTACCTCGTACACCCGCTCGGCGCTCCTTCTGACCCGCTGCCGGTACTGCACGGCGAGCGGCAGGCCGGTGACCGCCTCGAAGGCGGCCAGCGGAGTCAGCACCACCACGGCGAGTTCCACACCGGCGAGCCGGCCGTCGTGGACGGCCGGAATACCGACGAACGCGGCGGCGGCGACCGTCAGCCCGCAGACGAGAGCGGTCAGCCCACCGCCGAGCGCGGTGGCGGTGGCGCCCCGGGACGCGATCCGGGTCAGTGTCCGGTCGGCGCCCCTGGTGCTGTGCAGCCGGCCGCGCAACGCACCGGCGACCGTCAGCTCGGCGGTCCCCATGAGCAGATCGACGACCCGGGTGGCCAGCACTCCGCGCGCGGGCGACAGTTGGCGCTCGGCTCTGCGGGCGCAGAGGCCGCTCAGCGCGGGCACCCCGACCCCGGCGATCAGCAGCCCCGCCGCGAGCACCGCACCGGCGGCGGGCAGCAGCCAGGCGGTGAACCCGACACCGGCCGCCCCCACCACCACGGCGGCCGAGGCCGGCAGCAGCCAGCGCAGCCAGTAGTCCTGCAGCGCGTCCACGTCGGCGACCAGCCGCGACAGCAGGTCCCCGCGCCTGGCCCGGCTCAGCCCGGCGGGTGCGATGCGCTCCAGCCTGCGGTAGACGGCCACCCGCAGATCGGCGAGCATCCGCAGCACCGCGTCGTGCGACACGAGCCGCTCGGCGTAGCGGAAGACGGCCCGCCCGGTTCCGAAGGCCCGGGTGGCCGTGACCGCGACCATCAGATAGAGCACGGGCGGCTCCTGCGAGGCCCGTGAGATGAGCCAGCCCGAAGTCGCCATGAGCCCGACGGCCGACCCCAGCGCCAGACTTCCCAGCAGCAGAGCGAGCACCAGCCGTCCCCGCAGCGCACCGGCGGTCTCCCGCACCCGCGCCAGCGGGCTCATCCGGCCGGACCGCCGCTCCGGGTCCGCCACAGCTCCGGCGTCCGCTGCCGCCTCCCGGACCGCCGCGTGCTCGTCCCGCTGTGCGGGCACGGCAGCGGTATGCGGCGCGCGGGCGTCACCGTCGGCCGGGGCAGCCGGCGTTGTGCCGGGTGCCAGGGCGACCACCCGGTCGGCCACCGCGAGCAGGGCCGGCCGGTGTACCACGAGCACGACGGTGCGCCCCGCCGCCAGCCGCCGTACGGCGTCGACGATGCCGGCCTCCGTCTCGCCGTCCAGCGCCGCCGTCGGCTCATCGAGCAGCAGCAGCGGCCGGTCGGCGAGGAACGCCCGCGCCAGCGCGAGCCGTTGCCGCTGTCCGGCCGAGAGTCCCGCACCGCCCTCACCGAGGACCGTCTCGACCCCGTCGGGCAGCGCGGCGACGAACTCGTACGCCCCGGCGTCCCGCAGCGCGCTGTGCACCGCGGACACATCGGCGCCGGGACGCGCCAGCCGTACGTTCTCGGCGATCGTCCCAGCGAAGAGATACGGCTGCTGCGGCACCCAGGCGATCTGCTCACGCCACCGCTCGGGGGAGAGCGAGGCCAGTTCGACAGCGCCGGCGCCCCGGCTCTCTCCGGCCTGCCCTGCCGGACCCGGTCCCACCGGCCCGACGAGAACCCGCCCCTCGTCCGGGGTCGCGAAGCCCAGCAGGACATGGAGCAGCGTCGACTTCCCGACGCCGCTCGGCCCGGTGACCGCGACCGTCTCGCCGGCCTCGACCACCAGCGACGCCGACTCCAGCGACGGTTGGGTACGGCCGGGATGGCGCACCGTCACCCCGTCCAGCTCCAGCCGGAGCGAGCCCGGCACCTCAGCCGTCCCCGCCGTCGGCAGGGGTGTCTCCAGCACCGCGAAGATCTCCTCGGCGGCCGAGAGCCCCTCGGCCGCAGCGTGGTACTGGGCGCCCACCTGCCGCAGCGGCAGATACGCCTCGGGCGCCAGCACCAGGATCACCAGACCCGTGTACAGGTCCAGCTCCCCCTTGACGAGCCGCAGCCCGATACCGACAGCGACCAGCGCCACCGACAGGGTCGCCAGCAGCTCCAGCGCGAACGACGACAGAAACGCGATCCGCAGCGTCCGCAGGGTCGCCTTCCGGTACTCGTCCGTGATGGTTCTGATCGACTCGGCCTGCGCCTTGGCCCGCCCGAACACCTTCAGCGTCGGCAGACCGGCCACCACATCGAGGAAGTGCCCCGACAGCCGGGAGAGCAGCCGCCACTGACGGTCCATACGCGCCTGGGTGGCCCAGCCGATCAGCATCATGAAGACCGGGATCAGCGGCAGGGTCCCGACGATGATGGCCGCCGACACCCAGTCCTCGGTGACAACCCTCGCCAGCACCGCCACCGGCACCACCACCGCGAGCCCCAGCTGCGGGAGATAGCGCGAGAAGTAGTCGTCCAGCGCGTCGACGCCCCGGGTGGCCAGAGCGACCAGCGAACCCGTCCGCCGGCCGGTCAGCCACTGCGGCCCCAGCTCGGCGGACCGCTCCAGCAGCCGCCGCCGCAGCTCGGACTTGACCGCGGCGCTGGCCCGGTGTGCGGCCAGCTCGGTCAGCCAGGCCACCAGCCCCCGGCCGAGCGCCACCGCCACGAGCAGCAGCAGTTCGGTCCGCAGCCCTGATCCGTCCAGACCGCGCTGGAACGCCCCCACCACGACCTCGGCGATCAGCATGGCCTGGGCCACGACCAGACCCGCGCCGGCCAGTCCCAGGACCACCACGGCGCCCAGGAAGAGGCGCGTGGCACCGGCATACCGGAGCAGACGCGGGTCGATCGGTTTCACGTGAAACACCCTCTCCTGGTGGGCATCAGCTAGTGGGCATCGGCGATGTGGTGCGTGCCCAGCCGCTTGCGGAACACCCAGTACGTCCAGCCCTGGTAGAGCAGGACCAGCGGCGTCATGATGCCCGCGACCCAGGTCATGACCTTGAGCGTGTAATGGCCGGACGCCGCGTTGTCGATCGTCAGACTCCAGGCGGCGTTGAGCGAGGACGGCATCACATCCGGCGCCAGCGAGAGGAACAGCGCGGCGACGGTCGCCGCGATGGCCACCCCCGTGAAGGCGAAGGCCCAGCCTTCCCGGGTCCTGGCGTTCATCACGAACGCCGCGACCAGGGCGGCGAGCGCCACACAGAGCGCCGTCAGCGTGGAGCTGTCACCGCGGTCGGCCTGCAGCCAGATCAGGAAGCCCGCGGTGAGCGCCGCCGTGACGACAGCGGCCCTGGCCGCGAAGGACCTGGCGCGCACCCGGATGTCGCCCACCGTCTTGAGCGCGGTGAAGACAGCTCCGTGCAGGGTGCACAGCGCGGTGAAGGCGAACCCGCCGAGCACCCCATAGCCGTTCAGCAGGTCCCCGAACGAACCGGCGTAGTCCTGGTGGCTGTTGACCGGCACCCCGTGGACCATGTTGGCGAAGATCAGCCCCCACAGGAACGGCAGCAGCAGCGAGGTGATGAAGAGCACCCACTCCCAGTTGCGCTGCCAGCTCTCCTCGGACCGCTTGTGGCGGTACTCGAAGGACAGCACCCGCACGATCAGCAGGACCAGGATCAGTACGAGCAGCAGATAGAAGCCGCTGAAGAAGGTGGCGTACCAGACCGGGAAGGCAGCGAACATCGCACCTGCCGCGGTGATCAGCCACACCTCGTTCCCGTCCCAGACAGGGCCGATGATGTTGATCAGCACCCGGCGCTCGCGCCGGTCCCTGGCCAGCAGCCGGGTGAGGATCCCGACCCCGAAGTCGAAGCCCTCGAGGAAGAAGTAGCCGGTCCACAGCACGGCGATCAGCAGAAACCAGAAGTCGTTGAGGCCCATGACGTCTCTCCTCTCAGTACGCGAAGGTCAGGGGTTTGTCGGCGTCTTCGTCCCCGGCTCCGGACCCGCCGGGCCCACCGGAGGGGCCGCGCAGCCGCGGGTCCTCGGCGGGTGGCTGCTCGTCGGTGTCGGGGCCCATCACCGCGTATTTCTTCATCAGCCGGACGTTGATCCAGCCGAGAATCGCGTAGAGCGTGACCAGGACGATCAGCGAGATCAGCATCTCCGTCTGGGAGACACCGGGGGAGACGGAGTCGGCGGTCTTGAACAGGCCGAAGACGGCCCAGGGCTGCCGGCCCATCTCGGTGAAGACCCAGCCGATGGAGTTGGCGATCAGCGGGAAGACCAGGGAGGCCATCCCCACCCGCCAGCCCCACTTCGTGAAGAACGGGCTGAGCTCCCGGCCCGCCGTGAGCATCAGCTTGGGCGCCTCGTCGTCGCCGGTCCTGTGCTCAGGCAGCAGCCACTTCTTCTTCCGGGTCAGCCAGAGTCCGGCGGCCGCGGCCACCGAGGCGGTGAGCCCGATCCCGATCATGAGCCGGAATCCCCAGAAGGTGACGAAGATGTTCGGCACATAGTCGTCGGGGCTGCCGCCGTACTTGGCCGCTTCGGCCTTGGCGGTCTCATGGATGCCGGGCACCGCGGTGTGGAAGTCGTCGTGGGCGAGGAAGGACAGTATCCCCGGGATCGACAGCTCGACGGAGTTGTGACCGGCCGCCACATTGCCCACCGCGAACACGGAGAACGGGGCGGGCGCCTGGGTGTCCCACAGCGCCTCGGCCGCAGCCATCTTCATGGGCTGCTGCTCGAACATCACCTTGCCCAGCTGGTCACCGGAGAGCGCGGTGAGGATTCCGGCGGTCACCGTCATCACCAGGCCCATACGCAGTGACGTACGCATCATGCGGGTGCGCTTGGTGTCGGTCTTGGTGCCCGCGGCCCTGGCCCGCCTGATCTTCCACAGGTGGTAGCTGGCGATACCGACGACGAAGGCACCGCCGGTGAGGAACGCCGAGGTCATGGTGTGGGTGAAGACCACCAGTGCGGTCTTCTGCGTGAGCACGCCCCAGATGTCGTTGAGATGCGCGACACCGGTGGCCCGGTCGATGGTGTACCCGACCGGGTGCTGCATCCAGGAGTTGGCCGCCAGGATGAAGTACGCCGAGAAAGTCGTGCCGATGGCCACCATCCAGATGCAGGCACAGTGGAGCTTCTTGGGCAGCTTGTCCCAGCCGAAGATCCACAGCCCGATGAAGGTCGACTCGAAGAAGAAGGCGATCAGCGCCTCCATCGCCAGCGGCGCCCCGAAGACATCACCGACGAACTTCGAGTAGTCCGACCAGTTCATCCCGAACTGGAACTCCTGGACGAGGCCGGTGGCGACCCCGATGGCCAGGTTGATCAGCAGGAGCTTCCCCCAGAACTTCGTGGCGTGGAAGTACTTCTCCGCGCCCTTCCGCACCCAGGCGGTCTCGAAGCCCGCGGTGATCGCGGCGAGGGAGATCGTGAGGGGGACGAACAGGTAGTGGTAGACGGTGGTCAGCCCGAACTGCCAGCGCGCCAGGGTATCCGGCGACAGAGCTAGTTCCACGTCGTCACTCTCCTTACGTGGCCGGGGTCACAGCGGTTTTCTGTCCCTTTGGTCCCACACAGCCCGGAAGAAAAAGGACGCGCTTGTGAAAGCGTTCACATTCACAAGCAATAGTACGAAAGCACTTCGGGCATGACGAAGGCGGGGTACCCCCTGGGCACCCCGCCTGTCCGAACCCCGTACGGAAGGGCCTCTCAGAGCTCCTTGCGGAAGGCCGCCGCCGCCTGGAGGAAGAGGTCGTTGCCCTCGGTCTCGCCGATGGTGATCCGTACGCCCTCACCCGCGAAGGGGCGCACCATCACTCCGGCCTTCTCACAGGCCGCAGCGAAGTCGGCGGTGCGCTCGCCCAGCCGGAGCCATACGAAGTTGGCCTGCGTCTCCGGCACCGTCCAGCCCTGGCCGACCAGCCCCTCGTACACCCGGGTCCGCTCCGCGACCAGCGACCCGACCCGGCCCCACAGCTCGTCCTCGGCCCGCAGCGAAGCGACCGCGGCGTCCTGCCCCAGCTGGCTCACCCCGAACGGCACCGCCGTCTTGCGCAGCGCGGCCGCGACCGGCTCATGGGCGATGGCGAAGCCGACCCGCAGCCCGGCAAGCCCGTACGCCTTGGAGAAGGTCCGCAGCACCGCCACATTGGGCCGGTCCCGGTACAGCTCGACGCCGTCGGGCACATCGGTGTCCCGGTTGAACTCCCGGTACGCCTCGTCCAGGACCACCAGAACGTCGGACGGGACCTGGTCGAGGAAGCGTTCCAGCGCGGCCCTGCGGACCACGGTCCCGGTCGGGTTGTTCGGGTTGCAGACGAAGATCAGCCGGGTGCGCTCGGTGATCGCGGCCGCCATCGCGTCCAGATCGTGCACATCGCCGGAGTCCAGCGGCACCTGCACCGGGGTCGCCCCGCTGATGCGCGTGATGATCGGGTACGCCTCGAACGACCGCCAGGCGTAGATCACCTCGTCGCCGGGGCCGGAGGTGATCTGGATCAGCGACTGGGCGACGCCGCTCGACCCCGTGCCGGTCGCCAGGTGCGAGACCGGCACCCCGAAGCGCTCGGCCAGCTCGTTCATCAGGGCGGTGCACGCCATGTCCGGGTACCGGTTGAAGGTCCCGGCGGCGGCGAGCGCGCTCTCCATCACGCCCGGCAGCGGCGGATAGGGGTTCTCGTTGGAGGACAGCTTGTAGGCGACCGGGCCGCCCGCGGCGGCCGGCCTGCCCGGAACGTACGCGGGAATGCCGTCCAGCGCGGCGCGCAGCTTGGGGCTCTTCTGGCTCACAGCGGGTCCTCCTCGACTCGGATGGACCCACCCTATGAGGAGCGGAGCCCGGGGCGAATGCCGGGCGCCGATGGGGGGCGTACTGCCGGACATGGCGTGCGCCCATGGCTCGCGCCGTGGCGCGCGTCGCCCGAAGAGGTGAGTTGAGACCTCATCGCAACATCGGCCATGGGCCAGGCACATGCCCGCCGACACCCGAGACTCCTTTGACAAGACCCCCAAATCCCCTGTATTCAAAGGCGATTGATGTTAAATGATCATGCAGAAACGTGCCTGTCAACGCATGCATATGCGCCCCGCCCAACCACCCTTCATCGCCCTACTATCGGCTCGCCATGACAGCAGCAGGGAAGCACCAGGTGAGCCGGGCGGAGACTCCCCGCAGGGCCAACCGGCAAGGACGAGCGGGCATCCGGGACGTGGCCGCCGCGGCCGGTGTGTCCATCACGACCGTCTCCGACGCGCTCAACGGCAAGGGCAGGCTCCCGGACGCCACCCGCCGCCATGTCCGCGAGGTCGCCGACCGGCTGGGCTACCGCCCTTCCGCCGCGGCCCGAACCCTCCGTACCGGAAAGTCCGGCCTCATCGGCCTGACCGTCACCACGTACGGGGATGAACCCTTCACCTTCACCGAATTCGCGTACTTCGCCGAGATGGCCAGAGCCGCCACCTCCGCCGCGCTCGCACGCGGCTATGCCCTCGTCATCCTCCCCGCGACCTCGCGCCACAGCGCGGTCGACGTCTGGTCCAACGTCGCCCTCGACGGCACCGTCGTCATCGACCCCTCCGACCACGACCCCGTCGTCACCGAACTCGTACGCCAAGGGCTCCCCGTCGTCTCCGACGGCCGCCCGGCGAGCACCCTGCCCGTCACGGCCTGGGTCGACAACGACCACGAGGCCGCGGTCCTCGATCTGCTCGACCACCTCGCCGCCGCCGGGGCCCGCCGCATCGGGCTGCTGACCGGCACCACGACCGACACCTACACCCGGCTCTCCACCACCGCGTATCTGCGCTGGTGCGAGCGGGTCGGGCAGGACCCGGTGTACGAGTCCTACCCCGCCCACGACCCGTGCGCGGGAGCCGTCGCCGCGGACCGCCTGCTCGCCCGCCCGGACCGTCCGGACGCCGTCTACGGGCTCTTCGACCCCAACGGCACCGACCTGCTGGCGGCGGCACGGCGGTACGGCCTCCGGGTGCCCGAGGATCTGCTGCTGGTCTGCTGCAGCGAATCCACCGTGTACGCCAGCACCGAGCCGCCCATCACGACCCTCTCGCTCAAGCCCCGCCGCATCGGCACGGCCGTGATCCAGTTACTCATCGATGCCATCGAAGGCATCAACGAGGACCACCCGGTCGAGCAGGTGATACCGACCGAACTCATCGTCCGGACCTCGTCGCAGCGCCGCCCGCCGCGCACCACGGTCAGCGCACCCCGCTCACCGGCACCGGACTGAACACCCCAATAGGTATGAAACGGGCGGCCGCGCGGCAGGCCGTCCGGATTCAGCACCCCTGGTGCGTCACAGAGTGCCAGTCGCATTCCTATGATGGGCGCACGACACCGCGGACCCCCCGACCAGGCAGGTCCGACCGGTGCACGGCGCGCGACGGTGGTGGAGGGGTCGATGACTCAGGGGGCCGGTCTGGAACCCGCGATGCGGACGGCGACAGTGCGGGACTTCCGCGTACCGCCTCTGCCCGCGCCCGCGCATGTCCACGATGCCGAGCAGGCATCGCCGTACGCCCCGGGCGACGAGCCGGACGGCTACACGCCGACCCAGCGGGATCTGCCCGTCATCAGCCGTGACGGCGGTCCCGGTGACACGGTCGTCGTACGGACCGTGCGCGAACCCCTTCCCGCGGACAGCGAGGGGGGACTCGGCCCGCTCTATGTCGTCGGCGACGTCCACGGATACCTCGACGAACTCCTGGCGGCCCTGTGCGCCCAGGGGCTCATCGACGCCGAGGGCAAATGGGCCGCGGGCAACGCCCGTCTCTGGTTCCTCGGTGACTTCACCGACCGTGGCCCCGACGGCATCGGCGTCATCGACCTCGTGATGCGGCTGTCCGCCGAGGCCGCGGCCGCGGGGGGCTACTGCAAGGCCCTCATGGGCAACCACGAGCTGCTGCTCATCGGCGCCAAACGCTTCGGCGACACCCCGGTCAACTCCGGCGCCGGCACCGCGACCTTCCAGGCCGCCTGGCTGCTCAACGGCGGCCAGAAGGCCGACATGGACCGGCTGCAGGACGTCCACCTCCAGTGGATGTCGCGGCTCGACGCCATGGAGCTGGAGGACGACCACCTCCTGGTGCACTCCGACACCACCGCCTATCTCGACTACGGCGATTCCCTCGAAGCGGTCAACGACACCGTCCGCGAGACCCTGACCCGTAACGACGCCGACGAATGCTGGGACCTGTTCCGCAAGTTCACCAAGCGGTTCGCGTTCCGCGACGAGTCGGGACCGCAGGCCGTGCAGGAACTCCTCGGGGTCTTCGGCGGCCACCGGATCGTCCATGGTCACAGCCCCATTCCCTATCTGCTGGGCGAGGTCGGGGGCGAGGACGGCGACGACGGTCCGCGTACCGTCATCGAAGGCCCGCATGTGTACGCGGACGGGCTCGCCGTCGCCATGGACGGCGGTGTGACCATGGCCGGAAAGCTGCTCGTGGTGCAGCTGCCGCTGGCCGACTGATACAGCGCACGCGAAGGCGATTTCCGGAAACCCTCTGTTACCCCGTGCCATAACAGCTCTACCATCGGGTTATCCGTAGCAGGCTCTCCTCCGTTTACGTCCGACTACCCGTCAGAACGCAGGTGGTACGGCCCGACGGAGCATCGGGGGATGCACATGAACAGCGCTTCGCACCTGCTGACAGAGGACCGCCCGGAGTTCGAGCGGCTCCTCGACGACGCGCTGCGCACCGCGCCCGACCGGCCGGATCTGGCCGACCTGGGGCAGCGGCTCAACAGCGAGCAGCTCCGCACCATGGTGCTCGACGCCGACAGCCTGGTCACCGCGGCCGCGGCTGCCGAGTACGAGCACTTCGTGAAGGTGCGCGCCGAACTGCGCACGCCCGCACCGGACTCGATGGACGCCTCGGTCCTCGCCCCCGTCAGAGGCGGCCCGCGCACAGGCGCGGGGCTGGCCGCCGTTCTGGCCGTACTGGCTCCGGTGCTGGCAGGCACCGCCGCCGTGATCTTCCTGCTGGTGGGCTACATACTCAAGGCGCTCAATCCGGCGCCCGCCTTCGGCAACACCATGGTCACCGCGGGCTGGTTCTTCGCGGCCCTCACCGCCGCGGCCATCCTGGCAGCGGCGATCGGCCTCCTCCTGACGGCGCTGCGCAACGGCTCGACCGAGGTGCACCCCGAGGCCGAGGAAGGGGGCGGCGAACTCTCCGAAGAGGTCGCCCGCGCCCGGGACGCCTGGCGCCACGCCCTGGTGGAACGGGGCATCGTCCCGTTCCTGAGCGCGGCACTGGCCGACCCGAGCGTGGACCCAGCCGCCCCCGCCCCCTACCGCTCGGCGGGCCGTATCCCGAGCCTCGGCTACAGCCGCCCCGATTTCGCCAGTCCTGACGAGAACGAGACGGCGGACCACGAGCGCCCCAGCTTCACCAGCCCGGACTTCACCAGCCCGGACTTCGGCGGCCCCGACCACCCACCGGAGTAGCACCGGGGACACCCGTGGAGGTACAGCCGGCGTGCTCAGTCGGCGATCGGCAGATACACCCTGTTGCCGCTCGCCGCGAACTCCTTCGACTTCGCCGCCATCCCCGACTCGATCTCCTCCTGGCTTCCGCCGTGTTCACGGCGGATGTCCTGGGAGATCTTCATCGAGCAGAACTTCGGCCCGCACATGGAACAGAAATGCGCGGTCTTCGCCGGCTCGGCCGGCAGCGTCTCGTCATGGAACTCCCTTGCCGTGTCGGGGTCGAGAGCGAGATTGAACTGGTCCTCCCAGCGGAACTCGAAGCGTGCGTCCGAGAGCGCGTCGTCCCACTTCTGCGCGTCCTGGTGCCCCTTGGCGAGATCCGCCGCATGCGCAGCGATCTTGTACGTGATCACGCCGGTCTTCACGTCGTCCCGGTTGGGCAGGCCCAGATGTTCCTTGGGCGTGACGTAGCAGAGCATGGCCGTACCCCACCATGCGATCATCGCCGCCCCGATGCCGGAGGTGATGTGGTCATACGCCGGGGCCACGTCCGTGGTGAGCGGGCCGAGCGTATAGAAGGGGGCCTCCTCGCAGATCTCCTGCTGGAGGTCGATGTTCTCCTTGATCTTGTGCATCGGGACGTGACCGGGACCTTCGATCATCGTCTGTACACCATGACGTTTGGCGATCGTGTTGAGTTCCCCGAGGGTGCGCAACTCCGCGAACTGCGCCTCGTCGTTGGCGTCCGCGATCGACCCCGGCCGCAGCCCGTCACCCAGTGAGTAGGTCACGTCGTAGGAGGCCAGGATGTCGGAGAGCTCTTCGAAGTGCTCGTACAGGAACGACTCCTTGTGGTGCGCCAGGCACCAGGCGGCCATGATCGAGCCGCCGCGCGAGACGATCCCGGTCTTGCGGCGCGCGGTGAGCGGCACGTACCTCAGCAGCACCCCCGCGTGCACCGTCATGTAGTCGACGCCCTGTTCGGCCTGCTCGATGACGGTGTCCTTGTAGATCTCCCAGGTCAGCTCCTCGGCCTGGCCGTCGACCTTCTCCAGGGCCTGGTAGAGCGGGACCGTGCCGATCGGGACGGGGGAGTTGCGCAGCACCCACTCGCGGGTGGTGTGGATATTGCGCCCGGTGGACAGGTCCATGACCGTGTCCGCGCCCCATTTGGTGGCCCAGGTCATCTTGTCCACCTCCTCCTCGATGGAGGAAGTGACCGCGGAGTTGCCGATGTTGGCGTTGACCTTCACCAGGAACCGCTTCCCGATGATCATCGGCTCGATCTCCGGGTGGTTCACGTTGGCCGGCAGGACCGCCCGGCCCGCGGCGATCTCCTCCCGTACGACCTCGGGAGAGACGTTCTCCCGGATCGCGACGTACTCCATCTCCGGGGTGATCTCCCCGCGCACGGCGTACGCGAGCTGGCTCACCGCGCGCCCCTCACGCCCCCTGCGGGGCTGGCGGGGGCGGCCGGGGAAGACCGCGTCGAGGTTACGGAGCCCCCCGCGCGGTGAGGTGTGCTTGATCCCGTCGTCCTCGGGGCGGGCCGGGCGGCCCGCGTACTCCTCGGTGTCGCCGCGGCCGATGATCCAGTTCTCCCGGAGCGGGGCGAGCCCGCGCCGTACATCGGTCTCGACGGTGGGGTCGGTGTACGGGCCTGACGTGTCGTACAGCGTCACGTCCTGCCCATTGGTGAGGTGCACCTGCCTGACGGGCACCCGGAGATCCGCGCGCGAGCCCTCGGGGCCCGCGACATATCCCTTGTGCCAGCCCGGCTTGCGCTCGTCCTGGTCGGTGGCAGGCGTGCGTGCATCCACTGTGGTCATGAGACCTACTCCCTACGCCGGCATTACCCGGTAACAGGTTCGGCGGTCGGCGCAGCTCTCAGCAGATTGCTGGTCAGCGCCCTCTCAGCCCGGTGCTCCGAGCTCCCGCGTGTGCAAAGGTGCCCCCACGCTAACGCCAAGGACCGCGGACTGAACAGAGGGCCTCCCCGTTCTTGCGATGATCTGGCGGTGACACCACTCCCGGAACCGCCCCCCGGCGGGCACAGCCATACGCACGGTCACGGCCCCGCCGCGCCCGTGTCCCAGCATCTGCGCAAGGTCATCGCAGCGGTGCTGATTCCCTTCGCGGCGGCGGTTGTTGTCGGTCTTGCGGTCTTCTGGCCGGGTGGCGCGCCGCATCATGACCGCAGTGGTGTCGGGTTCGACCGGCAGACGCAGCAGGGCGAAGTAGTGGCGATGGCTGCGGTGAACTGCAAGGACGTACAGGGCGGCCAGTCGTCGGCCGGCGGGGGCGCGGACGGGGGCACCGGCGGGGGCGCGGGTTCGAGCGGTGGTGAGGGCACGGCGGGGCAGCGGACCGGTGCCGGTACGGAGGCCGCGCAGAACACCGGGTGCAAGAAGGCGAAGATCGAGGTGACCAGCGGCAAGGACAAGGGCCGCACCTTCACCGAGATCGTCCAGCCGGATTCCCCGCGCCAACTGCACCAGGGGCAGGGCGTGATCGTGGCGTACGCCCCGGACGCGCCCCATGATCTGCAGTACTCGGTGTCCGACGTGGACCGGAAGTTCCCGATGGCGCTGCTCGCCGGGATCTTCGCGCTGGTGGTCGTCGCCGTGGGCCGGCTGCGCGGGCTGATGGCGCTGGTCGCGCTGGCCGTCAGCTTCGCGGTACTGACGCTCTTCATCCTGCCCGCGATCCTGCACGGGTCGAATCCGCTGGTCGTGGCTGTGATCGGGGCGAGCGCCATCATGCTGATCGCGCTCTACACCTGCCACGGTCTGACGGCGCGGACCTCGGTCGCCGTCATCGGCACGCTGGTCTCACTGATGCTGATCGGGCTGCTCGGTTCCCTCTTCATCGGCTGGGCGAGCCTGACCGGGAACACCGATGACAGCACCGGGCTGATCCATGGCCTCTATCCGCACATCGACATGAGCGGGCTGCTGCTGGCGAGCGTCATCATCGGATCGCTCGGGGTGCTGGACGATGTGACGGTCACCCAGACGTCGGCCGTCTGGGAACTGCACCAGGCGGACCCCACGATGGGGGCGCGCGGGCTCTACCGGGCCGGTATCCGGATCGGCCGCGACCACATCGCGTCCGTCGTCAACACGCTCGTTCTGGCCTACGCGGGTGCGGCGCTGCCCCTGTTGCTGCTCTTCTCCATCGCGCAGAGCAGCGTGGGCACGGTGGCCAACTCCGAGCTGGTCGCGGAGGAGATCGTACGGACCCTGGTGGGGTCGATCGGCCTGGTCGCATCGGTGCCGGTGACCACAGCGCTCGCCGCGCTCGTGGTCTCGGCCGACCGTGCGGACCACGGGGCCGGCCGCCCGGCCCGCGGGACGGGGTGGGCGCTCCCCGGAGGGGGCATCGCGCGGAGCGGCGGGGGCCGCCGCCGCAAGCACTGAGAGGTCCGGTCTCCCTTCCGCAGCCCGTGCGCGTAGCACCGGTTCGGCTCGCGGCCTCAGCCCGCGTTCTCCTCCGCGAGGATCCGGCCGAGTGCCGCTTCCAGATGTCCGTCGAAGTCGCCCAGGCTGCGCTCCTCGCCGAGCGGGACGATCTTGTCGGTGCGGTCCAGGAAAGCGATCAGCGGGGCGCTGCCCGCCCGGAACAGCGCGCGGTCCGCCCCGACCTGGAGACGCAGATGGACATCGGCGAGACCCGACGGATCGCTGGGCGAGATGTGCACATCGCCGTCCCCCGTCGGGGCGTTGATCCCGTCGAGGAGCAGCTCGCGACCGAACGTCCAGGTCACCGGCTCGTCCCCGGGAAGGTGGAAGGTCATCCGCACCGCGTACGGATCACTCACCTCGTAGCAGAGCTCCACCGGAATGCGGAAGGAGAGCTCCTCGGAGACGAGGAAGCTCATCATGACCTCTGCCTGGACCGATTCGCGCATGTCCCTACCCCGCAGTAGACGCCGTGTTGGTTCCCAAGATGGCCGGGAATGTATCTCCAGGCCCTCTTGACGTAATCGTGCTGTAAGCGCAAACAGATCACAAGGAGTGATATTTCAGATACTGATAGAGAACGCAAGCGAATCGAGCAAAGCCCCAACCTCGGACCGTAACGTTTCAGCTGCAGAGAGCAACCGTACGTGCTGGTGGATGGGGCCGGAAACAGCCATCGCCGCGACACCTGAGCCGGCCGTGATCGGGATGGCCGCGCAGACGGTGCCGAGCGCGTACTCCTGCCGCTCGACCACCGGTTGTATCCGTTCCGCCGCGGCCGGCCTGCGCAGCAGGACGCACCGGTCACGTACCGAATAGCGGGTCAGCGGGCGCACCGGATGGCGGTCCAGATGGTCTCTGCGGGAGGCTTCGTCGAGCTGGCTCAGCAGACACTGGCCGAGGGCGTGTGCATGACCGGTTTCCCGGAAGTCCGCCCATTCCTCGACGGCGGGCGCGGCGGGAGTGTCGGCGACCGCGACGAGGTCGATCTCGCCCTCGTGGTACGCCGCAAAATAAATCGGTACCCCGAGCGCGTCCCGCCAGGAGTTCAGCGATTCGAGCAGTGTGGTGCGCCGGTTCCGCACGGCGCAGCGGTCGGCGAGCCGCTCGGCGGCTGCTCCGGGGACGAACACGCCGTTCTCCCGGCGCACATAGCCCTCGTGGGCGAGGGTGCGCAGCAGGTGGTAGGCGGTGGGGAGGGGGAGTCCCGCCTCCCTGGCGAGCTGTTTCGCGGGGGCTCCGCCACTGTGGGAGCTGACCGCCTCCAGCAGTCTGAGCGCGCGCTGCACCGAGCCGATCAGTGTCGGCGCAGCGGTGTCAGATGCTGTGGCCAAAGGGTCACCCCCAGCGTGCCGACGGCGGATCACAGGCCCGCGAGGGCTTCTCCCTCATGGGTCCCGCCGCACACAAATCCGCTGGTCAGCGCCTTTTCAGACAGGTTTCCCGAGGAGGCGGCGGGGATTTCTCACTGTAGCCACAGCCTCCGTCCGGCCGTGCGGTTTTACCGGCCCCGTCCCTCAGCCGGGCTAACGACCGCACGTTCAGTCGCTCTGTTCAGTCGGTCTGCCGGGTCGCTCTACCAGTCGTTCCGCGAGGACGACGAAGAGGTGAACTTGCGGACGACGTAGATCAGTCCGGCGACGAGCGCCACCAGCACCAGGGCCTTGAAGAGCAGCCCGATCACAAAGCCGATGACGGTCGCGATGAGACCGCCGAACACGATCAGCACGAGGACGGGCACGGCTACCCACTTCACCCACCACGGCATTCCCGCGAAAATCTCTCGGACCGCCATCGTCCCTACCTCTTCCTGGATGTTCCTGGACCACGCCGGCCACTCCGGGTGCTCTGCTGTCGATGCTAAAGGCGCCCGGGGGTCCGGCGGAGGCCGCGCAGCCCTTGGAATCCCCTGATCCGCCCCCTACGGGACAGCAGGGTTCCGGGCCCCACGGGTCCAGCTCCGGTCAGCCCCGGTCAGCTCTCCGGCGGAGAGAAGACCACAAGAACCCGCAGGTCCTCGGAGATGTGGTGGAACTTGTGCGCCACCCCGGCCGGGACATAGACGACCCCGCCCCGGGCGACCTCGGTCGTCTCCGTACCGACGGTGATCGAGGCCCGCCCGCTCACCACGAAGTACACCTCGTCCTGTCCGTGCGGCTGCTGGCGGTCGGTCGCTCCCGCGTCCAGCGCGTAGAGCCCCACCGACATGTTCCGTTCGCGCAGGAACTGCAGGTACGCGCCGTCGTTGGCAGCACGCTCCGCCTCCAGTTCGTCCAGCCGGAATGCCTTCATCGCTCGTCAGCCCCTGCACTCGTACCGATCGTGTCTGCCACGATCAGACACATGAAGAATTTTGTAGTCAAGACGGTTGCCAACGCGGCAGCACTCTTCGTAGCCATCTGGCTCCTCCAGGACATCACGCTCGGTGGCGACTCCACCGGCCGCAAGACGGTCACCCTGATCATCGTCGCGGTGGTTTTCGGCCTGGTGAACTTTGTCGTCAAGCCGGTTGTGAAGCTGATCGCCTTCCCCCTGTTCATCCTCACACTGGGGCTGATCACCCTGGTGATCAACGCCCTGATGCTGCTGCTGACGTCCTGGCTGTCCGGAAAGCTCGATCTCTCCTTCCATGTGCAGGGCTTCTGGACCGCTGTGCTCGGTGGCCTGATCATCTCGGTCGTCTCGTGGGCGATGAACGTCGTCCTGCCCGACGAGGACTGAGGCCCGGATGAGCACCTCTGCCATGAACACCCCCGCGGACACACCCGCCACGGGCCCCGGAGACGGGACGCGGGCGGTACGGGCCGGGCTGCCCGAGCCGGTGAAGTACGAACCGACCCTGCCCGGACCGGTCTTCGCCGCCCATTACCACCTGCCGGGCGAGCCCACCGGGCCCTACACCTACGGCCGCGACACCAATCCGACCTGGACGCATCTCGAAGCGGCCATCAGCGAGCTGGAGTCACCGGACGAGCCGGCCGAGACGGTCACTTTCGCATCGGGCATGGCAGCCGTATCGGCCGTCCTGCTCTCCCAGGCGCGCGCCGGTGACACGGTGGTGCTCCCCGACGACGGATACCAGGCACTGCCCCTCGTACGGGAACAGCTGGAGGCGTACGGCATCGAGGTGCGGACCGCGCCGACCGGGGGCGACGCCCAGCTGAACGTCCTGTCCGGCGCCCGGCTGCTGTGGATCGAGACCCCGTCCAATCCGGGGCTCGACGTCTGTGACGTACGGCGGCTCGCCGCGGCCGCGCACGCGGGCGGGACACTGGTCGCCGTCGACAACACCCTGGCGACCCCGCTCGGGCAGCGGCCCCTCGATCTCGGCGCGGACTTCTCCGTGGCGAGCGGCACCAAGGGGCTGACCGGGCACGGCGACATCCTGCTCGGCTATGTCACCTGCCGTGACGCGGAACTCGCGGGACGGGTACGGAAGTGGCGCAAGGTGGTCGGGGCGATCCCCGGGCCGATGGAGGCGTGGCTCACGCACCGCTCGCTCGCCACGATCCAGCTGCGCGCCGACCGGCAGTCGGCGAACGCCCTGGCGCTCGCCGAGGCGCTCGCCGGACGTGCGGAGGTCGAGGGCCTGCGCCATCCCGGGCTGCCGTCGGACCCCTCGCACACCACGGCGACGGGCCAGATGCGGCGCTTCGGCTGCGTGGTCTCCTTCGTGCTGCCCGGCCGCGATCATGCGGAGCGCTTCCTCGACGCACTGCGGCTGGCCGACGACGCGACCAGTTTCGGCAGTGTCCGCTCGACCGCCGAACGGCGCGGCCGCTGGGGCGGTGACGCCGTGCCTGAGGGGTTCATCCGGTTCTCGGCCGGTGTCGAGGACACCCGGGACCTGGTGGCGGACGTCCTGAGGGCACTGGACGAGGCGGCGCGGCAGTAGGAGCGCGGCAGTAGGGACCAGCAGGAGCACCGAAGCACCAGCCGCTGCGGTACCAGCGGTACCGCGGTGCACTGCGGACGGTCCGAGCCTCCCCCCTCATGGCTCGGACCGTCACCGGTTCCCCGTTCAACGCGCGAAGAACCGCCTTCACAAGGCTAGTTGACTCTGCGTCAGTGTCCAATCACAGTAGCGGCAGAGACCTATCGACTTATTTATAGTTCTGCCCGGGGGCCGCGACACCTTCGCCACCGTCAGAACGGGACGGTACGGACATGGATCTGGCCCTGCTCCGCACCTTCGTCACCGTGCACCGGGCCGGGTCCTTCACCCGCGCCGCCGCGCTCCTCGGGCTCTCCCAGCCCGCGGTCACCAGCCAGATACGCACCCTGGAGCGGCAGCTGGGACGTCCGCTGTTCCTGCGCCGGGCCCGGGGCGTCACCCCGACCACCATCGGGGACGAGCTGGCGCACCGGGCGGCACCGCATCTGGACGCGCTCGTCGAGATCACCGAGACCGGTCTCGACGAGGAGGCCGGAACGCGCACGCTGCATCTGGCGGGACCGCCCGAGTTCACCGCCGTTCGCGTACTGCCCGCGCTCACCTCGCTGATACCGCAGGGCGTCGCACTGCGCGTGTCGTTCGGCAACACCGAGGAAGCCCTGGACGGACTCGGCGCCGGACACCACGACCTCGCCATCACGACGGCACGGCCGCGCGGTGAACTCCTGACCGCGACCGCACTCTGCGACGAGGAACACGTCCTGGTCGCCTCGCCCCGCTGGGCTGCCCGGATCGGCCCGGGCACGCTGCGGCGCCGGGGGCCCTCCGTACTGAAGGACCTGCCCGTGGTGGAGGTCCATGAGTCGCTGCCCTTCGTGTCCCGCTACTGGAGCGCCGTCTTCGACGCACGCCCCGCAGGCCCTGCCGACACCGCCGCGGTCATCGCGCCCGATCTGCGGGCCGTCCAGCAGGCGGTGATGTCGGGCGCCGGGCTCGCCGTGCTGCCGCGGTATCTGTGCGAGGACGCCCTGGAGCGCGGCGAGGTGGTGGCGCTGCTGGATCCGCCGGTGCCACCGCTGCGCACCTACTTCCTCGCCGTACGCACCGGAACGCTGGCCCTCCCGCACATCGCACGGGCCCAGGAGTGGCTGCTGCGGGCGGCGTCCGACTGGTCCTGAGTGAGCGGCCCGGGGCAGCTGATGCGTTTCGGAACCCGTTTCCCGGGCCAATCTCCTTCCATGACCGAACGTCCAGTGGTCAAGCGCACCGCCCGCGCCGTGCTCCTCGACGGCGACCACCTGATCCTGATCAAGCGGACCAAGCCCGGCGTGGAACCGTACTGGGTCACCCCCGGCGGCGGAGTGGAGGCCGAGGACTCCACTGTGGTCGAAGCCCTGCACCGGGAGATCGACGAGGAACTCGGCGCCAAGATCACCGATGTGGTGCCCTGCTTCGTCGACACCGTCGAGCACATCCCCGAAGGCGGCGGGGTGGCGGGCGTGAAGGTGCAGCACTTCTTCGTCTGCCGGCTGGCGTCCATGGACCCGGCCCTGCGGCACGGGCCGGAGATCGAAGAGCCCTGCGGCGAGTACGAGATCGTCCGGGTGCCCTTCAGCCGGGTCGGGATCGCGGCCGTCCATCTGGTTCCGCTCTCGCTGCGGCACTATCTCGACGGGAACATCGAAGGGGTCAGGGCGCTCCAGGCCGCAGACCTGGGGTGAGTCCCGAGCCGGTTCGCCGGGCCGACTCCTGTCAGGGCGGCTCCCGTCGGGCCGACTCCCGTCAGGCCGGCTCTCCTGTCGGTCAGCGCGTCGGCCGGCTCCATCGGTCAGTTGGGGTCAGTCGCGGCGATGAGCGCGTAGACCTCACGCAGATCGCCGCCCGCGTAGGTGTGGGTGGCCAGCCCGGCCAGATGGTTGTCGGCGTTCACGGCAACCGACCGTGACACCGCGCGGAAGAGTTCCACGTCCGACATCGAGTCGCCGTAAGCGACACAGTCGGCCCGCCCGACGCCGAACTCCGTGCAGAGCTGGTCCGCGATCCGGACCTTCGCAGCCGCGCTGAGAATGCCCGCCGGATCCACCGGCCGGTTGAACGGCACATCGGGGAAGCGCGAGCCGTGTGCCGCATGCGCGCCCCAGCCGAGGAGCCGCTCCACGAAGAACGACGGCGAGAGCGAGATGACCGCGCAGTAATCGCCGCGCTCCCGGATCTCTCGCCAGACCTCCTGGATCCCGGCGAGCCACGGCGCCGCGTCGAAAGCGGCCGCCACATGGTCCGCGGTGAGTCCCCACCAGAGAGCGTGTACCTGCACCGCGTACTCGGGGGGACCGATCTGCCCCGAGACCAGAGCGCGCTCCAGCACACCGATCTCATCCAGTAGGCCCAGCTGGCGGGATATCTCCACCGGCGCGGCCGAACCGCGGATGAGGGTTCCGTCGAGGTCGAAGAGATGCAGGCGCGCCATGTACGCCGAGGCTAGTACAGCCACTTACTCCCCTTGTCAGACGCCCTGGGCCCGGATGCCCGGCACTGTGTTTCACGTGAAACCTCTGAGCCGCTCCGTACGCCGGGCTGTCCTCGTGGTCCATGTCGCCGTCTCGGTGGGCTGGCTGGGCCTGACCGTCGGGCTGCTCGCGCTCGGGATCACCGCGTACACCTGCGCCGACGCGTCCGTGACGGAGGCCGCGTACCGATCGATGAAGGTCTTCGGTGACTGGCTGGTCATCCCGATCGGCCTGCTCACTCTGATCAGCGGAGTGGTGCTCTCCCTCGGGACGCACTGGGGTCTGGCCCGCCACCGCTGGGTGTGGGTGAAATTCTGGCTGACGCTCGTCACCCTCGCCGCCTCCGCCCTGGCGCTGCGGCCGCAGATCAACGGCGCTGCCGCATCCGGGCACCATCCCGATCTGAGCCTGGTCTCCGCCCCCACCGTCGCCTCCTCCGCGTACTTCTTCATGACAGCCATCTCGGTGCTGAAACCGTGGGGCCTGACGGCACGCGGCCGGGAGTACCGGGACCAGCGGCGGACAGCACGGAAAGCGGTGGACGGAGCACACACCCATCAGCGAGCCTGACCCTCATGCCCTCACCCCTCGATGAGCTGCCCATCCGCCGCCTGACCCACGGCGACCTCACCTCCTGCGCCGACCTTTCGGAGAACCGCGGCTGGCCGCGCGACGATCACAAGTGGGGGCTGCTGCTCGCCGCGGGGACGGGTTACGGAATCGACGACCCCGGGGGCAAGGGGCTGGCGACGGCCTGTGTGGTCACCGCGTACGGCTCGGGACCGGCCGCCATCGGCATGCTCCTGGTCGCCGACGCGTACGCACGGCAGGGGGCCGGGCAGCGGATGATGCGCCATGTGATCGCCGAGTCCGACGGTGTTCCGCTCACCCTGTACGCGACCGCGCTCGGCCGGCCGCTCTACGAGAGGCTCGGCTTCCGGGACGTGGGCCGGGCCGAGATGGTCCGCGGTCACTTCGTTCCGCCGGGCCCGGCACCGGCTGTGGCCACCCGTCCCGCCACGGCGGGCGATCTGCCGGGGATCCTCCGTCTCGACCACGAGGTCTTCGGTGCGGACCGCACCCACCTGATCACGCGGCTGCCCGCCTTCGCCGACCAGCTGCGGGTCGCGGAGGACGCCGACGGCATCACCGGCTACACGGCGGCCTGGCCCAGCACGGACAGCCAGGTGGTCGGCCCGCTGATCGCCCGCGACACCGCGACCGCGCAGGCGCTGATCGCCTCGCTCCCGGCGGGCACCGACCGTCCGCTGCGCGCCGACATCGACGTACGCCACACGGAACTCCTCGACTGGGTCAAGGCCGGCGGGATGGAGCCGGTCGCCTTCAACACCGTGATGGTGCGGGGCATCCCGGATCTGCCGGGCGACTGGACCCGCCGCTTCACGCCCCTGACCGTCGCAGCGGGCTGAGAGGCGGGCCGTCGGCGTCGGCAACGTTCAGCGGTTCGCGGGTACTTCAGGGGCCCGCTTCCCGGGCTGCGGCGTCGATGCGGATGCAGATGTGGATGCGAATTCGGCTTCGGCTTCGGCTTCGGCTTCGGCTTCGGCTTCGGCCGCGATCCGGCCTGCGGGTCCCGCCTGGCCCGCGGACCCGCTCCGCCGCTCCAGCGTGCTGGAGACCAGGGCGAGGACCAGCGCGGACGCGGCAAGCACGGCGCCCACCCAGTTGGGTGCGGTGTAGCCGAGACCCGCGGCGATGACGATCCCGCCGAGCCAGGCGGACAGCGCGTTGCCGAGGTTGAAGGCGCCGATATTGACGGCCGAAGCCAGCGTCGGCGCCCCCGACGCATGGTCGAGCACCCGCTTCTGCAGCGGCGGAACGGTCGCGAATCCCAGCCCGCCGATCAGGAAGATCGTGACCGCCGAAGCGACCCGGTCGTGCGCGGTGAGGGTGAACAGCGCCAGGACCAGGGCCAGCCCGCCGAGCGACACGTACAGCATCGGCATCAGCGCACGGTCGGCGAAGCGGCCGCCGATCAGATTGCCGCTCACCATGCCGAGGCCGAAGAGCACCAGCAGCCAGGTGACTCCGGCCCCGGAGAATCCGGCGACGGACGTCATCATCGGTGAGATGTAGGTGATCGCGGCGAAGACGCCGCCGAAACCGAGAACCGTCATCGCCATCGCGAGCAGCACCTGCACATTGCGGAAGGCGGCGATCTCGTGCCGCAGCCGGACACCCTCCGGCCTGGGCTGCTCCGGTACGAGCCGGGCGACGCCGAGCAGACCGAGGACGCCGAGCCCGGCGACGAGCAGGAACGTCAGCCGCCAGCCGATGTCCTGGCCGATGAGGGTGCCCAGGGGCACACCGATGACATTGGCCAGCGTCAGCCCGGTGAACATCATCGCGATGGCACCGGCCTTCTTCTGCGGTGCGACCAGACCCGCGGCCACGACCGAGCCGATACCGAAGAACGCGCCGTGCGCGAACGAGGCGACGATGCGCCCGGCGAGCATCACGCCGAACACCGGGGCGGTCGCGGAGACCACATTGCCGATGATGAACAGCCCCATCAGCAGCATCAGCATCTTCTTACGGGGGACGCGGGTGCCGATGACGGTCATCAGCGGGGCTCCGGCGACCACCCCCAGCGCGTACCCCGTCACCAGGTACCCGGCGGTGGGAATCGAGACCTGGAAGGAGTCCGCGACCTGCGGCAGCAGCCCCATGATCACGAACTCGGTGGTGCCGATACCGAACGCCCCGATGGCTAGGGCGAGGAGCGCGAGTGGCATGGGGTTGCACCTTCCGGAACGGAGTACGAGATTTACTTGCATGAGCGCCTTACATGCACGGACAATACTTGCGCACGCCGTTTAATTGCAAGCGCGGTCTATCTTGGACCGTGACCTATCCTGGAGCCAGGCGGCGGTGCAGGACGACGGAGGAGACCAGCCATGGCAGCGACAGCGACCGACCCCGCACTCACCGCGCTCTCCCAGGGCTGGTGCGCGCTCTCCCTGCTGCACGCCCGCATCGAGACCCACCTCGAAAAGGCCCTGCAACACGGCCACGGGCTGAGCGTGCGTGAGTACTCGCTGCTCGACATCCTCAGCCGTCAGCACGACGGCCCGGGCGGGCATCTCCAGATGAAGCAGGTCGCCGACGCCGTGGTCCTCAGCCAGAGCGCCACCACCCGCCTCGTCACACGCCAGGAGGACCGGGGGCTGCTCACCCGCTACCTCTGCGTCACCGACCGCCGGGGCATCTACACCGATGTCACCGAGGCCGGCCGCGCGCTGCTCGACGAGGCCCGCCCCACCAACGACCGCGCACTGCGCGAAGCTCTCGACGAAGCCGCGGCCCACCCGGAACTCGGCCCGCTGGCGCGCGCGGTCGAGGAGCTCAACCGGCCTTCCTGACCCGGCCGGTGGCCTGCCGCCACCCGTGTCCACGTACTCTGCGCACCATGAGCGACCTGGAGATCCGCCCCGCACAGGAGAACGACATCCCCGCGATCGTGGCGATGCTGGCCGACGACCCGCTCGGCGCCCAGCGCGAGTCCCCCGACGACCTCGCCCCGTACACCGAGGCGCACCGGCGGATCGCCGCCGACCCGCAGCAGCACCTGGTCGTCGCGGTGCGCGAGGGCCGCGTCGTCGGCACCCTCCAGCTCACCGTGATCCCCGGGCTCTCCCGGCGCGGCGCCACCCGCTCCATCATCGAGGGCGTACGCATCCACGGCGACGAGCGCGGCAGCGGTCTCGGCACCCGGCTCATCGAGTGGGCCGTCGACACCTCACGCGACCAGGGCTGCCAGTTGGTCCAGCTGACATCGGACGCCACCCGGACCGACGCCCACCGCTTCTACGAGAGGCTCGGCTTCACCGCGAGCCACCTCGGCTTCAAGCTCCAGCTCTGACGACTCGGCCGCGCGCCACGGACCGCGGCCCACGGCCCCAGAACGGGAAGGCACCGCCCATGCACCACATCAGCGACGAGCAGCGCCGTATCCGGCTGGGCCGGCGCCACCGCCTCGCGCCCTCCACGCGGGCCGCCACCCCCGTCGAGGCGTCCGACGCCGTCGTCGCCCTGCACGCCACCGACGCGTCGACCCTCTATCTCTCCGTCTGCGCCCGGCTGGCCGAAGCGAGCACCGCCGCCGTCGAACACGCCCTGTACGAGGAAGTCTCCCTGGTACGGCTGCTCTGCCTGCGCAACACGCTCTTCGCGATGTCCCGGGACGTGGCCCCCTGCGTCGACGCCTCCACGGCCCGCGCCATCGCGGCAAAGGAGCGCAGGACGTTCCTCAAACACCTCGACGAGGACGGCGGCGGCCTGGACGAACGCTGGCTGGCCGAGGCCGAGTCGGCGACGCTGGCCGCGCTCGCCGACCGCGGCGCGGCCACCGGCAGCGAACTCTCCGCCGCGGTTCCCGCACTCCGCACGAAGATCACGGTGTTCCCCGGCAAGAAGTGGGAGGCCGTACAGGGCGTCGCCACCCGGGTCATCCGGCTGCTGGCCGCCGACGGCCGCATCCGCCGCGACCGGCCGCGCGGCTCCTGGACGTCGAGCCAGTTCCGCTGGACGGCCGGAACGTCCTGGCCCGCCCTCCCGGTCCCCGAGGCCAAGGCCGCGCTGGCCCGCCGCTGGCTGCTCTCCTACGGGCCCGCCACCGCGGCAGACCTCAAGTGGTGGACGGGGTGGACCCTGACGGACGCCCGCAGGGCGCTCATGGCGCTCGACGCGGAGGAGGTCGAGCTGGACGACGGGGCGCTCGGATTCGTCGCGCCGGGCGACACCGCTCCCGAGCCGCCCACCGAGCCGTGGGCGGCCCTGCTGCCCGGACTCGACCCCAGCGCCATGGGCTGGGCCGACCGCACCTTCCACCTCGACGCCCGACACCGCCCGGCCCTCTTCGACCGCGCGGGCAACATCGGCCCGACGGTGTGGTGGAACGGCAGGATCATCGGCGGCTGGGCGCAGCGCGCGGACGGCGACGTGGTGTGGCGGTTGCTGGCCGACGCGGGGCAGGCAGCCGCCGGCGCGGTCGAGGCGGAGGCCGCCCGGCTCGCGGACTGGGTGGGGGACGCCCGGATCACACCACGGTTCCGGACACCCCTGGAGCGGGAACTTTCTAGCTGACGCGGATAGAGAACGGAGGCCAACCGTCGGGCCGACGCAGCTGTCAGGCTGCCGCCGGCTGTCAGGCCAAGGCGCAACGTCGGGTCGGCCGAACCGCCGCGGCGGGAGGGCCGGTCCGCGGGTCCGTGCAGCCGGGTGGTCCGTACTACAGCCCCGCCCGCCCGCTGGGGCGACCCCGCTACGGCAACCCCCGCCAGCCACCCTCGTCCACGCCGCCCGGAACTGGTGCCTCCGGGTCGTACGGCTGCCGGGTGAAGACGAACGAACCCAGATTCAGATGGCTCACCTCGCCGTCACGCCGGACGGCCCGCAGCGTCTCCCCCGCGAAATAGCCGTCCAGCCCAATCCAACTGCCGTCCGGCACCGCGCGGAACCGGGAACTCCGCCCGCCGCCCGCCAGCGGGCCGAACTCCATCCCGCCGTCCGCCGTCAGCCGCAGAGCACTCACCGATGTGCCCCAGTACCAAGGGCCGGCCAGTTCGAGCAGGCCGGGAGCGACCTCCGGCAGCGGGCGCCACGGCTTCGGAATGGCTGGTTCCGCGTCCGCCACGATCCGGATCAGATCGGCGGCGACCTGTGGCCCGACCCCCGACGTGCTGTTCGAGAGCGCCACAGCGGCCACTCCGTCCGCCGCACTCACCCACAGCCCGGCCACGAACCCCGGCAGCGAGCCGGTGTGCCCGGCCAGTGTCCGGCCGTCGCGCTGGGCGAGCTGGACGCCGAGCCCGTACCCGCCGTCCCACTGGCCCGCTTCCGGCGGGGCCGCGGGGGCGCGCATCTCCCGTACGGTCTCCGCACCGAGCACCCGGTCGTCGCCCTCCACCAGAAAAGCGGCGAAGCGGCAGAGGTCGGCGGCCGTCGACCACAGTTGCCCCGCGGGCGCCATCAGCCCCAGGTCCTCGGCCGGTTCCGGAAGCAGCGCGTCCGCCCACGGGTGCACCGCCCACGCACCGGCGTGGGGCACCTGCGGCTGGGCGCTCGTACGGTCCATGCCCAGCGGTACGCAGATCTCGCGCCGCACCACGTCCGCCCATGGCGCGCCGCGCAGCGCCTCCACCACCGCGCCGAGCAGCGCGTACCCCGGGTTGGAGTAGTGGTGGCGCCGGCCGGCCGGATGCACCTGGGGCCGTTCACCGAGCAGATCCGCGATCGCGGGACGCAGCGCGGCCGACGACCGCTCCCACCACTCGCCCGGCGTCTCCGCGGCCAGACCCGCTGTGTGGCTGAGCAGTTGAGCGAGCGTCACCTCGCCGGCCCCGGTGCCCGGAAGGTGCTTCTCCAGCGGGTCCGCCAGGTCGAGCAGGCCCTCGTCACGCAGGCGCATCACGGCGACCGCGGTGAAGGGCTTGGTGATCGAACCGATCCGGTACTGCGTGTCCGCGTCCGGAGCATGACCGTCCACGCAGCTGCGCGCCCCGGACCACACCATCCGCCCGTCCCGCATCACCGCCGCCACCAGGGACGGCACTCGTCCCTCGGACTGTGCGACAGCGATGCGGTGCAGCAGCGCCCGGCGGGTGGTGGGAAGGAGTTCCGCGGAGGGGTCCGGTTGCACGGAGTCTGAAGAAGTCATGGCCCGAGACCTACCAGACGGGCCCGGGCGCGTCGACGGCCCGCAGCCGACGCCCGGAACGGCGGGAGCGGCGGGAGCGGCGGGGGAGCAGCAGGAACGGCGGGAACGGCAGCAACGGCGAGAGTCGATGGCATGCGGCGGGCCGCCGCCCGGCCCGGAAAGCCTGTTACAGGACGGTGACACACCGCCAACAACGCATGCGGGCCACACATCGTCTTTTCATGTGAGACCCACACCAACAGTATTTGTCTCACCTTTGCGTGAAATCAGAGCTCCTCACCGAAAGGGACACTCATGATCGTCACCAAGCGCCACTCTCTGCGCATCGCTGCCGTCGGCGCGCTCGCCGCCGCAACCGTCGCTCTGGCCGGAACCGCCGCCATGGCCGACACCGCGCCCGCCCCCAGCGTGCCCGTCGCGCAGACCGTCGCCGCCAAGGCCGCCATCACGGCGAAGCCGTCGGTGAACTCCGTGAAGGCGTGGCAGCTCTTCCGGGTCACCGGCACCACGACCGGCCTCAAGGCGGGCGCCAAGGTGACCCTGCAGCAGAAGCAGGGCAGCAAGTGGGTCACGCTGCCCGCATCGGCGCCCATCACCCACAGCGGCTCGTACTCGCTGGGCGTCAAGCTCGGCATCAAGGGCAAGAACCAGCTGCGCATCGTCAGCGGGAGCACGGCATCCCCGGTCTTCAACGTGACCGTGCGCTGATCACCGGACCTCCCCGTCCGACAGTGCCCCGGCGCCCACGGGCTCCGGGGCACTGCCATGCGCACGAGCTCACAGGACCCACGGGGCCCCAGATCTCAGGGTCCCCGTATCCCCTCGCCCTCTGGCCCACCACCCCACGTCAGTCCTGGCCCGCGCCGTTCGCCGGGTGGGCGAAGAGATCCTGAACCGCCCGTGCACCGATGCGCGGGCTGACGGCGCCGGTCTGGCAGCCAACCAAGTGGGCCCGGCGCCGCCATGACCGTTCCGCGCACCGATCGCGCTGTCGTACGCGGGCTCGACAAGGCCGGCGCACCGCTCGTCATCGAGGGAACGGGGTACTTCGCACGGTGTCTGCACTGAGCACCGAACCGGCACTCCAGGAATCCCACAAAGCCAGGTGACACACCTTCAGCTCAGACGTGGATCCAGGTTCAGGAGTTCGTCGTTGGTGCGGTACCGCGGGCCCGCCAGCTCGATGATGCTGTCCCTCAGCAGTACGGGGTCCGCGCTGAGGTCGCCCAGCCCGCACAGCGCGTGGTACCCGAAGCCGCGCAGGTAGGGCACCGTCCAGGTCAGTTTGCTCAGCCCGTAGTCGTGCGAGGTCGGCCCCAGCCGCACCACAAGCAGGTTCTTGTAGGTCGTGATGTCCTCCCCGACCACCGCGTCGAACGTGTGGAGAAGACCGACGAAGTCCACATCGGGCCAGGGGATGTCCACCTTCCGCCCGAAACCGTCCGTAAAACTCAGCGTCGAACGGGTCAGCACCATGTACGCCCGCCGGTCCCAGGCCCAGAAGTACAGGATCAACACGGGGAAGAAGGCCAGTCCGGCCGTGGCGGCCACCGCCTGCCAGTCCCACTTCAGGAGGACCGTCGCGCACACCAACCCGGCCAGGAGCAGAGCCGCCAGCACGACCGTGAGCGCCTTGCGCCGGCGCACGCTCTCCTCCAGGTCGTTCCGTCCGAATTCGACCGTCTTCCGCGCGTCGGACGGGGACGGGGACGGGACAGGAAAGCCGTCGTCGGCGGGCACGGCCGGGAGCCGGGGCGCCCGGTTGCGGGCGAGGGCCAGTTGATCCGTGGTGAGCGTGCCTCGCTGTTCCGGCCGCGGTTTGCCGTTCGCCACGAGGGTACGCAGCAAGTGCTCGTAGATGACGCGGAAGGTGAGCAGCTCCGGACCGCCGGGCAGCCCGGACCGCAGCAGTTCCAGCAACGCACCGGTGAAGGTCGTATGACGGGCGCCGACCGCGGTGTGCGAGGGGGCGGTGGCCGATGTCGAGGTCAGCGTGTAGGTGCCGACAATCTCCACCTGAGCGGATGCCACCGAGACCGGATCGCCCATCGCCTCGATGGCACGTCCCGAGAAGCAGCAGTCGAGGATCAGGACGCGGTTGCGCGCCGGAGATCCCGCGATGCACTCCCGGATGTGCGCGAACGGCAGCCCCGACCACTTCAGACGCCCGCTCCGGGTCGTCCGCAGGCCGAGGTGGAGCTCGCCCCTCTCGTCCACGAGGCCGTGCCCGGCGAAGTACACCAGAAGAAGGTCCTCCGCCTGCTCGGCGGCCCGTTCCAGTTGTTCGCCCACGTCCATCACAGCGCCGGGATCGTGCAGAACCGTGCAGTGACCGGGCGGGAGGCCGAGGGACCACGGGCTGGTCAGAACCTCGGCGAGATCGGTGACGTTGTTGGTCACCGCGTCGAGTGCGGGCAACGCCGAGTCCTCATAGACAGCTGTCCCGATCAGCAGCGCACGGGACCGGGCCGGATCCGCCAGACTCACTGTCCCGCCCTTCTCCACCGGTGGTCGCCCGTATCCCTACTGGCCGTTGTCCGGGTCTCTGCTGACCGCCGGCGGGTGCAGCACCGTCTCGATCACGGCCTGCGCGTCCGGCACGCGCCGGGCAGTCACCGAGACCTTGTCCCCGGTCGGTGAGGTCACCTCGACGGTCACGTCCGAACGCCGCTGCTGGAGCCAGACGGAGACCGACCGGGCCAGCACCGCGCCGGCGCCACCGCTGCCGACGGCCACGACCAGCGTGTCGGCCAGGGCGCCCATGTGCTCGGCGCCGATGGGCCGTTGCTCGATGCGTACGCGTCCGCGCAAGGCGTCCTCGCGCGCCAGCCACTGGTGCAGCGACGCCAGTTCGGCGGCGACGTCATGGCCCTCAGCGATCCGTACACGAGCAGACACCAAGGCGTCCCTCCCCCACTCCCTCAGCCGGATGGCGCCGAGTACAGGTGTCGGGACGGTACGGGAACGTCCGTTTCTGGACGCGGGAATCATCCACCGGACCGGCCGTCAGGGGCGGCCTTCCGGGGCGCCGTTCGGCCGGCCCCGCTATGACTTCGTCAGCGCGGCGGCCAGCTCGTCCAGGCTGTCCGACCGCCGGTCGAAGGTGTCGGAGCTCTTCGGAGGATCCCCGCCCGGCCTCCGCACATAGGCGGTCCGCATTCCCACCGCCTGAGCCCCGCGAAGGTCCCAGGCGTGGGCGGCGACCATCAGCACCCGCCCCGGCGGGCACCCCGCCGCGTCGACCGCGAGCCGGTACACCTCCGGCGCGGGCTTGTAGGCCCTGGCCTCTTCGGCGGACAGGGCCTGGTGCCAGCGCAGTCCGGCGTACGCGTGGAGACGGAGCAAGGTCGCGCGGCCGGCATTCGAGAGCCCCAGCACGGGAAAACGCCGCGCGAGGCGCGTGAGTCCGGCGAGCGAGTCGCTCCAGGGCTCCAGGCGCCGGCTCGCGCCGGCCAGCCGCTCGATGGCCGCCGGGTCGGTGAGCCCGGCACGGCCGGCCACACGGTGAGCCGCTTCGCGGTCGATGGCCTCGGAGTTGGCGTACGCCCTGCTGCCCTTCCCGATGCGGTGCTGCTCGTGCGCCACATGCCGCTGCCACACGGTGAGCAGCCGGCCGACCGCCGCGTCGTCGGCCGCCGGTACCGCGTCGCGAATGGCCGCTCGCAGTCCGCCCGGCTCGTCGACCATCGTTCCGAGTACGTCGAAGACGACAACCTCGATGTCGCATGCCTCGGGCATCCGGTCCCCTCCGGGTTCATGGTCGTGTCACCGGTTCAACAGGTGACGAGTCTTGCCCGCTCCCGCGTCACCGGTCAAGATGGTGACGTGAAGTTCGTCTTCGTGAGTGGCAATCCGGCTCTGGACCTGGTCGGCACCGTCGAGTCCCGTCGGCACACGGCCGTCGACCTGCTGGCCGCCCCCACCGACCTCGAGCGATGGGTCCGCGCGTGCGAAGGGCTCCCCGATCAGGTGACCGCCGACGCCGCGGCCTTCGCCTCCGCGCTGCAACTCCGCGAGGCGATCCACCAACTGGCGCTCGCGCGCATACAGAACCGACGCTTCACACCGGCCTGCCTGGACATCGTCAACAGGGCCGCCACCGGCCCGGTCCCCACGGTCGAACTCAGCGACGCGGGACTGCGTGTGTCAGGAGACCTCCGCTCCGCACTGGCCCACGTCGCACGCAGCGGGATCGCCGTACTCGCCGACCGCGAGGCATGCCTGAAGGAGTGCGGCCGTCCGGACTGCACCCGCCTCTATCTCGACCGCTCGCGCGGAGCACGCCGTACCTGGTGCGGCATGGATGCCTGCGGCAATCGCGTCAAGGCGGCGGCCTATCGAGCCCGCAGGCAGGCCGCCGGGCAGGGGCACCCGCCCAGGTAGCGCATCCGCTGCCGGACGGGACGGGACGGGGCTACGCCGACGGCCGCGATCCTTCAGGCGTGCCCGGGGGCCCGGCGCTGCGGGGCGGTCCCACGCTGCTCCGTGGCGGTACGGCGCTGCTCCTTGGCGGTAAAGCCCTGCTCCGTGGCGACCCGGCGCTGCGTGGCGCGGTGGGCGAGGGCGTCGATGATGCGCTGCCATGCCGGTGACGTCTCCGCGATCCGGGAGGAGACCAGTTTGGAGGAGACCAGTTTGGAGGAGACCGGTTTGGAGGAGACCGGTTTCAGGGTCCCCGACCGATCGCTGTCCCGCTCGTGGTCGATCTCCCAGGCGTCCAGGTCATCGATGAGCCGGTCCAGACGTGGATCATCCGGATCCCAGTCGACCGACTGATCGCAGGCGAGATACAGCCGCGTGGTCTCGGGGTCGTCGAAGCCGGCGTTCTTGTCCCGTATCCGCTCCGGCATGGCGTGCGGGTCCAGTGCCTGCATCAGGATCCACGCGTCGCGCTCCAGTCGTACCCTCAGTTCGCTGACCCCGAGACCGCGCATCCGGTTCAGGATGGCGACCACCTCAGGGGGCAGGAAAAGCGCTTCGCCATCGGCCAGTTCGGCGATCCTGCGGCGGTATTCGCTGAGCTCGCCGATCCTGCGCCGCAGTTCGGCGTCGATACCGGTGATGGCCTCGGCGAATTCGGCCGGCTGCGCATGCAGCAGCGCATCGATACGGGCCAGTGGCACGCCCGCGTCGGCGAGCGTCCTGATCCGGATGAGATTGACTGCCGCTTGCGCGCGGTAGCGGCGGTAGCCGGAGGTGTCACGCTCGGGCTCGGGCAACAGCCCGATGTGGTGGTAGTGGCGAACGGTGCGCACAGTCACGCCGGCGGTTGCCGCGAGCTGACCGATCGTGAGCACGCACCACCCTCCTCGGGTCTTCTCTTCGCGGAACGCGGCTGCGCCGGTGGGCCCGGCGCACTGCCGCCCGATGCCGTGCCGTGCCGTGCCGAGCCGAGCCGAGCCGAGCCGAGTTTAGGGGCGTGCCCGGCCGAGGACATCGCGGATCGCGTCGACCACGGCATCGGGCCGGTCGAAGCAGAGCCGGTGGTGGCTGGTGTCGGCGATGATGCGTTGCTTCCCGTACGAGACCGCGTTCACCAGGGCCGCGTCCATCCGCCTTCGCCCGTCATCCATCTCCCGCGGCGTCCGCTCCGGCGCAGACGCCTGCCGGCCTGGCTCTGTCCCCACGACGGAAAGAGCAACCACCGGGACATCGGGAAGGTCCGGCCCGGCCCGTAGCTCACGGGCGAGCCCGGTCAGCTGGGTGCGCTCGGCGATGCCGGCGCGCATCCAAGCGTCGCTCACATGGGCCTCGGTCAGCGGTGCCCGCAGGCGCTCCGGGTAATCCGCGAGCATCTCCGCGAACATCTCGCGCAGGGCCGGACGCATCCGTTCCGACTGCTCCAGGTCAGGCCCCATCCGCTCGACCGCGGCCAGCCCCGCCGACGGAGGCATGAAGTCGTCCCAGTCGCAGTGAAAAGCGTCCAGCCAGACCAACCCGGCCACGTCCTGCGGGTACAACTGCGCGAACCGATGCGCGTAGAAGCCGCCGAGCGAGTGCGGCACCAGAACGTACGGACCGGCGACGCCCAGAGCATGCAGCAGCTCGCGCAGTTCCGTGGCGACTGCGGCGGCCGTACGCGGCAGCGGGACAGGATCGCTGTAGCCGGTGCCACGACGGTCGTACACCACAGCGGTGGTGAACCGCGCAGCCTCTTGCTGAACGCCGAAATAGTCCAGCCCGACCGCCCCGGCCCCCGGCAGGAACACCACGGCCGGCCCGCCGACACCCGACCGGTGCACAAAGATCCGCCGCCCGTCGACCTCCTGAAACCCGCCGACCGGCGGACCGAACCGAGCCGGAACCGGGAAAACGCTGTTGTCCGTCATGCCCCCAGGCTCCAACCCTGACCCAGGGACAGGGGCAACCCACTCCCGATCCGGAGAGCCCGAGCCTCTTCGTGGGCCGCGGGATGAGCGGTGACCGATCCGAGGCAGCAGACAGTCAATCCCGGGATCAGGTCTGCGCCATGTCCACGAACCGCGAGTAGTGGCCCTGGAAGGCGACAGTGATCGTCGCCGTCGGGCCATTACGGTGCTTGGCCACGATCAGGTCCGCCTCGCCCGCACGCGGGGACTCCTTCTCGTACGCGTCCTCACGGTGCAGCAGGATCACCATGTCGGCGTCCTGCTCGATCGAGCCCGACTCACGCAGGTCGGACACCATGGGCTTCTTGTCCGTACGCTGCTCGGGGCCACGGTTCAGCTGGGAGAGCGCGATGACCGGGACCTCCAGTTCCTTCGCCAGCAGCTTGAGGTTTCGCGACATGTCGGAGACCTCCTGCTGGCGGCTCTCGGGGCGCCGCGAACCGCCGGACTGCATCAGCTGCAGATAGTCGATCACGACCAGCTTCAGGTCCTGGCGCTGCTTGAGCCGCCGGCACTTCGCGCGGATCTCCATCATCGACAGGTTCGGCGAGTCGTCGATGAAGAGCGGTGCGGCGGTGACATCCGGCATCCGCCGTGCGAGCCGTGTCCAGTCCTCGTCCGTCATGGAACCCGACCGCATGTGGTGCAGCGCCACCCGTGCCTCCGCCGACAGCAGACGCATGGCGATCTCGTTGCGGCCCATTTCGAGGGAGAAGATCACGCTCGGCAGCGCGGCCTTGATGGAGCAGGCCCGTGCGAAGTCCAGCGCGAGCGTCGACTTACCCATGGCGGGGCGGGCCGCGATGACGATCATCTGGCCGGGGTGCAGACCGTTCGTCAGTGCGTCCAGGTCCGTGAAACCGGTCGGCACGCCGGACATCTGGCCGCTGCGTGAGCCGATCGCCTCGATCTCGTCGAGCGCGCCCTCCATGATGTCGCCCAGCGGGAGATAGTCCTCGGATGTGCGCTGCTCGGTGACCGCGTAGATCTCGGCCTGGGCCGAGTTGACGATCTCGTCCACGTCGCCGTCGGCGGCGTATCCCATCTGCGTGATCTTCGTGCCGGCCTCGACAAGCCTGCGCAGCACCGCACGCTCGTGGACGATCTCCGCGTAGTACTCGGCGTTGGCGGCCGTCGGAACCGACTGGACGAGCGTGTGCAGATAAGGCGCACCGCCGACCTTCTTGATCTCGCCGCGCTTGACGAGTTCGGCGGCGACCGTGATCGGGTCGGCGGGCTCGCCCTTCGCGTAGAGGTCGAGAATCGCCTGGTAGACGGTCTCGTGTGCGGGGCGGTAGAAGTCCTGGCCCTTGATGACCTCGACGACGTCGGCGATGGCGTCCTTGGAGAGCAGCATGCCGCCCAGTACGGACTGCTCGGCGTCGATGTCCTGCGGGGGGACGCGCTCGAACGCGGGGGATCCGCCGTCCCAGGAGCCGTTCTCCCGGCCCCGGTCGTGCTGCTCCCGGCCCCCGGCCCCCTCACCGCGGCGCTGGCGGGAGACGGGCAGACGGTCACCCGGACTGCTCTCGGCCCAGGGGTCGTCCAAGGGCTCGGGAATGCTCACCGGCCCACCTCCTCCCGTCCGCTCAGCGGACCTAGCCGTGCGACTCTTTCTTACGGCACGGCACCGACAAACAAGGGGCCCGACTCCGCGAACGGCGCGTCGGGCGCCGGTCCACGGTAGGCCCGCAGACACCGTCAGCCAATCTTGTTATCCACAGGCCCTGTGGGTGACGGACCTCAGCCTGTGGGTAACTCGCCAAAACCTGTGCACGGGTCGGGGGACAGCGCTGTGGACAAACTCATAGCCCCACCCCGATCACCCACCTGACCTGCGCATTCGCCATCCACCGGCTGTGGGGGAGAAAAACTTTTCCGACTGGACCAAGATCACGACAAACAGCGCACAGCCCGAGCCGGAACGATAAGCTCCGTAAGGGTCACAGACCTATTGCATCTCTTACCTGTGGAAGATTAGATTGTCCCGCATGACACAGGCCCCCACGGCACCGAACCCCAGCCGCCGACGGCACGACCGGGAGATCATCGCCCTCGCCGTACCCGCCTTCGGCGCGCTGGTCGCCGAGCCGCTCTTCGTCATGGTCGACAGCGCCATCGTCGGCCACCTCGGCACCCGTCAGCTGGCGGGGCTCGGGGTCGCGGCGGCCCTGCTGAGTACAGCCGTGAGCATCTTCGTCTTCCTCGCCTATGCCACGACGGCCGCTGTCGCCCGACGGGTGGGCGCGGGAGATCTGCAGGCCGCCATCCGGCAGGGCATGGACGGCATCTGGCTCGCCCTGCTGCTCGGCGCTCTCGTCATCGCCGTGGTCCTGCCCACCGCCCCCTGGCTGGTGAGCATCTTCGGAGCCTCCGCCGACGCCTCCCCCTACGCGGTCACCTATCTGCGGATTTCCAGCATCGGCATCCCGGCGATGCTGGTGGTACTGGCGGCCACCGGTGTACTGCGGGGTCTTCAGGACACCAGAACCCCGCTGTACGTCGCGATCGGCGGCTTCGCGGCCAACGCCGCACTCAACGCGGCGCTCGTCTACGGAGCCGGTCTGGGTATCGCAGGATCCGCCTGGGGCACGGTGATCGCCCAGTTCGCCATGGTCGTCGTCTATCTGGTGGTGGTCGTACGGGGTGCCAGGAAGCACGGCGCTTCCCTCCTCCCGGACATGGCTGGGATCCGGGCCTGCGCCCAGGCCGGTGTCCCCCTCCTGGTCCGGACGCTTTCCCTGCGGGCCGTTCTGATGACAGCGACCGCTGTGGCGGCTCATCTGGGCGACACCGATGTGGCCGCACACCAGATCGTGCTCTCCCTCTGGAGCCTGCTCGCGTTCGCCCTGGACGCCATCGCCATCGCCGGACAGGCGATCATCGGCCGGTACCTGGGGGCGGGAGACGCCGAGGGGGCGAAAGAGGCATGCCGCCGCATGGTGCAGTGGGGCATCGCCTCAGGTGTCGTACTGGGTGCGCTGGTCGTGGCATCCCGGCCGCTGTTCGTCCCCCTGTTCACCAGCGACCAGGCAGTACGGGGCGTACTGCTGCCTGCCCTGCTCGTCGTGGCGGTCGCCCAGCCGATCTCCGGCATCGTCTATGTCCTGGACGGGGTACTGATGGGCGCCGGCGACGGCCGGTACCTGGCCTGGGCCATGGTCGTCACCCTGGCGGTCTTCACCCCGGTCGCCCTCCTGGTACCGAGACTGGGCGGTGGGCTGACGGCGCTGTGGTGGGCGATGGCGCTGATGATGGCGGTCCGGACAGTAACTCTCTGGCTCCGGGCCCGCTCGGGCCGCTGGATCGTCACGGGCGCCACGCGCTGATCCCAGGGTCAGCAGCTGAGCGGGGCAGCCGCCGCCGGTTTCACGTGAAACCGGCGGACGGTGCACCAGCGAAACAGCGAAAGGGCCGCCTCCCGAAGGAGACGGCCCTTTCCATGCTCTGCCGAACGCTGCAGTTACGCGGCGATGACCTCGATGCCGACCTGCGCGGCAACGTCGGCGTGCAGACGCACGGACACCTGGTGGGCGCCCAGGGTCTTGATCGGCGAACCGAGCTCGACACGACGCTTGTCGACCACGGGGCCACCGGCAGCCTTGATCGCCGAGGCGATGTCGGCCGGGGTGACGGAACCGAAGAGGCGGCCGGCGTCGCCGGAGCGAACGGCCAGACGGACCTTCACGCCCTCGAGCTTGGCCTTGACCTCATTGGCCTGCTCGATGGTCGCGATCTCGTGGATCTTGCGGGCGCGGCGAATCTGCGCCACGTCCTGCTCGCCACCCTTGGTCCAGCGGATCGCGAAACCACGCGGGACCAGGTAGTTGCGGGCGTAACCGTCCTTGACGTCAACGACGTCGCCGGCGGAGCCGAGGCCAGCGACCTCGTGGGTGAGGATGATCTTCATTTTTCGGTCACCCTTCCCTTATCGCGCAGTGGACGTGTAGGGCAGCAGCGCCATCTCACGGCTGTTCTTGACAGCCGTGGCGACGTCACGCTGGTGCTGCGTGCAGTTGCCGGTGACGCGGCGGGCACGGATCTTGCCACGGTCGGAAATGAACTTCCGCAGCATGTTCGTGTCCTTGTAGTCCACGTACTGGGTCTTGTCCTTGCAGAAAGCGCAGACCTTCTTCTTAGGCTTGCGCACAGGCGGCTTCGCCATGGTGTTTCTCCTGTGTGATCAAGAAGTGGGGGTACGGGCTGCCCTAGAAGGGCGGCTCGTCCGAGTAGCCACCGCCGGAGCCGGAACCGCCGGAGCTTCCGCCCCAGCCGCCCCCGCCCTGCTGCTGGCCACCGCCGGCCGGCGCGTTGGAGGCCCACGGGTCGTCGGCGGGTGCACCGCCACCGCCCTGCTGGCCTCCGCTGGGGGCTCCGCCCCAGTTGCCGCCGCCCTGCTGCTGGCCGCCACCGCCGCCGCCGTAACCACCCTGGCCGCCCTGACCGCCTCGACCGGTGGTCTTGGTGACCTTGGCCGTGGCCGTCTTGAGGCTGGGGCCGACTTCCTCGACATCCAGCTCGTAGACCGTGCGCTTGACGCCCTCACGGTCCTCGTAGGACCGCTGCTTCAGCCGGCCCTGCACGACGACGCGCATGCCTCGCTGAAGCGACTCCGCGACGTTCTCCGCCGCCTGACGCCAGACCGAGCAGGTGAGGAACAGGCCCTCGCCGTCCCTCCACTCATTGGTCTGCTTGTCGAAGATGCGGGGAGTGGACGCGACACGGAACTTCGCGACCGCCGCACCGGACGGGGTGAAGCGCAGCTCGGGGTCGTCGACGAGATTGCCGACGACCGTGATGACGGTCTCGCCTGCCATGGGTGAACCTCTCGGCGGGGATTGCTTGGCTGCTTGGTGCTACTCGGACCCGATGACTGCTGAGCTAGACGCTCAGTGGGTCTCGGGGCGGAGGACCTTGGTCCGGAGGACCGACTCGTTCAGGTTCATCTGGCGGTCGAGCTCCTTGACGACCGCAGGCTCGGCCTGCAGGTCGATGACCGAGTAGATGCCCTCGGGCTTCTTCTTGATCTCGTAAGCGAGACGACGACGGCCCCAGGTGTCGACCTTCTCAACCTTTCCTTCGCCCTCACGGACGACGGAGAGGAAAGTCTCGATCAGCGGGGAGACAGCGCGCTCCTCGAGTTCGGGGTCGAGGATGACCATCACTTCGTAGTGACGCATGTGGAACCCACCTCCTTTGGACTCAGCGGCCACGGTCGTTCCGTGGCAGGAGGGTCGTGATGCGTACGCAACGGTATCGGCAGCCACTGACAATCCGCTTTCGCGAAGAAAGGGATTGTTCACTGGGCTGGGCAGACACCGGTGCAGACCGTACAGACTACCCGCACACCCGCTTCCGGTTGAAATCCGGCGGTCACGGGGCAGACTCTCTAGGTGTGGGATGTGAGCGGCGTTACAGTACGCCGCCTTATGCCAGGAGGTGCCTGATGGCTCAGGCAGCGCGACACAACCCTGCTCCGCGACACAACGCCGTCGCCTCTCTCTTCGCCTCGGACGGCAAGCCGCACCCGCTGGAGGACAGCCTGGGCGTGGTGGCACTCGTCCTCGGTGTGCTGGCCCTCGTCGCGGCCGGGTTCAACAATCTCCATCTGCTGAGCTCCTGGGCAGGGCTGGTGGGGATCCTCATCGGCGCCTACGGGATGTTCATCTCGGTCACGACCCGTGAACGGTTCATCGTGATCCTCGGAATCGGCGCATCTGCGGTGGGCTTCTACATCGGCATGGCGCACGGCGGTCTCTTCGGTGGGGTGCTCGGCGGCTGAGGGCCGCCGCGGCACTAGTCCGATACGGCCAGTCGGGGCGCTCCACGGCAGCAGTAGGCTTCGGCGGGAGAGCCGACGCCCCTGTAACCATGGGGACACGCCTGCCGAGGAGCGCCCCGCATGAGCCTGACCCTGAGGACCATCAGCCGCGAGCAACATCTGGCGTACATCCAGAGTCTGCCGTCGGCGAGTCACTGCCAGGTCCCCGCGTGGGCGGAAGTGAAGACGGAGTGGCGCTCGGAGAGCCTCGGCTGGTTCGACAAGGACGGCCTGATGGTCGGTGCCGGTCTGGTGCTCTACCGGCAGCTTCCCAAGATCAAGCGGTACCTCGCCTACCTCCCCGAGGGACCGGTCCTCAACTGGTACGCCCCGAATCTCAACGAGTGGCTCCAGCCGATGCTGGCCCACCTCAAGGAGCAGGGCGCGTTCTCGGTGAAGATGGGGCCGCCGGTGGTCATCCGCCGGTGGAACGCGGCGGCGATCAAGTCGGGTATCCAGGACCCCGACGTGAAGCGGCTGCGCGACGTCGAGGCCACCCACATCGAGCCCCGCGCGTTCGAGGTGTCCGACCGGCTGCGGAAGATGGGCTGGCAGCAGGGCGAGGACGGCGGCGCCGGCTTCGGTGATGTGCAGCCCCGCTACGTCTTCCAGGTCCCGCTGGCCAACCGTTCGCTCGACGATGTCCTCAAGGGCTTCAACCAGCTGTGGCGACGCAACATCAAGAAGGCCGAGAAGGCCGGTGTCGAGGTCGTCCAGGGCAGCTACGAGGACCTCGCGGAGTGGCAGCGGCTGTACGAGATCACCGCCGAGCGCGATCACTTCCGGCCGCGCCCGCTCTCGTACTTCCAGCGCATGTGGTCGGTGCTCAACACCGAGGACCCGAACCGGATGCGGCTGTACTTCGCCCGTCACGACGGTGAGAACGTCGCAGCGGCCACCATGCTGATCGTCGGCGGTCACGTCTGGTACTCCTACGGTGCGTCCGCCAACCACAAGCGCGAAGTGCGGCCGTCGAACGCCATGCAGTGGCGGATGCTGCGGGACGCCTACGCCATGGGCGCCACTGTCTACGACCTGCGAGGCATCTCCGATTCGCTGGACGAGACCGACCACCTCTTCGGGCTGATCCAGTTCAAGGTGGGCACCGGCGGCGAGGCCGTGGAGTACATCGGTGAGTGGGACTTCCCGCTCAACAAGCTGCTGCACAAGGCTCTCGACATCTACATGTCGCGCCGTTAAGGAGCATGATGGTGCGGGCGTCCTGCCCGGCACATCAGTCCTGTCAGTTCCGTAGGACTCCTGAGTTCCGTAAGAACCGCGAGTCCCGTAAGAACCCTGGGGCCCGTAGCAACCGCGAGTCCCGTAAGTCCCGTTAGCTTCGATCGTTCCGCTCGTTCCGTTCATACCTCTGATACACCGCAGCTCCGAGAAAGGTTCCGGTCCGGCCATGGCGCTGACCCTCTATGTCGACACCGCGCGCTGGCGGGCGCACCAGAAGTCCGTGCTCGACCAGTTCCCGGGGATCGTTCCGGTCTGCAAGGGCAACGGCTACGGCTTCGGCCACGGCCGGCTCGCGGACGAGGTGACGCGCTTCGGTTCCGAGATCATCGCGGTCGGCACCACGTACGAAGCCGCCCGGATGAAGGACTCCTTCGGGGGTGACCTGCTCGTCCTCACACCGTTCCGCCGCGGCGAGGAGCCCGTGCCGCTCCCCGACCGGGTGATCCGCTCCGTCTCGTCGGTCGACGGCGTACACGCCCTGGTCGGCGCCCGCGTCGTCATCGAGTGCATGAGCTCGATGAAGCGCCACGGTGTCTCCGAGGCGGACCTGGGCCGGCTCCACGCGGCCATAGACGACGTACGCCTGGAAGGCTTCGCGCTGCACCTCCCGCTGGACCGCATGGACGGTTCGGACGCGGTCGAGGAAGTCATCGCGTGGATGGACAGGCTGCGCAACGCGCGTCTGCCGCTCCACACCATGTTCGTGAGCCACCTCAAGGCGGAGGAACTGGCGCGGCTGCAGCAGCAGTTCCCGCAGACGCGCTTCCGCGCCAGGATCGGTACGCGGCTGTGGCTGGGCGACCACGACGCGACGCAGTACCGCGGCTCCGTCCTGGACGTCACCCAGGTCGTGAAGGGCGACCGTTTCGGCTACCGGCAGCAGAAGACCGCTTCGGACGGCTGGCTGGTGGTGGTCGCGGGCGGTACGTCGCACGGAGTGGGCCTGGAAGCGCCGAAGGCGCTGCACGGGATGATGCCGCGCGCGAAGGGTGTCGCGCGCGCGGGCCTGGCAACGGTCAACCGGAATCTGTCGCCCTTCGTGTGGGCGGGCAAGCAGCGCTGGTTCGCTGAGCCGCCGCACATGCAGGTGTCGATCCTCTTCGTCCCGTCGGACGCGCAGGAGCCGAAGGTGGGGGACGAGCTGGTGGCTCATCTGCGGCACACGACGACACAGTTCGACCGCCTCGTCGATCACTGAGACAGCGCCCGGCCGGGCCACCGCCCGGCCGGTGGGTGGCCCGGCTGCCCGGCTATTCGCGCGCCGCGCCGCTGCCCCACTCGACCTGTGGCCCCTCGACCTGGTGGGCGGCGTGCCGCGCCGGATGGGCTGCAGCGCCCAGCACGAACACATCCTCAGCGCCGTCCAGCACACCTCCCGACGGATCGTCGGAGCCGTCCCTGCGCACCCCGTCGCGCTCCGGCATCAGGATGTCCCGCACGATCACCGCGCAGATGTAGAGCGTCCCGGCCAGATGCAGGGCGATGGCGAACTGGTAGCCCTCGGGCGGCAGCCCCTTGGGCTTGTCGCCGGACATCGTGTACGCGAGGTACAGCCAGATCCCCAGGAAGTACATGACTTCGCAGCCCTGCCAGATGAGGAAGTCCCGCCAGCGTGGCCTGGCCAGCGCCGCGAGCGGGATCAGCCACAGGACGTACTGCGGCGAGTAGACCTTGTTGGTGAGGATGAAAGCGGCGATGACCAGGAAGGCGAGCTGCGCGAACCGCGGGCGGCGCGGGGCTGTCAGAGTGAGGGCCACGATTCCGCCGCACGCCAGGATCATCAGCAGCATCGCCCAGGTGTTGACGTTGCCCACGTCGAGAGGCTTCCCGGTGCGCTGGGTGATGATCAGCCAGAACGAACCGAAGTCGACGTTCCGTTCCTGGCTGAACGTGTAGAACTTCTTCCACCCTTCGGGCGCCGGCAGCATGACGGGCAGGTTCACGACGAGCCAGGCCGCGACCGCGCCGAACACGGCCAGCCCGTACTCCCGCCATTTCCCGGCGCGCCAGCACAGCACGAGGAGCGGGCCGAGGATCAGCACCGGATAGAGCTTGGCTGCGGTCGCCAGGCCGATCAGGATCCCGAAGGCGAGCGCCCGCCCCCGTGACCACATCAGCATCGCCGCAGCGGTGAGAGCGACCGCGAACAGGTCCCAGTTGATGGTGGCGGTGAGCGCGAAGGCGGGGGCGAGTGCGACCAGCAGGCCGTCCCAGGGGCGGCGCCGATGGGTGCGGGTGACGCAGACCGCGATGACGGCGGTGCAGATCATCAGCATGCCCGCGTTGACCATCCAGTAGATCTGCTCGCGGTGCTGCATGGCGCCCCCGTGCGGGGTGAGCCAGGATGCGACCTCCATGAACAAGCCGGTGAGCACCGGATATTCGAGGTACGACATGTCGCCGTTGATGCGGTCGAAGTACGGGACGAGGTCGTCGGCGAAGCCGCGACCGACGTAGAGGTGGGGGATGTCCGAGTAGCAGGCGTGGTTGTACTGGGATGTTGCCCCCTGGAACCACGCCCAGTCGTAGCAGGGCATCTTCTGCACCATGCCGAGAGCGAACATGCCGATCGCGACCAGGGCGATGACACGGACGGGGGTGAGTCTGCCGAAGCCCCCGCGGGCCCACCGTCCGGCCGGCCCCCCGATCAGTTCGCTGCCCGCCGCGGCGGTCTCGTCCTGCTGAGTGGGCCGCACCACGGGCTCTGCGGTCTTCAGTGCGGGCCGGTCCTCGTGCGCGCTCGTCATGGCGCACATCCTGCCGTACGCGGCTGTGCCCGCGTGGAGGGCCGCGGCAGCCGGGCGGCCGCACAGCCGCAAGGGCCGCCACAGCGGATGAGCTGTGACGGCCCTCGTCGTGCGGACAGAGCCCTGATCAGGTGCGCGGGCTCAGGGGGCGGTCATCCGCCGGGCCCGCCGATGAAGCCGCCACCGCCGCCGGCTCCGCCCGGATCACCGCCGGTCTCGGAGGTGTCGCTGGGAGTGGGGCTGGCGCCGCCGTCGGTTCCGCCGTCCGCCGTTCCGGCATCGGTCCCGCCGTCGTTGCCGCAGGTCCAGTCCGTCCACTTGTTGCAGGACTCGGTCGGAGAGGGCGTCGGGGAGGGTGTATCGGACGGGCTGGGCGAAGGAGAGGACGGCGACGGGGTCGGCGACGGCGCGAGTGTCGGCGTCGGTTTGGGGCTCGCGACTCCGCTGCCGTAGACCACCTTCCCGATCGGTTCGGGTGCCGGGAAGCCCTTGGCGGGAGTGTTCTTGAGCGCCTGCGCCATGTAGTTGTGCCAGATCTTCGCCGGGAACGAGGCACCGTGGATCTGGTCCTCACCACCGGTGCCGTACATCTCCTCGAACTGGCGGTTCTGGCCCTTCGCGTCGTCGTTGAAGCGGTACATGTCGATGGCCGTGGAGAGCTGCGGGGTGTAGCCGATGAACCAGGCGGACTTGTTGCCGTCGGTGGTGCCGGTCTTTCCCGCGATCTGCCGGCCGGGGATCCTGGCAGCGGTTCCGGTGCCCTTGTCGACCACGGTCTTCAGCACGTTGGTGACGTTGCTGGCGATGGCCGACGAGAACGCCGACTTCTCCACCTGATCGTGCTGGTAGACGGTCCTGCCCTCGCTGGTCACCTTGGTGACCGAGAACGGCTCGTTCTGCCGGCCGTTGTTGGCGAAGGTGCCGTACGCGCCGGCCATCCGGATCGCGCTGGGGCTCGAGGTACCGATGGAGAAGGAGGGGTAGTTCGAGCTGGCCATGCTCTGCTTGTCGTCGCGCAGGCCGGCGGCGATTGCGGCCTGACGCACCTTGTCGGTGCCGACATCCATGCCGAGCTGGACGTATGCGGAGTTCACGGACTCCCGCATGGCCTCACGCAGATCGATGCGGTAGTCCGGAGCCCCGCCCAGGGACTGGTGTTCGTCGTTCGGCTGGAGCCACTCCTTGCCCTCCTTGTTCTTCCAGACGGTGCCGTCGTAGTTTCTGATCTTCAGATTGTCCTTTCCGCTGTAGAGGCTCTTGGGCGAGACGGGCGTGCGGTCCGACGCGGGCTGGTCCGCGCCGAGGCTCGGATCGCGCTTCCCGTACTCCAGGGCGGCGGCCAGCACGAATGCCTTGAAGGTCGATCCGACCTGGGCACCGGTGTAGTCCGCGTTGTTCGTGTAGTGCTTGGTCGCGTCCTCACCGCCGTAGATGGCGGCGATGGCCCCGGTCTGCGCGTCCACCGACGCCCCGCCGAACTGAACGTGCGTGTCGGTCTTCGGCCGCTTGGCAGGGTCGATGTTGGCCTTGCGTACCTTCTCGACGGACGATTCCAGCGCCTTGACCTTCTTCTTGTCGAAGGTCGTGTGGATCTGGTAACCGCCCTTGGCGAGGTCCTCGGATGTGATGCCCTGCTTGTTGTTGTTCACGAAATACGACTTCGCCAGGTCGACGAGGTAGCCGGTCTGACCGCCCAGCTGGGCGTCCGTCTTCGGCGGGTCCACCTTCGGGAACGTCTTGTACTTGGCCCGCTCGGCAGCGGACAGGCGGCCGTCCTTGACCATCTCGCCGAGGATCCACCGCCAGCGGTCGGTGGCCCGCTGGAGATTGGCCTTCGGGGTCGCCGCGGGGTCGATCCCGACGGCGCCCGCCGGGTCGAAGTAGCTGGCTCCCTTGAGCAGTGTGGCGAGGAACGCGCACTGGCTCGGGTTGAGCTTGCTGGAGTCCACCCCGAAGTACGTACGGGCCGCGGCCTGGATCCCGTAGGCGCCCCGGCCGTAGTACGACGTATTGAGGTAGTCGCTCATGATGTCGTTCTTGTTCATCTTCGCACCGACTTTGATGGAGATGAACAGCTCTTTGAACTTACGGCTGAGCGTCTGCTCCTGGCCGAGCCGCGAGTTCTTCACATACTGCTGGGTGATCGTCGAGCCGCCCTGGGTCTCACCGCCCTTGGCCATGTTGAACACGGCACGGCCGATGCCCATGGGGTCGATGCCCTTGTCCTTGTAGAAGGACTTGTTCTCGGCGGAGACCACCGCGTTCTGCATCGCTCTGGGGATCTGCGAGAGCGGCACGATCTGCCGGTTGATCTCACCGCCGGTGGCGACCATCTGGCTGCCGTCCGACCAGTAGTAGACGTTGTTCTGCGCCTGCGAGGTCTTGGTGGCGTCCGGGATACCGACCATTGCGTATGCGATGGTGCCCGCGGCCAGGATACTGGCGCCGAAACCGACGAACAGCCCGGTCACGAGCCGCCAGGACGGCACCCAGTGACGCCAGCCGTACAGATTCGCCCTCGGGTAGTCGATGAACCTCTTCTTCCGCGGGCCACGGTCACGACCGCCTTCGGGATCGCCGCCACGGCCACCGCGCCCACCGCGGCCGCCGGAACCGGCCTCAGCGGCGCGACGGCGTCCGCCTCCGCTGCGCTGGGCGGCCCGTCTGGCTTCGGCGCGACCACCATAGGGGCGCTCCTCCTCTCCGGCTGAAGCGGAAGGCGACCCGGAGGCGGTTCCCGGGGGAGCTGCGCGACGGCCGGAAGACTGCTGGGCCTCTCGTCTGGCCGCGGCACGTCCACCACTCTGCGACTGTGGCGGTTTGCGACGGTGCTCGCTCATCGAACGACTACTCCTCGGGCAGGCACTAACGCCTAGAAACGGCAGTTGAGTTCCGGTCCCCCCGATCCGCGGACAGCCCCGTGGCAGGGCGCATCCGCAGTACGCACAGGCCCTCGGCGGGCCTTGTACGCGCTGCAATCCGTGGACCGAGACGGCTGACGTCCCCTGGTGTCACTCGGTCCCCGGCGGTCTGCATGCCGCACAGACTACGCACGCGCAAACCCCTCCCACTGCCGAGGTTCGCCTCAAATCAGGCAAGTTGCTGCCTGTGAATCATTGATGTGACGCCGCTCACGAAAGCTCCCCTTGTCGCAAACGCGAGGTCGTTCTATCGTGCTGATGTATCGAGTCGATACATCAACACGGCATAAGTGACCCGGACGACAGAGGAGGCGAAGGTTGAGCAGGCGCTCCGGCATCCTCGAATTCGCCGTACTCGGTCTGCTCCGAGAGTCTCCAATGCACGGCTATGAGCTGCGCAAACGCCTGAACACCTCGCTGGGGATCTTCAGGGCCTTCAGTTACGGGACCCTCTACCCCTGCCTCAAGACGCTGGTCGCCAGCGGCTGGTTGATCGAGGAGCCGGGCAGCGCCCCGGAGGACGCAGTGGCGGCTTCACTCGCAGGACGCCGCGCCAAGATCGTCTACAGGTTGACTGCGGACGGTAAGGAGCACTTCGAAGAGCTCCTTTCGCACACCGGACCCGACACCTGGGAGGACGAGCACTTCGCTGCACGTTTTGCCTTCTTCGGGCAGACGGAGCGCGAGGTGCGGATGCGGGTGCTGGAAGGCCGCCGCAGCCGGCTGGAGGAGCGCCTCGAAAAGATGCGCGCCTCCCTGGTCCGGACGCGCGAGCGGCTGGACGATTACACGCTTGAGCTGCAGCGGCACGGCATGGAGTCCGTGGAGCGCGAAGTGCGCTGGCTGAACGAGCTCATCGAGAGCGAGCGTGCGGGCCGGGATCAACGACCGTCCCCCGACGCCGCTCAGCAGGACATAACAGGAGATACGGGCGGCCTGCCCCGGCATCGGGGTACCACCCCGCCGGATCCGTCCGAGGACATCGCTAAGTGAAGCTCTGCGTCCGCAGGGCTTCGTCGAGAACACACAGGGAGCAACCGGAATGGGTTCGGTTCGCGTAGCCATCGTCGGCGTGGGCAACTGCGCCGCCTCGCTGGTGCAGGGCGTCGAGTACTACAAGGACGCAGATCCGGCCGGCAAGGTGCCCGGTCTGATGCACGTCCAGTTCGGCGACTACCACGTAGGTGACGTCGAGTTCGTCGCCGCCTTCGATGTCGACGCGAAGAAGGTCGGCCTCGACCTCGCGGATGCCATCGGCGCCAGTGAGAACAACACCATCAAGATCACCGATGTGCCGAACACCGGTGTGAAGGTCCAGCGCGGCCACACCCACGACGGTCTCGGCAAGTACTACCGCGAGACCATCGAGGAGTCGGACGAGGCCCCGGTCGACATCGTCCAGGTCCTCAAGGACAAGCAGGTGGACGTCCTCGTCTGCTACCTGCCCGTCGGCTCCGAGGTCGCCGCGAAGTTCTACGCGCAGTGCGCCATCGACGCCAAGGTCGCGTTCGTCAACGCTCTCCCGGTCTTCATCGCCGGCACCAAGGAGTGGGCGGACAAGTTCACCGAGGCCGGTGTGCCGATCGTCGGCGACGACATCAAGTCGCAGGTGGGCGCCACCATCACGCACCGCGTCATGGCCAAGCTCTTCGAAGACCGTGGTGTGCGCCTCGAGCGCACGATGCAGCTGAACGTCGGCGGCAACATGGACTTCAAGAACATGCTGGAGCGTGACCGCCTGGAGTCGAAGAAGATCTCCAAGACGCAGTCGGTCACCTCGCAGATCCGCGACCGTGACCTGGGCGCCGACAACGTGCACATCGGCCCCTCGGACTACGTGGCCTGGCTGGACGACCGCAAGTGGGCGTATGTGCGCCTTGAGGGCCGTGCCTTCGGTGACGTTCCGCTGAACCTCGAGTACAAGCTCGAAGTGTGGGACTCCCCGAACTCCGCCGGTGTCATCATCGACGCCGTGCGTGCGGCGAAGATCGCCAAGGACCGCGGTATCGGTGGCCCGATCCTCTCCGCCTCCTCGTACTTCATGAAGTCGCCGCCGGTGCAGTACTTCGACGACGAGGCGTACGAGAACGTCGAGAAGTTCATCAAGGGCGAGGTCGAGCGCTGAAGCTCCATCTGAGAGCGGTCTAGTACTGACCGTTGAGAGCCCCGGACAGTGTCTGTCCGGGGCTCTTTCCGCGCCTATGGCCCATTTCCGACGCACGTATGTGTCACATCAGGGCCACAGACTGCTTCTCGGTGACAGAACTGCCGGAGTGACCCGCTATTTTACGGGCGTTGACAACTGCGCATACGCGTACCGCTTCAAGGGGGATCTCAACCATGTCTACTCCGCCGCCCCAGGGCCAGAATCCATACGCCCAGCAGCCCAATGGCCCCTACGGACAGCCTCAGGGCGGCAATCCGTACGGACAGCAGCCGCAGCAGCCGGGCCCTTACGGGCAGCCCGGCCAGCAGCCCGGGCCGTACGGACAGCCGGGCCAGCCCGGCGTCCCGCAGCAGCCCTCGCCGTATCTCAACCAGGGCGGCGGCCAGATACCCATGGCCCCGGTGGCGCCGATGGCTCCGTCACGCGGCAAGGGCAAGATGATCCTGCGGGTCGTCATCGCCGTGGTCGTGATCGGTGTAGCGGCCTTCAGCTGGTACTCCAGCCAGGACGATGCAGACACCGCCAAGGTCGGCGACTGCATGCACCGAGGCAGCTCCAGCGACACCAACCCGGAACTCGAAGTCGTGGACTGCAGTGACGCGAAGGCGCAGTACAAGGTCGCCGAGAAGAAGGACGGCGACAAGACCTGCGACCGCACCAAGTACAACTCGTACACCGAGACCGGTGGCAGCAAGGACTTCACGCTCTGCCTGACGGACTACAAGAAGTAGCCCGCCGCAGGAGCCACGAAGGGGCGGTGTTTCACGTGAAACACCGCCCCTTCGCCGCACCGTCCGTCATGTTTCACGTGAAACATGACCTCAGTTCTGCGCGGCCCACCACTCCTTGAGCGCCGTCACCGCTACGTCGTACTCCATCGGCCCGTTCTCCAGCCGGAGCTCAAGCAGGAACTTGTAGGCGTTGCCGATCACCGGCCCGGGCCCGACGCCCAGGATCTCCATGATCTGGTTGCCATCGAGGTCGGGACGGATCGAGTCCAGCTCTTCCTGCTCCTGCAGATGCGCGATGCGCTCCTCCAGGCCGTCGTACGCGCGTGAGAGAGCATTGGCTTTGCGCTTGTTCCGGGTGGTGCAGTCCGACCGCGTGAGCTTGTGCAGCCGCTCCAGCATCGGTCCGGCGTCACGTACATAGCGCCGTACAGCCGAGTCGGTCCACTCGCCGGTCCCGTAACCGTGGAAGCGCAGGTGGAGTTCCACCAGCTTGGTGACGTCCTTCACCATGTCATTGGAGTACTTGAGTGCAGTCAGGCGCTTCTTGGCCAGCTTCGCCCCCACCACCTCGTGGTGGTGGAAGGAGACGCCACCGTCCTTCTCGAACCGCCGCGTCCTGGGCTTACCGATGTCGTGGAGCAGGGCAGCCAGCCTGAGCACCAGATCAGGACCGTCCTGCTCCAGGTCGATGGCCTGCTCCAGGACGGTCAGCGAGTGCTCATAGACATCCTTGTGCCGGTGGTGCTCATCACTCTCCAGACGCAGCGCGGGAAGCTCAGGGAGTACATATTCGGCAAGACCGGTGTCGACGAGCAGCGCGAGGCCCTTACGCGGGTTCGCGGACAGCAGCAGTTTGTTGAGCTCGTCACGTACACGTTCCGCCGAGACGATCCCGATGCGCTCGGACATCGCCGTCATCGCGGCGACAACCTCGGGTGCAACCTCGAAGTCCAGCTGAGCCGCGAACCGGGCCGCCCTCATCATGCGCAGCGGATCATCGGAGAACGAGTCCTCCGGAGTGCCAGGAGTACGCAGCATCCGGCCGGCAAGGTCCTCCAGGCCGCCGTGCGGATCGATGAAAGCCTTCTCGGGAAGAGCGACAGCCATCGCGTTGACTGTGAAATCCCGGCGCAGAAGGTCTTCCTCGATGGAATCGCCGTACGACACCTCGGGCTTCCGCGAGGTCCTGTCGTACGCCTCGGAGCGATACGTCGTGACCTCGATCAGATAGCCGTCCTTCTGGCAGCCGACCGTCCCGAAGGCGATCCCGACCTCCCACACCGCATCGGCCCAGGGCCGGACGATCTTCAGCACGTCGTCGGGTCGGGCATCGGTGGTGAAGTCGAGATCATTACCGAGCCGGCCGAGCAGCGCGTCCCTGACCGATCCTCCGACCAGCGCGAGGCTGTGCCCGGCATCCTCAAAACGGCGGGCAAGGTCATCTGCGACCGGGGACACCCGCAGCAGTTCGGTGACCGCGCGGTGCTGCACCTGACTCAGTGCACTGGGATTGTCATCATTGGCGTTCGGCACAACAGAAAAGGGTACGTGCCCGTGCCGACCGGAGCGTCCCGATTTCCCGGCGGCTGCGACCACTCTTCTGATCATGTGGAGCAGTCCGCGGCACTCGGGCCCAGGGCACATCGTTACCATGCGTGGACGCAGCAACCGAGAACCACCGAATCAGCTGACGAAGACGAGGGACGGGCAAGCGCGTGGCCGAGGCGGCACACTTCCAGGAGACGACTCTCTCTCCTGCCCGCCGGTGGCTGCGGCGCACAGCGTCGCTGCTCGCCGGTGGAACGCTCATGGCGGGCCTTTTCTACGGTCCGGCAGCGGCTCCTGCACAGGCCGCCGTCACCGCTCAGAGCGCCGGCGCCGTGGCTGTCAGTCTCGATGCCCTGTCACCGAGCGCACCGGTGAAGGGCGACACGGTCACCATCACGGGCACGGTGACCAATAAGCGCAAGGAAACCGTCACCGACGCCCACGTCGGTGTTCGGGTGGGCCCGCGCCTGGCGGGCCGGGCAGCCATCGACGATGCGGCGAAGCACGCCTCGGACCTGACAGGTGCCGACCCCCGCGAGGTCGGCGGCAAGTACACGGAGAAATTCGCGAAACTTCCCGCCGGGATCAGTGAGGACTTCTCGATCTCGGTTCCCGTGAGCGAGCTGGACCTCGGTGCGGACGGTGTGTACCAGCTCGGGGTCTCCCTCTCCGGCCAGACACCCAGCGCCCCCTACGAGCAGGTGCTCGGCATCCAGCGGACCTTCCTCCCCTGGCAGCCCACGGCGCAGAGCCACAAGACCCAGATCACCTCGGTGTGGCCGCTCATCTCGAAGGTTCATCTGCGAGCGGAGACCAGTACCGACGCTCAGCAGACGCCGGTCTTCGAGAACGACGATCTGGCTGAGGAGCTCGCGCCCGGCGGCCGGCTGGAGCAGATGGTCTCGCTGGGCCGCTCGCTGCCCGTCACCTGGGTCATCGACCCGGACCTGCTGGCCAGCGTCGACGCGATGACCCGGAACTACCAGATCCAGGTCGGGAACACCCAGGTCGCGGGCAAGAACCAGGCCGTCGCCAAGAAATGGCTGAGCGACCTGGAGGACGCGGTCAAGGGCCAGAAGGTCGTCGCGCTGCCGTTTGCGGATCCCGATCTTGCCTCTCTGGCGCACCACGGCAAGAACGTTCCCGGCGCTCTGAGCCATCTGCAGTCTGCCACCGAGATCGCGGGCACGACCGTGCAGACGATCCTGCATGTGAAGGCGTCCACCGATTTCGCCTGGCCGGCCAGTGGCGCGATCGACCCTTCGATCGTTGATGTGGCCACCTCCGCGGGGGCGCACAACGTGATCGCCAGCAGCGACAGCCTGCAGGAGACCGCCGGGCTGCCGTACACCCCCACAGCGGCCCGCCCCATCGGCGGCGGCACCACGGCCGTGGTGTCCGACTCCAGGCTCTCCCAAGCCTTCCAGGGCGACATGGCCGAGGCAGGCGCCTCCACTCTCACAGTGCAGAACTACCTCGCCCAGACCCTGGCCCTGACCCTTCAGGAACCCTCCAAACAGCGCAGCATCGTCGTCGCGCCCCAGCGGATGCCCTCCGTCAGCCAGGCGCAGTCGATGGCGAGCGCGCTGCGCACGCTGGACGAGAACCGCTGGACCCAGCCCCTCAACCTCATCGACGCGGCCAAGGCCAAGGCCGACCCCGACGCGACGACGACGGTGCCGGGCCCGTCGGCGTACCCGTCATCCCTGCGCCGTCAGGAGTTGCCGGTCAAGGCGTTCCAGGACGTCAGGACCACGCAGTCCACGCTCGACAACTTCAAGGGCATCCTCAGCCAGCCCGACCGGGTGGTGACGCCCTTCAGCAACGCCATGGACCGCTCCATGGCCACCTCATGGCGCGGAGACGCCAAGGGCGCCGCCGCCTACCGCACCGGGGTCCAGTCCTATCTGCTGAGCCTCACCGGGGAGGTGCAGATCGTCCAGAAGTCCGACATGACGCTGTCCGGACGCAGTGCGACGATCCCGGTGACCGTGCAGAACAAGCTGCTTCAGCCCGTCAAGCACCTGGTGCTGAAGCTGCGCTCGACCAGCCCCAACCGTCTGCAGCTGGGAGACGACAAGGCCGCCGTCGCCGAGCAGCCTCTGGAGATCGCGGGCGGCCACAGCCAGACGGTGAAGTTCACGACATCGATCAATGCCAACGGGCCCGTCAGGGTGTACGCCCAGCTCTTCACCGAGGACGGCACGCCGTACGGCACTGCGAAGGCAATGCCCTTCACAGTGACAGTCTCGGAGATGACACTGACGGTCATGCTGGTGATCGCCGGTGGTCTGCTGCTTCTGGTACTCGCCGGAATCAGGATGTACACGCACCGCAAGCGGACTGCCGCTCGTGCGGCCGCTGCCGGGGGCGATGACCCGGAGCAGCCGAGTGACCCGGAGGCGGACACCGGAGCGGAAAACGGCGACCCGCCGGGCACGGGTGAGAAAGTGGACCGTTGAGCGATGTCGTGGCCGGCCGGCCGGGGACGATGAGGTGGGGTAACCAATGAACGCGCCGTACGACGGTGACCGTGACCAGGGTGCTGGGGGCGGGGCTGCGTATTCCGGTGGGACACCCCCCGAGCCCCCCGCAGCGGGCCAGAATCAGCCCGCCCCTGATCCGTATGTCCAGGACGCCTACAGCTACGACCCGTACGGGGCGCACGACCTCGGTGCCCAGGACCCGGTGGCGGATGCGCTCTACGACCGTGCGTCCCACCCGCCGCCTCCCCCCGGGACGTACACCGAGCCGCAGCCGATGTACCAGCAGCCGCCGGCCGCGCAGTACCCACCGGATCCCCGTGTCTGGGCCCAGACACCGGCGCCCGAGCCGGGGGGCCCGTCCCGCTACCTCCCGTACGGGGACGACGCGACGACCCAGTTCGTCGGGGTCGACGACCTGGTGACACAGGCCGCCGACGAGCCCGAACAGCAGGACGCGTTCGCGCACCTGTTCCGGGACCAGCAGGGTGCCGCCCCCGTTCCGCCGCCCGGAGACCCGCAGGAGCCCGCCCCCGCCCCACCTCCCGAGAAGTCGGGCGGAGCATCCGGCCTGCTGAAGTCCAGCGCGGTGATGGCCGCCGGCACCCTGGTCTCCCGCCTCACCGGCTTCGTACGCACCATGGTGATCACTGCGGCGCTGGGTGCGGCGACGCTCGGCGACTCCTTCACCGTGGCCTACACGCTGCCCACGATGATCTACATCCTGACCGTGGGCGGCGGCCTCAACTCGGTGTTCGTGCCGCAGCTGGTGCGCTCGATGAAGGAGGACGACGACGGCGGCGAGGCATACGCCAACCGGCTGCTCACCGTCGTCATGGTGGCTCTCGGAGTCATCGTCGGTATCGCGGTCTTCGCGGCTCCGCTGCTGATCCGGCTGATGTCCCTGCCGATCGCCGACGATCCTGCGGCCAACAACGTCGCCGTCACCTTCGCGCGCTACTGCCTGCCCACCATCTTCTTCATGGGTGTGCACGTCGTGATGGGGCAGATCCTGAACGCCCGCGGGAAGTTCGGCGCGATGATGTGGACCCCGGTCCTCAACAACATCGTCATGATCTTCACCTTCGGACTGTTCATCTGGGTGTACGGCACCTCCGCGGACTCCCACATGAAGGTGACGACCATCCCGGCCGACGGGGTGCGGCTGCTCGGAATCGGAACCCTGCTGGGTCTGACGGTCCAGGCCCTGTCGATGATCCCGTACCTGCGTGAGGCGGGTTTCCGCTTCCGCCCGCGCTTCGACTGGCGCGGACACGGCCTCGGCAAGGCCGTGAAGCTCGCCAAGTGGACGGTTCTGTTCGTTCTCGCCAACCAGGCGGGTGTCCTCGTGGTCACTCAGCTCGCCACCGCCGCCGGCAAGGACTCCGGGCGGTCAGGCGCGGGCATCATGGCCTACTCGAACGCGCAGCTGATCTGGGGGATGCCCCAGGCCATCATCACCGTCTCGGTCATGGCGGCCCTGCTGCCCCGGATCTCCCGTGCCGCCAATGACGGGGATATCGGTGCGGTCCGCGACGACATCTCGCAGGGACTGCGGAACTCCGCCGTGGCGATCGTTCCGGTCTCTTTCGCGTTCCTCGCCCTGGGCGTGCCGGTCTGCACCCTCCTGTTCGCCTCCAGCGGCGTCCAGGCGTCCGAGTCCATGGGCTACGTCCTGATGGCCTTCGCCCTCGGCCTGATCCCGTACTCGGTGCAGTACGTCGTCCTGCGTGGCTTCTACGCGTACGAGGACACCCGCACCCCCTTCTACAACACGGTCATCGTCGCCGCGGTCAACGCTGCGGCCTCCGCGCTCTGCTACGTCGTCCTCCCCTCCCAGTGGGCGGTGGTCGGTATGGCCGCCTCCTACGGCCTGGCCTACGCGGTCGGCGTCGGGATCGCCTGGCGAAGGCTCCGCAACCGTCTGGGCGGGGATCTGGACGGGACTCACATCCTCCGTACGTACGCCCGCCTCGCGCTGGCCTCCCTCCCGGGAGCCATCGTCGGCGGAGCTGTCGGATTCGCCGTCATCCGGGTGCTCGGAGAGGGTGTGCTGGGCTCACTGGCAGCGCTGATCGTCGGCGGCGCCGTACTTCTCGGTGTGTTCTTCATCGCCGCGAAGCGCATGCGGATCGCCGAGCTCAACTCAATGGTTGCCATGGTGCGCGGCCGCTTGGGCCGCTAGGTACCGAGCGGATCGCACAACCATCGTCCGACGCCGCGTGTCGTGCATAGCGCCGGACTGTGGGCACAATTGGCATGGCTTTGCAGACTGGCCGACAGCGCGCAACGGATGGGGAGGCAGGAACGACGGTGGCGGAACGTAGCACGGCTGCCGTCGACGTGGCCGACAACAGCGGTGACAAGCCGCTGGCCGCCAAGGCGGACAAGGCCACGGCCGACGGCACGGTGGAACCTCAGGAAACGGCTGACACCACGGCCGGTGAAGACGCCCAGGACGAGGAGAGCGAGAAGAAGCCGACGGAGCCCGCGGCGGCGCCCGACCTGCACAGCGGGCACAAGCTCGCCAGACGCTACCGGCTCGAGGAGTGCGTCACCCGTCTGGACGGCTTCAGCAGCTGGCGTGCGGTCGACGAGAAGCTCCGGCGCGCTGTCGGAGTGCATCTGCTCCCCGCTGATCACGCCCGGGCACGTGCCGTACTGGCGGCCGCACGGTCCTCCGCGCTCCTCGGCGACCCGCGCTTCGTGCAGGTCCTGGATGCCGTCGAGGAGAACGATCTCGTCTACGTCGTGCACGAATGGCTGCCCGACGCGACAGAAATCACCGCGCTGCTCGCCTCCGGCCCTCTGGAGGCACACGACGCCTACCAGCTCGTCAGCCAGGTCTCGCAAGCCATGGCCGCCGCACACCGCGAGGGCCTGTCCCACCTCAGACTCACGCCCAGCGCTGTTCTGCGTACCTCTTCCGGCCAGTACCGCATCCGCGGTCTCGCAGTGAACGCGGCCCTGCGCGGCATCACGTCGGACACCCCGCAGCGGACCGACACAGAGGCCATCGGAGCCCTGCTGTATGCCGCACTGACGCAGCGCTGGCCCTACGAGACCGATGCCTACGGTCTCTCCGGCCTGCCCAAGGGCGTCGGGCTGATCCCCCCGGACCAGGTACGGGCCGGCGTCAACCGCGGTCTCTCGGAGATCGCGATGCGGGCCCTGGCCAACGACGGCGCCACCGCGTCCCGCCAGGAACCGCCCTGCACCACCCCCGACGAGCTCGCCAAGGCCGTCGCCGCCATGCCCCGGATCCGCCCGCCCGAGCCCGCCTACACCCCGCCGCCCGAGTACCAGCGCACGAACTACCAGCAGGGCACCTACGGCCGTCCGGCGACCGGTGCCAGGGTTGCGCCCGCCCAGCCGGTGGCCGCTCCTCCGCCGCCCCTCCAGGGCCGCACCGGCAAGGTACTCAAGTGGTCCGTCTCGGCGCTGCTGATCGCCGCGCTGGGCCTGGGCAGCTGGCAGCTCGCCGACAGGCTGCTGGACCGGGACAAGGGCTCCAGCGATACCGGAACCAACCAGACCAACAACGGCAACAACAACGGCACCGGCGAGCAGAAGACTCTGCAGCCCCTCCCGGTCAAGGACGCGGCCGAGTACTCCCCGGACGGGAAGCCTCAGCACCCCGCCGATGTCGGGAACACCTACGACGGCGACAGCTCGACGTACTGGCGTACCTACTCCTTCAAGGACGGCCCCCAGCTGGCGCCCTTCAAGCAGGGGGTGGGGATCGTCTACGACCTGGGTTCCGCGAAGGATGTGTCGGCTGCCTCCATAGGGCTGCGCTACTCGGGCAACGAGACCGCGATCTCCCTGTACGCGGCCGGCTCGTTGTCGTCCTCTGCGTCACTGACCTCCATGAAGAAGATCACTTCCACGACCACCGAAGGCACCACAGCGCGTTTCAAGGCCGCCAAACCGGTGAACACGCGCTATGTACTGGTCTGGATCACGGCCATGCCGGATTCACCCAGAGACCAGTACAGCGACGCGGGCTACAAGCAGGCCATAACGGATGTGAAGTTCTCCGGCTGATCAGGGACAGGGGAGGGGCTCACCGTTGGACGACACAGCGCTCGGTACCGCCGACGACCAGGAGCTGCTGGACGCCCACGTCGCAGGCGACGCCGACGCCTTCGGTGAGCTGGTACGCCGCCACCGAGACCGGCTCTGGGCCGTGGCTCTGCGCACGCTCGGCGACCGCGAAGAGGCCGCCGACGCCGTTCAGGACGCGCTGGTATCCGCCTATCGGGCCGCCCATACGTTTCGTGGCCAGTCAGCTGTCACCACGTGGCTGCACCGCATCACGGTCAATGCCTGCCTCGATCGAGCCCGTAAAGCCGCGACACGCAAGACCTCACCCGTCGATGACACGGAACGCCTCGATCAGCTCCTCGAACCTCATGAGTCCGCCGAGGCGCCGGCAGAGCGTCAGGATCTGCACCGTGAACTGATCAAGGCCATGACCACCCTGCCCGCGGACCAGCGCGCCGCCCTGGTCCTCGTCGACATGCAGGGCTACCCGGTGGCGGAGGCCGCCCGGATCCTCGATGTGCCTACGGGCACCGTGAAGAGTCGTTGCGCACGCGGCCGGGCGAGACTCCTGCCCCTCCTCGCCCACCTACGCCCTCGGCCTGCGGAGACAGCAAACGAGACTCTGGCCGACAAGGGAAGGAACCGGAAGGCCGGAGCATCCGTCCCACCTGCGTCGAAACCGAAAGAGGCGGGACCACAGAATCCTGCTGCAGTGAAGGGCGGAGGTGGACGCGCATGACATCGACGGCCGACACGTCTCAGCATCCCGATACCGCGGAGATCGCCGATCTTGCTGAGGGTCTCCTTGCGCCATCTCGCGCAGAGGAAGTGCGGCAGCACATCGACGCCTGTTCACTCTGTTCCGATATCAGTGCCACTCTCCAAGACATTCAGGAGCTGCTGGCTACGACGCCGGCCCCCGCTCCGATGCCGGCCGACGTAGCTGAGCAGATCGACGCAGCGCTGGCCGCGGAGCCCGCGATCGGGGCCACTGCGCATGAAAGCGCGGCGCATGTTTCACGTGAAACAGCGCTCTCATCCCGGGGTACGGGGGTTGCGGAACCCATTCGCGGCAAACGCCCATCAGGCCGTCCACGTACCGCCACCGGCCCCGGGCGAGCCCGCACGGCCCGGCGACGTCATGTCGCTGCCCTCAGCGCGGCCTTCGGGGCGGCCGTCATCGGTATCGGTGTGTTCTTCCTGCAGTCGTCACCCGCCACGTCGGGCGGAGACACCAGCGCTGCGGAAAAGGCATCCAAGCGCGGGGGGACACCCGTCTTCGTCGATGCTGCCCTGCAGGGCCAGGTGCACTCCCTGCTCGCCTCGGATGCCACCGCGACGACGGTCGCCCCCCAGGAGAAGAAGACTCCATCGGTCCACATGGACTCCGGCCCGACAACGCTCAAGAACGGCCTCGATGTGGCCGTGCCGGCCTGCGTGGAGAAGGGCATAGGCCGCGAGGAAGGTCCGATCGCCGCACAGAAAGGCACCTACAAGGGCTCCGATGCCTTCCTCGTCGTGCTGCCGCACCCCACTGACTCCAGCCGGGTACAGGCTTATGTCGTCGACGCGGCCTGCGTCCACACCACACCGTCCGCTCGCGGCAAGGTGCTCCTGACCCGCGTCTATCCCCGCGGCTGACCCTTACGGGAATGCACGCCCCGTAGGATCCGTTGGGTGGGGTGAGAGTCCGCTGGACCTGGCCCCAGTCGGCAGCAAGCAGTCCGCAGAGACGAGGAAGAAACCCGTGAGCGACGTCCGTAACGTGATCATTATCGGCTCCGGGCCCGCCGGTTACACCGCCGCGCTCTACACCGCGCGCGCGTCACTGCAGCCGCTGGTCTTCGAAGGTGCAGTCACCGCTGGTGGTGCGCTCATGAACACCACCGAGGTGGAGAACTTCCCCGGATTCCAGGACGGCATCATGGGGCCCGACCTGATGGACAGCATGCGCGCCCAGGCGGAGCGCTTCGGTGCGGAGCTGGTCCCGGACGACATCGTGGCCGTCGATCTGACCGGCGAGATCAAGACCGTCACCGACACCGCCGGCACTGTGCACCGCGCGAAGGCCGTCATCGTCACGACCGGTTCGCAGCACCGCAAGCTGGGCCTGCCGAACGAGGACGCGCTCTCCGGACGCGGCGTCTCCTGGTGTGCCACCTGCGACGGTTTCTTCTTCAAGGACCAGGACATCGCCGTGGTGGGCGGCGGTGACACCGCGATGGAGGAGGCCACCTTCCTCTCCCGGTTCGCCAAGTCCGTCACCATCGTCCACCGCCGGGACACCTTGCGCGCCTCCAAGGCGATGCAGGAACGTGCCATCGCCGACCCGAAGATCAAGTTCGCCTGGGACAGCGAGGTGGCTGTGATCCACGGCGAGCAGAAGCTCTCCAGCCTGACCCTGCGCGACACCAAGACCGGAAAGACCTCCGAGCTGCCGGTGACGGGCCTGTTCATCGCTGTCGGCCACGACCCGCGTACCGAACTGTTCAAGGGCCAGCTGGACCTGGACGACGAGGGATATTTGCAGGTCGACGCGCCTTCGACCCGGACCAACCTCACGGGTGTCTTCGGCGCTGGTGACGTCGTTGACCACACCTACCGGCAGGCCATCACAGCTGCTGGGACAGGCTGCTCCGCCGCCCTCGACGCCGAGCGCTTCCTCTCGGCCCTCGCCGACAGCGAGAAGGCTGCAGAGCCCGAGAAGATCGCCAGCATCTGATCACCGCATTCCCCATCCCGAATACCCAGTGAAGAAAGAGGAGCCCGCCGTGGCCGGCACCCTGAAGAACGTGACTGACGACTCCTTCGAGCAGGACGTCCTCAAGAGCAGCAAGCCCGTACTGGTCGACTTCTGGGCCGCCTGGTGCGGTCCGTGCCGTCAGATCGCCCCGTCTCTCGAGGCAATCGCAGCCGAGTACGGCGACCAGATCGAGATCGTCAAGCTCAACATCGACGAGAACCCGGGCACTGCCGCGAAGTACGGCGTGATGTCCATTCCGACACTCAACGTCTACCAGGGCGGCGAGGTTGCCAAGACGATCGTCGGCGCCAAGCCCAAGGCCGCGATCGTTCGCGACCTGGAGAGCTTCATCGGCGATGAGGCCACCAAGTCCTGACGCACCTATGTTTCACGTGAAACAGGGGCCGCCCTCGAGAGGGCGGCCCCTGTTTTCGCATGAGGGCGGCTTCTGTGAGAGCCATCCTCACAGCGGACGCAGTACGGGGTCTTTCTTCACCGCGCCCAAGAGCCGGTCCAGGGCAAGCTCCACGTCCTCTTTCCAGGACAGGGTTGTACGCAACTCAAGTCGCAGCCTCGGGTAGTTCGGGTGCGGCCGGACCGTCTTGAATCCGACCGCCAGCAGATGATCCGCGGGGAGCAGACAAGCGGGCTCCTTCCACCGGGCATCGCCGAACACCTCGATCGCCTTGAAGTTCCTCCGCAGCAGATCCTTGGCCACGGTCTGCACCAGCACCCGCCCCAGCCCCTGTCCCTGATACGCAGGCGAGATCCACGCGGTTATCAGCTGCACGGCATCAGGCGAGACCGGACTCGTCGGAAAAGCCAGCGAACGTGGCACGTAGGCGGGCGGCGCATAGAGAACGAACCCCACCGGCACGTCATCGACATAGACGACGCGGCCGCAGGAACCCCACTCCAGCAGCACGGCCGAGATCCATGCTTCCTTCTCCAGCTCCGGCGTACCCGCCTTTACCGCGGCGTCCCCACTGACTGGATCGAGCTCCCAGAAGACACATGAACGGCAACGCCGGGGAAGGTCCGGAAGGTTGTCCAGCGTGAGCGGTACAAGCCGACGCCCCATGAACGGTGTTCCTCGCTTCCTTCACCCGCCGCTTCATAAGCGGCGCTGAGCACGCTCCACTCCCTGAGCAGGCTGCCGACGAAGCCGCCGACCACTCCTAGTCCCAGTCCAGCAGTCACCAGTCGGCTGCGGTTCACCGTTCGCATGGGCCCCTGCCCTCCCTGCGCGATGGATCAAGGTGGATGCGCCATACCAGAACGCATCGTATCCATCCCGGCGATCGGACGGATACCGTGAGAAAGCAAAGGGCGGGGCGTGTTCCGGCCTACCGGACACGCCCCGCCCTTCGAGTAAATCCCAGCCGCAGACTCAGCTCTCGTCCTCCTCGACGGCTTCGTCTGCCTGCTGCTTGTCCAGGACTCGGCCCTCGCCGGGAGCGAGCGAACCGAGAATCCGGTCCAGATCGTCCATCGAAGCGAACTCGACGACGATCTTCCCCTTCTTCTGCCCCAGATCGACCTTCACCCGCGTCTCGAAACGGTCCGAGAGCCGTGAGGCAAGGTCCGAGAGCGCCGGCGACACACGCGCTCCAGCCCGCGGTCCCTTGGCCTTCGGAGCGTTCTCCGGACGCGACTGCATCAGCGTGACGATCTCCTCGACCGCACGCACCGAAAGCCCCTCCGCCACAATGCGGTGCGCCAACCGGTCCTGCTCATCGGAATCGTCCACCGACAGCAGAGCCCGGGCATGCCCGGCGGACAGAACCCCAGCAGCAACCCTGCGCTGCACCGGAGGCGAGAGCCTCAGCAGCCGCAGGGTGTTGGACACCTGGGGCCGAGAGCGACCGATCCGGTCGGCAAGCTGATCGTGGGTGCAGTTGAAGTCCTTCAGCAACTGGTCGTAGGCCGCGGCCTCTTCCAGCGGGTTCAGCTGCGAGCGGTGAAGGTTCTCCAGCAGCGCGTCCAGGAGGAGCTTCTCGTCCTCTGTGGCCCGGACGATCGCCGGGATGCGCTCCAGACGTGCCTCACGGCAGGCCCGCCAGCGCCGTTCACCCATGATGAGCTCGAAGCGTTCGGCACCGGCCTGACGTACGACGACCGGCTGCAGAAGGCCCACCTCCTTGATGGAGGAGACAAGCTCAGCAAGAGCGTCGTCGTCGAACACTTCACGCGGCTGCCGCGGGTTCGGTGTGATCGCGTCCAGCGGCAGCTCGGCGAAGTAGGCCCCGGTGGAATCCGTCTGCTCCGCCACCGCTGCCGGTGCCGACTCCTGTGCAGGAACAGTGGGTTCCCGTGAAACCGCTCCGGTGGGCAGGGCTGCCAGCTTCGCCGCTGCCACACCCCGCTCCGCTGTCATCACGGGTGCGGCTCCCGAGGACGATGCCTCAGCACCTGCGAGCCCCACCTTCTCCTGCGGTGCGGCGGGGATCAGCGCACCGAGCCCACGTCCCAACCCCCTGCGTCGCTCACTCACTGGATCCCCTCCGACATGCTCTGCTGACTGTTCTGAATACCCGTATGCGCGTGCTGGCCGTCGTAGTGCACATCGACGCCGCGCAGCGCGATCTCACGGGCCGCTTCAAGATATGACAGCGAACCGCTGGACCCCGGGTCGTAGGTGAGGACCGTCTGCCCATAGCTCGGGGCCTCCGAGATACGAACCGACCGTGGAATGCTGGTCTTGAGGACCTCGCGGACGAAGTGACTGCGCACCTCGTCTGCCACCTGCGAGGCGAGACGCGTTCTGCCGTCGTACATGGTGAGCAGAATCGTCGACACATGAAGCTCAGGGTTGAGGTGCCCGCGAACCAGATCGACGTTCCGCAGCAGCTGGCCCAGTCCCTCAAGTGCGTAGTACTCACACTGAATCGGGATCAGCACCTCAGCGCCCGCCACCATCGCATTGACGGTCAGGAGGCCCAGAGACGGCGGGCAGTCGATGAGGATGTAGTCCAGCGGCTGTTCATACGCCTGGAGGGCTCGCTGCAGGCGGCTCTCCCGAGCCACCAGAGACACCAACTCGATCTCAGCGCCGGCGAGATCGATGGTGGCCGGGGCGCAGAAGAGGCCCTCAACGTCGGGAACGGGCTGGACCACCTCGGAGAGCGGCCGGCTCTCCACCAGAACGTCGTAGATCGATGGCACTTCGGAGTGGTGGTCAATCCCCAGCGCCGTGGAGGCGTTTCCCTGAGGATCCAGGTCAATCACCAGAACGCGCGCGCCATGCAGCGCGAGCGAGGCGGCAAGGTTGACCGTTGTTGTGGTCTTACCGACGCCGCCCTTCTGGTTGGCAACCACCATGACGCGCGTCTGCTCCGGCCGCGGCAGACCTTCTCCGGCCCGGCCGAGAGCTTCTACAGCCAGTTGGGCAGCGCGACCAATAGGGGTGTCGTCCATCGGCGGCGGTGTTTCACGTGAAACATCTTCTGCCGCCGACTCGGTACGGGGACCGGGGACCGGATCGGTCATCGGTCCCGCGATGTTGGCGTCGGACCGCAAGGATTCACTCTCCTCGACTTCAGGCTCGCAATGCACAGAGCCTGCCATGCTTTCGGGGTTGTGAACCAGCGAGGCATGTTCTTCTGTGGATGAATCCACCTTTGTGGACAACTCTGTGGCCCCAAAGGGCCTACGGTCACGCGGCGTGGAGGCCGCGCGACTGCGACTGATGATCCCATGCAGCAGAGAGCGACGTTTCACGTGAAACAAGATGCCCCTGCCGCCGCGTCACAACGTCACGACACTCCGAATTGCGCCTATTGAGCTGGTTTGGCGGTGTTGAGGGCTGCGCGATCACCTATCGACGTCGCCGGGTGCGGCTGACTCGAGCCGCCTTCGCTCGCTTCGCCGCGAAACGCACACCCCCGGGGCTCTCCCCCACCTCGACCCGAACCACAGTGGACAACGGATCAACGATCCCCTCTCCGACCTGAAGCACCGAGGTCTCGACGACACCCAGCTTGCTCAGTGCTGCCCGAGCGCCCTGAATTTCCTCTTCGGCCGTATCGCCCTTGAGGGCCAGCATCTCCCCGTACGGACGCAGCAGCGGCACACCCCACCCTGCTAGCCGGTCCAGCGGAGCGACCGCACGGGCTGTCACCACATGGACCGGTGGCAGCTTGCCCAGGACCTCTTCCGCCCGCCCCCTGACCACCGTGACATGGTCGAGCCCCAGCAGCTCCACAACCTCCTGCAGGAAATTGGTCCGCCGCAGCAGGGGCTCCAGCAACGTGATCTTCAGATCCCTGCGCACCAGGGCCAGCGGGATGCCCGGCAGTCCAGCACCGGAGCCCACATCGCAGACGGTCACTCCCTGAGGAACCACCTCTGACAGCACCGCACAGTTGAGCAGGTGCCGCTCCCAGAGCCTGGGCACCTCACGCGGGCCGATCAGCCCGCGCTTGACCCCCGCGTCCGCCAGCAGCTCCGCATACCGAACGACTTCTGGGAAGAACTCGCCGAAAACCGCATGCGCCACTTCCGGCGCCTGGGGGAGCTCCGCTGACTCCGTCACGGGGACCGTCCTTCCTTACCGCGATACCGCTTGGATGGCTGACAACAGGCTGACAAAGATCGGCCCCGCCTGCGAACAGACGGGGCCGACAGAACAGTGCACCGGTCAGGCCGGAAGCACAACAACGAAGCGCTGTGGCTCCTCGCCCTCGGACTCGCTGCGCAGCCCGGCGGCGGCGATCGCGTCGTGCACCACCTTGCGCTCGAACGGCGTCATCGGATCCAGTTTGACCGGCTCGCCGGAGCTCTTCACCTCGTCAGCAGCCTTGGCGCCCAGAGCGGCGAGCTCCTCACGCTTCTTCGCCCGGAAGCCCGCGATGTCCAGCATCAGCCGGCTGCGGTCCCCGGTCTCCCGGTGTACCGCGAGCCTGGTGAGCTCCTGGAGAGCCTCCAGCACCTCACCATCGCGTCCCACGAGCTTCTGAAGGTCGCGACTGCTCGCATCACTGATGATCGAGACCGCTGCACGGTCGGCCTCGACGTCCATATCGATGTCACCGTCGAGGTCCGCGATGTCGAGCAGACCCTCGAGGTAGTCAGCCGCGATCTCGCCTTCCTGCTCCAGCCGGCTCAGCGTGTCGCCCTCAGCGGCGGCGGAGGTGGTGGTGCCTTCCGTCACGGGATGGACTCCTTCTTACTTCTTGGACGGGTGCTTGGGGCGCTGCTGGCCCTTACGCTGCCCCGGCTTGGCTTGGCGTGCATTACGGGAAGCGGGCTTGGCATCCGGCTCGGAGTCCGCCTGCGGCTCGCTCTTGTCCAGCGAGGTCTTCTCGGAAGAATCACCGGTCGCCTTGGCGCCGCCGGGCTTCTCCGCCGCCTTCGCCCCACCGGGCTGCGCCTGGCCTGTCTGAGCAGCACCCGTCTGGCGCTTCGCCTTGGTCTGGCGCTTGGGCTGCTGACGCTTCGGCGCGGCCTCGGCCAGGCTCATGCCCTCGGCCTCGGCGGCCACAGCCGCGTCGCTCTTCTCCACGGTGCCGTCGGCCTGGGCCACGAGGCCGGACTTGCTCAGCGTGGTGATGAACTTACGCTCGGCGTCGTTGCGGTCCTTCGTCTCCTTGGACGCGATGCCCTTGATGATGTTGCGCTGGTGACGGGTACGCGTCGAACCGTGCGCGATGAGGTGCTTCTGCATCCGCTCCAGCAGTCCGGCCTGCGCCTGGCTGCCCGGCGTCGGGTTGCGGTGGATCACGAACATCTGCTGACCCATGGTCCACACGTTGGTGGTGAGCCAGTACACGAGGACACCGACGGGGAAGTTGACACCCATCACGGCGAACATCAGCGGGAAGACGTACATCAGCATCTTCTGCTGCTGCATGAACGGCGTCTTGACGGACATGTCGACGTTCTTCGTCATCAGCTGGCGCTGCGTGTAGAACTGCGACGCCGACATCATGATGATCATGACCGCGGTGACGATACGGACGTCGGTCAGCGTGGCGCCGAGCGCCGCGACCTTGTCCGAGCTGTCCATGAACTTCGCCGCAAGCGGAGCGCCGAAGATGTGCGCCTTCTGCGCGCTCTCCAGCAGCGGCTTGTCGATGTACCCCTTCGTCTGCCCGTTGGCGATGGCAGAGAGCACGTGGTACAGCGCGAAGAAGAACGGCGACTGGGCGATGATCGGCAGACACGAGGAGAGCGGGTTGGTGCCCGTCTCCTTGTACAGCTTCATCATCTCTTCGGACTGACGCTGCTTGTCGCTCTTGTAGCGCTCCTGGATCGCCTTCATCTTCGGCTGGAGCGCCTGCATGCCACGGGTCGACTTGATCTGCTTCACGAAGAGCGGGATCAGGCAGATCCGGATCAGGACCACCAGGGACACGATGGACAGGCCCCAGGCCCAGCCCGTGTCGGGACCGAAGATGGCTCCGTACAGCGAGTGGAACTGGACGATGACCCAGGAAACTGGGGTGGTGATAAAGCTGAACAGACTGGCAATCGTGTCCACTAATCAGGCTCCTTGAGCATTGGGCGAGGTCTCTGCGGCCGGGCCGGTCTCCTGACCGGAGTGCCCGCCCTTGCTTTTCCGCCACGCATTGCGCAGCAGTTCGTGCCAACGCGGACGTTTGCGCGGCGGAACGTGGTCCACGCCACCCGGCGACCAGGGGTTGCATCGCAGGATGCGCCAGGCCGTCAGTGCCGTTCCCTTCACCGCACCGTGCCGGTCGATAGCCGTATATCCGTAGTGGGAACACGACGGGTAGTACCTGCAGACAGGCCCGAGGAGCGGGCTGATCGTCCACTGGTACAACTTGATGAGAGCCAGCAGCGGGTACTTCATCGCGCGCCCCCTCCCAGTAGCCGCGCCAGGGCGGCGTCCAGGTCTCGGGCCAGGTGTGCATGGTCGGCGGTGCCCGCGCCGGGCAGCGCCCGTACGACAACCAGGCTACCGGGGGGCAGCTGAGGGAGCCGATCGCGCACCAGATGGCGAAGCTTCCGCTTCACTGCGGTGCGGACGACCGCTCCGCCCACTGCTTTGCTTACGACGAAACCCGCACGTGTCGGGGGAGTGCTCTCCCCAGGCACATGCGGGTCCGTTGTACCGCTGCGTAGATGGACGACGAGCAACGGGCGACCGGCTCGGCGCCCTCGTCGTACTGCGGCTGCGAAGTCCTCGCGCCGCCTCAGCCGATTCTCGGTAGGCAGCACGTCATGACCTGTACGAGATCAGGCGGACAGGCGGGAGCGACCCTTGCCACGGCGGGTCGCCAGAATGGCGCGACCGGCACGCGTACGCATACGGAGACGGAAACCGTGGGTCTTGGCGCGACGACGGTTGTTCGGCTGGAAGGTGCGCTTGCTCACTCGGGGGCTCCAGAAATGAATCGGGTGATGGCGGGACATCGCCTGGCTGTCACCGTGCGCCCACGAGTAGCTCGCGAATACGCCCGTGTGCACCGCTTCACGACCACAGATCGTGATCATTGCCCATCGGAGGCAGGCGGCAGCAGCCATCGACAACTCGACCTGGTCACGGTACGCGCGACTACGCCATCCGGTCAAACCGGCCCTTACGGCGGCCCCCACTGTGCACAGGCTGTGGACAACAACTTGAACCGCGTGGGTCGCCCTGACTACCTTGGCGGAACTCCCAAGTCTTTTTCCTGCCTGTCTTCACCCCCCGTCCCGAGAACCACACATTCGTGGGACCTGCGAGAGAGCGTGCCCCGTGGCTGACGTACCTGCCGATCTTGCCGCAGTGTGGCCACGAGTCCTCGAACGTCTCCTCGGCGAGGGCCAGCAAAATATCGAGCCCAAGGACAAGCAGTGGATCGAGCGCTGTCAGCCGCTGGCTCTCGTGGCGGACACCGCTCTTCTCGCCGTCCCCAATGAATGGGGCAAGCGCGTCCTCGAAGGCCGGCTGGCCCCCCTCATCAGTGAGACGCTGAGTCACGAATGCGGCCGCCCGATCCGGATCGCCATCACGGTGGACGACAGCATCGGTGATCCCTCGCAGCCGGCCCCGCCGATGCAACAACAGCAGCCGATGCAGCAACAGCAGCCCCGCTATCAGCACCCGCAGCACGACGAACCGCGGCACGGCGACACCTACGACGGATACAGCCACCGCCCTTCCGACGACGGGATGCCGACGGCCCGGCCCGCCTACCCGGACTATCAGCAGCAGCGCCCCGACCCCGGCGCCTGGCCGCGCACCCAGGAGGACCTCTCCTGGCAGCAGCCCAGGCTCGGCGGCTTCCAGGAGCGCGACCCCTATACCGGCCCGCGCTCCCAGCCGCAGCACGACTACCGGCAGCAAGACCGCCAGCAGTACGAGCAGCAGCGCCCCGAACGTCATGATCTCCGCGACCCCCAGTCGTCGCAGCGCCACCTGCCGGCGCCCAGCGGAGCGCCGGGGCCACTGGCCGCACAGCCCGCTCCGGCGCCCGGCCCGGGTGAGCCGCAGGCACGGCTGAACCCCAAGTACCTCTTCGACACCTTCGTCATCGGCGCGTCGAACCGCTTCGCGCACGCGGCCGCCGTCGCTGTCGCCGAGGCACCGGCCAAGGCGTACAACCCGCTGTTCATCTATGGGGAGTCCGGTCTCGGCAAGACCCACCTGCTGCATGCCATCGGGCATTACGCGCGGAGCCTCTACCCGGGGACCCGGGTGCGGTACGTGAGCTCGGAGGAGTTCACCAACGAGTTCATCAACTCGATCCGTGACGGCAAGGGCGACACCTTCCGCAAGCGATACCGCGATGTCGACATCCTCCTCGTCGACGACATCCAGTTCCTGGCGAGCAAGGAGTCGACGCAGGAGGAGTTCTTCCACACCTTCAACACGCTGCACAACGCCAACAAGCAGATCGTGCTCTCCTCCGACCGGCCGCCCAAGCAGCTGGTGACCCTGGAGGACAGGCTGCGCAACCGGTTCGAGTGGGGACTCACCACCGATGTGCAGCCGCCGGAGCTGGAGACGCGGATCGCGATCCTCCGCAAGAAGGCGGTCCAGGAGCAGCTCAACGCCCCGCCGGAGGTACTCGAGTTCATCGCCTCCCGAATCTCGCGCAACATCCGCGAGCTGGAGGGGGCGCTGATCCGCGTGACGGCGTTCGCCTCGCTCAACCGCCAGCCGGTCGATCTCGGGCTCACCGAGATCGTGCTGAAGGACCTGATCCCCGGCGGTGAGGACGCGGCCCCGGAAATCACCGCGAGCGCCATCATGGCGGCGACGGCCGACTACTTCGGGCTGACCATCGAGGACCTCTGCGGATCCTCGCGCAGCCGTGTGCTGGTGACGGCACGACAGATCGCCATGTACCTCTGCCGTGAACTCACGGACCTCTCACTGCCCAAGATCGGGGCGCAGTTCGGCGGCCGGGACCATACGACAGTGATGCACGCGGACCGGAAGATCCGGGCGCTGATGGCCGAGCGCCGTTCCATCTACAACCAGGTCACGGAGCTCACCAACCGCATCAAGAACGGCTGACCTGGCGGCTTTCAGCACCGCTTCCAGCACCTTCGGAGGGCGCCCCGGGACTCGAGTCCCGGGGCGCCCTCCGCCGTTCCGCACCGTTCGCCGTGTGTTCCGCGGGCCGACGCTGTTCGAATACCGGGCCGCACGCGTATGTTCTCCACAGAATTGGGGGTGGTGGGCCGTCCACACCCTGGGGACTGATCAGTTGTCCAGATTGTGTCCACAGGGGCGGCGCCTGAGACTTCATCAGGCCAGGTCAGACGGTTGTGGATTTGTGGCCAACCACCGTCCACAGCCTGTGGACGGATTTTTCTTCCACAGCCCTGGGGATTCGTTGTCCACCGGCGGCCCACAGGCAGGGCCCCGTTGTCCCCAGCTTCTCCACACCCTTGTCCACTGTTCGGCAACGAAACACCCGCGGTCACCGGGTCGAGTGAAAGCCGTCACACCGAGGTGGTTGGTTGGGCTGTGGGCAAGGTGGGTAAAGCTGGGGACGGAGCTGGGGAGAAGTGGCCCTCTCCTGTGCACCGGGTGTGCAGAACTTTTCGCCGTCCACAGAGCCGGGCACTTTTCCACCGGCTCCGCCCACAGGCGCGGTGGACAAAAAAGCGCCTCTGAGCTGGGCAAACGGGGTTATCCACGGTTTCCACAGCCCCTACTACTACTGCCCCCTAGAGTTACCGGGGAATTGGCTTCGAAGTGGGCGCTGTGCACAACTTGCCGCCGGAGCCCCGGGTGCCGCTCGGCACGACTTGACCCCGACGCGCACCGACTGTCGGCGGCGTACGTCAGACTGGTCCCCGGCGAGAAGCCGACGACGAAGGCCAGCAGGGCGAGCGAGCAACAGCAGGAGGCGGTTCCGGTGAAGATCCGGGTGGAGCGCGATGTACTCGCGGAGGCGGTGGCCTGGGCGGCCCGCAGCCTTCCGGCCCGTCCGCCGGTGCCCGTTCTTGCGGGCCTGCTGCTCAAGGGCGAGGAAGGCGCACTGAGCCTCTCCGGCTTCGACTACGAGGTCTCGGCGCGGGTCTCGGTGGACGCGGAGATCGAGGAGCAGGGCACCGTCCTCGTCTCGGGCCGGCTGCTCGCCGACATCTGCCGCTCCCTCCCCAACCGTCCGGTGGAGATCTCCACGGACGGGGTCAGGGCGACCGTCGTCTGCGGCTCTTCCCGGTTCACACTCCACACACTCCCTGTGGAGGAGTACCCGGCGCTGCCGCAGATGCCGACCGCGACGGGCACCGTCCCCGGTGAGGTCTTCGCCTCCGCCGCGGCCCAGGTGGCCATCGCGGCGGGCCGTGACGACACGCTTCCTGTCCTCACCGGCGTACGGATCGAGATCGAGGGTGACCGGGTCACCCTGGCGTCCACCGACCGCTACCGCTTCGCGGTCCGCGAGTTCCTGTGGAAGCCGGAGGACCCGGAGGCGTCCGCGGTCGCGCTGGTGCCCGCCAAGACGCTCCTGGACACCGCCAAGTCGTTGACCAGCGGTGACACCGTGACGCTCGCACTGTCCGGGTCCGGCGCCGGCGAGGGTCTGATCGGTTTCGAGGGCGCGGGCCGGCGTACGACCACGCGGCTGCTCGAAGGTGACCTGCCGAAGTACCGGACGCTCTTCCCGACCGAGTTCAACTCGATCGCCGTGATCGAGACGCCCGCGTTCGTCGAGGCCGTCAAGCGTGTCTCCCTCGTCGCCGAGCGGAACACCCCGGTGCGGCTCAGCTTCGAGCAGGGCGTGCTGATCCTGGAGGCCGGATCGAGCGACGACGCACAGGCTGTGGAGCGGGTGGACGCCAAGCTCGACGGCGACGACATCTCGATCGCCTTCAACCCGACCTTCCTGCTGGACGGTCTGAGCGCGATCGACTCCCCCGTCGCCCAGCTCTCCTTCACGACGTCGACCAAGCCCGCGCTGCTCAGCGGCCGGCCCGCTCTCGACGCCGAGGCCGACGACGCCTACAAGTACCTGATCATGCCGGTGCGGCTGTCGGGCTGAGCCGGTTCGCGGCCGTACGTCTGAGCGGCTTACCCCGCAGGTGTGTCCCCGTGTCCCGGCGTACGCTCGGACGCGGGTACGAAACGCCACCACGTCACTAAGGATCTTCTGATGGAGCTCGGTCTCGTCGGCCTCGGCAAGATGGGCGGGAACATGCGCGAGCGCATCCGCCGCGCTGGCCACACCGTCATCGGTTACGACCGCAACGCGGACGTTGCCGATGTCCACAGCCTGGAAGAGCTTGTGGGCAAGCTCAAGGGCCCCCGCGTCGTGTGGGTCATGGTCCCGGCAGGTGCCGCGACCCAGTCCACCGTCGACGAGCTGGCCGACCTGCTGTCACCGGGCGATGTGGTCGTCGACGGCGGGAACTCGCGCTGGACCGATGACGAGAAGCACGCGGTCGAGCTGGGCATCAAGGGCATCGGCTTCGTCGACTGCGGTGTCTCCGGTGGCGTCTGGGGCCTGGAGAACGGCTATGCGCTGATGTACGGCGGCGACGCCGAGAACGTCGCGAAGGTGCAGCCGGTCTTCGACGCCCTCAAGCCCGAGGGCGAGTTCGGCTCGGTCCACGCGGGCAAGGTCGGCGCCGGCCACTTCGCCAAGATGGTCCACAACGGCATCGAGTACGCCATGATGCAGGCGTACGCCGAGGGCTGGGAGCTCCTGGAGAAGGTCGACTCCGTCACCGATGTGCGCGAGGTCTTCCGCTCCTGGCAGGAAGGCACGGTCATCCGTTCCTGGCTGCTCGACCTCGCGGTCAACGCCCTGGACGACGACGAGCACCTCGACCAGCTCCGTGGTTTCGCCGCCGATTCGGGCGAAGGACGCTGGACGGTCGAAGCGGCCATCGACAACGCGGTTCCGCTGCCCGCGATCACCGCGTCGCTCTTCGCCCGCTTCGCTTCGCGCCAGGACGACTCTCCGCAGATGAAGATGATCGCCGCGCTGCGCAACCAGTTCGGTGGCCACGCGGTCGAGAACAAGAAGTAAGCCAGCAGCGGGGGAAGGTCGGCGCACGGTCATGCATGTCACGCATCTGTCGCTGGCCGACTTCCGCTCGTACGCCCGGGTCGAGGTGCCTCTCGATCCGGGCGTCACTGCGTTCGTGGGGGCCAACGGCCAGGGCAAGACGAACCTCGTCGAGGCGGTCGGCTATCTGGCGACGCTCGGCAGCCACCGGGTGTCCTCCGATGCGCCGCTGGTACGGATGGGCGCCGAGCGGGCGGTGATCCGGGCCGCGGTCACCCAGGGCGAGCGGTCTCAGCTCGTGGAGCTCGAACTCAATCCGGGCCGTGCCAACAGGGCTCGGATCAACAGATCTTCGCAGGTCAAGCCGCGCGATGTGCTGGGCATCATCAGGACCGTGCTCTTCGCGCCCGAGGATCTGGCCCTGATCAAGGGCGACCCGGGTGAGCGCCGGCGGTTTCTGGATGAGCTGATCACGGCGCGTTCGCCACGGATGGCCGGTGTGCGCTCCGACTACGAGCGAGTGCTGAAGCAGCGCAACACCCTGCTGAAGTCCGCGGCGATGGCCCGCAGGCACGGCGGCAGGTCGATGGACATGTCCACACTCGATGTGTGGGACCAGCATCTGGGGCGGGTGGGCGCCGAGTTGCTGGCTCAGCGGCTCGATCTGATCGCGGCGTTGCAGCCGCTGGCCGACAAGGCGTACGAGCAGGTGGCGCCGGGCGGCGGTCCGGTGGTGCTGGAGTACCGGAGCTCGCTGGGTGAGGGGATCGAGGCGGCTCAGTCGAAGGACGAGCTGTACGAGCAGCTGATCTCCGCGCTGGTGGAGGTACGCAAGCAGGAGATCGAGCGGGGAGTGACTCTGGTCGGTCCGCACCGTGACGACCTGGTGCTGAAGCTCGGTCGGCTGCCCGCCAAGGGGTATGCGAGCCACGGCGAGTCCTGGTCGTACGCGCTGGCGCTGCGGCTGGCGTCGTACGACCTGCTGCGGACCGAGGGCAATGAGCCGGTGCTGGTGCTGGACGACGTCTTCGCGGAGCTGGATGTGCGGCGCAGGGAGCGGCTTGCCGAACTGGTGGCGCCGGGGGAACAGGTACTGGTGACGGCGGCGGTGGACGACGATGTGCCGGGTGTTCTCGCGGGCGTGCGGTTCGCGGTCTCGGAGGGCGCGGTGGACCGGGTATGACCGGGGCACCCCTCCCGGGCGAGGACAGCGGCGGACCGTCTCGCGGTTCCGAGGCGTCGCCCGCTTCCGGACTTCCGGGTCCCGAGCAGGCCAAGGTCCCCGAGTCATCCGGTATCGACCTGGCGCGAGTCGCGCTTCGGGCGGCCAAGGAGCAGGCGAAGGCCCGGGGGGCGGCCGCACAGCAGAAGAAGCAGGCCAAGCGTGGCGGACTGCGCTCGGGTGCGCGGGCGGACGGGCGCGACCCTCTGCCGCTGGGCGCCGCGATCAACCGGCTGATCACTGAGCGTGGCTGGGAGACACCGGCCGCGGTGGGCGGGGTGATGGGCCGCTGGCCGCAGATCGTGGGCGAGGATCTCGCGAACCACTGTGTCCCCCAGCGCTACGACGAGGACGCCCGCGTACTGACCGTCCAGTGTGATTCGACGGCCTGGGCGACACAGCTGAGGCTGCTGGCCCCGCAACTGGTGGCCCGGCTGAACGCTGATCTGGGGCACGGCACGGTGAAGCTGCTGAAGGTTCTTGGCCCGGGCGGGCCGCCCCGGCGTTTCGGTCCGCTACGGGCGCCCGGGAGCAAGGGGCCCGGCGACACGTACGGATGATGCCAGTGAGCTGTCCTTGATGGCGTTCTGTGCCAGGAGCCCGTGTGAATTCGACCGGAATGTGTGCTGTTTCACGTGAAACAGCACACAGTGGGGTTGTGCGGCATGGAGGACCACCCGAAGAGCGTCCCTCACCGTAGTGGGAGGTTGACAGCCCGAGGCGCTGAAAGCCCGTGTGAGCCTCTTGGAGCCCCTTCCTGGATATGGGGAGTCGTTCGGCGCCGGTTCAGGGCGGCACATGTGGACTCAGGTACCGGCAAACCCCCATTGATGTCTGCGCTACCGGTAGACTGAGAGACAATCCCGCCACTCGCGGAACATGTCGAACGACGCAGCCGCTCCTGCCTGCCCTGGAGAGGCCTGTGCTGTGCCAGAAAGGGCGCTTCGTGGCCGATTCCGGCAACCCCAATGAGATCCCCCCGTCCACTGTCGGTGAGAACGGCGAGGTAACCGCCTCGTACGACGCCAGCGCGATCACTGTCCTTGAGGGGCTGGACGCGGTCCGCAAGCGGCCCGGCATGTACATCGGCTCGACCGGTGAGCGCGGACTCCATCATCTGGTGTACGAGGTCGTCGACAACTCCGTCGACGAGGCCCTGGCCGGGCACGCGGACACCATCGATGTCACGATCCTTGCCGATGGCGGGGTGCGCGTGGTCGACAATGGCCGCGGTATCCCGGTCGACATCGTGCCCTCGGAGAACAAGCCTGCCGTCGAGGTCGTGCTGACCGTGCTGCACGCCGGCGGCAAGTTCGGCGGCGGCGGTTACGCCGTCTCCGGTGGTCTGCACGGTGTGGGTGTGTCTGTCGTCAACGCGCTCTCCGCCAAGGTCGCGGTGGACGTCAAGCGTGACGGCTACCGCTGGACGCAGGACTACAAGCTCGGTGTCCCGACGGCGCCGCTGGCCCGTAACGGGGCGACGGAGGAAAGCGGCACCACCGTCACTTTCTGGGCCGACGGGGATATCTTCGAGACGACCGAGTACTCCTTCGAGACGCTGTCGCGGCGTTTCCAGGAGATGGCGTTCCTCAACAAGGGCCTCACCCTGACGCTGACCGACGAGCGCGAGTCGGCGAAGGCCACCGCGGGCGCGGACACCGTGGGCGAGGTCGCGGAGGAAGAACAGGTCCGCACCGTCACGTACCACTACGAGGGCGGCATCGTCGACTTCGTGAAGTACCTCAACTCGCGCAAGGGTGAGCTCATCCACCCGACCGTGATCGATGTCGAGGCCGAGGACAAGGAGCGTCTCCTCTCGGCCGAGATCGCGATGCAGTGGAACTCGCAGTACAGCGAGGGTGTGTACTCCTTCGCGAACACGATCCACACGCATGAGGGCGGGACCCACGAAGAGGGCTTCCGGGCCGCGCTGACGGGCCTGGTCAACCGGTACGCGCGCGAGAAGAAGCTGCTGCGCGAGAAGGACGACAACCTCTCCGGCGAGGACATCCGCGAGGGCCTGACGGCGATCATCTCGGTGAAGCTGGGCGAGCCGCAGTTCGAGGGCCAGACGAAGACCAAGCTGGGCAACACGGAGGCGAAGACCTTCGTGCAGAAGGTCGTCTACGAGCACCTCACGGACTGGTTCGACCGGAACCCGAACGAGGCCGTGGACATCATCCGCAAGGCCATCCAGGCACAGACGGCCCGGGTCGCGGCGCGTAAGGCACGTGACCTGACCCGGCGGAAGGGCCTGCTGGAGAGCGCCTCGCTGCCGGGCAAGCTGAGCGACTGCCAGTCCAACGACCCGACGAAGTGCGAGATCTTCATCGTCGAGGGTGACTCCGCCGGTGGTTCGGCGAAGTCTGGGCGTAACCCGATGTACCAGGCGATCCTGCCGATCCGAGGCAAGATCCTGAACGTCGAGAAGGCGCGGATCGACAAGATCCTCCAGAACACCGAGGTCCAGGCGCTGATCTCGGCGTTCGGCACCGGGGTCCACGAGGACTTCGACATCGAGAAGCTCCGCTATCACAAGATCATTCTCATGGCGGATGCCGATGTCGACGGTCAGCACATCAACACGCTGCTTCTGACGTTCCTCTTCCGGTTCATGCGGCCGCTGGTCGAGGCCGGGCACGTCTATCTGTCGCGCCCCCCGCTGTTCAAGATCAAGTGGGGCCGGGACGACTTCGAGTACGCGTACTCGGACACGGAGCGGGATGCTCTGGTCGAGCTCGGCAAGCGGAGCGGCAAGCGGGTCAGGGACGACTCGATCCAGCGATTCAAGGGTCTCGGTGAGATGAACGCCGAGGAGCTGCGCATCACCACGATGGACGTGGACCACCGGGTGCTCGGCCAGGTGACTCTGGACGACGCGGCACAGGCCGACGATCTGTTCTCGGTGCTGATGGGCGAGGACGTCGAGGCGCGGCGCTCGTTCATCCAGCGCAACGCCAAGGACGTTCGGTTCCTCGACATCTGAGTCGGTCTTGGCTGACCGCACTGAAAGGACTTTGACCAGCAATGGCCGACGAGAATTCCCCTGTGATGCCCGAACAGCCGCCCGCTGTCCCCGGGATCGGTATGCGTGTCGAGCCGGTGGGGCTCGAAACGGAGATGCAGCGCTCGTACCTCGACTACGCGATGTCCGTCATCGTGTCGCGTGCGCTGCCGGACGTGCGGGACGGTCTGAAGCCCGTCCACCGCCGGGTGCTGTACGCGATGTACGACGGCGGCTACCGGCCCGAGAAGGGCTTCTACAAGTGTGCCCGTGTCGTCGGTGACGTCATGGGTACCTACCACCCGCACGGCGACTCCTCGATCTACGACGCCCTGGTCAGGCTGGCCCAGCACTGGTCGATGCGTATGCCGCTGGTGGACTCGAACGGGAACTTCGGCTCTCCCGGTAACGACCCGGCCGCCGCTATGCGGTACACCGAGTGCAAGATGATGCCCCTGTCCATGGAGATGGTCAGGGACATCGACGAGGAGACCGTCGACCTCCAGGACAACTACGACGGCCGTAACCAGGAGCCGGTGGTTCTCCCGGCCAGGTTCCCGAACTTGCTGGTCAACGGCTCCGCGGGCATCGCGGTCGGTATGGCCACCAACATCCCTCCGCACAATCTGCGTGAGGTGGCGGCCGGCGCCCAGTGGTACCTGGAGAACCCGGACGCCTCGCACGAGGACCTTCTGGACGCTCTGCTGGAACGCATCAAGGGCCCTGACTTCCCGACCGGCGCGCTGGTCGTGGGGCGCAAGGGCATCGAGGAGGCGTACCGCACCGGGCGCGGCTCCATCACGATGCGCGCGGTGGTCGCGGTCGAGGAGATCCAGAACCGCCAGTGCCTCGTGGTCACGGAGCTTCCGTACCAGACCAACCCGGACAATCTCGCGCAGAAGATCGCCGACCTGGTGAAGGACGGCAAGATCGGCGGGATCGCCGATGTGCGGGACGAGACCTCCTCGCGTACGGGGCAGCGTCTGGTCGTCGTGCTGAAGCGGGACGCGGTCGCCAAGGTCGTGCTGAACAACCTCTACAAGCACACCGATCTCCAGTCGAACTTCAGCGCCAACATGCTGGCGCTGGTCGACGGCGTACCGCGCACCCTGTCGATCGACGCGTTCATCCGCCACTGGGTGACGCACCAGATCGAGGTCATCGTCCGGCGCACCAGGTTCCGGTTGCGCAAGGCCGAGGAGCGCGCCCACATCCTGCGTGGTCTGCTCAAGGCGCTGGACGCGATCGACGAGGTCATCGCGCTGATCCGGCGCAGCCAGACGGTCGATGTCGCGCGCGAGGGCCTGATGGGCCTGCTGGAGATCGACGAGATCCAGGCGAACGCGATCCTGGAGATGCAGCTGCGCCGGCTGGCCGCTCTGGAGCACCAGAAGATCACCGCCGAGTTCAACGAGCTTCAGGCGAAGATCAACGAGTACAACGCGATCCTGGTCTCGCCCGAGCGTCAGCGGCAGATCGTCAGCGAGGAACTGGCGGTCATCGTCGACAAGTTCGGCGACGACCGGCGCTCCAAGCTGGTTCCCTTCGACGGTGACATGTCCATCGAGGACCTGATCGCCGAGGAGGACATTGTCGTCACCATCACGAACGGTGGTTACGTCAAGCGCACCAAGACCGAGGACTACCGCTCGCAGAAGCGCGGCGGCAAGGGCGTGCGGGGCACCAAGCTGAAGCAGGACGACATCGTCGCCCACTTCTTCGTCTCGACGACCCACCACTGGCTGCTGTTCTTCACGAACAAGGGCCGGGTGTACCGGGCGAAGGCGTACGAACTCCCGGACGCGGGCCGTGACGCGCGCGGCCAGCACGTCGCCAACCTGCTGGCGTTCCAGCCGGACGAGCAGATCGCGCAGATCCTGGCGATCCGTGACTACGACGCGGCGCCGTATCTGATCCTGGCCACCAAGGGCGGCCTGGTGAAGAAGACGCCGCTCAAGGACTACGACTCGCCTCGCTCGGGTGGCGTCATCGCGATCAACCTGCGGGAGACCCCGGACGGCAGCGACGACGAGCTGATCGGCGCGGAGTTGGTGTCGGCCGAGGACGATCTGCTGCTGGTCAGCAGGAAGGCTCAGTCGATCCGGTTCACGGCGACGGACGACACTCTGCGCCCCATGGGACGCGCGACATCCGGTGTCAAGGGCATGAGTTTCCGCGAGGGCGACGAACTGCTCTCGATGAATGTCGTCAGGCCGGGTACTTTCGTGTTCACTGCCACTGACGGCGGGTACGCCAAGCGGACCCTCGTCGACGAGTACCGCGTCCAGGGCCGCGGCGGTCTGGGTATCAAGGCCGCCAAGATCGTGGAGGACCGGGGCTCGCTGGTCGGTGCGCTGGTGGTGGAGAGTACGGATGAAATCCTCGCCATCACGCTCGGCGGTGGTGTGATTCGTACGCGAGTCAATGAAGTCAGGGAGACGGGCCGTGACACCATGGGCGTCCAACTGATCAACCTGGGCAAGCGCGATGCCGTGGTCGGCATCGCTCGCAATGCCGAGGCCGGCCGAGAGGCCGAAGAGATTGACGCGGTCGACGGCGATGCGGATGCGGATGCGGTCGACGGTGGTTCGGTCGAAGCTGACACGGTCGAAGCGGTAGTCGAAGGCACCGAGCCTTCGACTGGGGAGCACGAGGAGTAGAACGTGAGTGGAGCCACGGGCGACGGAGCGGCCGCTTCCGGAGCTGGAGCACGCAGTGCCCGTGGCCCAGCCGCGGACTCTCAAGGGGGAACGGTGACGGACACGCGTGGGGCGCAGCCGCAGCCGCAGTATGAGTCGCAGCCGTACCAGCCTCCGCAGGCGTACCCGGCACCGTCGGCCGGCGGCCCGCAGGGCCGCCCGCGTACGGCTGGTGCCGGTACGCAGGCAGGGGTACGGCGTCCGCGTACGGGGGCGCGTACGACGCCCCGCACGCGGAAGGCCCGGCTGCGGGTGGCCAAGGCCGATCCCTGGTCGGTCATGAAGGTCAGTTTCCTGCTGTCCATCGCCTTGGGCGTCTGCACCGTCGTGGCCGCCGCTGTCCTGTGGATGGTCATGGATGCCATGGGCGTCTTCTCGACCGTGGGCGGGACGATCAGTGAAGCAACCGGTTCAAGTGACGGCAGTGGCTTCGATCTTCAGTCGTTCCTCTCGCTGCCGCGTGTGCTGCTTTTCACGTCGGTCATCGCGGTGATCGATGTGGTGCTGGCCACAGCGCTGGCGACGCTGGGCGCCTTCATCTACAACCTGTCGGCCGGGTTTGTGGGCGGTGTCGAGCTGACCCTCGCCGAGGACGAGTAGCGGCGCGGCTATCGATTTTGGGACTGGCCCTGGAGTGCGCTAATCTTCAGGGGCAGCGCGGGGCTATAGCTCAGTTGGTTAGAGCGCATCCCTGATAAGGATGAGGCCACAGGTTCAAATCCTGTTAGCCCCACCGCGAAGCTCGGCCCGGACGGTTTTACCGTCCGGGCCGACTGCATTACCGGGCCTGATAGTTGGATGGGAACTAGGTCACCGATCGGTATCGGCCGGTGTGTATAGTCGGGCGCCAGAAGTCCCTTACGTCAAGGAAAGACGAGGTCGCGCGGTGAAGAAGCTTCTCCTGGTCGCACTGGCTGCCATCGGCGGGCTCCTCGTGTACCGCCAGATCCAGGCGGATCGCGCCGAGCAGGATCTGTGGACGGAGGCGACTGACTCCGTGCCCGCAGGTTCGGGTGTGTGAGACACAGCGTCTTGAATGCAGGGCCCCGATCGCTTTTTGCGATCGGGGCCCTGCTGCGTTTCCGCTGTGCTGTCCCGGGAGTGGCGAGCCGGCCTCCCGCACGATGTTTCACGTGGAACAACCACTGGGCGACAGAAGAGGGCCCGGCGGGAACGGCCGCGATGATTCAGCTGTGCACGCAGACAATGCGATGGGGGCCGGGGCAGGATGGGGCGGGACCACGCTCAGCGCCGTGGTGGCTCGGGGGCTCCGCGGCCCTTGTGGTGACGCTGGTGATCGCGCGATATGAGCTTGAGGCCCGCCTGGCTCCTGGCTGCCGGGCGGAGAACGGGGGAATCAGGTGAAGGGGCTGCACAGCAGGGGCCGGATCGCGCTGGCCGCGGTGGCGGCCGTGTGCTCGGTAGGAGCGTTGCCAGGCCAGGCAGCGGCGGTGGGTGAGTCCGATCCGTACGTCTTCGACCAGCAGGCGACGACGGTGGCGGGCGCTGTGGCCAGTAACGACGCGAAGCAGCTCAAGGCCGGGTCGACCTACCGCTCCTCGATCAAGCCAGGTGGCCAGCTCTACTACCAGGTCGACCTGGACGCCACGTCCGACACCTACGTCTCCGCAGTCGCTGTGCCGGGCCTGGGGGCGCAGGAGAAGGTCGACTACACCGACGGCATCAAGGTGTCGCTCCAGGACCTCACAGGCGATTCCTGCGGCACTGACGACGATGCGGTGTTCGGCTCTGCCGGGTACCCCCGGCCGATCGCCGCTCACGCCACGCGCACTGTCGAGAAGGACGGCACCTCCTGCCAGTCGGCAGGGCCGTACTACGTGGTGATCGAGAGGACGACCAAGGCGACTTCTGCCCAGGATGAGTGGGGCCTGGAGATACGTGTCGATTCCGAACCCGGTCTGACGCCCGGCTCGGCGGGCCCGACGGAGGCGCCGAGCAGCTGGCCGTCCGCATCGCCCGTGCCGCCTTCGGGAACGGCACAGCAGACCAAGGGCGGGACGGGATTCAATGACGCTGCCGCGCTGAAGCCCGGGGTCTGGGGCGACCGGATCAGGCCCGGACAGACCCGTTTCTACCGGGTGCCGGTGGGCTGGGGGCAGCAGCTCTTTCCCAGCGCCGATCTCGGAAGCTCGTCGGGCAGCGGCTTTGTCGCCGATGCTCTCCATGTGGAGTTGTACAACCCGGTCCGGTCGGGGGTCGCCACGGGCTACACGGCGTACGACGGGAAGCCGAAGTCGGCCGCGCCGGACCCGCTGCCACCGGTCGCTTACCGGAATCGGTACAGCGTGCGTGAAGAGGTCAGCGGGGCCCGGATGGCGGGTGACTATTACTTCGCGGTCACCCTCAGTCCGGACGTCGCGAAGAGCTTCGGAGAGAAGGCGTACGGGCTGACGCTGAGGATGAGCGTCAAGGGCGCAGAGGGGCCCCCGCCGGCGTACGCGGGCGCTGTGCCCCACTACGGAACGTCAGCCGGTGAGGGCACGGGCCACGGAGCCATGAGGCTGGTCGGGATCGCGGGGATCGGTACGGGCACGGTGCTGGTGCTGGGACTCGGCGCGTGGACGCTGATCGCGAGGCGGCGCGCGGAAGCGGTGCCGGCCCAGGGGATCCAGGAGCCGGGACGGCAGTCCGCGCCGCAGTACCGGCCGCCTTCCGCCTGGTAGCCCGGCTGAAGCGGCGCTGTGGCGGGGCCGTATGGGCGCCCGGGGTGGAGGCGGCCGCCGGAGCTCCCGTGGCTCCGGGGCAGCTCCGTGTCAGCTCTGCGTCAGCGCCCAGATGCCCACCGCGAAGCAGATCAGTGCGATCACCAGGACCGGGACCGTCACCTTCGGAGGCGGTCCCGGACGTCTGCGCGGGACTGGTACCGACTGGGTGGGAACCTGCGAGGGCTGAGCGGTGTACCTATCAGTGTGGGGCTGTTCATACAGGGCCTGACCAGGGATCTGATCAGGAATCTGCGCAGGAGTCTGAGCATGGAGGGGGGATGCCGGATGCGAAACCGTGGGGGCGGCTGCGGCCGTCTGTGCCGGTGCCGGGGCGGTCGGCTGGGGAGGCGGGGCAAGGTGGAAGCTGCCCGTCTCCGACATCGCCGCGTGCTGTGGCTGCTGCGGGTGGGGTACGGGCTGCTGCTCGGTCTGCGGGTGGGCCGGCTGGGCGGGCATCCCGGGCTGCGTCCTCGCTTGCTGCACCTGGGGCTGAGACACGGGCCCTTGCTGAGACACAGGCCCCTCGGGGCCGAATCCTCCGGGCAGCGGCCCGATCTGGTCGCGGACTTCGACGGGCTGCTCGCCGGGCCCTGGTTCGGGCAACAGTTCCACTGCCGTGGCCAGCGCTTTACGGGCGCCGTTCGCCGTACGGAACCGGGCCTGGGGATCGGGCTGGAGCAGGCCGGCGAGCACCTGCCACAGTGGCTCGGGGATGCCCCGGGGTGCGCCGGGCGTCCCATGGGCGGCGAAGTGTTCCACCAGCGCTCTGGAGTCGGGCCTGGCGCCCTGGAGCAGATACAGCGCGACCAGTCCGACCGCGAACAGGTCGGCGGTGAAGTCCGGTTCGGCGCCCAGCATCTGCTCCGGTGCGAAGTAGCCGGGCGTCCCCACCACATAGTTGCTTTCGGTGAGGCGCGGCTCGCCCTTGCGCATCGAGATGCCGAAGTCGGAGAGCCGCAGATGCGGCCGCCCGGTCCCGGTGGCTTCCATCAGGATGTTCGCCGGCTTGATGTCACGGTGCACGACACCTTCCGCGTGGACGGCAGCAAGCCCGGCCAGCAGTTGGTCGAGCAGCGTGCAGACGAACGTTGGCGGCAGCGGGCCGCAGTCACCGACGACTTGGACGAGCGAGCCCCCGCTGACCAGTTCCATGGTGAACAGCACCTGGTCGTCGTCCGCAGCCCAGCTGGCCGGGGCGAGCACATGGGGGTGATCGATCCGCAGCGCCTGCTCACGCACGAAGCGCAGCAGGGTGTGCGCGTCGCTCTGCTGGAGGACCTTGGCCGCCACATAGCGGCGCCTGCGGTGGTCCCACGCGCGCCAGACAGCCCCGACGCCCCCGCGTCCGATCGGGTCCACCAGCTCGTACCGACCGGCGAAGACCTCACCCATGCGCTGTACCCATGCTCTGTGCCCGCCCCCCTGTTGGCTGAGCCCCGGCCGACTGGGTTCAGCCGGCCGGGCCCCGGCTTCAGCTCTGGTGTGCCTCGTAGTGCGAGACCGCCTCCGCGGTGCGCCCGGCGCCGTACACCTTGAGGAACTCTGCCAGTTCGGGGTGGGTCGGGGCGAGAGAGTTCGCGGCGTCGATGATGTCGCCTGCGGCTGATACGGAGCGCAGCAGTGACTGGATCTCGCGTACCACCCGGCGCACGGTCGGCGCGCCCGTGGTGGAAGTGGTCTGACCCGTGGTGGAGAGGACTGAGCCGCCCTGGGACTTCTTGATCTCTTCCATCCGATCCGTTGCCTCGCCCGCGCTGACGCTTCCGTCGGCGACCAGGCGGGAAAGCTCCTGAAGTGCCTGGACCCGCTGGACCACGGCCGGGTTTCCGATCTTGGCGCGCTGGCCACTCATCAGCTGGGAGAGCATGGGCGCGGACAGCCCGAGTACGGCGGCGAGACGGGCCTGGTTGAGGCCGAGATCATCGATGAGGCGACGGAAGAGCGCCCCCAGCGGCTCTCCGTACCAACTGCGCTGAAGGTCTCTCGCTCTCGCGGTTGCCTCTTGTTGTGCTGCGTCCATTGCGTCTCCCCATCGCTTCCCCAGGCGGCGGCTTCGCTGCCGCGAACCTCCTCGTGCATCCTACGGAGAGCGGTCACTGACCGGGAGTCCCAATCCTTTTGTGAGATCACCCCTGTGACCCGCTACTCTTGTTCTCGCACCAACCCATTACGGGGCCTTAGCTCAGTTGGTAGAGCGCTGTCTTTGCATGGCAGATGTCAGGGGTTCGACTCCCCTAGGCTCCACTTACTAAATGCCTTCTGAACTGCGGAAACGCGGTTTCAGGGGGCGTTTTTTGTGCCCACTGATGGGCACAGAAGCACGAACCGAGCCGCTGCGGAACCTCTCCTCTGAGGCCGTCCGCCGAGCGGACAGAGGAGGAGACAAGGTCCGCCGGCCGCAGCATCGGGGTGCACGGACTCGGCGTCGATGAGGCGGCAGCGCGGAACGGTGGGCGCCGGCGCTCCGCCGCTCCGGTGCTTGCACGACGCCGTCGGACGTGCCCACACCTCGGGTCCCTTAAGTCAGTACGCCTGGGGTCGCGAAACGTCGAGGCCGAGCGCCGAACCCTCCTCGTTCGCCTCGACTCCGGGCGCGGTGGGCTGCACCGAACGGTAACGCCGCCACGGGCGCGGCGCCTCGGATGACCCGAGCGGTACGAAGCGATATCGGCCTGAGCGGGCGGGCTACCGATGAGGGGCGTTGGCGGCACCGGGGCTCGTCAACGTGGCCGTGGCGGTGGGAGCGGTTTTGCTGTCTCGTACGGGCGCGGTGCCCGGGAGGTCGAGTGAGACGTCCACGCAGTTGTCTGCACCACCATCGCTGTCACTCGCCTTGCGCCATAGAGCGGTTGACAGGTCGGGCGGGCGGTTCGTGCCCGGCTGGATCTTCCATCAACCCCGCGCACCGGTTGCCTTCCGTGCAGGCAACCGGACTGGTGGCGCAGGTCGTGGTGGAACAACTGCTGGCGCCCGAGGCCACTGAATCGCTCGGTGATGTGCTTCGCGTCGCCTGCAGCAGAGCCGGCGGGATCAGCTGGTGGCAGCGTAGGGGGGAGGTGGACCGGCGAACCGGAGGCCCCGAGGAGTAGAGACCCGCATCCGGTCGGCCGGTGCGGCGCGGCTCAGTGGCTGGACAGCATGCGCAGTACGTCGGCGTGTTGTCCACGGGCCTCGGCGTACCTCAGGGGTTCGACGGCCTTGACGAGGATCTCGGCCGGTTGCTCGGCGGACCCGATGATGTCCATCACTTCGTCCAGGTAGGCATCCAGAGGCATGGCATTCTCTGCCTCCTCCTGCCCCATGAGAGCGGTGCGCACTGCCGGGGGTGCGAGTTCCAGGACTTCGATACTGGTGTCGGCGAGCTGGACACGCAGGCTCTGGGTGAACGAGTGGATGGCGGCCTTGGTCGCGCAGTAGGTCGGCGTCATGGGCAGGGGGACGAAGGCCAGCCCGGAGGAGACCGTCATGATCGTCGCCTGCGGCCGGGTGGCGAGATGCTCGGTGAGAGCGGCCACGAGACGGATGGGGCCGAGCAGGTTGGTTGTCACGGTCGCCTCTGCCGTACTCAGGAAGTCGCCGGTGTGGAGGTCCTCCGGCAGCATGATGCCGGCCATCGCGACCAGGACGTCGAGGTCGGGGTAGCGCCGCACCAGCTGCGCCGTGACGTCCCGGACGGCGACCGGGTCGGTGGTGTCGAGCAGGACGGACTCGATACCCGGGTTCTCCGCGACGATCTGCGCCAGCCTCTCCTCGCGGCGCCCGGAGACGATGACCCGGTTGCCTGCCGCATGCAGGCTCAGCGCGAGGCCGAGGCCGATACCGGAGGTCGCCCCGGCGATGAAGACGGTGTTGCCGGTGAGCTTCATGGGTGTTCTCCGCTGTGTGGGTGGTGGTGAGAGCGACGTGCGCCGCCCGGCCGATGCGGATGTACCTGGACTGCGCTCGGCGTGTACCGACCCAGTGGACGTCGTCCGGCGGTCCGGATGAAGGGCCCGCTCAGCCACTGATCGCCGGTCAGTGGATAAGGCCCGGCGCGGCTGCGACGATGGTGACCGGTGGCCGTGGACGTGCCGGAGGGGGCCCATGGACGAGATGGCGGACCGCGCGTCGCTGGGTGCCTTCCTGCGTGCCCGGCGGGAGTCGCTGCAACCGGAGGACGTGGGGCTGCGTCGTGGATCGCGCCGTCGCGCCCGTGGGCTGCGACGGGAGGAGGTGGCCGAGCTGTGCGACATGTCGGCCGACTACTTCGCCCGGCTGGAACGGGGCACCGGGCCGCAGCCCTCGCAGCAGATGGCGGCGGCCATCGCCCGTGGGCTGCGCCTCACCCCGTACGAGCGGGATCACCTGTTTCTGCTGTGCGGGCACCGCACACCGCACCGGCAATTGCGCGGCGAGCACGTCAGCCCCGGGCTGATGCGCATCCTGGACCGGCTGCAGGACACCCCGGCCCAGGTGATGGGCCCCCTCGGAGAGACGCTGCTCCAGACACCTCCGGCCGTGGCCCTGCTCGGCGAGCAGACCCACTACACCGGAGACGCGCGCAGCGCCCCTTACCGCTGGTTCACCGACGAGGTCGCGCGCAGCCGGTACCTTCCCGACGACCACAGCCACTACAGCAGGGTGAACGTCTCGCTCCTGCGGGCGGTCTCCACCCGGGACGGACCCCATTCGCAAGCCTCCCGCCTTGCAGCCGGCCTGCTGCGGGAGAGCGAGGAGTTCGCGTCGCTGTGGGACCGGCAGGAGGTCGGCCTGCGCTGGAGCGACGCCAAACGCTTCGTCCACCCGCAGGTCGGGCGCATCGACCTGTTCTGCCAGAACCTGCAGGATCTCGACACCGCACAGACCTTGCTCGTCTTCACCGCGACACCCGGCACCGACAGCTACGACAGGCTGAGTCTGCTGAACGTCCTCGGCGCGGAGAGCTTCCCGGGCGGGTAACCCCGCGGTCGCCTTCCTGGAGGTCCTGGAGGCCCTGGAGGTGTCCCGCCGGTGCCCGATCACAGCTCGGCTGCTCGGTGGTCCGGTCAGATCCGGTGGCCCGGCTGCGGAAGCGCGCCTGGGCGTGGTCAGTACTCCTCGCCTCCGTGGTCCAGTGATCCCTCTTCGTGGTCGAGTTCGTTGTGGAGCAGCCGGAGGCTGTCGTCGGGGAGGTGTCCGAGGCGACGCCAGCGGACCAGTTCGGAGCGCTGGACGTCGATCACCTGTCGCTGTGCCTGGCTCACGGACGCGGCCAGGGCCGCATGCCGGGTCCGGTGTGCGGTGGTGGGGTTTCGGGACCGGCGGAAGACCGGTCCTGGCTGTGCGCGGTGATCGAGACTGCGGCGCAGGCGCTCGATGGTGGATGCGTCGAGGAGGTGCTCGTCGGCGATGTCGTCCAGTTGTGCCAGCGCTGCGCGGGCGGCAGCGGCGCGGGCGCGGTCGTGGAGTTCGGTGTGGTCGGGCTCGCCGCGAAGGCGCAGCAGGCGGACCAGTGGGACGAAGGTCGCGCCCTGGCCGACGAGGGTGACGATGACGGTCAGATAGGCGCAGAACAGCAGCAGGTTGCGGTCCGGGAAGGGCGCCATTCCCAGGGAGGTGAGGGGCAGTGTGAGGGTGCTGGTGATGGTGATGACGCCGCGGGTGCCGGTCCAGCTCAGTGCGACGATCTCGCGGCCGGACAGCCGCTGGTCCTCACGGGAGTTGTTTCCGCCGAGGCGCAGGTGCAGCCGCCTGGGGAACCACTGTGTGCCGAAGAGCCACAGCGGTCGTACGAGGAGCACGCAGCCCAGTGTCGTTCCTGCGGCCAGGAGCAGTGTGGAGGTGGGGTACGCGCGCAGTCCGTGGAGTACGAGCGGCAGTTGCTGGCCGATGAGCAGGAAGACGAAGCCTTCCAGCAGGAAGTCGATCAGCCGCCGGACGGCTCGTGTCTGCAGGCGGCTGCTGCCCGAGACGGCGCGGGGGGTTTCGTGCCCGATCAGCAACCCGGCGACCACGACGGCGAGTACGGCCGATGTGTGCAGCAGTTCGCCGAGCAGATAGGCGGCGAACGGGGTGGCCAAGGAGATGGCGTTGACCAGCAAGGGCTCGCGAATGACGCGACGGAGCCAGTGCACGAGCGCGGCGACCAGGACGCCGACGGCCGTTCCGCCGGTAGCGGTGACCGCGAAGTGCAGCACGGCCGAGGCGGGCGAGAACTGGCCGGTGGTGGTGGCTGTGACGGCGACGGTCAGGGCGGTCAGAGCCGTGGCGTCGTTGAGCAGCCCTTCTCCCTCGATAAGGGTGGTCAGTTTGCTCGGCAGACCGGCCCGCCGTGCGGCCGCGAGCGCCGCGACGGGGTCGGGCGGTGAGACCGCGGCGCCGAGCACCATCCCGGCGGCCAGCGTCGCTCCTGGTACGACGAGGCTGAAACCGACACCGACCGCTGTCGCGGTCAGGAGTACCAGCACCACCGACAGGCTCACGATCGAGCGCAGATTTCTGCGGATCGCGATCAGGGACGAGTTCAGCGCGGCGCTGTAGAGCAGCGGCGGCAGCACCAGGGTCATGACCGCGTCGGGCGGTACCTGGATGTCGGGGCCTGGCAGGAGCGCGTAGAGCAGGCCCCCGACGGTGAGCAGGGCGGCCGTGGGCAAACCGGTCTTCGCGGCGACCAGCTCGACCGCTATGAGCATGATCACCGCTGCCAGGAGAAAGCACAGCACCTCCTGCACATCCGCCTCCCAGGTGGGGTGGACCGCTCGTCACGACGATACGCTTCCGTCGCGTCGTGACGATAGCGTATCGTCCCGGTCGCCGGGGTGCTTCGGCGTGTTTCCGCCGATCGTGATCAGCCGCCCGGTGGGTACGCGGACTTCCTCGGCGCAGGGACCGGTGAGGGGGCCGTTGGCGATCACCAGGTGTCTGCCCGGCCGCCGGGCGTGCAGGACGAACTGGCCGCCGGAGTCGGCATAGGTCACGTCGGCCTGTGCACCCGCCGGGTCGATCAGCGTCAGGGTGGCGTGCGCGACAGGAGCGCCGGTGGAGTCCTGGAGGCGGCCCCGCAGCTGCGATTCGTTGTGCTCCGCGGGCAGCGACGCGCACTCGCTGAGGGCCACCCGCAGCCTCCGGAAACTCTCCCGGGCCTCGGGGCTCGCCCAGTCGGCCGGGAGGGCCTGGGCCGCGGGGCGGTGGCCGTCGGCAGCGGCCCTTGCCAGTGCGCCGAACGCGGGGCGGGCGCGGTCGCCGTCGTGCGGGTTCGGAGCGGCGGCCAGCGCGAATCCGAGCCGCTGCAGGGCGAGATGGGCGGGCCACAAGGCCGCCACGGACGGGGCGGGGCGGGTGTCGGACAGCGCCTGCCGGAAGAGCTTTCCGAGGTCGAGGGAAGCGGTGAGGACGGCGTGCCGCCAGTCGTGTTCGTTGCGTTGGCCGTGTTCGTTGCTTGGGTCGTGTTGGTCGCGTTGGCCTTGTTGGCCTTGTTGGTCGTTTTCGTCGTGGGGGCTGTGTGCGCCTGGAGTCCCGGAAGCCCCGGGTGTGGTGGCTTCGGCCAGGGTCCGGATGAGTGAGGCCAGGTGGGCGCGGAGCGCGTCGGGGGCGGGCCTGCGCCGCAGCAAGGGGGCTGCGAGCAGTGCGACCGCCGCTCCGAGGGCCGTGGTCCAGAGCCTGTCGTCGAGCAGCGGCAGAAATGGCTGCGTCTGTGTCGCGGACAGCGGGAGGATGCCGGGGGTCAGGACCAGCATGGCCAGACCGGAGTTCTTGGCGAGGAAGGGCTGTGCGAGTCCGACCACGCCTGCGACGATCACGAGGGTGGCGGCCGCGGGCGGATGCAGCGTCAGGACGCCCGCCGCGATGACCAGGCCCAGTGCTGTGCCGGCGCAGCGTTGCGTGGAGCGGTTGAAGGTGCCCACCAGGTCGGGAGCCAGCAGCACCGAGCCCGCCGAGATCATGGCCCAGCCGGGCCGGTCGAGGCCGGCGAGGTGGCTGAGCGCACCGGCGGTGAATATCGCTGCGCCCGCGCGTACGGCGTACCGCCAGGCGTCGGCCTTGGCGCGTACTCCGGCGGCCAGGGCGGCGCGCAGGGGCGGGTAACGGCGGCGGTCCGACGGTGGTGTCGCTGTGAACGCCGGGGCGCGGGCGGCCTGTTCGGCCTCTCTCAGGGTCTTGTTGAGTCGCTGGGCTGCTGCGGACTCCGGATGTCTTGGTGTGTTCGGCCGCGTGCAGGACTTGCCCTGCCTGGTGGTCTGTTCGCTGCGCTGTCCGTCGCCCTGCTCGCTGGGGTGCGTGCTGTCTTGTCCGCTGCCCTGCTCATCGGCCTGTTGACCGGCTGGTTCGGAGTGCCGCCATGAACCCCGTGGGCGTCGGCGGCCGAGCAGTCGGGCGATGCGTGCTGCGGTCTCGGACTGCGTGTCCAGCGTCGTGCGCGGGGTGCCGGACGTCGCTGATCCGGCTGCGGCGATCGCGTGGACGGCGTACTGGTTGAGCTCCAGCAGGCGGGCCCACTCGCCGGTACGGCGCATCCGCCTCGTGCCGCCGCGGCTGAGGGTTTCGTGCGCCCCGGCCAAGGCCGCCGCGGCCGCGTGCCGGGCGGTGTCCGCGTGAGCGTCGGCGGTGTGGGCGTTGCCCGTTGCCCGGGCCAGGGTGGACAGGCACTCGTACACGTACGCCACGGCCCGGTACTCGGCCGCGCCCGCGGTCATCGCGTTCTCCACGATGACCATCAGCCAGCCGGCCGCTGCGCCGGTCGCGGCGGCGGCGAACAGGACCGGCACCTGCCGCAGATCGGCCGGGACTTGGCTGCACAGCGAGCATGCGAGCAGGTAGAGAAAACCGCCCGGCGGTGCGGCGCGCAGCACCGAGCACACGTAGTAGGTGAACGCGGCCAGCACCGCCTGGACGCCGATGGCCGCCCACTGCGACACCTGCGTGGCCGACAGCAGGAAACCGATGGTTGCCGAGCAGGCGAGCCCCGCACCGGCGAGCGGGGTGAACAGGCGCCGGTGGGCTCCGGGGGTGCTCTGTTCGAGCATGACGTTCCAGGAGCCGATGAAGGCTGCCAGTCCGATGAGCCAGCCCGCTGTCAGATAACCCGCGCCGAAGACAGCGGCACCCGTGACCGCCACCAGCAGTGCCTGCCCCCACAGCCACCGTCCCGGGTTGAGCATGACCACTCCCCGGGCGGACAGCCGCCTGCGCGGGAGAGGTGCGTAGAGCGGGTGATTGCCGCCGGTCACGGAGTCACGCCGCGGCGGAGCCTGTCCGGTCACCGATCCACCCCTGGGTAAGGAACTAAGTAAGGAACCTTATTTAGGTTACCCTAATATGGTGCTGCTCCGTTGCCCGGAGGGGGTGGCAGGGGGGAGCCGGTAGGCTGCGGCGCATGAGTGGGAGCGGCGTCGGCGACAGTGACGCCTGGTGGGCGGGCGTCCTGCTCCGCCAGGTCCACCAGCGGAAACACCAGGCGATCGACGCCGCACTGGCTTCGCTCGGGACGTCCATGTCGCAGTACGTCGTGCTGGTGGCGGTCGCGGACAGGCCCGGTTCCTCCGCACACGATCTCGCCGCACGCACCGCGCAGACGGACCAGTCCCTGGGCGCGCTCATCCGGCGCCTCGTCGACAAGGGGCTCGTGGAACGGACCTCCGGGCCCGGCCGGGTGCACCGTCACCGGCTCAGCGCGCAGGGGTACGACCTGGTGGCGCGTTGCGAGGGGCCGGTCACGCGGGTGCTCGCCGAGGAGTTCTCCGCGCTGAGCGATGCCGAACTGTTCCTGCTCAGATCACTGCTGGAGCGGCTGTAGCGGTTACGGCTGGACCGGCCCGGCCGTAACCGCTGTAACCGCTGTAACCGCTGGAGCGGCTGGAGCGGCCGTTGCTGTCGCGTCCGGGTCACCTCCGGGAGCGCCTGTTCAGCAGCCGGATCACTACGAGGGAGACCAGGACTGCTGCCGTGGGCACGGCCGCCCTCCTGAGCAGTACGGGCAGCACCGCCGCCCCGAGGTCCACGGCCTCCGGCTCGGCGGCAGGACGTACGGCAGCCGATCCCGCCGTCGTGGTCACCGCGGAAGGCACGGGCGCGGCCACCGTCGCTGTCGTCCCCGTCGTCCCTGTCGCAGCGGAAGGTGTCGTCGCGACCGGCTCGCCGTCCCGCAGCAGCGCTTCGAGGCGGGTGGCGAACTGCTGCACGATGCGGTCGCCGACCTCGGCCATGATGCCGCGGCCGAACTGCGCGGGCCGCCCGGTGATGTCGAGGTCCGTGCCCACGCGCACCCGGGTACCGGCCGGGTCGGCGGTCAGCGTCGCGGTGACCTTGGCCGCCGCGGTGCCCGAGCCACGCGCTTCGCTGCCGCTGAGGTCGAGAAGCATGGTGCGGGTGGCCTCGTTGCGGGTGACGCGGCCTTCGCCCCGGTAACTCATCTGCACCGCACCGACCTTGACCTTGACGCGGCCGGTGAAGGCGTCTCCGTCGAGGGTGTCGAGCACGGCGCCCGGCATGCAGGGCGCGACCCGGCCGAGATCCTGGAAGAGCGTCCAGGCGGTGTCGGGGTCCGCCGGGACGGTGAAGGCGTGGTCGAGTTGCATGGGTTTCCGATCATGGGTCGACCGGCTCGCGGGCCGGGTTGCGGTCCGGTCCCTTCGGGGGCCCGAGGGGACCGGAGAGGATTCCGAGAGATGTTGAGTTGAGGAGAAGGCCGGGGCGGGTGCCCGGGGCCGGCTGTTCACGGGGCTGTTCAGCCCCGGGCGGCGGCGGCGGTGGTAGTGGCGGCGGCGCTGGCGTTACGGATCAGTTCGCGCACCCGGCTCGGTGAGAGCGGTCCGCGGCGTACGACCACGCCGAACGGGCGCAGGGCGTCCTCCACGGCTCCGGTGATGACCGCCTGCGGGGCGATCGCGCCGCCTTCGCCAAGTCCCTTGACGCCGAGGTCGTTCATCGGGGTCGGGGTGAAGGTCTCGTCCATGTCGAGGTCGGGGATCTCCGATGACGTGGGCACCAGATAGTCCATGTAGGTGCCGGTGCGGGGCTGGCCGTCGGGGCCGTAGACCATCTCCTCGTAGAGCGCGCCGCCGATCCCCTGGGCGATTCCGCCCGTGACCTGTCCCTCCGCGATCATCGGGTTGACGATGGTGCCCGCGTCGTGGACGACGACGTAATGCAGGATCTCGATGCCGCCGGTGTGCTCGTCGACCTCGACGACGACCGCGTGGGCTCCGCCCGCGACCGCGAACCCGGGCGGCCGGAAGTGCACGGTCTCGCTGAGCTCTGTGCCGTGTCTGCCGTCGGCCGGTTCGGGCGTTCCGGGCAGCGCGGCCCGCCCGGCCAGCTCCGGCAGACCGATCGACGGGCCACCCGGCCCACCTGCTCGGCCCAGCCCGCCCGTTCCACTCGGTTCGCCCAGTCCTCCCGGCCCGCCCACTCCGCCCGATCCGCCCAGCCCGCGGGTCGTCACGGTGCCGTCGCGCAGTTCGAGTCCGTCCGCCGGGATCCCGAGGCGCCGGGCCGCCGCCTCGATGATCTTCTCGCGCACCAGCCGGCCGGCCCGGTGGGTGGCGTTGCCCGCGTTGACCAGGGCGCGGCTGGCGATGGTCCCCACGCCGAACGGGGTGGCCGCGGTGTCGCCGCCGACCACGTCGATGACATCGATCGGCACCCCGATGGCGTCGGCGGCGATCTGCGCCATCGAGGTGCGGTGCCCCTGCCCCTGGGAGGGTGCGCCGATGGCGAGGTGCACCCGGCCCTCGGGGGTGATGTCGATACGGGCGGTCTCGAACGGTCCGAGACCGGTGGCCTCGATGTACATGGCGAAGCCGATGCCGAGGTGCTTGCCGTCGCGGGATCCCGCCCGCTGACGGGCTCGTACCTGCCCGGCATCCACCTTGGCGACGGCGCGGCGCAGGAGTTCCGGGTAGTCCCCTGAGTCGTAGGTCTGCGGTTCGCCCGAGCGGTCCACCAGACCGGTCCTGTACGGCATCGCGTCCGGCGGTATCAGATTGCGCGCCCGCAGTTCCTCGGGCTCGATGCCCAGTTCCGCCGCCAGCCGGTCCATCGCCCGCTCCATGGCGAACACCGCCTCCGGGCGGCCGGCTCCCCGGTAGGGCGTGGCGAAGGTGGTGTGGGTGAGGACACCGGTGACGTCGATGTCCACATGCGGGACGCGGTAGGGGCCGAGCAGATGGCAGAGCGAGTTGTACGGCACGACGAGGCCGGTCATGTTGTACGCGCCGAAGTTGACCGTGATCCGGTCGCGAACGGCGAGCAGCCGGCCGTCGGCGTCCGCGGCCAGCTCGATGCGGTGGATCTGTTCGCGGGCGTGCGAGGAGGCCGTGAGGTTCTCGTTGCGGTCCTCGCGCCACAGCACGGGGCGGCCGATGAGCCGGGCGGCGTGCGGGACGAGGAGTTCCTCGATGTAGAGGATGCCCTTCTGGCCGAAGCCCCCGCCGACATCGGCGGCGATGACCCGGACCGCGGCCGGTCCGAGACCGAGGGTGTGGGCGATGGCGTCGCGCAGCCGGTGCGGGGTCTGGGTGCCCGACCACACGGTGAGCCGGCCGCTGTAGGGGTCTACCTGGGCCGAGACCGCGCGGGTCTCGATCGGGGACGCGACATAGCGGTGCGCGTCGAACCGCTCGCTCACCACGGCGTGCGCCCCGGCGAATGCCGCGTCGGGGTCGCCGACCCGGGTGGTGACGGCGACGGCGGTGTTGTCCGGCAGGTCGTCGTGCAGCAGGGGCGCGTCCTGAGCCAGGGCGTGCTCGGGGTCGACGAGCACGGGCAGCGGGGCGTACCGCACGTCGATCAACTCGATGGCGTCCTCGGCGAGGTAGCGGTTCTCGGCGATGACGACGGCGACGGGCTGGCCGACGTAGACCACCTTGGTCCGGGCGAGCAGCGGCATGGGGGTCGTCCTGACCACCGGGGCCAGGAGTTCGGCGAGGCCGGGCGGGGTGCGCAGCTCCTCCTTGTTGACCAGGGCCGGCAGGTCCGCCACATCGTCGCCGGTCCACACGGCGACGACTCCGGGGGCGGTCAGGGCCGCACTGACATCGACCGAGTCGATCCGGGCATGGGCGTGCGGGCTGCGCAGGAAAGCGGCTTCGGCGGCGCCCGGCAGGGCGATGTCGTCGACGTATCTGCCGTTGCCGCGCAGCAGCCGGTCGTCCTCGACCCGTGGGACGGAACGCCCGATCCAGGCGTCGCCGCCCTGCGCGGCCGGGTAGGCACCGTGGGATTCCTGGAACATACGGGTCACTCCCCGAATCGCTCGTCGAGTGCCTGGCACACGGCACGGCGGATGTTGCGGTAGCCGGTGCACCGGCACAGGTGTCCGCTGAGCGCGTCGGCGACCTGCTCGTCGTCCGGGCGCGCGGGCTGCTCGGTCAGGGCGGTCGCCGTCATGAGGAATCCGGCGGTGCAGAAACCGCACTGCATGCCGTGGCACTCGTGGAAGGCGCGCTGCACGGTGCTGAGCGGCGCGTCGCCGGGCGCGAGGCTCTCGACGGTGCGTACCGCGGCGCCCTCGCACTGGACGGCCAGGGTGAGACAGCTGCGCGACGGTACGTCGTCGATGAGGACGGTGCAGGCCCCGCAGACTCCGTGCTCGCAGCCGACATGGGTGCCGGTGAGGCCGAGCCGGTTGCGCAGGAAGTCGCTGAGCAGCAGCCGGGATTCGACCTGGGCGGTGAAGGGCCGGCCGTTGACCGTGAGGGTGAGGCGGTGCCAGCCGGACGGCTCGGCGAGCGGCGGGGTGCGGGTGACGGCGGGGGCGGGGGTGTGGGCGGGGGTACGGGAGTCGGTGGTCGGGACGCGGGCATCGGCCGGGGTGGGGACCGAGGGGGTGATGGGGCTCATGGGGGTGACGGGGGTCATGGGCAACGCTCCCAGGCTGTGGTGCAGGCACGGACGAGCAGGTGAGCGGCGCCCTCGCGCCGATATTCGGCGGTGGCGTGGACGTCGCCGCCGGGGGCGAGCCCGGCGTGTACGGCCCGCGCCGCTGCGGCCAGGGCCTGCTCGCCGGCATCGGTGCCGATCAGGGCGTCCTCGGCGGAGGACAGACGTACGGGTACGGGTCCAGCGCCGCAGAAGACCACGCGGGCGGTACGGACGGTGCCCGCGCCGGGGTCCCGTTGCAGGAGGACGGCGACGCCGACGGTCGCGAAGTCGCCGTGTCTGCGGGCCAGTTCGTCGAACGCCCAGCCGTGGCCCGCACCGGGCGGCGGGAACACGACTTCGGTGAGCAGTTCGTCCGGCTCGACGGCCGTGGAGAACGTGGCGACGAAGAATTCCCCGGCGGTGACCGTACGGGTGCCGTGCACCCCGGCGATCACGAAGCGGGCGTCAAGTGCGAGGGCCACGGTGGGCAGTTCGGCCGCCGGGTCGTGGTGCGCGAGGCTGCCGCAGACGGTGCCGCGGTGCCGGATCTGCGGATGCCCGATGTGCCCGATGGCGGCGGCCAGCAGCGGCCAGCCGTCGCGCACCGCGGTGTCGGCGGCGACGCGTGCCTGCCCTGCGGCGGCTCCGATGCGGAGCGCGCCCTCCTCGTCCACGTGAACGCGGCCGAGTTCCGGGATGCGGGTGATGTCCACCAGCAGCTCGGGCCTGGCGAGGCGCATGTTGAGCATGGGAACGAGGGACTGGCCGCCCGCCATGACCTTGGCCTCCCGGGTCTCGTCGGCCAGGAGGGCGACCGCCTCGCCGACGGTGGCGGGGGCGGTGTAGTCGAAGGGTGTGGGTTTCAACCTGCTGCCACCTGACCTCTCGGTTCGTCGGGCTTGATCTGGCCCGTCCGCACGGCATGGCATGCGGCGGTCCGGGGTCCAGAGATCTATCTAGTACCTAAAATGATTTACCCTAAAGTTTCATCCTGGCAAGGGGGTGCTCCGGATTTCCGACGATCGTGGTCGCTTACGTCCCTGTATGCCGGGTAAGCGGCGGCCTTCTGTCCGCCCTGCGAGGCAGATCTGTCCATCGTTCGTGATCTATTTGAACGGTCGTTTTTCTGTGCGTTTGTTCAGTGCTGCCGGCCTGAACGCTCGTTTAATCTGAAGCGTGTGGACCCAGACGACACGAACTCCGGCCCCCCGGTGCCGGGCCGGCGGCGGCCCGGCACCCGTGACCCCGAGGGCAACCGTCAGGCAGTGCTCGACGCGGCCAGGAAGCTGTTCGGTGCCCACGGGTACACGGGGGTGGGGGTGCGTGCCATCGCGGCCGAGGCGGGAGTGACACCGGGGCTGGTGATGGCGTACTTCGGTACCAAGGACGGCCTGTTCCGCGAGATGGTCGGCGGTGGGGCGGGCGTCAGCAGGGAAGTGCTCGACGCCGCGGCGGAGGACGAGGGCGACCTGCCGGCGGCTCTTGCGCGCGCGTATCTCGACCGCTGGGACCGGCTGCCCGCCGATGACCCCTGGACTGCGCTGATCCGCTCGGCCGTCGGACATCCGCCGAGCGCCGACATGCTGCGGACGATCCTCGAGAAGCAGGTCGGTGAACCGCTCGCGCGACTGCTCGGGGACTGTCCCGGTGCCGATGTACGCGCCGCCCTGATCCGCAGCATCCTCTTCGGCGTGGTCATGGAGCGCTATCTCTTCGCGCACGAACCGGCGGCATCGGTCCCCACCGACGAACTGGCGCCCGCGCTCACGGAGGTCCTCACCACGGCATTCGGCGATGCCCTCGGCGGCGGCGGCACCGCACGCCCACCGGCACAGGGATCCGGCAGTTCGGGTAGTCCCGGCAGTTCCGCCGGCTCAAGTAGCTCAAGTAGCAGCTCCGGCAGCTCCGGCGGCCCGGTCGACTCCGGTCAGGAGCCTGCCGTACACCATGAGCGCGGGCGTCCCGGCGTGGACGATTCGCCCGCCTCCCTGCTCGCCCGGCTGAATGACTGCGCGCTGCGCCATCAGACGCTCATGGGCAGGGTCGTGCGCCCCTTCGGGATCAGTCTGTCCGCCTGCGATGTGCTGACGACCCTGCATGACGCGGGCCACCCCTACCGGCTGACCATGGGTGAGGTCGCGGCAGCCGGTGTGGTCAGGGCGGGCGGTCTCACCCAGCAGGCCGACCGCATGGAGGCGGCCGGTCTGATCCGCCGGGAGCGCGACACCGGCGACCGGAGGGTCGTACGGCTGTCCCTGACCCCCGAGGGCATCGAGCTGGCCGGCCGGGTCGGCGCGGTGAGGTCCGCCCAGGAGCAGGAGCTGCTGGCCGGAATGAGCGGGGTGGACCGGCGCAGGCTCGGTACGCTCCTCGACGCCCTGGGGCGCACGCTCGGGGCCGGCGAGCACGAGCGCTGATCCAGCTCTTCGCGGTGACCCGCATGGGTGTTCCCGATGTCCTGCGGCCTTTTTCAGTGTCCCGTGGTCGCCTCAATGTCCCGCGGGCGGGCCTTCCTGCGGGCCGACGACCGGCTCGAACGTGGCCGTGTAGCGGTCGAAGAACTCCTTCCAGGCGTGGGCGGCGGACGACTCTCCGGCGAGACGGGCCAGGCAGACCTGCCATCCGGCCGCGTTGCGGGCGGCGATGGGCGGGTCCAGCTCGTCCGTGAACACCAGGCGGGTGCGGCCGCCGGGCTCGGGGGTCAGGGTGAAGCGCAGGGTTTCGTCTCCCCAGGTGTAGGCGAGGAGGCGGGGCTCGTCGGCTTCCAGGACCTTTCCGGTCAGCGTCGGTCCGCCGTCGGGGAACGGGAAACTGATACCGGCGCCCGGCTCCCAGGCGTCGGCGATGACGTCGCAGGGGAACCACGCCTTGAGTTCCTCGCGGTCGGTGATCGCGCGCCACACCTCCTCGGGCGGCCGGGCCAGGAGCCGCTCGAAACGGATGACCGGCCGGGTGCCTGCGGTGCTGAGTACGGCTTCGGCGGGGGTGCTGGAGTGGTCGTTCATGGTGTCCCTTCTTCCAGGTGCCGCTCAAGGCGGTCCAGGCTCGCGGTCCACAGCTTCCGGTAGGGGGCGAGCCATGCGTCGAGGCCGGCCAGTGGCTCCGGGCGTATCCGGTACAGCCGACGCTGGGCATCGACCCTGACCTCGACCAGTCCCGCGTCGCGCAGGGTGCGCAGATGCTTGGAGACGGTCGGCTGCGCCAGCCCGAGCCGCTCGGCCAGCTCGCCGACGGGGCGCTCGCCGTCCTTGAGCAGGTCGAGTATCCGTCGGCGGTTCGGTTCGGCGAGGACTTCGATCACGTCACTCGCCGGGGTGTTCGCGGTGCCCATACAGGCGAATATACTCTGCTGGCTATATGCCTGCAAACGCATATGAGGACGCCGCCTCTCCTGCCGCCTCTCCTGCCGTCTCCCCACGACCGTGAGTTGTCATGACCCGAGCGCGGCCGACCCCGGACAAGCCGGAGGCCGCGGTACGACACAGACTGTGTCGTACCGCGGCCTCCGGCCTTGCTCAGTACGCGGAACCCCGCTTCGACCGTGTCAGTGGCTCAGGTCCAGGTCGAGGCCCTGCCCGCCCCTGCCGTCCACCAGCAGCGGAACGGCGCTGGGCGCGTAACCGCTGGCCACCACCGTGTAGTCGCCGGTGTCGAGGTCGTTGAACGTGTACACGCCGTCCGTACCCGTGACGGTCGACCCCACGGTGTTCCCCGCGGCGTCGAGCAGCGTCACCCGGGCGTCGTCCAGCGGCTCACCCGCGCTGTTGCGGATGGTGCCCTGGACCCGGGCGCCGGGGTCGAGCCGTACCTCGTAGCGGTTGGCGGAGCCGCTGGCGACCTCCGCCGGCACGGCCGTCGGCCGGTGCCCCGTGGCGCTCACCGCGAGGGTGTAGCTGCCGGGCACCAGGTCACCGAAGGCGAAGTCGCCCGACCCGTCGGCGGTGCCGGACGCGACCACGTCACCACGCATGTCGGTGGCGATGACGAGGGCTCCCGGCAGCGGACGGTCGCCCGGCGCTGCCAGGACCGTGCCGACGAGGCCGGCCGCACCACTGAGCATCAGGTCGAAGTCGATGGGGCCTTCCCCGACCGCCACCGTCGTCGCCTGCGGCTGCCGTGCGCCGCCCGAGCCGATCAGGACGTACGTCCCGCCGGCGGGAGCCGCCACGAAGTACCGGCCGTCCGGGTCCGTCGTCGTACGGCCGAGCTGCCGGCCGCCCAGGTCGATCAGGGTCACCACGGCCTGCGGTACAGGTGTGCCGTCGCTGTCGCGGATGTAGCCCCTGACGCCCGTACCCGCGGCGTCCGTGACCACGGCCTGGTCGTCCGTCTCCGGCCGGGGCGCCGCGTGGCGTCCCGCGGCCGAGGCCGACAGCGGTTCGGGGACGGCCGCGACGGCCGCCTCGGCCTCGATGGCGGCGGTCGCCGCACCCTCCTCCTCCGCGGCGCGGGCCTGCAGGCCCGACACGTTGCGCAGCGGCACCTCCTTGGTCCACAGGACCATCAGGAAGCCGACCGCGACGACACCCGCCGCGATCAGGAACACCAGGTGCATGGAGTCGGCGAAGCCCTGCTTGAAGGGCTCGGCCAGCCGCGGGTCGAGCTGCTGGATGAACGAGGAGTCGCTCAGCACACTCGAACCGCCGCCGCCCGCACCGGGGTTCTTGACCATGTCGAGCACCGGCTTGTTGGCCGGGTTCGAGAGCACATGCGGATCGTGTAGCGCGGCCTGGAACTGCGGGGTCTGCGCGGCCGACTTGAACGCCGAGGAGATCTTGTCCCCGACGTTGCTGAACAGCACCGAGAGGAAGATCGCGGTACCGGCGGTGGCGCCCATCTGACGGAAGAACGTGGACGAGGCGGTCGCCACACCCATGTCCTGCGGCGGCACCGCGTTCTGCACGGCGAGGACCAGGGTCTGCATACAGCCACCGAGGCCGAGGCCGAAGATCAGCATGAAGACCATGGACTCCCACAGGGGGGTGTCCCACTGGACCTTGAAGTGGAAGAGCAGCAGCGCCGCGACCATCAGGGCGGTGCCGATGATCGGGAAGATCTTGTAGCGGCCGGTCTTCGCGGTGAGCTGGCCCGCCACGATCGACGCGATGATCATGCCGAGCATCAGCGGCAGCATTTCGAGGCCGGACCGGGTGGGGCTGGCGCCCTTCACGATCTGCAGGTACTGCGGGATCATCAGCATCCCGCCGAACATGCCCGCACCGATGAGCACGGACAGCAGACTGGTCTTGCTGAAGATCGAGTTGCGGAACAGCCGCATCGGGATCAGCGCGTCGTCGCCCATCCGGCGCTCCACGAGGATCCAGGCGATGATGCCCACCACCCCGATGCCGTAGCAGAGCAGCGAGTTGGTCGAGCCCCAGCCCCATTCGCGGCCCTGCTCGGCGACGAGCAGCAGTGGCACCACGCCGATCGCGATGGTGACCGCGCCCCACCAGTCGATCCGGCGGTCGCGCCGGACGTGCGGGATGTTGAGGACCTTGGCGACGACGAACAGCGCGATGATGCCGATCGGGACGTTCACCAGGAACACCCAGCGCCAGCCGGTGACGCCCAGGATGCTGCTCTGGCCGGCCAGGAAGCCGCCGATCAGCGGTCCGGCGACACTCGAGGTGGCGAAGGTGGCCAGCATGTAGCCCTGGTAGCGGGCACGTTCACGGGGCGGCACGATGTCGCCGATGATCGCCAGGGCCAGCGACATCAGACCACCGGCGCCGATGCCCTGCAGGGCACGGAAGGACGCCAGCTCGGTCATCGAGGTCGAGAAGGTGCAGAGCACCGAGCCGACGATGAAGACGCTGATCGCGGTCAGGAAGTACGGCTTGCGTCCATGCAGGTCGGACAGCTTGCCGTACAGCGGTGTGGCGATCGTCGAGGTGATCAGATAGGCGGTTGTCGCCCACGCCTGCTGGCTGAGGCCGTGCAGGTCGTCCGCGATGGTGCGGATCGAGGTCGAGACGATCGTCTGGTCGAGCGCGGCCAGGAACATGCCCAGCATGAGGCCGCTCAGGATGGTCAGGATCTGCCGGTGGCTCAAGCCGCCCGGACTGGTGGGTATCGCTTTCGTCTGGGTGTCTCCGCGTGGCGCGGACACGGCCTCACTCATGCTTGGTTGCTCCCTGCTTCGCCGCCGCTTCGGGGTGGTTTCCCGAGCAGTGACGTGCGTGTTCATGCTCTGCCAGGTCGTCGTTGAGGCGTGCCATCAGCCGGATGATCTGGTACCGGTCCTCCGGTGACCACGGCCTGAGGAGTTCCGCCAGCTCAGCGTCGCGCTGCCGCCGGTACGCCTCGAAGGCCGCCCGTCCGGCGTCGGTCGCGTGCAGCAAGGCACCGCGCCGGTCCTCCGGGTCCGGGCGCCGCGCGATCAGGCCGCTCTCCACCATCGACCGCACCTGACGGCTGACGGTCGAAAGGTCCAGGAAGGTGTCCGTGGCCAGGTCGGTCGCGCGCTGCTCGCCGTCCAGTACCAACCGGGCCAGCAGCACTCGCTCGCCGGCGCCCTGTTCGAACTTGGCCCGGCGCCTGCGGGTCGTGAGCAGCCGGGAGAACCGTACGATCTGGCTCCCGAGCCCTGCTGCGGCATCCTCGGCACTGGCATCACCGGTGACCGGCATCGCCTCCGCCGGTCGGTCATGGACCGTCCCCTTGTCCATGCCTCCCGCCTCCGTATTCTTTTTGTTGCTTGTGTCTAGCAAGTGATTGTACCGGCCCCGGACCGGTGCCGAAACACGGCGTGAGTGAGGGCTGCGCCACTAGGGACTGTCCGGCGGCTCAGCCCTTCCGTTGGCTCAGCCCTTCCGGCGGCTCGGCTCCTGCGGAGGCTCAGCTCTTCCGGCGGGCCCGGTCGGGCCAGACGACATCGACCGGGATGCCCTTCTCCCGTGCCGCGACGACCACATCCGCGGTGCCGCCGCCCTTGCCGGTCGGGGGTTCGCCGTTCCAGACCGCCACGAGACGGTCCGCGCGCTCCAGGAGCAGTGCGTTGGCGGCGTCGTACGCCGCACGGCCCGCCGATTCCTCGGGGATGACGACGACGTCGTCCGATGCCTCCACCAGCCGGTCGAAGCGGGCGGCATGGCCGGGGCGCACGGCCCTGCGGCGGTAGTCCCGGGAGGGAATGACGGCGGTCAGCCGGCCGCCGGCGGCCAGGACGGCCTCGGCGAACAGCGCGTCGGAACCCTCCGCGATGCAGGAGACACCGACGAGCGGCCCGGCCGCCGCGTAGGGCCGGAGCAGCTCCTTCAGCGCGGTACGGACCAGGGGCACGGTGTCCTCGGTCAGGTCCATGTGCCCGGTCACCGCGATCACCGTTACCGCCACAGCCGCACTCCCGTATTCGACAGCAGGCGGCGGATCCTATCCCGCGTCCGGCCGGCAGCCCCGGCGGCCGACGGCCCGGCCGCCGCGCGCTGTCACGGCAGTGGCCACGGGTAGCGCGCCGGGAAGCCGCGGCCCGACAGTTCCTGTTCCGTCGTACGGAGGGCGGCGGTGAGCGCCCCGTGGAAGAAGCGCACGGATCCCTTGCGGCCCAGCTTCCGCTTGACGTACCACCAGCGCAGCACCGGAGTGTCCCCGGGGCGCGCCCGGCAGTACTTCACCACCTGCGTCCGCCCGTGGAGCGTGAGCTCCAGCTGGTGGACGCGGAGGGTGGTGACGTCGTCGACGGAGCCCGCGAAGCCCTCCAGAGCGGCCGTGATCACGCAGGCGTCCAGGAACGCCTGCGGATACTCCGCCTTGTACAGCTGGGCCGGCGGCAGGACAAGGACCAGCCGGGTCTGGAGTTCGTGCTGGGTGATCTGGTCGATCTCCCACTTGAGGGCGGACCTGATGCCCTGACCCGGCGGCAGGATCAGGACGATGGAGTGCGCGCGCCGGATGAGGGTCCGGACGGCGTCCTGCCACTGGTCGTGCGGCGAGCGCATCCAGACCGGCCCCGGCGGCGCGAGCCGCAGATCCTGGTCGACCAGTGCGTAGGTCCGCAGCCCCAGGGCTTTCCGGGCGCTGCGGGCGATGGCCTGTTCCATGGTGGAGGCGCCGAACCAGGCGTGCGCCAGGGCCACTTCGCCGTCACTGCCGAACGGCCGCAGGATCAGGCAGTACTCCTCGTCGGACCTGACCAGCGGGCCGACGATCTCCTGGTACATCCGCGTCCGCGTGGTGCGCCGGTAGCGGCCCCAGGTGAGGGCGATGGGAACGCCGATCAGGGCGACGTAGACCAGGGGGCGTACGAACGTCAGCGGGTCGAAGTAACCGCCGTACTGCCGGTGCAGGGAGAGCAGTTTCAGCCCGAGAGCCAGCAGGACGCCGACGCCCACGAGGATGAGCAACCCGCCACCGCGCACGCCGCGCCACAACTTCCGCCCCCGCATGGCCACGAACGTAGCGCACCCGTGTCACTACGGTCCATGAACATGTCACATCGCGATACCGGCCACGAAGGCCATCAGATACGAGAGCGCGAAGATGACCGGCACCCACTGCTCGACATGCGTGAGCGGCAGATATCTGCGCCAGTCCAGCCCCTTGCCCAGCGCACCCCACTCCGCACGGGAGTAGGCGAAGGCCGGAAGCCGCGCTTCCAGGGCGCCGATCACCTCGTACTTGGCCGCGTTGAGCTGCCGGTACGAGCGGACCATCATCCACCACGCCGCGCACTGTGCGAACAGGATCAGCAGCCCGGAGGCCAGTAACCAGACGGAGGTGCCGGTCAGGGTGTGGCCGGAGAGCGCCGCCACCACGGCCACGACGGCGCTGTTGAGTGACAGGAAGAAGGTGTTCGTGAGGTTGCGCCGGGCGCTGACGCGGTCGGCCATCTCCACGCAGAGTTTGTACTGTTCGAGTATCGCCTGCTGGTACCGGTCCTTGGCCCGGGAGTAGTCAGAGGTGTTGATGTCGGTGTTCCACAACGCTTCCCCGATGTCACTCATGCCCTCAGCATGACGAAGGCGCGTGTTCTTGTCACCGGTTCTTGTCACCGGGCGAACTGCTCCGCCACGCTGGCCGGATGACGGCGGACGACGGCCGTACGGGCCGTGCCGGGGGTGCCGGCGACGGGCCCTCCGGCGACGGGGATCAGGGCGGGAACGGGGACGGCGGTGAGGACGGCCGGGAAGCGCGGTTACGGTTCATCGGGACCCGGACGTCGCGGCTGCTGGGGGCGGTCGCGGTGCTGGCGAGCGGACCGCTGCGGCTGACCCTCCTCGCCTGCTATCTCGCCCGGCATCTGCACAATCGCCTGCTGCACCACGGAGGTTGGGGCATCGCGGCGCTCGCCTGCTCCTTCCTGCTGCCGGTCCCGATGTACTACCTGGCCGCCGCGGTGCGCCGCGGGGCGCCGCCGCCTGGCCCGCCCGGCGGACACGGAGCCGCCGGACCGCCCGTATGTGCTGTATCTGCGGGGGTTCGCCGAGGACCCGCGGCTGGCCCGGCTCGCCCCCACGGTCCGTACCGTGCTCGGCGGCCCCGGCCGCTCTCCGCTCAGTGAGGAGGAGCAACTCGCCCGTGCCGTAAGGGTCATCGGTCCGCTGATCGCCGTCGGCCGCCCTGGCACCCGCCTGCACCACGCGGGAGCGCGGCGCGCCACGATGCCGGCGGACGACTGGCAGGGCCCGGTGCTGCGGCTCATGCGGGAGGCGACGCTGATCCTGATGTCGACCGGCGGTGGCGGGGCCGGGCTGCGCTGGGAACTGGAACAGGCGCTGACCCGGATACCGGTGCAGCGCCTCATCCTGCTTGTGCCGCACGGCGCCGAGTCCTACGCGCAGCTCTCCGACGACCTGCTCCGCGAGGGCCTGATCCCGGTGGCGCTGCCCGGATATCCGCCGCTGTCGGAGCGCCGGGCCCGGGTGCTTCCGTACCGGGGCGCCATCGGATTCGGGGCGGACGGTGCCGCGCACTTCGTCAGGTTCGACCCCCGGTGGCCGCATGTGGGAAAGCCGCTGCGCGGGGCGCTGCTCGATGCCCTGCTCGCGGTGGAGCCGGGGACTCTCAGGGAAAAGTAGCGGCGCCCGGCTCCCGAGCCCAGGAGGCATGGTGGGCCGCTCAGGCTCAGGGGCAGTTGGCTCTGCTGGATGTGTCTTGAGACGCGACCCGCTGGCGGATGTTTCACGTGGAACGTCGAAGGCGCCAGGAGAGCTGAGTCTCCTGGCGCCCCGCACGCTCGCGTCCGCCCGCCGGACAGCAGATCAGGATCAGAACCGGATCCAACCCGGGTCAGGTCAGGATCAGTTCCGGTTCAGGCCCGGTTCAGGTCCGCGGGTCGTCGCGCTCCGGGTCGCCCTCTTCGGCCTTGGCCTGCTTGGCCTTGACCTCGGGGTCCAGGGCGTCGGACCCGCTGCCGTCGACCGAGCTGAGCGGCCGCCGGCCGTCCCCGACCTCGGTGGGCGCGGGCGGCTCGACCAGCCAGTCGGGATTCGCCTGCTTGTCCCACCACTTCCAGGCGGCGAAGGCGCCTCCGGCGACCACGCCGAGCACGAGCATGCCCTTGGCCAGCCGGCCGGCCTTCGCGCACCGCTGCCGGCGCCTGGCCAGCCGCTGGATCTGCTTCGCGGAGACCTGACCGCGCAGCGCCGCCACGGCGGCCGCGCTGCGTGCCGTGGCCTCCTCGCGGACGGGCTGGGCCGCTGCCACGGCCTGCTCCACCCGCGGGACGAGCTGGCCGTGCGCCTGCCGGGCCGCCTTGGCCGCACGCTGCGCCGCCGCGTCGACCTTCGGCGGTACATGAGTGAGGGCCTGGTCGACGTGGGGTGCGAGGCGTGCGTCGTACTGGGTACGGGCCTGCTGGGCCGCCAGCGAGACCTTCGGCGCCAGCCGTACACGAGCTTCGCTGGCGTAATGCGTGGCCTGTTCCTTGGCCGTTCCGGCGTAGGGCGCCACCACTTCCGCGGCGTGCAGCACGTTCTCCTTCGCCGTACCGGTCGCGGCGCGCACGCTGTCCATGCGGGTCACGGGTTCCTCCTCATCGGTGGCGTTCTGTCATTCGCCTGTCCACCCATTTCGAAATCATGCCTGTCCGGCACCTTCGCGGCACCTGAGAGCGGGCATCCGGGTCAGGAAAGACGTAATCCGTCATTGTGGTTCAAGGGGGATTCTGCGGCCGACAATGCCATGGTTCGGTCCGGCACGCGCCGGTTCGGCGGTCACCCGGGTGCTTTTCCCCTGCGTGGCGGCTCGGGAGTTCGGCGCCGTGCGAGGATCGGGGAACGTCAGAGAAGACTTACGGAAGGCACATCGTGGCCGAGCAGCTTTACGCCACCCTGAAGACCAACCACGGCGACATCGAGATCCGGCTGCTGCCGAACCACGCGCCGAAGACGGTCAAGAACTTCGTCGAACTCGCTCAGGGGGAGCGGGAGTGGACTCACCCGGCCACCGGCAAGAAGTCCACGGACCGGCTGTACGACGGCACCGTATTCCACCGTGTGATCAGTGGCTTCATGATCCAGGGCGGCGACCCGCTGGGCAACGGCACGGGCGGCCCCGGCTACGAGTTCGGTGACGAGTTCCACCCGGACCTGGCCTTCGACAAGCCGTATCTGCTCGCCATGGCCAACGCGGGGCCGGGCACCAACGGCTCGCAGTTCTTCATCACGGTGCAGCCGACGACCTGGCTCACGCGCAAGCACAGCATCTTCGGCGAGGTCACCGACGCCGCGAGCCAGAAGGTCATCGACGAGATCATCACCACCCCGACCAACCCGCGCACCGACCGGCCGGTCGAGGACATCGTCATCGAGACGGTCGTCGTCGAGACCCGCGACAGCGCCGGCACCCGTAAGAGCTGAACCGCGCGGCGGCCGGAGAGCCGGCCGCCGGATCCCGCGGGCGCGGGAGCGGTGGGAGCAGAGAGCCCGTTGCCTTGTCCGGTACGGGAACCACCCGCCCCGTTCGTCCGTATGACGAGCGGGGCGGTGCAGTGCGTACGCGACCCGTACGAGACGAGGGAACCCGATGGAAGAGTTGCCAGGAGGCCCGGAGCGGCAGTCCGGGGCGGGCGGTCTGCCCCACTGCTACCGCCACCCCGGCGTGGAGACGGGCATCAGCTGCGTCCGCTGTGAGCGGCCGATCTGCCCGCAGTGCATGATCAGCGCCTCCGTCGGCTTCCAGTGCCCGGAGTGTGTGCGCGGCGGTGCGGGTTCGGGCCCGGGAGCGGGTGGGGGCACCGGCAGCACCCCGGCCGCCGCGAGCCGGCCGCGCACCGTGGCGGGCGGTGCGGTCACCGCCGACCCGCGGCTGCTCACCAAGATCCTCATCGGGATCAATGTCCTGGTGTTCATCATGCAGGTGGCGAACAACAACAGCTTCGACTCCAGCTACGAGCTGGTGGGCCAGGCGCAGACCACGCCGTTCGGGCCGCTGGTGGGCGTCGCCCAGGGGCAGTGGTACCGGCTGTTCACGGCGATGTTCATGCACGCCAACTATCCGCACATCGGCTTCAACATGCTCAGCCTGTGGTGGATCGGCGGGCCGCTGGAGGCGGCGCTCGGCCGGGCCCGCTACATCGCGCTGTATGTGCTCTCCGGGCTGGCCGGCAGCGCGCTCACCTATCTCATCGCCTCGCCGACCGAGGCATCGCTCGGTGCGTCCGGCGCCATCTTCGGGCTGCTGGGTGCCACGGGTGTCCTGATGAAGCGCATGAACTACGACATGCGGCCGCTGCTCGGGCTGCTCGTGGTCAATGTCATCTTCACCTTCACCGGCGGAATCGCCTGGCAGGCGCATCTCGGCGGCTTCGTCGCCGGGATCGTCATCGCGATCGGTATGGTGCACGCCCCGCGCGAGCGGCGGACGCTGCTCCAGTTCGGGACCTGTGCGCTGGTGCTGGTGGCGATCGTCGGCATGGTCCTGGCCAGAACCGCGATGCTGACCTGAGGGCCTGACACGGATGCCGGGCCTGGATGCCTGACACGGATGCCCGACACGAATGCCTGGGCCGGGCGCCCGATCATCCGGGTGCCCGGCCCAGGCGTCTCACGTCTGATCCAGGCGCCTGATCCGGTCCTCGGGCGCCGGTTGTCCACAGCGAGTGGTGGATCTTGTGCATCCTGTGGGGAACAGCAGTGCCCCTTGTCGCTGACCTGGGTTTCCCCAGGAAGGGCAAGGGGCGGGCCACTGTTGTGGTATGGCGCCGAGTAGTCACACCGGCGTCAACACCCGAAAGTTATCCACAGATCTTCTGAGTTTTCCCCGGCTGTGGATAGCGCTGTGGATAACTCAGGGCAGGGCTTGACGGGCGCCCGGGCGTGTGGCAGCGGGACCGGCTACTTCCACTGCGTCGAGACGCCGAAGCCGCCCGCGATGAAGCCGAAGCCGACCACGATGTTCCAGTTCCCGAACGGCTTGATGGGCATATCGCCATCGGTGACGTAAAAGACAACGATCCAGGCGAGACCGATCAAGAAGAACGCCAGCATCACCGGGGCCACCCAGCTGCGATTCGTCAGCTTTATGGCGGTCGCCTGCTTCGTCGCGGGCGGCGGCGTGAAATCGGGCTTCTTGCGGATACGTGACTTCGGCACGAGGGGCTCTCCTGTCGATGCGCTGCGTGACCGCGCAGGGGGAACTGTGTAGGAAGTGCCGGGAGCGGGATGCGACGGGACGCATTGCCTCCCCCAGGCGTCCGTTAGCGTAGTGCTTCCGGGGTGTGGAAGGAGATAAGGGTACGTTGAGCAATTCCGACGACTCTCCCACAGGCGCTGCCCGCCCCCGCGACTGGCGGCCGGTCCGCGTCCTCACCGCCGCTGTTTTCGCCCTCGCCGGACTCATCTTCGTGACCAGCTTCAACACCGCCAAGGGCACCGATATCCGCACCGACGCTTCGATGCTGAAACTCTCGGACCTCATCCAGGAGCGCAACGGCAAGAACAAGGAGCTCGGCGACTCCACCGCGGCCGTACGCCGGGACGTCGACGCGCTCGCCCAGCGTGACGGAGGCACCACGAAGAAGGAGGACGAGGGGCTCAAGGCTCTGGAGAAGTCCGCCGGTACCCAGAAGCTCAGCGGCTCCGCGGTCTCGGTCACGCTCGACGACGCCCCGCCGAACGCCACCGCCAACCCCGGCTACCCCGAGCCGCAGCCCAATGACCTGGTCATCCACCAGCAGGACCTCCAGGCGGTGGTGAACGCGCTGTGGCAGGGCGGCGCCAAGGGCATCAAGGTCATGGACCAGCGGCTGATCACCACCAGCGCGGTGCGCTGCGTCGGCAACACCCTGCTGCTCCAGGGCCGCGTCTACTCGCCGCCGTACAAGGTGACGGCCGTCGGCGACCCCGGCAAGCTGAAGAAGGCGCTCACGGCCTCGTCGGCGATCCAGAACTACCTGCAGTACGTGAAGGCGTACGGGCTCGGCTGGAAAGTCGAGGACTACGGAGCGGTGACTCTTCCCGGTTACTCGGGCACAGTGGATCTCCATTACGCAGGACCTGTGGGGTAGTTCCGGGGAGGCGGCCGGCTGTGACGGTACGAGTGATCGTCAGGAGCTTCAGCGAACTCTGCATCACCGTGGGCGCGTTGATCGTGCTGTTCGTCGCGTATCTGCTGTTCTGGACAGGCGTCAAGGCGGACAGCGCGGCGGACCACCAGATCGACGACCTGCACCGCCAGTGGGCCCACAGCGCCTCCGCCACCCCGGGCCCCGCGGCCGGCGCCTCGTCACCTTCGAAGGCGTCGAAGCCCGCGGAACCGAAGCCCGCCACCCCCGCACCCGTCGCGTACCGGGCGGGCAAGCCCTTCGCCGTGATGTACGTCCCGCGGCTCGGGCGGAGCTGGAGCAGGCCCGTGCTGCAGAACACGGCCGTCGGGACGCTCCAGCGGGGCCTCGGCCACTACACGGGGACCGCCAGGCTCGGCGCCACCGGGAACTTCGCGGTCGCCGGACACCGGCGTACCTACGGCGACCCGTTCAAGGACTTCCCGAAACTCCGCCCCGGCGACGCGGTGGTGCTCACCGACGGGACGACCTGGTACACGTACCGCATCGACAAGAAGCCCTATCTGACCGTGCCGTCCGATACCGGGGTCATCGCTCCGGTGCCCGTGAAGTCGGGCTTTCAGGGGGCCGGCCGCTATCTGACGCTCACCACGTGCGACCCGGAATGGGGCAGCAGCCACCGGCTCATCGCCTGGGGACATCTCGACTCCACGCAGCCCGTGACGCAGGGCAAGCCGGCCGCTTTGCGCGGGTGACCCACGGGCGCCTGCCACTGCCCTCTACTCTGGTGCCGTACCACGAACGGAAGGGACAGCATGTACGGCTGGATCTGGCGGCATCTGCCGGGCAACGTATGGCTTCGGGCGGTCATCTCGCTCGTGCTCGTGCTCGCTCTCGTCTACCTGCTCTTCCAGTACGTCTTCCCGTGGGCGGAGCCGCTGCTTCCGTTCAATGACGTGACCGTCGACCAGGGGATGGGGGCCGTGCGATGAGCGCCCGCATCCTCGTCGTCGACAACTACGACAGCTTTGTGTTCAACCTCGTCCAGTACCTGTACCAGCTGGGTGCCGAGTGCGAGGTCGTGCGGAACGACGAGGTCACCCTCGCGCACGCGCAGGACGGCTTCGACGGTGTCCTGCTCTCCCCCGGACCCGGGACGCCCGAACACGCCGGTGTCTGCGTGGACATGGTGCGCCACTGCGCCGACACCGGGGTCCCCGTCTTCGGGGTGTGCCTGGGCATGCAGTCGATGGCCGTGGCGTACGGCGGGGTGGTGGACCGGGCGCCCGAGCTGCTGCACGGCAAGACGTCCCCGGTGACGCACGAGGGGGCCGGTGTCTTCGCCGGGCTGCCCTCGCCGTTCACCGCGACCCGCTACCACTCGCTGGCCGCCGAGCCCCGGACGGTGCCGCCCGAGCTGGCCGTCACCGCGTGGACCGCCGACGGCATCATCATGGGCCTGCGCCACCGGGAACTGCCCGTCGAGGGCGTGCAGTTCCACCCCGAGTCGGTCCTCACCGAGCACGGCCATCTGATGCTCGCCAACTGGCTGGTGCAGTGCGGGGACGCGGGCGCGGTCGGACGGTCGGCGGGACTGGCGCCGGTGGTGGGCAAGGCCGCGGCGTGACGGCACTGCGCCCCGAGCAGGACGGCGCGGGGGCGGCCGGGGCGCCGGAACCACCGGGCGGGCCTGCCCGCGAGTACGACCCGCTGACGGACCCGCTGCCCGACCCGGCGCCGGGCCCGGCGCCGAGTGGCAGGCACGGCTCGCCGTGGTTCCGGGCGGAGCGGCCGGCGAGCCCGGCGCAGCCCGTCCAGGATCCGCCGCAGGACTGGTACGGCCGGGAGGCGGTGTACGAGCCCATAGCCCCGCCCGCCGGGCCGGTCACGCCCCCTGAGCAGGCGATGCGGCCCGAGCCGTTCCCGCAGCAGGGCCACCCGGCCGCGGATCCGGAAGGGAGTACGGCTGTCTTCCCTGCTGTACGGGACGACGGCGTACGGAGCGACGGCGTACGGAGCGACGGCGTACGGGGCGACGCCGTGCGGGACACCGCTGTAAGGGACTCTCTCGGGGGCGACGCCGGACGGGGCGAAGCCGCGGCCGCGGAGGACGCTGCCGTACGGGACAGCCCCGTATGGGACGACCCCGTACGGGACGACCTCGTACGGGACGACGAGACCGTGGGCCTCCGGGTCTCCGCCGCGGACCGGCCCGCCGTGCCGACCGGTGGCCGTGCCGAGCGCCGCAAGGCTGCCAAGGGCCGGGGCCGCAGGGGCGCCGCGCCCGCCGCGCCCGCCGAACCGGTCATCCCCGCCATCCCCCGCACCCGGATGGAGGCGCGGCTCGCGGCGCGCGCCCTCAAGGACAGCCCCGCGGTCATCGCCAGCCGGGCGATCGGTGAGATCTTCATCAGTCTCGGGGTGCTGATGCTCCTGTTCGTCACGTACCAGCTCTGGTGGACGAACGTACGCGCCCACCAGGAGGCCAACGGCACGGCCCACAGCCTCCAGGACAACTGGGCGAAGGGCGGCGACAACAAGCCCGGCGCCTTCGAGCCCGGTCAGGGGTTCGCGATCATCCACATCCCCAAGCTGGACGTGGTCGTGCCGATCGCCGAGGGTGTCAGCAAGACCAAGGTGCTCGACCGCGGAATGGTCGGCCACTACAGCGAGGGCAAGCTCAAGACGGCGATGCCGTCGGCGAAGACGGGCAACTTCGCACTGGCGGGCCACCGCAACACCCATGGTGAGCCGTTCCGTTACATCAACAAGCTCAAGGACGGCGACAAGGTCGTCGTCGAGACGCAGGACGACTACTACACCTACGAGGTGACGAGCCGGCTGGCGCAGACGTCCCCGTCGAACGTATCGGTGATCCAGCCGGTGCCGGTGGGCTCCGGCTTCACCCGGCCCGGCCGCTACATCACGCTGACGACGTGCACGCCCGAGTTCACCAGTACGTACCGAATGGTCGTGTGGGGCAAGATGGTTGATGAACGGCCACGGAGCAAGGGGATGCCCGAAGCCCTGACCGGAGGCTGAACGGTTACGGATACAGGGGACAGGTGCGGTGGCGTCGACGACCGAGCAGGACGAGCAGACAACCACGCCCCGCGCACGCGGCGGCGGCCGCGGCCCGGTCGCGACCGCGATCAGCGTCTTCGGTGAACTGCTCATCACCGCGGGGCTGGTGCTCGGGCTCTTCGTCGTCTACTCGCTGTGGTGGACGAATGTCGTGGCCGACCGGCACGCCGCCGCGCAGGGACACAAGATCCGTGACACCTGGTCGCACGGCAGCACAGGCCCCGGCGCCCTGGATACCAAGGACGGCATCGGCTTCCTCCATGTGCCGTCGATGAAGAACGGCGAAGTACTGGTCAGGCGGGGCACCAGCACCAGCATCCTGAACGAGGGCGTCGCCGGTTACTACGTGAAGCCGGTGAAGGCAGGACTCCCGTCCGCGAGCACGGGCAACTTCGCGCTGGCCGCACACCGCGACGGGCACGGCGCGAAGTTCCACAACATCGACAAGGTGAAGACCGGCGATCCGGTCGTCTTCGAGACCAAGGACACCTGGTACATCTACAAGGTTTTCAAGGAGCTGCGGCAGACGTCGAAGTACAACGTCGACGTGCTCCAGCCGGTGCCCAAGGAGTCCGGCAAGAAGAAGCCGGGCCGCTACATCACACTGACGACCTGCACCCCGGTCTACACATCGCGGTACCGGTACATCGTCTGGGGCGAGCTGGAGCGCACCGAGAAGGTCGACGCGAAGCGCACCCCGCCGCCGGAGCTGCGCTGACATCCGGATCCATGTCAACGGTGAAGCCCCGGCCCCCAGCAGGACTCAAGGAGTCCGGCTGGGGGCCGGGGCTTCGGGCTGTCGTACGCGGTGGCTAGTTCCAGCCGTCGAGGATGCCGCCCCCGCCGTCGCCGTTGTTACCGCCGCCGTGGTTCCCGCCGTTCCCGCCGCCACCGAGCGTGGTGAGCGTGACGGTGGTGCTGCCCGGGTCGTCCTCCGGGGTGCCCACCCCGGGGTCGGCGCCGGTGACGATCGCGTTGTCGTCGCCGTTGCTGCCGCCCGCGACCTGGACGTTGGTGAAGCCGGCCTGGTTGAGGATCTGCTTCGCCTCGGACAGCTTCTTGCCCCTGACCTCGGGGACCGCCGTCGGCGTGGGCGTCGCCTTGGCCTTGGCGACCGTCAGCGTGATCGTGGCGCCCTTCTTGGCCTCGCCGCCGGACGGGTCCTGGCTGAGCACCGAACCGGCCGGCTGGTCCGCAGACTCCTGGTCGGCGGCCCGGGAGACCTGGAAGCCCGCGTCGGTCAGTTGCTTGGACGCGTCCTCGAAGGTGCGGCCCGTGACGTCGGGAACCGGAATCTTGGTCGACTTCGCGATCTTGATCGTGACCTCGGAGCCCTTCTGGGCCGAGGTGTTGCCCTTCGGGGACTGGTCGAAGACCTTGCCCTCCTCGGTATCGGACTCGACCTGCTGCGGGTTCACCTTGAAACCCTTGCCCTCCAGGTCCTGGGTGGCCTGGTCCTCGGTCTCACCGTTGACGTTGGGCACCTCGACCTTGGGGGCGCCGGTGGACACGACGACCGAGACGGTCTCGCCCTGCTTGAGCTTGGCGCCGCCGAACTTCGGGTCCTGGCTGCAGACGTTGCCCTTCGGGGCGTTGTCGCACGGCTTCCGGTCCGAGACGGTCAGCTTCAGCTTGGAGTTGGCGATCAGGCCCTTCGCGCTGTCCAGGGACTCACCGACGAGCTGCGGCACCGTGACTTCGCCGGAGTCGCTGCCGCTGTTGCCGAACAGCGACTTCCCGATGAGGATCGCACCGACCAGCACCAGGACGCCCGCGATGATGAGCAGGATCGTCGACGTGTTGGACTTCTTCTGCGGGCGGCCCCGTCTGCGGTCCGGGCGGTCGTCATAGCCGTAACCACCGTCGTCCGGGTTGACCGGGGGCAGCATGGACGTCTGGCCGTCGGCCTGGTCCTGTTGCCGTATGGCGGTGGTGGGCTGCTCCGCGTCGTAACCGCCGTAACCGGCCGCGCCCATCGCCGCGGTCGCGGCGACCGGCTGCCCGTCGAGGCACGCCTCGATGTCGGCGCGCATCTCGTCGGCCGACTGATAGCGGTAGTCGGGGTCCTTGACCAGGGCCTTGAGGACGATGGCGTCCATCTCGGGCGTGATCTCGGGGTCGAAGTTACTGGGCGACTGCGGCTCTTCGCGTACGTGCTGATAGGCCACCGCGACCGGCGAGTCCCCGATGAACGGTGGCCGGACCGTCAGCAGCTCGTACAGCAGACAGCCCGTCGAGTACAGGTCCGAGCGGGCGTCGACCTGCTCGCCCTTGGCCTGCTCGGGGGAGAGGTACTGGGCCGTGCCGATCACCGCGGACGTCTGCGTCATCGTCATCCCGGAGTCGCCCATGGCGCGGGCGATGCCGAAGTCCATGACCTTGACCTGGCCGGTGCGCGTCAGCATGACGTTGGCCGGTTTGATGTCACGGTGCACGATGCCGTTGCGGTGCGAGTACTCCAGGGCCTGGAGGATCCCGATGGTCATCTCCAGGGTGCGCTCGGGCAGCAGCTTGCGGCCGGAGTGCAGGAGCTCCCTGAGCGTGGACCCGTCGACGTACTCCATCACGATGTACGGGATGGAGATGTTGTCCACATAGTCCTCGCCGGTGTCGTAGACAGCGACGATCGCGGGGTGGTTGAGCGAGGCGGCCGACTGGGCCTCACGGCGGAACCGGGCCTGGAAGGACGGATCGCGGGCGAGGTCCGCCCGCAGCGTCTTCACGGCGACGGTGCGGCCGAGCCGGGTGTCATGCGCGAGGTAGACCTCGGCCATGCCACCACGGCCGAGCACCGAGCCCAGCTCGTACCGGCCGCCGAGGCGACGCGGCTCTTCCATAGCTAATCCAGCCCTCTCCGTATGTCCCGACCGCACCCTGGGGTGGTCCGGCGGTGTGCTGTTCGCGGATACGCTACCGGCCACGGATGGATGATCAGCCCACGACCGTCAGCTGATATCGGACCGGTATCGCGCAGGTGCCGTGTGCCTTCCGTCACGATCATCACTTCTTGCTGTTGATGACGGCGGCCATGACGTCCTTGGCGATCGGAGCGGCGAGACCGCCACCGGAGATGTCCTGGCGGGAGGCATCGGAGTCCTCGACGACGACGGCCACGGCGACCGGCGAACCCTGAGCGGTCTTCGCGTACGAGATGAACCAGGCGTAGGGGTTACCGCTGTTGTTGACACCGTTCTGCGCGGTACCGGTCTTGCCGCCGACGGTGACGCCGGGGATCTTCGCGTTCCCGCCGGTGCCGTTCTCGACCACTCCCTCCATCATCTTCTGCACCATCTGCGCGTGCTCCTTGGACAGGGGCTCGCTCTGCTTCTCCGGGTCGGTCTTGGCGACGGTGTCCAGATTGGGAGCGGTGAGACGGTCGACCATGTACGGCTTCATCAGCGTGCCGTCGTTGGCCACGGCGGAGGCGACCATCGCCATCTGCAGCGGGGTGGCCGAGGTGTTGAACTGGCCGATCGAGGAGAGCGCGGTCTGCGCCTTGTCCATGTCCTTGGAGAAGACACTGGCGTTGGAGCGGGTGGGCGTGAACTGCTCGCTGTTGAAGCCGAACTTCTCCGCCTCGGCACGCATCTTGTCGTCACCGAGGTCGGCGCCGATCTTGCCGAACACCGTGTTGCAGGAGACTTCCAGGGCCTTCACCAGCGTGGCGTTCTTGCAGGGCAGATTGCCCTCGTTGGGCAGGTCGTGGGTGGAGAGCGGCAGCCGCCAGGGCAGCGGGGACCTGGTCGGGGTGTCGACGCTGTCGTACAGGCCGTTCTCCAGGGCTGCCGACGCGGTGACCACCTTGAAGGCGGAACCGGGCGGATACGTCTGGCGCAGCGCCCGGTTGAGCAGCGGCTCGTTCTTGTCGTCCTTGAGCTTGGTGTAGTTCTTCGAGTCCGTGGTCGTGGAGTTGCCCGCGAACGTCGAGGGGTCGTACGAGGGCGTCGAGGCCATGGCGAGGATCGCGCCGGTCTTCGGGTCGAGGGCGGCCACCGCGCCCTTCTTCTTGCCGAGCCCTTCGTAGGCGGCCTTCTGGGCGTCGGCGTTCAGCGTGGTGACGACGTTGCCGCCCTGCTTCTTCTCACCCGTGAACATGGAGAGCGTCCGGTCGAAGAAGAGCCGGTCGTCGTTCCCGGTCAGGATGGAGTCGTTGAGGTTCTCCAGCTGCGTCGCGCCGAACGCCTGCGAGGCGTACCCGGTGACGGGCGCCCACATGGGGCCGTCCTTCCAGGTGCGCTTGTACTTGAAGTCGCTGCCCTGGGTCTCCGTCGAGCCGGTGACGGCCTTGCCGTCGACGATGATGTCGCCGCGCTGGTGGGCGTAGCGCTCGATCTCGATGCGGCGGTTCTCGGTACGGGCGTTGAGGCTGTCGGCCTTGACGTACTGGATCCAGTTGTCGCGCAGCAGCAGGGCGACGATGAGGAGACCACAGAAGATCGCGATCCGGCGCAGTGGCTTGTTCACGGTCGGACCACCTGGGTCATCTCGGCGTCGGGGGACGGGGCGGGGGACGGAGCGGGGCGGCGCGCGGTGTCGCTGATCCGGATCAGGATCCCGATCAGGGCCCAGTTGGCGAGAACGGATGAACCGCCGTAGGCGATGAACGGCATGGTCATACCGGTCAGCGGGATGAGACCCATGACACCGCCGGCCACGACGAAGACCTGGATGGCGAAGGCGCTGGAGAGACCGACGGCGAGGAGCTTGCCGAACGGGTCGCGGGCGGCCAGCGCGGTCCGCACGCCGCGCTCGACGATCAGACCGTAGAGCAGCAGGACGGCCATCATTCCGGCCAGGCCGAGCTCTTCGCCGACGGTGGCGAAGATGAAGTCGGAGTTGGCCGCGAAGCCGATCAGGTCCGAGTGGCCCTGGCCGAGGCCGGTGCCGAGCGTTCCGCCCGATCCGAAGGCCATCAGGGACTGTGCCACCTGATCGCTCTGTGCCAGCGTCGCCTTGGAGAACGGCGCGAGCCACGCATCCACGCGCTCCTGGACATGCGGTTCGAACGTGGCCACGCCGACCGCGCCGACGGCGGACATGATCAGGCCGAACACGATCCAGCTGGTGCGCTCCGTCGCGACGTACAGCATGACGACGAAGAGGCCGAAGAACAGCAGCGAGGTCCCGAGGTCCGTCTCGAAGACCAGGATGAGGATCGACATGGCCCAGATGACCAGGATCGGCCCGAGGTCACGGCCGCGCGGCAGATACAGGCCCATGAACCGGCGGCTGGCCAGGGCCAGGGCGTCGCGTTTCACCATGAGATAGCCGGAGAAGAAGATCGCGATGACGATCTTGGCGAACTCACCGGGCTGGATGGTGAAGGAGCCGAGGCTGATCCAGATCTTGGCGCCGTTCACCGCAGGGAAGAACATCGGCAGGATCAGCAGGACCAGCGCCACCACCATGGAGATGTAGGTGTAGCGCTGCAGAATGCGGTGGTCCTTGAGGAAGACGAGGACCGCGACGAACAGGGCGACACCCAGCGCCGAGTACAGCAGCTGCTTGGGCGCGTCGGGGCTGAAGCCGCCGAACGCCAGCTTGGCCCGCTGGATCAGCCTGGGTGACTGGTCCAGGCGCCAGATGAGAGCCAGCCCGATGCCGTTCAGCAAGGTGGCCAGCGGCAGCAGCAGCGGATCGGCGTACGGCGCGAACTTGCGCACCACGATGTGGCCGACCGCCGCGAGCAGCGAGAGGCCCGTTCCGTAGCCGAGGATGCCCGACGGCAGCGAACTGTTGATCGCGAGGCCCACATTGGCGTACGCGAACACCGAGATGGCGACGGCGAATACGAGCATCAGGAGCTCGGTGTTGCGACGGCTCGGTGCTTCGATCGCGCCGATGGTGGTCGTGTTGGTGACAACGCTCATGGTGGTGAAAGGCCCCCTACGGCTCTACTGCTTACCGCACAGCGGGACCAGCTTCTGCTCATCCTCCGAGAGGCTGGGGCCGGGCGTGGGTGTGGCGCTGGGCTTGGGCTTGGTGGTGGTCCCGGTCCTGGTGGTGGTCCCACTGCTGGTGGAGGAGAGCGTGCTCGCACTGCCGGTGGTCTTGCCCGTGTCCGGCTTCGCCTTGTTCTCTTCCTCGACCTTGCGGCGCTCGGCGTCCTTCTTGCAGACACCGGCCTGCTCGGCCAGTTCACTGATCTTGCGCTTGGCCTCGCTGAGGCTGCCTTCGGTGATCGTCGCGTCGACCTGCTTGCGCTGGTACGGCGGGAGGTACTTGAGTTCGATCTCGGGGTGGTCGGTCTCGACCTTCGAGAGCGAGACCCAGGCGAGGTCCTGGCTGATGCCCTGGTACAGCGCGACGTTCTGTTTGTTGGACCCGACGTAGTACTGGGTCTGGGTCCAGCGGTACCCGCCGTAGAGCCCGCCCGCGATGACGGCGAGGGCGAGCACGACGAAGAGCGACCGCTTGATCCACCTGCGGCCGCCGGACGGCTTGATGAAGTCCTCGTCGCTGTACGCGTCGAACGCTCCGTCGGGTGCCGCGCCGTATCCGTCGCCGCTTCCGGGCGGGCCGAAGCCGCCGGGCGCGGGCGGCGGCACCTGGCGGCCGAGGCCGGAGGCCCGGCCCGCCGGGGTCTGCATGGCCCCGCCGTCGTGCTGCGCCGCCTGGTTCTCGGCGACCGCGCCCACGACCACCGGGGTGTCGTTGAGCTGCGCGGCCAGGGTGTCGTTGGAGTCGACGTCGAGGACGTCGGCCACGATGCAGGTGATGTTGTCCGGGCCACCGCCGCGCAGGGCGAGCTGGATCAGCTCCTGGATCGTCTCCTGCGGGCCCTGGTAGCTGGCGAGGGTCTCTTCCATCGTCTGGTGCGAGACGACGCCGGAGAGCCCGTCGGAACAGATCATGTAGCGGTCGCCTGCCCGCACCTCCCGGATGGAGAGGTCGGGCTCGACGTGCTCGCCACTGCCCAGCGCGCGCATCAGCAAGGAGCGCTGCGGGTGGGTGGTGGCCTCTTCCTCGGTGATACGGCCCTCGTCGACGAGGCGCTGCACCCAGGTGTGGTCCTGGGTGATCTGCGTCAGGACACCGTCCCGCAGCAGATAGGCGCGGGAGTCGCCGACATGCACGAGGCCCAGGCGCTGACCGGTCCAGAGGAGGGCGGTGAGCGTGGTGCCCATGCCTTCGAGCTGGGGGTCCTCCTCGACCATCATGCGGAGCTGGTCGTTGGCCCGCTGTACGGCCGTGCCGAGCGAGGTCAGGATGTCGGAACCGGGGACGTCGTCGTCGAGGGTGACGAGCGTGGAGATGACCTCGGAGCTGGCGACCTCGCCGGCGGCCTGGCCGCCCATTCCGTCGGCGATGGCGAGGAGCCGCGGTCCGGCGTAACCGGAGTCCTCGTTCCCCTCGCGGATCATGCCCTTGTGCGATCCGGCGGCGAAGCGCAGGGACAGACTCATGCGCACCTCGCCTGTCGGCTCCGGGTACAACCGGTCTCGAGCCACACTGCCCACCCTCCGGTCGGGAGCGCGCCCCGGCCCGTTGCCGGAACCGCTGCGGCTCGCTCGCTCCGCTCGCTCATTGTCGTGACTACTTCCGCAGCTCGATGACGGTCTTGCCGATGCGGATCGGTGCGCCCAGCGGGATCGGTGTCGGGGTGGTCAGCCGGGTCCGGTCGAGATACGTGCCGTTGGTGGACCCGAGATCCTCGACGATCCACTGGCCGTCCCGGTCGGGGTAGATCCTGGCATGCCTGCTCGACGCGTAGTCGTCGTCCAGCACGATTGTTGAATCATGTGCCCGGCCGAGGGTGACGGTCTGGCCCTGGAGGGCGACCGTGGTGCCCGTGAGGCTGCCCTCGGACACGACGAGTTTGCTCGGTGCGCCCCGGCGCTGGCGGCCGGCCGCCGCCTGCTGACGCTGTTGCGGCGGCGCGGCGGCCTGCCGCGCGGTCTGCGGAGGGCGGGCGTCCGCGTTGCGGCGTGAGCCGCGCTGCGTGACGCGCGTTCCGAACAGATCGCTGCGGATGACCTGGACGGCCACGATCACGAACAGCCACAGAACAGCTAGGAAACCTAGCCGCATGACCGTCAGGGTCAGCTCTGACATTGCCCCCGCTTCACCCTTCGGCTTGCCGGTAAACGATGGTGGAATTGCCCACGACGATCCGCGAGCCGTCGCGGAGCGTAGCGCGGGTGGTGTGCTGTCCGTCTACCACGATGCCGTTGGTGGACCCGAGATCCTGGATCGTCGAGGGGGAACCGGCGCGGATCTCACAGTGCCGGCGGGATACACCGGGGTCGTCGATACGCACGTCGGCTTCGGTGCTGCGGCCGAGCACCAGGGTGGCGCGGGAGATCTGGTGGCGGGTGCCGTTGACCTCGATCCAGCGCCGCGTCTGGGTGCTCGGCATGGGTCCCGGAGCGGGCGCACGGCCGGCTGCCGGGCGGTTCCCTCCGGGCGGAGGTGCGCTGGGCATGGGCGGAGCCGCGGCCGGCGGGTAGCCGTAGCCGGCGTTCCGCTGAGGGGCCTGAGGTGCGGCGGGGCCGCGGTCGGCGCCCTGCTGGCTGGTGCTCGACGCGAGGGTGCGGCTGCGGACGCGGTAGAGACCGGTGTCCAGGTCCTCCGCCTTCTCCAGATGGACCTTGATCGGCCCCATGAAGGCGTACCGCTGCTGTTTCGCGTAGTCCCGCACCAGTCCGGAGAGTTCGTCGCCGAGCTGTCCCGAGTACGGGCTGAGGCGCTCGTAGTCCGGTGTGCTCAGTTCGACGATGAAGTCGTTGGGGACGACGGTCCGCTCGCGGTTCCAGATCGTCGCGTTGTTGTCGCACTCGCGCTGGAGCGCGCCGGCGATCTCGACGGGCTGGACCTCGGACTTGAACACCTTCGCGAAGGTGCCGTTGACCAGACCTTCGAGACGCTGCTCGAACTTCTTCATGACTCCCATGAGGCACCTCCTCCGACGTTGGCGTCCTGGTACTGCTTACTGATCGTATCCACGCACGGGGAAATCGGCTGGTTCCCCTTGTTCCCCCTGTGGATAAGTGTCACCTCTCACACGGATCGTAGAGGTGGCTCCTGAACAGTGTCCCGCACTCGGCGTGCACTGAGGAGGAGTGGGGGGACGAGGTCCCGGTTCCGGACGGGCGCCGGTCGTTCCCGCCGGTCGCCCGCCGGAGAACGGATGTGAATCCACCCTGTCCAGCGTGCTAATCTTCGGATGTCGCCAGGCGCTCGCACAAACCAGTGAGAGAGTCTCGGAAACACCACTTGCGCGAGTGGCGGAACGGCAGACGCGCTGGCTTCAGGTGCCAGTGTCCTTAGGGACGTGGGGGTTCAAATCCCCCCTCGCGCACCATCATCGGACACCGGTGAAGGTGTTCAGTATCACGGTGGAAGGGCCCGCATCATCTCGATGATGCGGGCCCTTCTTCCGTTGCCTCATGCCCCCGAGCTCTCATGTCCCGGGTCCTGGGCGGCCGCACGGTGTTGGTGCGGCCGCCCAGGACGGTTCAGTCCGAGTGCCCCAGCAGTACGTCGAAGCCGTTCCCGGCGTCCGACGGGACTGTGATCTGTGACGCAGCGGGCGGGTAGCCCGCGGCGATCAGCGTGTAGTCGAGGCCGGTGAGACCCGTGAAGGTGTAGACGCCGTCCGGGCCCGTGGTGTGCCGGGCGACGACGTTGCCCGCCGTGTCGAGCAGGGTGACCAGGGCGTCGTCCACCGGCTCGCCCTGCGGCCCCTTCACCGTGCCCCGGACCGTCGCCGCCGCCGTGAGGGAGGCGTCGTGCCGGGTGGGTGCGGAGCCCGTCACCGTGACCAGGGCGGCGTAGGGCTGGTGGCCCTCGGCTCCGGCGGTGAAGGTGTACGCGGCCGGCGGCAGCGCGGGCAGGCGGTAGCCGCCGTCCGCGGCCGACATGGCCGAGTCGACCACGCTGCCTTCCGCGTCGGTCACGACGAGCAGCGCGCCTTCGATGGGCCCGGCCGTTCCGCTGACGGTGCCGAAGAGCCCGCCGGTGCCCGCGAGCCGGACGTTGTGCTCGACGGGCTCGGTGCCCAGGACGAGTTCGCTGATCTCGGGCTTGCGGTCGGGCGCCGAAGCGACCAGGACGTACCTGCCGTACGGGGCGGACAGCGCGTACGAGCCGTCCGGGCCGGGAACCGCGCGGGCCACCTGGCGGCCGGCCTGGTCGATGAGGGTCACCGCCGATGCCACCGGGGCGTCGAAATCACCCAGCACCCGTCCGCGTACGCCGGTCCGCAGCGGTTCCGCGGCCGGTGCCGCGGCCGGGAGTTCCGCGGTCGGCTGCTCCTGCGGGGCCGCCGTGGTGAGGTCGTCGGGCGCCCCGGGGGTGTGCGCGTCGGCCGGTTCCGGCGCCGGCCCCGCTGCCAGCGGACGGCCCTTGCGGTAAAGGAAGACCGCGATCAGGAAGCCGATCGCGAACAGCCCGGCCGCCCACCAGTAGACGATGGCGTAGCTGTGCACGGCGGCCTGGGCGAGAGCCGGCTTGGAGGTGCCGTGGTCCTTCACGTAGTCGCCGGCCGCGGTGGTCGCCATGGTGGAGAACAGCGCGGTGCCGATGGAACCGCCCACCTGCTGCATGGTGTTGACCGTCGCGGACGCGACGCCCTGGTCGGCGGGTGCGACGCCGAGGGTCGCCAGCGACATGGCAGGGGGCATCACCATGCCGATGCCGGCGCCGATCAGCAGCAGCGGCGGCAGGATGTCCGCGCTGTAGTTGCTGGACAGGTCGATCCTGGTCAGCCAGGCCAGGCCGCCCGCGGCGAACAGGGTGCCGATGGGCACCATGACCTTGGGGCCGATTTTCGGCATGAGCAGGTTGATGGAGAGCTGTGCCAGCAGCATCAGCATGAGGATCATCGGCAGGAAGGCGAGCCCGGTCTTCACCGGTGTGTAGCCGAGGATCTGCTGGAGGTAGTAGGTCAGGAAGAGGAAGATCCCGAACATTCCGGCGCCGGTGGCGAACACCATCAGGTACGAGGCGCTGCGGTTGCGGTCGGCGAAGACCCGCAGCGGCAGCAAGGGGTGCGCGGCCCTGGTCTGCCAGCCGATGAAGGCCAGCAGCAGTACGACACCGCCCGCGAGGAAGCCCCAGCACATCGGGTCGCTCCAGGTGTACGTCTCCGCGTTGGAGAACCCGAAGACGATGCAGAAGAGCCCGCTGGAGACCAGCAGGGTGCCCAGCAGGTCGAGCTTGGGACGCTGGGCGGGCGCGGGCCTGCGGATGAACAGCAGCGCCCCGGCCACCGCGAGTACGGCGATGACGAGGTTGACGTACAGCGTCCAGCGCCAGTTCAGGTGCTCGGTGAGCACCCCGCCGAGCAGCAGCCCCACCGCGCCGCCGGAACCGGCGATCGCCCCGAACACCCCGAAGGCACGGCCGCGTTCCTTCGGATCGGTGAAGGTCGTCGTCAGCAGGGAGAGCGCCGACGGCGCGAGCATCGCGCCGAACGCGCCCTGGAGCGCACGCCCCACGACCAGCAGGGTGAACCCGCCCGCGGCTCCGGCCAGTGCGGAGGAGGCGGCGAAACCGATCAGCCCGATGAGCAGGGTGGTCTTGCGGCCGAAGAGGTCGGCCAGCCGTCCGCCGAGCAGCAGCAGACTGCCGAAGGCCAGTGAGTAGGCGGTGACGACCCACTGCCGGTCGTCGTTGGAGAATCCCAGGTCCTGCTGGGCCGACGGCAGTGCGATGTTCACGATGGTGGCGTCCAGCACGACCATCAGCTGGGCGAGGCCGATGACCACGAGGGCCCACCAGCGGTGCGCCGGGGGCGGCGATGCCGAGGGGGCCGGTGGTGCGGCGGGCGGCGATATGGTGCCGACGGCCGCGTCGGCGGGTGCGGAACTCATCATGTACTCCTCAGGTGGTATCTGTGGCGCTGCCGTCGGTCCCCCGGAGCAACACGGGGAGGGCGACGGCGTCGACGTAGCGGCGCAGGTAGTCGGCGTCGGGCTCGCGCTGTTCGAAGACCAGCCGGGCGAAGCCCGCGCCCTGGATGAGGTGGGGGAAGAAGTCGAGGGCCGGATTGGCCGGATCGACCTCTCCGCGTGCGATGGCGCGGTCCACGATGCCGCGGGCTGCCTCCAGGTCGGGCCGCACCAGTGTCTCGTGCATCGCCTCCGCGAGTGCGGAGTCCTGCCGGACGGCCAGGGCGATGCCGCGCATCAGGGCATGGTCCTTCCTGGCTCTCCCGATGCGGGATGTCATCTCGTACAGGTCTCCCCGCAGGGAGCCGGTGTCGATGCCGGACAGGGTGAACGGCTTGCCGTGCCGCAGCGCTTCCGACACCAGCCGGGGCTTGCCCTGCCAGCGCCGGTACAGCGTGGCCTTGCTGCACTGGGAGCGCTGCGCCACGGCGTCGAGGCGGGCGGCTTCGTAACCGACCTCGCGGATCAGGTCCAGGGTGGCGGTGAAGATCTCCGCCTCCCGCTCGGGCGACAGCCGGGTTCTTCGGGACTCGGGCTGAGGCATGACACTCCAGTAAAACGAAACAGTTTCGTACCGATAAGCTAGGCGGCCCGACATCCGAACGCAAATGGGCCACGCTGCCACGAGCCAGGCCGACCCGAACGAAGGACCCTAGAATGGTGCGGTCCGGCAGATGGCCCGGCGGATGGTCCAGCGGTGGGGGGAAGGCGAAGTGGCGGCAGGCGTCGAGAGATTCCCGGATCCCTCCGCGGAGGTGCTCGCCGAAGCGGCCGCCGCGTTCGGTCTGCTCGCCTCGTCGGCCCGGCTGCACATCGTATGGGCGCTGGCGCAGGGCGAGAGCGATGTGAGCGGCCTGGCCGAGCGGGTCGGCGGCGCGCTCCCCGCGGTGAGCCAGCATCTGACGAAACTCAAACTGGCCGGCCTGGTCCGTTCCCGGCGGGAGGGGCGGCGGCAGGTGTATTTCGTCGACGATCCCGATGTCGTGACCGTCGTACGGCTGGTGGTCGGCCAGCTGGCCGACCGTGCCGACGGCGGGTCTTCCGCGGGCCACCTCCGTGGGACAGGCACCTGAGGCCGCCGCGGCCCCGGAGCCCGGTCCCCGGGTCTCCGTACGGGCCGTGCGGGCGGCTGACGACGCTCATCCGGCAGGCGGCGCCGCACCGGACCTGGGTGAGCTGACCTCGCTCCAGGTGCTGCGCGCCCTGGACAGCGGTCCGCGCGGGCTGACGGACGCGGTGGCCGACGCACGGCTGCGGCAGTTCGGCGAGAACACGCTGCCCGCACGGCGGCCCGTCCCCTGGCTCGTACGGTTCCTGCGCAGCGTCCGGGACCCCTTCACCGCCGTGCTGCTCTGCCTCGGGGTGGTCTCGTCGCTGGTCGCGGCGTGGGGCACCGCCTCGGTGATCATCGCGCTCGTGGTGGTGAGCTGTGTGCTGCGCTCCCTGGGCGAGCACCGCGCCGACCGCTCGATGGGCGCGCTGCGCGAGCTGGTGGCCAGTACGGCGACGGTGCTGCGACGGTCGGCGGACGACGCGGTTCCGGTGACCCGTGAGGTTCCGGTCGACCAGTTGGTGCCCGGCGATGTGGTCCGGCTCGGGCCGGGCGATCTGGTGCCGGCCGACGTACGGCTGCTGCGGGCCGTCGGGCTGAGCGTCAACCAGGCGGTGCTCACCGGGGAGTCGGCCGCGGTCGCCAAGTCGGCAGCAGACGTTCCCGTACCGGCGTCAGACGACACCGGATTCGACCGCGCGCATCTCTGTTTCCAGGGCAGCAGTGTGGCCGCGGGCAGCGGCAGCGCCGTCGTGGTGGCGACCGGGGCGCTGACGCGGTTCGCCGCCGGGCACGGGGCGGCGGTTCCGCGCGGGCCGAGCGCCTTCGACCGGTCGGTGCACGGCATTTCGTGGATCCTCATCCGGTTCATGCTGCTCACCCCGCCGCTGGTGCTGATGGCGAACGCCGCGCTGCGCGGGCGGGGCCTTGAGACGCTGCCGTTCGCCGTCGCGGTGGCGGTCGGCCTGACGCCCGAGATGCTCCCGGTGATCGTCACCAGCTGTCTGGCGCGCGGCGCCTCGCTGCTCGCCCGCCACCACGGGGTGATCGTCAAACGGCTGCCGGCGCTGCACGATCTGGGCGCGGTGGATGTGCTCTGCCTGGACAAGACGGGGACGCTCACCCAGGACCTGCCCGTGGTCGACCGGGCGCTGGGCGCGGACGGCGCGGACGACCGCGATGTCCTGCACTGGGCCGCGGTCAACGCCTGGTGGACCCTTCAGCTGGCCGATCTGCCCGCCCCCGACCCGCTCGACGAGGCGCTGCTCGGCGCGTCGGACGGTGAGGAGTTCCTGCCGTACGAGGGGATCGCCGCGCTGCCCTTCGACCCGGTGCGGCGCATGGCGACCGCCGTCGTACGCCGCCCCGGCCGGCTGGGCGTCGACACCCTCGTGGTGAAGGGCGCCGTCGAGAACGTGCTGGAACGCTGCGCGCTCGACGGCGCGGAGCGGGAGCGGCTGCTCGCGGCGGCCGGGGAGCATGTACGCGGCGGGACCAGGCTGCTGGCCGTCGCCACCGCCGAGCGCCCGGCGCGCAAGCGGGCTTACACCACCGCCGACGAGCGCGGCCTCACCTTCCGCGGCTTCGTGACCCTGCGCGACGCGCTGGTGCCGAGCGCCGCGGACGCGCTGCCCGCGCTCGCCGCGATGGGGGTGACGGTGAAGGTCGTCACGGGCGACCACCCCGGTACCGCCGCCCGTGCCTGCCAGGAGCTGGGGCTCGATCCCGGCACCGTGCTCACCGCCGGTGACGTGGACGCCCTCACGGACGGCCAACTGGCCTCGGCGGCACGTGAAACGGCCGTCTTCGCCCGCTGCACCCCCGAGCACAAGGCCCGGATCGTCCGCGCGCTCCGGGCCGACGGCCGGGTCTGCGGATTCCTCGGCGACGGGGTCAACGACCTGCCCGCCCTGTACGCGGCGGACGTCGGGATCTGCCCGCGCGACGCGGTCGACGTGGCGCGGGAGGGCGCGGACGTGGTGCTCGCCGAGCACGCGAAGGACCTGTCGGCCGTCGAACACGCGCTGCGGGCCGGACGCCACAGCAGCGGCAACATCGCGACGTATCTGCGCATCACGCTCTCGTCCAACCTCGGCAATGTCATCGCGATGCTCGCCGCCGGGCTGCTGCTGCCCTTCCTGCCGATGCTTCCGGCCCAGGTGCTGGTGCAGAACCTCTGCTTCGACGGGGCGCAGCTCGCGTTCGCCTACGACCGGCCGGCCCCCGGCGTGCTGAGCCGCCCCGCAACGCTGCGGTCGCGCGACTTCCTCCGGTTCATCACCGGCTTCGGCGCGCTCAACGCGGTCGCCGACCTCGCGACGTTCGGGGTGCTGGCGCTCGCCGTGCACGGCCCCGGGGGCCCGGACAGCGAGACGGTGTTCCACTCCGGCTGGTTCGTGGAGAACCTGCTGACGCAGGCGCTGGTGATGCTTCTGCTGCGCCGGGGGGACGGGACGAGCCCGGTCCGCTGGGCGGCGGCCGCTCTCGCCGCCGTCGGACTGCTGCTCCCGCTCTCACCGCTGGGGCCGCCGCTGGGCATGGCGCCGCTGCCCGGCCTCTACTACCCGCTGCTCCTGGTGGTGCTCGGCCTGTACGCGGTGGGGCTCGCGGCGGCCAGGCGGCGGTACGACAGGCGGCGGTGCGACAGTCGGCGGTGCGACAGCCTCCGCCCGCAGGCGAGTTGACGCTTCCGGGGGCGGTCACTCCGTACGGCCGGGGGCGCTTCAGCCGTAGGACACGTTGCTGCACGGCCCTTCGTCACCGGAGCGGGCGCCCGACGCCACCGACGAGGGGAGCGAGGAGGGCGACGAACCGGCCGGCGACGACCCCGGCGCCGGGGTGCTGTCCGGTGTCGCCGATGGGTTGTCGGCGTAGACCTGGCCCAGCGTCACGGTGATGCCGGCGGCTGCCCCTTCCTGGAGGGTCGCCCCCGCGAAGAGCCGCGCCACGGTCTCGGCGCCGGTGCGCTGCCCGGGCCCGTAGGTGATGACGGTGGACGTGTGGTTCTGGGCGGGGGCCGTCGCCGTGCCGGTCACGGTGAAACCGTGGTCCCCGAGGGTCTGGGCCGCGTGGGCGGCGAGGCCCGTGACCGTGGTGCCGTTCTGGACGCCGACGGCGATCCCGGCACCGGACACGGGTCCTGCGGGGGCCTGCTTCGACGAGGAGGACGAGGGGCTGGACGAGGAACCGGGGGACGGGGCGCTGCCGTTCTTGTGGTCCTTGCCGCTGGCGTCCTTGCCGTCGATCGTCCGGTCGGCCCGCAGATCGGACCAGAGGGCGCTCGCGGCCGGTTCGACTATGGCGACGCGCGCGCCCTGGTAACGCCAGGGAATGGTGACGAACTTGGTGTTGTGCAGATCGATGTTCTTCAGCGACATCACGAAGGAGAGCAGCTTGTCGGCGGACGACAGCCCCGGATCGACGGTGAGCGAGTGGGTGGCGGCGTCGGCGAGCGGCAGCAGTTTGGTGGGGGTGAACCCGTCGTCCTTCACCTTCTTGATCAAGGAGGAGACGAATGCCTGCTGGCGTTTGATCCGCCCGATGTCGGAGCCGTCGCCGATTCCGTGCCTGATGCGTACGTAGTCGAGCGCCTTCTGCCCGGACACGCTCTGCTCGCCCTTGGCGAAGAGGAGCTTGCCGCGGGTGGTGCGGTTCGGGTCGAGGTCCTGCTGGTAGATGTTCTGCGGCAGACACACCTGGACGCCGCCGACGACGCCGGTCAGCTTGGAGAAGCCCTCGAAGTCGACGACGACGGTGTGGTCGATGCGCATACCGGTGAGCTTCTCCACCGTGTTCTGGGTGCAGGCGGGGTTGCCCTTGGCGGTCTGTCCGACGGAGTAGGCCGCGTTGAACATCGTGTGGGGCTGCGGCTTGGTCCAGCCGCCGTCGGGCAGCTTGCAGGACGGGATGGTGACGAGGGTGTCGCGGGGGATGGAGACGGCGATCGCGTGTTTGTGGTCGGCGTAGATGTGCAGGACGAACGCCGTGTCGGAGCGGCCCACGTCGTTCTTGTCGCCGCCGCCCAGCGCACTGTTGCCGCCGGTACGCGCGTCCGAGCCGATCACGAGCACGTTCTGGCCCTTGGTGGCGGCCGCGGGGCGGTCCGCCGAGATTCCGTCCGAGCTGAAGGAGTTGATGTTTCCGTTCAGCCGGAGGTAGACCCATCCGGCGCCCGCGGTGGCCAGCACCAGCAGCGCCACGGCTATGGCGAGCAGGAGGCGGGCGCGGCCGCGTTTCTGGCGCTTGCGGCGCGCGGGCCCGCGGTCCGTGGCATGGGTGCCCTGCTGGCGGCGGTGGGGTGGTGTGCCGTGGCCCGTTCCGTGGCCGGGGTGGCCCCGGGTGCTGCTCCTGTCGCCGTTCTTCCTCCCCCGGGTCGCGGGCCGGGGGATCCGCTCGTTGCCGCGTGTCGTCCGATCGCTCGTTTTCATCTGCGCGCTCTCATCCGTCCGTCCGTACAAGAGGGGACGAACGGCCCCACCCCATGGTTGTACAGTTGCGCAATGTAGCAAGCTTTTCTGGAGAGGTTTCCGGCGGTACAGGCCGCCGGACCGACGAGAAGAAGGGTGGGGTGGAGATGCTCCGCAACGTTCTTGAGCCCTGGCACCTGCTCATCGTGGTGATCGTGGTCATGGTGATGTTCGGATCGAAGAAGCTGCCCGACACCGCCCGTGCGCTGGGCAAATCGATGCGCATTCTCAAGAGCGAGGCGAAGGCGATGAAGGACGACGGGGCTGTCACGCCGGCGTCCTCCTCGGCTTCTCCGGTGCCTTCGGCGGCTTCTCCGGCGTCCTCTGCGTCCACGGGGTCGGCGGCGTCTCCGGTTTCCCCGGGAGCCCAGGCGCCTCAGGCACCCCAGCCGGGCCAGTCGTAGGCGCTCGCGTCGGGCGTAGGTACAACTGCGCGCGCCGGAGCCGGCGGTGCTGTGCGGCCCGGTGGGGTGCGGACAGTGCTGTGCCAGCGGTGCTGTCCGGGCGGTGGCGTGCGGCCCGGTGACGTGCGGACAGTGCTGTGCCGGCGGTGCTGTGCCGGCGGTGCTGTCCGGGCGGTGGGTCCGTGGCTACAGCGGTGTTGCCGCTTCCAGTACGAGGAACAGCGCGCAGGCCGCATTCAGGGCCGACAGGGTCGACGCGGCGGTCCCCGCTGCCGCGATCAGAGTGGCGGCCCCGGCCGCTGTCAGGGCGGGCGGCCGGCCATTGACGGCGGGCGGCGGTGCCAGCAGGGCCGCCACCCGGCGCGGGACCGGCCCCGCTTCGGCGAACGCGGCCAGGCCGGGCGCGGTGGCCCGCCGGGAGACGAGCGCGGCCCGGCCGACGGCGTGGGCCGTCATCCTGCGGTCGCCGGTGGCCTGTGCGGCCTCCTCGTCGGCCCAGCGCTCGGTGCTGTAGGCGACGGCGGCCCGCAGCGGGCGCAGCAGCGGGTTGGCACAGCCTGCCAACTGCGCCGCGAGCAGCAGCCGGTGGTGCCTGCCCCGCAGATGTGAGCGCTCGTGGGCGAGCAGCGCACCGCGTTCCCGCGCGCCGAGCGAGGAGAACATGCCGGTCGAGAGCACGATGCGGCCGGGTGATCCGGGCAGCGCGTACGCGTACGGGGCGTCGTCGGGCAGGACCGCGACCTCCGCCGCCGTGGGCAGCAGGGCCAGCGTCCGGTGGGCGCAGGTCCGGAAGCGGATGTGGCGGTACAGCGTGAGCGCCCAGCCGGCCGCCACGCAGGTGAGCGCCGCGATGGCCGCCCGGCCGGCCACCTCGTCGTAGGGGACGGCGGCGCGTACCTCGGGGTCGGACCAGCTGTCCGGCAGTGGATTGCCGGGCAGCTGGGCCGTCCCGACGACCATCAGCAGACCGAGGCAGAGCGTGCTGCACGCCGCGAGGATGACTGTCACGGCGGTGAGCAGACGGGCGGCGTGCCGGGGATGCAGATGCTGTTCGGCGAGGCGGGCGACGGGCAGCGCGGTGAGCGGCAGGATCAGCGGCAGGAAGACGAAGACGCCCATCGGTCAGCGCTCCGCTTCGTCCGGCGGAGGCTCGCCTCGCGTGTTCTCGTGCGGTGCGCTCTCGTCGTGGTGGGGAGCCTCGTTCAGGAGTGAGCGCAGCAGGTGCTCGTCGTCGAGGGAGAGCGCGGACACGAAGCTGGAGAGCACCGCGTCCCGGTTCTGCTGCTTGTCGAGCAACTGCCGCATCCGCAGTGCCGCGAGACCCGATTCGTCCGCCACCGGCTGCCACAAGATGGGGCGCCCCGAACTGCTGCGGGTGACGGCCTTCTTCTCGTACAGCCGGGTCAGGATGGTGATGACGGTCGTGTAGGCGAGGCCCCCGCCGAGCCGTTCCTGTACCCAGGCGGCTGTGACCGGCTCGTCCGCCGTGCCCAGGACGGCCAGCACCTGGGCCTCCAGCTCGCCCTGGCCCCGTCTGCGTACGCGCGGTCGCGGAGCCCGGTCGCCCTTGTCGCCGCCCATGCCGCGGACTCCTTCCCTCTTCCCCCGGCGCCTCCCGGGCGCAGGGGCATCGTATCCAGCGGCGTCACAGGACTCGCGACATGATTTCTACAGTGTTGTAGATTTCAATGGGCCGTACGGAACAACCGGGGCGCCCCGCGCCCGTCCGCTGGATTCGAGAAGGGAAGCAATATGGGTGTGAGCCTCGCCAAGGGCGGCAACGTCTCGCTGAGCAAGGAGGCGCCCGGCCTCACCGCCGTGCTGATCGGCCTCGGCTGGGACGTCCGTACGACGACGGGCGCTGATTACGACCTGGATGCCAGCGCACTGCTGTGCAACGACTCCGGGAAGGTCGTGTCCGACCGGCACTTCGTCTTCTACAACAACCTGACCAGCCCCGACGGCTCCGTCGAGCACACCGGCGACAATCTCACCGGCGAGGGGGAGGGCGACGACGAGTCCATCAAGATCGACCTGGCCGCGGTGCCCGCCGATGTCACCAAGATCGTGTTTCCGGTGTCGATCCATGAGGCGCAGGAGCGTGGCCAGAGCTTCGGTCAGGTCAGCAACGCGTTCATCCGCGTGATCAACCAGGCCGGCGGAGCGGAGATCGCCCGCTACGACCTGAGCGAGGACGCGTCGACGGAGACCGCGATGGTCTTCGGTGAGCTCTACCGCAATGGCGTGGAGTGGAAGTTCCGCGCGGTCGGCCAGGGCTACGCCTCCGGACTGGCGGGTATCGCCGCCGACTTCGGTGTCAGCGTCTGAGGACTGGCCCTCAGGACTGTGGGGCCGGGCTTCGAGGCCCGAGTTTCACGTGAAACCCCCGCGTCGGCCGATGTGAGCCGCGCGGGGGTTCTGTGTCTGCCGTGCTGGTTCAGGCGGCGAGGCGGGTGGCGAGTGCCTTGGCCTTCGACGCTGCCTCGTCCAGCGCCTTGGCGCGCGAGGTCTCGGCGAGCGGGACCAGGTCGGCCATGGCGGGCTGCGATGCGGCCAGGGTCAGCTCGGGGACGATGAAGTCGACCTCGGCGCCGAACATCCCCGTCAGCAGCTTCTCCAGGTAGTTCTGGACGAACTCGAAGCTCTCCCGGGGCGTCCCGGGAGCGTAGGAGCCGCCGCGGCTGGCCACGATCGTGAACGGCGTGCCGGCCAGCGGGCTCTCCGCGCCGCCACCGTTGTGACCCGCGATGATCGCGTGGTCGAGCCATGCCTTGAGGGTCGAGGGGATCGAGAAGTTGTACATCGGGGCGCCGATCAGCACGGCGTCCGCCTGGGCCAGCTCATTGGCCAGTTCGGCGCGGAGCGGGGACTCGGCGCCCGCGGCCGCGGCGGCGGCGTCGAGGTGCGGCACCGGGTCAGCGGCAAGGTCGCGGTAGACGACCACGCCCTCGGGGTGCTGCTCCCGCCAGGCGTTCACAAAGACGGAGGTGACGTCGCGGGAAGCGGAGCCCTGCGGGAAGACCGCGGAGTCGATGTGCAGAAGAGTGGCCATGTCGTTCTCCATGAAGCGTGAGGGGGGCGTGATACCCAAAACCATGTGTACCTATAAATAGCATAGTCCCTTACTTTTCCGCAGCTACTCACGGAGTGGCCCGCACTCAGTACTCTGAGGGCATGGCGGAACACAGCGAGCAGACGTGCAAACAGGTCGGCGGGGCGATCACGCGCGTCTTCGAGCTACTGGGCAAGCGCTGGACAGGGCTGATCGTGGCCGTCCTGATGCAGCAGTCCGTGTATTTCTCGGACCTCCGCCGGGCCATTCCCGGTATCAGCGAGCGGATGCTCTCCGACCGGCTGACCGAACTCGCGGCGGCGGGACTTCTCGTGCGCGAGGTGGACGAAGGGCCCCCGCTGCGCGTCTCGTACCGGCTGACCGAGGTGGGCCGGGCGCTCGGCCCCGCCCTCAAGGAGCTCGGACAGTGGGCGGAGATGTATCTCCCGGAGAGCGGCGGCCGCTGCTGACCGCCTTCTGTCGGTGCCGGTGCCGGTGCCGGTGCCGGTGCCGACGCCAATGCGGTGCCGGTGCCTGTGTCGATGCCAATGCGGTGCCGCTCGGCGTTCGGCGTTCGGCTCGGTCGGCGCAGCTCGCCCGGCTCGGCTCGGCTCAGCTCAACTCCGCTGAGTTGTAACGCAGTAGGTAGGTCGCGAAGCGGTCGAGGTCTTCTTCACTCCAGTCGGCCAGCCGGTCGCGGACGGCGGCCCGCCGGCTGCCCTGGGACGAGGCGAGTTTCTTCGTACCGGCTTCGGTGGGGTGGAGGACCTGCACCCGCTGGTCATCGGCGGCGGGGCGCCGCTCGACCAGGCCGAGTTTCTCCAGCACCGCGAGCTGACGGCTGACCGTCGATTTGTCCAGCATGTAATGGGCCGCGAGATCGGTCGCCCGGCAGCCCTGGCTGTCGTCGATGTGCGCGAGCAGGGTGTACGAGACCAGGGGCAGCTCGGGGTGCAGGCGAGCCGCTGTGGCGCGGGCGCGCCGGGCGAAGGCCGTCAGTTCGCGCTGAATGGTGTCGACGGACGCGTCGTGGTCCCGGTGGTCGTTGCCGGTCATGTTGTGCCCTCCTGGTTATTAGTTGTATAGTACAACTCGAATAGAAGGTTGTAAAAGCCAACTAGTGACTCCGAACGGCAGTCAAGCAGGAGAGGTGTCCGATGTCCGCAGGCCCCACGAACGGTGCCGTCAGTACGGGGGCTGCTCTGCGCCATGTCCTCGGCCATCTCGTCATGCCCCTGCTGATGTGCATCGGGATGGGGCTCGCGTACCTGGGAGCGTTCCACTCCCCGCAGCCGCATGAACTCCGGGTCGCGGTCGTCGGATCCGGGCCGAGCGCGCAGGTGCTGGCCCAGACGCTGCACGACAAGGCCGACGGCGCGCTCGATGTCCGTACCGTCCCGGACCGTGGCACCGCGGTCCAGCAGCTGAAGGACCAGGACGTGTACGGCGCCTTCGTGCCGGACCGTACGAGCCCCGAGCTGGTCGTCGCCTCCGCGTCGTCCGACACCACGGCCACCGCGGTCGAGAAGGTTTTCACGCAGGTCGCGTCCCAGCAGGGCGAACCGCTCAAGGTGACCGACGTGGCGCCGACGGCGAGCGGTGACCCGACCGGGCAGGGCATCTTCTTCCTGCTGGTCGCCCTGAGCATCGGCTCGTACGCCTCCGTCGCGGTGATCGGCGGGGCCGGTGCGGTGCTTCCGCTGCGGATCAGGGCCCTGCTGGCGCTCGGGACCTCCCTGGTGGTGAGCGCGATCGGTGCCGCCTTCGCCGGGCCGGTGTTCCATCTGGTCGACCACGGGCTCGGTGGGGTCTGGGCCATGGCGTGCATCTACTCTGCGGGCATCCTGCTCGTCGGCGTGGGGCTGCACACCTTCCTGAAGCGGTGGACGACGCTCGGCGTGATGGTGCTGTTCGTGATGCTCAACTTCACGAGTTCCGGCGGGATCTTCCGGCCCGAGCTGCAGCCCGGCTTCTTCGGCGCGCTGCACGCCTTCTGGAACGGCGCGGGCTTCGTGGAGGGCGTGCGCAGCCATGTGTACTTCGGTGGTCATGCCCTCGGCGGCAATGTGCTGGTCCTGGCGTTCTGGCTGCTGGCGGGTCTGATCGTGATGGGCGTCGCGGGGCTGGTCGAGGCGGGTCGCCGCAAGTCGGCCGTACGCGCCGCCGGTACGGGGGCCGCTCCCGCGGAGAGGTCGGTGTCGCCGGCCGGCCGGGAGGGGACCGGCGAAGAAACGGTTGCAGAGACTGCCGATGGGGCCGCCAACAAGCCTGCCCATGGGTCCGTCAACGGGTCCGCGGCCGAGCCCGCTGATGAGGCCACGGAGGAGGAGCTGGAAGAAGCGGTCGGCGTGTGAGGGCAGGCAGAGCGCCCGGCCTGCGCGCCGGGCGCGAGGCGCAGGTGTGTGCGCCCGGCAGCCGTGCGTGGCACTGGGCCGTGGCCGACTGCCCGTACCGCAGGCGGAGTTGACCACCCGGGTGACCCGGAAGCGGAGTTGACCACCCGGGTGACCCGGAAGGTAACGGGTACGCCCCCACCCTGCTACAGCCTCCGACGCGTCCCCGGGCAGGGATGGTAGGGGCTACCGTCCTCGGCTAGCGTGCCGCACATGGGTGCGTACGGGGAGCACAGCGAGGACAGAGAGCACAGCGAGGGACGCGGCTTCGATCTGGAGGGCAGTGGGGCTTCACCACTGGCGCCGGACGATCCGCGGCGGATCGGTCCGTTTCCGCTGCTCGGCCTGCTCGGCGCAGGCGGGATGGGCCGGGTGTATCTCGGGGTCGCGTCGGGCCGCTACACCGCGGTCAAGCGGGTACTTCCGCTGGTGGCCGAAGACCCGGACTTCCTGCGGCACTTCGGGCACGAACTCGACAACCTGGCCAGGCTGCCCGCAGGTGTGAGCGTCCCGCTGCTGGCCACCGACCGCACCGCGAACCCGCCGTGGTTCGCCACCGAGTACATCCCCGGGCTCACCCTGTCCGAGGCGCTGCGGCTGCACGGCGGCCCGCTGCCCCGCGAGACCCTCTGGCCGCTGCTGCGCGATATGGCCGGCCGCCTGGAGGCGCTGCACGCACTGGACATGGTGCACCGGGATCTCAAGCCCTCCAATGTGATGCTGACCCTCGACGGCCTCACCCTGATCGACTTCGGCATCGCGCGGGCCGCTGACCAGAGCCGGCTGACCAAGACCGGCATGATTCTCGGCACGCCCGAGTACATGGCACCCGAACAGACGGAATCCGCCCGACCGTTGACCGGTGCGGCGGATGTGTTCGCCCTCGGGAGTCTGCTGGTCTACGCGGCGACCGGCCACTCGCCCTTCGGCAGCGGATCCGGCCTGGAGGTCCTCTACCGCATCGTGCACAGCACGCCCGACCTCTCCGCGGTGCGCGCCATGGACCCCGGTCTGGCCGATGTCGTCGCTGAGTGCCTCGCCAAGTCACCGGCCGACCGTCCCACTGCCGCTGACCTGCTCGAACGCGCCCAGGCGCATGCCCGCGAACGTGACCTTGCCGCTGCTCCCCCCTGGCCCGCGGCCGTCGCCGAGCAGCTCGAACAGCGGGCCGCCTTCGCGGCGACCGTGCCCGCTCTCGCCGAACTCGACTCGGCCACCGCGGACTTACGGCCGAAGTCGGGCGGAGAGCCCGAAGCCGGCCCGGCGGCGGGGCCCGAGAAGGCAGGGGTGCTGGGGCCGGAAGCGGAGCCGGGGGCAGCGGCACCCGAAGCCCACGTGGTCACCAGTGATCGCCCGAGTGGTCCCCCGGAAGGCGGGCGTGCGCCCGGATCGCGCAAGCGCCGCAACCGCATCCTGATCACGATCCTGCCGGTGGTCCTGACCGTCGGAGGACTCACCGCCGTCCACCTCCTTCCGTACTCGTCGTCGCCGGACGCCGGCGGGAAGCCGTCCACTGTGGTGTCCCCTTCGGTCTCGCCGTCCGCGGGGCGCAGCGGGTCTGCGTCGCCGGTGCGGCCGGCTCATGCGGCACCGTCGAAATCCGCGCACGGCTCGGCTCCGGCCGGGCCGGGAGGCGCCGCTCAGGGGCCGAAGCCGGGGCGGGCCGGCACCGCGGGCGGGACCACAGGCGCGGCGGGCGGGACGTCGTCGAGCGGGTCCAGCGGTGGATCGAAAGGCGGGTCGTCGAGCGGCTCGAAGGGTGGCTCGAAGGGCGGATCCACGGGCGGGACAGGTGGGACCGGCGGAAAGGGCGGGACGAGTGGGGCGGGCAAGATCGGCTCAGCGGGTACGTACCGCATCAAGGACGCCGCCGATGGCCGCTGCCTGCAACACGACACGAGCAGCGGTGCTCCCAGCGGATACGCGGTGAGCGGTTCCTGTGCGTCGGAGTCGAACCCCTACTTCGAATGGACCTTCTCGCCCGGCCCGAGCGGCACCTTCAAGGTGATCAACAAGGGCAGCGGCGACTGCCTCACCGCGTTCATGGCGAACGGTTACGCCAACATGGACTCTTGCGACGGCAGGTCGGGCCAGTACTGGAAGATCGGCGCCAGGACATCGTCAGGCAGCACGCTCGAAAGCACCCAGTACTGGCAGTGCCTGCGGATCAGCAGCAACGCGGTGGTGGCCCCCTGCGACAGCTCCGAAGCGACACAGCTGTGGAACGGCGCCGGGTGAGGCCGGGTGCGTGACCTGTGGGGGCCTGGCGCCCGTAGGCTGGACGGGTGACGGAGGATGCCACCGGGGGCACGACCACCCGGAACGACGACGACCAGAGCGGGCAGCCCATGGGCGAGCAGCGGCCGGAGGCGCGGCTGGAGAAGGCCGTACGCGCCGCCGAGCAGGCACTGATCGAGTTCGAGATCGCGGTGGAGACCTTCCGGGTGGAAGTGGAGAACTTCTCCCGGCTGCACCACCAGAGACTCGGTCCGATGTACGCACGTCTGGACGAGCTGGACGCGCAGCTCGCCGAGGCCAGGGCCGCGCGCAGCGGCGACCCGGAGGACCTGGCGAAGGCCCGGGAGGCGCGGGCGATGGTGATGCCCATGCCCGGCGTCGACGAGCTGTTCCACGACTGGATCGACTCCGAGGGGCTGCCGCCCGAGGCACAGGCGATGCTGAACAAGCAGCCGGTGCAGCCGCCGAAGCGGGTACGGCCCAGCGAGGAGGCCCGCAAGCTCTACCGCGAGCTGGTCAGGCAGGCACACCCCGACCTGGCGCAGGACGACGCGGAACGGGACAGGCGCGACGAGTTCATCACACGCGTCAACGCCGCCTACGCGCGCGGTGACGAGGCGGCGCTCCGGGAGCTGGGCGATGAGTGGGCCGCCGGTCCGGTCCAGGAGACCGCGGAGCCCAGCGAGAGCGACGAGCTCTACGCCAGGCTTGAGTGGCTCTCCCAGCGCAAGGAGCTGCTGTCCCTGGTCGCCCAGGAGCTGGAGGAGAGCGCGATCGGCGCGATGCTCCGGATGGCACCCGACGACCCCGACCGGCTGCTGGAGGAGATCGCGGAGCAGCTGCTCGCCCAGGTCTCCGAGCGTGAGGCCGAGCTGGCCGAGGCGGTGCAGTAGCGTTTCGGGTGACCCCCGGCCCTGTTTGTACGAGCTGTACGAGAGAAGGCATGACCCATGAATTTCGCCTCGCTGCCCCAGGTGGATATCGCGGCGGTACCGGCCGACGGTCTGCTGCTCGACGTCCGGGAGGACAACGAGTGGGCGGCCGGGCACGCCGAGGGGGCGCTGCACATTCCGATGAGCGAGTTCGTGGCGCGCTTCGGTGAAGTGACCGAGGCGGTGGCCGACGGCGGTCGGCAGGCGTTCGTGATCTGCCGGGTCGGTGGCCGTTCCGCCCAGGTCACGCAGTACCTGGTGCAGCAGGGCATCGACGCGGTGAACGTCGACGGCGGCATGCTCGCCTGGGAAGGCGCCGGGCGCCCGATGGTGACGGACGGCGAAGACCCGGCGTACGTACTCTGACTGACGCGGCCCCCGCCCGGCCCGGGCCCACTGTCGCCGGGGCGGTCGGGTGGTTCGGGGCAGCCCAGTGGGCCGGCTCGGCGGGCCGGGTGGCTCGGGGGGTCAGTCCAGTGGGCCGGGCCGGGTGGCGTGGGGTCAGCCGCCCAGTGGGTGGGCGGCCAGCAGGTCACCCAGCGCCTCCTCGTGAGCCGCTGCCGGGCCGAGTGACAGCTCCAACTGCTTGGCCCAGGCGTGGTACCGGTGCAGCGGATAGTCCGTGTCCGCCCCGAAGCCGCCGTGCAGGTGCTGTGCGGTCTGGACGACACGGCGCACGCCCTCGGAGGCCCAGATCTTGGCCACCGCGATGTCCCCGGCTGCGGGAAGCGGGCCGCCCGCGCTGGTGGAGAGGCGCCAGGCCGCTTGCCAGAGCGTCACCTCCATGGCGCGGAGGTCGATGTAGCGGTCCGCGGCCTGGACGGCGACCGACTGGAAGGTGGCGACCGGGAAGCCGAACTGTTCCCGCTTGCTCGTATAGGCGCTGGTCATCGTCAGCACCCCCTCGCCCAGGCCCAGCGCGAGCGCGCAGGTCCCGGTGGTCAGCAGATCCCGCAGCAACTCCCAGGCGCCGTCGTCCTCGACGACATCGCGTCCCGCGACACGGACCGAGTCCAGCCGCACCTCCGCGAAGCGCTCTCCACTGGTGGATATCTGCTCGGCCAGAGCAAGCCCGCTGGCCCCGGCAGTCCCAGCAGCCCCAGCAGCTCCAGCGGTCTCGGTGGCTCCAGCTGCCCCGGTGGCCTCTGTGGCTCCTGCGGCCCCGCGCGGCTCACGGGGGATCAACGCCAGCACGGTGCTTCCCGTGGGCGTGTGGGCCGGCACCGCGATCCGGTCCGCGGTCTGCGCCCAGGGCACCCCGCTCTGCACCCCGTCGAGGACCCAGCCGTCCCCGTCGCGCCGTGCGGTGACGGCGAGTTCGGCGGGATCGTGGCCGGTGCGGCCATTGGCGCCGACGGTGAGGACCAGCTCACCGCGGCCCACGGCGGGCAGGACCGCCTCCCGCAACTCCGCACTGCCGTAACGCTGTACGACCATGGCGACCGCGCTGGTCTCCAGCAGCGGCACCCGGGCCAGCACCCGGGCGGACTCACGCAGAACCAGACAGAGCGCGATCGGTCCGAGCCCGGCCCCACCGTGCTCGGACGCCACGACCAGGCTCAGCAGATCCGCCTCCGCCAGCTTCCCCCACAGGGTTCGGTCGAAGTCCTCGGCCACCGCGCCCGCGGTGAGCGCCGGGCTCGGTACTCCGTCGGGCGCGACGCCCGAGAAGACCGCCTTTGCCGCCTCAACCGCCGCCTGCTGCTCTTCGGTGAAGGTGAAGTCCACAGCCCTGTCCTCCCGCGCCGACCTGTTCAGACTGCTCGGCCCGCTCAGTCCGCTCAGCCTGTCCAAGTTTCTGATGGGGCGTCAGGTTAGGTCAAGGGGCCGCGATACGGAACACCGGCGACGCACCGACCCGGCAACCCAGTGACACGGCCGAACGACTCCCCCGCCAACACACGCCCCAACAGCGCCCCAACCCGCGCCACAACGCAGGTCCCAACACAGTTGCCGGCGAACGCGATTGCTCTCAGCGGTCGAAATCCAGCTCCACTTCCGGCGTCAGCGGATGCGACTGACAGGCCAGCACATAACCCGCCTCGGTCTCCTCCGGCTCCAGCGCGTAGTTGCGGTCCATCCGTACCTCACCCGAGACCAGGAACGCCCTGCATGTCCCGCACACTCCGCCCTTGCAGGCATACGGCGCGTCCGAACGGCTCCGAAGGACCGTTTCGAGAAGCGAATCCCCTTCCCGCACCGGCCATTTGCCCGAGCGTCCGTCAAGGGTGGCGGTCAGCGTGCTGTGGGCCGGAGCAGCAGCCGACGCCGGAGCGGCGGCTGCCGCGACCGCGGAGGTGCCGTCGTCGACATGGAAGATCTCCTGATGGATACGGTTCCTGGCCACCCCCAGCCCGTGCAGTGCCCGTTCCGCCCCCTGCACCAGGCCGAACGGGCCGCACAGGAACCAGCCGTCCACATCCGCGACCGGCAGCAGCGCGGGCAACAGTCCCGTCAGCCGTTCCTGGTCCAGCCGGCCCGAGGGCAGACCTGACTGCTGCTCCTCCCGGGAGAGCACGGTCACCAGCTGGAAGCGGTCCGGCCAGCGGTCCTTCAGGTCGGCGACCTCGTCGAGGAACATGGTGGAGGCCGCGGTCCGGTCGCTGCGTATCAGGCAGAACCGCGCATCCGGTTCGCGGGCCAGCAGCGTCGCCGCGATGGAGAGCACCGGTGTGATGCCGCTGCCCCCGACGATCGCCGCGAACCGGCCGGGGCGCGGCTCGAAGACGAAGCGGCCCATGGGCTCCATGACCTCGACGGTGTCCCCGACCCCCAGCTCCTTCAGCGCGTACGTGGAGAACTCGCCGCCCTCCACCAGCCGCACCCCCACCCGTACGACCGGTTCGCCGGGTGCTTCGACCGCCGGGGTACAGATCGAGTACGTACGCCGGATCTCCGCACCGCCCACGATCCGCCGAAGCGCCACATGCTGGCCTGGGGTGTGCCGGAACGCCTCACGCAGCTCGGCGGGTATGGCGAAGGTGATGGCGACGGCGTCATCCGTGAGCTGTTCGACCGCGCTCACCCGGAGCGGATGGAACATCTACAACTCCTTGAAGTGGTCGAAGGGTTCGTGGCAGGTGGCGCAGCGGCGCAGCGCCTTGCAGGCCGTCGAGGAGAACCGGCTCAGCAGCTCGGTGTCGGTCGATCCGCAGTGGGGGCAGCGGATGGACAGGGCGAGGGCCACCGGGCCGGTCGGACGCGGGGGAGCTATCCCGAACTCGGCCAGCTTGCGCCGGCCCTCGTCGCTGATGTCGTCCGTCGACCAGGCCGGCGACAGCACGGTACGCACGGAGACATCCGGTATTCCGTGGTCGTGGAGGACCCGTTCGATGTCGGACGACATCGACTCGATGGCCGGGCAGCCGGTGTAGGTCGGGGTGAGCTCGACCTCGACCCGGCCGGGGCCCAGGATCTCCATCCGGCGCAGCACGCCCAGCTCCTCCAGTGTCACGACAGGGAGTTCGGGGTCGGGCACGGCTCCGGCGAGTCGGCGCAACTCCGCTTCGAGCGGTGTGGTGGTCACCATGTCGCCCCCGGGTGACTGCGGTGCAGATGCTGCATCTCGGCGAGCATCCGCCCGAATGGTTCGGTGTGCAGGCCCTGCCTGCCCGCCCCCGCCGACCAGGCGCCGGTCTGTGGGCCGGTCGGCACGGACAGTGTGGCCCGGGAGAGCAGCCCCGTTATTGAACGGGACCAGCTGTCCTCCAGGTCGGCCCAGTCCACGTCTTCCGTGGCCACCCCTTCGACGGGCTGGAACATCTCGCCGGTGAAACGCCACAGCGTGTCCAGCCCCCGCTGCATCCGCTCATGGCTCTCGGCCGTCCCGTCGCCAAGCCGCAGCGTCCACTGCTCGGCATGGTCCCGGTGGTAGGCGATTTCCTTGACCGCCTTCGCGGCGAGGGGCGCGAGCGGCCCGTTTCCACCGGCGAGCCGTTCGTACAGCAGGTGCTGGTAGGTGGAGAAGAAGAGCTGGCGGCCGATGGTGTGCGCGAAGTCGCCGTTCTCCTGCTCGACCAGCTGGAGGTTGCGGAAGGCGCGCTCCTCGCGGAGGTACGCCAGCTCGTCCTCGTCGCCCACCAGGGAGAGCAGGACCCGCGCCTGTCCCAGCAGGTCGAGAGCGATGTTGGCGAGGGCCACCTCCTCTTCCAGGACCGGAGCGTGGCCCGCCCACTCCCCCAGCCGGTGGGAGAGGACCAGTGCGTCGTCGCCGAGGGCGAGAGCCGCGGTCATAGGTGCTGCACCCCTTCCGGGATCTCGTAGAACGTGGGGTGCCGGTAGGGCTTGTCGCCGGCCGGTTCGAAGAACGAGTCCTTCTCGTCGGGGGAGGAGGCGGTCACAGCCGTGGAGGGGACCACCCAGATCGAGACGCCTTCGTTCCGGCGGGTGTAGAGATCGCGGGCGTGGTGCAGGGCCATCTCCGCGTCAGGGGCGTGCAGGCTGCCGCAGTGCGTGTGGGCCAGACCGCGCCGGGAGCGTACGAACACTTCCCACAGCGGCCAGTCGCCTGCGGCCGGGCCGTTCTCGGATGTGGCGGTCATGCGCGCGCCTTCCCTTGCTCTGCCGCGGTGGCGCTCTTCGCCGCACCGGCTGCTGTCTTCGCTGCGTACGCGGTCGCCGCCTCCCTGACCCAGGCGCCTTCCTCATGGGCCCGGCGGCGCTGGGTGATCCGCTGTTCGTTGCACGGGCCGTTTCCCTTGAGGATTTCCTTGAACTCGGTCCAGTCGATGCTGCCGAAGTCGTGCTGGCCGCGCTCCTCGTTCCACCGCAGATCCGGGTCGGGGAGGGTGAGCCCCAAGGTCTTGGCCTGGGGGACACAGATATCCACGAAGCGCTGGCGCAGCTCGTCGTTGGAGTGGCGCTTGATTTTCCAGGCCATGGACTGTGCGGAGTGCGCGGACTGGTCGTCCGGCGGGCCGAACATCATCAACGAGGGCCACCACCAGCGGTCCACCGCGTCCTGTGCCATCGCGTGCTGCTCAGGGGTCCCGCGGCTGAGGGTGAGCAGCAGCTCGAAGCCCTGGCGCTGGTGGAAGGACTCCTCCTTGCAGACCCGGACCATGGCCCGGGCGTACGGACCGTACGAGCAGCGGCAGAGCGGCACCTGGTTGGTGATCGCCGCGCCGTCCACAAGCCAGCCGACCGCGCCGATGTCGGCCCAGGTCAGCGTGGGGTAGTTGAAGATCGACGAGTATTTCTGGCGGCCCGAGTGGAGCTTGTCGAGCAGCTCTTCGCGGCCCGTTCCCAGGGTCTCGGCCGCGCTGTACAGATAGAGGCCGTGTCCCGCTTCGTCCTGGACCTTCGCCATCAGGATCGCTTTACGGCGCAGTGAGGGGGCCCGGGTGATCCAGTTGGCCTCGGGCTGCATCCCGATGATTTCGGAGTGGGCGTGCTGGGCCATCTGGCGGACGAGCGAGGCGCGGTACTCGTCCGGCATCCAGTCCCGCGGCTCGATCCGCTCGTCCGCGGCCACGGCGGCGTCGAAGGCGGCCTGGTTCGTCTGCTCGGACCCGGCCGAGGGCATCCCTGACGGGTCCGAGGCTGCTGAGGGCTGTGATGCCCCGTCTGTCCCGTACGCCACTGTCGCCATCGAGTGCCCCCTACCGACCGATCGTTCGGTTCATGGACTTCAATGGTGGGGCGAGGGCCCTTAGGGTGTCAACCCTGTGGATAACTGGCCTGAAGACCGGCGGGCACCAAAGGGGATCGGGGCGGGATGGATTCGTACGACAGTGGGGAGCCCGGGGCGAGCGGGCCAGAAGCGCCACGTCCGCCGCATTCGCCCCATCCGCCAGGCAGGCCCGGGGAGGCTCCCGGGGCCGTTGAGGCTCCTGGCACCCGTGAGACTCCCGGGGTCTGTGAGGCCCCCGGAACCGGTGATGCTCATGGACCGCACGAGGCTCCCGAGTCACCCGCGGTTCCCGCACCCCGTGCAGTTCCCGAGTCCGGTGCGGTCCCGGGGTCTCCTGGAGCGCCTGAGGCCACCGTTGCTCCTGGGGCTCCTGGGGCGCCGGAGCCCCCCGTCGCGCCCGTGTCCCGTGGGGCTGCCGGAGCGCCCCGTGGGATCGTCGCGCTCTCCTTCCCGTACCAGGTGGCCGCCGCCATCGCGCTCGCGCTGATCGGGGTGCTGACCGTCGTCCACCTCTCGATGGTCTTTCTGCACGTCGCGCCGTCGAACACCGTGAGCAAGCAGTACGGCAAGGCGGTGGACGACTGGATCTACCCCGAGTTCGAGCAGAACTGGAAGCTCTTCGCCCCCAACCCGCTTCAGCAGAACATCGACGTTCAGGCCCGTGCCGAAATACGCACGAAGAGCGGCGGGGTCACCACCACCGGCTGGACCGACCTGTCGGCCGAGGACGGGGCGTCCCTCCACCACAACCCCCTCCCCAGCCACGTCGACCAGAACGAGCTTCGCCGCGCCTGGGACTTCTTCACCGGCTCGCACAACAACGACAACCAGCCGATCGGGACGCGGGGCAACCTGTCCGAGCAGTACATCCGCCGCATCGTCACCCTGCGGATGAGCGAAGGGCTGCGGAGCGGCTCCACCGTTGAGCGGATACAGGTCCGCTCGGCGACGTCTTCGGTGAAGGCTCCCCCGTGGAGTCAGGAGAAGATCGACACACGGGTCTCCTACCGGGTTCTGCCCTGGTGGGCGGTTGTCCCCGCGGACCGTACGGAGGCCGGCCGGTGAGCTCAGTCAGCAGCAAGAGGGCCAGGATCGGGAACAGCAACAGCCACAACACCGGCACTCCCGGCACCGACACCCTGAGCAACGTCGGCAACATGGTCGCGCGTGGCATCCAGCGCATCACCGAAGCCTCGCTCGGCCGCTACCAGACCGCCGTCGTCAGGATCGGTTTCTCCGCCACATGGCTCCTCTTCCTCCTGCGAGAGCTGCCGCACCGCCGTGAGCTGTACGGGCCCCACTCCCCGTGGGACTGGGGCATGGCGAAACAGCTCATCGCCGGCAACCACGCGTTCACCGTGCTGATGTGGTCGGACTCCACGGTGTGGTTCGAGGTGGTCTACGCCCTCGCCGTGCTCTCCAGCGTGCTGCTGCTGCTCGGCTGGCACACCCGCTTCGCCTCCGCGCTGTTCATGATCGGCGTGCTGTCACTGCAGAATCGGTCCATCTTCGTGGGCGACGGCGGTGACAACGTCATCCACATCATGGCGATCTACCTGCTGGTCACGCGCTGTTCCCAGGTCTGGTCGCTGGACGCACGCCGGGCGGCCCGCGCCGCGAAGGCTGCCGGCGCCGGCAGCGCTCCCGTCCCCACCCCTTCCCAGGACCGGGGAGGACCCGTGCTCTGGTCCGTGCTCGGCGTCGCGCTCGTCGTCATCACCCTGCTCGGGAAGATGAGCGGTGGCTGGGAACTGATCTTCTGGGCGATGTGGCTGGTCCAGGGCTTGTGGTGGGTGGTGTGCCGGATCGCGCCGGGCGAGCCGCGCACCTTCCTCGACGTGGTCGCCAATCTCGCGCACAACGCCGGCCTCGTCGTGATCATGGCCGAGGTCTGTCTGATCTACTCGACGGCCGGCTGGTACAAGATCCAGGGTTCCCGCTGGGAGGACGGCACCGCCCTCTACTACCCGCTCCATCTGCACTACTTCTCGCCCTGGCCCGAGCTGTCCGCGCTGCTGGCCGGCAGCGGTGTGCTGGTGATGCTCCTGACGTACGGCACGGTCATCGTTCAGGTGGCCTTCCCCTTCACGCTGTTCAACCGGCGCGTCAAGAACGTGCTGCTGGTCGCGATGATCATGGAGCACGCCGGGATCGCGCTGCTGCTGGGGCTGCCGTTCTTCTCCATGGCGATGATCGCTGCGGACGCGGTCTTCCTGCCGACCGGTTTTCTGCTCTGGCTGGGCGGCCGCGCAGCGATGCTGACCGCCCGCACGCGAGCCGGTGTACGGAAGAAGCCGGAGGGCGAGCGGCGTACGGCCGAGGGGGAGCAGGGCGAACAGCCCCGTACGCTCGTGGGGTGACCAGCGAGCCCTCCCCCGAAGCACTCGATGTACCCGGTGCGTCCGACGTACCCGGCGTGCCCGTGCCCGACGTGCCCGATGTACCCGGCGGACGCCACGGAATCCGAGCAGAGGCCGAAGCGCCGGACGCTGCCGGGCAGCCGCCGCTCTCCACTGAGCCGGCTCAGTACGACGATGCCTTCGCACCCGAGGTCGGCGTCGGGCCGCACCCTCTGCCGTGGCCGGAGGGCGCGCAGTACGACCGGGAGCTGCTCGCCGCGGGGGACCGCCGCAATGTGGTCGACGTCTACCGGTACTGGACGCGGGAGGCGATCGTCGCCGACCTGGACACCAGACGCCACGATTTCCATGTCGCCGTCGAGAACTGGGGCCACGACTTCAACATCGGGTCTGTCGTCCGGACCGCGAACGCCTTTCTCGCCAAGGAGATCCACATCGTCGGACGGCGGCGCTGGAACCGGCGAGGGGCGATGGTCACCGACCGCTACCAGCATGTGCGCCACCACCCGGACACCGAATCCCTCACCGCGTGGGCCGAGGCCGAGGGCCTGCCGATCATCGGGATCGACAATCTGCCGGGTGCGGTGCCGCTGGAGCGGACCGAGCTGCCGCGGCGGTGCGTGCTGCTGTTCGGGCAGGAGGGCCCCGGGCTGACGGAAGAGGCCCGGAACCACGCGCAGCGGGTCTGCTCCATCGCGCAGTTCGGGTCGACCCGGTCGATCAACGCCGGTGCGGCCGCGGCGATCGCCATGCACGCCTGGGTGCAGAGGTACGCACAGATCGACTGAGCGGGGCCCCACCGGGACAGCTTGCGCGGCCCGGGTGGCGCCCGCCCCGTGCCTCACGCCTGGCGGCGGACCTCCACCGTGCGGAACCTGTTGGCGACGAACGCCCCGTCGCACAGTGCCGCGTTCGCCGCAGGGTTCCCGCCCGAGCCGTGGAAGTCCGAGAAGGCCGCGGTCTGGTTGACGTAGACGCCGCCCGTCAGATTCAGCGAGAGCTGGGCGCACTCCTCCAGGCAGACCTCCTCCACGGCCTGCTCCACCTCGGGCGATGTGGTGTACGCGCCCACCGTCATCGCGCCCTTGTCGCGCACCGTGCGGCGGAGCAGGTCGAGCGCGGACCTGGTCGATTCGACGGCCACCGCGAAGGAGACAGGTCCGAAGCACTCGGAGAGGTAGGCCGCGTCGGCGTCCGCCGTGTCCCAGTGCTTCCGGGCGCCGTCCAGCTTGACGATCGCCGGCGTACGGACCACGGCGTCCGGGAAGTCGGGATGGGCGATCTCCCTTGATGCCAGGGCCACTTCGCCGAGGCCCGCAGCCGCTTCGAGACGGGCCCGTACATCGGGGTTGACCAGCGCGCCCAGCAACGCGTTCGCCCGGGCGTCGTCGCCGAGGAGACCCGCCACCGCCGACGCGAGGTCGGCGACGACCTCGTCATAGGTCTTGTGTCCCACGTCCGTGGGGATGCCGTCGGCGGGAATCAGCAGGTTCTGCGGGGTGGTGCACATCTGGCCGCTGTACAGCGAGAGCGAGAAGGCCAGGTTGGAGAGCATGCCCTTGTAGTTGTCCGTCGAGTCGACGACGACCGTGTTGACCCCGGCCTTCTCCGTGTACACCTGCGCCTGGCGGGCGTTGGCCTCCAGCCAGTCGCCGAAGGAGGTCGAGCCCGTGTAGTCGATGATCCTGATCTCCGGGCGGACCGCGAGGGACTTGGCGATCCCCTCACCGGGCCGCTCGGCGGCCAGGGCGACCAGATTCGGGTCGAACCCGGCCTCGGACAGGACATCGCGGGCCACCTGGACGGTGAGGGCGAGGGGCAGCACCGCGCGTGGATGCGGTTTCACCAGGACCGGGTTCCCCGTGGCCAGGGAGGCGAACAGGCCCGGATAGCCGTTCCAGGTGGGGAAGGTGTTGCAGCCGATCAGCAGGGAGATGCCGCGGCCCACCGCGGTGAAGGACTTCCGCAGCTCAAGAGGGTCCCGCTTGCCCTGCGGCTTGGACCAGTCGGCCGACGACGGCGTCCTGACCTGCTCGGCGTAGGCGTAGGCCACGGCCTCCAGACCGCGGTCCTGGGCGTGTGGGCCGCCCGCCTGGAAGGCCATCATGAACGCCTGGCCGCTGGTGTGCATGACCGCGTGGGCGAATTCGGGTGTGCGGGCGCTGATCCGCGCCAGGATCTCCAGACAGACCATGGCCCTGGCCTCGGGGCCTGCCGCCCGCCAGGCCGCAGTGCCCGCGCTCATCGCGGGCAGCAGCACGTCCAGGTCGGGGTGTGGGTAGGTGATGCCCAACTCGACTCCGTACGGCGATACTTCGCCGCCCGTCCAGTCGTCGGTTCCCGGCTGGCCCAGATCGACGCGCCCGCCCAGCAGGGCGTCGAAAGCCGCCTTGCCGTCACCGCTGTACGCCTTGGGGTGCTCGGGGTGTGGTGTCCAGTACGCACGCGTACGGATCGCTTCGAGGGCCTGGTCGAGCGTGGGCCGATGGGTTTGGGACAGCTCGGTCAGCTGCATCGCGGGACAACTCCTCGTCGAGCTGCGCAGGACAGGTGGACAGAGTTAGAGTAACCGAACGATCGGTCGGGACAAGGGGGTCCGCTCAGACTGTGGATAACTCCGTACGGGAAGATCGCCCCATGACCGCCACCGCACACCTGCCCGCCCTGGCACCCAGCCGCACCGTCGCAGTCGTCGGGACCGGCACCATGGGCCAGGGCATAGCCCAGGTCGCCCTGGTCGCCGGACACCCGGTGCGGCTCTACGACGCGCTGCCCGGCCGCGCGGAGAAGGCCGCCGAAGCCATCACCGCCCGGCTGGACCGGCTGGTCGAGAAGGGGCGCATGGAAGCGCCGCAGCGGGACGCCGCGCGGGAACGGCTGCTGCCCGCCGCGGATCCGTCCGAACTCGCCGACGCCGCGCTCGTGATCGAGGCGATCCTCGAACAACTCCCGGTCAAACAGGAACTCTTCACCACTCTTGAGGAAATTGTCAGCGAGGACTGTCTGCTCGCGACCAACACCTCGTCCCTCTCGGTGACCGCCATCGCGGGCGTGCTGCGGCACCCGGGCCGTTTCGTCGGGATGCACTTCTTCAACCCGGCGCCGCTGCTCCCCCTCGTCGAGATCGTCAGCGGCTTCGCGACCGACGACGCGAGCGCCGCGCGCGCGTCGGCGACCGCCGGGGCCTGGGGAAAGACCCCGGTCCGCTGCACCGACACCCCCGGCTTCATCGTCAACCGCATCGCCCGCCCCTTCTACGCCGAGGCGTTCGCGGTGCACGAGGAGCGAGGCGCCGACCCCGCCACCATCGACGCGGTGCTCAGGGAGTCGGGCGGCTTCCGGATGGGCCCCTTCGAGCTGACCGACCTGATCGGCCAGGACGTCAACGAGGCGGTCACCCGGTCGGTCTGGGAATCCTTCTTCCAGGACCCCAAGTTCCGTCCCTCACTGGCCCAGCAGCGGCTGGTCGAGTCCGGGCGGCTGGGCAGGAAGAGCGGCCGCGGCTGGTACGCGTACGGCGAGGATGCCGTCCGGCCCGAGCCGCACACCGCCCCGGCCACGGAGGCCCCGTCCGGAATCACGGTGGAGGGCGATCTGGGGCCCGCGGCCGAGCTGGTCGCGATGGCCCGCGAGGCGGGGATCGCGGTGCGCGAGGACGAGGAGGACGCGGGGTGCCGGATCGTGCTGCCCAGCGGGGGCCAGCTGGTGCTCGCCGACGGGCAGACGTCCGCCGAGTTCCGTGATGTCGTCTACTTCGACCTGGCGCTCGACTACCGGTCCGCCACCCGGATCGCGCTGTCGGCGTCCGAGGTCACCGGCTGGGAGACGCTGCGCCAGTCGATCGGCCTCTTCCAGCGGCTCGGCAAGAAGGTCAGCGTCATAGGGGACGTTCCCGGGATGATCGTCGCCCGCACGGTCGCGATGCTGGTGGACCTCGCGGCGGACGCCCTGGCCAGGGGCGTCGCATCCGCGCAGGACATCGACACGGCGATGCGGCTCGGCGTGAACTACCCGCTGGGGCCGGTCGAATGGGGCCGCAGGCTCGGCCGCGCCTGGGCGCACGAACTCCTCGACGAGCTGCACGCGCGCGTGCCCAGCGGCCGCTATGCGCCGTCGCTGGCGCTGTACCGGCAGTCGTACGTCCATCCGGAGAAGGGCGGGACAGTCCGATGACCACCCCCAAGCGGGACACGTACACACCGGAGACGCTGCTGACCGTCGCCGTGCGCGTCTTCAACGAGCGCGGCTACGACGGCACGTCCATGGAGCATCTCTCCAGGGCTGCGGGCATCTCCAAGTCCTCGATATACCACCATGTCGCGGGCAAGGAGGAGCTGTTGCGGCGCGCGGTCAGCCGCGCCATCGACGGGCTCTTCGGCGTCCTGGACGAGCCGGGGGCGGCCCGGGGGCGCGCGATCCAGCAGGTCGAGTACGTCACGCGCCGTACGGTCGACGTGCTGATGGCGGAACTCCCCTATGTGACGCTGCTGCTGCGCGTGCGCGGCAACACGAAGACCGAGCGCTGGGCGATGGAACGGCGGCGGGAATTCGACCAGCGGGTGGCCGATCTGCTGAAGGCGGCGGTGGCCGAGGGCGACCTCCGCTCCGACGTGGACATCCGGCTGGCGACCCGGCTGCTCTTCGGGATGATCAACTCGCTGGTCGAGTGGGTCCGCCCGGCCCAGGGCGCCGGGCCCGACGCGGACCAGCTGGCCGAGACCGTCGTACAGCTGGCGTTCGAGGGGCTGCGCACGGTTCCGTCCCGCTGAGACCGGGTGCACCGGTGTCGGGTGTGTGGGGCCGCCGGGCACCGTCTCACCCCGCCGTGTTACTCCTCCCGGCCTCGGTCCTCCCGGCGTCCGCCCTGGTCGGACGGTTTGGCCGGATCCAGGTCCGTCTCCTCGAAGACCAGCAGGGTCCGGGTCGAGAGCACCTCGGGGATCGCCTGGATTTTCGTCAGGACCAGCTCACGCAGCGCTCTGTTGTCGGCGCTGTGCACGAGCAGCAGCACATCGAAATCGCCGCTGACCAGCGCGATATGGGCGGTGCCCGGCAGTTCGGTGAGCTGCTGGCGGACCGTGCGCCAGGAGTTCTGGACGATCTTGAGGGTGATGTAAGCGGACGACCCCTGGCCGGCCCGCTCGTGGTCGACCCGGGCACTGAACCCGCGGATCACACCGTCCTCGATCAGCCGGTTGATACGGGCGTACGCGTTGGCGCGCGACACATGGACGCGGTCGGACACGGACCGTATCGACGCGCGGCCGTCCTGCTGGAGGATCCGCAGGATGTCGCGGTCGATGGCGTCCAGCGGGCGTGCGGGAGGGCGCCCGCCCTCGTCGGCCATTTGTTCAGCTGCCACCTGCCCCCGCCTCTCCGTCATGGACGACCTGCTTCTATCCCAGGCTGTGGAGAACCGTTTGTCCACAGGCTGAGGGGGTCAGTAGCCAAAATGCGCTTTCGACCGAACAATCGGTAGGTGAGGCGCATCACACGACGGTGCGCCCTCCCGCTCCCCATGAGGAGGTGTCTGGCATGACGGTCCAAGAGCTGCCCGGTGCTACTGCCTACCCGGCATGGAAGCTCCGCACCGACCCCGCGCCGCTGCTCCCGGACCCGGAGCCGTACCGGGTGCTCGGTACGGAAGCCGCAGCCGGGCTCGACAGGGAGCTGCTGCTCCGGCTGTACGACGCCGTGGTGCACGGCCGGCGCTTCAATACGCAGGCGACGGCTCTCACCAAGCAGGGCAGGCTGGCCGTCTACCCGTCATCCACCGGACAGGAGGCGTCCGAGGTGGCCGCCGCGCTGGTCCTGGAGGAGCGGGACTGGCTCTTCCCCAGCTACCGCGACACCCTCGCGGCCGTGGCGCGCGGCCTCGACCCGGTCGAGGCCCTGACGCTGCTGCGCGGCGACTGGCACACGGGATACGACCCGCGCGAGTGCCGCATCGCCCCGCTGTCCACCCCACTCGCCACCCAGCTCCCGCACGCGGTCGGCCTGGCACACGCCGCCCGCCTGTCCGGGGACGACGTGGTCGCGCTGGCGATGGTCGGGGACGGCGGGACCAGCGAGGGCGACTTCCACGAGGCGCTGAACTTCGCGGCTGTGTGGCACGCGCCTGTCGTCTTCCTCGTACAGAACAACGGCTTCGCGATCTCCGTGCCGCTCGCCAAGCAGACCGCCGCCCCCTCGCTCGCCCACAAGGCCGTGGGTTACGGAATGCCAGGCCGGCTCGTCGACGGGAACGACGCTGCGGCGATGCACCAGGTGCTCTCCGAAGCGGTCCGGCGGGCGCGGACCGGCGGCGGCCCGACGCTGATCGAAGCGGTGACCTACCGGATGGACGCGCATACGAACGCCGACGACGCCACCCGCTACCGCGCGGATGCCGAAGTGGAGTCCTGGCGGGCGCACGACCCGGTCCGGCTCCTGGAGCGTGAGCTGACCGGGCGCGGGCTGCTCGACGACGAGCGCAAACGCGCTGCCGCCGAGGCCGCCGACGCGATGGCGGCGGATCTCCGCGGACGGATGAACGCGGATCCGCTGCTCGACCCCATGGACGTCTTCGCTCATGTCTACGACGCACCGACACCACAGCTGCGCGAGCAGTCGGAGCAGCTGCGCGCCGAGCTGGAAGCGGAGGCCGGGCGGTGAGCACAGTCGCGGTGAAGCCGGCCACGATGGCGAAGGCACTGCAGAGGGCGATGCGCGACGCGATGGCCGATGACCCCACCGTGCATGTCATGGGGGAGGACGTCGGGACGCTCGGCGGGGTGTTCCGGGTCACCGACGGTCTCGCGAAGGAGTTCGGCGACGACCGCTGTACGGACACGCCGCTCGCCGAGGCCGGCATTCTCGGGGCGGCGGTCGGTATGGCGATGTACGGGCTGCGGCCTGTGGTGGAGATGCAGTTCGACGCCTTCGCCTATCCGGCGTTCGAGCAGCTCGTCAGCCATGTGTCGCGGATGCGCAACCGCACGCGGGGCGCGTTGCCGATGCCGATCGTGGTGCGGGTGCCGTACGGCGGCGGGATCGGCGGAGTCGAGCACCACAGCGACTCGTCGGAGGCGTACTACATGGCGACTCCGGGGCTCCATGTCGTCACGCCGTCCACGGTCCCCGATGCGTACGGGCTGCTCCGTGCCGCCATCGCCTCCGACGACCCGGTCATTTTCCTGGAGCCGAAGCGGCTCTACTGGTCGAAGGCCGAGTGGTCGCCGGACGCGCCTGCCGCCGTGGAGCCGATAGGCCGGGCCGTGGTCCGGCGCGCGGGCACCAGCGCCACTCTCCTCACGTACGGGCCGTCGGTGCCGGTCTGTCTGGAGGCGGCTGAGGCGGCCCGTGAGGAGGGCTGGGATCTGGAGGTCGTGGATCTGCGCTCGCTGGTGCCGTTCGACGACGCCACGGTGTGCGATTCGGTGCGGCGTACGGGCCGGGCGGTCGTCGTGCATGAGTCGGCCGGGTTCGGAGGGCCCGGCGGGGAGATCGCCGCACGGGTGACGGAGCGCTGCTTCCACCATCTGGAGGCGCCGGTGCTGCGGGTCTCCGGGTTCGACATCCCGTATCCGCCGCCCATGCTGGAGCGGCATCATCTGCCCGGTGTGGACCGGGTGCTGGACGCGGTCGCGCGATTGCAGTGGGAGGCGGAGAGCTGATGTCGACTGCTTCTGGTGCTTCTGGTGCTTCTGGTGCTTCTGGTGCTTCTGGTGCTTCTGGTGCTTCTGGTGCTTCGGACGTGAACTGCCTTGAATTCAAGCTGCCCGATCTCGGGGAAGGGCTGACCGAGGCCGAGATCGTGCGGTGGCTGGTGGAGGTCGGTGACGTGGTCGCCATCGACCAGCCGGTCGTCGAGGTCGAGACGGCGAAGGCCCTGGTGGAAGTGCCGTGTCCGTACGGGGGCATGGTGACGGCGCGGTTCGGCGATGAGGGCGCCGAACTGCCGGTCGGTTCACCGCTGCTGACCGTGACGGTGGGGCCGGAGGTGGGTTCGGGCGCTGCCGGTTCAGCAAGTCCTGCAGGTTCGGTAGGTCTCGCAGATTCTGCCCGGGCTTCGGCTTCGGCAGCTGATGACGACTCGTCGGGGAATGTCCTGGTGGGGTACGGGACGGGCGGTGCGGTGGCCGCGCGGCGGAGGCGTGTGCGGGTCGCCGATGGCAACCGGCCGGCCCGGACGGAGCCTGTGGCGTCCGCCGCGCTCCGGGTGGGTCCTGTTCCGGTGATCTCTCCGCTGGTGCGGCGGCTGGCGCGTGAACACGGTGTGGACCTACGAGGGCTGACGGGCAGTGGCCCGGACGGACTGATTCTGCGCTCCGATGTGGAGCAGGCGATACGCACCCCCACCCCTGCGGCGGGCGGGGCCGACCGGACTGTTGCGGTTGCCCAGGCAGCTGGGACCGGAACTGCTGCTGGGACTGCTGGGTCTGGGGCTGCGACTGTTGCTGGGTCTGGGTCTGGGTCTGGGTCTGGGGCTGGGGCTGGAGGCGAGGCTGGGCCTGCGAGTTCGGGGAGCCGGGTTCCGCTGCGGGGGATGCGTGGTGCCGTCGCGGAGAAGCTGGCGCGCAGCCGTCGCGAGATACCGGATGCGACCTGCTGGGTCGACGCGGACGCCACCGAGCTGATGGCCGCGCGGGCGGCCATGAACGCGGCGAGCGGTCCGGGCGTTCCGAAGATCTCGGTGCTGGCGCTGCTGGCCCGTGTCTGTACGGCGGCCCTGGCGCGCTTTCCCGAGCTGAACTCGACGGTGGACACCGAGGCGAGGGAGATCGTGCGCCTGCCGTCCGTTCACCTGGGCTTCGCCGCGCAGACGGAGCGGGGGCTGGTGGTGCCGGTGGTACGCGAGGCCGACGGGCGTACCACGGAGTCGCTCAACGACGAGTTCATACGGCTGACGGAGGCAGCCAGGAACGGAGCGCTGACCCCGGGGGAGCTGACGGGTGGGACGTTCACGCTGAACAACTACGGGGTGTTCGGGGTCGACGGCTCCACGCCGATCATCAACCACCCCGAGGCCGCGATGCTGGGCGTGGGCAGGATCGTGCCCAAGCCCTGGGTGCACGACGGGGAACTCGCTGTGCGGCAGGTGGTGCAGCTTTCCCTCACGTTCGACCACCGGGTGTGCGACGGCGGCACGGCAGGCGGCTTCCTGCGGTACGTGGCGGACTGCGTGGAGCAGCCCGCGGTGCTGCTGCGGGGGGTCTAGACCGGGCCACCGGGCTCGCCCGATTGTGCTCAGAGCGGGAGAGATCGGCGGGTCAGGGTGTTCCGGAGGCCGGCCAGGCGCGTGGGTAGGGGACCCGCAACGACTGGGCGGTGACCGGGGTGTGTTCGGCGGCGGCGCGAATCCGGCCTTCGCGCAGGACAAGTGCGCCGTTGCCGAGCATCGAGGCGAGCAGATCGTCCACGAGTGTCTGGGGGGTGAGGTTCAGCAGTTGTGCCGCGTCCAGTAGCCAGGACCGTTGCAGCAGATACGCCTCGATCTCCTCGGACGGGAGTCCGTCGCGGATCATCAGCGCGAAGGCGAGGATCCGGCGGGCGCCGTACCAGACGGCGCCTTGCGGGTCGTCGGCGAGACGTTGGGCCCGGCGCAGGGCTGCGGTGAAGGCAGCCCCGGTGTCGGTGGGGATCGGGCCGTGGGAGGGGAGGATGACGCGCGGATCCAGGGCGGCGATCCGCTGGAGGGAGGCGAGCGCGGTTGTGGCCGCGTCGGGGCCGTCGAGGGCGAGGTTGACCCAGCCGACGTCGTAGTCGGACAGCGCGTCCCCCACCACGAGCAGCCGCTCGTCCGGCTGCCACAGGGCGAGATGGCCCGGCGTGTGGCCGGGGGTGCGTACGACCTGCCAGTCGGTGTCACCGAGCCGCAGCGCCTGGCCGTCGGCGAGCGCGATGTCGACGGTGTACGGGGCGACGGGCTGGTCCAGGTACTCGGCCGAGCAGCACCCCGCATCCCGGCGCCGGACGGCCTCGGCCTCCGGAGCTCCGGCCGCGATGGCGGCTCCCTGGGCCTGGAGGGCGGCGTTGCCACCGACGTGGTCGGAATGCCAGTGGGTGTTCACGACCAGGCCGATGGCGGTTCCGGCGTGGGCGCGGGCCCATGTGGCGGTGTCGTCGGCGTGGGCCACGAACCCGGTGTCGACCAGGGCCGGTTGCCGTCCGGGCAGAAGCAGGGTGTTGGCGTCCGGGAACGGCCGCTGCCACCACGTCGCCCAGGGCGGCAGCAGGGGGTGCCTGCTCAATGGGCCGGCCGGTTGGCTCACTGGCCGGGCCGGTTGACGCGGATCAGTGTCTGCTGGCCGTTGGCGACGAGCTTGCGCTCGCCGCCCTGCTGGACGCCGAACACCTCCAGCTGGCAGACGGTCAGGGTGCGTCCGGGCTTCAGGACCGTACCGATGGCCTCGATGTGGTCGCCGGTGGCGGGTGCGAGGAGGTTGATCTTGTATTCGACGGTGAGGACCTCGGTGTCCTCGGGGAACAGCGTGTATGCGGCGTAGCCGCCGGCGCTGTCCGCGATCGCGCTGGTGGCGCCGGCGTGGAAGTAGCCGTGCTGCTGGGTCACTTCGGGGCGGGCCGGGAGCACGATGTGCACGCGGCCCGGCGCGATGCGGGCTATCCGCGCGCCGAGATGAGTCATCAGTCCCTGGCGGTCGAAACTGGCCCGGATCCGCGCCTGCACCTCGGGGTCGGCCTGCTGTGCCTGCGTCGGGTCGTCCACGTGGTCTCCTTCGTCGTCACAGGCCGGTACCTGTCGGGTACAGGTCGGGTGCAGGCGGAACGGGTGCTGCGTCAGCCGGGCTGCGTCAGCCGTCAGGCGTTCCCACGAGGAGGAACCCGCCGACGGCGATCATCATGGCACCGGAGTATCGGGTGGCGTTGACGTCATGGGCCGCGGAGGGCCGGGTCCTCAGGACGGTCCGGGTTCAGGCCACTGATCCCTGCCCCTTGAGCAGGAGCTGTGTCCGGGAGGCGCCCATATTCTTCCCGGCGGTGGTCAGCGCGGTGGGGACGGCCGCCTCACGATCACCGAGCCGGCCGCCCACGTCCCGGGTGAGCGTCTCGCCCTGCCATCGCTGCCTGCGGGACCTGGAGCGTGACGGGGCGATCTGCGGCTTCCGCGCCGTGGTCGGCCCGGCCGCTGTTCGGCGACCCCCGACTACCTGCTGCGCGTCGCCACCACTGATCTGGCGGCCCTCCAGCGGCTCTATGACGACACGCTCGCCCGGCTGCCCGGCTGCCCGGCTGCCCGGGTCCAGTGCCTGACCTCCACCCTCGTCATGACACACGTCGTCGACGACCGCCCGCTTCCCGCGTAGCCGGCCGCTCCCGCGCAGCCGACCGGTCCTCGTTCCGGTCGGTGCCATTCCGTGGAGCGTCGGCGCGGCCCATACTCGCGGGATGACCTTGTATGACGCCGTGGTGCTCGCCGGAGGGGCCGCCAAGCGGCTCGGTGGTGCCGACAAACCCGGCCTGACCGTGGGCGGGCTGACGCTGCTCGACCGGGTGCTCGGGGCCTGTCGTGGGGCCGGGACCACCGTTGTCGTCGGGGGGCGGCGTGAGACCGTACGTCCCGTCGTCTGGGCCAGGGAAGAGCCGCCTGGCGGTGGTCCCCTCGCGGCGCTCGGTGCCGGGGTGCGTGGGGTGTCGGCCCGCACCGTGCTCGTACTCTCCGCCGACCTGCCCTTTCTGGGGGAGGGCACGGTGTCGGCGCTGCTCGGCGCTCTTGAATCGGAGTCCCGCCAGGGGGTGTTGATCACCGATCCGGGTGGCCGGGACCAGCCCCTGGTCGCCGCCTACCGGACCGACGCGTTGCGCCGAGGACTCGCGTCGCTCGCCGCCGAGCACGGTTCGCTCGCCGGGCTGCCCTTGCGGCGGCTCACCGCCGGGCTGGACGTTGCCCGGATCGCCGCGGACCCGCTGGCCTCGTTCGACTGCGACACCTGGCAGGACGTGGCATCGGCACGTGCCCGCATCAGGGAGCATGGGTACGTGCTTGATGAATGGATCACCGCAGTAAAGGCCGAGCTGGGCATCGAGCTGGATGTCGACACCGGCGTCCTCCTCGACCTGGCCCGCGATGCCGCACACGGCGTGGCCAGGCCGGCCGCGCCGCTGACCACCTTCCTCGTCGGCTATGCCGCGGCGAAGGCGGAGAAGGACGGGCCGGAGGCCGTTGCCGCGGCCGCACGCCAGGCCGCCGCGCTCGCCAACCGGTGGGCGGACGAGACCGGCGAGACGGCTGAAGAACCATCCGGGGCAGCAGCCGGTGAGACGCCCGGCCAGGCGCTCAGGGAGACGCCCGGGGAGGCGGCCGGACAGGCCAAGGGGACCGACGCCGGATGACCGGGCAGCAGGACCGCGACCTGGACGAGGCGCTCGCGCTCGTCGGCAGGGAGCCCCCCGCCGCACCGCGGCACTCCGTACCGGGAACCAACCGCGCCACGCCCTCGGAGCAGCCGACCGAAGCGGAGAAGCCGGAGAAGCCGGAGAAGCACCGTGCCGCGTCCTGGGCCGCCGCCCGCGCCCGTGCGGCGGGGGCGGGGCGCGCGGTGCCCGTGTCCGGGCGGCGCGCGCCGCTCGACCAGGCGCTCGGCCTGATCCTCGCCGGACCGCTGACCGCGCTCACCGATCTGCCGTCCTTCGACACCTCGGCCATGGACGGCTGGGCGGTCTCCGGTCCCGGGCCCTGGCGGATCAACGAGGGCGCCGGCATCCTCGCAGGTCACGCCGAGCCCGAGCGGCTCGCGGACGGTGCCGCCGTACGGATCGCCACCGGCGCCCGGATCCCGCGTGACGCGACCGCCGTGGTCCGCACCGAACACTCCCGGACCGACGACCGCGCCGAGCAGCTGTACGCGCAGCGCAACGTCGTCACCGGGCAGGACATCAGGCCCCGGGGCCAGGAGTGCCGCACCGGTGACCAGCTGCTGCCGACCGGCGGGCTGGTGACCCCTGCGGTGCTCGGACTGGCGGCCGCGGCCGGTTACGACGAGCTGCCGGTCCTCCCCCGGCCCCGGGTGGAAGTCCTGGTCCTCGGCGATGAGTTGCTGGCCTCCGGGCTTCCGCACGACGGACTGATCCGGGACGCTCTCGGGCCGATGATCGGGCCCTGGCTGCGGACGCTCGGCGCCGAAGTGCTGACCACGCGGCATCTCGGTGACGACGCCGACGCGCTGCGCCAAGCTGTCGCCGGCTCCGGGGCCGATCTGGTCATCACCACCGGCGGCACCGCCGCCGGGCCCGTCGACCATGTCCATCCGATCCTGCACAAGCTCGGCGCCGAGCTGCTGGTCGACAGCGTCGCCGTGCGCCCCGGTCACCCCATGCTGCTCGCCAGGCTGGCCGACGGACGCCATCTCGTCGGACTTCCCGGCAACCCTCTGGCCGCCGTGTCGGGGCTGCTGACTCTCGCCGATCCACTGCTTCGGGGGCTCGCGGGCCGCGCCGTCAGGGAGGCTTATGCCATGCCCGTCAGTGAAGAGGTGCACGGCCATCCGTACGACACCCGACTCGTGCCAGTAGTGCACCGGACAGATGAGGTGGTTCCGCTGCATTTCCATGGGCCGGCGATGCTCCGCGGTATCGCTGCCGCAGACGGGCTCGCCGTCGTACCGTCCGGAGGCGCGCGGGCCGGACAGCCGCTGGAAATCCTCGATCTGCCGTGGGCTGAGGAGTGTTTCACGTGAAACTGCCCGGTCATGATGCCCTCGACCGGCAGGTGGGGGAGAAGCTCGTCACCCGCCGGGTGAAACTGCCCCGCAGGGTGGTCGAGCGGCCGCTCCGGCAAGTCGGCAGGCGGGTCCTGATCGCGCTGCTGGTGCTGGTGGTGACGGCCCTCATCGTCTGGGTCGACCGCAGCGGCTACCACGACAACGCCGACAGCACGGTCGACCTGCTCGACTCCTTCTACTACGCCACGGTCACCCTCTCCACCACGGGTTACGGCGACATCGTCCCGTACAGCGACGGTGCCAGGCTCACCAACATCCTTGTCGTCACGCCGCTGCGCGTGCTCTTCCTGATCATCCTGGTCGGCACCACTCTCGAAGTGCTCACCGAGCGCACCCGGGAGGAGTGGCGGCTGAACCGCTGGAGGCTTCGCTTGCGTGACCACACCGTCGTCGTCGGATTCGGTACGAAGGGCCGCTCCGCGATGCAGACGCTGTGTGCGACCGGTCTGAAGCGGGAGCAGATCGTCGTCGTCGACCCCAACAGCAAGGTCATCGAGGCCGCCAACGCGGAAGGCTTCGCCGGTGTCATCGGGGATGCGACCCGCAGCGACGTACTGATCCGCGCCGAGCTGCAGCGTGCCAAGCAGATCGTCATCGCCACCCAGCGCGACGACACCGCCGTACTGGTCACGCTGACCGCCCGGCAGCTCAACCGTGGGGCGAAGATCGTCGCCGCGGTGCGGGAGGAGGAGAACGCTCCCCTGCTGCGCCAGTCGGGCGCCGACGCGGTGATCACCAGCGCCAGTGCGGCGGGACGGCTGCTCGGTCTCTCGGTGCTCAGCCCGAGCGCGGGAACCGTGATGGAGGATCTGATCCAGCAGGGCAGCGGGCTCGACCTGGTCGAGCGGCCGGTCATAAAGGCCGAGGTGGGGCGGAGCGTCCGGGAGGCGAACGATCTGGTCGTCACCGTGAAGCGCGGCCACCGGCTGCTCGGGTACGACGACCCCGAAGCCAGTCCGCTTCAGCTCACCGACCGGGTGATCGCGATCGCCCGGGTTTCCCCCAAGGCGGCGGGGGCCGGCGCGGAGTAGCCTCGCGATCATGCATGCGATCACGATCCCCGAATCCGGCGGTCCCGAGGCGCTTGTCTGGGCCGAAGTACCCGACCCCGTACCCGGCGAGGGCGAAGTCCTCGTCGAGGTCGTGGCGTCGGCCGTCAACCGCGCCGACGTACTGCAACGGCAGGGCTTCTACAACCCGCCCCCCGGTGCGTCGCCGTACCCCGGCCTGGAATGCTCCGGGCGGATCACGGCTCTCGGCCCCGGGGTGTCCGGGTGGGCGGTCGGTGATGAGGTGTGTGCGCTGCTGGGCGGCGGCGGGTACGCGGAGAAGGTCGCCGTACCGGTGGGGCAGCTGCTGCCGGTGCCTGAGGGGATCGATCTCGTCACGGCCGCCGGGCTGCCGGAAGTCGTCTGCACCGTCTGGTCGAACGTCTTCATGGTCGCCCATCTGCGGCCCGGCGAGATGCTGTTGGTGCACGGCGGGGCCAGCGGGATCGGCACGATGGCGATCCAGCTGGGCAAGGCGGTCGGTGCGCGCGTCGCCGTGACCGCGGGAAGCCACGAGAAGCTGGCCCGCTGTGCGGAGCTGGGCGCCGATGTACTGATCAACTACCGCGAGCAGGACTTCGTCGAGGAGATCCGCAAGGCCACCGGCGGGGCCGGTGCCGATGTCATCCTCGACATCGTCGGCGCGAAATACCTGGACCGGAACGTGGCGGCGCTGGCGATCAGCGGGCGGCTTGCGGTGATCGGCATGCAGGGCGGTGCGAAGGGCGAGCTGAACCTCGCGGCTCTGCTGGGGAAGCGGGGCGCCATCACGGCCACGTCGCTGCGGGCGCGGCCGCTGGGGGAGAAGGCGGCGATCGTCGCCGCGGTCCGTGAGCATGTGTGGCCGCTGATTTCCGGCGGCCGGGTGCGGCCCGTGGTGGACCAGGAACTCCCGATGGCGCTCGCGGCCGAGGGACACCGGGTGCTGGATTCCGGGGTGCACGTGGGGAAGGTCCTCCTGCGCGCGTAGGGCTTCGCCGGAGTCGCGGGCACCCGTGGCGCGCTTCGTGCACGGCCACGACTCGCCCAGCCACGGCCACGCCCCGCTGGCCCCCGTGCGCTCATGCCCCCATGCACCCATGCACCCGTACAAGACCCGTACAGGGCGCGCCGATCACCACAGAGGCCCGGCCTCCCCGCAGCGAGCGGGGAGGCCGGGCCTCAGTGGTCGGTCGGCGAGAGTCGGTGGAAGCCGGTGGAAGTCGGCGGAAGCGGCGCGGGCCGGACCCGTGGACTCAGAGATACGGGCCGGAGCGGATCGCGCCGTGGCCGCCGTCCCCGTTCCCGTCCTCTTCCTCCTGGCCGCCCGCGCCCGGCGGCAGCGCCCGGCGCATCTGCTCCAATTGGGCCCGCGCCGCCATCTGCTGCGCGAACAGCGCCGTCTGGATGCCGTGGAAAAGGCCCTCGAGCCAGCCCACCAGCTGTGCCTGCGCGATGCGCAGCTCCGCCTCCGACGGGATGGCCTCATTGGTGAAGGGCAGTGAAAGGCGTTCCAGCTCCTCCACCAGCTCGGGGGCCAGGCCGTCCTCCAGCTCCTTCACGGACGAGGCGTGGATGTCCTTGAGACGGACCCGGCTCGCCTCGTCGAGAGGTGCCGCCCTGACCTCCTCCAGAAGCTGCTTGATCATGCTGCCGATGCGCATGACCTTGGCGGGCTGTTCCACCATTTCCGTCACTGGGACCTCGCGCGACTCGTCGTCACCGCCGGCCCCGCCGCCGAGCGCCATCCCGTCCTGTCCCACGATGAGGACCTTGGGGTGCTCCTCCGGCTGTTCCGACCGTTCACTCCTCGGCATCTCCATGCCGCCATTGTCTCGCACACGTACTCCACGACGGGTTGTACCCCCGACACGGGCTGATCCACCGCGCGCGCCGCCGTCAGCCGGCCCGCCGGGCCAGCACCAGCCGGGACCGGGTGAAGCCCGCGGCCAGCAGACCGGCCAGGACCGGTACGGCCACGGCGAGGATGCCGATGGTCTCCCACGGCAGTGCGATCGGGGTGTACGCGGAGTCCATCGGGTGTTTCTGCATCTGGTCCAGCGCCCGCTTCAGGTCGGTGAGCCGCACGGCGACAGCGGGCACCACACCCGCCGCGGTACCGAGCAGCACGCCCGTCCCCGCGACCACCGCGCACTGGAACCCGCTGAGCGTGCGCCGTACGCCGGGCGGGGCGCCGATCGCGCTCAGGGTCGTCAGGTCGGCCTCCGCGTCGGCCTTCGCCAGACCGGTGGCGATGGCGGCCGCGCCCAGTGTCACCACGCCCGAGAACAGCGCGAGGATCAGCAAGGTGGTGTCGCTGTCGTCCGGCTTCTGGTTCTGCGAGAGATAGGCGCCGTTGCCCGCCTGCGAGATCCCGTCGTTGAAGCGCTGTGTCTCCGCGTCGGTCGGCGGGTGTGCGACCCGGTAGACGGCGGCGACCGGGCCCGTGTGCAGCCCGATGCGGTCGGCGGTCGCCTGCGGCATGATCATGCGGATTCCGGGGGTGGCCGCGTACCGGTCGGTCGCCCGGTAGACCGCGAGGTGGCTGACGGTCGTCCTGGCCTTGCCTGGGTGCCGTTCGCGGTTCGCCTTGTCCGCGGTGACGTACCGGTGGACGGCCTTGAGGGTCACCTTGCCGTCCGGGCCGGCGTACGCGTTGTTGAGGAGTACGGGGGTGCCCGCGGCCAGCGCCCTGGCGGCGGCCGGGTCCTTCAGCCCGGCATAGACGCGCAGGACCGCGCTGTCTCCGACGACGATCTCGGCCGCATTGCCGAAGGTGTCGTCGGCGTACTCCGCGTCCTTGCACTTCGGTGAGTTCACCAGCCGCTTGTGCTCGGCCGCGGAGAGCCCGGCCGCCAGATCCTTGCCGCCGGCCTCCTGCAGCGGGCAGCTGTTGGCCTTCGGCTTGGGCATGGTGAGGGAGCCGCAGGTCTCCGGGTCCGCGTCGCTGAACTTGTCGCAGTCGCTGCCCGCCCACACCCGGCTGATGGTGGCGGGGGAGCCCTGCACCGGCAGGTCGTGCCGGGCGAGTCCGCGGGCCAGTTCGAGCGACTTCGCCGGGTCGGCATCCTCCGTATAGGTGTCGGCCTTGATCGAGACAACGCCCGGCGGCAGCGAGAGACGGGTGTTGTACGCCTCCTCCGCCTGGGTGCTCGCGGTGTACGTGGCGATGGCGACCGTGCCCGCGACCGCTGCCATCACCGCGGCGACGGCCGGTGCAGTGCGGCCCCGGTTGCGGGCCGCGTCGCGCAGGGCGAGCCGGGGTGACAGCGGGAAGAAGCGTCCCAGCCGTCCGAGCGAGCCCACGATCACCGGGATGCAGGCGAGTACGCCCAGCTCGGCGACCACCGAGCCGACGGCGACCAGCACCGCCCGGCCCTTGAGCCCGCCCACGGCGGCGACGGCGCCCCCGAGCACGATGGCGATGACCCCGAGCACCGGCATCACCCGTGAGGAGTGGCGCACCCCGCGCCGGCCCGTGAGCGATTCGACGACCGGCTGCCGGCCCGCGACGACGGCCGGTGCCAGCGCCGCGAGTACGCCCGTGACCAGGCCGATCGCCGCGATACCCAGCAGCTCCCCGGGGTGGATGGCGATGCTGCCGAAGCGCCGGCCCGCCCACCCCTCGATCAGGGGGCGCAGCGCGACCGTCAGGATGAGCCCGGCGGCGGTACCGGCCACCGCGCCCGCACCGCCCAGCACCGCTCCCCCGGCGAGCACCACCGCGCGGATGTGCCGGCGGTCGCCGCCGCAGGTGCCGACCAGGCCGAGCTGGCGGCGTGAGCGGCGTGCACCGACCGCGAAGGCCGGGCCCGCCAGCAGCACGATCTCCAGCATCGCCATGGCGACGACGGTCGCCAGCGACGCGGTCAGCTCGAATCCGCCCCCTGAACCGGAGCCGCCGAAATCGGCGGCCCCTGGGACCTCGGAGTCCGGCGGCGGGTCGAGAACGACGCTCCGGGACTCGACCAGTACGCCGCGCTTGTTGGCCGCGAGAACGTCCCGCCAGCTCACCCCCGAGGCTCCGGCGGCCTTCACGAACAGGGAGCCGTCCTCGGGGACGGGCGGCGTGAGGGTGTGGTCGGCGGCGGCCGCCCGCTGCCAGGGCTTGATGAGGGCGCCCGGCCGTACGTACAGGAAGCTGTCCTTCAGGCTCGTGGGCACCTCGACGGCGCCGGTGATCGTGAAGGTCTTGTCGACGCCGCGGACCGTGGTGTGCGAACCGACGTGCAGTCCGGCCGACTTCAGGAAGGCATCGCTGGCGACCATCTCGCTGCCGGTCTTCGGGTAGGCGCCGCGCACCAGGTTGATCATTCCGCCGACCATCGGGTCCGCGGTGTCCAGTTCGGTGACCTCGGTGGTCTTGATGCCGTACGTGGTGGTGACGGTCGACAGCACGTTCTGCTGGGTGAGGGCGCGTGCGCCGGCGGGGAGCGCGGCCTTCAGGTCCGCCGGGCCGCTGGGCGATCCGGCCGTCCCGCCGGAGCCGCCGCTGTCGTCCGTGCCGGCCGGCCCGTACGAATCGGCCGCCGGCATCTGGTGGATGGGGCCGCCGCCGAGTCCCGGATCGCTGAACACGGCGTCGGCCGTGCCCATCGCGGCGGTCAGCTGCTCCGCCTTCGTCGGCTCCGCGCTGCGGTACGTGATGTCCGCCGCCGTGACGCCCAGTACGGGCAGCGCGATCATGGCGACGACGAGGGCGCTGCGGCCCTTGGCCCGCAGGGCGTCCCTGCGGGCGATACGGAGGGCTGCGCGCCAGCCCCGGAAGACGCTCACTCGGCGCCCTCGGCGGTGAGCAGCGACTGGGCGTCGGTGCTGAGCGTCTGGTCGACGACCGAGCCGTCCCGGAGGAACACCACCCGGTCCGCCCAGGCCGCGTACCGGGGCTCGTGGGTGACCATGACACCCGCCGCGCCCGCGTCGCAGCGGGTGCGCAGCAGGGCCAGCACCGCCTCGCCGGTCTCGGAGTCCAGGGCGCCGGTGGGCTCGTCGGCGAGTACGAGCCGCCGGTCGCCGACGAGGGCGCGGGCGATGGCCACGCGCTGCTGCTGGCCGCCGGACATCTCGTCGGGGAAGCGGTCGGCGACCTCGGCCAGATTCATGCCGTCGAGTGCTTCCCTGGCTTCCCTGCGGGCCTTGCGTACGGACGCGCCGTCCAGCTCGCGGGGCAGGGCGATGTTCTCGGCCGCGGTGAGTGCCGGGATGAGGTTGTAGTCCTGGAAGACGTATCCGACGCTGCGGCGGCGCAGGGCGGCGAGCTGTTTGCGGCTGAGCGTCGCGATGTCCTGGCCCTCGATGATCACCTGGCCGGTGCTCGCGGTGTCCAGGCCGCCGGCCAGCGTGAGCAGGGTGGACTTGCCGGAGCCCGACGGGCCCATGACGGCGACGAGTTCACCTGCCTGGACGGCGAGATCCACACCGCGCAGGGCGTGCACCTCGGCTATGCCGGTGCCGTGGGTGCGGGTGAGGTTTCTGAGTTCCAGTACGGGTGGTGCGGTGGTGGGCCTGGGGCGGTCGGGCATGGGGGTCCCCCTGAGTGTGGTGTGGGTGTGGGTGGGGATGCGGTGTGCGGGTGCGGGTGGGGTGGCGCGGGGTGGCCCCGTATGCCTTGTCCTCAAGCGCCGGACGGGCTGGTGGGCGCCCGGATGGTCTCCGTGGGCCGGGGTTTCCGTACTCAAGCGCCGGACGGGCTTGTCGGGGTGGGCGGGGAGGGCAGGTGGGTGGGTCCAGGTGGACACGGTGTGTGCCCGGGCGGGCGTGTTCGGTGCCCGCTTGGGGTCGGGTCGGTGCCCGAACGGGCCTGATGCGTGCCCGAACAGGCCGTCGGTGGCGGCTCGTTGGCCGCTCATCGGGCTGATCGTCGGCCGATCGTCGGCCGTTCATCGGTGGCCCGGTGACGGCTCGTCGGTCGCTCGGTGGCCGCTCGTCGGCGGCCCGATGACGGTGTGGCTGTTCAGCGGTTCCGTCAGCGGCGGGTCTTCGTGCGGGGCTTTCCCGTCGTGGTCGGGGCGGGGTCCGTCTGTGCGGCGGCCGCCAGGCGGACCAGGCGGGACTCGCAGTGGTCGAGCCAGCGGGCCTCCGCCTCCGCCTGGAAGATCAGCTGCTCCAGGACGAGCAGCCAGGCCACCTCGTCACGGTTGGCCGGCGCGGTGTCCAGGGCCCGCGCCTTCAGCCGGGTGTAGTCCTGCATCGCCTTCACCGTGTGTGCGCGCTGGGACTGAATGACCGCCCGGATGTCCACGCCGGGTGCCCCGACGGCCATCGCGAGCTTGATGGCGAGTTCGTCGCGTGCCGGGCTGGCGCGGTCCACCGGGGCCGCGTACCAGCCGCGGAGTTCCTCCCGGCCCTCGTCGGTGATGGCGTACAGCGTGTGGCCCGCGTCGTCCTCGGCGTCCTGCCCCACCAGGCCGTCGCGCTCCAGGCGGGCGAGCGTCGTGTAGACCTGCCCGACGTTGAGCGGCCAGGTGGCGCCGGTCCGTGACTCGAACTCGGTGCGGAGCTGGGAGCCGTAGCGGGGGCCACGCTCCAGGAGGGCCAGTAGCCCGTGACGGATCGACATACTCAGTATGTATACCGAGTATGCTCCCGAATGCAAGCTCCTACGGGCGGCGCAGTCGCAGTCCCAGGAAGCCCAGACCGAGACCGACCAGGGCAAGTCCGGCGCCCAGCGCCCCCACATGCAGCGCGAGCGCCGAGTCGCGTGGCACGGCCTGCTGTGTGGAGCGCCTGGCCGCCGCCTCCATGTCCTTGGCGCCGGACGCGGTGCTGCTCGGAGTCGCGTCCGGTGCCTGTCCGGCGTCCTCGTCGTTGCCCGGCGTCCAGGAGTGCCCGTGCCGGACGGCCGGAGGGCGGTGGGCGCGCGCGGACTTGGCCGGGTGGGCCGCGTGTGCGGGGGCGCTCGGGTGGGCGGCGAGGCTCGGTACGTCCGAGGGGGAGTGCGAGGCGCCCGAGCTTCTGCCCGGCCGGGGGCGGCCCTGTCCGGCGGGTCCGCCCGCCATCGAGGTGCGCGGCGACGGGCCGGCGGTGAGGGAGGAGGCGGAGCCGGACGGTGTCGGTCCGCCTGCGCCGATGTCCGTTCCCGGGATGCCGACCTGCCCGCCGCCCGCACCGGCACTCACCGCCGCACTCATGCCCGCACCACCCCCGGCGCCCCCGATGCCCGCACCGCCGCTCCCGACGCTCCCGCCGCCGAGGCTTCCGTCCGTACTCGATCCGCCCGGTCCGCCGACCTGTCCGCCGCCCGGTCCGCTGTCGGGCCCGTCGGTCTCCGCGGCCGCGTCGCCCTGCGGGCCCGCGGTCCTGCCCGTGTCCCCGTCGGCGGCTTCCGCCCCCGGTCCCGGTGGGGCCGTGACCGCTCCCGGTGCTCCGCCCGGGGCGGCCCCCGGGGACGCGCTCCGGGCGACCGTGACGCCGGCTGCCGGTGGTGGCGCCTCCGTGTCCACCGACACCGGGGACAGCACCACCGCAAGCGCCACCAGAACGATCACCGGATGCCCCCTCTTTCCCGTCGGGCCCACCGACAGCAGAAAGCAGATAAATGACGGGATAAGCCTTACATCCCATCACAATTCCGGCATCTCAGGCGCGACGAAAAGGCCCAGCACACGCCGTACGTGTACTGGGCCTGCTCCGAACGCGAGGACCCGAGGGGGACCTGGAGAAGAAGCGCGAAGCCTCAGCTCGGGTCGCCCGTCGAGATCCCCAGCGTGATGGTGAGGTTCTTCGGGCTGACGTTGGTGTTCGCCAGCGGGTACTGGTCGAGGACGACGTCCTGGCCCCACTGCCCGCTGGGCTCCTTCTTCGTCGTGATGTGCCAGCCGGCCGCCTGGGCGCACGCCTTCACCGACAGGATGTCCTTGTAGGTGAAGTCGGGAAGCTGGATCTTGTTCGGGTCAGTGACGCCCGGCTGCGGGTCCGAGCACTCCGTGGTCTCCATCGTGCGGTCCCGCTCGGGCCCCTTGTGCCCGGCCTTCGCAGGCCCGGTGGTCGTCTTGTCGTCGCCCTTGGCGTTGTCGTCCGAGCCGTTCATGTTCATGGCCACGATCACCCCGCCGATCGCCAGCAGCACCACCACGGCCGCCCCCACGATCAGCGGCATGTTCCGCCGGCCGCCGCCCGGACCGCCCTGCGGGGAGAGCGCGGACGGTGCCGCGGGCTGGACGCCGTACGGCGGCGGGGTCGCCATCCCGTACTGCTGCGAGGCGTACGGCTGGGCCGCGGGCGTCTGGTAGCCGCCCTGCTGCGGGTAGCCGTACGACGGGGCCGGTGCGGGCGTCGGTGTGCCGTACGGGCCCGGCTGGTAGGGCGTCTGGACCTGGCCGCTCTGCGGCAGCGAGGAGTCCACCGGCGGGAAGACCGCCGAGCCGACGCCCGAGCCGCTGTTCGGCGCGGGGGCGCCGCCGACCACCATCGGGGCGGCGCCGGTGTGGCCCGATGTCATGACCCGCAGGCATTCGTCGCGCATGGACTCCGCCGAAGGGAACCGCTCGTTCGGGTTCTTCTTCAGCGCGCGGGCGACCAGCGCGTCGACGGCCGGGGTGACCGAGCGGTTGATCGAGGAGGGCGCGACCGGCTCCTCCTGTACGTGTGCGTACGCGATCGCCAGCGGCGAGTCCGCGTCGAACGGCAGCCGGCCGGTCAGCAGCTGGAACAGCATGATGCCGACCGAGTAGAGGTCGGAGCGCGCGTCCACCCCGCGGCCCAGCGCCTGCTCGGGCGAGAGGTACTGCGGAGTGCCCACGACCATGCCGGTCTGCGTCATCGACGTGACGCCCGACTGCATGGCGCGGGCGATGCCGAAGTCCATGACCTTCACGATGTTGCGCTTGGTCATCATCACGTTGCCGGGCTTGATGTCCCGGTGGACCAGGCCCATTTCATGGCTGGTGTCCAGCGCGGCCAGCACATCGGCGGTGATCTTCAGCGCCTTGTCGGCCGGCATCGCGCCGTGCTGCGCGATGTCCGCCTGGAGTACGGAGCCGAGCGGCTGCCCCTCCACGTACTCCATGACGATGTACGGCATCAGCGCGTCGCCGAGGGTGTCCTCGCCGGTGTCGAAGACCGAGACGATGTTGGTGTGCGACAGCTTCGCGACCGCCTGCGCCTCGCGCCTGAACCGCTCGCGGAACGACTGCTCGCGGCCCAGTTCCGTATGGAGCGTCTTGATGGCGACCTGCCGGTCCAGCGCCTGGTCGTAGGCCAGGTACACCGACGCCATACCGCCTTCGCCGAGCAGGTCACGGAGCTGGTAGCGCCCTCCGGCGACCGAATCTCCCGCATAGCGGCCCTGCGCGCCGTCCTGGCTCATGGCGTGGCTCCCCCTATGGCGCACTGCTGTGGCGCGCCCCGTACTGAATGGTGCGCTCGCGGTCCGTGCGGACCTGAGCCCCCTCGACCTTTTACCTGCTCACCTGCGGACTGCTGAGGGCCCCGGTACACCCGGTCCCGTCCACGGGCAAAGTCTGCCCGAGGCCACTGACACGTCAAGCCAGGGGGCCCGTTCCGTGACCGTACGCGTATCAAGCGTCTCGCAAGCGTTACAGGAAGGACGCAGGATTTGCATGGGTGACGGCATTCCGGGTTTGATAGCCGGTCATTGCCGGACCGGGCCCTCTCCTGGAGCCTGTAGCGTGGCGGAGCACTGGGCCGCGAGGACCCGGAACACCCGCGTACACCACCGCTGACGCGGACCGACACGACGGCGAGGACTGATGGCACCCGAATCCGAGGCAGGCGGCGGCGGGGTGTCGGACGTGCCGGAGTCGTGGGGCATCGGCGGGCTGGTCGGCGACGGCCGTTACCGGCTGACCCACCGTCTCGGCCGTGGCGGCATGGCCGAGGTGTTCGCGGCGGAGGACGTACGGCTCGGCCGCACCGTCGCCGTGAAGCTGCTCAGGTCCGACCTCGCCGAGGACCCGGTCTCCAAGGCCCGGTTCACCCGCGAGGCACAGTCGGTCGCGGGCCTCAACCACCACGCCGTGGTCGCCGTCTACGACTCGGGCGAGGACTACTGGGGCGGCAACACCGTCCCCTACATCGTGATGGAGCTGGTCGAGGGCCGCACCATCCGCGATCTGCTGATCAACGCCGAGGCCCCGCCGCCCGAGCAGGCGCTGATCATCGTCTCCGGGGTGCTGGAGGCGCTCGCCTACTCGCACCAGCACGGCATCGTGCACCGGGACATCAAGCCCGCCAACGTGATCATCACGGACGGCGGCGCGGTCAAGGTGATGGACTTCGGCATCGCCCGCGCCCTGCACGGCGCGCAGTCGACGATGACCCAGACCGGCATGGTCATGGGGACGCCCCAGTACCTCTCCCCCGAGCAGGCGCTCGGCAAGGCCGTCGACCACCGCTCCGACCTGTACGCGACCGGCTGTCTGCTGTACGAACTGCTCGCGATGCGGCCCCCGTTCACCGGGGAGACCCCGCTCTCGGTCGTCTACCAGCACGTCCAGGACGCGCCCGTTCCGCCGTCGCAGGTGTCGGGCGCGGTGCCGCCCGAGCTCGACGGGCTCGTGATGCGTTCCCTCGCGAAGGACCCGGACGACCGGTTCCAGAGCGCCGAGGAGATGCGCGCGCTGGTCGCGTACTCGCTGCAGATGCTCCAGCAGCAGGGCGGCCACACGGGCACCTGGAACACCGGCCCGGTCGTGATGCACGAGGGCGGTTCCACCCCGGCGATGGGCACGGCGGCCACCACGGCGCTCGGCCACCCGCAGCACGGTGACACCTCGCAGGGCCCGATCCTGCCGCCCATGAACCCGGACGACGGTTCGTACGACGGGGACGGCAGGGGCCGGGGCGGCCGCGGCTGGATCTGGGTGGTCGCCGTACTCGCGGTGGTCGCCATCGGCGCGGGCATCGTCTTCGCACTGGGCGGCCTCGACAACAAGGGCTCCGGGGGCACGACGAGCGACAAGTCGCCGTCGCCGACCCACTCCAAGGCCGAGAAGCCGAGTGACAGCCCGACGGACGACTCGTCCCCGGACACCAGCACCGACCCCGGTACGTCCAGCGGCGGTGACTACAGCGACCAGCCGCCGTACACCCCGTCGAACACCCCGAGCAATGACACGCCCTCGTCGCCTCCGCCGAGCCCGTCCACTTCGGGCGGCGGTACGTCGTCGGACGGCGGATCCTCCTCCACGGGCGGCAAGACGAACGGCGGCAGCTCCAACGGCGGTACGTCGTCGGACGGCGGGACCTCGTCCACCGGAGGCAAGACGACCGGCGGGAACCAGGACGACGGCGGTACGTCGGACGGCGGCTCGACGACGTCGGGCGGCGGCGGTCCGGCCGGCGGCACCACCACGGACGGCGGGTCGGGCACGGCCGGCACCGCGGCGGGGACCACCGCGGGCGACGCGTCGACGGGCGCTACGGGCGGCTGAGGCGGCGGGACGGCTGACACCCCCCGGGGCCGCGCACACAGCGGGCCCGGCGGCGCCCGCGCCCTCACCCCGGGAACGCCTCACGCCGCGACCTCACCCTGAGAAGCCTCACCCCGAGAACGCCTCGCACACCGCCTCGTACTCGCGGGTCCACCACACGACCAGGGCCGACGCCGCGGGGAACAGCGGATCGGCCCTGCGGTCGTGCAGCTGGTAGCGCCAGCGCAGCGTCCAGAAGTCGTTGAGCCGCTCCCACCACACCCGGTGGACCGCGGCGGCGAGTTCGGCGGGCCCGGCCGACGCGGCCCGCCGGTACGCGCGCGCGTAGGCCCGTACCTTCGGCAGCTCCAGCTCGCCCGTGGGCTGGACGAAGAAGATCACCGCCGCTCTGACGGCCTCCTCGGCGCGCGGCTTCACACCCAGCCGGTCCCAGTCGATGATCGCGGCCGGTTCGGCGCCCCGGTAGAGCAGGTTCAGCGGATGGAAGTCGCCGTGCACCCAGCCGCCCGCGTCGCCCGCCGGCGGGCGACGGTGGGCATGGCGCTCCAGCAGGCGGCGGCGCTCGCGCAGCCGGTGCTCGGCCAGCTCGTCGAAGGTGTCGCGGCCGGACCGCCGGCAGGCCAGCCTGGTGAGCAGCTCCTCGATGACCGCGAAGGTGTCGGCGGGGTCGGCGCTCTCGTGCTCGGGGGGCGCGGACTCGGCCTCCATCACCCGCTCCAGACCGGTGTGGACCAGCCCGAGGAGCGCCCCGAGCCGCCGGGAGCAGGCCGTACTGAGCTGGGCGCCCTCCCGGTGCCGTCCGTCGATCCAGGGGTGCAGCGCGTAGCAGCGGCCGCCGATCACCGTGACGGTGTCGCCGTCCGTGTCGGCCAGCGGCGGCGCGACCGGGACGCCGAGCGTCTGGAGGCGCTGGGTGGCGCGGTGCTGGCGGCTGATGGCGGCCGGGTCGCCGTCGAGGTGGTGTTTGAGGAAGTAGTCGCCGTGGGTGGTGGCGAGCCGGTAGCCGCGGTTGAGCAGCCCCTGGGCGACGGGCTCGCAGGAGAGCGCGTCACCGGCGGACCGGTAGCGGCGCAGCAGCTCTCCGACAGGCGGTGTTGCATATGAGCGCGGCACTCGCCAGATGTTAGATCACTGCGGGGCGGTGGCTGTTTCCGGAGCGTTGTACTCCATCCGGTCCAGCGTGGCGAACTGCGGCTTGATGCGCAGATAGACCGCTTCGTACGGTTCGCCGTTCACCCGGTCAGGGGCCGTCTCGAACTGAGCGACCACGTCGGGGGCCGGGACGGTCAGCTCGGCCGTGCCGGTGAACTGGACCGACCACAGGTGGCTGTCCCCGGAGGCCAGATTGTCGGCGGCGTAGGCGACGACGCTGCCCATGCACGCCTCGTGGTGCCCGTGGCCCGCGTGCATCCGCAGGATGACGCAGCCGTCCGAGACGATGTGGCGGGCTATGGCCAGGAAGGGGAGCGCGCGCATGCTGGCGGCGACACGGCCGTACGACACTCGGCTGAGCAGGGCGATGGCGCGCTGTTCCTCGATGGGCATGGCTTCCACTGTCCAGCCCGGGCGCCGTGCCGGTAAGGGGACAGCTGCCCCAGGATTGAGGACGTAGGTCCCGAATAAGACCGAACGAACTCATTCAGCTTGATTTCAAACCATTTCAGCCGGCCGGTTCACCCGGTCACCCGGTCACCCGGTCACCCGGTCACGGGTCGCGCAGTCAGTCAGTCGGTCCTGTCCTGGCCCGCCTGGATCCTGGCCACGTACGCGGCCGCCTGCGAGCGCCGCTCCATGCCCAGTTTGGCGAGCAGGCTCGACACGTAATTCTTGATCGTCTTCTCGGCGAGATGCAGTCGTTCACCGATGACACGGTTGGTCAGACCCTCGCCGATCAGGTCGAGAATCTTGCGTTCCTGATCGGTGAGATTCGCCAGCCTGGCATCGCGTTTGCTGGAGCCACCGTCGCGGAGCCGCTCCAGGACCCGGGCCGTGGCCACCGGGTCGAGCAGTGATTTACCGGCCGCCACATCCCGTACGGCCGACAGCAGCTCATTGCCGCGGATCGCCTTCAGTACGTAGCCGGACGCTCCTGCCATGATCGCGTCGAAGAGCGCCTCGTCGTCGGAGAACGAGGTGAGCATGAGGCATTTGATGTCCTCGTCGGCCGAGCGGATCTCCCGGCAGACCTCGACCCCGCTGCCGTCCGGCAGCCGGACGTCCAGGACCGCGACATCGGGCCGGGTGGCCGGGATCCTGGCGAGGGCGTCGGCGGCGGTCCCCGCCTCACCGACGACTTCGATGTCGTCCTCCATCGCCAGAAGCTCATGAACTCCGCGTCGTACCACTTCATGGTCGTCAAGGAGAAAAACGCTGATTTTTCCATCTTCGGGCACGGAATCAGTTTCACACATGAACCCTTCCCGTGCCCGGGGTGCCCGGTATAACGTGCCCCTGTTCCGGCGGCCTGCAAGGCTGTGACCAGTGATTGTTCGCCCATTTTTCGATTTACTTGGAAATCCAAGCAAAATCGCAGGTCAAATGGGGTTTCGCAGTTCTGCGACACACTGGGTAACGTGCCTTTGAGAGGGTGCTTCGCCGGGGCACCTGTCACGCCTGTTCCCGGTTCGCATCGCACCCACCCCGTGCGGGGGATCCGGATTCGGGCGAGCCGCACTGGCCTTACCGGCAACCCCGGGGGCCGGACCGACGGAGGAGCACGCACGTGACCGTGGAGAGCACTGCTGCGACGCGCAAGCCGCGACGCAGCAGCAAGCGAGCCGGCGCCGCAAAGACGCCGCAGGCGTCCGAGCCCCAGCTCGTACAACTGCTGACGCCCGATGGCGAGCGCATCGAGCACCCCGAGTACGAAGTGGATCTCACGCCCGAAGAGCTGCGCGGTCTGTACCGGGACATGGTCCTGACGCGCCGGTTCGACGCGGAGGCCACCGCACTCCAGCGCCAGGGCGAGCTGGGCCTGTGGGCCTCGCTGCTCGGCCAGGAGGCCGCCCAGATCGGCTCGGGCCGGGCCCTGCGGGACGACGACTACGTCTTCCCGACCTACCGGGAACACGGTGTGGCCTGGTGCCGCGGCGTCGACCCGACCAATCTGCTGGGCATGTTCCGCGGTGTGAACCACGGCGGCTGGGACCCCAACAGCAACAACTTCCACCTGTACACCATCGTCATCGGCTCGCAGACGCTGCACGCGACCGGTTACGCGATGGGGATCGTCAAGGACGGCGCGGACTCCGCGGTCGTCGCCTACTTCGGCGACGGCGCGTCCAGCCAGGGCGATGTGGCCGAGGCGTTCACCTTCTCGGCGGTCTACAACGCCCCGGTGGTCTTCTTCTGCCAGAACAACCAGTGGGCGATCTCGGAGCCCACCGAGAAGCAGATGCGGGTGCCGCTCTACCAGCGCGCCCAGGGCTTCGGCTTCCCCGGTGTCCGGGTCGACGGCAATGACGTGCTGGCCTGTCTGGCCGTCACCAAGTCGGCGCTGGAGCGCGCCCGCCGCGGTGAGGGCCCCACCCTCGTCGAGGCGTACACCTACCGGATGGGCGCCCACACCACGTCCGACGACCCCACCAAGTACCGCACGGACGACGAGCGGCAGGCGTGGGAGGCCAAGGACCCGATCCAGCGGCTGAAGACGTATCTGGAGAAGCAGAAGATCGCCGACGAGGCGTTCTTCACCGGCCTGGAGACCGAGAGCGAGACGCTCGGCAAGCGGGTGCGGGAAGCCGTACGCGCGATGCCGGATCCGGACGCGATGGCCATGTTCGAGAACACCCACGCCGACGGCCACGCGCTCGTCGACGAGGAGCGTGCGCAGTTCGCCGCCTACCAGGCGTCCTTCGCGGACTCCGCCGAGGAGGGCAACTGATCATGGCCGCGAAAAACATGAGCATCGCGAAAGCGCTCAACGAGTCGCTCCGCAAGGCGCTCGACACCGATCCCAAGGTCCTCATCATGGGTGAGGACGTCGGCAAGCTCGGCGGCGTCTTCCGTATCACCGACGGGCTGCACAAGGACTTCGGCGAGGGCCGGGTCATCGACACCCCGCTCGCCGAGTCCGGCATCGTCGGCACCGCGATCGGCCTGGCCCTGCGCGGCTACCGGCCGGTCGTGGAGATCCAGTTCGACGGCTTCGTCTTCCCCGCGTACGACCAGATCGTCACCCAGCTCGCGAAGATGTACGCGCGCGCTCTCGGCAAGATCAAGCTGCCCGTCGTGGTCCGTATCCCGTACGGCGGCGGCATCGGCGCGGTCGAGCACCACAGTGAGTCGCCCGAGGCGCTCTTCGCGCATGTGGCGGGGCTGAAGGTCGTCTCGCCGTCCAACGCGTCGGACGCGTACTGGATGATGCAGCAGGCCATCCAGAGCGACGATCCCGTCATTTTCTTCGAGCCGAAGCGGCGATACTGGGACAAGGGCGAGGTCGACACCGACGCCATCCCGCACCCGCTGCACAAGGCGAAGGTGGCCCGCGAGGGCTCCGACCTGACACTCGCCGCGTACGGCCCGATGGTGAAGGTCTGTCTGGAGGCGGCGGCAGCGGCGGCCGACGAGGGCAAGTCCCTCGAAGTCGTGGACCTGCGGTCGATGTCCCCGATCGACTTCGACACCGTGCAGACATCGGTGGAGAAGACGCGCAGGCTGGTCGTGGTGCACGAGGCCCCGGTCTTCCTCGGCACGGGCGCGGAGATCGCCGCCCGGATCACCGAGCGGAGCTTCTACCACCTGGAGGCCCCGGTGCTGCGGGTCGGCGGATACCACGTGCCGTACCCGCCGGCGCGCCTGGAGGACGAGTACCTGCCGGGCCTGGACCGGGTGCTCGACGCCGTCGACCGCTCGCTTGCGTACTGAGGAGCGCCGTGACCATGACTGATATCGCGACCCCGGTCCGAGAGTTCAAGATGCCCGATGTGGGCGAGGGGCTCACCGAGGCGGAGATCCTCAAGTGGTACGTCGCCCCTGGTGACACCGTCACCGACGGCCAGGTGGTGTGCGAGGTCGAGACGGCCAAGGCCGCGGTCGAGCTGCCCATCCCGTTCGACGGTGTGGTGCGTGAGCTGCGCTTCCCCGAGGGCACCACGGTCGACGTCGGCCAGGTGATCATCACGATCGGCGGGGCGGGCGACGAGCCCGCGCCGGCCGCCGTCCCGCAGCAGACCGAGCAGCCCGCCGAGCGGGAGGCAGCGCAGGAATCCGCGCGGGAGTCCGGTCAGGAATCCGGTCAGGAGTCCGGTCAGGAGGCGAAGCCCGCCGCCCGGCAGCCGGTGCTGGTCGGTTACGGGGTCTCCGAGGCGTCGACCAAGCGGCGGGCGCGCAAGAGCGCGGCGCCGGAGCCGGAGGCCGCGCCGGAGGGCACGTACTACGCGCCGCCCGCCGCCGCGCCTTCCGCTCCCTCCGCCGTCGCGCCGCCGCCCGCCGCGCCGGTCAACGGCCACACGGTCTCCCGGCCGCTGGCCAAGCCGCCGGTCCGCAAGCTGGCCAAAGACCTCGGCATCGACCTGACCACGGTCGCGCCGACGGGCGCGGACGGGGTCATCACCCGCGAGGACGTCCACGCGGCCGCCGCTCCTGCCGCGCAGGAACCGGCGCCGCAGGCTGTGGCTGAACCGTCCGCGGCCGCCGCTGCCGTGGCAGCCCCGGCGGTCTCGTCCGACGCCGCCCGGGAGACCCGTATCCCCGTCAAGGGCGTACGGAAGGCCACCGCGCAGGCGATGGTCGGCAGTGCCTTCACCGCGCCGCACGTCACCGAGTTCGTCACGGTGGACGTCACCCGCACGATGAAGCTCGTGGCCGAGCTGAAGACCGACAAGGCGTTCGAGGGGCTGCGGGCCAACCCGCTGCTGCTGATCGCCAAGGCGCTGCTGGTCGCGATCAAGCGGAACCCGGAGGTCAACTCCGCCTGGGACGAGGCCAACCAGGAGATCGTCCAGAAGCACTACGTCAACCTGGGCATCGCCGCGGCCACCCCGCGCGGTCTGCTCGTCCCGAACATCAAGGACGCGCACGCCAAGACCCTGCCCGAACTGGCCCGCTCGCTCGGCGAGTTGGTCTCGACGGCCCGTGAGGGCAAGACCTCCCCGGCGGCGATGCAGGGCGGGACGGTGACCATCACCAACGTCGGTGTCTTCGGCGTCGACACCGGTACGCCGATCCTCAACCCGGGCGAGTCCGCGATCCTCGCGGTCGGCGCGATCAAGCTCCAGCCGTGGGTCCACAAGGGCAAGGTCAAGCCCCGCCAGGTCACCACGCTGGCGCTCTCCTTCGACCACCGCCTGGTCGACGGCGAACTCGGCTCGAAGGTGCTCGCGGACGTCGCGGCGATCCTGGAACAGCCCAAGCGCCTGATCACCTGGGCGTAGCGGCACGGACAGCCGAACGGCCCCCGGACGCGGTGAGCGTGTCCGGGGGCCGTTCGCTGTCGCGGGCCGTGGGTCGCGGCGGCTAGGTCGTGGGCTGCTGCGCCGCCGTGATGCCGGTGAGGACGAGGTCGATCCCGGCAAGGAACTGTTCGCGGTCGTCATGTCCGCGCATCTGGTGTGCGACGGCCCGGGTGAACGGGTAGTCGTCGGGGTCGAGCTGCTCCCATGCCGTCGACACGGTGTCGAGGATCTCGTCGCGGTCCACGCCGGCGCCGAGGACGCGGCCGCTCGCCGCGTTCGCCGCGTTCTGCCCGGCTGCCCCCAGGATGTAGTGCATCAGCGCCGATGCCGATGTGAACCAGCTGCTCTCCGGCACCCCCAGGGCGCGGACCTGGCGGCCGAGGCTTTCGAAGATCCGCGGTGCCACCGACCGCCAGGGGCTGCGGGCGAGCTGTACGGCGAGCTGGGCGGCGAGCCATGGGTGCCGGTCGACCGCGTCGAACAGGCCGAGTGCGAGGGCGTGGATCTCCGCCTGCGGTGAGTCCTGAGCCTCGGCGGGCCCGATGGTCAGCGCGTCCGCCACGACGGCGTCGGTCGTGGCGTCGAGCAGCTCGCTCTTGTTCGCCACATGCCAGTAGATCGCTCCGGGCCCGGTGGCAAGATGCCTGCTCAGCGCCCGGAACGTCAGCCCGTTCTCGCCCTCCGCGTCGAGCAGCTCGACGGCGGCTTCGACGATGCGTTCCCGCGAGAGGGGCTGTCCCCGTCGCTCGGGGCGGTGCTTCCTGGTGGCCATGCACACATCCTGACACATCACTGGAACCCCGTTCCAGGTTGACATCCGTGGAACGGTGTTCCAGTCTGGATGGTGGAACGCCGTTCCAGAGCGTTCGGCCTTCCCCGAGATCAAAGGAGTCACCATGACCACACACGTCACGATCATCGGCGCCGGGCTGGGCGGACTGACCCTCGCCCGTGTCCTGCACGTCCACGGCATCCCCGCGACCGTCTACGAGGCGGAGAGCTCGCCGACGGCCCGCGCGCAGGGCGGGATGCTCGACATCCACGAGGAAGACGGCCAGCTCGCGCTCCGGGCCGCGGGCCTCATGGATGAGTTCCGCGCCCTGATCCTGGAGGGCCGCGAGGCGACGCGGATCCTCGCCCCGGACGGGACCGTTGTGTTCGACGACGACAGCGAGCGCGGACGCCCCGAGGTGCTCCGCGGCGAGCTGCGGCAGATCCTCCTCGACTCGCTCCCGGCCGGGACCGTCCGATGGGGCCAGAAGGTCAGCGGCGTACGTGCCCTGGGTACGGGCCGTCACGAGGTCACCTTCACCGACGGCACCACTGTCACCACCGGCCTGCTGGTCGGCGCGGACGGCGCGTGGTCGCGGGTCCGGCCGCTGCTCTCCGATGTGGTGCCCGCGTACACCGGTATGTCGTTCGTCGAGACCTATCTTTTCGACGCCGACACCCGGCACCCGGCCACCGCGAAGGCGGTCGGCGGCGGGTCGCTGGCCGCACTCGCGCCGGGGAAGGGGATCCAGGCCCACCGGGAGAACGGCGCGACCCTCCACACCTATGTGGCGCTCGCCCGGCCACAGGACTGGTTCGCCGCCATCGACTTCACCGATTCCGCCGAGGCCGCCGCACGGATCGCCGCCGAGTTCGCCGGCTGGGCGCCCGAACTCACCGCGCTGATCACCGATGGCGAGACCGCACCGGTCCTCCGTATCCTCAACGCCCTTCCGGCCGACCACCGTTGGGACCGGGTGCCGGGCGTGACCCTGCTCGGTGACGCCGCCCACCTGGCGGCCCCGAACGGCGAGGGCGCCAACCTCGCCATGCACGACGGCGCGGAGCTGGGCAAGGCCATCGCCGCGCACCCGGACGACATCGAGACCGCGCTGCGTGAGTACGAGCAGTGCATGTTCCCGCGCAGCGCCGAGGCTGCCAGGGGTGGCGACGACCTCTTCGAGCTGCTCTACGGGGACAACACGCCCCAGGGCCTGATCGAGATGTTCACCCGGCACGAGTAGGCCCGGCCCGTCCTGGGCCCGGCGTTACCCGGTTTCCAGGTCCAGCTCGGCCCAGACGGCCTTGCCGACGGTCAGGGTCTGTACGTCCCAACGCGCCGCGACCGCACCGACGATGAGCAGCCCGCGCCCGAACTGATCGCCCGGCTCGGCGACCCGCGGCACCGGCAGCCGTTCCCCGCGCGGATCCGTCACCGCGATCCGGAGGGCCTTGCCGTCGAGCGTGACGTCGACCCGGAACAGCCGGTCCCGCAGACAGCCGTGCAGTACGGCGTTGCCGCAGAGTTCACCTGCCACGAGTGCGGCGTCACCGGCGAGTCCGGGATGACCCCAGTCGGCGACGAGCGAGGCGACACGTCTGCGCGCCAGGGGCACGCTGCGCGGGTACGGGGGGTAGCTGACCTTGTCGTGCCGGACGGTCATGACACGTGCCTCCTCATACGGATACGAGTGCGGCGGTGGCATCGCCGCGCCGGCCGGGCAGGCCGGAGCGGTGCACTTCCGCCAACTGGCCGCGCTGTGCGAGCGGTTGAGTACTGACCGTAGTGATGTGCTGCCGTAGTGTGCAAGCAGTCACGGGGAAAGATATCCCCACGGAGTTTGTTCGACTGCGTGTGTTGACGGCACACTGGCGCAGAGACGGGGAGAGAGGTCGGCTGTGGCAGCAGAGCAGGCAAGCCGGGGTAGTCGCGTGTCCACCGTGCTCGGGCGCAAGCTGGGTGGTGAGCTGCTTCGCCTGCGTGATGCGGCAGGCTTCACGCAGCCGCAATCCGCAGAGGCGCTGACGGCGACCGCTGCCAAGGTGGCGAAGATGGAAAGGGGCTGGGTTCCGTTCCGGGACCCGGACATCCGCGCCCTGTGCGATCTCTATGGCGTCGATGACTCGGCAACGCTCGCACGCCTGTTGAACCTGGCGAAGGCGGACCGGGAACGCCGCAAGGCGAAGGGCTGGTGGAACCAGTACCCGGAGCTTCGCTCGCTGGTGGAGTACGTCGCCCTGGAGGACATCGCGACTGGAGTGCGCACGTGGCAGGGGTCCTTCGTGCCCGGCCTCCTTCAAACGCCGGATTACGCATCCGCATTGGCGGTGGGCAACGCCGACTGGGAGGACCCTGACGAGATCGAACGGTTCGTCGAGGCGAAGATCGCCCGTCAGGCCCGTCTGACGGAGAGCAAGCCGCTTCAGCTGTGGACGGTGATCGGGGAGGGCGCCCTGCGTCAACTGGTGGGTGGACGGAACGTCATGCGGGCCCAGCTTGCCCGTATCGCGGAGGCCGCCACCCTTCCGAACGTGAAGGTTCAGGTCGTGCCGTTCCTGGCAGGCTCACACCCTGGAATGACGAGTGCATTCAGCATCGTCTCCTTCGCAGAACCAGGCGCTATGGACGTGGTCTACATGGACACCACGTCGTCTACGCTGTGGCTTGAGAGTGAGGCGGACGCCGCACGTCACAACGTCACGTTTGACCGGATCGTTCGCAACGGGCTCGCTTCTCAGGACTCGGTGACCCTGATTGAGCGCATCCGTAAGGAGCTGTAGGCCGTGTCGCATTTCGATTTCGTCAAGTCCAGCTACAGCAGCGGAAATGGCGAGTGCGTCGAGGTCGCTCTGAACGTCCCCAACACGGTCGCCGTACGGGACTCGAAGGACACAGCGGGGCCCGTCATTCGTCTCGCGCCGGCCGCATGGGATGCCTTCCGTTCGGGCCTTACGGGCTAGCCACCTGCGACGTACTCCTTGCGCGGGCCGCCGAGGGGGCATCCGCGATTCCTCGTCGCGGATGCCCCCTCGGGCGTGAGCTGTCGCCGCCTCTACGGGCGGTTCAAGATATAGACAGGTGCCCCGTCCGCCGACGCTCCCGTGGGCTGGATGCATGCGTGCTTACGCATGAACCGCAGACACTCGTTGACGCGGTTCTCCGAGAGGCCGGTTTTCGCTGCGATGGATTCCAGGGGCATGCGCAGTTCACCGTCGGCGGCGAACAGCGGGGCGATGGTGAGCGCTACCGCCCACACGTCCTCGGTCACCGACATGCGAGCCTTCCAGTCGGCCAGTACGGCCTCTGCGGTCGGGCGGGAGGGGCGTCCGTCCGGGATTTCTGGATTGGCGGGCAAGGTGCCGAACCGGTCCGCGATCCGTTCGGCGGATCGGGCAGTGGTCTGTTGTGCCGCGAGCATCTCCCGCTGCATCGAAAGAGATTCGCGTTGGAGTGCGAGGTGTTCCCTCTCCATCGCGAGCCGTTCACGCTGTACGGACGCGAACTCCTCGTCCAGCCGTATGTTGCGCTCCTCAAGGCGGACGATCGCTTCCACCATCTGTTCCGGCATGGCGTGCGCCACTGGGGCCGTCGGCTCGGATGGCTGAATCTCTGCTGTCGGGAGACTGTAAGACCCGGTGTGCTGGATGGTCTGGACAACCTCCGAGACCCACTCCTTGAAGGGCTGACACGACTGCTTCGTGCAGCCGTTGACGAGCAGGATGAGCCCCTGCAGGTCGATGAGTTTCAGGTCTCGGCGCCACTCTCTACCTGCGGGAATGCTGAGACCGTAAGCTCCAGTGACGGTCCCGAGGAAGTCTCGATGCCGTTCTGGGACGTGATTCAGAAGCATCATCCGGGAGTTGGTGTACCCGAGTTCCCGGCAGACATCCACCGCCGGGAACCAATGGGATCCGTCCGGCATGGTCAGCCTTCGTAGGCGCGTTCCCGTCGCTCCGTAGACGAAGTCGCTGATGTCCATTGCCTCGGCCCGCGTGCACATGTCGGGCTGTGCGTTCTGTTGGTCCATATGAACCACCTCCACGCGGAACGTAAAGCGGCGTAAATGGAATATGCCAGCGGAGGATGAGATGTTCATGATTGCGAGTGAATGTCCTCGAAAACGCTGCGGATCGGATGCGCTTGAGCGTTTCGGCGCCGGCCTTGCCGCGTGCGACGCGTTTCGTGTCCACGTAGCGAACGTTCAACTCACCGACTGGGTAGCCGTGATGCCCTGACTGTCTCGATTCGGTGTCACTCCGAGAGGGGCTGGGCGGATGGCTTCCCGTCAGCGTCTTACGGGTCAGGCCATCCGTCCTGAGATGGCCGGCGCGAGGCCCGCGCCGCAGAAGCGGCGGGTCCCGCCCGAGGAAGGGAGTCGCATCGGATGTCGCACCGGATTCGTGTTCTTCTGCTGGCCGTCTCGCTGCTGGTCACGGGCGGACTGATGTCAGCCGCACCGGCTTCCGCCGTCATCGGCGGGTCGGTGAGCACGTACGCCCCATGGGCGGTCCGCATGGTGGTCGACGGCAAGCAGGAGTGCACCGGGACCGCGATCTCGTCGCAGTGGATCATCAGTGCCTCGCACTGCTTCTTCGAGCAGGCGCAGCCGGTCGCCGACTCCCGGATCTCGTTCCGGGTCGGCAGTCTCGACGAGCGCAAGGGCACCACGGTGCACCCCGTACGGGGCAGCCGGGTGGGCAGCGCGAAGGCCGACATGATGCTGATCAAGGTCTCGCCGATGAAGGTCCGGACGGCCGAGCTCGCCACGTCCGGGGCTCACCCGGGCCAGCTCGTACGGCAGTACGGCTGGGGGGCCACCTGCACGGGGGACGAGAACACCTGCCAGTCCCCCGTGGTCAAGCAGTCGAAGCTGCGGGTGCTGCGGTCGGACGACCCCCGGTGTGACGGTCTCGCCGCGCCGGGCGGCACGGACTTCTGCGCCGAGAAGGTGTCCGGGATTCCGGCCGGCGGTGACTCCGGGGGCCCGGTGATGACGATCGGCCCGCGCGGCAGCGAGAGGCTCATCGGCGTCTTCTTCGGCTCCGACCGGGCGAAGTTGGCCGGGGCCGGTGAGGTCTCCCAGCAGCTCAAGTGGATCCGGTCGGTCATCGACCGGCACTGATCCACCTCGCCCCGAACTGCATTGCGCTTCGGAGGGGCTGCGGCGAGTCGTACGCACGAGAAAGCCCTGGTCGCACGTGGCCGGGGCTCGATGCTCAGTCCTGCATGGTGTCCGGGACGGGCGGGGCGATGAATGCCCGCACAGGCTGGGGCTCCGGGTCTTGCGACTCCGGTGTCTGTGTGGCTTCCCACGCTGCCACCAGCTCCGCGTACCGGGGGTCGGTCCACTCCATGTGGCCTCCCTTCTCCCAGCAGGCTATCGATCAGCCCTCGGGTTGGGCTGCCAATGATCGTGCAGCCCCGGGAATGCTGGCACTTCGCCGCGACGGCCGTGTACGGAGCGGCCGCGCGGGCTCTGGTCGTGAAGGCCATCGAGGCACTGCGCTGACTCCGTGGACCGTGGAGATCTCTGCGAATCACGGAACACGGCAAGGCGTGGAGCGGGACTCCACGGGCCGGGAAAGAGCGCGAAGGAGCGGGCGGGCCGCCGGCCGTCCGGGGCCCGGCGGCGAAGCCCCCGGGCCCCGCGGCGTGATGTGCGGGGCCCGGGGGTGCGGCCCTGGCTGTGACCAGGCGTGCGGCCTCAGTCCAGGTAGGTGTCGTACTGCTCGACGTCACCGGGCTTGAGCTGCATCTTCGGGTCGGTCTTGATGCTGGAGAGCTCCGTGCCCAGGATGCGTCCGGTGTGCTCGTCGAGGATGATCGTCCGCCGCACCGTCCCCTTGAAGTCCACGCCGTATGCCTGGCCCTGGCGCCCCGCACGGTCCTTGACCGGACCGAGGGTACGCAGGCCGGACTTCTCGGCGAGCAAGCCGTCGATCGCGGCCGTCTGGGCGGGCCCGGGCGTCCAATCACGCAGCAGCGTTTCCACGGAGTCCATCGTCCAGTACGCGCTGCCGCGGGAGTCCGGGTTGTCCTTCGCCAGGTAGTCGGCGAAGCCGCGGACGGTCTTCGGGGGGGTGTTCCGGAAGGTGGCGAACTTCTCCCACGAACCCGCCGGCAGGTGCGTGCGGCGGACGACCCGGCCGTCCTTGATGTCCTGTGCCTCACCGCTGCCGTCGGCGTTGTAGCGCGCGCGGGACTCGTCCACCGGCATCTGCTCCGGCTTGTGCTTGCCGTCGTCCCACATTCCCAGTGCCCACTCCCGGCGGTGGGTCCCGCGGTGCGCGGCGCCGTGGGAGCCGGCGAGGGCGGCGGCCCGCTTCGCGACGGTGGCGAGCGGCACGGTGGCCCGGGAGTTCTCCACCTTGAGCGGGGCGGGCGCGGCGACGGCCGTCTGACCGGTGCTGCCGGTGATGGCGAACCCCGCCACGGTCGCCGCGACGACGGCGGCAGCCGCTCCGAGGGACATCGACCGGCCGGGCGTCAGCCGGCCGAAGGCCCAGGGGCGGGCGGCTGCGGAGCGGGACTTGGCGGAGTTCGCGGCGTCGGACGTGGTGGCCGTGGCGTTGATCTCGTTCATCAGGTGTGCTCCGAGCTCCGCGTGACGGGTGGGCGAAAGCCGGGGGCCGGCGGGCGGCGGGACCATCTCGCGCAGCGCGGCGAGCTCGGTGCGGTCCCGGGCCTCCTGCCACTCCCGGCTCCCCTCCTCATGGGCTGGGCCCGCCGGGCGGGAGGACGGGGTGGCGGCGCCGGAACGGTTCCGGAACAGGGCGTTCATGCGAGGTTCTCCTGGGTGGTTCGAGCCGGAATGCTGTCTACGCGCTGTATCTGTCCGCTGCCTCCGGGGAGTTCCCGGCCGGGTGCGCTCCGTGTGCCGTCGTGCCGGGTGGCCGGGTGCCCTACGGAGTCGCGCAGCTTGGCGCGGGCGCGGGACAGCCGGGAGCGCACGGTGCCGACGGGTATGCCCAGGGCCTCGGCGGCGGACGCGTAGTCAAGACCGCCCCAGACGCACAGGGTGAACACCTCGCGCTCGGTGCGCCGCAGTCCCTTGAGCGCCGCCTTGGCCGCGGCCAGCTGTTCGGCGTCCGCCAGCCGCCCGGTCACTTCGTCGGCGAAGTCCGGGACGGTGTCCGTGCGTGGCATCCGGGCCAGGGCTCTCTGGTGCCGCCGCGCCGAACGGGCTGTGTTGCGCAGGACGTTGGTGGCGATTCCGAGCAGCCAAGGGCGCAGACTGCCGGTCTCCTCCGGGCACAGCCGCTCGCGCGAGCGCCACGCCTCCAGGTAGGTGAGGGAGACGACATCCTCGGCCGTGGCCCAGTTTCCGGTGGACCACAGGGCATGGCGGTGCACGGCGTCCGCGTGCTCCCGGAACGCCTCGGCGAGCGCGGCCGGGTCACCTTCGCGGAGACGGGCGCGGGTTGAGTGAGTCACGTGGAGTACTGTCCGACCGGTCCGGCGGGTTCCTGTGACGTGTGTCACGGGTCCTGGGTGGAGGCGCGCTGAAGCTGGACTCGAACCGAACTGGAGGGAAGGAGGCGCGCCTGACAGCACCTGACGGTATACGGGCCGCGAGGGCATATCCCTGGGCGGCAGGGCCGGGCAGGGCCGGGCCGGGCAGGGCAGGGCAGGGCAGGGCAGGGCAGGGCCCCGGGGGCACCGGCGGTGTCCGGTGTGCGGAGAGCCGCCGGGTTGCCGCCCCCGGGCCGGGTGCCGTTGCCTGCAAGGGTTATCCGAGCTGGCCGGGCTGGTAGCTGCCGCCGGGCTGCCGGTTGATGACGTTGCCACGGTTGAAGGCGTTGATGATGGCGATCTGGCCCACCAGGGCGGCGAGTTGGTCCTCGTCGTAGTGCTTGGCGGCGTTGGCCCAGACCTCGTCCGTGACGCCGCCGGCCGCGTCGGCGAGGCGGGTGCCCTGCTCGGTCAGCTCCAGCGCCGCGCGCTCGGCCTCGGTGAAGACGGTGGTCTCCCGCCAGGCGGCGACCAGATTGAGACGAAGGGCGGTCTCACCGGCCGCGGCGGCGTCCTTGGTGTGCATGTCGAGGCAGCCGCCGCACCCGTTGATCTGGCTCGCACGGATCTTCACCAGCTCCTGCGTCGCGGGAGGCAGCGACGAGTCGGTGATCGCCTTGTTCGCCGCGATGATGTGCTTCCAGACCTTGGCTGCGACCGGGTTGTCGAACATGTTCATACGGGCACTCATGGCGTGCTCCTCTGTCGTTGTCATGGTCGATGTCGGTACATCGATGCCTGCACTGGTAACGACGGAGCGGGCCGCCCCGATGTGACATCCGCGCACACCGCGGCAGCGGGCGTAGGCCGAAAGTCCGCTGCGGGCGGGGCCGGGGGCCGAGGCGGGGTGGTGGCCGCGGGGGCTGGAATGGGCGGATGAGCGTCCCGCCGGTCCCGCCGGCCCCGCCGACTCTGTCGATCCCGCCGAACTTGTCGAGCCCGCCGGTCCCGCCGAACTTGTCGAGCCCGCCCTCCTGGAACGTCTGGCCACCGAACGCCACGTCTGGCTGTGCGGTGTCCGTCCCGACGGGTCACCCCATGTGACGCCGGTGTGGTTCGTCTTTCTCCGCGACAGCTGGTGGATCGGCGTGGACAGCGGCTCGGTGAAGGTGCGCAATCTCCGGGAGAACCCCCGGGTGTCGCTGGCGCTGGAGGACGGCCGGTCCCCTCTCGTCGCCGAGGGCGATGTGCGCCTCCGGGAGGACGTGTTCCCCGCGGAAGTGACGGCCGCGTTCGCCGCGAAGTACGCCTGGGACGTCACGGTGCCGTACCGCCAGGACAGCGGGCGCGTACTGCTGCAGGTCCAGGTCAGGCGCTGGCTGCTGCGCGGGGTTGCGCAGTGAACCCCGCTGGGTCCGTACTGCCCGCGGAGTGAAGGCCGACCCGACCCGACCCGGCCTGATGCGGTGCCCGGGCCCGAGCCCGGGCACCCCGTCCCGGCATGCGGACGGCTCTCCCGACGCATCCCTGTTGTATCTATGCTGTGCGCATGCCAGTCGCCCCGCTGAAACAGCCCCCCGCAGCCGACCGTGTCTACGCCCACGTCAAACAGGCCGTACTCGACCGTCGCTACGAGGGCGGGACGCTGCTCACCGAGGGGGAGCTGGCCGAGGCCGTGGGGGTTTCGCGGACGCCCGTGCGGGAGGCGCTGCTCAAGCTGGAGGTGGAGGGGCTCATCAAGCTCTACCCGAAGAAGGGCGCCCTGGTCCTCGCCGTCTCCGCGCAGGAGATCCACGACGTGGTGGAGACCCGGCTGCTGGTCGAGGAGTTCGCCGCGCGCAAGGCCGTGCCCGCCGCGCCCCAGCTCATCGAGCGGCTGACCGAGCTGCTGGCCGAGCAGACCGCGCAGGTGGAGTCCGGTGATCTGGCCGCGGCCGCCGTCAGTGACCGCTGCTTCCACGCGGAGATCGTCCGCAGCGCGGGGAACGAGATCCTCTCCCGCCTCTACGACCAGCTGCGCGACCGGCAGCTGCGGATGGGGGTCGCCGTGCTCCAGGCGCACCCCGACCGCACCAACACCACCCTCGCCGAGCACGGCGAGATCCTGGAGGCGCTGCGCGGCGGGAACGCCGACGACGCCGTCGCGGTCGTCCGCCGCCATGTCACCCGCATCCGGAACCTGGCCCGGGGAGAAGACCGATGAGCGCTGTCCTGCCCGGCGATCCACCGGGAGGGCGGCGTGCGGTCACGGTGTGGTCGATCGGCGTCGCCGTCTACTTCGTGGCGATCGTCTTCCGTACCAGCCTGGGCGTGGCCGGTCTGGACGCCGCCGACCGCTTCCACGTCAACGCCTCCGCCCTGTCCACGTTCTCCATACTCCAGCTGCTCGTCTACGCCGGGATGCAGATACCCGTCGGCCTGCTCGTGGACCGGCTCGGCACCAAGAAGGTGCTGACGCTCGGGGTGGTGCTGTTCACGCTGGGGCAGCTCGGCTTCGCGTTCTCCCCCACGTACGGAACGGCCCTCGCCTCCCGCGCGCTGCTCGGCTGCGGTGACGCCATGACCTTCATCAGCGTGCTGCGGCTCGGCACCCGCTGGTTCCCGGCCCGGCGCGGCCCGATGGTCGCCCAGCTCGCCGGACTCGTCGGGATGGCCGGGAACCTCGTCTCGACCATCGTCATCTCCCGTACGCTGCACGGCCTCGGCTGGACCACCACCTTCGCGGGCAGCTCGCTCGCCGGGGTGCTGGTGCTCGTCGTGATGCTGCTGTTCCTGAAGGACCACCCCGAAGGGTTCGAGCCACCGCCCGCGCCGCACCCGGGCGCCGCGTCGGTGCGCCGGCAGATCGCGGCGGCCTGGCGGGAGCCCGGCACCCGGCTCGGGATGTGGGTGCACTTCACCACGCAGTTCCCCGCGATGTTCTTCCTGCTGCTGTGGGGCATGCCGTTCCTCGTCGAGGCGCAGGGCCTGTCCCGGGCCACGGCGGGCGAACTGCTGACGCTGATCGTGCTCTCGAACATGGCCGTCGGCCTGATCTACGGGCAGATCATCGCCCGGCACCAGGGCGCCCGCGCCCCGATCGCACTGTCCACCGTCGGCGCCACCGCGCTGCTCTGGGCCACCACGCTCGCCTACCCGGGCGACCACGCGCCGATGTGGCTGCTGGTGACGCTGTGCACGGTGCTCGGCGCCTGCGGCCCGGCCTCGATGATCGGCTTCGACTTCGCGCGCCCCGCCAACCCGCCGGAGCGCCAGGGCACCGCGTCCGGGATCGTCAACATGGGGGGCTTCGTCGCGTCGATGACGACGCTGCTCGCGGTCGGGGTCCTGCTGGACGCGACGGACGACAACTACCGGATCGCCTTCTGCTCCGTGTTCGTCCTGGAGGCGCTGGGCGTCACGCAGATCCTGCGGCTGCGGCGGCGCAGCGCACGCCGGGAGAGGGAGCGGCTGGTGACCAGCCGGGTGGAGGCGGTGCACGTACCGGCGTAAACCCGGGAGGGGACGGGGGGTTACGGCGTCGGCGTCACGTCACCAAGGCGCCGGCGTCAGGGCGTCGGCACCGTGGCGTCACCGGGCCGCGTCACGGCGTCACGGCTCCGTGTCACGGCGTCACGGCGAACGACTGGAGGATCGCGGCGGCCAGTTCCTGGTCGCCCTCGGCCTTGATCTCGTCCGACACCGCGGACAGCCTGACCCGCCCGCAGGCCAGCCTGAAGTACGTCTCCCAGTCCATCGCGATCGTCACGGCGGGACCCAGCGACGGCGAGCCGTCGACCGTACCGCGCCCCTCGGCGTTCACCCGGACCGTCCGCATGAACTCGACGGCGCCGGTGATGTCGAAGACGACCGCGGTGTTCGGCGGCGCGCCCGCCTCCTTGGCGACGACCTTCGGCAGCGCCTGCACCAGGGTGTCGCGGGCCACATAGGCACCCGGCGAGTCCAGATTGCCCGGCTTGCCCAGGGTGGTGCGCAGATCCTGCTCATGCACCCAGACGTCGAACGCGCGCATCTGCAGCGCCAGTTCCAGCGTCTGCTCCGTACCGAGCGGCGCGCGCACCAGGGTGTCCGGCTGCCGGGTCTCGTTCCGCAGCTGCCGCGAGCGCCGGATGATCGTGTACTCCAGGTCCGCGGTCATCTCGGGCGAGGTGTGGTGGCGGCGCACATCGACCTGCATCTCCATGTACCGCTGGTGGTCCGTCTGCACATGGAAGAGGTCGCGGGGCAGGGTGTGGATCGGCCGCGGGTCCCCGAGCTGCTCGTTCTCCATGCCGATGATGTGGGAGATGATGTCGCGCACCGACCAGTTGGGGCACGGCGTCCCGCGGTTCCACTCGCCTTCGACGAGCGGCTTCACCAGCTCGGATATGGCTTCTGCTGAGTGGGTCCAGGCGTCGGCATAGGTCTGAAGGCTTGGATGGACTGTCACGGGACCCCTCGGAGCGGTGTTCTGCGGTACGGCGGGCGTAGACCTGCTGGTTTTCGAGGCACTGCTGGGGGTCTGGGGGCATCCCCCCGGAAGGCACAGTACGCTGCCCAGTGGCACCCCGGCAGTGCTTTCGTGTGACGATCGTAGGCCCGCGTTGACGGCCCGAATGCCAGGACGGTGGTACTGTGCGCGCCTCTCTTCTTCAGATCGCAGTGAATCCTGCGGAATCGCCCGGTTCGCGCCGCTTGCGCGTGGCCGGTCTCGTACGGGAACAGTCGGCTGCGGATCTCGTCGTGCTGCCCGAACTGTGGCCCGTGGGCGCCTTCGCGTACCGGTCGTTCGAGGCCGAGGCCGAACCGCTGGACGGCCCCACGCACGAGGTGATGGCGCAGGCCGCCAAGGACGCCGGGGTCTGGCTGCACGCGGGCTCGATCGTGGAGCGGGACCCCGACGGCGCCCTCTACAACACATCCCTGGTCTTCACGCCCGACGGCGAACGGGCCGCCGCCTACCGCAAGATCCACCGCTTCGGCTTCGACAAGGGCGAGGCGGTCCTGATGGGGGCGGGCGACACCCTGGTGACGGTGGACCTGCCGGAGACCACGCTCGGCCTGGCCACCTGCTACGACCTCCGCTTCCCCGAAATGTTCCGCGGCCTGACCGACGCGGGCGCCCGCCTGCTCGTCGTCCCCGCGGGCTGGCCGGAGCGCCGCCGCTCGCACTGGACGCTGCTCGCGCAGGCGCGCGCGGTGGAGAACCAGGCGTACGTCCTGGCCTGCGGGTCCGCCGGTACGCACGCGGACGTGGAGCAGGCGGGGCACAGCATCGTGGTCGACCCCTGGGGCGAGGTGCTCGCCGAGGCGGGCGCGGGCGAGGAGGTCCTGACCGTCGAGCTGGACCCGGGGCTCGTCGCCACGACCCGCGAGCAGTTCCCCGCCCTGAAGGACCGGCGGCTCGGACTGGCCCCGCCCCGCTGAGGCCCGCCCTGCTGAGGCCCACGGCGCTGAGGCCCGCCCTGCTGAGGCCCGCGCCGCCCGAGGAGTACCGGCCACCGGTCACCAGCCAGAGGTGACCGCCAGGCCACCCGCCACCCGCCACCCACGACGTACGGAGCACGGAGCACCGCCATGACCGAACCCGGCTGTCTGCGCACCATCCGCGCCTCCTACGACACCGTCGCGGTCGCCTACGAGGAGATCGTCCGCGACCACCTCGCGAACAGCCCCTACGACCGGGCGATGCTGGCCGCGTTCGCCGACCAGATACGGACGGACGGCGGCGGCCCGGTGGCCGACATCGGCTGCGGGCCCGGCCGGGTGACCGCCCATCTGGACGGTCTCGGCGCCGACGCGTTCGGCATCGACCTCTCGCCGGGGATGGTCGACGTGGCCCGCAGGACGTATCCGGGGCTGCGCTTCGACGTGGGCTCGATGACCGCCATCGACCTGGCGGACGGCTCGCTCGCCGGCCTCGTCGCCTGGTACTCGATCATCCATCTCCCGCCGGAGCTGCTGCCCTCGGTGTTCGCGGAGTTCCACCGGGTGCTCGCGCCGGGCGGGCGGCTGCTGCTCGCCTTCAAGGCCGGGGACGAGATCCGCCATCTCGACCACGGCTACGGGCACGAGCTCTCGCTCGACGTGCACTGGCTGCCGCCGGACCGGGTCGCCGGATGGCTGACCGACGCCGGGTTCGACGTACGGGCCCAGCTGGTACGCGAACCCGATCCGCAGGAGAAGCAGCCGCAGGCGTACCTCCAGGCGACCAGGAGCCACTGAGCCACTGCGCCACTGAGCCGGGGGCCGGGGGCCGGGGGCCGGGGCCGGCCGGGCCCGAGCCGTCTCGGCGACGCACACCCCGCCCACGCGTCGCTCCTCACACACCACGGACTTGACGTGTCGCACGACGCCGTGCGAAGTTTCACTAGTCAATTAGTGAAAGAGGGTGCGCCGGTGGCCGATCACCACGTCGAATACCGCATCGACCGGCACAGCGGCATCCCCGCCTATCTGCAGATCGTGCAGCAGACCCAGCAGGCCCTGCGCCTGGGCCTGCTCGAACCGGGGGACAAGCTCCCCACGGCGCGTGAGGTCGTCGAAGTCACCGCCATCAACCCGAACACCGTGCTCAAGGCGTACCGCGAGCTGGAGCGCTCGGGACTGGTCGAGGCGCGGCGGGGGGTCGGCACCTTCATCCGCAAGGCGCTCGACGGCGCGGGCGCCGACTCGCCGCTGCGGGCGGAGCTGGACGGCTGGGCCCTGCGGGCCCGCGCCGCAGGTATCGGCCGGGAGAGCGCATCCGAGCTGCTGACCTCGGTCCTGGACGAGCACTTCCCGAAGGGGGATCAGTGAGCACCACCAACAGTGCCCCGGCGGTGATCGAGGCGTCAGGACTGACCCAGCGCTACGGGCGGGGCCGCCGCGCGGCCCTCGCCCTGGAGGACTGCTCCTTCCGGATCCCGGCGGGCAGTGTCTGCGCGCTGGTCGGCCCCAACGGTGCGGGCAAGTCCACCTTCCTGCGGATCGCCGCCGGACTGCTGCCGCCGGACAGCGGCACCGTCAGCGTCCTGGGCGCCGCGACCGGCACCCACCGCGACCGGGTCGGCTATCTGGACCAGAACCAGCCGCTCTACGGGCACCTCTCCGTCGCCGACACCCTCGACCTGGGCGCCCGCCTCAACGCGGGTCACTGGGACGCCGGTTACGCGGCCCGGATCGTCGAACAGGGCGACCTCGACCCCGGCCGCCGGATCCGCGGTCTCTCCGGCGGCCAGCGCACCCGGGTGGCGCTCGCCCTCACCCTGGGCAAGCGGCCCGACCTGCTGCTGCTGGACGAGCCGATGGCCGAGCTCGACCCGCTGGCACGTCAGCAGCTGATGGGGCTGCTGCTGGCCGACGCCGCCGAGAACGGCACCAGCATCGTGCTCTCCTCGCACATCGTCTCCGAACTCTCCTACTCCTGCGACCACTTGCTGCTCATCGACGACGGCCGGGTGCGCCTCGCCGGCTCCGTCGACGAGCTGATCGCCGCGCACACCGTGGTCACCGGCCGGGGCGCCGACCTGGCCCCGCACACGGTCGTCGAGTCGCACCCCACCGGCCGCGGCCTCACCGCCCTGATCCGGCCCCGGGGGCCGCTCGCCGACACCTGGCAGGCCCAGGCACCCACCCTGGAAGAGCTGCTGCTGGCCCACCTCCGTACGCCGTCGTCCCCGGCGTTCCTCACCCCGGACATGCGCGGTGACACCACACCGGCGGCCTGACCGCCCAGGCCGCGCACACCACGACTCCCGTCACGACTGCCGTTCACGACTCCTGCTGACGACTCCCGTTCCCCCCACCGCCGTTCCGCCACCGCTCACAAGGACATCTCATGGCCACCGCATCCCTGGACAAACCCGCCCCCACGCCCCCGCTCCGCCCCTCGCCGCTCGACCTGCTCCGGGCCGAACTGCGCCTGCACCGGGCAGCGCTGTGGATCTGGACGGCGTTCGTGGTCATCACCGCGGGGCTGCTGCTCTGGCTGACCGGGCCTGGCGCGAGCACCACGCAGAAGGCGTTCGACAAGTTCGGCTACGCCGGAGTGCAGCTGGAAGCCTGGAAGGGCCCGGTGCACAACGTCTTCCTCTCCACCACGTACAACGACCTCTTCTACGACCCGTCGAAGCTGATCACCCTCGCCACCTTCTGCGTGGCTCTCTTCGCGGCGGGCCCGCTGATCGCCCGTGAGCTGGAGAGCGGCACCACCAGGCTCGCCTGGTCCCAGTCGGTGTCCCCGGCCCGCTGGCTCGCCGCCAAGCTCGCCGTCCCGGCTGTCGTCGCCACCGTGGGCACCGGTCTGCTGATCCTGCTCTACCGGCTGCTGTGGTCCTCCCACAGTGATCTGCTGCGGGCCGGGTACGACCCCCGCCACCTGTACTTCTCCATCGGCCCCGCCACGGTGCTCGCCCCGCTCCTCGCCCTCGCCCTGGGCGCGCTCTGCGGACTGCTGCTGCGCCGCACGCTGCCCGCGATGGCCGTCGCCGCCGTCCTGCAGTACGTGGTCACGGCCATCCGCAGCGGCCTGTGGCCCTTCCAGCGCGCGTTCCAGGTGCCCGATCTCTCCGTGCACAGCCGGGCGATCACGTCCTCCGGCGCCCGGATCACCGACCCGGAGTGCTACGACAAGGCGGCCTGCCTCGCCAAGCACCACGTGACCGGCTTCACCCGCACCTACCTCCCGTCCGACGACTTCTGGACCCGCCAGCTCCTGGAGAGCGGCGTCCTGATCGCCCTGACCGCGCTGGCGGTCGGCATCGCCTTCTGGACACTGAAGCGCCGCACGGTCTGACGGCCCGGCCACTGCACAGTCCGACCGCCGCAACGTCCGACCACCGGCCGGGGCCCCCGCTCAACGGGCCCCGGCCTTGCGCTGTGGCGACGGCAACGGCGGCAACGGCAGACGACGGAACCGGACACGAGAGCTGCCCGGTCCACGCGCGTCAGCCTTCGTGCTCCTTCTCGTGCTCCTTCTCGTGCATGTGGATCACGGAGACCGCGATGGCGATCATCAGCGCCGGGTCGGAGTCCTCACGCACCACGTTCACGGCGTACGCGTCACGGACGCTGAACCACTTCTTCGAGATGTCGGCCAGCAGCTCGTTCTCGTACTCGACCGCGAACTCGCGGTCCAGGATGTTCCCGCTGACCTCAAGCTCGGTGCCGTCGACCAGCTTCACGCGGTAGTGGTCGTGCAGCAGGGTCAGCTTCTTCTTCCTGACGGTGGCCAGCTCCTCGCCGTCCCGCTTCAGGGTCATCGTGTCGCTGATGGCGATCAGCTTCTCCTTGAGCGTGATCAGCACCCGCCCGTCGAGATCCTTCAGCTCAAGGGTGTCGCGGACGCGCATCACCTTGCCGTCGACGAGATACGCCTTGTGGCCGTTCTCGTCCTCGATCCAGTAGTCGTCGCCGATGTCGAAAATTCGGTCGCGCACAAGGAATTTCATGCGGATGACGTTACCGCCGGACGGCGTACCGGATCAGGGCCGGGCGGACAGGACCGGGTGAACTCCCGGGAGAATGTCAGACCTTGACCACGGTGACGCCTTTGCCGCACAGCGGCACCAGGTCGTCCACGTCCGACGTCAGGACGGTGACGGGCCCGGACGCTGCCCGCGCGGTGGCCGCGACGATCGCGTCCAGGGCGTACTTGTGGCCGCCGCCGCTGCCCGCCTCCCTGAGCAGCCCGACCGCCCGCGCGGCGGTCTCCTTGGTCACCGGCTCCACCGTCAGCCGCGACAACGCCCAGTCCATGCGGCCCCGGTGCACGCCCTGCGGGTCGGCCTCGACGAGCGTCACCGCGCTGGTCACCACACGGACGTCATGGCGCAGGGCCGCCGCGAGCCTGGCCGTCATGGTGCGGTCCGTGCGGAGGTAGAGCGACAGCGCCTGGCTGTCCAGCACCCACGTACCGCTCACGCGGCGTGTTCCGAGCCGGGCCGCGCGGAGCCGAACATCTCGCGCTCGGCGGCCTCGATCTCCTCGGGCGTCAGCTCGCCGTGGATCTCCTCGTTCGCCGCGATCAGCTCCGCGAGGCTGTCCCGCTCGATCTGGCGCTGTATGGCGGCCTCGATATAGGGGGAGACCCCGCGCTTGCCGACGCGGGCGCGGACGGCGGAGATGGTGCCCTCGTGGACGGACACGGACACGGATGTCGTCGGCCCCTCGCCCGGAGGGTAGACCGCCTCGCTCCTGCTCGGTTCACTCACATCCGCAACTCTAACAAAACTTCTATGAGAGGGGCCCGCGGGGAGAGCCGCCGCCCGCTGCCCCCGCCCCGCGGGTGACGTGCCGCGGACCACACGGGGCCGGGTGGCACCCTTGACGGCATGAACGATGTGACTCCCGCACCCCGTCGCGCCCGTGTCCGTGCCCCCGAGCTTGTCGGCAAGGGCGGCTGGCTGAACACAGGCGGTCAGCAGTACACCCTCGCCGACCTGCGAGGACGCATCGTCGTTCTGGATTTCTGGACCTTCTGCTGCATCAACTGCCTGCACGTCCTCGATGAGCTGCGCGAGCTGGAGCAGCAGCACAGCGACACCGTCGTGATCATCGGGGTGCACTCCCCGAAGTTCGTGCACGAGGCCGAGCACCAGGCCGTCGTCGACGCCGTCGAGCGGTACGGCGTGCACCACCCCGTCCTGGACGACCCCGAGCTGGCCACCTGGAAGCAGTACGCCGTCCGGGCCTGGCCGACGCTCGTGGTGATCGACCCCGAGGGGTACGTCGTCGCCCAGCACGCCGGCGAGGGCCACGCCCACGCCATCGAGACGCTGGTCACCGAGCTGGAGGCCGAGCACGCGGCCAAGGGCACACTGCGGCGCGGCGACGGGCCGTATGTCGCGCCCGAGCCGGTCGCCACCGATCTGCGCTTCCCGGGCAAGGTGATCGCCCTGCCCGGCGGCAATCTGCTGGTGTCCGACACCACTCGCCACCAGCTGGTCGAGCTGGCGCCCGACGGCGAGACCGTCGTACGGCGCATCGGCGGCGACGGCGTCTTCAACGAGCCGCAGGGGCTCGCGCTGCTGCCCGGCGGGAAGGTCGCGGTCGCCGACACCGTCCACCACGCGATCCGCACGTACGACCCGGAGAGCGGCCGGATCGAGCTGGTCGCGGGGACCGGGAAGCAGTGGTGGCAGGGGTCGCCGACCAGCGGCCCCGCTCTCGGTGTGGCGCTGTCGTCGCCCTGGGACCTCGCCTGGTTCGGCGGGCGGCTGTGGATCGCCATGGCCGGTGTCCACCAGCTGTGGACGTACGACCCGGAGACCGGCACCGTCGAGGTGGCGGCCGGGACCACCAACGAGGGGCTGGTCGACGGACCGGCCGCCGACGCGTGGTTCGCGCAGCCGTCCGGTCTCTCGGCCGCCGGGGACCGGCTGTGGATCGCCGACTCCGAGACGTCCGCGCTGCGCTGGATCGAGCAGGACGCCGACGGAGGCACCGCGGCGGGCGCCGTCGTGCACACCGCCGTCGGCACCGGGCTCTTCGACTTCGGCCACCGGGACGGCGATGCCGAACAGGCGCTGCTCCAGCACCCGTTGGGCGTGACGGCGCTGCCCGACGGCTCGGTCGCGGTGTCCGACACGTACAACCACGCGCTGCGCCGCTACGACCCGGCCACCGGTGAAGTGACCACCCTGGCCACCGACTTGCGGGAGCCGAGCGACGCGGTGCTCGTCGGGGACGACATCGTGGTGGTGGAGTCCGCGCGGCACCGGCTGACCCGGCTGCGGCTGCCCGACGAGGCGGTACGGGTGGAGAGCGTCGCCCACCGCACGCAGCGGGCCGCCACCGATGTCGCGCCGGGCAAGCTCCGGGTGGACGTCGTCTTCCAGGCGCCGGCCGGCCAGAAGCTGGACGTCCGGTACGGGCCGTCCACCCGGCTGCTGGTCTCCGCGACCCCGCCCGAGCTGCTGCTGGACGGGGACGGGGCCGGTACCGACCTCTTCCGTGACGTGGTGCTGAACCCGGAGGTCACCGAGGGAGTGCTCCATGTGTCGGCGATGGCCGCGTCCTGTGACGACGACCCCGCCAACGAATATCCGGCCTGCCATGTGCACCAGCAGGACTGGGGCGTCCCGGTCCGCGTGACGGACGAGGGGACGGCCCGGCTGCCGCTGGTGCTCGCGGGAATGGACGGCTGACCGCCCTGCTGCCCGGCGGCGGCCGGACGGCCGTCAGCCCAGGTGGTGGTGGTCGTCCTCGACGACCGTGGTCGAGGTGGGCATCGTCGGGCGGCGACGGCGCAGGACGCTGGTGTAGACCGCGATACCGATCACGCCGACCAGCATCATGATGATGCCGACCATGTCCAGGTTGACGCCGTTCACGTGCCAGTCGGTTGCGAAGGTGAGGATGCCCCCCACCACGAGAAGAAGGATGCAGCCGCCTAGGCCCATCGGTGTTCGCCTCCGAAGTCGTTGTGGCTGTTCCGGTCCGTACAGGGCGCGTACCCGGGACCGGAACGGTCAATCAACGTGCGTTCGGCGCAGGCGAGTTCTCCGGTCGGCTCAGCCCTCCAGGAAAGCCGTCAGGGCGTTGGCGAGCAGATACGGGTCGTCGGCTCCGCACAGTTCGCGGGCGCTGTGCATGGAGAGGATCGCGACGCCGATGTCCACGGTGCTGATGCCGTGCCGGGCCGCGGTGATCGGGCCGATGGTCGTGCCGCACGGCATGGAGTTGTTCGACACGAAGTGCTGCATGGGCACCCCCGCCTTCTCGCACGCGTCGGCGAACACGGCCCGTCCGCTGCCGTCCGTCGCGTACCGCATGTTGACGTTGACCTTGAGGATCGGCCCGCCGTTGGCGCGCGGGTGGTGCGTCGGGTCGTGGCGCTCGCTGTAGTTGGGGTGCACGGCGTGCCCGGTGTCGGACGACAGACAGACCGATCCTGCGAGGGCGCGGGCCCGGTCCTCGTACGTACCGCCGCGGGCCAGGACGCAGCGCTCCAGGACGGTGCCGAGCAGCGGCCCGTCGGCGCCGGTGTCGGACTGGGAGCCGTTCTCCTCGTGGTCGAAGGCGGCCATCACCGGGATGTGCGTCAGTTCCCCGCCCGATGAGGCGACGGCGGCCAGCGCGGCGGTGGCGGCGTGCACGGAGAGCAGGTTGTCCATCCGGGGGCCGGCCAGCAGCTCACGGTCGCGGCCCAGGTAGGAGGGCGCCTCGACGGGGCTCACCATGAGGTCCCAGCCGGTGATGTCGTCGGTCGCGACGCCCGCCTCGTCGGCGACGAACCGGATCAGGTCGCCCTCGCGGACCTCGCCGAGGCCCCAGACCGGCTGCATGTGGCGCTGCTTGTCGAGCTTGAGCCCTTCGGTGTGCACCGAGCGGTCCAGGTGGATGGCGAGCTGCGGTACGCGCAGCAGCGCCCGGTCCACGTCGACCAGCCGGTGGCTGCCGTCGCGCAGCGTGAGCCGTCCTGCGAGGCCCAGGTCGCGGTCGAGCCAGGTGTTGAGCAGGGTGCCGCCGTAGACCTCGACGGCCACCTGGCGCCAGCCGTCGCTGCCACTGTCCGGGAGGGGCTTCACCCGCAGGTTCGGGGAGTCGGTGTGGGCGCCGACGATTCGGAACGGGGTGTGCGCCGACGCGTTCTCCGGCACGTACCAGGCGATGATGGCGCCGCCCCGCAGTACGTACTTGCCGCCCGCGGACGCGTCCCAGGCGTCGGTCTCCGACACCTGCCTGAAGCCCGCCTTCTCCAGCCGCCCGGCGGCGTTCGCCACGGCGTGGTAGGGCGAAGGGCTGGCCGTGAGGAAGCTCATCAGGTCGTCGGTGTGGCCGCGGTCGAAGCGGACGGAGGTGCTCATGGCAGCCACCATAACGACCGTGACGGCGGCCCCGCCCGCGGGAACGGAACGGGGCCGCGGGGCCGGCGGGCGCATGGGACATGTGGGACGGATCGCGGCCACTGTCAGTGCCGGGTGCCACTATCGGCGCATGGTCGAATACGGTGCCGACACCAGGGAGCCCGTGCTGCTGGGCGAGATCCTGGCCCATGTGCTCAACGTCCCGGCTGCCCGCTCCCGGCGGCCCCCGTGCCAGGAGCGGACGCCCGCCGGAACGCACACGGGGGCGCCCGCCGGAACGCACACCGGGACATACGCCGGACCGCACGCCCGAACGCACAGCGGCGGCGCGGCCCCGGAGACCGGGACCACGCCGCCGTGAGCGGGCCGAGCTTCTCGTCAGCTGCTGTCCGGGACCAGCCGGGACCAGCCGCCGGGACCAGCCGGGACTAGAAGGCCGCCTCGTCCAGGTCCATCAGCGAGGTGTCGACGGTCTCGGCGAGGGCGCGCTGCGCGCTGACGCCGGGCAGGACGTTGGCGGCGAAGAACTTCGCGGCCGCGATCTTGCCCTGGTAGAAGGCGACGTCCTTGGCGGAGGCGGTCGGCAGCTTGTCGGCGGCCACCGCCGCGCCCTTGAGCAGCAGATACGCCACGACGACATCGCCCGAGGCCAGCAGCAGGCGGGTGGTGTTGAGCCCCACCTTGTAGATGTTCTTGACGTCCTCGCCGGTCGAGGTCAGGTCGGTGATCATCGCGCCGACGATCGCCTCCAGGTCCACCGCGGCCTTGGACAGCTGGTCACGGGCGCCGGACAGTTCATCGCCGCCGGTGCCGGCCGCGAGGAACTTCTTGATCTCCTCGGAGAGGGTGTTCAGCGCGGCGCCCTGGTCGCGGACGATCTTCCGGAAGAAGAAGTCCTGGCCCTGGATCGCGGTCGTGCCCTCGTAGAGGGTGTCGATCTTGGCGTCCCGGATGTACTGCTCGACCGGGTACTCCTGGAGGTAGCCGGAGCCGCCGAAGGTCTGGAGCGACTGGGCCAGCTGCTCGTACGACTTCTCCGAGCCGTATCCCTTCACGATCGGCAGCAGCAGGTCGTTGAGGCCGTGCAGCGCCTTGGCGTCCTCGCCCGCGGCCTCCTTCTCCTGGATCGCGTCCTGGACGGAGGCCGTGTAGAGGACCAGGGTGCGCATGCCCTCGGCGTACGCCTTCTGCGTCATCAGCGAGCGGCGCACGTCGGGGTGGTGCGTGATGGTGACCTTCGGCGCGGTCTTGTCCATGAACTGCGCGAGGTCGGGGCCCTGCACACGCTCCTTGGCGTACTCCAGGGCGTTCAGGTAGCCGGTCGAGAGCGCCGCGATGGCCTTGGTGCCGACCATCATCCGGGCGAACTCGATGATGCGGAACATCTGGCGGATGCCCTCGTGCTTGTCACCGATCAGCCAGCCCTTGGCCGGGTGGCGGTCGCCGAACGTCATCTCGCAGGTGTTGGACGCCTTGAGGCCCATCTTGTGCTCGACGTTCGTCGCGTACACGCCGTTGCGCTCGCCCAGCTCGCCGGTGGTCCAGTCGAACTCGAACTTCGGCACCATGAAGAGCGAGAGGCCCTTGGTGCCGGGGCCGGCGCCCTCGGGGCGGGCCAGCACATAGTGGATGATGTTGTCCGACATGTCGTGCTCACCCGAGGTGATGAAGCGCTTCACGCCCTCGATGTGCCAGGAGCCGTCGTCCTGCTGCACGGCCTTCGTGCGGCCCGCGCCCACGTCCGAGCCGGCGTCCGGCTCGGTGAGGACCATCGTGGAGCCCCACTGCTTCTCGACCGCGATCTCCGCGATCTTCTTCTGCTCCTCGGTGCCCTCCTCGAAGAGGATCCCGGCGAACGCCGGACCCGACGAGTACATCCAGATCGCCGGGTTCGCGCCGAGCAGCAGCTCCGCGTACGCCCAGATCAGGGAGCGGGGAGCGGTGGTGCCGCCGATCTCCTCGGGCAGGCCGAGCCGCCAGTACTCGGACTCCATGAAGGCCAGGTAGGACTTCTTGAACGTGTCCGGCACGGGTGCGGTGTTGGTCTCCGGGTCGAAGACCGGCGGGTTGCGGTCGGCGTCGGCATAGGACTCGGCCAGCTCGTTCTCCGCGAGCCTGGCCACCTCGTCGAGGATGCTCTTCGCGGTGTCGACGTCCATCTCTGCGAACGGCCCGGCGCCGTACTGCTTGTCGCGGCCGAGGACCTCGAAGAGGTTGAACTCGATGTCGCGGAGATTCGACTTGTAGTGCCCCATGGCGACAGCCCTCTCGTAACGCATACCTGTAACGAATACCAGCAAGTAGCTACGATGATGCTACCCGTCAGTAATAAGATGCAACCCCTATCGGGCAAGTGTGACGAGACCGCCCCTGCGGCGGGGCCCCTTTACTCAGTACTCTTGCGCGCATGTACGGCTACGACTCGAACCCGAACCAGGGCGCCCAGCAGCAGTACGCCGCGCCGCAGCCCGGCTACGGGGATCAGCCGCTGTACCCCGAGCCGTCGCCGCCCTCGCTCGCCGACGGCGTGCGGGCCTTCACCACCGGCTCGATGGCCGCCGAGGACTTCCAGCAGATCTTCGCCACGTCGAAGGTCTACTGCCCGCGCGGCGACAACCCCGGATTCCTCGCCCTGCACAACACCCAGCAGCCGGTGATCCCGATGTTCACCTCGCTGAAGGAGCTGCGCAGGTACGCGGGCAAGGAGTCCAAGTACTTCGTGATCACCGGCGCCGAGGTGATCGACCTGCTGCCGACCGGGTACGGCTTCGTCCTCGACATGGAGGGTGAGCACCGGATGGTCTTCGACGCGAAGGCCGTGGAGCAGATGGTCGACTTCGCGATGCGGCGGATGTACGGCTGATCCGGCCGCCTCTGGCTTGAACTTGGGGTCGGCAAGGCCCCGGGAATGGTCATGGCTTGCTGGATGTTCACCATTCAACTACTTTGAATGCCGAGCATCCTGCCTGGAGGGCCGCCATGCCTGCCGTGACCGTCGAAAACCCGCTGACCCTGCCGCGCGTCCACGCGCCCGAAGGCGCCGTGCCGCGCCCCGTGCTCGCGGTGTCCACCGCGCCGGGGGGCTTCGAGGGCGAGGGGTTCCCGGTGCGCCGCGCGTTCGCCGGGATCAACTACCAGTACCTCGACCCGTTCATCATGATGGACCAGATGGGTGAGGTGGAGTACGCGCCCGGTGAGCCCAAGGGCACGCCCTGGCACCCGCACCGCGGCTTCGAGACCGTCACGTATCTGATCGACGGCACCTTCGTCCACCAGGACTCCAACGGTGGCGGCGGCACGATCAACGACGGCGACACCCAGTGGATGACGGCGGGCTCCGGCCTGCTGCACATCGAGGCGCCGCCGGAGTCGCTGGTCGTGAGCGGCGGGCTCTTCCACGGGCTCCAGCTCTGGGTGAACCTGCCGGCGAGCGACAAGATGATGGCCCCGCGCTACCAGGACATCGGCGGCGGCCAGGTCCAGCTGCTCACATCGGCCGACGGCGGTGCGCTGCTGCGGGTCATCGCGGGCGAACTGGACGGCCACGACGGCCCCGGCATCACCCACACCCCGATCACGATGATCCACGCGACGGTACGGCCGGGCGCCGAGGTCACGCTGCCCTGGCGCGAGGACTTCAACGGCCTGGCGTACGTGATGGCCGGGCGCGGCAGCGTCGGCACGGACCGCCGCCCGGTGCGCACCGGGCAGACCGCGGTCTTCGGCGCGGGCTCATCGCTGACCGTCCGCGCGGACGAGGCCCAGGACGCGAAGAGCCCGGACCTGGAGGTCGTCCTCCTTGGCGGCCGCCCGATACGGGAGCCGATGGCGCACTACGGGCCGTTCGTGATGAACAGTGAGGCCGAGCTGAAGCAGGCGTTCGAGGACTTCCAGCGCGGCCGGCTGGGGACGGTGCCCGCGGTGCACGGGATGTAGGGCCTGTCCCTACGCAGGTGTGGGCCGTACGCGGGCGGGTGCTGCACACGCGGGTGGCGGGCCCGGCCGGGCCGGGGAGGTTACGCCGCCACTCGCCCGGCCCCGGTGAACGAGCCGTCGACCCGCGCCCGTGATCGGCTGGAGGCGTGCATACCCAGAAGCCGCTTCTCCCCGCCCACGCCCGCCGGCTGGCCGCCTGGTGTGTCGTCGCACTGCTCGTCACGGGCGTGGCCGCGGTGGGGGTCTGGCTCTGCGTCACGCTGAAGACCGCTGTCACCCCGGTACTGCTCGCCCTGCTCGGTACGGCGCTCCTCGGACCGGTCCACCGGTGGCTGGTCCGGATGCGGCTGAACAGGTCGCTCGCGGCCGGGCTGACCTGCGCCGCGCTCGTCGCCGTCGTCGGCGGGGCCGCGTACATCGTCGTCACCGCACTGATCGACACCGGTAACCAGATCGTCGCCTCACTGAAGGACGCCGGGAAGTGGATCGCCGACCACTTCGGGGTGGCCACAGGCGACGGCATCACCAACATCGCCGACAACGCCAAGAACCTGCTCGGCAAGTTCGGCGCGAACGCGGCCGGCGGGCTGCTCAACGGGCTGAGCCTGATCGGCACCCTCATCGCCACCAGCGTGCTGGCGCTGCTCCTCACCTTCTTCTTCCTCCGCGACTCGGACCACGCCCGCGGACTCGCGTACGCCATCGCCCCGGGCCACGGCGCCACCATCGAGGCCATGGCCCGCCGGGCCTTCGAGGCCGTCGAGGGATTCATGCGCGGGACCACCCTGATCGCGCTCATCGACGCCATCTGCATCACGGTCGGCCTGCTGATCCTGGGTGTGCCGGGGGCGCTCGGGCTCGGTGCGCTGGTGTTCGTCGGCGCGTACATCCCGTATCTCGGCGCGTTCATCTCCGGGGCGGTCGCCGTGCTGGTGGCCCTCGCCGACCGGGGCTTCGTGATCGCGCTCTGGGCGCTCGGCGTGGTCCTGCTGGTGCAGGTGCTGGAGGGGCATGTGCTGCAGCCGGTGATCCAGAGCCGTACGGTCCAGATGCACCCGGCGATGGTCATGATCTCGCTGACGGCCGGGGCGAGCATCGCGGGGCTCCTGGGGATGCTGCTCGCGGTGCCGGTGGCGGCGGCGGCCTTCGGGGTGATCGGCGAACTGCGGAAGCGCTACCCGCCGGAGACCGGACCGGAACCGGGGGCGGGGGCCGACCCGGGGCCTGACCCGGGGGCTGACCCGGGCGCGGGGGCCGTGCCCGACCCGGACGCCTGAGCCGATCCCGGGTCCGTTTCCTGCCGGTCGTCGCCCTCTCCCGCCTGGTCCTCCCGCGGCCGGTCCTTCCGCGCGCCGTCTTCCCGTGCCCGGTCCTTCCGCGCGCCGTCTTCCCGTGCGCGGTCCTTCCGCGCGCCGTCCCCCTGCTGATCGTCCGTCTCCAGCTCCAGCAGTTCGTCGGGTGCGAGGTCGGCCAGGAAGTCGGTCAGCAGATCGGAGGTCGGCCCCTCGTCGCCCTCGCCCTCGCCGGAGTCCCCGGGCCCGGCGGGACCGGCCGGCCTGTCCTTCGACTCGCCCCGCGACTCGTAGAGCTCGAACCAGATCGACTTGCCGGAGCCGCGCGGATCCACCCCCCACATGTCCGCGAGCATCTCCATCAGCAGCAGCCCGCGCCCCGACGAGGCCATCTCGCCCGGGCGCCGCTTGTGCGGCAGCTCGTCGCTGTCGTCCGAGACCTCGACCCGCAGCCGCCGGCTGCCGGGCCCGCCGGTGACGTCCGCGGTCATCCGCGCGTCGCCGTCCGTGTGGATGAGGACGTTCGTCGCCATCTCGGAGACCATCAGCGCGGCCGAGTCGACCTGTTCGCTGTCCGTCCAGTCGTGCAGCAGCTCCCGCAGCTGGCTGCGGGCCGCCGAGATGCGCTCCGGCTGGGCCTGGGCGATCGTCAGCGAGATGTGCCGGGTCGTGCCCGCCCGTACGGGCTCTCCCGCACGGGACATCAGCAGGACGGCGATGTCGTCCTCACGGCGGTCGGAGAACGGCCCGGTGTGGTGGTGCTCCGGCGGGCCGTGCGCGGCCTGCACCAGCGCGTCGGCGAGGGTCTCCAGATTCTCCCCGGTGTGCCGCTCCAGCGTGCCGCGGATCCGCTCCCAGCCCGTGTCGAGATCGTGGCCGCCGGTCTCTATCAGCCCGTCCGTGCACATCATCAGCGTCTCGCCGGGCTGGAGCGTCAGACGGGTCGTCGGGTAGTCGGTGTCCGGGTGGATGCCCAGCGGCAGCCCGCCCTCGACGGGCCGTACCAGCACCGTGCCGTCGACCGTGCGGACGGTCGGGTCGGGATGGCCCGCGCGGGCCACGTCGAGCGTGCCGGTGGCCGGGTCGACCTCGATGTACAGACAGGTCGCGAAACGCGGCGGTGGCAGATCGTCGGAGACGGTCTGGTCATTGCTCTCGGTGATGCCGTACAGAAAGCGCGAGGCCCGCGAGAGCACCGCGTCCGGCGGATGGCCCTCGGCCGCGTACGCGCGCAGCGCGATCCGCAGCTGGCCCATCATCCCGGCGGCCCGTACGTCGTGCCCCTGGACGTCACCGATCACCAGAGCCACCCGGCCGCCGCCCTTGCCGTCCTCCTGCGCGGTGCTCCCCGGCAGCGCGATCACGTCGTACCAGTCGCCGCCGACCTGGAGACCGCCCCCGGTCGGCACATACCGGGCGGTGACCGTCATCCCCGGGATCCGGGGGCCCAGCATCGGCAGCATCGAGCGCTGCAGCCCGAGCGAGAGTTCACGCTCGTTGTCGGCGACCCCGGCGCGGGCGAGGGCCTGGGCCAGCATCCGGGCGACCGTCGTCAGCACCGAGCGTTCGTCCGGCGAGAAGCTGACCGGATACGCGAAGGCGGCCATCCAGGCGCCGATCGTCACACCCGAGTCGACCAGCGGCACGAAGGCCCAGGACTGCCGCTTGAGGGGCTCCACGGCCGGCCAGTACCGGGGATAGCGGTCGCGGTACGAGGCGGGGGTCGGCAGATAGATGGCCCGCCCGGTCCTGGCCACCTCGGCGGCGGGATAGACCTCGTCCGTGCGCATGGGGAATTCGGCCAGCAGCCCGTCCTCGGCGGGATTGTGCCCGTGGTGCCCGATGACGGTCAGCCAGTCCCCGGTGATCCCGAAGACCGCGAGACCGTCCGGCTCGAACCCCGGCATGGAGAGCGAGGCGGCCACCCGCAGTACCTCCTCGGTGGACCTGGCCTCGGCGAGCGCGCGCCCCGCGTCCAGCAGGAACGCCTCACGGGAACGGCGCCAGTCACCGGTGATCGGGGTGTGGGCCGCGTCGCCCGGCTGCGGCTCCGCGACCTCCTGGAGCGTGCCGACCAGGACGAAGCTGTGCGCGCTGATCAGCGGCTTGGAGCGGCTGCGTACGGTACGCAGGACCTTGCCGGTCTCGTCGACGATGCGCAGCCGGGCCTCGGCGAGGGTGCCCTCGGCCACCGCGAGATTCACCGTCCCGTTGATCTCGTTCCAGTCGACGGGGTGGAAGCGGGAACGGGCGGCGGCCTCGGAGATGCTGGCGGGTTCGGCGGGCATACCGATGAGCCGGGCGGCTTCCGCGTCGAGCGTGACGATCCCGGCGGTGTTGTCCCATCGCCACAGGCCGGTCGCAATGGCGGCCAGGACGTCCTCGGTGCGCATTGACCCACTTTAAGAAGGTGGGACCGGCCGCCGCCACACAGGGTGCGTCCATGCGGCCGCTCCCCGGGGGCCCGGGGCCCGGCCGATAAAGGCGTAAAGGCACGGTGTGCCCGGCGGTACCCTGGTGCGAAGTACACCCTTCCCGCCTGTCTCGCGAAGAACTGGATGAACGATGCATCGGTACAGGTCCCACACGTGCGGCGAACTGCGCGCCTCTGACGTCGGCTCCGACGTCCGGCTGAGCGGCTGGCTGCACAATCGCCGAGACCTGGGCGGCATCCTCTTCATCGATCTGCGCGACCACCACGGCATCACGCAGCTCGTCGCCCGCCCCGGTACCCCCGCCAACGAGGCGCTCTCCAAGGTCACCAAGGAGACGGTCGTCCGTATCGACGGCAAGGTCTCCGCGCGCGGCACCGAGAACGTCAACGAGGAACTGCCGACCGGCGAGGTCGAGATCGAGGTCGGCGAGGTCGAGGTGCTCGGCGCCGCCGCCCCGCTCCCCTTCACCATCAACGCCGAGGACGGCGTCAACGAGGAGCGGCGCCTGGAGTACCGCTTCCTCGACCTGCGCCGCGAGCGCATGCACCGCAACATCATGCTGCGCACGGCTGTCATCTCCGCCATGCGCCACAAGATGACCGAGCTGGGCTTCAACGAGATGGCGACCCCGATCCTCACCGCGACCTCCCCCGAGGGCGCCCGTGACTTCGTGGTCCCCTCGCGGCTGCACCCGGGGAAGTTCTACGCGCTCCCGCAGGCGCCGCAGCAGTTCAAGCAGCTGCTGATGATCTCCGGCTTCGACCGCTACTTCCAGATCGCGCCCTGCTTCCGCGACGAGGACGCCCGCGCGGACCGCTCGCCCGGCGAGTTCTACCAGCTCGATGTGGAGATGAGCTTCGTCGAGCAGGAGGACGTCTTCCGCCCGATCGAGAAGCTGATGACCGAGCTCTTCGAGGAGTTCGGCAACGGCCGCCATGTCACCTCGCCGTTCCCGCGGATCCCGTTCCGCGAGTCGATGCTCAAGTACGGCAACGACAAGCCCGATCTGCGCGCCCAGCTCGAACTGGTCGACGTCTCGGACGTCTTCGCGGACTCCGGCTTCAAGGCGTTCGCCGGCAAGCACGTCCGTGCGCTGCCCGTCCCGGACACCGCGGGCCAGTCCCGCAAGTTCTTCGACGGACTCGGTGCGTACGCCGTCGAGCAGGGCGCCAAGGGCCTGGCCTGGGTGCGGGTCGGTGACGACGGCGCGCTCGCCGGTCCGATCGCCAAGTTCCTCACGGACGCGGACATCACCGCCCTCACCGAGCGTCTGGAACTCAAGCCCGGCCACGCGGTCTTCTTCGGCGCGGGCGAGTTCGACGAGGTCTCCCGGATCATGTCCGCGGTCCGGGTCGAGGCGGCCAGGCGCGCCGGCCACTTCGAGGAGGACGTGTTCCGGTTCTGCTGGATCGTCGACTTCCCGATGTACGAGAAGGACGAGGAGACCGGCAAGATCGACTTCTCGCACAACCCCTTCTCGATGCCCCAGGGCGGCTATGCCGACCTGGAGGAGAAGGACCCGCTCGACATCCTGGCGTACCAGTACGACATCGTCTGCAACGGCATCGAGCTCTCCTCGGGCGCCATCCGTAACCACGAGCCTGACCTGATGCTCAAGGCGTTCGAGATCGCCGGCTACGACCGGGAGACCGTGGAGCACGAGTTCGCCGGAATGCTCCGCGCCTTCCGCCTCGGCGCCCCGCCGCACGGCGGTATCGCCCCGGGCGTGGACCGCATCGTGATGCTGCTCGCCGACGAGCCGAACATCCGCGAGACGATCGCCTTCCCGCTCAACGGCAACGCGCAGGACCTGATGATGGGTGCCCCCACGGTCCTCGACGAGACCCGGCTGCGCGAGCTGAACATCCAGCTGCGCAAGCCCGCGGCCCCGCCGAAGGACAAGCAGGAGAAGTAACAGCTCCCCGTTTCACGTGAAACGGCAGAACAGCCCCTGGCCGCCCGACCGGGGGCTGTTTCCGTGCTGTCGGCCGGCCCGGCACTCGCGGTCCTTCCACGGAGCGGCTGTGGTCTCACGGAGTTGCGCGGGATGAACCAGTACGACGGACTGATCGGCGTGCCGGTCAAGATCAAGACCGGGGGCGGGGGCAATCTGATTCCGGCGAGTCTGTGCGTGCGCGGCGACGCGCCAGGCTTGGGGCAGCCCTTGTCCCGACCGTACGGCAGGCCCTGGACGGGGCGTAATGCGCGACAACGACGTCGAAACCGCCATCGAACGTCACACCGACTTCCGCATAGGGGCCGGCCCCGGGGGGAACCCTGGCGGGTTCCTCGAAATGAATCGACGCCTACGGCACACACCAGTCGTTAACGGCGTGCACCCGACGTGATCCGACGGGATCCGACGTGAACTGAAAGGCTCGTACATGTCTCTTCGCCGACTTCCCAGAGGTGCGCTCCTGGCGACCGCACTGGTCACCGGCGGGTTGGTGCTCTCCGGATGTTCGGGGTTCCCGGGACACACGACGGCTCCGGCCCGGGCGGTCGAGGACAACAGCGGTCACGGCGGACCGCCGGCGCCTGCCGCGGCCTCCGCGACGCCCGCGGCCGGCCCGCAGCTCCGCAGGGCCGCGGAGCTTCAGGTCAAGGAGATCCCGGCGCTCGGCCCCAAGACCCTGGCGAAGATCCCGGAGTCCGCCCGGCAGGCCGTCGTCGTCACCGGCGACGCGGCGGACTCCAGCCGCTCCACCGCCGTCCTCTACGTGCGCGACCGGGTCAAGGGCTGGGAGCCGGTCTCCGACCCGTGGCCCGCGCACAACGCCCTGCACGGCTGGACCGAGGAGCACTACCAGGGCGATCTCCACTCACCCGCAGGGGTCTTCGGCCTGACCGACGCGGGCGGCCGCAAGAAAGACCCCGGCACCCGCCTGCCGTACGACCACGGGCCCTCCTTCGTCGCGGCGGGCACCGGCTTCGACGGGGAGTCCCTGGCGGGCGCCTTCGACTACGTGGTGGCGATCAACTACAACCACAAGCCGGGCACCACCCCGCTCGACTGGACCCGCCCGATGGGCGCGAACCGGGGCGGCGGCGTCTGGTTCCACGTCGACCACGGCGGCCCCACGCACGGCTGCGTCTCCCTGCCGGAGGACCGGATGAAGGAACTGCTGCGCTGGCTGGACCCGTCGAAGAAGCCCGTGGTGGTCATGGGGGACGCCTCGATGCTGGGGGAGTGAAGCGGAAGTGAAGCCGCGCGGTGGCGACGCGGCGCCCCGTAGGCTGGAGCGTGTCACCTACCCCTGAGGAGACCGTGGTGAGCGTCGTGGAAGAGCGGTGCACCGTCCTGACCCAGGAAGTGTTCGAGGGACTGGCCCGGCACGCCATACGAGCCGACGAAGCGGTGCGTCTGGAGTTCGTGAACGGGAAGTTGGGGGTCAAGGCTGTGCCGGACGGGGACCACGGGCGGATCATCGTCTGGCTGACGCAGATCTGCATTCAGTCGAAGCAGGGACTCTGGCTCTTTCCGGAGCAGGGCCTGCGGATCGAGACCTACCGGAAGGGCAATGCCCGCCCCGATGGGGTCCTCGCTCCGATCGACACCTTCGTCGGCCAGGGCGAGTGGGCCAGCGCGGAGGGTGCGCTGATGGTGGTCGAGGTCACCTCGAACGACGCCGACACCGATCGCCGGGACCGGGTGGAGAAGCCGCGCGCCTACGCCGAGACCGGGATCCCCGTCTATCTGCTGATCGACCGTGACGCCGGTGAGGTCAAGGTCCACTCGCAGCCGGACGGTGTGCGGTACGAGCAAGTGGTGACGGTTCCGTTCGGGAAGACCGTCGAGCTGCCCGGGCCGGTCGGGATCGAGCTGGACACCGCCCCGCTCACGGCCTGGGCGCGCTGACACGGGCCACGGCACAGCAGGAGGGCCCGGAACCGTCGCGGTTCCGGGCCCTCCTGCTGGGGTTTCACCCGTTACGCGGGCTTCTCCTCCAGGCGCGGGAACAGCACCGCGCCCTTCGTCACCGTCGCACCCGCGGGGAGCTGCCCCCAGGTGCCGGCCTGCTGGAGCTTCTGGTCGGCCAGTGCGCCGAGGTCCGCCTCGGCGCCCAGCGAGTCCCACAGGCTCTGCGAGGTCACCGGCATCACCGCGTTCAGCAGGACCGCGACACCGCGCAGTGACTCGGCCGCCGTGTAGAGGATGGTCGCGAGGCGGGCCCGGCCCTCCGGCGACTCGTCCTTGGCGACCTTCCACGGCTCCTGCTCCGTGATGTAGCCGTTGACCTGCTTCACGAAGTCGAAGACCGCCAGGATGCCGCCCTGGAAGTCCAGCTCGTCGCCGATCAGCCGGTCGGACTCGGTGACCGCCTTGGCGAGACCCTCCTGGACGGCCTGCTCGGCGGCGCCCGCGGCCTCGGCGGCCGGCAGGGTCCCGCCGTAGTACTTGCCGACCATGGCGGCCACCCGCGAGGCGAGGTTGCCGTAGTCGTTCGCCAACTCGGAGGTGTAGCGGGCGGAGAAGTCCTCCCAGGAGAACGATCCGTCGCTGCCGAAGGCGATCGCGCGCAGGAAGTACCAGCGGTAGGCGTCCACACCGAAGTGCGAGGTCAGGTCCTGCGGCTTGATGCCGGTCAGGTTCGACTTCGACATCTTCTCGCCGCCGACCATCAGCCAGCCGTTCGCCGCGACCTTGCCGGGCACCGGCAGGCCCTGGGCCATCAGCATCGCGGGCCAGATCACCGCGTGGAAGCGCAGGATGTCCTTGCCGACCAGGTGCACGTCGGCGGGGAACGTCTCGTCGAACTTCTGCTGGTTCGCGCCGTAGCCGACGGCCGTGGCGTAGTTGAGGAGCGCGTCGACCCAGACGTAGATGACGTGCTTCTCGTCCCACGGCACCGGGACGCCCCAGTCGAAGGTCGAGCGCGAGATCGACAGGTCCTGAAGCCCCTGCCGCACGAAGTTCACGACCTCGTTGCGCGCCGACTCGGGCTGGATGAAGCCCGGGTTGGCCTCGTAGAACTCCAGCAGCTTCGGCCCGTACTCGCTCAGCTTGAAGAAGTAGTTCTCCTCCTTGAGGATCTCCACCGGCTTCTTGTGGATCGGGCACAGCTTCTGACCGGGGAAGTCGGGCTCGCCGTCGATCAGGTCGCCGGGGAGCTTGTACTCCTCGCAGCCCACGCAGTACGGGCCTTCGTACCCGCCCTTGTAGATCTCGTCCTTGTCGAACAGGTCCTGCACGAACTCCTGCACACGGTCGGTGTGCCGCTTCTCCGTCGTCCGGATGAAGTCGTCGTTCGCGATGTTCAGATGCTCCCAGAGGGGCTTCCAGGACTCCTCGACGAGCTTGTCGCACCACTCCTGCGGTGTGACGTTGTTCGCCTCGGCCGTGCGCATGATCTTCTGACCGTGCTCGTCCGTGCCGGTGAGGTACCACACCTTCTCGCCGCGCTGACGGTGCCAGCGCGTGAGCACGTCCCCTGCAACGGTCGTGTAGGCGTGGCCCAGGTGAGGAGCGTCGTTGACGTAGTAAATGGGGGTCGATACGTAGTACGCGTTCGTCCCCTGCTTCTCAGATCCAGTGGCCGCCATGGTCGAAATCCTAACTTCCTCACGGCGAGCCTCCGACCGGGTTATGCGCCGGGGCCCCCGTCCGCTGGACGGGGGCCCCGTTCGGCCGGTGCTGTCCGGTGTCAGCTCTTGCGCGCCGCCAGCCAGGCCGGGAAGGCCGCGAGCAGCTGCTCGTACACCTCGGAGTCGGCCAGCTCACGCGGTGTGGGACCGGCGTGGAAGAACGCGGCGTGCGGGACGTCCAGCTTCCGGAGGAAGTCGAACGCCTTCGACTCGTGGTCGCCGAAGGCCACGAACTGCCAGAACAACGGCTTGTCCGCCACCTCCGCGATGGCCTGCTTGGCCACGACCTTGGCGTCCGGGGCGCCGTCCGTCTGGAAGATCACCAGGGCCGGGGCGGTGGGATCGGCCGACTTCTCGTGCAGCGAAGCGACCTCTTCGACGGCCCGGTGGTAGCTGGTGCGGCCCAGCCGTCCCAGTCCGGCGTGCAGCTCGTCGACGCGGCCGTCGTACGAGTCGAGCGTCAGCTCTCCGGTGCCGTCGATGTCCGTCGAGAAGAAGACGACACGGACGGTGGCCCGCTCGTCGAGGTGCGCGGCGAGGGCGAGGGTCTGCTCGCCGAGGGCCTGCGCGCTGCCGTCCTTGTAGTACGGCCGCATGGAACCGGACCGGTCCAGGACGAGATAGACGGCGGCCTTGGCATCGCTCAGCCCGGCCTTGCCGATCTCGGCCCCGGCGGCCTGGTAGGCACTGACGAGCTGCGGCGCGCGGGTGGCCAGGTCGGCGGCTGCCGGGGCCGCGGGGGCCGCCGGCGCCTCGGCGGGGGAGACGGGCTCGGGCGCCGGCTCGGTGATGTCGGCGGCGGGCTCGGTGACGTGGGTGTCGGCCGCGGGCTCGGCCGGGGCGGGCTCGGGGGCGGGCTCCGGTGCCTCGGTCCGGGCCGGCTCGGTGGTGGCCTCCGGCTCCGCTTCGGCGGCGACCGGCTCGGCCTCGGCGGGGGCCTCGGTCTCGGCCTCGGCGGGGACGGTCTCCTCCGGCACGGCCGTCACGGCTGTCACGGCCGCTTCGGCCCTTTCGGCCGCTTCGGGCTCGGGGGCGATGTCGGTGCCGGTGTCGGTGTCGGTGGCAGCCTCGGGCTCGGTGGCAGGCGCGGGCTCCGGCTCCGTGACGGGCTCGGCGGTCGCGGTCTCCGGCTCCGCCTCGACGGCGGGCTCCGCAGCCTCCGCCTCTGCCTCGGCCGGTGCTGCCTCGGATGCCTCGGCCGCCTCCGGCTCGGCCGCAGTCTCCGGCTCAACAGCTGTCGCCTCAGCGGCAACCGGCGCGTCCTCGGTGACGGCGGGAGCGGGCTCCGGCTTCGGCTCGGCTTCCGGCGCGGCCTTGTCCGACGCCTTCGCCTGGGCCGGCACAGTCGGCTCGGCCGACCTCGGCTTCGGGTTGTCGAAAGCCTCCGCCACCAGGTCGGACGCGATCCCAGGACCGGACCTGCGAGCAGGCTTCGGCACCGTCTTCTCGGCGGCCGGTACGGAGGTCGACGCCTTGTCGGCCTGTGCGGGCAGCGACACCGTACGCGGCTTCTCCGACGACGCGCCCTCGGACGAGGCCCGTTCCGACGTAACGCTTTCCGACGTAACGCCTTCCGATGCGGTGCCTTCCGACGCCGCACCCTCAGCCGCTTCGTCCGCCGACGCCACCTTCTCCGACGACGACTCCGACGACTGCGAGGACTCCGCAGAGGTCTTCGACGGCGCCGACGTGCGCTCGGCCTGCGCCGGAACGGTCGTGGCCGCCGACGGCTCACCGGACTCCACGCGGTCGCGTCCAAACACCTTGCGCAGCAAGCTCCGAATGCCCATGGGCGAGACCTTTCGCAATGATTCGCAGAGTCGAGTACGAGACACGTCCGCGCCGACGGGAGTCGATCCCTGGCCAGGGCGGACACGTAAGGTTAGCGACCGCCGTCAGCGATCTTGGACCGACCGGCCCCGAAGGGCCGGTCTCAGGAGAGGGTAGAACTCACGCCGCCGGGTCGGGCTCCAGGTCGAGCCGTGCGCGGGTCGTGTCGGCGAACAGCGCCGAAAGCCGTGCGCCGTCCGGCTGCCCCGGAGCGAAAAGCCCGGCCGCCCTGGCCCGTACGACCAGCAGACCGTGCGCGTCGACCGTCTCCGATACGCCCCGGGTCTCCACCACGTCCCACCAGGCATCGAGGTTCCTGCCGAACCAGTCGGGCAGCCCGCACGGCCGGGTCACCGCGTCCCAGAAATCGTCGAGCGAGGCGAGCGGCAGCGTGCGCAGATCCACGACCAGTTCGGAGCCCATGGCAGCGGATGGTACGCGGAAGGCCCGGCAGGCGTACTGGGCTGACGCCACCCGGACTCCCCGGTGGCTCCACGGGGAACACGATTTCACCCTCGGTGACGACCCGCTCCCGGCCGTCCCGGTCTGCGCCAGGTCTACAGCAACTCCCCGTAGGCGGCGGCCAGCTCCTCGTACACCACGTCCAGCTCCGCCTCATCCGTCCCCGACCGTGCGGCGAGCAGCAGCCGCACCCCGAGAGGGTCCCCGTGCAGCGGTCTTATCACCAGGTCGGGTCTGGGTCTGGTGGTCGGCTGGCAGACCGTGACCACCTCGCCGGACGCGACCAGGGCGAACGCCGTGAGGTAATCGCCGTGCAGCACCCGGGGATTGAGGCCCGCAGCGCGCAGCATCCGGCGCATACCGTCCCATTCGCCGTCCACGGTCGGGTCGACCATCCACTGGTCCGTCGCCAGGTCGGCCAGTTTCACCACCGCGTCGCTGGCCGCCGGGTGGTCGGCGGCCAGTGTCACGGACTGCGGTTCGCGCTCGACCAGGACACGGACCTCCAGGCCGTCCGGTACGCGCAGCGGGCACCCCTCCACCTCGTGCACGAACGCCACATCGAGCTGGCCCGATGCCACCAGGCGCAGCAGGGCGTTGGCCGACACATCCATATGGAGCGAGGTCTCGGTGTCCGGCAGCCGGCTGCGCAGCCGGCGCAGCCAGCCGGGGATGGCGCGGCTCGCCGTCGCGCCGATCCGCAGCCGGGGCCCGGCCGCACGCGCCGCCGCCGCCTTCGCCTCGGTGACCAGCGAGCGCATCTCGTCGATCAGGGGCCTGGCGCGGCTGAGTACGGTGCGGCCCAGCGGGGTGGGCCGACAGCCCGTGCGGGTACGGGAGAAGAGCTGCCCGCCCAGGGAGTTCTCGATCCGGCGGAGCTGTGTGGTGAGCGAGGGCTGGCTCATGCCCAGTTCACGGGCCGCCCGGTGGAGGCTGCCGGTGTCCGCTATGGCGCACAGTGCGCGAAGATGCCGCACCTCAAGGTCCATGCAACCAGAGAGTAGGGGTGTGCCGGAGGCCGCACCAGACCATCAAACCCGCACCGATAGCCCCAAGTTATCGCCAGTTGCCATCATCCCGGCGGGGCGCCCGCACAGCACACTCTCCGGTACCACCCGTTCACCCCCACACCGGACGAGTAGGAGCCCCCCACATGAAGCACCGTAATACCGCGATGTCCGCGATCCTCGGCCTCGGCATCGCCGCCGCCCTCGGCACCGCGGCCCCGGTCCAGGCGGCCACCTCCACCCAGGCCCCCGTGCCGCACACCGCGCAGCAGGGCGCCCAGCACTACACGAGTGCGCAGCAGGAGGCGGGCAACAAGGCGTTCTTCGACGCCGTCATGAAGTCGGTCGCCAAGAAGCAGGCGGCCCACCCCGGGCTGAAGTCCGTCACCATCACCTACGACGCCTCGGCCGCGCCCAGTTACCAGAGCCAGATATCGGCCAGCGCGCAGATATGGAACGCCGCGGAGACCAACGTCAAGCTCCAGGCGGGCTCGTCCGGCGCCGACTTCTCCTACCGTGAGGGCGACGACCCGCAGGGCTCGTACGCCTCGACGGACGGTCACGGCAGCGGCTACATCTTCCTGGACCACGCGCAGACCCAGGAGTACGACTCGATCCGTGTCACCGCCCACGAGACCGGGCATGTGCTCGGCCTTCCCGACGACTACAGCGGCCCGTGCACCGAGCTGATGTCGGGTGGCGGCCCCGGCCCGTCCTGCACCAACCGGCAGCCCGACGCGCAGGAGCGCGCCCAGGTCGACTCCCTGTGGGCGAACGGCTTCGCCAAGGCCCTGGCCAAGGCGAACGTGGCACGCAACTCCTGACAGCAGTTCCTGACAGCAGCTCCTGAAAGCAGCCCCTGACAGGGCGGCTGCGGCTCCGCACAGCGCCACCTGAAATGCCCTGACGCCACCTCCCCGGCGTCGGCCCCCCACCCCCGCACCCGGCGTCGTCAACGATGCCGGGTGCGGGTGACCTGCCGGGGCGGAAAAAGCCGGGCCGGGCCATGCCCGGCCCGGCTCCGCCGTCTCCGGGCGTCTCCCGGCTCCGCCGTCTCCGGGCCCCGGCGGCCGGCCACCGGCCCGTCTCACCGCCCCGTCTCACCGGCCCGTCTCACCGCTGCGGTGAGGCGATCTCCCGTGCCGCGACGACCTCCTGGCGCAGCGGGGCCAGGACGCCCTCGTCGTCGCCCTCGATCCGGGTCTCCACCTGCACCAGCGTCGGGCTCGACCGCAGCCCGTGCGCCAGCTCCCGCAACTCCCGGGTCACAGCGCGCACTTCATCCGGCGCGGGCGGCCGGGCCCCGTGGTCGACGCGTACCCGGGCGGCCGTCGTCGCGTCCACGATCCGTTCCGCCGCGACGACCAGCGGCCACCAGGCGGCGGCCCGCTTCCCGGTCGGCGGCGGCTCGGTGAGGGCCCGCTGGAACTCCGTCCGTACGACCGACAGATCGCGGTAGAGCCGCCGCCGCAGCCGGGCCCGGTCGTTGTGGTCGCCCGGCGGGCTCGGCACGTCCGCCGCTTCCCCGCCGAAGGCGCACTCGACATAGCGCGCGCTCTCCTCGACCGCGATGGCGAGCCGGTCGCCGATCCGGGTGTGCCAGCTCTCCGGCCAGAGCAGATAGCCCGCGACCAGGGTGATCCCGCAGCCGATCAGACTGTCGAGCAGCCGGGGCAGCACCAGATGGAACCCCAGATGGTTGAGCTGGTCGGAGATCAGCAGGATCACCGGGGTGATGGCCGCGGTCTGGAACGCGTACCCGTTCGCGGAGACCGCCGGGATCAGCGCGGCGAGCACCACCATCACCGGCACGTCCCACCAGCCGCGCGGCACCACCCCGAGGACCAGTGCGGCCGTGAGCACCCCCACCGCGGTGCCGAGCGCCCGCAGCACCGCCCGCGAGAAGACCGAGCCGAAGTCCGGCTTGAGTACGAAAGTGACGGTCAGCGCGACCCAGTACGAGCGGGGCACGCTCACCACCGACACCAGCACCTGTGCCAGGCCGATGCAGAGCGCCAGCCGCAGCCCGTAGCGCCAGGAGGCGGGCGAGAGCAGCACGGTGGCTGCGGCCCTGCGGGCCCGTACCCCGAGCGCGGCGGGCCGGCCCAGCCGGTCGTCGGCGCCGTAGTGGTCGGGGTCGTCCGTATCCGACTCGCCGACCACGGTGGCCGCGTGCCGCAGCGCCGCGTTCATCGCGCGGTCGGCGGGGCCCTCGGGCTCGGGGAGCACCAGGTCGGGCACCGCGCCGGAGCGGCCCGAAGCGACCACATCGGCCAAGTCCCTTACAGCGGCGGCGATCTCGGGGCGGCGCGAGGCGCGGCCGTGCAGATGGGCGGCGGCGGCCGCCTCGATCAGCGGGACGAGCACATTGAGCCGGCCGAGCAGCCGCACCATGGACGTGCTGCGGCCGTGGTAGTGGGCGCGCCGGGCGAGGATCAGGTCGTACGAGGCGTTGAGCGAGGCGGTCACGGCCTGGCGTCTGACGTCGTACGCGGTCGTGCCCGCGGCCGCGAGCAGTTCGGCGGCGGCGCGGTAGGTCGCGGCGACAGCGGTACGCTCCGGGGCCCGCGCCCGCAGCGGCCAGCCGAGCAGCGCGAGCACCAGCACGAAGAGCCCGCCGAGCGAGAGCAGCAGCGGGGCCTTCCACCAGGGCCCCGGCATCGGGAGGCCCGCGCCGACCACGGAGTTGAGCAGGAGCAGCAGCCCCGACACGGACGCCACCGCGCCGATCGTGGAGATCATCCCGGAGACCAGGGCGACCAGCGTGAGCACCGCCACCGCGGTCCAGCCGTCGCCGTACACCAGGGTGCCGAGCATGACGCCGAGCGCGCCGAAGCACTGTGGCACGGCGATGTTGAAGATCCGCATCCGGTAGGCGTCGGCGGTGTCGCCGATGACACCCGAGAGCGCGCCCATGGCGACGAGCGCCCCGTACTGGGGCTGTCCGACGGCGAGGCCGACCGCCAGCGGTGCGGCCAGGGCGATGCTCGCGCGGACCACGGCGGCCCGTGGGATCGGCGCCGGCTGCGGGCGCAGCCCCCGGATCAGCCACTCCGGCGGCGAGATCAGCGGCTGCCTCTTCCGTGCGTCTGCTCTGCTGCCGACCGTGTCACCCATGGCAACAAACTACGTCCTGGCGTGCGGGATTCATCCGCCGCGTGCGCCCCTGGGCACCGCCCGGGTGCGCGCGGGGGTGCGGACGGCGGGCGGACAGCGGGCGGGGGATGAGCGCGGGGTGTGCGGAGGGCCGGGGCGCCGTTCCGCTACGCCGTCCTGTCAGGCCGTCCTGTTACGCCGTACGAGTTGCCGGGTGGCCGCCGCGGGTGTCCGCTGGGGAGAGGGCGAGCGGAAGGAATCTGCCATGGCCACACCCAGCACGCTCCACGGACACCGGGCGGCTCATCGGCGCCCGTCGGCCCACCGGCACCTCCCCGCGGCCGCCGTGGGCGTCCCCCTGCTCCTCGGTGTCGTCTACGGGCTGTACACGGCGTTCATCCTCAGCTCCGGACATGTCTTCAGCACCGCCAAGACGGTGCTCAGCATCGTGTCGGGGCTGGTGCTCGCGGTGCTGGCCTTCGGCTTCGGCCGGATCCAGCACTCGCTGCCCAAGGAGGCGAGGGCGGCCGGGTACGGCGTCCTCATCGGCGGGGCGATGGGGTTCCTGTACTCGATGACCGGATCGAGCGTGCTGTCGTCGTCGTTCATCGGCGCCGGGTTCGGCATCGGCGCCGTGATCGCGACGTTCTACCTGTTCTATACGCACGAGGACTGACGTCGGAACTGACCTCGGGACTGACGTCGAGAGCTGATGTCGGGGACCGGCCTCACGAGGATGTGGAACCGCCTGCCGCCCGGCCGCCGTCGGCCGGGCGGGGCGTCCCGTCGTCGGCGGCCAGCTCCACCAGCGCCAGCGCGACGAGCGCGGACAGGACGATGCCCACCACGACGCCCGCGGTGGGCCGGTCCCAGACCAGGTAGACGGCGAGCGCGACCGCCACCACGGTCCGGTAGAGCCAGGTCCTGGCGCGCAGCACCCGGAGCCCGGCCCGCCCGGTGCGCAGGCCCATGGCGTCGCGTACGGCGCCGATGGAGCCCCGCCACACCGTCCGGACCCGCACCGGGATCCGGCCGGAGCCGCCCAGCCAGGCGGCGAGCGCCACCACCCCGCCGACGACGGCGATCATGCGGACCGCCGTCCGCAGGAAGGCGGTCAGCGCGTCGATGACGGCGGACGCGGCCGGCTCCGGGATGTCGGCGGGCAGCCGGTCCAGATACAGGCTGCGCAGGACGGCGAGCGCCAGGCCGAGCAGCAGCGCGCCGACCGCCATCGCCAGGGCCGCGGTGACCAGCGCTCGCCGTCTGCGGGCCGCGAGGAGCACACCGGCCGCCGCGAGCAGCAGGGTCACGATCGGCAGCCAGAGCCCGCCGATCCGCAGCAGCCGGAAGGCGGTGCGCGCCCGGCCCACGGCTTGGGAGTCCAGCACCGTGAACCGGGTGTGCTCCGTGGGGATCTTCGACGCGAGGGTCAGCCCGCTGTCCACCAGCCGTTTCTTCGCGGCCTCGGTCACGGGCGCCAGATCGATCGTGAGCGCGCTGCCACGGTCGCTGGTCAGGGCCTTCTCGGCGGCGGTGTGCGCGGTCCTGTTGAGCTGGACCCAGACGGGCGTGAACTCGCCGCTGTCGACGGAATCCTCGACGGTGCTGTGCACCAGGTTCCTGAGCCCCGATGTGAGGGGCCGGTCCAGTGCGCCGAGGGCAAGTTTGATCTTGGCGCGCTCGTCGGGCGGTACCGACTTGAGCAGCGCGTCGACCGTGACGTACTTCATGATGGCGTCCGTCGCCCGGTCGGTCACAGCCGACCGCACGGCCAGGTCGGAGGCCAGCGGCCGCATCAGCGCGACGTAGTGGCCGGTGTCGCCGATGACGTCGCGGGTCCAGACGGCGACGGCGGCGACCGGGGTGAGGATCCCGGCGACCACGATCAGCAGGACGGCGAAGAACGACCGCACCCGGTGCCCCGGCGGGCGCCCCTCGGGGGCGGCGGCCCGGGCCCGTCGCCCGTCCAGTCCGTCCGCGCCTTCGCCCATCACGTATCCAGGGGAAGCCACCGGCCGGGACCCCGCACTCCGGACGACGCCATTCGGCCATTTCCGCCGCGCGCCGGTACCACGCGGCCCACCGGGCCTTGGGCCTGCGTGTCCGGGCGGGGGCCGGATCCTGCACTATCCGTTTCGCTGATCGCCGAGCGCTGAGACGATGGCCGGAAAACGGGAGGAACACATGGCAGAGGTCTTCATGCGCCGCCTGACCAGATGGCAGGCCGAACAGCAGCGGGAGGCCGTCGCTGACACCTACGTCGAGGCGTACCCGGGGCCGCGCGGTGAGGAGTTCCACGACCGTCGGCAGTTCCTGGAGCGCTTCGCCGACGACATGCAGCGCCCCGGCTTCGACATGATGGTCGCCGACGGCCCGTCGCTGGCCGGCTGCGCGTACGGCTATGTCCTGGAGCGGGACGGCGGCCTCTGGGAGGGCTTCCGCGGCGCGCTTCCGGTGGACATCGAGGAGCTGACCGCGTCCGGGCAGGTCTTCGTCCTGGCCGAGCTGATGGTGCGGCCGTCCTACCGGCGGCAGGGGATCGCGACCCGCCTGGTCGACCAGCTGCTGGTGCGTTCGCGTGCCGCGCTGGTCGCGTCCCTGGTGGAGCCGGGGAACGAGGCGGCGCGGGGCGCGATGCGGGCGTGGGGCTGGACCCGCTTCGGCGCCGTGCGGCCGAGTGAGCCGCAGGAACCGCTGGAGCCGCCGCAGCCGCAGTCGACGTACGAGGCATGGAGCCACCCCATCGAGCACGCGGGCAGCGCGGGGTAGGGGCGGCAGGGGCGCGGAGGGAGCGGGAGAAGCAGGGCGGGGAGGGCCGGGAGAGGAGGACCGGGCGAGGAGGACGGGAACGAGGGGGAGAGGGGCGCGGGAGGCGCGGGAGGCGCGGGCGAGGGGCCGGGGGAGCTACAGCCGGCCGTTGCGGCGGAAGCCCCGGTACATGACCAGGCAGGCCGCCGCGATCACGGCCAGGGCCAGCGGGTAGCCGTACTCCCAGCTCTTCTCCGGCATGTGCTGGAAGTTCATGCCGTACACCCCGCACACCATGGTCGGTACGGCGACGATGGACGCCCACGCGGAGATCTTCCGCATGTCCTCGTTCTGCTCGATGCCCACCTGCGCCAGATGGGCCTGGAGAACCGAGTCGAGCAGGGCGTCGTACGCGGCGGTCTGCTCGGCGATCCGGTCGAGCCGCCCCGCCACATCGCGGAAGTACGTCCGGATGTCCTGGGTCATCAGCGGCAGCGGCTGCCGGGTGAGCAGCTTCTCCAGCGGGCGGCAGAGCGGGACCACGGCCCGCCTGAACTCCATCAGCTCCCGCTTGAGCAGATAGATGCGCCAGGCGTCGGTGCTCGCCACATGCTGCGAGAAGACCTTCGACTCGACGGCGTCGATGTCGTCCTGCATGGCGTCGCCGACGGCGGCGTACCGCTCGACGACGTGGTCGGCGATGGCGTGCAGCACGGCCGCCGGGCCCTTGGCGAGCTGGCCGGGGTCCGCCTCCAGGGCCTCGCGCAGCGGGCCGAGCGAGCCGTGCCGGCCGCGGCTGACGGTGAGGACGAAGTCGGCGCCGGTGAAGACGGCCAGCTCTCCGGTGTCGACGATCTCGCTGGTGGTCGTCAGCTCCTGGTGCTCGATGTAGCCGACGGTCTTGAGGACGGTGAAGAGCATGTCGCCGTAGGCGTTGATCTTGGGGCGTGGGTGCGGGAGCAGCGCGTCGTCGACGGCGAGCCTGTGCAGCCCGAACAGCTCCCCGAGTGAGGCGAGTTCCGGCTGCTGCGGCTCGTGCAGCCCGATCCAGACGAAGCCGCTGCCCTCCGCCCTGACCCGGCGCAGTGCCTCGTCGGCCGGGCAGTCGCCCGACTGCCGGACGCCGTCCACGTAGACCACGCAGTTCACGACCGCGCTGCCGAGCGGGGAGCGGGCGGGGTGGCTGAGATCGACGGCCGTGCGCTGGTGCGGGAGCCGCACGGCACGGCGCAGGGTGCGCAACATCGGCATCGGCATGTGGCTGCTCCTTCGGCGGACCGCGGCCAGTGTGCCACCGCGGGTCTTCGCAGGTGGGAAGGGAGACCGCCAGGGGCGGTTGCCGGACCCCGTCAGGCCCCGGGGCCCTCCCCCGGGCCGCTTCCGGGGGTGGCACCCGGAGGCCCGGGGAGCCGGAGCCCCGCGGCGGTGGCCGCCTCGCGGAACACCGCTGTCAGCATGGGGCGGGTCAGCCTGCCGGTGTTCACATTGCGCCGGCTCGGGTGGTAGCAGCCGAAGAGCCGCAGCTTGTCGCGGCCGTCCGGACCGGTCAGCACGACCTGCGCCCCGTGGCCGAACACCGGCCGCGGCCGGGGCAGCCGCCAGCCCGCCGCCGCGAGTACGGGAAGCAGGGCCTGCCAGCCGAAGCCGCCGAGCACCACCACCGCGCGCAGCCCGGGGCGGAGCAGCGCCAGCTCCGCCGCAAGCCAGGGGCGGCAGGTGTCGCGCTCCTCGGTGGTGGGCTTGTTCTGCGGCGGCGCACAGTGCACCGGCGAGGCCATCCGTACGCCGTGCAGGGTGAGCCCGTCGTCGGCAGCGGTGGCGGTCGGCTGTGAGGCGAGGCCGATGTGGTGCAGCGCCGCGACCAGGAAGTCACCCGCGGGGTCACCGGTGAACATCCGCCCGGTCCGGTTCCCGCCGTGCGCCGCGGGTGCCAGCCCCACCACGGCCAGCGCCGCGTCGGCGGGGCCGAAGCCGGGGACCGGCCGCCCCCAGTACTCCTGGTCCCGGTACGCGGCCCGTCTCTCCACGGCCACCTGCTCCCGCCAGGCCACCAGCCGGGGGCAGGCACGGCAGTTCACCACCTGGGCGTCCAGCGCGGCGAGATCGGCGCAGCCCGGCGCCCGACTGGCCGGAAAACGCCGGTCGTCGGCGCTCGGCTGCGGCTCTGACACTCCGGACTGCGACTCGGCCATCCCGCCACGGTACGGCGCATCCGCGCACCGGCCCCGGCGGCGCGGGGGGCCGCGCGCGGGGTCGCGGGGAAAAACGGTCGCGCGGCCGGGGCACGCGCCGCTAGCCTCACGTGGCTCGCCGCACAGACGTCAGCGTGCACAGACGTCAGCGTGCACAGACGTCAGCGTGCACAGACGTCAGCGTGCACGCACGGCAGGCGCCGACGGCGGACAGCAACGCCGGACAGCAACGCCGGACAGTAACGACAGGCAGTAACCCACCGGTATACGGGCCCAGAGGGTCACCAGGGAAGGCAGACGATGCGCCAGTTCCACGGAGTCATCAGGTCGTCTCTCCCCTACGCCCCCACTGAGGACCTCTGTGCCCGACGCCGTCCCGATCCCCGGAACCACCCTGAACCTGGGCGTGCTCGCCCACATCGACGCAGGTAAGACCAGCCTCACCGAACGGCTGCTGCTCGACAACGGCGCCATCTCCGCGCTCGGCAGCGTCGACGCCGGCAGTACGCAGACGGACACCGGCGAGATCGAGCGGGAGCGTGGCATCACGATCCGTTCGGCGGTGGCGCCGTTCGCTGTCGGAGCTGTCGGAGCTGCCGGAGCCGTTGGAGCTGCCGGAACCGCCGGAGCCGTTGGCGGCCTGCAGATCAATCTGGTGGACACCCCGGGCCACCCCGACTTCATCGCCGAGGTCGAGCGGGCGCTGTCCGTGCTCGACGGTGCGGTGCTCGTGCTGTCCGCCGTCGAAGGCGTCCAGGCGCAGACCCGGGTGCTGCTGAGGTCGCTGCGCAGGCTGCGGCTGCCGACCCTGCTCTTCGTCAACAAGATCGACCGCAACGGCGCTCGCCCCGACGGCCTGCTGGCCGACATCCGCGCCGGGCTCACGCCGGACATCCTGGCCATGAACACGGTGCGGGACGCGGGTACGGCGGCGGCCAGGACAGCCGTACAGCCCCTGGAGCGGCCGGAGTTCCGGATGGCGGCCGCCGAGGCGCTCGCCGAACACGACGACGCCCTGCTGGCCGCGCTGGTGGCCGACGAGCTGCCACCGGCGGACGCCGTACGCACCCTGCTGGCCCGGCAGTGCGGGGCCGGGCTGCTGCACCCGGTCTTCTTCGGCTCCGCGCTGACGGGCGAGGGCATCGGTGCGCTCACCGACGGCCTCGCCACACTGCTCCGTCCGGCCCCACGGACCGCGCCGGAGACCTGTGGCACGGAGCCCTGCGGCACGGTCTTCGCCGTCGAGCGCACGGGCGCCGGTGAGAAGGTCGCGTATCTCCGGCTGTTCTCGGGCGAGGTACGCGAACGGCAGCGCATCACTTACTGGCAGCGTGAACCAGGCGGAAAGCAGGCCGAGTTCAGCGGCCGGATCACCGGCATCGACATCGTGCGGGCCCCCGGCGCCCCGCCCGCCCGCGACGCAGACGGAACCACCGCCGGGAAGCCCGGGAAGCCCGGGAAGCCCGGGAAGCCCGGGAAGCCCGGGCAGTCCCAGCAGTCCCAGCAGTCCCAGCAGTCCCAGCAGTCCCAGCAGTCCGGCCGGCGGCTGACGGCGGGCAGTATCGGCCGGGTGCGTGGTCTGCCCGGCATCCGGGTCGGGGACAGGCTCGGCCCGCCCGACGACCGCCTGGAGCAGTTCCACTTCGCCCCGCCGAGCCTGGAGACCGTCGTACGGGCCTGCGGCCCCGGGCAGGAGGCGCGGCTGCACGCGGCCCTGCTGGCGCTCGCGGACGAGGACCCGCTGATCCGGACCCGGGCGACGGCCGGCGGCGCGACCTCCGTACTGCTCTACGGGGCGGTGCAGCAGGAGGTCCTCGCGGCGCGGCTGGAGCGGGACTTCGGCCTGGAGGCGGTGTTCGAGCCGGTCCGCCCGGTGTACTTCGAGCGCCCGGCGGGCCGGGGCGAAGCGGTCACCGAGATCGACCGGCACGGTCCCAACGACTTCCTGGCGACCGTGGGGCTGCGGGTGGCAGCGGCTCCCCGCGGCGCGGGCGTCACCTTCGTACGGGAGGTCGAGCTGGGCTCGCTGCCCCGTGCCTTCCACCGCGCCATCGAGGAGTCCGCACTGCGCACCCTGCAACAGGGCCTGTACGGATGGGAGGTGACCGACTGCACGGTCACGCTCACCCGCACCGGCTACATCGCGCCGCTCACCGTCGCGGCGGACTTCAGGCAGCTCACACCGCTGGTCCTGATGCGCGCGCTGAAACGGGCGGGCGCCCGGGTCTTCGAGCCCTGCCTGACCGTGGAGACGGAGATCCCGGAGGACACGCTCAGCGCCGTCGTCGGCTGTCTCCTCCCGCTCGGAGCCGAGATCACCGGCTCCACGGAGGCAGGCGCGTACGGGACAGGAGGGCCCGGGACAGGCCGGTCCGAGACAGACACTTCCAAGACAGCCAGGTCCAGGACAGACCGGCCCGGGGCAGGTTCGTCCTGGCTGGTCACGGCGGAGCTGCCGGTCAGACGCGTACAGGAGTTCCAGCAGGCGCTGCCGGGACTGACCCGGGGCGAGGGCGCGATGTGGTCGCGCCCGAGCCAGGACCGGCCGGTACGCGGCCCGGCACCGACCCGCCCCCGCACGGACGGCAACCCGCTGAACCGGGAGGAGTACCTGAGGTTCCTCGCCGACCACCGCCTCGCCGACTGAGTACGGGGCCGGGCCCGGGCGGCTGCGTACGGGACCGCCGCACCCGCGACCGGAACGGGGCCCGACCACGGGTCACCCCGGTGTGTGCGGCCGGCCTCAGAACCCCTGAACTCCGGTGAGTTCGGCCGAGAGCCCCGCGCAGCTCGGGGCCGACGGCCCGCCGTTCAGGCGGTTCAGCACCCAGTACTGCTGTTGGGTGACGTCGGTCTGTCCCCCGAGCACGTCAGCCGAGTGGCTTGTCCAGGACTGCCTTGCGGTGGCTGAACGTCTCCAGTGAGTAGCGGCCGTGGTAGCGGCCCATCCCGCTCTCGCCCACCCCGCCGAACGGCAGGTCGGGCACGGTGAGATGGACCACCGGCATGCCGAAGCCGAGGCCGCCCGACGAGGTCTCCGTCGTGAGCCGGTCGCGGGTCAGTACGGAGTCCGTGAACGCGTACAGCGCCAGCGGCTTGTCCCGGTCGTTGATGAACGCGATGGCCTCGTCCAGGCCGTCCACCTCGACGATCGGCAGGATCGGGCCGAAGATCTCCTCGGCCATGACCGGTGAGCCCGGGGCCACTTCGGCGAGCACGGTGGGGGCGAGATAGCGCTCCGTACGGTCGCTCTCGCCGCCGGTCACGACGCGGCCCGAGCCGAGCAGGCCGGTCAGCCGGTCGAAGTGGCGTTCGTTGATGATCCGGCCGTAGTCGCCCGAAGCGGCCGGGTCGTCGCCGAACAGGTCGTGTACGGCCGAGGCCAGCGCGCCCTCCAGTGCCCGGGCGGTTCCGGGGTCGGTGAGGACGTAGTCCGGTGCGACGCAGGTCTGGCCCGCGTTGAGGAACTTGGTCGAGACAAGCCGGGCTGCCACCGCCGCGAGGTCGGTGTCCCGGTCGACGAACGCCGGTGACTTGCCGCCCAGTTCGAGGGAGACCGGCGTCAGATGCTCGGCGGCGGCGCGCATCACGATGCGGCCCACGGTGCCGTTGCCGGTGTAGAAGATGTGGTCGAAGCGCTCTTCGAGCAGGGCGGTGGTCTCCGGTACCGCGCCCTCGACCACCGTCACCGCGTCGCGGTCGAGATACCGGGGCAGCAGCCCGGCGACGGTCCGGGAGGTGGCGGGGGCCAGTTCGCTGGGCTTGGCGACGACGCAGTTGCCCGCCGCGAGCGCCCCGGCCACCGGGGCGAGCAGCAGCTGGACCGGGTAGTTCCACGGGGCGATCACCAGGACGACACCCAGCGGGTCCAGCACGGTCCAGGCGCTCGCCGAACCGAGATGCTCAGGTACGTCGACGGGCTCGGGCCGCAGCCAGCCCTCCAGCCGCTCCAGGGTGTGGTCGATCTCGCGCACGGTGAAGTCGATCTCCGTACGCGATGACTCGCGCTCGCTCTTGCCCAGGTCGGAGTGGAGCGCGGCGGCCAGCTCCTGGCGGTGCCCGGTCAGCATCGCCCGCAGGCCGCGCAGCTGTTCGGTGCGCCAGGACAGGGTCCTGGTCCGGCCGGTACGGAAGGTGGCTCGCAGCCGGGCTACGGCTTCGGCGGGCTTCTCGGTCGGCTTCTCGGTGGGCTGCTGGGCCGGCTGCTCGGTGGGCTGCACGGATGCTCCTTGGTTCGGTGGTGCGGCGGTTCGGTGGTTCGGCGTTCAGCGGTGCGGCGGTTCGGTGTTCGGTGTGGTCCGGCGATTCTGCGCGGTTGTTGTTCTGTGGGCAGTTCGGGAGGCCCGTTCAGGTATTTGTATTTACCAACAATCCGGGAGGGCCGCTTCTTCCCTTGCCGGAGCGGCGGCCTCCCCGGTTCCCGCCCGGACCGAGATGCGCGCCTCGGGCAACCGATTCGTCCTTCATTCGGGTACGCCTTGTGGCATTCGGTCTCAGTGAACGGGTCCCACACCTCCCCCTTGCCCAAGGCTCGGGGAGACACCCGTGCTGTCCGGCGCGGGGAAGGAGATGGGACGCGATGGGTACCGATCACATCGACACCGGGTTGTTGAAGGAGCTGACCGAGCAGTCGCAGGATTTGAACAGCGACGCGCTCCGGGTGACGAACTCCGCTCTGGCGGATTTCGCCGAAACAGCCGAATCTTCGAGCCGTCGCTGGTGGCAGCGCCGGGGGACTCTGCTGGGAGCCGCAGGCGCGGCGACCCTGCTGGGCGCCGGACGCGCCGCGGCCGCGTCGAGCACCGACGTCATGGCACTCCAGACAGCCGCCTCGATCGAGAACCTGGCGGTGAGCGTCTATCACACCGCCGCCGGGCTGCCGTTCATCAAGACCGGCAACAAGACCGTGCTGGCCTTCATCACGAAGACGGCGCAGCAGCACACCGCGCACGCCCAGGCGTTCAACGCCGCCGCCAAGAAGGCCGGCGGCAAGGAGCAGACGGGCACGGACCCGAAGTACGCGGCGGTCGTCAAGAAGACCCTGCCGACGATCAAGACATCGGCGGACGTGGTCAAGCTGGCCATCACGCTGGAGGATGTCGCCGCGCAGACGTACACCAAGAACGTCGGGCAGGTCCACGACACCAGCCTGCGTCAGCTCTTCGCCTCGGTCGCGCCGGTGGAGGCGCAGCACCGCGCCACGCTGCTGGCTGTGCAGGCCCTGCTGGCCGACGGGAAGACCAGCCTCATCGCGATCCCGACGGACGTCGCGAAGCTGCCCGCCAACATCGGCAGCGTCGGGTTCCCGGACTCCTTCTACCCCACCAAGATGGCGTCGCCGGTCAGTGAAGGGGCCGTCAAATGAGCAACAGCAGGGGCAGCTGGGAGCTGCCGATCAGCGAGGGCGAGATGTCCCGCCTGACGAGCGAGATGGACGAGGCCCACCGGGCGACCCTGCCTGTCATGACCGCGTCCGCCCGTGACCTGTCGACGGAGCTCAAGGACCTGGAGTCCTCCCGTTCCGACCGGATCGACGAAGAGCGTGCGCACCTGGCCCGCCGCCGGTTCCTGACCGGCGCCGGTGCTTCGGCGGCCATGCTGGCGCTCGCCGCGTGCGGCGGGAAGTCCAGCACGACGCCGACCGGCGGGAGCGCGTCCGGTTCCCCGTCGGCCGGCACGTCGGCGAGCGCATCGGCGTCCTCGTCGGCCGGTGCCGGCAAGTACACAGGGGACCTGAAGGTCGTCGCCCTGGCGGTGGCCCTGGAGAACCAGGCAGTCGGCGCCTACCAGGCCGCTCTCAAGGCGGCCAACGCGGGCAAGCTCGGCAAGGTGCCGCCTGCCGTCGCGACGTTCATCCAGACCGCGATGGCTCAGCACAAGGACCACGCCAACGCGTGGAACGGTGTGCTCTCCAGCGCGGGCAAGCCCAAGATCACCGATGTGCCGCTCTCCAACCAGGCCGCGACCACCAAGGCGCTCGGCCAGGTCAAGGACGTCACCGGGGTGGCCAAGCTGGCGCTCCAGCTGGAGGACCAGGCCACCGAGACCTATGTGTTCGCGACGTACAACGTCAAGAGCATGGGCGGGGTCAACACGGCGGCGACCATCGCCCCGGTCGAGGCCATGCACGCGGCGATCCTGCACTACGTGCTGGGTCAGTACCCGGTGCCGGACGCCTTCATCGGTACGAAGAATGCCGCCAGCCCCAGCCTGCTGACGGTCTGAGTCCGGCCGGGCCCGGCTGAGTCTGCCGCCAGGGCCGGTCGGAGCCCGTCCGGCCCTGGCGGGCACCTCGCCTCTGTCCGGCTCCGTCCGGATTCGTTCGACCGCTGGACCGCTGGACCGCTGGACCGCTGGACCGCTCGACCCGTCCGTCCCCTTCCGGCTCCCGGCCAGGCGCCCCCCCCTCGCGCCTGGCCGGGGCCGGCCCCGGCCGCCCCGAGACCACCGGAGACACGATGCCCGCCCGTACCCGCAGACCGCGTGTGGCGGTTGCCGCAGTGGCGCTCTGCATGCTGACCGCCGTCACCAGCTGCTCGGACAGCGGATCGAAATCCTCTTCGTCGTCGTCCACCAAGCCCACCGGCGCGGCGTCCACGGCGAGCGGCAAGGGCAGCCGGATCACGATCAAGAACTTCAAGTTCATGCCCGCCGCGCTGACCGTCGCCCCCGGGACGAAGGTCACCGTGACGAACCAGGACTCGACGACCCACACGCTGACGGCCACCGGCAAGAAGGCGTTCGACACGGGTGACATCGCCGCCGGAAAGACGGTCACCTTCACGGCGCCGTCCGCCAAGGGCAAGTACCCCTACATCTGCACCATCCACCAGTACATGAAGGGCTCGCTCACCGTCAGCTGACGCGGATCGTGCACGAGCGTGCCTGTTCGACCGTGCCTGTTCGACCGCGCTTGTCCGACCGTGCTTCTTCGACCGTGCCGGGAAGGGACCCCCATGCCGTCCGATTCCTCGCTTGCCGAGCCGCCGGACCCCGCTCCCCGTCCGGGGCGCCGGTACCTGCGGGTGCTGCTCTGTGTGCTGGCCGCCGCGGGACTCGCGGTCGACGCCTACGTACACGCGCACCTCGCCGACCGCTACGACCCGGTCTCGGCGAGCATCAGCCAGGGCACGCTCTTCCGGATCGAGGCCGGGCTCGCCGCGCTGGCCGCGCTGCTCGTGCTGGTCTGGCGCCGTGCCGTGTCCGACGCGTTCGCCTGGCTGGTCGCCGCCGGAGGGCTGGCGCTGATCCTCATCTACCGGTACGTCAACGTGGGCAAGCTCGGACCGGTGCCGAACATGTACGAGCCGGTCTGGTTCGGCGACAAGTGGCTCGCGGCGATCGCGCAGGCCGTCACCGTCGTCGCGGCGACCCTGCTGCTGCTCACCGGCTCCTACCGCCGCCGGTTCAGCGCCCGCCGCCGGGAGCGTCGCCGGGTCGAGTGACCGCGGCCGCCCCGGCCGACGGCTCGGGCGCGGGCTGCCCGGACGGCTCCGCCACGGGCTTGGGCCGGGCCGCGGTCCGCACCCCGCGCAGGGTCACCGCGCTGAGCAGGGCCACCGCGACCAGGCAGCCGCAGTAGAGGGTCAGGCCGTTCCACGCCCCGGCGGAGTACGCGATTCCGCCCACGGAACCGCCGACCGCGCTGCCGATGTAGTAGAAGAACAGATAGACCGCCGCGCCCTGCACCCCCAGCACGGTCGACCGGCCGCCGACCCAGCCGCTGGCCACCGAGTGGGCCGCGAAGAAGCCCACGGTGAAGATCACCAGGCCGGGGATCACGGCGCCGAGCTGCGGTACGAGCATCAGCGCCAGCCCCGCGAGCGTGACGAGCAGCGCGGGCACCAGCACCCGCGGCCGGCCGTACCGGTCGACCAGCCGGCCGGCGGCCGCCGAGGAGAACGAACCGGCGGCGTACGCGATGAAGAGCAGCCCCGCCGTCGTCTCGGACAGGTGGAACGGCGCGTCGATGAGCCGGAAGCCCAGGTAGTTGTAGACCGTGACGAACCCGGCCATCGCCAGGAAGCCGATCAGATAGAGCCTGAGCAGGGCGCTGTCCGGCAGTGCCCGGCCGATCGCGGACGCGAGCGCGCGCGGCCTGGCCTCCCGGCGTACGAAGCGTACGGAGGCGGGCACCGTCAGATGGAAGATCACGGCGCAGACCGCGGCCACCGCGCCGACCGCGCCGATCGCCCAGCGCCAGCTGCCGGTCAGGTCCAGCACGCCGTCGGCGACGAGCCGGCCCGCCATACCGCCGATCCCGTTGCCCGCCACATAGAGCCCCATGGCCTGGCCGAGCGATTCGCGGTGCACCTCCTCGGCCAGATACGACATCGCCGTGGCCTGGAGGCCGGCCAGCGCGAGGCCCTGGAGCACCCGGAAGACCAGCAGCACCGGGTAGTTGGGCGCGAAGGCCGCCGCGATGCCGAGGAGCGCGGCCGCCGCCAGCGCCAGGCTCATCATCCCGGTCCTGCTCCACGCGTCGGAGAGGGCGGTCAGCGGCACCACGGCGACGGCCATGGCGGCGGTGGAGACCGAGATCGTCAGCGACGAGGCCGCGGGGGACAGGCTGAAGTGCGTGGACAGGGCGGGCAGCAGGGCCTGGACGCAGTACAGCGTCATGAACGTGGTCAGCCCGGCGGCGAAGAGCGCCCCGGTGGCCCGGCGGAAACCGGGTGTCCCTCGCGTGTGCGCGGCAGGCGGTATGTGCGGGTCAGTCACCGGACGACGGTAGGCCGGGTACCGTTCATGCGTCCAATGCATGGATTGCTGGGATACGTTCCGTATATGGAACACCGCCCGGACGGGCCCCGCCGCCTCGCGCCCAAACCCGCACCAAAGCCCGCGCCGAATGCCGTACAGAATCCCGCGCCGGGTCCCGCGCCAAGACCGGCTCCGGCACCGGCTCAGACACCGGCTCAGACACCGGGAGCCGCGCCCCGCAGTTCCCCCTCGCCCGCTCCGTCCTCCTCCCCCTCCTCCTCTTCCCCCGTCCCGCCTCCCGCCGTGCTGTCGTCCGATGTGCAGCATCTGCCGGCGCCGCTGTTCGGGATGTGTCCCGACCTCGTACGGTTCGTGACCGTCGCCGGACTTGAGCATCTCTCCGCCGCGGCAGGCGAGTTGGGCACCCCGCAGTCGACCGTCAGCCGCAGCATCGCCCGGCTGGAGGCGGCCGTCGGCACCCCGCTCTTCGACCGGGAGGGCCGGGGGCTGCGGCTGACCCGGCAGGGCCGCGCCTTTCTGGCCCGGGTGCAGCGGGGGCTCGCGGAGATCGCGACCGGGTGCGAGGAGCTGCGGCTTGCCACCGACATGCCGGGCACCGTCGCCCTGGGCTTCCTGCCCGCGCTCGGCTCGGCCCCGGTGCCGCTGCTGGTCAGCTGGTTCCGCGAGCGGCACCCCAAGGTCCGCTTCCAGCTGGTCCAGGACAACGCGCAGGGACTGCTCGACCGGCTCCGGGCGGGTGAGGTCGACCTCTGCCTGACCTCACCGCTGCCCGACGAGCCGGGCATCACCACCCTCCCGGTCGCGGCCGAGCCGCTGAGTCTCGTCGTACCGGCCGGCCATCCGCTGGCCGGGCGGCGCCGGGTCCGGCTGGCCGACGCCGAGCACGAGGACTTCGTGATGGCGGCCACCGGTTACGGTCTGCGCCGACTGGTCAACAGCCTCTGCGCAGCCGCCGGTTTCCCGCCGCGTGTCGCGTTCGAGGGCGCCGAGATCGCCACCATCCGCGGCTTCGTCGCCGCGGGCCTCGGGGTCGCGGTGCTGCCGCCGTCCCCGGTCCGGGTGCCCGGCCTCGTGGACCTGCCGCTCGACGACCCGGGGGCCTCCCGCACGGTCGGCCTGACCCGGGTGACGTCCCGCACCAGGACCCCGGTCGTCAGCGACTTCGTCGACCTGGTGCTGAGCCGGGCCCAGGAGTGCTTCGGCGCCCCGCCGCCGGACAGCCCCTGAGCGGGCCGGGGGGTTACCCCCACCTGGGGTCTCGTGCCTGTCGTATGGGCACCGCGGTGCGGGTCAACAACCCTTGTCCCATGACAAGTTACGCCCACAAGGGCCTCTTCCGCGCACTGTCCACGACCGCTGTCGCCACCGCTCTCACCGCCTCGGTCGTCCCGGCCGCGACCGCCGTACCGGCCACATCGCCGGTCCCGGCCGCACACCCCGGGACACCGCCCGCCCGCGCGTCGACTGCTGTACCGGCGCTCAGCTGGCGGGCCTGCGCCCAGTCCGGTGGCCCCGCCGGCCAGGAGTGCGCCGAGCTGCCCGTACCGCTCGACTACCGCCACCCGGACGGGCCGCAGCTCACCCTCGCGGTGTCCCGGCTGCGGAGCGACCGGCCGGCCGCACGGCGCGGGACGCTCCTCGTGATCCCCGGGGGGCCCGGCGGGTCCGGCGTGCAGCGCCTGACGCAGAAAGGGGCCGCGCTGCAAGGGCAGTTGGGCGGTGCGTACGACATCGTCAGCCTCGACCCCCGTGGCGTGGGCGGCAGTACGCGGGCGAGCTGCGGGCTCCCCGCTGCCGACCGGCAGCTGGTGACGGTCAGGTCCTGGCCCGCGGCGGACGGCGGGATCGCCGAGAACACCGCGAGAGCCCGGCGGACCGCCGACGCGTGCGCCCGCAACGGCGGCCCGGTCCTGCGCAGTCTCACCACGGCCGACGAGGTCCGCGACATCGACCGCTTCCGGCAGGCGCTGGGCGAGGAGAAGCTCTCGGCGTGGGGGGTGTCGTACGGGACGTACGTCGGGGCCCAGTACGCGCAGAAGTATCCGCAGCACACCGACCGCTGGGTCCTGGACAGCAACGGCGACCCCGACCCGTCGCGTGTCGCCCGTGGCTGGCTGGCCAACATGGCGGTCGGCGTGGAGGACCGGATGCCCGACTTCGCGGCCTGGGCCGCCGATCCCGCCAGGGCGGGCGACGGGCTGCGCTTGGCCCAACAGCCCGATGAGGTAAGGCCGTTGTTCCTCGCGCTGGCCGCGAAGCTGGATCGGGAGCCGAAGGAGACGACCACCCCCGGCGTCCCGCTCACCGGCACCCTGCTGCGGCAGGCGCTGCAGAGCGCGGTCGCGAGCGACGATGCGTTTCCGCGGCTGGCCCAGCTGATCAAGGCCGCGCAGGACCCGGCCGCGACGCCCGTCCTGACGCCCGATCTCTCCCAGGCCATCCCCGACGAGGACGCGGCCGTGGCGATCGGGGTGATCTGCAACGACGTGCGCTGGCCGGACCCGGTCTCCTCGTACGGGCCCGCGGTGGCCGCCGACCGCGCCGCGCACCCGCTCACGGCGGGGATGCCGGTGAACATCACGCCCTGCACCTTCTGGAAGGACGCACCGGCCGCTCCGCCCGCCCGGATCACCGACCAGGGTCCGTCGGACATCCTGATGATCCAGAACCGCCGGGACCCCGAAACCCCGTACTCCGGCGCCCTGAAGATGCGTGCCGCGCTCGGCGGCCGGGCCCGGCTGGTCACGGTCGACAGCGGCGGCCACGGCTCCTACCTGGGCACCGGGAACGCCTGCGGGGACCGGACCGTGACGCGCTTCCTCACCACGGGCCTGCGGCCGGCGCACGACACGGAGTGCGCCGGCTGAGGCAGGGCCGGACGGCGCGCTCTAGTCGTGCGCCGCCAGCAGGTGGTCCAGGCGGGCGTCGGGGAACGCCCGCTGGAAGGAGTTGGCCTGCCACTTGTCGGGGAAGAGCGCCAGCACCTCCTTGTCGCGGACCCGGGTCAGCGCCTCGCCCTGGACCAGCCGCGCGCTGTTCAGCGCGTCGCCGCCCGCCGCGTCCGTGGACCTCGCCAGGTGGTACGGCAGGAACTCAAGACGGACCGGCGAGGAGAACTCGCCCGCCATCCGGTGCGTCACCACGTCGAACTGCATCGGCCCCACCGCCGCGAGCACCGGCGACTGGTCCCCGCGCCGGTCCGAGACCAGCACCTGGACCACGCCCTCCTCGTCGAGCTGGGCGATCCCGCGCCGGAACTGCTTGGAGCGGCTGATGTCGGCCGGCCGTACGGCGGCGAAGTGCTCGGGCGCGAAGGTCGGCATCGGCGGGAACATCGCGGGCGGCCCGTCGTACAGGGTGTCGCCCACCCGGAGCGCCGCCGCGTTGCCCAGGCCGACCACGTCACCCGGGTAGGCGGTGTCGACCATGGAGCGGTCCTGGCCGAAGATGCTGTGCGCGTACTTGGTGGCGAACGGCCGCCCGGTCGCGGCCCGGGTGACGGTCTCCCCGCGCTCGAAGACCCCCGAGCACACCCGCAGGAACGCGATGCGGTCCCGGTGCGAGGGGTCCATGTTCGCCTGCACCTTGAAGACGAGCCCGGAGAAGGGCGCGTCGACCGGGCGGGCGCCGCCGCCCTCCAGCTCGCGGGCGTGCGGCGCCGGGGCGATGTCGACGATCGCGTCGAGCAGCAGCCGTACACCGATGTTGGAGACCGCCGCACCGAAGAAGACCGGCGTCGACGTGGCGCCCAGGAAGGACTCCGGGTCGAACTCGGCGCCCTCGGCCTGCAGCAGCTGCAGCTCCTCGGTGGCCTGCTCCCAGCGGTCGCCCTCCTCGGTGGCCGCCTGCTCGGCCGAGATGATCTCCTCCTCGGCCTGGTGGGCGCCGCCGGGCGTACGGGTGTAGCGCAGCATCCGCTCGGGGGAGCGCGCGTCGATCAGGCCGCGCATCTCGCCGGCCTCGCCGACCGGCCAGGTCACCGGGGTGGGCCGGACCCGCAGCTCGCGCTCGATCTCGTCCAGCAGCTCCAGGGCCTCACGGCCCGGCCGGTCCCACTTGTTGACGAAGGTGATCACCGGGATACGGCGGTGCCGGCAGACGTCGAAGAGCTTGCGGGTCTGCTCCTCCAGGCCCTTGGCGGCGTCGATGAGCATCACCGCGCAGTCGACCGCAGCGAGCACCCGGTAGGTGTCCTCGGAGAAGTCCGCGTGGCCGGGGGTGTCGAGGAGGTTGAGCACATGGCCGCGGTGGTCGAACTGGAGCACCGCCGACGTCACGGAGATCCCGCGCGCCTTCTCCATCTCCATCCAGTCGGACGCGACCGCGCGCCGCCCCGACTTCCCGTGCACGGCGCCCGCCTCGGTGATGGCGTGCGCGTGCAGGGCCAGGGCCTCGGTGATCGTCGACTTTCCCGCGTCGGGGTGGCTGATGACCGCGAAGGTCCGCCGCCTGGCCGCCTCGGCCGCCGTCCCGCTCACACCAGCTCCGCCGGGGGCGTCCCCTTTGCCCGCGGAAGTCCCGTACGTCTGCACCCTCGCCACCAGTCCCTCGTCCGTCCGAACCACCAGTGTGCGGCAAGGCGCCACCCGGCCGGGACCGGCGTCCGGCGCGGGACGGTCCGCGCCGCCCGCTGTGGGACCCTCCAGGGGGCGGGGGCGCCGGGGGAAGTACCAGGGACAAGGACAGCGGATGAGTGCACGTTTCCAGGAAATCGACTGGCGGCCCACGCCGATGGGCGAGATCAGTCTGCGGCGCCGGCGCGACCCGGCGTCAGGGGACGACGTGTACGAGGTGAAGCTCGGGGACGAGTTCCTGATGTCGAGCCTCTTCACCCTGGGTGAGACCGAACTCACCCGGCTCGGCCTCGCGGAGCTGCCGGACGCCCCGCTGGACGTCGCCGTGGGCGGCCTCGGCCTCGGGTACACGGCGCGGGCGGCGCTGGACGACCGGCGGGTGGCCTCACTGATGGTGGTCGACGCCCTGGGCGAGGTCATCGACTGGCACCGGCGCGGCCTCGTCCCGCTGGGCGCGGGGCTGGCGGCCGACGACCGCTGCCGGCTGGTCCACGGCGACTTCTTCGCCCTGGCCACCGGCCCGGGCGGCCTGGACCCCGAGGAGCCGGGGCGCCGTTTCCACGCGATCCTGCTGGACGTCGACCACTCACCGCGCCATGTCCTGCACCCGAGCCACGCCGCGCTCTACCGCCCGGCGGGGCTGCGCGCCCTCGCCGGACTGCTGCACCCGGGCGGGGCCTTCGCGCTGTGGTCGAACGACCCGCCGGACGCGGAGTTCGGGGCGGTACTCGCGGAGGTCTTCCCGCACACGCGGGCGCACGTGGTCACCTTCGGGAACCCGCTCCAGGGGGGAACGTCGACCAACACGGTCTATGTGGCCCGCAGGGGGACGGACAGCTCTTGAGGGCTGTCACCCCGGCGGGGCTCATTCACCCGGCAGGGCTCACTCACCCGGCAGGGCTCACTCACCCGGCAGGGCTCACTCACCCGGCAGGGGCAGGCTTGTTCTTCACGAGGCTGACGTCCTGGACGAACAGCTGGAACAGCAGCTGGCTGGGGCCGGCTTCCCGGCCGTTCTTGTTCTTGGCGCCCTGGGCGACCGCCAGGCTGTACGGCTCGTTCTTCTCCGCCTTCATCCCGACGTAGCCGGGCAGCGTGCCTTCGTTGCCCGTCGCGGCCTGGTGCTCGCCGCCCATCGCCTTGCGGATCAGGTCGGTCTTGTGGCCCGGTCCGAGCGCCATGTGGTCCGAGGTGAAGAGGAGTTCGTGCGCGCCCGGCTTCAGCGTGAACTTCAGCTGGACCTGATAGCTGTCGCCCGCCAAGCCGAGGTAGTAGTCCGCCTGTTCCTGGTCGCCCAGGTGAGCGCCGATCGTCATGCCTGTGTGCTGGGTCTTGAACCCCTTGGCCGTGCCGCCCCCCTGCTCCACATAGGCCAGGGCGGCAAGCTGTGCGTCACTGCCCCAGTAGCTCAGGATGCCCGCCGCCTCGGCGTGACTCATGGACCGGAACAGCTCCAGGCTGCCCGAGCCCGGCGGCTTGGCCGCCAGGTCACGCAGCAGTGCCAGCCCGACGGTCTTGATGATCTCGTCCATGGTGCGTGTCGTGCCCTTGGCGGCCTTCTTCTGGTTCTTCTGGTTCTTCTTGCCGGGGGCCCTGAGGCGGCCTGTCTCCTCGGCCATCTCCCGTGAGGACGTACCGTCGGCGCCGCGCAGCCCTGCCTCGCGTTCCCAGTGCTCTGTGGTCATGACGTTCTGCGGGTTGGCCGGGTCGGCGTGGTCGTAGGCCCGCTGCACGAAGGGACCGGCCGGCCGGTGGGAAGGCGCCGTCCGGCGTTGCACGTCCTCGTCGGCCCGGGGGCCGGCCGCCATGACCCGGGCGGCCGTGGCCTCGGCCTCGCGCTCGAAGCGGTCGGACGGGTCGGAGACCTTCAGCCCGTCGCCGTTGTCGGTGCCGACGACCGGTCCCTGGCGCTGCTGGATGACATGCGTGAGTTCATGGGCCAGGGTGTGCTGGTCCCCGCCCCCGTCCCCGATGACGATGTGGTTGCTGCTGGTGTAGGCGCGGGCGCCGACCTCGGCCGCGGAGGCCCTGGCCGCCGAGTCGTTGTGGATGCGGACGTCGGAGAAGTCCGCGCCCAGTCGCGCCTCCATGTCGGTACGGGTGGTGTCGTCCAGCGGCCTGCCGGATGTCCGCAGCACGTCGTGGACGGCGGAGCGCTGCACCTCGGGCCGGCGCGTCTCTGCCCGCTGGGCCGGCTCGGCCTGCTGGTGGCCGCATCCGGCGCTGTGCTCGTGCTCCTCCTGGGCCCACGGGTGGCCGTTGCGGCGGAGCAGCTGGATGACAGCGGCGTTGCCGGCACCGGCCTGCACGCCGAGCAGCCCGCGCAGCTGCGCGGAGGCAGCGGATGCGGGTTCGCCGGCCGGGGCACGGCCGGTGCCGGCCCCGGTGCGTCCGGCGTTCTCGTGCCCGTGCATGGGATCTCTCTTCCGGCGGGAGACGGTCAACCTCTCCTGTATACGCGGCGGGGAGCCGCTGACGCCAGGTACGGACGGGCAGCATCGGCCGCCGGACCGGCCCGTCCTGCGGGGCCTCCCGGCCACGGACGGCGACGCGTCCAGCAGACTGGTCCCGCAGCCGCACACCGAACCACCAGGCACCGGGGGCCACATGACGGAACAGACCGACGCGACGCACCGGTCCGGGGACTCCCGGCCCTTCCTGTACGTGGTGGTCTGCGCGTCCGGAATCGCGGGCGGTGTGGGCGAGCTGATCACCGCCGCGCAGCAGGCCCGGTGGGACGTCGGCGTCGTCGCCACCCCGCAGGGGCTCGGCTTCATCGACGCGGAAGCGGTGGTGGCACAGACCGGCTACCCGATCAGATCTGCCTGGCGTGCCCCGGGCGACCCGCGCCCGCTGCCGCCCGCGGACGCCATCGCGGTGGCGCCCGCCACGTTCAACACGATCAACAAATGGGCGGCCGGTATCTCCGACACCCTGGCGCTCGGCATCCTCTGCGAGGCGTACGGCGCGGGCATCCGCACCGCCGTACTGCCCTGTCTGAACGCGGCCCAGGCCGCCCACCCCGCGTACCGCAGGAGCGTGGACACGCTGCGTGGCATGGGCGTCCTGTTCAGCGCGTACGACCCGGGCCGGCCCGGCGCGCCGCACCCCGCCGCCGGGTTCCGCTGGGCCGAGGCCCTGGAGCTGCTCGGCGGACCCTGAGCGTCCGCCGGTTCAGCGGCGGGACATGTACAGGTCGAGGGCCTTGTGCAGGAAGCGGTTGAGGGGGAAGTCCCACTCGCCCAGGTACTCGACGGCGTGGCCGCCGGTGCCGACCTTGAAGCGGAGCAGGCCCAGGAGGTGGTTGCTCTCGTCCAGGGTGTCGGTGATGCCCCGCAGGTCGTAGACGCCCGCGCCGAGCGCGTGGGCGTCGGACATCATGCGCCACTGGATGGCGTTGTTCGGCTGGACCTCGCGCTTTCTGCCGGTGGAGGCGCCGTAGGAGTACCAGACGTGCTCGCCGACCGTCAGCATGGTGGCCGCCGCGAGGACGTCACCCTCGTGGTGGGCGAGATAGAGCCGCATACGGTCGGGGTCCTCGGCCGTCAGTACGGTCCACATCCGCTGGAAGTAGGAGAGCGGGCGGGCGATGAACCGGTCACGCTCGGCCGTCTCGGCGTACAGGTCGTAGAAGGCGGACAGGTCTCCGTACTCGCCCCGTACGACGGTGACCCCGGCCTTCTCGGCCTTCTTGATGTTGCGCCGCCACTGCTGGTTGAAGCCCTGCTGCACCTCGTCGAGCGAGCGCCCCGCGAAGGGCACCTGGAACACATAGCGCGGCTGGCCCGCCGCGAAGCCGTCATCGCCGCCCGGTTCGGTCTGCTGCCAGCCCATCCGGCGCAGCCGGTCGGCGACATCGGTCGCCCGGGGGTCGTGCCAGGTCGCCTCCGTGTCCCGCAGCCGTCCGGCCGCAGGATCGGCGATCGCGGCCTTGACCGCGTCGGTGTCCCAGCTCCTGGCGACCACGGGCGGCCCCATCTTCACCGAGAACGCCCCCTGCCTCTTCAGATGGGCCAGCATCGGTTCGAGCCACCGCTCCAGGTCGGCGGCGTGCCAGTCGATGACGGGGCCCTCGGGCAGATAGGCGAGACAGCGCCGGAGCCTGGGCAGGGGTCTGGACAGGACGAGCCCCGCCCCGACGAGCCGGTCGTCCGTGTCGTACCAGCCCAGGCTCTCCGCCCGCCAGTCCGGTTTCACGTCGCCCCACGACGGGACCTGCATATGGCTCGCCGAAGGCCGGGTCCTGATGAAGGCCAGGTGTTCTTCGCGGGTGATGCCCTTCAGCCGAAGGCTCATGCGCAACGCTCCTCTGCCCGGGACGCCCCTCCCGAGGCGTACGGCCCGTCAAGTCTCTCCGTACGCACCATGTCAAGACCGCATCTCTCTGTCCCGGGGCGCCACGCCGCATTACCGAGTCCGGGGCAACGCCGCCCGGCACCCGGCCGGTCGGGTCAGGCTCCGGGGCCCGTGCCCGGTACGGCGGCGGCTTCCGTCGTACGGCCACTACCGCCGGTATCGCCGTTACCGCCACTACCGCCACTACCGCCGTTACCGCCGTCCGGTTCGGCGAGACGCCGGAAGAGCGGGTGGAGCAGGACCGCGGTGAGGGTGCCCGCCACCACGCCGCTGCCCAGGACCGTCCGGGCCCAGCCGGGGAAGCCCTGGTAGATGTCCGGGGCGACCACCGGCAGCAGTCCGGCGGTGAGGGCCAGGGCGATCACCGTGGAGTTGGCCGGCGCGCCGGGTGCGGTACGGGCCAGCATGTCGATGCCCATGACGGCGATGATCCCGTAGATCACCAGCGACGATCCCCCGACGACCGGCGCCGGTATCCCGGCCAGCATCCGGGAGAGGGGCGCGAGCAGACCCACCACGACGAGCAGGGCGCCCGCCCCCGCCGTGACGAAGCGGCTGCGGACCCCGGTCAGCCGGACGATCCCGATGTTCTCCGAACTGGTCACGAGCAGCGACGTACCGAACAGCCCGCCGAGGAGCGAGACCAGCGCATCGGTCCCGGCCACGCGCGGCACATCGCGTCCCGGGTCGGCGGTCCGGCCCACCGTCTCGCTGTTCAGGACGGTCTGGCCGGTGATCTCCGCCAGGGTGGTGAGGCTGAAGACCAGCAGCGGCAGCGCGGCAAGCACATCGAAGTGCGGTGCCCCGTACGGCAGGAGACGCGGGAGAGCCAGGCCACCGCCGCCGTCGCCCGGCGGTGTGAAGCGGCCGAGACCCGTCGTGACGGCGACGAGGGTTCCCGCGCCCATCCCGAACAGCACCGCCGTCTGCCGCCAGACCCCGCGGAGCAGCAGCAGGAGCAGCAGCGTGCAGCCGATGGTCGCGGCGGCCAGCAGCACAGCCGACGGCGCCGCGTACCCGGCGGTCCCCGCCTGACCGGTGATCAGCTGTGCGCCGACCTTGATCATGCCGACGCCGATCAGCAGCACGGCGACCCCCATGACCAGCGGGGGGAAGAGCCGCACGACCCGTGCGTAGAACGGCAGTACGGCGCAGAGCAGCGCCGCGGCCAGGACGACCGCACCGGTCGCGGTGGCCGGTCCGTGGTCCTTGGCTGTCTGGAGGAACAGTGCCGTAGCCGCCCCGCCCGGCAGCATCACGAACGGCAGCCTCACCCCGATCTTCCACACCCCGACCGACTGCAGCAGCGTGCCCGCGCCGCACAGCACGAGCACGGCGCTGAGCAGGGAAGCGGTCCGCCCGGGGCCGAGGCCGAGCGCCTGGCCGGTCAGGAACACCGTCGAGACGGGCGAGGCCACCATGACCAGCACGTGCTGCGCGGACAGCGGGGCCAGCCGGCGCAGCGGCAGCCGCTCGTCGACGGCGTGGACCTGCCGGGGCGCCGGATCCGCGGTGGTCACGGGGTGGCTCCCGCGTCCAGCCAGGGCAGCTCGGCGGCGGTGTAACGGTAGGCGCGGAAAACGGCGTTGGGCTCGGACGGGAACAGGCCGCGCACCTCGGACTCCCGGTATCCGCCGAAGTACGGGACGACGTACTCCCAGCACAGATATCCCTCGGGCGTCACCTCGAACAGCCGGCCCGCGGGAGAGTCCGTGACGAGTGTGTTGCCGCCCGCGAGGCGCTGCGCGCTGCCCATGAACGGCGCGAAGAACGACTCCCTGGCCGGGTCGTGGTACTCCCACACGATCTTCCCCGACGCCCGCTCGATCTCGATGACCCGGGTGTACGGGACGTCGGAGCCCGGCCGGAAGACCCCGTTGTCGAAGACGAGCAGATCGCCGTTGGCCAGCTCGGTCGGCGCGTGCTGCTGCGACACGGTGCCCGGCGCGGTCCGCCAGAGGATCTCGCCGGTCTCGCGGCTGATGACGACGACGGCCGAGACGCTGCGCAGGCTGGCCAGGATGTTGCCGTCGGCGAGCGGGGTGACGCTGTTGATCAGGGGCCAGTGCTCGCGCGCGTAGTCGGGGTGCAGCGGGTACTCCTCGCGGCCGAGGTGCTCGGCGGCCCGCCACGACCAGCGTGCGGAGCCGTCGGCGCCGACCTCTCTGATCGTGTCCGCCCAGACGGTGCCGTCGGCCTCCGACCCTGGCACGCCGCCCCGTACGGCGTCCGCGTCCGCGCCCCGCAGGGGTTCGAGCGCGGTGTAGAGGATGCCGCCGTCGCCCAGGTGGTGGGCGTCGTGGTGCTGGAGCGGGTCGCGGTACTCGCGCAGGACGGTGCCGTCCGGGGCGGCTTCGAGCAGCACACCGCCCCGGTACTTGTGCCACATGGGGAAGAGGGCCGGCTCGTCGGGGAGTACGCCGTTGTAGGCGAGGTTCCCGTTCGGGAGGACGCGCGCGTGCCGGCCGGGCCGGTAGGGCAGCTTCCACTCGTGCACGACCGTGCCGTGCAGATCGATCAGATACACCTCACCGGTGCCGGTGAGCGGGGCGAAGAGGGTGTAGCCGCCCTCGGACGCGTCGGGGTCGAGAGCGATCAGACCGGTGCCGCGGCGGCGGCGCGTGTTCTGGTCGACCGGTGACATGCGGCCCTCCTGATGAAAGTTTCTTTGATGTGGTCAATCTCCTTAAGAAGCTAGCGAGGGAGTGTTGCGGCACTGTGAAGGGCGTACGAAGCCCTCGGCGGCTTACGGGATGATGGGGAGCGGTACAGCGGACAGCGGAGGAGGGAACACGACGTGACAGCCGAATCGCCCGCCCTCCGGATCGGGCCCGGCATCCGCAGGCGGCGCAGGGACCTGGATCTCACCCTCGCCGATGTCGCCGCGCTCAGCGGCCTCTCGTCGCCTTTCCTCAGCCAGGTCGAGAACAACCGGGCCCGGCCCAGCATGCGTTCGCTGCAGCTCATCGCGGACGCGCTGGAGACCACGGCCGTACAGCTCCTGGCCGCCGCCGACTCCCCGCGCCGGGTCGATGTCGTACGCGCCGACGCCGACCCCGGCCTCGACGCGGCGGCGCGGGTGCGCCCGCTGGTCCGCGGTCACCAGCAGATGCACGCGCTGGAGTTCACCGGGGACCACGACGAGAGCCGCGAATTCGAGCACCGAAACGACGAGTTGATGTACGTCGCCGACGGCAGCGCCGAGGTCGAGGCAGAAGGCCGTACCTACCAACTGGGCCGGGGCGACACGCTGTTCCTCACCGGCGGGGTGCGCCACCGCTGGCGGGCGCGCGAGGAAGGCACCCGGGTGCTGCTGGTGGCCGTCGCCGACCATGTCGAGGTCATGTCGGCCGGGCCCGGCGGGTGAATCCGCGGGCCGTACGCCCACGGACGCCTTACGCCTCGCGGCCCACGGACGTGATGGACATGTCCGCGTAGCGGTCGCCCGCCACCTGGCCGGAGATCGGTTCGAGGAGCGCCAGTTCGTCGGCGGTCAGCACGATCCGGGTGGCCGCCGCGTTCTCCAGGAGGCGGCTGCGCTTGCGGGTGCCGGGGATCGGCACCACGGTCAGACCGTGCGTCACGGCCCGCTGCTGCACCCAGGCCAGCGCGATCTGCGCGGTGGTGGCGCCGTGTTCGGCCGCGATCCTGTGCAGGGGAGCCAGCAGCGCGGCGTTCGCCCTGGCGTTGTCGCCCGTGAAGCGCGGCAGCAACTGCCGGAAGTCGTCACCGGACAGCTCCTGGTCGGAGCCGGTGATGGTGCCGGTCAGCAGCCCCCTGCCGAGCGGTGAGTACGGCACGAACGCCACCCCCAGCTCGGCGGCGGCGCCCACCGCGCTGCGCTCGACGTCCCGGCTGAAGACCGACCACTCCGACTGCAGGGCGGTGATCGGGTGCACGGCGTGTGCCTCGCGCAGCTCGGCGCCCGTGACCTCGCTCAGGCCGAGGTGCTTGACCTTGCCCTCCCGCACCAGTTCGGCCAGGGCGCCGACGGACTCGGCGAACGGGACGGCGGGGTCGCGGCGGTGCATGTAGTAGAGGTCGATGACCTCGACGTCCAGACGGCGCAGGCTCGCCTCGACGGCCGTCCTGATGTACGCCGGGTCGTTGCGGATGGCCCGGTAGGACGGGTCGTCGGCGCGGTACTCGAAGGCGAACTTGGTGGCCAGGGTGATCTCGTCGCGGTGCGCGGCGACGAACGGCGCGAGGAACTCCTCGTTGGCACCGAGGCCGTACATGTCGGCGGTGTCGATGAGGGTGACGCCCGCTTCGACGGTGGCCTCCAGGGCGTCGCGGGCCGCCGCGGTGTCGGTCTCCCCGTAGGCGGCGCTGATGCCCATGGCACCGAAGCCCTGGACGCCGACGAGGGGGCCGCCGGTGCCCAGCTCGACCTTGCGGATCTGTTCGGTGGGGCTGACGGCGGTGGTGCCGGCGGTGGAGCTGCTCGTGGTGTCGCTCATGGTGGGTTCAGGCCCTTTCCGGCGTCCGGCGGGCGCCCTGACAGCAGTCGATCTTGGAGTCGATCTCGATGAGGGTGTCCTGCAGCTCCGCGATGCGCGCGACGACGTCGTGCCGGGTCTGCTCCAGGATCTCCCGTCGCTCGCCGTCGGCGGTGGCGCCCCGGCGGACCAGCTCCGCGTAACGGACCATGACCGCGACCGGCATTCCGGTCAGCCGCAGTCTGGCCACGCAGGAGAGCCACTCCAGGTCCGCGCCGCTGAAGACCCGCTGACCGCTGTGCGAGCGCTCCACCTCCGGCATCAGGCCGATCTGCTCGTACCACCGCAGCGTGTGGGCGCTGAGCCCGGTGAACGCCGCGACCTGGCTGATCGTGTAGCGGTCCTGGCGGCCGGGAAGCGGCTGGGCGGGAACGGGCGGGGTGTTTACGGGAGGACTCTCGGTCACCGTCATGCCGTAAGGCTAGAACCCTCAAGTGCACTCGAAGCAAGCAATTGATCGAGTACTCCGGTGTGCCTGTGGCGCGGCCCGCCCGGCCGGGCCGCGGGCGCGGCCCCCCGCCCCGGCCCGCCCCGCGTACGGTCAGGCGCCGCTGTGGCGGAGCATGTCCTCGCGCTCGACGACCTTCACCCGCTCGCGGCCCTCCGCGGTGCCCAGGCTCCGCTCATGGCTGTCGAGCCGGTACCAGCCGTCCCACGTCGTGTACCGGACACCGCGCTCCTTGAGGAAGCCGGTCACGGCATCCGGATCCGGCAGCGTGGCGCCGGGCAGCCGCCCGGCGGCGTGGTCGTCGAGGAGGCAGGCCACGGTCTCGTTGGCGTCGCCCTTGGTGTGGCCGATGAGACCGATGGGGCCGCGCTTGATCCAGCCCGTGACGTAGACGGCGGTCTGGTGGCTGCTGTCGGCGGCCAGCACGCGCCCGGCCTCGTGCGGGACGGTGCCCGAGGTCACGTCGAAGGGCAGCTTGGGCAGCTCGTCCGAGCGGTAGCCGACCGCACGGTAGACGGCCTGGACGTCCCAGTCGGTGAAGCGGCCGGTGCCCCGGACGTTGCCGGTGCCGTCGAGCTCGGTGCGCTCGGTACGCAGCCCGGCCACGCGCCCGTCCTCGCCGATGATCTCCTGCGGGGACTCGAAGAAGTGCAGGAAGAGCTTGTGCGGCCGGTCGCCGGTGTCGCGGATGGCCCAGTTCTCCAGGGTGGAGGCGACCATGTTGGCCTGCTTGTCGCCCCGGCGGGTGGCGATCGAGCCCTCGTCGTAGTCGATGTCCTCGGGGTTGACCACGACCTCGATGTTCGGCGAGTGGTCGAGCTCGCGCAGCTCCATCGGGCTGAACTTCGCCTGCGCGGGCCCGCGCCGGCCGAAGACATGGACCTCGACGGCCTTGTTCCGCTGCAGCCCGGCGTGCACGTTCGGCGGGATCTCGGTGGGCAGCAGCTCGTCGGCGGTCTTGGCGAGGATCCGTGCGACGTCCAGGGCGACATTGCCGACGCCGAGGACGGCGACCTTCTCGGCCTCCAGCGGCCAGGTCCGCTCCACGTCCGGGTGGCCGTCGTACCAGGACACGAAGTCCGCGGCGCCGAACGAGCCCTCCAGCTCCATCCCCGGGATGTCCAGGGCGCGGTCCGCCATGGCGCCGGTCGAGAAGACGACGGCGTCGTAGAAGCGGTGCAGGTCGTCCAGGGTGACGTCGCTCGGGTAGTCCACATTGCCGAAGAGGCGTATCTGCGGCTTGTCCAGCACCTTGTGCAGAGCGGTGATGATGCCCTTGATCCGTGGGTGGTCGGGGGCGACCCCGTAACGGATCAGCCCGAACGGTGCGGGCATCCGCTCGAACAGGTCGATGGAGACACCCGGGGCCTGGGCGGCCTCGGACTTCAGCAGGGCGTCGGCGGCGTAGATGCCGGCCGGACCGGCACCGACGATCGCGACACGGATGGGACGAGACATACGGGACGTTCCTCCAGGCAACGCGGACAGACGGACCGACAGGCCCGCCGGACGGCGGCGGGCAACGGGCGGCGGCGGTCGAAGGGCCTGCGGCCCCCACAGTCATGACCCCCACGTCCGGTCCACCTGGGGATCCCCTGACGGGATCGATGCCACCCCTGCCGCCGGGAGCCGGACAGGCGTGTCACCCGAAAGCATATGGCACCAGGTGACAGAATCCCCTGGCTGCCCACGGTACGGACCGGGCCGCCGGTACGCCCGTCCCCGCCCAGGAGGAACCCCGTATGCTACCCAGCCCGGCCGTACGCACCGCGTCCGCCGGCCTGCGCGCCCGCAAGAAGCTCCGGACCCGCGACGCCCTCTGCCACGCGGCCCTCGACCTGTTCGGCTCCCGGGGCTTCGACCGCACCACGCTGGACGACATCGCGGCGGCGGCCGGGGTGTCCAAGCGCACACTGCTGCGCTACTTCACGGGCAAGGAGGACGTGCTGCTCGCGGTGTTCCGGGAGATGGCCGTACTCACCGTGCGCGAGCTGGACCGCAGGCCCCCGGACGAGTCCCCGTCGGCCGCCCTGCGCGAAGCCACCCGCCGGGCGCTGACCGAGGTGGCGGGGGCCTTTCCCGCGTACCGCTCCACGCCGGTCTGTCTCGCCGTACTGCACATCGTGGCGGTCACCCCGGGCCTGCTCGCCTCCCTGCACCACGTCCTGCTGAGCGAGCAGGACGCGCTCGCCGGGATCCTCGCCGCACGCGAGCACCTGGCGGACCCGGCCGACCCGCGGCCGCAGCTCCTGGTGTCGGTGCACGCCTGCGCCCTGACGGTCGCCGTCCGCACCTGGCGGTCCGGGGGCAGCCATGACCTCGACGCTCATGACCTCGACACTCTGCTGCACTGCGTCGACAGATGCCTGGACAACCTCGGCTCGGCGGTCGCGGGACCGTGGGCGGACGCGATGGCCGGGCGGGTGTGATGGTCGGGCGGAGGTGATGGCTGGACAGACCTGACGGCCGGGCGGACGTGATGGCCGGGCGGAGGTGACGGCCGGGCCGACCTGACGGCCGGGCCATGACGGAACGGTTCACCCGAATGGCCCCGCCCGCCTGGTGGCACGGGCCGTGCAAGCGGAGCGTACAGACCGACGCCGGTTCAGCCCGATGACCCGGCGAAGGAGGCTCTCATGGCTCAGCCCGCAGCCCCTTCCGGGGCCCCGACACCCCGCCCCACGCAGCCCGGCCGAGGCGACGGCAGCGCGTGGGCGACCGGTGGAACCCTGTTCGCCGGTGTGCTGCTGTTCGTGGACGGCGTCCTGGCGGTGCTCAACGGCGTCGTCGGCATCGCGAAGAACAACGTCTACACCCATGTCGGCCACTACAGCTACAAGTTCAACCTGACGGCCTGGGGCTGGATCCACCTGGCCATCGGCGTCCTGCTGATCCTCACCGGCCTCGGCATCCTCAAGGGCGCCCCGTGGGCCCGCTGGCTCGGCGTCGTCATGGCCGGTCTCAGCATCATCGCGAACTTCATGTGGCTGCCGTACCAGCCCATCTGGGCGTTCATCGCCATCGCGATCGGCGTCTTCGTGATCTGGTCCCTCCTCACGGACCACTCCAGGGCGCCGCTGCGGTGAGCCGTGGACAGCTCAGCGGCTCAGCCGGAAAGCCCCGGGCCACCGGCCCGGGGCTTTCCCGTGGTCTGCCGGGTGCGGGGGCCTACCGTCCGGTCCTGTCGTGGACGCGGACGACACCGCCGTAGGTGGAGATGTAGGCGGATCCGTCGGGGCCGAGGGTGATGGGGGACCAGTTGTTGTTGTACGCGTCACCGGTCCCGGTCAGGGTGCGGAAACGGGTCTTGCCGGTGCGCCAGTCGATGGCGCTGAGGTACCAGGCGTCGGTTCCCTTGCTGTCGGACGGCTTGGAGTAGGCGTAAAGCAGGCCGTTGGAGCGGGACAGTTTGGTGACGACGGTGGGGGACTGTTCCGGGCTGGTCCAGGCGACCTTGCAGCCGGTGCCCGCCTTGTTGACCTCGATCTTGGTGATGCCGCCCGGGGTGCTCCTGCCGCCCTGGGTGTTCTGGACGGACGCGTAGCCGTAGTCGTTCTCCACCGAGAAGCCGTTGCCCCAGGCGGTCAGCGAATTCTCGGTGGCACCGGCGCCGGGCCGGAAGACGGGGACGGAGCAGACCAGGCGGCTGTCCTTGACGTGGTTGCCGCGCTTGTAGACCAGGACGTGCATGCGGGGGTCGGCGTTGTCGGTGATGCCGACGTAGCCGTTGCCCAGCAGCGCGGGGGTGGCGCCGGTGCCCTGGTTGATCTGGCCGGGCTTGGTGCGCGTGCCGCGGTCGTACGTCTCGCGCCAGTCGGTGCGCGGGGTGCCGTCCGGCGCCGCGTGCATCTTGTAGAGGGCGTGGTCGGTGGCGATGAAGGCGCCGTCCGGGCCGGTGGAGAAAGAGTTCTCGATCTGCTCGCCCGGGAGGCCGGTCGTCCTGACCGCGCCGGTGTCCGGGTCGACCGTGCCGACGCGGCCGTGGTCGCTGACCCACCACATCAGGCCGTGGTAGTCCGCCTGGACCGCGGTGACCGGGTCGCACTCGCCCTTCGGGTCGGGGTCGGCGGCGGTGGCGCAGGAGTGCGGCAGGTACGGGCGCAGGTCCCAGCTGTCGGCCTGCTCGAACTCCCAGTGCCCGGAGCGGGTGCGATGTACGGTCAGCCGCTGGATGTGCTGGTCGGCGCCAGCGATGACGATCCGGTCCTGGTTGTCCAGGTAGTAGTAGGAGCCCGAGGTGTCGGAGAACATCAGGGCGGGGTTGTGGGTCGCGGCCGCCCGGTAGGTGGAGGGCCGCACCGGGAGCGGGTAGGAGGCCAGGTCCTTGAGGGTGGCGGGGTCCTCCAGCCGCAGGGTCGGGTGGTGCGAGGCGCCACCGCAGTTGAGGACCATCAGCCCGTTGCGCAGGAAGGTGGCCGTCGCGCACTGGGCCGGATCCTTGGGGTCGGTGACCTTGCTGGAGCTGTTCACCCCGGGGCTGTTTCCCAGGGGGCCGTTCTGGGGCTGGGTGTTGCTCGCGTAACTGTCGCCGTGCATGGCGCTTCGCCCGTCCTGCGCCATGAAGGGGTTGTGGATCTCGCTGCCCGGTACCGGGCGAGGGGTGGCGGCGTGGCCGGTGAAGCGTGGCACCTGACCCATGCCGGGGCCGGTCGGCAGCGGTACGGCCTGCGCGGGGGCGGCGACGGCCAGTGCCAGTGCGGCGGCCGCGAGAGAGGCGGCCGGTATCGCGGCGCGGCGCCACTTGGGGGTGGGGAACATCTGCGTGGTCCTTCCCTGGCGTTCTGACATTCGGTGATGAAGGCAGGAGCCTTATTAAGGTACGCGCCTTATTAAGGTAGGTGTCTTAGTATGGGTTCATGGCGAGAGGGAGCACCACACGCGAGGTCATGGCCGAAGTGGCGCTGCGGATGTTCGCCGAGCGGGGTATCGATGCCGTCTCGCTCAGGGAGATCACCACCGCGTCGGGCCAGCGCAACAAGTCGGCGGCCCAGTACCACTTCGGCACCAAGGAACAACTGGTCCGGGAGATCTTCGAACGGCACACAGGAGAGGTGAACGCCCACCGTCAGCGCCTGCTGGACGCCCTGCACGAGCGAGGGGACCGACCGGCCCTGGAGGAACTGGCCGACGTGCTCATCCGCCCGCTGGCCGAGACGGTCGACGGCGACAGCCACTACGCGCGCTTCCTCGCCCGGGTGTCCACACCTCCCTGGATCGGTGCTCTGGTGCACGCCGACCCCATGGCGACGCAGAGCGTGCAGACCGTCTTCACCGAGATCGCCCAGCTGCTGGACGGCCTCCCGGGCCCCGTGCTGCGCACCCGCCTCGCCCTGGCGATGATGCTCACGGTCCGCGCACTGGCCGCGTGCGAGCACACCGTGGCACCCGGCAGCCCGGACGACGCGCGGCGGGTGGCGCTGCTCGCCGCCCAACTCGTCGACACCACCGTCGGCATACTGCTCGCCCCCGTCTCCGGGGCCACCAGGGACCTCCTCCCCCACGCCGCGGAGCCGGTCACCGACGACAGCTGGCCCTGGCACCTGCTCATCGGCGCGGAAGCGGGCTTCTGACGGCGCTGCCCGTATATCGAGTTGTCCCGTATATCGCGTTGTGGGCCCAGGGGCGTCGGCATAGGGTCACCGGCATGTCTCTGCGTCTCCGTATGCGTCAAGCACTGCCGGAAGCGATGCGCGCCCGCGACAAGGCCGCGGTGAGCGCCCTGCGCTCCACGCTCGCCGCGCTGGACAACGCCGAGGCGGTGCCGGTGGGCGAGGCCGGGCTGCGGGGCCTTGCACTGGAGCAGTCGCCGGTCGGGGTCGGCGTGACCGAAGCGGCACGGCGTGAGCTGAGTGAGAGCGACGCGGTGCAGATCGTGCGCGCCGAGGCCGCCGAACGGCTGGACGCCGCAGCGCAGTTGACGTCACCCGCACACGCCGACCGGGCCGCGCGGCTGCGCGCGGAGGCGGCCGTGCTGCTGGGCTTCATCGACGGTCCCGGCACCGCGTAGGGCTCACCGCAGCTCGTGTGGACTGCGCGCCGGAGTGCTAGGCGCTCTCGTCGGAATCTTCCTGCCGGTAGATGGCCCATGTCTTGGGGGTTTCCGAGACCCAGACAGCCACGAGTTCGGGGTACTTTTCGACCCACTCGCTGTAGATCCACAGGGCGAGATGCTCGGCGGACGGGGAGATGTCCATGACGTCGTTGAGATGGCGGTGGTCGACGGTGTCGTCCATCCACTTCTTGAACCCATCCAGGTCGCCGTAGTCGCGGACGAAGCCGGCCTCGGTCAGACCGGACGAAGGCGCGGAGAGTTCCATGATGACGACGTAGTTGTGGCCGTGCAGCCGTGCGCACTTGTGCCAGCTGGGGAGTCTGTCCAGAACGTGGCTGGCGGAGAAGTGGAACTCCTTGGTGATGGTCAGCTTCCCCGCCATGTGCAGCCTCAGCTCCGCAAGTGGCGTGCCGTTCTCGTATGGCATCAGCGGGTTACTCGCTCTCCGGGTCGCTGAGCATGATGGCTCGGTTGAGTGGGACGTTGATGAGGAAGCTGTTACGCAACGCGGGGTCAGTGATAGTGGCGCCCTTCTGTGCCACCTTGATGCGGGCACGGCCGAGGAGATCACGGGCTTCGGCCTCGGATCCCGCGGCGCGCAGGGCGCGGGCCGCGTGGAAGAGAATTTCCTCGCTGCGCAGTGCCGGCATGTCGCCGGTCTGCTCCAGAAGCCGGACCGCGTCGCGTGCATATGCGACCGCCGTCGCCAAGTCTCCTTGCAGGAGATGTACTTGCGTGGACAGCCCCATAGCGGCGATCTCGCTGCGCACCATACCGGTGCGACGGGTTTCGACGACGGTGTCCGTCGCCAGGCGGTGGACGGTCTCCAAGGCATGGGGGTTGTTGTCAGCCGTGTCCAGGACGACCTGGGCGTAAAGGTTGCGCACGATGGGGACGAGGTTGATGAGCCAGGTGCGTTCCGTTTCCAGCCAGGCCTCCTCGATCAATGTCAGGCATTCGCCGCGGCGGCGGGGATCGGAGGTGAGGAGCTGGGCGAGCAGCGCGGTGTTGTAGGCGTGCCAGCCGCTGTCCCCACCGCGCTCGGCCTCGGCGCCGCGCGCCTCATGCAGGATGCGTTCCGCTTCGTCGAACTGGCCGAGCCCGGTGCGTACCTGCGCCAAGTAGTTGAGTGCGATCGGAAGTTCGACGTTGAGCGGCTCCATGCGCAGACGGTCGGTGCAACGCGCCAGACGGGTCAGGGCCTGCTCGGGGCGGCCGTCATCGAACAGGGTGATGCCCAGTTGCATCTCATTCAGGTTGCGGGCGTGCTGAAGGACAGGGTCGCCGCTCGCACCGAGCCGGGGATCGGAGGCGTACAGCTCTTCGGCCTGCTGGAGCTGGGCCAGGCCATCGGTGAGGTTGCGCTTGGACACCTGGCGGCCGTACTCGACCTTGGCGACGAACAGGGCGACCGGGTCGTCCTGCTGCTCTGCGATCTTCACAGCATCGCTGAGTTTGCCCAGGCCCGGCACCAGTCCCTTGGTGGCCATGAGGGTCTTGCCGCGTAGCAGGGTTGTACGGGCCACGAGCTCGGGCGCGGCACACCGGGAGGCAGCCTGTTCGGCCTCTGCTGCGAGGGCGTCGATCAAAGGTCCGCCTGCGGACTCACCGCGCCAGCGCACCTCGGTCAGTGACAACAACAGTTCAATCGCTTCCGCCAGTCGACGATCACGACCGGGGGTGCCGTCGGGGAGCTTGCGGGCGGTGCGGATGGCCTTCTCGCAGTGCCGTTCGGCCTCGGCGAAGGACAAGCCGTCGATGGCGGCGGAGCGGGCCAGGGCGTAGTGCGCGGTGGCCGACTCGGCAGCGCACTCCTGGCCGCCTTCCTCCAGGTGACGAGCGATCTCCAGGCGTCGCTCCAAGTGGGCCGAAGCGACGCCGCTCTGTTCGGCCAGGGCCCGGGCGATACGAGCATGCCGGCTGCGGCGCTGCTGATCGGTTTGCTGATGGTGATAGAGCACGTTCCACAAGGCCAGGTGCTGGAACCGATAGCAGTCCGAAGGGTCGCGGCTTGCCCAGTCGGGGCGCCGGCCCCGGGTAATCAGCTGATGGTCCTCAGCGATGCGGCGCAGACGTTCCATCGTCTCTTCGTCAGGAAGGTCCATGGCAGTGGCGACGGTACGGGACAGGAACGTCGGTCCTTGGGTGGCCGCGGTCACCAGGAGTAGCTGGTCGTCGGGCGGCAGGCGCCGCATCCGGTCCTTGACGACCCGCTCGACGCTCTGCGGGAGCAGGATCCGGTCGCCGTGCTCGGGCTGCCATTCGTCCAGACACAGGCGTACAAAGATGGGGTGACCGGCGGTGAGGGAGCTCAGGTGCGTCGGCAGGGCCGGCGGTGCGGTGGGGCAGTGGTGGCGGACGAGTTCCGCGATCGCGTCGTCCGGGAGCCCGCTCAGTGAGTGGGAGCGGACCAGCCCTTCGCTCTCCCACAGCCGCAGCAGCTCGCGGGTACTCTCGGCCGCTCCGTCGAGCGTCTCACCGGTGGCATGGCTGAGGACGAGAGCGATGGAGGAGCCGGGCAGCATACGCAGCAGCCGGTCCAGTACCAGCAAGCTGCTGGAGTCGATGTTCTGGACGTCGTCGATCGTGAGGACCGTGGGCGGCCCCGACTCCGTGAGCTTGAGTACCGCGTCGACGATTTGGATGGCAACACTCTGTTGGAAGGGCAACAGTGAGTCGAACGGCATGGAACCCGAACTGAGCGCGGCCTCGGTCACGTCACGGCCCATTTTCAGTACCTGGCCGAGCCCCGGCACCAGGGCTGACAGCAGATCCGGCAGTGAACGAGCAGCGCTCCGTCCCGCTGTGCCCAACAATTGCTTGAAGCGGCTGCGTCCTGTCTGGGCATCCAGCTTCACCAGGATGTCGATGATCGGGCCGTACAGCACTCCAGGGCCGATGCACGGGTGACAGCGCGCGGTGATGACCCGGCACGGGTGTGCCCTCGGGGCCGAAGTGGAAGTACGCCGGACGAACTCACTGATCAATGAGGTCTTGCCCATGCCTGAGGCGCCCTCGACCAGCAGTGCACCCCCGCGCCCCTCGGCCAGCCCCAGGACCAGGGAGCGCAGCTCTTCCATAGGTTCGGTCCGGTCGACGAACATGGCCTGCACGACAGCCCCCGTAGGTTCACTCTGTACCTGCCGGAGCGGCCACTCCGACACCTTTCGTCACTCAACGCACGTAAGCGGCCACAGTAGAACACGGTGATCGCGCATGCGAGAGTGAGATCCTGCCACTGGCCATGGCCTGCGAGGCCAGATGCCGGGTCCTGTCTCCGGGGCATCTGCTCCATGCACACCACCGGTCCGCCACCGGTCCACGGCTGACTCCGTTGACTCGCCCGAACGGCCGTGCGACGGTGAAGGATCGCTCCTCTCGGGAGCATTGGGAACTGGAGGCAGACCGCCGTGACCTTCGGAAACGACGACTCCCGCTCGGGCAGCATGAACCGCAGTCTGATGCCGGAGCAACTCGAATACTTCGACAAGGAGTTCGCCGCCCGCCCGGCGAACCGCCTGATGCAGAACGCCGTCACCCGGACACCCGTGGACGATGTCGCCCTGGACCGCCGCGTCCTGACCGGCATCGACCACTCGGTCTCCCATCACCTGGACGACTGGAAAGTCACCAACCAGAAGCAGAGCGGGCGCTGCTGGCTGTTCGCCGGGCTCAACCTGCTGCGGGTCGGGGCCGCCCAGGCGCTGGGGATGAAGGACTTCGAGTTCTCCCAGAACTACCTGCTCTGGTGGGACAAGTTCGAGCGTGCGAACCACTTCCTGGAGACGGTCATCGAGACCTCGGACCGGGACGTGGACGACCGCACGGTGGCCCATGTGCTGTCGGACCCGATCAGCGACGGCGGGCAGTGGAACATGTTCGTGGCGCTGGTCGCCAAGCACGGCCTGGTCCCCAAGTCGGCCATGCCGGAGACGCACAGCTCATCCGCGACCCGGTCGATGAACCGGGACCTGGAGACCTTGCTCCGCCAGGGCGCCCGTGACCTGCGCGCGCAGGCGGCCCAGGGCGCAGAGGCCCAGCGGGAGCGCAAGCGCGAGGTGCTTGAGGTCGTCCACCGGGTGCTCAGCATCCATCTCGGCACGCCGCCGCAGCGGTTCCTGTGGCAGTGGGAGGACAAGGACAAGGAGTTCCACCGCGACGGCTGGCTCACCCCGGCGGAGTTCGCGGCCTCCTATGTGCGGCTCCCGCTGGACGAGTACGTCTGTCTGGTGCACGACCCGCGGGAGTCCAGCCCGGTCGGCCGCACCTTCACCGTCGAGCATCTGGGCAACGTGGTGGAAGCCCCGCCGGTGGTCTATCTGAATGTGCAGGTGGACCTGTTGAAGCAGCTGGCCATGGACGCGATCGTGGGCGGCGAGCCGGTGTGGTTCGGCTGTGACGTGGCCAAGATGATGCGCGGGGACGTCGGCGTCTGGGACGCGGCGCTCTTCGACTACGCGGCCGTCTACGACGCTCCGTTCACCATGGACAAGGCCGACCGGCTGCTGCACCACGACACACAGATGACCCACGCGATGCTGTTCACCGGCGTGGACGTGGTGGACGGCAGCCCGCGCCGCTGGCGGGTGGAGAACAGCTGGGGCGAGGAGAAGGCCGACAAGGGCTTCTGGACGATGAACGACTCGTGGTTCGCCGAGCACGTCTTCGAGATCGCGGTCCGCCGCTCGACACTGCCGCCGGACCTGGCAGCGGCCCTCGACGAAGCCCCGATCGTCCTTCCGGCGTGGGACCCGATGGGAGCCCTCGCCGACTGAGGACACCGAGACGGCGGGGTAGTACGAGTACGAGCAGTTGGCGGAGGACGAGTGACCCCTGGCCGTCACCGACGGGCCCAGGGGCCTCCGCGGCCGGCCCGTCAGGCTGCCGCGACCGCTACCGCGTCGAGCTTGCCCGTCTTCGCGTCGGAGACGAGGTTCGCGAACTGGTCGGCGCTCATCTGGACACGTTGGCCGAAGTCGTCGGTGATGACGATGCGGCGGTCCTCTTCGGCCGCGGGGTCGACGAAGAGCTGGGGGCAGCCGCAGTTGCAGTTTCCGCAGAACGTGGCCACGGGTTCGAGGCCGATGGAGTTGTCGGTCATCGCACGCACCTTCCGGAGGTGATCGGCCCCGCCCCTGGGGCGGCGCCGGGAATGGGGCCTGTATACCCGGGCCCGTCCGCGGTCAGACCCGCGCCGCGGGCGTGTCAGCCCACCGCGGAACAGGGGAACTTCAGCGCCCTCCGCAACGACTACCTGGGGGGTTCGGTTCCTCCTGGCGGGAGTTGCGGGAGTTGCGGGAGTTGCGGGAGTTGCGGGAGTTGCGGGAGTTGCGGGAGTTGCGGGAGTTGCGGGAGTTGGTGGTGGGGCGGTGTCGTGAGGCCGCTCCGGTCAGGAGCGGCCCCACGGGTGGTGCGGTACGTCAGGCGGCCGCGCCGAGCAGGCTCCGGCCCCGGTTCTCGCCCCCGCCCCGGTTCTCGCCCTCGCCCCGGCTCTCGCCCTCGCCCTTGCTCCCGCTCTCGCTCTCGTTCGCGTTCTCGATGAGCTGAGCGGTCAGGGCGGCCCGTGCGCGGGCCACCCGGGAGCGCACCGTCCCCACCGGGCATCCGGTCGCCCGCGCGACCTCCGCGTAGGGGAGCCCGAGGAGTTGGGTGGCGACGAACGCCTCACGCCGTTCACGGGGCAGCGCGGCGAGCAGCTCCTGGAGCGCCACGCCCTCCTCGAAGCCGGGCAGGCCGATGGGCTGGGTCCGTTCGACGGCGCGGCGCCAGTCGTCGGTGTCGCTCAGCCGGGGGCGTGCCGCCGCCCTGCGGAAGTCGTCGACGACGGCTCGGCGTGCGATGGCCAGGAGCCAGGTGCGTGCCGACGACCGCCCCTCGAACCGGTGCAGGCTGCGCAGGGCCCGTACGAAGGTGTCCTGGGCGAGATCCTCGGCGAGCTGCGGGTCGGCCGAGAGGTGGGCGACGTAGCGCACGACGTCGCGGTGCAGAGCCCGTACGAACGCCTCTGCTGCCGCCGGATCGCCGGCGCGCGCGGCCAGGGCCCAGCCGGTGGACGCCGCGTCGTCGGGCCCGAGCCGTTCGGCCCGTGGGCCGGGGCCCGGCGCCGGCTCGGCGGTTTCCACAGGCTGGGGACGGTGTTGTTCGCGTGGTCCGCCGGGTTCGGCGGGCAGGGTCGGTTTCATCGCCTGGTGTCCTTTGCGGATCGTTCCGGAACCGCACCGCGCCGCTCCGTACCGCCGCGGGCCGCCGTGTGCACGCGTGACCGGCGGGCACGGCCGTGGCCCGGCGGACGGGAAGCCGGGGTTCCGGTGAGGGGGCACCCGTGCCCGTCGGCCCGGGTGTGCCCGAAGGAAGCGGCGGCGCCGTACGGCTGCGCGCCGTACGCACGGCAGCGGGCGGCCGGTCGCCTGACCGGTCGCGTGCGGGTGCGTACGTACGTCCTTCGGGATGCCTTGCCGCTGCGTCAGAGAGCAGCAAGGCCCCCGGGCGGGCCGCGTGGGTCCAGGTCGCGGGTGCACAACAGCCCGCGCGGCAGCCGGTCGCTGAGGCCCCGGCGCGCTCTCGCGCGAGGACGCGGGGGCGGGACCGGCGCGGTGAGGGGCCCCTGAAGCGGGGTCAGCAGCCAGGCGGCCACGGACCGCAGGATCCGGAAGGCCGCCCGCTCACCCCTGGCCAGCCATACACCGCACACGAGCGCGGCGAGGAGATGCGCGGCGAGCATGCCGGTCGAGGACATGCCCGCCATGTCGTGGCCCATGGAGCCCATGGAGCCCATGGAGCCCGTGTGCCCCATCGAGCCCATGTGGTTCATCGACATCATGTGGCTCATGTGGCTCATGGGCTCCGTGGTGTCCATGTCGCCCGCTTGCCCCATGTACCCCAGGTGGCCTGCGTGGTGGCCCATGTCATGCAGCGGGCCAGTCGAGCAGAGGTTGTCCACCAGTGGTGCCGTACGGGCCGGGGCGGCGGTGGAAGCCGTGGCGACCAGGCCCTGTGCCGTGGCGAATGCGCTGTGCAGGACCGCCTGCGTCGTGACGGCGAGGCCGGTCACCAGCCAGATGCCGCGCTCTCGTGTGGCGGCCCACCAGCCAGGAACCGCCACCGCCAGGAAGCCGGCGGCGACCACCCAGAAGGGCAGCGGCGCCCCGGACATCAGCACGTGGCCTGCGGCGGCGAGTGTCACGGAGACAGCGGCGAACATCGCCGCTCGTGCCGCGCGCCCGATCCGCCCCGCCTCCATGGCCCCTCATCCTCCCATCGCGGGGCGGAATCGGGAACGGCAGGGTGTCCTGGGTGCGCCTCTCGTCACCATTGCCGGATACGCGTACGGGAGCACATGAACACGGCATATGTGCAGGGGGCCGTGACAGGGCGGGAAGGCGAGTGGCCGAGCGGGCAGCTCGCTCCTCCGGCACCGTGCCCGCACCGGGTCACGCCGGGTTCCGGCCGGGGCGTACGACGGTCGCCGACACCGTGACCGGCTCGGCGCGTTCGAAGCGCAGGGTGAACGGGATGTGCTCCCCCGCCCGCCAGTCGCCCTTCGGGCGGACCGTGACGTCGATGCCGGTCGGGGCCATGGTGAGACCTTCCCCGGCCGGAACCGCCGCGGTGGTCACGGGCTGCCGGTACGCCCCGGACGGGGTCATACGGTGCCGGCTCAGGGCAGGTGGCACGGCCGCACGCGGGGAGGTGACCGACAGGAGACGGTCGTCCGAGCCCCCGGTGTTGGTGAGGGTGAAGAAGGCGGCGGTCTCCGGCGTCGCACCGAGCCGGAGGAAGACATGGCCTTCCGGTACGGCGATGTGCGAGGGGCTGCCCGCGTTGCCGTGCGCGGTCCAGGCGGTGAGCCCCGCGAGGGCGAGCCCGCAGGCGGCCACCGGCACACCGACGGCGGCCAGTGGGTCACGCAGCCGGGCGGGCAAGGGATTCTTCACGGCCGGTACTTCCTTACGGGAGACGGAGCGGGAGTCACCGAACGGTCCTGCGGGAGCGGGAGCGGGAGCGGGAGCCTGTGCCTGTGCCGGATCCGGAGCCGGAGCCGGATCCGGAACCTGTGCCTGTGCCTGTGCCTGTGCGGGAGATCGGGTGCCCGGCCGAGGCGGGGCCGTCCTGCGGGAGCGGGCGCCGGGACGACGCGGGAGCTGACCCGGCCGAGCGCGGGCGCCGGGCCGGCGGAGGAGCGGGCTGCCAGTGGCGCAGCCGGAGACTGCTGAGGACGACCAGGACGGAGCTGAGGGACATCGCGGCGGCGGCGAGCATCGGGTCGAGCAGTCCGGCCATCGCGAGCGGGATGGTGACGGCGTTGTAGCCGAAGGCCCACAGGAGGTTCCCGCGGATGGTCGCGAGGGTGCGGCGGGCGAGCCGCACCGCGTCGGCGAGCGCCTCGATGTCATCGCGTACGAGCGTCACATCGGCGGCCCCGATGGCGACATCGGTGCCGGTGCCCATCGCGATGCCGAGGTCGGCACCGGCGAGCGCGGCCGCGTCGTTGACGCCGTCCCCGACGACCGCGACCCGTAGCCCCTTCTCCCGCAGTTCGCGGACGAGCACCGCCTTCCGCTCGGGCGTGCACCGGGCGTGCACCTCGTCGATGCCGAGCAGCGACGCGATGGCGCGGGCCGGGGTCTCCTGGTCGCCCGTGGCCAGGACCGGCCGCACACCGAGGCGGCGCAGCCGGTCCACGGCGTGGTAGCTGCCGGGCCGCACCACGTCGCCGAGGGCCATGACCGCCTCGGGCCGTCCCTCGACATCCACCACGACGGGGGTGTGGGCGGCTTCCGCGGCGGCGGTGAGCGCGGCGGCCAGCGCGGGCGGAAGGTCACCCTCCGGCGCGCGGGCCTCCACGAGGGCGCCGTCGACAAGTCCCCGTACACCGCTGCCGGGTGTGGCGGCGAAGCCGGTGAGTACACCGGACCGTACGGCCGCCGGGCCGAGGGCGCGCTCGGCGTGTGCGACGATCGCGCGGCCGATGGGGTGCTCCGAGCCGCTCTCGACGGCAGCGGCCAGCCGCAGCACCTCCGCACCGGGGAGCCCGTCACCGCGGACCGTCACCCGGGCCACGCTGAGGTGCCCGGAGGTGAGTGTGCCGGTCTTGTCGAGGACGACGGTGTCGATCTGCCGGAGCGATTCGAGGGCCTGGGGGCCGTTGACCAGGACGCCGAGTTGCGCGCCGCGTCCGGTGGCCGCCATGAGGGCGGTGGGGGTGGCGAGTCCGAGTGCGCAGGGGCAGGCGACGACGAGCACGGCCACACACGCGGTGACCGCGGGCTGCACGTCGGCTCCGGCGCCCAGCCAGAAGCCGAGCACGGTGGCCGCGAGGATCAGCACGACGGGAACGAAGGACCCGGCCACGGTGTCGGCGAGCCGCTGGGCACGGGCCTTCCCCGCCTGAGCCTCCGTCACCATCGCGGTGATACGGGCGAGTTGGGTGTCGGCTCCGACGGCGGTGGCCCGTACGAGCAGCAGACCTCCGGCATTGACCGCGCCCCCCGTGACCGCCGAACCCGGGGCGACCTCCACGGGGCGCGTCTCGCCCGTCACGAGGGAGAGATCGACCGCGGACGCGCCCTCCGTGACCTCGCCGTCGGTGGCGACCCGCTCCCCGGGGCGTACGACGAAGACCTGCCCCACGGCGAGCCGTTCGGCCGGCAGCCGCAGCTCGGCACCGCCGTCGCGCACCGTCACCTCCTTCGCCCCCAGCTCGGCGAGCGAGCGCAGGGCCGCTGAGGTGCCCCGCCGCGCCCGGGCCTCCAGATACCGGCCGATGAGCACGGAGAGCGGGACGCCTGCCGCCGCTTCCAGATACACGTGCGCGACGCCCTGGGAAGCGGTGGGCACCAGGGTGAAGGGCATGCGCATGCCGGGGGCGCCGGCCCCGCCGATGAAGAGGGCGTACGCGGACCAGGAGAACGAGGCCAGGACGCCGAGCGAGACGAGGGTGTCCATCGTCGCCGCACCGTGCCGGAGCCCGCGCAGCGCCCGCCGGTGGAAGGGGAAGGCGCTCCAGAACACGACCGGCGCGGTGAGCACGAAGCACAGCCACTGCCAGTTGCGGAACTGCAGCGCGGGCACCATCGAGAGCGCCATCACGGGGAGAGCGAGCAGCGCCGTCACCACGAGCCGCTGCGGCAGGGCCTGTTGGCGCCGTTGCTGCCCGTCCTCGTACTCGTTCATGTGCTTACGGCCGGGGGCGGCGCGGGCGGTGTACCCGGCCTTCTCGACGGCCTGGACCAGCGGCGCGGTGCCGAGTTCTGCCGGGTACTGAACACGGGCCCGCCCGGTCGCGAGGTTGACGGTGGCGGTGACGCCGTCCAGCGCCGAGAGTTTCTTCTCCACCCGGCGTACGCAGGCGGCGCAGGTCATCCCGCCCACGGCCAGGTCCGCCGTGCGCATCGGCCGTGGGGCCGTGGTCTCCGTTGCCATCAGTGACCGTCCCCCTGCCCCATGCCGCCCATGTCCCCCATGCCCGGGTCGTCGTGGCGCGAGGCTCCGTGGTGCGAGACCCCGTGCATGTCGGGGGCGACCGGACCGGTGAGGTGCCCGACTCCGTACGACACGGTGAAGGCGGCCACCAGCAGCAACAGGAAGCCCACGAGCACGGCGTACGGAGACGGAGACGGGGCGGAGAGACGCGGGGCGGAGAGAGACGGGGTGGAGAGACGCGGGGCGGAGAGGGAAGAACGCCGTCCCGGGGAGGGAGTTGGGGAGGGCGTTACGGAGTGGTCCATGGATGTGGCTCCGGCTGGGGTGCGGGCCGCGCGCGAGGGGGCGCGGCTGTACGGACCAGTGGTCGGCCCGCAGCGGGCACCAGTTCCCGCGCGGACGAGTGACCTGAGCCACCTCAGGGGCATCAGGGGCACCAGGGACATCAGGCCCCGGCGGCACCCCTCACACCATGACGACGAACATCACCGCCATCCCCAGGGCCATCGCCCCGTGGCAGCCGAGGTCGAGCGCGCCCCGGGCATCGTCCGGGGCGACACCGTCCGGGGCGACACCGTCCGCATCCGGGCGGGGCCCGAGCCGGCCGGTGTCGAAGCCCCGGGTCAGCCACCACAGAGCCAGTGCCAGCAGGACGAACGCGAGGACTCCGGCGCTCCACCGGTCACCCGCGCCGGTCAGCTCCATCGCGCCCGCCGCACCGGAGCCGGACATGTCCATCCCCTGCATGTCCATCCCGGGCATGTCCGCCATCGACCCGCCCCCGCCGCCCATCGAGCCCATGGACGTGCTCCAGGCCATCGCCGCGACCATCCACGCCATCGCCCCGGTCATCACGGCATGCGGCAGGACACTCACCAGTGCTCGGCCGCGCGCCGGCTCTCCCGGCCAGGCCACGGCCGCCAGGGGGAACCAGACGGCGGCGAGCGAGAAGAACACCACCTGGGGAACGACGAGCAGGCCCATCCCCCAGGGCCACACCATCGCGAGCATCGCCAGGGCCATGACGGCATGCAGGATGTGCGCGAGCCGCGCCACCCACGGGTGCCCGACGTGCGCGTGCGCGGACCCGTGGGCGTGCGCGGGCCCGTGGGCGTGCGCGGGCCCATGCGCGGACCCGTGCGCGTGCGCGGACCCGGAGGCGAGGGCGCGCCACAGTCCGTAGAGGGTGAGCGCGCAGAAGAGCACGGTCATGATCCAGCGCAGTCCGGTGGCGGCGATCATCGCGCGGTCTCCTTACGGCGGCGTACGTCCGCGATCACGAGGTCCATGAGCAGGAAGCAGGCGAGGGGCAGTCCGAAAAGAGGCAGGTAGTAGGCGATGACGGCGGCCACCACCACGAATGGCGCCATCACCTTGCCCGGTACCCGGCGCCAGGCCCCGCGTACCGGGAGGCGTCCGGGACGCGGTCCGGTGGCCCGGGCGGGCCTGCGCAGCCACCACATCCGGTAGCCCCACAGCACGATGCCGATCAGTGCGACGGCGATGAGCGCCAGCACGATCTGGTTGGCGAGGCCGAAGAGCAGGCCCATATGGGCGTCGATGCCCCAGCGGGTGAGCTTCGCGAGGACGGGATAGTCGTCGAAGCGGAGGGCCGCGGTGACCTTGCCGTTCGCGGGATCGACCGCCACGGAATCCTGCAGTTCGGGCCAGCGCCGGGTGTTCTCCTTGACGACGTAGGCGCTCCTGGCGTCGGCGGGCGGTGTGATGACGAGCTTGCCGTGCAGCCCGGCTTCGCGAGCGGCCCGGGCCACGGCATCGATACCGACGTCCTTGCGAGAGGCGGAGCCGCCGGCGGACCCGGACGCGGAATGGGGCGCGGCCCCGGACCTGTGCCCCGCCCCCGCACGATCGCCGCCGGTGTGGCCGATGGCGGTGGTGACGGCGGGTGTGCTGCCGCCCAGCGAGTCCTGGATCTTCCCGATGTTCGCCCCCGCGTGCACCGACCACGTCAGCCCCGTGGCCGACAGCGCGAGAAACCCGGCGGACACCCAGAGCCCGACGGCACCGTGCCAGGACAGTGTGCGTCCACGGCCCCCGGGGCTCCGGCGCGGGACGAAGAGCTTGCGCAGCCGCTGCCGGTTGCGGGGTGCGCCGAGCCACAGGGCGAGCCCGCCGGCCACCTCCACCCACAGCCAGCTGGCGGCCAGTTCGCTGTAGTTGCGGCCGAAGGGGCCGAGGTGCAGCGTGCGGTGCAGGCTGTCGAACCACGCGCGGACCGGCAGCCACTCCCCGGTGGTACGCAGGGTGCCCAGGACTTCACCGCTGTACGGATTCACGAAGGCGGTCCGTGTGTCCCCCTCCGGCAGCCCCCGTACGTCGAAGGCCACCCGCGTGCTGTCGGTGGCGCCCGCGCCCAGGGTCACCGACACGAGACGACCGCCGGGGACGGCGGCGCGCGCCGCCTCGACCTGCTTGGCGAGCGGTTCCGCCGCACCCCGCGCGCCGACCTTCAGTTCGTGCCCGTACACCACGGACTCGATCTGCGGAGTCGCCGTGTACAGCAGGCCGGTGACGGCGGCGGTCAGCAGGAACGGCCCGATCAGGATGCCCGCGTAGAAATGCAGCCGCAGCAGCAGAGGACGCAGCCCGCTCCACACACCCGGGCGGCCGGGCGGCTCCACCCCCTCGTCCACGGGGGGAAGGGACGGCGACCGGCCGGCGGGTATGCGCCTTGCCGGTGGAGAAGGGGACGGTGGAGAAAGGGAGGGAGGAGAAGGAGAGGGAGGAGAAGGGGACGGAGGGACGGCAGGAGCGGTCTCGGGCATGGGGGCTTCCTCGTACGGGCACCGGGGACGGTTCTCGCACAGGAGTCGGCCCGCTGGGCCGGTGAGTTCCCCCGGGCCGGACGTGAGGGCGGTCACCTCTCCGTACGTCACCTCTCGGTACGGCTCCTGCCGTACGAGGTCACGGACGGGATCTACCAGATCCGCGGCCTGGACATCTCCAACATGACCCTGGTCGAGGGCGAGCGCGGCGTGATCGTGATCGACCCGCTGATGTCCATGGAGACCGCAGCGGCCGGACTGGCCCTGTACCGCGCGCACCGGGGCGGGCGCCCGGTGACCGCCATGATCTACACCCACTCCCACGGCGACCACTTCGGCGGCTCCCGCGCCATCGTGCCGCACGGCACCACCGGTATCCCCGTCGTGGCGCCGGCCGGATTCCTGGAGCACGCCGTGGCGGAGAACGTCTACGCGGGCAACGCCATGTCCCGGCGCGGGATCTTCATGTACGGCGTGCGCCTGCCCAAGAGCCCCACCGGGCAGGTCGGCTGCGGCCTGGGCAGTGTCACCTCACTGGGCACCATCAGCCTGGTCGCCCCGACCGTGGACATCGAGAAGGCCGGTCAGGAGCTGACCCTCGACGGCGTACGGATCGTCTTCCAGCTCACCCCGGGCACCGAGGCCCCGTCGGAGATGAACTTCCTCTTCCCCGGCCACCGGGCCCTGTGCATGGCCGAGAACGCCACCCACACCCTGCACAACGTCCTGACCCTGCGCGGCGCGGTCGTACGGGACTCCCGTATCTGGGCGCACTGTCTCGACGAGGCCCCGGTGATGTTCCAGGGCCAGGCCGACGTCGTGTTCGCCTCCCACCACTGGCCCACCTGGGGCGAGAGCGAACTCACCGACTGCCTCACCACACAGCGCGACCTCTACGCCTCGGGCCCGGTCAGGCCCTGGTTGAGCAGGCGCAGGGGAGAAGTCCTGGACGGCGCGCGGCTATTACGGCTCCGTCAGCCACAACGTCAAGGCCATCTACCAGCGGTACATGGGCTGGTTCGACGGCAACCCCGCCCATCTGTGGGAGCACCCGCCGACCGAGACCGCCAAGCGGTTCGCCGCCGACTACGGGGGCACCGACGCCCTTGTCGCCAAGGGCCGCAGCTATGCCGAGGAGGGCGACCTACGCTTCGCCGCGACCCTCCTCAACCACGCTGTCTTCGCCGAACCGGGCCACACCGGCGCCCGTGAGGCCCTCGCCGACGTCTACGACCGGCTCGGCCACGGCGCGGAGAACGCCACCTGGCGCAACTTCTACCTCACCGGTGCCATGGAACTGCGCGGCACCACCGCGACCGCGGGCATCGACCTCACCAACCCCGAGCTGGCCATGGCCCTCACCGTCGGCCAGATCATCGACTCCCTCGCCATCCGTATCGACGGCCCCCGCGCCTGGGACACCACCCTCACGATGGCCTGGCACCTCACCGACCACGACCGCACCTGGCACCTCGCCCTCTCCAACGGCGCCCTCACCTACCGCACGACGGCGGGGGCACCGCCTCCTGCCCCGGCGGCCGATCTCACACTGGCCCTCGACCGGCCCCGGCTGTTCGGTGTCCTCGCGGGCCAGGGCCTGGACGGCGTCACGGTCCAGGGGGACCCCGGGACCCTGGAACGTCTCGTCGCGCTCCTGGACACCCCCGACCCGAACTTCCCGATCGTCACGCCCTGACCTGCTGTCCGTACGGGCGGCGGCCCCAGCGCCCGGGGCCCGCCCACGGCATCGGATCAAGGCATCGGATCAGGAGATGGCGTCAGTTCAGGGATCGGTTCAGGGGGTCAGTTCAGACATCGATTCAGACACCGATTCAGACACCGATTCAGACATCGATTCAGGCATCGGTTCAGGGCGCCAGCACCGTGACCACGACGACGAACCCGGCGAGCAGCAGCAGGGCCAGAGCCAGCAGGGGCGCGCTCGTGCCGCGGCCCAGTGGCTGGCGTCCGCGCATCCGGGCCTGGCGGGTACGCCACTGGAGGTAGCCGGTGACCGTGACCCCGGTCGCCAGCGCGATGAGGTACCCCGCCAGCGCAAGACGCAGGGCGCGCGGGGCGATGTCCGTGAGCTGGACGACGACGAACGATGCGGCCAGCAGGGCCAGCGCCGTACGGAACCAGGCCAGCAGGGTGCGCTCGTTGGCCAGCGTGGCCCGGTAGTCGGGCTCCCCGCCGCGCTGCCACCACGGGGCGCCAGGGGGCGGGGAACTGTCACCCGGATCCGCAGGGGGACCGGGATCGCGGCCGGAACCGGGGCCGGGGCCGGGGGAGTCGGGCGGCATCAGCGGTCGCCCCCGCCCACGGGAACCGGCACGGCGGCGCTCACACCGGGCCTCATCCGGCCAGGCCGCTGATCGCGTCGCCGACGTACTTGGCGCCGAGTACGACCAGCAGGGTGGTCATGATCGCCGCGTTGTGCCGGGCCATCCACGTACGCCACTCGCCCAGCACGGTCTGCGAACGCCGGCCGCCGAGCAGATACACACCCAGCGGCAGCAGCGTGCACAGCGACGCGATGAGCACCATCAGGACGGCCGCGACGGTCTTGCCGCCGGTACTCGCGCCGGAGGCCGCAATCGAGACGGCGCTCCCGACGGCGAGTACGAGGTTCTTGGGGTTGGCGACCGCCAGCGCCACCGCGAGCCCCGCGGACTTGACGGGCGTGAAGCGGTCGACGGCCCCCATCCAGCGCGGCGATCCACCCGATGGCGAACGCCGTGCCGTTGCCGCGCCCCTTCGGCGTGGCCAGCATCAAGATCACCGCGATCAGCGGCAACGGGCTGATGGCGATGCCGACCGCCGAAGCCGGCATCTGCCCGACCGCGTCACCCACCGCTGCCCACCGGCCGCAACGCCGCAGGACGAACACCGCGGCCGTGTCCGGGCCCGGGCCCACGTCCAGGCCCGGAACCACGCCCGGTCCCGGTCGCGGCCGGCGGTGGGGCCGACGGCAGGGCCGTGTTTCCTCGCATGCCCCCACGTTCAGCGAACGCGCTGCGCACCGCCACCCGGCCGACCGGCCCTGCGAGTGAAGGCTGCTGCCGCCGTCGACTGATCCTGCGGAACTGACGCGAGAACAACGGGAACAACAGGAACAAGGAACAACGGGAACAAGATGCGCCGAGCGGGCACCGGACGTTGACTGACCCGAACGACGAGGGAGGCGGTCATGAACGGGACAGCAGCGCGGATGCGGCCGGCGAAGTCCGGCATGGACATCCGCCGCCGGCCCCTCACCGCGGTCGTCCCGACACCGGCCGCCCCCAGGAGGCAGCGCAACGGAGGCGCCCCCTGAACCGCTCAGATGCCGACGAGGACACGGAGCCGGGCGAGCCGGGCCCGCCGCTGAAGCACGCGCCCGGTTGCCCCGCTGGTGGCCGGATGGCTGCGGGGCTACCGGCGGAAGTGGCTGCGGGGCGATGCGCTGGGTGCGCTCACCGCGTGGGCGCTGATCGTGCCCGAGTGCGTGGCGTACGCGCAGATCGCCGGAGTGCCACCGCAGAACGCCTTCTACGCCGCCCCGGTAGCTCTGCTGGCCTACGCGCTGCTCGGCCGCTCGCGGTTTCTGCTCATCGGCGCGACCTCGGCGGCCGCGGTGCTCTCGGCGGCCACCGTCTCCGACGTCAGCTCCGATCCCGAGGCGGCCGTCGGGTGTCGGCCGCGCCGGCGCTGATCGTCGGGATCATCCTGATCGGGGCGGGGCTCGCCCGGCTCGGGTTCCTCACGAACTTCCTGGCCGAACCAGCCCTGGCGGGCTTCCTGTTCGGCATGGCGCTGACCATCATCGTCCGGCAGGTGGCGAAGCTCACCGGAGTCTCCAGCGGCGACGGCAACTTCTTCGAACGGCTGTGGACGGTGCTGCGCCGCGCCCCCGACTGGTCGCTCACCACCCTCGCCGTGGGCGCGGTGGCGCTCGCCCTGCTCCTGGTGCTCGAGCGGTACATGCCCCGGCTGCCCGCCTCGCTGCTTGTGCTGGCGCTGGGTTTCGCGGTGTCCGCCGCGGCCGGTCTGGAGCACCACGGGGTGGAGACCGTCGGGAAGATCCCCTCAGCGGTGCCCGTGCCGCATCTGCCGGGCGTCGCGGCCCACGACTGGCTGCTCCTGGGCGGCGGAGCGGCTGGTGTGGCCCTGATGGTGTTCGCGGAAGCCTTCAGCATCGCGGGCCGGTTCGCCCGCGAGCACGGCGACGACGTCGACGCCGACCGCGAGATGATCGCGGTCGGGGCGAGCAACATCGCCGTCGGCTTCTTCCGCGGCTACACGGTCTCCGGGAGCGCCTCACGCAGCGCCGCCGCCGAGGGGGCGGGCGGGCGCAGCCCGATGGTGTCCGTGATCGCCGCCCTGCTGATCCTGGTCACCGGGGCGTTCCTCACCCCGCTGTTCACCGACCTGCCCGAACCGGTCCTGGGCGCCATCGTGATCGTCGCCGTACGGGGTTTCCTGAAAGTCGGCGAACTGCACCGGTACGCGAAACTGGACCGCCCCAGCTGCTGGGTGGCCCTCACCGCACTGACCGGTGTGCTCCTCTTCGATCTGCTGCCGGGCCTGCTGCTGGCCGTGGCGCTGTCGCTGGCACTGTTCATCGGCGCGGCCGGCCGCCCCCGCCTGGCCGTACTCGGCCACCTCCCGGCACCCACCTCTACGGAGACACCGCCGAACACAGCGCCGCCCTCACCACCCCCGGAGTGCTCGTGACACGGCCGGACGGCGCCCTCTTCTTCGGCAATGTCAGCCGCACCAGGCTCGGCATCAAGGCCCTCTTGAAACAGACTGACCCACCCCCGCACGCGGTGGTCCTGGACATCGGCACCAGCTTCCACCTGGGCGTCCCGGTCCTCGACGTACTCGACGAACTGCACGAGGAACTCACCCGCAGCGACATCCCCTCCACCTGGCCCGGTTACGCGCCCGGGCCCGAGCGGACCTGATGCACCACCCACTCGCCGGCAAACTGGGCCCACGGGGACTCCATACAACGGTCGAAGAAGCCGTCACAGCCACGACAAGGGGACGGGGCACCGATGATGCGGGTCGCTGACTGGCCTGGCAACGGCCAACGGCCAGTGGACGAGGCTCAGGCCGATTGTCGGAGCCTTGGCCGTTGAGTGAGTGACGGTGACGAAGGGCCGTCCATCGTAGCTCGACCGACTGTAGCGGCTTCGCCCGGAAATCCGGCAGCTGGATCACTGTCCGACAGGGCCTTGTCAGTGCCTACTGCCAGTATTTCTCCTTTGCTCTCACCGAAGTATGAGGAGACAACATGGCGGGGCTTCTGAACTTCCCAGTACAGGCGTGGCGTTCCCGCCGTGCGCGCCTGCAGACGCCGGTGCCGCCGCAGAGAGGGGAGCCCGGGACAACCGGGCCCGGCGACGGGGCGCCCAGCGGAGCGGAGATCGGAGTGCTCACTACCGCTACTCAGCGCGTCCGGCTGATCATCGAAGGGCCCAATGACCCGGATGAGGCGGAGCGAGCGATCGAGGTGCTCGGGAGCCGGCGGGGCTGGAAGGTCAGGTTTGCGCTGCCGCACGACAGACTGAGTGTGGCGGACGGGCGTGTCGCCTTGGTGGTGGATGCCCTCGCAGACGGCCAGCGAAGGACGGCGGTCGGCGCGGTGCGCGACCAAGCGGTCCGCTCGCTCAGAAAGCCTCCAGTCGGATTTCGGGTCCGGGAGGCGCAACTCGTCCGGCACGAGGACGAGCGGGGCACCACCCTGGTTCGGGTGGTGCGGAGGATGCCGCAGGGCTCCGGAAGAGTTTGCCGCTGGCTGTGGCGCCACTGGGAGGCCATGGGCGGGGCCGACACGGGGCATGTGCTGACCGTCCCCCTGATTCCCGAAGAGGATGGCGAGCAGCTGAAGACAAGAGTGAAGGAGCGGTGGGCAGACCTCACGCATGGGGCCTCGGCCTTCGACGAGGAACTCTATGACCTACGGCTGCCCATTGGGCCGAGCCCGAGGTCGGGGACAGGAAGATCCTTCTCGCGGGGGGCTGGCCCTCGGCGCTTTGAGCCAGTGACGTTGTCACTCCTGGTCATATTGATCCCGCTGATGTGTGCCTGGATGCTCGCCTCGCTCTCCTCACGGTGGCGGTTCTTGGCCCTGTTGGCCCCCCTCATGTCCTCCGTGCCAGTGGGATACTGGATCACGTCTAATGAGTCGCGACCCCGACTGCTACGGCTCATGTGGGGCATGTTCGTGGTCGGTAGTTTCACGGGAGTTTCGTACCAGTGGCTGGTAAATAGTCCTGGCGGGCTCGGAGCCCAGGCCCGGGGGGCTCTTCAGGCGCTGCTGTTGCTGGCGATGGCCATTGGTTGCTGGCACGCCTTCACCCGCTCGTGGTTGAGCCGTAATCTGCTGCTGCTCCTGCCTGTGCTCCTGGCACCACTTCCGTTCGTGCTCCCCTGGGTCGGCTCCTTCCTCCACACCGCCTACCTCGAGGACGTGCTGGGAATTCCGGAGTCATCTGTACACGTCGCCTTCTATTGGCGCTACTTCGTAGCACTCAAGCCGGTGGCGCTGATATTCGCGATCACACTGTTCTACGTGTCTCTCTACGGATGGGCCAAGTACTTCAACCTGCACATCTCGCAGAGCGCCATGTTGAACACGATGTTGCCCTTCGTCGTCCTGATCGCCGTCCTTGGGGTGACGGACAAGACCCTGAAAGAAGTGCAGGCCGAAGCAGAGCGCACGTACATGGCTGCGTCCAGGGGCGAGCAGCCACCGGGATACTTCGGCTTGAACGGTCGGCTGGTCTGTGTACAACCGGTGGAGTCAGGCAAACCGATCTCCGTCCAACCGGGGCCGCCCCCGACGAGTCGGCCGGTTCTGGCCTTTCCCAGGGAAGGCGACGACTTGTGGGTGTGGGACCCATCTCCCAAGCGCGGCCGCCTTTCTGCCGAGCATGCTGTCCGGATGAGAGCCGAGGATGTCTCCCTTTACCCGGTGACTGGCACCTCTTGCCCCTGACACCGGCGACTGTGGTGCGGCACCCTCACACCCGCCAAGTGCGTTGACCCGCGTCGGATGTGTCCACGAAGGCATCCTGTGCGAGAGCCCACATAACGGCGAAGCCCCCAGCTCCTTGGCTTGAGGAGGCTCGCAAGTGCGGGCGACGAGATAATTCGGATCGTTCGGTCAGCTGTGGAATTGGATGACCGGCAGTGAAGACTCCACGTTGACCTTCCCCCAGTCGCCTTCCAGGTGGAATTCCGTTCCGTTCCAATGGAGAGCGTCGACTCCCCCGTAGTCCAAGGATCCCGACGCATCCACGGCAGGGGGAGTTCCCTGCTCTGTCCACTCGAGGCGCCGGACGTTCAAGAACTCAATCGTCGCCCTGGCGTAGCAGTGCTGCTCACCGGGCGCAGGAGTCGTGTAGGCAGGGTGGCCGGGGGTGAGAATCAGATCGAGTTCCAACGTCAGCCGCCCGGGGGAAGCCGTGATGCCCAGCACGAAACTGTCCTCGAGATAGACGTTCTCGAATCCGTCGAGGCTGGGGTAGTCAAGCATTTTTCTCCTTATGGAAGGTCCCAGGTTATCGCGGTGTGGTTCCCTACACTCTTTCGAGTCACCGGGTTCCCCTCGGGGTCGATGCGTTCGCCGTTGGCGTTCCTGATCTCTACATGGGGATCAGCGCTGCCAGGCGCGCGGCCACTGCCTTGCTTCAAAGTGACGCGCACGACCCCATTCTCATCAGTAAACTTGGGTGGTCCGTTCTCCGTCTGTGTCTCTGTCCATCCTTGTTCCCGGGCCCACTCTCTGATTCCGGATGCCGTTCGTTGGCCGCCGATGGCGTCGGGCTCGGTGCTGGGCTGCTGGCTGCCGCTGGAGTCCGCAGTGGATGGCTCGCCGTCGGTGCCGCTCTGGGCGCCCTGTGCCATGAGGGCGATACCGGCTCCCCCCAGCGCGGCGACCTGAACAGCATCCACTGATGCGGCGCCGGCGAGGATGCCGCCTCCGGCGAGTGCGAGGCCGCCGGGTGGGAAGAGCATGATCAGGGCGGCGAGGGCGAGCATGGTGAGGGCGATACCAGCGTAAAGTTCGAGGTTTTCCAGGCCCGCTAGCAGCATCGCGCGGGAATCGGTGACGTTACCCCCCAGGGGAGTGCCGCGATAGTGAGCTGCGAGGAGCAGGCCAGTGGTGAGAATGCACCCAGTGGCGGTGAACACGCGTAGCCGCAAGGCCGCTTGCGGCTCGGCAAGCGGTTGTCGCGAGGCGGCCCGCCACGCCCGCAGCAGGAGCGCCAGTTGGATGAGGGCCCAGATGAGTGCGGCTATGCCGAACCACATCAGTAACGTTTGGCCTGCGCCGGTGGTGAAGTGTTTCTGAAGGCCCTTGGTGGAGGTGAATGAGCCCAGGCCCAGGAAGAGCAGAGACGGCAGCATCAGGATGACGGGCACGGCCAGAAGTGGCCAGCGCCTTCGCCACGGGTTGCTGTGGCGAACTTCCTTGAGGTACGCCCGTATTCGCCCCGTATCCCACGCAATGTCCTGGCTGACTGCGTCGATCCGTGCGGCCGTCCCTGCGACCGCGGCATGCAGCAGTTCGAGGCGTCCGGGTTCGGTGCGTCCGGCGGCGTAGAGGAGGGATCTGCGCATGCGGGCGAAGCGGAGGGCGACCAGCGCTGTCCATGGCGGGCACCGGGCGCTGAACGCGGTGAGAGGGCCGATGGCTGCGTTCCCGGTCCGCTCTGCGTTCAGGAGCACGGCGGGCATGGCCTGCTTGCTGCGCTGCAACTGGGCGAAGTCCAGGGCCATGGCGGTGGCCAGGCAGACCAGCGGTGCGTATGTGACCAGGTCGTTGGCTGTGCCGAGCAGGGAGGCTGTCCAGCCAGGCGGTTGGGCGTCGCGGCTGCCGGTGTAGTTGACCAGGGTGTGGTGGCCCATTGCGTAGGCGATGGGAAGTAGCCCGAACAAGCGCCGCCAACCGCGCCCCCGGAGCAGCAGTCCTGTGCCGAGTGCTCCGATGGCTCCCCAGGCGAGGTGGAGGTTGGTGTCCAGGCTGGGCTGGGTGAAGCTGAGGTCCAGGCTGCCGAGCGAGGCCGGCAGCCAGGTGCTCAGTACGGTGTGCCAGTCGGGTATGTACGTGGAGCTGAGGCTGAGGCCCCCGGGCAGCATCCAGCCGCCGTAGGGATACGGGGTGGCGTGCTGGGCGTCGAGAAGATGGCTGAGGAGCACTTCGTACAGGCCGAGCCCGGCCCCGGTGGCGGCGCCGAGGATCACGTAGTCGGTCAGGCCGAGTTGGTAGCGGATCTTGATGTTGAGACCGGCGAGAAGTAGCGGTGCGAGCTTGGCGAGCTCCTCCACGACGGGGACGACGGTGTAACTGCCCCGTCCCATGGCTTCGACCAGTGGCTGCGTGGCGCTCGATGCCACGGCGTGGGCGTAGCCGAGTTCGATGAGTGCGGCCACAACTCCGCTGCCGTACACGCCGACGGCGACCGTCAGCACCACGGTCGACAACCGCAGGGACCTCATCGGCGAGCCGATCACGGCGAGTTGCAGCACTCCGTAGATCGCTGCCGCAACCATGATGACCGACACACGAGCCCCCATTTGGCCATGGCGTCACGGAAAGAAACCACGACAGTACAAGACCTGTGAACGGCTCCTTGGGCGCGGAGGGTGTGGCGGGTTCGCGGTCATGAAACGCTGTCCCTAACAAACCTGGGACTTCACAGCGCATGAGGGGGCCATGGCCAACCGCTCTGCACAACGATGGGTTCGGGCCTATATGGCGGCGTCGTTCGTCGTCGGAGTCTCCGTGATCGTGATTTCTCTGCTTGATCACGACCCGTGGTGGTCCTGGTTGTCCCACCTGCTGTTCGGGGTGGGCCTGGTTGCCCTTGCCACTGTCCTGTTCGCGGCTACCGGCCACGGCCGCCAGCGGAAACTGAAAGAGCGGAGCCGTCCGCAGCAGTGAGGATCGTGCTCGGCTCGCTCGGCAGGAGACCGGTCTCATCGCCTTTGACATCACGGCGCCTTCAGGCTCCCGTCAAACCACGCCCCGGTGCCGCGCGGGCCGTCCCGCGTCGCTTGTTGTGGAGAGAAGCCCCAGCCGGGTGCGCCGGCAAGGCGTCCACCGTCCGGCTGTCCCCGGGGATTGTCAGTAGCAGGTGGCAGGATCCCGTGCCATGACGGCGCCGATCAATGAGTCATGGACGCGAATCGAGAACTGGCTGGCCAGGCACGCGCGGGCGACCTACGCCGCGCTGGCGCCGCCCGCGGATCCGGCGGACATCGCCGCGACCGAACGTGTCATCGGGCGGCCGCTCTTGAAGCCCCTGGTGTTGTCGTTGCTGCGGCACGACGGTCTTCCCGATCTACGGAGCTCGCTGTTGCCGGGCTCCTACCGGCCGATGGGCGCACGTGAGATCGCGAATGAGTGGAAACGCTTCAACGGCTTCTTCGACAAGCGCACGGCGGATGAGGAAGGAGATGAAGCGGACTACCGCTTCATGAAGATCGGGAGCAGTCACGTCCTCTACGGGCACCCGCAGTTGATACCCATCGCGCGGGACCTCTGCGGGGAGAGCCTCGTGCTGGACCATCGCCCCGAGATCGACCGGGGCCGGATCCACCGAGCCGAGGCCGAGGAGGGCATTTGGCGAGATTCACATGACATGTGGGGATCCCTGCCGGTGCTCATGGAGGCGATCGCCACGTCTCTCGAGACCAACCAGCCCCTCAACAACTACACACCCGTAGTGGACGAGAACCAGAGGCTGGCCTGGGACTTCGTGCCGCTGCGCAGTAACCGGACCTTGCATCGGCCATGACGCAGCAGGGGGACAGCGCGCGCTCCGCGGGGCCGACCGCGAGCCGGGGGTTGCGCCGCTAACCCCCGCCTGCTCGAAACTCCTGTCCGTCACCGAACGACAGGAGAAGAACTGTGTCCGCGAAGAAGACCTCCCGCCACCGGGAGAGGCAGAACAAGAGCCGTGCGTACGTCGATCTGAGCATCGGCCAGGTACGTCTGACCGCACCGAAGCGAACGGCTCGCCGCGTCGCACGGACCGTCAAAATGACCGTTACGCACCTGGGGTCATTCTGCTTCTACCCATTGCTGATCCACTTCTTCCCGTGGCGCTGAGCCCACCCCTGCCTCCTAAGACAAGCTATGTCTCCGGAGGCTGGCCCGGCCCGGCCCGGGCCTCCGGTTGACAGTGACCAGTGACTGTCGTGCGTAGTGGGAGACGTCCGTACCGCGTGAGGTTGGGCCAGTGGCCTCGCTCCTTTCACTCGCGAGCCAGGCCGAGCAGTACGTTCTCCACACACGGGCTGGGCTTGTCGGGCCCTCGTTTCCTTCGCTTCACTCTGCTGAGTGAAGTTGACGCCTGTCAGGGCCACTTCGGCCGCGCCGTCCTTCGATCTGGCCGTGGTCCACCCCAACGATGAGCGCATGTCACTAGTCAGTCTGCGTGTGCTGGCAGGTCGCGTGGTTCCCGCGCTGGTGCTCGCCCAAGCCGTCATCCTCCCCCTTCAGCCCGCCTCTGCCACCGAGCACGTGGCGCATTCGTGCCGATCGTTGGCCGGCTGCGGTTCGGTCATCGTCGCCCCTGTTTCCCAGGCGGCCCCGAACCACGGACCCTGCAGCAGCCCGGAACCGGTCGTGTGCCTGATCCGGAGCGAGACCCCGCAGGAACGCGAGGTCTCCCGTGATCAACGGATGCGCTACCACCACCTCCTTGAGGACATGGAGCGGAAAGAGTGCGCCATGCGTGCCGACGGGCGCTCGGAGGAGGACATTGCCCGCACCTTGAGCCGGATGCGCAACGACGCCAAGGATGTCGTGCGCGCCGGCATGACTCCCGAACAGGTCGCGGAACTGGAGGCACGCAACCAGAAAAAGTACGGCAACCCGCTCGGCCCGACACCGGACCAGCTCTACGCGAAGTACGGCTCCTGGGAGAAGGTGGCCGAAGCCGCCACACGTTCGAGCGCGGCTGTGGACCACGAGCTCGGCCTGGAATTCCGCCACTGTCCATGCGAAGTACTCCTGGCAGCGTGACTCGGACGACACCGGCAGCCTGCCCCATCGGCCAACGCCAAAGCACAGCAGAGGAATGGTCGTACAGGGCAGGTTTCCTGTGGAGCCGACAGCTCGGTCCTGTCCGTACCGGAGTTCATTACCGCCCCGCTCAACCGTCGGGACACTGAGGCCCTGACCGCATTCCATTGTGCCTGCGACGCGGCCGCCCGCCCTCTGTGTCTCACAGGAATTGGTGGACAACAAGGACCGCATCACGGAGTAAATCGCTGCTGCAAGGTGATCGTCCAGATCAACAGCGATGCTACGGCGACCTTCGTCTCCTGCGAAGATCAGGGCAATGTGACGCCCACTCAGGGCCACTCCGATACCAGCAGGACAGGGACCTTGAGGGGGGACAGAACGTGAGGCGCGTCAACCCGGACGACCTGGAGCAGCTCGCAAAGCTTCTGGACGGGCGGGGCAGTGTTCAAGACAAGATCGACGAGGCATTCGCCAGAGCCTCCCGGCTGGGAGTCTCCGGCAAGCTGACGGCACTGAAGCCTTTGCGGAGCTGGGTGGCCGATACCGCGCCGGATCTTCGCAGACGTGCAGGGATCGCTCGGTTGGAGAGTGGTGACCCTGAGGCGGGTGTGCGCTGGGCCGGTTTCAGCGCCGAGGACATCCGTCAGTACAAGGGCCAGGGGCTGTCACCGGACCAGCTGCTGCTGGCCAATTCCGTGGCCGCGAGCGATGTCCCGGCCACCAAGTCGTTGCGACGACGCGGCGATGAGTCGATCGACGCGTGGATCGAACGCCTTGAATCGACTGCCCTCACGAAAATTCCCGGCCTTGAGCCGCACAAGGAGACCGTCGAGGCATTCGTTGGGGCTGTCAGAGAGTACAAGGGGTTCACAGAAACAGCCGCGCAGACAACCCTTATTGCGACGTCACTGACGAAGGTATTGGTAGGAAATCGCATTCGCGCAGCGTGGCGTGCGGGCGGCTGGACTCAACCCATCCAGGACAGTGTGTACAACCTGGTACGGAGGAGCGGCGACAGGGGCCTGGTGCGTTGGGGCAGGCATGTCAGGGCTTGGTATCCGGAGCTCAGGTCGCTGAACTCCCCAGGTTCCTGGCTTCCCACAAAGATTGCCAATGTCGTCTACCGAAGCCGAGGTTTCCAGCATTTGGGGAGCCTTCCTGGCATGTCCACGGTGCAGACCTGGGCCAGCAGTAGAGGGTGGAACAGGCTGGCGGGTTCCAGATTCATGGATATGGGGCCGAACTCGATCGTTCGATTCATCGGTGGAAGCAACGAACTGGCAAGGGAGTTCGGGGGGATCACGCATGCGGGCGTCGCTGCCAGAGCCGCCAGCGCCAATCTCTTGAAGGTCACCGGTAACGCCTACACCGAGGCGCGGGCCGTCCAGGGACTTGGCCGGGGAGCATCGGTATTCAGAGGCCTGGCAGCCACGGGCAAGGTGGCGGGTGCCTTCCGCGGTGCCGGTGTGGTGAGTGGTGTCGCCTCAACCGCTATCAGCGCCAACACGGTCTATCACGACGGGTTGCCGTGGGACAACGGGAATTTCTCCACTCGAGAGAAGGGGGCTTCCTACGTCGCGGATGTCGCTGAGACCGGATTCAACGCCTCGTTGACCGCTGCCACCGTCGCACCCAATCCCGTCACCATAGGTGCCACTGCCGTGTTCGGCGCCGTCTACCTGGGAGCCAAGGTCGTCCAGCACTGGGATGGTGTCAAGGAAGGTGCGGATAAAGCGGTGGACGCTGTCGCCGACACAGCCAAGGAAGCTGTAACAAACCCAGTCGGCACGGCCAAAAAAGTCGGCCATGCAATCAATCCAAAGAACTGGTTTTGACCCTGTGGCAAAAGGAATGGAGCGCCGTGGCCCGACCTGCCCGCGGTGCCCCTCTTCAGCCAACGCTTCAGGCGTCGGCTGGGACGCCCCCTTCACCGATCAGATCCTCCTGGTCCGGGAGCAGATGCGTGATCTTCTCCCAGATCTTGCCGTTCCGCGTGCGCACCAGGCACAGTTCGCTCTCGGGCCCAACTTGCCCGTCCAGAATGGGCTCTTCGGGCTTTTCCCTGACCCAGTAGCCGCGCGGTCCGCAGTCCCACACCGCCAGAGCACGGACCATGGCGGCCCGTTCGCCGTCGTGCTTGCCGTCCCAGGCAGTGGTGATACGCCACATCGCGTTCAGGTCCATCACGAGTTCGGTGAACTCGCTCAGCTCCGGTTCCCTGGGCGTGCCGGCCTCGATCAGTGCCACGCGAATGAGGTCCCTGGTCGCGGCCTCGTCGCCCTCTCCCTGCTCCAGAGCCGATAGTGCGGCGTCCAGAGCACCCATCGTCGTCTCGATCCGGCAGACCTCGGAGTTCGCTTCGTTGTCGGCCTGTAGGTTGACCATGCGGGCCAACTCCCAGACCAGGCCGTGTGGGGCGATGGGCGTGTACTCGGATTCCTCCTCGCCGGGCCAGCCCTCATACGAGATCACAGCCTCCTGGCCGACGATGACCCCGTGGTTGAGCGTTCCGTGCTCGCCCATCACTTCGACAGTGACCAGGACCAGCGGCGCAGCCAGGGCGCCGAGCAGATCCTTGAGGATCGGCGCCAGCTCGCCCTCTTCGCCGACCAGGCCGATCTGCATGAGTTCACCCAGTGCAGGCCAGAGTTCGTCGGCCGGATTCTCGCCGTTCAGGAGACGAGCGAGTACCGCTATGTGCCGATCCGCCAGTCGGAATCGCGCCCGGGAGCTGTCATAGGAAGGCATGGAAGGCGTGTTACCTCAGTCTCTCGTGGCGAAGCCGCCAGAACTCCCCCCGACGGCATGCGCTGTCTCTTCGGGGCGCCGCATTGCATGATCCCACGGCCACCGTGCGGCTCGCAGTACCGCCATCGCATGGGGTTCACAGGGTTGTTGAGCGAGATCGCCCGTTCTGACCCCGGACGCTCGTCAGTGACACGGTCACCGCTCGCCCGGATAGGCTCCGGTCGTTAACGTCGCGGAGCTGATGGAGGGAGTCGTCGGTGGTGTTCGGTAAGCGTAAGGCGCAGGAGCAGAGGGTTCCTGTCCCCGCCGTCGACTGGAAGGATGTTCGCCGTTTCACCATTGGAAGGACCGAGCGATCGGTTGTCCATGGAAAGAAGCCTCAGCTCGGGCGGCTCGCGGTGCGGGTGCCCCGACAGGCGAAGGACCTTCGGACCTATGCGCCCTGCGCCTATTTCCGGACCGACTCGCCCGGCAATGCGGTGGATGAGCCGATGCTCTACGAGGACGAAGCGGCCCAACGGGTTCTCTGTGTAGTTGGCGATCCCATGGATGTCGGCAAGGAGGTGCACCGTAGCGTTCGGGACGCTGAGGGACGGGTGATTGGTACGATCCGTCGCATTCCCTCTTCGAATAGGGTGGTTCACCATACCTGGCGTATTGACCAGCCGGGTCATCCCGAGATCGCAGGCCGCAGTCAATGGTCTCTCGCGAACAACAGCCCGAAGGGCTTGGCGCTGCGCGGCCTTGAGTCGACCCTGAATGTGGTTCTGGAGCTGGCGGCGGACGGAGATAACCGAACCACAGAGGGTCGCACTCTCGAATGGAGGACTGAGGGTGAGTTGGTGATGGTATCCAAAGGAATTCCACAGTTCGACAGCAGTATTGATATGTCGATCAAGGTGGGATGGCTGGATCGGCGTCTGGCTTTTGCCGTCGCCATGGTTCCGGACTTCCCTAAGCTATAGTCGGCTTGAGTGAGGGGGAATCGATTGCAACGTAAATGTAGATGGAATGGGGAGTCCAGCGGACTCTTGCGCCGTACCCGGCTGCCACACGCGTTTCTCACCGGCAGGTACGACGGCCTCTCGACGCTCGACCTCGTCCGCGACGGCGGCTACCTGCTGCTCGCCGGGCTCGAAGGGCAGCGTTGGGCAAGGGCCGGGCGAGCGCTGGACCCAGGGGGCGCTTTCCTCCGCGTGGCCCTGCTGTCCCGGCAGGCAGGTTCCGCAACAGTACGGCCGGCTGATGCCTGCGGCATCGGCGACCACAGTGCGATGCTGGTCCGCCCCGACCACGTGGTCACCTGGCACACCACCCAGGCCACCGCGAACACCACCGCGGCGGTGGCCGAGGTCACGCGACGGGCCCTCCAGCCTGCCCGACTCTGTCGCGGCACGACGGGGCGGCCGGACCGGCGATCGCCCGGCGGGGCACGCAACGGGGACGAGAGTCTTGGATTGGTCTGAACAACACAAAGGCCGGGTTGGGGATCATGTCCCGGACCTGGGCCTTGAGTTGGTGGAGCGAGTGACGGGAATCGAACCCGCGCTCCGAGCTTGGGAAACCAACGGGTCGCGTGGAGCTGAGATGGTATTCGACCTGCGGAGACATGGACTTGAGTGGATCCTGCTGCGGGCCTGATCGCATCGCTGTTGGCCGGGGTTTTCCGGTAGGCAGGGCGCGGTTGGGGCACGCGACCGCCAACACCACGTGTTGGGGCGCGATGCCCGTGCTGATATTCCGCTCCCCGGTTCTCATGGTGGCCAGAGCGGCTGCCTGACCGTCGGGCACGCCCTATTCCCGCACCACGCGAATCGCGAGCGCAGTGCCATCCGGCCGGATGGAGCTCGCGCCCCAGAGGCCGACGCCGTCCGGCTTCGACCAGTCCTTCCGGCGTTCGTACGCCTGTCGGCGGTACTCCTCGACTTTGCCGTCCACGAGAAGCTTGTACAGATCCGCGGCCATGCCGGAAAAGGCTTCGACGCGGGTGCCGTTGATGCGGAATACCTGGTCGGTTCCGACGTACCGCTCGTCGGCGAACGAGGTTTCGGCGTCATGGACGCTGGCCGTACCGGCGAACGCCGTCTCGCTGAAGTGCTTACTACCCTGCTCGTCAATCAGGTATCGCCCAACCGTCCCCCCGCCGCCGGCCAGGGAGAGCTGGCCGGCGGCGTGGGCCCGTGCGATCACGCGACCGAACCAGGTGAGTTCCTTTTCAGGGATCAAGAAGGCGTTGTGCCGACTCGCTCCACGCTTCGTGGGCACGGCGACGGAGTTCACGTAAGGCAGGGCCCGGCGCCCGATGGCCACATCGGCGGAGCCAGCGCCGGACATCGGCCGCATCGGGAGCACGACGCCTCCCCCGGCGTGCAGCATGTGGACCGTCACGCCGGCGGCGGCGAGGAATTCAGTCGAGGTCAGGAGGGCGGGAGTCTCGTCCCACTGCCCCAGGTGAAGGCGTTCCACCCGCTCACTGCTCCGGGCCAGTTGCCTATACGTCGTCCGGGAGCTCGCGGAGGTCTTCGCCGTCACGGCTTGGTGGTTGCCGTTCACGGTCACCACGAAGATCCGAGACCCCTCACCGGGACGCCACGCCTCCAGCAGGAAGTCCGGCCGCGGCCTCGCACCCAGAGTCCCTGCCGGCTTGGTCCGGGCGAAGCCGGGAAGCAGGGCGATCTCCGCGTCGACGATGCTGACCAAGTGGTCCGGATAGCGGTCGCGGAGCACCTGCTCTGCGACCGCGAGCCCGAACGCCCGACCCAACTCTCGGGCTTGCATGGCCCGATAGGAGAGCTCGGGGGCCTTCCCTTCAGTGGTGAGACGCAAGTTTCCGTGGTGGTCCCCGGCGAAGGCGCGGCAGTACTTCAGACCCTGCCAGTGCTCGGCCAGCCCTCTCCCTCGCCCCTGCCGTGCCAGGGCTGTAGCGCGCGCGAACGTCGCAAGCAGGTCCCATGGAGTTATTCGCAGCGGTTGACCTTCGGCTCGGGGGACTTGATCGAGGCCAGGTTTGCGAGGGCCTTGGGTGTCCTTCCTGGCCCCCTTCTTCGCCCGCTCGCGGTCGATGGCGGCTGCCGCCTTTCCCATGCCAACAGCGAGTTCGGGCGAGGAGTTCACCTGCACGGCCAAGGGCTCACTGAGACGGTTGATCACGTCGGAGGCTGTGGAGTCCATGACATTGGACGGTAGAAATGCCGGACAACGACGGCAAGAGGGTGTTTCAGGCCAAAAGGGCATAGGGGGCCACGTCTCTCCCAAGGCTGACGGAGAGGGTGACGGCGGCCGTCTGGCAGCCCTGGACAGGGCATTGCGCTGCGCGCATTACCCTGCCGGGCATGATTCGCGCTGTGGTGTTCGACGTCGGTGAGTGTCTCGTGGACGAGACCCGTGAGTACGGGACCTGGGCGGACTGGCTGGGGGTGCCGCGGCATACTTTCGCGGCGATGTTCGGGGCGGTCATCGCGCAGGGGCGGGATTACCGTGAGACGTTCCAGGTGTTCCGGCCGGGGTTCGACCTGGCCGATGAGCGGGAGAAGCGCACGGCGGCCGGCAAGCCGGAGTGGTTCGGCGAGGACGACCTCTATTCGGATGTGCGGCCGACGCTGGCTGGGCTGCGCGAGGCCGGTTTCTGGGTCGGTATCGCCGGCAATCAGACCGTGCGGGCCGGTGGTCTGTTGCGTGGGCTGGACCTGCCGTCCGATCTCATCGCCACCAGTGACGACTGGGGTGCGTCGAAGCCGGACGTGAAGTTCTTCGAGCATGTCATTGAGGTGACGCCTGCCGAGCCGGGCGAGATTCTGTACGTCGGTGACCGGCTCGACAACGACATCCGCCCGGCTGTGCAGGCCAGGCTGCTGACGGCGCTGATTCGGCGTGGGCCGTGGGGCACCATTCAGCAGGGCGATCCGGACGCAGCCGCGATCACCACGATGCGGATCGACTCGCTGGCGGAACTGCCGGAGAGGATCGCCCGATTCAACGCTGGAGAGCGCTGACCATCGTTCCCCAGTGGTAGAGCCGGTCGTCGAACTCCCGGACGCACTGCTCGTTCTGCCACGGAGCGAGCGTGCGCCGCACTTCGCGTACGCGGTCCATGCCTGTGGCGTACCAAGTGGCGGCGAGCTGGTCGAGGGGCGGACGCGCATTCTGGCGGCGCTGTCGAGCCAATGGGAGGTGCGCGCGATCGCGGCGGACGACGCGTGGGCGGTGATCGTTGGAGGCCGGTGTCCGGAACGAGGCACCGCGCGGGTGCCCGGGCTGCGGGCCGGTCAGCGCAACAGGCCAGTTGCGGTGCTCAATTCGAGCGCCGCAGGGCGGGCAGGCCGGCGCACAGGGCGGTCGGGAAGGCGGGCTCGATGCGGTGCACGTCGGCGCAGCCCGCCTTCTCGCCCCGGAAGAACCACCGGTCGCCGAAGCTGGCCCCGCAGCCCGGCGCCTGGCCCTCGGCGCAGGCCGGTCCCATGCGTGAGGACACGTCGAACACCAGCCACTTCCCGTCGCAGTGTTCCTCGCCGCGGGAGGTGTGGTTCGGCACGTCGAGCGCCGCCACCGCCTGGTCGTAGGAGGCGGGAGTGCGGCCGGTGGGTGTCGGGTGGGCAGCCGAGGTCGCCGCACTGGCGCAGGTCGGGCAGGTGGGCGTCGTCCGCCGTGAAGGTCGTGTCGTTGTCCACGGCCAGTTCGCGGTGGCCGAGCGCGGACGGCAGCCGTACGTCCGCCGTGCCGGTCGAAAAACGGTCGACCGGGGCGACTATAGAACGCCGTGTACACGTCAGGCCGGACCCAACCACACGCTGGCGAGCGGTGGCAGGGGCAGGCGTCGGCTCGCCGGGCGGCCGTGGGTCGGCACTCCGTCCGGCTTCACCGGCTCCGTGTTCGTGACGTCGGCAGCACGACCTGATCGCCGCGTCGTGTGTGTGGAACGCCTCTGCTCGTCTGGCGCGCGCCCGGTGACCCACGTCCGCTCCCGCTCGCCGTCGTCATCGCAGTTGCGCAACAAAGAAGCCCCAGGCCGCTGACCTGGGGCTAAGCAATGGAGCGAGTGACGGGAATCGAACCCGCGCTCTGAGCTTGGGAAGCTCATGTTCTACCATTAAACTACACTCGCGCAGCGATCTTCCCGGAGGGAATCGCATCGCGTTTACTCTACCTCATGCCTGGCCGCCCCCGGTGTCCACGTCCCGGCGGTGTCCGGCTCCCCTCTCCGGCGGTGTCCGGCTCCTCCCCGGGGCGCCCGCTCCCCTTGGGGCCCCGCCCCGGCACCCCCGCCTCACTCCACCCCCCGTCACCCCGCGTCGCCATCCGGGCCACTGTCCGTACAACCGTCCGGTTCAAGGGTTCCTCTGTTGGTTTCCGGTGGGGATCCCGCTGCCGGGTGCGGAAGTTGGGGCGTACCGTGGCCGATCGGAGTGCCGGTTGGAGCGGTGTCCTGTACATCCCCTAATGTGGTGTTTTCTCTCGTCCACGCTTGATGGGGAAGGGACTTGATGGATCCGATGGAACGCACCGTCGTCCGCTGTGCCGAAGGGCACGTGTTCAGTACTGCCTCGTTCCCGTTGCAGCAGCTCGGGACCGACCGGATCGGGCCCGGGCGGCTCATTCGGTGTCCTCGTTGTGCGCGGCTGCGGCATGCTGTGCCGGTCGGGCTGGATCAGCAGTAAGTCAGTACCGCCGGCGCGGTTCCGGACCGTTGCCGGCGGAGCGGGACCAGATCGTTCCGCGCGGGCTCGTCGTCCGTGGTGCGGGGTGTGCGGGTCGGCCGATTGGGGCAGGGCCGCACGGTCCCCGTATCCTCGGGGCGTGCTTCTCTCAGACAAGGACATCCGGGCCGAGATCGACGCCGGGCGCGTACGCATCGATCCGTACGACGAATACATGGTGCAGCCCTCCAGCATCGATGTGCGGCTCGACCGCTACTTCCGGGTGTTCGAGAACCACCGGTATCCGCACATCGACCCCGCGGTCGAGCAGGCGGATCTGACGCGCAAGGTCGAGCCGGACGGGGACGAGGCGTTCATCCTGCACCCCGGGGAGTTCGTGCTCGCCTCCACCTATGAGGTCGTCACGCTGCCCGACGATCTCGCCTCCCGGCTGGAGGGCAAGTCCAGCCTCGGGCGGCTCGGGCTCGTCACGCATTCGACCGCCGGGTTCATCGACCCGGGGTTCTCGGGGCACGTCACGCTCGAACTCTCGAACGTCGCGACCCTCCCCATGAAGCTCTGGCCCGGGATGAAGATCGGGCAGCTCTGCATGTTCCGGCTCACCTCGCCGGCCGAGCACCCGTACGGCAGTGAGCGGTACGGGTCGCGCTACCAAGGGCAGCGCGGGCCGACCGCCTCGCGGTCCTTCCTCAATTTCCATCGGACCCAGGTGTGATATCCAGCCATGAGTGACGTACGCGAGAACCTGACTTACGACGGTTTCGGGAACGCGGTGCGCGAGCTCGCGCAGACCATCGCCGACGACGGCTATGAGCCGGACATCGTGCTCAGCATCGCGCGCGGCGGCGTATTCGTGGCCGGTGGGCTAGCGTACGCGCTGGACTGCAAGAACATTCATCTCGTGAACGTGGAGTTCTACACCGGTGTAGGCACCACGTTGGAGATGCCGGTCATGCTGGCGCCGGTGCCCAACGCGATCGACTTCTCGGCCAAAAAGGTACTCATCACCGATGACGTCGCCGACACGGGGAAGACCCTCAAACTGGTCCATGACTTCTGCGTCGGTGCCGTCGCCGAGGTACGCAGCGCAGTGATCTATGAGAAGTCGCATTCGCTGGTGAAATGCGAGTACGTGTGGAAGCGCACCGACGAGTGGATCAACTTCCCGTGGAGTGTGGAGCCGCCCGTCGTGCGGCGCGAGGGCCAGGTGCTGGACGCCTGACGGAGCAATCGCACACAATCCCACACGCGCCGGAATGCGGGGGAATGGTGAAGGAATCGCGTGCTGACCAGCGCGTGAGTCTCCCGGCGGGCTCCCGGCGGACTCGGTGCGGAGCGGATCTGTCTCTGTTATGTCTCTGTTCTGTACCTGTTCTTTGTGACGCTGCGGATATGCCTTTTCACTCCTAGACCGGTCGGCCCCCGCGTTCCGCAGGGGTTTGTCCGGCTTTCTGGCCTTGTTCCGGCCGGGTCGGCGCACGGTGTGCGGTGGCAATACGCCCGATCGGTCCGAGAGTTCATCGATCTGTCATCTCCGAACGCCCGGGGTATGTAACTGGTCGGATACGGGCGTGTGAGAGGCTTTCCGGTCGGTGGTCGCCTTAATGCCGGGCTGTCCGTCTCGTGCCGATCTCGTGCAGACCAACGAATACGGACACACCATCAGCCACAGGAGTGTGGACTCCGTTGATTCCGCCGGAGCACGGTGTGACGGATCATGGTGTTCTGCGAGAACGTGAGGGGTTGGCCATGCGGACGTCATTAGATTCGACGGGACCTGATGCCAGGATCCCGGTCGCCATTCACGCGTCCGACCCGCTTTCGCTGGCGGGGGCTACCACTCAGCTGCGCCAGCAGCCGGCCATCGAGCTGGTCGACGAGGCGAGCGGACGGCCGGGAACGGTGGCGGTCCTGCTGGCGGACGCGCTGGACGAGCCCACCCTGTCGCAGCTGCGGCGGCTGGTGCGGATCGACGGCACCAGGGCCGTCCTCGTGGCGGGCCTGATCCGTGAGGCGGAACTGCTCCAGGTCATAGAAAGTGGCGTCGCGGCCATTGTCTGGCGGCATGAGGCCACCGGGCACCGGCTCCTTCAGGCCGTCATCGCTGCCTCAAGGGGCGAAGGCGACCTGCCCTCCGACCTGCTCGGGCGGCTGATATCCCAGGTCGGTGCCCTCCAGCGCAAAGCCACCAGCTCACCGGGGGCCCCCGCTTCGGGGCTCTCCACGCGTGAGCTGGAGGTGCTGCAACTGGTGGCCGAGGGCATGGACACGGCCGAAGTCGCCCGTAAGCTCTCGTACTCCGAGCGCACCGTCAAGAACGTGATGCACGGCCTCACGACCCGGCTGCACCTTCGTAATCGGGCCCATGCCGTCGCTTATGCCTTCAGAGAGGGCTATATCTGACTGTTCCGGGCAGCGCCCTGCTTCCGGTGTCCGGACGGCCGGGTGCCCCGCCGGTCATTCCGCCGGTCCGCAAGGGCAAGCCGTACCGCCCTTGCGGACCGGCGGAGTTGTCCCCGGCCCGTCCCTCCCACGCCTGGGGCACGGGTGCGGTCACGGTGCAGGATGGCGGTGCGGACCCGCGACCCGGAGCGGTGCCCGCCCGTGACACCGGTACCAGCGAAGGGCGCGACAGTGATCCACGAGGTGGACGAGGTCCTGAAGGGGCTGCTGTCCGGCGGAGCCCTGGAGGGGACCGGGGTCGACATCGCCTTCGAGGCCCCGACCCGCGACTGGGCGGCCCGGCGCAACGCGCCGACGATCGACGCCTATCTGTACGACATCCGCGAGGACGTGAAGCGGCGCGAACGCGGCGCCATCGCGGTCAAGGACGACCGCGGAGTGGTGCTGAAGCGGCGGCAGCCGCCGCGCTGGTTCCGGCTCTCGTATCTCATCACCGCCTGGACCAAGCAGCCCCAGGACGAGCACCGGATGCTCTCCGCCGTACTGGCCACGCTGCTGCCCCGTGAGGTGCTGCCCCCGGAGCAGCTGACCGGGGCGCTGGCCGAGCTGGGGCTCACCGTGCCGCTGACGATCGCCGGGCTGCAGACCGACGCACGGTCCTACGCCGAGATCTGGTCCGCGCTGGGCGGCGAGCTCAAGCCGTCGCTCGACCTGGTCGTGACCGCGCCCTTCCCGGCGTTCCCCGAGTACGAGGTCGGGCCGCCGGTCACCGAGGGCGCCGGGGTGCGGGTACGCGGTACGGACGGCACCCTCGACGACTCGCAGCAACGGGATCACCAGCCGCGCCACTTCGCCAGGACCGGCGGGCGCCGCTGGCCGGGCGCTTCCTCGGCGTCCGCTTCCGGCGGTGCGGCGAACGCAGGGAGCGCCGGGACGAGCGCGGGGACGAGCACGGGCACGGGGACCAGTAACGGGACGAGTACAGGCACGAGTACAGGAGCGCAGCCCGAGTGACCGCAGGTGCCGACGCCGGCCGTGCAGCCGGACGTGAGACCGAACCGGCCGCCGCGCTGATCGCGCGGCTGGGGCTGCTCCGCGAGCGGGTCGCGGAGCTGGTGGAGTCGCGCAGCGCCACCGACCCGACCGCCGCCGACCCGCTGCGCGGGCTGTACCTCTCCGACGAGGCCGTTCAGCATCTCCTCGCGGCCCCGCCCGGCGGTGTTCCCGGACAGGTGCTCCCGGATGGTTCCGGTGTTTCCGATGGTGTGGGTGTTCCCGGCGCCGAGGGTGCTCCCGGTGCTCCTGGTGAGTCCGGCGTTTCTCGCGGAGGCCCCGGCTCCGGTGCGGCCGGCCCGGGCTCCGCGGTGCCGGACGTCGGTGACCGGCTGAGCCGTCTCACCCGGCGGCTCGGGCTCGGCCCGCTGGACGAGGCGATCCTGCTGCTGGCGCTCGCCCCGGACCTCGACCGGACCTTCGAGCCGTTGTACGGCTACCTCAACGACGACGTCAGCCGGCGCCGGGCGACCGTCGGACCCGCCATCGAACTGTGCGGCCTGCCCGTGCACGACGCCGGTGCCCGGGCCCGCTTCCACCCCTCCGCGCCGTTGCTCGCCCTGGGGCTCCTGCAGGTCGATGAGCCCGAACGCCCCTTCCTCAGCCGGTCGTTGCGGGTACCCGACCGGGTCACCGCGCATCTGCTCGGCGACGACACCCCGGACGCCGCGCTCGCCGGACAGGTCACCCTGCTGCCGCCCGCGGAACCGATGCCGCAGGCGAGCCCCCTCGTGGAGCAGCTGGCCGGGCGGCTGAGCGCCGGGGCGCTGACGGTGTACCTCCGCGAGGCACGGGAGGGCGAAGCGCTCTCCTGCGCCACCGCCGCACTGGCCGCCGCCGGTCTTGAGGCCCTGCACTTCGCCCCCGGCCAGGGCGCGTCGGGGGACGCGTCCGCGGTGGATCCGGCCGCCCCGTACCCGGCCCAGGGCGAGCAGCCCACGGCCGGGCTCCTCTCCGATCTGCTGCGTGAGGCGCGGCTGCGCGACTGCCCCATCGTGGTGGCTCCGGTACCGGAGAAGCCGGGGCCGCTGCTCCGCGCGCTGCTGGCACAGGACACCCCGCACGACACATCGCGGGACGCGGTTCACGGCAGCACGGTTCACGGGGACACGGTTCACGGCAGCACCGGCCACGGCACCTCGTACGACGTCTCCGTGCTGCTGGCCGGCGGGCGTCCCTACGATCCCGACTGGTGCGGCCGTGACCCGCTGGTCCTCGACGCCCCCCGGCAGCGCTCCGGCGACCTCGCCGCCTGGTCGGCGGCGCTCGGCCTCGCGGAGGACACGGCGGGTGCGGACGGTACGGGCGGTACGGACAGTACGGTCGGCGCGGACGACCCCGGCGGCGCGCCCTCCCTCGGCTTCGATCTGGCGCCCGTCGTCGCCCCGTACCGGCTGGGCGGCGACCGTATCCGCCGTACCGCGCGCGCCGCGCTGGACCTCGCGGCCTTCGACGGCGTGGAGTTGTCCGCCGCGCATCTACGGCTGGCCGCCCGGCAGCAGTCCGCGTCCGGGCTTGAGCAGCACGCCCGCCGGATCAGGCCCGACGTGACCTGGGACGACCTGGTGCTGCCCGAACGGCCGCTGGCGCAGCTCCATGAGCTGGCCCTGCGCGCCCGCCACCGCGACCGGGTACTCGGCGACTGGCGGCTGAGCGCCGGCGGCGGGCGCGGGCGCGGTGCGCTGGCGCTGTTCGCGGGTGACTCGGGGACCGGCAAGACGCTGTCCGCCGAGGTGGTCGCGGCCGAACTGGGCCTCGATCTCTACGTCGTGCAGCTGTCATCGGTGGTCGACAAGTACATCGGCGAGACCGAGAAGAACCTGGAACGGATCTTCGCCGAGGCCGACCGTACGGACGCCGTGCTGCTCTTCGACGAGGCGGACGCCGTCTTCGGCAAGCGCTCGCAGGTGACCAACTCGAACGACCGCTACGCGAACCTGGAGAGCGCCTATCTGCTCCAGCGCCTGGAGTCCTTCGACGGCATCGTGCTGCTGACCACCAACCTGCGGGCCAACATCGACGAGGCGTTCACCCGGCGCCTGGACCTGATCGTCGACTTCCCGTTCCCCGACGTCGCCCAGCGGCTGGCGCTCTGGCAGCACAGCCTGGTGCATGTGCCGTGCGCGGACGACATCGATCCCGGCCGGTGCGCCAAGGAGTTCGAGCTGGCGGGCGGTTCGATCCGCAGTGCCGTGGTCACCGCCGCCTACGCGGCAGCCGGGCGGGGCTCACCGGTCACGTCGGCCGACCTGCTGGCGGGCGCGCAGCGCGAGTACCGCAAGGCCGGACGGCTGGTCCTGGACGACGGCGGCTGGTGAACGCCGGGCCACGGCGGCCGGTAAACGCACGGCGAGCGGTGAACGCCCGGCCACGGCGGCCGGTGACGCCCGGCGGCCGGTGAAGAGAACGGCGGCGGGTTCTCACCCGCCGCCCGCTCATCGGCCGCTCACCGTCCCGGCCGGATCACGCGTCCTTGGGGACCTGGACGATGGCCCACTCATGGGCGTCCTGGAGGTCGCACCGCCCGATCAGGAGCTCGTTGTCGTCGTCGTCACCCTGCTTGGTGTCCGGACCGTTCTGCGTCGACTTCAGGCAGAGGTCGTGGCTCGCGTAGTTGCGGATCAGGTAGTGATCGTCGCGCTGCTTGTCGAGCCACCACAGCTGGTTGTCCTGCTTGGTGCCGTTGCAGGTGAACTCGGCGACCCCGGTCCCTGCGGGCCTGGCGCCGAATTCGCCCAGGTCCATGCAGAGTTTGTCCTTGATGTTGCGGATCTGGAAGAGGCTGTTGTTGTGCGGGCCACTGTGCGAGTAGCGCACCTCCAGGTCCCAGACCTGGTTGTCCGCGTCCGTGAAGTTGCAGTCGTTCTCGATGACCCAGCCGTTGATCTTGCCCTTGTCCCTGCCGGGGAGTTCGGCGCAGAGCTTGGTGCCCGTGTTCTTGAGCACCACGTGCTTGGTGTTCGCCGGGTCGGCCTTCTTCTTGGGCGCACCGCCGCCGCCTCCGCCTCCGCCGTTTCCGCCGCCGCTGTTGCCCGCGTCCGGGTTGGCGGGGGCTGACGGGGTGGGCGGGGGCACGCTCGCCGCGGGCGGCGGGAGGCTCGGCGTGGGGGTCGGGGTGGCGATGGCGCCTGCCTCTTCGACCTTCGGCTGGGCCGCGGTGGCGACCGTGGGCTTGTGGGTGAACCAGGCCATGACGAAGACGATGGCGATGGCCATGAACACCGCGAACAGGGTGGCGAGCCAGCGGGGCAGGAACCCGCGCTGGACGTAGGTCCCGTCGACGTTGAGCGGTTTGGTGCCCGAGCGCTGGATCGCGAGCTTGTAGGGGCGGTCCTGCTTGCGGCCGAACCAGATGATCTGGCGGGGCCGGAGTGTGGCGCGTACGAAGGCGGCGCGGCCGGGCTCGATCTGGACGTTGGCCGGGTGGACCTCGTACGAGAGCTGATCGCCGTTCTCGCTGCCGTTGACGGACGCGGTGAGCTTGGTGTTGCCGAGGTTGTCGATCGCGAGCTTGGGGCGCCCGCGGAAGCAGCCCTTGACGGTGTGGGGCACCAGTTCCGCGCGGATCTCGGAGAACGGGGTGATCGTGACGTTGCCCTCGGGGACCGTGGTCGCCTCGGGGTGCTCGGTCGGGATGACCTGGACGCCGTAGGGGTTCGGGCCGGCGACGGCGTCCGGGGTACGCGGCGGGGCGAACGTGAGGTCCACGGTGCCGGTGGTGCCGGGAAAGAGTCGGATGGTCGGTGGTTCGACGGTCACGTACGGGGCCAGATCACCGACGGGTACGCACCGGTACTCGTCGACGACGTCGCCCGTGTTGCGCAGCCGTAGCCGCACGGTGGCCGTACTGCCGGGGTCCACGGTCGTGGACGCAGGCTCCAGAGAGGTCCAGATGCTCACGCGCCGGACACTAGTCAGCCGCATGACGTCGTGTCACCAGGAGGCCGGGCAGGACTGTTGCCCGAGCGGTCTCTCCGGGTGCCCTCGGTGACGGTCGGGGGCAACGGTCGCGCCCCCGCGGCCGCCGGTCAAGGCCCCGGCGGGCCCTGCGGGTTCGGAGCCGGGGGCGGCGCGGGCGGATCGGCACGGTACGGACGGCCCGGCCACGGTCCCGCAGGACAGCGGGGGGTGACAGCGCGGCGTCTGTCTGTGATGATCTGGCCGTTCGCCCGCTGCCGCGCCGGCGCCGGGCGGGCTCGCACGGCGGACCCGCGCCGGTCCCCGGTGCCCCCGGCTGCCCCTCAGGGCATGCGGTATGCCCTCGGATAGGTACCGGAGGACGTTTCGCCGGCGCTCCCCGCCTCGCAGAGTGGAGGGCAGGTCGTGTCTCGTACCCCGAGGAGAGCTGAGCATGCCGTCTTACCTGTCACCAGGTGTGTACGTGGAGGAGGTGGCCAGCGGCTCCCGTCCGATCGAGGGGGTGGGCACCTCGGTCGCCGCCTTTGTCGGTCTCGCGCCCGTTGGGCCGTTGAACGAGCCGACGCTGGTGACCAACTGGACGCAGTACGTCGCGTCATTCGGTGAGTTCACCGACGGTTACTTCCTTGCGCACTCGGTCTACGGATTCTTCAACAACGGCGGTTCTGCCGCCTATGTGGTCCGCGTCGGCGGTGCCCCCGGTGGGGTTCCCGGCGAGGAGGAGCAGACCCCGGCGGCCGTCACCGGCCGTCCCGCCCAGGCCGCACTGCCGGCCGGCGAGCCGAAGCAGCTCGGCACCTTCGCGGTGTCGGCGATCGCGCCCGGCGAGAGTGGCTCCATCAGCGTCGAGGTCGCGGACTCCGAGGGTCCCGCGGACCGCTTCAAGCTGGTTGTCAAGGACGGCGAGAAGGTCGCGGAGACCTTCGACGTGTCGGCCAAGAAGGGCAACCGCAATTACGTCGTCACCCAGGTCAAGGAGCGGTCGAAGCTGATCCTCCTGCAGGAGGACGCCGCCGCCGCGCAGGTCGCGAGGCCGGAGAACCAGACGGTCGCGCTGTCCGCGCCGCCCGCCGCCCCGGCCACGCCGGCCCCGGTGGAGCAGCAGCAGCCCGAGCAGGTGCGGATCGGCGACTACCTCGGCGACTCCGCCGACCGGACCGGCTTCGGCGGTCTTGAGGCCGTCGACGAGATCTCGATGGTCGCGGTCCCCGACCTGATGGCCGCCTACCAGCGCGGTGCCATCGACCTGGAGGCCGTCAAGGCCGTCCAGCTCGGTCTGATCGCGCACTGCGAGCTGATGGGCGACCGGCTGGCCGTCATCGACCCGCCGCCCGGTCTCAACGCCCGTCAGATCCGTGTCTGGCGTCAGGAGACCGCGGGCTACGACTCCAAGTACGCAGCCCTGTACTACCCGTGGATCAAGGTCTTCGACCCGGCGGGCGGCCAGACCAGGCTGATCCCGCCGAGTGGCCACGTCTCCGGCATCTGGGCCCGTAACGACTTCGAGCGCGGTGTGCACAAGGCGCCCGCCAACGAGGTCGTCCGCGGAGCTGTGGACCTGGAGATGCAGATCACCCGCGGCGAGCAGGATCTGCTCAACCCGCTCGGCATCAACTGCATCCGGGCCTTCCCCGGCCGCGGTATCCGGATCTGGGGAGCGCGCACGCTCTCCTCCGACCCGGCCTGGCGCTACCTGAACGTCCGCCGGTACTTCAACTACCTGGAGGAGTCCATCCTCACAGGTACCCAGTGGGTCGTCTTCGAGCCGAACGACCAGGCTCTCTGGGCCAGGATCCGGCGGAACATCTCCGCCTTCATGGTGACCGAGTGGCGCAACGGCGCACTCTTCGGCGCGACGCCGGAGGACGCCTACTACGTGAAGTGCGACGCGGAGACCAACCCGGCGGAGTCGGTGGACCTCGGCCGGGTCATCTGCGAGATCGGTGTCTCACCGGTCAAGCCGGCCGAGTTCGTGATCTTCAGGCTGGCCCAGTTCTCCAGCGGTGGCGGAGAGCTGGAGGAGTAGCAGCGCGCCCCGGGCCCGGCGGCCAGAACCTGGCCGCCGGGCCCGGGCCCGCGCACCACCGGTCGCCCGTCAGCCACGGCCCGCAGGGGCCGTGCGGCGGGCACCGGTACCAGCACCACCGGCACTACCGACACCACGGACAGCGCGAACAGAAGGAACAGCGTCCATGAGCCTCATGCCCGGCGATTCGCTCACTTCACACAATTTCGGCCTCCAGATCGACGGCGTCATGGTCGAGTACCTCCAGGAGGTCAACGGCCTGGACATGACGCAGGACGTCATCGAGTTCCAGCAGGTCTCGTCGAACGGCCAGCCCATCACCAAGAAGCTGCCCGGCGTGAAGAAGGCGGGAGAGGCCACGGTCGTCCGCGGCATGACCCAGTCCAAGTCCTTCAACGACTGGATCAACGCCTCCGTACGCGGCGACATGGGCTCGGCCCGTAAGAACGCCAGCATCATCGTGATGGACTACCAGAACAGCCCCGTGAAGCGGTACCACCTCCGCAACGCCTGGTGCAGCAAGGTCTCGGCCAGCACGGTGAAGGCGGGCGAAGCCTCGGCCCTCACCGAGTCCGTCACGATCACCTACGAAGAAATGATCATGGAGTAATGCGCAGGGGAGCAGCTGCCCAGCCTGCACCGGCCGCCGCCGCCACGGTCACTCCCGAGGCGGCGGCCCCGGTCGCAGCAGCGGTCGAACCGCCTCCCGCACGGCGGGAGTTGCGTACCGAGTTCGCCTTCGAGCTGCCGCGCGGCTACGTGGACGAAGCGGGGAACGTGCACCGTGAAGGTGTGATGCGCCTGGCCACCGCACGGGACGAGCTGATCCCGCTGCGGGACATCCGGGTGCAGGAGAACCCCGCGTACCTGTCCGTCGTGCTGCTCGGCCGGGTCATCACCCGGCTGGGCAGCGTGGCGCACATGCACGACGGCGTGGTGGAGAACATGTTCGCCTCCGACCTCGCCTTCCTGCAGGACTTCTACCGTCAGGTGAACGCCGAGGGCCACACCAGGGCCGGCGTGACCTGTCCGCACTGTGAGCAGCCGTTCGAGGTCGAACTCGGCGGGAGCCGCCTGGGGGAATCGTGACGTACGCGACCGAACGTGTCCACGAGGAGATCGCGTACATCGCCTACCACTTCCACTGGAGCCTGGAGGACATCCTGGACCTCGAACACCGCGACAGGCGCCGTTATGCCGAGCAGATCGCCACGCTCGTGACCCGCGCGTCGGCGGAGCGGTAAGGGAGGCGGGACACCGTCATGGGATTCCTCGACCGGTTCAGGGGCCGCACCGACACGGGCCCGGCTTCATCACCTGCCCGCACCACCGCGGCACCCGCCGCCCCGGCACCGTCCGCCCCGGCGGCGGCCACGCCGGACGTGGTGGGGGCTTCCGGGCACGACTGGAACGGTCTGCCCGCGATCCAGCGGGCGACCCAGCGCACGGCGGGGCACGCCGTGGCCACCGCCGACTTCTCGTCCCGGCTGGCCACGTGGCAGAACCCGTCCTTCTCGGGGTCGCTCTCGCACGCCGTGCTCGACGGCGCACCCGGCGGGGTGCTCCGTGATGCCCTGACACCCGCGGCCGCGCCCTCCGGCGCCGGCTTCGGGATGCCCGCGTTGTCGCTGCCGGTCGCGGTGGTGGACGACGCGGCCGATGTCGTGGACCAGGGCCCGGGGCCGTACGAGGGCTCCGGCACGCTGCCTGACTCGCCGGTCCAGCGGGCGGTCGCCGCCGCGCGTCCTGCCGGGCCGCGGGTCGCGCCCGTACGGCAGCCCGCGAGCCGCCGGGCCCCGCTGACCAGCGCGGCCCCGCCCGCGGTGCAGCGGCGGGTGCTGCCTGCTTCGGCCCGTCCCGCGCAGGCGGGTGAGCCTCCCGCCAGGGAGGCGGAATCTCGGGCGTCGACTGCGCCTGCTCCCGCGCCTGCGTCACGTCCTTCTGCTTCTGGTCCGGCCCCGGCTCCTGCTCCGGGTTCGACTTCTGCTCCGGCTTCCGCCCCCGGTAGTGGTCGGACTCCTGCGGTTTCCGGGCCTTCGGCTGCTGCTCCTTCCGGTGCTTCCTCTGCCGCTCCTTCTGCTTCCGCCGGTGGGTCCGGTCCCGCCGCGCGTCCCGTTCAGCGGGCGAGCGCGGCAGCGCCCGGAGCGCCGGTGCGGCGGCCGACGGGTGCGACGTCCGCGCCCTCGCAGCCTCCCGTACAGCTGTCGAAGTCGCCCGGCGGGAACGGCGGTTCGGGTGGTTCGGCCGGTTCTGCCGGTTCAGGCGGACCGGTGCGGCCTTCGTCCGCTGCGTCCTCGGCCCCCTCGACGTCCGGTCCTGTGTCGCCGCCTGCCGTGCCGCCTGCCGGTCCCGTCGGGCCGGTTGCCGGTGGCGCGGTGCAGCGAAGCGCCTCCGCGCCCGGTGCGTCCGGTGGCAGCGGTACGGGCTCGGACGGCGCCGCTGCGGAACGTGCCGTTACGGACGGCCGGTCCGCGGGTGGCGCGTCCGCGGGCGGCGCGACGACGGGGCCCGCGGCTCCCGCCGCCCCCGCGGCCGGAAGCACGTCGGCCACCGGTGGCTCCGCCGCCGGAAGTGCCGCGCAGGAACGCTCCGTTCAGCGGTCCATGACACCCGAGCGTGCGGTGCGGGCGCAGACCGGCCCCGCCCCCGTTCAGCGTTCGACGGCGCCCGCCCCGGCGTCCGGCTCCGGCCGGACGGGCGGACTCGGTACGCCGGTACGCGGCAGCGCTGCGGCCGGTTCCGGAGCGGCCGGGGCGCCGCAGCCGGTGCGCTCCAGCAGGCTCGGGCCGCCCACGTCAACCCCCGACGCCCAGGGCGCCACACCGGCAGGCGACGGGCCCAACCAGGCCGGGACGGGCGGCACTTCGCCGTCCGGCGGCGCGGGGACGACGGGCTCCGGCTCCACGTCCCCGTCGGCTGCGTCGGCCCCGTCCGCTTCGTCAGCCGCGTCGGCTCCGTCCGGCTCGTCCGGCCCGTCGGCTCCGTCCGGCTCGTCCAGTGAGGCTTCCCGGCCGCGGCCCTCGTCCACGGCGCCGGGCCAGTCGTCCCCGGCCGCGTCCGCGCCCGTACAGAGGCGTGCGACCGGAGGCGGCAGCGGTACGGGCAGTGGGGCCGCCACGCCCGCCACCCCCGCCTCACCGGCTCCCGCTGCCCGCCGCAGGCCCCTGCTCGGGGCGCCGCTGGCCGGGCCGCCGTCGGGGTCGCGACCGGTGGCCGCAGAGACGAAGGGGCCAACTCCGTTGCAGCGGAAGCAGGACAGCGCGCCGGGCGGCAAGGCCGCCCCCGCGCCCGTGCAGCGGGCCGCCGCCACGCCCCCCGCCGCCGGACCCTCTGCCGCCGCACCCACCGCGGCCAAGCCCGCCACCGCCACGCCCGCAGCCCCGGCCCCTGGTGGTCAGGATGCCGGCTCAGCGGGGAGCGGTACGACGGGCGCGTCATCCGCCGCTGCGCCGGGACCCGCCCCGGCGCCCACGTCCAAGCCGGAGTATCCGTCCGCGCCCGCAGGCGGGCCGGTCGCCCGTAACACCGCTGACGCTTCGTCAACAGCCGCCTCCGGCAGCGGTGTCGGACCGGCCGCGGCGCCTCCGGTCGTGCAGCGAGCGCCCGCAGGCCCGTCCTCTGCCGCCGCGCCGTCGGCGTCCGCCGCACCCTCGGTGCCTACCGCACCCACCGCACCCACCGCGGCCTCGGCGCCCACCGCGCCCTCGGCACGGCGGGCCGCCGCTGCGCCCGCGCCCGCCGTACGCCCGCTGGCTCCGGCGCGCGCCGTGCAGACGCCGTTCAAGCCCTCGGGCGCAGCCCCGCAGCAGAGCGCACCGGGTGCGGCGCCGCTCCGCCCCCTGGCGCCCGAGCCCGGTGCTGCCGCCCTCCCGGTGGCGGACAACCGCCCCGAGACCGGTGAGGCGGCGGCCGTCCAGCGTTCCGCAGCCCCCGGCATGCCCGTACCGCAGGCTCTGCCGGAGCCGAACCGGGCTGCCACGCCCGGGAGTTCCCCGGCCCCGCTGCCCGTGGCCCGTCCTTCCGGCTCAGGCGAACCGGTGGTCCAGCGCAGCGCCGTGTCCCCTTCCGGGCCCGGTGCGCCCGCGCCGCTGCGCAGCGTGCCCGGTGCCTCGGGACCGGCAGGGGCGCCCGGTGCGACGCCGGTGGCGCGCCCCGTACAGCGCTCGGCCGACCTGTCGGCCCCGGCACCTTCGGCGCCCCTTCCGGGCGGCCCGTCGGGCCCGGCCACGGTGTCCGCCCAGCAGCCCGCCGGGTTCCCGGCGCCGCTGCAACGCGCGTCGGCCCCGGGCCCGGTGGCCCCCGTCGCGCAGGGTCCGGCAGCCGTCGGCGGCGTACCGGGCTCCGGCCAGGGCTCGGCCCACGACGACGGCGCCCCGGTGCGGCGCGGGGCGGGCGACCTCCGGTTCAGCGGGGTCGCCGAGGCGTTCCCGCCGCTGCCCGTGCAGCGCGCGGCCGTCTCGCAGGCGACACCGTCCGCACCCACGGCCATGAACTCCCCAGCCATGAACACCACGGCCATGAACTCCACCGCCACCGCACCGGCCCCGCTCACCGCCAGGTCCACGCCGCCCGCGCCGGGAGCCCCCGCGGCGCCGGACACCACGGGGCGCCAGGCCACACCGGTCGTCACCCTCGGCCGTACGGCGGCCGCGGCGGCGCCCGCGGCGCTGCCGGTGCAGCGGGCGCCCGGCACCCCGACATCGCACGGGTCGAATCCGCCCCAGCTGGTGAAGGCGCCCGCGCCCGTTCCGCCGCAGCTCTCGGCCGTCAACTTCACGACCCAGAACTCGTCGGGCGGCTCCGGCAACGGCGGGGGAGGCGCACCTCCGCCCCCGTACACCGAGCGGGCCGAGAACCCTCCGCCGTACAGTGCGGTGGCGCCGAGCCTCAACAACGGCCCGCGCTGCGACGGCGCCACCGAGGAGACCGGCAGCAGGTTCGACGCCCGGGACCTCTCCGACGGCCAGGTGGACGAGCTCACCCACCGGCTGATGGGGCCGATCACCCGGCTGTTGAGGACGGAACTGCGCATGGACCGTGAACGGATCGGCAGACTCCGGGACCCCCGGCGCTGACGGCGACCGCCCCGGCGCACCATGGCAGGACGGCACGACCCGCAGGACCGCACCACCGGCACCATCGCAGAACCGCACGACCGCACCACCCGCACCGACCGCAGGAAGGAACGCCGCACCCGATGCCCCAGGACCAGGATCCCGGCTCCACCATCTTCTTCAGCCTGTCCATCGACGGAGAGAGCCTGGGTACGTTCAACGGCTGCGAAGGGCTCTCCTCCCAGGTGGAGATCGAGCAGCGGCAGGAGGGCGGCAACAACGGCTTCGTCTGGCAGCTGCCGTCCCGGGTCACGTTCTCCAACATCACGCTGACCCGCCCGCTCACCCCGGACACGGCGAAGGTCGCGCGCTGGATCTCCTCCATCACCACCGGCGTCACCCGGCCCACCGCACAGATCTCCGCGCTGCGCGCCGACGGTTCGCTGGTCGCCCGCTGGGGTCTGATCGACGTGCTGCCGGTGAGCTGGCGCGGACCTTCGCTGAACCCTTCCAGTCCCTCGGTGGCCACTGAGACCCTGGAGATCACCCACCACGGATTCACGGACTAGGGGGCCGCGCAGATGGCGAGCACCGGAGGCAAGGGCGGCGCGGGCAAGAGCCTGGTGCGGGCGACGCTGGCGATCCACCAGCCGCCCGTCGGCTACAGCACCACGCCCGGCGGGCTGATCCGCACGTTCAACTTCGACTTCAACCCGTCGCAGCTGGCGCTGAGCCGCCGCGCCCAGTGGAAGACCACCCCCACGGCGGCGGTGCGCGACGGCGCTGTGCCGGAGTTCATGGGGCCCGAACCCCGTGAGATGACGGTCGAGGTGTTCCTCGACAGCTCCGACGAGCCGGACAGCAACGACGTACGGAAGAACGTCGAAGCGCTCTTCTCCTGCTGCGAGACGACCTCGGCCAGCATCGCGGCGAAGCAGCCGTCGACGCCGTGGGTGGTCTTCCAGTGGGGCGCGTTCTCCACCGCGCGTTTCACCGCGTACGTCAGCTCGGTCGACGCCTCGTACAGCCTCTTCAGCACCACGGGTGTGCCGATCCGGGCCACCTGCCAGGTGCATCTGCACGAGATCCCGAGCAAGACCGCCGGGCAGAACCCCACATCCGGGGCGCTCACCGCACGCCGGGTGCACCGGGTCGTCGCCGGTGACTCGCTCCAGTTCCTCGCCTGGCGCGAGTACGGTGACGCCACCGTCTGGCGGACCATCGCCGAGGCCAACGGTATCGACAACCCCGGTCAGTTGAGCCCCGGCACCGAACTCATGCTTCCCGCTGCCGAAGAGGTCGGCCACTGATGACCAAGATCGGCTACTCCAACGTCCTCCATGTCACGATCGGCGGGGCGCCGCTGACGAAGGAGCTCGCCTCGCTGCTCGTCGGGGGCTGGGTCGACTTCGGCGCGGGGGTGCCGGGCGCCTTCGAGCTCACCTTCCGCGACCCCAAGAAGAAGGTGCTCTCCGAATCCGGGGCCGACATCGGCAAGAAGACCGTCATCGCGCCGGTCGCCGACGGCCAGGGGGCCCAGTCCCCGCTGATCACCGGTGAGATCACCGGCCTGGAGATCGACTACGACGGCACCGGCACCAGGACGGTCATCCGCGGCTACGACGGCGGTCACCGGATGCTGCGCCAGCGCCGGGTGATCGGATACCGGAACATGACGGCGTCCGACATCGCCCGCAAGCTCGCCGGCCAGGACAAGCTCCCGATCGGCACCATCGATGCCACGAAGGGCATCTACGAGTACATCACCCAGGCCAACGTCACCGACTGGGACTTCCTGTGCCGGCTCGCCGACGAGAACGAGCGGGTGATGTCCGTCGACTCCAAGGGCGAGTTCCAGTTCGCGAAGCCCGACCCGGCGTCCGGCGCCCCGCCGGTGAGCACACCGAGCGAGAAGAGCCCGTACGTCCTGGAGGCCGGGGTCGACATCCTGCGCTGCCGCGCCGCGGTGACCTCCGCGGATCAGGTGGCCAAGGTCGAGGCGCGCGGCTGGGACGTGACCGCCAAGCGCGACCTCGTCGGCAAGTCGCCCGCCACCTCCAACCCCGGGATATCCATCGGCACTTCGCCCGCGAAGGCCAGCAGCAAGTTCGGCCCCGCCACGATCGTCGAGACGGACACCCCGTACGACAAGCAGAGCGAGGTGAAGAACGCCGCTTCGGCCCTCGCCGACGACGTCACCGCGGCCTTCGCCGAGCTGGAGGTGACGGTCCGCGGCAACCCCAAGCTGCGGCCCGGTGTGCCGGTCGCGCTCGCGGATGTGGGCGACCCGTTCGAGGGCAAGTACACGGTGACGGCGGCCCGTCACACCTTCGGTGACGGCCGGCACTACGAGACGTTCCTGACGGTCAGCGGCCGCCAGTGGCGTTCGACGTACGGGCTGACGTCGGGCGGGGCGAGCCCGTCGGTCCGGCTGCCCAGCGTCGCCAACGCGCTGGTCACCGACATCAAGGACCCGCTGAAGCAGGGCCGCGTCAAGCTGCGCTTCCCGTGGCTCGACGACATGTACACCAGCGACTGGACGCGTACCGTGCAGTTCGGCGGGCTCAAGGGCGGCGGTCTCATCGCGCCCGACGCCGGGGACGAGGTGCTGGTGGCCTTCGACCGGGGCGCGCTCGACCACCCGTTCGTGATCGGCGGCCTCTACAACGGCAAGGACAAGCCGGGCACCAACGACGTCCAGCCGTACGACCGCACCAGCGGCCGGGCCACCCGGCACACCCTGGCCGACCGCAGCAACAACCGGGTCGACCTGCTCGACCAGCGGACCGGCGGCAAGCGCGGGGTCCGCATCAGCAGCGGCGACGACCGGCTGACCATCAATCTGGACCGCACCAAGACCGAGATCACCGTCGACAGCAAGGGCTCCGTCACCATCAAGGGCACCCGGTCGGTGTCCGTCGAGGCGGGGAAGGACCTGTCGTTGAAGGCGGGCGGCAAGATCTCCATCATGAGTGGTGGGATGCTCGACCTGACGGGTTCGGTCATCAACGCGAAGGCGGCGGGTGCGCTCAACATGGAGGCGGGCGGCGAACTGGGCATGAACGTCGGCGGTCTGGCGACCATCGACGCGGTCGGCAGCATCCAGCTCAACGCGGTCGCGAACATCGGGATCAAGGCCGTCAGCGTGGCGCTGATGGGCGTCGTCACCGCCAACGACTTGCCGGTGGTCTGATATGGCAGAGCAATTCGTCGGCACCGGCTGGGCGTTCCCCCTGCGCATCGGCCCCACCGGTGGCATCGCCATGGTCAGCGGGGAGCGCGAGGTCGAGGAGGCCATCAGGCTGGTCCTCGCCACCGCCCCGGGCGAACGCCCCATGCGCCCGGACTTCGGCTGCGCCATCCACGACATGGTCTTCGCCCCGGTCAACGAGGCGACGGCCGGCCGCATCCAGCACGAGGTGTACGTGAGCCTCGACCGCTGGGAGCCGCGCATCGAGGTGGAGGATGTCGAGGTGAGTGCCGGGGACGAACAGGGCGTGCTCTTCATCGACGTCCGGTACTCGATCCGCGGCACCAACAACCCGCGCAGCCTGGTCTTCCCGTTCTACACGATTCCCTCCCACGACGAGCCGTCCTCGGATGCGGGACCGGCCACCGAAAGCGAACGCTGATGGCACTGCCCTCTCCCCACCTCGACGACCGCCGCTTCCAGCAGTTCGTCGACGACGCCAAGCGCTACATCCAGCAGCGCGCCCCGGAGTGGACGGACCACAACGTGTCCGACCCGGGGGTCACGCTCGTCGAGACGGTCGCGCACATGGCCGACCAGATCGTCTACCGGCTCAACCGCGTCCCCGAGAAGAACCACCTCGCCTTCCTCGACCTGATCGGGATCACCCTCTTCCCGCCGTCGGCGGCGCGCACCGACGTCACCTTCTGGCTGTCGGCGCCGCTGGACGAGGCGGTACGGCTGCCCGTCGGCACCGAGGTCGCCACCGCCCGCACCGAGAGCGAGGAGGCGGTGGTCTTCGCCACCGAGCGCGAACTGACCGTCTACTCGTGCGAGTTGGCGTATCTGGTGGTCCAGCGCAACGGTGAGACCGCCGCCGACCGTACGTCCGAGCTGGCCGAGGCCAAGGACCTGCTCTGCTTCTCCGAGTCGCCGCAGCCCGGCGACTGCCTGATGTTCGGCCTGACCGCGGCCGTCCCGCGCTGCGCGGTGGCGCTGACCCTCGACAGCCGTGTCGACGGTGTCGGTGTCGACCCCCGCCAGCCCCCGCTGGTCTGGGAGGCGTGGACCGAGGACGGCTGGACCGCCTGCGAGGTCGACCGGGACGGCACCGGCGGTCTCAACCGGCCGGGCGAAGTCGTCCTGCACGTCCCCGGCGGCCACACCAAGTCCCGTTCCGGGCGCCGCGAGGCGGGCTGGCTGCGCTGCCGGGTCACCGAACCCGCCACCGGGCAGCCCTTCTACACGACGTCGCCCACCGTGCGTTCGGCCGAGGCGTTCACCATCGGCGGCACCACGGGCGCCGTGCACGCCGAGACCGTGCGCGACGAGGCGCTCGGGGAGTCCAGCGGCCTGCCCGGCCAGCGGCTGCGGCTCGCCGCCGCCCCGATCGTCGGCGACGTACCGCCGCTGAACCTGCAGATCGCCGAGCGCGACGGCTGGGTCGACTGGGACGTCGTCCCGCACTTCGCCGCTTCCGGACCCGACGACCGCCATCTGACCCTGGACGCGGCCACCGGCGAGATAGCCTTCGGCCCCTCCGTACGCGAGGCCGACGGCACCATGCGGCAGTACGGCGCGGTGCCGCCGAAGGGCGCCGTCATCCGCGCGCGCAGCTACCGGACCGGCGGCGGACGGCACGGCAATGTCGCCCGCGGCGCCGTGCAGGTGCTGCGCAACTCCGTCCCGTACGTCTCCGAGGTCATCAACCGCGAAGCGGCCAGGGGTGGGGTCGACGGGGAGACCGTCGAGGAGGCCAAGGCCCGCGCCCCGATCACGCTGCGCGCCCAGGACCGTGCGGTGACCCTGCGCGACTACGAGGAACTGGCCCGGCGCGCGGCCCCGGAGACCGCCCGTATCACCTGCCTCGAAGGCAAGTCGGACGAGCACGGCGCCCATGCGGTGCGGGTCCTGGTCGTGCCGCAGGCGGTGCCCGACCCGGGCGGCTGGCTGCGGTTCGAGCAACTGGTGCCCGGCGACGCGCTGCTGGAGCGCATCACCCGTTATCTGGACGAGCGGCGGCTGCTCGGTACCCGGCTGGCGGTGGGTCCGCCCTTCTACCAGGGCATCACCGTCGTCGCGACCGTGCACGCCTTCCGCGGCGCCGACACCGACAAGGTCAGGCGGCAGGCGCACGAGGCGCTCTACCGGCACCTCGACCCGCTGACCGGCGGCGCGCACGGCACGGGGTGGCCGTTCGGGCGCCCGGTGCAGTCCGGTGAGATCTTCGCGGTCCTCCAGCGGGTACCGGGTGTGGAGCTGGTGGACCAGGTGCTGCTGCACCCGGCCGACCCGCTGACCGGCAAGCGCGGCGACGCGACCGAGCGGATCGACCTCGAAGCCCCGGCGCTGGTCTTCTCGTTCGACCACCGGGTCCGGGTCATCGGGGACGGGTCATGAGGGGCTCCGTCGACGGTCTGGGCTCGTCGGCGCCGCTGGGCCTGATGCTTCCCGCGGTGTTCGCCGACGACGAGCTGGCGCAGCGCTTCGTCGCCGGTCTCGACGACATCCTCGCGCCGATCCACAACGTCCTCGACTGCCTCGACTCCTACTTCACCCCGTCGCTGGCGCCCGCCGACTTCACCCGCTGGCTCGCGGAGTGGGTCGGCGCCGAGACGGACGGCGCCGAACGCCTCGGTGGGCAGGAGGGCGAAGCCGTACTCAGGGCCGCCGTGGCCGCCGCCGCCCATCTGCACCGCATCCGCGGCACCCGGCGCGGTCTCGCCGAGGTGATCCGGCTGACGTTCGGCGTCGAGCCGGTGATCGCCGAGAGCGGCGCGGCCGACTGGGACGCCCGCCCGCTCGGGCCCGTCCCCGGCGGACGGCGCCCGAGCCTGCACGTGTCGTTGGCGCTGCCCCATCCGGCCCCCGGTGACCAGCACCGGCTGGAAAGCCTCGTCGAAGCCGCCCGCCCCGCCCACATGCCCTTCACGGTCCAGGTGACCGCGGCCGAAAGGACCCCCGGCAAATGACCACTCAGCCCCCAGGTGCCGACCCGGGACGGACGCGGGAGCGGACCCGTACGTGCGCCGAGTGCGGTACGCCTTCGACGCCCGGGCACTCGTTCTGCGAAGGCTGCGGCGCCGTCCTCAGCTGGTCCCCGGCCGAACGGGCCGCGGCGCCCGCCGACCCGCCGCCCCCGGCGGCCGAAGACGACGACGAGCCGAGCACCCTGCCGACCCCGGTCGTACGGGACGGCGGCCGCAGGCCGCAGGACGCCCCGGGCACGTCCGACGCGCAGGACCGCGCGCCGGCGGCCCCGGCCCCGGACCGCGGCGACCAGGACCGGAGCAATCAGGCGCCCGGCTTCGGCGCCCCGGACTACCCGGCGCCGTACACAGCACCGGACGCCACCCCGGGCTACGCGGCATCGAGCGGCGCGGCCCCGGCCGGCGGCGGCCCGGATGTCCCGGCGCCCCGCCCCGGCGGGGCCACCCCCGGCTGGGACGCGCCCCCCGCGCAGGACAGCGAGGCGGACCGGGCCGCGGCGGCGGCGGCAGCGGCCGACCGCGCACGGGCCCTGCTCGTCCCCGTGGCCGACCCGGAACGGCGCAACCCGGACGCACCGTCCGTCGCACCCGTGCTGCCGGGCCGCCCGGAGACCTCGCGCCCGCTCGTCCAGGGCCCGGCCGCCGAGCCCGACGGCGCCGGCGGCTACGCCTGCCCCTGGTGCGCCACCGGTAACAGGCCCGACCGCCACTTCTGCCGCCGATGTGGCATGAGCATGGCGGAGCGCCCGGAGGGTCCGGCCAGGCTCCCGTGGTGGCGCAGGCTGCGCGCGGGCAACCGGGAGGTGCCGTGGGCCGGTGACCGGCCCCGGCTGCGCAGCGGGTTCGGCTGGATCGTGCGCTGGCTCGCGGCGGCCGCCGCTCTCGGGCTCGTCATCTGGGGCGCGCTCAACACCGGTGCGGCGGTCCAGGCGATCGGCGACCACTTCGCCAAGCGCGCCGCCATCAACGTGGACGACCCCAAGGCGTCCCGGTCCTTCGCCGACCACACCGCGGGCAAGGTGTTCGACGGGCTCAACAACACCTACTGGGAGCCCGGCCGTTCGCAGGACGGCCGCGGCGAGTGGGTCCAGGCCACCTTCCAGGACCCGGTCCGGCTGCTCAACATCATCATCACGCCCGGTATCTCCGTCCAGCCCCAGGACCTCTCGAAGACCGCCCGTCCGCACCGCATCGACGCGATCGTCACCCAGGCGAGCGGCAAGCAGGTCGTGCAGCATCTCAACCTCGACCAGGGCGCCGGCCCGCAGACCTTCGACTTCCGCGTCGGGACGGTCTCATCGGTCCGCTTCGTCCTGCGCACGGGCTACGGGATCTCGGACAAGAAGCAGGTCGCGATCGCCGAGGTCGAGTTCTTCGGACGGTCCCACTCCTCCTGAACCGCCCGGACGGGCACGCCCGTTCCCGTCACAGCGCTGAGGCCACCCGGTGAACCCATCCGGGTGGCCTCAGCGCTGTCGGCGCCTCAGAGGCGCCTCAGGGGGCGCCAAGGGGGCGTCAGAGCGTGCCGAGCTTCAGCAGCGACAGCAGGGCGATCAGCTGGATCGACGAAGCGGCCAGCGCCTTCGGCCACGGCAGGTCGTGCGACTTGCTCACCATGGACGTGAACAGCGCGCCCGCCGCGATCCAGGTCACCCAGCCCAGGATCTGGACGAAGCCGTTCTCGCCGCCCAGGAAGACCGCGAAGAGCAGCCGGGGCGCGTCCGTGATCGACATGATCAGCATGGAGAGGCCCACGGTCGGCTGCCACGCGCCGTCGCCGCCGAGCTGACGCGCCAGCGTATGGGTCACAGCGCCCAGCAGCAGACTCCCGATGACGAAGGCGACCCCGGTCGTCAGGACGTACGGGACGGCGTTCGACAGCGTCGCGTGGACGGCGTCCTCACGGGCCTGGTCGAAGCCGAAGAGCGCCAGCATCCCGTAGATGAGCGTGACGGTCAGCGCGGGGCCCCACACCTTGTGGTCGCGCATCTGCCAGAACGTCGGCCCCGGGCGCATCACGATGCCCCGCAGCAGTTCCTTCCAGTGCAGCCGCGGCCCCACGGGCGGCGCGGCGGTCTGCCCGGCCCGGTAGGTGTTGCCGTCGCCGTACGGGTCATCGCCGATGCTGAACGCCTGGGTGTGCCCTGGGCTGTCCGCGCTGTTCGCGTACGGGTCGACGGGCGGCCCGCCGTACCCGCCCTGCCGGCCCTGGTACGGGTCGGCAGGCCCCGGCCCCTGCGCCGGGTACGGGTCCCCGAAGTACTCCGGCTCGCCGTACGGCTGCTGGGCCTGCGGGGGCCACTGGTGCTGCTGCGCACGCTGGGGGGACGGCTGGGGCGCGGCAGCGCCACCGTACGGCGGAGGCGGTGCCTGCCTGCCGTACGGCTGCTGCTGCGGCGCCTGCCGTTGCGGTCCCCGCTGCTGACCCTGCGGGTTCTGTTGCGACGTGCGGTTGTCCCGGCCGCGTCCGATCCTGAATCCAGCCACGCTTTCGAACGTACCTGCTTCCGGCCGACCGGGGGTCCGACCTGGGAGAACAGGCGGTGCTTTGCGGCCGACCTGTGACATCCCCCAGGGGACGGCCCCTAGGGGGGCGACGGCCCCTGGGGCAGAGCGAAGGGCCGGGGCCGCCCGACGGCGGCCCCGGCCCTTCGCTCGCGTACTCGCTGCGTTACTTCACCGGCTCAGGCTCCGGTGCGTCCTCGTCGGCCGGGTCGTCCGCCGGGTCGGCGGGGAGCTTCACCGAGTCGAGCAGCAGCTGGGCCACATCGACCACCTGGAGCGACTCCTTGGCCTTGCCGTCGTTCTTCTTGCCGTTGACCGAGTCGGTGAGCATCACCAGGCAGAACGGGCAGGCCGTGGAGACGATGTCCGGGTTGAGGGAGAGTGCCTCGTCGACGCGCTCGTTGTTGATGCGCTTGCCGATGCGCTCCTCCATCCACATCCGGGCGCCGCCGGCCCCGCAGCAGAAGCCGCGCTCCTTGTGCCGGTGCATCTCCTCGCTGCGCAGGCCCGGCACCTTCGCGATGATCTCGCGGGGCGGTGTGTAGACCTTGTTGTGGCGGCCCAGGTAGCAGGGGTCGTGGTAGGTGATCAGACCCTCGACCGGGGTGACGGGGATGAGCTTGCCCTCGTCGATGAGGTGCTGGAGCAGCTGCGTGTGGTGGATGACCTCGTACTCGCCGCCGAGCTGCGGGTACTCGTTGGCGATGGTGTTGAAGCAGTGCGGGCAGGTCGCGACGATCTTCTTCGTCGCCTTGGGCTTCTTGGTCGACTCGTCCACGTTGCCGTCGTCGTCGAAGGACTCGCCGTACGCCATGTTCAGCATCGCGACGTTCTCCTGGCCGAGCTGCTGGAACAGCGGCTCGTTGCCCAGGCGGCGGGCGGAGTCACCGGTGCACTTCTCGTCGCCGCCCATGATCGCGAACTTGACGCCCGCGATGTGCAGCAGCTCGGCGAACGCCTTGGTGGTCTTCTTCGCCCGGTCCTCCAGGGCGCCCGCGCAGCCGACCCAGTAGAGGTAGTCGACCTCGGTGAGGTCCTCGACGTCCTTGCCGACCACGGGGACGTCGAAGTCGACCTCCTTGGTCCACTCGACGCGCTGCTTCTTGGCAAGCCCCCAGGGGTTGCCCTTCTTCTCCAGGTTCTTGAGCATCGTGCCCGCCTCGGACGGGAACGCGGACTCGATCATCACCTGGTAGCGGCGCATGTCGACGATGTGGTCGATGTGCTCGATGTCGACCGGGCACTGCTCCACGCACGCACCGCAGGTGGTGCAGGACCACAGGACGTCCGGGTCGATGACGCCGTTCTCCTCGAGGGTGCCGATCAGCGGGCGCTCGGCCTCGGCGAGAGCCGCGGCCGGCACGTCCTTGAGCTGCTCATCGGTGGCCTGCTCCTCGCCCTCCATGTTCTTGCCGCCGCCGGCGAGCAGATACGGCGCCTTGGCGTGCGCGTGGTCGCGCAGCGACATGATGAGGAGCTTCGGCGAGAGGGGCTTGCCGGTGTTCCAGGCGGGGCACTGCGACTGGCAGCGGCCGCACTCGGTGCAGGTGGAGAAGTCCAGCAGGCCCTTCCAGGAGAAGTGCTCGACCTGCGAGACGCCGAACACGTCGTCCTCGCCCGGGTCCTCGAAGTCGATCTCCTTGCCGGCCGACGTCATCGGCAGCAGCGCGCCGAGGGCGACACCGCCCTGCGCGTCGCGCTTGAACCAGATGTTCGGGAAGGCGAGGAAGCGGTGCCAGGCGACACCCATGTCCGTCTTGAGCCCGACCACGATCATCCAGATGAAGGACGTCCCGATCTTGATCATCGCGGTCAGGTAGATCATGTTCTGCAGCGTCGGGACGCTGGTCCCGCGGAAGGCCGCGACCAGCGGGTACGAGAGGAAGTACGCGGCGTCGTAGCCGTGTACGCCGGCCAGCGCGCCCTCGAGTCCGCGCAGCGAGTAGATCGCCAGGCCGATGATGAGGATGACGGCCTCGACGAAGTACGCCTGGCCGAAGTTGGAGCCCGCGAACCGGGACTTGCGGCCCGGCCGGTCCGGCTTCGACAGCTGACGGATCACGATCAGGACGAGGATGCCGAGCGTCGTCATCACACCGATGAACTCGACGAACATCTCGTACGGCAGCCAGTGGCCGATGACCGGCAGGACCCAGTCGGCCTTGAAGAGCTGGCCGAGGGCGTTGATCAGGGTCAGCACGAGCGAGAAGAAGCCGACCGCTACGAACCAGTGCGCGAACCCGATGATGCCCCAGCGGTTCATCCTGGTGTGGCCGAGGAACTCCTTGACCACCGTGATCGTGCGCTGTGCGGGTTCGTCGGTGCGGGTGCCTGCGGGCACGTCCTGACCGAGCCGCACGGAGCGGTAGATCTGGGCGATGGCTCGGGCGAACAGCGCGACACCGACCACGGCGAGTACCAGCGACACAATGATCGCGGCGAGTTGCATGGGGGCTCCTCGGGCCTGCGAGGTGGGGATCCAGTGGTGACAGTGATTCTCAAGTGATTACTAAGCAGTAACTTAATGCAGTCCGTTGCTGAGAGTACCCACTTATCCCACTGCGATGTACCAGGGCAGGCGGTGATCTGCGTCGCTCAGGGTGTCCTCATCGGATGTCTGCCGTCCAATCGTGTTACTCACCGCATAGTGGTGCATAACGAACTAACTTGTGGACCGTGCGAGCTGGATGCCCCGGTGGCATCACCCCGATACCGCAACCGATGGGCGGCGCATGAGCCAGGCGATCTCCCGTACCGACGGCCCCCCGGCCCCTCCCGGCGGCGGCCCGCCCCGCACCGTCCGCAGCGCCGGAATCCCGCTCACCCCGCTCACCCCGGCGGCCGCCGCGCGGACACTCGTACGCCTCGCGGTACGGGGAACGGCGGCGGACGTCCACCTCTGCGGGACCGCCACCCTCGCGGACGCCGACCGCGACCCCGGGCTCCAGCGGCTGCTGCGCTCGGCGGCGCTCAACCTCCCCGCAGGCGGCGGCACCGCCCGGACGGTGCGGCCGGGCGGGCGGCCCGCGGCCCGGGTGTACGGGCCGGACCTGCTGCTCGACACCGTCCGCGCCGGACAGCGCGAAGGGCTCGGCCACTATCTGCTCGGACAGCCGCCCGGAGCGGAGAACGCCCCGGCGCACGGAACAGCCACCGGCACTGGCACCGGCACCGGCACCGGCACCGCCACCGGCACCGCCACCGCGACCGGCACCGGCAGCCCGGCCGGTGCCGGTGCCGGGCTGACCGCCGAAATCCTGGTGCGCTACCCCGACGCACGGGTCGCGGGCGCCGCCCCGCTGCCCGGCCGGACGGCAACCGCCGACGAGTGGACGGCGCTTGCGGCCCGCATCCGGGAGAGCGGCGCCCGGCTCGTCTGGATCGGCGGATCCGACACCGCCCGGCAGCACCGCGCGGCCGCCCGCCTCGCCGCCGGACACCCCGCGGTGTACGTCGCGGCCGGCCCGGCCTTCACCCTCGTCCACGGCGGCGCCCGCCCCGCTCCGCCGCGCGCCCGGTGGCAGCGGTGGCAGGCCGCGGCGCTGAGCCACGCACGCTTCCTGCGGGCCGCGGCGCGCGAACGGCACCGGGGGCGCGGCCCGTACCGCGAACTCGTCCAGCTGCTGGCCGACGCCGAGATCGACCTCGTCCTCGACACGGCCGCGGACGACGGGGCGTATGTGACGGGGCTGCGCCGGGCCGGCTACCGGGGGCGCGTCGTCTCCTTCGAGGTGCTGCCCGGGCCGCGCGAACAACTGGCGCGGCGCGCGGCGGGCGACCCCGGGTGGTCCGTACTCCCTTACGCGCTGGGTGACGGGAACGGCCCGGACGGTGGCCACAGGCTCGACGCGCTGTGGGACGCGGTGACCGCGCCGGGCGAGCGGCTGTTCGTACGGCTGCGGGCGCCCGGCCACGAGGACCGGCTGCTCGAAGGGGCGGGGGCGTACGCGCCGGACTGCGTCGGCCTGCAGACACGGGGGGAGCGGTGCGCTCCGCCGCCCGGCTACACGGCGGTCCCGCCACCGGTGCCGGGCGACGGGGTGCTGTTCCGGCAGTCGTGAACCGGCAGGCGTGAACAGGCAGCCGCGAACCGGCGGGCAGGCAGACATGAACAGGCAGACATGAAGGGGCCCCGGTGGCAGCGCGAGCTGTCACCGGGGCCCCTTCAGTGCTCCACCAGGACGTCAGTGTCCGGAGGTCGGAGGAGCGGCGCTGATCAGCGGCCGTTCCCGGCGCCGTTGCCCGAGAGGATCGGCACGTTGTCCAGGAGGTGCGACAGGGCCTCGTCACCCTTGGCCTGGGTGGAGTTCTCGGTGCACTGCTGGGTCTGCGGCGACGACAGGATCGGGATGTCCTGGACGGAGACCGGGACCACGCCGACGAGGGAGCCGAGGTTGGCCTTGGCCGGCAGGGCGATGCAGGGCTTGTTGAGCGAGCCCTGGATGAGGCCGATCTGCGGGCTCATGTTGCCGTACGTGGCCGAGTTGCCGAACGCCTGCTGGGCACCGTTGCCGCTCAGCGACGTGGTGCCGCCGTCGTGGCCGACTGCCATGGCCGGCGACGCCATCATCGCGCCGGCGCCTGCCATCGTGAGGGTGGCCGCCGCAGTGGCCATAGCCTTCTTGATCATTTCGCGTCCTTCGGTTGTCACACGAGTGCCCGCTTCCGGAGCGCTCTGATCAACTGCCGGACCGGCGATTGGTTCCGGCGCTTCACTCATATGGCTTCTTGTCGCAGGTGTGCGGGAAGCGGGTTGACGGGCCCGGTGACCGGGGGGTTTGCGCGTCGGGCCGGAATTGGGCCGAACAGGTTCCATGGGCCGCCGGGCCGTGTCGTGGCCCCCGGTCGTTCGTTGCGAATCGAGTGGGTCCTGATTCAGGGCACAACATCGAAGAGAAGGTGCAACTCCCATGAACACTGCCAAGAAGGCAGCTCTCGTCCTTGCCACCGCGGGCCTCGCCGCCGGCGGCGCCGCCGGCTCCGCGTTCGCCGACGCCGGCGCCGGGGGCGCGGCCGTGGGCTCCCCGGGTGTCATCTCCGGCAACGAGGTCCAGGTGCCGGTCCACATCCCGGTGAACCTGTGCGGCAACACCGTCAACGTCATCGGTCTGCTGAACCCGGCGTTCGGCAACACCTGCGTCAACAACTGACGCTCTGATCCTGCGGGCCCGGCCGAGGCCGGGCCCGCGGACCGGACAGCAGAAGTGGCGGTACCCGCAGCTGATGCGGGTACCGCCACTTTCGCGTCACGGGCGCTGCCGGGAGCGGGCCGGAGCGGGACTGCCGCCGGTCGAGCAGGGCTGTTACTGGTTGCCCAGCTGCACGCCGCCCAGCATCGGGGTGGCCTGGCGGGCGAGGCCCAGGACCTGCTCGCCCGCGTCGGCCTTGCCGGTCGCCAGGCTCGTCGCGGTGTCGGCGACCGCGGCCACCGGGACGGCCGCCCCCTGCTGAAGCGACTGCGTGGCCTGGTCGAGTCCGCCGTTGAGGCTCATGGGGGGCATGGCGGGGGGCTCGGCGGCGAACGCGGGGGTGGCCGCGGCCGCGCCCGCGCCGATCGCCATCATGGAACCGGCGACGACAGCGGCGACCTTTGAGTACTTCATGTCGAATACCTTTCTCCGGCGGCGCTGTTCACAGCTGCGACTCTCGCGCCGGGCACCGTCGGTGAAAGGTGCCGGTGCGCCGCCTGCACCGTGGCTAACGATCCCGCCGGGTGGGAGAAACCCCAGGACGGCGAGCGTTTCTGCGCCCCGTTCCCCAGACGGAATTCCACGGACGGAAGCGGCCCCGCCGGGTCATGCGATACCCGGCGGGGCCGCTTCCGTGACTCGCCCGTGAGGGAGAGCCCTACGTCACTTGTTGACGCAGGTGTTGCCGAGCGCCGGGTTGAGCAGCGCGATGATGTCGACGCTGTTGCCGCACAGGTTCACCGGGATGTGAATCGGAACCTGGATGACGTTGCCAGAGAGGACGCCGGGCGAGCCGATGGCCGCACCCTCCGCGCCCGAGTCGGCCATGGCGGGCGCAGCGGCGCCCAGGGCCATCATGACGCCGGCGGCGAGAACAGCAGCCTTCTTGAACTTCATGTCGATCCTTCCCGCAGCGGTGTCTCCCGCGTCCACGACCGTCGCGACGCGTGTCCAGTTGCCTTTTCATGAACACCACTGCAGGACTGCTAACGACCGGTGCGCCGCGGGGAAACTCCGTACGCGGGTCCGGGCGGCAAATCGACCCGAATGCTTTCGGCGTCCCGGCCGGCCGGGAGGCGTGCGCCCGGTGCGGACACACGCGTGGCCGCCGCAACGTCCTGTCTGCGGCGGCCACGTGGGAGCTGCGAGGGGATCAGCCCTGGTTCGCCGCACCGTTGCCCGAGAGGACCGGGATGTTGTCCAGGATGTGCGACAGGGCCTCGTCGCCCTTCGCCTGGGTGGAGTTCTCGGTGCACTGCTGGTTCTGCGGCGAGGACAGGACCGGGATGTCCTGAACGGCGACCGGGACCAGGCCGACGAGGGAGCCCACGTTGGCCTTGACCGGAACGCCGAGGCAGGGCTTGTTCAGCGAGCCCTGGACCAGGCTGAGCTGCGGGCTCTGGGCACCGTTGGTGGCCGAGTTGCCGAACGCCTGCTCGGCGCCGTTGCCGCTGGCGGAGGTGGTGCCACCGTCGTTACCGATGGCCATGGCCTGCGGGGCCAGGGTCGCACCGGCGCCGACGATCGAGGCGGTGACGGCTGCGGTGGCCAGAATCTTCTTGATCACTGTGGTCCCTTTTCTGCATTTTTGCCCGGAAGTGGAGCACCCTGATCAACTCCGGGGGCTGAGTTTGGTTCCGCCCCTTCACTCGATTGCCGTAGCGCACGAGTGCGGCGGCCCGCTGGAGTGAGCCCCCTGCGCGCGGGGTGCGCCGTGCTGCGCGGTCTCCGCCGGTGGCGGGCTGCGGGGAAGCGGGGTGCCTCTGGGGTGCATCTCGCCCTGCCGGGAAAATCCGGCGCTCCCCGCGCTCTTGCTTCAGGGGCCCCGCATTTCCGCACGCGTTCAACGAACGCTGTTCCCGCCGGGTACGCGCCGTCACCCGTTGGAGACCTTTCCTGGCAAATGGCGGGCCTATTGCCCACCGCCACAAGGGGATTCAGGGCATTCGGGCCAACTGCCGTACGGCGGTATGCGCGAGTCCGTCATGATTTCCACCCCGCTTTCTGACAAAGTGCACTCCTGCTTGGTCCGGTTGGTCGCATTTGTGGAGACGGGAGAGCCAGTCATGCGGGAAACGACGGGTCTCGCTGTGCCGTACGGCTTGGGCACACAGCCCTGCGTGGCGCGTTCCGCCGGCCCTCCTCGGGCGGGCCACGGCTCCGGCCCATTCGCCCCGCGGCCCGTTCTCCCCCGCGGTTCGGACAGCCCGTACTTCCACTTCCCGGCCGAAAGCCAAGGGAATTGCCCCGGTGCGCCCGCGGTGCAGACGGATTCCCGCCGCTGAGCCATCAGCTCCGCGCATCCCGGGGAAACCGATCTCCGGGCCAGGTACTAAGAGAGCCGCACACGTGCTGCCAGAAAACAATTCTCCCGGACGCCCGCTGACGGTATTTCATCTCGTGCAGCCGGTGGACGGCGGAGTCGCCCGCGTGGTCACCGACCTGGTGCGGGCACAAGTGGCCGAAGGAATCAGAGTAGTTGTGGGCTGTCCGCCCGGCGCCGGTCTGGCGTCGGTGCTCGCCGGGTCAGGGGCCGACGTCCGCCCCTGGCCGGCCGGCCGGGCGCCCGGTCCCGGGCTGGCCGCCGAGACCGCTGCCGCCGCCCGGCTGATCCGTGCGAGCCGCCCCGATGTGGTGCACGCGCACAGCTCCAAGGCCGGTCTGGCCGCCCGCCTCGCCGTACGGGGGCGCGTCCCGACGGTCTTCCAGCCGCACGCCTGGTCGTTCGACGCGGTCGGCGGCCCGACCGCGCGCCTCGCGCTGGCCTGGGAGCGGTACGCGGCCCGGTGGGCCGACCGCGTCCTGTGCGTCAGTGAGGCGGAACGGCGGGCCGGTGAGGCGGCCGGGATCGCCGCCAGGTGGGCGGTGATCCGTAACGGCGTCGACCTCGGTGAGTTCCGCCCCGACGGCGGCGTCGGGCCCCAACCCGGTTCAGGGGAAGGGGCCTTGGGGTCGGGGCCCTTCGTCGTCTGTGTGGGCAGGCTCTGCCGCCAGAAGGGCCAGGACGTACTCCTGCGGGCCTGGCCGGAGATCCTCCGTGCGGCGCCCGCGGCCCGGCTGGTGCTCGTCGGCGACGGACCCGACCGGGCGCGGCTGACCAGAACAGCGCCGCCCGGTGTGCTGTTCGCCGGCGCGGTCGACGGGCCGTGCGACTGGCTGCGCGCCGCCGACCTCGTCGTCCTGCCGTCCCGCTGGGAGGGCATGGCGCTCGCCCCGCTCGAAGCGATGGCCTGCGGGCGGCCCGTCGTCCTCACCGATGTGAGCGGCGCCCGGGAGAGCCTGCCGCCCGGGCACCACCGGCACGGGCTCGTCCCGCCGGACGACCCGCACGCGCTGGCCCGCGCGGTCGGGAAGCTGCTGGCCGACGCCCGGCTGCGGGACACGCTCGGCCGCGAGGCCGGGGCCCACGCGCGGGCGAACTTCGATGTGCGGCACACGGCCACCGCGGTCTCGGGGCTGTACCGCCGGCTCACCGGCCTGCCCCCATCCACCACGAGCCCGCCCCAATCCACGACGAGGGAGCGCATCAGCCCATGACGACGGACAGCGCACATGCTCCCCACGCGGGCCGGAGCGGCGGCCCCGGCACGGCCGTGCAGCAGCCCGTGCCCGCGATCCACCCGCCGCGCGGCGCGGAGGGCCCCCGCCCCGAGCCGGCCCGGCCGGCCGGACGGCGGCGGGCCCGTACGGTCGCCCCGCTGATCGCGGGTGACACGCTCGCCCTGGCCGCCACCTGCGCGCTGGTGCCCGGGCCGGGCCCGGCGCCGCTGGTCCTCGTACCGATGCTCGCGCTGCATCTGGCCCTGCACCTGCACGGCGGCCTCTACCGGCGGCGCCTCTCCGCGTCGGCGCTGCTCGAACTGCCCGCGCTGCTCGGCCATGCGCTCGTCCTGTGGTGCACCGCGGCCGCCTGCTTCGCGGCCCTCGCGCCCTGGCGCATCCTCGACTGGACGGTCCTCGCCACCGCGGTCACCGCGCAGACCCTCACCGGCTGCGCGGTCCGCGGCGCGGTCCACCGGCTGGCGCGTGCCACCGCCGCCCGGCGCGGGCAGTCGACGCTGATCGTCGGCGGCGGCGCCACCGCCCACCAGATCAGTGCCGCGCTCTACGCGCACCCGGCGTACGGCATGCGGCCGGTGGGACTTGTGGAGACCGGGGCCGCCACCGACGCCGGATCCGCCGCAGGGGACGGGAGTTCCGTACTGCCCGTGCTCGCGGCCCATGAGGAGATCGGCCGGGCCGTCATCCAGACCACGGTCCGCCACGCCCTGTTCGTCGGTCCCGGCGGTGCCACCGCCGACGACCCGTCCCTCGTGCGGCTGCTCGGCGAGTACGGCGTCCAGCTGTGGCTCGTCGACACGTCGGGGCCCGGCCGGCGCACCGTGTCCGCCGACCACTTGTGGGGGTTCGCCGTGCGGCCGCTGGCCGTGCCCGGCCACCGCGTGAGCCGCTGGGGCAAACGCGCCCTCGACACCTCGCTCGCCGCCCTGGTCCTGATCGCGGCGGCTCCCGTGATGGGGCTGTGCGCGCTGGCCGTACGGATCTCCGACGGGCCCGGCGTCATCTTCCGGCAGGAACGGGTCGGCATGGACGGGCGCGCCTTCACCCTGCTCAAGTTCCGTACGCTGCGCCCCGCCGACGACCACGAGTCGGCGACCCGGTGGAGCGTCGCCAGGGACCACCGGATGAGCGGCGCGGGCAGCCTGCTGCGGCGGACCTCGCTCGATGAGCTGCCGCAGCTGTGGAACGTACTGCGCGGTGACATGAGCCTGGTCGGCCCGCGGCCCGAACGGCCCTACTTCGTCACGAAGTTCTCCGGCTGCCACCCCGGCTACCGGTCCAGACACCGGATGCCGGTCGGGATCACCGGGCTCGCCCAGATCAGCGGACTGCGCGGGGACACCTCCATCGAGGACCGGGCCCGCTTCGACAACCACTACATCGACAGCTGGTCGCTCTGGCAGGACATCTGCATCCTGGCCAGGACCGCCGGCTCGCTCTTCCGGCTGGGGGGCAGCTGACCGTGACGGCCCTCACCCAGGCCCCCGCGGTGCCCCGGCCGCGCACCGCACCGCCCGCCGCCGCGCCGCTCGCCGTATGCCTCGGGCGCCGGCTCGCCCGCTGGTGGCCGGTGCTGCCGGTGGCCGCGCCCGTCCTGCTGCTGGCCGTCCCCGTCGAGTACGGGAACGGGGCCAGCACCTCCACCAACATCTCGGTCGCCGACGTGGCTTCGGCGTTCCTGGTGCTGTACTGCGCGGTACGGATGCTGCGCGGCAGGCCGCGTCCGCTGAGCCCGGCCGCCGCCGCCGTCCTCGGTGTGCCGGTCGTGGGGCTGGCCGTGGCCACCGTGACCGCGGCCGATCCGGTGGCCGCGCTCCCCGGGTTCGTGCGGTACGTCCAGGTGTTCGTGCTGGTGCCGGCGGCCGTCGTGCTGCTGCTCAGGGACGCCGGCGACTTCCGGTTCGTGGCCGGAGCCTTCGTCGTACTCGCGCTGGTCCAGGGCGGGTTCGGCGTCTGGCAGTACGCGACCGGCAGCGGCGCCTCGTACATGGGCTCCGACATCCGGGCCGTCGGCACCTTCGGCCCCACCGACATCATGGGCATGGCCACCACCGTGGCGTTCGGGATGGTCGTCGCCACCGGACTCGCGCTGCGTCCGCCGCCCGGCGCGCCCCGCTGGGTGCGCCCGGCCGCGCTCGCCGCGGCGGTGGCGCTGGTGCTGCCCCTCGCGTTCTCCTTCAGCCGCGGCTCGTGGATCGCCACCGTGGTCGCGGTGCTCGCCGTCGTCCTGCTCGCCGGACTGCGTACGGCGGTCCGCGCCCTGGCGGTCGTGGTCGCGGTCGCGGTGGTGCTCGTCGGCGGATTCGGGGTCGGCTCGCAGCTCATCACCGAACGGCTCGGCTCGATCACCCAGGTCACGGCCGCCCCCGACCAGTCGGTCACCGACCGGTACACGATGTGGGCGGCGGCGGTCGGCATGTGGCGCGACGAGCCCGCGACGGGCGTCGGCCTCAAGGGATTTCCCGCGTACCGCGACGGCCACGCCTCGCTGGGGCTCTCCTCGGGCTCCGACACGGCGGGCGCAGGCCACGCCTACCAGCGCCAGCCGCTGCTCTCGCCGCACAACATGTATCTGCTGGTCCTCGGCGAACAGGGCCTGATCGGGATCACCGCGCTGGCCGGCAGCTGGGCCGCGCTCCTGGCGGGCGCGGCGCGCCGCCTGTACCGCGCGCGGAGACGGCGCGGAGCGGCCGCCGACTGCGGGCTCGTGGCGGTGGGGCTGATGCTGTGGCAGACGGTCGACTTCCTCTACGCGGACATCGGCGGCCCCTCCACCGCGCTCACCGGCATCGTCTTCGGCCTGATCGCCTGGTGGGCGCTGGGGGGCCGTCAGGAAGCGCCGGGCGCCGTATGAACGAGACGACCAGCGGCACCCGCACAGCCACCGGCACCCGTTCGCGCCGCCGTGCCGCCGCCCGTACCGCGGTGGCCGTGCGGTCAGCGGCGGGCCCTGTGCCGCCCGCCGTCCGGCAGGCACCGCCCCGGCTCGGGAAGGTGCTGGCCAGGGCGGCCGCGGTCACCGCGGCGCTGACCATCGCCGGTTCGGTGCTCGGTCTCGTCCGGGACCAGAGCATCGCGCATCTCTTCGGCGCGGGCAGTGACAGCGACGCGTTCCTGATCTCCTGGACCGTGCCGGAGATGGCCTCCACGCTGCTCATCGAGGACGCGATGGCGCTGGTGCTCGTCCCGGCGTTCAGTCACGCGCTGGCCCGGCGCGCCGCGGGCGAACACCCCGACCCCGTACGCGCCCTGGTCTCCGCGACCCTGCCGCGCCTTCTCGTGCTGCTCGGCTGCACCACCGGGGTCCTGGTGCTGGGTGCACCGGTGATCGTGGAGCTTCTGGCGCCGGGGCTCGCCGAGCCGCAGGTGGCCGTCCAGTGCACCCGGCTGACCGCCCTCACCGTGCTCTCGTTCGGGATCACCGGCTATCTCAGCGCGGCGCTGCGGGCGCACCGCAGCTATCTGCCGCCCGCCACGATCTATGTGGCGTACAACGTCGGCATCATCCTCACCATGCTGGTGCTGCACTCCCTGTGGGGCGTGCGTGCCGCGGCCGCCGGGGTCGCGGCGGGCAGTGTCCTGATGGTGCTGGCCCAGCTGCCCGCCTTCGTCAAACACCTGGCCGTACGCCCGGCCGACCGCGGCGAGAGGACGCTCATCGGCGCCCCGGCCCCGGCCCCGGCCCCGGCCCCGGCCCCGGCCCCGGCCACGGTCACGGCCACGGCCCCGGCCCCGGCCCCGGCCCCGGCCCCGGCCCCGGCCACGGTCACGGTCACGGCCGCGGCCACGGCCGTCGGCACCGCGCGGCCGGTGCTCGGAGTGCTCGCGCCCGTCGTCATCTTCACCGTCTGCCGCCAGTCGCAGGTCCTCGTCGAGCGGTTCCTGGCCGCCTCGCTGCCCGCCGGGGCGATCTCGCACCTGAACTACGCGCAGAAGGTCGCCCAGGTGCCGATGATGCTGTCGCTGATGATCTGCACGGTCACCTTCCCTGTGGTCGCCAAGGCCGTCGCCGACGGCGAGGGCGACCAGGCGCGGCGCCGGGTCGAGCGCGATCTGGCGCTGGCCGGGGTCGTGGTGCTGGCCGGCACCGCGGTCGTCGTGGCCTACGCCCCGCAGATCATCGAAGTCCTCTTCCAGCGCGGCGCGTTCAGCGCCCGCGACACCGCGACCACGGCGTCCATCATGCGGGTCTACGCGCTCGGGCTGCTCGGGCAGTGCCTGGTCGGCGCCCTGGGAAGGCCGTTCTTCTCGGCGGTGCGGCCCACCTGGTTCCCGGCCGCGGCGATGGCCGCCGGACTCCTCGTCAACACGGTCGCCGGAGCACTCACCGTCGGCCCGTGGGGGGTGTACGGCATCGCCGGTTCCAACGCGCTGGGTATCACCGTCACCGCCGTGCTCCTGCTGCGCGGGCTCGGCTCGCGGGTCGTCTCCATCCACGTACGCGGCGTCGCCCTCACGCTCGCCAGGCTGTCCGCCGCGGCCGTCGCCGCCTGCGCGGCGGGGACGCTGCTCGCCCCGCTGGTCCCCGGCGCGCTGCCCAGCCTGGCCGCCGGCTGTCTGCTGGTGCCCGGTGTGTTCGCCGCAGCGGCACTCGCGCTGCGCGCCCCCGAAGTCGTCGGCCTGCTCGACCTCACCAAGCAAAGGTTCCGTCATGTCCGCTGACACGGCGCCACACGCCGCCGCCCCGCCATCGACCGGATCCAGCAGTCAGCCGTGGATCCTCATGTACCACTCGGTGGCCGACCCCACCGACGACCCGTACGGCATCACCGTCGCCCCCGGGCGCCTCGACCACCAGCTGCGCCGACTGGCGCGGTCCGGGCTGACCGGTGTCGGCGTCGGGGCCCTGCTGCGCGCCCGCGCCGAGGGCCGCGGGCGCGGGCTCGTCGGGCTGACCTTCGACGACGGCTACGGCGACTTCACCGACCACGCGCTGCCGCTGCTGAAGCGGCACGGGTGCACGGCCACCGTGTTCGTGCTGCCCGGCAGGCTCGGCGGCGAGAACGTCTGGGACGCGCTCGGGCCGCGCAAACCGCTCCTCACCGAGGACGGCGTCAGGGCCGCGGCCGCGGCCGGCATGGAGATCGGCTCGCACGGCCTCTACCACCGGGACCTCACCGACGCGGCCGACGACGAACTGCGCGAGGAGACCCGGGGGAGCCGCGAACTCCTGCGCAGGATCACCGGCGTCGCGCCGGAGGGCTTCTGCTATCCGTACGGCACCATCGACCGGCGGACCGTCGACGCCGTGCGCGCCGCAGGTTACGCGTACGGCTGCGCCATCGCCCCCGGGCCGCTGGCCGGCGGCCACGCGCTGGCCCGCACCCACATCAGCCACGCGGACCGCGGCCTGCGGCTGGGCACCAAACGGGCGCTCCACCGGCTGCGGCAGCTGCGGGCCGGAGGCGGCCGATGAGGGTCCTGCACATCATCACCGGCCTCGGTGTGGGCGGCGCCGAGCAGCAACTGCGGCTGCTGCTGCGCCAGTTGCCCGTCGAGTGCGATGTGGTCACGCTCACCAACCCCGGCCCGGTCGCCGACGGGCTGCGCGCCGACGGGATCTCCGTCACGCACCTGGGGATGCGCGGCAACCGCGACCTCGCGGCGCTGCCCCGGCTGGTCCGGCTGATCCGGCGCGGCCGGTACGACCTGGTCCACACCCATCTGTACCGGGCCTGTGTGTACGGCAGGATCGCCGCCCGGCTGGCCGGGGTACGCGCCACGGTCGCCACCGAACACTCGCTGGGCGCGCGGTACATCGAGGGCCGCCCCCTCACCCGGTCCGCCCGCGCGCTGTATCTGCGCACCGAGCGGCTGGGCTCGGCGACGGTCGCGGTGTCGGCGACGGTCGCCGACCGGCTGCGCGGCTGGGGCGTGCCGGCCTCGCGTCTCCATGTCGTACCGAACGGCATCGACGGGGCGCGGTTCCGGCACGATCCGCGGGTCAGGGCCGCCACCCGGGAGCTGCTCGGTATCCCGGCCGACGCGTTCGTGGTGGGCGGCGTCGGCAGGCTGGTGCCGGGCAAACGCTTCGACCTGCTGGTACGGGCGGTCGCCGCGCTGCCGGAGGTCAGACTGCTGCTGGCCGGGGACGGGCCGGAGCGGGAGGCGCTGCGCACGCTCGCCGGGCAGCTCGGGGCCGGTGACCGCATCCACCTCATCGGCGAGTGCGACGCACTGCCGGACGGGCTGTCCGACGCACTGCCGGACGGGCGGCCGGACGTGCTGTCCGGCGGGTCGCATACCGGGCCGCCCGCCGGGCCGACCGCTGGACCGCACGCCGGAACGACCGCTGGGCCGCCCTCCGGGCCGACCGCCCGGCCGACGGTCCCCGCTGTCCTGGACGCGGCGGACGTCTTCGTCTCCGCGTCCGACGAGGAGTCCTTCGGGCTCGCTGTCGTCGAGGCGCTGGCCGCCGGTCTTCCCGTCCTGTACGCCGTCTGCCCCGCGCTCGACGACCTGTCGGCCGGACCGGTGCCGGGCGCGGTACGGGTGCCGGGCGGCGCCGCCGAGATCGAGGCGGCGCTCCGCCACCAACTGAGCCTGGGGGCACGGCGGTTGGCGCCACCGGCGGTGGTCGGCCACTACGACATCGCGCGCAGCGCGGCCGGTCTGCTCGGGGTGTACGCCCGCACGGTCGCCGCGGCCCCGGCCGTCCCGCGCGTACGCCGGCCGTTCGTGACCCCTGTCCCGTGACCCCCGTTCCCCCCTCCCGTGCCCCGTTCCGCGACCACCCGTGACACCGACGAAGAAGTGAGCCCCATGCCTGATTCGCCCCGCGAAGAGCACCGGACCGAGCACCGGACCGAGCGCCGAGCCGAGCGCCGAGCCATCCCCCGGACCATCGGGCGGGCCGTCCGCCGCCGCGCCGCCGCGCTGCCCGGCTGGTGGCCGCTGCCCCTGTGCGCGCTGGTCGGCGTGGTCGGCGGTGCGGCGTACGGACTGGCCGCGGCGCCCGACTACGCCGCCACCAGCTATGTCGTCGCCGCCCCCGCCAAGGGCGCCGACCCCTCCACCGCCCTCGGCTTCGCCCAGGCGTACGGCCGTATCTCCACCAGCAGCTCGACACTCGCCGCGGCCCAGAAGGCGGCGGGCGTCCCGGTGCGGACGCTGGGGCGGCACGTCCGTACGGAGACCTCGCCCGAGTCGCCGATGATCGGCATCACCGGCAGCGCGACGCGCCCCGGCAAGGCCGCCGACATCGCCAACGCGGTGGCCGGAGCCCTCACCACCAGCGGCAACGCCGCTGCGGGCAACACCGGCGTCCGGCTGGTCCTGTTCTCCAAGGCCGTCGCACCGTCGGCCGCCGTCTCGCCCTCGGTGCCGGTCGGCATCGCGGTCGGCGGCTGCGCGGGCGGCCTCGTCGGCGCCCTCACGCTGCTGGTCCGCCCGCGCCGCAGGCAGTGGAGCCAGGGCACAGCGGTCCCGGCGCCCGCCCAGGCCACCGGACCCGACGCGCTCGCCGAGCCCGCACAGCCGAAGGAACACGTCTGATGGCGGTGGCCGCCGGGACCACGTCCGGGGCCGGGGCCGGGGTCAGGACAGGCGGTGGGCCGGGGTCCGGGACAGCGGCCGGGTCCGGCCTGTCCGTGACGCTGTGCCGCGACGAACGGCAGTTCGCCGCGCTGGAGACCCAGTGGGCGGCGCTGTACCGCGGCTGCGCCACCGCCACCCCGTTCCAGAGCCACTCCTGGCTGTACTCCTGGTGGCTCTCGTACGGCACACCCGGGCGGCTGCGGGTGGTCCTCGTACGGCGTGGCGGACAGCTGGTGGGAGCCGCACCGCTGATGCTCACCCACCGGCCGCTGCCGCTGCTCGTCCCGCTGGGCGGCGGCATCTCCGACTTCTCGGACGTCCTCATCGACGGCTCGCAGCCGTCCGGCACGCTCACCGCGCTCGCCGAGGGGCTGCGCCGGGCCGCCCCGCACGCGTTGATCGATCTGCGCGAGGTGCGCCCCGGGGCCGCGGCCGAGGAGCTCTACGCCTGCTGGCCCGGGGCGCGGCGCAGGCTCAGCGACTCGGTCTGCCTCGAACTGCCCGCCGAGCCCATCGACCAGCTGGTCAAACGGCTCGCCTCCGGACGGGCCCAGCGGGTCCGGGCCAAGCTGCGCAAGCTCGACGCGCTGGGGATCGAGGGGCGCGCCGTCCCGGAGCACGAAGTCCCCTGCGGCATCCGGGAGTTGCTGCGTCTGCACGAGCTGCAGTGGCGTGGGCGCGGGGTCACGCCCGAGCACCTCAGACCCCGGTTCGCCGAACATCTGACGCGCGCCACCCAGCGCATGGTGCGGGACGGCGACGCGGCGCTCACCGAGTACCGCCTCGACGGTGCGGTGGTCGCCGCCAATGTGACGCTCCAGTCCGCCCGGCTCAGCGGCGGATATCTGTACGGCGCCGACCCCCAGCTCCGCACCAGGAAGGTCGACGTGGCGACGATGCTGCTGCGCCGCGACGCCCGGCACGCCGCCGAGAGCGGCCGGACCGTCATCAGCCTGCTGCGCGGCACCGAACCGTACAAGAGCCACTGGCGCCCGGCCGTCGTCACCAACCAGCGGCTGCTGCTCGCGACGGCCGCGCTCGCCCCGGTGCTCAGCCTGTACGCGGCCCAGCTGGCGGGCCGGGACCGGGCGGCCGACGCGGTACGCACCATCGGGCCGGTGGTACGCGACTGGCGCACCAGGCTCGGCGGCCGGCGGGCGGACGGAGAACGGCCGGCGGCCGGCGGCCGGTGACCGCACCCGGCCCGCCGTTCCACCCGCCGTCCACCCGCCGCCTGTTGCCCCGTTCGCCGTCCGCCCGTCCGCTGCCCTGTCAGTCCTCCGGCAGGGACACGCAGATCTTCCGGGGCTTGAACCAGGTGCCGGCCCACTTGCCCAGGTCGACCCGGATGCACCACTGCTTCGTACCCGTCGGCTTCGACGGCGGCTCCACCCCGTGCTCCGACGGCGTCGGAGTCGGCGTCGGCGCCGTGCCGGGCGGGGTGCTCGGTTCGGCCGTCGGCCTGCCGGGCTCCGGCTTGGCCTCCTGGGACACCTTCGTCCGGAAGATCTTCGACGCGTCGGGGTTCTCGTCGCACTGCCACACACCGTGCGGGCAGTAGTCCGTGATGGTCTGGTACAGCGGCTTGTGCGCGTCGAACCAGGCGAGCATCCCGCGCATATAGGCGGTGTTGTCGCCGTTCCTGAAGAGGCCCCACTCGGGGTAGGAGATCTGCTTCTTGTGCGCGGCGGCGAAGTCGACCTGCGCCTGGAGCCCGTACGGCCCCTTCACCTGGTCCTCGAAGGTGTCGCCCGGCGGCTGGTCGTACGAGTCCATCCCCACGATGTCCACCGTGTCGTCGCCCGGATAGCACTGGGTCCAGGGGATGTCGTCAGGGCCGCGGTTGGGCGTGAAGTCGAACTTGAACTTCTGCCCGGGGACCGAGCGCATCGCGGTGACGATCCGGTTCCAGTACGTCTTCCAGCCCTGCGGGTCGGGGCCGCAGCGCTGGGTGTACGTCGTGCCGTTCATCTCCCAGCCCAGCACGATCACCGTGTCGGGGATCCCCAGTTTCACCAGGTGGGTGGCCAGCTTGCGGTAGTGGTCGTCGAAGTCGCCCCGGGCGCCCTGCTGGATGAGGCCGCGGACCTGGTCGTCCGGGAGATGGTCCTCGTTGTGCTCCTGCATGGGCACGTTGAGCACGAACATCCGGTCGGCATCGGCGCGCCGCCACTTCGCCCAGGTGCTGAGGAAGCCGGGCTGCCCCTCGATGTTCGACCAGACGTCACCCGGCAGGTAGGTGTGCCCCACCCGCACGTCCGCGCCGCCCAGCCAGCGCGAGAGGTCCGCCATCCGCGCGACGCCCTTCGGCCCGTAGTCCAGGTACGCGCCCACCGCGGGCGCGGAGTCCTCCGGCGCCTCGGGCAGGGGGCCCTTCGGCGCGAGCGCCCCGGACTCCTTCGCGGCGGGGGAGCCGTGCGGCTCAGGCGCCGGGGACGCGGGCTGCTTCGGCGCCGCGGCGGCCGGCCCGGCGGGGGACGGAGCGGGGGCGGGCCTGAGCGCACCCTGCGCGCCTCCGGCGCCGGTCACGAGAAGACCGGCGGCCGCGCCTGCGACGCATACGCTCCTCAACCGTCGTCGTGGATGCGGCATGGGCCTCTCCTCGTGGTGAATTCGTGCAGGTGACGGAAGACGCGGACTCATGATCCATTGGTCAAACCGTCCCCCCGAAGGGCCGACCGGGCGCGCTGCGCTGGGCCATCGGTGCGTTCCATGACCACCAGTCAGCTCCATCCAGGTGAAAGACGGGACGTCCGCGCTGCACCGGGATGGGTCGGGATGAGTAACGAATGCACCGGGAGATCGTTGATCAAGGCGTCGCATGGGGAGTGAACGTTTCCCTGCGGACTGCCCAGGACCCGCCCGGTCCTGGGCAGTCCTGTCCCCGGCGGGCCCTTCTCCGGCTGTCCTGTCCCGGGCGGGCCCTTCTCCGGCTGTCCTGTCCCGGGCGGTCCGCTGTCCCGCGTACGCCCTGACTGATGGTTTGCGGCCGCGTTGCCGCGCCCGGTTCCGCCATCCGGGTGAACGGCCGCCGTGGGGGCCCGGGCCCGCCACTAGGGTGCCGAGCCATGACCGCATCCCACACCGCCACAAGCAGTGTCCAGCGCGACCAATTGGGCACCCTCTCCGTGCTCGCCTGGTCCGGCGACCCCGAAACGAACAACCTGCCTTATCTGCTGGCGTATTCACTCGGTGACGGCAAGGACGGTGCCGAGGCGGGCGAGGCCGCCGTACGCACGCTCTTCGACGAGCTCGGCATCCCGCTGGGCAGCTCGCTGGCGGACGGCTCGCGGCCCGGCTTCCCGGTCAGGCTGCTGGTCGAGGGCGGCCAGGCCGCCGTCAACATGCCGTATCTGAGCGCCCAGTGCCCCGTCCCGCCCGAGTGGCTGCGGGCGGTGGCCGACCGGGGCGAGGTGCACTTCATGTTCGCCAGCAAGCCGTGGCCGGAGGCCGTGCCGGGCCGGCCCGTGTCCGAGGAGGTCCTCAGCGCCTTCGTCGGCGACGAGGCCATGCTCACCACGTCCGCGCACTGCATGCTGCCGGTCACCCAGCTGCGGAAGTAGCCGCGGCGGCGGGGCCGGGCCGGGGAGGCGTACGCCCGGCCCGGCCCCGCACCGCTGTCACACGCCGGGCGTCACCGGGCCTGCCGTACCGGGCCTGCCGTCACGGTGCGGGCGGGTCGAAGGCGAAGGGCAGCGCCCGTACCCGGTTGTCGAAGTTCGAGCCGGCCAGGTCGGGGAGGCCCACCGCGCGCGGCGCCAGCGGGCGGCTCAGCAGCTCCCGGAAGAGCGCCTTGATCTCCTGCCGGGCCAGATGTGAGCCCAGGCAGAAGTGCGGGCCGCCGCCGCCGTACCCCAGGTGCGGGTTGGGGCTGCGGGTGATGTCGAAGGCGTCCGGGTCGGTGAAGACCGCCTCGTCGCGGTTGGCCGACGCGTAGTAGAGGACCACCTTGTCGCCGGGCCTGAAGAGGTGCCCGCCCAGTGCGTACTCCGTCCGTACCGTCCTGCGGAACTGGATGATCGGCGTCGAGTGCCGTACGACCTCGTCGACCGCCCCGTCCGCGTACCGCTCGAAGTCCGAGGCGAGCAGGTCCCGTTGCTCCGGGTTCTCGGTCAGCAGCGTCAGCGCGTGAGTGATCGCGTTCCTGGTGGTCTCCACACCGGCCACCATCAGGAGCGAGAAGAACGAGCCGAGGCTGCGGGCGCCGAGCCCCCGCCCGTCGACGTCGGCGCGCACCAGCGCCGAGATCAGGTCACCGGTGGGCCTGCGCCGCCGCTCGCGGCCGAGCGCCGCCATCATCAGATGCATCCGGGCCAGGGCCCGCAGCCCGCGCCCCGGGTCCCGCAGCCGGGCGCCGATGCCGCGCCGCACGCCCGCGTTCTCCGACGCGTGGTCGACGCGGCCCGCGATGTCGGCACGGTAGCGCTCCGGGATGCCCATGAGGTTGCAGATGACCTCGAACGGCATCCGCGATGCCACCGACGCCACGAACTCGGCGGGCCGCCGCGCGACCATGTCGTCCACGACGCGCTCGGCGACACGGCGGATGTCCTCGTCGGCCGCGGCGAGCAGCCGGGGCGTGAAGGCCCGGGAGACCACCCGGCGGAGCTGGGTGTGGTGCGGGGCGTCCATGTTGACCATGGATTCGCCGAACAGGAACCTGACCCAGCGGGCGGGCTCGGGCGTGGTGACCCCGGGGGCGCTCGCGAACACCTCGGGCAGCCGGCTGGCCCGCACCACGTCCGCGTGCCTGACCAGCGCGTAGAAGCCCTGCCCCGGCCTGCGCCGGGTGGCGGGGCGCTCGGTGAAGTACGCGGGCCCTTCGAGCTTCCGCAGCGCGGCGAAGGCGTCCAGCCGTACGGGGCGGGGCAGTTGCCAGAACGCCGGGTCCGCGAGGTTCACCTCCGCCGGGTGCGCCGGGTGCCGTACGGCAGGCTGTGCCGGGACGCTCATCCGTCCGTCCTTCCCCCGGGCCGAACAGCCCTGGTCCGGCGGTCATCGTGGCGCATCCACGGCGGCGCGGACCGCCCCCGCGGGGCCGGGCGGGCAAGTTCCCGCCGCGGCGCGGGACATTCCCCCCGTACGGCCGAACGGCCGCCGGGTCAGGGGGCAGCGGAGTGAGCCGGAGCCGCTGGTCGGCGCGCCGGAGCGGTCATTTGTCCGAAGAACTGTTTCCTCGTGCCGTCGTTGTCCCCGACGAGGCGCGACCCGGCGTGCGGCAGGCGCGGCGGTCCGCGCCGACCGGCGGGGTGAACCGGAGGGAGCCAGGATGAGAACGTCCACGCGCGGTACGGCCGGGCGGACACAGCGGGGACAGCCGGCGGACGGTGCGGGCCGCGCGGACGGTGCGGGCCGGGGCCGTGCCGGTCGCCAGGAACCGGCGGACCCGTCGGTACCGGTGACCCGGCGCGGGGCACTGCGCGCGCTGTTCGCGGTGGGCGCGGTCGGTGGTACGGCCGGGGCGCTGGCCCCGATCGTGCGGGCCGGTGCCACGGGGCGCGAGGGCGACGACGGGAAGGGTGTCCTGTCGCCGGGGCCGCCGCAGGAGCTGCGGGACGCGTTCGACGAGATGTACCGGGGCCGGCACATCAGGGGCGGTACGGCGGGCGACTCCACCGAGGTGACCGTCGACGGCAGGCCGCTGCACATCATGCGGCGGGCCGACGGCAGCTACCTCAGCATGGTGGACCACTACGAGTCGTACCCGACGCCTCTCGCGGTGGCGCGCGGCGCGGTCGACGAACTGGGCACGGCCCGGCTGTCGTTGACATCCATGCAGCAGACGCACCCGATGCGGCAGCTCTGACCGGGAAGGTCCCTGACCCGTGTACACCCGCAAGAACCAGAAGGACCTCACCGCGTCCGAGAAGAGGCGGTTCGTCTCCGCGGTCCTGGAGGTCAAGCGCTCAGGCCAGTACGACGACTTCGTACGGACGCACGGCGAGTACTACGTCCCGGACGGGTCGCGGGGGAAGCGGGTCGCCCATATGGCGCCCACGTTCTTCCCCTGGCACCGGCGCTTCGTGCTGGAATTCGAGCGCGCACTCCAGGCGGTCGACCCCAGCGTCACCGTGCCCTACTGGGACTGGACGGCCGACCAGGCCCCGACCGGCGGGCTCTGGGGCGACGACTTCCTCGGCGGCGACGGCCGGCGCTCCGACCAGCAGGTGATGACCGGCCCCTTCGCCTACCGCGAGGGGAACTGGGAGGTCACGGTCGGGGTGACCGACGACCGGTTCCTGACCCGGAACTTCGGCCGTCCGTCCCGTCCCGTCTCGCTGCCGAGCCGAGCCGATCTGGCCCGTGCGCTGAAGGAGACGGTGTACGACGCGGCCCCGTGGGACTCCACCGTGCCGCACGGCTTCCGCAACACCTTCGAGGGCTGGTCGGTCGGTGACGGACCGGCCTGGCGCAACCACAACATGGTGCACCGCTGGGTGGGCGGGGCGATGAACAGCGCGACCTCGCCCAACGACCCGGTCTTCTGGCTGCACCACTCCTTCTGCGACCTGGTCTGGGACCGCTGGCAGAAGGCGCATCCGCACGCCGGGTTCGTCCCCGCGAGGAAGCTTGCCCCGGGTGATCCGCAGAGCGGCCGGATCTTCAGCCTGGACGAGCCGATGGAGCCGTGGGGCGTCAAACCGTCGTCGCTGCTGAGCCATGCGTCGCTCTACCGGTACGCCTGAGAGCAGGTACGGGCCCGGTGCGGGTGGGCCGGACACAGCTGCGGCCACCTCCTTCGCAGGGGGTGGCCGCAGGTCGCGGGAGGCGCTGCCGCCCGCTGTCTCAGTCTCAGTTGCCGTAGCCGTCGTCGCCGTAGCCACCGTGGCCGTGGTCGTGCTGGTCGGCGTTGACGCAGGTGTTGCCGAACGCCGGGTTCAGCAGACCGATGACGTCGACGGTGTTGCCGCAGAGGTTCACCGGGACGTGGACCGGGACCTGGACCTGGTTGCCGGAGATGACACCGGGGGAGCCGATGGCGGCACCCTGGGCTCCGGCGTCGGCGGCGGCCAGACCGGCGGAACCGGCCAGGACGGCGCCGGTGCCCGCGAGTACGGCAGCGGCCTTCGCGATACGCGACATTGCGTTCTCCTTGGAACAGTGGAACGGGAACATTCAGGGTCAGCCGCAGCGATTCACGGTCCGACGTGTCGTTCAACGCCGCAGCGCACCACCGGTAACGGATGTCGATCAAAGTCACCGGGGTTCGGCACAGGACCGGCGGCTCCCCGGCGGCGGAAAGCGCACCGGGCGGCGGCCCATTCGGGGCGATAGGCTCAATCGAGGCATATGAGGCGGCTCGGTTCTCGTGCCTGCTCGCGCCCCGTACCGCTCCCACCAGGGGTTTCTGGGCATTGCGCATAAGGCCGGGATAAAAGTTGAGTGCACTCGACTCAGGTCAGTTGACTCGACGGGATCTGTCGTGCACTCTTGAGCCAGTTCCACTCAAGTCAGCTGGAGGATTCACCATGGCACGTGCGGTCGGCATCGACCTGGGCACGACTAACTCCGTCGTCAGCGTTCTCGAAGGCGGCGAGCCCACCGTCATCACCAACGCCGAAGGCGCCAGGACCACGCCGTCCGTCGTCGCCTTCGCCAAGAACGGCGAGGTGCTCGTCGGCGAGGTCGCCAAGCGCCAGGCAGTCACGAACGTCGACAGGACCATCCGGTCGGTCAAGCGCCACATGGGCACCGACTGGAAGATCGACCTGGACGGCAAGAGCTTCAACCCGCAGCAGATGAGCGCCTTCATCCTGCAGAAGCTGAAGCGTGACGCCGAGTCGTACCTGGGAGAGAAGGTCACCGACGCGGTGATCACCGTCCCGGCGTACTTCAACGACTCCGAGCGCCAGGCGACGAAGGAGGCCGGCGAGATCGCGGGTCTGAACGTCCTGCGCATCGTCAACGAGCCGACGGCCGCCGCCCTGGCGTACGGGCTCGACAAGGACGACCAGACGATCCTCGTCTTCGACCTCGGTGGCGGCACCTTCGACGTGTCGCTCCTGGAGATCGGTGACGGCGTCGTCGAGGTCAAGGCCACCAACGGTGACAACCACCTCGGTGGTGACGACTGGGACCAGCGCGTCGTCGACTACCTGGTGAAGCAGTTCGCCAACGGTCACGGCGTGGACCTCGCCAAGGACAAGATGGCTCTCCAGCGTCTCCGCGAGGCCGCGGAGAAGGCGAAGATCGAGCTGTCGTCCTCGACGGAGACCACGATCAACCTGCCGTACATCACGGCGTCGGCCGAGGGCCCGCTGCACCTGGACGAGAAGCTCACGCGCTCGCAGTTCCAGCAGCTCACCGCCGATCTGCTGGACCGCTGCAAGAGCCCCTTCCACAACGTCATCAAGGACGCGGGCATCCAGCTCTCCGAGATCGACCACGTCGTTCTCGTCGGTGGCTCGACCCGTATGCCGGCCGTCGCGGAGCTCGTCAAGGAGCTCACCGGCGGTCAGGACGCCAACAAGGGTGTGAACCCGGACGAGGTCGTCGCGATCGGCGCCTCGCTCCAGGCCGGTGTCCTCAAGGGCGAGGTCAAGGACGTCCTGCTCCTCGACGTGACGCCGCTGTCCCTCGGTATCGAGACCAAGGGAGGGATCATGACGAAGCTCATCGAGCGCAACACCACGATCCCGACCAAGCGTTCCGAGATCTTCACGACGGCCGAGGACAACCAGCCGTCCGTGCAGATCCAGGTCTACCAGGGCGAGCGCGAGATCGCGGCGTACAACAAGAAGCTCGGGATGTTCGAGCTGACCGGTCTGCCGCCGGCCCCGCGCGGTGTGCCGCAGATCGAGGTCGCCTTCGACATCGACGCCAACGGCATCATGCACGTCGCTGCCAAGGACCTCGGCACCGGCAAGGAGCAGAAGATGACCGTCACCGGTGGCTCCTCGCTGCCGAAGGACGAGGTCAACCGGATGCGCGAAGAGGCCGAGCAGTACGCGGACGAGGACCACAAGCGCCGCGAGGCCGCCGAGTCGCGCAACCAGGGCGAGCAGCTCGTCTACCAGACCGAGAAGTTCCTCAAGGACAACGAGGACAAGGTCCCGGGCGACGTCAAGACCGAGGTCGAGGAGGCCCTCACCGAGCTGAAGGAGAAGCTCAAGGGTGAGGACACCGCCGAGATCCGTACGGCCACCGAGAAGGTCGCCGCGGTCTCGCAGAAGCTCGGCCAGGCGATGTACGCGAACGCCGAGGGCGCCGCTGCCGCAGGCGGTGCGCCGGGCGCCGAGGGTGGCGAGGGCACCGAGCAGGCCACCGAGGCGCCTGACGACGTGGTCGACGCCGAGATCGTGGACGACGAGAAGGACGGCCGTCAGGGAGGCGCCGCATGACGGAGGAGACTCCGGGCTTCGAGGAGGAGCCCGACGTCCCCTCCGGCGCGACCTCCGAAGACGCCGCGTCGAAGGCCGCCGGTTCCGACTCCGCCAAGGAGCCGGAACCGGCGGCCCCGGCCGGGGACGCACAGAGCAGTCAGGAAACAGCCCTCACCGCCCAGCTGGACCAGGTCCGCACCGCGCTCAGCGAGCGCACCGGGGACCTCCAGCGGCTGCAGGCCGAGTACCAGAACTACCGCCGCCGGGTGGAGCGGGACCGGGTTCAGGTCAAGGAGGTCGCCATCGCGACCCTCCTGTCCGAACTCCTCCCGACCCTCGACGACATCGGCCGCGCCCGTGAGCACGGCGAGCTGGTCGGCGGCTTCAAGTCGGTGGCCGAATCGCTGGAGACGGTCGTCGCGAAGATGGGCCTCCAGCAGTTCGGCAAGGAGGGTGAGCCCTTCGACCCGACGATCCACGAGGCCCTGATGCACTCGTACGCGCCGGACATCACCGAGGACACGTGCGTGGCGATCCTGCAGCCGGGGTACCGGTTCGGCGAGCGCACCATCCGTCCCGCCCGGGTCGCGGTGGCCGAGCCCCAGCCGGGGGCGCAGGCCAAGGACGAAGCGCCGGACGAGGACAGCGGTGGCCCGGACGAGGGCTGACATCAGTACCAGTACTGACGTCATGATCAGGAGCGAGCGGAAGGAGGGACGTCGGGGATGAGCACCAAGGACTTCGTCGAGAAGGACTACTACAAGGTTCTCGGCGTCCCGAAGGACGCCACCGAGGCCGAGATCAAGAAGGCGTACCGGAAGCTCGCCCGCGAGCTGCACCCGGACGCCAACAAGAGTGACGCGAAGGCCGAGGAGCGGTTCAAGGAGGTCTCCGAGGCGAACGACGTCCTCGGCGACCCCAAGAAGCGCAAGGAGTACGACGAAGCGCGTGCTCTCTTCGGCAACGGCGGCTACCGGCCAGGGCCCGGTGCCGGCGGCGGCTCCTTCAACTTCGACCTGGGGGACCTCTTCGGAGGTGCCCCGGGCGGGGGAGCGGGGCAGCCGGGCGGCGCGGGCGGATTCGGCGGCGGACTCGGGGACGTGTTCGGCGGACTGTTCAACCGGGGCGGTGCCGGTACGACCCGTACCCAGCCGCGCCGCGGCCAGGACATCGAGTCCGAGGTGACGCTCAGCTTCACCGAGGCGGTCGACGGGGCCACGGTCCCGCTGCGGATGTCCAGCCAGGCGCCGTGCAAAGCCTGTTCGGGCACCGGCGACAAGAACGGCACCCCGCGGGTCTGCCCGACCTGCGTCGGTACCGGTCAGGTGTCGCGCGGCACCGGCGGTGGTTTCTCACTGACCGATCCGTGCGTGGACTGCAAGGGCCGCGGGCTCATCGCCCAGGACCCCTGCGACGTCTGCAAGGGTTCCGGGCGGGCCAAGTCCTCCCGGACCATGCAGGTCAGAATCCCGGCGGGCGTCTCCGACGGCCAGCGGATCAGGCTGCGCGGCAAGGGCACCCCGGGCGAGCAGGGCGGCCCGGCCGGTGACCTCTATGTGATCGTCCATGTCGACGCCCACCCGGTCTTCGGCCGCAGGGGCGACAACCTCACGCTCACCGTGCCCGTCACCTTCGCGGAGGCGGCACTGGGCGGCGAGGTCAAGGTACCGACGCTCGGCGGGCCCCCGGTCACGCTGAAACTGCCCGCGGGTACGCCCAACGGCCGTACGATGCGGGCCCGGGGTAAGGGTGCGGTCCGCAAGGACGGCACCCGCGGAGACCTGCTGGTCACCGTCGAGGTCACCGTGCCGGCGGAGCTCAGCGACAAGGCACGGGAGTCGCTGGAGACCTACCGCGACGCGACCGCGGGGCACGACCCGCGCGCGGAGCTTTTCCAGGCCGTGAAGGGAGCTTGAGATGAATGGCCGCCGAGGACGCCGTGACCCATCCATGGGGTACGAACTGACCGACGAGACCCCCGTGTACGTCATCTCGGTCGCCGCTCAGCTCTCGGGCCTGCACCCGCAGACCCTGCGCCAGTACGACCGTCTTGGCCTGGTCTCACCGGGCCGGACGGCCGGGCGCGGCCGGCGGTACTCGGCCCAGGACATCCAGCTGCTCCGTACGGTGCAGCAGCTGTCCCAGGACGAGGGCATCAACCTCGCGGGCATCAAGCGCATCATCGAGCTGGAGCACCAGGTCGCCGCGCTCCAGGCCAGGGTCGCCGAGCTCTCGGCGGCGGTGGACGGCGCGGCGGTGGCCATGCAGCAGCGCGAGGCGCAGGTACACGCCTCGTACCGCCGTGACCTGGTCCCGTACCAGGACATGCAGCAGACCAGCGCACTGGTGGTCTGGCGGCCGAAGCCGAAGCGGTCGCCGGAGTAGGCCGATTCGTCACATGGCTCACACGGCTCACACGGCTGAGGGCCGTCACCCGACCCGGGTGGCGGCCCTCAGCCGTGTGCGTGACTGCCGAGCATCCCGGACTGGGCGATCCGTACGCCGAGCTGCACCCGGTTCGTGGTGCCGAGTACGGTCGAGAGGTGCGCGATATGGGTGCGGCAGGTGCGGACGCTGATCCCGAGCCGCTTGGCGACGGCTTCGTCGGGGTGCCCTTCGCTGAGGAGCCGGGCGACGGCGTACGGGTCACGAAGCGCAGCAATGTAGGCGCCTCGGTTCGACAACGACTGCGACCTCCTGGCACATGCCGTAATGAGCGACGTCGCCCAGAGTGAGCGCGCTACGTCGTAAATAGGATACAGAACTGGATGCAATATGAATGGTCGCAGACGACGCCAACAGCGGCCTTGGAAATAACAGCGCTCCATGATTACAGAAGAGTCTACGCGGGGCTTCTGGGATTAGCCGAAGGCTCTCTGTGATCATCTGGCCCCCTCCGCTCGATGCAATGCAGCAAGATGGTGGTAGCGCCGGTGCGGCCACGCGGTGCATCCTTTGGGCAGCATGAGCGGATGCAACGCCATCGAGACAAACGGATTCGTGGTTTCCGTCTGTGGAGGCAGGGGAGAATTGCGGGGGAATTATCGACCGGCGACGTACTTATCCAAGACCCTGATCACCTGTCATTCAGGGGGGGGGGAGAAGCAAGCCCGGGCTGATTGGACGAGCGTTAATCCAAGATGCTTGGTGAAGCTCACCACCCAAGGTGATTCAGATGGTGCCGATGTGTGAGTCTTGACCCGGTGGCTCAATTCTATTTTGTCAGGGGTGTGGGAAGTGTGGGAAGCTTTCGGTCTCGACAAGTTTGTGGAATTGGTGTACGGCGCAATGTTTACCAATTCGTGGAGCGGGGTCGCAGATCTCGCTTCCCAGCTCGGATGCAAAGAAATTGATATCCGTCGCGCATTCGATCAACTGGCGCAGCTGTCGCTGCTGCGCCCTTCGAGAAATGATCCTGACACATTACGACTGGTTAGTCCGGAGCTAGCCGTGCAGTCTCTGCTTGCACGACAGGAGGCCGAATTGGTACGGCGGCAAGCGGAAATCTTGGAAAGCCGTGCCATGGCTGCCATCTTCGCGGCCGATCACGCACGAAATCGAGCCAGCGATAGACACTACGGTATCGAGGAGATTACCGGTGTCGACGCTATGAGAGACCGCCTGGAAGTCAAAATTTCGATGGAGAGCGGCTCCCTGCTCGCCGTCGCAGTTGGCGCCTCCGAAGACCGTCGCCACACCAGGCGCAAGTTCTTTGATGCGCTTGGCTGCCGCAAGTGCGGCAGCATTTTGCTGGAATGTAGAGGTGAAGCCAACCACATCGGGCAAGAGTCCGGCGATGTGCTCCGCGATGTGCTCGATGAACTGTGGCACTAAAGAATGAAGTTGGACGGACAATTTCATCTCAGCTTCGGTCATACTGTTTCCCAGCTGTTCTTGAAACTCGGCAAGCCTCCACTTGGGATCGTCATACAAGGCCGAAGAGAAGACCCAGTCCCCGCAGCCTTTAAAGTAGCTTACCAAGGAGTAGTAGTAGTCCCGACCGCGAAAATCTACACGCTCGGTGATCCAATCGGCGAAATCGAGGTTGGCGTGGATTACGTCGATTTCGGTTTCGGGCATGGTTTTTGCGACGCGATTCTTTAGTATTCCGAGGGCTAGGGAAGGCACTTCTATCGGCGCCCATGGCATGTTGACCAGCAAGACTCGCACAGCAGAAGCACTCCTTAGGGATGTCGGACGTGGGGCCGCCGCGAGATGGGCGACCCCACACCTGAGCTATCGGCCGTACCGTCAGTCTCCGACGGAGACGGTAATAGGTGCGTTCAGCTCGCCGTCTTCGCCCTCGATGGGGTCATTCTCGATTGTGATTTTCTGAACCATGAGCATTCCTCCTTTCATTTGTGAAGGCGTGCCGGGCGAAGGTCAGTTGGCCGGCTCGGGTGCGTGGAGTGCGGCCGATGGGTCCTCGGAAAGCATGGGAAGCGTCTGGAGTTGCTCCAGATAGTCTTGCATCTGCTCCTCCGAATCTGTATCCATGCGAGCAAATTTTGCACGCCGGCGGATTCGATACCTTCCTTGATCGCTTGTCCCTCGGCGCCCGGAACCTACTAGAATGAGGGGCTACCTTCATTTCTTGTATTGGGTCCGAGTGTTGGACGAAGCAAGCAGGGTTACGTATCCAGAATGTCTGGAGAGCGAATGCAAGTGGATCGTGTAGATGATCATTCGCCCTTCGTTCATCTGCGGTCGCGCCGAGATCTCCCGGTGCGACGACATCAAATATGCGCCCACCGGCTGGCTCTGTCACCCGGATCGACTGGCCAATATCGGCTTTGCCTGTTTAGGTCACCGAGATGTATGGATCTTCCGCGCCCGTCCTCTTCCCAATGGACGTAGCTGCCGACACAATGTCGCGATGATGCTGATCAATCGCAACTATCGGCTGTTATGGGCAGGGCAGTTGGTCTCCCAGATCGGTGACTTTGCCTTCGCGACCACTCTGTCGCTCTGGGTGGGCCAGGTGCTGCTGGCTGGCAAGCCGTATGCTCCGGCTGCAGCCTCGGCATTGATCGGGATCGTTGCGATAGGAACTCTCGCCGTTGGGCCGATTGCTGGGGTGTTCGTCGATCGCTGGGACCGGCGGCGCACCATGTTGGTTGCGGACTTGGTTCGCGTGGCCCTGATTGGTGCGTTGACCGTAGTGGCGTTCCTGCCGAACGGGACCTTGCCGGACGCAGGCGTGCTCGTGGCTGTGTACGTGACCGTGCTGTTAGCCACCGCGGCCGCCCAGTTCTTCAATCCAGCCCGGTTTGCGCTGATTGGGGACGTTGTGAAGCCCGGGGAACGTGCACGAGCCTCTGGGATTGGACAGGCAACACAGGCCATCGCCATCATCGCGGGACCTCCGCTGGCCGCACCCGTCTTGTTTGTCGTCGGCGTGCGGTGGGCGTTGCTCCTGAACACCCTCTCCTTCCTGGCCTCTTTTGTAGCTGTACGTGCCGTCCGCGTACGCGCCGCTGCCTCCGTGCCGGTTGCCACCCCCGGACTCGCCGGGGTGCGTGCGGAGTTCATTGCCGGTCTGCGGCTGGTGACGGGGAGCCGTGCCGTGACGGCATTGATGGTGACTGTTGCCCTGGTCACTGTCGGTGCTGATGCCTTGAACACGTTGAATGTGTTCTTCGTGACCGACAATCTGCATGCTGATGCGAGCTGGTACGGCACCCTGGAGATGGCTCTAGGGTGCGGACTGATTGCCGGGGCTCTGCTCGCGACGCGGATGGTGGGGCGGCTGGGGGCGGCCCGAACGTTCTCTCTTGGACTGCTGCTGACCGGTTTGGGCCTGGTGTTTTACTCACGGCTGGGCTCTCTGGGCCCCTCGCTCATCACTTTGGCCGTCGTGGGCATCCCCTTGGCCGCTGTCAATACGGCATTAACCCCGGTGTTGCTTGCGTCAGTTCCACAATCTCATTTGGGTCGGGTCATCTCTGTGATCAATCCCGTTCAGCAATTGGGAGCATTGCTGGGGGTTTCAGGGGCGGGTTGGCTCGCCAGCACTGCCTTGCGTGACTTCCACGTAGACATCGCCGGTATCCAGTTCGGCCGGATCGATACGATCTTTACGGCGGCTGGACTGCTGGTGGTGGCCGGCGGGTTGTACGCGTCGATGGCATTGCGATCGACTGATCACAATCAGGAACTTATGTTACAAAAGAGATGAAGCCGGAACTCTCTGGTAGATGTTGTCGGGATCGACCGAAATCCCCTGTTCTGTGTGTCGTCGTGCGACTTAGATCCACGAGACCCGGACGAGCGGGCTCATGCGCCCTTGATCGACCGACAACGGGTCGGCGTTGGCCTCCGGTATTTGTGTGGGTATCTGCAAGCGTTGCTGGCTGGTGGTGTCTGGTTATTCGAGCATCCCGGACTGGGCGATCCGTACGCCGAGCTGCACCCGGTTCGTGGTGCCGAGCACGGTGGAGAGGTGCGCGATATGGGTGCGGCAGGTGCGGACGCTGATGCCGAGTCGCTTGGCTACGGCTTCGTCGGGATGCCCTTCGCTGAGGAGCCGGGCGACGGCGTACTGACGCTCGGAGATCCCGGCCCTGGCCGGTACGGGGGGTGCGGGCTCGTGGAGGGGGATGCCTTGGCGCCAGAACCGCTCGAAGACGGTGGCGAGGTATTCGATCAGGGCGGGGTGGCGCAGTTCCAGGGCGGTGGTGCGGTCGGCGCTGGCGGGGATGAAGGCGACCGAGCGGTCGAAGATGATCAGGCGCTCGGGGATGTCGTCCAGGCTGCGGATCTCTATCGCATCACCCATCTGCTCCAGGTAGTCGCGTAACCCCGGGCTGTGCAGCGAGGCGCGCTGGTAGAGGGTGCGCATGTGGGCTCCGCGCTCGCGCAGCAACAGGCCCCTGGGCAGGGCCGTGCGCAGTTCGTACTCGCTGCGAGGTCCGGGCTGGACACACAACGCCTCGGTGCGGCAGTCGTTGTTGGCACGGTTGATCGCGGTGTTGATGCGGGGGAGACCCTCCAGCACCACGATCCCGGGTGCGCTTTCCGCCGGATCCGGGGAGTCGAGCGCGATGAACCGTTCCAGGGTCTCGGCGATCCTGACTTCGCGTGAACGGCGTGTGTGGATCTCCGTCTCGATGTCGCGGAGCACCGTGTGGAGGGCGCGCGAGGGAGACGTGGGGAGGAGGCGGTCCATGTGGTCCGGGTCCGGATGCAGGAGCCCCAGGTCGATGAGGCAGGGGGCCGCCGCTGCGGCCGGGCGCTCGACGTATCGCTGTTTCAGGGCTTCGGCGTATATCCGGCTGCCGGACTCGCACAGCTCCTCCACACCATGTGTGTGCTGGGGCGCCGTCACTTCTGCTCCGTCCCTGAGTTCTGGCGGCAGGGCCGCTCGCCCCCTCATCAAGCTGCAGAGCAGCAAGTTGAGGGTGGCCGCGCCGCCGCGGACACACCAGAATCATTGCGTGTACCGGGTATCGCGGTCAGTTTCCCTGCTCCAGGATGCCGGACTGCGCGATCAGATAGCCGAGTTGGGCCCTGCTGCTGCTGCCCAAGGACGCGGAGAGTTTGGCGACGTGGGCGCGACAGGTCCGTACGTTCATACCGAGGCGCCGGGCTATGGCCTCGTCGACATGCCCCTCCACCAGGAGCTGGGCGATGGAACGCTGGACGCCGGACACACCGTCGGGCGTGGGGTTGTAGGGGATCTCATCGAGCAGCGGGGTGGCACGCCGCCACAGCTGCTCGAAGACCTTGATGAGGTACTCGACAAGTCCGGGATGGCGCAGTTCCAGGGCGACCCTGCGGTCGTCGCGCGCGGGGATGAAGGCAACCGTGCGGTCGAAGATGATCAGGCGCTCTATCAGCTCTTCCAGGGTGCGGATTTCGGCCTTGCCGCCGGATATCCGGTCCACGTACGCGAGGGTGCCCTGGCTGTATCTGACGGTGTGCTGGTACAGCGTGCGTATGCTGACGCCGCGGTCGATCAGGGGCCTGTCCCGTTCCAGGGCCTGGCTCAGGACGTGTTCGCTGCGTCCGCCGCCCGGCTGGACCGTCAGCATCTCCGTACTGCACTCTGCGGTGGCGAGGTTGAGCGCGGCGTTGATCCGGTCGAAGCCCTCCAGCACGGTGATGGCGTGGGTGCTCGGTGGTGTCTGGGCGCTGATGGCCATGAACGGCTCGAAAGAGTCCGTTAGCTGGACGGACATCCGTCTGCGGTCCTGGATCTCGCGTTCCAGCGGATGCAGCCGCTGAGCGAGCGCGATGGAAGGCGGAACCGGGCGGAGCCAGTTCGCGTCGTCGGGATCCGGGTGCAGCAGGCCGAGTTCGGCCAGGCACGGCGCGGATTCCACCTCGATGCGGGTGACACGTCCGGCGCTCAGCGCACTGGCGTACAGGCGGGCGCCCTCGTCGCACAAGTCGGTGACGGCATGAGGGTGTGTCGGTTGTGTGGTGTTACTGGGCAAATCTCCACCCCCCAGGGTCCTGAACGTGCAAGAACATGATGCATCGTGCGTGTAGCGCTGACGTGCCGGAATGAGCCATCGTCTTGTCATGCGGGGGAGAAGACACCATCAAGTGAGGACGAAGCCGACTATGTACAAGATATTGCTTCGCTCGGCGCTTGCCGCTGCTTTCTCCGTGGCCTTGGCGTTCGGTGTTCTGAGTGGGGCGACCCTCGGCGCGGGAGCCGGCAGGGCCATTGCCCCGTCCGACAGCGGCTGGGACATTGTGCACGCGGCGTCCCCGGCCATGGACAGCGGCTGGGACAGTGCACAGACTTCGGTGCAGGCATGACCGTCCCACCGGACGACAGAGTCTTCCAGCGCGAGATGGCCGTCGCCTACCGCTCCGGGTGGCATTTCATCGACCTCGTCACGGCGATTCCGCACCGTGGTGACTCGTTGATGGTCACCCTGTTCGGTGAGCCGATCGTCGTCGTACGCGAGGAGGACGGTGACGACGGTGACGTCCGCGCCTACCGGTGCCTGCGCAAGCCCCGGGGTGCCCCGCAGCCTGTTCGCTGTGCCATCCGTTACGGCATGGTGTTCGTCAACCTCGACCGGCGTGACCACCAGTTGTTCGACGCCGAGCCGACCACAGCTATCCCCCGCAGTGCCTGACGCGATTCCCCCGTCGTAACAGATCGCTCAGGCGCTTCCCCCACACAGCGGCGCCACCGTGACCTGAACACGGTGGCGCCGCTGTGCTGCGCGCACTTTCCCTGTCGTCCCGGCGACCCGGCGGCCTGTCACCCCGGTGGGGCCCGGCCGCCCCGGTGGCCGTACGGGTCAGGCGCGGCCCATCGCCCGCTCGACGCTGATCTCGATCAGGACCCGGTCCGGGTTCTCGGACGGCGTGCGCCCGTAGCGCTCCGCGTAACGCCGTACCGCGTCGGCGACGGCATCCGGCTCCGTACGGATCCTCGCGCGCCCCTCCAGCGTCGCCCAGCGCCCCGGTGCCACCTGGCAGACCGCGACCCGTGCGCCCTCCGGGCCCGCCGCCAGCACATGGGCGACCTTCCGCGACTTCTTGTTGGCGATGACCCTGGCTGTCCCGGCCGCCGGCTCCCACGTCACCCCGACCGGCACCACATGCGGTGAACCGTCCGGGCGCAGGGTCGTCAAGGTGCAGCGATGGAATTCGCGCCAGAAGCTGAGGTAGGGCGGCTCGGGGTTCCGTGGGTCAATGGCCATGGGCGCGAACCTACCCGCGCTCCGCGACGCCCGGTGTGGCGGAGATCCCGTCGGCCGGGGGCCGGTGGGCCTGTCCAAGAAAGGTTGAGTGGAATAGACTCAACTTTATGTACGTTGCCTGAGTCCAGGCCGTTGCAGCAGGACGGCCAGCGACATGACAGCCGTTGCCGGGACGGACCCGCCCCGCGAGGAGGAGAGCGCACACGTGGACGCCGAGCTGACCAACAAGAGCCAGGACGCGATCACCGCGGCGAACAGCCGCGCCGTGTCCAGTGGCAACCCCGACCTGACCCCCGCCCATCTGCTGCTCGCACTGCTGGAGGGGCAGGACAACGAGAACGTCGTCGACCTGCTCGCCGCCGTCGAGGCGGACCAGGCGGCCGTGGGGTCAGGGGCCGAGCGGCTGCTCGGCGGGCTGCCCAGCGTGGCCGGGTCGACGGTCGCGCCCCCGCGGCCCGACCGCGAGCTGCTCGCCGTCATCGCGGACGCCTCGCAGCGGGCCAAGGAACTGGGGGACGAGTACATCTCGACCGAGCATCTGCTCATCGGGATCGCCGCCAAGGGCGGCCACGCGGGCGAACTGCTGGCGCAGCAGGGTGCCGGTGCCAAAGAATTGCTGGAAGCGTTCGAGACGAGCAGGGGAGGGCGCCGGGTGACCACACCCGACCCCGAGGGTCAGTACAAGGCGCTGGAGAAGTTCGGTACGGACTTCACAGCAGCGGCACGTGAAGGCAAGCTCGACCCGGTCATCGGGCGGGACCACGAGATCCGCCGGGTGGTGCAGGTGCTGTCCCGGCGCACCAAGAACAACCCCGTGCTCATCGGCGAGCCGGGCGTCGGCAAGACGGCCGTCGTGGAGGGCCTCGCCCAGCGGATCGTCAAGGGCGATGTGCCGGAGAGCCTGCGGAACAAGCGGCTGATCTCCCTCGACCTGGGGGCCATGGTCGCCGGCGCGAAGTACCGCGGCGAGTTCGAGGAGCGGCTGAAGTCCGTCCTGGCCGAGATCAAGGAGAGCGACGGCCAGGTCATCACCTTCATCGACGAGCTGCACACCGTCGTCGGCGCGGGCGCAGGCGGCGACTCCGCGATGGACGCGGGCAACATGCTCAAGCCGATGCTGGCCCGCGGTGAGCTGCGCATGGTCGGCGCGACGACCCTCGACGAGTACCGCGAGCACATCGAGAAGGACGCCGCCCTGGAGCGGCGCTTCCAGCAGGTGCTGGTCGCCGAGCCGTCGGTCGAGGACACCATCGCGATCCTGCGCGGGCTCAAGGGCCGCTACGAGGCGCACCACAAGGTCCAGATCGCGGACGCGGCCCTGGTCGCCGCCGCGACCCTCTCCGACCGCTACATCACCTCCCGCTTCCTCCCCGACAAGGCCATCGACCTGGTGGACGAGGCCGCGTCCCGGCTGCGGATGGAGATCGACTCGTCCCCCGTCGAGATCGACGAGCTCCAGCGCTCCGTCGACCGGCTGCGGATGGAGGAGCTGGCCCTCAAGAACGAGACGGACGCCGCTTCCAAGCAGCGCCTGGAGAAGCTGCGCCGCGACCTCGCCGACCGCGAGGAGGAGCTGCGCGGCCTCACCGCACGCTGGGAGAAGGAGAAGGAGGGCCTCAACCGGGTCGGTGAGCTGAAGGAGCGCGTCGACGAACTCCGCGGCCAGGCCGAGCGCGCCCAGCGCGACGGGGACTTCGACACCGCGTCCAAGCTGCTGTACGGGGAGATCCCCGGCCTGGAGCAGGAGCTGGAGGAGGCCACCGAGGCCGAGCAGGAGGCGGCCAAGACCGCCGACACCAAGAGCACCATGGTCAAGGAGGAGGTCGGCTCCGACGACATCGCCGACGTGGTGGGCGCGTGGACCGGTATCCCGGCCGGCCGTCTCCTGGAGGGCGAGACGCAGAAGCTGCTGCGGATGGAGGAGGAGCTGGGCCGCCGCTTGATCGGCCAGACCGAAGCGGTCCGCGCCGTCTCCGACGCCGTACGCCGCACTCGCGCCGGCATCGCCGACCCCGACCGGCCCACCGGTTCGTTCCTCTTCCTCGGCCCGACCGGCGTCGGCAAGACCGAGCTGGCCAAGGCGCTCGCCGACTTCCTCTTCGACGACGAGCGGGCCATGGTCCGCATCGACATGAGCGAGTACAGCGAGAAGCACTCGGTCGCCCGGCTCGTCGGTGCGCCGCCCGGCTATGTGGGGTACGAGGAGGGCGGCCAGCTCACCGAGGCGGTGCGCAGGCGCCCGTACAGCGTGGTGCTGCTCGACGAGGTGGAGAAGGCCCACCCCGAGGTCTTCGACGTGCTGCTCCAGGTCCTCGACGACGGACGCCTCACCGACGGCCAGGGCCGCACGGTGGACTTCCGCAACACCATCCTGGTCCTGACGTCGAACCTCGGCAGCCAGTATCTGGTCGACCCGCTGACCAAGCCCGAGGAGAAGAAGAAGCAGGTCCTCGACGTGGTGCGGGCCTCCTTCAAGCCCGAGTTCCTCAACCGCCTCGACGACCTGGTGGTCTTCTCCGCGCTCTCGCCCGACGAGCTGGCGCACATCGCGGGCCTCCAGATCGACCGGCTGGCCCAGCGCCTGGCCGACCGGCGGCTCACCCTGGAGGTCACCCCCGAGGCACTGGCCTGGCTGGCCGAAGAGGGCAACGACCCGGCGTACGGCGCCCGGCCGCTGCGCCGGCTGATCCAGACGGCGATCGGCGACCGGCTGGCGAAGGAGATCCTCGCGGGCGAGGTCACCGACGGCGACACGGTCCGGGTGGAGCGGGTCGGCGACGAGCTGATCGTGGGCCGCGCGGAGACCCCGGTCGAGAGCGCGGGCTGAGCCCGGAGCCGGTATCGGGCTAAGCCCGGAGCGGACACCGGCCGATAGAGCGGGGCGGGGGTTGCCATGCCCCGCCCGCCATGGGAGAGGATGGCGGAACTCGTACGAAGGGCAATTCAAAGATGACCATCGACCCGTCCTCCATTCCGAACTTCGGGGGCCAGCCCGATCCGCAGGATTCAGGACCGGCGGGCCCCGTCGTTCCCGACCAGGATCTGGTCAAGCAGCTCCTCGAGCAGATGGAGCTGAAGTACGTCCTGGACGACGAGGGTGACCTCGCCGCGCCGTGGGAGGAATTCCGCACGTACTTCATGTTCCGCGGTGAGGACGACCAGCAGGTCTTCTCCGTCCGGACGTTCTACGACCGCCCGCACGGCATCGAGGAGAAGGCGCAGCTCCTTGAGCTGATCGACGACTGGAACCGCCGCACGCTGTGGCCCAAGGTCTACACGCACACCCACGACGACGGCAGCGTCCGGCTCATCGGTGAGGCGCAGATGCTCATCGGCACCGGCGTGGCGCTGGAGCACTTCGTGTCGTCCACGGTCAGCTGGGTCCGTGCCTCGATCGAGTTCGACAAGTGGCTTGTCGACCAGCTCGGTCTTGAGCAGGACCTGGAGTCCGGCAAGGGCGACGACGAGCAGCCCGGCGACGACGCCTGAGACGGTCGTAGCCAGACAGGTACGAAGCCCGGTTCACGGGGCACCTCGGTGCCCCGTGAACCGGGCTTCCTGCCGTCGACACCTGCTTTGCAAGAGCAGCGCTCAGCCCCTGAAGGCGCCCTTCAGCCGTTCTCCCGCGTCCCTGAGCACCTCGTCCTTCTTGCAGAACGTGAAGCGCACCTGGCTGCGGCCCGGCTCCGGGTCGTCGTAGAACACCGAGCTGGGCACCGCCACCACACCGCAGCGCTCCGGCAGCGCACGGCAGAACGCGAGCGCGTCCTTCTCGCCGAAGGGCGCGATGTCGGTCGTGATGAAGTACGTGCCCTGCGGCTCGTACACGGTGAATCCGGCGGCCCGCAGGCCCCCGTCGAGCAGATCGCGCTTGCGCCGCATATCGGTCCGCAGGGTGGTGAAGTAGCTGTCCGGGAGCCGCAGCGCCTCGGCGACCGCGTACTGGAACGGTCCCGCGCTCACATAGGTCAGATACTGCTTCGCCGTGCGCACCGCCGAGACGAGGGCCGGGGATCCGGTGACCCAGCCGACCTTCCACCCGGTGAACGAGAACGTCTTGCCCGCCGACGAGATGGAGACGGTGCGCTCACGCATCCCGGGCAGCGCCGCGATCGGGTGGTGGGGGCCGTCGAAGACCAGGTGTTCGTAGACCTCGTCGGTGACCACGAGCAGGTCGCGTTCGCGCGCCAGGTCCGCGATGGCCGTCAGCTCGTCGGGGCTGAGCACCATGCCGGTCGGGTTGTGCGGTGTGTTGAGCAGCAGCAGCCGGGTGCGCGGCGTGATCGCGTCCCGCAGTGCGTCGAGGTCGGGCCGGAAGTCCGGGGCGCGGAGGGTCAGCGGTACGCGGACGGCGCCCGCCATGGCGATGCAGGCGGCGTACGAGTCGTAGAACGGCTCGAACGCGATGACCTCGTCGCCCGGCTCCAGCAGGGCGAGCATCGCGGCGGCGATGGCCTCGGTGGCCCCGGCGGTGACCAGGACCTCCGTGTCGGGGTCGAGGCCGATGCCGTAGAAGCGGCTCTGGTGGTCGGCGATCGCCGAGCGCAGCTCCGGGATGCCCGGGCCCGGTGGGTACTGGTTCCCTCTGCCCTCGCGCAGCGCACGGACCGCCGCCTCGCGGACCTCGTCCGGGCCGTCGGTGTCCGGGAAGCCCTGGCCCAGGTTGATCGCGCCGGTGGCCGTGGCCAGCGCGGACATCTCCGCGAAGATGGTGGTGCCGAGCCCGTCGAGCCGGTGGTTGAGCAGCGGCCGGCCGCCGACCTGTTCCGTGGAGCTTCCCGTAGTGGTCATGCCGGCCATCCTGCGCCGAACCTCTGGACTTCCTCAACTCCTGCTTGAGGCCGCGCGTACCGGGGATTGGCCTGTCACACGAGAAGCCCGGCAGCCGGGCGGGGACCGACGGGGGGCCCCGCTGCGCCGGACGGATGAGGGGTGAGTGCCGTGGGCTTTTTCATCGTGGCGGTAGTGGTGATCGTGCTGGTCGCGCTGGTGTCCGCCGACCGGAGGCGCGGTGGGCGCAAGGGGCGCGCCGGCCGCTCGTCCGCCGTGGGCGGTACGGCGGCGGGCGGCGGCAGCTGGTGGGCCGGGGACAGCGGACCGGGCGGTCACCACTCCGGCGGCCACCACTCGGGCGGGCACTCCGGCGGGCACCACTCCTGTGGCGGCGGCCATTCGTCCTGCGGCGGGGGTTCGTCGTGCGGGGGCGGTTCCTCGTGCGGTGGCGGCGGCGGGTGCGGCGGCTCCAGCTGACACAGGACCGCGCTCGCACGTTCCGCAGGCGCCCGCCGGGTCAACCCCCGGCGGGCGCCTTCTGGTTGCCCCCACCGGACGCCGCCTTGCCTGCAAACCGCACGCCCGCCCTGCCTGCAACCGGGCACCCGGCTCGCCCCCGCCGGACACCTGCCTCGCCCGCACCGGACGCCCGCCGTCGTCGCCGCTGCCGGGTCGCTGTGACCCATCTCTCAGCTGCTCGCGGCCCCGCCGGACACCGCCCGTACCGCCCCACAGCTCGCCTCACGGCTCACTCCGCATCCCCCTCACCGCCGGTTTGTTGAACGTATGAACAGCGCAGCCCCCGGGGGGATGGAAACCCCTTCAAGTTGGGTAAAAACGCTGTGAGCATCGCGTACTTCGTGATTCCCTCCATGTGAGAAGAAGCAGCCCTCGGACCTGAGACCTGACCGTGGCCCATGCCGGCGTCTCTTTCCCTGACACCTGCTCCGGGGAGAACCCCGTCCATCTGCCGATTGTGTGTTTGCGGAGCCCACCCATGCTCACGACCCTCAGTACTGCCTACACCGACACTCGCGCCGCCGATCTGGCCTGGGCGCTGGGCCGCGAACCGCTGCCCGCGCTCGCGGTCCTCGATCTCGAACTCGGCGGCGCCAAGCTCCAGATGAGGCTCCTCGGCGCCTCTCACCAGGTGCTTCTCGAGGAGGAGGGCGGCACCTGTTCCGAGACCGTCGCCTGCATCCCGGGAAGCAGCACTCCCTTACCGCTCGGCGTCGCCGAGCGCGTCGGCGACTGGGGGTACGAGTTCGCGGCCTGCGTCGAGACGCTCTCGGCCTGCTCGTTCGCGGGCCGCGCACAGGAGTTGCTCGCTCTGGTCGCCGACCATCCGAACGGCCTGGCCGGTACGTTCCCCGGCTCCCCGCACGCCTTCACCGCGATGCTCGCGCAGCGGCGCGAGGGCCAGGTGCACTGGCGCACCTGGCACGCGTACCCGCAGGAGGGGCAACTCGTGGTCACCCGCACCAGAGTTGGGGTACGCATCCCCGTCGAAGCCTGATTGCATCCTTGTGGGTGACGAGTGGTGTGCGTTCCGTAACGTAGCGTTCTTGGCATGATCGACCAGTCCGCGCCCCCAGAAACCCAGGACGCGGCGCTCTCCGTACGCCCGAGGACCGGCAGGGTGCTGGTCCTCGCCACCGTTTTCGTCTGCGCCGCCTGCGGACTGGTGTACGAGCTGGAACTGGTCGCCCTCGCCTCGTACTTGATCGGGGACTCGGTCACCCAGGCGTCGGTCGTGCTGTCCGTCATGGTCTTCGCGATGGGGATCGGCTCGCTCCTCGCCAAACGGCTGCGGGTCCGCGCCGCCGTGGGGTTCGGCCTGGTCGAGGCCGCGCTGGCGCTGATCGGCGGCGGCTCGGCGCTCGTCCTGTACGGCTCCTTCGCCTGGGCGGGCGGCGGCGGTTCGCGGTATGCCCTGGTCGGTTTCTCGCTGGCGATCGGGGTGCTGATGGGCGCCGAGATCCCGCTGCTGATGACGCTGATCCAGCGGGTCTCGCGACAGGACGCGGGCGGCGCGGTGGCCGACCTGTTCGCGGCGGACTACGTGGGCGCGCTGGTCGGCGGACTCGCCTTCCCGTTCCTGCTGCTGCCGCTGCTCGGCCAGCTCACCGGGGCGCTGCTCACCGGCACGGTCAACGCCGTGGTCGGCGGTGCGCTGGTGCTGTGGCTCTTCCGGCGCGATCTGACGACCCGGGCGAGGTGGTGGCTGATCCTGCTGAACGTGCTGGTGCTCGCCGTGCTGGCCACGGCGACGGCACTGGTGGGCGACTTCGAACTGGCCGCCAGGCGCGCGGTGTACGGGGCGCAGGTGCGGGTCGCCGAGCAGACCCGCGTCCAGGAGATCGTCCTGACCCGGTCCGCGCACGGCACCCTGGACCTCTTCCTGGACGGCAGGCTCCGGGTCGACGGCGCCGACGAACGGCAGTACCACCGGGCGCTGGTCGACCCCGCGATGCGCGGGCCGCACCGGAACGTACTGATCCTGGGCGGCGGCGACGGCCTCGCGGCCCGCGAGGTGCTGCGCCACCGGGACGTGGCGTCGGTGACCGTGGTCGAACTCGACCCCGGTGTCGAACGGCTGGCCCGCACCGATCCCGGACTCTCCGCGCTCAACGGGCATGCCTACCGCGACCCGCGGCTGCGGGTGGTCACCGCTGACGCCTTCAACTGGCTGCGCTCCCCGAGGCCGCGGTACGACGTGGTCCTCACGGATCTGCCCGACCCGGGGATCACCGCGAGCACCAAGCTCTACTCGGAGGAGTTCTACGGCCTGGTGTCGCGGGTGCTGGCCCCGGGCGGCCGGCTGGCCGTCCACGCGGGCCCGGTCGACACCCGCCCCGACAGTTTCTGGACGGTCGACGCGACGGTGCGGGCGGCCGGCCTGCGGGCGGTTCCGTACCGGGCGTCGGGCCGAGGCGTGGGCTTCGCCGCGGGCCCCGACCGGGCGAAGGACACGGGGAAGGGTGCGGGGAAGGTGCCCGGCGGCTGGGGCTTCGTCCTGGCGGCCCATGGCACTCCGCGGCTCGGGCCGGAGACCGCGGGCACCTGGTCACGGGTGCCGGGCCGGCCGCCGGATGTGCCGCCGTCGACGCTGGTGCATCCGCGGTACGGGGGGTGAGGCGGGGGCGGTGTGCGTGTGCCCCGGCCGAAAGGCAGACGAGTCGGCTGTGGCTGAGTAGGCTCGGCTTCCATGGAGCATGAGGTGGTCGTTCCGGTTCCGGCAGAGTCCGTCCGACGGGTCCTGGCGGACCCCGCCCGTGTGGCCCGCTGCGTACCGGGGCTCCAACAGGACGCGGACAGCGCCGGCGCCGGGAAGGGCGGGCTCGCGGGCCGGCTCAAGGTCAGGATCGACGGCCACACGATCACGTACCGCGGGACCGTGCGCTTCGTGGAGCGGGACGGCGGCTACGAGATCGACGGCGAGGGCACGGAGGCTCGCGGCCCCGGGTCGGTCACACTCTCGCTGAAGCTGGGCCTCGCGGATGCGGACGCGGGGACGACTCTGAGGTGGACGGGGACGGCCCGGGCGACCGATGGCCGTCTGGCGCAGATCCCGCCCGAGGCCGCACTGACCGCGGCCCGCCGCCTGCTCGACCGCTTCGGCGACCGCGTACGGGCCGAGGCGCAGGCTGACGGCAGCGGTGGCGTCAGCGGCAGCGGTGGCGGTGCCGCCGATGCGGCTGGGTCCGCGGATGCCAGGGCTGCGGATGCCGCCGGGGCCGCGGATGCCGGGGGCACCGATACCGGTGCTGCCGATGCCGCTGGGTCCGCCGATTCGGGGTCCTCCACCGATTCCGACGGCGCTACACCAGCCCCCACCGATGAACCAGCCTCCACCGATTCCACCGATGCCAACGATTCCGGGGACGGGGACGGCCACGGGGATGCCGGGGCGTCCGTGTTCGATACGGAGGTGCCGCCGCCGTCGCTCGACCCGGCGGCCGACGCGGGCTTCACCGCCCCCGGCGAACCCCCGGTCGAGGCCGCACACGCCCGCCGCACGATGATCGGCCGCAGCGCGGAAGAGGTCGACCACGCCCCGCCCCGCGGCCGCTACGCCCCGGTACCGGCCCCGTCGTCGAGCACGGCGGGCGCGACCCTCCGCTGGGCGGCCCCGGCGGCGGCGCTGGCCCTGGCATCGGCGGTCGTCGTGGGCCGCGCCCTGCGGCGCCGGCGCTGAACCGGGCGGCCGATCGGTCCGCGTCCCGTTAGGGTCGGGGCGTGAGTAGCGAAGAGGTCCGGCTCGTCGCCGGCGACGCCGAGTTGACCGTGAGCCCCGAGAACGGCTGCCGTATCCGCAGCCTCCGCATCGGCGGTACCGAACTGCTGCGGCAGGGAGCCAAGTTCGGCTGCTTCCCGATGGTGCCCTGGTGCGGCCGTACCGGGAACGGCCGGTTCAGCAACGGTGGCATCCCGCACCAGCTGCCGCTGAACTCCCCGCCGCACGCCATCCACGGCACCGGCCGCAACACCGCCTGGCGGCCCGCCCGTGCCGGCAGCGGCGACGGGCTCGGCGTGGCGGCGTTCACCTACGATCTGGCCGACCCCTGGCCGTACACCGGCCGGGTCACCCAGACCTTCGAGCTGACCGAGTCCGCCCTGACGCTCACCCTCGGTGTGGAGACCTACGACGACTCGTTCCCCGCGCAGGCCGGCTGGCACCCCTGGTTCAACCGGAACCTGGGCGTAGGCGGCGACGCGCAGCTCGGCTTCGAGCCCGCCTGGCAGGAGGAGCGCGGCGACGACCACCTGCCCACCGGCAAGCGGATCGACCCCCTCCCCGGCCCCTGGGACGACTGCTTCGGGATGCCGGACGGAGTGGACGTCACCGTCACCTGGCCCGAACAGCTGGAGCTGACGGTGCGCAGCCGCTCCGAATGGGTCGTGATCTACGACGAGCAGGCGGAAGCGGTCTGCGTCGAGCCCCAGTCCGGCCCGCCGAACGGGCTGAACACACTGCCGCGCCTGGTCACACCCATCGACCCGCTGGAGATGTCGGCCACCTGGAGCTGGCGCCGTCTCTGAGCCAGGGCGAGAAGTACCGGCTGTCCGGCCGTCCCAATTAAGCTCGGGACCATGACTGACGTACGCGCTGATCTGCTCCAGCACATCAAGGACAAAGCCGTCGTGCACGGCAAGGTGACGCTCTCCTCGGGGATCGAAGCCGACTGGTACATCGATCTGCGCCGGATCACCCTGGACGGCGTGGCCGCGCCGCTGGTCGGTCAGGTGATGCTGGATCTGACCGACGGGCTGGACTTCGACGCGGTCGGCGGGCTGACGCTGGGCGCCGACCCGATCGCGGACGCCATGCTGCACGCCTCATCGGCGCGCGGCAGGACGCTGGACGCCTTCGTCGTACGCAAGGCCGCCAAGACACACGGGATGCAGCGACGCATCGAGGGCCCGGACATCAAGGGCCGCCGGGTTCTCGTCGTCGAGGACACCACCACGACGGGCGGCTCGCCGATGACCGCGGTGGAGGCGGTGCGCGAGGCCGGCGGTGAGGTGGTCGCCGTCGCCACGATCGTGGACCGCAACACCGGCGCGGCCGAGGTCATCGCCGAGGCGGGCGTGCCGTACGTCTTCGCGTACAACCAGGGTGACCTCGATCTGTGAGGCCACCCGGTCCGTGAGGCAACTCGGTCTGTGAGGCGCTGAACACGGGGTGTGGTTTCACGTGAAACCACACCCCGTGTTCAGGGTCAAGCCACCACGCCAGGTGGACCCGCGCCAGGAGTCTGGAAAGATGGGCGGCGACGATGACGTCGCCCCCAGGTCAGGGACCAGTTACGCACACCCGCACATCCCAAGGAGCGGACAGATGCCCATCGCAACCCCCGAGGTCTACAACGAGATGCTCGACCGGGCGAAGGCAGGCAAGTTCGCCTACCCGGCCATCAACGTGACCTCGACCCAGACCTTGCACGCGGCGCTGCGCGGCTTCGCCGAGGCCGAGAGCGACGGCATCATCCAGATCTCCACCGGCGGTGCCGAGTTCCTGGGCGGCCAGTACGCCAAGGACATGGTCACCGGATCGGTCGCGCTGGCCGAGTTCGCGCACATCGTCGGCGAGAAGTACCCGGTCACGGTCGCGCTGCACACCGACCACTGCCCCAAGGACAAGCTCGACGGCTATGTCCGGCCGCTGCTCGAGGTCTCCCGCAAGCGCGTCGAGGCCGGTCTGAACCCGCTCTTCCAGTCCCACATGTGGGATGGCTCCGCCGAGACCCTCGCCGACAACCTGGCCATCGGCCAGGAGCTGCTCGCGCTGGCGGCCGCCGCCAAGATCATCCTTGAGGTCGAGATCACCCCGACCGGCGGCGAGGAGGACGGCGTCAGCCACGAGATCAACGACTCGCTGTACACGACCGTCGACGACGCGCTGCGGACCGCCGAGGCCCTCGGCCTGGGCGAGAAGGGCCGCTACCTGCTGGCCGCCTCCTTCGGCAATGTGCACGGCGTCTACAAGCCGGGCAACGTCGTCCTGCGCCCCGAGCTCCTGAAGGACCTCCAGGAGGGCGTCTCCGCCAAGTACGGCAAGCCGGCCGGCAGCCAGCCGTTCGACTTCGTCTTCCACGGCGGCTCCGGCTCCTCCGCGGAGGAGATCGCCACCGCGCTGGAGAACGGCGTCGTGAAGATGAATCTCGACACCGACACCCAGTACGCCTTCACGCGTCCGGTGGTGGACCACGTCTTCCGCAATTACGACGGCGTCCTGAAGGTCGACGGCGAGGTCGGCTCCAAGAAGACCTACGACCCGCGCACCTGGGGCAAGGCCGCTGAGGCCGGTATGGCGAAGCGCGTCACCGAGGCGTGCGCCAACCTGCGCTCCACGGGCACCCGCATCAAGTAGCACGTCCGTCACGCCGGGCCCGGTATCCCGCCCAGGGGTGCCGGGCCCGCGTCATATCCGGGGCAGCCCTGTCCGGGGCCGGCCCCCGATCACCCGCAGCTCAGAGCCCAGAGTCCAGAGCCCACAGCCCACAGCCCACAGCCCACAGCCCAGCGAGAGGGTGCCGCACATGGCGTACGACTTCGATACGGCCGTCGACCGGCGCGGCTCCTGGAGCGTCCAGTGGGACGGGGTCGCGGACCGGTTCGGTGTGGACGGGCTGCTGCCGTTCACCATCTCCGACATGGACTTCCGCTGCCCGCCCGAGGTCCTCACGGCCCTCCACGAGCGGATCGACCACGGGGTGTTCGGCTACACCGACTGGCGGCTCGGGGACTTCCGGGACGCGGTACGCGACTGGTACACGACCCGCTTCGACACCCGCATCGACACCGGCCGTATCGTGTACGGGCCCTCCGTGCTCAACCAGCTCTCACAGCTGCTGCGGATGTGGACGGACGAGGGCGACGGAGTGGTGGTCCACACCCCCACCTACGACGGCTTCACCAAAGCGGTCTCCGGTCTGCGCCGGGAACTGCGCGGCTGCCCGGTGGGCGACGACGCGGAGCTGGAGCGGCAGCTCGCCCGGCCGGGCAGCAAGGTCCTGCTGCTCTGCTCGCCGCACAACCCCACCGGCCGGGTGTGGCCGCACGACGAGCTGACCCGCTTCGCCGCGCTCGCCGAGCGGTACGGCACCGCCGTGATCTGCGACGAGATCCACGCCGACTTCGTGCACGAGGGGCACCGGCATCTGCCCTGGACCCGGTACGGGCGGGGCCGCTGGGCGCTGATCACCTCCGGCAGCAAGGCGTTCAACTTCCCGGCGCTGACCGGTTCGTACGGCATGATCGGCGACCCGGACGACCGGGCGGAGTACCTCAGCCGGATGGAGACGGGCGAGGGGCTGGCCTCGCCCGCGGTGCTCTCGCTGACGGCGCATGTCGCGGCCTACCGGTACGGGGCGGCCTGGCTGGACGCCGTCCGCACGTACATCGCGGCGAATCTGTCGATGCTCGCCGAGCGGCTGAACACGGCCTTTCCCGAGCTGCGCTGGACGCCGCCGCAGGCCGGATATCTCGCCTGGATCGATCTGCGCCCACTGGGCATCGACAGTGCGGCGCTCCAGCGGCAGCTGATCGAGGTGGAGAAAGTGGCGATCATGCCGGGCGCCGTCTACCGGGCGGAGGGCTTTGTCCGGCTCAACGTGGGCTGCCCCCGGGCCAAGGCGGAGGCAGGGGCCGACGCCCTCGTACGGGCGGCCCGCGCGGTGCGGCCCTAGGGCATGTCCGCAAAGTCGCGTCCGGCCGGACACGACTTTGCGGACCTACCCGGGGCCTCTCGCTCGCGTCCGGGCTCCTCGCCTCGTCGCCGGCCCGGAGCCCTGGTCCTGCCGGGCCAGGCGGCCCCTGGCAGCCGTATCCGCGCGGGCCAGGCAGACTGGCCTCCATGTCCATTCACGAGAATCTGCTCGGGGGCCCTCCCGAGACCCGTCTTCCCGACGACCCCGAACCCCGCGAGCTGCTCGCGGGCGGCACCGCCCCCGCCGATGTGGCGGCGAAGTACCCGACCTCCTCGCTCGCCTGGGCGCAGCTCGCCGACGACGCCTTCGAGCACGGGCGGGTCGTCGAGTCGTACGCCTACGCCCGTACCGGCTACCACCGCGGCCTCGACTCGCTGCGCCGGGCCGGCTGGAAGGGCCACGGCCCCGTGCCGTGGGACCACGAGCCGAACCGTGGCTTCCTGCGGGCCCTGCACGCCCTGGCGCGCGCCGCCCAGTCGATCGGTGAGGACGCGGAGTACCAGCGCTGCACGGAGTTCCTGCGCGACTCCTCGCCTGCGGCGGCCGACACGCTGGGCTGACCTGACCTCGGCGCATCCCCTGCGGTATCCCTGCGGCATCGGTGCCGCACCGGTGCCGCATCCGCGCCGCACCGGGCGAGGGCCGGACACACACCGTGTCCGGCCCTCGCTTGTGTCTCGCTTGTCCTGCCTTGCTTGTCTTGCCGTGGACCAGGTTTCGCGTCAATGATGAAGGTGGGGACCGGGGCCCACCTGTCGACGGAAGGGGCGGACCGCTACCTGGAGCACCACCGAGGAGACAGCGATGTCTACGCCTTCGCACGACCCGGCCCCGAAGCACGACCAGGCCCCGAGCCACGACCCGGCCCCGAATCTGGACTTCGCGGGGACCACCCCGTACGAGGACTATGTCCAGGCGGACGTCCTCACCCACCTCCAGCAGCTGCGCTCCGACGACCCGGGCGAGATGGTCTTCCTGGTCACCACCCAGGTCATGGAGCTGTGGTTCACCGTGATCGTCCATGAGTGGGAGACCGCGTCCGCGGCCCTGCGCGGTGACGATCTGCCGACCGCCATCGCCGCCCTGAAGCGCTCGACGTACGAGCTGCAGTCGCTCAACGACTCCTGGCGGCCGCTGGCCCAGCTCACGCCCGCACAGTTCAACGCGTACCGCGGCGCGCTCGGCGAGGGGTCGGGCTTCCAGTCCGCGATGTACCGCAGGCTGGAGTTCCTGCTGGGCGACAAGTCCGCCTCGATGCTCGTCCCGCACCGCGGAGCGCCCCGGGTCCACGCCGAGCTGGAGAAGGCGCTCCAGGAGCCGAGCCTGTACGACGAGGTGCTGCGGTTCCTCGCCCGGCATGGGCAGCCGGTGCCCGCCGCCGTGCTCCGGCGCGATCTCGCGGCCAAGTACGAGCCGTCGCCCGAGGTCGAGGCGGTGTGGACCGCCGTGTACACGGGGGAGCAGGACTCCCCGCTGGTCCGGCTCGGCGAGGCGCTGACCGATGTCGGTGAGCTGGTGTGGCGCTGGCGCAACGACCATCTGGTCGCCACCCGCAGGGCGATGGGGTCGAAGACCGGCACGGGCGGCTCGGCCGGGGTGGCCTGGCTGGAGAAGCGCGCCGCGAAGAGCGTGTTCCCCGAGCTGTGGACGGCGCGCAGCCATGTCTGAGCGCACCGCAGGGACGACCCCGCAGCCCCCGACGACCGAGGATCAGCCGATGAAGCCCGCACCGGCCCAGCCGAAGCCCGATCTGTCCGCCCTGGCCCGCCGAGCGGCCGAGCTCGACGCGGCCGATGAACTGGCCCCGCTCCGGGAGCTGTTCACCATCGCCCCCGGCACGGTCTACCTCGACGGCAACTCGCTCGGCGCCCTGCCCCGGCACGTTCCCGCACGGATGCAGGAGGTCATCACCCACGAGTGGGGCGCGCTCGGCATCCGGTCCTGGGAGGAGTCCGGCTGGTGGACCGCGCCGGAGCGCATCGGCGACAGGATCGCGCCGCTGGTCGGAGCTGAGCCCGGCACGGTGGTCGTCGGGGACTCGACAAGCGTCAATGTCTTCAAGGCACTTGTGGCCGCCGTCCGGTCGGCCGGGGACGACCGTGACGAGATCCTGGTCGACGCCACGACCTTCCCGACGGACGGCTACATCGCGGAGTCGGCGGCCCGGCTGACCGGCCGCCGCATCGTCCCGTACGCACCGGGCGACCCGGTCGGCCCCCGTACCGCCGCCGTGCTGGTCAACCATGTCGACTACCGCACCGGGCGGCTGCACGACCTGCCCGCCGTGACCGGCGCCGTGCACGCGGCGGGTGCGAGGGTCGTCTGGGACCTCTGCCACAGTGCGGGCGCGCTGCCGGTCGGGCTCGCCGCGCACGGGGTGGACTTCGCGGTCGGCTGCACCTACAAGTACCTGAACGGCGGGCCCGGTTCCCCCGCCTTCCTGTACGTACGCCCTGACCTCCAGCCGTCCTTCGACTCACCGCTGCCCGGCTGGAACTCGCACGCGGACCCGTTCGGCATGGAACCGGGATACACCCCGGCGGACGGCGCCCCCCGCGGCCGGGTCGGCACCCCCGACATCCTGTCGATGCTCGCGCTGGAGTCGGCGCTCGACGTGTGGGACGGGGTGTCGGTCGAGGCGGTCCGGGCCAAGTCCCTCGTCCTGACGGACTTCTTCCTGGAGTGTGTGAGCCTCGAATCGGTGACACCGGCCGCCCCTGAACAGCGGGGCAGCCAGGTGTCGCTGAGGTGCGAGAACGCCGGGGCCGTCATGAAGGAGCTGATCGCCCGCGGTGTCGTCGGTGACTTCAGGCCGCCGGACATCCTGCGCTTCGGTTTCACCCCGCTCTATGTCGGATTCGGCGATGCGCTGCGTGCCGCGCGCGTTCTGGGGGAGGTACTCGCCTGATAGCGTCCCGGCTGGTCAGGGCAGCCCGGCCCGCACAGAGAGAGGTTGGAGCCGTATGTCGGACGACGCAGAGGCCGATTCGGTCCTCGGGCATCCCGCTGTCGCCCCCGATGCGACCGCCGCGTACGGCGATCACCCCGACCAGACCGTGGACTTCTACGCCCCGCACGGCGGCGAGGGGCCGGTCCCGCTCGTCGTCGTGCTGCACGGCGGCTCCTGGCGGCAGCGGTACGACCGCCGGCACATGTCGCCGTTCGCGGCCTTCCTGGCCCGCCGGGGCTTCGCTGTCGCCAGTGTCGAGTACCGGCGGGGCGGTGCCGCCGAGGGCAGCGCGGGCCGGTGGCCCGACACCCTCGACGACGTGGCCGCCGCCCTGGACGCGCTGCCGGAGCTCGTACCGTCCGCTCTGCCGCGCGCCGACCTGCGGCGTACGGTCCTCACCGGGCATTCGGCCGGCGGGCACCTCGCGCTCTGGGCGGCCGCCCGGCACGTACTGCCGCCCGAGGCGCCGTGGCACCGGTCGACGCCGCCGTTCCGTGGTGTGGTCGCGCTGGCGCCGCTCGCGCACTTCGGCGTCGCCAGGGAGGTGGGGGCGTGCGAGGGGGCGGTGGACCAGTTCCTGGCGGTCCCGGACGCCCCCGCAGCGGCCGGGGCCTCGGCCGTCCGCGCGGAGTGGGCCGATCCGTCCGCGCTGCTGCCCACCGGCATCGCGACCACGGTCGTCCAGGGCCGCGCGGACACCACGGTGCCGCCGCAGGTCGCCGACGCGTACGCGGACGCGGCGGCCAAGGAGGGGGAACTGGTCGGCGTGACCCTGCTCGACGGTGTCGGGCACTTCGCGCCGATCGACCCGGCGGCCGACGCCTGCGCGGTGGTCGTCGCGGAGATCGAGCAACTGGCCTGGTGAGGACGGGCGCACCTGCCGCGGGTATCCGTGTGGGCACCCGCCGCCGGTACCGTATGCGCACCCGCCGCCGGTACCCGTACGGGCACCCGATCCGAGGCAGGTAGTACCTGAGGGGGACCCCACAGGTTCCGTACCAGTGCGGACGACCGGGGCCATGCCGCCGCCCTACCGTGGGGCCTGTGACCGATACAGAGACGCGGAGCCCGGATACACAGACGCGGAGCCCCGAGATCCGGCTGGCCGAAGGGGTCCTGGCGGGCCTGCGCCAGGACCTCTTCCACGACGCCTTCGCCTACCGCCCGCTCCGCCCGATGCGTACGGACGGACTGCTGACCCGGCGGCTGCCCGGCCGGATACGGGACCGGGCCGCATGGACCCCGCACGCGGTGGTGCTGGGCCTCGCCCTCATCACCCTGCTGCTGCCGGCCCATGGCACCACCGACTTCGACGGCCTGCTGTCCTTCCTGACCGGCCTCATCTCGGCCGGAACGGTCGTGATGACGCTGCTCAGGCCGGTCGGCGCCTGGTGGGCGTCGGTGGTGGCCGTGCCCGTGGTCAGCCTGCTCGACCGCAGCTCCGGGGCCTGGCCCTGGTCCGACAGCGCCTTCCTCGCGCACCTCGTGGTGCTGACGGTGGTCGCGGCCAGGACCAGGCCGCGGACCGCCGCCTGGATGTGGGCGGGCACCGCCCTGTACGGGTTCCTCGGCGGGTCGGTCATAGGGGTGGTGGGGCAGGCCGGCATGGTCGGCTCCAACACGGCGATGATGCTGTTCCTCTCCGCGGTCGCCCTCCTCATCACGACGACGGTGCAGGTACGCCGCGAGGCGCACCGCGAGGTCACCGCCCAGCAGACGGTCACCGCCATCGAACGCGACCGGCGCACGCTCCTGGAGGAGCGCACCACCATCGCCCGTGAGCTGCACGACGTCGTCGCCCACCACATGTCGGTGGTCGCCATCCAGGCCGAGGCCGCCCCGTACCGGGTGACCGATCCGCCGCCCGAGCTGACCAGGTCGTTCGAGGTGATCAGGGAGAACGCGGTGGCGGCCCTGACGGAGCTGCGCCGGGTGCTCGGTGTCGTACGGGCCGAGGACTACGAGGCCCCGGACGCCCCGCAGCCCACCCTCGCCGAACTGGAAGGGCTGCTCACCAATGTCAGGGAGGCCGGCCTGACGGTGGACAAGACCGTGACCGGCGCCGTACGTGAACTCCCGCAGGGCGTCGAGCTGTCGGCATACCGCATCATCCAGGAGGCGCTGAGCAACGCCCTGCGCCATGCGCCGGGCGCGCAGGCCCGGGTGGAGGTCAGCTACGTCCTGGGCGGCCTCGGCCTGCGCGTGGTCAACGGCCCGCCGCAGGGCCTGGTCAAGCCTTCCCCCGGCGCCGGGCACGGCATCACCGGAATGCGGGAGCGGGTCACCATGCTGAACGGGGAGATCACCACGGACCGTACGGAGGACGGCGGTTACGAGGTCACCGCGTTCATCCCGGTGCAGCGAGCGGCGGAGGACTCCGAATGACCACCGTCCCGGCCATCAGGGTCCTGGTCGTCGACGACCAGATGATGGTGCGCGAAGGGTTCTCGGTCCTGCTCAACGCGATGCCGGGCATCGAGGTGATCGGCGAGGCGGTCAACGGTGTCGAGGCGGTGGCCCAGGTGGCCGCCCTGCGCCCGGACGTCGTACTGATGGACATCCGGATGCCCGAGCTGAACGGCATCGAGGCGACCCGGGCGATCGTCGCGGCGGACGAGGCGGCGAAGGTGCTGGTCCTGACCACGTTCGACCTGGACGAGTACGTCTACCAGGCGCTGCGCGCGGGGGCTTCGGGCTTCCTGCTGAAGGACGCGTCGGCCCGTCAGCTGGCCGACGGCGTACGGGTGGTGGCGTCCGGGGAGGCGCTGCTCGCCCCCACGGTCACCAAACGGCTGATCGTCGAGTTCTCCCGGCTCTCGGACACCCCGAAGCAGCCGTCGCTCACCCGGGCCGAGGAGCTCACGGAGCGCGAGAGCGAAGTGCTCGTGCTGATCGCACAGGGCCTGTCGAACGCGGAGATCGCCTCCCGGCTGATCGTCGCCGAGTCCACGATCAAGACCCACGTGAGCCGGATCCTGGTGAAACTCGGCCTGCGGGACCGGACCCAGGCGGCGGTCTTCGCGTACGAGACGGGGCTGGTCAGGCCGGGGTAGCGCTCACTCGGACGGGTGATCGCCGGTGGAACGGGCCCGGATCGGCGGACGGCTGGTGACACATGTGCCGCCGCTCCTTCACCCGCTCATGTCCCGCCGCCCCCTCACCCGCTCATGTCCCGCCGCCGCAGCGCCGCCAGGCCCGCCGTCACCAGTGCCGCCGTGAGCAGCAGCAGGACCGCCACCGGGGGCCAGGCCATCTCGGCGCCCGGCAGTTTCGCCAGATGTCCGAAGGGGGACAGGCCGAGGACCGGCTGCGGGAGGTTCAGTGCCGGGCCGAGCCAGTCCAGGGACAGGGCGAGGCCGGCCACCGCCCAGGCCGCGGGTGCGGCCTTCGGGGCCGCTCCGTACAGCAGGACCGCGAGGCCGCCGAACACCCAGACCGCCGGGAGCTGGGCCAGGGCCGCGCCGATGACCCGGGCCGGGTCCCGGCCGTAGCCCAGGGCCAGGCCGGCGCCGCCCGCCAGTACGACGGCCGCCGATCCCCCGAAGGCGACCGCGAGATGGCCGGCCGCCCACCGCAGCCGCCCGACCGCGCCCGCCAGCAGCGGTTCGGCGCGGACGCCGGTCTCCTCGCCGTGCAGCCGCAGCACCGACGCGACCACGTACAGCGCGGCGACCGTGCCGAGCACCCCGGTCATCGCCGCGAGGAACGCTTCGGTGAGGCCGGAGTGGCCGCCCATCCGCTCGAAGATCTCCCGGGCGCCCGCGTTGTCGCCGACCAGGTCCCCCGCGCCGTCCGCGATGCCGCCGAAGACCACCCCGCTGACCAGGAACCCGGCCGCCCACCCGTACAGACTGCCCCGCTGGAGCCGTAGCGCGAGTGCGCCGGCCGTGGCCATCCGGCCCCGGGCCGGTCCCGGCCGGGCGGGCAGGAAACTCATGCCGAGGTCGCGGCGTGCGGCCAGGGTGTACGCGAGGGCGCCCTGGGCGGCGACGGCCGCTGCGGGGAGCAGCAGCACCCACCAGCGCTCGGCCGCGTACGGGCGTACGTTCTCGGCCCAGCCGACCGGGGACAGCCAGGTCAGCACGGACGAACCGGCGTCCGACGCGGCGTCGCCCGCCGCTTTCAGCACGTACGCGCCGCCGACCGCGGCCGCACCGATCGCCTTCGCCGCGCGGGCGCTCTCGGTGAGCTGCGCGGCGAGGGCCGCTGTGCACGCGAACAGCATCCCGGTGGCCGCCACCGACAGCGCGAGCGCCACCGAACCGCCGGCCGGTTCGCCGGACGCCGCGAGTCCGGCGGCGGTCACACCGGCCAGACCGGCGTTGGCGGCCGCGGCGGCCAGCAGCGCGGCGGTGAGCGGGGCGCGACGGCCGACCCCGGCCGACGACAGCAGCTCCTGCCGCCCGGTCTCCTCCTCGTCGCGGGTGTGGCGTACGACGATGACCAGGCTCATCACGGCGGCGAGCGCGGCTCCGAAGCCGCTCATGCGCCAGGCGGTGAGTCCGCCGGCCGAATCGCTGAACACCGGGCCGTAGAGCGCCCGCAGCAAACCGTCGCCGTTCATCGAGTGGGCCAGCGCGGCGCGTTCGGCGGCCGTGCCGTACAGCGAGGTGATGGAGCGCGCGACGGAGGCGAACGAGCCGCCGAGCAGCAGGATCCAGAGCGGCATCATGAGGCGGTCGCGGCGCAGGGCGAGCCGCAGCAGGGCGCCGGTTCCCGCGAGTTGCTGTGCGGGGCGCGCCGCGCCGAGCGGTGGCCCGGCGGCGGTGGCGCCGGTGCTGGTGCTGGTGGCGGTGGCGGTGGCGGTGGTGACGGTGGAGCGGCCGGTGCTGGTGCTGGTGTCGGTGGCGGGGTGGCCGGTGCCGGTGGCGGGGCGGCCGGTGGCGGTCATCGGCGTACCGCGGGCGGCTGCGTGGGTCCGGCCGCTGCGGTGCCGTGACTCGGGCCGTTGGCCGGGCCGTTGGTGGTCGGGCCTCCGCTCGAACCGCCGCTCGGGCCGCCGCTCCGGCCGTTGGTCGGGCCGGCGCTCGGGTCGTTGCTCGGCGTGCCGACCGGTGCGTCGGACGGTGCGTCGGCCCCGGTGCGGTCGGTGGTCCCGTCCGGGGCGGGCGCCGGTGTCGCGTAGTGGCGCAGGAAGAGTTCCTCCAGCGTCGGCGGTGTGCTGGTCAGCGACCGTACGCCCGCGGCGCCGAGCGCCCCGAGCACCGCGTCCAGCCGGTCGGTCTCGACCTGGAGTCTCACCCGGGTGCCCTGGACGTCGAGGCCGTGTACGCCGGGCAGCCGGTCAAGTCCGCTGGGCGCGGCGGCCAGTTCGGCGACGATGCTGGTGCGGGTCAGATGCCGCAGTCCGGCCAGCGAACCGGTCTCCACCGTGCGCCCGCCGCGGATGATGCTCACCCGGTCGCAGAGCGATTCGACCTCGCTCAGGATGTGGCTGGAGAGCAGCACCGTCCGCCCCCGGTCCCGCTGTTCGGTGACGCACTGCTGGAAGACCTCCTCCATCAGCGGGTCGAGCCCGGACGTCGGCTCGTCGAGGATGAGCAGATCCACGTCGGAGGCGAACGCGGCGACCAGCGCCACCTTCTGCCGGTTGCCCTTGGAGTACGTACGCCCCTTCTTCGTGGGGTCCAGCTCGAAGCGGTCGAGCAGCTCGGCCCGGCGCCCGGGGTCCAGGCCGCCCCGCAGCCGTCCGTACAGATCGATGACCTCGCCGCCGCTCAGGTTCCGCCAGAGGGTGACGTCGCCCGGCACATAGGCGATGCGTCGGTGCAGCTCGACCGCGTCGCGCCACGGATCGCGGCCCAGCAGCTGCGCGGCCCCCGAGTCCGCGCGCAGCAGCCCGAGCAGGATCCGGAGGGTCGTGGACTTCCCGGAGCCGTTGGGCCCGAGGAAGCCGTGGACCTCACCGGTCTCGACGGCGAGGTCGAGGCCGTCCAGTGCGGGTGTCCTGCCGAACGATTTGTGCAGTCCGGCGGCCGTGAGTGCCTTGGTCATGTTTCTGAAAGTACAGTGATTTCACAAAGTTGTGAAGTTAAGGAAACGTATAAACTCGCAGGATGACGACGGAAGACAACGGTCCGGAGAGCGGCCCGGACACCGCACAGGCTGGGGGAAGCGCGGCTGGGGACGGTGTGGCCGGGGACGGTGCGGCTGGGGAGGGCGCGGTCTCACGCTTCGTCGAGCGGTTCGCCGCACAGCTCGCCGACGCCGGGATGCAGCGGATGCCGGCCCGTGTCTTCGCGGCGCTGCTCGCCTCCGAATCCGGCGCGCTGACCTCGGCCGAACTGTGCGCACAGCTCAAGGTCAGCCCAGCGGCGATCTCCGGCGCCGTCCGCTACCTCACCCAGGTCAACATGGTCACGCGCGAACGCGAACCGGGCTCGCGCCGGGACCGCTTCCGGGTGCACAGCAACCAGTGGTACGAGGCGCTGACCAGCCGCGACATGGTCATCAAGCGCTGGGAGGACGCGCTGCGCGACGGCGTCACGAGCCTGGGGCCCGACTCCCCGCAGGGCCGGCGGCTGGGGGAGACGCTGGCCTTCTTCGAGTTCCTGCACGGGGAGCTGGCGACGCTGATGGAACGCTGGGACGTGGAGCGCGAGAAGCGCTTCGGCTGAGGGGGCGAGGGACCGAGAGGCTGGTCCCCGCCTCGCTCCGTGGGACAGCGTCACACTGCCACCGCGGGCAGCGTCAGCCCCCACACCCCCGCCCGCACCATCCACGTCCGGGTCCGCACCGGGCCGCCCAGCAGGCCGTCCCTCCGGTACCGGAAATCCGCCCCGGAGACCGTCACCGCCAGCGCCTCGGCCGTCAGCCGGTCGCCGGACGGCAGCTCGATCGCCACCTCCGCCTTCCCCGCCCCGCCGCGCGACGAGACCCGTACCCCGGCCACAGGACGGTCCAGATCGGCCAGCAGCACCCCGTCCGCCTCCACCCGCAGCCGCTGCACCCGGGGCGCCTCCGGCGCGGGCGCCGGCGAGACGAGGGTCCGCACCAGCGAACGGCAGGCGCCCCACACCGACAGCGGCCCCTCGCCGTCCGCGCCCGGCGGCCCGGACCGCGGACCCCCCGCGGGGATCCGCAGATCGCCCAGCACCACCGCGTCGCTGTCGTCCACCAGCAGGTCCAGCCAGCGCACCGCACCGTCCAGCACCGACCGCGCCGCGGCCACCGCCCCCACCGGCACACCCAGCGACCCAGCGAGCTCCAGCGCGTGCGCCGGTCCCACCGGCACCAGCGACAGGGCGTCGCGCGCCCGGTTCCGCTCGTGGTGGAGCAGCGTCACCGCCCTGAGCAGCGCCTGGTCGTCACCGACCACCACGAGGCGCCGGTGGCCGCGTCTGGCGAGCGCCCGCGCGAACTCCTCCGGCCCGTCGGGCAGGCAGATCTTGGCGTGCGCTCCGGCGCACAGCACGTCCTTCGCGATCCGTACGGACTCGCCGTCCGCACGGCGGGCGACCGGGTCGATGACCACCAGCAGCTGATGCTCGGTGCTCGCTGCGGGATCTGGAGCCGACACCTCGGTCCTTCCTCGGGTAGCATCTTTGTGCAAGAGCCCCTTGCGCTATTGCGCCAGGGGCTTCGTCTATTCCGGGGCAGCCGGTTCGACGGTTCAGGTATCGGCGTACGACAGACGTGCGCCCCCTGGCCTTGGACATGCCCCGCCCGGAAGGGGTGTACGCCTGTGCCCGCACTTGTGCTGCTCGGTGCTCAGTGGGGTGACGAGGGCAAGGGAAAGGCCACCGACCTCCTCGGTGGATCCGTGGATTACGTGGTGCGCTACCAGGGCGGCAACAATGCCGGCCACACGGTCGTCGTAGGCGACCAGAAGTACGCGCTCCACCTCCTCCCTTCCGGAATCCTCTCGCCGGAGTGCACTCCGGTGATCGGTAACGGAGTCGTCGTCGATCCAGCGGTCCTGCTCTCCGAGCTGAGCGGGCTGAACGACCGCGGCGTGGACACGTCCAAGCTGCTGGTCAGCGGTAACGCGCACCTGATCACGCCGTATCACACCACCGTCGACAAGGTGACGGAACGGTTCCTCGGCAAGCGGAGGATCGGCACCACGGGCCGGGGCATCGGCCCGGCCTACGCCGACAAGATCAACCGCGTCGGCATCCGCGTCCAGGACCTCTACGACGAGTCGATCCTGGAGCAGAAGGTCGAGGCCGCGCTCGACGGCAAGAACCAGATCCTCGCCAAGCTCTACAACCGGCGCGCGATCGAGGCCGGCCAGATCGTCGAGGAGCTGCTCGGCTACGGCGAGCAGATCCGCCCGTACGTCGCGGACACCGCGCTCGTCCTGAACAAGGCGCTGGACGAGGACAAGGTCGTCCTCATGGAGGGCGGACAGGGCACGCTCCTGGACGTCGACCACGGCACGTACCCCTTCGTCACGTCGTCCAACCCGACCGCCGGCGGCGCCTGCACCGGTACCGGCGTCGGCCCGACGAAGATCACCCGGGTCATCGGGATCCTCAAGGCGTACACCACGCGGGTGGGCGCGGGCCCCTTCCCGACCGAGCTTTTCGACGAGGACGGCGACAAGCTGCGCTCGATCGGCCACGAGTACGGCGTCACGACCGGACGCGACCGCCGCTGCGGCTGGTTCGACGCGGTCATCGCGCGCTATGCGACGCGGGTGAACGGGCTCACCGACTTCTTCCTCACCAAGCTCGACATCCTCACGGGCTGGGAGCAGATCCCGGTGTGTGTGGCGTACGAGATCGACGGCAAGCGCGTCGACGAGCTGCCCTTCAGCCAGACGGACTTCCACCACGCGAAGCCGGTCTACGAGTACCTGCCCGGCTGGACCGAGGACATCACCAAGGCGAAGACCTTCTCGGACCTGCCGAAGAACGCGCAGGCGTACGTGAAGGCGCTGGAGGAGATGTCCGGCGCACCGATCTCGGCGATCGGCGTGGGCCCGGGCCGGACCGAGACGATCGAGATCAACTCGTTCATCTGAGAGGTCTGAGAGGTCTGAGAGGTCTGCGGGATCTGTGAGGTCTGCGGGATCTGAAAGATCCGCGAGACACCGCGGGCGCACCGCGCGGCGGCCGGCCTGTTGTCACGGGCCGGCCGCCGTCGCCGCGTCCGCCACCGCGCGGGCCGTCGCCCGCGCGCCATCCCGTACCGAAGCGTCGACGCCCGGCAGACAACGCTGCTCCGTGGGGTCGTACACACAGCCCAGCACCCCGGCGTGGTCGGCGGCCGGTTCGAGCAGCTCCGAGTCCCAGCCGTGGGCGAGCAGCGCCTTGTGCAGTTCCCGTGAGGCGTCACAGGGGACGACGGTGTCGGCCGTGCCGTGCACCAGCCGTACCGGAACCGGTGTTACCGCCCGGCCCAGCGCCCGGAGGGGCACCGTGCCCGTGGTACGCGCCGGACGCTGGTAGCCGCCCGCGATGCCGACCACCGCGGCGGGCCGCCAGCCGTCGAAGAGCTCCGGGTGCAGCGCCACCCCCATGGCGGCTCCTGCCCCCGCCGACCAGCCCGCGAGGACGACCTGCCCGGGGCCGGGGCAGCCGGTCAAGTCGCTTGCGTGATCACGGACGAACCGCAGCGAGTCGGTGAGATGGGCGCGGCCCTCGTCGGGCAGGTCCGCGCGCCAGTCCGGTACGAGGACAGCGGGGCCCAGAGCGGCGATCTCCCGCGCCAGCGGGGCCAGTACGTCCCGCTCGTCGGGTCCGACGCCGTGCCACAGCAGCACACACGGGCCGCTGCTCCGGGGGCCGGTGTACAGGTCGAGCGGCTTGGTCCCGCCGCCGGTCGGGTAGTGCGCGGTGCGGACCGTCACGCTCAAGGCCGTTCCTCCGGGCTGTGAGTGGTGGGAATGGGAAGGGGCGTGCCTTCAGGAGGCGGGAAGCAGGAAGAGGGCAGCGGGCAGCGGGAAGCCGGGCCTGCCCCGACTACCGCTTCACGGCCCGCAGGATCACGAACTTCGGATCGCTCGTCACCACCCGGCAGTTGCCGAAGGTGCGCTGGAGCATGACGTGGTAGCTGAGGTGCCGGTTGCCGACGACCCACAGCTCACCGCCCGTCCGCAGTGCGTCGCGCGCGCCGCGGAACATCCGCCGGGACGTCTGGTCGCTGGTCGCCTGGTGGGTGTGGAACGGGGGGTTGTTCAGTACGAGGTCGACCGAGCCGGCCGGCACGCCCGCGAAGGTGTCGCCGGTGCGGAACTCGGCCGGGGCGCCCGGGCCGAGGTTCTTCCTGAAGGTGGCCTCGGCCGACGCGATGGCCTGGAACGACTCGTCGGTGAAGATCACTTCGGCCCGCGGGTTCGCCAGCGCGACGGCGGTGCCGACGACACCGTTTCCGCAGCCCAGGTCCACCACCCGCTCCGGTCCCTCGTGCTGGGGGAGGTGCGGAAGGAAGAACCGGGTGCCGATGTCGAGGCGTTCGGCGCAGAAGACCCCCGCGTGGTTGACGACGGTCCGCCCCGAAGCGGCACCGATGCCGGCGGGGAGTTCGTAACTGCGCGGCCAGGGGCTGGGGCCCGGGGTGAGCGACGGGTCGGGGGTGCAGAAGATCAGCCGGGCCTTCTTCACCGCGAGGGAGGTCTTCGTGGCCCCGATGATCTGCTCGAAGAGCTTGAGGGTCGAGGTGTGGATCTCCTTGACCATGCCGGTGCCGACGACGACGGTCCCGGCGTGCACGGCGGGCGCGAGCCGGTGCAGCTGGTCCTCCAGCAGCGCCAGGCTCTTCGGCACGCGGACGACCAGCAGATCGATCCGCTCCGGCGGCGCGTCCTGCGTGGAGAGCAGCCGCACGGCGCCGGTGCCGATCCCGTTCCGCGCCAGATTGGCCCGGGTCGCCTCCTGCCCGAGGAAGGAGTCGGTGATCTGGACGACCTCGCCGGCCCCGTCCCGCGCGGCCCCGGCCAGGGCGGTGGTGAGCGCACCCCACCGGTCACCGGCCACGACGGTGGTCCCCGGGGCGGTGCCCGAAGCGGTTCCGTTCTCTTCCAGCTCTTCCAGGTGGCGCAGGAGATACTCGTCAGCGGCGTCCCAGGCGCGCAGCTGGTCGCGGGGGTCCTCGGGGAACCGGGTGAGGGCGAGCGAGCCTGATGACGTCGGCAAATGGTTCATTGCTGCCCAGGCTAGCCGCCACAGGAAGCGGCCGTCTTCTCGGCCAGTTTCTGGAATTCGCCCAGGTCGTAGTTGGCCAGGGCGGAGTCCAGGTTGGTGAGTGCGCCCAGGTGTTCGACGAAGCCCTGGGGGGTGTACTCGATCTGGAGCGTCACCCGGCTCGTCGTGTCGGTGAGGTGATGGAAGGTGACCACACCGGCATGGTGGACGCCCTCGGTGGTCCGCCAGGCGATCCGGTCCTCAGGTACGACCTCGGTGAGCTCGGCGACGAAGTTCTTGTCGGCGCCGGGGAGCTGGAGCTGCCAGGCGAAGCGCCTCTCGTCGATCGGCTCGACCAGGCGTACGTGGCTCAGGAAGGCGGGCCAGCGGGTGACATCGCTCCACAGAGCCCAGCTCACGGCGACCGGGGCGTTGATGTCCACGGTTTCGACCATCGATGACGACATGCGTGCCTCTCTTCGTTCGTGGGCTCGTTCTTCACGGGACCGGCTACCCGGAGAGTGATCTGCCACACGGAACGGCCGGACGCGCGGGACCTGTGGGCCACGCGGGCCCCCTGCACTCACTGTGTCGCAGCGTCAGTGCACCGCATTGCGCAGATGCGGGGGCCCGGCACTCGCCGGCTCGGCTTTGGAGACGCATTGGCCGCCGTCGCCTCCGCCGTAGCCGCCGTAGCCGCCGGCGGTGACGGCGAGGACGGTGTCGCCGATGAGCCGTCCCTGGCCGGGCCACTGGGGCCGGTGGTCGTGTGCGATGCCGGGGCCTTCGTGTTGCTTTCGCTGCCCTTGTTCAGGACCGCGAGCACCGAGCCGCCCGCGCCGATCGCCACTATCAGCGCCACCACGACCAGCGCCAGCGTCCAGCGGCCGCTGCGGTCCGGTGGTTCGGGTATCGGTGCCGGGGTGTAGTAGCTGTACCCGGGCACCGGCGGGGGCGGTCCGGGGGCGCCGCTGCCGAGGCCCGCGCCGTCCGCGCCGTCGTCGTGTGGATCGCCCGGCTGGAGCTTCCCCATGGCTGTGCCGCCTCCCCGTGGCCGCGCCGCCGCGCGCCCCCTGGGGAGGATAGTGCGCCGGTACGACGCGCCGGTATGCCACAACCCGACACCCTGCCGACGAATGCCGCCCAGTCCATACACGATGGCCATGTGCACCCCGACCTGCGGCTCTCTACGCTGGGGTGCATGACCCCTCAGATCCCGCAGCCCGATCCCCGGACAGGTGCGGCCGTCAAGGCCGCCGACCGTGCGCATGTGTTCCACTCCTGGTCCGCGCAGGACCTCATCGACCCGCTCGCCGTCGCCGGTGCCGAGGGTTCGTACTTCTGGGATTACGAGGGCAACCGGTACCTCGACTTCACCAGCGGTCTCGTCTTCACCAACATCGGCTACCAGCACCCGAAGGTCGTCGCCGCGATCCAGGAGCAGGCGGCGACGATGACGACGTTCGCCCCCGCCTTCGCGGTCGAGTCGCGCTCCGAGGCCGCACGCCTCATCGCCGAGCGCACCCCCGGCGACCTCGACAAGATCTTCTTCACCAACGGCGGCGCCGAGGCCGTCGAGAACGCCGCCCGGATGGCCCGGCTGCACACCGGCCGCGCGAAGGTGCTGAGCGCCTACCGCTCGTACCACGGCGGCACCGCCACCGCGATCAACCTCACCGGTGACCCGCGCCGTTGGGGCTCCGACACCGCGACGGCGGGTGTGGTGCACTTCTGGGCGCCGTTCCTCTACCGCTCGCCGTTCTACTCGGCGACCGAGGCCGAGGAGAGCGCCCGCGCCCTCCAGCACCTCGAGGACACCATCGCGTACGAGGGCCCGCAGTCGGTGGCCGCGATCATCCTGGAGACCATCCCGGGCACCGCGGGCATCATGACCCCGCCGCCCGGCTACCTCGCGGGCGTCCGGGAGATCTGCGACCGGTACGGCATCGTCTTCATCCTCGACGAGGTGATGGCGGGCTTCGGCAGGACCGGCACCTGGTTCGCCGCCGACCTCTTCGACGTCACGCCCGACCTGCTGACCTTCGCGAAGGGCGTCAACTCGGGTTACGTCCCGCTGGGCGGTGTCGCGATCTCCGCCGAGATCGCCGAGACCTTCGCCAAGCGCCCCTACCCGGGCGGACTCACCTACTCCGGCCACCCGCTGGCCTGCGCGGCTGCCGTCGCGACGATCAAGACCATGGCGGAGGAGGACATCGTCGGCCAGGCCGCCCGCCTCGGCACCGACGTCCTGGCCCCGGCCCTCGCGGACCTGGCCGCCCGCCACCCCTCGGTCGGCGAGGTGCGCGGCGTGGGCGCGTTCTGGGCGCTGGACCTCGTACGGAACAGGGAGACGCACGAGCCCCTGGTCCCGTACAACGCGACGGGCGAGGCCAACGCCCCGATGGCGGCGTTCGGCGCGGCCGCGAAGAAGCACGGCCTGTGGCCCTTCATCAACATGAACCGCACGCATGTGGTGCCCCCGTGCAACATCACCGACGCGGAGGCCAAGGAGGGCCTGGCGGCACTGGACGCGGCCCTCTCGGTGGCCGACGAGCACGTGGTCGCCTAGGGACTGTCCGGCCCGGCGGAGGGTCAATGGCCGGGGCAACGTCCGGGTCAACGTCCGGGTGGCGCAGGGGTGTTCAGTGCCTCCGCGCCACCCGGATGCCGTTTCCCCTCGGCCCGGCTTCGGCAGCCGGAAGATCACCTCGGCTCCGGTCACCGTCTACGCTCGCCCCGGAGGATGCCCGCGCGCACCAGGACCGCTCGTTGGATCAGGCCCGGTTGATCAGTACGGATGATCACGCCGGGTCCCATCGAAAGACCCTGGCCGTAGGGTGTCCTGAGTCGGACGAGGGGAACAGGACCATGCCCGCGAGCGGAGCGGTGACCCGCAGTACTCTGCGGCAGCAGATCGCCGACGCGCTGCGTGACGAAGTGCTTGCGGGCCGTCTTCAGCCGGGCGAGGTCTTCACCGTCAAGCAGATTGCCGAAGGGTACGGGGTCTCGGCGACCCCGGTCCGTGAGGCGCTCGTCGAGATGTCCGCGCAGGGGCTGCTCGACTCGGACCAGCACAAGGGGTTCCGGGTCCACCAGTTCTCGGTCGACGACTACTGCGCCATGGTCGAGGCCCGGTCGCTGATCGTCGACGGGATCTTCCGGCGGCTCGCGCTGCGGGGTGTGGCCGGGGAGCCGCTGCTGTCCGTGCGCCGCCGGGCCGAGGAGGCCGGGCAGGCAGCGCGGACCGGCAGTCTGGAGATCCTCATCGGGTACGATCTGCGGTTCTGGCGCGAGCTGGGCGCGCTGACCGGCAACCGCTACATCTCCGACTTCCTGCACCGGCTGCGGGTGCAGTGCTGGGTGTTCGCCGTGCCCTATCTGCGCGGCTGCGCGGAACCGGCCCACTGGCTGTGGCAGGGGCACGAGGAGCTGCTCGACGCGGTGACGAGCGGCGACGGCGAGCGGGCCCACGCGGTGATCGAGGCGTACAACGCGCACGCCGTCCGCTGGGCCGAGCAACTCCGCGACAGCGGTGGCGACGCTCCTGACAGTGCTGAGAGCGAGGGTCCTGACAGCGGTGCTCCTGACAGCGGTGTTCCTGACATCGGTGTTTCGGGCATCGATGCTTCTGACCTGGATGCGGGCGGGGCCGGCCGGTGAGCGTTGTGGAGCCGCGGACCGCGGAGGCGACGGTGGAGCTGTCCGTCGTCGTGCCCGCGTACAACGAGGAAGGGCGCCTCGGCCCCACGCTGGACGCCGTCCGGAGCCATCTGGACGGGCGGCCCGGCAGCTGGGAGCTGCTGGTCGTCGACGACGGTTCGGCGGACGGCACCGCGCGCATCGCCCGGGAGGCAGCGGCCGCCGACCCCCGGGTCCGGCTGGTCAGCAGCCCCGGCAACCGCGGCAAGGGGCACGCCCTGCGGCTCGGTGTGGCCGCGTCGAAGGGCGTACGGGTGCTGGTCACCGACGCCGATCTGGCCACTCCCATCGAGGAGTTGGACCGCCTCACCGATGAGCTGGAGACCGGGTACGAGGCCGCTGTCGGCTCACGCGCGCACCCCGATTCCAGCGTCGAGGTCCACCAGGGGCGGCTGCGCGAGTGGATGGGGCGGATGGGCAACCGGCTCATACGGGCCGTCGCCGTCCCCGGCATCCGCGACACCCAGTGCGGATTCAAGCTCCTGGACGGCGACAAAGCGCGCGAGGCGTTCGCCGACGCCCGGCTCGACGGGTGGGGCATCGACGTCGAGATTCTCCAGTACTTCCGCCGGCAGGGCTGGGCGGTCGCCGAGGTCCCGGTGCGCTGGTCGCACCAGGAAGGCTCCAAGGTCGGACCGCTCGACTATCTGCGCGTCCTCGCGGAGCTGATCCGGCTCAAGGCCCGCGCGGTGCGCGGCACCGACCTGGCGGTCTGCGGGCTCTTCCTGCTGGCTTCCGTCCTGCTCTACAAGAACCTCTGGGCCGACCTCGGCCACGGCTACCTCCGCGACTCGCTCCAGGACCAGAACCAGTGGGAGTGGTTCTTCGCGGTCACCGCGGACAACGTCGCCCATCTGCACAACCCGTTCTTCACCACCGCGCAGAACTTCCCCGCCGGGGTGAACCTCATGGGCAACACACCCATGCTGGGACTCTCCGTCCCGCTCACCCCCGTGACCCTGGCCTTCGGGCCGACCGCGACCTGGGCGCTGGTGCTGACCGGCGGGCTCGCGGCGACGGCCGCCGCCTGGTACTGGCTGATCGCCCGGCGCCTGGTCCGCAACCGGTGGGCCGCCGCACTCGGTGCGGCGCTCGCCGCCTTCGCGCCGCCGATGATCTCGCACGGCAACGCGCACCCCAACTTCCTGGTGCTGTTCATGATCCCGGTCATCATCGACCGGGCGCTGCGGCTCTGCGCAGGGGAGCGACCGGTACGGGACGGGGTGCTGCTCGGGCTCTTCGCCACGTACCAGGTCTTCCTCGGCGAGGAGCCGTTCCTCCTCGCGGCCCTCGGCATGCTGCTCTTCGCGCTCGCCTACGGGCTGCTGCGCAGGGACGTGGCGCGGGCGGTGCGGCGCCCGCTGCTCAAGGGGCTCGGGGTCGCCGCGCTCACCGCGCTGCCGCTCGTCGCGTACCCGCTGGGCTGGCAGTTCTTCGGCGCGCAGAGCTACCACAGCGTGCTGCACGGGAACAACGCCGGCAACAGCCCGCGCGCCCTCCTGGAGTTCTCCGGGCGGGCCCTGTTCGGCAGTGATGCGACGGCCGACAAGCTGGCGCTCAACCGGACCGAGCAGAACGCCTTCTACGGCTGGCCGCTGGTGGCGCTGGCCTTCGCGATCACCGTACGGCTGTGGCGGCACACCCTGGTCAAGGCGCTGGCCTTCACCGCGGTGGCGGCCGCGGTGCTCTCCCTCGGCCAGAAGATCCGTATCCCTTACACGGATGTGGTGTTGCCCGGCCCGTGGCGGCTGCTGGCGCACCGGCCGCTCTTCGAGTCGGTGATCGAGGGCCGGGTCGCGATGATCTGCGCCCCGGCGCTCGGGGTGCTGATCGCGCTGGCCGCCGACCGGCTGATCCGCACGCGTGTGCGCGGGTACCGGGCCGTGGGCGCGCTGGCCGTCGCCGCGGCGCTCGTGCCGATCGTGCCGACCCCGATGCCGGTGCAGAAGCGGCCGGACGTCCCGGCGTTCATCGCCGACGGGCTGTGGAAGAAGTACGTGGGCCCCGGCGAGTCCGTGGTCCCGGTGCCGCTGCCCGACCCGGGCAGCGCGGAGGCCCTGCACTGGCAGTCGGCCACCGGCGTCGGCTTCCCGGTGCCCGGCGGCTACTTCAACGGGCCGTACGGGGCCGACCGCACCGGCATCTACGGAGCGCCGCCCCGCTACACGTCGAACCTCTTCCACGACGTCCGCTACGGCGCGAAGATCCCGGTGATCGGCCCCAACTGGCAGGCCCAGGCGCGCTACGACCTGGCCTACTGGAAGGCGGGCGTGGTCGTCATCCCGCCCGAGGACAACGACGCGGCGCTGTACGTCACGGTGGAGAAACTGCTGGGCCGGCCGGGAAAGCGGATCGGCGGCGCCTGGGTCTGGCCCGTGGGCAAGGAGAGCGGTGCGTCGTCGGCGTCGGTGACGACGGCGGAGTAGGAGCGAGGCGGCAGGGCACCGGGCCCGGGGTGGTCCCGTACGGCGGCCCGCGACTGCCGCCCCGGCCGCCCGTACGGGTCTGGCCCGGCCCACACCGCCCCGGCCCGTACCTGCCTCGCCGGGACCGCCTCGGCCCGTCCCGCCCCGCCCCGGTCCGTACCGCTGGGGAACGCCCGGGAACGCCCGGGTCGACCGGGGGTCTTCGCGCAGCGTGAACCGCGCATTACGCTGGCCGGACAAGCCCGCTCGGGGGGTGACCCCCGAACCCCGCTAGGAGCCCCGTTGGCCTGTGACCTGTGGCTGGTCCCCCTCGTCGATGTGCTGTGCCACAGCCCCGACAACCCCTTCGCGGAAGAGATAGCCGTCTACGACAAGGCACTCGGCGAAGCCGGTCTGCCGTCCGTACCCGTCTACGCCTATATGCCGGGCCTCTCCGGCGATGTGGCCCCGGTGGCCGGATTCGACTACGACGCCCTGCACTTCCTGCGGCGCGCGTACCTCCTGAAGATCTGCGGCCTTGAGGTCGCCCCGGTCGATCACCTGGGCGGCGACTACGAACAGCTCCTGGAGATGTTCGAGTCCACGGCGCAGCAGTCCCATCTGGTGTGGCACTACGACCACGCGGGCGCCTATGTCCCGGTCGACTTCGGCGCACCGCTGTCCAACGACGAACTCCTGGAGGGCGGCGGCCCGCTGGGCTCCGCCCACGGTCTGCTCCGGGAGCTGGAGGTGGTGGCCGGGTCCATCGGGATCGACGCGGCGAACCCACCGGCGACACCGCGGGCCCCGTCAGGCCCGACAGCACTGGAGGAACCTGCCGGTCCGGTCCCGGCCGACGACAGCCCGTTCGCCCGGGAACGGCATGTGTGGCTGGGACTGCACGCGGCTGCCACCCGCAGCCTCGCGCAGGGGTCGATGATCGTCTTCAGCTGACCGGCCGGCCGGCTGCTGCCCCCGATCCTCCGACACTCCGGCCGTGCGCCGCCCCGTGGTCAGGGGCGGCGCACGGCCGCCCGTACGCTTCAGGGCATGCGTGTACTTGTCACTGGAGGCGCGGGTTTCATCGGCTCGCACATCGTCGCCGACCTGACCGCCCGCGGGCACGAACCGGTGGTGTTCGACGCCCTGTTGGCCGCCGCGCACGCCCAGCGGCCGTCCCCGTCAGGCGCCGAGTGGATCGAGGCCGATGTCCGCGACCGGCCCGCCGTCGAGAAGGCCCTGCGCGGTGTCGACGCGGTCTGTCACCAAGCGGCGATGGTCGGACTCGGCAAACACTTCGCCGACGCCCCGTCCTATGTGAGCTGCAACGACCTCGGTACCGCCGTGCTGCTCGCGGCCATGGAGGGCGCGGGCGTGCGCGATCTCGTGCTGGCCGGGTCCATGGTGGTGTACGGCGAGGGCCGTTACGACTGCGCACGCCACGGGACCGTCCGCCCCGGCCCGCGCGCACCGGCCGATCTCGAAGCGGGCCGCTTCGAGCCCGCCTGCCCGGAGTGCGGGGACGCCGTGGCGCCGGGCCTGGTCACCGAGGACGCGCCCGTCGACCCGCGGAACGTCTACGCGACGACGAAGCTCGCCCAGGAGCACCTGGCCGCGGCCTGGGCCCGGGCGACCGGCGGCCGGGCGGTCGCGCTGCGCTACCACAACGTGTACGGGCCCGGAATGCCCCGCGACACCCCGTACGCGGGCGTGGCGTCCTTCTTCCGCTCGGCGCTGGCGCGCGGCACGGCGCCGGTCGTGTTCGAAGACGGCGGACAGCGGCGGGACTTCGTCCATGTACGGGACATCGCGTCCGCCAACACCGCGGCGCTGGAAGGCGTACGCGACCGTGCGGACGGGGAGCTGCGCGCGTACAACGTGGGCAGCGGCGAACCGCACACCATCCTGGAGATGGCCCAGCAGCTCGCCACGGCGTACCCGGGCCCCGCCCCGCTGGTGACCGGCGAGTACCGGCTGGGGGACGTCCGCCACATCACCGCGTCGTCCCGGCGGATCCGGTCCGAACTCGGCTGGCTGCCCGCGGTGCCGTTCACCGGCGGGGTGGCGGAGTTCGCCCACGCGTCGATGCGACCGTCGGCCGAGAGCCCGGCCGAGAGCCCGGCCGAGAGCCCGGCCGAGAGCCCGGCCGAGAGCCCGGCCGAGAGCCCGGCCGAGAGCCCGGCCGCCCCGGCCTGAGGTCCGGCTCTCTCCCCCCGGCGCTGCCCGGGCCGGCCGCGGGGGCCGCTACCGGGAGGGCGGCTCCGGCGGGCGCTGGCGCGGCATGTTCGGGCGTACGCCCAGCGCCGGCACCGTACGGCCCACGGGCGCCGGTTCACCGCCGCGCGGCTCCCCGGGCCCCCGTACCGACCCGGGCAGCGCGCCGCCCGTACGGAATCCGACCATCCACTCCGCCGTCTCGCCCTGGACGAGGTCCGCCACATCGTCCGAGAACCTGCGCAGCACCCCCAGACAGCGTTCGGTCGCCTCGCTCGCCGTGCCCTCCGCCGGGCCGAGCACCTCGCGGACGGACTCCGACGCCCACTCGAACTGGAGCACCTGGAGCCGCCGCTGCACCGCCTGCGCCGTCGCCACATCGCGCATCCAGCCCGCGGTCAGCCCGAACCAGCGGTCGCCCGCCGCGCACGCCACCGCGGCCAGCAGCGCCGGATAGCCCCACTCCGCAGCGCCGTGCAGTCCGGCCGCCAGAGCGAGCAGCGGCAGTAACGCCCCCACGAGCGCACACCCGGCCGACCCCGCCCGCAGGGCACGCGCCGCCCGCCGTTTCCAGGTCCGGTCGGCCAGATACCAGCCCGCGGTCCGCAGGGCGGCCGCCTCCACCCACCGGTACAGCTCGTCCAGGCGCTCGGCCGGCTCCCCCCAGTCACCCCCGGGGAACGGCCCGCCGGTCAGGTCGGCGTCCGGACCGGCGCGGGTGCGGCCCCGGCCAGGCCCCGGCCCTGGGCCCTGCCCCGTATCCGTCCCGGTGCCCGTCTGCGGATGCGTACCCGATTCCGATTCCGATTCCGTTTGCGTGCACGTGTCGGGGCCGGCCGCGGGATCCGCCTGCCCGCCCGGTTTCCCGCCCGGCTCCGTCCCCGGAGCGGAGGCCCCCGTACCCGCCCGGGGACCCGTGCCGGGTTCGCCCCCGGACCGTACGGCGTCCTCATCGGGCTGCGGCGTCTCCGGCTGGCCCACCAGGCTCTCCCCTCCGTCACGTACGAGCGAGTGCCTTCATACCGCCGAATGGTGGGCGTCGGTGCCGTTATGCCAGGGTTTACGACCGTGAGCGGGCTGTGATCAGGTAGAGGAGCCGCCGCGCTCTCACCCGAAAGAGTTGGTCCTCACGGTGGAGGGCGGGGCGCCCGGGGACCACGTAGGCTCGTTTTACCGGCCAAGACTCCCGGAAAGTCCTGGCGCAGTCGGAAACGTCGTCGAACAGCCTCGGAGTGACCCGTGATTCCCGGTGGTGGCCAGCCCAACATGCAGCAGCTGCTTCAGCAGGCCCAGAAGATGCAGCAGGATCTCGCACAGGCTCAGGAGGAACTGGCCAGGACCGAGGTCGACGGCCAGGCGGGCGGCGGTCTGGTCAAGGCCACCGTCACCGGCTCCGGTGAGCTGCGCGGCCTGGTGATCGACCCCAAGGCCGTCGACCCCGAGGACACGGAGACCCTCGCGGACCTGATCGTCGCCGCGGTCCACGCCGCGAACGAGAACGCGTCGGCGCTCCAGCAGGAGAAGCTCGGCCCGCTCGCCCAGGGGCTGGGCGGTATGCCGGGCCTGGGTATCTGACGCAGGTCTTCATCTGACGAAGGTCTTCACGCTCCCGAGGTTCTGCGGAAACCTCGCACGAACTACCGTTACGTTCCACAGCAGACCGAAAGAGGCGCTCCGTTGTACGAAGGCGTGGTCCAGGACCTCATCGACGAGTTGGGCAGGCTGCCCGGCGTCGGTCCCAAGAGCGCGCAGCGGATCGCCTTCCACATCCTCCAGGCCGAGCCCACCGATGTGCGCCGCCTGGCGCACTCGCTGCTCGAAGTGAAGGACAAGGTCCGGTTCTGCGCGGTGTGCGGCAATGTCGCGCAGGCCGAGCTGTGCGGGATCTGCCAGGACACCCGTCGCGATCAGACGGTGATCTGTGTCGTCGAGGAGCCGAAGGACGTCGTGGCGGTCGAGCGGACCCGTGAGTTCCGCGGCCGCTACCACGTGCTCGGCGGCGCCATCAGCCCCATCGAAGGCGTCGGCCCCGACGATCTGCGGATCAGGGAACTGCTGGCCAGGCTCGCGGACGGCGCTGTCACCGAGCTGATCCTGGCGACCGACCCGAACCTGGAGGGCGAGGCCACGGCGACGTACCTCGCCCGCATGATCAAACCCATGGGTTTGAAGGTCACACGGCTGGCGAGTGGTCTTCCTGTAGGGGGAGACCTGGAATACGCGGACGAGGTCACGCTCGGTCGTGCCTTTGAGGGGAGACGACTACTCGATGTCTGACGCAACGCTGAACCAGGTCACGGAAGACCCGAACGACTTCGACGTCCAGATCGCCGACCAGGTCGAGTCCTTCATCGTCGCCGTCACCGAGGTGGCCAAGGGCGACGAGCCCGACAGCGCGGTGCCCTTCCTGCTGCTCGAGATCTCCCAGCTCCTCCTGGCCGGGGGCCGTCTCGGCGCCCATGAGGACATCCTCCCGGCCGACCGGTACGAGCCGGACCTCGGCCCTGAGCCCGACGTCGACGACCTGCGGGAGCGCTTCGCGCGGCTCCTGGAGCCGATCGACGTGTACTCCGAGGTGTTCGACCCGTACGAGCCGCGCAAGGCCCCCGTCGCCTGCCGCATCAGCGACGACCTCGCGGACATCGTCACGGACCTCCGGCACGGCATGGCGCACTACCGCGCAGGCCGGACCACCGAGGCGATGTGGTGGTGGCAGTTCTCGTACTTCTCAAACTGGGGCTCCACCGCGTCGGCCGCGCTCCGCGCGCTGCAGTCCCTGGTCGCCCATGTCCGCCTCGACCAGCCGCTCCCGGCGCTCGACGGCCTGGACACGGACCAGGATCTGGGCGAGGAAGTGCTGGCCGAGGAGGCCGGCCGGGTCATGGCCGAGGAGATCGGGACTCCGCTGGGCCTCCCGTCGGTCTGAGCGGCTGAGCGGCGCAAGGCCCCCGGCACTCTCGTGATGCCGGGCGTCATGAGTACGGGGGCCTGTGCCGGAATGGACGCCTAGTCAGAAACCGCCTCTGCTTGGGCGTTCGCGCCCGCCCGCATGTCCTCCCGCCCGTCCTGCCGCACATCCTCCGCCCCGGCGCCCCGCTTCGGCAGCGCGAGGGCGAGGAGGAGCGCGACCACCGAAGCGCCGCAGGCGATGAGGAAGGCGGCCCGCATCCCCCCGTCGCTGTAGAAGTCGTAGCCGCCCTCGGCGACCGCGATATGCCCGTTCAGCACGGCGAAGGCGACAGCGGGCAGGACGGCGGCCAGGGCGCTCTGGAAGACCTGGACCATGCTCGACATCGACGCCTGGAGCCCGGGTGGCACCGCACCGATGACGAGGTTCGGCGCTGCGGCGTACGAGACCCCGAGGCCGAGGCCCTCGATCAGCGCCCACGCGGTCAGGGGCCCCTGTGCGTCGTGCCGGAGCGCGGTGAGTGCGGTGCCCACGACCAGCAGCGCATGACCGGTGATCATCAGGTTGCGCGGTGAGGTCCTGCGCATGGCCCGCCCCACGAGATACCCGCCGACCACGGCCCCGGCCGCGACGGGCACCTGGAACAGGGCGTACCCCTTGGCGTCGACACCGAAGCCGTACCCCAGGCCGAGCGTGAGCGGCGTCATGCACATCGTCGGCAGCAGGGCGTTGAACACACCGGTGTTCGCGGAGGCCAGACCGGCGGTGAGCGCGGTGAGGATCATCGGCCGGCGTCTGAAGAACCGGATGTCGATCAGCGGGTCCCGGCCGCGCAGCGCCGAGACGATCCATACGCAGGCCAGCACCGCACCACCCACCAGCACCCCGAGCGTCCGCGCGGAGCCCCAGCCCCATTCGGCGCCGAAGCTGACACCGATCAGCAGACACGCCAGAGCCGCGCCGAGCAGCAGCGCGCCGAGGAGATCGAGCCGCGAGCGATGGCGTACGGGACTCTCGTCCGTGGCCAGCGCCAGCGGGGCGAGGAGCGCGGCGGGCACGAGGGCGAAGAACCAGAACACGCCGTGGAAGCCCCAGTTGCCCATCAGCCAGCCGGTGATCCAGGGGGCGGGGATGTTGATGAGGCCCATCCCTGCCGTCATCAGGGAGACGGCCATCGGCAGGATCCTGGACGGGTACACGTCGCGCATCAGGGAGTACCCGAGGAAGGTGCAGGGCACGAGCAGCCCCTGGAGCGCCCGGCCCGCGATGACGACTCCGAAGGTGGGCGCCAGCGCGGTCAGCAGCGCCCCGAGCGTGGCACCGGCGACGGCGAGCAGCAGGACCAGGCGCTTGCCGTACATGTCGGCGAGCTTCCCGGCGATCGGGCTGAGTACCGCGCCGACCAGCAGGAAAGCGGTGAGCAGCCAGGCGCTCTGGTGGGTCGCGTAGTGCGCGCTGATCTCCGGCCGCGCGGTCGACGTCATCTGGAAGTTGGCGGCTATGAGTTCCTGGACGCCGACGATCGAGGCGAAGGAGAGAACGAGGCGCGGCGTCCAGCCGCCATGGGGTGTCGGACCCTCACCGGCTGTGGGAGGGCGTGCGGTGCCGGCTGTCACCATGCGGACGGTTCCTCTCGACGTACCAAACAATCGTTTGTTTGGATCGGGAGCAGCTAACCCTCTCGCGCCGGGCATGGTCAACGGGAGCGGCAACAGGAGCGGCAACGGAGACGGCGGCGGAAAAAGGCTCGCCGTCGGCTGGTCCGGACCGCCGGGAGCGCTGTGTTCAGGTGGCGCCCCCAATCGGCCCCTGACGTCGCACGCGCTGCGTTCACCCGTCCAACTCCCCTTGCGGTGCAGCCAGTCGGGGCGGTTTGTGCCGCTGCTCCGGCGGTCTACGGGCTATTGACACGGTCTTGTCAGGAGCGGAACACTCCGAATCGGGAGAGCGCTCTCCCAGTCTCCCGCTCTTCCGGATCCGTTCCCCGCCCTCGCATTCCCGCACTGACGCAGGAGGAGGTCTCCATGCCACGGAGGTCGAGAACCCTCACAGGACTACTGCTGTCCACCGCTCTGGCTCTCACAGCGGCCGGCATCGGCGGTGTCGTGATGACGACCGGCGCATCGGCGGACACACCCGCCGCCACCGCCGCCGCACACGCCAAGGCCGGCACCGCCACCAAGACCGTCGCCCCCGGCATGGCCGGTATGCCCGGGATGGGGGTGTCCACCAAGGCGTCCGGCGACGACCCGGACGGCGACGGCTACATCATGGCCGACCCGCCGGTGACCGGTGTCACCCCGTCGACGTACGACCCACCGCACCGGTACTTCCACGAGTTCCAGGCCAAGTGCGCCCCGAACCACACGGCGCCCGACGACCCGATCGTCTTCCCCGGGCAGCCGGGGAAGTCGCACGACCACACCTTCATGGGCAACACCGGCACCGACGCCAACACCACCACCGCCTCGCTCGACCAGGGCGGCACCACCTGTCTGGCGCCCGGCGACAAGTCGGCCTACTGGATGCCGAGTCTGTACAACGGGGACGAGAAGATCCTCCCCGTCGGACCGCAGACCATCTACTACAAGTCCGGGGTCACCGACTACACCAGCGTCCGCCCCTTCCCCAAGGGCCTCAGGTTCGTCGTGGGCAACCCCATGCAGAGCCTCGACGACTTCAAGAACCTCAAGGGCACGGTCGAGGGCTGGGAGTGCGGTACGCAGTACCACAACTTCGACTTCCCGGTGAGCTGCCCGTCCACCGAGGACACCCAGCTCAACATCCGCCTCCAGGCGCCCAGTTGCTGGGACGGAATCCACCTCGACACCCCTGACCACCAGAGTCATATGGCGTACCCGGTGGCGTCGGGCAACAACCAGAACACCTGCCCGGCCGACCATCCGGTGGCACTGCCGATGATCGAGTTCAAGATGGCGTGGCCGGTGAACGGCGATATGTCGAAGGTGCGGCTGGCCAGCGGGACCGGCCACTCGTTCCACTACGACTTCTTCAACGGCTGGGACGCCGCGACGCTCCAGGCCCTGGTCACGCACTGCGTCAACGGCGGTCTGCAGTGCGACGCGCGCGGCTACGACGAGACCAACCCGGCGGCGGGCGCCGCACTCAACGACGACTACGAGCTGCCGTAGGACCTCACCGTTCGGTACGTCACCGGCCGGTACGTCACGCGAGACGGACAGAAGGAGAGCGACATGCACCATCCCCCCACCCGTCCCCCCATGCTTCACCCCACCCGTACGGCGAAACGCGCCCTGGCGCCGCTGGCCGCGACAGCGCTGCTCGCCGGGGCCCTGCTCGCCGTGCAGGCACCGGCGGCCCACGCGGCAGGCAGTGTCGTCAAGGTGACAGGGTCGCAGGGCGACTGGGCGCTGACCGTCGACGGTTCGCCGTACACGGTCAAAGGGCTGACCTGGGGCCCGTCGGTCGACGACGCGGCCAAGGACATGCCGGACGTGGCCTCGATGGGCGTCAACACCATCCGTACCTGGGGTACGGACGCGACGAGCAAGCCTTTGTTCGACGCGGCGGCGGCCAACGGCGTCAAGGTGATCGCCGGCTTCTGGCTCCAGCCGGGCGGCGGCCCGGGCAGCGGCGGCTGCGTCAACTACCTCACCGACACCATGTACAAGAACGACATGCTCGCCGAGTTCCCCAAGTGGGTCGACACCTACAAGGACAACCCCGGTGTGCTGATGTGGAACGTCGGCAACGAGTCGACGCTCGGCCTGCAGAACTGCTACAGCGGTGACGAGCTGGAGGCGCAGCGCAACGCGTACACCTCCTTCGTGAACGACATCGCGAAGAAGATCCACCAGGTGGACCCCAACCACCCGGTCACCTCCACGGACGCGTGGACCGGCGCCTGGCCGTACTACAAGAGGAACGCGCCCGACCTGGATCTGTACGCGGTCAACGCCTACAACGCGGTCTGCAACGTCAAGTCGGACTGGGAGCAGGGCGGTTACGACAAGCCGTACATCGTCACCGAGACCGGCCCGGCGGGCGAGTGGGAGGTGCCGGACGACGCGAACGGTGTGCCCGACGAGCCGACCGACGTGCAGAAGGCCGACGGCTACACCAAGGCGTGGGGCTGCGTCACCGGCCACAAGGGGGTCGCGCTGGGCGCCACGATGTTCCACTACGGCACCGAGGACGACTTCGGCGGTGTCTGGTTCAACCTGGTGCCCGACGGCCAGAAGCGGCTGTCGTACTACGCGGTCAAGAAGGCGTACGGGGGCGACACATCGGGCGACAACACCCCGCCGGTCATCTCGGACATGACCGTCGCCGACGCCACGGCGGGCGTCCCGGCCGGCGGCCGGGTCACGGTGAGCGCCAAGGTCACCGACCCGGACGGTGACGCGACCACCTCGCAGCTCTTCTTCAGCAGCAACTACATCGACCAGGACAAGGCGCTGGTGCCGGCCGACACCACGGACAACGGCGACGGCACGTTCTCCGCGAAGGTCCCCGACAAGGTGGGGGTCTACAAGGTCTATGTGAAGTCCACGGACGGCCACGGCAACGTCGGCATCGAGACGAAGTCGCTGAAGGTCGTCCCCCCGAAGGTCGACGGGACGAATGTGTCCCAGGGCAAGGCGGCCACCGCGTCGTCCTTCCAGACCGACCCGACGGGCGGCTGCCCGTGCGGCGCGGCCAACGCGGTGGACGGCAGCTTCGACACCCGCTGGGCGAGCGACTGGAGCGACCCGCAGTGGCTCCAGGTCGACCTGGGCGCCTCCACCACCTTCACACACATCCAGCTGGCCTGGGACCCGGCGTACGCGAAGGCGTACGACATCCAGACGTCGGACGACGGCACCAACTGGACCACGGTCACGTCGGTGACCGACGGCAACGGCAACATCGACGACCTCGATGTGAACGGCACGGGCCGGTACGTCCGGATGCTGGGGACGGCGCGCGGCTCCGGATACGGCTACTCGCTCTACGAGTTCGGCGTCTACAGCTGAGAGGAGCACAGCCCTCATGTCCGACACCCGCCTCACGCAGGCTCAGCCGTACACGCTCAGCCTGTTCCGTATCGTCATCGGGACGCTCTTCACCTGCCACGGAGTCGCTTCGCTCTTCGGGCTGCTCGGCGGCCACCCGCTGCCGGCGGGCAGCTGGCCCGGCTGGTACGCCGCCGTCATCCAACTGGGCGCGGGCGGGCTGGTGCTGCTGGGGCTTGGCACCAGGACGGCGGCGCTGCTCGGGTCGGGGTCGATGGCGTTCGCCTACTTCGACATCCACCAGCGGCGTGGCCTGCTGCCGATCGAGAACGGCGGCGAGGCCGCTGTCTTCTTCTGCTGGACGCTGCTGCTGATCGCCGTATCGGGGCCGGGGGCCATGGCTGTCGACCGGCTGATCACCGGGCGCCGCGCGGCGCGTGCGGCTGGTGCCGCCGGTGCAGCTGGTGCGGACCATGCGGCCGGGCGGGCCGGGGGTGCGCAGTCGCGGCAGGCGGCGGCGGCCGGGCCGGATCAGGTGGTGGCGCGTACGGTGTCGTAGTCGAGCCAGGGGAAGGTGCCGGGCCGCCCGTCGGGTTCGGCGGGAAAGCCGTCGATGTGGTGCATGCCGGGCCGGTGCGGGAACGGCGGGATGGTGAGCACCGCCTGCACCTGGCCCGGCACTTCCAGCGTGCCGGGGCCGGTCAGCGACTCGGCCAGGGCGAAAGCGGGACCTCCGGTCAGCAGCGCGGCGAGGGCCGGTACCCGCTCGGCGGCGGGGAAGTAGTTGTGCGGCCCGCGGACGTCGGGGCCGGGCGGATACCGTTCGGCCAGCCGGTCGATGACCCGGGACCCGGCCGCCACCAGTTCCTGGGGCACCGCCTGCGGGATCAGCGGAAACCCACGCTCGGCGAACTCCGCCACCTGCCCACGGTCCAGCCGTACGTCATCCAGCACGCGGACCACGCCAGGACGGCCGGTACGTCGGGAGCGAGCGAATATTCCCCGGCGGCCCGCGGAGCACCCCGGGCCGGGGAACTGCCCCGCCCCCCTGCGGGCGTTGGCAACTTCCGACCACCGACACTCCGACGATCAGGTGAATAGATCCAGATGTGCCTGGTCGCTGCGTCTACTGGTGCGCGTTCCTGTTCCCCCACATTCCACTGGAGTGACATGCGCGCCCGTACCGCCCTCACCGCTGCGGCCCTTGCCGCCGCGGCCCTCGCCGGCGCCGCCGGTAACGCAGCCGCCATCGGCAACGACGGTGGCACCACATCCCTGAGCGGCAACGGCGCCGAGCAGTCGTTCGGCAACTCGAAGACCGACGGCGCCATGAGCCCGCAGCTCACCCTCGTGCAGGGCTCCCTGAACAAGCTGTGCGCCGGTGTGCCCGTCAAGGCGAACGTGGGCTCCCTCGTCGGTGTCGTACCGGTCGCCGTCCAGGACATCCCCGTCCTGTCGTCCCCGCAGAACCAGCAGTGCACCGAGAACTCCACGCAGTCCAAGGGCGACGAGCCCCTGTCCCACATCCTCGACAGCATCCCGGTGCTCTCGGGCAACGGAGTCGGCAACGGCTGACCACCTGCTCCGAGCCCGTCAGCGGCCCGCCCCACCACGGATCACCCTTCGCCCGGAAAGCATCCTGAAGGAGATCAGTTCGAGGGACGGGCCGTAGTCATGACCTCGTAGCACCACGTACGGAAGCGGCACCCGCGGCGGCCGCGGCAGGGCACCGGCGGATGCCGCCCGCCCCCCCCTCACGCCGACTCGCGTACCACCAGCTCCGGTTCGAAGACGATCGAGGTGACGGGGCGCTCCGGGTGTTCGATGCGCTCCTGGAGCAGCCGGGCCATCTCGGCCGCCATCCGCTCCACCGGCTGCCGGACCGTGGTGAGCGGCGGGCGGCAGGCCACGGCCACCGAACTGTCGTCGAACCCGACCACGGCGACGTCGTCCGGGACCCGTCTGCCGTGCTCGCGCAGGACCAGGCACGCGCCCTGCGCCATCAGGTCGTTGGCCGCGAACACCGCGTCCAGGTCCGGGTGTTCGTCCAGCAGCCGGCTCATCGCCTCCACCCCGCTGTGCAGCGTGAAGCCGCCCTCGGCCACCGGTACGTCCCGGTGGCCGTGCCGCGCCATCGTCTCCCGGAAGCCGGTCAGCCGCTGTTCGCCCGCGGTGATGTCCTGCGGGCCTGCGATGGTGACGGGGCGGCGGCAGCCGCGGGCGAGCAGGTGGGCTGCGGCCAGCTCGGCGCCTTCCCGGTGGGCGAGGTCCACGTAACTGATGGGGACGGCTCCCGCGGGCCGCGCGAACAGGACGGCGGGCAGCCCGGCCGCCGCGATCATGCCGGGCAGCGGGTCGTCGGCGTGGGTGGACACGATCAGCGCGCCGTCGGCGCTGCCCTGGCGCAGATAGCCGACGACCTGGTCACGGGCTTCGGGGGTCTCGGCGAACATCAGCACCGGATGCATGGAGCGCGGCCGGAGATACCCGACGACCCCGGCGGCCACCCGGCCGAAGAACGGATCGGCGAACACCCCGGAGGCGAAGGCGTTCTGCCCGGCCTCCGACGCGTCGCCCGCGCCGGAGACGACCAGCGCGATGGTCTCGGCCCGCCGCGTCACCAGGGCGCGTGCGGCCCGGTTCGGGGTGTACCCGGTCGCGGCCACCGCGTCGCGTACGGCCTGCTGGATCGCGGGGTCGACATTGCGGATGCCGTTGACGACGCGCGACACGGTCGCGCGGGAGACTCCCGCCGCGCGCGCCACGTCTTCCAGGGTGGGCATGGCGGCGGGCGCCTCGGGCTCTCTGCTCATGGACGCACTGTAGTGGGAACCGGCGGAGAGCGCTCTCCGCCCTCTTTGCTCGCCTGCCCCCCCCGCGCTCTTGTGTAGCGCCGGGGCGCCTCTGCCTCATCGCCGGGCTGCCTCTACCTCATCGCCGGGGCGTCGCGGTGGTGCGACGTGCCGTCCATCGGGTGAATATCGGCCCGCCCTGAACTCATTGGGACCACGGCATCACTCGGATGCCCCGGTCTCCGGTGGCGGGGTGTCAGATTCCTGCTGATGGTGAGGGCGTCGCTTCTGCGAATCGATGAGCCGACGGAGTGTCAGCCTTCGCAGGCGTGGCGAAAGGAACCATTTCAAATGCGCACTGCCCGCACCCTGCTCGCGTCAGCCGCTGTGACTGCCGCCCTCGCCTTCTCCGCCCCCGCCGCTTACGCCCTGACCACGACAGGTGCGCCGAACTCCGACAGCGGCGCGGCTGCAAGCAGCGACCGCCATGACACCTCGGGCGACAGCGACGGCGGCGGCCGTGGCGATCACGGCCACGGCGATCACGGGCAGGGCGACCACGGTCACGGCCACGGTGACCACGGCCACGGCGACCACGGTGACCACGACCACGGCCACCGTCCGCACGGCGGGATGCGGACCGGGGGCGGCGCTCTGGCCATGACCACGCTGGTCAGTCCGGCGGTCACCACGGGCGACGACGGCGGTGACGCGTACGGGGACGACGGCCACGGGCAGGGCGGCCACGGCCAGGGCGATCACGGTCACGGCCAGGGTGACCACGACCACGGCCAGGGCGACCACGACCACGGCCAGGGCGACCACCACCACGGGCACGGGAACGGCCACCGTCCGCACGGCGGCATGCACACCGGCGGTGGCGCTCTCGCCATGAACACGGCCCTCACCACCACGGGCGACGACGGCGGCTCGGCGTCCGGCCTCGACCAGGACGGCTCCTGGAAGGACGGTTCGTCGGACGGCGGTTCCTGGAACGACGGCTCGTGGAACCACGACCAGGACGGCGGCCGTCACCACCGTCCGCACGGCGGCATGCACACCGGGGGTGGCGGCCTCGCGACCAATGGCGGGGTGGCCGCCGGTTCGGTGCTGCTCCTCGGCGGCGTCGGCGCGGGTGTCTATCTGATCCGCCGTCGCCGCACCGCGTCGTCCGGCCTGTCGATGGCCTGACCGCCACACCGTTTGCAGTCGCACCGTTGACGAGGCCACCGCCCCCGGGGGCGGTGGCCGCAACGGTGTGAGCCACATCAAGACCCGAAGTACCCGGAGTAACACCCCGGCCCCGCGCTCTCCCCTCTGCCTTCCTCCACCTTTTCCGCCGCCCCGCGCCCGAAAGGCATCCCCCGATGGCCGCTGAGAAGCTTCCCCAGCCGAAGCCTTCCGTCCCGTCCCCGAAGAGTGCGACCCCCCTCCACCGCGTCCTGCTGTGGCCCGCCGCGGCAGCGGCCGGAGGCGCCCTCCTGCTCTGCAACTCCTTCGGAATCGGGTTCGGAAGCCCGGCGGGCGACGCCAAGGTGCAGTCATCGGCCGCGGTAACGGCCTCCGCGGCCCCCCGTACGCCCACGCCGGCTGCCGCAGCCCCGCTGCCCAAGTCCGAGCCGACGCGGCTGACGATTCCGACGATCGCGGTCAACGCACCGTTCACACCGCTGGATCTCGGCACCGACGGCCGGCTCGAACCGCCGCCCGCGGACAACACCAACATGGTCGGCTGGTACCGGGGCGGCGCCACCCCGGGAGAGCGCGGGGCGGCGATCGTCGCCGGTCACGTCGATACGAAGACCGGCCCGGCGGTGTTCCTGCTGCTGCGGACCCTCAAGCCGGGCAGCGAGGTCGACATCGCCAGGAAGGACGGCACGACCGCCACCTTCAAGGTCGACTCCGTGGAGACGTTCAGCAAGGCCGACTTCCCCGACAAGCGGGTCTACGGAGACACCCCCGACGCCCAGCTCCGTCTGATCACCTGCGGCGGCGCGTACGACAGGGACGCCCAGGACTACGTGGACAACGTGGTCGTCTTCGCGCACCTCGAATCGTCCAAGGGTGCCTGAGCGAAGGGCTGTTGGCAGCGCACACCGGGCCGTTCACCACTCACTGCCCAGCACCCGCCGCCCACCGCTCACGGCCTGATCACCGTCAGCCTGAACGGCCCCCGGCCTGCCGCCGCGTGGGCCACCGCCTCGTTCGCGTCGGACAGGGCGAAGTCCGTGACCGTGAAGTGGTTCAGGTCCAGGAGGCCGGAGCGGATCAGGGCGGTCAGACGGGGGCTCGCGTCCCGGGGGCAGAGCCACTGGCCCCGGACCGTGATGCAGTTGCGCATCAGCCACGGGTACGGCAGTCCGAGGTCCTCGCCGCCCTCCATCCCGACGCCGCCCATCAGGACGACCCTGCCGAATTCGCGGACGGTCATCGCCGCAGCCCTGACGGGTGTCGTTCCGGCGCCGGGCGGCAGCAGGTCGAGTACGCAGTCGATCGGGCCCGGGGCCGCGCGCTTCATCCGTTCGCGGTCCTCGGCCTCGTCCCCGGTGAGCCGGACCGGGCGGAGCCGGGGGCCGAAGCGCCGGGCCAGCTCCGCCAGCACCTTCTCGTTGCGGCCCGGCGCGATCACACAGCCCGCTCCCATGGCCAGCGCCACGGCCACCGCCGCGCTGCCGAAGTTGCCGGTGGCGCCGCTCACCAGCAGCGTCTCGCCCGCACGCAGCTCCGCCGCGAGGAGACCTCCGTACGGCACGAGAAGCACCTGCAGGGCGCACCACAGTCCCGCGTCCGCCGGGTCGAGCGGGCCGATGGGGGCGGCGTTCTCCGTCGGGACGCGGATCTGTTCGGCGAAGGGGCCGTCGTGGAAGTACCGCTGCAGCCGCAGGCCGCCGTCGCCGCGGGCGCTCAGGCCCTGCAGTGTGATGTCGGGGGTCCGGGCGTTGTCGCGCGAGCGGACGGTGGGGTCGCAGGAGACCCAGTCGCCCACGGAGAGGGCGGTGGCGTCCGGGCCCACGGCGCGGACCCGGCCGATCGCCCCGGCCCCCGGCACCACCGGCAGGTCGAGCAGATAGCCCCGCTTGCCGCTGAACACCTCGGCGGTGTACGGCAGTACACCGGCTGCGACGACGTCGACGAGCACCTCGCCCGTCCCCATGACCGGGTCGGGGAGCGTCTCCACGCTCAGGGGTGATCCGAATGCCTTCAGGACTGCGGCTTTCATGGTCCTGGTCCTCCTGCTGTACGCGTGACCTGTGTGAGTGGCGGGCTGGTACCGCGGTCAGCCTCACAAGCCCGTGGGGCCGGATCCAGGACCGGCGTGATCCTAGGATTGGTGAATCCCCGGCTGCCCCCTGCGCCTCCACGGCGCCGGGCAGGGCCGGTGCGGAGGAGAGGAAGCGGTGTGGCCATGACGGGAGTGACGGAGCGGCGGGAGTGACAGGCGCGGCGGGCGCGGCCCCCGGCGGGCTCGGTGACTTCCTGCGGTCGCGGCGCGAGCGGCTGAGCCCGGAGGCGGTGGGGCTCGCGGGCGGACGTCGGCGCAGAACACCCGGGCTGCGGCGCGAGGAGGTGGCCGAACTCGCGGACATCGGCGTCGACTGGTACATCCGGCTCGAACAGGGGCGCGCTGTCTGCCCCTCGGCCGGCACCGTCGAAGCGCTGGCCCGTGCGCTCCGTCTCGACCCGGTCGAACACGCCCATCTGCGCGCGCTGGCCGCGCCGTCGGGCCGGCGCGGCTTCGTGCGGGAGACCGTGCCTGACGCCATCCGGCGGCTGGTCGAGAGCCTCGGCCAGCCCGCCTACGTCACGGGCCGCCGGTGGGACGTACTGGCCTGGAACGCCGCCGCGGCCGACACCGTCGCCGATTTCGGCCGGCTCCCCGACGCGGACCGCAATGTGCTGGTCCATCTGCTGACCGACCCCGGCGCCCGGCGCCTCTTCGGGGCCGCCTGGCCGGACGAGGCGCGGCGCGTGGTGGGCCAGTTCCGGGCGGCGCACGATCTGTGGGCCGGTGATCCGGCCTTCGCGGGTCTCGCGGAGCGCCTCCGGCGGGACAGCCCGGAGTTCGCGGGCTGGTGGGACGCGCACGACATCCGTACCGGCGGTGAGGCCGGACGGAAGGAGCTGCACCACCCGCGGCGGGGCCTGCTCCGCTTCGAGTACGCGACCTTCCAGGCCAACGACGACCCCGCGCTGCGCCTGACGGTCTACACCCCGGTGTGACCCGCACGGGTGTGACCCGCCCCACGTTCCGAGTGTCCCGGTTGATCGCGGGCAGGCATTCTCACCGAGCGGCCGTGCCACTGAGCGTGATCAGTGAGTGAGCGGGACATCTCACGATCTGATACATACGAGGTGTCGTGCGGCCGCTCGTTAGACTGAGCCGACCGCAAAATGACTGGATCGAGGAGCGCACGTGGGCCTTGTCGTGCAGAAGTACGGAGGCTCCTCCGTAGCCGATGCCGAAGGCATCAAGCGGGTTGCCAAGCGAATCGTCGACGCCAAGAAGAGCGGCAACCAGGTGGTTGTCGTGGTGTCAGCGATGGGCGACACGACGGACGAGTTGATCGATCTTGCCGGGCAGGTGTCGCCGATTCCTGCCGGGCGGGAGTTCGACATGCTGCTGACCGCCGGAGAGCGGATCTCCATGGCCCTGCTGGCCATGGCGATCAAAAACCTGGGCCACGACGCCCAGTCGTTCACGGGCAGCCAGGCCGGTGTCATCACCGACTCGGTCCACAACAAAGCGCGGATCATCGATGTCACACCGGGGCGGATCCGCACCGCGCTCGACGAGGGCAACGTGGCGATCGTCGCCGGTTTCCAGGGTGTGTCGCAGGACAAGAAGGACATCACCACCCTCGGCCGCGGCGGTTCCGACACGACCGCCGTCGCCCTCGCGGCGGCCCTCGACGCCGAGGTCTGTGAGATCTACACGGACGTGGACGGTGTCTTCACCGCCGACCCCAGGGTCGTCAAGAAGGCCCGGAAGATCGACCGGATCTCCTTCGAGGACATGCTGGAGCTCGCCAGCTCCGGCTCCAAGGTGCTGCTGCACCGCTGCGTCGAGTACGCACGCCGCTACAACATCCCGATCCATGTCCGGTCCTCGTTCTCGGGCCTCCAGGGCACATGGGTCAGCAACGAAGCACGCGTCGAAGCACAAGAAGCACAAGGGGACCCGACAGTGGAGCAGGCCATCATCTCCGGTGTCGCGCACGACACCTCCGAGGCGAAGATCACGGTCGTCGGCGTGCCCGACAAGCCGGGTGAGGCCGCCGCGATCTTCCGCGCCATCGCGGACAGCCAGGTCAACATCGACATGGTCGTGCAGAACGTCTCCGCCGCGTCGACCGGGCTGACCGACATCTCCTTCACGCTCCCCAAGGACGAGGGCCGCAAGGCCGTCGACGCGCTGGAGAAGTCGAAGCCGGTCGTCGGCTTCGACTCGCTGCGCTACGACGACCAGATCGCCAAGATCTCCCTCGTCGGCGCGGGCATGAAGACCAACCCGGGCGTCACCGCGACCTTCTTCGAGGCGCTCTCGGACGCCGGTGTGAACATCGAGCTGATCTCGACGTCCGAGATCCGCATCTCGGTGGTCACCCGTTCTGATGAGGTCAACGAGGCCGTGCGCGCCGTGCACAGCGCCTTCGGTCTCGACAGCGACTCCGACGAGGCAGTCGTCTATGGGGGCACCGGGCGATGACCGGCACCGGCCTCCGGGCAGGAGGCCGTAAGCCGGCGCTCGCGGTCGTGGGAGCGACCGGGGCCGTCGGCACGGTGCTGCTCCAGATGCTGTCGCAGCACGCCGACATCTGGGGCGACATCAGACTCATCGCCTCCCCGCGCAGGACCGGCCGCAAGCTGGTCGTGCGCGGGGAGGAGTGCGAAGTGCTCCCCCTCACCGAGGAAGCCTTCGAGGGCGTCCAGGTCGCGCTCTTCGTCGTCCCCGACGACGTCGCGCGCGAGTGGGCGCCCGTCGCCGCGTCCAAGGGCGTGGTGGTCGTGGACAGCTCGGGCGCCTTCCGGATGGACGCCGATGTGCCGCTGGTGGTGCCCGAGGTCAATCCGCACGCCGTACGGCTCAGGCCGCGCGGCATCGTCGCGTCCCCGCACTGCACCACGCTCGCGATGATCGTCGCTGTGGGCGCGCTGCACGCCGAGTTCGGACTGCGTGAGCTGGTCGTCTCGACGTACCAGGCGGTGAGCGGCGAGGGGAATCCCGGGGTGGCGGCGCTGCGCAGCCAGACCGAGCTCATCGCCGGTACGGAGCTGGGGACGCACCCCGGCGACGTACGCCGTGCCGTGGGCGACGACACCGGGCCCTTCGCTGCGCCCATCGCGCTCAATGTGGTGCCCTGGGCCGGTTCGCCGGCCGCCGACGGCTGGTCGTCCGAGGAGCTGATGCTCCGCGCCGAGACCCGCAAGATCCTGGACCGGCCCGCGCTTCCCGTGGTGGCGACGTGTGTCCGGGTCCCGGTCGTCACCACGCACTCCCTCTCGGTGCACGCGCGCTTCGAGAACGAGCTGACGCTCGGCCGGGCGCACGAGATCCTGGCGACCGCGCCCGGTGTGGTGCTCTTCGACGACCCGGACGCGGGGGACTTCCCGACCCCGGCCGACGCGGTGGGCACGGACCCGGCCTGGGTGGGCCGTGTACGGCGGTCGCTGGACGATCCACAGGCGCTCGAACTGTTCGTCTGCGCCGACAACCTCCGCAAGGGGGCCGCCCTCAACGCCGCGCAGATCGCCGAGGCCGTCGCGGCCGAACTGCGGCTGCCGGACGCCTGAGGCGCGGTCTCCCGCACCTGGTTCTTTGTAGGATCTGTGAGCGGCCTGTGAGCAAGACGTGTGTCTGGACCACTTGAACTGAGGGTTGTGGCTGTTACACGATTCAGTCTCCCGTACGTCTGCAACCGCGGCCGGAGCGGGCGCGTCTTTGGGGTGGCCTCGACCTGCGCAAGATGCCATGGAAAAAGGGGCATTGGGGGAGATCGGGTACGCATGAGGGCATTGGCATTGGCCGCATCGTCAAAGGCGATGCCATACGCGTACAACCCTGGCGGGGGGAAGCGTGTCCAACTGGCGTGGCAGAGGTTCTCGATATTGCGGCGGTGTCCGGACGGGGCGGAGTGGTCCGTCCGCTCCGGCGACCGCGTGTGTCCGGCGGGATGCCGGTGATCGCCCCCTTGCCGACACGGCCGAGCGCTGTTCCGTCCCAGAGCGGCGAGGGCGCTGACGACGCCATGGCCGCCGGCACCACCGTCGATCACCTCACCGAGACCTACCGCGCCCACTACCGGTCGCTGCTGGGCCTCGCGGCGCTCCTGCTCGACGACACCGCCTCCTGCGAGGACGTGGTCCAGGAGGCGTTCATCCGCGTCCACTCGGCACGCAAACGGGTCAGGGACCCCGAGAAGACCCTCGCGTATCTGCGCCAGACCGTGGTGAACCTGTCCAGGTCCGCGCTGCGCAGGCGCATCCTCGGGCTGAAGCTCCTCTCGAAGCCGATGCCGGACATGGCGAGCGCCGAGGAAGGGGCGTACGACCTGCTGGAGCGCGACGCGCTCAAGAAGGCGATGCGCAACCTCCAGCGCCGCCAGCGCGAGGTCCTGGTGCTCCGTTACTTCGGTGACATGACGGAGGCGCAGGTGGCCGACGCGCTGGGCATATCGCTCGGTTCGGTGAAGGCGTACGGTTCGCGTGGCATCGCGGCACTGCGGGTGGCCATGGAGGCATCGGCATGAGCGACAAGCGGGACGGGTCCGACGAGTGGGACATGCCCGCCGAGTGGCGCACGCGGTACGGCGGGCCCACCCGGGCCGGGGAAGACCAGGCGGAGAACGGAATGCAGAACGACGGTTCCGACAACGCTGTCGACGGCCTCGACGAGGACGAACGCGAACTGCGCAGGATGATGCACGGCGCCGTGCGCGGGCTCACCCCGTCCGACGACGCGCTCGACCAGCTGCGCAGGGCCGTGCCCGCGCGCCGGGCCAGGAAGCGGCAGATCGTCGTCGGTACGGCCGCCGCCGCGCTGCTCGTCGGGACCGCGATCCCGGCCTTCATCCATGTCGCGGACGCGGGTGACGGGGACAGGAGCAACTCGGCGGTGGCGGGCCGGGGGCACCGGCCGCCCGGCGGCACGGGCACCGCGGTGCCCGACGGCGGCAAGAAGAAGAACGACAAGCCGGCCGGTGACGGTGGCTCCGACGGCGACGACGGGAAGAAGCACACCCCGAAGGGGGCCGGGAGCGGCACCCACGGTGGTTCGGACGGCGGGTCCGCCGGGGCGTCCAGCAAGGCGCTCGACTCGCTGCCGGTCTGCGCGGCCCAGCAGCTCGGGGTCACATCGGCGGACACCGGCACACCGAACGCGGACGGCACGGTCTACGGAACGTTCCGGGTCTCCAACGTCTCGCACAGCCAGTGCGCCGTCAGCGACGCGGGCACCGTCAACTTCCAGGCGCTGGGCGCCGCCGACGCCGCCCGTATCACCGTGGTCGACCACACGGCGGGCGACGCGGCCTCCGGTCTGCCCGACCCCTCGCAGGACGCGACCAGTCTGGTGCTCCGCCCGTCCCAGGCGTACGAGGTGAAGTTCGCCTGGGTCCCGGCCGAGACCTGCCCCACCGGCGGCGGTGCCACCCCCGACCCGACCCCGTCGGGCGGGTCGGGCGGCACCGGCGGATCGGGGGGCTCGGAGGGCACGGGCGGCGACGGCAACCCGCCGGTGAACGGCGGCGCGGACGCCACGCCCCAGCTCGGCAGCGGCGACGGCACGTCGGACGGCAGCGTGGCCGTGGTGCACGAGGCGGAGCCTGGCGTCCCGGCCGCGCAGGCGACCATCGCCAACGCGTGCGCGGGGACGATCTACCGGACCGGACTGCTGTCGGCGCCGTAGCCGCGCGGCGGACCGGGTGTGGTGGGCCGCCGGGGGTGGGCCCGGGCGTGGTGGGCCGGTGACGGCGTCTCGGCGCCGGCCGGATGCCTCAGGGGCGGCCGGACACCTCAGGTGCGGCAGCCTCTTCGGCACCGGCCTCATCCGAACCGGCCGCACGCTCGGCGGCCTCATCCGCACCGGCCGCACGCTCGTCGGCCTCATCCGAACCGGCCGCACCCGAACCGGCACCATCCGCACCGGCCGCACCCGCACCGCTCCCAGCGGTGCCCGCGGGCCCGGCGGCGCCCCCCGCCCCGCCGTCCACCACGGTGACCGGTTCCGGGTCGGGCACGATCCCCAGCTCCAGGTCCCTGAGCGCCTCGGCCTCGCGCCTGGCCAGCCGGAACCACATGAAGACCACGAAGCCCGCGAAGACGAACCACTCGCCGGTGTAGCCGAGGTTCTGGAAGGACTTCAGGTCGAGCCCGCTGTTCGGCGGGGCCGCCGCCGGGACGGCCTTGAGGCCCGCGGAGGCGTGCGGCAGCGTGATCCACGCGTCGTACACGGGGTACGACACGACGTTCACCAGGGAGGCCGCGCTGATGATGCCGATCTGGTCGGCCGGCAGCCCGCCGCCGGTGTAGGCGCCGTCGGTCCCGCTGTTCTCGGACGCCTGGAGCGACCCGGTGACCTTGACAGTGCCCTTGGGCGGCGCTGGCGCCTTCGCGCCGTGCGGCAGCCAGCCGCGCACCACGGGGAGGGCCTTGCCGCCGTCGGTGCGGAGCAGGGTCAGGACGTACGACCCCTCCTTGCCGTCCACGACCCGGTCCGGCACCAGGAACTGCCTGCCGTACTTCCCGGTCGCGCCGGCCTGCCGCCCGGACGTGTCGAGGTTCACGGGCAGCAGGGAGTCGAGCGGCGCCGACGCCTGGCGGGCCGGGTCGGGCCGGTGCTCGTCTGTCCGGTGGGTGGCCACCCGGTCCTCGAACCTGCTCAGCTGCCACGAACCCATGAAGATGCAGAAGGGGATGGCGAGCAGGGCGAAGACGGTGATCCCCAGCCAGCGGGGTGTCAGCAGGAACCGGTACACATCTCTTACGTTACGGGGCGCGATCCGGGAGCAATGCCCCGGACCCCGCCCCGTGGGCTCCGCCCCGTACGGCCTGCTACTTCTTCACATGCCGCCGCGCGAAGTCCAGCTCCAGGCGGACCTGCTTGATCCGCTCCTCCACCACCAGTGAGCCGTGACCCGCGTCGTACCGGTACACCTCGTGGACCGCACCGCGCCCCGCGAGCCGCTCCACGTAGTTCTCGACCTGCCGGATCGGGCAGCGCGGGTCGTTCACGCCCGCCGAGATGTAGACCGGCGCCCGCACCGCGTCCACATAGGTCAGCGGCGACGAGGCGGCGAACCGCTCGGGCACCGTCTCCGGGGTGCCGCCGAGGAGCGTCCTGTCCATCGCCTTCAGCCCCTCCATCTCGTCGTGGTACGCCGTGACGTAGTCCGCGACCGGCACCGCGGCCAGCCCCGCCGCCCACGCGTCCGGCTGGGTGCCGAGCCCGAGCAGCGTCAGATAGCCGCCCCAGGAGCCGCCCGACAGGATCAGCCGGGCCGGGTCCGCGATCCCCGACGAGACCGCCCACTCCCGGACCGCGCCGATGTCCTCCAGCTCGATCAGCCCGACCCGGTGCTTGAGCGCGTCCGTCCAGGCCCGCCCGTAGCCGGTCGAGCCGCGGTAGTTGACCCGGACGACCGCGTAACCGTGGTCGACCCAGGCCGCCGGGCCCGAGGCGAACGCGTCGCTGTCGTGCCAGGTCGGCCCGCCGTGGATCTCGAAGACCGTGGGGAACGGGCCGTCCCCCGCGGGCTGCTGCACCAGCGCGTGGACCCGGCCGCCAGGCCCCTCCACCCACACGTCCCGCACCGGCACGGACTCCGGCGCCTTCATCCCCGGCGGGTCGAGCACGACGGCGCCCGACGTGGAGCGCACGACCGGCGGCAGCGCGGCCGACGACCAGAGGTACTCGACGGTGCCGTCCGGCCGCGCGGTCGCCCCGGACACCGAACCCGCCGGGGTCTCGACCCGGTCCAGTTGTCCGGTGGCCGTCTCGTACCGCCACATCTCGCTGCGCGCCTCGAAGCTGTGCACGATCAGCAGCGCGGACCCGTCCGGATACCACTCGGCGCTGACATCGCCGGGCAGCTCGATCGCGGGCGAGCTCTCGACGCCGGTCGCCACGTCCCACACCATCGGCTCCCAGCGGCCCCGCCGCTGGTGCCCGACGAGCAGCCGGGTGTCCCCGGCGACCGGCGCGAACCCGAGCACCTGCAGCCCCAGCTCCTCGGTGCCGCCCTTGGTGTCGTCCAGCTCGGCGACCGTGGACCCGTCGGTACGGACCACCCGCAGCGCGGAGTGCATGGCGTCACCGTGCTCGGTGTGCTCCAGCGCGATCAGCGTCCCGTCGTACGAGAGGTCACCGACCCCGGCGGACTCCCGGTGCCGGTAGATCTCGACGGGCCCGGCGCCCGGCCGTACGACATGGACGGTCGAACCGTCCTCGTCCGTCGACCGTCCGACCACGGCGGTGCCGTCCCGGCCGATCCCCAGACCGGCCGGGTAGGAGGGCTCAAGGCCGGGGGTGGCGGGTTCGTCGGGCCCGCCACCGAAGGGCCGGCGCATCCAGACACCGAACTCGTCCCCGTCGGTGTCGTTGAACCACCACAGCCACTCACCGTCGGGCGACAGCGTCCCGTCGGTCGTACCTCCCCCAGAGGGGGTGCCCCCAGTCCGGTCGGTGGCCTGGTGCTGCTCGCCGCTCGCCCGGTCCCAGGTGTACAGCTCGTACGTCCCGGTCGCGTTGGAGACGAAGAGCGAGCGGTCCGGTGCGTCCTCGGCCCACTCGGGCAGCCCCACGCGCGGGGCCCGGAAGCGCTTCTCCCAGTCGGGCATGGTGTGTTCGTCGTGACTCATACGCCCCATTGTGGCCGCCCGGCGGGGCGGGGCGAGGGCCGCGGTGAAGGCCGCTCACGCCAGGGCGAAGTACCGCAGCCAGATGTATCCGGCCGACAGGGCCAGGGTGGCCGCCGTGACGACGAGGCCGTAGCGGGTGAACTGCCAGAAGGAGATGGGGGTGCCGTTGCGTTCGGCGATGCCCAGGACCACCACGTTCGCGCTGGCACCGATCGCCGTCGCGTTGCCGCCGAGGTCCGCGCCGAGCGTCAGCGCCCACCACATCACGTGGTCGCTGCCGCCGCCGACGCTGTGCACCAGGCCGGCGGTGATCGGGGCCATCGTCGCGACGTACGGGATGTTGTCGACCACCCCGGACAGCGCCCCGGACGCACCGAGCAGCAGCATCGAGCCGCCGAGTTCCTGGCCGCCCACCGCGTGCGACAGCGCCGTCGACACCTCGCCCACGACGCCCGTGCCGATGAGCGCGCCGATCATCACGAAGAGGCCGGCGAAGAAGGCCAGCGTCGGCCACTCGACCTCGGCGAGCACCTCGCCCGTGCGGACCGTGGAGACGGCGACGAGCAGCCCGGCGCCGAGGAGCGCGACCACGCTCGGGGCGTAGTGCAGCACCGGATGGAGGATGAACCCGACGATGACCAGGGCCAGTACGGCCAGGCCCTGGGTGAGCAGCCGCCGGTCACGGAGCGCGTCCCGGGCGTCAAGCTCCAGCACCCGGGCCGCGCGCTCCGCGTCGTACGTGAACGCGCCGCGGAACAGGAACCGGCACACCGCGATCAGTACGGCCGTCAACAGCACCGCCAGCGGCGCCAGATGAACCAGGAAGTCGTTGAACGTCAGGCCCGCCCGGCCGGCGACGATGATGTTGGGCGGGTCGCCGACGAGGGTGGCGATGCCGCCGATGTTGGACGCGAAGACCTCGGTGATCAGGAACGGCGCGACGGCCAGCCCGAGCCGGTCGCAGACCAGCAGGGTGACCGGGGCGATCAGCAGGACGGTGGTCACGTTGTCCAGCAGCGCGGAGGCCAGCGCGGTCATCACGACCAGCATGGCCAGCACCCGGAACGGTCTGCCCCTGGCCCGCTTCACCGACCAGATCGCCAGATACTCGAAGACGCCGGTCCTGCGCAGCACACCGACGATCACCATCATGCCGAGCAGCAGGAAGATGACGTTCCAGTCGATGCCGGTGTCCTGCGAGAAGAAGGCCGCACCGTCGTCGGTCGCGCCGATCGCCAGCATGAGCCCGGCGCCGCCGAGCGCGGCGGCCACCCGGTGGATCTTCTCGCTGATGATCAGGGCGTAGGTGCCGGCGAAGACGGCGACGGCCGCCCAGGCATGCCAGTCGCTCACAGGATGTCCAACCGATCGGGTCCTCAGGCCGGGCAGGCCCGGAAGCCGGGGCACGGCGGCCCGGAGGGGGGTACGCGGGGCCGGTCGGCCGGCGCCACCCGAGGACGGTACGGCTGCCCTGCCCGCCGCTGACAGGCCGCCGCCGCGCAGCACCCGGTGCCCGAACTCTGCCGGAACCGGGCATTGAGCAGCAGGTGGGAGCAGGCGGGAGCAGGTGAGGACAGGTGCGGGGCGGCCGGATCCCGGCCGGGTCCCGGTCAGATCTCCTGGGCGGGCCAGTTGAGCAGCCTGGCGCCGATGACCGCGGTCTGCAGGGTGTAACGGTGCGCGGGATCGGCCGGGTTGGCGCCGGTCAGCTGATGGATCCGCTCCAGCCGGTAGGTGAGCGCCCGCACGCTCAGCGACATCCGGCGGGCCGCCTCGGCGGCCACGCACCCCGATTCGAAGTAGTGGCCGAGCGTCGAGACGAGCGGCTGTGCGCCGCCCCTGGCCCGCTGGAGCGGCCCGAGCGCGCTGTGGACGAGATCGACGAGCGCCTCCCGGTCGCGGGTGAGCACCGGGTAGACCAGCAGGTCGGCCGCGCGCAGCACCGGCCCTTCCAGGTCCATCCTGGCCGCGAGGTCCAGGGCGTTGAGCGCCTCCTCGTAGCTGTGCACGATGCCGCCGGATCCCGGGTGCGGGCGGCCGATCGCGACCTGTACGCCGTCGTCGGCGGTGGCCGCGTACGCCTGCTTGGCGAAGTACGTCAGGACGTCGTCCTGGTCGCCGGGGGCGATACAGATCAGCCGGGCGTCCTTCGTGGTGAGCAGGATGCTGCGGTTGCCGAAGCGGCTGAAGAGCGCCAGCTCCACACGGCGGGTGGCGGCGGCGCCCTCGTCGTACGCGCCGGCGCTCTGCGCGACCGCGACCGCGTGGGTACGCGACAGCCGCAGCCCGAACCGTTCGGCGCGCTCGGCCAGCCGCCCCAGGTCGCTCCCGCCGTACAGCAGATCGTCGATGAACTCCCGCCGTACGGCCTCCTCCTGGCGTACGGCCATCCGCTGGGCCCGCTCGTACCCCTCGGCGAACGCGTCGACGGCCAGCTCGACGGCGGCGAGTACACCGCCCGCCGCGCTGCCGCTCACCACGGTGGCCCCGGTGGGCCAGGCCGCACGGGTGGCGGCGAGGTGCGCGGCGACCAGGGACCGCAGCGAGTGGCCGTCCTCCGCCGCCTGCTCACCGAAGGCGCGGCGCGCGTCGAGCTCGGGCCTGGTCGGCCGGCGGCCGGTCGCCAGCACATCGGCCAGCATGCGGGCGTACCCCTCCAGATACCTGTCGGGGTGCCTCCCTGAGTCCCCACCGGGGTGCTTCTCGGATATGTCCGGCCCTGTCACACGCGCTCCTGCTTCCCCTGCTTCTCGTGCTTCTCCGGCCCTGTTTCCGGCCCGCACAGCGGCAAGAGTGACAGACCGCGACGGGTGCCGGGGCCGTGGGTACGGGCCTGGCACCCGGAGGAGGCGAACATTGCCGGGTTACGGCAATGCGGCGAGGGGCGGAGTCCCGTCAGAATGGGCATTGCGGAAACGGGGGAGAGCAGCCCGGTGCCGGAGTACGGAAACGTACGCCCGGCGCCGGAGTGCTCTGCACGGGGGTGTTCCGCATGGGGGAATCGGGGGAGGGGGGCTGCGCGATGGATGAATTCATGGGCGCCGCGCTGGGATTTCCGGCGGTTCTCTTCGGTGCGGCGCTGCTGGTGGTCATCGCCTTCTGGCTGCTCGTACTGGTGGGGGCCGCCGAGCACGACGCCTTCCATCTGCACCTCGACACGGGGGACACGGGCACGGCCGCTGCGGGGGGCAGCGGCGTGCCCGTCACCGTGCCGGTGTCGCTCTTCACCCTCCTCGCCTGGTTCGCGAGCCTCGCGGGCTCGGTGCTGGTGCGCAGGGCCGAGCCGCCGGGCGGTGTGCGCACCGCGCTCGACGCCGCCGTGCTGGTCGCCGCGCTGCTGATCGCCTGGGTCGTGACACGGTTCGCCGTCCGCCGGCTGCGCGTCCTCCTGCCCGCCCAGCCACCGCCCTCCCGGCTGGACTTCGTCGGACTCGTCTGCACCGTCCGCACCGGCTCCGTGACCGCCGACTTCGGGCAGGCCGAGGTCGCGTCCGACGACGGCTCGACCGCTGTCGTCCAGGTCAGGGTCCAGGGCGACGACAGCCTGCTCGGGCTCCGATCCGGGGACACCGCGCTGCTGTACGCGTACGACGAACCGGGCGAGTTCTTCTGGATCGCGCCGTTCGACGCGGCGCTCGATCCGCGCAGCACGGGCTGAGCCCTCACCTTCCGGCGCGCTCCGCGTCCTCAAAGCCACCGTTCAAGACACCCTTCGAGGAATGTTCATGGATGCCATTTCCCTGGGCATCGGCGTGCTCGTCGCCGTTGTCCTGCTCATAGCCGTCGCACTCGTCCTGGTGCTCAGCAGGCTGTTCCGCAAGGTGGAACAGGGCCGTGCACTGATCATCTCCAAGACGAAGAAGGTCGACGTCACCTTCACCGGTGCCGTGGTGCTGCCCGTGCTGCACAAGGCCGAGTACATGGACATCTCGGTGAAGATCATCGAGATCAGGCGGACCGGGCGCGAGGGCCTGATCTGCCAGGACAACATCCGGGCCGACATCCACATCTCGTTCTTCGTACGGGTCAACAAGACCGTCGAGGACGTCGCCAAGGTCGCCCAGGCGATCGGCACCCAGCGGGCCAGCGACAAGGCGGCCATCCAGGAGTTCTTCGCCGCCAAGTTCTCCGAGGCGCTGAAGACCGTGGGCAAGCAGCTGGACTTCGTGGACCTGTACACGAAGCGCGAGGAGTTCCGGGACCGGATCATCCGGGTCATCGGCACCGACCTCAACGGCTACCACCTGGACGACGCGGCCATCGACTTCCTGGAGCAGACCCCGATGGCGCAGCTCGACGGCGCCAACATCCTGGACGCGCAGGGCATCCGCAAGATCACCGAACTGACGGCGGTCGAGCACGTCCGCACCAACGAGTTCCAGCGCACCGAGCAGAAGGAGATGACCCGGCAGAACGTCGACGCCCGCGAGACCATCCTGGAGCTGGAGCGCCGGCAGGCCGAGGCCGAGATCAAGCAGCGGCGCGAGGTCGACACCCTGCGGGCCCGCGAGGAGGCGGTGACGGCCAAGGTCCAGGAGGAGGAACGCCTGGGCGCCCAGACCGCGTTCCTGCGTACCGAGGAGCAGCTCGGGGTACAGCGCGAGAACCAGGCGCGCGAGATCGCCGTGGCGCAGAAGAACCGCGAGCGGGTCATCGCCGTCGAGAACGAGCGGATCGAGAAGGACCGGCTGCTCGAAGTCATCGGCCGCGAGCGCGAGACACAGCTGTCGATGATCTCCCGGGACAAGGAGGTCGAGGCCGAGCGCCGCGAGGTGGCCGATGTGATCCGGGAGCGGATCGCGGTGGACCGTACGGTCGCCGAGCAGGAGGAGTCGATCAAGAAGCTGCGGATGGTCGAGGAGGCCGAACGCACCCGGCAGGCCGTCATCATCGCGGCCGAGGCGGAGGCCCAGGAGAAGCTGGTCAAGGACATCAAGGCGGCCGAGGCCGCCGAGACCGCGGCCACGCACCACGCGGCCGAGCAGCTGACCCTGGCCGAGGCCCGGCTGAAGTCCGCCGACCTCGACGCCCGCGCCAAGCTGCGCCTCGCCGAGGCGATCCAGGCCGAGGCGGCCGCACCAGGACTGGCCGACGTGCAGGTACGCGACAAGGAGGCCGACGTCATCGAGAAGGCGGGCCGCGCCGAGGCGGAGGCCACCGAGGCCCGGCTGAAGGCGGAGGCGTCGGGCGCCCGGCTCAAGGCACTGGCGACGGCGGAGGGCACCAGCGCCCAGGCCACCGCGGACGCCGCGATGATCGGCGAGAAGCTGAAGGCGGAGGCCGCGGGCCTCACCGAGAAGGCGGCGGCGATGGCCGCGCTGGACGACGCGTCGCGCGGACACGAGGAGTACCGGCTGCGGCTCGCGGCCGAGAAGGAGATCAGGCTGGCCGGGATCGACGTCCAGCGCCAGGTCGCGGAGGCGCAGGCCACGGTCATCGCCACCGGCCTGGAGAACGCCGACATCAGCGTCGTCGGCGGCGAGTCGGTCTTCTTCGACCGCCTGGTGTCGTCGATCTCCCTGGGCAAGGGCATCGACGGCTTCGTGGAGAACTCGAAGACGGCCCAGGCACTCGCCAAGCCGTGGCTGGACGGCTCGGCCAGCTTTCCGGAGGACCTGACGAAGATGGTCGGGTCGGTGTCGAGCGGCGATGTGCAGAATCTGACGGTGTCGGCGCTGCTGATGAAGCTGATGAAGTCGGGGGGTGCGGAGGCCGGCCTGGTCCAGCAACTCCTGGACCAGGCCGATCGGTTGGGGCTTTCGGAGGTGCCGGTGGCTGCGGTTGCTGCGCTGAACGGCGCGGCCAAGGTCTGAACGGCGCCGCCGTCCCGGCCGGCTGAACTGTGGCCTCAAACGCCGGCCGGGCTGAACTGTGGCCTCAAACGCCGGCCGGGCTGGACTTGGCCTCAAGCGCCGGCCGGGCTGGTTTTGGCCTCAAGCGCCGGCCGGGCTGGGTCGGTGGCCTCAAACGCCGGCCGGGCTTGAAAGATGTCCTCAATCGCCGGACGGGCTGGATTTTGCCGGGCACCGTTTGAAGAGTGCGGCTCAGCCCAGCCTGTCGGTGCCCACAGCGGTCGCTGCCTACCCAGCCCCTCCGGCGTTTGAGGAGCGGGGTCCGGGGCGGAGCCCCGGTTACGGGAAGTGGGGGTCCCCCCGGCCGAAGGCTGGGGGAGGGGAGGGGAACTGGCCCACCCGCACCCGAACACCCCACCCGCACCCGAACACCCCACCCGCACCCGAACACCACCCCCGCCCCCACCCCACCGCGGCCCACCTCCCGCCCCCACCCCACCCAGAAAGCAGCCCGATGACCACCCCCTCCGTAGACGTCGGCACCTACGAGGTGCTCAGGGACCGACTGACCGCCCAGGCCGCCGACCTGGCCCGCAGGGCCACCGCCCTCAACACCCGCAGGACCGAGACCTTCGGCTCGACGGAGCTGGCCCTCACCGGCACGGAACACCTCCGTACCGACAACAACTGCGTCCCCCGCGACACCGTCGCCATCGGCGACCGCCTCCTCATCGGCTCCAACATCCCGCCGGGGCAGAAGCAGACATCCGAGCCCGCGGACGTCTTCGCCCTGCACGACACCGCACCGGACCTGAACCGCCTCCCCGACACCGCCGTACCAGGACTCCTCGACGACCCCGCGTTCACCAGGGAGTTCGCCGAGCTCTACCGCTACTACCGCGACGCCCGCCTCCTCCAGCTCCGCCACACCGACGGCAAACTGCTCGCCGTCTTCCGTACCGGCGAGACCGCCGACGACATCCGCGTCCTGCGCTGGACGCTCACCGCCGACGGCACCGCCGCGTACCTGGACGCCCGCGGCGACCGCGACCATGTCCTGCCGCCGTCGCACGACTTCGAGTGGACCCCCACCACCCGCCAGGACCAGGTGCTCGGCCGCCACCCGCACATCGCCCTGCCCGGCGACGTGTATGTGACCACGGTCGGCGGCTCCCTCACCGTCAAGGACGAGGACAGCACCGAGACGGCCGACGGCATCTGGTCCGAGCCGGTCGACGAACCGCTCCAGTCGCTCGCCGACGCCGAGGTCGAGTACGCGCGGGCCGGCGCCCTGCTCCTGCTGCGCATACGCCCGTACAAGGAGGAGAACCGGCGCCACCTGGTCTTCAACACGGTCACCCGCACCGTCGTCCGCCTCGACGGCATCGGGCAGGCGTGCCGCAGCCTCCCCGAGGACCAGGGCATCGTCTTCCCCGGCGGATACTGCCTGGCCACCGGCGCGTACAAGACCTTCGACCTCGACACCACCGGCCTGGAGTTCGAGCGGCTGCTCCGCTCCCCGAACGGCGAGGACGTCCTGTACGTCTTCCACGCCCGCGCCGACGGCCGCACCCTGCTCCTGCCGTACAACCTGATCCGCAAGGAGACCGGGACCCCGCTCGTCTGCCGGGGCTACGCGCTCTTCGACGACGGCACCCTCATCGTCCTGCGCGGCGACTCCGACGAGCCCGCCCGCGTCCACCCGCTCCAGCGCTGGCGCTCGCCGTACGTGTCCGACACCTACGCCGACGCGGCCCCGCCCGCCGAAGGGCCCCTCGGCCGCATCGGCAACGCCGACCTGGTGCGCGGGATCTCCGACTGCCTCTCGCTGGCCCGCGCGGTCACCGAGAACACCGCGCCCACCACCGGCGTCTACGAAACCCTGCTGGCCTCCTGCGTCCGGGCCGCCGACACCCACCACTGGCTGGCCGACGAGGGAACGGGCGACCTGCTGGCACCGCTCGACGGGCTGCGGATCACGGCCGGGCAGGTGCTCGCCGAGTTCGAGACCGTCCGGACCCTGACCCGGCAGGCCGCCGACGCGCTGGAAGCGGCCGGGGCGGAGATCACCGCACTGGTGCGCCGGACCAGGGGAGAGGCGCCCGGCTCGGCCGCCGAGTGGGTCACCCGGCTGACCGAGCTGCGCCGCGCCCACGGACACGTACTGACGCTCAAGGAGCAGCGGTACGCGGACCCCGTCCGCATCGACGCGCTCGCCGCCGAAGTCGAGGCGGACATCGCCGCGTTCGCGCAGCGCGCCGTCGGGCAGCTGCGGCGCGACGACGCCTTCGCCGGATACCACGCCGAGACCGGCCGGCTCACCGCCGAAGCGGAGGCGATCGCGACGGTGGCCGGGGCGGCGCCGGTCACCGACAGCCTCGACGAGCTGGCCGACGGGCTGCGCACCGTCACCGAGGTGGTCACCGGGCTCGACATCGGCGACGCCACGGTCCGCACCTCGGTACTGGAGCGGATCGCCGAGGTCGTCGGCGCCGTCAACCGTGCTCGCGCGACACTCGAAGCGCGCCGCAGGGAGCTGCTCGACCACGAGGGGCGCGCCGAATTCGCCGCCGAGCGCGCCCTGCTGGGCCAGTCGGTGACCGCCGCCCTGGCCGCGGCCGACACCCCGGAGACCTGCGACGACCAGCTCGCCGCGCTGCTGCTCGGGGTGGAGGACCTGGAGTCGCGGTTCGACGGGTCCGACGACTTCCTCGCCCAGCTGGGCGCCGTGCGGACCGAGGTGTACGAGGCGTTCTCGGCGCGCAAGCAGACCCTCCAGGACGAGCGCGCCCGCCGCGCGGAGCGGCTCGGTGCCTCGGCGTCCCGCGTGCTGGAGACCATCGCCCGCCGGGCGGCCTCGCTCGGCTCGGCGGACGCCATCAGCACGTTCTTCGCCTCCGACCCGCTGGTCGCCAAGGTCAGCCGTACCGCCGATGAGCTGCGTGGACTGGGCGACCGGGTCAGGGCCGAAGAGCTGGCGGGCCGGATCGCGGCCGCCCGCCAGGAAGCCGTCAGGGCGCTGCGCGACCGCACCGATCTCTACGCGGACGGCGGCGGCACCATCCGGCTCGGCCGGCACCGCTTCGCCGTCAACTCCCAGCCGCTCGACCTGACCCTGGTCCCGTACGACGGACCGGGAACCGGCGGCGGCGATGGCGGCGGCGGTGGCGACAACAGCGCAGGTCTGGCTTTCGCGCTCACCGGCACCGACTACCGCTCCCCGGTCACCGACCCCGCCTTCGCCGCCTGCCGCCCGTACTGGGGCCGCACCCTGCCCTCCGAGTCACCCGCGCTCTACCGGGCCGAATATCTGGCGGCCCGGCTGCTCGCCGAGCACGGCGCCGACGCCCTCACCGCAGCCGATCTCCCTTCGCTGGTACGGCAGTCGGCCGAGGCCGCGTACGACGAGGGGTACGAACGCGGCGTCCACGACCACGACGCCGCACTGATCACCGGCGCGCTGCTGCGGCTGCACTCCGGCGCCGGACTGCTGCGCTTCCCTGCCGAGGCCCGCGCCGCGGCCCAGCTGTTCTGGGCGCACCGCACGACCGAACCGGCACGCCGGGCCTGGACTCGCAGGGCCGCTTCGATGGCCCGCGCCCGCGACACCTTCGGCCTTGCCCCGGCCATCGCGGACTGGCGGGCCGAGCTGGCGGGAGTGATCGGCGGACCGGACGCGCGGACCGCGGCGGAGTACCTCTTCGAGGAGCTGACCCGTGGCCCCGACGGCTTCGTCACCCATGCGTCGGCCCGCACCCTGCTCGACAAGTTCCGCCGGGCCGTGGGCACTTCGGCGTACGACGACGACCTCGCCGCGCTCGGCGACGACGACCCTGCGGCCCGCCGTCAGCTGGTGGAGAACTGGCTGGGCGCCTACACCCGCTCCGGCGGCCAGGACGCCCCCGGCGAACTCGCCGAGGCGGTCGCCGTCGAGCTCTGCCCGGATCTGCCGCGCTACGAGTCGGCCGCGCCGCTGGCCGAGACGGTGGAGGGGCTGCTCGGCACCCACCCGCGCGTCGAGCGCCGCAGGCTGACCGTCCGGATCGACCAACTCCTGCCCGCTGTAGCCGAGTTCCACCGTACCGATGTACCCGCCTTCCGCGACTACCAGCGGCAGCGCACCGCCCTGGTCGCCGCCGAACGCGCCCGGCTGCGGCTGGACGACTACCGCCCGCGGGTCATGTCGTCGTTCGTACGCAACCGGCTCATCGACGAGGTCTACCTCCCGCTGATCGGCGACAACCTCGCCAAACAGCTCGGCACCGCCGGGGACACGAAGCGCACCGACAGCAACGGCCTGCTGCTGCTGGTCTCGCCGCCCGGCTACGGCAAGACCACGCTCATGGAGTACGTGGCCGACCGGCTCGGTCTGGTCCTGGTCAAGGTCGACGGCCCGGCGCTCGGCCACCGGGTCACCTCGCTCGACCCGGCGCAGGCACCGGACGCCACCGCCCGCCAGGAGATCGAGAAGATCAACTTCGCGCTGGCCGCGGGCAACAACACCCTGCTCTATCTGGACGACATCCAGCACACCTCGCCCGAACTGCTCCAGAAGTTCATCCCGCTCTGCGACGCCCAGCGCCGCGTCGAAGGCGTCAGGGACGGGGTCGCGCGCAGCTACGACCTGCGGGGCAAGCGGTTCGCGGTCTGTATGGCGGGCAACCCGTACACCGAGTCGGGGCAGCGCTTCCGGATCCCCGACATGCTGGCCAACCGGGCCGACGTCTGGAACCTCGGCGATGTGCTCACCGGCAAGGAGGACGTCTTCGCGCTGAGCTTCGTGGAGAACGCGCTCACCGCCAACCCGGTGCTCGCCCCGCTCGCGGGCCGGGACCGCGACGACCTCGCCCTGCTCGTACGGCTGGCGGCCGACGACCCGACCGCACGCCGCGACCGGCTCCAGCATCCGTACGCGCCCGGCGAACTGGACCGGGTCGTCGCGGTGCTGCGCCATCTGCTGGCGGCCCGCTCCACGGTGCTGGCGGTCAACGCCGCGTACATCGCGTCGGCGGGCCAGTCCGACGCGGCCCGTACCGAGCCGCCGTTCCAGCTCCAGGGCTCGTACCGCAACATGAACAAGATCGCGGCGCGGATCGACCCGGTGATGAACGACGCCGAACTGGCCGCGGTGATCGACGACCACTACCGGGGCGAGGCCCAGACGCTGACCAGCGGCGCCGAGTCCAACCTGCTGAAACTGGCCGAACTGCGCGGCACCCTGACACCGCGGCAGGCGGCCCGCTGGGCGGAGATCAAGGCCGCCGATGTCCGCGCCAGGACCCTGGGAGGCGGCCCGGACGACGACCCGATGCCGCGCGCGGTGGCGGCGCTGGGGCTGCTGGCGGACCGGATCGCGGCGGTCGAGACGGCGATCAGTCGGGCGGCTGACACCCGGTAGTCGATGCGTTTGCGCAGACCACCGCGCGTACGCCCGTTCCCCGCGGCGTCTCTTCGGGTGAACAAGCGATGCGGGACCCATCTCAGCGGGCAGGCATAGCGAAGGACCACACAAGAGGGCTCGGACGTATCCGGCCCTGGAGTGCTCCTACGGAAGGGTTTGTGTCCATCATGTCTCGAATCGTGCGGATGACCGTGCTGTCTGCCATCGCCGCCGCCACCGTCCTCGGGGGCGCGTCGGTCGCCTCCGCTGACAGCGGGGCGGAGGGTGCAGCCATCGGCTCGCCCGGCGTGCTCTCCGGCAACGTCGTCCAGGTGCCGATCGACGTCCCGGTCAACGCCTGCGGCAACAGCGTCAACGTCATCGGCCTGCTCAACCCGGCCTTCGGCAACACCTGCGGCAACGGTGGCCGCGACCACGGCCGCGACCACCAGCACGGCGGCTGGGACCACGGCCGCGACCACGGCCGTAACCACGGCGGCTGGGACCACGGCCGTAACCACGGCTGGAACTGACACCTCCGGAGCGCCAGGAGCGCTCCTGCGGTGAACCAGTGAGCACCGTGCCCCGGACGGCCGCTTCCGCGGTTCCTTCCGGGGCACGGTGCTGTGCGCCTGCCGCTACCGGTTCCTGCTCATGACTGGCTGACCTCGGCCGAGAACCAGTCCACGCTCATCCCCGCACCGGAGCTGATGTCGGCCCCCGGCGAGGTGCAGCCGCAGACCTTGTCCGGGTACGAGCCGCCGATCGCCACATCGAAGATCGCGAAGAAGCCGTGGTCGACGGCGGCCTTCCAGGTCGCGTCCGAGACCTCGTTCTGGTCGACCACGAAGGTCTGGACGCCGTCGAGGGAGAACCGCAGCTGCTCGGCCGACGGGTTCGTACGGTCCACGATCACCGAGTACGTGTGGTAGCCGGACTGGCAGCCCGTGCACGTCTGCAACCCGCTGCTGATCCCGTCCGGGTCGTGGCACTCACCCGCCCACTGGCCGCAGTGGAAGGTGGTCGAGTGCTGGCTGAGCGCGTTGACGTCCTCCATGATGTCCAGCTCGCCGATGCTGGGCCAGTTGGTGGCCCCGGTCGGCCTGGCGTCCGCGCCCATCGCCCAGAAGGCGGGCCAGTAGCCGAGTCCGCTCGCGGGGTCGGGCTGCTTCAGGGAGGCGCTGAGCTGCAGCTGTCCGCCGGCGGGTGCGGCGAAGTCGGTGCGCTGGGTCTCCACCCGGCCGGACGTCCAGTGCCCGGACGCGTCGCGCACCGGCTTGATCACCAGATGGCCCGAGCCGTCCTGGTAGACGTTGTCGGTCGAGTCGGTGGATGTCTCGATCTCGCCCGTGCCCCAGTTGGCCGCGCCGCCCGGGTAGCCGGTGCCCTTGTCGTAGAGCCAGTCGGCGGTGTTCAGGCCCGAGCCGGCCGCGCCGTCGAAGTCGTCCTTGAACACCGTGGTCCAGTCGGCGGCGGTACGGGCCCCGGCCGCCGGTTCGCTCGCGGCTGCGGAGCCGGAGAGCGCGGCGGGACCCGCGAGACCGGCGAGCCCGGCCAGGGTCAGGGAGAACGCGGTGAGCACGGAGAAAGCGATCCTGTTCATGGGGGCTGCTTTCGTGGGGGTGTTCGTGGGGGGTGGGGGGAGAGTAGCTGAGAGCGACTGAGAGCGCTCTCAGCCTCTTGCGAACGACTGTCGGGCACTGCGGCTGACCCCGTCAAGAGGTGCGCCGCGTTCACTCCCTGAAGCCAACTGGGGAGTAAATCGAGCCAGTTGGCCTACGGCGTTTCGCTGAGGCCGCCGGAAGTGGCTTCGCGGGGCCCGATTCGGCGGAGTGTGTATAAACCATTGACGATGCGGGCGATCTCTGTGCCCATGTACATGTCACTTCCTGCATGTCTTTCGTCACTCGTTCATCCATGGCATGCGTGCATCCATGACAGCGATGCATCCACGACAGCGACTCGGGAGGGCACATGAACGTCAACCGGAGATCGGTACTGAAGCTGGCCGGAGCGGGCACGGTGGCGGCGGGCGTCACCACGGTCGCATCGGCCACCGGCGCGGCGGCCGCCGTCCGGGGCGGTGTCACCGCGGGGCCGGTGCCCGCGGCGGCGCCGGCAGCCAGGCCCGGTGAGTCCGCGGCCGCGGACAAGGCCGCCGCGCGGGCCGCCGACCTCGTAGCCAAGATGACCCTGGACGAGAAGATCGCCCTGCTGCACGGCGGGAACGGCGGCACCGGTTACGCGGGAGCGGTCCCCGCCAACACCCGGCTCGACATCCCGGCCCTCTACCTCGGCGACGGGCCGGGCGGTGTGGGCAACGGCTCCACGGGCGTGACCCAGTGGCCCGACTGCAAGACCCTGGCGGCGACCTGGGACCCGGGGGCAGCGCGGGACTACGGTGCCGCCTACGGCGCCGAACAGGCGGCCAAGGGCCACAACATCGCCCTGGCCCCCTGCATCAACATCCTGCGAGTCCCTTACTGGGGGCGGTCGTTCGAGACCTTCACCGAGGACCCGTACCTCAACGCGGAGCTGGCCGCCCATGTCGTCGAAGGCATCCAGACCCACCCGGTGATCGCCACCGTCAAGCACTTCGCGGCCAACAACCAGGAGACCCTGCGCGGCTCGATCGACGTCGTGGTCTCCCAGCGGGCCCTGCACGAGATCTACTACCCGGGCTTCCGCGCCGCCGTCCAGCGCGGCGGCGCCGGTGCCGTGATGACGTCGTACAACAAGGTCAACGGCGCCTGGTCGCACGAGAACCGCACCGCGGTGCAGGACACCCTGCGCGACGCGTGGGGCTTCGACGGTCTGGTGATGTCCGACTGGGGCGGCACCCACAGCACCGTGCTCACCGCCCGCGCGGGCTCCGACATGGAGATGCCGGGCTCCACCTACCTCGGCGGCAAGCTCAAGGACGCGGTCACGGCGGGCACGGTGAGCGCCGCCACCGTGGACACCATGGCGGTCCACGTCCTCACCGCGATGTACAGGACCGGGCTCTTCGACCACCGGCTGCCGGACCCGGCGTCCGTCCTCTCCACGGTGGTCAGCAGCGACGCGCACCTCAGGCTGGCCCGCGGCATCAGCGTCCGGGGGAGTGTGCTGCTCAAGAACGAGCGGGTGCTGCCGTTCGCCCGGCCCGCCTCCCTCGCGGTCATCGGCGACGCGGCCGACGCCGGGGCCCTGACGCACGGCGGCGGTTCGGGCGCCGTCACGGCCAACGGCGCCGTCGTCACCCCGCTCGCCGGTATCAGGGCGCGGGCCGGGGACATCCCGGTGACGTACACCAAGGGCCTCGCGGGGGCCGCTGACGCGGCGCGTGCCGCGGACGTGGCCGTCGTCGTGGCGGGCGACTACACCGGCGAGGGCACCGACCGCACCACGCTCGCCCTGCCCGACGGCCAGGACGAGCTGATCGCGGCGGTGACGGCGGCGAACCCCCGTACCGTCGTCGTCCTGAACACCTCGGGCTCGGTCCTCATGCCGTGGCTCGACGGCGCCGCCGCCGTCATCGCCAACTGGTACGGCGGACAGGAGCAGGGCAACGCCCTGGCCGCGATGCTCTTCGGCGACGAGGAGCCGGGCGGCCGGCTGCCGGAGACCTTCCCGGCATCCGAGCAGCAGGGCCCGGCGAAGACGACCGTGCAGTACCCGGGCGACGGGACGCACGTCTACTACGACGAGGGGCTCGCGGTCGGCTACCGCTGGTACCGGAGCTCGGGCGAGAAGCCGCTGTTCCCCTTCGGCCACGGCCTCTCGTACACCACGTTCCGGCTGTCGGGACTGAGCCTGGAGCGGTCGGGGGACGGCTATCGCGCGAGTGTCGGCGTCCGCAACACCGGCCGCCGCACCGGCAGCGAGGTGGTCCAGCTGTATCTGACGGCGCCCGCGGCGGCCGGTGAGCCGGCCGGGCAGCTGAAGGCGTTCGAGAAGGTCACCCTGAAACCGGGCGAGAGCCGGACGGTACGACTCGCACTGCCCCGCGAGGCGTTCGCGGTGTGGCAGACGACGGAGACCGGCTGGACGGTGCTGCCGGGGACCTACACGGTGGCGGTCGGCCGGTCGTCGGCGGACCTGCCGCTGGAGACGAAGGTACGGATCGGCTGAGGCCGCGTCCCCGGACCGGCCCTGAGCCCATACGCTGGTGCCCGCGGGAGGGTGGGCCGACGGACGACGAGGGTCCGGGCGGTCACCGGCGGACAGCGGAACGGCGAAGGAACGGGGCGTGCGGTGGCGGCGGGGGACGGGAACGGCGGGGAGCTGGTCGGCCGGGTGCTCGGCGGGCGGTACCGGGTGACGGCGCCGATCGGGCGCGGCGGTATGGGGGTCGTGGCGCGGGCGGTGGACCAGCTGCTCAACCGTGAGGTCGCGGTCAAGATCCTGCGCGCCTACACCGACGCTTCGGGGGCCGAACTGGCCGATCTGCGGGCCCGGATGCACCGCGAGGCGCAGGCCGCGGCCCGCATCCGGCACCCCTCGGTGGTGACCGTGCACGATGTGACCGAGGAGCAGGGGCTGCCGGTCATCGTGATGGAGCTGGTCGACGGGCCGTCGCTGGACGACGTACTGACGGAGCGCGGCACCGTCGAACCGCGGGAGGCGGCGGAGATCGGCGCCCGCCTCATGGACGCGCTCGACGCGGCGCACCGGGTGGGCGTCCTGCACCGGGACGTCAAGCCGGGCAATGTCCTGCTGGAGCGCGGCGGCCGGGTGGTGCTCACCGACTTCGGCATCGCCAGCATGGAGGCGTCGGGGGCGCCGGGCGAGGACGCCAGGGAGCGGCTGACCCGCAGCGGCGAGCTGGTCGGCTCCCTCGACTATCTGCCGCCGGAGCGCGCCAGGGGCATGGAGCCGGGGCCCGCTTCGGACATCTGGGCGCTGGGGATGACGCTGTACGCGGCGGTGGAGGGCGCGTCGCCGTTCCGCCGTACGTCGGCGTGGTCGACGCTGGCCGCGATCGTCACCGAGCCGCTGCCGGAACCGCGGCTGGCCGGGCCGCTCACGCCGGTGCTCCGGGCGCTGATGGCGAAGGAACCGGCCGACCGGCCCACCGCGGACCAGGCACGCCGGATGCTGGAGGCGGTCGCGGCGGGCGGGACACCCCCGGCCGGGCCTGGCAACCCGCCGTCCCCCGACCAGGGCCCGGCGGCCCCGCCCAAGGCGTATCCCCCACTCTCCTTCGGCCCGTCGCCGCAGGACTCTCCGGCGGGCGGGCCGGAGCAGCCGCAGCCCACCGGTGACACCCCGCTGCCGTACGGTCCGCGGCAGCAGCCGGGCGGTGACACACCTCCGCTGTACGGTCCACGGCAGCAGCCGGGCGGCGACACCTCACTGCCGTACGGTTCGCAGCAGCCGCCCGGCGGGGATACGCCTCCGCCGTACGGGAGTTACGGCCCGGCGCACGCACCGGCCGACCCGCGCTTCCCGCAGCCGGACCAGCAGAGCGCCGGGGAGATCCGTACCGGCGGGGAGTTCGGCGGCGCCGGGGAGATCCGTACCGGCGGGGAGATCCGTACCCACGACGCGGTCACGGCCGGCGGCCACCGCACCGCGCCCGCCCGTGCCAGGCGTCGCAGCCGTACCGTCATCGCCGCGGCGGCCGCCGTGGTGCTCGTGGGAGGCGGCACCGCGTACGCCGTGCTGGCGCACCAGGGCGGCAGCGGCGGCGAGACCCGGGCATCGCACTCCACGGCGCCCGTCTCGCCCGGGAACACGCTGCCCAGCGCGGACGGGATGGCCAACGGCACCACGATGCCCGGCGCTTCGTCGTCCGCGAGCCCCCACACGACGCCGTCGGACACCCCTTCGCACCGGCCGGACCCCTCGGCGACGGCGGGCGACGGTGCCGACAGCGGCACGGCCGGCCCCACCGCGAAGCCGGGCAGCACGGGCGGCGGCGGGAGCGCCGGGAAGCCGCCGAGCGCCCCGGCGACCCCGAGTACGCGGCCGTCCTCGGTGTCGAAGAGCTGCGGCGGCTGGAGCCACCAGGACCCGAACCCCGGCTCGTACGCGTCCATGGCGGGCAGCTACCACATCGAAACCGGGCCCTACCAGTCGTGCCCGGCCGTGGCACTGGCCGCGTCGGGCAAGAAGGTCTGGTTCCACTGCTACGTGACCAACGCGTACGGCAACCGGTGGACCTACATCCGGATCGCCGGTACGAACACCTCGGGCTGGATGTCCAACGACAACTTCACCCGGCAGAGCGGCCCTTCGACCCACTGCTGAGCCAACCGCCGCTGAGCGAACCGCTGCTGAGTGACCGGCTGCTGAGTGACCGGCTGCTGAGCGACCGGCCGCCGGGCGGCACGGCTGAGCGGCCGGCCCCGCTTCGTGGGGCTCGGTTCAGGGCCGCACGGGCGCCGCGCCCGGCTGGGGCGGCTGGAGGATGGAGAGCGGGTCGCCGGTGGGGGCGACCAGGTACTTGGCCAGGTAGGCGGGCCTGCCGCCCAGTTGTGCGGTCTGCGTGATGATGAGCAACGGGTCGGTGGGGCGCAGTCCGAGGAGCCTGCCGCGGGTGGCTCCGGCGATACCGGCGGTGATCGTGCACTCGCCGGGGCCGAAGACCGGGCCCAGCATGCCGATCATCGCGCCGAGCAGGGTGCGCGGACTGTCGTGCAGCTCCTGCACCCGGTCGGCCACCACGGGGGAAAGCGCGCGCAGCTCGGAGCCGCACGCGATGTGCTCCTGGATCAGGGCCAGTTGCTCGGTGCCGCGGGTCAGCCGGGTCTCGCAGAACCAGGCGTTGCTGCCCTCTTCGAGCCCGAGGCCGTGCAGCACGAAGTCGGTCGTGCGCTGGAGGTTCATCTCCAGACGCTCGGTGCGTACCGGCTGATCGGGAGTGGTGAGCGTCTCCTCGAAGGGCTGCAGCTGCTCCAGGCCCTGGCGCGGGAGGGTCTGGCTGACGAACCGCCCCACCCCCCGTCGGGTGCGGATGAGGCCGTCCTCCTCCAGCAGCATGAGGGCCTCGCGCACCACCGTGCGGCTCACGCCCAGCCGGGCGCCGAGGTCGGCCTCCTTGGGCAGGGCCGAGCCGAGCGGGAAGACCTGGTCCCTGATGCCGTGCGCGAGGCGTGAGTAGACCGCCACACGCAGTGGCTGCCCTACGGCGACGGTCATGGGTTCGGCCAGAAACCCGTCGACGGTGGGGACGGTGACAGCCACGGCGCACCTCGCTTCGCTACTGGTGGTCCGGTCCATCTAACCAGAAAACCATCGGCACTAGACGCATGTCGGACCGAGAGGTATAACATCTCACATCAGCCAAGAGTGTGACTCACTGTAACAATGAGGTTCCTTGTGAACACAGGCAGTCCGGGCGCCAGCCCAGGAATCAGCGAAGCAAACCCACTGGAAGCCGAAGAAAAGGGCCTCCTGCACGGCAAGAAGGCGGCCACGCTCGTCGCGACGCTGTTGCTGAGCGTCATCGCCTACCAGTTGAACGCCAGCATGATCACCCCGGCGCTGCCCGAAATGGCGCGCAGGCTCCACGGAAGCGTGGACGGCATAGCCCAGGTCTCCTCGCTGTTCTTCCTGGCCGGGGCGATCACCGGCGTCGTGCTGAGCCGCCTCAGCGACTTCTGGGGGCGCCGCAGGATCCTCGTCGTGGTCCTGCTCGTGACCACGGTGGGCACGGTCCTCTGCCTCGTCGCGCCGAACCTGCCGGTCCTGCTGACCGGCCGGGTGCTGCAGGGCGCGTCGAGCGCCGCCTTCCAGATCGCGTACGTCGTCCTCAACGAGCGGCTCAGCAAGAAGGTCTTCGCCACCGCCCTCGGTGTGATCACCGCGATCAACGGCGGTGTCGGCGGCGTGGACGGCCTCCTGGGCGGCCGGCTCTCCGACGCCTTCGGCTACCGGTCCATCTTCGCCGTGATCCTGGTGATCGGTGTCGCCGCCGCTGTCTGTGTGGCGTTCGTCCTGCCCAAGGACGGGCGGCCGGACAAGGGCCGGATGGACTGGTGGGGCGCTGCCACCCTGTCGGTCGCGCTGTACTGCGTCACGTACCTCGTCTCGCACGGCTTCGCCGACGGCTGGCACAGCGCGAGCACCCTTGGCTATCTGGCCGGGACCGTCGTCTCCGCCGTCGCCTTCGGCATGGTCGAGCGCCGGAAGGCCACCCCCCTGATCGCGCTCAAGCACCTCAAGTCCCGCGAGGTGTGGCCGGTCATCGCGACGACCGTGATCGCCCTGTCCGGAATCTTCGCGGTCATCAACTTCACCGTGGTCGTCATCAGCCAGAGCCCGAAGATCGGCTTCGGCATGAACGCCACCGAGTCGTCGCTGCTCTTCCTCACCCCCGCGGCGCTGATCGGGCTGGCCGCCGCCCCGATGGCCGGCCGGCTGGCGGACCGGCGGGGCTGGCTGATCACCCTCCGCGTCGGTCTCGTCCTGAGCATCGTGGCCCTGTGCGTCATCGCCTCGTACCCGCTGGAGAAGTGGACCGTCTTCGCGGCGGTCGCCTTCCTCGGCATCACGTACAACGGCCTCGTCCTGACCACGGTGAACGGTCTCGGCGTGCTGAACTCGCCCAAGGACGCGCCCGCCGCGCTGCCCGGTCTCAACAGCGCCGCCTTCGGGATCGGCGCGAGCACCGGCATCGGCATCGTCGCCCCGTACGCGGCCCGCGCCACCCACGCCGGCTACAGCACCGCCCTGTGGATCTCGGTCGGCATCACCGTCCTGGCCCTGGTGGCCAGCCTGTTCATCACCCGGCGGGCGGACTGACAGCCTGTACGCACCACAACCGCCCACCCCCTCCCGGGCCTTCACACGCCCCGAACCCCAAGGAGCCCCCCATGACACCCCAGCCGCTCTACTTCGACTGCGACACCGGCATCGACGACTCGATGGCGCTCGCCTATCTGCTGGCATCCCCGGAGATAGAGATAGTCGGCATCGGCACCGTCAGCGGCAACGTCAACTCCGCGCAGGCGGCCCGCAACACCCTGGCGCTCACCCAGCTCGCCGGCCGCGCCACCATTCCTGTGGCCGTCGGTGCGGCCGACCCCCAGGCCGGTACGTACGCGGGCTCCGTGCCGCACATCCACGGCCACAACGGCATCGGTGACATCACGGTGCCCGACTCGGCCCAGTCGGCCGTCGCGCAGGACGCCGCGGACATGATCATCGAGCTGGCCCGCGCCCACCGGGGCACGCTGCGTCTGCTGACCACCGGCCCGCTCACCAACGTCGCCGAGGCCCTGCGCCGTGAGCCCGAACTCACCTCGCTGGTCAAGGACATCACCATCATGGGCGGCGCCGCACAGCAGAGCGGAAACGTCACCCCGGTCGCCGAGGCCAACATCCACAACGACCCCGAGGCCGCCGCCGAGGTCATGGCCGCGCCGTGGGACATCACGCTCGTCCCGCTGGACGTCACCCTCGCCCACACCCTGGAGGAGGAGGACCGCCGGCTCCTGCTGAACTCGGGCCGCCCGCTGCCCACCGCACTGGGCGAGATGATGGACCTCTACTACGACTTCTACCTGGAGACCTTCGGCCGCCGCTGCTGCGCGGTGCACGACCCGCTGGCCGCGGCCATCGCCGTCGGAGGCGTGGTGCCCACGCTGGCGCCGAACGTCGATGTGGTGGTCGACGCCACCCAGGGTCCCGGCCGCGGCCAGACCGTCTGCGACCTGCGCGGCCAGTTCCTCGACTACCCGCCGCAGGAAGGCGCTCACTGCCGGGTCGTGCTGGAGGCAGGCCCGGACTCGGCCGCCCACCTCGTCCAGCGGCTCCTGACGCTCTGACGTCCCGGACCGCTCCGCCCGCCCTCCGTCAGCCCTGGCCGGCACCCGCTCCGGCGGCGAAGGCCGCCCAGGCGGCGGGGGAGAGGGTGAGCGCGGGGCGCCGGATGTCCTTGGAGTCACGGACACGGACCGCGTCGGGGCGGATGGCGACCTCGACGCAGTTGTCGCCCTCGCTGCCGCTGTAGCTGCTCTTGAACCAGTCCGGCCTCACGCCGCTCATAGCGCTCCTCGCATCCGTTTCAGCAGGTCCACCGTTGCCCGGCAATCATGCGCCTGAGCACGCAGCTTCCCATAGCGCTGGAGCAGTACGCTCACATCCTTCGGAGCCGAGATCAGGTTGCTGGACCGCTGTCCTTCGGTGTACCCGATCCACCGGTGGTCCGGTGTCTCTGCCAGATACATGTGACCGTCGACGCCCACGTGGTCTTCCTGACGGAGCGGCATCATCTGGATCTCCACGTTACGCCGGGCCCCCATGTGCAGGAGATGGTCGATGACATCGGCGGTGACGCTGTCCCCTCCCATCCGGCGTTCCAGAAGTGCTTGTTCGAAGACGAAGCTGAAAGCGGTTTCCGGCCTCTCGGTGAGGATCCGCTGTCGGTCGAGTCGTGCGACCACCTGGCGCTCAAGCTGTTCTTCCGTAACGGGTGGGAGCCGCCGGTCGTAGATGGCGCGAATGTATGTCTCCGGCTGCAGCAACCCGGGAATGCTGCGCGTCTCGTACGTGTACAGCGAGACCGCGTCCTGCTCGACCCCCGCCCACTTCAGGAACCACGACGCCAGCCCCGCCCTGCGCGTGAGACTCCGCGCGGCGGCCGCCAGCACGCGTCCCGCGAGCGGCCCGAGCGCCCCCTCGCTCCGCTCGATCCTGGTACGTATCACCCCGCATCACAGCAGGAGCCTCGTGTTGTGCGGCCCGCAGGGACGTACGTGGCCACCCCCGGTGCGTGCGCTCGTGAACTCCGTGGCGCAGCTGCCGACGAGTGCGATCGGTCCGGGCCACCTCCGCGCTCGGTCCCGGCTACCGCAGAAATAGCCCCAGCGCGCCGTCCACCGACCAGCTCTGCCAGCACAGGGCGAACAGGCCCACGGCCGAGATCAGCACCATCATCAGGTTCTGTCCCTGCTCGGCCCAGTCGTGGATCATCAGCACCAGGTAGATCAGGTTGAGCAGGAGGCCGGCGACGAGGGCGACCGGTGTCAGGAAGCCGAGGACCAGGCCGAGGCCGAGTGCCAGTTCCGCGTAGGCGACCACGTACGCCATCAGGCGGGGGTTCGGCTTCACGGTGCGCTCGAAGCCGGTCCGTACGAACTTCCAGCGGTGTTCCGCGGCGATGCCGGCCGCCCAGGTGACGCCGCCCCCGCCGAACCAGGTCTTCTTGTCCTTGTGGCGCCAGCTCTCCAGCCACCACAGCCCGAGCCCGATCCGCAGTACGGCGAACCATTCGGCCCCGCTGAGCCACATCGTCTGCATGAGGCGCTCCTGCCGGTCGACATAACCTGATGGGTCGTCAGTTCAGCGGAAGGGGAGCGATCGCGCAAGGGGTGAGTTCGGTGCTACCGCTTGTCGGTACCGGAGTGCGTCCGTACCCTTAAACTGACGGATCGTCAGCTCAGGTTCGACAAACCGGCAGGTAGCTGAGGGGAAGCGAATGATTAGCAGTCAGAACGGGCCCACCGAACTGCCCAGGATCATCAGCGTGGACGATCACGTGATCGAGCCTGCGCACCTCTTCGAGACGTGGTTGCCCAGCAAGTACCGGGACTTGGGGCCCAAGCCCTTCACCGCCGGGATCGGGGAACTTGCGTACGTCGGCGGGAAGTACCGGTTCACCACCGACCCGGAAGGGCAGGTCACCGACTGGTGGCGGTACGAGGGGGAGATCTTCCCGTACAAGCGGATCATCGCTGCCGTGGGCTTCTCGCGGGACGAGATGACCCTGGACGGCATCACCCGTGAGCAGATGCGGCGCGGCTGCTGGGATCCGGCCGAGCGGCTCAAGGACATGGACCTCAACCATGTCGAGGCGTCGCTCTGCTTCCCGACGTTCCCGCGCTTCTGCGGGCAGACCTTCGCCGAGGCCAAGGACAAGGAAGTGGGCCTGGCCTGCGTCCGGGCGTACAACGACTGGATGGTCGAGGAGTGGTGCGGCGACAGCGGTGGCCGGCTCATCCCGCTCTGCCTGATCCCGCTGTGGGACGTCGGCCTGGCGGTCGCCGAGATCAAGCGGAACGCGGCACGCGGGGTCCGGGCGGTCACCTTCAGTGAGATCCCGACCCATCTGGGGCTGCCGTCGATCCACTCGGGGTACTGGGATCCGTTCTTCGCCGCCTGCGAGGAGACCGGCACGGTGGTGAACATGCACATCGGGTCGTCGTCGCAGATGCCCGCCGCGTCCCCGGACGCCCCGCCCGCCGTGCAGGCGTCGCTCTCCTTCAACAACGCGATGGCGTCGATGATGGACTTCCTCTTCTCCGGGGTGCTGGTGAAGTTCCCCCGGCTCAAACTGGCCTACAGCGAAGGCCAGATGGGCTGGGTGCCGTACGCCCTGGAGCGCGCCGACGACGTCTGGGAGGAGCACCGGGCGTGGGGCGGGGTCAAGGATCTGATCCCCGAGCCGCCGTCGACGTACTACTACCGGCAGATCTACTGCTGCTTCTTCCGAGACAAGCACGGTGTCGATTCCATCGAGACGGTGGGCGTGAACAACGCGACGTTCGAGACCGACTATCCGCACGTCGACTCGACCTGGCCGAACACCAAGGAGGTGGCCACCGACCACATGGCCGGCCTCTCGGACGACGTCACGTACAAGCTGGTGCGGGGCAACGCGATCCGCATGCTGGACCTGCCGTTCGACCAGGACCGGAAGACCACCACCGGCTGACCACGGCCCGGCCCGCGCCGGAGCGTTGAGGGCGGCGCGGGCCCTCAACGCTACGGTTCAGGTGTCACCCTGACATCGTGACACCCTGACCCTGCGGAGAGGCGATCGGATGCGGGAATCGACCGGGCAGGACACGGCTGGGCGGGACACGGCTGGGCGGGACACGGCTGGGCGGGACACGGCTGGGCGGGACGTGGGGGCGGAGGCGCTGGTCACGCTCGGCCGCTGGTATCTGCGCGACGCACCCGGCGCGCTCGGCAAGGAGTGGCTGGCGGGCCGGTTTCTGAATCCGCGGCTGCGCGAGCACCCCAGGCGGCGGGTCTCCGCGGACCGGTCCGGCGCGCGGTTCGCGCTCGACACCCAGGATCTGATCCAGCGCTATCTGTACTTGTTCGGCGGCTGGGAGCCGAACCTGACCCACTGGCTGAGGAGCAGGCTCCGCCCCGGAGACACGTTCGTCGATGTCGGGGCCAATATCGGTTACTTCAGCGTGCTGGCCTCGCGCCTGGTCGGCGACCGGGGCCGGGTGGTGGCCGTCGAAGCGTCTCCCGCGTTCCATCAGCGGCTGCTGCAGCATGTCCGGCTCAATGAGTGCGCCAACGTCCGTGCCGTGAACACAGCCGTCGCCGACGTCCGGAAGCAGCTGACGTTCGTCCTCGCCAGCTCGCACAACATGGGGGCGAACAGCATCGTCCCCTACGACGGGACCGCGGAGTCCACCTTCGACATCGAGGCCCTCCCGCTGGCGGAGCTGCTGCGGCCGGAGGAGATCGCCACGGCCCGGGTCATCAAGGTCGATGTGGAGGGGGCCGAGGGCAGCGTCATGCGGGGCCTGGCCCCTGTCCTGGACCGGCTGCGGCCCGACGCCGAGATCACCGTGGAGGTGACGCCCAGCCGGATGGCGCAGCTCGGGGACTCGGTCGACGAACTGCTGGACACGATGCGGGAACGGGGCTACCACGTCTACCGGCTGGCCAACGACTACACCCCGGAGAGCTACGTCGCGGCGGCACGCCGGCCGCCGCTGGCCCCCGTACGGTGGCGCGGACCGGTCACCGGCGAGAGCGACCTCGTCTTCTCCCGCGCCGACGCGGATGTGCTGGGCTAGGGGTGGGGCATGGGGCCCGGCGGCCCGGTGACCGGCAGCCGGACCCGGACCCGTCGGCCGGACCCGTCGGCCGGACCCGGCGGCCGGACTCGGGCCCGTCGGCCGAAGTCGAGCCCGGACCCGGCGGCCGAAGCCGAAGCCGGGTCCGTCAGGCGGACCCCGCCGGGTAGCCCCACCCGAGCTGCTCCAGCGCGCGCGACCTGGCTTCCACGACCGCCATCCGCGTATCGCGCTCGGCCGTGTCCGTGTGCGCCTCCTGGCTCGTGGCCTGTCCGGGCCACTTGCGGTACCTGAGGCCGACCTCGGCCGAGAACCAGCCCCGGCTGACCGCGTTCATGGCGAGCAGCAGCCCCGTGTCCTCGGAGGCGGGCAGCGCCATCCAGCCGCCGAGGGCGAGCAGCAGGTCGCGGCGGACGAAGAGCGTCGCCGGGTGGACCTGCGCCCGGTAACCGTTCGCCTTCCAGTGGGCGAGTACGGCTCCGCGCTCGATCGGCCCGTTGGCGGGGTCACCGTCGAAGCCGGCCGTGGAGCCGTCGGGGAGCAGGTCGAGTACGCGTGACGTCGCCCAGCCGATGTCGGGGTTGTCCTCCAGGGCGGCGAGGTCGCGGGCCAGTGCGCCCGGGGGCAACTGGTCGTCCGCGTCCAGGACTTTGACGTAGGCGCCGTCGGCGTGCGCGAGGGCCATGGTCCGGGCGACACCAGGACCCCCGGCCCTGCCCTGCCGGAAGGTCACCCGCTCGTCGGCCGGCACATGCGGAGCGACGTCCGTGCCCTTGCCGTCCTCCTGGATCACCCAGTGCCAGTCCCACCCCGCGGGCAGCTCCTGCTCGCAGAGCGACTTGTACGCCTCGGGCAGGAACGGTGCCGACGGGGCGTGGACGGCGGTGACGATGATGATGCGCCGGCGCACGGCACTCACCACCTTTCCAGGTGAGTGGTGAAGAGCAGTTCCGTGCGGTCGCCGGGCAGCGTGATGTACGACAGCTCCACCGCGCGGCCCTCGGTGTCGAACGACGTCTTGCGCAGGACGACGACAGCCGTCCCGGGCGGGAGGTCCAGCTCCTCCGCCTCCTCCGCGGTGGGCGGCCGGGCGGTGACCCGTTCCTCGATGCGGTCGATCTCGATGCCCACGGTGGCGAGCTGGTTCCAAGTGCCCCCGGGCCAGGGCTCGTTGGTTGCGTCCAGCAGGTCGGGGTTGCCCGCGACCATGGCGCGGACGAGATGCGATGTGACCAGGCTGAAGGGCGCGTGCTCGGCGCTGTACCGCGTCCGGTAGGACCGCTCGACGAGTTCGGTGCCGGGCGCGATCCCCATGGACTCGGCGATGTCCGCGTCCGCCGTGATCTCCCGGTACGCGGCACGGAAGACGAGGTCGTCGACCGTGAGCCCGGTGTCGTGCTCGGTCGCACCGGTGCTGGCGCGCCTCTCCTCGGGCTGGTGCGCCCGGTCCTTCTCCCACTGGTGCCGCGAGTTGCTGCGCTGTACGAGGGTGCGGGCGCGGCGCACGAAGTTCCCGCGGCCGTGCACCTTCTCGATCAGCCCCTCGGCCTGCAGCAGGCGCAGGGCGTCCCGCACGGTCGGCAGGCTCCGCCCGGACTGCTCCGCGAGCTTGGTCTCCGCGGGAAGCCGGTCGCCGGGCTTCAGCCGGCCCGTGCGGATGGACTGTCTCAGCTCATCCGCGATCCGCTCGTACGCCTTCGCCATGGGTGGCCACCGCTCCCTCGATCCGTGGCCCTCACCCTACGACTCCTCAAGAGGTCCTGACGAGTGAGGGAGTGTCAGCCAGTCGGGTCACGAAAAGGCCCGACCGCTGGCGACGGGGGATGCACCAGCGATCGGGCTGTATCCAACAGTAACAAGTGGCGGGGCGCACCGAGAACTGCTCAGCCGGATCCAGGAGTTGTGATTGCGGTCACCTGGCCGTACGGCTGCCCGCTCACGGCCGCCCGTACCCGACCGCACGCTCACGGCCGCCCCCATGGTTCGCCCCCGTGGTCCGCCCCGGGCCACGTCACCGGCCGCAGGGCGGCCCGTACGACAGCCGGGGCAGATACTCGTGCCATTTCTCCGGTGTCAGTACGCCCCGGGTGGCCGAGCAGATGCGGCTGACCGCCTTGTCGGCGTCCAGGTCCCAGAGCCGGACGGTATCGGCGCCGCTCGACACCCCGAGCAGATGGCTGTTGGGGCTGAACGACAGGAAATTGCCCGTCTTGGCGTTCGGGCTGAGCGACTGGCCGATCGGAGCGGCCTTGCCGGGGTGCGTGACGTTCCAGAGCCTGACCGTGTCGTCGTTGCCGCCGCTCGCCAGGGTGCGGCCGTTGCGGCTGAACGTCAGCGACACGACCGCTTCGGTGTGGCCGGTGAGCGTGGCGACCGGCCCGGCCGCCTCACGCGGGGCCGCGACGTTCCACAGCCGGACCGTTCCGTCGTCGCTGCCGCTGGCCAGCGTGCGGCCGTGCGGACTGTAGGCGAGCGCGTTCACCGGACCCAGATGGCCCTTGAGCGGGGTGCCGAGCCGGGTGGCGTGCCGGGGGTCGGTCACGTCCCAGAGCCGGATGGTGCCGTCGGCGCTGCCGCCCGCGAGCATCCGTCCGTCCGGGCTGAACACGAAGGTGTTGACGTAGCCCCTGGGGCCGGTGAGCGGCGCACCGAGCGGTACGAGGTGCGAGGGATCGCTGACGTTCCACAACCGGATGGTGCGGTCGTCGAGAGCGGTCGCCAGGGTGTGCCCGTCCGGGCTGAACGCCAGCGCGTCGGGGCCCGCGAACCGTGTCCGCAGCGCGACGGGCGGGCCGTAGGGGACAGGCCGGGCCGGGTCGGTGACGTTCCACAACTGCACCGCACGGCTGCCGGTCAGCACCGCGAGTGTGTGACCGTCGGGGGAGAAGAGCAGCGAACGCGGATCGCCCTTCCCCGGCCTGAACGCCCTGCCCAGCAGCGCGGGCCGGTTGGGGGACCTCACGTCCCACAGCCGGATCTTCTCGTCGCGTGCGGCCGTGGCGAGCACCTTGCCGTCCGGGCGGAACGCCCCTATCCGACCCGTCATGTCCGCCGTGGGGATCGACCAGAGTCTGACCTTGTTGTCGCCGCTCCCGGTGGCCAGGGTCCGTCCGTCGGGGCTGAAGCCGACCGCGTACATCTCGCCGCTGCTGCCGGCGAGCGGCTCGCCGACCTGCGACGGGTACGCGGGATTACTGACGTTCCACAGGCTCGCCGTGCTGTCGGCGCTGCCCGCGGCGAGCATCGTCCCGTCGGGGCTGAACGCCACCGACCAGATGGGCCCGGTGTGGCCGGTGAGCGGCTGGCCGAGTTCGGTGGCGTGCCGGGGGTCGGACACGTCCCACAGCCGGATGGCGTCGTCGGCGCCGCCGCTGGCGAGCGTACGGCCGTCGGGGCTGAACGCCACGGAGTGCACCGTGCTGGTGTGGCCGTTCAGGACCCGGCCGACCGGATCCGGACGGCCTGGACGGGCCATGTTCCACAGCCGGATCGTGCCGTCGTCGCCGCCGGCCGCCAGGGTCCGCCCGTCGGGGCTGAACGCCACCGAACGCACGGCGGCGGTGTGGCCGGTCAGCACACCTGCGGGCTTCGGGCGGCTCGGGTCGTCCACTGTCCACAGCCGTACGGTGTGGTCCTCGTTGGCCGAGGCCAGCGTGTGCCCGTCGGGGCTGAAGGCGAGGAGGTACGCCGTGCCGCCGTCGCCGGTCAGGGGCTTGCCGAGCGGCTTCGGGTGGCGGGGATCCCGTACGTCCCACAGCCGGATCGTGCCGTCGTCCGACGTGCTGGCGAGGGTGTGCCCGTCCGGGCTGAAGACCGCGCTGCTCACCCAGCTCGTATGGCCGGTCAGCGGCCGGCCCAGCTTGTGCGGATGCGTCGGGTCGGTCACGTCCCACAGCCGGATGGTCCGGTCGTAGCTCGCCGTGGCCAGCGTCCGGCCGTCCGGGCTGAACGAGGTGAGGTAGACGGCGCCGGTGTGGCCGAGGAGCGGTGTGGCCAGCGGCGCGTTGACGATCGAGATCAGCCGGTTGGCGGTGGCCTCGTCGCCCGGCCGCAGATGGTGCGCCACCAGATCGAGTTGGGCGGCCAGCGAGGGATCCGTGTACTGGACGCGGTCGGCTTCGGCGACGACCTGCTCGAACACGGCGTCGTCCCGCTGCTGCCACGCGAGCACCGCCGAACCGACGGCCAGCATCGCCAGGACGACGAGCGCCGACACCGCGCCGCGGCTGATCCAGACGGTGCGTCTGCGCAGCCGGGCCGAAGCGGCCAGGAACTCCACCGCGCTCCGGGTCAGGAAGGTGTCACCTGCCGACTTCGCCCAGCTGCGGGTCTGTTCGAGCCGGGACCCCCGGTAGAGCAGCGACGGGTCGCGGTGGGTGGCCTCCCAGGCCCTGCCGTCCTCCTCCAGCTGCTGGCGGGAGAGGTTGTCGTTGCGGTCCTCGTCGATCCACTCCCGCAGGCGCGGCCAGGCGTGCAGCAGCGCTTCATGGGTGATCTCCACGGTCTCCGAGTCGAGGGTCACCAGCCGTGCGTGCACCAGCGCTTCGAGCGATTCCTCCGTCCTGTCGGGGTCCGTCGACTCCTCGGCCAGCTGGCGCCGTGTCTCGCGCCGCCGGGTCGCCTGGGTGTCCTCGCCCAGCCTGACCAGCCTGAGGAGGAGCAGCCTTGCGGCCGTACGGGCGGCCGGGCCGAGGCTGGACCAGGCGCGCTCGGCGGTCGCCGCGACCGCTCCCTGGATCCCGCCCGCCGCGGTGTACCCGGCCAGCGTCAGCCGTCCCGCGGTACGCCGCTGCCAGGTGGCGAGCAGGGCGTGCGAGAGGAGCGGCAGCACCCCGGCGTGCGTCCCGCTCCCGCGGGGGCTGTCGGCGCTCACCTCCCGGACGATCAGCTCCGCCAGTCCCGGTTCGAGCTCCAGGCCCACGGCCCTGGCCGGGCTGGTCACGGCTTCGCGCAACTCGGCGGTGGTCAGCGGGCCGAGCACCATGTGGCGGTGCTGCAGGGCGTCGGCCAGTTCGGGATGTCCCAGGCACTGTTCGTAGAAATCGGCGCGTATACCGAGGACGACGAGTGCGGGGGCGTCAGGGGTGGCGGCGTCCGGTGCGGGGGCGGGAGCCGAGGGGTCGGCGGTCGTGCTGATGGCATGGAGCAGCTGGATGAAGGCCCGCCGGTTCCGCTCCTTGGAGCAGAGGGTGAACGCCTCCTCGAACTGGTCCACGATGATGACCGGCCGGGCGGAGGCCGGTGTCCCGGGGGGTGTCTCACGGCTCGCGGCCGCACGGTCCGTCGTCTCACGGTCCGTCGTCTCACGGTTCCCGGTCTCACGGCTCGCCGTCTCACGGTTCGCCCAGGTGGTGATGGCTTCCCTGGCGGCCCGCGCGAAGCGGTGCGTCCCGGAATCGTCCGCAGCGGCCGCCCTCGCGACCGGGACGACATGTGCGAGCTCAGGAATCAGGCGGGTCAGCTCCGCGAGAGGATCGGCTCCCGGCACCAGCTGGAGCACCGTCCCCGCCGGGCCGCGCCCTTCGCCCGGGGCGCCGTCCCGCAACGCGGGCACCACGCCGGCGTTCAGCAGGGAGGACTTCCCCGACCCCGAGGCGCCCACGAGCATGACCAGGCCGCCCGTCCGCTCCGCTGCCCGGAGCTGGGCGATGAGGGCGTCCCTGCTCCGCTCCCGGCCGAAGAACCACCGGGCGTCCTGCTGACGGTACGGAGCGAGCCCCCGGTAGGGACACACACCACCGGGAACGGCCGCGGCCTCTCCCGGAGGGCGCCGCTGCTCCTCCGTCGCGGGCGCCGCGGGATGGTCGCCGACCGGGTCGGCCACCGCCTGCTCCCACAGGCGCTGCCACTGGGCGAGGTCGTACAGTCCGGCGGACACGGGTGCGGGCTGCGAGCGCCGCGCCTGGGGGATCAGTACGTGCAGCACCGCCGCGAGGGCGACGAACTGGGCAGGGACGTTCCTGGCCCGCCGCCAGTCGCTGATCCGCTGGGCGGAGACCCGTACGGGCCGACTGCGCTCGTCGACCCGCTGTAGCCGGACGACCGCCTCGGACACACTCTTGAGGGGAGGGTTTCCGGCCTCCCGGTAGAGCAGCGCGAGACGTTCCGCCAGGGCTGTGCGCGCCCCTGAGTCGAAACTCAAGGTCCCCACCCCTTACTTCCCCGCAGCTGACGTCCGCAGCTGACATCCGCCGGCGTCCGGACCGGAAAACTCAGCCTATCGGGCTGACCTGCGGCTAGTCGTGGGTACGAGCTCCGGACCACCCCTGGCGGAAGCCATAGCTGGCAGGATCACGACCCAGCAGCGCACCACCCGGGTGGCGCCCGGGCGGCCCACCAGCACAGCGCTCGGAGAGATACGTCATGACGCCGCATGTTCTCGGTCAACTTCCACCGTAGCCAAGAGACCGTAGCCAAGAGCAGGCACCCGGACACGAGCGGACACCGCGTGACGAGCGGGCACCGCGTGACAAGAGGCACGGCACCGCACCGAAACGGCGCGGATCGATGCAGCCCGCGTTCGGTACCGGTCCCCACAGGGGAGGGACCGGTACCGGACGGCGCGGCGTACGTAGCCGGATCCACCCTCGATCGTCAGGCCCCTGTCTGCGGGTACGGGGCGGTCTGCGGGTGACCGGGGTGGGGCGATGGCACCGGGGGCCATGCGGACGCTTCGGTGTTCCGGGGCAGGTGCCGGCTCTCGTTCCGGGCCTCGCTCCCGCTCTCGTGCGGCCGGTGTGCGCCGTACACGACCAGCGCCCAGGCCAGACAGGCGAACGCCACCGTGTGCAGGAGCGCCCGGACGATGTTCCAGAGGACCCACTTGTTCTCGAAGTCCGCGCGTACCGTGGCCAGATGTCCGATATGGCCGGGATCGCCCGCTCTCGCGAGCTGGTCGTTGAGAGGGACATTCACGCCGCCGGTAACGGCGAAGGCCACCACGTACAGGGCCAGCGCGGCGATCAGCCAGGGCAGAGCGGAGCGTCCGTGACCGCGCCAGGCCAGGACGACGGCCAGACCGAGCAGAGGGATCGTGCCCATGAAGGGGAGCATGAAGACCGGGTTGAGGATGGCCTTGTTGATGCCCTGCATCGCCTCGATGAAGGTGCGGTCGGACGACCGGCCCAGGCCGGGCATGACCGCGTAGGCGAACGCGGCGAACAGTCCGGCCATGAGCCCTGTGGAGACGGTGGCGACGAGCAGTACGCCCGTCTGCAGGTGTTTCATGCTGAATCCTCCTGATTCCGTGATCCGGATCGCATCGACGGCACCCATGACGGCGTCGCCGCGGCCCAACTATCGATGCCGGGGAATCCGTCGGCAACAGCCTTTGCTGCACGGCGTGTTGACCTCGCGATCAACGAGAGCGAGGGCCGGCGATGGCAGCGGGTGGAGCCGTTCGGCGGCACCGTGTTGGCGCACCAGCAGCGGGACCGACTCGATCCGCCCTAGGCGACCACGAGCACGATCTTGCCCCGGATGTGCCCCTGCGCGGCGCGTTCGTGCGCTGCTCGGGCGTCCGACAGTGCGAACGTGCTGTCGATCGCGACGCGTACCGTGCCCGCTTCGAGCAGGCGGCCCAGTTCGGCCAGTTGCGCGCCGTTCGAGCGGACCTGGGTGCCGGTGACGGTGACGCCCAGCTTCGCGGTCTCCTCTTCGTCGAATTCGCCGAAGAACACGGGGAACTGGGAGCCGCCGCGCTTGAGTGTGCGCAGGAAGCGGCTGCTGTGCGGGCCGCCGACGGTGTCGAGGACGACGTCGGCGTCGCGTACGAGTTCCTCGGGGCGGCTGCTGGTGTAGTCGATGAACTCGTCGGCGCCCAGCTCGCGCAGGAACGGTTCGTGCGCGCCCGATGCCACCGCGATGACGTGTGCGCCCTTCCACTTCGCCAGCTGTAGCGCCAGGTGTCCGACGCCGCCCGCGGCGCCGTTGATGAGCACCGTCGTACCGGCGCCGAGCGGCACCGGCCGGTGTCGCGCCTCCTGGAAGGGCGAGGGGTGGTCGTGTCCGAGCTCGATCAGGAACTGCCACGCGGCGAGGCCGGCCATCGGCGCCCCGGCCGCGTGCACATGACTGACGCCGGCCGGCTTGCGTGCGAGGTCCGCGGCGGGCGCGGCCACGTACTCGGCGTACGTGCTGCCGTCGAAGCTGGGGAAGCGGAGCAGGCCGAAGACTTCATCGCCCACGGCGAGACCGTCCACGTCGGCGGCGACGGCCTCGACCACGCCCGACACGTCCGTCCCAGGGATCACGGGCAGAGCGAACTCCGGCCTCGTCTCCGGGGGCAGGTTGGACATCCCGTCGCGCAGATACCAGTCCGGCGGGTTGACGCCGACCGCGTGTACGCGAACGAGCACCTCACCCGGCCCCGGCTGGGGAACCGGGACCTCGTCATATCGCAGCACCTCAGGGCCCCCGTGCTCATGGAGCCGGATGGCCCTCATCGTGTGTGTCGGCATCGATTTCTCCTGTCAGCGCTGCGGGATAGACTCATCCGGATCGGCGATCCACATAAACGGCTCACTGGTTCGAATATATGGATCACTGATCCGGATAGTCAAGGCGGCCGGGTGATCGAGGCCGGACAGTCGAGAGAAGGGACCTGAGCCGATGCGGGCCGACGCCAGGAAGAACCGCGATCACCTGCTCGCGGTGGCGGGTACCGCCATCGCCGAGCAGGGTGTGGACGTGTCTCTGCGCGATGTCGCGCGCAAGGCGGATGTCGGGCTCGCGACGCTGCTGCGTCACTTCCCGACGCGCGAGGCGCTGCTCGACGCCCTGCTCCGTACGAGCTTCGACGAGCTGACGGCGCAGGCGGTCCAGCTCGAAACGGCGGACTCGGCCGCCGACGCTCTGGTTTCGTGGCTGCGTGACTGTGTCGCGTGGACAACCGAATACCGGGGCGTGACCGTGCTGATGGCGGCTGCCATCGAGGACACCGAGTCCGCGCTCCACGCTTCGTGCGTCACCCTGCGCGCCGCCGGTGCGCGGCTCCTCGCCCGCGCCCAGGCCGCGGGCGCGGCGCGGAGTGATATCGATGGCGCCGATCTGTTCGCACTGGTGGCGGCGCTCGCGTGGATCGGTGATCAGCCTTCGCTCGCGCCGAGCGCCGATCGCCTCTTCGATGTCGTCGCCAGCGCGATTCTGGCGAGCGTGGAGGGTGGGAGTGGGGGCGGGGTCGGCTGATGGGTGTCCTGTTGTGGCGTCGAGTGGTGCCAGGCGGTGCCAGGTGGCGCCAGGCGGTGCCAGGCGGTGCCAGGTGGCGCCATGTGGCGTCACCGTGTGCTTCTTGAAGCGCCTGATTGTGCGTGATGTGGGGTGCATCCAGGCTGTCGTCTAGACGTTTCCGCAGGTCGTGGGGTACTCGCCCGGCCCGCGCCCCTTCGGGTGTCATTGTGCCTTGCGTGTGGCGCCAAAATGGTGCCATGATGGCGTCATGGATCTCACCCCGTATGTCGACACCCTCCGCCGTGAACTCGCGGTGGCCGCCGAAGCCGGCGGCGACGAAGCCCGCGAGCTGGCCGACAGGCTCACCGCTCCTCTGGAGTCGGCGACCCGGCTGACCATGCTCAACGTGCTCTCCGCCGCGATGGACGAGATCACCCGTGAACTCGCCCCCGGCTCGGTCGACGTACGGCTGCGTGGGCTCGACCCCGACTTCGTGGTGACGCTGCCGCCGGGCGGCGGCGCCCCCGCGGAGCCCGCCGCGCCCGTCGAACCGCTCAAGGCCACGGCCCCGGCCGATGCCGACGAGGGCGGCACCGCCCGCGTCAACCTGCGCCTGCCGGCCCACCTCAAGTCCCGGGCCGAAGAGGCCGCGACCCGCGAGGGCCTGTCGGTCAACGCGTGGCTGGTGCGCGCCGTGTCGGCCGCGGTCGACGGCGGCACCCGGTCGCATACGACGGAGAAGACTCGGACCATCGGGCAGGGCTACACGGGCTGGGTGCGTTAGCGGAACTCTCCGCCCGCCCAAGCCACTTCACCCACACCACTTCACCCACGCCGCGAACACCCACACCACTTCACCCAAGCCGCGCACACCCAAGAGGACGGGACAGCCATGCCTTCTTTCGACACTCCCGAACCGATTTCGGTCACCGCCCACGTGGGCGCCGGTTCCATCCACTTCACCGCGGACGACCGCCCCGACACGGTGGTCGAGGTGCAGCCCCGCGACCCGAAGCGCGACAAGGACGTACGGGCCGCCGAGCAGACCGAGGTCACATACGCCGGCGGCGTCCTGACCGTCAGGACGAAGGAGCGCCGCATGATCGGGCCCTCCGGATCCGTCGACGTGACGGTCGGACTGCCCACGGGCTCGCGCATCGAGGCGACCGGCTCGTGGACCCAGGTGCTCGGCGAGGGCCGGCTCGGCGAGGTCCAGGTGAAGACCTCGTCCGGTGACGTCCGCCTGGAGGCGACGGGGCCGCTCCAACTGACCGCGTCCCACGGCTCGATCACCGTCGACCGGATCGACGGTACGGCCGAGATCACCACCAGCTCCGGCAGTATGCGCGTCGGCGCCGTCCACGGTTCCGCCGTCCTGAAGAACTCGCACGGCACCACCACCGTCGGCACCACGACCGGCGACCTGCGCGTGAGCGGTGCCAACGGCGACATCGACATCGCGCGCGCCGCGGGTTCGGTCGTCGCCACCACCGCCAACGGCACCCTGCGGGTCGGTGAAGTCAGCAGCGGATCCGTCCGGTTGGAGACCTCCTACGGCGCCATCGACCTGGGTGTACGCGAGGGCACCGCTGCCTGGCTCGACGTCAGCTCGGGTCACGGCCAGGTGCGCAGCACGCTCGCCGCGTCCGAGAGCCCGGAGGAGTCCGAGGACACCGTCGAGGTCCATGCCCGTACGCGCTTCGGAAACATCGACGTCCACCACGCCCGGGTCTGAAACACCGGACAGCCGGCCCGCCCACGAGCCAGCCGCTCAAGCCCAGCGGCTCAAGCCCAGCCGCTCAAGCCCCGTCACTCAAGCAGCCTTCGAAAGGGAGGGCTTCATGGGTTCACCTGTCATGCCCACATCCAAACCGTCCGTTGCCGTTTCCGCCGCCGGCCTGCGCAAGTCCTACGGTGACCAGCTCGTCCTCGACGGCATCGATCTGCGTATCCCGGCAGGCACCGTCTTCGCGCTGCTCGGCCCGAACGGCGCGGGCAAGACCACCGTCGTGCAGATCCTCTCCACCCTCATCTCCGCCGACGCCGGATCCGGCGACATCCGCGTCCACGGCCACGACCTGGCCGCCGATCCGCAGGCCGTACGGGCCGCGATCGGCGTCACCGGGCAGTTCTCCGCCGTCGACGGCCTGATCACCGGCGAGGAGAACATGCTCCTCATGGCCGACCTGCACCACCTTCCGCGCCGCGAAGGACGGCGGGTCGCCGCCGAACTGCTCGCTCGATTCGACCTGGTGGAGGCCGCGAAGAAGCCCGCCTCCACCTACTCCGGCGGTATGAAGCGCCGCCTCGACATCGCCATGACACTGGTCGGCGCCCCGCGGATCATCTTCCTCGACGAGCCCACCACCGGTCTCGACCCGCGTAGCCGCCACGCCATGTGGGGCATTATCCGCGAGCTGGTCTCCGACGGCGTCACCGTCTTCCTCACCACGCAGTACCTGGACGAGGCCGACGAACTCGCCGACCGCATCGCCGTGCTCAACGACGGGCGGATCGCCGCCCATGGCACCGCCGACGAGCTCAAACGGCTCATCCCCGGCGGGCACATCCGGCTCCGCTTCACCGACCCGGCCGCCTACCGGTCCGCGGCCATCGCGCTTGAGCCCGCCCTGAAGCCCGCCCAGACGGAGCCCACCGCCCAGGCGGAGCCCACCGCCCAGGCGGAGCCCACCGCCCAGGCGGAGCCCACCGCCCAGGCGGAGCCCACCGCCCCGAAGGAGCCCCTCGCCCCACGGGCTCCCGGCCTCGCCCGCCCCGGTGCTGTGGCCTCCGACGAGACGCTGTCGCTGCACATCCCCAGCGACGGCAGCCAGCGCGAACTGCGCTCCCTCATCGACCGGCTGGACGCTGCCGGTATCGAGGCGGACGAACTGACCGTGCACACCCCCGACCTCGACGACGTGTTCTTCGCCCTGACCGGCGCAGGTGTGCCCGCCCGGAACAACCAGCCGAAGGAGCCTGTCCGATGAGCGCGCTCTCCCTCGCCGTACGCGACTCGACCACGATGCTGCGCCGCAATCTGCTGCACGCGCGCCGCTACCCGTCGATGACCCTGAACCTGCTGCTCACCCCGGTCATGCTCCTGCTGCTCTTCGTCTACCTCTTCGGGGACGTGATGAGTGCGGGCATCGGCGGCGCGGGTGCGGACCGTTCCGCCTACATCGCGTACATCGTCCCGGGCATCCTGCTGATGACCATCGGCAGCACCGTGGTCGGGACCGCGGTGTCGGTCTCCAACGACATGACCGAGGGCATCATCGCCCGCTTCCGCATCATGTCGATCCACCGCGGCTCGGTGCTCGTCGGGCATGTGGCGGGCAGTGTGCTGCAAGCGGTCCTGAGCGTGGTCCTGGTGGGCGCCGTCGCCGTGGCCATCGGTTTCCGGTCCAGGGATGCCGGGGCCCTGGAGTGGCTGGCGGCCTTCGGGCTGCTCGTGCTCTTCGCCGTGGCGCTCACCTGGATCGCCGTCGGCATGGGCCTGATCAGCCCGAACGCCGAGGCCGCAGGCAACAACGCGATGCCGATGATACTGCTGCCGCTCCTCTCCAGCGCGTTCGTCCCGGTCGACGCGATGCCGGGCTGGTTCCAGCCGGTCGCCGAGTACCAGCCGTTCACCCCGGCCATCGAGACGCTGCGGGGGCTGCTGCTCGGCAGCGGGATCGGCGACAACGGGTGGCTCGCGGTGGCCTGGTGCCTGGCTCTCGCCGTACTCGGCTACTTCTGGTCCACATCGAAGTTCGACCGCGACCCGGCGTAGATCCGGGAACAGCCGGACAGCCGGACAGCCGGAACAGCCGGGCAGCCGCACAGCCGGACAGTCCGGCCCGGGCAGATGGTCGCCCGCCCGGGTCGGGCGAGGGGTCAGGCAGTCGCCGGGCCGGGCTGCCCGGCTGTGTCCGGCGCTGTGATGCCCCGGGTGATCGCCTCGGCGGCGAAATCGATGAGGTCCGACGGGTCGACGTCCGTGGGCCAGTTGTTGACCAGGGTGTCGGAGATGCCCATCAGCCCGGACAGGACGAACGGCAGGAGCGCGGGGTCGTCCCGGAGGCAGCGGCCCTCCTTCGAGGCCGCCTCGATGAGCGCGGAGCGGAGCGCCTCGTTGTAGAGGCGCGTCGTCTCGCGCACCTCGGCCACCGATTCGCGCTCGTAGCGGGCATCCCCTTCGACCGTGCGCCAGGTCGCGATCAGCCGGCCCACCCGGACCCACTGACGGGCGGTCTGGGGGATCACCGACGCGATCAGCGCTGCGACGCCCCGGTCCCTGGGGAGGGCCTCGACGAACGCGGCGGACTCGGTCTGGCTCTCGCCGAGCAGGGCGATGAAGATCTCCTGCTTGTCGGCGAAGTACTGGTAGATCAGCCCGGTACTGGTGCCTGAACGCTGGGCCACCGACCGGATCGTGAGCGCCGCGTACCCGCCCTCGTCCAGCAGCTCGGCAGCCGCGTCCAGGGTCATCCGGCGCCGCGCCTCCGCATCGCCGTAGGCGGACTTCCTGCTCGATTCGGTCATGCCCTCACGGTATCCGGTGGCGGCGGCGCGGAATCGGCAGCACGGAATGAACGTTGTTCATAATGCATTGAACAACGTTCATTCTGTCGTTACAGTCCTCTCCATGACGCTCTCCGAGATTCCTCAGGGCGCTTCGCGCCACGCTGCGGACGGGCGGGCCGCGGCGGATGTCGCCACGGCGGCCGGCGCCCTGCTGCTCGCACACCGGACGGATCAGGAAGAGGCGGGTGCCGACCCGTCGGACGTACGCAAGGCGGGGGACCGGCTCTCGCACGAGTACCTGGTCGCCACGCTCGGCCGCCGGTTCCCCGGCGACGCGGTGCTCTCCGAGGAGGGCGCCGACGACCCGGCCAGGCTCGGGGCCCGGCGGGTGTGGATCGTCGACCCGCTCGACGGCACCCGCGAGTTCGGTGAGCCAGGCCGCACCGACTGGGCCGTCCACGTGGCGGTGGTCGAGGACGGCCGGCTGGTCGCCGGCGCGGTCGCGATGCCCGCGCTGGGCGCCACCTTCTCGACGGCGGACACCTTCGCCCCGCCCCCGCCGCTGCCCGCCGTCCCCCGCGTGGTCGTCAGCCGCACCCGCAGGCCCGAACCGGTCATGGCCATGGCCGGCGCACTCGGCGCCGAACTGATCGAGATGGGCTCGGCCGGTGCCAAGGCGATGGCCGTGGTGCGCGGCGAGGCCGACATCTACGCCCATACCGGCGGGCAGTACGAGTGGGACTCGGCCGCCCCCGTCGCGGTCGCCCGCGCCGCCGGACTCCACGTGTCCCGCGTCGACGGGTCCGCACCGCACTACAACCAGGAGAACCCCTGGCTGCCCGACCTGCTGATCTGCCGCCCCGAACTGGCGGATCAGGCCCTGGGGGTGCTCGGACGATGACACTCACCCTGACCCATCTCGAACGGCTCGAAGCCGAGAGCATCCACATCATGCGGGAGGCGGTCGCCGAGAGCGAGAACCCCGTGATGCTCTACTCCGTCGGCAAGGACAGCGCGGTGATGCTGCACCTCGCGCGGAAGGCGTTCTACCCGTCCAAGCTGCCGTTCCCGCTGCTGCACGTGGACACCACATGGAAGTTCCGCGCGATGTACGAACTGCGCGACCGGACCGCAGCCGCCGGGGACCTGGAACTCCTCGTCCACAAGAACCCCGAGTGTGTGGAGAAGTCGGTCAACCCGTTCACCCACGGGTCGGCCACCCACACCGACATGTGGAAGACCGAGGGGCTCAAACAGGCTCTCGACCTCCACAAGTTCGACGCCGCGTTCGGCGGTGCGCGCCGCGACGAGGAGAAGTCCCGCGCCAAGGAACGCATCTTCTCGATCCGCTCGGCCGAGCACCGGTGGGACCCGAAGCAGCAGCGCCCCGAACTGTGGCGGATGTACAACGTACGCAAGTCGCCCGGTGAGAGCCTGCGCGTCTTCCCGCTGTCCAACTGGACCGAGCTCGATGTCTGGGAGTACATCCGGCAGGAGCAGATCCCGATCGTGCCGCTCTACTTCGCGGCGAGGCGGCCGGTCGTCGAACGTGACGGGGCGCTGATCATGGTCGACGACGAACGGATGCCGCTGCTGCCCGGTGAGGAACCCCAGCTCAGGAGCGTGCGATTCCGCACCCTCGGCTGCTACCCGCTCACCGGAGCCGTCGAGAGCACCGCCGATTCCCTGACCGCCGTCATCCAGGAGATGTTGCTGACCTCCACGTCCGAGCGCCAGGGCCGCGTCATCGACCACGACAGCAGCGCGTCGATGGAGAAGAAGAAGCAGGAGGGTTACTTCTGATGACCGGATCCAACGACCTGATCGCGGACGACATCGAGCAGTACCTCGAACGGCACGCGAACAAGAGCATGCTCCGCTTCATCACCTGCGGCAGCGTCGACGACGGCAAGTCCACGCTCATCGGCCGGCTGCTCTACGAGTCGAAGCTGGTCTTCGAGGACCAGCTCACCGCCCTGGAGGCCGACTCCCGCAAGGTGGGCACCCAGGGCGAAGGACTCGACTTCGCGCTCCTGGTCGACGGGCTGGCCGCCGAGCGCGAGCAGGGCATCACGATCGACGTCGCCTACCGCTACTTCTCCACCGAGCACCGCAAGTTCGTCGTCGCCGACACCCCCGGCCATGAGCAGTACACCCGGAACATGGTCACCGGGGCCTCCACAGCGGACCTCGCGGTGATCCTGGTCGACGCGCGCAAGGGCGTCCTCACCCAGACCCGCCGGCACTCCTATCTGGTGTCGCTGCTGGGCATCCGCCATGTGGTGCTCGCCGTCAACAAGCTGGACCTGGTCGGCTATGCGCAGGAGGTCTTCGAGCGCATAGCCGCCGAGTACACCGCGTTCGCGAAGGAGATCGGGCTGGGCGACGTCGTGCCCATCCCGATCTCGGCGTACGCGGGGGACAACCTCACCGAGAACAGCGGTGAAACCCCCTGGTACCGGGGCCCGACGCTCATGAAGCACCTGGAGACCGTCGAGATCGACGAGGACGTCGTCGCCCGCCCGTTCCGGCTGCCCGTGCAGTGGGTGAACCGGCCCGATCTGGACTTCCGCGGATTCTCCGGGCAGATCGTGAGCGGGGCGGTGCGGCCAGGCGACCGGGTGCGGGCCCTGCCCAGCGGCAGCGAGTCATCGGTCGCCCGCATCGTCACCATGGACGGTGACCTGACGGAGGCGACCGCGGGGCAGTCCGTCACCGTCACGCTGACCGACGAGATCGACATCAGCCGCGGTGACGTGCTCGCCGCGGCGGACGCCCTGCCCGGTGTTGCCGACCAGTTCGAGGTACGCCTGGTGTGGATGGGCGAGGACGAGATGCTGCCCGAGCGGCCGTACCTCTGCCAGATCGGGACCATGACGGTGCAGGCGCGGATCACCAAACCCAAGCACAAGGTCAACGTCAACACCCTGGAGAAGACGGCGACCGACACCCTGGCGCTCAACGAGATCGGCGTCTGCGACATCAGCTTCGACCGCCAGGTGCCGTACGACGCGTACACCGCCAACCGCGACACCGGCGGCTTCATCCTGATCGACCGGCTGACCAACAGCACGGTGGGCGCCGGCATGATCGCGCACCGGCTGCGGCGTTCGGACAACCTCCACTGGCAGGTGGTCGATGTCGACGAACGCGCGCGCCAGAAGCTGATGGGCCACCGCCCCCAGGTGCTGTGGCTGACCGGGCTGTCGGGCTCCGGGAAGTCGACCCTCGCGAACGAGGTCGAGCGCCGGCTGCACGCCCTCGGCACGCACACCTGTCTCCTGGACGGCGACAACGTACGCCACGGCCTCAACCGGGACCTCGGGTTCACCGACGCCGACCGTGTGGAGAACATCCGGCGCGTCACCGAGGTCGCCCGGCTGATGGCCGATGCCGGCCTGATCGTCATCGCGTCGTTCATCTCGCCCTTCCGCGCGGAACGGGACGCGGCCAGGGAACTGGTCGGGCCCGAGCGGTTCTGCGAGATCCATGTGGACACCCCGCTCGCTGTCGCGGAGGAGCGGGACCCGAAGGGGCTCTACGGGAAGGCGCGCCGCGGCGAGCTGGCCCACTTCACCGGCATCGACTCGCCCTACGAGGCGCCGCGTTCGCCCGAGGTACGGATCGACACCACGGCCGAATCGCCGGAGCAGGCGGCCGACCGGATCGTCGCCTTCCTGCGCTCACGCGGCGCCATCGCCTGACCGGGCCGCGCCGCCTGCGCATGGCGTGGCCGACCGCACCCCTTGACCGGGCGCACCCCTTGACCGGGCACCCCTTGACCCGGCGCACCGCCTGCGTATCGCCTGACCGAGCACAGCACCCGCACCGTGGCATCCACCGCGACAAGGAGATCCACCATGCCCCCCAGCCGGGACGACATCTGCTCTGCCATCGAGTCCTACGTGAAACACCTCGGGAACCACGACGTCGACGCGCTGGTCGCGCTGTTCGCCGAGGACGCCGTCCAGCACGAACCGCTCGGTGTCACCAGTCACCGGGGCACCGACGCGATCCGGACGTTCGACACCGAGAACGCCAAGGTCGACTTCACGGTCAGCCTGCTCTCACCGATCACCGTGAACGGGAGGTACGCCGCGACCCAACTGCGCGTGGAGCGAGCCGGTATGGCCGCCTTCGCCGCCACCGACCTGTTCGAGTTCGACGACGCCTGCCGGATCGTCTCGCTCAGCGTCGTCATCGATCCCCGGGCGCTGGCCGGCCCGGCGGGGGTGGCGGAATGACAGAGACACCGATCCCGCTGCTGGAGGGGAAGGCCGTGCTGGTGTCGGGGGTGGGACCGGGGCTCGGCAGGTCACTCGCCGTACGCAGCGCCCTCGCGGGGGCCCGGGTGGTGCTCGCGGCCCGCACCCGTTCCAGGCTCGAAGCGGTGGCCGACGAGATCCACGGCCTCGGTGGCCGGGCGGCCGTGGTGACGGCCGATCTCACCGACGACGCGTCGGTCGGCAACCTCGCGGAGAAGGCGTACGAAGCGTTCGGCCGGCTCGATTCGGTGATCCACAACGCGTTCGTCCAGCCCGCCCGGATCCGGCTTCTCGACGCCGAGCCGGACGACATACGGCAGGGGCTCGACATCAATCTGATGGCCGCGCTGAACCTCACCCGCAAGCTGGTGCCCGCGCTCGTCGAGTCGCAGGGCTCGGTCGTGATGATCAACTCGATGGTGCTCCGGAACCAGCTGCCGGGCTTCGGCGCCTACCGGATCATGAAGGCGGGCCTGCTGGCCCTCGCCAGGAGCCTGTCCGTGGAGCTCGGGCCGCAAGGGGTGCGCGTCAACTCGGTCGCACCCGGCTACATCTGGGCGGACTCGGTCAAGGCGTGGTTCGAACGCCAGGCGGCCGAGCGCGGCGTCGACCCGAGCGTGGTCTACGACGAGATCGCGGCCGGAACGGACCTGCGCCGGCTGCCCGAACCCGACGACATCGCGAACAGCGCGGTCTTCCTCGTCTCCGACCACGCGCGGGCGATCACAGGGCAGTGCCTGGACGTCAACTGCGGGCACAGCCACCACTGAACAGGAGAGGGACATGACCGCACAGGACACCCCCACAGTCGGCACCGCCGACGAACTCCTCGCCCTCGCGGCCGGGACGACCGGACTCACCGACTTCGGAGACGACGACTTCCGCGAGGGTCTTGAGGTGCTGATCTCCAGCTTCGACGCCGACTCGCGGCTCACCCCGCACGGCGTGACGATCGCGCGCGCCATGATGACGAAGGCGCTGGTCGGCAGGGTGCGCAGCGAGGCCGCGTTCGCCCGGTACCCCGAGCACACCGAAGTCGGCATCGAACGCCCGGTCTTCGTCTGCGGCCTCATGCGCACGGGCAGTACCGCGCTGCACCGGCTGCTCTCCGCCGACCCCGCCCACCAGGGCATCGAGACCTGGCTCGCCGAGTCCCCGCAGCCGCGGCCCACCCGTGAGGACTGGCCCTCGCATCCCGAGTTCCGGCGCTCCCAGGCCCACTTCGCGGCCCGTCAGCGCGCGGAGGCCGAGCTGATGAAGGTGCACTTCATGGACGCGGACGAAGTCGAGGAGTGCTGGCAGCTGTTGCAGCAGTCGATGCGGTCGGTGGCCTTCGAGTGTGTCTCGTACCTCCCCACGTACTCGAAGTGGCTGGCCGGACAGGACTGGACCGGTACATACGCCCGGCACAAGAAGAACCTGCAGCTGATCGGCGCCAACGACCCGGGGAAGCGCTGGGTGCTCAAGAACCCCAGCCATGTCTTCGCGATCGACGAGATCATGAGCGTCTACCCGGACGCCTTGATCATCCGGACGCACCGCGCGCCGCGGACGGCGATGGCATCGACCTGCAGCCTGGTCGAGCAGGGCAAGCACGACATGTCAGCGGCGCTGGACCGGGAGACCATCGGCCGCACCCAGCTCGGCCTGTGGGCACGGGGAATCGAGCACTTCGAGGCGGCCCGCCGCCGCTACGACCCGCGGCAGTTCCTCGACGTCGACTACCAGGGCTTCGTCACCGATCCGCTGGGCACCGTCGAGGGCATCTACGACCGCTTCGGCCTGGAGTTCACGACGGAGGCGCGCGGGGCGATCGAGGCCGCGCACCGCAAGAGCCTGGGCGCCCACCGCCGCCCCGACCACCGGTACTCGCTGGAGGACTTCGGTCTGACCGGGACCGAGGTCGACGAGCACTTCCCCGCCCACGCTTGACGCGAGGCCGCCACCGCCACCCACACACCGAGCCGCCCCCATCCCACCGAGCAAAGGGAATCGCCATGACCGCCGCAAGCGCTGTATGGGAGAAGTTCTGCGCGGATCTCCGGGACGTCGGAGACCTTCTGCAGGACGACATCGTGCCGCAGGACCCGCTGACGCAGGCCGAGGGCGTCCGCTACCTGAGCCGCCTGCTGAGGTACGCGACGATCAACTGCGTCGAGTGCACCGACCCGCGCTGGCCGAGCTTCACGTCGGCGTCCAACCCGAACATGAGGACGAAGATCGGGGCCGACAACCCCGACAACGTCTATATGCGCTCCAACATCTCCGGGAAGCACACCTACCGGATCACCGGCACCCGCGGCACCGTTCCGCTGTTGACGTTCGGCTCACGCGTCAACCGCTACCACATCGACGGCACCATGCTGCAGACCGGCGATCTGCACGCCCACGACCTCACGGTCGACGAGCACGGCCGGTTCTCGTTCATCGCCGGCACCGACAAGCCTGCGGAGGGCGACTGGCTGCCGCTCGCGCCGGACAGCAACCTCATCTCCGTACGCCAGACCCATCAGGACCGCGTCAACGAGATCCCGGCCGATCTGTCCATCGAATGCCTGGACCCGGACGGCGAGTTCACCCCGCTGACCCCGGAGCAGATGGGCGAGCGCCTCACCGCGGCCCTCGGCAACGTACGCGGCACCACGAAGACCTTCCTCGAGTGGAGCCGCAAGTTCATCCCGCGGGCCAACGAAATCGTGGACTGGGGCCAGGACTTCTTCCAGGGGGCGGGCGGCGACCCGACGATCTTCTACCTCCACGGGTACTGGAAGCTGGCGGAGGACGAGGCGTGGGTGATCGAGACCGAGGTGCCGAACTGTGAGTACTTCAACTTCGTCCTGCAGAACTTCTGGGTGGAGTCCCTCGACTACCACCGCACCAACATCTACATCAACAACCACACGGCCAAGCTGAACGACGACGGCAGCCTGACCATCGTGGTGGCGTCGAAGGACCCGGGCTGCGGCAACTGGATCAACACCGACGGCCACCGCGAGGGCACTTTCGCGATGCGCTGGATCAAGGCCGACTCGCACCCGATCCCGACGTCGAAGGTGGTGAAGCACCAGGACTTGGCCGGGCGATCAGGTTCGTAGCGTTCCTCGTCGAAGCCGGTGGCCGTCCGCCGCGTGATCCTTGCGCCGGCGGGCGGCCCGGCTGTCGACAGGCCCTTGCGGTGACCCGCGGTCAGTGAGCGGTGCGCCGTCGCATGAAGCGCACCCGGCCCGCCACCACCAGCAGCAGAAGGCTGTAGTACTGCAGCACGGGCACGGCGAGCGCGATGGCGAACGCGACGACCACGGCGAGGACGGTGATGAAGCTGTCGGCGTACAGGTCCGCGGTCCTCCGGCGGGTCCCTTCGCTGTCCCCCTCGACCATCCCCGGGTTGTTCTTCAGGATGTTCAGCATGGCCAGCCGGCACACCATGCCGGCCAGGAGCGCCGCGTAGTAGAACGCTCCCACGAACCGGTCGTGGCCGCCGAAGGCGCCCATCATCTCCGTCGGGAGGGGTATGACGACGACGGAGAGCAGCCACCCCATGTTCCACACCGTCAGGGAGCGGGAGGCCGTCCTGACCGTCGAGAAGGCCCGGTGGTGCTCCCGCCAGATGTTCGCGATGACCGCGAAGCTGAGCAGGAAGCTCCAGATCTGGGTGAGGTGACCGGTGATCACTTCGCTGGCGGGCTTGTGGGCTGCCGCGGCTTCCGGGACGAGGTCCACCAGTGGCAGGATCAGCAGGGTGATGGAGATCGCGGTCACCGCGTCGGTGAAGAGCACCAGGCGCTCGCCCGAGACACCCCCCTCGTCCCTGCCGGACGCGGGAACCGACGGCTCCGCCGGGTCGCCCCCTCCCGTCCCGTTCTCGCCGACGACGCCACTGGCACCCATGCGTTTGCACCTCTCCCTTGTCCTGCCTGCCGCCGCGACCGGACTCCGTCCGTCGCGACAGCGGCGCTGCACTCTCCCCACCCGACTCCTGGACCAGCACTGATGGGTAGGTCTGGATCAAGTACTAGCCTAGTGGCTTGCGTTCGGGCCATCCTCGCTGGACGGCCTCGACGGTCGTCGACGGGCTCACGTTGAAACAGAGCCTCGCACCGGGTGCCAACTCGCGGGTGGCGTCGACGAGGATCTCGAAGAGCGGGGTCAGCGCCGGGTCCAGCCGGATGCCGGCGCCGATCACCACGATGTCGTAGTCCTTCCCGGACAGAGCGGCGCGGTAGACCGCCTCGGCCGTGCGGCCGTAGTCGAGCAGGCAGAGGTCGACGGTGAAGCCGAGCCCCTCCATCCGGGCCCGCTCGGCGGCCACGCCGACCCGGACCGTTTCGGCGTCCATCTCGGGGAACGCCGCCCGCGACGAGGGTGCGTCGTCCACCAGCGCGGGATCAAGACCGACGGTGAGCAGGGACGGTGACATGCCGTGGTACCTCCTGGGCGTGTGCTTCGGGCGTTGTGCCTTCCGCTGTCCGGACCGAGACTAGAAGGCGGGGCAGCCGCCCGGCCATCCCGCACTTCTGGGGTACCGGTCGGCCGGTGAGTTCCCCGGTGGCCGCGGCCCAGCACGTACGTCCGCTACGTAACCCCCTTTCCCCATAAAGCAGTTGATGCGGCAGGTCCTCAGATCACTCACCCGGCGAACACGGTGTCCAGCCAGTCGAACGCGCGCTGGTGCCACAGGGCGACCGCGCCTTCGTGGCAGTGCTCGCCGCCGCCCTCGTCCTCGCGGAAGGAGATCAGTTCCTTCGGGCAGGTCAGCGCGGACAGGACGCGCTGCGGCTGACCGGCGAAGAACTGGTCGTTCTCCGCCTCCAGGACGAGCGTCGGGCAGGTGACCCGCTCCGCGACCCCCTCCAGGGTGTAGGCGCGGAACGCGTCGAGGAGTTCGTCGGCGCCGGAAACCCCGAGGGTCCACAGGCCGTTGTGGACCAGCCAGCGCGCCGACACGCTCTGCGCCATCACGGTGTCCAGGCCGCCGGGGACTTCCGCCGCGGCCCGGAAGACCGCCTCGAACGTGGCGTGGACGTCGTAGACCCCGTCGTGCAGGATGCAGGCGGCGATACGGGGCTCGAAAGCGGCCGCCCGTGCGGCGAGATACCCGCCGAGGCTGGTGCCGACGAGCGCGATCCGGTCCGCGTCCACCTCCGGCAGGGTGAGCGCGAACTCGACGGCGGGGGTGACCACGGCCTCCCAGTCCGGCCGGAAGTGCAGGCCCTGCTCGCGCACGGTGCTCCCCTGGCCGGGCCCGTCGAGGACGAGGACGTGGTAGCCGCGCCGCAACGCCCCTGCGGCCAGGGCGACATAGCCCTCTTCGAGGGTGGAGTCGTAACCGCCGTGGTAGAGCACGGTCGGGCGGGGCCTGCCCGACGCGTCGGCGAGGAACAGGTAGCCGGGCAGGGTGGTTCCCTCGTACGGGATGCGCACGGCGCGGGCCGGGATGTCGAGCAGGGCGGCGGCTTCCGCGAAGGTCTGCTGGGACGCCTTCGCCAGCCGCGCGGACTCGGCGTCGTTCGCCGGGTCCGCCCGCCGGTAGAAGTCGGCGGTCCGGTAGTAGTTCGAGGCCCGCAGCAGCGCCTCCCGCGCACTCACCCGGTGTCCGGCGGCCAGCGCGTCCCGGCCGATGCCCTCGACCCGCGCCGCCGTCGCGGCCCACTGGCGCGACCACGCCTCTTCGTCCCCCTCGGGAACCTGCCGGCAGGTCACCAGGACCTCGCCGAGCTCGGCGCCCCCGTACGTGGCGTAACCGGCGGCCCGCAGCACCTCGAAGGAGAAGGACTCGTCGTCGTAAAGGAACTTCATGGTCGGCCCCTCCATTTGGAACGGAACGGTGTCGTTCCGTTTGCTGGGCCCACGGTAGCCCATCACCGAACGGAACGTACCCGTTCCACTCCTTTATGCTGGCCGGATGGCGACAGAACGCAGGGCAACCGGCGGCGCGGCCCTGCGGCAGCAGGTGACCGAGGCCATCACCGAGGCGACCTTCGCCGAGCTCGTCGAGACCGGCTACGAGCGGATGTCGATGGAGGCGATCGCACGGCGGGCCGGGGTGGGCAAGGCCGCGCTGTACCGGCGCTGGGCGTCCAAGGAGGAGATGCTGACCGAACTCGTCCGGGAGGCAGTGGAGTACGCGCTGCCGCCGACTCCGGCCACCGGAGCCCTGGGCACCGACCTGCGCGAGTTCCTGGACACCCTCCGGCGCCAGCTGGCCGACCCGGTGGTCAGCGGTATCGGCCCCGGACTGCTCGCCGAGAGCCGCCGTGTGAGCACGCTCGCGGACGTGGTGCACACCAGCGTGGCGGCACCGCGCCGCGCCGCCGTGCACGCCATGTTGCAGACCGCGATCGGCCGGGGCGAGCTCCCGGCCGCGCTCGACCTGGAACTGGCCGCGGACCTGCTGATCGCGCCGCTGGGCTTCCGCATGCTGATCATGGACGGCGACAGCGGCGACGCGTACCTGGACACCCTCACCCGCGTGATCGAGGCGGGGCTGAAAGAGGCCGTCCGCCTGGGAGCGCCCGGCCACTGATCATGCCGGTGCGGGGTCCCGGGGCCCCAGGATCGATGATCAGACACGACCTGGAGCCCCGGAGCCCCGGAGGGCCTGTCGTCCGCCCGGGGGACGACGCCTATGCCCGCCACATGCTGTCAACCGCGGGGCGGCCCGGCGCGACCGCTGCGCGCCGCCCGTAGCCGTCATCTCCGTAGCCGTCATGTCCGTAGCCGTCATGTCCGGGGTGATGCGGCTTCGGCGGGCACGATTCGCTGCTGCTGGGGTTGGGCGTGGGGGTGGGGGTTTCCGTCTCGGTCGGGGTCGGGGTCGGGGTTGGCGTCGGTGTCGGGGTGGGCGTACCCGTGTCCGTGGGAGTCGGGGTCGGTGTCGGAGTGGGCGTATCCGTGTCCGTCGGTGTCGGAGTGGGCGTATCCGTGTCGGTCGGAGTCGGAGTCGGAGTCGGCGTACCCGTGTCCGTCGGTGTGGGCGTCGGCGTATCCGTGTCCGTCGGTGTCGGAGTGGGCGTGTCCGTATCGGTCGGTGTCGGCGTGGGGGTCGGCGTCCCCGTGTCCGTCGGTGTCGGGGTCGGGGTCGGTGTGGGCGCCCCGCAGGTCACGGCCGTGTGGCCGAGTTCCAGGTGCGTGACCGGCCCGTCGTAGGCGACCGCCCCGTCCGCGCCGGTGAACGTGCCGGTGATCGTGATGTCGAGGCCGGAGCGCGCGGAGGACACCGGCTGGTACGCCCCGCCGGACGGGTCCTCGTACCGGTCGTAGACCACGGTGAGCCTGGCCGTGCTGATGTCGTCCACGCCGAGTTCGGCGCCGGTGACGTCCAGTTGTGTGGTGCCCGTGGGTACTTGGTGGCCCAGCACGTTGATCGCGTCGGCGTCCGTGTGCGCGTAGGCGAGGGCCAGCGGGCCGATGGGCTCGGGCAGACACTCCGTGTACGAGTCGAGGGAGCCCACACTCAGGAAGTCCGGCCGGGTCAGAGCCAGGGTGAACCCGGATGCCTGGGCCTGGGCCCAGTTCTTCTCCGGTTCCGCGTCGGTGCGCGCGACACCGTTGCCCATGACGCTGAGGTGCCGCAGCACACCGGAGGGGTCGCTGAGGTCGCCCGGGTCGAGCCCCTCGTCCGGTGCTGAGCCCGCTGTTCCGTACACACCGTGGAACGCGGAGAGCCCGGCCACGGGTACGTCGGAGATGGTCAGGTCGGCCAGGGTGCTGGTGGCCACATCGCCCTCCGCCGCGGCCGCGCCGGGGCTGACCGCGACGAAGCACGCGCCTGCGAGGGTCGCGGCCGTGGTGACGCCCAGCGCGGCCCGGAGGGCAGCACGGCGGCGGGCGTGGCTGACTGGGGTGCCGCTTTCGCGGCTGTGGGGGAGTGTCTTCGACATGGCCACATGAGACCGTTCCGCCGGACAGACCATGCGCACCCTCCGCCGAACAGGTGTGTTGCCGCATGTCAGGCCCGGCCGCCGGCCGCGTATCACCCGTCCGGCCCCCGGCGGCCGGACGTTCCGCCGAGGGCGCAGGTCATGTCCCGAAGCCCGTACGGGCACGGCCGCCACTCATGTCGCTCCGGCCGCACCGGCCCCGTACCGCCTCATCGGAGGGGTGCGCGGGCTGTGGAACGTGACGGTCCGGCCGAGGGTGGAGGTGGTCGCGCCGGCCCTGCGGGCGGCCCAGCCCCAGCCAGCAAGGGAGGCCCCAGTTGTCCCAGCACGCCGAGCCCAAGCCCGCGCAGCCGACGATCGTCACCGCCAACAAGGCCATCACCGCACATCTGCCGTTCGATGACCGGCAGGACATGGAGGACGCCAAGCGCGGCTTCATGGGCACGGCAGGGGACAACCTGATCACCGACGGCACCGGGCGCACCGTGTGGAATCTCCACGCGTACGGATTCCTGAACGGGGAGTGCCCGGACACCGCGAATCCGAGCCTGTGGCGGCAGAGCCGGCTCTGCGCCGACCACGGCCTGTTCGAGGTGACCACGGGCATCTACCAGATCCGCGGCTTCGACCTGTCCAACATGACGTTCGTCGAGGGCGAGCGCGGCATCCTGGTCATCGACCCGCTGCTCACCGCCGAGACCGCCGCAGCCGGACTCGCCCTGTACCGCGCGCACCGCGGCGACCGCCCCGTCACAGGCGTCCTGTACACCCACAGCCACGCCGACCACTTCGGCGGTGTGCGCGGCGTCGTCACCGGCCAGGACATCGACGGCGGCGTACCGGTCCTCGCCCCCCAGGGCTTCCTGGAGCACGCGGTCAGCGAGAACGTCTACGCCGGCACGGCCATGAACCGGCGCGCCGCCTATATGTACGGCGCCGCCCTGCCCAAGGGGGACCGCGGCCAGATCGGCGCGGGTCTCGGCCTCACCCTGTCCACCGGCGCGGTCGGCCTGATCCCGCCGACGCTCGACATCACCCACACCGGACAGACCGAGACCGTCGACGGCATCCGGATGGTCTTCCAGCTGACCCCGGGAACGGAGGCGCCGGCCGAGCTGAACATCCACTTCCCCGACCGCTCCGCCCTGTGCATGGCGGAGAACGCCACCCACAACCAGCACAACCTGCTCACCCTGCGCGGCGCCGAGGTCCGCGACCCCCGCGTCTGGGCGCGCTACCTCACGGAGGCGATCGGGCTGTTCGCCGGTGCGTCGGACGTCGCCTTCGCCTCTCACCACTGGCCGGTGTGGGGCCGCGAACAGCTGACGCGTTTCCTGTCCGAGCAACGCGACATGTACGCCTATCTGCACGACCAGACACTGCGCATGCTCAACCAGGGCCTGACCGCCCTGGAGATCGCCGAAGCCATGCGGATGCCGCCCGCCCTGGAACGCCGCTGGCACACCCACGGTTACTACGGCTCGGTCAGCCACAACACGAAAGCGGTCTACCAGCGCTATCTGGGCTGGTTCGACGGCAACCCGGCCCACCTGTGGGAGCACCCTCCGGCCGAGGCGGCCCACCGGTACGTGGAGTTCATGGGCGGCGCCGACGAAGTCGTGCGCCGGGCAAGGGAGTCCTTCGCCGACGGCGACTTCCGCTGGGTGGTCCAGGTCGTCAACCACGTACTCTTCGCCGACCCGGACCACGCCGCCGCCCGTGAACTGCAGGCCGACGCGCTGGAGCAGCTCGGGTACGGCAGCGAGAACGGCACCTGGCGCAACGTCTTCCTCACGGGCGCCCTCGAACTGCGCGAGGGCTCGGTCGGTACGCCCACCGCGACGACCTCGCCCGACGTGGTGGCCGCCCTGACGCTTGACCAGCTCTTCGACGCCCTGGCGATCCGGGTGGACGGCCCGCGCAGCTGGGACGCGGACATCACCGTGCGCTGGAACATCCAGGGCCGCGACCCCGTCACCCTGCGTCTGCACAACGGCGTCCTCACCCATGTCACCGGCACCGGACCCGCGGTGGCCGACCCGGATGTCGAGGCCACCCTCGCCGAGGCCGACCTGCGTGCCCTGCTGCTCGGGGCGGTGGCCCCCGCGGAGCTGGCCGCCCGGGACGGTGTGGAGATCACCGGCGACCCGGGCAGGCTGGCCGATCTCCTGGGCCATCTTGCCGACCCCGACCCCGACTTCGCCGTCGTCACCCCCTGACAGCACGGAAGCCGGGCCCGCTCCCCCCACGAGGCGGGCCCGGCGTCATGGGTGCGCCGGCCGGCTTACTCCGTCCCGGCCAGGGCCTTGTCGATCCCGGCCTTCGGTGAACCGAGGCCGGTCACCGTGTCGTAGCCCGGTCCTGCCGTGCACTCGGTTCCGCAGGCACCGTTCGACCCCGAGGTGATGTCGCTCAGCGCGTCGCCCAGGCCGTACACGGCGGTGTGCGCGGTGTCGCCGCCGGGCCCCGCGACAGCCAGCGGTCTGCTGCCCGCGTCGGCCCGGAGCTGGTCGGTGGCGGTGACGATGCCGGCCCAGATCGGCGACGAGAGGCTGGTGCCGCCGACCTCCAGCCACTGGGCGGTGCCGGTGGCCGAGGTGTAGACGGCGACGCCGGTCTGCGGGTCGGCGACGAAACTGACGTCCGGGGTCGCCCGGTGGGCACCGGTCCGGACGCCGTTCTGGTAGGCGGGCCTGGGCTCGAAGTAGCTCACGCCGCCGCCGGTCGAACTCCAGGCCGTCTCGCTCTGGGTGGAGCCGTCGCTGCCCAGGACGAGGTGGGTACCGCCGATGGCCAGCGTGTAGGGGTTGGTGCTGGAGTAGCCGGCCGGATAGCCGGCGTCACCGGTGGACTGGGTGCACACCGACTGCTGGAGCTTGCAGTGGCTGTCGTAGAAGGACTCCTCGGAGAACTCCGGCATGCCCCAGCTGTTGTTGACCGCCGCCGGGTGGAAGGAGGCGGCGGTGTCGATGGCCCGGTTGAGCGCGGCCGCCGAGGCGTCCGCGGCCTCCACCAGGACGATCTTCGCCTTGGGCGCCACCGAGTGCGCCCATTCGATGTCCAGCGCGGCCTCCTCGTTCCAGTTGGCGTCGGCCTCCGGCTGGGCGCCTTCGGCGTACACCTGCTGGAAGTCGAAGCAGTCGGTGCCCTTGGCGACGCTGCCGCAGGTCCGGGGGAGGTCGAAGTGCTCGGCGAAGTGGTTGAGGTCGGCCTCGGCGGCCGGGTAGTCGTAGGCGACGGTGATCGCGGTGGTCTGGCCCGTGCCGTCACCGGTGAGTCCGAGGCGGGCGCGGATCTGCTGCGGGGTGTAACCCGCCGTCGTCTCCGAGCCGTTGGCGCCGTCCGCCTTGAGGGTGCGCTGGACGTGCATCGGCGCCTCGGCCGTGCCGATGGGGAGCGTACGGATGTCCAGCGGCTTGGCGGTGATCGTCGTGGCGGGGGCGGCCTTCGCGAGGGCCTTGCCCGCGGTGGTCTGTCCGGTCGCCTTCACCACGGTGATCCCGTGCTGGTAGCTGTCGATCGCGAACGGGTCGGCGCCGAAGCCGCCGACCCGCTGGTTGAGGTCGTACGCGGACCAGTCCTGCTGGAGCGCGAGCAGCTCGGTGGCGCTGCCCTTGCCGAGTACGACGGGGGTGACGGACCCCGCGAACAGGGCGAACGTCGCGCCGGACGCCGAGTCGTACTGCGAGTCGTCCTTCGGGAACGGCAGGCTGTACGCGCCCACTCCGCCGAAGCCCGCGATGAACTCCTCCTGACCGCCGGTGGTGGTGGCGAAGACGGCCTGCTGGACGTTGGCCATCGTGGGCACCCGGAACCGCGGGCCGCCGTCTGCCGGGTACACCGTCATGAGATTGGTGTGCAGCTCGACCAGGCCGTGGTCGGCGGAGGCCGCGAAGCCCTGGAAGGTGGGCGCACCCGTCGAGTTGTCGCTGGAGACGACCTTGCCGGTGGGGCCGTCGACGATCTGTACGAGGTGCGCGCCGGTGGACAGCGCGTCCCCGCCGAAGGCGAAGGCGACGCCGTGCCCGCCGGCGCCGGGGATGAAGGGGCTGGCGAACACGCCCGACTGCTGCTCGATCCATGACGCGGCGGCCGACTTCGGCTGCCGGCTCCACAGCTCGGTCCCCGCCTCGGCGTCGAGGGCGACCTCGGTCGGCGCCGGGTCGGTCGCGCCGGTGCCGATGGCGCTCCGGGCACCGCCGTACTCCAGGTACAGCCGGCCGTCGGCGTCCGTGGCGGGCACCGAGTAGCGGACGTCCTTGCCCGCGGTGCCGGCGGGGCGGTAACTCCACACCCGCTGCCCGTCGGAGGTGTACGCGGTCAGGGCCTTGCCCGGGGCGACGATGTGGCCGTCGGCCACGGTGACGCCCGGCTGGAACGCGCCGGTGTTCACCTGAGCGGTGATCTTCCCGTCGCCGGGCCGCAGGGCGGCGAAGCCTTCGGACGTGGCGGCCACGACGCGCTGTGCGCTCCGCCCGGCGCTGTCCTTCACCGCCGTGATGCGCAGCTGACGCACCGAGCTGTCCTTCACCGCCGTGATGCGCAGCTGACGCACCGAGGCGTCGACGGCGCTCCTCCACAGGATGTGCGGCTGCGCCGACTTGAGGGTGCGGCCGTCGAGCGCGAAGACCCCGTGGCTCTGCCCGCCGACGACGAGGTCCTTGACGCCGTCACCGTTCACGTCGGTGGCCGCCCCGGCGTAGGTGTCGCCGAGCAGCGGCAGCGCGGTGGCGGTGCCCTTCGCGGGGTTCGTGCGGTAGGCGGTCAGGTCGAGCCGCTCAGAGCCGCTGCTCGGACCAGATGGTCTTGCTCTCACGGCTGTGGCGCACGCCCCAGCGGGTGCTGACCTGCATCACGATGTACAGGCCGCGGCCGCCTTCGTCGTTGTCCCGCGCCTGGCGCACATGAGGACTGGTGCTGTTCGCGTCGGTGACCTCGGAGAGCAGGCGGCCCTTGTCGTGGATGAGGCGGAGACGGACGGGCTCCTTGCCGTACCGGATCGCGTTGGTGACGAGTTCGCTGATGACGAGCCCGGTGGTGAAGGCGGCCTCCTGCAGGCCCCAGGCGGTGAGCTGCCGGTCCACCATGCGGCGGGCCGTGGCCACGACGGCGGCGTCGGTGGGCAGGGTCCATTCCGCGACGCGGTCCTGGGGCAGGACACAGGTGCGGGCGAGCAGGAGCACGGCGTCGTCGTCGGTCGGGGGCGCCATACGCTGCACGGCCGCGTCGCACAGCTCCTCCAGTGGCCGCTCGGTCGGAGCGAGGAGGCGTTCGAGCCGGTGCCGGGCGGCTTCGCCGTCCCCCGCCGCGAGACCGTTGGTGTAGAGCGCGATCAGGCTCCCGGCGGGCAGCCGCACCGTGGCGGGCGTGTACGCGGATCCGCCGCCGGCGCCGAGGGCCGGTCCCTCCGGGACGTCGAGGGGGACCGGGGAGCCGTCGGGGTCGAGGACGATGGGGGCAGGGTGTCCCGCCCTGACGAGGGTGCACAGCCGGGAGACGGGGTCGTAGACGGTGACCGCGCAGGTCGCCACGTGGTCGTCGTCCGCCGGAGAGGTGGATTCCCTGAGCAGGGCCGCGATCTCGTCCAGATGGGTCAGCAGCTCGTCGGTCTCCAGCTCCTCCAGGGCGAGGGTGCGCAGCGCGATACGCAGCTGGCCCATCGTGGCGGCCGCTTCGATGCCATGACCGGTCACGTCCCCCACGACGAGAGCGACCCGGGCGCCGGAGAGGGGAATGATGTCGAACCAGTCGCCGCCCGCGCTCTCGGGGAGGTAGACGTGAGCGGTTTCGACCGCCGAGAGCTGCGGAATCTTCCCCGGCTGGAGTCGGCGCTGCAGCGTGGTGGCCACGGTGTGCTCGTGGCGGTAGCTGCGGGCCTTCGCCAGCTGCCGCGCGGCGGCCGCCGCCGCGTGCCGGGCCACATCGAGGTCCACCGTCTCGAACGGCTCGGGGCGGCGCCGGTACAGCGTCAGCAGCCCGAGGACGCGGTCCCGGGCGAGCAAGGGGGCCACGATCATGGATCGCACACCGGATTCCACCAGCGGCGCGAAGCCGTCCGGATCCATCGCGAGCCAGGGCGTGCCGCCCGAGACGGACAGCAGACGGGCCTCCCTGTCGGTGAGTGCCTGGGTGTACGGAGTGGGGGAAGGGAAGGCCCGGCAGCCGTCCCGGCGCCAGTCACCTGCCATGGCCGGTGAAGCGACGACGGCGGCCCGCCGCAGGGGTGTGTCCGCCGCGAGCGGGCCGATGCTGCCGTGCTCCGCGGGGCTGTCGTCGACCAGGTCGACGGCGGCCGCGTCGGCGAAGGAGGGGGCCAGGACCTCCACCAGCTCCCTGGCCGTGGTCTGCTCGTCGAGCGTCGAGCCGATGGACCGGTGCACGTCACCGAGGACGGCGAGGCGGCGGGCCCCCGCCTGCTTCTCGGTCACGTCCTCGGCCACTCCCACCAGACCCCGCACATCCTCGGCCCGCCCGCGCAGAGGGAAGAGGGAAATCTCCAGCGCCAGCGTCCGGTGGGGCTCGGACGGCGACCGTCCGAGCACGAGGCGGCTGCGCAGCGCTTCGCCCGTCGTCAGCACCTCACTGAAGAGGGTCTCCAGCTCCCGCGAGTCGAACCCGGGGGCGAACTCCTCGACGGTGTGCCCCACGACATCCCCGGCCGACAGCCCCCGCACCCCCCGCCCGGCGGGGTTGTAGCGCACGACCCGCTGGGCGGTGTCGAAGACGAACAGCCCTTGGGGAGAGCCGCTGAACAGAGCGTTCAGCACCATCGAGTCATCAGCGACCCCATCCTCCACGGGACACTCCCTTCGCCGACCTTGCGCCGTCTCAACCCTCTCCCATGGCCGGACCGACGCAACTCGACGCCCACACCCGCCCGGGCCGACCCGGGCCCGCGTCAGCGCTCGCTTCCGGTCGCGCTGGAGGGGGCTTACGGTGCGGGTGCTCAGAAGGTCTCGCGAAACGCTTGAACGCTAGGTGGCTGGGGCAGGCCGAGGATGACCCCCACCCACCTGTACGCGGTCGTCTCCGAGCCGTTCATCCCGGCCCAGGCCGCTCTGGCGGAGCCAACGCCTGTGCCGGCCCGCTCCACCGCATAGTTTCGGCTGCATGAGAGAGGACCGGAGCGTCTGCAACAACATGAGCGGGCATGCGGACTCCGTACTGCAAACGGGCTCCACGGGAGACGTGCTCGTATCCCCAAGGATCAACGTGAACAACATGGTCAGGGAGGTCCGTTCGCTGACTGCCGTCACCACGCTCTACCGGATGGTGGCGTCCTTGACGGCAATAGCGGCTGTGGTCGGAGTCAGGCACGGTGGTTCGCCGCTCGGCGGGATGGCCTATGTGTGCGATGCGCTGGCCATTCCGGCAGGTTGGACGGGTCCCGTGGAGAGCTGGCTGGTCAACCGCACAGAGTTGGTGGGTTTTCCCGCTGTCATCCTGTGCGCGATGGGGGTCCTGGCCCTGCCGAAACGTAGAAACATGGGCCGGGACTACACCCAGACGCTGGAGTGGCGGGCCCCGTCCACGGTGGTTCTCTCCTTCGCTGTGGCGGTGCAGTGCGGCTATGCGTGGCCCTTGCTGCCGGTCGTCGGCCTTCTCTCCGCCCTGGGACTCTGGGAGATCAGACAGCGCGACTCCTTCGGGGACATGTCGGAGCATGTGGTGGTGCCAGTGATGGGGATCTTCCTCGCTGTGGTCTTCGCGCCGCTCTACGTTGTCGTCTGGCTATTCGCTCGGGATTCCCAGCGCTCCGCACGTCCTTGATGAAGAGCCGGAATATGGCTGAGCGGAGGGGACGCCTTTCGATGCTCTGCCGGCCCAGGCCGCAAGCTGTCAGCCGTCAGTTCCGGGAGAGTTCCTCACGCTTTCGCGTGATCTAGTTTTCGGCCATTCCATACGCACTACGGCCTGCTGACCGAAATGCCTCCTTTGTGATCTGGTGGTTCCTGCTGTTCGCCGTGAAGATGCTCGCCGTACGAGCGAACGGGGGAACGCATGGGAATTGCCTGGGGCACCAGAGCCCGGGAGAGGAAAAAGGGAGAGTGGGGCGCCGGCGAGTGGCCTGGTGTCCCTGTGCAGCGGGCGCCGCGCATGGCTGATACACCTCGCCCTGCCGAGGTGAATCCGGCTGCCACCGAGGTGACGAGGTTCCTGTGTCAGGCGGTCTATGCACGGCCGGATCGTTTGAAGCAACTCAACGTGTGGTGGCGTAAATTCCGGGGCAAGGGCGCGACTCCGAGGAAGCCGCGACGTAGTACGCGTCGGCCCATCTATCTGCAGGGCGGCGACGATTGCCCTCCGCTTGGCGAGCCGACGGCCCAGTGGATTGTCGACCATGTGCTGAATGGCCCGCCGACCCCCGTGCCGTCCTATGGGTTCGATCTTGTCCCTGTGGTGGCGCACAGTCTTCGTGCGCGTCGCGGGAGACGGCTGCGTCGTCTCTGCTTCCTGCTGGTACTGGCGGCGGCCGGGTACATCTCTCCATGGGCGACGGCGATCTGGGTGGGTGCAGGCGTGGTCGCCCTGACCGCGAGGTGGGCGGCGTTTCGAGCCCAGCGCAAACAGAAGTTCAACAGCCGACTGGCCCGTCGTCCCCGTCTCGCATATCTGCCTCTCTTCATCCCGTGGATGCTCGCGCTGGTGTCGTACGTACCGGGCGCAGACGTGGTGTCGACTGCGCGAATCGGCCTGGCCGTAGTGCCGTTCGGTCTTCTCGCCGGAATGGCGGTGGTCTATGCCGGGGACCGCCTGGTGGCGCGAGCGGCACTGTCCGTACTGAGCCGCAGTCAGGTCTCCTGCGATGCACTGCCGTGGGCGATGCCGAAGGCCACACGGAGGATGTCGGTGATCGGGGAGAAGCAGGAGGAGCGTCAGTTGCCCTACGACGCCTCACAGCACTTCATTGGTGCAGGGCGCGACCACTGGGGAGCCGCCCACATCAACATTCTTTTGAAGCTTAAAGATCCCGAGGAGCCGGTCAAGTCCCTCGGTGATTCCGAACTGCTCCGGCGTGTGGGCACCGCGCTCGATGAACTGGGCCGTGGAGTAAAGGAGATCACGGACCCGCTGCCGGGGTTCTCCATGGAACGGGTGCTCGGGCTACCGTCCCACCTCTGGCTTCAGCGGACCCGGGAGGTGAACGGGGAAGCCCCGGACCTGACGGGCCGGGGCCGCAGGTCGCCTTCCAGTGAGCCGACACGGCTCTATCTGCGGGCGCAGTGCATCACCTGGGACGGCCAAGTCGTGGTCAGCGTATTCGTGCACGCCGCGCTGGAGGCGGGCGAGTTGCGACTGACCGTGCGGCCGCACGTCATGACTCCGCTCCACAATGAGCTGAAAGTGACGGCGGCCTCCGCCGAAAAGCGCGGTGTGCGGCTGCTGAGGTGGGTGACGGCCCAAGCCGTCCTGGACGCCACTGTCGGTCCCCTCGCTCTGTGGCAGCTGGTTGCCCGGATGGGGCTCGGCGAGAGCCTTGAAGGTCGTGCAGAGGAAGACGACCCGGTGAGCCTGCGGGACCGGTACTCGACCGAAGAAGTCACTGACATGCACCAGAGCGACGACGCCAAGCGGCACGTCGTCCTCATGGAGACCTGTGTCTTCCGTACCGTCGCCACCTACCTGCGCGACCTGGGCATCGACACCACCGCCTACGACCAGCAAGTGGCCGCCGTGACAAACAACATTCAGATCTACGGCGACAACAACGCCCCCATCCAGAGTGTCGTCGGCAATGGCAACAGCAATATTGGGCAGGGCTCCACCAGCCAAGGAGGAAAATGATGGCCATCGGACGAGGCCGACCGGATCCCACGCCCGATCCCGGGCATGGGGCGGGCATCAGCATCGGCGGCAACAACAACGCCCCACTGCAGAACGTCGTCGGGCAGAACATTTCCCACGTGCACCAGGTCGCGTCGGCCCACGGGACCACCGACGTCGACTCCGTACGGGCACTCCTCGTCGCGTTCCGCGAGGACCTGGACCGCAACGCGGCGGGTCTTCAGCACACAGAGGCGCTGAGAGCCATGGCGGGCACGGTGGACGGCTCGCTTGAGCCTCCGGCCGAGGGGGCGACCACGCTGAGAGGGATCGCACAGGCACTGCCCGCGCTCGTCCTCGGGACGGCCGTCGAGCAGAGCGGAGAAGCTCTCGCCCATGCCATCGGTGGACTGCTGAGCTGAATCTGAGGAGCGCGCACGCAGTCGTACGAACGGAGTGATGAGGAGCCGTTTGGGAGCCGCACTCCGCACTCGGCTCCCAAAACGACCCGCACAAACCGCTCAGGGCCTGATCCACCGAGTGGATCAGGCCCTGAGCTGGTGTTTCGGCTGTCGGGGTGGCGGGATTTGAACCCACGACCTCTTCGTCCCGAACGAAGCGCGCTGCCAAGCTGCGCTACACCCCGATTGTCGCTCGCGTGGCGGCGACATCGATTACTTTAGCGGACCCGTGGCCTGAGGCGAAATCCGGTTTTCCCTGGCGGGCGGGTGGGGCCGGATTCCGCCCCGGTGTCGGGGCTACCGCCTGGGGGTGAGCGTCAGGAGCGTTGACTCCGGAGCGCATGCGAAGCGCACCGGGGTGTAGCGGTTCGTGCCGCAGCCCGCTGATACGTGCAGGTAGGAGCGGTTGCCGCCGGACTCGTGGGCGGAGAGGCCCTTGACCCGGTCGGTGTCCAGGTCGCAGTTGGTGACCAGTGCTCCGTAGAACGGGATGCACAGCTGGCCGCCGTGGGTGTGGCCCGCGAGGATCAAGGGGTAGCCGTCTGTCGTGAACGCGTCCAGTGCGCGCAGGTACGGGGCGTGCACCACCCCGATCGAGAGGTCGGCGTCCGCCTCGGGGCCGCCTGCCACCTCCGCGTACCTGTCCCGTTTGATGTGCGGGTCGTCCAGGCCGGTGAAAGCGATCTCCAGGCCGTCCACCTTCAGTCGGCCGCGGGTGTTGGTGAGGTTCACCCAGCCCGCCGCGTCGAAGCCGTCCCGCAGGCCCTCCCAGGGGTTGTGCACCACGCCCACCGCCGGCGCCGTGCCGTTGAGGCCGTGCTTGCCCTGTGCCTTCTCGAAGAGGTAGCGGGCCGGGTTGCGGAACTTCGGGCCGTAGTAGTCGTTCGACCCGAACACGTACACACCCGGGAATTCGAGCAGCGGGCCCAGCGCGTCCAGGACCTCGGGCACGGCCTCCGGGTCCGAGAGGTTGTCGCCGGTGTTGACCACGAAGTCGGGCCGCAGCCCCGCCAGGGACTGGAGCCAGCGCTGTTTCTTGCGCTGGCCGCTGACCATGTGGATGTCCGCGACCTGGAGTACGCGTACGGGCCTGGCGCCCGGTGGCAGTACCGGCACCGTCACCCGCCGGAGGCGGAACGAGCGCGCCTCGAATCCGGCGGCATAGGCGATGCCTGCCGCGCCAACGGCCGTGATTCCTGCGGTGACTTTGAGGGGGATCCCATAGCGTGCGCGCATACCTCCATCGTCGCAGACAGCGGGTCACCGCAAAATCTGCGGGCGCCGCCGGGACCGTACCTGCGACACTTGGCCGCATGACCACGCTCAAGTCCAAGCTGCACGCAGAACTCACCGAGGCCATCAGGGCGCGCGACGAGCTGCGCTCCTCGACGCTCCGGCTGACCCTCTCCGCGATCACCAACGAAGAGGTCTCGGGTAAATCGGCGCGCGAGCTGACCGATGACGAGGTGCTGAAGGTGATCGCCAAGGAGGCGAAGAAGCGCCGCGAGGCGGCGGAAGCCTTCGAGCAGGGTGGCCGTACGGAGAGCGCCGCGCGGGAGAAGGCGGAGGGCGAGCTGCTCGCCACGTATCTGCCGAAGCAGCTGAGCGACGACGAGCTGGGCGCGATCGTCGAGCAGGCCGTCAGCGAGGCGAAGGCCGCGGGCGCCGAGGGGCCGCGCGCCATGGGCGCCGTCATGAAGATCGTGAACCCGAAGGTGGCCGGGCTCGCCGAGGGCGGCCGGGTGGCAGCCGAGGTGAAGAAGCGGCTCGCGGGCTGAGCCGGCTGCCGGGCTGAGACGGCTGTCGGGCTGAGCTGGCTGTCGGGCTGGCTGGCTGTCGGGCTGGGCCGGCTCGTGGGCCAGGTGGTGGCTCGCGGCTGAGGCGGCCCGTGGGCTGAGTCGGCTAGCGGCTGAGGTGGCTCGTGCCCCGTGGGCTGAGGTGGCTCGCGGCTGAGGCCGGGCTGGGCTGGGCCGGGTCGTGCGCCAGGTGGTGGCTCGCAGCTGAGCCGACCGACTTACGGCTGAGCTGACCGACCCATGGCTGAGCCGACCGACTCATGGCTGGGCCGGCTCACGGCTGGATGCTCGCGGCATGACTGAGGCGGCCCCGACCCGCTGCCCGGCGCCCGCTGCCCGGTGCCCCGCCGCCCCGGGGCTCCCACCCCCCCCGCTGCTCACTCGCCTCGCCAAAAAGGAGGGGCGCCCGGTGAATTTCACCGGGCGCCCCTCCTCGCGTACCGCCGCCTGACGTCTGTCTGGGCGTCCGGGTGCCTGCCGTTACCGGTCCGCCGTCCGGCCGCCCACCGTGTGGCCGGACGGCCGACCGTTATCTCCGGTGGTGGTGGCCGCCGCCGTTGTTGCCGCCGATGAAGCCCGGCGGGAACGAGATCCCGCCGGTCCCCGGCTGGCCGCCGCCGTTGCCCTGGTCGCCGCCCGTTCCGCCGTCCGTTCCGCCGTCCGTTCCGTTGCCCTGGTCGCCGGCCTGGTCGCCACCCTGCTTGTCGTGGCTCTTGTCGCCGCTGGAGTGGCCGCGCGGGACGCTGACCTTGTTGAACGACGGTGTCTCGGAGGGCGACAGCGCCCCCGTCATCGCCGTCTTCCAGATGGGGCCGGGGAGACAGCCACCGCAGACCTCGTCGTAGTAGTGGCCGCCGATGTTGATGTTGGTCATCGGGATCTGCTGCGAGCCGTCGCTGCCGACCCAGACGGCCGTGGCCAGGTTGGGCGTGTAGCCGACGAACCACGCGTTCTTGCGCTCGTCCGTGGTACCCGTCTTGCCCGCGTTGTCGCGGTCGCTGAGCCCGGCCTGCTTGCCGGTACCGTCCGCGACCACGCCCTTCAGCATCTGGTTGATCGTGTCGGCCGTGTGCTCGCTCATCGCCGATGAGCAGGACGACTTCGGCACCGGGATCTGCTTGCCGCCCGGCGCGGTCACCGACTCGATGGCGATCGGGGAGCAGTACGTGCCCCGGTTGGCGAAGGTGGCGTACACCGAGGCCATCGCCAGCGGAGTCGACTCCTGGCCACCGAGGGTGGTGGAGGGCACCGCCTGGAGCGGCTTGTTGTTGCCCCGGATGTAGCCGACCTTGTCGGCCATGGTGATCGTCTCGCAGAGGCCGGCCTTCTGCTCCAGCTTCGCGAAGTACGTGTTGATCGACTTGCCCAGCGCGCTGGTCATGTCGAAGGTGCCCTTCTCCGACGTGAGCTCGTTCTGCACGGACCAGGGGCTGGAGTCGGCCGGCTGGTTCTGGCAGTTCTGGAAGCTCGTACCCGGCAGGGAGATCTTCGAGCCCGTCGTGAAGCTCTGCGACGGGCTGATGCCCTTCTCCAGCGCGGCGGCCGCGGTGATCGGCTTGAACGTCGAGCCGACCTGGAAGCCCGCGTACGTACCGCCCATCTTGTTGTCGACCGAGAGGTTCAGCACCGTCTCGTGCTTCGACGGGTCGAGGCCGTACGGACGGGACTGGGCCATCGCGAGGATCTTGCCGGTGCCCGGCTGGACCTGCACCACCGCGTCCGCGATCTTGTCGTCCTTGTTGACCCGCGAGGTGGCCGCGACATTGGACGACGCCTGCGCCTTGGGGTCCAGGGTCGTCTTGACGGTCAGGCCGCCGACCGCCCAGAGCTTCTGGCGCTCCTCCTTCGTCTTGCCGAAGGCCGGGTCGGTGAGGAACACCTTGCGTACGTAGTCGCAGAAGAAGCCCGAGCCCTTGACCGCGGTGATGCAGCCGCTCTTGGGCTTGGTCACCTTGAGCTTGATCGGCTCGGCCATCGCCTTGTCGGCCTGCGGCTGCGAGATGGAGTGGACGTCGGCCATCCGCTGCAGCACGGTGTTGCGCCGCTTCGTGGCCTCTTCCATGTCGTTGATCGGGTCGTAGCGGCTCGGCGACTGGACGAGACCGGCCAGCAACGCGGACTGGGCGATCGTCAGGTCCTTCGCGGATGTGGAGAAGTACCGCTGGGCCGCCGCCTCGACGCCGTACGCCTGCTCGCCGAAGAAGGTGATGTTGAGGTAGTTCTCCAGGATCTTCTTCTTGCCGAGCGACTTCTCGACCTGGATCGCGTACTTGAGCTCACGGACCTTGCGGCCCAGGCTCTTCTGCTGGGCCTCGGCGACCTTGGTCGGGTCGTCGCCCGCCTCCTCGACGAAGACGTTCTTGACGTACTGCTGGGTCAGGGTCGACGCGCCCTGGGCCGCGCCGCCCTCCTGCGCGTTGCGGTTGACCGCGCGCGCCACGCCCTTGAGGTCGATCGCGCCGTGCTGGTAGAAGCGCGCGTCCTCGATCGCGACGAGCGCCTTCTGCATGTACGGCGAGATGTCCTGGAGCTTCACCACCGTGCGGTCCCGCTCGTAGACCGACGCGATCTGGTTGTCGTTCGCGTCCAGGATCGTGGTCCGCTGGCTGAGTGGCGGCGTCTTGAGGCTGGCGGGGATGTCGTCGAATCCCTTGACGGTGCCCTTGGCCGCGAGCCCCAGCGCTCCGGCTGCCGGCAGCGCGATGCCCGCCAGTACAGCTCCGGAGAGCGCGGCGACACCGAGGAATTTGGCGGCCTGCTGGGTCTTGGTGAGACCCCCGCCGGAGCGCTTCTTTGGCATGAGGGCAGCCTACGTGGTGGAGAAGGAGCAGCTTCATTCGCCGGACACGCGGACATGCCTTGGCCTAAGCTGCACCTAACTGTCACAGCAGTGCCCTCCCGTATCAAGCCCCCTGGCGCGATGTCGCTCTCCCCGAATAGGGCGAATGCGCGCCGAATATGCCCCATGTGTAGCCCGGCGTCCGATGTGGCGTGGATGAACTGCCCCGCTTTGCCGGGTTTGTCAAGAATGTCCTGCGCTCACTCCGTTGGGTGATCTGCCGCGTACGCATAGTCCGTTCGGACCATTCAAGATTGGGCCCGAAGGGGGTGTTGCGCTGTGCCCACCTTCCGTAACGTCCTCAACTGGCAGCGGTGAATATGCCGCTGCCGCCGTGGGGGAGCCTCGAATTCGGGAGAGGACGGCGCCGGGATGGGCTGGGTAACTGACTGGAGTGCGCAGGCAGCCTGCCGCACTACCGATCCGGACGAACTGTTTGTACAAGGGGCAGCGCAGAACAGGGCCAAGGCGGTGTGCACCGGATGCCCGGTGCGTACGGAGTGCCTGGCCGACGCGCTCGACAACCGCGTCGAATTCGGCGTGTGGGGTGGCATGACCGAGCGGGAGCGGCGTGCGCTGTTGCGCAGGCGTCCCACCGTCACCTCGTGGCGTCGACTGCTGGAGACCGCGCGCACCGAGTACGAGCGCAGCACGGGCATCCTGCCCGCGATCGTCGCGGATGACGAAGCGTTCGAGGAGACGTACGCCGCCGTGGGGTAGGCGTCGCCGTGGTGTGACCCGCGTCGTCGCAGGGCGAGCGAGCGGGGCCGGCCACTGACTCAGGCCGGGGAACGACCGGTCGCGAGGCGATCACCGATGGCCCGGAGCCCTGCCAGGTCATGGACATCACCGGGCAGCGCGGCCACCTCGGCCACGGCCACCTCGGGGTGGAGCGCGGTGAAGCGGTCGCGGGTGCGCTGCTCGCGGGCGAGCACCTGCATGCGTTCGGCGTGCAGTCGGAGCAGGCCGGCGGTCAGCGCGTCGACCGTCGGCTCCGGCATGGCTCCAGCCGGTTCAGGCGCGGCTTCGGCTGCTGACATGTCCGGCGTAACAGACGGATCTGATGTCTCTGACGCATCTGATGTCTCTGACGGATCTGACGGATCTGATGTGTCGGCCTCCGGTGGCGTCACGGCGGAAGTCTCGGCTGTCACTGCGGAAATCTCAGGGGTCTCGGAAAGCTCTCCGTGCTCCGTGGATCCGGGCTCGGGAGAGGGGCCCGTGGAGTCACGAACTGCTTCATTCCCGGCCTCCTGATCCACAATGCCGCTGTCGTCAAGATTTTCCGCGGCGGCCAGCGCGCGCTCCGCCGTGAGCCGCGCGGCCCCACTCCCGTGCACCCTGTTGAGCACCAGCCCGGCCAGCGGCATCCCGTCGGCCGCCAGCCGCTCCACGAAGTACGCGGCCTCCCGCAGCGCGTCCCGCTCCGGCGCCGCGACCACCAGGAAGGCCGTGCCGGGCGCCTGGAGCAGCCGGTACGTGGCGTCGGCGCGGGTGCGGAAGCCGCCGAACATGGTGTCCATCGCCGTGACGAACGTCTGCACATCGCGCAGGAACTGGCCGCCGAGCAGCTTGCCGAGCGTGCCGGTCATCATCGACATACCGACATTGAGGAACTTCATCCCGGCCCGGCCGCCGACCTTCGCCGGGGCCATCAGCAGCCGGATGAACTTGCCGTCCAGGAACGACCCGAGCCGCTTCGGCGCGTCCAGGAAGTCGAGCGCCGACCGCGACGGCGGGGTGTCCACGACGATCAGGTCCCACTCGTCGCGCGCCCGCAGCTGGCCCAGCTTCTCCATCGCCATGTACTCCTGCGTACCGGCGAAGCCCGCGGAGAGCGACTGGTAGAAGGGGTTGTTCAGGATCGCGCCGGCCCGCTCGCTGTCCGCGTGCGCCTCGACGATCTCGTCGAAGGTCCGCTTCATGTCCAGCATCATGGCGTGCAGTTCACCGTCGCCGGTGGCCTTGATGCCCGCGACCCGGCGCGGGATGTTGTCGAGCGAGTCGATGCCCATGGACTGGGCGAGCCTGCGGGCCGGATCGATGGTCAGTACGACGGCCCTGCGCCCGCGCTCGGCCGCCCGCACCCCCAGCGCGGCCGCGGTCGTCGTCTTGCCCACGCCGCCGGAGCCGCAGCACACGATGATGCGGGTGGCCGGGTCGTCGATCAGCGGGTCGATGTCGAGGAGGGGCACGCTGTCCAGGGTCATGACGTGGTGTGCCTCCGCAGTTCCGTCGCCAGCTGGTAGAGCCCGGCGAGGTCCATTCCGTCGCCGAGCAGCGGGAGTTCGTAGGTGGGGAGCTCCAATTCGGCCAGTACGGCGCGCTGTTCGCGCTCCAGCTCCACCCGCTCCGCGTGGTCGACGGCCTCGGCGAGCAGCGGGGTCACCAGCTTCGCGGCGCCGCTGACGCCCGCGCGGGTCAGCGCCTTGGCCACCTCCTTGCGGCGGTCGCCCGACACGGTCCGTACGGTCTGCTCGTCCAGGAGCGCCGGGCGGACCATGTTCACGATGACGTTCCCCACCGGGAGGTCGGCCGCGCGCAGTTCGGCGATGCCGTCCGCGGTCTCCTGCACCGGCATCTCCTCGAGCAGCGTCACCAGGTGCACCGCGGTCTCGGGGGACTTGAGGACGCGCATCACGGCCTGCGCCTGATTGTGTATCGGCCCGATCTTCGCCAGCCCCGCCACCTCGTCGTTGACGTTCAGGAAGCGGGTGATGCGGCCCGTCGGCGGCGCGTCCATGACGATGTGGTCGTAGGCGAAACGACCCTGCTTGTTCTTGCGGCGGACGGCCTCGCACGCCTTGCCGGTGAGGAGCACGTCCCGCACACCGGGCGCGATGGTGGTGGCGAAGTCGATCGCGCCGAGCTTCTTCAGGGCCCGGCCCGCGCTGCCCAGCTTGTAGAACATCTGGAGGTAGTCGAGCAGGGCGCGTTCGGCGTCGATCGCCAGGGCGTACACCTCCCCGCCGCCGGGAGCCACGGCGATCTTCCGTTCCTCGTACGGGAACGCCTCCGTCTCGAAGAGCTGGGCGATGCCCTGCCGGCCCTCCACCTCCACCAGCAGAGTGCGCTTGCCCTCCGTCGCGAGGGCAAGCGCCAGCGCGGCGGCGACCGTGGTCTTTCCGGTCCCGCCCTTGCCACTCACGACCTGAAGCCTGCTCACGTATTCGAGCCTAACCAGTCGGGCACGGTGGTACGCCCGAGGCTGTCAGTGACAGCGGCTACAGTCGCGGTATGGCCAAATGGGAATACGCGACTGTGCCGCTGCTGGTGCACGCGACGAAGCAGATTCTGGACACCTGGGGCGAGGACGGCTGGGAGCTCGTCCAGGTCGTGCCAGGACCGAACAACCCCGAGCAGCTCGTGGCGTACCTCAAGCGCGAGAAGTCCGCATGAGCGGGACCGTCGAAGCGCGGCTGACCGAGCTGGGGCTGACGCTTCCGGACGTCGTACCGCCGCTGGCCGCGTACCAGCCGGCCGTGCAGTCCGGTGTGTACGTGTACACGGCGGGCCAGCTGCCGATGGTGGACGGCAAGCTTCCGCTGGTCGGGAAGGTGGGCGCCGAGGTCACCGCCGAGGACGCCAGGGACCTGGCGCGTACGTGTGCGCTGAACGCGCTGGCGGCCGTGAAGTCGCTCGTCGGCGACCTGGACCGGATCGAGCGCGTCGTGAAGGTCGTGGGATTCGTGGCATCGGCCCCGGACTTCACGGGCCAGCCGGGCGTGCTCAACGGCGCCAGCGAGCTGCTGGGCGCCGCCCTGGGCGACCGTGGTGTGCATGCGCGCAGTGCGGTGGGCGTCGCGGTGCTGCCGCTGGACGCACCGGTCGAGGTGGAGATCCAGGTCGAGCTGAAGGCTTGAGGGGCCGGGGCTCCGGAGCGGTGCCCCGCCCGCCTCTCACGCCCGCCTCTCACGCCCGCCTCTCGAACATCGGCGCGAGAGCGGTTAGCCTCCGGCCATGCCCCAAGGTCAGTGGTACCCGCCGGAATGGCCCGACCGTATCCGAGCCCTGGCGGCCGGTGAGCTCACCGCCGTCGTACCGCGCAGGGCCGCGACCGTCATGCTGCTGCGCGACACGGCGGCCGGTCCCGCCGTCCACATGCTGCGCAGACGCGCCTCCATGGCCTTTGCCGGGGGCGCGTACGCGTATCCGGGCGGCGGTGTCGACCCCCGTGACGACGACCGCCTCGTGGGCTGGGCGGGCCCGCCGCGTGAGGTGTGGGCCGCGCGGCTCGGTGTCGACGCCGCGTCCGCGCAGGCCATCGTCTGCGCCGCCGTACGGGAGACGTACGAGGAGGCCGGCGTGCTCCTCGCCGGTGAGACCGCGTCCACCGTCGTGAGCGACCTCTCGGGCGACGACTGGGAGGCGGACCGCGCCGCGCTCGTCGACCACGCCCTCTCCTTCGCCGACTTCCTGGACCGGCGTGGTCTCGTCCTCCGCTCCGATCTGCTGGGCGCGTGGGCCCGCTGGATCACCCCGGAGTTCGAGCCGAAGCGGTACGACACCTGGTTCTTCGCGGCGGCGCTGCCGGAGGGGCAGCGGACCAGGAACGCCTCCACCGAGGCGGACCGCACGGTCTGGGTACGGCCGGAGGAGGCAGCAGAGGCGTACGACAAGGGCGAGCTGCTGATGATGCCGCCGACGATCTCGACGCTCCGCTCGCTCCAGCCGTACGCGACCGTGTCCGACGCCCTGGCGGGAGCGGCGGCGCAGGAGCTCACACCGGTGCTGGCACGGGCCCGGCTGGAGGGCGGTGAGCTGGTGCTGAGCTGGCCGGGTCATGATGAGTTCACCCGGCGGCTGCCGGCGACGGGAGCCGGGGAATGACCGGCCGCGTGCCCGAGGTGACCCCCAGGACGACAGGAGCCCCCGCGTGAGTGACGCCGCAGCACTCCCCGGCCAGCCCCGGGGCGGGGTCCTGTCCGGGCCCGCCACCTCACGGGCGTTGAACGTCCTGGCGCCGAACGCCTCAGCGATGACGCTCGACGGCACCAACACCTGGATCGTCGCCGAGCCGGACTCCGACCTGGCCGTCGTCATCGACCCGGGACCGCTCGACGAGACCCATCTGGAGGCCGTGGTCGCGGCGGCGGCGGGCGCGGGCAAACGCGTCGCGCTGACCCTCCTGACGCACGGCCACCCGGATCACGCGGAGGGCGCGGCGCGGTTCGCGGAGCTGACGCGTACGCACGTACGGGCTCTGGACCCCGCGCTGCGCCTCGGCGACGAGGGGCTCGGCGCCGGGGACGTCATCACCACCGGCGGCCTGGAGCTGCGGGTCGTACCGACGCCGGGCCACACCGCCGACTCGCTCTGCTTCCACCTCCCGGCCGACCGGGCGGTGCTGACGGGCGACACGGTGCTGGGCCGCGGGACGACGGTGGTCGCCCATCCGGACGGCCGGCTCGGCGACTACCTGGACTCGCTGCGACGGCTGCGCTCGCTGACCGTGGACGACGGGGTGCACACCGTGCTTCCGGGGCACGGGCCCGTACTGGAGGACGCCCAGGGGGCCGTCGACTTCTACCTCGCGCACCGCGCGAACCGGCTCGCCCAGGTGGAGACGGCGGCCGAGAAGGGCTTCACGACGGCCTCGGAGGTCGTCGCGCAGGTGTACGCGGACGTCGACCGCTCGCTCTGGCCCGCGGCCGAGCTGTCGGTACGGGCGCAGCTGGAGTATCTGCGGGAGCACGGGCTGATCTGAGCGGCTTGCGCGGGTGAGCGGCTGCGCGGCTTGCGCGGGTGCGCTTTGATCCGTGGCCGGCCGTGCAGTGTGCCCGTACGTGCTTCGTTTCCGTACGTGCTTCGTGTCCGTACGTACGTGAAGGGGCGCCCCACTGCGAGAGTGGGGCGCCCCTTCACGTACCTACGGCAGGGGTGCAGCCGCTATCGGGACCGCTTCGCGAGGCGCTCGACGTCCAGCAGGATGACCGCACGGGCCTCCAGCCGCAGCCAGCCGCGCCCGGCGAAGTCCGCGAGGGCCTTGTTGACCGTCTCGCGGGAGGCGCCGACCAGCTGGGCCAGCTCCTCCTGGGTGAGGTCGTGGACCACGTGGATGCCCTCCTCCGACTGCACACCGAAGCGGCGCGAGAGGTCGAGGAGCGCACGGGCGACCCGGCCGGGGACGTCCGAGAAGACCAGGTCGGACATCTGGTCGTTGGTCTTGCGCAGCCGGCGGGCGACCGCGCGCAGCAGCGCCGTGGCCACCTCGGGGCGGACGTTCAGCCAGGGCTGGAGGTCGCCGTGGCCCAGGCCGAGCAGCTTGACCTCGGTCAGCGCCGACGCCGTGGCGGTACGCGGGCCCGGGTCGAAGAGGGACAGCTCGCCGATCAGCTCGCCGGGGCCGAGGACCGCCAGCATGTTCTCGCGGCCGTCGGGGGAAGTGCGGTGCAGCTTTACCTTGCCCTCGGTGACCACATAGAGGCGGTCGCCGGGGTCGCCCTCGTGGAAGAGGGCGTCGCCGCGGGCGAGCGTCACCTCACTCATCGAGGCGCGCAGCTCAGCGGCCTGCTCGTCATCGAGCGCCGCGAAGAGCGGGGCGCGCCGCAGAACGTCGTCCACGAGTTCTCTCCTTGTCGACCTGCTCAGGGAACCGGCTGGCTCCCATCATGCCGGACGGGTCAATCAGTGTGATCAGTCACAAGTTTGACGCACTGCTGCTGCGGCTTGTGCGGGAGGGGGCCGATTGGGTTGGGAATTGGCTGTGACCGGGGTGGATGTCGGTGCCTGCCTCTAGGCTGGCCGAGTGTCCAAAAGGCCGGTGAGAGCAGAGAGTCAGGGGGCTGAACGGGTGTCACCCGAGCTGTGATTCTGCTGTGGGCGAACAGTCGCCCACCCGGGCGAAAAAGGCCGCAAACGTGACGAAACCGGTAAACCGGTGAAGGGGACCGAGATGGCAGAGCCGACAGAGGCGGCAGCGGCAGCGGCGGCGGAGACGGCAGGCAAGGCTCCGGTCGGCGAGAAGGCTGCGCCTCCGAAGAAGGCTGCGCCTCCGAAGAAGGCTGCGCCCGCCAGGAAAGCGGCGCCCGCCAAGAGTGCCGCTCCGGCGAAGAAGACGGCTCCTGCCGGAAAGGCCGCCCCGGTCAAGGCCACACCCGCGAAGGCCAAGAAGGCCGCGCCCGCCAAGAAGGCAGCCGCGGCCACCAAAAAGGCGGCAGCGTCAGCGGGGAAGGCAGCAGCGTCGGCGGGGAAGGTGACTGCGCCCGCCAAGAAGGCGGCCGCATCCTCGAAGAAGGCCGCCGCGTCGGCGCAGAAGGCGGCCGCGCCCGCCGTGGAGGCTGTCAGGATCCCCAAGTCGGAGTCCCATGCCGCCCTGGTCCGCCGGGCGCGCCGGATCAACAATGAGCTGGCCGAGGTCTATCCGTACGCCCACCCCGAGCTCGACTTCGAGAACCCCTTCGAGCTGCTAGTCGCCACGGTCCTCTCCGCCCAGACCACCGACCTCCGGGTCAACCAGACGACACCCGGGCTCTTCGCGAAGTTCCCGACGCCGGAGGACATGGCGGCCGCCGACCCCGAGGAGCTGGAGCAGATCCTGCGGCCGACCGGGTTCTTCCGGGCGAAGGCGAAGTCGGTCCTGGGCCTGTCCACCGCCATCAGGGACAACTTCGGCGGCGAGGTGCCTGGCCGGCTCGAAGACCTGGTGTCACTGCCCGGAGTCGGGCGGAAAACGGCAAATGTCGTTCTTGGTAATGCGTTCGGAGTGCCGGGAATCACTGTCGACACCCATTTCGGGCGGCTGGTGCGGCGCTGGAAGTGGACCGAGCAGACCGACCCCGAGAAGGTCGAGGCGGAGGTCTGCGCCCTCTTCCCCAAGAGCGACTGGACGATGCTCTCGCACCGGGTCGTCTTCCACGGCCGCCGCATCTGCCACGCCCGTAAACCGGCCTGCGGCGCCTGCCCGATCGCCCCGCTCTGTCCTGCGTACGGCGAGGGCGAGACGGACCCGGAGAAGGCGCGGAAGCTGCTGAAGTACGAGAAGGGCGGGCAGCCCGGCCAGCGGTTGAAGCCTCCTGCGGACTATCCGGGACAGCCGGCCCCGCCGATGGCGGCCGGGTGACGGCGGCCCGCACCGGCAGGCCGGACCGGAACCACCCCGCCGTGCGCCATGACCCCACTGTGCGGAACGCCCCCGCGGTCCAGGGCCACCCCGCCGTGCGGAACCACCCGTCCGTGCGGAACGATCAGGCCCGCCACAGGCGTTGGAAGGTTCAGAAGGGTCGGGGGTGCCGATGACGCGCGCTGGAGAGAGACACTCGGACCGGACTCAGGAGAGCCCGCTCGCCGTGACGCAGTCCGGGCTGCCCGGATGGCTGACACCCGTGGCGCACGCGGCGAGCACGGTGCGCCCCGAGCAGCTCAGCCGGTTCCTGCCGCCCGAGAGCGGCAGCGGGCGCCAGTCCGCCGTGCTGGTCCTCTTCGGCGAGGGCGCGGCCGGCCCCGAGCTGCTGCTGATGGAGCGGGCCTCCAGCCTGCGCTCCCACGCGGGACAGCCGTCCTTCCCCGGCGGCTCCCTCGACCCGGGCGACGGCGATCCGCAGACCACAGGACCGCTGCGGGCGGCGCTGCGCGAGGCTCAGGAGGAGACCGGCCTCGATCCCGCGGGTGTGCAGATCTTCGGCGTGCTGCCCCGGCTCTACATCCCGGTGAGCGGCTTCGTCGTGACGCCGGTGCTCGGCTGGTGGCGCGCGCCCAGCCCCGTACGGGCCGTGGACAGCGGTGAGACGGCCCGGGTCTTCACGGTTCCCGTGGCGGATCTCACGGACCCCGCCAACCGGGTGACGACGGTCCATCCGCGCGGTCACCAGGGCCCCGCATTTCTGGTCGAATCCGCCCTGGTCTGGGGTTTCACCGCCGGGGTGATCGACCGGATTCTGCACTTCGCGGGCTGGGAAAAGCCCTGGGACCACTCCAGACAGGTCCCGCTCGACTGGCGCGCATGACAGGGTGGCCGAAGTACTGGGCCACTCGGGCGACGCCGCGAACCACTGCGGCTCTCCCACGGGCCGCACCACCGGCCGGCTGACCGTGACCGGCGACGAAAAGCGAGGCTCCCGACGGTGAACGTGCTGGACATCCTGCTGCTGCTGGCCGCTGTGTGGTTCGCGGTCATCGGCTACCGCCAGGGTTTCGTCGTCGGCATCCTGTCGGTGATCGGCTTCCTCGGGGGCGGCGTCATCGCCGTCTACGTACTGCCCATCATCTGGGACCAGCTCACGGAGAAGTCCGAAGTCTCCACGACGGCCACGGTCGTCGCGGTCGTCATCGTGATCGTGTGCGCCTCGGTCGGCCAGGCCCTCACCACCCACCTGGGCAACAGACTGCGCCGCTTCATCACCTGGTCACCCGCGCGCGCCCTCGACGCCACCGGCGGCGCGCTGGTCAATGTGGTGGCCATGCTGCTGGTCGCGTGGCTGATCGGATCGGCCCTTGCCGGTACGACCCTGCCCACCCTCGGCAAGGAGGTCCGCGCCTCGAAGGTGCTCATCGGGGTCTCCCGGGTGATGCCCGCCAAGGCCGGCAGCTGGTTCACGAACTTCACATCCGTCCTGGCGCAGAACGGCTTCCCCCAGGTCTTCAGCCCCTTCGACAGAGAGCCGATCACCGACGTCAAGCCGCCCGACCCGGCGCTGGCCAGCAGCCCGGTCGTGGCGAGCGCCAAGAAGTCCATCGTCAAGGTCGTCGGCACCGCGACCGGGTGCAGCAAGGTCCTGGAGGGCTCCGGTTTCGCCATCGGCAACCACCGGGTGATGACCAACGCCCACGTCGTCGGCGGCGTCAGCGAGCCGACCGTGCAGATCGGCGGCGAGGGCAAGCTGTACGACGCGAAGGTCGTGCTCTACGACTGGTCACGCGACATCGCCGTTCTGGACGTGCCGGACCTGCACGCCCGCCCGCTGAAGTTCACCGACACCAACCACGACGCGCACACCAACGACAGCGCGATCGTCGCCGGCTTCCCGGAGAACGGCGGGTACGACGTCCGGTCCGCCCGCGTCCGCGCCCGGATCAACGCCAGCGGCCCGGACATCTACCACCGCGGGACGGTCACCCGCGACGTCTACTCCCTCTTCACGACCGTCCGGCAGGGCAACTCGGGCGGGCCCCTGCTGACCCCCCAGGGCAAGGTGTACGGGGTGGTCTTCGCCAAATCGCTCGACGACAGCAACACCGGGTACGCGCTCTCGGCCGACGAGGTCCGCCCGGACATCGCCAAGGGCCTCACCGCGAACCAGCAGGTGGACACTCAGGGGTGCGCACTGTGACGACGGCGGTCAGGCGGACCAGGCCGGTCAGGCGTACACGGTGAGGACAGCGGGAGGCGCACGGTGAGGCTCACGATTCTCGGCGGCGGAGGATTCCGGGTGCCGCTCGTGTACGGGGCGCTGCTGCGCGACCACGCGGCGGGCCGGGTCACCCACCTCACGCTCCACGATCTCGACCCGGCCAGGCTGGCGGCCGTGGCGCGGGTCCTCGCCGACCAGGCGGTGGACGTACCGGATGCGCCGGAGGTACGGACCACCACCGACCTCGACGACGCCCTGCGCGGCGCCGACTTCGTCTTCTCCGCGATCCGGGTGGGCGGGCTCGCGGGCCGGGCGGCCGACGAGCGGGTGGCACTGGCCGAGGGTGTACTCGGCCAGGAGACCGTGGGCGCGGGCGGTATCGCGTACGGCCTCCGGACGGTCCCGGTCGCGGTCGACATCGCCCGCCGGGTCGCCCGCCTCGCCCCGGACGCCTGGGTCATCAACTTCACCAACCCGGCGGGTCTCGTGACCGAGGCGATGGCCGCCCACCTCGGCCGCCGCGTCATCGGGATCTGCGACTCACCGGTCGGCCTCGGCCGCCGGGTCGCCCGGGTCCTCGGCGCGGACCCCGCCGCGGCGCGGCTCGACTATGTGGGGCTGAACCATCTGGGCTGGCTGCGCGGGCTGTACGTGGGCGAGCAGGATGTGCTGCCCCGGCTGTTCGACGACGAGCGGCTGCTGACCTCCTTCGAGGAGGGCAGGCTCTTCGGCGCCGACTGGCTGCGCTCGATCCGCTCGGTCCCCAACGAATATCTGCACTACTACTACTTCAACCGCGAGACGGTCGCCGCCTACCAGCAGGCGGAACAGACCCGCGGCGCCTTCCTGCACGACCAGCAGGCCCGGTTCTACGACGAGATGGCGCACCCGTCGACGCCCGCGCTCGCGGCCTGGGACCGCACCCGTGCCGAGCGCGAGGCGACGTACATGGCGGAGAACCGCGAGGCCGCGGGTGCGGGCGAACGGGAGGCGGACGACCTGGAGTCGGGCGGCTACGAGAACGTCGCGCTGGCCCTGATGCGGGCCATCGCACGGGACGAGAGCGCCACCCTGATCCTGAACGTGCCCAACGGCAGCGGCAGCGCACCGGCCGGCGGCCGTACGGATGAGCGTGCGGATGGGCTCAGGGACGGCCGTACGGATGGCCGTACGCTCTCCGTGCTCGACGAGGCCGCCGTCATCGAGGTCCCGTGCCGGATCGACGCGAACGGGCCCCGGCCGCTGCCGGTTTCACAGCTGACGGGCCATGAGGCGGCCCTGGTGTCAGCGGTGAAGGCGGTGGAGCGCTCCGTGCTGGAGGCGGCGGCGAGCGGATCGGCGCGGGCCGCGGTCCGGGCATTCGCCCTGCACCCGCTGGTCGACTCCGTGAACGTGGCGGGAAGGCTGCTCGACGGGTACCGGGCCGTGCATCCGGGCCTCGGCTACCTCACGAAGAGCTGAGCTCTCATCGGGACGTTCTCATCGGGACGCGGGACAGGACGGTCCCGGGGCCTCGCCGGGGCTGATCACGGCCTGGAATGCCGTAACCGTGCCGACACCCAGCGGGCCCGGCGGCGGATGATGCGCGGAATACCGAGAGGTGGATCGTCGTCCTCCACATTGTGTGGCCCGCCCCTCTCGTACGTACTCAGGCCCGTGGCCGAGCGGCGGTTGCGTGCTGCGTCACCGTAGTCGTGCGTCCAGCCCATACCACCGTGTTTGCCCGTGCCTCATGGTCGGTAATCGCGTCCCACGGGGCCAATTGGCCTATGCGCCAGGCATTTGGCTGTTCGTAGGACAAGCGTTCCCGTCCCGTCGCCGCAGGGGCCCCCGGAGGTCAGCGGTCGGGCTCGGGGTCCTTCAGCCAGTTGATGAGCTCGGCCGAGAAAGCCTCCGGGTCCTCCTCCTGCGGGAAGTGCCCGAGACCGTCGAACAGCCGCCAGCGGTACGGCGCTTCGACGTACTGACCCGACCCCGCCGCGCTGCGGGTACGCATCACCGGGTCGAGTGAACCGTGCAGATGCAGCGTCGGCACCCGCACCGGACGCTTCATCCGGCGGTTGAACTGGATGCCGTCCGGCCGGGCCAGCGACCGCACCATCCAGCGGTACGGCTCGATGGAGCAGTGCGCCGTGGACGGGATCGACATGGCACGCCGGTACATGTCCACGGCGTCGTCCTCGGGCCGGGCGGGCCCCGACCATTCGCGTACCAGCTCACCGACCAGCGCCGCGTCGTCCGCGACCAGCTGCCGCTCCGGCAGCCACGGCCGCTGGAAGCCCCAGACGTACGAACCGGCCCGGGACTGCGAGAAGTCGGAGAGCATCGCCGAGCGCCAGCGGCGCGGGTGCGGCATCGAGGAGACAGCGAGCCGGCGCACCAGCTTGGGCCGCATCACGGCCGCCGTCCACGCCAGATATCCGCCCAGGTCGTGCCCGACGAGCGCGGCGTCCGGCTCCCCGAGTGAGCGGATCACACCGGTGACGTCGAGGGCCAGGTTGGCGGGGTCGTATCCGCGGGGCGTGCGGTCACTGCCGCCCACGCCCCGGAGATCCATCGCGACGGCCCGGAATCCGGCGTCGGCGAGCGCGGTCAGCTGATGGCGCCAGGTCCACCAGAACTGCGGAAAGCCGTGCAACAGCAGCACCAGTGGTCCGTCACCCGCCTCCGTGATGTGGAAGCGCGCGCCGTTGGCGGCGACGTCACGGTGGGTCCAGGGCCCGTCGATTCGTACGACGGAGCCCATTTCGGCAGAAGCGGTCATGCCGACGAGCGTCCCACAGCTGACGGCTCACCGATGACCGGGAGGGGGGCATCCGCGGGCATCGGCGTGGCCGCCTTGTCGAGCGACGGGCGGTCGAGAGCCGGGCGGGGGTGCGGCTTGACGCCCTGGATGACAGCCGCCGTCTCCTTGGCGGATGCGACGACCTTCTGCGGGCCCTTGCCCTTCTTGGCCTTCTTGAAGAACACCATTCCGATCAGCCCGAGGACCGCGGCCACCAGCACATTCGCGGCGAAGGACAGGACGAAGCAGATCGCCAGGTTCCAGTGGCTCCAGGTCCGGATGCCGTAGGCGAGGGCGAAGCTCAGCATCGGCAGCGAGAAGAGGAGCACGATCCCGGCCGCCGAGAAAGCGGCGCTGCCGACGGCGCCCCGCTTGACGTCCTGGCGGAGTTCCGCCTTGGCCAGGGCGATTTCGTCGTGCACCAGGGCCGACATCTCCGCTGTCGCCGAGGCGAACAGTTGACCGAGACTGCGGTCCGCGGTGCCGGCAGGGCTGCTGGGGTGGCTCATCGCTGAATCCCTCTTCTCTTGCGCGAGCGTTCGTCCGTGCGGTCGTTCGCTGTGCGAGCGTCCGTCTGTACGGGCGGTCATCCGCGCGGGCATCATCTTGGGCGTCGTCACAAACTGTCTGTTCGAGATGATCTGACTTCAGATCATGCCGGACGGTCCTCGTCCTCGCTTGCTGCCCCCGCCCGTTCGGCGAGACGGCGGTGCTCGGCCGCCTTCCCCTCGAGGATCGCAGCCATGCGCAGATGGTGCGCGGCTTCGTCCTCCTCGTAGATGTCGGGGATGCCGTCGTGGTCCTCGTCGCGCTCCTCCTCGTCGCAGAGGGCCCGGTAGCGGCGGTTGCGCATCTTGAGCAGCACGGAGGAGAGCACGGCGGCGATCACGGACCCCAGCAGTACGGACGCCTTGACCTCGGCGGTCGTCGTGGGGTCCCCGTCGAAGGCCAGCTCCCCGATGAGCAGCGAGACGGTGAAGCCGATCCCGGCGAGTGAGGCCACCGCGAACACGTCGGCCCAGGCCAGGTCCTTGTTGAGCTCGGCCTTGGTGAAGCGGGCGGTCAGCCACGTACCGCCGAAGATGCCGACCGCTTTGCCGACGACCAGCCCCAGGACGACACCCAGCGTCTCGGGCCGGGTGAAGACGTCGCCCAGCGCCCGCCCTGACACCGACACCCCGGCGGAGAACAGCGCGAACAGCGGTACGGCGAGGCCCGCGGAGAACGGCCGGACCAGGTGCTCGATGTGCTCCCCCGGGGAGTGACGTTCACCCTCGTGGCGGTGGCACCGGAGCATCAGGCCCATGGCGACACCGGCGATGGTGGCGTGCACGCCGCTGTTGTACATCAGCCCCCAGATGACCAGCCCGAGCGGCACGTAGATGTACCAGCCGTGTACGTCGAAGCGCAGCAGCAGCCAGAAGACGGCCAGGCCGGCCGCCGCGCCGCCGAGCGCGGCGAAGTTGATGTCGCTGGTGAAGAACACCGCGATGATCAGGATCGCAAAGAGGTCGTCGACGACGGCCAGCGTGAGCAGGAAGGCGCGCAGCGCGGACGGGAGCGAGGTGCCGATGACCGCCAGGACGGCGAGAGCGAAGGCGATGTCGGTGGCGGTCGGGACCGCCCAGCCGCCCAGCGATCCGTCGCCGATGACGTTGACCAGCGTGTAGACCAGGGCCGGTACCGCCATCCCGCACACCGCGGCGATCACCGGCAGCGCGGCGGCCTTCGGATCGCGCAGCTCGCCCGCGACCATCTCGCGTTTGAGCTCGATCCCGGCGACGAAGAAGAAGACCGCGATCAGGCCGTCGGCCGCCCAGTGCTGGACCGAGAGGTGCAGACCGACGGCGTCCGGGCCCAGATGGAAGTGGCTGACGGAGGCGTAACTGCTGCTCAGCGGGGTGTTCGCCCAGATGAGGGCGGCAATGGCCGCGAGGAGGAGAAGCAGGCCCCCGACGGTCTCGGTGCGCAGCGCGTCAGCGAGATAGGTCCGTTCGGGGAACGGCAGCCGCCCGAGGAAGGACGCGGGCCGAGACCGCTGCGAATTCCGGAGCTGCTGAGAATCCTGTGGCTGCTGAGGCTGCTGAGGCTGCTGTGATTCGGGCTCGGGCCTGGGCTGGGGATCGGGCTTCGGGGCGGGCGCGGGCACGCGGGGGACCTCCGGTCAGGTGGACAGCACAGAACACATGCCGACCAGACTTCCCGGCGCACCTGTTGACCTACTTTTCACTGCTTCTTCTGCCCCTACGGTATCCGAGGCGGGGCGGGCCGCGGGGCGGCAGGGAGCATCCGGTGATCGTCTCTCTCGTCACTTTACGGACAGAACGCCGGACGGGCATACCGACCCCGTCCGGCGTTCCGCCGTCGCCCTGCTGTTCAGTTGTCCTGCTCCGAACCTCGCAGGCTCAGTTTTCGCAGGCGCCAGCCCTCGCAGGCCCTCAGCCCTCGCAGGCGCCAGCCCTCGCGAGTGCTCAGCCTTCACGGGCTCGGTCGGCGCAGGCTCAGTCCTCGCTGGAGGCGCTGGCGCTGGGCAGCTTCGTCTGGATCAGGCCCATCACCGAGGAGTCCGTGAGCGTGGAGACATCGCCCAGCTCGCGGTCCTCCGCGATGTCGCGCAGCAGGCGCCGCATGATCTTCCCGGACCGGGTCTTGGGCAGCTCGGCCACCGGCAGGACCCGCTTCGGCTTGGCGATCGGCCCGAGCACCGCGCCCACGTGGTTGCGCAGCTCAGCCGAGAGGTCCGCCGACTCCTCCGCCGTGCCGCGCAGGATCACGAACGCCACGATCGACTGACCCGTCGTCTCGTCGGCGGCGCCGACGACCGCGGCCTCGGCGACGGCCGGGTGCGAGACCAGCGCCGACTCGACCTCGGTGGTCGAGATGTTGTGCCCGGACACCAGCATCACGTCGTCGACCCGGCCCAGCAGCCACAGGTCGCCGTCGGTGTCCTTCTTCGCACCGTCACCCGCGAAGTACTTGCCCTCGAACCGCGACCAGTAGGTGTCGATGAAGCGCTGGTCGTCGCCCCAGACGGTGCGGAGCATCGAGGGCCACGGCTCGGTGATGACCAGATAGCCGCCGCCACCGTCCGGCACTTCGCGCGCCTCGTCGTCGACGACCGTCGCGGAGATACCCGGCAGCGCACGCTGGGCGGAACCAGGCTTGGTCTCCGTCACTCCGGGCAGCGGCGAGATCATCATCGCGCCGGTCTCGGTCTGCCACCAGGTGTCCACGATCGGGCACTTGTCGGCGCCGATGTTCTTCCGGTACCACATCCATGCCTCGGGGTTGATCGGCTCACCGACCGAGCCGAGGACCCGCAGCGACGACAGGTCGAACTTGGCGGGGATGTCGTCTCCCCACTTCATGAACGTACGGATCGCGGTCGGCGCCGTGTAGAGGATCGAGACGCCGTACTTCTGGACGATCTCCCAGAACCGGCCCTGGTGCGGGGTGTCCGGCGTGCCCTCGTAGATCACCTGGGTCGCGCCGTTGGCCAGCGGCCCGTACACGATGTACGAGTGGCCGGTCACCCAGCCGATGTCGGCCGTGCACCAGTAGACGTCCGTCTCCGGCTTGAGGTCGAAGACCGCGTGGTGCGTGTACGCCGCCTGGGTGAGGTAGCCGCCGGACGTGTGCAGGATGCCCTTCGGCTTCCCCGTCGTGCCCGAGGTGTAGAGGATGAACAGCGGGTGCTCGGCGTCGAAGGCCTCGGGGGTGTGCTCGGTGGACTGGCGTCCCACGAACTCGTCCCACCAGACGTCCCGGCCCTCGGTCCACGCCGTGTCCTGGCCCGTGCGCCGCACGACGAGCACATGCTCGACGTCCGGGCACTTCGTCACGGCCTCGTCGATCGCGGGCTTGAGCGCGGACGGCTTGCCGCGCCGGTAACCGCCGTCGGCCGTGATGACCAGCTTGGCGTCGGCGTCCTGGATACGGGAGGCGACGGCGTCCGCGGAGAAGCCGCCGAACACCACCGAGTGGGCGGCACCGACGCGGGCACAGGCGAGCATCGCCACCACCGCTTCGGCGATCATCGGCAGATAGACGGCGACCCGGTCGCCCTTCGCGACACCCAGCTCGGTGAGCGCGTTCGCGGCCTGCGACACCTCGTCCTTGAGCTGCGCGTAGGTGATCGACCGGCTGTCGCCCGGCTCACCCTCGAAGTGGATGGCGACGCGGTCGCCGTTGCCGGCCTCGACGTGCCGGTCCACGCAGTTGTACGCGACGTTCAGCTCGCCGTCGGCGAACCACTTCGCGAACGGTGGATTCGACCAGTCGAGCGTCTCGGTGGGCTCGGTGGCCCACGTCAGCCGCCGGGCCTGCTCGGCCCAGAAGCCCAGCCGGTCCGCTGCCGCCTGCTCGTACGCCGCCGCTGTCACGTTGGCGTTCGCGGCCAGCTCGGTGGGCGGCGCGAAACGCCGCTCCTCCTTGAGCAGGTTGGCCAAGCTTTCGTTGCTCACGAGATCGCCCTTTCGACAAAGCCTTGTGTCCCAGGTCTAGCTCATCAGCCCGTGAGCCACTCTGACAAGGGCTCACGCCAATCAATTGGTTTAGACCTCTGCTCGGGAGGCTCGGCGGAGGCGACCTGAGGTGCGGCCGGGGCGGGGCCGGGAGGCGATCCGGCGCTCGTCGCCCCCGGAGTTCGGCCCGCATCGGACTGCGTCAGGCGGGAGCCACCTGGGCGAACACCCCGTCGGGCTCAGGGGCGCCGGTGAGCAGATACGCCTGGGCCTCGCCGACGTGGAAGTACATGCCGTGCAGCTCCAGCGTGCCCTCCGCGAGCCGGCGCGCGACCGAGGCGTGCGCCCGCAGATGCTCCAGTTGCTGGATGACATTGGTCAGGCAGAGCTGCTCCACCGCATCGGCCGGCATCCGCCCGGAGATCCGCGCCCAGGAGTGATGGCGGCTCAGCATTCGGTCCAGGCTGGGCTGACCGTGCCGCAACCACCGCCGCAGAGGCGTGTCCACTGGGGTGCCGGTGCCGGTGCCGGTGCCGGTGCTGGTGTCGGCAGTGGTGTCTGCGTCTGGGCTCGTTTCAGCTTCGGTTTGGGTGCTCGTGCGGGCGCTGTCGTTCACGAGAGCCGTCATGGCACCGCAGCCGGAGTGTCCGCAGACGGTGATCGAATCGACCCGCAGGATGTCGACCGCGTACTCGATCGCCGCCGCCACCGAGTCGTCGGAACCCTCCGCGCCGGGCAGCGGTACGAAATTGCCCACGTTCCGCACAGTGAACAGGTCCCCGGGACCGCTCGACGTGATCATGCTGGTCACCAGCCGGGAGTCGGCGCAGGTGAGGAAGAGCTGCGAAGGCCGCTGGCCCTCCCGCGCGAGACGTGCCAGTTCGCCCCGGACCAGTGGCGCGGTGTCACGCTGGAACGAGCGCAGACCACTGGCCAGTTGGCGGCTACCCGCTTTCCCGGATGCGGCCTCTGTGACAGGAGCGGCGGCGGACGCGGGCACGGCGATCCGGCTGCCGTCCCGGCCTGTCACCTCGACCGTTCCGCCCTGGGCGACATGCGCCTCCCGCCAGTGCTGGAGCGTCTCGTACGCCGCGTGGTCCATGAACGAACCGTCCAGCTCCACCACCGCGGTCGCCCCTGACGGGATCTGCCCGAGCGTCCGGCTCAGCCGGGGCACGGCCAGGAACGTCAACTGCCCACGCGCCTTCAGCCGGTGGCGCCCGCCGTCCTCGTGGAGGGTGATCCTGGTTCTGGCCAGGCGGTGCAGGGCCACACCGACAGCGACGGCGATTCCGGCCGCCACCCCCTCCAGTACGCCGAAGCCCACGACCCCGGCGACCGTGGCCCCGTACGCCAGGAACTCCCGGTGCCTGTGCACGTTGCGGATGTGCGCGTAGCTCACCATCTGGAGGCCGACCACCATCACCAGCGCGGCCAGTGCGGCCAGCGGCATCCACTCCAGAACGCCGACCAGCAGTCCTGCGGCGATCAGCATCCATACGCCGTGCAGCACGGTGGAGGCACGGCCGGTGGCGCCCGCCCGGACATTCGCCGTGCCCCGCACGGCTCCGCCGGACACCGGCAGCCCGCCGAGCAGCCCGGACACGGTGTTCGCGACGCCCTGTCCGCGCAGTTCGCGGTCGAGGTCGGCGCGTCTGCCCGCGGCCCCGGGGCGGTCGGCGGCCAGCTTGTCCACGGCCACCGCCGACAGCAGCGACTCGAGACTCGCCACCAGCATCACCGTGAAGACGGCGCCGAGCAGACCGAGCACCGGCCCGTGCGGCAGTTCGGGCAGGGCGTGTGCCCGCCAGGACGGGAGGTCGACTCGCGCGATCCCGGGTGCGGCGACAGCGGCCAGCGCGGTGGCCGCCGCGACCGAGGCGAGGGCGGCGGGGATTCTGCGCAGGGCGCGTCCGGTACGTCCGGGGATCCGCGGCCACAGCACCAGTACGGCGATGGTCAGCCCGCCGATCAGGGGTGCGGCCGGAGCGACGCGGGCGAACTGGCCCGGCAGGGCGAGGGCGTTGGCGACGGCCGAGCTCTGGGGCGTACCGCCGAGCACGATATGCAGTTGGGCGAGCGCGATGGCGACACCGATGCCGGCCAGAGTGCCGTGCACGATGGCCGGGGAGACGGCCAGTGCACTGCGGGCGGCGCGCAGGGAGCCCAGGACCAACTGGAGCAGGCCGGCGCCGACGGTGATGGCGCAGGTCGTGCGCCAGCCGTAGTCCTGGATGAGTCCGGCCGTCACGACGGTCAGTCCGGCTGAGGGGCCAGTGACCTGGAGTGCGGAACCCCCGAGCAGTCCGGCGACGATGCCGCCGACGGCCGCCGCGAGCAGTCCGGCTTCGAGCGGGGCGCCGATGGCGACGGCGAGCCCCAGGGACATCGGCACCGCGATCAGGAACACGGTGATCGAGGCGGACAGATTTGCTCCCGAAATCGGGAAGCGGGACCGATGGCCGTCTCCGCCCTGCGGTGGCCCGTGCGGTGGGTGGACGCGAGCGGTCGGCGAGAAGTCGGAATCTGTGTTGTCGGTACGGGTGGGGACGTAGGCAGGCATGGTTTCCGTCTCCTCCGGGGCAGCGTGGTCGCGGAACAAGTCGCGGAACAAGTCGTGGAACAAGGGGATGTGGGCGGCCGTACGCGGTGGTGGGTCACGGCGTGCAGCGGCGGGATCATCAACTCTCGGTAAATAGATCGTAATCCAGAGTAAAGTCAGGGAGTGGACATTAGGGTCAAATGGTCGAGTTGTTCACTCGATTCGGTGATTGAGCGGCTTTAACGCACTCCAGTTCGAGTAAATATTTCCGGTCGAAGTGCGGGACGGAGGAGGGGCCGGGGTGAGCTGTCCGCTCGCCCCGGCCCCTCCCGGCTGCATCCCCTGGCGGTCCTGCCGCCTCCGGGGCATCCCGGACGGGGCGTCAAGAAGCGGCGCTGACCTCGGCGTACCGCTCGCTGAGCACGAAGGCCGGGTCGACCTGGGACGCCAGGTCGGCGCCCGTCCTCTCGTTCCCCCAGCTCTCCGCGTTCTTCAGGTGGAAGTGCACCATCTGGCGCGTGTAGCGCTCCCAGTCCCGGTGCGCGTAGCTGTCTTCCGCGGCGTCCTGGAGCGACTGAAGCGCGAGGCGGTTCTCCGCTTCCAGCATCTCGAAACGCGGCGGGCGGCCCTTCTCCATCGCGCGGACCCAGTCGGAGTGGCCGACGGTGATGAGCAGGTCGTCACCGACCTCGGAGCGCAGGAACTCCAGGTCGTCCTTGTCGCGCACTTTGTTGCCGACGACCTTCAGCGCGACACCGAAGTCCCGTGCGTACTCCTTGTACTGGCGGTAGACGGAGATGCCCTTGCGGGTCGGCTCGGCCACCAGGAACGTCAGGTCGAACCGGGTGAACATGCCGGAGGCGAAGGAGTCCGAACCGGCTGTCATGTCAACGACGACGAACTCCTCGGGGCCGTCGACGAGATGGTTCAGGCAGAGCTCGACCGCACCGACCTTCGAGTGGTAGCAGGAGACGCCGAGGTCCGACTCGGTGAACGGCCCCGTCGCCATCAGCCTGATCTCGCCGTCGTCCAGCGTGACGGGGCGGGCGCAGGCGTCGTAGACCGGATTGTCCTCACGGATCCGGAGCAGCCGGGAGCCGGCGCCCGGCGGAGTCGTTTTGATCATCGTCTCGGCCGAGGCGATCCGCGGATTGGAGCCGCGCAGGTATTCCTTGATCAGCGGAAGGTGCGCGCCCATCGCGGGCAGCGCGGCGGATTCCGCGTCGTCGAGACCGAGCGCGGCACCGAGGTGCTGGTTGATGTCGGCGTCCACAGCGAGGACGGGTGCCTCGTTGGCGGTCAGGTGGCGGATGAAGAGAGAGGACAGCGTGGTCTTGCCGCTGCCGCCCTTCCCTACGAAAGCGATCTTCATGTTCACAAAGGGTAGTCGGGTGAATGCGGTGCGTGGGTACTGTGAGTGAAGAAGACCACTCCAAGGTGGGGTTGCTGCTATGGACGCGTAGCCTCGCTTCCTATGACTGCGTTCTCCCGGAAGGCGGCCGCCGGAGCCCCGGTGACTCCTCCAGATCACTCAGATCCTCTCGCCGCCCTGGGCCAGCTGCCGGGTGTCGGCGCCGCTGTCGACTCCGTACGCAAGGCGGTCGACCGGGTCTACGGGCACCGCGTCATGCGGCGGCGCAGCACCGAGATCACAGGTGAGGCTGCGCTGCGCGCCTCGCGCGGGTCGGCCGCGCTGTCGGGTGCGGACTGGGCGCTGGAGGAGGTGCGCCGGCGGACCGATTTCGGCGGTGATCCCGAGGCGCTCACCGTCGGTGCGGCGCTGCGGCTGTCCGCTGAGGCGGGTCAACTCCTGTCCATCTGGCGGCAGTCGCCGCTGCGCGTGCTGGCCCGGCTGCATCTGGTGGCGGCTGCGGACTCCGGTGACGCGGTCGGCCGTCCGCGGCTGGCGGGCGAGAAGGCGGACGAGCCGCTGATCGAACTGCCGCTGCCCGGGGCCGACGAGGTGTCCGCCCGGCTCGAGGGCCTTTCTCAGCTGGTCATCGCCGGGAGCGCGGCGCCGGCCCTGGTGACGGCGGCCGTGGTGCACGGTGAGCTGCTCGCGCTGCGCCCCTTCACGTCGTACAACGGCCTGGTCGCGCGGGCCGCCGAACGGGTCGTGCTGATCAACAGTGGGCTTGACCCCAAGTCCATCTGCCCTGCGGAGGTCGGCCACGCGGAGCTGGGGCGCGCGGCGTACGTGGCGGCGCTGGACGGTTATGCGTCGGGAACCCCGGAGGGCATGGCGGCGTGGATCGTGCACTGCGGTCGCGCGGTGGAGCTGGGCGTCCGGGAGTCGACGGCCGTGTGCGAGGCGCTGCAGCGCGGGGCGGCCTAGCGTCTTCGCCCGGCCGGGCTGTGGGCGATACGGCTCACTGGGCACAGGCTCGTCGCGCAAAAATGCGGCGGCACCGAAAGGTGCCGCCGCTGACACGTCCACCGGGTTACCAAGCGTCCTCGAAAATTTGCCCATCAGGCCGGGAGCTTCGCCCGTTTACCTGGTGCGGCTGGCCCGTAATCGACGGGTCGACGTCGCGTGGGTACTCAGTTTTCGTGCTCGGTCCGTGGGGCCTTCTGCGGTTTCAGGTGATCCTCTCGGATGTCCTTGGTCTCGCGGGCCGTTGATTCCTTTGTACTCCTCACCGCTGGGCGAGGGGAAGCCCTTGGTCCGCTTCTTTACTTTTGCTCTCAAATGCGGGCAAAGGATCCACGTCGAATTGAGCTCCGGCCGCCCCGGTTCACGTACCAGACGAGCCCGGCCGTGGCTGCCGCAGCGCCGATCGCGGCTGCGGCGACCAGGGCGGGCCGGGGCGGCATCCGCAGGGCGGGAAGCCGCTGCTTGAGCCGGACCGGCCGGTTGAAGACGAGAATCGGCCATTCGCGGGCGCCCGCTTCGCGGCGCAGCGCCCGGTCCGGATTGACCGCGTGCGGGTGCCCGACCGACTCGAGCATGGGGACATCGGTCGCCGAGTCGCTGTACGCGTAACAGCGTGCCAGGTCGTATCCCTCGGAGGCGGCGAGTTCCTTCACGGCCTCGGCCTTGGTGGGGCCGTAGGCGTAGTACTCGACCTCGCCGGTGAAGCATCCGTCGGCGCCCACCACCATGCGGGTGGCGACGACCCGGTCGGCACCGAGGAGCTCACCGATCGGCTCGACCACCTCGGCGCCGGAAGTGGAGACGATCACCACATCGCGCCCTGCGGTGTGGTGTTCCTCGATGAGGGAAGCGGCCTCGTCGTAAATGATCGGGTCGATCAGATCGTGCAGGGTCTCGGCGACGATCTGCTTGACCTGCCGGACGTTCCAGCCCTTGCAGAGGGCGGAGAGATACTCGCGCATCCGCTCCATCTGGTCGTGGTCTGCGCCACCTGCCAGGAATACGAACTGGGCGTACGCGGTGCGCAGTACAGCCCTGCGGTTGATCAGGCCGCCTTGATAGAAGGACTTGCTGAAGGTCAGCGTCGACGACTTGGCGATGACTGTCTTGTCGAGGTCAAAGAAGGCAGCGGTACGGGGCGACGAGTGGTTTTCCACGAGTCTGAGCATAGGTGCCCGCCATTCGGCTTACGCGGCGGCGCGTGGGTTTGCCTGAGAAGGCTCTCGGGTACACCATGGAAGTCACGGATCGTTCGCGACCGTGTTATCCCCGTCCGGCTCCTCCCCCCCCGAGTCGGACGTGGGGACGACCCCAGCTCTCCCCCCCCGGCTGGGGTCGTCGCATGTCCGGACACGTTTTCGGGTGTGCCCTCCGTGTCGGTGACGGCTCCGAGGTCATCTGCGGCACTCTCCTCCGGTCGGCTGTGCTGGGTCTCAATACTGGATACGCGTGACGCTGCGTAGTCGTTGCGCTCCTCTCCGGAAGTCACCGATAAGAGTGGGGGAGATATTCACAACCGGTGAGTTGTCCACAGTTTTCGAGCAAGATCCACTTAATTTCCCGGATCCCTGCACGGTGATTCTCATCGCGAAGTCAGCGGCTGTTCGCTGCGGCTTCGCGGCCTGAAGGAATCACTGTCGGAGGGGGCGGAATCGTGGCTGGATCCATCACACCTGATCGGTTGCCGACGGCCGAGCGGCGCCGGGACGGGCCGCTGATCGTCACCGAGGACGCGGTGCTCCTCGACGACCTGCTGCGGCTGTGCGCCGCTGCCGGAGCCGAGCCGGAAGTGCATCACGGGGTGCCCGAGCACAAGGGCGGCTGGGAGAGCGCACCTCTGATCCTCGTCGGGGACGACGCGGCTGCCCGGGTGCGCGGGAGCACCCGCAGACCGGGGGTGTATCTCGTGGGCAGGGACCAGGACGACCCCGATGTCTGGCAGCGGGCCGTCGAGATCGGGGCGGAGTATGTGCTGCGGCTGCCGGACGCCGAGAGCTGGCTCGTCGAGCGGATCGCGGACGTGGCCGAGGGGGCCGGGGACCAGGCGCTCACCGTCGGAGTGATCGGCGGCCGGGGCGGCGCGGGGGCTTCCACCCTGGCGTGTGCGCTGGCGGTCACAGCGGCCCGGAGCGGCCGGCGCACCGTGCTCATCGACGGTGACCCACTCGGCGGCGGCCTCGATGTGCTGCTCGGCGGCGAACACGTGCAGGGCAGACGGTGGCCGGATTTCGCCCGTTCCAAGGGGCGGGTCGCCGGGAGCGCCCTGGAGGAATCCCTGCCGGAAGTGCACGGGCTCCGCGTCCTCAGCTGGGACCGGACGGACGCCGTGGTGATCGCGCCGGAGTCGATGCGGGCGGTTCTGGCGGCCGCACGCAGGGGCGGTGGCGCCGTGGTCGTGGACCTGCCCCGGCGGGTCGACGAGGGAGTCGCCGAAGCGCTCGCCCAGCTCGATCTCGGGCTCCTGGTGGTCCCGGGAGAGCTCCGGGCGGTTGCTGCCTCGGCCCGGGTGGCCTCCATGGTCGGCATGGTCCTCCAGGACCTGCGAGCAGTGGTGCGCGGCCCCTTTGCGCCGGGGCTGGACGAGGAGTGGGTGGCGCGGGCGCTGGAGCTGCCACTCGTGGGTGAACTGCCGTCCGAGGAAGGGCTCCTCGCGGCACAGAGCGGCGGTGCTCCGCCGGGTGGTCGGGCCAAGGGACCGCTGGCCGGCTTCTGTACGGCGTTCTGGGCGCAGGCCCTGTCGGGGCGAGGTGCCTCATGAACACGGCACAAGCGACCGGCGGGACGGCGTCCCCGGTGGGTACGCCGCCTCTGCTCGACGCCGTACGGCAGCGGCTCGCCGAGAGCGGGGCCGAGCCCACACCTGCCCGCGTGGCAGCGGCGCTCCGCGCCCAGGGGCGGCTTCTGGGGGACGCCGAGGTGCTGGGGCACGCGGAGGAGCTGCGGTCCGAACTCGTCGGCTCGGGACGGCTGGAGGCCCTGCTGGCCGATCCCGCCGTGACCGATGTGCTGGTCGCCGCCCCCGACCGGGTGTGGGTCGACCGCGGCGCCGGACTCGAACTGACCGATGTGGCCTTCCCCGACGCCGCGGCTGTGCGCCGGCTGGCACAGCGGCTCGCCGCGGTGGCCGGGCGGCGGCTCGACGATGCCAGGCCCTGGGTGGACGCCAGGCTGCCGGACGGGACACGGATGCATGCGGTGCTTGAACCGGTGGCCGTCGGATCGACGTGCCTCTCGCTGCGGGTGGTGCGGCCGAAAGCCTTCTCACTGGAGGAGCTGGTGGCGGCGGGCACGGTCCCGCCGGGCGGCGGCCAGGTGCTGCGGGCGCTGATCGAAGCCCGGCTTTCGTTCCTGGTCAGCGGCGGTACGGGCTCGGGCAAGACCACCCTTCTCTCGTCCCTGCTGGGCCTGGTCGGGCCGGCCGAGCGGATCGTGCTGGCGGAGGACTCGTCAGAACTGCGCCCTGAGCATCCGCACGTGGTGCGGCTGGAGTCGCGACCGCCGAACCAGGAGGGCGCGGGCCGGGTGACCCTGCGGGATCTCGTCCGCCAGGCCCTGCGGATGCGGCCGGACCGCCTGGTGGTGGGCGAGGTGCGCGGGGCCGAGGTCACGGAGCTGCTGGCCGCGCTGAACACGGGCCATGAAGGAGGCTGTGGGACTTTGCACGCGAACGCCGCATCCGACGTTCCGGCCCGCCTGGAGGCGCTGGGGACGGCGGCGGGCCTCGACCGGGCGGCCCTGCACAGCCAGTTGGCGGCGGCGCTCGCGGTCGTGGTGCATCTCGTACGGGACCGGAGCGGCCGGCGCAGGGTCGCCGAGGTTCATGTGCTGGAGCGGGACGCGACGGGGCTGGTGCTGACCGTGCCGGCGCTGCGCTGGGGAGTGGACGGCTTCACCGAGGGGCGGGGGTGGCCCAGGCTGCGGGCCATGATCGGGGGCGTGTCGTGACGGCTCTGGTCTTTCTGGCGGTGCTCTGCGCGGGCGCTGCCCTGTGGATGCTGGCCGTGCGGGAGCGTGGACTGCGCAGGGGGCGGCTGCTGTTCGCGGGCGGTCCGGCGGCCCGTGCGCAGCCGTGGAGCGACTGGTTCCGTGGCCGGGTGCCCGCCCGGGTGCGGCCGGAGTGGCTCTGTCTGGTGGTCGCAGGGGCTGTGTCGCTCCTGGGTGCGTCGGTGCTGCCGCTCCTGGTGGGGGCGGTGGGGATGCCGCTGCTGAGGAGGCGGCTGCGGGTCGTGGCAGCGGCGCGGGACGCCCTGGCGCGGACCGACGCGGTGATCTCGCTGTGCGGGTCGGTGGCCGCCGAACTGAGGGCCGGTAAACAGCCCGGAGAGGCGTTGCTGGCCGCCGGGCGTGGTTCGGGTGCTCTGGGGGCCGCCGAGGCCGCGGTACTGGCAGCGGCGCGGTTCGGCGGGGATGTGTCCGAGGCGCTCCGGCGGGCCGCACGGGAGCCGGGCGCGGGTGGTCTGCGGGGCGCGGCCGCCTGCTGGCGGGTGTCGGTGGACGGAGGCGCCGGCCTCGCGGCCGGACTCGAAGGGCTGGAGGGCGCGCTGCGCGCCGAGCGCGACCAACGGGCCGGTCTCCGGGCGGAACTGGCCGGTGCCCGGTCGACGGTGCTGGTCCTCGCCTTGCTTCCGGCGGGCGGCCTGTTGCTGGGCACAGCGCTCGGAGCCGATCCGCTGGGGACCTTGCTGCACACCCCGGCAGGGCTGTGCTGCCTGCTGGCGGGCGGGGTGCTGGAGAGCGCGGGGTTCTTCTGGGCGGGGCGGATCGTCCGGGCCGGGGAGGACGTGTGAGCGGGTCCGCGTCGGGCGGCGTCATGACGGGTGAGGTTGTCCACAGCCTGGGGGTGGCGCTGTGTGCTGTCGCAGCCGCGGCCCGACTGGGTCTTGCCTGGACCGGGCGACGGCATGAACGGCTGTCACGCAAGCGGGCCGCATCATTGCTGGCCGTGGCACCGGAGCGGGTGGCACGGCGCCCCGGGTACGGGGTGTGGGCCGCCCGGTGGGGTCCTCCGCTGGCCGCGGTGGCCACCGGGTGCGTCCTGGTCGGTGGATGGGTGGGGTGCGTGCTCGGCCTCGCCGCCGGATACGGGGTGCGACGCCTGCAGCTCAGACGTTCGGTGACGGGAGCTGATGAGGCTCTGGCGAAGTCGGCCGCACGTGAACTGCCGCTCGCGGCTGAGCTGCTGGCGGCGTGTGTCGCGGCCGGTGCCGGCCCTCGGGAGGCGGCCGAGGCGGTCGGGGAATCGCTGGGCGGACCGGTAGGCGACGCACTGGCCCGGGCGGCGGCTGAGCTGCGGCTCGGCAGTGAACCCGCTGAAGCCTGGGGCCGGGTCGGTTCGCTACCGGGGGCGGGCGCCTTGGCCCGCTGTCTGGAGCGGGCCGCGTCGACCGGGGCCCCGGCCGCCGATTCGGTGGCCCGCCTCGCGGCCGGACTCAGGGCCGACCGGGCCAGAGCAGCCAAGGACAGGGCAGGCCGGGCGGGCGTTCTGATCACCGGGCCGGTTGGCCTCTGCTTCCTGCCCGCATTCCTGGCGGTGGGTGTCGTGCCCGTGGTGGTCGGCCTGGCGGGCCATCTCCTGAAGGGGAGTTGATGAACTCAAGTTAAAGCGGGGCAAATTGCCGAGATGGTTCGGCCATGGAACGGCGCCAAGGGCGCCACAAGGGCGCTGGGGGCCGGGCGGTAAGCCCGGCCTCATGAACACAACACGTAAAGCACGGGGGTTGAGATGGCGAACGTACTGAATCTGCCGAACGGGTCTGACGGACCTACCCAGTTCGGTGAGCCGCGCGGTTCAGGGGCGCGGAGGTGGCTGCGGGCCCGGTGGTATCGGCTGAGGTGCGGGGCCGACAGGGACGCGGGAATGTCCACGTCGGAGTACGCGATGGGCACGATCGCGGCATGCGCCTTTGCGGCGGTGCTCTACAAGGTGGTGACCAGCGGGCCTGTTGCGGCGGCGCTGCAGTCCGTGGTCGAGAAGGCGCTCCATGCGAAGTTCTGACGCGGAAGGGTGGCCGGCCGGTGGAGGCGAGGTCTCGGGCAGGCAGCTCGGATGGGGGGCGGCGGACCGGGGCTCGGTTTCGGCCGAGGCCGCGGTGGTGATTCCGGCGCTGGTGCTGTTCACGATGACGTTGGTCTGGGCCCTCACCGCGGCTGCCGCGCAGATCCAGTGCGTCGACGCGGCGCGGGCCGGCGCACGGGCGGCCGCCAGGTCCGAGCCAAGGGCTGCCGCGGTCGCCGCCGCCCGGTCGGCGGCCCCGCGGGGCGCCCGCGTCACGATGGACCGTGCGGGGGAGCTGTGGCGGGTCCGGGTGGAAGCGCCGACGCCGGGGCCCGGACCCCTCAGCCTGACGCTCAAGGCGGAAGCGGCCGCGCTCGACGAGGCCCAAGTGAGCGGTCCCGGCACCTCCGGCCCGCCCGGCACCTCGGGCGCCCCCGACGCCCCCGACGAGCCCGGAAGCCCCGGTGACGCCACCGGCTCCGTCAGGGCTGCCGGAAGCAGGGGCTCAGCCAACACCGGCGAGACGAAGGGCGGAACACGCGAGCTGTCGGAGAGGGCGGAGGCACGGACATGAGCATGAGGAGGTTCGGACGGCATCGGAACGACCGCGGCTCGGCGACGGTGTGGGTGGCCATGGCGATGGCCTCCCTCTGCGTGATCTTCGCGGCCCTGCTCGCGATGGGACAGGGCGTGGCGGCCCGTCACCGGGCTGGTGGGGCGGCCGACCTGGCGGCCTTGGCAGCCGCCGACCGCGCGCTGCAGGGGCAGAGCACCGCTTGTGCTGCGGCGGTGAGGGTGGCCGGAGCGCAGGGGGCCCGGGTGGTGCGGTGCGCGGTGAGGGACGGGATCGCCGATCTGACGGCAGAGGCGCGGTTCGGGCCTTATGCGCCGAGGGTCAGAGCCCGGGCCGGCCCCCCGGACGATCCCTCGTCGCGGACCGGTCACCCGCCTCAGCCGCCCACACTGTTCCCACCGCCTCCACTGCCTCCGCCTCCGCAGGATTCGCCCGATCGGGTGAATCAGGTGAACCGGGTGAATCAGTGGCAGGAGCTTCCCGGAGGAGTTCCGTGAGGAGGCGTACGGCGCCTCGTTTGTGCAGGGGGTCGTTGCCGTTGCCGCATTTCGGGGACTGGATGCAGGAGGGGCAGCCCGCTTCGCACTCGCAGGAGGCGATCGCTTCCCGGGTCGCGGTGAGCCATTCACGGGCCGTGTGGAAGGCCCGTTCGGCGAAGCCCGCCCCGCCGGGGTGGCCGTCGTACACGAAGACCGTCGGCAGCAGGGTGTCCGGGTGCAGGGGGATGGAGACGCCCCCGATGTCCCAGCGGTCGCAGGTGGCGAAGAGCGGCAGCATGCCGATGGAGGCGTGTTCTGCGGCGTGCAGGGCGCCCGCCAGCTGTTCCGGGTTGATCCGGGCGGCATCGAGCTGGTCCTCGGTGACCGTCCACCACACGGCCCGGGTGCGCAGGGTGCGAGGTGGCAGGTCGAGCTTGGTCTCACCGAGCACCTCCCCGGTGATGAGCCTGCGGCGCAGGAAGGAGACCACCTGGTTGGTGACCTCGACGGACCCGTAGCAGAGCCGCCCGGTGCCCCAGGGGATCTCGGTGTCGGTTTCCAGGACGGCGATGGCGGTGGTGTCCCGTGCGGTGGTCGAGTACGGCGGCCCGGCCTCCTCGACGAGGGCGGCGGAATCCTCCAGGTCCAGGTGCTTCACCACATAGGTGCGTCCCTGGTGGAGGTGGACGGCGCCGTCGTGGACGGTGGTGTGGGAGGAGGCTTCGTCGACGGTGCCGAGGAGCCGTCCGGTGCCGGCCTCGACGATCTGGACGGGACGGCCGCCCTCACCGCGGATGTCGGTGAGGTCCGCGGCCCGCTCCCGCCGGGTCCAATACCAGGACTTTCCCCGGCGGCGCAGCAGTTTCGCGGTCTCCAGCTGCGGCATCAGTCCGGCGGCCGCCGGGCCGAAGAGTTCCAGATCGGATGCTGTGAGCGGTAGTTCCGCCGCGGCCGCGCACAGATGGGGGGCGAGGACGTACGGGTTGTCCGGGTCCAGGACGGTGGACTCCACCGGCTGCTGGAAGAGAGCTTCTGGGTGGTGGACGAGGTAGGTGTCCAGCGGATCGTCACGGGCCACCAGGACGGCGAGAGCGCCGCCGCCCGAGCGGCCGGCCCGGCCCGCCTGCTGCCAGAGGGACGCCCGGGTGCCGGGATAGCCGGCGATGACGACGGCGTCCAGCCCCGAGACGTCGATGCCGAGTTCCAGGGCGGTGGTGGCGGCGAGGCCGAGCAGTTCGCCGGAGTGCAGGGCGGCTTCGATGGCGCGGCGTTCCTCGGGGAGATAGCCGCCCCGGTAGGCGGCGACCCTGGAGACCAGCGAGCGGTCGACCTGGGCGAGACGTTCCTGGGCGATGACGGAGATCAGCTCAGCGCCGCGCCGGGACCGTACGAAGGCGACCGAGCGGACACCCTGCACGGTCAGATCGGTGAGGAGGTCGGCTGTCTCGGCAGTGGCGGTACGGCGTACGGGAGCGCCCTGCTCGCCGTGGAGTTCGGTGAGCGGCGGCTCCCACAGGGCGAAGACCAGTTCTCCGCGGGGGGAGGCGTCGTCGGCCACCTCGTGCACGGGGAGCCCGGTGAGACGGCCCGCGGTCACGGCCGGCTGTGCCGCGGTGGCGGACGCCAGCAGGAAGACGGGGTCGGAGCCGTAGCGGGCGCAGAGGCGGCGCAGCCGGCGCACCACTTGCGCCACATGCGAGCCGAAGACCCCCCGGTAGGTGTGGCACTCGTCGATGACCACGTACCGCAGAGCGCGCAGGAAGGAGGCCCAGCGCGGGTGGGAGGGCAGGATCCCGCGGTGCAGCATGTCCGGATTGGTGAGGACGTAGTTGCCGAACTGACGTACCCATTCACGCTCTTCGACGGGCGTGTCACCGTCGTACACGGCCGGTCTGATGCCATGGCCCAGTGGTGCGGCCAGCTCCCGGAAGGAGCGTCGCTGGTCGGCGGCGAGTGCCTTGGTGGGGGCGAGGTAGAGGGCGGTGGCGCCCCGGCCGTTGGGCGCCTCCGAGCCGTCCAGGAGGGCCGAGAGGACCGGTGCGAGGTACGCGAGCGACTTGCCCGAAGCCGTACCCGTGGCGATGATCACAGATTCGCCGTCGAGCGCATGTTCGGCGGCTGTGGCCTGATGGGCCCATGGATGTTCGATGCCCAGTGCCTGAATGGACGCAATCACTTCGGGCCGGATGCGATCGGGCCAGACGGCATGGCGCCCCGCTCGCGGGGGCAGGTGCTCCGTATGAGTGATGCGCGAAGCCCGGTTCTGCCCTGCGGAGAGACGGTCGAGTATCTGCCGCGGACCGGGTCGTGCACCCGTGTCCCCGGTGGGTTGTCCGGAGCGTTGATTCTTGGCCATCGGTACCGAGTGTGTCACCGGCATGACGGACAATGGGCTGAAGGCGTCGTGCATGCCTGCTGGTAAGTGATTGAATGCCATCGCGGCTGGCGATCCGTTCCCTGGCTCCGCCGGGGAGACCACGTGGGGCGGCCGCTCGATAGCAAGGTGCTGGAGGATCCGTGGACCTGTCCCTGTCGACTCGCAATGTGTCCGGGCCTGGTGGCGACCGTACGGTCGTCGAGGTCGGTGGCGAGATTGATGTATATACCGCGCCCAAGCTGCGCGAGCAGTTGGTCGAGTTGGTGAACGACGGCAGTTACCACCTGGTCGTCGACATGGAGGGCGTGGACTTCCTCGACTCCACCGGACTCGGCGTGCTCGTAGGCGGCCTGAAGCGCGTGCGTGCCCATGAGGGCTCGCTGCGCCTGGTCTGCAACCAGGAGCGCATTCTCAAGATCTTCCGTATCACCGGTCTGACCAAGGTGTTCCCGATCCACACCACGGTCGATGAAGCCGTCGCGGCAACCGACTGACGGCTCCGGAGGAAGAACGCAGGGGTACCGGGCTCCCAGCCCGGTCCCCCCGAGAAGCACGCCCGTACGTCTGAGGGGGATCGCATGGCCACCGTTGAACTCCGTTTCAGCGCCCAGCCCGAACATGTGAGGACGGCTCGCCTGGTGGCGGCCGCCGTGGCACGCCGGGCCGGGGTCGATGAGGCCGTGCTGGACGAAGTGAGACTCGCGGTCGGCGAGGCGTGTTCCCGTGCGGTGGGTCTCCACCGCGGCAATGGCATCGCGGCGCCCGTCCGCGTCGTACTGATCGAGGAGGAGAAGTCTTTCTCCATCGAAGTCGGGGACGAGGTGCCGAGTACGGGTGGTGCGGCCTCCGCGGATTCCGGGGCGTCCGACGCTCCGGCCGCGGGGGGCGCCGACCTGTCCATGGACGGGGCAGCAGACGGTGAGGACGAAATGGGCCTCGCGGTCATCAGCGCTCTGGTCGACGATGTGGAGGTCACTTCCGGCGAGGACGGTGGAGTCATCCGCATGACGTGGCCGACAGCGTCGGCGACCGAGCTGCCCTGACTGCCCCGACCGTACTTCCATCCGCTTTACCGGCCCTGCTCAGCAGGGCCTTTTTGTTTTCCTTGATCCCTGAGTTGTATTGCGTGCCGCAACGCGCATCCCCTCGAATGCCTCTGCCCCATTACTTTCTCTTTGTGCTCCGTGGCAGGTTTATTCAGACAGGGATCAATTCCGTTTACCGCGCCCTGTTTTGATCAGGATCCGCTCCCTACAATCCGTCCACATCTTGAGCTCTGAGCATCAAGGAGGACGAATGGCGGGGCTCCTCAACCCACAGCAGTCCGAACACTCCACATCCCTCGCGGCCGCGGCCCTCACCGACGGCAACCGGATCATCGTGATCGTCATCGCCGTGGTGGCGCTGGCGGCCCTGCTCGTCGCCCAGCTGTTGGTACGTCAGGTGCTGGCCGCCGGCGAGGGCGCGGATTCCATGAAAGAGATCGCGGCAGCGGTGCAGGAAGGCGCGAATGCCTATCTGGGCAGGCAGTTGCGCACACTGGGCGTCTTTGCCGTCGTCGTGTTCTTCCTGCTCTTCCTGCTTCCGGCCGACGACTGGTCCCAGCGCGCGGGGCGTTCCGTCTTCTTCCTGGTGGGCGCGCTTTTCTCGGCGGTCACCGGATACATCGGCATGCGGCTCGCCGTAAGAGCGAATGTGCGCGTGGCGGCAGCGGCCAGGGAAGCGACTCCGGGGGCGGGTGAGCCGGAAAAGGATCTCACCGCTGTCTCGCACAAGGCAATGAAGATCGCTTTCCGTACGGGCGGCGTGGTCGGTATGTTCACCGTGGGCCTCGGCCTGCTCGGCGCCTCCTGCGTCGTGCTCGTCTACGCGGCCGACGCGCCCAAGGTGCTGGAGGGCTTCGGGCTCGGCGCCGCGCTGATCGCCATGTTCATGAGGGTCGGCGGCGGTATCTTCACCAAGGCCGCCGACGTCGGCGCCGACCTGGTCGGCAAGGTGGAGCAGGGCATTCCGGAGGACGACCCGCGCAACGCCGCGACCATCGCGGACAACGTGGGTGACAACGTCGGCGACTGCGCGGGCATGGCCGCCGACCTCTTCGAGTCCTACGCCGTCACGCTCGTCGCCGCTCTCATCCTCGGTAAGGCCGCCTTCGGGAATTCCGGACTCGCCTTCCCCCTGATCGTCCCGGCGATCGGCGTGGTCACCGCGATGATCGGCATCTTCGCGGTCGCCCCACGGCGCTCCGACCGCAGCGGAATGTCCGCGATCAACCGCGGATTCTTCATCTCCGCCGTGATCTCCCTGGTCCTGGTGGCCGTGGCGGTCTACACCTATCTGCCCGGTTCCTACGGCGACCTGCACGGCGTCACCGACGCGACCATCCGGGCACACAGCGGCGACCCGCGAACGCTCGCCCTGGTGGCGGTCGCCATCGGCATCGTCCTGGCCGCGCTCATCCAGCAGCTGACCGGCTACTTCACCGAGACCAGCCGCCGCCCGGTCAGGGACATCGGCAAGTCGTCACTCACCGGCGCCGCGACCGTGGTGCTCGCGGGTGTCGCCATCGGGCTGGAATCCGCCGTCTACACCGCGCTGCTCATCGGGCTCGGGGTGTACGGGGCGTTCCTGCTCGGCGGTACGTCGATCATGCTCGCCCTCTTCGCGGTGGCCCTGGCGGGAACGGGCCTGCTCACCACCGTCGGTGTCATCGTCGCGATGGACACCTTCGGCCCGGTCTCCGACAACGCGCAGGGCATCGCCGAGATGTCCGGCGACGTCGAAGGCGCGGGCGCCCAGGTGCTCACCGACCTGGACGCGGTCGGCAACACCACCAAGGCCATCACCAAGGGCATCGCCATCGCGACGGCGGTGCTCGCGGCCTCGGCGCTCTTCGGTTCCTACCGCGACGCGCTCGCCACCGCCGTCGACGACGTACACGCCAAGGCGGGCGAACTCGGCCTGAGCATGGACATCTCCCAGCCCAACAATCTGGTGGGCCTGATGTTCGGCGCCGCGGTCGTCTTCCTCTTCTCGGGGCTCGCCGTCAACGCGGTCTCACGCTCGGCCGGGTCCGTGGTCTACGAGGTCAGGCGGCAGTTCCGCGAGCACCCCGGGATCATGGACTACAGCGAGAAACCCGAGTACGGCCGGGTGGTCGACATCTGCACCAAGGACGCCCTGCGCGAGCTGACCACGCCGGGCCTGCTCGCGGTGATGGCGCCCATCGCGGTCGGTTTCACCCTCGGCGTCGGGGCGCTCGGTTCGTTCCTCGCGGGCGCGATCGGGGCCGGCACTCTGATGGCCGTCTTCCTGGCCAACTCCGGTGGCGCCTGGGACAACGCCAAGAAACTCGTCGAGGACGGCCACCACGGCGGCAAGGGCAGTGACGCCCATGCGGCGACCGTCATCGGTGACACGGTCGGCGACCCGTTCAAGGACACGGCAGGCCCGGCGATCAACCCGCTGCTCAAGGTGATGAACCTGGTGGCGCTGCTGATCGCGCCCGCGGTGGTGAGGTTCAGCTACGGCGACAACGCCAGTGCTCCGGTGCGGGCCGTGGTGGCGGCGGTCGCCATCGTGGTCATCGTCGGCGCGGTGTACGTGTCGAAGCGGCGGGGCGTCGCCGTGGGAGGAGCGGAGGAAGAAGCCGGTGAGGCGGCAGGCCCTGCGGTGGTCGCCCAGGACAGCCCCTAGCTGTATGGAGTGCGGGGCTTTACGGAGTGCGGGGCCGTATCGATCGCACGGCTGTACGGAACGCGGGCTGTATCGATCACGGGCGTCCGTCGGCTCAGCTCCCCCGCAGCTCCGGTAATGGCCCATCAGGCGAGGGGCGGTCAGGCCGTGCTGACGGCCTGTCCGCCCCTCGCTGTAGGCCGGTGCGCGGTTCTGCTCCCGTGAGCCTTGTCTCTCCCGCCCCGTTTTGGTGCAAATGGCTTTAATACGGTCAAAAACGGGCGTACGACACGCGAATGTCGCCCACTTGGCGTGTATGTTCCGGGGCCGAGAGCCTTGGAAGGGACCAATCCGGTGAACAAGAAGCTTGCTGCCGCACTGTCCGGCGGTGCGGTACTGGTACTGGCGTTGTCGGGCTGCGGTGACAGCAGCAGTGACAAGACGAACGACTGGGCCAAGTCGCTCTGCGGCGACATCGGGCCCCAGCTGACGAAGATCAACAAGGCCAACCAGCAGATCACCGCCGTGGCGGCGGACGGCAAGCCCGCGGACATCCAGAAGGCCGACTCGGCCGCGTTCCAGGATCTGTCCTCGGCCGACGCGGCCATCGCCGCCGGGCTCAAGAAGGCCGGACCGCCGCCCGGCGACGACGGCAAGAAGATCCAGCAGGACGCCATCACCGAGCTGAACACCAACTCGAAGGCGTACGCCGACCTGAAGAAGCAGGTCGACGCGTTGAACGTCAAGGACCAGCAGAAGTTCTCCGACGGCCTCAAGAGCATCGGCGAGAACATGAAGAAGATCGACGAGACCGCCTACAAGAAGCTCTTCTCCGGCGACACGGGCAAGGCGCTGCTCAACCAGGACGCGTGCAAGGTCGCGACGTCCTCGCCGTCCCCCACCGTGGCGCCCTCCAAGGCGTAGCGCGCAGCGGTGTCCGGCCGACCGGCCGGCGACCGCCCACGACCGGCACCCCGACCGACAGCGGCCGGGGTGCCGGTCGTCGGCGGTTCTTCCGCCGTCCGCCGCGCTCGGTGCGGGCGTTGTCAGTGGGAGCAGCCACAATGGACCGGTGAGTACGACCAGTCTTCCCGCGCCCGACCACTCGCCCCTGATCCGTGAGGCGCTGCTCGCCGCCGCGTTCACCGCGGACGGCCTGCTCGACCTGCTCGGCGCCCCCGCGTACGCCGCGCTGGCCCGCAGCGAGACGGTGCCCGCGCTGCGCGCCACGCGTGGCCGGACACCGCTGGAGACGCTGGTGCGGCTCTTCCTGCTCCAGCAGACCGTCCCCGCCGAGCAGGCCGCGGCCGCACTGCCGTTGGAGGAGTGCGTCACGGACGGCTGGGTGGTGCGTGCGGACGGCGGCGTACGGGCGACGGTGGACGTCAGGCCGTACGGAGGCCCGGAGGGGCAGGACTGGTTCATCGTCTCGGATCCGGGGTGCGGGGTCGGTGGCGCCGGTGGCATCGGCAGCCATGACGAAGGCGTGGTGCTGGGGGTCGGCGGGGCGTCCACCACGCTCGCCGGGATCACCGTTCGTACGCCTGTCGGGCGGGCTCTCGACCTCGGTACCGGATCCGGCATCCAGGCGCTGCACGCCGCGCAGCACGCCACTGGTGTGACGGCCACCGACCTCAACCCGCGGGCGCTCGCCTTCACCCGTCTCACCCTCGCGCTGTCCGGGGCCCCCGCGGCGGACCTCCGCGACGGTTCGCTCTTCGAGCCGGTGGCGGGCGAGGCGTACGACCTGATCGTGTCCAACCCGCCGTTCGTCATCTCGCCCGGAGCCCGGCTCACCTACCGGGACGGCGGGATGGGCGGGGACGACCTCTGCCGCTCGCTCGTGTCGGAGGCCGGCGCCCATCTGAACACGGGGGGATACGCCCAGTTCCTGGCCAACTGGCAGCATGTGGAAGGCGAGGAGTGGCAGGACCGGCTGCGCTCCTGGGTGCCGCGCGGCTGCGACGCGTGGATCGTGCAGCGCGAGGTGCAGGACATCACGCAGTACGCGGAGCTGTGGCTGCGCGACAGCGGCGACCACCGCGCGGACCCCGACGCCTACGCCGAGCGGTACGAGGCGTGGCTCGACGAGTTCGACGCCCGGCGGACCAAGGCGGTCGGCTTCGGCTGGATCACGCTGCACAAGTCGGGGTCCGACCGGCCGTCGATCGTGGTGGAGGAGTGGCCGCACCCGGTCGAGCAGCCGCTCGGCGAGACCGTACGGGCGCACTTCGAGCGCCGGGACTATCTGCGCGACCACGACGACGCGGCCCTGCTCGCCGGGTACTTCAGGCTCGCGCCCGAGGTGGTGCAGGAGCAGGTCGGCATGCCGGGCGCCGAGGACCCCGAGCATGTGATCCTCCGGCAGAACCGCGGTATGCGCAGGGCCACCAAGGTCGACACGGTGGGCGCGGGCTTCGCCGGCGTGTGTGACGGGACGCTCTCCGCCGGGCAGATCCTGGACGCCATCGCCCAGTTGCTCGGTGAGGACCCGGTGGTGCTCAGGGACCGCACCCCGCAGTCCATCAGGCTGCTGGTCGAGGAGGGCTTCCTCGACCCGGTGGGCCCGCCGCCCGCGGCTGTCTGACAGCCGGTCTGCCCGCAGCCGTCTGACAGCCGGTCCGCCCGCGTCTGTCTGAGTGGCCGGTCCGCCCGCGTCCGTCCGCAAACCGCCGGTCCGCCCGCGGCCGGCCGTCTGACTGGCCGGTCCGCCCGTCCCCGCCGTTCACCCCCCGTTCGCGCCGGTGTCGTCCCGGGGTGCCAGCCTCGCCGTCCTGGTACTCGGGGACGGGATGGTACGGACATGGAGAGCGCGCCTGCGGTCTTCGCCGGAACGACATTCGCACTGTTCGGGGGTGCGCTGCTGCTGTGGACCGGGGCGCGCACGCTCCGTCGTGCGCCGGTGGCGGAGGGGGTGGACCCCACGCGCGCCCGCGTTCTGGCGGTGGCGTTCGGCGTGGTGTCGCTCGCCCTGGGGGTGTGGTGCTTCACCCGCCTCTGACGATCACCCGCCGTGCCGCCGCAGGGGCTCCGCGGCGGAGACCCGGAGGGGGCTGAGCGAGGCCCCGGCGAGGGCAGTGGGCCGATCCGGGCGGCAGAAATGCCGGTAGTCGGGTTACCGTTCCAGTGGCCGTTGCGGGCTTTTGCCGTTTGACACGGGGACGGGATGTACCGTCACACTCCGCAGCGAGCATGACCACCGAGTGCCGACCGGAGAGAAGAGCCACGTTGTCCCCGACCAGCGAGACCGCACACGGCGGCCGCCGACTCGTCATTGTCGAGTCGCCCGCCAAGGCGAAGACGATCAAGGGCTATCTCGGCCCGGGTTATGTCGTCGAGGCGAGCGTCGGGCACATCCGCGACCTCCCGAACGGTGCCGCCGAGGTGCCGGACAAGTACACCGGCGAGGTGCGCCGCCTCGGCGTGGACGTCGACAATGACTTCCAGCCCATCTATGTCGTCAACGCCGACAAGAAGGCGCAGGTCAGGAAGCTCAAGGACCTCCTCGCGGAGTCCGACGAACTCTTCCTCGCCACCGATGAGGACCGCGAGGGCGAAGCCATCGCGTGGCACCTCCAGGAGGTCCTGAAGCCCAAGGTCCCGGTCCACCGGATGGTCTTCCACGAGATCACCAAGGAAGCGATCAGGGCCGCCGTCGCCAACCCGCGCGAGCTCAACAAGCGCATGGTCGACGCGCAGGAAACCCGCCGGATCCTCGACCGTCTCTACGGCTACGAGGTCTCCCCGGTCCTGTGGAAGAAGGTCATGCCGCGCCTCTCGGCCGGCCGTGTGCAGTCCGTCGCGACCCGCCTGGTCGTCGAACGGGAACGCGAACGCATCGCCTTCCGTTCTGCTGAGTACTGGGACCTCACCGGCACGTTCTCCACCGGCCGCCAGGGCGACGCCTCCGACCCGTCGACCCTCGTGGCCCGGCTGAACTCGGTGGACGGCCGCCGGGTCGCCCAGGGCCGTGACTTCAACTCCACGGGACAGCTCAAGAGCGACGTCCTGCACCTCGACGAGACCAATGCCCGCGCGCTCGCCGCCGCGCTGGCCGACTCGGCCTTCGCCGTGCGCTCGGTCGAGTCCAAGCCGTACCGCCGCTCGCCGTACGCCCCGTTCCGTACGACGACCCTCCAGCAGGAGGCCAGCCGCAAGCTGGGATTCGGTGCGAAGTCGACCATGCAGGTGGCCCAGAAGCTGTACGAGAACGGCTTCATCACCTATATGCGTACGGACTCCACGACCCTCTCGGACACCGCGGTCGGCGCGGCCCGTGCCCAGGTCACGCAGTTGTACGGCGGCGACTATCTGCCGGACAAGCCGCGCACGTACGCCGGCAAGGTCAAGAACGCCCAGGAGGCGCACGAGGCGATCCGTCCCTCGGGCGACCGGTTCCGTACGCCTGCCGAGACCGGTCTCTCCGGCGACCAGTTCCGGCTGTACGAGCTGATCTGGAAGCGGACCGTCGCCTCCCAGATGAAGGACGCGGTCGGTAACTCCGTCACCGTCAAGATCGCGGGCACCTCGTCCGACGGCCGGGTCGCCGAGTTCTCGGCCTCCGGCAAGACGATCACCTTCCACGGCTTCATGAAGGCGTACGTCGAAGGCGCCGACGACCCGAACGCCGAGCTGGACGACCGCGAGCGCAGGCTGCCGCAGGTCGCCGAGGGCGACGCGCTCTCCGCCCAGGAGATGACCGTCGACGGCCACTCCACCAAGCCGCCGGCCCGCTACACCGAGGCATCGCTGGTCAAGGAGCTGGAAGAGCGGGAGATCGGGCGTCCTTCGACGTATGCGTCGATCATCGGCACCATCCTCGACCGCGGCTATGTCTTCAAGAAGGGCACCGCGCTGGTCCCCTCCTTCCTCTCCTTCGCCGTGGTCAACCTGCTGGAGAAGCACTTCGGGCGGCTCGTCGACTACGACTTCACCGCACGGATGGAGGACGACCTCGACGGCATCGCGCGCGGCGAGGCCAAGTCCGTGCCGTGGCTGAAGCGGTTCTACTTCGGCGAGGGCGACGCGGGCACCGGCACGGCGTCCGCCGCCGGGAACGGCGACGGCGACCACCTCGGCGGGCTCAAGGAGCTCGTCACCGACCTGGGCGCCATCGACGCCAGGGAGATCTCGTCCTTCCCGGTGGGCGAGGGCATCGTGCTGCGGGTCGGCCGGTACGGCCCGTACATCGAGCGCGGCGAGAAGGACTCCGAGAACCACCAGCGCGCCGACGTCCCCGACGACATGGCGCCCGACGAGCTGACCGTCGAGTTCGCCGAGGAGCTGCTCGCCAAGCCGAGCGGCGACTTCGAGCTGGGCACCGATCCCGAGTCGGGTCACGAGATCGTGGCGAAGGACGGCCGGTACGGCCCGTACGTCACGGAGGTCCTGCCCGAGGGCACCCCGAAGACCGGCAAGAACGCGGTGAAGCCGCGGACCGCCTCGCTCTTCAAGTCGATGTCGCTCGACACGGTCACGCTGGCCGAAGCGCTCAAGCTGATGTCGCTGCCCCGGGTGGTCGGCACGGACGCCGAGGGCGTCGAGATCACCGCACAGAACGGCCGGTACGGCCCGTACCTCAAGAAGGGCACCGACTCGCGCTCCCTGGAGACCGAGGACCAGCTCTTCAACATCACGCTCGACGAGGCGCTGGCGATCTACGCCCAGCCGAAGCAGCGTGGGCGTGCCGCGGCCAAGCCGCCGCTCAAGGAGCTGGGCACCGACCCGGTCAGCGAGCGTCCCGTCGTCGTGAAGGACGGCCGGTTCGGCGCGTACGTCACGGACGGCGAGACGAACGCGACGCTGCGGACCGACGACAGCGTCGAGGACATCACCCCCGAGCGCGGTTACGAACTGCTCGCCGAGAAGCGCGCCAAGGGCCCGGCGAAGAAGAAGACCGCCAAGAAGGCCCCGGCCAAGAAGACGGCGGCGAAGAAGACGGCGGCCAAGAAGGCCACCACGGCCACCAAGAAGACCGCGGCGAAGAAGACCACCACGGCGGCGAAGAAGGCTCCGGCCAAGAAGGCCCCCGCCAAGAAGGCCGCACAGAAGACGAGCGCCACGGCCTCGTCCGACGAGTAGGACGCGGCACCGGGGTCCCGCGGCGCCCGTGAGGCGGGTGCCGCGGTGAACCGGCGCACTGCGCACCGGAGTCCGCGCACACGGCGGTCCTGGCGTGCGGGAACACGATGGATCGAACGGCCGGTACGGCGCGTGCGGAATGGGCGCGGTGTACCGGCCGTCCAAATGTTCGGGGGGCCCGGCATGGATGTGGGCCTTCCGGATAGGCTGGCCGGATGACGCGAGCCGAGCAGCCAACGGTCGTGAGCCCCACCTCCGACGAACTAGCCGCAGACTCACGCGAGCGTGCCGTACGGGCCCTGTTGCGCATCCCTCCGCTCCGGCGGTTGTGGAGCGCCCAGCTCGTCGGCAATATCGGCGACACCCTCGCCCTCCTCGTGCTGCTGCTTCTTTCGTTGCAGGCGGCGGTCTCGCAAGAATCCTTCGGGGGCGGGTACCGCGGTGCCGCCTTCGCCGTAGCCGCCGTATTCGGCGCGCGGGCCCTTGCCACCCTGCTCTTCGGTGCCGTACTGCTCGGCCCGGTGGCCGCGCTGACCGCGCCGAACGGGCCGCTCGACCGCCGCTGGACCATGATCGGCGCGGACGGCCTGCGGGTCGCCCTGCTGATCATCGCCCCGCTGTGGATCAACTGGACGCCGGCCGACGCGCCTGCCGCCCTGCTGGCCACGGTCTTCGTCACGGGCGTCGCCGAACGCTTCTGGACGGTGGCCAAGGAGAGCACCGCACCCGCGCTGCTGCCGAAGCCGCCGCCGGAGAGCGTCGCGGTGCGAGGTCTGCCCGACCACATCGAAGCGCTGCGCAAGCTCTCGCTGCGTACGGCCTTCCTCGCCATTCCGGCGGCCGCCGCCGCACTGCTGGTCGCCACACTGATCAGCAAGCTGCTGGGATCGGGCATCGACTGGTTCTCACAGCACCAGGCCGCGCTCGGCTCCTACGCCGCGGCCGGTCTCTTCGCCGCGTCCGTCTCGACGCTGTACTTCCTGGAGCTGCCGGACGGCCAGACGCCGCGCGCCCGCTCCCCGCTGGAGGGGCTGCGCCGCCCTGCCGGTGCCAACGGTCCCGACAAGGGCCGCACCGGGAGCGTCCCGCTGCTGGTGCTGGTCGCCGCGGCCGTCGCAGGAGCCATCGCGTCCGCCGCCGCCGTCTCCGTACTGGACGCCATCGACCTCGACGGCGGCCCGGTCGCCTTCGCGCTGCTCGTCCTCGTCCTGACCGCGGGCACGGCCGCCGGTATCCGCACCGCCCCCAAGACCCTCCCGGGTCTCTCCCGCCGCAGGCTGCTCGCGCTGGCGATCACCCTGACCGGTGTGGCGCTGCTGGTGATGGGCCTGGTCCCGGACACCGCGACCGTCGTGCTGATCGCCGCGGTCGCCGGCTGGTCGGCCGGTGTATCGGCGCACACCGCGCACACCCTGATCGACCAGGAGACCGAGGACAGCAGGCGGGCCAGGACCACCGGGCACCTCCAGGCGGTCGTACGGGTCGCCATCGCGCTGGGCGCGATCGTGGCCCCGCTGGTCGCCGCCCTGATCGGTCCGCACCACCTCGGCAACGGCAGCTTCGTCTTCGCCCACGGCGGCGCCGCCTTCACCCTGATGCTGGTCGGCGCGCTGCTGCTGCCGGTGGCCGCGCTCGTCCTGGTCAAGGCGGACGACCGTACGGGCGTACCGCTGCGGCACGATCTGCGGGACGCGCTGCGCGGCGGCGCCGACCCGGTCCAGGCCCCCGCGGCGACCGGTTTCTTCCTGGCGCTCGAAGGCGGCGACGGGGCGGGCAAGTCCACCCAGGTCGAGGCGCTGGCGGAGTGGATCCGCGCCAAGGGCCACGAGGTCGTCGTCACCCGCGAGCCGGGCGCGACACCGGTCGGCAAGCGGCTGCGTTCGATCCTGCTCGACGTGGCGTCGGCAGGTCTGTCCAACCGCGCGGAGGCGCTGCTGTACGCGGCGGACCGCGCCGAGCACATCGACTCGGTCGTCCTGCCCGCCCTGGAGCGCGGCGCGATCGTCATCTCCGACCGCTACATCGACTCGTCGGTGGCCTACCAGGGCGCGGGCCGTGAACTGGCGCCGACCGAGATCAGCCGTATCAACCGCTGGGCGACCGGCGGTCTCGTACCGCATCTGACGGTGCTGCTCGACGTCTCGCCGGAGGCCGCGCGCGAGCGCTTCACGGAGGCGCCCGACCGGCTGGAGTCCGAGCCCGCCGAATTCCACCAGCGGGTGCGGAGCGGGTTCCTGACGCTCGCCGCCGCCGACCCCGGCCGCTATCTGGTGGTGGACGGGGCACAGGAACCGGACGCGATCACCACGGTCGTACGCCACCGCCTCGACCAGCTGCTCCCGCTCTCCGAAGCCGAGATCAAGGCTCAGGAGGAGGCGCGGAAGGCCGCCGAGGAGGAGGCCCGCAGGAAGGCCGAGGAGGAAGCGGCCCGCAAGGCGGAGGAGGAGCGGCTGGAGCGCGAGCGCCAGGCGCAGCTCGCGAAGCTCCGGGCCGAGGAGGAGGAGCGCAAGCGCCGCGAACTCGAAGAGGCGCGGCGGCGCGAGGAGGAGCGCCAGGCCGAGGAGGCGCGCCGCCAGGCCGAGGAGGCCAGGCGCCTCGCCGAGGAGGAGCGGCTCCGCCGTGAGGCCGAGGCGCAGGCGCGCGAGCAGGAGCAGGAGCGGCTCCGCAGGCAGAAGGAAGAGCAGGAGCGGCTCCGCGCTGAGGCCGATGAGCGCCGCAAGGAGAAGCAGCGCAAGGCCGAGCAGGCGCTGCTGCGGGCCGAGGAGGCGCGCCGGCAGGCCGAGGCGGAGGCCGCCGAGGCGGCGAAGACGGCTACGGCTTCGGGGAGCACCGGGGTTGCTGATCATGGGGCCGGCGGGAACGGGGCCGGTGGTAACGGGGCTGCTGACAACGAAACGACCGTCGAGACGCCTGTGATGGGTGCCAACGAGGTGACCCAGCCGGTGGCGGTGCGGCCCACCCCGTCGTCGTCCGACTCGGACGAGACGACGGTCATCCCGAAGTTCGCGGAGGGCCCGGGGGAGTCCGGGACGTCCGGCGGATCCGGTGGTGCGGCCGCCTCGTCGGGTGCTTCGGGCGCTCACCCCTCGCAGGGTGCGCAGGCGGAGGGCGCCGCGCGGTCCGGGCGGTCGGCGGGTCCTTCGTGGGCCGCGAGGCTGTCCGACCCGGCGGACGCACCCGATCCGGGGCCGGCGCCGGGCGCGGGATCCCCCGCGGACTCGGAGGAGACGGCGGTTCTGCCGCAGGCGCAGCTGCCGGGGGCCACCCCCGCGGACCGGGTGCCCCCCGGGTACTTCAGGGACGAGCACTCGGGGCAGCCGCACCAGTCGCCGCCGGAGAACGCGAACGAGCGGACCCGCGAGCTGCCGCAGATCGACCCGGACCGCCCGCGCCGCCGCTCGGACTGGGCGGAGGAGACCCCGCTGGACGACCTGCCCTCGCTGGCGGACGAACTGCTGGGCTCGGACCGCGAGGACGAGGACCAGGACAACAGGGGCAGAGGCCGGGGCAAGGGCCGGCGCTGACCCACGCGTAACCACCTGCGGGCCCGGAGGACTTCACTGTCCTCCGGGCCCGCGGCGCTGTGCGCCCGCCCCGGAACACACAGGCTGTGGACAGAGAGGCTGCGGGAGAGGCAGGGCAGGGGGCTGGACCGGAGTGGACCGGACTGGACCGTACTGTCAGACCCCTGCGCCACAATGGAGACCGCACAGCGCCACCGTGCGGAACGGGCGCACGCACAAAAGATCAACAAGAAGAGATCGGCAAGAAGCGATCGGCAAGAAGAGAGGGGGGCGACCGCATGCCCGTATGGGACGACCTGGTCGGCCAGGACCGCGTCCAGACGCAGCTCGCCGCCGCCGCCCGTGACGCCGACGCGCTCGTCACCGCCACCAGCGAGCACAGCTCCACCGACGGCATGTCGAAGTCGACCATGACGCATGCCTGGCTGTTCACGGGCCCGCCGGGTTCCGGCCGGTCCACCGCGGCCCGCGCCTTCGCGGCGGCCCTCCAGTGCGTCAGCCCGGACCGCGCGCTCGGCGGAGTCCCCGGCTGCGGCTTCTGCGAGGGCTGCCACACCGCCCTCGTCGGTACGCACGCGGATGTCGAGGTCGTCCGTACGGACCAGCTCTCCATCGGCGTGAAGGAGACACGAGAGCTGGTCCGCCGCGCCCAGCTCTCACCGGCCGTCGGCCGCTGGCAGGTCATCGTCATGGAGGACGCGGACCGCCTCACCGAGGGAGCGGGGAATGTGCTGCTCAAGGCCGTCGAGGAGCCCGCTCCCCGTACGGTGTGGCTGCTCTGCGCGCCGTCCCTGGAGGACGTGCTGCCGACCATCCGCTCCCGCTGCCGCAATCTGACTCTCCGCACACCGCCCGTGGAGGCGGTGGCCGACCTCCTGGTCGCACGGGACGGCGTCGAGCCCCAGGCGGCCATGGACGCGGCGCGGGCGACCCAGGGCCATATCGGCAGGGCGCGCCGCCTCGCCACCGACGAGCGCGCCCGGGCCAGACGCGCCGCCGTGCTCCGGATGCCGCTGCGCGTCGCGGAGATCGGGGGCTGTCTGAAATCGGCACAGGAGCTGATCGACGCCGCGACCGAGGACGCCAAGGAGGTCGCCGAGGGGGCCGACACCAAGGAGACCGAAGACCTGAAGGCGGCGCTCGGCGCTTCGGCCGGGGGGCGGATGCCCCGTGGCACGGCGGGCGCGATGAAGGAGCTGGCCGACCGGCAGAAGCGCCGCTCGACCCGTACGCAGCGCGACACGCTCGACCTCGCGCTCACCGACCTGACCGGCTTCTACCGGGACGTGCTGGCACTCCAGCTGCGCTCCAAGGTGGCCGTCGCCAATGAGGACGTCAGGGATGCGCTGGACCGGATCGCGCTGAGTTCGAGCCCGGAGAGCACCCTGCGCCGGATAGAAGCGATCACGGCCTGCCGCCAGGCGCTCGACCGGAACGTGGCACCGCTGCTGGCGGTCGAGGCGATGACGATGTCGCTGCGCGCGGGTTGACGGCTCACTCGTACGGGCCGCAAAAGAGGGCCTTCGGCCAGGGCCGGACTACGCTCCGGGAATGGACTTCAGGCGTCTGCTCTCCGCTCCGGTCACCGTGCTGGCCATGGCCGGTCTGCTTGTTTCGGGCTGTTCGTCGGGTGGCTCGGCCCCCGCTTCGCAGTCCGGCGCTTCGGCGACCGGCGCAAGCACGGCCGGGGCCGCGACGTCCGCGCCGGCCGCGGACCTGGCCACGTACTACGGCCAGAAACTGTCGTGGCGTTCCTGCGGCGCCCCGGGGTTCCAGTGCTCCACGATGAAAGTGCCGCTCGACTACGCGAAGCCGTCGGACGGCGACATCAAGCTCGCGGTCTCCCGCAAGAAGGCCACAGGACCCGGAAAGCGGATCGGCTCCTTGCTGGTCAACCCGGGCGGCCCCGGGGGCTCGGCGATCGACTATCTCCAGCAGTACGCGGGAATCGGCTACCCTGCCGCGGTCCGCGCTCGCTACGACATGGTGGCCGTCGACCCGCGCGGGGTGGCGCGCAGCCAGCCGGTCGAATGCCTTACGGGCAAGCAGATGGACGCGTACACGGAGGTCGACCAGACCCCGGACAACGCGGGGGAGACCAAGAAGCTCACCGCATCGCTCAAGGAATTCGCGCAGGGCTGCGAGAAGCACTCGGCCAAGATCCTTCCGCATGTCTCCACGGTCGACGCCGCCCGTGACATGGACATCCTGCGCGGAATCCTCGGGGACAAGAAGCTGAACTATGTGGGCGCCTCGTACGGCACCTTCCTCGGCGCGACGTACGCGGGACTCTTCCCGGCCCGGGTGGGCCGCCTGGTCCTGGACGGCGCGATGGACCCCTCGCTGACGTCGCTCCAGATGAACCGCGACCAGACCGCCGGCTTCGAGACCGCGTTCAAGTCCTTCGCCGCCGACTGCATCAAACACAAGGACTGCCCGCTCGGCACCACCTCCGTGGCCGACGCCTCACACCGCCTGGAGGCGTTCTTCTCCCGGCTGGACGCCAAGCCGATCCCGACCGGCCAGAGCCGCAAACTGGGCGAGTCGCTCGCCACGACCGGGGTGATCTCGGCGATGTACGACGAGGGCTCCTGGCCCCAGCTGCGCACCGCGCTCACCCACGCGATGGCCGGAAACGGTGCGGCCCTGCTCGCCCTGTCCGACTCGTACTACGAGCGCGACAGCAAGGGCAAGTACGCGAACCTGATGTACGCCAACGCCGCGGTGAACTGCCTGGACCTGCCGCCGGCCTTCAAGAGCCCCGCAGCCGTCACCAAGGCCCTGCCGTCCTTCGAGAAGGCGTCCCCGGTCTTCGGCAAGGGCTTCGCCTGGGCGGCCCTGAACTGCTCCTACTGGCCGCTGCACGCCACCGGCACCGCTCACCGCATCACGGCGAAGGGCGCGGCCCCGATCGTGGTGGTCGGCACGACCCGCGACCCGGCGACCCCGTACAAGTGGGCGAAGTCCCTGGCGGCCCAGCTGTCCTCCGGCACGCTGCTCACCTACGACGGCGACGGCCACACCGCGTACGGCCGCGGCAGCGACTGCATCGACACGGCGATCAACAAGTACCTCCTGGACGGCACCCCGCCGAAGAACGGCAAGAAATGCTCCTGACCTGCACGGATAGGCCCGGCTGGGGGGTGTCGGGAGCACCCTCGGAAACTGTGTAGACTTGGCGTCGCTGCTGACCGCACCATGGTCAGGACGGCGTGCCGCCTTAGCTCAGTTGGCCAGAGCAACGCACTCGTAATGCGTAGGTCTCGGGTTCGAATCCCGAAGGCGGCCCTGTAAAAGCCCCAGGACTCACTCGCCGTGACCTGGGGCTTTTGCTTTCGGCCCGTCGTGCGCTGTCGCAGCCGTCGTGGTTCAACGCTCAGTGGCTCCCGGCCCGGCCCGCGGCCGCTACGCGGGCACTGTCGCCGGTGCCGTGAACTTGCGTGCCGGGACCTCCGGCAGTGTCCTGCGGGCCAGGCTCGCCAGGGTGCCGCCGGGGCCGATGTCCAGGAAGTCGGTGCAACCCAGCTCTTCGTGGAGCGTCCTCAGCGATTCCACCCAGCGGACTCTGCCGACCAGCTGGCGGCCGCTCAGCTCCTGCCACTGGCTGCCGCCGTAGTGCGCGCGGGCGTCGACGTTCGCGACAACGGGGAGGACGCCGGCCGCGAAGTGCGTCATTCCGAGAGCCCGGCGCAGGGCCGCGCTCGCCGGTTCCATGTAGGGGCTGTGGCAGGCAGCTGAGACGGGGAGCGCGCTGCAGCGCAGGCCGGACGCGGTGGCGCGGGACGCGGCCGCGTCGATGGCCGTACGGCTGCCCGCGATCACTGTCTGCTGGGGGCTGTTGTGGTTGGCCACCCACAGGTCGGCGTCCTCCCGCTGGAGCGAGGCGACCAGGTCCGCGACGGCGTCGATGTCGCCGCCCATTACCGCGGCCATCGCCCCGTTCCGCTGCCGGGCGGCCCTGGCCATGGCCCGGCCACGCTCGCCCACCAGCCAGGCGCCGTCGGCCACGGAGAGCACGCCGGCCGCGACCAGCGCCGTGTACTCGCCGAGGCTGTGACCGGCTACCGCCCCCACTCGCGCGTCGGACTCCCGCCTCCGGAACTCCGACCACGCGAGCAGGGAGGCCGTGAACACGGATATCTGGGCGTGATCGGTACGGGACAAGGTGTCCTGGCCGGCGGTGAGGAGCAGTTCGGCGACGTCGAAGCCGGAGGCCCGCGAGACCGACTCGACAAGTTCCCAGGACTCGGTGGACCGCCAGGGCTCACCCATCCCCGGTCGCTGAACGCCCTGTCCCGGAAAGAGAACGGCGTATCGGGGCGAGGTTCCGGACGGCTCGCGAAAGTGGGTGTTCACGGTTTTTCCTTCCGTTGCTGCGGCGGTGGTTCGCCAGTCAGGAAGGATCATCCGGGGCCACCGCTCAAGCCGTGGAAAAGAAATCCGGCTTTTCCTCGCCTTGAGTGGGGCATTGCCGCCCGCCCCCGACCCTTCTTGTCGGACGGCGCCATTCAGGGGCCCGTCGGATGGGAGGGCATGGCATGACCACCGTCGTCGATAAACCCGTCACGGAAATTCCGCTCGTCTCCGGGGGGCTGGAGCCGGAACCGGAACGACCTGTCGGCGGGCACGCACGGGTGGAGGAGCTGCGTCGGCTGCGCGCCGAGGTCCACGCCGGACCAGGGGCGCGGGCCACCCAGGCGCAGCACGACCGGGGCAAGCTCACCGCGCGTGAACGCATCGAACTGCTGCTGGACGAGGGGTCGTTCACGGAACTGGAGCGGTTGCGCAGGCACCGCGCCACCGGGTTCGGTCTGGAGGCGCGCAGGCCGCACACCGACGGTGTGATCACCGGCTGGGGCACGGTCGAGGGCCGGCAGGTCTTCGTCTACGCCCATGACTTCCGTATCTTCGGCGGGGCGCTCGGTGAGTCGCACGCCGCGAAGATCCACAAACTGATGGACCTGGCCGAGTCCTCGGGCGCGCCGCTGGTCAGCCTCTGCGACGGCGCGGGCGCCCGTATCCAGGAAGGGGTCACGGCGCTCGCCGGCTACGGCGGCATCTTCAGTCGCAACGCCCTCTCGTCGGGCGTGATCCCGCAGATCAGCGTGATCCTCGGGCCGTGTGCGGGCGGCGCCGCCTATTCCCCGGCGCTGACCGACTTCACGTTCATGGTGCGGGGTGTGGCGCAGATGTTCATCACGGGCCCGGACGTCGTGCAGGCGGTCACCGGGGAGCGCGTGAGCATGGACGAGCTGGGTGGCGCCGACGTGCACGCGTCCGTGTCAGGTGTCTCGGCGTTCGCGTACGACGACGAGGTGAGCTGCCTGGAGGACGTGCGCTACCTGCTGTCGTTCCTGCCGTCGAACAACCGCCAGGCGCCACCCGCGGTGGCGGGCGACGATCCGCCGGACCGGCGCACCGACCGGCTCACCGATCTGGTGCCCGCGGATCCCTCGCAGGGTTACGACGTCCGGGCCGTCATCGAGGAGATCGTCGATGACGGCGAGTTCTTCGAGGTGCAGCCCGACTTCGCGCACAACGTGGTGTGTGCGCTGACCCGGATCGACGGGCATGTCGTGGGAGTCGTCGCCAACCAGCCCATCGCCTGCGCCGGCGTCCTGGACATCAAGGCCAGCGAGAAGGCGGCCCGGTTCGTCTCACTGTGCGACGCCTTCAACATCCCGCTGGTGACCATGCTCGACGTCCCCGGCTTCCTGCCGGGCGTGGACCAGGAGCACAGCGGCATCATCCGGCACGGCGCGAAGCTGCTGTACGCGTACTGCAACGCCACGGTCCCCCGTATCCAGCTGATCATGCGCAAGGCGTACGGCGGTGCGTACATCGTGATGGACTCGCGCTCCGTCGGAGCCGACCTCTCCTTCGCCTGGCCCACCAACGAGGTGGCGGTCATGGGCGCCGAGGGCGCCGCCAACGTCATCTTCCGCCGCCGGATAGCCGCCGCCGACGACCCCGAGGCCATGCGCGAGCAGATGGTCAAGGAGTACAAGGACGAGCTGATGCACCCGTACTACGCGGCCGAACGCGGACTGGTCGACGACGTCATCGAGCCGGGCGAGACCCGGGCGGTGCTCGCCAGGTCGCTGGCCATGCTGCGCACCAAGCACCGCACACTGCCGCAGCGCAAGCACGGGATCACCCCGCTGTGAGCGCCGCGACGGCATCCGACGTCCTGCGGGAGGCCGCCTTCCGTGTGGTGCGCGGCAACCCGACCCCCGACGAACTCGCCGCGCTCGTCGCGGTCCTGACAGCCACCTTGCAGGCCCGTGCGGCTGTCTGCGACGACGCCCCGGCGGCGCCCGCGCGCGTGGAGTGGGACCGGCCCGCCGGCGCCTACTGCAGCCCCCTCGCCTGGGCGGTCTGAGCCCGCCTCGCCGTCCTTGAGGCCGCCTTTAGCGAACGCTTTGTGTCCCCCATCGACAATGTAATCAAGCGAGTGCGGGGAAAAGGAAATGTCGAATTTCCCGCTCCCCTCGTGCCGCATCAGGAGGACTGATATGAACCCCGAGGAAAAGAAGACCTGCCAGCCGGGCGCCGCGAATCTCGAATTCATGCGCACGGTGGACCGCTCCCTGCTCCACCGCTGGGCACTCTCCGAGGTATTCCTGACGGACAGCAGGCAGACCGGCGAGGGCAATTACCTCTCGGCCGCCCAGCTTCCCCCGTCCCACGCCTACTACACCGAGCACACCTCGCGCCTCGGCGCCCCCGACCCGATGCTCCTCCTGGAGTGCTGCCGGCAGGCCGAGACATATGGCGGCCACGAGTTCGCCGGTGTCTCGCGCAAGAGCAAGTTCCTGCTGCGGTCCTGGTCGATGGAGCTGCCCGGTCTCCTCACCCTCCCCGAGGAGGCGGCACCGGGCGAGCTGCGGATCTCGGTGCGCACCAGCAACCGGCGCGGCACTCCGGGCGATGTGCGCAGGCTGACCTTCGGCATCGACATGAAGCTGGCCAAGCGCTGCCTCGGCTTCGTCAGCATGGATGTCGGTTACATACCCGCCGAGGTGTACGACGAGGTGCGCGTCCGGGGCCGCGGTCGGCCCCTCGTGCCCTTCAAGGACATCCCGCGGGACAACGCCCATGTGTCCCCGCACCTCGTCGGCCGCAACTCCCCGTCGAACGTGGTGCTCTCCTCAGCGACCGTCGGCACCGACAGCGCGTACGCCACCGTGCGTATCCCGCTCGACAACCGCAGCATGTTCGACCACGGCCAGGACCACGTGCCGGGCATGGTCCTCATGGAGGCCGCCCGCCAGCTGTGCCTGCTCGGCGGCTCCGACCTGTGGGGCACTTCGGTGAACCGGACGACTGTCGCCGGCTTCGACTTCTCCTTCATGCGCTACGCCGAACTCGACGCGCCGACCACCGTCCACATCCGCAAGACAGAGCCGTACGCCCATGAGGACAACCTCAGCCTGATGCTGCCGAATCTGCGGACCTTCTACATCGACTTCGAGCAGGACGGCGACGTCATCGCCTCCGGCCGGATGCACACCACGACGTCCGCAGCGGTCACCGCGCTGCCCGAAGGGGAGGAGTGCCTGTGACCACCGGCCAGGTGTGGCTGTCGGCGGCCCAATGGCTGCCGCCCGCCGCACAGAAGACGGTGGACGCTCTCGCCGACGGCCGGGTGACGGCCGAGGAGGCCGACGCGATGGGGTACGAGCAACTGCCCGTGTCCCCCGGGGATTCGGCTCCTCAGATGGCGGTGCGCGCAGCCCACCGGGCGCTGTCACGGGCCGGTGTCCGGGCCCGGGATCTCACCGCCACCCTGCACGCCTGGACCTACTACCAGGGCCACGACTTCTGGTCACCCGCGCACTACGTGGCCGCCGAGACCGGCGCCCACCACGCAGTCCCCACGGGCATCCAGCAGATGTGCAACGGCGCGGCGGCCGCCCTGCAGAGCGCGGTGCACCACATCGCGGCCGGCGACGGCACCGCACAGGTCCTCGTGACGACCGGGGACCGCTTCGCGCGGCCGGGCTTCGACCGCTGGGGCGGGGACTACGGCGTCTGGTACGGGGACGGCGCCACCGCAGCCGTTCTGGCACGGGCGGCCACCGCCGACGCCGTGCCGCAGGGCGCACTCACCCTGCGCGCCCTGCAGACCCGGGCCGCGCCCGCATTCGAGTCCGCCCACCGCGACCTCGGCCCTTTCCACCCGGCGCCGCACACGAGCAGCGCGACCGTGGATGTGCGGCGCACCAAGAAGGCCTTCCTCGCCGCGCACGGCAAACCGGAGTTCCTGAACCGGCTGCGACAGGAGACGAGCGAGGTCCTCGCCGCCGCGCTGCGGGAGGCGGGCATCGGCCGAGACGGCCAGGGGCTGCACAGGGTGCTGCTGCCCAGGCTGGGCCGGGCGACCGCCCGCGACGTGTACGGGCCCGCCGTCTCCGAGGTCACCGACGCGCCGCTCGTCGACCTCGGCGACCGTACGGGGCACCTGGGTGCCGGAGACCTCATCTCCAACCTGACCGCGCTGACCGACGACACGAGCCCGCACCGCCTCGAACGCGGCCAGAGCGCCGCCGTGCTGAGCGCGGGCGCCGGGTTCACCTGGAGCGCCGTCGTCGTACACCGCCCCTGACCTCCACACCACACCGATTCGACGAAAGGCACACCTGTCATGACGATCCCCCTGCGCGAGGGCCCCGGCGGACGCCGCCCCGTCCTCGTCGTGGGCGCGGGCCCTGTGGGCCTGGTGCTCGCCACCGAACTGCTCAGCCAGGGCGTCCCGGTGAGACTGATCGACAACTCGGCCGCCGGGCCCGTCCAGCACTCCCGCGCCAGCGTGGTGTGGCCACGCAGCCTTGAGCTCCTCGGCCGCATCGGCGCCGCCCAGCCCCTCGTCGATTCGGGCAACCGCCTCGACTCGGTGCAGTACTACTCCCGTAAGCGGCATATCGGCGCCGTCGAGATGAGCCGCCTCACCGACACCCCGTACCCCTTCGGTGTGGTCATCCCGCAGGACACCACCGAGGAGGTCATCCGCACCCGGCTCGCCGCTCACGGCGGCGAGATCGAGTCCGGGACGCTCACCGGGTTGGACACCTCAGGGCCCCGCCCCGTCGCAGAGGTGGAACGCGCCGACGGACGCACGGAGCAGATCGAGGCGGACTGGGTGGTCGGCGCGGACGGCGCCCGCAGCGCGGTACGCCACTTCGCCGGCATCGAGCTCCTCGGTACCGGCAACGACGTCCTGTTCGCCATCGGCGACGGCCCCGTCGACGGCGACATGGACCCCCACGCTCTCGTCTACTGCTACTCGCGCACCGGCGCACTGGGTATCGCGCCCTTCGGCGACGGCCAGTTCCGGCTCGCCATCAGCGTCCCGGACTGGAACGAGGAGCAGGGCCCGCCCCGCGAGCTGTTCCAGCACTTCCTCGACGAGCGCTCCCCGCGGCCCGGTCTGGTCGGGAAGCTGGACTGGTCCACGATCTTCCGGGCCCGTCGCAGGGTCGCGGAGACGATGCGCTCGGGACGCGTCTTCCTCGCGGGCGACGCCGCCCATGTGTTCAGCGCGGCCGGCGCCCAGGGCATGAACACCGGCATCCAGGACGCGGTCAACCTCGCCTGGAAGCTGGCCGGGGTCGTCAACGGCCTCTACGAACCAGGCATCCTCGACACCTACGACACCGACCGCCACCTGGCCGCCGAGCGCATCGTCCTGACCACCGCCAAGCAGACCAGCTGGGGCCTGTTCAAGCGCCGGCACGAGATAGCGGCGCGTGACGGGGCCCTGCGGCTGGCCCACCGCACCGGACTCCTGCAGCGCTTCGGGGCCCCGCTGATGGCGCAGCACGACGTGAGCTACCGCCCGGCGGAGTCCCTGCGCGACACGCTGCCAGGCCTCACCCGCAGGCTCCGCGCCGGAGACCGCCTCCCGGTGTTCGCCGCACACGGCACCCCGCAGGAGGGCGCCGGGCGCTGGCCATCGATCGACCCGGCACGGTTTTCACTGCTTCTGTGGGCGGGCGAGCGGCAGGACACCGAATGGGTGGAGAGCCGGCGTGCTCTGACCGCCACCGCGCCCGCCAACGTCGACGTCCAGGACATCTCGGCGTGGCCCGGCTTCACGCCCCTCCTCGGCAGCGGCCCCACGGCCGTACTCGTACGGCCGGACGGACACATCGCGGCGCTGACCGCGCCCGAACCCACTGCCGTACGCGTGGCGTTGCGCCGGGCGGGCACCTCGTTCCGGGCGGCCGCGGCACCCGTCCGCGCGGTGTTCGGACCGGCGTCCGGCACCGGGCACAACATCGAGGAGCTGGCCTCATGAGCCGCGCAGCCGTGCTCTGCGGTCTGGGCGGCGCACTGCCCGCGACCGCTGTCACCAACGAGGAGCTGGCCGCCCAGCTCGACACCACCGACCGGTGGATCCGTACCCGCACGGGCATCGGACGGCGGTATGTGATCGCGCCGGGCGAGGCCACATCCGATCTGGCTGTCACGGCCGGGGGGCGGGCCCTGGAGTCGGCCTGCAGGACGGGCGGCGACGCGGCGGCCGAGGTGGATCTGGTGGTCGTCGCCACCAGCACCCCCGACCGGCCATGCCCGGCCACCGCGCCGGGCGTCGCCCACCGGCTCGGGCTCGGCAAGGTACCCGCCTTCGACGTGGCGGCCGTGTGCACGGGGTTCGTGTACGCCCTCGCCACCGCCGCCTCCGTGATCACCGCCGGCGTCGCCCGGCGGGCCCTGGTGATCGGGGCCGACACCTTCTCCACACTCCTCGACCCCGCCGACCGCACCACCCGCGCGATCTTCGGCGACGGAGCCGGAGCCGTCGTGCTGCGGGCCGGCGAGTCCGACGAGCCCGGGGCGCTGCTCGGCTTCGACCTGGGCAGCGACGGCGGCGGCGCCGATCTCATCACGGTGCGCGCCGGCGGCTCCCGCCAGCGTGCGTCGGGCCGGCCGCCCGCCGAAGGCGACCAGTGGTTCGCCATGGAGGGCCGGCCGGTGTTCACCGAGGCCGTGATCAACATGAGCGAGTCCTCGCAGCGCCTCCTCGACCGGGTCGGCTGGACGACGGGACAACTCGACAAGATCGTGGCCCACCAGGCCAACGTCCGCATCCTGCACGCCGTCGGCGAGCAACTGGGCCTGGAGGAGAAGCAGATCGTGGTGAACCTGGACCGGGTCGGCAACACCGTCGCCGCCTCGATCCCACTCGCCCTGGCGGACGCCGCCACCGACGGCGAGCTCGTACCGGGCCACCACGTGGTCCTCACCGGCTTCGGCGGCGGCCTCACCTGGGGTTCGGCCGCACTGGTCTGGCCGGACATCGAAGCGGTCACGGAGCCGGCCGCGCCGTAACCCTGTGCGGTCCCACCGCACTACACCGCACCACACACCACACACCCACACATGCAGAACACATACAGAAGGAGCTCGTCATGACTGCTCTCACCACTCAGTACTCCCTCAAGCACCAGGTCTCCGGCCTCATCAGCGAGAAGTTCGGCCTCGACGAGGCGGAGCTGCTGTCCGGCGCCACGTTCGACGAGCTGGACATCGACTCGCTGATACTCGTCGAGCTCAGCCTCATACTGCGCAAGGGGATGGGCGTCGTCCTGTTGGAGGGCGAGCTCAAGTCGTCCTTCACGCTGGACGAAGCGGTCGCCGTGATCAGCGCGAAGGTGGCCCAGGCGTGAGCGGGGCGGCCCGGGGGCGTGGCATCGCGATCACCGGAATCGGCCTCGTCACACCCGCCGGTATCGGCGTCCGGGACAACTGGCAGCGCGTCCTGTCGGGGGTGTCCGCCGCCGCCACCGATCCCGAACTCAAGGGCGAGCGGGTCGACATCTCCTGCCGGGTACCCGGCTTCGACGCCGCGGCCGAGCTGGGCCGGCGCAACGCCTGGAAGCTGGACCGGTTCGCTCAGCTCGCCATCGTGAGCGCCCGGCAGGCGGTCGCCGACGCGGGGCTCGACAGCGGTGCCTGGGACGGCACCCGGGTGGGCGTCGTCATCGGGAACTCGCTGGGCGGCGCCACCACGCTGGAGAAGCAGCTGCGGACCTACTCCGAGGGCACACCCGATGACGTGTCGGCGCTGATGATCCCCATGAGTATGGTCAACATGGTCGCCGGGTACGTGGCCATGGACCAGCACATCCAGGGCCCCAGCCTGGTCACCGCGACGGCCTGTGCGTCCGGGGCGTCGGCCATCGGCACCGCCCGGGAGTGGCTGCTGTCCGGGCTGTGCGACGTGGTCCTGGCCGGCGGCACCGAGGCGGCGATCAGCCCCGGCACTCTCAACGGCCTGTCCCGGATGGGAGCCCTTTCGGGCCGTACGGACGACCCGGGCGCGGCTTCCCGGCCCTTCGCGCACGACCGGGACGGCTTCGTGGCGGGGGAGGGCGCGGGCATCCTCGTACTGGAACGGTACGCGGACGCCACCGCCCGCGGCGCCCGCCGCTACGCCGACATCGCCGGGTTCGCGGCGACGTCGGACGCCCATCACGCCACCGCACCCGACCCGCAGGGCGCCGGCCTGGCCCGCGCCCTGCGGGGCGCCCTCACCGACGCGGGAGTGCTCCCGGACGAGGTGGAGCACGTCAACGCACACGGCACCTCGACCCCCATGAACGATCTGACCGAGGCCCGTGCCCTGCATGCGGTGCTCGGCAGCCGTGCGGCGGTGACGTCCACCAAGGGGGTCACCGGCCACACGCTGGCCGCGGCCGGTGCCGTCGAGGCCGCGTACACGGCTCTGGCGCTGTACCACGGTGCCCTGCCCCCCACCGCCAACGTGGGGTCGCTCGACCCCTCGATCGACGTCGACATCGACGTCATCACCGGGCGGGCGAGGCACCAGCGGATCACCGTCGCGGCCAGTACATCCCTCGGGTTCGGCGGTCACAACGCCGCCCTCGTGCTCACCGCCGCCTGAACGGGGCCGGGGCAATGGCGCCCCGGCCCCGCACCCTCGTTCCAACCCCCCCCAAGTACCGCATTCAGGAGAGGAATTCGCGTGGACACGCGTCAACTCGGCAGCACCGGACCGGAAGTCGGCCCCGTCGGCCTCGGCTGCATGGGAATGAGCTGGGGCTATGCCGAGTCCCAGCGCGACGACGCCGCCTCTGTCGAGGTGATCCGCCGCGCGCTGGACTCCGGACCTGTTCTCATCGACACCGCCGACGCCTACGGCAGCGGACACAACGAGACTCTCGTCGGGCAGGCCGTAGCCGGACGCCGTGCGGACGCGGTCGTGGCGACCAAGACCGGCATCGTCGTGGACGACCTCGCCACCCGCACCCTCAGCCGCGACGGTTCCCCCGAGCACATCCGGCGCTCGGCCGACGCCTCGCTGCGCCGGCTGGGTGTGGACGCCATCGACCTCTACTACCTGCACCGGGTCGACCCCGCGGTGCCGCTCGACGAGTCGTGGGGCGCACTGTCCGACCTGGTGCGGCAGGGCAAGGTCCGTCACCTCGGGCTCTCCGAGGTGACCCGGGAACAGGCGACCGCCGCGCACCTCGCGCATCCCGTATCGGCCGTCCAGTCCGAGCTGTCCCTGTGGACCCGCGACCCGCTCGACCCGCACACGGGGATCGCCGGCTGGTGCGCGGACAACGGCGCCGCGTTCGTTCCCTTCGCCCCGCTCGGCAGAGGCTTCCTGACGGGCCGCTACGAGCGGCCCGACGACTTCGAGGACGGCGACTTCCGCGCCACCAACCCGCGCTTCCGGAGCGAGGCGTTCACCATCAATCTGCGCATCGTGAGGGCGGTCGAAGAGGTCGCCGCACGGCACGGCGCCACGGCCGCCCAGGCCGCGCTGGCCTGGACGCTCGCCCAGGGCGACCACGTCATTCCCATCCCCGGCACCAAGCAGCTGCGCTATCTGACCGCCAACACGGCCGCGGCAGGACTGCGCCTCACCGCGCAGGACCTGGCGGATCTGGACGCCGCGCCCGCAGCCGTCGGCAGCCGCTACTGATGCCCCCATCCGCGAAGGCAGGAGCAGAACCATGGATGAGCACGCCGCCACCCCCGAGCACGATCTGAGCCCCGAGCACACCCCCACCTCCGAGCATGCCCTCACCCCCGAGCATGCCCTCACCCCCGGTGCCGCGCCGCACCCCTTCACCGTGGCCGTCGTCGGGCTGGGCGGTACCGGTCTCGCCCTCGCCCGCCGGCTGACCCGCGCGGGGCTCGATGTCATCGGTATCGACGACGACCCCGGCGCACTGGCCGGGGCTCTGCTCCTGAGCCCCGGCGAGCGCCCCCGTACCCTGACCCGGTTTCCGGCGGGCGCCGCGGCCGCCGACCTGGTCATCGAGGCCGTACCGGAACCGCCGGCTCTGAAACGGGCCGTCCTCGCCTCCCTGCGCGAGCATCTGCGCCCCGGAACCCCCGTCCTCACCACGGCGCTGACCACCCCACTCGCGGAGCTCGAGGACGCCGCGGGTCCGGATCTGTTCGCGTTGCGCTTCCTGCGCGCCGACGCTCTCGCCGCCGTCGAGCTGGCCCGCGCCCCCCGTGCGGCGGACGCCGCGGCGGCCCGTGTCGGGGAGATCCTCTCGGCGGCGGGAATCAAGGCCCACCAGGTCGGCGACCGGGCAGGCTCCTTCGCGCCGGGCCTGCTGCTCGGACTCCTCAACCAGGCCGCGTGGATGGTCCACGACGGCTACGCGAGCGCAGCGGACGTGGACAGGGCGGTACGGCTCGGCTGCGGATGGAGCGAGGGCCCGCTGGCCGCGCTCGACGCGATCGGCCTGGACACCGCACGCGACATCCTCGCCCGCCTCGGCGACCTCGGCGGCGGACACCGCGCGCCCGCGCCGGTCCTCGACGAACTGGTCGCGCAGGGCGCGCTGGGTGTCAAGACGGGCCGCGGCTTCCACCGTCACGGCGCACAGCCGACGCCCCGCCGGACCGTGGCGCCCACCGCTCCCCCCGGCTGCAATGTCGTCGTGGTCGGCTCCGGCACCATGGCCACCGGTATAGCCGAGGTCTGCGCACGCGGCGGATTCCGCACCACGCTGCTCGCCAGGTCGGAAGAGAAGGCCGCCGACGCTGCCGAGCGCATCGGATTCGCGCTCCAGCGCTCTGCGGCCGCCGGTGCCGACGACACCGGACCGCAGGACGACCCGCCCCGCTGGACCGCCACGAGCGACCGGTCCGTGCTGTCCGGCGCGGACATCGTCGTGGAGGCGGTTGTGGAGGACCTGGAGGTGAAGCGGCGGCTCTTCGCCGAGCTGGGGAGGGTGTGCGCGCCGAACACGGTGCTCGCCACGTCCTCGTCGAGCCTGTCGGTGGGCGCCTGCACCGAGACCGCGGGCCGACCCGCGCACGTCCTGGGTCTGCACTTCTTCAACCCCGCGTCCCTGATGCCCCTCGTGGAGCTGGTGCCGGGCGAGCGCACCAGCGCACACACCATGGCCCGGGCCCGTGCGCTCGTCGAGCGGCTCGGCAAGGAGACCGTGGAGTGCGGCGACCGGACGGGCTTCATCGTCAACGCCCTGCTCTTCCCCTATCTGAACCAGGCGCTGGACCTCCTGGACGCGGGAACGACGACACCGGCGGCGCTCGACCTGACCGTCAAGTCCGTGGCGGGACAGCCCCTGGGCCCTGCGCGGCTGCTGGACACCATCGGCGCCGACGTGGCCCTGGAGGTGCAGCGCCGGCTCCACCAGGACCCGCGGCGCAGGGCGCAGGCCCCCGTACCGCTGCTGGAACAGCTGGTCGCCACAGACCATCTGGGCCGCAAGACATCCGGCAAGGGCGTTCGCGCCTATCTGACGGCGCGTGCCGCTGAAGCCGCCGCTGCCTCCGCCGTGGCCGTCTGACGCCGTACACCCCGCCGCTTCCTGTCCCCCCGCTCCGCCCCCGCACGGAAGGCGTATGACATGCCCGAAGTCCCCGGCTCATCCGAACCGACCACATGTTCCGCCGTCGACATCGCCCTCTTCGACGTCGACGAGACACTGATCACCGTCAAGAGCATGTTCAGTTTTCTGGAGTTCCACTACCGCGAGCGCGGGCTGCCGGCCTCCGCGTACACCGAGGCCGCCGGCAACCTGCGCGAGCGGGCCGCCGCCGGCGTCTCGCGGCAGCGGACCAACTGCGAGTACTACCGGCTCTTCGCGGGGCGGCCGCGGGAGGAGGTGTACGCGCACGGCCGCGCCTGGTTCGCCGCGGAGCTGGCCCGCGGCACGCTCCTGCACCGGCCCGCAGTCGACGCGCTCCGCCGCCACCGCCGTGACGGCGCACTGATCGCACTGGTCTCGGGCTCGTTCCGGCCGTGCCTGGAGCCCCTGGCGGAGCACCTGGGCGCGGACGTGATCCTGTGCAGCGAGCCGGAGATCGTGGGTGGCTACTTCACGGGCCATCTGGCACGTGCCGCCATCGGACCGGAGAAGGGACGTCTCGCGCGGGAGCTGATGGCGCGGCACGCGATACCCGCGTCGCGTGCCGCCGCCTACGGCGACCACGCCTCGGACCTGGACCTCCTGCGTTCCGTGGGACGCCCGGTGGCGGTCGGCGGCGACCTGACCCTCGGGGCCCACGTCACGCGGACGGGCGGGGCCACGCTGCCCGGAGTACGGAGCGCCGAGCCCGTCGAGGACCGGGCCCTCAGGGGGCCGCGGTCTTGGCGACCGACACCAGCGCGGTAAAGCAGAGGGCGTCGTTCTGATGCATCGTCACCAGAATTCTGGCGCGTCCCTGCTGATCGTCCGGCAGCGACTGGGCGTCCACCCGGCAGGGGCTGTCGAGCTCGACGTAGCGGTGGAAGACCGTCTCCATCGCCTCGGTGACGCCCGCCCGCGGGTGCCGCGCGGCACGGGCCGCCTGCTTGGCCGCCTCCAGGAGCAGGATGCCGGGCACGTGGTCGCTCGGGTGGTCGAAGTACATCGGGTGGTGCGTGTCGACCCGCAACTGCCAGCGGTCGCGCTCCGCTGTGGGCGAGAGGACGGCGTCGCGGAACTCCTCGCTGGCTCCGGAGACCGGCGGCGGCAGCGGACGGCTGCGGGCCAGCTCCAGCATCGCGGCGGAGTCGGCGCGGGTCCCGCGCAGACGCTGGTAGATCGCGGGGGGCTGGATGTTGAACCGGGTGTAAGCGGTGGCCAGTCGGCGGCCGTCGCACACCACGGTGATGTCGAGCGACAGGCCACCGACACGGCCGCGGCGGCGCACGATGTCATGGCACTTGATGTACAGCTCGGGCCGGCCGCTCGCGCCGCCGGAGTTGAGCGCGTCCAAGTGCAGGGCGTAGCGGTACTCGTCCCACAGCAGGTGGTGGCCGAAGGGGACGTCGTAACTCGCGTGTGCGAGCAGCGGGAAGGTCTGCCGGATCGTCTCGGTCAGCAGCACCGCGGCGTCGCGGCGGTTGTCCTCGGTGCGCGTCAGCCGGCTGGTGTCCGTCCAGTCCGCGGTGATCAGGAACTCGTCCTCGCCGGTGCGGTGCAGGTCCGTCAGGAGCACCTGTGACGCGTCGTGTTTGTGGACGAGGTCCTTTGCTATGTGAGCCGCTCTCGAAACGATCGACGAAGCCATGTCGTTCATTTGTGTTCCCCCTGTGTCAGTGAGCGCTGCCCGCACTGCCCCCGAGGCGGTGGCGGATCGGCGCCGCAGCCAGTAACATAGAGGGCGTTCTTTTTTTTGTCGAGACCGGGGCGTGCCATGGCAGTACCGAAGCAGGAACGCGCAGTTCAGACCCGGGAGCAGCTTCTGAGGGCTGCGGCCGAGGTTTTTGACGAGTACGGCTATGCCGGCGCGGGGATCAACAAGATTCTTGGCCGGGCGGGCGTGACGGCGGGGGCTCTTTACTTCCATTTCAAGAACAAACAGGATCTCGCAGTCGAGGTGATGCGCGCCCAGCGCACCGCCATCGAGCCTCATGTGCCGTCCAGCGGACTTCAGCGCATGGTGGACATCACGCTGATCTGGTCGCACTCCCTGCAGGCCGATCCGCTGCTGCGGGCGGGTGTGCGCCTGACGAGCGAACAGGCCACGTTCGGCGTCCAGGATGCCTCGCCCTACGCAGTCTGGGCCGGCAGCTTCGAGGAGTGCCTCGAAGCCGCCCGCGAGGCCGGCGAGCTGCGGGAGCACGTGCGGCTCGGCGACATGGCCGAGTTCGTGGTCGGTGCGTGCACCGGGCTGCAGGAGTACGCACAGGTCGTCTGCAAGCGTGCCGATCTGCCGCGGCGCACGGTCAACATGTGGAATCTGCTGCTGCCCGGCATCGCCACGGAGCGGGCCTTCGACGCGATCGAGAACAGCCGGGAGCGCGCACAGTCCCTCTGGAGGAGCACACTTGACGCACAGGACCAGGAGGGCAGCCGTGCCTGATCCGCTCCGCCGGCTGCGGCTCGCCGCCGTCAACATCGACGGGATCCTGCTCACCGACACCTTCAGCCCGCTGATCCACCGGTTCGTCACCAGCCGGGGCGCCGACTACTCCGCCGATGTCGAACGGCGGGTGTTCTCCCAGCGCCAGGCCGTCGCCGGCCAGGCATTGGCGGACTCGGTACCACAGGATCTGACGGGGGAGCAGGCCCTCGACGCGTACTTCGCCGAGCGTGCCGCCTATCTCGCCGACCACCCCGTGGAGCTCATGGAAGGCGCGGTCGCCCTGCTGGAACGGCTGCGCGACGCGGGTCTTCCGGCCGTCTGCTACGGCGGCCTCGGCAAGTCGCACTTCGACGAGCATCTCGGCCCGTACACCGACCTGTTCGCCGATCCGCGGTACATCTGCACCAATGAGGTGCGCCCCGGTCTCAAGGAGATCACCGCGCACTTCGGCCTCGACCACGGCGAGGTGCTCTTCATCGACGACGTGGCGCGCGTGGCGGAGGCCGCCAGGGCGCTCGACGTGCCGTTCATCGGCCACCCCAGCACCTTCGAGCACAGCCATCAGGCCGAGTTGATGCGCGAGGCCGGGGTGCGCCACCTCGTCGGTTCCTTGCACGAGATCGACGACGCGCTGCTGCGCACGCTGGACGGAGAGGCGGCGTCCGGCACGGTCTGGGAGGGCCGCGGAGCGCGCGAGGAGCCTGCACGCGCCGGAGTGTGAGGCCGGGCGTCCTGGGTGGCGGCCCGGCCGGGCCGCCACCCAGGACGCCGTACGGCCGGAGGATCCCGGGGTCCGTCCGACCGGACCGGAACTGCCCGGTCAGACGGCCAGGACCCCGCCGTCGACGGGCACGGTCGCGCCGGTCACGAAGGACGAGGCGTCACCGCACAGCCACATCGCGGCCTCTGCCACCTCGGCCGGATCGGCGAAGCGCTGCTGGATGGCGCGCGCGAAGAACTTCTTCTCGATGCCCGGCGCCTGGTCGATGACGGACTCCATCATCTCGGTCAGTGTGCTGCCCACCGCGAGGGCGTTGACGCGGATGCCGCGTGTCCCGTACTCGGATGCGGCCGCCTTGGTCAGCCCGATCACCGCGTGCTTGGCGGCGACATAGGGTGCGCCGACACCGGTGGCGATGAGCCCTGCCGTGCTCGCGGTATTGACGATGGACCCCCCGCCCGTGCGGAGCATGGCTCTGATCTGGTGGCGCATGCAGTTCCACACACCGCGTACGTTCACGTCGATCACGGCGTCGAAGTCGTCGTCGGGTGTCTCGTGCAGATCCTGGCCGAGCGTGGCGTGCCCCGCGTTGTTGAAGGCGGCGTCCAGTCGGCCGAAGCGTTCCAGGGCGGTCTCCACCGCCCGCTCCACGTCCTCACCGCGGCGCACATCACCGGGAACGGCTGCCGCCTGCCCTCCTGCTGTTTCGATCTCCTCCACCAGCGCGTCGAGTTGCTGCTGCCGCCGGGCCATGAGGACCACAGGCGCGTCATGGGCGGCGAACAGCCGTGCCGCCGCCGCGCCTATGCCCGACGAAGCCCCCGTGATCATCACTACCCGGCCGTCCATATTGCGTGCGTTCTCCGTCATGACCGGCAGTCAAGCAGCCGATCCGAAGGGCCGGGAGGCGTTATCTCATCCCTCGATACCGACCGACCTGCCAAGAACGTTCCGGGTCCTTCGCATGAGGCGTTCTTGGGAAACCCTTGACCTACGGTGGATTCATGGCACGCCAGGAAAGAGCGGAACAGACCCGGCAACGGCTCATCGAGGCCGCTGCCGCCGAGTTCGCCGCGCACGGATACGCCGGCACCTCCCTGCTCGGAATCGTCAGGTCGGCCGGTGTCACCATGGGCGCCCTGACCTTCCACTTCTCCTCCAAGCACGCCCTGGCCGACGCGGTCCAGGGAGCCGGGGCCGCCGCTACGCGCGAGGTGATGCACGGCGCGGAGAGCGCCCCCGGGCTGCAGGGCGTACTCGGCGGGGCCCTGGCCCTCGCCGCGGCGCTGAAGACCACCCCGAGCATCAGGGCCGCCGCCCGGTTCACCCGCGAGGGCAGGGGCGCCGAGTCCAACTGGTATGCCTCCTGGGCCCCCCAGGTCCGCGAGGGCCTCGTGCGTGAGTGGCCCGAGAAGTACCGCGACTCCGCGCTCACCCCGTCCTCCGCCACTGCGCTTCTCACCTACGTGCTCGCCGGCTTCGAGGCCACCGCCACCGCCCGGGACGCCCTGCGGGACGCCACAGGCGGCGAGTCCCAGGGCGAGCTGGTGCAGGCGCTCCAGGCGCTGACGGTTCTCGTCTCCACCGCCGAGCCGCTCCGCCCGGGCACGCGTTCCTCGCTTCCCGCCGAAGACTGACCGTCAACGTCCGCTCCACGGTGGGCTCCTGGCGCTTCCACACCTCTACGGAATGCACCCCTCCGGGCACGCGCCGTACGCGGACCGCTCATGCGGCCCCGGGCCCCCGCCGTCCGTGCGAAATATTCGACGTTCTCTCCGCGTATCCCGTCTCCCGCCTGTTCCCAGCTCAGGGGCCTGCCGGTGGCACGGGGTGCTGCCGCTCCCTTCTCCTTCCCGCCGGTTCCCGGGAATCCGGGCTAGAAAAATAGAGAACGTTCGCTATATTTCTGGAGTGGCTTTCAGTGCCCGCCCGACAGGAGAGGAGCCCTGCCCCCATGGACCGGATGCCCAGCGACCTCACACGGACCGCCGAAGCGGCTTCCGTGCCGGGTGCCCACCGGCTCTTCGCCCATCTCCCGCGGGCCGATCAGCGCCGATGGGCCGAGGTCTACCTGAAGGGCTTACTGGTCACCCCGGGCAAGAAGTCGCTCCGGCGCATCGCCGCCTCCGTCACCCCGTCCCCGACCGCCTCCCAGTCGCTGCAGCAGTTCGTCAACGTCAGCCCCTGGTCCTGGCGTCCGGTCCGCGCCGAACTCGCCCACTGGGTCGCCGAACACACACCGGTCCGTGCCTGGACCCTGGCTCCCCTGGTCATCCCCAAGCGGGGCAGCCTCGCCGCCGGAGTCCACCGGCGCTTCGTGCCCGCTCTCGGACGTACCGTCAACTGTCAACTGGCGCTGGGGGCGTTCCTCAGTACGGCACTCGGTGACATCTCCGTCGACTGGCAGCTGTATCTGCCGCGTGACCGGGCCGGGGAAGCCCGGCTGCGCGAGCAGGCCCACATCCCCGGCCCCATGCCCTACACCTCGGCCGCGGATCTCTGTCTGGCCCTGGTCGACCGCCTCGCGCGGACCGTGCACAGGGCCCCGCCCGTCGTCGTCGACCCGGAGGGTCACCTTGATGCCGAACTCCTTGTCGAGGGGCTCGAAGAGCGCGGCCATGAGTGGATCGTCGCCGTGCCCGACACCCTCCGCCTCGCCCTCGCACCCTCCCCGGAACCGGGCTTCGTGCCGCGTCTGGAGACCGCACGTACTCTGCTCCGTCCGCACGCACCCCTGTGCACCGGCGCTCAGGCGACAGCTGCTCGCCCCCGTTTCAACGCACTGCCCGCGCTGGTTCCCCTGTCAGGCGGCCCCCGCGCATGCCTGCTGGTCGGCGAATGGGCTTCGTCGCCCGTGCGGCCCGACCGGGCCTGGCTTACCAATCTGCCCCCCGCGCGGCACTCGCAGGCCGGTGCGCTCATCGCCGCCCGTACCGCGGCGCGGATCGGCTCCGCCGAGGCCGAACTCGGACTGCACGACTTCGCGGGCCGCTCCTACGCCGGCTGGCACCGTCACGCGACGCTGGTCTCCGCCGCGTCTGCCCATCGCAGGCTGGGCCACGACGTGTGCCCGCGCGCACAGCACCGCATCGCGCCATAGCGACGTCCCGCAGTGCCGCGGGACGTCCGGACCCACCTGTTCACCTGTTCGCCCAGCCGCTGTCATAGACACGGACAGCGCGTCCATCACGAGGGAGGGGCTGTGGAGTTCCGTCTCCTTGGTCCGATCGACGTCCACGAGCAGGGCCGCGACATCACACCCACCGCGCCCAAACAACGCCAGGTACTCGCCCTGCTCCTGGCGAGAGCCAACCGCAGGGTCTCCGTCCCGACGCTGCTGAACGAGGTGTGGGGCTGTGAACCTCCCCGTACCGCGACCACCGCGCTGCAGACGTACATCGGCTCCATCCGCAAGACCCTGGCAGCCGCCACCGCGACAACCGCCCGCGACATCGCGGAGGAACGCCTCGTCACCGACGGCAACGGCTACGTACTGAAGCTCGCCGACACCGAATGGGACCGCCCTCACTTCGAGCGGCTGGTCCTGGAGGCCCGCGGCCTGATGGAGGCCCGCGAGGCGCAGCGCGCCACCGGTGTGCTCGGCAGCGCCCTGGCGATGTGGCGGGGTACGCCATTCTGCAATGTGCAGCTGGGCAGCCAACTCGCCTCGCAGACAAGGGTGTTGCGGGAAGCCCACTTGGCGGCCCGCGAAGTGCGGGTCGACGCGCTGCTGCTGAGCGGCCGGTTCCAGGAGGCGGTCGGCGAGGCCGTGGGCCTCGTCGAGGAGCATCCGTACCACGAGAACGTGCACACCCAGCTGATGCGCGCCCTGTACGCCTCGGGCCGCAGGGCGGCGGCGCTCGACGTCTACCACTCGCTGCGTCTGCGGATGAGCAACGACCTCGGCATCACCCCGTCGCCGACCACCAGGTCCCTGCACCATGTGATGCTCCAGGACCGCCCCGACCAGCGCTACCTGTCTGCCGTCGGGGTCATGCGCTGACCCCCGCACGCGCGATCCCGGACATGCCGACGGCTCAGCGGCCGTCGCCGCCGGACTCCCACAGGGTGTCCATCGCCCTGGTGGGGCCGCCCAGTGAGCGGACATGCTCCACAGCGGCCGCCACGAACGCGCGCAGCCGGCCCGTCTCGTGGTCGGTGGGCCAGACCAACGCGTACTCGATGCGGGGGGCATCGGTGAACGGCCGGAACACCAGCCCCGGTCGCGCGTAGTAGCGCGCTCCCGCGGCCGCCACCGGCGTCACCCCTTTTCCCGCGAGGACCAGCGACAGTGCGTCCTCCCAGTGCGTGATCGCCTGGCCGTGCGGAATGGGCCGCCCCGACGGCGTCTGCCGCGGGAAGTGATGGTCGAGCCAGTGGGCCGGTACGGGGCTGGTCACCGTCAGCAAAGTGGCCTCCGCGAGATCCTCCACGCTCAGTGACTCGCGCCGCGCGAACGGGTGCGTGGACGGCATCAGCAGTACGCGCGGCTGCGACAGCAGAACCGATCCGGTCGTCAAGTCGGCCTCGGCGACCGGGAGTTCCGTGACCTGGAGGTCGATGTCGCCGGCGCGCAGCGGCCCGTAGGGGTCGGAGATCTGCACCTGCCGGATCTGTACGTCCACGCCCGGATGGCGGCGACCGAACGCCTCTGCGGCACTGTGCAGCAGATGGCCGGTGAACGCCCCGGAGAAACCGATCCGCAGCGTGCCGGTGATCCCCCGGCCGGCCGCTGTGGCCTTGGCGATCTCCTCCTCGATACGGCGCTGAGCGGGGCCTATGCCGTCCCTCAGCTGCTCGCCGATGGCCGTCGTCGTCACATGCCGGCTGCTGCGCTCGAACAGCTTCGCACCGATGCGGCGTTCGAGCCGGGCGATGGTCTGGCTGACGCGGCTCTGCGAGACACCCACGCGCTCGGCGGTCCGGCCGAAGTGCAGTTCCTCCGCCAGCGTCAGGAAAATCTCGATCTCCTGGCGTTCCATGTCCTCCCCGTCCTCGGCCTCTTGTCCCTCATCGCATCGCTCACCTCGAACGATGAGCCCGGCGAATCGATCGTTGCACAGATCGTTCTTGTTGCGCAGGGTCCGCGAATCGATGCTGGTCAGGCCCGATCACCAACGAAGGGACCCCTGATGACCGTCACCGAGTCTTCTCCCCCGACCGAGACCGCACACGAGGTCCCGGTACCGCCACCGCCCGTCGCCGACGCGGGCGGGACCGAAGTCACGTCGTCCGCCGCGTTCGGTATGCGGGACTGGCTGGTGCTGATCACGCTGTGCTGCGCGACCTTCATGTGCGGCCTGGACTTCTCCATCGTCACCGTGGCTCTCCCCGACATCGGCAACAGCCTCGGCTTCTCCTCGCCCGGCACCCTGCAGTGGGTCGCCACCGCGAGCCTGCTGCCTTCCGCGAGCCTGCTGCCGCTGTTCGCCCGTGTCGCCGACCTGGTGGGCCGCAAGAAGCTGTTCACGCTGGGTGTGGCGCTGTTCACCCTGTTCTCTCTGGGTGCCGCCCTCGCCAACACCCCCGGAGTCCTGATCGCCACCCGCGTCGGCCAGGGTGCCGCCGCCGCGATGATCGCCCCGGCCGCCATCGCCCTCATGACCGGTTACTTCCCCCAGGGCCCGCAGCGCGCCCGCGCCCTCGGCCTCAACGGCGCCGTCATGTCGCTCGGCTTCGTGCTCGGCGCGCTCGGCGGCGGCGTCATCACCAGCGGCTTCAGCTGGCGCTGGACCATGGTCGTGCTGTGCATCATGGGCGCCATCGCCCTGGCCGGAGCCCTCGTGCTGCCGGTGATGCGCGAGTCCGTCGCGGCCAAGCGCATGGACATCCCCGGCGCTGTCCTCGCCACGCTCGGTCTGTTCGGCCTCGTCTACGGCATCTCCACCGGCGGCGACAAGGGCTGGGTCCGTGCGGACTCGCTCGGCTGCATTGTCGGCGGCCTGGTTCTGCTCGGCGGGTTCCTGCTGGTCGAGCGGCGCCACCCGGAGCCGCTGATCCCGCTGACCATCCTCAACCGCCCCACCATCAAGTGGGCCGGCCTGTTCGGTGTGGTCACCTTCGGCATGTGCGCCGGCACCACCGTCCTGCTGAGCCTCTACATGCAGGACGTCCTCAACTTCACGCCGCTGCAGGCCGGTCTGAGTTACCTCGGTGAGGGTGCGGCAGCGATGCTCGGCGGCATGTACGTCGCCCGTCTCCTCGGTCGGTTCGGCGGCGCCAGGGTGCTGGCGGCCGGCCTGCTCATCCAGGGAATCGGCACCGCCGCGATGTTCGCCCTGCCGGAGCACGTCAATGTGCCGGCCCTCATCGTCACGTCCTCGGTCATGGGTCTCGGTCACGTCTTCAGCGTCGTCTCCTTCATCACGGTGATGACGACGGGCGTCAGCGAGGAGGACCAGGGCGTCGTCGGCGGCCTGTCGCAGCTGCCGCAGTACGTGGCGGCCATCGGCGTCGCGGGCCTCAGCGCCATCGCCGCGGCGCGCACCGCCTCCCTCGCGGGCGGTTCGGCACCGGACGCCACCGCGACGCTGGGCGGACTGCACGCGGGCATGGTGACCGCGGGCATCATCGCCCTCGTGGGCTCCGCCCTGGCGGCAACCATGCTGCGCAAGCGGACCGCTGCCTAGAAATCACCCTCGCGCGCCCTACGCGTACGACGCCCACGGGCACTGTCGCAGTGCGCCGACGAGGGCACGGCGCGTCCTTCCGCATCCCCCCGGCGGACGGACGCGCCCTTCGGGGTCCGTTGCCCCCCCAGCGGCCCCTCGACCCATTCGCGTCCCGCCGCGGTACCCCACCCACGGCTGCCCACGCCCTTCACTAGGAGACCGACGGTGAACGACAGGAGACTGCGCAGGCCCTCGGCCGTGTGTTCCGTGCAGGTGGGTGACTTCACGGTCAGCTACGTACCCGACGGCGCCATGCTCCTCAAGCCGTCGGGGCCGACGCCGCAGGCCGTGGCCGGGCCCTGGCCACCGTACGGCGCCTACCTCAACGACACCGCCAGGCTGGTCGCCAACACGGGCGGCCTGCTCGTCCAGGACGGCCCCCGTGCCCTGCTGATCGACGCGGGTTTCGGCCCGCACTCCGCCCCGGAGGACCCCGGCCATCCGTACATCGGTACGGTGCACGGCGGCTCGCTCCTCGACAACCTGGCGAAGCTCGGGCCGCGGCCCGACGACATCGAGGTCGTGGCCTTCACCCACCTGCACACCGACCACATCGGCTGGGCGTGCACCGTCCCGCCGATCTTCACCCGGGCCGTCTTCGCGGTGCCCAAGAGCGAGTGGGAGAACCGCCGCCAGGTGCCGGGCCTCTCGGCGGAAGCGGCGGCCGCCGTGGAGCGCCGCATGCGGCTCGTGGTTCCCGGCGAGGAGGTCTTCCCCGGCGTGCGGGCCCTGGCGCTGCCCGGACACACCGCGGGCCACACCGGCTTCTCCATCACGTCCAGGGGCGAGCGGCTGCTCGCGTTCGGGGACGCGCTGCACTCCCCGCTCCAGGTCAGGCACCCGGAGTGGTTCACGGCGTCCGACAGCGACCCGGCCCAGTCGGAACGCCACCGTCGCCGTCTGATCGCCGAACTCCAGGAGCCGCACACCATCGGCTTCGGCATCCACTTCGCGGACGTCGTCTTCGGCCGGGTCGTGGCGGACAGGCAGGGGGAGGGGGCCGACTGGTTTCCCGTATGACCCCGGCACCTGCACCGTACGGCCCTGGCAGCCCCGCGCGGGTCGCCCCGCCTGATCCGCGGCGAAGATCTCTTACGAAAGCCCCGGCTCCACCCCCTGGGACCGGGGCTTTCCCCTGCCCTCTCGTCCTCGCTCGCGGCTCGGCACCGGGTCTATCGGCCGTCGCGTGGGCGCAGTGCGTCGACGATCAGGTCGAGGAGTCTGGTGATCCGGGCCGGGCTGTCGTCCGTCGCCGTGGAGAGGAAGGCTCCGAGGAGCAGTGCGGTGATGTCATCGGGGGCGACATCCGTGCGGAACGAGCCCGTTCGTGCCCCCTCGGTGAGGATCGTCGCGATCGCGGCGGTGATGCGTTCGCGTGTCGTCGGTGTCGCCATGGTCCCCGACGCCCAGCCTGCGCGGAGCGTGTCGATCATTCCGCGCTTCGTCGCGACGAACGCCGCGTACCGGTCCATCCAGGCGCGGAGCGCGGCCTCGGGCGAGAGTTCGGCGAGCAGGGCGGGGGCGTCGGCCGTGACGTTGTCGAGTTCGGCGGCGTAGACGGCTTCGACGAGTGCTTCGCGGGTGGGGAAGTGGCGGTAGAGCGTGCCGATGCCGACCCCGGCGTCGCGGGCGACGGCTTCGAGCGCCACCTTGTCGTCGGATGCCGTGAAGGCGGTCCGGGCGGCGGCGATGAGCTTTTCGCGGTTGCGCCGGGCGTCGGCGCGGGCCGGTCGGTCGCCGGTGGGGCGGCCGGCCGGGGGGCCGGGGGGCGGCGGTTCGGGCGCAGTCAAAACGGAGGGACCTCCGGGTAGTGCTACAGTCGAATAACGGAGACTCCTCCGCTTTCTCTATCGTCGCATGAGGACGGGATTTCATATGACTCCCACCGGCACACCTTCTTCCGGCTCTTCCAGTTCTTCCAGTTCTTCCGGCACCACGGCCAGTGGTGCCCAGCGCCCGGGAGGGGCCGGTCTGCTCGCCGGCCGCACCGTCTCGCGGATCGGCTACGGGGCGATGCAGCTGGAGCGCCTGTCGGGTGACCGCGCCGCCGCCGTGGCGATCCTGCGCCGCGCGGTCGAGCTCGGCACCGATCACATCGACACGGCCCAGTTCTACGGCGACGGATTCGTCAATGGCGTCATCCGTGAGGCGATCCGCCCCGAGGACGGTGTCCTCGTCGTCAGCAAGGTCGGCGCCACCCCGGTTTCCGGAGGGCCCGTTCCGCTCCGGCTCGCGCAGCGGCCCGATGAGCTGAGGGCGAGCGTCGAGGACAACCTCCAGAGCCTCGGGGTCGAGCAGATCCCGCTGGTCAACCTCCGCCGCGCGGACACAGGGCTCGGACTCCAGGCCGAGGGCGATCAGGTGGTCGGCCTCGACGACCAGCTCGCCGTCATGGTGGCGATGCGCGACGAGGGCAAGATCGGCGAGATCGGGCTCAGCAGCGTGAGCCACGACGTCCTGCGCCGGGGCATCCCCGCGGGCATCGCCTGTGTGCAGAACGCCTACAGCCTGGTGGCACGCGACGACGAGGACATGCTCGGCCTCTGCGCCGACGAAGGCATCGCCTGGGTGCCGTACTTCCCGCTCGGCAGCGGCTTCGCCGGTATGCCGAAGGTGGCCGACGAGCCCGCGGTCGTGGCGGCGGCGCGGTCCCTGGGCTGCACCCCCGCGCAGATCGGCCTCGCCTGGCTGCTCCACCATGCCCCGAACGTCCTCCTCATCCCGGGCACCGCGGACGCGGGGCACCTCCAGGCGAACGTCGACGCGGGGGCCGTGGTGCTCGATGACGCGACGCTCGCCGCGCTGGACGCCGTTCCGAGCCGGGCGGGCGACATCGAGATCGGGTGACCGTTCGTCCGTCCATCCGTACGGTCCCGGTCCCGGTATGGGTACCCGTACGCGTATCCGTATCCGTACGCGTTTCTGCGCTTGCCCCCTTGCCCGTCCCGGGCGGTTCAGTGCATCTCAATGCACCGATCAGGTAACCGAGTTGCGCACCCGCGCGTCCGTCCCGCGTTCGGTTGGACACAATGTGGGGGTGTCTTCTTCTACGCCTGAGCTCGAACTCGACGACGGTACGCCGGTCCGATTCCTGCTGGCTCCCGTGACGTCCGCGGAAGGGGTGGACGTCACCGCGGCCGACGACCGGGACCTCCCGGACGGGATGGGGCAGGCGGTGCCGGTGGCCGCCGGCGGCCGGGCCGTCGCCAGTTTCGCGGCCGGGGCTCTGCGCGGTGTGTTCAAGCCGATCGGGCCGCTGCTCCAGGAGGTCCACCACGCCGTTTCCTCCGTGCCCGAGCCGCCCGCGGAGATGAGCGTGACCTTCGGTGTCCAGGTCGGCCAAGACCTCAAGTTCGGGATCGTGGGCGCCACCGGGCAGGCCCATCTCACCGTCACCGCGACCTGGAAACCGGCCCCGGCCGACGGTGGAGGCCCGCTTCTCGGTGATGCCCCGGCCCCCGGTGCCGCCCCGGCCCCCGGTGCCGCCCCGGCTCCCGGTGCCGCCCCCGCCACCCCGCCGCCGTCCGCAGGGGAGTGAGCGTGGGGTGGTTCCGGGCCGCGGGGGACGCGGACGACGACCCGGCTCTTCATGTGGTGTCCGTATTGCGGGCCGGCGGGGACAAGGCCGCGGGCGCCGGCTTCGTACTGGGCGCCGACACCGTGCTGACCTGCGCCCATGTCGTCAACGACGCCCTGGGCCGGGACATGTTCGATGCCGGGCCGCCGGGGCCGGGTGAGATCCCGGTGGTGGTGCGGGACGCCGTGCGGTCGCAGCGGTATCCCGCGCGGGTGGCGTACTGGATCCCGCCGCGCGGCCGGGACGGCGGCCCGGTGCGCACGGGCGACGACGAGTGGCTCGGCGACCTCGCGGTGCTGCGCGTCGACGGACCCGCCGGGAGCCTGCTCGCCGCCGGCCGGGCCGCCATGGTGGCCGGGCAGAAAGTGGGGGCCTGGCACGGTGGCGGCCGGGGCGCCACGCTCGCCCGCCTCACCGTCGCCTCGCTCCACCGCTCCCTCGCCTACCTGGACGGTGAGTCCACCGGTATGGCGGTCGGCGCGGGGTACAGCGGCGGGCCCCTCTGGTGCCGGGACGAGCAGGCCGTCGTCGGCCTCGTCGTCGCGCACTTCATGCCGCCCGTGCACCCCGCCACCGGCGCCCAGCTCCCGTACAGCCCGCAGCAGTTGGTCCGGCGCAGCTGGGCCATCCCCTGGCAGCGCGTCGAGGCCGAACTGCGCCCCCTCGGCATCCTCGACGCCGTGCTCCCCGCGTCCCCCGACGTGGACGACCCCGCCTTCCTGCTGCTCGTGGAGGCGATCGAGGACCTGCTGCCGCTGATGAGCGAGCGCATCGACCGCGGCCAGCGGCTGGCCACCGCGTGCGGTGTCGCGTACGGCAGTGGCGTCACGCCGCCCAGCCCCGAGGAGTTCGCGGCGTTCCTCCTCACGCACCCGCGCGCCCTGGCCGCCTTCTCGGGGATCCTGCGCCGCGACAGCCCGGACGCCGCCGACCGGGTGCTGGCGGTGGGCGGTCTCTCGCGTACGCCCCGGCTGCTCGCCCCGCAGGAGTACACCGCGCTGCGCAAGCAACTGGCCGCCCTGGACCGGGCGGTGCTCGGGCGGTTCCCCGAAGCGGTGCGCGCCGCGCTGCCGCATCTGGCCGCCCTGCCCGGCGGTGACTCCCTCGACACGCTCCTCGACCATCTGGAGGTCCTGCCGGGGGACGGCCACTCCACCGGCGGGGAGCGCAGGGTCCCGGCGCTGCTGCGCGTCATGGAGTACGTCGGCGCGCTCGGCGTGGGGCCGCGGCGGGCGGAGCTGCGGCTGTGGGCGGACGGGGTGGCCCGGCGGCTCGGCATCACCCGGGCGGCGCTCGGCGAGCGCAGGGCCGATGCCCAGGAGTGGGAGCGCTCGGTGCGGGGCCGTTCGGCGCGTGTACGGGTGCTGGTGCAGGTGACACGGGCCGAGCCGGGCCGCCACCAGCTGCGGAGCTGGTGCGACGAGGGTGCCGGGCCCCGGCAGGTGTCGACGGACAGCACCGTGTCGTACTCCGCTTCGGAGGCGGCACGCGAGGTGCTGCGCGTCCTGGACTCGCTCACGCCGCCGGACGGCGACGAGCGGCCGCCGCTCGTCGAGGTGCTCGTGGACCGCACCAGCCTCGATCTGCCGGTGGACGAGTGGGAGGCGCGGGACCCGGACGACATCGTGCCCGGGGTGCTCGGCGTGGAGTTCCCGCTGGTCGTGCACTGCCCCGAACTCCTGCGCAGACACGGCCGTTTCATGTCCCACTGGCGCACCAGATGGAGCCGGCTCGACTCGGGGAAGACCGTGGTCGTCTCGGAGTCCATGGACCGCGACACCGTCTACTCCCGTCTGGTCAACCAACTCGACACGGTGCGCGTCTCCGTGGACGTACCACCGGGCTCCCGGGACGGCATCGTGCAGATCTGTCTCGCGCTGGGCATACCTGTGGTGGTGTGGGACCGCGGCGGGGACGGAGCAGCACATGTCGTCGATTACATGGCGGACGTCGCCACCCGGGAGCTGCCCGACGGGGTGCGCGACTACCGGGCGAGCGCCCGGGTCAGCCCGCCCGAGTTCCCCGGCCGCCCGGTCCTCGCCTGGGCCGACGCCGACCGTACCGTGCCCCGACTGCATCTGACCGAACCACAGGAGAGCACATGACAACCGCTCCCGACGGCGAGCCCGCGCCCGGCCCGGAGGCAGGCCCGGAGGCCGAATCTGCGTTCGGTGCTGTGCCCGGCCCTGCACCTGGCGCTGCGTCCGGCCCGGAGGCCGATTCAGCGTCCGGTGCTGCGTCCGGCCCGGTCTCCGGCACTGCCCCCAGCCCCGAGCCCCGCCCCGCATCCGGCGGTGATGCCGACTGGCGCCTCTTCCGGGGGGACGGTGTGCCCCGGGCCATCGCGCTTCCGTCGGCACCGCCCTGGCGGCGTTTCACGCCCGTACGGTCGATGCGCCCCGAGCTGCCGTATCTGATCGAGCCCCGGCACGCCGATGTCGTCAACGCGGCGCTGCACCTGCGCCGTCCGCTGCTGGTGACCGGCCCCGCGGGCACCGGCAAGTCGTCGCTGGCCCGCGCCATCGCGCACGAACTGCGCCTGGGGGAGCTGCTGCGCTGGCCCGTCAACAGCCGCTCCACCGTCAAGGACGCCCTCTACCAGTACGACGCGATCGGCCGGCTGCGCGAGACGACGCTCAGCCGGGACCGCGGCGAACGCGAGCCGTCCATCGGTACGTTCATCCGGCTCGGCCCGCTCGGCACCGCCCTGGTCCCGTCGGCCGCCCCGCGCGCCCTGCTCATCGACGAGATGGACAAGGGCGACGTCGATCTGCCCAACGACCTGCTCACCGTCTTCGAGGAGGGCCTCTTCGACATCCCGGAACTCACCAGGCTCCCCGAGGACATGGCCGACGTGGAGGTGCAGAACCTGGACCACCTGGGCACCGTCCGGGTGCACCGGGGGCTCGTCCAGTGCGCCGAGTTCCCCGTCGTGGTGATCACCAGCAACGGTGAGCGCGACTTCCCGCCCGCGTTCCTGCGCCGCTGTGTCCGGCTCGACCTGCCGGTGCCCGACGAGGAGCGGCTGCGCGCCATCGTCGCGGCCCACCTCGGCGACGACGCGCTGCGGGAGGCCGAGGACCTGATCGAGGTCTTCCTGCGCCGCCGCGCCCCGGGCGAACTCGCCACCGACCAGCTGCTCAACGCCGTGTTCCTGCGCGCCGGCGGTATCGACCTGGACGCGGAGGGGCTGCTCGACGCCGTACTGCACCAGCTCACCGGGGCGATGTGAACACGGCGGGTACCCCCGCCCCCGCCCCTGGCCCGGACGCCGGTGGCGGGCGGCTGGCCGAGGCGTTGCGGGTGCTGTCGGCCTGCGGCCACGAGCTGGACGCCGACCAGGTGCTCGACGTGCTCTGGCTGGCCCGCAGGCTGCCGGCCGGCCACGGCGCGCCGCTGCACCGGGGCGAGCCCGCCGTACAGCCGTCACCGGCGCCGGCCGAGCCCGAACCTGACGTCGGCGCCGTACGCCGGCCCGTGACGGAGACCGACGATCCGGATCTGCCCGACCTCACCACCCCGGCGCTCTACGCGGCGGCCCGCCAGACCCCGGCCGCCGAGGCGCGCACCCCGCGGCCGGGCCCGCAGCCGCGCCGGGCCATGCCGCTGCGGGTCCCCGAGGACAAGGCACTGGCCGACGAGCTCGAACTCGGCCGGGCCCTGCGGCCGTTGCGCCGCCGCCGCGACAGCCGGCACCGTACGGAGATCGACGAGGAGCGCACAGCCGCCGGACTCGCCGAGACCCGGCTCGCCGACGTGGTGCAGCGGCCGGTGCGGGAGCGCTGGCTCAATCTCGTCCTGCTCGTCGACGACGGCCTGTCCATGCTGCTGTGGCACCGTCTCGGTACGGAGCTGCGCGCCCTCCTGGAGCGGCTCGGCGCCTTCGCAGCCATCCGCGTGCTCGGCCTCGACACCCGCACGGCGGACCGGCCGCGGCTGCACGCACGCCCGTTCCACACCGAGAGCCCCGAGCTGCCGCTGAGCGCCGTCAACGACCCGTCGGGCCGCACCCTCCTGCTGGTCGTCAGCGACGGCATGGGCGCCGCCTGGCGGTCAGGCACGGTCCACGAGCTGCTGGCCAGGCGGTCGGCGCGCGGACCGGTCGCGGTGCTGCACACCCTGCCGCCCGACATGTGGGAGGCGTCCGGCATCTCCGCCGAGCGCTGGCGTGCCACCACCCGGCGGATCGGCGGCGCCAACACCTCCTGGGAGATCGCCGATCCCGTACTGCCCCCGGGGCTCGCCGACTTCGACGGGGTGCCGGTGCCTGTCCTGGAGCCCACGGCCGGCTCGCTGGGGGACTGGGCGCGGCTGCTCGCCTCGCCCGGCACCACCGTGGAGCTGCCGCTGCTGAACCGGCCAAGCCGCTACGGGGCGGTGGCCCCCTCGCGGGACCTCAGCAGCGTCCAGCACTTCCGGGACGCGGCCACCCCGGAGGCGTACCGGCTCGCGGCCCATCTCGCCGCGGTGTCCCCGCTGTCCGTGCCCGTGATGCGGCTGGTGCAGACCGCGGTGCCCTGGCAGGCCGGCACATCCGACCTCGCGGAGGTGTTCCTCGGCGGCCTCGTGCGCCCGCACCCGGCGCCCGTGCCGGGGCCGCTCCCCGCCAAGCACCGGGTCTTCGACTTCTCCGACGAGGCCAAGGCGGTGCTCCTGGACGCCGTCCCGCAGGCCGAACTCCTGCACACCAGCCGCAGGATCGGCCGACGGCTCGCCGAACTCGCCGGAAACTCACCGGACTTCCCTGCCTGGCTGGCCCATCCGGACGGCCCGGCCCAGCTGCCCGGCTCGCACCAGCCGTTCACCAGCGTCGAGCGGCGGCTGCTCAGCCGGTTCGGCGTCTCGTTCGGCGACCGTACGCCGGCCACCGCACCGGAGCGACGGGAGCATGAACCGGCCCGCTCCGACACGGACGACTGGGACCCGCTCACGGACGACGACCCGCGCAGGCTCGGCCCGTACGAGCTGCGCGGCCGCCGCCGCGGGCGCCGCACCGTCGTGTACCGCGGCACGGACCACCGGAGCTCCGGCCCCCGCGACCCCGGCGCCGTCCTGCGGATACCGCGCCCCGATCTCCCCGCCGTCAACGGCAGGCTGATCGAGGTGGAGGCCGAGGTGCTCCGCCGCCTCCAGGGGCAGGGCGCCCCCGCCCTGCTCGCCACCGGGCTCGGCGATTCGCCGCCCTGGCTCGCGATGACCCCGGTCGCGGACGCGGACACGCCGACCGCGCAGCCGCCCCGGCTCGGCGACATCTACGCGCAGGCCGTGCCGGCCGGCGCCGCGCCCTTCGACATCCTGCGCGGGCTGCTCGTCGCCTGCTACCTCGCGAACGCCCTCACCGTCTGCCATGTCAACGGCATCGTGCTCGCCGACCTCAACGCCGACAGCGTGTTCGTCCTGCGGCGCAGCGTGGTCCTGGGCGACCTCTCGGACTGCGCGGTCGACGGGGAGTATCTGGGCTCGGGCCCGGCCCCGACCCGCGAGGACAACATGCGGTCCCTGGGCGAGCTGCTCCAGCTCATCAGCAGCAAACCGGGCCTGGAACTGCCGGGCCTGCCGGAGGGCATGCATCTGTGGCAGGGCGGCGCCTGGGACCAGCTGCGCGCCCTGGTGCTGCGCTGCCTCGACGCGGATCCGGCGCGGCGCCCCGCGGCGAGCGAGGTCGCCGAGCTGCTCGCGCGGTACGTCGCCCGGGTCAGGCTGCAGCGGGGCGGCGCGGAGACGGCGCAGCCCACGGCCACCCTCTCGCCCGGCGGGCCGGCCGCGCGGGTGCCGCTCGACCTGCCCCGGGGCGACGGCGTGCCGCGGCCGGCCGGGAGCGGTCTGCGGCTGCCGCGCTTCGGATCCGCGCGCCGTGAGACGCTGGCGCGCCTGGAGCGGCTGCGCAGGCCACTGGCGTACAGCAGACGGCTGACCCTGGCCGGTGCCTACCACTACAGCGGCCGGGCCACGACGACGATGGTGCTCGGCTCGCTGCTCGCCGCCGTGCGCGCCGAGCCGGTCCTGGCCCTGGACGGTGCCGCGTCCGAGGGGTCGCTCGACGCCTTCCTCACCGGGCGCAACGAGGCTGTCGTACGCGATCTGGCCGCCCTGGAGCCCCCGGTGTCGTACGCGCAGATCCGCGCCCTGACCACGCGGCTGCCCTCGGGGCTCGAAGTGGTGGCCCACCGCGGCGGCCATTTCAGCCAGAACCCGGCCCACGCGCATGAGTACGCCCGGGTGCTGGCGCAGACCTCGCCGCACTACTCGTGTGTGCTGACCGACTGGTCACGGCTGCGTCTGGACCGGTCGGCCGGGGCGGTCCTGGATCTCACGGACCGGCTGATCCTCTGCTGCGGCACCGCCGACTGGTTCCTCGACGCGGCGGTGCGGACCCTCGACGAGCTGCGGGAGACCGGGCGCGAGCGGCTGGCGCGCGAGGCGGTCGTGGTGGCGGCCGAGGTCGCGGGGGCCTCCGGCCGGCGGCTGCCCCGCTCGTTCGCCGGGCGCCTGGGCATCGACCCCGGCCAGGTGGTGCACATCCCCTTCGACGCGGCGCTGCAGTCGCCCGGCTGGGAGCTCGACCGGCTGCGCGCGGCGACCGTGAACGCGTACCTCCAGCTCGCGGAGCTGGTCCTGGGCGCCACGGGGCCCGACGACCGGGCGGGACTTGACGTTCCAGCAGGCACCGACGGCCCCGCGGGCACCGACGCCCCGGCAGGTACCGACGGCCCGGCGGGGACCGACGGCCCGGCGGGGACCGACGGCCCTGCGGCCACGGCTACTTGATACCGTCCGGCTACTTGATGCCGGTCGTCGCCACGCCCTGCGTGATGCGCCGCTGGAAGACCAGGAACACCGCGATCAGCGGCAGGAATCCGAGCACCGACGAGGCCATGACCTCCGCGTACTGGATGTTGCTGTTGTTGACCAGCGACGCCAGACCGACCGGGATGGTCTGCGACTTGGTCTGGTTCAGCACCAGCAGCGGCCACAGGAACGCGTTCCACGAGTTGATGAACGTCAGGATCGACACCGTGGAGATCGCCGGGCGGCAGATCGGCATACAGATGGTCCAGTAGACCCGCCACCAGCTCGCCCCGTCGATGCGCGCGGCCTCGATCAGCGGGACCGGGATGCCCTTGAAGAACGCCTGGAAGATGAAGACGGACACCGGCGCGGCCACCGACGGCAGGACCAGCGCCCAGTAGGTGCCGAGCAGATGCAGCGAGCGGTACTCGATGAACTGCGGCAGCACCAGCGCCTCGGTCGGCAGCATCAGACCCGCGGTGACCAGCGCCAGGACCACGGAACGGCCGGGAAAGCGGAGGAAGGCCAGGGCGAAGCCCGCCATCGAGCAGAACGCCACGGTGAAGACCACCGCGAGGACCCCGATGACCAGGCTGTTCAGATACCAGGAGCCGATCGGATAGGTGTCCCAGGCGTACGCGTAGGCGTGCAGGGACCAGCCGCCGGCGAAGGGCGACGTCGGCTTCGCGGTGATCGAGCCGTCCGGGCGGAGCGAGGTGATGAGCGCCCACACGAACGGGACGAGCCAGATCAGCGCGAACAGGGTGAGACAGACGGCGCAGAGCCGGTTGAAGAGCTTCGCGCCGTTGACGCCGGGCGCCGGGGGCTCCGCGGACTCGCCGGGCGCGCCCTCCGCGCCGGCCGGCCGCGGCCGGGTGATGCCGGTGATGCTGCTCAAGATGTCCTCCGCTCAGGCCGCGGTGCGGGGCGCGGCCGGGGTCGCGGACCGGCGGCGCAGCGCGTACCAGGCTGACGAGATCGCGACGATGATGACGAAATAGACCATGGTGGCGGCGGCGCCGTAGCCGCCCCGGTAGGAGGTGAATCCGGTGTCGTAGATGTACTCGATGACCGGCCGTGTCGACTGGTCGGGGCCGCCGCCGAGCAGCAGATAGATCTGGTCGAAGACCTTCAGCGAGGCCAGGATCTGGAGGATCAGCACCAGTCCTGTGGTGGGCCGCAGCAGCGGCACGGTGATCAGCCGGATCTGCTGCCAGGGGCTCGCCCCGTCGATGGCGGCGGCCTCGTACACATCCGGCGGGACGTCCTGGATCGCTGCCGTGTACAGGACGAAGTTGAAGCCGAACGTCCACCACAGCGTCATCAGGATCACCGCGGTCCAGCCGCCCGACGTACTGCCGATGAAGTCGGGCACCGGCAGCCCGACCGCCCCGAACAGCTTGGGCAGCAGCCCGACCTGGGGGGTGTACATCCACAGGAAGATCAGGGCGACCACCGACGACGGCACCACGTACGGCGCGAAGAACGCCAGCCGGTAGAAGACCCGGCCGCGCCTGATCCGGGACGCGAGGATCGCGAAGAGCAGCGCGAGCACCACCAGCAGCGGGGTGGTGATCAGGGTGAACAGCACCGAGTGCCACATGGCGTCCCAGAAGAGGGAGTCACCCAGCACCTCGGTGTAGTTGGACACCCCCACCCAGTCGCCGAGGCCGTCCTTGACGGTGGTCGTGTTGAAGAAGCTCAGCACGATGCCCATCAGCAGCGGGCCGGCCAGGAACAGCAGATAGACGACCAGGAACGGGGTGCTGAACAGCAGGCCCGCTCGCCGGTCGGAGCGCGGTGGCCGGTCGCGCGCCGTCGTTACGGGTGCGGGATCCCGGGCCGGCCGCGTCGAGGCGACGGTCGTCATGGAACTGCCTCCTACTTCATCGTGACCGGTGGTCGGGCTGTCGTGTACCGCTTCAGATCCGCCCGCATGGCGGCGACGGCCTTCGTCGGCCCGAGCCGGCCGGCGAGTACCTCGATGACGGTCGCACCCACGGTGTTCTGGAAGTCCGAACCGGCGCCCGTGTACCAGGCGACCGGGTCGTACTGGGCGTTGAACGCCGCCTGTACGTAGTTGCGCTGCGGGGACTGCCCGAGGAACGCCTTGCTGCGCTGGCTGGGGAGCCAGGCCGGCACATGGCCGCCGTGCGCCCAGGTCGCGCTGTTGTCGAGCAGGCTCTTGATGAACTGCGCGGCGTGCGCGGTCCTGGCGGCGGAGCGGTTCGGGTTGCGCGGGACGACGAGCGCGTGCGAGTCGGCGTACGCCACCGGCTTGGGGCCGAGCAGCGCGGGGAACGGCACCACGTTGAAGCGGAGGCCCTTGACGAGCCGGTACGAGGGGATCTGCCACTCGCCGTCGAAGAGGAAGCCCGACTTGCCGGTGCTGAACAGGGCGTTCGCACCAGACCCGTTGAGGCTCTTCGGCATCAGGCCGGGCCCGGTCAGGTCCTGCATGAAGTCGAACGTCTCGCGCATCGCGTCCGCGTCGATGTCGATCCCGGTGCCGGAGCCGGTGACGAGGGGGCCCGCGAGGCCCGAGTAGATCATGCTGAACCAGCGCCAGGCGGTGGACGGGTCGGCCGTGATGGACATGACGGCGCCGTACTGGGCGCCCGCCTCCTTCATCGCCTTCACCGCGTCGGTGAAGGCCGTCCTGCCCTTCATCGGCTTCAGCCCGTCACCCGCGGCGTTGAGCAGCCCTGCCTTCTTCGCCAGGTCGGTGTTGTAGAAGAGCACGAAGGGGTGGGTGTCCAGCGGCACCGCGTACGGTGTGCCGTTCACGGTGGCCTTCTGCCAGGCCGCAGGGGTGAACCGGTCCTGGGTGACGCCCAGTTCGGCGACGCCCGTCTCGGCCACGGGCTCCAGCAGCCCGGCGGCGGCGAGCAGCGGCAGCCGGGACAGATGGGAGATGCCGACGTCGGGCGGGGTGCCGCTCGCCGTCGCCAGCGCGAGCTTCGTGTAGTACGGGTTCCCCCAGCCCAGGATGGTCGCCTCGACGGTCGTACCGGGGTGCTCCTTGCGGAAGGCGTTCTCCATCAGCGTCATGTTGGCGCCGTCGCCGCCGGTGAACAGATTCCAGAAGATGACGTCGGCGGTGTCGGGCTGCGAACCCGTCAGACCGGAGGCCAGCGGGGATGCGCACGCGGACAGCCCGCCGGCCAGGGCCAGGCCGCCGCCGAGAGCCAGGAAGCGCCGGCGCGCCATCGCTCCGCTCATGGGGGTATTCACCTCGTTCATTCGATTCGATGTGAACTCGATGGCGGAGACCTTGGCACACGCTTTGCATCGATGTAAATAGCCGGTGCCGGAGAGGTTTCGGCGGGGGAGGGGTTCGGTGCGGCCGGGCGGCGGTGAGGTGCGGGGCCGGGTGGGGAGCGGGGCGGTGTGGTCGGGGGCCGGGTGGGCCGGGCGGTGTGGTTCGGCGCCGGAGGCGGGGCGGGGTGGTCGGAGGCTGCTGGGCAGGGCGGTGTGGTCGGAGTCGGAGGCAGGGCGGTTCGGTCCGGCGCCGGGGCCAAGGGGCGGGTGCCGGCGCCAAGCGGCGCGGGCCTGGGCCAAGGGGCGTGGGCGGGGCCGGGGTCCAGGGACGTGGGCGGGCGCCGGGGCCGGGCGCGGTCCGGCTCGGTGCCGGGATCAGGTGGTGCTGGTCGGTCGGAGCTGGTCAGTCGGTGCGCTGCCGCTGCGAGGAGGCGCGGACGACCAGCCGGAAGGGGGTCGACTCCCGCCGTGCCACCACGGGCCCCGCGCTCTCGCCGGCCGGCTGCCGGCCCGTCTGCTCGTCGAGCAGGGTGAGGGCGCGCTCCGCGATGACGTCCAGGTCGGGTGCGACCGAGGTGAGCGGCGGGTGGGTGTACGCCGACTCCGGGACGTTGTCGATGCTCGCCAGCGCGACGTCGTCGGGCACCCGGACGCCGGAGGCGTTCAGCGCGTGCAGGGCGCCGACGGCCAGTGCGTCGTTGAAGGCGAAGATCGCGTCGGGCAGGGGACCGCTGCCTTCCAGGAGCTGCCGCACGGCCTCGTGGCCCTGGGCCCTGTTCCAGTCCTTCACGGGTGCGACCAGCCAGTTCACCCGCCGCACCCCGGCCGCCGAGAGGGCCTGCCGGTAGCCTTCGGCGCGCTGGCGGCCGTTCTCGCTGCCGTTGCGGCCGAGCGCGACGATGCGGCGGCAGCCCTGTTCCAGGAGGTGTTCGACGGCGGTGCGGGCGGCGGCCACGTTGTCGATCCCGACGCGCGGGAAGCGGTCGCCGACATCGTGCTCACCGAGCATGACCAGCGGAAAGTCCGGCGGGGTCGCGGCCACGTCGGCGGCCGGCACGGTCAGGGCGCTGAACAGCACACCGTCGGCCACATTGGTCAGACCGCCCGCGAGGATGCGCCGTTCCGTCTCGCTGTCGCCCTCCGTCGACTCGACGAGCACCGTGATGCCGCGCCGGGCCGCGGCCCGGATGACGGCCTGGGCGAGCTCGGCGAAGTAGGGCTCGGCGAGATAGGGCACGGCGAGCGCGACGAACCCGGTGCGGCCCGAACGCAGGCCGCGCGCCAGGTAGTCCATCTTGTAGCCCAGCGCGTCGAGGGAGTGCTGCACGCGGGCGCGCATCTCCGGGCTGACGTGTGTGTAGCCGCTGACCACGTTGGACACGGTCCGCACCGACACACCGGCGTGCTCGGCCACGTCCCGCATCCGTACCCTGCCCACCGGCGCTTCCCTCTCGGTCGGTCGCCCGCCGGCGGCGGCCGGCGGACAGTCCTGCGTTCCGTCACTCCCGCCCCGGGCAGCGCTGCCCGAGCATTCCTTGCATCGTTGCAAAGCTTCACTCATGATGAGCGGAATTCGATTGTACGAAACCCGGTGGCCGGTGAGGCAGAAGGAGGAGCGCCGTGAGGGCGAGTGAACAGGAGGGCACGTATCCGAGGCCGCTCATGTGCCGTGAGCAGTGGCACAGCCTGGACGGCACCTGGGACTTCGGGTACGACGACGCCGACGCGGGCGAGCGTGAGTCGTGGTTCTCCGGGCACTCCGGCGGCGGATTCGACCGGGAGATCACGGTCCCCTTCCCGCCCGAGTCGCCCGCCTCCGGGATCGGCGAGACCGCCCCGCACCCGATCGTCTGGTACCGCCGCCGCATCGCCCACGAGACACTGGTCCCTGCGGCAGGCGGGGCGTCTGCTCCCGGCGCGGAGCCGACCTCCGGTCCGGTGTCCGCCCCATTGGCCGTGCCTGCCTGCGGCGGCCGGACGCTGATCCACTTCGGTGCGGTCGACCACCGCGCCCGGGTCTGGCTGGACGGCCGGCTCGTGGCCGAACACACCGGCGGGCAGACGCCGTTCACCGCCGATGTGACCGACGCGATGGAGGCGGGCGCCGCCGAGCACGTACTCGTCGTACGGGCCGAGGACGACCCGGCCGACCTCTCCGTACCCCGGGGCAAGCAGGACTGGCAGGAGCGGCCGCACGCCGTCTGGTACGAGCGGACCACCGGCATCTGGCAGAGCGTCTGGACCGAGACGGTCCCCGCCCAGCACATCACCGACCTCGCCTGGATCCCCGACCCCCAGTACGGAGTCGTGGCCGAGATCGCCCTGGCCCGGCCGCTGCTGCGGCCGCTCACCGTCGACATCGTGCTCAGCGTCGGGGACCGGGTGCTGGCCGAGACCTCCACCGTGACGACCGGCCGCCGCACCCGGATCGACATCGCGATAGCCGCCCTGCGCAACGGCATCGACCGGGAAGCTCTGTGGTGGAGCCCCGATTCACCCACGCTGGTGGACGCGCGGGTCACCGTGCGCGACCCGGGAGCGTCCGGGACGACCGCCCCAGGTACCGCGGAAGCGGTGGACGTGGTGGACGTGGTGGACAGCTATCTGGGCCTGCGCGGCGCGGGCGTCGGAGGCGGCGCGTTCCTGCTCAACGACCGCCCGTACTACGTACGTTCCGTACTCAACCAGGGCTACCGTCCCCGCACCCTGCTCGCCAGCAGCGGCACCGCGGAACTGCGCCGCGAGGTCGAACTGATCAAGGAGATGGGCTTCAACGCGGTCCGTATCCACCAGAAGGCCGAGGACCCGAGGTTCCTGTACTGGGCCGACCGGCTCGGCCTGCTCGTCTGGGGTGAGACCGGCGCCGCGTACGAGTACGGCACGGAGGCCGTCGAACTGCTCACCCGTGAGTGGCTGGACCTGGTCCGCCGGGACCGCAGCCACCCGTCGATCGTCACCTGGGTGCCGGTCAACGAGAGCTGGGGCCTGTCCGATGTCGCACACGACCCGGCGCAGCAGCAGTACTCGGTGGCCCTGGCCGCCCTGACCCGGGCCGTGGACCCGACGCGTCCGGTGCTGTCCAACGAGGGCTGGGAGCACACCGACAGCGACATCCTGGGAGTGCACGACTACACCAGCGACGCGGCCCTGCTGAGGGAGCGGTACGGAGACGCCGCCGGGTTCGCCGCCGTGCTGGCGGGCGGGGGCCCGCAGGGCCGGGTGATCTCGCTCTCCGAGCGGCAGAACGAGCGCTTCGCAGCGGGCGCGGCGCCTCTGATGATCACCGAGTTCGGCGGCCTCTCGCTGGCGGGCGGCGACAACGACTTCTTCTACACGCAGACCAGCTCCGACACCCAGTACGCGGAACTGCTCGGCACACTCTTCGGCGAGCTGCGACGGAGCCCGCTGGTCGCGGGGTTCTGCTACACGCAGTTCATGGACACGGCCCAGGAGACGAACGGCCTGCTCTTCCCGGACGGCACCCCCAAACTGCCGCTGGGGACGATCCGCCGGATCGTCACGGGGGTTGAGGCAAGCGACTGAGCCGTGGCTGCGGTGGCATGCCCCGTCTCTTCCGGCTGTGGCCCCGGCTCGTTGTGGGTGCCTGACCGGTGTCTGCGGCAGCCGCGAGCGAGCGGCTGCACCGTGCTCGCGGACCGAAGTGCCACGCTTGGCCTTCGGTCCGCTGTCGGGGATTTCTACCTGTTGGAAGAAATTCAGGAGGACATGCAGTGGGTCGGCCTGACCAGCACGACGATGGATTTATCGAATTCCGTCAGGACCGAAGGTGTGACTCGGGGTATTTCGTGTGCCGGGGCAGATCCGGAGGATATGAGAAATTCGGCTGAATTGACCGGGATTGAAACCTGCGGGGGCGGCACATAGGGTACGAACATGTGTAAGAAGTGTCCTCGAGATGCGATTCTCAGTGATCGTTTGCCGAGGACCATACGACACAGGTGGCGAGGGTTCAAAATCCCTTGCGCGTACCGTTCATGGGGTGCCGGTTCCGGGTGTGTCCTGCTGCTTCCTGAGCCTCCGTGGGCTCATCGGCGCTGATGTCGATGAGCATCCTCCTGAGGCGGCCCGACTCATTCTCGTTGTGCCCTCTGAAGAACGCGATGGCCTCTTCAAGGTGTGCCGCGGCCTCGCCCCGGCGCCCTTCGGTGAGATGGAGTGCAGCGAGGTCGGCGTGGCAGTGTGCCTCATCTTCCGTCGCGTGGATCCGCTGCGCCAGTGACAGTGCTGTGGTCAGTTGTTCCCGGGACCCGGTGCCGCGCCCATAGCTCAGTTCGGACATGGCCAGACCCCGGAGAGCCTGAATTTCCTCCTGCACCGCTCCTATCCGTCGGGACAGATCCAGGGCGGCTGCGTAGTGCGCAGAAGCTTCCATCGGCCGACGTGTGGACAGCATGGTTTTCCCGACAGCGTTGAGAGTGATCGCCTCGCATCGTTTGTCGTTGATCAGGCGGAAGGTGCTGAGGGCTTGGCGATGGAGAGCGAGAGCCTGACTCGAATTCTCAGGTGCAGGAAGTGAGCTTCCCAGGTTCATCTGAGCGATTGCCTGTTCCGATCTGCTGCCCACGCGCAGGACGAGATCGAGGGCTCGGGAGAATGAGGCACGAGCCGATTCGTTCTCCCCTCGGTGGAGATGCAGGTCGCCCAGATTGTTCAGGGCTTGTGCCTCTCCTCTTTCGTCCCTGGCCCGCACAAAACCGAAGAGCGACAGCCGGAAGTTCTTCATCGCGCCGTCGTGGTCGCCCAGCTGGAGGAGAGTGATACCAAGATTATTCTGGTATCGCGCGATGTGCCAGGGGTCTCCCAGCTTTGATCTGATGGCGAGGGCCTCCTGCTGGAGGGCGAGCGAGTCATCCAGTCTTCCGACATCCCAGGCCAGCAGTCCCAGCAGTCGTACCGACTCTGCCTCCGTGGCGATGTCACCCAGCTCCCTGGCCATATCGAGGGCGCGCCGGACGTTCCCCTCGGCCTGCCCGTACCGGCCGGTCCGGTACTGGACTGTCGTGAGGTCGACCAGAGCCAGGGCCTCGGACGCCCGGTCGCCGGTCGCGGTCCAGTGGCCGACGGCATGGGTGTGCAGTTCTGCCGCCTCCCAATAGCCCTCGGCGTCGAGGTGGCCGGCGAGTACGTGCGCGAGCCTTGCTGCCCTGCCTGCCTCGCCGTGGGTCCGCGAGTGACGCTCGGCCGCCAGCAGGGCGGCCTGTTCCGTGACCAGCCAGACCCTGGCCTCCTCCGGATCCTGCCAGCTCGGGAGTGCCCTGGCGGCCGGCCTGCCGGGCAGGGTCTCGGTGGAGCGACGAGGGTGGAGGAGCCGCACGGCTGCCGCTGCCGCGTGCAGAAAGAAGTCGGCCAGGCGGTCCCGCGCGGCCTCCCGGACGGATACCGGGTCGTGCGCGTTGGCCAGACCGAGGGCGAACTCGCCGAGGAGATCGTGCAGCCGGTACCGGTCCGGGGCCGGTTCCTGAAGCAGGTGCGAGTCGAGGAGCGATTCCAGTATCCGCTCGGTGACCGCCACGGAGCGGCCGGCGAGGGCGGCGGTGGCGTGCGGGCCGAAGTCATGGCCGAAGTGCAGACCGAGGAGACGGAAGACCTCTTGGTCGGCGGTCGGCAGAGAGTCGTAGGACAGTGCGAAGGCGGACGCTATCTCCGTGTCACCGTCGCGTATCTCGGCAAGCCGGTCAGTGGGCCTGGACATCCGCTCGATGAGATGCGCAACGGTCCATGAGGGGCGGGAGTTGAGCCGCCCGGCGACCAGTTCCAGGGCCAGTGGCAGGTGGCCGCAGAGGGCGGCGAGCGTGGAACGCTCCGAAGGGGTACCGCCGCGTTCACGGCCGGCCAGCCCGGCGAAGAGCGCGGCGGACTCCTTCGGTGGCAGTACGTCCAGACTGATGTGGCGGACACCCGGCAGCCCGCTCAGGCGTCGGCGGCTGGTGAGGAGCAGCACCGTTGAGGAGTTGGCCGCCAGCAGGGGGCGCACTTGCTGCGGGTCGGCGACGTCGTCGAGGACGACGACCATCCGGCGCGTGCTGAGCATGGTGCGCCACAGCGCGCTGAGTTCATCCAGTTCGTGCGGGACGGACCCTGAGGTGACGCCGAGCTGGCGCAGCAGAGTGGCGAGCACCGCCTCCGGGGGCAGCGGATGCCGGCCCGCGCTGTGGCCGTGGAGGTTCAGATAGTGGAGCCCGGCCGGATAGTGCCGGGACAGCCTGCGGGCGGTGTGCAGCGCGAGCAGGGTCTTGCCCACCCCTGCCATCCCGGAGATCGAGTGGACGTACGTGGTGTCCGGTGACTCCGCCTCCAGACACCGGAGTTCGCCCGCGCGGCCCACCAGCTCCGCGTGTGCGGGGAGGTTGTCGGGAACAAGCGTCGCCGGAGTGCCCGGAGAACGCCGCGGGAGCAGTTCACTGATGGGGGAGCGGTTGAGTATCAGCTGGTACGTGCGGTTGAGGGCCGCGCCCGGTTCGGTGCCCTCCTGGCGCAGGAGCGTACGCAGCGTCTCGTAGGCGCGCAGGGCGTCGGTCTGCCGGCCGCAGCCGTAGGCGGCGGTCATGAAGTGGCGGGCCACGGTCTCGTCCGTGGGCCGCTGCTCGACCAGGGCGGTGAGCTCGGCGATGAGCGCGGTGAACCGCCCCATGCTCAGTTCGATGTCCGTACGCAACAGCGTTGCGGCCAGCAGGCGTTCGCCGAGGCCCCGGCGGATCCGCTCGGCCCAGAGGCCGCCGAGGCCGGTGAGTGGCTCACCGCGCCAGAGGCCCGCTGCCTGCCGCAGGAGCGCCAAGGCCTGGGCGTCATCGCCGCTGTCGGCCAGTGAGCGGGCCTGAGTGGTGAGTCGGAGGAACCGATGATGATCCACCGATTCCGGGTCTATGCTCAGGGCATATGCGTGAGCCTCGTTAGATAATCGTTGGGTACCGAGCCTTCTCCGGATCCGGGCGGCGAAGGAGTGCAGTGACGAGTTCGGCTTACCGGGCGGGCTGTCGTCCCAGAGGCGTTCGGTGAGCGTGCTCAGTGGCACTGGAGTGCCGACGTCGATGGCGAGCGCGGCCAGCATGTGCACGGTCTTCGCAGACCCGTGCAGCTCCCGCCGCCCGTCCACTCGCAGTTCGACGGGCCCCAGGACAAGAATGTCGAAATCCACCAGCAGCTCCCCCTCGCCGGCCCGACATGTAGACCAACAAGGGTGACAGATTGTCAACTCCGGTCAATAGATGCACCAGTTCGCGCATGCGCTTGGCTCAAATGTTCCTTTCTTTGCTGACCCCGGTCTTTCAAGGTCGGGAGAGAGTTCTGGATTCCACCGGTCCGGGGCGCCGGATCGCAGCGCGGGCATGACGCGGGCAGAAATGGCGACACCAGGGGGTACGGCCATGGAACCGGTGACCGCCGCCCGACTCGCCACGGTTCTCGGACAGGCCAGTGACGTGGCGTGGCACGCATTGGCGGACCTGCTGCCAGGGGAAGGGCTTCCACCGCGTCCGCCCGCAGATCCCGTGGCCATGGCGGCTCTCGCTGAGAGGCTCGCAGCGGCGGCCGGTGTCCGTCAGGAGCTGGGAGCGGCCCTCCGCCTCTGGCTGACTGCCGTGCCCGTGGCCAACAGTGTCGCGGGGCAGGCACACATCGCAGGAACGGTGGTCCAGGCAAGGGACATCGGGAACATCCATGTCCACCAGCAAGCGCACCAACGGCACGGCTCCGGGCCGCCCCGTCAGCTGATCCCCGGCCCCTCCCACTTCACCGCCCGGACTTCGGACCTGGCAGCCCTGGAGGCGCTCCGTACCGGCCACCCCGGTCTCACGCCGCTGACCGTGGTGGTCACCGGCGCGGCCGGAGTCGGCAAGACCGCGCTGACCACCCACTGGCTCCAGGCGGTGGCCGGTGAGTACCCGGACGGTCAGCTCTATGTGGACCTCCGCGGCCACGCCAAGGACGCGGCTCTTCGTCCCGGCGAGGCCCTGGGCCGGTTCCTCAGGGCGTTCGGCGTCGATCACGTACCGGCTGAGCTGGCTGAACAGGCGGCACTGTGGCGTACGGTCACGGCGGACCTGCGCGTGGCGGTCATGCTGGACAACGCGCTGAGCGCCGCACAGGTCCGCCCGATGTTCCCGGCGGGGCCGGGTGCGCTTGTCGTGGTGACCAGCAGACGCCGGCTGCCCGGGCTCACCCTGGACGGCGCTTCCTTCCACCAGCTGAGCGGCCTGGCCATCGGCTCTGCCGTGGAGCTGCTCAACCGCAGGCTCGGCGGCGGACGGGTGGCCAGGGAGTCCGCGGCCGCGCGCCGACTCGCCGAATCCTGCTCCGGCCTGCCTCTCGCGGTCTGCGTGGCCGCAGCGCGGATCGCCGCACGGCCCCAGCAGTCCCTGGCCTCGCTCGCGACCGCCATGAGCAGCGAAGACGACCGTCTCGGCATGCTCAACGCGGGCGGTGAGCGGGCCGTGCAGGCGGCGCTGGACGATTCGTACCGGACGCTCTCCGCCGGGACGGCCCGGGGCTACCGACGGCTCGGACTCCTGCCGGTCGGGGACTTCGGACCGCTCCTGGCAGCAGCTGCCTGTTCCCTGTCAGTGGAGCAGGCAGAGCGGGTGCTCGACGAGCTGATCGAGGTCAACCTCATCGAAGAACTGGGACCCGAACGCTGGCGGTTCCACGATCTCGTGCGACTGCACGCGGCCCAGCGGGCCAGTGCCGAGGAAGTCCCGGGCGCCCGCGAGGAGACCGTGATCAGGACGATCGACTGGTATCTGCACACGGCGACGGAGGCCAGAGCCCTGCTCTCGCCCACACACCGCAGGTTGCGCCGGGATTATGCGTACGAACCCGCCGGGCTGCCCGCACCTTTCGACTCCGCCGAAGGGGCCCTGCGCTGGCTGGACACCGAGCGGCTGCACCTCATGACGGCACTGCGGGCCGCCGTGGAGCACGGCAGGTCCGCCGCTGTGTGGCAGCTCGCCGACAGCATGCAGCCGCTGTTCCTGCGGCTGCGCCCCTATGACCTGTGGATCGAGGCCCACCGGCACGGGCTGGCCGCCGCTCGCCGGGCCGGTCATCCGGAGGGGGAGAGCCGCATGCTGACCACCGGCGGTAGCGGACTGTACAACGCGGGTCACTACGACGAGGCGGTGAAGTGGTTCACCCAGGCCCTGGACGGGGCGCGCCGGGCGGCCGACCGCCGGGCGGAAGCGCAGGCGCTGCACGGCCTGGGCCAGTCGCACCGGCTGGCGGGAAGGCTGGACCGGGCCACCGGGCACTTCAACGAGGCCCTCGCTCTGCGCGAAGAGATCGGTTATGTGCGGGGCGCGGCTCTGACCCGTCTGTGTCTGGGCGACATCGCGCTCGCCACGGGGGATCCGCACCGCGCTGTCGTACTGCTGACCCGTGCTCGGAGCGATCTGCTCGCGGTACCCGACCCGTACGACGCGGCGCGCGCCCTGGCTTTCCTCGGCCGGGCCAGAGCGGCGGAAGGGACAGCGGAGTTCGCGGCGACCGACCGCCAACTCCTGCTGGCGTTGGCTGAGTTCGCCGCGGCCGGTTCGGTGCACTGGCAGGGGCGGGTGCTGGAGATGCTCGGCGAGTGCGCGGAGGACCGCGGCGACCACCGGGCCGCCGCGGAATGGTACGGGCAGTCCCTCGCCCGCTACGCGCCGGTCAGTCCCGGTGACACCCGGCGTCTCCAGGAGCGGCTGCGCGCCCTGGACATGGGCTGAACAGCCACCGGTAGAGCACCGTGAGCTGCGCCCCCATGTCGGCCCCGCAGAGCAGCGGGCCCACCGTGAACACGGCACAGCCGCGCACCACGACCGCGCACAGGCCGTCCTCCGGATCGCGGAGCGCGACCAGTTGGCAGCCGGGGTAGCTGCGTGCCGTCTCGACGGCCCTGTCTGCGCCACCGGTTCCGTACAGAACATCGGCGCAGCAGAGCCATGTGTCGCCAGGGTCGCTGTCGATGTCCACCCGGATGTGATCGTGCGAGACCGTCACCCCGGTCATGCCGCCACCTCGCGTTCGGGAAGCGGTACGGGTTCGGTGGCCGGCAGAAAGGCGGGCCGGCCCAGACCCAGCACCCGGTACATCAGCTTCCGCATCCGGCGGTTGAATCTGCCCGGTTCGGACGAGATGCCCGCCGCTATCCGCTGGTAGGCCCGACGTGGGTACTCGGCGGCCGCGTATTCGAGCTGCTCCGCGAGGGGCCGGGTGGGGGACAGCGAAGGTGCGGCGAGCGCCAGGCCCACCCCGGGTGACGCCGGATTGGCGTCGTGGTGCGGGTAGCGGGCCAGGACGACGGGGGCGCCGGTCATCGACGCGTAGAGGGTGACCGAGCCGTAGTCCCCGATGACCGAGTCGGCCGCGATCAGCGGTACGCGCCAGTCGACGTCCGGTGGTACCAGGATGAGGCCCGCCCGGCGGCAGTCGGCCAGCCATGCCCGCACCTGCCAGTGGCCGTGCCGGGACCAGACGTTGGGGTGGACGAGCAGCGCGGTGCGGTAGCGGCGGGCGGGCAGTTCGGTGAGCAGCCGGGGCAGCAAGGCGTCGAGCCGGTTGAACGTCGACTTGGCGCCCCAGGTCGAGGTCGCGAGTACGAGGTGCTCATCGTGCCGCAGTCCGAGTGCCGCTCGGTAGCGATCTCGCAGCGGCAGGCTCGCCGCGATGCGGTCGTAGCAGGGATCGCCCACCACTTGGGCAACCGGCAGAGCCTCCGGGCACCACTGCTTCAGCGCACCCAGATCGTTCCGGTGGGGCAGCGCGACCGCGCGCGGCACGACCCGCCCCTTCCACGTCAGATGCTTCCGTCCGGTGATCCCGCCTGGCTCACGGCCGGCGGCCCCGCCCCGGCTCTCCGGCGACCGGGCCAGCGACATGTGACCGCCGCCGTGTGACATCCGGATCAGCGGGGCCCGTACCTGTTCCATGCCCTGTGATCCCGCAGCGAGCGCCAGGTCGAACTGGGTCCTCTTCGCCTCGCGCCAGGGCATGACCGTCGCACCGATGCCGCGGAGGAAGTGCGCCGTGCCGTCGTTGAACGCGTGCGGTGCGACGGTGAACGCGACTTCGACGCGCAGATCGGAGTCCAGCAGCGGCAGCACTTCCTGGAGCCTTTTGCCGTACACCTCGGTGTGGACCAGTACCAGCACCTTTTTCCGCCCGGGCAGCGTGCGCCACTGATCCGCCCCGGATCCGTCCGCTGCTGCTCGCCTTCCGATTTCATCGACTGGCATGCGTTCCCCCGTAGCCCTTGAGGTCCTGCACGGGCCCGGTACGGATCCCGTGCACCGAGGGCTTGCCCGGGTGGCGGCGCGGGAGCCTTGCCAGGACCTTGACGAAACCTTGCACCGCCGCGGAGAAGCGCCGGGGCGAGGGTTTCGGGCCGACGGACGGCGGGTCCGCCCCCGCGGGTCCGGAGTCCGCGTCCCTCTCCAGCGGGGCCGCGCACCGCTCCGCATAGGCTGGACAACGTTGTCTGGAGCAGGTCCCGGATTGCCGCGAACGGAGCTTCCCGTATGAAGGACGTCGTCCCCCTGACCGCCGGCTGGACACTGCGGCACGAGTCGGCCGCGCTTCCCGCGCGGGTGCCCGGCTGTGTGCACACCGATCTGCTGGCTGCCGGGGTGATCCCCGATCCTTTCCTCTCCCGTCACGAGGAGGACGTGGCGTGGGTGGGCCGGGCCGACTGGCAGTACGACACGGTGCTCCCGCCGATTCCGCCGTGCGGCGCCGCCCATGAACGCACCGATCTGGTCTTCGACGGGCTCGACACGGCGGCCACGGTCACGCTCGGCGGCGAGGTCGTCGGCCGGACCCGCAACATGCATCGCGGGTACCGCTTCGATGTCAGCGATGCCGTCAGGGGCGATGCCGTCCGCGGTGGCGCCGTCCGCGGTGGCGCCGTCCGCGGTGGCGCCGTCCGCGGTGGTGCCGCCCGCGGTGGTGCCGACGGAGGCGGAATCCCGCTCTCCGTGCTCTTCACCTCCGCCTACACCGAGGCCGAAGCGGTTCGCGCGCAGGTGGGGGAGCGCCCCAACTCGTATCCGGAGCCCTTCCAGTACATCCGGAAGATGGCCTGCTCCTTCGGCTGGGACTGGGGGCCGACGCTCGTCACCGCGGGCATCTGGAAGCCGGTGCGCCTGGAGCACTGGTCGACCGCCCGCCTCTCGGACGTACGCCCGCTGGTCACCGTCGACACGGCCACCGGCCGGGTCGAGGCCCGGATCGAGGTGGAGCGCACCGCGTCGGGCGCCGGCCGACCGCTCACCGCGGAGCTGCGCGTCGTGGCCGGCGCCTCCGGGACCGTGCCCGCCGCCGCGTCCGTCACGTTCGACGGTACGCACGCCACGGTCACCGCCGAGGTGCCCGGCGCCGCGCTCTGGTGGCCGCGCGGATACGGCGAACAGCCGCTGTACGACTGTGAGGTGGTGCTGCGCGACGAGAGCGGAGCCGTGCTCGACGACTGGTCGCGCCGGATCGGTTTCCGTACCGTCGCCCTCGACACCTCCGCCGACGAGCACGGCACCGGATTCACCCTGGTCGTCAACGGTGAGCGGATCTTCGCGCGCGGCGTCAACTGGATCCCCGACGACGTGTTCCCGTCCCGGATCACCCCCGAGCGGTACCGCACCCGCCTCACCCAGGCCACGGAGGCGGGCGTCGACCTGGTCAGGGTCTGGGGCGGCGGGATATACGAGTCGGACGCCTTCTACGACATCTGCGACGAGCTGGGCCTGATGGTCTGGCAGGACTTCCTCTTCGCCTGCGCCGCCTACCCCGAGGAGCAGCCGCTGCGCTCCGAGGTGGAGGCCGAGGCCCGGGAGAACGTCACCCGGCTGATGCCGCACGCCTCGCTGGTCCTGTGGAACGGCAACAACGAGAACCTCTGGGGCTTCCGCGACTGGCAGTGGGAGGAGGAGCTGGCGGGTGACTCCTGGGGCGAGGGGTACTACCTCGGGCTGCTGCCGCGCGTCGTCGCCGAGACCGATCCGACCCGGCCCTACACGGCGGGCAGCCCCTGGTCGGGCTCCTGGGACCACCACCCCAACGACCCCGCGCACGGCACCTCGCACTCCTGGGAGGTCTGGAACCGCACCGATTACACCGACTATCTGGACCAGTCGCCCCGGTTCGCGGCCGAGTTCGGCTGGCAGGCACCGCCCGCGTACGCGACCCTGCGCCGCGCGCTGCCCGGCGAGGACCTCGCGGCGGACTCGCCCGGCATGCTCCACCACCAGAAGGCCGCCGACGGCAACGGCAAACTGGAGCGCGGACTGGCCCGGCACTTCGCCGCCCCGGCGGACTTCGACCGCTGGCACTACCTCACCCAGGTCAACCAGGCCCGCGCCATCGCCACCGGGATCGAGCACTGGCGCGCGCAGTGGCCGGTCTGCGCGGGCACCGTCGTCTGGCAGCTCAACGACTGCTGGCCGGTGACCTCCTGGTCCGCGATCGACGGCGACGGGCGGTACAAGCCGCTCTTCCACGAGCTGCGCCGGGTCTACGCCGACCGGCTGCTGACCGTGCAGACCGGGGACGACGGCCTCCGGATCGCCGCCGTCAACCAGTCCGCCGGGCCGTGGCGCACCGGGCTGCGGGTACGCCGGATGACGGCGGGCGGGAAGGTGCTGGCCGAGGCCGTACTGGAGCTTTCGGCCCCGGCCCGCGCGGTCGGCCATACGGCGGTGCCCGCCGCGCTGGTCCCCGACGCGGGGACGGAGGAGGAGTTCCTGGTCGCCGATGCGGATGCGGATGCTGATGGGCTTGCTGGCGTTGGTTCCGGTTCCGGTGGCGGTGGCGTACGGGCGTGGCACTTTCCCGTACGTGACCTGGCTTTCGCCTATCCGGCGCCCGAGTTCGACGTGGAGGTGGTCCGGCGGGAGGGAGGCGGCCGGGTGGACGTCGTGGTCACGGCGCGGACCCTGCTGCGCGATCTGCTGCTCCAGGCCGACCGGCTGGCTCCCACGGCCGTCGCCGACCGCGGCCTGCTGACCCTGCTGCCGGGCGAGAGCGCCACCATCGGGGTACGCGGCTGGGATGCCCCGGACCTGGCGGATCCGGACCTGGTGGATGGCGGGGCTGAGGTGGTCCGTGCGGTGCGCGCGGCGCTGTTCGCGGTGGAACCGGCCTGAGCGGACCCGGCTGCCCCGCCCGAGGGATCCCGCCGCCCCGCCCCGCCCGAGGGACCTGGCCGCCCCGCCGTCCGGAATGGCCCGGCGGATGCGGGCGGGGCCCGGGCGGCCGACCATGGAGGCAGGGTGATCGCCGTCCCGCCCCTGGAGGACCTGTGTGCGCCGACGCGCCGGATGTTCCGCTCCCGCCGGGCCTTGACGGCCTCGGACCGCTGTTCGCGGGCACCCCGGCGGGTATCTGCGTACTCGACACGGAGCTGCGCTATCTGTACGTCAACCCGGCGCTCGAACGGATGAACGGCATCCCGGCCGCCGAACATCTCGGCCGTACCGTCACCGAGCTGCTTCCGGAGCTGAACGTACCGACGGACATCCTGCGTGAGGTGCTCGCCGACGGCCGGCCCCGTGAGCCGACCTCCAGCGGCCGTACGCCGTCGTCGGACCATTCGGGGCCACGGTTCTGGCAGGGCGCCTGCCACCGCGTCGAACAGGGCGGCGAGGTCCGGGGGCTTGTCCTGATCATGGTGGAGGTGCCGGCGCCGCGCCGCAGGCACGCGGAGTACGAGAGGGTCAGCAGGCATCTGTCGATGCTGGACACGGCGGCGAACCTGATCGGCACGACGCTCGACCTGAACACCACCTGCAGTGAGCTGGCCGACTTCGTGGTCCCCGAACTCGCCGATGTGGCGAGCGTCGAGGTGTTCGCGCCGGACATCGGCACCCGGGTACGGCCCGCGCCCGCCGGGGTGGTCCGGCTGCGCCGGGCCGGTATGGCGGCCGTACCGGATCTCGCGGAGGCGGTACGGCAGTTCGGGGAACCGGGGCAGTACGCCGATTACCAGGAGGACGGGAACATCGCGCACTGCCTGGCGACGAACCAGCCGGTGCTGCAGAACCTCACCACCGACGACCAGCTGAGCGCGTCCGCCCCCAGCCCCGAGCGGGTCGCGGTCTACCGCGCACTCGGCTTCCACTCCACCTGCGTGGTGCCGCTGACCTCCCGGGGGCGCCCGCTGGGCTGCCTGGCGCTCGTACGGGCCGGCGACTCGCCCGCCTTCACCGAGCAGGACGTCGTGGTCGCCAGGGAGCTGGCGGTGCGGGCCGCCGTCGATCTGGACCACGCCCGCCGCTACACGCGTGAGCACGGCATCGCGCTGGAACTCCAGCGCGCCCTGCTCTCCGAGCCGCGCAAACCGCATCCGCACGTCGAGGTCGCCACCCGCTATCTGCCGGTCGGCCAGGGGGCGGAGGTCGGCGGCGACTGGTTCGACGTCGTACCCCTGTCGGACGCCCGCCATCTGAAGGTCATGGGCGATGTGATGGGGCACGGTGTCGAGGCGGCCGTCGCGATGAGCCACTACCGCTCGATGGTGCGGCTCCTGGCCCAGGACGGCCTGCCGCCGCACCTCATCCTGGAGCGGCTCGACCTGATGGTGGAGAAGGCGGGCATCGACCGGGCCGCCACCTGTCTGCTGGCCGTCGTGGACCGCTTCCGGGGCGAGTGCCAGGTGGCGAGCGCCGGTCATCTGCCGCCGGTGTTCATCGACCGTGATACGGGTGCCGTGATCGCCGGGATCCCGGTCGGACCGCCGCTCGGCACCGGGCTCGGCGGCTATGAGAGCGTCTCGCTGCCCTGCGGTCCCGGGACCGTCCTGTTCATGTACACGGACGGTCTCGTGGAGCGGCGGGACGAGGACATCGATGTGTCCGTCGGCCGGCTGGCAAGCCTGCGGCTTCCGGTCGGCGGGACCCTGGAGGGTCTTCTCGACGACGTACTCGACCGGTTCGGCCGGGACGCCACGGACGACATCGCGGTCCTCGCGTCCCGGATCCGGTCCGGGAGGACCGAGCCTTAGCCTTGGCCGGTCCTGGCCGGTCCTGGCCGGTCCTGGCCGGTCCTGGCCGGTCCTGGCCGGTCCTGGCCGGTCCTGGCCGGTCCTGGCCGGTCTTCGGTGGTCTTGGCGTGGGCTGGGGCAGCCTTGGCCGGTCCTGGTGCGGTCAGTCGCGCCGGAGGCGGTTCAGACGTTCTCCGCCTGGAACATCCAGCGCTGCTTCTCCAGTTCGGCGGTCAGCCCGATCAGCAGGTCCTGGGTCACCGGGTCCGCCTCGTCCGTCGCCGCGATGGCGCCGCGCAGCCGGGTGATCGCACCGCCCAGGGCCTCCACCAGCAGTTCCACGACGTCGTCGTCGGAGATCCAGCCGGTCGCCGGCTCCGGCAGCTCACTGGTCTTGGCCAGGGCGGCGATACGGCCGTCGGGCGGTACGCCGATCGCGGACGACCGTTCGGCGACGGTGTCCGCGAAGTCGCGGGCGGCGGTGACCACCTCGTCGAGCTGGAGGTGGATGGAGCGGAAGCGCGGCCCCACCACGTTCCAGTGCACCTGCTTCGCGAGGAGGGAGAGGCCGAGCAGGTCGACCAGAGCGCCCTGGAGCGCGTTCCCGGTGGTCTCACGTGCCGCGTCGGGCAGGGTGCTCTTCAGCGTGGCAGTCATCTGCGTGCACTCCTTACGTCTTCGTCTTCGTTCTCTGCTAGGGCTTCGTTCCGGTCCGCGTACCCGATGACCCGGCGGGCAGTCTTCGCGGTGCGAACCCGTCATCGGGCCTGCTGTCCGGCCCGTCGTCGGGCCCGCTGTGCGAACCCGTCATCCGGCCCGTCATCCGGCCCGCCGCGCGGCCCGCTGTCCGGCCCGTCACTTCGCGTCCGCATAGCACTCGACCACCGCCGTCGTGAACGGGAACCGGACCGGTGTCTCCCCGAAGGCGATCCGCCCCGCAAGCTCACCGGCCGCGCGGATCGCCTCGACCACCTGGGGTGCCTCGTCGCGCGGGCAGTGCACGATCACCTCGTCGTGCTGGAAGAAGACCAGCTCGGCGCGGAGCCCCCCGGTGTGCAGGGCCTGGCGCAGCGCGGCCAGCATCAGTAGCGCCCAGTCGGCCGCGCTGCCCTGGACCACGAAGTTCCGCGTGAACCGGCCCCAGGCCCGCGCGTCCGACGAGCGGGGCCCGCCCGGCCCGGCCTCGGGGAACCGGCCGTGCGGTGGGTCCTCCTGCGGAATCCCCGCCTCGTCGCTGTCCTCGGCCCCGGCCGCCGGCGGGCTGGTGCGCCCCAGCCAGGTCCGTACGAGCCGCCCCTCCTCGCCCGCCTTCGCCGCCTCGTCGACATAGGCCACGGCGTCGGGGAAGCGCCGCCGCAGCGCCGCGAGGTTCTTCAGGCCGTCCCCCGACGTCTGGCCGTAGACCGCGCCGAGGAGCGCGAGCTTGGCGTGGGCGCGGTCGCCGCTGAACGCCCGGTCGGAGAGGGCCGTGTACAGATCCCCGTCGTGTCCTGCCACCTCCATCAGCCCCCGGTCGCGGGAGACCGCCGCCAGCACCCTGGGCTCCATCTGGGCGGCGTCGGCCACCACCAGACGCCAGCCCTCGTCCGCGACGACCGCCCGCCGGATCACCTTCGGGATCTGAAGCGCCCCGCCGCCATGGGTGGTCCAGCGCCCGGAGACCGTCCCGCCCGGCTGGTACTCGGGGCGGAACCGGCCGTCCCGTACCCAGTCCTGGAGCCAGGACCAGCCGTTGGCCGTCCAGATCCGGTAGAGCTTCTTGTACTGGAGCAGGGGCGGCACCGCAGGATGCGCGATTCCCTCGATCTCCCAGCGGCGGGTCGACTTCACCCGGATCCCGGCCTGCGCGAACGCCTTGATGACGTCGGCGGCCAGCTCCGGTCTGACCCGGCGTCCGAAGGCAGCCGACACCTCGTCCGCCAGCTCCGCCATCCGGCGCGGCTCGCCGCCGCCCGCATACCGCTCGCCGAGCAGCTCGTCCAGGACCGCCCGGTGCACATCGGCCCGCCACGGCAGCCCGTCCCGGTGCATCTCGGCCGCCACCAGCATCCCCGCCGACTCCGACGCGGTCAGCAGCCGCATCCGGTCCGGGTGGGTGGTGGTCCCGTACCGGGTGAGCTGGTCCGCGTACACCTCCAGGAGCGCGCCGAACTCCATCTGTACGGGGCCCGGTTCGAAGAGGGAGGACTGCGCCCCGGGCTCGGCGGAACGCGGGCGCGGGTCCGGTGGCACCGGCGCCCCGTGCAGGCGGGCCCAGGCGGCCGCAGCCGAGCGCGGCTCGCCGTACCGCCCGTCGTGGCCGAGCAGCAGCAGCTCCGCGTCCTCGATGTCGTAACACCGCTCGACCCGCACGCCCGCGGCGAGCAGCCGCGGATAGATCTCGGCCGTCGACCGCCACACCCACCGCCCGACATCCGGCCTGGCCCGCACCGCCTCGACCAGATCCGGCTCGTATGCCACATCCCCCGCGGGCAGCCCGTCGCCGCCGAGTGGCGCGAGGTGTGCCCCGCCGCCCTCCGCCGCCGCCAGACCCCACCGTTCGGCCATGCGATCGAGTGTTGCAGCCACCACTGACAATCGGCCGGAGGCGGCGGCCGCGCAGGGCACCGGGCGGCCGGGAAACGGCCGTGGTCGATCCCGGACCACAGGGCGGCCCGGAAACGGCCGTGGTCGATCCCGGAACACGGAAGCAGCACCGGCCCTTCCGGTGTTGCACCAGTAACTGACGGAGGAGACACCATGGAAGCGATCGTGTACGAGGAGTTCGGCGGCCCCGAGGTGCTCCGGCTCCAGGAGGCCCCCGAGCCGCACGCGGGTCCTGGCCAGGTCCGGGTGAGAGTGGCCGCCGCCGGGGTGAACGCCCTCGACTACAAGATCCGCCGCGGCTGGACCAAGGACATGTTCCCGACCACGCTGCCCGCGGTCCCCGGGGTGGAGGTCGCAGGAACGGTGGACGAGATCGGGGACGGAGTCACCGGGGTCGCGGTGGGCGACGAGGTGGTGGGCTGGAGCGTCACGGGGGCGTACGCGCCGTACGCCCTCGCCGAGACGGTCGCGCCCAAGCCCGACGCGCTCTCCTGGGAGACGGCGGTCGCGCTGCCGGTGGCCGGGGAGACCTCGGAGCGCGTCCTGAGGCTGCTGGGCGTCAAGAACGGTGAGACGCTGCTGGTGAACGGCGGTGCCGGTGCGGTCGGTTCGATCGCCGTGCAGCTCGCGGTGGCCCGTGGCGCGACGGTCGTCGCCACCGCTTCCGAGGCCAACCACGACTTCCTGCGGGTGCTCGGCGCGACCCCCGTGACGTACGGCGAAGGGCTCGTGGAGCGGGTCCGCGCGGTCGCCCCGCAGGGCGTGGACGCGGTCTTCGACGTCGCCGGCAAGGGGGCGCTCCCGGACGCGATCGAGCTGCGTGGCGGTACGACGGACCGCGTCGTCACGATCGCCGACCCGGGGGCCGCCGGGCTGGGCGTGGTCTTCAGCGGGGGCGCCGTGTCGGAGGACGCGGAGTCGATCCTGGCGGAACAGGCCCGACTGGCGGCGGACGGCACCCTGCGGGTGGAAGTGGCCAAGGTGCTTCCGCTGGAGCAGGCCGCGCAGGCGCAGGCGCTGAGCGAGGAAGGGCACGTACGGGGGAAGCTGGTGCTGCAGGTGTGAGGCGCGCGGCGATCCTCTGTCCGCTCTGTCCACAGGCTGTGGACAGAGCGGCTCGGGCAGAGGACCGCCCCAGCCGGACACCGGCGGGCCCGGGCAGGGCCGGACCTACCCTTGGCGCATGGAGAACGTATGGAATCGGTGACCGACCGGGCCTTCGCCGCGGCGCTCTACGGCGAGGGCGACGCGGGTCTGGACACCGGGGCCTCGCTGCTCGCCGCCGACCCGGCCGCCGACGCGGAGCTGGGCCGGCGCGGCGAGGATTTCCTGCGCCGGGCCTGGCGGCGCGGCTGGCAGCCCGCCGATGTCGCACGGCTCGTCCGGCGCGATCTTGCCGACCACCACGGCCAGCTGCTGGCCGAGCTGATCACCACGGAGGCGCGGGCCTACAAGGCGCTGCCGCCCCGCTGGCAGGCGCAGCTCGACGCGCTGACCGCCGCGCCGCCCTGGAAGGCCGACCGCTTCTCGTACGCGACGGCGCTTCTTGAGCTGTACCGGCTGCTGCTGCGCCTGCCCGCCATCGAACCGGTGGGCCCGGCGCCGGGCACCGAGTCGCTGCTGCCGCCGCACCACCATGCCGAGCCGCGGACGCTCGGCAGGATCCGTGCGCTGCTGGCCAAGGCCGAGGCGACGGATTACGCGGCGGAGGCCGAGGCGCTCAGCGGGAAGGCGCAGGAGCTGATGGCCCGGCACAGCATCGACGAGGCGCGGCTCGCGGCCGAAGGGCGGCTGACGGACACCCCGGCGGCCTGCCGTATCGGCGTGGACGCTCCGTACGAGACGGCCAAGGCGGTCCTGCTCGACGCGGTCGCCACCGCGAACCGCTGCCGCGCGGTCTGGAACAGCGCGTTCGGTTTCTCCACGGTCGTCGGCTTCGAACCGGACCTGGAGGTCGTCGAACTGCTCCACGCCTCGCTCCTGGTCCAGGGACTGGCCGCGATGGCCCGCGCGGAGGCGGCGCAGCGCGCGGGCGGACGCAAGCGGACGAAGACCTTCCGGCAGTCGTTCCTGGCGGCGTACGCGGCCAGACTCGGCGACCGGCTCGCGCGGACCGCACGGGAGGTGACGGCGGAGTCGGCGGGCTCGCTCCTGCCGGTGCTCGCGGAGCGGGACGTGGCGGTGGTGTCGGAGGCGGACCGGATGTTCCCGCGGACGACCGTGAGCCGGGTACGGGGCGTGACGGACGAGGCGGGCTGGCTGGACGGCACGGCAGCGGCGGACGCGGCGGGACTGGGGTCGGCGGCCGCTCGGGGGGCCTGACCCGCCTGGTGACTACGGCCTGGGCGGGGCTACGGCTCGGGCGGGGCTACGGCCCGGGCGGGGCTACGGCTCGGCGGCGGCTGAGGCGCGGCGGATACGGGTCGCCGGGGCCTGACCCTGCGGCAGCTGCGGCTCGGCGGATACGGCCCGGCGGGGCCCAGGCCCGGCGGGACCTGACCCTGCGGCAGCTGCGGCTCGGCGGATACGGCCCGGCGGGGCCGCCCCACCCCGTACGCACACTGCCGCCGACGAGTCCCACGACTCGGCGGGGCCTGAGCCGACGAGTCCCGCCGCCGGGCGGGGCCCACCCCGCCAGGTTCAGGCCGGGCGGGGCCACCCCGCGAGGCCCGGGCCCGGCCCGGCGGGCCCGCCCCACTCCCGTACGCGCACCGCACCTCCCTGCGCCCGATATGCCCCGGTATCCGGCTACGCTCTGACCCATGAGCTGGCTCCGGGCCCTGAACGCGACCGCCCGCTCCGGGCTGACGATCGAACGGCGGCGCCTGGAACCGCTCATCGCCTTCCGCGGCGCCGCGGGCCTCGCCCTGGTCGTCCTGCTCAGCCTCGACATCTTCGGCCCGGCCGTCGCCGCCAGCTCCGCCTTCGGCGCCTACCAGGCCGCCATCGCCAGCTTCCAGCGGAGCTGGCGCGCCCGGCCCGTCCTCGCGCTGGTCTCCGGCGGGACCCTGGCCGTTTCGACCTTCCTCGGCTACCTCTCCGGGGCGCACACCACGCTGTTCATGGCCCTGATCGCCGTCTGGGCGTTCGTGGCCGGGCTGGCCTGGGCCGTCGGGCCCACCGCGGGTGTCATCGCCGCCTCCAACGTCGCGATGATGCTGGTGACCGTCACCCTGCCCACCTCGGTACCGGCCGCCGCCGGCCACGCCGCGATCATCGCCTGCGGCGCGGTCGTCCAGGCCGGGCTGATCGTCCTCTTCCCCGTCCGCCGCTGGGGCGCCCAGCGCGACGCGCTCGCCGACGCGCTGGCCGCCGAGGCCGACTACGCCCGCAGGCTCCGCCAGGACCCGATCGCGCCCTTCGACCCCGAACCCTTCGTGACGGCCCGCAGCGCCGCCGCCGTCACCCGCCGGGAGGCCCGCAGGCGCCCGGCCGAACTGCACGGCACCCGCGGTATCGCCGAGCGGGTCAGGCCCGTGCTCGCCTCGCTCGCCGACCCGGCCGTCGGCGCCGCTTCGGAAGGGCCCGAGCGCGAGCGGGTCCTGCGACTCCTGGCGGCGGCCGGCTCCGTACTGGACACCGCGGCCCACGCCGTCCGGCACGGCGAACCGGTGGTCATCTCGGCCCCGGCCCTCGCCGTACTGGAGGCCCCCGACAACGCCGACGTGCTCACCGGCCCCGCCCGCCGCGCCGCCGCCCGGCTGGCGACCCTGCTCCGCGACGTCGTCGAGACAGCACAGGGCGAGGGCACCACGAACGACACCGAGCCACTGGTGCGGCCCACGCTGGTACGGATGGCCCCGGCCGTGCTGCGGACCATGCGCAAGGAGCTGCACCACCACGACTCGCCCATCCTGCGCCACGCGATCCGTACCGCGGTGGTCGCGGCGGTGGGCTATCTCATCGGCGTCGCGCTGCCGTTCGGGCACGGCTACTGGGTGCCGCTGGCCTCGGTGATGGTGATGCGCCCGGCGTTCTCACAGACGTACGGCCGCGCCGTGGCCCGCTTCGGCGGCACACTCGTCGGCGTGACGATCGCCACCGCCGTCGTCCAGCTGGCGCACCCCGGCCCGTATCCGTCCGGGGCGCTCGCGGTGGTCTGCGCGGGGCTGATGTTCCTCCTGATGCGCACCGGATACGCGGCCAGTTCGGCCTGCATCTCCGCCTATGTGGTCTTCCTGCTGGGCATGAGCGGACTCGGCGTCGGCCAGACCGTCCGGGACCGGGTCCTGCTCACCCTGATCGGCGGGCTGCTCGCGATGATCGCGTACGCCGTCTATCCGGCCTGGGAGACGCCCAGGCTGCGCAACCGGCTCGCCGACTGGCTGCTGGCAGACGGCCGTTACGCGGCGGCGGTCGTCGCGCACTACGCCGACCCGGCCGGGGCCCGCAGGACCGATGTCCGCGACGCGGTGCTGGCCGCGCGCACCGCCAGGATCGCCTGGCAGGAGGCCCTGGAGCGGGCCACCCACGAACCGGTGCGCCACCGCGGCCTCTCCCGTTCGGCGGCGGCCGACGCCGAGGAGGCGATGGGGCAGCTGGGCCGGGCCGCCATGCTGATGGAGGCCCATCTGCCCGGCCGCTCCACCACCCCCGTACCGGCGGCCCGCGATGTCGCGGACGCGCTCCTGCGCGCGGTCGAACGGGGCGCCAAGGACATCAGGCAGCGGCGCGTCCCGCACTGGGACGAGGTACGCGAGAACCTCGCCGCGTGGGACGGCGAGGGCGTACCCGACCAGGTCGTACGCAGCGGGGCCGGACTGCTCCTCGACACCCTCGACGAACTCACCGCGGCTCTGGACGAGGAGGCACCGCGGCGCCGTCCCGCCCCGACGGAAGGCCCTTAGAACTCCGCGTCAGGACTTCGGCATCTGCAGGCCGTCCGGGAGCTTCGTCTTCCCGTCGGTCTTCTTGAAGGTGTCCTTGATCCCGGCCTCCCACGACACCGTCATCGTCGTGCCGTCGACGGACTCGATCGACCCCATGGTGCGGTCGTTGTTGCCGTCGGGGCACTTGAGGGACAGCATCGGCTTGCCCATGTCGGCGACCTTGCCGGTGCAGACGTGCTGGCCCGCGATGGCGGCCTGCTTGCCCTGGATCACCAGCGCGGTGGACTTGCCGCCGGTCGTGGCGAGCCAACTGCCCTCGATGTCACCGGCCTTCGCACCGGCGCCGGCCCCCGCACCACCGCCGCTGGACGCGGAGGGCGCCGGGGTGGCGGCGCCTGTGCCCTGGTCCTTGGAGGAGTCGGAGCTCTTGCTGTCGCTGCTGGAACACCCGCTGATCACGAGCGCGGCGGCAAGGCCGGTGGCCGCGATGCCGGTGATGCGTACGAACCTGTTCATTTGCTGATCCCCCTGGTGTGGATGACGGACCGCGACAAGCTACCAGGGAGCCGGATCGGGGAATGGCGCGTCCCTGTGCATGAGGAACGTTTCAGCGGCAAGGCTGTAGTGGACCGACCACCCCGCGTGCACGTGCATCTGCTCATGCATCTGCAAGTGAACACAGCTATGATCCAGGACAGTTGATACCTGTACTTCCGTACGTCCGTACTCCGGTACCGCGTACTTCTGCACTATCTGCACTACCCGGGAGCGACCTGTGCACCACGCGTACAACGGCATGGCGGCCACAGCACTTCACGGGGTCATCTGGCAGAAGAGCGAGCTGAGCAACTCGCAGGGCTCGTGCGTGGAGTTCGCCAGACTGCCCGGCGGAGACGTGGCGGTACGCAACTCACGCCACCCCGACGGCCCGGCTCTTGTCTACACGACGGCCGAGATAGCGGCGATGCTGCACGGCGCGAAGGCAGGGGAGTTCGACCACCTGGTCGCAGAACAGGGCTGACGGGTACGTCTTGCATGGCCTTCACGGCATCGATGCGGCTGATCCGGTGGAACCAGCGGCGGCCGAACGCCGGATGACGTCAAGGGTGTTCCGTAGGGTCCGGAGCGTGCTCGCGCGCATCCCGCCCCTGGCCGGTGAGGGCGATGTCGATCAGGTCGAGGACAAGTCTGTCCGGCTCTCCGGTCCGCCAGGCCAGTGCCACGCGGCTGGGGCGGTGGCCGGTGACGGGTATGAAGCTGACTTCCGGGGTCGCGTGGTGGTGGGCCGCGGGCGCCGGGAGCAGGCCGATGGCTGACTGCCACACGACCGCGTGCAGGCACTCGCCGATCGTGGTCACCACCGGCGGGTCCGGATCGTCGGAGCCCGCCGCGAGCCAGAAGTCGTCGGGACCCTAGGTGTCGCCCCGAAAGGAACGGTCAGCTACTGCTCCCCCTGCAACCGGAACAGCGCCCAGACCACCTTCCCGTGCAGCGTCCCCGCCAGCGGGTGCCAGCCCCAGCTGTCGGCGAAGGAGTCCACCAGGAAGAGGCCCCGGCCGGACTCGGCCGCGAAGTCGTCCGTCGGGCGGGCGGCGGGGGCGCCGTCGCTCGGGTCGCGTACCGCGCACACCAGGCGGGAGGTCCACCGCATCAGATGCAGCCGCACCGGGGCGTCCTCGTCGCGCGGGGCGTCCGTCGGCAGGGCGTGGCGCAGGGCGTTGGTGACGAGCTCGGACACGACCAGCGCGACATCGTCGAACCGTTCGCACAGGCCCCACGACGTGAGCGTCGACTTGGTGAAGTGCCGTGCTCCCCGCACCGCTTCGAACTTCGGCGGCAGAGCGCAGGAGGCGGAACCGGACACGGACGAGGGGTCGATCGGAGGAAGGCCCTGCCTCAACGGCTCGAGCATGGCCGATCCATTCGTCCCCATGCGAGGCACTCCCCGGTTTCGCGGCCGTAGCCAGCGTGCGGTGGTACGAGAACGCAGGTGCGCGGGGCCCATGGTTCCGAATGCGTACGGCAGATGCAAGGGCAGATGCACGTGCACGCGCCGGACTTGAGCGGCCCCGTGCCGGTTCTGGCGCATTTCTTCTTGCGCTCTTCCGGCGCCCATCTGCCCGCCGCCTGCCGGGCTTTGCTCTTTCTGTAATCGATCGAGTACAGGGCGGAGCGTTTTAGTGGCAGACTGCCCCCCACATCACGACCGGGGAGGGTTGGAAAGTGTCAGCAGGCGAGTCCTGGGGGTCTTCCCAGACGCTGAGCACCGGAGGTGGGTCCGTCGTACGGCGCATCCTCCTGGGCTCACAGCTCAGACGGCTGCGCGATTCACTCGGGATCACCCGGGAGGCCGCCGGATACTCGATCCGGGCCTCGGAATCCAAGATCAGCCGCATGGAGTTGGGACGGGTGAGCTTCAAGTCCAGGGATGTCGAGGACCTCCTCACGCTCTACGGAGTCCTCGACGCGACCGAGCGCGAGGCGCTGCTGGGTCTCGCCAAGGAGGCCAACCTCGCGGGCTGGTGGCACAGTTACGGCGATGTGCTGCCCGGCTGGTTCCAGACGTACATCGGCCTCGAAGGCGCCGCCTCGCTGATCCGCGCGTACGAAGTGCAGTTCGTGCACGGCCTGTTGCAGACCGAGGCGTACGCCCACGCCGTCGTCACCCGGGGCAACGCCGACGCGCCGGCCGCCGACATCGACCGCAGGGTCGCGCTGCGCCTGGAGCGCCAGAAGGTCCTGGTCGCCGAGCACGCGCCGCAGTTGCACGCCGTACTCGACGAATCGGCCCTGCGCCGCCCTTACGGCCAACGGGACGTGATGCGCGGCCAGTTGGAGCATCTCATCGAGATGTCCGAGCGGGAGAACATCACGCTCCAGGTGATGCCGTTCAGCTTCGGCGGGCACGCGGGCGAGAGCGGATCCTTCGCGATGCTGCGCTTCCCCGAGTCGGATCTGTCGGACCTCGTCTATCTGGAGCAGCTGACCGGCTCTCTCTATCTCGACAAGGGAGAGGAAGTCGCCCAGTACGAAAGGGCGATGACCCAGCTCCAGCAGGACAGCCCGCCGCCGGAAGACACCCGGGCCATCATCAGGGACATCCTTCGCACCACGTGAAACGCACGTACGATGAGATGCCATCAGGCCCTTGGGCGTCATGAGCATCTGCGCGCGCGGCAGCGGCAGTTAGGGATTTCATGTCCTTCTTCAGCGAGCTTGCTCTTCAGTACATCGACGGTGAGTGGAAGCCCGGCAGCGGCTCCTGGGACATCATCGACTTCAACCCGTACGACGAGACGAAGCTGGCCGCGGCCACCGTGGCCACAGCCGCCGAGGTGGACCAGGCGTACCGCGCCGCCGAACGCGCCCAGGAGACCTGGGCCGCGACGAACCCCTACACCCGCCGCACCGTATTCGAACGCGCCCTGCGCATCATCGAGGAGCGCGGGGACGAGATAGCCGACGCGATCGTCACCGAGCTGGGCGGCACCCGGCTGAAGGCGGCCTTCGAACTGCACCTCACCAAGGAGTTCCTGCGCGAGGCCGTGCAGCTGGCGCTGCGCCCCGAAGGCCGCATCATCGCTTCCCCGGTCGACGGCAAGGAGAACCGCGTCTACCGCGTCCCGGTCGGCGTCGTGGGGATCATCAGCCCGTTCAACTTCCCCTTCCTGCTCTCCATGAAGTCGGTCGCCCCGGCGCTGGCCCTCGGCAACGCCGTGGTCCTCAAACCGCACCAGAACACCCCGGTCTGCGGCGGCACCCTGCTGGCCAAGGTGTTCGAGGAGGCGGGACTGCCGGCCGGCCTGCTGAACGTGGTGGTCACCGACATCGCCGAGATCGGCGACGCGCTGCTCACCCACCCGGTGCCCAAGGTCATCTCGTTCACGGGCTCCGACAAGGTCGGCCAGCACGTCGCCACGGTCTGCGCGGCGCACTTCAAGCACGCTGTCCTCGAACTCGGCGGCAACAGCGCGCTGATCGTGCTGGACGACGCCGACATCGACTACGCGGTCGACGCGGCGGTCTTCAGCCGGTACGTGCACCAGGGCCAGGTCTGTATGGCCGCCAACCGCATCCTGGTGGACCGCGGTGTGGAGCAGGAGTTCACCGAGAAGTTCGTCGCGAAGGTGAAGTCGCTCAGGACCGGCGACCCGGCTGACCCCGCCACGCACATCGGCCCGCTCATCAACGCCTCGCAGGCCGAGGCCGTCACCTCCGTCGTCGAGCAGGCGGTGGCCGCCGGGGCGACGGCCCTGGTGCACGGGCGCGCCGATGGCAGCCTGGTCTCGCCCACGGTCCTGACCGGACTGGCCGCCGATTCGCCGGCGCTCCAGCAGGAGATCTTCGGCCCGGTGGCGCTGCTCGTCCCGTTCGACGGGGAGGACGAGGCGGTCCGTATCGCCAACGACACCCCGTACGGCCTGAGCGGCGCGGTGCACACCGGTGACATCGAGCGCGGTGTCCGCCTTGCCCGCCGGGTGCGTACCGGCATGATCCACATCAACGACGGCACCGTGCACGACGAGCCGATCGTCCCCTTCGGCGGCGAGAAGCGCTCGGGCCTCGGCCGGCTGAACGGCGAGTCCATGGTCGACGTGTTCACCACCCAGCAGTGGATCTCGATCCAGCACGGGCGCAGCAGCTTCCCGTTCTGAGGGCACGGGCAAGCCCCGGCGTCAAACGACAGGCCAACGACAGGGCCTAGGCTGGCTCCATGTCAGCGATCCGTCTGCTCGTCCTCGGAGCGGTCCGCCAGCACGGGAGGGCACACGGCTACCAGGTCCGCAACGACCTGGAGTACTGGGGCGCCCACGAGTGGTCCAACGCCAAGCCGGGGTCGATCTACCACGCCCTGAAGCAGCTGGCGAAGCAGGGCATGCTGCTGGCCAACGAGACCGCTCCGAGCACGGCGGGCGGCCCGCCGCGCACCGAGTACGAGATGACCCCGGCGGGCCGGGAGGAGTACCTCAGGCTGCTCCGGGAGGCGCTCGTCACCTATGACCAGAAGATGGACGTCATGTCGGCCGCGCTCGGCTGCATCGTCGACCTGGAGCGTGCCGAGGCCGTGGAGCTCCTGAAGGAACGCCTGCGGGCGACGGAGACCTGGCGGGCCTCGGTCACCGCGCACTACATCCCCGAGGGCGGCCCGCAACAGCTCGGCCACATCGGCGAGATCATGAACCTCTGGGTGCACACGGCGGACGCCGGGGCCGAGTGGACCCGCGGGCTGATCGCGCGGATCGAGGGCGGCGCGTACGTCTTCGCGGGCGAGGGCGAGCCGTTCGTGGGCGTACTCGCCGACGGCGAGGAGAACCCGTACGCGAACGGCGGGCCGCACCCGGGGGACGACGCCTGACGGGTGCGGCGCGCGCTGTTCAGCGGCTGACTCGGTGGCTGATTCAGTGGCTGATTCAGTGGTGGAAGGCCGTGGCCTCCGCCTTGCTCCGTTCCAACGGCGCCGACTGTCGCCGCAGTTCGGGCAGCAGTGACTCCAGGTCGGCCAGCAGCAGATCGGACAGGTCCTCGGAGAACCCGTTGCGGCAGACCACCCGCAGCACCGAGAGGTCCTGCCGGTTCTCCGGGAAGGTGTACGCGGGCACCAGCCACCCCCGTTCGCGCAGCCGCCGCGACACGTCGAACACGTCGAAGCTCGTGGTGTCGTCCGTGGTGGTGAAGGTGAAGACCGGCAGCTCGTTGCCCCGGGTGAGCAGCCGGAAGTCGCCGAGCGCCTCGATCCGGCCGGCCAGCCCCTGCGCCACGTCACGGGTGGCCTGCTGGACGGCCCGGTATCCCTCCTTGCCCAGTCGCAGGAACGTGTAGTACTGCGCCACCACCTGCGCGCCCGGCCGGGAGAAGTTGAGGGCGAAGGTCGGCATGTCGCCGCCCAGGTAGTTGACCCGGAAGACCAGCTCCTCGGGCAGTTCCTCCTGCGAGCGCCACAGCGCCCAGCCGACACCCGGGTAGACGAGCCCGTACTTGTGGCCCGACGTGTTGATGGACGAGACCCGGGGCAGCCGGAAGTCCCAGGTCAGGTCCTCGTCGAGGAAGGGGGCGACCATCGCGCCCGAAGCCCCGTCGACATGCACGGGGATGTCGAGGCCGGTGCGCTCCTGGAGGGCGTCCAGAGCCGCGCAGAGCTCGGCGACCGGCTCGTACGACCCGTCGAAGGTGGAACCGAGCACGGCCACCACCCCGATGGTGTTCTCGTCGCAGAGGTCGGCGGCGGCCTGCGGGGCCAGGTGGTAGCGGTCGCCCTCCATGGGGACCTGCCGCGCCTCGACCTCCCAGAAGTTGCAGAACTTCTCCCAGCAGACCTGGACGTTGACACCCATGACGAGGTTCGGCCGTGCGGTCGCCGGATAGCGGTCCGCGTTCCGCTTCGCCCAGCGCCGCTTGAACGCCATGCCGGCGAGCATGCACGCCTCGCTGGAACCGGTGGTCGAACAGCCCACGGCGGTCGACGGATCCGGCGCGTTCCACAGGTCGGCGAGCATCGCCACACAGCGCCGCTCCAGCTCGGCGGTGCGCGGGTACTCGTCCTTGTCGATCATGTTCTTGTCCCGGCACTCCCCGAGGAGCACCCCCGCCTGCGGCTCCATCCACGTGGTGACGAAGGTGGCCAGATTGAGCCGGGAGTTGCCGTCGAGCATCAGCTCGTCATGGACGAGCTGGTACGCGCTCGTCGGCGGCAGCGCGTTGTCGGGGAGCCGGTGCTTGGGCGGGGCGGTGTCCATGCCGCCGACGGGGTTCGCCTCGCCGAAGAAGGGGTTCACGGCGATGGTGCGCTGCTTCCCGGTGTCGTCCGACCCGTTCGCGCCTCGGTGCAGTGGCATGGTTCGCGTTCGCCTTCCTCGTCAGGGCTTTTCTCGTCAGGGCTGCTCGTCCGGATCATCTGGGCGCGCGGGGCGGTGCGGTGGCGGAGTGCTGGATACGGGCACGGGGCACGGGCGGGGTGCGCGTACGGGTCCGGTCGGGGCGCACGTACGGGTACGCCGCCCGTGCCCGTACCCCCGTACCCGTACCGCCCCCGCCGTCACTGCTTGGCGAGCATGACGGCCGTGCCGTACGCGCACACCTCGGTACCGATGTCCGCCGCCTCGGTGACGTCGAACCGCATCGCGAGCACCCCGTTGGCGCCCCGCGCGCGGGCCTGCTCGATCAGCCGCTCCATCGCCTGGTTACGGGTTTCCACCAGGGTCTTCGTCAGCCCCTTGAGCTCGCCGCCGATCATCGACTTCAGACCGGCGCCGATCTGGCTGCCCAGATGGCGGGAGCGGACTGTGAGGCCGAACACCTCGCCGACCACCTGCTGGACCGTGTATCCGGGGACGTCGTTCGTCGTGACGACCAGAACGTCGGCCTGGGGCGACTGGCCGCCGCCGTAATCCTCGATGCTCATCCGGCATCACCTCCTGGTGATCACCTTGCCCGATAATTCATATAACGCACCCGCGCGCAGGCGATGGAACCAGGAACCGCGCGCGGGCGTTGATAACTTTGGCCAGCCATTACCCGCATGGCACCCATGCCGACTGACCCCAGGAGCCCGGAACCCGTGACTACTCTCGCGCTCGGACCGAGCTGGATGGACCCGGACTATCTGATCAGCACCTTCGGGGTGGCCGGTCTGCTGGTGATCGTCTTCGCCGAGTCCGGCCTGCTGATCGGCTTCTTCCTGCCGGGCGACTCCCTGCTGTTCACCAGCGGTCTCCTGGTCACCACGGGCAAGCTCGGCACTCCGCTCTGGCTGCTCTGTGTTCTGGTGGCCATCGCCGCCGTGGCGGGAGACCAGGTGGGCTATCTGTTCGGCCGCAAGGTCGGGCCCTCGCTCTTCCGGCGCCCGGACTCCAAGCTCTTCAAGCAGGAGAACGTCGAGAAGGCGCACGACTTCTTCGAGAAGTACGGCCCGAAGTCGCTGGTGCTGGCGCGCTTCGTGCCCATCGTGCGGACGTTCACGCCGATCATCGCGGGCGTGAGCCGGATGAACTACCGCTCGTTCGTGATCTTCAACCTCATCGGCGGCACGCTCTGGGGCGTGGGCGTCACCCTGCTGGGCGCGGGGCTCGGCAAGGTCGCGTTCGTCAACGCGCACATCGAGCTGATCCTCGTCGCGATCGTCCTGGTGTCGGTGGTGCCGATCGCGATCGAGTACCTGCGCTCACGTGGCAAGGCGAACCGGGAGGGCGCACCGGCCGCCGACGCACGGGACGGCGAGGCCCCCGGCGGCACCCAGCGCCGCCGGCACGCCAAGCGGTAGCCCGCCGCAGGCGCCGTCCGGAGCCTCGACCCTCGGCGCCTCAGAACCCGCGGGTGCGCTTCGCGGCCCGGCGCTGCCCGCCGACCACTCCGGGCGCCTTCATGAAGAGCCGGGAGATCTCCCCGCCGAGGTTCACCCCGACCGCGATGGCCAGCGCCAGCGCGGCCGCCTTGGTCACCGAGGCCAGCCCCCTGTTCACGTCGCTGTGCGCGAAGTACAGCATCCCGAAGTACGTCGCGGAGCCGGGCAGCAGCGGCCCGATGGCCGCCGTCACATACGGCAGCGCCGACGCGTACCGGTAGCGCGAGAACAGCTGCCCGAACAGACCCACGAGGCCGGCCGCGACGGCGGTGGACGGCACCGCCGAGATATTCCCCGCGTAGTGCAGGGCACCGTAGACGATCCAGGCCACCCCGCCGTTCAGCGTCACGATCAGCACCGTCGACCGGTCCTGCTGGAGCAGGATCGCGAAGGCGAAGGTCAGCAGCATCGCGGCGAAGATCTGGATGACGGGCCTGTTGACGCCCGTCAGCGCCGCCTCGGCGTTGAGCTGGTTGGCGCCGAACTGGAGCCCCAGCCAGATCACGATCAGCACGCCGATGACGATCGAGATGAAGAAGTAGACGACTTCGAGCAGTCGCGCGGACGCGGTGATGTAGTAGCCGGTCAGCCCGTCCTGGACGCCCGCGACCAGCGCCCGCCCCGGCAGCAGGGCGAACAGCCCACCGGTGATGACGGCGGAGGCGCGCAGATCGGGCACGTGGGCGAGGGTGAGCGCCACCCCCACAGCGGCGGGCGGCATCGCGGCCACCGCGAACTGGTAGAACTCCGGCAGCCCGCGCCCGGCGAGCAGCCAGGCCAGCCGGTCGCCGAGCATCGCGCCCACCATCGCCGCGACGAAGACCAGCGCACCACCGCCGACCAGCACCGAGGCCCCGCCGGCCAGCAGCCCGTTGGCGGTCGTCAGCGCCCAGCCCGGATAGGGGTGCCGGTTACGGCGGATCCCGGCCAGGCCGCGGTACGCCTCCTCCAACGACACGTCGACGTCCTCGGACGTGATGTCGTCGATCAGGTGGTAGACGGCCGCCAGCCGGGTGTAGTCGGTGCCCCGGCGGCGTACGGTACGGCTCGCCGTCACCGGGTCGTCCACCAGCGAGGGCTGGTGCGAGATCGACAGCAGGGTGAAGGTGACGGTCGGCTCGCAGCGTTCGAGCCCGTACGCCTGCGTGACGCCGAACATCGCCGCTTCCACGTCCTCGGCGCCCTCACCGCCCGCGAGCAGCAACTCCCCGATACGCAGCGTCAGGTCGAGCACGCGCGGCACGGCGGGACCCGACTCGTCGTCCTGCTTCTGCGCGGCCTCCATCGCCGGCCGCTCATGGACCGGGATCCGCAGCATGGTGCGCATCCGGTCCTGCCAGGGCGCCTCCTTGGCCAGCTTGATCATGGGGAAGCCATGGGCCGGGGTGAAGGTGGGCGGCGAGTTCTGGGCGCTGTACGTCTGCGGCGGGGTGAAGGCCGAGCCCTCGGGCTCGGACGGCGTCTCGGCGGCCAGCCCGGGCGGCACGGCGAACTCGGATGTGGTCGAGGAGTCCTCGGGGGGCGGGGTGCCCGTGCCCGTCGGCGGCACGAACGCACTCCGTACCTCGTCCGACTGCGGCTTGCGGTCCTCGGGACCGTCCGTCTCAGCCACTCGCTCAGCTCCACCTCTCCCGTACCTGATCAGCGCCTGCCCAGTATGCGCACGGATACCGGCAGTACCGCCTCCGGACGCACTGCGGGCGGTGCGCCCGTGAGGGAACGCACCGCCCGCAGCAGCAGTCTCGGAGGACCGGTCTCAGTGCGACCCGCCCTGCGCCTGGAGGCGCTTGTACGAGTTCTCGACCTCGGCCTCGGCGTCGGCGCGGCCGACCCAGTCGGCGCCCTCGACGGACTTGCCGGGCTCCAGGTCCTTGTAGACCTCGAAGAAGTGCTGGATCTCCAGGCGGTCGAACTCCGACACGTGGTGGATGTCGCGCAGGTGCTCCACCCGGGGGTCGGACGCCGGGACGCAGAGCAGCTTGTCGTCGCCGCCCGCCTCGTCGGTCATCCGGAACATGCCGATCGCGCGGCACTTGATGACACAGCCGGGGAAGGTCGGCTCGTCCAGCAGGACGAGGGCGTCCAGCGGGTCGCCGTCCTCGCCGAGGGTGTTCTCGACGAATCCGTAGTCCGCGGGGTAGCTGGTCGAGGTGAAGAGGCGACGGTCCAGACGGATCCGGCCGGTCTCGTGGTCCACCTCGTACTTGTTCCGCGAACCCTTCGGAATCTCGATGGTGACGTCGAACTCCACGGGTGGCTCCTCCATGATCAACACGAACTTCGGGTGGTGCTGCGTCCTGCCGGACCGGCCGGATGCCGCGCACACGGCAAACGCAGTGGTTAAGTGTCCCCCACGACGATGTGTGATCGCGAAAGGGGCTGCTCCGAGGTGCCGGTGCCGAAGGTGACGACGTGGCAACTCTCGGCGGGCTCCGCCGTGATCGGTCTCGCGCTCGCGGCCGGGCTGATCGCGGCGTCCGGACCCTGGGACTCAGGCCAGCGTAAGGCCGAGCGGGACTGGGCCGCCGCCCGGGACCTGACAGGTGGCGCAGATCACGGAAGCCCCGCGCACGGCGCGGGCCCGGCGCCCGCGCCCAGCGCGCCCGGCGTACTGGCGGCGCTCGGCAGCAGCTCCGCGCCGACCGGCAAGGGGCTCGGCAAGGCGCTCGGTCATCTGATGGACGACCCGGCGCTCGGTCCCACCGCGGGCGGGGTGGTCATCGACGCGGCCACCGGCATGCGGCTGTACGGGTCGGAGGCCGACCGGCCCATGACCCCCGCCTCCACCGTGAAGCTCGCGACGATGACCGCCGGGCTCTCCGCGCTCGGCCCCGACCACCGCATCGCCACCACGGTCACCGCGAGCCCCGACGGGAAACGGCTCACCCTCAAGGGCGGCGGCGACCCGACGCTCGACCGGGACGGCCTGGTCACGCTCGCCGACGCCACGGCCAAGGCGCTGCACGACCGGGGCGTCAGCTCCGTCCGTATCGCGTACGACACCTCGCTCTACTCGGGGCCGCTGCTGCACCCCATCGGCCCCAACGACAATATCGCCCCGGTCAGCGCCCTCATGACGGACGAAGGGCGGCTGGGCGGCGGCTCCGGGTCATCGGGCTCGTCCCCGGAGAAGGCGGACCACGGACCGGCCCCGCGCACCGGCGACCCGGCGGGCGACACCGCCCGTACATTCGCCTCGCTGCTGGCCGCTCGGTCGGTCCGCTGCCAGGGCGCGCCGTCGCCCGGGAAGTCCCCGAAGGGCGCGAAGCCGGTCGCCAGGACGTACTCCGCGCCGCTCTCCGCGCTGGTCGAGCGGGCCCTCACCAACAGCGACAACGACATCGCGGAGGCCGTCGCCCGGCAGACCGCGCTCGCCGCGCACGAACCCGCGAGCTTCGCGGGCGCCGGCCGGGCCGTCCTGGACCGGCTGAAGAAGCTCGGCCTGCCGCTGGCCGGGGCGCACTTCGCCGACGGCAGCGGGCTGAACCGGCAGGACAAGGTCTCACCGGCCCTGCTCGCCACCCTCCTCACCCGGGCGGGCGACCCGGCCCACCCCGAACTGCGCCCGATCCTCACCGGACTGCCCGTCGCCGGATTCACCGGCACGCTCGACGAGCGCTACACGGACCCGGCGGGCGCCGGCGGTCTCATCCACGCCAAGACCGGCACCCTGACCGGGGTGAACACTCTGGCCGGGACGGTGGTGGACGCCCGGGGCAGACTGCTGGCCTTCGCGTTCATGGCGTCGCACACCGCGTCCCCGACCGCGGCCCAGTCGGCGCTCGACCGCCTCGGCACCGCCGTGGCGTCCTGTGGCTGCACGGGCTGAGGCGGGGCGGGCTCCGGCGGTTACGGGCCGGGCTCCGGCGGTACGGGCCAAGGCGGCCGGTGCAACACCTCACCGTCCGCGGATCCGAGAACGTACGGTTGACGCATGACGCGCATCGGTGGTGCCGAGATGGTCGACTGGAACCTCGCGACGGCGACTGCGACCCGCTTCGCGAAGCAGGGTCCTGACGTCAGCAGGGACGAGGCCCGGGCGGTGGTGGCGGAGCTGCGCAGGCACGCCAAGTCCGCCGAGGAGCATGTCCGCGCCTTCACCCGGATGATCCCCGAGGGCACGGACCTGGAGGACACCCCGGTCCTGGTGGTGGACCGGGCGGGGTGGGTCAAGGCCAACGTCGCGGGCTTCCGTGAGGTCCTGAAGCCCCTCCTCGAGAAGATGCAGGACCGCCGCGGCAGCTCGCCCGGCGGTGCCGTGCTCGGCGCGGTGGGCGGCAAGGTCACCGGCGTCGAGCTGGGCATGCTGCTGTCGTTCCTCTCCTCCCGGGTGCTCGGGCAGTACGAGACGTTCGCCCCCGCCGGCCGCGACCTCCCCGGATCGGCCGGCACCGGCGGCCGGCTGCTGCTGGTCGCGCCGAACATCGTCCATGTGGAGCGCGAGCTTGAGGTCGACCCGCACGACTTCCGGCTCTGGGTCTGCCTGCACGAGGAGACCCACCGCACCCAGTTCACCGGCGTGCCCTGGCTGCGCGACCATCTGGAGGGCGAAATCCAGTCGTTCCTTGAGGAGACCGAGGTCGACCCGATGACCGTCCTCGAGCGGCTGCGCGAGGCCGCCCAGTCGTTCGCGGGCAACCGGCCGGCCGGCTCCGACAGCGCGGACGACGACGGCGGCAGCTCCCTCGTCGAACTGGTCCAGACCCCCGCCCAGCGGGACATCCTGGGCCGGCTCACCGCGGTGATGTCGCTCCTCGAAGGACACGCGGACTACGTGATGGACGGCGTCGGCCCGCAGGTCGTGCCGTCGGTCGACGACATCCGCGAGAAGTTCCAGAAGCGCAGGGCACAGGGCGCCGGCCGCCTCGACCAGGCACTTCGCAAGCTGCTCGGCCTGGACGCCAAGCTCCGCCAGTACCGCGACGGCGAGCGCTTCGTACGGGCCGTGGTCGACCAGGTCGGCATGGACGGCTTCAACCGCGTCTGGACCTCGCCGAACACCCTGCCCACCAAGGCGGAGATCGCCGCACCGGCGGACTGGATCGCGCGGGTGCACGGTAAGGGCGACTCGGCGCTCTGACCCGGCCACGGCAGAAGTACGCCGTGGTAATCACCCATCCGAGGGACCGTCGGCGGGGAGTTGGCGTGCGATGCTCGGGTATCGGCCTGGTTCTGTCACCATCTATGCACTCTGTGTGACGCAGCCGTCCACCCGAGGCACCCCCCCAACTCCACCGAAGGGCACCGGATATGGGTCCCCATCCTGCGGTCGCAGCGATACGCCTGGCGGTCCGCCGCGTACTCCACGACGTACTCAACGAACAGACGGCCATCGACGGAATCCCGGCCCCCGCGACCGCGCAGGGCCGAGCCACCGGCGAACGGCCCGGACGCCCGGAGGCCCCGCACTCCCCGGGCGCACCCCTCACAGGCACCCCGTCCGAGCAGCACCGGCCACTGGTGCTGGTCGCGTGCTCCGGTGGCGCCGACTCCATGGCGCTCGCCTCGGCCCTGGCCTTCGAGGCCCGCAAACTCGGCGTCCGCGCGGGCGGCGTCACCATCGACCACGGCCTCCAGGACGGCTCGGAGTCCCGCGCCGCAGAAGTCGTCTCCCGGCTCACCGGTCTCGGGCTCGACCCGGTGGAATCCGTCGCCGTGACCGTCGGCAGGGACGGCGGCCCCGAGGCCGCGGCCAGGGACGCCAGGTACGCCGCGCTGGACGCCGTGGCGGAGCGCAGCGGCGCCGCAGCCGTCCTCCTCGGCCACACCAGGGACGACCAGGCGGAGACCGTCCTGCTCGGCCTCGCCCGCGGCTCCGGCATCCGCTCCCTGTCCGGTATGGCGGCCGTCTCGGGGGCGGCCGGCCGGTACCGCAGGCCCTTCCTCCAGCTCGACCGCCAGACGGCCCGCAAGGCATGTCTCGTCCAGCACCTCCCGGTCTGGGACGACCCGCACAACGCGGACCCCTCGTACACCCGCTCGCGGCTGCGCCACGAAGGGCTGCCCGCCCTGGAGAAGTCACTCGGCAAAGGGGTCGTCGAAGCCCTGGCCCGCACCGCACGCCTCTCCCGCGACGACGCCGACGCACTGGACGCCTGGGCCGCGAACGCCGAGGAAGCGGCCAGGGACGACGCCGGGCAGCTGGAGTGCGCCAAGCTCTACGCCCTGCCGCCCGCCGTCCGCAGCCGGGTGCTGCGCCGCTCCGCCATCGCCGCGGGCTCGCCCGCCGGTTCTCTCTTCGCCCGCCACATCGAGGAGATCGACCGGCTGATCACCGGCTGGCGCGGGCAGGGCGCCATCAACCTCCCCGGCCGCGTCGAGGCTCAGCGGCAGGGTGGCAGACTGGTTATCCGGCAAGGCTGACGCAGAGCTGCGCCGCAAGCCGAAGCACAAGCAACTGAAAGTGGCCCGGGTGAACGAGAAAGACATGGGCACCGACCTCGCGTCGGTGCTCATCACCAAGGAAGAGATCGACGCCAAGCTCGCGGAGCTGGCCGCGAAGATCGACGCGGAGTACGCGGGCAAGGATCTGCTGCTCGTCGGTGTTCTCAAGGGCGCCGTGATGGTGATGGCCGACCTGGCCCGTGCGCTGTCCTCGTCGGTCACGATGGACTGGATGGCGGTGTCGTCGTACGGCGCGGGCACCCAGTCGTCGGGCGTCGTCCGGATCCTCAAGGACCTGGACACCGACATCAAGGGCAAGCACGTCCTGATCGTCGAGGACATCATCGACTCGGGTCTGACTCTCTCCTGGCTGCTGTCGAACCTCGGATCCCGTGAGCCGGCCTCGCTGGAGGTCTGCACGCTGCTCCGGAAGCCGGAAGCGGCGAAGGTCGCACTCGAAGTGAAGTGGGCCGGGTTCGATATTCCGAATGAGTTCGTCGTCGGATACGGACTCGACTACGCCGAGAAGTACCGCAATCTCCCCTTTGTCGGCACACTGGCTCCGCACGTGTACGGCGGCTGACACCCCGTCCGGCTCTGCCGGGCGGCCCGGCATTCAGCCGTGAGCCGAACGGGAACCCTCACCTATTTCCCGCCGTTGGAGCAGGGGAAGGCAGGTTCGTCGGCACTCCCGTGAGGTCGCGGGCGGCAATGCTGGGGTACCGTCCGAAGAACAGTCTTTACTCACAGCAGCATTTACCTACGGGCAGGAGGGACGGGGCGTAGTTCCGCCCCGTATGGATGGACGTGAAGCGATACTTCCGTGGGCCGGTCATGTGGATCGTGCTGGCCGTCCTCGCCGTGGTCGTGTTGATGCAGGTCGTCGGCTCGTCGGGCGGCTACAAGTCAGTGGACACCTCCAAGGTCGTCCAGGCGATCGACAAGAACCAGGTCGAGCAGGCCAAGGTCACGACTGGTGACGAGAACGTCATCAAGATCGAGCTGAAGAACGGCCAGAAGCTAAACGGCGAGTCGGGCGGCAAGTTCCAGGCGAACTACATCGGCGACGCGCAGGGCACCGCCCTCGCCGCCAAGCTGCAGAGCAAGGTCGACAGCGGCGACATCGCGAAGGGCTACACGGTCTCGCCGTCGAAGCAGAACCCCTTCGTCGGGATCCTGCTCTCGCTGCTGCCCTTCGTACTCATCGTCGTGGTCTTCCTGTTTCTGATGAATCAGATGCAGGGCGGCGGCTCCAAGGTCATGCAGTTCGGCAAGTCAAAGGCCAAGCTGATCACCAAGGACACCCCCAAGACGACCTTCTCCGATGTGGCGGGGTCCGACGAGGCTGTCGAAGAGCTCCATGAGATCAAGGAGTTCCTGCAGGAGCCGGCGAAATTCCAGGCCGTCGGCGCCAAGATCCCCAAGGGCGTCCTGCTGTACGGGCCGCCGGGAACGGGCAAGACGCTGCTCGCGCGCGCCGTCGCGGGCGAGGCGGGCGTCCCGTTCTACTCGATCTCCGGTTCCGACTTCGTCGAGATGTTCGTCGGTGTCGGTGCCTCCCGAGTGCGTGACCTCTTCGAGCAGGCCAAGGCGAACGCTCCGGCGATCGTCTTCGTCGACGAGATCGACGCCGTCGGCCGGCACCGCGGTGCGGGCCTCGGCGGTGGCCACGACGAGCGCGAGCAGACGCTGAACCAGCTGCTCGTGGAGATGGACGGCTTCGACGTGAAGGGCGGGGTCATCCTGATCGCCGCCACCAACCGGCCGGACATCCTGGACCCGGCGCTGCTGCGTCCCGGCCGTTTCGACCGGCAGATCGCGGTCGACCGTCCGGACATGCAGGGCCGCCTGGAGATCCTCAAGGTTCACCAGAAGGGCAAGCCGGTCGCCAAGGACGTCGATCTGGGCGCAGTCGCCCGTCGTACGCCCGGCTTCACCGGCGCCGACCTGGCCAACGTGCTGAACGAAGCGGCGCTCCTCACGGCGCGCGGCAACCAGAAGCTCGTGGACAACGAAGCGCTGGACGAGGCGATCGACCGTGTCGTGGCGGGCCCGCAGAAGCGGACCCGGATCATGTCCGACAAGGAGAAGAAGATCACCGCGTACCACGAGGGCGGACACGCCCTGGTCGCGGCGGCTTCCCCCAACTCGGACCCGGTCCACAAGATCACGATCCTCTCCAGAGGCCGTGCTCTCGGCTACACGATGGTCCTGCCCGACGAGGACAAGTACTCGACCACGCGCAACGAGATGCTCGACCAGCTGGCGTACATGCTGGGCGGGCGCGCGGCCGAGGAGCTCGTTTTCCACGACCCGACCACGGGCGCGGCGAACGACATCGAGAAGGCCACGGCCACCGCTCGCGCGATGGTCACGCAGTACGGCATGACCGAGCGCCTGGGCGCGATCAAGTTCGGTGGCGACAACACCGAGCCGTTCGTGGGCCGGGAGATGGGTCATCAGCGCGACTACTCGGAAGAGGTCGCGGCGCTGGTCGACGAAGAGGTCAAGAAGCTCATCGAGACCGCGCACAACGAGGCGTGGGAGATCCTCGTCGAGAATCGCGACGTTCTCGACAACCTGGTCCTCCAGCTCCTCGAGAAGGAGACGCTGAACAAGGAGCAGATCGCCGAGGTCTTCTCCGGCATCGTGAAGCGTCCGGCCCGCCCGGCGTGGACCGGCTCCAACCGGCGTACGCCTTCGACGCGCCCGCCCGTGCTCTCCCCGAGGGAGCTGGCGCTCACCAACGGCGCCGTCGGTGCGGTCACCGCGGGTACCAACGGCACGACCCCCTCGGACGGCGGCGGCATCGAGGCCGTCCCCGAGGACCGGCCGGAGAGCTGACCCGAGCGCTGCCCCGGAGTCCTTCCGTACCGGCAGCCCCGGAATGCATGCCGCGTCCCCCAGGTTCTAGCCTGGGGGACGCGGCATTTTCTTTGAGGAGCGAGGCACAGATGACCGACCCGATAACGCTGGACGGCGCGAGCCAGATCCGCGAGTTCGACGAGAAGCGGGCCGAGAATGCCGTACGGGAGCTGCTCATCGCCGTGGGGGAGGACCCGGACCGTGAGGGTCTGCTGGAGACACCGGCCCGGGTGGCGCGCGCGTACAAGGAGATCTTCGCCGGTCTGCGGCAGAAGCCCGAGGACGTACTGACGACGACGTTCGACCTCGGCCACGACGAGATGGTCCTGGTCAAGGACATCGAGGTGCAGAGCCACTGCGAGCACCATCTGGTGCCGTTCACCGGCGTCGCGCACGTCGGCTACATCCCGTCGTCCGACGGGAAGATCACCGGCCTGTCGAAACTGGCCCGGCTCGTCGATGTCTTCGCCCGGCGCCCCCAGGTCCAGGAGCGGCTGACCACGCAGGTGGCGGAGTCGCTGATGAAGATACTGGAGCCGCGCGGGGTGATCGTGGTCATCGAGTGCGAGCACATGTGCATGACGATGCGCGGGGTCAGGAAGCCGGGCGCGAAGACGATCACGTCGGCGGTCCGCGGCCAGCTGCGCGACCCGGCGACCCGGGCCGAGGCGATGAGCCTGATCATGGCGCGCTGAGGTTGGCCTGTGTGACCCGGGCGGGCTGGCCAGAGCCTGTGTGACCCGGGCGGGCTGATCAGGGCCTGTGTGACCCGGGCGGGCTGATCAGAGCCTGTGAGATCCGGGCGGGCTGGCCAGGGCCGGGGCCTGTGTGACCAGGCGGGCGGATCAGGGCTTGCTGCCCCGGCGCCGCTCTTGGCCGGCCGTCAGGCCGATGCGCCCTGGCCGTTGTGGTCCTCGTCGTCCGGGAGTTTGCACACCCGCTCCAGGAAGAACGCCGCAGCGACCACCCCGGCCCCCGCCACCAGGGAGAAGCCGGCGTAGATCGCCTGGTCCCTGCGGGCCGGGTCGTCGAGGTGGCTGAGCAGATAGACGCCCGTGCCGCCGTACATCCCGCAGACCAGCGCCGCCACCAGCGCACTGGCCTGGGCGAAGACCACCGCCCGCGCCGCCATCAGCGGGTCCACGCCCTTCGCGCCGGGCCGGCGCTCCCGCTGCGCCCGCAGCCGGGCGCGGAGCGAGAGCGCCGTGGCGAGCAGGACCACCGCGATGGCGGCCAGCACGATGGGCGCGGCGAGCGGCACGCTCGGCAGGGTGCCCACCGCGTTCCAGAGCCGGGCGCCCGCCCAGGAGAGCACTCCGGCGACGACGAACAGGCCGGCCAGCACACCGAGCCGTAGTTGCTTCACGTGACGTTGCTCTTCACTGCTCTGCTCTTCACCGCTCTGCTCTTCATTCTGCTTGTCCCTGTCTGCCCCGGCCCCGGACGCGGAGCCGTCCCTCTGACGGCGCCCGGACACCCCGGAGCGGCCCCCCAGAGGCTAACGGCTACTCGGGCAGGCAGAGTTCCAGATCGGCGCGGGGCAGCACACCTTCTCGGTCGACCGTCGTCAGCAGCTCGGCCACCGGGCCGCGGCCGGGTACCTCGGCCGCCGGGTCCACGTCGTGCCACGGCACCAGGACGAAGGCCCGCTGGTGCGCGCGGGGGTGCGGGAGCGTCAGCACCGGGTCGTCGGAGACCACGTCCGCGTACGACAGGATGTCCACGTCGATGGTGCGCGGGCCCCAGCGCTCCTCGCGCACCCGGTCGAAGGCTTCCTCGATCGCCTGGCCGCGCTCCAGGAGCGAGTCGGGGGGCAGCGTCGTCTTCACGACGACCACCGCGTTGAAGTACGAGGGCTGCGAGCCGGGGTCGACGCCCCAGGGCTCCGTCTCGTACACCGGGGACACGGCCTTGACCCGCAGGCCCGGGGTGTCCTCCAGGGCGTCGATGGCGCCCTGCAGGGTCTCCAGGCGGTTGCCGAGGTTGGCACCGAGGGAGATCACGGCCCGTTTGGGGTTGGACAGCGTCACATCGGCCGCGTCGACCTGGGCGACCACGGAGGCCGGTACCGGCTGCACGGTCGGGTCGCTCTGCGGCTCGCTGGGAAACACGGTCATACTCGGCTCCGGATGATGGTGATGGTCACGTCGTCGAAGGGGACGGTGATCGGGGCATCCGGCTTGTGCACGACCACCTCGACCTCCTCGACGCCTTCGTGCTTGAGGCACTGCTGGGCGATCCGCTCCGCCAGGGTCTCGATCAGATCGACCGGCTCGCCCCGGACGACGTCGACGACCTCCTCCGCCACCACGCCGTAGTGCACGGTCTTCGTCAGGTCGTCGTCGGCCGCCGCGGGGCGGGTGTCGAGGCCGAGCACCAGATCCACGATGAAGGTCTGGCCCTCCGCGCGTTCCCTCGGGAAGACGCCATGGTTCCCACGGGCCTTGAGGCCGCGCAGCGCGACACGATCCACGCGAATCACTCCTGCTGTTCGTCGGTAGGCGGGCCCGAGCCGAATGCGGTCGGCGTGGCCCACACATTCGAATCTACCTGCGGCTACCGACAGCACCCGGTCACGGGGGCTGCGGTCATGGATCTGAGCGGGTGATATTCGCCCCTACCCTCGGCTGCGGAGCTGAACCCTGCGGGCCCCAGGAACTCCCTGAACCGATGAATCCGGTGCCGTCCGTTGCCGTCCCGTCCCCCTCGGATGTGATCCGTTGCCGTCCGGCGCAGGGGGGGGCGAGGGGCCCGGGGCCGGTCTCAGGCGGGTGTCTCGTCGCCCTCGGGCGGGCCGTCGCCGCCTTCGCCTTCGCCGCTCTCGCCGGTCTCGGCGAGCACGGGCGAGCCGTGGTGGGACCAGAGCTTCCAGCCCTCCGGCGTCCTACGGAACGCGTTGGTGGCCACCACCAGCTGCCCGACCAGCGGGCCCAGCTCACCGGCCTCCTCGGCGGGGCCGCCGCTGAGGATGTTCTCGGTGCAGGTGACCAGCGCGGTGTCGTCGATGATGCTGACCACCACATCGGTCAGGAAGAACTGGATGTACTCCGTATTCGCCATGATCAGCGCATACGACCTGAGCACGTCACCGCGCCCGGAGAGCACCGGCCAGCCGGGGTGGACGCAGGAGATCTCGTCCTCCAGCCAGAGCGTGGACAGCGCGTCGAAGTCGCCCCGCTCCATCGTCTCGTAGAAGGCCGTGTTGGCGAGCTCGACCTCTTCCACGTCGGTGGCCGCCGTCATGCGGCGCCCTCGACGGCGCGGGCCACGCGGACCGCGTCGGCCGTGGCCCGTACCTCGTGGACCCGGACGGCCCAGGCGCCCGCGTGCGCGGCGAGCGCGGAGACCGCCGCGGTGGCCGCGTCCCGCTCGCGTGCGGGCGGCGGGGCGGCGCCCTCGCGGGCCAGCACCCGGCCGAGGAAACGTTTGCGGGAGGCGGCGACCAGCAGCGGATGGCCGAGCGCGCGCAGTTCCGCCAGGTGGGCCACGAGCGCCAGGTCGTGCCCGGCGTCCTTGGCGAAGCCGAGGCCGGGGTCGACGACGATGCGCTCGGGCGCGATTCCCCCGGCGACCGCCGCGTCCAGCCGGGCGCGCAGCTCGGAGACGACTTCGGCGACCACGTCCCCGTAGACCGCGCGTCCGGCCATCGACTCGCTGAACCCTCGCCAGTGCATCACCACGAAAGGCGCCCCGGCGGCGGCGACCACCGGGACCATGGCGGGGTCGGCGAGCCCGCCGCTGACGTCGTTCACCAGGACGGCGCCGGCCTCGACGGCCTGCTCGGCGACGACCGCGCGCATCGTGTCGACGGAGACGGTGACACCTTCGGAGGCCAGTCCCCGTACGACCGGGACGACCCGGCGCAGTTCCTCGTCGGCGTCGACACGGCTGGCGCCGGGGCGGGTCGACTCACCGCCCACGTCGACCAGGTCGGCGCCCTGCGCCACCAGGTCGAGGCCGTGCTTGACGGCGGCCGCGGTGTCGAACCAGCGGCCTCCGTCGGAGAAGGAGTCGGGCGTCACATTGACGACGCCCATGACCGCGCAGCGGTCCCACTCCGGCAGCCCTGCCACCCGGCCCCGCCCGTGCAACGTACTCATGCCCCCAGCCTAGGGCCTGTCGTCAAAGTGCCGCCTGCCGCGCGACGCCTGGCACGCACGTTCGCGGCGTTGCCGAAATGCCCTGGTAGCTCCGCTACGAGAGCATTACGGCGCCTTGCGCTCGCACGCACCGGACGCCGCGCGGGCGGGGGCCGCGCGGGCGGGGGCCGCGCGGGCGGGGGCCGGCCCGGATGACCGCCGGGTGCGTTACGCCACCCGGGCCCCGCCCTCGCCCGTCGCGCCCGTGAGAGGGGTGCACGGCGGCTCGGTCACCCGCTCGCGCCGTGAGAACGGCCACGGCAGGCCCAGATTGACGAAGCCCTCGGCCTGCATCGCCGCGAAACCGATGCGCGGCAGGTCGCCGGTGTTGCGGAAGACCACGAAGCGTGGCTCCCAGCGCGGCCGGAACTTGGCGTTGAACTTGTACAGCGACTCGATCTGGAACCAGCGGGAGAGGAAGACCAGCAGTCCGCGCCAGCCCCGCAGGACCGGGCCCGCGCCGATCTTCTCGCCGCGGGCCAGCGCCGAGCGGAACATCGCGAAGTTGAGGGAGACCCGCTCGACGCCGAGCCCGGGGGACGCCTCAAGGGCCGCGACGATCAACAGCTCGTTCATCCCGGGGTCGGCCGCGCGGTCGCGGCGCATCAGCTCCAGCGACATCCCGTCCTTGCCCCACGGCACGAAGTGGATGATCGCCTTCAGGTCGCCGAACGGGGACTCGGGGCCGTCGGCCTTGTGGGCGGTGGCGATGACGCAGTCCCCGTCGCCCGGGTCGCCGATCCGGCCGAGCGCCATCGAGAAGCCGCGCTCGGTGTCCGTACCCCGCCAGGCCGCCGCCGCGCCCCTGATCCGCTCCAGCTCGGTGTCGCTCACATCACGGACGCGCCGGACCCGCGTCTCGTAGCCACCGCGCTCGATGCGCTTCACCATCTGGCGTACGTTGCGCATCGCCCGTCCGGCGAGGGAGAAATCCACGACATCCACCACCGCCTCGTCCCCGAGTTCCAGCGCGTCGAGTCCGGTCTCGCGGGTCCAGACCTCGCCGCCGGTCTCGCTGCAGCCCATCACCGCGGGGGTCCAGGAGTGCAGCTTGGCCTCGTCCATGAAGCGTTCGATCGCGCCGGGCCACGCCTCGACGTCGCCGATGGGGTCACCGCTGGCCAGCATCACCCCGGAGACGACCCGGTAGCAGACGGCCGCCTTGCCGCTCGGTGAGAAGACGACGCCCTTGTCGCGGCGGAGCGCGAAGTGGCCGAGCGAGTCGCGCCCGCCGTGTTTCGCCAGCAGGGCCCGCAGCTGTTTCTCGTCCTCGTCGGTGAGGCGCGCCGCCGGGTGTTCGGGCCGGAAGGCCAGATAGATGGTGGTGACGGCGGTGAGCAGCCCCAGGGAGCCGAGCGAGTAGGCGACGGTCCAGGAGGTGTTGCCCTGGTACTCGACCGGCCCCTCGAAGCCGAAAAGGCCGAACAGCACATGCTGCAGCCGGTCGGCGATGCTGGGGCTGCCGACGACCCGGCCGGGGTGGACGCTGACGATGATCAGGCCGAGGCCCAGCGATCCGGCGCCGAGCACCACGAAGTTGGCGAGTGCCTTCCACCGGCTGCGCGGGTCGGGCAGCGCCTCGAACTCGGTGCGGTGGCGTACGACGAGGGTCAGCAGCACCAGCGAGATCAGCGCCCCGACGATCGAGTGCCGGTAGCCGAACTGCGCCACCGCGCCGATCGGGAGCAGCACCACGGCCGCCCGCCAGGCCCTGCGTTTACGGCGTTTGAGGCCATGGGCGAGGAGCAGCAGGAGCACCCCGGCGCAGAGCGCGAGCGCCGCGGTGAACGGCCCCAGCGCCCCGGGCAGCACCTCGGCGACCGTATGCATCCGGCTGTGCCGGAACCGGGGGAAGGCCCCGCCGGCGATGTCGAGCAGACCGACGACCGTGCAGGCCGTCCCGACCAGGGAGGGGACGGTCTCGGGGCGGGGGCCCCGGAAGATCCGTCGGACACTCTTCGGAACCATTACCGACTTTTCCCCATCTACCGGCACAGACATCGCTTCCCACGGCTCCACAAGAGGTTCTCTGTCCGCCGATCGCCGAAGTCGGCGCAGCATCCGGACATTTTGTGTCCTCTAGGACGGCGATTACGGGGTGCGGGTTCATCCGTCCCGGAAAAATCTCTCCGCAGAAAGCTCGGCTCCCCATGGGTCTCACCAGTCACAAGGTTCTGGCGCTCGCCGCCCTGCTGGCCGTCGTCCTGTTCGCCGCGACGATCTGGCTCTGGCCGCGGCTCGCGCGGCGCAGCGGCCGTGCGGTGGCGGGCCGGATCGGCCTGTTCCTCGCGACCCAGGTGGCGGTCTTCGCCACGGTCGGGCTGCTGGCCAACAACTCCTTCCTCTTCTACGGGTCGTGGGCCGATCTCTTCGGCCAGGAGCAGACCCCGGGTGTGGTCGTCGACCACGACGCGGGCAGCCGTGACGTCCGGGTCGTGAAGCGGACCGGCCTGGACGTACCCGGCGGCACCAGGCCGGCCGTCGCCGGGCAGATACAGAAGGTCGTGATCCAGGGCCGTACGTCGAAGATAGCCAGCTCCGCGTACGTCTATCTGCCCCCGCAGTATTTCCAGCAGGCGTACATGAAGCGAACCTTCCCCGCGGCTGTCGTGCTCACCGGATATCCGGGCACCGCGGAGAACCTGATCCACGGTCTGCACTACCCGAGGACCGAGTTCGACCAGCTGAAGGCCGGGAAGATGCGGCCGATGGTGCTGGTGATGCTGCGGCCGACGGTGGCACCGCCGCGTGACACCGAGTGCGTGGACATAAAGGGCGGGCCGCAGAGCGAGACGTTCTTCGCGAAGGACCTGCCGGGTGCCGTCAGGGCCGCGTACCGTGTCGGACCCGGGCCGCGTAACTGGGGCTCCATCGGGGACTCGACGGGCGGCTACTGCGCGCTGAAACTGGCGGTCCATCACCCGGGCGTCTACGGGGCGGGAGCGGGGCTCTCCGCGTACTACCGGGCGGCCGAGGACCCGACGACCGGCGACCTCTTCCAGGGCAACCATCTGGAGCGGCACCGCGCCGACCTGCTGTGGAGCCTGGACCACCAGCCGGCTCCGGCCACCTCGCTCCTGGTCACCACCAGCCGGAAGGGCGAGGGGAACTACCGCAGCACGATGCGGTTCATGGACAAGGTGAAGCCGCCCACCCGGCTGTCGTCGATCACCCTGACCAGCGGTGGGCACAACTTCAACACCTGGCGCCGCGAGATCCCCGCGGGCATGGAGTGGCTGAGCGGGCGGCTCACCGGCCGCTGACGGTCTCCAGTTCCACCTCGTCGCGCGGGATGTCCCGGGCGTCGGCTGCGGTGGAGCGGCGCAGCGCCTCGTGCAGCCGGGCCGGGGTCAGTACGCCCAGGAAGCGTCCGGTGCTGTCCTCGTCGGTCACCGCGATCCACCCCGCGTCGTGCTGGAGCATGGTGGCGAACGCCTGCCTGAGCGAGGCCCCGACGGGCAGCCGGGCCTCCATCCGCCGGGCGTGCTCGCCCACAGTCCCCTTGGCCGTCGCCGCGTGCTCCGCCGAGATCCAGCCGTGCAGCTTCTCCTCCCGGTCCAGGACGACCGCCCAGCCCGGGAGCTCGGCGGGCAGCGGGTCGTCGAGGTGCACCACAGGGGGCTGCTCCAGATCGCCCGGCTCGATCGGGGTGACGGAGAGCCGCTTGAGGCCGCGGTCGGCGCCGACGAAGTCCGCCACATAGGGCGTGGCCGGGGCGCCGAGCACCGCGGCCGGGGCGTCGAACTGCTCGATCGTGCCCTGCCCGTACACCGCGATGCGGTCGCCGAGGCGTACCGCCTCCTCGATGTCGTGGGTGACGAACAGGACGGTCTTGCGTACGGACTTCTGGAGCGCGAGGAACTCGTTCTGCAGGTGTTCGCGCACCACCGGGTCGACCGCGCCGAACGGCTCGTCCATCAGCAGGACCGGCGGATCGGCCGCCAACGCCCGTGCCACGCCGACCCGTTGGCGCTGCCCGCCGGAGAGCTGCTCGGGGTAGCGGCCGCCGTGGACGGACGGGTCGAGACCCACGAGTTCGAGCAGCTCGGCGGCGCGGGCGCGGGCGGCGGCGCGCTTGACGCCCAGCAGGTGCGGGACCGTCGCGGTGTTGTCCAGCACCGTCTTGTGCGGGAAGAGGCCGACCTGCTGGATCACATAGCCGATGCGGCGGCGCAGTTCGACGGGGTCGGTGGCGGATATGTCGTCCCCGCCGACATATATCCGGCCATCGGTCGGCTCGATGAGCCGGTTGACCATCTTCATCGTGGTGGTCTTGCCGCAGCCGGACGGGCCGACGAGCGTGACCAGTTCACCTTCGGCGACCTCGAAGGAGAGGTTGTCGACGGCGGTCGTGCCGTCGGCGTACCGCTTGGTGACGTTTTCGAATCGGATCATGATTCCCCATTGTGACGGGCCGGTTGTGAAGGCCATGTTGCTGCAGTGCGACGGATCCCGGCATTGTCAGTGGCCGGGGATAGGGTCGCCACTGAGTTGACCAGACCGGCGTCGAGCGGACCGACCTGTGAGCGGACCGGCGTCGAGCAGACCGATGGGGACCTGACCGGTGGGGACCGGGAAGGCCGGAGTACGGCGGGGGCCGGGAGGCGGGGTGCGGTGAGCGGGCAGAACTGCATGGCGAGGAACGACTGGCTCTGCTGGGACTACGTCACATCCCGCAGCCAGGAGCTGACCGACGCGACCGTCCAGCACATCTGGATCACCGCGGTCTCGGTGGCGATCGGTCTTGTGGTGGCCGTCCCGCTGGCGCTGCTGGCCCGCCGCGGGCGGCTCTTCGCGGGGCCGGTGCTCGGGCTGACGACCGTGCTCTACACGGTGCCGTCGCTGGCGATGTTCTCGCTGCTGCTGCCGTGGTTCGGCCTGTCGGCCGCCCTGGTGGTCACCGGTCTCGTGCTCTATTCGCTGACCATCCTCGTACGGAATCTCCTGGCCGGTCTCGCCGCCGTGCCCGAGGACGCCAGAGAGGCGGCCCGGGGGATGGGGTACGGACCGGTCAGGCTGCTCTGGGAGGTCGAGCTGCCGCTGGCGCTGCCCGCGCTGTTCGCGGGGGTGCGGATCGCCACGGTCTCCACGGTCGCGCTGACGACGGTCGGCTCGATCGTCGGCAAGGGCGGCCTCGGCAATCTCATCTCGGACGCGCTGCCCACCCTTTTCAAGGCGCAGGTGCTGACCGCGTCCGTGCTCTGCGTACTGCTGGCCGTCCTGGCCGATCTGATGCTGCTCGGCGTGCAGCGGCTGCTCACGCCCTGGACCCGAATACGGACGCCGCGGGCGGTCCGGACGGCTGAGGCGGGCTGACCATGGGCGAGTTGACCGATGCCTGGACCTGGCTGATGACGGGGTCCAACTGGTCGGGGGAGAGCGGCGCGGAGCACCGGCTGGTCCAGCATCTGACGGTCAGCGGGATCGCGTTCGCGGTGGCGTGCCTCATCGCGCTGCCGGTCGCTCTCCGGCTGGGGCACATCGGCCGGGGCGGCGCGCTGGCCGTGAACATCTCCAACGCCGGGCGCGCGATACCGACGTTCGCGGTGCTCGCCCTGCTGCTGCTGACCCCGCTGCGCTCGCACGGCGACCTGCCGACCGTGATCGCCCTGGTGCTGTTCGCCGTGCCGCCGCTGCTGACCAACGCGTACACGGGAATGCGCGAGGTGGACCGGTCGGTGGTGGAGGCGGCCCGGGGGATGGGGATGTCAGGCGGTCAGCTCTTCCTGCGCGTCGAGCTGCCGCTCGCCTATCCGCTGATCATGACCGGGCTCAGGTCGGCCGCGGTCCAGGTGATCGCCACGGCGACCCTGGCCGCGATGACCGGTGGCGGCGGCCTCGGCCGGATCATCACCGCCGGGTTCAACACGTACGACACCGCGCAGGTGGTGGCGGGCGCGCTGCTCGTCGCCGCGCTGGCCCTCGTGGTCGAGGGGCTGCTGGTGGCGGCCGACCGGCTGCTCGACCCGCGGCGCAAGGCGGCGGTCTGAGGGCGGCCGGCCGCCGGTCCGAGTCCGAGGGCGGGCGGCTGTCGCCCTCCCCTCCCGAACGTTTGTCAATCACCTGTCACTTGGAGTGGACCTCATGATCAAAACCTCGCGAATAGCGGGCGCTGTGCTCGGCGTGGTGGCTCTGACGGGCTCCCTCGCGGCGTGCGGCGGGGACAGCCTGGAGAAGGGCAAGGACGGCGGCGGATCGAGTGCCGCGGCCGGTTCGGGCAAGAAGGGCTCGCTCGTCATCGGCGCGGCCGGCTTCACCGAGTCGAAGGTGCTCGCCGCGCTGTACAGCCAGGTGCTGGCCAACGCCGGATACAAGACCTCGGTCACCTCGGTGAACAACCGTGAGCTGTACGAACCCTCGCTGGAGAAGGGCCAGATCGACGTCGTACCGGAATACGCGGCCACCCTCGCCGAATTCCTCAACGCCAAGACGAACGGCGCCAAGGCGGCCGAGAAGAAGCCCGTCGCCTCCGGCGATGTCGCCGCGACGGTCGCGGCTCTGCGGAAGCTCGCCGGGCCGCGCGGCCTGAAGGTGCTTCCCGCGGGCCGGGCGGTCGACCAGAACGCCTTCGCGGTGACCAAGGAATTCGCCGCCAAGAACAAGCTCAAGACGCTTTCCGATCTGGGGAAGTCGAAGGCGAAGGTCAAGATCGCGGCGGGTGACGAATGCACCGTCAGGCCGTTCTGCGCACCGGGCCTGAAGTCGAAGTACGGCATTGACGTCACCGGCATCGACCCCAAGGGCGTCGGCACCCCGCAGGCCAAGCAGGCGGTCAAGGACGGCACCGACCAGCTGGTGCTCACCACCACGACCGACGCGACGCTCGACACCTACGGGCTGGTCCTGCTCCAGGACGACAAGAAGCTCCAGAACGCGGACAATCTCCTGCCGGTCGTGAATGCCAAGAACGCGGGCAGCCCCGAGATCGCGGCCGCCCTCGGCAAGCTCACCTCGACGCTGACGACCGCCGATCTCGTCCAGCTGAACCGCAAGGTCGACTCCGAGCGCGCGAAGCCCGACGATGTCGCGAAGGACTATCTGAAGTCGAAGAGCTTGATCAACTAGCCGGTTCCCCGGAGGGAATGGCGGCAAGGGGGAATGGCGGCGGGCACCGGGGTAACCGTTCGAGGTAACCGCTGGGGAACAAATCCCGGTGCGGTCATCCATTCGGCTCACGCGCACGGTAAATTTCGAGCCATGCCACGTGGACGCCACCGCCATTCCCCACCCCTGCACCGGCTTCTCCAGCCCTCGGCCGTAGCCGGTGCTTCGCTTCTTCTCGCCGCCGGCGCCTGGCTGTTCGCGGATCCCCTGGTGCTGCGCTGCCTGGTCGCGGCCGCGGCGGCCGCCGCGGTGACCGGTGCGGTCCTCATGCGCAACTGGGACCGGGTGGCCGGCCGCAGGGTCGCCGAGCTGACCCGGTCACGTGCCGCGGAGGAGTGGCGGGCCGAGGAGCGCACCGCCGAACTCGAGGGCGATCTGGAGGAGTCGCGCGCGCTGCGCGTCAAGCTGGAGACGAAGCTGCGGGCCAAGCGGGCCGAGCTGGCGGGACTGCGCGGCGAGCACGCCGCGCTGCTGCGCCGGTACGCGACCGCCGAGACCGAGCGGGCCGGCGCGCTGGAGGGCCGCAGGCTCCTGGCGATCGAGGCAGCGGCCCCGGCCCCGGCACGGGCCGCGCTGCCGGCCGCGCGTTCCACCCCCACTCCGGCCGCGTACGCCAAGGCCGCCCAGGCCCTCGGCGCGCTGAGCTGTAACGCTGCGGCCCAGCGCGAGCACCGTGAACAGCGCGAGCGCCGCGGGCCCCGGCAGCAGCGGGAGGCGGCGGAGCCGGAGGGGAAGCCGGCGGCGGCCGCCGGTGAGCACACGCGCCCGCCGTCGGCTCTGCCCGCTCCGCGCCGTGTTCCGGCGACCGCCGTCGCTCCGTACACCACCCCGTACACCCCGCAGCAGGGCCGTGCGCCCCGGCCCGTGGGCGGCTTCGACTTCTTCGGCATGCAGAGCGCCCAGTCCGGCCCGCGGAACGCCCGGAAGGAGACGGGCGCGGCCGCGCTGGAGCCCGCGCAGCTGGCCTCCGTACAGAACGAGGACCTGGCGGACGTGGTGGGCGCGGAGGCCATCGCCGCGCACCGGGCCGAAGCGGCCGTGTCGGCGGACGGCGCGGTCCCGGCGGACGTGGCGGACGACGTAACGGATGACGTGGCGGACGACGGCATCGGGAGCGACGCCGAGCGCGGGGTCGGCCAGGTCATCGACCTCACCGAGCACGACGAGACGGAACAGATCGACGTGGGCGAGCTGCGCACCGCCAGCCCGGCCTGAACCGGGCGGCCGACAGCGTGCCGGCCGACTGCGTACCGGCTGCCCGCCTAGCGCACGCGTACCGGCCGCCCGCCCACCGCCTGCGTACCGGCTGCCCGCCTACCGCACGCGTACCTGCCGTCCGCTACTTGTCGATGTCGCCGACCACGAAGAAGAGCGAGCCCAGGATCGCGACCATGTCGGCGACCAGGGTGCCGGGGAGCAGTTCGGTCAGCGCCTGGATGTTGTTGAAGGACGCCGAGCGGAGCTTGAGGCGGTACGGGGTCTTCTCGCCCCTGGACACCAGGTAGTAGCCGTTGATGCCGAGCGGGTTCTCCGTCCAGGCGTACGTCTCGCCCTCCGGGGCCTTCAGCACCTTCGGGAGCCGCTGGTTGACGGGCCCGGGAGCCAGCGCGGCCAGCCGGTCCAGACAGGCGTCGGCCAGGTCGAGCGCGTTGTGCGTCTGGCCCAGCAGCACCTCGAAGCGGGCCAGGCAGTCGCCTTCCTCGCGGGTGACGACCTTCAGGGTGTCCTGGAGTTCGCCGTACGCGAGGTACGGCTCGTCGCGGCGCAGGTCGAAGTCGACGCCCGAGCCGCGGGCGATCGGCCCGCTCACCCCGTACGCGTGCACGGCGGCGGCGGACAGCACCCCCACGCCCCGGGTGCGGCCCCGGAAGATCTCGTTGCCGAGGACGAGGTCGTCGTACACGTCCATACGGGAGCGGACGTCGGCGACGGCGTCCCGTGCCCGGCCGAGCCAGCCCGCGGGAAGGTCCTCCTTGAGGCCGCCGACCCGGTTGAACATGTAGTGCATCCGGCCGCCGGAGACCTCCTCCATCACCGCCTGGATCACCTCGCGCTCCCGGAACGCGTGGAACACCGGGGTGATACCGCCCAGTTCGAGGGGGTACGAGCCGAGGAACATCAGATGGTTGAGCACCCGGTTCAGCTCGGCGAGGAGCGTACGGGTCCAGACCGCGCGCTCCGGGACCTCCATGCCGAGCATCCGCTCGACGGCCAGCACCACGCCCAGCTCGTTGGAGAAGGCGGAGAGCCAGTCGTGGCGGTTGGCGAGCATGATGATCTGGCGGTAGTCGCGCGCCTCGAAGAGCTTCTCGGCGCCCCGGTGCATATAGCCGATGACCGGCTCGGCCTGCTGGACGCGTTCGCCGTCCAGGACCAGACGGAGGCGGAGCACTCCGTGGGTGGAAGGGTGCTGGGGGCCGATGTTGAGCACCATGTCGGTGCTCTCCGCGGCCCCGCCGATGCCGACCGTCGTCTCCGTCATACGGGCCAGTATCCCCGGCGGGCCGCGGTGCCCCTATCCGGGTTCGGCCCCCGGGCCGTCTGCTCCGCTCACCCGCTGTGTCAGCCACCCGAAGTCGCCCAGGCCGCCCCGCGCCACCAGCTCCGCGGCCTCGCCCGCCGCCGCCAGGGCCCTGAGGTACGCCGCGGGGTCCGTCGACGCCAGCAGCAGGGGCGGCCGGTCACCGCTGATCCCCAGGGCGCGCAGGGCCTCCCGCTGGGTGCGCAGCTCGGCCCCCGGCAGCGCGCACGCGTCCAGTGCCACATGGGCGGTGATGTCACAGCTCCCGTCCGGTACCGGCCGCACCTCCCGGCCCTCCCGGAAACCGGTGAGCGTGCCGAAGGGCGGGCGGGCCGCGCGCGGGTGGGCGTAGTCGACGGCCACCGCGAGACCCGCCGCCAGCGTTCCGGCCGCCGCCGCCCACGCCTCGTCGCGCGGGCGGCCGATCTCGGCGCGGGTGCCAGGACCGGCCGGCGGCCACCAGCGCTCCAGCCACCGGGCGTCGGCACCGGACACCGGGTCGCCCAGCCGCTCGGCGCCGTCCGCCGTCCTGACCTGCACATAGCGCGGTGTCCCGGCCTCGTCGGTCTCCACGACATCGACCGGCACATTGTCCAGCCACTCGTTCGCGAAGAGGAGCCCGCGCACCCCGGCCGGCGGCTCGGCGCACCAGACGACGCGCTCGTCGAGCCCGGCGGGACGGGGCGCGCGCTCGACGGCGTACGCCCGTACCGGGAAGTCCGCGGGCAGCGCGGCCAGCACCCCCGTCACCAGCTCACCGCGGCCGGCGCCCATGTCGACCAGGGCCGGTTCCGCGATGTCCAGCCCGGTCAGCAGCCGGGCGACCGCCGACGCGAACAGCGCGGAGACGTGCACCGATGTGCGGAAGTGACCCGCGGGGCCCTCCGGCCGCAGATAGAAACCGTCCGCCCCGTACAGCGCGGCCTCCGTCGCCTCACGCCACCCGCGCCACTCATCAGTCACGGAGTCAAGTCTCCACCTTGGGGAGTACTCCCCGGGCGACCGGATCGGTCCTTCGGTTGACCCTTACACCTGTTCGGCTTCCCTACGCTGGGTTACGTGCAGCGTCTCTACGCCTTCATCCGCAGACACCCGACTCTGGTCGACGGCTTCTGGGCCGTCATCCTCCTCGGGTTCTCCGTGATGCAGTGGGACGCGTCCCAGACGGGGCACGGGTTGCACCACGTCAAGGCCGTCCCCGTCTTCCTGGGTCTCTGCACGGCCGTCGCCCTGCGCCGCCGGGCGCCCGAGAAGATGCTGCTGCTGGTCACGGTGCTGGGGGTGGCGCAGCTGGTCTTCGACATCAGCACGACGCCCGCCGACTTCGCCATGCTGGTGCTGATCTACACCGTCGCCGCCGACGGGGCGCGCTGGGCCTCCCGGTTCGGCCTGATCGGCGGCCTGTGCGCGGGGACGCTCGCGCAGCTGCGCTGGCACGAGGGGCCGGTCCCCACCTGGGTGCAGCAGACGGTCTTCGCGGTGGTGGCGACGGTTCCGTTCGTCCTGGCCTGGGTGATGGGCGACTCGGTGCGGACCCGCCGTGCCTACTTCGCGCAGCTGGAGGAGCGGGCCGCCCGGCTGGAGCGGGAGCGCGAGGCGCAGTCGAAGGTGGCGGTGGCCGGTGAGCGCGCCAGGATCGCCCGTGAGCTGCACGATGTCGTCGCGCACAACGTCTCGGTGATGGTGGTCCAGGCGGACGGCGCCGCCTATGTCCTGGACGCCTCGCCCGACCAGGCCAAGCAGGCGCTGGAGACCATCTCGTCCACCGGCCGCCAGGCGCTCGCCGAGATGCGCCGGCTGCTGGGGGTGCTGCGGACCGGTGACGCGCAGGAGAGCGGCGAGTACGTCCCGCAGCCCGATGTGCAGCAGATCGAGGACCTGGTCGAGCAGGTCAGGGTCGCCGGTCTGACCGTGGACTTCCGTATAGAGGGGACACCGCGGCCGCTGCCCAGTGGCGTGGAGCTCACCGCGTACCGCATTGTGCAGGAGGCGCTCACCAACACCCGCAAGCACGGCGGGCCCGACGTGGGTGCCAGTGTGCGCCTCGTCTACTTCGACGACGGGCTCGGCCTGCTGGTCGAGGACGACGGGCGGGGCGCGGCCCATGAGCTGTACCAGGACGGCGGCGCGGACGGCCAGGGGCACGGTCTGATCGGGATGCGGGAGCGGGTCGGCATGGTCGGGGGCACGCTGGACGCGGGCCCGCGGCCGGGCGGCGGCTTCCGGATCAGCGCGCTGCTGCCGCTGAAACCGGCGCACTAGCCTGTCGGCGCCGGGCTGTCGGCGCCGGGCTGTCGGCGCCGAGCTGTCTGCTCCTGCCACGAGAAGGGATTCTTACGAGATGGCGATCCGCGTGATGCTCGTCGACGACCAGGTGCTGCTGCGCACCGGCTTCCGGATGGTGCTCGCCGCCCAGCCGGACATGGAGGTCGTCGCGGAGGCGGGCGACGGCGCGGAGGCGATCGACGTGCTCCGGGCGACGGCGGTGGACGTGGTCCTGATGGACGTCCGCATGCCCAAGCTGGACGGTGTCGAGGCGACCCGGCAGATCTGTGCGCGGCCGGATGCGCCGAAGGTCCTGATCCTGACCACCTTCGACCTGGACGAGTACGCCTTCTCCGGGCTCAAGGCGGGCGCCAGCGGCTTCATGCTCAAGGACGTGCCCCCGGCCGAGCTGCTCGGCGCGATCCGGTCCGTGCACAGCGGCGACGCGGTCGTCGCACCGTCGACCACACGGCGGCTGCTCGACCGGTTCTCGCCGATGCTGCCGAGCACGGTCGCCGACCCGCAGCACAAGGAGATCGGGCGGCTCACCGACCGGGAGCGCGAGGTGATGCTGCTGGTCGCGCAGGGCCTGTCGAACGGGGAGATCGCGGCACGGCTGGTGCTGTCCGAGGCCACCGTGAAGACCCATGTGGGCCGCATCCTCACCAAGCTGGAGCTGCGCGACCGGGTGCAGGTGGTCGTGATGGCGTACGAGACGGGCCTGGTACGCGCCGGGGGGCCCGGGCCGCGGTGAGGCCGGGGGCGCGGTGAGGGTCCGGGGCGCTGGGCCGGGGCGGGCCACGGCGCACGTCGCGGCCCGCGCCCTCAGCGCAGCACCCCCTCCAGGAAGTCGCTGCCGAGCCTGGCCACCACGGTGAGGTCCAGCTGATGCAGGACGTACCGCCCGCGCCGCTTCGTGCTGATCAGACCGGCCCGCTTGAGGACCGCCAGATGCCGGGAAGCCTCCGGCGCCGATATGCCGTGCGCGTCGGCCAGTTCGCCCGTGGTGTGCGGGGAGCGGGCCAGCCCCCGGCACATCCGCATCCGCATCGGATGGGCCAGCGCATCGAGACGCAGCTTCAGCAGCTCGACCGACGCGGGCGACGGCAACTCGGGGGCGGCGACCGGGTACTGGATGGCCGGGCGCCAGTCCGGGCGGTGGAGCACCAGCAGATGGGGCCAGCCGAAGCTGGTCGGTACGAAGGTGAGCCCGTCCCCCGCGGGTGCGCCCACCGCGGCCGAGCGGCCCTCCGCGAGCTTGTCGGCGCTGATCCGGGTCCCCGTCCCGTCCAGCGACAGGGCGGCGGAGACCGCGGTCACCGCGTCCGCCAGGCCCTTGTGCCGGAGGATCTCCGTCTTGTGCCGGGCGTCGGCGGCCAGCTGGATCCGTACCCGGCGCCAGGTGTCGCCGAAGAACGCCCGCTCGCAGTCCTCGAAGAGCCGCCGGATCCAGGCCCGCACGGTGGCCGGGTCGTTCAGCAGATGCCGGGTGAAGTCGAGCTGCCGGGGCCCGCGGGCCGCCGCGAGATCCAGCGCATGGCTGCGGACGCCCGCGTCCGTGAGCGGTGAGGGGCCGCCGAGGTCGTAGGTGACGGAGCAGGTGAACTCCAGCGCGACCGTGACGAATGCGTCGTCGGGCAGCAGGTCGAGCAGGTCCAGGTCGTCGGAGAGCGTCGCGCCCGGCCTGCCGCCGCCGTGCCGGGCGCCCGCGAACGGCATGAAGATGTCCGAGAACGTGGTGCGCCACAGGAAGTCCGCTTCGTGCAGCCGGTCGGCGAGGTCCGGCTCCAGCGCGGCGGCGGTCGCCGTGGCCCAGCCGTGCAGCCCCGGATGGTGGCCGGGTTCGGACAGCACATGCAGGGCATTGCCCAGCTCCGCCAGGGGGGACAGCTCGAAAGTGATCCCCCCGGGCGGCAGCCCCGTGATGTCGATGTCGACGCTCATGGACCCATGGTGCCCGCCCCCACCGACAGTCCGGCCGTCGATTGACCGCTCCCGTCAAATGGAGCGCAGACCGCCCCGGCGCGTGTCCAGGGTGGGGCCATGAACGCGAACCAGCAGCACATGTTCGACGCCTACCGGGCCGTCCAGCGGGGCGAGGCGGCGCCGCCCCTGCCGGGCCGGCACGACTGGGAGGCCATCGGTGAGCTCCGTGACCACCTGCGCACCGGGCGGCCGGACAGAAGACGGCGGCGGCAGGAGCGGTCGCGGAACGGGTGGCTGCGGAAGGGGCGGCTGCGGAACGGGTGGCTGCGGAGGCTGCTCAACCGCTCACGGCCGACGCACTGAGGCCGCGCGCCCGCCGTCGCTGCCCCGGCCGTCGCCCCACCTGCCCGCGCAGACCCGCCCGCGCGGCGCCCGCCGTCACCCCGCGCCCGCCGTCACCCCACCCGACGTACGAACTCCTTCACCGCCCCCGCCACATCCGCCGCACTCCACGACAGCGCGGGCGCCGCCACCGTCACCTCGGCCATGGACACCCCGGGCACACCGCCCGGCGCGGGATGGAACCGGTGGAACAGCGCCACCCCGGTCTCCTCCGCCTGCAGGACCGCCGCATCCGACAGCACATCGGCCGCGTACGGCAGCCACACCTGGAACTCATGGGTGTGCGGCACCTCGGGGTTGACCCGGAACCAGGGCACACCCGCCGCCCTGAACCCGTCCGAGAGCGCCGCGGCCACGACCTTCGCGTGCTCCACGTACGAGGCCAGCCGCGGCAGCTCACGCTCCAGGCCCAGCAGGGCCGACAGCGCGGCCGGGTACTGCTGGAAGAGCTGGCCCCCGTAGCGGTGGCGCCAGGTCCTGGCCTCATCGACCAGCGACACCGGGCCCGCGAGCACGGCGCCCGACAGGCCGTCCAGGGACTTGTAGAAGGAGACATAGACACTGTCCGCGAGACCCGCGATCTCATCGAGCCCGCGGCCGAAGTGCGGGGCGCACTCCCAGAGCCGCGCGCCGTCGATATGCACCACCGCATCGCGTTCCCTGGCGGCCCCGACGACGGCGACCAGCTCGTCCCACGTCGGGAGGACGAAACCGGCGTCACGCAGCGGCAGTTCGAGCATCAGCGTGCCGAAGGGCTCGTCGAAGTCGCGTACCTCCGCGGCCGTGGGCAGCCGGGGCGCCGACGTCGGATGGACGGTACGCAGCCCGCTCACCGCCCCGAAAGCGCCCCTTTCATGCAGCTCGGGGTGGGCCATCGGGTGCAGCGCGACCACCGGATCGCCGGTACGCCCCGCCCAGCACCGCAGCGCGACCTGCTGCGCCATCGTGCCGGTGGGGAAGAAGGCGGCGGCCGGGAACCCGAGCAGCGTGGCCACCCGCCGCTCCAGCTCGGCGACGACCCCGCCGCCGTAGATGTCCACCGGCTCGTCCATGTCGTACACCGTGCCCGCGTCCGCGGCCAGCGCGGTCAGCCGCTCGCCCAGCGTGGCCATCGCGGACGGCCGTGAAAGGACCCGCTCCGCACCGCGCATCGCGGCGATCCTGCGCCGGCCCGCGTCCTGCTCGGCGTCCCGCGCGGACTGCTCCGGCGGCTCGGGCTGCCCGGTCCCTGTGCGCTGCCGACCCTCGCCGGCCTGCTCTTTTCCGGTGCCGTGCCCGGTCCCGCCGTCCTGTCCGGTGCCGTCGGCCCCGGTGGTGTCCGCCTCGTTCGTCATGCGCCGATCCTCGCCCGCGGGCTGTGGACAGTCCAACGAGTTACCCCGAATCCTGGGCGTAGCATGACGGGGAAATCGTCCGGTACCCCTCGCGGACTGGAACGGAAGGCCGATCCCACGTGAACGCATCAGCAGAATCCCGCCCCGCGCGGCTCACCGTCGGCGTGGTCGGAGCGGGCCGGGTGGGCCCCGCGCTCGCCGCCGCGCTCCAGCTCGCCGGGCACCGCCCGGTCGCCGCGTCCGGTGTCTCCGACGCATCCGTACGCAGGGCCGCGGTCCTGCTCCCCGACGTCCCCCTGGTCACCCCGGCCGAAGTGCTGGCCCGCGCCGAGCTGGTCCTGCTGACCGTGCCCGACGACGCGCTGCCCGCGCTGGTGGAGGGCCTGGCCGAGACCGGTGCGATCCGGCCGGGACAGCTCCTGGTCCATACGTCGGGCCGGTTCGGCACCGGGGTGCTCGACCCCGCGCTGCGCGCCGGAGCCCTGCCGCTCGCCCTGCACCCGGCGATGACCTTCACCGGCACCTCGGTGGACGTGCAGCGGCTGGCCGGCTGCTCCTTCGGCGTGACCGCACCCGACGAGCTGCGGCTCGCCGCCGAGGCGCTGGTCATCGAGATGGGCGGCGAGCCCGAGTGGATCGCGGAGGAGTCCCGTCCGCTCTACCACGCGGCGCTGGCGCTCGGCGCGAACCACCTGGTCACCCTGGTGGCGCAGGCGATGGAGCTGCTGCGCACCGCGGGGGTGGCCGCCCCCGACCGGATGCTCGGACCGCTCCTCGGCGCGGCCCTCGACAACGCCCTCAGGTCCGGCGACGCCGCCCTGACCGGGCCGGTCGCCCGGGGCGACGCGGGCACGGTCGCGGCGCATGTCGCCGAGTTGCGCAAGCACGCGCCGCAGGCCGTCGCCGGCTACCTCGCGATGGCCCGTACGACGGCCGACCGCGCCCTGGCACAGGGACTGCTCAAGCCCGAACTGGCCGAGGATCTGCTGGGCGTCCTCGCGGACGGAGAGACACGATGACCGCGACCGCGCTGCTGCACACGGCCGCCGAGCTGCACGCCCTGCCGCCCGCGGGCGGCAGCACCGGGACCCGCGCCGTGGTCATGACCATGGGCGCCCTGCACGAGGGCCACGCCGCGCTCGTGCGCGCGGCCAGGGAGCGGGTGGGCGACGCCGGGCAGGTCGTCGTGACGGTCTTCGTCAACCCGCTGCAGTTCGGCGCGGGTGAAGACCTCGACCGTTACCCGCGCACCCTCGAAGCGGACCTCGCCGTCGCCGAACTGGCGGGCGCCGACGCCGTCTTCGCGCCGTCGGCCGACGAGGTCTACCCGGGCGGCGAGCCCCAGGTCCGGGTCGCCGCCGGCCCGATGGGGGAGCGCTTCGAAGGCGCGGCCCGCCCCGGCCACTTCGACGGAATGCTCACCGTCGTCGCCAAACTCCTGCACCTCACCCGCCCCGGTATCGCGCTGTTCGGGCAGAAGGACGCCCAACAGCTCGCCCTGGTACGGCGGATGGCGCGCGACCTCGACTTCCCGGTCGAGATCGCCGGCGTACCGACGGTCCGGGAGCCGGACGGGCTGGCGATGTCCAGCCGCAACCGTTTCCTCTCGACCGAGGACCGCACGGCCGCACTGGCCCTGTCCCGCGCCCTGTTCGCGGGCCGGGACGCCCTCACCGCGACCGCCTCCGCCACCCCCGCGGCCGTGCGCGCCGCCGCGCGGGCCGTCACCGACGGGGCGGCGCTCTCCCTGGACTACCTGTCCCTGATCGACCCGTCCGACTTCACCGAGGCCACCGAAGACCACCGGGGCGAAGCCGTCCTCGCGGTCGCCGCCCGGTTCGGTACGACGCGCCTGATCGACAACATCCCGCTGACCTTCGGGGGACCACAGTGACCGGAACCGGAATACGCCTGCACGCCCCTGCCCCCGGCTGGGAGATCGACGCCGACGTCGTGATCGTCGGATCCGGAGTGGCCGGGCTGACGGCCGCGCTGCGCTGCACAGCGGCCGGTCTTCGTACCGTCGTCGTGACCAAGGCCCGCCTGGACGACGGCTCGACCCGCTGGGCCCAGGGCGGTATCGCGGCGGCCATCGGCGAGGGCGACACCCCTCAGCAGCACCTCGACGACACGCTGGTCGCGGGGGCCGGGCTCTGCGACGAGGCGGCCGTCCGCACCCTGGTCACCGAGGGCCCCGACGCCGTACGCAGGCTGATCGCGACCGGCGCCCGGTTCGACACCGACGCGGCCGGCGGTATCGCGCTCACCCGCGAGGGCGGCCACCACCGCAGTCGTATCGCCCACGCGGGCGGCGACGCCACGGGTGCCGAGATCTCCCGCGCCCTGGTCGGCGCGGTCCGTACGGCCGCCCTGCGCACCGTCGAGAACGCGCTGGTCCTCGACCTGATCACCGACGCCGAAGGCCGTACGGCGGGCGTCACCCTGCACGTCATGGGGGAGGGCCGGCACGACGGTGTCGGCGCGGTCCGCGCACCCGCCGTGGTCCTCGCCACCGGCGGCATGGGCCAGATCTTCTCGGCGACCACCAACCCCGCCGTCTCGACCGGCGACGGCGTGGCCCTCGCGCTGCGGGCGGGCGCCGAGGTCTCCGACCTGGAGTTCGTGCAGTTCCACCCCACGGTGCTCTTCCTCGGCGCGGGCGCCGAGGGCCAGCAGCCGCTGGTCTCCGAAGCGGTACGGGGAGAGGGCGCCCACCTCGTGGACGCGGACGGGGTCCGCTTCATGACCGGGCAGCACGAGCTGGCCGAGCTGGCCCCCCGCGACATCGTGGCCAAGGCCATCACCCGCCGGATGCAGGAGCAGGGCACCGAGCACATGTATCTCGACGGCAGGCACTTCGGCGCCGAGATGTGGGAGCGGCGCTTCCCGACGATCCTCGCCGCCTGCCGCAGCCACGGCATCGACCCGGTGACCGAGCCGGTCCCGGTCGCCCCGGCCGCGCACTACGCCTCGGGCGGCGTCCGCACCGACCTGCACGGCCGTACGACCGTCCCGGGTCTCTACGCCTGCGGCGAGGTCGCCTGCACCGGCGTACACGGCGCGAACCGGCTGGCGTCCAACTCCCTCCTGGAGGGCCTGGTCTTCGCCGAGCGCATCGCCGACGACATCGTCGCTGCGAACACGGGCACGGGCACGGGCACGGGCACGGGCACGGACTGGGACTCGGGTACGGGCACAGGCATCGGCACCGGCACGGACTCGGGCTCCGGCACCGGCTCGGGCTCCGGCCCAGCCGCGGAGGGCGGCGGGTGCACCGGCGCCGCCGTCCCCCCGGCGGAGCCGGCCACGCTCCCGCACTCCCCGCACCTCCCGCTTCTCCCGCCCGAGGCCCGGTTCCGTATCCAGCGCATCATGGCGGCGGGCGCCGGAGTGCTCCGTTCCGCGGAGAGCCTCGCCGGGGCCGCGGAGCAGCTTGAGGCGATCCGCGCCGAAGCCGAGGCGCAGGCCGCGGCCGACGCCGTGGCGGAAGCGGCCGCGGGCGCCGCCATGGACGCGGCAGCGGCGGGAGCCCCCGAAGCGCTGCCCGCCGTCGCCCTGAAGCCCACCGAACCGGGCGTCGAGGCATGGGAGGCGACCAACCTCCTCTGTGTCGCCCGCGTTCTCACCGCCGCGGCCCAGCGCCGGGCGGAGACCCGCGGCTGCCACTGGCGCGAGGACCACGCGGACCGTGACGACACCGACTGGCGCCGCCACCTCGTCGTACGGCTGTGCCCCGACCGTTCGCTCGCCGTGCACACCACGGACAGCGCCGACTTTCCCCCGACCCTCCCTCAGCGCCCTCAGGAGCAGTGACCGTGACCACCCCCGACCTCCCCCTCCACCGGATCGGCGACGACGCCGTGAGCGCCGAGCCGGCGGGCGGCTGCGGCGACGCCTGCGCCTGCGGCGACGGCTACGACGGTGCCGACGACCCCATGGAGTGCGGTCTCGACCCCGCTCTCGCCGAGCTGCTGGCCGCCGCGGGGCTCGACCCGGTCCTGGTCGAGGACATCGCGCACCTCGCCATCGACGAGGACCTCGACGGGGGTGTGGACGTGACGAGCGTCGCGACCGTCCCCGTCGGCGCCGTCGCCACCGGCGACTTCACCGCCCGTGAGGCCGGTACGGTCGCGGGCCTGCGGGTCGCCGAAGCGGTGCTCTCCATCGTCTGTACCGAGGCGTTCGAGGTGGAGCGGCATGTCGAGGACGGTGAGCGCGTCACCGCCGGCCAGAAGCTGCTCTCGGTCACCACCCGCACCCGGGACCTGCTGACCGCCGAGCGCAGCGCGCTCAACCTGCTGTGCCGCCTCTCCGGCATCGCGACCGCCACCCGTGCCTGGGCCGACGTACTGGAGGGCACCAAGGCCAGGGTCCGCGACACCCGCAAGACCACACCGGGGCTGCGCGCCCTGGAGAAGTACGCGGTGCGCTGCGGCGGCGGCGTCAACCACCGGATGTCGCTCTCGGACGCGGCCCTGGTCAAGGACAACCACGTGGTCGCGGCCGGCGGGGTCGCCGAGGCGTTCAAGCTCGTACGCGCCGAGTTCCCCGACCTCCCCATCGAGGTCGAGGTGGACACCATCGCCCAGGTCACCGAGGTCCTGGAGGCGGGCGCCGACCTGATCCTGCTGGACAACTTCACCCCGGAGCAGACCGCCGAAGCCGTCGCGCTCGTCGCCGGCCGCGCCCTCCTGGAGTCATCGGGCCGGCTCACCCTGGAGACGGCCAGGGCCTACGCCGAGACGGGCGTCGACCACCTGGCGGTCGGCGGGCTCACGCACTCGTCGCCGATCCTCGACATCGGTCTCGACCTGCGCGAGGCGAAGTAACCCATGCTGCTCACCATCGACGTCGGCAACACCCACACCGTCCTCGGCCTCTTCGACGGCGACGAGATCGTGGAGCACTGGCGCATCTCGACGGACGCCCGGCGCACCGCCGACGAACTCGCCGTACTGCTCCAGGGCCTGATGGGCATGCACCCGCTGCTCGGCCGCGGCCTCGGCGACGGCATCGAGGGGATCGCGGTCTGCTCGACCGTCCCCTCCGTCCTGCACGAACTGCGCGAGGTGACCCGCCGCTACTACGGCGACGTCCCGGCGGTCCTGGTCGAGCCGGGCATCAGGACGGGCGTCCCGATCCTGGTGGACAACCCGAAGGAGGTCGGCGCCGACCGCATCATCAACGCGGTCGCCGCAGTCGAGCTGTACGGCGGCCCGGCCGTCGTCGTCGACTTCGGTACGGCGACGACCTTCGACGCGGTGTCGGCGCGCGGCGAGTACACCGGCGGTGTCATCGCCCCCGGCATCGAGATCTCGGTCGAGGCGCTCGGGGTGAAGGGCGCCCAGCTCCGCAAGATCGAACTGGCCCGCCCGCGCAGCGTGATCGGCAAGAACACCGTGGAGGCCATGCAGTCCGGCATCATCTACGGCTTCGCCGGACAGGTCGACGGGGTGGTGAACCGGATGGCCCGCGAGCTCGCCGACGACCCGGCGGACGTCACGGTCATCGCCACCGGCGGTCTCGCCCCGATGGTCCTCAGCGAGGCCACCGTCATCGACGAGCACGAGCCGTGGCTGACGCTGATCGGGCTGCGCCTGGTGTACGAGCGGAACGTCGCCCGGCTGTGAGTCCGGTGCGGTAGCCGGACCGCCCGGACCCGCTGTACGCCAGTGCCGGTAGCCGGTCCGGCCGCCCGGCCGGTGGCGTGGCGGCCGGGGGGCATAGCGGGCGTCTGCGGGGTAACTGCGGAGCGGCCGTGGCAGGCGGCGGGGCGGTGGCCCCGCCTCTCTCCCGCCGCGCCGCCACCGGTCGATTAAGCCGATATTGTCCCTTTAGTACGTATCGTCGTTCCATGCCCACGCCCTACGGATCCCGAGGCGGCATGGCCTTCAGCGCGGATGAGCTGCGTGTGCTCCGACGCGCCCTTGCCATCGCCCTCAACCCGACCCCCGTCGCAGAAGAGGACGTCCAGGACTGTCTGCGTCTCGCCGAGTCCGTGGACGAGGCGATCGCGGAGGCCGGCAGACTGCGCGCCTTCCTCCTCGCCGACCTCGCCCGCTACCGCGACGCACTCCCCGGCACGGCCGGCAGCTACACGGAGCTGCTCCAGGACGCCCTGGCCGCCGGTTACGACCCCCGCCCCGAGGACCTCGCGGCCCTGCGCACCCTGCGCGGCGCGCCGTCAGGCGACGCCCTGCTGAGACGCTGCCGGGCCCTGGCCGAGCAGTCGGTGCGCGCCCGGCTCGCGGGCCGCGCCGTGACCCCGGGCCCCCGCACCCGGCTGCTCGCACTGCCCGGTGGCCGGGCGGCGAACGACCCGGACCAGCCGAAGCGCCCCGAGCGCCCGGCCCCGGTCAAGGAGCCGGTCAAGCCCCGCCCGGCCCCCAAGCCGTCCGAGGTCTTCCCGCCACGCCGCAAGCCCGCGGCGCCCCCGGCTCAGCACTCGATGACCGGATAGCTACTCTGTCCGTATGGACTACGTTTCCGCGCTTGTGCCCCCCGTGGTGATGGCCGTGTTCTTCACGATCGTCGTGAGGACGATCGTGAAGACCCAGGGCGGCCCGAACAAGGCCAAGGAAGACGCGGCCGTGGACGAGGTGCTCGCCCGCGCCGAGGCCGCGGTACAGCCGACGGGCGGCACGGCCACCTGACAGCGGCGCCACTCGACGGCAGCGTCACCCGACGAGCACGCCGTCCGGCGGCGGTGCCTGCGGGCTGCGTCAGGACCCGAAGGGCGTACGGCATTTCACGCCGTACGCCCTTTTCTGTGTTTTCCGCGCTAATAACCAGCTATTCGTGACATCTCGCACTATGGTGCAGATGTGCCCCGTCAATTGGGAGAGCTGGAAGACGCCGTCATGTCACGCGTCTGGGAGTGGAACCGTCCGGTCACTGTCAGAGAAGTTCTGGAAGACCTCGAACGAGACCGGACGATCGCCTACACCACCGTGATGACCGTATTGGACAATCTCCATCAGAAGGGCTGGGTGCGCCGTGAAGTGGACGGCCGCGCCTATCGGTATACGGCGGTCTCCACCCGGGCCGCCTACTCGGCCGCACTGATGAACGAAGCCTGGTCGACGAGTGACAACTCGGCGGCCGCCCTTGTCGCCTTCTTCGGCATGATGTCCTCCGAGCAACGCGATGCACTCCGTGATGCTTTGCGCATCGTTCAGGGTGATGCCGACCGCGATGACCGGGACGCAGACGCAGGGCGATAACGTCTTGCGCATGTCAGGTACGCGAGCAAAAGCCCTCACCGTCCGCAGAGCCAGGACCAGCGATGTGCCGGCGGTGCGCGGACTCCTGGACGCGTACGTACGTGAGCGGATCCTGCTCGACAAAGCCACGGTGACGCTTTACGAGTCCATCCAGGAGTTCTGGGTCGCGGAACGCGACGACGACGCGAGGGTCGTCGGCTGCGGCGCACTCCATGTGATGTGGGAAGACCTCGCCGAAGTACGCACTCTCGCGGTGGACCGCGAGTTCAAGGGCGCCGGAGTGGGCCATCAGGTCCTGGACAAGCTCTTGCAGACCGCACGGTGGATCGGTGTGCGCCGCGTATTCTGCCTGACCTTCGAAGTCGACTTCTTCGCGAAGCACGGCTTCACCGAGATCGGTGAGACTCCCGTCGACGGAGATGTCTACAGCGAGCTGCTGCGTTCCTATGACGAGGGAGTCGCCGAGTTCCTCGGTCTCGAACGGGTGAAGCCGAACACCTTGGGCAACAGCCGGATGCTTCTGCACCTGTGACGGTCACTTCGCATCGGAACCCTATGTCCGAATCGCGCATGTTTCCCGCGTTCTTGCACTCCTGAACCTCTGCCGGGGGTTTGTGTTTTCCAGGGAAAAGCGGTTTCCTTTCCGCGTACTGAATTTTTCGATGAAAGGAAATCCGGTGGCACAGAAGGTTCAGGTCCTTCTTGTCGATGACCTCGACGGCGGCGAGGCGGACGAGACCGTGACGTTCGCTCTGGATGGCAAGACTTACGAGATCGACCTCACCACCGCGAACGCGGACAAGCTCCGGACGCTGCTGGAGCCTTACGCCAAGGGCGGCCGGCGCACCGGTGGCCGTGGCACCGGCGGCCGCGGCAAGGCCCGTATCGCTGTCGGCGGTAACAAGGACACCGCCGAGATTCGCAAGTGGGCCAAGGAGAACGGCTACAACGTGAATGACCGCGGCCGTGTGCCCGCGGACATCCGTGAGGCTTACGAGAAGGCCAACGGCTGATTCCCGGAAGGTCCGGGGTTCGCACCCCGGACAGCAGCCGCAGTCCGGTCTCCGGGGGGCGCCCCCCGGAAAGCCGCGGCGCTGCGCACCATCCGGGCCCGGTGGCATTCCTCCGCCGCCGCGTCCACCAGCCGTACCAGGTCGGGAGCGCTGCCCTGCTCCCCGAACCGGCTGAAGACAGGCAGGGACGGCTCCACATCGCGCCCCGGCTCCGGTGGCCGCAACCAGCGGGCGGCCCCCCGTACGCCCCGCGCGCGGGGCGGCAGGGGAGCGGCGATCAGGCCGCCTGCGCCGACGGCGGTCAGATCCAGTGCGATCCCGCCCCACTCCAGCCAGTCGAGCAGCCCCGGCAGCTCATCGGCGCTGCCCGCCGCCACCAGCAGCCGCACCCGGGAGCCCTCCAGCGCCACAGGGCCCGTGCCGGGAGCCCTGCGCAGCAGCGCGAGCCCCGCGTCGGACGGCAGGTCGATCACGTCGAAGCGCACCCCGGTCAGCAGCCGGACCGGCGGCCCGGCCAGCGCGGCCCAGCCCAGCCGGGACTCGTACCAGCGGAGCGTGCTGTCGGTGCCGGCGCTTCCGGTGCCGCTGCGCGTACGGGCGGACGGTTCGCGGTCGGCCGGTTCGCGGGGGGACGGAACGGTGAAGGCCATGACTGAGCAACTGCCACAGTGCGTGGGAGTTACGGAGTGCTCCCGCTCGATTGCGTTCTGTTGATGAACAAGAGGCGTGCGGATGTGTTCGGGGGCGCGAGGATGTTCGCCCGTAGCTGAGGGGAACCGTCGCACGCCGCATGGACTGTCAGTCTCTGCGGGTAAGACATACCTAGTGGGGAGGGGCGACACGCGGTTCAGGCGGTCTCACGTTCGCCATCGGCGTACTGGAGACAGGGGTATCTGCCTGGCCTGCGGGAACATCGTCTCGCACCATCGGGTTGGAGCAGTTGTCGGCTGTTCGGGCCGGAGGCCATGGACGGGTGTCGGCAGTTGGAATGAGCTGTCCCGCCCTGCGGGACTAGCATGCGGAAGGACTGGGAGGGGACCGACCCCTCGCTGCCCGACCGCTCTGAGGAGCGATTAACGATGTTCGAGAGGTTCACCGACCGCGCGCGGCGGGTTGTCGTCCTGGCTCAGGAAGAAGCCCGGATGCTCAACCACAACTACATCGGCACCGAGCACATTCTCCTGGGCCTTATCCATGAGGGTGAGGGTGTCGCCGCTAAGGCCCTGGAGAGCCTCGGGATTTCGCTCGAGGCGGTCCGCCAGCAGGTGGAGGAGATCATCGGTCAGGGGCAGCAGGCCCCGTCCGGCCACATCCCCTTCACCCCTCGTGCCAAGAAGGTCCTGGAGCTGTCGCTCCGGGAGGCTCTTCAGCTCGGCCACAACTACATCGGTACGGAGCACATCCTGCTCGGCCTGATCCGCGAGGGCGAGGGCGTCGCAGCCCAGGTCCTCGTGAAGCTGGGCGCCGATCTGAACCGGGTGCGGCAGCAGGTCATCCAGCTGCTCTCCGGTTACCAGGGCAAGGAGACGGCCGCCGCGGGCGGCCCCGCCGAGGGCACGCCCTCGACCTCGCTCGTCCTGGACCAGTTCGGCCGCAACCTCACCCAGGCCGCCCGCGAATCCAAGCTCGACCCGGTCATCGGGCGCGAGAAGGAGATCGAGCGGGTCATGCAGGTGCTGTCGCGCCGTACCAAGAACAACCCGGTTCTCATCGGCGAGCCCGGCGTCGGGAAGACGGCGGTCGTCGAAGGACTGGCGCAGGCCATCGTCAAGGGCGAGGTGCCCGAGACCCTCAAGGACAAGCACCTCTACACCCTCGACCTCGGTGCGCTCGTCGCCGGTTCCCGCTACCGCGGTGACTTCGAGGAGCGGCTGAAGAAGGTCCTCAAGGAGATCCGCACCCGCGGCGACATCATCCTGTTCATCGACGAGCTCCACACCCTGGTGGGTGCGGGTGCCGCCGAGGGCGCGATCGACGCGGCTTCGATCCTGAAGCCGATGCTCGCCCGCGGTGAGCTCCAGACCATCGGTGCCACCACGCTCGACGAGTACCGCAAGCACCTCGAGAAGGACGCGGCCCTCGAGCGCCGCTTCCAGCCGATCCAGGTGGCGGAGCCCTCGCTCCCGCACACCATCGAGATCCTCAAGGGCCTGCGGGACCGCTACGAGGCGCACCACCGGGTCTCCATCACGGACGAGGCGCTGGTGCAGGCCGCCACCCTGGCCGACCGGTACATCTCGGACCGCTTCCTGCCGGACAAGGCGATCGACCTGATCGACGAGGCCGGCTCCCGGATGCGTATCCGCCGGATGACCGCGCCGCCGGACCTCCGCGAGTTCGACGAGAAGATCGCGAACGTCCGCCGCGACAAGGAGTCGGCCATCGACTCCCAGGACTTCGAGAAGGCAGCTTCGCTCCGCGACAAGGAGAAGCAGCTGCTGGCGGCGAAGACCAAGCGGGAGAAGGAGTGGAAGGCCGGCGACATGGATGTCGTCGCCGAGGTCGACGGCGAGCTGATCGCCGAGGTCCTGGCCACGGCCACCGGTATCCCGGTCTTCAAGCTCACCGAGGAGGAGTCCTCGCGGCTGCTCCGCATGGAGGACGAGCTGCACAAGCGCGTCATCGGCCAGAAGGACGCCATCAAGGCCCTCTCGCAGGCGATCCGCCGTACGCGAGCGGGTCTGAAGGACCCGAAGCGCCCCGGTGGCTCGTTCATCTTCGCCGGCCCGTCCGGTGTCGGTAAGACCGAGCTCTCCAAGACGCTCGCCGAATTCCTCTTCGGCGACGAGGACGCACTGATCTCCCTCGACATGTCGGAGTTCAGCGAGAAGCACACGGTTTCCCGTCTCTTCGGTTCTCCCCCCGGATACGTGGGTTACGAAGAGGGCGGCCAGCTCACCGAGAAGGTGCGCAGGAAGCCGTTCTCGGTCGTTCTCTTCGACGAGGTCGAGAAGGCCCACCCCGATATCTTCAATTCCCTGCTCCAGATTCTGGAAGACGGTCGTCTGACCGACTCCCAGGGCCGGGTGGTGGACTTCAAGAACACGGTCATCATCATGACGACCAACCTCGGGACCCGGGACATCTCCAAGGGCTTCAACCTGGGCTTCGCGGCCCAGGGCGACGTCAAGACCGGATACGACCGGATGAAGGCCAAGGTCAACGAGGAGCTGAAGCAGCACTTCCGCCCCGAGTTCCTGAACCGTGTCGATGACACGGTGGTCTTCCACCAGCTGACCGAGGAAGACATCATCCAGATCGTCGACCTCATGATCGAGAAGGTCGACGAGCGGCTGCGCGACCGGGACATGGGCCTCGAGCTCAGCCCGGACGCCAAGTCGCTGCTCGCCAAGCACGGTTACGACCCGGTGATGGGCGCGCGTCCGCTGCGGCGCACGATCCAGCGCGAGATCGAGGACATCCTCTCCGAGAAGATCCTCTTCGGTGAGCTGCGCCCCGGTCACATCGTGGTCGTCGGTGTCGAGGGCGAGGGTGAGGAGAAGAAGTTCACCTTCCGCGGCGAGGAGAAGTCGGCTCTGCCCGACGCCCCGCCGATCGAGCAGGCGGCAGGTGGCTCCGGCCCGAACATGACGAAGGACGTCTGACGCTGATGCGTTGAGCGGCCCAGCACCACCAGAGCGGCCCCGGAACCGGTCATCGGTTCCGGGGCCGCTCTCTGCTGTGCCGCGACGGGACCGCCCGCGCTTCCGTCCGGTCCCTCTTCGCGCCCGCCGCGTCCCTCCGCGCTCCCCGCCCAGCGCTTCCGGGCTCCCTGCCCCGGGCTTCCGTGTTCTCTTCGCGCCCTCTCCCGGTCGGCTTCGGAGCCTCTTCCGCCGTACCGGCCGGTCGCCGAAGGTCCCGAAACGGACAGGCGTTGGTCCCCCGGTGGTGACAAGCGCCACAGGGGTGTTTTGGCCTACTAGCCGGGATAGGAGGTGAGCCGCAGGCGGCTGCCGGGCCTTCCGGACCGGGGGGTCCGGGACTTTCGGCCCCCGGGAGGCCCAGCCTGTGCGAGGCCGATCCCTGCCCGGGCGAACTGGGCCTAAACGCCCGTAACCGGATCGATTTCCCGGGCCCGGCGCCGGTGTGGCCCCGCGATCCGGCGGGACTTTCCCTGCGCTTCCCCTACGACGTGATGTCGTAGATGGGCGTTTTGGGTGCTTCGCCGAGTGGGTTACCAATGAGTGGTCCGCCCGACCTGAACGGTTGGGTCCACTGATGTACGGAGATCTCACGTATGCAGAAGCACACCACGTCCCCCGTGTCCCGCCGGTCCCCGCTTCGCACCCGCGCTGCGGTCGTAGCCGCCGGGCTCGGAGTGTCGGTCGCGCTGGGAGCCGGGGTCGCGGTCGCTGCCGACGCACACCCGGCCACCACGGCCGCGGGGACCTCGAATGTCGCGACCGCGCTCGCCCACCAGGCCAGCGCCCAGTCCAAGGCCGCGGAGCACACCGCCAAGACGGCCAAGGAGACGAAGGCCGCCAAGGCCGCCCAGGCGAAGAAGGCCGCCAACGCGTGGATCGCGCCCGTCGCGCACCCCGTGATCGGTGAGCCCTTCGGCGAGGCCGGCCACATGTGGTCCCACAAGCACTCGGGCCAGGACTTCGTCGTCCCGACCGGCACCCCGGTCATGGCCGCGCACACCGGCACCGTCGTGAAGGCCGGCCCCAACGGCGGCGGCGACGGCCCGGCGTACGGCAACGCGATCGAGATCAAGCACAGCGACAACACGTACACGCAGTACGCGCACCTGTCGCAGATCGACGTCCACATCGGCCAGACCGTCAAGACCGGTCAGGTCATCGCCAAGTCCGGCGCGACGGGCAATGTGACCGGCCCGCACCTGCACTTCGAGGTCCGCACGGGCCCGAACTACGGCTCGGGCTTCAACCCGATGCCGTTCCTGAAGGCCCACGGCGTCAAGTTCTGACCGGTCGGGACCGACCGGCACAGGACGGTCAACGCTCCACGCCCGCATCCAGATGGGCCTGGGTCATGAGCTCGATGGCGACTTCGAGGACAGCCTTGCGCTTCTCCTCGGGGTCGCCTTCGGCGTCTCTGAGCGCGAACGAACCGGCGTGCATGGTGAACAGCGCGGTGAAGCAGCGGACCTGGTCGGTCAGTGACGCGTCGGGCGCTCTCACCAGGTCGAGCAGAAGCAGCATCCGGTCCTTGAAGTTCTCGCCGACGCTCAGCTCCCGTACCGTCCCCTGGTTCTCCTGCATGAAGCGGAACAGAGGGGCCACGCCGCTGAGTGCCTCGCTGTAGCGGCGCAGGACCTCCTTCTTCGTCTCCAGGCTGCGGGGCCGGGTCTGCCCCCACGCGATGACCTCGTCGATGGGCTCCGCCAGATCGTGGAAGAGACTGATGAGGATGTCTTCCTTGGTCTTGAAGTGGTAGTAGAGAGCCGCCTTGGTGACGTCGAGCTTCTCGGCGATCTCCCGGAGTGACGTCTTCTCGTACCCCTGCTCGACGAAGAGCTCCAGCGCGACATCCTGGATCCGCTGACGGGTGTTGCCTCTGCTGCTCATGGTGCTCTCCCGCGATACTTACTTGACGCCCGGCTAGTACCGAGGCTACCTTCTCCCAGTGTAATCAACTAGCCGGGCGGCAAGTAAGTTTCGAATCGAGCCCGGCAGGCTCATGGGGAGTGGTGGGGTACGTGTCGGAGACCGCAGAACTGACGAGACCGGAAGCGGACGGCAAAGCCGGCCGTCAGCCGCGCAGCGTGCGGGTGGTGCTGTTCGCGCTGATGATCGCGATGCTGCTCGCGATGCTCGACAACATGATCGTGAACACCGCGATGCCGACCATCGTCGGCGAGCTCGGCGGGCTGGCACATCTGTCCTGGGTGGTGACCGCGTACACGCTGGCGACGGCGGCGTCCACGCCCATCTGGGGCAAGGTCGGCGACATGTACGGGCGCAAGGGCGCCTTCCTCTCCTCCATCGTGATCTTCCTGGTCGGCTCCGCGGCGAGCGGCATGGCGCAGGACATGAGCCAGCTCATCGGCTTCCGCGCCATCCAGGGCCTCGGCGCCGGCGGTCTGATGGTCGGCGTCATGGCGATCATCGGTGACCTGATTCCGCCCCGTGAGCGCGGCAAGTACCAGGGCATGATGGCGGGCGTCATGGCCGTCGCGATGATCGGCGGACCGCTCGTCGGCGGCGCCATCACGGACCACCTCGGCTGGCGCTGGACCTTCTACATCAACCTCCCGCTGGGCGCGGTCGCACTCGCCATGGTCACGGCCGTGCTGCATCTGCCGAAGAAGCGGTCGCGGGGCCGGATCGACTATCTGGGTACCGCGCTGCTGACCATCGGCATCGTGTCGATCGTGCTGGTCACCACCTGGGGCGGCTCGCAGTACGCCTGGGGCTCGGCCATCGTCATGGAGCTGATCTTCATCGGCGTCGCCGCGCTGATCGGCTTCGTCTTCTGGGAGACCAAGGCCGCAGAGCCGATCGTGCCGCTGCACATCTTCCGCAACCGGAACTTCTCGCTGATGTCGATCATCGGCTTCCTGACCGGTTTCGTGATGTTCGGCGCGATGCTCTTCCTGCCTCTGTTCCAGCAGTCGGTGCAGGGCGCGTCGGCGACCAACTCCGGTCTGCTGCTGATGCCCATGCTGCTGGCGATGATGGCCGTCTCGCTCGTCGCGGGCCGGATCACCACCAACACCGGCAAGTACAAGGTCTTCCCGATCGCGGGCGGCGCCCTGATGGTCGTCGGGCTGTACCTGCTGTCCACGATGGACGTCCACACCACACGGCTGACGACCGGTGTCTACATGGCCGTGGTCGGCGCCGGCATGGGCTTCCTGATGCAGATCACCATGCTGGTCGCGCAGAACAGCGTCGAGATGAAGGACATGGGCGTCGCCTCGTCATCGGCCACCCTCTTCCGTACGCTCGGCTCCTCCTTCGGCGTCTCGATCATGGGCGCGCTCTTCACCAACAAGGTGCAGGACGAGATGGCCGCGCGGATGGGCAAGGGTGTCTCGCTCCCCTCGGCGCAGCTGGACGCGGCGAGCCTGGCGAAGCTGCCGGAGAAGGCCAGGGACGCGTACCAGTACGCCGTCGCGGCGGGCACCCACGGCGGATTCCTGCTGGGGGCCGTCGCCGGACTCGCGGTGATCGCCGCCGCCGTCTTCGTCAAGGAAGTGGCGCTGCGCGGCGGGCCGGAGGCCCCCGCACCGGTGCAGGAGCCGTAGGCCCCACCCCGGCTCCCGCAGGACGGATACGAGTGGGCCCCGGACGCATCGCGCGTCCGGGGCCCACTCGGCTGTCTGGTTCTGTACGCGTCACGAGGGCCCGGTCGGCCGGGTCAGGGTGCGGAAGCTGCCGGTGACCGTCGGCGCGTGCTCCGGGAGCCAGAGCACCGCGATGGCGCCGCCCGTCTCCTTCGCGCCCTCGGGCGCCGCGTTACGGAAGGTGAGCCGCGCCCCGAGCACCTTCGCCTGGCCGGCCGCGATCGTCAGCCCCAGGCCGTGCCCCACGCCCGCCCGGTCGCTGCTGCCCGTACGGAAACGGCTCGGCCCGTCCCGCAGCAGCGTGCCGGGGAACCCGGGTCCGTGGTCGCGCACCCGCACCACCCGGCCCTCGACCGTGACCTCCACCGGCGTCCCGCCGTGCTTGGCCGCGTTGCCCAGCAGATTGCCGAGGATCCGCTCCAGGCGCCGCGGATCGGTGTTCACCCACGACTCGTGCACCACCTGGATCCGCGCGTCCGGCGCCATGATCGCCACCCGGCGGCTCACGAACTCACCCAGCGCGATCTCCTGGAGCTCGGCCCGCTCGGACGCGCTGTCCAGCCTGGCCACCTCCAGTACGTCCTCGACCAGGGTCCGCAGCGCCTGCGCCCGGTTGCGTACCAGCTCGGTCGGCCGGCCGGGCGGCAGCAGCTCCGCGGCCGTCAGCAGCCCGGTCACCGGTGTGCGCAGCTCGTGCGCGATATCGGCGGTGACCCGGCGCTCGGCCTCCACCCGCTCCTGCAGGGTGTCGGTCATCGCGTCCACGGCGCGGGCCAGCTCGTCCGTCTCGTCCCGTACGAAACCGCCGATGGCGGCCCGCACCCGGACGTCGGTGCCGCCCTGCGCGACCTTGGTCGCGGCCGCGGCCGCCTTGCGCAGCCGCCGCGAGAGCTGGCCGCCGATCAGGACACCCAGCGCGCTGCCCCCGAGCACCACCGATACCGAGCCGATGATCAGCGCCCGGTCGAGATCCTGCAGGACGGACGCGCTGCTGCCGTAACGGCTGTGCAGGGAGAGCACATCGCCGTCGGAGAGCGGGGCGGCCGCCCAGACGTCCGGGATCCCGTCGGGGTGCTCGACGACGAGCGTGGAGATCCGGTTCTCGGCGGCCCGGCGCCGCAACTCCCTGGGCAGGCTCGGGTCGTTGACCTTCGAGCCGAACTGCGGCTGCTGCTGTTGCTGTTTCTTCGACTCGAAGAGGCGCAGGGCGAACTGGAGCCGGACGACCTGGGTGTCCCGTGCGTTGTCGAGCATCGAGACCCGGGCCGCGTTGTGCACGACCAGGCTGAGCGCGACAGCGATGAGCGCGCCGACACCCGCGATGGCGATGCTGATCTTCCATCGGACGCCGGTGCGCAGGGAGGGGTGCTTCATGTCGGCGTTCCTGTTCGACGCGGGCCGACCACGGAGCCCCTACGGCCGGGGGTCCGGGGGTTGTCCCCCGGGAGACACAGCCACCGGACGCCGGTGCGCAGGGAAGGGTGCTTCATGCCTTCAGCTTGTATCCGAAGCCGCGGACCGTTTCGATCCTGTCCTGTCCGATCTTTGTCCGCAGCCGCTGCACATGGACGTCCACGACCCGGGTGTCACCGCCCCAGCCGTAGTCCCAGACCCGCTCCAGGAGCTTGTCGCGGGAGAGCACCGTGCCGGGCGCCGAGGAGAACTCCAGGAGGAGCCGCATCTCGGTCGGGGTCAGTGCCACCGGGGCGCCGCCCTTGTGCACCTCCATGCCCTCCGTGTCGACCTCGATGTCACCGAAGGCCAGCACCCCGCGCTCGTCCGGCTCGCCGCCCCTGTCCGTACCGGCGCCGCCGGCATGTCCGAACCGGCGCAGCACAGCGCGGATACGGGCCACCAGGACCGCACCGTCGAACGGCTTCGTCACATAGTCGTCGGCCCCCGCTTCGAGCCCCAGCACCACGTCGATCGAGTCGGCACGCGCCGACAGCATGATCACGGGAACGGTCGACTGGTCACGGATCCGGCGGCACAGGGAGACCCCGTCCAGGCCCGGCAGCATGACGTCGAGCAGGGCGATGTCCGGCTGGTTCGTCCGGAACGCCTCAAGCCCGGAGAGCCCGTCGGGCATCGCGGTGACGCGGAAACCGTCCCGCTCAAGGGCGAGCTGTGTCGCCTCGCGGATCACATCGTCGTCCTCGACGAAGAGGACGTGGGTCTCGGCCATCCCGCTGCTCTCTCAGTTGCCGCCGGGGCTGGTGGTGGCGGGGTCCCCGTCGGCGTCCCCGTCACCGACCGCCCGGCTGAAGTCGGTGTGCACGGCGTCGGTCTGCGCGAACTTGTTGTTCGTCCAGTGGTACGTCAGGACGTCCTCGCTCGACGCGTACGACATCGAGTCGCCCTTCGCGTACTGCTGCTTCGTCACCACGAGATCGCCCCGGTCGATCTCGGAGTAGACGGGCGCGGCCTCCGAGGCGAAGACGTTCTTGTACGAGCCGCCCTGCGCACGGTAGACGTATGTGGCGACCCCCACCGCACTGCGGCACGTCATCACATTCACCACGACATCGGCGACATCACCGCCGGTGAGCCGCGCGTACGAGACGTCGACCGGGTAGTCGCTGCCCGAGCAGGGCTTCAGATCGCGCTTGACGGCCGTGCTGACCGTCGCGTCCTGCTTCAGGAGCGCCACCGCGTTCACCCGCTCGCCCGGCCGGGTGGCCGCCGCCGACCCCGGCTCCTTGGTGGGCGCGACCGCGGGCACCGAATGGGCCGCCCCCTCGTCCCGCGTCCCCGTGCCGCCCGAGTCGCAGCCGGCCACGAACATCCCGACGACGGCGAGCCCGGCCACCGCCGTGACGCCCGCCGCCAGAGTGCCGCTTCTCGTCCTGGCCGCTCTGCTTCCGGCTGTGACGTCTCCGGCTGTGCCGATCCGGGCTGTGCCGATCCCGGCTGTGCCGCCTCCGGCTGTCCAGCTTCCGGCTCGCCTGCTTCCGGCCGGCGCGCCGCGGCCGCCGTCGCACCCGGGGGCGCCCGGACCGTCCGCCGGGTCCGAGGGGTCCGCCGGGTCCTCCGGGTCCTCTGTCAGGCCGCGCACCGCTCCCGCCCCATCTCTTGTTCCCCACGGATCAGCGCACGCGCGTCGATGTCCCGGCTCTCCAGTTCCTGCCGGAGCCGCGCAAGGGCCCGGTGCAGGGTGCTCTTCACCGTACCGGCAGACATGCCGAGTGCGGCAGCCGTCTCCTCGGTGCTCATCTGCTCCCAGTGTCGCAGGACGACAACACTGCGCTGCTTGGGAGCGAGCACCTTCAGGATGTCCATCAGCAGCGCCCGGTCGGCATGCTGCTCCGTGCCGTCCTCGACGCTCGCGTCGGGCAGCTGCTCGGTGGGGACCTCCTCCAGCCTGCGGGCCCGCCACCACTCCGTCCGGGTGTTGATCATGACGCGGCGCAGATAGGCGTCGGCCAGCGACTTGTCGGCGATGCCCTCCCAGCGGCGGTAGGTGCGAGCCAGGGCGGTCTGCAGCAGGTCCTGGGCGTCGACGGGGTCGGGCACCAGCCGGCGGGCGCTCCGCAACAGGGCGTCCTGCCTGGTGCGTACGTACTCCTCGAATTCGAGCACCTCACCGTGCGCCATAGCCAACCGCCTCCGTCGTTCCCCGTGTTCACGCTGTTCTGTGGTCTGTCCACGAAGCTATGGGGGCGTTGTCACGGAGCTGTGCGTACCAGCCGTCGGCGGACGCACGGCTGCCCATCGATTGTGTAACGGAGATCAGCGAGATCAGGTTTAAAACGGGAACAGGCGATTCCAGCGGGGCGCCGGCCGGCCGGTTCAGCTGAGCGGAAGCCGGTAGACCCCGTCCGCCAGCGGCTCGACGAGCCCGTCGGCGACCAGTCCGTCCAGCGCCCTGGCCCGCTGCACCGGCTCGTGCCACACCGCGTCGAGCTGCGACTGCGGTACGGGTCCCGGCGCGTCCCGCAGCACCGCGAGGAGCTTGCCGCGCACCTGGCGGTCCGTACCGGCGTACGTCTGTCCGCGCCGCGGTGCCCCGGCGTGCGCCGGTTTGCCCGCCAGCCGCCAGACGCACTGCGCGGCGATCGGGCAGCGCCCGCACTCGGGGTTCTTGGCGGTGCAGACCAGCGCGCCCAGCTCCATGGAGGCCGCGGCCCAGCGGGCGGCGGTGATCTCGTCGTCGGGGAGCAGAGCGCGGGCGAGCCTGCGCTCGGCGGCGGTGGTGGCGTTCGGCGGGTACTCGACACCGGCGACCGCGCGGGAGAAGACCCGCCGCACATTGGTGTCCAGGACCGCATGGCGCCGCCCGTACGCGAACGAGGCCACGGCCGCCGCCGTGTACTCACCGATCCCGGGCAGCGAGATCAGCTGCCCGTGCTCGGACGGCACCTCACCGCCGTGCCGCTCCGTGATGGCCTGGGCCGCTCCGTGGAGGCGCAGGGCACGGCGCGGATAGCCGAGCCTGCCCCAGGCACGGACCGCCTCGCCGGGGGGCTCGGCCGCCAGATCGGCCGGGCGCGGCCAGCGCGCCATCCACTGCTCGTACACCGGCAGCACCCGTACGACAGGGGTCTGCTGGAGCATGAACTCGCTGACCATGACCCCCCAGGCGCCCGCTTCGGGCCGGCGCCAGGGCAGATCGCGGGCGTTCGCGCCGAACCAGGTGATGACGGAGGAGTGCAGCTCGGCGGCGGCCCGGGCATCCGGCAGACCGGCGGAACCGGCCTCGGGGACAGCGGCGTCGGGCACAGCGGCGCCGGGGACAGCGGTGTCAGAAGCAGCAGTGTCAGAAACAGCGGCGTCAGAAACAGCGATGTCAGAAGCCGCGGTGTCAGCAGCAGCGGCGTCAGAGGCGGCGAAGGAGGGAGAAGAGGGAGCAGCAGGCGTCGAAGTCTCAGTGGTTGCAGTCATGGCACGTCCAATCCTCTCAGTTCCGGGTACCCGGCCCCGCGAACCAGGCCGCCACGCTGATGTCACTCGCCCTGGCCGTCTCCACCAGCGACCGTACGGGCCGGGTCAGCCCCTCGACGACGAGCAGCCCGATCAGCGCGCCGAGGAGCAGCCCGACGATCACGTCGTGCGGGTAGTGCACACCGACGAACACCCGCGAGAAGGCCATCAGTACCGCGACCGGCACGGTCAGCCACACCAGCCGCACCATGGCGAGGGACAGACCGACCGCCGCGGCCGCCGCGATGATCGAGTGGTTGCTGGGGAAGGACCAGTCGCCCGGCGCCGGACAGTCGATCAGCGGTTTCATCGCCCCGGCGACGGCCCGGCACGGACGCTCCTCGTGGATCACCGACTTGAGCACCTCGCTGAAGACGTACGCGATGGCCGTCCCCAGCGGCGCGATCAGCGCCAGCGCCATCGCCTGCGCGGACGCCGTACGTGCCCGCCACCACACGAGGACGAACAGCACCGCGAACAGCAGCAGTCCGGCCTCGGTCCACAGCTCCATGAGCTGCTGCACCCAGGAGGGCGTGGAGTGGGCGAATTCGAGGATGTTTCGGTAGAGCTCGGAAGAACTGTCCATGGTGACGGACAGTATGAATCATCCCGGAGCGGTGACCACGAGCGATCTTCCCCGCCCCCGGTGGGCCGCGACCGGGGTACGGGGTGTGGTCTGCGGAATGATGATCCGTAAAAGTTGTACGGACGGCGGCGGGTGGGGCCTGAGTTGGGTCTGATCTCTCGTACAGTTTGCGCCGTGGGATCTATGCGCAATCCGGTCGGGCCGCTTCCCTCCTCCATCTACTGGCGACGGAGGGCAGTAGCGGCGACTCTGGTTGCGCTGCTCGCCCTTCTCGTCGTGTGGATGGTCACTTCGGGCGGTGGTGGAAAGCACGGCAGTTCGGGCGCGAAGGGGGCCAACCCCGCGCCCTCCATCACCCCGGGCCCTTCCGGATCGGGCCCCGCGATCAGTGGGGCGCCGGGCGGGACCGGTGGTTCGGGTGACTCCGGCGGGTCGGGTGCGGCCTCCGGCTCGGACGCGGGTGCAGGCTCGGGCTCGGGCGGATCCGACGGCGCGGGCTCCGGCGGTACGGATTCGGGCGGCGGCGACGGTGCCAACGGCACGGGCGGAAGCGGCGGTTCGGGCGGCGGTGGTACGGCCGTGAGCGGCGGCCAGCGGGTCCCGGCGGGCTCCAGCCTCCCCGACTGCACTGCGGGAGCGGTCCAGTTGACGCTGCACAACCCCAAGAACAGCTATCCCCCCGGGGAGAAGCTCACATTCGACCTGATCGCCAAGAACACCTCGGGGACGGCCTGCAAGGTCGACTTCGGCCCCAAGGCGACTGTGTTCACGATCACATCGACCACGGACGACGAGGTCGTCTGGTCGTCCAAGGACTGCCCCAAGGACGGCGCGTCCCTGCTCATCCAGGTCCCGGCCAACAGCACGGTCAAGCACACGGTGGAGTGGGACCGCAAGAAGTCCGCCCCGAAGTGCACGAAGCCGGGCCCGAAGACGGCGGGCCCCGGCACCTACCTGGTCGAGGCGAAGGCCCCCGGGATGCCCCTCAAGCAGACATCAGTGGTCCTGTCGAAGGACTGACAGAGCGACATAAAGACTCTCGGCGGGCACCCTCAAGGCTCGCCGGGCAATCGAGCCCCTCCTGGGGGCACCTCCCCGCGTCAGCTGGGGGAGATCGATGAGCGGGGTCCGGGGCGGAGCCCCGAAAGCCCCCGCCCCGCACCCCCAGGCCACCGCCTAGACGTACCGCTCCAGAATCGAGGACTCGGCAAGCCGCGAGAGCCCCTCCCGGACGCTCCGCGCCCGGGCCTCCCCGACCCCGTCCACGGTCTGTAGATCGTCCACGCTGGCAGCGAGCAGCTTCTGCAGCCCGCCGAAGTGCTCGACCAGCCGCTCGATGATCGCGCCGGGCAGCCTCGGCACCTTGGCCAGCAGCCGGTACCCGCGCGGCGACACCGCCGAGTCGAGCGTCTCCGGAGAGCCGCTGTACCCCAGCGCCCGTGCCACCACGGGCAGTTCGAGCAGCTCCGTGTGGCTCAGCGTGTTCAGGTCGACCAGCGCCTCGGAGACCGTACGTGAACGCTTCGCCGTCGGCTCCGGGACGTAATCCCTGACCACCAGCTCCCGTTCCGGCTCGACCCCCGCGATCAGCTCGTCCAGCTGGAGCGAGAGCAGCCGGCCGTCGGTGCCCAGCTCCACCACGTACTCGGCGATCTCGGTGGCGATCCGGCGGACCATTTCGAGGCGCTGCGCGACCGCCGTCACGTCCCGGACCGTCACCAGGTCCTCGATCTCCAGCGCGGAGAGCGTGCCCGCGACCTCGTCCAGACGGAGCTTGTACCGCTCCAGCGTGGCCAGCGCCTGGTTGGCGCGGGACAGGATCGCCGCCGACTCCTCCAGGACCCGGCGCTCCCCGTCCACGTACAGCGCGATCAGATGCATCGACTGCGATACGGAGACGACGGGGAAGCCGCACTGCTTGGAAACCCGGTCGGCCGTGCGGTGGCGGGTGCCGGTCTCCTCGGTGGGGATCGACGCGTCCGGGACGAGCTGGACGCCGGCCCGGAGGATCTTGGTCAGATCCTTGTCGAGGATCAGCGCGCCGTCGAGCTTGCACAGCTCCCGCAGACGGGTCGCGGCGAACTCCACGTCCATGACGAAACCGCCGGTGCACATCGCTTCGACGCTCTTGTCCATCCCCAGGACGATCAGGCCGCCGGTGTTCCCGCGGAGGATGCGCTCCAGGCCGTCGCGCAGCGCGGTACCGGGCGCGACAGCGCTCAGCGTGGCACGCATCAGCGCTTCATTGCCGGACGAGCTCCCGCCGGATCTCCCGGGTGCTGCTCGGTCATTGGCTGCCACTGCACTCCTCCGGCTCGTACGGACAGGCGAGACCAGGGCAAAGTCTACCGGCGCACTCACTCGTCCTGAGGCGCGCGGGCCCTTGAACGGCGCGGAAGGGCTCGCAGCGCGTCTCCCATGTCCGCCACTTCGATGACCTTCATGCCCGCGGGGACCTTCCCCGGATCGGTCGGTACGAGGGCGTGGGTGAAGCCGAGACGGTGGGCCTCGGCGAGTCTGCGCTGGACGCCGGTGACCCTTCTGACCTCGCCCGCGAGCCCTACTTCGCCGATCGCCACCAGGTTCTTCGGGAGCGGGACGTCTCCGGCCGCGGAGGCCAGGGCCAGCGCGACGGCCAGGTCGGCGGCCGGTTCGCTGAGCTTCACGCCGCCGACCGTCGCCGTGTAGATGTCGCGCTTGCCGAGCGCGCTGATCCTGCCGCGCTGTTCGAGGACGGCGAGCATCATCGAGACCCGGGAGGTCTCCAGACCGGACGTGGTGCGCCGGGGCGAGGGGATCTGCGAGTCGACCGTGAGCGCCTGGACCTCGGTGACCAGGGGGCGCTTGCCCTCCAGGGTGACCGTCAGACAGGTCCCCGGCACCGGTTCGTCACGGCGCGTCAGGAAGAGCCCGCTCGGGTCGGCGAGGCCGGTGATGCCCTCGTCGTGCAGCTCGAAGCAGCCGACCTCGTCGGTCGCCCCGTACCGGTTCTTGACGCCGCGGACCAGCCGCAGCCGGGCGTGCCGGTCGCCCTCGAAGGACAGCACGACGTCCACCAGGTGCTCAAGGAGCCGGGGCCCCGCGATCGCGCCGTCCTTCGTGACGTGCCCGACGAGCAGCGTGGACATCCCGCGCTCCTTGGACGCGCGGATCAGGGCGCCCGCCACCTCGCGCACCTGGGCCATGCCGCCGGGCGCGCCGTCCAGCTCGGGTGAGGCCACCGTCTGTACGGAGTCCAGGACCAGCAGGGACGGCTTCACCGCGTCGAGGTGGCCGAGCACCGCCGCGAGGTCCGTCTCGGCGGCCAGATAGAGGTGGTCGTTGATCGCGTGGATCCGGTCGGCGCGCAGCCTGACCTGGCTCGCCGACTCCTCGGCCGTCACATAGAGCGTGCGGTGGTCGGAGCCGGCCGCCTTCGCCGCGACATCGAGCAGCAGGGTGGACTTGCCGACGCCCGGCTCGCCCGCGAGCAGCACCACGGCGCCCGGCACCAGACCGCCGCCGAGCACCCGGTCCAGCTCGGCGACCCCGGTCGAACGCGCCGTCGCCGTACGGCTGTCGACCTGGCCGATGGGGACCGCGGCGCTGCTGACAGGACCGGCGGCCGTCGTCCGCACGGCGGGCCCGCCGCCCTGCTCCTCGACCGTCCCCCACGTCTGGCACTCGGGGCAGCGGCCCAGCCACTTGGCCGTCGTGTACCCGCATTCGGTGCAGCGGTAGGACGGCCGTTCTCTGGTCTTCGCACGGGTGGCCATGGCGCCACCGTAACCGGCCGCACCGACAGCGGGCCCCGCGGCTGCGGCGGCGGGCGGACAGCAGGGTGACCAGCAAACGGAATGCGATATTCCTGTCCCCTTTTGAGCGATACGTTCACCCGTAAGGATTAAATGCCCTCAAGAGGTGCTAGGAGGCGGCTATTACCGGCCTACCGTCGGCCGGGTGACGAGCAGCAGACTGGAGAACCCCACGCACACCACCGGCGCACACCGGGCGCACCGGCGCGCACCCCACCCGTCGGAACAGCGCCCGCCGGTCCGTTACGAGGCATATCTGGACGGCATTTTCACCTACTGCCTCTCCGTACTCTGCGACCACACGGCGGCCACCGCCGTCCTCGGTGAGGTGCTCGCCGTCGCGGAACGCCAGTTCAGCCGCTGTCCATCGGGCGAACAGAGCCGCCGCGCCTGGCTGTACGCCCTCGCGCGCTGGGCCTGTCTGCGCAAACTCGCCGAGCAGAAGCGGCTGCGGCCCGGCGCGCACACCGGGCGTACGCCGGAGCCCGCGCCTCAGTCCGCGCCCGAGCCCCCCGAGGCGGCCGAGACCGCCGAGCGCAGGCGCCGCGATCTGGCCACCCTCGCCTGGCCCGAGGCCGCCGGCACCACCCCCGAGCAGCGCGAGGCGCTGGAGCTCGCGGTACGCCACCGGCTCGGCCCGCGCGAAGTCGCCGCCGTACTCGGCCTGGAGCACGCCGCGGCCCGCGAACTGCTGGCCGCCGGAGCCTGTGAGGTCGAGCGGACCCGCGCGGCCCTCGCCGTCGTCGAGACCGGCAACTGCCCGAGCGTCGCCCGGCTCACCGGCGACCACCGGGTCCTGCTCTCCACGGCGCTCCGCCGCGAGCTGGTACGGCACGTGGACGACTGCCCGCGCTGCCGCCGGGTCGCCGAGCGGGCCGGAGCGGCGGGCCCCTGGCCCGGCTCCACCGTCACACCGCCCACCCCGGCGGCCCTGCCGCTCGTCGTGGCGGAACGATCCGCCGCGTACGCGGCGATGCTGCACGCCCCCCGCGGCCACGCCCCGCGCTTCGGCCGTACCGGCTTCCCGCTGGACCCCAAGGACCGTGCGGCCCGCCGTGACCGGCTGCGTTCGCGCGCGGTGACGACCACCGTCGTCGCGACCGTCGTAGCCGCTCCGGTACTGGCCCTGTGGGTGGCGTACCGGCACGCGCCGTCCACCGGTGAGGGGCACGGCGGTTCGGTGACGACGAGCGAGGCGGACGGCCCGAGCGACAACGGCGCGAGCCCGTACGACCACTACGAGAACGCGGGCAACGCCCGTTCCCAGCACACCCCGTTCGCCGACGACAGCAGCTCGCCCGACGTGTCCGTCGAGGTCGTCAGCCCGGACGCGGGGAACGGGAAGGCGGGCGGCGGTTCGGTGGCCCCCGGCGGCCTCACCGTCACGGCCCGCGCGTCCGGCGGCCGTACGTCGATCACCCTGACCAACGGCGGCGACCGGCCGCTCTCCTGGTCGGCCGCCAGGAGCGCGCCGTGGCTCTATCTGAGCAGCGCGTCGGGCGTCCTGTCGCCGGGCAGCTCGACCACGATCCAGGTGTACGTGGACCACCGCGGCGAACCGGCCGGCGCCTGGTCGGCCCGGATCGCCATCGACCCGTCGGGCGCGGTCGTCTCGATGCACGGGTACGGCCGGGGCGGCGGAAGCCAGGGGCCCGGCCACGGGCACGGGCACGGCCACGGCCATCACGGCCACGGCAGCCCGACCCCGTCGAACGGCCCGACGACGGGACCCGCGCCCTCGGGCAGCCCGACGCCCACCCCGACGCAGTCGGACCCGACACCCAGCCCCACCCCGACCGTCTCGGACCCCCCGACGACACCGACCCCGTCGGCCCCGGACACACCCTCACCGTCGTAACGGCCCAACGGCCCAGGAGCCAGGGGATACAGAAAGGGGATACAGAAAGGGGATACAGAGAGGGGGATGCAGAACCAGCAGTCCTACCGCGGGTCGGCCGGATGCGGGGCCATCGGCAGCAGCGCGGCGACCCGCTCCTCGCACAGCTCCACCAGCCGCTCGTACGCCGGAGCGCCCATCAGCTCGATCAGCTCCGGCCGGTACGTCACATAGACCGGATCGCCCGCGCCGTGCGCGGACGTCGCCGACGTGCACCACCAGTGCAGATCGTGACCGCCTGGACCCCAGCCGCGCCGGTCGTACTCACCGATCGAGATCTGGAGCACCCGCGACTCGTCGGGCCGCTCGATCCAGTCGTACGTCCGGCGGACCGGCAGCTGCCAGCAGACGTCCGGCTTCGTCTCCAGCGGCTCCTTGCCCTCACGCAGCGCCAGGATGTGCAGCGAGCACCCCGCACCACCCGCGAACCCGGGCCGGTTCTGGAAGATGCAGGAACCCTTCCAGCGGCGGGTCTGGCGCTCCCCGTCCTCGTCGAGCTGGACCCATCCCGAGTCCGTACCGACGTCGTGGAACTGCCAGAGGTCCGGCGTCAGCCGTTCCACATGACCGGCCACCCGCTGCTCGTCCTCCTCGTCCGAGAAGTGCGCGCCCAGCGTGCAGCAGCCGTCGTCGGCGCGGCCCGCCTCGATCCCCTGGCAGCCGCTGCCGAAAATGCAGGTCCACCGTGAGGTGAGCCAGGTCAGGTCGCAGCGGAAGATCTGTTCGTCGTCGGCGGGATCAGGGAACTCCACCCAGGCCCGGGCGAAATCCAGACCCTGCTCGTCACTGGCCCGCTCGGCACTCTTCGGCTTCGGCTGCCCGGCAGTTTTGCCCGGCTTCGCCTTTTTCGTCTTCGGCACGTCTCCAGCGTACGGGGACACCACCCCCCTCAGCCCGAACGGCCACCCGCTTGCACCCGCCCAGTAGCGTTCCGCCCATGAGACTCGGAGTCCTCGACGTCGGTTCGAACACAGTTCACCTGCTGGTGGTCGACGCCCACCCCGGCGCCCGCCCGCTGCCCGCGCACTCGCACAAGGCGGGCCTGCGCCTGGCCGAACTCCTCGACGCCGAGGGCGCGATCGGCCCCGACGGCATCGACCGGCTGGTCACCACCGTCAACGAAGCCCTCCAGGCCGCCGAGGACAAGGGCGCCGAGAGCGTCCTGTCGTTCGCCACATCCGCCGTCCGCGAGGCGACCAACGCCGACCACGTCCTCACCCGCGTCCGCGCCGAGACCGGCATCGACCTCCAGGTCCTCACCGGCGCCGACGAGGCCCGGCTCACCTTCCTCGCCGCGCGCCGCTGGTTCGGCTGGTCCGCGGGCCGGCTGCTGCTGCTCGACATCGGCGGCGGCTCCCTGGAGATCGCGTACGGCATCGACGAGGACCCCGACGCGGCCGTGTCGCTGCCGCTCGGCGCCGGCCGGCTGACGAGCGCCTGGCTGCCGGGCGATCCGCCCGACCCGCAGGACGTCAGGGCGCTGCGCCGCCATGTCCGGGCGGAGATCGCCAGGACCGTGGGGGAGTTCACCCGCTTCGGCAGACCGGACCGGGTGGTCGCGACCTCCAAGACCTTCAAGCAGCTGTCCCGTATCGCGGGCGCCGCCCGCTCGGCCGACGGCCCGTACGTGCCCCGCGGACTGAGCCGTAAGTCACTGGAGGACTGGGTCCCCAGGCTCGCGGCGATGACCTCGGCCGAGCGCGCCCAGCTGCCCGGGGTCTCCGCCGACCGCGCCGGGCAGCTCCTCGCGGGAGCGCTGGTCGCGGAGGGAGCGATGGATCTGCTCGGCGTCGACGAGCTGGAGGTCTGTCCTTGGGCGCTGCGCGAGGGCGTCATCCTGCGCCGCCTCGACCACCTGCCTGTCAGGTAGGGCTCCCGGGCACCTGCCTGTCGGGTGGGGCTCCCGGGCACCTGCCTGTCGGGTGGGGCTCCCGGGCACCTGCCTGTCGGTCAGGGCTCCCGGCCAGGACGCGGCGGTGCGGCCGGTCCGGCCTGGGTCCGGTCCGGCCTGGGTCCGGTCGGGCCCCGATCCGGCAGGAGACAGCCGGGCCGCGGCCCGTACGCTGTCTCCCGTGGCAGATCCAGTGGTGCGCATCCCGGATGCGAAGGTCGCGCTGTCCACGGCGTCCGTATATCCGGAGTCGACGGCGACGGCCTTCGAGATCGCCGCACGCCTCGGCTACGACGGCGTCGAGGTCATGGTGTGGACCGACCCCGTCAGCCAGGACATCGAAGCGCTGCGCAGACTCTCCGACCACCACCGCATGCCGGTACTCGCCGTCCACGCGCCGTGTCTGCTGATCACCCAGCGGGTCTGGTCCACCGACCCCTGGACCAAGCTTCAGCGCGCCAGGTCGGCCGCCGAGCGGCTCGGCGCGTCCACCGTCGTCGTGCACCCGCCCTTCCGCTGGCAGCGCACGTACGCCCGTGACTTCGTCGAGGGGATCTGGCGGATGGCGGACGAGACCGATGTCCGCTTCGCCGTCGAGAACATGTACCCGTGGCGCTACCGGGACCGCGAGATGCTCGCGTACGCCCCCGACTGGGACGTCACCCACGACGACTACCGCCACTTCACCGCCGACCTCTCGCACACCGCGACCGCCCGCACCGACGCGATGGCGATGATCGGCCGGATGGGCCCCCGGCTGGCCCATGTGCACCTCGCGGACGGCCGCGGCTCAGGCAAGGACGAGCACCTGGTGCCCGGCCGCGGCACCCAGCCCTGTGCGGAGCTGCTCGAAGGGCTCGCGGGCAGCGGTTTCGACGGCCATGTCGTCATCGAGGTCAACACCCGTCGCGCGATGTCCACCGCGGAACGCGAGGCCGACCTGGCGGAGGCTCTCGCCTTCACCCGCCTCCATCTGGCCACCAGGGCCCGCCACAGCTGACCGGGCGCGCCGCCTTCCCCGGGGCTCTCCGGTATCCGGGTATCCCGTAATCCGGACGCCGAGTCCGGATCTTGGAGGGCAGGCGTACGCTCGACGGCAGTCACATCTGCCTAAGGAGCGAGCCACGATGCCCGAGCTGAGGTCCCGCACAGTCACCCACGGCCGCAACATGGCGGGCGCCCGTGCCCTCATGCGAGCCTCGGGGGTAGCGAGCGCGGACATCGGCAAGCCGATCATCGCGGTCGCCAACTCCTTCACCGAGTTCGTGCCCGGCCACACCCACCTGCAGCCGGTCGGCCGGATCGTCTCCGAGGCGATCAAGGCGGCGGGCGCGGTGCCGCGTGAGTTCAACACGATCGCGGTGGACGACGGTATCGCGATGGGTCATGGCGGGATGCTGTACAGCCTGCCCTCGCGTGATCTGATCGCGGACAGTGTCGAGTACATGGTCGAGGCGCACTGCGCGGACGCGCTGATCTGTATCTCCAACTGCGACAAGATCACTCCGGGCATGCTGAACGCGGCGATGCGTCTGAACATCCCCACGGTCTTCGTCTCCGGTGGTCCGATGGAGGCGGGGAAGGCGACGCTGGTCGACGGCACGGTCCGCAAGCTGGACCTGATCAACGCGATCAGTGACGCGGTCAACGAGGATGTCTCGGACGAGGACATCCTGCGGATCGAGGAGAACGCCTGCCCGACGTGCGGCAGCTGTTCGGGCATGTTCACGGCCAACTCGATGAACTGTCTGACCGAGGCCCTGGGGCTGGCGCTGCCGGGCAACGGTTCGGTGCTGGCCACGCACACCGCCCGCAAGGCGCTGTACGAGAACGCCGGCCGCACCGTCGTGGAGATCACCAAGCGCTACTACGAGCAGGACGACGAGACGGTTCTGCCGCGCGCGATCGGGACGCGTGCCGCGTTCGACAACGCGATGGCGCTGGACATCTCGATGGGCGGCTCGACCAACACGATCCTGCATCTGCTGGCCGCCGCGCAGGAGGCCGAACTGCCTTACGGGCTGGCCGAGATGGACGAGGTCTCGCGCCGCGTCCCGTGCCTGTCGAAGGTCGCGCCGAACGTCGCGCCGGGCGGCACGTACTACATGGAGGACGTGCACCGTGCCGGTGGTATCCCGGCGATCCTGGGTGAGCTGTACCGGGGCGGCATGCTCAACGAGGACGTGCACTCGGTCCACTCGCCGTCGCTGGCCGACTGGCTGAAGACCTGGGACGTGCGGGGCGGCTCCCCGTCGGCCGAGGCGGTCGAGCTGTGGCACGCGGCGCCGGGCTGTGTCCGCTCCGCCGAGGCGTTCTCGCAGTCCGAGCGGTGGGACTCCCTGGACACGGACGCGGCGGGCGGCTGCATCCGCGACGCCGAGCACGCGTACTCCAAGGACGGCGGTCTGGCGGTCCTCAAGGGCAACCTGGCGGTGGACGGCTGTGTCGTGAAGACGGCCGGTGTCGATGAGTCGATCTGGACCTTCGAGGGTCCGGCCGTGGTCTGCGAGTCGCAGGAAGAGGCCGTCGACAAGATCCTCCGCAAGGAGATCACCGCGGGCGATGTCGTCGTCATCCGCTACGAGGGTCCCAAGGGCGGCCCCGGTATGCAGGAGATGCTCTACCCGACGTCGTTCCTCAAGGGGCGCGGTCTGGGCAAGGTCTGCGCGCTGGTCACCGACGGCCGTTTCTCCGGGGGTACGTCGGGGCTGTCGATCGGGCATGCCTCGCCGGAGGCGGCCGCGGGCGGCACGATCGCGCTCGTCGAGGACGGCGACCGTATCCGTATCGCCATCCCGGACCGTTCCATCGAGCTGCTGGTCTCCGACGAGGAGCTGGCAACACGCCGGGCCGCGCTGAACGGTGTGTACGCGCCGAAGAACCGGGACCGCAAGGTCTCGCAGGCGCTGAAGGCATATGCGGCCATGGCGACCAGCGCCGACCGCGGCGCCGTCAGGGACGTCTCGAAGCTCGGCTGACCCACCGGGGGCGCCTCACCGCGCCCACGCGTCACCACGCCTCACCCGCCTCACCACCCGTCGGACCTGCCCGGGCACTCCCCTTTTCGTCACTGTGAGTGTCCGGGCGGGTGCGTTACGCTGCCCCCTTCCCTGCCATGGTCACAATTGGGGGCACCATGCGTCAGTTCATCCACCGGCCGGCCGTCATCGCGGCAGCCGCCGCGGTCCTCGCGGCGATCGGCATCATCCCGGCGACCGCCGCACCCGCCACGACCGCACCCGCCACGACGGCCGCCTCTGCACCCGCGGCAGCCACCGCAGCGGCCACCGTGCGGGCCGCCACACCGGCGAGTATCTGCGGATCCGGCTACCGGGAGATCGATTCCCACACCTTCACCAACGGGCGGGTCGAATTCGCCCGCGTCCACCTCCTCTACAACGCGAGAACCGGATACAACTGCGTCGTCACCGACCACAGCCGCGCCACCGCGGGCATGTCCCTGACCACCGGGGCCTGGATCGACGTCCAGGGCGACGGCAAGGGCCAGGCCAGGAACCAGGGCGGTTTCTCCTCGTACGCAGGCCCGGTGCGGCTCAAGGCCACCCACTCCTGCGTGAAATGGGGCGGCATGATCGAGGCCGGCGTCGGCACGTACACGTACACCAGCCCGTGGTCCCACTGCGGCTGACAGCCACAACTCGCCCACCTGCTGAAATCCGCCCGCTGAACCCCGGCGGCCGTCCGCCGCCCGGCAGCGGGGGATAATCGGCCCCGTGAGCGACAAGGGCGACAAGGGCGAGAACGGCGAGAACAGCCGCACCGGCGACACCGGCCGCACCGGCGACGGCACCGCGAAGACCGCCGTCCCGGGCAGCCGGAGCGACAGGCCCGGCCAGGACCGCACGCCCGGCGGGCCGCAGCCCGAGACCATCCGTTTCTTCGGTACGACCTGGGTCGGCCACGGCAACGGATACGGGGTGCGGCGCGCCGCGGTCGCGGCCGGCGCCCTGATCGCGACGGTCGCCGCGTGCTTCGTGATGCGGCTCGCCTACCAGGGCGTGCGGACCGCCGACATCGGCAGCTTCGCCTCAGCGCTCTTCATCGTCGTCTTCGCCGTCTGCAGCGCCGTCGCCTTCGCCCGCACCTGGGACGGCTTCCGCCGCCGCCCCGCCGACCCGGCCCGCGAGGAATCCCTGCGCAGCCTGAAGGCCATCGGCTTCATCGGCTCGCTCCTGGCGTACTTCATCCGCTCCCTCACCGAGGCACCCGGCGAACAGCTGCGCCGTACCGAGTACGAGGCGGCGGCCGCGGCATACGAGAAGCGCCGGGGCGCCCGCGCCGGCAACCCGGCGGCCCGCAGAAAGCCGAAGTCCAAGTCCAAGCGCGGCTGAGCCACGCCGTACGCACCAGGACTGCCCGGGCCGCCCCCGCCCGTTCCTGCCTCTGTTCCCGGCGGCCGCGCACCACGAAGATGTCAGACATGACGGAACTCGCACTGTCCTCGGACCCGGTCGCCGCCCAGTACGCCGCAGCACGCCCCGGATACCCGCCCGCGCTCTTCGACGCCGTCGAAGCGATGGCGCACCGCTCACTCAAGGGCGCCCAGGTGGTCGACGTAGGCGCGGGCACCGGCATCGCCACCGGACTGCTGCGGGACCGCGGCGCCGACGTCGTGGCGGTCGAACCCGGCCCCGGCATGGCCGCACAGCTGCGCTCCGGCCTGCCGGACGTACCGCTGGTGCAGGGCGTGGGCGACGCGCTCCCGCTCGCCTCGGGCTGCGCCGACTTCGTGACGTACGCGCAGGCGTGGCACTGGACGGAACCGACCCGCTCCGTCCCCGAAGCCCTGCGGGTCCTCAAACCGCGCGGGGTGCTGGCCCTCTGGTGGAACGTCCCGGACCCGTCCGTCCGCTGGGCCGCCGACCAGGAGGCCCGGCTGAAGAGACGGCTCCCCGAGTACTACCGCTACGGGGCGGCCCCCAAGGCACCCGTGATCATCAAGACCCTGTACGACGGCCTGACCCCGGCCTTCCGCCGCCTGCAGTGGTCACGCGAGGTGGACATCGACACGCACATCGCCCAGCTGGGCAGCCGTTCGTACGTGGCAGCGGCGCCCGAGAGAAAGGCGGCCCCGGCACTGGCGGACGAGCGCGCGGAACTGCTGCGGATCTTCCCGGAGGGCAGAGTGCGCGAGGAGTACGTCATCAACCTCACGGCAGTACGGAAGCCGGCCGACTGACAGCGCTCACGGGTTTCACCCCCGCCGCCCTCCGTACCTCCCGACCAGCCCCACCACGCCACCGACGACAACCCCGCGCCACACCGCGTCCCCCGAACTGCTGAAAAAGCTCTCCGATCCCAGCAGCTGGCGCACCACAAGGTCACAGACAGCCATCAACGCGGCGGGCACGGCCGCGACCCGCCAGGGGTGCGCGGCCGACCACCGCCCGATCCGCCGGTCGGCCCCCGCCCCCTGCCGCCCGCCGAGCGCGGCCCCCGCCCCGCCCACGATGAAGAACAGGGACAGCGCGACCGAGACCGCGGTGGTCACGGTGTGCGCCCCCATCCCCTCGGCAAGCGCCGCGATCCCCAGCGAGACCGCACCGCCCATCGCACCCACCGCGGCGGCGGACCGCCACGGCCCGAGCGTCGCGGCGGCGACGGCCAGGCTCCGCTGCTCGGACCTGGACATCTCGGGCCCGGACTTTCCAAGGTTCTGCGTCATGCCTCAACGGTCCGCCGCCCAGCTCCCGAAGGCCATGGGGGATGCCCCTGACGCACCCCGGAAGTGCGGTCGAAAACCCTGAGACGTGGGCAGAATCGCCGTATGACAACCACCTCACGAGCCCACTCCTTCAACGCGGCCGCAGCCGCCTACGCGGCGAACCGCCCGTCCTATCCGCCCGCCCTCTTCGACGCCGTGGAAGAACTCGCGGGCCGCCCGCTGAGCGGCGCCCGGGTCGCGGACATAGGCGCGGGCACCGGTATAGCCACGGCGCTCCTGCACGAGCGCGGCGCCCGGATCGTCGCGGTCGAGCCGGGCGACGGGATGACAGAACAGTTCCGCCGCACCCTGCCCGGCGTACCGATCGTGCGAGGCGACGGGAACAACCTCCCGCTCGCCGACGCGTCGGCGGACTTCATCACGTACGCCCAGGCATGGCACTGGACCGACCCGGCACGCTCGGCACCCGAGGCGATGCGCGTCCTGCGCCCCGGCGGCGCGCTCGCCCTCTGGTGGAACGTCGCGGACCGCGGAGTGGAATGGGTGGCCGACCAGACGACCAGGATCCAGCGCTTCTTCGGCGACTTCGACATCGTGCTCGGCGCCCACGGCACAGCGGAGCGGACGCGCGAGACGGGCGGCCTGGACTTCGCGGACCGCAGGGTCCCCTGGACCCGCGAGGTCTCCATCGACACCCACCTGGCCAATCTGGCCAGCCACTCGGTCTTCCTGGTGGCGGGGGAGCAGTCAACAAGAGAATTCCTGGACCGCGAGCGTCCCGCGCTGATGGAGATCTTCCCGGAGGGCGTGATCAGGGAGGCGTACGTGGTGGACCTGTGCGTAACAACCCGCTGAGTCGGCGGCCCCGCGTGCCCGTCCGGGGCACGGCTGCATACGCAGCCCCTCGAATACCCAGCCCCTCCGGCGACGGCTGAATACCCAGCCCCTCCGGCGTTTGAGGAGCGGGGGCCGGGGCGGAGCCCCGGTTACGGGAAGGGGCGGGGAGGGGAACAAGCCCGCCGCAGGCGCACCCACCCGCACCGACCCACGTACGGCGCCCCCACACCCCACCCCCCGTACCACCGCTCGGACACCCACCCACCCCCACACGCCCCGATGCAAGGATGACCCCGTCAGACGCACAGACGCACAGACGCACAGACGCACAGACGCACAGTCCCCGACCGGCGAGGTGAACAGAGCCATGGCCCAGACAGTCGCAGTCCTAGGCACAGGCAAGATCGGCGAAGCCCTCCTGAGCGGAATGCTCCGCGCAGGCTGGCCCCCCGCCAACCTCCTCGTCACCACCCGCCGCCCCGACCGCGCAGAAGAACTCCGCACCCGCTACGGCGTGGAGCCGGTCACCAACCAGGAAGCGGCCGAGCGCGCCGACATCCTCATCCTCACGGTGAAGCCGCAGGACATGGGCAAGCTCCTCGACGAACTCAGCCCGCACGTCCCCGCGGACCGCCTCGTCATCAGCGGCGCCGCCGGCATTCCCACCTCCTTCTTCGAGGAGCGCCTCGCACCGGGCACCCCGGTGGTCAGGGTCATGACGAACACCCCGGCCCTGGTGGACGAGGCCATGTCCGTCATCTCGCCCGGCAGCCACGCGACGGAAGCGCACCTGGCCCACGCCGACGAGATCTTCGGCGGGGTGGGCAAGACCCTCCGCGTCCCGGAGACCCAGCAGGACGCGGCCACCGCACTCTCCGGCTCCGGCCCGGCGTACTTCTACTTCCTGGTCGAGGCCATGACCGACGCCGGCATCCTGCTCGGCATCCCGCGCGCCCAGGCGCACGACCTGATCGTGCAGGCGGCCATCGGCGCAGCGGTGATGCTCAGGGACAGCGGCGAGCACCCGGTAAAACTGCGCGAGGCGGTCACCAGCCCCGCGGGCACCACGATCAACGCGATCCGCGAGCTGGAGAGCCACGGAGTACGGGCCGCCCTCATCGCCGCCCTGGAGGCAGCCCGCGACCGCAGCCGAGAACTGGCCTCGGGCAACGGCTGACCGACGGGCCAAAGGCGGGGCAACACCAAGAACGGCCCCAAGGCGGCCGCCCCAAGCCCCGGCCCGGCCGCCCAAAGTCCCAAAGGCCCGAGGCCCGAGGCCCAAGCCCCGGACCGCCACCGCCCCAAGCCACAAAGCCCCGGACCGGCAGCCGCCCCAAGGCCCGCCCACCACCCCCTACGGCTCCAGCAGCCCCACGGCCCGGTACGCCGCATCGACCGTGGGCCGGGCCATCGCCCGAGCCCGCTCGGCGCCCCGCCTGAGGACCCCCTCCAGATACCCGGGATCGGCGACCAGCGCCGTATGCCGCTCCTGGACCGGCCGCAGCAGCTCCACCACCGCGTCGGCCGCGTCCTTCTTCAGCGCCCCGTACGACGTGTACGTCCCGGCGAGCACCCCGGGCTCCTGCCCCGTGCAGGCCCCGAGCACCTCCAGCAGATTGGCGACCCCGGGGCTCGCGGCCCGGTCGAAGACGACCTCCTGCCCGCTGTCGGTCACGGCCCGCATGACCTTCTTGTGGATCACGGCCGGTTCGTCCAGCAGATAGACGATCCCCGCACCGGACGCGTGCGACTTCCCCATCTTCGACGTGGGGTCCTGAAGGTCCATGACCCGCGCGGCCACGGCCGGCTCCGTCGCCTTGGGCACCACGAACGTGTGCCCGTACCGCTGGTTGAACCGCACGGCCAGATCCCGGGTCAGCTCGACATGCTGGGTCTGGTCCTCGCCGACCGGGACCTCGTCGGTCGAGTACGCCAGGATGTCCGCGGCCATCAGCGCCGGATAGGTGAGAAGAGAGAGCCGCACACTGTCCCCGGCCGCCTTCGCCCGGGCGCTCTTCTCCTTGTACTGGATCATGCGCCGCATCTCGCCGTCCGTGGCGGTGCACTCCATGAGATACGAGAGCCGGGCGTGCTCGTCGACATGGCTCTGCACGAATACGGTGCACTGCTCGGGGTCGAGCCCGGCCGCCAGCAGCAGCGTCGCCGCCTGCCGACTCAGTCTCCGTACCCGCGCGGGGTCGTGTTCCATGGTCAGCGCGTGCAGATCCACCACACAGAACAGGGCCTCGGCCCGGTACTGGTCGTCCTCGGCCCAGCGCCGCACCGCACCCAGGTAGTTCCCGAGCGTCAGGTGCCCGGTGGGCTTGATCCCGCTGAAGATCCGCGTCATTTCTCTCCACCTCTCGACAGGGCCGCCGTCACCGACAGCCGGCTCCTGGAGGGAGAAACACGAACGGCCGCCGGAGAGGCGGCCGTTGAACGCATACGCAGATGCAGGCCGCCGTCAGGCGGCCCGCCACCGGAGGGTGTACGCACGCGTCATCATGGGCTCCACTGTAGCCCCGAGCCCGCCGGTTGCGGCGGAGCCGACCCCGACTTGACACGGGGTTGACAGCTCCGTAATGTTCTCCGAGCTGTCCGACGTGAGCCCCGGCCCCGGCCGGTCCCCGGACAGCCAATCCGCATCAACTATTCGAACGACCGACGACTCGTCGTGCCATTCGCAT
>NZ_CP108660.1:2100000-3590000 GCF_045162975.1 Streptomyces sp. NBC_01089 | reverse complement strand
CTGTCACCCATGCCTGAACACATAGGGCATGTGGAGGGAACGAGGGGAAGTGAAACATCTCAGTACCCTCAGGAAGAGAAAACAACCGTGATTCCGGGAGTAGTGGCGAGCGAAACCGGATGAGGCCAAACCGTATGTGTGTGATACCCGGCAGGGGTTGCGCATGCGGGGTTGTGGGGTTGCACTTCAATAGTCTGCCGGCTGTTGGGCGAGTTAGAAACCGTTGGTGTAGGCGAAGGACATGCGAAAGGTCCGGCGTAGAGGGTAAGACCCCCGTAGCTGAAACATCAACGGCTTGCTTGTGTGATTCCCAAGTAGCACGGGGCCCGAGAAATCCCGTGTGAATCTGGCGGGACCACCCGCTAAGCCTAAATATTCCCTGGTGACCGATAGCGGATAGTACCGTGAGGGAATGGTGAAAAGTACCGCGGGAGCGGAGTGAAATAGTACCTGAAACCGTGTGCCTACAAGCCGTGGGAGCGTCGCTGGTCGTACTTGTACGGTCAGTCGTGACTGCGTGCCTTTTGAAGAATGAGCCTGCGAGTTAGCGGTGTGTAGCGAGGTTAACCCGTGTGGGGAAGCCGTAGCGAAAGCGAGTCCTAATAGGGCGTTTGAGTTGCACGCTCTAGACCCGAAGCGGAGTGATCTAGCCATGGGCAGGTTGAAGCGGCTGTAAGAGGTCGTGGAGGACCGAACCCACCAGGGTTGAAAACCTGGGGGATGACCTGTGGTTAGGGGTGAAAGGCCAATCAAACTCCGTGATAGCTGGTTCTCCCCGAAATGCATTTAGGTGCAGCGTCGTGTGTTTCTTGCCGGAGGTAGAGCACTGGATAGGCGATGGGCCCTACCGGGTTACTGACCTTAGCCAAACTCCGAATGCCGGTAAGTGAGAGCGCGGCAGTGAGACTGTGGGGGATAAGCTCCATGGTCGAGAGGGAAACAGCCCAGAGCATCGACTAAGGCCCCTAAGCGTACGCTAAGTGGAAAAGGATGTGGAGTCGCAGAGACAACCAGGAGGTTGGCTTAGAAGCAGCCATCCTTGAAAGAGTGCGTAATAGCTCACTGGTCAAGTGATTCCGCGCCGACAATGTAGCGGGGCTCAAGCGTACCGCCGAAGTCGTGTCATTCCAGCATATACCTCTAACGGGGGCTGGGATGGGTAGGGGAGCGTCGTGTGCCGGGTGAAGCAGCCGCGGAAGCGAGTTGTGGACGGTTCACGAGTGAGAATGCAGGCATGAGTAGCGATACACACGTGAGAAACGTGTGCGCCGATTGACTAAGGGTTCCTGGGTCAAGCTGATCTGCCCAGGGTAAGTCGGGACCTAAGGCGAGGCCGACAGGCGTAGTCGATGGACAACCGGTTGATATTCCGGTACCCGCTTTGAAACGCCCAATACTGAGCCCATTAATGCTAAGGCCGTGAAGCCGTCCTGGACCCTTCGGGGAAAGGGGAGTGGTGGAGCCGCTGAACCAAGGTGGTAGTAGGTAAGCGATGGGGTGACGCAGGAAGGTAGTCCAGCCCGGGCGGTGGTTGTCCCGGGGTAAGGGTGTAGCCCGTTGTCCAGGTAAATCCGGATGACATGTGGGTGAGACCTGATGCCGAGCCGATTGTGGTGAAGTGGATGATCCTATGCTGTCGAGAAAAGCCTCTAGCGAGTTTCATGGCGGCCCGTACCCTAAACCGACTCAGGTGGTCAGGTAGAGAATACCGAGGCGTTCGGGTGAACTATGGTTAAGGAACTCGGCAAAATGCCCCCGTAACTTCGGGAGAAGGGGGGCCATTCCTGGTGATCATCTTTACGGTGTGAGCTGGGGGTGGCCGCAGAGACCAGCGAGAAGCGACTGTTTACTAAAAACACAGGTCCGTGCGAAGCCGTAAGGCGATGTATACGGACTGACGCCTGCCCGGTGCTGGAACGTTAAGGGGACCGGTTAGTCACATTTCGGTGTGGCGAAGCTGAGAACTTAAGCGCCAGTAAACGGCGGTGGTAACTATAACCATCCTAAGGTAGCGAAATTCCTTGTCGGGTAAGTTCCGACCTGCACGAATGGCGTAACGACTTCTCGACTGTCTCAACCATAGGCCCGGTGAAATTGCACTACGAGTAAAGATGCTCGTTTCGCGCAGAAGGACGGAAAGACCCCGGGACCTTTACTACAGTTTGATATTGGTGTTCGGTTCGGCTTGTGTAGGATAGGTGGGAGACTGTGAAGCGGCCACGCCAGTGGTTGTGGAGTCGTCGTTGAAATACCACTCTGGTCGTGCTGGATGTCTAACCTCGGTCCGTGATCCGGATCAGGGACAGTGTCTGATGGGTAGTTTAACTGGGGCGGTTGCCTCCTAAAGAGTAACGGAGGCGCCCAAAGGTTCCCTCAGCCTGGTTGGCAATCAGGTGTTGAGTGTAAGTGCACAAGGGAGCTTGACTGTGAGACCGACGGGTCGAGCAGGGACGAAAGTCGGGACTAGTGATCCGGCAGTGGCTTGTGGAAGCGCTGTCGCTCAACGGATAAAAGGTACCCCGGGGATAACAGGCTGATCTTCCCCAAGAGTCCATATCGACGGGATGGTTTGGCACCTCGATGTCGGCTCGTCGCATCCTGGGGCTGGAGTCGGTCCCAAGGGTTGGGCTGTTCGCCCATTAAAGCGGTACGCGAGCTGGGTTTAGAACGTCGTGAGACAGTTCGGTCCCTATCCTCTGCGCGCGTAGGAATATTGAGAAGGGCTGTCCCTAGTACGAGAGGACCGGGACGGACGAACCTCTGGTGTGCCAGTTGTCCTGCCAAGGGCATGGCTGGTTGGCTACGTTCGGAAAGGATAACCGCTGAAAGCATCTAAGCGGGAAGCCTGCTTCGAGATGAGTGTTCCCTCCCCCTTTGAGGGGTTAAGGCTCCCAGTAGACGACTGGGTTGATAGGCCAGATGTGGAAGCCCGGTAACGGGTGGAGCTGACTGGTACTAATAGGCCGAGGGCTTGTCCTCAGTTGCTCGCGTCCACTGTGTTAGTTCTGAAATAACGAACGACCGTGTTGTATCCGGTGTTGGTTAATTTCATAGTGTTTCGGTGGTCATTGCGTTAGGGAAACGCCCGGTTACATTCCGAACCCGGAAGCTAAGCCTTTCAGCGCCGATGGTACTGCAGGGGGGACCCTGTGGGAGAGTAGGACGCCGCCGAACAATTTTTAGCCTCAGCCCCGGACCGTTATGGTCCGGGGCTGAGGCATTTTTGCGTTTATGGTCAGGGTATGCGCTACGACCTGGTCATCTTCGACAACGACGGCGTCCTTGTGGACAGTGAGCCGATCTCCAACACCATCCTCGCGGGGTACCTGACCGAGCTGGGGCACCCCACCTCGTACGACGAGTCCCTCCGTGACTACATGGGTGCCGCCGTGCACCGGGTGCACGACACCATCCGGGAGCGGAGCGGACAGCAGCTCCCCGACGACTTCGACGAGACCCTGCACAGCCGGATCTTCGCCGCCTACGAGACCGAGCTCCAGCCGGTCGCCGGTGTCGGCGACGTCCTCGGGGAACTGGTCGCCCAGGGTGTCCCGTACTGCGTCGCCTCCTCCGGTACCCACGAACGGATCCGGGTGAGCCAGCGGGTCACCGGTCTCGACGAGTGGTTCGAGGACGAGTGGATCTTCAGCTCGCAGGACGTCGGCCGGGGCAAGCCGGCGCCGGACCTCTTCCTCCACGCCGCCCAGCAGATGGGCGTGGCCGCCGAGCGGTGCGTCGTCATCGAGGACAGCCCCCTCGGGGTGGCGGCCGCCCATGCGGCCGGGATGGATGTGTACGGGTTTACGGCGATGACTCCCGCCGAGCGGCTCGCCGGGGCGAACGGTTTCTTCTCGAATATGTCGCAGCTGCCCCAACTCCTTGCCTGATCCATCTACCCACCGGTAGGCGAGGGGCCTACTGTGCCGCCATGACGACAGATGTTCGCCTGCGGCACGGCCGGGCCTCTCTGGGGCTCAGCTTCTTCGCGCAGGGCGCCGCGTTCGCTCTCCTGGTGACGCGGATCCCCGCCGTCCAGGACCGTTACGGGATATCCGACGGCCTGCTTCCCGTCTTCCTCGCCGCGGTTCCGGTGCTCGCCGGCCTCAGCAGCGTCGGCACCGAGCAGCTGGTGAAGCGGGTGCGGCCCTCGGCCGTGCTGCGCTGGGCGCAGCCCGTGGTGCTGCTGGCGCTCCTCGGTGCCGCCGCCGGTACCGAGCTCTGGCAGGCGGCTGTCTCACTCGGGGTGTTCGGGCTCGGGGTGGGGGCGCTGGACGCCTCGATGAACATGCTGGGGGTGAGCCTCCAGCGGGCCTATGGGCGCAGCATCATGCTCGGGTTCCACGCCGCGTACAGCCTCGGCGGGATCGCCGGTGCCTCACTGGCGTGGGCCGGGGCGCACTGGCATCTGTCGCTGCTGACGTTGTACTGGCCGGTGGCCGTGGTGCTGCTGCCCGTCTGTCTGGTGGCGAGCCGCTGGTACGCGGATGCCCGGGATGGGGATGTTCCGGCGGCCGGGGCAGGAGCAGGAGCCGGGGCCGGAGGGGGTGCTGAGGCGGCCGGTGGTGGGGCCGGCGGTGCGGCCGGTGGTGCCGGGGGCTCGGTCGTCTTCAGGATGCTGCTGCCGCTCTGCCTTGTGATGGCCTTCGCCTACATCGGTGACTCGACCGTCTCCAACTGGAGCGCCAAATACCTTCAGGACGTACTGGGCAGCTCCGAGCAGCTCTCCACGGTCCCGTACAACGTCTATATGGTCACCACGCTGCTGGGCCGCGCGGTCGGGGACTTCGGGGTGCGGCGCTTCGGGGCGGTGGCCGTGGTGCGGTTCGGGTCGGTCGTCGCGGCTGTCGGGTTCGGGGTGGTGGCCGGTGCGACCGGGCCCTGGGTGGGGATGCTCGGGTTCACGCTGCTGGGCTTCGGGCTCTGTGTGATCGTGCCGCAGACCTTCGCCGCCGCCGGGCGGCTGTTCCCGCACGCGTCCGACGCGGCCATCGCCCGGCTCAACATCTTCAACTACGTGGGGTTCCTGGTCGGCTCGCCGCTGGTGGGCGCCATCGGCGACGCGTGGAACTACCGGGGCGCGATGCTCGTACCGATGGTGCTTGTGCTGGCGACCCTCGTGTACGCCCGCTCGTTCGGCCAGGGGGATGCCCGATACGGTGTCGGGCATGAGCGGCCGCGGACTGTTGATGTGGGACGAAGCAGTAACGAAGTATGACTTCGGGCCCGGCCATCCGATGGATCCGGTGCGGCTCGCACTGACCATGGGGCTGGTCCGGGCGTACGGGCTGGACGGCGCGGTCGATGTCGTCGCCGCCAGACCGGCCGGGGAGTCGACCCTGCGCCTGGTGCACCGGGCGGACTATCTGGACGCGGTGCGGGCGGCGTCGGTGGATCCGGCGGCGGCGGACCTCTCGTACGGGCTGGGGACCCCCGACGATCCGGCCTTCGCCGGGATGCACGAGGTCTCCGCGCTGATCGCCGGCCAGTCCGTCGGTGCGGCTGAGGCGGTGTGGCGCGGCGACACGGACCACGCGGTGAACTTCACGGGCGGGCTGCACCACGCGATGCCGGGTGCGGCCTCCGGGTTCTGCATCTACAACGACGCCGCGCTGGCCATCGCCCGGCTGCTCGAACTGGGGGCGGAGCGGGTCGCGTACGTCGATGTGGACGTGCACCACGGGGACGGGGTGCAGGAGGCGTTCCGGGACGATCCGCGGGTGCTGACCGTCTCGCTGCACGAGCATCCCCGCACGCTCTTTCCCGGTACGGGGTTTCCGACCGAGACGGGCGAGGGCGCGGGGGAGGGGACGGCGGTGAATCTGCCGCTGCCGGCCGGGACCGGTGACGCGGGGTGGCTGCGGGCGTTCCACGCGGTGGTGCCCGAGCTGCTGGCCGACTTCCGGCCGCAGGTGCTGGTGTCGCAGCACGGCGCCGATACGCACTTCGAGGACCCGCTGGCCCATCTGGCGGTCTCGCTGGACGCGCAGCGTGCGGTGCAGGTCGCCTGCCATGAGCTGGCGCACGAGTACGCGGACGGCGGGCGGTGGGTGGCGCTCGGCGGGGGCGGGTACGCGGTGGCCGACGTCGTACCGCGGTCGTGGACGCATCTGGTGGGGATCGCCGGGCATGCCGAGATCGATCCGGAGTCGGTGATCCCGCCGTCCTGGCGGGACGACGTGTATGCGCGGACCCGGGGGGTGGGGCCCGCGCGGATGACCGATGGGCGGTGGCCTGTGGGGTGGCGGTCCTGGGACGAGGGGTACGACCCTGCTGATCGGCTTGATCAGGCTGTGCTTGCTACTCGGCGGGCTGTGTTTCCTCTGCGGGGGTTGTTGGCTTAGGGGGTGGGGTGCGGGGGGTTGTGCGGGTGGGGTTGTGCTGTCGGTCGCCTGGTGCGGGTGGGGCGCCTGCGGCGGGCTTGTCCCCTCCCCGCCCCTTCCCGAAACCGGGGGGCCAGCCCCCGGGCCCCCTTGTGTCCTCAATCGTCGGACGGGCTTGGGTTGCCGGCTGGGCCTGGGGTGCCGGGTGCGCTTGGAGTTGTCGTGCTGGGGCTGGCGTTGCCTGTTGGGTGGTCGCGTTACGCCAACTGTGCCGGATATCCCCGGTTTCGGCCCGGGGGCCGCGTCATTGCGGCACGATCGGCAGGGTGTTGACCACCGGCGCCCTCCGTGCGCATCTGTTGGCGGCCCGGCTGGCCGGGCCCGTGGCCACCCCGCGGGAAGTGAGTCTGCGCAGTTACCGGCTCTTCGCCGCGCGCGATCCGCGGGTGACCCTCGGCATTCATCCCGAACAGGTGTGGGGCGAGCCGGAGTTGCTGCGTCTGATGGCCGAGCGGTGCGGGGTTTCCGGTGATCCGGGGCAGGTGTCGGGGCCCGATGTCATCGACCCGGAGCGGACGCTGGCCGGGCTCGACGCGTTCGCCGTGCGGCTCGGGGAGGCCGCGGCGCGTGGTGCCAGTGTGCTGTTCGGGACCGGGCACCCGCATCGGCTGCTCGGTTTCTACGCCGCGCTGGCAGACGCCCTGTCGGCGGCCGGATGTACTGTCCTCACCCCCGCGCAGGGCCGAAGTGTCGACATAACGACCCGGTTCGGCGTACGCACCCACCTCCTGGAGTACGTACGGGGAGTCGCGCTGATGCGCGAACCCGGCGTGCGGCAGCCGGGAAGTGAGCCCGGCGCACACACCCATTCCCCGCTGCCCGTCCGGGTCGCGCTGGAAGCCGCCGCGGGGGATGCGTACGGCCTGCCGGGGCTGGTCGTCGGCGACCACGGATGGGTCTGCGGGGCAGGTCAGCTGGGGGTCGAGGCGATCGGCCTCGCGGACACCGACGACCCCGCGCTGTTCGTCGGCGAGGCCGAGGGGCGGGTCTCCGTGGCCGTTCCGCTCGACGACGCGGTGCGCCCCCACTACTACCGGCCGCTCATTCGCTATGTACTCAATCGGGCGCTTCTGCCCCAGTAGGGAAGGGGCTGTTGCTCCTCTTCCCCACTCGCACCACCCGCACCTAGTCTGGTGAGTGAGCGCGCCACGACGAAGAGTCACCGGAAGGGGAAGCCGGTGCCCCGTCGGGTGCGGAAGGTTCAGGTGGGTCATGGCTGCTGGGAGTGAGCGACCTCTCAATGAGGTCAGGTTCCTGACCGTGGCGGAAGTCGCCTCGGTGATGCGAGTGTCCAAGATGACCGTGTACCGGCTGGTGCACAGCGGTCATCTGCCGGCGATCCGGGTGGGCAGGTCCTTCCGGGTCCCGGAGCAAGCAGTGCACGCATACCTCCGCGAGTCCTTCGTGGGGGTCCAGACCGCCTAGATGAGCCCGGGGGTTTCCCTCGGATTACGTCCCTCACTCGGCGGCAGGTAGGCTAGGCCGACGTAGGTCGTGTGGGCCCAGACGCCCCGCACCGAGTGAAGAGAAGTGAGCGAGGGTAGTCGTGGGCTCTGTTATCAAGAAGCGGCGCAAGCGGATGGCTAAGAAGAAGCACCGCAAGCTGCTCAAGCGCACCCGCGTTCAGCGTCGCAACAAGAAGTAAGCGGCAGCTGTACGTGGTTCTGAGGCCCTCCCACCAGCATGGTGGGAGGGCCTCTGCGCGTTCCTGCGGGTAGATTTCCGATGACTTCACGCAGCGCATCACCAGTACAGCGCGACAACGAGCCGCTACCGTGGCCCGTACGGGAGTCCGAATGGGAAGGCGCTGATCTTGGGCAAGGTCGTGCTCGTCACCGGAGTGGCCCGGCAGCTCGGAGGCCGGCTCGTGCGCCGCATACTGCGGGACGCCGAGGTGGACCGGGTGATCGCGGTGGACATCGTGGAGCCCGCACACGGGCTGGGTGACGCCGTCTTCGTACGGGCGGACATCCGCCAGCCCGCCATCGCCCGGGTGCTCGCCGAGCACGACGTCGACACGGTCGTGCACATGGACGTGACCGGCACCCCGCTGGGCAGCGGCGGCCGGACGGCGGTCAAGGAGACCAACGTCATCGGCACCATGCAGCTGCTCGGTGCCTGCCAGAAGTCGCCGACCGTCCAGCGCCTGGTGGTCAAGTCCAGCACCAATGTGTACGGGTCGGCGCCCCGCGACCCGGCCGTCTTCACCGAGACGACGCCCCCCAAGTCCCTGCCCAGCGGCGGCTTCGCGAAGGACGCGGTCGAGGTCGAGGGCTATGTACGGGGCTTCGCCCGGCGCAGGCCCGATGTGGCGGTCTGTGTGCTGCGCTTCGCGAACATCCTGGGGCCGAGCACGGACTATCCGCTCGCCGAGTATCTGTCGCTGCCGGTGCTGCCGACCGTGTTCGGCTACGACCCGCGGCTCCAGTTCGTCCATGAGGACGACGTCATCGACGTACTCCGGCTGGCGCTGGGCGAACCGCCGCGCGGGACGCTCAACAGCGGCACCTTCAACATCGCGGGCGACGGGGTGCTGCTGCTCTCGCAGTGCTCGCGGCGGCTGGGCCGGCCGACGGTCCCGGTGCTGCTGCCGGCCGTGAACTGGGTCGGCTCCGCGCTGCGGACCGTGGGCGTCACCGACTTCTCGCCGGAGCAGATCCGGCTGCTCACCCATGGCCGGGTCGTCAGTACGGTGCAGATGCGCGAGACACTGGGGTTCGTGCCGAGGTATTCCACGGCCGGGGCCTTCGAGGACTTCGCGCTCAGCCGCGGCGACGGGCTGCTGCCGCCGCGGGCGCTGGCGCGGGCCGTCGACCGGGTCGCCGCCTTCGCCGAGTCCGTAGGTCCGGCAGGACCCTCCGCTGCCGCCGGTGCCGCCCGACCCGTGATTCCCGCCCACTCCGTCAGCAAGGAGCGCATCTGACATGGCCGATGCCAAGGTCATCCCCTTCGGCGACGAGCCGCGAGCGAGGCGGAACAGGAGCGGCGGCAAGGCCGCCAAGCGGTCCGGGACGCGCGGCAGGGCCGCCACGGGACCGCTCGCGCCCGTGCCGGAGCAGCAGTCGGGGCCCGAACCGTCCGAGGGGACCGAGCCGGCCGAGGCGTCCGGGCGTACGGAGCCCCCGGCGCAGGGCGCCGCCGTGAGGGACCGGGCGGACCGCGCGGAGACCGGCGGCGACTGGGACCGGCGGATCGCCGGCGGGCTGGCCTTTCTGCGGCGCCGGATCACTGGTGAGTACGACGTCGACGAGTTCGGGTACGACAAGGAGCTCACCGACCAGGTGCTGATGTCGGCGGTGCGGCCGCTGTACGAGAAGTACTTCCGTGTCGAGGTGAAGGGCATCGAGAACATCCCGTCGGACGGCGGGGCGCTCGTCGTCGCCAACCACTCGGGGACGCTGCCGCTCGACGGGCTGATGCTCCAGGTCGCCGTCCACGACCAGCACCCGGCGGAGCGCCATCTGCGGCTGCTCGCCGCGGATCTGGTCTTCATGCTGCCGGTCGTCAACGAGCTGGCCAGGAAGGCCGGGCACACGCTGGCGTGTGCGGAGGACGCGGAGCGGCTGCTGCAGCGCGGTGAGGTCGTCGGGGTGATGCCCGAGGGGTTCAAGGGCATCGGGAAGCCGTTCTCCGACCGGTACAAGCTCCAGCGGTTCGGGCGGGGCGGCTTCGTGTCGACCGCGCTGCGGGCCGGGGTGCCGATCGTGCCGTGCTCGATCGTCGGCGCCGAGGAGATCTACCCGATGATCGGGAACGCGAAGACGGTGGCGCGGCTGCTGGGCTTCCCGTATTTCCCGGTCACGCCGACGTTTCCGTGGCTGGGGCCGCTGGGCCTGGTGCCGCTGCCGACGAAGTGGACCATCCAGTTCGGTGAGCCGATTCCGACGGACGGGTTCCCCGAGGAGGCCGCGGAGGATCCGATGCTGATGTTCAACCTGACGGACCAGGTGCGGGAGCAGATCCAGCACACGCTGTACAAGCTGCTCGTACAGCGCCGGTCGGTCTTCTTCTGACCGGCTCTCTCCGGACGAACGGAAAGGTGCGGGGCCCGTGATCTTCCGGGCCCCGCACCTTCCTTTTGGTACGGGTACTGCTGGTCGCTCCGTGCTACGGGGCGTCCTCGCCGCTGATGCCCAGGCCCGGGAGCAGGCCGGGGAGCAGCGGGGGGAGGGTGACGTCCGGTGCGGGCTTGCTGCCTTCGCCGGACTTGCCGGTGCCTTCGGACGAGGACGAGCCGCTGCTCTTCGGCGGGTCGAGCAGACCGCCCGTGTTGCCGCCGATCAGGCCCTGGTCGGCCTTGCCGCTCTCGGAGCCGGACGGCTGCGGCCTGGTGTCGTCCTTGCCGCTGTGGTGCGGGGCGGCCGATGTGGGGCCGGGGCGGCCGGTGCCGGGGGTGGCCGGCTTCGTCGTGCCCGGGTGCCCTGGGGTGCGGGCGGTGGTGCCTGGGGTCTGCGGCAGCTGGGACTGGAGCGGACCGACCTCCTGGTCTATGGCGTCGAAGACCGAGTTGACCTGGTTTCCGACGTCGTGGAGCTGGACGGGCAGCCGGCCCCGGAGCTTGCTCCAGGTCTCCCGGTGCGAGCGGGAGAACGAGGAGAGGGTCTGGATCGGGCCGAGTGTCCCGTTCCTCGCGTACGCCTCGTGCAGCAGCCGGTGACCTTCTCCGGCGTCGTGGTTCATTCCGTTCAACGCGCGTCTGACTTCGCCCAGTTGCTCGTGGTCGAGCCGGCCCGCCCGGTCGCGCTCCAGGAGGCGGCGTGCCTCCTGGAGACGGGTGGAAGCCTGGTCGAGGTAGATCTCACCGCGGGCGGCGTCGTCGTTCGCCATTCCCAGCTTGAGATCTTCCATGCCGCGCTTCAGCCCGTACAGCGAATCACCGGGGAGGGCGTCGGAGCTGGCAGCCGCGACGCCGCTGAAGGCTCCGGCCGCGACGCCGACGGTGAGTCCGCCCGCAGCGAGGCCCTTCGACCAGCGGGAGCGGGGGCGCAATTTCCGGAGCGGGGACGCCCGGTGGGCGCCTCGGCCGGTCCGCTGTTCGGGCACCTGAGGGCCCTCGGACACACCTCCCCCCGCGAGCATCGTCTCCATGGCCGCGACGAGCTGGGCTCGTTGCACCACTTTGACCTCAGGATCCAGCTGTGGTTTCGGTAGCTCTTCGAGCCCGGTCACCAGGGCCAGCAACTGCCCCTGTGTACTCGGTTCGGTGGGAGCTTCGGGCTGGTCGGCCGCCGAGCCCTGGAGTGTCTGCTCCTCCAGGGCCTGGGCGAAGGCGTTCGCCCGCCGGTGTGCCGAAACTTGTCCGATCACTGGCGGCACCTCCTCTCGTCATGACGATCGACTCCCCTCGGGGTCCGGAAGGTTGCCCACCTTGAGTGCTTCCACTCGATCGGGTGAGTACCTGCGGGCGTGGCTTGACCACAGGGAGCCTGCATCCGACACAACGAGCCGCACAGCACTTGGGTTACGGACGAAAGATGATCGGACCGCAGTGTCATGAGGCCATGACTGACGGTGAGTTGTGATCAGCGTGCGTCATCGGGGAGGAGTCGCGCCAGGGTGCGCACGGCCCGGTACTGGAGCGTCTTGATGGCGCCCTCGTTCTTGCCCATGGCCCGGGCGGTCTCGGCCACGGAGAGCCCTTGCAGGAAGCGCAGGGTCACGCACTCCTGTTGCTGGGGATTGAGCTTCCGTACGGCCTCGAGCAGGGCGGCGTTGGAGAGGGACTCCAGGACGGAGTCCTCGGGACTGCGCTCGACCTCGTTGGCGTCGAGCATTTCGCCCGTGGTCACTTCGAGCCGGAATCGGCTCGACTTGAAGTGGTCGGCGACCAGGTTCCGGGCGATCGTGACCAGCCAGGCGCCGAAGTCGCGCCCTTGCCAGGTGAAGGTGGAGATACGGCGCAGAGCGCGCAGGAAGGTCTCGCTGGTGAGATCCTCCGCCGTCGCCTTCCCGCCGACGCGGTAGTAGATGTAGCGGTAGACCGTGTCGCTGTACTGGTCGTAGAGCCGCCCGAAGGCGTCGGCCTCGCCGGCCTGAGCGCGTTCGACGAGGTCCATCATGCGTGCGCTGTCGCTGTCGGCCGCAGGCCGACGGGCGGTGGACGTGCCGGTGCCGCCGCGGCTGCGTCTGCCGACCGCCGCACCGCCATCGGCGAGGGCATAGCAGGGGCCGGCAGGCGCGGCTGTGGCAAATGCGGGGACGGCGTACGCGGTGGGGACAAAGCCGCGCAGCTGGTCAAGGACCGTTGTGCGCAGCGTAGCCAGGCCCGAGGCGTCAACCCCGACGTGTGGGTACACGGGACTCCCAGAGGCAGAGCTTCCATCACGTGCAGTGCTGGATGATTCACTCGACGTGATGGCGAGTGAGGTCCGGTATGCGTCTGAGGAGAATAACGCTTCGTACAGGCAGTGCTACACCCAGTTGCTCAAATCATCGATTACGTCGCTTCTGTTACGTCTACACGTCGGATCAAGTAGCACTTCGTGACCGTTTATTGATCGGATAGCCTCACGATCCGTTTGATTGCGGGGTCACTTGTGCGCGAGCGGCCGCAACGGGACTGGCGGCGGGTGCAGGGGGGTAAGAAGTTCGATTCGCCCGCGCTCTCGGGAGTGGCGCGGGCGCGGAGAGCTGTTGACGTTCCGGTCAGCGACGGCTGACGCACGGACGGCCGGGCCGCCCGGGGGCGGTGGCTCGGTGGCGGCTCAGGTGAGCGGACCGGCGGGGGCGCTCGGTGGCTGCGGTGGCTCGCCGGGACGGCTCAGTGGCGGCGGCGGTGCAGGGCGACCGCGGCGGCGGTGCCGCCCGCGAGCGCGCCGACCCCGGCCGCGGCCGGGATGCCGACCTTGGCCGCCTTGCGTCCGGTGCGGTAGTCGCGCAGCCGCCACTCGCGCTCGCGGGCGTAACGGGCCAGCTTCGCGTCGGGGTTGATCGCGTACGGGTGGCCGACGAGCGAGAGCATCGGGATGTCGTTGTGCGAGTCGCTGTACGCGGCGCAGCGCGTCAGGTCGAGGCCCTCGGCGGCGGCGAGCGCCCGTACCGCCTCGGCCTTCGCCGGGCCGTGCAGCGGTTCGCCCACGAGGCGCCCGGTGTAGACGCCGTCCATCGACTCCGCGACCGTGCCGAGCGCCCCGGTCAGGCCGAGGCGGCGGGCGATGATCGTCGCGGTCTCCACGGGTGCGGCCGTGACCAGCCAGACCTTCTGGCCCGCGTCCAGGTGGGCCTGGGCGAGGGCGCGGGTGCCCGGCCAGATGCGGTCGGCCATGTACTCGTCGTAGATCTCCTCGCCGATGGACATCAGCTCGGAGACGCGGTGGCCCTTGACGATGGACAGGGCGCTCTCGCGGGCGTCCTGCATATGGTCGGGGTCCTCGACGCCCGCCAGCCGGAACCACGCCTGCTGCCAGGCGAACCTGGCCAGCTCGCGGCGCTGGAAGAACTTCCGCTTGTACAGGCCGCGGCCGAAGTGGAAGATCGCGGCGCCCTGCATCACGGTGTTGTCGAGGTCGAAGAAGGCCGCGGCCAGACTGTCGCCCGCGACGGGGAACTCGGGCTCCGGGGTTGCCTCTTCGGCGGATTCCCCGGGTGCGCCGGACGTGTCGGTCCCGGTCGCCGCCGGTTCCTGCGAGGACTTCCGGGCTGCTTCGGCTGCGGCCTCGCCTGCCAGCACACTGCGTGCTGTCGCCGAGCGCCTGCGGGGGGTGAGCCATCCCAGTGCGGCCATGGTGCGAGCATAGCCAGTTCGGTGGAGCGTTCCTCACCTGACGGAATGCGGGGGAGTGAACTCTGGGCCGCGAATGTACGCGGATGTACTCCGTTACCGGTCCGTGGACCCGACGGTGGTGGGGCGTGTCCGTGCGGGCGGCGGAGAATGGGGGGTATGAGTCCTCTGTTCCGCCGCAGCGCCGGTCAAGGAAATCCCGCCGAGCGGGTCGTCACTCTGGTCGGGAAGCCCGGGTGCCATCTCTGTGACGACGCACGTGCCGTGGTGTCCGCGGTGTGCGCGGAGACCGGTGCGGGGTGGGAGGAGAAGGACATCACCCAGGACGCGGCGCTCAACGACGCGTACTGGGAACAGATTCCGGTCGTACTCGTCGACGGGGAGCAGCACACCTTCTGGCGGGTCGACCCCGACCGGCTGCGCCGCGCGCTGCGTTCCTGACCGCGGCGGAGGGGCGGGGGGCCGGCCGGCGCGGAGCTTCGTACGCGAAATACAGCTACCATCGTGGGCGATTTGAGCGGTCTCGGGGGCGTAGGCGTGAGGAGTGTGTGCGGTTTTGTCCCCTTTGGGATCTCAACGCATTGGATCAGCCCGCGGTTCCGTCAATGCGCCGCCGAAGTGCGTGACCCCGGTCACTTTGCACGGACAAAACGGACACTATCTTTGTGCACGCGTTCACAAAGACATAGCCTGCATTCGACGGGGCGGTCCTGCTGGATGTGGCCGCCTGCAGCCTCGCTCATCCCGCAGGAGCACCGTGGCAACTGGCCGAACTCACCGACCGGCGACCCGTAGCCGAGGAATCCCCGAGGCCACCGTCGCCCGACTCCCGCTGTACCTCCGCGCCCTCACCGGTCTGTCGGAGCGCTCCGTGCCCACGGTCTCGTCCGAGGAGCTCGCCGCGGCGGCCGGGGTCAACTCGGCGAAGCTGCGCAAGGACTTCTCCTACCTGGGTTCGTACGGGACCAGGGGCGTCGGTTACGACGTCGAATATCTCGTATACCAGATCTCGCGTGAGCTGGGTCTCACCCAGGACTGGCCGGTCGTCATCGTCGGAATCGGTAACCTCGGCGCCGCGCTCGCCAACTACGGCGGGTTCGCCTCGCGTGGATTCCGGGTCGCCGCGCTGATCGACGCCGATCCGGCCATGGCCGGGAAGCCGGTGGCCGGGATCCCGGTCCAGCACAGCGACGACCTCGAGAAGATCATCTCGGACAACGGCGTCTCCATCGGCGTCATCGCCACCCCCGCGGGTGCGGCGCAGCCGGTGTGTGAGCGGCTCGTCGCCGCGGGTGTCACCTCGATCCTGAACTTCGCGCCCACCGTGCTCTCGGTGCCCGAAGGTGTCGACGTACGCAAGGTCGACCTCTCCATCGAGCTGCAGATCCTGGCCTTCCACGAGCAGCGGAAGGCCGGTGAGGGCGCGCCCGCGGGCCCGGACGCCGACGCACCTCCGGTCCGGGGCGCCGCACACGCGGCGGCCGCCGCCGCGCACACCGTGAACGCACGTACCGCCCACACCGACCGGAAGGGACCCGACGGGGATATGCCCGCCGTGATGCCGGCATGAGTCTTCTGGTCGTCGGAGTCAGCCACCGCAGCGCGCCCGTCAGCGTGCTGGAGCGGGCGGCGCTCTCCGCTGATGCGCAGGCCAAGCTGTTGCAGGACACGCTGGCCGCCGAGCCCGCCGCCGAGGCGGCGACGCTCGCCACCTGCAACCGCATCGAGCTGTACGCCGACGTGGACAAGTTCCACGCGGGCGTCGCCGAGCTGTCCACGCTGCTCGCACAGCACTGCGGTGTCGGGCTCGAAGAGCTCACTCCTTATCTCTATGTGCACTACGAGGACCGGGCCGTCCACCACCTCTTCTCGGTGGCGTGCGGGCTGGACTCCATGGTCGTGGGCGAGGGCCAGATCCTCGGCCAGATCAAGGACGCGCTCGCGCTCGGCCAGGAACTGCACACCGCGGGGCGGCTGTTGAACGATCTGTTCCAGCAGGCTCTGCGGGTCGGCAAGCGCGCGCACAGCGAGACCGGCATCGACCGGGCCGGGCAGTCGGTGGTCACCTTCGGCCTCGAACAGCTCGCCGGCGGCGCGGATGTGGCCGGCTGGGCCCGGGGCAAGCGCGCCCTGGTGATCGGCGCGGGCTCGATGTCCTCGCTGGCCGCCGCGACGCTGGCCCGCGCGGGCGCCGGGGAGATCGTCGTCGCCAACCGGACGCAGGCGCGTGCGGAGCGGCTCGCGGAGATCCTCGGCGGCGCCGGGGTGACCGCTTCGGCCGTCCCCATGGACGCCGTCGACGGGGAGCTGGCCCGTGCCGACCTCGTCGTCTCCTGTACGGGGGCGACCGGTCTCGTACTGACGGCGGAGTCCGTGGCCCGCGCGCTCGGCGAGGAGTTCACCCCCGCGGAGCCCGCCGCCGAACCCGTCCCCGATGTGCCCGCCGACGCCACGGCCGCCACCGCAGCCGCGCGCGCGGTCGACGCGCTCGAACAGCACGGCGCCTGGGCCGGCACCGCCGGATCCGCCGCCCCGCGCCCCGTGCGCAGGCTCGCGGCCGGCCCCGCCGACGGTGGGGTTCCGCCGCGCCTGGCCCTGCTCGACCTGGCCATGCCGCGTGACATCGACGCGGCGGTCCACCGCATCAGCGGTGCCCGCCTGGTCGACATCGAGTCGCTGGCCGACGCGTCGGCCGACGCCCCGATGGCCGCCGATGTCGACGCCGTACGCACCATCGTCTCGGACGAGGTCGCCGCGTTCGGCGCGGCCCAGCGGGCCGCCCACATCACTCCGACCGTCGTGGCCCTGCGCACCATGGCCGCCGGCGTCGTCGCCGGTGAGATCGCGCGGCTCGACGGACGCCTCCCCGACCTGGACGACAAGGAGCGCGCCGAGATCTCGCAGACCGTGCGCCGTGTCGTCGACAAGCTCCTGCACGCGCCCACCGTGCGGGTCAAGCAGCTCGCGAGCGAGCCCGGCGGCGCCGGGTACGCGGACGCGCTGCGGGAACTCTTCGACCTCGACCCACTGACGGTCGCGGCCGTCAGCAGGGCCGATCTGACCGACCTGAGCAACACAGACGTCAAGAACCGAGGGCGGGCATGACCGATGCCTTGAGGCTGGGGACCAGGCGCAGCAAGCTCGCCATGGCGCAGTCAGGACAAATCGCCGAGGCGGTGCGGCAGATCACGGGTCGCCCCGTGGAACTCGTCGAGATCACCACGTACGGGGACACCTCCCGTGAGCATCTGTCGCAGATCGGGGGGACCGGTGTGTTCGTCACCGCCCTGCGTGACGCGCTGGTGAGCGGCGAGGTCGACTTCGCCGTGCACTCGCTGAAGGATCTGCCGACGGCGGAGCCGGACGGCCTGGTGCTGGCCGCGATCCCGGTCCGTGAGGACCCCAGGGATGTGCTGATCTCGCGGGACGGGCTGACGTTCGAGCAGCTGCCGGACGGCGCCCGGATCGGGACCGGTGCGGCGCGCAGGACGGCGCAGCTCAACGCGTACGCCCGTAACCACGGGATGCGCATCGAGACCGTGCCGATCCGCGGCAACATCGACACCCGGATCGACTTCGTCCGCAAGGGGGAGCTGGACGCGGTGGTTCTCGCCGCGGCCGGGCTGCACCGTGCCGGGCGGGCCGCCGAAGTGACCGAGTACCTCCCGGTCGACATCATCTTGCCTTCCCCCGGCCAGGGGGCCCTGGCGGTCGAGTGCGTGGCATCCCGCGCTGATCTCGTCGCCCAGCTCGCCGAGCTCGACGACCCGTACACCCGGGCCGCCGTGACCGCCGAGCGATCCCTGCTCGCCGCCCTGGAGGCCGGTTGCAGTGCGCCTGTTGGCGCACTGGCCGACGTCCTGGCCGACGGGCAGGTTGTCACCGAGATGCGCCTGCGCGGTGTCGTCGGTTCGCCCGACGGTTCCTCGCTGGTGCAGTTGTCCACCACCGGTCCCGTACCCACGTCGCACGAAGGCACCGAGGCGCTCGGACGCGAACTCGCGTCCGAGATGCTGGCCAAGGGTGCGGCCGGTCTTATGGGGGAGCGAGCACGATGAACCCCACCTCGAACCTGCCAGCCGCCCTTCCCGCACACGGGCACGTCACCTTCCTCGGTGCCGGACCCGGGGATCCGGGACTTCTCACACTGCGCGCCGTCGAAGCGCTCGCGAGTGCGGATGTACTGATCGCCGAGCCACAGGTGCTCGATGTCGTACGCAGCCATGCGCGGGCGACCGTAAGCACGCCTCAGCTGACGGTTGTTGACGAAGCGTCAACAGCCGCCGGGATCCCGGCCATCCGAGATGCGGGCAATCTTGTCATGGAGGCCGCACGGGGTGGCAGGCGGGTCGTCCGTGCTGTCACCGGGGATCCCGGACTCGACGGCAACTCCAGTGAGGAGATGCTGGCCTGCGCCTCCGCGGGCATCCCGTTCGAGGTCGTCCCCGGTGTCTCGACCGCGGTGGGTGTCTCCGCGTACGCCGGGGTGCCGCTGCGTGACGCGCAGGGCACCGACGTCCGTTTCGTCGACGCCCGTACGGCGTCCGACCGCTGCTGGAGCGAGGTCGGCGCGAGCGATGCGACCGCCGTCGTCTCCACGACGCTCGACACGGTCGGCGCCGCCGCCGGTGAACTGGTCGCGGCGGGCCGTAAGCCCGACACCCCGATGTCCGTCACCGTCGCCGGTACGACCACCCGCCAGCGCACCTGGTCCGCGACGCTGGGCACGGTCGCCCAGGTGCTCAAGCAGGCCAAGGTGCTGCCGTCGCCCGATGGGCACCAGCCGGTCATAGCCGTGGTCGGCGAGCACAGCTCGGCCGCCAGGCGCGACCAGTTGTCGTGGTTCGAGTCGAAGCCGCTCTTCGGGTGGCGGGTGCTCGTTCCGCGTACGAAGGAGCAGGCGGCCTCGCTCTCCGACCAGCTGCGTTCCTACGGCGCTGTGCCGCACGAGGTCCCCACCATCGCCGTCGAACCGCCGCGCACCCCGCAGCAGATGGAGCGCGCGGTCAAGGGCCTCGTCACGGGGCGCTACGAGTGGATCGCCTTCACCAGCGTGAACGCCGTCAAGGCGGTCCGGGAGAAGTTCGAGGAGTACGGGCTCGACGCCCGTGCCTTCGCGGGGATCAAGGTCGCCGCCGTCGGCGAGCAGACCGCGGCCTCGCTGGTCGAGTTCGGCGTCAAGCCCGATCTCGTACCGAGCGGCGAGCAGTCGGCTGCCGGTCTGCTGGAGGACTGGCCGCCGTACGACCCGGTCTTCGACCCGATCGACCGGGTGTTCCTGCCGCGCGCCGACATCGCCACCGAGACCCTGGTGGCCGGGCTGATCGAGCTGGGCTGGGAGGTCGACGACGTCACCGCCTACCGCACGGTGCGTGCGTCGCCGCCGCCGGCCGACACCCGTGAGGCGATCAAGGGCGGCGGTTTCGACGCGGTCCTCTTCACCTCTTCGAGCACGGTCCGCAACCTGGTGGGGATCGCGGGCAAGCCGCACAACGTCACGGTCATCGCCTGCATCGGTCCCGCCACGGCCAAGACGGCCGAGGAGCACGGGCTGCGGGTGGACGTGCTCTCGCCCGAGCCCTCGGTGCACAGACTCGCGGAGGCGCTCGCCGAGTTCGGCGCGCAGCGCCGTGAGGCGGCCCGGGAGGCGGGCGAGGCGGTCACCCGCCCCAGCGAGCGCCGTCCGGGCGGCCGCAGGCGTCGCACCACCTGAGGCGGGGCAGCCGGCCCGGAGAGTTCGAGGAGCCGGGACGGTTCGAAGAGTTCGCTGAGTTCGCAGAGTTCGAAGAGGTAACTGAGGATGACTGTGTACGGATCTTTCCCGGGCGCCCGTCCGCGCCGGCTGCGCACCACCCCGGCGATGCGCCGCATGGTGGCCGAGACGCGGCTGCACCCGGCCGATCTGATCCTGCCCGCCTTCGTGCGGGAGGGGATCGGGGAGCCGGTGCCGATCACGGCGATGCCGGGCGTGGTCCAGCACACCCGCGACACCTTGCGGAAGGCGGCCGTCGACGCCGTGTCCGCCGGGGTCGCCGGGATCATGCTCTTCGGTGTTCCCGTGGACGCGAAGAAGGACGCCATCGGCACGGCGGGCACCGACCCGGAGGGCATTCTCCAGGTGGCCCTGCGCGATGTGCGCGCCGAGGTCGGCGACGACCTGGTGATCATGTCGGACCTCTGTCTCGACGAGACCACCGACCACGGCCACTGCGGGGTCCTGGACGAGTCGGGCCGGGTCGACAACGACGCGACCCTTGAGCGGTACGCGGAGATGGCGCAGGTCCAGGCCGACGCGGGCGCCCATGTGGTGGCCCCCAGCGGCATGATGGACGGCCAGGTCGGCGTGATCCGCGACGCGCTGGACACCATCGACAAGGAGGACGTGTCGATCCTCGCCTACACGGTGAAGTACTCGTCCGCCTTCTACGGTCCGTTCCGCGAGGCCGTCGGCTCCTCGCTGCAGGGCGACCGCAAGACGTACCAGCAGGACCCGGCGAACGCCCGGGAGTCGCTGCGTGAGCTGGAGCTGGACCTCGCCGAGGGCGCCGACATGGTGATGGTCAAGCCGGCCGGGCCGTACCTGGACATCCTCGCGAAGGTCGCGGAGTCGGTGTCCGTGCCGGTGGCCGCGTACCAGATCAGCGGTGAGTACGCGATGATCGAGGCGGCCGCGGAGAAGGGCTGGATCGACCGGGACAAGGCGATCATGGAGTCCCTGACCGGCATCAAGCGGGCGGGCGCGAACATGATCCTCACGTACTGGGCGACGGAGGTCGCGCGGCAGCTCTGAGCCGACGCCCCGGCCCCCGTGCCCGCCCCGGCCTTGTGCGGGGGTCCGGTCAGCCGCCGTGTGCGGTGAGGGTGTAGCCCTCCGGGCCCTCGAAGGAGAACATCGGCCCGAAGGGGCTGTCCGCCATCGGCGTGAGGATCTTGACGCCGGCGGCGTCGAGCTGCTCGTGAAGCGCGTGGGCGTCCGGGGTACGGAACCAGATCACCACGCCGAGGCCAGGCCGCGCGGTGTCGGTGAGGCTGACTCCCGGCAGCAGCGCGCGGACGGCGAACGGGGTCGGCCGGGTGTCGAACACGACCGCGTGCGGGGGCGAGACCGCGGCCCGGCGCAGCCCCAGATGCTTCTCGCAGAAGACCGCGGCGGCCTCCACGTCGTGGACCTGGAGGGCGACGAAGTCGGGACCATCGATGGCAACAGGCATGGGTTTCCCTCGCTCTTCTATGTCAGGACTTTGACATAGAAGAGGCTAGGTTCCGGGGATTGCTATGTCAAAATATTGACATGTATGAGCCCGGCAAGGAGGAGACTGTGCCGACGGACCCGTTCCGCCCCGAGGGTGACGACGTCACCCGCCACCTGGGGTATCTGCTCAAACGCGCCCAGGCCGCCCTGCGCGGAGCCATGGACAAGGTCCTGCGTGAGCAGGGGCTGACCGTGCCGCAGTACTCCACGCTCGAACTGCTCGCCCTGCACCCCGGCATGTCGAACGCCGACCTCGCCCGTGCGACCTTCGTGACCCGGCAGTCGGGCAACGTCGTCCTGCGCGGCCTCCAGGAAGCGGGGCTCATCACCCGCCCCGACGCCGCCGATCACGGCCGGGCCCGCCCCGCCCGGCTCACCGAAGCGGGCCGGGCGCGCCTCGCCGCGGTCCAGGCCGCCGTGTACGCCGTCGAGCAGCGCATGGCCCGGACGATCCCGCCGCGTCGCGTCGCGGCGCTCGTCGCCGACCTCGACCGCATCGCGACAGAGCTGGAGGACTGAGGGGGCCCGGCCGGACGGGCCGGCGGCGCACTCCCGGTGTCAGAGCGCGTCCGAGAGCCGGATGAACCGGTGCCCCGACGCGAGGAGTTGGGGCACCGCCGTGGCGATGCCCTCGGCCGTGCCGCCCTCCGGCTGGTTCAGGTGGCCGATCACGATCGACCCGGGCCGGGCGGCCACGACAGCGGTGTGGACCTGCTCGGGTGTGAAGGTCGCGCCGCCGTCGCCGTTGACGGTGAAACTCACCGGGCGCTCGCCCAGCGCGTCCACGATGCGCGACGCGACATCGTCGTAGTACGCCGTCCCCGACCGGAAGAAGCGGGGCGGCCGGCCCAGCAGCCGGGTGAGTCTGCCGTGGTTGCCCGCGACCTCGTCGTAGACCTCACCCGCGTCGCGCGTCCCGGGGATGCCGTACGCGGAGCGGCCCGAGACCGACAGGGGGCGGTGCCGGGTCCCGTGGTTGGCGATCTCGAAGAGCGGGTCGGCGGCCAGGGTGCGGAAGACCGCCGGATGGGCGTCGATCCAGCGGGAGTTGATGAAGAGCGTCGCCGGTACCTTCCTCGACCGGAGGAAGCCGATCAGGTCCTTGTCGTACGCGCTGCCCCCGGGGCCACCGCACGCGTCGAAGGTCAGCGCGACGGCCCGCTGCGCCGCGGGCAGGGCGGTCAGGACGCCCGGTGCGTCGAAGCCCCAGTCCGACGGCCGCGCCGAGCCGTACCTGGCAACCGCCGCGGCGCGCGTCACCTCGGGTGCGGCCGCGCGGGCCGTGGCGGCCGCACGGCCGGCACGCGGTGTACGGCTCGGCGGTTCGATGTCGGACTGAGTGCTCCGCGTCGCCAGGGACGCCCCCGGGGAACCGGACCGGCCGGCGCATCCCGCAAGCCCGGTGGCCGCCACGGCGGCGAGTACAGCCCGACGAGTCAATGACATGTGCCTGCCCTGCCCCTCCAGTTCACACCACGACACGGAGCTCAGAATGAGAGTCGGATCATGCTATGAATCCTGGACGTATCGGACGCCGACACTCCGGGGTTGGGTGGAGTCCACCCGTACTGGCGCCCCGGTGAGGGGGGCGAGCACGATCCCGGCCCGGAACCCCCTCCCTGCCGCCGGGTCTTCACCCACGGCGCCGCGCCGAGCCCTTCAGGAACTCATCCGGACCGTCTGCGCGCTGTCGGCGGTGTTGGCGCATGCCATGAAGGGGTCGATGCCGCCTTGCTGCTCCTGGCACAGCCACGCCACGCCGGCGACGGTGACAGTGACCGGGGACTTGCCGCCCGCGCCGCTGTCCTTCGCATAGGCGTTGGCGACCGCGCGGGCCGTGGCACAGCTGGTGGCGGTGGTCGAACTCGGGACGATCACCTCCAGACCCGTCTGGTCGGGCCCGCAGTCCTGCTGGGCGTGCCGGGTGCCCTTCGACGGTTCCGGCGCCGCGCCCTGCGTCGTGGACGGGTCGGCGGAGGCCGGCGGCGGTGCGTCGGTGGAGCCCTGGCCGCCCTTGTCGGTCGGTGCGGCGCTGGACTGTGCGGAACTCGCGGGGGCGGACGAACCGGCGGACGAACCGGCGGAGGATCCGGAGGCGGACGTCGCGTCGCCGGATCCGCACGCGGTCAGCGCCAGCCCTGCGGCGACGAGCGCAGCGGTCGACAGGCCGTAACGCGCACTCCTGATAGGCATGGGTGTCCCTCTCTCGCTTTCGGCAAAGTCCCCCGGCGCCGATGGCGATGAGTTCCGTCCCGCCCCGGGTCCGGCACAAACACCGGTCGATTGAAGCAAGTTCGGCCTGCGCATCGGCGAAGTCGGAGGATCTTACAACGCGATGATTCTCCCTCAAGTGGGTTTCGAGACCGCCCGGGTCCCTGGGGGCTCGACGCGCCGCCGCACTGACACAGATCGTCAACTGATTGATTCTCACAGGTCTGGTCGCTGTCCCGGTCCTGCGAAAGGGTTCTCGCGAAAGGGTTCCAAGAAGGCGGCAGTGCGGCATGTGCGCACTCGATCTGTTGCCGCGCCGAGTGTTCAGGCACCTTTACGAGAGAAGGAAACACACCCCTATGCGCGCCCTTGTGGTCGATCACAGTGACGCCGGACCCATCCGGTTCGCCGATGTCGATGAGCCCGTACCGTCCGCTGGTGAGGCGCTGGTGGAGATACGGCACATCGGTCTCAACTTCGGAGAGCTGAATTACGTGCACCAGTGGCCGGCCGGCGCTGTGCACGGTCACGACGCGGCCGGCATCGTGGTGCGCGCCGCATCCGACGGCTCGGGGCCGCCCGAAGGCACGCGCGTCGCAGTGGGAATGGCTCCCCACGCGTGGGCGGAGCGGGTGGCAGTCAGCCCCGCCTCGCTCGGCACCGTCCCCGAGGGCGTGGACCTGGCCGACGCCGCCGCGCTGGGGATCGCCGGTGTCACCCCGTTCCGGGTGCTGCGTACACGGTCCCTGCTGGCGCGCGACGTTCTGATCACCGGCGCCAGCGGAGGCGTGGGGCACTTCGCCGTCCAGCTGGCGGCGCTGGCGGGCGCCCGGGTGACGGCACTCGTCGGTTCGCCGGAGCGGGCCGCCGGACTCCGTGAACTCGGCGCCGACAAGGTCCTGACCGACCTGGCCGGGACCGGGGGCCGGTTCGACCTCGTCCTGGACACGGTCGGCGGGCCACTGGTGGCCCAGGCGTGGAGTTCCCTCGCCGAGGGCGGCACCCTCCACCTGGTCGGCTACTCCTCCGGGCAGGAAACCACGTTCCCGTCAGGGGCCTTGTTCGGCTTCGGCGAGCCCCGCAGCATCGCCACCTACGGCGACATGACGCCCACCGGCGGGGAGTTGACGGACCTGCTGGGCCTCATGGCCGCCGGGAGGCTCTCGGCACCGGTCGGACTGCGAGGCGACTGGCGGGGCGTGGACGACGCCGTCCAGGCGCTGTTCGCGCGGAAGGTGCACGGAAAGGTCGTTCTTGACGTGGCCTGACGCTGTGGACGAGGACACCTGCTCCTCGCCCGCCGGTGTGCGGTTCGCCGTGGTGGACGAGAATGGACCCGTGGATGTGCTGGCGGAGGTCTTGCGTGTTTCGGGTGCGCGTGGGGCGCTCGGGGTCGTGCTGAAGGCCGGAGGAACCTGGGGCCTGTGGCTGGACTCCTCTCCGGGAGCGGCACTGCACGTGGTGTCCCGCGGCACCATGTGGCTCCACGTCACAGGCGGGAAACCTCTTCAGGTGCAGGCCGGAGACGCCGTCCTGGTGCCGCCGGGCACCGCACACGGGATAGCCGGCGCCGCCGGCGTGACGATGGGTTCCTGCGACCGCGAGGCGGCGGCCCGGTCTTTTCGCGATGGCCGGGCCCTGCGTCTGGGCTCGGCGCCGGTACAGACGGAAGTGATCGTGCTGCACTACGAGCAGGACCCGGAGGTGCGCACACCGGTGCTTACCTCGCTCGCTCGGCCGATGCACGTCACGGCCCGGGAGAACGCGCAGCTCGGAAGGACCGTCGAACTTCTCGCCGCGGAGCTCGCACAGCCGCAGATCGGCACCACCGCCGCCGTCAACAGCATCGTCGACCTTCTGCTCGTCCAGTTCGTGCGCGCCTTGCTGGCCCGCCACCCGCAGGAACAGTCCGGCTCATGGCTGGGAGCGATGCGCGATCCGGTCGTGCGCGACGCTCTGGCATGCGTCCACGCCCAACCGGAACACCCCTGGACCACGGAGACCCTGGCCGCTGCGACGGGCGTCTCCCGGGCGACGCTGTCCAGGCGCTTCCGGTCCGCCCTCGGACAGACGCCGGGCGCGTACGTGACGCAGTGGCGCATCGACCTGGCGTCTGTCCGGCTCCGCGATACCGACGAGCCGGTCGAGTCGATCTCCGGCGCGGTCGGATACGGCTCTCCGCACGCTTTCAGCCGTGCCTTCAGACGCGCCCGAGGCACGGCCCCTGGCGAGTACCGTTCTCGCCTTCGCAAGTGATCCGGCCTCGGAACATGCCCGGCCCCGGTCTGAGCCGGAACTCTGACGACAGGCCCTGGCTAGGCGGCCGGGCCCGAGCCGGTCTCGCGTACGACCGCGAACACGGCGCGTACCTTCGTGCCGTCCGGGAGCGGCAGGTTCCCCGTGACGCGGCCCAGGTCCTGGGGGGTGGCGGACTGGCCGGGGCGGACCACGCGGTTGATGTGGAGCGTCAGCCCGGGGCCCGTGGTGTTGGCCGTCTGCACGCGTACGTCGGTGCCGTCCTCGTCGTCGGCCACCGATGCGACTCCGGTAGCCACCGGGTGTTCCGTACCGGTGAAGTGGCCCTCGACGGTCGGGTCGGGGGTGTTGCTGATGCTCTGCTCCTGCGGCAGGGCCGCACCGGCCATCGCGGCGACCAGCTGGGCGACGAGCACCGGGTCGTGGGCGCCGTCGTACACCCAGCGCTCACCGAGCACCCCGTGCTGGGTGGTGCCGATGAGCGCCTCGTCACCGGCGCCTTCGAGCGGCGCTCCCCGGTAGGTGAGCGGCACCTGGTACGTGACGGGCTCGGCCCCGGACACGTCGGTGGCCAGCATGAACTCGATCCCGACCGCACCGGTCGGGTCGTCGAGCCGGAAGCCGCCCGCCTTGGCCAGGTCGGGCTTGGCGTCCGCGCCGCCGAGGTACCAGGGCTGGGCGGGCAGCCAGGCGGTCAGCAGTTCCAGCTTGGTGGGGGTCAGCGTGGTGCGGTGGATGACAGACATGTCTTCGGTCCCTCTCCCGTCGGCGTGCTGTCATCCTGCCACTGGTGTGGGGCGGATCAGGCGGTTCCGGTGGCGGTGGCGAACCTGGCGAAGGCGGACCAGGCGGCGGGGGTGAGGGTGAGGGCGGGGCCGGTGGGGTTCTTGGAGTCCCGGATGTGGATGGCGGCGGGGTGCGCGGCGACTTCCAGGCAGTCGCCGCCCTGCTCACTGCTGTAGCTCGACTTGCGCCAGGTGTACGCGGCTTCGAGGCACTGGCCGCCTTCGCTTCCGCTGTAGCTGGACTTGAACCAGTGCAGTGTTGTGCCGCTCATTGCTCTCCCAGGAGACGGTCCAGTAGGCCCACGGTGTCCTCTGGACTGAGGGCTTGAGCTCGCAGCATTGCATATTTCTGGGCCAGGATGCTGACCTCATTTGGGTCGGAGACGAGCTGACTCCCGCGCTGCGTCTCGGAGTAGGCGACGTGTTGATGGTCTGCCGTCTCCAACAGTGTGAAAGGGCCATCCAGTCCAGCGTGGTTCCTGCAACGAACCGGCAGGATCTGCAGGCAGATGCCTGGGAGGTTTGCACAAACACGCAAGTGCCGCAGCTGCTCCAAGTGTTCTGTCACCTGCAGGAGTTGGAGATTCAACACTGGCTCCCAGACGACGAAACTGATGGTCGGCGGAGTTTCGCGTTGCAGGATGGCCTGTCGGTCCAGACGGCCGGCCGTTTGGACCATGACCTCTTGTTCGTTGAAGGCCGGTACCCGATTCCGGAAGACCGCCTGGGCGTACTTTTCGGTCTGTAGAAGCCCCGGCACGACTTGGTTGTCGTACCAGGACAGCGCAAGCGCATCCTGCTCCAGGTCGATGTACTGCTCCGCCCACGCCGGGATCAGGTCGATCTCCGGCATGTTCTCCACCGCGACCGACAACGCCCCCTTCGTGTCCAGTACGCGGTCGAGGATCTCCGCGTAGTCCGGTTTCAGGGGACGCCGCCCCTGCTCGATCGAGGCGATGGTCTCGCAGTCCAGACCCACGCGTTGGGCCAGCGCGTTCTGGGTCAGGTGGGCGCTGGTGCGGAACTGGGCCAGCACGGCGCCCACCAGTCGCATGGCCGACGCGTTCTTCCTCGGGCGTTTCCTGGGGTGCATGATGACGAACTCCCCCCGTCGCTCAGCTCGTTATGCGCGCGCGACCCGTACGGGAAATCTGTACGGGTCGCGCGCGAAGCTGATCCAGGGCGTGCCGACCTCAGACGCCGACCGGGCTGACGAAGGTGCCGGGGTGGGTGGCGCCGGACTGGTCCAGGATGGCGCCGCCGTACGGCCAGTCGAGGGTGACGTGGGTGGTCTCGTTGGGCGGGGTGATCAGGACCTTGCTCGGGACGAACGGCTTGGTGTCCTTGGAGTCGGCGGGGATGGCCAGCAGCATGATGTTGATCGAGGCCGTGCTCTCGCCCGGGTGCAGGGTCATGGTGCTCGGGGTGTCCGACGAGCGGCGCAGGTCCCATGTCTCACCGGTCTTGCTGACGAGCTGGACGCCCGGGAAGCCGTGCAGGGTGCAGGTGCTGTCGCCGCGGTTCGTGAGCTTGATCGAGGCGACCTGCTGGTCGGTCGCGTCCTTCATGTCCGGGGCGCCACCGTGCGGGCCGCCCCAGTCGTAGCCCAGGTCGATGGTGTGGCAGCGGCTGCTCTCGCTGGAGGAGGCGGCGGCGGGAGGGACGGGGTTCACGGCGTCGGTCCGCGAGCCCTTCGCGGCCATCGCCTTCACCTTGTGCTGGGCGGCGCCGTCGGCGGAGCTTCCGGAGCCGCTGGTGTCGCTGGCGCCGCTCTGGGCCTTGTCCTGCGATCCGCCCTGCGCCGTCGTGGAGGACGAGTCCTGGCCGGTGCTGGACTGGGCGCTGGTCTTGGAGGGGGCCGATCCGGAGGACGAGTCGCACGCGGCGGCGCCGGCGCCGACAGCGATGACGGCCATCACGGCGGCGGCACAGCGGGCGACTCGGTTCAGCTTGGCGGTCATGGTTCCCCTTTTCCAGCGCCGGTGTCGGTCCCGGCGTCCTCCGTGGCGAGTGCGTCTTACGGAAAGTGAGATGTGCCGGGCGGCGAGGGAAGTTCTCGCGAGACTGTCCGGAAGCTGTAACGCCGTGTAACAGCCGACGGGCCCCTCGCCGCCCCTCTTCTCCCTCTCCCTGTCCTCCCCTCTCCTCCTACTGCGGGGCGAACGCCATGAGCTGTTCGTCGACCGGTGCGCCGGTCAGCCGGTTGGCGAAGGTCGAGAGGGTGTACGTACCGATGCCCAGGACCACCTCCAGGGCGTTCCGGCCGGTGTACCCCTGGGCCAGGAACGCCTGGAGCCCCGGCTCCGTGACCGCGCCGGCGGTGGCCAGTACCTCCAGCGTGAAGGCCCGCAGCGCCTCCAACCTGCTGTCCGTGAGCGGCTGTTGGGCGCGCAGGGCCTCGATGAGGCCGGGGTCCGCGCCCATCGCGGTGAGCTTCGCCGTGTGCATGGCCACGCAGACGTGGCAGTCGTTGCGGGTGGCGATCGTGAGGATGAGGACCTCGCGGTCCAGCTGCGGGAGGGTCGTCGACTCGAAGATCCCGCTGAGCTTCAGGAAACCGTCGAGGGTCTGCGGGGAGGTCGCCATGCGGGCCACGGCGGACGGGAGGTAGCCCAGGCGGTCGCCGGTGGCCCGCAGGGCGGGGCGGGCCGCGGCGGGGGCGGAGTCGACGGTGTGGGCGGGGAAGGCGGTGGGGTCGGGGGAGGTGCTGTGGCTGGGGGAGGCGGTGATGGTCATGGCGGGGCCTTCGCTCTAAACTCGACAATGTGATTGACGAAAACGTAAACCAGGTTGTCGAGTTTTGCAACGGTGGGCCGCGCCATGACTGATGGGTGTGAGCGTGGGCGTGAGCGCGGGCAGGGGTACGAGCTGCCGATGCTGCTCTTCGCCGGGTTCCGTGCGGCCATCGACGAACTGCACGCGCGCCTCGCCGATGAGGGGCACCCGGACGTGCGCCCGGCGTACGGCTTCGCGCTCCAGGCGATCGGCGAGCGGGGCGCGACCGCGAGCGAGGTGGGGCGGCGGCTCGGGGTCTCCAAACAGGCGGCGGGCAAGACCGTGGAGCGCCTGGAGGAGCTGGGGTACGCCGAGCGCGCCGCCGACCCCGCCGACGGGCGCCGCAAGCTGGTGCTGCTCACCCCACGCGGGGTGGAGGTGCTGGTGCGGTCGGGCGAGATCTTCGACGAGCTGTACGCGCAGTGGGAGCGGGTGCTGGGCGCGGAGCGGCTCGCCGGGCTCGAATCCGACCTCCGGGCCATCGTGCCGGGGGCGGCGCCGGGCGCCGGCTTCCGGGTGGACGTGGCGGGGTGGTTCGGCGGGTGAGCCGTCGCGCCGGGTGGCCTCCCGGGCCCCAGCCGGCAGGCCCGTGCGTCCGGCACACGTGGGTGCGTAGGGCAGAACGCCCCGGTCTCCGGGGGAGGAGAGCCAGGGCGTTCCGGTCGTGACGGGGTGGCGGGCCGGGGGCCCGCCGGGCAACTCCTAGTAGCCCAGGGCGAGTGCCGAGGTGGACTGCCAGTACGTGACCTGGGCCGAGTCGTCGATGCGGGTGCCCTTCGGGAGGGTCGACGTGCTGAGCGAGCCGATGCCTTCACCCGCGCGGTTGGCGAAGCCGACGCCCAGCTTCTTCGCCGTACGCAGGTGGCCGCCGCCACCCGACGTACGGACGCTCGCATAGGCGGTCTGGCCCGGGTCGAGGGTCACGACGGCCTGCGGGGTGCTGTCCCAGTTGATCTGCGTGGCGGCCTGGTCCTGGTCGAAGCGGAGGGTCGGCGCCATGTAGGCGTAGCAGGGCGTCTTGCCCTTGTTGGTGGCCTTGATCAGCAGGTGGTTCACCGGGCGGCTCACCTTGGAGACGGCGACCTTGGTGTTGGAGTCGGTGCAGGTGACGATCTTCGTTGCCTTCGCCTTGGCCGGGGCCGCGGTGGCGGCGCCGGTCGCGATGCCGGTGAGGGCGAGGGCGGCCACGAGGGTGGAGGCTGCGGCGGTGGCGATGCGGGTGCGGCGGATGTTCACGGCGGTACTCCCCGTAGGTCTGTGAAGGTTCTGTGTGAGCTGTGCGTGGGCCGAGTCGGCTGTGGCGGCCCGAAAGTTCAGAGGCGGTTGATGAGCAAGGTGACCGTGGCGGTCGACGTGGCCAGTACGACCAGCGCAACCACGTCCACAACGCTCGGACGGAAGCCGCGCCGGAGTCGGTTGAACACGAACTCAGCTTGTTCGGTGGCCGGTTCCTGCTGCAATCGTTCCCGGACCATTGGGGACGCTGGAACGGCTGCGCGTACTCTGACCTGGGGAGACGGGACCTCCCTGGAACGCCTTCCTGGAACGCGTATCGGGTGCCCGGGACATGGAACAAGGGGATGGTGGCCGTGGGCTCCGAGACCGAGGAATTCGCCGCGCTGCTCAGAGAGCTGAAAGCCCGTTCGGGGCGCAGCTACGGAGTGCTCGCGGGGAAGCTCCATATGAGTACGTCGACGGTGCACCGGTACTGCAACGGCGACGCCGTGCCGACCGATTACGCGCCCGTCGAGCGGTTCGCGCGGCTGTGCGGGGCGACCCCGGAGGAACTGATCGCGCTGCACCGGCGGTGGCTGCTGGCCGACGCGGTACGGCGACGGCCGAAGGACGCGGTGCCGGAAGCCGGTGCCGCTGGTCCTCCTTCTCTTTCGCCTTCTCCCGAAGCCGAAGCCGAAGCCGAAGCCGAAGCCGAAGCCGAAGACCAAGCCGAAGGCGCTCCCGAGCCGGTGCCCTCGCCGGTCCCTTCGCCGACGCCCGCTTCCGCGCCCGCGCCCGGTCCCCTCGCGCCCGATTCCCCCACGCCCGACTCCGTCTCCGCGCCCGTCTCCGCGCCCGGACCCGCCCCCCGTAACAAGGCCAGGCGGCTCTGGATGGCCGGGGCCGCCGTGGTGGCCGTCGCGGTCGCCGTGCCGGTGGCGGTGGCCGTCGGGAACGCGGGATCCGCGTCCCCCGAGCACCGTTCCGCAGCCGCCGCCGACGTGTCAGCCGGCGCGGATGCCGCGCCGTCCGCGGGCGCAGGTACCGCGGGGGCCAAGGCGAAGGACCACAAGAAGCCGTCCGCGAGCCCCTCCGCCTCGCCTTCCGTCACACCGTCCCCGTCCGGCAGCCACCAGGCGCGGGGCGGGGGCGATCTGGGCCCGGACGGCCGCAGCGTCCCCGCCGTACCACTGACCGTGAACGTCCGGCCGTACGTCTGGGACGACCAGTGCAGTCAGTCGTATCTGGTCGACCGGCCCGCCGACCGGGTGCCGCCGCCCCCGCCCGAGCCGGACGCCGCGAGCTGGGCCGCCGCGCTGGGCGGGGTCTCCAGCGACCATGCGCGGATCGAGCTGTCCGTGCAGGGCAAGACGTCGGACACGGTGGTGCTCCAGGCCCTGCATGTGCGGATCGTGGGCCGTCGGGCGCCGCTCGCCTGGTCCTCGTACGCGATGGGCGACGGCTGCGGTGGCGGGCTCACCCCGGCCGGCTTCGATGTGAACCTGGACACCGGGAACCCGCTGGCGAAGCCGGCCGCCGGGGTGCAGGGCGACCGCAAGGTCCCGGCCACCGACTTCCCGTACCGGGTGTCCACCACCGACCCACAGGTGCTGGAGATCAACGCCCACACCGACGCGCACGACGTCAGCTGGTACCTGGAGCTCCAGTGGAGCAGCGGCTCCCGGCACGGGACGGTCCGTATCGACGACCACGGCAAGCCGTTCCGCGCCAGCAGCACGAAGGGGCGGCCCCGGTATGTGCATCCGAACGGCTCGGATGCCTGGGAACCGCCCCTCCAGTAGCTCTGCCTACAGCCGCTCGGGCGTCCGGATGCCCAGCAGCTGGAGCCCCTGGTGCAGGGTGCGGGCGGTCAGCTCGCACAGGAACAGCCGGTTCTCCACCTGCTCCGGGGTCGCGGCCTTGAGGACCGGGCACTCGGCGTAGAACGTCGTGTAGTGCGAGGCCAGCTGGTAGAGGTACGCGGCCAGCTTGTGCGGCTCGTACGCGGACGCGACCTCGGCGAGGACCTCGGCGAACTGGTCCAGGTGCAGCCCCAGCGCACGCTCGGCCGGTGCCAGCTCCAGCTCCGGGTGCGCGGCCGGCTTCGCCTCGCCCGACAGCCGCAGGATCGACTGGATACGGGCGTACGCGTACTGGATGTACACGCTGGTGTCGCCGTTCAGGGACACCATCTGGTCCAGGTCGAACTTGTAGTCGCGGGCCGCCGACGTGGACAGGTCCGCGTACTTGACCGCGCCGATGCCGATCTGCGCGCCGTTCTCGACGATCTCGGCCTCGGTGAGCCCGACCTTGTCGTTGTTCTTCTCCCGCACCACGGCCGTCGCGCGCTCGACCGCCTCGTCCAGGAGGTCCACCAGCCGCACCGACTCGCCCGCCCGGGTCTTGAACGGCTTGCCGTCCTTGCCGAGCACCGTGCCGAACGCCAGCTGTACGGGCTTCGCCTCACCGGCGCCCGTGTCCAGCCAGCCCGCCCGGCGGGCCGTCTCGAAGACCATCTTGAAGTGCAGCGACTGGCGGACGTCCACCACGTACAGCAGGGCGTTCGCCTTGAGGTCCTGCACCCGGTTACGGATCGCCGAGAGGTCGGTGGCCGCGTAGCCGTAGCCGCCGTTCGTCTTCTTCACGATGAGCGGGACCTGGTTGCCGTCCGGGCCCTTCACATCGTCGAAGAACACACAGAGCGCGCCCTCGGACCTGACCGCGACACCCGACTCCTCCAGGAGCCGGCAGGTCTCCTCCAGCATGTCGTTGTAACCGGACTCGCCGACGATGTCCGCGTCCTCGATCTCCATGTCCAGCTTGTTGAAGACCGAGTAGAAGTAGATCTTCGACTCGTCCACGAACCGCTGCCAGTGCGCCAGCGTCTCCGGGTCCCCGGCCTGCAGAGCGACCACCCGGTCCCGGGCGCGCGCCTTGAACTCCTCGTCGGAGTCGAAGACCGCGCGCGACGCCTTGTACAGCCGGTCGAGCGAGGACATGGCGGCCTCGCCGTCCTCCTCGCCGCCCTCGTGGTCCAGCTCGTGCGGGTGCTCGATCAGATACTGGATGAGCATCCCGTACTGGGTGCCCCAGTCCCCGATGTGGTGGCGCCGGACCACCGTCTCGCCGCCGAACTCCATGATCTTCGCCATCGCGTCGCCGATCACGGCCGACCGCAGATGCCCGACGTGCATCTCCTTCGCCACATTCGGCTGGGCGTAGTCGATGACCGTCGTGCCCGCCTGCGCGGCGTACGGCACACCGAGCCGCGCGTCGGCGGCGCGCGCCGCGAGGGTCTCGGTGATCGCCCGGTCGGTCAGCGTGATGTTCAGGAAGCCGGGGCCCGAGACCTCGATCTCCTTGATCAGGTCATTGGCCGGGAGCGCCGCCGTGACCGTGGCCGCAAGGTCGCGCGGATTGCCCTTCAGCTTCTTCGCCAGGGCCAGGATCCCGTTGGCCTGGAAGTCGGCCCGGTCGCTTCGGCGCAGCAGCGGGTCCGCGGCACCGGCATCGGGCAGAGCTGCCGTCAGGGCGTCCGAGAGGTGCTGCTGAAGCGTCGAAGCGAGGGAATTGACCGAGACTGGCTCAGGCATGGGGCCGCTGCCGTTTCCATAGAGGTACAAGGGATCGGATCAAGTATCCCATGGCCGTCACGCCGTACGGAAAGCCGTTTTCGCTCTCCCGGAGGGACCTGGGAGAATGACAGTCGCCCTTGTTCGAAGGCGTACGAGAAAGAAGGACGTGCCGATCGTGGCTCAGAGCACCGAGACCGACTGGGTCTCCCGTTTCGCGGACGATGTCATCGCCGAATCGGAGCGCCGTGCCGCGGGCGCGAAACACTCTGGCGCGGACGCACCGGTGGTCGTCGTCGCCTCCGGTCTCTCCCCGTCGGGCCCGATCCACCTGGGCAACCTGCGCGAGGTGATGACCCCGCACCTGGTCGCCGACGAGATCAGGCGCCGCGGGTACACGGTGCGCCACCTCATCTCCTGGGACGACTACGACCGGTACCGCAAGGTGCCGAACGGCGTCCCCGGCATCGACGCGTCCTGGGCCGAGCACATCGGCAAGCCCCTCACATCGGTGCCGGCCCCGGCCGGGTCCGCGTACCCGAACTGGGCCGAGCACTTCAAGGCCGCCATGGTCGAGGCGCTGGCCGAGCTGGGCGTGGAGTACGACCCGATCAGCCAGACCGAGCAGTATCTGGCGGGCACCTACCGCGAGCAGATCCTGCACGCCATGAAGCACCGCGCCGACATCGACGCGATCCTCGACCGGTACCGCACCAAGAAGGACCCGGCGAAGCAGGGCCCCGCGGGCGGCAAGCAGAAGCAGGGCCAGAAGCAGGGCCAGAAGCCGCTCGACGAGGCCGAGATCGAGGCCGCCGAGGGATCCGGCGCCGCCGACGAGGACGACGGCAGCAGCAGCGCCACCGGTTACTACCCCTACAAGCCCTACTGCGGCGCGTGCGAGAAGGACCTCACCACGGCCACCTCCTACGACGACGAGACGACCGAGCTGGCCTACACCTGCACCGCGTGCGGACACGCCGAGACCGTCCGGCTCAGCGAGTTCAACCGCGGAAAGCTGGTCTGGAAGGTCGACTGGCCGATGCGCTGGGCCTACGAGGGCGTCGTCTTCGAGCCCAGCGGCGTCGACCACTCCTCGCCCGGCTCCTCGTTCGTCGTCGGCGGACAGATCGTCCGCGAGATCTTCGACGGCGTGCAGCCGATCGGCCCGATGTACGCCTTCGTCGGCATCAGCGGCATGGCCAAGATGTCGTCGTCCAAGGGCGGCGTGCCCACCCCGGCCGACGCGCTGAAGATCATGGAGGCCCCGCTGCTGCGCTGGCTGTACGCACGGCGCAGGCCCAACCAGTCGTTCAAGATCGCCTTCGACCAGGAGATCCAGCGGCTCTACGACGAGTGGGACAAGCTGGAGTCCAAGGTCGCCGACGGCTCGGCGCTGCCCGCCGACGCCGCCGCGCACACCCGCGCCGCCCGCACGGCGGAGCGTGAACTCCCGCGCACCCCGCGCCCGTTGCCGTACCGCACGCTGGCATCCGTCGCGGACATCACGGCCGGGGCCGAGGACCAGACACTGCGCATCCTCAGCGAACTGGACCCGGAGAACCCGATCACCTCGCTCGACGAGGTGCGCCCCCGGCTCGACCGCGCCGAGAACTGGATCACCACCCAGGTCCCGGCCGAACAGCGCACCCTGGTGCGGGCCGAGCCGGACACCGAGACCCTGGCCGCCCTCGGCGACCAGGACCGCGAGTCACTGCGGCTGCTCATCGAAGGGCTCGACACGCACTGGTCGCTCGACGGCCTGACGACGCTCGTCTATGGCGTACCGAAGGTCCAGGCCGGCTTCGCGCCGGACGCCAAGCCCACCCCGGAGCTGAAGGTCGCCCAGCGCACCTTCTTCGCCCTGCTCTACCAGCTGCTGGTCGGCCGCGACACCGGGCCGCGGCTGCCCACGCTGCTGCTCGCCGTCGGCGCCGACCGGGTACGGAAGCTGCTCGCGGCCTGACCGGCCGCGGCCGGTACGGGTCAGGGCCGCTGCCCCGGGATTTCCCGGGGCAGCGGCCCTTCCGCTGTGTCGGCTGTCTTCTGTGTCCTCTGTGCTCTCTGGTCTCCCGGCCGGTTACGCGATGTGCTCCGCGTCCAGTTCCTCGGCGTACCGCTGCTGGAAGCGGGCCAGGTACGGGCGGAGCGAACTGTCGCTCAGGGTCTCGCTGTTGCGGCCCGTGACGCCGTACAGATCCTTCAGATAACGGCCGAACTGGCGCACCGTCGGGACCTCGTTGTTCTCGCTGATGAACTTCCGGTAGGCCCCGAAGTACGCGTCCTCACGGGGCACGTCGTCCGGCAGGCCCTGCACCTCCGGGCTGTCCGCACCGGCGGCGTCGGCGCTCTCGGCGTTCTCGGCGTCCGCGTTGCTCTCGCCGGTCCGGTCGAAGGGCTGCTCAGCGGTGCGCGGCGCGGGGATCACACCGCCGAGGGGGCGCGAGCCGCCCGCTCCGGTGGGGACCATGACCTGCGGGGCGTGCGGTTCGTCGTACCGCGAGTCCTCATAACCCTGCTGGTACTCCTGCTGGTACTCCGGCTCGTATCCCTGCTCGTACTCCTGCTCCGGCGGGTACGGGCCGGCGTACTGCTGCTCGTACTGCTGCTGTTCGTACTGCTGTTGCTCGTACGTGGGCTCGTACGCCGGGTCGTAAGTGCCCGTGTACGCCTCCTGCGAGACCTGCGGCGCGGCGAACCAGGGGGACTCGTGCGTGGGCGGGGGCTCCTGCGGCTGTTCCTGGCGCTGCTCCTGGGCCCGGGCCTGCTCGTTCACCCGCGTCTGCTCCTGGCCGGCGGGCCCCACGGCCCCGGTCCCCGCTTCCAGGGCCGGCACCGGAGGCAGCAGGACCGGCTCGATACCGGCCGCCGCCAGCCCGGACGGGGCCGTCTCCGCGAGCGGCACCCCGTACCGCGCGAGCCGCAGCGGCATCAGCGACTCGATGGGCGCCTTGCGCCGCCACGCGCGGCCGAACCTGGCCTGGAGCCGCGCCTGGTAGATCAGCCGGTCCTGTTCGAGCTTGATGACCTCGTCGTATCTGCGCAGCTCCCACAGCTTCATCCGGCGCCACAGCAGAAAGGTCGGCACCGGCGAGAGCAGCCAGCGGGTGAGGCGCACGCCCTCCATGTGCTTGTCGGCCGTGATGTCGGCGATCCGGCCCACCGCGTGGCGCGCCGCCTCGACGCAGACCACGAACAGCACCGGGATCACCGCGTGCATCCCGGTGCCCAGCGGGTCGGGCCAGGCGGCGGCGCCGTTGAAGGCGATCGTCGCGGCCGTCAGCAGCCACGCCGTCTGGCGCAGCAGCGGGAACGGGATACGGATCCACGTCAGCAGCAGATCCAGTGCCAGCAGCACACAGATCCCCGCGTCGATACCGATCGGGAAGACCGTCGAGAAGGAGCCGAAGCCCTTCTCCAGGGCGAGTTCGCGCACGGCCGCGTAGGAACCCACGAAACCGATCCCGGCGATGATCACCGCGCCCGCCACCACGAGCGCGATGAGTATCCGGTGCGTGCGTGTCAGCTGCATCGCGGCCACCCGCGGACCCTCCTGAATTCGACATCCGGCGGGCACAGCCTGGCACATGTGTACGGACGGCGTTGCGCGGGTACGCCCGGAGCCCGGCCCCGAGGGGGGACCGGGCTCCGGAGGCGGGCGCGCGAAGGGGCCTGCGGGGGCGGCCCGTTGAAGCCGCCGGCCGTGCTCGTTACTTGTGGTTGGCGGTGGCCACCGAGGCCACGGCCGCCTTGGCCGCGGTCTGCGCGCCCTTCGTCATGTCGGCGGCCGACGGGGACTTGAGGCCCTCGTAGCCCGCGCCGTTGTGGTTGACGGTGGTGATGACGTTCTCCGAACGCGTGATGACCACGGCGTAGACGAAGTCCGCGTCGGTCTTGCGCTGTTCGTAGGTGACCGTCGTCGCCTCGTTGCCGATGCCCGGTGTGGTCACCGTCTTGACGCTCTTCGCGCCGTCCGTCGCCTTCGCGTCGGCCACGGCCTTGGTGTACTGGTCCTGGGCGCGCTTCTGGCCGCTGCCGAGGACGCTGTCGGAGCCGAACCGCAGATACGACACGGAGAGCCAGCGGTACTGGGAGCCCTTGGTGCCCTTGCTCTCCAGACCGTTCCAGGAACAGCCGGCGCGGGCCGACAGGTCGGTCGACTTCACCTCGGTGCCCGACTTGTCCTTCGCCTTGGGGACCAGGTCCGAGACGGTCTTCGCCGGGACCGACTTGCAGGCGTCGGGCAGCTTGGCGTACACCGCCTTCGCGACGGTCGGGGACGCCGACGCGCTGGGCGCGGAGGAGCTCGAACTCTTCTTGCCGCCGGAGCCGGAGTCGGACGAGCAGCCGGCGACGACGAGCATCACGGGGACGGCTGCACAGGCGAGAAGGCGGGTGAGTCGCGGGGCTGATCGGTGCATGGTTCCTTCGCTCATCTGTCGTACGGGTCGTACGGTCCGGGCCGCCACGGTACGCCGGGGGCGCCGGACGGTGGACTATTCACCGATCTGGTCGGCGAGTTTGTGGGCCATGGCCTGCGTCCTGTCCTGCAGGCTCTTGGTGTCGGGGGGAGTGCCCGCCTCGGCGGGCTCCTCGCTGTACTCCACGGTCACGAGCACGTTCGATGCGCGGAAGACTACCCGGACGGTGTGCTGCGACGACGCGGAGCCTGCCTTGGCCGGGACGTCGGCGAGGAAGGCGGCGCTGCCGAGGCCGCTGAGGGTCCGCGACTGGAGGTCGGCCGAGGGCTGCCCGGCGCCGGAGTCGCTCTTCCCGCCGTCCTGCGCGCCGCTGTCATTGCCGCCGTCCTGTCCCTCGTCCTGTCCGCCGTTCTGCCCTTCGTCCTGTCCGCCGGCCGGTGTGTCGCCCGGCCCGGGGGACCGGGTGGTGCCGTCGTCCGCGCTGGAGCTCGGGGTCGTGGAGGGTGAGTCGTCGGCGGGCAGACCGGCGGCGGTCAGCTTCTGGGCGTACAGGGTCTTGGCCTGGTCGTCGTCGCTGACAGTGGTGTCGTAACTCACGACGCGTTCCATCCGGATACGCAGCCGGTGCGCGTCCGCGGGCGAGTCGGCCTTCCACAGGCAGCCCACCTGGCGGTCGGTGTCGAAGGTGGCCTCGGGCGTGCCCGCGTACGCCTGCTCCTGCTGGTCCTTCGGCAGGTCGGCGATCTCCGGGAACATGTCCTTCAGTACGCCCTGATCGGCGGCGCGGCAGGGCTCCGGCAGGGTGGAGTACTTGCCGGGCGCCGCGGCGGGAGTGGTCTCGCCGGGCTTCGCGTCGGCGGTGGAACCATCGGTCCCGGAGCCGGTCGTGCAGCCGGTGACGAGCGCTGCGAGCAGCACCAAGCCGGGAACGTAAGCCCTTCGCTGCACTGTCCGAGGCTCCCTTCGGAACGGAAAACGGATACCGCCTGCTGACGGTGACCGGACACAATGTCTATCGCACGCACTGGTGTACATGCCGGTCCGCTGTCGTTTTTGCGGATCCTGATGCGTGTTTTTCTTATTCAGGCTGTTCGGGGGAATAGAGGAGCTATGTCGTATGTAGAGGTGCCGGGTGCGAAGGTCCCCATCCGGATGTGGGCCGACCCGGCGTCGGTCGAGGACGGCGCGATGCAGCAGCTGCGGAATGTCGCCACGCTGCCCTGGATCAAGGGCCTCGCCGTCATGCCGGACGTGCACTACGGCAAGGGCGCGACGGTCGGCTCGGTGATCGCGATGCACGGGGCGGTCTGCCCGGCGGCGGTCGGCGTGGACATCGGCTGCGGAATGTCGGCGGTGAGGACGTCACTGACGGCGAACGACCTGCCGGGTGATCTGTCGCGGCTGCGCTCCAGGATCGAAGCGGCGATTCCGGTGGGCCGGGGGATGCACGACGACCCGGTGGAGCCTGGCCGTATGCACGGCTTCCCGACGGCGGGGTGGGACGACTTCTGGGCACGGTTCGACGGGGTCGCCGAAGCGGTCAAATTCCGTCAGGGCCGGGCTGCAAAGCAGATGGGTTCGCTCGGATCCGGGAATCACTTCATCGAGTTCTGTCTCGATGAGTCGGATTCGGTCTGGCTGATGCTGCACTCGGGCTCCAGGAACATCGGCAAGGAGCTGGCGGACCACCACATCGGCGTCGCGCAGAAGCTCCCGCACAATCAGGGCCTGGTGGACCGGGACCTGGCGGTGTTCATCGCCGACACCCCGCAGATGGGGGCGTACCGGAACGACCTGTTCTGGGCGCAGGAGTACGCGAAGTACAACCGGGCCATCATGATGAGCCTCTTCCAGGACGTGGTCCGGAAGGAGTTCAAGAAGGCCCGGGTGACCTTCGACCCGGTCATCAGCTGCCATCACAACTACGTGTCCGAGGAGCGGTACGAGGGCATGGACCTGCTGGTCACCAGGAAGGGCGCCATCCGCGCCGGATCCGGTGACTACGGGATCATCCCCGGCTCGATGGGCACGGGTTCGTACATCGTGAAGGGCCTCGGCAACGAGAAGGCGTTCAACTCCGCCTCGCACGGTGCAGGGCGGAAGATGAGCCGGAGCGCGGCGAAGCGCCGCTTCAGCACCCGGGACCTCGAGGAGCAGACGCAGGGGGTGGAGTGCCGGAAGGACTCCGGTGTCGTGGACGAGATCCCCGGCGCGTACAAGCCGATCGAGCAGGTCATCGACCGGCAGCGCGATCTGGTCGAGGTCGTGGCCAAGCTCAAGCAGGTCGTGTGTGTGAAGGGCTGACCCGCGAACGGGCCGGCCCGGGTCACAGCTCCCGGTGGACCTTGGTGTTGGACGCCTGGGCTCGGGGGCGGACCACCAGGAGGTCGATGTTGACGTGGCTGGGGCGGGTCACCGTCCAGGTGATCGCCTCCGCCACGTCGTCCGCGACCAGAGGGTCGGCCACGCCCGCGTAGACCTTGGCGGCCTTCTCCTCGTCGCCGCCGAAGCGGGTCGTGGCGAACTCCTCGGTCTTGACCATGCCGGGGGCGATCTCGATCACCCGCACCGGCCGGCCGACGATCTCCAGACGGAGCGTCTCGGCCAGGACGCGGGCGCCGTTCTTCGCGGCCACATAGCCACCGCCGCCCTCGTACGCCCCGTGGCCCGCCGTGGACGAGACGATCACGACCGTGCCGTCGCCGCTCGCGATCAGGGCGGGGAGCAGGGTCTGGGTGAGGTTGAGCGTGCCGATGACGTTGGTCTCGTACATCTGGCGCCAGTCCGCCGGGTCGCCGGTGGCGACCGGGTCCGCGCCGAGTGCGCCGCCCGCGTTGTTGACCAGGACGCCGATGGTGGGGAACGCGGTGGCGAACTCCTCGACGGCCGCGCGGTCGGTGACGTCCAGGGCGTACGCCGTGGCCTGGTGGCCCGCCGCGTTGATCTCCGCCGCCACCGCCTCAATGCGGTCCTTGCGACGTGCGGTGAGCACGACCCGGTAGCCGGCCGCCGCGAGCTGCCGTGCGGTGGCTGCGCCGATGCCGCTGCTCGCTCCGGTGACGACGGCGATGCGGTTGGTGGCGGCGGGCGCGGCGGTCATGACGGGCTCCTCGGGGGGCGGCCGGGTGGCCGTGGTGGCGGCTCGGCCGGCTTGGCCAGTTCGGTCGGGTCGGTCTGCGCGGTCGGGTCGGTCCCGTGCGGTCTGTGCGTTCAGTACGTTCGGTACGGGGTGCTGCCAGGATATGCCCGGGCTCAGTGCCCCCGTGGTGCGTACATGATCACGGCCATCCCGGCCAGACAGATCAGTGCGCCGGTCACATCCCAGCGGTCCGGCCGGTAGCCGTCGGCGACCATGCCCCAGATGATCGATCCGGCGACGAAGACCCCGCCGTACGCGGCGAGGATCCTGCCGAACTGGCCGTCGGGCTGCAGCGTCGCGACGAAGCCGTAGATGCCGAGCGCGATGACGCCGCCGCCGATCCAGATCCAGCCCTTGTTCTCCCGTACGCCCTGCCAGACGAGCCACGCGCCGCCGATCTCGAAGAGCGCGGCGAGGACGAAGAGGGCGGCGGAGCGGACGATCAGCATGGGGACAGCCTGGCACGGCCGGGCCCGCCGCCTCTCGGTGCGGCGGCGGGTCAGCCGTCCGTGGGCCGGGGTGCCGGGCTGAACTCGCGCAGCGCGTCCGCGACGATCGCCTCGAGCCGGTGGTGGTGCGCGCCGCGCCAGTACACCCGCTCGCACGCCACGCACTGGGCGAAGACGTCGTGGGTGCGCTCGGTGCCGTCCTCGATCCGGCCGCGCACGCTCTCCTTGGTGGCGGGGACCAGCTCACCGTTGCACGCGCTGCACCGGGTCCACGGCGCGAGGTCGGGGGCGAACCTGCCCAGTACGTCGCGGAGTTGCTCGTCGGGCCGGTCGCTGTAGACGTACGCCCCGGCCCAGAGCTCGCGCCGCCGTAGCAGCCCCCGGTCCCTGGACAGCAGGACACGCCGGTGTTCCGCCGAGTACGTGGCGAGCGCGGGATCCCCGATGTCCTCGCTGAAGTACGCGGTGTCCACGCCGAGCAGCCGCAACCGCCGTGCCAGCGTGCCGAGATGGACGTCGAGCAGGAAACGGAGCGGGGCGCCCGGCACCCGTTGGGGGCGGTCCACCGCGTACACCTCGACGGTCTCGCCCGCGCGCGGGATGTGCGAGGGCGCCGCGGGCCTGCCGTCCACGACCAGCCGGCCGGCCTCGGTGAGCGGGACACCGGCCGACTCGACGACATGGCCGAGCGTCGACGAGCCGTCGGTGGCCAGGGCGGTGCGCCCCTGGCGGCGCTCGGGCGGGAGGAAGAGGCGCAGCTCGGGGGCGACTTCGAGGTGGATCTCCGGTCCGTTCACGGTGTCAGGATGCCATCGGGCCCGGGGCCAGTCGGGGCGATCCGCCGCCGGGGGCGTGCCTTCAGGCGGTTCCGCGCGTTACTCCGATCATGAACGTACGTCGAATTCTCACCACCGCAGCCGCCGGATCCGCCCTGCTCGCCGCTTTCGCTCCGGCCGCCCAGGCCAGCGACCTCGGGGGCACGCTCAGCAACGCGGCCCAGACCACGGCCGCCGTCGGCGAGCAGGCCAAGCCCATCGCCCAGGGTGTCGTCGGGAACAGCGTCGGCAAGAAGGTGCACGCCGTGAAGGGAGCGGCCAAGGCAGGCGGTGACGCGCTGAAGGCGGGCAACGAGCTCCTCAGCAGCTGAACGGCCGGGCTCCCGGGGGCGTCTGCTTCCGGGAGCCACCCGACCCGCCCGAGTTATTTCCCGGCACCTCAGAAGATGAGCTCCACCCGCCAGTTGTTGCAGCGCATGGCCCGGCCCGGCGGGTACTCGAAGTCGCAGGCGCCCAGGAGCGAGAAGCCCGCCTTTCTGCACACCGCGTTCGACGGAGGGTTGTCGACGGACGGGAAGGCGTGCACGAACCGATGCCTCCGTTCCCGCCCGGCCCGTTCCAGCACCGCGCGTACGGCGGCGGTGGCCAGCCCCCGCCCCTGGTGTTCCGCCAGCACACCCCACCCGGCCTCGTAGATCATTTCCCCGTCCCGGCTGTGCTCCCAGTACCCGACGGTCCCGACGGCCTCACCCGTGGCGGCGGCCACCACCCGGAACATCGTGCCCGTGCCGTCCGTCCCCGCGCTCATGGCGACGTACCGCTCATGCCGGACGAGCAGTTGGTCCTCCGTCTCGGGGCCGCCCAGGTGGTTCATCAGCTCCGGCGCGTTCATCCGGCGCAGCAGCGGCAGGTCGCTCTCCGACCACGGCTCGATCCGTACTGCGTCTCGCATGGATCCGACTGTAGGCCGCGACACCGACAACCGGGTCGAGGCGCCGTAAGCCGCCGGGACGACGCCGATCGTCGCGGTGAAGTCGCGTGTGAGATGGGCCTGGTCGCTGTAGCCCAGTTCGGCGGCGAGGGCGGCCCAGTCGACCGCCGCGTCCGTCTCGGCACGCTCCAGGGCCTCATGGATCCGGTAGCGCAGGATCACCCACTTGGGGCTCACACCGACGTACGAGGCGAAGAGCCGTTGCAGGGACCGCGCCGATACGCCTTCGCCGGCGGCCAGTTCCTCGACCCGGCGCACCGTGCGGTCGGTCCGTACCCGGTCGGCCAGGGCCATCGCCCGGGCGGCCTGCGGGTCGGGCTCGGGAGCCAGTGACAGCAGGAAGCGGTCCAGGGCGGCCACCCGTACGTCCTCGTCGGACGGCGTGAGGATGTCCGCCGGCCGGGCGGCGGAATCCGGGAGTACAGCGGGCAGCCGGACCCGGCGTCCGGTCCAGTCCGACACCGGGTGATCCGGTACGAACGGACGGAATCCGCCGGGCCGGAACTGGATACCGCACACCACCCCCGCCCCGGCCAGCTTCTGGGTGAACAGGCCCAGGCCGACCCCCGCGACCTCGCCGAAGGCGGGCGAGCCGCCGAAGCGCTGGAAGACGATGTTCACCGACGGGTGCGGCACGACATGGGAGACATGCGGCTCGTCCAGATCCCAGTCGATGAGCCAGTAGTGCTCCAGATACGGACGGAGCGCGGGCGCGGGCCTGCGGCGACGGAAGCGGACGCGGGCGAAGAGCTCGGGGGCGTCGACGATGCCTCGGGTGTCGCGCCGTGGTCCGGACGAAGGACCGGGCAGCCGGCCGGGCAGCGGATCTGACATGCCGGCGATCGTATGTCGCGTTTCTTCAAGAAGCCGCCGACCGGCCGTGCCTAACGTCGGAACCATGAACGAGAACGAGAACGAGAACGAGAACGAGAACGAGAACGGAAACGAGAACGGGAACAACAACGGGAACTCCGGCGGAGCCCCGGTTACGGCCCCGGTCAGTGAGCTGCTCGAAGCCGCCGGCAGACAGGCGCTCCCCGTGGTCCGGGGGATCGGGGACGCCCAGCTGGCGGACCGTACGCCGTGCGCCGAGTACGACGTACGCGCACTGGTCAACCACCTCATCCACGTCCTGGTCAACTTCCAGGCGCTGGCCGTGCGCAAGGACGCGGACTTCAGTACCGCGCCGGAGTACGTGGTGGGCGACTGGCGGCGCAGGTTCGGTGAGGAGACCGCGGCTCTGGTCGCCGCGTGGGCCGCGCCCGGTGCGGAGGAGGGCACGGCGGGCCGGCTGAATCTGCCCGCCAGGACGGTCGGCCACATGGTGCTCGGTGACCTGACCGTGCACGCCTGGGACCTGGCCCGTGCGACCGGTCAGGATTTCGCGCCGGAGCCGGCCGTGGTCGATGAGGTCTTGCCCGCGTTCGCGGACATGGCGCCCATGGCCCGTGCGGGGGGAGTCTTCGGTGAGCCGGTGCCTGTGGCGGCCGGGGCGTCCGCGTTGGACCAGCTGCTGGCCGTCACCGGTCGTGATCCGTTCTGGAGCCGGTAGCCCGCGTAGCCCCCGTCGCCCCAGTGGCCCCCGTGGCCGACGGCCGCGCCCGGCGCCGGCGGGCCGTGTTGAGCAGGGCCGTGAGCGCGGAGGCGGCGAACAGCCCCGCGGTGATCAGCAGCCAGCGGTCGAGGTAGACGCTGTCCGAGAGCCCGGTGTCCTGGTGGTACGGGGCCGACCTGCGCAGGATCAGCGGGAACCAGACCAGCAGCAGGAGCAGGGACAGGACCACCGGGGCGCGCAGATGGTTGAGCAGGCGGCGGCCGGCCGAAGGGGGCGTGCGCGGGGGGAGTGCGGCGGCCTGCGCGGTGCGGTCCGCGGCGCTGTAGAGCGGCACCAGGACCAGATCGTGCAGGAGCGCCGCACCGATGAACCAGACGGCGACGGCGACGGGGCGGCCCACGAGGAGCCGTACCGCGGCGTACCCGGCGACCGTGAAGCAGCAGGCCATGACGAGCAGATGGAAGGGCCTGCCGCCGTAGCGGCGGGAGAAGAGGCTCATGGTCACGTCCGGAAGGTGAGGCGGCGGACCCATTTGGTGTTGTTCACGCCGGGGTTGGCGGGCACGATGACGCGGGCGGGGTAGCCGTGATCGGCGGAGAGCGGTGCTCCGTTGACGTGCAGGGCGAGCAGCGAGAGCGGGTCGTGGATCTGGTTCCCGGCCAGGAGCACGCTGCGGAAGGCGCCCCGGCGCTGTACGGACTCGACCAGCACGCTGCGGGCGTGCGGGGTCCCGGCGAGTGCGGCCAGGTCGGAGAGGCGTAGCCCCGACCAGCTCTGGTCGTCGGTGGACCAGCCCTCCACGCAGGCGATCGGCAGCGCCGCCGGGTACTGCCGCAGGGCGAGCAACTGGGCGCGGGTGAAGGTGAGCCGCCGCTGCTCGCCGTGGATCTCCAGGCGCCAGCGGGGGCCGATGTCGGATGCCCTGATGCCGACGGCGGCCGCGCTCTTGTTGATCTGGAAGCCGTTGGGGCCGGGACGGGGGTCGCGGTTGTGCGGGGCGAGCAGCGCGGTGCGGCGCAGGGAGCCGCCGATGCTCTGGCCCGCGGTGACGACGAGCAGGGCCAGCGATCCGGCGCCGACGAGCCCGAGCGCGCCGCGTCTGCTGACGGTCGGGCGGGCCGGTGCGGGCGCCACGAGGCCGTAGGGATCGGGTGGTTCCGGTGTGGTGTGTGCGGTGTCGGTGGCCAGGACGGAGCGCAGGGTGCGGGAGCGTACCGCCCGCCACATCCGTCCCAGCCGCAGCACCACATGGGCGGCGAAGGCGGCCATGAACACCCAGGCGCCGTAGAAGTGCAGGGTGTAGAAGGAGCCGGGGAAGACGTAGTCGAGCTGGATGTTGAGCACACCGGTGGCGAACTCGAAGAGGACGCCGCCGACCAGCAGGATCAGCGAGAGCCGTTCCAGGGCGTGGGCGGGGCTGACCGCGGGCGGCCAGGTGAAGAGCTTCGGGACGACCGACCACAGCTTGGCGAGCAGCACCGGGATGAGCACGATCCCGAGGGTGACGTGGACGCCCTGGGTGAGGCGGTAGAGCCAGGCGGGGCGGGTGGGCCAGGTGAAGAGATAGAAGCCCAGCAGCCCTTTGTCCGGTGTCTTGTCGTTGAGCGCTCCCAGGCCGGGGTTGTAGGCGGCGTACGACAGCAGTCCGGTGACGAAGATGAGGGTGACGCCGAACAGCAGGACCAGGCCGAGGACCGCCGTCAGCCAGGGGCCGCGGATCGGGCTGCGCCAGAACGCGGGCCGGAAGGGACCGGGCGGCGGCGCACCGGCCAGGACCCGCACCCGGCCGGGCAGCCGACCACCGGGCGCGGGCCGGCGAGGCGCGGGGTGGGAGCCGGTCGCCGCGGGGGCGGGCCGGCGTCGCACGGGGTGGGAGCCGGTCGCCGCCGGGGCGGGCCGTGGGGTGCGCCGGCTGTGGCCCTGGCCCTGGCCGTCGCCGGTCTCCGCCGGTGCGGATCGCGGGCTGCGCTCGTCGCCGGGGTCGCCGCCGTTGCCATTGCCGTGGCCGCCACCGCCACCGCCGCCGCCACCGCCGCCGCCACGGTCACTGTCGCGGGCCACGGCGCCCACCCGCCCGTACGGTCGCCGGGCCGGTGGCCGCTGAAGCTGTCACTGCCGGCCGGTTCGCCGGTTCCGCTGTCCTGAGATGCCTGGCCATCCGCCGATCCTCCGGCGGGACGCGGCACGGACGCGGTGTACGCGGTCGACCCGGGGCCGTACATCAGCCGCTCGGCGCAGTGGCGGGCCGGGAGCGATCCGGACAGAAGGCCCCGAGAGACCTGACGCGGGAGAAGAGGAGGTGCGGCCGGTCAGGGCCACACCAGGCAGTAAGCCTGATGCCCCGCGTCGTGCAGCCGGTGGGAGAAGTCCTGCCATTCGTGCAGCAGTTGGTAGGCGTTGTACGCGTCCCGGGGGCCGCCGCGGTCCGGGACCGTCGACCAGATGAAGGCGGCGGCGCCGACCGATTCCTCGCCGACTCCGCGCAGTGGGTCGATGACCGTCATGGGGAGCTTCACCACCGCGTAGTCGGGGTGCAGCACGACCAGTTCCAGCGGGGGCACCTTGCCCAGAGGTATGCCCTGGATGCCGGTGAGGACCATGGCGGCCATCGTCTCCGGCTTTATCTTCGTGAACATGCCGCCCATGCCGAGCTCATCGCCGCCCAGCTCCTCCGGCCGCATGGTCACCGGCACCCGGGCCGCCGTCGCCCCGTCGGGCGCGCCGAAGTACTTGTAGGTCACGCCCACAAGCCCACCGCTCCTGCTTCCCGTACTCCGTGCCTTTGCCCGTGCCTCTGCCTCTCGTCGGTGCTTTCCCCTCCGGGCAGGCTCGGGACCCAGGTCATCGGTCCCCTCGCCCAGTCCGCCACCGCGATGCATATCTCCACCCGACCACTCGCGGCCGCCGCCGCGCAACCCGATCATCGTGTCAGAGACCTCCCCCACGGATGTGCGGTGAAACACCTCTCCGCAATACCGTCTGCGCCTCTGACACCATGGCTTGTGTGAGCTATCCGTACGAATACGATGCCCCAGTTTCGCAGACGCTCTTCGACCGTGCGTCCCTTGTGACACCCGGCGGGGTGAACTCTCCGGTTCGCGCCTTCCGTGCCGTGGGCGGTTCGCCCCGGTTCATGGTGTCCGGTACCGGTCCCTATCTGACCGACGCCGACGGACGTGAGTACGTCGACCTTGTGTGCTCGTGGGGTCCGATGATCCTCGGGCACTCGCACCCCGAGGTCGTCGCCGCCGTGCAGGCCGCCGTCGCGCGCGGCACCTCCTTCGGTACGCCGGGGGAGGGTGAGGTCGCACTCGCCGAGGAGATCGTCGCCCGTGTCGGGCCCGTCGAGCAGGTGCGCCTGGTGTCGTCGGGCACCGAGGCGACCATGTCGGCCATCCGGCTCGCCCGCGGTTTCACCGGCCGCGCCAAGGTGGTGAAGTTCGCCGGCTGCTACCACGGACATGTGGACGCGCTGCTGGCCGCCGCCGGGTCGGGGGTCGCCACCCTCGGCCTCCCCGACACCCCGGGGGTGACCGGCGCGCAGACCGGCGACACCATCGTCCTGCCGTACAACGACCTCGAAGCCGTACGCCGGGCCTTCGCCGCGCACCCCGGTGAGATCGCCTGCGTCATCACCGAGGCTTCCGCGGGGAACATGGGCGTGGTGCCGCCCGTCGAGGGGTTCAACGCCGGGCTCAAGGAGCTCTGCGCCGCCGACGGCGCGCTGTACATCTCGGACGAGGTGATGACCGGCTTCCGTACCTCGAAGGCCGGCTGGTACGGCGTCGACGGGGTCCGCCCCGACCTGATGACCTTCGGCAAGGTCATGGGTGGCGGCTTCCCGGCCGCCGCGTTCGGCGGGCGGGCGGACGTCATGGCGTATCTGGCGCCCGTCGGCCCCGTCTACCAGGCGGGCACGCTGTCCGGGAACCCGGTCGCCACCGCCGCCGGGCTCGCCCAGCTGCGGCTGCTCGACGACGCGGCGTACGAGAAGGTCGACGCGGTCTCCCTGGAGATCCAGGGCCTGGTCGCCGCTGCGCTCAGCAAGGAGGGCGTCGCGCACACCATCCAGGCGGCGAGCAACATGTTCTCCGTCTTCTTCAGCGACAGCCCGGTCCGTGACTACGAGGACGCCAAGGCGCAGGAAGCTTTCCGCTTCACTCCCTTCTTCCACTCGATGCTGGCGCAGGGTGTCTATCTCCCGCCGTCGGCCTTCGAGTCCTGGTTCGTTTCGACCACGCACGACGAGCGGGCGGTCGAGCGCATCGCGGCCGCGCTGCCCGCCGCCGCCCGAGCCGCCGCCGAGGTGTCCGCATGAGCAGCGACAGCAGCGACAGAAGCAACGAGATCACCGTCGTGCACCTGATGCGCCACGGTGAGGTGCACAACCCGGACGGCGTGCTGTACGGGCGCAGGCCCGGCTACCACCTCTCCGGGCTCGGCCGCGAGATGGCCGACCGGGTCGCCGAGCACCTCGCGGGCCGGGACATCACGCATGTCGTGGCGTCCCCGCTGGAGCGTGCGCAGGAGACCGCGACCCCGGTCGCCGCGTCGCACGGCCTCGATCTGGCCACCGACGGGCGGCTCATCGAGGCCGAGAACATCTTCGAGGGCAAGACGTTCGGCGTCGGTGACGGCGCCCTGTCCAGGCCCGCGAACTGGAAGTACCTCACCAACCCGTTCCGCCCGTCCTGGGGCGAGCCGTACGTGGACCAGGTCGTCCGGATGATGGGCGCGTTGAACGCCGCACGGGACGCCGCGCGCGGGCACGAGGCGGTCTGTGTCAGCCATCAGCTGCCGATCTGGACCGTGCGCAGCTTCGTCGAGCGGCGGCGGCTGTGGCACGACCCGCGCAAGCGGCAGTGCACGCTCGCCTCGCTGACGACCTTCACGTACCAGGGGGACCGGATCGTCTCCGTCGGTTACACGGAACCGGCGAGGGATCTGGTGCCGTCCCATCTCCTGTCCGGTGCAAAGCCTGTCAAAGGAAAAGCAAAGGCGTTCGGCGCCTAGAGTGAAAAATCGTACCGGTTCGTCGGAACCGTCACGTTAATCCCATCATCTGACCGGTTGCCCGCTTGTATGGGCCGCCGGACGACGAACAGATGGGTGACGCGATGCGAAACATGAGCAGGAGGGGCCTGCTGGGACTGGGGGCCGGGGCTGCGGCCGCGGCCGGACTGGCGGGCTGCGGTGCCGGCGGACAGGCCACAGTGGGCAGCAAGGAAAAGGGCAGCCAGGGTTCAGGGGCGGCCGAGGCGAAAAAGGGTCCTGTCCGGCTGATCGGGGACGGGTCGACCGCCGACACCGGTCCCCAGCCGAATCAGCCGGACAAGCCGGTCAGGATGGAGCCCGGAGAGACTCCGCCGCAGTTCGTGATTTTCTCCTGGGACGGCGCGGGCGAGGTCGGCAACGGCCTTTTCCCGCGATTCCTGAAACTCGCCCAGGAGCACGAGGCGAAGATGACGTTCTTCCTCTCCGGGCTCTATCTGCTGCCCGAGTCGAAGAAATCGCTCTACCGCCCGCCGAACAACCCGGTCGGTGCGTCCGCCATCGGTTATCTCAACGATGACCACATCAAGGCCACCATGAAGTACACCCGGCAGGCATGGCTCGACGGCCACGAGATCGGGACACACTTCAACGGGCATTTCTGCGGCACCACTTCGGGCTCGGTCGCGCACTGGACCCCCGAACAGTGGCAGAGCGAGATCGACCAGGCCGTTTCCTTCGTCACCGAATGGCGGACGAACACCGGCTGGACCGACGAGCCCCCGCTGCCTTTCGACTACCGCAAGGAACTCGTCGGCAGCCGCACCCCCTGCCTGCTCGGCCAGGACAATCTGCTGCCGACGGCGAAGAAGCTCGGCTGGCGCTACGACGCCAGTTCGCCCGGCGGCATGCAGACCTGGCCGGTCAAGCGCGGCGGACTCTGGGACCTCCCGCTGCAGCAGATCCCGTTCCCCGGGCACACCTTCGAGGTGCTCTCGATGGACTACAACATGCTCGCCAACCAGTCGAAGAATTCGACAAAGGGCATGACGTCGCAGTATCCGTACTGGCGCAAGCAGGCGGCGGCCTCGTATTTGGCCGGATTCAAGCGGACGTACGAATCGAACCGCGCGCCGATGTACATCGGCAACCACTTCGAGGAGTGGAACGGCGGCCTCTACATGGACGCCGTCGAGGAAGCAATGAAGAACATCGCGGGCCGTCCCGACGTACGGCTCGTCTCCTTCCGGCAGTTCTGCGACTGGCTCGATGTGCAGGACCCCGCGGTGCTCGACAAGCTGCGTACTCTCGAAGTCGGACAGCGGCCGACCGGCGGCTGGAACAGTTTCCTTAAGGCCGCTTGACATCGGGCTTTCCGGGCAGTGAGGGGGGTGCGCAAGATCCGGGAAACGGCCATGCGAAACTTTTCACATGGCTCTTACGCGCCCTCTCCGCCGCCGCACCGACGTCCGCCGCGCCGCCCAGCTGGGCGCAGTGGTCGCGGTCTCCGCGCTCGCTCTGTCGGCGTGCGGATCCGGTGCCAAGGTCAGCAGTTCGCAGGGCTCCCGCTATGTGACCAGCAGCAGCGGCATCGTCACCGCCGCGAAGAGCGGGCGCCAGACCGCGCCCGAACTGTCCGGCAAGACCATCGAGGGCAAGACGCTCGATGTGAACAGCGCCTACAAGGGCAAGATCGTGGTGCTGAACGTCTGGGGTTCCTGGTGTCCGCCGTGCCGTGCCGAGGCCGGGAACCTGGCGAAGGTCTCCAGGGACCTGAAGTCCAAGGGCGTGGAGTTCGTCGGGATCAACACCCGTGACACCTCCACCGGTCCGGCCAAGGCGTTCGAGAAGAGCTACGACGTCCCGTACCCGAGCCTCTACGACCCGACCGGCAAGCTGCTGCTCCGCTTCCCGTCGGGCAGCCTGAACCCGCAGGCCATCCCCTCCACGGTCGTCATCGACCGCGACGGCAGGATCGCGGCCCGAAAGGCGGGCGGGGTCGAAGAGGACACGCTGCGCAAGATGATCGACCCACTGATCACGGAGAAGTGATCCGGTGAGCACGCTCGTCACCGCGGCCGCCGAATCCGGGATCGGCGGCACCGTTCAGAACGGTGCCCTGCTGGTCGCCCTGCCCATCGCCGTACTCGGCGGCCTGGTCTCCTTCTTCTCGCCCTGCGTCCTGCCGCTGGTCCCCGGCTATCTGAGTTACGTCACCGGAGTCAGCGGTTCGGACCTCGCGCAGGCCAGACGCGGCCGGATGGCGGCCGGCGCCGCGCTGTTCGTCGTCGGCTTCACCGCCGTCTTCGTCTCCGGCGGCGCGCTCTTCGGCTATTTCGGGCACCGGCTCCAGGAGCACCAGAGCCTGATCAGCAGGATCCTCGGGGTGCTGATGATCCTGCTCGGGATCTTCTTCATGGGCATGATGCCCTGGCTCACCCAGCGCGAATTCCGCTTCCACAAGCGGCCGGTGACCGGCCTGGTCGGAGCCCCGCTGCTGGGGGCGTTCTTCGGTATCGGCTGGACCCCGTGTCTGGGACCGACACTCGCGTCGGTGCAGGGCCTCGCCTTCGAGCAGGCGACCGCCGGACGCGGCGCCATACTGACCGTCGCGTACTGCCTCGGTCTCGGAGTGCCGTTCGTGCTCGCGGCCGTGGCCTTCCGCAAGGCGCTCGGCGCCTTCGGCTGGGTCAAGAAGCACTACGCCTGGGTGATGCGCATCGGCGGGATCATGATGATCGTGACCGGACTGCTGCTCGTGACCGGCGCCTGGGACCGCATCATCCAGGAGATGCAGGTCTGGTCATCCGGCTACACGGTGGGGATCTGAGTTCCACATGAGCAAGACGACTGACACGACGGACACCACGCGGCCGGGCCCGGCCGCCGATGGGGCCGCGAACGAGACCGAACTCGGCGCCGCCGGGGCACAGCTCTCCACGGCACCCAAGGAGGAGTCGGTCTCCACCCTCCCCGCCATGGGGGTCATCGGCTGGATCCGCTGGTTCTGGCGGCAGCTGACCTCGATGCGGGTCGCGCTGCTCCTGCTGCTCCTGCTGTCGCTGGGCGCCATCCCCGGCTCGCTGATCCCGCAGACGAGCATCGACGAGCTGAAGGTCACCGACTTCAAGGCCAAGCACGACGTGCTCGCGCCCGTCTACGACAAGCTGGGACTGTTCCACGTCTACAGCTCGGTCTGGTTCTCGGCGATCTACATCCTGCTGTTCATCTCGCTCATCGGCTGCATCGTGCCCCGCACCTGGCAGTTCGTCGGACAGCTGCGCGGCCGCCCGCCGGGCGCGCCCAAGCGGCTGACCCGGCTGCCCGCGTACACGACCTGGCGTACGGAGTCCGAGCCCGAGGCCGTCCGGGACGCCGCGCTCGCGATGCTGAAGAAGCGCCGCTTCCGCGCGCACTCCCCGCGCGACGGCGAGGTGGCCTCCGAGAAGGGCTTCCTCCGCGAGACCGGGAACCTGCTCTTCCACATCGCCCTGATCGTGCTGCTGGTCTCCTTCGCCAGCGGCCAGCTGTGGAAGTCCGAGGGCGGCAAGCTGGTCGTCGACGGCGACGGCTTCTCCAACACCCTCACGCAGTACGACGACTTCAAGGCCGGCACGCTCTTCGACGCCAACAAGCTGGCACCGTTCAGCTTCACGCTGGACAAGTTCATCGGGACGTACGAGAAGAACGGGCCCAACCGCGGCACGCCCCGCAAGTACGAAGCGCATGTGACGTACTCCGAGGGCGCGAACGGCAAGGACAAGAAGGGCGTCATCAAGGTCAACACGCCTCTTGAGGTCGACGGCTCGAAGGTCTATCTGGTCTCGCACGGCTACGCCCCGGTCGTCTCGGTCAAGGACCCCAAGGGCAAGGAGATCTACCGCGACGCGGTGCCGCTCCTGCCGCTCGACTCCAACGCCACGTCGACCGGCGCCATCAAGGTGATGGACGGCTACCGCAACGCCGCGGGCAAGAAGGAACAGCTCGGCTTCCAGACCATGTTCGTGCCCACCTACGCGGGCAAGGGCAAGGGCTCGATGTTCTCCACCTACCCGGGGCTCGACTTCCCGGTGATGGCGATCTCCGGCTTCCACGGCGACCTCGGGGTGAACTCGGGGCTGCCGCAGAGCGTGTACCAGCTCGATTCCAAGCACATGACGCAGTACAAGGACAGCAAGGGCAACAAGCTCGCCAAGCTGCTGCTGCCCGGCGAGACCATGAAGCTGCCGCACGGCGAGGGCTCGATCCAGTTCGTCGGCATCAAGCAGTGGGCCAGCTTCAAGATCTCGCACCAGCCCGGCACCCCCTTCGCGCTGGCCGGAGCACTGGCGGCCATCGCGGGCCTCGCCGGCTCGCTGTTCATCCAGCGCCGCCGCGTCTGGGTCCGTGCCGTACGGGGAGAGGACGGCGTGACCGTCGTGGAGATGGCCGGCCTCGGCCGGAGCGAATCCGCGAAGCTCCCCGAGGAGCTGGCCGACCTGGCCGCAACGCTCCATTCAGTGGCGCCGTCGGCGCCTGACTCCGCTGCATCCGCAGAGACTCCCGAAGGGGCCGAGAAGTGAATCTCGCCGCCGCAACCAATGAGAACCTGGCGCACATCAGCAATGTGCTCATCTATTCGTCGATGGCCGTGTACACCCTGGCCTTCTTCGCGCACATCGCGGAGTGGACGTTCGGCGCCCGCAGCAAGGTGGGCCGTACGGCCGCCGCGCTGACCGAGACGGCCACCGCCGCCGCCCCCGCGGTGCAGGTCAAGAAGCAGGGCGGCGGCACCGCTGTACTGGACCGGCCGAAGATCGTCACCCGGTCCGCGGCCGGCTCCCGTGATGTCCCGGACGGCCTCGGCGCCGCCGGCGGCACCGTGAAGGGCGACCTGTACGGGCGGATGGCGATCTCGCTGACCGTCCTCGGGTTCCTCGTGGAGGCGGGCGGTGTGGTGGCCCGCGCCATGTCGGTGCAGCGGGCCCCGTGGGGCAACATGTACGAGTTCTCGATCACCTTCTCCTCGGTGGCCGTCGCCGCGTACCTGATCCTGCTCGTCGTCAAGAAGAACATCCGCTGGCTGGGGCTCGCCCTGGTCACCACGGTCCTGCTCGACCTCGGTGTGGCCACCACGGTGCTCTACACCAAGAGCGACCAGCTCGTCCCGGCGCTGCACTCGTACTGGCTGTGGATCCACGTCTCGACCGCGATCATCTGCGGCGCGATGTTCTACATGGGCTTCGTCGGCACCGCGCTCTACCTCTTCCGGGACCGCTACGAGGCGAAGGTGGCGCGGGGCGAGCAGCCGGGCGCCTTCGCCGAGTCGGTGCTCTCGCGGCTGCCGTCGGCCGCATCCCTGGACAAGTTCGCGTACCGCATCAACGCCGCGGTCTTCCCGCTCTGGACGTTCACGATCATCGCGGGCGCCATCTGGGCCGGTGACGCCTGGGGCACCTACTGGGGCTGGGACCCCAAGGAGACCTGGTCGTTCATCACCTGGGTCGTCTACGCCTGCTATCTGCACGCCCGCGCCACCGCGGGGTGGAAGGGCCGCAAGGCCGCCTATCTGGCGCTCTTCGCCTTCGCCTGCTGGATCTGGAACTACTACGGCGTGAACATTTTCATCAACGGCATGCACTCCTACGCCGGAGTCTGAGCAGCCGAAAGACATCAGGAGGGAGGGCCGGTTCCCGACACGCGTCGGTGAACCGGCCCTCTTCCGGTGTGGAACCCGCCTCCCGGGGCGAGGCTTGCACCATGACGGAGGCGATCGCACACGGCACCAGCAGCAGCCACGGGGACACCCACACCCTGCGGTTCGCCCTCTTCCTGCCGTACGCGGCGGCCAGGGTGTGGGGCGAGGTGGCCACCCCGGTGGGGCTGGGACAGTGGCTCGCCACCGCCGACGTCTTCGAGTCACGGCTCGGCGGCCGGGTCACCCTGCGCGGCTCCGGCGGGCCGGTGGCCGCCGGGACCGTCACCGCCTGGGACGGCGAGCGGGTCGCCGAGTACACCTTCGGCGGGCGCGGCCGCATCAGGTTCCATCTGGAATCCGTGGGCGCCGAGGCGACCGTGGTGCGCTTCACCCATGAGTTCACCGGCGCCGCCGACCGCCGGCCGGAGGCACTGGCTTGCTGGCACGAGCACTTCGAGCTGCTCCACGAAGTCCTCGAAGGCCGCCCCGGGCTCCGGCCGGGCGAACCGGCCGGGAACCGCGAGCGGCGCCGGCAGCTGCGCTCCGCCTACTCGCCGCGCGGCGGCAGACACTCCTGAGCCGGCGGCTTCTTCGTCTTCGCCGGCCAGGCCAGCTTCACGAACTCCTGAGTCCCGGTCTGCGTCAACTGCACGATGGCCACGGCCTTGTCGTACGGGTTCCCGAAGTTGTCCAGGCAGATCCAGCCGCTCGCGCCGTTCACCCGCAGCGGTCCCTGCAGCTTCGACCAGACCGCCGCGACGTCCTCGATGTCCGGCAGGGCGCTGCTGCTCGCCCTGGCCCTGCGGATCCCGGTCACCGCGGTCGCCATTCCGTCGTACGCGATGATCGCCTGCCCGTCCGCGAGCGAGGTGGCGTCCATCGGCCCGATCGGCCCGACACCCTTGCCCGAAGCCACGGCCACCGCGTTCGTGAAGGCCGAGTAGGCGGCCGGGCTGCCGCCGGTCGACGGCATCTGCGGGTCGGTCGCCTTCGACCACGAGCCGGGGTGCGCGAGCGCCGCGTACTGCACGACGACCGGCTCCGCGCCCTTCTTGGGCTTCAGCGCCTGCTTGTTCAGCTTGGTGTCGTAGCCGAGGTAGGAACCCTCGTCACCGGTGAGGATGGTGAACTTCGTGCGGACGCAGATCCGGTTGCCCAGCGCGTTCACGAACTGCCGCAGCTGGGTGTGGCGGCCGGCGAAGAGGATCGTGTTCACCTGGTGGGCCGAGCAGATCGCGTCGGTGATCTGCGCGAAGGTGTTGGCGGTCGAGCCGTCCTCGGACTGGTCGGGCGGCGATGTGTACACCCGGTCCTCGTACGGCGCGCCCGCCAGCATCCCGTTGAAGGCGGCCCGCAAGGTCTCCGTGTAGTGGTCGCCGGGGTGCGTGTCGCGCACCAGGAGCGTCTTCTTCGGGTCGATGTCGGCGAAGTTCTTCAGCGCGTCGGCCTCGTCCTTGTTCGTCGGCGAGACCCGGGCGAGCCCAGGGAAGGGGATGTTCTTGGGGCCGTTGGAGATGTCGTCGGCGGTGATGGTGGTGCCGATCACCGGAATGTGACTGCCGGTCAGCTCGGTCACCGCGTCACGGGTGGCGTCGCTGCTGGTCGCCACGCCGGAGACGGCGCGCAGATGGTCCGGGGCGCCGGTCATGGTCTTGAGCCTCTGGACCGTCTTCTTCCACTGGCCGCTGCCGGTACCGGTGTTGGCGAGGACCAGCCGGATCTTCGGCACCTGGTCGTTGTCGTCGTGGTTGGCGCGGTACTGCTCGACGAACGCGCCCTGCGCCTCGTGCAGCACCTTGTTCGCCATGTCGCCGTCCGTCGAGGTCAGCGGCAGCAGCAGGGCCACCGTCGCGTACTGGTCCTTCTTCAGCGTCCTGTTCTCACGGGCGATGGCCTGCGCCACCTCGCGCAGCGCCGGGCGCCCGAAGTCGTAACCGTCGCCGTTGACCCCTATGCACTCCGCCCCCTTCTCGGGCCGGTCGACGCCCTTCGCGCAGTGCAGATCCGGGGTGTAGACGGCGTACGCGGCGATGCCCGCACCGGCGAGCAGGACCAGGACCACCACCGAGGTGAGGATGCGCCGCAGACCCGTGTACCAGAAGAACTCGCGGAACCTGTTGCTCACGGCGTATTGCCCCCTGGGTCGATGGCGGTACGGTCCGGGCTGCGCCACTCACGGACCGCCGAAGGCCAGGTCCTGGAGGCGTGCCAGAGCACTTCGTTGCCGGTCGGATGCAGCGCCGAGAGCTGGGCCAGCTCGTCGCCCATCTTCTCCGTGAGACCTTCGTCGGGCAGCGCCAGCAGATCGGTCAGCTGCCAGACGCAGTAGAGCAGCCGGCGCACGCGCAGATGGAACACCCGGTCGGTGCCGGCCGGCGGCTGCTGCTCGGCGTCGGTCCGCCCCAGGGCCACCGCCCGCCGTACGTCGTGCTCCGCGAAGTGCGGGGCCGACGCGATGAAGCGCAGCTCGTCGAGCCAGACGGCGGCGTCGGCCTCACGGAAGGTGTCCCGCAGATGCGCGACGGCGTTCCCGGTGCTGCCCAGCGCCAGTTCGTGGTGGAGGCGGCGCGGGGCCAGCTCCGCGCAGTGGTCGCGCATCGTCTCCTGGACCTCGCGCCACAGCTCCGACGAGGACGAGGGCTCCCCGGTGGGATGGCGCAGCCGGTGCAGCAGCAGGGTGCGCAGGAACGGGTCGCCGACGAAGTGGTCGGGCGCGGCCGGCCAGCACTCGTCGGCCAGCAGATCGCGCATCGGCAGCACACCGGCCCGGCCGCCGTCGTGGTCGAGCCGGGCGGCGGCGAGCACTTCGGCGTCGGCCGTGCTGTGGGCAGCGGCCAGCACGGCGAGCCGGTCGAGCCTGGCCGGGGGCACCAGCTGCTGGAGCAGCTCGGTCGCGGTCGGGCGGCCCGGTTCGTCCTCGCGCAGCGCGACGGGCAGCGAGAGCAGCACACCTGGGGTGAGGCCGTCGGCGCCGTCGTCGGGCGGCGCCGCGGCCCCGGCCGGCCGGACGGCCTGCCCGGCGGCCTTCGTCAGCAGCGCCACCCCGAGCGGGCGCCCGCCGGTCAGCCGGTGGATGGAGCGGGCCAGCAGCGGCGGGGTGCGCATCGCCGGGTCCTCGCGGTCGAGGAGCTGGCTCACATGCTCGGGGGCCAGCTCCGTCAGCTCCACGGTGAGCGCACCCGAAGCGACCTCGGTGCCCCGGGTCCAGGGCGTGGAGTGGGTGACCTCGGGCAGCACACACCGCGGGGCCGAGTGCAGCGCCGGATGGTCGTCGCCGCGCAGCGCGGCGACGAAGACGACCTGGTCGAGCCGGCCCGCCGCGCGGTCGCGCAGCACCGGTTCCAGCAGCCTGCGGCCCAGCGGAGCCTGGACGTTGTCGAGCAGCACCAGGGGCCTGCCGACCCGGCGCAGCCGCCCGAGCCCCTGGTAGGCGGCGCGCAGATCGGCGCGGAGCGCGCCCACGAGATGCCGCTCGGCGAGGGCGCGGGCATCGCTGTCGCGGTCGCGGTGGAACTGCAGCGCCAGCAGATTCAGCCCCCGCTTCGCCTGGCCGCCCGCGCCCGGGTAGTCCCCGTACCAGTTGGCAGCGGCGCGCTGGCCCCGGTCGAAGAGGTCTTCGAGCAGCGACTCGACGGTGGTCTCCACGATGACGTCGAGGCCGGGCGGCGCACCCGTCCACAGCGCGGCGAACTTCGCCGTGATCTTGACGAGCCAGCCCTTGCCCAGACCCTTGAGGCGCGCCCCGGACTCGACGAGCATGCCGAGCCGCAGCGCCTCGTCGTGCACCTGCTGGCTGTTGTTCGGGTCCCACCCGGTGGAGGCGATGGCCACCAGACCGGCGGCCAGCCGCGGGAACTCGATCGCCCCGGCGCCCCGCACGGCCGGGCCGAGCTGCTCCCCGAGCACGGAGAGCGCCTCGGTGACCGGCGACCAGTAGGGGGCGCGCCGGTGGCCTGCCGGGAGCGCGGCGAAGTCCTGGTGCTCGCAGTCGATGAGGGCGACGGGGGTGCGGCCTCGGTAGTTGGTGCGGAGCTGTTTGAGTACGACGGTCTTGCCCATGCCGCGCCCGCCCGTCAGGACGGTGACCGGCAGATCGTCGCGGCTGCCCGCGAACGCCTCGACGGGGGCCTGCTGGAACCCCTGCGGTGGCAGGCCGACCAGCCGTGGTGCGAGACCGTGGAGGAGACCGCCCCGTGCGTACAACTCCCTTTCCACAGCACCTCCCGCGCCGGCGTGCGCAGATGTCACTGCGTCAACATCAGCTTACCGAGGGAGGGTTGGGAGGGGCATAGGCTTTCGGGCGTCCGGAAGCGGAGGCCGGGCCTCACTCCTCGCCGGGGCCGGGCTCACTCCTCGCCGATGTCTTCGTTCCAGAGCGCCGGGTTCTCCGCGATGAAGTCCCGCATCAGCGCGGTGCATTCGGCGTCGTCGAGGACGGTGACCCGCACCCCGTGCGCGGCGAGCCAGTCGTGGCCGCCGTGGAAGGTGGCGGCCTCGCCGACCACCAGCCGGGAGATCCCGAACTGCCTGACCAGGCCGCTGCAGTACCAGCAGGGGGAGAGCGTGGTGACCATGGTCGTGCCCCGGTACGACCGCTGGCGTCCCGCGGCGCGGAAGGCGGAGGTCTCGGCGTGCGTCGACGGATCGCCGTCCTGGACACGCCTGTTGTGCCCGCGGCCCAGCAGCGCGCCGTCCGCCCCGTACAGCGCGGCCCCGATCGGGATGCCGCCCTCGGCGAGGCCGGCCCGTGCCTCGGCGACCGCGGTGGCCAGCCACCGCTGCGCCAGTGCGCGGTCCACAGCCGTTCCGTCCCCGTCGATGTCCCTGCCGATGTCCCTGCCGATGTCCCTGTCCATGTCGATGCTCCGCTCCGGCCCGTCCGTCCGCTCCACGCTGTCCGTCCCCGCTCCGCCCGTCCCTCAGACCGCGTCCCCGCCGCTCTCGCGGCGGCGCAGTTCGTCCTCGCGGCGGCGCAGGTCGGCCTCCCAGTCCTTGAGCAGTTCCTCGTCCTTCCTGTTCTCCGCGCGCAGGCTGTCGAGGAACTCCGGGTTGTCGTCGGGCGCCGTCCAGGCGGCCCGTCCGCCGCGCCGCGGGCCGGCGGGGGAGGCTCCGGCGCCGCCGGGCCCGCGCCGGTTCCGGCCCGCCACGACCCAGGCGACCGGGCCGACGAGCACCTCGCCGAAGAGCAGGATGATGAGGACCCACACGACCTTGGGCAGGCCGCGTACCTCCTCCTCCGGGGTGTTCAGGCAGTCGATGAACGCGTAGATCCACACCGCGAGGACCAGCAGAAGGGGCAGATACCTGAGCATGGCCGAGCGTTCCCCCCGGGAATGGCTGAGAGACGTCCGCAACGTCCCGATGACGGCCACAGGGTAGCGGCCGGGCACCGTCCCGCGCTGAGCCGAGACCGTCCGGCACATGGCGGACACCGGGTTCACCGCCGGGGATGACAGACTGGACCGCATGGCTTACGACGATCTTCGCTCGCTGCTCAGGGCGCTGGAGCGCGACGGCGACCTCAAGCGCATCAAGGTCGAGGTCGACCCCCATCTGGAGGTCGGGGAGATCGTCGACCGCGTCAACAAGGCGGGCGGCCCGGCCCTGCTCTTCGAGAACGTCAAGGGCGCGTCGATGCCCCTGGCGATGAACGTCTTCGGCACCGACCGGCGGCTGCTCAAGGCGCTCGGCCTCAGCTCGTACGACGAGATCAGTGACCGGATCGGCGGGCTGCTCAGGCCGGAGCTGCCGCAGGGCTTCGTCGGCGTACGGGAAGCCTTCGGCAAGCTGGGCACGATGGTCCACGTACCGCCGAAGAAGGTGAAGCCGGAGGCCGCGCCCGTCCAGGAAGTGGTGCTCACCGGGGACGATGTGGACCTCGACCGGCTCCCGGCGCTCTTCACCTGGCCCGAGGACGGCGGCTCCTTCTTCAACCTGGGGCTCACCCACACCAAGCACCCCGAGACCGGCATCCGCAACCTCGGGCTCTACCGTCTCCAGCGCCACGACAAGCGCACCATCGGGATGCACTGGCAGATCCACAAGGACAGCCGCAACCACTACGCGGTGGCGGCCAGGAAGGGCGAGCGGCTGCCCGTCGCCATCGCGTTCGGCGCGCCGCCCGCGGTGACGTACGCCTCCACGGCCCCGCTCCCCGAGGACATCGACGAGTACCTCTTCGCCGGCTTCGTGCAGGGCAAGCGGATCGAGATGGTCGACTGCAGGACGGTCCCGCTCCAGGTCCCCGCCCAGGCCGAAGTCGTCCTGGAGGGCTGGCTGGAGCCCGGCGAGACGCTGCCCGAGGGGCCGTTCGGCGACCACACCGGCTTCTACACCCCGCAGGAACCGTTCCCCGCACTGACGATCGACTGCGTCACGATGCGCCGCCGTCCGCTGCTCCAGTCGATCGTCGTCGGCCGCCCGCCGACCGAGGACGGCCCGCTGGGCCGCGCGACGGAACGCTTCTTCCTGCCGCTGCTCAAGATCATCATCCCGGACATCGTGGACTACCACCTGCCCGAGTCGGGCGGCTTCCACAACTGCGCGATCGTCTCGATCGACAAGAAGTACCCGAAGCACGCCCAGAAGGTGATGCACGCCGTCTGGGGCGCACACATGATGTCGCTCACCAAACTCATCGTCGTGGTGGACGCCGACTGCGATGTGCACGATCTGCACGAGGTGTCCTGGCGGGCCCTCGGCAACACGGACTACGCACGTGACCTGACCGTGGCAGAAGGCCCGGTCGACCATCTCGACCACGCCTCCTACCAGCAGTTCTGGGGTGGCAAGGCGGGTATCGACGCCACCCGGAAGTGGCCCGAGGAGGGCTACACGCGCGACGGCGGCTGGCCCGAGATGGTGCGGTCCGACCCTGCTGTCGCCGACCGGGTGACCAAGCGCTGGAAGGAGTACGGACTGTGAGCGCATCCGCCGCCGCGCTGCCGCAACCGGGCAGGACCAAGGCGTTCCTGCGTCTGGTGATGATCGAGCACTCGGTCTTCGCGCTGCCCTTCGCGTACATCGCCGCGCTGACCGCGATGTACCGTCTCGACGGCAACATCCACTGGGGGCGGCTGCTCCTGGTGACCGTCGCGATGGTCGGTCTGCGTACCTTCGCGATGGCCTGCAACCGCATCATCGACCGGGAGATCGACGCCAGGAACCCGCGCACCGCGTCCCGTGAACTCGTCACCGGCGCGGTCTCGGTGCGGTCGGCCTGGACGGGCGCGCTGGTCGCGGTCGTCGTCTTCCTCGGCGCCGCCGCCGCGCTGAACCCGCTCTGTCTGGCGCTGGCGCCCATCGCGGTCATCCCGATGGTGGTCTATCCGTACGGGAAGCGCTTCACCAACTTCCCGCACGCCATCCTCGGTCTGGCCCAGGCCATCGGCCCGGTCGGCGCCTGGCTGGCGGTCACCGGGCAGTGGTCCTGGGACGCGGTCGTCCTGGGCCTCGCGGTCGGTATCTGGATCGGCGGCTTCGACCTGATCTTCGGCTGCCAGGACGTCCAGGCGGACCGCGCCCACGGTGTGAAGTCGGTGCCCGCCCGCTTCGGCATCCCGGCCGCGCTGTACGGCGCCCGCGCCTGCCACGCGGTGACGACGGCCCTGCTGGTCTGGTACGCGGTGGCGACGGACGCCGGGGCGTTCTTCTGGGCCGGTCTGGTGATCGTCGCGGTGGCCTTCGTCTACGAGCACAACGTGGTGAAGCCGCACGACCTGTCCCGGCTGAACCGGGCCTTCTTCTCGGTCAACGGCTTCATCGGGATCGCCCTGTTCGTGTGCGCCCTGATAGATCTGCTGGTGCGGGGCCTGACCGTCTGACCGCGGTCCTGGCCGCCCGCCCGTCCCCCGACCCGCCTCCCCTTTCCGGCGGGCCGGACGGGCCCGGATAGGCTCGGATACGTGGAGCACGTGAATGTACACAGTCAGCAGCCGCGGCGGCCGTGGATCGTCGGAGTCTCCGGGGCGTCGGGTACGCCCTACGCGGCGGCCGTGCTCCGCGGGCTGCTCGACGCGGGCGAGGCCGTGGATCTGGTGGTCAGCCGCTCGTCGCGGCTGACGCTGCTCGACGAGACCGGGATCGCCTTCCGCGACGCCCACTGGCAGGAGGACCTGCGGACCTGGCTGGCCAGGGGCGCGGACGGGAAGCCGGACACGTTCGCGGTGGACCCGGGCCTCTTTGCGGACGGAACCGGAGCCGCCGGGACCGGAGTTGGTGACGGGACCCGAGCCGCTGGGGCCGAGGCTACCGCCGCCGTACGGCACTGGGCCGCCGGGGATCTGGCCGCCGGGCCGTCCTCCGGCTCGTACCCCGTCAAGGGAATGATCGTCGTCCCGGCGTCCACCGCCTGTGTGGCCGGGATCGCGCTCGGGCTTTCGAAGGATCTGCTCCAGCGGGCGGCGAGCGTGACGCTCAAGGAGCGGCGCCCGCTGGTGGTCGCCGTACGGGAGACCCCGCTGAGCGGCCAGACGCTGCGCCACCTGGTGACCCTGGACGAGGCGGGCGCCGTGGTGCTGCCCGCCTCTCCGGCGTTCTACGCGGGGGCGACGCACATCCAGGATCTGGTCGACTTCGTCGCGGGGCGCGCGCTCGACGCGGCAGGGGTGCCGCACCGGCTCTACCGCCGCTGGGAGGGAGAGCTCGGTGGCTCCCGCAAGGACTAGCTGCGTCGCGCCGGGGCCGGCCCGGCGCGCGGTCAGCGCTTCTTGGTGTGCCGCTTCGTACGGCGGGCCGGGGCCGCGGCGGCGATCCGGTGGTCACGCGAACGGTTGGCCTGGTCCTGCAGCTCGCGCATGCGGGCGTAGGCCATCTCGATCGTGTACACGGTGAACATCACTCCTGATGGAAGATTCGCAGGGCGTTTTCCCTGCACGCCTTAGATTCTAGACGTAAACTCGCGATATTGCTGAACAATGGAAGGCTTCAACAGTATGGACGCGGTGGACAGGCAGCTCATTCAGGCGCTGCGGGAGAACGGCAGGGCCTCCTACGCCGAGCTCGGGCGGCTCGTCGGGCTCTCCGGGCCCAGCGTCACCGACCGCATCAACCGTCTTGAGGCGGCCGGCGTGATCACCGGTTACCGTGCCACCGTCGACGCCAAGTCCCTCGGGCTCGGGGTGACCGCCCTCATCGGCATCTCGCTCTCGGACGCCGCCGACCACGAGGACGTCGCCCACCGGCTCAAGGACCTGGCCGAGATCGAGGACGCCTGGTTCATCGCGGGCGACGACTCGTACATGCTCAAGGTCAGGGTCGACGACGTGGACGGTCTCGAGCGCACGATCCGCCGGCTCAGCGGCACCCGCGGCGTCTCCCGCACCCGCACCACGATCGTGCTCTCCACCAAGTGGGAGAACCGCGTCGGAGAGCTGCCCGAGCCGAGCTGACCCGGCCCCCGAGCCCGCCGGGCCCGGCCTCCGGCGGCGAGTGCCAGCCGGGTCCCGGCGCCGTGCGGGCGGGGGAGTACGGTTGGCTGGTTGTTTACGTACGCATATGGGAGGCGGCCGCACGTGACTGCGTCGATCAATGATGTTGGCCTCAAGCGCGAGATCGAGGCGAAGGTCCGGGCGGGAGAGCGGCTGACCCGTGAGGACGGCGTCGCGCTCTACGAGACGGACGACCTGGCCTGGCTCGGCGGCCTCGCCCACGAGGTGCGTACCCGCAAGAACGGCGACGTTGTCCACTTCAACGTCAACCGGCACCTCAACATGACCAATGTCTGCACCGCCTCGTGCGCCTACTGCTCGTTCCAGCGCAAGCCGGGCGAGAAGGACGCGTACACGATGCGTATCGAGGAGGCCGTCCGCCTCGCCAAGGCGATGGAGGGCGACAACCTCACCGAGCTGCACATCGTCAACGGCCTGCACCCGACGCTGCCCTGGCGGTACTACCCGCGCTCGCTCAGCGCGCTCAAGGAAGCCCTTCCGCAGGTCGCGCTCAAGGCGTTCACCGCCACCGAGATCCACCACTTCGAGACGATCTCCGGGCTCTCCGCATCGGAGATCCTGGACGAGCTGATCGAGGCCGGCCTCGAATCGCTGACCGGTGGCGGCGCCGAGATCTTCGACTGGGAGGTCCGGCAGCACATCGTCGACCACGCCACCCACTGGGAGGACTGGTCGCGCATCCACCGCCTCGCCCACGAGAAGGGGCTCAAGACCCCGGCGACGATGCTGTACGGCCACATCGAGGAGCCGCGCCACCGCGTGGACCACGTCCTGCGGCTGCGTGAACTCCAGGACGAGACCGGCGGTTTCCAGGTCTTCATCCCGCTGCGCTACCAGCACGACTTCGTGGACATGAAGGACGGCAAGGTCCGTAACAAGCTCCAGGTGCGGACCACGATGGCGACCGGCGCCGAGGCGCTCAAGACCTTCGCGGTCTCCCGGCTGCTCTTCGACAACGTCCCGCACGTGAAGGTCTTCTGGCCCATGCACGGCGTCCAGACCTCGCAGCTCGCGCTGCAGCACGGCGCCGACGACATGGACGGCTCGGTGGTCGAGTACAAGATCACCCACGACGCCGACAACTACGGCACGCCGAACAAGCTCGGCCGTGAGGACCTGCTCGAACTGATCAGGGACGCGGGCTTCCGTCCGGTCGAGCGCAACACGCAGTACGAGATCGTCCGCGAGTTCGACGGCCCGGACCCGGCCCGCCGGGACGCCCCGCAGCCGATGCGCTTCTGAACCGGGCGCGCGTTCGCATCGGAACCCCGGCCGCGGCCGGGGTTCCGTGCTTTCCTACGCTGGACGTATGAGCCTCACGTTTGAACTGGACCCGCGGATGGACGCCACACTGCGGGACGAAGTGGTCGCGCTCTGGACGGATGTGTCGAACGCCGGCGGCGCCGTCGGTTTCGTCCCCCCGGTCACGTCCGACGACGTCCGCCCGGAACTGATCAAGCACCTGACCGCGATGACCGAGGGCCGCGTCCGGCTGCTGGTCGGCCGTGAGGAGAGCGGGCGGGTCGCCGCCACCGCGTTCCTCACGCTCAACACGCACCGTCTGATGCGCCACTGGGTCTGGCTCTACACCGTGATGCTCCACCCCTCGCTCCAGGGCAAGGGGTACGGACGCGACCTGATGGCCGCGGCCGCCGACGCCGCCCGCGACATCGGCGGCATCGAGGGGATCAGGCTCACCTGCCGGGGCGGCGCCGGAGTGGACCGGTTCTACGCGTCCTGCGGCTACAAGGAAGTGGGCCGGGCGCCCGGCGCGATCCGGGTCGCGCCCGGCGACGACCGCGACGACATCATGATGTACCTGCCGCTGCTCTGACCCGGCGCGTGCCGCCGCTTCGCCCGGCACGCCGGACCCGTACCCCGGCCGGGGTGATCGCAAGTGGGACGTGCTTCACTTGTCGGGCAGGATCGGCAGGACCAGCTGCCACCGGAAGCATTGCAACGGTACGAAGAGAGAGGCCCCAGCCGTGTCTGTAGCCAACCCGGGCGCCACGATCCGCTACACCGCGATGCGGATCGTCATCTTCATGGCATCCCTGGTCTTCTGCGCGATCCTCGTCCACTTCGGCATCGTTCCCAAGGGGCTCGGCGGCTCCAACTTCATCTGGACGATCCTGCTGGCGCTGGTCATCTCCGCGCCGCTCAGCTTCGTCCTGCTGCGCAGGCAGCGCGACAAGATGTCCGAGCAGCTGATCAACAGGGTCGAGCGGACCAAGGCCAAGCTGGAGGCCAACCGTACGCAGGAGGACGGCCTCACCCAGTAGGCACCGTCCGCCGAGTGCGCCGGGCAGGCCGCGCGGCTGTCCCAAGGCGCGGGCAAGCGCCGTAAGTTACGTCACACACGCCGGGAACCCCGGGCCGGAGCGAGCTGCTCCGGCCCGGGGTTCCCGGCGTTTTCGCGTACTACCGCACCCCTGCCCCAAAGAACGGCTTTGAGGCACTCAAAGTTCAAGTGTTAACGTGTTCGACATGAAGACAGCCGTGCGCCCGCATCCCAAGAGCACTGCGCTCGTGGAGCGCCTGCATGTCGATCTCTGCCGCTGCATGTCCGCGGCCTGTCGCCGCGTCTGATCGGCCTCATGCGGCGGCGCCCCTAGTGATGGGCGCCGTGTCCCCGTCCCCCCGTGCTCCGTACCGAGCACACAGCCGCGTCCTCACCGGAGTGTCCTCATGTCCGCAGGTCCCGCGAGCTCAGCGAATTCCGCGAGTTCCCCCGCGAATGCCACCGGCAGTGCCGGTACCGGCCCCGCGAAGAAGTCCCGAATATCCGACAAGTTCCCGTTCTGGGCGCAGATCATCGCCGGTCTGCTCCTGGGTGTCCTGCTCGGCTGGCTGGCCCGCAGCCAGGACATCAGCTGGCTCAAGTCCACGCTGGAGCACGTCGGCGGGATCTTCATCCAGCTGCTGAAGCTGGCGGTCGCCCCGCTCGTCTTCTTCGCGATCCTGGTGTCGATCACCAACCTGCGCAAGGTCAACAACGCCGCCAGGCTGGCCACCCGTACCGTGATGTGGTTCATGATCACCTCGCTGATCGCGGTCGTCATCGGCCTCGCGATCGGCCTGATCACCAACCCCGGCGCGGGCACCGGCCTCACGCCCAAGGACGGCAAGGCGCCCGACGGCTCCGGCTCCTGGATCGACTTCCTGACCGGCATCGTGCCGACGGACGTCGTCACCCCCTTCACCCAGCTGAACGTCCTCCAGATCGTCTTCATGGCCGCCGTCGCCGGTATCGCCGCGCTCCAGCTCGGTGAGAAGGCGGAGCCGATCCTCAAGATCAGCGAGTCCGTCCTCGAACTGCTCCAGAAGGCCCTGTGGTGGGTCATCCGCCTCGCGCCGCTGGGCACCATCGGCCTGATCGGCTTCGCCATCGCCGACTACGGCTGGGACCTGATCGGCAAGTACGCGACCTTCACCGCCGACATCTACGTCGGCTGCGCCCTGGTGCTGTTCGTCGTCTACCCGGTGCTGCTCGCGACGGTCGCCAAGGTCAACCCGCTGCAGTTCTTCAAGGGCGCCTGGCCCGCCATCCAGCTGGGCTTCGTCTCCCGCTCGTCGGTCGGCACCATGCCGGTCACCCAGCGGGTCACCGAGCGCCTCGGTGTGCCCAAGGAGTACGCCTCGTTCGCGGTGCCGTTCGGCTCGACCACCAAGATGGACGGCTGCGCCTCGATCTACCCGGCGATCGCCGCGATCTTCATCGCGCAGATCTTCGACGTGCACCTCGGCGTCCAGGACTACCTGCTGATCGCCTTCGTCTCGGTCATCGGCTCGGCGGCCACCGCCGGACTGACCGGTGCGACCGTGATGCTGACGCTGACCCTCTCCACGCTGGGGCTCCCGCTGGAGGGTGTGGGTCTGCTGATGGCGATCGACCCGATCCTGGACATGATGCGCACCGCGACCAACGTCGCCGGCCAGGCGCTGATCCCGGTCATCGTCTCGGCCCGGGAGAAGATCCTCGACCTCGACGCGTTCAACTCCGCTTCGTCGTCCCCGGTCGACGAGCCCGAGGTGCACGCTGCGGACGCCGAGCAGAAGCCGTCGGTTCCGGTCGCTGCCTGACCGTTTTCCGACCGGATTGCGCCTGCCCGGTCGTTGCTTGATCGTTTACTTCACGCCACCCGGCCCCTCCTCCGTACGACGGGGAGGGGCCGGAGCCGTACCCTTGCCAGGTGCGGACCAACTGGCTGGAGGGGCTCTGAGGTGAGTGCGGTCAAGGCGGCCAAGGCCAAGCGGATGCCGAGGGCGGTGCGCGAGCAGCAGATGATGGACGCTGCCGTGCGGACGTTCGGGCAGCGCGGGTACCGGGCCGCCTCGATGGACGAGATCGCCGAGCTTGCGGGAGTGTCCAAGCCGCTGGTCTATCTCTATCTGAACTCCAAGGAAGAGCTCTTCACCGCGTGCATCCGCCGGGAGGCCCAGGCCCTGGTCGCCGCGGTACGGGCCGCTGTGGACCCGGCCGACCCCGCGGACCGGCAGCTGTGGCACGGCGTCGGCGCCTTCTTCGAGCACACCGCCGGCCACCCGGACGGCTGGAACGTCCTGCACCACCAGGCCCGTACGCACGGGGAGCCGTTCGCCGCCGAAGTCACCGCGATGCGTGACGAGATCGCCAGCTTCGTGACGGGCCTGATCGGCGCGGCGGCGCGTGAGGCGCACCGCGACCCGGCGCTGCCCGACCGCGATGTGGCGGGCCTCGCCCAGGCGTTGGTGGGCGCGGCGGAATCCCTGGCCGGCTGGGCGAACGCGACACCCGGAGTCTCCGCCAAGGAGGCCGCGTCGACGCTGATGAACTTCGCCTGGGCGGGCCTGGAGAACCTTATGAACGGGGAGCGCTGGGCGCCGTCACCACGCCCGTGAGGTGGACCCGTTCCACCGCGTCCGGGCCCCGGCCCCGGCTCCGTACCGCGAAGTGACCGTCCCCGGCCGCGAACGTGACGGTCCCGGGCAGCAGCACCGGCGCCCTGAACTCGATCCGTACGTGGACGGCGTCCGGGGTCCCGGCCTCCGCCAGACAGCGGGCGGCCGTCCACATGCCGTGGGCGATGGCGCGCGGAAAGCCGAAGAGCTTCGCGGTCAGCGGGGACAGATGGATCGGGTTGCGGTCCCCCGAAGCGGCACCGTAACGACGCCCGAGCCCGGCGGGAAGCTCCCAGGTGGCGGTGGCGGTGGCGGCGGCGGTGGCGGTGGCGGTCGCCGCGTCGACGCTGTTGGCGGTGCGGTCGTGATCGTCCGTACGGGCCACCGATCCGTCCGGCGCCGTCGGATGCCGGGCCAGATACGTACTCCGCGACTCCCAGACCAGCTCACCCGCGAGCCGCGCCTCGGTCACCATGACGACCTCGGTCCCGCGCCGGTGCGGCCTGAGCTCCTGTGCGTACACGGTCAGTTCAGGGCGGCAGTCCAGGGGCAGGGCGCGCCACTGGGTGATCTCGATGCCGGTGTGGACGAGCCCGAGAACCGGCAGGGGGAAGGCCCGTGCGGTCATCAGCCGCATGGCCAGCGGAAAGCCGAGGACGTGCGGATAGGTGAGGGGAAGCGATCCGGCCTGCCCGAACCCGCAGACCCGGGCGTACGAACGCAGCCGCCCCGGCTCGATCCGGGCCCCTGGCCGCACCAGCCGGTCAGCGGGCAGTGGCGCACCGGCGGACACGGCCCGTTTGAAGGGCGACCCCAGCGCACCGCGCACCATGGAGGGCAGCAGGCCGGGGGAGTGCGGGCGACGGTCACTCATGGTCCGGGCTCCCTGATGCGTCTGGTGGGTCTGATCCGTACGGTATTTACTCCTCAGTAAGGTTACCTGTGGGTCAGGTCTTGGTCGAGGCGGTGGACCCCGTGGATCTCTCGATTCTTCCAAGTCCGCCTGGAGTGCGGGATGTTAGCCTGACCAGCCGCTCTGGGAGGTCTGCGGCAAGGGGGATGCACTGTGGCACGACCGGACGATCCGGCTGAGGAAACGCCGGCGCAGCTGAAGAAACGCGCGGGCGATCTGCGGGCCTGCGCCCGCAAGGCCCGCGCGCTCGCCAAGAGGCTCGGGCCCCATCTCGACGGTGCGGCGAAGAAGGCCCGGCAGACCGATCCGCCGGTCTGGCACGGACCGTTCGCCGCCCGGTCGACGCGGCAGATCACGGACCGCAAGGGCACCCTGGGGGAGATGGCGTCCGCGCTCATGCACGACGCAGGCCGCTGGGACACCGAGGCCGACCGGCTCGACGACCAGGCGAAGACCGCATCGGCCAAGCAGAAGACGGGGCCGGGGCATTGACCGAATTCCGCGGCTTCGACAGCACCGAGATACGCGCCCTCGCCTCCAGCCTGCGCAAGCTGGGCGGCGACGCACGCGGTCTGCACCGGGACGTGGCCTCCGTCCTCACCGAGGCGGCCCAGCTCCTGAAGGGCAAGCCGGCCACCACCGATCCGCTGCTGCGGCCCCTGGTCGGCCAGGTCTTTCTCCTGCCGTCGTTCTTCGGCGGGCCCACACAGATGCCCGGGGTGCTCGACGGCGAACTCGGCGACATGGCCGACTCGATGGACCGCCGCAGCAAACAGCTCGACGAGTGCAAGGTCCTCATCGGCCACGGCTACGCGGTCGACCCGGCGCTCCTCTTCGCGGACGAGGCCCCGGCCGACGAGCAGCACATCAAGGACGCGCTGAAACAGCTGAAGGACCTCGACGGCAAGGACTTCGGCACCAACGGCAACCGCGACGACCTGAAGAAGGTCGAGAGCATGCTGGACGGGATGACCTCCGCCGAACTGGACGCCTTCTTCGACCGCGTTCCCGAGGCCGACCTGAAGCGCTACAACGACCTGATCAACAACACGGACGACAGCGGCTGGAAGTGGTGGGACGAGAACGGCCTGCCCGAGGGCGAGCGCCGTGACCACCTCAGCGGGATCCTGGCGAAGCTCGGCCCCGAGCACTGGGCCAAGGCGCAGGCGGCCTTCCCCGGTATGCAGCCGGGTTTCGACACGACGGACGCCTATCTCGACGGCAAGAACTCCCAGTCCGGCATGGACGCCAAGGGAATGCACTGGGGCACCCCGGCCGACCCGCTCTTCGCCCCCGGCTCCAACGGCCAGGACATCAATGCCGCCGACATCAATCAGGGCCGGTTCGGCGACTGCTGGTACATCGCGTCGCTCACCTCGACCGCCCAGGTGAACCCGCAGTTCATCCGTGACGGGATCAAGCAGAACGCCAACGGCACCATCAACGTCCGCATCTGGGACAAGGACGGCAACCAGCGCTGGGTGACCGTCACCCCGGACCTGCCGCTGGACAAGGACGGCACGCCCATGACCGCCCACGCCCAGGGAGCCATGTGGCCCGCCTACTACGAGAAGGCTTTCGCGCTCGTCTACGGTGGCGACGACGGCGGCGCGCCCGACGACCACCAGGGCGACAAGCGCTACGACCGTACGGAACACGGCACGTACGGGGCGATCGAGTGGGACTACAACGAGAAGGCCCCGCCCTATGTCACCGGCCACGACTCCAAGGGCATCGACAACAACGTCGACGCGGTGCGGACGAGCTTCGACTCCGGGCACCCGGTGATCGTCAGTACCGGCAGCGGGGACGACCTGAACAAGAAGGGCCAGGACAAATGGGGAACGACGTTCTCCACCCGGCACGTTTACTACGTCAAGGGATTCAAGGACGGCAAGATCGTGCTCGGTAACCCGTGGGGCCCGCCCTACCAGGACATCGAGGCCACCCCCGACGAGTACAAGCAGTTCTTCGGGGATCCGCAGGCTCTGGAGGTACCCACGTCATGAAGGCAGTCCGATCCGCCGCGGCCTGCGGCTGTGTACTGCTCGCCGTGGGCTGCGGCTCCTCCGGGGAACACGACGTGTCCTCGCCGTCCCCCGGCGCATCGGCTACGAGCCCCGCGCCGCCCGCCGACAAGGGCCCGGTGTGCGACGGGGATCCGGCCGCGAAGGGGTTCCATGTGCTGCGCGGCGGGTCCGTCCGGCTGCCCGGTGGGGCCGGGTCCGTCTCGTACCAGGAGGCGCGGGCGGACGGCTCGGGCCGTACGGCGGTGCTGGGCACCGGGACGGGCGCCGGCACCGGCACGGCGGGCACCGGCACGGCGGGCGCCGGTCCCCGGGGCCGGACCGTGAAGCCGGGGCAGGCCGTCACCCTGGGCGGTGCCCCGTACACGGTCGCGCAGATCTGCACCTACCGAGTCGTCCTCACACCGAAGGGCCAGAAGAACGTGACCGAGTCACCGCAGCCCAGCTCCGCGGCCGGCTGGCCGTCCCTGACCGACGGGCGTTTCCGCCTCAGGTGGCATGTGCCGAACAACGAGTACAGCGGGCAGTACAGCGCCGTCGTGACGGAGATCAACCCGGGCCCGCGCGCCGACATCGGCATCACCGGCCGGGACGGCGGGAGCGCCGCCTACCGGGACGCCCGCGTGGGCGACACCCTGGAGTTCGCCGGCCGGCTGTGGAAGGTGGCGGCCATCGGGACCGGTGACGGCAGCCCCGCCGAGAGCAACCCGCACTCCGGGTATGTGGACCTGGAGCTGGTCGGACCGGCGGGCGGCTGACGCTCTCCTCCCGGTCCCGTCAGGCTCCCAGCAGGCTCTGGCCGCAGACCCGTACGACCTGGCCGGTCACCCCGTCCGACGCGGGGTGGGCGAACCACGCCGTCGTCTCGGCCACGTCGACCGGGAGGCCGCCCTGGCCCAGGGAGTTCATCCGGCGGCCCGCCTCGCGGATGAAGAGCGGGACCGCCGCGGTCATCTTCGTCTCGATGAAGCCGGGCGCCACCGCGTTCAGCGTGATGCCCTGTCCGGCGAGGCGGGGAGCCAGCGTCCGGACCAGGCCGATGATGCCCGCCTTGCTCGCCGCGTAGTTGGTCTGGCCGGTGTTGCCCGCGATCCCGGCGATCGACGCCGTCGCCACGATCCGGCCGCCCGCCCGCAGCGTGCCCGATGTGAGCAGGGCGTCCGTCGTCCGGAGCACGCTGTCCAGGTTCACGTCGAGCACGCTCGCCCAGCGGTCGGGCGCCATGTTGGCGAGCCGGCGGTCGCGGGTGATGCCCGCGTTGTGGACCAGGATGTCCAGGCCGTCGGGGAGCGCGGCGGCGATCCGGTCGGCCGCGTCGGAGGCGGTGATGTCCAGGGGCAGGGCGGTGCCGCCCAGCGAGTTCGCCGTACGCTCCAAGTCGGCCTGTGCCTGCGGGACATCGAGGCAGACGACTTTCGCCCCGTCGCGGGCGAGCGTCGCGGCGACCGAAGCGCCGATGCCGCGCGCGGAGCCGGTGACCAGCGCGGTGCGCCCGGCGAGCGGCAGGTCCCAGCTCTCCGGAGCGTTGCTGCCGGTGTCAGGGCCGACGGCACCGCCGGTCTCGATGACCTGCCCGCTCACATACGCGGACTTCGGCGACAGCAGGAACCGCAGCGTCGATTCGGCCGCGGGCGCCGACACCGTCCTGACCAGCTGGACCGTGCGGCCCCTGCCGATCTCCTTGCCCAGCGACCGTACGAAACCCTCCAGCGCCTGCTGCGCCGCCGCCTGGTGGTGGTCGTCGGCGGACAGCGGGGAGCCGGCCACCACGACCCGGCCGCCCGGGGCCAGCGAGCGTACGACGGGGTGCAGCGCGCCGTGCACCTCCGCGAGACCCGCCACCGTGGTGACACCGGTCGCGTCCAGCACCACGCCCGCGAGCCGGCCGCCCTCCGCCGGGGCGCCGACGACCGTGAGGCCGGTGCGTGCGAGGACTCCGGCCAGGCCGGGCAGGGGCGTCCCGCCGGCCGTCAGATGCAGCAAGGAGCCTTCGAGGCACGGGTGTTCGGCCGACCAGCGGCGCAGCTGCGCCGGCTGCGGCAGCCCGAGCCTGCCTGTCAGGAATCGGCCGGGTGCTGTGCCGGTGAAGTGCAGATAGCGATCGGCCATTGTCCGGACTCCTTGTGGCGTCGTAGATTTACTCTTGAGTAAGGTTACTCATGAGTCAGGAGCTGGTCGAGATGGTGTGGGTCGGAACAGGGACCTTCGGGACAGAGACCTTCGGTACAGGGGCCTTCGGCGCAGGTCCCCTCGGAACGGGGCCCCGATGATGCCCCTCAAGGTCGCCGTACTCGGCGGCAGCCGCATCCCGTTCGCCCGCTCGGACGGCCCGTACGCCACCGTGTCCAACCAGACCATGCTGACGGCGGCCCTGGACGGACTGGTCGAGCGGTTCGGCCTGGAGGGCGAGCGGATCGGCGAGTTCGTCGGGGGCGCGGTCCTCAAGCACAGCCGCGACTTCAACCTCGCCCGCGAGACCGTGCTCGGCTCGCGTCTCGACCCGCGCACACCGGCGTACGACATCCAGCAGGCGTGCGGTACGGGCCTCCAGGCCGTCATCGCCACCGCCAACAAGATCGCGCTCGGTGCGATCGACTCGGCCGTCGCGGGCGGCTCCGACACCGCGAGCGACGCCCCGCTCGGCGTCAACGACCAGCTGCGGAAGATCCTCCTCGAAGCGCGCCGGGCCACATCGGTGAGCGGCCGGCTCAGGGCGCTCGCCCGCGTACGCCCCGGGCACCTCGTCCCCGACATCCCGCGCAACGCCGAGCCCCGCACCGGGCTTTCGATGGGCGAGCACGCGGCGCGCACCGCCCGCGAGTGGGACATCGGCCGCGCCGAGCAGGACGCGCTGGCCGCCACCAGCCACCAGCGGCTGGCCGCCGCCTACGAACGCGGCTTCTTCCAGGACCTGGTGACGCCCTTCCACGGGCTGGCCCGGGACCAGAACCTGCGGCCCGGCTCCACCGTGGAGAAACTCGCCACGCTGAAACCGGTGTTCGGCGCCGGAGAGCCCGGCGCGACCATGACGGCGGGCAACTCGACGCCGCTCACCGACGGCGCCGCGACCGTCCTGCTGGCGAGCGAGGAGTGGGCGCGCGAGCGTGGACTCGAACCGCTGGCGTATCTGACGCTGTACGAGACGGCGGCCGTCGACTACGTCAACGGCCCCGACGGGCTGCTGATGGCGCCCGCGTACGCCGTCCCGCGGATGCTGGAGCGCGCCGGTCTCACCCTGGAGGACTTCGACCTCTTCGAGGTGCACGAGGCGTTCGCTTCCCAGGTGCTGGCCACGCTCGCCGCCTGGGAGAAGCAGGGACTCGCCCCGGTCGACCGGGCGAAGCTCAACGTCGCCGGCTCCTCGCTCGCGACCGGCCACCCCTTCGCGGCGACCGGCGCCCGCATCGTCGCCACCCTGGCCAAGCTGCTCGCGGAGCGGGAGGCTCCTGGGCGGGGGCTGATCTCGATCTGCGCGGCGGGCGGCCAGGGCGTGACGGCGGTGCTCGAACGCCCCTGACCGTACCGGCGTGGGGCGTGGCCGGGACCGGCGGGACCGTACCGGGGCGGCCGTACCGGCGGGACCGGACCTGCGGGACCGGACCTGCGCGGCCGGACCTGTGCGGCCGTACCGGCGGGACCGGACCTGCGCGGCCGGACCTGCGTGGCCGGACCCGCCCCGACCGGGCCTGTCCTGCCTCTCCGGTCTGTCCGATCCGATCCGGCCCGCCTGATCCCACCCGCCTGATCCCGCCCGCCCGAACCGGCCTGCCCGATCCGGCCCGACCGACCTGATGTACCACGACATGAGGAGCCGCAAGTGTCCGTGTCCGTGTCAGTGCAGCCGATGGAACCGCACAAACGGCGCGTGGACGGGGTGGTGCGGGAGGTCTCCGTACCACCGCTGGTCCGGCCCGTCGAGCGCGGTTCGCTCGCCGACATCCCCTTCGACAACGCCCACCAGGCACCCGACGATCCGGTCCTCAGCAGAAAGCGGCCCGACGGCCACTGGGCCGACGTCTCCTCCATGGAGTTCGCCGTCGAGGTGCAGGCCGTCGCCAAGGGGCTGATCGCGGCGGGCCTGGCGGCCGGCGACCGTATCGCGATCATGGCCAGGACCACCTACGAGTGGACCCTCCTGGACTTCGCCGCCTGGGCGGCCGGACTGGTCACCGTCCCCGTCTACCCGACGTCGTCCGCCTTCCAGGCCCGCTGGATCCTCCAGGACTCCGGCGCCGTCGCCTGCGCCGTCGAGAACAAGGAGCAGGCCAGGCTGATCAGCGTGGAGCGCCGGCAGCTGCCCGCCCTGGCGCACCTCTGGGAGTTCGACACCGGCGCGATCGGCGTCCTGAAGGACCTGGGCCGGGACGTACCCGACGCCGCGGTGGCCGAACGCCGGGCCGGGCGCTCGCCGTCGTCCGTCGCCACCCTGATCTACACATCGGGCACCACGGGCCGCCCCAAGGGCTGCGTCCTCACCCACGCCAACTTCTTCGCCGAGGTGGACAACGCGGTCGAGCTGCTCCACCCCGTCTTCAAGTCGGTGAGCAAGGATCCGGCGTCGACGCTGCTCTTCCTGCCGCTCTCCCACGTCTTCGGCCGGATGGTGGCGATCGGCTGTCTGCGCGCCCGCGTACGCCTCGGGCACGCGCCCAGCATCAGTACGGAGGACCTGCTGGCGGACCTCGCCGGGTTCCGCCCGACGTTCCTGCTGGCGATCCCGTACGTCCTGGAGAAGGTCTACAACACCGGCCGCGCCACCGCCGAGAAGATGGGCCGGGCCGCGTCCTTCGACCGTGCGGCGCGGATCGCGCAGCGGTACGGGGAGGCGCTGGAGGCCGTCGAGCACGGCACGGGCCCCGGGCCGGGGCTCGGACTGCGGCTGGCGCACGCCGTGTACGACCCGCTGGTCTACCGGCGGATACGGGCGGCGCTCGGCGGCCAAGTGAAGTACGCGATCTGCGGCGGCTCACCGCTCGGCCACCGGCTCGCGGCGTTCTACGCGGGCGCCGGGATCCAGATCTTCGAGGGGTACGGCCTGACGGAGACGACCGCGGCGGCGACGGTCACCCCGCCGCTGCGACCCCGCCTCGGCACGGTCGGCTGGCCGCTGCCCGGCACGGCGGTCAGGATCGCGGACGACGGCGAGGTACTGCTCAGCGGCGGCCAGGTCTTCGGCGGCTACTGGGACGGGGAGCGAGGTGAGCCGGCCGGCGCGGGCTCCGGCTCCGGCTCCGCTCCTGGCTCTTCCCCCGGCTCCGGCCAGTGGTTCGCGACGGGCGACGTGGGCGCGCTGGACGAGGACGGCTACCTCACGATCACCGGCCGCAAGAAGGACCTCATCATCACCTCGGGCGGCAAGAACGTGGCGCCCGCGCCCCTGGAGGACTGGCTCCGGGCGCACCCGCTGGTCGGCCAGTGCATGGTCGTCGGCGACAACCGCAGCTATGTCACAGCGCTGATCACGCTGGAGCCGGACGGCCTCGCGCACTGGCGCCGGATGCGGAAGAAGACGGGCGTCCCGATGCGGGAGCTGGTCCAGGACGAGGAGCTGCGGGGAGCCCTGCAGCGGGCGGTCGACGAGGCGAACCGGCTGGTGTCGCGCGCCGAGTCGATCCGGAAGTTCGCGGTCCTCCCGGTGGACTTCACGGAGGAGAACGGGCATCTCACGCCGTCGCTGAAGCTGAAGCGGGCGGCGATAGCCGAGGACTTCGCCGACGAGATCGAGAAGCTGTACCGGCGGTGACACAGGCAGGAGCCCCCTCCCGTACGCGAACGTACGGGAGGGGGCTCCTTGGGTGGTGCTATCCCGACCGCGATCCGATCGGCCCGGGCAACTAGGCCGGGGTGACGTTCTCCGCCTGCGGACCCTTCGGGCCCTGCGTGACGTCGAAGTTCACGAGCTGGTTCTCCTCAAGCGAGCGGAAACCAGACGCGTTGATCGCGGAATAGTGGACGAAGACATCCGGGCCGCCGCCGTCCTGGGCGATGAAGCCGAAGCCCTTTTCAGCGTTGAACCACTTGACGGTTCCGGTAGCCATAAGCCCTCCTTGGGCCAAAGGGTTGCCCTGCTCCAGAACCTGCTAAGAAGTCTGAAAACTACAAAAGCCTGCGGGTCACATGCTCCGCAGGCTCTGTACTGCAAGGGAAACCAAACTGCAACTTGCGGCGAGCCTAGCACGCGCCCGCGCGCCCGCGGTAGAGGTGAAGATCACTTCACCCGGAGGTTTGACCGCGGTGCGTCAGGCTGACGGACTACCCTGCCTTCTCCAGCGTACAACGCGGGTCTAGCCTCACGATGTGGACAATTCATACGCCGAACAGGCCACCGCACCCGTCACAGGAAACACCCCAGGACACGCCCCCGGGGACGCCTCCGAAGCCGACCACCGTCGCAGCAGGCCCCGCGTCGGGCACATCCAGTTCCTGAACTGCCTCCCGCTCTACTGGGGGCTGGCACGCACCGGCACCCTGCTCGACCTGGAGCTGACCAAGGACACCCCCGAGAAGCTCAGCGAGCAGCTGGTCAGGGGGGACCTCGACATCGCGCCCGTCACCCTCGTCGAGTTCCTGAAGAACGCCGACGAGCTCGTGGCCTTCCCCGACCTGGCCGTCGGCTGCGACGGCCCCGTGATGTCCTGCGTGATCGTCTCCAAGAAGCCGCTGGAGCAGCTCGACGGGGCACGGGTGGCGCTCGGCTCCACCTCGCGCACCTCCGTACGGCTGGCGCAGCTGCTGCTGGCCGAGCGGTACGAGGTCACGCCCGACTACTACCGCTGCCCGCCCGACCTCGGCGTGATGATGCAGGAGGCCGACGCGGCCGTCCTCATCGGTGACGCCGCGCTGCGTGCCGCACTGCACGACGCACCCAAGCTCGGTCTGCAGGTCCACGACCTCGGCCAGATGTGGAAGGAGTGGACGGGCCTGCCGTTCGTCTTCGCGGTCTGGGCCGCCCGCAAGGACTACGCGGCGCGTGAGCCCGAGGTCGTGAAGGCGGTCCACGAGGCGTTCCTGTCCTCGCGTGACGTCTCGCTGGAAGAGGTCACCAAGGTCGCCGAGCAGGCGGCGCACTGGGAAGTCTTCGACGCGGAGCTGCTGGAGCGCTACTTCACGACGCTGGACTTCCGCTTCGGGCCCGACCAGCTGGAAGGCGTCACGGAGTTCGCACGACGGGTCGGCGCCACGACGGGCTTCCCGTCGGACGTACACGTCGAACTGCTCGGTTCCTGACGGCGGTTCCCCGGACCGTGGGCGCCGCCTCCGGGCGCCCACGACCGCCCCTGACCGCTTCCGGCCGCGCCTGACCGCTTCACGCTGCGGTCTGCGGTCTGCGGTCTGGGTTCTGCTGCCTTCGGCCTTCGACCGCACCCGCTCATCCGCCGCCGAGTGTTCCCGGTCCGTGCCGCGGCCCCTGGCGAACGTTCCAGGCGACCATTCCAGCCACGGGGCGTTCCCGCAGCTCAGAGGCGGTTTCAGCGTTCCGGTGTCCCTCCTTTCCGGTAGATCGTTGCGGGTACGCCCGGCTCCCACGAAGCTCGTTGATGTCGGCAGGGCGCGAGCCTGGCGCCGCGTCCGGCTGAAGCAGTCAGATCCCTGCTGAAGCAGTCCGATCACCTACGGGGGAGTCCACCCATGCGTAAGAACCTCATCCGCACATCCACCCTGGCCGCCGTGGCGGCGGCCGCCGTTCTGTCGCTGACCGCCTGCGGGGGCGGGTCCGACTCGGCCGGCGCCGCGTCGTCGTCCGGCGCGGCACAGTCCGCGGACCAGGGCCAGGACACCGCGGGCAAGGCCGGGGCCCCGGGCACCAAGGACGTCACGGCGGAGGCGGAGAAGGGCAAGTCCACGGACGGATCCACGTCCGGCAGCGGCAGCAGCGCATCGGGCAGGAGCGGCACCTCGTCGAACGGCGCCGCAGCCAAGAGCAAGAGCGGTGGCAGCGGAGGCAAGGGCGGCTACGGGCAGACCTGCGGCGCCAACGACCTGAAGTGGAGCGCCAAGTCCGAGACGCAGGCCGGCGGCTACATCCTCATCTCGGTGCGGGCGAACCCCGGTATCACCTGCGTACTCCCGTCCGCGCTCCCGATGGTGGCGTTCGGCTCCGACGGTACGGAAGCGGGACCGGCCGAGCAGTCCGTCGGCGACCAGGTGAAGCTGAGCGGCGCCACCACCGCCTACGCCGGGGTCAACCCCAAGACCACCAACACCGACGACGGCAAGGAACTGACCGAGATCATCACCGCGGTGAGCCAGGACGACCACACCGACCCCGTCAGCCTGCCCACCGGCAAGATCACCGTCGACAAGCCGATCGTCACCAACTGGCACCTGTCGCCCCGGAGCGCGGTCCCCGGCAGCGGCCTGGACAGCAACTGACGACCGGACGACGCCGCTGAGCGGAGTAAGGCGGCCGCGCCCGCAGTGGTCCACCCACCGAGGCCGACGACGTGACGATGTCCCGTAATTCCTGAGCCCTCAGGGATTACGGGACAATTGCGTTGTGCGCCTACGGCCGACCCTGGCGGGATTCCCGCCCGTTCACCGATTCACCGACCCTTCGGCGTACGACGTCGCGCGGCACTCTCTAAGGTGTCGGAGGCATCGCGCTTGACGAGCAGACACCCTAAGGATCGCTGACATGGACCCGTTGCAGCCGGATGACCCCCGAATACTGGGCACCTACCGGCTGTTGGGCCGACTCGGTGCGGGCGGTATGGGCCGGGTGTATCTGGCCCGCTCACCCGGTGGGCGCACCGTCGCGGTGAAGGTGGTGCGTCAGGACCTCGCCGCGGACCCGGCGTTCAGACAGCGCTTCCGCCACGAAGTGGACGTGGCCCAGCGGGTCTCGGGCCGGTACACGGCCCCCGTGGTGGACGCCGCCCCCGACGAGCCACTGCCCTGGCTGGCGACGGCGTACGTACTCGGCCCGGACCTCACGGACGTCGTCGAGGCCCACGGGGCCCTGCCGGAGCACACCGTACGGGCCCTGGGCACCGGCCTCGCCGCAGCGCTCCAGGAGATCCACGCGGCCGGCCTGATACACCGTGACCTCAAGCCGTCCAACGTGCTGCTCGCCGCCGACGGCCCGCGTGTCATCGACTTCGGCATCGCGCGCGCGGTGGACGGAAACCGTATGACCCAGACCGGAGTTGTGGTCGGCTCGCCCGGCTTCATGCCACCGGAGCAGGCGCTGGGGCAGGACGTGGGCACGGCCGGGGACGTGTTCTCGCTGGGCGTGGTCCTCGCCTTCGCGGCGACCGGCCGCAATGTGTTCGGCGACGCGATCGCCCCGGCCGCGATGCTCTACCAGGTGGTGCACGCCCAGCCGGATCTGACGGGCGTCCCCCGGATGCTGACCGGCCTGATCCGCGCCTGCCTGTCCAAGGAACCGGCGCAGCGCCCCACCCCGGCGGAAATCCTCCACTCGCTCGACCCGGGAAACACGGGCGAGGTCTTCACGGACTGGCTCCCCTCGGCGGTCTCGTCGACGATCGCCACCCACGCCTCACACATCCTGGACCTCGAAACCCCGGCGGGGGGAAACACGCCGCTGCCGGAGAGCGCGGGGGCCGCGGCGGCCCCTGGCGCCGCCGCGGGCTTCCCGACCGCTACGGCTGTCCCGGCCCCGGCCCCGCAGGGCTTCGGACCGGTGCCGACCCTGGCGAACAGCCCGGCCGGCACCACCGCGACCGCAGCCCCGAGCCGCCGCCGGTTCTTCCGTATAGCGGCGGGCGGTGTGGCCGGCGTCGCGGTGGTGGGCGCCGGCGGAGCCTGGCTGGCCACCCGCGGGGGCGGTACGACTCCCGATGTGAAGCCGACGGACAAGCCCGAGGCCTTCACGACCCCGCCGAACGGGGTCGCCCCACAGCCCCTCTGGCACAAGACTCCGGGCAACGACAACCTCAATTACGACATCCCGCCGCACGCCATCGGAGACGTCGTGGTCATCAGTGGCGACGCGATGCAGGGGTTCGACGTGAAGTCCGGTGCCCGCCGTTGGAAGACCGGGGAGCTGGAGACCACAGCCAGCGCCGGGAAGATCGTCGCCTCGGGCGGGATGTTCTTCTGCGGCAGCGGAGATTACGACGGCACACTCGTCGGTATCGACGCGAAGACCGGCAAGGAGGCGTGGCGGACCCGCCTCGGAGGGAATCTGAGCGCGAAAGCCCCCATCGGCGCTGATGACAAGCGGATCTACGGCATCGCGGAGATCCAGAACAACGACATCAAGAAGAGCCTCACCGCGATCGTCGCCATCGACATCAAGACCCGCAAACTGGCCTGGCAGAAGCCGCGGGACGAGGGCACGGAAGACTTCGGATTTGCGCTGACAGTGGCCCAGGGCTGTCTCGTCTATACGGACGGAAAGAAAAACCTGACCGTACGCGACAGTGCCAGCGGCAGGCAGTTGTGGAGCAAGAAGGTCGGCGACGGTTCCACCGCGAACGCGGTCGCGGTGCACGGGAATACCGTGATGGTCAGCGGAAAGACAATGCGCGCTTTCGGCCTCAGGTCGGGAGATCCTCTCTGGACGCTTCCTCCTAATGGGCGCCGCGGCTTCGAGCCTCCGTTCGTCTTCGGCAACGTGGCGTATGCCTTCGACTACGACAGTGGAATCTGGGCCATCGACCCGAAGGCGGGCAAGAAGATATGGATGAGCCCCGACCTCGCCCGTAAGCCCTTCTCGGACAATCTGGTGAAGGTCGGCGACACCCTGTACGCGGGCTCGTTCTTCGAGAGCGGCGGCATCTATGCCATCGACGCGAAGACGGGGCGTCTGCGCTGGACGTACAACGACGGCCGCAGCCTTGACGACCGCTATCGTGTCGCGGCGGCGGGGCCTCGGCTGATGGCCGCACACGGCGACGAGTTGTACGCACTTCCAGCGGTGTAGCCGCTGTGGCCCGGCACACGGCGCGGTGGCCACGCCTTCCGCACGAGTGCCACACCGGCATGCGTCCTGCTTCTCGATGTCCCGGCCGGTGCCACCGATGGCCAGGGCCCCGCTCCCGCGCCCGGCGCCGTACGGGACGTGTGTTCCTGCCCGCGTTCGTAAGCATTAGCCTCAGTGAACCTATATGACAAGCGCGCCACCCACGGCCGGCAGGCCACCGAGGGCCGGCAGGGAGGAAGACGACCATGCGAGTGCTGGTGACAGTCGTACGGGAGGGGGAGGAGCCGCAGGATGTCCTGGTCAACACGGACGACGGGGCCACCGCCGGCGACATGGCGGACGTACTCGCGGCGTCACGGGGAGCGCAGCAGCGGACCGCACACGAAGGGGTCCCCTCCGTCGTCGTCCCCATGCCGGGAACGACCCTCGACCCCCGCTTCGGCTACGCGGGCCAGACGCCGGCCGCCCCCACCCTCTGGGCCGACGGCCACCGCTGTGATCCGCGTACCCCGGTGGGATCCGTGCTGCGCGACGGCATGCGGATCTCCGTCGACGACTCGATCGGGCCGCTGCTGCGCAGGGGCGAGCCCGTGGGGCGTTACGAAGTGCGGGTCGCGGCCGGCGCCGCCTCCGGCCGGGTGGTCCGGCTGGCCGCCGGGTCCGCCACCATAGGCTCGGCCCCCACCTGCACTCTGGCCGTCGCCGACGCGCAACTCCCGCCCTTCGCGGCCCGGTTGGCCATCGACGTACAGGGCAGAGCGACCCTCACGCCCCAGCCCGGTGTGCCGGTCCAGCTGGACGACGCACCCGTCACGGGTGAACAGCTCTGGCCGCTGGGCGGAGTCGTCCGCATGGGGGACTCGCTCCTCGTACTCGACGAGGTCGGCGAACCCGACGCACATCTCTCCGACACCGGCGAAGGCGGCCTCGCCTACAACCGGCCCCCGCGCCTCTCGCCCCTCAGGCCCCGCGCCCGGATCGTCGTCCCCACACCGCCGACCAAGGGCGAACGCGCGCGCTTCCAGCTGATCGCGGCGATCATGCCGCTGTTCTTCGGCCTCGGCATGTACTTCGTCACCAAGCAGATCTACATGCTGATGTTCTGCCTGATGAGCCCGGTGATGATGCTCGGGCAGTGGATCAGCGAGAACCGCGAGGGCAAGAAGAAGAACAAGACATCGGCCAAGCAGTACAAGAAGGACGTCGCCGCCTACGAGGCCGAACTGGTCAGGGCGGGCAAGGACGAACAGAGCAGACTGCGCGCGCAGAACCCCGACCCGGCCGAGATCCTGCTCTTCGCCACCGGCCCGCGCCGGCGGCTCTGGGAGCGCAGGCTCACCGACCCCGACGTCCTCAAGCTGCGGATCGGCGTCGGCACCGCGGTGGCCGACATCGAACTCGTCACGGGGAGCACCGACCCCCAGGACGAGGGCCCCGAACTGCCCCGCATCCCCGACGTACCGATCACCCTGCCCTTCCCCGAGCTGAGTGTCGTCGGCATCGCGGGCGACCGCGGGCGTGCCCTGTCATCGGCGCGCTGGCTCGCCGTCCAGGCGGCGGTGCTGCACAGCCCGCGTGAACTCTCCCTGGTCGTCCTGTCATCGGCGCCCGACGCGGCCACCGAGTGGAACTGGGCACACTGGATCCCGCACACCGCACCCCAGCAGGGCCAGGACTGTGTGGCCCTCATCGGATCGGACTCCGAGGCCGTCGCCCGGCGGGTCAACGAACTGCTCAACGAACTCGGCCGCCGCAAGGCCGTACGCGAGAACGCCGGCGGCATGGCAGGAGCCCTCGGGAGCGACCCGCACATCCTGCTCGTACTCGACGGCGCCCGGCTGCTGCGCCGGATGGCCGGGGTGCCCCAGCTCCTCCAGGAGGGCCCCGGCCTCGGGATCTTCGCGCTCTGCGTCGACGAGGACGAGCGGCTGCTCCCCGAGGAGTGCCGGGCCGTGGTGTCCTGGACCCCTGACTCCGCGGCGCACGTCAGGCTGCGCGGCTCGGGACTCGAACTGGCCGGTGAGGTACTGGCCGACCAGGTGGCACCCGACTGGTGCGAGCTGCTGGCCCGTTCCCTCGCACCGGTACGCGACGTCAGCCGTGACGACGCCGACAGCGCCCTGCCCACCGCGGCCAGGCTGCTCCACCTCATCGGCATGCCCGACCCGACCGGCGACGACATCGAACGGGTCTGGCAGGCCGGCGGTTCGACGACAGCGGCCCCGATCGGAGTGGCGGCGGACGGCCCCTTCGTCCTGGACATCCGGCGCGACGGACCGCACGCGCTCGTGGCGGGGACGACCGGTGCAGGTAAGTCCGAACTGCTCCAGACCATCATCGCCTCGCTCGCGGTGGCCAACCGGCCGGACGCCCTCAACTACGTCCTCATCGACTACAAGGGCGGCAGCGCCTTCATGGACTGCGCCCGCCTGCCGCACACCGTCGGCATGGTCAGCGACCTCGACGCGCATCTGACCGAGCGGGCCCTGGCCTCGCTCGCCGCCGAACTGCACCGCCGCGAGACGATCCTCTTCGACACCGGCACCAAGGACATCGAGGACTACAACGACACCCGCAAGCTCCGCCCGGAGCTCGAACCGATGCCCCGACTCGTGCTGGTCATCGACGAGTTCGCCTCCCTGGTCGCCGAGCTTCCCGACTTCATCGCGGGACTGGTCGACATCGCCAGGCGAGGCCGTTCGCTCGGTGTGCACCTGATCCTCGCGACCCAGCGCCCGGCCGGTGTGGTCAGTGCCGACATCCGGGCCAACACCAACCTCAGGATCGCCCTGCGGGTGACGGACGGCTCCGAGTCGCAGGACGTCATCGACGCCGCGGACGCCGGCGCCATCGCCAAGTCCACACCGGGCCGTGCCTATGTGCGCTCCGGCGCACAGTCCCTCGTCGGCGTGCAGTCGGCCCGTATCGGTGGCCGCCGTCCCGCCACCGGAGGCAGCGGCCCCAAGGCCACCCTCGCCCCCCTCACCTGGCCGATGTACAGCCGCCCCGCACCCAGGGGGGCGGCCGGCGCCGAGGACGACGGCACGATGGTCACGGACCTCGCCGTACTGGTCGACGCGGTCCGGTCCGGCTCGGAGAAAATGGGCTTCCCCGCCCCGCGCAGCCCGTGGCTGCCGCCGCTCGCCGAACACGTCACGGTTGACGAACTGGCCGAGTTCCGGAGCCCGTCGGCGGCACACGATCCATCGGTGACACCGGATCCGTCAGCGGTGTACGAGGACGTTCCTCCGATCGGCTACGGCCTCACCGACCTGCCCGCCCAGCAGGCCCGCAAGCCGGTCGCCGTCGACCTCGTCCACGGGGAGCACACGCTGCTCGTCGGCGGCGCCAGGTCGGGCCGGTCCACGGCGCTGCGGACCCTGGGCGGAGTCATCGGCCGGCAGACATCCCCGTACGACGTCCATGTGTACGCCATCGACTGCGGCTCCAACGCGCTGCTGCCCCTGGTGCGGATGCCGCATGTCGGGGCCGTCGTCAACCGCGACGAACCCGAACGCGTACGGCGGCTGATCGACCGGCTGCTCGGCGAGATCGCCCGGCGCCAGCAGATGCTCGCGATGGAGGGTGCGTCCAGCGCCGCCGAACAGCGGGCCGGTGCGGCGCCCGATGACCGGCTGCCGTGGATGGTGCTGCTGCTCGACAGCTGGGAAGGCTTCGTCTCCACCTTCGAGAACTACAACTACGGCCAGCTGATCGAGCAGGTCCAGCGCATCTTCCGCGAAGGCTCGGCGGCGGGAATCAAGGTGGTCATGACCGCCGACCGCACGGGCCTCAGCGGCAACGTCGCATCAGCCTTCGTGGACCGTCTCGTCATGCGCTTCGCCGACCCGAACGACTACGGCATGGCGGGCCTCCACGCGCGCGAGGTCCCGAAGAACATGCCGCCCGGGCGCGCTCTGCGCATCACGGACACCGGCGTCGAAGAGACCCAGATCGGTCTGCTCGACGCCGACCCCGCGGGCCAGGCGCAGGTCCGCAAGCTGCGGGAGATCGCCGAGGCCGTACAGGGGCAGTACGGCAGGCTCCCGGCCGGCCGCGGTCCGATGCGGGTGGACGCCCTGCCCGCGCGGATCACCGCGGAGCAGGCGCTGGCCCTCAGCCCGGAAGCGGTCCCGCAGTCGCCCCTGTGGGCGCTGCTCTGTGTGGGCGGGGACGAGCTGCGGCCCATGGGCGTCGACCTGGTGGAGTCGGGTCCCGGCTTCATCATCGCGGGCCCGCCGAAGTCGGGTCGCTCCAACATCCTCATGTGTGCCGCGGAGTCCCTGCTGGCCAAGGGCACTCCGCTCGTCCTCATCACCCCGCGGCGCTCACCGCTGCGGGAGCTGGAGGGGCGGCCGGGTGTGCTGGGGCTCCTCAACGGGGAGCACCGTGAGGACGATCTGGAGGAGCTGTTGGAGCAAGCCGAGGGACGGCCGTACGTGGTGGTCGTCGACGACGCGGAACTGCTCTACGACGCCAGCCTGGACGAGGCTCTGGAGACGGTCGTCAAGAAGGGGGCGGACGGTGACCACGGGCTGATCGCCGCGGGTGCCACGGACTCGCTGTCCTCGCAGTACCGGGGCTTCGCCACGGAGGCCCGCAAGAACCGCAACGGGCTGCTGCTGACACCGCAGAACCCGCAGGAGGGCGAGCTCTTCAGCGTCCGTCTGCCGTCGAACGCGGGCGCAGGGCCGGTGGGCAGCGGCCTGCTGGTGACCGGCGGGACCGTGACGCCGGTCCAGGGTGTGATGCGGGGCTGAGCCCGGGGTCCGGACAACAACACGACGCTGGGGCGGCCACCTGATCAGGTGGCCGCCCCAGCGTCGTGCGTACAGCCAACCGTGATCAGGTGGCGCGCTCGATGTTGTTGGCGCTGGTGTTGGCCGAGTTGTGGGCCTCGGTCAGCGTGTGGACCCACTTCTCGAAGGTGGGACGAACGCTCTCCCAGTCACTGCGGAAGTTGTCGGCCTTGGGACCCTTCCAGTAGCCCGAGCTACCGGACGTCGCCGTGTTCAGGTGCTTGATGAGGGTGTGGAGATCCCCCGAGCTGTGCTGGAACTTCTTGGCCAAGTCCCGGAGTTGGCTGAGATCTGCACCGCGGTCCATCGCGATCCTCCCCGTTGTCACTGAGGTAAACGGACTATCCGTTTGCAACAGTGGACGCTACCGCACGGCAGGCAGTTCCCGTAAAGACCCTTCGGGCCTCGGATTGGGCGCAGTTGGGGGAGTGCCGCATGGCGCACGGGATGAGTTGTTTGTCCTGATTGGCTTGCATTGGGGTGGGTGTTGGGGTGGGTGTTGGGGTCGGTGTTGGCGCGGGCGAACACCGGGCAGTCCGGACCCGTCCGGCCTGCCCCCTAGGTACCTCCGGCCCCGGCCTTGCCGGTGTTCCCCACCCAATGGATTCCAAAGGAGCCATGAATAGAGGGATTCGAGAGAACGGCACAGGCAGACGGGCGGCACCGTATCGGGAGATCGTCGCAAGGGATACGGGGGCGGCCCGTCCGGCGCAAATCGAAGCAGGGGCGCGCGATGCGCTTCCGTACGCCCGGTTGTGCGCGGCCTTGAACTGCGCTTTGCCGACTGTTGAAGTCCGTCTATGCTTGACGGACGTCTGTATGACAGCGGGGGAGGCTGCTATGGGTAATCCGGACATCCAGGAACTAAATTCGCGCGCCGCGTCTCTGAGGTCGCTGGCCGACCACATCGATTCGCTGGTCGACTCGCCGCACACCCAGAGCACCACCGCGATGAAGACATGGTCGGGTCCGAACGCCGATCATGTACGGGGAAAGCTGAAGAGCTGGCGGACCACGTGCACCACGGTCGCCAAGTCGTTGCGCGAAGAGGCTCACAAGGCATCCGAGTCCGCCAAGGACCTGCAGCATCCCAAGAAGTGAGCCGTGCGGCCGTCAGGCCCTGGGGAGGAACGAGTAAAGATGCCTTCGTACGACAGTTCCCGAGGCCGCCTGCGCCTGGCCGACCGCCACATCGGCGTTTTCGCGCACCTGCTGGACGGCGAGACCCCGCCGGACGAGCTGTGGCCGTCGCTGGTGGAGCTCCAGCAGATCGGCCTGGTCGGCGAAGAGGGTGAACTCGCGCCGCTGATGCGGGACTTGCTGGGTGCGCTGGCCGACCCGATGGTGATGATCACGGTCGAGGTCACGGGCGAACACGGCCCGGTCAACCACGGAGTCATCGTGGGCCAGGACGCCGTCATCTCCCATGACGGCTGGCCGGGCGACGAGGAGTCCGAGTACGTACCGCTGGAGCCGAGCACCCTGGTCTGGGAGCTGGCCAGAAAGGTCAATCTCCGCAGCGGCGACAGCGAGACGCCGGCCGTCGACCGGATAGAGACGTCGATGGGCGCCCTGGACGCGGCATTCGTGGCCCTGGGAGAGGGCGACGGAGTCGACGAGGACGCGACACGCGACCTGGTACGCAAGGCGGTGGTGGAGGCCGACAGCGACCTCAAGGACCCGGACCTGGCGCAGTTCGTGAACCTGGTTCTGGCGATGAACGCCACGTGGCGCGTCACCACGGCCTGGGACGGCAAGCACGAGGGCGAACGCTCCGCGATGCTCCGCGCCTTGGCGGTCTGGGACTGCGGCCCCCGGGGCTACTGGATCCGTGAAAAGCCGGAAGAGCCGATCCTGCCGGGCCAGGTGACCCCGGAGAGCACGCTGGTACTGGCCCGCTCGAGCGCGGGAGAGATCTGGGAGAAGCTCGCGGACCTGCTTCCGGACAAGGCGGATCTGATCGACGAGGCGTGAAGAGCGTGTAGGAGGGGTGGGCACGGGCGGCCGCAGGAAGCCGCCCACCCGAAAAGACCGATTCAGCATGCCCATCGCCGGACCAATGAGGTTGAGACCTGAAAGCCGGCGGGTAGGCGGGGAATCCCCTGGGCTCCCAGTGGCTGCCGGCCCGGCAGATCAAGACCCTGAACTGGTCAGGGCATTGCAGCGTAAACGTGCGGCGATGCTACGCATGACGCCAATAGCTCAGAACGGTTCGTGCCTGTGTGGATGCGAAAGCCTCTTCAGGCCAATTTCGCCCGGAACTCGGACATCATTGCAGAATGCGATCCCACTCACCTCTGCTGGTGCAGCATGATGGCGCCATATCATGCCTGCCGAATACGACAGCGGGCCAGGATTCTGGGTATAGAGAGCTGAGCGCATGAGGACTGTCAATCCGGACGACTTGGAGCATCTCGCTCGGCTGCTGGACGGTCGCGGTGGAGTCAAGGACAGAGTTGACGAGGCTTTCGCCCGCGCGGCCAGGCTTGGAGTATCCAGCCATCTGAGCGCTCTCAAGCCGATGCGGCCGTGGGTGAACGAAACTGGCCCCGATCTGCGCAGGCGTGCTGCTGTGGCACGTCTCGAAAGTGGTGACCCCGACGCCGGGATCAAATGGGCTGGATTCAATTCCGGGGAGATCGTCAAGGCAGGGCTGATTTTCAAGGCTCCTGATGTCCTGCTGCTTGCCGAGGCTATGGCGTTGAGTGGCACCAACAAAGCGGACGTATTTCGGCGGAAGTCGAACGAATCCCTGGATCACTGGGTGGACCGGATCCGGGCTCACGCCTTGGCCTCGATCCCAGGTTTCGGGCCGCACGAGGGAGAGATTGCCGAGATTCTCGGTGATGTCGGCGACGTTATGGGGGTGCTCTCCCATACTGGAGTCGCACTTTATCGAAGCCATGTGGTCACAAAAACTCTGGTGGGGAATTCAGTTGCCCGCGGATGGATTAAGTCGGCAAGTCTCCGGGTGTCCAGAGGGCTTGTGAACCTGCCGCAGCGCTTCACGTGGGTTCCATCCCAGGTGGGAGGCTGGGGTCGGCGACTGCGGCTCTGGGAGCCAACCGTTCGTTCATTGGCTTACCCGGGAAGCTGGCTCCCCAGTCAACTCAGTGCGTTGGGTTCGGGCAGTAGGGCGTACACCGATGCCAACAGGATTCCATTCGTCAGCAGTTTCATTGGAGACCAGATCGGAACGGGAGTGAACCGTTTCAGGCGAAGCCAGGCAATGGTTTCGCCTATTGTTTTTGGTGTAACGGGAAATAAGGTGATTGACTTCCTGGTGGGGTCGGATCGGCTTGCGGCCATGTATGGCGGGGTAACCCATTCTGGAGTAATTCCGGGAAGGGCTGCTCAGGCGAGCCTCTTGAAAATTACCGGGAATGTCTACGGAGAAGCCCGCACCCTCTCGCGTGGTCGTTTGGCATCACTGGGAGAGGGGCTCAAAGTAGCAGGTAAGGCTGGAGGCTTCTTGCGTGCAACTGGAGTGTTGGGCGGTGTATATTCCACGGCTTACAGTGCCGTCAATGTGTATAAGCAGGGGGACCCGCGTGCGCACTTCGACAGTAGGGAGCGTGGAGCCTCCTACGTCGCAGATTGCGCAGAGTTTGGCTTCAATGCGTCCTCGACCTGGGCCATGGTCACGCCGAATCAGTACACGATCGGTGCTACTGCGGTAACGGGTGCTGTCTGGTCAGGAGCCAAGGTGGTTGAGCATTGGGGCGATATCAAAAGAAGTGCTCACGTTACCCGTGACTGGGTTAAGGAAAAGACCCCTGGAATGGTGTCAAAAATTGCCCATGGGGCAAAGATCTTGTCGGGCAAAGAGAACGTATTCAATCTGCTTTAGGGGTGTGGCGTGAGTGGCTTCGTGTTCGAGCTTGAACCCGTAGATAATGACCGTGGTTATGGGTACCGTGGCCGGGTGGGAGGGTTTGGAGAGGTGGACGTTTTTCATGATGTCACGCCACTTCGCCATGAATCGAGCAGACAGGTCGAACTCTATGGCCCGCAGTTCCCGGACGCATTGTTCAGCGGAGGAGCTGGAGGTGTCCCGTCATTGGACGGTGGGTGGCTACGCGTAGACGGCACCCTTGTTGACTTGAACTTGAAGATCAACGGTGTGGGTAAAGGTTCCAGATGGTTGGAGATGAAGCACGGTGAGCGTGGCTACACGTACAGGATCGCCAAGAAGGCGGTAGAGCTTCGTAGAGGCGACCGTTCAATTTCCATTGGGCACGGCAAATTTGTGTCCGGGGTCGGGCGTATGAGGGTCGGACGTGTACAAGGCGAAGTCGATGCGACGGACCTCGCGATCGCCATCATCATGGAAACAGTCGACACATCAGCTCTCTCGACACTCGGCGCGTTGTTCGCAGCCCCCGCAGCCTTTCTCTTCAGGCCCCGACGGGACGGCGGGACACCGTGCTAGGCGCGACAGGACCCATTGGTACCGGACCCCTTGGTGCAGATCACGCTGATGTTGCAACGCAGCCGTCTGCCCGCTCAAGGCGCCGGCCCGGGACCGTCGGTGCCATGGTGCTCGGGCCGCTCGTCATTGCCGGCTGCGGCTGGCTGGCCCAGCGGCAAGGCACATGGACGATGCTGCTCTCGGCGCTTCTCGTGATGATCGCCCTCTGTACCGCCTGGGCCATGTGCGGCGCCGGACCCGGTGCGTGCGTTGCCGCACTCGGCTTCGCCCTGATGCTCTTCCTCGGCCCCGCCCTGAACGACTACGTCATGGAACATCGCGGAGTCCGCCATGAAGCGGTTCTCTCGGATGTCGACAGCTACTACCGCAAGCATGGTGGCGACGGCCATACGTGCGAAGTGAAGAGCACCGACGTGGCGCGGTCCGCGGTCTATTCCGTGGGCGACGACAGCGGCTGCTCCAGGAAAAGCCGCCCCGGGCAGCGCGTCACCCTGGTCGAGGACCCGGCCGGGTGGCTGAACCCCCGCCTGGCCAGTTCGGTCGACGGGCCCTCCACCGGGTCGGTGTGGACCTGCGCGGGCCTTCTCGTCGCCATGGAGGCGTTCATGCTGTACGGGAGAGTGCGCCGCCGGGACTGAGGAGGCGGACGGACAGCGGAGGCAAGCGGAGCTTCACCGCCTTGCTGAGCCAGGCCGCGCCACGCCAGTCACGCGCCGTCTGCCAGTGCCGAGCCGCGCCTCGCCAGGCACGCGCCATCTGCCAGTGCTGCGCCGCGCCATGTCTCAGGCACACGCCGTCTGCCAGTGCCGCGCCGCGGCAAGCCACGCGCCGTCCGTCGTGCCACGCAGGCCCACGCGCCGGCCGTGCACGATCAAGCCGAGTCGCCCGTCAGAACCAGCTCATCGGATTCGCATGTTTGGCGAGGCTCTTCGCACCGTTCGCGATGCCGGATCCGACCTTCTTCGCCTTGTCCCCGACCCAGCCCGCAGCCTTTCCTGCGCCCTTCTTGATGTCGTCCCAGTGCTCGACGACCTTGGCGCCGCCGTAGATCAGTCCGGTTCCGACGGCGAGGCCGATGGTGATCGGGTTCGGGGCGATCATGGCCGCCGTCATGGAGGCGTTGAAGCCCACCTCGGCGACATCCGCGACGTAACCCGCGCCCTTCTTCTTGAAGGCCGTGACCGGATTTCCCTGCGCAATCACATTCGCCGCACTGAACACGGTCGAAGCCGCGCTCCCCGCGATGCCCAGGCCGCGCATGGCACCGGTGACCTTGCTGGCGGCCCCGAGGCCCTTGGTCAGTGACGCGGTGCGGCCGAGGTTGGCGAGCCGGCCGTCCTTGAAGGCGTTGGCCCCGACCCGGAGCAGGTTGGCGTTGCCGGCCCGCGTGACCGCCTGACCGGCGTGGGTGAGACCGCCATACTTGGCGGCCAACTCATCCGAACCCACCAGGAAGTTGATGGCCTTGTTGACCGTCACGCCCTTCCAGATGGGCGAGTTCATGAAGTTCAGCCCACGCGCGGCGTCGTAGCCCGCGCCGGTCCAGTCGCCCACCATGCCCCTCGTACCGGGGATCTTCTGGGCGAACTGGCTGAGCTTGCTGGGGAACCAGCTGCCGGGAGCGCCGAGTGACCTGATTTTCGGCGCGTAGTTGATGATCTTGTTGCCGGACCACTTCAGCAGACTGTTGTTGCGGCCCGCGAGAACCGTGCCGATACGGTTCTTCCAGGGCACGAGGACCCCGGATTTCAGCGAGTTGCCGACCAGCACCTTGGTGAGGGCCGCGCCCTGCATCGTGACCGTGGCCGTGGTGCCGCCGACCGACTTCCAGTCGCCGTACAGATCGAGAATGCTGACGATGGTCGCCGCATGAGGCGACAGCCCGGGTATCTGCTCCAGGGCGTGCGTCTTTATGCGGCTGATCCAGTCGTTCAGGGATTCGTCGTGCTGCCTCTTGAACGCGTCGGCTTTTGGATCGTCGCTCGCCGCTACGGAGTTGGCCAGCAGGATCTCGTCGGGGCTGAGCCCTTTCCCGTTGTGTTCTTTGAGGTACTTGGCCAGTTCCTTGGGGGAAAAGCCGGCCCACCGCGCCCCGGCCTCGGGATCACCGCTTTCGAGGCGGGCGATGGAAGCGCGCTTACGGAGATCGGGGCCGGTGTCCTTGGCCCAGGAGCGCAAGGGCTTGAGGGTCGTCAGATGACTGGATACACCGAGCTTCGAGGCTCTGGTGAACGCCTCGTCAAGCTTGTCCTGTACGCCGCCTTTGCCGTCAATGAGCTTGGCAAGATGGTCAAGGTCATCCGGATTGGCCATCCTCATGGCTTCTGTCCCCCTCAGAACACTCAGCTGTACGCCCCGGAACTGCCCATGTCCGGGCAGCCAGGATATCCGCGCGGCCGCTCACCGCATCCGACGCCGACGGAACGTCCACGGTTCCTGACCGAATGCTTATTGCCCTGTTCCGGGCCTACTTGTCGCCCACGAGGGCAAATGCGAAGGCCAGTCGCCGGTCGATCCAGTCCGCCTCCACCGTCACCTCGTTGCTCCCCTGGGAGACCATCACCACGTCGTCGCCGGCCCGCCACTCCAGGGTGCGGGGCCTCATGGGCTGATCGCTGCCGTCGCCACCACCGTCGAGGACGGAGGTCACCAGTCCCAGTGTCGCCTTGATGGCCACACGTGCCACGCGCTCCGTCGCGGAATCGCCGCCGGCCAGCTCGTTGCGGCCGATGATCTCCGGATGCCCGGGCTGGTCGAGACGCCAGGTGTGCCGGAACGGCTTCTTCGGAGGGATACGCCGCAGGGTGCCGATCACCTGGCCCCGGCTGTCCCGCACCACGTGGTGTCGCTCTTCGCCCACCTGCTGGGGGGCGTCGACCGAGCAGAGCAGCCGCTGGTTCTCCGGGTCCTCGTACAGGGTGTGATCGCCCGCCGCGGACTCCGTACCGAACTGGGCGGAGCGTGCCAGGTACGCGCAGGGGGCGTTGACCGGGAAGTCGGCTCCGCCCTGGGGCACACGGAGTGCGCGCGGGCCGCTGACGGCCTTCTTCCGTTTGTGTGTCACGGGACGCTCGACGACCCCGACGACGAACTTCCCGACGGTCGCCCACTCGACGGGCTCCACCGCAGGCTCCTCGGCCTTTCTGCCCTTGCCGAACGCCACCACTACCTCCTGGACCGAACTGACGGGCGAGACGGTCCGACCCTAGCGGCTGGGAGCGGGCGACGAGGTGGCGGTCAGGAGCACCGTCGCGGGAGGCCCGAGCGGCATACCACTCGGGTCGCGACGGCTCCGCAGTCGGTAGGGCCCGGTCCGCAATCCCGGTCCATCAGGAGCGGGCGGCCCCGGCTGTCCCGCCGGCCAGCGCGGTGAGGAATGCGGTCCGGTCCCGGGTGGCGATCAGCAGCGATTCGCCCCGGCGGGTGGAGATCGTCACGCTGTCCATGCCCATCGGAACGGCCCAGCCGCCGCCGACAAGGCGGGGCCCACCGCGATCGGCGGCCCGCAGTCCCGGTGCCGGGGCATCGATCGCGGCCGCCGAAGCCGCGTAACGCTCCACGGGCGTCGGAGTGGTGCCCTGCAGTGCGGCCTGGACCGATGCCGGGTCCACTTCGGAGAGGGGGAGGCGCTCGCGGCCCACCCGGAGGATTTCCCCGTCGATCCGGATGCGCTGGTAGACGGCCTTGGAGATGGGGACGGCCAGGCAGGGCAGCAGGACGACGAGAAACAGCGCCGAAAGCCCCAGCCACAGGCCGATTTCGTCTGGAATGGTGTCGACGCCCAGATAGGCGATCCCGGCCAGATAGAGGGCGATACAGATCGCCGACCAGGTCTTGGGGGACTTTTCCAGGTACATGATTCTCGGGTCTGCCTCAGCGGTTGACGACATCGGAATGTGCCGGGGCGGACACCCGGGCCGGGCGCGTGGTGCCCTGTCGCACCGGCTCCAGCCGTACGACGCTACCCACTGGGGCTCCTGATCCGCCAGCGTGGGCGGGGCGGCCGGAAGCAGAGCTTGGTGGAGGGGTGTTGGCGCGTCCGCCCGCCGCGATCTCGGCGTAGCCGGTTCGGGCGGGCTGACGGGCGGTGCTGTCGGCGGTCAGCGGTTGATGGCCTGGATCTCGTCGACTGTGACGTCCTGGGTGGTGCCGAAACTGCCGTCAGGAAGTGTGCCGCCAGGAACGCCCGTGCCCGTCCATGTGATCTTCCAGGTAATGGTGGCTTTCAGCTGGAACGGTCCGTTGCTGCCTGAAGCGCGAAGGTAGGTGACTCCGCAGGGTGGGGTCTTGTTGGCGTCGCCCTTGGCGTAGGGCGTGCCGATGGAGTCGTTCACGAGTGGGCACACGCCAGACGAAGGAAACATCTCGGCGTCGGATGTTCCTGGTTCGAGCTTGAGGGACTGAGGGGTGGCCGTCACGGTCGACGAAATGTGGTAATTCGCCAAAGTCGCCGTCACGGATACGGGTTTGAAGTCTGCCTTGTTGAGCCACGCCCAGGTTGGGAGGTTGACCTTCGTCGCACCGCTCGGTGCCAGGGTGACCTTGGTGTCCGGGACATGGACGAACCCGTAGGCAATATGGGCGAGGTCCTCAGGCGTTGCTGCTGCCTGACCCGCCGCTACGGGAGGCGTCTTGCCGGTGTCCACCCAGAAGGTCTCCTTGTTGCAGGAGTCCCATCCTGGAGGGAAGCTGCGGTTGACGTCGGAAGTCCACCAGAAGCCTTTGCCCGCTTTGGCCTTGTTGAAGTCCTTATATGGCTTCCCGTCGGCGTACTTGCTCCGTTGTTCGGCGTCCCACTGATATCCAGTGGACTCGAGTGACCAGGTATGTTCCTCGATTTTCTTGAACTGGGCAGGTGAGTACGTAGGTGCGTACCAGCAGGCCGGCGGCTTCCAATTACTGACTGGTGCCAATGGTCCAGCGGATGGCCCCTTGGCGTTGTTGTCAGTGTTGATCTTGACTGCTACGCCGAGATTCTGCCCATCGGAGTTGGCGGAGGAGTCCTTGTCTGGCGAGCTGTCCTGGGCACCACCTCCGCCGTATCCGTTATTGGCGGATGCGGGGCTGCTCGTCCACAACACCGCTCCGGCGACGAGCGCAGTGAGGACGGCCGTGTGTCTCCGGCTCAGGGCTGGCACTTGGAGCTACCCCTCTGGGAGTAGAGCTTGGTGGTAACCCAGATACCCTTGGCATTCTTGTGGAGTGCTGCGTTGTAGAGCACGTAACTGTCGCTACTTACGGGCGTCTTGTTGACTTTCCCGGTTTTGATGTCCATGTCGAACCCCTTGCCTTGATCCTGGCAATAGGAAAGAGTGGCAGATCCTCGGCCGCCGATTACTACATTGTCCTCGTAGTAGCGGTACGAACCAGTGGTTCTGGCCTTGTGCTTGACGTAATCCTGTACGTACTCCTGGGTCGACGCGGACATTTCCCCCTCCGTGTAGAAGCGGTATGCCTCATTGAGGGGATCCTGCTTCGCAATGGCCATGTCTCTGGACCTGATGAACTCTTTGCTGTCGGACAGGACGGCATCCTTGTCCTTGTCGCCAGTCTTTGGCCAGTCGAAGGTGTTCTTGATGTCTGCCGGAAGTTCGATCTCCGGCCGTCCGGGAGACGCAGAAGCCGATGCCGACGCGCTGGGCGAAGCCGACTTGGATGTTCCGTCGTCGGCCCCGGCGATCTTGTCCGGCTTCTTCGACTTGTTGTCGTCACCTCCGCCGCACGCGGTCAGCAGAAGGGCCGCCGCCGTCATTAGGGCGGCGGCAGCGGGCAGAGTGCGGCGGTTCACGGGCGACTCCCGGTCGGGTGGGTGTGGGCTTGCGGTCGTCGACGCTAGCCGGGCGGCCCTTGGTTTCACCAGAGCGAATTCGCCACATCGCCGGGATAGTTGGGGTGTTCCGGTGTTAATCGTCCAACCGTGCGGGGATTCGTGAGATCTCGGTGGCATGGGAGGTTTCCGGGGCTGCGAGGGCCGTGGAGGGCTGTGGGCGTGTGCGGGGGCTCTGAGGTCTGCGGGCATCGGGCTTCGGCCCCGGTCGCCACCCCCTGGATCCCCGGTCGCCACCCTGCTGGGCCCCCGGCCGAACCGCCGCCCCCAGCGGAAGATGTCGGCCCGGCTTCATCGCCCTCCCCGGCCCCGAATGTGATGGCCGTGCACACATCCGTAACCACCCCCGGTTTGCTGTCGCACCCATCACGTGGGGCCTCTTCGCGGTCTGGAGGGGCTCGATCCGGCGTGTCCCTCGAAAGCTTGGCGGATGCAACCGCCACCCCCCGGCCCCCCAGCCCCGAAGGGGAAATCTCGTGAAACTTTGGCCCGCCCGAGAGGCGAGCCGTTTCTGACCGGTTTGGACCGATCCTGGCGAAGCGCGTGAAGTTCGCGATCCTTATCTCGTCTTGAGGCGCTTATGTGCTGCTGCTACGGTGCGATGACTTGACAGCCTCCGGTGGCCTGGGGATCGGAACCGGATAAATGGCGGCGAAGCCGACTCGCTTAAGTCGTCCATGTCGTCGTAGAGATCCAGACGCAACAGTCGCAGAGAAACATTCGGGGAGAAGCGGCGTGAAGGTCCAGGAGCGCACGGGTGCAGGCAACCACAGGGTTCCCTCACCCGCCCAGTCGGCCGGAGAGCGGCTTCCCACGGTCGCCCGTGAACGCAAACCCGCTCTTGCCGCGCTCGCCGTTCTGCTGATCCTCGTCGGTGCGCTGGGAGCCACCGTGCTGGTGCTGCGCGCGGGCGACCGGGTCGAGGTCGCCAAGCTGACGCACGACGTCGAGGCCGGTGCGCCGATCACGACCAGCGACGTCACGTCCGTGATGGTCGCCGACGACGACTCGATCCACTACATCAAGTGGGACCAGCTCGGCACGGTCGAGAAGACCCTCACCGCCAAGAGCGCCCTCTACTCCGGGTCTCTCCTCGTGGGCGAGATGTTCACCGGTGAGAAGGGCACCCCCGCGGGCAAGGCCGTCGTCGGACTCTCCCTCAAGGACGGTCAGTACCCCGTCGGTATCAAGGACGGCGACACCGTCGCCATCTACCGGGTGGGCGACCGCAGCGGCTCCAGCGGCTCGAGCTCCAGCAGCGGCAGTCAGTCCGGCACTTCGGGCTCGTCCGGTTCGTCCGGCGGCAGCGTCATCGTCGCGCGGGCCACCGTCAGCCACGCCGCCACGCCCAACGCCTCCACCATCAGCAGCGGCAATCTCGCCGTCACCGTCCTGGTCGACGCCGACGAGGCCGCAGCCCTCTCGCAGGCCGCATCCGCGGGGGAAGCCGCCATCGTCGCGGTGCCCTCCCACAACGGCTGACCGACGGACCCCAGAGGAACGCAGAGGAACGCAGAAAACATGGCGCTCATCGCCCTCGCCGCAGACAAGGGTTCGCCCGGAGTCACCACGGCCGCCCTCGCTCTCGCCGCCGTCTGGCCCCGGCGGGCGCTGCTCGCCGAAGCCGACCCGGCCGGCGGGGACCTCGTCTACCGCACCACCGCGTCCAACGGCGGGCCGCTCAACCCGAACACCGGTCTGCTCTCCATCGCCGCGGCCGCCCGCCGCGGGCTCGCCGCCGATCAGCTCTGGGACCACGCCCAGCCCATGGCCGGCGGCCTCGAACTCCTCGTCGGGATCGGCTCGGCCGAGCAGGCCGCCGGGCTCGCCGGTGTCTGGCCCACCCTCGGACACGCCTTCTCCACCCTCGGCGACTCACCGCACGCGCCCGCCGACGTGATAGCCGACTGCGGCCGGATCGCCGGGGGTTCGCCCGCGATCGACCTGCTGCCGCACGCCAGTCTCGTCCTGCTCGTCGCCCGTACGGAACCGGAGCACATCGCCCGCGTACGGGACCGGGCCGCCGCACTCGCCGCCCAGCTCCACGGCGGCGGGCAGCGCGGGATGTCGCAGCTCGCGACCCCGCTCATCGGGGTCCTCCTTGTCGTCGAGTCGAGCGCGTCCGGCAAGATCGCCCACCAGGTCAACGACATGCTCGTCGCCGCGCAGACCGGTGCCCGCGTCATCGGCACCCTCGCGCACGACACATCGGGCGCGGCGCTGCTCTCCGGGCGCGGCCGCGGCCGGCTCGACAAGTCGCTGCTGATCCGCAGCGCCCGCAAGGTCGCCGCCGACGTCCACCAGCAGTTCGGCGCGGCCTGGTCGCAGCCGGGCGCCGGGGCCGGTCGATGAGCGACGTCGTCGACCACAGCCTGGTCAAGCGGTACCGGCAGGAGGCCGGCGACCGGATCGCTGAGCAGCGCCGTATCGATCAGGTCAGCAACACACCGCCGATGTCGGGGGAGGACGAGCGGCAGTACGCGCGCGCCGTCATCGCCCAGATACTCGAGGAGTACGCGCGCGCGGAGATCAACGCCGGGCGTACCCCCTTCGACGCGGAGACCGAGGAGCAGTACGCGGCGGCCGTGCACGCGGCGCTCTTCGGAGTCGGGCGCCTCCAGCCGCTGCTCGACGACCCCGAGGTTGAGAACATCGACATCAACGGCTGCGACCAGGTCTTCGTCGGATACGCCGACGGGCGCGAGGCCCGCGTCGACCCGGTGGCCGACACCGACGAGGAACTCGTCGAACTCATCCAGGTGCTCGGCGCCTACTCGGGGCTCTCCTCCCGCCCCTTCGACTCCGCCAATCCCCAGCTCGACCTGCGGCTCCCCGACGGCTCACGACTCTCCGCCGTGATGGAGGTCGCCCGCAGGCCCGCCCTCTCCATCCGTCGCGCCCGGATGGGCAAGGTCTTCATGGCGGACCTCGTCGGCAACGGCACGCTCACCCCCGAACTGGCCCACTTCCTCGCCTGCGCGGTCCGCGCCCGTAAGAACATCATGATCGCGGGCGCCACCAACGCCGGCAAGACCACGCTCCTGCGGGCCCTCGCCAACGAGATCCCGCCGGTCGAGCGGCTCGTCACGGTGGAGCGCGCGCTGGAGCTCGGGCTCGACCAGTTCCCCGAACTGCACCCCAACGTCGTGGCGTTCGAGGAGCGGCTGCCCAACTCCGAGGGCCTCGGCCAGATCTCGATGGGCGAGCTGGTGCGCAGGTCGCTCCGTATGAACCCCTCGCGCGTCATCGTCGGTGAGGTGCTCGGCGACGAGATCGTCACCATGCTCAACGCGATGTCGCAGGGCAACGACGGCTCGCTCTCCACGATCCACGCCAACAGCTCCAGCGAAGTCTTCAACCGTATTTCCACCTACGCGCTCCAGGCCAACGAGCGACTGCCCATCGAGGCCAGCCAGATGCTCATCGCGGGAGCCGTCAACTTCGTCGTCTTCGTACAGCGCCGCAACAACTTCGAGAGCGGCGGTCGCCTGCAGCGTGCCGTCACCTCGGTCCGCGAGGTCAACGGCGTCGACGGCCGCGTCCTCTCCAGTGAGGTCTTCGCCGAGACGCCCGACGGGCGGGTTCTGCCGCACGCCCCCGTGGCGTGCCTCGACGACCTCGCCGTACACGGCTACCGCCCCTCAGGGGCCTGGGGGTGAAGGAGACCGTATGAATGGCATCTCCTCGTTGGGCGGGTTCTTCGATCCGCAGCTGCTGTACGCACTGGGGTGCGGGATCGCGGCGGGCGGCGGTCTCGCGCTGCTGATCCTCGCGATCCGCGGCTTCGAGCCCAAGCCCGGCCATGTACAGGCCGAGCGCGGCGAACGCGCCCGCGAACTCGTCCAGTTCATCGGCCGGCGGGGCTCCATCGCCGTCGGCGTCGGACTCGTCGTGCTGCTGCTGACCCGCTGGACCGTGGCCGGTGTCGCCGCCGGGCTGCTCGTCTTCTTCTGGGACCGTCTCTTCGGCGGCGCCGCCCAGGAGAAGGCCGCCATGCGCCGGGTGGAGGCGCTCGCCGGCTGGACCGAGTCGCTCCGTGACACCATCGCGGGCGCGGTCGGCCTCGAACAGGCCATCCCGGCCTCCGCACGTGCCGCGGCCCCCGCCCTGCGCCCGCACCTCGACTCGCTGGTCGACCGGCTCCGCGCCCGGATGCCGCTGCCGGAGGCCCTCCAGTACCTCGCCGACGAGATCAACGACGCGTCCGCCGACATCATCGTGGCCGCGCTCATCCTCAACGCCAAGCTGCGCGGCCCCGGCCTGCGCCAGGTGCTCGGCGCGCTGTCGAAGTCGGCGCGCGAGGAGATCGACATGCGGCACCGGGTGATGGCGCAGCGCTCGTCGACCCGGCGCAGTGTGCAGATCGTGGTCGTGGTCTCGGTGGCGTTCGTGCTCGGACTCGCCGTGTTCAACCGGGACTTCGTCTCGCCGTACGGTTCGCCGATGGGCCAGCTGGTGCTGGCCGGGGTGTGCGGTCTGTTCGCGCTCGGCTTCTGGTGGCTGCGGAAGCTGTCGGTGATCGAGACGCCCGAGCGGTTCCTGGTACGTGCCGAGCCCGAGGTCCGGTTCGTACGCCCGGACGCGGGCAAGCAGCAGGGCGGGCAGGGCGGGCAGCAGGCGCCGGTCGGCCACCAGCAGGCATCGGTCGGCCACCAGCAGACGCCCGTCGGCCAGCAGCAGGCGCCGGCCGGCCAGCAGGGCGGTGGTCCGTACGCGGGAGGCCAGCACTCCGGTGGCCAGCAGCCCGGTGGGCAGTATTCCGGCGGTCAGCAGCCCGGTGGCCAGTACTCCGGTGGCCAGCAGCCCGGTGGCCAGCAGCAGCCTCCGCAGGGCTCGCCGTTCAACCATGGCCAGGGGGCGCCGCGATGATCGACATTCTCACCGCACCGGTACTGATCGGTGCCGTACTCGGCCTCGGCGTCTTCGTCCTCGTACGGGCCCTGTCGCGCACGAAGCGCTCCGCGGTCTCGCAGGTGCAGCGCATCGACGCGCTGCGGGCGGCCGGTTCCGGGTACGAGCGGCCGGGCGAGCACGAGTCCCACGACGGCCGGCTCGGCTCGCTGCGGGCCCGGGTGGGGGTGCGGATCGCCGATCTCTACCTCCAGCAGGGCTGGGAGCAGCGCTCGCTCCGCTCCGACCTGGCGGTGCTCGACCGCGGCTGGGAAGGGTTCCTGGCGACCAAGGTGCTGCTCGGTGTGGTCGGCCTGATCTTCGGGCCGATGCTCTTCGCCATCGTCGTGGTGATCGGCTTCAGCAAGAGCCCGATCATCCCGGTCTGGCTCGCGCTGGTCTGCGGTCTGCTCTTCTTCTTCCTGCCGGATCTGGAAGTGCGCCGCGACGCGGCGGACAAGCGCAAGGACCTGCGCCGCGTCATCGGGGCGTATCTGGACCTCGTCTCGATGAACCTGGCGGGCGGGCGCGGTCTGCCCGAGGCGCTGATGGCCGCCGCCGAGGTGAGCGACGGCTGGGCGCTGCGCCGGATCCGTAACGCACTCGCCGACGCCCGGATCACCGGCACCAGCCAGTGGCTCGCGCTCGGCAGGCTCGGCGAGGATCTGGGTATTGAGGAACTGAAGGACTTGTCGTCGTCGCTGGCGCTCGTCGCCGATGACGGGGCGAAGGTACGAGAGTCGCTGGCCTCGAGGGCCGAGACGATGCGCCACCGCGAAATGGCCGAGATCGAGGGGGCGGCGGGTGAGAAGTCGCAGTCGATGCTTGTCGCCCAGCTGCTCCTCTGTGCCGGGTTCCTGGTCTTCCTCATCTACCCGGCCGCGATGCGCGTCTTCCAGGTCTGATCCCGCTTCCCCTTCTCTTGAGAGGATTTCATCCCATGTTCGGACGCCGCTTCAGTCACCCGACTGTCGACTTCCTGATCACGTTTCTGCAGGCACGCGTCGAGCGCGCCCGCTCCGAGGACACCGACCGCGGCGCGTCCGCCGTGGAGTGGGTCATCATCTCGGCGGTCGTCGTGGCGATCGTCGGTGTGGTCGCCGCGATCATCAACTCCGCGCTGAGTGACGGCGCCAACAAGGTCGGCAACTGCATCAAGGGAGCCAGCGCGAGCGGCACCTGCTGAGGGGTGTGCCTGGCCCACGGGGACCTTCCGTCGGGCTGACTGTCCCCTTCCGGTCAATTCCGAGCCATTCCGGGCTATTTCGAGTCCGATCGATCGAGTCGAGTCACTGAGTCGGTGCTGGTGCGTCAGAGGATCAGAGCGTTCGTACGCCGCAGGGTGGAGGCAGCCTCCGCCCGCGGTGACTCCGGCATGACCGCGATCGAGTTCGTCTTCCTGACCCCGGTCCTGTTCTTCATGATCTTCGCGACGGTGCAGTTCGCGCTGTACTTCTTCGCCGACCATGTGGCGCAGGCGGCCGCGCAGGCGGGTGCGCGGAAGGCGCGTGCCGAGGCGGACGAGAACCCCGGGGGCTGGCGGGGCGACGCGGGTGACGTCGTACAGAGCTATATCCAGCAGCTCGGCTCGAAGCTGGTGCTGGGCCCGAACGTGACGATGCTCCAGCCGGACCAGGACACGGTCGGCGTGGAGATCACCGCCAAGGTCCCGAATGTCTTCCCCGGCCTGGGCCTCACGGTGCACGCGCAGTCGCGGGGGCCGGTCGAGCGGTTCGTGCGGGACTGATGAGAGGCCAACGGGTGGCGGGGTGCAGGGTGTTCGCGGGTGCGTTTACCCGTGTGGGTGCGGGTGCGGGTGCGGGTGTGAGGCGTGGGACGGGGGCTGTACGAACGCGGCTCGGCCGCGCGGGCGCGAGGGCCGACCGTGGCCTGTCCACCATCGAAGTGGTCATCCTCGCCCCCATCATGATCCTCTTCATTCTCGTCCTGGTCGGCTTCGGACAACTGGTCGAGGGACGCGGGGCGGTGGACAGCGCCGCGCGTGACGCCGCCCGCGCGGGCTCGATCCAGAAGGACGGCGGTGTCGCGATGGCCGAGGCCCGGAGGGCCGCCGAGGCGGATCTGACCGACGTCTGTTCCGGCCCGGTGTCCGTCACGGCCAAGGGGTTCGTCAGGGGCGGCTTCTTCACCGTCGACGTGAGCTGCCAGATCCGGGGTCTCGCCATGCTCGGCCTGGACATCCCCACCACTCTGAGCGGGCACTCGACCTCGCCGATCGACCCGTACCGGAGGACGCAGTGAACGCGCTCACCGGATGGATCGAATCCCGCAGGTCCCGGCTGGACGACCGGGGATCGGGCGCCGCTGCGGTCATCATCTTCGCGTTCCTGTTCCTGGCGCTGGCCGCGTTCGTGGTGGACGGCGGTCTGTCCATCTCACAGCGGGAACGGGCCGCGGACATCGCCGAGCAGGCCGCACGGTACGCGGCGCAGGACATAGACCGGGAGTCCCTGTACGGCAACCAGGGCGGGCCCGCGCCCATCAACTACCAGAACTGCAACGCCCGGGTGCACGCCTTCGCGGTCGAGATGGGGATGTCCGGCCAGGACATCGGAGCGTCGCACTGCACGGCGGCCAACACGCGGCGGGTCGAGGTGACGGTGCAGCTGACGTACCAGCCGGTGCTGACGGGCCTGTTCTACAGCCACTCGATCACCGTCCACGGCTCCTCGGTCGCCGAGTCGGTCACGGGCTGACGGCGATCCGCTCCGCAAGGCCCGCTTCAAGCCGGTCTCGGTGACCGCCTCGCTGCCTGGCACAGGGCTCTCCGCGACAGGGTGCCGATCGGCTGGTCCGCGTCGAGCGGGCAGTCGCTGCTCGCCGGATGGGCCTCCGCACGGGCGAGGGCGACAGACTGCCCGATGGAACCTGATGGAACCTACGGGGACACGAAAGACGTCATTGTGCAGGAGATCCAGTCGGTCAACCGCTGAACCCGCTGTGCTGACTGAGGAGAGAAGCCATGGATGTCGGGTACCCGGTTCCCGGCCCTGTTAGCTTGACGTGACGGGTACATGGCTTGAAAGCCACACGAACGGACACCATCGGGCACGGGGGATTCATCGATGAACGACTATGTGGGCGTCGATCCGGCGCGGATACGCAAACTCGCCGACCGCCTCAAGGACCTGGAGTCGGCGCTCTCCAAGCACGGCGCGACCATCCGGAAGAACTTCAAGGAATGGGACGGCAGCCTTGACCTGTCGCTCATCGCCCAGCAGCTCCACGCCGTCGGTGACGACGGCCGCGACATGTCCAAGCGGGCAGACCTGGCCCGCAATCTGGAGGAGCACGGCGGCATCGGGATGTGCACTCCGGACGGGAACGTTCTCGACATCCCGTGGGACATGGCGGGCGTGCGGAAGGAGAGCGCCAAGGAGGCCAAGGAGGAGGCCCAGACCCTCAAGAAGGCACTCGACGACCCCAAGGCCGACGGTTCCCGTGACGACATCAAGGCCATCGCTCAGTCCCTTGCCGACCACCAGGACGACCCCGCCTACCTCACCGCCTTCGCAGCGGCGGGCGGCATCGCGGATGCGGCCCGCGTCGGCAGCGCGTTTCACCAGGAGGACGGCACCCACGGCGGGAAGGTGCTCAGCGACGACTCGACCAAGGTGATCGGGCAGTACGCCACGGGCATCAACCGGATCTTCGCCCTCCAGAAGAGCGGAAAGATCCCGCCGAACCCTGACTACGCGAAGGCGCTCAGCGACCCGCCCGGCGGAGACATGTGGTCCGTCGGGATGCTGTTCAAGTACGGCCCCAAGGGCGATCAATGGGACCCGAAGGTGCTGTCCCAGGTCGGTGGCGCCATGCTGGACTGGCGTGACAAACAGAAGGCCATGCGGCCCGGCTACGCCTCGGCCAGCCCTCCGTACTCCGCCGGAGGCTACGTCGGCAAGGACGACGGCGGCTGGTACCACTCCATCGGTCTTGACCCCGACTACCTCTCCAAGGGCGCCGACGACAACAATCAGATCGTGGACGGGATCCGGGCCAATGACCCGGTGCTCGCGGTCATCTCCCGTATCGGTGAGAGCCCGGACGCATCGCGTGACCTGCTGGGCCACGACAACGACGCCAGCAAGCGGTACGCGAAGGACCTGGTCGATTTCAAGTGGCAGACGCCGGGTGACCCTCCGCGGGACGACTCCGACGGCCCGCGCCGCGTTCTCACGCTCGCTTCCACCGATCGCAGCCCCGCTCACATGGACCAGTCCGGATGGGCGGCGGCCAACGTCTTCGCGGCGGCCAAGGACCAGAAGGACATCTTCGACGGCCGGAACGGCTTCGAGAAGGACGAGTACGCGGCGTATCCCAAGGGCACCGCAGTGGCGCTGGCCGGGATCACAGCCACCTGGGCCGATCAGATCGGCGGGTCCGGCCTGCAGAACGACCAAGCGCTCGGCTACGACGCCGTCCATCACGTTCAGGTGGCGAACAAGAAGGACATGGTCAAGGTCATGCAGCTCTTCGCCAAGGGCAACCCGGGCGCGGCCGCCATGTTCGACGTCACGCTGCATCAGCAGGTGGCGGCAGCCATCAGCGGCGAACACCCCGACGACACGCTCACGGCGCTCGGAAATACGGCGGGGATGTTCACCAACGCCAAGGTCGGAATCAAGTACACCGAGGCGCAGCAAGTCGATGAGAAGCACAAGTTCAATCTCGCCGTCCTGAACACCGCAGGTACCTTGTTCGGCTTCATCCCCGGCCCGAAGGAAGCTGTAGGCGTCGCGAAGGTGGCGGAAAAGGGTCTCAAGTACTCACAGAACCTGGCACTTGTGGGGAGGACCATCGTCGCGCCGCAGACCGACCCCTTCTCCTTGGACAACGCTGACAAGCAAGAGGCCCTGGGTAAGGAGGAGGCGGAACAGCAGTACGACTCGTTCGCCCCGTCGATCGCCGAAGGACTGATTCGCGCGGGGAAGCTGCCCGTCCCGACAGAGGGTGATTCTTCCTGGTACGACGCACAGACAGGGACCGTCTCACCAGCTGCCATGAATCAGAAGGAGTTCCAGGGCTGGTGGACCAGGCAGGTCCGCGGACACCCTTACCTGCACAGCTTTGAAGTTGGATTCGACCACTCGGAGAAGTCACCCGATGGCAAGTAACGCGCGCTCGCGGGCCGTCCCCGCTCTCGTCCTGTCCGCCGCGCTCGCGCTGTCCGTCGCCGGGTGCTCGGGCGGCGGAGGGCACCACAATCCCGGTATCCCCGAGCCGAAGCCCGGCAAGGTGGCTCCTTTCTCCCTGGCCAAGCTCAATACGAAATACGACGTCGGCCACGCAGCCAGTGGCGCCAGCAGCAGCTTCGTGGCCGGCGACCGCTCCGGGGACGTCTACGCGATGAACACTGTCGGGGGTTCGCCGGTCGACGTACTGCGTATGACACCGGGCGGGACGGTCAGTCGTTTCGCGCGGGTCGACCTCGAGGACAAGGAGGTCACCGGGATGAACACCGCGCCGGACGGCGGCCTCCTGATCGGCCGGGCCGGGGGCCTCATCCAGGTCGACCAGCACGGCGGGGCCGAAGCCCTGCCAACGGCGCACCGTTTTCGCCGACCGGTTCCGGTCGGGGCCCGTCCGGACGGGTCTGCCGTCATCGTGGACCAGGACGCCGTCTGGTCTCTGAAGGACGGTCGCGCGACGAAGCTCCATTCCCTTCCCAAGGCCAAGGACCCGGTTGCTTACACCGGCTCGGTCGACGCCCATGGAACCGTCTATGTGCAGACAGGCGCGATCACGAACCTGCTTGTACTCGAACCAGGACAGAAGCCACGGACCTTGGCCCTGCACGGCCGAGTCCCCGGATCCGGGCCGCTCTCGTCGCTCACGGCGTTCAGTATGAATCCGGCACGCGGTGGTGGGTTCTATGCGCAACTGGGCCCGAACCCGGGCTCCGCGGTGGGGAACACCGAGGCCGGTGCCCTGGTGCATGTGGCACCTTCCGGCTCCCTCACCGTCCTGGCCGGCGGGACCGCGCAGAAGGCGGGCCCCGCATCTTGTGCGCCCGGAAAGCAGTACCCCGCCGTCAACACCCCCTGTGTCCTTCCCTGGTTCGTCGTACAGAGCGGCAACCGGGTATTGGCCATCGGCTCGGCGGTTCCCTCACCTGACTCCCCGCTGCTCGCGCTCGCGCTCCGGGCCGATTCCGAGTAACGGACGGGGAGCGCCGCCGGGCAGCCGGGTTCACGTAGCTGTCACCAACTGCAGGAGAGTTCCATGGGCATTCCCAATGAGGACCGGCTCGAGTATCTGTGCCGCCAGGACATGAACGCTGTCGAGACAGCGGTGAAGGCCATCAAGGACGCCATGGGGAAGGTGGACGACATGATGCCCCACACCTGGATCGGCAAGAAGGCCGACACCTGGCGGACCGATCACGACGGGCGTATGAAGCGGCTGAAGACTCTGTTCGAGTCGTTCCCGGCGGAGGAGAACCGGCTGGTGGAGAAGGCCAGGAAGAAGCAGTCGGAGCAGGACAAGAAGATGCACGGGGCGCATTAGCCCGGCGTCTCAGCCAGGGGGAGCGGTGACCGGCTGCCGTGCCGTCAGCGCCCCGTCCGGGCCCCCGCCTGTTCCAGCGCCGCCCGGAGCTTCTCGGGGTGGCGGGTGGGGGCCGACCAGACGGGATGGAACGTGAACTGCTGTGGGGCCGATGTTTTGAACCAGTACCGCTTCGTGTCGGGGGGCTGGAACTCGGGAACAGCAGCCGCGGACAGATCGACGGCGAAGACGAGAGCGGCGCGCATGTACGGGGCCGTCAGCGGGCCCACCAGGACCCTTCCGATAGCGGCCGAGGACCGGTTCGCCCCCACGCTTCTGCCCAGCTTGGCGAGCTTCCGGATTTCCTGCCGCTCCGTGACCACTTCGACCTGCTTGATCGCGTGCCAGGGACAGAAGTACACCTGTCGCCGCCGCGCTCTGACGCGAGGCAACTTGCCTTCCTGCTCGCGGCCTTCCGCGTGTTCCGGCGTCCGCCGACGCGCGGCCTGACTGAGGCCGCCGATCCAGATGCCTGCCTCATCGACGCGGATGCCGATCGGCCAGACCTGGCCCAGGTACAGTCCGCCGAGAGCCACGGATCCGAACCACCCCAGGATCACTCCGGGGATGTACACCGAGGGATTGTCAGTCAGTAGCAAGGCAACGAACGAGCCGATCAGCAGCAGGGGCCAGAAGAAGCCGTGGAACACCAGCAGTGGGCGGACCGCGGAGCGCTGCTCGGTGTAGAAGGCAGGCTCATGCATCACAGGCAGGTTCATGCGGTGCGTCCAGCGAACAGATCGGCCAAGAGGCGGCCGAGGGCCTTTTCGTCGCAGTCGGTCGTTGTTGGCGCTGTGCCGACCCCTTCGTGCTCCACGTGCAGCCCGGATGAGTCAACCCGTACTTCGATACGGTCGCGTGCGGGACCCGAGCCCTTGTCCGGCTGGTACACATCGATCACCTTGGGCAGGCGACGCCCGAGTTTGCGAGCCGGGGCTCTGTCGACCCAGCGCAGCAGGGAACTTACGGCTTCCTCGGGGCTGACCAGGGCGTACTCGTAAGCCGGGCCGAATCGCGACACGTGATTTCCGGTGGCCACCTCGGCCAGCAGGGCCCGCAGCCCACGGCCCTCCTCGGCAATGCCGTACAGGCGCATACGTTCGGGTTCGCCCTTCGGGCCCTCGCGGCGGAGGACGACGAACGAGGGCCGGCCCCGGCCGGCCAAAATCATTGCGAGCAGCGGACGTACCGGAAGATCCACGTTCTCGCCGAGGGGACTGTCAGCAGTGCCGGGCGCCGGCTCATCGAGCAGACCGCGGTGGATCAGGAACTTCAGCGCCATGGCCGAGAGCCCGCTCCGTTCCGCTTCCAGCATTCCGGACCACCAGGAGAGGGCGTCGGCATCGACGAGCGTGGCCTGCATCGCCCCCAGTACGCAGAGCTCGGCCGTCGACAGCGCGGGCAGTTGCACCGCGCCGTCCCGCTCGACCTGGTCCAGCAACGCCTGCGACGCTTCGACATCTGCTTGTCGGGGGTCACCCGTCATGTTGTGCTGCCTCCATCGGCTGCTCAGAGAAAACTGGTGACCGCGTGCCAGGTGCTCTTGGCTGCCGATGCCACGGCGTGGCCGGTGGCGTTGCACACGTTCTTGAACGGTTTCCAGTGGTGGTAGAGGTACGTGCCGCCCAGATACAGGCCGGTGCCGACCATGACGGCTTCGCCCACGACGGGTACGCCGTCCACCAGCTGGAGAGCGGCGAGCGTGTCCCAGGTGGCGAGTCCGGCGTTGACACCGGCCGCGCCACGGTCCACCCAGCCCATCGCTCCCTTGTCCTCGGGCTTCCACATGGTGTAGAGGTCGCCCACGATGGCCAGCCCGTTCAGCCCCACGGTCGCCCCGCGCAACCACGGAAGCCTCGCCGCCTCCCCTAGGTTGGCGAGCTTCGTGCCCTCGTTCCACTTGCCGATCGCGTCCCAGTCCTTGGCGAAGTCCTCGATCGCCTGGGCGAGATCCGCTTCACTGGCCGCGCCGCTGCTCATGGCGTTCATGATCGGGCGGGCCATCTTCGGGAAGTCGGCCTCCATCAGTTCGGGAATGCGTGCTGCGAACTCCTCCGCGGTCTTGACGCTCTCCTCCGCGCCCTCCGCGCCGCTCATCAGGTTCAGCAACACCATGTCGGCGTACGGGGCCGGCACGGCGTGCAGGCGCTCGTCCCACTTCCGGAGCTCGCCCTCGGGGCCGAAGAGTTTCTCCCACAGCCCCGGGTTCTCTTCCTTGAGCTCTTCGCCCGCCTTGGCCACCTGCGCTTTCAGCTGCTTGGCCGACAGGGTGTCCAGGCACGTCTTGCCGAGCGTCGTCTGCGCGTTGCTGAGCGCGGTGGCGCACGTGTGCGCTGCGCGGTTCAGATCGGAATTCGCGTCGCTGACCTTCTGACCGAGTGCCTTGGGGGACTGGCCGGGCGGGGTGGACGGCTGGTGCGAGCCAGAGGGGTGCGAGCCAGAGGAGTGCGAGCCCTGGGCGTGCTTGTCGGCGGTGGTGTTGGCGCCCTTCACGGCCTTCTGGGCGGTCTCCAGCGCACCGGCGTAGGTGTGCAGCGCCGAGTAGGCGGCGCCCGCCGCCACATGGACCGCCTTGAAGCGCGGGTACACACCTTCGGCTGCTGTCCTGTACTGCTTGGCCACCGGCCCCGACCAGCCCTTGAGTACGGTTTCGACATGCCGCTGGAAGGTTGTCAGCAGCGTGGAGTGGTCATGGGCCAGTGACTTGAACCGGCCGGCGGCGGTCCGCAGCGTTTCGGGGTTCCCGGCCGGGACGGTGTAGCTGGGAGGCGTCATTTGCCGCCTCCGCCTGCCTTCTTGAGGTTGGCGGCGGTCGTCCGGGCGACGTCACCGAGATCACTGACGGAGGTGCCGGTGTCCCCGGCCGCCTTCGCGATCGCACCGGCCAGCGCGGTGATGGCCGACGCCACCCGGTGGTCCCCGGCGGCGCCCGATGCCTGTTTGCCGGCCGCCGTTCCGGTCTTGGAATGACCGTTGGCCGAGGTAACAACTGATTTCATGGCTGAAGCCGACGCATGTATGTGCTCGGCGTCACCGCCCCGGTAACCCACTGCTCCTGCACCCCGTTTTCAGTACCCGGGCCCGGCTGATCCCTCGCAGCCCCGGCCTCCGCCTCAGACGGTGCTCGGCCGGGCCGGGCGCAGTCAACGCCGGAAGGGGTGCATCAACCACTCTTGGCCGGGCAGTGAGCGGAACTTTGCAATCGTGTGGCCTGGCGAAAAGACTGCGGCCGGGGCTTCGCGCCCGGCGCCCGCCCTCCGTGGCGAGGGCCGGGCCCTTCGAGGTTGCCCAGTGCCGGACAGCGGGTGCCGGTACTCGGAAGCCGTCGTGCGCTTCACTGGCGGGACCGCTTGCCGGCGTGGAGGATTCCGTAGGAACCCCACTCGTCACTGCGGCCGAAGAACCCGGTGATGCCGGTGGGGGACGGCCATCAGAGGCCCTGTCCGGTTGTTCGTCGGCTCGGTGGTGGCTGCGCGACGGGCTTGCCCGGGTGTCACGTTCACCAGTCGGCCTGGGCGGCCAGTGTCTCGGTGAGAGCCTTCATCTTGTCCGCACCGATGTGTGTGTGGGCGTCCTTCCCCTCGCCGACCACCAGGGCGATGTCACCGGCGCCGTCCACCGAAAGCCGGACGGCGCCGACGCTTCCGCTCGGGGTGACTGTGGCCGTGCCCCGCTTGGCCTTCTGAGCCGTGGGCAGCCATTTCTGCAGCGCGCTGGACGTCATTTGCGCATCAGAGGCGATCTGGGGGGCCATCAACCCCAATGCGTAATCCGGGCGGCGGGTGCCGACCGTGTACACGGTGATCTTGTCTGCGGCGATCCCGAAGGCGCAGCTCACCACTGCGCCACCGGCGTCGGCGAGCGGTGAGCCGGGTCCCGCGGTCTTGTCGGTTTCGGCGCTCACCGTCCCCTTGCCGTGCTCCGGCCCGGCCTGGCCGCTCACGCCAATCCGCTTCGCTGCTTTGCCGATGTCGTAGCTGATCGGGCAGGGTCCGGCATCGCCGTGAGTGGCACGTGCCTTTTTCACGAACGGGGACACGTTCAACGGCCCGCCGGCGGCCGTCCGATGGGACTGGCCCGTGCACCCGGACACCGCCCCTGCCAGTAGCAGTGCGACTGTCGCCGATGCCGCGGCATGCTCCCACCGTGACCGTGGATGCCTTCCCATCTGTCTTCCCCCTGAAGTTGGTTGGGGCGCCCACGGCCCCGGCCTGATCGTATGGTGCGAGTACTCCCGGGCGACGGCGGTGACCCAGGGGCTCCCTCCGGAACGGCTGCTGCCCTCGGCAGCGACCGCGTGGCGGCGTGTGTCAGGGCGCGATGTGACAGCTGGGGCACCGAACTGTGCCCGTTCGCGGCCCGGCCCTTTACCAGCCTTTGTCAGCGGTTGATCGTCTGGATCTCCTGGACGTTCATGTCCTGGGTGGTCTGGAAGGTTCCGTCGGGCAGGTCGCCGCCTGCGCCGTCCGTGCCCTTCCAGCTGATTTTCCAGGTGATCGACGCCTTGAGCTGGTACGGATTTCCGTCGGTGGCGTGGAGATAGTTGATGCCGCAGGGCGGGTTCTGGCTGGCGTCACCCGACTTGTACGGGGTGCCGATGGAGCCGTCCTTGTTGAAGGTGCAGGTGCCGGAGGCGGGGAAGGTGTCCGCGTCATCCGTGCCCGGGTCCAGGTGCAGGCTCACGGGCTTCGCGGTGGTCTCGGCCCAGAGCCCGGTGTTGGGGAGTTCGGCGCGGACGGCGACGTCCTTGAACGTGCCCTTGTCCAGCCAGACCCAGGTGGGCAGGTTCACGGTGGACTTGGTCTGCGGCTTCAGTTCGATCTTGGTCTCGGGGACCTTGACCTTGTTGTACGCGTACTCGGCGAGCATCTTCGGCGTGGGCGCGTGCGGAATCTTCGGGACCTGACCGGCCGGCTGCCAGAACATGATGCGGCCGCACTGCCAGGAGTCGGGGTCCGATTCGTCCGGCGCTACGCTCCGCCAGAAGTATCCGCCCTTGCCGATGTTGTAGTTCTTGTAGCCATCGGCCTTGGAGTTCGAGTCGTCGAAGTTGTCCTCGGGCTTGCCGTCCTTGTAGTGGTCGGTCCAAAGGCCCTTGCCGTACCACGACTCGTGGATGCCGACATCGCCCTCGCCATCCGTTTCGTCGACGAATGACTTGAGCCCCTCCGGCGTGAACACGGGCTCGTACCAGCACGCCGGCGGCTTCCAGTTGGGGTCGACCGCTCCCAGGTTGCCCCTTTTGCCGCTTCCGCCGCCTCCCTTGGGGTAGCTGAGCCGGATCTGGGAGTGGGTGGCGGATGCGTTGAGGTTCCGGCCGTTCGAGCCGCCGTTCGAGCCGCCCTTCGTGCCGCCGTCTCCGACGGCGTGGGCCGGGCCCGAAGCGAGGGCGACCGTTATGAGTGAGGCCACGGTGAGAGCTGTCATCCTGCGCCGAGGGTTCACGACGGGCACCCACCCCTCTTGGAGTTGGTGGACACGGTCTGCCAAACGCCTTGTGAGCTCTTCTGCAGCGTGGCCGTGTAATACACCTTGGGATCCGTGCCTGCCGGGTTTCCCTTGACTTCGCCCGTCTTACGGCCCTTTGTGTACGCCTTGCTCTCGTCCATGCAGTAGTTGAGGACCGCTCGTGTCTTATTGCTGCCGAGCATGCTCGCCTTGGCGTCATAGACCGGCGCCTTGCCGATGAGTGTCAGATCCTTGCCCGTGTAGGTCTTGATCCACTCCTGGTCCTGGGAGAGGCCGGCCGCCGTGTCGTAGAACTTCAGGTACGCGGCATCAGGAGCCTTGGCCATGATGGCCGCGTACCCGGCGCGAACCTGCTCCTTGCCGTCGTTGAGAACGGCCTGCTCGTCGGGGTCGCTGCTGTTCCAGCCCTGGAAATTCAACTGGAAGGAGTGGGGGATCGTAATCTCCGGCCGTGCTGCGCCCGGGTCCGCGGAGGTGGATGTCGAAGCAGACGGGCTCTTCGTCCCCTCGTCGGCGCCCTGGATCTTGTCCTTGGAGGCGTCGTTGCTACTGCCTCCGCATGCGGTCAGTAGCAGGGCCGCACTGACAGCTAGTGCGGCGGCGATGGCTGGAGTGCGGCGGGCCACGAGTGTTCTCCCCCGGTTGGCGGCAGCGGTCCGGCAGAACCGGACTGCAAACGTTCAGGGCATTCGAAGCTACCAGCCGCATGTAAAGGGCAGCAGAGGGCCGTCGGGGGATTCCGTGCCATGTGCGGGAGGTGTGACCTGGTCGTGACGAATCCGTCGCGGGCGAGGTGTTTTGTGCGCCGCCCGGTGGCCGTGTGCACGTGCGATGGAGTGGCGGCGGCGCACTTTGATGCCCCGGACGAGCGGCTTCGTCGGGGCCCGTGAACGGCGTCCCGGCCCCGCGGGCCCGGGGCCGGGTTGGGGCTGGGGGAGACTTCTGGGTATGACCAAGGTTCTGATCACCGGCGGTGCCGGGTTCATCGGCAGTACCGTCGCTTCCGCCCTCATCGATCAGGGGATCACCCCGGTCATCCTCGATGATCTCTCCAAGGGGCGGCGCGAATTCGTCCGCGACCGGATCTTCTACCAGGGCGATATCGCCGACCAGGCGCTGCTGGACCGGGTGTTCGCCGAGCATCCCGATATCTACGCGGTCCTGCACTGCGCTGCCAAGATTGTCGTGCCCGAGTCGGTCGGTCGGCCGTTGCACTACTACCGGGAGAACGTCGCCAAGACCGTCGACCTCCTCGAAGCACTCCAGCGCAATGGGTGCGAGCGCGTCGTCTTCAGCAGCTCCGCCTCCATCTACGCGCCGACCGCCGACGCCCGTGCCGACGAGACCTCCCCGGTGGCCGCCGAAAGTCCGTACGCGCGTACCAAGCAGATGATGGAGCAGGTCCTCCAGGACTGGACCGTCGCGGCGCCCGTCCGTGTCATCGCCCTGCGTTACTTCAACCCGATCGGGGCCGATCCCCAGCTGCGTACGGGGCTGCAGGACCCGACCCCGACCCATGCGCTGGGCAAGCTCATCGAAGCGCACACCGAGGGCACGCCGTTCACCGTCACCGGGATGGACTGGGCGACCCGCGACGGCAGCGGTATCCGGGACTACATCCATGTCTGGGACCTCGCCCGCGCGCATGTCGCGGCCCTCACACGCTTCGACGCGGTCGTCGAACCCTCGGCCGGCGACCGGTACCGCGTCATCAACGTCGGCACCGGACAGGGCACCACTGTGCGTGAACTCGTCACGGCCTTCGAGGCTGCCGTGGGCGAGAGCCTCGATGTCCGCGAGGCCGGACGGCGCCCGGGGGATGTGATCGGGTGTTACGCCTCCGGTGACCTGGCGGGCGAACTCCTCGGCTGGAGCGCACAGAAGAGCCTGGTGGACGGCGTACGCGACGCACTGGCCTGGCGTGAGAAATGGACCGCGCAGTTGGCCGGTTGAGGGAGGCTGCGCAGCGCAGTGCTGCGGGGTGCATTGCCGCGCAGGCGTGTTGTGCAGCGCAGGGGCGGATCGACGTGCGACTCGGGGGAGCAGTGACGTGAAGGACACCGACACCGTGGCGAAAGCCGGCGCATCGGACGCAGGTACCTGGACACTCGGCGACCGGAGCGTGAACCGGATCGGCTTCGGAGCGATGCGTCTGACCGGCAGCGCCGCGTTCGACCTTGGCGAGCCGGGTGACCGGGACACACCGGTCAGGGTTCTCCGCCGCGCCGTCGAGCTCGGCGTCCATCACATCGACACCGCTTCCTTCTACTTCTCCCGGCTCCGCTCGGCCAACGAGCTGATCAACACGGCGCTCGCCCCGTACCCGGAAGACCTCGTCATCGTCACCAAGGTCGGTCCCGGCCGGGACCCTTCGGGCGACTGGTACACGGCCACGCCCGAACAGCTGCGTGGCCAGGTGGAGGAGAACCTGCGCCAGCTGGGCCGTGACCACCTCGACGTGGTGAACCTCCGCCGGATGTCCCAGGACTCGATCTCCGAGCACTTCGGCGCTCTCGCCGACCTCCGCGACGCCGGGCTGATCCGGCACCTGGGCGTGTCCGACGTCAGGGCGGAGCATGTGGCGGAGGCGCGGGCCATCGCGCCGGTGGTCTGTGTGCAGAACCAGTACAGCCTCGACGTCCGGGGGAGCGGCGAACTGCTGACGTACTGCGGGGAGCAGGGCATCGCCTTCGTGCCGTTCTTCGCGATCGCCGGTGAGGGCCGGGACGAGGGCGCCGGGGCCGGTGGAGGGGGGAGCGCGCGGGTACGGGCCGTCGCCGAGGCCCACGGGGTGTCCCCGGCCCAGGTCCGCCTGGCCTGGACGCTGCACCAGGGCCGGCACGTCCTGGCGATCCCGGGGACCGGCAACCCCGCCCACCTGGAGGAGAACGTGGCGGCCGGGGCGCTTCGTCTCACCGGAGAGGACATGGAGCTGCTGGGCGTCACCGAGCGCGTCACCGGACGCGTCCCACGGGCCCCTCGATCAGCTCGATGAACGGCGGACCGCCTGTGGTGAACGCGATTCGGTAGTCCCACTCGCCCAGTTGTTCCGAAGCGGGCTCACTCCACTCGACCCCGGCCGAGCGCCGGAAGTCCGCCATGGCGTGCTCGATGTCCTGGACGGCGAAGCACACGTGAGAGGAGGCAGTCATCCATCCATGATCGAACGAGCCGTCACGGCTGACCAGTGACGGCTGACCAGTGACGGGTGACCGGTGACCAGTGGCCAACGGACACAGGACGCCGCCCTCCGGCCGTTCACGCGCGGATCGTGTGACCCGGTCGTGACGAATCCGTCGTGGGTGCGCGGGATTCCCGCGTGCCGGGGGCCGTTCCGTCACCGTGGCACCGTCCGGCCTCCGGTGCGTAATCCGGGCAAGCGTCAACAGCCCCGTCATATCGGACGCGTTGTGTCCGTCCGCCCCTGTCTGTCTTTCGAAACCGTCCGTACCATCTCGGTAGGCTCAGTCCACCCCCGATGTCCGACCGGCCCCGACGGCCAACAGCCGACGACCGACACCCGGCTGCCGACACCCGCCGACCGGTGGCCGGCAGGCCGACGGCCCCACCACTCCACACTCCACCGCCCCCGACGATCCCGAACCCGCTCCCTCTCCCTCCACAGGACACCCGCCATGGCGCGCAATACTCCCGGTTCGACGGGCCCGACCAACCGGACGCCTCAGCCCCTGCCCCGGCAACGGACCGCGGGGGACTTCGCCAAGGCGTTCTTCGCGTTTCTCGCGCTCGCGGGGCTGCTGCTCGCCGTGCCGCTCGCCCTCTCCACGCAGGGCTGGCCGCTGCCGCACGGTATGCCGTCCTTCGACATGGTGCAGCAGCAGATCACCGTCGACACGTTCGTGAACATCCTGATCTGCGTCGTCTGGCTGGCCTGGGCGCAGTTCGCCGCCTGCGTCATCGTGGAGATCAAGGCCGCCGTCTCCGGTGTCGGGATGCCCTCGCACATTCCCGGTGCGGGGCCGAGCCAGATGCTGGCCCGGCAGCTCATCGCCGCACTGCTCCTGGTCAGCGCCACCGCGGCGAGCTTCGCGCCCGGGATCGCGCAGTTCGGGCAGTCCCTGGAGTCGACGCACAAGCCGACGGTCGCCGCCGCGCAGCAGGCCCCCGGGATCGGGGTCGCGCAGCAGGCCCAGGCGGCCGTCGCCTCGCAGGCCGACGCACAGGCGCACGCCGAGCAGGCCAACGCGAAGACCGGGGCCGAGGGTGCGACGAAGTTCTACCGGATCAGCCCGCCCGAGGGCCGCCACCACGACTCGCTGTGGGAGATAGCCCAGCGCCACCTCGGCGACGGCCGCAGGTACAAGGAGATCTACCAGCTCAACAAGGACCGGATGCAGCCGGACGGTACGAAGCTGTCCGAGGCGAGTCTGATCAGGCCCGGCTGGATCATGGAGATGCCGGCCGACGCCCACGGCGGCGAGCTGGTCGAGATGCCCGACCAGGCGCCCAGCGTCTCCGAGCAGGTGCGCCACCAGATCGACGAGTACGCCAAGTCCGGGAACCACCAGGAGCAGCCGGCGCAGCACCAGGGCGGCGGCCGCGTCGACAGCCCGACGGCGCAGATCTCCGTACCCGAGCAGCGCCTCCCGAACGCGCCGAGCACCGGAGCAGGAGCCGGGTCGGGCGCGGGATCGGGTGCTGTCGCCGAGGCCCCGTCGCAGAGCTCGGGATCCGGGCTCGGCCTCTCCACCGCCCTCATCGGCGCCCCGCTGCTCGCCGCCGGGGTGCTCGGCGCGCTGGGCCGCCGCCGCCGGATGGCGCTGTGGCAGTCGGCGATGACCGCGGTGGCCGGCCGGCGCGGGATGGAACCGCCGGTTCCCACCGGCGACGAGGCCGACGCGCACGACGCGCTGCTGGTCGGCGCCGACCCCGACGCCGTCCGCTTCCTCGACCTGGCGCTGCGCGGGCTCTCCTCCTCGCTCGGCCAGGACGGCCGCCCGCTGCCCGTCGTGTACGCGGCGTGGCTCACCGACGAGGACCTGCACCTCCAGCTCGCCCAGCCGTCGGGTACGCCGCCGGCGCCGTGGCAGCAGGGGCAGGACCAGACGTTCTGGCGCCTTGAGCGGTCGGCCGTCGCGGCGTACGAGGGGATCGCACCGGACACCGCGGCCGCCCCCTACCCGGGGCTCGTCAGCCTCGGCACCCGTGACGACGCGCGGCTGCTGCTGAACCTGGAGGCCGTGCCCGGTCTCGTCGCGCTCACCGGGGCCGAGCCCGACCGCGCCGCCGTCCTCTCGTCCGTCGCCGCCGAACTGGCCACCAACGGCTGGTCGGACCGGATGACCGTCACGGTCGTGGGATTCGGCGCGGAGCTCAGCCCGCTGGCGCCGACGCGGCTGCGCCACCTCAGCTCCGTCGACGAGCTGATCGAGATGCTCGGCGCGGAGATCGGCCAGCGCCGCAGCGCACTCGGCGCCGCCGGCCACGACTCGGTCCTCACCGGAAGGACCGGCCCGGCGCAGCAGACCCGCTGGGCGCCGCATCTGGTGCTCGTCGCCGACGAACCCACCGCCGAGGAGGCCGCCGCGCTCGCCGAACTGACCACCGACTCCGGGCGGCTGGGCATCGGCTGCCTGATCGGCGCCGGTACGGCCGGTCAACTCCAGGGCGCCACCTGGGACTTGGAGATCACCGGCGAGGGCAGGCTGCTCGCGCCGCTGCTGGGCCTCGAACTGGAGGCGCAGCTGCTGCCGCAGGCGCAGCACGAAGCGGTCGTACGGCTCTTCGCGGACGCCGACCCGGAGGGCGAAGGCCCCGAACCGGCCCGCCCGTTCCTGGTCGACATCACCGAGCAGGGCCGCCCCGCGGTGTACGCACGGCTGGTCGGCCCGTACGAGATCATCGGCCTCGACACCCCGGACAGCGAACGCAGCGCCCTGCTGCACGAAGCGCTGGCGCTGCTCCTGCTGCACCGTGAGGGCGTCCACCCGCGGGTGCTCGCCTCGGCCATGTGGCCGCGCGGCGTCACCCCCGAGGTGTGCGACGCGCTCATCGAGCGGCTGCGGCTGTGGCTGGGCACCGACGAGGACGGCTCGGCCCGGCTCCGTACGGACAGCACCGGGCGGCTCACGCTCGCCCCGTCCGTGGTCTCCGACCTGGACGTGCTCCGCTCGCTCCACCACGAGGCCACCGAGGGCCGGGGGGCGCGCCGCGCTTCGGTGCGCGAGCGGCTGCTCACGGACGCGCTCGGGCTGGTACGGGGGCCGCTGCTCGCCGACCGTACGGAGGGCCGCTACACCTGGCTGACCCACGAGATCATCGACACGCAGCTGCCGCTCCTGGTGGCCGATGTGGCGCTGGCCCTGTCGGCGCACCACCTGGAGCAGGGGCAGCCGGAGAAGGCGATCGCCGCGCTCCGGGCGGCGGTCTCCGGGTCGTCGGCGGACGAACGGCTCTGGAACGAGCTGCTGCGGGCGACCCATGCGACGGGCGACGAGGCGCGGCTGCGTGAGCTGGCGGCGGATCTGACCGTACAGAGCGGGGAGCGGGGGCTGCCGTCGCGCACGGAGGCGCTGCTGGACGAGCTGCTTCCGGGGTGGCGCGGGGGTGTTGCTGCGGCGGGGTGACGGTACGCGTGGCGGGGGTGCGGGGTGCTGTGGCGCGGGGCCCTTCGGGGCTCTGCCCCGGACCCCGGTCCTCAATCGCCGGACGGGCTGGGAAATTCCTCCCGGGAAAACCCGACAAAGGGGGCGCAATCTTTCGTCGTGGGGGCTGGCGTAGGCTGGATCGGTCGTCAGTAGCCCCTTGGGAAGGACCCGCCCGGTGACCGAGAACGCCGACCTTACGTCTGTAAATGTCGCAGCCGTCCTCGACCGTGCCGCCGCAGGCGGGCGCATCACTCCCGAGGAAGCGGTCGTCCTGTACCGCGACGCCCCGCTGCACGCGCTGGGCGCGGCCGCCGATGCCGTGCGCCGGCGGCGGTACGCCGGGACCGAGCACATCGCCACGTACATCATCGAGCGCAACATCAACTACACGAACCTGTGCGTCACGGCGTGCAAGTTCTGTGCCTTCTACGCGGCCCCGAAGGACACCGAGAAGGGCTGGACCCGCGACCTCGACGACATCCTGCGCCGCTGTGCCGAGACCATCGAGCTCGGCGGTACGCAGATCATGTTCCAGGGCGGGCACCACCCGGACTTCGGTGTGGAGTACTACGAGGAGCACTTCTCGGCCATCAAGAAGGCGTACCCGGAGCTGGTCATCCACTCCCTCGGCGCCTCCGAGGTCGAGCACATGGCGCGGATCTCCAAGGTGTCGGTCGAAGAGGCCGTCTCGCGGATCCACGCGGCCGGGCTCGACTCCTTCGCGGGTGCGGGCGCCGAGCTGCTGCCCGCGCGGCCGCGTACGGCCATCGCGCCGCTCAAGGAGTCCGGCGAGCGGTGGCTGGAAATCATGGAGACGGCGCACGGCCTGGGCGTCGAGTCCACGTCGACCATGCTGATGGGCACCGGCGAGACCAACGCCGAGCGCATCGAGCACCTGCGGATGATCCGCGACGTGCAGGACCGGACGGGCGGCTTCCGCGCCTTCATCCCGTACACGTACCAGCCCGAGAACAACCACCTGAAGGGCCGCACGCAGGCGACCCTCTTCGAGTACCTGCGGATCATCGCCATCGCCCGGCTGTTCCTCGACAACGTCGCCCACATCCAGGGCTCCTGGCTGACGACCGGCAAGGAGGTCGGCCAGCTGTCCCTGCACTACGGCGCCGACGACCTCGGCTCGATCATGCTGGAGGAGAACGTGGTCTCGTCGGCCGGTGCCAAGCACCGGTCGAACCGGATGGAGATCATCGACCTCATCCGCAAGGCCGGCCGTGTCCCCGCGCAGCGCGCGACGACGTACGAGCACCTCGTCGTGCACGACGACCCGGCGAACGACCCGGTCGACGACCGCGTCGTCTCGCACATCTCGTCCACGGCGATCGAGGGCGGCACGGCCCACCCCGAGCTGAAGCTCCTCGACGCCAACTGAGGCTCCGTTGCTGACGCTTCACCGGGCGCGCGCGGACGCGGTCGTCGTCGACGGCGACCGCGTCGCGGCGCTCGGCCCGTACGAGGACCTGCACACGGCGTACGGGGACCGGGCCCGGCTGCGCGACTGGGACGGGACGCTCACGCCCGGCCGCCACGAGCCGGACGCACCCGCGCTCCTCGAAGCGGCCTACTGGCCCGACCCCCGCGAGGACTTGGGCTCCGCCTCGCTGACCGGCGAGGCGTTGGCCGCGCTCGGTATGACGGAGGTCCGCTGGGGCGCGAGCGCCAGGCGCGGCCTGCAACGACTGCTCGCGGCGGGCACGACGTCGCTCGCCGGACCGTTCACCCGCCCACCCGTCCGCACGGCGGTCGACCGCTCGGGCATCAGGGTGTCCGCCGGGGGCGGCCCCCCGGAGCCCCGCCCCCTCACGGTGTCCGGCCGGGCCGACTTCGCGGTGTACGACGACGAGGGCACCTGCCTGGTGACCTGCATCGCGGGCCGCATGGTGCACCGGGCGCGGTGACCGTCGGTGGACCGGATCAGCAGGCAGCCAGGCGTCGGTCACTCGACACGAGCGGCGACGGTCCGCGCGCATTCCATTGACTCGCGGTGCGTCGTGTCCACCTCCAGGTCATAGCTCACGCCTCGGTGAACCACCTCTGCCTGTGTGGTGGCCATACCGGTGACCCGGTTGCCTCGTGCGACCTCGCGGCCCGCGGCGACTGAGCTCTCGCACCGGACCCCCACCCAGAGCACCCGCAGTCCGCCAAGAGCCTGCTGCCACCGCCGCTGGGATGCCGCTCCACCGAGGAACACTTCATCAACGATGACTCGGGCGCCCGCGTGCGCCATCGCGGCAATGCCCTGGATATACGCCGCCTCCAGCGTCCGGAACTCCGGCCCTACGACCACCTCGCCGTTCGCGCCGAACTCGATCCCTGCATCCGATGCCCGCATTGACGGGGGCATCGCCTGGACCAGTGTGTCGACGCCGAAGGCCAGCCAGGGATCCCGGAGAACGGACTGCAGGCACCGGACGATCCCGGACTTCCCCGAACTGGACCCACCGTTGAGAACGATCATCTGAGTCATCACGGCGCCACCGTAGAGGCACCGAGGCGATGAGCGAGACGCTTTTCGGTCGGCGCGGGGCATTTCTCCAAACTGCCGCAGCCCGCCTAAATTCCAAGCGGGCAAAGGCAGTTCGCGTTACGGTCCGGCGATGGACAGTACGGGTGACACGGGCGACACGGGCGACACGGGTGACACGGGCGAGGACGGGTACTTCGGGGAGAGTGTCGCTGCCGGGTACGACGACTCTTCGGGCAGTGAGGAATTCCGGCCCGACGTCGTGGACGCCACCGCCCGTGTGCTGGCCGAGCTTGCCGGTGGTGGGCGCGCCCTTGAGCTGGGCATCGGTACGGGGCGTATCGCACTGCCGCTGGCGGCGCGTGGGGTTCCGGTCCATGGCATCGATATGTCACGGGCGATGGTCGCCCGGCTGCGCGCCAAGCCGGGCGGTGACGCGATCGGCGTGACCATCGGGGACTTCGCGCAGACCCGGGTGGAGGGGGCCTTCTCCCTCGCGTACCTCGTCTTCAACACCATCATGAATCTGACGACGCAGGAAGCCCAGGTGGCCTGCTTCCGCAACGCCGCCGCTCATCTGGAGCCCGGTGGCTGTTTCGTCATCGAGGTCGCTGTCCCGGAGCTGCGGAAGCTCCCGGCCGGGCAGTCAGCCGTGCCGTTCCGGGCGGGGCCGACGCGCTGGGCGTTCGACCTGTACGACGTCGCCACCCAGGGGATGAGTTCGAACTACGTCGAGGTCGTCGACGGCCGTGGTGAGTACCGGTCGATCCCGTTCCGGTACGTGTGGCCGGCGGAACTCGATCTGATGGCCCAGCTCGCCGGGCTGCGGCTGCGTGAGCGGTGGGACGGGTGGGGCCGGGCGCCCTTCACCAGTGAGAGCGGGCGGCACGTCTCCGTCTGGGAGAAGCCTGTGGCCTGACCGTGCGGGGCGGGGCAGCGGACGGGCACGGAACGGCCGGGCGGGGTGTGGGAGAGGGGCTCGGGCCGCTCGTGGGTCTGATGCCCGCGTCCAGGGTCTGGGTGAGCGTCCAGCCGCCCACCACCAGAACTCGCCACACCCGTTTGATCGGCCTGATCGTAAGGGAGGGCGCGGTGCGGCGCCCGGCCCGTCCCGTCCCGTGCCACGCGGGCCGCCCCCCTGTGGCCCGGCTCCGGTGGGGTGCACGACACAATGGGCGGGTGACCCGAGCATCCCTGGACAAGCAGCCGCACGAAGTCGCCTCGATGTTCGACGACGTGGCGGCGAACTACGACCTGACCAATGACGTGCTCTCCCTCGGGCAGGCGCGGCTGTGGCGCAAGGAGGTGGCCAAGGCCGTCGGTGCGCGCCCCGCGCAGAAGATCCTCGACCTGGCCGCCGGGACCGCGACGTCCTCGCTGCCGTTCGCGCAGACCGGCGCGTACGTCGTGCCCTGCGACTTCTCGATCGGCATGCTCCAGGTCGGCAAGCAGCGCCATCCGTACCTCCCGCTGACCGCGGGCGACGCGACGAAACTGCCCTTCCGCGACAGTGTCTTCGACGCCGTGACGATCTCCTTCGGGCTGCGCAACGTCCAGGAGACGGACGCCGCGCTGCGGGAGCTGTACCGGGTCACCAAGCCCGGCGGCCGGGTCGTCATCTGCGAGTTCTCGCAGCCGACCTGGGCCCCCTTCCGTACCGTCTACACCGAGTACCTGATGCGCGCGCTGCCCCCGGTCGCCACCGCCGTCTCGTCCAACCCGGACGCGTACGTCTACCTCGCCGAGTCGATCCGCGCCTGGCCCGACCAGCCCGCGCTCGCCGCCCGCCTCCAGCAGGCCGGATGGGCCGACGTCGCCTGGCGGAATCTGACCGGTGGCATCGTGGCCCTGCACCGCGGGTTCAAGCCGACGGACTGAGCCGACGGACTGAGCCGACGGACTGAGCCGGGAGCCGGGAGCCGGGAGCCGGGAGCGGAGGGCATCTCTCTGACCTGCCCTCCCCTCCTTGCTGCTCCTTCTGCTCAGGCCGTCGTCCCCTCCTCCAGGTCCAGGCGGAAGCAGTGGCCCCTGCGCTTCGACACCGGGGTCATGAAGGTCTCGTGCAGCTCCATCCCGAGCCGCCGCGTCACCGCGATCGACCGGGCGTTCCCCGCGTCGACCATCGCGTACACCTCGCCGACGCCGGCCGCCCGTACCCGCTCCAGCGCCATGCGGGCGGCCGTCGTGACATAGCCGTGGCCCCAGTACTTCCGCCCGAGCCGCCAGCCGATCTCGATCTTGCCGACCGGCCCGAAGTTCTCCTGCGGCCAGGGCTGCGCGCCGGTGAATCCCATCACCTCGCCGTCCTCGTCGAGCATGGTCCAGAAGCAGAAACCGTGCTCGGCGTCATGTCTGCGCTGCCGGGCGGTCAACTCCTCGTACGCCGACAACTCCTTCGACGCACCACCATGGAATTCCATGACGTCCGGGTCGTCGAACACCCGGTGCCAGGCGAGGGCGTCCTCCTCGGTGGGGACGCGCAGCCGGACGACCGGCGCAGGCTCGTTCACTTCGGCCAACCCTTCAGCTGATCGATCAGGAGGTCCCCATAGACTGCACCTGTCCAGTGCCCCGTGGCACGCGAAATCGAGTCTTCCGGAGTTCCCGCCGTGACCGAGCCCCTCTCCGAGCACACCGCAGATGTGATCGTCGTCGGGGCAGGCCCTGCCGGCTCCACGACCGCGTACTACCTGGCCAAGGCCGGACTCGACGTCCTGCTCCTGGAGAAGACGGCCTTCCCGCGCGAGAAGGTCTGTGGTGACGGGCTGACCCCGCGCGCCACCAAGCAGCTGGTCTCCATGGGCATCGACATCTCCGAGGAAGCGGGCTGGCTCCGCAACAAGGGCCTGCGGATCATCGGCGGCGGCGTGCGCCTCCAGCTGGACTGGCCGGACCTCGCCTCGTACCCGGACTACGGCCTGGTCCGCAAGCGCGACGACTTCGACGAGCAGCTGGCCCGTCAGGCGCAGAAGGCGGGCGCCCGGCTGCACGAGCGCTGCAACGTCGGCGCCCCGATCACCGACCCGCGCACCGGCCGGATCACCGGCGTCAACGCCAAGATGGGCGAGGAGAAGACCCCGGTCACCTTCCACGCCCCGCTGGTCGTCGCCGCCGACGGCAACTCCACCCGGCTCTCCATCGGCATGGGTCTGCACCGCCGCGACGACCGGCCGATGGGCATCGCGGTCCGTACGTACTTCACCTCGCCGCGCCACGACGACGACTACCTGGAGTCCTGGCTCGAACTGTGGGACCGCCGCGGTCCGCAGGACCGGCTGCTCCCGGGGTACGGCTGGATCTTCGGCATGGGCGACGGCACCTCCAACGTCGGCCTCGGCATCCTCGACTCGTCGGCCGCCTACAAGGAGCTGGACTGGCGTGAGGTCCTGAAGTCGTGGTGCGCGTCGATGCCGGAGGACTGGGGTTACGTCCCCGACAACATGACGATGCCGATCCGCGGCGCCGCCCTGCCGATGGCGTTCAACCGCCAGCCGCACTACACCAAGGGCCTGCTGCTCGTGGGTGACGCGGGCGGCATGGTCAACCCGTTCAACGGTGAGGGCATCGCGTACGCCATGGAGTCCGGCCAGATCGCGGCCGACGTGATCGTCCAGGCGGCGGCCCGTGCGACGCCCGCGCAGCGCGAGATGGCGCTGCACAACTACCCGAAGATCCTCAAGGACACCTACGGGGGCTACTACACGCTGGGCCGCGCGTTCGTGAAGCTGATCGGCAACCCGAAGGTGATGAAGCTCATCACCGAGCGCGGTCTGACGCACCCGGTGCTGATGAAGTTCACGCTCAAGATGCTGGCGAACCTGACCGACCCGACGGGCGGGGACGCGATGGACCGGATCATCAACGGGCTGTCGAAGGTGGCACCGAACTCCTGAAGTGGAGGCCGTCCCGGCGCCGGAGCGGCCGGGACGGCTTACGCACGGGGGTCCGTCAGCCCACGGCCTTCCAGTGGTCGTACGCGCTGACCATCTGATAGGTGCGGTCGGGGCAGTAGAAGGAACCGGCCGGTGAGTCATAGGTGGTGTCGGAGTTGTCCGGCGATGCCGGGGTCCAACTGCCGTTGATCCGGACGGTTATGTTGCTGGACTCGAAGGTCTGGCCCGCCATGGCGTCGCAGGCGGCGGACCGGCCCGAGGTGCCGACCTGGGAGTACAGCTCGTTGATGTCCCAGCCGGTGTTGCGGCCCGACTGGTTCTGGCCCGACTGGGTGAAGAGGGTGTCCCAGGAGCCGGTCCGGTAGTTGTAGAGCCCCGCGGTCCAGGAGTTGGTGGCGGCGTCGGTCTTGACGACCCGGCCCGTGTACGCGCTGGACGTGCCGTCCGTGTAGGTGCTCAGGAAGGCGCTGTCGATGGGCACCGACGCCTCGAAGGCGACGCTGTCGCACCAGTCCCAGGCGGAGACCGAGCGGCCGGACTGCGTGTAGACGGTGACCAGCTCGATGCATGAGCCGCCCGCCGGGTACATCGTGGGGGTGTAGATCGTGGTGGAGCTGTCCTGGACGGTCAGCTGTGCGGACACCGACTGGGTGGCGCAGGAGCCGTCGCTGCCGCTGATCTCCTTGAAGGACGTGCCCTGCGCCGGGTGGATGTCCGTCAGCAGCCCGCGGCCGGGGGCGCCGTCCCGCAGCGGACCCTTGTCGGGCAGGCCGGACGCGGAGTAGCCGCGGGCCTCGCGGTGCGGCGCGGTCAGGGCCGAGAGCTGGTGGTGGACCTGGTCGCGGGAGAGTGCCCCGTGGACCGTACGGCCGGAGTCGGCGCCGGCGGACGCACAGACGTCGGCGGCCTGTTGGCGTGCGGTGGCGGCGGTGGTGGGGGTGGCGGCTGTGGAGCTGGAGGTGGCGGCTGTGGCCGTGTGGCCGTGGGCGGGTGCCGCGGATGCGGTGGCGGCGGTGCCGAGACCGCAGGCCAGGAGCAGAGCGGCGGTGGAGCCGAGCGCGGCTGCCGTGGATTTCATACGTCCCATACGTCTCACGGGATGCGTTCCTCTCAGAGGTGGGGGCTGAGGAGTACGCAGAAACCATGCTCATGTCAGATCAGGGAGTCAATCAAAACGAACATCCTTGTACAGCTCTTGTCCGATTCGCTTCAGCCCGCAGCGCTCCGGGCCGGTTCCGGTGACGGTTCCGGTTCCGACTGGGCTGACGGGCTGCGGCGCGGCAGCAGGAGCGGGGTGGCCAGGAGCAGCAGTCCGGCGATCCCGATCGCCGTACGGGGGCCGGTGGCCGTGGCCAGCAGGCCCCACAGGGCGGTGAAGGCCGCGATGCCGGCCTTGCTGGTGACCGACCACGCGGAGAGGGTGCGGGCGATCCGGTCCGGCGCGGTCTGCTCCAGCCGGCAGGTGGCGAGCACCGGGTTGTACACGCCCGAGCAGGTGGTCAGCCCCAGCTCGACGGCCATGACGAGCGCCAGCCCGGCGATCCCGGGACCGACGAAGGCCAGCCCGATCGACCAGCACGCCCGCAGCGTCCCGGCGGCGAGCAGCACCTTGTGCTGCCCGTATCGCGTGACGAGGGGGCGTGCCACCCGTGAGCCGATCAGACCGCCGACGCAGGGCACCGCGAAGGCGATGCAGTACTGCCAGGGGGCGAAGCCGAGGTGGCTGAGCATGAGCACGGCCAGCAGCGGTGATACCGCCATGATCAGGCCGTTGTTCAGGACCGAGTTGAAGAACAGCCGGCGCAGCGTCGGGTGTGTGAGGATGTACCGCCACCCGTCGAGGAGATCACCGGCGCGCGGACGACCAGTGTGTGGACGACCGGTGCGTGGATCACCGGTGCGTGGCTCACCGGCGGGCGGCTGTGGCCGGGCCGGCCGTTCGGGGTGCGGCTCCTCGCCGCCGATCGCCCGGATGCCCGCGGCGGACAGCAGATAGCTGACCGCGTTGGCGAGCACGGTCAGCACCGGACCGAACATCCCGATCGCCGCCCCGCCGAGCGGCGGCCCGAGCATGGTGGCGGTCCAGGTCGTGGACTCGAACCGGCCGTTCGCGACGAGCAGGTCCTCCTGCCGTACGAGCGATTTCATACAGGCACCGCTCGCGGCCGTGAAGGCGATGTCCGCCGCGCCGACCACCACGGACACGACCAGCAGCTGGGCGAAGCTGAGCAGGCCGAACGCGTAGGCGGCGGGGATGGTCATCAGCGCGGCGAACCGGATCAGGTCCATCGCGACCATCACCGGCCGCTTGCGGCGGAACTCCACCCAGGGCCCGAGTGGCACCGCCACCACGGCGCCGACCGCCAGCCCGGCGGCGGCCAGCAGCGACACCTGGGTCGTCCCGGCGTGCAGGGCGAGGATCGCGATCAGGGAGAACGAGTCGAAGGCGAGCCAGGTGCCGAGCGTGCTCACCGCGTACGCCGCCCAGAGCCACCCGAACTGCCGCCCCAGCGACCGCCTGGACACCATGCTCGGCGCACCTCCCGCTCTCTCCGCCCGCCCGCCGGAACAGGCTGACGCTGACCCCGAGATCAAAGCGAGCAGCACACCCGCAGGTCAAACAACCGACCCGGCCGCAGCGACAACCGCACGTTGTGTGCCGGGCAGGAGAGGCCGAGTGCCGGGCCGGACGGCCGAGAACGGCACGGAGGCCAGATCGGAACCGCAGGCGTCGGAGACCGCAGGTGTCGGAACCGCAGGTGTCGGAAGCGCAGGCGTGGGAGACCGCAGGTGTCGGAGACCAGGCGTGGGAGACCGCAGGCGTCAGAGACCAGGCGTGGGAGACCGCAGGCTCTAGAGTCGGGCGGCGTGGATCTCGATGCCGTACGTACCTTCGTCGCCGTGGTGGACACGGGCCAGTTCCAGCAGGCTGCCGCAGCCCTGTCGGTCACCCAGCAGGCGGTTTCCAGACGCGTCGCCACGCTGGAGAAGGAGCTCGGTGTGCGGCTCCTCACCCGCACGGCGCGCGGGGCCCGGCTCACCGTCGACGGGCAGGCGTTCCTGCCCCACGCCCGCGATCTTCTGCAGGCCGAGGAACGGGCGGCCGCCTCCGTGCGGCCCGGTCGGCGCGCGCTGCGCGTCGATGTGGTCGGCCGGCGGTTCGGGCCGGCCGGTCTGCTGCGTGACTTCCACCGCGCACACCCCGGCGCGGAACTCGACATCGTCACGCACTACGACGCGGACTCGGCGATCGCGGCCGTCCGGTCCGGCACCATCGACGCGACGATCCGGGCGCTCACCCTGCCCGTACGGCAGCTGCCCGACGGCATCGAAGCGGTCAGGGTCCTCGACGAGCCCGTCCAGCTCCTGGTCGGCCCGGCCCACGAGTTCGCCGACGCCGGCACGGTCGCCCCGGGCCGGCTCGCCGGGCGGCGGATCTGGATGCCCGACATGGCCCCGGGGACCGAATGGGCCGTGTACTACAGCGATCTCGCCGCCGCTTTCGGCTTCACCATCGACTCCGGCGGCCCCAGCTTCGGCACCGAACCGCTGCTGGACGCGATGGCCGAATCCCCGGCCCTGACCACCTTCATCGGCGAGCGGACCCGGTTCGTCTGGCCCGCCGACCGCGGGCTGCGGCGCATCGCCCTGCACGACCCGGTGCCGGTCTACCCGCACTCCCTGATCTGGCGCAGCGACAGCCCGCACCCCACCCTCGCGGCGTTCCGCGCCCACCTCGACCTGTCGCGGGCCGCCCACCACCCCGGTACGGGAGTCTGGCTGCCGGACTGGGCGCGGTGACCCGAGCCCGCGGGGATGGGGGGCAGCCCTGCGGTGCCGGCTGTACAGGTTGGCGGTTGCGGAGTGAGTGCCGTGCTGTCGGGCTCACTTGGCTGTCGGGCTCACTTGCCGGAGCCGGTGTGGTAGCCGACCGGGTCGACGTAGACGTCGGGGGCGTTGCCGCTGGAGGGGGAGACGGTGATGGCCAGCTTGTTCAGGTTCACGATCTCCGAGACGCGCTCGTTGGGCGGGGTGACGGAGAGCCTGGTGTAGGTCTTGCCGGAGCCGCTGGTGTCCGGGATGTAGTGGAGCAGGAAGCGGGTCTCCTCGCCGTGCGCGATGGTCATCGTGGAGCCCGAGGTGTCGGTGCGGGCGGCGTCGGGGCCGGTGTCGCCGAGGCCGTCGGGGCCGATCAGCTGGACGCCCGGGAAGCCGTGCATGCTGCAGGAGCTGGGGCCGGTGTTCTTCATGTTGATGACGATCTGGTTCTTGACCCCGGCGGAGGTGGCGCTGAGGGCGAGATTGTCGGCCTCGCACGTGGAACTCGACGCGCCTGACTGGGTCTTGGCGGTGACCTTGCCGTTCGCGGCTGAGCCCTTGCCGTCGGCGGACGAGCCGGACGCGGAGGAGCCGGACGCGGTGGAGGAGCTGGACGCCGAGGAGTCCGACGCCGAGGAGGAGTTGGACGCCGACGAGTCGGATGCCGAGCCCTTGTCGCCGGTGGAGCTGTTCGCGCCGGTGGAGCTGCCCGCGGCGGTGGACGTGCCGGTGTTGGCGGACGCGCTCGATCCGTCGCTGCTGCCGCACGCGGTCAGCGAGAGGCCGGCAGCGGCGACGACGAGGGCGAGTGCGGAGATCTTCTTGGCGCGCATCGGTACTCCTGAGGACGGTGTTGTCTCGTGCGCTTGCTCCGGCTGAGCAGGCGTTGTTGTTCTGTGGGATTCCGGCCCCCGGGTGAGTTGTTCTGGCCGGAGTCCGATCAAGACGCCCCTGTGACACACGGGTCGATACGCCGTTACGGGAAGGCGGATGAACCGGGACAGTCCGGGTGCTGATCTCGGCCTGCCCGGAGCTGAGCCCTGCCTCAGGGAAGCCGATCCCCGCCTCCCGGGAGCCGATCCCCGCCTCAGGGAAGCCGATCTCGCCCCCGGCCCCGCCCCGGCGCCGGTTGTCGTCCCGCACGCCGTCCCGTAGCCCCGTCCCGCACGCCGCCCCGTCCCGCACGCCGTCCCGTAATCACTCGCACCGCGGCCACCCGTCCGGATACCGTCACTTCCATGTCCTGCCCCGAGTCCGACAGACCGAGGCCACCGGCGATCCGCCGGTGGCCGAGTTCCTGCTGACCGAGGCCGCCTGACCCGCAGAGCAGGGTCAAGGGCACCCCTTCGCATGGCTCCGTCGCCGCCGCATCCCCGTACACGGCCTGTCTGTCCACGACGGTTCTCGTACCGAGGGGTCTGTCTCCCATGCCATTCGCTGTCTACGTCCTCGGGCTCGCGGTCTTCGCCCAGGGCACATCCGAGTTCATGCTGTCCGGGCTCATCTCGGACATCGCCACCGACCTGAATGTCTCGCTGGCCGCCGCCGGTCTGCTGACCTCGGCCTTCGCCGTCGGGATGGTGATCGGCGCGCCCCTCATGGCGCTCTTCGGCCGCACCTGGCCCCGGCGGCGTGCGCTGCTGCTGTTCCTCTCCGTGTTCGTCGCCGTGCATGTACTGGGGGCGCTCACCCCCAGTTACGGGGTGCTCCTCGCGACCCGTTTCGCCGGCGCGGTCGCCAATGCGGGCTTCTGGGCCGTGGCCCTGACGACCGCGTCCGCCCTGGTGCCGGAGCAGTTGAGGGCGCGGGCCACGGCCGTCGTGGTCGGCGGGGTCACCGTCGCCTGCGTGGTCGGGGTGCCGGCCGGGGCGGTGCTGGGGGAGCGGTGGGGGTGGCGGTCGGCGTTCTGGGCCGTCGCCCTCGTCTCCGTACCGGCGGTCCTGGCCGTCGTCCGGAGCATCCCGGCCGGCCGGCCCGGCGCCGAACCGGTCCCCGTACGCACCGAACTGCGCGCCCTGACCCGCCCCCGCCTCCGGCGGACCCTGCTCACCATGGCCCTGGTCCAGGGCGCGACCTTCTGCACGTTCTCGTATCTGGAGCCGCTCCTCACGCGGGAGACCGGGCTGAGCGCCGGCTGGGTGCCGGCCGCCCTCGCTCTCTTCGGCGTGGGCTCGTTCCTCGGTGTCACCGTCGCGGGCCGGTTCGCGGGTCTCCGCCCCACGGCCCTCATCGCGTCCGGCATGGCCGCTCTCACCCTGGGCTGGAGCGCCCTCGCGCTGACGGCGGGCAGCGCCCCGGTGGCCCTCGCGCTGATCCTGGTCCAGGGGGCGTTCGCATTCGGAACGGGTACGGCGCTGATCGCCCGCGTCCTGGGCCTGGCCCCCGGGGCCCCGACGCTCGCGGGAGCCTTCTGCACGGCCGCCTTCAACCTGGGCGCCACGCTCGGCCCTTGGGCGGGCGGCCTGGCCCTGGACGCCGGATGCGGCTACCGGGCGCCGGCCTGGGTGAGCGGTGCGCTGATGGCCTGTGCGCTGATCGCGGCCGGGGCTGCGCGGCGGGTGCGAGTGCGAGCCCGGATGCGGATGCGGATGCGGGGCAAGAAGTCCATGTATTAACCACTGACAATTTCTGACTTTTCGCCTGAAGTCGTGGAGGACTGCCAAGTCCTGTTTCGCGAGCATCTGCCCGTCCTTCCTTGTCAGGGGCTTGTAACAAGGGCCTTGGGGGCTTTGGGGTGCGTGGTGCCTGTGTGTTGCACTGGCGAATGTCCGAGGGTTCTTCGGGCGCGACATCGACCTGGCTCGGGTGAACGGGCCAGGTCCTGCCCCTTGCTTGAGGAGAGATGTATGAAGTCGTGGCGTAAGCGAATGACCTACGGTGCCGCTGTTGCCGCCGCCCTGGTCGCGATTCCGCTGGCCGCTGGTTCCGCCTCGGCCGCGAGCTGGCACGACCTCGCCGGTGGTCCCGAGATGTACCCCAACATGGCGGCGTGCAAGGCGGACATCCCCCGTGCGAAGAAGCAGTACCAGGACGCCACCTGTGTCGACGTCAAGGGGCGTATCTCCCTCTGGGTGCTGTACTGACGGCACAGCACAGCCGCCGGACGCGCGCACGGCCCCGCCGCCCACCGTCAACCGGTGGCGGTGGGGCCGCCGTTCGTGAGCGGGCGCCGCGCTGCCACCCTGAACCGCAGACCGGCGCGCAGCAGCCGCGCCCGCAGGACCGGCCCCATGGCGACGGCGGGCGTGAGCTGGCCCGCCAGGGCGGGGAGTTCGTCGAAGGCGAGGCAGAGAGCGGACTCGCCGAGGATCTTGGCGGTCTCGTCGTAGCCCGGGTCCCCGCCCGACACCTCGGTGCAGACGCGCTGCCCTCCGCCCTCGCCGACGAACCTGACGCTGAACCAGCTGCGGTCCCTGCGTTCCCTGGACGGGCCGTCGCCCGGCGCGAGCCGGCCGGAGATCCAGCGCCGGGCCGCGGGCAGCTGGGCGACGGCCGCCATCCCGGCCACCCCCGCCACCGCGCCGAGGGCGACCGGCAGCCGGCGGACCGCAGCGTAGTGGCGGTAGCGGAAGTCCGGGCCGTAGGAGTCGAGCGCGGCGGCCGAACGCGCCACCACCTGGGGGTCGATGGTGGGCAGCGGAAGCGCCCAGGCGCCGACCTCGGCAGCGAACCTCGCCCCGACCGGGGTGGAGATACGACGGTCCGAAGGCCAGGGCTCGACCGTACGGCGGTCGCGCGCCGCACGGATCGTCTGCCGCCCCCGGGACAGCGCGGTGAGGGTGGAGGCGAGCGTGCCGCCGGACGGAGCGGCGTTGGTGCGTACGAAACCGTCGATGCGCAGCGGTACGCCCTCCGGCAGTTGCTCGACGGTGAACTGGACGCCGAGGTCATGCGGTACGGAGTCGAACCCGCAGGCGTGCACCAGCCGCGCCCCGGTCTCCAGCGCGCGGGTCTGGTGCCGGACGTACGCGGTGTCGACGAACTCCGGCTCGCCCGTGAGGTCCACGTAGTCGGTTCCGGCGTCGGCGCAGGCGGCGACGACACCGAGGCCGTGCCGGACGTAGGGGCCGACCGTCGTGGCGAGGACCCGGGTGGAGCGGGCGGCTTCCCGCACGGTGGCGGGGTCGTGCACGTCGACGTGGAGCAGGGGGACGTCGGCGGCCGACGGTACGCTCTCCGCGAGCTGGCTCCGCAGCGCGCGCAGGCCCTCGTCGTTCCGTCCGGCCAGCGCCCAGCGGCACCCGTCGGGGACGTGGCGGGCCAGGTAGTCGGCGGTCAGGGCCCCGACGAAGCCGGTCGCACCGACGAGGACGATGTCGTACGTACGGTCCATGGTCTCGCACTCTCCTCAGCTGGCGGTTACCCAACGGTAAGTACGGTGCGCCGACGCGACAAGCGAGTGCCGTCGGGGAGAGGGCTCCGTCAGCCGTGCACCTGGCGCACGGCTCCGGACGCGCGTACTTCGGCGAGCGCTTGCCGTGCCAGCGGGCCGAAGTCCTCGCTGTTGTCGGTGTCGATCCACCGGTCGAAGGCGATCCCCCAGACGAGCATGCCCAGTTTCGCGGCCACGTGCGCGGTCAGGCTCGGGACTCCGCGGCGGCTGAGAGCCTCGGTCGCCGAGGCGGTGAGGTCGATCCTTTTCAGGGCTTCGCGTTCACGCAGTTCCGTATGGGCGTTCAGCACGGCCTGGCGGCGGCCGCTGAACTCGCGGTGGTCGACGGTGAAGAACGCTTGGCCGAGCGCGTCGAGGGCGTTCGCCACCGCGTCGAGCGGGCCTGCCGCCGGCGGCGCCGAGGCGATCCCTTCGACGAGCAGACCGGTCACCGTGCCGCTGCCGAAGAGCACCTCGCGCTTGTCAGGGAAGTGCCGGAAGAACGTGCTCCTGGTGAGCCCCGCGCGCTCCGCGATCTCGATCACGGTCGTGTTCTCGTAGCCGTTCTCCTCGAAGAGGTCGAGGGCGGCGGCGCCGAGTCGTCCTGGTGCGTCGGGTTGCCAGCGAGCCATGGGAGCAGTGTACGGGACTTCGTCCCATCGCTGGTGTACGGTCCATGAGACTGAGTCCCATCACTGGCCAGGAGAGGTCACCGATGAGTAGAGCTGTCCGTTACGGGCGATTTGGCGGTCCCGAAGTGCTCGAACTGCAGGAGATACCCGAGCCGCACGCCGCACCGGACGAGGTGCGCGTCCGGGTCACGGCCGCCGGGCTGAATCCGATGGATTGGCAGATCGCCGCACAGCCCGACATGGCGGCGCGGTTCGGCATCACCTTGCCGGCCGGGTTCGGCAGCGACTTCGCCGGTGTGGTGGACGAGGTGGGTGCCGAAGCCACGGGATTCGCGACCGGCGACCGGGTGTACGGGGCTGCGATTGGCCGGTCCGTCGCCGATTTCGTACGGGTCAAGACACCCGCGGCGCACCTGTGGGTCACCCCGGACGGCATCGCGGACGAGGTGGCGGGCACGCTTCCGGTGTCCGGTCTGACGGCCTCCGCCGCGCTCGCCGCGATCGGGCTCCGCACCGGGGACACCGTCCTGATCGGTGGGGCGGCCGGGGGTGTGGGCATCTTCGCCGTGCAACTGGCGAGGCTTGCGGGTGCCCGGGTGCTCGGCACCGCCTCCGAGGGCACGTTCGGATTCCTGCGTGGCCTCGGCGCCGAACCCGTGGCGTACGGCCCCGGCCTCGCGGACCGGGTGCGGGCCCTGGCGCCCGAGGGGATCACCGCTGCGACCGACCTGTTCGGAAGGGAGGCGGCCGAGACCGCGCTCAAGCTCGGCGTGGCACCCGAGCGGATCTCCGTCGTGGCCGACGGCCCAGCCCCGCCGCCCGGCGTGCGGAAGACGGGCGCCCTCGACGCGGGTCCTGGCGCCCTGGAGCGGATAGCCGACGCGATCCATTCCGGCGACATCATGGTGCCGATCGCGGCGACCTTCCCGGTCGAGCGGATTCGCGAAGCCGTGACGACGCAGGCCGATAGGCATGTGCACGGCAAAATCGTGATCGCACCGAGCTGAAGTCGTGGTTCAGCCCGCAGACTTACGAGGTCACGTGTGGTGGGTGCGGTGCATCGATGCCGTGATCGTTGACCGTGGCCTGTGGTGGGGTTCCGGTCTCGCGCGGCGATCACCCGAGGTCAAAGTGATGGCGCAACGGCCGGCACACGCCCGAACAGCGGGAAGCCTCCGATCCACAGAGCGGCTTCAGCTTCTGCCGGCCCGGCCAGGTACCTGCGCGAAGATTCCCCCCAACGTAGCGATCACCTCAACATCCGGCCTCCGGGGACGCGATGGCTTTCGATGAGGTGGGATTCAGGGCGGCGCCACTGGCGAGGGCCCTTGGTGAGGGGCCTCATCGGTGTGCCGGGGTGAGCGCCAGGTAATGCACGGGGCGCACGGTCCATTCGAGGTGGCGTCCCTTGCGGAGCAGCAGTACGAATCCGCAGGGCTCGCCGCGGTGCAGCGCGGCGAGCGCGGGCAGCCAGCCGCCGTGTTCGGACCAGCGCTGGGCGCGGACCTCCTCGCGGGGTGGCAGGCCGAGGACACGGCTGGTCCGCAGCTGGGCGCGGACCGTGCGGACGGCTTCGCGCGGGGTGGCGACGATTCGCAGGTCGACGGGCTCGGGCCGGAATCCGGTCGCGGGCCCGTACCGCAGCACCTCCAACCGGAAGCCGTACTCGACACGGGCCTCGACGCGGGTGGGGGTGAAGGGGGTGTGGCGTGACGTACGCATGGCCGACCGTCCGATCGCAGCGTCGGGGAGTCCGGGAGGCCCGCCTCAACTGTGGTGAGGGCAGGCGGAGTTACGCGGTCCCAGGCGCGGCTCGGTTACTGCTGCGGCCGTGGTGGCGACGTACGGTGACGGTAGCGTCACCGGTGCATGCGGCGCAACAGTGTGACGTCCCTACGTTGTGCCTCCGCATGGGGAACGCCCCCGACCTGCCTGGTGGGGGGCGTCTTGATCGCTGGTCAGATCAGGTGGTCGAACTCCCCGGCCTTCACGCCGAGCACGAAGGCGCGCAGCTTCTCGACACTGGTCGTCACCACTACTGCGGGGTCGTCGCTCTCGCGCATCTTGATCGAGCCGTCAACGGGTGCCAGCTCGATGCAGCTCTGATTGTTGTCTGCTCCCGAAAATGAGGACTTTTGCCAGTTGATTGCGTCGGTCATGCCGGTTGACTCACATTTCCTGTGCGATGCGGTGGATGAATTGGGCCGACTTCTTCGGGCTGAGCGAGATCGATTCGATGGAATCAAGCAGCTCTCGGTACCTGGCGAGTTGAGCCTCGGCGTCCAGGAAGCCCGCGTCGAAGGCGCTGTCGATCTGGACCGTGTCGAGCGCCGGGATGGTGGCCCCGGCGTAAACCATCGAGTGCACCGACCCGGTGATCCGCTCGGTGAACGGGATGACGCGAATCGTCACGGACGGCCAGGTGGAGACCGTCCGCAGGAAGTCGAGTTGGTCTCTCATCGTGCTGGTGTCGCTGTACCTCATGCGGAGGGCGGCTTCGTGGATGAACGCCTCGAACGGGGTCGGAGTGGGCCGGTCGAAAATATCGCGTCGCCGCACTCGGTGCTCGACGCGGGCGCTCAGTTCAGCGGTCGGGAGATCGGAAACGCCGCTCTGGATCAGATCTCGCGCATACATCTCCGTCTGGAAGATGCCGGGAATATTCAGCATCTGGATGGAGCGAATGTAGGTCGCCCGATGTTCCAGCTCCGCCAGGTCCAGGAAGCCGGGTGACAGTATTCCGCGGTACTCGTCCCACCACCCTTTGGTGCGCTCCTCGGCCATGTTCGCCAGCGCATCGACGAGGTGCTTGTCGTTCGCCGAGTAGTGGGCGGCGAGTCGGCGGACGCGCTGGTCGCTCACTCCGTACCGGCCCGATTCGATGTGACTGATCTGGGCCCGCTCGCCGCCGAGGTACGCGGCTGCCTCGCTCCCGGACATGCCTGCGCGCTCGCGCAGTTTGCGAAGTTCTGCGCCCAGGCGCTTCTGCCTGGCGGTCGGGTAGCTCCTTGGCGGCATCGACCCCTCCTGTTCGTGCGGTACGAGTGTGCCGCCTCACTGTGCCACTGGTCCACTCATATGGGTGCTACGGCCGTCCCACTGTTGTGCCGTCGCATTGTTGTGCCCTAGCGTCCTGAACGTCGCACGAAGCGTCGCAGGCCCGAAGTGCAGTCATCCGCATGCCAGTTGGCGGCATGAAAGGTGGCCGATGCCACGGGTACGGATGGCGATGCGCGCTGCGGCCGAGACCGGATCACGTAAGGGAGACCACCAGATGACCCCGGCAACCGCCCGACCCGTACCCCGTCCGCCCCTTCCGTGGCGCGGGGCCCGGTACCGGCTGATCGCGCCCAACAGCCCGACCGCGCCCGGCATCGTGCGCGAATTCCTTGGCACGCTGCTGCGGGCCACCGGTCATCCCGGCCTCGTGGAGGACGGGCGCCTCTGCGTGAGCGAGGTCGTCACCAATGCGTACTGCCACACCCGTTCACCGCTCGTCCGGGTGGACGTCACGGTCAACCCGAGGCGGGTGACGGTGTACGTGACGGACGACGAGCCGGCGGCGCTGCCCTGGCGCGCGCACACCGAACACGTCCCCTGCGGCGAACACGGCCGCGGCCTGGTCCTGGTGGAAGCCCTCGCGGCCCGCTGGGGAACCAGAGCCAACGGCGACCCCGTGCCGCGGTCCAAGTCCGTGTGGTTCACGCTCGAAACGGCCCCGTGAACCACAGAAGCACAACACGCCCCAGCGGGCGCCGGTTCAGTACAGCGGGCCGCCGCCGAAAGCCGCACGGTGGGAGGCGGGGCGTCGGCCGTCGGGCTCGGTCACTCCGTACTCATCGGCGAGTTCGGCGACGACATAGGTGTGCCCGCTGCGCTCCGGCAGCCGGCTGTCGTCCGCGAGGCGGGCGATGACGGAACCGACCAGCTCGGGTGATTCGGCGTCCGCCAGGCGGAACCCGGCCACCTCCGTCACCCCGGCCTCGACCAGCCCGTCCGTACGCACCAGGCCGGGCCAGAGGGAGAGCGCCGACACCCCCGTCGCGCGCAGTTCGTGCGCCATGTCGGCGGCCATCTTGTCCAGACCCGCCTTGGAGATGCCGTACAGCACCGAGTGCAGCGGGGCGCGGGCACCGAACGAGGAGATGTTGACGATGAGACCGCTGCCGCGGGCCACCATGTGGCGGGCCGCGTGCACCGAGGCGACGTAGTGGGCGCGCAGCCCGATGCCGACCAGCGGTTCCCAGTCGGAGACGGGCCGGGTCCAGAACGGCTCGTCGAGCCCGGCCATGCCGTCGGGCGCCGCCCATACGTTGTTGACCAGCAGGTCGAGCCGGCCCCGCTCGCCCGTGATCCGCTCGATCAGTGCCTCGACCTGTGAGTCGTCGCGGTGGTCGCAGCGCAGGCCGATGCCCTCGCCGCCGGCCGCTGTGACCCGGCGGGCGGTCTCCGCCTGCGGGCTGCCGGGGCCCGGCTCGCCCCGGCCGGTGACGTGGACGGTCCAGCCGTGCGCGCCGAGCGCGGTGGCGATGCCCCGGCCGACGCCCCGGCCGGTGCCGGTGACCAGCGCGACGCGGGTGGGGGTCCCGGTCACCGCAGCCCTCCCTGGTCGACGGCGTACCCCTGGGGCAGCGGTCGGCTCAGTGACCACAGGGTGCGGAAGTGGTGCTTGGCCAGACGCCAAGCGCCGTCCTCGACGACGTAACGGTCGTCGTACTCACCGCACATCACCCGCTCGGTCTCATCGGCGAGGTTGAGCTGCCGGAAGCGCAGCGTCCAGCGGCCGGTGGCCTCGGTGGGGGAGCGGAAGGCGATCTGCGGGTGCAGGCCGTGGTGCATGTCCAGGACGATGTGGCCCGCACCGCCGCGGGCCAGCGCGATCCGGCTGAAGAGGGTGACGAGCTCGTCGACGGTGGCGAAGGCGCCCAGTTCCCCGTAGTCGATGTCGGCGCCCTCACGGATGAAACAGGCGCGGAACTCCTCGGGGTCCTTGTGGTCGCAGGCGCGCAGATACCGGTACTTCAGCTCTTCGATCTCCTGCCGGGCCTCCAGCCGGGCAACACGCTCGGCAAGGCTCGGGCTCGGCGGGGCGGCGGACGGTGACGGCATCGCTGGCTCCTCTCGGCGTACGGATGGGCGGGCCGCGACAGTATGCGGCGGGTACGGGCGGAGGACACGGCGGATTCCCTGTCAGTGGGAGAAGCGGGAGCGGATGTCCCGCCGGCGGTCACCCGGTGGTCTCCGGGTCCGTGGTGAGGGACGCGCCGACGGGCAGCTGGTGGTAGCGGGCGCCGAGACCGGGGCCGTTGTCGCCGAGGAAGCCGCCGACCATCGCGGTGCCGACGTCGTTGAGTGCGCCGTCATGGATGGCGCAGACCTGCCGCGGGCCCACCTCGCGTACGTAGTCGATCAGTTGCCCGGTGCTGGACCACGGGCCGTGGACCGGCAGCAGCAGGGTGTCGACGGCGGTCTCCGGCACGGTGAGGGCGTCTCCGGGGTGGAAGAGCGCCTCGTCGATGAGGAATCCGACGTTGCCGACGCGCGGGATGTCGGGGTGGATGACCGCGTGCCACGTGCCGAGTACGGCCACGTCGAAGCCGGCCGCCGTGAACGCCGCTCCCTCTCCGACGGCGGTGACCCTCCCGCCGAGGCCGTCCAGCCGCTCGGCGACCGCGGTGTTGGCCCAGATGCGCAGGGCCGGATTGTCCTGGGCGGCCCTGCGGAGCACCTCCTCGGAGAAGTGGTCGAAGTGTTCGTGGGTGACCAGGACGGCGTCGGCGCCTTCGAGTGCTTCCGGTCCGGTCAGACCTCCGGGGTCGACGGTCAGGCGGCGGCCGTCCTTCTCGATACGGACGCAGGCGTGGCCGAACTTGGTGAGCTGCATACGGGCCTCCTCAGGCATCCCCGAAACTGTACAACCTGGTTGTACAGATTAATTGTACAGATTGGTTGCACAGTTTCGGCTAGGATGGGGGCCATGGAAGACGACGCGCTGGCCGAAGACCTGCGACGGGCGATCGGGGAACTGGTCCGCGCCGTGCGGACCGTTGACACCATGCCCCCGGGAGAGGCCGCCGTCCTGGGTCATCTCGACCGGAGCGGCCCGCAGACCACGGCCGAACTCGCGCACCGGCGCGGAGTGACGCATCAGTCCGCCGCCAAGTCCGTCAAGGAACTCATCGCCGGCGGCTCGGTGCGCGCCGAACCGCACGCCGACGACGGGCGCAAGCTCCTGCTGCACCTCACCGACACCGGCCGCACCCGCCTCCAGCAGGAGCGCACCCGCCGGGCCACCTGGCTCAACACCGCTATCCGCGAGGCACTCGACGGCGACGAGCGGGGTCAACTGCGGGACTGCGTGCCCCTGCTGGACCGCGTCACCGCCCGCATCAACGGGGCGTGACCCAGGGGGCGGCGGAGCCCGGCTGTCCTATGTCCTAGTACCGCAGTGACGCGAACCAGTCGCCCCGGCCCCGGGGGGTGAGGTCGAGGAGGTGCCATACCGGGCTGAGCAGGTCGATGCCCCGCTGGTCGATGTCGTCGGCCATCCGTGGGTGGGCCGGGCCCTCCTGGAACACGTAGTCGTCGACGACAGGGCCCGGCGGCAGCGCCCGGCGCAGGGCTGCGACGCGCTCGCGGTGGCGCATCAGCTCGATCTCGGCCTGCCGCAGCTCCTCGCGGGCGCCGACGTAGCCGGCCGATTCCCCGGTGAGATTGGTCTGACGCATCGCTACCTCCGGCTGAGCCGCTGTCCGGTGGCCACCATCTGCCCCGGCCCAGCAGCGTATGCCCGCGCCACGGCCGCGCCGGGCAGCGAAACGACGGGACCACCGCGCCGCCCACGACGAAGGGCCGCCACCCCCGAGCGGGGGAGTGGCGGCCCTTCGGCCGGAGCTTCACGCACGGCCGGGGACGGCCGTGCGCGGTGGTTCAGAAGGTGCGGCTGCTCAGAGGACGCGGACCGCGCCGGTCGGCTGGTCGTAGTCCAGCGGGCGCTCGACCACACCGGTGCTCGGGTTCTGCGCGCCGACGAACTGGCCGCCGCCGACGTAGATGGCCACGTGGTACGCGCTGCCCGCGCTGCCCCAGTAGAGGATGTCGCCGGGCTGCAGGTTGCTCAGCGAGACCTGGGTGCCCGCGGTCGACTGGCCCTGGGAGACGCGGGGGAGGTCGACACCCACGTTCTTGTACGCGGCCTGGACCAGACCCGAGCAGTCCCAGGAGCTGGAGCCGGTGCCGCCCATGACGTACGCGTCGCCGATGTGGGACTTCACGAAGCTCACGATGGACGCGACGGAGCCCGAGCCCACCGAGGAGCTGGAGGACGTGCTCGCGGCGGTGGTGACGGCGTGCAGGGCCGTACGGGAGGACGAACGCGAGGCGCGCGCGGCTTCGGCGGCGTCAGCCTTCGCCTTGGCCTCGGCCTTGGCCTTCGCTTCGGCCTTCTTCTTGGCCTCCGCCTTGTGCACGGCCTCCGCGTGGGCCTTCTTGGCCGCCTTGGCGGCGTCCTGGGCCGCGGTGTCCTGCTGGGCCTGCTGCTGCAGGTCGGCGGCGACCTGCTCCGTGACGTCGGCGACCTGGGCCGCGCTGAGGGTGGGCATCTGGATGGTGCTCTCGTTCACCGGCTCGGCCGCGTTCGCCGAACCAGCTGCACCCGCCACTGCGATGGTGCTGAGAACGCCACCGGCAACTCCGGCGCGGAGCGCGGTCTTGGCTGCGCTGCTGCGGCGGGGCTTCCGGTGGCTGGGTATGTGAGCGGTGTGGGACATGAGCACTACCGCTATCAGTCATTCCGGGGTGGCTTCAACAAACGTGTGTTGCGCCACAGTTACGACTGGAACAGTTCATTCCGGTTGCCTGCGGCCTTTATTGACGCCGAAACGGGCAATACGGGCACCCGCGATCAAGGGCGTGATCATGGGCTTTCTGCAATACGCCCGAATTGCCCGACGCCTACCATCCGTTCACGAGGTTGGCCAAGCCCTGTTTCTCCGGTACCCGACCCGGGTGAGGCAGGTCACATGGGCGCCGCGAACCGGAGGGCGCCGGTGCTGCGTCCGCGACCGCGGTGATGAGTCCCCCTCCTCCCCGGAGCTCCGGGGCGACTTCCGGCGGAACTTCCGGAGGGATTCCGGACGGCTCCCGGGGAAGCTCGTGAACGCGTGCACGCGCCTCCCGCGGCCGCCGGGGCCGCTCCCCGGAGAGCCGGAAGGGCGATATCACCCATCCGTGTCCATCGCCAATTTGCATGTAGAGGCCACCACTTGATAGTGGCGCACCCTCTCGACCAGCGGTAACTCAGTGAGATGTCACGTCTCGTGACCACTCGGGCGCTTCACGTATGAAGATCACCGGTCATCCGACTTGATGATCCTTCGTCAGGTGGTGGAGATCACAAAGGCGTTGTCGTACCCCGTGTCGCAGATCACAGACCGGCGGGCATAGGATGCGGGGCAGTCGGGCTTGTGACCTGCTTCACATATTCGCGATCTTCGTCAGGACGGCGGGGGAGCGAGGCGGACGAGCCGGCCCGATGCGGTCCAACGGTCAAGGACGACTGGAAGGAGCGAGGAGCGTGAATGCCTACGCGCCCATCCTCGTGCTCGGCGCCCTCGGGGCAGGGTTTGCGATCTTCTCCGTGGTCATGGCCACGTTTACCGGTCCCAAGCGCTACAACCGGGCGAAGCTCGAGGCGTACGAGTGCGGTATCGAACCGACACCCACGCCGGCCGGAGGCGGCCGTTTCCCCATCAAGTACTACCTGACGGCGATGCTCTTCATCGTCTTCGACATCGAGATCGTCTTCCTCTACCCCTGGGCGGTCACCTTCGACTCCCTGGGGCTTTTCGGGCTCGTCGAGATGCTGCTCTTCGTGCTCACCGTCTTCGTCGCCTACGCGTATGTGTGGCGGCGTGGCGGTCTGGAATGGGACTGAGGGGCTGAGGAGCACACCATGGGACTCGAAGAGAAGCTGCCGAGCGGATTTCTGCTGACCACCGTCGAACAGGCCGCCGGCTGGGTGCGGAAGTCCTCCGTCTTCCCGGCCACCTTCGGCCTCGCCTGTTGCGCCATCGAAATGATGACGACGGGTGCGGGCCGCTACGACCTCGCGCGGTTCGGCATGGAGGTCTTCCGCGGTTCGCCGCGGCAGGCGGACCTGATGATCGTGGCAGGGCGGGTGAGCCAGAAGATGGCGCCCGTCCTGCGGCAGGTCTACGACCAGATGCCCAACCCCAAGTGGGTTATTTCCATGGGGGTTTGTGCGTCTTCAGGCGGTATGTTCAATAATTACGCAATTGTTCAGGGTGTAGATCATATCGTCCCGGTTGATATCTATTTGCCCGGTTGCCCACCGCGTCCCGAGATGCTGATGGACGCCATCCTCAAGCTTCACCAGAAGATCCAGGGCACCAAGCTCGGGGTCAACCAGGAGGAAGCGGCCCGCGAGGCGGAGGAGGCGGCCCTCAAGGCGCTCCCGACGATCGAGATGAAGGGGCTGCTGCGGTGAGCGGCGACGAAGAGCAGCGCGAGCAGAACGGCGCGGCGCCCGCCCCGCGCGACGAGACCGGTGAGGTCATCGGCGTACGCAAGGGGATGTTCGGCGCCCGCAACGGCGGCGACACCAGCGGATACGGCGGTCTCGTACGGACGGTGGCCCTGCCCGGCGCCACCAACCGCCCCTACGGCGGCTGGTTCGACGAGGTCGCCGACGAACTGGAGGGCGCCCTGGAGGAACTGGGGCTCGTCCCGGAGAACGCCATCGAGAAGACGGTCGTCGACCGGGACGAACTCACCTTCCACATCGACCGCGAGCACCTGGTGACCGTGGCGCGGACGCTGCGCGACGACCCGGCCCTGCGCTTCGAGCTGTGCACCGGCGTCAGCGCCGTGCACTTCCCCGGCGACAAGGGCCGCGAACTGCACGCGGTCTACCACCTGCGCTCGGTCACCCACGGCCGGCTGATCCGCCTGGAGGTCAGCGCGCCGGACGCGGACCCGCACATCCCGTCGCTGGTCACCGTCTACCCGACGAACGACTGGCACGAGCGCGAGGTCTACGACTTCTTCGGCCTGGAATTCGACGGCCACCCCGCCCTCACCCGGATCATGATGCCGGACGACTGGCAGGGCTTCCCGCAGCGCAAGGACTACCCCCTGGGCGGGATCGCCATCGAGTACAAGGGCGCCCAGATTCCTGCTCCGGACCAGCGGAGGTCGTACACCTGATGACCACTTCCAGCGAAGCTCCCCGCGCCTCGGCCGCATCGGCCCGCGAGACGACCGAGGGGACTGTATATACAGTCACCGGCGGCGACTGGGACGAGGTCGTCCAGTCCGCGGCCAAGACCGACGACGAGCGCATCGTCGTCAACATGGGGCCGCAGCACCCGTCCACCCACGGTGTGCTCCGGCTCATCCTGGAGATCGACGGCGAGACCGTCACCGAGGCCCGCTGCGGCATCGGCTATCTGCACACCGGTATCGAGAAGAACCTCGAATACCGGACCTGGACGCAGGGCACCACCTTCGTCACGCGCATGGACTATCTGACGCCGTTCTTCAACGAGACGGCATACTGCCTCGGCGTCGAGAAGCTGCTCGGCATCGAGGAGCAGATCCCCGACCGCGCCTCGGTCATCCGGGTCCTGCTGATGGAACTCAACCGGCTCTCCTCGCACCTGGTGGCCATCGCCACCGGCGGCATGGAGCTGGGCGCGACGACGATCATGATCTACGGCTTCCGGGACCGTGAACTCGTCCTCGACATCTTCGAGCTGATCACCGGACTGCGGATGAACCACGCGTTCGTCCGGCCCGGCGGACTGGCCCAGGACCTGCCGCCCGGCACCGTGGACCAACTGCGCGAGTTCCTCAAGACGATGCGCAAGAACCTGCCGGAGTACGACAAGCTCGCCACCGGCAACCCGATCTTCAAGGCGCGTATGCAGGACGTCGGCTATCTCGACCTGGCCGGCTGCATGGCGCTCGGCGCGACCGGGCCGATCGTGCGCGCCGCCGGCCTCCCGCACGACCTGCGCAAGTCCGACCCGTACTGCGGCTACGAGAACTACGAGTTCGACGTGCCGACCGCGGACACCTGCGACTCGTACGGCCGCTTCCTGGTCCGCCTCGAAGAGATGCGCCAGTCGCTGCGGATCGTCGAGCAGTGCCTGGACCGGCTGGAGCCGGGCCCGGTCATGGTCGCCGACAAGAAGATCGCCTGGCCCGCGCAGCTCGCGCTCGGCCCGGACGGACTCGGCAACTCGCTCGACCACATCAAGAACATCATGGGCACCTCCATGGAGGCCCTGATCCACCACTTCAAGCTGGTGACCGAGGGCTTCCGGGTCCCGGCCGGACAGGCGTACACCGCTGTCGAGTCGCCCAAGGGCGAACTGGGCGTCCACATGGTCTCGGACGGCGGCACCCGCCCCTACCGGGTCCACTTCCGCGACCCGTCCTTCACCAATCTCCAGGCGATGGCGGCGATGTGCGAGGGCGGCCAGGTTGCCGACGTCATCGTGGCCGTCGCGTCCATCGACCCCGTGATGGGAGGCGTCGACCGATGACGGAAGCGCATTCGGCGGCTCCGGCGGCATCGGCCGCCCCGACGAGCCTGGGCATGCCCCAGCTCCCCGCCCCCGATTACCCGGCCGACGTACGCGCCAGGCTCGACGCGGACGCCAAGGAGATCATCGCCCGCTACCCGGGCAGCAGGTCGGCGCTGCTGCCGCTGCTGCACCTGGTGCAGGCGGAGGAGGGGTACGTCACCCGTACCGGCGTCCGGTTCTGCGCCGAGGCGCTGGACCTCACCACCGCCGAGGTCACCGCGGTCTCCACCTTCTACTCGATGTACCGGCGCAAGCCGAGCGGCGACTACCAGGTGGGCGTCTGCACCAACACGCTCTGCGCGGTGATGGGCGGCGACGCCATCTACTCGGCGCTGCGTGAGCACCTCGACGTCGGCGACGGCGAGACCACCGAGGACGGCAAGGTCACGCTGGAGCACATCGAGTGCAACGCGGCCTGCGACTTCGCACCGGTCCTGATGGTCAACTGGGAGTTCTTCGACAACCAGACCGTCGAGTCCGCGAAGCGCCTCGTCGACGACCTCCGCGACGGACAGCAGGTCACCCCGACCCGGGGCGCGCCGCTCTGCACCTACCAGGAGACCTCCCGGATCCTGGCCGGCTTCCCCGACGCGCGGGACGGCGCGGTCGAGTCGACGGGCGGCGCCGGACACGCGTCGCTGGTGGGCCTGCGGCTCGCCAAGGGCGAGGCACCGCAGCCGCGCGTGGTCTCCCCGCGCGGCGGCTCCCCGAAGGCCCCGGCCCAGCCCGGCTCCGAGCACCTCAGCTCGCACGACGCACCACAGAAGACCTCGGCGTCCGACCCGGAGCACCCGGCAGGCCCCGTGACCGAGGAGGGGGAGTGATGAGCGTGGCAACCGAGCTCAACGGCAGCGGAAACGGCGAGGGCGAGGGCGAGACCAGCCCCGAGAAGCTGCTCACCCCGGTCCTCTCGGCCTTCTGGGACCAGCCGGAATCCTGGACCCTGGAGACGTACAAACGGCACGACGGGTACGAGGGGCTGAAGAAGGCCCTCGCCATGGCGCCCGACGACCTCATCGCCTACGTCAAGGACTCGGGCCTGCGCGGCCGCGGCGGCGCGGGCTTCCCCACCGGGATGAAGTGGCAGTTCATCCCGCAGGGCGACGGCAAGCCGCACTACCTGGTCGTCAACGCCGACGAGTCGGAGCCCGGGACCTGCAAGGACATCCCGCTCCTCTTCGCCAACCCGCACTCCCTCATCGAGGGCATCGTGATCGCCTGCTACGCGATCAGGTCGTCGCACGCCTTCATCTATCTGCGCGGCGAAGTCGTCCCCGTACTGCGGCGGCTGCACGAAGCCGTCCGTGAGGCGTACGAGGCGGGCTACCTCGGCAAGGACATCCTCGGCAGCGGAATCGACCTCGACGTCACCGTGCACGCGGGGGCGGGCGCGTACATCTGTGGTGAGGAGACCGCGCTCCTCGACTCCCTGGAGGGCCGCCGCGGCCAGCCCAGGCTCCGGCCTCCTTTCCCCGCTGTCGCCGGGCTCTACGCATGTCCCACTGTGGTGAACAACGTCGAGTCCATCGCGTCGGTTCCCGCGATCCTGAACCGGGGCAAGGACTGGTTCAAGTCGATGGGCACCGAGAAGTCCGCCGGGTTCACGCTGTATTCGCTCAGCGGGCACGTCACCAGCCCCGGACAGTACGAGGCCCCGCTCGGCATCACCCTGCGCCAGCTGCTCGACATGAGCGGCGGGATCAGGCACGGCCACCGGCTCAAGTTCTGGACACCGGGCGGCTCCTCGACCCCGATGTTCACCGACGAGCACCTCGACGTCCCGCTGGACTACGAGGGGGTGGGCGCGGCCGGATCGATGCTCGGCACCAAGGCGCTCCAGTGCTTCGACGAGACGACCTGCGTGGTGCGGGCCGTCACCCGGTGGACCGAGTTCTACGCGCACGAGTCCTGCGGCAAGTGCACGCCCTGCCGTGAAGGGACCTACTGGCTCGTCCAGTTGCTCCGCGACATCGAGGCCGGGAAGGGCGAGATGGCCGACCTCGACAAGATCAACGACATCGCCGACAACGTCAACGGCAAGTCGTTCTGCGCGCTCGGCGACGGCGCCGCTTCGCCGATCTTCTCCTCGCTCAAGTACTTCCGCGAGGAGTACGAGCAGCACATCACCGGCAAGGGCTGCCCGCTCGACCCGGAACTGTCGACCGTCTGGGCCGACGAGCCCCGCCACACCTCGGAGGTGAACGCATGACAGTGACCACGAACAGCGCTCCCTCCGGGGGCGGTGAGGCGGCGGTACCGCCCGAGGATCTGGTGTCGCTGACCATCGACGGCATCGCGATCTCCGTCCCCAAGGGGACCCTGGTCATCCGCGCCGCCGAACAGCTCGGCATCGAGATCCCGCGCTTCTGCGACCACCCGCTCCTCGACCCCGCGGGCGCCTGCCGCCAGTGCATCGTCGAGGTCGAGGGCCAGCGCAAGCCGATGGCCTCCTGCACCATCACCTGCACCGACGGCATGGTCGTCAAGTCGCACCTCACCTCACCGGTCGCCGAGAAGGCCCAGCACGGTGTGATGGAGCTGCTGCTCATCAACCACCCGCTGGACTGCCCGGTCTGCGACAAGGGCGGCGAGTGCCCCCTGCAGAACCAGGCGATGTCGCACGGCAACGCGGACTCCCGGTTCGACGGCAAGAAGCGGACCTTCGAGAAGCCCGTACCGATCTCCACCCAGGTGCTCCTCGACCGTGAGCGGTGCGTGCTCTGCGCCCGCTGCACCCGCTTCTCCAACCAGATCGCCGGCGACCCGATGATCGACCTGATCGAGCGCGGCGCGCTCCAGCAGGTCGGCATCGGTGAGGGCGACCCGTTCGAGTCGTACTTCTCCGGCAACACCATCCAGATCTGCCCGGTCGGCGCACTGACGTCGGCGGCCTACCGGTTCCGCTCCCGCCCCTTCGACCTGGTGTCGTCGCCCTCGGTGTGCGAACACTGCGCGGGCGGCTGCGCGACCCGCACCGACCACCGGCGCGGCAAGGTCATGCGGCGGCTCGCCGCCAATGACCCCGAGGTCAACGAGGAGTGGCTCTGCGACAAGGGCCGCTTCGGCTTCCGCTACGCCCAGCGCCCCGACCGGCTCACCACCCCGCTGGTACGGAACGAGGACGGTGTCCTGGAACCGGCGAGCTGGCCCGAGGCGCTGGAGCGCGCCGCGAACGGCCTGGCGGCGGCGCGCGGCCGGGCCGGTGTGCTGACCGGTGGCCGCCTCACCGTCGAGGACGCGTACGCCTACGCCAAGTTCGCCCGCGTCGCCCTCGACACCAACGACGTCGACTTCCGCGCCCGGGTGCACTCCGCCGAGGAGGCCGACTTCCTGGCCGCCCGGGTCGCCGGCCGCGGCCGGGACCTGGGGGGCACCTCCCTGTCCGAGCGAAGCCGAGAACTTGGGGGAGGAAGCGGTGTCACCAACACCTCGCTGGAGAAGGCCCCCGCGGTCCTGCTCGCCGGATTCGAGTCCGAGGAGGAGGCGCCCGGCGTCTTCCTGCGGCTGCGCAAGGCACACCGCAAGCATGGGCAGCGCACCTTCTCCCTCGCCACCCACGCCACCCGCGGACTCGCGAAAGCGGGCGGCACACTGCTGCCCGCCGCACCCGGCACCGAGACCGAGTGGCTGGACGCCATCGCGGGCGGGGTCGGCCTGGACGCCGACGGGCAGCGGGCCGCCGAAGCGCTCCGCGAGCAAGGCGCGGTGATCGTCGTCGGCGAACGGCTCGCCGCCGTACCGGGCGCGCTCACCGCCGCCGTCCGCACCGCCACCGCCACCGGCGCCGCCCTGGTCTGGGTGCCCCGCAGGGCCGGGGAGCGCGGCGCCGTCGAAGCGGGCGCGCTCGCCGCGCTGCTGCCCGGCGGCCGCCCCGCCACCGATCCGCGGGCCCGCGACGAGGTGGCGGCGGTCTGGGGCGTACGCGAACTCCCGCACCACTTCGGCCGGGACACCGGGCAGATCATCGAAGCGGCCGCCACCGGCGAACTGGGCGCGCTGCTCGTCGCGGGTGTCGAGACCGCTGACCTCCCCGACCCGGCACGCGCCGAAGAGGCCCTCGACAAGGTCGGGTTCCTGGTCTCGCTGGAACTGCGCCCCAGCGCGGTCACCGACCGGGCCGACGTGGTCCTCCCGGTCGCGGCGGCCGCCGAGAAGGCGGGCACCTTCCTCAACTGGGAGGGCAGGGCGCGGCTCTTCGAGGCGTCGCTCAAGCCCGAGCAGATGACCCGCACCCTGGCCCCGGCCGACTCACGGGTGCTGCACATGCTGGCCGACGCTCTTGACGTCCATTTCGCGCTGCCGGACATCAAGTCCGTACGCGACGAGATGGACCGGCTCGGCGCCTGGACCGGACAGCACGCGGGCGACCCGGCCGGCACGGCCGGCGCGCTGCCCCGCCCGTCCGACGGCGAGGCCGTACTCGCCGGGCACCGGCTGCTGCTCGACCAGGGGCTGCTCCAGCAGGGCGACGACGCGCTGGCCGGCACCCGGCACGCGGCGGTCGCCCGGCTGTCGGCCACGACCGCCGGTGAGACCGGCGTCAAGGACGGCGACCTCCTCGCCGTCACCGGGCCCGCGGGCGACGTACAACTGCCGCTCCAGGTCACCGAGATGCCCGACCGGGTGGTCTGGCTGCCGCTGAACTCGACGGGCGGCGGCGTCCTGCGCGACACCGGCGCCCGCCCCGGCGAACTGGTGCGGATCTCCGCCGCACCGCCCGCACCCGCCGCACCCGCGGCCACGACGGAGGTGGAGGCGTGACGAACTACTACCTCGCGGCGACCGAGGACCTGTCGATGTTCGGCCGGGACCCCTGGTGGCTCGTTGTCATCAAGGCCGTGTTCTGCTTCGCCTTCCTGATGATCACTGTGCTCTTCTCCATCGTGTGGGAGCGCAAGGTCGTCGCCTGGATGCAGCTGCGCATCGGCCCCAACCGGCACGGCCCCTGGGGCATGCTCCAGTCGCTCGCCGACGGCATCAAACTGATGCTCAAGGAAGACCTGATCGTCAAACGGGCCGACAAGTTCGTCTACGTCCTCGCGCCGGTCGTCGCCGCCGTACCCGCCTTCATGGCGATCGCGGTGATCCCCTTCGGCCCCGCGGACAACGAGGTGTCGATCTTCGGCCACCGTACGACGATGCAGCTCACCGACCTGCCGATCGCGATGCTCTACATCCTCGCGGTCGCCTCGGTCGGCATCTACGGCATCGTGCTGGCCGGCTGGTCGTCCGGGTCGACGTACCCGCTGCTCGGCGGGCTCCGCTCCTGCGCGCAGATGATCAGCTACGAGATCGCGATGGGCGCCGCGTTCGCCTCGGTCTTCCTCTACTCGGGGTCGATGTCGACGTCGGCGATCGTGGACGCTCAGAAGGACCGCTGGTTCATCGTGCTGCTGCCGGTCTCCTTCATCATCTACATCGTCACGATGATCGGTGAGACCAACCGCGCCCCGTTCGACATGCCGGAGTCCGAGGGCGACCTGGTCGGCGGCTTCAACACCGAGTACTCGTCCATCAAGTTCGCGATGTTCATGCTGGCCGAGTACGTCAACATGGTCACCGTCTCGGCGGTCTCCGCGACGCTCTTCCTGGGCGGCTGGCGGGCCCCGTGGCCGATCTCCACCTTCTGGGAGGGCGCGAACCAGGGCTGGTGGCCGATGCTCTGGTTCGTCATCAAGGTCCAGCTGCTCCTCTTCTTCTTCATCTGGCTCCGCGGCACGCTGCCACGCGTGCGCTACGACCAGCTGATGAAGCTCGGCTGGAAGGTCCTCATCCCGGTCTCCGTCGTCTGGCTGATGCTGGTCGCGACCGTACGGGCCCTGCGCAACGACAACTACGACTACTCCCGGATCGTGCTCTACGGAGCCGGGGCCGTCGTGGCGATCCTGCTGCTCTCCTTCGTCTACGACATCTTCCGCGACAAGCAGGAGAAGCAGGAGCGGGCCGCCGAGGAAGCCGCGGGCCCGGGCCCGGCCTTCGACCCGATGGCGGGCGGCTATCCGGTGCCGCCCCTGCCCGGACAGACCCTTCCACCCGTACCCAGGCGGCCTTCGCGCTCGGGGCGGGAGCTGATTGTCAGTGGTGGCGTGGACACTGTGAGTGACGGAAAGGAGGCCGGCGATGCCTGACCGCTCTACTGAGGGTTCCGGGGACGACACCCCGAAGGACAAGACTCCTTGGCAGAACCCGGTGGCCGGCTTCGGCGTGACCTTCAAGGCCATGTTCAAGAAGCGGCTGACCGAGCAGTACCCGGAGCAGGAGAAGACGACGGCGCCGCGCTTCCACGGGCGGCACCAGCTCAACCGGCATCCGGACGGGCTGGAGAAGTGCATCGGGTGCGAGCTGTGCGCCTGGGCCTGTCCGGCCGACGCGATCTATGTGGAGGGCGCGGACAACACCGAGGAGGAGCGCTACTCCCCGGGCGAGCGGTACGGCCGCGTCTACCAGATCAACTACGCCCGCTGCATCCTGTGCGGACTCTGCATCGAGGCGTGCCCCACCAGGGCGCTGACGATGACCAACGAGTTCGAGCTCGCCGACAGCAGCCGCGCCAACCTGATCTACACCAAGGAGCAGCTGCTCGCCGGTCTGGACGAGGGCATGGTCGAATCGCCGCACTCGATCTTCCCCGGCACCGACGAACAGGACTACTACCGCGGCCTGGTGACCGAGGCCGCCCCCGGCACGGTCCGCCAGGTCGCCGTGTCCAAGGGCGAGACGGCGGCCGCCGCCGACGACCCCGCCCCGAACGAGGGGGCCCAGGCGTGAACTACCTGACCTCCACCGGTGAGGCCGTCCAGTTCTGGGTGCTGGGTACGGTCGCGGTGATCGGCGCCCTCTCGACCGTACTGATGCGACGTGCCGTGCACAGTGCGCTGAGCCTCGCCGGGACCATGATCGTCCTCGCGGTCTTCTACCTCGCCAACGGCGCGTATTTCCTCGGCATCGTCCAGATCGTCGTCTACACCGGCGCGATCATGATGCTCTTCCTCTTCGTGGTCATGCTGGTCGGCGTCACCGCGGCCGACTCGCTCAAGGAGACCATCAAGGGGCAGCGCTGGCTGGCCGTGCTCTGCGGGCTCGGCTTCGGCGTCCTGCTGATCGCGGGCATCGCCAACGCCTCGCTCAAGAGCTTCACTGGCCTGGGCAAGGCGAACGCCAACGGCAATGTGCAGGGCCTCGCCGCCCTCATCTTCACCAAGTACGTCTTCGCCTTCGAGATCACCGGCGCGCTGCTCATCACCGCGGCCGTCGGCGCGATGGTGCTCACCCACCGGGAGCGCACCGAACAGGCGAAAACCCAGCGCCAGTTGTCCGAGGACCGGGTGCGCAGCAAGCAGCTGCCGCCGCTGCCCGCCCCCGGTGTCTACGCCCGGCACAACGCGGTGGACGTCGCGGGCCTGCTCCCGGACGGGACCCCGTCCGAGCTCACCGTCATGCAGACCCTGCGCCAGCGCGGCCAGATCCGCGATGTGTCGAGCGAGGCCATGGCGGACCTCAGGGCGCTGGAGCAGCGCTCCGAGGAGCGGCTCGGCCGGATGTCGGGCCACGGCCACGACGCCGGGATCGCCGACGACCGCGACCAGCGCGATCGCGAAGAGGAGGAGGCGAAGTGAATCCGGTCAACTATCTGTATCTCGCCTCGCTGTTGTTCACCATCGGCGCGGCCGGGGTGCTGATCAGGCGCAACGCCATCGTGGTCTTCATGTGCGTGGAGCTGATGCTCAACGCCTGCAACCTCGCGTTCGTCGCCTTCTCCCGTATGCACGGAAACCTGGACGGCCAGATCATCGCCTTCTTCACGATGGTCGTTGCCGCCGCGGAGGTCGTGGTCGGGCTCGCGATCATCGTGTCGCTCTTCCGTTCCCGCCACTCGGCCTCGGTCGACGACGCCAGCCTGATGAAGCTGTAAGGGGTCGCTGAACAGTGGAGAACTTGATTGCGCTGCTGATCGCAGCGCCTTTGCTCGGAGCGGCGGTACTGCTCTGCGGTGGACGCCGGTTCGACCGTGCCGGCCACTGGCTGGGCACGGTGCTCGCCGGCGCGTCCTTCGTGCTGGCGGCCGTCCTCTTCGTGAACATGCTGGGCAAGGGCGCGGACCACCGCACCCTGCACCAGCACCTGTTCAGCTGGATCCCGGTGGCCGGCTTCAAGGCCGACGCCGCCTTCCAGCTCGACCAGCTGTCGATGACCTTCGTCCTGCTGATCTCCGGTGTGGGCACGCTGATCCACATCTACTCGATCGGCTACATGGAGCACGACGAGCGGCGCCGCCGCTTCTTCGGCTATCTGAATCTCTTCCTCGCGGCGATGCTGCTGCTGGTCCTCGCCGACAACTACCTCCTGCTGTACGTCGGCTGGGAGGGCGTCGGTCTCGCCTCGTACCTGCTGATCGGCTTCTGGCAGCACAAGCCGTCCGCGGCGACGGCGGCCAAGAAGGCGTTCATCGTCAACCGCGTCGGCGACATGGGCCTGTCGATCGCGATCATGCTGATGTTCACCACCTTCGGGACCTTCGCCTTCGGCCCGGTCCTGCACTCCGTGGGGGGCGCGTCCCAGGGCAAGCTCACCGCCATCGGCCTGATGCTGCTGCTCGCCGCCTGCGGCAAGTCGGCGCAGGTGCCGCTGCAGTCCTGGCTCGGTGACGCGATGGAGGGCCCGACCCCGGTCTCGGCCCTGATCCACGCGGCGACGATGGTGACCGCGGGCGTCTACCTCATCACCCGCTCCGGGGCGATCTTCAACGCCGCACCCACCGCGCAGCTCGCCGTCGTGGTGGTCGGGGCGGTGACACTGCTCTTCGGGGCGATCGTCGGTTGCGCGAAGGACGACATCAAGAAGGCCCTCGCGGGCTCGACCATGTCGCAGATCGGCTACATGATCATGGCGGCGGGTCTCGGCCCGATCGGATACGCCTTCGCGATCATGCACCTCGTCACCCACGGCTTCTTCAAGGCCGGGCTCTTCCTCGGCGCCGGATCGGTCATGCACGGCATGAACGACGAGGTGGACATGCGGAAGTACGGCGGCCTGCGGAAATACATGCCGGTAACGTTCGTGACCTTCGGCCTCGGCTATCTCGCCATCATCGGCTTCCCCGGCCTCTCCGGCTTCTTCTCCAAGGACAAGATCATCGAAGCGGCCTTCGCGAAGGGCGGCACCGAAGGCTGGATCCTCGGCGGCGCGGCCCTGCTGGGCGCCGGCATCACCGCGTTCTACATGACCCGGGTCATGCTGATGACGTTCTTCGGCGAGAAGCGCTGGGTGCCGGACGCGGAGGGCCACGAGCCGCACCCGCACGAGTCGCCCAGGTCGATGACCATCCCCATGATCATCCTTGCGTTCGGCTCGGTCTTCGCCGGTGCGTTCTTCGGCATCGGGAACCGCTTCCTGCACTGGCTTGAGCCCATCACCGGCCACTCCGAGGGCAATTCACCGGTCAGTGCGGGCGCCGTCACCGCCGGGACGATGGTGGTCCTGGTCATCGGCGTCGCCATCGCCTGGCTCGTCTACGGACGCAGGCCCGTGCCCGCGGTCGCCCCCAAGGGCTCGCTGCTCACCCGCGCCGCCCGGCGCGACCTGCTCCAGGACGACTTCAACCATGTGGTCCTGGTCCGCGGCGGCGAGCACCTCACCAGGTCGCTGGTCTACCTGGACCACTCCCTGGTGGACGGCGTCGTCAACGGCACGGCCGCGTCGGTCGGCGGAATCTCGGGCCGGCTGCGCAGACTGCAGAACGGCTACGCCCGCTCGTACGCGGCCTCGATGTTCGGCGGCGCAGTGATCCTCGTCGCCGCGACCCTGCTGATGAGGGCGGTCTGATCACCATGTCCTTTCCCCTCCTGACGGCGACCGCCGCGCTCCCGGCGGTCGGTGCGATCGCCACCGCCGCGGTCCCGGCCGCCCGGCGCACCGCGGCGAAGTGGCTCGCGCTCCTCTTCTCGCTCGGCACCCTCGCCCTGGGAGCCGTGCAGCTCGTCCGCTTCGACCCAGGCGGCGCCCGCTACCAGCTCACCGAATCGCACGCCTGGATCAAGGACTTCGGCGTCCGGTACGAGCTGGGGGTGGACGGCATCGGGCTTGTGATGCTCGCCCTGACCGCGCTGCTCATCCCGTTCGTCATCCTGGCCGGCTGGCACGACGCCGACCCCCTGGAGACGCACAGCTCGCGCTGGCGGCCCACCCAGGGATTCTTCGCCCTGATCCTGGCCGTCGAGGCGATGGTGATCCTCTCCTTCGAGGCCACCGACGTCTTCCTCTTCTACATCCTCTTCGAAGCCATGCTCATCCCGATGTACTTCCTCATCGGCGGCTTCGGGGACCGGGCGCACGCGGGCGGCGACGAGGCGGCGGCGACCCAACGCTCGTACGCTGCGGTCAAGTTCCTCCTCTACAACCTGGTCGGCGGCCTGCTCATGCTGGCCGCGGTCATCGGCCTCTACGTGGTCGCGGGGAACTTCTCCCTCCAGGAGATCGCCGCCGCCCGGGCCAACGGCTCGCTGCACATGGCGACCGGCACCGAGCGCTGGCTCTTCCTCGGCTTCTTCTTCGCGTTCGCGGTGAAGGCGCCGCTCTGGCCGCTGCACACCTGGCTGCCCAACGCCATGGGCGAGGCGACCGCCCCGGTCGCCGTGCTGATCACCGCCGTGGTCGACAAGGTCGGCACGTTCGCGATGCTGCGCTTCTGCCTCCAGCTCTTCCCTGAGGCCAGCAAGTGGGCCACCCCGGTGATCCTGGTGCTCGCGCTGATCAGCATCGTCTACGGCGCGCTGCTCGCGGTCGGCCAGCGCGACATCAAGCGGCTGATCGCCTACGCCTCCGTCTCGCACTTCGGCTTCATCATCCTGGGCATCTTCGCGATGACCACCCAGGGCCAGTCGGGCGCGACGCTCTACATGGTCAACCACGGGATCTCCACGGCCGCCCTGATGCTGGTGGCCGGCTTCCTGATCTCGCGGCGCGGCTCGCGGCTCATCGCCGACTACGGCGGGGTGCAGAAGGTGGCCCCGGTCCTCGCCGGGACCTTCCTGATCGGCGGCCTGGCCACGCTGTCGCTGCCCGGCCTCTCCCCGTTCGTCAGTGAATTCCTGGTCCTGGTCGGCACGTTCAGCGCCTACCCGGCCGCCGGGATCATCGCGACGGTCGGCATCGTGCTGGCCGCGCTGTACGTCCTCGTGCTCTACCAGCGCACGATGACAGGGCCGGTCAAGGCGACGGTGCAGGGCATGGCGGACCTGAAGGTCCGGGAACTCGTCGTCGTGCTGCCGCTGATCGCGCTGCTGCTCTTCCTCGGCGTCTATCCGAAGCCGCTGACGCAGATCGTCGACCCGGCCGTGAAGCACACCATGTCCGACGTCCAGAAGAAGGACCCCCAGCCCACAGTGGAGGCCGCGAAGTGAGCGCAACAGCTGTCCACAGCCTGTGGACAACGGGGGCGAGCCCCATCGGCAAGATCCCGACCCCGCACATCGAGTACGCACAGCTCACCCCCGTGCTGATCATCCTCGGTGCGGCCATGCTGGGCGTCCTCGTCGAAGCGTTCGTACCGCGCAAGGGCCGCTACTACGCCCAGGTGTTCCTCACCGTCGTCGCGGTCGTCGCCTCCTTCGCGGCGGTCGTCGCGCTGGCGGCCGGCGGATACGGCTCGACCAAGGCGCACATCGCGGCGATGGGCGCGATCGCCGTCGACGGACCCGCGCTCTTCCTCCAGGGCACCATCCTGCTGGCATCCCTGGTGGCGGTCTTCACCTTCGCCGAGCGCAGGCTCGACCCGGAGGTGCACGGCAACCGCACGGACTCCTTCGCCGCGCAGGCCGCGTCCGTACCGGGCAGCGACAGCGAGAAGGAAGCCGTCAAGGCCGGGTTCACCACCACCGAGGTCTTCCCGCTCGCCCTGTTCGCCATCGGCGGCATGCTCGTCTTCCCCGCCGCCAACGATCTGCTGACGCTCTTCGTGGCGCTGGAGGTCTTCTCCCTGCCGCTCTACCTGCTCTGCGCCGTCGCCCGCCGCAAGCGGCTGATGTCGCAGGAAGCGGCCGTGAAGTACTTCCTGCTCGGGGCGTTCTCCTCGGCCTTCCTGCTCTTCGGGATCGCCCTGCTCTACGGGTACGCGGGCTCCGTCTCGTACGCCCGGATCGCCGACGTGGTCGACGGCACCGTGCAGAACGTCGACCCGGCGCTCGCCAACACCATGGGCAACGACGCGCTGCTGCTCATCGGCGGCGCGATGATCCTGCTCGGGCTGCTCTTCAAGGTCGGCGCCGTGCCGTTCCACATGTGGACCCCGGACGTCTACCAGGGCGCGCCGACCCCGGTCACGGGCTTCATGGCGGCAGCCACCAAGGTCGCCGCGTTCGGCGCGCTGCTGCGGCTGCTGTACGTGGTGCTGCCGGGGATGCGCTGGGACTGGCGGCCGGTCATGTGGGCCGTCGCGATCATCACCATGCTGGGCGGTGCGATTGTCGCGATCACCCAGACCGACATCAAGCGGATGCTGGCGTACTCGTCCATCGCGCACGCCGGGTTCATCCTGGCCGGTGTCATCGCCACCACCCCTGAGGGCATCAGCTCGGTCCTCTTCTATCTGGTGACGTACTCGTTCGTGACGATCGGCGCCTTCGCCGTGGTCACGCTGGTGCGGGACGCGGGCGGCGAGGCCACCCACCTCTCCAAGTGGGCCGGGCTCGGGCGGCGTTCACCGCTGGTGGCCGCGGTCTTCGCCATCTTCCTGCTGGCCTTCGCGGGTATCCCGCTGACCAGCGGGTTCAGCGGGAAGTTCGCCGTGTTCAAGGCGGCGGCCGACGGCGGGGCCGGCGGTCTTGTCGTGGTCGGTGTGATCTCGTCCGCCATCGCCGCGTTCTTCTACATCCGGGTCATCGTGCTGATGTTCTTCAGCGAGCCGAAGGCGGACGGCCCGACCGTCGCCGTGCCGTCGCCGCTGACGATGACGACGATCGCCGTGGGTGTCGCGGTCACGCTGGTCCTGGGGCTCGCCCCGCAGTACTTCCTGGACCTGGCAGGACAGGCGGGGGCCTTCGCCCGGTAGCCGCCGGGCCGTTCTCCCCACGATCTCCGCCGTCGGGCGGGCCGGGCGTCCCCGGCCCGCCCGACGGCTTTCGTACGGGGTGACCGGGGCGGGCGCACCCCGTGGTGGACCGCTGTGTCCGGGGATGTCGGTGCGGGACCCTATCGTGGCAGGAGTGACCGGCAGGATGGACGGGACCAGCGCGACGGGGGACGGAACGATGGAACGCGGAACAGGACGCGGGACAGAGCGCGGGGCGGAACGATGAGCGGGAGTGGCGAGGCAGTGGCCGAGCGTACGGAGCAGGCAGAGCGGACCACGCACGCGCGGGGCGCGGAGAGCGAGGCGCTCAGCACCCTGCACCGGGTCTTCGGGTACGACGCGTTCCGCGGCGAGCAGGAAGAGATCATCGGGCAGGTGGTGGACGGCGGGGACGCCGTCGTGCTGATGCCGACCGGTGGCGGAAAGTCCCTCTGCTACCAGATCCCCGCCCTGGTCAGACCAGGTACGGGCGTGGTGATCTCACCGCTGATCGCACTGATGCAGGACCAGGTGGACGCGCTGCGCGCCCTCGGTGTGCGGGCCGGCTTCATGAACTCCACGCAGGACTTCGACGAGCGCCGCACCGTGGAGGCCGAGCTGCTCGCCGGAGAGCTCGACCTGCTCTATCTGGCGCCCGAGCGGCTGCGGGTCGAGGCCACGCTCTCCCTGCTGAGCCGCGCGAAGATCTCCGTGTTCGCGATCGACGAAGCGCACTGCGTCGCCAGCTGGGGACACGACTTCCGCCCCGACTATCTGGCGCTCTCGCTGCTCGGCGAGCGCTGGCCCGACGTCCCGCGCATCGCCCTGACGGCCACCGCCACCCGCGCCACCCACCAGGAGATCACCGAGCGGCTCGGCATGCCCGAAGCCCGGCACTTCGTTGCGGGCTTCGACCGGCCCAACATCCAGTACCGCATCGTCCCCAAGAACGACCCCAAGAAGCAGCTGCTCGCCTTCCTCAAGGAGGAGCACGCGGGGGACGCCGGCATCGTCTACTGCCTCTCCCGCGCCTCCGTCGAGCGGACCGCCGAGTACCTCTGCAAGAACGGCGTGGAGGCCGTGCCGTACCACGCGGGGCTCGACGCGGGCACCCGCGCCGTCCACCAGTCACGCTTCCTGCGGGAGGACGGCCTCGTCGTGGTCGCGACGATCGCCTTCGGGATGGGGATCGACAAGCCGGACGTCCGGTTCGTCGCCCACCTCGACCTCCCCAAGTCGGTGGAGGGGTACTACCAGGAGACCGGGCGCGCCGGGCGGGACGGGCTGCCGTCCACGGCGTGGATGACGTACGGCCTGCAGGACGTCGTGCAGCAGCGGAAGATGATCCAGAGCGGTGACGGCGGTGAGGTGTTCCGCCGCCGGGCCGCGGCCCACCTCGACGCGATGCTCGCGCTCTGCGAGACGGCCGGCTGCCGCCGCGCCCAGCTCCTCCAGTACTTCGGCCAGGAGGCGGAGGCCCCCGCCTGCGGCAACTGCGACACCTGCCTCAGCCCGCCCGAGACCTGGGACGGGACGGTGGCGGCGCAGAAGGTGCTGTCGACGGTGGTACGGCTGGAGCGCGAACGCCGGCAGAAGTTCGGCGCCGGCCAGATCATCGACATCCTGCTCGGCCGCAGGACGGCCAAGGTCATCCAGTTCGACCACGACCAGCTCTCCGTCTTCGGTATCGGCGATGACGTGCCGGAGGCCCAGTGGCGTGGTGTGGTGCGGCAGTTGCTGGCGCAGGGGCTGCTGGCGGTCGAGGGGGAGTACGGCACGCTGGTCCTGACCGGCACCAGTGGCTCGGTGCTCTCGGGAGAGACCGAGGTCCGGCTGCGCAAGGAGCCGGAGAAGGCTGTGGTGGCCCGGGCTGCCAAGGGCGAGAAGAAGGCCAGGGCGGCAGTCGCGGCGGCCGACCTCCCGGCGGATGCGGTGCCGGTCTTCGAGGCGCTGCGGACCTGGCGCGGCAAGCAGGCCAAGGAGCAGGGCGTCCCGGCGTATGTGGTCTTCCATGACGCGACGCTGCGGGAGATCGCCACGGTGCGCCCCGCCACGCTCGGTGAGCTGGGCGGGATCGGCGGCCTCGGCGAGAAGAAGCTCGCGACGTACGGGGAGGGCGTGCTCGGGGTGCTGGCCGAGCTGGCCGGCCCGGCGACCACCACACCGGACCCGGCTGCCACACCGGACCCGGCTGCCGCGGCGGCCCGCCCCGGGGCGGACGCGACCGCGCCGGACCAGCCGTCCGGCCAGGCGGCCCAGCCCGCCCGGGCCGGGGCCCCTGCCTCTGCCCGGGTGCCCGCGCAGAGCGAGCCGGACGACCCGGGAGCCTGGGAGGAGCCGGACTTCTCCGACTACCCGGACGACCCGGAGGGGTAAGGCGGCGGCAACAAGGCGGAGCAAGGGGAGCGAGGCGCCAGTAAGGCTGCCCAGGCCCCAGGCCCGAAGCCAAGGTCCGAGCCCCAGGCTCTGCCCCCAGGTCCGCGGCCCAGGCCCAGAGGGTAGCCCCGAGACCAGGGGGCGGCAGGCCCGGCCCTCAGCCTCCGCCGCCGCTCCGTCTCGCCCGGTCGCGTTGGATGGTGCGGTGCACCGCGTGCGCCGGCCACTCCTCCTTGATCAGGGTCCGCATCGCCGAGCGGGACTTCCAGCCCTCCCGTGCGACGATCCGCGACAGGCCCACCGCCGAGACGAGCGCCGCCAGCGCCCGGCTGCGCGGGTCGGGGAAGTCCGCCGCCTCCGCCGTCAGGAAGCGGTCGCGGGCCGGAGCCGACCAGTCGCGCGGGCCCGCCGGATGCCGGTAGTAGGGCAGCAGCCCCGCGAACCGGCGCGTCTCACGGGTCAGGACGTCCTCGTCCACCAGGTGGTCCAGATACAGGCCCTCCACCGTGCGGCCGTTCCGGCGGATCCAGTAGCGGGCGCCGACGCCCCCGGCGGACTTCCTCGTGTCGGTGGCCGGCAGCAGCTCCAGCACCCGCGCGAGGACCGGGTCGTGCGGCAGCAGCGGCCGCTCCACCGTCACCTTCCCGTGCGACTCGGAGATCCGGCCCTGCAGCTCCAGTTCGGCCAGGGCCGCACCGGCCATCCCGAACTCCAGATAGCGGTTCCTGCAGAACGGTCTGCCCCGGCCCGGGTCCAGTGCGAGCAGCAGCAGTTCCTCGGGGAGTGTCGGCGCCTCCTGGCTCATGGTGCGGGCACGATCCTTCCGGTCACTTCGCCGAGGCCGACCCGGGTCCCGTCCGGCCCCGGCGCCCAGGCGGTCAGCGTCACCTCGTCGCCGTCCTCCAGGAACGTCCGCTTGCCGCCGCCGACTTCGAGGGGCCGGCTGCCGTTCCAGGTGATTTCGAGCAGCGAGCCGCACTGTCCGGCCGACGGCCCGCTGACCGTCCCCGAGCCGAAGAGGTCCCCGGTGCGGAGCGAGGCGCCGTTGACCGTCGTATGGGCCAGCATCTGGGCGGCCGTCCAGTACATCCCGGCGAACGGCGGCTCGGAGACCGGCTGCCCGTTGATGGCCACCGTGATCCGCAGATCGAGGCCGCCCGGCTCCTCGGCCGACGCGTCGTCGAGGTAGGGCAGCAGGGGCAGTTCGCGGGCGGGCGGCGCGGTCCGTGCCGCGTCCAGCGCTTCCAGCGGTGTCACCCAGGCCGAGACCGACGTGGCGAAGGACTTGCCGAGGAAGGGGCCCAGCGGCACGTACTCCCACGCCTGGATGTCGCGCGCCGACCAGTCGTTGAGCAGCTGGACGCCGAAGACATGGTCCCGGTACCCCGACAGCGGCACGGGCTCGCCCCGCCCGGACGGGACGCCGACGACGAAGCCGACCTCCGCCTCGATGTCGAGCTTGACCGAAGGCCCGAAGACCGGCGCCGGGTCCGACGGCGCCTTCCGCTGCCCCGCGGGACGTACGACATCGGTGCCCGACACGACGACCGTGCCCGAACGGCCGTGGTAACCGATCGGCAGATGCTTCCAGTTGGGCGTCAGCGGCGCGGAGTCGGGCCGGAAGATGCTGCCGACGTTCGTCGCGTGGTGCTCGCTCGCGTAGAAGTCGACGTAGTCGGCGACCTCGTACGGCAGGTGCATCGTGACATCCGCGACCGGATGCAGCAGCGGCTCTATGACCTGGCGGTGCGCCGGCACGGTCACCCAGGCCGTCAGCGCGCGCCGCACATCGCGCCACGCCGTACGGCCCGCCGCGAGCAGCGGGTTGAGCGTGGGGTGGGCGAGCAGCGTGCCGTACGGGGAGCCGAGGGCGGTCGCCGCCGCCCCCGCGTCCAGTACATGGCCGCCGATCCGTACCCCCACCCGGCGCCGGTCGGGATCCTCGGGGGTGGAGAAGACTCCGTACGGCAGGTTGTGCGGGCCGAAGGGGTCGCCTTCGGGAAGGTCGAGCGGACTCTGCTCGGGCATGGGGTGCTGCCTCGCTTTCAGGTCTGTGGACAGACCCACGGTACGGGGGCGAGGCGTGCCGCGTCAGCTGGTGAAACGTTCGCGGTGCCCCGCCCCGCCGTACCCGGCGCGCTACCCCGCCGTGCGCGGGATCCGCTTCTCCCAGCTCCGCCGGAAGACCACCTCGTCGCCCTCCTGGCACACCACTTCGCTCGACGTGATGAAGTCCCGGGCGTCGCAGGTGATCTCGGACCTGGTCCGCACCCGGGCGTCCCAGCCCGTCTCGGGGCGGTGCAGCCGGATCGACCAGTCCGAGCGGGTGTGCGCCGTCAGCGGGTCCGCCTCGTTGATCGTGTACGTCTCCAGCGCGTCCTCGCTGAACTCCAGGCCGTCCGGGTAGATCCGGGTGCCCCCGTAGCGGGGGTCCACCTCCAGACGCCAGTCGCCCTTCGCCACATCGCGTACGACGAGACGCTCCGGGCGCTCGTCCGGATTATCCGGATACTCCACCGCGAGCGGCTCCGACTGCTCCGGCTCGTCGAAGGTGATGTGGTCCTCGGTGTGCGCGCGGACCGGGAGTTCCATCGTCGAGGCCGCCGGGTCAAGGGTCCAGCCGTGCGCCGAGTCGGGCTGCGGCCAGATCCACGGCCAGTACGCCGACGACACCGACAGGCGGATGCGGTGACCGGGCGGGAAGGTGTGGCCGACGCCGTTCAGCTCGAAGGTGAGCGACTCGGTGGCGCCCGGCTCCCAGGGGTCCACACGGTCCCGTCCGTGGCGCGCCGAGAAGTTGAGCGCGCCCCGGGTGACCAGAGTGGACGAGCCGTCAGGCGCGACATCGCAGAGCCGGGCGACGACCTGCCCCGTGGGGACGTCGGAGCGCACCGACAGGTGCACCTTGGCGCGGCCCAGGATCTCGATGGGGGCCTGACGGACCGGGAATTCGAAACAGACGGACTTCGCGTCCTCGTCCCGCTGGTCGGGAGGCAGGTCCGAGTCATTGCCGAACGGGAAGAACCGCCCGGCGTCCAGACCGGTCTGCATCGGCGACCTGACCTCCATCGGGTCGCCCTGGAGCGCGTACGACACGGGGGTGACATGCGGCGAAGGCCAGGCGGTGTCCGCGACCCAGCGGCCGGGCAGCTCCGGGTAGACCGTGGCCGGCGGGTGCGACTCACTGATCCACGAGCGCAGCAGCGGCTCGTCCATCACCCCGTTGTCCTCGCCCTTCAGATGGTGGTCCCACCAGCGCAGGGTCTCCTGGAGGAAGCCGATCGCCGGGCCCGGCGGCAGCCCGCGGTCCGGATACTGGTGCGACCACGGGCCGATCAGCCCCCGCACCCGCGACGGGTCCAGATTCCCGACCAGCCGCAGCGCGGTGTCCCGGTACGGGTCGTGCCAGCCGCCGACGGTCAGTACGGCCGCCTTGATCGCCGAGTAGTCCTCGCAGACGCTGCCGTGCTTCCAGTAGTCGTCGCGCGTCTGATGGGCGAGCCAGGTGTGGATGAAGGGCTCGACGGCCTCCAGACGGCTCAGCCACATGTCCCGCCAGACCGAGCCGACCTGCGCCGGGTCCGGCGGCCGTGACACGAAGGCGAGCATGGTGGCCGCCCAGGCGTGCATGTCCACGGCGAGCACCGAGCCGCCCATGTAGTGGACGTCGTTGTCGTAGCGGTCGTCGGCGGAGCAGACCGTGACGATCGCCTTGAGCGGCTCGGGGGCGATGGCCGCGATCTGGAGCGAGTTGAAGCCGCCCCACGAGATGCCGAACATCCCGACCTTGCCGGTGCACCAGTCCTGTTCGGCCAGCCAGTTCACCACCGCGACCCCGTCGGCCAGCTCCTGGGCGTCGTACTCGTCACCCGGCATACCGGTCGAGTTGCCGTGGCCGCGCACATCCACCCGGACGGAGGCGTAGCCGTGGCCCGCGTACCAGGGGTGCCGCTGCCAGTCCCGCGGCGCCGTCCAGTCGCTCAGCCGGTACGGAAGGTATTCGAGCAGGGCGGGGACCGGCCCGTCGGCGTTGACCGGGCGCCAGATCCTGGCGTACAGCTGCGTGCCGTCCGGGAGCGGGATCCAGACGTCCTCGCGGCGGGTCTCGTACGGGAATTCGGTGCGGATTCGAGCCACGGCAGGCGCTCCTCAGTGGACGGGGTGCATGGTGCGTTTGAGCCAGGGGGCGGCGGCGACGACCGCGAGCCCGGCGACGACGGCGATGGCGCCGTTGACACCGAAGTACGCCGGGTCGGAGACCTCGCCGTACAACTTCACGATCTGCGCCTGGATGCCGTTGGCGAGGGCGAGCGACAGGAACCAGAGGGCCATCGTCTGGCTGGCGAAGGCGGCCGGCGCGAGCTTGGTGGTGGCGGACATGCCCGAGGTCTCGACCAGGATGTCGCCGAGCCCCAGCAGCGCGTACGAGCCGACGATCCACCAGACGGACATCAGCCAGTCGGTGCCCGTGCGGCCCGATGTGGCGGGGACCATGATCAGGAAGGAGAGCCCGCCGAGGATGGTGCCGATCGCGATCTTGTTGGACGCGTGCGGCTGGCGCTTGCCCATCCGGACCCACAGAGCGGCGACCACGGGCGCCAGGGCCACCTCGAAGGCGCCGAGCGCCGACGCGTACCAGCTGGCCGGGAAGTGGTAGCCGAAGATCTCCGTCTTGGCGTTGGTCGACGCGAGCAGGATCATCGTCGAGTACGCCTGGAAGAGGATGAAGTTGAAGACCACCGAGGCCAGGAACAGCACGATGTACGGGCGGAGATGGCCGCGCTCGGCCTTCGTCACCCGCGGGCTGCGGAACATCACGGCGAAGAAGACGACCGGCGCGGCCACCGAGATGATGGTCAGCGCGTCGACGGTGCGGTCCAGCGTCAGCCAGCCGGAGAGCCCCAGGATCACGGCGATCACCGCGACCGCCAGCGCCCCGCCGACGATCATCCGGACGGCGCGGCGCATCGCCGCGGGCGGCAGCGCCTGCTCGGCGGCGTCGGTGCGGCCCGCGATGGTGCGGCGCCCCAGGACGTACTGGATCAGACCCAGCGTCATCCCGACGGCGGCGGCCGAGAAGCCCCAGTGCCAGCCCTTGTGGTCACCGAGCCAGCCGGTGATCAGCGGGCCGAGGAAGGCACCGATGTTGATGCACATGTAGTAGAGGGCGAAGCCGGCGTCGCGGCGCTGGTCCTCGGTCCGGTAGAGCTTGCCGACCAGGGTCGCCACGTTCGGCTTCAGCAGCCCCGTACCGATCGAGATGAGCCCCAGGCCCACCCAGGTCATACCGGCCGTCGGGACCGCCATGGAGTAGTGGCCGAGCGCGATGAGGATGCCGCCGCCGAGGACCGCGCGGTAGGAACCGAGAATGCGGTCGGCCAGCCAGCCGCCCGCCACCGAGACCAGATAGACCAGCGTGCCGTACGCGGCGGAGATGGACGCCGCCGCCCCCGGCGACATGCCGAGACCGTCCTGGTTGACCGCGGCCGTGAAGTAGAGGACGAGGATGGCCTGCATCCCGAGGAACGAGAACCGCTCCCAGATCTCCAGTCCCGACAGCGTCGCCAGGCCGCGCGGCTGACCGAAGAACGAGTGGTCGTCGCCCGGCTCCGGCGGGGGCTGGGACGGTGGTGCCTGTCCCGGCTGCGGCTCTGTTCCGGACAAAGGTACTGCTCCCATTCGAATCGACTTGTTTTGAACATACCGGTCACGCTCGGTATGTGCTCGGGGTGGGCGGGCAGGCGCTCATGGTGATCGAAAGAGGACCGGATACGCTGACTTGAGTGCGGACAGCGACACATCGACAATCCGTGTGATCGTCAGCAGACAGGAGATCCCCTCGTGACCGTCGTCGAGCCATTCGGGCTGAACGTGCGGGACCAGGCACTTGAGGCCGATGTCCAGGCCGGATTGGCAGCTGTCGAGGCCGGGCTGCTCGATGCCACCAAGAGCGAGGTCCCTTTCATCACGGAGGCCGCGCAGCATCTTGTGCGAGCCGGGGGTAAGCGCTTTCGTCCGCTTCTTGTGATGCTCGCTGCCCAGTTCGGTGACCCTTATGCACCCGGAGTCGTGCCTTCGGCCGTAGTGGTCGAATTGACACATCTGGCGACGCTTTACCACGACGACGTGATGGACGAGGCGGAAGTGCGCCGCGGGGTGGACAGCGCCAACGCGCGCTGGGACAACTCGGTCGCGGTCCTGACCGGCGACTTCCTCTTCGCGCGCGCTTCGCACATCCTGGCCGACCTGGGCCCGGAGGCCGTACGCATCCAGGCCGAGGCGTTCGAACGCCTCGTCACCGGCCAGATCCTGGAGACCGCGGGCCCGCGCGACGGCCGCGACCCGGTCGGCCACTACCTCGACGTCATCGCGGGCAAGACGGGCTCCCTGATCGCCGTCTCCGGACGGTTCGGCGCGATGATGTCCGGCGCCGACGAGAGCGTGGTGAACATCCTCACGCAGTACGGCGAGCGGCTCGGCACCGCGTTCCAGCTGGCCGACGACGTCCTGGACATCGCGAGCGACAGCCACGAGTCCGGCAAGACACCGGGGACCGACCTGCGTGAGGGCATCCCCACCCTGCCGGTCCTGCGGCTGCGCGCCCAGGCCGCCGAGTACGGCCGCCCGGACGATCTCGCCCTGGTCGAGCTGCTGTCGGGCGATCTGACGGACGACGCCCGGCATGCCGAGGCGCTGCGGCTGATGCGGGCGCACCCGGCCCTGGAGCAGGTACGCCAGGACACCGTGCGGTACGCGGAGGAGGCCAGGGCCTCACTGGCGCCGCTGCCCGAGTGCTTCGCGAAGACCGCTCTCGAGGAGCTGTGCGGCGCGGTGGTGCACCGCGTCGGGTAGGACGTGCCGGGGCGGCGGTGACGTGCCGCTGGTTGGTCCGGGTGTATGTGCCGCCGGTTGGTCCGGGTGTACATGCCGATGGTTGGTCCGGGTGTACGTGCCGCCGTTCGGACAGGGTGTGTGCCGGGCCCGTGCCGCGTATCCGCGGGCGGGCCCTTCGTCGTCCGTTGGGCCGGTCGCACCGGGCGGGTCCTTCGGACGGGTGGGCCTCTCTCCCCGGCCGGCCGCTTCCCCTACGGGGCGGGGCGCGTTGCCGGCGCCGTCTGTCATACCGCAGCACTAGGCGCAGTTGCTCCCGGGGGCTGACGCGTACGGCCCGGGAATTTGGTGAGATGGACTGCACCACACCCCACCAATTCGGGTGAGAATGGCGGCGCGGGGTGGACGAGCGCAACCGTACGGATCGCCGCCGATCACGGAGGTAGGGCACACATGGCACCGAACGACACTGCACAGGGCACCGGAGAGGCCGGGACTTCCGCCGCGGCCCGCCGGAAGGCGGCGCGTTATCTCGTCCCGGTCGGAGTCGCGGGGGTGGCCGCGGTGACGATCGGCCTCGTGCCGGCGCTCGCCAGCTCGGGCGACCCCAGCCTTCCGAAGATCTCGGCGCAGCAGCTCATCGAGAAGATGGCCGCATCGGACACCCAGCAGCTCTCCGGCACGGTGAAGGCCGAATCGGACCTGGGCATCCCGTCGCTGGGCGGACTGGCCGGCAGCATCGGCGGGGGCGCGGTCAGCGGTGGCGGTGACAAGGGCGGGTCGAGCGCGTCGCCCGAATCCAAGCTGATGGAGCTGGCCTCGGGCACGCACACCCTGCGGGTGGCCGCCGACGGCCCCGACAAGCAGCGGGTGTCCATCATGGACAGCGCCGCCGAGTACAGCCTGATCCACAACGGGGGTCAGGTCTGGGCGTACGACAGCAAGTCGAACGAGGTCTACCACGCGAGGACCGGCGCACCGGCGGACGGCCGGAAGGGCGGCAGCGGCCACACCGACAAGCTCCCGGCCACTCCGAAGGACCTCGCCGAGCAGACGCTGAAGGCCGTCGGACCGACGACATCGGTGAGTGTCGACGGCACGGCGCAGGTGGCGGGCCATGACGCGTACCAGCTGCTCATCAAGCCGAAGCAGTCCGGTTCCACGATCGGTTCGGTCCGTATCGCGGTGGACGCGAAGACCGGCACCCCGCTGAAGTTCACCCTCACGCCGAGCGGCGGCGGCAAGGCGGCGATCGATGTGGGCTTCACGAAGGTCGACTTCGGGAAGCCCGCGGCCTCCACGTTCACCTTCACTCCGCCGAAGGGCGCGAAGGTGACGGAGGGCGCCGCTCCGAAGGCCGGTACGAAGGCCGCTCCGAAGGCCGGTACGCACGGGGTGCCCCAGGGCAGCCCGAAGGACCTGAAGTCGGGCTCGCCGGAGGACTTCAAGGGCCTGAACATCATCGGCAAGGGCTGGACGTCGGTGGCCAGGATCGACACCGGCAGCGGCAAGGGCATCGGTGCGCCGGGCGGCTCCGCGCAGAAGAGCGGCGTCCCGGCGGACGCGCAGAAGTTCCTCAGCTCGCTGGGGGACAGGGTGACCGGCTCGTTCGGCTCGGGCACGGTCTTCCACACCCGGCTGGTGAACGCGCTGATGACGGATGACGGAAAGGTCTTCGTCGGCACCGTCGACAAGGCCGGACTGGTCAAGGCGGCCGACGCGGCCAAGTAGGCCCGGCGACGGATCCGGCCGGGTCCTGGTGGGTCCGGCTGGGTCCGCGCTCGGCGGGGTCTTGGTGGTCCGGCTGGATCTGTGCTCGGCCGGGCCCTGGTGGGTCCGGCTGGGTCCGCGCTCGGCGGGGTCTTGGTGGTCCGGCTGGATCTGTGCTCGGCCGGGCCCTGGTGGCCCGGCTGGGTCCGTGCTCGGCGGGGCCCCGGTGGCCCGGCCGGGGCCGGGCGGCTGTTCCCGTTAGCCTGGTCCGCAGGTGCGCCGAACCGACGGGACCATCGCCATGCCTGAAGCCGTCATCGAAACCCATGCCCTCACCAAACGCTTCCGCGGCGGCCAACTCGCCGTGAACCGCCTGGACCTCACCGTCCCGCGCGGCAGCGTCTTCGGCTTCCTCGGGCCCAACGGCTCCGGCAAGACCACCACGATCCGGATGCTCCTCGGCCTCATCGCCCCGACCTCCGGCACCGCCAGCCTGCTCGGGCGGCCGATGCCCGGCGCCGCCCGCAGCGTCCTGCCCGAGGTCGGCGCCCTCATCGAGGGCCCCGCGCTGTACGGGTTCCTCTCCGGGCGCGACAATCTGCTGCGCTACGACTCCGCCGACCCGCAGGCCGACCCCCGCACCCGGCGCACCCGCGTCGACGCCGCTCTCGAACGGGTCGGGCTCGCCCACGCGTCGGCCAAGAAGGCCAAGGCGTACTCGCTCGGTATGAAGCAGCGGCTCGGTCTCGCCGCCGCGCTGCTCCAGCCGCGCGGACTGCTCGTCCTGGACGAGCCGACGAACGGGCTCGATCCGCAGGGCATGCGGGAGATCAGGACCCTGGTGAGGGAACTGGCCGAGGACGGCACCACCGTCTTCCTCTCCTCCCACCTCCTGGACGAGATCGAACAGGTCTGCACCCACGCGGCCGTGATGGCCAGGGGCACCCTGCTCGCCCAGGGCCCCGTCGCCGATCTCGCGACCCGCGGCCGCCTCGCCGTCGGCACACCCGACCCCGACGTGGCCGCCCGCGTACTGGGGGAGCGGGGAGTCACCGGCGTGGAGGTGGCGGGGGACCGGGTGACCGGTGACATCCCGTCGGCCGGGACGGATGTGGCGGACCTCAACGCCGCTCTCGTACGGGAAGGCGTCCGCGTCAGGTCCTTCGGCGTCGAACGGGCCTCTCTGGAGGACGCCTTCGTCGCACTCACCGGAGAGGGTTTCGATGTCGCAGGCTGAGGCGTCCAGGCAGGAGCCGCAACAGGGCCCTGGGGACGGGAGGCCCGGGGACGGCGGGCCCGGGGACGGCGAGCCTCGGGGCGACCGGCCCGGAGACGACCGGCCCGGAGACGACCGGCCCGGAGACGACCGGCCCGGAGACGACCGGCCCGGAAACGACCGGCCCGAGGGCGCCAGCCCCGGAACCGCCAGCCCCGGAAGCACCAGCCCCAGAAGCACCAGCCCCGGTCCCGGTGGGCCCGGGGCGTCGCGCGCCGGCTCGTATCCGCGCCGGCAGCTCGGGCTCTTCGCCTCCGAGCTGACCGTCACCTTCCGCCGCTGGCGCACCCTCGCGCTGCTCGCCGTGCTGGCCGCGGTCCCGGTCCTCATCGGGATCGCCGTCAAGCTGGAGTCGGACCATGGCTCGACGGCCCGCGACCCCAGCGGCAACGGCCCCGCCTTCCTCACGGACATCACCAACAACGGCCTGTTCCTGGTCTTCGCGGCGCTCGCCGCGACCCTGCCGGTGTTCCTGCCGATGGCGATCGGTGTCATCGCGGGGGATTCCGTGGCGGGGGAGGCCAGCGCCGGGACGCTGCGCTATCTGCTGGTCGCCCCGGCCGGCCGGACCCGGCTGCTGCTCGCCAAGTCCGTCTGCGCCGTGGCCTTCTGTCTGGCCGCGACCCTGGTCGTGGCGGCCTCCGCGCTTGCGGTGGGGGCGCTGCTCTTCCCGCTCGGTGATGTCACGACGATCTCGGGGACCCAGATCTCCTTCGCCGACGGCCTCGGCCGGGCGGCGCTGATCTCGGCCGTCGTCGCCGCCTCACTGGTCGGGGTCGCGGCCGTCGGCCTGTTCGTCTCCACCCTCACCAGCAGCGGAATCGCCGCGATGGCGACGACGGTCGGTCTGGTGATCACGGTGCAGATCCTGGACGGGATCCCCCAGCTGCACGCGCTCCAGCCGTATCTGTTCCCGCACTACTGGCTGTCCTTCGCCGACCTGCTGCGGGCACCGGTCTACTGGGACGAGATCGTCAAGAACCTCGGCCTGCAGGGGCTGTACGCCGTGGTGTTCGGCTCGGCGGCCTGGGCGCGGTTCACCACGAAGGACATCGCGGCCTGACCGGGGAAGCGAGAAAGGGAGGGCACGTGCCGTACCGAGAAGCCGTCCCCCGACGCGGCTCGACACGACACGTACCGTTTCCCCGGCCATATTCTCGGACGTACACCTTCCGCTGTCAAGACGCTACGTATCGTCCCCGTCCCTGACCGGTGAATAGACTCAAGCGGTGAACCTCACGCCCAACCCCGCACGCCGCAGTGAGAAATCACAGCAGGCGATCCTCGCGGCCGCCCTCGTGCTCTGTATCGAGCGGGGGTACGCCCGCGTCACCATCGAGGCGATCGCCGCCCGTGCCGGTGTGAGCAAGAAGACGATCTACCGCTGGTGGCCGTCGAAGGGCGCGCTGGTGCTCGAAGCGCTGGACGACGCGGTCATCAAGACCCGCCCCTTCCCCGACACCGGCGACCTCGCCGCCGACCTCCACTCCCAGATGAGCGGAGTGGTGCGGCTCCTCGCCCATCCGCCGCTCGGGCCCGCGTACGCCGGGATCCTCACCGAGATCCAGTACGACGACGACCTGGCCAGGACCGTGCAGGAGCAGTTCATCGATCCCCGGGTCAGGGGCGCGACAGGCCGGCTGCGCAGCGCCCAGGAGCAGGGCGAACTCCCCGAGGACGCCGATGTCCAGCTGGGGGTGGAGCTGCTCTACGGCCCGCTCTACTACCGGCACAGCCTGCGCAGGCCCCCGTACGACGCGGAGGAGATCACCCGGCTGATCGCCCATGTTCTGAAGGCGCTGGGCGGCTGACAGCCCGGGGCGGCTCCTGCGCCTGCTCCCGTACTGCCCCCGGTTCCTGCGTCCGGTCCTGCTCCCGCTCCCGCGCCTCGGCCGTCAGCTGAGCGGCCCGTGCCCGCGTCCGGTGCGCGTTCCGCAGGGCGTCCCAGGTCAGGACCGTCAGCGCCAGCCACACCAGCGCGAACCCGGCCCACCGCTCCGGCGGCATCGCCTCATGGAAGTACAGGGTGCCCAGGCCGAACTGGAAGACCGGCGTCAGGTACTGGAGCAGTCCCAGGGTCGAGAGCGGTACGCGGATCGCCGCCGCGCCGAACAGGATCAGCGGGATCGCGGTGACCAGCCCCGTGGAGGCCAGGAGCACCCCGTGCGCGGGCGGGCCGAAGGTGGACTCGCCGCGCCCGGCGAGGAACAGCAGATACGCCAGCGCCGGCAGGAACTGCAGCGCCGTCTCCGCCGTGAGCGACTCCAGCCCGCCGAGATTCACCTTCTTCTTGACCAGCCCGTACGTCGCGAAGGAGAAGGCCAGCATCAGCGAGATCCAGGGCGGCTTGCCGTAACCGACGGCCAGCACCACGACGGCCGTGGCGCCGGTGGCGACGGCGGCCCACTGGGCGGGGCGCAGCCGTTCGCCCAGGAGCAGGACGCCCATCGCGATGGTGACCAGCGGGTTGATGAAGTAGCCGAGCGAGGCTTCGACGACCTGACCGTCGTTCACGGCCCAGATGTAGCCGCCCCAGTTGACGCTGATGGCCACCGCGGCGATGGCCACCAGGCCCAGCTTGCGGGGCGCGCGGACCAGCTCGCCGATCCAGGTCCAGCGCCGCATCACGAGCAGGGCGATCAGGACGACGCCGAGCGACCACACCATGCGGTGGGCCAGGATCTCCATGGCGCCCGACGGCTTGAGCAGCGGCCAGAACATCGGGACGAGCCCCCACAGCACGTACGCGGCAACGCCGTTCAGGAACCCTGCCCGCTGCTCACTGGTGCCCTTCACGGGCCCTCCCCTGAGTTCGTCCGGCATGCGTCGAAGGCACGAGGCGCACGGATTCGAAGGTACGGGAGGAGGGCCCGGCTGTCATGCCCGTTTCGTCATACGCTCATGACAGGCGGCACCGCCGTACGAAAGGCGGCACCGCTGTACGGCCGCCGCACGGTGTCACGCCAGTGCGGCCGCGATCGACGTGGCGATCGGGGTGGTGGGGCGTCCGGTCAGCCGGGCCAGGTCGCCGCTCGTGGTGGCCAGCAGGCCGCGCTCGATGGCCGTCCCCACGTCCGCGAGGATCGCCGCCATCGCCTCGGGGACACCGGCACCGGTCAGGATCTCCTGGTGGGTGGCCGCCGGGACGTTGCGGTACACGATCTCCTTGCCCGTGGCCTTCGCGACCTCCGCCGCGTACTCCGCGAAGGACCAGGCGGTGTCGCCGCTCAGCTCGTGGACCCGGCCCAGGTGGCCGTCCGACACGAGGACGGTGGCGGCGGCCGCCGCGTAGTCGGCGCGGGCGGCCGACGCGACCCGGCCGTCGCCCGCGTTGGTGACGACCGCGCCGTGCTCCAGGACCGGCGCGAGGTTCTCGGTGTAGTTCTCGTTGTACCAGCCGTTGCGCAGGAAGGTGTACGGCAGCCCGGAGTCCAGGATCAGCTGCTCGGTCACCTTGTGCTCGTCGGCCAGCTGGAAGTCGGCGTCGGGGCCGCCCAGGATGCCCGTGTACGCGAGCTGGGCGACGCCCGCCGCCTTCGCCGCCTCGATGACCGCGGTGTGCTGCGGCACCCGCCGGCCGACCTCGCTCCCGGAGATGAGCAGCACCCGGTCGCCGGAGCGGAACGCCCCGTCGAGGCTCGCCGGGTCGCTGTAGTCGGCGATGCGCAGCTCGACGCCGCGCGCCGCCAGGCCCGCGGCCTTCTCCTTGTTGCGTACGACGGCTGCGACCTGGTCCGCGGGGACCCTGGCGAGCAGCTCGTCGATGACGAGGCGGCCGAGTGCCCCGGTGGCTCCGGTGACGACGATGCTCATGAGGTGGTGCTCCCTGTGGGTCGGGGGTCGGGTGGGGCGTGGGGTACGCCCTCTGGCACTCACCCTACGAGGGGTACTAACCAGGGGAAAGTACCCACTTTGAAGTAAGGTACTGGTATGGACGTAAGCGAAGTGCTGGGAAGAGCGGCGACCGGGTCCGGGCCCGACGTCAACCAGGCGATGTGCCCCTCGCGGCTGATCCTGGAACATGTCACCAGCCGCTGGGGCGTGCTCGTGCTCGCCGCGCTGCTGGACCGCTCGTACCGCTTCAGCGAGCTCCGCCGGCGGGTGGGCGGGGTCAGCGAGAAAATGCTCGCCCAGACGCTGCAGACGCTGGAGCGGGACGGCTTCGTCGACCGCGACGCCAAGCCGGTCATCCCGCCGCGCGTGGACTACTCGCTCACGCCGCTCGGCAGGGAGGCCGCCGAGCAGGTGTGGGCGCTCGCCCGGTGGACCGAGCGGCAGGTCGACACGGTGCTGACGGCGCGCGAGGCATACGACGGGGCCCGGTCCTGACGGAGCAGAACCGGGCCCGGGGCGGCGCTCACCGGCACCTGAGGTGTACTCAGCCCGCGACGGTCCAGGTGTCGTTGCCGGCGAGGAGGGTGGCGAGGTCGCCCTTGCCGTGTTGTTCGACGGCGGTTTCGAGCTGGGTGTTCATGAGGGTGTCGTAGACGGGCCGCTGGACGTCGCGGAGCACGCCGATGGGGGTGTGGTGGAGGGTGTCGGCGTCGGCGAGGCGGGAGAGGGCGAAGGCGGTGGTCGGTGACGTGGAGTGTGCGTCGTGGACCAGGACGTCGGCTTCGTTCTGCGGGGTGACGTCGACGACTTCGAGGTCGCCGGTGGTGTGGTCGCGGATGACGCCCTTGGGTGCTTCGGGGGTGCCGAAGCGGATGGGCTGGCCGTGTTCGAGGCGGATGACCGCTTCCTGGGCCTGTTCGCGGTCCTTGAGGGCTTCGAAGGCTCCGTCGTTGAAGATGTTGCAGTTCTGGTAGATCTCGACGAGGGCTGTGCCGGGGTGGTCGGCGGCCGCGCGCAGCACGCTGGTGAGGTGTTTGCGGTCGGAGTCGACGGTGCGGGCGACGAAGGACGCCTCGGCGCCGATGGCCAGCGAGACCGGGTTGAAGGGGGAGTCGAGCGAGCCCATCGGGGTGGACTTGGTGATCTTGCCGACTTCGGAGGTCGGTGAGTACTGGCCCTTGGTCAGCCCGTAGATCCGGTTGTTGAAGAGGAGGATCTTGAGGTTGACGTTGCGGCGCAGGGCGTGGATGAGGTGGTTGCCGCCGATGGACAGGGCGTCGCCGTCGCCGGTGACGACCCAGACGGACAGGTCGCGGCGTGAGGTGGCGAGGCCGGTGGCGATGGCGGGGGCGCGGCCGTGGATGGAGTGCATCCCGTAGGTGTTCATGTAGTACGGGAAGCGGGACGAGCAGCCGATGCCGGAGACGAAGACGATGTTTTCCTTGGCGAGGCCGAGGTCGGGCATGAAGCCCTGGACGGCGGCGAGGACGGCGTAGTCGCCGCAGCCGGGGCACCAGCGGACTTCCTGGTCGGATTTGAAGTCCTTCATGGACTGTTCGGCCTCGGCCTTGGGCACCAGGTTCAGGAGTTCGTTGGTGTCAGGCATCGATGGCCTCCTTGAGTGCCGTCGCGAGCTGTTCCGCCTTGAAGGGCATGCCGTTGACCTGGTTGTAGGAGACGGCGTCGACCAGGTATTTGGCCCGGATGAGGAGGGCGAGCTGGCCGAGGTTCATCTCCGGGACGACGACCTTGTCGTAACGGTGGAGGGTCTCGCCGAGGTTGGCGGGGAAGGGGTTGAGGTGGCGCAGGTGGGCCTGGGCGATGGGGACGCCGTCCTTGCGGAGCCTGCGGACGGCTGCGGTGATGGGGCCGTAGGTGGAGCCCCAGCCGAGGACGAGGGTGCGGGCCTGGTCGGGGTCGTCGGTGTGCAGGTCCGGGACGTCGATGCCGTCGATCTTGGCCTGGCGGGTGCGGACCATGAAGTCGTGGTTGGCCGGGTCGTAGGAGATGTTCCCGGTGCCGTCCTGTTTCTCGATGCCGCCGATGCGGTGTTCGAGGCCGGGGGTGCCGGGGACCGCCCAGGGGCGGGCCAGGGTCTGCGGGTCGCGCTTGTAGGGCCAGAACACCTCGGTGCCGTCCGCGAGTTCGTGGTTGGGCGCGGTCGCGAACCGGGGGCGCAGGTCGGGCAGTTCGCCGGTCTCGGGGATGCGCCAGGGCTCGGAGCCGTTGGCGAGGTAGCCGTCGGAGAGCAGGAAGACCGGGGTGCGGTAGGTGACGGCGATCCGGGCGGCGTCCAGGGCGGCGTCGAAGCAGTCCGCGGGGGTCCTGGGCGCGATGACCGGGACGGGGGCTTCGCCGTTGCGGCCGAACATGGCCTGGAGCAGGTCGGCCTGTTCGGTCTTGGTGGGCAGTCCGGTGGAGGGCCCGCCGCGCTGGATCGCGATGACCAGGAGGGGCAGTTCGAGGGAGACGGCCAGGCCGATCGTCTCTGACTTGAGCGCGACTCCGGGGCCCGAGGTGGTGGTCACGGCGAGGGAGCCGCCGAAAGCGGCGCCCAGGGCGGCGCCGATGGCGGCGATCTCGTCCTCGGCCTGGAAGGTCCGCACGCCGAAGTTCTTGTGCCGGGACAGCTCGTGCAGGATGTCGGAGGCCGGGGTGATCGGATACGAGCCGAGGTAGAGCGGCAGGTCCGCCTGCCGGCCCGCGGCGACCAGCCCGTACGACAGGGCCAGGTTCCCGCTGATGTTGCGGTAGGTGCCGGCGGGGAACGCGGTGGCGGCCGGCTCGACCTCGTACGAGACGGCGAAGTCCTCCGTCGTCTCACCGAAGTTCCACCCCGCGCGGAACGCGGCGACGTTCGCCTCCGCGATCTGCGGCTTCTTCGCGAACTTGGCCCGCAGGAACTGTTCGGTGTTCTCCGTCGGCCGGTGGTACATCCACGACAGCAGCCCGAGCGCGAACATGTTCTTGCTGCGCTCGGCCTCCTTGCGGGAGAGCCCGAACTCCTTGAGTGCCTCGATCGTCAGCGTCGTCAGCGGCACCGGGTGGACCTGGTAGGCGTCCAGGGAGCCGTCCTCCAGCGGGGACGCCGGGTAACCGACCTTCGCCATCGGCCGCTTCGTGAACTCGTCGGTGTTCACGATGATGTCCGCGCCCCGCGGCACATCGGCGATGTTCGCCTTCAGCGCGGCCGGGTTCATCGCGACGAGGACGTTCGGCGCGTCGCCGGGAGTGAGGATGTCGTGATCGGCGAAGTGCAGCTGGAACGAGGAAACACCCGGCAGAGTGCCCGCGGGCGCCCGGATCTCGGCCGGGAAGTTCGGCAGGGTCGAGAGGTCGTTCCCGAACGACGCGGTCTCCGAGGTGAACCGGTCACCCGTGAGCTGCATCCCGTCACCCGAATCCCCCGCGAACCGGATGATCACCCGACTCAGCCGACGCACCTCTTTGGGGCCGGGGCCGGGGCTGCTGGGGCCGGTGGCGGTGCCGGGGGCCGCGTCCGTGCCGGTGGCGGTGCCGGGTGCCGTGTCCGCTGTGGCGCCGCGCTCACCGGCCCTGCCGTCTCCGGTGCTGCCCTCTTCGACCGTGCCCTCTTCGACCGTGCCCTCTTCGACCCTGCCCTCTTCGTCGATCAGAAGGGCGCGTTGTTCCCCGACGACGGCCTCATCGGATCCGTCGGCCTGCTCGGCTGGGCTACTGACCTGGCTGGTCACTGAACTGGACCTCCCTCGGGCGGCTGCTCGGATGCGCCCGGCTGCCCGGGCACACCGGAACCCACCCTACGACGGTAAGGGTGGCCTTCCCTGGAAGGCTCATGAAGTGGACGCCTTTTTGAGACGCCGAATTGCCCGGAATTGCGGTCATTGGAACCGCCCCTCCTGCCCTTCGGTGTCATCGGGCGCTCGCGCTGGGTGTTCATCCTTTGGATCTAGGACCTGCCCGGGGCCTCTCTCGCGATACGGCCCCGACCTCGCTATCTGACAGAGTGTCAGGTAATTACGAGTTCAGATAGGTCAGCACGGCGAGGACCCGACGGTGATCCCCGTCACTCGGCGAGAGCCCGAGCTTCAGGAAGATATTGCTGACGTGCTTCTCCACCGCCCCGTCGCTGACCACCAGCTGCTTGGCCACCGCCGAGTTCGTCCGCCCCTCGGCCATCAGCCCCAGCACCTCGCGCTCACGCGGCGTCAGCCCGGCCAGCACGTCCTGCTTGCGGCTGCGGCCCAGCAGCTGCGCCACGACCTCGGGGTCCAGCGCCGTCCCGCCCTGCGCCACCCGCACCACGGCGTCCACGAACTCCCTGACCTCGGCGACCCGGTCCTTCAGCAGATAGCCGACACCCCGGCTCGACCCGGCCAGCAGCTCGGTGGCGTACTGCTCCTCGACGTACTGCGAGAGGACCAGCACCCCGACCCCCGGGTAGTCCTTGCGCAGCCGTACGGCCGCCCGTACCCCCTCATCGGTGTGCGTGGGCGGCATCCGTACGTCCGCGACCACCACATCCGGCAGCAGCTCCTGGGCCGCCAGGTCCCCGACCGTCTTGATCAGCGCCTCCGCGTCCCCGACACCCGCGACCACGTCATGACCGAGGTCGGTCAGCAACCGGGTCAGGCCCTCCCGCAGCAGCACTGAATCCTCGGCGATGACCACTCGCACTCTGTCCTCCACGACGCTGAAGCCCCCCACTTGTGTCCATTCCTGCCCTGCGCCCACCAGCATCCCAGCATCGGGGGCCGAACGGGCGGGAGCCTGGACTATCGGGTGCCGCAGGACGCGGCGGAGCGGGGGGCTCGAACCGGCGTCGGGGAGCGGGGGCTCGAACCGGCGTAGGGCTCGAACCGGCGTAGCGGCAGGGGAGAGGGAACGAGGGCGCGGCCGGGGTGGTCAGTCGCGCCAGGGCAGTTCGGCGGTGACCGTCGTCGGGCCGCCGGCCGGCGAGTCCACGACCAGCAGTCCGTCGACCGCGCCGAGCCGCTCCGCGAGCCCCGCGAGACCGCCGCCCGCCGCGCCCGCCGTGAGGTCGCCGCCGGGGCCGGTGGCGCCGCCCGTGCCGTTGTCGGCCACCTGCAGCATGATCCGGTTCTCCACCCGCCAGACGTCCACACTCGCCCGGGTGGCCCGCGCGTGCTTGCTGACGTTCTGCAGCAGCTCCGAGACCGTGAAGTACGCGATGCCCTCGATGGCGGCGGCCGGCCTGGCCGGCAGATCCACCTCCACCTGCACCGGCACCGTGCAGCGCGAGGCGACGGAGGAGAGCGCGGCGTCGAGACCGCGGTCCGTCAGAACGGCCGGGTGGATCCCGCGGGCCAGATCCCGCAGCTCCTGCAGGGCGATCTTGACCTCGCCGTGCGCCTCGTCGACCATCCGGGCCGCCGCCTCCGGGTCCGCCGTCAGCTTCTCCTTCGCCAGACCGAGGTCCATGGCGAGGGACACCAGCCGGGCCTGCGCGCCGTCGTGCAGATCCCGCTCGATACGGCGCAGATCGGCCGCCGCCGTGTCCACGACGACCCCGCGGTCCGACTCCAGCTCGGTGACCCGGGTGTCGAGCTGCGACGGGCCGAGCAGCCCGAGCACCATCATCCGGTCGACCCCGGCCAGCCCGCGGATCACCCAGGGGGTGGCGAGGACGAAGGCCAGACCGCTCAGGCTGGTCAGCGTGATCTCGAAGGGGCTGTCGAGATAGACGCTGTGCGTCGCGTCGCCGTACAGCTGGATGCCGCTCGTGTCCGAGTAGGCGGGGAACACCCACTGCCACAGCGGGTACGCGAGCATCGCCCAGGCGTACGTCCACAGCACCACCGACACACAGAACGCGAAGACGGCCCAGGGGAAGTGCAGCAGCGAGTAGAGCAGATGGCGCCAGGACGCCCCGCTCTTCAGCACGGCCCCCGCCCACGACATCAAGCCGCCGGTCCTGCCGCGTACCGGCGCGGGATCCGCGATGTCCACCCGCAGCAGAGCCCGCGCCCTGGCCCGCTCCATCGCCCCGAAGCCCCGGCACACGGCCAGGCCCACGGCGAGCAGCGGGATCCCGAGGAAGGTCACCAGCAGGCCCGCGCTCAGCGAGAACATCGTGATCCCGAAGACGAAGAGCACGATGCTGATCGGCAGCGAGAGCATCAGATACCCGAACTCGCGCCAGGTGCGGCCCTCGAACGGCGCACGCAGCACCGCCGGCACTCGGTGGTCCCGGGTTCTGATGCCGTGATCCGTGGCCATGGCGGTGTCCGTTTCTCTCGGTCGTCCGGTCGTCCGGTTGTTTCTCGCGCTGCTCTTCTTGAGCTGTTCTTCTCGCGCTGCTCTGTCCGGTGTCCATGCTTCCGTCCGCGGAGGCCCCGGACCATGAGGAAGGGCACCGTCTTCGACCGGGGGTTTTCCCCACCCCCGGCCTGTAGACGGTGCCCCTGCCGGGCCGCGGACGGGTCAGCCGCGGTCCCGCCAGGGCAGTTCCGCCGTCACCGTGGTCGGCCCGCCGACCGGCGAATCCAGTACGAAGAGGCCGTCGACCGCGCCCAGCCGGTCGGCGAGCCCCGCCATGCCCGTACCGCCGTCGAGCCGCGCCCCGCCGCGCCCGTCGTCCTCGACGCGGATCAGCAGCCGGTCGGCCGCGCGCCACACCTCCACCGAGGCGGAGCGCGCGCGGGCGTGCTTGCTGACGTTCTGCAGCAGCTCCGAGACCGTGAAGTACGCGATGCCCTCGATCGCCTCGGCCGGACGCTCGGTCAGATCGACATGGACCGTCACCGGCGCCGTGCACCGGGTGGCGATCGAGGAGAGCGCGGCGTCGAGCCCGCGGTCCGTCAGGACGGCCGGGTGGATCCCGCGGGCCAGATCCCGCAGCTCCTGCAGGGCCAGTTTGACCTCGCCGTGCGCCTCGCCGACCATCACGGCCGCCGCGTCCGGATCCTCCAGGAGCTTCTCCTTGGCCAGCCCCAGACCCATGGCCAGCGCCACCAGCCGGGCCTGCGCCCCGTCGTGCAGATCCCGCTCGATACGGCGCAGGTCCGCGGCCGCCGTGTCCACGACGACCCCGCGGTCCGACTCCAGCTCGGCGATCCGGCGCTCCAGCTCGTCGGACGGCGACAGCAGCCCGCGGACCATGGCCCGGTCGACGTTGGTCAGCCCGCGCGCGATGAACGGCAGCACCGGCCAGAGCACGAACAGACTGGGCAGCACGAGCGTGAAGGTCAGCACGCCCCACGGCAGCCGGATGAATCCGTACAGCATCGTCCGCCAGCCCACCGGGTCCCTCAGGCTCATCCACAGCCTGGTGAAGAAGCCGCCGCCGCTCTTCACGAACAGCGGGCTCGGCTCCTCCATCCGGACACCCAGCAGCTTCCGCGCCCTGGCCCGCTCCACCCGGCCGAGCTGCCGCGCCCCGAGCAGCCCCAGCGCGAGCAGGGGCAGACCCACCACGGTGACGGCCAGGCCGCCGCCCATGGCAATCATGAACAGGACGTAAACAAAGCCGACGATCGCGGCCGGCAGGTTCATCAGGAGATGGGCGATCTCCTTCCACGTGAACCGGTCGAACGCGAAGCGCGCGGGCGGCGGCCGGTCGGAGTCGAGCCGAGGGGAGTTGATCGCGGTCATGCGCCAAGAGTGCCGGGCCCCCGGAGCGGATGCCATGGGGCGGCTGGGTGGGATGAAGTAGGGATAACCCCACCATGCCCCACCGCGACCCCACCGCCACCTCGCCGTGCGGCGGGGCCGGTGCCGGGCGCCGGACCGGATCCGGCTGCTTACCGAGTCTTTATCAGGGCCTAGACTCCCGTGCGTACGGATCGTCGAACGTGGCGAGTGTGACGGACGAGGCGACGAAAAGGGCGCAGGGAGCGAGGGCGGGACGTGCCGGGAGGGACCGTTGCCGCGACGGACCAAGCGGTTCTCGCCGCGGGCCACACGGGCCGGCTGACTCAGACCGGTCACGTGGGGCACATGGCGCAGGTGGAGCACATCGCCCAGGCGGGTCACATGGCTCAGGCGGGTCACATGGCTCAGGCCGCGGGGCCGGGCTACACCGGGTACTTCCACATGTACGCGGTCGTCGGCGTCATCGCGGTCGTCGGTGTGCTCTTCGTCGCCGTGGCCTTCAGCGCCGGGCGCCTGCTGCGGCCCGTGGTCCCGACCCCGGAGAAGCTGCTGACGTACGAGTGCGGTGTCGACCCCGTCGGCGAGGGCTGGGCGCACACCCAGGTCCGCTACTACGTCTACGGCTTCCTCTACGTGATCTTCGCGGTGGACTCGATCTTCCTCTTCCCGTGGGCGACGGTCTTCGCGGCCGACGGATACGGGGCGGCGACGCTGGTGGAGATGTTCATCTTCCTCGGCTTCCTGGCCGTGGGACTGCTCTACGCATGGAAGAAGGGCGTCCTCGAATGGACGTGACGAACCCCGTCGATCTGCCGGACCCGCAGCTGCCGGACCCGCACGTGTCTGCTCCGCAGCCGCCGGAAGCCGCCGGCCCGCAACGGCTCGGTGTGCTCTCCCGGCTGGCCCCCGAACCCATGAAGGTGGTCCTCAACTGGGGCCGCCGCTACAGCCTGTGGGTCTTCAACTTCGGCCTCGCCTGCTGCGCCATCGAGTTCATCGCGGCCTCGATGGCCCGGCACGACTTCATCCGGCTCGGCGTGATCCCGTTCGCGCCCGGCCCCCGCCAGGCCGACCTGATGATCGTCTCCGGCACGGTCACGGACAAGATGGCCCCCGCGGTCAAGCGGCTGTACGAGCAGATGCCCGAGCCGAAGTACGTCATCTCCTTCGGCGCCTGCTCCAACTGCGGCGGCCCGTACTGGGACTCGTACTCGGTGACCAAGGGCGTCGACCAGATCATCCCCGTCGACGTATACGTACCCGGCTGCCCGCCGCGCCCCGAAGCACTCCTGCAGGGCATCCTGAAACTCCAGGAGAAGATCGCCAGGGAGTCGCTCGGCGAGCGCTACTCCGGTCCGTCGACCGCCCAGTTGACCAGCGGCCTCATCACCCCGCCGCCGGCGCCGGGAGCGGGACAGTGACGCATCCGTACGACCGGCTCCCCGAAGCCGTCACCGAACTCTTCGGTGAGGAAGCCACCGCGGCCCACAGCTACGACCTGCTCACCGTCGACGTACCCGCCGCCTCCTGGCTCACCGCCCTGGAGACCGCCAGGGACCGGCTCGGCTGCACCTACTTCGACTGGCTGAGCGCCGTCGACGAACCGGACACCGGCTTCCGGGTCTGCGCGCACGTCGTGGCGATCGAAGGCCGTACGGTACGCCGGCTGCTCGTACGCACCACGGTCCCGCACACCGCACCGGCCCTGCCGTCCGCCGTGGAGCTCTACGCGGGCGCGAGCTGGCACGAACGCGAGACGCACGAGATGTTCGGCGTCACCTTCACCGACCACCCGCACCTGGTGCCGCTCCTGCTCCCCGAGGGCTTCGAAGGGCACCCGCTGCGCAAGGACTTCGTCCTCGCGGCCCGTGTCGCGAAGGCATGGCCGGGAGCGAAGGAGCCGGGCGAGTCCTCGGCGGGGCACGGAGCGGGGGCCGGTGGTGCGAAGCGCCGCCAGATGCTGCCGCCCGGGGTACCCGACCCCAACGAGTGGGGCCCGCAGAAGGGCCGGCTGCCCCCGGCACCGGCCCGCCCGGCGCGCGGTGCACGGGCGGCGGGCGAGCGCCCGGCCCGGCGCGCGCGCAGCGTGAACGAGGGCTCAGCGAGCCAGACACCGGGCCAGGCCGAGGGGACACCTGCCGCCGAGGGGGCACCTGCCGCCGAGGGGGCACCCACCGGGAGCACTCCCACCGGGAGCACACCCGCCGGGAGTACGGCTACTGGGAGCACACCCGCCGGTCCTCGGCGCAGCCGCAGCGTGTCCGAGGGGTCAACATCCCAGCGGGCGGCCGACAGCGCGGCACCCCCGGCGGCCTCACCCGCCCCGGCGGGCAGCGACGACGCACCCTGGCGCAACGCCCGCCCCGCCTTCGAACAGCCACAGAAACCGCCCACCGGTGAGGGAACGGGCGAGGGAACGGGCGAGGGTGCAGACAACGCCCCGGCCCCCGCCCCCACCACCGAGCCGGAAACCGAAAAAGGCGCCGAGCCCGACACCGGCTCGGGGACCAGTACCGACACCGGCTCGGGCACCGGTCCCGATACCCCCGACGGAGGCGATACCGCGTGAACGACGTACTCGACGTCGCCATCCGGCTGGTCATCGTCTTTGTCGCCTTCCTCGTCCTCCCGCTGCTCGTGGGGCAGGCCGAGCACAAGGTCATGGCCCATATGCAGGGCCGCCTCGGCCCCATGTACGCGGGCGGATTCCACGGCTGGGCCCAGCTCGTCGCCGACGGAGTGAAGTTCGCGCAGAAGGAAGACGTCGTCCCGGCCGACGCCGACCGGCGGGTCTTCCAGCTCGCCCCCGCCGTCGCCCTGCTCCCGTACCTCCTCGTCCTGCTGGCCATTCCGATCGGGCCCGGCGAGGGCGCCGTCGGCCAGGTCGTCGACGCGGGGATCTTCTTCGTGCTGGCCGTGATGGGCGTCGGCGTGCTCGGCTCGCTCATGGCGGGCTGGGCATCGGCCAACAAGTTCTCGCTGCTCGGCGGACTCCGTACCGCCGCGCAACTCCTCGCCTACGAACTGCCGATGCTGCTCACCGCGGCCTCCGTCGCGATGGCGGCCGGCACGGTCTCGCTGCCCGGCATCCTGGACGCGTTCGCGTGGTGGTGGATCCCGTGGCAGATCGTCGGCGGCCTGGTCTTCTTCACGGCGGGACTGGCCGAACTCCAGCGCCCGCCCTTCGACATGCCCGTCGCCGACTCGGAGATCATCTTCGGCGCTTACACCGAGTACACGGGCCTGCGCTTCGCGCTCTTCCTGCTCGCCGAGTACGCGGGCATCGTGATCCTCTGCGGACTCACCGCTGTGCTCTTCCTCGGCGGCTGGCACGGCCCCTGGGGGAGCGACGGACTCGGCTGGGTCTGGATGCTCCTCAAGACGGGCGTCCTGGCCTTCGGTGTGATCTGGCTCCGTGTGACCTATCCGCGGCTCCGTGAGGACCAGCTCCAGAAGCTGGCCTGGACCGTACTCATCCCGCTCGCCCTCGCGCAGATCGCGCTCACCGGCATTGTGAAGGTGGCGATCAGCTGATGCCCCCCGTTCCCGGCTCGGGTCTGGCCAAGGGCCTGGCCGTGACGCTCCGCACCATGACCAGGAAGACGGTCACCGCGCAGTACCCGGACGTCCAGCCCGAACTCCCGCCCCGCTCCCGCGGTGTCATCGGGCTGTTCGAGGAGAACTGCACCGTCTGCATGCTCTGCGCCCGCGAGTGCCCCGACTGGTGCATCTACATCGACTCCCACAAGGAGACGCTCCCGGCCGCCGCGCCGGGCGGGCGCGAGCGCAGCCGCAATGTCCTCGACCGTTTCGCGATCGACTTCGCCCTCTGCATGTACTGCGGTATCTGCATCGAGGTGTGCCCGTTCGATGCGCTCTTCTGGTCACCTGAGTTCGAGTACGCGGAAACGGACATCCACGAACTCACCCACGAGCGCGACAAGCTCCGCGAGTGGATGTGGACGGTGCCCGCGCCGCCCGCGCTCGACCCGGCGGCCGAAGAGCCCAAGGAGGTCGCCGCCGCACGCAAGGCGGCGGACAAACTCGAAGCCGCCGAGCAGGCCGAGCAGGAACAGGCGGCCCAGCAGGGGCAGCCGGAGCAGCAGGAACGGCCGCCGGAGCAGCCGGAGCAGGAGGGGGAGGCGTGAGCCACGCAGCAGACTCGGTTGCCGTGGCAGCCGCCGCAGCCCACCCCGGGTTCCTGTCCCCGACCGGCGTCGAGATCGCGTTCCTCCTTGTAGGGATCGCCACCTTCGGCGCGGCGGTCATCACCGTCACCACCAAGCAGCTGGTGCACGCCGCGCTCTGGCTGATCGTGGCGCTCGGCGGTCTGGCCGTCGAATACCTGCTGCTGACGGCCGAGTTCATCGCCTGGGTGCAGGTGCTGATCTACGTCGGCTCCGTCGTCGTCCTCCTGCTCTTCGGGCTGATGCTCACCAAGGCTCCCATCGGCCGCTCCCCGGACGCCGATTCGGAGAACCGCTGGGTGGCACTCGCGGTGGCCGTCGCCGCGGCCGCCGCACTCGTCTGGGTGGTCGTCGACGCGTTCCGCACGACCTGGATCAACCTCCACGGCCCCGTCCAGGGCTCCACCAAGGTCTCCGGCCAGGTCCTCTTCCGTAACTGGGTACTGCCCTTCGAGGCGCTCTCCGTCCTCCTGCTGGCCGCCCTGGTCGGGGCGATCGTCCTGTCCCGCAGGAACAGCGCGGCAGCGAACAGCCCCGCCGGGACCAGCCCCGCCGGGACCAGCCCCGCCGGGACCAGCCCCGCCGGGACCAGCCCCACCGGGACCAGCCCCGCCGGGCAGAGCGGGGAGCAGCGCTGATGCACCTCGTCTATCCGGCCGTGCTCGCGGCCCTCCTCTTCTGCACCGGGCTGTACGGAGTCCTCGCCCGCCGCAACGTCATCCTGATCCTGATGTCCGTCGAGCTGATGCTCAACGCCGTCAACCTCAACCTCGTCGCCTTCGACGTCTGGCTGCGCGACAAGCTCCACTCCGGGCAGGCCCTGACCCTCTTCACGATCGCCATCGCCGCAGCTGAGATCGGTATCGGCCTGGCGATCGTCCTCGCTGTCCACCGGAACCGGGGTACGACGGACATCGACAAGCTCCGCGACACCGCCGAACCCCCGAACCCGGACGACGACCCGCACGACCCGCATGACGGGCACGACCTGGACAGCCAGGGCAACCCCGACGGACCCGACGGACCCGAAGACCGCGAGGAGAAGGCAGAGGCTGCCGCGTGACCACGACGACCCTCGCCGTCCTCGTTCCCCTCGTCCCCTTCATCGGGGCCGTGGCCGGACTCCTGCTCGGCCGTATCGCGCCCGGATTCGTCCGCCCGCTCGCCATCCTCCCGACACTCGTCGCGGCCGCACTGGCGATCACCGTGGCCGTCCGGCAGAGCGGCGGCCAGGCCATCGACGCGGCCACCCGGCTCACCCCCACCGGCTCCGTCCCCATCGACCTGTCCCTGCACATCGACGGCTTCGCCGCCCTCGTCGCCGTCCTGGTCGTGACCGTCGCCGCATGCGTGCAGATCTACTCGACCGCCTATCTGCGCGACGACCCGCGCTACCCCTCGTACGCGGCGATCGTCTCGCTCTTCACCGCCGCGATGCTGCTCGTCGTCTACTCCGGCGACCTGATGGTGCTGCTCGTCGGCTGGGAGGTCATGGGCATCTGCTCGTACTTCCTCGTCGGCCACTACTGGGAGACACCCGAGGCCCGCTCCGCCTCCCTCAAAGCCTTCCTGGTCACCAAACTCGGTGATGTCCCCTTCCTGATCGGCCTGTTCGCGCTCGCCACCGACGCCGGAACGTTCCGCATCACCGGCATCCTGCGCACCGTCTCCGACGGCGGACTCCACCACCCCACCCTCGTCGCGCTGCTGCTGCTCGCGGGCGTCGCCGGGAAGTCCGCGCAGTTCCCGCTGCACACCTGGCTGCCCGACGCGATGGCAGGCCCCACCCCCGTCTCCGCCCTGATCCACGCGGCCACCATGGTCGCCGCCGGGATCTACTTCGTGGCCCGGCTGCTGCCGGTCTTCGCGGCATCCGCGGCCGCCATGACCGTCCTCGCCGTCATGGCCGCCGTCACCATGATCGGATCGGCACTCGCCGCCCTCGCGCAGGACGACATCAAACGCGTCCTCGCCTACTCGACCATCGGGCAACTCGGCTATATGTCGGGCGCCCTGGCCGCCGGCGACCGCGGTGCCGCCGTCTTCCACCTCCTCTCGCACGGCGCGTTCAAAGCACTCCTCTTCCTCGGCGCCGGTGTCGTCATCCACGCCGCGGGCACCAACTCGCTGGCCGCGATGAGCCGTATGGACAACCTGCCGAAGCGCGTTCCCGACGCCTTCTGGACGATGACCATCGCCCTGCTCGCCCTCGCGGCGATCCCGCCCTTCGCCGGATTCTTCTCCAAGGAATCCGTCCTCGGCGCCGCGGAGAACACCGCCCTCGGCAACAGCGTCATCGCCCCCGCGGGCGCCGGCTGGACCGTGCTGATCGCAGGACTTGTCACCGCCCTGCTGACCGCCGCCTACGCCACCCGGCTCTGGCTCCTCGCCTTCCGCGGCAAGGGCAGCGAAGCCCCCGACCACGGCAAGCAGCCCCTCGCCATGAACGGTGTGCTCTGGCTCCTCGCCATCCCCACCATCGGCTTCGGTCTCACCGCGGGCCGCCTCACCGGCTGGTTCGACGGCAACAGCCTCACCCCGACCCTCACCACCTCCGTCCTCGGCACCGGTGTCGCCCTCGTCGGCGGCCTCGTCACCTACGGCACCTGGCGCCACACCACAGCCATGGCCCAACAGCCCCCCATCGGCGCCGTCACAGCCCACCCGGACGCGGACCCCGGCACCGTCGAGGCCGAGGCCATCGCGACCCACCGGTCGGTCTACGGCAGCATCGCCTCGGCCCCCGACCCGCTCGACCCCGGCAGGCTGCTCCTCGGCCCGCTCCACCGCCACGCGGTGACCGGCTTCCACCTGGACGCCCTCTACACCGCCGCGTTCGTACGCCCCGTGCTCGCCGCTGCCCAACTGGTCCGCTTCCTGGACCGCGAGGTCATCGACACCTACGTACGCGGTGCGAGCGCCCTGCCCCGTCTGCTGGGGGCCGCGTTCCGCCGGGCCCAGACCGGCAATCTGCAGACCTACCTCAGCGCCCTGCTCGCCGGATCCGTCGTCCTGGTGATCGCCGCCGTCGCCCTTGCCAACGCCTACGCCGGATCGTGAGCCGTGACCGATATCAGCGCATCCGTGATGCAGTTCCTCCTGGCGTTCATCATCGCCGCGCCGGTCATCGGTGCCGTCGCCGCGCTGCTGCCCGCACCGCCCGGGCTGCGGGGCAGGTCACCCCAGCAGGCCGTACTCCGCCACGGAGTGATCGTCACCGGCACCGTGCTCATCGCCGCGATCGTCCTCGCGCTCGGCTTCGACCGTGACCACCCGTCGACGATGCAGGCCACCACCGACATCAGCTGGATCCCGGCGCTCCACGTCCGCATCCACCTCGGCACCGACGGCATCTCGCTCCCCCTTCTCGTACTGACCGCGCTGCTGACCTTCCTCTGCGCGCTCTACTCCTGCTTCAAGCTCCCCCCGGGCCCGTCCCCCAAGGCGTTCGTCGCGCTCGTCCTCCTCCTCGAATCGGGGACGCTCGCCACCTTCGCCGCCCTCGACCTGGTGCTCTTCTTCCTGGCCTTCGAGATGGTCCTCATCCCGATGTACTTCCTCATCGCCCGCTGGGGCGGCGCCGAACGCACCGCCGCCGCCTGGAAGTTCATCCTCTACACCGTGCTCGGCTCCGTCGTCATGCTGCTCGGCCTCCTCCTCATCGGCGTGAAAAGCGGCACACTCGACATGGTGGCACTCGCCACTGACAACGGCCGCGGCCTCACCCACACCACCCAGGTCATCGCGGTCCTCGCCATCGCCGCCGGCCTCGCCGTGAAGACCCCGATGTGGCCCCTGCACAGCTGGCTCCCCGACGCCCACACCGCCGCACCCACCGCGGGCTCGGTGCTCCTCGCGGGAGTCATGCTCAAGATGGGCACGTACGGATTCGTCCGCATCGCCCTGCCCATCGCCCCCGAGGGCATGCACACCTTCGCCCCCTACCTCGCGGCCTTCGCCGTCGCCGGCATCATCTACGGATCGCTCGCCTGCCTCTCGCTGGTCCGGCGCGGCAACAGGGGCGACCTCAAGCGGCTCATCGCCTACTCGTCCGTCGGCCACATGGGCTTCGTACTCCTCGGCATCGCGTCGATGACCCCCACCGGTGTCAACGGCGCGCTCTTCGCCAACATCGCCCACGGCCTCATCACCGGACTGCTCTTCTTCCTCGTCGGCGCGCTGAAGGACCGGTACGGCACCGCCGACCTCGACACGCTCGCCGGAGCCACCGGCGCAGCGCTCTACGGCCGCGCCCCCCGGCTCGGCGGCCTCGTCGCCTTCGCCGCGGTCGCCTCGCTCGGCCTGCCGGGGCTGGCCGGGTTCTGGGGCGAGATGCTCACCATGTTCGGCGCCTTCGACCCGGCCCGGGGACTCAGCCGCCCCGCCTTCCTCACCTTCATGTCGCTCGCCGCCCTCGGCACGCTGCTCACGGCCGCGTACCTCCTCCTCGTCGTACGCCGCGTCTGCATGGGCAGCACACCGCAGACGACACCCGAGGCGCACGCGTCACCCGGGGCACGTAAGACGCACGAATCACCCAAGTCACGTGAGGCGCACGCGGCACCCGAAGCGCCCGAGTCACCCGCGCCCCCGCAGACACCGGAAGCACCCCGCGCCCCCGCCCCCGCGACCGCCACAGGCATCCAGGACGTCCAGGACCTCCAGGGTTACGAGCTGGCCACCTGGAGCCCGCTCGTCGTCCTCACCGTCCTCGCCGGCCTGTGGCCCGCCGCCCTCCTCGGCCTCACCGACCCGGCCGTGCAGAAGCTCCTCGCAGGAGGCAAGGCATGAGCTCCCTCGTCCAGTCCGTCGACTGGCTCGCGATCGCGCCGCCCGTCATCGTCGCCGCGACCGCGCTGATCGTCCTTGTCGCCGACCTCTTCGTGCCCGACCACCGCAAGCAGCTCATCGGCTGGGGCGCCGTCGCCGGACTCGCCGCCGCCGTCCTCATGCTCCTGCCGCTGCGCCACGGCAACCGCTCCACCTTCTGCCTCACCACCGACCACGGGGCCTGCAGCTACACCGCGGACCACTTCACCCTCGCCATCCAGCTGCTCGTACTCGGCGGCGCCCTGCTCACCGCGCTGCTCTCGATGAGCGAGACCGGCGGCGACCGGCTCCCCGCGGGCGAGTACTGGTTCCTGCTCCTGGCCTCCGCCTCCGGAGCCACGCTGCTGCCCGCCTCACGGGACCTCGCCACCCTCGTCGTCGCCCTCGAAGTGGCCTCGCTGCCCGCCTTCGCCCTCGTCGGCCTCAAGCGCGGCAACCGCCTCTCCTCCGAAGCGGCCCTCAAGTTCTTCCTCTCCTCGGTCACCGCGACCGCCGTCACCCTGCTCGGCGTCAGCTTCGTCTACGCGGCCACCGGCACCCTGCATCTCGGCCGCATCGCCACCGCCCAGGTCGACCCGCAGCTCAACACCCTCGCCGAGGCCGGAGTCGTCCTCACCCTCGTCGGCTTCGCGTTCAAGACGGCCGCCGCGCCCTTCCACTTCTGGGTCCCCGACACCTACACCGGCGCGCCCCTGCCCATCGCCGCCTACCTCTCCGTCATCGGCAAGGCCGTCGGCTTCTCCGGGCTGATCCTCGTGACCGTCGTCGCCTTCCCCGGGTACTCCGACATCTGGGGCCCGGCCATCGCCGTACTCGCCGCGCTCACCATGACCGTCGGCAACACGGCAGCCCTGCGCCAGCGGGCCACCCGCGCCCACAGCGCCGTACGGCTGCTGGCCTGGTCCTCCATCGGCCAGGCCGGGTACCTCCTGGTGCCGATCGCCGCAGCCGGATACACCTCGGACCGCGAGATCGGCTCGACCGTCGCGTACGCCCTCATGTACGCCGTCGTGAACCTCGGCGCATTCGCCACCGTGGCCCTCGTCGCCCGCTCCCGCCCAGGCAGCCGCCTCACCGACCACCGCGGGCTCTACGCCAGGCGGCCGCTCACCGCCCTCGCGCTCGCCTTCTTCCTGCTCTGCCTGGCCGGGCTGCCCCCGGGGATCATCGGCCTGTTCGCCAAAGTCACCGTCTTCCAGAGCGCGGTCGACGCGGGCCTCGGCTGGCTGGCCGCCGTCATGGCCGTCAACGTCGCCATCGCCCTGTACTACTACCTCCGCTGGACAGCTGTGCTGTTCCGCACACCCCAGGAAACGGCCGCGGCCGCCACCCCCGCGGCCGCCACCGGATCCACGACCGGCGAAACCCGCACAGGGCCCCGCATTCCCGTCCCGCTCACCCTCACCATCGCCCTCGCCGCCGCCGCGGGAGCCGTGCTCTCCGTCGCCCCCCAGCTGGTCCTGCACTTCGCGTCCGGCAGCCTCTTCTGAGTTTTGCTACGGTCTTCCGCCGGGCGCACACCACGGACGGCGCCCCGGCGCACACTCCGGGGCACAGGCACCACGCCGGAGAACAGCGCCGGAGAACAGCGCCGGAGAGCCACCGCCCCACGGCCCGCCCAGGAGCTGTACGCAGGGACCACCGAACAAGGAGCAAGCAGTGCTGAGCGGGTTCAAAGACTTCATCCTCCGCGGGAACGTCATCTCACTGGCCATCGGCCTCGCCGTGGGGTCCGCCTTCACGGCAGTCGTCACCGCACTCAGCAGCGCCTTCATCACCCCCCTCATCGGCCTCGCCACCAGCTCCGCCATGGGCGACTTCAGCAAGGCCGAGTTCACCGTCGACGGCGCGCACTTCCGCTACGGCCTCCTCATCAACGCCGGCGTCGCCTTCCTCGTGACCGCCGCGGTCCTCTACTTCTGCGTCGTCGTCCCGCTGGCCAAGATCCAGGACCGCTTCACCGCCGACAAGCCCGTCGACATCAAGGCGGCCCTGCGCGACTGCCCGTACTGCTACACCGAGATCCCGGCGATCGCCTCCCGCTGCGCCCACTGCACCAGCCAGATCGAGCCCGTACCCGAGGCCCTGGAACTGGCGAAGGTCCCCGCACAGGGCTGACCCACCCGTACGGCGCACACCACGGGCCGCGCGCACAAGGGAACTAGCCTCCCTCGCCTGGCGTTGACCAGTGAGGGAGGGTCCACTGGACAGTGGACTGAGGACAGTGGACTGACTCACTGAGCGAAGGTTCCCCTGCCGCACGATTTGGAGGGCGTACCGTGCACCGCCGGCACAACGGGCTGAGGACCGCCGTCCTCCTCGGGGGGCTGTCAGCCCTCCTCATCGTCATCGGCAGCTTCTTCGGCCGTACGGGCCTGATCGTCGCGCTCGTCGTCGCCCTCGGCACCAACGCGTACGCCTACTGGAACAGCGACAAGCTCGCCCTGCGCGCCATGCGGGCCAGGCCCGTCAGCGAATTCGAGGCCCCGGCGCTCTACCGCATCGTCCGCGAGCTCTCCACCGCGGCCCGCCAGCCCATGCCCCGGCTCTACATCTCGCCGACCCAGGCGCCGAACGCTTTCGCCACCGGGCGCAACCCGCGCAACGCCGCGGTCTGCTGCACCGAAGGCATCCTCCAGATCCTCGACGAACGCGAACTGCGCGGGGTCCTCGGCCATGAGCTCAGCCATGTCTACAACCGCGACATCCTGATCTCATCCGTCGCCGGCGCCCTGGCCTCCGTCGTCATGTTCCTCGTCAACTTCGCCTGGCTCATCCCCGTGGGCCGCTCCGACGACGACGAGGGCCCCGGCCTCATCGGTATGCTGCTGATCATGATCCTGGGCCCGCTGGCCGCGTCCCTCATCCAACTGGCCGTCAGCCGCTCACGCGAGTACGAGGCCGACGCGTCGGGCGCCCAGCTCACCGGCGACCCGCTCGCCCTCGCAGGCGCGCTGCGCAAGCTCGACGCCGGTACGAAGCAGCTGCCGCTGCCGCCCGAGCCCCGGATCGAGACCGCGAGCCACATGATGATCGCGAACCCTTTCCGTCCCGGCCAGGGACTGTCCAAGATGTTCTCCACACACCCGCCCATGGCGGAGCGCATCACCCGACTCGAACAGATGGCAGGCCCCCGCTCATGAAGACCATCCTCAACGTCATCTGGCTCATCCTCTGCGGCTTCTGGATGTTCCTCGGCTACGTTCTCGCGGGCGCGCTGCTCTGCATCACCATCATCGGCATCCCCTTCGGGATCGCCGCGTTCCGTATCGGTGTCTACGCGCTCTGGCCCTTCGGCTACATGGCGGTGGACCGCTCCGACGCCGGAGCCCCCTCCTGCGTGGGCAACGTCCTGTGGCTGGTCCTCGCCGGCTGGTGGCTCGCACTCGGCCACATCTTCACCGGCATCGCCCTGTGCGTCACGATCATCGGCATCCCCCTCGGCATCGCGAACTTCAAGCTGATCCCGGTGTCCCTGATGCCCCTGGGCAAGGAGATCGTCCCGACGGACCAGCCCTTCGCGGCCCGCTGAGCCTGAAGCCGAGCCGCCCGCCGATCCGCACGGGACAACCGCTCGCCACCGCCCGCATCTCACCACCCACGCGGACCGGTCACCACCACGACCAGCTACGCAACCAGCCAAGCCGCCTCGGCGTCCCTGTTTAAGACACCGAACGTAAGGCAGGCTCTGCTCATGGGAATTATCAGTTGGATCATCCTCGGACTGCTCGCAGGGACCATCGCCAAGATCCTGCTCCCCGGCCGTGACCCCGGGGGCATCGTCGGCACCATCCTCATAGGAATCGTGGGAGCCTTCGTCGGCGGATGGGGCGCCTCCCACTTCTTCCACCACCCGGTGTCGAAGCACTTCTACGACGGCGCGACCTGGATCTCCGCCATCGCGGGCGCCCTGGTCCTGCTGATCGTCTACCGGCTGCTCTTCGGCAACTCCAGGTCACGCCGCTGACCGCGCACGCCAGCCGTCAGCGCTGATCATCCGCGGCCCGCCGGCCGGCCCCGAGCCCCGTCTCGCGCAGCGTGATGTTCAACCGCCCGCCCAGCAGCCCCACCGCCGGATCAGCCGTCTCCGGAAGGACCTTCGGGACACCGTGGTACGCGAACCGCGAAGGTCCTCCGAAGACAAACAGATCCCCCGACGCCAGCCGCACATCGGTAGAGGGCCGCCCCCGCCCCTCCGGGTTCCCGAAGCGGAAGACGCACGTATCACCGAGGCTCAGTGACACCACCGGAGCAGCGCACCGCTCCTCCTTGTCCTGGTGCATCCCCATCCGCGCGTCACCGTCGTAGAAGTTCACCAGCGCCGCATCGGGCGCGTACACCGCGCCGGCGCCCCCGTCCCCGGAACCCCCGTCGCCCCCGTACGCCTCCGTCACCGCCGAGCGCCCCAACTCCGCCAGCCAGCCGGGGAATTCCGCCACCCGCGCGCCATTCACATCGTCCGCGGTACGCGCATACCGGTACGGCTGCCAGTGCCACCCCAGACACACCGTCCGTACGGACATCACGCCACCGCCCGGCAACCGCGTGTGCCGCAGCGGCACAGGCCCCCGCGCCCACTCCCGGCACGCGGCGACCAGCTCCCGCTGGCGCTCCACCGACAGCCACTCCGGCACATGGACGGCTCCGGGCGCGACCTCCACCCGGTCCCGCGGAAACAGCCCGGTCATACGGCCGCACCCGCCCCGTGGCCCCGGCACCCACCGTGCGCCGTCACGATGCCGGCGCCCCCTCAAGACCCAGCAGCCACTGCTTGCGCTCCAGCCCGCCCGCGTAACCGCGCAGCGCCCCGTCGGCCCCGATCACCCGGTGACACGGCCGTACGACCAGCAGGGGATTACGCCCGATCGCGGTACCCACGGCGCGCACTCCGGCGCCCGACAGTCCGATGCGCCCCGCGAGCTCCCCGTACGAGACGGTGCTGCCGTACGGGAGGCTGTCCAGCTCGGCCCACACCCGCTGCTGGAAGTCGGTTCCACCTCTCGCGTAGTCGATCTCGATCCGGGTCGACTCACCGGCGAAATAGGCCCGCAGCTGCTCGGTGATCCAGGCGAACGCAGCCGGATCCCGGCGCCACCCCGCCCCGGCGGCGTCCTCGACGGTCACCCCGCCCTTCTGGCCCGGCACCGACAGCGAGACCAGCGCCACACCGCCCCGCGCCTCCGCCGATTCCTCACCCACCAGCAGCAGCTCACCGAGCGGGCTGCCAGCCGTTGCCCAGACCGTTGCGCAGACCGTCATCGGTCGCTCCCTTCCTCGCAGCGCCCCGACGGCCGTTCCACCGGGACACCTACGAGTCTGCGGCACCCGAACCGTCCGGACCGGCGGATTTCGGACGCCACATGCCGCGTCACATGCCACGCCACACGCCATGTCGGACGCCGCGCCACACGCCACGCACGCGCATCCCTTGAAGAGCCCCGGCGTTCGGCGTTCTGCCTGCACCTCACAGAGGTACCTTCACCAGGGCGCTGGTTGGGCCGGGCGCAGCATCGCATCGTGATCGGCATGACAGACGCAACGCAACGATCGCTCGGCACTCGCGGGTGGCTGGTCCTGCTCACCCTGTGCGGCGCCACCTTCATGACCGGCCTCGACTACTCGATCATCACCGTGGCACTGCCGGAGATCGGCCGGGACCTCGGCTTCGCCACCCCCGCCGCCCTGCAGTGGGTGGTCACCGCCTGCCTGCTGCCCACCGCCGCACTGATGCCGCTGTTCGGGCGGCTGTCCGACCTGACCGGCCGGCGGCGGCTGTTCCTCGCCGGGGTGGCGGCCTTCGCCGGCTTCTCGCTCCTGGCCGGGCTGGCCGCAGGACCCGGCCTGCTGGTCGCCGCCCGGGCCGGGCAGGGGATCGCGGCGGCGGCAATCGGCCCGACCGCGCTGGCCCTGATGACCTCGGCGTTCCCCGAAGGACCGCAGCGCACCCGGGCGCTGGGCGTCAACGGCGCACTGCTGTCACTGGGTTTCGTGATCGGCACCATCGGCGGTGGGCTCGTCACCAGCGGACCGAACTGGCGCTGGACGATGCTCATCCTCGTCGGCATCGGCCTGCTCGTCCTCCTCGGCGGCCTCACCGTGGTCCGGGAACGACGTGAGAACCGCCGTGCCAGGCTCGACATCCCCGGCGCGATCCTGGCCAGCGGCGGCCTGTTCACCCTCGTCTACGGAATCACCACCGGCGGCGATGCCGGCTGGACCAGTTGGCCGACTCTGGCCGCGCTGGGCGGCTCGGCCGTCCTGCTCGCCGGCTTCCTCGCGGTCGAGGCGCGGCACCGGGCGCCGCTGGTGCCACTGCGGCTGCTGCGCCGTACGACGGTGAAGTGGGGCATGACCATCGGCCTGGTCACCTTCGGCATGTGCGGTGGGGCGACGCTGCTGCTGAGCATCTACATGCAGCAGGTCGTCGGCTGGAACGCGCTCCAGACCGGCCTGGGCTTCACGGCCGAGGGCGTCGCCGCCCTGGCCGCCGGCACCATCACCGCCCGGCTGATCAGCGCCCGGGGCGCCACCACCGCCCTGACCATCGGCCTGACGGTGCAGGCTGTGGGCACCGCGGCGATGGTGCTGCTCCCCGCCTCCGGCCAACTCGCCCTCCTGCTGGGCACTTCGGCGGCGATGGGCTTCGGGCACGTGCTGACCGTGGTGGCCGTCATCACCACCATCACCTCCGGCCTGGACGAGACCGACCAGGGCATCGCCGGGAGCCTGGCGCAGATGCCCACCTTCGTCGGCGCCATCGGCGTCGCCGGACTCAGCGCCATCGTCGCCGCCCGCACCGAGACGCTGGCGCCGACCACCACCGGGACACTGGCCACCCTGGGCGGGCTGCACACCGCCTTCCTCGTGGCCGGCGCGGTCGCACTCGCCGGCGCGTTCGCGGGCCGGGTACTGCTGCGCAACAGCAAGGTCGGGCGCCGGGAGCACGTCATGGCTGCCTGAGCCGCCTACCCGCCCGGTGGCGCATGGCCGCCTGCCCGGCCTCCTGCCCGGTGCCGCCCCCTCGGCCGAAGGGGGGCGGCACCGGGCAGGAGGCCGCGGGTCGGTGACAGGATCCGGCGCTATCCGGCGGTGGTACTCACCAGCTCGGCCAGCCGCCCCAGCCGTTCCTGGGAGACCGAGCCCGCCGGTGCCTGGAAGAGCGTCACGGCCTGGCCTTCGTCGTCCGGGGTGCGCAGCAGCTCGGTGGTCAGCTCCATGTCGCCGACCTCCGGGTGCCGGTACACGCGGCTGACGCTCGCACAGTTACTGACCGGGTGCTCGGCCCACATCCGGCGGAACTCGCCGCTGAGTTCCCTCAGTTCGCCGATCAGCGCCATCAATCCCTCGTCCCCGGGGAACTTGCCCACCGACACCTGCAGATACGCGATGTCGTCACGGGCTTTGGCCTCCCAGTCGGGATACAGCCGGCGGGCGAAGTCCGGCTCCAGGAAGTCCAGGCGGGCGAAGTTGGGCCGCCGCCCCGACGGCTCGTACGGCCAGTGCGGTGCGATCAGCGCGTGCGCGAGCGGATTCCAGGCGAGGATGTCCGCCCGTCGGCCGACCGCGATGGCCGGTACGTCGGTGAGCGCCTCGACCATGCGCCGGACGCCTGAACGCAGCTCCTCGGGCTTCGCCTCGCCGCGCGCGTGCATGAGATCCGGGCCAGCCGGTTCAGGTGGCGGCGCTCCTCGTCGTCCAGCCGCAGCGCACGGGCGAGGGCGTGCAGAACCTCGTCGGACACGTTCGGTGCCTGGCCCTGCTCCAGCCGGATGTAGTACCCCACGCTCACCCCGGCCAGCGGCGCCAACTCCTCCCGCCGCAGCCCGGCCACCCGGCGCCGCTTCACGCCGCCGGGCAACCCCACTTCCTCCGGCCGCAGCCGAGCCCGACGGGACCGCAGGAACTCACCCAGCGCAGAAGATGGATACACCCACCCACCGTGCCACGCCCGAACTCCCCAGTCGACCACGGCGATCGCCGGCCGCCGGCCCCGCTCGGCACGACCCCGCACTGTGACCCGAAGACGCAGTGGCCCGACGGGGAGGACACAACGCGGGCCGCCGTCGAGGCGGCCCCGGCGATGTGCCCCGCCGTGCTCCGTGAGACCGGCCCGGCGGCGTCGCGTACGGGCCGGGCCCGCCCTGCTTACCGGTAGTTCACGAACTGCAGCGCGAAGTCGAAGTCCTTGCCCTTCACCAGCGCCTGCACCGCCTGCAGGTCGTCCCGGCTCTTGGAGCTGACCCGCAGTTCATCGCCCTGGACCTGCGCCTTGACGCCCTTGGGGCCCTCGTCGCGGATGACCTTCGCGACCTTCTTGGCGTTGTCCTGCGAGATGCCCTCCTCGATGGAGGCGAAGATCTTGTACTCCTTGCCGGACAGCTGCGGCTCGCCCGCGTCCAGCGCCTTGAGCGAGATCCCGCGCTTGATCAGCTTGGTCTGGAAGACGTCGAGGATCGCGGTGACCCGCTCCTCGGTGTTCGCCTGCATCAGGATCTTCTCGCCCGACCAGTCGATGGAGGCGCCGACGTTCTTGAAGTCGTAACGCTGCGAGATCTCCTTGGCGGCCTGGTTGAGGGCGTTGTCGACCTCTTGCCGCTCGACCTTCGAGACGATGTCGAAACTGGAGTCGGCCATGTCCTGTGGCTCCTTGTATCGGGTGTGGTGAGGGGTACGACCGGTGTCCCGGCCTGTTGCGCGCAAGCCTAAGGGCTGCACCGGGGCCGCCCCCGACCGTCCCCGGTCAATCGGGTGGCGAAGCACCCCGTGTCATCAGGTATCGTTTACGTCGTTGCCACGGAGTCCGCAGCACAGCGGTTCCGCAGCGACACATCCCAGGCGGTGTGCCCGAGTGGCCAAAGGGAGCAGACTGTAAATCTGCCGGCTCAGCCTACCCAGGTTCGAACCCTGGCGCCGCCACTGGAATCAGCCTCTGACCAGCATTTCTGGTCAGAGGCTTTCTGGTTTTCCGGGGCTGTCCGGCTCTCCGGCCGCCCGAGGGCATCGCCGCCGCCACGGGCCGCTCCTGCGGCGGGCGCTACCGCTGCGGGCCGGGGTCCGCGAGCCGGAACGCCAGCTCCGTCTCCCACTTGGACCTGTCCGGCTCCTCCCGCGGATCCGTCTTGTAGATCTCCAGCCGGCAGCCCCACTCCTCGACCACGTCGGCCTTCACCATGTCCCACTCCATACCGCGCGCCGCGGCCCATTCCAGCAGGCCGGCGGTGACTCCCAACAGCTCGTCAGGATGCCCGATATGGGTGACCGTCAGATACCGGCCGGCAGGCAGGGTGCCGGTGAAGACCTCGCCCGCGTCGGCGGCCGCCTCACCGCCCGCGCCCTGCGGTGGACCCGCCACCGGCACGCCCGCCTCGACCTCCATACCGCGCTCCACGTCGATGACGCCGTACCGGAAGAAGGGCGCCCCCGCGGGCTCGGTCCCGTGCTGGGCGAGCCAGTCGAACACCTCCGCCAGCCGGTCGGCGACCACCGGGAACGTGTCCATGGTGACGGCCTCCCTGATCGCCGCGTACGGCTGCGCCGCCCGCTCGACAACCACCGGTGGGTTCTGCATCAGTTGCCCGCCACATCCTTCACGGCGACCGAAACCGGCACCGACCCGCCGATCAGCTCCAGGGTCAGGCCCGCGGTCGCCGGGGTCTCGATCAGCTCGGCGAGCACCGCGGCCACGTCGTCGCGGGGGACCCGCCCGCGGCCGGTCCTGGCCTCCAGGCGCACCTGTCCGGTGCCCGCGTCGTCGGTCAGCGAGCCGGGGCGCAGCACCGTCCAGTCGAGGGTCCTGCGGTCCCGTACGGCGGCGTCCGCAGCGCCCTTGGCGCGGAGGTAGACGTCGAAGACCTCGTCGCCCTTGTGAGTGGTGTCGGCGCCCATGGCCGAGACCATGAGGTAGCGGCGTACACCGGCCTTTTCTGCGGCGTCGGCGAGTTTCACCGCCGCGTCCCGGTCCACGCTGTCCTTGCGTTCGACGGTGCTGCCGGGGCCCGCACCCGCCGCGAAGACCACCGCGTCGGCGCCCGACAGGGCCTGGGCGACCTGGTCCACGGTGGCCGATTCCAGGTCGAGGACGACCGGCTCGGCACCCGCGGATCTCAGGTCGTCGGCCTGTCCCGCTGCGCGGATGATGCCCGCGACCTCGTCACCGCGCGCGGCGAGCAGCCGCTCCAGCCGCAGCGCGATCTGACCGTGTCCACCTGCGATGACAATGCGCATGTTTCCGACGGTACGCTCCGGCGGCCGCACTCGCTCAGGAATGCCCGTGGCCGGCGGGGAAGATCCCCCGGAGGTGCGGCGCCGGGCCCGGGCACCGGGCGGGCGCGGCGCTCAGGGGCCGGGGTCGACCCGTCCCTGCCGCGGCAGTTCGAGCGCGCCGGGGGCGGTCGAGTCGCAGTACTCGCGTACCGCGTTGGTCCGCGCGACGACCCGGCCGCGGTGGATGACGATCCTGCTGTACGCGAGGGACAGCACCCCGGAGAGCTGCTCCCCGCGCACCGCGAGCAGCTCGGCGGGGAAGCCCGCCTCCACCCGCACCTCGGGCAGGCCCATGGCGTCGCGCGGGGCCGAACTGACCGCGCTGTACGCGTCGTCGGGCCGCAGACCGCTCTGCGACGCCAGCAGATACGCGGCCTCCAGAGGGTCTCCGCGGCCGACCGGGTTCGCCAGGTCGCGCAGCGCGCCGCTGCCCGCGGCGACGCGCACCCCGGCCGAGCGCAGCAGCCGTACCGGCGCGGTCCCGCGGCTCTCGACACCGCCGCAGCCGCCCTGGGGCTGGCAGATGACGGTGACGCCCGCGGCGGCGAGCCGGCCGGCGGCGCGGGCGGCCGTGTCGTGCGGGAGCAGGGAGAGCCCGCCGCAGGGGCCGATGGCGACGCCGGGGCGCAGTCCGCCGGACATGGCGGCGAGCCGGGCGAGCCTGGCCGGGTCGTCACCCTCGGTGTGCAGATCGACGGCGCAGCCGTGCTCGGCGGCGACTTCGAGTACGGCCTCGGTGTATCCGGTCGGATCGGGGTCGAGGTCCGGGCAGCCGCCGACGACGGTGGCGCCCATCTTCACGGCGTCGCGCAGCATGGCGAGCCCGTCGGCGCCGGCGACGCCGGTGAGCAGCCGGGGCACGGCGACGGTGGTGAGGTCGGTGAGCCCGCGCAGCGACCGCCGGGCCTGGAGCACGGCCTCCATCGCGCCGAGGCCCTGGACGTCGCCGATGCGGATGTGCGAGCGCAGGGCGGTGGCGCCGTGCCCGAGCTGGAGCAGGGCGGCTTCGGTGGCGCGCCGCTGGACGTCGGGGGCCGGGCCTGTGGTGGCGGGGCCTGGGCCGGCGTCGGCGGTCAGCGCGGTGTCGCTGTGGGCGTGGGGTTCGGCCGGGGCGGGAAGCAGCAGATAGCCGTCGAGCTCGATGCGCGATGCGGCCGCGGCGCGGGAGCCGGGCGCGGTGAGGCTGCCGGCGGTGCCGACGGCTTCGATGCGTCCGCCGCTGACGCTGACGTCCACCGTGCGTCCGTCGGCCAGGCGGGCCCCGCGGAGCAGGAGCGCGGTGGTGTCTGCGGTGGCTCCTTCGGGAGGCCGCGGCTGGCTGTCGGGCATCGCGCTCCTGGGTACTGGGCCGGGCGTGACCGGGTGCTGGGCCGGGCATGACGTACGACGTCACGCAGCGTGAAGCGAGCCTATGGGGAAGGCGGCTCCCGCTTCGAGGAGGGGCGGATTAGTCGTACCGGGAGTGACTCCTGTGGCCGATGGGTGGTGTGGGCCGAACGGCGGCAGGAGGGGCTGGTGGGAGCCCGGGCGAGGGGGCGCGAGTGCGGGGCGGCGAGAGGGGCGGAGAGGGGTCTTCATAAGGATTTGGGCGACGGCGGAGGACCGTGTAATGTCTTCATCGCTCGCCCCAATAGCTCAGTCGGTAGAGCGTCTCCATGGTAAGGAGAAGGTCTACGGTTCGATTCCGTATTGGGGCTCTGGTGCGGGAGCCCTCACCTTCGGGTGAGGGATTCCGTAGCAAAGCGGTGTAGCTCAGTCGGTAGAGCAAGCGGCTCATAATCGCTGTGTCACCGGTTCAAGTCCGGTCACCGCTACACACGGTAGCCGATGGTGGGCTCGGTCCTTCGATCGGCTACTCTTTTATGCGTTCATCCGTCCATCCGTCCAAGGAGCACTCACGTGGCTGCCACCGACGTCCGCCCGAAGATCACGCTGGCCTGCGTGGAGTGCAAGGAGCGGAACTACATCACCAAGAAGAACCGGCGTAACAACCCGGACCGTCTTGAGATGAAGAAGCACTGCCCGCGCTGCAACTCGCACACCGCACACCGCGAAACCCGCTGACGCAGGCTGTTCTTTCCACCAGCACAGCTCTTCACAGGCACAGGCGCGAGGTCGTCCCCATAGTGGGGGCGGCCTCGCGTCATTTCTGCGGTTACTCGCGGTTATTGTGATTCTTTCCGATTCCCGGCACTCCACCAGGAGGTAGTGAGCCATGGCGCTCGACCAGTCCTTCGTGGGGCGGACCTATCCGCCCTCCGCGCCGTACGAGGTGGGCCGGGAGAAGATCCGCGAGTTCGCCGAAGCGGTGGGCGACCCGAATCCCGCGTACACGGATACCGAAGCCGCGAAAGCGCTCGGGCACGCCGATGTCATCGCTCCGCCGACGTTCGTCTTTTCGATCACCTTCAATGCCGCGGGCGTTGTCGTGCAGGACCCGCAGCTGGGCCTCGACTATACGCGCGTGGTGCACGGTGATCAGAAGTTCGCCTACCGGCGCCCGGTCAGGGCGGGGGACCGGCTGACGGTCACCTCGACGATCGAGGCGATCAAGTCCCTTGCCGGGAACGACATCATTGATATCCGCGGTGAGGTCCACGAGGAGTCCGGCGAGCATGTCGCGACGGCGTGGACGAAGCTGGTCGCGCGCGCGGCCGGGGAGGCATGACGGTGGCAGCGAAGATCTCCTACGAGAGCGTCGAGGTCGGCACGGAGCTGCCGGCGCGGTCCTTCCCGGTGTCACGGGCGACGCTGGTGCAGTACGCGGGCGCGTCCGGCGACTTCAACCCGATCCACTGGAACGAGAAGTTCGCCCTGGAGGTCGGGCTCCCCGACGTCATCGCGCACGGGATGTTCACCATGGCCGAGGCGATCCGGGTGGTGACCGACTGGGTCGGCGACCCGGGCGCGGTCGTGGAGTACGGCGTCAGGTTCACCAAGCCGGTGATCGTCCCGAACGACTCCGACGGGGCGCTGATCGAGGTCAGCGCCAAGGTCGCGGCCGTCGTGGGCGAGCCGGAGGACCGGACGGTGCGGGTGGACCTCACCGCGATGAGCGACGGCAAGAAGGTGCTGGGCATGTCCCGCGCGGTGGTGCGCCTCGCCTGAGGTGGTGCGGTTATGTCGGCAGGGGGCGTTCGCGCAGGCGGGCGCCCCTTGTCCGTACCCGGACGGCTACCGGTGTCCGTACCCGAGCGGATAACGGAGGGGCCCGCGTGCTCGTACGCCTCCTCGTGCACCCCTTGACTTGGTTAGTAATTGACCACTAACTTACTGGCATGGTCAGGATGAGCGCAGAGGAGCGGCGTGAGAGCGTCATCCGCGCGGCGATGATCGAATTCGCCCGCGGCGGCTATCACGGCACCTCCACCGAGGTGATCGCCAAGCGGGTGGGGGTCTCCCAGCCGTATCTCTTCCGCCTCTTCCCGAACAAGGAGGCCATCTTCCTCGCGGCGGCCGAGCGCTGCGTCGCGGACACCACGGCGGTCTTCGAGGTGGCGGCCGAGGGGCTGCGGGGCGAAGAGGCCCTCCACGCCATGGCGCGGGCGTACCAGTCGCTCATCGCCGACGACCCGGACAAGCTCCTGATGCAGATGCAGGTCTATGTCGCGGTGGCGTCCGCGGCGGCGTCGGGGGACATGGAGTTCGGGCAGGCGGTGCGTGCCATGTGGATGCGGCTGTACGACGCGGTCCATCTGGCCCTGGGCGCGGACGTCGACGAGACGACGACGTTCCTGGCGTACGGAATGCTGGTCAACACGCTGGTCTCGCTGGGCTTCGCCCCTGAGCACCGGGTGTGGACCGGCTTCTACGACTCGGCGCAGCCCGGCAAGTGAGCGGCTGCCGGGGGTGCGCCTGGCTTGCTCATGGGCACGAAAGTTAGTCATCAATTACTAAGTAACTGGTCGAACCGAACAGACAGCAGCCGGTCGAACCAGAACCCAACCGACAGCAGGGGGAGCAGTGAACGAGCACACGGCCCGGCGCGGAGGCGCCACCTGGGCCCTGATCATCACCAGCGTCGCCGGATTCATGGCGGCTCTCGACAACCTCGTCGTCACCACGGCGCTGCCCTCGATCCGCGCGGATCTCGGCGGTGCGCTGGAGGACCTTCAGTGGACGGTCAACGCCTACACGCTCACCTTCGCCGTCCTGCTCATGTTCGGTGCCGCACTCGGTGACCGGTTCGGCCGGCGCAGGCTCTTCGTCGCCGGCCTCACGGTCTTCACCGGTGCCTCGGCCGCTGCCGCCCTCGCCTCGGGGGTCGCCCCGCTCATCGCCGCCCGCGCCGTGCAGGGTGTCGGCGCCGCGATCATGATGCCGCTCACCCTGACCCTGCTCACCGCGGCCGTACCCGCCGCGCGCCGGGGTGCGGCCCTCGGGATCTTCAGCGCCGTCACCGGCCTCGCCGTGGCCAGCGGTCCGCTCATCGGCGGCGCCCTCACCGAGCACCTGTCCTGGCAGTGGATCTTCTGGCTGAACGTGCCCATCGGCCTTCTGCTGCTCCCGCTCGCCCGACTGCGCCTCGCCGAGTCCCGCGGGCCCGGCGCCCGGCTCGACATCCCCGGCACCCTCCTGGTCAGCGGCGGCCTCTTCGGTGTCGTCTACGCCCTCGTCAACGGCCAGACGGACGGCTGGTCCAGCGCCCCGATCCTCACCGGCCTCATCGCCGGGGCCGCACTGCTGGCCGCATTCGTCCACCACGGCTTCCGCGACGACCGCGCCATGCTCCCCATGCGGCTCTTCCGCAACCGCGCCTTCGCCGGCATCAACGGGGCGTCCCTGCTGATGTTCCTCGGGATGTTCGGCTCGATATTCCTGCTGAGCCAGTTCTTCCAGGGCGTCCTCGGCTACTCGCCCACCCAGGCCGGGCTGCGGATGCTGCCCTGGACCGGGATGCCGCTGATCATCGCGCCGTTCGCGGGGATCCTCTCGGACCGGATCGGCGGCCGGCCCGTCGTCGCCGCCGGCCTCGCCCTCCAGGCCGCCGGGCTCGCGCTCTTCGCCCTGCTCATCGGCCCCGACGTGTCGTACCCGACGATGCTCCCGGCCCTGGTGCTCGGCGGAGCCGGGATGGCGCTCTACTTCGCCCCCGCGTCCAGCGTGGTCATGTCCAGCGTCCGCCCCTCCGAACAGGGCATCGCCTCCGGCGCGAACAACGCGCTGCGCGAGGTCGGCGGCGCGCTCGGTATCGCGGTCCTGGGCGCGGTGTTCGCCGCCCACGGCGGGTACGAGTCGCCCCGCGCCTTCACCGACGGCACCGTCCCCGCGCTGTGGATCGGCGCCGCCGCGGTCGCGGTCGCCGCGCTCGTCGCCCTGCTGATCCCGCGGCGCGGCACGCCGGTGCCCGCCGACCCGGCGCCGGCGGCCGGGGCGGACCGCGAGACGGCCGCCGCCTGAGCGGCCGTACGGGGACGGCCTTCCGCAAGGGAACGTAAGGAAACGGAAGCGAACGGAAGGCAACGTACGGGAACGTACGGGAACGTACGGGAACGGCCCCGCCCGTCCGGTGGGGCCGTTCTCGTACGCTTGGCCCGTGCAGGAACTCCTTGAAGCCCCACTCGCCCCCCTGACCACCTTCCGTCTCGGCGGCCCCGCGGCCCGCCTGGTCACGGCGGAGACCGACGCCGAAGTGATCGCGGCCGTCCGGGAGGCCGACGCGAACGGCACCCCGCTGCTCGTCATCGGCGGCGGCTCCAACCTGGTCATCGGCGACAAGGGGTTCGCCGGCACCGCCCTGCGGATCGCGACCCGCGGATTCGCGCTCTCCGGCACCGCGCTCGAACTCGCGGCCGGTGAGGTCTGGAGCGACGCGGTGGCCCGTACCGTCGAGGCCGGACTCGCGGGCATCGAGTGCCTCGCCGGGATCCCCGGATCCGCCGGCGCCACCCCGATCCAGAACGTCGGGGCGTACGGCCAGGAGGTCTCGTCGACCCTCACCGAGGTCGTCGCGTACGACCGGACCACGGGCGAGACGGTCACCCTCTCGAACGCCGAGTGCCGGTTCTCGTACCGGCACAGTCGCTTCAAGGCCGAACCCGACCGCTATCTGGTGCTCCGGGTCCGTTTCGAGCTGGAGGACGCCGGCGGTCTCTCGGCGCCCGTGAAGTATCCCGAGACGGCCCGCGTCCTCGGCGTCGAGGCGGGCGACCGGGTGCCGGCGGCGACGGTCCGGGAGACCGTACTCAAGCTGCGCGCGGGCAAGGGCATGGTCCTGGACGCCGACGACCACGACACCTGGTCGGCCGGCTCGTTCTTCACCAACCCGATCCTCGACGACGCGCAGTTCGCGGCGTTCCGCGCGCGGGTACGGGAGCGGCTCGGCGCGGAGGCGGCGGCGCCCGCGTTCCCGGCGGGGGAGGGGCTGACCAAGACATCGGCGGCCTGGCTCATCGACAAGGCCGGCTTCACCAAGGGATACGGCACGGGCCCGGCCCGAATCTCCACCAAGCACACCCTGGCCCTCACCAACCGGGGCCTGGCCACCACCGACGACCTGCTCGCACTCGCCCGCGAGGTCGTGGCCGGAGTCCACGAGGCGTTCGGCGTCACCCTGGTCAACGAGCCGGTGACGGTCGGCGTCAGCCTGTGACGACGGGCGTCGGCCCGTGACTGCTTGCGTCGGCCTGTGATGGCGGGCGCCGGCCTGTAACGACGGGCGTCGGCCCGTGACTGCTTGCGTCGGCCTGTGATGGCGGGCGCCGGCCTGTAACGACGGGTGTCGGCCCCTGATCGCCGGTGTCGGCCCGCCACCGGCCGACACCGGAGCGTCCGCCCGTCCGTCAGTACGCGACCCCGACGCCCTGCTTCACCGTCGCCCGGTCGTCGATCATCGCCAGCATCGCGTGCGCCACATCGGCGCGCGAGATGCTCCGGCCGCCGCGCGGATTGCCCCCGACGACGGTTCGGTACTCGCCGGTCACCGGCTTGTCCGTCAGCTTCGGCGGTCGTACCACCGTCCAGTCCGTGGCGCTCCGCGCCACCTCGGCCTCCATGACCCGCAGGTCCTCGTAGACCGCCTTCAGGATCACGCCGATCACCCCGAGCGCGGCGCGGTCCGCGAACGACCGGTCCCCCGGCGGTGCCAGCGGCGCCGCGCTCACCACGAGCAGCCGCCGCACCCCCTCCGCCTCCATGGCCGCGAGCACCGGCCGGGTCAGCACCTGCGTGATGCCCGCGTCCTTACGGCTGCGCGCGCCCAGCCCGGAGAGCACCGCGTCCCGCCCGGCCACCGCCGCCCGCAGCGGCTCCGGGTCACCGAGATCCGAGCGGACCACGTCGAGCCCCTCCCCGGTCACCGTGAGCCGTGCCGGATCGCGGACCACGGCCGTGACCTGATGCCCGGCGGCCAGTGCCTGCCGGACGATCTGTCCGCCGATACCGCCGGTCGCCCCGAACACTGTGAGCCTCATCGCACACCCTCCCAAGGTGGTCGGCCGAGACGGCCGGTAGAGGTGTCCCGCGTAGTGGGTAAGTATTCACTCACCTCTAGAGTGGGCAGTCACTCACCCCTCCGTCAAGCCAGGTAGGAGCACCCGTGCAGCCCCCCGTGCAGCAGAAGCCCGCCCGCGGCCGGATCGTCGACGCCGCACACAGCCTCATGCTGACCATCGGCCTGGCCCGGACCACCACCAAGGAGATCGCCAGAGCGGCCGGCTGTTCGGAAGCGGCGCTCTACAAGCACTTCGCGAGCAAGGAAGAGCTGTTCGTGACCGTTCTCAGGGAACGGCTGCCCAGGCTGACCCCGCTCCTCGACGAACTGACCGCCGAGCCCCAGCGCCACAGCGTCGAGGAGAACCTCACCGAGATCGCCCGCAGAGCCGCCCTCTTCTACGAACAGAGCTTCCCGATCGCCGCCTCGCTCTACGCCGACCCCCCGCTCAAACGCCGCCACGAAGCGGCCATGCGCGAACTCGGCACCGGCCCGCACATGCCCATCCGCGGCGTCGACGCCTATCTGCGCGCCGAGCGGGACGCGGGCCGGATCGACAGCGGCACCGACACCTACGCCGCCGCCTCCCTGCTGCTCGGTGCCTGCGCCCAGCGCGCCTTCGCGTACGACATGACCGAGGACGGCAGGCCCCCGCAGCCGCTCGACGCGTTCGCCGCCGGGATCGCGCGGACCCTGCTGCGGGGGGTCGTGCGAGGGCTCAGCCGGTGAGCCAGTCGTCGATGCCGGCGAGCAGCTTCCGCCGGACGTCGGCCGGCGCCGCCGAGCCGCGCACCGACTGCCGTGCCAGCTCGGCCAGTTCACCGTCGTCGAACCCCTGGGCCCGCGCCAGCTCGTACTGGGCCGCCAGCCGCGACCCGAACAGCAGCGGGTCGTCCGCACCGAGCGCCATCGGCACCCCGGCGTCGAACAACTTTCGCAGGGGTACGTCCTCGGCCTTCTCGTAGACACCCAGCGCCACATTCGACGCCGGGCAGACCTCACAGGTCACTCCGCGCTCGGCCAGCCGCCGCAGCAGCAGCGGATCCTCGGCGGCCCGCACCCCGTGCCCGATCCGGGCCGCGTGCAGATCGTCCAGGCAGTCCCGGACCGACGAGGGCCCGCTCAGCTCCCCGCCGTGCGGCGCCGCCAGCAGACCGCCCTCCCTGGCGATGGCGAACGCGCGGTCGAAGTCCCGCGCCATCCCGCGCCGTTCGTCGTTGGAGAGCCCGAAGCCGATCACCCCACGGTCCGCGTACCGCACCGCGAGGCGCGCCAGGGTCCGCGCGTCCAGCGGATGCTTCATCCGGTTCGCCGCGACCACCACACGTATCCCGAGCCCGGTGTCGCGCGAAGCGGCGTCCACCGCGTCCAGGATGACCTCCAGCGCCGGGATCAGCCCGCCGAGGAACGGGGCGTACGACGTGGGGTCGACCTGGATCTCCAGCCACCCCGAACCGTCCGCGACATCCTCCTGCGCGGCCTCCCGCACCAGCCGCTGGATGTCCTCGGGGGTGCGCAGACAGGACCGCGCGATGTCGTACAGCCGCTGGAAACGGAACCAGCCGCGCTCGTCGGTGGCCCGCAGCTTCGGCGGCTCACCGCCGGTCAGCGCCTCAGGCAGGTGCACGCCGTATCTGCCGGCCAGTTCAAGCAGCGTCGTGGGCCGCATCGACCCGGTGAAGTGCAGGTGCAGATGGGCCTTGGGCAGCAGCCGGATGTCACGTACTCGCTCCATCCGAGGATCCTGCCGTACGGAGCGGTCGCACCGGTAGCCGCTTTCCCCCAACGAGGAGACGACCGAACGAAGAAACGGGCCCCCGGTGAGAACCGGAGGCCCGTCCCTTGGCAGTCGGCCCGGGTCAGTCCGTCGCCTCGGCCAGCAGCTTCTGGACCCGGGAGACGCCCTCGACCAGGTCGTCGTCGCCGAGCGCGTACGACAGACGCAGGTACCCGGGGGTGCCGAACGCCTCACCGGGCACCACGGCGACCTCGACCTCGTCCAGGATCAGCGCGGCCAGCTCCACCGAGCTCTGCGGGCGCTTGCCGCGGATCTGCTTGCCGATGAGCGCCTTCACCGAGGGGTACGCATAGAACGCGCCCTCCGGCTCCGGGCAGAGCACACCGTCGATCTCGTTGAGCATCCGCACGATGGTCCTGCGGCGCCGGTCGAAGGCCGTGCGCATCTCGTCGACCGCGTCCAGGTTCCCCGACACCGCGGCGAGCGCGGCCGCCTGCGAGACGTTGGAGACGTTGGAGGTGGCGTGCGACTGGAGGTTCGTCGCGGCCTTCACGACGTCCTTCGGGCCCACGATCCACCCCACGCGCCAGCCGGTCATGGCGTACGTCTTGGCCACGCCGTTGACCACGATGCACTTGTCGCGCAGCTCGGGCACCACGGCGGGCAGCGAGGTGAACTCGGCGTCCCCGTAGATCAGGTGCTCGTAGATCTCGTCCGTCAGCACCCACAGACCGTGCTCGACGGCCCAGCGGCCGATGGCCTCGGTGTCGGCGCGGCTGTAGACGGCGCCCGTCGGGTTGGACGGCGAGACGAAGAGGACGACCTTGGTCCGCTCCGTGCGGGCGGCCTCCAGCTGCTCGACCGAGACCCGGTAGCCGGTGGTCTCGTCGGCGACGACCTCGACCGGGACACCGCCCGCGAGCCGGATCGACTCGGGGTACGTGGTCCAGTACGGAGCCGGGACGATGACCTCGTCGCCCGGGTCGAGGATCGCGGCGAACGCCTGGTAGATCGCCTGCTTGCCGCCGTTGGTGACGAGCACCTGGGACGCCTCGACCTCGTAACCGGAGTCGCGCAGGGTCTTCGCGGCGATGGCGGCCTTGAGCTCGGGGAGCCCGCCGGCCGGCGTGTAGCGGTGGTACTTCGGATTGCTGCAGGCCGCGATCGCGGCCTCGACGATGTAGCCGGGCGTGGGGAAGTCGGGCTCACCGGCACCGAAGCCGATCACCGGACGCCCGGCGGCCTTCAGGGCCTTCGCCTTGGCGTCGACGGCGAGAGTGGCGGACTCGGAGATGGCACCGATGCGGGCGGAGACCCTGCGCTCGGTCGGAGGAGTTGCGGCGCTCATGGGGCCCATGGTCCCAGACCGCAAACGGACTCGGCACACAGGTTTCGAAGGGCGGACACCGGGTCCGGCAACAGCCGTACGCCGAGCGGGAACCGGGCCTGTGCCGGGCTCGCGCGGGCCCGGCACCCGAGGACAAGCGGAAAGACAGGGGCCCGGTGCGGGCCGCCCCGGCCGAAGCTGTTCGACGTCAGGCCCCCGACCACGTACACTCACTCGTCGTTGGCCTTCACCAGCCGTCCTGCCGAGCGCACTCCGTGCACCCGGTCGGATGCGGTAGGTTGGGGGAACCACAAAGGGTCGTAGCTCAATTGGTAGAGCACTGGTCTCCAAAACCAGCGGTTGGGGGTTCAAGTCCCTCCGGCCCTGCTACACACACCTTCGCCAGGCTGTGTGCGCATGTACGTACATCTATGCACCGCCGTGCGGCTCCACCGGGCGCGGCACGGCCACGACCCGGAATCAGGTGAGAGATCGTGACGGACGCCGTCGGCTCCATCGACGTGCCTGATGCGCAGGATGAAGCGCCGGAGTCGAAGAAGGCGCGCAAGGGCGGGAAGCGCGGCAAGAAGGGCCCCTTCGGCCGCCTCGCGCTCTTCTACCGCCAGATCGTCGCGGAACTGCGCAAGGTCGTCTGGCCGACTCGTAGCCAGCTCTCGACCTACACCACCGTGGTGATCGTTTTCGTCGTCATCATGATCGGCATCGTGACCGTGATTGACTATGGCTTCAACCAGGCCGCCAAGTACGTCTTTGGCTGATCCGCGAAAGACGCCGGGAGCGGCGTCTTTTTCGCATGTTCCACCCGATTTGTATCCAGGAAGAAGCAGCCACCGTGTCTGACCCGAACCTGAACGAGGCCGTCGAGCCGGGCGAGAGCGTCGCGTCCGCAGAGGACGAGCTCGACATCGTCGAGGCGGCAGACGCTGTGGAGCCGGACCAGGCCGAAGCTGCCGACGCCGCCGCCGGTGAGCCCGCCGAAGAGTCCGCTGTGCACGCCGACGACGAGGCCGTGGCCGTGGCGGAGTCCGACGCCGACGCCGAAGCCGCCGCCGACGTGGAGGCAGCCGCCGAAGAGGCCGAGGACGAAGAGGCCGCCGAGGAAGCCGCCGACGTTCCCCCGGTCGACCCGGTCGAGGCCCTGCGCCAGGAGCTCCGCGGTCTGCCCGGCGAGTGGTACGTCATCCACACGTACGCCGGTTACGAGAAGCGTGTGAAGGCCAACCTGGAGCAGCGTGCCGTCTCGCTGAACGTCGAGGAGTTCATCTACCAGGCCGAAGTGCCCGAGGAAGAGATCGTCCAGATCAAGAACGGCGAGCGCAAGAACGTCCGCCAGAACAAGCTTCCCGGTTACGTCCTGGTCCGTATGGACCTCACCAACGAGTCCTGGGGCGTTGTCCGCAACACCCCCGGAGTCACCGGCTTCGTCGGCAACGCCTACGACCCCTACCCGCTGACCCTGGACGAGATCGTCAAGATGCTCGCCCCCGAGGCCGAGGAGAAGGCCGCCCGCGAGGCCGCGGAGGCCGAGGGCAAGCCGGCTCCGGCCCGCAAGGTCGAGGTCCAGGTGCTCGACTTCGAGGTCGGCGACTCGGTCACCGTCACCGACGGCCCGTTCGCGACGCTCCAGGCGACGATCAACGAGATCAACGCCGACTCGAAGAAGGTCAAGGGCCTCGTCGAGATCTTCGGCCGCGAGACCCCGGTCGAGCTCAGCTTCGACCAGATCCAGAAGAACTAGCGGCCCCCGGCCGTACGGCTTCTGGCACACACGCCTTCCAAGCAGGTCAGACCGGCTCACCAGCCGTCTGACCTGCTTGGTTTTTGGTCGCGCAGCTATACCCGTTATCGTTGCGCGGTATGCCTCCGTCCGGATGAACCGGAATGGCGGCGAAACACTCTCACTAGGACCCGGAGAGAGCAATGCCTCCCAAGAAGAAGAAGGTCACGGGGCTTATCAAGCTCCAGATCAAGGCCGGCGCGGCCAACCCGGCTCCGCCGGTCGGCCCCGCGCTGGGCCAGCACGGCGTCAACATCATGGAGTTCTGCAAGGCCTACAACGCCGCGACCGAGTCGCAGCGTGGCATGGTCGTGCCGGTGGAGATCACGGTCTATGAGGACCGCTCCTTCACCTTCATCACCAAGACTCCGCCGGCCGCGAAGCTGATCCTCAAGGCCGCGGGTGTGGAGAAGGGCTCCGGCGAGCCGCACAAGACCAAGGTCGCCAAGCTCACCGGCGAGCAGGTCCGCGAGATCGCCACGACCAAGATGCCCGACCTGAACGCCAACGACATCGAGGCCGCGGCCAAGATCATCGCCGGCACCGCCCGTTCCATGGGCGTCACGGTCGAGGGCTGATCAAGCCCCCCTCCGCACCACAGTGGTAGGGCCAGCGCCGGCCCGCACCACGACTCCCACTCCCCATCTAGGAGCAGAAGTGAAGCGCAGCAAGACTCTCCGCGCTGCGGACGCCAAGGTCGACGCGGACAAGCTGTACGCCCCGCTCGAAGCCGTCCGCCTCGCCAAGGACACCTCCGCGACCAAGTTCGACGGCACCGTCGAGGTCGCCATGCGTCTGGGTGTCGACCCGCGCAAGGCCGACCAGATGGTCCGCGGCACCGTGAACCTGCCGCACGGCACCGGCAAGACCGCCCGGGTCCTGGTCTTCGCGACCGGTGACCGTGCTGCGGCCGCGGAGGCCGCGGGCGCCGACATCGTCGGCGCCGACGAGCTCATCGACGAGGTGGCGAAGGGCCGTCTGGACTTCGACGCCGTCGTCGCCACCCCGGACCTCATGGGCAAGGTCGGCCGCCTCGGCCGCGTGCTCGGTCCGCGTGGGCTCATGCCGAACCCGAAGACCGGAACGGTCACCCCTGACGTGACGAAGGCTGTCACGGACATCAAGGGCGGCAAGATCGAGTTCCGTGTCGACAAGCACTCGAACCTGCACTTCATCATCGGCAAGGTCTCCTTCGACGAGACGAAGCTGGTCGAGAACTACGCCGCGGCACTGGAGGAAGTCCTCCGTCTGAAGCCGTCGGCCGCCAAGGGCCGCTACATCAAGAAGGCCACGCTGGCCACCACGATGGGCCCCGGCATCCCGCTGGACGCCAACCGCACCCGCAACCTCCTCGTCGAGGAGGACCCGGCCGCCGTCTGATCCCCGGATCGGCAGGCAGCCGCGGGACACGCGTGCTGTGAGCCGGGCCCCGCACCTCTCCGGAGGTGCGGGGCCCGGCTTCTGCGTTGGCCCCTGGTCTCTCCTGCGTTGCCGCTCTGCTGGGGCGGCACAGGCGGGGCACAGGAGGCACCGGCGGCGGTACGGGCGGCCGCTGCCCGCCGGATCCCTGGCGCAGGGCGTACGGCGCGCTGCGGGCCCGTACGCCCCCGACCACGGCACGGCGGTACGGGGCGGCACGCCAGCGGCCGGACACTGACCGGGAGCCGACCGGGGGCGTGCCGGCCCGGTGAAGTCCCGCCCTCTACCCCCGCGTTCGGGCGCTCAATCAGCTGACCGGGAACGGATTTGCTCGGCGTGCCCCCGTTCGCGTACTCTTCCGACGAAGCCAAAGACCGCTGGTCGTTGCCGTGTGCTCGTAAGAGGGCGCGGTGGCCGAAGGATCCGCTGGAAGCGGGCGACTCGCGCAGGTGATCGTGGAAGTGCTCCCGGATCCGTCCGGTCGAGCTCGCGCCCCGTGCACCTGTGCCGGGGCGTTTCGTCTGTCCAGCCCCTTCTGAGCGGTCCTCATCACCCGGAAGGAGGCCGACGCTCTATGGCAAGGCCCGACAAGGCTGCCGCGGTAGCCGAGCTGGCGGACAAGTTCCGCAGCTCGAACGCCGCTGTGCTGACCGAGTACCGGGGTCTCACCGTGGCCCAGCTCAAGCAGCTGCGCCGTTCGCTCGGTGAGAACGCCCAGTACGCCGTGGTGAAGAACACGCTGACCAAGATCGCGGCCAACGAGGCCGGGATCAACACGCTGGACGACCTGTTCGCAGGTCCGACGGCGGTTGCCTTCGTCACCGGTGACCCGGTGGAGTCGGCGAAGGGTCTTCGTGACTTCGCCAAGGAGAACCCCAACCTCGTCATCAAGGGCGGTGTCCTTGATGGTAAGGCGCTGTCCGCGGATGAGTTCAAGAAGCTCGCGGACCTCGAGTCCCGCGAGGTTCTGCTCGCCAAGGTGGCCGGTGGAATCAAGGCGTCGATGGCCAAGGCCGCGGCGACTTTCCAGGCCCCGCTGTCGGAGTTCGTCCGCACCGCGGACGCCCTTCGCGCCAAGGTCGAGCAGGGCGGTGCCGGTACGCCGGCTCCCGCCGAGGCCGACGCCGAGTAATTCGGCTTCGCGTCGCAGCGGGCCCGTACGCCCGCCGTCATATACACCCGGCACCTGCCGAAAAAGTGGAAGGACGCCATCATGGCGAAGCTGTCCCAGGACGAGCTGCTCGAGCAGTTCGAGACCCTGACCCTCATCGAGCTCTCCGAGTTCGTCAAGGCCTTCGAGGAGAAGTTCGACGTCAAGGCTGCCGCCCCGGTCGCCGTTGCCGCCGCCGGTGGCGCCGCCGCCACCCCCGAGGCCGCTGAGGAGCAGGACGAGTTCGACGTCATCCTCACCGGTGCCGGCGACAAGAAGATCCAGGTCATCAAGGTCGTGCGTGAGCTGACCTCGCTGGGCCTCAAGGAGGCCAAGGACCTCGTGGACGGCGCCCCGAAGCCCGTCCTCGAGAAGGTCGCCAAGGAGGCCGCCGAGAAGGCTGCCGAGTCCCTCAAGGGCGCCGGCGCCTCGGTCGAGGTCAAGTAATTCCGGGAGTCTCCGGACTCCCTCGTACGCCCTCGGCGTACATCTGCACAGCGAAGGGCGATCACCCATCCGGGTGGTCGCCCTTTCGCGTGCCTGACGCCCCTCCTGCCTGCCTTGCTCTTCCCGCCGTGACGAGTATGGTGATCTTCGTTGCGCGCCGGGCCTGGTGCCCTCTCTCGCTCCCGCAGCGTGGCCGACGGCGACCCCCGAGGGGTGGGGGGCCTTGACGAACCGCACGGAGCGCGCAATTCTCAGGACGCGTCGTCACATCGATCCGTATCCGAGGCATGGATCGGCGACGAAGAGGGAAGCTTTGACGCAGGTGTTGAGAAGAAGAATGAGGGTCTCCCAGAACCCGCTCTGGACATCAGTGAGCCTTATGGCTACACTGACCCTTTGCGCTGCCTGTTAGCTGCCTCCTGCCCGTCACCAGGGGCATGCCCACGCTTGAGCATCGAAGACTGCCCTCCCTGACCTGGGATGTCTCTCTCTGTGCCCCGCTTGGGACCGGTACGCGCGTAGTGAGTCCGAGCCCTCGGAAGGACCCCCTCTTGGCCGCCTCGCGCAACGCCTCGACCTCCAATACGAACAACGGCGCCAGCACCGCCCCGCTGCGCATCTCCTTTGCAAAGATCAGGGAGCCCCTCGAGGTTCCGAACCTCCTTGCGCTGCAGACCGAAAGCTTTGACTGGCTGCTCGGTAATGCCGCTTGGAAGGGTCGCGTCGAGGCCGCTCTCGAGAGCGGACAGGACGTTCCCACCAAGTCCGGTCTGGAAGAGATCTTCGAAGAGATCTCGCCGATCGAGGACTTCTCGGGGTCGATGTCGCTGACGTTCCGCGACCACCGTTTCGAGCCCCCGAAGAACTCGATCGACGAGTGCAAGGACCGCGACTTCACGTTCGCTGCGCCGCTCTTCGTCACGGCCGAGTTCACCAACAACGAGACCGGTGAGATCAAGTCTCAGACGGTCTTCATGGGCGACTTCCCGCTCATGACCAACAAGGGCACGTTCGTCATCAACGGCACCGAGCGTGTCGTGGTGTCGCAGCTGGTCCGTTCGCCCGGTGTCTACTTCGACTCCTCCATCGACAAGACGTCCGACAAGGACATCTTCTCGGCCAAGATCATCCCGTCCCGGGGTGCCTGGCTCGAGATGGAGATCGACAAGCGCGACATGGTCGGTGTCCGCATCGACCGCAAGCGCAAGCAGTCCGTCACCGTCCTCCTCAAGGCTCTCGGCTGGACCACTGAGCAGATCCTTGAAGAGTTCGGCGAGTACGAGTCGATGCGCGCCACCCTGGAGAAGGACCACACCCAGGGCCAGGACGACGCGCTGCTCGACATCTACCGCAAGCTGCGTCCGGGCGAGCCGCCCACGCGCGAGGCTGCTCAGACGCTGCTCGAGAACCTCTACTTCAACCCGAAGCGCTACGACCTCGCGAAGGTCGGCCGCTACAAGGTGAACAAGAAGCTCGGCGCCGACGAGCCGCTCGACGCCGGTGTGCTCACCAGCGACGACGTCATCGCCACCATCAAGTACCTGGTCAAGCTGCACGCCGGCGAGACCGAGACGGTGGGCGAGTCCGGCCGTCAGATCGTCGTCGAGACCGACGACATCGACCACTTCGGCAACCGCCGTCTGCGCAACGTCGGCGAGCTCATCCAGAACCAGGTCCGTACCGGCCTGGCCCGGATGGAGCGCGTCGTGCGTGAGCGCATGACGACCCAGGACGTCGAGGCGATCACGCCGCAGACCCTGATCAACATCCGGCCCGTCGTCGCCTCCATCAAGGAGTTCTTCGGCACCAGCCAGCTGTCCCAGTTCATGGACCAGAACAACCCGCTGTCGGGTCTCACCCACAAGCGCCGCCTGTCGGCTCTTGGCCCGGGTGGTCTCTCCCGTGAGCGGGCCGGCTTCGAGGTCCGTGACGTGCACCCGTCCCACTACGGACGTATGTGCCCGATCGAGACGCCCGAAGGCCCGAACATCGGTCTGATCGGTTCGCTCGCCTCCTACGGCCGGGTCAACGCGTTCGGCTTCGTCGAGACGCCGTACCGCAAGGTCGTCGAAGGTGTCGTCACCGACGACGTCGACTACCTCACGGCCGACGAGGAAGACCGCTTCGTCATCGCCCAGGCCAACGCGACGCTCTCCGAGGACATGCGGTTCACCGAACCGCGCGTCCTGGTCCGCCGTCGTGGCGGCGAGGTCGACTACATCCCCGGCGACGACGTCGACTACATGGACGTCTCGCCGCGCCAGATGGTGTCGGTCGCGACCGCGATGATCCCGTTCCTGGAGCACGACGACGCCAACCGTGCCCTCATGGGCGCGAACATGATGCGTCAGGCCGTGCCGCTCATCCAGTCCGAGGCGCCGCTGGTCGGCACCGGCATGGAGTACCGCTGCGCGGTCGACGCCGGTGACGTCCTCAAGGCGGAGAAGGACGGTGTGGTCCAGGAGGTATCCGCGGACTACGTCACCATCGCCAACGACGACGGCACGTACTCGACGTACCGCATCGCCAAGTTCTCCCGCTCGAACCAGGGCACATCGGTCAACCAGAAGGTCGTCGTCAACGAGGGCGACCGGGTGATCGAGAGCCAGGTGCTGGCCGACGGCCCGGCGACCGAGAACGGCGAGATGGCGCTCGGCAAGAACCTCCTCGTCGCCTTCATGCCGTGGGAAGGTCACAACTACGAGGACGCGATCATCCTGTCGCAGCGCCTCGTGCAGGACGACGTCCTCTCCTCGATCCACATCGAGGAGCACGAGGTCGACGCCCGTGACACCAAGCTCGGCCCGGAGGAGATCACCCGGGACATCCCGAACGTCTCCGAAGAGGTCCTCGCCGACCTCGACGAGCGCGGCATCATCCGTATCGGTGCCGACGTCGTCGCCGGCGACATCCTGGTCGGCAAGGTCACGCCCAAGGGCGAGACCGAGCTCACCCCGGAGGAGCGCCTGCTCCGTGCGATCTTCGGTGAGAAGGCGCGCGAGGTGCGCGACACCTCGCTGAAGGTGCCGCACGGCGAGATCGGCAAGGTCATCGGCGTCCGCGTCTTCGACCGCGAAGAGGGCGACGAGCTGCCGCCCGGCGTGAACCAGCTGGTCCGCGTCTACGTCGCGCAGAAGCGCAAGATCACCGACGGTGACAAGCTCGCCGGCCGTCACGGCAACAAGGGCGTCATCTCGAAGATCCTGCCGATCGAGGACATGCCGTTCCTGGAGGACGGCACCCCGGTCGACATCATCCTCAACCCGCTGGGTGTCCCGTCCCGGATGAACCCGGGCCAGGTCCTGGAGATCCACCTCGGCTGGCTCGCCAGCCAGGGCTGGAAGGTCGAGGGCAACGAGGAGTGGATGGAGCGCCTCAAGTCCATCGGCGCCGACGACGTGGCCGCCGGCACCAACGTCGCCACCCCGGTCTTCGACGGTGCGCGCGAGGACGAGATCTCCGGTCTCTTCGAGTCCACCATCCCGAACCGTGACGGTGACCGCATGGTCCTCCCGTCCGGCAAGGCCCGGATGTTCGACGGCCGCTCCGGCGAGCCGTTCCCGGACCCGGTCTCGGTCGGGTACATGTACATCCTCAAGCTCCACCACCTGGTCGACGACAAGCTGCACGCCCGTTCGACCGGCCCGTACTCGATGATCACCCAGCAGCCGCTGGGTGGTAAGGCTCAGTTCGGTGGACAGCGCTTCGGTGAGATGGAGGTGTGGGCGCTGGAGGCTTATGGCGCCGCTTACGCCCTCCAGGAGCTGCTGACGATCAAGTCCGACGACGTGACCGGCCGCGTGAAGGTCTACGAGGCCATCGTCAAGGGCGAGAACATCCCCGAGCCCGGCATTCCCGAGTCCTTCAAGGTGCTCATCAAGGAGATGCAGTCGCTCTGCCTCAACGTGGAGGTGCTGTCTTCGGACGGCATGTCCATCGAGATGCGCGACACGGACGAGGACGTCTTCCGTGCAGCGGAGGAGCTCGGTATCGACCTGTCCCGGCGAGAGCCGAGCAGCGTCGAAGAGGTCTGACGGGTTGTCCGGCCGCCTCGCTCTGAGGCGGCCGGCTCTCCCCGGACCCGTTCAGACCATTGCTGAAGTGCCCATTTTTCTCGCTGACGCGAGGGGCTCGAACCCCCGAAAGAGGGATTGACGACAAGTGCTCGACGTCAACTTCTTCGACGAGCTGCGGATTGGCCTCGCCACCGCGGACGACATCCGGACCTGGTCCCACGGCGAAGTGAAGAAGCCGGAGACCATCAACTACCGCACCCTCAAGCCCGAGAAGGACGGACTCTTCTGCGAGAAGATCTTCGGCCCCACCCGGGACTGGGAGTGCTACTGCGGCAAGTACAAGCGTGTCCGCTTCAAGGGCATCATCTGTGAGCGCTGCGGCGTCGAGGTCACTCGCGCCAAGGTGCGCCGTGAGCGGATGGGCCACATTGAGCTGGCCGCTCCCGTCACCCACATCTGGTACTTCAAGGGTGTCCCTTCGCGTCTGGGCTACCTGCTCGACCTCGCGCCGAAGGACCTCGAAAAGGTCATCTACTTCGCCGCGTACATGATCACCTTTGTGGACGAGGAGCGCCGGACGCGCGACCTGCCCTCGCTGGAGGCTCACGTCTCCGTCGAGCGCCAGCAGGTCGAGAACCGCCGCGACTCCGACCTGGAGGCCCGCGCCAAGAAGCTCGAGACCGACCTGGCCGAGCTGGAGGCCGAGGGCGCCAAGGCCGACGTGCGCCGCAAGGTGCGCGAAGGCGCCGAGCGCGAGATGAAGCAGCTGCGTGACCGTGCGCAGCGCGAGATCGACCGTCTCGACGAGGTGTGGAGCCGCTTCAAGAGCCTCAAGGTCCAGGACCTGGAGGGCGACGAGCTGCTCTACCGCGAGCTGCGTGACCGCTTCGGCACGTACTTCGACGGCTGCATGGGTGCTGCCGCCCTGCAGAAGCGCCTTGAGTCCTTCGACCTCGACGAGGAGGCCGAGCGCCTCCGCGAGATCATCCGTACCGGCAAGGGCCAGAAGAAGACCCGTGCGCTCAAGCGCCTCAAGGTCGTCTCCGCGTTCCTGCAGACCAGCAACAAGCCCAAGGGCATGGTGCTGGACTGCGTACCGGTCATCCCGCCGGACCTGCGTCCGATGGTGCAACTGGACGGTGGCCGCTTCGCGACCTCCGACCTGAACGACCTGTACCGCCGTGTGATCAACCGCAACAACCGCCTCAAGCGTCTCCTCGACCTCGGTGCCCCCGAGATCATCGTGAACAACGAGAAGCGGATGCTGCAGGAGGCCGTCGACGCGCTGTTCGACAACGGCCGCCGCGGTCGCCCGGTCACCGGTCCCGGCAACCGTCCCCTGAAGTCCCTGAGCGACATGCTCAAGGGCAAGCAGGGCCGGTTCCGTCAGAACCTCCTCGGCAAGCGTGTGGACTACTCCGCGCGTTCCGTGATCGTCGTCGGCCCGCAGCTCAAGCTGCACCAGTGCGGTCTGCCGAAGGCCATGGCGCTGGAGCTCTTCAAGCCGTTCGTGATGAAGCGCCTGGTGGACCTGAACCACGCGCAGAACATCAAGTCGGCCAAGCGCATGGTCGAGCGCGGCCGCACCGTGGTGTACGACGTCCTCGAAGAGGTCATCGCCGAGCACCCGGTGCTGCTGAACCGTGCGCCGACCCTGCACCGCCTGGGTATCCAGGCGTTCGAGCCGCAGCTGGTCGAGGGCAAGGCCATCCAGATCCACCCGCTCGTCTGCACCGCGTTCAACGCGGACTTCGACGGTGACCAGATGGCCGTCCACCTGCCGCTGTCGGCAGAGGCGCAGGCCGAGGCCCGCATCCTGATGCTGTCCTCGAACAACATCCTGAAGCCGGCCGACGGCCGTCCCGTCACCATGCCGACCCAGGACATGGTGCTCGGACTGTTCTTCCTCACGACCGACGAGGCGGAGCGCAAGGTCATCGGCGAGGGCCGGAACTTCGGTTCCGCGGCCGAGGCGATCATGGCCTTCGACAACCGCGAGCTGTCGCTGCAGGCGAAGGTCGACATCCGCTTCCCGGTGGGCACCATCCCGCCGCGTGGCTGGGTGCCGCCGGTCGCCGAGCCGGGCGAGCCCGAGTACCAGCCGGGCGACACCTTCCGGCTGCGTACGACCCTGGGCCGCGCGCTCTTCAATGAGCTGCTGCCCGAGGACTACCCGTTCGTCGACTACTCGGTGGGCAAGAAGCAGCTCTCCGAGATCGTCAACGACCTGGCCGAGCGCTACCCCAAGGTCATCGTGGCGGCGACGCTCGACAACCTGAAGGCTGCGGGCTTCCACTGGGCGACCCGTTCCGGCGTCACCGTCGCCGTTTCGGACATCGTCGTCCCGGAGGCCAAGAAGGCCATCGTCCAGGGTTACGAGGCCCAGGACGAGAAGGTCCAGAAGCAGTACGAGCGCGGTCTGATCACCAAGGACGAGCGCACGCAGGAGCTCATCGCGATCTGGACCAAGGCGACCAACGAGGTCGCCGAGGCGATGAACGCGAACTTCCCCAAGACGAACCCCATCTTCATGATGGTTGACTCGGGTGCCCGAGGAAACATGATGCAGATGCGGCAGATCGCCGGTATGCGTGGTCTGGTGTCGAACGCGAAGAACGAGACCATCCCGCGTCCCATCAAGGCGTCGTTCCGTGAGGGTCTCTCCGTACTGGAGTACTTCATCTCCACCCACGGTGCCCGTAAGGGCCTCGCGGACACCGCCCTGCGTACCGCCGACTCGGGTTACCTGACCCGTCGTCTGGTGGACGTCTCGCAGGACGTGATCATCCGCGAGGAGGACTGCGGCACCGAGCGCGGTCTGAAGCTCAAGATCGCGGTCAAGGGCGAGGACGGTGTGCTCCGCAAGACGGAGGACGTCGAGACCTCGGTCTACGCCCGCATGCTCGCCGAGGACGTCGTCATCGACGGCAAGGTCATCGCGCCGGCCAATGTCGACCTCGGCGACGTCCTGATCGACGCCCTGGTGGGCGCCGGTGTCGAGGAGGTCAAGACCCGCTCGGTCCTGACCTGTGAGTCCGCGGTCGGCACCTGTGCCTTCTGCTACGGACGCTCGCTGGCCACCGGCAAGCTGGTCGACATCGGTGAGGCGGTCGGCATCATCGCCGCCCAGTCCATCGGTGAGCCCGGCACCCAGCTGACGATGCGTACCTTCCACACCGGTGGTGTGGCCGGTGACGACATCACGCAGGGTCTGCCGCGTGTCGTCGAGCTCTTCGAGGCCCGTACGCCCAAGGGTGTCGCGCCGATCTCCGAGGCCGCGGGCTCCGTCCGCATCGAGGAGACCGAGAAGACGAAGAAGCTCGTCGTCACCCCGGACGACGGCAGCGAGGAGACGCCCTTCCCGATCTCCAAGCGGGCCCGTCTGCTCGTGGGCGAGGGCGACCGCGTCGAGGTGGGCCAGAAGCTCACCGTGGGTGCCACCAACCCGCACGACGTGCTGCGCATCCTCGGCCAGCGTGCGGTCCAGGTCCACCTGGTCGGCGAAGTCCAGAAGGTCTACAACTCGCAGGGCGTGTCGATCCACGACAAGCACATCGAGATCATCATCCGGCAGATGCTGCGCCGGGTGACGATCATCGAGTCCGGCGACGCGGAGCTGCTGCCCGGCGAGCTCGTCGAGCGCTCGAAGTTCGAGACCGAGAACCGTCGTGTGGTCACGGAAGGCGGCCACCCGGCCTCCGGCCGTCCGCAGCTGATGGGTATCACCAAGGCGTCGCTGGCCACCGAGTCGTGGCTGTCGGCGGCGTCCTTCCAGGAGACGACCAGGGTCCTGACCGACGCGGCGATCAACGCCAAGTCGGACTCCCTGATCGGCCTCAAGGAGAACGTCATCATCGGTAAGCTCATCCCGGCCGGTACGGGCCTCGCCCGCTACCGCAACATCCGGGTGGAGCCCACCGAGGAGGCCAAGGCCGCGATGTACTCGGCCGTCGGCTACGACGACATCGACTACTCGCCGTTCGGCACCGGCTCCGGCCAGGCCGTCCCGCTGGAGGACTACGACTACGGTCCGTACAACCAGTAAGGCGCATGTCTGACGAAGGGCGGTCATCCTGCGGGGTGGCCGCCCTTCGGCGTACCCGCTCCTCGGCGCCCTCCGGCGTACCCTCTTCCGTACCGGGAGCGGCCCCGTACCGGCCCGCTCTGTGCCGGCCCAGGGCGGTCTGTCCGCCCGCGTGGGCATTTGTTTTGACCGCAGCCGATGCGGTAGGTACGCTCTGACCTTGTGCCTGGGGTGTGCCCTGGCTCCTGTGCGTGTCTTCAACCGCATGACGAGCTGTAAGTGACCACCGCAATCTGTGCCCTTCCCGCCACTTCGGCGGGGGTCTGCAGTATTCGACACACCCGACCGCGTGGGTCGGAGTGGTTCCAGGTTAGTTCTACACGGCACACAGAAACCGGAGAAGTAGTGCCTACGATCCAGCAGCTGGTCCGGAAGGGCCGGCAGGACAAGGTCGAGAAGAACAAGACTCCCGCGCTCGAGGGCTCGCCCCAGCGTCGTGGTGTCTGCACCCGTGTCTTCACGACCACCCCGAAGAAGCCCAACTCGGCGCTCCGCAAGGTCGCGCGTGTTCGTCTGACCTCCGGCATTGAGGTCACGGCCTACATCCCGGGTGAGGGACACAACCTGCAGGAGCACTCCATCGTGCTCGTGCGTGGTGGCCGTGTGAAGGACCTGCCCGGTGTTCGCTACAAGATCATCCGCGGTTCGCTCGACACCCAGGGTGTCAAGAACCGCAAGCAGGCCCGCAGCCGCTACGGCGCCAAGAAGGAGAAGTAAGAATGCCTCGTAAGGGCCCCGCCCCGAAGCGCCCGGTCATCATTGACCCGGTCTATGGTTCTCCTCTTGTCACCTCGCTGATCAACAAGATCCTGCTGAACGGCAAGCGTTCCACCGCCGAGCGGATCGTGTACGGCGCCATGGAGGGCCTTCGCGAGAAGACCGGCGCCGACCCGGTCATCACGCTGAAGCGCGCTCTTGAGAACGTCAAGCCGTCTCTCGAGGTCAAGTCCCGCCGTGTCGGTGGCGCCACCTACCAGGTGCCGATCGAGGTCAAGCCCGGTCGCGCCGCCACCCTCGCGCTGCGCTGGGTCGTCGGCTACTCCCGCGCCCGTCGCGAGAAGACGATGACCGAGCGGCTCACCAACGAGCTGCTCGACGCCTCGAACGGTCTTGGCGCTGCCGTCAAGAAGCGTGAGGACACCCACAAGATGGCCGAGTCCAACAAGGCCTTCGCGCACTACCGCTGGTAGTCGCTACCCACATCGAGACCGAGAGAAGATTGAGCCTTATGGCCACCACTTCGCTTGACCTGGCCAAGGTCCGCAACATTGGGATCATGGCCCACATCGACGCGGGCAAGACGACCACCACTGAGCGGATCCTCTTCTACACCGGTGTGAGCTACAAGATCGGTGAAGTCCACGACGGCGCAGCCACGATGGACTGGATGGAGCAGGAGCAGGAGCGCGGCATCACGATCACGTCGGCCGCGACGACCTGCCACTGGCCGCTCAACGATGTCGATCACACGATCAACATCATCGACACCCCGGGTCACGTCGACTTCACCGTCGAGGTGGAGCGTTCGCTCCGCGTCCTCGACGGCGCTGTCACCGTGTTCGACGGTGTCGCGGGCGTCGAGCCGCAGTCCGAGACCGTCTGGCGTCAGGCGGACCGCTACGGCGTGCCGCGTATCTGCTTCGTCAACAAGCTGGACCGTACCGGTGCCGAGTTCCACCGCTGCGTCGACATGATCGTCGACCGCCTCGGTGCGGTGCCGCTGGTCATGCAGCTCCCGATCGGCGCCGAGGCCGACTTCAAGGGTGTCGTCGACCTCGTCACCATGAAGGCGTTCGTCTGGTCCGCCGAGGCGTCCAAGGGCGAGATGTACGACACCGTCGACATCCCGGAGACGCACATCGAGGCGGCCGACGAGTGGCGCGGCAAGCTGCTCGAAGCCGTCTCGGAGAACGACGACGAGATGATGGAGCTGTACCTGGAGGGCCAGGAGCCCACCGAGGAGCAGCTGTACGCGGCCATCCGCCGGATCACCCTTGCTTCCAAGGGCTCCGCGGACTCCGTCACCGTCACTCCCGTCTTCTGCGGTACGGCCTTCAAGAACAAGGGCGTTCAGCCCCTGCTCGACGCGGTCGTCCGCTACCTGCCGTCCCCCCTGGACGTCGAGGCCATCGAGGGCCACGACGTCAAGGACCCCGAGACCGTCGTCAAGCGCCAGCCGTCCGACGACGAGCCGTTCTCCGGTCTTGCGTTCAAGATCGCGAGCGACCCGCACCTCGGCAAGCTCACCTTCGTCCGGATTTATTCGGGCCGCCTCGAGGCCGGCACCGCGGTGCTGAACTCGGTCAAGGGCAAGAAGGAGCGCATCGGCAAGATCTACCGCATGCACGCGAACAAGCGTGAGGAGATCGCGTCGGTGGGCGCGGGCGACATCATCGCCGTCATGGGGCTGAAGCAGACCACGACCGGTGAGACGCTCTGCGACGACAAGCAGCCGGTGATCCTGGAGTCCATGGACTTCCCGGCGCCGGTCATCGAGGTCGCCATCGAGCCCAAGTCCAAGGGTGACCAGGAGAAGCTGGGCGTCGCCATCCAGCGGCTCTCGGAGGAGGACCCCTCCTTCCAGGTCCACTCCGAGGAGGAGACCGGCCAGACCATCATCGGTGGTATGGGCGAGCTTCACCTCGAGGTGCTCGTCGACCGCATGAAGCGCGAGTTCCGCGTCGAGGCGAACGTCGGCAAGCCCCAGGTCGCGTACCGCGAGACGATCCGCAAGACCGTCGACCGTATCGACTACACGCACAAGAAGCAGACTGGTGGTACCGGCCAGTTCGCGAAGGTGCAGATCGCGATGGAGCCCATCGAGGGCGGCGACGCGAGCTACGAATTCGTGAACAAGGTCACCGGTGGCCGCATCCCCCGTGAGTACATCCCCTCGGTGGACGCGGGCGCGCAGGAAGCCATGAAGTTCGGCATCCTCGCCGGTTACGAGATGGTGGGTGTCCGCATCACCCTTCTCGACGGTGGCTACCACGAGGTGGACTCCTCGGAGCTCGCCTTCAAGATCGCCGGTTCGCAGGCGTTCAAGGAGGGTGCCCGCAAGGCGTCCCCCGTGCTCCTCGAGCCGATGATGGCCGTCGAGGTCACCACGCCCGAGGACTACATGGGCGATGTCATCGGCGACCTCAACTCCCGCCGTGGCCAGATCCAGGCCATGGAGGAGCGCAGCGGCGCTCGCGTCGTGAAGGGCCTCGTGCCCCTCTCGGAGATGTTCGGCTACGTCGGAGACCTCCGCAGCAAGACCTCGGGTCGCGCAAGCTACTCGATGCAGTTCGACTCCTACGCCGAGGTTCCGCGGAACGTCGCCGAGGAGATCATCGCGAAGGCCAAGGGCGAGTAACTCTTCCGAGTCCACGCTTTAGGCTTATCACCGGAGCCACTGGGGCATTCGACGCAGAGCGCAAGCAATGCGACGGGTGCCCCGGGCCCCGGCATCCCAGCAAAGATCACCTGGCGCCGATGAAGCAAGGCGTACAGAACCACTCCAGGAGGACCCAGTGGCGAAGGCGAAGTTCGAGCGGACTAAGCCGCACGTCAACATCGGCACCATCGGTCACATTGACCACGGTAAGACGACCCTCACGGCCGCCATTACCAAGGTGCTGCATGACGCGTACCCGGACCTGAACGAGGCCTCGGCCTTCGACCAGATCGACAAGGCTCCCGAGGAGCGCCAGCGCGGTATCACGATCTCGATCGCGCACGTCGAGTACCAGACGGAGCAGCGTCACTACGCGCACGTCGACTGCCCGGGTCACGCCGACTACATCAAGAACATGATCACGGGTGCGGCGCAGATGGACGGCGCCATCCTCGTGGTCGCGGCCACCGACGGCCCGATGCCGCAGACCAAGGAGCACGTGCTCCTGGCCCGCCAGGTTGGCGTTCCGTACATCGTTGTCGCGCTGAACAAGGCCGACATGGTGGACGACGAGGAGATCCTCGAGCTCGTCGAGCTCGAGGTCCGTGAGCTCCTCTCCGAGTACGAGTTCCCGGGCGACGACCTTCCGGTCGTCAAGGTCTCGGCGCTCAAGGCGCTCGAGGGCGACAAGGAGTGGGGCAACACCGTCCTCGACCTGATGAAGGCCGTCGACGAGTCGATCCCGCAGCCCGAGCGTGACGTCGAGAAGCCGTTCCTGATGCCGATCGAGGACGTCTTCACGATCACCGGTCGTGGCACCGTCGTCACCGGTCGTATCGAGCGTGGTGTCCTCAAGGTCAACGAGACCGTTGACATCGTGGGCATCAAGCAGGAGAAGACCACCACCACGGTCACCGGCATCGAGATGTTCCGCAAGCTGCTCGACGAGGGCCAGGCCGGTGAGAACGTCGGTCTGCTCCTCCGTGGCATCAAGCGCGAGGACGTCGAGCGCGGCCAGGTCATCATCAAGCCCGGTTCGGTCACGCCGCACACCGAGTTCGAGGGCCAGGCGTACATCCTGTCGAAGGACGAGGGTGGCCGTCACACCCCCTTCTTCAACAACTACCGCCCGCAGTTCTACTTCCGTACCACGGACGTAACGGGCGTTGTGACCCTTCCCGAGGGCACCGAGATGGTCATGCCGGGGGACAACACCCTCATGACCGTGTCGCTGATCCAGCCCGTCGCCATGGAAGAGGGCCTGAAGTTCGCCATCCGTGAGGGTGGCCGGACCGTGGGCGCCGGCCAGGTCACCAAGATCCTCAAGTAATCACTTGACGGTCTGACCTGGTCGCTCACACAGAGCACCTGGTAACAGCAGAGGGCCCCCGGCCCGCCGTTCGTCGGCGGACCGGGGGCCCTTCTGTGTCGCGCGTTCCGGCGCCTGCGCCGGGTGCGGTCATACGTCCCGGAAGCTATACGTCCCGGACCGGGCGCCACAGCCAGGGGAGCGCTCCGGGGCCGAGGCCGGCCACGGTGGGGCCGGGGGAGTCCCCGGTGGTGCGGGTGGTGGTGCGGGTGGTGCCGGCTGTTCCTGTGGTGCCGGTGGTGCCGGCTGTTCCTGTGGTGCCGGTGGTGCCGGCCGTTCCTGGGGTCCCGGTGGTGCCGGGTGTCTTCGTGGTGCCGGCGCTCTCGGTCAGCAGGGCGGCTCCCGCGAGCGGTACGACGCCGTCGGTACGCCGCAGCACCTTCCCGTTCAGCAGGAGCTGGACGCGGCCCCGGTCGTCCTGGCCGAGCAGGACGGGCCCCGCGGGCCGGGCGGGGGAGCGGCCACCGGATCCGGCGCCGGTACGGGATCCGGTGCCGGCGTCGGTGCCGCCCAGGTGCACATGGGTCGTCGCGGCCGTCGCGGGCCTGCGGTAGTACACGTCCACGCCGCCGTCCGCCGCTGCGACCGCTGCGGGGACGTCCCCCGGCAGCGGCAGAAGCGGGTCCGGGTGCAGCGCCAACGGCCCGCCCGCCTCGGTCTGGGCCCAGTGGTGCACGGTGTCCCGGCCCGAGGCGAAGACATGGACGCGGCCCGACGAGTCGACCGCGGCGGAGAGGCCGTCCTGGATCTGGCCGCCGCCCAGGTCCCGCCAGGGGGACCAGCCGCCCGCGGTGGAGCGGACCCGGGTGCTGATGCCCTGGGCCGCGTTGCGTACGAAGAGGTGCACCTGCCCCGCGCGGTCCGTGGCCGCGACGGGCACGCCGACGCGGCGGCCGCGGTCCGGGTCGCTCTCCGGGTTGCCGAGCCCTGTCCACGCCGCGAACTGCCCGCCGGGCGTGCGCTGTTGGAGCAGCACTATCTCGCGCGTATTGGTCGAACCGTGCCCGGCGATCGAGGAGAACCGCAGCCCGAACAGCAGCTGCCGGCCGTCCTCGAGCGCGGCCGCGCCGAGCGTGGGGGCCAGCGGCCCGCCGCCCAGGTCGCGCGGCGGCCCCCACTGCCCGCTGCCCGGCGCCGTCTCGCGCCAGCGCACCGCGCGCAGGCCGAGCACCCCGTACCCGACGAGGCGCCCGTCCTGCCCGGCGGCCAGCACGGGGCGCGGGCCCGGATAGCGGTAGTGGGTGGAGCGGACCCAGCCCTTCTTGTTGGTCAGCGGCCGGCCGATTCCCACGTTGTAGTCGCCGCAGCCGCCCGGATTCCCGCAGTTCCAGGCTTCGTTGCCGCCGTACGGGAGCAGGTTCGCGGCCTTCTGGGCGAGCACCTTCGGCGACAGGTTCTTCGGCCAGTGGCGGTTGTAGTAGCCCCGGTAGGCGGTGGCGACGAAGGCCGGCACCTCGCCCTTGCCCTGTGTCGCCTCCGCGACCCAGCGGATCATCGCCGCCCAGCTGAATGACGCGGTGGCGGTGTGGTCCGCGTGGTCGGAGTAGCCGACCTGCTCGCTGTCCTTGCGGCGGACCGCGTTCGGACTGTGCTGGATGTCCGGGTCGGGGTCGAGGGTGTGGATCACGGTCGGGCGGTACTGCGCCATCAGGCCGGTGAGCACGTCGACCAGCTGGTCGTACGTGTACGCGTCCGTCTCCTGGAGCGGGGAACCCTCGGCCACCACGGTCCGCAGGCTGAGCCCACGGTCGGTCCAGAGGGACGGCAGGCCCAGCCGCCCGTGGGAGGTGTGCATGGCCGTGTTCAGAAAGACCAGCTCGACCCGGCGGGTGCCCCGCACCAGGGTGTTGACCTCGGCACGGCGGCCGCCGCGCAGAGTGACGACGTCCTTCCGCCACTGCGTGAACGGCGGCAGGCCCAGCTGCACCGCGTACGCCTGGCGGAGCCCCTGGTGGCGGGCCGACGAATAGGCGGGCTTGTCGGGGACGGGGCGGGGCTGACCTGCGATGACGTTGATCCCGGTGGCCTCACCCGCGGTGACGTACACACAGACCAGGGGCGTACCGGAGTCCAGCATCCGCTGGGTGTCCGGGTTCATGAAGTACATGTCGTCGTCGGGATGGGCCAGTATCTGCATGAGCCGGTCGTGCCTGGCTATGGAGATCGCCTTGCCCGGCATCGGGTCGGCGGCACTGGTGGTGCGACGCGGCGACGCGGGTACGGAGCAGGCGCTGAGCGCGGCGGACGCGGCTGCCGTACCCAGCCCGGCGAGCACGAACCGACGGGAGGGGCTGGACTCTGCGGGCACGGGGCCGGACCCTGCGGGCACGGGACCGGGCCCCTGGTACACGGGGCCGGACCCCTCGGGTATCGGCCCCTGGGGTATCGCTCCGCTCTGTACCGGCCCGCTCGGAATCCGCCCGCCAGGTATCCGCCCGCTCGGTACCGGCCCCCGCGCTCTCCACCTCTGCGACATCCCCATGTCAGGCGCTCCGTCCGTTCCCCTGCACGGGCCCTCCCGTGCTCTCCCGGACTGCTTGACGGGGTTCTCCGACCGGAGGTTGCCTCCGGGGCCGGAAGCCGTTACGGGAGGTGAGGGCGGGTGGGCATGTTCACTCGCCCGACGGCTGAGCAAGTCGGCGGCTGAGCAACTCGACGGCCGAGCAAGCCGGCGGCCGAACAACCCGACGGACTCGACGACTGAGCAAACGGATCTGCGGGAAATGGATCGGACATACCTTTCGTCATCGCCCTCGGCCCGCCCCGGCCCGCACGCCCGGCGTCTCAATAACCGGACGGAATGGCACAGGCGTTCTCGTCGGGGCGATTGTCGAGGGGAGACACTGGGGCCGACGGCCGCCCGCCGCACACGGGCGGCCGCCGACTGCGCCCGACCTGAAGGGACACCTGTGACACCGCCAACCACGAGTTCTTCGAAGGACAAGCTCGCTGCGCTGCGCGCCGAGATCGAGCACCGCAACCCGGCCCAGCCGGAGTTCCACCAGGCAGTTCACGAAGTACTGGAGAGCCTGGCGCCGGTGCTGGCCGTGCGTGAGGACTACGCGCAGGCAAGCCTGGTGGAGCGTCTCTGCGAACCCGAGCGGCAGATCATCTTCCGCGTGCCCTGGCAGGACGACCGGGGGCGCGTCCACGTCAACCGCGGCTTCCGGGTCGAGTTCAACAGCGCCCTCGGCCCCTACAAGGGCGGCCTGCGCTTCCACTCGTCGGTGAACCTGGGCATCGTGAAGTTCCTGGGCTTCGAGCAGGTCTTCAAGAACGCGCTGACCGGTCTCGGCATCGGCGGCGGCAAGGGCGGCAGCGACTTCGACCCGCACGGCCGCTCCGACTCCGAGGTCATGCGCTTCTGCCAGTCCTTCATGACGGAACTGCACCGCCACATCGGCGCGCACACCGACGTGCCCGCCGGCGACATCGGCGTCGGCGGCCGGGAGATCGGCTATCTCTTCGGCCAGTACCGCCGCATCACCAACCGCTGGGAGTCCGGCGTCCTCACCGGCAAGGGCCCCTCCTGGGGCGGCTCGGCGATCCGCCCCGAGGCGACCGGGTACGGGAACGTCTACTTCGCCGCCGAGATGCTGCGCCGCCGCGGCGAGGACGTACAGGGCCAGACCGCCGTGGTCTCCGGCTCGGGCAACGTCGCGATCTACACGATCGAGAAGCTCAAGGCACTCGGGGCCAACGCCCTGACCTGCTCGGACTCCGGTGGCTACGTCATCGACGACAAGGGCATCGACGTCGAGCTCCTCAAGCAGGTCAAGGAGGTCGAGCGCCTGCGCATCAGCGAGTACGCGGAGCGCCGCGGCGCCTCCGCCCGCTACATCAGCGGCGGCAGCGTCTGGGACGTCCCCGCCGACATCGCCCTGCCCTCGGCCACCCAGAACGAACTCGACGCCGACGCGGCGGCGACCCTCGTACGCAACGGCGTCAAGGCCGTGTCCGAGGGCGCCAACATGCCCGCCACCCTGGAGGCCGTCGACGTCCTCCACGAAGCGGGGGTCGCCTTCGGTCCCGGCAAGGCGGCCAACGCGGGCGGAGTCGCGGTCAGCGCCCTGGAGATGCAGCAGAACGCGGCCCGCGACACCTGGACACCCGGGCGCGTCGAGGACGAACTCCTGCAGATCATGCGCGACATCCACCACACCTGCTACGAGACCGCCGAGCGCTACGGCGCCCCCGGCAACTACGTGACCGGCGCCAACATCGCCGGCTTCGAACGCGTCGCGGACGCCATGCTGGCCCAGGGCGTCATCTAGAGACCCGTTATCTAGAGACCCGCTGAAACCAGAGGACTGGCCCCGCTCCGGGTGGAGCGGGGCCAGTTCGCGTGAGGCGTAGCTGAGAGCGGGGCGATCAGTCCTCGGTGAAGAGGTCGTCCGCGGTGGTGGCGGTGAGAGCCCGGTCGAGCCAGTTCAGGAGGGTGTCAGGGTCGGCGCATGTGGTGATCCGGTCGATCACCGCCTGATCGGTCTCGATGCCCCGCCGGTCCAGGATCCTGAGGACGGATTTCGCTTCGCCCTGGGCTTCGCCCCTGGCTTCCCCTTCTGCGCGGCCTTCCGCCCGCAGACGCTGGGAGGTCTCCGAGCGGAAGAAGGAGAGGTCGGCAGCCATGAGGTTCCTCCAGATCGCGGCGGCCGGGTTGTTGCCCAGGCCGAGTTCGGTGAGTTCGGCGAGAATCGTCGCGGTGTCCGGGTCGACGGTCTTGAGCGCGGGTGCCAGCGCCTTCAGTATGGCAGCCGCGTACGGCTTCTTACCGTGTGTGATCGCCGAGAACACGGCGAGCGGGACATCACGGGCCGCGACCGACGCATCGGTCACGGCCGGGACGTTGTGAGGACCCAGCACCAGGGGCCGCACGGTGAGGGACGGCCATTCCGGCGGGCCGATACGGATCGGTCCGGTCGCCCACCGTGCGGTGGACTCGTCCTGGCAGACCACCAGCAGGACCGGACCCAGGCCGTACTTGGCGTGCAGATGGGCCAGGTAGTACGCCCAACTGCTGTGTTTGGCCGGGTCTTTCCTGCCTTGAGCCTCGACAGCCAGCAGGTAGCCGCCGCCTCCGGCCGTGTCCACCCGCAACAGCGTGTCGAGGCGGCGCTCCAGTGGCTTCGTCTCGGTGAGATCGGTGGGCAGCTGGGAGACGGCTACGGCGTCGGGGAACGGGATGCCCAGTGCACCGAAGGTCCGGGTGAAGATTCCCGGGTCCTCCTGGAAGATGCGGTGCATCGCCTCGTGCGATGAATTGACCATATGCGGGACGCTAGGACGAACCTGCCCCTGGCATATGTCAAACCGGACTCGTTCACTCATTGAGGTGATGTGGGGCAACCCCCCCCCGGACCGCCCCGCCCGCCCCACCCGGTGGCCCTCGTTCGGCCGTGGGAGGGCTGGGGTACAGTCTCCGGCCGCGATTGGCGTCCGTGGTGACCCGTATGGCAGACTATCGGGGTTGCTCGGTTGAGTGCCGATGCTGCGCGCCTCCCGTCGGGAGGACTGGAAGCAAGTCCCACAGTACTCGTCGCCCCAACTGCCGTAAGGCGGCGCTGAGGCGGACGTACGGGAATCTTCCGGGAAGCGTCAGCGGGGTGCCGACCAGGCGCCCGGTGGGTGTTCGTCCCCCGGCTCGCGGTCACTGGCCCGCACCCCTTGGTTGGGAAATCCTTCGGGAGATCTTCACAGAGGGAATGCGACACGCCCGACCGCGTGGGTCGGAGGCGGATGCAGGACCCGCCGGGTCCCAGAGCGTTACGAGAGACAGGACTACTGAGTAGCCATGGCGGGACAGAAGATCCGCATCCGGCTCAAGGCCTACGACCACGAGGTCATCGACTCTTCGGCAAAGAAGATCGTCGAGACGGTGACGCGAACTGGTGCGTCGGTCGCAGGCCCGGTGCCGCTGCCCACTGAGAAGAACGTGTACTGCGTCATCAAGTCGCCGCACAAGTACAAGGACTCGCGCGAGCACTTCGAGATGCGCACGCACAAGCGCCTCATCGACATTCTCGACCCCACGCCGAAGACGGTTGACTCGCTGATGCGTCTCGACCTGCCGGCGGGCGTCGACATCGAGATCAAGCTCTGAGGTGACGCGCGAGATGACTAAGAACATCAAGGGCGTCCTGGGCGAGAAGCTCGGCATGACCCAGGTCTGGGACGAGAACAACCGGGTTGTCCCGGTGACCGTCGTCAAGGCCGGGCCGTGCGTCGTGACGCAGGTCCGTACGAATGACAGCGACGGCTACGAGTCGGTCCAGATCGCCTTCGGCGAGATCGACCCTCGCAAGGTGAACAAGCCCCTCAAGGGTCACTTCGCCAAGGCCGACGTGACTCCGCGCCGCCACCTGGTGGAGCTCCGCACCCCTGACGCCAGCGAGTACACGCTGGGCCAGGAGATCACCGCCCAGGTGTTCGAGTCCGGCATCAAGGTCGATGTCACGGGCAAGAGCAAGGGCAAGGGCTTCGCCGGTGTCATGAAGCGCCACAACTTCAAGGGTGGCAAGGCTTCCCACGGTGCCCACCGCGTGCACCGTAAGCCTGGCTCCATCGGTGGCTGTGCCACCCCGGGCCGTGTCTTCAAGGGCATGCGCATGGCGGGCCGCATGGGCAACGAGCGGGTCACCACCCAGAACCTGACCGTCCACGCCGTTGACGCGGAGAAGGGTCTGCTGCTCATCAAGGGCGCGGTCCCCGGTCCGAACGGCGGCCTCGTCCTGGTCCGTACCGCGGCCAAGGGGGCTTGAGGAACCGATGAGCACCATTGACATCCTTTCGCCGGCAGGCGACAAGGCCGGGACCGTCGAACTCCCCTCGGAGATCTTCGACGCCAAGATCAGCATTCCGCTGATCCACCAGGTCGTTGTCGCACAGCTGGCCGCGGCCCGTCAGGGCACGCACAAGACCAAGCGTCGCGGCGAAGTCCGCGGTGGCGGTAAGAAGCCTTACCGCCAGAAGGGCACCGGCCGCGCGCGCCAGGGTTCGACCCGTGCGCCGCAGTTCGCCGGCGGTGGCGTCGTCCACGGCCCGCAGCCGCGTGACTACTCGCAGCGCACCCCGAAGAAGATGAAGGTCGCCGCCCTGCGCGGTGCCCTCACCGACCGGGCGCAGAACGCTCGCGTCCACGTCGTCTCCGGCGTGGTCGAGGGCGCTGCCTCCACGAAGGCCGCGAAGTCCCTGCTGGGCAAGGTCAGCGAGCGCAAGCACGTGCTCCTGGTCGCCGAGCGCTCGGACGAGGCCGCGTGGCTGTCCGCCCGCAACCTGCCCCAGGTGCACCTCCTGGAGCCGGGCCAGCTGAACACGTACGACGTGCTCGTATCCGATGACGTGGTCTTCACCAAGGCCGCCTTCGAGTCCTTCGTGTCTGGCCCCAAGGCCACCACTGAGACCGAAGGGAGCGACGTCTGATGGCTGAGACGACCGTTACCAGCAAGACCTTCACGGACCCGCGCGACGTCCTCGTCAAGCCGGTTGTTTCCGAGAAGAGCTACGCGCTGCTCGACGAGAACAAGTACACGTTCATCGTCGCGCCGGGCTCCAACAAGACCCAGATCAAGCAGGCCGTGGAAGCGGTCTTCTCGGTCAAGGTCACCGGAGTCAACACGATCAACCGCCAGGGCAAGCGCAAGCGCACCCGCACCGGGTTCGGAAAGCGCGCTGACACCAAGCGCGCCATTGTGACCCTTGCCGAGGGCGACCGTATCGACATCTTCGGCGGCCCGGTCTCCTAACGGAGTCCGAGTCGTCCGGAATCGGACGAGGACTGAGAAATGGGTATCCGCAAGTACAAGCCGACGACCCCGGGCCGTCGTGGCTCCAGCGTCGCCGACTTTGTCGAGATCACGCGGTCCACGCCGGAGAAGTCGCTGGTTCGCCCTCTGCACAGCAAGGGCGGCCGTAACAACACCGGCCGGATCACCGTTCGCCACCAGGGTGGCGGACACAAGCGCGCCTTCCGCGTGATCGACTTCCGTCGTCACGACAAGGACGGCGTGCCGGCCAAGGTCGCGCACATCGAGTACGACCCGAACCGCACCGCGCGCATCGCGCTGCTCCACTACGCGGACGGCGAGAAGCGCTACATCCTCGCCCCGGCCAAGCTGGGCCAGGGCGACCGGGTGGAGAACGGCGCAGGTGCCGACATCAAGCCGGGCAACAACCTGCCGCTGCGCAACATCCCGGTCGGTACGACCATCCACGCCATCGAGATGCGTCCCGGTGGCGGAGCGAAGATCGCCCGTTCCGCGGGTGCTTCGGTCCAGCTGCTCGCGAAGGAAGGCGCCATGGCGCACCTTCGTATGCCGTCGGGCGAGGTCCGCCTGGTCGACATCCGCTGCCGCGCCACCATCGGCGAGGTCGGCAATGCCGAGCAGTCGAACATCAACTGGGGCAAGGCCGGCCGTATGCGCTGGAAGGGCGTCCGCCCGTCCGTCCGCGGTGTCGCGATGAACCCGGTCGACCACCCGCACGGTGGTGGTGAGGGCAAGACCTCCGGTGGTCGCCACCCGGTCAGCCCGTGGGGTCAGAAGGAGGGTCGTACTCGCTCGCCGAAGAAGGCTTCGAGCAAGTACATCGTCCGCCGCCGCAAGACGAACAAGAAGCGCTAGGAGCGGGTTTAGATGCCGCGCAGTCTCAAGAAGGGGCCTTTCGTCGACGGACACCTTGTCAAGAAGGTGGACGTACAGAACGAAGCAGGCACCAAGAACGTCATCAAGACCTGGTCCCGGCGCTCGATGATCATCCCGGACATGCTGGGACACACCATCGCGGTGCACAACGGCAAGATCCACGTCCCGGTGTTCGTCACCGAGTCGATGGTCGGCCACAAGCTCGGCGAGTTTGCGCCGACCCGCACCTTCCGCGGCCACGTCAAGGACGACCGCAAGTCGAAGCGCCGCTAAGGCGGGGTGCGAAGACTATGAACGACACCGAAGGGACAACCATGGAAGCCAGGGCCCAGGCGCGGTACATCCGCGTCACGCCCATGAAGGCCCGCCGCGTGGTGGACCTTATCCGTGGCATGGATGCCACGGAGGCTCAGGCGGTCCTGCGTTTCGCCCCGCAGGCCGCGAGCGTGCCGGTTGGCAAGGTGCTTGACAGCGCCATCGCCAACGCTGCACACAATTACGACCACACCGACGCCGGCAGCCTCGTCATCTCCGAGGCGTACGTCGACGAGGGCCCGACCCTGAAGCGGTTCCGTCCGCGCGCCCAGGGCCGTGCCTACCGGATCCGCAAGCGGACCAGCCACATCACCGTGGTCGTCAGCAGCAAGGAAGGAACCCGGTAATGGGCCAGAAGGTTAACCCGCACGGGTTCCGACTCGGCATTACCACGGACTTCAAGTCCCGTTGGTACGCCGACAAGCTGTACAAGGACTACGTCAAGGAAGACGTCGCCATTCGTCGCATGATGACGAAGGGCATGGAGCGCGCCGGCATCTCGAAGGTTGAGATCGAGCGCACCCGCGACCGCGTCCGCGTCGACATCCACACCGCTCGTCCGGGCATCGTCATCGGCCGCCGCGGCGCCGAGGCCGACCGCATCCGCGGCGAGCTGGAGAAGCTGACCGGCAAGCAGGTCCAGCTCAACATCCTCGAGGTCAAGAACCCCGAGGTGGACGCTCAGCTGGTGGCCCAGGCCGTCGCCGAGCAGCTCTCCTCGCGTGTCTCCTTCCGTCGCGCCATGCGTAAGAGCATGCAGTCGACGATGAAGGCCGGCGCCAAGGGCATCAAGATCCAGTGCGGTGGCCGTCTCGGCGGCGCCGAGATGTCCCGTTCGGAGTTCTACCGCGAGGGCCGTGTGCCGCTGCACACGCTCCGCGCGAACGTGGACTACGGCTTCTTCGAGGCCAAGACGACCTTCGGCCGTATCGGCGTGAAGGTCTGGATCTACAAGGGCAATGTCAAGAACATCGCCGAGGTCCGTGCCGAGAACGCCGCGGCCCGTGCGGGTAACCGCCCGGCCCGTGGTGGCGGCAGTGACCGTCCGGCAGCCGGCGGCCGTGGTGGCCGTGGCGGCGAGCGTGGCGGCCGCGGCCGCAAGCCGCAGCAGACCGCGCCGGCAGCCGAGGCCCCCAAGGCCGAGGCTCCCAAGGCCGAGGCTGCTCCGGCTGAGAGCACTGGAACGGAGGCCTGACCGACATGCTGATCCCTCGTAGGGTCAAGCACCGCAAGCAGCACCACCCCAAGCGCAGTGGTATGGCGAAGGGTGGCACTGAGGTCGCATTCGGTGAGTACGGCATCCAGGCTCTGACGCCGGCGTACGTGACGAACCGCCAGATCGAGGCTGCTCGTATCGCGATGACCCGCCACATCAAGCGTGGCGGCAAGGTCTGGATCAACATCTACCCGGACCGTCCGCTCACCAAGAAGCCCGCTGAGACCCGCATGGGTTCCGGTAAGGGCTCCCCGGAGTGGTGGATCGCGAACGTCAAGCCCGGCCGGGTGATGTTCGAGCTGTCCTACCCGAACGAGAAGGTCGCTAAGGAGGCGCTGACCCGCGCCGCCCACAAGCTTCCGATGAAGTGCCGCATCGTGCGGCGCGAGGCAGGTGAGTCGTGATGGCGGCCGGTACCAAGGCGACCGAGCTGCGCGAGCTGAACGACGAGGACCTCGTCGCCAAGCTGCGTGAGGCCAAGGAAGAGCTGTTCAACCTCCGCTTCCAGGCGGCGACCGGACAGCTCGAGAACCACGGTCGGCTCAAGTCCGTCCGTAAGGACATCGCCCGGATCTACACCCTGATGCGTGAGCGCGAGCTGGGCATCGAGACGGTGGAGAGCGCCTGATGAGCGAGAAGAATGTGACTGAGACGACTGAGCAGCGCGGTTTCCGCAAGACCCGTGAGGGTCTCGTCGTCAGCGACAAGATGGACAAGACCGTCGTCGTCGCTGTCGAGGACCGCGTCAAGCACGCGCTGTACGGCAAGGTCATCCGCCGTACGAACAAGCTCAAGGCGCACGACGAGTCCAACGCCGCCGGTGTCGGCGACCGCGTCGTCATCATGGAGACGCGGCCGCTCTCGGCGACGAAGCGCTGGCGCATCGTCGAGATCCTCGAGAAGGCCAAGTAAGAATCCCTGAGCTCATCGCTCAGGTCAGTTCCGCCAGGCTCGGCGGGGGCTCCGTGTGCATGACGTACACGGCCCCCGCCGGGAACCGGCAGACGATCAGGAGACAGACGTGATCCAGCAGGAGTCGCGACTTCGTGTCGCCGACAACACGGGTGCGAAGGAAATTCTCACCATTCGTGTTCTCGGTGGCTCGGGTCGCCGCTACGCGGGTATCGGTGACGTAATCGTCGCCACCGTCAAGGACGCGATCCCCGGTGGCAACGTGAAGAAGGGTGACGTCGTCAAGGCCGTCATCGTTCGCACCGTCAAGGAGCGTCGTCGTCAGGACGGCTCGTACATCCGCTTCGACGAGAACGCCGCCGTCATTCTCAAGAACGACGGCGACCCCCGCGGCACCCGTATCTTCGGCCCGGTGGGCCGTGAGCTGCGCGAGAAGAAGTTCATGAAGATCATCTCGCTCGCGCCGGAGGTGCTGTAAGCATGAAGATCAAGAAGGGCGACCTGGTTCAGGTCATCACCGGTAAGGACCGCGGCAAGCAGGGCAAGGTCATCGTTGCCTACCCCACGCAGAACCGTGTCCTCGTCGAGGGTGTCAACCGGGTCAAGAAGCACACCAAGGCCGGCCAGACCGCTCGTGGTTCGCAGACCGGTGGCATCGTGACGACCGAAGCCCCTGTCCACGTCAGCAACGTTCAGCTGGTGGTGGAGAAGGACGGCAAGAAGGTCGTCACCCGCGTCGGCTACCGCTTTGACGACGAGGGCAACAAGATCCGCGTTGCCAAGCGGACCGGTGAGGACATCTGATGACTGCCACCACTGCGCCGCGTCTCAAGACGCGCTACCGCGAGGAAATCGCCGGCAAGCTGCGTGAGGAGTTCTCGTACGAGAACGTCATGCAGATCCCCGGTCTCGTCAAGATCGTGGTCAACATGGGTGTGGGCGACGCCGCCCGCGACTCCAAGCTGATCGACGGTGCCATCAAGGACCTCACCACGATCACCGGTCAGAAGCCGGCCGTCACCAAGGCCCGCAAGTCGATCGCGCAGTTCAAGCTGCGCGAGGGGCAGCCGATCGGCTGCCACGTCACCCTCCGCGGTGACCGGATGTGGGAGTTCCTGGACCGTACGCTGTCGCTCGCGCTTCCGCGTATCCGCGACTTCCGCGGTCTGTCGCCGAAGCAGTTCGACGGCCGTGGCAACTACACCTTCGGTCTCACGGAGCAGGTCATGTTCCACGAGATCGACCAGGACAAGATCGACCGGGTCCGGGGCATGGACATCACCGTGGTCACCACGGCGACCAATGACGACGAGGGTCGTGCCCTCCTTCGTCACCTCGGCTTCCCGTTCAAGGAGAACTGACCGTGGCGAAGAAGTCCCTGATCGCTAAGGCCGCCCGCAAGCCGAAGTTCGGCGTCCGCGGGTACACCCGCTGCCAGCGCTGCGGCCGGCCCCACTCCGTCTACCGCAAGTTCGGCCTGTGCCGTGTGTGCCTTCGTGAGATGGCCCACCGCGGCGAGCTGCCGGGCGTGACCAAGAGCTCCTGGTAATTCCCTTTCCGGGAATTATCCGAGGCTCTCGGTAAGCATCAGGTCGGCAGAAGCCCTCCTCCGTATGCCGTAGGCTTGCGGGGTTGGGCCTCTGCCGCCCGACCGCCCGCGGGCAAAGCCCGCTGACAAAACGCTTACTACGCCGTAGGTCCCCGCACCGCACCCGTCCCGCCACTGAGCGGGGAGAGGGATGGCGCATACAGGAAACCCCGGCGAGAGAGGCCGAAGGCCAATTCATGACCATGACTGATCCCATCGCAGACATGCTCACGCGTCTGCGTAACGCAAACTCGGCGTACCACGACTCCGTCGTGATGCCGCACAGCAAGATCAAGTCGCACATCGCGGAGATCCTCCAGCAGGAGGGCTTCATCACCGGCTGGAAGACCGAGGACGCCGAGGTCGGCAAGAACCTCGTTCTCGAGCTGAAGTTCGGCCCGAACCGCGAGCGCTCGATCGCCGGCATCAAGCGAATCTCGAAGCCGGGTCTGCGTGTTTACGCGAAGTCCACCAATCTGCCGAAGGTTCTCGGCGGCCTGGGCGTGGCGATCATCTCCACGTCCCACGGTCTCCTGACCGGCCAGCAGGCCAGCAAGAAGGGCGTAGGTGGGGAAGTCCTCGCCTACGTCTGGTAGTCGGGAACGGAGGAAAAGCTAATGTCGCGAATCGGCAAGCTCCCCATCCAGGTTCCCGCCGGTGTGGACGTCACCATCGATGGCCGCACGGTAGCGGTGAAGGGCCCCAAGGGTTCCCTCTCGCACACCGTCGCGTCGCCGATCGAGGTCACCAAGGGCGAGGACGGCGTGCTCAACGTCGTCCGTCCTAACGACGAGCGTCAGAACAAGGCCCTTCACGGCCTGTCCCGCACGCTGGTGGCGAACATGATCACCGGCGTGACCACGGGATACACCAAGGCGCTCGAAATCAGCGGTGTCGGTTACCGCGTCCAGGCGAAGGGCTCCAACCTGGAGTTCGCCCTGGGCTACAGCCACCCGATCGTCGTTGAGGCCCCCGAGGGCATCACCTTCAAGGTCGAGTCGCCCACGAAGCTCAGCGTCGAGGGCATCGACAAGCAGAAGGTCGGCGAGGTCGCCGCTAACATCCGCAAGCTGCGGAAGCCCGACCCGTACAAGGCCAAGGGCGTCAAGTACGCCGGCGAGGTTATCCGCCGCAAGGTCGGAAAGGCGGGTAAGTAAGCCATGGCATACGGTGTAAAGATCGCCAAGGGTGACGCGTACAAGCGCGCTGCCATCAAGCGCCGCCACGTCCGTGTCCGCAAGCACGTCTCCGGCACGCCGGAGCGTCCGCGCCTGGTCGTGACGCGCTCCAACCGCAACATCGTTGCGCAGGTCATCGACGACATCGCGGGCCACACGCTCGCTTCGGCGTCGACCCTGGACACCTCGATCCGCGGTGGCGAGGGCGACAAGAGCGCCCAGGCACAGCAGGTCGGCGCGCTCGTCGCCGAGCGTGCGAAGGCCGCGGGTGTCGAGGCTGTCGTGTTCGACCGTGGTGGCAACAGGTACGCCGGGCGCATTGCCGCTCTGGCTGACGCCGCCCGCGAAGCCGGGCTGAAGTTCTAAGCCCCGGTTCCGGGACTAACGGACGTAACAGAGAGAGGTAAATCCAATGGCTGGACCCCAGCGCCGCGGAAGCGGTGCCGGTGGCGGCGAGCGGCGGGACCGGAAGGGTCGCGACGGTGGCGCTGCCGCCGAGAAGACCGCTTACGTTGAGCGCGTAGTCGCGATCAACCGCGTTGCCAAGGTTGTCAAGGGTGGTCGTCGCTTCAGCTTCACCGCGCTCGTCGTGGTCGGAGACGGTGACGGCACCGTAGGTGTCGGATACGGCAAGGCCAAGGAAGTTCCCGCGGCCATCGCCAAGGGCGTCGAAGAGGCCAAGAAGAGCTTCTTCAAGGTCCCGCGTATCCAGGGCACGATCCCTCACCCGATCACGGGCGAGAAGGCCGCGGGCGTCGTCCTGCTCAAGCCTGCTTCCCCCGGTACCGGTGTTATCGCCGGTGGCCCGGTGCGCGCCGTTCTGGAGTGCGCCGGCGTCCACGACATCCTGTCGAAGTCGCTCGGCTCCGACAACGCGATCAACATCGTGCACGCGACCGTGGCGGCCCTTCAGGGCCTGCAGCGTCCCGAGGAGATCGCGGCTCGCCGTGGTCTGCCCCTCGAGGACGTCGCCCCCGCGGCTCTGCTCCGTGCGCGTGCGGGAGCGGGTGCGTAATGGCTCGCCTCAAGATCACGCAGACGAAGTCGTACATCGGCAGCAAGCAGAACCACCGCGACACCCTGCGTTCGCTCGGGCTCAAGCGCCTGCACGACGTGGTTGTCAAGGAGGACCGCCCCGAGTTCCGCGGAATGGCTAACACCGTCCGCCACCTCGTGACGGTTGAGGAGGTCGACTGACATGGCGGAGAACAACCCGCTGAAGGTCCACAACCTCCGGCCCGCCCCGGGCGCCAAGACCGCCAAGACCCGTGTGGGTCGTGGTGAGGCGTCCAAGGGTAAGACCGCAGGTCGTGGTACCAAGGGCACGAAGGCCCGTTACCAGGTTCCGGAGCGCTTCGAGGGCGGGCAGATGCCCCTCCACATGCGCCTCCCGAAGCTGAAGGGCTTCAAGAACCCGTTCCGCACCGAGTTCCAGGTCGTCAACCTGGACAAGCTCGGTGAGCTCTACCCGCAGGGTGGGGACGTCACGGTGGCCGACCTGGTCGCCAAGGGCGCGGTTCGCAAGAACAGCCTCGTCAAGGTCCTGGGCCAGGGCGAGATCTCGGTGGCGCTGACGGTTTCGGTTGACGCCGTCTCCGGCTCCGCCAAGGAGAAGATTGCCGCCGCGGGCGGCACCGTCACCGAGCTCGTCTGAGACGACTCGATGACGTGAACACCCAACCGGGGATGCCTTTTTGAAAGGGCATCCCCGGTTGGTCGTTCCTAGGCGGGCAGGGTCGCCGGTATGGTGGCGCTGCACTGTCTGTACTCAGCGTGGTGTGTCCGCGCGGGGCTATTGACCGATACGCATACCGTCCATCGTCGAATTCTCAAGACCGTCACCTCTACGCAGACGCGCGGGGGTCGCAGGAGGCACCGTGCTCACCGCGTTCGCCCGAGCGTTCAAGACGCCCGACCTGCGCAAGAAGCTGCTGTTCACACTCGCCATCATCGTGATCTACCGGCTCGGAACGCACATCCCGATCCCCGGGGTCAGCTACTCGAACGTCCAGCAGTGTCTGGACCAGACGAAGACCAACCAGGGTCTCTTCGGCCTGGTCAACATGTTCAGTGGTGGCGCACTGTTGCAGATCACCATCTTCGCGCTCGGCATCATGCCGTACATCACGGCGAGCATCATCCTGCAGCTGCTGACCGTGGTGATCCCGCGGCTGGAAGCCCTGAAGAAGGAGGGGCAGTCCGGTCAGGCGAAGGTCACGCAGTACACGCGTTATCTGACCGTGGCGCTCGCGATCCTCCAGGGCACCGGTCTGGTGGCGACCGCCAGGACCGGCGCGCTCTTCGGCAGCTGCCCCGTGGCCAACCAGATCGTGCCCGACCAGTCGATCTTCACCACCGTCGTCATGGTCATCTGCATGACGGCGGGCACCTGCATGGTCATGTGGCTCGGCGAGCTCGTCACCGACCGCGGTATCGGCAACGGCATGTCGATCCTGATGTTCGTCTCCATCGCGGCCGGCTTCCCCGGCGCGCTGTGGGCCGTCAAGCAGCAGGGCAAGCTGGCGGGCGGCTGGATCGAGTTCGGCGCGGTGATCCTGGTGGGTCTGGCCATGGTCGGACTCGTCGTCTTCGTGGAGCAGGCCCAGCGCCGCATCCCCGTCCAGTACGCGAAGCGCATGATCGGCAGGAAGTCCTACGGGGGTACGTCGACGTACATCCCGCTCAAGGTGAACCAGGCCGGTGTGATCCCGGTCATCTTCGCCTCCTCGCTGCTCTACATCCCCGGCCTCATCGTGCAGTTCAGCGGTTCGACGGCGGGCTGGGCGACATGGATCAAGGACAACCTGGTCAAGGGCGATCACCCGGCCTACATCGTCACGTACTTCCTGTTGATCGTGTTCTTCGCCTTCTTCTATGTGGCGATCTCGTTCAACCCCGAGGAAGTCGCCGACAACATGAAGAAGTATGGTGGCTTCATCCCGGGCATCCGGGCTGGCCGACCGACCGCTGAGTACCTGAGCTACGTGCTCAACCGGATCACCTGGCCGGGGTCGCTGTATCTGGGTGTGATCGCTCTTGTCCCAACGATGGCGTTGGTGGGCTTCGGCGCGAACCAGAACTTCCCGTTCGGCGGGACGAGCATCCTCATCATCGTGGGTGTGGGTCTGGAGACCGTGAAGCAGATCGAGAGCCAGCTCCAGCAGCGTAATTACGAAGGGTTCCTCCGCTGATGCGTATCGTCCTCGTCGGACCGCCCGGGGCGGGCAAGGGAACGCAGGCTGCGTACCTTGCCAAGGACCTGGTCATCCCGCACATCTCCACGGGCGACCTCTTCCGTGCCAATATCAGTCAGGGCACGGAGCTGGGCAAGCAGGCCAAGGCGCTGATGGACGCCGGCGAGCTGGTCCCGGACGAGGTCACCATCGGGATGGCGCAGGAGCGGATGTCCCAGCCGGACGCCGAGGGCGGTTTCCTCCTCGACGGCTTCCCGCGCAATGTCATCCAGGCCCAGGCACTCGACGAGTGGCTGAGCGCCGAGGGGCAGAAGCTGGACGCGGTGCTGGACCTCGAGGTCCCCGAGGACGAGGTCGTGAAGCGGATCGCCGGACGGCGTATCTGCCGCAACGACTCGAGCCATGTGTTCCACGTCGAGTACAGCCGGCCGAAGCAGGACGGCGTCTGCGACATCTGCGGCGGCGAGCTCTACCAGCGCGGTGACGACACCGAGGCGACGGTGCGTACCCGGCTGGAGGTCTACCACACGCAGACCGAGCCGATCATCGACTACTACAAGGCCCAGGGCCTGGTGGCGACGATCTCCGCGCTCGGCAAGGTCACCGAGGTGACCGAGCGGGCCATGGAGGCCCTGCAGACCGACAAGGTCTGACAGTCAGTACGTGTACGTACGGCCGCGGTGTCCCCGGGACGCCGCGGCCGTACTGTTGAGCAGACAGACACAGCGCAGACAGTTCACTGTTCAGCGGACAGATCCGGTTCGATGCGGAAGGCAATTTCGATGGTGGAGATCAAGACTCCCGAGCAGATCGCGAAGATGCGTGAGGCGGGGCTGGTCGTCGCCGCGATCCACGCCGCGACCCGTGAGGCCGCGGTACCCGGGGCCACCACGAACGACCTGGACCAGGTGGCCCGCAAGGTCCTCGCCGACCACAACGCGAAGCCGAACTTCCTGGGCTACGGCGGTTTCCCCGCCACGATCTGCACGTCGGTGAACGAGGTCGTCGTCCACGGCATCCCGGACGAGAAGACCGTCCTCAAGGACGGCGACATCATCTCGATCGACTGCGGCGCGATCATCGACGGCTGGCACGGTGACGCCGCCTACACCGCGTTCGTCGGCACCGGGCACGCTCCGGAGCTGGTCGAGCTCTCCCGGGTGACCGAGGAGTCGATGTGGGCCGGTATCGCCGCGATGAAGAAGGGCGCCAGGCTCGCCGAGGTGTCGAAGGCCATCGAGGGCTACATCCGCCGCCAGCCCCGGCCGTCGTCCGGCAAGTACGGGATCATCGAGGACTACGGCGGCCACGGCATCGGCTCCGAGATGCACATGGACCCGCATCTGCTGAACTACGTAGACAAGCGCCGTCTCATCGGCCGGCACAACCCGAAGCTGGTCCCGGGCTTCTGCCTGGCGATCGAGCCGATGGTCTCGCTGGGCACGCCCCGTACCCAGGTGCTGCAGGACGACTGGACGGTCATCACGACCGACGGGACCTGGTCCTCGCACTGGGAGCACTCGATCGCGCTGACCGACGAGGGGCTGATCGTGCTGACGGCGCCGGACGGCGGCAAGGCGAAGCTGGCGGAGCTGGGCGTGACGGTCGCCCCGGACCCGCTGGGCTGAGTGCGGGCCCGAGTACGGCCGAGTGGCTTAAGGATCTTGACAGCAGGGCATCCTTCCCGGATTCGTCTTTATGGATGCCCTGACGTAGACTGACTCGTCGGCTCGCGTATACCCGTATGTCTCCATGCATCTCAGGGCGACATACGTGCTGTACGGAGCCGATCAAGGTAGCCGATTCGAAGGGCGAAGCGTGGCCAAGAAGCAAGGTGCCATCGAAATCGAGGGCACCGTGATCGAGTCCCTCCCGAACGCAATGTTCAAGGTGGAACTTCAGAACGGTCACAAGGTCCTAGCGCACATCAGCGGCAAGATGCGGATGCACTACATCCGTATCCTTCCGGATGACCGGGTCGTCGTGGAGCTGTCTCCGTACGACCTGACGCGTGGTCGGATCGTCTACCGCTACAAGTAGATCTTGCCCGCACCCCGCTTCACGGCGTGGTGGTGGCACCGACCCGGAGAACCTGACATCCCATGAAGGTCAAGCCGAGCGTCAAGAAGATCTGCGACAAGTGCAAGGTGATCCGCCGTCACGGTCGGGTCATGGTCATCTGCGACAACCTGCGCCACAAGCAGCGCCAGGGCTGAAGCACGACCTGCACCTCGCAGTTCTTCGCGCGACGCACGTAAATACGTACATACGCAGGGCCCGCCCAGCTGACACAGCGGGCGACACCTCCGGCGGGGGCCGGGGACCCGGAAGAGTGCCTACGCATCTGTAGGCACTTTCGTCTGGGAGAGGCTCTGCGGAAGACCCCCGATATCAACAGGAGCCATTGAATGGCACGCGTTTCAGGTGTTGACATCCCGCGCGAAAAGCGCGTGGAGGTTGCCCTCACCTACGTCTTCGGCATCGGGCGCACCCGGTCCAAGGAGGCCCTGGCCGCCACCGGTGTTGACCCCAACACCCGCGTTCGTGATCTGGCCGAAGAGGACCTGGTCAAGATCCGCGAGTACGTGGACGCCAACCTCCGCACCGAGGGTGACCTCCGCCGCGAGATCCAGGCCGACATCCGCCGCAAGGTCGAGATCGGCTGCTACCAGGGTCTGCGTCACCGTCGTGGGCTTCCGGTCCACGGCCAGCGCACCAGCACGAACGCTCGTACCCGCAAGGGCCCGCGTCGCGCGATCGCCGGTAAGAAGAAGCCGGGCAAGAAGTAGTCCTCAGCTAGGGACGCTGTTCAGCGGTCTTCGCTGTAGGACCGATCACCTCCACTCCACCGGGAGTAAGACATGCCTCCTAAGGGCCGTCAGGGTGCTACCAAGAAGGTGCGCCGCAAGGAAAAGAAGAACGTCGCTCACGGGCATGCCCACATCAAGAGCACGTTCAACAACACCATCGTCTCGATCACGGACCCCTCGGGCAACGTGATCTCCTGGGCCTCCGCCGGCCACGTCGGCTTCAAGGGCTCGCGCAAGTCCACCCCCTTCGCCGCGCAGATGGCCGCCGAGTCGGCCGCCCGTCGCGCGCAGGAGCACGGCATGCGCAAGGTGGACGTCTTCGTCAAGGGTCCCGGCTCCGGCCGTGAGACCGCGATCCGCTCCCTCCAGGCCACCGGTCTCGAGGTCGGCTCGATCCAGGACGTCACCCCCACCCCGCACAACGGCTGCCGCCCCCCGAAGCGGCGTCGCGTCTGACGCTCCGGCGTCGGACTGTTCTCCAGGGTTATGCGGGCGGTACGGCCACTTTCCGGCGTACCGCCCGTACCCTTGTAGGACTCGTACTCTTGTAGTACGTGCAGCACGGTTCGGTCCGTGCACCACAGCAGCACCACAGCAGAACCTTGGGGGCGTCAAATAGTGGGCGCCCACGACTGAAGGATCACCGCATGCTTATCGCTCAGCGTCCGTCGCTGACCGAAGAGGTCGTCGACGAGTACCGCTCGCGGTTCGTGATCGAGCCGCTCGAGCCGGGCTTCGGCTACACCCTCGGCAACTCGCTCCGCCGCACGCTCCTCTCCTCGATCCCCGGCGCCGCTGTCACCAGCATCCGCGTCGACGGTGTCCTGCACGAGTTCACCACCGTGCCGGGCGTCAAGGAGGACGTGACCGACCTCATCCTCAACATCAAGCAGCTGGTCGTCTCCTCGGAGCACGACGAGCCGGTCGTGATGTACCTGCGCAAGCAGGGCCCCGGCCTGGTCACCGCTGCTGACATCGCCCCGCCGGCCGGTGTCGAGGTGCACAACCCCGACCTGGTCCTCGCCACGCTGAACGGCAAGGGCAAGCTGGAGATGGAGCTGACCGTCGAGCGCGGCCGCGGCTACGTCTCCGCCGTGCAGAACAAGCAGCTGGGCCAGGAGATCGGCCGTATCCCGGTCGACTCCATCTACTCCCCGGTGCTGAAGGTCACGTACAAGGTCGAGGCGACCCGTGTCGAGCAGCGCACCGACTTCGACAAGCTGATCGTCGACGTCGAGACCAAGCAGGCCATGCGTCCCCGTGACGCCATGGCGTCGGCCGGAAAGACCCTGGTCGAGCTGTTCGGTCTGGCCCGCGAACTCAACATCGACGCCGAGGGCATCGACATGGGCCCGTCGCCGACGGACGCCGCGCTCGCCGCCGATCTGGCCCTGCCGATCGAGGAGCTCGAGCTCACCGTCCGTTCGTACAACTGCCTCAAGCGCGAGGGCATCCACTCGGTGGGCGAGCTGGTGGCCCGCTCCGAGGCCGACCTGCTCGACATCCGCAACTTCGGTGCGAAGTCGATCGACGAGGTCAAGGCGAAGCTGGCCGGTATGGGCCTGGCGCTCAAGGACAGCCCGCCCGGATTCGACCCGACCGCCGCCGCCGACGCCTTCGGCGCCGACGACGACGCGGACGCCGGGTTCGTGGAGACCGAGCAGTACTGAGCAGTACCGCTCGCGCCGACTTCCGGCGGGCAGCAGCCCGTCGGTAACTGACACCGGTACCTGATACGGCCGGTGCAGATCACAAGGAGAAACACATGCCGAAGCCCGCCAAGGGTGCCCGTCTGGGCGGCGGCGCCGCGCACGAGCGTCTGCTTCTCGCGAACCTCGCGAAGTCGCTGTTCGAGCACGGCCGCATCACCACGACCGAGGCCAAGGCTCGCCGCCTGCGTCCGGTCGCGGAGCGTTTCATCACCAAGGCGAAGAAGGGCGACATCCACAACCGTCGCCTCGTGCTGAAGTCGATCACGGACAAGGGCGTCGTCCACACGCTCTTCACCGAGATCGCCCCCCGGTACGAGAACCGCCCCGGTGGCTACACCCGCATCACCAAGATCGGCAACCGTCGTGGCGACAACGCCCCGATGGCGGTCATCGAGCTGGTCGAGGCGCTGACCGTGGCCCAGGAGGCCACCGGTGAGGCCGAGGCCGCGACCAAGCGTGCCGCCAAGGACGCTGCCCCGAAGACCGAGGCCCCGGCCGAGGTCGTCGAGGACGCCAAGCCGGTCGAGGCGGAGTCCAAGGACGCCTGATCTTCTTCACGAAGACAGTGTTCTGAAGACAGCTGAACGGGCTCGTATCTCCCTCAGGGGCGGTGCGGGCCCGTTCTTCATGTGTGGTGGTCTCTGTGCGGTGCCGCGCGGCGCCGTGCGGACGGTGCGAGGCTGAGAGGATGCGCTGGTGAGTGACGAGGTGGAGCCCGGTTCGGTACGGGTACGGCTGGACCTTGCGTACGACGGCAGGGACTTCTCCGGCTGGGCGAAGCAGACCGAACGCCGCACGGTCCAGGGCGAGTTGGAGTCGGCCATCCGTACGGTGACCCGGTCGGCGACGACGTACGACCTGACGGTCGCCGGACGCACCGACGCCGGGGTGCACGCCCGCGGCCAGGTCGCGCAGGCCGACCTGCCCCGCGAGGTGTGGGAGGAGCACCGGGAGAAGCTGCTGCGGCGGCTGTCCGGGCGGCTGCCCCAGGACGTCCGGGTGTGGCGGGTGGCCGAGGCGCCCCCCGGGTTCAACGCCCGGTTCTCGGCGATCTGGCGCCGGTACGCCTACCGCGTGAGCGACCGGCCCGGCGGGGTCGACCCGCTGCTGCGCGGTCACGTCCTGTGGCACGACCGGGAGCTGGACCTCCCCGCGATGAACGCCGCCTCGCAGGCCCTCATCGGGGAGCACGACTTCGCCGCGTACTGCAAGAAGCGCGAGGGCGCGACCACGATCCGCACCCTCCAGCAGCTGATCTGGGAGCGCGGCACCGACGGCATCGTCACCGGCACCGTGCGGGCCGACGCCTTCTGCCACAACATGGTCCGCTCCCTGGTGGGGGCGCTCCTGGCGGTCGGCGACGGGCACCGGCCGGCGGAGTGGCCGGGGCAGGTGCTCGCCGCCGCGGTGCGCGACTCGTCCGTGCGTGTCGTGCGGCCACACGGGCTGACGCTGGAGGAAGTCGGCTACCCCGCCGACGAGTTGCTCGCGGCCAGGAGCCGCGAGGCACGTAATATGCGGACGCTGCCGGGGGCCGGCTGCTGCTGAGCCGGCTCGGCCGGCGGCCCGCCGGGAAGCAGAGACGCCCCCGACGTACGGAGATCCGATGCCCCAGCCCTCCGCGACCGGGCAGCTCCCCCAGGAGTGGGGCACGCTGCCGCTGACCGTGGTGATGCCGACGTACAACGAGGCGGCCAGCCTGCCGCGGACCGCCGAGGCCGTGCTGGCCCTGGGGCTGCCCGGCCTGCAGCTGAAGGTCGTGGACGACGCCAGCCCCGACGGCACGGGCCGGCTGGCGGATGAACTGGCCGCCGGATACAACGCCGACCGGCGGGACGAGGCGGGCGCCGACGGGGCGCGGCCGCGGATGACCGTGCTGCACCGCACCGGGAAGGACGGCCTGGGGCGCGCCTACGCGGCCGGGATGCTGGCCGCGCTGGACGAGGGCGCCGAGTACGTCGTACAGATGGACGCCGACGGCAGCCACCCCCCGCAGGTGGTGCCGCAGCTGCTGGGCACCGCGCTGGCGACCGGGGCGGGCTTCGTCGTCGGCAGCCGGTATGTCGACGGGGGCTCGCTGGACGAGGACTGGGGCGTGCACCGGAAGGCGCTGTCGCGCTTCGCCAACCAGTACGCGCGCACCATCCTGGACACCCGGATCCGCGACATCACCGCCGGGTTCAACCTGTGGCGGGCGCGGACCCTGCGCGCGGTGGACCTGACGACGCTGGGCAGCGCCGGATACAGCTTCCAGGTGGAGCTGAAGTTCCTGGCGACGCGCCTCGGCTTCAGCGGTGTGGAGATCCCGATCCGCTTCGAGGAGCGCACCGACGGGGTGTCGAAGATGAACCTCGCGACGCAGATCGAGTCGGCGCTGGTGCCGCTGCGACTGCGGCTGCGCCACCGGGGCGGCAGCGGGGGCGGCAACGGCAACGGCAGTGGCAGCGGCAGCGGCGGGAGCTGAGCCGGGCGCGCAGGTAGGGCAGGGGGCCGCAGCCGGGCGGGGGCCGCAGCCGGGCGGGTGCTGAGCGGGCACGCAGGCAGTAGGCAGGTGGGCGGGCAGGCAGGGCCCGGAGCCGGGCCGGTGGTTCAGCTCGCCGGTGCGCCGGCCGCCGCCGACGCCTGTGCCTGGCCGCGCGCCACGATCTGCCGGAAGGTGAACTCCGCCACGTCGTCACCGGCCGTGAAGACAGTGGCGTCGGACTGGGTGACGTTCTTGCCGCTGGTGAAACCGCCGACCGTGAAGTACGCGTAGCGGCCGTAGGCGTTGGCGGTCCTGCGGCAGACCGAGCCGTTGCGGCAGAAGGTGGGAACGCCCGCGCCGTTGAGCGACGCGACGCCCCCGGCCGACTGCTTCATCGCCTTCTGGGCCTGCGCCTCGGTGTCGAAGACGGCCACCCCGATGGTCACGGCGACACCGCCCTTGCTGAACGTCGCCCGGATGACCTGCCCACAGCCGTTGTTGACCAGCACGGACCCGAGCGCGCCCTGGGTGACGGAGGCGCAGGCCGTGGTGCGGTGGGTGGCGGCCTTCGCGTACGTGTGGTCGCCGACCGCGATCTTCGCGCCGGGGAAGAGGGTGGCGGCGCTGAGCGGCGCCTTGTCCTTCTTCGAGCTGGAGATGAAGTCCTTGGGGTTGGGCGGCGGAGCCGGGGCCTTCGGCGTGAAGGACGGCAGGGCCTCGCCGCTCTTGCTCGGCAGGGCCTCGGGGGAGGGGAGGTCCTTGCCCGATGTGTCGGATCCGTTGCCCGCGGCCACCACCACGGCGGCGACGAGCGCCCCCACCACGGCGGTGGCCAGCACCCCGCCGCCGATGAACAGCAGCTTCTTGCGCCGGCCGCGCGCCGCGCTCTCGTCGGCCAGTGCCGCCCAGTCCGGTGTCCCGCCGGACCCCTGGCCGTCCGGAGACTGCCACCGTCCGCCCGCGTTGTTGTTCCGCTGTGGATCCCCCGGCCCCCAGGAGGGCCCCCCTTGCCCGAAGCTCATGGCGCGCATACTAATCGTGCTCCGTATGCCCGGAGCCCGCAGGGCGCCGGAATCCGTTTGCCTTCCAGGGGCGTCCGTGGGCGACAATCCGGTGCATGGGACATCTTGAAGCGGGCCATCTCGAGTACTACTTGCCGGACGGGCGGGTGCTGCTCGGTGATGCCTCGTTCCGGGTGGGTGACGGCACCGTCGTGGCGCTGGTCGGTGCCAACGGCGCCGGCAAGACCACCCTGCTGCGGCTGATCGCCGGGGAGATACAGCCGCACGGCGGGACGGTGTCGGTGAGCGGCGGGCTCGGTGTGATGCGGCAGTTCGTCGGCTCGGTCCGCGACGACCGTACGGTCCGCGACCTGCTCGTCTCGGTCGCCCAGCCCCGGATCCGCGAAGCGGCCCGCGCCGTGGACGCCGCCGAGCACCTGATCATGACCGTGGACGACGAGTCCGCTCAGATGTCGTACGCGCAGGCCCTGAGCGACTGGGCCGAGGTGCAGGGGTACGAGGCCGAGACCGTCTGGGACATGTGCACCACGGCGGCGCTCGGCGTCCCGTACGACAAGGCGCAGTTCCGTCAGGTGCGGACACTCTCCGGGGGCGAGCAGAAACGCCTGGTCCTGGAGGCGCTGCTGCGCGGACCCGACGAGGTGCTGCTCCTCGACGAGCCGGACAACTATCTCGATGTGCCGGGCAAGCGCTGGCTGGAGGAGCGGCTCAAGGAGACCCGTAAGACGGTGCTCTTCGTCTCCCACGACCGGGAGCTGCTGTCGCGGGCCGCCGAGAAGATCGTGAGCGTGGAGCCCGGCCCGGCCGGCTCGGACGTGTGGGTGCACGGCGGCGGCTTCGACACGTACCACGCGGCCCGCAAGGAGCGCTTCGCACGGTTCGAGGAGCTCAAGCGACGCTGGGACGAGGAGCACGCCCGGCTGAAGGCCCTGGTGCTGCGGCTGCGCAACCAGGCGGCGAGCAGCCCCGACATGGCCTCGCGCTACCACGCCATGCAGACCCGCTTCCAGCGCTTCGAGGAGGCGGGCGCGCCGCCCGAGCCGCCGCGCGAGCAGGAGATCAGCATGCGGCTGCGCGGCGGCCGCACCGGCGTACGGGCCGTGACCTGCGAGAACCTTGAGCTGACCGGGCTGATGAAGCCCTTCTCGCTGGAGATCTTCTACGGCGAGCGGGTGGCGGTGCTCGGCTCCAACGGGTCCGGCAAGTCCCACTTCCTGCGGCTGCTGGCCGGCGGCGACGTCGCCCACACCGGCGAGTGGAGGACCGGCGCCCGCGTCGTACCGGGCCACTTCGCGCAGACCCACGCGCACCCGGAACTGCTGGGCCGCACACTCGTCGACATCCTGTGGACGGAGCACGCGAAGGCCCGGGGCGCGGCCATGGGCGTGCTGCGCCGTTACGAGATGGAACGCCAGGGCGACCAGCTCTTCGACCGGCTCTCGGGCGGCCAGCAGGCACGCTTCCAGATCCTGCTCCTGGAGCTGGCCGGCACGACCGCGCTGCTCCTGGACGAGCCGACGGACAACCTGGACCTGGAGTCGGCCGAGGCGCTCCAGGAGGGTCTTGAGGCGTACGAGGGGACGGTGGTCGCGGTCACCCACGACCGCTGGTTCGCGAAGTCCTTCGACCGGTATCTGGTCTTCGGCTCGGACGGTGTCGTACGGGAGACGCCCGAGCCGGTGTGGGACGAGCGGCGCGTGGTGCGCGCCAGATGACCCGGCCGGTACGTCCGGCGATCCCGCGCGAGCTCCGGGCGGACGCGGCCCGTCGGGCTCGAGGGCGGTCCGGCCGTGGTGCCGAGGCGTTTTGACCGGGGCGGCGCGGCGCGGGTACTCTCGGGTCTTGTTATACGTATTGGCTTCGTCGTTCTCACGCGAAGGGCCCTTACGTAGGTTCCCTGGAGCAGTTACCAGTGGTTCGCATACGGGCAGCGTCCCCGGCACTGTGAGCCCCAGCTGCACGATCGCTTCAGCGGTGCCATGTGTCTGGACCCCATCCACTGAAGAAGCGAAGGCTACGAAGTGCGTACGTACAGCCCTAAGCCCGGCGATGTCACTCGCCAGTGGCACATCATCGACGCCCAGGACATCGTCCTCGGCCGTCTGGCGACGACCGCCGCCACCCTCCTGCGGGGCAAGCACAAGGCGATCTACGCCCCGCACATGGACATGGGTGACTTCGTCATCATCATCAACGCCGACAAGGTTCACCTGTCCGGCAACAAGAAGACCCAGAAGATGGCGTACCGCCACTCCGGCTTCCCGGGTGGTCTGCGTTCGGTCCGTTACGACGAGCTGCTCGAGAAGAGCCCCGAGAAGGCCGTCGAGAAGGCCATCAAGGGCATGATCCCCAAGAACACCCTGGGCCGTCAGGTGCTCTCGAAGCTGAAGATCTACGCGGGAGACCAGCACCCGCACGCTGCCCAGCAGCCTGTCCCGTTCGAGATCACCCAGGTCGCGCAGTAGTTCCGGCCACCCCCTAAGACGTACAGAAAGATCTGAGGAGAATCGTGGCCGAGACCACTGCAGAGACGCCCACCGACGACGTGGCGGGCACCGAGGGCGAAGAGACCTTCGCCGAGGTGACCACCTTCGAGTCCGAGGTTCCCGTCGAGGGCGAGTACACCAGCGAGTCGCTCGCGGGCCGCTTCGGCGACCCGCAGCCGGCCGCCGGCCTTGGCCGTCGCAAGAACGCCATCGCCCGCGTCCGGATCGTTCCGGGCACCGGCAAGTGGAAGATCAACGGTCGCACCCTTGAGGACTACTTCCCCAACAAGGTGCACCAGCAGGAAGTCAACGAGCCCTTCAAGGTGCTCGAGCTCGACAACCGCTACGACGTCATCGCCCGCATCTCGGGTGGCGGCGTGTCCGGTCAGGCCGGTGCCCTGCGCCTCGGTGTGGCCCGCTCGCTGAACGAGGCGGACGTGGACAACAACCGCGCCACGCTGAAGAAGGCCGGCTTCCTCTCCCGCGACGACCGTGCGGTCGAGCGCAAGAAGGCCGGTCTCAAGAAGGCCCGTAAGGCCCCGCAGTACAGCAAGCGCTAATCACGGCTTGCAGGGCCGTATGCACGACCCTGTTCGTACGTTCGCCCCGGCGGCACCTTCTGTGCTGCCGGGGCGTTCGTTTATCAGGTCCTCCGGCGTATAACGGCACAAGACGTTCACAGCGCTCAGAGACCTGGGTATTCGGAATTTCGCGGAGCTTTTCGGAGGACAGCAGTGGGACGACTCTTCGGCACGGACGGTGTGCGCGGTGTCGCCAACGTGGACCTGACGGCGGAGCTCGCGCTCGGTCTCTCGGTCGCGGCGGCGCACGTACTCGCGGAAGCGGGCACGTTCGAGGGCCATCGGCCGAAAGCGGTGGTCGGACGCGATCCGCGTGCGTCCGGAGAGTTCCTGGAGGCCGCCGTCGTCGCGGGCCTCGCCAGCGCGGGCGTGGACGTCCTGCGCGTCGGTGTGCTGCCCACCCCCGCGGTGGCGTATCTCACCGGTGCGCTGGGCGCCGACTTCGGCGTGATGCTCTCCGCCAGCCACAACGCCATGCCGGACAACGGCATCAAGTTCTTCGCCCGCGGCGGCCACAAACTCGCCGACGAGCTGGAGGACCGCGTCGAGACGGTCTACGACCAGCACCGCACCGGCGAGCCGTGGGAGCGCCCGACGGGCGCGGGCGTCGGCCGGGTCCGCACGTACGACCAGGGCTTCGACCAGTACGTCGCCCATCTCATCGGTGTCCTGCCCAACCGGCTCGACGGCCTCAAGGTCGTCCTCGACGAGGCGCACGGCGCGGCGTCCCGTGTCTCGCCCGAGGCGTTCGCCCGGGCCGGCGCCGAGGTCGTCACCCTGGGCGCCGAGCCCGACGGGCTGAACATCAACGACGGCTGCGGCTCGACCCATCTGGCGCTGCTCAAGGCCGCCGTGGTCGAACACGGCGCCGACTTCGGCATCGCGCACGACGGCGACGCCGACCGCTGCCTCGCCGTGGACGCGGCAGGCGAAGAGGTCGACGGCGACCAGATCCTCGCCGTCCTGGCCCTCGCCATGCGCGAGGCGGGCACCCTGCGCGGGAACACCGTGGTGGGCACCGTGATGTCCAACCTGGGCTTCAAGATGGCCATGGAACGCGAGGGCATCGAGCTGGTCCAGACGGCCGTCGGTGACCGTTACGTCCTGGAGTCGATGAAGGAACACGGCTACGCGCTGGGCGGCGAGCAGTCCGGCCATGTCATCGTCCTCGACCACGCGACGACCGGCGACGGCACGCTCACCGGGCTGATGCTGGCCGCCCGGGTCGCGGCCACCGGCCGCACCCTCGCCGACCTGGCGGGTGTGATGGTGCGGCTGCCGCAGGTCCTGGTCAATGTGCCGGACGTGGACAGGTCACGGGTCGCGACATCGGCCGAGCTGCGGGCCGCGGTGACCGAGGCCGAGCGTGAGCTGGGCGCGACCGGCCGGGTACTGCTGCGCCCCTCGGGCACGGAGCCGCTGGTCCGGGTCATGGTCGAGGCCGCGGACATCGACCAGGCGAAGACGGTGGCGGCCCGCCTCGCCGACGTGGTCAAGTCGGCGCTGGGATAGAGCCCGTTGCCCGGTCGGCCTTTCGAGCCCGCCGCGGACCGTTCGACGTAGCCAGGTGCCAGGTGCCCGCCCGCGATGCTTGCGGGCGGGCACCTGTGTACGTACGCCTGTGTACGCAGAGGTCTGTCTCGTGCAGCGGACCGGCGGACCGGTGCTGGGCCAGGTGCGCCCTCAGGCGCGCCGTGCCGGTGCGCGGTGGCGGCGTACCGACAGCAGTCCCTTCTGGACCAGCAGCGTCAGGGTGCCCGCGACCACGATCCCGCCGAGGTTCGCCAGCAGCTGGCTGGCCGAACCCCAGGTCTGGCCGTAGTCGCCGTACGTGAACGCCACCGCGGCATTGGCGGCCGCCGGCACCGTCGTCACGGAGATGGCCACACCGATCAGCGCCCCCGACTTCGCCGACGTGAGCGACAGCGTCCCCGCGATCCCGGCGAGGAACGCCACCACGAAGGACATCCGGTCCGGCTGCCAGATGAACGACGTGTTGGGGCGGTCCGCCTCGACCATCCGCAGGGTGAAGAGCCCGAGGGCGTTCATCATCCAGGCGAACCCGGCCGTCAGCACCATCGCGATGGCGAACCCGCCGATCAGCGCCGTCAGCGACCGCCCCACCAGCCGCGGAGCCCGCTGCACCAGGGCCGTCGAGATCCCCGCCAGCGGCCCGAAATCGGGCCCGACGGCCATCGCCCCCACGATCAGGATCGCGTTGTCGAGCATCACACCGCAGGCGGCCAGCATCGTCGCGACGGTCATGAACGCCACATAGGTGACGCTGAACGTGGACTCCTCGTCGGTCGCCTGCGTCAGCTCCTCCCACAGCACCGCGTCCGAGCCCTCACCGGGCGCCTCGGCCTCGGCCTCGTCGGCGTGCGCGGAGAGTGTCAGGTCCATGTTCTCGGCCGTGATCGAGCCGGCCCTGTCGATGCCGAGCCCGCGCAGCGCGCCGATCAGGTCGTCGCCCGCCTCGCGCGCCACATCGCACATCACCAGGTCGCCCGGCGGATTGCGGGCCGCCCCCGGCAGCACCACGAGATGGGTGGAGCCCACGGTGCCGCCCAGCAGCCGCAGGACCTCGTCCGTACGGTCGGCGGGCACGATCAGGCGCAGATGCAGCACGCGGATACTCCAGGAGATCAGAGCTTGCGCAGCGAGAGACGCTGGACCTTGTGGTCGGGTCCCTTGCGCACGACGAGGGTGGCACGGCTGCGCGTCGGTGCCACATTCTCCACCAGGTTCGGCTTGTTGATGGTCCGCCACATGGTGCGCGCGTACTCCAGTGCCTCCTCCTCGGAGACCTGGGTGTACTTCCTGAAGTACGAGGAGGGGTCCTGGAAGGCGGTCGCGCGCAGCTTCCTGAACCGGTTGAGATACCAGCTCTCGATGTCCTCGGCGCGCGCGTCCACGTACACGGAGAAGTCGAAGTAGTCGGCGAGCCCGATGCGGGTGCGGCCGTCGCTGCCGGGGAGCGCGGGCTGCAGCACGTTCAGCCCCTCCACGATGAGGATGTCGGGGCGGCGTACGGTCAGCCGCTCGTCCGGCACGATGTCGTAGATCAGGTGCGAGTAGACGGGGGCGGTGACCTCGTCCCGGCCGGACTTCACGTCCGCGACGAACCGGGTGAGGGCGCGGCGGTCGTACGACTCGGGGAAACCCTTGCGGCCCATGAGCCCGCGCCGCTTCAACTCCTCCATCGGGTACAGGAATCCGTCGGTGGTGACCAGCTCGACGCGCGGGTGCTCGGGCCAGCGGGCGAGCAGCGCCTGCAGCAGGCGGGCGACGGTGGACTTGCCGACCGCGACGCTCCCGGCGACCCCTATGACGAAGGGGGTGCCGTGCTGGGTGCCGTGGCCGTTGCCTGCGTCACCCAGGAAGGTGTTGAGCGACCCGCGCAGCCCGTCCGACGCCTGGACGTACAGGTTGAGCAGCCGGGACAGCGGAAGGTAGATGTCGCGCACCTCGTCGAGGTCTATGACGTCCCCGAGCCCGCGGAGCCGCTCGACCTCGTCGGCGGTGAGCGGCAGCGGGGTCTTCTCGCGCAGGGCGCTCCACTCGGTACGGGTGAGGTCGACGTAGGGAGTCGCCTCCGGCCTGGGCCGGTGGGCGCTCCGCGGCGGCGGGGAGACCGGAGAGATCACCCGTTCATTGTGGCCGCTGTGCTGCGGCTGTGTTGCGGCGGTGGCGGGTGGGGTGCGTCACTCGGGGGTGTATGGCTGGGCGCTGAGTAGCTCGGGGCTGCGTGACTCGGGGCTGTGGGACTCGGGTCCGGGGCATCCCGGGGGTGGGCTGTTCGGGGTGGGCCGTTCGGGCCGCGCCACCCGGGCCGTCCGCTCCGGGACGGCCCGGGTGACCGCTGCGGGCCCGGTGAAGTCCGGTCCGTGGGCGGGTCCGCCGTAGGCTGCCGGGATGTGCGGAATCGTGGGGTACGTCGGCGGGCAGTCGGCGCTGGATGTTGTCATCGCGGGTCTCAAGCGGCTGGAGTACCGGGGCTACGACTCGGCGGGCGTGGCGGTGCTCGCCGACGGCGGGCTGGCGGCGGCGAAGAAGGCCGGGAAGCTCGCCAATCTGGAGAAGGAGCTGGTCGAGAGGCCGTTGCCGGCCGGGGTCACGGGGATCGGGCACACCCGCTGGGCCACGCACGGGGCGCCCAACGACGCGAACGCGCACCCGCACCTGGACGACGCGGGCCGGGTCGCCGTCGTCCACAACGGGATCATCGAGAACTTCGCCGCGCTCCGCGCCGAACTGGCCGGACGCGGGCACGACTTGGCGTCCGAGACCGACACGGAGGTCACGGCGCATCTGCTGGCCGAGGCGTACTCCTCGTGCGGGGACCTGGCGGAGGCGATGCGGCAGGTGTGCCGCCGGCTCGACGGGGCGTTCACCCTGGTCGCGGTGCACGCCGACGAACCGGATGTGGTGGTCGGCGCGCGGCGGAACTCGCCGCTGGTGGTGGGCGTTGGAGAGGGTGAGTCCTTCCTGGCGTCGGACGTGGCCGCGTTCATCGCCCATACGCGGTCCGCGATCGAGCTGGGGCAGGACCAGGTGGTGGAGCTCCGCCGGGACGGCGTGCTCGTCACCGACTTCGAGGGGGCGCCGGCCGACGTCCGTTCGTACCACGTCGACTGGGACGCCTCAGCGGCGGAAAAGGGGGGTTATGACTACTTCATGCTCAAGGAGATCGCCGAGCAGCCGAAGGCTGTCGCCGACACCCTGCTGGGGCGTATCGATACCGGCGGGCTGCTGACACTCGACGAGGTCCGGATTCCGGCCGCGGTGCTGCGCGAGATCAACAAGGTCGTCATCGTCGCCTGTGGGACCGCGTTCCACGCGGGGATGATCGCCAAGTACGCCATCGAGCACTGGACCCGGATCCCCTGCGAGACCGAACTCGCCAGCGAGTTCCGCTACCGGGACCCGATCCTCGACCAGCAGACGCTGGTGATCGCCATCTCGCAGTCCGGCGAGACCATGGACACCCTGATGGCGCTGCGTCATGCCCGCGAGCAGGGCGCCAAGGCGCTGGCCATCTGCAACACCAACGGGTCGACCATCCCGCGGGAGTCGGACGCGGTGCTCTACACGCACGCCGGACCCGAGGTGGCCGTCGCGTCGACCAAGGCTTTTCTGACGCAGTTGGTGGCCTGCTATCTCGTCGCGCTGTATCTGGGCCAGGTGCGCGGGACGAAGTGGGCGGACGAGATCCGGGCCGTCATCCGCGAGCTGTCGGCGATCTCCCGCCAGGTCGAGCGGGTGCTGGAAACGATGGAGCCGGTACGGGAGTTGGCGCGGTCGCTCGCCGGCAAGGACACCGTGCTGTTCCTGGGCCGACACGTCGGGTATCCGGTGGCGCTGGAAGGTGCGCTGAAGCTGAAGGAACTCGCCTATATGCACGCGGAGGGATTCGCCGCGGGCGAGCTCAAGCACGGCCCCATCGCGCTGATCGAGGAGGATCTGCCGGTGGTCGTCGTCGTGCCGTCGCCACGCGGGCGGTCCGTGCTGCACGGGAAGATGGTCTCGAACATCCAGGAGATCCGGGCGCGCGGTGCGCGGACCATCGTCATCGCGGAGGAGGGGGACGAGGCCGTCGTGCCGTACGCCGACCATCTGATCCGGATCCCGGCCACGCCCACCCTGCTGCAGCCCCTGGTCGCGGCCGTCCCGCTCCAGGTCTTCGCCTGCGAACTGGCGACGGCCCGCGGCAACGAGGTCGACCAGCCGCGCAACCTGGCGAAGTCGGTGACGGTCGAGTGACCGGGGGAGCGGCGGCTGCGTGAAGTACGTGAAGTGAGTGAAGCGGGGGAAATGCGTGAGGCAGGGGCAGTACGTGAAGCAGGGGCAGTACGTGAGGCACGTGAAGCGCGTGAGGCAGGGGCAGTACGTGAGGCAGGGGGTGGCCGGGTGATTGTCGGAGTCGGGATCGATGTCGCGGAGATCGAACGCTTCGCCGCGGCGCTGGAGCGGACCCCGGAAATGGCCCAACGGCTCTTCCTCCCGGAGGAGTTGCTGCTCCCGGGCGGCGAGCGGCGGGGCATCGCGTCGCTGGCCGCCCGCTTCGCGGCCAAGGAGGCGCTGGCCAAGGCGCTCGGCGCACCCGGGGGGCTGCGCTGGACGGACGCCGAGGTGTTCGTGGAGGACGGGGGGCGCCCCCGGCTGCGGGTGACCGGCACGGTAGCGGCGCGGGCCGCCGAACTGAGCGTGCAGTCGTGGCATGTCTCACTCAGCCATGACGCGGGGGTGGCCTCGGCCGTCGTGATCGCAGAGGGGTGAGGGCAGGGCCCGGTGGCGGGCGGCCTCGGGGGTCGGTACCTCGGCGCGGGCGGCCGGGTGAGGTCGGCGTGGCGTGGGTCGCGGGCGGTTGAGTGCGGCGGGACGACAGTGGAGGGTTGAGACATGCGTACTGCTTACAGCGTGGAAACCGTACGGACCGCCGAGCGCGAACTGATGGCGAGGCTGCCGGAGGGCACCCTCATGCAGCGGGCCGCGGCCGGACTCGCCGCGGCCTGCGCGGACCTGCTGGGGAAGGTGTACGGCGCACGGGTCGTGCTGCTCGTCGGCAGCGGGGACAACGGGGGAGACGCCCTGTACGCGGGCGCACGGCTGGCCCGGCGCGGCGCCGGCGTGGCGGCGGTGCTGCTGTCCCCCGACCGGGCCCACCAGGGCGGCCTGCGGGCGCTGCTCGCGGCGGGCGGCCGGGTCGACGACGTATCGGTGGTCGGCCGGGCCGACCTGGTGGTCGACGGCATCACCGGGATCGGCGGCCGGGGCGGACTGCGGCCCGACGCGGTGGCCGCGCTCTGGGCGGTGTCCGACGCGGTGCCGGTGGTCGCCGTCGACCTGCCGAGCGGGGTGTCCGCCGACACGGGCGAGGTCGTCGGTGAGGCGGTGCGGGCGGACGCGACCGTGACGTTCGGCGCGTACAAGCCGGCGCTGCTCATCGACCCGGCCGCCGAGTACGCGGGGGCCCTGCGCCTCGTGGACATCGGTCTCGACCTGCCCGTCGTACCGGACCTGGAGTCGCTGCAGTACGCGGACGTGGCGGAGCTGCTGCCGGAACCTTCGGCGGAGAGCGACAAGTACCGGCGGGGCGTCGTCGGCGTCGTCGCCGGGTCGGCGCGTTATCCGGGGGCGGCCGTGCTGGCCGTGGCGGGGGCGCTGCGCGGCGGGGCAGGGGCGGTGCGGTACGTGGGGCCCGCGGCCGACGCGGTGATCGCACGGTTCCCGGAGACCCTGGTGCACGCCGGGCCGCCGGCCAAGGCGGGACGCGTCCAGGCGTGGGTCGTGGGCCCCGGCCTCGGGGACGACACATCGGCGGTCGACGACGTACTGGCGTCCGACGTTCCGGTCCTGGTGGACGCGGACGGGCTGCGGCTGCTGGACGCGTCGGCCGTACGGGCCCGGTCGGCGGCCACGCTGCTCACCCCGCACGCGGGCGAGGCGGCCGCGCTGCTCGACGTGTCACGCGAGGAGGTCGAGGGGGCGCGGCTCGCTTCGGTGCGTGCGCTGGCCTCGCGTTACGGAGCGACCGTACTGCTCAAGGGCTCGACCACCCTCGTCGCGGCCCCTTCGGGCGACACGCCGGTCCGGGTGAACCCGACCGGTACGCCCTGGCTGGCCACGGCGGGCAGCGGCGACGTGCTGTCGGGCCTGGCGGGCTCGCTGCTCGCGGCCGGACTCGAGGCCCGGGACGCGGGCTCCGTGGCGGCCTATCTGCACGGCCTGGCGGCACGCCGGGCTTCGGGCGGGGCGGCCGTGGTCGCCCAGGACGTGGCGGACGGGATCGCGGGGGCCTGGCGGGACGTCCGCGGGTGAGGTGCTGGCTGTGGGTGCGCAGGGTGAGGTGCCTGTGGTGAGGGCGAGGGGGACGGGGGCGGACGGGGGCGATGACGGGCGGGTCTGTCCGGCCCCGTCGGGCGGGAGTCGGCTCCGAGGGGCAGGGGCCCGCGCTCTGAGAGACTGGGCGCGATGACGGGGACGGACAGATGACTGAGGCACGGACATGACCGGGGAACCCATGCGAGCGCGCGCCGAGATCGACCTCGGCGCGCTGCGCGCCAATGTGCGCGCGCTGCGCGCCCGCGCGCCCCGTGCCCAGCTCATGGCTGTGGTCAAGGCTGACGCGTACGGCCACGGCATGCTGCCCTGTGCCAGGGCCGCACTGGCGGCCGGAGCGGACTGGCTCGGCACCGCGACCCCGCAGGAAGCTCTCGCCCTGCGCGCGGCCGGTATCGGGGCCCGACTGCTCTGCTGGCTGTGGACGCCCGGCGGGCCGTGGCGCGAGGCGATCGAGGCCGATATCGACGTGTCCGTCGGCGGGATGTGGGCGCTCGACGAAGTGCGGGCCGCGGCCCGGGCGAGCGGTCGTACAGCCCGTATCCAGCTCAAGGCCGACACGGGCCTCGGCCGCGGCGGATGCCAGCCCGCCGACTGGCCGGAACTCGTCGGCGCCGCTGTCGCAGCCGAGGCCGAGGGGCTGGCCGTCGTCACCGGGATCTGGTCGCACTTCGCCTGCGCCGACGAGCCGGGCCATCCGTCCATCACCGCGCAGAAGGACCGCTTCGACGAGGCCATCGCGTACGCCGAGAAGGCGGGGCTCAGCCCCGAGGTCCGGCACATCGCCAACTCGCCGGCCGTGCTGACACTGCCCGATACGCAGTACGACCTGATCCGCCCGGGCGTCGCGCTCTACGGCATCTCGCCCGTACCGCAGCTCGGCAGCGCCGCCGACTTCGGCCTGCGCCCCGTCATGACGCTCAGCGCCCGCCTGGGCATGGTCAAGCACGTACCGGCGGGGCACGGCGTCAGCTACGGCCACCACTACGTCACCCCGTCAGAGACCACCCTCGGCCTGGTCCCTCTCGGCTACGCGGACGGTGTCCCGCGCCACGCTTCGGGGAAGGGCCCCGTGCTGGTCGGCGGCAGACTGCGGCGGGTCGCGGGACGGGTCGCCATGGACCAGTTCGTCGTGGACCTGGAGGGGGACGAACTCCCCGCGGGCGCGGAGGCCGTGCTGTTCGGGCCGGGCGACCGGGGCGAGCCGACCGCCGAGGACTGGGCCCGGGCCGCGGACACCATCGCGTACGAGATCGTCACCCGCATCGGGCCGCGGGTGGACCGTGTGTACGTGAATGGTGAATGAGGGGCCGGGGCCGGGGCCTGGGCCTGGGCCGGACGTGCAGTAGCCGTGCAGTAGCCGATGCGCCTGTGTTGCCCGTTGTCCCTACGTGGCCTGTTGTCCCTATGTTGAGGGATGTTGAGGGGCATTGGTTCAGTAGTCGGACGATCAGTTGGAGAGCGGCACGGTGAGCGAGAGCACCAGCGCGAATGTGGCCCAGGCCGTGGCGGGCGCCAACTGGCGCAGGGCCAGTGGCTTCGCCGGCGCGGCGATCGGCGTGCTCGCCGCCGGTGCGGCCGCGGGGGTGGCGGTCGAGCGGCTGACGGTCGGCCGCGGCATGCGCAAGAAGGCACGGCTCGCTCTCGACGCATCGGGTCCGTACGGCTCCCTGCGCGGCACACCGGGCCGGGCGGCCGCCGACGACGGCACCGGGATCTACTACGAGGTCGACGAAGCGGGTGACGGCGGGGCAGCCGGGCCGGCTGAGTCGGCGGGGTCAGCCGGGGCTGCGGGGGCTGCGGGGTCGGCCGGGGCGCGTAAACGGCGGTCCTCCCGGCGCGGGGCGGCGGCTCAGCCCGTCACGGTCGTCTTCTCGCACGGCTACTGCCTCAGCCAGGATTCCTGGCACTTCCAGCGCGCGGCGCTGCGTGGTGTCGTCCGTACCGTCCACTGGGACCAGCGCAGCCACGGCCGCTCGGAACGCGGCAGGGCGCAGGCCGACGGCGTACCGCTCACCATCGACCAGCTCGGCCGGGATCTGAAGGCCGTCATCGACGCTGCTGCGCCGGAGGGGCCTCTGGTGCTGGTGGGGCACTCGATGGGCGGCATGACGATGATGGCGCTCGGCGATCAGTTCCCCGACCTGGTCAGGGACCGCGTCGTGGGCGCCGCGTTCGTCGGCACCTCCTGCGGGAAGCTCGGCGAGGTCAGTTTCGGGCTGCCGGTGGCGGGCGTGAACGCGGTACGGCGTGTGCTCCCCGGCGTACTGAAGGCGCTCGGCTCCCAGACGGAGCTGGTGGAGCGGGGGAGGCGGGCCACGGCGGACCTGTTCGCGGGACTGGTCAAGCGGTACTCGTTCGGTTCGAAGGACGTCGACCCCGGTGTGGCCCGGTTCGCGGAGCGGCTGATCGAGGGGACGCCGATCGATGTGGTCGCGGAGTTCTATCCGGCCTTCACCGACCACGACAAGGCGGACGCGCTGGCCACGGTCTTCGGCGAGGTGCCCGCGCTCGTTCTGGCCGGCGAGAACGACCTGGTGACACCCAGCGCGCACAGCCAGATCATCGCCGATCTGCTGCGCGCGGCCGAACTGGTCCTCGTCCCCGACGCCGGGCACCTGGTCATGCTCGAACATCCCGGGATCGTGACGGGTCGGCTGGCCGAGCTGCTGGCGAGGACGGGCGCGCTGCCGGCAGACGCTAACGTTGGCCTGTATGGAAGCCCCGCACAGCCCGGCAGCTGACACGGCCGCCGCATTCGCCACCCGTCTGACCATCGACTCCCCCGACCGTATGCAGGAGTTGGGCCGTCGCCTCGCCGTACTGCTGCGCCCCGGCGATCTCGTGATGCTCTCCGGCGAACTCGGCGCGGGCAAGACCACCCTCACACGCGGCCTGGGCGAGGGCCTGGGCGTGCGCGGGGCGGTCACGTCCCCGACCTTCGTCATCGCCCGTGTCCATCCGCCGCTGGGCGCCGGTCCCGCGCTGGTGCACGTGGACGCGTACCGGCTGGGCGGCGGGCTCGACGAGATGGAGGATCTCGACCTGGACGTCTCGCTGCCCGACTCGGTGATCGTGGTCGAGTGGGGGGACGGGAAGGTCGAGGACCTGTCGGACGACCGGCTCCGGGTGGTCATCGAGCGTGGCGTGGGCGACACGGACGACGAACGCCGTGTGGTGACGGTCAGCGGGGTCGGCGCGCGCTGGGCGGAGGATACCCAGCGGGCGGGTCTCGACGGGCTCCGTGCGCTCGCGGAGGACTGATCGGGTCGGGAGGGCCCGAACGGGAGAGCGTTGAAACCGGCCGAAACCGGGGATGCGGAGCGGGCCGAGGGGCCGGGGGAGAAGGGCCGGGCGTCCTGCGGGCCTGAGGTTTTCGCGCACGCATGCGGAAATTCACCCCGTACTTTCCGACAAGCCGTCGGCAAGGTGTTGCACAGATCCCACCGGGCGTGGTCACATGGATACCAAGACCTGGTTAGGTCTACCTAACCATGCCTGACCGAGGAGGCAGCCATGTCCGCATCGGAGACCGAAGCGCAGTCGCCGTCCCCCATGTCGATGCGCGATCTGCTCGCCTCCTGCGAGGCGGCGAACGCCGTGTCCACACCGCCGCGCGCCCCCGAGCCGGAGCCCGCCTCCGTCACTGGGGAGCCCGAGGAGGAGCGCGACGCCGCGTAATCCGTTCGGGTTATAGGCCGGCAGCCGGCAGCGGCGGCGGGTGCGTGGGGCGAGCGGCATGCCCGTGGGTTTGTACGGCGGGCCGCAGGCTTGTGCCGGACCCCTCGAACCACCGCACGGAAAGCCCTCCGGACCCTCGCCGGGGCCTGCCGCCACGGCCAGTACGAGCCGGGCAGGCGGCCACGCGTCGACGCGTAGCCGCGGCTACGGCACCACGACGATCTTCGTGCCGTACGTCGCGAGCGGCCACATGGCGTTGCCGTCGGCGCGCTTCATCCGGATCCCGCCGGTCTTCTGCTCCGGATCGGGGCTCGACATCGAGTTGTCCGTAGCAGCGCTGAACCCGACGGTCACGCCCTTGACGCTCGCGAAGCGCACCACGTGCTCGATCGGCACCCCGTCGGAGCCCACCGTGCTGCCTGTGCGCGACGTCACCTGGTACGACCCCGGCCGTGGGCTGACCGCGCTCGGCATGACCTCGAAGGTCCGTACGCCGGTGCCGGTGTCGCTCACCAGCCACACCCGCTTCGCGCTGAGCGAGTACACGACACGGGAGCCGGTGCCCGAGTCCGGTGGCACCGCGTGGCTGTTCTGCTTTCCCGGCTTCGTCGGGGTGCCGGACGGGTTGGCAGGGGAGGACGCTGAGGACGAGGGCTTGGGGGACGAGAGATCGGCGGGGGCATTCGCCGATGCCTGGTAGGCGAGGAAGCCGACCGCGGCAAGAGCTGCCCCGGTGAGCCCGGCCACGATTCCCGAGCTGCTCCTTGACACCTGAGGCTCCCCATTTCTCGTACGTACGAATTCCCGGTGACGTTAGCAGCAGCGGGCTGACGGGACGGGGCGCCGTGCCCCCGTCGCGGGAGCCGTAGGCTGTTTGTGTGCTCCTGCTCGCCGTTGATACCGCCACGCCCGCCGTCACCGCTGCCCTCCACGACGGAACATCCGTGGTCGCCGAGTCCAGTCGGACCGACGCCCGCCGTCATGGAGAACTGCTGCTGCCCGCCGTCGACCATGTCCTGGCCGAAGCCGGGCTGAAACTGGACGCCGTCACGGGCATCGTCGTCGGCGTCGGGCCGGGACCTTACACCGGGCTGCGCGTCGGGCTGGTGACGGCCGCCACGTTCGGTTCGGCGCTGGGCGTACCCGTGTACGGGCTGTGCACGCTGGACGGCCTCGCCTACGCGTCCGGGCTCGACGGCCCCTTCGTCGTCGCGACGGACGCACGGCGCAAGGAGGTCTACTGGGCGCGGTACGACGGATTCCGTACCCGGCTGGGCGAGCCCGCCGTGGACCGGCCCGCGGACATTGCCGAACAGGTCGCGGGACTGCCCGCGGTGGGGGCTGGGGCCCTGCTCTATCCCGACACCTTCCCCGACGCCCGAGCTCCGGAAAACGTATCGGCTGGAGCCCTCGCGGCACTGGCGGCCGAGAAGCTGGCGGGGGGAAACAGCGTCGGCGGGGTTGGCGCGGGCGGAATCAGTGCCGATGGGATCGATGCCGGCGGGATCGATGCTGACGAGGGCGGTGCCGAGCGGGCCCGGGCGGGGCGGGGCGGTGTGGTGGTCGCTGAAGGTTTCCTTCCGGTCACACCGCTCTATCTGCGGCGACCTGACGCCCAGGTGCCCAAGAACTACAAGGTGGTCACCCCGCAGTGACAGCCGTACTGCGTGAGATGCGCTGGTGGGACATTGCCCCCGTGCTGGAGCTCGAACACGAACTGTTTCCCGATGACGCCTGGTCCGAGGGCATGTTCTGGTCCGAACTGGCCCACGCGCGAGGCGCGGACGCGACCCGCCGGTACGTGGTCGCGGAGACGGCCGAGCGGATCGTCGGCTACGCGGGGCTCGCGGCTGTCGGCGGCATGGGCGACGTACAGACGATCGCCTCGGCCAAGGACCAGTGGGGGACGGGGCTCGGCGCCGAGCTGCTCAGCGATCTCCTCAAACACGCCACCGCCTTCGAGTGCGCCGAGATCCTTCTCGAAGTGCGGGTCGACAACATCCGTGCCCAGAAACTCTACGAACGCTTCGGCTTCGAGCCCATCGGCTTCCGCCGCGGCTACTACCAGCCGGGCAATGTGGACGCGCTCGTCATGCGCCTCGAACTGCGCCCGGAAATGGGCCTTGCACAAGGAACAGAGATCCATGGCTGACGAACCTCTCGTACTCGGTATCGAGACCTCCTGCGACGAAACGGGGGTCGGGATCGTCCGTGGCACGACACTGCTCGCCGACGCTGTCGCATCGAGCGTCGACACGCACGCCCGCTTCGGCGGGGTCGTGCCTGAAATCGCTTCGCGGGCGCACCTGGAGGCGATGGTCCCGACCATCGAACGTGCGCTGAAGGACGCCGGGGTCGCTGCGAGGGACCTCGACGGCATCGCTGTGACGGCGGGCCCCGGCCTCGCGGGGGCGCTGCTGGTCGGTGTATCCGCTGCGAAGGCGTACGCATACGCGCTGGGCAAACCGCTGTACGGCGTCAACCATCTGGCCTCCCATATCTGTGTGGACCAGCTGGAGCACGGACCGCTGCCCGAGCCGACCATGGCGTTGCTCGTGTCGGGCGGTCATTCCTCGCTGTTGCTGGCGCCCGACATCACTTCGGATGTCCGGCCCCTGGGTGCGACGATCGACGACGCGGCCGGTGAAGCCTTCGACAAGATCGCGCGGGTGCTGGACCTCGGTTTTCCGGGTGGACCGGTCATCGACCGGCTGGCCAGGGAGGGTGACCCCAGAGCGATTGCGTTCCCGCGCGGGCTGACCGGGTCGCGTGACGCCGCGTACGACTTCTCGTTCTCTGGGCTCAAAACGTCTGTGGCGCGCTGGGTCGAGGCGAAGCGGGCGGCCGGCGAGGAGCTTCCGATAAGGGATGTTGCGGCGTCCTTCCAGGAGGCGGTCGTCGATGTGCTCACGCGTAAGGCGGTCCGTGCCTGTAAGGACGAGGGCGTCGACCATCTGATGATCGGTGGCGGTGTCGCCGCCAACTCCAGGCTCCGCGCCCTCGCCCAGGAGCGGTGCGAGCGGGCAGGCATCCGGTTGCGAGTGCCGCGCCCCGGGCTGTGTACGGACAATGGCGCAATGGTTGCGGCGCTCGGTGCGGAGATGGTGGCGCGCAACAGGGCCTCATCGGACTGGGACCTGTCCGCCGACTCCTCCTTGCCGGTGACGGACCCGCATGTGCCTGGGGTGGCCCGGGGCAACGGGGCAGGTGGTCCTGCACATGATCATGATCATGTCCACGAAATCAGCAAGGACAATCTCTACTCATGACCGTCGCGCTGATGTGGGAGGCCCGCGCGGCGGATGGCAGGGGCGCCGAACTGCTGGACTGGGTGCGGCGGGAGTCACAGGCACCGGCTCTCCGTGTGGGAGCGGGCGGAACGAGGGGGCCGCTGCGCCGTGAGTTTCTGCGTGCTCCTCAGGACCGGGTACTGGTCCTCACCTGGTGGGACGCACCTTACGATGCAGAGCTCCCCGAACTCCCCGAACCTGACGCCAGTTTGATCACCCGCGCGGTCCACCGCTGGCGCTTTGAATCAGTCGGGGTGGAGTAGGCCCGCTGTGGCTGTGGCTGTGGCTGTGGCTGTGGCTGTGGCTCTATGGCTTGGCTCTGTTGGCTGTTGCTGCTGCCACAGCGGGTCGGCTGTCGGTGTCAGTTGCCCTGTCGCCTTTGTTATTCCGCGTAGTTTCGCGGCGTGTTGAGGTAGATGTGGCCGGTCGGACTGACCCAGGTGGTGATTCCGGTGACCGAGTCCCGTGTGACGGTCCAGCTGCCGCGGTGCTTCATCAAGTGATGGCGACGGCAGATCGGGATGAGGTTCTCCGGGACTGTCTTACCGCCCGACTCGGGATGGTCGTGATCGAACTCCTTGATGTGGTCGAGGTCGCATCGCTGCGCGGGCATCCGGCAGGAGGGGAAGGCGCACTGCTGGTCCCGGGCGACGACATGGTGTTCGGCTTCGGCGGTGGGGCGGTAGGTGGTGGGGTCGGTCTTGATGAGCAATCCGGTCTTCGGGTGAGTGATCAGGCGGCGCCAGATCGTTCCCTCGGCGAAGGCGATAGTGCGGGCCTGCAGTGCGGTGATGGGGCCGTAGCCCTTCAGCTCCGCCGGGTCTTCGCTCGCACCGACCAGTACGTCGAGGGGCACGGTTACGTGCACGAGTGCGGTGGCGGCGGGAGGCCGGCCGGAGAGTCCTGCGGGTGTCTCGGCTTCCGTAGGAGTTTTGGAACTGCTCAGCAGAACCGGCCGGTTGAGGATGAGATCAGCCAGGGCATCCACTCGGCGCTGGCTGAGGGTGCGGTCGTCCACGACGAGCGTCGTGGCATGGGCGTCGACTGCCTGGTCGAAGCGCGCTCCGAGCTCTGCCGGCACCGTGGCGCCCCACGTGATCATGCCGTCATCCTGCGGATAGCGAACGATCTCCCGCTCCTTCGTCCGCAGTTCCAGCCGGCGCTGGTAGCCCTCGGGGTCTGCCTTGATCACTTGTCGGCGCAGCGCTCGGGAACTCTGGCCGGTGGCCTGGGTGGGCATCCTCGTCGCCATGGCTGACTCGACTCGGGCTGCCGCCTCGGGTTCCAGGACCCGGCAGGCGTTGGCCAGGTTCCTGGCCTGCATGTAGCAGATCTCTCCGCCCTCTAGCAGGCCGAGCGTGTTGGCGTACTGCCCGGCCAGTTCCTTGGCGATCTGCAGGCGCTCGGTGGCGGTCGCGTTACTGATACGCAGGGCGCACGCCACCTCTTCGACCGCGTAGTCACCGTGGTTGAGGAGCTGAGTGTCGATGTGACCGTCGTTGGAGGGCAGTGCGGTCTCGGCATGCGTGGCGATGTCTGCCAGCAGATGGACCTGCCGGGCAGCGAACCATGCAGCGTGGCGCTCCAGGACGGCCAGAGCATCGATACGTCCGCGTGGCGACAGCTTCTTCGGTTCCAGGGCACCGAGGAGCGCTGCAGTCTGGGCTGACGGAGTTGTCTCCCGTAGGTGGGCGGCCCAGTCGTCGGCTGTCTGAGGGTCGGCTGGCTTCGGTGGAGCTGATGATGCTGGAGGATTGTGGGGAGTTGAGGGAACTGGTGGATCGGGTTGGGTTTCGGGCGCACCGGGCAGTTCGAGCTGGAAGCTTTTATCCAGCCCGTCCAGCCCGTCCAGCCCGTCCAGCCCGTCCAGCCCGTCCAGCCCGTCCAGCCCGTCCAGCCCGTCCAGTCCGTCCAGTCCGTCCGGTTCGCTGGGCTCGTCCGGTCCGGCCGACATGCCAAGTGGGCCTGTAGAAGCAGTTGGTTCGGGCTTTGCTCTGTCCAGTACTGCGGTCTGGCTTGCGTGTGCCGACCGGGCGGCCCCGATCCGCGCCGCCCGGATGGTCCGTGTTGCGTGGACGGGCCGAATTGACCGGCTGGTCCCTGCCATTCGGTTCGTCTGATCCGTCTGGATGGTCATGGCCCACACCCCCGTGATTGGCCTCAACTCTCGCCACCTCTTGGGCGACTCACCCTCCTATCGTTGCTCACTCTCCGTAGTAATGCCAGTTCGTGAAGTGCTTTCACTCATTTGAATGGCAGATCCGGAACGTGGAACTCAACATCTCGACCCTCAGCCGCCGTGTGAGGGAGGCGCGATGCCATGCAGTTCTGTCGCTCTCGCCGGCCTGTGGGGCCCGGGGGTCGCACTGGACGAGTCGGTCCAGGGACCGACGTGCCTTACGCTGTGGCGCCATGTCTCCCGTGCCGCCCGCCATGGACCTCGACCCGGCCCGCCGGGATGCCTTCGCTCACGAGTTGCAGAGCGCGCTCGCGGCGCGGTGCGCCGGGTCGGTGGCGGCATTGCGCGGCTCGCTCGCCCGGGGTATGGCTGATCCGTACAGCGATATCGACCTTGCCTGGGCGGTGCCGTACGCGCAGTTCAGCGATTGTGTGGCCGCCGTCGGGCCCTGCCTGGGAGCGGTTCGTGACGTCGTCTCGCTGCGCAGTGACCCGGATACCCAAAAGTCGTGCGACCGAAGGCTGTTGTTTCTCACTTTCCGGGATATGCCGCTGTTCTGGCGGCTGGACCTGGAGATCACGGCAGTCTCCGACGGAGCGGTAGATCCAGCGGGGGCGGTAGGCCCGACGGGTAGTGGTCGGGCGCAGGACGGCTGCACTCCAGCCGTGGCGGAAGATCCCGAGTGGTCTCTCGCGGCCAGCGCGCTCGCCAACGCCGTGGCGGTCGTCAAGGCGGTGCTGCGCGGGCAGCCGGAGGTGGCAGAGGGCCTCCTGGAGCGCGGTCTGCGCCGGGTCGGCGCCGACGGGCGGGCCAGCGGCCGGTGGCGGACGGATGTCGTCCGGCTGGCCGACGCGGCCGCCCACCACGAGCCGGCGCAGCGCCCCCTCGCCGACCAGGTCAAACGTCTCGCGGCGGAGTTGCTGCAAGAGTGACACCGCCTGGGCGCGCGGCCGCGCGCCCGCGCCATGGAACGGCGTATACCAGTTCCCGCCTTTGAGGCACCTGCGCCCGCGCCCCCCAATGCCCCGTTTCCCTACCAGCCCCGTTATGTTTTCCGCGGCTCCGCAATGGGGCCGCTGGCCTCCGGGCCCGGCATGACTGTTGCCCCCTGTCGAAGGCATGACCTGGGGGGTGGTGTTCACCGGGCCCGAGAGGTGTCCGTCGGAGACGCTGATCAGAGGTCCGGCCACCGTCCGGCCCGGCGCAATGCCGGACAGTTCGCGGGCGGCAGGTCTGCATAACGTGGATGCGCGAGCACGACACCCAAGCCGAGGCCGGCACCGTCAACACCCCGGAAAGGGAACGATGTCCGAGATTGAAAATGTCGGCGTATTCCTGGGCCTGGACGTCGGCAAAAGTGCCCATCACGGTCACGGACTCACCCCGGCCGGGAAGAAGGTCTTCGACAAGCCCCTGCCCAACAGCGAACCCAGGCTGCGGGCCGTGTTCGACAAACTGGCCGCGAAGTTCGGCACCGTCCTCGTCGTTGTCGACCAGCCCGCTTCCATCGGCGCCCTGCCGCTGACCGTCGCGAGGGACGCGGGCTGCCGCGTCGCCTACCTGCCCGGCCTGGCCATGCGGCGGATCGCCGACCTCTACCCGGGCGAGGCGAAGACCGACGCGAAAGACGCCGCCGTGATCGCGGACGCGGCCCGCACCATGCCGCACACCCTGCGCTCGCTGGAGCTGACCGACGAGATCACCGCCGAACTCACGGTCCTTGTCGGCTTCGACCAGGACCTCGCCGCCGAGGCCACCCGCACGTCCAACCGGATACGCGGCCTGCTCACCCAGTTCCACCCCAGCCTGGAGCGCGTTCTGGGTCCCCGCCTCGACCACCAGGCCGTCACCTGGCTCCTGGAGCGCTACGGATCCCCGGCCGCCCTGCGCAACGCCGGCCGACGCAGACTCGTGGAACTGATCCGCCCCAAAGCCCCCGCATGGCACAGCGACTGATCGACGACGTCTTCGACGCCCTCGACGAACAGACCGTCGTGGTCCCCGGCACCGGCACCCTCGACATCGTCATCCCTTCTCTGGCCGCCTCCCTGACCGCCGTCCACACCCAGCGCCGGGCGATGGAAGCCCAGATCAACACCCTGCTGGAGGCTCACCCTCTTTCCCCGGTCCTGACGTCGATGCCCGGCGTCGGCGTCAGGACCGCCGCAGTCCTGCTGGTCACCGTCGGCGACGGCACCAGCTTCCCCACCGCCGCCCACCTCGCCTCCTACGCCGGACTCGCCCCCACCACCAAGCAGTCCGGCACCTCGATCCACGGCGAACACGCACCCCGAGGAGGCAACCGGCAACTCAAACGGGCGATGTTCCTGTCCGCCTTCGCCTGCATGAACGCCGATCCGGCTTCCCGCGCCTACTACGACAGGCAACGGGCCCGCGGCAAGACCCACACCCAGGCCCTCCTCCGCCTCGCCCGCCAACGCATCAGCGTCCTGTTCGCCATGCTCCGCGACGGCACCTTCTACGAATCCCGGACACCGAAGGGCGTCGAGCTCGCCGCATAACCTCAGCAACCCCGAACCACCCCAAACCCGGCAGGAGTGCCTTGACGAAAGACATAGAGGCACCCCCCGGGAGCCCCCGGGGGAAGCCCCTTCCCCTCAGGAGCAGCTGGTCCCGTACGCAGGCACCTTCCCGTCCAGCAGATACGCGTTCGCCGTGCCGTCGATGCACGCGCTGCCGTTCCCGTACGAGCAGTGGCCCTCGCCGCCCTTCCAGGTGACCAGCACCCCGACTCCCTTCCCGAGCCGCTGCGCCATCGCCTTCGCCCCGCCGTACGGGGTGGCGGGGTCACCCGTATTGCCGATGACCAGAATCGGCGGTGCGCCCTTCGCCCTGACCTCCATGTGCTTCATGGCCCCCTTGACCGGCCAGTACGTGCACTGGTTCAGCGCCCACGCGAACTGCGGGCCGAACAGCGGCGACGCCTTCCTGAAGGCAGGCAGCTGCCGCTCGATCTCTGTCTTCCCCACCGGAACGCCGAAGTCGGCGCAACTGGTCGCCGAGAAAACGTTGTTGCTGTTCGAGTAGTGCCCCTTCGCGTCCCGGCCCGTCATGCTGTCGGCCATCGAGAGCAGCGCCGCGGGGTTGTGGGTACGCAGATACACCGCGACCGCGCTCGCCATGCGCGGCCAGCCGGAATCCGGTGAGTACAGCGCGCCCTCGATCGCTGTCAGCGCGAGCGAGTCATTGAGCGTGCGGCCCCCCGCTGCGGCCGCCGGGTGCTTCTCCAGGCCGTCCACGAGCCCGGTCAGCACCTTCTCCACCCCCTCGGGAGTGGAGCGGTGCAGTGGACAGAGATACGTGGCGGCGACGCACGAGCGCGCGAAGTGGTCCAGGGCCAGCTGAAAGCCTTTCAGCTGGTAGAGGGCTCCCTGCGTGAAGTCCTTGTCCGGGTGCATGACGCCGTCGAGCACCGCACGGCCGACCTTCTGCGGGAAGAGGTGGGCGTAGGTCGCGCCCAGCTCCGTGCCGTACGAGAAGCCGTAGTAGTTCAGCTTCTTGTCGCCCACCGCCGCGCGGATCCGGTCCAGGTCCCTGGCCACATTGGTGGTCGTCAGATACGGCAGGAGCGGGCCGGACTTCTTCGTGCACTGCGCCGCGAAGTTCCGGGTCGCGTCCATCCACTGCCGGACCTCGGTGGGGGTGTCGGGCGTGGAGTCGACGGCGTTGAGAGCGTCGGTCTCCGGTCCGGTGAGACAGTTGACGGGTGCACTGTTGCCGACTCCGCGCGGATCGAAACTCACCAGGTCGTAGCGGGTGTTGAGCTTCGCGAACGTGGGTGTGAACGCGGGCAGTGTGTCGACGCCCGAGCCGCCGGGGCCGCCGAAGTTGTAGATCAGCGAGCCGATGCGCTTGCCGGGACCTGTCGCACGGTGCCGGATCAGCGCCAGCGGAATCGTCTTCCCGCCGGGCTTGGTGTAGTCGAGGGGGACATGCAGAGTGGCGCAGGTCCAGCCGGTCCCGGGGGCCTTGCCCCCGCCCTGCGCCTGGGAGGGCGCGGGGCACGTGGCCCACTTCAGCGGGTCCTGGTCCTTGGGCGCCGCGAGGGCGCCGGCAGCGGCCGACGGCGTGGCTGCGGGAGGTGCGGGGGCGGCGGCGAACGCGGGCCCGCCGAGCAGCAGAGAAGCGGCCGCGGCACACCCCACGACCCGCCCGGCGGCTTTACGGGACAGGCCGGCCCGCACCTGACGGAACGGCTTACGAGGCCGTGCGGCGATGGCCGGGCGGCCTGCCGCAGGAAGGGACGAGCGGAGCGACAAACGCGCCGACAGGCGCGACGGCTTACGAGGCGTCATGTTGATCATCCTCTGACGACCCGTCGGATACCGCCTGGCGCAAGGTCCGTACGGGGGACGGGCCGTCAGTCACCCCCAGGTCAGCCACCCCAGGCCACCTCCGGGCGCTCGCCCAGGCCACCCAGACCCGACCAGGCAAGGCCACGTCCCCCACCGCCCCCGCCCAGAGCTTCCCCGCCCAGACCCTTCGGCTCTCGGTGCTCGCACGGGTAACCTTGAAGGCCAGGACACGGGCCGGGGGGAAGGGGCCGCAAGTGAGCTGGCTCTGGTGGGTATTCATCTTCTTCATGGTCGGCGGATTCGGCTGGGTCGCCGATACGGGCCGTACTGCCCTGCGCACACGTCATGAGCGCCGGATGGAGCGGCTGGAGACGGCCGAGCGGGAACGCAGGGAGATCGAGGCGGCGCACAAACCGCCCGAGCCGGTCTGCGGCTGCACGCACCACCTCGCCAAGCACGACCGGCAAGGCAAGTGCCACGAGACCGTCGAGGTGCCGACGTCCTGGGACGAGAACAAGAAGCCGCTGAGTTTCGAGCCCGGGGTCTGCAACTGCCAGCAGTACGTGGGGCCGCAGCCGCTGTCCCAGGTGTACGCGGACGAGCTGACGGACCTGGCCTGACGAGGCGTCGGCAAACGTCCCCGGGCGGGGCGCCGGCGAGCCCCCCGACGAGACGCCGGCAAGCGTCCCCCGGCCCCTGACGAGGAGCGGGAAGTCTCAGGGCCCGGCGGCTCCGCCAGGGGGTTCGCAGGGCCCGGTGGCTCCGTCAGGGCTGCGCCGGGTGTCCGATCAGCATCGTCGGCGCGCCGGCGACGCGGGTGAGGATCACGGTGGCCGCGTTCGGCCCCTGCGGCTTGACCCTGCGTCGTACCTCTTCGGGCTCCACCGCCGAGCCGCGCTTCTTGACGGTGAGGTTCCCGACTTCCCGCTCGCGCAGCAGTGCCTTGAGCTTTTTCAGACCGAAGGGGAGCGCGTCCGTGATTTCGTACGCCGTCGCGCAGAGCGTCGGGCGCAGGTCGTCCGCGGTGATGTAGGCGATGGTCTCGTCGATGAGCCCGCCACCGAGTTCCTCGGCGACCTCGGCGACGAGATGGGCGCGGATGACGGCGCCGTCCGGTTCGTACAGATACCGGCCCAGTGCACGCACCTCGGGGTCGGGGAGTCCGCGGCCCGTGAGGGTGGTCCCTGACGGGAGCAGTGTGGCGCGGCGCAGGCCCGGTTCCGTGCCGAACCAGAGCACTGCTTCCTTGACGTCACCGTTGTCGGAGATCCACTCGGCCTCGGCTTCGGCGGGGATCAGCTCGTGCGGGATACCGGGAGCGATCTTGATCGCTCCCGGGGCCGGGCGGTCGGCCACCGCGCCCGTGGCCCAGGACAGCGGCGGTGAGTACGCCTCGGGGTTGAAGATCCGGCCGCGACCGCCACGCCGTGCCGGGTCGACGAAGACCGCGTCGTACGGGTCGGTGTCGATGTCCGCCACATCCGCGCACCGTACTTCGACCAGGCTGCTCAGCCCGAGGGCGTCCGCGTTGGCCCGTACGACTTCGGCTGTGAGCGGATCGCGGTCGACCGCCAGTACGGAGATCCCGGCGCGGGCGAGCGCCAGGGCGTCCCCGCCGATGCCGCAGCACAGGTCGGCGACGCTGCGTACGCCCAGCTCGGCGAAGCGCCGCGCGCGGTACTCGGCGACGGATCTACGAGTGGACTGCTCCACACCGTTGGGCGTGAAGAACATCCGGTACGCGTCGGCGGCGCCAAATTTCGGCACGGCCCGCTGGCGCAGCCGCGCCTGGGCGAGGGCGGCCGAGACCAGCTCAGTGGGGTACGTGCGGCGCAACCTGGTGGCGACGGCCAGTTCCTGGGCGGCGTCGTACTCCCGCAGCGATTCGAGCAGGGCGGCGCCCTCATCGGTGAACAGCGCGGTGAAGGCGTCGAGATCGGTCACCTGTCCATTGTGGGTGATCGGCTGCGGACGACCGGCCGCCCGCAGCCGCAGCCGCAGCCGCAGCCGCAGCTGATGGCGAGGCGGGCGCGAAACGCGAAGCGCTGAACCGAGCTGAACCGATGGGAAGGGACCGCGGCATTGCCTCCGGTCGGGACCGCCGCCCCGCATCAGGAACCCGACGACATGGCCGACCACATTGGCACTCCGCTTGACCGAGTGCTAACTGCCGTCCTAGTCTCAGTTCTGGCACTCCCCACGGGAGAGTGCCAAATATGGCGACGGGCCGGTCCGGCACCCGCGACGACGGATCCATCCGGTCGCCACTCAGACAGTTCACCCCGTGAGATCTCCGAAGGGGGAGACCGGATCGTGTCGACAACCAGCTCCAAGGTTGCCATTAAGCCGCTCGAGGACCGCATTGTGGTCCAGCCGCTCGACGCCGAGCAGACCACGGCCTCCGGCCTGGTCATTCCGGACACCGCCAAGGAGAAGCCCCAGGAGGGCGTCGTCCTGGCCGTGGGCCCGGGCCGCTTCGAGAACGGCGAGCGTCTTCCGCTTGACGTCAAGGCCGGCGATGTCGTGCTTTACAGCAAGTACGGCGGCACCGAGGTGAAGTACAACGGCGAGGAGTACCTCGTCCTCTCGGCTCGCGACGTTCTCGCGATCGTCGAGAAGTAATTCACCGACGTATTTCTTGATCTGCGCCCCTGGCCCCGCATCTGCTGTGTTCGCACAAGTGTGTTCGCACAACGAGTGACGGGCACTGGGGGCGCAGTTCGTTTTTGAGAGGACTGAATCAGCTCCATGGCGAAGATCCTGAAGTTCGACGAGGACGCCCGTCGCGCCCTTGAGCGCGGCGTCAACAAGCTTGCCGACACGGTCAAGGTGACGATCGGCCCCAAGGGCCGCAACGTCGTCATCGACAAGAAGTTCGGTGCCCCCACCATCACCAACGACGGTGTCACGATCGCCCGCGAGGTCGAGCTCGACGACCCGTACGAGAACCTCGGTGCGCAGCTGGTGAAGGAGGTGGCGACCAAGACCAACGACATCGCGGGTGACGGCACCACCACCGCCACCGTGCTGGCCCAGGCGCTGGTCCGGGAGGGCCTGCGCAACGTCGCCGCCGGCGCTTCGCCCGCCTCCCTGAAGAAGGGCATCGACGCCGCGGTCAAGGCCGTGTCCGAGGAGCTCCTCGCGACCGCCCGCCCGATCGATGACAAGTCCGACATCGCCGCTGTCGCCGGTCTCTCCGCGCAGGACAAGCAGGTCGGTGAGCTCATCGCCGAGGCGATGGACAAGGTCGGCAAGGACGGTGTCATCACCGTCGAGGAGTCCAACACCTTCGGGCTCGACCTGGACTTCACCGAGGGCATGGCCTTCGACAAGGGCTACCTCTCGCCGTACATGGTGACCGACCAGGAGCGTATGGAGGCCGTCCTCGACGACCCGTACATCCTGATCCACCAGGGCAAGATCGGTTCGATCCAGGACCTGCTGCCGCTCCTCGAGAAGGTCATCCAGGCGGGCAGCTCCAAGCCGCTGCTGATCATCGCCGAGGACGTCGAGGGCGAGGCCCTGTCGACCCTGGTCGTGAACAAGATCCGCGGCACCTTCAACGCGGTCGCGGTCAAGGCCCCCGGCTTCGGCGACCGCCGCAAGGCGATGCTCGGCGACATGGCCACCCTCACCGGTGCCACGGTCATCGCCGAGGAGGTCGGCCTCAAGCTCGACCAGGCCGGTCTCGACGTGCTGGGCACCGCCCGCCGCGTGACCATCACCAAGGACGACACCGTCATCGTCGACGGCGGTGGCAAGGCCGACGAGGTCCAGGGCCGCGTCAACCAGATCAAGGCCGAGATCGAGTCCACGGACTCCGACTGGGACCGCGAGAAGCTCCAGGAGCGCCTCGCGAAGCTGGCCGGTGGCGTGTGCGTGATCCGTGTCGGTGCCGCCACCGAGGTGGAGCTCAAGGAGAAGAAGCACCGTCTGGAGGACGCCATCTCCGCGACCCGCGCCGCGGTCGAGGAGGGCATCGTCTCCGGTGGTGGCTCCGCTCTGGTGCACGCCGTCAAGGTGCTCGAAGGCAACCTGGGCAAGACCGGCGACGAGGCCACCGGTGTCGCGGTCGTCCGCCGCGCCGCTGTCGAGCCGCTGCGCTGGATCGCCGAGAACGCCGGCCTCGAGGGCTACGTCATCACCTCGAAGGTCGCCGAGCTCGGCAAGGGCGACGGCTTCAACGCCGCGACCGGCGAGTACGGCGACCTGGTGAAGGCCGGCGTCATCGACCCGGTCAAGGTCACCCGCTCCGCGCTGGAGAACGCCGCGTCCATCGCTTCGCTGCTGCTCACGACCGAGACCCTGGTCGTCGAGAAGCCGGCGGAGGAGGAGCCCGAGGCGGCTCACGGCCACGGTCACTCGCACTGAGGCTGACCTGACGCACGCCTGAGGCCCGGCACCCCTTCGCTTCGAATTCGCTTCGAAGGGGTGCCGGGCCTCGGTGGTTATGGGAGTACGGGGTTATTACCGGGTGAGGCCCCGAAGGGCCGGGTCAGTGCCCGGCTAGGCCGAGCGCGTCAGGTCCGACGGGAGTACCGGGTCCGCGAACTCCTGCCCCGACGCATACCGTTCGAGTTCGTCCAGCGCCTGGTCCGCCATCCGGTGCAGCTCGCCGCCGAGCGATCCCGCGACATGCGGGGTGAGCAGGACGTTCGGCAGGTCGTAGAGCGGCGAATCCGGGTACGGGGTCTCGGGATCCGTCACATCCAGTACGGCGTGCAGCCGCCCGCTCGCCAGTTCCGGAACCAGCGCCTCCTCGTCGATCAGCGAGCCGCGGGCGGTGTTGATGAGCGTCGCCCCGTCCGGCATCGCGGCCAGCTGGCAGGCTCCGATCATGTGCCGGGTGGCCGGTAGCTGGGGGGCGTGCACGCTGACGACGTCGCTGTGGGCGCACAGGTCGTCCAGCGGTACCGGCTCCACGCCGAGCGCGGCGGCCTCGGCCGTATCGACGTACGGGTCGTACAGCAGGACCCGCAGGTCGAAGGGGCGCAGCAGCTCGATCACCCGGCGCCCGATCCGGGAGGCGCCGATGATGCCGACGGTGCGGCGGTAGTTGCCCGCGCCGTCCAGTTCGTCCCGCCAGTCGTGGTCACCGCGCATCGCGCGGTACCGGTACGCGGACTGCAGGACCCGCTTGTTGGCGAGCAGGATCGTGGCGAGGGTGTACTCGGCCACCGGCAGGGCGTTGGCCGCCGCGGCCGAGGCAACGGTGATGCCGCGCTCCCAGCATGCCTCGGTGATGTGGTGCTTGACCGAGCCGGCCGCGTGGACGACGGCGCGCAGCCGGGGTGCCGAGTCCAGGATCCGGGCGGTGAGCGGGGTCGCGCCCCAGCAGGTGAAGAGGACTTCGGCCTCGGCGAGCGCCGCGGCGACCTCGGCCGTGGGTCTCGCCAGGTCGTGAGCCACGAGTCGGCTGTCCGTACGCGCCAGGGCGGTCAGCCGGGTGTGATGGCGCTCGGCGAACAGGCGCTCCATGATGCCCGGACCCATCGCAAGCAGGACGCCCGGCCGATTGTCAGTGGCGTGGTGCATGGTGGTCCCAGTGCTCCTTCTTGGTTGCTCAGGGCGCAGCTCGGCAGGGGGCGGGGCGGCAGGGTCCGGCCCAGCGGGATGGGGCGAAGCAGGGGGCGGCACGGGGGGATGCGGCATGGCGGGGGCTGGTCCGGTAGGGGCCGGTCCGGCGGATGGCGGTCCCGTGGGGGCAGGCCCGGTCTGTGGGGGACCGGTCCGTGTCCGCCCGGTGGTGGTCATTTGACGCTGCCCGCGGTGAGGCCGGCCTTCCAGTGCCGCTGGAGGGAGACGAAGGCGACGATCAGGGGGATGACGGCGAGGAGTGATCCGGTGACCACGAGCGGATAGAAGCTCGGTTCGCCGTGGGTGTTGGTGTTCCACGAGTACAGGCCGAGACTCAAGGGGAAGAGATCGCGGTCCGAGAGCATGACCAGGGGGAGGAAGAAGTTGTTCCAGATCGCTGTGAACTGGAAGAGGAAGATCGTCACGAACCCGGGCATCATCATGGGCATACCGATGGACCAGAAGGTGCGCAGTTCACCGGCCCCGTCGATACGGGCTGCCTCCAGCGCCTCGTTCGGTATGTAGCCGGCGCTGAAGACCCGGGCGAGGTAGACGCCGAAGGGGTTGACCAGGACCGGGATCAGCACCGACCAGTAGGTGTTGACGATGCCGATCTTGCTGGCCAGCAGATACATCGGCAGCGCGAGTGCGGTGGTGGGAACCAGCACACCGAGCAGGACGAGCCCGAAGAGTTTCTCCTTGCCCCGGAACTCGTACTTGTCGAAGGCGTAACCGGCGGCGACGCAGATCAGTGAGCACAGGACGGCGCCCACACCCGCGTACAGCAGGCTGTTCCCGTACCAGCGGAAGTAGACGCCGCCCCCGTAGGAGGCCAGGTCGGAGAGGTTCTCGCCGAGGTTGAAGCCCTTGAAGGAGAAGGCGTTGCCGGAGAGCAGCCCGCCGGTGTCCTTGGTGGAGGCGGTGACCAGCCAGATGAGCGGGAAGAGCATGTAGACGACGGCGAGGACCAGTGCGCCGTTGACGGCGGTCTTCGACAGCCAGCGGTTCTTCGGTGCCGGGCGGGGGCTCATGCGTTCTTCCCCTTGCGGCCGGTGAAGCGGGTGACGAGGAACGACAGCAGTGCGGCCGTCAGCGCCAGGAGCACGGAGGCGGACGCCGCGAGCCCGTAGTCGTTGCGGGAGAAGGCGGCGGTGTACGCGTACATGTTCGGTGTCCAGGTGGAGGAGACGGCGGACCCGGCGCCGCTGTTGAGGATCAGCGGCTCGGTGAACAGCTGGAGTGAACCGATGATGGTGAACAGTGCGACCATCACGACGGAGGCGCGGATCAGCGGGAGTTTGATGCTGACGGCGGTGCGCCAGCCGCCGGCGCCGTCCACGGTGGCCGCTTCGAGGACCGAGCGGTCGATGGCCTGCAGGGCGGCGTAGAAGATCACCATGTTGTAGCCGAGCCATTCCCACAGCGCGATGTTGACGACGGAGGGGAGAGCACCGGACGAGGAGAAGAAGTTGAAGCCGATGCCACCCGAGTGCATCGCCGAGACCACCGGGCTCAGTCCGGGTGTGTAGAGGTAGACCCAGATCAGCGCCGCGATGATGCCGGGAACGGCGTGCGGCAGGAAGAGCGCGAGCTGGAAGAAGCGCTTGGCGCGGGCCAGCGCGGAGTCCAGCAGCAGTGCGAGTGCGAGGGCGCCGCAGACCATCAGGGGGATGTAGATGACGCAGTATCCGAGCAGTACGCCGAAGCCCTCGCGGAAGGCCCGGTCACCCAGCGCCGCCGCGTAGTTGTCGAGACCGGAGAACACGGACTCGGAGCCGCCGAACCCCAGTCCCGACTGCTTCTCGGTGAAGAGGCTGAGCCAGACCGCGTATCCGATCGGCACCAGCATCACAGCGGTGAACAGGACGAAGAACGGGGTCAGCAGGATCGCGGCGGCGCGGGTGCGGGCCTTCATACCGGTCAGCCCTCGACCTTCAGTCCGCGCTTCTTGAGTTCCTGGACGGTCGCGTCATGGCCGGCCTTGACCGACCCGCTGATCGTGGAGCCGCCACTGGCGACCTTGCCGAACTGGTCCTTGATCGCGGTGTTCGTGGTGCCGGTCGCCGGGCCCCAGGTCCAGCCCTGCTTGATGGAGGCGGCTGCGGTGCCGAACAGCTGGTAGATGTCCTGGCCGCCGTAGAACGAGGAGTCGAATGCCTTCTTCGCCGCGGGCAGCAGCTCGGTCGCGGCCGGGTAGGCGCTCGAAGTGCCCGAGGCGATGCGGGCCTTGATGCCGTCCTGAGTGGTCGACATCCACTTGGCGAACTCGACTGCCGCGTCGGCGTGCTTGCTGTCCTTGGTCACGGCCCAGGTGGAGCCACCGAGCATGCCGCTGGCGGCCTGCCCGTCCCAGGTCGGCATCGGGGCGATGGCCCACTTGCCCTTCTGCTCCGGCAGTGTGGACTTCAGGACTCCGGCTCCCCAGGCCGCGCCGAGGTAGCCGATGGTGCCGCCGTTCTTCAGGGAGTTCGTCCACTCCGGGCTGAAGGACGCCTGCGAGCGGATCAGATCGTTCTTGATCAGGCCCTGCCAGTAGCCGGCGACCTTGGTGGTGGCGGAGTCCGTGGTGTTGATCTTCCAGGTGTCCCCGTCCGCCTTGAACCACTGGGCGCCGGCCTGCCAGGCCATCGCCTCGAACGTGGTCGGGTCGTCAGGGAAGAAGGTGCCGATCCTGGCCTTCTTGTCGGCCTTCTTGATCTTCTCCGCGGCCTTGCGGAAGTCGTCCCAGGTCTTGGGTACGGCGACTCCGTACTTGCTGAACAGATCCTTGCGGTAGTAGAACGCCTGCGGCGACGCGTCGAACGGAACGGCCCAGTTCTTGCCGCCCAGCGTGGTCTGTTCGACGGCCTGCGGCAGGAACTTCTTCTTCACGTCGTCGGTCATGTACTTGCTGATGTCCTGGAGCGCGCCCTGGCTGACGTACTCCGGCAGCTGGGGGTACTCGATGGAGACCAGGTCGGGGGCGTTGCCCGCCTTGACCGCGTTGGAGATCTTGGCGTAGCCGCCGGCGTTGCCGGACGGGATCTCCTCGTACTTCACGTGGATGTTCTTGTGCGAGGCGTTGAACGCGTCCACGGTCTCCTTCGAGCCCTTGGCCCAGCCCCAGAACGTGATGGCCACGGGCTTGCCGTCCGTGCCCTTCGAGGAGTCGTCGCCGCTGCTGCCGCAGGCCGTGAGGACGGCCAGGGCAGTGGCGGCGCCGGCTATGGAAAGGGTCGTTCTGCTCCAACTGCGGCTCACAGCGAGACTCCTGAGCTAGCGGCGACATTGACGTTGGCCGTGATCCTTGGCCCCGCAATGACCGAAGTCAAGAGCGAAAGATTGAATGATCGAAAAAAGATCAGAGTGTTATCGAAATCCGGGCCGCGCGGAGTCACCACCGGGGCGGAGTTACTGCGGAGTCGGCGTCGCTACGGGGTCGGCGTCGCTACCGGGGCGCGGTCGCCCCACAGGAATCCCGTACGTGCAGCCTGGGCAGCAGCGCCAGATGCTGACCCGGTTCCTGCCGGCCCTGGTTCTCCCGGTCCTGCTGCTCCGGTGTCCTGCCGCGTGGCCCCGTGCTCAGCCGCTCGACCAGCATCCGGGTCCCGTACAGCCCGACCTGGCGTTTCGGTGGAGCCACCGCGGTGAGCGGAGTGTCCGCGAGGGCGGCCACCTCGTCGTCGTAGGCGACCAGGGCCAGATCCTCCGGCACGCGTACGCCCAACTCGGCCAGGCGCTGCACCAGATGGATGGCGTCCACGTCGTTGTGGACCAGTGCCGCCGTCACGCCGCCCGTGGTCACCGCGGTCTGCACAGCGCGTACGGCCTCCTCGAAGCGGCCCCGGTCGAGTTCGGCCGGCACCGAATCGATCACGGGGCGCGGCTGTTCCAGGCCGAGTGCGCCCAGTGCCTCGTCGTAACCGGCCCGTACCGCGAGCGCGGTCGGACTGTCCGCGCGGGCGACCAGCAGCGGTGCGCCGTGGCCGAGGCCGACCAGATGGCGCACGGCCAGCAGCACTCCGTGCCGGTGGTCGGAACACACCCGGTCCATGTCGTCGAGGGTGCTGCCCAGTGCGGGCTGCCGTTCCAGCAGCACGGCAGGCACCGGCAGCTCCGACATCCAGTCGCCGTAAGCCGCCTGGTCACCCGCGGCCTGCCAGCCCGGCGCGATCAGCAGTCCCTCCGCGCCCGCCGCCAGCAGGCCCTCGCTGCGGGCCTTGTCCTCCTTGGGGCGGTAGTCGGAGATGCGGAGGATCAGCCGCGCACCGGCCTGGGCGGCCGCGTCGTGCGCACCTCTGATCACCTCGGCGAAGTAGTACGTGGCCGACGGAGCCAGCAGCCCGAGGACCAGGCCGCCGCCTCCGGGCGCTGCTCCTGTTCCGGCCGCGGACGCCGCGGACCGCGGCCAGGAGACCGAACCGTGCACCCGGTCGAGCAGGCCGCGCTCCGCCAGCGTCTCGACGTCCCGCCGGACCGTGACGGGGGAGACGCCGAGCTGCCCCGCGAGATCGGAGACGCGGGCCGACCCCTGCTCCCGTACGAGCTCAAGCAGTCGGTCATGGCGTTCGTCGGCACTCTCGCGCACGGCGGCGGTCCCCCTCGCGGTCTGGTGGCCGGCTGTGTGGTGGCCGGCGGTGTGTGGGTGGCTGGGTGTAAGCGGCGGTGTGTGGGCGGCTGGGTGGTGGGTGTGGCCGGTCGGACAGGGGTGGATGCCACGGCCAGACCCTAATGCACTTTGATCGAACGATGGGAGTTTCGATCATTCGTCACTCTTCCATTGACGTTCGATCATCCGTGGGTTCAAGATTCCGGGCGACAGCGACGCCGAAGTCCGCCTCCAGGGAGCATCATGCTGAGCCCGAACTCGTCGAGCCGGCCCGGCCCGTCCGGCCCATGCGGCCGGCTCAGCTCGTACACCGGCTGGACCCGTGCCGACTGGGAGGCCGCGGCCGATGAACTGCTGCTGGCCGTGCGGCCCTACGCTTCGCCCCGTCATGGTCTGATCAATCTCCCTGGCCACCGGCCCAGTTGGTCGGGCCCGCGCTCCGACGGCCTCGAAGGGTACGCCCGCACCTGGCTCCTTGCCGCCTTCCGGGTCGCGGGCGCGGAGGGCCACGACCCGCACGGCTTCCTCCCGCGTTACGCCGAGGGCCTCGTCGCGGGCACGTCGCCCGGCCCGGATGGGGCAGCCCCGGGCCATACCGACCCCCGCGATACGGACTCCCGCGATACGGATCCCCGCTATACCGACCCCCGCGATGTGGCCCCCGAGGACGCGGACCCCGAGGACACGGACCCCGAGGACGCGGACCCCGGGGACGCGGATCGGTGGCCCCGGATCGCTGACACGCGGCAGGCCGTCGTGGAATCCGCATCGGTCGCGCTCGGACTGCGCCTCACGCGGCCCTGGCTCTGGGACACGCTCGACGTCCGCACACAGCAGCAGGTCGTCGACTGGCTGCTGCCGGCGCTCGGCCCGTCACCCGTCAACAACAACTGGTGGCTCTTCGGCCTCACCGTCGCCGGTTTCCTGCAGGACGCCGGGATCGAGACCGACCGCGCGCGGCAGACGATCGACCGTGCGTTGGAACGTATCGAGGAGTGGTGGCTCGGCGAGGGCTGGTACAGCGATGGCCCCAACCGTTCCTTCGACCACTACAACGCCTGGGCGATGCACTTCTACCCGGTCCTGCACGCCCATCTCAGCGGCGACCAGGAACTGCTCGCCCGGTACGGGCCCCGGCTGCACGCGCATCTCGACGCGTATACACGGATGTTCGGCGCGGACGGTGCCCCGATGCCGTACGGCCGCTCCCTCACCTACCGTTTCGCCGCCGCGGCCGCGCCCTGGCTCGGCGCCATGACCGGCCACACCCCGCTGACACCCGGCGCCACCCGCCGCCTGGCCTCCGGAACCCTGCGGTACTTCCTGGACGGGGATGTGGATCTGGATAGGGAAAAGGGCGAAGACGAGGACAGAGCCCTGCCGAATGGATCTGGGCAGCCGAATCGTTCTGGGCACGCGAGCCCGGCCCAGGCGGCCCCGGTCGACAAGACAGCCCCGGCAACTCCGGTAAGCCCGGCCGGCCCCAGCTCGTCGCCGCGCCGTCGCGCGACCGACGCACGCGGGCTGCTCACTCTGGGCTGGCACGGCCCGTACGAACCGATCATCCAGTCGTACTCGGGCCCCGCATCGCCCTACTGGGCGTCCAAGGGTTTCCTCGGGCTGCTGATGCCCGCGGGCCATCCGGTCTGGACCGCGGCGGAGGAGGCACTGCCGGCCGAGACGGCCGACGCCGTGACCGTGCTGGGCCCGCCCGCCATGCTGATCCAGTCCACTGCGGCGGACGGTCTCGTACGTCTCCACAACCACGGCAGCAACCACGTCGGTGAGGACGACGACCCGGGGTACTCCCGTTACGCGTACTCCACCCGCACCGGATTCACGGCCGCCGAAACGGCCGCCGACAAGGCCGGCGACAAGGCCGGCACTCGGCCAGGCGCCCCGCTCGCATCGCCCCGCGACAATCACTTCGCACTCATCGTCGACGGCGAGTGCACGCCTCGCGGCCCGGCCACGCCCCTTGCCTCCGGGCCCGGTTGGTTGGCGTCCATGACCGCACCGCTGTCCGGCGTACGAATCGTCTCCGCCACGGTGGCCCACGGCCGCGCGGAGATCCGCGTGCATCTGGTCGTCGGAGCAGACGCGGGCACCCCGGTACGCCAGACCGGTTGGGCGTGCACCCCCGGCCGTCGGACCGATGGGGCCCCCGAGCACCAGACCGGTAGGGCCTCCCAGTCGGCTGTCCAGCCGATCGCCCAGCTCCACCCCCTCCACGGTTACACCGGAACCGCCCGCCAACTCGCCGCAGGGTCAACCATGTTCGGCCCGAGCGCGCAGGTTCTCGCGCTCGACGGCGTCACCACCACACCCGAGTCACTCTTCGTCAGCCTCGCCTCGCTCACCGCCGAGCCGGACCCCGCGCCCGCCGCAGCCCTCGCGAACATCCATGTCAGCGATCCCCACACGATCCACGTGACCTGGCAGGACGGTACTTCCGCCGTACTGCAACTCCCGGAACTCCCGGAGGAACGATGAGACTTCGCCCTGCGCACACCCCTCTGACCCCGGCCTCCCTCACCACCCGTGCGACAACGCGCCGGGGAGCATCCGGACGGACAGCATCCGGACGCTCTGCGGCGACCAGTCTGGCAGCGACCGGGCTGGGAGCAGCGGGCATGGCGATCAGCGGACTGGCCATATCCGGACTGGTCATGACCGGACTCGCCACCCCCGCTCAGGCGGCGGCTCCCCACCCCGGAGCCACCTTCCACGTCGACTGCTCGGCCGCCCCCGCCGTCCCCGCCACACCCATACCCACACCCGCATCCCCGGCCCGGAGCGACGGCACGGCGCGCCACCCCTGGACCACCCTTGACCAGGCCAACGCCCACACCTACGCCCCCGGCGACCGTCTCCTCTTCAAACGAGGCACGACGTGCACAGGTTCCCTCGCCCCGAAGGGAGCCGGATCGGCCCGCGCCCCCTTCACCATCGCCCCCTACGGCCCCGGCAACGGCCGCGCCGCGATCGACGGTGCGGGCGCGCACGACGCCGTACTGCTCTCCAACACCCAGTACGTCCACCTGACCGGCCTGGAAATCACCAATGCCGCGGACCCCGGCAGCGAGCGCAACGCCGTCCGGCTCCGCCTCACCGACTACGGCACCGCTCACGGCTTCGAGATCGACCACCTCTACATCCACGATGTCCGAGGCGGGGACGCCAAGACCCTGACCGGTTCCAGCGCCATCCATATCGACGTCGAGGGCACGGCGAAGGCCAGCAGCTACGACGGCCTGGACATCCACCACAACCGTATCGAGGACGTCGACCGCGAGGGCATCTACTTCAAGTCGACCTTCTCCAAACGCGATCTGGTCGGCGAGCAGCAGGACCCCAGCGTCTACCCGGGCGCCTGGACCCCGTCCACCGGCGTCCGTGTCCACGACAACACCCTGAAGTCCATCGGCGGCGACGGGATGAAGCTGGACACCACCAGCGGCGCGGTCGTGGAGCGCAACCGGGTCGACGGATTCCAGCTGCGCTCGCCCTCCGCCAACGCGGGCATCTGGACGTTCAACACCGATGACACCCTGATTCAGCACAACGAGGTGTCGGGCGGCGGGAACAGCCACGACGGCATGTCCTTCGACGCGGACGGAGCCTCCAGCCACACCGTCTTCCAGTACAACTACAGCCACGACAACAAGGGCGGCTTCCTGCTGGTCTGCCCGTACAGCGGGGCGAAGACGGTCGACACGGTCGCCCGCTACAACATCAGCCACAACGACGGCACCCGGCTGCTCCAGAACTGCGCGGGCCCCATCCTCAACACCCAGATCTACAACAACTCCTTCTCCAACAAGGAGACCATCCCCGGATATCTGGTCCAGGACGACAACAGCAGCCCCGCCACCACCCAGCACGAGCAGCACATCCGCAACAACATCTTCGTGAGCGGCGGCACCGGCGGCTACGGCTTCTCCAACCCGACAGCCGGCCTGGCGCTCGACCACAACGCGTTCTACGGGATCGACGTGACCCGCCCCGACCCGGGCGGCATCACCTCCGACCCGCTGCTGCGCGGCGACTTCCGCCTGTCGAAGGGCTCACCCGCCATCGGCGCGGGAACGGCCGTCCCCGACAACGGCGGCAGGGACTACTTCGGCAACAGGCTGAAGCCGGGCGCACCCAACATCGGCGCCTACGCCGGGCCGGGCCTCACCCGCTGAGCAGGGCCTGGCCGACGGCCGAGGGAAAGCCGTTGCCGACGGCCGAGGGAAAGCCGTTGCCGGCGGTCGAGGAAAGCCGTTGCCGACGGCCCTCACCGCTGAGAGCCCTTGCCGCTGAAGGCGCTTACTACTGAGAACCCGGCCGCATGCCCGGAAACCGATACCCCGGAAGCCCTTACTGAGGACCGTACTTGCGGCCTGTCTTGGAGGTGACCCCTCCGAGCAGGCCGCGCGGCGCCAGCTTCACCGCGCCCATCATCGCCTTGTACCGGGGGTCGGGAATCGACAGCGACTTCCCGCGCGCGAGATCGGCGAGCGCCGCGGCCACCACCTTGTCGGCGTCCAGCCACATCCACCCCGGGATGTTGTCCGTCCCCATGCCCGCCCGCTCATGGAACTCCGTACGCACGAATCCCGGGCACAGCACCATCAGGCGTACGCCCGAGCCCGCCAGGTCCCTGGCCGCGCCCTGGGTGAACTGCACGACCCATGCCTTCGAAGCGCCGTACGTCCCGCGCGGCAGGAACGCCGCCACCGACGCCACGTTGACGATGCCGCCGCGGCCCCGCGCCCGCATCGCCGGCACCGCGGCGGAGGTCAGCCGCAGAACTGCCTCGCAGTGCACTTTGAGCATGGTCAGTTCCTCGGACATCGGGACATCGAGAAACTGGCCCTTGTTGCCGAATCCGGCGTTGTTGATCAGCAGGTCGATCGCGTTCCGGGAGTCCGCGAGACGCTTCTCGACGAGGGAGATGCCGTCATCGGTGCCGAGATCCGCCGTCAGCACCTCGGCCTCGATGCCGTGCCGGTCGTGCAGTTCGGTCGCCTGCTCCTGCAACCGTTCGGTATTGCGTGCCACCAGAACGAGGTTGTGGCCGTCCGTCGCCAGTCGCCGCGCGAAGGCGGCTCCGATTCCCGCTGTCGCGCCCGTGATCAGTGCTGTCGTCATGGGCGGAACGTTAGTCCGCCCGCCCGGTCCGCCACCGTGCCCCACCTCGGCGCACCTCGGCGCACCACCGTGACCCACCGCCCTGACCCACGGCCGTGCCCCACCGCCTCGGTCCACAGCCTTGTCCCGTACCTCGTCAGGCCGAACTCGCGTGCTTGTCCGCGTAGTCACGCGCCACACCCAGCAGCCCCGACTCCATCCACTCCGCCGCCACCAGCGTCCGGGGCAGCAGTTCGCGCTCGACCGTCGCCGCGCGGAAGAGCAGCGCCACGGTGATGTCGTGCTCCGGGCGGTGTACGACCTCGACCGGGTCGCCCGCGCTGAAAGCGCCCGGCCGGATCACCCGCAGCAGTGCTCCGGGCGCCCCGGCCAGAGTGAAGCGCTTGACCCACCCCGGCTCGCCCACATGCCCCTGGAACGTGCGGCAGGGAATGCGCCCACCGGTGACCTCGAGCACCACATCGGGGCCCACCCGCCACCGTTCACCGATGAGCGCGCCGCTCACATCGACACCGCAGGTGGTGAGGTTCTCGGCGAATGAGCCGTCGGCGAGCGGCCGCCCCAGCTCCTGCTCCCAGGTGTCCAGGTCCTCGCGCGCGAAGGCGTACACCGCACGGTCGTCGCCGCCGTGGAAACGCAGATCGCAGACCGCGTCACCCTCGACCCCACTGGCCCCCTCCCCCTTGGGGCCCGGCTGGAAGACCCGTACGGGACCCTCGACCGGCCGTTTGTCGACGCCGGTCCTGCCGCCCTCGGCGTCCGTGTACGCGGCGGTTCTGGCCCGCCCCACATTCACTGACAGAAGTCTCATGACAGGAGGCTAGAGGCTCGCCGGCCCAGGGCTCCTGCCGACCGGCTCGGCCAGGGCCCGCTCCGCGAACAAAAACACCGCCCCATGGCCACGGCGGTCATAGCCGGCCTGTGTCATAGCCGGTGCGCGGTAATCCGCATCGCCCCCAAGAATCGCTTATGCTTACCGCATGATCGAGGCCCGTCATCTCCGCGTCCTGCGAGCCGTCGCGACCACTGGATCCTTCTCCGCGGCCGCCCGCGAACTGGGCTGCACCCAGCCTGCGGTCAGCCAGCAGATGAAGGCCCTGGAGGCGTCATCGGGCACGACGCTGCTGATCCGCACGGGCCGCGAAATGCGCCTCACGCAGGCGGGCGAAGCGCTGGTCCGCCACGCCGGCGGCATCCTCGCCGGGCTCACGGCCGCCGAGGAAGAGGTCGCCGCCATCGCCGGGCTGCGCGCGGGCCGGGTGCGGCTGGTGTCGTTCCCCAGCGGCAGTTCGACCCTGGTGCCCACCGCTCTGGCGGCGCTGCGGGCCGCCCACCCCGGTACCCGGGTCTCGCTGGTCGAGGGGGAGCCGCCGCGCTCCGTCGAGATGGTGCGCGACGGGGACTGCGATGTGGCGCTCGCCTTCCGCTACGGGCCCGCCACGGACGAGTGGGACGACCTGGTCGTACGGCCGCTGCTCACCGACCGCATGGTCGGCCTGGTCCCGGCCGGGCACCGGCTGGCCGACGCGGACGCCATCACGGTGGGGGACCTGGCCGACGAGTCGTGGATCGCGGGGTGTCCGCGCTGCCGCCGGCAGCTGGTCGAGGTCTGCGAGAGTGCGGGCTTCACGCCCCGGATCGACTTCGCCACGGACGACTACCCGGCAGTGATCGGCCTGGTCGGCGCCGGGCTCGGGGTGGCGGTGCTGCCGGAGCTGGCGATCGAGTCGGTACGGCCCATGGGCGCGAGGACGGTATCGGTGGAACCGGCGGTCCAGCGCGAGATCGTCGCACTGACGCTTCCGGATCTGGCCCAGGTTCCCGCCGTCGCGGCGACTCTGGACCGGCTGGCCCGCGCCGCCGCGCGCTGAACCGCGCACCGCCGAAACGGGGCCGGGCGCCGACCCGGCCGGCCGGACGCGGCGTTCGAACGGATGCGGTGGAGCAGACGCAGACGTGGAGCAGACGTGGAGCAGACACGGCTGGCGTGTGAAAACGGGGCGGCCGTGTGAGAACAGGGCGTGCAGAAGCGGCACGCAGAAGCGGGCACACAGAAGCGGCCACACAGGAGCGAGCACGCAGAAGCGGACATGCGGCAAGGCATGCGGAGGCCGAGAGACCGGGAGGCCGTGTTCAGCAGACGGGTGCGCAGGAACGTTTCCCCTCAAGGCATCCTGCGCTGAACGCTAAGCGGGCCCGGACCCGTTCGGGGTCGCGGCGGTGATCAGTCGGTTGCGGGCGCGCCCCATCAGCTCCTCACGTTCGTCCTCGGTCAGGCCGCCCCACACCCCGTAGGGCTCGCGTACGGCAAGTGCGTGCGCCGCGCACTCGGCGCGGACCGGGCAGCGCATGCACACCTCTTTGGCCGAGGTCTCACGCGCGCTGCGCGCAGCGCCCCGTTCGCCCTCCGGGTGGAAGAAGAGCGAGCTGTCCACCCCGCGGCAGGCCGCGAGGAGCTGCCAGTCCCATAGGTCGGCATTGGGTCCGGGAAGGCGGGAAAAATCTGCCATTGCTTGTCCCCTTGAAGCCGTTGCTGAGGCGGGGGCGGTGATGTCGACCGCACCCGCGACCGTCCATCCACGATGTAAGTAGATGTAAATATGACTCATTACGAATCTAGCCATAGACACCAGCAAAATGGAAGAAAAGCAGCTGAACGGGTCATTACCTTTCAAACTAGACAATTGGGGTGTGGGACTCTGCTCCGCGACCGAGTCCTCACGTAGAGTGTCGAAGGCGGCCGTCCGGCCCGTAACTCTTTCGAGTGACCATCGTTGAGAGTGCGTGGGCGGTTGAAACAAGAAGCGCTCGGGCACATGTCCGAGAGGCGTCGACCGCACAGGTGACGATTAGTACCCAGCCTGGAGGCTCAAGGTGACGCGCATCAGCTGCGGAGGGCGGTCATGACATCCGTCCTCGTCTGCGACGATTCCCCGCTTGCCCGAGAAGCGCTCCGTCGAGCGGTCGCGACCGTGCCCGGCGTCGAGCGTGTGACGACGGCGGCCAACGGCGAGGAAGTCCTCCGCCGCTGGGGAGCCGACCGTTCGGACCTGATTCTGATGGACGTACGCATGCCCGGTCTGGGTGGTGTGGAGACGGTGCGCCGGCTCCTCTCGGCAGACCCCGGTGCCCGGATCATCATGCTGACGGTCGCCGAGGATCTGGACGGTGTCGCGCTGGCGGTCGCCGCCGGTGCCCGCGGCTATCTGCACAAGGACGCCTCGCGCGCCGAGCTGCGTGCGACGGTCACGCAGGCGCTCGCCGATCCGACCTGGCGGCTCGCTCCCCGACGGCTCCGTTCGGCCGAAATGGGCGCGGCTCCCACGCTCACTGCGCGTGAGATCCAGGTGCTCGAAGGGATGAGTCACGGCCGGTCGAACGCGGAGATCGGCCGGGAGCTCTTCCTCTCCGAGGACACGGTGAAGACGCACGCCAGGCGGCTGTTCAAGAAGCTCGGCGCCTCGGACCGTGCGCATGCCGTGGCGCTCGGTTTCCGGTGGGGCCTGGTTCGTTAGACGGTGACCGGCAGTACCCCCGTCCGCTCGGTGGCGGACGGGGTGGCGGACGCCCCAACTCTGTTTCCCGCGCGATGCCGCATCCTTGAGGTGTGGAGTTCCTCGGGGACGAGTCGTTCGAGCGGGAGGGGAGGGCGCAGCGGATGAGTTCCGGCGCACCTGCTCATAACGCTTCAGTGCACAACTACGAGCGCGGTGAAGCGGATGGTTCGGTGCCAAGGCACCATGGACCGATGCGCGACGACGAGGCTGCGAACGGCCAGGGAACCATCGGCGCGCTCGTCCATCTCGCTGTCGACGGAGACCAGCAGGCCACGCACGACCTGCTGGCGCACGTCCACCCGCTGGCCCTGCGCTACTGCCGTACGCGGCTGAACCGGCTGCCGGGCGATGCCCGCCATTTCGTGGAGGACCTCGCGCAGGAGGTCTGTGTCGCCGTTCTGATGGCGCTGCCGCGCTACAAGGACACCGGCAGGCCCTTCGAAGCTTTCGTTTTCGCCATCGCCACCCACAAGGTCGCCGACCTTCAGCGGGCGGCCATGCGCCATCCCGGGTCGACGGCCGTGCCGTCGGACGAGATGCCCGAGCGGCCGGACGATTCGCTCGGCCCCGAGGAGCGTGCGCTGCTCAGCAGCGATGCCGCCTGGGCCAGGAAACTGCTGGCCAACCTCCCGGAGAACCAGCGCGAGCTGCTGGTGCTGCGGGTCGCCGTGGGGCTGACCGCCGAGGAGACCGGGCAGATGCTGGGGATGTCGCCGGGGGCCGTGCGGGTAGCTCAGCACCGTGCGCTGAGCCGGTTGCGGGCGCTGGCCGAGCAGTAGCGGGTACGTCGCCGAGCAGCAGGCGGCAGGTGGCAGGCGCGGGGCCGGTCGCCAGGACATTCGTCACAGCTGCCGGTCACCGGTGATCAGCTCGGGCTGCCGGAAGCCGGCGGCAAGCACCGGTGGCCCCTTCCGTTCGCCCCGCGCAGCCACCGGCAGACACCAGCAGTCGCCCCTGCCCACCGGCAGGCCGGGCACCTCTCGGCACCCCGGGGCGCTCCGGTCGGTAGAAACCTCCAAGGATTCCGGATCGGGCTGATCGTGGAATGAGACGCCCCTCGGGCCCGTTAGCATGGACATCCGCACCGATCAAGGCCATTTGGGGAAGGTGTCATGACTGCAAACGTCGACGGAGTGCCCGAGAAATTCGCGACGCTCGGGCTGACATACGACGACGTGCTGCTGCTGCCGGGCGCATCGGAAGTGCTCCCGAACGCTGTCGACACCTCGTCCAGGATCTCGCGGAACGTCACCGTGAACATCCCGCTGCTGTCCGCCGCGATGGACAAGGTCACCGAGGCCCGGATGGCCATCGCCATGGCCCGGCAGGGCGGCGTCGGTGTGCTGCACCGCAATCTTTCGATCGAGGACCAGGCCAACCAGGTCGATCTGGTCAAGCGCTCCGAGTCCGGCATGGTCACCGACCCGATCACGGTGCACCCCGACGCGACGCTGCGCGAGGCCGATGAGCTGTGCGCCAAGTTCCGTATCAGCGGCGTCCCGGTGACCGACCCGGCGGGCAAGCTCCTCGGTATCGTCACCAACCGCGACATGGCGTTCGAGTCGGACCGCAACCGCCAGGTGCGTGAGGTCATGACGCCGATGCCGCTGGTGACCGGCAAGGTCGGCATCTCCGGCGCCGACGCCATGCAGCTGCTGCGCCGCCACAAGATCGAGAAGCTTCCGCTGGTCAACGACGCGGGCATCCTCAAGGGCCTGATCACGGTCAAGGACTTCGTCAAGGCCGAGAAGTACCCGAACGCGGCGAAGGACGCCGAGGGCAGGCTCCTCGTCGGCGCGGCCGTCGGTGCGAGCCCGGAGGCGCTGGACCGCGCCCAGGCGCTCGCCGAGGCCGGAGCCGACTTCCTGATCGTCGACACCTCGCACGGTCACAACAGCAACGCGCTCAACTGGATGGCGAAGATCAAGTCGGGCGTCTCCGTGGACGTCATCGGCGGGAACGTCGCCACCCGTGACGGCGCCCAGGCGCTGGTCGACGCGGGTGTGGACGGCGTCAAGGTCGGTGTCGGACCCGGCTCGATCTGCACCACCCGTGTGGTCGCCGGTATCGGAGTCCCGCAGGTCACCGCGATCTACGAGGCCGCGCTCGCCGCGCGTGCCGCCGGCGTCCCGGTGATCGGTGACGGCGGCCTCCAGTACTCAGGAGACATCGGCAAGGCGCTCGCCGCCGGCGCCGACAGCGTGATGCTGGGCAGCCTGCTCGCCGGGTGCGAGGAGTCGCCGGGTGAGCTGCTGTTCATCAACGGCAAGCAGTTCAAGTCGTACCGGGGCATGGGCTCGCTCGGCGCGATGCAGACCCGCGGCCAGGCCCGCTCGTACTCCAAGGACCGCTACTTCCAGGCCGACGTGTCGTCCGACGACAAGCTCGTGCCCGAGGGCATCGAGGGCCAGGTGCCCTACCGGGGCCCGCTGGGCAATGTCCTGCACCAGCTCGTCGGCGGTCTGCGCCAGACGATGGGCTATGTGGGCGCGGCCAGCGTCGACCAGATGGAGAGCAAGGGCCGGTTCGTCCGGATCACGTCGGCTGGGCTCAAGGAGAGCCACCCGCACGACATCCAGATGACCGTCGAGGCGCCGAACTACGCACGGCGCTGAGGCGTACGTACCACCGCGGAAGCCCGCGGGCCGGACGGCCCGCGGGCTTCCGCGCGCGCGTCGGGGATACTGGAACGGCATACGTAGAGGGAAAGGCCACACATCGTGACTGAGATCGAGATCGGGCGCGGCAAGCGCGGCCGCAGGGCGTACGCGTTCGACGACATCGCCATCGTGCCGAGCCGGCGCACCCGGGACCCGAAGGAGGTCTCGATCGCCTGGCAGATCGATGCCTACCGGTTCGAGCTGCCGTTCCTGGCCGCTCCGATGGACTCGGTCGTGTCCCCGCAGACCGCCATCCGCATCGGTGAGATGGGCGGCCTCGGGGTGCTGAACCTCGAAGGTCTGTGGACGCGGTACGAGGACCCGCAGCCGCTGCTCGACGAGATCGCCGGACTCGACGAGGAGACCGCGACGCGGCGGCTCCAGGAGATCTACGCGGCTCCGATCCAGGAGGACCTGATCGGCCTGCGGATCAAGGAGGTGCGCGACTCGGGTGTGGTCACCGCGGCCGCGCTCTCCCCGCAGCGCACCGCCCAGTTCTCGAAGGCGGTCGTGGACGCGGGGGTCGACATCTTCGTCATCCGCGGTACGACGGTCTCCGCCGAGCATGTCTCGGGCGCCGCCGAGCCGCTGAACCTGAAGCAGTTCATCTACGAGCTGGACGTCCCGGTCATCGTGGGCGGCTGTGCGACGTACACGGCCGCGCTGCACCTGATGCGTACCGGAGCGGCCGGGGTGCTCGTCGGCTTCGGCGGCGGCGCCGCGCACACCACGCGCAATGTGCTGGGGATCCAGGTCCCGATGGCGACCGCGGTCGCCGATGTGGCGGCGGCCCGCCGCGACTACATGGACGAGTCCGGCGGCCGCTATGTGCACGTCATCGCGGACGGTGGCGTCGGCTGGTCGGGCGACCTGCCGAAGGCCATCGCCTGCGGTGCTGACTCGGTCATGATCGGCTCGCCGCTGGCCCGCGCGTCGGACGCGCCCGGCAAGGGGCACCACTGGGGCATGGAGGCCGTCCACGAGGACGTGCCGCGTGGCAAGCTGGTGGACCTGGGCATGGTCGGCACGACCGAGGAGGTCCTCGCCGGGCCCTCGCACATCCCGGACGGTTCGATGAACTTCTTCGGGGCGCTGCGCCGCTCGATGGCGACCACCGGGTACAGCGAGCTGAAGGAGTTCCAGCGCGTCGAGGTGACGGTGGCGGACGCCCAGCACAAGCGCTGAGCCGGCGGGGCGGTACCGGCCCGGTACCGCCTGCGTCGTGCTGTGTACAGGCCCGGACCGCGGCTGCGGTCCGGGCTTCGTGCTGGGTGCGCGGGTGCGGGCGGTAGGTGTGTGGCTCAGAGGGCTCGCTTCATACCGGCGAAGGACGCCCCGGCGGCGATCGCGATGAAGAGGTAGCTGAGGAAGTCCGCGTCGGCCCGCCAGGCGTCGTTGAGCAGGCCGAAGTGCTGGAAGAACAGCTCCGGGACGGAGACCGGGAGCTCCTTGGACGCGACGATCGCCTCGCCGAACAGCTGCCCGAAGTAGACGGACGCCAGGGAGAGTACGGCGCCGACGGCCGCGAGTCCCACATGGTCGCCGCCGACCTTGCCGGTGGCGAAGCCGATGAGGAACCCCACGGCGACCGCCGCGTAGCCGAACTCGTGCTTGGTGGCGCCGAGGATGCCTCCGTACGCCGCGCCCACGACCAGGGCGGTGATCACGGCGACGACGATGCCGCCCGCGATGTTGACCTTCGGCGGGGCGGCCTGCGGGGCCATCGGGAAGCCGAAGGCCGGCGGCTGTTGCCCCGGCGGTTGGTACCCGGGCGGTTGGTGCGAGGACGGCTCCGGCGAATGGGGCGGTGGCGCGGGCTGGGTCATGACGTGGTCCCCCTGGATGCATGCGTACGGGTGTGCGAGAAGTGAACGTCGCACGCTAGCAGTCCCGACCGACATCCACACATGACATTCACATACGCCTTTACGCATGCCTTCACGTGCGCCTTTACGCATGCCTTTACGTATGCCTTCACGTGCGCGTTCGCGTGCGCATCTACATGCGCGTTCGCGTGTGTTGTCACGTTTGCCGTCCCGTACCGCGGTCACAGGCGGTGGGCGGCTCCCACCGGGGTGGCTCCTCTGGTGTCGAGCAGGAGCTGGGCCTTCACGGCGAGGCCCTGCAGGTCGTACGTGCGGTGGTGTTGGAGCAGCACGGTCAGATCCGCGCCCGCCGCCGCTTCGTAGAGGGAGTCCGCGCGGGGGACCGGCACGTCGCGGATGCGCCAGTCGGGGACGTACGGGTCGTGGTAGCTCACCGATGCGCCCAGGTCCATCAGCCTGCGGGCGATCTCGCAGGCCGGGGAGTTCTGCTGGTCGGCGAGGTCGGGCTTGTAGGTGACGCCGAGGAGCAGCACACGGGCGCCGCGCGCCGACTTGCCGTGCTCGTTGAGGAGGGTGGCGCAGCGCTGGATGACGTACTGCGGCATCCGGTCGTTGACCTGCTGGGCGAGTTCGACCATGCGCAGCGGGCGGACGGTGTGCGGGGGGCCCGCGGTGTCGACGGGGACGCCGTGGCCGCCGACGCCGGGGCCCGGCCGGAACGGCTGGAAGCCGAAGGGCTTGGTTTCGGCGCAGCGGATGACGTCCCAGAGGTCGACGCCCAGCTCGTGGCAGAGCACGGCCATCTCGTTGACGAGGGCGATGTTGACGTGCCGGTAGTTGGTTTCGAGCAGTTTGGTCATTTCGGCCTCGCGGGGGCCGCGTGCCCTGACGACCTTGTCACTCAACCGGCCGTAGAAGGCGGCCGCGGATTCGGTGCAGGCGGGGGTCAGGCCGCCGATGACCTTGGGTGTCGCCGCGTAGGGGTGGGTCCGGTTGCCGGGGTCGAGGCGGCTGGGGGAGTACGCGAGGTGGAAGTCCCGGCCGGCCCGCAGTCCTGAGCCCTCTTCCAGGAGGGGGCGCAGGATTTCCTCCGTGGTGCCCGGGTAGACGGCCGATTCGACGATGACCGTGGTGTGCGGGCGGAGCCTGGCGGCGAGTGCGCGGGTGGCTTCGGTGACGGGGGCCAGGTCGAGTGCCCGGTCCTCGCCCAGGGGGGTGGGCGCGCAGATGACGGCGGTTCGCACCCGGCCCAGTTCGGCCGGATCGGTGACGGGCCGGAAGCCCCCCGAGAGCATCCGGCGGATGTCGGCCGCGCTGAGGGAGCCGTCGACGGGGGTGTGGCCGGCGGCGAGTTGCAGCAGGCGGCGCGGGTCGGTGTCGTAACCGATGGTTTCGAGACCGGTGGCGACGGCGGCCTGGGCGAGCGGCAGGCCGAGGTGGCCGAGTCCGATCACGGCGAGATCTGCGGGCATGGGTGATCCGTCCTTCCCAATAGCCGGAGGGGGACGAGTGCGCAACTCCTGTGGACAGCGCAATGTCAGGTTAGGAGTAAATATGACCGATTTGCGGTATTGGGCGGGCCTGGGTGTCCGTGTGTTGTCCACAGGCGGTGGCTGAAGTGGGAGATCGCGGACAGAATCGAGGGTGCACCGGACACCGCTTCGGCGGCCTGATCAACGGGAGGCAGCAGTGAGGACAGCGACACTGGGGCCCGAGGAGCGCGCACAGGCGCTCGCCGGGATGGCCGAGCGTGAACTGGACGTACTGGTCGTGGGGGGCGGTGTGGTCGGTACGGGGACGGCGCTGGACGCCGCGACCCGCGGGCTGGCGACCGGCCTGGTCGAAGCGAGGGACTGGGCCTCGGGCACATCGAGCCGGTCGAGCAAGCTCATCCACGGCGGTCTGCGCTATCTGGAGATGCTCGACTTCGCACTTGTCAGGGAGGCGCTGAAGGAGCGCGGGCTGCTCCTGGAGCGGCTGGCACCTCATCTGGTGAAGCCGGTGCCCTTCCTCTATCCGCTGCAGCACAAGGGCTGGGAGCGCTGGTACGCGGGCTCGGGCGTCGCGCTGTACGACGCCATGTCGGTCTCGTCGGGGCACGGCCGCGGGCTGCCGCTGCACCGGCATCTGACCCGTAAGCACGCACTGCAGGTGGCACCGGCCCTGAAGAAGGACGCGCTGGTCGGCGCCCTGCAGTACTACGACGCGCAGATGGACGATGCGCGCTATGTGGCGACGCTGGCGCGGACGGCCGCGAGTTACGGCGCACTGGTGGCGAACCGGGCCAAGGTGACCGGCTTCCTGCGGGAGGGCGAGCGCGTCGTGGGCGCGCGCGTGCAGGACGCCGAGGGCGGCGGGGAGTACGAGATCCGAGCCAAACAGGTCGTCAACGCCACCGGGGTGTGGACGGACGACACCCAGGGGCTGATCGCCGAGCGCGGGCAGTTCCACGTACGGGCGTCGAAGGGGATCCACCTGGTCGTCCCGAAGGACCGGATCCACTCGACGACCGGGCTCATCCTGCGGACCGAGAAGTCGGTGCTGTTCGTGATCCCGTGGGGACGCCACTGGATCGTGGGGACCACGGACACGGACTGGGACCTCGACAAGGCGCATCCGGCCGCATCCAGCGCCGACATCGACTACCTGCTCGAACACGTCAACTCGGTGCTCGCCGTACCGCTGACGCGTGACGACGTGCAGGGGGTGTACGCCGGCCTGCGGCCGCTGCTGGCCGGGGAGTCCGACGCGACCAGCAAGCTCTCCCGTGAGCACACGGTGGCACACCCGGTGCCTGGCCTTGTGGTCGTCGCGGGCGGGAAGTACACGACGTACCGGGTGATGGCGAAGGACGCGGTGGACGAGGCGGTGCACGGGCTGGACCAGCGGGTCGCCGAGTGCGTCACGGAGAACGTGCCGCTGATCGGCGCCGAGGGATACAACGCCCTGTGGAACGCGCGGGCGCGCGTCGCGAAGCGGACGGGGCTGCATGTGGCCCGGGTGGAACACCTGCTGAACCGCTTCGGAGCGATGACCCAGGAGGTCCTCGACCTGATCACCGACGACCCTTCGCTGGGCGAGCCGCTGGGCGGTGCGGACGACTATCTGCGGGCGGAGGTCGTCTACGCGGCCTCGCACGAAGGGGCCAGGCATCTGGACGATGTGCTGACCAGGCGCACGCGTATCTCGATCGAGACGTTCGACCGGGGCACGCGCAGCGCACGGGAGGCGGCCGCGCTGATGGCCCCGGTGCTGGGCTGGGACAAGAACCGTGTCGAGGCGGAGGTCGAGCACTACGAGAAGCGGGTAGAGGCGGAGCGGGAGTCGCAACGCCAGCCGGACGACCTGACGGCGGACGCGGCCCGGCTGGGGGCGCCGGACATCGTGCCGTTGGAGTGAGCGTGCGGCTGTACAGCTGTGTGGCCACCTGGCTATGTGGCTGTGCGCCTGGGTGAGTGAGCGAGGGGGCTGTTTGTCGGCCGATGGATGGGCCGGTCGGCCGGGCAGTCGGCCGGGCAGTCGGTCGGCCGGTCGGTGGAACTCCTCGCCGGGCGACGCCGTTTCAGGGGGTGAGGCTGGGGCAGGGGGCCTGGAGCGGGTGGGGCGGCGCGGTGTGGCCGACGGGTTGGGTTGAGGCGGGCCGGGAGAGCGGGCCAGGGCGCGCGGGCCGGGTGCTCGGGCCGAAGTGGTGGCCGGGCTGCGCGGGCCGGAAATGACGGCTGGGGTGTGCGGGCCGGGAAGCGATGGCTGGGGTGCGCGGGCCGGAAGTGATGGACGGGGCGGGCTGAGTCAGGTCGAGTCGGGCTGTGGTGGGCCGAGTCGGACTGTGTCGGGCTGAGTCGGGGTGGCTCCCGGTGGGGGCCGGGGCTGGTGGTGTGAGGGGTGGGCGGGCGCTGTGGGCCCGCTTGACCTCGGGTTATCCGGGCAGGGACTGGGCGGTGCTGCCGGGTGGTACCGGGATCCGGCGCGGTGGCGGGCGGCGGGTGCGGCACAGGCGTGGCGGGAAACGTCTCCCGTATGGCCCATGATGGTCGCCCACGGACCCGGCACCATCTTCGGTGCCGGAGTGAGAGACAATGAACGCTCTGCCAGGGCGGGTTGAATGCAGAGGGGACGCATGTCGGAGGCGGAGCAGGCGAAGGACACCGAGGGGCGCCTCCTGGCTGGGCGGTACCGGCTCGGGGGTGTGCTCGGCAAGGGCGGCATGGGCACCGTGTGGCGGGCGGTGGACGAGACGCTCGGCCGCACCGTGGCGGTGAAGGAGCTGCGTTTCCCCTCGGCGATCGACGAGGACGAGAAGCGCAGACTCGTGACGCGTACGCTGCGCGAGGCCAAGGCGATTGCGCGGATCCGTAACAACGGAGCCGTCACGGTCTACGACGTGGTGGACGAGGACGACCGGCCCTGGATCGTCATGGAGCTCGTCGAGGGCTGCTCGCTGGCCGAGTTGGTACGGGAAAAGGGCGTCCTCACACCGGTGCGCGCGGCCGAGGTGGGCCTCGCGATTCTCGACGTGCTGCGCCTCGCGCACCGTGAGGGCATCCTGCACCGCGATGTGAAGCCGTCCAATGTGCTGATCGCCGAGGACGGCCGGGTCGTACTGACCGACTTCGGTATCGCGCAGGTCGAGGGCGACCCGTCGGTGACCTCGACCGGAATGCTGGTCGGCGCCCCCTCGTACATCTCGCCCGAGCGGGCCCGCGGGCACAAGCCAGGCCCGCCCGCCGACCTGTGGTCACTGGGCGGACTGCTGTACGCGAGCACCGAGGGGGTGCCGCCGTACGACAAGGGGTCGGCCATCGCGACCTTGACCGCGGTGATGACCGAACCGCTGGACCCGCCGAAGAACGCGGGCGCCCTGTCGGAGGTCATCTACGGGCTGCTCGCCAAGGACCCGGCCCAGCGTCTCGACGACGCGGGTGCGCGTCGCCTGCTGAACGACGTGATCCACGCCCCCGCCGTACCGGAAGCCGAAGCCGAGCCGGTCGCGGCGGACGCGACGCGGGTCGTGCCGCTGCCGCCGGTGCCCGATGAGGCCAAGGACGCGGGGGAGTCCAGACCCGCGAAGCCCGCCAAGGCGCCCAGGCTCGTCAAGGACCCGAAGCCCGCGAAGGAACCCAGGCCGCAGAAGACCAGGGACACCGCGGCCGCGGCGGACCGGGTGCGCAGTGCGCTGAACTCCGTACGGAACGCCAGGTCCGAGCCCGCCCCGGCCAAGCCGGCCTCCGCGCCGGCCGGGCCGCCCGCGCGGGTCAGGGCGCCGCTCACCGATGTCGTGCCGCGCCGCACCCTGGTGATAATCGCGGCCGTCGTCGCACTCGCGGTGCTCGGCACGGTCCTCGCCTTCGCTCTCAACGGGGGCAATGACGAGGGCAATCAGAGCAAGTCCAAGGACGACAAGAGCGCTTCGAGTGGCGCGACGGCCGGGAGCGACGGCAAGAACGACAGCAAGGGCACGGACAAGGGCAAGACGGACGACCAGGGCAAGGGCGGCGATCAGGGCAAGGGCCAGAGCGGTGGCACCGCTTCGGCCTCTCCCGGCGGCAAGGCGTCGGCGCCGCCTGCCGGTGACGCGTTGCCCAGCGGGTACCAGAAGGTCACGGACGACCGGTTCCGTTTCACCATGGCCATGCCTGCCGGGTTCCACCGCACGGCCATAGCGGGGGTGAGCTCGGGCGGCATCTACAACAAGTCCAGGGGCGGGTTCCCGCGCGTCCAGATCGACTTCAACGACTCGCCCAAGGACGACGCGGCCGCAGCCTGGCAGGCAGCGGTCGGAGGTCTGTCGGCCAGCGTCGGTGGTTACAAGCACCTCGGGATACACAAGGTCGAGTACAACGGCTATCCGACGGTCGCCGACTGGTCGTTCGAGCGTGACCAGAACGGCCAGCGGGTCCGGGTGCTGAACCGGGGATTCAAGGTGGATGCCAAGCGTGGTTACTCCATCATGATCAGCTGCAAGGCGAGCGACTGGGACGGCGGCGAGTGCACCACGCTGCGTAATACGGCGTTCAAGACATTCGCTCCCAAGAAGTGACCCCGGCCACGTATTGTGAGAGGACGCGGACCGTACGCAGCCGCAATGGGCCGGTAATCGACCGTATTTGACGGATTGATAGGGATCGGTGCGGATTAACGTGGCCCCTGAGACCAGGGAACAGCGCGCTCCGGGGAGGCGTCGTGGACGAGTACGCGGGAAGGGTCCTTGCCGACCGTTACCGTCTTCCGCTGCTGCCCGGTGACGAGTTCGAGCCTGCGGAGATCCGCGCGTTCGACACCTACAGCGGACAGGAAGTCCTCGTCCGGCAGGTGCCGCTGCCGGAGGTCGTGGACGCGGAGATGCTCGACGAGGACGGCGGCGGGGCTGCTGTCGGGCTGGGTGGCGGGTCGGCCGCCGGGTTCTCCGAGGCGCGGCGTGCGTCGGCCCGTACCACGCGCAGACCCGCCGACCCTGCCGTACGGCGGGCCATGGAGGCGGCGCAGTCCGCGGCGCAGATTCCCGACCACCCGCGGCTGGACCAGGTCTTCGACGTCTTCGCCGAGGGCGGATCGCTCTGGGTGGTGAGCGAACTGGTCGAGGCCACACCGCTGGCCGCGATGCTCGCGGAGCGCCCCCTGAACCCGTACCGCGCCGCGGAGATCGCCTCCGATGTACTCACCGCGCTGCGCGTGCTGCACGCCCATGGCTGGACCCATCGCAATATCACCGCCCGTACGGTGCTGGTCTGTGACGACGGGCGGGTGGTCCTGACCGGGCTGGCGGCCGGAGCGGCGGAGGAGGCACTGTGCGGTTACGACCCGGTGCCGCCCGCGGAGTTGGAGTTATCGCCGCCCGGAAGTGGAGAGGGCGGGGGGCTGCGCGGGCCCGATTCTCCCGCTGCGTCAGGAACTGATGGGGCGTACGGGGCGGATGGGGCGGATGCGTCCGGGGGCGTGGATGTGGACGGCCCGGTCGGTGGGGATGTGGAGTCGGCCGTTGACCGGCCGTTCCCCTGGGAGCAGGGGCCGTCCGGTACGCCCGTGTTTCCGGCCGGACCGGCGCTGCCGCCCGGTTACACCCAGGACCAGCGGCGTGGGCAGCTGGGTGGGCGGATGTACGACCAGCTCCAGGACCCGCCGCGGGACTCGGGGCAGGGGGGAGGGCCGTCTGCTTCTGGAGTGGTGGCTCCTGGAGCGGCTTCCCCTGGAACGGCTTCCCCTGGAACGGCTTCCCCTGGACCCGTTGCCTCTGGAGCGGACGCTCCCGGAGCGTCCGCTCCTGGAATAGCCGACTCCGGTACGGCCGGCTCCGGTCTGCCTACAGCCAGGGATGGCGGGGGCGCTGTTACGGCGGGGGACGTCCGTGCTGCGCGGGCCGGTGCCATAGCCGCCTACCGTGCGGGTGCACGGGCTGCCGCACGTGTCAGCGGGGACGAGTCGGGGGGCGACACCGGGTCGTTCGCCCGCCCGCGCCCCGCGTCCGGACCTTCGCAGCAGCCCGGCGCTTCGCAGGCAGGGGGTCAGGTCCAGGCGGGGGCCGCCGTGCCCGCGCCGCGGGGGCCCCGGACGCCGCTTGCCGCCGAGCGGGCCCGGCAGGCGCGTATCACCGTCGTGGGCGCCGTCACCGAACGGTGGGCGCCCGAGCAGGCCGGCCCCGTGCACGGCAACTGGCAGCTCGCCGCCCCGGTCGGGCCCGCCACCGATCTGTGGGCGCTGGGGGCGCTGCTCTTCCGGGCGGTGCAGGGCCACGCCCCGTACCCGGAGGAGAGCGCCGCCGAACTCGTTCAGCTGGTCTGCGCCGAGCCGCCCGCGTTCGCCGAGGAGTGCGGTCCGCTGCGGCCCGTCGTCGAGTCGCTGCTGCGTCAGGACCCCACGGAGCGGCCCGACATAGAGGAACTGCGCGGCTGGCTGCGCTCGCTGGTGCGGTCGGCGCCCGAGCCCGACGCCGGGCAGGGCATCGTGCCGGTCCCGCCGGCCGACGCCACACGGCTGCCGATCGTACGGCGCAGGGGCGAGCTCGTCCGGCGCCGCCGCCGTCGCAACTCCGGCGGGGACGGTGTGCACGGCCGCCACCGCCAGCAGCGCAGAAGCGGCCGCCGCAGGGAGCAGGGCCCGGCCGGATCCGCGCGCCCGGTGTACCCCGCACAGCCGATGAACTCCGTCGCTGCGGCCCCCTCCGAGCGGTCCGCGCCGGCGGAACGGCAGCCGGGGCCGGACGCCAAGCCGCGCTCCCTCGGCCGGACTCTGCTCGTCGTCATCCTGGTCGTGCTGGTCGCCGCCCTCGTGTACGCGCTGAAGTTCATGCCGAAGGCCGGTGACTCGGGGCACGACAACACCGGTGCGCCCGCCGCCGTACCGACGGGATCCGCGTCCGGGCAGCCCAACTCCCCGCAGCCCGGCGGGTCCGGCCGTTCCCAGCGGTCCGGGTCGGCCGGTGCGCCCGAGTCGCCGCAGGGCACGGAGGCGGACAGCGGTGGGCCGGCGGCCGGTTACGCCGTCCGCAAGGATCCCGAAGGGTTCCAGGTGGCGGTGGCCAAGGACTGGGAGCGCCGTCCCGTCAACGACGTCGGCCAGGTGCGTTTCCTCGGCGGCGACTTCGAGCTGGTCGTCGTCCCCGGCCGCGACAGCGTCAAGGACGAGGGCGCCGACCCCATGGCGTACCAGCGCAACAAGGAACGTGAACTCAAACCGTTCCGTGACTCCACGTGGTCGTCCGCCTCTGGGCTGCGCCGGATAGACGTCGGCAAGCAGGCCATGGCCGAGGGGCAGTTCACGTGGCAGGACAGCAGCGGACGCGAGGTGTACGTCCGCAATGTGGCCATGATTATCGCAGGCCGCTACCACATCGTGCAGGTGATCGGCCCCGAAGCGCAGCGGGACAAGGTCACCGAAATCTATGAACAGGCCGTCGCCACCTACCGAACGGTGCAGTGAGCGGAGCGGGCGATTCCCGTCACAGTGCGGTATCACGGCGCGCCCCGAGGTTCCAAGACCGAATGTCCGTCCGTAACCTGGCAGTCGAGGGAACGGACAGGGGCACGTGGAACACACTCACAGCGCGGACTTGGTGCTCGCCGGCCGCTATCGGCTGGGCGAACTCATCGGTCGTGGCGGCATGGGCAAGGTCTGGCGGGCTCACGACGAGGTGCTGCACCGGACGGTCGCCGTCAAGGAACTGACGGCCGGTCTGTATGTCTCGGAGGCCGACCGGGCCGTACTGCACGCCAGAACGCAGAAGGAGGCGCGGGCGGCCGCGCGCATCAACCATCCCGGGGTCGTCACGGTTCATGACGTCATCGAGTTCGACGACCGGCCGTGGATCGTCATGGAGTACGTCGACGGTCCCTCACTTGCCGATGTGGTCAAGGAGTCCGGCGCGCTCGACCCGCGCGAGGCCGCCCGGGTGGGGCTGCACGTACTGGGAGCGTTGCGGGCCGCACACGCGGCGGGGGTGCTCCACCGCGATGTGAAGCCGGGCAACGTGCTGCTCGCCCACGACAGCCGGGTCCTCATCACCGACTTCGGTATCGCCGCGATCGAGGGCGACTCGGAGATCACCAGGACCGGCGAGATCGTCGGTTCCATCGACTACCTCGCCCCCGAGCGGGTGTACGGGGAGGAGCCGGGCCCGGCGTCCGACCTCTGGTCGCTGGGCGCCACGCTCTTCACCGCCGTCGAGGAGCGCTCGCCCTTCCGGCGCACGTCGCCGATCTCCACGCTCCAGGCCGTCGTGAACGACGAGCCGCCGAAGCTCACCCGGGCCGGGCCGCTCACGCCCGTCATCACCGGACTGCTGCGCAAGGACCCCGACGAACGGCCGGGACCCGCCGAGGCGGAGCGCATGCTGCTCGACGCCATGGAGGGGCGCAAGCCCCGGCAGGCGGAGGCGTACGTCCCGACGCAGCTGGTCTCCGAGGGGATGCTCCAGGACGCGACGCCCACGAGCCGGATCAGCTCACCCGGTACGTCTGTGACGCAGGCCGCCGCGCCGGGGCAGGAGGAGCTGTCGGCGCGGACGGGCGAGCAGATACCTGCGTATGGATCTGCGCAGATACCGGAGCAGGCAGCGGCGCAGATACCCGCGCAGGGAGCGGCTCCGCTGCCGGCGCCGGCGCCCGTACCGGCTTCCGTGCCCGCACCGGGACCGGGCGTGGACGGAACGGTCCCCCACGCACCCGAGGGGCCGGAGAGTCCCAGGAGCCCGAAGGGGTCCAGAGGGCGGAAGCGTCGGCGTGTACGGACCGGGGCCCTCATCCTGGCCCTCGCCGTGCTGGTCGGTGCCGGGGTCGGCTTCGGCGTCATGAAGTACGAGAACCGGCAGGGTTCCGGTGGCGGTACGGCGGCGGGTTCCGGCGGAACGGACGCGGGCGGAACGGACGGCGGCGTGAAGAACAAGCCGCACGGAGGCATACCGGCCGGCTGGCACCGGGTGAACGAGCCCGAAGGTTTCAGCCTGGTCCTGCCCAACGGGTGGAAGCGCCAGATGGACGGCTCCAACGAGATCGACTACACCCCGGACGACGGCAACCACTTCATCCGGATAAGTATCGACAAGGACCCGGACTACTCCACCCCGTATCTGCATCAGCTCGCTCTCGAACCGCAGCTCAAACGACTCCCCGACTACCGGCGGATCACGCTGCACGTGAACAACTTCCGCGACGAGGACGCCGCGCTCTGGGAGTTCACCTGGACCGAGACCAAGGGGCACCCGGGTCGGCGCCGCGCCATCGACCAGATGTACAACGTGAACCACGGTCAGGCCGAGTACGCGATCTACATGGGCGGCCCGGCCCGCGACTGGGACCGCAGCCGCTTCGACACGATCCTGCGCTACTGGCAGCCGCCGGCCTGAACCATCCGTCCTCCCGTCCGCCCCCCCCATTCACCCCCCGCCCCGTGCCGAAGGGCAGCTCATGGCGGTCAACCCGCCTGATCAGGGCTTATGTCGCCAGCGATCACTGGCGGTATATGTGGGTACCGTGAAAAGGCGTTACTCATGGGTACCGAAACTCTTCGCCGGGGCATAACCTCCCCTCATGACGGACTCGCAGGCTCCCACCGCCACGGCCCCCCACGGCACGAACCCGATCGCCCCCACCCCCTCAGGTGTGCGTACCGCGGCCGATGTGGTCACTCCCGAGGTGGTGGCCCAGCTGACCCGCGGCGTGGTGGGTTCCGGACGGACGGCCAACCACACCCCGTTCACCGGCGAGAAGCTGGCCGACCTGCCCGAGTCGACCCCCGCGGACGTCGCGACCGCCTTCGAGCGGGCCCGCGAGGCCCAGACCGCGTGGGCCGCGACCCCCGCCAGGGCCAGGGCCGCCGTCCTGCTGCGCTTCCACGACCTGGTGCTCGCCCGGCAGGCCGAGGTCCTCGACCTCATCCAGCTGGAGACCGGCAAGGCCAGGCTGCACGCCCACGAAGAGGTCCAGGCCGTCGCGGTCGCGGCGCGCCACTACGGCCGGAAGGCTCCCTCGTACCTCAAGCCCAAGGGCCACACCGGGGCGATCCCGACGCTGACCAAGGTCACCGAGGTGCGCCAGCCGCGCGGTGTGGTGGGCCAGATCGCCCCCTGGAACTACCCCTTCGAGCTGTCCATCGGCGACGCGCTGCCCGCCCTCGTCTCCGGCAACGCGCTGGTGATGAAGCCCGACACCGAGACCGCTCTGACCGCGCTCTGGGCCCGCGACCTGATCATCGAGGCCGGGCTGCCCGCCGAGGTCTTCCAGGTGGTCATCGGGGAAGGCCCGGTCGTCGGCCCCGAGCTTGTCAAGCACGCCGACTTCGTCTCCTTCACCGGCTCGACCCGCACCGGCCGCGAGGTCGCCAGGGGCGCGGCCGACCGCCTGGTGGGCGTCTCCCTCGAACTCGGCGGCAAGAACGCCATGCTGGTCCTGGAGGACGCGGACATCGAGAAGGCGGCCTCGGGCGCGGTCCGCGCCTGCTTCTCGTCGGCCGGCCAGCTCTGCATCTCCATCGAGCGGCTGTATGTGCACGAGTCGGTCGCCGACGCGTTCCTCGAACGCTTCGCCGCGCGCACGAGGGCGATGCGCCTCGGCAGCTCCCTCGCGTACGGCGCCGACATGGGCTCCCTCGCCGGTGAACGGCAGCTGGAGGCCGTGCGGCGGCATGTGGAGGAGGCCGTCGCGAAGGGCGCCACCCTGGTCGCGGGCGGCGCACACCGTACGGACATCGGCCCGCTCTTCTACGAGCCCACCATCCTGGACGGCGTCGAGGCGCCGATGGCCGTCTGCACCGAGGAGACCTTCGGCCCGGTCGTCTCGGTCTACCGCTTCAAGGACGAGGACGAGGCGGTCACCGCCGCCAACGCCACGCCCTACGGCCTCAACGCGAGCGTCTGGACCAGGAGCGGCAGCCGCGGCCACGCCGTCGCCGCCCGGCTGCGGACCGGCACCGTCAACATCAACGAGGGGTACGCGCCCGCGTACGGCAGTGTGCAGTCGCCGATGGGCGGAATGAAGGACTCGGGCCTCGGCCGCAGGCACGGCTCCGAGGGCATCCTCAAGTACACCGAGGCGCAGACCGTGGCGCACCAGCGGGTGATGCCGATGGCGCCTTCCTTCGGGATGGACGACGAGAAGTACGCCGCTTTCATGAGCCGCAGCCTCAAGGCGATGAAGGCTCTGCGCCTGCGCTGATCCGCCGCCTCCCGCGCATTTTCCAAGAGGAGAGTCAATGTCACAGGAGAACTCTGTCCGCGGTGCGGGACCGGCCGGCGGCGACCCTGACGCGCCGTACGACTACGACGTCCTGGTGGTCGGCTCCGGCTTCGGCGGCTCGGTCACCGCGCTGCGGCTCACCGAGAAGGGGTACCGGGTCGGTGTCCTGGAGGCGGGCCGCCGCTTCACCCCTGGCACCCTCCCCAAGAACTCCTGGGACATCAAGAACTACCTCTGGGCCCCGGCGCTCGGCCTCTACGGCATCCAGCGCGTCCACCTCCTCGGCAACGTCATGGTGCTGGCGGGCGCGGGTGTCGGCGGCGGCTCCCTCAACTACGCCAACACGCTGTACGTCCCCCCGGCGCCGTTCTTCCAGGACCGGCAGTGGGCGTCCATCACCGACTGGCAGGCCGAACTGGCCCCGTACTACGACCAGGCGCAGCGCATGCTCGGTGTGCGGCTCAACCCGACGATGACACCGTCGGACGTCCATCTGAAGGCGTCCGCCGATGCGATGGGTGTGGGGGACTCCTTCCACATGGCGCCCGTCGGGGTCTTCTTCGGTGACGGGGAGGACTCGGACGGCACGGCGAGGGCCGAGCCGGGCAAGGCCGTCGACGACCCGTACTTCGGCGGGGCGGGCCCCTCTCGCAAGGCGTGCACCGAGTGCGGCGAGTGCATGACGGGCTGCCGCCACGGCGCGAAGAACACCCTCACCGAGAACTACCTCTATCTCGCCGAGCGGGCGGGCGCCGTCATCCACCCGCTGACCTCGGTCACCGCGATCGCGGAGGACGGCGAGGGCGGGCACCGGGTCACCACCGTCACGACCAACGCCCGCAAGGGGGCGCCGCGGGTGCTGCGCGCCCGGCAGGTGGTGGTCGCGGCCGGGACGTACGGCACGCAGACCCTGCTGCACACCATGAAGGACCAGGGGCTGCTGCCCCGTATCTCGGCGAAGCTCGGGGAGCTGACCCGTACCAACTCCGAGGCACTGGTGGGCTCACAGACCACCGACCGCCGCTACCGCAGGAAACACGGCGCCCCGAAGGCCGACTTCACCCAGGGCGTCGCGATCACCTCGTCGATCCACCCGGACGCGGACACCCACATCGAGCCGGTGCGGTACGGCAAGAAGTCCAATGCGATGGGCGCGATGTCCATCATCCAGGTGCCTTACGGGTCCCGGCGGGTTCTCGGCTGGTTCGGGAACGTCGCCAAGCACCCCTGGCTGACGGTCCGTTCACTGTCCAACAGGCGCTGGTCCGAGCGGACCATCATCGGTCTGGTGATGCAGTCGCTGGACAACTCCCTGACGACGTACCGCAAGCCGGGTGGGATCGGCAAGGGCCTGCTGACGGCCAGACAGGGCCACGGCGCGCCCAACCCGAAGCAGATCGCCGAGGGCACCCGGGCCGCGACGCTGATCGCCGAGGAGATCAACGGGTTCCCCGGGTCGAATGTCGGTGAGCTGATGGGGACCCCGCTGACCGCCCACTTCCTGGGGGGCTGTGCGATCGGCGCGTCCGCGGAGGAGGGGGTGATCGACCCGTACCACCGGCTGTACGGGCATCCGGGCATCTCGGTGGTCGACGGCTCGGCGGTGTCGGCGAACCTCGGCGTCAACCCTTCGCTGACCATCACCGCGCAGGCGGAGCGCGCGATGTCGTACTGGCCCAACAAGGGCGAAGCGGACCCGCGCCCCGAGCAGGGGCAGCCCTACGAGCGTCTCGCCGCCGTCGAGCCGAGCTCTCCGGCCGTGCCGGCGGCCGCCTTCGGGGCGCTGAGGCTGCCGTTCCTGGGGATGCCGGAGGTCCCGCCGCGGAAATAGCCCCGTCCGCGGACCCGTACACGGCGGGAGGGCTGCACCCCCCTCCGAGTGCAGCCCTCCCGAGTCGGTGCCGACCGGGCCCCGTTGTGTGACTCGTGCACACGGGTGGGGCCACTGGTGGGTACGCATGGATGACTGACCGGGCCGGTGAATGGTTGCTTCCGGGGCACCGGAATCCCGGTGTGAGCTGCGTCACGGGTGCGTCGCGGGTGTGTGTCCGGGGTGCATGTCCCGGGTGCGTCGCGGGTGTCGTACGACGAAGCCAGGGGCCCGCGGAAGTGATGCCGCGGGCCCCTGGCTCTTCGGCACCGGCGTCAGGGCAGCACCGGTGCCGGGTGGCGGCGCCGGAGGGGGTGCGCCGCGGAGGAATACGGGATTACGGGACTGCGGGGGATTGCGGGCGGGGGCCTGGCGCCGGAACTGTGCGCCGGGGCCGGGCTCTGTGCTGTGCCGGGGCTGCCGGTTCCGGGCGTCCCCGGAACCGACTGCCTCGGGTGACCGGGCCGCTGTCCCCTGCCGCCCGGTCACACGTGCTGAGACGTGGTCCCACGACGCACCTGCAGTACGTCACACGCCCCAGCGAAGCCACGCGTGGTTTCCTCTTTCCAACAGGCCGCCCCTGGCTGACACGGACGCCTGGACCAACGAAGGGCGGCCGGGACCGGTCACGCGCCGTACGGGTGAGGGCGGGCCCGAACTCAGATACGGGCTGTCCCCGGCGGCCTCAGATCCGCCCCCGGCACAGTTCGAGCACGGTCATCGCCAGCCCCGTGCCAGGCTTGCCGAGCGCCTCGCTGTAGTGGCCCAGGACCTCCATCTCGCGGGAGAGGTTCACCCGGCGCCCGCCCGATGTCATCCGGGCGTCCTGGATGACGGCGGACACCGCCATCCGTTCCTGGATCAGGCCGATGATCCGGTCGTCGAGGCTGTCGATGCGCTCACGCGCGCCGGTGATGACGCCCGCCGCCTCACCGGTGTGCGCGCCGGTGCTGTGCAGATCTGTGCTGTGCAGCTCAGTGCTGTGCAGCTCAGTGCCGTGCGTCTGGGGGCTGGGGTGGGTGCTGGTGCTCATGTGTCCGGAACTCCTTGCGGGGGTGCGGCCCCCGGAGCGGCATCGTCCGGAATGCACAGGCGCCCCGGACCTTGCCGGTCCGGGGCGCCTGGGGAAGTGCTTGTCAGTGGAGGATCAAGCAGCACGACCATGGCAGCCGGACGGGCCGGTGCCATAGGTAAAGACGAAGGTCAGCTGCTGATGCATGGGGCCATTATGGACGGCCTCCGGAGGGAGAGACAAGCCGGTTCCCGCGGCCCCGTTAGAATCGACATACAAGCCCCTGATACAAGACACCCTCCTTTCCGCCGGAAGGCCGCCCCGTGCCAGCAGCACCCCCCGCCGCCGCCCCCGAGGTCGTCCTCGTAGTCGACTTCGGCGCGCAGTACGCCCAGCTCATCGCCCGTCGCGTCCGTGAGGCGCGGGTCTACAGCGAGATCGTGCCGTCCACCATGCCGGTGGCCGAGATGCTGGCGAAGAACCCGAGGGCGATCATCCTCTCCGGTGGCCCGTCGTCCGTGTACGCGCCTGGCGCGCCCACCCTCGACCGGGCGCTCTTCGAGGCCGGGGTCCCCATCTTCGGCATGTGCTACGGCTTCCAGCTCATGGCGACCACCCTCGGCGGCACGGTCGACGACAACGGCGCCCGGGAGTACGGCCGGACCGCCCTCACCGTCTCCAAGTCCGCTTCGACCCTCTTCGAGGGCACCCCGGCCGAGCAGCCCGTGTGGATGTCGCACGGCGACGCCTGCTCGGCCGCCCCCGAGGGGTTCACGGTCACCGCGTCCACCGACGTCGTACCGGTCGCGGCCTTCGAGAACGACGAGAAGAAGCTGTACGGCGTCCAGTACCACCCCGAGGTGCTGCACTCCACCCACGGCCAGCAGGTCCTGGAGCACTTCCTCTACCGGGGCGCGGGCATCGAGCCGACCTGGACCACGACGAACGTCGTCGATGAGCAGGTCGCCCTGATCCGTGAGCAGGTCGGCACCAAGCGCGCCATCTGCGGGCTCTCCGGCGGTGTCGACTCCGCCGTCGCGGCCGCCCTGGTGCAGAAGGCCATCGGCTCCCAGCTGACCTGCGTGTACGTCGACCACGGGCTGATGCGCAAGGGCGAGACCGAGCAGGTCGAGAAGGACTTCGTCGCCGCCACGGGTGTCCAGCTCAAGGTGGTCGACGCCGAGGACCGCTTCCTGACCGCGCTCAAGGGTGTCTCCGACCCCGAGGAGAAGCGGAAGATCATCGGGCGTGAGTTCATCCGGGTCTTCGAGCAGGCCCAGGCGGAGATCATCGCCGACGCCGGCGAGGACGTCGCGTTCCTGGTGCAGGGCACGCTCTACCCGGACGTGGTCGAGTCCGGCGGCGGCACCGGCACCGCCAACATCAAGTCCCACCACAACGTGGGCGGGCTGCCCGACGACATCGAGTTCGAGCTCGTCGAGCCGTTGCGCCAGCTCTTCAAGGACGAGGTCCGGATGGTCGGCCAGGAGCTCGGCCTGCCGGACGAGATCGTCCAGCGCCAGCCCTTCCCTGGCCCCGGCCTCGGGATCCGCATCGTCGGAGAGGTCACCAAGGAGCGGCTCGACCTGCTGCGCGAGGCCGACGCCATCGCCCGTGAGGAGCTGACGGCGGCCGGTCTCGACCGCGAGATCTGGCAGTGCCCCGTGGTGCTGCTCGCGGACGTCCGCTCGGTCGGCGTCCAGGGCGACGGCCGCACCTACGGCCACCCGATCGTGCTGCGGCCCGTCTCGTCCGAGGACGCCATGACAGCGGACTGGACGCGCCTGCCGTACGAGGTGCTGGGCAGGATCTCGACGCGTATCACCAACGAGGTCTCCGATGTGAACCGTGTGGTGCTCGATGTGACGAGCAAGCCGCCGGGCACCATCGAGTGGGAGTGACCCGCGACCGGCCGAACCGAATGACGAGCGCCGCCGCACCGGACATCCGGTACGGCGGCGCTTCGCCGTTGTGCGAGGAGAGTTGTGCAGCGAGAGCGGTGCATGACGTTGTTCCCAGTACGACTCTGTTCTCTGCATGACTCTGTTCACCTGCGGTAACGCGCGGTAGCTTCCGGCCATGACTGAGATGCCAGCCCCGATACCGGCCTCCGCCCCCGGCTCCGCGCCCGCCCCCGTCCCCTCCCCGCACGCGCCCGCCGCCGCGCCCGCGCCCGTCCCGGTGGACCAGCTCCGGTTCGCGATGCCGCCGGTCCACGAGACGCTGGCCGAGGAGCGGCAGTACCGCAAGACGAGGCTCGCGGGGGCGCTGCGGCTGTTCGCGCGGTACGGGTACGAGGACGGCGTCTCGGGCCACATCACCGCCCGCGACCCGGGCTACCCCGACTGTTTCTGGGTGAACCCCTTCGGGGCGCCGCTCGCTGAGCTGGGGGAGTGCGATCTGATCCTGGCCAACGGCGACGGGCAGGTTGTCGAGGGCCGTCACCACGTCAACCAGGCCGCCTTCGCGGTGCACGCCCAGGTGCACCGGGCCAGGCCCGCGGTCGTCGCCGTCGCACACAGCCACTCGCTGCACGGGCGGGCGCTGTCCGCGCTGGGCGAGCTGCTCGACCCCATCACCCAGGAAGCCTGTGCGTTCTACGAGGACCACGCCCTCTACGACTCGTACACGGGCGTCGTCGTGGACGAGGAGGAGGGCCGCAGCATCGCCGCCGCGCTCGGCGAGCGCAAGGCGATCATCCTGCGCAACCACGGGCTGCTGACCGTGGGCGACTCGGTGGACGCGGCGGCCTGGTGGTTCCTCACCATGGAGCGCTCCTGCCAGGTCCAGCTCGCCGCGCGGGCCGCCGGGAAGCCCGTACTGATCGACCGCAGGAACGCGGTCGCCACCCGTGAGCAGCTGGGCAGCGATCTGGTGGCGTGGATCAACTACCAGCCGCTGTGGCGGCAGATCAGCGGAACCGGACCCGACGCGGGGGCGTGAACCGCTCCCGTACGGGCGCGTGGGCCTTCCGTACGGGCGCGCCCCCGCAGATGCCCGTCAACCTGACGTGCTGTCAATCACCCTGTCTGACCTGACCTGCTGCCGGTGCGGCCCCTTGAGTGCGGCACAATCCCCTTGAGTTGCAAGGAAGTTCAACGGTGTGCGGGAAGCGCACGGGGCGGGAAGAGGGCGGCGTTCTGCGTGGCGGTACAGGAAGCAAGACAGGGCGAAGGCCCGCACGCCGGGGCGCACGGCGGCGGGTGCACCTGCCCGGACTGCCCGCACGGCGCGCGTGAGGGGCACCGGCGCGCTGTTGCCGCGTTCCTCGCCCAGCGGGACGGACTGGCCGCCGGTGAGGGGCTGCCCGCCGGAGTCGCCCACTCGGCCGGGGCGTCGCGGCAGTGGGTGTCCGACGAACTGACGGAGTCGGCCCACGCGGTGGCCGATCGCGCCAGGGAGGCCGGTGAGGCGTGGTTCCAGCAGGTCTGGGTGCGCACGCTGCTGGTGGTGTGGGGGAGCGTGGTGGTCCTGGTGCTCGCCGAGGCGGTGACCGCGATCGGCGCGGGCTGGAGCACGGCCCGTACGGCGGGGCTGATCGCCGCCCTGCTCACCGCGGCCCTGCTGACCGGCGCGGCCCGCACGCACCGGGCGCGCGGTGGTCTGCTGGCCCCGGTGATCGGTGAGGACAACAGGCTCTCCACCTCCCGGGCGGTCGCCGTCGTGTGGGTGCTGTTCGCCGTCTTCTCCGTCCTGGTGCTCTCGCTCCAGCTCGCGGGGGCGTCGGGGCACGGCAGGCGCGACGCTCTGATCGCCGGACTCGGTCTGGCCCGCGGCGCCGGGCTGGTGACGGTGCTCGCGCTGGTCTGCGCCGTCGCCGTGGTGGTACGGCGGGTGGTCGCGCTGCGGGTGCTGGCCCAGAAGCTCCAGAAGGTGCGGGCCGACCGCCCGCGCGCCGCCGATCTCCTCACCGACGACTCCGGGCGCGGCAGCTTCGCGGATGTGCAGTACGTCCTGGTCAGCGCGGCCGCGGTGCTGTTCGCCGCGGTACGTCTGGCCCGCCGCCCCGATCAGCTGCCCGACCTCCCGTGGGGGCCGGCGCTCCTGGTGGTGGTCTCGGCCGTGACGTACTTCGCGGGCAAGTACGCGGAGGGCGGCAGGCCCGTGGTGCTCTCGGTGGTGAGGTCGCGGGAGGCCGGGGACCTGGACGCCCCGATCCGTACCGGCGACGACATCGAGATCCGCGGTGCGGGCTTCGTGCCGCCGGGGGCCGGGACCCCGGACCTGCTGGCCAGGATGGTGGTGCGGATCGGCACGGTGCACGTCCATGTGCCGCTGGTCCCGGTGCCGGGCGGTTTCGCCAATCCGTCGGACACGGCGCTCACGGTGCCCGTGCCGGTGGAGGTCGAGCCGGGCCGGGTCGAGGTACGCGTGGTGACGGCGGCCGGGGTGGAGACCGCGGCCTGCGAGATCGACGTGACGGACTGACGGACTGACGGACTGACGGACTGACGGACTGACGAGCTGCCGGACTGACGAGCTGCCGGGCTGGACGTGACGGGTTCGTTTTTTCGGCTCGTCAGCGGGTGAACTTCTCGATGGCCGCCGGGGTGACCGGGGTGAAGAAGTTGACGAGGTTGCCGTCGGGGTCGCGGAAGAGCAGCGACCGGTTGCCCCACGGCATCGTGGTGGGCCCGCTGACGAAGTCGGACACCAGGCCGTCCAGATCGCGGTGCACGCGGTCCACGTCATCGACGAGGAACTCGATGATCACGCTGTGGTTGTCCGCGGGCCGGGCGGAACCCGGCGCGAACAGCGGGACCGTGCGCGTACTGGCGATCGCCAGGGTGGCATGAGGGGTGCTGAGCTCGGCGAAGTCCTCGGTGGCCCAGGCCGCCCGCACCCCGGTGGCCTTCTCGTAGAACCCGACGAGGCGTGCCACGTCGCCGGTGATGATGCGAACCGAGACGAAATCCATGGTGTTCTCCCTGAACGTGGTGGTTGGTGGGGCCTGTGTTGTGCAGCCTAGGACGAATAGAGGACAGAATCGGTCCTGTATGAGCGTTAGGCTGCGGATATGTCCCGACCGACCGCACGTGTGCTGACTCTTCTGGAGCTGTTGCAGTCGGGCGGCATCCGGACCGTGGCCGAACTCGCCGACCGGCTCGGCGTCGAGGGACGGACCGTGCGGCGGTACGTGGACCAGCTGCTCGACCTCGATGTGCCGGTGGAGACGGTGCGGGGCCGCTACGGCGGATACCGCCTCGCCCCCGGATACCGGCTGCCGCCGCTCATGTTCAGCGACGACGAGGCGCTCGCCGTGCTGCTCGGCCTGGTCGCCGGCCGCCGGGCGGGGCTGATGACGGCGGCGGACACGGCGACCGAGACGGCGGCGGCCAAGATCCGCCGGGTCCTCCCCGCGCGTGTGGCCCGCAGGCTCGAAACGGTCCTGGAATCCCTGGCGTTCACGGCGCCGCCCGGCGAGTCCGCCGCGCCGGACTCCGATGTCCTGCTCACGATCGCCGACGCGGTACGCCACCGGCGCCCGGTCTCGGTCCGCTACACCGACCGTGAGGGCCGGCGCAGCGAGCGCCCGCTGCACCCGTACGGGATCGTCGCCCATTCCGGCCGGTGGTACGTCACCGGCGCAGACCCCTCGATCGGCGAGGACCGGACCTTCCGGCTCGACCGCATCGCGGCCGCGCGGGCCCTGCCCGGCTCGTTCGACGAACCTGCCGGAGCCGGGCCCGCCCAGCGCGTGCTGTCGGGGTTCGCCACGGCCGGGTACCGGTACGAGGTGGTCCTGCGGATCCGCGGCACGGCCGCCCAGATCCGCACCCGCCTGCCGGCCTCGGTGGCGACCGTCGAGGAGCCCGCGCCCGCGGGGCCGTCGGGCGACGGCGACGGCGACGACGGCGGACATGGCGGCGACGGTGACGGCCATGGCGGCCATGGCTACGACCGGGGGGATGGTGACAGCGACAGGGATGGCGACGGCGACGGCCATGGCGACGGTGATGGCCAAGGCGACGGCGACGGCTGGCTGTGCGTCACGCTGCGGGTGGAGAGCCTGGACTGGCTGCCGCCGGTGCTCGCCTCGCTCGACCTGCCGTTCGTCATCGAGCGCCCCGACGAGCTGCGCGGCCTCGTCATCGCACTCGCCGACCGCCTCGCGTCCCACGCCCGGCGCGCCTGACGCATCCGACGTACCTGACGCACGGGGCCCGAGCCCCTCGACGGGCACCCCGTCGGCAGGGCGCGACGGCACGGGACGCAAAATCAAGACTGCGTCTCGCCACACCGGCACGCGCTACGGAGCCATCACGGGGCAATCGGAGAGGCAGGACCGGACCATGGTTCAGGGATACCGGACGGGCACACCCATCGGGCTCGGCGGGAGTGTGCGCGGCCGGAACGGCCGCTGGAAGGAGACCGCCAGGCGGTACTCGCTGCTCCCGCTGCGGATCTTCCTCGGCGTCACCTTCCTGTACGCGGGTATCGACAAGCTCACCGACTCGGCCTTCCTGCACGCGACGGGCACCGGTTCCCTCGGCGAGCTCCTGCACTCCGTACGCGGCTCGGCGGCCGTCCCGGCGCTCGTGGACCTCGCCCTGAAGAGCCCGGCCGGTTTCGGCTACGCCATCGCCATCGGTGAAATCGCCGTCGGGATCGGCACCTTGCTCGGGCTGTACGGCCGGGTCGCGGCGCTCGGCGGCGCCCTGATCTCGCTGACCCTGTGGCTGACCGTGAGCTGGCAGTCCACGCCGTACTACTACGGCAACGACCTCGCCTACCTCATGGCCTGGCTGCCGCTCCTGCTCGCCGGGTCACCACTGCTCTCGGCCGACGCCCTTCTGGCCGCCCGTCGCCGAATGCCGTAACCGACCGTGCTGGCGATCCCGGCCAGCACCAGGCCGGCCGCGAGCATCGGCAGCGCGGCTACGGGCGGGATCCGCCAGAGGCCATCCGCGTCGCCGAGGTACACGGCCGCGATGCCCAGCAGCACCAGCCCCGCGACGGCCTTCCCCGGCCGGAACTCGTGCCGGAACTCCCGCCGCGGCCGACCGGGCCGCGACCCCGGCCTCGGCCCCGGCCCCGCCCCGTCCGTCCCTGCTCCGTCACCGTGCACGGGTCACCTCCGCCTGTCCCATGCCGACCTTCAGATGGAGGTCGACCGTGCCTCCCGCCCTGCCGCCGCTCTGCGGTGCCAGCGTCACCGTCCTGTCCCGGGCGGGGGAGATGTCGATGTCCTGCTGGTTCTCACCGGGCAACTGGATGTCGCCCAGCCCCACCTCCGCATGGAGCCGCACGGTCACATTCTTCGGTACGACGACCGCCGCCCGGCCCGCGCCGACCTCCACACGCGTACGGACGGACGTGCCCGGCGGGACGCTCAGCCGGCCGAGGTTCAGCGTGCCGACCCCCGAACCCACCTGGTACCCGGGGTGCACCGCCGACACCGAAGCGGGCCGCCAGTTCGTACGCATCCAGTGCGTGGTGACGGTCTTCGGCAGGGCGCTCACGCCCGCCAGCAGCGCCGTCGTGACCACCACGAGGAAGAGCGTGCCGGACCCCGTACGCCCGACGAACGAGCTGAGCAGCATGCCCAGGCCGAAGACGCCGAGCGCGCACGCAAGACCGATCTGCATGCTCGTGGTGACCGGAAAGCCGTCCCGGGAGACGCCGGTGCCGAGTGCGGCCGCGACCAGCGCGAACAGGAACAGCCGGCCGCCGATACCGCGCGGACCCCGGTTCGCGGCCGGGGCCGACCTGGCCGATCCGGCCGACCCGCGGGACAGCGGCGGGCCCGGTGCGATGTCCGAAGGGCCCCACAGATAGCCGGAACCGACCGGTCCCGTGGTGCCGTCCTTGATGATCGGGTCCCGCCACCAGGACGGGCCGGCCGGCGTCGGCGGTGCCTTCGTCTCCGGTGGCGCGTCCGGCACCTTCTGCCCGGCCGTCCGCTGGCCCGCCGGCTTCTGCCCCGGCGCCCGCTGCCCGGCGGCCGGTTCGGGTGCCTCCGGGGCGGTGAGCCCGCGCCGCTCCGACCAGACCGCGGAGCCCGCGGTGGCCAGCGACAGCAGGGCCGCGAAGACCAGCACCGTCACGTAGTGCAGCATCGACAGGAACAGCCCGCAGCCGATCAGCGCGAAGAGCACCGCGGCCATGGACGCGCCCTCGACCCGGCCGGTCAGCAGTCTGCGCGCCTCGTTCTCGTCCTCGTCGTCCAGCGGGATCAGCAGCCAGGCGAAACCGTAGAAGATCAGCCCGACCCCGCCGGTCGCCGCCAGCACACCGAGAACGACGCGGAAGATCACCGGATCCAGGTCGAAGTGCCGGCCGAGCCCGCCGCAGACCCCGGCGACCACCTTGTTGCTCCGGTGGCGCCGCAGCTGCGGTCGCGGCTCGTCCTGCTGCTGCGGCGGGGTGGTCGGCGGCGGGGTCGTCATACCCCCATGGTGACGGTCGTTCCCCGCGGGCGGGGCCCGCGACGACCCTGGCCGATCCCTGATTTCGTCCCCCCGAACCAGGGGGTTTTCCCTGATGCCCGCGGTGGCCCGTCCATGTGACGATCGAACCATGCCAGTCGCCCCGCCCCGCGCCGCGGGTGCCGCAGCCGAAGCCCCGGACGAGCCCGCGCCGCGCAAGCTGTACCGCAGTGCCGAAGGGCGGATGCTGGGCGGCGTCGCGCGCGGGCTCGCCGGACATCTGGGCGTGCCGGTCTCCTGGGTACGGGCCGCGTTCATCGTGCTGTTCGCTCTGGAGGGACTGGGGGCGCTGCTGTACGCCGCGTTCTGGTTCGTCGTGCCGCTCGGCGCCGGCGGGGTCGAGCAGCGCGGTGTGCCGTCGGCGTTCGAGGAGTCCCAGGACGGCCGCCGCCGGCTGCGCAAGCCCGACCGGGGCCAGATCGTCGCCCTCATCGCGCTGATCATCGGCGTGGCGGCCTTCGTCGGGAACGTGGACATCGGGGGCGCCGCCAGCCCGTACATCTGGCCCGTGCTGCTCATCGGCGCCGGTGTCGTCCTCGTCTGGCGCCAGGCGGACAACACCCGCCGTGCGCACTGGGCCGAGGTCGGCCGCAGCAGCAGGCTGCTTCCGCTGGGCCGCGCGCTGGCCGGTGTGGTGCTGGTCGGCGCCGGGCTCGCCGCCTTCATCGTGATCCGCGGCTCGTCGGCGCAGCTCGGCAATGTCCTGACCGCCGCACTGGCCGTGGTCGCCGGGATCGCGCTGCTCGCCGGGCCGTGGCTGATCCGGATGACCCAGGACCTCTCCCAGGAGCGGCTGATGCGGATCCGCGCCCAGGAGCGCGCGGAGGTCGCGGCCCACGTCCACGACTCGGTGCTGCACACGCTCACCCTGATCCAGCGCAACGCGGAGCAGCCGGGCGAGGTCCGCAGGCTGGCCCGTGCGCAGGAGCGGGAACTGCGCGCCTGGCTCTACCGCCCCGAGGGCACGGGCAAGGACAAGGACGACGAACCCGAGACCCTCGCCGACGCCGTCAAGCAGTCCGCCGCCGAGGTCGAGGACAAGCACGGGGTGCCGCTGGAAGTGGTGGTCGTCGGGGACTGCCCGCTGGACGAGAAGCTGTCGGCCCAGATGCAGGCGGCACGCGAGGCCATGGTCAACGCGGCCAAGTACGGTGGCGAGGGCGGTGCCGTACAGGTGTACGCGGAAGTCGAGGGCCGTACCGTCTTCGTGTCGGTACGCGACCGGGGGCCCGGCTTCGATCTCGACGCGGTGCCCGGCGACCGGATGGGCGTAAGAGAATCGATCATCGGCCGTATGCAGCGCAACGGCGGTACGGCAAGCCTGCGTTCCGCTCCCGACGGCGGCACCGTAGTGGAACTGGAGATGGAGCGAGCATGACCGACCCCACCGACCGAACCGACACCACCGACCGCGCGGACAGCCCGGACGCCACCGGCAGTCCCGACGTCACCGGCAGCCCCGACGCCACCGGCACGGCCCACCCGGCCGGGGGCCCGGCGCCCCGCAGGGTCCGGGTCGTTCTCGTGGACGACCACCGGATGTTCCGCACGGGGGTGCAGGCGGAGATCGGCAGGACCGAGTCGACAGGTGTCGAGGTCGTCGGTGAGGCGGCCGATGTCGACCAGGCGGTCAGCGTCATCAAGGCGACCCGCCCCGAGGTCGTCCTCCTCGACGTCCATCTGCCGGGCGGCGGCGGCGTCGAAGTGCTGCGCCGCTCCGCCGCGCTGATGTCCGACCCGGAGAACCCGGTCCGCTTCCTCGCCCTGTCCGTGTCGGACGCGGCGGAGGACGTGATCGGTGTCATCAGGGGCGGCGCCCGCGGCTACGTCACCAAGACGATCACCGGGACCGACCTGGTCGATTCGGTCTTCCGGGTCCAGGACGGCGACGCGGTCTTCTCCCCGCGCCTCGCCGGGTTCGTCCTCGACGCGTTCGCGTCCACGGACGCACCGCCGGTCGACGAGGACATGGACCGGCTGACGCAGCGCGAGCGGGAGGTGCTGCGTCTCATCGCGCGCGGATACGCGTACAAGGAGATCGCCAAGCAGCTGTTCATCTCGGTGAAGACGGTCGAGTCGCATGTCTCGGCGGTGCTGCGCAAGCTCCAGCTGTCGAACCGCCACGAACTGACCCGCTGGGCGACCGCGCGCCGGCTGATCTGACCGGCGGCAGCGGTCGTCGCCGGCTGATCCGACCGGCAGGGGCGTAGGCGGCAGACGGCCGGCAGTCGGCGGGCCGGCCGCCGGCCCTCATGGGCGGGGCGGGTCCGGGTTCGGTGGCCTGCCGCGGCGGGGGAGCGCGCCCGCGTCGCGCGGCAGGCGGCCGGCGTCGGAGAGGGCTTTGCGGAGCAGGAACTCGATCTGGGCGTTGGCGCTGCGGAGTTCGTCCGCCGCCCAGCGTGCCAGGGCGTCGTGCACCGACGGGTCCAGCCGCAGCAGCACCTGTTTGCGCGGCCTGGCGGCGCGCCGCGGCGCCGGACCCGAGGGTTCCGCGGCGTCGGCGCTCTCCTCGCTCACTGGTAGAGGGAACCGGTGTTCAGGACCGGCTGGACCGCACGGTCGCCGCACAGCACCACCATCAAGTTGCTGACCATGGTGGCCTTCCGCTCCTCGTCCAGGTCCACGATGCCCTGTTCGCTGATCCGGACCAGGGCCTGCTCGACCATACCGACCGCGCCCTCGACGATCTGCTGACGGGCCGCGACGACCGCCCCGGCCTGCTGGCGCTGGAGCATCGCGGAGGCGATCTCGGGCGCGTACGCGAGGTGGCTGAACCGGGACTCGATGATCCGGACCCCCGCGGCCCTGACCCGGGCCGTCAGCTCCAGCGACAGCTTCTCGGTGATCTCGTCCGCGTTGCCGCGCAGGGACAGCGCGTCCTCGTCGTGGGCGTCGTAGGGGTACTCGATGGCGATGTGGCGGACCGCCGACTCGGTCTGGGTCGCGATGAACTTGCGGTAGTCGTCCACCTCGAACAGCGCCTGCGCGGTGTCCTCGACCTTCCACACGACGACCGCCGCCAGCTCGATCGGGTTGCCGTAGGCGTCGTTGACCTTCATGACCGAGGTCTCGTTGTTCCGCACCCGGGTGGAGATCTTCTGCGCACTGGTCAGCGGATTCACCCAGCGCAGCCCGTCCTGCCGGAGCGTGCCCACGTACCGCCCGAACAGCTGGATGACGCGGGCCTCGCCTGGGGCGACCATCTTCACGCCGGTCATGCAGAACAGCGAGCCGAGCAGGACGACGATGCCCACCACGATCAGGGCCGCCCGTGTGCCGCCGCTGTCCGTGACGCCGCCGCCGATGAGAAGCCCGAGCCCCACCACCACGCCGAGCAGGGTCAGCAGCAGCGCCGCACCGCCGGCGATGCCGTGCGCCTGGGTCTCGTGCACATGCGGGGCCGGCATGTCGGGGGCGTCCGCCTCCAGCCCGGCCGCGGTGGTCGTGGTCCTGCTCGGCGTGGTCCCGTCGGGCGTGGGCCGGCCAGCGGGTGTCGGGTCCTGTCCGGATGTTCCAGTCATGGTGTGCTCCCTCGTTGGGTTTCGGCCTCGGGGGCGGTCGGCCCCTCACCCAGTCGTGATGACTACGGATAATCAAAGTGATATCTAATTTAAGCACGGTGCCGCGGACTGCGACACCCCGGAGTCACGGGTGTACGGGTATGGGCAGGTACGGGCAGAGATGGCCAGCGCCGCGCAGGGAACGGGCGTATACCGTACGTGTTGCGTCATCGCCGTACGTGACCACGTAAAAAGGGTGCAAAACAGGTAACCTCCAACCCCAATAGGGCATCTTTCCCCACGTGATGAGCCTGACGGGAACCCCGTTCTTCCTCACCGCGATCGCCATGATGGGCGTCGCGGTGCTGCTGCCCCTGCTGCTGTGGGGGCGCGTCGCCGGCCCCGCGGCCGTACGCGGTGCGGCCCGGCTGGTGATGGTGTTGTTCGCGCAGGCGACCGCGGTGCTGGTCGTCTTCGTCGCGGTGAACAACAGCAACGGCCTGTACGACAACTGGGCCGACCTGCTCGGCACCGGCAACCACGTGGTCGCCGCACCCGACCTCGGCGCCGACGGCCTCGGCGGACGGCAGCTGGCATCAGAACCGCACCAGCGGGCCGTGTTCAAGCCGGTGAACGACCCGCGCATGGGGCACGGAGTGCGCCGCACGGTGATGACCGGGCAGGTGTCGGGGGTGCGCGGCGAGGTGTACGTCTGGCTGCCGCCCGAGTACAACGAACCCGCCTACCGCCACCACTCCTTCCCGGTGGTCGAGCTGCTCTCCGGGTTCCCCGGCACGGCGAAGGCGTGGTTCTCCAGCCTCGGCGCGGAGAAGCAGCTGGCGCCGATGATGGAGCGCGGTGTGGTCGCCCCCTTCATCCTGGTGTCGCCGCGCACCTCGCTCCTGGGCAGCCAGGACACCGGCTGCGCCAATGTGAGCGGGGTGATCAACGCGGACACCTGGCTGAGTGTCGACGTGCCGAGAATGGTGACCGACACCTTCCGGGCGAAGCGCGGGGCGGCCGGCTGGGCGGTCGCCGGTTACTCGGCGGGGGCGCACTGCGCCGTGAAGCTGGCGCTGGCGCACCCCGACCGCTACCACGCGGCGGCCGGGCTCTCCGGGTACAACGACCCCGCGGCCGAGCGCGCCTCCATCACCGCCAAGGACCCGGCGCTGCGGCGTACGAACAATCCGCTGTGGATCCTGCGGCACGCCAAGAAACCGCCGCGCGTCTCCCTCTTCATCTCCGGTGCGCCCCACGACGGTTACCGGGACGGCCTGGCCCTGCGCGCCGCGGCCAAGCGGCCCACGTCGGTCGAGGTCGTCCCGGTGACGGGCGGGCACAGCCTGGCGGTCTGGCGCAAGCAGGTGCCTGATGTCTTCACCTGGCTGAGCGCGCAGTTCACACCGGGGGCCCGTACGGGCGCACCGATCGGTCAGGTGCCCGCGACCGGCCGTGTCGCGCCCGCGAAGGGCATCTGACCGATCGGCGCGAGCCGTACGGGTGCGCCGGGGTGCGGGGCGTGGATCATCCGGCCGTTGCCCACATAGATGCCGACGTGGCTGATGCCCGAGTAGAAGAACACCAGGTCGCCGGGGGCCAGTTCGGAGCGGCTCACCCGCTGCCCGGAGTTGATCTGGGTGTACGTGGTGCGCGGGAGCGACACCCCCGCCGAGCGGTACGCGGCCTGGGTCAGCCCCGAACAGTCGAAGGACGAGGGCCCGGTGGCCCCCCAGACGTACGGCTTGCCGAGCGCGCTGTAGGCGAAGGCGACCGCCCGCGCCGCCCGTGAGCCGGGGGCGGCGACCGGGCCGCGCACGGCCGACCGGTCGGCGGCCTGCGCGGCTGCGGACCTGTCGGCGCCCAGGGACCCGGACTGCGCCCCGGACCGGGACCCGCCCTGCGACTCGTACTGCGAGCGCTCGGACGCCGACAGCCGGGAGAGCAGTGCCTCGGCCGCGCGGATCTTGCTCTGCACGGTGGTCTTCTGCTTCTTCAGGCCGGCCTGCTGGGTCCGCAGCCTGCTGAGGGTGGAGTCCGCCTCGGAGTGCAGCTGGGCGAGCTGCCCGATCTGCCGCCGCACCCCGGTGACCTCGGCGGCCTGCTGGTCGCCCACGCGCTCCACATAGGCGGCCCGGTCCAGGTACTGCGCCGGGTCGGAGGAGAGGAAGACCTGCAGCGACGGGTCGATGGCGCCGGCGCGGTACTGGGCCGATGCCGTCGAACCGAGCGCTGAGCGCGCCGTGTTGAGCTGCTCCGTGCGGCGGGCGGCCTGGTCGCGCAGCGAGCGCAGGGACTTCTCCGACGCCGCGGTCTTCTCCTTCGCCCCGTCGTACTTCTCGGTGGCGGTCTCCGCCTCCTGGTACAGCTTGTCGACCTGGGCCTTGACCTGCGCGGGGGTCAGGCGTGGTGCCGCCTGACCGACGCCCTGGAAGGCGGTGGCGGACGCGGCTCCCGCGAGGGTGAGAGTCGCGGCGGTCCGGGCCGCGGGGCCGGTGAGCGGGCGCTGCCTGGGCTTTCGGTGAGCGGCCACGGGGGCGGTCACGTCCTTCCGTACGTCCTTGCCGGATCTCTCGGCGGTGGGGCCGGACCGCCGCCCGGCCATGGGGCGGTGGGGGAGTCCGGTCACCTGGGCAAGAACGCTAAACCTGGGGTTATGGGAACGAGACCTCATGGGACATAGTGGTCGAATCTTGCCGCTGTGTTGCCTTATGCGGCCGCCGATGACCGGATGGGACCGGTCCTGGGGGCGGACGGTGAGGACCAGTGGGGGACCACCGGTGGGAGGGGCCCGGGAGGCGGTGGCTAAGGTCGAATCCCATGGACGTACTCATCAATGCCTTCGTCGGCCTGCACATCATCGGTATCGCCGCGCTGCTCGGCGGTTTCCTGACCCAGATGAAGTCGATGCGCACGGGCGAGGCCCGGTTCGGCCCGGCGATGCTGCACGGCGCGCTGACGATGCTGGTGACCGGGGTGGCGCTGGTCGGCCTGAACCAGGCCCAGGGGAACACCATCAACACCGTCAAGATCGGGATCAAGCTGGCGGTCCTGGTGGTGATCCTGGGCCTCGTCTATGTGAAGCGCGACGAGGAGCGGATCGAGAAGGGCCTCTTCGGCGCGGTCGGCGGTCTGACGATCGTCAACATCTTCATCGCGGTGCTCTGGACCTGAGCGGGCCCTGCATCGTCCTCCCCCCCAAGGCTTGCTACCCCTGTGCGGCCGACAGCTCGCGCACCGTCGCCATGTCGCTGAACGGGATCAGCCGGCCGCCGACGATCTGGTACGGCTCGCTGCCCTTCCCCGCGACCAGCACGATGTCCGCCGGCCCCGCGGCGGACAGGGCGAAGGCGATCGCGTCACGCCGGTCGGCGATCCGCTCGAACGGGGCACCGGTGGCCGTCAGCCCCGGAGTGATCTGGTCCATGATCGCCTCGGGGTCCTCGTCACGGGGGTTGTCCGATGTGAGCACGCACAGATCGGAGTGCGACCCGGCGATCTCGCCCATCCGGGCCCGCTTGGTGACGTCACGGTCGCCGCCGCAGCCGAAGACCGTGATGACACGGGCACCGGCGAAGTCCCTGATGGCGGCGAGCACCTTGTCCAGGGAGTCCGGCGAGTGCGCGTAGTCCACGATCACGGACGTGCCCCGCGGAGCCTCGAACCGCTCCAGCCGCCCGGGAACCGGCGGCATCCGGTCGAGCGCCGCCACCAGACCGCCCAGGTCATGGCCCAGTACGTGGCACGCGGCCACGGTGGCCAGCGCGTTGGCGACCGAGAACCTGCCGGGCACCGGGATCGCCGCCGGATACTTACGCCCGTCGTGGTGGAGCGTGAACCGGGTGCCGAAGGCGTCCATGTCCAGATCGGTCGCCCGGTAGTCCGCTTCGGCGTCCAGGGCGTACGTACGGACCAGACCCGGCATCAGCGCCGGAACCAGCGCGCCGACCGGGTCGTCCGCGTTCACCACCGCGCGCCGGCAGAGCCCTCCGAAGAGCCGGAGCTTGGCGTCCCGGTAGTGCTCCATCGTGCCGTGGTCGTCCAGGTGGTCCTGGGTGAGGTTGGTGAAGATGCCCACGTCGATGAAGGAATGGTCGACCCGGTGGTTCAGCAGGCCCATGGAGGTGGCCTCCAGGACCACGGTGCCCACCCCGTGATCGCGCATGTGCCCCAGCAGATACTGGAAGTCCGGTGACTCCGGGGTGGTCAGCACCGAGTGCGGCATCGGGATCAGCTCGTCCCCGATCCGGTTCCCGCCCGTCCCGATGACACCCACCTTCGCGCCCTCGGCGATCCGCAGCACGGACTCCACCATGTACGAGACGGACGTCTTCCCGTTGGTGCCGGTGACGGCCACCATGTCCATCGCCCGGCCGGGGTCCCCGTAGTACCGCGAGGTGATCAGCGCGGCGGCCTTACGGGTGTCGGCCACCCGTACGACACACGCGCCGTCCGCCGACAGCCGTACCGCTGCGGGGAGTCCGGGCCCGGGAAGCCCGGGTGCCGGCTCCTCGACCAGCACCGCCACAGCGCCCCGCGCCAGTGCGGAACCGATCGCCTCGGGGCCGCCCTCGCGGTGCCCGGGTACCGCGATGAAGAGCGAACCGGGCGAGACGCGGTGGGCGTCGAAGCACGCTCCCGCGGTGACCCTCGTCCCCGGATCACCCAGCAGTACGTCGTGGTCGTGCCCGGCCAGCAGCTCGCTCAACTTCACAGAGGTCCTCTCAGGGTGCGGCCGGCCCGCCGGCGGTCGCGGGAAGCGACACCGGCGTACGCCCGGGGGCGCGGGGCCGCGGGGAGTGGTGCGGGGATAGTGCGCGTACGGCAGAGACGGGTTGCGCGGGAGCCCGCCGCGGGGGCGGGAGAGGCCCGGGACGCGGCGGCTGTGCCGTCGGTCTGCTTCCGGCGGGCGCTATGGCCGGGCAGGAAGGGACAGGCGGGAAGTGACGGGAAGTGAAGGGGGGAAGGGGAGGGGGAAGGACTGGCGGAAGGCGCAGGCGGGAGAGCCGGACACGCGGGCCCGTGGCGAAAGTTGCTAGCCGTGGCCGTGCAGCGCACGGCAGCGCGCCCGGGGCGCGACGGGACCCGGCGCGCGCGGGGCCCGGACCGGGCACTCCGTCACCGCATGTGTATGTCCCATACGGAGAGTGTACGCGCCCGCAGCGCCCGGCCCGGCGGGAACGGAGCGGCCCTGAACCACTCCGCCCCCGCTGACCTGCAGCTATCCGGGCCGAACACTGCCGTAGATCGGCATGTAGTAGATCGACTCCTCGCGCACGTACGCGCCCGGCTTGGGGGCGTGGATCATCATCCCGTTGCCGATGTACATCCCGACATGGCTGATGTCGTCGTAGAAGAACACCAGATCACCGGGGCGCAGATCCTTCGTCGCGACCCGGGTGCCGGTCTTCACCTGGTCCCAGGTGGTCCGCGGCAGGTTGACGCCCGCGGCCTTCCAGGCGGCCTGGGTGAGCCCCGAGCAGTCGTAGGAGCTGGGACCGGTGGCGCCCCAGACGTACGGCTTGCCGATCTGGGCGCGGGCGAACGCGAGGGCCGTGGCGGCCTTGCTCGACGACGTACCGGAGCCGGAGCCGGAACCCGAGCTGCCGCTGCCCGTGCTGCTGCCCGTCCCCGAGCTGCCGCCCTTGGCCTGCTCCGACGCCTTGCGTTTCTTCGCCGCCGCTGCCTGCTCCTGCGCCAGCTTCTCCGCCTTGCGCCTGGCCTCGGCTTCCTTCTTCTTCTCCAGCGCCGCGAGCCGCGCCTTCTCCTCGGTGGTCAGCTTCGACAGCAGCCGGCGCGCGTCGGCGAGCTTCGACTGGACGGACTGCTTGCTCGCCTTCAGCGCGGCCTGCGACTCGGTCAGACTCTCCAGGCTGCGCGCCGCCTCGCCGCGCTTGCGGGCCGCCGAGCGCTGCTCGGCCTGGTAGTCGGCGACGGCCTTCTCCTGGCGGTCGCCCAGCCGCTTCATCAGCTGGTCCTGGTCGAAGTACGACTGGGGGTTGTCGGCGAGCAGCAGGGTGGCGGTGGTGGAGAGGGTGCCTTCGCGGTACTGGGCGGCGGCGTAGTTGCCGAGGGTGCGGCGGGAGTCGTTGACCTTCGCGGTGCGCTCGGCGACCTGGTCGAGGAGGGAGTCGACCGTCTTGCGCTGCGCGGTCGTGGCCTCCTGGGCCTGGTTGTACTGCTGGGTCGCGGTTCCGGCCTGGCGGTAGAGCCCGTCGACCTTCTTCTGGACCTCTTCTATGCCGGGCTTCGGCGCCGGCTTCGCGCCGGGTGCCGGTGCGGCGCCGGCGGTCTGGGCGAACAGGGAGACCGAGGCGAGGGCCGCGGTGGTGATGCCCAGGGCGGGAGCGGTACTGCGTACGCGGGAACGCGGTTTGCGGTGCGTTGCCAAGACAGGCAATTCCTTCCGTGGACCGCCTACCGGGTTGGCGGTGGGGGTACCTCCCAGGCCGTTCAGGCTCTGGGGGAGGGTCCGGGCTCGTCCGGAAGGTCGCCCTACGGTCCTCGGTAATGCTGGGTCGTGCGTGGTGCGGACCGATTCACCCCGGTGGTGCTTGGTGGGTCCCCGGCTCCACCTGCCGTGCGTCGTACGTCACACATCGCGGCGCACGCGGTACGGCAGAACGGACTCGGCGCGGACCGCTCGCTCCGGCGCGGTTCGCCGGGAGGGGCACGTGCGGTCCTGAGCGAGCAAGATAGCCAACTCCTGTGACAGGTGGGAAGGCTGATGTTCGATATGCCCGATACATTTTCGTGACCTAGCGACGGGACGGCCGGGCCGGCGGCGATCCGGGTGGTCATCCGGGTGGTCAGCGGTCCGGTCCGGCGTCAGGCCGGCGCACGGTCCGGCGCACGGCCCGGCGTCAGGTCGGCGTCCGGTCCTGAGTGCGGCCCCTGACTGTCACTGGCTCGGCCTAGACTCGGTAGACGATGAGCAGCCTCTTTGACGACAGCTTCCTGGCGAACCTCCAGCCCCCGGAGGAAGAGCCCCCGCCGCCCGCCGAGGACCCCGCCGGTGGCCACGCCGGAGGGGACCACCCTCCGGAGGAGGTTCCGCACGACCTGTTCGCCGGTGCGTGGCCCGCAGGGGAAGGGGCGGCGCCCCGGCGTGACGCGTACTACCGCGACGGCGCTCCGCGCCCCGCCGTGGACCCCGCCGCCCTGCTCGAAGGGCTGAACGCCGAGCAGCGCGCCGCCGTCGTGCACGCCGGTTCGCCGCTGCTCATCGTGGCGGGCGCCGGGTCCGGCAAGACCCGGGTGCTGACCCACCGGATCGGGCATCTGCTCGGCTCACGCGGGGTGCACCCCGGCCAGATCCTCGCGATCACCTTCACCAACAAGGCCGCGGGCGAGATGAAGGAGCGCGTCGAGGAGCTGGTCGGCCCGCGCGCGCAGGCCATGTGGGTCATGACCTTCCACAGCGCGTGCGTACGGATCCTGCGCCGCGAGTCGAAGAAGCTCGGCTTCACCTCGTCGTTCTCGATCTATGACGCCGCCGACTCGAAGCGGCTGATGGCGCTCGTCTGCCGCGATCTGGACCTGGACCCGAAGAAGTTCCCGCCGAAGTCCTTCAGCGCCAAGATCTCGAACCTGAAGAACGAACTGATCGACGAGGAGACCTTCGCGGGGCAGGCGGCTGGGGGCACCTCCCAGACGGAGTCCGGGGGAGGTTTCGAGAAGACCCTCGCCGAGGCGTACGCGCTCTACCAGGCGCGGCTGCGCGAGGCCAACGCGCTGGACTTCGACGACATCATCATGACGACGGTCCATCTGCTCCAGGCGTTCCCGGACGTCGCCGAGCACTACCGGATGCGCTTCCGGCACGTCCTGGTCGACGAGTACCAGGACACCAACCACGCCCAGTACACGCTGGTACGCGAACTGGTCGGCCCGTCCGGCGAGGGCAGGGCGCCGGGCGAGCTGTGCGTCGTGGGTGACGCGGACCAGTCCATCTACGCGTTCCGCGGGGCCACGATCCGCAACATCCTCCAGTTCGAGGAGGACTACCCGGACGCGACCACGATCCTCCTGGAGCAGAACTACCGCTCCACCCAGACGATCCTCTCCGCCGCCAACGCGGTGATCGAGCGCAACGAGAACCGCCGCGCCAAGAACCTCTGGACCGAGGCCGGCGAGGGCGCGAAGATCATCGGCTATGTCGCCGACACCGAGCACGACGAAGCGCAGTTCGTCGCCGACGAGATCGACCGGCTGACCGACGCGGGAGACGCGAAGGCCGGCGACGTCGCCGTCTTCTACCGGACGAACGCGCAGTCCCGTGTCTTCGAGGAGATCTTCATCCGGGTCGGCCTTCCGTACAAGGTCGTCGGCGGGGTGCGGTTCTACGAGCGCAAGGAGGTCCGCGATGTGCTGGCCTATCTGCGCGTCCTGGCCAACCCCGAGGACACCGTCCCGCTCCGCCGCATCCTCAATGTGCCCAAGCGCGGTATCGGCGACCGCGCGGAGGCCATGATCGACGCACTCGCGCAGCGCGAGAAGGTCAGCTTCCCGCAGGCACTGCGCCGGGTCGACGAGGCGTACGGCATGGCGGCCCGCTCGGCCAACGCCGTGAAGCGGTTCAACGTCCTGATGGAGGAGCTCCGTACGATCGTCGAGTCGGGTGCGGGGCCCGCCGTGGTGCTGGAGGCGGTCTTCGAACGGACCGGCTATCTGGCCGAGTTGCAGGCGTCCACCGACCCGCAGGACGAGACCCGCATCGAGAACCTCCAGGAACTGGCCGCTGTCGCGCTGGAGTTCGAGCAGGAGCGCGGCGACGAGGAGGGCGCGGGCACGCTCGCCGAATTCCTGGAGAAGGTCGCCCTGGTCGCCGACTCGGACCAGATCCCCGACGAGGACGAGGACGGCTCCGGAGTCATCACGCTGATGACGCTCCACACGGCCAAGGGGCTCGAATTCCCCGTGGTGTTCCTGACCGGCATGGAGGACGGCGTCTTCCCGCACATGCGCGCGCTGGGGCAGGTCAAGGAGCTGGAGGAGGAGCGGCGGCTGGCGTACGTGGGGATCACGCGCGCCCGCGAGCGGCTGTATCTGACGCGCTCGACCCTGCGCAGCGCGTGGGGCCAGCCGTCGTACAACCCGGCCTCGCGCTTCCTCGAGGAGATCCCGGCGCAGCATCTGGAGTGGAAGCGGCTGGGTGCGATGTCGGCCCCGGCGGGACCGACGTCGGGGATCACCTCGTCGCTGTCGTCCTCGCTGTCCTCGTCGCGTGCGCGCGGAGGATCCGGCGGCTCTTCGGGCTTCGCGACGCGGCGGGCCGGCGACAAGCCGGTGATCACGCTGAACGTGGGGGACCGGGTGACGCACGACCAGTTCGGCCTGGGCACGGTGATGCAGGTGACCGGGTCGGGCGCGGACGCCCAGGTCACGGTGGACTTCGGCGACGAGCGCCCGAAGAAGCTGCTGCTGCGCTACGCGCCGGTCGAGAAGCTGTAGGCCGCGCCCTCGCCCGGCGGGGCGGTGGCCCGGGGGCGCGGGGTTCTCGGAGAGCCGGGTTCCCGAAGAGCCGGGTTTTCGAAGGGGCCGGGGCGGCTACGGGCTTGGGTTCCGGGCGGGGGTTACTGGCGTGGGTTACGTCGGGTCGAGGCCGTGGCTGCGGAGCCACGGCAGCGGATCGATCGCCGCGCCGCTGTGGGGCCGTACCTCGAAGTGCATGTGCGGCCCGGTCGAGTTCCCGGAGTTCCCCGAGTACGCGATGACCTCGCCCGCCTTGACGGAGCCCGAGCGGATCTTGGTGCTGCTGAGGTGGCAGTACCAGGTCTCGGTGCCGTCGGGTGATGTGACCATGGCCATGTTGCCGTAGGCGCTGTTCCACTGGGTACGGACGGTGCCGTCGGTCGCGGCCATGACGGGAGTCCCGTAGGAGACGGGGAAGTCGATACCGGTGTGCACGGACATCCAGTTGACCCCGGCCTGGCCGAAGTAGGCGCTGAGCCCCTTCTGTTTCACCGGCAGGACGAACTTCGGCCGGGCCGCTTCCTTGCGCGCGGCTTCCTCCTCGGCCTTCTTCTTCGCCGTGGCCTGCCGCTGCTTCAGATCGATGCGCTCCTGCGTACGGCTGGCGCGGTCGGCGAAGTCATCGGCCTCGTGGCTGAGATCGGCGAGCTGGCTGTCCAGTTTGCTGTTGGCGGCCACCGGTTTGACGGACGACGGGTCGGCGGCGGCCTGCGTACCGGTGCCGCTGTCCTTGCCGCTCTCCCCGATCCCGCCGACGGTCGCGGCGGCGACTCCGGCGACCCCCATCACACAGGCGGAGGGGACCGCGATGGTCAGCAGCGCGGAACGCTTGGCAGGCGTACGGCGACGGCCACCCCTGCCACCTGGTGCGCGGCGGGCGCCGGGGGGAGAGGGAAGGCGGGACGAGAGAGGTGCTGCCGGGTGGGAAGCGGGTGGTGAGTCGTCGTCCGCCGGGGGGTCCGCCGGGTGGAGGGAGCTGTCCGGGAGTTCGGGATCGCTGAACCCGGACGGCCCGTCGTGGCCGGCGAACGCCGCGAATTCGGCGGTCTGTTCGGGCCCGACGGCGTCCGGGAGACCGACGGCGGCGAACTGCTGCGTCGCGTGCGGGGCCGTCGCGCCGACGGAGTTCCAGGCGGTGGCGTCGTGGGCGCCCGTGTCGTAGGTGCCGGTGCCGGTGCCTGTGTCGTACGAATCAGCGCCGTGGGCGGCCGTTCCGTAGGTACCGGTTCCGTAGGTGCTGGTGGCGCTGGTGGTGTACGCGCCGGTGTCCCACTGGCCCGTCGTGTCGTACCCGCCCGTGTCCTGACCGGCGAAGGCGTGCGTCGGATGCCCGTAACTCTGCGACTGGGGCTGCGTATACGGCTGCTGGTACAACGCGTCGTATCCGAGAGTCTCCCGCGCACCCGTGTCCCACTGCGTGGTGTCGTACTCACCGCTGTGACCGGCCCGGTAGGGATCGTGCCCTGCGGTCGGGTATTCACCCGGCATATCGCCGAAGAGCGGATCGACGGCGAAAGAACCGGTGGGGCTGCCGGCGGAGTAACCGTCGTCTCCGACGTACCCGGCGTGGGTTTGCTGGTCGTTCACCAACGTCTCTCTCGCCTCGGCAGCAGGGGCCCTGCGTTCGGGGGCACCCCCGGTGGAAGCAGTGGCGCGACTGTACCCGGCGGTACATGGCGGCGACAATCTTCGGCAGGTATCGGACGCGTGGGAAACGGGCATTCGGCCGTCTTTCGAGGGGCTATGTGCACAGCCTTGGCCCGGCGTTCGGGAAGCGTTCGACGTATCAATGCCTTTCGACCGTTCGTACCCCTTTCTTTCGCTCGTTCTCCACGGCGTTTTCCGGCCCCTGTTCAGGCGACCGAGATGACGCTTTCCCGGGGGCCGGCGGCCGCGTCACCGGGTGAGTCGAGGGCCTGCCTGATGGCGGCGGCCACGGCCGGATGCACCGGCAGGGCGAGATGGCCGATGCCGCTGACCCTGACATTCGTCGTGATCAGGTCGGGGTGGTCGATACACCCGGCCTCGACCGGGATCATCAGACGGTCGAGTTCGCTCCAGAAACTCACGAACCGGGTGCGGCAACCGGCTGCGGGCTCGCGCAATTCCTCGATCACATCCGAGTGGGGCAGCATCTGCCGTACGAGTGGATGGGCGCTCATCAATTGAGCGATCTGGGTCCCCTCGTGCGGCGTGCCGAGCGTGACGAGCGTGTGCACCTTTCTGTCACCGCCCAGTCGCTGTACGTAGTACCGGGCGATCAGGCCGCCCAGGCTGTGCCCGACGATGTCGACGTCCTTGTGCCCCGTGCGGGCGCAGATCTCGTCGATGTGGTCTCCCAGCAGCTCGGCCGCGGCCCGGATGTCGCAGGTCAGCAGCGAGTAGTTGAGCGACTCCGGGTGCTGCCAGCCGTGCCGCAGCAGGGAGCGGCGCAGCAGGACGAACACGGAGCGGTTGTCCACGAAGCCGTGGAGCAGTACGACGGGGCGATGTCCCTGGTTGGAAGGGGGGAGCTGCCCGACTGCGGCCTCTCCGGCGCGGGGCTGCCGGAGGGCGCCCCCGCGCGGGCCGCGCAGCGGGCTGCCGAGGGTTTCACCGGCAGGCGGCCCTGCGGGTCCTGGGGTGCGTCCGCGGGCGCTCCGTGTGCCGGTGGGGCCGCCGGGCGGTGCGCTCAGCGGCACGTCGATCCGGCGCTCGTCCGTGATCCCGGACGGGTAGAGGAGCATATGCCCGGCCAGAACCGCGAGGTCGAGGGCCGTGGCGCGCAGTGGCACGGAGGACAGCTGGAGCTGGTGCAGCAGCCATTGGGGGGAGAGGAAATCCGGCAGCACCTTCATGGGGCGACCTCCCGAACGGCGTATGGGGACCACCTTGTCCCCACGCGCACTCATGGGTGCCACGGAAGAGTTCCTGGCTGACACCACCGACATGTCAGCTTCCGTGTCATCCACCGTGTACCCGATGGTACGGGTGATACGGCGCTCTCGCCTGCGGCTCCCGTCGAGCGCCACCCCGGTACGTCCGACACCGGGGATGCGGCCGGAGGCCCGGCCCGGCGCGGGGAGTGACGCGTAGTGAATGTGTCCCAGGTGTGATTTCCCCCTCCCTGACCACCGCGAAACGGCAGCTTGCGGGATGCTGTCGATAACGTTCGTTCACGTTCGTTCGCATCGTGCATGGAGGCAGTGATGGGTGTGGTCGGTCCGATCCGCGTAGTGGTCGCCAAGCCGGGGCTCGACGGACACGATCGCGGGGCGAAGGTCATCGCGCGTGCGCTGCGGGATGCCGGTATGGAGGTCATCTACACCGGCCTCCACCAGACGCCCGAGCAGATCGTGGGCACCGCCATTCAGGAGGATGCCGACGCCATCGGTCTGTCCATCCTGTCGGGCGCCCACAACACGCTCTTCGCGAAGGTGCTCGAGCTGTTGAAGGAGCGGGACGCGGAAGACATCAAGGTGTTCGGCGGCGGGATCATCCCGGAAGCGGACATCGCACCCCTGAAGCAGCTGGGTGTCGCGGAGATCTTCACACCGGGCGCCACGACGACGTCCATCGTGGACTGGGTCAACGCGAACGTACGCCAGCCCGCAGGCGCCTGACGACACAATTCGCTGGGCTGGGCTGGGCTGGGCTGGGCTGGGCTGGGCTGGGCGAGCCTGGGCCTGGTGCTGAACCGAGGCTGGGTCTGGGCCTGGTGCTGAACCGAGGCTGGGTCTGGGCCTGGTGTTGAACCGAGGCTGGGCCTGACTGCGCCGGGACGGGCCTGCCGCCCGCTAAGGCTGGGTCCGGCATCGCATGGGGCTGGGTGACCCTGGCCCTGGTACCGCGCCCCACCTGCTGTGAAGAGGCACTCGGCACCACGCGAGCAGTTCCGCCGCTCCGGCCGGTGTCCGCGTCCCCCCCCCGCTGGTTCCCGCCGGTCATCCCGCGCCCAGGTCACCCGCCTTCAATCGCCCCGTCATTCCCCCTCGTCAGCCCCCCGCCAGTCCCCGTCAATCCCCGCGAATCCCCGCCTTCTCCCGCCAGCTCCGCGGCCATGGCGGCCCGCAGTCGCAGTGTCGACCCCAGTCGCTGGAACGCCTCCGACCAGTAGCTGCCTGCCCCCGGTGATGCTCCCTCCGTTTCGTCCGGTATCGCGGTGAGGATCTCAAGTCGCGGTGCTTCCGCGGGGTCCAGGCACCGTTCGGCCAGTCCCATGACACCGCTGAAGCTCCACGGGTAGCTGCCCGCATCCCGCGCGATCTCCAGGGCGTCCACCACGGCCCGGCCCAGCGGCTCCGCCCAGGGCACATCGCAGACGGCAAGCAGCTGAAACGCCTCCGACAGCCCATGCCCGGCGATGAACTCGGCCACCCAGCAGGCCCGTTCACCGTCCGGCAACGCGGCGAGCAGCTTGGCCCGCTCCGCGAGCGACGCGGTACCGGGACCCGACAGCAGCGCACGTGACCACTCGGTGTCCCGCTGCCGCACCGCCGCCCTGCACCACGCGGCGTGCAGTTCCTCCTCCCAGCCGTCCGCCACCGGCAACGCGACGATCCGGCCGGGCGAGCGGCCGCCCAGCCTGGCGGCCCAGACCCCGAGCGGAGCCGCCTCCACCAGCTGGCCCAGCCACCAGGACCGCTCACCCCGTCCCGTCGGCGGGACTGCGGATACCCCGTCGCGCTGCATCGCCGCATCGCACTCGTGCGGCGCTTCGACCGATATCCGGGCCTGCTCCCCGGACAGGTCCAGACTGACGCAGGTCATCGCGCGTTCGGCCATCCGCCCGGCCAGTGCGGAAGCGGGCAGCGCGGAGAGCAGTTCGGCCGCGGTGGACCGGACGTTGCGGCTGCGGTCGGCCAGGGCGCCTTCCAGGAAGGGCTCGTCGTCGTCCGTGAGCCCGGTGCGCAACGAGTCGAGGAACATCAGACGGTCCTCGGCCCGCTCCGTGGACCAGGTCGTGGCGAGCAGGTCGATCCCGGCGGCCGGCGCGTCCAGCCGTACGGTGGTGAGGAGCGCCACACGCTCGGCGAACAGCCCTTCTTCCCAGAGGCGTTGGACGGCGGCCGTGTCCGCGGACGCGGGCAGGACCGCGCCGCTTGACGTGCTGCGCAGCGCGAACTTCCAGTCAGGGTTGAGCCGGGCGAGCCACAACCCGCGCGCCCCGGCGAAGGCGAGGGCCTGCGGACGCAGATCCGTACGCGCCCGCGCGGCGTCGAGCAGGGCGTCCAGCTGCGCGGCCGGTGCGCGGTAACCATGCCGCAGCGCCGCCGCGAGCCACTGGGGCAGCAACTCGGTGAGGTCCGGTGCGGCGCCGCGCCGTCCCCCCGAGCCCGGCGGCCCGGCCCGGTCCGCCAGCAGCTGGGCCAGTCTCCGCCTAGCCGGCTCCGGAGGCTCGGGCCGGGGGTCGTCCGGGGCGGGGGAGGGCGGCACGGCTGCGGCAGCGGGAAGCAGCCCTGCTCTTCGCCGCACGGTGTGCAGTGCGGCCGCGTCCAGCAACGAACACTCCCCAGGCGGTACCGGCCTGCGGTCGGTACCGAGCAGAGCCGAGGTGACGAGTTCTTCCCAGGCGGTGGTGGTGTGGGTACTGGTCATCGGTTCCCTCCATGGGTACGAGCGCGAGCACGGGTGTGAATACGTACGCCTACGTGAACCGCGTAGGTGAACGCGGACATGAATGGGGGCGATGGGGCTGCCCTTCGCTTCCTCTGTGCTACCCCGTGCCTCCCCGGTGGCGGTCGGGCCTCGTCAGGTCAGCGGTACGGCTTCGGCTGTCCCCGGGGCCCAGGCCGTGAGCGGTGTGAAGCCTCGGTGGCCGCACTCACCGAACACGGTGACCGGTCCGCCACCGGAGAGCGCGGTGAGCTTCCACAGCCCGGTCCTGGCCGAAGAGCCCGGGGCGATGGGCAGCGCTGACCCACCCTCGGCGTCGGCCAGTTGCCAGCCGTCGGCGGTGCCGCTGCGGCTGCCGCCGACTCCATCGGCCCCGGGCACCGGTATGACGGACGAGAGGGTCGCCGGCCAGGAACCCAGCCAGGGATCGTCGCGCAGGGCCACCCCGTACGCCCTGAGGGCGGCGCCGGTCGATATCCCCTCGGGCGGCCCGGCTGCCCGTTTCGGAGGGCCGAAACGCTCGCCCAGCGCGGCACGCAGCTGACCGGTCCCTGGATACGGCACCAGATCCGCATCCAGCGTCAGGCCCACAGGCAGTGCCGTTCCCGGTGCTCTGCCCGCCGCACCGAAGTCCAGCAGCTGAGCCGTACGCCCCGACCGGCTGCCGTACAGCCAGATGCGGCGGGTGGTGAGCTTCCCGTCGGTCGAGTCCTGCTGGGAGAGGACCAGCCACTGGTCCCGGACCGGTGGACCTTCGGCTGATACGGGCAGCCCGACGCGAGTACGCACTGTCGTGGCCAGTGCCTCCGGCAGCAGTTCACGTCCGAGCCAGGCCCTGTCCAGCAGATGCAGCATCGCGCACTCCTCGAGCAGCCGCACCGGCCAGCCCTGGCCTGACGACGGTATGGCGCCCAACTCCCTCACACGGGCGGCCAGTCCGGGAGCCTGGGCGTCGACCATGCGGGCTGCGGTCTCCTCCCAGAGCGCGTATCCCGACTGCTCGGCTCCGGCCAGACCGCTCCGCAGCAGGTCGTCGAGGCGCTGTTCCAGCTCGGTGGCGCCCGCGCTGACCCGCTCGGCCCGGCGCGCCGCCCGGCGGCCGGCCGCCTCCGGATCCGCCGGTTTCCCGGGCACCGGAGCAGGACCGTCCGCTGAACTGCCCTTTGGCCGGGCCGCCCTGCGGGTTTCGAGCCACTGGGCCGCCCACTCCGGCGGAGCCGCTGTTTCCTTCACGGCGCCGTCCGCAGCCGCCCAGAGCAACAGCAGCCCCAGTGCGTGCTTGCACGGAAACTTCCGGCTGGGGCAACTGCACTTGTAGGCCACCCCCGATGTGTCCACGACCGTCCGGTACGGCGTGCTGCCGCTTCCGCTGCACAGCCCCCACACGGCCCCCGAGCCGTCCGCCCACCCCGCTTCCGACCACGACCCGGACGAGCCGCCGAGCCTGCTCCCCGCCTTGCGTGACGCGGCGTCAGGAGCCAGTGCCAGCACCTGGTCGGCCGACCAGCGCGCCCCCTGCCCGAACCCCTGCCCAACCACCTGCCGAACCCCCTGCTGATTCATGGCTCCGAAGGTACGTGCCGCCACTGACAATGGGCTCTGAGCTGCGGAAACGGTCGATTGTCAGTGCCATGGTGCACGGTGGGAACCACATCCGGTCGAACGATCTGGAGGGGGATCCATGACCACGCCCGAAAACACCGCCGCAGAGGTTCTGAGGCCGCATGCGGAGGACGCATTCGGCCATGAACTGCAGGCACTTGCGGCTGCGGACGACCGTCCGCGCCCCGAGCGCTGGAAGCTCTCGCCCTGGGCCGTGGCCACGTATCTCCAGGGCGGCACGCTCCCGGACGGCACGGTGATCACACCCAAGTACGTCGGACCGCGCCGCATCGTCGAAGTCGCCGTCACCACCCTCGCCACTGACCGGGCCCTGCTGCTGCTCGGTGTTCCCGGCACCGCGAAGACCTGGGTCTCCGAGCACCTCGCAGCGGCCGTGAGCGGTGATTCCACGCTGCTCGTCCAGGGCACGGCCGGGACGCCCGAGGAAGCGATCAGATACGGCTGGAACTACGCACAGCTGCTGGCCCACGGACCCAGCCGTGACGCCCTGGTGCCCAGCCCCGTCATGCGGGCCATGGCGGACGGGATGACCGCACGCGTCGAGGAGTTGACGCGGATCCCCGCTGACGTGCAGGACTCTCTGATCACGATCCTGTCGGAGAAGACACTGCCCATTCCGGAGCTGGGCCAGGAGACGCAGGCGGTCCGCGGATTCAACGTGATCGCCACGGCCAACGACCGGGACCGCGGGGTCAACGAGCTGTCCAGCGCACTGCGCCGGCGCTTCAACACCGTGGTCCTGCCGCTGCCTTCCACCGCCGACGCCGAGGTCGACATCGTCTCCCGGCGAGTCGACCAGATCGGCCGGTCGCTCGATCTGCCCGCCGCGCCCGAAGGCATGGACGAGATCCGTCGGGTGGTGACCGTCTTCCGGGAGTTGCGCGGCGGGGTCACCGGGGACGGGCGGACCAAGGTCAAGTCCCCGTCGGGCACCCTCTCCACGGCCGAAGCGATCTCCGTCGTCACCAACGGGCTGGCGCTCGCCGCGCACTTCGGCGACGGGGTGCTCCGGTCGTCCGATGTCGCGGCGGGCCTGCTGGGCGCGGTCGTCCGCGATCCAGCGGCCGACCGGGTTGTCTGGCAGGAGTACCTGGAGACCGTGGTCCGGGAGCGGGACGGCTGGAAGGACTTCTACCGGGCCTGCCGGGAGGTCTCGGTATGACCGGGCGCATGGCTTCCGCCGCTCCTCTGCTGCTCGGCGTGCGGCACCACGGTCCCGGCTCGGCCCGAGCGGTGCTGGCCGCGCTGGACGCCGTGGTGCCCGAGGCTGTGCTGATCGAGGGGCCACCGGAGGGTGACGCCCTGCTGGCGCTCGCCGGTGACGCGGGGATGAGGCCACCGGTCGCGCTGCTTGCCCATGTGGTGGGCGACCCGGGCCGTGCCGCGTTCTGGCCCATGGCGGAGTTCTCGCCCGAGTGGGGGGCGATCCGCTGGGCGCAGCGCCATGAAGTCCCGGTCCGGTTCATGGATCTGCCGGCGGCGCACTCCCTCGCCATGCCGGAGGAGGATCCCGAGGAGCGAGCTGCGGAGGAATCCGCCGCCGTGCGGATCGACCCGATCGGCGTGCTGGCCGAAACCGCGGGGTACGACGACGCCGAGCGCTGGTGGGAGGACGTCGTGGAGCACCGCGGCTCCGGCGCGGGGGAAGGAGACCCGCTCGCGCCGTTCGCCGCGCTCGCCGAAGCGATGGAGGCTCTCCGGGAGACGTACGGCGACGCGGCGTTCCCCCGGGACCGGATCCGCGAGGCGTATATGCGGATCCAACTGCGCTCCGCCCGGAAGGAATTCGAGGGGCCGGTGGCGGTCGTCTGCGGCGCCTGGCACGTTCCCGCCCTTGCTGTGAAAACCACGGTCGCGGCCGATCGCGCCCTGCTCAAGGCGCTGCCCAAGGTGAAGGCCGAGATGACCTGGGTGCCCTGGACGCACCGGAGGCTCGCCCGGCACAGCGGATACGGCGCCGGTATCGAGTCGCCCGGCTGGTACGGACACCTGTTCAGTGCCGACGACCGTCCGGTCGAACGCTGGATGACCAAGGTCGCACGGCTGCTGCGGGACGAGGACCGGATGGTCTCCTCGGCACACGTCATCGAAGCGGTGCGGCTCGCGGCGACACTCGCGGCTCTGCGCGGGCGCCCGCTGCCCGGGCTGACGGAGACGACCGATGCGGTGAGGGCGGTGATGTGCGAAGGCTCCGACGTACCGCTCCTGCTCGTCCGGGACCGGCTGGTCGTCGGCGAGGTGCTCGGTGAGGTCCCGGACGCCGCCCCCGCCGTACCGCTCCAACGCGATCTGACCCGCACCCAGCGCACTCTGCGGCTCCGGCCGGAAGCGGTCGAACGCGATCTTGACCTCGATCTGCGCAAGGAGACCGACGCCGCGCGGTCGCGGCTCCTGCACCGGTTGCGGCTTCTCGGGGTCGAGTGGGGTGAGCCCGCCCGGGGCCGGGCCAGTACGGGCACCTTCCGGGAGAGCTGGCGGCTGCGCTGGGAGCCGGAGCTGTCCCTGCGGGTCGCGGAGGCGGGGATGTGGGGGACGACCGTGCTCTCCGCCGCCACCGCCAGAGCCGCGTCGCAGGCCGTGTCAGCGACCGCGCTCGCCGCTGTCACCGGGCTCGCCGAACAGTGCCTGCTGGCCGAACTGCCCGACGCGCTCCCGGTGGTGATGCGCGCTCTCGCCGACCGGGCCGCGCTCGACACGGATGTGGGCCATCTCGCCGGTGCACTGCCCGCGCTGGCCCGTTCCCTGCGGTACGGAACTGTGCGCTCCACCGGTACGGCCGCACTCGGCGAAGTGGCGGTGGGCCTGGCCGAGCGGATCTGCGTCGGACTGCCACCGGCCTGTACGGGGCTGGACGCGGAGGGTGCGAGTGAGATGCGGGCCCATGTGGAGGGCGTCCACACCGCGATCGGACTGCTGCCGGACACCACTGGACTGCGTGAGCGTTGGAGCGAGGTGCTGCGCAGACTGTCCGGACGCGACTCCGTCGCCGGGCTGATACGCGGACGGGCCGTCCGCCTTCTGCTGGACGACGGGCGGCTCGCCGAGGACGAGACAGCACAGCTCATGGGGCTCGCGCTGTCGCCGGCCGCGCTGCCCGCCGACGCGGCCGCCTGGATCGAGGGCTTCGTGGGCGGGGCCTCCGGAGCGGGAACGCTCCTGGTCCACGACGAGCGGCTGCTCGGCCTGGTCGACGCATGGCTGGCGGGGGTGCAGACGGAGGCGTTCACCGATGTACTGCCCTTGCTGCGCCGTACGTTCTCGGCGTACGAGCCGGGGGTACGCCGCACGCTCGGCGAGCTCGTACGGCGCGGGCCCGGGGACGGCGTGACCGACGGCGCGAGAGGAGACAGCGGGGCGTCGCACCCGGCCGAGGGGGCGGCGCCCGGGTTCGGGGCAGGGCTGGACCTGGAGCGTGCTGACGCGGTTCTCCCCGTGGTGCGGCTGCTCCTCGGCAGCGGCATTGGCGGCAGCGGCAGCGGCAGCGGCAGCGGCAGCGGCGCTGGGTCGGGTGACGGCCGGGCGGTCAACGATCTGATGGGGGCAGTCGGATGAGCACGGTGGACGAACGGCTACGGCGCTGGCGGCTCGTTCTCGGAGGCGATGCGGCAGAGAGCACGGGGGTCTCGCTCGGCGGCCGGGACGCGGCGATGGACGGTGCACTCAGCGCGTTGTACGGCAACGGAAAGAAAGGAGAGGGGAAGAAAGGAGGCGGACGCGGCGGTGACCGGTCGGCGGGGCTCGGGGCATCCGCACCGTCCATGGCTCGATGGCTGGGCGATATCCGTGCGTACTTTCCGAGTTCGGTCGTCCAGGTGATGCAGCGGGACGCCATCGAACGGATCGGTCTGTCGGCGCTGTTGCTGGAGCCGGAGATGCTGGAGGCCGTCGAGGCGGATGTGCACCTGGTCGGGACGCTGCTCTCGCTCAACAAAGCGATGCCCGAAACAACCAGGGAGACCGCCCGCGCCGTCGTCCGCAAGGTGGTCGATGAGCTGGAGAAACGGCTGGCGGCGCGAACGCGGACCACGGTCACCGGCGCACTGGACCGTTCAGCGAGGATCACCCGGCCACGCCACCGGGACATCGACTGGGACCGCACCGTCCGCGCCAACCTGAAGAACTATCTGCCGGAGTACGGCACGGTCGTTCCTGAGCGGCTCATCGGGTACGGTCACGCCGCCCGGTCGGTGAAGAAGGATGTCATCCTCTGCATCGACCAGTCGGGCTCAATGGCCGCCTCGGTGGTCTACGCGTCGGTGTTCGGCGCGGTCCTCGCCTCGATGCGCTCCATCTCCACCCGCCTCGTCGTCTTCGACACGGCCGTCGTGGATCTGACGGAACAGCTCGACGATCCCGTCGATGTCCTCTTCGGCACCCAACTCGGCGGTGGCACCGACATCAACAGGGCACTGGCGTACTGCCAGTCGCAGATCACCCGGCCGACGGACACGGTCGTCGTGCTGATCAGCGACCTCTACGAGGGAGGGATACGGGACGACATGCTGAAGCGGGTGGCGGCGATGAAGGCATCGGGCACCCAGTTCGTCACATTGCTCGCTCTCTCCGACGAAGGAGCGCCGGCCTACGACCATGCCCACGCGGAGGCACTGGCCGCGCTGGGAGCCCCCGCTTTCGCCTGTACGCCCGACCTGTTCCCGGACGTCATGGCAGCGGCCATAGAGAGGAGGCCCCTCCCCATACCGGACAGGGCGGTGGATCAGTAACAGGGGGCTTGCGCAACCCCCTGATGCTCGTGCAAACATCGCCCCGTCGCCCGTGGAGGGCTGCGTTCCGGCTGTGCGGATCCGCCCGAACGAGAACGCACTGCCAGGTACGTCTGCACAAGCGAAGGCCGTTGTTCACCCTGAATTCCGCCGCTGCTCCGGTTACTGCCGCTCCGCGCACTGTGCGCGCCGTGGCGGGACGGCGTGCGGTCCAGGTGCTGCTGTTCCTCGGCGGTCTGCTGGCACTCGGCTTCCTGTACGGGAGCCAGGCGCACGCGTCCGGCCTGCCCGGAGGCACTACGCACCTGGCACGGGGTGGGTCAGCTGACAGTTCCCCGGCGGCGGCCGCGTCAACTGTGTCTGGTGTGCGGGCCGGTGAGAGCTCGCCCATTGCTGACGGCCAGCGCGCCGCCCATCAAGCCCAAGCCAAGGCCCAGACCCAGACTTCGGCCCCCGGGTCTGGGGCGGCCGTGGCTGATGCGGGGCGGGTCGTGCAGCGGGTCGCGCGGCCGGTCCGTGAGCTGCCCAAGGACCTCTCGTCCGTCGTTCCGGTGCGCACGGGGCAGCGTCCACCGGCGGCCACGAGTCCGGAGCCGTCCAGGCACACGGGCCCCGGGCGGAAGGCTGCCGCAGAGCATGCGGTCGTTCACCGGAGTGCGGCCGCAGAGCGGCGCACCGAAGGCGGAGCCGGGCGGCGTGTGGCGGTCGCGGGTCCGTTCCGGGGGCCGGTCGCTGCGACGTACTCGTACCGCGAGGTCAGGAAGCCGGGGTCCGGGGCGCGTTGTGGGGACCTGCCCGGGCAGCAGCCCTGCGGGCCCCCTGCTCCCCACGGCATGACCGGACCGGAAAAACGGACCGCTGAGGGCTCCGGGCCGGGCAGCGGTGCGCCCTGTGCGGTCCCCGTCGACGGGGGCGGCGCCAAGTTCGCGCTGCTGCGTGGGGCAGGGCTGCCCGACGTCGGTGCGCCGACCCGTGAGAGAGCACGCGACATCCTCGAATTCCCCGGATAGGGCAGGCCGTTCCCGCCTCGACCTGCCGCGCGGGGGCAGAGCAGGTCTGCCCGCCAGCCCGGAGACCTCCGGTTTCCGGACCGTCGAATTCGAAGGATCTGACACCAGCATGAACAAGAACATCCGCCGTTCCATAGCTGTCGCTGCCACCGCGTCCGGGGTATGGGCGTTGGGCACAGCGGCTGCCGGGGCGGCCGAACTGCCCGTATCCGTACCGCACTCGACGCCTGACACCGCCGCCGACACCGCTGCCGAGACCGTCGACGGCATCGGCACCGGCGTTCAGGGCGTCGAAGGCACAGCCGGTCACGCCGCCGGTCACATCACCGGCCACGCCGTCGGTCACGTCAAGGACATCGCCCACGCGACTCACGCGACCGGCGCGACCCGCGTGGGACACGTGGCCCACGTGGCCGGCATCGGCCACGCCGCTCACACCCTCACCACCGGCCAGGTTCAGCACGAGGTCCAGCACCACGTCCAGCAGAGGGTCCAGCACGAGGTCCGCCACCAGGTCGAGCACCGGATCCTTCCCGCCGTCAACGGGACCGACGCGACCGACGGGACCGACGCGACCCCCTCGATCGAGGGGGTCAAGGGTGTGGACGTGATCGACTACCTCTTCGGTCCGATCGACCAGATCCCCGGCTACTCCCAGGCGGCCGGCCAGGCCGTCGCCCGGACCACCGACGCCACCGGCGCATCCCTCGGCACCACGACCCTCGGCGACTTCACCCACGTCACTCCCCACGTCACTCCCCACGGCGCAGCGGCACCGATGGGCGGGGTGACCGGGGTGACCGGGGCGGCTGCCGACTCCGTTCTGCCGCCTGTCGCGGGTACCGCCGTGGACGGGGTGCTTCCGGTGGCCGGGCAGGCCGTCGGTGATGTCGGCGGCGTCGCGGGCGGTGCGGTCTCCGACGTCCAGCCGGCCGTGCAGGGTGCGGTCGCGCAGGTGCGGCCGCTGGCCGAGGGCGTCGTCTCGGCGGCACAGCCGGCCGTCCACAGGGTGGCGGCGCAGGTGAAGCCGCTGGCCCAGGGGCTCGGTGCCACCGTGGCCCGGCACGCGTGTCCGACCGTCGGACACGCTGTTTCCGGCGCTTCGTCCGCTGTGGAATCGGTCACTCCCGGCAGTGTCACGGACGCGCTCCGCTCCGGCGGTTCGCTGCCTTCCTGACCGCTCTCCGGGCGCGTCGGCACTGCTCACCGGGCGGTTCCCCCGTACAGGGGGGCCGCCCGGTCCCGCCCGGCGGGCTGTGACCGTAATCACCGCGCAGGTGTGATCTGCGATTTAGGGACCCGGCGCCCACGGGGATAACCTGCGAGACGGACATGCCGCGTACTCGGACACCGTCTACGCCTCCCTTGTGACAGCGCAGTCACGTTGCCCTTCGCGGCACGCCCACGCAGACAAGTAACCGCGATCACTACTGCGACGACGATTAAGCAAAGGGAGACGGACGCGCGTGGACCTGTTCGAGTACCAGGCGAGGGACCTCTTCGCCAAGCACGGTGTACCGGTGCTGGCCGGTGAAGTCATCGACACGCCTGAGGCGGCGCGCAAGGCCACTGAGAGCATGGGCGGCAAGTCCGTCGTCAAGGCTCAGGTGAAGGTCGGCGGCCGTGGCAAGGCCGGCGGCGTGAAGCTGGCCGCGACCCCGGACGAGGCGGTCGCTCGCGCGACGGACATCCTCGGCATGGACATCAAGGGCCACACGGTCCACAAGGTGATGATCGCCGAGCTGTCCCCGGAGATCGAGGCCGAGTACTACGTCTCGTACCTCCTCGACCGCACCAACCGCACCTTCCTGGCCATGGCCTCGGTGCAGGGCGGCATGGAGATCGAGGAGGTCGCGGAGAAGACCCCCGAGGCCCTCGCGAAGGTCCCGGTCAACGCCGTCGACGGCGTCGACATCGTCAAGGCCCGTGAGATCGTGGCCCAGGCGAAGTTCCCGGCCGATGTGGCCGAGGGTGTCGCCGAGGCCATGGTGACCCTCTGGGACACCTTCGTCGCCGAGGACGCCCTCCTCGTCGAGGTCAACCCGCTGGTGAAGACCAAGGACGGCCGGATCCTGGCCCTGGACGGCAAGGTCTCGCTCGACGAGAACGCCGAGTTCCGCCAGCCCGACCACGAGGCGCTCGAGGACAAGGCAGCAGCCAACCCGCTCGAGGCTGCTGCCAAGGCCAAGAACCTCAACTACGTCAAGCTCGACGGTGAGGTCGGCATCATCGGCAACGGCGCGGGGCTCGTCATGAGCACCCTCGACGTCGTCGCGTACGCCGGTGAGAAGCACAGCAACGTCAAGCCCGCCAACTTCCTCGACATCGGTGGCGGCGCCTCCGCCGAGGTCATGGCGAACGGCCTGGAGATCATCCTCGGCGACCCGGACGTCAAGTCCGTGTTCGTCAACGTCTTCGGCGGCATCACCGCGTGCGACGAGGTCGCCAACGGCATCGTCCAGGCGCTCGAGCTCCTCAAGTCGAAGGGCGAGGCGGTCACCAAGCCGCTGGTCGTCCGTCTCGACGGCAACAACGCGGAGCTGGGTCGCAAGATCCTGTCGGACGCCAACCACCCGCTCGTGCAGCGCGTGGACACCATGGACGGCGCGGCCGACAAGGCCGCCGAGCTCGCGGCTGCGAAGTAAGGGAACAGGTCACCAACACCATGGCTATTTTCCTGACCAAGGAAAGCAAGGTCATCGTCCAGGGGATGACCGGTGCCACCGGCATGAAGCACACCAAGCTCATGCTCGCTGACGGCACCAACATCGTCGGCGGCGTGAACCCCCGCAAGGCCGGCACCTCCGTCGACTTCGACGGCACCGACGTCCCCGTGTTCGGCACGGTCGCCGAGGCCATCGAGAAGACCGGCGCCGACGTCTCGGTGCTCTTCGTGCCGCCGGCCTTCTCGAAGGCCGCCGTCGTCGAGGCGATCGACGCCGAGATCCCCCTCGCCGTCGTCATCACCGAGGGCATCGCCGTCCACGACTCGGCCGCGTTCTACGCGTACGCCAAGTCGAAGGGCGACAAGACCCGGATCATCGGCCCGAACTGCCCCGGCCTGATCACCCCCGGCCAGTCCAACGCCGGCATCATCCCGGGCGACATCACCAAGCCCGGCCGTATCGGTCTCGTGTCCAAGTCGGGCACGCTGACCTACCAGATGATGTACGAGCTGCGCGACATCGGCTTCTCGTCGGCCGTCGGCATCGGTGGCGACCCGGTCATCGGTACGACGCACATCGACGCCCTCGCGGCGTTCGAGGCGGACCCGGAGACCGACCTCATCGTGATGATCGGTGAGATCGGCGGCGACGCCGAGGAGCGTGCGGCCGACTACATCGCGAAGAACGTGACGAAGCCGGTCGTCGGCTATGTCGCGGGCTTCACGGCGCCCGAGGGCAAGACCATGGGCCACGCCGGCGCCATCGTCTCCGGCTCCTCCGGCACCGCCCAGGCGAAGAAGGAAGCGCTTGAGGCCGCGGGCGTCAAGGTCGGCAAGACGCCGACCGAGACGGCCAAGCTGGCCCGTGCGATCCTCGCCGGCTCGTAACGGACCCCGGTCTTCCGGACAGTCCCAGCACTGCGGAGCGGGCCCGTGCCCCCTGGTTTCCAGGGGGTGCGGGCCCGCTCTTGTGTGGTGCGGCTGGGCTGCCGACTGTGCCGGTGCGGCGGTCAGCGCAACTGCGGTACCAGGCGTTCCGGGCCGTTCGCCGGGACCGCGCGGAGTTTCTGGTGCAGTTTCTTGTCCTCGGCGGTCAGCCGCTGCGGGCCGCCGCGCGGCGGTACCCCCTCCACCCGGTGCGGCGGTCCGGTCGGCCGTGAGTAGTGGGTGGGGGCCGTGACCAGTGTGAACACCGTCAGGGCCGTCAGCAGGACGACACAGCCGATGGTGAGCCGTGTCCAGAACCGGGTCCGGCGCTCGCTCCTCGTCCGTACGGAACGGGGCTCCGGCAGGGCGGCCTCGGGGCCCGTTCGGGTGAGGGCGGCCAGCTGCTCCTGGAGCAGCTGGGGCTCCTCCAGACCGGGCACGGCCCTGGCCACGGCGGACCGCGCGTACAGCAGCCTGTTCGCGGCCGCCGGTGTGCTCGCCTCCGTCTCGGCCGCGGTGTCGGGGAGGTCGAGCCCGAGCCCGTCGTAGAGCAGCAGGGTGCGCCGGTAGGCGGGGGGCAGACGGAGTACGGCGTCCCGCAGCGGCACCTGTGCGGGATCCGCCGTCTTCCTGTCGGGCAGCTCGCGCTTGTGGATCGTCCGGCTCTTGCGGCGCCACGGCGACATCGCGTACTCGTAGGCCGCCGCGCGTACCCAGCCGACCGGGTCGCGGTCCGTCGCGACCTCGGGCCAGCTCTGCCAGGCCAGGTGGAACGCGCGCTCGACCGACTCTCTGGCGAGGTGGTGGCGGCCGGTGAGCAGATACGTCTGGTGGACGAGACCGGACGCGGCTCGGGCATAGAGCAGGTCGAAGGCTTCGGCGGGGGTGAGTTCGGAGGCGCCGGGCGGCTGCTCCGGGTCGTCGGGTGTGGCCTGCGGGGCTGCTGCTGCTCCGGGGGGCTGGGGTGCGGGTGTTTCCCCGGGCGCCCCGGGTTTCCCCGCTTCCGCTGTGATTGCCGCGCCGTCCGCGTCCACTGCGTCCACTGCGTCCACTGAGTCCGCTGAGTCCGCTGAGTCGACCGCGACCTGCGCTTGCCGCGGGTCCAGTTCCAGTGTGGCCGTCGTTTCCGACAGCGCCGCTGCCACGAGTGCCGCTTCCGATTCCGCGAGGGCCGTTTCTGCCGGCGCTGTTTCCGGCAGTGCCGCTTCTGGAAGCGCTGCCGTGCGCTGGTCCTCCGCCGGCTGCCCGGCGCCCGGTGACTTCGCCTTGCGCGGCCGGCGCCGTTTCTTCGGGGAGCGCAGTTCCGTCATGAGGTGCCCCCGGCGCTGCTCACGGCGCTGCTCACGGCGGGACGCCAGTCCGAAAAGTGCATAACCGTATATTGAGTGACACGACCGGCCTTTGCCTGTTACGCGCCGAAAGCGCGTGTCGTTGGCAGCATGGCCCGCGTGACCCAGATGACCGACCGCAGCCCGTCGCTCGCCCCTGTGCGGAGCCGATCCGCCGCGCTGGCCGACTGCGTGCTGCGAGGCGGGCTCGCGGCGGCGCTCGGACTCGGCTCGCTCACCGTGCTGGTGATGCTCCTGTGGATCAGTTCGCCCTACCCCGACAGCGGGCCGGGCGGCGCGCTGCACGTCACCGCCGCGCTCTGGCTGCTCGCCCATGGCACGGAGCTGACCAGGCACGACACCGCGTCCGGTGTGCCCGCCCCGTTGGGTCTTGTGCCGATGCTGCTGGTCGTGCTGCCCTTCTGGCTGGTCCAGCGTGCGGCGCGGGCCGCGCTCGACCCGGCGAACGGCCGCCCGGGGCCGACGGTGCACGGTGCCCTGTGCGCGGTGACCGGTGGCTATCTGCTGGTGGCGTCGGCTGTGACGTTGTACGCGTCGAGCGGGCCCTTGTCCGTCGTACCGCTGAGCGCGCTGTGGCATCTGCCGCTCGTCGCCGGTACCGCCGCCGGGGTGGGTGTGTGGCGGGGGCGTGTTTTTCCGCGCGAGCCGTTCAGCGGCTGGGGGCGCCCGCCGTACGCCGGTGGCAGGGCGCTTCCCGCCGGCGTACGGCAGGTGGTCCGTAGCCCCCGGATGCCGGCCGCGCTACGGGCCGGGGCCGCCGGAGCCGCCGTGCTGGCAGGCGGGGGCGCGTTGCTGGTCGCCGGGTCGCTGGTGTGGCACGGGGGCGCCGCGCAGGAGTCGTTCCTGCGGCTGACCGGCGCCGTGTCGGGCCGGTTCGCGGTCCTGCTGCTGGCCGCCGCGCTCGTACCGAACGCGGCGCTGTGGGGTGCTTCGTACGCGCTCGGTCCCGGTTTCACTCTCGGGACCGGTTCGGCGGTGACGCCGCTCATGGTGACCGGCAACGCCGCGCTTCCCTACTTCCCGCTGCTGGCGGCCTTGCCGGGGCCCGGCAAGGGTTCGCCGGTGAACTGGGCGGTGGCGGCTGTGCCGGTGGCCGCTGGTGCGGTGGTCGGCTGGTTCGTGACGCGAGTGCGGGGTGGGGGCCGGGACAAGGGCGGGGTCGAGGCCGCCGGCGTGACCGCGCTCATGGCGCTGTCGGCCGCTGTTGTCTGTGCGGCGGCGATGGCCGTCCTGGCTGCCCTGGCCGGCGGCCCGCTCGGGACCGGAAGGCTGACGTCCTTCGGTCCCGTGTGGTGGCAGACGAGCGTGGCCACCCTGGTGTGGACCGCGGGGACGGCTCTTCCTGTGGCACTGTTCCGGCGCTGGTGGGCGCTGCGGAGCAGCAGGGCGGGGGCGGCGGAGCCCGCGGTGGACGCGGCGGCGGTGGCACGCGTGGGAGTGCCGGCTGCGGTGGCTGCCACGACGGCCGTGGCCGAAGCTCCGGCCGTTACGGGACCGGAAGCGCGCCACCGAGGCGAGGACAGCAGTGAGAACGGCGGTGGGAGCGGCGGCGAGGACAGTGAGGACGGCAGCGGGCGGGACGACGACGCCGGTCGGGAGGGGCGGTGGGCCGCGCTGAAGGGGCTTTCCGGGAGGCTGCTGGCGAAGTTCCCGCTCACGGATGCACAGGACGGGTTCTCGCCCGCCGAGCCCGCAGCACCCTCTGAGCCTTCTGAGCCTTCCGAGCCCGCTGAGTCCGCTGAGCCTGCCGTACGGAGCGAGTCTCCCGTGGTTCCCGCCCCCACCTCGCTCCCGCCCGAGGATGCGGGAGAGGCCAACTCTGCCGTCGAGTCAGGAGCCGTCGAATTAGGCGCGGCTGAACCAGGCGTTGCCGAACCAGCCGCCGCTGCCAAGCCCACCGTCGACCGGAGCGGCCTCGCCTCACCGGGGTCCGCCGGTGGTCCGGACATCTGGCCGCCGATGCCCTACGCCGACGAGGACTGAGGCCGCCGCCCGCCCGCGTCTTCGTGCCTACCTCTTCGTGCCTATCTCTGCGTGCCTACTTCTTTGTGCCGAGCACCGGCACCAGCGAGTGCGGCAGCTTCGTGTTGCAGGCGATCTGGCCCTGCTTCGTCAGCGCGTCGTCCACGCACGTGTAGTAGTCCCGGTACACGAGCTGCGCCGAGAACGTCAGGATCACGATGAGCAGTGCGAGCCCGGCGGTCACCAGGCCGCTCACCGCAGCGGTGATCTGCTGCTTCGACGAGGTGGCCGTCGCCCCGGCGTACGGGCCCGCGTACGGGCCGGGAGCCGGCGGCGCCGTCGGTGCCGGCGGCACCCCCGGACCCGGCGGCGGCCCATCGGTCGGGGAAGTCGGAGAGGTCGGGGAAGCCTGGGAGTCCGGAGAAGTCGGGGCGGCCGGTGGGTTCGCTGTCCCGGATGCGGTGGCGCCCTTGGCCGCGCCCGAATCCGGCTGCGGCTTGGCGCGCAGGGCGCTGACGCCCCAGTACACCGCGAGCGCCCCCAGGAGCAGGCCGATCTCCGGCAGGTTGAAGAGGGCGAAGAAGAACGCCCACATTCCGGCGAGCAGCGCATAGCGCGCCCTGCGCTGCGCCGGGTCCTTCGGGTCCCAGCGCAGGGTCGGGCCGGGGCCGCCCTGGCCGCCGTTCCGCCCGTTTCCCGGATCGTTCGGGCCGCCCGCCGGCCGCTGCGGGCCCGCGCCGAACCCGCCGTCGTGGCGCCCTGGCTGGACCGGGCTCCACTGGCTCCCCCGGCCGGGGGACGAGCCGTCGCCTTCGCCCCCGTCACCGCTCCCGTCGCCCTCGCCGCTGCCTTCGCCGCCCGCCGGGTGCTGCGGGTGCCGGGGCTGCCACGGCTGCTCGGGACGGTCCGCGGGCGGCGGCGCGAACGGGTTGTCGTCGTCCGGCTCCGTCGAAGAGGGCCGGCGTTCCCGCAGCAGAAGTGAACCCTGCCCGTACGGCTGGGTGCGGAGAGTCGCGCGGTGGCGTCGGTCCTGCATCTGGTGAACGTCTTCCCCTCATTCGGTTCCTGCCCGGGAGACAGGTCCTGTCCCCAGACGCTACCTCTCGGCCGTGCCCCCGTCCCGTGGGGGCCGTTCCGTGTGCCGGTATCGTTGCCGACGGTCGGCGCGTTCGTAGAGTTCCCCGTATCGGGGGATGCGATCTATTCGTACGACCGCACAAGTCGTATCCAGAAAGGGCCCCGCCGTGGCCTCCCCGTCCTCCCCTGCCCGCCTGGTCGTGCTGGTTTCCGGTTCCGGAACCAATCTGCAGGCCCTGCTCGACGCGATCGCCGGCGATCCCGCCTATGGAGCCGAAATCGTCGCGGTCGGCGCTGACCGCGACGGCATCGCCGGGCTCGACCGCGCCCGCAGCGCGGGGCTGCCGACCTTCGTCTGCAAGGTGAAGGAGTACGCGGACCGCGACGCGTGGGACGCGGCGCTGGCCGAGGCCACCGCCGCCTACGCGCCGGACCTGGTGGTGTCGGCCGGTTTCATGAAGATCGTGGGGAAGAGGTTCCTCGCGGCCTTCGGGGGCCGGTTCGTCAATACGCATCCGGCACTGCTGCCCGCGTTCCCCGGCGCCCACGGAGTGCGCGACGCGCTCGCGTACGGGGCCAGGGTCACCGGCTGCACCGTCCACTTCGTCGACGACGGCGTCGACACCGGACCGATCATCGCGCAGGGTGTGGTCGAGATCCGGGAGCAGGACGACGAAAGCGCTCTTCATGAGCGCATCAAGGAAGTCGAGCGGAAGCTGCTCGTCGATGTCGTGGGGCGTCTGGCCCGTAACGGCTACCGCATTGAGGGACGAAAGGTTCAGGTCGGTGCACACCGAGAACACGGACACCGTTAAGCCCATCCGGCGCGCGCTCGTCAGCGTCTACGACAAGTCGGGTCTGGAGGAGCTGGCCCTCGGGCTGCACGAGGCGGGCGTCACGCTCGTCTCCACCGGATCCACCGCGGCGAAGATCGCCGCTGCCGGTGTGCCGGTCACCAAGGTCGAGGAGCTGACCGGTTTCCCGGAGTGCCTCGACGGCCGGGTCAAGACGCTGCACCCGCGGGTGCACGCCGGGATCCTCGCCGATCTGCGCCTCGAGGACCACCGCAGGCAGCTCGCCGAGCTGGAGGTGGAGCCCTTCGACCTGGTCGTGGTGAACCTCTACCCGTTCTCCGAGACCGTCGCGTCCGGTGCCACGCCGGACGAGTGCGTCGAGCAGATCGACATCGGCGGCCCGTCCATGGTCAGGGCCGCGGCCAAGAACCACCCGTCGGTCGCCGTCGTCACCAGCCCCGGCCGGTACGCGGACGTCCTGACCGCTGTCCGGGGCGGGGGCTTCGACCTGACCGCGCGCAAGCGGCTCGCCGCGGAGGCGTTCCGGCACACCGCCGCCTACGACGTGGCGGTCGCCGGCTGGTTCGCCGATGACTACGCGGCGGCCGACGACAGTGGCTTCCCCGAGTTCATCGGCGCGACGTACGAGCGCGGAAACGTCCTGCGCTACGGCGAGAACCCGCACCAGGGCGCCGCGTTGTACGTCTCGGGTACGGGCGGCCTCGCCCAGGCCGAGCAGCTGCACGGCAAGGAGATGTCGTACAACAACTACACGGACACCGACGCCGCGCGCCGGGCCGCGTACGACCACGCCGAGCCCTGTGTGGCGATCATCAAGCACGCCAACCCGTGCGGTATCGCGATCGGTGAGGACCTGGCCGAGGCGCACGGCAAGGCGCACGCCTGCGACCCGGTCTCCGCGTACGGCGGTGTGATCGCCGTCAACCGTCCGGTGACCGTGGCGCTCGCCGAGCAGATCGCCCCGATCTTCACCGAGGTCGTCGTCGCTCCGGCGTACGAGGACGGCGCGGTCGACGTGCTGGCGCGCAAGAAGAACATCCGGGTGCTGCGCTGTCCCGACGCCCCGTCGGCCGCGGCCGAGGTCAAGCAGATCGACGGCGGCGCGCTGCTGCAGGTCGCCGACCGGCTGCAGGCCGAAGGCGACGACCTGGCGAACTGGACGCTCGCGTCAGGTGACGCGCTCGACGCGGCGGAGCTGGCCGAGCTGTCGTTCGCCTGGAAGGCGTGCCGCGCGGTGAAGTCCAACGCGATCCTGCTCGCCAAGGGCGGTGCGTCGGTCGGCGTCGGGATGGGTCAGGTCAACCGGGTCGACTCCGCGAAGCTCGCCGTCGAGCGTGCGGGCGAGGAGCGGGCGCGGGGGGCGTACGCCGCTTCGGACGCGTTCTTCCCGTTCCCGGACGGCTTCGAGATCCTGGCGAACGCCGGGGTCAGGGCCGTGGTGCAGCCGGGCGGTTCGGTCCGTGACGAGCTGGTCGTGGAGGCCGCCGAGAAGGCGGGCGTGACGATGTACTTCACGGGTACGCGGCACTTCTTCCACTGAGCTGCCGCGGTGCTCGTACCCGTACCTCGGTACGGGTACGAGCACCGGACTTGGCGCCCGACAGGGCGCCGGATACGGCTGAGGGCCGTAACTACCGGCAATACGCACAGGAGTTACGGCCCTCGGGGCTCAGCCCGGGTCCAGCAGGACGCGGGTCAGCCGACCTTGACGACCACGGTCGAGCAGATCTTGTCCGCGAACGTCTGCTTCTTGGCGTCCCACGCCGGCCACAGCCAGCCCAGGTAGCAGGCGAGGCTGTCCACGAAGTGGGCGAGGTAGCGGACGAACGCCATGCCGAAGCCCAGCGGCCGGCCGTCGGCCTCGCGCAGCAGGCTGATGCCGAGGGCCTTCTTGCCGATGAACTGGCCGGTCGTGCCCTCCTTGTAGAGCTTGAAGAGGCCGAGCCCGATGCCGACGAGGATGCCGATCACGGCGATAGCGGAACCCGCGCCGCCACCGATGCCGCCGCCGATACCGACGATGATGCCGTACGGGATGCCGATGACCAGACCGTCGAGCAGCAGGGCGGCGAACCGGCGCCACCAGCCGGCGAACGGCGGCTGGCCGCCGTAGCCGCCGGGCTGCTGGGGGTAGCCGCCGCCGTAGTTCTGCTGGACCGGCGGTGCCTGCGGGTAGCCGTAACCGGGCTGCTGCGGCACACCCTGCGGGGCCTGCTGCGGGTATCCGTACCCCGGCTGCGGCGGCTGCTGGGGCTGGCCCTGCGGCTGCCCCGGCGGCGGGCCGTAGGGGTTGTTGGGGTTCGGTTCGCCGAAGCTCATGACTGAATTCCTCCGTTGGTTCCTGCGGGGACGGTGCGGTTCGAGCGGAGGATTGGTGAGAGAAACGACTGAGCGGTCTGCCCCCCCGACACTGGCCGCGGCACTGCGTCCCACATGGTTCTCAATGCCGCGTAAGTTTGTCCAGTCGCAGTCCCTATGTGTTGTGCAAGTGCAACTTGGGCGATCATTCCGCCCCCTGAAAGAATGGCTCGTATGACAGCCCAGATTCTCGATGGCAAGGCCACCGCGGCCGCGATCAAGTCCGATCTGACCGTCCGCGTGGCGGCCCTCAAGGAGAAGGGAGTGGCTCCCGGTCTCGGCACCCTGCTCGTCGGTGACGACCCCGGCAGCCGGTGGTACGTCAACGGCAAGCACCGCGACTGCGCGGAGGTCGGTATCGGGTCGATCCAGCGCGAACTCCCCGACACCGCAACGCAGGAGGACATCGAGGCGGTCGTCAGGGAGCTCAACGAGAACCCCGAGTGCACCGGCTACATCGTGCAGTTGCCGCTCCCCAAGGGCATCGACACCAACCGCGTCCTGGGGCTGATGGATCCGGCCAAGGACGCCGACGGGCTGCACCCGACCAGCCTCGGCAAGCTGGTGCTGAACGAGGAGGGGCCGCTGCCCTGCACCCCGTACGGCATCATCCAGCTGCTCCGTCACCACGGTGTGGAGATCGACGGGGCGCATGTCGTGGTCGTCGGCCGCGGTATCACCGTCGGCCGTTCGATCCCGCTGCTGCTGACCCGTAAGTCCGAGAACGCGACCGTCACGCAGTGCCACACCGGCACCCGCGACCTGCCCGCGATGCTCAAGCAGGCGGACATCATCGTGTCCGCGGCCGGTGTCCGGCACATCATCAACCCCGAGGACGTCAAGCCGGGGGCCGCTGTCCTCGACGTCGGCGTCAGCCGGGACGAGAACGGCAAGATCGCGGGAGACGTGCACCCCGGTGTCGCGGAAGTGGCCGGCTGGGTCTCGCCGAACCCGGGTGGTGTGGGCCCGATGACCCGCGCGCAGCTGCTGGTGAACGTCGTGGAGGCGGCGGAGCGCAGTGTCGGCTGAGCCGTCGGAACCCGCGGCGGGCACGAAGTCCGGGGACCCCGAGTCCGGGAAGCCCCAGGGCACTGACGGTACGAGCGCTGAATCCCAGGGCGCTGCGTCTGCGGGTGCTGAACCGGAGGGCGTTGAACCGCAGGGCACTGGACCGCAGGGCACTGGACCTCAGGGCGCTGAATCCCAGGGCGCTGCATCTGCGGGTGCTGAACCGCAGGGCGTTGAACGCACGGGTGCTCATCCCGCGGGTGCCGGAGCCGAGGAGCCCGAAGGGGACGAGAACGCGGGGGAGCAGCCGGAGGGGAGCGAGGGGGAGGACGCCGTCAGCGCGCCCGGTCCGGACGGTGAGCCGGTCCGCACCACCCGGCGCTTTCCCCGCGTGACCCGGGACACCGCGCGCCCCGAGGGCGGCGGCCGGGCGGCCGCCGGTGACGCGCCCGCCCCCGCCAGACAGTGGCCACTGCTCACGGTGCTCGTCACGATCGGCGTCGGGCTGCTGCTCGTGGCGTTCGACGTGACACGGGTGGGGCTGCTGCTCGTCGGGATCGCTCTGCTCGGTGGCGCGGTGATGCGCTGGTGCGTGCGTTCCGTCGGCATGCTCGCGGTGCGTTCGCGCTTCACCGACATGCTCACGTACGGCGTGCTGGGGTTCCTCATCACGCTGCTCGCGCTGATGGTGCAGCCCGATCCGTGGCTGAAGTTGCCGTTCCTGGAAGGGCTGATGCATTTCACCGTCCGGTGAGGCGGTGAGGCGGTGAGGCGGTGAGGCGGTGCTCCTGTGTCGGGTGGAACTCCCTTGTTTCTCCAGGTCGCTGACTGCCCGTATGCCCAGGGGAAGGCCGTCAGTGCCGTCTGAAAAATAAATGAGAATCCGGGGGAGTGGCCCGCGATTCCCGGGGCAAGCGGTTGGTATCCCCCCACGGGTGCTTGCACCCGGCGGTGGCCGCCCGCGCCTCTCCCCCCCCCCTGGCGCGGACGGCCACCGCCGCTGCAACGCGCGCTCCCGCACAGGGGGTACGAAGGCGGTGTGCGGCGTGCCACACGGGGGTGGGAACCGGGCGCGCGCGGGTTCCGATAGCCTGACGTCGGAAGTCTCTTCACATCAAGATTCAGTTCATGGTGTGAGTTTCCGGGATTTCCCGCACCAGGGGCAGGGACCCCCACCGCCAGCTGTCTTACGGAGAACGCCATGACCCGCACTCCTGTGAATGTCACCGTCACCGGCGCGGCCGGCCAGATCGGCTACGCGCTGCTCTTCCGCATCGCTTCGGGCCACCTGCTCGGCTCGGACGTGCCGGTCAAGCTGCGTCTCCTGGAGATCCCGCAGGGGCTGAAGGCCGCCGAGGGCACCGCGATGGAGCTCGACGACTGCGCCTTCCCGCTGCTTCAGGGCATCGAGATCACGGACGACCCGAACGTCGCCTTCGCCGGGGCCAACGTCGCGCTCCTGGTCGGCGCCCGCCCGCGCACCAAGGGCATGGAGCGCGGTGACCTGCTCGCGGCCAACGGTGGCATCTTCGGCCCGCAGGGCAAGGCCATCAACGACAACGCCGCGGACGACATCAAGGTCCTCGTCGTGGGGAACCCGGCCAACACCAACGCGCTCATCGCGCAGGCATCGGCCCCGGACGTCCCGGCCGACCGCTTCACCGCGATGACCCGTCTGGACCACAACCGGGCCATCTCGCAGCTCTCGCAGAAGACCGGCGTCCCGGTCTCCGAGATCCGCCGTCTCACCATCTGGGGCAACCACTCCGCCACGCAGTACCCGGACATCTTCCACGCCGAGGTCGCGGGCAAGAACGCCGCCGAGACCGTCAACGACGAGAAGTGGCTGGCCGACACCTTCATCCCGACCGTCGCCAAGCGCGGCGCGGCGATCATCGAGGCGCGTGGCGCGTCCTCGGCCGCCTCCGCCGCGAACGCCGCCATCGACCACGTGCACACCTGGGTCAACGGCACGGCGGACGGCGACTGGACCTCGATGGGTATTCCGTCGGACGGCTCCTACGGTGTCCCCGAGGGCCTCATCTCGTCCTTCCCGGTCACCACCAAGGGCGGCAAGTACGAGATCGTCCAGGGCCTGGAGATCAACGACTTCTCGCGTGCCCGCATCGACGCTTCGGTGAAGGAGCTCACCGAGGAGCGCGACGCGGTTCGCGAGCTCGGCCTCATCTGAGCCGAACGCACGGAAACGCCCCCGGCGACCACCTGGTCGCCGGGGGCGTTTCCGTATATCGGGATACGGGATACGGGATACCGGGGCCGGTCCATCGGCCAGGCCGGTCAGCCCGTCAGGCAGTCAGCCCGCCGTCAGCCCGTCAGCCCGTCAGCCCGTCAGCCCGTCAGCCCGGGCCGTCGGGCTGTCAGTGCTTCAGCGCGTTCGCGTCCTGGCGCAGCCGCTCCATCGACTGGCTGTGCAGGCCGCCGCCGAACGTGATGCGGGTGGCACCCAGCGTGCCCAGCTCCTGCGGTGACGGACCCCGGGGCCGGAAGAGCGCGTTGAGCGGTGCCCCGACCGCGGACGCCAGGCCGGGCAGCTGGTCCGGCGGCGCTGTGATCGGGTAGACGCAGTCGGCGCCCGCCGCCACATAGCGGACGGCGCGGTCGATGGCGGGCGCCGGATCCCGTACGCCACGGATGTACGTGTCCACGCGGGCGTTGATGAACAGCGCGGCTCCGGCCGCCGCGCGGAACGCCGCGAGCCGGTCCGCGTTCTCCTGCGGGTCGCGGAGCACTCCATCGGAGGAGTCCTCCAGATTGCAGCCCACCGCGCCGGTGTCGAGTAGCCGCCCGGCCAGTTCATCCGGCGGCAGCCCGTACCCGTCCTCGATGTCCGCCGAAACGGCCACGCCGAAGCCCTCGACCGCCCGGACGATCCGGCCGATCGCGGCGAACATCTCGGCGGCCGGGGTGTCCCCGTCCGCGTAACCGAGCGCGGCCGCCACTCCGGCGCTCGGGGTGGCGAGCGCCGGGAAGCCTGCTTCCGCGAAGACGCGGGCGCTGGCCGCGTCCCATGGGCAGGGCAGCACCAGCGGATCACCGGGTGACCGGCCCAGGTGGAGACTGCGGAAGTCCGTCATGGAGGGACCTTTCGGCGGAGGTGGAGCGGGGAGGAGGAAGCCGGGCCCAGCTGGTGTGGCGCCCAGTGGCGGCCGGGCTCTGGGCCCTGCACGCTCAGTGACGTGCCCGCTCAGGGGGGCCCAGTGGCGGCCGGGCTCAGTGGCGGTGGGCGAGGGAGCCCGGCGTGTAGTGGCCGGGCACCAGGCGGGCGGTGACGGAGAACCGGTTCCAGGCGTTGATCACGGTGATCGCCGCGATCAGCTGGGCCAGCTCGGTCTCGTCGAAGTGCTCGGCGGCGTGTGCGTACACCTCGTCCGGCACGAATCCGTCCGTCAGCACGGTGATGGCCTCGGTCAGCTCGATCGCCGCGATCTCCTTCGCGGTGTAGAAGTGCTTCGACTCCTCCCAGCCGCTCAGCTGCACGATCCGCTCGACCGACTCGCCCGCGGCGAGGGCGTCCTTGGCGTGCATGTCGATGCAGAAGGCGCAGTGGTTGATCTGGGATGCCCGGATCTTGACCAGTTCGAGCAGGGTCGGGTCGACGCCCTTCTTGGCCGCCGCGTCCAGGGCGATCATGGCCTTGTAGACCTCGGGGGCGAGCTTCCCCACATTGAGGCGGGGGGTGTGCTCGGGGAGGTAGTCCGTCATGGCTCTTCTGCCCTTCGTGCGTTGACCGTCATGCTTCGTCGTGCCTCGACCGTCGTGTGCCTAGGACGCTACGGGGCAGATGGCGCAGGGGTATGGTCCATTTCTGTGACAGATCCTTGGGCCACTTTCGGCGTAGACCTGCATCTGGAGCTGACCGGTCCCGGGCTGCGGGTCGGCCTCACGGACGCGCTGCGCCGGGCCGTCCGTACCGGTCGGCTGGCGCCGGGGACCCGGCTGCCCTCCTCGCGTACGCTCGCCGCCGACCTGGGCGTGGCCCGTAACACGGTCGCCGACGCCTACGCCGAGCTGGTCGCCGAGGGCTGGCTGACCGCCCGGCAGGGTTCGGGGACCCGGGTGGCCCAGCGGACCGTGCCGCGCGGGGTGCCGAGGCCCGCCGCCGCCCGGCCGCCGCAGCGGAGCGGACCCGAGTACAGCCTCCGGCCCGGCGTTCCCGACCTCGCCTCCTTTCCGCGTACGGAGTGGCTCAGGGCGTCGAGGAAGGCGCTGACCGCCGCGCCGCACGAGGCGTTCGGCTACGGCGACCCGCGGGGGCGGGCCGAGCTGCGTACCGTGCTCGCCGGCTATCTGGCGCGCGCCCGCGGTGTCCACGCCGACCCGGACCGCATCGTGGTGTGTGCCGGTTTCGCCCACGCGATGATGCTGATGGGGAAGGTGCTGCGGGGGAGACGGGTGCGGGAGGTGGCCGTCGAGTCGTACGGGCTCGATCTGCACTGGAACCTGCTGGTCGATGCCGGGCTGCGCACCCGGGCCCTGCCGCTGGACGGATTCGGCTCGCGCACCGGTGAACTGGGGCGCGAGGGCGCGGTGCTGATGACACCCGGGCACCAGTTCCCGACGGGTGTCCCGCTCCACCCGGACCGGCGCACCGCCGCCGTCGACTGGGCCAGGAGCACGGACGGGGTGATCCTGGAGGACGACTACGACGGGGAGTTCCGTTACGACCGCCAGCCGGTCGGGGCGCTCCAGGGGCTGGATCCCGAGCGGGTCGTCTACTGCGGGACCGCCAGCAAGTCCATCGCTCCCGGGCTGCGGCTCGGCTGGCTGGTGCTGCCCGATGCGATGGTGTCCGAGGCCGCGCAGGCGAAGGGGAACTCCGACTGGATGTCCAGTTCGCTGGAGCAGCTGACCCTGGCGGAGTTCATCGCCTCCGGTGCGTACGACCGGCATGTCCGCGCGATGCGGCTGCGCTACCGGCGGCGGCGCGACCAGTTGGTGGCGGCGCTGGCCGAACGGGCGCCCGGCATCAGGGTGTCCGGGATCGCCGCCGGGCTGCACGCCGTACTGGAACTGCCCCGGGGCACCGAGCGGTCGGTGGTCCAGGCGGCTGCCCGGCAGGGACTTGAGCTGTACGGCGGTGCCCAGTTCCGGCACGCGGATGTGCGGGACGGGCGCGACATGCTGGTCGTCGGGTACGGAACGCCGTCGGACAGCGCGTGGACGGGCGCGCTGGACGCGCTGTGCCGGGTGCTGCCTTAGGGGCAGGCCGGGGCGGGGGAGGCCAGAGGACGTGCGTCAGGAGGGCAGGTCGGAGGTAGGCCGACGACAGGCCGGGGCGGGCCAGGGTGGCGGGCCAGGGGGGGGGATGGCCGGCCAGGCCGGTGGTGTGGTCTCAGGTTTCGGCCGGGTGCGGGGTGGCCGGGGCCTCGCCGAATCGGGCCAGTGCGAGTGCTCCCGCGACGGCCACCGCGAACCCCGCGACCGCCAGCGGGGCCAGCCCCTCCCGCGTACGGTCCCCGAGCCAGACCACCCCGACCAGAGCGGGGCCGATGGTCTCGCCGATGACCATGCCCGCCGTGGCCGTGGTCACCGAACCGCGCTGCAGCGCCGAGGTGAGCAGCAGGAAGGCCGAACCGCCGCCGACCAGCAGCGCGTACAGCGCCGGGTTGGTGAAGTCGGCCGAGTCGATGAGGCGTACCGACACTTCGACCACCCCGAAACCCACCCCGGAACCGAGGCCGAGCACCAGGGCCCGCGCCTTGCCCTTGAGGTGGCCGGCCGCCGTGCCCACCAGGAGCACCGCGAGTGCGACGCCGAGCATCGACCACCGCAGCGCGGACGACCCCGCCGTGTGCCCCTCGTTCCCGGAGGCGAGGCCGAGCATTCCGAGGCCCGCGCAGACGACGGCCACCGCGCCCCATTCGGTACCGGAGAGCCGGACGCCGAGGATGCGGGAGGCGACCACGGCGGTGACCGCGAGACTCGCGGCGAGTGCGGCGCCGACCGCGTAGATGGGGAGCGTCCGCAGGGCGACGATCTGGAGTACGAAACCGAGCCCGTCGAGGCCGAGTCCGGCGATGTAACGCCACTGGCGCAGGGCGCGCAGGAGCAGCGCGGCGTCCACGCCCGAGCCGGTTCCCGGTGCGGAGGCGCGGGCCGCGGCGGCCTGGAGCACGGAGGCCGTACCGAAGCAGACCGCTGAACCGAGGGCACAGATCATTCCGATGAGCACGAAAGGACTCTAGTTGGGCGGAGACGGGCCCAGCACCGACCACCCATGCGCACCGCACCCGGGCGGTATCTAGTCTGTACACCGACAGACGCAACAGCAGCGCCGGCGGACGCAGCAGCGGAGCCGGCGGAGTTCGTACGACGGGGGAGCGGGGCGCATGCGCAAGATGAGGTCGGGTGCTGTGGTGCTCGGAGGGATGGGGATGCTGGCGGCAACGCTCGCGGCCTGCGGCTCCGACGTGGACAAGCGGTGCGTCGATCCGAATACGCACAAGCAGCTGCCGACGTACGAGTGCACCAACGGCACCGGCCACGGCACGTACTACTACGGCGGCTCGTCCAAGCACGGCAAGCTCTCCGGCGGCAGCTTCAGCAAGCCCTCGGTGCACCGCGGCGGCTTCGGCGGCGGGTCGCACTCCGGTGGCGGTTTCCACTCCAGCGGCGGCTGACGGGACATGCGGCGGCACACCATCGAACCGCGTCCCGGCTGGCAGCAGATCGTCGAGGAGCAGGGGCTGATCTATCCGCTGACCCGCTACCCGGACGACTCCCTGCGCCCGTACTGGGACGAGAGCGCGTACTACTCGTTCTCCCTCCCCGAGGTCGAGGCGCTGGAGGAGGTGGTCGAGGAGCTGCACGCGATGTGTCTTGCCGCGGCCGCCCACATCGTCGAGCGCGACCGGTTCGCGGAGCTGGGCATCACCGATCCCCGGCTGGCCCGGCTCGTCGGCGAATCCTGGCGACGGCGCGATGAACTCCCCTCTGTCTACGCCCGGTTCGACCTCCGGTACGACGGCACCGGTCCGGCGAAAATGCTGGAGTACAACGCCGACACCCCTACCTCCCTGGTGGAGGCGGCCGGCCCGCAGTGGTTCTGGATGGAGGACCGCTTCCCCGGCGCCGACCAGTGGAACTCCCTGCACGAACGGCTGGTCGCCGCCTGGAAGCGGCAGGCCCCGCTGCTGCCCCCGGGGCCGCTGCACTTCGCGCACTCCGAGGCCGACGAACTCGGCGAGGACCTGATGACGGCCGCCTATCTGCGGGAGACCGCCCAGCAGGCCGGGATCGACACCGAGGCGCTCTCGATGGAACGGATCGGCTGGGACCCGCTGTCCGGCCGGTTCGTCGACGAGGGGATGCGCTTCATCCGCAGCTGTTTCAAGCTCTACCCGTGGGAGTGGCTGACGACGGACAGCTTCGGTCCGCAGGTCCTGGACACGCTCGACAACGGCGGTTCCACCGGCTCCACCTGCTGGATCGAGCCCGCGTGGAAGATGCTGCTCTCCAACAAGGCCCTGCTTGCCGTGCTCTGGGAGCTGTATCCCGGCCATCCGAATCTCCTTCCCGCCTATCTGGACGGGCCGCGCGAACTCGCCCTGTCGAAGGGGTACGTCTCCAAGCCGCTGCTCGGCCGCGAAGGCGCGGGCGTCGAGCTTCACGAGCCGGGTGCCGGTGCCGACGCCGACGCCGGTGGTGGTGCTGGTGCCGGTGGCTCTGCCGGTTCTGTCGGTGTACCGGCGCGGGTGCGGGCCGACGAGGCGTGCTGTTACCAGGAGTTGGCGCCGCTGCCGGACTTCGACGGCAACCGTGTGGTGCTCGGTGCGTGGGTCGTCGAGGACGAAGCGGCGGGGCTCGGAATCCGGGAGTCGGCGGGGCCGGTGACGGACGAGTACGCCCGCTTCCTGCCCCACGTCATCCTCTGAGGGCCGGCTCGGCCCCTCAGCCGCCCAACTGCCCCAGCTGTCCGGCCGTCTCAGCTGCCCGGCCGACCAGCCGCCCAACTGCCTCACACGTTCAGCACGCTCCGGAGCTGGGTGAGCCCCCAGTCCAGGTCCTCCTTACTGATCACCAGGGGCGGGGCGATCCGGATGGTGGAGCCATGGGTGTCCTTCACCAGCACCCCGAGATCCATCAGCTTCTCCGAGATCTCCCGGCCGGTGCCGTGCGCCGGGGCGATGTCCACGCCGGCCCACAGCCCTCGTCCGCGTACCGCCTCCACCGCGCCACCGCCCACCAGCAGCCCCAGTTCACGGTGGAGATGGTCGCCCAGCTCGGCCGCCCGCTGCTGGTACTCACCGGTCCGCAGCATCGCGATGACTTCCAGGGCGACGGCACACGCCAGCGGGTTCCCACCGAAGGTCGATCCGTGTTCGCCGGGGTGGAAGACGCCCAGCACCTCCGCCGACGAGACCACGGCCGACACCGGCACCACCCCGCCGCCGAGTGCCTTGCCCAGGATGTACATGTCGGGCACGACGCCCTCGTGCTCACAGGCGAAGGTCTTCCCTGTCCTGCCCAGGCCGGACTGGATCTCGTCGGCGATGAACAGCACGTTCCTGGCGCGCGTCAGTTCCCGTACGCCCGGCAGATAGCCCGCCGGTGGCACCAGCACCCCGGCCTCGCCCTGGATGGGTTCAAGCAGCACGGCCACGGTGTTGGCGTCGACGGCCGCTTCCAGGGCGGCCAGATCCCCGTACGGCACGATCTCGAAGCCGGGGGTGTAGGGGCCGAAGTCCGCTCGGGCCTCGGCGTCCGTCGAGAAGCTGACGATCGTGGTCGTCCGGCCGTGGAAGTTGTTCTCGGCGACGACGATCTTCGCCTGTCCGTCCGGTACGCCCTTGACTCTGTATCCCCACTTACGGGCCGTCTTCACCGCCGTCTCGACCGCCTCGGCCCCCGTGTTCATCGGCAGCACCATCTCCATGCCGCACAGCTCGGCGAGCTGGGTGGAGAAGTCGGCGAACCGGTCGTGGTGGAAGGCCCGGGAGGTGAGTGTGACGCGCTCCAGCTGGGCCTTGGCGGCGTCGATCAACCGGCGGTTGCCGTGGCCGAAGTTGAGCGCCGAGTAACCGGCGAGCATGTCGAGGTAGCGGCGCCCCTCGACGTCGGTCATCCACGCGCCGTCCGCCGACGCGACGACCACGGGCAGCGGGTGGTAGTTGTGCGCACTGTGCGCCTCGGCTGAGGAGATCGAGGTTTCCGTAACTGACACGACTTCTCCGTTCTTACGGCGTACGGCTTTACTGCGTAAGGCTTTTACTGCATACGGGCCGTACAGGCGCGGGTCCTACGGTGTTCGGCTCATTGTGTGCTCATTCCTATCGTCGGCCACGGCGGGCAGGAAGAAACCTTGTGGACCGGCGCGCCGGGCGGCCATGCGGTGCAGGGGCGTACCGCACATCGATCCCTTCGGGGCCCGTGTCGCCCGCGCCCCCCGCGCCGCCCGGGCCCTCGAACCAGTCGAGCCGGCTGCGTGCCCAGGCGCGGGCCCGCTCGAAGCGGCCCGGCTCCGGAAGCCGGGCCGGGTCCGGGCCGGGTGCCTGGGCCCCCTCGGCCACGATCCGCGCCAGCACCCGCTCGGCCATCGACTGCCCCGGCTCCGGCCCGCCCGGACTGCCCGGCCCAGCCGGCTCGCCCAGCGCGCCTCCCGGAGGCTGCCCTTCTCCAAGACCTGGCTGTCTGCCCGCCCCCGACTCGCCGTGTTCACCGAGTTCACCGTGTTCACCGAGTTCACCGAGTTCACCGTGTTCGCCGTGTTCCCCGTGTCCGTCCTGCTCCCCGCCCCGGCCCCGGTCGCCGAGTGTGCGGCCCAGGGCCCGGAGCTCCGAGGGGAGCCGTGGATCCGGATCACGCCGTCCGTACTCGCCCCTACCTCGCATGTCCCGCGTCACCTCTCCCATTTCCCGCCTCACCTTTCCGCCACCCACCTTCACGCTCACCGCTCGCGCACGCCCACTCCCCGCGCACGCCCACTTCTCACACACGCCCACCCCTCACGTTCACCCCTCGCACGGACTCGTCCTCTTCGTCCGGTGGTTGGCTGCCGTCCGGTGGGGGCAGCAGCTTGCTCAGCTTCTTCAGGGCTCGGTTCAGCCGTGACTTCACGGTGCCGCGCGGCCAGCCCAGTGCCTGTGCCGTCTCCGCCTCGTCCATCTCCAGCAGATAGCGGTACGTCACAGCGAGCCGCTGTTCGGTGCTCAGCCGGTCCAGTGCCGTCAGCAGCAGTGCCCGGCGCTCCTCCCGCAGCGCGGCCACCGCTGGATCCGCCGACTCCGGTATCAGTGGCTCCGCCTCCGCCAGCGCTGCCTCGCGTCCCGCCGCGGATCGCTGCCGGTGCGCCGAGCGCACTGTGTTCCGCGTCTCGTTCATGACGATCCGCAGCAGCCAGGGGCGGAACGACGCGCCCGGCTTGAAGTGGCCCAGCGCCCGGTATGCCTTGAAGAAGGCCGACTGCACCACGTCCTCCGCGTCCGCACCGGCCCCGAAGGCGGCCGCCGCGCGCAGTGCGATTCCGGTGTAGGCGCGCACCAGCTCCGCGTACGCCTGGGTGTCCCCGGCCCGCACGCGTGCGATCACCCCGGCCTCGTCCGCTCCGGGTGTGGCTCCGGCCGTGGCCCTGGGCCCGGCTCTCTCTGTGGCCACGTCGGCAACGGCGACGTGGCTCCCCTCCCGCGTTCTCACATCTTTCATACACCGCGCGGCGGAGATCGGTTCCGCACCTGAGAGAATGCTGTACATGGCCTCAGACCGTCCCCGGGTGCTCTCCGGGATCCAGCCCACGTCAGGCTCGTTCCACCTCGGCAACTACCTCGGCGCCGTGCGCCAGTGGGTAGCCCTGCAGGAGTCGCACGACGCGTACTACATGGTCGTCGATCTGCACGCGATCACCGTCCCGCAGGACCCCGCCGAGCTGCGCGCCAACACCCGGCTCGCGGCGGCCCAGCTGCTCGCGTCCGGCATCGACCCCGAGCGCTGCACGCTCTTCGTGCAGAGCCATGTTCCCGAGCACGCCCAGCTCGGCTGGGTCATGAACTGCCTGGCCGGGTTCGGTGAGGCCAGCCGGATGACCCAGTTCAAGGACAAGTCGGCCAGGCAGGGCGCCGACCGTGCGACCGTCGGCCTCTTCACGTACCCGATCCTCCAGGTCGCCGACATCCTGCTCTACCAGGCCAATCAGGTCCCCGTCGGCGAGGACCAGCGCCAGCACGTCGAGCTGACCCGGGACCTCGCCGACCGGTTCAACAGCCGGTTCGGCGCGACCTTCACGGTCCCGGAGCCGTACATCCTCAAGGAGACGGCGAAGATCTACGACCTCCAGGACCCGACGGCCAAGATGAGCAAGTCGGCGGCCTCGCCCAAGGGCCTCATCAGCCTGCTCGACGAGCCGAAGGTCTCGGTGAAGAAGGTCAAGAGCGCGGTGACCGACACCGACACGGTGATCCGCTACGACCCGGTGGCGAAGCCCGGCGTGTCGAACCTGCTGACCATCAACTCGACGCTCACCGGCACGAGCATCGCCGACCTGGAACAGCAGTACGAGGGCAAGATGTACGGCGCGCTCAAGACCGACCTCGCCGAGATCGTCGCCGACTTCGTCACACCGTTCAGGACCCGCACCCAGGAGTATCTGGACGACCCGGAGTCGCTGGACTCCCTGCTCGCCAAGGGCGCGGAGAAGGCCCGTACGGTCGCCGCCGAGACCCTGGCCCAGGCGTACGAGCGGCTGGGGTTCCTGCCGGCCAAGCACTGACCCGGGGCCTGTGACCTTGGACTCTGGCCAGGCGGACGGGGGGCCGCCACACTGCTCGCATAATGGTCGGGCAGGCATCCGGAAGCATCCGACAGCGGAGGAGAACGACGTGGGGACCGTAACGCTCGGCGTTTCGATCGCGGTCCCGGAGCCGTACGGCAGCCTGCTCCAGAAGCAGCGCGCGGGCTTCGGGGACTCTGCCGCGCACGGCATCCCGACCCACGTCACGCTCGTCCCGCCCACGGAGGCCGACGCCGCTTCGCTGCCCGCCATCGAGGCCCATCTGGCCTCGGTCGCGGCCGCGAACCGGGCCTTCCCGATGCGGCTGTACGGCACGGGGACGTTCCGGCCGCTCTCGCCCGTCGTCTTCGTCCAGGTGGTGACGGGCGGTTCGGCCTGTTCCTGGCTCCAGCAGCAGATCAGGGACGCGTCGGGCCCGCTGGTGCGCGAGCTCCAGTTCCCGTACCACCCGCATGTGACGGTCGCGCACGCCATCTCGGACGAGGAGATGGACCGGGCGTACGAGGCGCTCGCCGCCTTCGAGGCGACCTGGACCTGTGGCTCCTTCGCCCTGTACGAGCAGGGGGCGGACGGCGTGTGGCGGAAGCTGCGCGAGTACGCGTTCGGCGGCGGGGGCGGCGTCGTCCCCGGCCCGAGCGTGTCCAGGGAAGCGCCCGCCGCGCCGTCGCTGCCGTCCCTGCCCTAAGTCCTTCCCCAGGCCCTCCCCCCAGGCCCTTCCTCTTCTCTCTTCTTCTCCGGAGCCTCAGACCGGAAGCCGCCTGAACAGCGGCCTCGGGACGTGCCGGAGGGCCGACATCACCACCCGCAGGGTGCCCGGCACCCAGACGGTCTCCGACCGGCGCCGCAGTCCCGTCTCGATGGCCAGCGCCACCGCCTCCGGCGTGGTGGCCAGCGGCGCCTCGTCGAGCCCCGCCGTCATCTTCGAGCGGACGAAGCCGGGGCGCACCACCATCACCTGGACGCCGGTCCCGTGCAGGGCGTCGCCGAGTCCCTGGGCGAACGCGTCGAGGCCGGCCTTGCTCGACCCGTAGATGAAGTTGGCCCGGCGGGCCCGCTCGCCTGCCACCGACGAGAGCACCACCAGCGAGCCGTGGCCCTGTCCCTGGAGTGCCTTGGCGCAGATCAGGCCGGCGGAGACCGCCCCGGTGTAGTTGGTCTGCGCGACCCGGACCGCGGACAGCGGGGCGCTCTCGTCGCGGGCCTGATCGCCCAGCAGGCCGAAGGCCAGCAGCACCATGTCGATGTCGCCCTCCGCGAACACCTTGCCCAGCGTCTCCTCGTGGGAGGCCGGGTCCAGTGCGTCGAAGTCGGCCGTACGGACATCCGCGCCCAGGGTGCGCAGATGGGCTGCGGCCGCGTCCAGGGCGGGGGAGGGGCGTCCGGCGAGCCAGACCGTCCGGGTGCGGCGGATCACCAGGCGGCGGGCCGTGGCCAGGGCGATCTCGGACGTACCGCCGAGGATCAGCAGGGACTGGGGGGCACCGAAAGCGTCTTTCATGGCTGTTTCCTCGGAGTCGGGATCGGGTTTCGGGATCGGGTTTCGGGTTCGGGTTCGGGTTCCGGGTTCGGAGGCGACGTCGGGTTCAGGCGCCGGGTTCAGGCGTCGGGTCGCTTCGGGTCGCGTCGCGTCGGGCTGGTCGGAATCGGAATCGGAATCGGAATCGGATTCGGAAGTGGCGGGGAGAGCGAAGGGGCCGTGCACTCCTGCGGCCGGGTGTCGTCCCGTCAGAGGCCGAGGCGGCGTGACAGGTCCGACGTGAACACCGCGCCCGGGTCCAGCTCGGCGCGCAGCGCCCGGAAGTCGGCGAGCCGCGGGTACATCGCGGCCAGCAGATCGGGGCGCAGCCGGGAGTCCTTCGCCAGGTAGACCCGGCCGCCGGCCGCCGCCACCTCCTCGTCGAGGGTGTCGAGGAACGCCCCGAGTCCGCCGAGGTTCGCCGGGATGTCCAGGGCGAGCGTCCACCCCGGCACCGGGAACGAGAGCCAGCCCGGGTCGGCGTCGCCGAAGCGCTTCAGCACCGCGAGGAACGAGGGGCAGCCGCGCCGGGCGATGCGCCCGACGATCCGGCGCAGGGTCTCCTCCTGCCCGTACCCGACGACGAACTGGTACTGGACGAAGCCGCCGCGCCCGTAGATCCGGTTCCAGTGCGGGACCCCGTCGAGCGGATGGAAGAACGTGGCGAGCCGCTGGATCTGGCCGGTCCGCAGCCGGGGCGCCTTGCGGTACCAGAGTTCGTTGAAGAGGGAGACGGAGGTGCGGCCCAGCAGCCCCTCCGGGATGAAGGACGGGGGCGCGGGGAGTGTCGCCGGGCGGAAGGCCAGCGGTGCGCGCCGCAGGCGTGCCGGGAGCGCGTCCAGCGGGGCGTGGTCGCCGCGGGTCAGCACCGAGCGTCCGGTGGCGGCGCCCCGCGCCAGCAGGTCGATCCAGGCCACCGAGTAGCGGTAGCGGTGGTCGGTGGCGGTGAGACGGGCCATCAGGTCGTCGAGGTCGGTGGCCCGCTCGGTGTCCACCGACATCAGGGACGTGTGCACCGGCAGGAGCTGGACCGTCGCGGTGAGGATGACGCCGGTCAGGCCCATCCCGCCCGCTGTGGCGTCGAAGAGCGCGGTGCCGGGGACGGTCGTATGCACGGTGCCGTCCGCCGTGAGCAGGTCCAGCGCGCGCACATGACGGGTGAAGGAGCCCGAGCCGTGGTGGTTCTTGCCGTGGATGTCGGCGCCGATCGCGCCGCCCACCGTCACATATCTGGTGCCCGGGGTCACCGGCACGAACCAGCCGAGCGGCAGCAGCACCTGCATCAGCCGGTGCAGGCTCACCCCCGCGTCGCAGACCACGACGCCGGCGTCCGCGTCGACGGAGTGGATCCGGTCGAGGCCGGTCATGTCGATGACCGCGCCGCCCGCGTTCTGCGCGGCGTCGCCGTAGGCCCTGCCCAGGCCGCGGGGGATCGAGCCGCGCGCCCCGCAGCCGAGCACCGCTGCCGCCGCCTCCTCGTGCGTACGCGGGCGGACCAGCAGCGATGTCGACGGTGCGGTGCGGCCCCAGCCCGTCACCGAGCCCACGGAACTCATGGCACGCAGGGAGCGGACCGGGCTCGCGGAGCGCACCGGAGTGGCGGGGCCCGCCGTGCTCACGGGCGTGGTGCCGCGCAGTGACGCGGTGGTTTCGGCAGACATGGAGTAGACCGTATCGCCCAGATACGCGGGGAAATGGGTGATTGAGGGAGTGTCAACCAGTATGGCCGTGATTATCGGGCAATGTCATATAAGAGCCTTCCCGCCGCGGAGAGGGCCGTGCGGAGAGCAGTGGAGAGGAGTGAGGCAGTGCGGTCCATAGAAACCGAGCGCCGGCTTCTGTCGGCGATACGCGACTGCGGTACGGATCCACGGGTGGGCGGCGCCGCGCGCGCCCTCTCCCTCAGCGGTGAACACGGCGCCCTCTGGCTCGCCGCCGGGCTCACCGGCGCGGTCGCCGACCGTGAACGGCGCGCCGCCTGGCTGCGGGCCACCGCGCTGATCGGCACGGCCCATCTCGTGAGCATGGGCATCAAGCGGGTGGTGCGCCGCCCCCGCCCCCGGCTCGACGCCGGACCGCCTCTCGTACGCACCGCGGGGCGGCACTCCTTCCCCAGCTCGCACGCCTCGTCGGCGGCCGCGGCCGCCGTCGCCTTCGGTGTGCTGCGCCCGGCGGGCCGCCTGCTCGTACCGCCGCTCGCCGCCGCGATGTGTGTGTCCCGGCTGGTCGTCGGCGTCCACTACCCGACCGATGTCGCCGCAGGCGCCCTGCTCGGCGGGGTCACCGCCGGGCTCGGCGCGAAATGGATGCGAGGCGCCCATGTCCGACCTCTCTGATGTCTCCCGGATCACTCCGCTCCCCGCGCTCCCCGAGCGCGGTCCCGTCACCCAGGGCCCGCCGAGACCCCCGCCGCTCGCGGTTCCCGGCCGGGAGCCCGGCGGCGCACATGGGCCACTGGCGCTGCCACTGGGGCTGCTCAGGACCGCACGCCCCCGCCAGTGGGTCAAGAACGTCCTGGTCGGCGCGGCGCCCGCGGCCGCCGGTGAGCCCCTGTCACGGGGCGGCTTCGCCCAACTGGGGCTCATATTCGTGCTGTTCACGGCCGCCGCGTCCGCCGTGTACCTCGTCAACGACGCCCGGGACGCCGAGGCCGACCGGGCCCATCCGGTCAAGTGCCGGCGCCCGGTGGCCGCGGGGCAGGTGCCCGTACCCGTCGCGTACGCCGCGGGCGCGCTGCTCGCCGTGGCGACCACCTTCGCCGCCGCTGTCCTGTGCAACGGCCTGACGGCCGCGCTGCTCTGCGCGTACATCGTGATGCAACTCGCCTACTGCGTCAGCCTGAAGCACGTCCTGGTCGTCGACCTGACCGTGGTGACCACCGGGTTCCTGATGCGCGCCATGATCGGCGGGGTGGCGCTGGACATTCCGCTCTCCCGCTGGTTCCTGATCACCGCGGGCTTCGGGGCGCTCTTCATGGTCGGCGCCAAGCGCTACTCGGAGGCCGTCCAGATGGAGGGCGACGGACGGACCCGCGCCCTGCTCTCCGAGTACACCACCGGATATCTGCGCTTCGTCTGGCAGCTCGCCGCCGGTGTCGCCGTACTCGCCTACTGCCTGTGGGCCATGGAGAACAGCGGGCCGCCCGACACCGGTCTGCTGCCCTGGCGCCAGCTGTCGATGGTCCCCTTCATCCTGTCGATCCTGCGGTACGCCGTGTTCGCCGACCGCGGGACCGCCGGGGCCCCGGAGGACGTCATCCTGGGCGACCGCGCGCTCGCCGTGATCGGTGTCGGCTGGATCGCGATGTACGGCCTGGCGGTCGCCCAGCTGTGAGGTACCGGACGAGCCTGCCGTACGCACGAGGGAGGGCGACGCGTGACGGATGACAGCCGATACGGGAGGGGAGAGGGCCGTGGCCATCAGCCGCCGTGAGATAGCGGGCTTCGCGCTCTCCGGGATCTGCGCGTACGCCGCCGACCTGGGCCTCTTCGTCTGGCTGCGGGGCGGCGCCGGCTGGGACCCGGTCACCGCCAAATCGGTGTCCTTCCTGGCCGGCTGCACGGTCGCGTATCTCGGCAACGCGTTCGGCACGTACCGGGGGCGGCGGGTCGGCTGGCGCGAGTACACCGTCTTCTTCGGGGTGAACCTCTCGGGCGCCGCCGTCCAGCTGCTCTGTCTGGCGGTATCGCACTACGGCCTCGGGCTGACGTCGGCCCGCGCGGACACCGTGTCCGGGGCGGTCGTCGGGATGGGACTCGCCACCTGCCTGCGCTTTTGGGGGACAAGGACGCTGGTCTTCGGCGGCGAGGGTAGGCGTGCACCATGGACTGGCTGACGAAGCTCCCCGTAATCGGCCCCTGGCTGGCCCGGCTGATGCGTACGCACGCCTGGCGCTCGTACGAGACCCTCGGCCGGGTGCACTGGACCAGGCTCGCGGCCGCGATCACCTTCACCAGCTTCCTGGCGCTCTTCCCGCTGATCACCGTCGCCGCCGCGATCGGCGCCGCCCTGCTCACGCCCTCCCGGCTGCACTCCATGCAGGACGCGCTCGCCCGGCAGGTGCCCGGTATCTCGGACCAGCTGGACCTCAACACGCTGGTGCAGAACGCGGGCACGGTCGGGGTCGTCGCCGGTGCGGCGCTGCTCTTCACCGGTATCGGCTGGGTCGGCTCGATGCGCGACTGTCTGCGTGCCGTGTGGGAACTCGACAACACCGACGACGGCAACGCCCTCGTGCGCAAGCTCAAGGACGGCGGGATCCTGCTCGGGACGGGCGGCGCCGTGCTCGTCTCGTTCGGCGCGTCCGCCGTCGGTTCGAGCGCGGTCAGCTGGACGGCCAAGCAGATCGGTATCGCGGACACCGGCTGGGGCAGCGCGCTCCTGCAGGGTGTGGCCTTCGCGCTGGCCGTCCTCGCCGACTTCCTGGTGCTGCTGTACGTACTGACCCTGCTGCCCGGCGTCGAGCCTCCCCGCCGCAGGCTGATCACCGCCGGGCTGATCGGCGCGCTGGGCTTCGAACTGCTCAAGCTGCTGCTCAGCGGCTATATGCGGGGCGTCGCATCGAAGAGCATGTACGGCGCCTTCGGCGTCCCCATCGCGCTGCTGCTGTGGATCAGCTTCACCGTGAAGCTGCTCCTCTTCTGCGCGGCCTGGACCGCGACGGGGCACGCCGACGACGAGGAGATCAGCGACGTGGAAAACGTCGTACCAGATCCGGCAGCGGCCAACGGCGGTTCACCAGGAACGCCCCGGCCGCCAACAGGAGCAACGCCCCTGCACTGATCGCCAGGGCCGTGCCCACCCCGCTGGAGCCGCCCTGCCGCGCCGCGGCGGCCGGTGCCGGCGTGGCGCCCTTGCCCTTCCCGGTGGCCTGGGCGCCGCCCTTGCCGTCCTGCGCCGCTCCGCCGCTCTTCGCGGCCCCGCCGGAGCCGGAGCTGCCCGCGGCGGAACTGGCCGGGGCCACCAGATCGCCGACCGGTGTCACCTTGCCCTCCGACGCGAAGCCCCAGTCGAGCAGCCGCGCCGCCTCCTTGTACACCGCCTGGCTCTCCGTCGAGCTCGGTTTCATGACGGTGACCAGGAGCACATGGCCGTTCCGCTCGGCGACCGCGGTGTAGGTGGCGCCCGCGTGCGTGGTGTTGCCGTTCTTGACGCCCGCTATCCCCTTGTACTGGGAGACGCCGTCGGCGCCGGTCAGCAGGCGGTTGGTGTTCTGGATCCCGAAGGTCTCGCGCTTCTTGCCCTTCTTCTGCGCGCCGGGGAACTGCGCGGTCGCCGTCGAGCAGTACGCGCGGAAGTCCTTCTTCTGCAGGCCGCTGCGGGCGAAGAGCGTCAGGTCGTACGCGCTGGAGACCTGGCCCGGGGCGTCGTACCCGTCGGGCGACACCACATGGGTGTCCAGGGCCTGGAGGTCGTCCGCGTGCGCCTGCATGTCGCGGACGGTCTTCGGTATGCCGTGGTTCATCGCGGCCAGCACATGCACCGCGTCGTTGCCCGAGCGCAGGAAGACCCCGAGCCACAGGTCGCGGACCGTGTAGGTGAGGTTCTCCTTGATGCCGACCAGGCTGCTGCCCTCGCCCATGCCCGCCAGGTCGGACGGCAGCACCTTGTGGGTCTCGGTCGCCGGGAATCTCGGCAGGAGCGTGTCGGCGAACAGCATCTTGAGGGTGGACGCCGGGGCCAGCCTCCGGTGCGCGTCGTGCGAGGCGAGGACATCACCGGACTCGGCGTCGGCCACGATCCAGGACTCTCCGGAGAGGTCCTTCGGCAGCACCGGTGCGCCGTCGCCGAGCTGCACCTGGGTGCCGGTCCTGGCGAGACGCGCGCCGCCGATCTGCGACCGTGCGGTCTTCGCGGTCTTCGAGGTCTTCGGCGCGGGGCTCTTCGGCGACTCGGCCGCGGAGGGTTTCGGCGGCCCCTTCGTGACCGCGGCCGACGCGGGCACGGCGCAGAGGGCGGGCAGCAACGCGGCGGCTATGACCGTCAGTACGGTCCTTCTCGCGGTCTTCTCAACGGCAGGCACGCTGGTGAAAGTACAGGCAGACCACGGCGGACCGGTACCGCGGGTGGCCCGCGGGGCTGATCTATCCGGCTGCGCGCCGGTGGGCCCGTACGCCCCGCAGACCCAGCACGCCGATGACCGTGCCCAGGATGAACGAGACGATGGCCAGCGCCAGGTGGATCCACAGATACGCGGTCGGTTTTCCGTCGTCGAAGGCGAGGCCGCTCGCGTCCTTGAACAGGTTCTTCGCGAAGGTCACCCAGACCACCCACGACCACACGCCGAACGCCGTGAGGAACCAGGAGGCGGTGCGGTTGAGTTTCATGGGGCGTCGTCCTTCGGGGGCGGTGGGGGGTGTTCCTGCCAGTATGTGACCCCTCCCGCGCGGCCCGCCGACGGGGGTGCGCCGAGGGGTGCGCCAGAGGAGACGCAGCGCCGTCGCCGGCCGAGGACGTGCAGGCCGGAGGCGTGCGAGGCCCCTTATGAAGGTTGCCTAACAACTTGGCCGGCGTGAAGATTTTCTCTTCCACTTGTGAATTTCGTGTGGTTGGGTGGGCGCCGACTCGGGTCTGACGCGCGCCGGTCCGCGCGTCCACAAGGTGGGTTGAGGGGAACAGCACAATGCGTTCGATCCGGATGCGGATTCTGGCGATATGCGTCGTTCTGGCGTGTGCCGGTATCGGCGCTTGGCAGTTGCTGCCCGACGACGGCGGGAAGAAGTCCCCGATCGTCATCGGAACCACCGACGTCGTCTCGTCCCTGGACCCGGCCGAGGCGTACGACGCCGGCTCCTGGGCCCTCTACAGCTCGCTCTACCAGTCGCTGATGTCCTTCAACGTCGGTTCCTCCACCCCGGTCCCGGACGCGGCGAGCAGCTGTGAGTTCACCGATGACGCGCTGCGCACCTTCAGCTGCACCATGCGCGACGACCTGACCTTCTCGAACGGTCACAAGGTCACGGCCGAGGACGCGGCTTTCTCCTTCAACCGCGTCCTGCGGATGAAGGGCAACGGCCCCGCCCCGCTGTACCCCACGCTCAAGAACGTCGACACCTCGGGCAACAAGGTCATCTTCCACCTCAAGTCCCGTGACGCCACCTTCGCCTCCAAGATCGCGACGGGCGGCGGAGCCATCGTCGACCACACCGCGTACCCGGCGGACAAGGGACGCAAGGGCAGTACGGTCGTGGGCTCGGGGCCGTACGTGCTGAAGTCCTACAAGAGCGGCGTCAGCGCGGTGCTGGAGCCGAACCCGAAGTACAAGGGCCTCGTCAAGAAGACCGGCGTACCGATCGAGGTCCGCTACTTCAAGGAGCCCGCCCAGCTCGACGCCGCCTGGAAGCACAAGGACATCGACGTCGCGCACCGGGTGATGACACCCGCGACGCTGGCCACGCTCTCGCCGAGCGACCCGGACGCGCACGTCAACGAGAACACCGGCAGCGAGATCCGCAACCTGGTCTTCAACGTCCGCAAGAGCTCCGCGCTCGCGGACACCAAGGTGCGCCGGGCGGCGGCCGAACTCATCGACCGCGCGCAGCTGTCCGAGAAGGTCTACAACGGCACGGTCGAACCGCTCTACTCGCTGATCCCGCAAGGCTTCACCGGTCACAACACCGCCTTCTTCGACGCCTACCCGAAGGTCGACGAGGCGGCCGCCAGGCAGCTCCTCCAGCAGGCCGGTGTGCAGACCCCGGTGACCTTCACCTACGCGTACTCCCGCACGAGCGTCACCGACGACGAGGCCCGCACGCTGAAGGCCCAGCTGGAGAAGGGCGGCCTCTTCAAGGTGAAGCTCAAGGGGATGACGGACTGGACGAAGTTCCAGGACGACTACCGGCTGGGCAAGTTCGACGCGTACGCCGTCGGCTGGATCGCGGACTACCCGGACGCCGACAACTACACGCAGCCGCTGGTCGGCACCGGCAACAGCCTCTTCAACGGCTACAGCAGCGCGGACGTCGACAAGCTGATCACCCGCACCCAGCAGTACACCGACCGCGGCCGTACCGCAGGCGACTTCAAGGCGCTGCAGGAGGACATCGCCGACGATGTGCCGCTGATCCCGCTCTGGCAGCGCAAGGACTATGTGCTGTCCAGCGACGACGTGTCGGGCGGGCAGTACCTGTCCGACGGCACGGGCGTCTGGCGCATCTGGGAACTGGGCTGGCTGTAGAGGGACCGGCCCCTCCGGCCGCGGTCAGGACCGTTTGCGGGCCGTCGCCGTCTCCGCCATTCCCGGCAGGAAGTCCGTGAACAGCTCGTGCACCTCGTGGACCAGCGGACGCAGCGCCCGGAAGCGGGCCAGCGCGATGCCCCGGGTGGTGAGCCGCGCCCCGCGCGCGGCGAGCCGCCTGCTCCGCTCCCGCTCGGGCGACCGGTCGAAGACCCAGTACAGGACCAGCCCCATCTGCGACAGCCACATCAACTCCGGCAGTACGTCGGCCAGTTCGCCGGGGACCTTCGCCCTGGCGCCCGCCAGCACCTCCCGGTGGATCGCGATGGCCGCCTCCCGGGCGGACTCCGACTCCGCGGAGAAGGGGCTGAGCGGGCTCTCCGGGTCGGCGGCGTTCTTGAAGAACTGAGCGGCGAACTCGTGGTAGGGCGCGGCCACATCGAGCCACGCCGTCAGCACCCCCGTGAGCCGCTTCTCCAGATCGGTCTCGTGGTCGAGCACCTGGCGCACCGCCGCCCGGTGCTCGGCCCCGATACGGTCGTAGAACCCCTGGATCAGGTGTTCCTTGCCGGAGAAGTAGTAGTACGCGTTGCCGACGGACACCCCGGCCTCCCGGGCGATGACCCGCATCGTCGTCCTGTCGTAACCGCGCTCCTGGAAGAGCCGGAGCGCGGTTTCGAGGATGAGCGTCCGGGTCTGCTCGCTCTTGGGGGGCTTCGCATCAGTCACGGTGCCCGAGCCTAACCGGGGACCGCGCACCGTTCGCCGCAGGGCGGCGCTGTGACGTCGCGGTACTTGGCCGCGGTGAGCACGGCGACCCGGACGAAGGGCGCGCCCGCCGGGGTGGCCAGCCAGTGGGCCTTGGGCCGGTGGGCGGCGAGCGCCCAGAGGCAGACGATCCAGGCGGCCGGCCCGCGGTAGACCTGGCCCCGGTCGCCGACCACGGTGATCTCCTCCAGGGTGCTCGTGTGGTCGAGACCGGGGAAGCGGGCCACGGCCTCGGCGGACGCGGCGGGCACCAGGTCGAGCGGTACGAGCTGGCGCTGGCCCCGCAGCCAGTGCCGCAGATGGACGCAGAGCGGGCACTGTGCGTCGTACAGCACGGTCAGGCCCTTGACGGAGGTGTCGCTGCTCATCGCGGTTCAGATCCCGGGGGTCGGCGTGACCCAGCCCTGCGGCGGCACCGGCGGAGTCTGCTCGCGCTCCATGATTCCGCGCCGGCGGAACTTGTTGAGTGCGTAGACGTTGCCGAGGTGCATCCCGCCCAGGACGAGCAGCACCACCCCGAGCTTCGTCGACAGCGCCTCGAAGATCCCGCGGGCGTCGGTGACGGTGCTGCCGTCCTGGAGGTACAGGGCGACGAATCCCAGGTTCACCAGGTAGAAGCCCACCACCAGCAGGTGGTTGACGGCCTCGGCGAGCTTCTCGTTCCCCTTGAGCACATCGGCGAGGAAGACCCGCCCGTGATGGCTGAGCGTCCGGGCCACCCAGACGGTCAGCCCGAGACTGATCGCCAGGTAGATGACGTACGCGACAACTGTGAGGTCCATGCCCCACCCTCCTTTGAACGCGTTCAAAAGCTGATGTCATGGACTGTAGACCCCCTTTTGAACATGTTCAACACCGGGTGGGTGCGCCGAACTCCCGCCGCTGGGAGGGAACATGGCAAGGCCGCCCGGGCGAGCCGGGCGGCCTTGGGTGGTACGGCGGTGGTCCCGCGGGCGGCACAGGGGCGCCGCCCGGCGCTCTACAGGGCGCTCAGCGACCGCGCGTAGTTGAGCTGGCCCATCACCTGCGGGAACGTCTGCGGGCCGGTGGCCGGGATCATGGTGGCGTGGTGCCGGCCACCGCTCGTCACGGTCACCTGGATGAAGCCGGTTGTCCTCTTCTCCTTCATCAGCAGGAAGAGGAGGCCGATCAGACAGAGCAGCGCGAAGACGATCGCCAGCACGATGGCGACCGGCGGGATCCGCTCCTCGGTACGGGACATGTCCGTCGCGTTCCAGACGGCACCCCGCAGCGGCAGGGTGCCCGCCGGGGTGACGATGCCGTCCTGGACGACGGTGATGTCACCGATCGACACCAGCGGGGCGCCGCCGCCGGCCGGAACGGGGAAGCCCGGCTGCTGCGGGTAGCTGTAGCCGGGCGCCTGCGCCGGATAGCCGTAGCCAGGGGCGGAGTTGGGGTAGCCGTACCCCGGCGGGGGAGGGCCGGGCGGCTGCATCGGGCCCCACTCGTAGCCGCCGTCCGACGACGCGTACGGATTCTGGTCACTCATCCCGCTCCCCGTTTCTCTCCCTGTACGACACCCAGATCCTGGCACAGCGGAAAGCGCGAGGGCCCCGCCGCCCGGAAGCCGGGTGACGGGGCCCTCGTGAAGTGGCCGCAAAGGGGGCCGGGAAGGTCAGAAGCGGCGGGTGATGAGTGCGCGCTTCACTTCCTGGATCGCCTTGGTGACCTCGATACCGCGCGGGCAGGCGTCCGTGCAGTTGAACGTCGTGCGGCAACGCCACACGCCGTCCTTGTCGTTGAGGATCTCCAGGCGCTGCTCGCCGCCCTCGTCACGCGAGTCGAAGATGAAACGGTGCGCGTTGACGATCGCGGCCGGGCCGAAGTACTGGCCGTCGTTCCAGAACACCGGGCAGGACGACGTGCACGCGGCGCAGAGGATGCACTTCGTGGTGTCGTCGAAGCGCTCGCGGTCCTCGGCAGACTGCAGACGCTCACGCGTCGGCTCGTTGCCGCTGGTGATGAGGAAGGGCATCACATCGCGGTACGCCTGGAAGAACGGGTCCATGTCGACCACGAGGTCCTTGAGGACCGTGAGGCCCTTGATGGCCTCGATCAGGATCGGCTTCTCCGGGTTGATGTCCTTGATCAGCGTCTTGCAGGCGAGCCTGTTCTTGCCGTTGATCCGCATCGCGTCCGAACCGCAGACCCCGTGCGCGCAGGAGCGGCGGAAGGTCAGCGTGCCGTCGAGCTCCCACTTGATCTTGTGGAGGGCGTCGAGCACACGCTCCTTCGGGTCGATCTCGACCGCGAAGTCCTGCCACTGCGCCTCGTCCGAGATCTCCGGGTTGAACCGGCGGATCCGGAAAGTGGCCGTGATGAACGGGGTGTCGGCGAAGCCCGCCTCGGGCTTGCCGGCCGCTTCGGCCTTGTCCATGGTCGGGGTAGCCATCAGTACTTACGCTCCATCGGCTGGTAGCGGGTCTGGACGACCGGCTTGTAGTCGAGCCGGATCGACTCGGAGCCGTCGTCGCCCACCTCGCGGTACGCCATGGTGTGGCGCATGAAATTGACGTCGTCGCGGGTCGGGAAGTCCTCGCGGTAGTGACCGCCGCGGGACTCCTTGCGCGCCAGGGCGGACGTCGCCATGACCTCGGCGAGATCCAGCAGGTTGCCCAGCTCGATCGCTTCGAGGAGGTCGGTGTTGAACCGGCGGCCCTTGTCCTGCACCGACACGTTCAGATAGCGCTCGCGCAGCTCGGCGATCTTCTCGACCGCCGTCTTGATCGTCTGCTCGGTGCGGAACACCATGACGTTGGCGTCCATGCACTCCTGGAGCTCCGTACGCAGCACGGAGACCCGCTCGGTGCCCGTGGCGTCGCGCAGCCGCTCGACCTGGGCCTCGACCAGCCCGGCCGGGTCCTCGGGCAGCTCGGCGAAGTCGTGCTTCGCCGCGTACTCGGCGGCCGCGATGCCCGACCTGCGCCCGAAGACGTTGATGTCGAGCAGCGAGTTGGTGCCCAGCCGGTTGGCGCCGTGCACCGAGACGCAGGCGACCTCGCCGGCCGCGTACAGGCCGGGCACGACCGTGGTGTTGTCCGCGAGGACCTCACCCTGGACGTTGGTCGGGATGCCGCCCATGGCGTAGTGCGCGGTGGGCTGGATCGGGATCGGGTCGGTGTACGGCTCGATGCCCAGGTACGTCCGCGCGAACTCCGTGATGTCCGGGAGCTTGGCGTCCAGCTGCTCCGGCGGGAGGTGCGTCAGGTCCAGGTACACGTGGTCACCGGCGGGACCGCAACCGCGGCCCTCCCGGATCTCCGTGTAGATGGAGCGGGAGACGACGTCACGGGACGCGAGGTCCTTCATGACCGGCGCGTACTTCTCCATGAAGCGCTCGCCGTCCTTGTTGCGGAGGATGCCGCCCTCACCGCGGGCGCCCTCCGTCAGCAGGATGCCCATGCGCCAGATGCCCGTCGGGTGGAACTGGAAGAACTCCATGTCCTCCAGGGGCAGTCCGCGGCGGTAGCAGGCGGCCTGGCCGTCACCGGTCAGGGTGTGCGCGTTCGATGTGACCTTGAAGAACTTGCCGGTGCCGCCGGACGCGTAGATCACGGACTTCGACTGGAAGACGTGGATCTCGCCGGTCGCCAGCTCGTAGGCCACGACACCCGCGGAGGTCTTGACGCCGTCCACCTCGACCAGCAGCTGGTCCAGGACGTAGAACTCGTTGAAGAACTCCACACCCTCCTTGACGCAGTTCTGGTAGAGGGTCTGGAGGATCATGTGGCCGGTGCGGTCAGCGGCGTAGCACGCGCGGCGGACCGGGGCCTCACCGTGGTTGCGCGAGTGACCGCCGAAGCGGCGCTGGTCGATCTCCCCGGCGGGCGTCCGGTTGAACGGCAGGCCCATCTTCTCCAGGTCGAGGACCGCGTCGATGGCCTCCTTCGCCAGGATCTCGGCGGCGTCCTGGTCGACCAGGTAGTCGCCGCCCTTGATCGTGTCGAAGGTGTGCCACTCCCAGTTGTCCTCCTCGACATTGGCGAGGGCCGCGGCCATGCCGCCCTGGGCGGCACCGGTGTGGGAGCGGGTCGGGTAGAGCTTCGTCAGCACGGCGGTGCGGCTGCGCTTCGTCGACTCGATGGCCGCGCGCATACCGGCTCCGCCGGCGCCGACGATGACGGTGTCGTACTTGTGGATCTTCATGATGAAAGCGCCTCGGTCCCGGGCTTCTAGGAGATGTTCGGGTCGAAGGTGAAGATCACCAGCGTGCCCAGCAGGATGGTGAACACCGTGGCGGTGTACAGCAGGCCCTTGAGCCACAGGCGCGTGCCGACGCGCTCCGCGTAGTCATTGATGACGGTACGGAGGCCGTTGGCGCCGTGAAGCATCGCCAGCCACAGCATCAGCAGGTCCCAGCCCTGCCAGAACGGCGAGGCCCAGCGGCCCGCCACGAAGGCGAAGCCGATCTTGGTCACACCGCCGTCGAGCACCAGCTGGATCAGCAGGTGGCCGAGGACCAGGACGACCAGGACGATCCCGGAGAGGCGCATGAAGAGCCACGCGTACATCTCGAAGTTGCCGCGAGTGGTCTTCGGCGTCTTCTTGGTGCGTGCGCGGGGGGCCTCGATGAGCGGCGCGGGGTGGTCGGCGTCGAAGAGGGAGACGCCCTCGACGGGGCCGACAGCGGAAGAGGTCTCAGCAGACATTCAGTCCTCAGCTCCCGAACAGTTCGCGTGCGGCGTGGCCGAGCACGGGGTAGATCGCCCCGATCATCAGCAGGACCCAGATGCCCACGACGGACCACAGCATCTGCTTCTGGTGGCGCGGGCCCTTGGACCAGAAGTCCACGGCGATGATGCGCAGGCCGTTCAGAGCGTGGAAGAGGATCGCTGCGACAAGGCCGTACTCAAGGACGCCCACGATCGGCGTCTTGTAAGTAGCGATGACCTTGTCGTAGTCCTCGGGAGAAATACGGACGAGAGCAGTGTCCAGGACGTGTACGAACAGGAAGAAGAAGATGAGGACGCCGGTGACTCGATGAGCCACCCAGGACCACATACCTTCCCGGCCGCGGTACAGCGTTCCAGCCGGCACGGAAAAACCCTCCGGGAGCGGGGGACGGGGGTCATGCCGCCAGCCTCTCCGGCTGGGAGAAGCTGTGTCGGTCTGGCCCGGCCGGGTACGGTCCACCGGCCCCGGCCATCGTAGCGACGACTTGTCGGTTCCTCCGCGCGGGGGGTTGCGGTGTGATCAAACAGGCAATCAAACAGCCACGGACGGGCTACCGGCATGGCCCGTATCCGCCACAAGCCGGACGATTCGCCCCCGGGCGAGTCGGCGCAGCTCGTCGGCTGCGACCGAACGCTCCTCGTCCGGCTCGTGCGAGAGCCGGGTACGGATGCTCACAAGTACCTGGTCGAGGTGCTCGGACGGGCGGACGTCGTCGAGGCAGATCACGAACGTGTGTCCGAAGCGGCTCTCGTACGCGGTGTGCGCGGCGCTCAGCGCGGTGTGGGCGGCGCGCGGCGCACGGCCGTGCGGCAGCCGCGACACCGGTTCGCCCGCCAGGGCCTGGGCCAGCTCGGCCGGTGACAGGTCGTAACTCGCCTCGTCACAGGCGGCGAGCAGCGCCGTCAGGTCGGGATAGGGGCGGTGTGCGGCCAGCCGCCGGGCCCACCGGGGGCTGGCGCAGCACCCGAGAAGGGCACTCTCGGCGCTGCCTGCGGGTGCAGAGTTGAACCGGTGGAGACCGGAGGGGCCGCGCTTCTGCGCCGGTATGGCTGGGCGTGCCGGGCCGTCCGTTCTGTGGTGGAGTGACGGCGGTCGCATCGGAGGGCCGGCGTGGGACTCGCTGGACAGCGTGAGCTCCTCGAACACGACTGGAGGGTCGGATGACGGCGGTGAATGAGCCGCAACGCTATCGATGCGGAGACTTGAGTGTCCGACGGATGCGCGATTTTCACCCGGAAGGGAGAGTTTCAAGGCGCGTGATGGACGAATTGGCTGGCATGTCCCCCTCGCTCAGCCGTGCACGGGAGGTTTCGGACTGATGAAAAAACTCAACGCACCGGTCCCCATCGCCGTGGGCCTGACCGTCACGGCTGCCGCCGTCGCGCTCGCCGTCACGGTGTGGCCGGACGACGACACGTACGGCGGAAGCGGCCCGGCGGGCCACGGCTCGGCGGTGACCGCCCCCTCGTCCGACCCGTCGGCGAAGAACTACCCGCTCTCGGCTGCGCCCCGCGCCATCCCGGCGGTACGTGAACACGGCCCGGCGCGCGGCCCCGGCTGGCACCCGGTGAAGGGCTCCCGGGTCCTGGTCGACAAGGGCAGCAAGGGCCTCACCGACGAGGGCAGGCTCCTCTCGCACGAGCTGAAGATCGGCTACGCGTACGGGGGCACCGCGCACGCGGGCGACATCGAGCTGGCCCTGAAGCCGGACAAGAAGGCGCCGCGCGAGTCGTACACCCTCAGCGCCCGCGAGAGCCGGGTCCTGATCACCGGGCCCGACGAGGCCGGGGTCTTCTACGGCACCCGGACCCTCAAGCAGTCCGTGCAGGCCGACGGGAAGGTGCCCGAGGGGGTCGTGCACGACAAGCCGGCGACCGCGCAGCGGCGGTTCAACCTGGACATCGCGCGCAAACCGTTCGACGCCGCCTGGATCGAGGACCGGCTGCACGAGATGGCCGACCTCAAGCTGAACCAGCTGGGGCTGCACTTCTCGGACGACCAGGGCTTCCGTATCGCCTCCACGTCGCACCCCGAGGTGGTCTCGCCCGACCACCTCACCACCGCCCAGGTCCACAAGATCGTCTCGCTCGCCACCAGCCTGCACATCACGGTCGTCCCCGAGATCGACTCGCCGGGACACCTGGGCGCGGTCATCAAGGCGCACCCGGACCTCCAGCTGAAGACGGCCGACGGCACCCCCGTCAAGGGCGCGGTCGACGTGTCGAACCCGAAGGCCGCGAAGATCGTGGACTCGCTGCTGCGCGAGTACATGAAGCTCTTCCCCGGCACGTACTGGAACGTCGGCGGTGACGAGTACCAGGCGCTGACGGTGAAGAACCCGGAGGCGTCCTTCCCGCAGCTGGCCGCCCTCGCCCGGAAGAAGTACGGCGCGAAGGGCACGGTCCAGGATCTGGCGGTGGCCTGGCTGAACGACCGGGCCGCGGTCATCAGGAAGGCGGGCCGGACACCGCAGGCGTGGAACGACGGGTTCTTCCGCGGCGGAGTGGCCAAGGCCGACAAGAACATCCAGGTGGAGTACTGGACGGGCAAGGAGTTCGGGGCCCGGCCGCCCGAGGAGTATCTGAGCGAGGGGCGCCAGGTGGTGAACCTCAACGACGAGTACCTGTACTACGTGCTCGGCCAGCCCAACAACTTCACGTACCCCACCGGCAAGCGGATCTACGAGCAGTGGACCCCGCTGGTGGTGCGCGGCACCAAGGCCGTCCCCGCCAAGTACGCGCACCTGATCGTGGGCGGCGGCTTCGCCGTCTGGGGCGACTTCCCGAACGCGCAGACCCCGGAGCAGGTCGCCGCGGGCATCAAGATGCCGCTGCGGGCGACGGCCCAGAAGCTCTGGGACCCGGGCAAGCCGAAGCTGACGTGGACGCAGTTCACGGCGCTGTCGGCGAAGCTGAACTGACCGGCGCCGGTACTGGACTGACCGGCCCCGGTGTACGGCTCGCGGCCCCTGGATCCTTCCGGGGGCCGCAGCCGTGCCCGCGTCCGGTCCTCCTGGCCCGGAGGGGCGCTCCCTCCAACGGATGCATCAGGGCGGCTCCGGAAAGGCCGGGAGACGTGCAGGTCAGAGCGGGTCGGGCCGGGCACCGTCGGCCACGTCGGGTGACCCAGCGATTGCGCGCTGTATTCAGGCGTTTGCACGGTGGCGTTGCGTACTTCCCGCACCGGTGAGTACCTCCCGCACCTCCGAAAGGAACGCTTTCCATGCGCATGTCCCCGAAGGCCGGCCTCCTCGTCTCGTCCGCCGTCTGCGGCGCTCTCGCCCTCGGCATAGCGGGCCCGGAGGCTTACGCGGCGGCTCCCCCGGCCCGCCCCGCGAGTGGCCCGGCGGCCCCGGTGCCGGGAGCCGACAAGCTCGCGAGCCAGACCGCACTGCTGAGCGACGCCGGCGGTGTCCTGACCCCGGTGACGGACCTGATCACCGCCGTACTGAAGGCTCCGGACGGCAAGCTGTCCGCCGCCGACGCCACCAAGCTGGCCGACCCGGTCAAGGCCGCCCTCGCGAAGGTCACGGCAGCAGCCCCCGCGGCGCCCGCGGCCCCCGGCATCCCCGGCGGCGTGACCGGAGTGTCCGGTGCGCCCGCAGCGCCCGACCCGGGTGCCGCGCTCAAGGCGAAGGCGGCGGCCGACCTCCAGGCCAAGGTCGACACTCTCGTCAAGACGGTCACGACCGGCAGCCCCACCAAGGTGGCCGCGTCGGCCCAGGCCGTGCTCACCGCCCAGGTGAACGTCCTCACGGCCATCCTGGTCGGCGGCGGCCTCCCGGCCACGAACCTGCCGGGCCTCCCGGCGCTGCCGACCGTGCCGGGCGTTCCCCAGCTCCCGGCCACGCCGGGGGCCTGATTCGGGCTGAGTCCTGCTGAGTCCGAGTCCCTGAGTCCCTGAGTCCTGCTGAGAGAGGCCCGCGGCGCGTTGCGAAGGTGCGGCGGGCCTCTCGGGTGCTGTGGCGTGCAGGGCGTGCGTGTGGTGGGGGTCCGCCGCAGCGCAGGGCCGGGGTGCAGGTCCGGGGTGGAGTCCGGGTGGGGTTCGGCCCTCCGCGGGCGGTGGCGCCCCGGGGGCCGTAGCGTCCAGGGATGGACTTCAACATCACCGCGCAGGAAGAGGCGCTGCTCCTGCGGATCCGCGAGGACCTGCACGCGGGCAGCACACCCCGCGAGGACGACCTCGCGGCCGAGCTCGGCGACGAGGTGCGGGGACAGGTGCGCAGCCTGGGCGCGCGCGGCTGGCTCGTCGTACGGCCGGCGCCGGACGGCACGGTCTACGTCGAGGGGCTCTCGTCCCTGGCGGAGTCGGCGCTGTCGAACCGGCGGGACGTGGGCGACCAGTAGGCCGCGCCCGGCGGCGGGCGCGGACATCCCGGCAGGCGGACGTCCCCGTAGGCGGATATCCCGGCAGGCGGATATCCCGGCAGGCGGGCAGGCGGGCAGGTGCCCAGGCGTCCCGGCGCCCCAGCCGTCCGCTGTCAGACGAGCAGCCGCAGCAGATGCGCGCAGGCGTCCGTCTCGGTGTCGTACCGGCCGATGACCTCCGAGAGGCCGCGTTCGTACGCACCGGTCTCCCACGCCCGGCCGTCCTCGGTCCGCTTCAGATAGAGGAAGTCGGTGGGCGTGGGGGCCGGTTCATGGACCCCCTCGATCCGGTAGTAGCCGTCGGGTACTCCGGCGTCGCGCAGCGCGGCACGCAGTTCGTGGCGGTCCATGGGGCGCTACTCGCCGGCCGGGGTGGCCTGGGTGAGGTAGTGGTGGTCGAGCAGCCACTTGACGTTCAGCCGCTGGCCCTCGCCCGGGTTCAGGAACACCGGGTCGAGCTTGATCTGCTGCCCGTTGCCGGGCTGCTCGAACCACGGCGCGATACCGCCCTGCCACACCCAGAACGGCTTGGCCACCCGGTAGACGTGGTAGTCGCAGGGCACCGCCGCATCACGGGTGTTGAGGCTCTGCGGGGGCAGCGCGCGCTTGGCGTACGAGTCGCCCGCCGGCGCCAGATAGCCGCCGTACTCGGAGCCGAAGCGGTCCAGGCGCTCACCGGTGCGCAGCTTCTCGGGCTCCTTGTCCACCTGCCCGTTGACCTCCTTGAACCCGTCGTTCGGCGGGTACTTCCAGCCGCCCGAATCCGCGGGCCCCTCCCAGTACTTCTTCAGGAAGTCCCCTGCCGACAGCTTCCCGGTCCTGTGGTAGCCCTTGAGCAGCGGGCCCACCGGCTTCTCGTGCTTCGACGGGAGCCACTGCGGTCCGAGCCTGGCGTCGCCGTCGAACTCTCCCGAACAGGGGGCGTGCTGCGGCCCGGAGGCCGCCGTCCGGCCCGGGTGCTGCTGCGGAGCGGTGCTCGCGGCGGCGGGCGCCGCCGCCGTCGCCGCGGTGACGGTCAGCGCGGCGAGAACGGTGCGAATACGGTTCACTCAAGGTCCCCTTGTGTCCTGAGGCCCGACTGGGCTGTATCACGCACGGTAGCGGATCGGTCACCGTGTGCGCGGCGAGACCGTGGAGTTGGTCCGCCGTGCGGCGACGGGGCGAGGTCGGGGCCCGTGCGTCACTCCGGTCGCGTACGGGCCGCGTCGGGGGCGCGTTGTCGGCGGGGTGCGCGCGGGGGCGTATGCGCCGGATGATCTGACGGTGTGTGTTTTGTCCGGTTTCGGTAAAGTCGCGAAGGTTCTCCGGACATCGGAATCGGCTCGGTTCAGAGTGTGGTTGTCCGGCACAGAGCCGGAAGTTCATCTGCACCATGCGTGGGCCGACCGGCGCGCGCATGCCCTGATCTGGGGGTTCCATGTCGTCTTTGTCTTCGGGTTCCCGTCTCGCCGCAGCTGTGCTGGCCTCCGGGGCCCTGCTGGCCGCCGCCTTCCCGGCGGCGGCCGCCGGCCACCACCCCGCCCCGCGCCCTGAGCGCTCGGCCGTGGTGGTGGGCGCCGTTCACCACGTCGACAGCCACGGCCGCGGGCACCACCGCGGCAACCGGGTTGACGCGGAGTGGATCACCGTCACCAACAACTCCCGCCGGGCGGTGGAACTGCGCGGCTGGACGCTGACCGACGCGCAGCACCACTCCTACCGCTTCCCGGCGCTGCGGCTCGGCGCGCACAAGTCGGTCAAGGTCCACACCGGCCACGGCCGCAACAGCTGGAGCGACGTCTACCAGAACCGGCGCGCGCCGATCTGGGACCGCGTCGACACCGCGACCCTGCGCAACGCGCGCGGTCGCGTCGTGGACGTCGAGCGTCTGGGGCACCGTCACGGCTGATGCCTGACGGCTGAGGTGACATCAGGTGCGCCGCGAGTGGGCCCGCTCGCGGCGCACCGCTGTGTCTGCCGCTGTCTGCCGCCGGTCTGCCGCCGGTCCGCCGCTGTGCGCGCGGCCGGTGGCGGGCCCTCAGGCCCGGAGGTCGACGACGACCTTCACGTCGTCGCTGCCCTTGTGCAGCGCGTCGGCGAACCCGCTCATCGGGACCCGGCGGGTGATGAGGCGGTCCAGCCAGCTCGGGTCGGCCTGGGCGAGAGCGGCCGCGGCCTGTTCGTAGTGGCGGCGGCCGGCGTTGACGGAGCCGAAGACGACGCCGTTCCTCAGCACCATCTCCCGGGCGGTCGCGTCCAGGTCCACGGTGACCTTCCGGCCGCCGGACGAGATACCGGTCAGACAGATGACGGCGCCGGGCCCCACCACGTCCGTCAGGGCGTGGACGAGCGAGCCGACGCCGGTGCACTCGATGACGACGTCGGGTGCGAGACCGGTGTCCCGGACGTCGCCGGTGTGGAACGTCCCGCCGAGGTCGGCGACGAGCTGCGGTTTGGGGCCGCTGCTGTCGAGGTCGAGTACGTGTACGTCCAGGCCGCGTTGGGTGCCGAGCATGGCCGCGAACAGGCCGATCGGCCCGGCGCCGGTGATGAGGGCGACCCTGGGCTTCCAGGAGGACCGGCTCAGGATGTGCTCGGTCTGTTCCCACGCTTTCGCGAGTACCGATACGGGTTCCAGCAGCACCCCGCGGTCGCCGAGAGCCGGGTCGAGCTTCACCGCGTACTGCGGTTCACTGCGCCACCGCTGCGACCCGAAGCCGTGCAGCTCCTTGATGCCGCGTTCGGTGTAGAGGCCGTTGCGGCAGAAGTCCCACTCGCCCACCGAGCACGGCCCGCAGGGTACGGGGTCGGGCCGCCGCACGATACCGGCGACCAGGTCGCCCGGTGCGAACCCGCTGCCCATCGGGGCCTCCAGCACCTGCCCGAGGGATTCGTGCCCGACGATCAGACGTTCCTGGCCGGGCGGCGGCGCACCGTAACCCTCCTCGGTGATGTCGAGGTCCGTGCCGCAGATGCCGATGAGCCGGCCTTCGACGAGCAACGAGCCGTGCTCCGGGCCCGGTTCGCCGACGTCACGGATCTCCACCTGGTCGGGTTTGCCGGGTACGAGGGTGATGGCCTTCATGTCCATGTCCTCCCTGCCGAGCATGGGCGAACCGCGATGACCGCGATGACCGCGATGCCGCGATGACGGCGACCCCGGACTCGGTCCTGGGCTCGGTCCCGGTTTCACGCTAGCGCCGTTCCGCCGGGCTGTCGCGAGCAGAGAGGAGGGCGGCGGTCCGGGAAGGGAGGGAGGGGTGCGGGTCCCGGTCAGTGCAGCGACGCGCTCGCCGTACGGAGCTCGTCCAGGGCTGCCAGGGTGTACTCGGAGAGGTCGTCCTGGGTGTCGGGTGCGCCGTCGGACCACACGGCGTACCCCCGCTTGAAGGCGAGGACGCCCAGCTCGCCCGCGAGGGCCGCGGTCGGTTCAGGTACGCCGCGGGCCACCAGGGCGGTGGTGACCGCTGCGGCGAGGCTGACGCTCTTGAGGGCGTCGCGCTCCTGGAGTTCGGTGCTGGCGGTGACGGCCGCCTTCAGGCGTGGGGCGAGCTCGCGGTTCATGGGGCCCATCGCGCTCGACGCGCGTACCAGGCCTGCGGCGACCGCATCCAGCGGGCCGGCGTCGGCGGGAGCCTCGGCGATCCCCTCGGACAGCAGCCGGCTCAGCGTCTCCTGTCCGGCCACCAGCAGCTCGCGCTTGTCGGGGAAGTGCCGGAAGAAGGTGCTCTTGGTGACTCCGGCGCGCTCGGCGATCTGCGTGACCGTGGTGGCGTCGTACCCCTGCTCGGTGAACAGGTCGACGGCAGCCACGACGAGGCGTTCGCGTGCACCCGGTTCCCATCGGCCCATGGATCCATCGTAAGTGCATCGCGCGTCACGGGACTCTTGTCCCATTACTTTGCTAGGGTGATGAGACAAGGTCTCATCACTCACGGGTCCACGGCTTACGGTCCATGACTTACAGGTCCACGGCTTACGGGCCAATCATGCAAGGGAGAGTCTTATGCGTGTATTTGTCACCGGTGGTACCGGTCTGATCGGCTCCGCCGTCGTCGCGGAACTGCTCGGCAAGGGCCACTCCGTGCTCGCGCTCGCCCGCTCCGACGCCTCCGCGCAGGCCGTCGAGGCGGCCGGAGCGGAGCCGCTCAGGGGAGGTCTCGCCGATCTGGATGTCCTGCGCGCCGGCGCGGGTCGGTCCGACGGGGTGATCCACCTGGCGTTCAGCAACGACTTCAGCAGCCCCGAAGCCCTGGCGCACGCGGTCACGGAGGAGAGCGCCGCCCTCGCGGCCCTCGGTGAGGCACTCGTCGGCACCGACCGCCCCTTCGTCACCGTGTCCGGCACTCCGGCTGTGCCGGGCCGCGCCTCCACCGAGGCCGACCCGCTGCCGACCGACGGGCCGGTCGGTGGCCGCAGCCGCACGGTCACGGAGGTGCTGGACCTGGCCTCGCGCGGGGTCCGGAGCTCGGCCGTACGGATGCCCCGCACGGTGCACAAGGACGGCGCGGGCGGCTTCGCCGGAATGCTGACCGGTATCGCCCGTACGACCGGAGTGTCCGGCTACCCCGGCGACGGCACCCAGCGCTGGCCTGCCGTGCACGCGCTCGACGCGGCCGTGCTCTTCCGGCTCGCCCTGGAGCAGGCGCCGGCCGGCAGCGCCTGGCACGCCGTGGCCGACGAGGGGGACCAGGTGCGTGACATCGCCGCGGTCATCGGCCGGCGGCTGAACCTGCCGGTCGAGCAGGTACCGGCCGAGACGTACGGGCCTCTCGGCCCGATCTTCGCGACCGACCAGCCCTCGTCCGGCGCCCACACCCGGCAGGCGCTCGGCTGGGAGCCGAAGCACCCCGGCCTCCTGGCGGACCTGGAGAACATCCAGCCCTGAGGGCGGCGGAAGGGGGGAGTGGGAGTGCGGCCGTGGGCCGTAACTGTGGCCGGTGGCCCGTAGCCGCAGCCCCCGGCGTCCCCGGTTTCCCGGGCGGGACATGCGTCAGACGGCGGCAGCGGCCGGTGCGGGTTCCCCGGCGGTCGTGCGCGCCGGCTCCTGGCGGGCGATGCCGAAACCGGTGTAGCCGCAGATCACGGCGATGATCACGCCGAAGTAGTTGAGGAACGCGTACGGCGCGTACGCCATGGTCGCGACGCCCAGGGTCGTGGACATGTAGGTGGCGGCCTCGGTCCACGGCACCAGGGGCACGAAGACCGTGCCGGAGTCCTCCAGCGTGCGCGACAGGTTCTTCGGGGCGAGCCCGCGCTCGGGATAGATGTCCCGGAACGCCTGGCCCGGCACGATGATCGTCAGGTACGAGACCCCCATCGCGAGCGCGGTGCCCACGGAGGTCAGCGCGGTGGCGAGGATGATCCCGCCCGTCCTGCGGACCTTGGCGAGCAGCCGGTGCATCAGGACGTCCAAGCAGCCGGTCTCGGTCAGGATGCCCGCGAAGGCGAAGCCGGCGAGGCCGATCAGCATGGTCGACGCCATCGATGCCATGCCGCCGCGGTTGAGGAGGGTGCCGGCCGCGGCGGACAGATGGTGGGGGTCGATGCCGCCGTGGCCGCTCAGCATCGACACGGTGAAGCCGGTCGACGCGGAGGAGCCGATCTGCTGGAGGGAGAAGCCCTGGAAGATGCCGCCCAGGATCCCCGCGACCGCCGACGAGACGACGATGGTCGGCAGCGGCGGCTTCTTCATGACCGCGCCCACGAGGATCACCGCCGGCGGCAGCAGGAGCAGCAGGTTGAAGTGGAATCCGTGCTCCAGTACGGCCCGCAGGTCGGCGGTGCGCTGGGCGGCGTGTCCGTCGGCGTGCTGGCCGTGGCCCAGGAAGAGGTACACGACACAGGAGAGGACCGCAGCGGGGCCCGTCGTGTAGAGGAGGTGCCGGATGTGCTCGAAGAGGGTCGAACCGGCCACGGCGGGAGCCAGGTTGGTGGTGTCCGACATCGGGGACATCTTGTCGCCGAAGTAGGCGCCCGAGATGATGGCGCCCGCCGTCAGCGGCAGGGACACCCCGAGTCCGCCCGCCACGCCGATCAGGGCGACACCGACGGTGCCGACGGAGCCCCAGGACGTACCGGTCACCGTCGAGACGACCATGGTGATCAGGAACGACAGCACCACGATCCACGACGGCTGGATGGCCTTGAGCCCCCAGTCGACGATCATGGGGATCGTGCCGCTCAGCGTCCAGGTGCCGATGAGCATGCCGATGGAGATCAGGATCAGCAGCGCAGGCATCGCGTCGTCGATCTTCGACCGTATGCCGGTGAGCATCTCGTCCCAGGTCACGCCGAGCCACCGGGCGATGACGCCGGTGACGGCGCAGGCCGTGACGAGAAGGACCACGGGGTCGAGGCCGAGCCAGACGGTGCCCGCGATCATCACGATCAGCATCAGCACCACGGGCAGTGCGGCGACGAGCAGTCCGGGGGTGCGGCGCTCGCGCGGGGGCGCCGCTGCGGAGGAGTCGGTCATGTCGGGTACTCCAGTGGCCCGGCGGGCCGGGCGGTCGGGCGGGGCGGGGGAGGGACGGGTCCGGCCGCCGGTTGGACGGGGCCGGGGGCACGTACACACGCAGGCGCACGTGCGTGTGTACGTACGCACGGCACGGGGCCGGAACCGGTGGGGCAGGGGCAACTGGCCGGGCAGTCGGGGGAGTTGGCGAGCCGGAGGGGCTGGCCGGTCGGGCGGGGTCGAACGGACCCGGTGAGGCCGGCCGAAGGAGCGCCGGCCGATCGGGCAGGGGCATCCGGCGAGGTCGGCCGGGAGGCGGGGCATGGGGTCGGCGGGGTCAGCCGATCGTCAGGGGCGCCCGGTCGGCAGGGTCAGCCGGTAGAGCCGGCCCACCGGCTCAGGCGGCCCCACCGACTCAGGCGGGGTCAGCGAGCCGGACGGGGTCAGCCGTTCGTGGAACCCGTCATGTGGGCCCGTACCCGGCCGAGATGGAGATCCATGAGCGCCGCGGCCCGCTCGCCGTCACCGTCCGCGACGGCGGCGGCGATCTCCTCGTGGTCGTCCAGGGAGTCGGCCGTGTGGGCCGCCGGGACGTCCAGCGGGCTGCGCAGCAGGATGATCTGCTGCTGCACCCGCCACAACTGTTCCGCGACGCGCGGACTTCGCGCGGTGTCCGTCAGGGTCCGGTGGAAGTCCAGGTCGAGCCGGTGCACGAAGCGCCGCCCGCCCTGGATGGTCTTCCGCGCCCGGGCGCAGGCCGAGCGCAGTGCGGCGATGTCCTTCTCGTCACGGCGCTCCGCGGCCAGCCGGGCGGACGCTGTCTCCAGCGCCGTGCGGAGCTCGAACAGGGCTCTCACGTCGTCCGGTTCGGCCGTGAAGACCGTGGCGCCGCGGTTGGGGCTGTGCACGAGCAGGCCCTCGCTGACGAGTTGCCGTACGGCCTCGCGCAACGGCCCCCGGCTGATGTCGAGTTCCCGGGCGAGCACCACCTCGTTGATCCGGGTCCCCGGTCGCAGGTCGCCGCCGAGCAGTCGTTCGCGCAGCACCTCGGCGACCTGGACGGCGAGGCCGCGCTGCAGTGTCTCACTCACGGATGACGCCTCCTCTGGACCGGCAAGGTGTTGACAGTTGCCAGTTGACAGGCGTGATTCCGCAGGTGTCAAGAGGTGCCGGTGAAATCGCCCGCACATTCGACAGGCTCGCCGCCAAGTGGTAACTGTCAACAGTTGACTCGAACTGGAGAGGCGGACATAACTGATGCACAGCGTGGTGGCCGAGGTCTGGCGTGGGGATTTCCTGGAGTCCGTACACCACGGGACGGTCCTCGCGACCGGCCCGGACGGTTCGGATGTCCTGCGGATCGGGGACGTCGACGCTCCGATGTACCCGCGCTCGTCGAACAAGCCCCTCCAGGCGCTCGGCATGCTCCGCGCCGGGCTCGGGCTCGACGGCGAACTCCTGGCGCTGGGCTGCGCCAGCCACTCCGGCGAGTCCATCCACCTGGAGGGGGTGCGGGCGATACTCGGCTCGGCCGGGCTCGGCACGGACGCGCTGCGCTGCACGGCCGCCCTCCCGATCGGTGAGGGCGCGCTGCGCGCCTACCTGGCCGGCGGCGGCCTGCCCACCCCCCTGACGATGAACTGCTCGGGCAAGCACGCGGCCATGCTGGCGACCTGCGTCGTGAACGGCTGGGACACCGCCACCTACCTCGACCCGGAGCACCCGCTCCAGGTGGTGCTGCGCGAGACCCTGGAGGAACTCGCGGGCGAGAGGATCGCGGCCACGGGCATCGACGGCTGCGGCGCACCCCTGTTCGCCATCAGCCTGCGCGGGCTGACCCGGGCGTTCGGCCGCCTGGCCTCGGCCCCCGAAGGCAGCCTCGAACACCGCGTGGCCCGCGCGATGAACACCCACCCGCAGTACGTCGGCGGCACCGGCAGGGACGTGACGCGGATCATGGGTGCTCTGCCGGGGGCCGTCGCCAAGGACGGCGCCGAGGGCGTGTACGCGCTCGGCCTGCCGGACGGGTCGGCGGTATCGCTCAAGATCGCGGACGGCTCCCAGCGGTCCCGCCCGGTGGTGATGGTCGCCGCGCTGCGCCGCCTCGGAGTGGACGTGGACGGCGACGCAACGCTCAGCGCACTCGCCACAGCGCCGGTACTCGGCCACGGCGAGCCGGTCGGGGCGGTCCGCCCCACGTTCTGACCGATGCGGCCACGGTGACGGGGGCCGGGCCCTGCTGTCCCGCCGTTTCCGGTCCGGAGAGGCGTGTCCGGAGAAGTGTGTCCGGGGAGGTGTGTCCGGGGAGGTGCGCCCGGGGAACGGCGGGAGGGCGACCGGGGCCGCCACCCCTGTTCCGACGGGACCGGGCCACTGACGTGGTCCGCGTACTGAGCAGGGCTGGAGGCCGTGGTGCGGCACAAGGTGTGTCGCACCACAGCCTTCCGCGTATGGGGGCCCGGCGACACGGTCCGGTGCCATGCCCCCACGACACCTCACCAGCTGCGAGCCAGCTCCCACCCACGACGAGCAGAGTCACGCCGGTACGCCGGTACGCCGTTGCACCAGGTGCGGTTGCGAAACCGGACGCACCCTAGTGGAGCAGCACCGGCATCGCCGCCGGCTCCTCCCCCGGCGGGAAGTACTTGGCCAGCTCAAGGCGCCCGCTGATCCGTAACTTCCGGTAGGAATGGGTCAGATGGGACTCGACGTTCCGCAGGCTCACCTTGAGCAGACGCGCGATGTCACGGTTGCTCATCCCGCGCGCGGCCAGCCCCGAGACCTGCCGTTCGGTCGGGGTGAGCAGCGACTCCGCGGAGTCCTTGCGCGGATCGGGCCGCCCGCCCGCGTACCGCAGCTCCCGCTGCACCGCCTCGACCAAACCGTCGGCGCCGAGCGAAATCCCCACCTCGTTGGCGCGGTGCAGCAGTTCGCGGGTGCGCCGGACCTTGCCGATCTGCCGGTGGGCCCGCCCCGCCTCGTACAGGGCATGGGCGAACAGCAGCGGCGCGGGGGCCGGTTCGAGGATCTCCAGAGCCTGGCAGGCGAGTTGTGCCGCATCGCGCCCCGAGCTCGCCGAGGCCTGCGCGACCAGGGCCCGGCCCAGGGCGAACGGGGCGCCCCAGCGCCGGGCGAGCTCGGTCTCCTGCCGGGCGGTCCGGCGGGCCGCGAGCACGTTGCGCTGTCCCAGCAGGAGAGCGGAGCGCGTGGAACGCCAGGGCAGGAGCGCCGGGTTGACGACGCCCCGGCGAGCCGCCTCCTCCTCGCAGTGGGCGATCAGGGCGAGCCCGCGCTGCGCCTGACCGAGCCGGCCCAGGGCGCGGCCGGCGCTGTCCAGGAGGTGCAGCCGCCACCAAGTGACGGGCCGGTCGCCGGGCAGCAGCGGAGCCTCGTCGAGCAGGGCGCCGGCCGCCGCGATGTCGTCCTTCTCCAGGGCCACGTCGATGAGGACGCTCCGGGCCAGCGCACCCACGTGATAGGAGGCGGCGCCGATCCTGGTGAGCAGATCGAGCGCCTGACGGGCGTCGTCGTCGGCGTCCGCGAGCGGTCCGCGGTGCAGCTGCACCAGAGCGCGTACGGCGAGGGCCTCGGCGATCCGGGTCACAGTGCCCTGGGCACGGGCCAGCCGCACCTCCGTGTCCAGGTGCCGCCGGGCCTCGTCCATGTCGCCGGCCCAGAGCAGTGCGAGCACCGCGTGGTACCAGGGCGGGGAGCCGTACGGGGCACGGGGCAGGGCCAGGAACCGGTCGGCGATCCGGCGTACCGCCTGCGCCGAGCGGCCCGCGGCGGTGCGCAGAAGCAGGACCTGCTCAAGACGGTCCTCGCCCTCGTCCCCCGGGCTGTAGGTGCCCTCGTGGAGCCGGATGTCGATGAGCCGCTCGCGCAGCCGGCCGGCCGCCGCGGCGTCCAGCACGCCGGCCTCCGCACGGATGTCCTCCAACACCTCGCGGGCGCAGGCGGATTCGTCGAGCCGAAGCAGGATCTCGGACAGCCGCAGCGCCTCGTGGAGCCGCTCGTCGGGCCCCAGGAGGCCGGCGGCGTGCACCGTGAGCGCCCGGGCGGAGGTCGGCAGGTCGAGGGCGGTGAGTGCCTGGATCCACAACCCCTCGGCGCGGGCGGCCAGTTCCTCGGGTGCGCCGTGCAGCGTGGTCTTCTCGATCAGCTGCCGGGCCCCCGCGGGGTCCCGGCCGACCATGCCCTGGGCGACATCGAGCAGCAGCCGCGCCATCCACGGCTCGTCGAGCCGGTGCGATCGCAGCAGGTGGGCGGCGACGTCCTCGCACGGCGCGCTGCGGCGCCACATGGACCGGGCGGCGAGCCGGTGGAGTTCGGCCCGCTCCGCGCACGGGATGTCCTGGTACAGCAGTCTGGCCAGGAGGGGGTGCCGGAATATCATGGCGTGCGGGCACACCAGCCCCGACTCGGTGAGCCGCGAGAGGCTGCGGCAGGCGTCCTCCGTCGGCACGCCGCACAAGTCGGCGAGGATGGCAGGGTCCAGCGGCGAGCCGAGGATGCTGGCCGCCCTGGCGACCTCCAGGCCGAATGGGTCGAGCCGCCTGAGCATGCACAGGATGCGCTCCTTGACCGCGCGCAGCTGCATCAGTTCGGCCGGTGGATCCAGCGTGCGGCCGACGAGGGCGTCCGGGGTACGCCCGGTCCCGCCGGGGAACGCGGGCACGCTCCGTATCTGCTCGGTCAGCAGATAGGGGTTGCCGCCCGTGTCGGCGATCAGCACATCCACGGACTCGTGGTCGTGGCCGCACAGTGCGGCGGCCAGGTCCAGGGCGGCGGCCGGGCTCAGGTCGTGCAGATGGATATGGCGGTCGGGCCGGATGCCTTCCTTGAACTCGACCAGCAGGTGCTGGTCGCTCACCGGCTCGCCGCGGCGCTTGGTGGCGAGCAGTACGACGGGGAGGTCGTCGAGCCGGCGGCTGAGGAAGCCCAGCCACAGCAGGGACTCCAGGTCGGCGTGCTGGACGGAGTCGACCGTGAGGAGGAGCGGGGTGCACCGCGCGGTCCGCCCCACGCCCGCGCACAGCTCTGCGAGCAGCGGGTAGTCGGGCTCGGCCGGCCCGCCGTCGGTGGCCCCCACGCTCGCCGCGAAGGTACGCGTCCATCCCTGTGCCGTCTCGGGCAGCCCGCCGAGCAGTTGGTGCACCACCCCCAAGGAGAAGGGCTGTTCGGCGGGGGACGCCGTGGCAGAGAGCACGACCATGCCCTGTTCACGGGCGATTCCTTCGGCCCAGCGCAAGAGTGAGGTCTTGCCTGTGCCGATGATTCCCTCCACCAGCGCGGCCGCGCCCTCTCCCGCTCTCGCGGACTCGAGCATCTGGATGATGATCTTGGATTCTTCGCCTCTGCCGAACAGTTCCTGGGGCACTTCCCTGAACCTCCTGCGAACCAGCGCTGCCAAGGACACGGTCTCGTGGTCAAGCCGTCGCCGCCCTGACGGAAAGGGTGTTTTGCAGACAGGTCAGAGAGAAATCGAGCCACCCATCGATCCCCCATCGATCCCCCGACCGCCGGTGAACGGCGTACACCCGCGAATGTAGCCCGCTGCTAGCACAACCCCCACTGGAATTATGCAAATGCTTCCACCTGATGGAATCGACACGTGTTCATTCGGCCACTGTTTCGGTCCCACCGTATTGATGAGCGCGGGTACCGCATGGGTACGGTCTGCACGGCATTGCGGTGGTGACCGGCGAGCCACACGGAAAGCGTTCCCCTGGAACCTGGCATATTCACCGCGACCTAATGGCGAAATCCTGATGGAAGGATCGGTGATCACGTGAGCGCCTCAAGTGAGGAGCTCTGCCCGATATGGGCCCTCCGCCCGGCCTTGCCGCCGCTGTCGGTCCCGGCCCCGCCCGAGAGCGGCCGCACCGAGCAGTTCGTGCTGTCCCTGACCAGCCTCCTGCCGCTGGTGTACGAGCAGGCCTGGCAGGCCGTGCTCGGCTCCGGCTTCCGTCTCCAGGTCGTCGACTGGCGGGCCACCCGTACAGAGGTGCAGGACGCCTGCCTCGCCGAGCGGCTGGCTCGGGAGTCCGCCGGCGGACTGCCCCTCGACCAGGGCCCGTCCACGCGCGCCACCCTCATCCGGCGCGACGACCGCACCTGGACCTTCGCCTGGCGGTACGCGAGCGAGCTGAGGAGCCGGAGGGCGGGGCTCCGCCTCGTCCACATGGCCACCGAGGCGTACGACACCCTGCTGCGCGGCGGAACTCCGAGGTGCCAACCCGGCGCCGACGACCTGCTCGTGGGGCCGGTGAGCCGATGACCGGCGACACCTCGGTGCGGCTTTTCTGTCTCCCGTTCGAGGGCGTCTCGGCCGGCGTGTACCTGCCGTGGGCCGAGGCCATCGGCCCTCTGGTGGTCGTCACCCCCGTGGAGCTGCCCGGCCGAGGCCGCCATCCGCGCACCCGCCCGTGCGGCAGCCTGGAGCCGCTGCTGGCTGAGATCATGCCGTACGTGGCCCGCATGTGTGACCGCCCGTTCGCGTTCTACGGGCACGGCTTCGGTGCTCTCCTCGCGTACGAGATGGCCGCCCGGCTCGAGTGGGAGCACGACGCGGTCGCCGAGCGGCTCTACGTGTCGGGCTCCGGACTGCCGCACCGGACCGCGCCGGAGCACGCCGTCAGCCACCTGCCGGACGCGGCGATGATCCGCAGGCTCCGTGACCGCGGCCGGATGCCCCCGGTCGGCCGGGACCCGCGGCGCGCGGACCGGGTGCTGCCCGCGCTGCGTGCGGACGTGGCTGTGATGGAGTCCTACCGCCGCGACCCGCGCCATGTCGTGCACTGCCCGGTCACCGTGATGCGCGGTCTCCAGGACCACAGCGTCACGAGGGCGGACCTGGCCGGCTGGCGCCGGTGCACCCGGCGCGCCCTGCGCATGGAGACGTTCCCGGGCGGCCACTACTTCCTGCTGACCGCCCAACGGGAGCTCCTGGACACCTGCGCACGGGACCTGATCCGCCCGGCGAGTGCGCGTCGCCTGCGGGCGGCGGCCGCCGCGTACTGAACCGAATCGCGCACCGGTTCCGGATTCGGCAACAAGAATTGCCCAGAACCCCCGGCGTCTCCATCCTGAACGCCGGAGGTGACCGTATGACATCTGCACACCGCGCCCCGGTCTTCGACGGCGAGGCCCCCGGAGAGGCCCCCGGCGCCGAGCCGGAGCAAGAGACGGAACTCCACTCCGGCTTCCTGACGGACGCGGCGCGCTGGTTGGGGAGCCTGCTCGGGCCCGCCGGCCGGGACACGGCGGCGGTCCGCCGAATCCTCGACATCGGCAGCGGGCCCGGAGTGGCTTCCTGCGTCCTGGCCCAGGTCTTCCCGCAGTCGGCCGTCGTGGCCGTGGACCGGTCGGCCACGCTCCTCGCCCGGGCCGAGGACCGCGCAGCGGAGCGCGGGCTGACCGAGCGGATCGTCACCCGACGGGCCGAACTGCCCGAAGAGTTCGGCCTGCTCGGACCGGCCGACCTGATCTGGACCGGCAACGTCTGCCGCCACTTGGGCGACCAGCAGGCGGCGCTGCGGAGCCTGGCTTCCGCTTTGCAGCCCGGCGGCATGCTCGCCGTCGCCGAACGCGGGCTGCCGCCGCGCTTCCTGCCCCGCGACATCGGCATCGGCAAACCCGGCCTCCAGGCGCGTCTGGACGCGGCCATCGAGGAGCGGTTCGCAGCCGGACGCGCCCGGCTGCCGGGCGCCACATCCGTGGTCGAGGACTGGCCGTGCCTGCTGGCGTCCGCGGGGCTTGTACCCACCGGCAGCCGCACCTTCCTGATCGACTTCCCCGCCCCCCTGGACCTGGGTGCGCGCCGGCATCTGCACACCCGCCTGCGCCTCCTGCTCGACGAACACGGTGAGCACCTCGACCTCGTCGACCGGCTGACCGTGGAGCAACTCCTGGACAGGGACGACTGCACGGGCATCCTGTGGCGCCCCGACGCCTTCTACCTCACGGCGGTCACCGTGCACACGGCCCGCCTGTGCCGGCCCCGGGCCTGACCCTTCCCGTCCGACCGTGGTGCCCGTGGCGGCGGGCATCGGAATATCTCGACGGAATCGTCGACGGCCATTCAATTCCGGTCTGCCCCCGGATCTCCCGGGGTTCACTCGTCGTCCGGCACGCCTGCGGGTGTTTCTTCGGCCTGCCCGGATTCTGTTTGTGCTCCTGAGCGCCTTCCCCCTGCATTGTCACCCCCGTAGTTCGGACGGCCTGCGGCATTCCCGCCGCAGGCCGCCCACGCATGCCCGCGTGATTGCCGGACGGCTAAGGCCACAGATTCTTCGGTCAGCCCTACGGTCCCACCGTATTGAGGGCTTCACCCCCGCACTTCTATGTTCCTTCCCAGAGCGGTCGCCCCGGCGGAACAGGGAAGCCGGACGGGTCACATGCGAGTTACGGAGGACGCGTGAAGATACGGATTCTCGGTCCGCTGGAGGCCGAGACGGACGGTGTCCCGGTCGTGCCTACGGCGGCGAAGGAGCGGCAGATCCTGACACTCCTCGCGCTCCACTCGGGACAGCTCGTCCCGGCATCGGTCCTGCGGGAGGAACTGTGGGGGCCGACGCCACCGCGCAGCTCGCACACCACCTTCCAGACATACGTCCTGCGCCTGCGCCGCGTCCTGGCCGCCGCCCTCGGCGGGCCCGACGGGCCGGCCCGGGCCCGGCAACTCCTCGCCACCGGACCGAGGGGCTATCTCCTGCGGGTCGCCGAGAAGGACGTGGACGCCTTCGCGTTCCAGCGAGCGACCCGCGACGGCCTCGCGGCTTTCGCGGACGGAGACAACGAGCTGGCGTCCCGGCTGCTCCGCCAGGCCCTGGCACTGTGGCGAGGGCCGGCGCTCGTCGACGTACGGGCCGGGAAGGCGCTGCGGATCCACGCGGCCGCCCTGGAGGAGAGCCGGCTGCTCGCCACCGAGCGGCGCATCGACGCCGAGCTGCGCCTCGGCATGCACACCGAACTCCTCGCGGAACTCATCGAACTGACGGGGAGAAACCCCTCCCACGAGCGGCTCTACGCCCAGGCCATGGTCGCGTTCTACCGCTCCGGGCGGCAGTCCGCAGCCCTCGGCCTCTACCGCAGGCTGCGCCGGCGGCTGATAGAGGACATGGGTCTGGAGCCCGCTCCGCAACTTCAGCGACTGCACCAACTGATGCTCGCGGTCGACCCCCGGCTCGTCACCGGCGCCCAGAGCGGCCCGCCGACCCCGACCTTCGACCTGTACGCGGCCTGAGCGCGCCCCACCACCACCGAGCACCACAGAAGAGGTGACACAGTGACGGACCAGACTCCCACCCTGTACGAATGGGCCGGTGGCGCCGAGGCGCTGGAAAGGCTCACGGAGGAGTTCTACCGGCGCGTCCGCAAGGACGAGCTCCTCGCTCCGCTCTTCAAGCACATGGACGACGACCACCCACAGCACGTCGCGACCTTCCTCGGCGAGGTCCTCGGCGGCCCCGAGCGCTACACCGAGGACCACGGCGGATACCCGCGCATGGTCTCCCGGCACCGCGGCCGCTCCATCACGCCCGAGCAGCGTGCGCGGTGGGTGGAGCTGATGCTGGAGGCCATGGACGTCGTGGGCATTCCCGAGGACGCGGAGTTCCGCTCGGCGTTCGTCGGCTACATCGAGTTCGGCTCGCGCCGGGCGATGGCCAACTCGCAGCCGGGCACCGGGCCTTCGGGACGTACCACCATCAAGAAGTGGGGCTGGGGTGAGGCCCTCCCCGGTGATGACTGACCCGGTGGCCGGGCCCTGGAACCGGTCCCGCCGGACGGCGCCCGCGCGTCCCGGTCTCGGCAACAAATATTGTCATTCCGCGACGCACGGTTCCAGCATGGGGACTGGCAGTGATCACCGTGATCAAACGGATCGCCGAGATGCCCGCGCCACTCGGGCGGCCGTCTCACGGGTCCGGCGGCGCCGTTCTGCGCACGCCGGCCGGGCCGGCATGCACCCGCCCTGATCCGTCCGCCCGAACCGTCCCGACAAGGAGTTCTCCCCATGTGTCCGACCACCCCCCGTACGCTCGGCGGTTGCCGATGAGCGTTCAGACCGATGCCCACGATGCGGCCGCGCGCAAGGCCCATGACCGGTTGCCGTTCGCGGTCTACCTGCTCGCGTTCAGCCTGTTCGCCATGGGCAGTGCCGAGTTCCTGCTTGCCGGGGTCCTCCCGGACATCGCCGACGACCTGCACATCTCGCTCTCCTCCGCCGGTGCGCTGATCTCCGCGTTCGCCATCGGCGTCGTCATCGGCGGCCCACCGCTCGCCGTCCTGACACTGCGCTGGCCGCGACGCACCACACTGGTGATCTCGCAGGTCGCGTTCGCCGTCTTCGTGGCGATCGGCCTGGTGACCGACAACTTCACCGTGCTGATCGTCACCCGTTTCCTGTGCGGTCTGGCCTATGCCGGGTTCTGGGCGGTCGCCGCGGTCACCGCGATCGGACTCGTCGCCCCCGAACGCACCGCACGGGCCTCCGGCGTCGTCGTCAGCGGACTCAGCATCGCCATGGTCGGCGGTGGCCCCGCCGGTGCGTTCCTCAGCCACTTCACCGGCTGGCAGGGCGGGTTCTGGGCGGTGGTCGCCCTGACCGTCCTCGGTGCGGTCTCGACGGCCACCGCCGTCCCCGCGACCAAGGCGGCGCAGGAACCCAGCGTGAGCCGCGAGTTGCGCACCATGCGGCAGCCGCAACTGTGGGTGGTGTACGTCGCGACGCTGCTGAGTACCGCCGCGTACATGATCTCGTACAACTACCTTGCGGCGCTCCTCAGGGACGTCACTGGCGTCGGCTCCGTGTGGGTGCCCCCGATCCTCGTCCTGTTCGGCGTCGGTGCGTTCTTCGGTCTGTTCATCGGCGGCCGGATCGCCGACGGGCGTCCCCACCACGCACTCCTCATCGGCGCGGGCGGCATCCTCGTCACGTCGGTGCTGCTGGCCCTTCTCGCCGACTACGCCCCCGCGGTCATCATCTTGGTACTGCTGCTGGGAATCGCCGGATTCGTGCTCAACCCGGCTGTCTACGGCCGGGTGTTCACCGTGGCGGCCGACGCGCCGACGCTCGCCGGAGCCACCGCCGTCTCCATGTTCCAGCTCGGCATCAGTCTCGTCCCCGTCCTCGCGGGTGTCGCCCTCGGTGCCGGAGCCGGACTGACCTCCATCCCCTGGATCGGCGCAGGTCTTGCCGTACTCACCGTCCCCGTCGTCCTGATCGACCGGACGCTGGCCCGCGGCCGGGCAGGGGGCCCGCAGACGAGCGAGAGCTGACCTCGCCCTTCCGATCCCGGGTCCGCGCTCGACGCAGCACCTTCCGGCGGCCGTTCCCCGCCCGCCGGCAGCAACCCATCGCCGGGAGCCCCGGAGCAGGACAGGATTTCTCCGGCGGCTCCCCTGAGTGGAGGACCCCATGGACAACAAGCTCGGTTACGAACTCGGGAACTGGGTGGTGTCGCAGATCCAGAACCCGGACCGTCCGGCCCGGACGACGTTCACGCTCCTCGACCAGGAGTGGGAACTGCTCCCCGAGGTGTTCCCGCCCTACACGGACCCGGGCCCGGAACTGTTCGCCTCCTGGGTGCCGTACGGAAAGGGCATCCGCTTCCTGGAGATGGGCTGCGGCGCGGGCCTCGCCTCGGTGCTCGCCGCCCAGCGCGGCAGTGAGCGCGTGGTCGCCCTGGACATCAACCCGGCCGCGGCGGAGAACACCCACCGCAACGCCGCCCGGCACGGGGTGTCCGACCGGGTCACGGCACTGACCAGCAATCTGTTCGACGCACTGGAGCCCGCCGAACCGTTCGACCTGGTCTTCTGGAACACCCCGTTCATCGAGGCTCCGGAGAGCCGCTCCTGCGCGGGCCGGATCGAGCGCGCGGTCTTCGACCCCGGCTACGAGATGGTGCGTCGGTTCTTCCAGGACGTGGTACCCCACCTGACCCCGGCCGGCCGGATCTACCTGGGCACCAGCGAGGCCATGGGCAACAAGAACAAGATGCTGCGGGCGGCCGCCGACGCCGGCTTCGATGGCCGCCGCTACCGCAGCGAGACCGTCGAACTGCCCGCGGCGGACTTCCCGGAATCCCCGGTGGTCGCGGCCCACACCAACGAGCGCGGAATCGTGGACATGGACTTCACGATGTACGAGTTCCTGCGTCACTGACCCCACATATCCGGCCCGGCCGGAATGCCCCGTGCCAAGTCACGAGCATCAGTTCAGACGAATGCGAATTCACAGCAGGGCGACAGGACCTGCCCCTGAGGATTGGAATGCCATGAGCGCCAACGGGAACGCGGACGGTACGGGCTTCGATGTCGTCATCGCCGGCAACGGAGTCCTAGGATTATCGCTCGCCTGGGTCCTGGCACAGCGGGGACAGCGTGTCGCCGTACTCGGCCGGCCACACCGGCCCTGGGCCGGATCAGCCGCGGCCGGAGCCATGCTCGGCTGTTTCGCCGAGGTCACCACCTCGCTGCTCGCGACCGAGCACGGCCGGGCCAAGCTCGAACTCGGCATCCAGGCGACCAAGCTGTGGCCGCAGTGGCTGGCCGGACTCGAGGCGAGCACCGAGGGCGCCCCCATCAAGACCGCCGACGGCACCACCGTCATCCTCAACACCATCGGCACGGCCGAGATCGACGACGCCAACTACAACGCCATCCGTACCGAGCTCGCCCGCTACGACGAGCCCTTCGAGGACGTCGAGCCCGCCGACCTCGACTGGGTGGACGCCGAGCCGATCTCCCGGCCGCTGAAGGCCTTCCACATACCCGGTGAGCACGCCGTCAACGCTGCCGCACTTCTGGAGCGGCTCGAACAGGCGGCTGTCCAGGCAGGCGCCACCCTCGTCCCCGAGCCCGCCACCCGCGTCGTGCACCAGGGGGAGCGGGTGACCGGAGTGGTCACCGCCTCCGGGCGGACGATCAGCGCCGACCAGGTGACGCTGGCCGCCGGCGCACGCAGCCAGGAGCTCCTGGACAGTCTGCCCATCGGCTCCCGCGTCCCCCGCCTCGTCAGCGGTTACGGCGTCTCCTCCCTGATCAGGACCGCGGACGGCACCAGCCCGGACAGCGTCGTCCGCACCCCGAACCGTTCCTTCGCCTGTGGCCTCCACGTCGTCCCACGCGGCGACGGGCACGTCTACCTCGGCGCCACCAACGTCATCTCCGTGGAACCGCGTGACACCGCCGAGATGCGCGACCTGGTCTTCCTCCTGCAGTGCGCCCACCGCCAGGTCCGCCGCAACCTCTGGAACAGCGACGTCGCCAAGATCCAGGTGGGCAACCGCCCGGTGTCCATGGACGGCTTCCCGCTGCTCGGCCACGGCGGCATGCAGGGGCTGTGGATCATGACCGGTACCTACCGCGACGGCCTGCACCTCTCCCCTCTCCTGGCCCAGGACTTCGCCGCCCGGATCCTGGGCGAGGAGCCGGAGGCCGACCTGGACCGCTTTGCCCCGCTGAGGCAGCCCCTCAAGACCGGCACCCGCGAGGAGATCGTCGACGTCCTCATCGACCACCAGATGGGCATCGGCTACGAGCAGGACTGGACGATACCCGTCGAGTGGCACCAGTGGATCGAGATGGATCTGCGCCCCGCCACGCTCGCCTGGGCGAACGAGCTGGACCCGGAGTTCACCCCGCCGGCCGAACTGCTCTTCGCGTCCCGCTTCGATCCCGAGCTGGTCAGCCTGGTGCGCAAGTACTACGCGACCTGCCGCGAGAACAGCTGACCCACGCTCTCCCTCCTCCCTCCGTGCACCACAACAACCACCCGCCGCGGGCAGGGGCAACCACCCCTGCCCGCAGGGCACTTCGAGAAAGGACAGTGCAATGGCAGTCGAGGCCCTCGACCCCCCCGACCTCCCCAAGCCCTACGGATGGCGGCAGCTGGCCGTCGGTACCGGTAACCGAGTGGTCTTCCTGAGCGGCCAGACACCGCGCACCGCCGACGGTGAGCCGGTGGGCATGGGCGACCTCGCGGCCCAGACCGAGCAGGTCTACCTCAACGTCGCGACCGGCCTCAAGGCGGCCGGCGCCACCTTCGACGACGTGCTGCGCCTGACGATCTACGTCGTGGACTGGTCACTCGACAAGTGGGAGGCCATCACTGCGGGCGCCGAGCGTGCGGCGGCCAAGCTGGGCGCGGACGTCATCCGGCCCACCACTCTGGTCGGGGTCGCCACTCTCGCCGAGCCCGACTTCCTCATCGAGATCGAGGCGACCGCCATCGCCGCCTGAGCCGACCCCGCACAGGTGAGGCCCCGCCGGACCGGCGGGGCCTCACCTGTGCGGAGGGCGGGGTCAGCGCGCTTTGGCGAGAAGGTCCTCCACCACCGCGGCCACCGTCTCGGGCGAGGGCAGCGCGGGATGACGGCTTACGGTGCCCGTGGTCGGGTCGAAACCGTTGTGCCACTCCGGCTCGTTGACGATCCCGCCGTCCTCGCGGATCTGCGCGATGTTCCGCCCGACGGCCGGCTTGTGCCACATCGTGGCGCCCATCACCGGGAAGTAGACGACGGGGTAGTCGACCGACAACGCCACCGTCATCAGCCGATTGGGCGCGGCCCCGCCCGCCGCGGTGGCGAGCGTGTGCGCGGTAGCGGGCAGGACCGCGAGAATGTCGTGGTCGCCGGCGATCCGGGACGGCTTGTCGGTCGGCCAGTCCGCCGGGGACTCCCCGTACACCACTCGCTCGGCGAACAGCGCGACGCTCTCGGGCGAAATGAACGACCCCGCGGTGCGGGTGAGCAGGACCGTGAACGTGCTGCCCTCGATCTGGCGGCGCATCGCCTCGATATATGACGGAAGTCCGGTCACCGCAATAGATCCTGTTGCCCCGACGAGTATGCGTTTCCCGGCCGATCCCGGGGATTTCAGAATGTCCATGCACCGATGATGTCGCCGGGCTCCCGTCGTGGGTCAATGGTGAAGTCCGTTCTGTGGCCGGGGAGTCCGGCGCGGGTCAAGCGATAGTCGAGCGCCGGTGAAATCCTACGGTCACCCTTACGGTCGGACCGTATTGAAGACGTTTACGCCCCCCTCCTAACCTCCATTTTCGTATAGGAATTCGAAAGCCCACCTGGGCATCCGACAGCCTGGGCATCCGACAAAAAAAGGGGGCGGACCTCGATGGAGGATCTTTTCGCGGAGCTGCGCTGCGGGGCCGAACACACCCGCCCGGACGACGCCCGGCTGCCCGGCCTCAAGCCACAGCCGGAGCGCCGTCACGAGCCGTTCCCGCTCACCGACATCCAGCAGGCCTACTTGATCGGCCGCCACAAGGGCCTGGAACTCGGCGGCATCTCCAGCCAGTACTACCTGGAGTTCGACTGTCCCGGTCTCGACGTGGACCGTCTGGCCGAGGCCCTGCGGAAGGTCATCGACCGGCACGACGCCTTGCGCACGGTGGCCGGCCAGGACCAGACGCAGCGGGTTCTCGCCGCGGACGAGGTGGAGCCTTACGTCATACGCAGCACCGATCTGCGGAGCCGTGGCGCTGAGGAACAGATCGCCGAAGTCGAGAGGATACGCGCCGAGTTGACGGAGCAGGTGCTTCCGGTGGACCGGGCGCCGCTGTTCGACGTCCGTGCCTCACTGCTCGACAACGACCGGGTCCGGCTCCACATGGCCGTGGATCTGCTCTTCGTCGACATGCGGGGCCTGCGCAGGCTCCTCGACGAGTGGCGCCTCTTCTACGACGAGCCCGGCCGGCACCCGGAGCCGCTGGAGCTGTCGTTCCGCGACTATGTGCTCGCGCAGGAGGAACTGCGCGGCGCCGCCCTGGGCCAGGAGGACGCCGCGTACTGGGCGGACCGCCTCGACACCTTGCCGCCCGCGCCGGAGCTGCCGCTCGCCGTGGCGCCCGAGCAGCTCGGCACCCCCCGCTTCGTACGGCACCGTGCGGTGCTGGCGCCGCAACGTTGGGAGGCACTGCGTGCGGCGGCCGCCCGGCACGGGCTCACCCCGTCGGGTGTGCTGCTCGCGGCCTACGCGGAGGTGGTGCGGACCTGGTCGCGGCGGCAGGAGTTCACCCTGACCGTCACCCAGTTCCACCGGCTCGGGCTGCACCCGCAGCTCGATGCCGTCATGGGCGACTTCCTGACCCCGAGCCTGCTCGCCGTCGGCGGCCGGGCCGAGGAGACCTTCGAGCAGCGTGCGCGGGGCGTTCAGGCCCAGGCCCTGGAGGACTTGGCGCACTCCACGCGCGGCGGAATCCGGGTCCTGCGCGACCTGGCCCGCCGCAGGGACGACAGCCGGGCCTCGATGCCCGTGGTCTTCTCCAGCATGCTCGGCGCCGGCGACGGCAAGACGGACGCGGGGCGCCTTGAGGCCTTCGGCGAGTTGGTCCACGACCACAGCCGAACTCCCCAGGTCTGGCTGGAGAATCAGATCCTCGAGCTGGACGAACGGCTCTCCATCAACTGGAACGCGGTCGCCGGCCTGTTCCCCGAGAACACCGTCGAGGCCATGTTCGATGCGTATGTGACCCTGCTCGACCGTCTGGTCGACGACGCTTCCGTGTGGGACGCCACCCGCGGGATCGTGCCGCTGCCGGACACACAGACCGAGGAGCGGGTGCGAGCCAACGCCACGGCCGAGGACATCCCGCCGGCGCTGCTGCACGAGCTGGTCTCCGAGGCGGCCGTGCGCCGCCCCGACGCCATCGCGGTCGTGACGCCCGGCGCAGAGACCACGTACCGCGGGCTCACCGAGGACGCGCACCGGATAGCGCACCGGCTCCTGGACGGCCCGGGCGCCGAGCCGAACGAGATCGTCGCCGTGTCGATGCGGCCGGGTGCCGCCCAGTTCTCGGCGCTGCTCGGCGTGCTGCACGCCGGCGCCGCGTACGTGGCCATCGACCCGGAACTGCCTGAGGAGCGCCGCCTGAAACTGCTGGCCCGATGTTCCGTGCGGGCCGTCATCACCGATCCCGACCTGCGGGACACACTGGCCTGGCCGGAGGGCGCGACGGTCCTGACTCCACAGGACCGGGCCACCCTGAAGTGCCCCACCGAGCGCCCCGAGCGCCGCCAGGGCCACGACGACCTGGCCTACGTCATCTTCACCTCGGGCTCCACCGGTGAGCCCAAGGGTGTGATGATCACCCACCGCAGCGCCGCCAACACGGTGCAGGACATCAACCGGCGCTTCGGTATCGGTGCGGACGACCGGACGATGGCGCTCGCCCCGACCGGCTTCGACCTGTCGGTGTACGACCTCTTCGGCGTCCTCGGCGCGGGTGGTGCCGTCGTCGTGCCCGACCCGGCGCGCGGCAACGACATCGCCCACTGGTCGCAGCTCATCAGCCGCTACGGCGTCACCATCTGGAACAGTGTGCCCGCGCCGATGCGCATGTGGATCGACTCGCTCGGTGACGGGGGAGTCCCGCGCGGCTGCCGACTGCGGCTCGCCCTGCTGAGCGGCGACTGGATCCCGGTCGACCTGCCGAACCGGATACGGGAGGCGATCCCCGCGATGCGGGTGATCAGCCTCGGCGGCGCCACCGAGGGCTCGATCTGGTCGATCCACCACCCGATCGAGGCCGTCCGGCCCGAATGGGCGAGCATCCCGTACGGCAAGCCGCTGGCCAACCAGACCATGCACGTTTTCAACCAGTGGCTGGAGCCATCCCCTGTCGGAGTCACCGGCGAGATCCACATCGGCGGCGTCGGCGTGGCCCTCGGATATCTCGGCGACCCCGAGCGCACCGCCGAACGCTTCCTGGTCCACCCGGTCACCGGGGAGCGCCTCTACCGCACCGGCGACCTCGGACGCTACCTGGACGGCGGCGATATCGAGATCCTGGGCCGCGAGGACTTTCAGGTGAAGATCAACGGCTACCGGGTCGAGCTGGGCGAGATCGAGGCCGCTTTGCTGCGCCGGCCCGAGGTGCGCAGCACGCTCGTCACCGCGCCCGCACACGCCCGTACCGGGCAGCGGCAGATAGCCGCGTACGTGGTGCCCGAGCCCGGGAAGGACCCGGACCCGGCCGTGCTGCGTGAGGCGCTGACGGCTCTGCTGCCCGGCTACATGGTGCCCAGCCGTTTCCTGACCCTGGACGCCCTGCCCCTGACGACGAACGGCAAGATCGACCACAAGGCGCTGCCGGCGCCGTGGAACGACGATCCCGAAGGCGCCTCCGCGCGGGTGGCGCCGCGCAGCCGGGTCGAGGAGCGGCTCTTCGAGCTCTGGACCCAGCAGCTCGGCCACGGCGACTTCGGTGTGGAGGAGGGCTTCTTCGACATCGGCGGCGACTCCCTGCACGCCGTCGGCCTGCTCGCGCTGCTGCGCACCGAGTTCGGCATCGAGGCCGACATGGAGCAGGAGATGGTCGAGGGGCTGTTCATGAACGCGTCGATCGCGTCCTTCACCGAACTGATCACAACCGTCCAGGGGTCCGCAACGTGACCGCCCACCGCGATCCCGCCGCGGGGGTACGCGAGTGGGAGTACGTGATTGTCGGAGCCGGCTCCGCGGGAGCCGTGACCGCCGCCCGGCTTGCCGCGCGGGACTCCGGGAACGTCCTGCTCATCGAGGCCGGTGGGGACCAGCCCCGGCCCCGCCCCCGGGCCCACCCGCTGGCCGACGCCGGACGTCTCGTCCTGGCCGGCCACAACTGGGACTACCGGGCCAACCTGCGTACCAGCAACCGCTTGGAGGAGCTGATCCAGGGCAGCACCGGGGCACCGGGGGCCGCGCCGGCCACCGGCGGCCGGGCGGCAGCCCGTGCCCTCTGGGAACGCTTCCCCTACCAGCTCGGCAAGGTCGTCGGCGGCGGCTCCGCCGTCAACGGCGCCATAGCCCTGCGAGGGCTGCCCCGCGACTTCGCCGCCTGGGCGGCCGCCGGCAACCCGGACTGGTCGTGGGAGCGTGTGCTGCCCTTCTACAAGGACATCGAGAACGACGCCGACTTCCCCGGACGGCTGCACGGCGACAGCGGACCGCTGCCGATCCGGCGCACCCCTCGCGATCAGGTGCACCCGTTGGACGCGGCGTTCTGGGAGGAGTGCAACCGGCAGGGCGTCACCGACCTCATGGACCTCAATGCCGGTGGCGAGGGCGGCGTCGGCCCGATCCCCGGCAACGCCGTGGACGGCGAACGCATCGATGCCTCCACCGCCTTCCTCGCCGGCGTCCGAGACCTGCCCAACCTCCATCTGCGCACCGGCCTCCGGGTCACCCGGGTGCTGTTCGAGAAGAACCGGGCGGTCGGTGTGGAGGCCGAACTCGACGGCACGCTCGCCACGTTCCGGGCGCGACACGTTGTGCTCAGCTCGGGGGCCGTCGGCACCCCCGCGATCCTGCAGCGCTCGGGCGTGGGCGGCGCCGGACTGCTCAGGGCCCTCGGTATCGCGCCCGTGGCGGACCTGCCCGGGGTGGGCCGCGGCCTGGTGGACCACCCCTCGGTCGTCATCTGGTCCAGGCCGGCCGACGGGGTGTGCACGCCGGGGCTGCCCTGGCGACAGGTCGCGGCCAGGGTGAGCAGCGGCTTCGACGACGACGTGGACATCCAGATGGGGTTGCTCAACAACGTGGAGAGCCACACCATCCCCGGCTTCGTCGACCGGCTCGGCTGGCCTCTGGTCGTCGGCATGTCGGTGATGCTGATGCGCCCGCGTTCCCGAGGCCGGGTCTTCCTCGACAGCGCCGACCCGTACGCGGCGCCCGTCATCGAACTGGGCATCGCCACCGACCCCGAGGACGTGGAACGGCTGTGCTGCGGCGTGCGCCGGGCCTGGAGCTTCCTGCGGTCCCCGGGCCTGTCGGGCCGGCTGACCAGGACACAGTTCTGGAGCGACCGGATGGTCGCCAACGACGGCGTGGTGCGCAGCGGTGTCCGCCATATAGCGAACCCCGGCTGGCACGCGGCCGGTTCATGCCGGATGGGGCCGGAGACCGACCCATGGGCGGTCTCCGACCAGGAGGGCCGGGTGTACGGCACCGAGAACCTGCGGATCGCCGATGCCTCGCTCTTCCCTGCCCTCCCCAGCGCGCCCACCAATCTGACCACCCTGATGCTGGCCGAGAAGCTGGCCCGGAGCACGAAGGAGTGACCGTGCGACCCGTATCAAGGCCTCCGGTACGGCTCTACTGCTTTCCCCACGCGGGGGCGACCTCGCTGGTCTACCGGGGCTGGCAGCCGCTCGGCGAGCCGCACCTGTTGGTCCGGGGTGTGGACGCCCCGGGCCGCGGGACCCGCCGTCAGGAGCGGAAGGCCGCCGGCTTCCACGCCCTCGTGCGCTGTATGGCCGAGCAGGTGGTGGCCGATCTGCTGACCGAGCGGGAGCGGACGCCAGGTCTGCGCTGGGCGACTTTCGGGCACAGCTTCGGCGCGACCATGAGCCTCGCGGTGGCCGCGGAGGCGGCCCGGCAGGCCGGCGTCGCGCCGGAGAGGGCCGTACTGTCCGGGGCGGTCCCGCCCGGACTCCAGCGGCCCGGGGCGCTGCTCGACTCCGTACCCGACGAGGAACTGCTCGCCAGGACCGCCGCCGACGGAGGGACCCCGTCCGCCGTACTCGCCGACCCGACGATGGGCCGCATCCTGCTGGGGATGCTCCGGGAGGACGACGCCGTCCGGGCCGAGTTCGCCCAGGAGGCGCGCGGGCTGCGGGTGGACTTCCCGCTCACCCTGATCGCCGCCCGGGAGGACGTCCACGCTCCGCCGGAGAAGGTCTGGCAGTGGACCGCGCACAGCACGGTCCCCGCCCGCCGGGTCGGGATCGACGGCGGCCACTTCGCTGCCGTCCGGCGTCCCGAGGACACCCTGGCCACCATCGTCGACGACACCGACCCCGGAGAGGGGTGACTGCATGGCACGCAGCAGGTATGAGGCCGAGCACGAGCAGTTCCGGGTCACCTGCCGGGAGTTCCTCCACCGTGAGGTACTTCCGCACCACGCCCGGTGGGAGCGGGACGGCATCGTCGACCGCGAGGTGTGGCGCAAGGCCGGGCAGGCGGGGCTCCTCGGCATCGGAGTGGACCCGGCGTACGGCGGGGGCGGCGAGCCTGACTACCGTTTCCCGGTGGTCTTCTCGCAGGAGATCATGTGGGCCCGGGCGACGGCGCCCGGCTTCGTGGCCCACAACGACGTGATCGCCACCTATCTGACCGGGCAGACCACCGAGGAGCAGCGCAAGCGGTGGCTGCCCGGGCTCTGTTCGGGCGAGCTCATCGCGGCGATCGCGATGAGCGAGCCCGACGCCGGTTCCCACGTCGCCGACATCCGCACCACGGCGGTCCGCGACGGCGATTCCTACGTCCTCAATGGCCAGAAGACGTTCATCACCAACGGCGAGAACGCCGATGTCGTCGTGGTCGCCGCCAAGACCGCCCCCGAGCGCGGCGCCCAGGGCATCAGCCTGCTGGTGGTGGAACGTGGCACAGCCGGCTTCACCCGTGGGCGGCGCATGGAGAAGCTGGGCTGGCACGCCAGCGACACCTGCGAGCTGTTCTTCGACGACTGCCGGGTGCCTGACGACAACCTGATCGGTAAGGAGAACGCCGGTCTCGCCTACATGATGGCCGGACTGCCCCGGGAGCGGCTGAGCATCGCCACCGTGGCCGTGAGCGCGGTCGAGCGGATGCTGGCGGACACCCTGGAATACGCCAAGAGCCGCGAGATCTTCGGCCATACCGTCGGAAGCTTCCAGCACAACCGCTTCCAACTCGCCACCATGGAGACCGAGCTGACGATCGCCCAGGTCTTCCTCGACCACTGCGTCGCCGGGCTCAACGCCGGGCAGCTCTCGGTGACGGACGCGGCCAAAGTGAAATGGTGGACGACGGAACTTCAGGTCGACATCGCGAGCCGTTGTCTCCAGATCCACGGCGGCTACGGCTATCTGAAGGAGAGCGCGATCTCCCGGGAGTGGGCCAACAGCCGGGTGCAGACGATCTACGGCGGGACGACAGAGGTGATGAAGGAGCTGATCGGGAGGTCCCTCGGCCTCTGAATCCCCCGCGCCCCGCCGCGGTCATCCGCACCGGAGGCGGGGTGCGTGTACCACCAAAACAGCATTTACAGTTGCCATTTTGGGAACGCGTCGGTCTAATGGCGGCATGGAGCAGTCACCGACGATCACCCGGGCCCTGTCCGCTGTCGGTCCCCGGCTCAAGCGGGTGCGCACTACCCGGGGTGTCACCCTCGCCGCGCTTTCGGAGGCCACCGGCATCTCCAAGAGCACGTTGTCGCGTCTCGAAGCGGGACAGCGTCGCCCCAGCCTCGAACTGCTGTTGCCCATCGCCCAGGCCCACCAGGTCCCCCTCGACGAACTGGTCGGCGCCCCGGAGGTGGGCGATCCGCGCGTCCGGGTCAAGCCCCACACGGTGAACGGCAACACGGTGCTGCCGCTGACGCGTCAGCCCGGCCCGCTGCAGAGCTACAAGATGGTCCTGCCGGCGAGCCGTGACACCCCGGAGCTGTGCACCCACGAGGGGTACGAGTGGCTGTACGTGCTCTCCGGGCGGCTGCGGCTCATCCTGGCCGACCACGACCTGGTCCTCGGCCCCGGTGAGGTGGCCGAGTTCGAGACCCGGCTGCCGCACTGGTTCGGCAGCACGGGGAAGGGGCCGGTGGAGGTCCTCAGCGTCTTCGGCCGCCAGGGCGAGCGGATGCACGTACGCGCCCGCCCGACAGGACGAACGCCCGCCTCCGGAACATGATCCGGAGGCGGGCGTTCGGGGCCGGAGGCGACGCCATGGCCGTCGCGCGTCCGCTCAGCACATGGGGACGGATGCCCCGGAGCGGCCTGCGGCGGCGCGGTGCGCCGCCAGATCACGCTCGATCTCCTCGTCCACCAGGTCGTGGTTGAGGGCGAAGGCGGCCGCGGCGCCCATGCCGGCGGCGGTGACGGCCTGGGCGCGCGAGTCCGTCACGTTGCCGACGGCCCACAGGCCCGGGCGGCTGGTGCGGCCCGACCGGTCGGTGACCAGCCAGCCCTGTTCGTCCTTCTCGCAGCCGAGACCGTCGAAGGCCCCGTCGTTCGGCGTCATCGCCGGGAAGAGGAAGACTCCGGCGCATTCCACCGTCCGCCCGTCGGCGAGTTCCACCGTGTGCAGCCGGCCGTCCTTGCTCAGCAGGGTGGACACCGGCCCCTCCACCACCTCGACCCCGCGTGCGTCCATGCGTTCGCGCTCCTCGTCGGTGAGCGGGCGGCTGTGCGGGGCGTACACGATGTGCGGCGACCACTGGCGCAGCAGCAGGGCCTGCCCGGGCGAGGCCGGGTGCACACCGAGTACGACGATGGGCCGGTCGCGGACTTCGTAGCCGTGGCAGTAGGGGCAGAAGTGCACGTCCTCGCCCCACATCGCCCGCACCCCCGGGATCTCGGGCAGCTCGTCGCGCAGGCCCGTGGCGAGCACGACGTGCCGGGCGTCCAGGGTCGCGCCGCCCTCCAGGCGGACCACGTACCCTCCGGCCTCCGCGGCCTCGACCTGGTCCGCCCGGCCATCGATGCGGACGACGCCGTAGCGCGAGATCTCCGCACGGCCGGCTTCGAGCACGGTGAGCGGGGGGACGCCGTCACGTGAGAGGAAACTGTGCATGTGGGCAGAGGGGGCGTTGCGGGGCTCCCCGGAGTCGACGACGGCCACGGTGCGACGGGCCCTGGCGAGCACGAGCGCGGCGTTGAGCCCTCCGGCCCCGCCGCCTATCACGATGACGTCGTACGAGGGTTGGTTACTGGTGTCGATATTGGCGCCAGTCATGGCGATCACCTCCTCCGGAAGAGTGCGGTGCGCGGCTGAACCGGGCAATCTTTGTTGCCGTTTCCGGGACCGGATCCCCGGGGGCTGATCATCAGAAGCACCTTGTCGTGGCCGAGTGTCCTGGAGCTGCCCGAGGCATGCTGTTTGCTGTAATGGCAACAGGGGTTGTCGGACCAGGTAGGGGCGTCGCAGCCTGAGTCCGGCCGAAGTCATCGATAACCGGGAGGCTGCACAGTGACTACCCAGGAAGGCGCCGGAGCCGCGCCGGGAGCTGGTGGCAACGCACGCGCGCTGAACAACCGCGTCCACCATGTTCGATCCGGCGAGTTGGACGGCCACGCCGCCATCAGCGGCGGCACGGTCCATTCGAAGAAGCTCTGGATGGGTCTGGTGGAGAACCCGCCCTTGAGCGCGACGGACAACCACCATCACGGTGAATCCGAGGCAGGGATCTACGTGGTCAGCGGCCACCCCGTGTTCGTCTACCACGACGGCACGGAGGAGGTGCGGCTCGCCGCCGGTCCCGGTGACTTCTTCCTCGTCCCGCCGTTCGTCCCGCACCGGGAGGAGAACCCGGACCCGGACGAGCCGGCGGTCGTCGTGATCGCCCGGACCACGCAAGAGCCGATCAAGGTCTCCGTGCCTGAGCTGTACCACCTCGAAGAGACAGCCGCACCGTAGAGGGACGCTGCCGAGGCAGCAGAAGACGGGAGGACGACCAGGGCCGGCGCCCTTGGCCCTGACGAGTCATAAGGCTCCTGAGCAGGCGCTTGGTGGCCCGGGCCGAGTTCTGGCTTCCCGCCCGGGCCGGCCTCTGTCCAGGTGTTCCCGGCGGCTGTTGGTCACGCGTCGGCCGTGCATCCCGGAGGCCGGTGTGGCCGTGCGGGCTGTTCGGCTGGAGACCCGTATGCCGCCGGTGGGCATCAGCTGCGGAACCTGCCGTCCCGCACGCGGCGCTCGACTTCCGCGCTCACTGGGCCGGCTCCAGCCCTTCGAAGCGCACCGTCCAGCGCCGGTCCGCCGGAAAGCCCGGCGCGTGCCGGTCGGGTGCGCCGTCCCAGCCCGCTGCCATGAACGCGATGGCGTACAGCAGCGCGCCGTTGCTCGGGAAGTACGGGAACGGCCCGCCGGTTGCCAGACCTGCGTCGTCGAACTGGAAACCGGCGGCTGGGTGCAGCAGGAAGTCCACGGCGTCGTCGGGGCGTCCGAGTCGCGCCGCGCACATGGCGAGCATCGGGAAGTCCCATCCCCAGGTCCGGTCGAACTGCCAGCCGGTGAAGACCTTCTCGGCGGTGCGGGCCATCGTCGGGACGTCGACGCCGTCGCCCGGCAGCCAGCCGTACGGTCCGATCAGGGCCGGGTGCTCGTAGTTCCACTGTGTCCACATGTCCTGGACGCCTTCGTGCAGAACATACGTACCGTCCTGCACCGGCAGCGGCGCGAGCCCGTCGTGGACACGCTGCCACCTCGGATCGCGGCCCAGGCCGAGCCGTTCACGCCACTGCTGCGCGACCCGCAGGCCGAAGCGCCAGTAGGCGAGCTCGAACGCCGGGTTCCGTGTGGTCTTCGGGTCGGTGTTCTCCGAGACGATGTACAGGGGCGGGCCGAGGATGTAGCGGCGCGCGTCTTCGTCCCAGAAGGCCCAGGAGGAGAGGAAGTCGGCGGTGTCGAAGACGATGTCGCGCCACTTGCGCAACGTGCTCTCGTGGGGATGCGCCCGGTAGTCCATCTCGGCGAGGAAGACCGGGTGCGGCTGCTGCCACACCAGCAGGGCGTGGATGGCGTGCGGTGACTCGCGCCCGTCGGCCGTCGTGCACTTCGGCCAGCGCGCTCCGCGGAAGCCCTGGGACTCCGCGCGTTCGCGCGCCGACCGGTGGAAGCGTTCATAGACGCCCAGGCTGCGGTCGAGCATCGGCCAACGGTTCCACAGTGCCCAGTGCGCACCGTGCCACCAGTACATCTCCATGTGGAACTTGCCGTTCCAGCCGTTGTTGACGAGCCCGGATTCCTGCGGCGGCAGCGAGCCGGCCTCGTTCGCGCGCAGCAGGTACTGGGAGAGCACCACACGCCGCTCCAGTTCCGTCCAGCGCGGATCGGTGCTCGCGGAGAGGTCGATCGCTCCGCCGGAGAGCCAGTACTGCCGCCAGGCCCGTGTGCTCGCCGCGAAGGTCGCGCTCGACGTCGGCGCCGACCCGGACGGCTGGGGCGCGAACGTACAGGTGAACCGCAGCCGGTCGGCTCGGCGGCCGCCGGCGAGACGGTAGCGGTGCCGGTCGGCCGCTGTTCCTATCGAGAGGTTCTGGTCGTCGGGGACGACGATGTCGTGGTCCTGGCCCGCGTACGTGTAGCCGAGCTCCAGGCGCTTGGCCAGGCCGGGCGCCGGGTCGCCGAGGGTCGAGTGGTTGACGAGGAGGATCAGCGAATTGTCCGCGACCAGGTGCGCGAGCTTGCCGGTGACGTCGGCCCAGTGACCGTCGGTTCCGTACCGCGCGGTGCGGATGACGAGTTTTCCGGCGGCAGGGCCCGGGCCGGTGAACACCCCGTGGCCTTCCCAGGCGAGCGAGGCGTGGTACTCGGTGGAGTCCAGGCGGTGCGTGATGTCGGCGTGGTTGTGCCCGTGTGCCGTGGTCGTCGTCTCGTGGGCGTCGGGGGCGGCGTAGGTGCCGACATACGCGGCGAACTCCTGCTGATCGGCGTAGGGGAAGTCGAGGAAGACCGCCAGCCGCTCGGCAGCGACGAGCGGCGAGTCGATTTCCACGGCGACCGTGTCGTGATCGGGGTGGCAGCAGGTGCGGACGTGCACTGATTCACCGGCGATCTCGAACCGGCTGTCGACGACGCCGGTCCACAGGTCGAGTTCCTGGTGGATTCCCGCGATGTCGTCGGCGACGGCCGCACGGCCGCCGGGCATGGTCAGCTCAAGACCGATACGCCCGAGGTTGATGCGGGCCGGGTTGGCGTAGAGCCAGGACGACAGGTCGGGCTGGTCCGGATTCGGGATGGGGTACTCGACCGGGCGGCCGTGCGTGTCCCAGGTCTGGCCGCGGAAGTCCGACGGCTTCTGGCCCGGCGGCAGCGGGAAACTGTGCCATCCCCAGTCGGACATGGTGTTGAAGGGGACGAACGTCTGCAGTCCGGTGACATCGACACCGAAGGCGAACCCGCCGTTGCCGACCTGCAGCGGGCTCTGGGTGTCGAGTTTCCGGCGCACGACTCGATGGCGGGCCACGACGGCTTGCCGGTCGATCGGACGCACCGGGTGGGCACCGGCCGGTGTCCGGGCCGCGGCGGCGGGCTGCGAGGTGACGCCCACCACCGCCGCGGCCGCCGAGCCGGACAGGAACGTTCTACGCGTGACCATACGTGCTTCCTGACCTGAGAGTTGGCGTGGCCACCCGTCTCGGCCCATGGGGGCGGGCGAGGTACCGGCGGTTGTCTCTGCGCTCATCACGGGGCCTGATGCGACATCGAGGGACGGGCGGAGTGTCCGGTCCGCGCCTCACGCGCCTGGCAAGGGACTGGCCGGCCAGTCGGCCGATCAGTGCTCGTCATGCTCCTTCACCGGCATCGAACGCTGGACAGCCCAAGGAGACGACGATGCCGTTTGATTCGTTTGATTCGTTTCAAACTGGCGACAGGTTAAGCCAGTTGTCCCGGTTCGGGCAACGCACAGGAAGCAAGTCATCCGTGCCGCCCTTCGGCGTGCGGCCTCACCCGGCGCCGGGGAATGCTGCCGTCTCTCCTTCGCTCCTCCGCTCCGATGGTGCGGACGGTCCGGCACGCCCCAACAGCGGCGGACCTGGGCGAGATTCCTGCTCCGTGTCCCGTGACTGACGGGCGCGCCCCCCCCATCCGGCCTGCTGGTTTGCATTCTGCCGGGGCTTGCCGCGTCCATGACCGTCGGCTGCGGACGTGGCTGCTGGACGGCCCGGCCTTTCCTCCATCCGCCGGGGACGAGGCCGGGGTTCCGCGTACGGGCGACCCCGGGCAGGGCGTGGCGGGCACCGGCAGCTCCGAGGCCGGCAGTCGCGGAGGCGCTTCCCGGTCTTCGTGGGTGGTGTGCGGTGAAACGATTCCGGTGCAGTCTGTTTACAGGCTCCGCCCCGACCGGTAAGCCAGCACCAGCACTGTTCGAAGTCGTCCGGTGCTGTTGGTAGTTGGTCGGTTCCGATACGGAGGACTGGATGAGACGGCGATACCTACGTGCCGGCCCCATGGCGCTGATGGCTGCGGCGGTCACCGCCGCACTGGCCCTGGGTCCGGCCAATCCGGCGAGCGCCTTGTCTGACAACGTTGTCAGTGCGTATTCCGGCCCTGCGGCCACGTCATGGACCGTGCAGCGCGGCGGGCCCACCGCAGTCGTCACCCTGAACCGGGCCGACGGCTCGCTCGACGTCTCCGTCCGGCGGAACGGACGGACGATCCTCGAACCGGCGCCCGTCGGTGTCGTCACCGATCAGGCGGATCTGACCTCGGGACTCCACCTGCTGCACCGTGACAACCGGGCGGTCGACGAGAAGTACACGACGACCGTCGGCAAGCAGCTCCATCGGTCCGTCCACATGAACGAGTCGCGGTTCGCCTTCGGGGGAAAGGGCGGTGCACGCATCGATCTGGTGGTCCGGGCCGCCGATGACGGCGTGGCATACCGCTATGTGCTTCCCGGCAAGGACGGCGTAACCATCGAGCACGAGGCATCCGCCTTCCAGCCCCCGGCGTCATCGGCGGCCTGGCTCAGCACCTACTCCGCCCCGCACGAGCAGCCCTACGACCGGAGCACCGCGGCCTCCGCGGGCAGCGGCGAGTACGGCTACCCGGCACTCTTCCAGGTGGGCGACCAGAACGTCGTACTCGCCGAGTCGGACCTCGACGGCCGGTATTCCGGCAGCCGTCTCGTGCACGAACAGGGCACCGCACGCTACGAGGTGGCGCTGGCCGACAAGGAGGTCCACTCGGACGGACCGCTCACCACCCCGTGGCGCACCGCCGTCATCGGCGATCTCGCGACCGTCACCGAGTCCACCCTCATCGACGACCTGGCGCCGCCGTCCCGGATCCGCGACACCTCCTGGATCAAACCCGGGAAGGTCGCCTGGTCATGGCTGGCCGGGTTCAACGAGGCCCAGCGCAGCCTGGCGACGCAGGAGAAGTTCGTGGACTACGCCGCGGCGCACGGGTGGCAGTACGCCCTCGTCGACGACGGCTGGAAGACCACGGACTGGATGCCGCAGCTCATGGACTACGCGCACCGGCGCGGAGTGAAGATCCTGCTGTGGATGGCCTGGACGGACCTCGACACGCCCGCCAAGCGTGACGCGCAGCTGAACACGGTCAAGAAGTGGGGTGCCGCCGGCCTCAAGATCGACTTCATGGACTCCGACACCCGTGAGCGTTATCAGTGGTACGACGACATACTCAAAGCCACGGCAGCGCGCAGACTCATCGTCGACTTCCACGGCTCCACGATCCCGAACGGCATCCAGCGCACCTGGCCACAGGTGATGTCGATGGAGGCGGTGCACGGCGCGGAGCAGGGGGACGTCCGGGCCGACAACATCGCGACGCTGCCGTTCACCCGTAACGTGGTCGGTTCGATGGACTTCACCCCGATGGGTTTCCAGTTCGGTCAGCGCAACACATCCGATGCGGCGGAACTGGCCCTGTCCGTCATATTCGAGTCGGGTCTGCAGAACTTCGCGGGCAGCATCGAGGAGTACCGGGCCCGTCCCGAACTGGCCCGCTTCCTGGAGCAGGTACCGACGGTCTGGGACGAGACGAAGCTGCTGAAGGGCAGCGCGCCCGGCCGGAGCGCCGGGTTCGCACGGCGCAGTGGCGCCCGATGGTTCCTGGGTGAGATGGCCGCGGGCGCGGCTCGTACCCACCGGGTGCCGCTGGACTTCCTGAGCGGCGGGAAGTGGCGTGTCGATGTGGTCCGCGACGGCTCGGACGGTCTGGTCCGGGAGAGCCGGGTGCTCACCCGCCACGACACCCTGGAGGTGCCGGGTGTCGAGAACGGTGGATTCGCCGCGATCGTCTGCCGCGCTGTGCCCGGCCGGACCAGTTGCGACCTGCCCGTACGCCATGTCCCCTCCAGCACGCTCACGGTGAATACGCGCCGGACCGCGGCGCATCCGGGCACGGTGGTGAAGCTCGACGGCAGCTTCGCGATCGACGAGTTCGGCCCGGTCACCGATGTCACGCTCAGCGCGAGGACCCCGGCGGGCTGGAGCGTCGAGGGGGCGGGCGCGACCGCGGCCGAGCTGGCCACCGGTCAGCCGCTGACCGCGGACTGGCGGATCACGGTGCCGGAGAAACCCGCCTACGGCTGGACGGAGATTCCGGTCACCGCCACCTACCGGGACCCGGCCGCGGGCGCAACAGCCCCGGAACTGAGTGTGCGGAGGCAAGCCCGTGTCTTCGTGTCACCGCCCGGCACCGACTACGTCAGCGATCTCCCCTTCTCGGCGGAGAGCAACGGCTGGGGCCCGGTCGAGCGGGACATGTCCAACGGCGAGGAGGCCAAGGGCGACGGAGGTCCGCTGCGGATCGGCGACCGGACCTACGACAAGGGGCTCGGCGCACACGCGCCCTCCGAGGTGACGGTCGGCCTGGGCGGCACCTATGACCGTTTCAGTACCGATGTCGGCATCGACAAGGAGGTGTCGGACAAGGGGTCCAAGGGTTCTGTGGTCTTCGACGTCATCGGTGACGGGAAGGTGCTGGGCACGAGCGGGGTCATGGACTCGGGTGACGCCGCCCATGCCTTCGATATCGACGTCACCGGCGTGCAGCAGCTGACCCTGCGCGTGACGGACGGCGGCGACGGCAACGACTCGGACCACGCGGACTGGGCCGACGCCCGGCTGCACATCGCCGCCGGCACCGCCCGCGGGTAACCGGACCGGGCCCGGCGAACGTCCGGCGAACGTCCCTTCCGTGGGCCGCGGGGAACATCCGCGGCCCACGGAAGCGCCACCGAGAGGCTCGCGGTCAGTCCACGCCGCGCGGAAGCACTGGACGGCACGCCGACGGCTCAAGCGGCCGGAGCAGGTGAAACAGGGGAGGGTGACCGGGGTCGCCGCCCGTGGCCCGATGGAGTCAGAAGCCGGCTGCCACGTTGACGCTCATGGTGTCCATCGGATCACCCTGGTCTCTGGATCATCACGCAGGTCCTGCCTTGCGGTGCTTGTGCCCGGCCTGCGGGGTGTCAACCGCGCGGCCGCCGGCTGTGGCACGTGTCCTGAGCGGCGATCCGCACAGCCCCAGGCGGTGCGGCAGTGGCATGCGCGGCGTCGAGGCCGACAATCTCCCCACACGGGTTCCGGAAATCTATGTCGGCCGGAGTAGACATTGGGCGGTGGTGTGGTTATGGTTTCTCTCGTAGCCCAGAGAGACAGCAGGGCCCGGCAGAGACGAACTGCCGGGCAGCAGTATCCGCAGTTGCAGTTCGCAGGACGGTGCGGTGGTGGAGTTTCGAAGCCAGGGTTGTTGCAGACGGCGACGGGACTGACGACCGGACCGGGTGGCCCGCAGTGATCAGGGGCCGCCGTGAGCAGTACCGCAGTTCACGCACTAGCAGTACCCGCAAGTGCAGTACCCAGCAGTGAAGTTGAGTGAGTAGCACCTCGGTGAAGGCGTCGGCTGCGGACGCGCGCACCGGGAGGTTCGGCAGCGGGGTTCTAAGCCGTAGCAGACGCAGGACGGGCGACGGGGCTGGCTGTCGAAGAGTGGCGCTGTCACAGGCCACAGAGCAGCAGTATCAGCAGTAGGTAAGTGATTGTTTCCAGAGGGAAGAACGGAGGAGCAGGCGCCATCAGGATCGCCCGGGCAGAGCGTTGAGCCCGGGTACCGCAGGACATCGATAGTGAGGTGGTCTCCGGTCAAGCAACCGCGATCCCCGCAACCCACGCCCTCTCCCGGGCGTGCACGCGGAAACAGAAGGTCGGCGCAGTACCAGGGCCGGCGGATGGTGTAGCAGTTCCTTCGGGGCCCGGGTGCCATGCGGCACTCGGGCCCCTCGATGCGTTCCACAGAGAGGTGCAAATGACAGCAGACGACTCGTTCGGCCGTCTCGACGACGATGACTATCCCGCCTACACGATGGGCCGGGCGGCCGAGATGCTCGGTACCACGCAGGGCTTTCTCCGCGCTGTCGGTGAAGCCCGCCTCATCACCCCGCTGCGTTCCGAGGGCGGCCACCGTCGCTACTCCCGCTACCAGCTGCGTATCGCCGCCCGAGCACGAGAACTCGTCGACCAGGGCACCCCCATCGAGGCCGCCTGCCGCATCGTCATCCTCGAAGACCAGCTCGAAGAAGCCCAGCGCATCAACGCCGAATACCGTCGCGCCTCCGAGTCGGAGAACCCGACGACCGCAGGCTGAGGCGCAAGGTACTCACCACCCCCGCCCGACCATCACGGCCCGTACTTTTGGGCGTGCAGCTGCCCCGGCAGGCTGTTCTTCGACTGGTTCGCCACGAACGGTGGGCGTCGGCCGTCAGGCGATGGCGGTGGGCTCTGGGTACTTGCGACAGGCCGCGCAGCAGCAGCGCTGCGCGGCCCTGCCCACGTCGGGACCGGCATTACGGGCTGATGGGCGGCGGTCCGGACAGGAGGACGCCACTGCGGCAGTTGTGCCCTCCGAGCCGTGATGTACGAGCGCTCTTGCTGGAATGTTGCGTTGCGGGTGGGGCAATACCTATGACCGCGAGGCGAGAGTTAAATATGCCGCGCGGACAGTGTGTTTACCGCAGTGAACCGAATGGATTTGTTAATCGTACGCAGGTCGCTACCGCATGCTACTGTCAATCCTAGTTGCAGTCGTGGTTCCCAAGAACTTCAACGCTTTCGTCGGTATTTTAAGCCGCGGGAAGCGTTTTATATTTCCGGTTATTCTTCGGGCGGGGCATCATCTCGGCGACCCGGTATCCGTGATTGCGGGTCCCGGCGTACTGCCCCACAAGGAGATATGACATGGCGTCCGGCACTGTGAAGTGGTTCAACGCGGCCAAGGGTTTTGGGTTCATCGAGCAGGACGGTGGCGGCGACGACGTTTTCGCCCACTTTTCGAACATCGCCGCCCAAGGCTTCCGTGAGCTGATCGAAGGCCAGAAGGTGACCTTCGACATCGCGGCGGGCCAGAAGGGCCCTACGGCCGAGAACATCGTTCCCGTCTGACGCCGACGCGCACTTCGTAGCTGGGGCCCGCATCCTTCGGGGTGCGGGCCCCAGCTACGGGCATTTCCCGAGGCTTCGCCTGCGGGGCAAAGGTGCCCGCGAATCCCTACTCAAAAATGCGGACCTCTCTGTAACCGCACCCGTAGACGTCCCGCATTTTCTGCCAGCCTGATACGTCACCCATTGTGTCGCCTGCGCTCACGCCGGATTCGCCGCAGGCTTGATCTGATTTCACATTTCTTTCGGTCCGTTCTTGTGATTCCCCGCGCTGTTGTTCTGCTGCGAGAATTCCTCGATACGCGCCGTGTCAAGGAAGGTTCCAATGAACCCCTCACGTACGAACAACCGCTCCTCCCGCCGTCGTGCCGGCGGCCCCGCTGTTGGCTCCGATACCGGTTCGCACCGGAGCGACCGCTCCGGCTCGCCGGCCCCGCGGCGTTCCGCAGGGCCGAGCCGCCAGGGCGGCCATGGCCGGCGGCCCTCGGCGGCCTCGGGTGAGTTCGCTCTGCCGAAGACGATCACTCCTGCGCTGCCCGCCGTCGAGGCGTTCGCTGATCTGGACATGCCCGAGCGGCTGCTGGCATCGCTGACCGCGCAAGGCATGCGAGTCCCGTTCCCGATCCAGGGCGCGACCCTGCCCAACACCCTCGCGGGCCGCGACGTCCTCGGTCGAGGACGCACCGGTTCAGGCAAGACCCTCGCCTTCGGCCTGGCCCTGCTGGCCCGCACCGCCGGACAGCGCGCCGAACCCTGCCAGCCGCTGGCCCTGGTCCTCGTGCCGACGCGTGAGCTGGCACAGCAGGTGACCGACGCACTTACTCCCTACGCCCGCTCGGTCAGGCTGCGTCTGGCCACGGTGGTCGGCGGAATGCCGATCAGCAGGCAGGTCAGCGCACTGCGCCGTGGAGCCGAAGTCGTCGTCGCGACGCCCGGACGTCTCAAGGACCTCATCGACCGGGGTGACTGCCGGCTGAACCAGATCGCGATCACCGTCCTGGACGAGGCCGACCAGATGGCCGACATGGGCTTCATGCCCCAGGTCACCGCGCTTCTGGACCAGGTACGCCCCGAGGGCCAGCGCATGCTGTTCTCCGCCACCCTCGACCGCAACGTCGACCTCCTGGTCCGCCGCTACCTCACCGACCCCGTGGTCCACTCCGTCGACCCGTCCGCAGGCGCGGTCACCACGATGGAGCACCATGTCCTGCACGTCCACGGCGCCGACAAGCACCGTACGACCACGGAGATCGCCGCGCGCGAAGGCCGGGTGATCATGTTCCTGGACACCAAGCATGCCGTCGACCGGCTCACCCAGGACCTGCTCAACAGCGGGGTACGGGCCGCGGCCCTGCACGGCGGGAAGTCGCAGCCGCAGCGCACCCGGACCCTGGCCCAGTTCAAGACCGGGCATGTCACTGTGCTCGTCGCGACGAACGTCGCGGCGCGCGGTATCCACGTCGACAACCTCGACCTCGTCGTCAACGTCGACCCCCCGACCGACCACAAGGACTACCTCCACCGTGGCGGCCGCACCGCGCGGGCCGGCGAGTCCGGCCGTGTCGTCACCCTGGTCACCCCCAGCCAGCGCCGCGACATGACCCGCCTCATGGCAGCCGCAGGCATCGTCCCCCAGACCACCCCGGTCCGCTCCGGGGAAGAGGCACTCAGCCGGATCACCGGCGCCCAGACACCCTCGGGCATTCCCGTGACGATCACTGCGCCGGTGGCCGCACGGCGTGAGCGCACCCGCAACACGGCCTCCCGCGGCCGTCGCAGCCCCGCATCAGCTGCCCGGCGTGTCACCGTGCGTCAGTCCTCCTTCGACGCGGCGGCCTAGAGCCCTTGATCAGGAAACTGGCCCATCTCTGCAGGAGGCACATTTTGGCACTGGTTCAGATGGAGCCCCGCCCTGCGAGCGCCGCAACCGTGCACGGGACGGTGGCCGACGCCACGGACACCGCTGGACTGCAGGTCTGTGACGACATGACCATCGAGGTGGCCCTGTCGGTCATGGCCAGTGCCCGCGCCGGGCACCTGCTCGTCTGCGACAACGACGGCCTGTGCACGCAACTGGTCACCCAGGCCCAGCTCGCTGCGGTCCGTGACTGCTCCGCGTACACGGACCGGGTCCAGCTACGCGACATGCTCGAACACCGCGGGCCGTTCACCTCACCCGTGACCACGATCGCCGAAGCCAAGCACGCAGTGGGCGGCCGCCGGCTCGGTGCCCTGCCGGTTGTCGACGGGCAGGGCGTCCTCGTCCTCGCTCGCTGAACCGCCTCACCGCGGCAGAACCATCCCCTTCCTCTCCCTGTGAGGCATCATGCGCTGTGTCATCGCCCGGTTCCCGTTCGACCTCACCAAGAGCGGCGTCCTGGAATCCATGAAGGGCGTCAAGCCCGAACAGGTCATCGGCGAGTCCGTGATCATCGGCCGCCGCACCTACCCGATCAAGCAGGTCGGACAGGTCATCACCTGCCAGGACCGCCGCGATTTCAGCGCCGGTGAAATCATCCGGGCCATGACCCGGCTCGGTTTCACCTGCCCCGGCCTCCCCCACACCGCCACGCCCAAGCGCGCCCTCAGCCCGTTCCAGCAGGCTTCCGCGACGCTCGGCGCCCCTGCCGCCGTCTGACCGAGGGGCAGGCGCGAGCCGTCACCAGAACACCAGTGAGGGCCCGACCAGCAGGCACCGGTCGGGCCCTCACCACATACCGAGGGGCTTGTCAGCGCGCAGCGGTGTATTCAGGTCGGAGCAGCTGAAGGCGCCCATGGCCGTCTGTGATGACGGCACCACCGGCGACCACCGTCAGAGTCATCTGACTGCTGTGCCCGGACTCCACCAGGGCAGCGACCTCAACAAGGTCCATCAGGCTTCGGCATGAGCGAGGGTTCTCACCTCGCGCTGTCACGGGGCGAGCTGTCCGCCTGGTGATCAAGGAAGTGGAAAGTGCCTCTGACCAGCGAGAGCGAGGATTGCTGAGGCCCTGTTCCCACCGCCGGAGGCGCTTTCCAGGTGAGGAAGCGATCGGGTCCTACCCGCGCGTCAGCGTCGAGGACGGCGGCGTCGCGGCCGTCTCACAGGCTGGGGCCGCGCTGCTGGTGCAGGCGGTCCGCAAGAGCGGCCTGGGCACGGCGATATCGCCGACGCCATCCACCAGGCTGCGCTGAAGGTCCCGGCTACCGCCTGGACGCCGGCCGTCGAGCCCGGCGGCGAGGTCCGCGACGGCGCCTGGGTGGCCGAGACCGGCGGAGACTGCCTGAAGGCGTCATCGAACAGACGGCGCGGCGCGTCGGTTTGGGGAGGCTCACACGAACCGGCTGGCGCGTTGGTCACGCCGTTGGTCGCATGGGCGCTATCTGCACGACATAATCGCAGGTCAAGGCGGCAAAGGACGGGAGGGCGACCGGGGCCGCCACCCCCCACAGGAGAGGCCCCGGTCGCCGTCTGCGGGAGCCGCAGAACGGCCCCGTACCTCTCTCAGCGCCGGGCGTGCGTTTTCTGTCACACCGCGCAGAGTCAGCGCGTTGTCGCAGGTGGTACAAGACATGGACGTGGGCCGGGCACAGGCCGTAGCGTGACGGATTGCGCACAGCAGCGCGGCAGTGGCGACCAGGCCGCACGGCGGGGGAGCCGTGCAGCAGGACAGGTTGAGGAAGTGCTGGGGGACGACGCGGAGCTGACCACCGCGGTGCTCGCGGCGCAGGACGGGGACGAGGACGCCTTCCGGACTGTGTACCGCGCGGTGCACCCGCGACTGCTCGGGTATGTACGGACGTTGGTCGGCGATCCGGACGCGGAGGACGTCACGTCCGAGGCGTGGCTGCAGATCGCCCGCGATCTCCAGCGGTTCAGCGGCGATGCCGACCGGTTCCGCGGCTGGGCGGCCCGGATAGCCCGTAACCGTGCGCTCGACCACATACGGATGCGCGGCAGGCGTCCCGCGGGCGGCGGTGACGAGTCCGAACTCGCGGCCGAGCCGGGCGACTCGGACACCGCGGGCGAAGCCATCGAAGCGCTGGCCACCGGACGCACGATGCGGCTCATCGCCCAGCTCCCGCAGGACCAGGCCGAAGCGGTGGTGCTGCGGGTCGTCGTGGGGCTCGACGCGAAGAGTGCCGCCAGGACGCTCGGCAAGCGGCCCGGCGCGGTACGGACCGCCGCGCACCGCGGCCTGAAGAAACTCGCCGAACTGCTCGGCCCCGACGCGGGCCCGCACGGACTCGATGCCGTCCCGTCGCAGCGCTCCGCACGCGAGGGTACGAAATCCGCGGTCGGTGTGACGGATTCGCGCCCGTGGACGCAGAAGGACATGTGATGGCCGACGAGCGGTGCGAATGGCTTGACAAGGACACAGCGGAGCGGTTGCTGAGCGGTGGGCCTGTCGGTGCCGTCGACGATCACGCGAGGGCGCAGGCCGCACGGCTGCACGCCGCACTGAACGGGGCGGCCGGGTCGGCCGCCCGGTCCGAGATCGACGAACTCCCCGGCGAGAAGGCTGCCGTGGAGGCGTTCCGGCTGGCCAGGGAAGGCGCCGCGGATCCGCGGCCCGCACCGGTGGGCCGTACGTGGGTCCGTACCCCGTGGACGGTGTCCGCCGCCGGACGGTGGGGCCGGCCGGTGCGGTTCAGCATCGCCGCCGTGGTGGCGGGCTGTGCGCTGAGCGGGGTGGCGGTCGCCGCCGGGGCCGGCATGCTGCCTTCGCCCTTCGGCCGCAGCGAACCGATGCCCGCCTCGTCCGTTTCGTCGGCCGCGACCCCGCGCCCGCTCCTCTCCGAAACCCCCTCCGGTGCGGCCACCAGCGCCTCCCCGGGGCCGGACAGCGCCACGCCCTCCGGCGAAACCCCCGGACCCGAGGAGCGCGGCCCCCGGCCCTCGCCGCCCGCAGGTGAGGCCGGCGGCGACGCCAGCGACCGGGGGCGGAGCGACCGGGGCGCGGACCCGACAGCGGGCACCGGCCGCGCGTCCGGTACCGGGAGCCAGAACCGGCCGACCCCGTCCGACGGCGGTCAGCACTCGGGCGACGAGGTGTTCCGCAAGGTGGCCGCCGCCTGCCGTGACTACCGGGCGGGCCGGGTCGAGGGCGAGCGCAGACGGAGCCTGGAGGCGAAGGCGGGCGGCGCGAAGAACATCGAGAAGTTCTGCGGCCGGGTGCTGGGCACCGGTGGCTCCGGTGGCTCCGGTGGCCACCGCATCTCGTTCACCCCCTCGTCCCCGCTCGCCCCGGCCACCCCTGCGACATCCCCCACGCCGACGCCCTCACCTTCCCTGTCGGCCAGTGCCTCACCGTCGCCGTCGGCGACGCTCAACTTCCCCGCGTCGCCTTCCCCCAGCGTGTAGAAGAACGGGCGAGGCCAGGGGCCTCACTCCCCGCCCCGCACTCCTCGCCCCCGCCTTTCCCGCTCACCTATGCCGCTGCTCGCACCGGTCACGGCCACGGTCCTGATGCTCTCCGCGGGTGTGACGCCTTCCGCGGTGTGACATTTTCCGGGGGTCCGGCGCAGTAGAGAGTGAGCCGACTGGTCATCGGCCGCGCGTGAGCCGGGGTTCCCCCCGTACCTTCGGCTCCGCGCAATCGGCGCGGGTGGGTTTCGTTCCCCCGGACCCACCCGCGCCCCCTTACCTCCCCGGTGCTTACCTCTCCGTTGCTCACCTCTCCGGTGGGGGAGCACCTCCCCGGTGAGGGGGAGCACCTCTCCGGTGGGTGCCGGGTCTCATCCTCCGTAGACGACGACCTTGTCGCCGGTCCGCGCCTGGTCGAAGAGCGCGGCGATCTTCGTCTTGTCCCGTACGTTGACGCAGCCGTGCGAGGCGCCGTTGTAGCCGCGGGCCGCGAAGTCCGACGAGTAGTGCACCGCCTGGCCCCCGCTGAAGAACATCGCGTACGGCATGGCCGTGTGGTAGATCGTCGACACATGGTCGCGGCTCTTGAAGTCGATGTGGAAGGTGCCTTCGCGGGTCGGTGTGTACTGCGAGCCGAACCGCACATCCATCGTCGAGAGCACCTTGCCGTCCCTGACCCAGCGCAGTGTGCGGCTCGTCTTGCTGATGCAGAGCACCCGGCCGGTGAGGCAGCGCGGGTCGAGCTTGTCCGGGGAGTTGCCGCCCGCCGTGCCGTTCAGCTCGTCACGGGTCGGGGTCTTCGTCATGGCGAGCAGCCGCTGCCAGGTGACGGTGTCCGTCGTGCCGGTACGGGCCAGCCCTCGCTTGCCCTGGAACCCCTTGACGGCGGCGACGGTCACCGGGCCGTACGTCCCGGTGGGTGTGGCGCCGAACCAGGCGATCTGCCGCAGCCTGGCCTGGAGTTCACGTACCTGCTTGCCGGTGGCGCCGCTCGCCATCAGGGTCCGGCCGGGCGCCGGCGCCGAGGTCTGCCCCGGGGGATCAGCGGGCTTCTCCGTGGCGGAGTGGGTGCCGGACGGGGTCGGCCGGTGCGCGGGCCCCGGGGTGGCGCCGCCGTCCCGCGCACCGGCCGTCGCGTGGTGGCTCGCCCCGCCGCCCGGCTTCGCGTCGTCCGCCGCGGTCCGCTCGGTGGTCTGCACCGAACAGCCCGCTGCCACGGCGACCGCGGTGGCGGCGATCAGCGCTCTGCACATCAGGGTCTTCCGCATGCGTCCCCCTCGTTCCTCTCGGCCGTTCCTCTCGGCCCGGTCCGGCGTACTTCCGCCGCCTCGCCCCGGGTGATTCCCGTCCGGGTGATTCCCCGTCCGGGCGCTGCGGAAGCCTTGGCCTACCGGGCCGGTCCGGGGCCGGTCCGGGGGCGGCTCGGGTCCGGTCCGGTGCGGCTCCGGGCCGATTCCGGGGCGTCGAGGGCGGGGTGGTGAGGGTCACGCCGGGACTGTCGTACCCGCGTGCGAGACTCGGTCCATGCTCGGTGTCACGGATCTCCCGACCTACCTCGCCGGCCTCGCGCTGATCATTCTGCTGCCGGGCCCCAACTCGCTGTATGTGCTCTCGGTTGCCGCCCGGCGCGGCGTGCGTACGGGATATACGGCGGCCGCCGGGGTGTTCTGCGGGGACACCGTGCTGATGACGCTGTCCGCCGCGGGAGTCGCCTCGCTGCTCCAGGCGAACCCGCTGCTGTTCGGCCTGGTGAAGTACGCGGGCGCCGGGTATCTCACGTATCTGGCGTTCGGCATGGTCCGCACGGCCCGCGCGCTCTGGCGCGACCGGAGCGACCGGGCCGCGGAGACGGGCGGGACTCCCGGGACGGCCGGGGCCACCGAAGCGGCGGCCGGGACCAACGGGTCGGCGGCCGGGACCAACGGGCCCGCCCAGGCCGCCCGTACCGCCGACGAGCAGTCGTCCGCGCCGGAGCGGCCCTACCGCAGGGCGCTGGTGGTCAGCCTGTTCAACCCGAAGGCGATCCTCTTCTTCATCTCCTTCTTCGTGCAGTTCGTCGACCCGCACTACGCCTACCCGGCGCTCTCCTTCGTGGTGCTCGGCGGCCTGGCGCAGCTGGCGAGCTTCCTCTACCTGACCCTGCTGATATTCGGCGGCACCCGCCTCGCCGCCGCCTTCCGCCGCCGCAGGCGTCTCTCGGCCGGGGTGACCTCGGCGGCGGGCGCGCTCTTCCTGGGTTTCGCGGTGAAGCTCTCGCTCAGCAGCGTGTGAGGTAGCCGGCCAGCCCGGTGGCGTCGTCCCCCGCCCAGCCGATGTACCCGTCGGGCCGGACGAGGAACAGCCCCTTGCCGTACGCCTCACAGGCATCGAGCCGGTGGACGTGCACCAGGGAGGCGTCCAGCGGCGGCAGTTCCGCGTCGGTGCCCACCGCGATGAGGGTGAAGTGCGGGCCGCGGAAGGCGTCGAAGAGCCGCCCTCCGTCCAGCGGTCCGTCGGGTGCGCGGTCGCCCGACTCCAGCGCGCCCGCGGCCCCCTCGGAGAGCGGCCCGCCGCGGTAGCCGATGCCCAGCTGCTGGGTGGCGGCCCCGCGCCGCTGCTCGCCGCGGTGGACCCGGGTGGAAAGGCCCAGCATCTCGGCCGCGTTGGGCCGCCGTTCCTCCTCGTACGAGTCGAGCAGTGCCGCGGGAGCCCCGCCCCGCAGTACCCGGCCGAGTTTCCACCCCAGGTTGTACGCGTCCTGGACGCTGGTGTTGAGGCCCTGGCCGCCGGCCGGTGAGTGGACATGCGCGGCGTCGCCCGCCAGGAAGATCCGGCCGTCGCGGAACCGGTCGGCGAGGGCCGCGCGCGGACGGAAGTCCGAGGCCCAGAGCACCTCGGTGACATCGGCCGCGTCCAGATGGGTACGGGCGGCGATCAGGCCGCGTACGCCGTCGGACGAGAGGTCGGGGCGTTCTCCGTCCGGGAAACGCGCGGCCAGCTGGAAGTCCTCGGTGCCGGGCAGCGGGCAGAGCACCAGGACCCCGGCGTCGACGGGGAAGACATGCCAGTTCAGCCGGTCGAGGGCCGGGATCCGTACATCGGCGACCAGCATCGACGACGGGTCGACGGACTCGCCGGTCATCGCGATGGAGAGCGCGGCGCGGACCGTGCTGCGGCCGCCGTCGGCCGCGACCACGTAGGCCGCGCGGACGGTGGTACCGGTGGAGAGCACCGCGCTGACCCCGGACGCGTCCTGCGCGAGGGACGTCAGGGCGCTGCCGAAGGAGACCTCGCCGCCCAGCCCGGTCAGCCGCTCGTACAGGATCTCCTGGGTGCGCCACTGCGGCAGAATGCGCGGCGTTCCCGCGTACGGCGCCGCCGGCGTCGGCTCCACCGGGTCGAACATATGGTGCTCGCCCTGCCGCTCGCCGTCCTTCCAGATCATCTGCACCGGGGCGGGCCCGCTCGAAGCCAGCACATCGCCGATCACGCCGAGGTCGTCGAAGACTTCGAGCGTACGGGGCTGAAGGCCCTTGCCCCGGGAGCCGGGAAAGAGCCGGTCGGCCTTCTCGGCCACGGTCGTGCGCACTCCGCGCCTGGCCAGATCCACGGCCAGCGCGAGCCCGGTGGGGCCCGCGCCGACGATCAGTACATCAGTTTCCTTAACACCGTTAAGCTCCATGGTTCCGAGCGTGCCCTTAACACTGTTAAATTGTCAAGGTGGGAACAACGAAGATCGACCGGGCGCGCGTCGCCGAGACCGCGCTGCGACTGCTGAACGAGGTCGGGTTCGACGGGCTGTCGCTGCGCGCCATCGCCAGGGAGCTGGACGTCAAAGCCCCCGCGCTCTACTGGCACTTCAAGGACAAACAGTCCTTGCTGGACGAGATGGCGACGCTGATGTACCGGCGGATGATCGCCGACGATCTGCCGGAGAAGGACCGTGAACAGAGCGGCGGAGGCTGGCAGGACGGGCTGATCGTCTACAACCGCGCGCTGCGCGCCATGCTGCTGCGCCACCGGGACGGCGCCAGGGTCTACAGCGGCGCCCGGTTCACCGGCACCGACCACGCGGAGTCGCTGGAGAAGCAGTTGGGCGAGATGACCTCACGGGGGTTCGGCCTGGCACAGGCGGTCCAGGCCGGCACCACGGCGTACTCGTTCACGGTGGGCTTCGTCATCGAGGAGCAGGGCGTCCAGCCGATGCCGGACGAGCGCCGCGAGGGGTACGGGATCGAGGAGCGCGCCCGGCGGCTCGCCGACTACCCGCTCACGGCGGCGGCCGGCCGGGAGATCTTCACCGACTACGACCGGCGCTTCGAGGAAGGGCTGCGGCTGATCGTCGCCGGGATCGAGGCGGCGTACCGGCCGCGCGACGCGTGACGGGCCGGGCCCGCAGATCCCGTTCCCGGCGCTGTACGTGGCCGGCCCTGGCTCGTCATCCGTGACCCGTGCCCCGTGCCCCGTGACCCGCGGTCCGCGACCCGCGACCCGCGACCCGCCATCCGTGATCTGTCAGCGGCCCGCCGTCGAAGCCGGAGCGACCTCTCCGGACAGGCTCTTCCTGGACAGAGCGCCGCGCAGCAGTGGCGTCAGCCTGTTCTCGACGTAACGGTTGAGCAGCCAGGCCAGCCCCAGCATCAGTGCGACGGTCAGGACGAGCGTCCCGTACGAGGGGATGCCCAGCTTCCGGTGGAGTACGGCCACCACCACCCAGCCCAGGTGTTCGTGCACCAGGTAGAAGGGGTACGTCAGCGCCCCGGCGACCGTCAGCCAGCGCCAGTCGGCCCAGCGGAAGAAGCCGAGTGCCACGGCGCCGACGAGCACGAAGCCCAGCGTGATCACGGCGACGATCACGGAGGTGTGCCGGTAGGAGAAGAACGCCGGATCGGCCCGGTGCCACAGCCCGGCGACCGCGTAGTGCTGGCCGAGCGCCCAGCTCACGCCGACCACGCCCCAGGCGATGACGTCACGGCGGTCGCGGTGCAGCAGATAGAGCCCGATCCCGCCGATGAAGAACGGCGCGTACTCCGGCATCAGCACCATGTCCAGCATCGGCTGGTGCACCGCGTCGGTGATCGCGGCGGCCAGGGTCCACACCCCGCAGAACACCAGCACGCGCTGCCGGTTGGCGCCCGGCAGCACCACACAGAGCGCGAAGAGCGCGTAGAAGCGCAGCTCGGCCCAGAGGGTCCAGCACACCCCGAGCACCCGCTCGGCGCCGACCGGCTGCTGGAGCATGGTGAGGTTGACCAGCGCGTCGCTGGGCGAGACCGTCCGGTACGCGACCCAGGGCAGCGCGAACGTCGCCGTGACGATGACGATCGCCGCCCAGTACGCCGGGTAGAGACGGGAGACCCGGGAGGCGAAGAAGGAACGCAGCGGCCGTCCCCAGCCGCTCATGCAGATCACGAACCCGCTGATGACGAAGAAGATCTGCACACCGAGGCAGCCGTAGGCGAACCACTCGGAGAGCGTCGGGAACTGGTGGCGGGGCGAGCTGCCCCACCCCTTGCTGATGTCGCCGTCCCGGCCGCCGTAGTGGTACGCGGCGACCATCAGGGCGGCGACCAGCCGCAGGCCGTCGAGGGCACGCAGCCGCCCGCCCGCGCGCACGGGCCGTCCGGGGCTGCCCGTGCGCGCGGGGGATATCGGCAGCGGAGCGTCGCCGGGACCCGAGCCGGTCCCGGACTCGGTCCCGGACTCGGTCCCGGACTCGGGGGAGCCCCCGGAGCCCTGGCCCTTGGCCTGGTCCGGCGCCGGTGCGGAGACAGCCGCGGGAAGTGGCACGGAGGCCGGGGTCGTGGTCATCCCAGGGCAACTCTCTTGAGGGAGCGGGCCCGCCTGGCCACCCGTCGTACCGTCGCGTTGCGCGGGATGAAGGCGAGCTGAGCGGGCATCGCGCCCGGCAGGCCCAGCACGGTCAGCCGGCGGCGTTTGAAGTAGCGCCAGGTGTGGGCGTCCAGATGGCGGCTCAGATACGCCTCGGCCGCCGGGCGCAGATCGGGCCGCAGCTGCGGCTGCATCGCGAAGCCGACGGCGGCGACGAGCCCCGGCAGATCATCGGCGGGCGCGGCCCCGGCGTCCTCAAGATCGGGCAGCAGCGCGTCGACGATCGTCACCGGGACCCGGTTGCTGTTCTGGTACGGGGCCAGCCGGGCGAGCAGCAGCTCCGTACCGGTGCGGGCGACGGGGATCCCGTAGAAGGCGCTCGCCGTCAGCAGCGCGGTGGAGAAGCAGCCGACCACCAGCGCCGGGCGCACCCGTTCGTACAGGGTCTCGGCGAGCAACGGCTCGTCGATCACGGTCAGTTCGGCGCCGAGCTGCTCCGCCTCCCGTTCCAGCAGCCGCGACCAGCGCGCCGGGGCCGTCGGGTGCGGCTTGAACACGACGGTGCGGTGGCCGAGGGCGACCGCACCGCGCAGCATCCGCACATGGAGGTCCTCCTCCTGCTGCGGGGTGAGGATCTCCAGGGCCGAGAGGTACTGGCCCAGCAGCAGCGCCGGAGGCTCCGCGCACTCGGGCAGGCCCGGCGCGGCGAGGGCCACCTCGGCCAGGACCTTGCGGAAGGCGGCATCCGGCACGATCTCCGGCTCGACCCCGAACTCGGCGAGCAGCAGGGGCTTCAGCCCCGGCACCAGATCCAGATGGAGCAGCCGCCGGATCCGGGTGCCGATCAGCGGGTCGATCTTGTTGCGCGTCGGGCCGTACGACATCAGGCCGTCCGCGTACACGGTGACCGGCGCGTCCTGGAAGAGCAGGGCGAGCGCCTGCGCCGGGTTGACCTGTACGGACTCGACGGCCAGCTCGATCCGGTCGTCGCCGAGGTCCCAGAGCAGCCGCAACTGCCGTTCCCACAGCGGGATGTCGTCGGTGCGCGGCGACCAGCCGCCCGGGTGCAGCGGGGCGATGGTCCCGTTCCACGAGAGCACCCCGTCGAACCGGTCCCGCAGCCGCTCGAAGCCGGGCATCGCGTCCAGCGCGGGGGTGGTCTCCGGGATCGCCGCGTTGTTGCTGACCAGCAGCAGGCGCCGGTCGGCGGCGCCGAAGCAGCCGCTGTCGATCGCGGCGGCAAGGGTGGCGGCCCCGTACAGCGTGGAGGCGTAGAAGATCTGCGTCGTACGGACAGAGGCCGTAGCGGCGGGCGGTGTCACGCTGCGGCCTCCGTCGTCAGCGGGGCCGGACGGCGGCGCAACCGCCGCAGCCGCGAGGCGCGCGGGGTGTCCATCGAGTCGAGCGCGTCGCTCAGCAGATCCTGCGGCATCCGTTTCAGGGCGGCCGCGCTGAGCGTCCGCAATTTACGTGCCACGGCTGGTTCGAACCTTTCGATGGAGCCCAAGTGGTGCGAAATAATGGCGCAATAGGTGCGCACGGCCTTGGGAAGAAGGAGATCGGCTTCCGGGTCTTTCGATGTGTCGTCGATTACCTGGTCGAAAGCGCGGATGAAATCGAGCTGGCGTACATCGCCGATCTGCGTGAGGGACGAAGCGACACCGCGCCGGTAGAAAACACCGAGCAGCCCGAGAACGGCGAATGACTCCGCCTCTCTGTGCAGCCGCCAGATCCACGGGCGGTCCTCGGCGGTGCGCAGCCCGTGGGTGAAGTGCAGCAGCCCGCGGTCCAGCAGTCTGCGGTGGTACATACCGGCCCAGGCGTACGCGTAGTCGACCGGGGTGGAGCGGTCCGCGGGCAGAATCACCTCGCGCGGGCGGGTCACCTCGCCCCTTCTGCCGTACGGGACCCGGTGGACCGTCCGGGTGCTGCCCGTGCACTGCACATGGTCGGTGCGCACGAAGTCGCAGCCCAGCGCCTCCGTGCCGGCGAGCAGCCGCTCGTAGTGGCCGGGGGCGAGCCAGTCGTCGCCGTCCAGGAAGGTGATGTATTCGCCGCTGGCCGCGTCGAGCCCGGTGTTGCGGGCGGTGGCGAGTCCTCCGTTCTCCCGGTGTCTCAGCAGGACGGCCCCCGGAAGCTCGCGTTCCGCACGTTCGAGGATCTCCGGGGTCCCGTCCGTCGAACAGTCGTCGACGAGCAGGAACTCGAAGTCGTCGCGTGCGTTCGCGCGCAGGCTTCGGAGGGTGTCGGGGGCGTAGGTCTGCACGTTGAAGAACGGCACGATGACGGAGAGCTTAACCACCTGCGTGACGCTAAGAGGCCCCCCGGCATTCGCCCTGAAGCCCGGTGGGATGACAGGTGAACTGAATATGGCGGAACAGTGAACCGGCCCGCCCCGCTCGCCGTTTCTCTCGCTGTCGGCCCGCTGTTAACCCTTTGTTGCGGCTGAGTTGGGCCGCCGAACCGAATGCCTTTCTACCTTCATCGGTGTGCAAGCAAGTACAAGCGATGTTCTCCGCGTTGCCGTGATCGCCGATTCCGACACCCGTTGGAAATGGGGCGCGCTCACCGCACGCCGCCTCTCCGTGGGGGACGCACGGCTCAGCGGCTTTCTGCTGCGCGGCCGGGCCACGCCCACGCCGCGCCAGCTCGCCGAGGTCGGGGCCGGTGTGGACACGGCCGACGTACGGGAGGTGACGGGGGCCGAATTCCTCCGCGCCGTCGAGGACGACGGCTATGACGTGGTCGTCCTCGCGCTCGTCGGCGGCGCCGTCCAGGCCATGCTGCACGGCCTCGCCGCGCTCACCACCTCCGCGGTCACCACCCCCGTGGTCTCCACCTCCGCGCGGCGGCGGCCCGTGGTCGTCACCGGCTACGTCGGTGTCGTCTACGAGAAGCTGGCCGACGGCCTGCTGCTGCGGCACGGCGCCGACGTGGTGCTCGCCAACTCGCCGCACGACGCGGCACGGTTCCGCGCGGTGTACGAGGGGGTGGGCGCCGACGCGTCCGCGGTGACCTGCACCGCGCTGCCCTTCCTCGGCGGGGCGCCGTACACGGGGGACACGCTGAAGACCGTCGTCTTCGCCGCCCAGCCCTCGGTGCCGGCCTCCCGCGCGGACCGTACCTATCTGCTGCGCAGGCTGGCCGAGCACGCCCGGCTGCACCCGGACCGCGAGGTGCTGCTCAAGCTGCGCTCCCAGCCGGGCGAGCACACCACACACATCGAGGAACTGCCGTACCAGAAGCTGGCGGAGAAGCTGCCCGGCGGGCTGCCCGCCAACTTCCGCCTGGTGTACGGGCACATGGGCGAGGTGCTGGACCGCACGGACCTGCTGGTGACGGTCTCGTCGACGGCGGCTCTCGAATCCCTGCACCGGCGCATCCCCACGGCCGTACTCACCGACCTCGGCATCCGCGAGGCGCTCGGCAACCACCACTTCCTCGGCTCCGGCTGCCTCGCCTCCTGGGACCAGCTGGACTCCGGCACGAGCCCGGAGGCCGACCCCGCGTGGCTGGCCGCCCAGGGGGTGGCCGCTGACGGCAGCGGGGAAGTCCCCGAGGGGGGAGCGCCCCGCGGCGGAGCCCCGTACGACACGGCCTTCGACGCCGCACGCGAGCGGGTCGCCCGGCTGCTCCTGGAGCCCGAACTCCCCCCGATCCAGCCCTACTACACCCTCGCCACCGCGCCCGGATACCTCCCCGGCATCCTCGCCCGCTACCGGCTGGACGCCGCCCCCGACACCGGGACCGGCGGCGTACGGCGAGTGGTGCGCGACGCCGTACGGGACGCGGCGCGCGGGGCGTACCGCCACGGCGTCCAGCGCGTGGCACCCGTCATCCGCCGCATGGGAGAACTGTGATGCCCACCGAAGCCACCGAAGCCACCGAGGCTGTCGAAGCCTTCGCAGCCGCTGATCCGGCCGGGCTGCCCCCGACCGCCAGGTCCGTACAGCCCGCGGCACCGGCCGCACCCGCGAGATCCCCCCGGGTCCTGGCCGTGATCCCGGCGCGTGGCGGGTCCAAGGGCGTACCGGCCAAGAATCTCGAAGCGGTCGGCGGTGTACCGCTCGTGGCCCGTGCCGTACGGGCCTGCCTGGGCGCCCGCCGCGTCACCGACATCGCCGTGTCGACGGACGACGAGCGGATCGCGACGGCGGCCCGCGAGGCCGGCGCCGATGTGGTGCTGCGCCCCGCCGAGATCGCCGGTGACACGGCGACCAGCGAGGCCGCCGTGCTGCACGCGCTCGACGCGTACCAGGGAACGGATGTCGTGCTGCTCGTGCAGTGCACCAGCCCCTTCCTCACCAGCGAGGAGATCGACGGCGTGACCGCCGCGGTCACCGACGGCGGCGCGGACACCGCGCTGACCGTCGCCCCCACGCACGGCTTCGTCTGGCGCGAGGAACACCGCACCGACGGGATCGGCACGGACAAGTCCGGTACGGACAAGGCCGGTTCGGACAAGGTCCGCACGGAGACCGTCGGGGTCAACCACGACAAGGCGTTCCGCCCCCGCCGTCAGGACCGCCCGCAGGACTACCTGGAGACCGGCGCGGCCTACGCGATGGACGCCGCGGGGTTCCGTACCGCCCGGCACCGGTTCTTCGGCGAGACCGCGCTGGTCCGTACCGACCCGGCCAGGGCGCTGGAGATCGACGACCCGCACGACCTGGCGCGCGCCCGCGCCCTCGCGCCGCTGCTCGACGTCCGTACGCTGCCTGGCCGCGACGACATCGACGCCGTCGTCCTGGACTTCGACGGCACCCAGACCGACGACCGGGTGCTCATCGACTCGGACGGCCACGAGATCGTCGCCGTCCACCGGGGCGACGGCCTCGGTATCGCGGCGCTCCGCGACACCACGGACCTCAAGCTCCTGATCCTCTCCACCGAACAGAACCCGGTCGTCGCGGCGCGCGCCCGCAAGCTGCGGGTGCCCGTGCTGCACGGCATCGACCGCAAGGACCTCGCACTCAAGCAGTGGTGCGAAGAACAGGGTGTCGCGCCCGAGCGCGTGCTCTACGTCGGCAACGACGTGAACGACCTGCCGTGCTTCGGCCTCGTCGGGTGGCCCGTCGCGGTCGCCCAGGCCCACGACGCCGTACGCGGCGCCGCACGCGCGGTCACCACCACCCCCGGCGGCGAAGGAGCGATCCGCGAGATCGCCGCCTGGCTCCTGGGCCCCACCCTCAACAAGTAAGGAACCCCCTCATGAGCACCACCCGCCTCCGTACCCTCGGCGCCAAGACCGCGGGCCCCGGCAACCCCGTCTACATCACGGGCGAGATCGGCATCAACCACAACGGCGAGCTCGACAACGCCCTCGCCCTGATCGACATCGCCGCCGAAGCCGGCTGCGACGCGGTCAAGTTCCAGAAGCGCACCCCGGAGATCTGCACCCCGCGCGACCAGTGGGACATCGAGCGCGACACCCCGTGGGGCCGTATGACGTACATCGACTACCGGCACCGCGTCGAGTTCGGCGAGGACGAGTACCGCGCGATCAGCGAGCACTGCGCCGAGCGCGGCATCGACTGGTTCGCGTCGCCGTGGGACACCGAGGCCGTCGCGTTCCTGGAGAAGTTCGACGTACCGGCGCACAAGGTCGCCTCCGCGTCGCTCACCGACGACGAGCTGCTGCGCGCGCTGCGGGCCACCGGCCGTACGGTGATCCTGTCCACCGGCATGTCCACCCCGAAGCAGATCAGGCACGCGGTCGAGGTGCTCGGCAGCGACAACATCCTGCTCTGCCACGCCACTTCGACGTACCCGGCGAAGGCCGAGGAGCTGAACCTCCGGGTCATCAACACGCTCCAGGGCGAGTACCCGAACGTCCCGATCGGCTACAGCGGTCACGAGACCGGCCTCCAGACCACGCTGGCCGCCGTCGCGCTCGGCGCGGCCTTCGTCGAGCGGCACATCACGCTGGACCGCGCCATGTGGGGCTCCGACCAGGCGGCGTCCGTCGAGCCGCAGGGGCTGCAGCGGCTGGTGCGTGACATCCGCACCATCGAGGCGTCGCTCGGTGACGGCGTCAAGAAGGTCTACGAGTCGGAGCTGGCCCCGATGAAGAAGCTGCGCCGGGTCGCGGGCGTCGTCGCCGAGGGCGCGGACCGCGAGCCCGCGTCGGTCTGAGACCGGCCGCCCAGGCCGGAGAGGCCGGCCAGGAGAACCGGAACCGGCTCCTGGGACCGGCCCTGAGAACCGGGACCGGGCCTGAGACCGGCCCCCGAGCCCGGAGACCCGAGACCGGAGAACCGCCACTGTGAAGAGCGCCCCCGCCACGCTCGCCTTCGTGGAGAGCCCCGTCCAGCTGCTCAACCTGCTGGAGTGGGCCCACACGACGACCAGGGACCTGACCGTGGTCGTCCTCTCACCGCTCGACCCCATGTCCCGGGGCCAGCTCCGCCGGATGGCCGAACTGGCCCGGGGCGAGGGGATCACGGTGCGCTGGGAGGAGGCGCGTGGCGGAGTGGCGGCGCCGTTCCAGACCATCGGCGGGCTGGCACCCCTGCTGCGCGGGGCCGGCCGGATCGTCATCGGTGACCCGTTCTCGCGGTACGTGCAGCTCCTCCTCGCACTGACCGGCGCCAGGGACCTGACAGTGGTGGACGACGGTACGGCGACCATGGAGTTCATCGCCCAACTCGCCGCGGGGGAGCCCCTGGTCCGCTGGCACAGACGCGGCCGCCGCGGCCCCCGCGACCTGCTCTTCGCCCCGATGGCGTCGGCGGCCCGCCGCCGCCTCACCCCGTCCGGCCGGCGCGCGGTCGAGGTCTTCAGCTCGATGCCGGTGGCGGAGGCACCGCCCGGCCTGACGGTCACGGCCAACGACTTCGCCTGGACACGCTCCCGCTTCGGCCCGCCGAGGATCACCCGTACATCGGACCTGGTGGGCACCTCGCTCGTGGAGACCGGGGTGGTGGACGAGGACCGCTACCTCGCGGCGGTGACGGGGCTTGCCCGTACGCACCAGGTGACGCGGTACTTCGCCCACCGGCGCGAATCCACCGAGAAGCTGCACCGGCTGCACGCGGAGACGGGCCTGGAGATCGTCCGCCCCGATCTCCCGCTGGAACTGATCGCCCGCCGCGGTCCGATCGGCCGCACGATCGTGAGCTTCCCGTCCACGGTGGTCCACACCCTCCCGCTCGCCCTGGCAGGCACGGAGGTCCGCGTGGCGGTCTGCGACATCGACCCCGCGTGGCTCACGGACACGGCGTCCCCCAGGGCAGAGGGATTCCTGGCGGGGGTGACGGGGACGGCACGCGACGTACAGCGGCTGGCGCCGGGGGTGTGAGTTGCCTTGAAGGTCACACGAACCTGGCTGCTCCCCAGCGCGGCGGCCCGCCGTACAGGGCGTCGAGATCCACCAGCGCTACATCTTTTCGCTGTCCGGCGGTCCGGACCAGGTCGGGGAAGAAGCCGTTCAGGGAGAACAGCGCCAGAACCGTTCCCTCTGTGTTGTAGCCCTGTGAGGCCAGAAGGCTCCGGATGTGTTCCAGCCGGGCGAGATCGTGCGGGCTCCGGCGTTCGATGGTCGCCTTGGCTTCACCGAGCAGATGAATACGTGCGCCGGGCTGTTGCGGCCGGCTGTCCAGATCGAGCGCGACGACGTCGACCTCGTGCGCGGTCTTTGCCCTGGGGTCGGAAACCACGGTTGTACCGATCGCTCCCAACTCCAGTCCGGGCAGCAGCTCGTGGGCGTAGTGCCCGGTCCACTGACGGGCCAGATCTTCGAAATGCGGCCCGAGGATCTTCGACTGGAATGTGGCAGCGGACGCCCGCCACGCCTGATCGGCACGCCCGCGATCGATGAGATCGGCTCGGGGAACCGCGATCAGCTGATTGAAGCGGATCACGGGATCCGCGAGCTTGATGCTGGTGTTGCGGCCTCGGAGGACGTCAGCCTCCTTCACCACGTACCCGGAGCTGGCCAGCACGTCCAGCGGGTGGGCCAGAGCAGTGCGTTCCCTGCCGACCAGGCCACCGATCTTCGTGGGGGACGATGCCCCGCGTGCAATCGCCGTCAGCACGTCGTAGTAGAGCGTACGGCGGGTGATGCGGGGGTCCTCACGCAGCAGATGCTCGGTCTCGGTGCGGGTGAAGACACCGATGTCCGGGCTCAGAAGGTTGTCCATGACCCAGGTGTCGAACGTGTCCACGGAGCCGGGTGTGCCGGTGGCGACCAATTGCCGGTAGCCAGGTGCCCCGCCGAGGACGGCATGCAGCCGGAGTGCCACATCCGGGTCGTCGACCGACCAGAGCTCTCTCGCGGTCCGGTAGTCGAAGGCCGTGAGCCGCATGTCCAGGGCGGCTCGGCCTCGCAATGGCTGGGTGCCCGAAAGCAATTCGTGCATGACGCTCATCGCTGAACCGCAGAGGATGATCCGGCCCCGGACGGGGGCGCCGGGGCCGGTCCGCGAGTCGTCGTAGAGCTTCTGCAGGATGCCCGGGATCTCCGGCGAGTGCTCCAGCAGGTAGGGCAACTCGTCAATCACGAGCAGAGGCAGCGCCGCCTGCCGTGCGACCTGGTCGAGCGCCGTCGTCAGTATCCGCTCCCAGTCACCGATCCGGACTTCGGCTTCCGGGAGACCGGCGTATGCGGCGACAGCGGCAGTGGCGCGTTCAAGGGCGGCGATGCGGCCCTCTTCCCGTACGGCGCTCAGGTACAGACCTCCAGCCTGTTCCGTCAGCGCACGAAGGAGGAACGACTTGCCGTAACGCCTGCGGCCGGAGAGCAGCCCCAGTCGCAGTTGCGGGTCGTCGGCTGCCAGGAATTGGTTCAGGATGCGCCATTCGCGATCGCGGGCAAGCACTCGGGCGGGCTTCTCCAGCAACCGGGCCACCTCATTCGTATAACTCCAGATATACGAATCAGTATAAGTCGAGGAGGGGAATGGGTGCCCCGGGGCGGGGCCGGACCGCCCCCGTCACTCGGCGCCGCCCCCCGGCTGCTCCTTGACGTTCACGGTTCCGTCCAGCCCCCGCCCGCGGAAGGCGAGGATCACCATCAGGGCGCCGCCGCAGGAGATCGCCCAGTCGGCCAGGTTCATCACGCTGAAATCGCGGACCGCGATGAAGTCGACGACCGCTCCTCGCAGGCCGCCAGGCGAGCGGAAGAGGCGGTCCGTCAGGTTGCCGAGGGCGCCGCCGAGCAGCAGCCCCAGCGCGATCGCCCACGGGCCGCTGTACAGGCGGCGCGCCACGCGGATGATCACCAGGGCGATGGCCACCGCGATCACCGTGAACAGGATGGTCGTCGCCCCGCCGATGCCGAACGCCGCACCGGGATTGCGGATCGCGCTCAGCTCCAGCCAGCCGCCGATCACCTTGACGGGGGCGTGGCCCTCCAGCTTCGCGACCACGGCCAGCTTGCTGCCCAGGTCGACGGCGTACGCGATCCCCGCCACGGCCAGCAGCAGCGAGGTCCGCCGTCTGCCCCGCACCCCCTCCTCCGCCCGGACGTCCTGCTGCGCTTCCGCGTCCGGCACCGGATTCGTCACGTTCAGCCACCTCATGTCTGCCGTCCGGTCGCATCCCGGCTCACGGCCACGGTCACGGCGGCCCCGGTACGGGAACCGCCTCCCCACCAGCCTAGGGAAAGCCCTGCGGCCCCTCGGGCCCGCCCGGACCGGAGCGGCCCCCTGCATTACCCACCAAACCCTCACTCCAAGCCCGCCGCACCATGATTCTTTCGCCTAAGCGGCTGAACTTTTGTTGATCGATGGTTAGTTGAGCAGTGAAGGGGCCTAACCTTGAACGGGTGAACCAGTTGATGTCCCGTGAGTCCGATGCCGAGCAGCCCGGCCCCTCCGACGGTGCCGGTGATGCCCATGGCGGTGGTGATGCCCTCGCCGGTGGCCGCCCCGCCTCCGACGTGGCCCTGCCCGGTGTGCTGCCCGCCGACCTCCGTGCCGAGCTGATCGCCTTCCGCCGTGATCTGCACCGGCACCCGGAGCTGGGCAACCAGGAGTTCCGTACCACCGCCGCCCTCAAGGCGCGGCTGGAGCTGGCCGGGCTCGCGCCCCGCGTGCTCAACACCGGGACCGGCCTCATGTGCGACATCGGCATCGATGGCGCCGACGGCATCGATGGTGCCGATGGCGTTGATGGCGCCTACGGGGGTGGCAGCGGTGACGGGGGTGACAGCGGTGGCGACGCCCCCGGGGCTCACGGTGGCGCCGCCCCCCGCCCCATGCTCGCCCTCCGTGCCGACATCGACGCGCTGCCCATCCCCGACACCAAGGCCGACTGCGACTACCGCTCCACCGTGCCCGGTATGGCCCACGCCTGCGGGCACGACGTGCACACCACCGCCGTGCTCGGCGCCGGGCTCGTGCTCGCCCGGCTGCACCGTGCCGGGCAGCTGCCGTACCCGGTGCGGCTGATCTTCCAGCCCGCCGAGGAGGTGCTCCCGGGCGGCGCCCCCGACGCCATCGAGTCCGGGGTGCTCGAAGGCGTCGGCCGGATCATCGGGGTGCACTGCGACCCCAAGGTCGACGCCGGGCGGATCGGGCTGCGGGCCGGGCCCATCACCTCCGCCTGCGACCGGCTCGAAGTCAGTCTGGACGGGCCCGGCGGGCACACCGCGCGGCCCCACCTCACCACCGATCTGGTGACCGCCGCCGCCAAGGTCGTCTCCGAGGTCCCCGCGCTGCTGGCCCGGCGGGTCGACGCCCGCGCGGGGCTCGCCGTGACCTGGGGGCGGATCGAGGCCGGCCACGCCTGCAACGTCATTCCGCAGCACGCCGAACTCTCCGGCACCGTGCGCTGCCTCGACCTGGACGCCTGGCGGGCCGCCCCCGACCTGGTGCACGCGGCCATCGCCGAGGTGGCCGACCTGCACCGGGCCAAGTCGGTGATCAATTACGTACGCGGGGTGCCGCCCGTCGTCAATGACGGCGCCGTGGCCGAGCTGTTGCGCGACGCGATGACCGCGCGCCGCGGACCGTACTCGGTCGAGGACACCGAGCAGAGCCTGGGCGGCGAGGACTTCTCCTGGTACCTGGAGCAGGTGCCGGGCGCGATGGCCAGGCTCGGTGTGCGTACGCCCGGCGACAGTGCCCGAGGCGACCTGCACCGGGGCGACTTCGACCCCGACGAGGCGTCGGTCGAGGTCGCCGTGGAACTGTTCACCGCGGCCGCGCTGCTGGATGGACACCGGATGTAGGCACACAGGTCACCGGACGGGCCCGGCCCCGTTCGCGTCGATCCGATAACAGGTTCCGAACGGGCCTTTACCTGACATCTACGCGCGTTACGATCCTCGCGAAAACCAGCGCCGGAAGAGGCGCTCCAGGTTTGGTTTGAAGGGACCTCCTCTTGCGCCGGGTAACCAAGATCGCCGCGTCTGGCATAGCCACCGCTGCTCTCGCTCTCTCCGTCTCCGCCTGTGGCAGCACGTCGACCCAGCAGGAGGACTCCAAGTCCTCCTCGTCCGGCTCGTCCAAGGGCGTCAAGGTCGGTGTCGCGTACGACGTCGGTGGCCGCGGGGACCACTCCTTCAACGACTCGGCCGCCCGCGGAATGGACAAGGCGAAGAAGGAGTTCGGCGGCAGCATCAAGGAACTCACCGCGAAGACCACCGACACCGAGGCCGACCGCATCCAGCGGCTCACCGACCTCGCGGACGCGGGCTACAACCCGATCGTCGGCATCGGTTACGCCTACGCGAACTCGATGAAGCAGGTCGCCGCGAAGTACCCGAAGGTCACCTTCGGCATCGTGGACTCGGTCGTCGACGCCAAGAACGTCGACAACATCGTCTTCACCGAGGAGCAGGGCTCCTACCTCGCGGGTGTCGCCGCGGCGCTCAAGTCCAAGACGCACCACGTCGGCTTCATCGGCGGTGTGGACGTCCCGCTGATCAAGAAGTTCGAGGCGGGTTACGTCCAGGGCGTCAAGGACACCAACAGCAAGATCAAGATCGACCGGCAGTACCTCAGCCACGGCTCGGACACCTCCGGCTTCGCCAGCCCCGACAAGGGCAAGGAGGCGGCGCAGGGCATGCTCGACAAGGGCGCGGACGTCGTCTACTCGGCGGCCGGCTCCTCCGGCAACGGCGCCATCGAGGCCGTCAACGGCAAGAAGGGGGCCTGGGCGATCGGCGTCGACTCGGACCAGTACAACATCGCCTCGCTGGCGAAGTACAAGTCCTCGATCCTGACCTCGGTCGTCAAGAACGTCGACATCGGCGTCTACGACCTGGTCAAGTCGGTCAGGGCGGGCAAGCCGATGACCGGTACGCACACCTACTCGCTCGCCGAGGGCGGGGTCTCGCTGGCCACCAGCGGTGGCTTCATCGACGACATCAAGACGCAGCTCGACGCCGCGCAGAAGAAGATCGTGGACGGCAAGGTCAAGGTCAAGACGACCCCCTGACCGCCCGACACCTGGGCCCGGTGCGAGGGTTGCGTACCTCTCGCCGGGCCCATAACAATGTGTCAACTCTACGCGTGTAGCGCGTAGTTGACGCGTTAGCGTCTCACCGCATCCCCGCCTCCGCCGGGGCTCCGCCGCCCCATCGCTCCTTCTCCCGAGGAGAGTGCGCCATCAACGCGTCCAGCCCTCCCGCCGTCGAACTGCGCGGCATCACCAAACGATTCCCCGGTGTCGTCGCCAACCGCGACATCGACATCACCGTCCGCAAGGGCACCGTGCACGCGCTGTGCGGTGAGAACGGGGCCGGCAAGTCGACCCTGATGAAGATCCTCTACGGCATGCAGAAGCCGGACGAGGGCACCATCGCCGTCGACGGCGACCAGGCCGTGTTCGCAAGCCCCGCCGACGCCATCGCCCGCGGCATCGGGATGGTGCACCAGCACTTCATGCTCGCCGACAACCTCACGGTCCTGGAGAACGTGGTCCTCGGCGGCGAGAAGCTGTACGGGATCGGCACCAGGGCCCGCAAGAAGATCCGGGAGATCTCGGACGCGTACGGCCTGAACGTCCGCCCGGACGTTCTCGTCGAGAACCTCGGTGTCGCCGACCGCCAGCGGGTGGAGATCCTCAAGGTCCTCTACCGCGGCGCCCGTACGCTCATCCTCGACGAGCCGACCGCGGTCCTGGTCCCGCAGGAGGTCGACGCGCTCTTCGACAACCTCCGCGAGCTCAAGTCCGAGGGCCTGACGGTCATCTTCATCTCGCACAAGCTCGGTGAGGTGCTCTCCGTCGCCGACGAGATCACCGTCATCCGGCGTGGCACGACCGTGGGCAGCGCCGACCCGGCGACCACCACGTCGAAGCAGCTGGCCGAGCTGATGGTCGGCAGCGAGCTGCCCTCGCCCGAGACGCGCGAGTCGACGGTCACCGACGCGCCGATGCTCACCCTCGACGGCCTGAAGCTCACCGCGGTCGACACCGACGGTGTCGTACGTGAGGTGCTCTCCGGGATCTCCTTCACCATCCACCGGGGCGAAGTCCTCGGCATCGCGGGCGTGGAGGGCAACGGCCAGGCCGAACTCGTCGAAGCGATCATGGGCATGCGGGACCCCGACGGCGGTGTCATCACCCTCGACACCACCGACATCTCGCACGCGCCCACCCGCAGGCGCCGGGAGAGCGGCGTCGGCTACATCCCCGAGGACCGCCACCGGCACGGTCTGCTCCTGGAGGCGCCGCTCTGGGAGAACCGGATACTCGGCCATGTCACGGAGCGGCCCAACTCCCGCCGCGGGCTGATCGACGCCAAGGCGGCGCGCGCCGACACCGAGCGGATCGTCGCCGAGTACGACGTGCGTACGCCCGGGATCGACGTCACCGCGGCCTCCCTCTCCGGCGGCAACCAGCAGAAGCTGATCGTCGGCCGCGAGATGAGCCACCGCCCCAAGCTGCTGATCGCCGCACACCCCACCCGGGGTGTGGACGTCGGCGCGCAGGCCCAGATCTGGGACCAGATCAAGGAGGCCCGCCGCGAAGGGCTGGCCGTCCTGCTGATCTCCGCCGACCTGGACGAGCTGATCGGCCTGTCCGACACGCTGCGGGTGATGTACCGCGGACGGCTGGTCGCGGACGCGGACCCCGCCACGATCACCCCCGAGGAACTGGGCTCGGCGATGACCGGAGCCACGGGCGGCCACCTGGAACACGGCGAGAACGCCCGGCCCGACGGGACGGACGCCCCGAAGACCTCCGGCGCCCCGAAGACCTCCGGCGCCCCGAAGACCCCGGGGATCCCGCAGCCCCGCAGGACCCGGGAGAGCCCCACGACCCGGGACACCCCGGAGACCCCGGAGACCCCGGACACCGCCGGCGGCGAAGCTGGGGGAGAGGACCGATGAAGAAGTACACCTCGCGCATCGACCGGGAGCGGCTGCTCCTCGGGATAGCGGCCCCCCTGCTCGCGGTGGTGGCGGCCCTCGTCGTCACCGCCCTGGTCATCCTGGCCACCGGCAAGAACCCGCTGTCCGCGTTCAGCGACATGCTGACGTACGGCTCGGCCAGCGACAGCCAGATCTACATCCTCAACAAGGCGACCACCTACTACCTCGCCGGTATCGCGGTGGCCGTCGGCTTCCGGATGAACCTCTTCAACATCGGCGTCGACGGCCAGTACCGGATGGCCGCCTTCTTCGCCGCGGTCGTCGGCGGCGCGCTGACGCTGCCCGGCATCGTCCAGATCCCGCTGATGATCGTCACCGCCATGCTGGTCGGCGCGATGTGGGCCGGTATCGCGGGCGTACTGAAGGTGACCCGGGGCGTCAGCGAGGTCATCTCGACCATCATGCTGAACTCGATCGCCACCGCGGTCATCGCCTATCTGATGCAGCCGGGCCGGCTCGGCCAGCTCGACGACGCGGGCACCCTGGTCTCCACCAAGCCGCTGCCGAAGTCCTCCTGGTTCTTCTCCATCGACACCGGCCCGGCCGGGATGCTCTGGGGCTTCATCTTCATCGCGGCGCTGGCCGGTGTGGCGTACTGGTTCGTGCTGGGCCGCACCCGCTTCGGCTACGACCTGCGGGCCGTCGGCCAGTCCGAGTCCGCGGCGTCGGCCAGCGGTGTCAGCGTCAAGAAGATGGTCGCCACCAGCATGATCATCTCGGGTGCGATGGCCGGTCTGATCGGGATGCCGACGCTGCTCAACGACAGCCACATGTACAGCAACGACTTCCCGCTGGGCATCGGCTTCACCGGGATCGCCATCGCGCTCCTGGGCCGCAACCACCCGGTCGGCATCGCGCTCGGCGCGCTCCTGTGGGGCTTCCTGGAGCGCACCACCAACCACCTCGAATTCATGGGGTACGACAAGGAGATCCTCGGCGTGATCCAGGGCGTCATCGTCCTGTGCGTCGTCATCGCCTATGAAGTCGTGCGCCGTTACGGACTCAAGCGCCAGCAGCAGAAGGTCGGCGCCGAACTCGCCGCGCAGGCCGCCGCCCACTCGAACCAGCAGGAGGTGACGGCATGACCGCGACCATGACCGAGACTCCGCCGCCAGCGGCTCCCAAGGCGGCGAACGCCAAGTCCGGCCGCTCCAGGCTCTCGCTCCCGAAGATCCTGCTGATCGTCGCCGGCGCCCTGGTCCTGCTCTCGCTGGTGCGGATCGTCACCGGCGCCGACCAGCTGACGTCCGAGGGCCAGATCAGCGCCTCGCTCGGACTCGCGGTGCCGATCGGCCTCGCCGGTCTCGCCGGGCTCTGGTCCGAGCGGGCCGGTGTGGTCAACATCGGCCTCGAAGGCATGATGATCCTCGGCACCTTCGGGGCCGGCTGGATCGGCTGGCAGTCCAGCCCCTGGCTCGGACTGCTCGCGGGCATCACCTTCGGGATGCTCGGCGGGCTGATCCACGGGATCGTCACCATCACCTTCGGCGTCGACCACATCGTCTCCGGTGTGGCGATCAACCTGCTGGCGCTCGGCCTCACCCAGTACCTCGCGAAGATCTTCTTCAACCACGGCGCCGCTGCGGCCGCCGGCGGCAACCCGAAGCAGTCCCCGCCCGTCGACTCGATGCCGAACGTCACCGTGCCGGGTCTCTCGGACGGGCTGTCCTCCGTCGAGAAGCACCACTGGTTCTTCGTCTCCGACCTGGCCGGTGTACTCGGCGGCCTGGTCACCGATGTGTCGGTGCTGACGATCATCGCCGTGCTGCTCTTCGTGGGCACCTGGTGGGTGCTGTGGAAGACCGCGTTCGGGCTGCGGCTGCGCTCCTGCGGCGAGAACCCGATCGCCGCCGAGTCGCTGGGCGTCAACGTCTACACGTACAAGTACGCGGCGGTCGCCATCTCCGGCGGTCTCGCCGGGCTCGGCGGTGCCTTCCTCGCGATGGTGCCCACCCACATCTATCTGGAGAACCAGACCGGCGGCCGCGGCTACATCGGTCTCGCCGCGATGATCTTCGGCAACTGGCGTCCGGGCGGACTCGCCATGGGCGCGGGCCTGTTCGGCTTCTCGGACGCGCTCCAGCTGCGCAACGGCGGCGAGACCGTACACGCCCTGCTGCTGCTCATCGTGGTGCTCCTCGCGCTGCTCGCCGGCTGGAAGCTCTACCGCAAGGCGGTGCTGCAGGGCGCGATCAGCGCGGTCATGGCCGTACTCATCCTGGTCTGGTACCTGTTGACCGACGATGTCCCGTCCGACTTCGTGGGAGCCACCCCCTATGTGGTGACCCTGCTGGTGCTCTCGCTCTCCGCGCAGCGGCTGCGGATGCCCAAGGCGGACGGCATGCGCTACCGGAAGGGCCAGGGCAAGTGACAGAGGTCGACTGGGACGTACTGCGGGAGGCCGCGCGGGACGCGATGTCCCGTGCGTACGCCCCGTACTCGAAGTATCCCGTCGGTGTCGCGGCCCTGGTGGACGACGGGCGCACGGTCGTCGGCTGCAACGTCGAGAACGCCTCGTACGGCATCGGGCTGTGCGCCGAGTGCGGTCTGGTCTCCCAGCTCCAGGCGACCGGCGGCGGCCGGCTGACCCACTTCACCTGTGTCGACGGCGCGGGCGCGGTGCTCGTGCCGTGCGGGCGCTGCCGCCAGCTGCTGTACGAGTTCGGCGGGCCCGGGCTGCTGCTCGAAACCCCCGAAGGGGTGCTGCCGCTCTCCGAGATGCTGCCGCAGGCGTTCGGCCCGCAGCATCTGAACTGACGGGCGCCCATGGCCCTTCCACCGCGTGGAAGGGCCATGGGCCACCCCTCTCGCTCTGCTCTCTATGCGCGTAGAGTCGTGCGTCACGCATCACGTCATGAACCCCCTGCCGGAAGGAACGCCAACTCCATGGACGTCATCTCTGTCATCCGCACCAAGCGGGACCGGGGCGAGCTGAGCCCCGAGCAGATCGACTGGGTGATCGACGCCTATACCCGCGGTGCGGTCGCCGACGAGCAGATGTCGGCGCTGGCGATGGCGATCCTGCTCAACGGCATGAACCGCACCGAGATCGCCCGCTGGACCGCCGCGATGATCAACTCCGGTGAGCGGATGGACTTCTCGGCGCTGTCCAGGCCGACCGCCGACAAGCACTCCACCGGCGGCGTCGGCGACAAGATCACACTGCCGCTCGCCCCGCTGGTCGCCGCGTGCGGGGCCGTCGTACCGCAGCTGTCCGGCCGCGGCCTCGGCCACACCGGTGGCACGCTGGACAAGCTGGAGTCCGTGCCGGGCTGGCGGGCGCTGCTCTCCAACGCCGAGATGATGGACGTCCTCGACTCGGTCGGCGCGGTCGTCTGCGCGGCGGGCGACGGTCTGGCCCCCGCCGACAAGAAGCTGTACGCGCTGCGCGACGTCACCGGCACCGTCGAGGCGATCCCGCTGATCGCCTCCTCGATCATGTCCAAGAAGATCGCCGAGGGCACGGGGTCGCTCGTGCTCGACGTCAAGGTCGGCTCCGGCGCCTTCATGAAGAACCTGGACGACGCCCGCGAACTCGCGTCGACCATGGTCGGGCTCGGCACCGACCACGGGGTCCGCACGGTGGCGCTGCTCACCGACATGGCGACCCCGCTCGGTCTGACCGCGGGCAACGCCCTCGAAGTGCGCGAGTCCGTCGAGGTGCTCGCGGGCGGCGGCCCCGCCGACGTCGTGGAGCTGACCCTCGCGCTGGCCCGCGAGATGCTGGACGCGGCCGGTCTGAAGGACGCCGACCCGGCGAAGGCGCTCGCCGACGGCTCCGCGATGGACCACTGGCGGCGGATGATCGCCGCACAGGGCGGCGACCCGGACGCGGCGCTTCCGGTCGCCCGCGAGCAGCATGTCGTCACCGCCCCTTCGAGCGGGGTGCTGACCCGGCTCGACGCGTACGACATCGGGGTCGCTGCCTGGCGTCTCGGTGCGGGCCGTGCCCGCAAGGAGGACCCGGTGCAGGCGGGCGCGGGCGTCGAGCTGCACGCCAAGCCCGGTGACACGGTGACCGGGGGGCAGCCGCTGCTGACCCTGCACACGGACACTCCGGAGAAGTTCGCGTACGCCCTGGAGTCGCTGACCGGCGCCTACGACATCGCGCCCGCGGGCACCGCGTTCACCGCGAACCCGATCGTCCTGGACCGCATCGCCTGACCGGACGGTCGCCTGGCAAGACGACCGCGCGACCGTACGGACGGGTGGGGCCGGCGCCGGCGATGAGTTCCGGGCGCCTCGCCGGTCTCCCTGATGTGGATGTCACCGAGCCGCTCGTGTTCGTGGTCACCGGCCCGGTCGGCCGGGCCGATGTCCCGCGCCTGTGCGAGGAGCTGCGGCGGCTGCTACACGGCGCCGGGGCGGCCGGGCGGACGGCGGGCGCGGTCGACTGCGACGTGGGCGGTCTCGTCAGGCCCGGCCTGGCCGCCGTGGAGGCGATCGCCGGGCTCAGGCTCACCGCACTGCGGTACGGCAGCCGGATACGGCTCCGCAACGCGTCGCCCGCGCTGACCGAACTGCTGGCCCTGACCGGCCTCGCGGAGCCCCGGTAGTCGTGACGTGCCCGTAGCGTCTGACGGGGGCGTACTGGGCCGGCCAACTCCCTGCCCGCACGCGCGCCCGCACGGGAACGGGACTGTTCGGCACGGGGACTGTTCGGCACGGGAACGGGACTGTTCGGCCCGAGCGGGGAACTTTTCCACCGAGTCGATCATCGAATCCTGTGATGCGAAAAACAGAGACCGCGGAACCCGCAGTGACCGCAGAAACCATCGACGACATACGCCGCCGCTTCTTTCCCGTGCGGCTCCCGGGCGCGGGCAGCGGAGTCGGCCGGTGCGTCGACGAGGCGACGTTCCGGGAGGCGGTCGGCGAGATCTACGCGTCCGTCTTCCCCGACCGGGACGCCTACCCGTACCGCCCCAAGTCGCAGGAGCTGGTCACGGAGTACCGGACGCTCCACCAGGAGCGGATCCTCATGGAGGACGGCGACGGAAAGGTCATGGGGTGGCTGAAGGGCCGGATGGCCGACCCCGACACCTTCTACCTGGGCACCAGCGGAATGCTGCCCGAATACCGCGCGCAGCGCGTCGCCGCGCTCTGTTACGTCAAGCTCCTGGAGTACCTGCGGGCGGTCGGATACGAGCGGGTGACGTCCGAGCACCACCCGAGCAACCGCACCGCGATGATCTTCCAGTTGAAGCACGGGTTCAGCATCGAGGGCATGAGCCTGGACGAGCGCTGGGGGCCGATGGTCAAGATGGTGCGCTTCTTCGACAAGGACCGCCAGGAGGAGTTCGACCGGCGCTTCGGCTTCGAGCAGTACCCGAAGGTCGCCTGACCGCGCCCGCCCCCCGCCAGGACGCCCCACCACCGACTGCCTTGAAACGAGCGACGGTTCCGTACGGAGCCGCCGCCCCGAGGCGTGTCCGGCACCAGGCGTGTCCGGCATCAGGCACGGCCACGCCCCGCCCCCCACTCAGCGACCCGATGAGGAAGCGTGCACATCACCTACCTGCTCGCCACCGGCAGCAACGCCATCTACGACGGAAAGTACAGCCGGCACGGGCGCTTCCACACCTACGGCCAGCACAGCTTCGTCCTCGACCTGATCCGGACCATGAGCAGAGCGGGCCACACCGTCCGGCTCGTCGTCGACACCCCCTCCAGCTTCGCGCTGACCTCGACGTTCCGCGACATGGAAGCCGTCACCGTGACGGAGGAGAAGGAGACGGACCCGTCGGACAAGACCGATCTGATCCTGGTCGACGAGGTGCCCGACGAGATGCTGATGCGGTTCGACGCGCACATACCGGCGTTCAGGATCGTCCACCACGCGGGGCGCCGGTCGTCCGACTACCTCGTCTCGCGCTGCGAGCGCTTCCTGTGCATGACGGAGAACGCGCTGTCACTGCAGCGCAGGTACCTCCCACCGGGCCGGGCGGTCCTCGCCCACCAGGGTGTCGACCTGGAGCGCTTCCCCGCCGTCCTCACCAGGAGCGGCGCGCGGCGGCCACGGGTCCTGCTCTACTGCCGGCTGGACTCCGGGCGCGAGGCCCTCCTCGGGCGGATCATCGAGAACATCGACCGCGACGAACTCCTCGTGTACGTGGCGGGCGACGGCCCGGGATTCTGGGACATGAGCGACCGCTTCGGCAGCGAGATCATCCTCATCAACCATGTGCCGTGCCAGTCGATCCCCCACCTCCTCGGGGAGATGGACGTGGTGATCTCCCTCGGGCGCGGCGCGATGGAGGCCATGGCCACGGGGATTCCGACCCTCTGCGCGGGCCACCACTACGCCGGCCCCATCACGGCGGACAACATCGACTCGCTCCTCCGGTACAACCTCACCGGCGCCGACAGCGACCGCCACCCGTCCCTCGTCATGGCGGACATCCGCGAGGCGCTGGACGGCGACCGGCGGGCCGTGCGGGCGCTGGCGGAGGAACGGCTGTCGGCCGACGCCTTCATGGAAGGTGTGTCCGACCTGTACGCACAGGTCGCCGGATGACGGACGGGGCGGTCAAGACGTCGCCCGGGCTTCTCGCGTCCCGTAATCCACGGCTCTACTACGCCGGGCTGACCGTCTCCCAGATCGGCACCAACACACAGCTCGTGGCCCTGGGCTGGTTCACCTACCGGCTCAGCCACAACGCCATCGTGCTCGGTGTCGTCACCGCGGCACCGATCTTCACGATGCTGCTGTTCAGCCAGGTGGGCGGGCTGGCCGCCGACCGCTTCCCGCCGCGCCGGGTGCTGCTGTGCACCCACGCCCTGCTCGCCCTCATGGCCCTGCTGCTCGGCCTGTTGGCGTACAGCGGCTCCCTCGCGGTGTGGCACCTCGTGGTCAGCGCGCTCTGTATCGGCAGCATCAACGCGATCGGTCTGCCGACGGAGCAGGTCTTCGTATCGGAAGTCGCGGGCGACACCCTGCTCAGACGGGCGGTCACGCTCAACAACGTCATCCTCAACCTGTCGTTGGTCGTCGGCTCCTCCCTGGCGGGCCCCCTCATGGGGGCGCTGGGCCTGGGCGGGGTGGCCCTGCTCAACGGGCTCTCCTATCTGACGATGCTCACCGCGCTCCTCCTCGTCAGCCCGGCGCAACTCCATGTCCGTCCCCGGCGAACGGGCGGGCGGCCCCGGGTGCGCGGCGCCTGGGGATACGTGCGGCACAGCCCCGGCCTCGTCCTGCTGCTGCTCGTCATCGGCACCGTGGGCCTCTTCGGTACGAGTCTCCCCTCGCTGCTCCTGCTGCTGACGTCCGGCGAACTCGCCGGGCAGGCCGGGGCGTACGGCATCCTGCTCGCCGTCATCTCCGTCGGCTCCCTCATCGGGGCCTGGCTGACCTGGCGCACCAAGGTCGTGCTGGGCACGGTGCTGATCGGCAGCCTCCTGCTCGGGATCCTCGAACTCGCCACCGCGGCGATGCCGTCCCTGCTGACCCTGGGTCTGGTGCTGCTGCCGGTCGGCATGGTCTCGCTCGTCCTGCGGGCGGGCCTGCTCAGCCTGGCGCAGCTCCAGACGCTGCCGGAGTTCCGCGGCCGGGTGATGGCGATCTTCCAACTCGTGTACCGCGCGGGCTGGTTCCTCGGCACCCTGGCCGCGAGCTGGGTGGCGCAGACATGGGGGCCACGTCCGGCGATCGCCTGGGGCGGGGCGGCGGTGACGCTGTCCGTCACGGTGATCGTCCTGGTGATGACGGCGTGCCGCGCGATGTCGGTGTCGCTGGTCCCGAGGCGCGTGCCCCGGGTCAGCATCGCCCTCGCACCGCAGCCCGAGGGCCGCCACCGGCGGCCCCCGAGGCACCTGGCGGCAGACACCTGAGCACGCCTGAGGACGGCTAAGACCCTGTCTCGCTACTCCTCCAGGCGCTTCGGCAGGTCGAAGAGCGGGAACCAGCGCTCGGTGTCCAGGAACGAGGTGATCCCGGCGACCCGGCCGTCCGTGATCTCGATGACCATGAGCGCCCAGGGGTCGAACCCGCCCGCCTCGCCCGGGTGGTAGTGGGCGAAGGCCGGGGTCCCGTTGGCCACGGTCGGGACGAGCCGTGAGCCGCGGCAGACCGAGCCGACGCCCAGCATCCAGCCGACGATGTTGTCGTGGCCGCACAGCCACAGGTCGTACGGCGGCATGGACAGCGTGGCGTCCTCGTGGAGGAGAGCGGTCAGCGCCTCCATGTCGTACCCCTCGAAGGCCGCGACATAGCGGGCGAGCAGCTTCTGCTGCTCCTCGTCCAGCGGATCGGCCGCGTCCGTGTCGGCGGGCGCGCACTCGGCGAGCGTCGAACGGGCGCGCTGCAGCGCGCTGTTGACCGAGGCGACCGTGGTTTCGAGCAGCTCGGCGACCTCGCTCGCCTTCCAGGCCAGCACCTCGCGGAGGATCAGCACCGCCCGCTGCTTGGGCGGCAGATGCTGGAGCGCGGCCACGAAGGCGAGCCGGATCGTCTCCCGCTCGACCGCCTTCTCCGCCGGGTCCACCAGGGACGGCAGCACCCGGCCGTCCGGCACCGGCTCCAGCCAGGCCGCCTCGGGCCGTGCGTTGAGCGCCGCTCTGGCCACCGGGGTGGCGTCGGACAGGTCCATCGGGCGGGCCCGTCTGTTGCCCGCGGACAGCATGTCCAGGCAGACGTTGGTCGCGATCCGGTAGAGCCAGGAGCGCAGCGACGAGCGGCCCTCGAACCGGTCGAAGCTCCGCCAGGCGCGGACCATCGTGTCCTGCACGGCGTCCTCCGCCTCGAAGGACGAACCGAGCATCCGGTAGCAGTAACCGGCGAGCTCCGTCCGGTGTCTCTCCAGACGTGCGTCGAGGTCTGTCGCCGCCAGGTCGCTCATGGGGTGCCCCCTGCTTGTTTCCCGATTCGCACCAGCGATTCCGAAACTACAGGGGCCCACTGACAACGGCATGCGGATCGGCCGCCGACCACCTTTTCGGGGCCGGGCCGCCGGTCAGACGCCGCCGGTCACCGCACGCCGGGAGGGGCGGTCCGCGCGCTGTGCGACCCGTACAGCGTGATGGCCAGGACGCCGCCGACCGCGAGCAGCCCCAGCGCCACCGTGCCCGCCCAGCCCTCGGCGTGGAACGCGGCGGCGCCCAGCGCGCCGCCCGCGCTGCTGCCCAGGTAGTACGCGGACTGGTAGAGCGCCGAAGCCTGGGCGCGGCCCGTCTTCGCCGTGTGGCTCACCGACGAGGAGGCGACGGCGTGCCCGGCGAAGAACCCGGCGGTGATCAGGACGAGGCCGAGCAGCACCGCCGCGATCGTGTCGGCCAGCGAGAGCAGCAGCCCCGCCGCTGTCGTCGACACCGCGAGGTAGAGCGCGCCGCGGCGCCCCAGCCGGCCGACGAGCCGGCCGGCCGTCGCGGAGGAGACCGTACCGACGAGATAGACCAGGAAGACCGAGCCGACCAGCCCCTGCGGGAGGCTGAACGGCGCGCCCACCAGCCGGTAGCCGATCACCGTGTAGACCGCGCCGAACACCGTCATGAACAGCGCGCCGATCGCGTACAGCCTGCGCAGCAGCGGGTCGCCGAGATGGGTGGCGACGGTACGGCCCAGGGCGCGCGGGTCGAGCGGGACCGCGGTGAAGTTCCGGGCGCGGGGGAGCAGCAGCCGGAAGACGACCGCGCAGAGGACCGACAGGACGCCGATCGCGCCCAGTGCCGTACGCCAGCCCGCCGCCTGGGCGACCCAGCCGGCCAGGATCCGGCCGCTCATGCCGCCGATGGAGTTCCCGGCGACGAACAGCCCGATCGCGGCGACCAGCGCCTTGGGCCGCACCTCTTCGGCGAGGAAGGCCATCGCCGACGCCGGGAGCCCGGCGAGCGCGGCCCCCTGCACGGCGCGCAGCACGATCAGCGAGCCCACGTCCGGCACGAAAGGCACCAGCAGGCCGATGGCCACCGCGACCGAGAGGGACGCCGTCATCATGGTGCGCCGCCCGAGCCGCTCGGACAGGGCGCTCAGCGGCAGTACGAACACGGCGAGCCCGCCGGTCGCCGCCGAGACCGTCCAGCTGGCCTGCCCGGCCGTGGCACCGAGACCGGAACTGATCGCGGGCAGCAGGGCCTGGGTCGAGTAGAGGAGGGCGAAGGTCGCCATGCCCGCGGAGAAGAGCGCGAAGCTCATACGGCGGTAGCCGGGGCGGCCCGGTTCGAGCTGCCCGGACGGGGAGGGCGCGGCGGCGGCACTCACGGTGGTGAGTGCCCCGGTACTGGCAGGAGGCATGCTCCGAACGTAGGTCCGGGAGTCTGATGCGTCCAATGCATGAACTGGCCATAATCGTTCCCATGGCGCATCAGCACAGCTCACAGCCGCGGCTGTCACCCAGTAGTCACGAAGAAGACATCCGGCTCCTGCTCGCGCCCCGGCTGGCGTACTTCGAGGCCGTCGCGCGCCACGAACATGTCACCCGGGCCGCGCAGGAGCTGTCGGTGCCGCAGTCCACGCTCTCGCGCGCCATCGTCGGGCTCGAAGCGGACCTGGGCGTTGCGCTGTTCGCCCGCAGCGGCCGCTCCGTCTCGCTGACGCCCGCGGGCCGTACCTTCCTGTCGAGCGTGGAGCGTGCGCTCGCCGAGGTCGGCCGGGCCGCCGACTCCGTACGGGCGGACGCCGATCCGGCGTCCGGCCGGATCACCTTCGGCTTCCTGCACACCCTGGGGTCCGAGACGGTGCCAGGACTGATCCGCGCCTTCCGGGCCGACCACCCGGGGGTGCGGTTCCAGCTCGTCCAGAACTACGGCGAGGCGATGATCAAACGGCTGCGCGCCGGGGAGCTCGACCTCTGTCTGACCTCACCGGTGCCTGACGCCCCCGGTCTGGTCGCCCGGCGGCTGGACGAGCAGCGGCTGCGGCTGGTGGTGCCGGACGACCACCGGCTCGCGGGCCGCAGACGGATCAGGCTCGCCGAGGCCGCCGACGAGACCTTCGTGACGCTGGAGCCGGGGTTCGGGCTGCGCCGGATCACCGACGACCTGTGCGCCGAGGCCGGGTTCACCCCGCGGATCGCCTTCGAGGGCGAGGAGGCGGAGACGCTGCGCGGGCTGGTCGCTGCGGGGCTCGGGGTGGCGCTGCTGCCACCGCCCGCGGTGGCCAGACCGGGGGTGGTCGAGCTGGCGGTGACCGCGCCGCGGGCGGTACGGGAGATCGGCGTCGCGTGGCTGGACGGCCACCCGGACACGGCCCCGGTGGCCGCGTTCAAACAGTTCCTGCTGGCACGCCGGGGACGGCTGCTGCCGGGTTAGCGGTACGGACGCGTACGCCCGTGCTGCGTACGCCCGTGCCGCCGGGCTCCCCGCCCTCCCTCCCCTCAAGACTCCTCAGGAGTGCCGGTGGTACGCCTTGTTGGCGATACGCCGGCCGTCGTCGGCGCGGACCAGCAGGAAGATGTCGGTGAATGTGTCCGGGCCGTGCGAGAGCGTCATGGTCGCGGTCGCGACGGTGCCGTGGACGTCGACAGCGTCGATGCGGCGGGAACGGGCCGGTTCGTCCGGGCTCGGCCGGCCGTCGAAGAGGGCGCAGTACTCGTCCAGGCGCCACGAGACGAACACGCCGTCACGGAGCCCCTCGATGTGGGCCGTGGGAAGAAACGCGGCGCGGAAGTGCGCGGGGTCACCGGTCGCGTGCCCGCGGATGTAGGCGCGCAGCGGCGCGAGCACGGCCTCTTCCACCGCGGGGGCCGTGGCGGCGACGGCGATGTCGGCTTCCGGGGCGACAGGAGCGCAGGCCGGTCCTGCCGCGCTGCGCAGGGGTGTGTCCGACGCGGCGGCCAGCAGAGCCAGGTCCTTGGCCAGCGCGCCGACCGTGAATTCGGCCGGCACCGGGGCCGGCCGGCCGGTGAGGAAGGCGCGTTTGCGCGCCACGAGCCCGCCGAGCTGGCCGAGTTCGAGGACGTCCAGCACCTGCGCGCGGGGACCGAGCGCGTCGGCCTGCCGCAGGGAGTCGCGCAGCGCGAGGACAGCGCCGGAGAGGCTGTTGTTGGCGATCAGCTTGAGCGCAGCGGCGGTGGAGCCTGCTGCCCGGTCCGAGCGCGCAGCTGCACGACCGCGTGACCGCCGGCGACCTCGACATCGCTGTCGTCACCGACGCCCCGCCGGGGCTGCCCCAGGACCCGCGGGTCGAGCGCCGGTTCCTCGGTCTGGACGAGATGGTCGTCGCCGTGCCCGTCGGTCATCCGCAGGCCGGGCGCGGCCCGGTGCACATGGGGGCGCTGGCCGACCAGATCTGGGCCGAGGACAACGACGGTTCGGAGGCGCTGCTGCGCCGGCAGGCCGCCCGCGCCGGAGTCAGCCCGCGCATCGACCTCGCCGCGGCGGATCTGCCCGGCAAGCTGGCCCTGGTCGCGACGGGGCACGCCATCGCGCTGATACCCGGGGTCCTGGTGTGCGCGCTGCGGGCCGACGTCACCACGGTGGTCCTTGTCGATCCTCCGACCCGCGGCATCTACACGCTCGCGCCACGCCGTGGCCCCCACCCCTCGGCGGCACCTCTGCGCGACCAGCTCGCGACGGCCTTCGCCCCGGACGGCCGGGGCGGCCCCCGGGCCCCTGACGTACCAGCCTCCCCGCGCCCTGATCGACCGGACGGCTGTGGTCCGGACGGCTGTGGTCCGGACGGCGTCAGCCTTGACAGCCTCAGCCCGGACACCACCAGCCCGGACAGCCTCAGCCCGGACACCACCAGCCCGGACAGCCTCTAGCGGAGCGTCCTGCCGAACCCCGCCGCCAGCGGCATCCGCAGCCCCAGCGGTGGCGGCGCCGCGAAGGCGTCGGTCAACGGCCGTGCGTACGCGTGCGAGAACAGCGCACCCCGTACGAAGTCCGTTGCCAGTGCCACCACTTCGGACCGGTGCTGGCGCAACGAGTGCCCGTCGGAGTGGACTTCGAAGCGGCAGGTGTCACGGTTGGTCTTCTTGGCGCGCTCCGCCAGCCGGTAGGAGAGTTCGGGGTCGGAGCGTGCGTCCGTGGTGCCGTGTACGAGGAGGACCTGACGGCCCACCAGCTGCTTGACCGGTTCGGGCTCGGCGGCCACATCGTCGTCGGGCAGCCAGGGCGCGACGGCCAGCACCGATGTGACCGCGTGGTGGCCCGCCGCGTGCAGGGCCGCCCGGCCGCCCATGCCGTGGCCCGCCAGGCAGACCGGGACGTCGCCGTACCGCCGCAGCGCCTCGTCCACCGCCCAGGACGCGTCCTCGGCGAGGTGCGCGTCCGTGCCGTTCCAGCCGCGGAAGCGGTAGCGGACCACATGGGCCGCGAGCCCGTCGCCGCGGCCCGCGCGGGCCAGTCTGCGGGCCGGCGGGCGCAGGGACGCGTACGGCAGGGGGGAGGACCGGCGCCTGGAGACCGGGTCGCCGTCGGGGAGCAGCAGGACCACACCGCTGACCGCGGACTGTGTCCCGCCTGCCCCAACTGCCGGTCCCAGCCTGGCCTCCGGCAGGGCTGGTGCTTGCTGTGCCATAACGGAACAGTCTCAGAAGCGGAGGTGTACTCCACCCTTCCGAACGGTCACTGTTACATATCGACGGAGCACGTTCTACGCGCGTAGGGGCTAAAGTACGCAGATGACGAGCCAGACCAAGCAATCGCCCACCACGGATCAGATCGGCCGAGCTCCGAAGGTGCTCCTCCACGATCACCTCGACGGGGGCCTGCGCCCCGGCACGATCGTCGAGCTCGCCCGCGCCAACGGGTACACGGCCCTCCCCGAGACGGACGCCGACAAGCTCGGCATCTGGTTCCGCGAAGCGGCCGACTCCGGTTCGCTGGAGCGCTATCTGGAGACCTTCGCGCACACCTGTGCCGTCATGCAGACCCGCGAGGCGCTGGTGCGCGTCGCCGCCGAGTGCGCCGAGGACCTGGCCAAGGACGGCGTCGTGTACGCCGAGGTGCGGTACGCCCCCGAGCAGCACCTGGAGGGCGGGCTCACCCTCGAAGAGGTCGTGGAGGCCGTCAACGAGGGCTTCCGCGAGGGCGAGCGGCTGGCCAGGGAGAACGGCGACCGGATCAGGGTCGGCGCCCTGCTCACGGCGATGCGGCACGCGGCCCGCGCCCTGGAGATCGCCGAACTCGCCAACAGCTACCGGGATCTGGGCGTCGTCGGCTTCGACATCGCGGGCGCCGAGGCCGGCTTCCCGCCCACCCGCCACCTGGACGCCTTCGAGTATCTGAAGCGGGAGAACAACCACTTCACCATCCACGCCGGTGAGGCGTTCGGCCTGCCGTCGATCTGGCAGGCGCTCCAGTGGTGCGGCGCCGACCGGCTCGGCCACGGGGTGCGGATCATCGATGACATCGAGGTCGCCGACGACGGCACGGTGAAGCTGGGGCGCCTCGCCTCGTACGTACGGGACAAGCGGATCCCGCTGGAGATGTGCCCCACGTCGAATCTGCAGACCGGCGCCGCCGACTCGTACGCCGGGCACCCCATCGGCCTGCTGCGGAAACTGCACTTCCGCACCACGGTCAACACGGACAACCGGCTGATGTCGGGCACCACCATGAGCCGTGAATTCGCGCACCTGGTCGACGCGTTCGGCTACACGCTCGACGACATGCAGTGGTTCACAGTCAATGCGATGAAATCCTCATTCATTCCTTTCGATGAACGCCTCGCCATGATCAACGACGTCATCAAGCCCGGATACGCGGAACTCAAGGCCGAGTGGCTGTTCCGGCAGACCGCTGTGACCAGTGGTTCCGCGGCCGGGGCGCGCTGAGCGCAGCGACGGATCCGCCGCAGGGGCGGCCGGGAGCGGTGCTTCCGGCCGTTTCGGCGCGTTTGCGGGGGAGCGGCCCGGCTGGCTACCTTGCGTAGCCGCTCGATTACCTCTCCCCCCGCAAGGACGTTTTCCTGATGAAGCAGTCTGCTGCCAAGACCCTCGGTGCCGCCGTTCTCGGTGCCGCTTTCGCCGCGGCCGCCGCCGGTTCCGCCTCCGCGGCCGTCGCCCCGGTGACGCCGGACGTGACGGGCACGCTGGGTTCGGTCACCAGCACGCTCCCGCTGGACAGCGTGACGTCGAAGATCCCGGCAGGCAAGGGGAACTCGGTGCAGTCCGGGCAGCACGCGACCGGTGGCGCGAAGCGGGCGCTGCAGGGCGGCAGTGGCGCCCAGGGCAACAAGGGCCTGCTCGGCGGGCTGCCGACCGGGACCGTGACGAACGCGGTCAGCGGCATCGGCCACTGAGCACCGGCTGACGGCCACCGGCTGTGAGCACCGGCTGAGGCCACTGGCCGGCCCTCGGCCACCGCCGGCCCGGCCCCCGCACAGCGAAGACGGGGCGCACACTCATCCCCAGGGTGTGCGCCCCGTCCGTCGTGTACGGATCAGGCGCCGGGCCGTGTACGGATCAGGGACCCGGGCCACCGGCCGCGGTCCGCCGGACTACCAGGCGGCCGACGGCGACTTCTCTCCCGGCAGCAGGATCCACAGCGCCAGATAGAGCAGGAACTGCGGACCGGGCAGCAGACAGGAGACGACGAAGATCACGCGCATGGTGGTCGCAGAGGTGCCGAAGCGCCGAGCCAGCGCTGCGCACACTCCGCCGAGGACACGGCCTTCACGGGGGCGGGCAAGTGCGGACATGTGGGGCTCCTTCGCGAGGCGTCACGGGAGCGGCTCTGTCGCGCTCCCTGTATATCCATCATGACGCGCGGTGGCGGAACGGAGCATCGCTCTACGGGGCGACCCCGACCCTGGGAATCGTCGGGGTAGGACCCTGGGGGACGTCCTCCCGGAGGACGGCGGCCCGCTCCGCCCGCTGTACCCCCCTGCGCCGCAGCCGGTGCCGCACGGCGGGCACCACGAGCACGTGCGCCAGCGCCACCCCCGCCGTGTTCAGCAGCAGCGAGTCCACATCGACCACCTGCCCCGGCACTCCGGTCTGCAGCAGTTCGATGGCCAGCGAGATCAGCGCGCCCGCCGCGACCGTACGGGCCAGGGAGGCCCAGGGCGACACCCGTGGCCGGCCGCCGGCCAGCGGCAGCAGCACCCCCAGCGGGGCGAGCAGCAGCAGCGCCTCGCCGATCCGGCGGGTGGCCTCCACGGCGCCCAGCGCCAGATCCGCTCTGATCCCGGCGAACGGCGTGAAGTTCGAAGCGGTCACCCACATCACGTCCAGCGGGCGCAGGGTCAGCCAGCCGACAATCAGGAGATGCGCGGCGAGGAGGACAACCCCCACGACGCGAAAACGGATGACGGAACGACCGCCCGTACCTTGACGCACATCCCCCAAGACGCGGTTACCGGTGGAATCGGTTCCGCCGACTTTGTCACCGTGCCGTCACCGAATCCCCACGGGGTCCGCACGACCGCCCCGCGCCTCGCCCGAAGGCAAGCACGGCACAGCACAGCGCGGCCTAGCGTCGTACGTCCCCCAGCTCCGGGTCCGCGTCCGGGCGGGTCTTCAGCTGCTGGGTGCAGGAGTACGCACGCGGCGGGTCCCCGTCCGGGCCGCCGAGCACCACCGAGCCGTCCGTCTCCGCCGCCGCGCTCTCCGCGTACGTACAGACGATCTGGGCCAGCGCGTTGGCCGGCAGGTCCGCCGGGTCGCGGCTCAGCCGCAGTGCACCGGCGGGGTCGCTCTTGCGCCCGGCGCTCACGGAGAGGGAGCCCTGCACATCGGTGCTGAACCCGGCCTCCCGCTCGGACGCGCCGGGCTTCTCCCGCAGCTCGTCGAGGAGCTTCTCCGCGACCCGCTCGCCGTCCGACAGCGTGCGGCCCTCGGCTATCTGCACCGTACGGTCGACGGGTACGAGGCGGCTCCCGCAGACCAGGTAGACGCGGACCGGGATGCCCTGGAATCCTTCGCCACCGCCGTCGTCGGCCGGGAGGTCGCACGGCACCCGCGACGGCGCCGCGCCGGCGTCCACCGGTACGGAGGTGTTCCGGATGCCGCACCCGGCCGTCAGGGCGCACAGCGCGGCCAAACCCGTCAGGACCACCGCGGCTCTCGACCGCCGGGCCCTCACGACGCGTCGCCTTCCTGGCCGTCCCGGTCCGGGTCTGCCGGGTCCACCGGATCGCGCGGCAGCCGCAGCTCGAACACGGCGCCGCCGTCGGCCGCGTTCGCCGCGGTGATGTCGCCGCCGTGGATGTGCGCGTTCTCCATCGCGATGGAGAGGCCGAGTCCGCTGCCCTCGGAGCGGGGCCGGGACGCGCTCGCCTTGTAGAAGCGGTCGAAGACGTGCGGGAGCACGTCCTCGGGGATGCCGGGGCCGTGGTCCTGCACGGCGATGACCAGATCACCGCCGTCGATCCGTACGGCGACCCTGACCGGTGAACCGCCGTGCTTCAGCGCGTTGCCGATCAGGTTGGCCAGGATCACGTCGAGGCGGCGCGGGTCGAGGCGCACCATGATGCCGCGGTCCGCGTCCAGCTCCACCGCGTCGAGCCAGGCGCGGGCGTCGATGCAGGCGGTGATCTGGTCGGCGATGTCCACGTCGTCGAGCACCAGCCTGGCCGTGCCCGCGTCGAAGCGGGTGACCTCCATCAGATTCTCCACCAGCGTGTTCAGCCTGCGGGTCTCGCTCACCACCAGCTGGACCGCGGGCGCGATCATCGGATCGAGGCTGTCCGCCTCCTCCTCCAGGACCTCCGAGACGGCGGTGATCGCGGTCAGCGGCGTCCGCAGCTCGTGCGACATGTCGGCGACGAAGCGGCGGCTGGCCTCCTCCCGCTCGCTCATGTTGCTGACCTTCTCCTCCAGCGCCGCGGCCGTCTTGTTGAACGTCCTGGACAGCTCGGCCAGCTCGTCGGTGCCCGAGACCCTGAGCCGGGTGTCGAGCTTGCCCTCACCGAGCCGCCTGGCCGCGTCCCCGAGCCGCTGCACGGGCCGCAGCACCGTCGTCGCCGCGGCCTGCGCGAGCAGCGCCGAGCCGATCAGCGCCAGCGCGGTGGCGATGGCCAGCGACCAGCCGAGCGAGCTGAGATCCTGCCGCTCCTGGTCCAGCGAGGTGAGCATGTAACCGGTGGGCCCGCCGCCGGTGACCTTCGTACCGCCCACCAGATACGGCGTCCCGTGCAGCGTGACGCGCTGCCAGAAGAGGTGGTACGCGGAGTGCTCGTCGGAGCCGACCTTCTGCTGCTTGGCCACCGCCTCCTGGAGTCGGCGGGGCACATCGGTGAGCGTGAAGGCGTCCAGGTCGGAGTAGCCGATGACGGGCTTGCCCTTGGCGCGCTCGCCGACGAGCAGCACGTCGTAACCGGGGTTGCTGGACGCGGCCATCCGCCCCGCGGCCGTCTGCAGCTCGCTCTGCGTGGGCTGCAGCGGCAGCGAGGACGCCCGGTTCTGCATCTCCTGGCGGAAGTCCTTGAGCGCGGAGTCCTGCGTACGGGTCAGCACCGCCTCGCGGTTGAGCCAGTACGCGATGCCGGATGCGGAGACGGCGGCCGTGAGGGCGACCAGGGCGAAGACGACGACGAGGCGCAGCCGCAGGCTGGTGAGGCGCAGCCCGTGGAAGGACGGACGGGTCACTGAGGCGTGTCCAGCCGGTAGCCGACACCGCGGACCGTGCGGATCAGGGTCGGTGAGGACGGCACGTCCTCCACCTTCGCGCGCAGCCGCTGCACACAGGCGTCGACGAGGCGCGAGTCGCCGAGGTAGTCGTGCTCCCAGACCAGCCGCAGCAGCTGCTGGCGGGAGAGCGCCTGCCCCGGCCTGCGGCTCAGTTCGAGCAGCAGGCGCAGCTCGGTCGGGGTGAGCTGGAGGTCCTCGCCGTTCTTCGTCACGGTCATCGCCGAACGGTCGATGACCAGGCTCCCGAAGGCGGCGGAGTCGGTGGACTCGCGCTCACCGCGGCGCAGCACGGCGCGGATACGGGCGTCGAGCACCCGCCCCTGCACCGGCTTGACCACATAGTCGTCGGCGCCGGATTCGAGCCCGACCACCACATCGATGTCGTCGTTGCGCGCGGTCAGCAGGATGATCGGCAGCTGGTCGGTGCGTCTGATCCGCCGGCACACCTCAAAACCGTCGATTCCGGGCAGCATCACATCCAGCACGATCAGATCGGGCCGCTGTTCGCGCAGCAGCTGAAGACCGTCCTCGCCGGTGGCGGCTGTGGCCACCTGGTGCCCCTGGCGTGACAGAGACAGCTCAAGAGCCGTACGGATGGCGTCGTCGTCCTCGATCAGCAACAGGAAAGGCACGGAGGTCATTCTGGCCCATGGGACAGGGGAGTTCGACCTCTGGAGCGGTTACGGGCCACCTTGTGACTCTGCGTGGAGGTGACCGTCACCACCCGCCAGCCACCGTCGAGGGCCGCCCCTGAGGCCGCTGCCGGCCCCGCGCCGAGCCCCGCGGCGCCGCCTCTGTGACCTCTGCTGTCACCCAGGTCACGTCCTGCCCCGCCCCTTGTGACGCGCCTGTGACAGTCGGCAGACAACCCCATGAAACTGCGCAGGCAAGCTCTTCATCAACAGACCGAAGCACGACTCCACGGCGGGGGGCGCGAGATGAACACACTGCACAGCAACAACTCCGGCGCAGTAATCACGCGGCTCCACGACGTGGTGACCGCACGCACCATCGAGAAGTCCGGTGCCGCGGGAGGGCGGGGGTGCTCTCGTGGCACCGGGCGTCAGCACCCGTCGTACATGACGGTCGTTGACGCACCGGCGGCGGTCGCGAAGCCGGTCGTGCCGAGCCAGGCGGTGGCGCACGGGGAGACCTCGGGGGAACGGCCCTCCGCGTCGGAGGCGGAGTTCACCGCCTACGTACAGGAGCGCCGCGCCTCCCTGTACGCCACCGCCTACCACCTGACCGGTGACCGTTTCGAGGCCGAGGACCTGCTGCAGAGCGCGCTCTTCTCGACGTACCGCGCCTGGGACCGGATCAGCGACAAGGCGGCGGTCGGCGGGTATCTGCGCCGCACCATGACCAATCTGCACATCAGCGCCTGGCGCCGGCGCAAGCTCAACGAGTACCCGACCGAGCAGCTCCCGGAGACGGTGGGCGACACGGACGCGATGCGCGGCACCGAACTGCGCGCGGTGCTCTGGCAGGCACTGGCCCGGCTGCCCGAGACGCAGCGCACGATGCTGGTGCTGCGGTATTACGAGGGCCGTACGGATCCGGAGATCGCGGACATCCTCGACATCAGTGTCGGCACGGTGAAGTCCAGCATCTGGCGCTCCCTGCGCCGGCTGCGCGAGGACGACGTCCTCAGCTTCGGCCGTGACGAGCAGGAGTCCTTCGGCGAACTCGTCGCCTGAGGGACCGGGGGGAGGGGCCGCCGTTTCGGGGGAGACGGCGGGTGCCCACGGGGGTGGGGGCACGGGGGAACAAGGGGGGAGCACGGGGGAGAACACGGGGGAAGCGGAAGAGGGCCGGACAGGCCGGGGGGGGCCTGTCCGGCCCTCTTCCCGTGCCGACGTGTCTCCCGGTGCCGACGTCTGCGCCTCTGCCTGTGCCTGCGCCGGTGTGACAGCCCCTAGAGCTGGTCGAGGAGCTTCTTGATGAAGACGCGGGCGTCCTGCGGCGGGTCCGCCTCGGTGACCAGGCGGTCCATGATCAGCGAGTACTGGTCGATCTCCTCCTGCTTGTCCAGGTAGACCGCGCCGGTCAGCTGCTCCAGATAGACCTTGTCCGGCAGGTCGGGTTCGTTGAACCGCAGGATCGTGATGGGCGTACCGGCCGCGGCCATCGCGCCCACGCTGAACGGGGCGATCTGCAGCGTGACATTGGGCAGTTCGGATGCTTCGAGGAGGTATGCGAGCTGGCCGCGCATCACATCGGCCCCACCGAAGGGGCGGCGCAGGACGGCCTCGTCCACGACCGCCCACAGGGTGGGCGCCTCCGGGCGGGTGAGCAGCTTCTGGCGCTCCATACGGAGGTCGACCAGGCGGTTCACCCTGGAATCGGGCGCGTTCGGGTATCCGAGGCGGGTGACGACCCGGGCGTAGTCGGGTGTCTGGAGCAGCCCGGGGAGGAACTGGACCTCGTACGTGCGGATGAGCGACGCGGCCTCTTCCAGGCCGACGTGCAGCTCGAACCAGCTCTCCAGGACGTCGTTGTACCGGTGCCACCAGCCCGGCAGGTTGGCCTGCCGGGTCATCTCCAGGTAGTCGGCCCGGGAGTCCTCGTCCAGGACGCGGTAGAGGGTCAGCAGGTCGACGACATCGCGCTGTTTGAATCCGACCTGGCCGCGTTCGAGCCGGGTGATCTTGGCGTCGGACGCCCTGATCGCCCTGCCCGCGTCCACGCGTGAGACATCGCGGTCCTGCCTGAGCCGGCGCAGCCGTGCCCCCAGCAGGATGCGCAGGGCCGTCGGCCCGATGTGCTCGGTGCCCAGGTACCGCCTTATCGAAAGCTGTTCACTGCTCGGCCGCTGTATGGCGGTCATGCCAACTCCCGTAAGGCGACTGGACGGACACGAAGAGTGCCAGTGTTCCATCCGACCCCGGGTCGCGTACAGCAGGATGGTTCCTGCCGCTACCGGGGGCCTCAGGTGGACAGTGCGTCGAACTCGCCGTCCTTGGCCCCGGCGAGGAACGCGGCGATCTCCGCACGCGTGTAGACCAGCGCGGGGCCCTGGGGATGGCGGGAGTTGCGCAGCGCGATGCTGCCGTCGGGGAGCGCGGCGACCTCTACGCAGTTGCCCCCGGGGGCGCTGTGTCGACTCTTCCTCCAGTTTGCATTTTTGATCAGGTCGGATCGTGTTCCGTTCTCGATCTGTCCCATCTTGACCGCTCCTCGTCGTGGTGCGCATGCCTGACCAGGCATCATGCATATGCAATTGCAGCTGCACTTGCCGGAGCAATTGCGTCAGCCGGAACTGTAATTGCAGATGCAGTTGCGACACCATCCCTCGGAGGGGGATAGTGGTCGCCGATCACCCGCTCGTGACGTCTGGCTGCTCCTCGGAGATCGCGATGACATCCCGCTCGACCGGACCAACAGGTGCCTTACCTGGGCCGACTGTCCACCGACTGCTGGGCCGTGCGTTGCGCGACGCCTTCCGGCACGAGGAGACGGATGCCGCTTCCGTCGGCTTCACGGCCTGCGCGCTGCCGGCCGGTGGCCAGGCGGTCGGTGAGGGACGCCGGTTCACCGGATCGCTGCTCCACGACTGGTCGTTGAGCCCACTCGTCGACAACGCGGCGCTGATCGTCTCCGAACTCCTCAGCAACGCGCTGCGGTACGGAATCGGGGCCCTGCCCGCCTGGTCGGGACCCGGGCAGGCGGTCTGGCTCGGGATGCTGCGGCGGCGCGGGACCGTACTGTTCGCGGTCTGCGACCCCAGTACGGCCGTCCCGCGCATCAAGGAACCGGACTTCCTGGCCCAGTCGGGCCGCGGCCTGCACATCATCGACTGCCTCAGCGAGACCTGGGGCTGGACGACACCCGATGGCGACGGGAAGGCGGTCTGGGCCGCGGTCTCGTGCCCGTCCGCACCGGGTGTCCCGGACAGCTCACGGCCCGTCGCACGGGCGGTGGCCGAACCGTGGCCGGTATCCGCCGTCGGCTCGGTCGCCGTGCGGCGAACCGTCTAGGGTCGGGCGGGAGCCGGCTTCACGGGCAGCCCGGTTGCACAGCACGGGAGCGGGATCTGATGGGCCGGGACCTGATGGGCGGTATGCCGGAGCGGCCGACGCAGGCGGATGCGCGGGCCCCGCTCGACCTGAGGACCGACCGGCCGCACGCCGCGCGGGTCTACGACGTACTGCTGGGCGGGAAGACCAACTACGCGGCGGACCGCGCCATGGCCGAACAGGTCCTCGTGAACCTGCCGTCGGCCAGGTCGGCGGCGCTGGCCAACCGGTCGTTCATCCACCGGGCGACGCGGTACCTGGCGGCGGAGGCCGGTGTCCGGCAGTTCCTCGACATCGGCACCGGGATACCGACATCGCCCAATCTGCACGAGGTCGCGCAGGGCGTGGCCCCGGACAGCCGGGTGGTGTACGTGGACAACGACCCGATCGTGCTGGCCCATTCACGTGCGCTGCACATCGGCCATCCTTCGGGCCGCACCGCGTACATGGAGGCCGACGCGGCCGACCCGGAGGCCATTCTCGCCTCCGGCGTGCTGCGCGAGACGCTGGACCTCGGCCGGCCGGTGGCGCTGAGCATGTGTCTGCTGCTGCACTGGCTGCCGGCGGACTCCGACCCGTACGCGGTGGTGCGGCGGCTGATGGAGGAACTGCCGCCGGGGAGCCACTTGGTGATCACCCATCTCGCCCGCGACCTCGACCAGGCGGGCTCCGGCGGCCTGGAGTCCGACTTCAAGGCATCGGGCTCGCAGCTCAAGGCCCGCACCAAGGACGAGGTGGCGCGCTTCTTCGACGGCCTGACACTGGTCACCCCGGGCCTCGTGCCACCACACCGCTGGCGGCCGGGGCGGCTGGTGGCGGTCGGGGGCACGGCGGGTGGTCAGGGCGCGGCGGGCGATGCGGCCGGGCTGGGTGATACGGCCGAGTCGGGTGGTACGGCCGATACCCCAGAGTCGCGCCAGTCGGCCGAGGAGTTCACCGCCCCGGTCTGGGCGGGCGTCGCGGTCAAGGGCGGCTGCTGAGCTGACGGAGCACCCCGGGACTGACGTAGCGCCCGGGCATCACGCCGAGCCTCCGAGCCGCTGATGCGGCAGCGCAGCCTGGTGGTGCCACGCCCAGGATGAGGAGGCACTGCCCGTTGTGCCGTCGTGACGGCAGGATCGGTGACATGAACAGCAGCAGCGCGCAGATGAAGGCAGTGACCATCCCCGAGTTCGGCGAGGCCGATGTGCTCCGCGTCGCCACCGTGCCGGTCCCCGAACCCGGGCCCGGCCAGGTCGCCATCGATGTGGCGTACGCGGGCGCCAACTTCGCCGAGATCCTCTACCGGCGGGGCGTCGTCGACGTACCGCTTCCCTTCGTGCCCGGTATCGAGGTGGCGGGGCGGATCCGCGCCGTCGGCGAAGGGGTCGAGGGCCTGCGTGTCGGGCAGCCGGTGGCGGCACTCACCATCGTCGACAGCGGGGGCTACGCCGAGGTGGTGCTCACCTCCGCGAGCCTGGTCGCACCGCTGGACGGTCTCGGTTCCGGGCCCGGCGTCGGTCTGGGCGTCGCCGCGGCGCTGCCGTCCAACAGCACCGCCGCGTTCCTCGTGCTCGACCGGGTGGCCCGTATCGAGCCCGGCGAGAGCGTCCTGGTCCACGCGGCGGGGGGCGGTGTGGGAAGCCAGCTCGGCCAGGCTGCTCACCTGCTGGGCGCGGGGCGCGTGGTCGGAACCGTCGGCAGCGAGGCCAAGATCGATATCGCCAAGGGCTTCGGATACGACGAGGTGATCCTGCGCGAACAGGCCGCCGAAGCAGGCGAGTTCGACGTCGTGGTCGACATGGTCGGTGGCCCCACCCGCCGCGCTTCCCTCGACCTGCTGTCCCCGATGGGACGCCTGGTGGTGATGGGCAACGCCTCAGGCGCCGAGGACGTCGGTATCCCGGCCAACGAACTGTGGTTCACCAACAAGACCGTCTCGGGCTTCAATCTGGCCGCCTTCTCCGCCGCCTTCCCCGAGGAGACGGGCAAGGCGCTGCGCCGCGCGGTGGCCGCGGCGGCGGCCGGGGAGCTGCGGGTGCAGGTCGAGACGCTGCCGCTCGACCAGGCAGTCGAGGCGCACCGCCGCATCGAGTCGGGCACGACCACGGGCAAGCTGGTGCTTGAGGTCGCGGCGTCGTGACCCGCGTCCTCCCCTCCGGCCCGCTGGATGCCGCCGGCCTTCGGGGACGAGGGCGGTGGGGGCTGCTGAGGTGTGACAGTGAGGGCACTGGCCCGACCCGACACATCCACGACGAGGAGGTGGCAGCGTGACAACCGATGCCCACGCCGGCTTCGACCCCGCTGCCGTACTGGAACAGATCGATGCCGCGACGGAGCACCTGGTGCACACCGCAGCCCGGTTCACCGACGCCGACGTACGTGCTCCGTCGCTGCTGCCGGACTGGTCGCGGGGTCACGTCCTGACCCACCTGGCCCGCAACGCCGACGGTGGCCGTCGACTGCTCACCTGGGCCCGGACCGGAGTACAGGCGCTGGAGTATCCGAGCCTGACCGCCCGGGACGAGGAGATCGAGAACGGAGCGGGCCGCAGCGCCGATGTCCTGGTGGCCGACCTGCGTGACAGCGCCGCCGTACCGCATCAGCGGTGCTCGGCCGGTGCCGGAGATCCACGGCGCGGAGAGCTCACTCCTCGGATGGCTGATGGGGCGTACCTCGGGCCATGACCTCCGCGTAGAGAACCGCGCGGTGCTACCCGAGCCACCCTTCCTCTACTGATCGCGGCCGGGTGCGTGAACAGAAATTGCTGGTAAGTCGTCCCAACTTCGTCTATTGGCAGGCGGGTTAGCGGCTCTGTGGCACGGTAGGGTCGGCGCGGCATTGGGGTGAGCGCAGTGAAAGGCAAGACGGTATGTCGATAGGCGCGGCGACGTTCCTGCTGGGCGCCGGTGCGGCGTTCGCGGTGACGGCCGTCGTGGATGAGAGCCCGAAGGTGACCGTCCAACCGGAGTCCGCAGTTACCGCTGACATCCCGCAGACACGCGAAGGGCTCGTCACCGCGTGGACGGCCGACGAAGGACTTCGATCCGGGCATGGCCAGGCGGGGCTGAATTCGGTGGAGGACGAAGAGGTGCCGGGGCCCCTGGCCTGTTCGCCATTCAGCCTCCGGGGGGCGGTTCCGTCCGTCCGTACCGGCCGGGGCGTCGGCCTGGCACACCCTGTGGATTCGCTTGGCCGACCCGTGCGGAAGCCCCCGTTGTGCACGTATGGGTACACGGCGGGGTGCGCAGAAGCGCAGCCAGAAACGGCCCGCCAGGCGTCTTGGCGGGCCGTTTCGAGAGGTCGGGTTTATCTGATGGCCCGTTGGCTATTCCGACCTTTCTGCTGACTCTTCATGTATTTCCATGAAACCGTCGCGAGGAAAAGAGATACGCAACCGATCGCTATGAGTACCCATCGCGTGGTGATGCCGTTGTTGGTGATGGCTCCTATGAATCCGGCCAATGTTCCACCACAGCCGAGCAGAAGCGCTCGCCACCCGAGGAACATGTCGCTCAAGCCGTCGGCGGAGCCCCTGAGAAATCCACCGCCCTTGAGGGATTCCCGCTTGTTTTCCCTATTCGTCATGTCATCACGCTCACGCGGTCGGAGGTTCATGTGAAGGGCGGTTGAACGGACCGGGTTCGACGGATCGGACCGGGCCGCCTTGCGGGAGGATATATTCCACGCGCCGCGACGCAGCCAAGGGCGCCAGGGCCGCTGCGGCCTCCGCGCTGAAGGCGGCCGACAACCGCTGCTGGCAGGGTGGTTGCCTCGACGCCACCACTGCCAAGGCGGGCGCCCTTCGGTACCTTCTCGCTGCTCGGCGCGCGGCGTGCGCCTACGGCCTTTGGATCGAGCCAGACCGGTCGGTGTCCGGGTGACATATCGGGCGTAGGCGAGAGGCGACTGCGCGCTCAGACCGGCCGTGCCGACCTCACCGGCCGGGCCGGCCCACGGGTTTCGGAGTGTGTGCCCGCCGCCGCCAGGCGGGTCAGTGCCTCCGGGCCCGCGCACGGGTGTGCGCCCAGATCCGACTGCCGTGCCACGATGCCCCGTTCGGCGCGCATCAGCCGCCAGCCCCGGCGCAGCAGGAACGGCACCGACTTCCGGCCCTCGCGCAGGTCCCGCAGCAGCCGCCGCCGGAACGTCGTGGACGGGCGGCCGCGCAGGCAGAGCGCGTCGGCCAGTACGCCCAGCTCGGCGCACCGCCCCACGATGTCCGCGGCGAAGATGCCCTCCGCGATGAACAGGGCCGCCGGGCCGATGTCCAGCGTTTCGCGGTCGACGCGGGCGCTGGCGGAGAGGTCGTACAGGGGCACCGTCGTCCGGCCCGTCCCGCACAGTTCCCGGATCGCGGTGACCGCCGCGTCCGCGTCCCACGACAGCGGTGAGTCCCAGTCGATGTCCGCGCTGCCGGGGACCTGCGGCAGCGTCGGGTCGTCGCCCTCCTTGTAGAAGTCGTCCAGGCGCAGCACGGGCAGGCCCGAACGCTCCGCGAGGGAGGACTTGCCGGATCCGGAGGGGCCCGCGAGCAGGACGACGCGGGTCGGTATGGGCTGGGAGGAACTCACGGGAGAACATTCTCCCGCATTCGGAGCCGCGGGCTACTCCCAGGAGTGAGGTTGCCGCGGTCCTTTGGAACGGATCCCGCTCAGCAACTACGCTTCGTACCTGTCTGCTTACTCTGCGAGTCAGGAACCCCCATCCCATGGCATCACATGCAGCCCCCAAGCCCCGGCGGAACTCCCTGCTCCGTATCGGCCTCACCGTCTCCGTGGCCGGTGCGGCGCTCGGTATGGGCGGCGCGGCCGCACAGGCCGCCACGCCCGCGGCCACCGGTTCCAGCGGCCCCGCCGCGGCTCTCGGCCACCTCGGTCCTTCGCCGGTCCGGGTCCTGACCGGTGCGGTCGGTTACGCCACCGCTCCGGTGGCCGACCTCCAGCTCGACCCGCTGGCCAAGACCGGTGTCGACCCGCTCGACAACGCCGTCGGCACCCAGGTCGCCGACTTCAAGCCCGTCTCGACAGCCCTGCTCACCTCCCCGCTGACCAGCGGCGGCGCGCTCAAGGACCTGCTGCCCGGCGGCTGAACGAGACGCGGAGGCCCCCGGCCGCCGCTGGACACGGAGTTCAGCGGCGGCCGGGGGCCTCTCGTACGGCAGGCGGGGACGGCGGGGGCGGCGGGGGGCGCGGTCAGTACGACGAGCCCGATACGCCCAGGGCGCCAGTCGGGTGCCAGACCGTCTTCGTCTCCAGGAACGCCGTGAGCCGCTCCGTGCCGGGCGTGGCCGAGAAGTCCACAGCCTGTGGACGCAGCACCCGCTTGAGGTTGTCCGCAGCCGCGATCTCCAGTTCGCGTGCCAGCTCGGTGTCCGCACCGGCAAGGTCGATGGCGTTGACGTCCTGGTGCGCGGCGAGCGGCGCGGCGATCTCCGCCGTCCTCCCCGACAGCACATTGACCACGCCGCCCGGCAGGTCCGACGTCGCCAGCACCTCGCCGAGCGAGAGCGCGGGCAGCGGGGACTTCGCGGAAGCGATGACGACCGCCGTGTTGCCGGTCGCGATGACCGGCGCGACGACCGACACGAGACCCAGGAACGACGAGTCCTGCGGGGCGACGACCGCCACCACACCGGTCGGCTCCGGGGTCGAGAGGTTGAAGAACGGGCCCGCCACCGGGTTCCCGCCGCCCACGATCTGGCCGATCTTGTCGGTCCAGCCCGCGTACCAGACCCAGCGGTCGACCGCCGCGTCCACCACCGCGCCGGCCTTCTGCCGGGAGATCCCGTCGGCGTCCGCCACCTCGCGTACGAACTGGTCCCGGCGGCCCTCCAGCATCTCGGCCACCCGGTAGAGGACCTGGCCCCTGTTGTACGCGGTCGCGCCCGACCAGCCGCCGAACGCCTTGCGCGCGGCGACGACCGCGTCCCGCGCGTCCTTGCGGGAGGACTGCGGGGCGTTGGCCAGCCAGTTGCCCTTGGAGTCGGTCACCTCGTACACGCGCCCGCTTTCGGAGCGGGGGAACTTGCCCCCGACGTACAGCTTGTAGGTCTTGAAGACGCTCAGCCGGTTCTGCTGCTCGGTGCTCATCAGCGCTTGCCCTCCGGGCTCGACGGGGCGAGGTACGCCTCCAGGCCGTGCCGGCCGCCCTCGCGGCCGTAGCCCGATTCCTTGTATCCGCCGAAGGGCGAGGTCGGGTCGAACTTGTTGAACGTGTTGGCCCACACCACACCGGCCCGGAGCTTGTTCGCCACCGCGAGGATGCGTGAGCCCTTCTCCGTCCAGATGCCGGCGGACAGGCCGTACTGCGTGTTGTTGGCCTTGGCGACGGCCTCGTCGGGCGTACGGAACGACAGCACCGAGAGCACCGGGCCGAAGATCTCGTCGCGCGCGACGGTGTGCGCCTGGGTGACGCCCGTGAAGAGCGTCGGTGCGAACCAGTAGCCGGACGTGGGGAGTTCGCACGCGGGCGACCAGCGCTCGGCGCCCTCCGCCTCGCCCGTCTCCACCAGCTTCTGGATACGGGCCAGCTGCTCGGCCGAGTTGATCGCGCCGATGTCGGTGTTCTTGTCGAGCGGGTCGCCCAGGCGCAGCGTGGACAGCCGCCGCTTGAGCGCGTCGAGGACCTCCTCCTGCACCGACTCCTGGACCAGCAGCCGTGAGCCCGCGCAGCAGACCTGGCCCTGGTTGAAGAAGATGCCGGTGACGATGCCCTCGACGGCCTGGTCGACGGGCGCGTCGTCGAAGACGATGTTCGCGCCCTTGCCGCCCAGCTCCAGGGTGACCTTCTTGTCGGTCCCCGCGACGGAGCGTGCGATGGCCTTGCCGACGGCGGTCGAGCCGGTGAAGGCGACCTTGTTCACGTCCGGGTGCTCGACCAGTGCGGCGCCCGCGTCCCCGTAACCGGGAAGGATGTTGACGACACCCTTCGGCAGGCCCGCCTGGCGGCAGATGTCGGCGAAGAACAGCGCGCTCAGCGGGGTCGTCTCGGCCGGCTTCAGCACCACGGTGTTGCCGGTGGCGAGGGCCGGGGCGATCTTCCAGGCGAGCATCAGCAGCGGGAAGTTCCACGGGATGACCTGGCCCGCGACGCCCAGCGGCCGGGGGTTCGCGCCGAACCCGGCGTGGTCCAGCTTGTCGGCCCAGCCCGCGTAGTAGAAGAAGTGCGCGGCGACCAGCGGGAGGTCCGCGTCGCGGGTCTCCTTGATCGGCTTGCCGTTGTCCAGGGTCTCCAGGACGGCCAGCTCGCGCGAGCGCTCCTGGATGATCCTGGCGATACGGAAGAGGTACTTGGCGCGCTCGGAGCCGGGCAGCGCCGACCACTTGGTGAACGCCTTGCGGGCCGCCTGTACGGCGCGGTCCACATCGGCGGTGCCCGCGCGGGCGACCTCCGACAGGACCTCCTCGGTGGAGGGGCTGACGGTCTTGAAGACCTTGCCGTCCGCCGCCTCGGTGAACTCGCCGTCGATGAAGAGCCCGTACGACGGGGCGATGTCGACGACGGAACGCGACTCGGGGGCCGGTGCGTACTCGAATGCGGATGAGAGAGCCGCGGATGAAAGTGCCATGGTGATCAGTCCACCGTCACGTAGTCGGGACCGGAGTAGCGGCCGGTGCTGAGCTTCTGACGCTGCATCAGCAGGTCGTTCAGCAGGCTGGAGGCGCCGAAGCGGAACCAGTGGCTGTCCAGCCAGTCGGCCCCCGCGGTCTCGTTGACCAGCACCAGGAACTTGATCGCGTCCTTCGTGGAGCGGATCCCGCCCGCGGGCTTCACTCCGACCTGGACGCCGGTCTGCGCGCGGAAGTCGCGGACCGCCTCCAGCATCAGCAGGGTGTTGGCGGGGGTCGCGTTGACCGCCACCTTGCCGGTCGACGTCTTGATGAAGTCGGCGCCCGCCATCATGCCGATCCAGGAGGCGCGGCGGATGTTGTCGTACGTCGACAGCTCACCGGTCTCGAAGATGACCTTCAGCCGGGCGGTGGTGCCCCCGGGGCGTACGCACTCGGCCTTGACGGCCTGGATCTCCTCGAACACCGACAGGTAGCGGCCGGACAGGAAGGCGCCCCGGTCGATCACCATGTCGATCTCGTCGGCACCCGCCGCGACGGCGTCCCGCACATCGGCGAGCTTCACCGGCAGCGCGGCCCGGCCGGCGGGGAAGGCGGTGGCGACGGACGCGACCTTCACATCCGCGCCGTTCAGCGCGGCCTTCGCGGTGGCGGCCATGTCCGGGTAGACGCAGACGGCGGCCGTCATCGGGGTCGTACGGTCGGTCGGGTCGGGGTGGACGGCCTTGGCGGCGAGCGCCCGGACCTTGCCCGGGGTGTCGGCGCCTTCGAGCGTCGTCAGGTCGATCATCGAGATGGCCAGGTCGATGGCGTACGCCTTCGCCGTGGTCTTGATCGAACGGGTGCCGAGGGCGGCGGCGCGCGCTTCGAGGCCGACGGCGTCGACGCCGGGCAGCCCGTGCAGGAAGCGGCGCAGCGCGCTGTCGGATGCGGTCACGTCGGCGAGACCGCCGGCGGAGGGGGCGTCTCCCGGGCGGGAGGCAGATCCTTCGCTGGGGGCGCCGGGGGAGGGGGCGGTGGTGGGCATGGTCACCAGAGGAGCATATCTACGCGCGTAGCGACCTGTACAGGGGGCAACCGACCGCAGCCCGCCGTCGCTCCTGGACGGGGTGCCGTGCGGTCGTATCGGGCAGCCGGGCCGGGTGGTCGGGCCGGGTGGTCGGATCAGGCGGTCGCATCACGCGGTCGGATCAGGCGGTCGGGTTCGTGGGCGTACGCAGGATCCGGCGGACGGCGTCGCGGAGCCAGCGGTGGGCTCCGTCAGCTGCGTGCCGGGGGTGCCAGGCCATGCCGACGGTCAGCGGGGGCAGGGCCAGGGGGATGTCGAGGAGGCGCAGTCCGAGCGCGGTGGCGTTGTCGGTGAGGGGCGAGGGGGCGGCGCCGGGAAGGGCGGCGGGTACGAGACAGACGACGTCGCTGTGCGCGGCGAGGGTCATCGCGGCCAGGTGGCCGGGGAGGGTGATGGTGACCCGCCGGTGGAGGTTCTGCTCGGCCAGCGCCGTGTCGAGGGGGCCGCTGAACCGGCCGCGGCGGCTCACCGCGACGTGAGGGGCTGCGGCGAGTTTGGCCGGGGTCAGGGGGCCTTCGGTGAGGGGGTGGCCCGGCCGGACTGCCGCCATCATGCGGAGGCCGACCAGCTCTTCGACCTGGGTCTCGGGGTCCACGTGGTCGATGGATCCGATCTCCAGGTCGATCCGGCCGTCGCGCAGGGCGGTTCCGGCCTCCAGTTCCTCGGCCCGGAAGCGGAACGAGACGCCCGGCGCCTCCTGCCGGCCCAGCCGCAGCAGCCCCGGGGCCAGTGCCGCGCCGACCAGGTCGGCGGCCTGGAGGGTGAAGGTGCCGCGCAGGCCGGCGGGGTCGACGCCCGTGCCGGGGCTGAGCAGCGCTCGGAGGCTGCCCACCACTGCGGCGGCTTCCTCGCGCAGAGCCTGGGCGCGCGGGGTGGGGACCATGGTCTGCCCGGCCCTGACCAGGAGGGGGTCCTGGAGGGTGCGGCGCAGGCGGGCGAGGGTGCGGCTCATGGCGGCGGGCGATGTGTGCAGGCGTGCGGCGGCGCGAGTGACGCTGTGCTCCGCCAGCAGGGCGTCCAGCGCGATGGCGAGATTGGCGTCGAGGACCGGATCGGGGCTGCTCACCAGGGTTATTCCATTTCCGTCAATGATTGCGTGCTGAAGTTCCCATTGTGGCAACACCGTGATCCTTCGCAGGATGGGGGCGTTCCACTCCGGCACGACCTGCGAGGTTTTCATGATCGTCATTACCGCTCCCACCGGGAACATCGGCCGCCCCCTGCTCTCCCGGCTCCTGGAGTCCGCCCCCGCCGCGGGCGAGGAACTTCGGGTGATCGTGCGCGACCCCGCACGGCTGCCGGACGCGGCGCGCGGACGCGTCGATGTCGTCACCGGCTCGCACGGGGACGCCGAGGTCCTCGACCGGGCCTTCGAAGGTGCCGACGCCGTCTTCTGGCTCGTTCCCCCGGACTCGTCCCTGACCCCGCAGGACGCTTACAGCGGCTTCACCCGCCCCGCCGTCAGGGCGCTCGCCGCCCACGGCGTCGGCCATGTCGTCGGCGTCTCGGCGCTCGGCCGCGGCACCCCGCTCGCCGACCGTGCCGGACTGGTCACGGCCTCCCTCGCCATGGACGACCTCATCGCCGGTACCGGTGTCGCCTACCGGGCCCTGGCCAACCCGTCCTTCTTCGAGAACCTCCTGGAGGAGTCCGAATCGATCCGTGACAGGGGCGTCTTCACCGACTCCGTCGACGCCGACCGCAAGGCGCCCCTCGTCGCTGTGGCCGACATCGCGGCCGTCGCGGCCGGCCTGCTGCTGGACCGCTCGTGGACCGGCACCGGCAGCGTCCCGGTCCTCGGCCCCCAGGACGTGTCCCCCAACGACCTGGCCCGCATCATGACCGCACAGCTCGGCCGCCCCGTCCGCTACGTACGCGAGCCGCTCGACGAGCTGCGCACCACGCTGGTCGGTTACGGCCTGAACGAGGCGTTCGTCCAGGGCATCGTCGACATGAAACGGGCCAAGGACCAGGGTCTGGACGCCGGTGTCGCCCGCACCCCGGACACCGCCTCACCCACGAGCTTCGAGCAGTGGTGCGCCCGGACTCTCAAGCCCGCCGTTCTCTCCTGAGGGGCCCCGGGCCGTTCGCCTCCAGCCGCACCTCCACCTTCACGTCCACCTTCACGTCCACGTCCACTTCCACTTCCACGTCCCCTTCCACCTGCACCGTCCTTGGAGACACCCTGATGCCCGCTGCGACAACCGAACCGCCGGTCACGGCGTTCATGCTCGTCAAGACCACACCCGAGTGGCTCGCTCTGACCGTCCAGGAACGTGTGGACGCCTTCACCACCCAGGTTCTGCCCGTGATCGAGGCCAGGACCAGCGGCGTCCGGTCACGCTTCTACGACACGGAGTTCTACTCCGCCCGCGTCACCGACGTATGGGTGTGGGAAGCCGAGGACCACCACGCGTACCAGCTGCTCATCGACGCCCTGCGCGAGACCCCGTTCTGGGACCGCTACTTCGAGGTCGTCGACCTCCTCGTCGGCACCGAGAACGGCTACGCCCGCACCTACGGCCTCGACCCCGTCGCCACGGTCAGCACCTGACCCACGGCACCCACGGCACACACCGCCCACCCCCTGTGGGGGAGGGGCGGTGCTCCCGGCGGTACGGGTCAGCCCACGGCGAGCAGGACCGCGAGCAGCACGGCGCCCGCCACACACGGCGCCATGATCTCGTAGGCCCAGCGGACCTCGGGTGAGCCCTGTGCCGTCGGCCGGCCGCTGCCGCGCTCCGACAGTTCGCGCAGCTCGACGACGGTCTGGTCGGAGGGCGCGCGGCCCTGGTCGGTGTCCGCGCCCTGGGCGAAGGGATTGCGGTTCTGGCGCTGCTGGGCACCGGGCGTGGACGCCCGCATCTGCTGGATGTTGGCCCGCTTGCGGCGCCGCAGCGAGACCGGCACGGCCCAGAGCTGGTACTTGCTGCCGCCCGCGAACGCCTCGGTCGAGTACGCCGCGCGGATGTCGTCGACGCACGCCCAGGGGAGGGTGATCGAACGGAAGGGGTTACGGATCCTGAGCCGGTCGTCGTTGGCGTACACGGCGGGCCGCAGGGTGAAGGCGATCACCAGCGGAAGCACGAAGAGCAGTCCGGCGAGCGCCAGCCAGGGGGTGTTCCCGTGGCCGCTGACGAGGGCGTCGATGCCCAGCCAGAGCGCGAGGGCGAGCAGCAGCACGCCGCCCGCGAGCCCGGCGAGTGACCGGTAGACACGGTCGGCGTACACCGGGTCGGGAGGCTTGGGCGTGGAGTGCTCAGGGGTCATGCACCGATTCTGCCTGACGGGCCGGGCGGGACGGCACGGCGGTGGTCGGTGAAGCGGAAGTGCGCTGGAGGTCCGCTGGAGGTGACAGCCCGGCCGGAGGGCGCACACGATGGTGGGGCACCGATCCGTTGTCCATGCCCACGCCTCTCGGCCTTCGGGAAGGATCACCATGACCAGCACTTCCGGCGCAGACGAGGTCCTCGGTGGTCTGGACGGTATCCGCGCCGATCTCGAAGACTTCTACCGGGACCTCCACGCCCATCCCGAGCTGGGCCTGGCCGAGCGGCGGACCGCGGCGCGGGTGGCCGAGCGGCTGCGGGACTGGGGGTACCGGGTGACCGAGGGCATCGGCGGCACCGGAGTGGTCGGTGTCCTGGCCAACGGCGACGGCCCCACCGTGCTGCTGCGCGCGGACATGGACGCGCTGCCGGTCGAGGAGGACACCGGGCTGCCGTACGCGTCGACGGTGACCACCACGGACGCCGACGGGGTGGAGCTGCCGGTGATGCACGCCTGCGGGCACGACACCCATGTCACGTGCATGCTCGGCTTCGCCCGGCTGATGGCCGCGTCCCCGAAGGCGTGGCAGGGCACGCTGACCGTACTGTTCCAGCCATCGGAGGAGAACGGCGACGGCGCGGACGCGATGGTCGACGACGGCCTCACCGACCGGATCCCCCGCCCCGACGTGGCCCTCGGCCAGCACGTCCTGCCGTACCCGGCGGGCTATGTGGGGGTGCGCTCCGGCTCGTTCCTGTCGGCGGCGGACAGTCTGCGCATCACGCTGTACGGGCGCGGCGGCCACGGTTCGATGCCGCAGTTCGCCGTCGACCCGGTGGTGCTCGCGGCGCTGTGCGTGGTGCGGCTCCAGACGGTCGTCTCCCGCGAACTGGCCGCCACCACACCGGCCGTGCTGACGGTCGGCAGCATCCGGGCGGGCACAGGCCCGAACGTCATCCCGGACACCGCCGTCATCCAGCTGAACGTGCGGACGTACGACGAGAAGACCCGCCGGCAGGTGCTGGACGCGATCGGACGGTGCGTCCGGGCGGAGGCGGTCGCGTCGAACGCGCCGAGGGAGCCGCTGATCGAGCACATCACGTCGTTCCCGGCCACGGTGAACGACGCGGATGTCGCCGCACGCCTGGCGAAGGCGTTCGCGGCGCACTTCGGTGACGACGCGGGCACGATCGAACTCCAGACGGCCAGCGAGGACTTCAGCAGTATCCCGCGCGCCTTCGACGCGCCGTTCGCCTACTGGGGCTTCGGCGGCGCGGACCCGGAGAAGTTCGCGAAGGCGGTCAGGGAGGACACGGTGGCCGAGGACATCCCGGTCAACCACAGCCCGCACTTCGCCCCGGTGGTCCAGCCGACCCTGGACACCGGCGTCGCGGCACTGACGGTCGCGGCGCTGGCGTGGCTGGGGGCGGGAGGCCCGGAGTGAGGGGGCCGCGGTGCTGTGCACCGGTGCATCCCGCGCGGCCGCGCTGCGCCCCTGGCCTCGCCCCGCGCCCTGCGCGAGATGAGCGAGGTGTGCGAGGTGAGCCGAGAAGCGTCTTCCGTGAGGCAGGAAGACAGACGATACTTCAGGGAGGGCAACGCCCCTCCGGATGCATCGACTTGCCCCGCGCCCGGTGTCAGCACGAGCATCGAGAGGATACCGGTGAGTAGCACCAGTTTCGACGAGCGTACGCGCCAGCCGGCCGCTCCACGGCCCCGCCCCGTCTCCCGCAGTGTGGAGCACCTGGCGGGGGCGCCGGATCTGCGCGGCATCGGACCGATGATGGGGTCGCTGCAGGCGCTTGCCGGAAACAGGGCCGCGTCCGCCGTTGTCCAGCGTCTCGCGACGGGCAGCGAGGTGACGGGCGGTGAGGTGACGGGCGCTGCGGTGACGGGCGGTGAGGTCACGGACACTGCGGCGAAGGTGTCCGGTGACGGGACGGGCAAGCCGGAGGCGAAGGCGTCCCGTAGCGGGCTGAACATCCGGGAGCGGATCTCCGCCGCGCTGGAGCGGGCCAACAAGCACCTCGACGTCCTCGACACCCTGGTCTCGCGCGGTCTGAGCCCCGCGGGCGCTGAGATGGGCTGGAAGGCGTCCCAGACCTCCGACACGCGGCTGGCGGAGCAGGTGCACACCTCCTCGACCGTGGCCGGCGCCGAGAATGCCGTCACCGACGGGGTCACGGCGGTCAACAACGTCATCGACGCGCGGAAGGCGTACAAGGAGTCCAAGGAGAACCCGACGGGACCCGCCTCCCACGCCCCGCACAAGAAGTTCTCCTCCAAGACGCTCGACGCGATCCAGAACCTGGCGTCCTACGGTTCCGATGTCATCGGCCTTGCCAAGAACTCCCTGCCCGCCGAGGCCATTGTGACGGCGGCGAGCCTCGGTGAGGCCGGGGGCGGGGTGGTCGGTGCCGTCGCGGGTGTCAAGACCGTCCGTGGGGCGCGGCGAGTCGGGCTGACGACGCGCAAGTACCGGGCCGTCAAGAAGATCGATGTGCCCGCCCCGGTGGACGACCCCGAAATCGCCCGGCTCCGCGAGGCGGAGGTGGAGAGCCACTGGGCGCTCGCGCAGGCCTACGTCGAGTTGGAACGCGCCCACGACGGTGACGAGGACGGCCTCTCGGACCGGCTGGGTGCCGCCCTGGACCGCGCCAGTGGCGCCTTCTCGACCATCGAGAAGGCCGCGGGGGACGTCCAGCGCGCGAAGGACATCAACGTCCTCAACACCACCCGGGATTACGCCCTGGCGAAGCAGCGCAACAAGCTCTGGAAGCAGGGGGTCGGCGCGGTCGGAGACAGCGTGAGAACCGCTGGCGGCGCGGTGACGATCGCAGCGGCCGCCACCGGGGCGCTGGCGAGCAACCCGGTCGGCTGGGGCCTGGCCGCGACAGCGGCGGGGCTGCTGCTCTCGGTCACCGCGTACAAGGCCGGGCGGGCCGGTCAGAAGCGCTATGAGGGCGCCCGACACCCCGACCGCTGGGCCCCGCCCAAGGAAGAGGGCGACCCGGCCACTGCCGAGCCCGCCTCCCGCCCGGACGCCCTCAAGGAAGCGCTGAAGTTCTGGAAGAAGGTCGAACACAGCAAGCGTGATGCCATGGCGCGTACTCTTTTCGGCCTCGCCGCAGGCCCCGAGGTCCCGGCCGGGCAGCGGACCTCGCCCGAGTTGCGTGCCTCGGCCCGAGAGCTGCTCGTCGCGCTGAAGGCGGGCCCCGCAAACCTGCACATGACGGTGGAGGACTGGGAGAAGTCCCTGAACGACCCCGCCGATGCCGAGAAGTGGCAGAAGGAGATCGCCAACCAGCTCGCGTCGAGCTGAGAGCCGCCGAGGACTTTCACCGAGGACTGTCGGCGACGACTTCACCGAGGGCTTTCACCGAGGGACGCTGCGGGGTGTACGGAGCCCAGCCGGGGTCCCCGGTGCTGGCGAACGCCGCCCAGGCGCCGTGTACGTGGGCGGCGAGTCCCGCCGGCGCGGGGCCGGGGCCCAGCAGGCGGGTGTCTCCGTGCAGCCAGGGTTCGTCGGCGTTGTCGAACACGAAGGGCAGTTCGACGGTGTGGGCGGCGCCGAGCCGTCCCTCCAGGGCCGTCGAGCGGTACCCGAAGGAGTAGACGTACGTACGGCCGCCCGAGATCCGTGCGTGCGCCTGCGCCATGCGCGCTGTACCGTCCTCGAACAGGGCCTGCCCGAGCACGGCGGAGCGCAGCTCGCCCGGTGTTCCGTGCGGCCGCGCCGCGCGGTGCGTGGCGAGGGCGGCCTCCGGGTCCGTATGGACCTGAGCGGCGACGGCGATGACGTCGGCTTCCGTGGTGGACTCCAGTGCGCCCTGCGGCGCGAGGTAGAGGTTGCCCTCCTGTGTGTTGGTGCCGATCAGCAGGTCGACGTCGGCCGCTGGTCCTTCGGCGAGAGCGTCGGCGGGCTGGACCGGCAGGACCAGGCTGAAGGGGCTGAGCCCGGCGAGCGGGTCCGTGGCGGTGCTGGTGCGGAGGCCGAGGCCGGCCAGCGCGGGCAGGACCGTCAGGAAGCGCTCGTCCGGGACCGGGGCGAACGCCTCGGCGGTGGGCTCCACCCCCAGTGCGGCGGCCGCCGCGGCGGTGACCCGTCGTGCTTGTTCCGGGGTGAACGCGCCGGTGCCGTTGCCGCTCTGGACGATCGCCCGCCGGAACAGCCCGCGCGCCCGCGGCGTCGCGAGCAGCGCGCCCGTGAGCGTGGCGCCCGCGGACTGGCCGAAGACCGTGACGTTCTCGGGGTCACCGCCGAATGCCGCGACGGTGTCCTGTACCCAGCGGAGCGCAGCGAGTACGTCGAGCAGTCCGCGGTTGGCCGGAGCGCCCGCCAGATCGAGGAAACCGGGGATGCCGAGCCGGTAGTTGACCGTGACGAGGACGACGCCGTCGCGGGCGAACGCGCTGCCGTCGTAGAGCGCGGCGCGGTTCGAGCCGGTGACGAAGCCGCCGCCGTGCACGAAGACCATGACGGGGCGCCTGCCGCCGTCGGCCGCGGGTGTGCGGACATCGACGGTCAGATACTCCTCGCCGGGTACCCAGCCAGGCCCGAAGTAGGGGGTCATGTCGAGCCGGCCGAAGTCGCGGGCCGGCTGCGGAGCCGTGGGGGAGGGCCGGGTGCCGTCGCGGATACCGGACCAGCCGGGGTGCGGTACGGGTGCGGCGAAACGGCCGGCGCCGGTGGGGGCCGCCGCGTAGGGGAGGGCGCGGTAGCGCTCGCCCGATCCGTCACGGATGCCCCGTACGGCACCTGTTGGGATTTCCACGACGGGATCTGCCTGTCGGAACATGGGACATGCTTCCTTTCAGGGATTCAGAAGCTGAGAAGTTCAGAGGCTGGAGGGGATCTCAGGACACTGGAGGGGACGTCAGGACATGCGGGAGTAGCCCGCCCACTCCTTGATCGCGAACTTCGAGCCGCTGCGCGCGACCTCCGCGGCGCCCCGGCCGCCGAAGTGCGCCGGAAAGACGAGCGCGTTGTTCTCGGCGGCGCGGCCGAGCAGCTTGTGCCGGGTGGCCCGGGACTCCGCCGGGTCCTCGCAGAAGCAGGAATTGGTGTCCGGCTCCGCGATCTGCAGCGCCGTATGCACCAAGTCCCCCACGAACAGGGCCTGATCGCCGCCGGACTCCAGGGTGAGCACGGACGAGCCCGGAGTGTGCCCGGGGGCGGAATCGAGACGCAGGTTCTTGTCGATGCGGTACGACCCCTCCCACAGGTGGGCGAGTCCGGCCCGGTGGACCGGCGTGACGCTGTCCTCGAAGACGTTCTGATTGCCGCGGCCGAGCACGCTCTTGTGCTCGTTGGCCGGGTTCCAGAAGTCGAAGTCCCGCCGGGGCATCAGATAGGTGGCGTTCGGGAAGGTCGGCACCCAGGACCGCCCGTCGAGGCGGGTGTTCCAGCCGACGTGATCGATGTGCAGATGGGTGTTGACCACGATGTCGACGTCCTCGGGCCGCACCCCGGCGGCGGCGAGCCGGCCGAGGTAGTCCGTGTCCAGGCGGTTCCACACCGGCGCGTACGGCCGGTCCTTGTGGTTGCCCACGCCGGTGTCGACCAGGATCGTGCGGCCCTCGCTGCGCAGCAGCCAGGACTGGATCGCCGTATGACACTCGTCCGTCCGCGTATTCCAGAAGTCGGGTGCCAGCCAGTCGCGGTGCTTGTCCCACGACCCGTGGGGGCTGTCCGGGAAGAACTGCTCCGGAGACATCTCCGACGAGCCGTAGAACTCTCTGACACGGCTGACGGTGACGTCGCCAAGGGTGATCTGCTCCGGGCTCTGCTCCGTGCTCTGATCCGCGTTCTGCTCAGCGCTCTGATCCATGTGGTCCGTCCTCGGGTCCTGGGCTCGGGTCCTGGATTCGGGTCGTTGCCGAATGAGACCGAGCCTGGTCACCTGGGCGGGTACGCACCACTCCCTGCTTGTCCTACCCCTCGCAGGGTGTGGCTGGGCCGGGCCGTCCACCGAATACTGGAGTGATGAACGGACCCGGCCCGCTCGGCACCTTCCTCCAGGCCCGACGGGCGCGGCTGCGCCCCGGGGACGTCGGCCTGCGCGAGCTCGGGCCCCGCAGACGGGTGGCCGGGCTCCGGCGTGAAGAGCTGGCCCAGCTGGCGGGCGTCAGCGTCTCGTACTACGCACGGCTGGAACAGGGGCAGTCCCGCGGCGCCTCGGCCGAGGTGCTCGACGCGATCGCCCGCGCTCTCCAGCTGGACGGCCAGGAGCGCGAGCACCTCGACCGGCTCGCCGGCGCCGCCCGGCACACGCCCAGGCCGCGCCGCCCGCGCCCCGAGAAGCTCGCAGAAGAAACACGCGACCTGCTCCGCGCCGTCGACGGCGTCCCGGCGGTCGTGCTGGGCCGCCGTACGGACGTGCTGGCCTGGAACACGCTCGGGCACGCCCTCCTGGCAGGGCACCTGGACTTCCACCGCCCGGACGACCCGGCGCGACGCCCGAACATGAGCCGGATGGTGTTCCTCGACCCGCACTGCCAGGAGCTGTACGCGGACTGGAAGCGCAAGGCACGCACGGTGGTCGGCAACCTGCGCATCGCCGTCGGCAGGCACCCGGACGACCCGCTGCTCGCGGAGCTGATCGGTGAACTGTCCATGAAGAGCCCGGAGTTCGCCGCTCTGTGGGCGGATCACCGGGTGACGCCGTGCGATGCGGCGTCCTACGAGCTGCGCCATCCCGTCGTCGGCACGGTGACGGTGACACAGCAGACGCTGTCGGCCGCCCGTTCACCGGAGCAGGCACTCATCGTGTGCACCACTCCCGCCGGGTCCCCGTCCGATGAGGCCCTCGCACTTCTCCGGCAGACGCTGTGTCAGCGTTGATCCGTCAGGGCGGCCGCGAGTGCCTCGGCCAGGGTCACGGGCGGGCGGCCGATCAGGCGGTGCAGGTCGCCTGAGTCGGTGTACATCTCGCCGCGGCTCATGCCGTGGTCGGCGTCGGCGAGGACCTCTGCCAGCTCGGCGGGCAGTCCCGCGGTGGTCAGTACCTGGGCGAAGTCGGGCACCGGGAGGTCGGCGTACGTGACCTGCTCTCCGGCCGCGGTGGAGATCGCGGCGGCGAGCTCGGTCAGGGTGAAGGATGCGTCGCCGCCGAGCTCGTACACGGCGCCGGTGTGGCCCTCGGTGGTGAGGACGGCCGCTGCGGCCTCGGCGTAGTCGGCGCGGGAAGCGCCGCTGATCCGCCCCTCGCCCGCGGCGCCGACGACCGCGCCGTTCTGCAGGATCTGCGGCAGCTGGCCGGTGTAGTTCTCCAGGTACCAGCCGTTGCGCAGCAGCACGCTGGGGATTCCGCGGTCCCGCAGGTACTCCTCGGTCTCGCTGTGCGTGGCACCGATGACGGTGGTGGCCGTGTCCGCGTGCGTCGTGCTCGTGTACGCCACCAGCGACACGCCTGCCGATGCCGCGGCGTCGATCACGCGGCGGTGGTTGGCGACCCGCTCGGCCACCGGGACCGAGGCCGATATCAGCAGCAGCCGGTCCGCCCCCGCGAATGCCTCGGCCAGGCTGCCGGTGTCCGCGAAGTCGGCGCGGCGTACCGTGACGCCCCGGTCGGCCAGGTCCTTGATCCTCGCGATGTCCCTCCCGGTCGCGATGATGTCCGGGGCCGGGATCCCGCGCCGCAGCAGTGCCTCGATGGTGAGCCTGCCCAGCTGGCCGGTGGCTCCAGTGACGACGATCGGCATGATGGTCATTCCTTCCTTCCGCGCGTGCCTCGCACGCCTGCCGCAGTCCGTCTGCGGTGGGGTGGAACCCAGAATGACCTGGACACTCTCCGATGGGGAGTAGCCACTTCTTGGTAAGGTACTTACCGAGCCGATAGCAATGAGGTGAGCCGTGTGACCGCTGTCGAGAACGTGACCGGGCCCATACCGTCGTTCGATCCGTACGAGCGCGGCTGCCCGTCGCGGGACCTGCTCGACCAGATCGGCAGCAAGTGGGCGGTCCTCGTCCTGGGCGAACTCGGCCGGAACGGCACCTCCCGGTTCGGCCGGCTCCGGCAGACGCTGGCGGGCGTGAGCGAGAAGATGCTCACCCAGACGCTGCGCACCCTCGAACGCGACGGGCTGGTCAGCCGGACCGTCTACCCAGAGGTGCCACCGCACGTGGAGTACGAGCTGACCGCGCTCGGCCAGACGCTGCGGGAACCGCTGAAGGCGCTCACGGAGTGGTCCGTGGTGCACATCGAAGAGGTCATCACCGCCCGCGGGGAGTACGACGACCGCGCTGAGCGCACCCGGTAATCGGCGGCGGCGGCGGCCAGGCGAAACTTGCCCGTTTGCCCGCCGCCGGAGGCGAGTGGCTGTGACCAGTACCGTCGCAACGGCCCTCAGACGACGTCGAATTCGTTGCCCTCGGGGTCCTGCAGGGCGGCGGCGTAGAGCCCCATGGCCGGCTCGTCCTTGGTCCGCAGCACGGTGGCACCGGCTGTGACCAGCCGTTCCACCGCAGCCTTGACCCGCTGTGTGCGGACCTCCAGTGGGACGTCACGGCCCCCGCCGGCCTTCAGGTCGAAGTGCCACCGGTTCTTGGCGACCTTCGGCTCCGGAACCTGCTGGAACCAGACCCTCGGTCCACGGCCCGCGGGATCGATGATCGACTCCGGAACATCCCCGGCACCGCCCGGCAACTCCGCCTCGGGCACGCCCGCCGCCACCCAGTAGGCCCGCCATGTGGCGTGCCCGCCCGGCGGAGGCTCAGGCACATAGCCCAGGGCCTCGGCCCAGAAGGCCACCATGCTCGTCGGATCGGAGCAGTCGATCGTCAGCTGCACTGTCATCTCCATGCTCGGAGCATCCCAGGCAGGTCTGACAGACGGTCCACGGTCGGTCAGGCCGCGTGGCCGTTGTTCCCGGAACCGACCAGGTTCCGGAGGTGATCGACTGCCGTGCGGAGGGCTGCCAGCTCGGCCATGCGTTCCGCGTTCCGCTCGGCGAGCGCGGTGTTCAGGCCCGCGAAGAACCGTGTGCGGTACGCCAGGTCCGCCTCGATCCTCTGCAGTTCGGCGAACAGGGTGGGCAGCTCGGGCTGCCGTTGTGGAGTGAGCAGGCGCAGGCGTGCCATGCGGGGGAAGTACCGCCGCAGGAGGGCCTGTACGACTCCTGCGGCGAAGACCAGCCGGACCAGCGAGAGCGTCATGACTGCTGCCCTCCGTGGTCGGCCTGCTGGTGGCGTCTGCGCAGCACGCGGCAGTCGGTCTCCCTGCTCGCGTCGTGCTCGGCCCTGGCGACGGCTTCGTCGAGGTCGAACTCCTCGCACGTCCGGCATGGTTCGGCGTCGGTCGGCCGGCGCGGTGGGGGTCCGGGGGGCGTCACCATCCTGTACCCCTGCGGCTCCGGGCGTTGATCCGTGCGTTCTCGGCGGTCAGCCGCTCCGCCGGTGTCGGGGGCCGTACCTGCTCGGGGGCGGCTTCCCATTCCGGGCCGCCGATGACCGGCCGCAGCGACCAGTAGGGGCCCGCGAGCCCGCGGAACTCCCCGGTCCGGTTGCCGTGCCCGGTGTCCACCATGAGCGTGCCGAGCGCCGGGATGTATGTGGGGTCCTGCCTGTCCGGGGTGCTGTTCTGTGCAGCCACCGCCACTCCTCTCCGTAGTCATTCCACTACCAAGGCGGCTCAGCGTGGCCTAGTCTCAAGGGACCTTCAACCTCCGGGTAGTTGAATGAAGGAACGGTGAAGTGTGGCTAATCGCAAGGAACTTGACCCCGAGAAGGGGCCGCGGGCTGCGTTCGGGGACCGTCTCCGCAGGCTGAGGGAGGAGCGAGGCTGGACCCAGGACGATTTGGCAGACCGCACGGGGTACTCGGCGTCGCACATTTCGGGCGTCGAAACTGGGGCCCGAAATCCAACTGCCAAGTTCACTGAGAGCGCGGACAAGGCGCTCGGTACCGGTGAAGCGCTCGTCCGGCAAGGAGCGGCCGTCCGCGACTCGGCCATACTCGACGGCTTCCCGGAGTTCGTCGGGTTCGAGGGCAAGGCGTCGGAGATCCGCCTGTTCGAGCTGGGGATCATTCCGGGGCTGCTCCAGACGCCGGAGTACGCCGCCGCCATCACCACGGGTGCGGTGCGGCGCGGGGCGATCACGGAGCAGCAGGCAGATGAACGGCTTGAGCTGCTGGCCCGACGACAGCAGTCGGTCGGGCGGACGCCGCCTCCGCAGATGTACGTCCTGCTCGATGAGAGCTGCATCAGGCAACGGGTGGGCGGGCCCCGAGTCCTGGCGGAACAGCTGGGCCGCCTCCTGGAAATCGCGGACATGCCCAACACCGTTGTGCAGGTGGCCCCGTACGAGCTGGGCGAACGCCGCTCCTTCTACACCCCGGTCACGCTGGTCACCCTGTCCGACGGCTCCTGCATGGCCTACGCGGAGTCCGCGCACTCCGGCCGTTTGGAGCGCGATACACGGTTGGTTCGGCCGCTTTTCACGGCCTACCATCAGCTACAGGCTGAGGCGCTCTCACAGACGGAGTCCGTAGCCATGATCAGTCAGGTGAGAAAGGGCATCCTGTGACAACCGATTCGCTCAACTGGTTCAAGTCCTCCTACAGCGCCAATGGTGGCCAGTGCGTTGAGGTCACCGCCGACCTGATCGACTCGTGCGGCGTGGTCCCTGTCCGTGACTCCAAGAACCTCGGCGGCCCGGTCCTGGGCATCCCCGCCGGTGCGTTCGACTCTTTCGTGGCGGGCGTCAAGGGCGGGGAGTTCGGCGCCCTCTGACCGCCATGTCCGGTGCGACACGAAAGGGCACCCCATGACGACCGAATCTCCCCGTTGGTTCAAGTCCTCGTACAGCAGCAATGGTGGCGAATGCATCGAGGTCGCTACCAATCTGGTCGCCTCGTGCGGCACGGTTCCCGTCCGTGATTCCAAGAACCCGTTCGGTCCTGTCCTGGACGTCACCGCCGGTGCGTTCGCTTCGTTCGTGACAAGTGTCAAAGCCGGAGGGTTCAGCGCCGTCTGACCGGGCGGCCGACCGGCACCGGTTCGAAGCAGCCCCATCGTGCACCGCCGCACGGTGGGGCTTCTCGCTGTCTGCGGCGACGGGGTTCGCGCTGCTGCCCATCCAGTGCTGCGATGAAGGCGACTTCATCGGCTCCTGCGGGTTGATCATCGGCCGCTCCGCCGTGGAGGAGCCGGAAAACGCGTATGAGCTGTTCCAGCGCGCGCATAAGCGTGGTTACGCCACCGAGGCGGTCGGCGCTGTGCTCGATGTGGCTGTGGCGACCGGGCGGAAGCGGCTCTGGGCGACCGTCGGCCGTGTGGAACGCACCGACGTTCCGTGTCCTGGAGAAGCTCGGGTTCGAGCGGGATCACGTGTCCACGGAGGACAGCGGCGACGTGGTGTGGCTCACCCGCTCATTGCCGTGATGCGGGGTCGCACTGCCGCTGCGTCATGTCGAGCGAAGGCGCCCGCCCTGTTGTTCCTGTGGGGTAAGCAGGTCCCACGGCATCAGCACGGTGGCGCCCTTCACCCGGCTCAGGTACGCGAGGTGTACGGCAGGCGTCCCCGAGCGGGGGTCGCGGCACAGCATCCAGTGGGCGACGTCGGTGCTGCCGACGCGGATGCCGTACTCCTTGAGGAGCCGGTCGAGTTGGGTGATGTAGCCGCCGGGCAGGGAGGCGCGGATGCCGGCAGGGTCGATCGTCTCGAACGAGCTGACCAGGACATCGAGGTCGCCGAACCGGCGTACCTGGCAGGAGATTTCTCCCCCCTCGGGCCCACACGTGTGCACTCGCAGCACCTCGTCGTGAACCTCCTGGCTCTTCAGCACCGACCAGTTGGAATGCGTGTCGAGTTCGGGCAGATCCCGCTCCACTCGTGCGATGTGGCCCGTCATCAGGTCTGCCGCCCACGGGCGGACTTGCTCGGTGGGCCGTGGGGCGTCTCCGCGGGATCGGGACACGACGCCGGTGACGACCCCCTGGGCGATGTTGACAATCGTGTCCTGACCGGCCGGGAACCTGGGGTAGAACCAGCTGAAGGCAGAGGAGAACGAGGCCGGTAGTCCGTCGCTCACGACCACCGGCCGAGCGGATGCCGCCTCGCGCCGCCCTCGCAGCCGTCCGAGCAGCCCCCTGCGGGGCCGCGCCGTGCGACCGGCCGACTCCCCGCCACCCACGAAGCCGCTGACGGCCTGCGAGCCACCGAACATCAGGTCCGCGCGCTCGCTGTTGCTCGGCGGCCCGATCAGATCGGTGACCTCCTCGCGCGTCATTCCCCTCTGGACACCGGTCGTTGACATGGGTTCCCCCTTCTTCGCACGGTCACGGCAAGGTACTGCCCACTGCCTCAGCCTGTCAGTCCGGCCAGAACAATGTCAGGCGCTCTCAAAGACAGAGTCTCCCGGACGTCACCGCCGGTGCGTTCGCTCCGTTCGTGACAACCGTCGGCCGCTCCGTGCTCGGGGGCGGAGGACGACCGGCGGACCGCGGATGTAACGCTTTCGGGCGCCTCGGACTAGTACCGGGTGTAAGGCATCGCACCTATGACCTGTCCTGAGGAGCCATCCGTGCCAGCGGAGCATCCGACAGCACCACCCACGCGGGACCCGGCCGGGTTCGCCGCGTTCTACGAGCAGCACTTCGACATGGTGCTCGGTTTCGTCACCCGGCGCGTCGACAGCGCGCACCTGGCCGCCGATCTGACGGCGGACATCTTCGTGGCCGCCCTGGAGGGCGCGCACACCTACGACGCCCGGCGCGGCGCGCCCGTCGCCTGGCTCTACGGCATATCCCGCAACGTCATCCACGCCCACTTCCACGGCACCGCCCGTGAGCAGCAGGCGGTCGCCCGGATCAGCGGGCGGCGGCTGCTGGACGACGAGGACGTCAGCGCCATCGAGGCGCGGATCGACGCGGACCGTACCGTCCGGCAGTTCGCGTCCGCCCACGCCGCGCTCTCCGACCCGCTGCGGCAGGTGCTCGACCTGGTGGTCCTGGACGGGCTCACGGTCCGCGAGGCAGCGCAGGCCCTGGGGATCAGCTCGGCCACCGCCCGCGTACGACTGCACCGCGCCCGCAAGATCCTGCGTACCGCCCGGACGACCCACGCCGCCACCCACGACGCCCTTCTGGAGGCCGCCCAGTGAACGCCCCCGTGCACTTCAAGCAGCAGCTCGCCGACGAGCTGAGCGCTCACGCGGCCTCCCTGTCCGCCCCCACCGGTCACCGTGCCCTGCTCCGGCTGCCCACGCCGCGCCGCTGGGTTCCCGTCACCGTGGGCCTCGCCGCGGCAGCCGCCGCCGTGGCTGTCGCCGTCCCGCTGGTGTCCGGGTCGCCGGGCGCGCAGCAGGCCGCGCAGACACCGCACGGCGCCGCGGGCACCGGCCCTGGCGCGTCGGCCGCTCCGGCGTCCCCGGGCGCCGGCCTGCACATCGTCAACGCCGACTACGCCGTGCAGTCCAGGCCGGGCGGCACGGTCTCGGTGCAGCTGTTCGACTCGAAGGGCATACGCGGCCTGCAGGCCGCGCTGGACAAGGCGGGCATCCCGGCGAAGGTGATGGTGCCCTCGGCCTCCTGCCGCACCACCGGCCACACCGACAGCAAGCCGCACGGCAGCCTCCTGAAGGTGATGCCGCAGTCCGGCTTCCACAGCAACGGGGTCCACGACATCAAGCCCAGTGCCATCCGGCCCGGGGACCACCTGCTGTTCATCGCGGAGACCGGGGGCAGTTCGTCGGGGGTGCTGGCCACCAGGCTGGTGCACCAGGTGCCCAGCTGTATCCCGGCCGACTAGCTGCGAGCCCATCAGCATGCGGCCGGTGCCCGGCATGACGGGCGGGCTCAGAAGGAACCGCCGGGTGGCAGCGGGGGCGTGGTCGTGGTCGCGGGTCATGCCGGCGACCACGCCGAGGCGGTGGACGAGCCGCTCACGGGCAGAGATGTAGCCCCACTCGGAGTCCTCGACGGGCACCCGAGCGAGCTGGTCGACCGTCCCCCGGTGGGCCCGCTCGACGAGCGCGTCTCCCTGGATCAGCCAGCCGGCACACGCGTCGGCGAGGTCACCCGGCACACCCTGGCGATGCGCAGATCGTTGCCGGGGCACGGGTCGCCATGCAGCAGCGCATCGTCGAACGGAAGCCGCTTCAGCATGCGGGCGAGACTAGCTGTAACTCCGTACGCATGCGGAGGCCATGGCCTGTCGCAGTCCGGCGTGGCAGCAGGAGCGCCCGCCGCCCGGCGTCGTGCCGGCTGCAATAGGCGCGCCGCACGGACTTCGTCATGTCGGAGTCGAGGCTCGGCATGCGCACCGGTCGGCCGGGCCGGGCCACCATGGTGACCGCGCGCGGTTCGCCGATCGGACGGGGAGTGTGGACGATCGGCCGACGCGGCGGTGATGCGGGGGCGCCTAGCGTTCATCGGGCCAGGTCACCACAGGTTGAGGGGAACATCGATGGGAAAGCCAGGGACGACCGGGACAGCCGACGACACGGCTGTGATCGGGGCGGCCACCGAGTTCGAGCCGGACGTCATGGACCTGCTGGTGGAGACCCTGCGCCAGGCGGGCAGGCGAGAGTTGACGTACGTGGGGACGGACACCCTGCTGGGGCAGCTCGTGCTGGGGGACACGGACGCCGGTGCGGCGATCGCCCCCGGAATGCGGAAGGCCGGCTCGCTCAGCGGGGTGATATCCGGCCGCGCGGGCCGTGGCTGGGCGAGCGACGACCTCGCGCCCCCTACGCAGGCCGGTGCCGGTGCCGGTGCCGGTGCCGATGCCGATGCCGATGCGGGAGCCGATCACGTGGCCGACGGGGCAGAGGTGGACGCCGCCTGGCGTGAGGCGCGGTGGCGCGTCGGCTCCGGTTCGCGCGGACCGGCCACGGGCAGCAGCCCGGCGCTGCCCCCGATGAGCGGGGCGCTGCGCGCGTGCCTGCTGCTGGCGATCGGGTCGGCCCGCGCCGAGGGGACGATCTCCGTGCGCTGCAGACATGTGGCCCGTGCGCTGCTGGACCTGCCCGACACCAGGGCGCGGGAAGCCCTGCTGCTGCGGCAGGCTGACCTGGCTGCCGCGTCGGCCGCGCTCGACCGGCTGGACGCGAGCGCCCCGGCGGAGACCGAGCGGCCGGAATCCCGTGGCGTCACCCTCCTCCGCCGGGCGGGCACGCTCGGCAGGAGCGGCAACGTCCTGACCCGCGCGCTGACTTCATGGGCCTCGGGCAGCACGGAAAACGGCTCACCCGTCCTGTTCGCGGTGTCCGTCGAGGCCATGAGGCAAGCGGTACGGTGCGGGCGCGCCACCGTGGAGCCGGTGGACCTGCTGCTGGGGATCCTGGCGCTGGACCGGGCCCTGTACGTGGCCGGGCGCGCGCTCCCCGCGGGTCTGGAGTCCGCCAACTCCGCTCCGTCCCTGCTGCGTCGGCACGGCGTACGGCAGGTTTCGCTGTTCTCGCTGGTCTCGTCGGCTTCGGCGGCCCCGCCCGCAGCTGACCCCCGGCCCACCGATGGCAGCGACGCCGGCCGTGTGCGGCGGTCCGCCGCTGTCGAGCGGGTCACCGCGAAGGCCGAGCTGTCCGCCGCCGAGCACCGGTCGCCCACGGTCGGTACGGTCCACCTGCTGTCCGCGCTGCTCGACGAGCCGGAGACGGCGGACAGCAGCGCGGACACCGGAACCTGTGGCGCGGTCACCGCGCTGGCCGCCGAGCGGGTGGACGTGACAGCGCTGCGGGCAGAGCTGACCCTCCGGTTGAGCGCATGACAACCGGGCCCGCCGGGCGCCACCTCCTGGCCGGACTGGCCGGACTGGCCGGAGCCCCGCGCCGGCTGCACCGCGAGGCGCTGGAGACCTGGGCCGCCGTCCGTGCCGCCGAGCCCCGTACGGTCGTGACCGAGGCGCTCGTCTGCGCCCTGGTGGCGGCTGTCGGCCTCGTACCGCTGCTGCTGGTGCCCCCGCACCGGCCCGGGTGGGCCGTGCTGGAGGCGCTGTGGGCGGCCGGGCTCGTCCTCGCCCGGCGTGGGCGGCCGGGCGCCGCGGTCCTGGCGTCCGCCGTGCTGGTCGTGGGCGACAACGTGTGGACCCTGGCGGTGGCGCCGCTGGTCGTGCTGTCCGCCACCCGCCGTATCGCACCGCAGCGCCGGGTGTGGCAGTTCGTCGGAGCGGCCTGCGCCGCCGTCGGCGTCCTGACTCTCGCCATGGCCCTGGCCGGGTCCGGGGCACTGCTGCCCCAACTGGCCGGAAACGCCGCATCGGCCGTGCTGCTCCTCGTGCTTCCCGCGCTGGCCGGCACCCTGCTGGGGCGGCGCCGCCCCCTGAACACCCTGCTGCGGGAACGCAACGCCTATCTGGAGCAGGCCCGTACGCTGACCGCGGCGGCGGCCCGGCTGGAGGAGCGGACCCGGATCGCGGGGGAGATGCACGATCTCCTCGGCCACCGGCTGAGCCTGATCTCCGTACACGCGGGCGCGCTCGAACTCGGCGCCGCCCGGCAGGCACCCGCCCTGGCAGGACAGGCCGAGCTGCTCCGTACGACAGCCGGTACGGCCATGGAGGAACTGCGCGAGATCCTCGGTGTCCTGCGGCACACGGAACACGTGGACCACCTGGGACACCTGGGACACCTGGACATCAGCGGCAGGGCCGACCGGTCCGCCGACGAGAGGGGAACCCGCGAGGACATCACCGCGCTGACGGAGGAGTCCCGCCGGACAGGCAGCACCGTCGCGCTGGACTGGTCCGTCCCCGACACGGCCGGGCTGAGCCCCCGCACCCGCCAGGCGATCCACCGGGTGGTCCGCGAAGGACTCACCAACGTGCTGAAACACGCGTCCGGCGCGCCCACCACGGTGGTGGTACGCAGCACGGGCGCCGGGGTCGACGTGTCCGTCGCCAACGAGGCACCCCGTACGCCCGGCCGCTCCCGGGGCGGAACGAACAGCGGGCTGGCCGCCTGCCAGGAGCGGGTCTCGCTGCTCGGCGGCACGTTCCGGGCGGGCGCCGCGGCGGACGGCGGATTCCGCGTGGCCGCGTGGCTGCCCGCGCACGGGAACGAGCCGGTGCCCGCGCCCGAGCCCGCCTCCGTGCCCGCGCCCGCGAGCGAGCCGGTGCCCGCGCCCGCGAGCGAGCCCCTGCCGTCGCACGGCAACGGCAACCGCCCCGGCCCCGGTATCGGCAACCGCACAGGCACCGGCACGGACAACCGCCCCGGCACCCGCACCGGCCCCGGCCCCCGCCCCGAACCGAGAGGCGCACGACCCCCGTTGCCGGACGAGATCCTCACCTGGCCGCGCGTTCTGGCATCGGGCTGCGTGACCCTGCTCGTGGTTCTGCCCACGGCCGTCTTCCTCGTCGTGCTGCTGGTCTACGCGGCCCTAGGATGAGCCGATGATCCGAGTCCTGGTCGCCGACGACGAGGCGCTGATGCGCGTGGGAATCCGGCTGATCCTGGAGAACGCCGAGGACATCGAAGTGGTCGCCGAGGCGGGCGACGGCTACGCGGCCGCCGCGGCGTGCCGTACCCAGGACATCGATGTGGCCCTGCTCGACATCCAGATGCCGGAGCGCGACGGAGTCGCCGCCGCCGAGGACATCGCCCGTATCTCGCCCCGTACCTGCGTCGTGATGCTGACGGCGTTCGGTGAGGAGGCGAGCGTGACCCGCGCCCTGCGGGCCGGCGCGAGCGGGTTCCTGCTCAAGGACACCGGCCCCGCCGACCTGATCCGCGCCGTGCAGCGCGCCGCCGGAGGCGAACCGGTCCTGGCGCCCCGGATCACCCGGCAACTGCTCGACCGTCAGCTGGAGTCCGGCCGGAACACCGAGGCCGCGCTCCGCAGAACCGCAGAACTGACCCCGGCCGAACAGGACGTCCTGCGGCTGCTGGGCACCGGGCTGTCCAACGCGGAGATCGCCGGTCAGCTGTATCTGAGCGCCGGCACGGTCAAGGCGCACATCAGCCGCATCCTGACCCGCACCGGCTGCGCCAACCGCGTGCAGGCCGCCGTCCTCGCCCACGACGCCGGGCTGCTCTCCGACCGCTGAGCGGGCGGCCCGGCCCGGTCCTGCCCGGTGTGAGGCGCGCGGTGTGCGGTGTGAGGGGTGAGATGCGCGCCGGCTCCACGCGAGTGGGAACCCCTAGCCGACCAGCGCCTGGGTGCCGAGGACGGTGAGCAGCGCGAGCTGTTCGGCGTCCCTGGTGCCTGGCTCCGTCGTGTAGATCATGATGCGCAGGTCACTGCCCGCCACGCTGAGCACGTCACAGTCCAGCGTCACGGAGCCGATCCGTGGATGGTCGATCGTCTTGTGCGAGACGTCGTGCCGCTCCACGCCCCCGGAGTCCCACAGTTCCGCGAACCGGTCGCTGCCGGACCGCAGTTCGGCGATCAGGCGCCGCAGCCGCTGGTCCGCCGGATACCGGGCCGCCGTCGCCCGCAACCCGGCGACCTGCGAGGTCTCCAGCGCGCGCCGGGACTCCGGTGTCTGGCGGGCGCGTGTGCCAGAGCCGAGGAAGTTGCGCCACACCGCGTTGCGGTCCTTGCCGTGCCACTCGCCCATCAGTGCCGTGTACAGCGGGTTGGCCAGCAGCAGCGTCCACGCCGCGTCGTAGACCGCGACAGGTGTGCCGGTCAGCCGGTCCAGCATCCGCTGGACGCCGGGCGTGATGTACGCGGGCACCGTGCCCCGCCCCGGCGGTACGAGCCCGGCGGCCGCGAACAGATGCTCGCGCTCGGCCCCCGACAGACGCAGCGCCCGGCCCAGCGCCTCGACGACCTGCACCGACGGGTTGGCGGCCCGGCCCTGTTCGAGACGGGTGACGTAGTCGACCGAGATCCCGGCCAGCAGGGCCAGCTCCTCGCGGCGCAGCCCGGCCGCACGCCGGTGACCGCCGACGGGCAGCCCGGCCGCCTCCGGGGAGACCCGGTCGCGCCAGCGCCGCACCGCCTGTCCGAACTCCGTGGTCGCCATGACACCACTGTGCCCCGGACCGTGCGGATCGTCCTGGTACCGGCAGTCCCAGGAAGACGGGACGCCTGGCTGACCCACCGTCCCCGCCGCATCGTGGAGGCATGACAACAACACTGATCACCGGAGCGAACAAGGGTCTCGGCCACGAGACCGCCCGCCGCCTCATCGCCGCGGGCCACACCGTCTACCTGGGCAGCCGCGACGCCGAACGAGGGCGCCTGGCCGCCGATGAGCTGGGCGCGCGGCTGGTCGTCATCGACACCACCGACGACGCGTCCGTCGCGGCCGCCGTGCGGGCCGTCGCGGCCGACGGCGGTCTGGACGTACTCGTCAACAACGCCGGCATCGAGGAGCGCGGCGCGGACAACACCGTGATCGGCGCCGCGGACGTGACAGCCGACACGATGCGCAGCACGTTCGAGACGAACGTCTTCGGCACCGTGCGCGTCACCCACGCCTTCCTTCCCCTGCTGCGGCGCTCGGCCGCCCCGGTGGTGGTCAACGTCAGCAGCGGTCTGGCCTCACTGACCGGGGTCGCCACGCCGGACACCCCGGCGTACGCCTACCCGGGGGTCGCGTATCCGGCGTCCAAGACCGCCGTCAACATGATCACCGTGCAGTACGCGAAGGCGTTCCCGCAGATGCGGATCAACGCGGTGGAGCCCGGCTTCACCAAGACCGACCTGAACGGGAACACGGGCATCCAGACCGTCGAGCAGGGCGCCGGGATCATCGTGCGGATGGCGCAGGTGGGCCCGGACGGCCCGACCGGGGGCTTCTTCGACGCCGAAGGCCCACTGCCCTGGTGATACCGGACAGCGGGCCATCGGGGTGCCGAGTGGCTCGACGGGCCTACAGACCCGCCGCCTGCGACAGGTCCGCCTTGATCGCCGTCAGGAGCCCGTCCGCCCGGGTCCTGGCCGCCGGGACGTCGCCGATGGCCTCCACCGGGAGCACCACCTCCAGATAGCACTTGAGCTTCGGCTCGGTGCCGCTCGGGCGGACGATCACCCGGGCGCCCTCCAGGTGGTAGCGCAGGCCGTCCGTGGGCGGCAGGTGCTCCGTGCCGTTCGACAGGTCCTCGGTGCTCGTGACCTTGAGGCCCGCCAGCTCGGCCGGCGGCTGTTCGCGCAGCCGCCGCATCGCGTCCGCGATCACCGACAGGTCGTCGACGCGCACCGAGAGCTGGTCCGTCGCGTGCAGCCCGTGCCGGACGGCCAGTTCGTCGAGCAGGCCGAGCAGCGTGCGGCCCTCGGCCTTCAGCACCGAGGCCAGTTCGGCGACGAGCAGGGCCGCCGTGATGCCGTCCTTGTCGCGTACGCCGTCGGGGTCGACGCAGTACCCGAGCGCCTCCTCGTACCCGTACCGCAGGCCGTCGACGCGGGCGATCCACTTGAACCCGGTCAGCGTCTCCTCGTACGGCAGCGAGGCCGCCTCGGCGATCCGGCCGAGCAGCGACGACGACACGATCGACTCGGCGAACGTGCCGGTCACCCCGCGCCGCACCAGGTGCGCGGCGAGCAGCGCGCCCAGCTCGTCGCCGCGCAGCATGCGCCAGTCGCCCTCGTACGGGACGGCCACCGCGCAGCGGTCCGCGTCCGGGTCGTTGGCGATGACGAGGTCGGGCGTCGCGCCGCGGGCCGTCGCGAAGGCGAGGTCCATCGCGCCCGGCTCCTCCGGGTTGGGGAAGGCGACCGTGGGGAACGCCGGGTCTGGCTCGGCCTGTTCGGCGACGAGCACCGGCGCCGGGAAGCCGGCCCGGGCGAACGCGTTGAGCAGGGTCTCCGTGCCGACCCCGTGCATCGCCGTGTAGACGGTGCGGGCGGTGCGGGGGGAGCCGGGGGTCAGTACGGCGTCCGTACGGGCCAGATAGGCGTCCAGGACGTCCTCGCCGAGGGTCTCCCAGCCGCTGTCGGGGCGCGGTACGTCGTGCAGGCTCCGCACCGCGTCGATCCGCGCGGCGATCCCGGTGTCCGCCGGGGGCACGATCTGCGAGCCGTCCCCGAGATAGACCTTGTAGCCGTTGTCGCGGGGCGGGTTGTGGCTCGCGGTGACCTCGACGCCCGCGACCGCGCCGAGGTGGCGGATGGCGAAGGCGAGGACCGGGGTGGGCAGCGGGCGCGGCAGTACGGCCGCGCGCAGACCGGCGCCCGTCATCACGGCCGCGGTGTCCCGGGCGAAGTCCGCGGACTTGTAGCGGGCGTCGTAGCCGACGACGACCAGGCCGCCCGCCTGTCCCTGCGCCTTGAGGTAGGCGGCGAGGCCGGCCGCCGCGCGTATGACGACGGCCCGGTTCATCCGCATCGGGCCCGCGCCCAGCTCTCCGCGGAGGCCGGCGGTGCCGAACTGGAGGGTGCCGCTGAAGCGGGCGGCCAGCTCGGTGGTGTCACCGGAGGAGGCGGCTGCCTCGATGAGCCGTGCCAGCTCCTCGCGGGTGTCGGGGTCGGGGTCCTCCGCCTGCCACGTCCTGGCGCGGGTGATCAGGTCCTGCTGCACGGTGGTTCTGCCTTTCGTTCCTCATGGGGTGGGGGCTCCGCCCCCAGGCCCCCGCTCCTCGATCGCCGGAGGGGCTGGGGTTCGTGCCGGTGCCCGGCACGAACAAGCCCGTCCGGCGGAGGACACCTGGGGGGCGCTTCAGATCCGTTCCAGGACCTTCGAGAGCAGCGAGCCCATCCGTGTGGCCGAGTCGCGGCCCGCCTGCAGTACCTCTTCGTGGTTCAGCGGCTCACCGGTCAGCCCGGCCGCCAGGTTCGTGACCAGCGAGATACCGAGCACCTCCGCACCCGCCTCACGCGCCGCGATGGCTTCGAGCACCGTCGACATGCCGACCAGGTCGCCGCCGAGCACCCGGACCATGTTGATCTCGGCGGGCGTCTCGTAGTGCGGGCCGGGGAACTGGACGTACACGCCCTCTTCCAGCGTGCTGTCCACCTCCTTGCAGAGCGCCCGCAGCCGCGGCGAGTACAGGTCGGTGAGGTCCACGAAGTTGGCGCCGATGATCGGCGATGTGGCCGTCAGGTTGATGTGGTCACTGATGAGGACCGGCTGGCCGGGACGCATCCCGGGGCGCAGGCCGCCGCAGCCGTTGGTCAGGACGACCGTCTTGCAGCCCGCGGCGACGGCGGTGCGCACGCCGTGCGAGACGGCGGCCACCCCGCGGCCCTCGTAGTAGTGGGTACGGCCCAGGAAGACCAGCGCGCGCTTGCCCCCGACGGCGTACGAGCGGATGCGTCCGCCGTGGCCCTCGACGGCGGGCGGCGGGAACCCGGGCAGTTCGGTCACGGCGAAATCGGCCACGGGGGTGCCCAGCGCGTCGACGGCGGGGGCCCAGCCGGAGCCCATCACGAGGGCGACGTCGTGGGTCTCCGCGCCGGTGAGCTCACGCAGGCGGGTGGCGGCGGCGTCGGCGGCGACAGTGGGGTTGTCGGCGGCGCCCTGGAGGTCCGGGTTAACTGAAGCGTTCACGCCGAAGAGGGTAACCGCATTCGGCCTACGCGCGTAGATGTTGTGGCCGACGGAGTTGGGATCGTTGTCTTGTCGTTTCCGACGAACGCCGCGTCCCGCTGGGCCTGCCCGCCTCAGCAGGGGCGTTTGCGCAGCTCCATCACATAGTCGTGCGGCGCGCCCGCCGACTCGGCCGCGTCGGCCAGCTCGCCCAGGTAGCGCGCCGACGGCAGGCCGCCCTCGTACCCGTTCAGTACGTAGATCCAGGCGGGCTCCTCGCCCTCCAGGGTGTCCACCCTGACCCGCATCCGCCGGTATATGTCGAGGCCGACGCCCTCCCAGCGGTCCATCGAGTCCTGGTCCATCGGGGCGATGTCGTAGAGGGCGACGAAGACCTGTGAGCGCGGGGCCTCCACCAGGGTGGCGAGGGCGCCCTCCCAGCCCATCTGCTCCCCGCCGAAGGTCAGCCGCCAGCCGTTGAGCCAGCCGGTGCCGCGCAGGGGGGAGTGCGGGGCGCGGCGACTCATCAGCCGCGCGTCGAGGTTGCCGGCGTACGCGGCGTAGAGCGACATGCTGTCGAGGGTACGACAGTGGCATTTCGGGGCCGGGTCACTTCGCCGCGACAACCGCCCTCAACCGCCTCGGCGGGCGGGCCCGTGAGGGTGCCCCGGGTCACATCGAAGACCTCCGTGGGGCCTCGGTGGGGCCCGGTGGAGCCCCGGGGGTGAAGCATCTTGAAGAGTGCGGGACAATGAAGCACGTACTGCATTCCCCGGGGGCTCCCCCCGGACCCCCGGCCGGGGCGGCAGTGCGGCCGGGGTGACAACGCGAGGCGGATTTTTCGTGACCCGGATCGTGATCATCGGCGGCGGACCTGGCGGATATGAGGCCGCGCTGGTCGGCGCCCAGCTCGGCGCGGAGGTGACCGTCGTCGACTGCGACGGTCTCGGCGGGGCATCCGTGCTCACCGACTGCGTGCCGTCCAAGACTCTGATCGCCACGGCCGAGGTGATGACGACCTTCGACTCTTCGTACGAGGAGTTGGGCATCATCGTCGCCGACGACACCCCACCGCTGGAACAGGCGGCGCGGGTGGTCGGTGTGGACCTCGGCAAGGTGAACCGACGGGTCAAGCGGCTCGCGCTGGCCCAGTCCCACGACATCACCGCATCGGTCACCAGGGCCGGTGCCCGGGTGATGCGCGGCCGCGGCCGGCTCGCCGGGCAGCAGGCCATGGACGGCTCACGCCAGGTGATCGTCACCGCCGCCGACGGCACCGAGGAGACCCTGACGGCCGACGCCGTCCTGCTCGCGACCGGCGGCCACCCCCGGGAGATCCCGGACGCGCAGCCGGACGGCGAGCGCATCCTGAACTGGACGCAGGTGTACGACCTGGACGAGCTCCCCGAAGAGCTCATCGTGGTCGGCTCCGGTGTCACGGGCGCCGAGTTCGCGGGCGCCTACCAGGCGCTCGGCTCACGCGTCACGCTGGTCTCCAGCCGTGACCGGGTGCTCCCCGGCGAGGACCCGGACGCTGCGGCCGTCCTGGAGGACGTGTTCCGCCGCCGGGGCATGAACGTGATGGCCCGCTCGCGCGCGGCCTCCGCCAAGCGGGTGGGCGACCGGGTGGAGGTCACCCTGGCCGACGGCCGGGTCATCTCCGGTACGCACTGTCTGATGGCGGTCGGCGCCATCCCCAACAGCGCGGGCATGGGCCTCGATGAGGCCGGTGTCCGGCTCAAGGAGTCGGGCCACATCTGGACCGACAAGGTCTCCCGCACCAGCGCCCCCGGCGTCTACGCGGCCGGTGACGTCACCGGGATCTTCGCCCTCGCGTCGGTCGCGGCCATGCAGGGCCGTATCGCGATGTACCACTTCCTCGGTGACGCGGTGCAGCCGCTGAACCTCAAGACGGTCTCCTCCAACGTCTTCACCGACCCGGAGATCGCCACGGTCGGTTACAGCCAGGCCGAGGTCGACTCGGGCAAGATCGTGGCGCGCGCCGTCAAGCTGCCGCTGCTGCGCAACCCGCGCGCCAAGATGCAGGGCATCAGGGACGGTTTCGTCAAGATCTTCTGCCGTCCGGGTACCGGCATCGTGGTCGGGGGAGTGGTCGTGGCTCCCCGGGCCAGCGAGCTGATCCACCCGATCTCGATCGCGGTCGACAACAACCTGACGGTGGAGCAGATCGCGAACGCCTTCACCGTGTACCCGTCGCTCTCCGGCTCGATCGCCGAGGTGGCGCGGCAGTTGCACACCCGGAAGATGGCCGGCGAGGACTGACGGGACCGGCGGGGCGGCTGACCGGGCGGCCGACGGTCGGGGGCGCGGGCGGGGGCGTGGATGGCGAGCGCGCCCCGTATACCACCTGCTGGTGCAATCTGTGCGCAATTTCTGTTATTCGGCGCAAAGTGCTGAGAACGATCGGCCGGTCAGGTTACTGTCTGTTTCGTGTTCGCTGCTGAACGTCGCCAATTGATCCTTGAAATGGTGCGTGCCAACGGGGCCGTGTCGCTCCGTGAGCTCGCCCGTGTCGTCCAGACCTCCGAAGTGACCGTACGGCGGGACGTGCGGGCGCTGGAGGCAGAAGGACTCCTCGACCGCCGTCACGGCGGTGCGGTACTGCCGGGTGGTTTCACGCGAGAATCCGGCTTTCCGCAGAAATCCCATCTCGCGACCGCCGAGAAGACGGCCATCGCCGATCTCGCCGCGGGGCTCGTCGAAGAAGGCGAAGCCATCGTGGTGGGCGCGGGGACGACCACGCAGGAGCTGGCCCGCCGGCTCGCACGCGTCCCCGGGCTGACGGTGGTCACCAACTCCCTGCTGGTCGCCCAGGCGTTGGCCCATGCCAACCGGGTCGAGGTCGTGATGACCGGCGGCACCCTGCGCGGGTCCAACTACGCCCTGGTGGGCAGCGGTGCCGAGCAGTCCCTCCAGGGGCTCCGGGTCTCCCGGGCCTTCCTCTCCGGCAGCGGGCTGACCGCCGAGCGCGGCCTGTCGACCTCCAACATGCTCTCGGCCAGCGTCGACCGGGCACTGGTGCAGGCCGCGGCCGAGGTGGTGGTCCTCGCCGACCACACCAAGCTGGGCACCGACACCATGTTCCAGACCGTGCCGACGGATGTGATCACCCGGCTGGTCACCGACGAGCCGTCCGCCCAGGACGACCGTGCGGCAACGGAGTTGCAGGCGCTCGCCGACCAGGGCGTGCAGATCGCGGTGGCGGGGCAGAGCGGTACGGGTCCCGGAGCGGGCGGTGAGGCCGTCCCCGCGGGGCGGCCGCAGCGCAGGGACATGCCGCTCCCCGGGCAGCGGCGTACGCACCCGGGCGGTCCGCAGCCGCTGCGCAGCGCGGTCTCCCTCGCCGAGCAGCAACAACAGCAACAGCAGGCGCGGGTGGCCGACATGCGCCGCCGCTAGAGCCTTTTCGGCCCCGTTCTCACGCTTCACGCTGCACAGCTACGGGGCGGGCCCCCGGCCGGTTGCTGTCCGGCCGGGGGCCCGCCCCGTAGCTGTTGGCCGTGCGGCTGCCGGCCCGGTCGTCAGTCCTTGATCTCGCAGATCATGGCGCCCGACGAGATGGAGGCGCCGATCTCGGCGGTGAGGCCCTTGACGGTGCCGGAGCGGTGCGCGTTGAGCGGCTGCTCCATCTTCATCGCCTCCAGGACGATCACCAGGTCGCCCTCCTTGACCTCCTGGCCCTCCTCGACCGCGACCTTGACGATCGTGCCCTGCATCGGGGACGCGAGCGAGTCGCCCGAAGCGGCGGAGCCGGACTTCTTGGCCGCCCGGCGCTTGGGCTTGGCGCCCGCCGCCAGACCCGTACGGGCCAGGGTCATCCCCAGCGAGGACGGCAGCGAGACCTCAAGACGCTTGCCGCCGACCTCGACGACGATCGTCTCGCGCCCGGACTCGTCCTCGTCCGCGTCGCCGCCGGCCGGGGCGAACGGCGGGATCTCGTTGACGAACTCGGTCTCGATCCACCGGGTGTGAATCCGGAAGGGGTCGGCCGTGAAGGCCGGATCCCTGACGACCGCGCGGTGGAAGGGGATGGCGGTGGCCATGCCTTCGACGGTGAACTCGTCCAGGGCGCGGGCGGCCCGCTGGAGGGCCTGCTCGCGGGTGGCGCCGGTGACGATCAGCTTGGCGAGCAGCGAGTCCCAGGCGGGGCCGATGACCGAGCCGGACTCGACGCCCGCGTCGAGGCGGACACCGGGGCCGGTCGGCGGGGCGAAGGTGGTGACGGTGCCCGGGGCGGGCAGGAAGCCGCGGCCCGGGTCCTCGCCGTTGATACGGAACTCGAAGGAGTGACCGCGCAGCTTCGGGTCGTCGTAGCCCAGCTCCTCGCCGTCGGCGATACGGAACATCTCGCGCACCAGGTCGATGCCGCTGACCTCTTCGGTGACGGGGTGCTCCACCTGGAGGCGGGTGTTGACCTCCAGGAAGGAGATGGTGCCGTCGAGGCCCACCAGGAACTCGACGGTGCCCGCGCCGACGTAGCCGGCCTCCTTGAGGATGGCCTTGGACGCGGCGTACAGCTCGGAGTTCTGCTCCTCGCTCAGGAAGGGCGCGGGCGCCTCCTCGACCAGCTTCTGGTGGCGGCGCTGGAGGGAGCAGTCACGGGTGGAGACGACGACGACGTTGCCGAACTTGTCGGCCAGGCACTGGGTCTCGACGTGCCGCGGCTTGTCCAGGTAGCGCTCGACGAAGCACTCGCCGCGCCCGAAGGCGGCGACGGCCTCGCGGACCGCCGAGTCGTACAGCTCGGGGATCTCTTCGAGGGTGCGGGCGACCTTCAGGCCGCGGCCGCCACCGCCGAAGGCCGCCTTGATGGCGATCGGCAGGCCGTTCTCCTCGGCGAAGGCCACGACCTCGCCGGAGCCCTCGACCGGGTCGGGGGTGCCCGCGACGAGGGGCGCGCCCGCGCGCTGTGCGATGTGCCGGGCGGCGACCTTGTCGCCGAGGTCGCGGATGGCCTGCGGCGGCGGGCCGATCCAGGTGAGCTGTGCGTCCAGGACGGCCTGGGCGAATTCGGCGTTCTCCGAGAGGAAGCCGTATCCGGGGTGAATGGCGTCGGCGCCCGAGTCCTTCGCCGCCTGGAGGACCTTGCCCATGTCCAGGTAGCTGGTGCCCGGGGTGTCACCGCCCAGGGCGAACGCCTCGTCGGCCGCGCGTACGTGTGGTGCGTCCCGGTCCGGATCGGCGTAGACGGCTACGCTCGTGATCCCGGCGTCCCGGCAGGCCCGTGCGACACGGACAGCGATCTCGCCACGGTTGGCGATGAGCACCTTGTGCACGATGGCTCCCTCCTTGCGGTGTTTTCCCCGCTCGCACCCGAGCCGGGTTTACTCGGCAGGTCATCGTGCCGAAGAGTTCGCTGAAACATGCTGAGTTTAGGGACTGCCGACACCGTGTTTCGACCTGTCCCCATGGGTGAGCTTCCCCACACACGGTGTGACACGAGCGTCGGCGATGCCGCGAATTCCCTTGTCACACCACGGTACGGAGGGTTCCCGGAACCCACAGTAGCCCCGCCATGTGGGTTAGGTCTCTGTCGGTCGGGACCGCTGCGGCTCGCGATTCTTTGTGGAGTCCCTACGAAGGGCCGGGCGATTCTTTGCCGCCCGTTCCGATCCCTCCGCCCCCCTTGTCCCGGCGAGTACCCGTTAGTAGCCTGCGCGTGTCGCACGTACTTGCGGTAACAGCGGTAACGCGCGGCATCCGGCGGAGATCTGACTGAGTACTCACTGGCGTACTCACTGGGGGGTGGGCTCATGGCGCGCAGGCCGGTGGCCTTGGTGGCTGCGATCGTCCTCGTCCTCGAGGCGTTCGGGATCGCCTTCGTGAATCTGATACTCGGCAAGGTGGCCGACAACCAGAACATGTCCCTGGCGGGCCTGCGGCCGAGCGCGATAAGCACCGGCTCCTGGATAGCCGGGGGTCTCTTCGGTGTCTATCTGCTGCTCTGCGCGTTCTTCCCGCTGCGCGCCGGCATCACGGACCGCGGGCCGGGCCGCTTCGGCCGGATCCTGCTGATCACCTGCGCGGTGGTGCACGGCGTGCTCGGCGCGCTCACCCTGGGCCTGGTCGGCTGGCCCGCCTTCGCCGCGATGATCGTGGTGCTCGGACTGATCGTCCTGACCCTGGTGGCGTACGACGGGGGCCGCCCGGAGCCCGTGGTGGCCGAAGGCACCCCAGCGGCCGTCTGATGCCCCTCGCGAGGTGCCAGGCTCTAGGGTCGGCCGGGTGAAGATCCCCCGCCTGCTCGACGGCCGGCTGAAGTTCCGTCATCTGGTCCTCGTCGACGCGCTCTCCCGCCGGGGCAGTGTGGTCGGCGCCGCCGCCGAACTCCATGTGACGCAGCCCGCGGCCACCCGCAGCCTGCACGAGCTGGAGGACATCCTCGGCGTGCCGCTCTTCGAGCGCGGCCCCCGCGGTGTCACGGCGACCGTCTTCGGTGAGGCGTTCACCACCCACGCCCGTACCGTGCTGGCCGAGTTGACGCAGGCGGGCCGCCATGTGGTCGAGCTGGCCGATGCCGACCGCGGCACGGTGATCGTCGGCACCCATCTCGCCGGGTCGAACGTGCTGCTCCCGCGCGCCATCGCCACCGTCAAGAAGGTGCGCCCCCAGCTCACCGTGGTCGTCCGGGAGGCTTCGCCCGAAGCGCTGCTCCTCGAACTGGAGGCCGGACGCGTCGACTTCATCGTGGGGCGGCTGACCGTGGCGTCCGACGAGCACACCGTGCGCCGCAAGCTGTACGACGAGTCGGTCGAGCTGGTCGTCAGGGCCTCGCACGCGCTCGCCGGGCAGCGGGCGGTGGATCTCGCGGAGCTGGCGGACTACCCGTGGATCCTGCCGGGCGCGGAGACCGCGCTGCGCCGGGAGATCGAGGAGTTCTTCGCCCGGCACGGGATCGCCCTGCCGGTGAACCGGGTGGAGACCACCTCGTTCCTGACCGTGCGCCAGCTCCTCCTGGAGACCGATGTGGTGGCGGCGCTGCCCAGCCTCATCATCCGCGACGACCCCAGGATCGTCCGGCTCGACGTCCCGCTGGAGCCGATCGGCCACAGCGTCGGACTGACGCTGCCCGCCGCCCGTACCCCCAGTCCATCGGCGCGGGCGCTGATCCGGGGCCTGGAGGACGTCGCCGCCGGTATGGCCCCGCTGAGCGGTGACGGCGACGGCTCCGGCTCCCAGCGGGCCTGAAGCGCTCCTTCAGCCGGCTGCGCCTGCTGATCCCGCTGCTCCGGTTGCTCCCAGGAAGCGTTCCGCGTTGCCGTGGGTGATCAGCGCGCGGTCCGCGTCGGTGAGGAAGCCGCTCTTGCGTACGACGTCACCGACCGGGCGTTCGCCCAGCGGGTACGGGTAGTCGCTGCCCACCATCACCCGGTCGGCGCCGACCGTGTCGACCAGCAGCCGCAGGGCCCGGTCGTCGAAGACCACCGAGTCGACGTAGAACCGGCCGATGTAGTGCGACGGCGGGAACCGCGAGGTGCCGATGACGTCGTGGCGGCCGTGCCACGCGTTCTCCATCCGGCCCAGCCAGAAGGCGAACGACCCGCCGCCGTGCGCGAAGCAGATCTTCAGCCGGTCGTCGATCCGGTCGAAGACCCCGCCCAGGATCATCGCGAGGATCGACAGATGGGTCTCCGCGGGCATCGCGGTGAGCCACTGCGCCATCCAGCGGTCGAGCCGGGGCGAGCCCGCCATGTCCCAGGGGTGGACGAAGACCGGCACATCCAGCGACGCGCAGTGCTGGAAGAAGGTGACGACCCCTTCGCTGTCCAGGTCGAGGTCACCGACGTGGTTGCCGATCTCCACGCCCCGGTGGCCGTTGGCGATGCTGCGTTCCACCTCGCGGCAGGCCGCGTCGGTGTCCTGGAGCGGCACCTGGCAGAAGGGGATCAGCCTGTCCTGCGCCGGGGCGACGATCTCCAGGGCCAGATCGTTGAAGATCCGCGCGATCCTGGCGGCCTCGGCGCCGCTGCGGCCGTACTGGAAGAACGCCGGGGTGGGGGAGACCACCTGGGTCCCTACGCCGTCCTTGTCCATGTCGCGCAGCCGGGTCTCCGCGTCCCAGCAGTCCTGCTGGATCCGGCGGAACTCCCGGGTGCCCGTCATGATCATGGCCTCGGACTCGGACTCGATCCGCAGCCAGGGCGCGTCGGGTCCGGCGTCGGCCGCCAGATCGGGCCAGCCGCGCGGTACGTAGTGGGTGTGGATGTCGATCGTACGGTCGTCCACGGTCAGCCCTTCCCGGGGTGGAGAGCGCCGCACCGCGGGCAGCCCCGGGCCTTCTCGTCGTCGTAGAACCCGGCGAACACCGGCGGCAGATCGGCGACGATGTCCCGGACCTGGAGTTCGGTCTCATGGACGAGGGCCGCGCAGTCGGGGCAGTACCACTGGAAACGCTCCAGGGTCCCTTCCTCGCGTACCCGCTCGATGACCAGCCCGATCGAGGCGGGGTCGGGCCGCTGCGGGGAGTGCGGGAGGTTACCGGGCAGCAGCCATGCCTCGCCCTCCTTGATGTGCACGGTCCGCGGGCCGTCCTCGGCCATGACGTTGACGTGCATATCGCCCTTGACCTGGTAGAACCACTCCTCGTACGGGTCGAGGTGGTAGTCGGTCCGCTCGTTGGGGCCGCCGACGATCTGGACGATGAAGTCCTCGCCGAGTGACATGGTCCTGTTGTTCACCGGGGGCTTGAGCAGGTGCTCGTGCTCGGTGATCCAGCCCTGGAAATCGATGACCGGGGGGATGGCGGTCATGAGAGCACCTCCGTGCCGTGTGAATCTGTGCCGTGTGAATCCGTGCCGTGCGAATCTGTGCCGTGCGGCAGATGGGCCACCGCCTGGATCTCTATCAGCAGATGCGGGTGCGGCAGCTGGTGTACGGCGACCGTCGTCCGGGTCGGCCCCTGCTCGTCGAAGTACTCGCCGTAGACCTCGTTGTAGCCGCCGAAGTCGTTCATGGAGACCAGATACGTGGTGAGCTGGGCGATGTCCGACAGCTCCGCGCCGACCTCGGCGAGGATGGCCCGGATGTTCTCGATCACGGCGCGGGTCTGCGCCCTGATGTCCAGCCGGGTGGTGCCCAGTTCGTCGGCCTCGGCGCCCACGAAGGTGTTGTCCGGCCTGCGCGAGCTGGTGCCCGACACATAGACGACACCGCCGACGACCTTCACATGCGGGAACCTGCCGCGCGGAGTGGCCCGGCCCTTGATCACCTGTGCGCCGCTCATCGGACTCCCTTCAGTGACACCGAGCCGAGCCCGGCGACGTCGCAGGTGGTGACCCCTGCGGTCAGTGGGACAGCGGCTGTTGCCGCTCCCGCCAGCACGACGTGGCCGGCCCGCAGCGGGATGGAGCGGCGGCGGCACATGTCGAGGAGTGCGTGCAGCGCGCGCACCGGGTCGCCGAGAACGGCGGCCGTCGAGCCGGTCGCCTCGGCCGTGGCGGTGCGCAGCCGGACCGCGCGGTTGGCCGCCTCGCCGACGGGGCGCCAGGGGCCGATCGCGTAGCCGGCGGCCGATGTGTTGTCCGCGACGACATCGCCGTAGGTGAACCGGAAGTCCCGGTAACGGGAGTCGATGATCTCGATCGCCGGTGCCATCGCGTCCACACAGGACTCGATGTCCGTCAGCGGGTCGTCCGGGTCGACGTCGCGGCAGAGCCGGTACGCGACCTCAGGCTCCGCCTTGGGGTGGATGAAGCGGTCGAGCGCCACGTCCTCGCCGTCCACGATCCGCATCGCGTCGGTCAGCCGGCCGACGATCACGTCGGACACGCCCATCTGAGCCATCTTCGCCTTGCTGGTGAAGCCCAGTTTCACGCCGGTGACGCGCTCGCCGCGCGCCTGCCTGCGGGCCAGCAGCGCCGCCTGCACCGCGTACGCGTCGTCGATGCCGAAGGTGTGGGTGTCGGCGAGGCTCGGTGTGTCGGCCCGGGAGGTCTGCGCCGCGTCGAGCCGTGCGGCCAGACCGTCCACGGTGGCAGCGTCGATGCGCTGCTCCGGGCCTGCGGTGGTCCCGGCGGCGGCCACCGGCCGCTCCCGCCCGCCGGTTTCCTCGGCCTTCTCGGTCTTCCCGGCCTTCTGGGGCGTCTTCGCCGTGCCCGTGCCCGTGCCCGTGGCCGTCTCCGCGGTCTCGGCCGCCTCCTCGATGACGGCCTCGACCTCGCCCAGCCCGTCCAGGAGGAGCCGGAACCGGCCCGGCCCGCCGACCGGCACCATCGGGCCGAGCGCGCCGGACATGACCACGTCGCCCGCGCGCAACGGCCGCCCGCGTTCGATGAGTTCGCGTGCCAGCCAGGCGACCGCGACGGCCGGTGAGCCGAGGCAGGCGTGACCGGCGCCGAACGCGACCGGCTCGCCGTCCCGCTGGAGCGTCATCCCGACCCGCGCGAGGTCGAGGCCGGCCGGCGAGTACGGGGTGGCACCGAGGACGACCGCGCCGCTGGAGGCGTTGTCCGCCACCGTGTCCGCGAGGGACAGGTCCCAGCCGGCGATCCGGGAGTCCACGATCTCGATGGCGGGGAGCACGAACTCGGTGGCCCGCAGGACATCGGCGACGCCCGCGCCCGGCCGGTCGATGTCGCGGCCCAGCACGAAGGCGATCTCGCCCTCGGCGCGCGGCTGGAGGAACCGGCCGAGCGGCAGGGGCTCGGTGTGGGCGTACACCATGTCGTCGAAGAGCACCCCGAAGTCCGGCTGGTCCACGCCGAACTGCTGCTGTACGACAGGGGCGGTGAGCCCGATCTTGGCGCCCACGACCCGGGCACCGGCCGCGCTCCTGGCGTCGCCGAGCCGCCGCTGCACCTCAAGGGCGGCGTCCAGATCCGTACCGCCGATGAACTCCCTGACGGGCGCGCACGGCGTACGGGTGGCTGCGGCTCCGGCGAGCCGCGCGACCGCGGAGCCGATCCGGTCGGAGAGCTCAGTGCCGGCCAGGGCGGGCGGCTCCGTGCCGGCCCCGGCGGGGGAGTGGTGATCGTTCACAGCTGTACGCACACATTCGTCGGCTCGGTGTAGAAGTGCATCGATGACGCGCCGCCCTCCCGGCCGATGCCGGAGAGTCCGGTACCGCCGAAGGGGGAGCGCAGGTCGCGCAGGAACCAGGTGTTGACCCAGGCCATGCCGGTGTCCATCGCCTGGGCCACCCGGTGGCCGCGGCGCAGGTCGTTGGTCCAGACGGAGGCCGCGAGGCCGTACTCGGTGTCGTTGGCGAGCGCGATGGCCTCCTCCTCGGTGTCGAAGGGGATCAGCGCGGCCACCGGGCCGAAGATCTCCTCGCGTACGGGGCGGTCCGCGTGGGTCAGCCCCGTCCAGAGCGTCGGCTCGATCCAGGAGCCGCCCGAAAGCTCCGGGCCCAGCTCCGGCACCCCGCCGCCGGTGAGGACCTTCGCCCCGGCCTGTTCGGCCAGGTCGAAGTAGCCCAGCACCTTGGCGCGGTGGGCCTGTGAGATCAGCGGTCCCGTGGTGGTCCGTTCGTCGCCCGGTGCGCCGAGGCGCAGGGCGCGGGCGCGCTCGGCCAGCCCGTCCGCGATGTCCGCGAACACCGAACGCTGGACGTACACCCGCTCCGTACAGAGGCAGACCTGCCCGGTGTTGGTGAAGACGGACCGGGCCAGTCCGGTGAGCGCCTCGTCGGTGTCGACGTCGTCGAAGACGATGGCGGCGTTCTTGCCGCCCAGTTCGAAGGAGACCGGGCGCACGCGGGGCGCGACGGTCTTCATCACCTGCGATCCGGTGGCGGACGAACCGGTGAAGGTCACCCCGTCGATCCCCGGATGGGAGGTCAGATACGCGCCCGCGGAGTCGGCGCCGAAGCCGTGGACCACGTTGTACACCCCTGCGGGCAGGCCGGCTTCGGCCAGTACATCGGCCAGCAGCGCCGCGGTGGCGGGTGTCTCCTCGCTGGGCTTGACGACCACCGCGTTGCCGCAGGCGAGCGCCGGGGCGACCTTCCAGGTCAGCAGCAGGAGCGGCAGGTTCCACGGCACGATGACCGCGACGACGCCGAGCGGCTTGCGCACCGCGTAGTTGAGGGCCTGCCGGCCGCCGGGGAGGTCGGTGAGGAAGGACTCCTGGCCGGCTGCGGCGACCACATCAGCGAAGCTGCGGAAGTTCGACACGGCCCGTGCGACGTCCAGCGACCGTGCCTGGGTCACCGGCTTGCCGGTGTCGGCGACCTCGGCGGCCACGAACTCGTCGAAGCGCGCCTCGATCCGGTCGGCGGCCCGCCGCAGCAGCGCGGTCCGCTCCGCGACCGGCGTGCTCGCCCAGCCGTCGTGGAGGGCCCGCCTGGCTCCCCGTACGGCCCGGTCGACCAGCGATCTGTCCGCCTCGTGCACCCGGGCGAACACCCGGCCGGTCGCCGGGTCCACCTTGTCGAAGCCACGGACCGTGCCCTTGGGGCCCTCCGGGTCCACATACCGTCCGTCCACGAAGTTGCGGATCCACCGCCCTGCATCTGCCGCATCCGCCGTATCTGCCGTCATGCGTCCCACTGTGATCCGCCCAGCCATGCCGGACAAATGCACTTCCTGTGCCAGGCCATAAGCAGATGGGTATACCTGGATGCGCTATACCCGGGCGGCTATGGGCCACCCCGGTTCCGGTATTGGTGTGTCATGGCGTACGGCGTCACGATCCACAGAGCATCCACGGATGTGTCCACGGATGTATCCACGCAGGAGGTATGAGATGACGCGCTCCGGTACGGGGCCGACCGGGACCGGGCTGCCGGGAGCGGAGCTGATCAGGTCGGGCCCCATCCGTTATGCGACGGCGGAGCGCTTCGGGCGGCCGCGCGCCGTGGCGGCAGGGGACACCCGCCCGGCCCGGGGCGAGATCTGCCCCCAGCCGCCCTCGCGGCTCGACGCGGTGATGGGCCCGCCCCACGACCGCCGCCCCCAGGGCGAGGACTGTCTTCAGCTGACCGTCACCACCCCGGCCAGGGACGGCGGGGCCCGCCCGGTGCTGGTCTGGTTCCACGGCGGCGGGTTCAGCAGCGGCGCCGGGCTCATGGACTGGTACGACGGCGGCGCGCTCGCCGCCGAGGGCGATGTGGTGGTCGTCGGCGTCAACTACCGGCTGGGCGCGCTCGGTTACCTCTGCCTCGACGGGGTCAGCGAGGGGAACCTCGGCCTCTACGACCAGCTCGAAGCGCTCCGCTGGGTGCGGGAGCACATCGCCGGGTACGGCGGCGACCCCGGCAGCGTCACCGTCTTCGGTCAGTCGGCCGGCGGTATCTCGATCCGGCTGCTCATGGAGATGGACGAAGCCCGGGGGCTGTTCGGCCGGGCGGTCCTGCAGAGCGCCCCGCCGGCACTCGCCGAACGCTCCCGTGAGGACGCCGAGGCGCTCGGGCGGATCTTCGCCGAACACCTCGCCGCGCGGGGCGAGTCCCCGTCGACGGCGGGCCACGCTGCGCTGCTCGACGCGCAGCGGGAGACCGCGGTGGCCCATGGGCGCAGGTCGGGCAGCACTCTGGAGCCTCCTTTCGGCCCGGTCGCCGGCGTGCTCGGCCGGGACGGCGCGGCCTTCGGCCGGAACGTCCGGGGCCTCGATGTCCTGTACGGCTGGAACGCCGACGACATGACCGCCTTCCCCGGCGAGCAGGGCGACCCGGCGGAGCTGACCGCGCTGACGTACGCGGCCCCGCTCGCGGAGCTGGGCGGCCGGCTCGTACGGGCCGGGGCGCGCGTGCACGCGTACCGTCTCGACTGGCGCCCGGCGGGCTCGGCCCTCGGTGCGACGCACTGCGTGGAGCTGCCGCTGCTGCTGGGCGGCCGGGACGCCTGGCGGGGCGCGCCGATGCTGGGCGACACCCCCTGGGAGGAGGTCGCCGCGCTCGGCGCCGCACTGCGTGCCACCTGGCTCGGCTTCGCACGGACCGGGGTCCCCGGGGCGGCGCCTGAGCCGCTGCGCTGCGCCGAGGGGCCGGTTCCGGTTCCCTGAGGGGAGTTACTTGAGGGGAGTCCCTGGAGGGTGATCGGTGCGCGGGTACGGCGGGCCGCCGCTCAGACCCAGAGGTCCGTCATCGACACGTCGAGTCCGGCCAGCAGCCTGCGCAGCAGCGGCAGGGAGAGGCCGATGACATTGCCGTGGTCGCCCTCGATGGAGTCGATGAACGGCGCGGAGCGGCCGTCGAGGGTGAAGGCCCCCGCGACATGGAGCGGTTCGCCGCTCGCCACATAAGCGGCGACCTCGGCGTCCGTCGGCTCGCCGAAGCGGACCGTGGTGGAGGCGGTGGCCGACACACTGCGCCCCGTCGCGGTGTCGATGACGCAGTGGCCGGTCTGCAGGACGCCCGCGCGGCCGCGCATGGACATCCAGCGCGCGGTGGCCTCCTCGGCGTCGGCGGGCTTGCCGAGCGCCTCGCCGTCCAGTTCGAGCACGGAGTCGCAGCCGATGACCAGGGCGCCGGCCGCGGCGTCCCGGGCGGCCACCGACCGTGCCTTGGCCTCGGCCAGGACGAGGGCGAGTTCGGCGGGGGTGGGGGCGCTGATCGCGTCCTCGTCCACACCGCTGACGATCACCTCGGGGTCGAGTCCGGCATTGCGGAGCAGTCCGAGGCGGGCGGGCGATGCGGAACCGAGCACGAGGCGGCGCTGAGCAGTCATGGGGACATCGTATGACCGCGCATCGGGGAGCCGGGACGGCCGGAACGGGACCGGGCCCGCCGGGTCAGCGCAGCCCGGCCACGGCCATCACCAGAATCACCGCCGCGGCGAGGACGAGACCCGCACGGCGCAGCATCGCCTGTACGTCTCGCAGCTCCTTGGGAGGTCTGTCCTCCGGGTCGGACCACAGCATGCATTCGATGGTGCGGCCGCGGAGGGGTCCGGCGCCTGAGTACGGGTACTCAGGCTGCCCGGACGAGTCGGACTCCTCCCCTTGCATGACGGCCCGTCAGTTGGCCGGAAGCCGCCTTACGGTGCTGTGTCCTGACCGGGATATAAAAATGGAATGAACTTTCCGAAAATGAGCCGACGTAGCGTTCTCGCAGGTCTGGGCAGTGTTCCGCTGGCGGCAGCCGCCGGGTTACCGGCCGCCGCCCGCGATCGGCCGGGCGGCCACAGCGAGCGGCCGGGCGAGCGGCGTACCACGGTGCTGCGCGGCGCCGACCTCGTCCTGACCATGGACCCCGGCGTCGGCGAAGGCGTCCTGGGCACGATGGAGGGCGGCACCGACGTCCTGCTGCGGGACGGGAAGATCGCCGCTGTGGGGAGAGGGCTCGATGTGCCGCACGGCGCACGGGTCGTGGACGCCACCGGCAAGCTGGTCCTGCCTGGCTTCGTCGACATCCACAACCACCTCTGGCAGTCGAGCATCCGCGGCGGCTGCTCCGACCAGGACGTGACCGGCTGGCTGGCGGCCTGCAACCGGACCGTCCTGCCGAAGATCGACGCCCAGGACATGTACGGCTTCGTCCATCTCGCGGCCCTGGACGCCCTGCAGACCGGTGTGACCACCGTCGTGGACTGGGTGCACCCCATCCCGTACGACACGAGCGAGCGCTATGTGCGCGCCCTGCACGACTCGGGGCTGCGGTTCGTCTACGCGATGACGCAGAGCGGCGCCGACCGCCATCTGATCCCCGAGGTGAAGAAGGACTTCCTCGATCCGCTGCCGCTGGCCTCCGCCCAGGTCGCAGTGCACGCCGGCATGGCCGAGATCAAGGATCTGCGGCTGCTGCACGAGGTCTCACGCGACCTCGGCCTGATGATCAACTCCCATGTGCTGGAGAACAGGAACGACCGCGAGGACGAGCAGATCCGCGCCCTGCGCGAGGTCGGCGCCTTCGGTCCCGAGCTCCTGATGAACCACGCCATCCACCTCACCGACGACGAGATCGCGCTGACCGGCGACCACGATGTGCGGGTGGCGCACTGCCCGCTCAGCAATATGCGGCTGGCCTCCGGCATCATGCCGCTGCCCGCGATGCACCGGCGCGGCATCCGGGCCGGCCTCGGCCACGACGGCGGCACCAACGACACATCCGACATGTTCAACGTGATGAAGGCGGCCGTCGGGCTCCAGCGGGCGCTCCACCAGGACGCCGAGATCCACCCGACCATCCCGGCCGTGCTGCGGCTCGCCACGATGGGCGGCGCCGAGTGCATCGGGATGGCGGACCGGATCGGATCACTGACACCGGGCAAGCGCGCCGACGTACTGGTCCTGGACCCCGGCACGCTCAACTTCGCCCCGCGCTTCGACTGGATCAGCCAGATCGTCCTCAACGGGCAGCCGCCGAACGTCAGCGAGGTCTTCATCGACGGCTGTCTGCGCAAGTCGGGCGGCGAGCTGCTGAACGTGGACACCGAGCGGGTGGTCCGCGCGGCGGAGCGGGCGGCGGCGCACGTACGCGCCGCCTGACCCGCCCGGCCGGTAGCCGCTATCCCGGCCAGTAGGTGCGTGCCCAGGCCCGCGGTCCCGGCTGCTGTATCCGGTGGCGGGCGATGCGCGCCGGGTCGGACCACTCCTCGGGCGGCAGCGGCGGTCCTGACGGTACGGAGGCTGCCGCGGCGGCACGCGCCTGGACCACCGCCACCGCGGCGGCCAGCTCCTCCGGGGTCGGGTTTCCCCGTACGACCTTGATCATCGTCGAGCCCTTCGTGGGGATGGGTAGAGGGTGGACAGCGGGTCGGGAGGCGGAGCCTAGAGGGGGATGTTGCCGTGCTTCTTCGGCGGCAGCGACTCCCGCTTCGTACGCAGCTGACGCAGCCCCCGCACGATGTGCCGACGGGTCTCGGACGGCATGATCACCGCGTCGACATAGCCGCGTTCGGCCGCGACGTACGGGTTGAGCAGCGTGTCCTCGTACTCCTGGATCAGCCCGGCCCGGGTCGCCTCGGCGTCGTCCGCCGCCGCGATGGTGCGCCGGTGCAGGATGTTCACCGCGCCCTGCGCGCCCATGACGGCGATCTGCGCGGTCGGCCAGGCGACGTTGAGGTCGGCGCCCAGGTGCTTGGAGCCCATCACGTCGTACGCGCCGCCGAACGCCTTGCGGGTGATCACCGTGATCAGCGGCACCGTGGCCTCCGCGTACGCGAAGATCAGCTTGGCGCCGCGCCGGATGATGCCGCCGTACTCCTGGTCCACACCCGGCAGGAAGCCGGGCACGTCCACGAAGGTGATGACCGGGACGTTGAACGCGTCGCAGGTACGGACGAAACGCGCCGCCTTCTCCGACGCGTTGATGTCCAGACAGCCCGCGAACTGCATCGGCTGGTTGGCCACGATGCCGACCGGATGCCCCTCGACCCGGCCGAAACCGGTCAGGATGTTCGGCGCGAACAGGCTCTGGGTCTCCAGGAACTCGGCGTCGTCCAGCACATGCTCGATGGCCGTGTGCATGTCGTACGGCTGGTTCGCCGAGTCCGGGATGAGCGTGTCCAGCTCCCGGTCCACGTCCGAGGTCTCCAGGCCCGCCTCCTCCGGGAAGGCGGGCGCGTCGGAGAGGTTGTTCGAAGGGAGGTAGGAGAGCAGCGACTTGACGTACTCGATCGCGTCCTTCTCGTCGCCCGCCATGTGGTGCGCCACACCGGACGTGGTGTTGTGCGTACGGGCGCCGCCCAGCTCCTCGAAGCCGACGTCCTCACCCGTGACCGTCTTGATGACGTCGGGCCCCGTGATGAACATGTGCGAGGTCTGGTCGACCATCACCGTGAAGTCGGTGATCGCGGGCGAGTACACGGCGCCGCCGGCGCACGGGCCGACGATCAGGCTGATCTGCGGGATCACACCCGACGCGTGGACGTTGCGGCGGAAGATCTCGGCGAACAGCCCGAGCGCGGCCACACCCTCCTGGATCCGGGCGCCGCCGCCGTCGTTGATCCCGATGATGGGGCAGCCGGTCTTCATGGCGAAGTCCATGACCTTGACGATCTTCTCGCCGTAGACCTCGCCGAGCGAGCCGCCGAAGATGGTGAAGTCCTGCGAGTAGACACAGACCGGGCGGCCGTCGACCGTGCCGTACCCGGTCACCACTCCGTCGCCGTACGGGCGGTTCTTCTCGATGCCGAAGTTGGTGGAGCGGTGCCGGGCGAACTCGTCCAGCTCCGTGAACGACCCCTCGTCGAGGAGCAGTTCCACCCGCTCACGGGCGGTCAGCTTGCCCTTGGCGTGCTGCTTCTCCACCGCACGCGCCGAACCGGCGTGTGTCGCCTCTTCGATGCGGTGCTGAAGATCCGCGAGCTTCCCCGCGGTGGTGTGCACGTTGATCTCTTCCGGCTCGGACATCGGGATGCGGCTCCCTGGGTGCTCAGGCGTATGACAGGGCGTTTCGGCTACTTGCACGTAGCGTATCGGCGCTGGTGCGCCTCGGCAGTGCGTCGTTTGCCACACCTACTGTGGGTTGCATGACGTCATCCGATGTACCTGACAACCGCTGGTCGGACCTGGAACGGCCGCCGCTGAACGCGACGGCCCTGCGCCGCGCGCTGGTTCGGCCGGGATCGCTGTGGACCTCACTCGACGTGGTCGCGTCCACCGGGTCCACCAACTCCGACCTCAGGGAGCGGGCCGCCGGTCTTGACGAGGGCGCGGTGCTGGTGGCCGAGGAGCAGAGCGCGGCCCGCGGGCGGCTGGACCGCGTCTGGTCGGCGCCCGCGCGGTCCGGGCTCTTCGTCTCCGTACTCCTGCGGCCCTCCCCGCGGATCCCGGCCGAGCGCTGGGGGTGGCTGCCGCTGCTCACCGGGGTCGCGGTGGCCGCAGGTCTCTCCCGGGCGGCCGGGATCGACACCGCGCTGAAATGGCCGAACGACCTGCTCGTCACCGTCGAAGGCGCCGAGCGGAAGGCGGGCGGCATCCTCGCCGAACGCACCGCCGACGGCGCCGTCGTGATCGGTTTCGGCCTCAACGTCTCGCTCCGCGCCGAGGAACTGCCCGTCCCCACCGCGGGCTCCCTGGCACTCGCCGGGGCGGTCACCACCGACCGCGACCCGCTGCTGCGCGCCGTACTGCGCTCCCTGGAGCAGTGGTACGGAGAGTGGCGCGCCGCGGACGGCGACCCGGCGGCCTCCCGGCTCCAGGAGGCGTACGCGGCGGGCTGCTCCACCCTGGGCCGCACGGTGCGGGCCGAGCTGCCCGGCGGCGCCTCGCTGACCGGGGAGGCCGTCGCCGTCGACGGTGACGGCCGGCTGGTCCTGGCCACCGAGAACGGGGTGCAGCCGGTCGGCGCGGGTGACATCGTGCATCTGCGGCCGGTCTGATCACCGGCTTTCCGTCCGGCGCCGGTTTCCGTCCGGCACCGGCCTTCCGGCGGGGCGGGCACCGGTTCCACGGCCGGTGCGCGGCCGGTCCGAGCTGCGCCAGCACGTGAGCTACGGCACACCTGCCGTATGGTTGAGGCGATCCGCGGGCAGATCAGCACGGAGCGTCGGCCAGATCGGCAGGGCAGTGCGCAGGGAATGGGCAGGAGGCGGCAGGTGACCGTCGACAACATCTCGTCGGGCGCGGACGAGGAGCCCCCTTTCTCTCCGTACCGCACCCCCCACCATGAGGTCGATCACACCGCGGAGCCGACCAACGATCCGCTCGCGATCCGTCTCGAACAGCTGATCCTCGGCGCCGACCGCCGCTACACGCCCTTCCAGGCCGCCCGTACGGCCGGAGTCTCGATGGAGCTGGCGTCCCGCTTCTGGCGGGCCATGGGCTTCCCTGACATCGGCCAGGCCAAGGCGCTCACCGAGGCGGACGTGCTGGCGCTGCGCCGCCTCGCCGGACTCGTGGAGGCCGGGCTGCTGAGCGAGCCGATGGCCGTCCAGGTCGCGCGGTCGACCGGCCAGACCACCGCCCGCCTCGCCGAATGGCAGATCGACTCCTTCCTGGCCGGGCTCACCGAGCCCCCCGAGCCGGGGATGACCCGCACCGAGGTCACCTACCCGCTGGTCGAGCTGCTGCTGCCGGAGCTGGAGGAGTTCCTGCGCTATGTGTGGCGGCGCCAGCTGGCGGCCGCCACCGGACGGGTCGTGCAGGCCGCGGACGACGAGGAGATGGTCGACCGCAGGCTCGCGGTGGGCTTCGCCGACCTCGTCGGCTTCACCCGGCTGACCCGGCGCCTGGAGGAGGAGGAGCTGGGCGAGCTGGTCGAGGCGTTCGAGACGACCTGCGCCGACCTGGTCGCCGCGCACGGCGGCCGGCTCATCAAGACCCTCGGCGACGAGGTGCTGTACGCGGCGGACGACGCCGGGACGGCCGCCGAGATCGCGCTGCGGCTCATCGAGACCATGAGCAACGACGAGACCATGCCCGAACTGCGGGTCGGAATCGCCTTCGGCACCGTCACGACCCGGATGGGTGATGTGTTCGGCACGACGGTCAACCTGGCGTCCAGGCTCACCTCGATAGCGCCCAAGGACACCGTCCTGGTGGACGGCGCGCTCGCCGAGGAACTGGGGCGCCACGGTGACGCCCCGGTCTCCGAGTCGGAAGCCGCGGCCGAGACCGAGCGCGCGGAGAAGGACGGCGAGGAGCCGCCCGTCTACCGCTTCGCGCTCCAGCCGATGTGGCAGCGGCCGGTGCGCGGGCTCGGCGTGGTCGAGCCGTGGCTGCTCACCCGCCGTACGACCTGACCGTGCCGTGCCGTGCCGTGCCGTGACGTGACGTGACGTGACGTGGCGGGGCCGGGCGTACGGGACCGGGCAGGCCGGTACGGCGTGACGCGCTCCGGTTGCCGTACGGCGTGATGCGCTCCGGCGTGCGGGGCCGGCCGCCGCCGGGGGCTGACGCCCGTACGGTCCGCGGCCTATCGTGCCCGGATGACCTCAGAAATCTCAGATACTGGAACGGGCGCCGCGGACGAGCGGCGGTTCGGCGAGTACGTCGCCGTGCGCCGGCACGGCCATGTCGCCGAGCTGGTCCTGGACCGGCCCAAGGCGATGAACGCCGTGTCGACCGCGATGGCCCGGTCCATCGCGGCGGCCTGCGACGCGCTGGCCGCCGACCCGTCGGCGCGGACCGTGGTGCTGACCTCCACCCACGACCGGGCCTTCTGCGTGGGCGCCGACCTCAAGGAGCGCAACTCCCTCACGGACGCCGAGCTGGTGCGCCAGCGCCCCACCGCGCGCGCCGCGTACACCGGCGTACTGGAGCTGCCGATGCCCACCGTGGCCGCCGTGCACGGCTTCGCGCTGGGCGGCGGGTTCGAGCTGGCACTCTCCTGCGATCTGATCGTCGCCGACGGGACCGCCGTGGTCGGTCTGCCCGAGGTGTCGGTCGGGGTGATCCCCGGCGGCGGCGGTACGCAGCTGCTGCCGCGCCGGGTCGGCGCCGCCCGCGCGGCCGAGCTGGTGTTCAGCGCCCGGCGGGTGGAGTCGGCCGAGGCGCGCGAGCTGGGCCTCGTCGACATCCTGGCCGACGACGCCCGCACCGGAGCCCTGGAGCTCGCGGGCCGTATCGCGGCCAACTCGCCGGTCGGGCTGCGGGCGGCCAAGCGGGCGCTGCGGCTGGGGCACGGGCTCGATCTGCGCGCCGGTCTTGAGGTCGAGGACGCGGCCTGGCGGTCGGTGGCCTTCTCCGGTGACCGCGCCGAGGGCGTGGCGGCGTTCAACGAGAAGCGGAAGCCGCAGTGGCCCGGCGAGTGAGGGCCCGCGGGGGACAGGCCCGTACGGCTGTCTGTCACTGCCTGTAACGTATAACTACTCAAAAGCCGCACATCGTCCTTAAGCTGATGCAATGGGTGACGATGTGCGGCTGCGGGCCGTGGTGACGCTGGCACAGGCCATGGCGTCGGCGCAGACGCCGCGTGCGTCCTGGCGGGCGGCCACGCTCGGTGCGTGCGAGGCGCTGGGCGGCAGTTTCGCCGCGCTGTCGGTCTGGGAGCGGGAGCTGGGGCGGCTCAAGGTGCTCGCCAACGTGGGGGAGCGGGTCGAGGACGAGGCCGAGTTCCCCGACGCCGAGACCTATCCGGTGAACCACTTCCCGGAGATCGCCGAGTTCCTGCACGAGCGGTGGGCGAGCGGCGGTGAGCCCAACGCCTGGGTCGAGACGGCCGACGGGCCCGCCGAGTCATCGGCCGGCTACTGCCACCAGCGGGTGGCCGCACTGCGCAGGCGGGGACGGGGCAGCTGTGTGGTGGCGCCGATAGTGCTGAGCGGCCGGGCCTGGGGCGAGCTGTATGTGGCCAGGCCGGTGGGGACGCCGGTCTTCGACCGGGCGGACGCGGACTTCGCGACGGTGCTGGCCGCGGTGGTGGCCGCCGGGCTCGCGCAGACCGAGCGCCTGGAGGAGGCCAGGAAGCTGGCCTTCACGGACCCGCTGACCGGGCTCGCCAACCGGCGCGCGGTCGATATCGGGCTCGACGCCGCTGTGGACCGCTTCCTGACCGACGGGACGGTCGTCAGCCTGGTGGTCTGCGACCTCAACGGTCTGAAGCGGGTCAACGACACCCATGGGCACGCCGTCGGCGACCGCCTCCTGGAGCGTTTCGGCTCGGTCCTCTCGGTCTGCGGCGCCATGCTGCCGGGTGCGCTGGCGGCGCGGCTCGGCGGCGACGAGTTCTGTCTGCTCTCCGTGGGGCCTTCGGCGGACGCGGTGATCGCGGTCGCCGACGAGCTCTGCGTACGGGCGGGCGAACTGGAGCTGGGGGACGGGGTGGCCTGCGGGGTCGCGTCCACGGGCGATCCGATCGGCCGGCTGAAATCCGCCCGCAGGCTGTTCCGGCTGGCGGACGCCGCGCAGTACCGGGCGAAAGCCGCCAGGTCGGTGAAGCCGGTGGTGGCGGGCCGGGACGGTGCGGTGATGCGGCTGGCCGACACGCCTCCGCCGTCCGGCGACCGCCGCCGGCTGCGGGGCAAGCGGCCCGCCTCGGACGCGTGACCGTACGTCTTGTCCTGCGCGTCTTGTCTTGTACGTGTCGTGCGCGTCGTGCAGGAGGCGGCCCGCAGGCCCGGTCAGCCGCTGTGGGTCCGGCGGCCGACGTAGACGACCGAGGCCGCGCCGAGCCCCAGGAACAGCGAGCCGCCGACCACGTACCCGGTGGTGTCCGCTCTCCCGTCCGCGGCCGGGAGAGCGGTGGTGTGCCGCTGCCCCGTGTGCGCGGGGGCGCCGGGCCGCCGGGCGTCGGTGGTGTGCGCCGACGGTACGAACCACAGGGCACAGAGCAGGGCCCCCGCCGATACGGCGGTCAACAGTGGCCGGCGAGCTGACACAGGATCGATCTCCCTTGCTGCAAACCTGAATTGGCGCCCGTGCGCGCCGATGATAGTGCCGCGGCGACGGCACCGGTGAAAGCAGCGGGTCGCAGGAAAGCCACAGGCGCCGGGAGCCTTACGCTCCGTCGCATGACCATCGAAGAAAAATCCCGCTATGTACGTCTCAAGGTCGAATTGGTGATGGAGGTGCACGACGCCCCCGCGCTCTGCGAGGCCGCGCTCGAACGGATCGCGGACGACGCCGAGGGCGTCCAGCCCGGCATGCTCGGCGAGGACCGTACGCATGCCGAGGCCGCTGTCAGGGAAGACGCTGCAGAAGCGGTCGCCCACCTGGTCGACCCGCTCGATCTGCTCGGCGAGGTGCCGGGCGTCGAACTCGTCCAGGCCGGGTGGTCGAGCGAACAGATCGACTACGACCCCGATTCGCTTGAATGGGACCTGGACGAGGAAGATGAGCCCGGCGACGATGACGATGCGGACGTGACCGTGTAACTCCGTTGTGCGGCAAGGCGTCCACGGGGAAGCGGGACGGGATCCCGGAGTGCGGAACGGCACTCCGGGAGGCCGGGAGCTTCCAGAACCGCACGTGTTGTTTCACACATCTTCACCGGATGTGGAACCGACACATCAGTACAGATGTTCTTAAAGGGCAGTGCGGGCACACAGTCACGGCGCTCAAGGTGACCTGCTCGGGGATTTTCGGGGTATTCGGCAACGATGGAGAAGCGTGTGATGACGGAAAGTAGGCGGCGCAAGAGCCTGATGGCTGCGTCCGCTCTGCTCGGCGGCGTACTGGTGCTGTCGGCCTGCAGTGGTGGCGACAGCAAGGCCGACGGCTCGGACGGTGCGAAGAAGTCGTCGCAGAGTGCGGTCGACGCGGCCGCGGCGAAGGACACGTCCGACGCCCGAATAGCGATCACGCCCAAGAGCGGCGCCGACAACGCGGGCATCAACAAGGACGCCAAGGTCTCCGTCACCTCGGGCAAGCTGACCCAGGTGGCGATGACCAGCTCGACGGGCACGACCGTCAAGGGCACCATCTCGGCCGACGGCGCCAGCTGGAAGCCGGACGCCCCGCTGGAGCGCTCGACCACGTACAAGATCGCTGTCACGGCCAAGGACTCCCAGGGCCGTCAGGCGCACGAGAACTCGTCGTTCACGACGGTCTCGCCCGCCCACAGCTTCATCGGCAACTTCACGCCCGAGGACGGTTCGACCGTCGGCGTCGGTATGCCGGTCTCGATCAACTTCGACAAGCCGATCACCAACAAGAAGGCCGTCGAGGACGCCGTCAAGGTGACGTCGAGCAGCGGCCAGCAGGTCGTCGGCCACTGGTTCAGCTCCACGCGGCTCGACCTCCGCCCCGACCAGTACTGGAAGGAAGGGTCGACCGTCACCATGAAGCTGGCCCTGGACGGGGTCGAGGGCGCCAGCGGCGTCACCGGCGTCCAGGACAAGACCGTCAGCTTCAAGATCGGCCGCAACCAGGTCTCCATCGTGGACGCCGCGGCGCACACGATGAAGGTCACGCAGGACGGCAAGACGATCAAGACCATCCCGATCTCGGCCGGCTCCCCCGAGCACACCACGTACAACGGCCAGATGGTGATCTCGGAGAAGTACAAGCAGACCCGGATGGACGGCTCCACGGTCGGCTTCACCAACGCCGACGGCAAGGGCGAGTACGACATCAAGGACGTCCCGCACGCCATGCGGCTGTCCAGCTCCGGCACCTTCATCCACGGCAACTACTGGGGCGCCAAGTCGCTCTTCGGCTCGTCGAACACCAGCCACGGCTGTGTCGGTCTCTCCGACACCAAGGGCGCCAACGACCCGAACACCTCGGCCGCGTGGTTCTACAACCACTCGCTGATCGGTGACGTGGTCGTGGTGAAGAACTCGCACGACAAGACGATCCAGCCGGACAACGGCCTCAACGGCTGGAACCTGAACTGGTCGGCCTGGAAGGCCGGTTCGGCCGCCTGACAGGCTCTGGCCCACCCCGCCCCGCCTTGCACGAACGGCGGCCCGTCCCCCGCGGACGGGCCGCCGTTCGCGTTCCGGCGGCCGGTGCGGCCCGGATACCCCCGGTGCGTCGCGTATAAAGGCCAGCCGCTGACCTAGATCGCCTCTAGCGTGTTCCTCGCCCAGGGGGAAAAGACCGAGAGAAGGCAGAAACCATGATCGTCAACGAGCCCGCGCCCCGCGACCCGGCTGGTTCCACGGATGTCACCGGCGAGCGCGCCGAGCTGCTGGAGACGCTGGCCAAACAGCGGTACTTCCTGCGTTTCACCACCCGCGACCTCACCGACGAGCAGGCCGGGCTGCGGTCCACCGCAGGCGAGCTGTGTCTGGGCGGTCTCATCAAGCACGTCACCGCGGCCGAGCGGAACTGGCTGGGCTTCATCCAGGAAGGCCCCTCGGCCATGATGGACTTCGCCTCGATGACCGAGGACGACTTCGCCCGCCGCGCCGACGAGTTCCGGCTGCTGCCCGGTGAGACGCTCGCGGGGGTGCTGGCCGACTACGCCGATGTGGCGGGCCGGACCGAAGAAGTGGTCGCCGCCCTGCCCGACCTGGACGCCTCCCACCCGCTGCCGAAGGCCCCCTGGTTCGAGCCCGGCGTACGGTGGTCGGCCCGCCGGGTGCTGCTGCACCTCATCGCGGAGACCTCCCAGCACGCCGGCCACGCCGACATCCTCCGCGAGTCGATCGACGGCGCCAAGAGCATGGGCTGACCGGCGGGTCCGGCCACAACTGACGGCACAGAGCGCGGAGTCCCGTCCTCCGCGCTCTTCCGCGGGTCCCGCGCCGCTCAACACCGCGCTCCGGGCGGGCCCTTCTCATCCCGCTCTCACGCCGGCCTTATCCCGCCATCACAGGCGGGTCCTACTTTCACCCCATGTTCTTCACCTACCTCCGGCGCGAGCTGCGCCGCCGCAGAAAGGCGGCGCTCGTCGTCGCCTCGGGGCTCGCCCTCGGTATTGCGCTGGTCATCGTCGTCAGTTCGGTCTCCGCCGGGATGGGCCAGGCGCAGGACAAGGTCCTGCAGTCCCTGTACGGCCTCGGCACGGACATGACCGTCACCAAGGCCGAGGCTCCCGCCGGGACCACCGGGGGCAACGCCCGGCCCAAGTTCCAGTTCGGTGCGAAAGGCAGCGGCGACGACTCGAAGCAGAGCAGCGACCGGGTGACGGTGCAGGGCTTCCAGACCCTGTCGTCGGCGACCGTCGGCAAGGTCGGCGAGCAGAGCGGTGTCTCCAGCGCTGTCGGCGGACTGAGCCTGAACGTGCTCAAGGTCGACGGCCAGTTCAAGCGCGGTGAGTTCAAGCAGCGGTCGGGCGGCGGCTCCGCCACCGGCCGCCGGGGTGCCGGCGGCGGGGCCCCGCAGGGCGAGGTCCAGGGCGGCGGCGCCAACTTCGACGTCGACTCGTACACCGTGTACGGCACGGACGTCGCCCATCTCGGCATCGGCCCGCTGACCTCGTCGAAGATCACCTCAGGTCGTACCTTCACCAGTGCCGAGAGCAATGCCGAGGTCGCCGTCGTCGACGCCTCGTACGCCAAGAAGAAGAAGCTCAAGACCGGCTCCACGGTGACGGTCAAGTCGGTGAAGTACAAGATCGTGGGCGTCGCCACCCCGGACAGCGGGGACGCGGCCGCCAACCTCTATCTGCCGCTGAAGCAGGCGCAGACGCTCGCCGGTGCCAAGGACAAGGTCACCACGGTGTACGTGAAGGCGACCGGCTCCCAGCAGATCTCCGGCGTGAAGGCGGCCATCCAGAAGAACGTGCCGGGCACCACGGTCACCACATCCGCCGACCTCGCGGACACCGTGTCCGGGTCCCTCTCCACCGCGTCCAACCTCGCCACCAACGTCGGCAAGTGGCTGTCGATCGCGGTCCTCATCGCCGCCTTCCTGGTGGCCGGGCTGCTCACCTCGTCGGCCGTCAGCCGCCGGGTGCGGGAGTTCGGCACACTGAAGGCGCTCGGCTGGAAGAGCGGCCGCGTCACCCGCCAGGTCGTCGGTGAGGCGCTGGTCAACGGGCTGCTCGGTGGTGTCATCGGGATCGCGCTCGGGCTGGCGGGCGCGTACATCGTGACCGCCATCAGCCCGACCCTCTCCGCGTCGGTCGGCTCCACCGGCGGCGGAGGACAGGGCGGCTTCGGCGGCGGTGGCTTCGGTGGCGGCATGCGGGCCGGCTTCGGCGGCGGCAGGCAGGCCGCGTCGAAGGCACTCGACATCGCGCTCACCGCGCCCGTCTCGGTCTCCACCATCGGCATCGCGGTCGCACTCGCGGTGGCCGGCGGGCTCATCGCGGGCGGCTTCGGCGGCTGGCGCGCCGCACGGCTGCGCCCCGCGGACGCCCTGCGCCGTGTCGAGTAGCGCGGCCCCGGCCGCCTCACCGGCCGCGCCATCCGGCCGTACCCCCTTCCCCTTTCCGTACAGCAGGAGTTGAGACCCGTCCCATGTACGAACTCAGCGGAGTCAGCAAGCGCTACCAGCGCGGCAAGAAGACCATCGACGCACTCGCCGGAGTCGACCTGACCATCGAGGACGGCGGCCGGCTGGTCATCCAGGGCCCCACCGGCGGCGGCAAGTCCACCCTCCTCCAGATGCTCGGCGGCCTCGACCGGCCGACCGAGGGCAGTGTCGTGCTCGACGGGGTGGACCTCGGGAAGCTCAGCGAGGCCAAGCTCACCAAGGTGCGCGCGGAGAACATCGGCTTCGTCTTCCAGTCCTTCAACCTGATACCGACGCTCACCGCACAGGAGAACGTCGAGACGGCGCTGGTCCCGCTCGGCCTCAAGCCGTCCGTACGGCGCGGCCGGGCCGCCGACGCCCTGGAGTCCGTCGGCCTCGCCGAGCGCTTCGGGCACCTCCCGTCCGAGATGTCCGGCGGCCAGCAGCAGCGCGTCGCCATCGCCCGCGCGCTGGTCAAGAACCCCAAGGTGCTGCTCGCCGACGAACCGACGGGCAACCTCGACGAGGGCATGCGCGACGAGATCATGGAGGTGCTCGAAGTGCTCTGGAAGGAGCACGGGCTGACCTTCATCATGGTCACCCACGACACGGCGCTCGCCCGCAGGGCGCCCCGGCTCGCGACCATCCGCAAGGGCAAGGTCACCATCACCGAGAACGCGGCCGCCGCATAGGGCGGGCTGTACGGCGGGAACGGCGCGGCCGCACAGGGGGCGGCCGCACCGGGGACCCGGCTACCCCCTGCCCGCGGGTTACGGGCCTACCGGCTGAGGTGCGGTGCCTCGTCCACGCCCCAGGACGCCAGCAGCCGCAGGGTCTCCACGGCGTCGGACCCCGGCTCGGCGTGGTAGGTGATCAGGCTCTGGTCCTGGTCGCCGGGGAGGTTCAGCGCCTCGGCCGCCAGCCTCAGCTCACCCACCAGCGGATGGTGCAGCCGCTTGACGCAGTGCCCCTTGTCCCGCACGGTGTGTGCCGCCCACAGCACCCGGAACTCGTCGCTCTTCACCGACAGCTCGCCCACCAGCGCGGACAGCTGCGGATCGTCGGGGAAGCAGCCCGCGAACAGCCGGAGCGAGCTCACCATCTCGGCCGCCACACACTCCCACTCGGTGTACAGATCACGGGAGTTGGGGTCGAGGAAGACGATCCGCGCCATGTTGCGCTCCTCGGGCGGCAGCGCCGTGAAGTCGCCGAACAGCGCCCGCGCTAGCCGGTTCGAGCCGAGGATGTCCATCCGCCGCCCCAGGACGTACGCCGGCACCCCCTCCATCGCGTCCATCAGATGCTGGATCTCGGGCCGCATCCGCTGGGACCTGGCCGCCGCCGCCCGCTTCTTCCGCGGCCTCGGCCCCGCCAGATGCGTCAGATGCGCCCACTCCGCGTCCGAAAGACGCAGCGCCCGCGCCACCGAGTCCAGCACGTCGCTGGAGACATTCGAGCCGTGGCCCTGTTCGAGCCGGGTGTAGTACGCCACGGACACCCCGGCGAGCTGCGCCAGCTCCTCGCGCCGCAGCCCGGGGACCCTGCGGTGCCTGCCCAGAGCGGGCAGCCCCACGTCCTGCGGCTGGAGGCGGGCCCGGCGGGAACGGAGGAATTCGCTGAGTTCGGCACGCTGGTCCATGCCACCAGTATCCGTGGTCGTACGCGGAACATCCTGACCCTGCCAGTAGTACGCACAGTGAGCGTAGGCACAGCAGGGAGACGGCCGGATATGTGTGAAACCCGGACCATCAGGCAGGGTGGAAGAACCACCCCATTTCTGAGGAGAACCTTTCCGGATGACCGTCACCACCGTCGCCGCGTACGCCGCCCCCACCCCGAAGGCCCCGCTGGAGCGCACCACCGTGCCGCGCCGGCCGGTCGGCGAGCACGACGTACTGATCGACATCAAGTTCGCCGGTATCTGCCACTCCGACATCCACCAGGCGCGCGAGGGCTGGGGCAAGGGCATCTTCCCGATGGTCCCCGGCCACGAGATAGCCGGAATCGTCGCCGAGGTCGGCCCCGGAGTCACCAAGTTCGCCGTCGGCGACCGGGTGGGCGTCGGCTGCATGGTCGACTCCTGCCGGGAGTGCGACAACTGCAAGGCCGGCCTCGAGCAGTACTGCGCCAACGGCAACACAGGCACGTACAACGCCCTCGACAAGCAGGGCGAGCCCACCTACGGCGGCTACTCCACGCACATCGTCGTGGACGAGAACTACACCCTGCGCATCCCCGAGGGCATCGGGCTCGATGTGGCGGCGCCGCTGCTCTGCGCCGGCATCACCACGTACTCGCCGCTCGCCCACTGGAACGCGGGCCCCGGCAAGAAGGTCGCCATCGTCGGCCTGGGCGGTCTCGGACACATGGGCGTCAAGATCGCGCACGCGATGGGCGCCGACGTGACCGTGCTGAGCCAGTCGCTGCGCAAGCAGGAGGACGGGCTGAAGCTGGGCGCCGACCACTACTACGCCACCAGCGACCCGAAGACCTTCGACGAGCTGCGGGGCACCCTGGACCTGATCGTCTCCACGGTCTCGGCGCCGCTCCCGCTCGACTCGTATCTGAGCCTGCTCAAGACGGACGGCGCGATGATCAACGTCGGCGCCCCCGAGGAGCCCGTCTCGCTCAACCTGTTCTCCGTGATCGGCGGCCGCAAGACCCTCGCGGGCTCCGGCATCGGCGGTATCCGCGAGACCCAGGAGATGCTCGACTTCTGCGCCGAGCACGGCCTCGGCGCGGAGATCGAGGTGATCCCGGCCGACCGGATCAACGAGGCGTACGAGCGCGTGCTCAGCAGCGATGTGCGCTACCGCTTCGTGATCGACACCGCGACGATCTGACGTACGGCCGGCTCGCTCCGGACGGGCCCGCTCAGCCGAGCAGCGCCCGGTACCCGGAGCCGAGCCGGTAGTCGCCCGGGTGCCGCACGGTCAGCCCGGTCCACTCCCCGCGCCGGTGCAACGACCCGCCGTCGCTCGCCCGCAGCCAGGGCGAGTACGCGACCCTCACGGTCACCGTCCCCGGCCGCGGCACATGCACCACCAGCCGGGCGTCCCCGCCGCTGACCACGCTCGCCGGCGCCTCCACCAGCGGCTTCGCCCCGCTGACCCGGAAGATCCGCCAGTGGGCGTCGTGCCAGACCGGCGTCAGCCAGTGCGGGCCCGACCGTACGAGAGCGGCCTCGCCCTCCGCCGGGCCGTCGGGGCGCCCGTCGTGCAGGACGACGTACCCGACGGCGAACCGGTCCAGCCAGGCCCGGTACGTGTCCGCGGTCAGCGAACCGTCGTAGAAGAGCCGCCCGCGCTCCACGTCGAGCTGGCGGTTCCAGCCGCGGGCCATGTTCACGTGCGGGGCGAGCACCGTGGCCTCGCGGTGGTCGCGGGCGGGCACCACCTCGACCCGGGTGCGGTCGGCGCGCAGCCCGTCCAGTGCGGCGACGACCCCCTTCGTATCGGCGGCCCAGGAGGGCACCGTGGTGGAGACCCGCAGGTCATCGGCTGTCTTGTCGGCCAGCCAGTAACAGTTGACGCAGAGCGCGGCGATCAGCACGGCGCGCCGCACCCGGGTGTGCTCGGCGAGTACCGCGACCAGCAGCACGACCGGCCCCACCAGACCGACGAGCCGCTCCACGTTCGTCCCGATGGGAGAGGGGATCAGATACGTCAGGACGACGCCGGCCCCGTACACCAGCGCGCTGTACCGGGTGACCCGGTGCCGCGCGGCGATCCCCAGCGCCGCGCACGCGGCCAGCGGCATCCACAGCTTCCCGGCGGCCATCGGCATCTCGCCCTGGAACGGGAAGACCAGCGTGGTCGCACCGACCACCACGAACGGCGGCAGCGCCAGAGCGAGCCCCCTGCGCCACTGCCGGTCGAGCAGCAGCGCACCCGCGAGGACCACCAGGAAAAGACCGGCGACCGGACTCGCCATGGTCGCCAGCGCCGCACACACCGGCGCCGCGACCCTGCGGTCCAGCCACAGCACGGCGAGCAGCCCGACGGCCACCCCCACCGCGAAGGTGGTCCGCCCGGAAGCGACGTTGCACCAGAGCGCGAGCGCCCCGAGCACCGCGGGCCCGAGCGGCCACCGCACGCCGGTCCGTACGACGAGGCAGCCCAGCACCCAGGTCCCGCCGAGCCCCGCCAGCACCGAGACGGTCCTGGCCCCGAGCCCGGCCATCAGATACGGCGTCAGCAGGCTGTAGTTGGCGGTATGGATCCCGCCGTACCAGAACAGGTTGTACGCCGACGCCGGATGCCGGGACGCGAAACCGGCCCAGGCGAACTGGGCCGCCAGGTCCCCGCCCCCGGTGGCCAGCAGCGCGGCCCACACCGCGTACAGCGGCAGGACGCAGCCGGTGGCCACCAACGGCACCGACCACCACCGGGCGGCGGGCTGGACGGACCATGCGGTTCCTGCGGCGCGCAGCCGAACGCTCTCTGTTATCCCCACAGGGAAACCCTAGCGTTCTGTCCCGAGGCGCAGTTGAAGCCAGCAGGACAGCCGGTCATCGGGGTGGTCCAGGTCGAGTCCGAACAGCTCCCGCACCCGTCCGAGCCGGTACTTGAGGGTGTTGGGGTGGCAGCCCAGGCCGTCCGCTGCCCGGCCGGTGTTGCCGACCGCGTCCAGCCAGGCCAGCACGGTGGCCGCGTACGAGGTGTGCTGCTCCCGGTCGTGTTCGAGCATCGCGGTGATGGCGGGATGCCGGAGCCGGGGTTCGCGCGCCAGGGTGTCACCGACGTGCGCGAGGAGCACACGGGCGTGGGTGTCTTCGAGGGCGGCGACGGGCGGGGCGGCGGGGTCGGTCGTGGTCACCCGGAGGATGTCGTCCACTTCCGAGCGCAGGGCGGGGAGCTGCTCGGGGGCGATCTCGCTTCTGCTGATCGCCCCGCGCAGCGGGGTGTCCCGCGGCCGGGACAGGGCGGTGGCGGCCTGTTCGGCCAGCCGCCTGACCGCGGCCGCCGACAGCTCAGGCAGCAGTACGTACACCGTCCGGCCCAGGGTGGTGACCGCTGCTTCGGTGTCCACGGCGGCGAAGTGCCGCACGGCGGACACCCCGAGCCTGACCACGGGCAGTGACTGCCTGCCCGCCACGCGCAGAGGCGCGAGTCCGACGAGGGTGAACCGCGGCCGGTCGGACAGACCGAGGCGGAACCGGGCCTCGGCCGCGGAGCCGCTTCCGTTCAGAGCGCCCCGCAGGGCCTCCTGCCGGGCGTGCAGGTCCAGTTCGGCGGCGCTGCGGCGGCGCAGCATGTGCAGGGCGGCCAGGCGCGCCCCGTCCAGCAACGCCTGTTCACCGGCGGAGTCGAGCCCCTGCGGGCCGTCGATCGCCCAGATGGAGCCCAGCGGCAGATCGCCGGCCCGGATCGCGACCGCGACCCTGGGCAGTTCACCCTCGGCCAGCGGCGGCAGCCGCACCACCCCCCGCGCTTCGAGCACGGAACGGTACTGACGCAGCTGTCTGGGCTCGTCGGGGACCTGGCGGTTCAGGATGCCCTCGCGCCGCAGGTCGTCGATCAGCTGGTCGGGCAGCGTCGAGTAGGCCAGAACCCGGCGGTCCAGATCCTCGACGGCGACCGATCCGCCGACCACGGCGGCGATGGCGGTGGCCAGGGCGAACAGCTCCTCGCTGGTCCCTTCCCCCATGGGCGATTTCATGCGCGTCATGGCCGAACCTTAGGCGGATTCGCCAAAGACCGGCCGGGGCGTCCGGCTCAGCATGGTGTGCACCGCTGGAGAGCGGAGAAGCACGCCATCGCGTCCGGAAGGCCCCCTGTGAACGACCTGCTCAGCCTCTTCCCGCCCGGAACCGGCCTCACCCCGGACGGCCAGATCATGATAGGGGGGTGCCCGGTCGAAGAGCTGGCCGGCACCTACGGAACACCGGCCCTGCTGGTGGACGAGAACGCGCTGCGACAGCGTGCCCGCCGCTACACCGACGGCCTGGCCGCACGGTGGCCCCACTCGCGGGTCACCTTCGCCTCCAAGGCGTTCCCGTGCACCGCCGTCTACCGGCTGCTGTCGGAGGAGGGGTTGGGCATGGACGTGGCGAGCGGAGGCGAACTGACCCTGGCGCTGGCGGCCGGAGCCGACCCGGCCGGCCTGGTGGTGCACGGCAACGCCAAGACGGACGAGGAACTACGGCTGGCCGTCGACGCCGGCGCCGGGCTGATCGTCATCGACAACTTCGACGACATCGACCGCCTCGAACGCATCGTGCCCGCAGGCGGCGCACAGGGCGTACTGGTCCGCGTCACCCCCGACGTACGGCCCGACACCCACGCGGCCATCTCCACCGGGCAGGCCGGAAGCAAATTCGGCCTGCCCCTGCCCCAGGCCCGCCGGGCCGTCGCACGGCTCGGCGGGAGCGACCGGCTGCGGCTGGACGGCGTGCATGTGCACATCGGCTCGCAGATCATGGACACCAAGCCCTTCAAACAGGCCGTGGAGGCCATCGCCGGCCTCGGCGAGTTCGCCGTCTACGACCTCGGCGGTGGGCTCGGGGCCCGCTACACCTACAGCGACGACCCGCCGAGCGTCGAGGACTACCTGGACGCCCTGGTGGACACCGCGCGGGAACTGCTGCCCCCGGCCGCCCGGCTCCTGATCGAGCCCGGCCGCTCCCTCGTCGCCGAAGCCGGCGTCTCCCTCTACCGGGCCGTCACCGTCAAGCCCGGCGGGACGACCTTCGTCGCGGTGGACGGCGGCATGGGCGACAACCTCGAAGTCTCGCTGTACGGCCAGCGCTTCGAGGCCACCGTCGCCACCCGGGTCGGTGGCGGACAGCCCTGCACGCTGGTCGGACGCCACTGCGAGTCGGGCGACACCCTCAGCGCCGGCGTCCCCCTCCGGGACCCGCGGCCCGGCGATCTGATCGCCGTCCCCGCGACCGGCGCCTACACCTACTCCCTCAGCAACAACTACAACGGCGCCCGGCGCCCACCCGTTGTCTTCTGCCGCGACGGCCACTCCCGTGCGGTGGTCCGTCGGGAGACCTACGACGATCTGATGCGCCGTGACCTGCCCTGACCCCGCCCGGCTGATCCCTGCATCCGAGAGGTGCTCCTCCCATGCCACCTGCCTCGCCCATCCGCAGACAGCTCCTCAGGCGCAAACCTCTGGCCTCATTCCAGGAGGACGCCGAGAACGGCCAACTGCGGCGCACCGTCGGCCCGTTCCAGCTCACCATGATCGGTATCGGCGCCACGATCGGCACCGGCATCTTCTTCGTGCTGAACTCCGCCGTCCCCGAAGCCGGACCGGCCGTCATCGTCTCCTTCGTCATCGGCGCGATCACCGCCGCGCTCACGGCCCTCTGCTACGCCGAACTCGCCTCCGCCGTCCCCGTGTCGGGCTCCTCGTACTCCTACGCCTACGCCACCCTGGGCGAGTTCGCGGCCTACGCGGTCGGCTGGTGTCTCCTGCTGGAGTACGCGGTCTCCGGCGCGGCGATCGCGGTCAGCTGGGGCCAGTACCTCAACGACTTCACCGACCGCCTGTTCGGCTTCCGGATCCCGTCCGCGATAGCCGCCCCGCCCGGAGCCGGCGGCTACGTCAACCTGCCGGGCGCCGTCCTGATCCTGCTCTGCTGTCTCCTGCTGGTCCGCGGCGCGAAGGAGTCGGCCGTCGTCAACACCGTGATGGTGCTGGTGAAACTCGCCGTGCTCGCCCTGTTCGTGGCGCTCGCCGTGACCGGCTTCCACTCCTCGAACCTGCACCCCTTCGCGCCCATGGGCATGGCGGGCATCGGCGCCGCGGCCTCCACCGTCTTCTTCTCCTTCATCGGCCTCGACGCCGTGTCCACCGCGGGGGAGGAGGTCAAGAACCCGCGCCGCACGCTGCCGCTGGCCATCATCTGCTCGCTGGGGGTGATCACCACGGTGTACGTACTCGTGGCGCTGGTCGGTGTCGGCGCGCAGCCCTGGCGCGCGTTCCGCGGCCAGGAAGCCGGCCTCTCGGCGATCCTGACCCAGGTCACAGGGGACAGCTGGCCGGGCGCGCTGCTGTCGGCCGGAGCGGTCCTGTCCATCGTCAGCGTGGTGCTGGTCGTGCTGTACGGCCAGAGCCGCATCCTGTACACGATGGGCCGCGACGGCATGCTGCCCGCGCTCTTCCACCGCGTACGCCCGAGTTCGGGCACCCCGGTGGCCGGGACCGTCGCGGTCAGCGTGCTCGTCGCCGCCCTGGCGGCGGCCGTCCCCCTGGACGAGCTGGCCGACCTCACCAGCATGGGCACCTTGGTGGCCTTCACCGTGGTGGCGAGCGGCGTGCTGATCCTCCGCCGCACCGCACCCGGCCTGCCGCGCGGCTTCAGGGTGCCCGGCTACCCCGTCGTCCCGGTGCTCTCCGCCGTCTTCTGCATCTACCTGATCTGCAAACTCCCCACCCACACCTACCTGTTGTTCGCCGGATGGATGGTCGCGGCGACGGCTGTGTACCTGCTCTACAGCCGTCACCACTCCCGCCTCCAGCCGAGCGAGACGGAACCCGAACACGCCTACCAGGATTGAGGGCTGACATGCAGGCGAAAATCTGGCGCACATCCGCAGCAGTGGTCACCATCGCGGTACTCGGCATCGCCGGTACCGCCGCGGGCCCGCCGGCCTCGGCGGCACGGCCGTCGGCGCACCCCGGCGCGGTCGAGCGGACCGGGACCCTGAACAAGGCACTCGACGCGGCGCTCACCAAGGCCACCGCCGACTCACCCGGCCAGGGCGTGCAGGCGGTGCTGCTCCGGCACGGCCGCCTCGTCTGGTCCGCCGACCGGGGCACGGCCGTCAACAACATCCACCCAGCGGTGCCGGTGGACGACAGCACGCTCTTCAACTACGGCAGCTTCGGCAAGCTGCTCCTGGGGGTGTTCGCCCTCCACCAGGTCGAGAAGGGCGAACTGCACCTCGATACACCGATCTCGACGTACGTCGGGGACGCCGTCGCCGGATCGCACCGCATCACCCTGCGCATGCTGCTGTCCCAGACCACCGGCTACGACAACGTCTACGCGGACCCCCAGGTCAGTCCGCTGTTCCCGCCCGGCACCGAAGGCGCGCCGCCCGGCACCGGGCCCAACCGCTACCGGCCGGACACACCCTTCACCTTCGCCCAGCTGAACGCCGGCATCCACCAGCCCGCCGAGCCGGGCGCACGCTACGAGTACCAGGACACCAACTTCATCGTGCTCCTGCAGGTGCTGGTGAAGAGGCTCGGCGGCCGGGCCGCGGTCCAGCAGCAGATCGCCAGGTTCTTCAGCGCGGCCGGATCCGTGGCGCCGGAGAACGGCAAGCGGATCACACAGGACCGGTACGCGCGCACCACACTCCGCCACTTCGCCCACGGATACCATCCGCTGACGGACGGGCTCGGCCTGCAGGACTACAACACCGCCTACGGCGCCACCGGAGTGCCCACCGACGCCTTCGGATTCCCCTTCGGCGACGGCTCGTTCGCCGGGACCGCTCTCGGCGCCGCCCAGGTCCTGGACGCTCTGTTCACGCGCGGCAAGCTGCTTGAGCGCGCCACGGTCGACGAGATGACCCGGCCCACGAAGCAGGCGCTGGCCGCCGGTTCGACGTACGGTCTCGCCACCGAGAGGACCGTCGTCGACGGTGTGACGTGGCAGGGCCACCCCGGCACCTTCGGCGGCTTCACCTCCAGCTCGTACACGGACATCGGGCACGGGGCCACCCTGGTGGTCCTCACCAACCGCGACGAGCCTTCCCCGACCGTCTCGGACAAGATCTGGACCTCGCTCGCCCGGGCATACGCCTCGAATCGCCCGTAGGGCAGGGCTCGGAAACGGAGCGAAACCACCGGCCCCGCCCCGGCGCCGCCAGGGCGGGGCCGGGGCGGGCCCGGTGCCGTCACTTCAGCGCGCTGCCGGCCGTCCACTTGTCCCAGGGGAGGTTCCAGCCGTTGATGCCGTTGTCGGGGGCGACCTGGCCGCCGCCCGCGGAGTTCTTCACGATGACCACGTCACCGATCAGCGAGTTGGTGTAGAACCAGCCGGCCGGGGTGGAGGTGTCCGTACCCCCCTGGGCGTCCCGCATACCGACGCACCCATGGCTGGTGGCCTGCGAGCCGAACGTACTCGGCGCGGCCCAGTAGTTGCCGTGGATGAAGGTCCCCGAACGGGTCAGCCGCTGCGCGTGCGGCACATCCGGGATGTTGTACTCGCTGCCCAGGCCGACCGTCGTGCTGTCCATCTTGGTCTGCTGGTACTTCTCCGAGATCACCATCGTGCCGTTGTACGTGCCGTGCGCGGGGGAGCCGCTGGAGACCGGGATGGTCTTGAGCGGACTGCCGTCGCGCACCACGGTCATCGACTGCTTCGCCGCGTCCACGGTGGAGATCTGCGACCGCCCGACGGTGAACGAGAACGTCTTGTCCTGCACGCCGTACACCCCGGGGGAGACCTTGACCCCGGCCAGCTTCAGCCGCACCTTCACGACCGACCCCGGCGTCCAGTACTCCCGCGGCCGGAAGTCCAGCCGCTGGGGGTTGAACCAGTGGCCGACGGCCTGTTCACCACCGCTCGATGTGATGGTGACGGCCGACTCGACGGCCTTCTCGTTCTTCACCGGCTTGTCGAGGTTGAAGGAGACCTCCATACCGACACCGACCTTGGTGTCGGGCTCGGGGGTGAAGAAGGCGATCACCGAGTTGCCCTCGGAGACGGTGGTGAAGTGGGCGATCTTCGCCAGGGTCTTGCCGCCCGGGTCCTTGGCCTTCGCGGTGAGCACATACGGCGTGCCGCGCTCCAGGCCCTTCGCCGGCCGCCAGGACACCTTGGACGCGGCCATCGCACCTGTGACGGCCTTGCCGGTGTTCTGGTTGGTCAGGGTGACCGACGTCAGGGTGCCGTTCTGCACGGCGGCCCGGATGTCACCGGTGTTGATGCCGACGTTCTTGGCCCCGTCCCCGGGCGTGGTCGTGAGCCTGGCCCGGGGCGTGCTCGTGCTGGTGGGCTGCGGGGTTTTCGTACCGCCGCTGCCGCCGCCGGACCCGGTGGAGCAGGCGGCGAGCGCCAGCGCCCCGACGGTGAGCAGGGCCAGGAGGACGGCCCAACGGATCCGAGGACGGCTGTTCGGTATCAAGGCTCCCGCCTCCACTGCGACGAGGGAGGGCCGGGTGGATTGCCCGGCCTTGCTGCGAACTGTCAGCTTTCGCCGACTCTCTGTCTGCAGTCTGCGGCAGTGAACGCGGAGTGACACCTCTGATTGCGCTTACCGGGGGGTGCCGGGGGCCGGAGGCGGGCCTGGGCGGGGTCTCCGGCGGGACTGGTCGGGGTGAAAATGTGCCGGCTTTGGTGATGGAGACGGGTCGTCCCGCCTGGAGGTGGGTGACCGATTCAATTCGACTCAGGAGCACCAGATGCCCGAAGAGATGCGCGGCGAGAGCTCAGCATCCCTCGAAACACCTGTGCGGACGACGACCGAAGAGCGTGAGCCCATCGCCGCCGGGGCGCCGCGTGGACACTCGGACGAGACGCGCGACCAGCTGGCGCGCGCCGTGGAGCAGTCCGGGAGGCATGTCGCGCGGATGGCCCGGAAGGCCGGCCGGCCGATGGCGGAGGACATGTGGCAGAAGATCCTCGTCGGTCTTGAACGCAGGCTGGTGAGGCATGGCCCGGTCGACGACCTGGACCCGTACCTCAACAGCTGCGTGACCAAGGCACTGGGCAGGCTGCGGGCCGCGATCGAGGTGCTGGTGGGTGACGAGACGCTGGATGTCCTGCGGCAGCGGCAGCACGACGACCAGCAGCTCGACAGCATGATGCTGCACAACACCGAGCTGGTCGAAGCCGCACGCGGGGTCATCGAGTCCGGTGTTCTCACCAGGCAGGAGGCCCAGGTCTATGTCGTGGCCCAGGTGCTCGGCGAGGACAACGCCGTCGTTGCCGAGTGGCTCGACCCGCCGACCACGGTCAGGGCTGTCGCGCAGGCGAAGTACCGGGCGGTGCGGAAGGTCAACAGGGCCTACCGACAGGGGAAGTTCCGGCATCTCGGCTACGAGCCCCCGCGCGCCTAGGAGGAGTACTGGAGCGCCCCGCCCCCCCACGGCCCGGCGAGCCCGGTCCGTAGAGGGGCGGGGGGAACCAGCACCCCTTTATCGACAAGGAGCGCAAAGGATGCCAAACCCAGTGGTCAACGTGATCACGGCACTCGGGGCTGCATGGAGCAGCTTCGTGTCGTGGTGGATCGGGCTCATCACACCGGAGCCTGTGGTCAAACTGCCTCAGCTCGCCCTGGTCCTGGACACCGATACGTCACTTCATACAGATCTGTCCGGCCGGGTCGCTGGACGGTAGGCAGCTCACGGGCTGGTGATCGCAGAGCGTCATGGGGGTACGCCCTGCGATTCAGGAAGGGCCCCCGGTGATCGGGGGCCCTTCCTGCGCCCGGAAGCCGGTACAGGGGCTCGCCGAACCGACGAGTCCCCCGATACCGAGGTTGATGATGAACGGCTTGATCTCCGGTCTTCTCGCTCAGGGTGCGCCTTGGGAGGCCGTTTTCCCGCTGCTGCTTCTCATCGGGCTGATCCTTTTCGTCAGGGCTACCGCCGCCGGCATCGCCACTGTGATCAAGGCGATGCACCCGGGCCACTCCGCAGATGCGGTCCGTATGCAGTCCAATCGCATCCACCACCGTCAGTTCAAGGCCCGGCGCCGCGACCGGAACCGGCGCGCCCGGCGAGCTCACATCCGTGCCGTCGGCCGCGCGCCGTTCCACCGGTGCGGTGCCTGCTGTGCCGAGGGTCCGCCCCCGGAGTTCGTGCTGCCCAGCCTCGTCATCCCACCGGACGAGCCGCCCGTACTCTTCCGCACTGGGCGGGGCCGCGCTCCCCGAGGGCAGCTGCCGGCCCGGTGACGACAGTCCGGTCGTCCAAGGCGGGTGGAGAGGCCGCGGGGCTCAACACCAGCCTTCCAAGGCGCGATCGGCGTTGTCGACCAGCTCCTTGTAGGTCACCACTTCGACGCGGTTCAAATGGGTGTTGAGCGTGCGTAGGGCTTCGGTGATGTCTTCCTCGGCTGCGTCCGGCTGCAGGGCCGGGTGTCCGATCAAGACGAGGGCGCTTGCCCGTCGGGTCTCAAGACCCAGTTCATCCCGGATGCGCAGCCGGTGTTCGTCCAAGCCGACCAGATAGTTCACCGCTTGGCTCACGGCATCGTGTACTTCAGCTGTCGGTACCCAACTTCCTCGGTGTCTCTTGACGAGGGAACCGCGGAGGCTCATGGAGCGCTTCAGCTCGACGATGTGGAGTGCGCCGTCTCCCCGTATGAGCGGGATGTCGACCTCGTCTCCCGGAACCAGCCTGCGCAGGACCGCTTGGCTCGCGAACTGTCCGCCGAAGATCCAATGCTGTCCGTCCAGGGCCCGTTGAAGGTCGCTCTCGCGGGCTTCCGGGTCTTCTATCGCCTTGCGCAGTGCTTTCAGGTCACGCCGTCGCCGCTGGACCTCTGCGGCCTGCAGCAATAGCTGACCCTCCTTGTCCGCCGCCAGAATCGCCAGGGAGCCGGGGGACATCACGATGCGCCGGGCGGCGGTCTCCGGGTCTTCCACATCAACCCGTTCGTGGAACACCTGCTCAAGCCACGCGGCCACTTCGGCACTGCCGCGAAGGATCCGGTACCGGCCGGGGCTTTCCTCCGACTGCTGCATGTACCGTGCGTCCTTGCCCACGGACTCGACATGGGCCAGGACCTCGGCCGGCTTCGCCTCGGGATGCTGGGCGAGGTAGTCGTTGCCCACTTGTGTGAAGTAATGGAGCACCCCGGAGAGCGTTCGCGCCAGGTAGTCCTGATGCGAACTCAACGGCTCCGTCGATCGCTGGAACAGCCGGTACCGTTCCTCGAAGTCCGGCCGGAGTATTCGCCCCTCGGCGTAGTCCAGAGAGTCCTGTACCAGCCGCACGACCTGCCACTCATCCGTCGCTGCTGCTGTTGAGCGCACTTTCTCCAGAAGGGTGACGAGCGCTCGGCCTCCTCTGTAGGAGCTCTTGCCGCTGGCCATGTGCTTGAAGACTGCCTCGATCGTGTCCTTGATCCGGGAATCGACGGCCTGCTCAGCGACGTGGTTCAACTGCAACTTGAGCGCAAAGTCAGATCTCACATCCATGGGCACGATTGTGGTGCCCGCCACTGACAGTGGTACTTCCGCCGATTTCTTGTCCAGATACTGCTGAAGCGTCAATTTTTTTGCGTAGAATTAGTGACTCTTCGTAAAGGGGTGGGAAGTGAACGAAGCAGCACCTGCGATCCCGGTTGTCTCGTACGCGCGCATCTCCGCCGACACGGCCAGGGACGGTCACGGCGTCGAGGACCAGCACAAGGCGAACGGGGAGACGGCGGCCCGTCTCGGCTGGACGATCGTGCACCGTTACACCGACAACGACCTGTCGGCGGCAAAGGCGGCGGTGGTGCGTCCGGACTTCGAGGCCATGGTGAAGGCCCTCAAGTCCGGCCACATGCCGGACGGGCAGCCTGTACGCGGCGTCATCGTGGTCGCGGACGACCGGCTCACACGCCGGGCGGGCGACTACGAGCGTTTCGTGGACGCGCTCACGTACGAGGAAGGGCGGCTCTACGCGGATGCCAAGGGTTCGAAGAACCTCTACAGCGAGGACGTGGAGTCCATGGGGCTCTTCGGCGTCGTTATCTCCAAGATGGAGGTACGCAAGATGCAGCGGCGTGCACGCCGCTCGCATCGCGCTCGCGCGGAGCTGGGCATCCCGGTCGGTGGAAAGCGTCCGTTCGGCTGGCAGGGCGACAAGCTCGCCCTGGAGCCCGAGGAAGCGGCGTGGCTGGCGAAGGGCGCCCGCGAGGTGATCGCGGGCAGGTCCCTGCATTCGATCCTCCGTGAGTGGCGGGAGGCCGGCGTCCGCACGATCAACGACAAGGAATGGGCGAGCCGCTCGCTCAAGCTCGCGCTTTGGAACCCGCGGCTGTGCGGCTGGCGGAAGCACAACGGTGAGCTGGTGCGTGATGCCAACGGCATTCCGGTGGTGGGCCTCTGGGAGCCCGTCATCACGCCCAAGGAATGGATGGCCATCGACGCTATCTTCTCGGCCCGTGTCGGACCCAACGCGAAGGCTGACGGATCGGTCACGGACTACCGCACCCCCTCGTACCTCCTGACGGGAATCCTTCGGTGCGGAAAGCCTCGTGGGGACGGTCAGCTCTGCAATTCGCCCCTCAGAGCAACCGCAAGAGCAGACCTCTCCGGGGGCTACCTCTACCAGTGCCCCAGCAAAGAGATGGGCGGGTGTGGGGGCACCGGACGGAACGGTTCCAGGATCGATGAATCCATCACGGAGGCCGTGCTCTCAAAGCTGGAGGAGAGAGCGGCCGGGGTGACGCGCACCGACGCGGAGTGGGGAGGGGAGGAAGAACTGGCCCGCCTGATGGCCAAGCAGCGCAAGCTGCTCCAGGCGTGGCAGGAGGACCAGGTCTCCGATGAGCTGTTCTTTCCCCAGAACCAGAAGATGGAAGCGCGGGTCAAGGAGCTCCGGGCGGACAGAACGCGGCACGTCCTGAGCCGGCAGCGGGCCGCCGAAGCTCCCGGCGACGTACGCGAACGCTGGACCTCGGGCAGGCTCGACCTGGCACAGAAGCGCGCCCTGATCAGGGAAGTGCTGCACGCCGTCATCGTGCTGCCGGTGGGAGGCGGAGGCAGGCGACCCTTCAACCCTGAGCTGCTGGTACCGAAGTGGCGGGACTGACGAGCTGAATCCACCCGCGGACGCGGCCGGGTGGGCTTCCTGCGCGACAGTGGGACAGCCGTCGACGGCGACTCCCGCGAAGCCGGGGGCTTACTCGCTGTCGGCCGGGGCGACACCGATCGGGCACGAGACGCCCGTCCCGCCGATCCCGCAGTAGCCGTTGACGTTGCGGTCCAGGTACTGCTGGTGATAAGGCTCCGCAGGATAGAAGTCGCGGCCCTCCGCCGGCTGGATCTCCGTGCTGATCGTGCCGTATCCCGAGCCCGTCAGGACCTGCTGGTACGCGTCGCGGGACGCGGTGGCCGCGGCTGCCTGGGACGGGGAGTGGGTGTAGACCGCCGAGCGGTACTGGGTGCCCACGTCGTTGCCCTGGCGGAAGCCCTGGGTCGGGTTGTGGGACTCCCAGAAGATCTTGAGCAGCTTCGTGTACGGGACGACCTCCGGGTCGAAGACCACCCTGACCGCCTCCGTGTGGCCGGTGAGGCCAGAGCAGACCTCCTCGTACGCCGGGTTGGGCGTGGAGCCGCCCTGGTAGCCGACGAGCGTCGTCCAGACGCCCTCCGTCTGCCAGAAGATGCGCTCGGCGCCCCAGAAGCACCCGAGGGCGAAGTCGGCGGTCTCCAGCTGGGCCGGGTACGGGCCCGACAGGGGGTTGCCCAGGACCGTGTGGCGGGCGGGCAGCTCGAACTCCGGGGTGGCGCGGCCCTTCAGGGCCTGGTCCGGGGTGGGGAGCTGGGGGGTGCGGTTCAGGAACATCGGCTGCGGCTCCTCGGGGAGTATGGGTGCACTCCGTGCAACGCACGGGCCCCGGTCAGGATTCCTGCCGGTCCTCGGGGGACGTCCTGCGCTCCAGCCATGCCGCCGTCTTCCTTCTGGAGCGGAGCCAGAAGTAGGCGCCGAAGCCGATCATGACCAGCGGTATGAGGCGTGTCATCGGGCTCGCTCGTTCCTGTTCCTCTGCGGGGCCCCGCGCCGGAGGGGCGATGGGTGGTCGTCAGCCTACTCAGCGGGGGAGGCCGGCCGGACTGCCGCCGTTCGCCTCGTACCCCGCGACCGCCAGCGCCCGGTACACCGCGTACACCGCCGCCGGGTCCTCGTCGAGCGTCCACGGCAGCGCCCCCACATGGCCGTCGATGCGGACCAGCTGGTGCATCGCCTCCTGCCAGCGCTCGGACCTGACCAGGAACAGCACCAGCAGATGCCGGACGTGCGCCAGCATCGGGTCGTCGGCGCGGGCCGTGTGCACCGCGTGCATCGCCCCCTCCACCGCCCTGGTGACGACCGCGCTCTGGTAGAAGCCGTGCACCAGCATGACCTCGGGCAGATGCTCGTACACCGCGAAGAGCGGCAGCGCGGCCAGCAGCGAACCGCGGGGCGCGCGGGCCGCCGCCGCGTGTGCGAACTCGTCCGCCCGGTCACGGGAGCCGTGCCACTTCTCGCACCAGTAGTGCAGCGCGGCCAGATGCGCCCCCATGTGCTCAGGGGCGCGGTCGATCACCTTGGCCCACACCTCCTCGAACTGCGGCTCCGGGTAGGCGAGTCCACGGCCGACGGCCAGTTCCACGATGTACGGGACGGGGTCGCCGGGGGCGAGCAGCGCCGCTTCGCCGCAGACCGTGCGCGCCTCCTCCAGGATGATCCGGAAGTCGTCCGTCCGGGCGTCGGCGGGTGACTTCGAGCGCCACGCCTGCTGCACCAGGAACTCGGCGTGCACCTGGGCCGCGCCCGCGTCCTTCGGGGCCTCGGAGCGCCAGTTGCGCAGCCAGGCCCCGCCCACGCCAGGCCGCTGGGCCAGCTCCAGGGATGCCGCCCCGGCGAACGCCTGTACCCGCTGCCAGCGCAGCTCGCCCGATTTCCCGGTGCCGGCGAGCAACTGGGCGGCGGGCCGCCAGTTCTGGGTGTGCTGTACGACCTCCAGGACGTCGAGCAGATCCTGGTCGGGGCCCGGCAGCCGTATGTCCAGGTCCTCCTGGCGCAGGAACCCGTACGCGTCGGGGTCCGCGGCGTCCGGGGAGCCGGGCAGCACCTGGCGGATGCCGCCGCGCCGGCGCAGCAGGTACGGGCCGAGCACTGCCGCGAGCATGCACATCGCGAGCAGGAACCAGAGAATCTCCATGGGTCAAGCGAACCAGACACGACCGACATCTGACCACCGCGCTCGGTACGCTCGGTGCCCATGAGCGACGATCACAGCGTGCACCAGAGTTTTGAGACTCTCGCCATTCACGCAGGCAACACCGCCGACCCCCTGACGGGTGCGGTGGTTCCCCCGATCTACCAGGTCTCCACGTTCAAGCAGGACGGCGTGGGCGGGCTGCGCGGCGGTTACGAGTACAGCCGCAGCGGCAATCCGACCCGTACCGCCCTGGAGGAGAATCTGGCGGCCCTCGAAGGTGGCCGGCGCGGGCTCGCCTTCGCCTCGGGTCTCGCCGCCGAGGACTGCCTGCTGCGTACGCTGCTGGCCCCCGGCGACCATGTGGTCATCCCGGACGACGCGTACGGCGGCACCTTCCGGCTCTTCGCCAAGGTGGTGTCCCGCTGGGGCGTCGAGTGGTCGGTCGCCGACACCACGGACCCGGCGTCGGTGCGGGCCGCGCTGACCCCGCGTACCAAGGTGATCTGGGTGGAGACGCCCTCCAACCCGCTGCTGGGGATCACGGACATCGCGGCGGTCGCCGACGTGGCGCGTACGGCGGGTGTGAAGCTCGTCGTCGACAACACCTTCGCCAGCCCGTATCTGCAGCAGCCGCTGGCGCTCGGCGCGGATGTCGTCGTGCACTCGATGACGAAGTACATGGGCGGCCACTCGGACGTGGTCGGCGGTGCGCTGGTCGTCAACTCGGACGACATCGGCGATGAGTTGGCGTACCACCAGAACGCGATGGGCGCGGTCTGCGGGCCGTTCGACGCCTGGCTGGTGCTGCGCGGGATCAAGACGCTCGCGGTACGCATGGACCGGCACAGCGAGAACGCCACCCGGATCGCGGAGATGCTGACCCGGCACCCGAAGGTCAGCGGTGTGCTCTACCCGGGGCTGCCCGACCACCCCGGCCACGAGATCGCGGCCAAGCAGATGCGGTCGTTCGGCGGGATGGTCTCGTTCCGGGTCGGCGCGGGCGAGGAGGCCGCGGTCGCGGTCTGCGACCGGGCGAAGCTGTTCACGCTGGGTGAGTCGCTCGGCGGGGTGGAGTCCCTGATCGAGCACCCGGGGCGGATGACGCACGCGTCGGTGGCCGGTTCGGCGCTGGAGGTTCCGGGGGATCTGGTGCGGCTGTCGGTGGGTATCGAGTCGGCCGACGACCTGCTCGCCGATCTGCAGCAGGCGCTGGGCTGAGAGAGACGTCACCGGCCCGGACCCCGCTCAGTGCCTCAGTACCCCTCCACCGGCGGGGTCGTCCGGGCCGGGGGCGGGGCCCAGGGCTGGGTCAGCGCGGCCCAGACCACGAATCCGGTGAGCGCCGTCGCCAGCAGCAGCCACGCCAGTCTCCGGCCGGCTGTGCGGCGGCGCCGTATCCGGGCGCCGCGTTCGGCCGCGCGGAGCGCCAGGTCGGCGGGGACCGGCGGGTGCGGCCCGGCGAGCATCCGGCGGACCATCTCCTCCTTGCGGTCCGGCAGGCTCACGGGGTCGCCACCTCGGGCCGCCGGGGCGCTGCCCCCTGCGGGGTGCTGCGCAGGGTCGCCGTCGCGTGGGCGCAGAGCGCGCGCACCCGTTCCGCGGGCAGGCCGACGGCTGCCGCGACCTGCTCCTCGGCGATCCCTTCGTACAGCCGCAGCACCACGATGAGGCGCTCCTGCGGTGTCAGCCGGGCCAGCAGGCTGCCGCCCGCCCGGTTCGGGGATCCGGCTCCCCGCCAGGCTCGGACCAGCCGGGCCGGCAGCTGTGGCCGGTGGTGGCGCCAGGCGGTGCGGGCGAAGTGGGCGGCCAGCTCCTGGCGGGTGTGCTCGTACGGGTCGTCGCCGCGCAGCCGGTCCCAGTGCGCGTACGTACGGGAGAGCGCGGCGAGCAGCAGCCGCTCTGCCTGTGGGGTGGCTCCGAGGGTGCCTGTGACTCCCGTGGCGCCTGTGTCGTTGGTGCTGCCTGTGCTGTTCGTGTCACCTGTGCCGTCGGTTGTGCCGTCGGTGGGCTCGGCCGTCAGCAGGACGGCCGCATGGAGGAGCCGGCCGGCCGCGCCCGCGACGAAGGACTCGAACTCCTCGTCGCGGCGGCGTTCCCGTGCTGCTGTCCGCTCCCGCACAGTGCCTCCCTGCTCTCATCTGAGAGCAGGCCGGCGCACCGGTCAAGAGGTCGGCGCCGCCGGCTCCTGGGGTGCTGCCGTACGGCCGGAGAGCGAGGAGTTGAAGCGGGTCAGCAGGGTGCAGAAGGCTTCGCGGTCCTCCTGCGTCCAGCCCTCGGTGACCTGGGCCATCAGCTCGCGGCGTGAGGAGCGCACCTCTTCCAGGCGGGTCTGGCCGCGCGGCGAGAGCTGCAGGACGACCGCCCGGCCGTCCTCGGGGTGCGAGGTGCGCTTGACCAGGCCGGTGTCGACGAGCGGGGCGACCTGCCTGGTCACCGTCGAGGAGTCGATGCCCATGCCGGCGGCCAGCGCCTTCACCCCCATGGGGCCTTCCCGGTCCAGCCGGTTGAGCAGCAGATAGGCGGCGCGGTCCATCGAGTTCCGCACCTGCCCGACGCCCCCCATCCGGGTCTGTTCGGCGCGGCGGGCGAAGAGGGCCACCTGGTGCTGGAGGGCATCGAGGAAACCGGGGTCGATATCAGAAGTCATGTCCTGAGAAAGGGGCATGGCCGGGGGCTCTCTTCGTACGGTGGGCGGACAGTGGGGGACAGAGTACGCGGCCGGGAGCGGCACCGTACCGGCGCTGCTTCAACCGTTGCGAACATGAGGGTCCAGCCGTTGCCGTGCCGTGGGCTCGGGCGGCCCGGCCGGCGCGGAGCTGCGAGACTTGACGCCATGAGCTTCGGTACGTCACACCCCCTGCCGCCGCTGATCCTTGACGACGTCCTCGGAGCGCAGAAGATGCTCTCCGGAGTGTCACGGACGACGCCGATCGAGGGCAGCAGGCATCTCTCGCGTCTTGTCGGGTCACCGGTCCGTTTCAAGTGCGAGAACCTCCAGCGCACCGGTTCGTTCAAGCTGCGCGGCGCCTATGTCCGGATCGCCGGGCTCACCCCCGAGGAGCGGGCCTCCGGGGTCGTCGCGGCCAGCGCGGGCAACCACGCGCAGGGTGTCGCCCTCGCCTCGTCGCTCCTCGGGGTGCGCTCCACGGTCTTCATGCCGCTGGGGGCGCCGCTGCCGAAGGTCGCCGCGACCCGTGAGTACGGCGCCGAGGTGCGGCTGCACGGGCAGGTCGTCGACGAGACCCTCGCCGCGGCCCAGGAGTACGCGCAGCAGACGGGCGCCGTCTTCATCCACCCCTTCGACCACGCCGACATCATCGCCGGGCAGGGCACGGTGGGCCTGGAGATCCTGGAGCAGTGCCCGGAGGTGCGGACGATCGTCGTCGGGATCGGCGGCGGGGGGCTGGCCGCGGGTATCGCGGTCGCGGTGAAGGCGCTGCGGCCGGACGTGAAGGTGATCGGTGTGCAGGCGGCGAACGCCGCCGCGTACCCGCCCTCGCTCTCCGCGGGGCGCCCGGTGTCGGTCGAGGCGCAGGCGACCATGGCGGACGGCATCAAGGTGGGCCGCCCCGGCGATGTGCCGTTCGGGATCATCCGGGAGCTGGTCGACGAGGTGCGTACGGTCTCCGAGGACGAGCTGTCCAGTGCGCTGCTGCTCTGTCTGGAGCGGGCCAAGATGGTGGTGGAGCCGGCCGGGGCCAGTCCGGTCGCCGCGCTGCTGAGCGACCCCGGGGCGTTCGAGGGGCCGGTGGTCGCGGTGCTGTCGGGCGGCAATGTGGACCCCCTGCTGATGCAGCGCATCCTCACGCACGGGATGGCGGCCGCGGGCCGCTTCCTGTCGCTGCGGCTCCGGCTGACCGACCGCCCCGGCGCGCTCGCGACGCTGCTGGGTGTGCTGTCGGTGGCCGACGCCAATGTGCTCGATGTGAGCCATGTGCGGACCGATCCGCGGCTCGGTCTGACCGAGGCCGAGGTGGAGCTGCACCTGGAGACGAAGGGGCCCGAGCACTGCGTCGAGGTCAGTGCGGCGCTGCGGGACGCGGGGTACACCGTCATCGCGTGAGGCGCCCGGGGCGCCGGGCGGGACCGGCAAGGCCCGGGAGCCGGGGGCAGAGAGAGTCCAGGAGCCGGGGAAATCCACGGAACCGGGAAATCCCTCTGCACAGACGCGATACATCGCGATAGCCTCTGTGGTGCGCGTCACCCGTCGTGGGGCGGTATGGTCGCGCCAAATTTACGATGTGTGCGTAAAAGCGCCCAAAAATCCATCTGGGGGAGCCCTATGCCTGGCGCCATTTACGCCGAAGGTCTGGTGAAGACCTTCGGCGACGTAAGAGCACTGGACGGCGTGGATCTCGACGTGCCGGAAGGCACAGTCCTCGGCCTGCTCGGGCCCAACGGCGCCGGCAAGACGACGGCCGTCCGCGTCCTGACGACCCTGCTGCAGCCCGACAGCGGGCGGGCGGTCGTCGCGGGGATCGACGTGCTCAGGCACCCGACGGAGGTACGCAGGTCGATCGGTCTCTCCGGGCAGTTCGCCGCGGTCGACGAGTACCTCACCGGCCGGGAGAACCTCCAGATGGTCGGGCAGCTCTACCAGATGTCCGCACGCGACGCGAAGCGGCGTGCGGTCGAGCTGCTCGACCGCTTCCACCTCGCCGACGCGGCCGACCGCCCCGCCAAGACGTACTCCGGCGGGATGCGCAGACGGCTCGACCTCGCCGCCGCGCTCGTCGTGTCGCCGCCCGTGATGTTCATGGACGAGCCGACCACCGGGCTCGACCCCCGCAACCGCCAGCAGCTCTGGGAGGTCATCCAGGACCTGGTCGCGGGGGGTACGACGCTGCTGCTCACCACCCAGTACCTCGAAGAGGCCGACCACCTGGCCCACGACATCTGTGTCATCGACCACGGCAAGGTCATCGCCCGCGGTACGTCGGACCAGCTCAAGGCCCGCACCGGTGGCGAGCGCGTCGAGGTCGTCGTCCACCAGCCCGACCAGATCGGCCCCGCCCGCGAGGTGCTGACGGCCCTGGGCAAGGGGCCGGTCGCCGTCGTGGAACACACCCGCAAGCTGACCGTCCCGGTGACGGGCGGCGCCAAACTGCTCGCCGAGGTCATCAGGGACCTGGACGGGCGGGGCGTCGAGATCGACGACATCGGGCTGCGCCGCCCCACGCTCGACGACGTGTTCCTCTCGCTCACCGGCCATGTGGCCGAGGCGGCGGACGGGACCGAGCCCGATCCGGACCCGGACTCCGACCCGGGCCGGGACCCGGGGAGCGGTGGCCCCACACCCGGCGGCCCGGCCTCCGGTGGCCCCACGCCCGGCAGTCCCACCACCCGTACACCGTCGAGCGCCGAGGAGGCCGGCGAATGAGCGCCGTCACGGATGCCGCACCCAACCCGCTCGCCCCGCGGCCGCGCGGCGGGATCTTCCAGTCGGTCAACGACTCGCTGGTCATCGCCAAGCGCAATCTGATCCGGATGACCCGTATCCCCGAGATCGTGGTCTTCGGGCTGGTCCAGCCGATCATGTTCGTGGTGCTCTTCAGCTACGTCTTCGGCGGGTCCCTGGTCGTCAACGGCTCGACCAGCGCGGTCGGTTACCGCAACTTCCTGATGGCGGGCATCTTCGCCCAGACCGTCACCTTCGCCACCGCCGGTGCCGGCGCGGGTATCGCCGACGACATGCACAAGGGCCTGATCGACCGGTTCCGCTCGCTGCCGATGGCCCGGGGCGCGGTGCTCACCGGACGTACGATCGCCGACCTGGTCCAGACGGCCCTCACCCTGGTGGTGCTGTCGATCGTGGCCCTGCTCGTCGGCTGGCGCACCCACGAGAACATCGGGAAGGTACTCGGCGGCTTCGGGCTGCTGCTTCTGCTCGGATACGCCTTCTCCTGGATCGGCGCGCTGATCGGCCTCTCGGTCCGCACCCCGGAAGCGGCCACATCGGGCGGGCTCGTCTGGCTCTTCCCTGTGACCTTCGTCTCGAACGCGTTCGTGTCGACGGCCATGATGCCCGGCTGGCTGCAGCCGATCGCCGAGTGGAACCCCTTCAGCGCGACCGTCCAGGCGTGCCGGGTGCTCTTCGGGAACCCGGGCGTGTCGACGTCGGACGCCTGGCCCATGCAGCACCCGGTGTGGGCCTCGCTGCTCTGGTCTCTGCTCATCTTCGCGGTCTTCCGCACGCTGGCGGTCCGCAAGTACCGGTCGGCGGCGGCCTGACCCCGGCCCCTGACGCAGGGCCCCGGGGCCCGCTCGCACGACTGAGCCCCCGGCCGCCGTCACGGCAGCCGGGGGCTCAGTCGGTGTGTACAGGGGTCAGCCTTGAGGTCAGTCCTTGAACGGCTCGGCCTTGAGGATCTTCACCGTCGCCGTCTTGCCGTTCGGCAGCTCGTAATCGGCGTTCTCGCCGACCTTCTTGCCGATCACGCCAGTGCCCAGCGGGGACTGGGGGGAGTACGTCTCGAAGTCCGAGCTGGCGTACTCGCGGGAGGCGAGCAGGAACGTCATCGTGTCGTCCTCGTCGCCGTCGAAGGCGATGGTCACGACCATGCCGGGAGCCGCTTCGCCGGAGGCCGCCGGGGCCTCGCCGACCTTCGCGTGTTCGAGCAGCTGGGTCAGCTGGCGTACGCGCAGCTCCTGCTTGCCCTGCTCCTCCTTGGCCGCGTGGTACCCGCCGTTCTCGCGCAGGTCACCCTCCTCGCGGGCGGCCGCGATCTTGGTGACGATCTCCGAGCGTGCGGGACCCGACAGATACTCCAGCTCAGCCTTCAGCTGGTTGTACGCCTCCTGGGTCAGCCAGGTGACGTTTTCGCTGGTCTGGGTCACTGGTGCTCCTCGTAGGTACCGGAAATACAAAGCATCGCCCTACCCAGAAGGATGTTCCTCCAGGGGCGGGCGAAACCACGAGCCTAACAATTCGAGAGCGGAAGGGGGAGGACCGAAGCGTCACGAGGTGCGGGGGCCGACCGGGAGGAGCAGGCGCACCAAGCCCCGACCGGGCTGGATCATGCGGGACCGGCTGGATCAGGCCGGACCAGTCTGGATCAGGCGGGACCGGGAGGACCGGCCGGGCCAGGGGGCCGGATCAGGAGGTGGGCTGGCAGCCGACGAGCTCGACGCTGGTGGCCCTCGACGTGGTCCGTACGGTCACGACCTGGTCGATCCGCTTCTTGTCCTGGTCGAACCTGGCGTCCTTACGGCCGACCTCGTCGCCGTCGGTGGCCCGCAGCCGCAGGGTGCAGGTGCCGTGGAGCCCGGCGTCCTTGCTGACTGTCAGATGGACGTCCACCGCGTGGTCCGACGCGATGTTCCAGGTGATGACCTCACCGCTGATGGACTTGCCGCCGAGGGACTCGTAACCGAACCAGCCGACGACCGCGATCACCACGGCACCGAGCACCGCTCCGATGATCTTCAGCTTGCGATCCGCGCGCTCGTCCGCGGAGCGGCCGTAGCGGCCCTCGGGAAGCTGTTCGGCAACCGCCGTCATGATCGTTCCTCCAGAGCAGGGGATCCCGGAATTTTCCGTCCCCTCAGTCGGTCACTATAGAAGCCGCCGATTGCGACGAATCACTGAGGATCCTGTCTTGTCTGAGCAGCTTCGCCTGATGGCCGTCCACGCCCACCCCGACGACGAGTCGAGCAAGGGTGCGGCGACCATGGCCAAGTACGTGTCCGAGGGGGTGGACGTGCTGGTCGTGACCTGCACCGGAGGCGAGCGCGGCTCCATCCTCAATCCCAAACTCCAGGGTGACGCCTACATCGAGGAGAACATTCACGAAGTCCGCAAGAGGGAGATGGACGAGGCCCGCGAGATCCTCGGGGTCGACCAGGCGTGGCTGGGCTTCGTCGACTCGGGCCTGCCCGAGGGCGACCCGCTGCCCCCGCTGCCCGAGGGCTGCTTCGCACTGGAGGACGTCGATGTGGCCGCCGGGCGGCTGGTGCGGCTGATCCGGGAATTCCGGCCGCAGGTCATCACCACGTACGACGAGAACGGCGGATACCCGCACCCCGACCACATCATGACCCACCAGATCTCGATGGTGGCGTTCGATGCGGCGGCGGACACCGAGAAGTACCCCGAGGCCGAGTTCGGCCCGGCCTTCCAGCCGCAGAAGCTCTACTACAACCAGGGCTTCAACAAGCCGCGCACCGTGGCCCTGCACGAGGCACTGCTGGCGCGCGGCCTCGAGTCGCCGTACGGGGACTGGCTGGAGCGCTGGAAGCAGTTCGAGCGCGCCGAACGCACGCTGACCACGCATATTCCGTGTGCGGACTACTTCGGGATCCGGGACAAGGCGCTCATCGCGCACGCCACCCAGATCGACCCCGACGGCGGCTGGTTCCGCGTCCCGATGGATCTCCAGCAGGAGGTCTGGCCGACGGAGGAGTACGAGCTCTCGAAGTCGCTCGTGCCGACATCCCTCCCCGAGGACGACCTCTTTGCGGGCATCCGGGACAATGCCTAGTTATGAGCGCTAGCCAGGCATTGACGCACCTCGTCCCTCTGGCCGAGGTCGACGACAACAAGGTGACTCCAGGGCTTCTCGGCTTCCTCGTCTTCGCGGCTCTGGCCGTGGGGGTGTGGCTGCTGATGAAGTCGATGAGCCGGCACATGGGCCGGGTGGCCTTCAAGGAGGCCCCGGAGCCGCAGGCGGAGCCCGCCGGGCCCGCGGGGACCGAGGGCAAGAAGGGCTGAGGCCGGCCGGAGCCCGCTGAGGCCCGCGGGAGCCCACTGGACCCGGGGGCCTCTCAGGCTCCGGCCGGACCCGGTCACCGGACGGGCCGGACCTCACAGGCCCCGCCCCCGTTCACCGGACAGGCTGCGAGTGCGCCTGTCCGGTGAACGGCGGTGCGCCGTCGCGCCCGGAGCCCGGTGGCCTACCGCCGTGCCCCTGTCATCGGTACGCCCATGATCTCCCGGGCGTTCCGGCCCGGCACCATGCCGAGCAGCCATGCCTGCCAGCCGTCGTCCAGGGACACCCCGCGCTCCAGCATCAGGGCGTACGCCTCCGCGCACTCGGCCAGACCGGGGTCGCGGGCCGGATGCTCCGCCCTGATCAGCTGGGACAGCTCCTCCGCGGCCACCGCCGTGCCCACCTCGGAGCCGCCGGGCGACGCGTACGGCAGCAGCGTGCAGCGCAGGAAACGGGCCCAGTCGCCGCCCCTCCCGTCGTCGTACGACGCGAAGAGCGCCGCCGCCTCGTCGCAGAGCTGGAGCGCCTGGGCGGCCCGGTCGTTGCCCGCGTCGATCAGGGCCAGCTCCAGTGAGGTCCACGCCTCGCCGTGCGCCACCCCGATCCGGTGGAAGTCGGTCCGTGCGTCGACCAGCAGCTGGCGGGCGAAACCGCTGTTGCGGAGGTTGCCCGTCTGCGCCGCCCGCTGGTCGCGGGTGACCCGCCCCGAGTGGTGGCGGGCGCAGGCCAGCCCGTACACGTCGCGCATCCGCGAGAACATCGTCCGGGCCCGCTCCAGCTCCCGTACCGCCTGGTCGCGGTCGCCGCGCTCCTCCAGGGCCTGGCCCAGGTAGTAGAGCGTCCACGCCTCGCCCCGGGCGTCCTCGCTGTCCCGGTGCCGGGAGAGCGCCTGGCGGAGCTGGTCCACCGCGACCGCCGCGTCACCGTCGACCAGCCTGGCCCGGGCCAGCTGGGTCATCGCCCAGGCTTCACCCCGCCCGTCCCTGGTCTGCCCGTACGCGTCGAGCGCCGTCCGCAGCTCCTCCTCGGCCCGCACCACGTCGCCCAGGCGCAGACAGAGCTGGCCCAGCTGGAAGTGCGTCCACGCCTCGCCGTGCAGCGAGTCGCTCTCCTGGTGCAGGGTGAGCGCCGTCGAGAGCAGCGTCAGCGCCTCCGGCAGATTCGCCAGATCGCGCTCCACCGCCGCCAGCGCGTGCAGCGACCAGGCGCGGTCCGCGGCCAGCTCGGGCGCGGCCTGGAGCGCGATCGCCTCCCGCAGCCGGGCCGCCGCCTCCGTCAGATTGCCCTGGTGGTGCAGGGTGATGCCGAGCGAGCAGAGCGCCAGCGCCTCGCCCGGCCCCTGCTGCGCCTCGTGGTAGAGGCCGACGACCGAGGTGAGGGTCGTACGGGCCTTGTCGAGCTCGCCGAGCTGGCGGGCCGCGATCCCCGTACGCCACTGCACCGACCTGGCCAGCAGTCCCTGCCCGACGGCCTGCGTCAGCTCGCTGATCTCGCCCAGCCGGTAGAGGTCGCCGCGCAGCAGGCAGTAGTCGCAGAGCGCGCCCAGCAGATGCAGCACCACGTCCTGGTCGACGCCCTCCGCCTGGCGCAGCGCGGAGGTGATGAAGCTGGACTCCTCGTCGAGCCAGCGCAGCGCCGCGTCCAGCGAGGTGAAGCCGTGCGGGCCGAACTGGCCCGCCCGGGTGGAGAGTTTGCCGTCCACCAGGCGGATCACCGCGTCCGCGAGTTCCGCGTAACTCTGGATCAGCCGCTCCTGCGCCGCCGTCCGCTCCTGCGGCTGCTCCTCGTCCTCCAGCCTGGCCTGCGCGAAGGCCCGCACCGTGTCGTGCAGCCGGTAGCGGCTGCCGCGTACGTGGTCGATCAGACCGGCCCTGGACAGCAGGGTCAGCAGCCGCCGCGCCTCCTGGTCGTCGGCGCCCAGCAGCGCGGCCGCGGCGGCCGCGCCCAGACTGGCCCGCCCGGCCAGCGCGAGCCTGCGCAGCAGCCGGCGCCCCTGCTCGGGCTGGTCGCTGTAGCGCAGCGCCAGCGCGCGCTCGACCGGGGGGAGGTCGCGGTACGAGCCGAGGTGGGCGGCGAGTTCACGCGTCGACCGCCGGCCGAGCGAGGAGCCGGCCACCCGCAGCGCCAGCGGCAGCCCGCCGCACAACTCCGCGACCTGATCGGTCGCTTCGGCGTCGTACGGGTTCTCCGGCTCCTCGGCGGCCTCCCGCAGCAGCTCGTCCGAGCCCGCCGCGTCCAGCGCGTCGACCGGCAGCTGGTGCACCCAGGCGCGGAGGTCGCCGGGCAGTTCGAGCGGGGCGCCCGACGTCACCAGGACCAGGCCGTCGGAGCGCTCCGGTACGAGGGCGCGCACCTGCGCCGGGTCCGACGCGTCGTCCAGGACGACAGTGACCGCGAGGCCGGTCAGATGCTGGTGGTACAGCTCGCTCAGCCGCTTCAACTGCTGCTCGGGCGAGGAGCGTTCACGGAAGAGCAGCTGTTCGCGGGGTGCGCCGAGGCGGTTCAGCAGATGGAGCAGCGCGTCCCTGGTCGACAGCGGCGGCTCGTCGCGGGTCGCACCGCGCAGATCGACGACGCACGCACCGCGGAACTGGTCCTTCAGCTGGTGCGCTGCGCGGACGGCGAGTGTGGTGCGCCCGGAGCCGGGGGCGCCGTGCAGCACCACGACCGTCGGCCGGGTCTCGGTGGAGGCGCGGGCCGCGTGCACCCACTGGGTGATCTGCGCCATCTCCTGCCGCCGGCCCGCGAACGGCCCGCCCGCGTCCGGCAGATGGCCGAACGACTGGTCGAGCGTGGACCGCCTGCGCGCCGCCGCGCTCTTGTCGGTGCCGCGCAGCTGCGGCGGCACCGTGCTCTTCGTCTTCTTCTGCGGCACGGCGAGCATCCGCTGCTGGTCCAGATACGGGCGGATGCCCCGTACCTCCAGCGCCGTCAGCCACTGCAGCCGCAACTGCTCGGTCCCGCCGGGCTGCCCCTGGGCCCCGGCTCTGCGGTGGGCGGCGGGCCAGTGCGCGGCCGTCACCCTGGCGACGGTGGTGGCCGCACCGGCGACGGCGACGACCACGCCCGAGCCGACCGCGGTGGACCCGCCGGCCCCCATGACGAGGTCCGCGCCGCACGCGGCGATCGCGGCAACGACCGTGACCAGCGCGGGTGTTGCGAGGGACGCGCGATTGAAGTGCGCGGAGAGCGGATGCTGCTCGGCTGCCGCCGCGTCGAGTGCGCGGGTGTACGCGGCGTACTCGTCGGCGGCGCTCTCGGCCAGCGCGTCGAGCGCACCACGCCCCCGCGCCAGCAATGTCCCCGCATCGGCCCGGCCGCCCGCCCGCCGCACCTCTTCCTCCACGGCGCGCACCAACAGCCGCTCTGCTTCCGCCCGATGGCCGTCCCGCATATGCATTCCCCCTCCGGGATACTCCGTTCGGAATGCAAGTGTCCTGCGCGGGGCGACGGAACGCGAGGGAACGGGGCCGTGGACCGGGAAACGGGGCAGGAGAGAGGGGCGGCCCCGCGCAGTGGCGTGTCTCGCGGATCGAGCGGGGCCGTATCGCGGGCCAGGACGTACTCAGCCGGTTCGCCGTCGCACTGGGAGGCCCCCTCCACCAGGCCGTCCACTTCGATGACGGAGACATCGCGGCCCTCGCCTGAGGCGGGGTATACGTGGCCCGGCGGGGTCGGCATGGGAGGGTTGGGCCCATGCCGAATCGCCTGGCCCACGAGACGTCCCCCTATCTGCTCCAGCACGCCGACAACCCGGTCGACTGGTGGCCCTGGTCGGCCGAGGCGTTCGAGGAGGCGCGCAGGCGTGGGGTGCCGGTGCTGCTCAGTGTCGGGTACTCGTCCTGCCACTGGTGTCACGTCATGGCGCACGAGTCCTTCGAGGACGGGCCGACCGCCGCCTACCTCAATGAGCACTTCGTCCCGGTCAAGGTCGACCGGGAGGAGCGTCCTGACATCGACGCCGTCTATATGGAGGCCGTGCAGGCCGCCACCGGGCAGGGCGGCTGGCCCATGACCGTGTTTCTCAATGCCGAGGCCCAGCCCTTCTACTTCGGTACGTACTTTCCGCCCGAGCCACGGCACGGCATGCCCTCCTTCCGGCAGGTGCTCGAAGGGGTCACCGGCGCCTGGACCGGGCGGCGCGGTGAGGTGGACGAGGTCGCCGCCAAGGTGGTGGAGGATCTGGCCGGCCGCACCCTCACCCACGATGCCGCCGTGCCGCCCGGTGCGGACGATCTCGCGGGGGCGCTGCTCGCGCTGACGCGGGAGTACGACGCCAAGAACGCTGGGTTCGGCGGGGCGCCCAAGTTCCCGCCGTCCATGGCCGTCGAGTTCCTGCTGCGCCACCATGCCCGTACCGGCTCCGACGGCGCCCTCCAGATGGCCGCCGACACCTGTGAGGCCATGGCGCGCGGCGGGATGTACGACCAGCTCGGCGGCGGGTTCGCCCGGTACTCCGTGGACCGGGAGTGGCGGGTCCCGCACTTCGAGAAGATGCTCTACGACAACGCCCTGCTCTGCCGCGCGTACACCCACCTCTGGCGGGTCACCGGGTCGGATCTGGCGCGCCGGGTGGCCCTGGAGACCGCCGACTTCATCGCCACCGGACTCCGAACCCCCGAGGGCGGATTCGCGTCGGCGCTGGACGCCGACAGTGAGGACGCCGACGGGCGGCACGTCGAGGGCGCCTACTACGTGTGGACCCCGGACCAGCTGCGCGAGGTGCTGGGCGACGCCGACGGCGAGCGGGCCGCGCGGCTGTACGGGGTCACCGATGAGGGGACCTTCGAGGAGGGCGCGTCCGTCCTCCAGCTGCCCGGCGACGACGTGCCCGCCGAGCTGCGCGCCCGGCTGCTCGCCGCGCGGAGCCTGCGGCCCGCGCCCGGCCGGGACGACAAGGTCGTCGCCGCGTGGAACGGCCTGGCCGTCGCGGCACTCGCCGAGACCGGCGCCTGCTTCGACCGCCCCGACCTGATCGAGCGCGCCACCGAGGCCGCCGACCTGCTGGTGCGGCTGCACATGAACGACGGCGCCCGTCTCTCCCGTACGTCCAGGGACGGCCGGGTCGGCGCCAACTCCGGTGTCCTGGAGGACTACGCGGATGTCGCCGAGGGCTTCCTCGCGCTGGCCGGGGTCACCGGGGAGGGGGTCTGGCTGGAGTTCGCCGGGTTCCTGCTCGATCTCGTACTCGACCTGTTCACGGGTGAGGACGGCACGCTCTATGACACCGCGCACGACGCCGAGCCGCTGATCCGCCGCCCCCAGGACCCGACCGACACCGCGACCCCTTCGGGCTGGACCGCCGCCGCCGGGGCGCTGCTCTCGTACGCCGCGCACACCGGCTCCGAGGCCCACCGCACCGCCGCCGAACGGGCGCTCGGTGTGGTGAAGGCGCTCGGTCCGCGTGCGCCGCGCTTCATCGGCTGGGGGCTCGCGGTGGCGGAGGCCGCCGTCGACGGGCCGCGTGAGGTGGCGGTGGTCGGGCCCGCGGGTGACGCCGGGACGTCGGCCCTGCACCGCACCGCCCTGCTGGCGACCGCCCCGGGCGCGGTGGTCGCGGTGGGGGAGAGCGGCAGCGACGAGTTCCCGCTCCTGGTGGACCGGCCGCTCATCGACGGGCGCGCCGCCGCGTACGTCTGCCGGAACTTCACCTGCAGCGCGCCGACGCCCGACCCGGCCGTGCTGGCCGGGCAGTTGGGCGCGGTGCAGGGGGAGGACGCGTAGGCGCCGGCGGCGGGCGCTCCGGCCGTCAGGGCGTGAGGGTGATGACCGCCCGGCCGGTCGCCGCCGCGGTGACGGCGACCGTGAAGAGCCCGGTCGACGGGGTGTGGGTGACGGCTCCTGCGCTGCCGGTGGTGGCGGTAACGGTCGGCTTGCGGGGCGCGTAGCCGTGCAGGGTCACCGGTCCTTCCCCGGCGGCGAAGGCGACCGTGGCGTGCACGCGGCCGTCGTCGCTGAGGTGCGGGATGCGCTTGGCGCCGTGCGGGACGAACTTCCCGGCGTCGCCGAGGAAGGCGATGCCGGAGCGGCCCACCGGGGCGATGACCCAGTACGTCCCGTCGCCGACGGTGGCGTGCACGCGGCCGCCCGCGCCGACCGGCTTGCCGGTGCCCGCGTAGTAGTCGTAGACGTAGGCCCGGCCGGTCACGCCCACGTCGGACAGGCCGAACGAGGTCCGCTGGGACATGCCGGTCGCCACGGCGCCCCGGGTGACGCCGAGCCAGTCGATGTTGCCGCCGCTCGATCCCGTGGTCGTCGTGCGTACGGTGTTCGCGCCCGCTGTCAGTGTGACGGTCAGGCCCACGACGCTCCATGACGTCCACCAGCCTGTCGAGGGGAACGACAGGGTGCGGGGGTCGCCGCCGTTCACCGTGACCGCGAGCGGGCGGTCGGTGAACGACGCGTTGGCGTAACGGAATTGCAGCGTGTAGGTGCCCGCGGCCGGGGCCTGGACCGTCCACTCCACGTAGTCGCCTTCGTCGTGCTGGAAGTCGGCGAAGCCCCGGCCGGTGTATCCGGAGTTGTCCGTGCCGACGACCGCCCCCGACAGCGTGGCGTCCTCGGCCTGGTGGACCTGTTGCGGGGTGACGAACTGCCGTGCGTACGAAAAGACATAACGGTACGTCAGGTCCGGCGCGTGGGTGACATGGGTGGAGGCCACCATGGCGGGCAGCTTTCCGGCCGCCTCGCCGACGTAGGTCGCGTCGGTGGGGACGATCGGTACGTCCGGCTTGACGATGACCCCGTCGGGCCGCACCACCTGGGACAGATGGCCCGCGTTCACCTTACCCAGCGCGTCGCCGACGCCGACCGGTCCCGCCGACAGGTTCGCCAGCAGCAGGTTGTTGATCTCGCCGCTCAGGAAGACGTCCGCCCACGGCCACACCCCGAGCGAGGCGGCGAGCTGGGAGTCGTAGAGGAACATGTCCCACTTCGGCCGGTCGAAGCGGTCGTCGCTGACCCGCATGGTCGTCAGGTTCGGGTAGCGGGTGCTCTGCAGATAGTCGCGCGGCAGCCCCATGCAGTACTGGAGGTCCAGGCCGTCGGCCGCCGCGTGGCGGGCCATGTTGTCGAAGAACGTGTCGGCGTCGGTGAGGTTCTCGGCGGGCTTGGCCTTGTTGCAGAGCCAGTCCTGCTCGTAGACGACGACCCCGGCGTCGCGCAGATAGTCCATGACGCTCTTCCAGAACGCCGGGTCGGTGATGACGTCGTCCGAGAACGCGTACTGGCCGTGGTACGGGCTCGACTTGTCCATCCACCGGGCGTGGGTGACCAGCGGCAGCCCCAACTTCTTCTGGAACGCGGCCAGTCCGTCGGGGAACAGCTCCTTGTCCGCCTCGTAGCGGGAGGTGCCGTCCGGCAGGTCGTTCCAGTCGTTGTCGGGGCCCTTCGGGTACCACCAGCTGTCGAGCTGCATATAGCCCATCGGGATCCGCTGGGACGCCCACTCGTCGCGTACGGCCAGCAGGGTGCCCGTATAGCCCTTCGGCTGCTCGTACGTGTAGTAGTAGTCAGCCCCGTTGTCGGTCCAGTAGCCGAGCGTGTTGAGGACCGGGCCGGTGTCGTTGGCGGGCAGGCGCTTGCCCGCGAGCCGCGTCAGCGCACTGCCCCAGGCGCGGTGGGCGGCGCCGACACCCGCCCGGGGCGACAGGATGGTCCGCCGGGTGTAACCGGCCGGCAGGGTGGCTATGGAGCTGAGTACTCCGGCTGCGATCGAGCCGTCGGGGGCCAGCGTGGTCTGGGCCTCCTGGAAGTGGTCCGCCGCCGAGAGGACGAAGGTGTTGCCCGCGTTGTCGAAGAACACCCATGGGCTGTCGGACGCGCCCGCGAAGGTGTTGAACTGGAATCGTCCGAAGCAGTCGCTGTGGCTCAGCCGGTGCGCGAGTTCCGGGTAGCGGGTGAAGGTCGGGAACGGGCCGCTGTTGGCGGCCGCCTCGACATAGGTGTCGGTGAAGACGACGGACGACGCACCGTCGTACACGCGGATGCCGCCCTTCCGGGCGCCCGACCTGAAGGTGAACTTGGTCTCGGTGTACGGGCCCAGCGCGTCCGCTCCCCGCGCGGTGGCGATCCCGGTCGCCGCCGAGCCGACCGAACCGCCGAAGGTCCAGCCCAGGGCGGTCGCGGTCACCTGCCAGGCGCCCGAGGCGTGCACGGTTGCCCGCAGCACCGCCGGCCGGGCGTCGCTCGCGCCCGCCCGGATCACCCCGCCCGTCAGTGGCAGGGCCAGGGCCGCGGACCCGACACCGGTGACCCTGAGGAAGTCGCGACGGTTGAACCCGGTCATGAGGTGCTCCTCGTCTCGTTGCGGTGCAGCGTGGAGGCGCCGTTCGCTCGGTGGGGGAGATGACGCTCAGTGTGCGGTCGTGTCGCTTTTGAGGTCAACACTCAAGACGAAGAAACATTTCCCAGCATCGTCCATGTATCTGAATTGGCGGGTAACGGGAGGGACTTATGGCGGGTCGGGCCCCGCGTGAAGCTGTGTTGATGTTCATGGCTCAGGTCGTCATTCACGGATACGACCGAGAGCTGGACGCCTCGGAGGCCGGCCGACGTCGCGGCGGAGCGGGCGGCGGGGCCGCGGGGCGCAGGGCTGTGGGGCGGCAGGGCGGCGGAGGCGCAGGGCCCCGGGTCAGTAGGCGACCAGTGAGATCGCCACGTACTGCGTGATGAACGCGGCCAGGGTCAGCGAGTGGAACACCTCGTGGAAACCGAACCAGCGCGGTGATGGGTCGGGCCGCTTGAGCGCGTAGATGACGCCGCCCGCGCTGTAGAGCAGTCCGCCGACGATGACGCAGACGAGGACGGCCACCCCGCCCGCCCGCATGAAGTCGGGCAGGAAGAAGACCGCCGCCCACCCCATCGCGATGTAGCAGGGCGTGTACAGCCAGCGCGGCGCACCGACCCAGAAGACCCGGAAGGCGATCCCGGCGAGCGCCGCGCCCCAGACCGCCCAGAGCAGCGGCGCAGCCGTCGACCCTGGCAGCAGAAGCAGGGTCAGCGGGGTGTAGGTGCCCGCGATGATCAGGAAGATGTTCGCGTGGTCGAGCCTGCGCAGTACGGCTTCGCCCGTGCGGCCCCAGGTGCCGCGGTGGTACACGGCGCTCACCCCGAAGAGCATGCAGGCCGTGAGGATGTAGATCGCGCAGGCGATGCGTGCGCGGGTGGAGTCGGCGAGGGCCACGAGCGCGAGCCCCGCGACGATCACGGCCGGGAACATCCCGGCGTGCAGCCAGCCGCGCAGCCGCGGTTTCACCGGTGCCGGGTGGGGCGCGGTCGCTTCTGGGGCGGCGGAAGTCATATGCCGATGCTACCTACGTACCCGTAGGTTCCCGGCCGCCAGGTAGGCCGACCGGGACGGTGGGCGCGCGCGGGGGCGCGTGAGGGCGGGTGATGACGAGTGGCGACGCTCACGTGAGAGACCCTCTGGACAGATGGGCGGAAGGCGCGGATCATCAGATGAGTGCGAGCGGTACCGGATGAGCGGCTACGAAGCATCCGGGCCGTAGCCCCCAAGGGGCAAAACCCTCAAACCATCACATACGTGCATTGGAGCAATCGTGGCGCGCGACATCGCGGCTCCCCCTGTCCTCCCGACCCAGCACCAGGAACTGATCTCGTGGGTCAACGAGATCGCCGAGCTGACGCAACCGGACAGTGTGGTCTGGTGTGACGGATCCGAAGCCGAGTACGAGCGCCTCTGCGGCGAACTCGTGGCCAAGGGGACGTTCAAGAAACTCGACCCGATCAAGCGCCCGAACTCCTACTACGCCGCGTCCGACCCGTCGGATGTCGCGCGCGTCGAGGACCGTACGTTCATCTGCTCCGTCAAGGAGGAGGACGCGGGCCCGACGAACCGCTGGAAGGCCCCGGCGGAGATGCGCGAGATCTTCTCCGGCTCCGGCGGACAGGGCGGCGTCTTCCGCGGTTCGATGCGCGGCCGCACGATGTACGTCGTGCCCTTCTGCATGGGCCCGGTGGGCTCGCCGCTCTCCGCGATCGGTGTGGAGATCACCGACTCCGCGTACGTCGCGGTCTCGATGCGCACGATGACGCGCATGGGCCAGGAGGTCCTGGACGAGCTGGGCTCCGACGGTTTCTTCGTGAAGGCCGTCCACACCCTGGGCGCCCCGCTCGCCGATGGCGAGGCCGATGTCCCGTGGCCGTGCAACTCCACCAAGTACATCTCGCACTTCCCCGAGGACCGGGAGATCTGGTCGTACGGCTCCGGGTACGGCGGCAACGCCCTGCTCGGCAAGAAGTGCTACGCGCTGCGCATCGCGTCCGTGATGGCGCGGGACGAGGGCTGGCTGGCCGAGCACATGCTCGTACTGAAGCTGACGCCGCCGCGCGGTGAGGCGGAGGCCCCCAGGTACATCGCCGCCGCCTTCCCTTCGGCCTGCGGCAAGACGAACCTGGCCATGCTGGAGCCGACGATCTCCGGCTGGACCGTGGAGACCATCGGGGACGACATCGCCTGGATGCGCTTCGGCGAGGACGGCCAGCTGTACGCGATCAACCCGGAGGCCGGTTTCTTCGGGGTCGCGCCCGGCACCGGCGAGCGGACCAACGCCAACGCGATGAAGACGCTGTGGGGCAACTCGGTCTTCACCAACGTGGCGCTGACCGACGACGGTGACGTCTGGTGGGAGGGCATGACCGAGGAGACGCCCGCGCACCTGACGGACTGGAAGGGCAACGACTGGACGCCCGAGTCCGGCACCCCCGCCGCCCACCCCAACGCCCGTTTCACCACCCCGGCAGGGCAGTGCCCGATCATCGCGCCGGAGTGGGAGGACCCGAAGGGCGTGCCGATCTCGGCGATCCTCTTCGGCGGCCGCCGCGCCTCCGCCGTCCCGCTGGTCACCGAGTCCTTCGACTGGAACCACGGCGTCTTCCTCGGTGCGAACGTCGCGTCCGAGAAGACGGCCGCAGCCGAGGGCAAGGTCGGTGAGCTGCGCCGCGACCCGTTCGCCATGCTGCCGTTCTGCGGCTACAACATGGGCGACTACATGGGCCACTGGGTGAAGGTCGGCAGCGACGCCGCGCGGGGAGGAAGCCCGGCGAAGCTCCCGAAGATCTACTACGTCAACTGGTTCCGCAAGAACGAGGCGGGCAAGTTCGTCTGGCCGGGATTCGGCGAGAACAGCCGCGTCCTGAAGTGGATCGTCGAGCGCCTGGAGGGCAAGGGCGAGGGCGTCGAGACCCCCATCGGCATCCTGCCGGCCAAGGGCGCGCTCGACACCACGGGTCTGGACGTCTCGGAGGCCGACATGGACTTCCTGCTCACGGTCGACAAGGAGGTCTGGCGCGAGGAGGCGGCGCTGGTCCCTGAGCACCTCAACACGTTCGGCGACCACGCGCCGAAGGAACTGTGGGACGAGTACCGGTCGCTGGTCAAGCGCCTGGGCTGACGCCCGCCCCGCACCCCGGCAGCACGCCGTCCCTCGGCCGCTGAACGCTGAGCCGCGCGGCGGGTCCGTCCGACGTCCGCCCTGACCTGTGGGAGTCATCCCCGGCCCGCCGCGTACGGCCCGGCCCCGGAAGCCAGTTCTGGCTCCCGGGGCCGGGCCTTCTGTCTACTCGCGCGGAGATGCGTACATGGAGACGTGTACATGGAGACGTGTACGCGGAGTTTTGGTGGCGCCCGGTTCGCGCGCCTCCGCGGCCCGCGAACCGGGGCCGATCAGTGGGCGCCGGCGAGGTGCCGTGCTGCCAGGTGGGCGTCCATCCGCTCCGCCGAGAGGATCGCCGCCGCGGTGTCCGCGCGGGAGGCCGCGACCAGGAGGGCGCGGCCCGCCAGATGGTGGGCCCGGGTGTGCAGGTCCGCGGGGGAGGCGTTGGTCAGGCCCGCGTGCCGGGTCGGCGGGGTGCCGCGCAACCTGGCCACCTGCTCCGCGATGCGGTCGCCCTCGGCGGCCAGCCCCAGCTCGTCCGTCACCGCGAGGAGTGCGGCCAGATGGCCCGCGAGCTGGATGTCCAGCTCCTCGTCGCGGCTTCGGCGGGGGTAGCCGGTGGCCGCGGACTCCTCGGCCACCGTGTGGACCGACTTGGTGCGGATCGGTTCGTACATGGGATGGCCTCCTCCTCGCGGGCAGGACTCCATCCTAGCGTCCTAACTTAGATTCTGTCTAAAGTTGAGTCCGGTCGCGAATCGCACCCGGTTTCACCGCTGTGAGTAACCGTCCAGGAAGGTCCCGATCCGCGTCACCGCGTCCTCCAGCTCCTTCGCCGTGGGCAGCGTCACGATGCGGAAGTGGTCGGGCTCCGGCCAGTTGAACCCGGTGCCGTGCACCACCATGATCTTCTCGGCGCGCAGCAGGTCGAGGACCATCTGCCGGTCGTCCTTCACCTTGTAGACCTTCGGGTCCAGGCGCGGGAAGAGATACAGCGCCCCCTTGGGCTTGACGCAGGTCACGCCCGGGATCTGCGTCAGCAGCTCGTACGCCGTGTCGCGCTGCTCCAGGATGCGGCCGCCCGGCAGCACCAGGTCCTCGATCGACTGCCGGCCGCCGAGCGCCGTGGCCACCGCGTGCTGCGAGGGCATGTTGGCGCAGAGCCGCATGTTCGCCAGGATCGTCAGGCCCTCGATGTACGAGGAGGCGTGCGCCTTCGGGCCGCACACCGCCATCCAGCCGGAGCGGAACCCGGCCACCCGGTAGTTCTTGGAGAGGCCGTTGAAGGTCAGCACCATCAGATCGGGGGCGATGGCCGCCGTCGGGGTGTGGGTGGCGCCGTCGTAGAGGATCCGGTCGTAGATCTCGTCCGAGCAGATCGTCAGGGAGTGCCGGCGGGCGATGTCGGCGATGCCGCGCAGCAGCTCGTCGTCGTACACCGCGCCCGTGGGGTTGTTCGGGTTGATGATCACGATCGCCTTGGTGCGGTCGGTGACCTTGCGTTCGATGTCGGCGAGGTCCGGCATCCAGTCGGCCTGCTCGTCGCAGCGGTAGTGCACGGCCGTGCCGCCCGCCAGCGAGACCGAGGCGGTCCACAGCGGGTAGTCGGGGGCCGGTACGAGCACCTCGTCGCCGTCGTCGAGCAGCGCCTGCATCGACATCTGGATCAGTTCGGAGACGCCGTTGCCGAGGTAGATGTCCTCGACGCCCAGCTCGATGCCCTTGGTCTGGTAGTGCTGCATCACCGCGCGCCGCGCGGACAGCAGCCCCTTGGCGTCGCCGTAGCCGTGCGCGTCGCCGAGGTTGCGGAGCATGTCCTCCAGGATTTCCGGCGGGCACTCGAAGCCGAAGGCGGCCGGGTTGCCGGTGTTGAGCTTGAGGATGCGGTGACCTGCTGCCTCCAGCCGCATTGCCTCGTCGAGCACCGGGCCCCGGATCTCGTAACAGACATTGGCGAGCTTCGTTGACTGGATCACCTGCATGTCCGCAACCCTACGGTGACACAACGGCGACGGCCTGGTGTTTTCCCCCACAGGAGTGGGAGCGGCCCGCCCTGCCGGGGGAAGCAGGGCGGGCCGCGGTCGGGGGCGGGGCGCTGCTCAGGCCCCGCCGGGTGTACGCCGTACCGAGCGGCCCGCGAGCACATCCGTGCGCCGGCCGTCCTCGATCACGAAGCGGCCGTCGATGAGGACGTGCGGGATCCCGGTCGGCAGGGTGCGCGGGACCTCGAAGGTGGAGCCGGCCGCGACCGTCTCCGGGTCGAAGAGCACCAGGTCGGCCCGGTAGCCCTCACGGACAAGACCGCGGTCGGGCAGCCGCAGCCTGGCCGCCGGGCGCGAGGTGAGGTGCGCCACGCACTCCTCCAGGGACAGCACGCCCAGCTCCCTGACGTACCGGCCCAGGTACTGCGGGAAGGTGCCGTACGCGCGGGGGTGCGGCTTGTCGCCCTGGAGGATGCCGTCGCTGCCGCCGGTGTGCACCCGGTGGCGCATGATCTGCCGGACGTTCTCCTCGTGGCCGACGTGCTGGAGGATCGTCGAGCCGAGCCGGTCCTCGATCAGCAGCCGGCGCGCGGTCACCCACGGCTCCTCGCCGCGCTCGCGCGCACTGGCCGCGACGCTCCGCCCGACGTAGCCGCTCATGGCCGGGTCGGACACCCCGGAGATCTCGATGGCGTCCCACTGGATGGGCACCCCGTGACACCCGTCGGCGCCCTCCACCTCCATGACCTGGCGGATCTTCCGGGCCGTCTCCTCGTCCCGCAGCCGCCCCATGATCGCGTCGGGGCCGCCCTCGCTCGCCCAGCTGGGCAGCATGGCGACCAGCGTCGTACAGCCCGGGGTGTACGGGTAGGTGTCGAGGGAGATGTCCGCGCCGCCGTCCAGCGCCTCGTCGAGGAGGGCGAGCAGCTCGGGCGCCTTCCCCTTGTTCACACCGAAGTTCATGGTGGCGTGCGCGAGATGCAGGGCGCAGCCCGCGGCCCGGGTGAGGCCGACCATCTCCTGGTACGCCTGGAGGGCGCCCGCGCCGTAACTGCGGTGGTGCGGGCAGTAGTAGCCGCCGTAGGAGGCCACCACCCGGCACAGCTCGGTGAGTTCGGCGTCGTCCGCGTACATGCCGGGGGTGTAGGTGAGCCCGGACGACATACCGACGGCGCCCTGCTCCATGCCCTCGGCCACCAGCTGCTTCATCCGCTCGGTCTCGGCCGCGGTGGCGGGCCGGTCGTCCCAGCCCATCGCGTACATCCGCAGGGTGCCCTGCGGGATCAGATACGCCGCGTTCACCGCGATGCCACGGTCGAGCCGGTCCAGATAGCCGCCGACGGTGTGCCAGTCGAAGTCGATGTCCGAACCGTCGCCGTTCCACCCGGTGATGGCCCGGCGGACCTCCTCGCGGGTGCGGTCGTCGACCGGGGCGTACGAGAGCCCGTCCTGGCCGAGCACTTCGAGCGTCACGCCCTGCGCGGCCTTGGCCTCGTGGCCGGGGTCGCGCAGCAGCGCCAGGTCGGAGTGGGCGTGCATGTCGATGAAACCGGGGGACAGGGCCAGGCCGTGTGCCTCCACCACCCGTTGCCCGCCCGGCCGTTGGCCTGACCCCTCGCGGACGATGGAGGTGATGCGGCCGCCGTCGACGGCGACGTCGGCGCGGTACGAGGCGCCGCCGGTACCGTCCACGACCCGGACGTCGCGGATGACCAGATCCATGACTGTTGCTCCCTTGCCCTGTTCCCTGTGGTGCGTGCTGCCCGGCCCCCGGTCCTGCCCGCTCAGAAGTACGTGCGGATGTAGTCCGTCACCGTGCCGTCCGCCTCGACGAGCGGGATCAGCTGCCACTTGTCGAAGGAGGTGCAGGGGTGCGAGAGCCCGAGCCCCACCCAGTCGCCGACGTCGAGGCGCGCCTCGTCGGTGGTGCGCAGCCAGCCGTGCTGGTCGGAGAGGCCGGTGAGGGTGACGCCGGTGGCGGGGCGCACCTCGCCGGTGCGGGCGTCGCGGACGGCCTGCGCCTGCGGCAGGTCGATGTCGTACGCCGCGTCCCGCTTGCCCGCGTTGACGAACGCCTGCTCCCCTGTGGGCCGGGAGACGACCTGCGCCCAGAGCCGGAAGGCGGGCTGGAGCGCGCCTTCGGACGGCACCCGGTTGAAGGGCGTCAGATGCTTGTAGTGGCCGTCGTCGTGCGAGACATAGGCGCCGGAGCGCAGCAGCTTCAGTACGGGAGCGGAGAGCGCGGGCACCTCGGCGAAGACATCGGCCACCGCGTCGAACCAGGCGCTGCCGCCGGCGCTCAGCACGATCTCGTCCAGGCCCGCGAAGCGGCCGGCCCGGTCGAAGTCGGCGGCCAGCGCGACGAGTCGGCGCAGCCAGGCGCGTACCTTCTCGCCGTCGGCGTCGGGCACCTCGCCCTCGTAACCGGCGACACCCACCAGCCGCAGGGTTTCCGTGGCGGCCACCGCGTCGGCGACGGCCGCGCACTCGGCAGCGGTCCGTACGCCGGTCCTGGCGCCGTCGCCCGCGCCCAGCTCGACCACCACGTCGACGGGCCTGGCGCAGCCGCGCAGCGCCTCGTCCATCAGCTCGACACCGCGTACGGAGTCGACGTAGCAGATGAAGCGGAAGCCGGGGTCGGCGGCCAGCTCGGCGGCGATCCACCGCAGCGCGGGCGCGTCCACGATCTCGTTGGCGACGAAGACCCGCCGCACCCCGAAGGCGCGGGCGACCCGCACCTGGTGCGGTACGGCGAGGGTGATGCCCCACGCGCCGTGCTCGGCCTGCCGGTCGAAGAGCTGCGGGGCCATCGACGTCTTGCCGTGCGGGGCGAAGGCGAGGCCGTGCCGTGTGGAGTACGTCTCCATGAGGGCGAGGTTGTGCTCGACGGACTCGGCCGAGAGCGCGAGCACGGGGGTGGTGAAGCCGTCGGTGAAGAGGTTCCGGCGCTCGGCGGCCAGCTCGGCGACGGTCAGCCCGTCGGCGCCGGGCGGCAGCCCCTTGAAGCGGTGGTCGACGACTTCCGCACCGATGGTCTCGCGTGCGTCCGCCGCGCTCTTCGCGCCCGCCGTGCCTGCCGCGCCCGCCATGGAACCTCCCAGAGAGTTCGCGTTGCATCATGTGCAACGCTCATTGCGCATATCGCTCACCGCTGTCTAACATCCGAGCCATCGCCGGGTCAACGGAGCCCCCGGCCGCCCATCACCGAGGAGCGAGAGCGATCGTGACCGCCCAGCACACCCCAGTGCCCCCAGTGGACGTCGTCTGTCTCGGCGAGTCCATGGTCACCTTCCTGCCCTCCCGGCCCGGCCGCCTCGCCGACGTCCCCTCCTTCGACCGGGGCATCGGCGGCGCCGAGTCCAATGTGGCGTGCGCGCTGGCGGCCGCCGGGCACCCGGCGCGGTGGATCAGCCGGGTCGGCGCCGACGGCTTCGGTGACCATCTGACCGGGACCGTCGCGGCGTACGGGGTCGACACCTCGGCCGTCCAGCGTGACCCGCACCGCCCCACCGGGATCTACTTCCGTACGGCCGACGACCGCGACGCCGCTCACCACGAGGTCCTCTACTACCGCGCCGGGTCCGCCGCGAGCGCGATGGCGCCCGGCGTCCTGGACCGCGCGGCCCTGTGGTCCGGGCAGGTGCTGCACCTCTCCGGGATCACGGCCGCGCTCTCGCCGGGCTGTCTGGCCCTGCTGCGCGAACTGACCGCGCCCGCGCCCGGCCGCCCGCTGGTCTCCTTCGACGTGAACTTCCGGCCGGGGCTGTGGCGTGACACCGGTGAGGCGGGCCCCGGAGTCCTGCTGGAGCTGGCGCGCGGGGCGGACGTGGTCTTCGTCGGCGAGGACGAGGCGGAGTCGGCCTGGGGTGTACGGGGCGCTGCCGCGATCAGGGCCGCGCTGCCCGAGCCCGCGGTGCTGGTCGTGAAGCGGGGGTCCGCCGGGGCGACCGTCTTCTCCCGTCCCGAAGGCGCCGACGCCGAGGCCGGCACCGACGTCGACACCGGAACCGGCACCGATACCGGCACGGGCGCCGACACCGTCACCACCGTCCCCGCGCTGCGCGTCGATGTCGTGGCGCCGGTCGGCGCGGGCGACGCCTTCGCCGCCGGGTTCCTCTCCGGCACCCTCCGCGGGCTCCCGGTCCGCGACCGCGTCCGGCACGGCCATCTGATGGCCGCCGCCGCCCTCACCGTCCACGGCGACCTGGCCGACCCGCCGCCGCGGGACCTGGCCGACCGCCTCGCGGCTCTCGACGACACCGCCTGGGGCACACTTCGGATCGGCCCCGGCTGGACCGGGACCGGGACCGTGTCCGGCGTGACCGGTGCGGACGGGGCCGCCCACGGCGTCGCCGACGAGGTCACCGCCGGGGCCGCCGACGAGGAGGTACGTACGCCATGAGCCAGACCGTAGACCGCGCGCTCTCCATCCTGCCGCTGCTCGCCCGCGGGCCCGCGGACCTCGGGCAGGTCTCGGAGAGCCTCGGCGTCCACAAGTCGACCGCGCTGCGGCTGCTGCGTACCCTCCACGAGCACGGACTCGTCTACCGCCAGCAGGACCAGCGCTACCGCCTGGGCACCCGGCTCTTCGCGCTCGCCCAGGAGGCCGTCGAGAACCTCGACGTACGGGAGATCGCCCACCCTCATCTGGCGCGGCTCAACGAGGAGTGCGGGCACACCGTGCACCTCGCGGTGTACGAGGAGAACGAGGTCCTCTACATCGACAAGGTCGAGAGCCGCTACCCGGTCCGGATGTATTCACGGATCGGCAGGCCCGTCGCCATCACCGTGGCGGCCGTCGCCAAGCTGCTGCTCGCCGATCTCCCCGAGCCGGAGCGGCGCAGCGTCGCCGAGCGGCTCGACTACCCCACCTACACGGCCCGTTCGACACCGAACGCCGGCGCCTTCCTCAAGGAGCTGGCCACGGTGCGCGAACAGGGCTGGGCCACCGACCTCGGTGGCCACGAGGAGTCCATCAACTGCGTCGGAGCCCCCATCCGGGGCGTGGACGGCCGGGTTGTCGCCGCCATGTCGATGTCGGCGCCCAACGTGGTCGTGACCGCAGAGGAACTCCTCACCCTGCTCCCGCTGGTGCGCCGCACGGCCGACGCCATCAGCGGCGAGTACGCGGGCACCGCACCGCAGCCGAAGACCGTCCCCCCGCACCACCCCCCGAAGGAAGCAAGGGCATGACCGAGAAGACCGCTCTCACCCCCGCCACCCACACGACGCCGCCCGCGAAGTTCTCGCACGGCGTCCGCAAGGGCAACATCCTCCAGGTCGCCGGCCAGGTCGGCTTCCTGCCGGCCGTCGACGGCCAGGCGCCCACCCCGGCGGGCCCGACCCTGCGCGAGCAGACCCTCCAGACCTTCGCCAACGTCAAGGCGATCCTGGAGGAGGGCGGCGCGACCTGGGACGACGTGATGATGATGCGCGTCTACCTCACGGACGTCGCGCACTTCGCCGAGCTGAACGAGATCTACAACGCGTACTTCGAGGAGCAGGGTCTGACCCAGCCGGCCTCGGCCCGTACGACCGTCTACGTCGGTCTGCCGCCCGGCCTGCTCATCGAGATCGACGCGCTCGCCGTACTCGGCTGACACGACCGCTCCACCGCACACCCGCTCCACCGCACACCCGCTCCACCGCACCACCACGAAACCGCACCACCGCACCACGGCACGGCGCCCCATCCCCCTTCCGGGGCGCCGTGCCGTACCCCGGCCTGCCCGGACGCCCCTCCGGGCCTCCCGCCGCCCTGCCGTCCCCCGCCCTGAAGTCCCCGAGGAAACAACGGAGTTCCCCCATGTACTTCGCCGCTGAGACCACCGCACCGCCACCCCACACCGGCGGACTGCTCGCCATCGTCGGGGGCACCACCGGTCTGCTGACCGTCGCCGTCCTGGGCATCGCGCTGCTGCTCTTCCTGATCATCAAGGTCAGGCTCCAGCCGTTCGTCGCGCTGCTCGGTGTCTCCATAGCCGTCGGCCTCGGTGCCGGGCTCTCCGTCACCGAACTCTTCGGCACGGTCCAGAAGTCGTCGTCCGTCTCGATGATCGAGTCGGGTATGGGCGGCATCCTCGGGCATATCGCGATCATCATCGGCCTCGGCACGATGCTCGGCTCGATCCTCGAGGTCTCGGGCGGCGCCGAGGTGCTCAGCTCCCGGCTGCTGAACCTCTTCGGTGAGAAGCGGGCCCCGCTCGCGATGGGGCTCACCGGCCTCATCTTCGGTATCCCGGTCTTCTTCGACGTCGGCATCTTCGTCCTCGCGCCGATCGTCTACGCGGCCGCCAAGCGGTCCGGCAAGTCCATCATCCTGTACGCGATGCCGCTGCTCGCGGGCCTGTCGATGACCCACGCGTTCCTGCCGCCGCACCCGGGTCCGGTCGCCGCCGCCGCGCTCTTCCACGTCTCGCTGGGCTGGATCATCGTGATCGGCGCCGCCTGCGGCATCCCGGCCGTGCTGGCCGCCTGGGTGTACGCGGCGTGGATCGGCAAGCGCCTCTTCGTCGCCGTACCGCAGGACATGGTCGAGGCCGCCGAGGAGGCCAAGGCCGCGGTGGTCGCCGAGCAGCAGGCCCAGGGCGTCAAGCCGCAGGAGAAGCCGGTCCCGCTGGGTACGGTACTCGCGATCATCGGGACCCCGCTGATCCTGATCCTGCTGGCGACGTTCTCCTCGATCGCGCTCGACCCCTCGACGCTCCGCTCGGTCCTGGAGTTCTTCGGCCACCCCTTCGTCGCCCTGACGATCGCGCTCTTCCTCTCGTACTACCTGCTGGGCATCCGCCGCGGCTGGTCGCGCAAGTCCCTTGAGGCGGTCTCGACCGCGTCGCTCAAGCCGGTCGGCAACATCCTCCTGGTGGTCGGCGCGGGCGGCATCTTCGGCGCGGTCCTCAGCGGCAGCGGTATCGCCGACGCGCTGGCCAAGACCTTCAACGACGTGGGTCTGCCGGTCATCCTGCTGGCGTATCTGATCTCGCTGGTGCTGCGGGTGGCCCAGGGCAGTGCGACGGTGGCGATCGTGACCACGGCGGGCATCGTGCTGCCGCTGGTCGACGGCCAGCACCTGTCGCAGCCCCACCTCGCGCTGATCATCATGGCCATCTCGGCGGGCTCGATCTTCGCCTCGCACGTCAACGACGGCGGCTTCTGGATGGTCGCCAAGTACTTCGGCATCTCGGAACGCGACACGCTGAAGTCCTGGACGGTACTGGAATCAGTCCTGTCGGTGGCGGGCTTCGTGGTCGCCGCACTGCTCAGCCTGGTCATCTAGGGTTTGGAGCCCGGATCGGGCCGGCCCGATCCGGGCTCGCGGGGGCCGCCCCGGCCGGCCCGGGCCCCGGCGGCGATCCGTAAAAGGGGTTTCAGTACGCCGATCCGGCCTGGCAGGATGCCCCGATGAAACTCGACCAGACGCTGGTGGACGCCGCGATCGCACAGATGGACCGCCGCTGGCCGGGGCGTGCGGAGGCCGGGGCGGCCGCCGTCTATCTCGACGACGGTCAGATCCTCACCAGCGTCTGCTTCGACAACCTCAACGCGGGTGTGACGCTCTGCCACGAGGTCGGCGCGTACTGCCAGGCGTACACCCTGGACCGCCGGGTCACGGCGTCGGTGTGCGTCAACCGGATCGCCGGCCGGCTCACCGTCCTCGCGCCGTGCGGGATCTGCCAGGAGCGGCTCGCCCTGTGGGGGCCCGGCGTCGAGGTGGCGGTCGCCGCTCCCGGCGAGCCGGGCGGCTGGCAGGCGCGCACCCTCGCTGAGGTCAACCCGTACTACTGGGGCCGCCAGTTCGCCGACGGCGCCTGGCCGTCGGCCGAGGTGCACACGGGCTGACGCCGGGGCGCCCCTGCGGTGGGCGGGCCCCCTACGCCAGCTGGCGCCGTACCAGTTCGTGCAGGCGGATCACAAGGTGACGCGCTTGCCGGACATGAACTCCGCGAGGCCCGAGACGGGGAGGATCCGGATGCTCTGTTCCGCTTCGGTCAGAGCGTCCCGGTAGGCCACGAGGTCGCGTACGTCCGAGGTCACGACCACGCTGCTGACGTGGCGGGCGGCGATGACCATGGCGAGGGCATCCACCGCGTCGGGGCGTTTCTCGGCGGGGATGGCCGCGTGTGTGAGCAACTGCCCGGCGCGCCTCGCGTCGCTTTCGAGATGTCCCACGTCGCAGGGGCCGCACCCCGCGACCCGGGCCTCCCGGGTGCCGAAGACCGTGCACTGGGGGACACACCGACTCAGCGGTGTCCAGCGTCCCGGGCGCCAGACCTGGGCCAGCACCGGGAGAGGCACCACAGGGGGATGGTCCAGCCGGGTCAGCGCCTGATGGAAGGTATGCGCAGTGCGGTCCTGGCGGTCGAGCGCGATGAGCATGCCTGCGTCGTAGACGAAGGCCGGGTGGCTCACGCCGCTTCTTCCGACGAGGGCGCGAGAGCGTGGGCGATGCCTGCGAGCGCTGCCGTGATCTCGGCGTCGTCGATCCCGGTCTCCGCGCCCTCGGGAGCAGGCAGGGTCTCGGTCGCGGCGATGTCCGCATCGATCGCCGCGAAGCGACGGGCGATGACGGCGTCCTCCTGCATCTGCTTCTGCACGGCGAGGGTCACATAGCGCGTCACATCGAGCTCCGCTGCCTGTGCGTGCTCCTTGAGGGAGGCTTTGAGCTCGGGGTCCATGCTGATGCTGAAGCGTTCCTTGGGCGCCATGACTCAAGCGTAGCACTGCGTGTTACGCCATTGGTCGAGCCCCTACGCCAGCTGGCGCCGTACCAGTTCGTGCAGGCGGCCCGTCGTGTCCGCGAGGAGTTGGGACGGGGGGCCCTGCTGGACTATGTGGCCGTCCGCCATGACGAGCACCCGGTCCGCGTCCATGACCGTCGACAGGCGGTGCGCGATGACCACCCGGGTCGCGTTCAGCGCACGCGTGCTGTCGATGACGGTGCGCTGGGTCTCGTTGTCCAGCGCGCTCGTGGCCTCGTCGAAGAACAGGATGCGGGGGCGGCGGATCAGTGCCTGCGCGATCATGAGGCGCTGGCGCTGGCCGCCCGAGATTGCTCCGCCCCCGGCGATCATCGTGTGCAGCCCCATCGGCATCCGCTTGATGTCATCGGCGAGCCCCGCCAGTTCCGCCGCCTCCCACGCCTCCTCCTGCGTGAACACCTCGGCACCGCAGATGCAGTCCAGGATCGAACCGGTCAGCGGCTGCGCGTTCTGCAGTACGACCCCGCACTGGCGGCGCACCGCCGCCTGGTCGAGCGCCGTGAGGTCCTGGCCGTCGTACAGCACACCGCCCGTGACCGGCCGGTCGAATCCGATGAGGAGGCGCAGGAGCGTCGACTTGCCGCAGCCGCTCGGCCCGACGACCGCGACGAACTCGCCCGGGCTGATGGACAGCGACACGTCGTCGAGGACGAGCGGGCCGTCGTCCGTGTACCGGAAGGACACCCCGCGCGCCTCGATCTCGCCCGTCAGGGCGCCCGGCTGGGTGCTGGCGGCGCGTACCTCGGGTGCCTCGTCGAGTACCGGCTTGATCTGCTCGAACATAGGCAGGACCGCGGCCGCCGACAGCGCCGCGCCGGTGAGCTGGGTGACCGAGGTGAGCAGCATCGTCACCGCGGTGCTGAAGGTGAGGAAGTCGCCCGCCGACATGCTGCCCCGTGCCGGGCCCGCGAGCAGCATGAACATCACCAGCGAACAGAGCGGCAGATAGACGGAGTTGAGGACCGTGGTCAGGTTCTTGATGCGCCCCGCGCGCCGCTGGAGCTCCCGGCTGCGCGCGAACTCCCCGGCCCACGCGGCGTACGCGAAGCTCTCCGCGCCCGCGACACGCAGCTTGGGCAGGCCGCGCAGCGTCTGGAACGCCTGGTTGTTGAGCTTGTTGCCGAGCACCACGAGCCGCCGCTGCCAGCGCAGCTCCAGCAGCCCGAGGGTGAGGAAGACGGCGGCGATCACGGCCAGCATGCCGAGGGCTGCCAGGGCGAGGGGCACGCTGTAACAGAGCAGCAGGACGAGGTTCATCGCGCCGACGGTGCCCGACTGCACCACCACGGGCCCCACCCCCGACAGAAGCCGGCGGATCGAGCTGATGCCCATCGCCGCACTGGCCAGCTCGCCCGTGGAGCGGGACGCGAAGAAGCGGGTCGGCAGCCCCAGCAGCCGGTCCCACACGGCCGGTTGCAGAGTGCCCTCGATCCGGCCCTCCATCCGCAGGATCGTCAGGTTCTGCAGCAGCATGAACGCCGCCGACACGATGCTCGTCACCATCACCGCGAGGGAGACCTGGACGATCAGGTCCGACTCGGCGTTCGGTACGTAATCGCCGAGTACCCGCCCGGTCGCGACCGGCACCAGGGCGCCGATCACCACCGTCACCAGCCCGGCCCCGAGCAGGTTCCGTACGTCGGCGCGGGTGCCGCGCGCACTGAACCGCAGCAGCCGCAGCGGGCCGAGCGGCCGGTCGGGCAGCGGCCGGTACAGCATCACGGCCCGCGGTTCGAACTCCTCCGCGTTGTCCTCGCCGATCCGGGTGCGCCGCCCGCTGGTGGGATGCACCGCCTCGTACCCGCCGCGCCGCCACAGGAGCGCGACGGGAGCGCCGGAAGCGGCCCGGTGGCCCACCAGCGGCCCGGTGTTCTCGCGCCACCAGCGGCCGTCGAGGCGGACGGCGCGGCTGCGGATCCGCGAGGCGACCGTGATCTGCTCGACCGGGTCCGTCCGCTCGCTCACGGCGCCGCCCCCGGCGGGCCCGGTGAGCGTGATCCCGGCCGCGTCGGCGACCAGCTTGCACGCGGCGTACGTCGTGTCGTCAGGGCTCCCGGACGGCGGGCGCCGCGAACTCCCCCTGCCCTGGCGGCCGATCGACGCGATCAGGGTACGGTCGGCGTTCTCGCGTACGGTCTCGCCCGCCTTGATCCCGGCCGCCGTACGGGTCTCGTGCGCACTCTCCAGCCGTTCGATCCACCGGTCGAGTGCCGAGAGCAGCCGGAACTGCTGATTGACCATGCGCTGCCACATCGCCCCGTCGACCAGCAGGTCGCCGGCCGCGTCCGCGCTGTACGACGCCCCGTACTGCACACTGCCCGGCATCACCGGCAGCCACAGGATGTCGTCGTCGTCGCCCGCCGTGTCGTCGCCCGCCGTGTCGTCGCCGGCCGTCCTGCCGTCGAGCGGGGCCTCGAACAGCACCCGCTGACTGCGGCCCACCCCCAGCGCGAAGGCGTGCTCCAGCAGGCTCAGGGCCGCGTCCTGGGTGTCGTACTGGCTGAGGTACTGCTGGTCGTACGCCCACGCGTCGTCGCCGTAGTCGGGCCGCTGCAGCTCCCGCAGCGCGATACGGCGCAGCGCGCAGCCCCGCAACGGCCGCCCCACCAGGGTGTGCTGCGGGCCATCGACCGGACCGAGGAGCAGTGTCCCCGCCTCCAGCCGGCCCAGGAAGTGCCAGTGCCCCTGCGCGGCGGCGTCCACCGCGAACAGGTCGAGCGCGCCCCCGACGACGAGCCAGAGCACCTGGGGCCCGTCGAGGGACAGGCTGCGCAGGCCGGTGCAGTCCACCGGCGCGCCGAGCGCGCCGAACGCGGCGGTCACCTGGTCGCCCGCGGCGTGCTCCGGGTGGGTGTGCGTCACGTCAGTGCTCCCTGACCAGTTCGGCGTACGGCCCTCCGGCGGCGACCAGCTCCTCGTGGCGGCCGCGCTCCACGACCTGGCCGTGGTCGAGCACCACGATCTCGTCGCTGTCGCGGACCGTGCTGAGGCGGTGGGCGATGACCACACAGGCGCAGCCGCGGCGCCGCAGATTGTCGATGATGACGTGCTCGGTCTCGGCGTCCAGGGCGCTGGTCACCTCGTCGAGTACGAGGACACTCGGCCGTCTGACCAGCGCCCGCGCGACTTCGAGCCGCTGGCGCTGCCCGCCGGAGAAGTTCCGCCCGTCCTGCTCGACCCGGCCGTGGATGCCGCCCGGCCTGCGCGCCACGACGTCGTACAGCGCCGCGTCCTTGAGCGCGTCGACGACCGCCTCGTCGGGGATCGACGGGTCCCAGAGGGCGACGTTGTCACGGACCGTGCCCTCGAAGAGGAACACCTCCTGGTCGACGAAGGACACCGACGCGGTCAGCGCGCCCCGCGGGATGTCGTCGAGACGCTGCCCGTCGATGCGGATCGTGCCCTCCCAGGGGGTGTACAGACCTGAGATCAGCCGGGAGACCGTCGACTTGCCGCTGCCCGAGCCGCCCACGAGGGCGACCTGCTGTCCGGGCCCGACGGCCAGCGAGAAGCCGGTGAGGAGGGGCTTGTCGAGCGGGCTGTAGCCGAAGGTGATGGCGTCGAGGGTGACGTGCCCCTTGAGACGGCGGGTGCTCGCGGCCGACGGCCCGGCGCGGTGGCCGTCGGAGCGCGTGTGGTCGGAGCGCGTGCCGTCCGGGCGCGTGCCGTCCGGGCGGGCGTCGTCGGAACCGGCCACGCCGGAGCGGCCGTCGTCGGAGCGCCCGTCGTCCGAACCGGCCACGCCCGAGCGCGCGTTGTCCGCGCGGGTGTACACCGCGTCGGCGGGGAAGCTCTCGACGTCCTTCAGCCGCGTCACATCGGCGGCGAAGTCCTGGATACGGCCCGCCACCCCGTTGAGCCGGGTGATCGGCGCGGTGAAGCGGACCACGAGCGCCTGGAACGCCACCAGGAGCCCCACCGACAGATGCCCGTCGACCGCGCGCAGCCCGCCGATCCACAGGATCAGCGCACTGTTCAGCGTCGCCAGGGTCGGCGCCACGACGCCCAGCCACGCGCTCGGCACCCCGAGGCGCTGCTGCTCCTCCAGCGTGGTGGCGTGCTGCCCGGCCCAGCGCCGGAAGTAGCCGTTCTCGCCGCCCGTCGCCTTCATCGTCTCGATCAGCTGAAGGCCCGTGTACGAGGTGTTGGTGAGCCGGGCCGTGTCCGCGCGCAGCTTCTGCGTACGGGTGGCACGCAGCCGGACCACGATCCGCATCGCGACGACATTGCCGAGCGCGATACCGACGCCGACGAGCGTCAGCTGGGGGTCGTACGTCCACAGCAGCGCCGCGTACAGCAGCACCACCACACCGTCCACCCCGGCGGCGGTCAGATCGCGGGCGAGGGTCTCGGCGACCGCGTCGTTCGACTGGAGGCGCTGCACCAGGTCGGCCGGGCTGCGCTGCGCGAAGAACGTCACGGGGAGCCGCAGCAGATGGCCCAGGAACCGCGCGCTGCTGAGCGTCGACGAGATGATGCGCCCACGCAGCAGATTCGCCTGTTGGAGCCAGGTGAGGACGGCGGTGAGCCCCACCATCGTGGCCATCGACGCGAACAGCGCCCCGAGCAGCGAGGTCTGGTCGCCGATCAGGAACATGTCGATGTACGTGCGGCTGAGCGCGGGCAGCGCCGCGCCCGTCACGACCAGGAGCAGGCTGGCGATGAGCGCGGCGAGCATGGTACCTGTGGTGCCGCGCAGGCGCGCGGGCAGTGCCCGCAGGACGCCGGGCCTGCGTCCGCCCGCGTGGAAGTCGTCGCCCGGTTCGAGGACCAGGACGACACCGGTGAAGCTGCTGTCGAACTCCTCGGCGGGCACGAACCTGCGGCCCTTGTCCGGGTCGTTGATGTGGACACCGCGCCGCCCGAAGCGCCGGCCCATGCCGTCGTGGACGACGTAGTGGTTGAACTCCCAGAAGAGGATCGCGGGCGCCTTGACCTCGGCCAGCGCCGCCGGCTCCATCTGCATGCCCTTGGCGGTCATGCCGTAACGGCGCGCGGCCTTCAGGAGGTTGCTGGCCCGCGAGCCGTCGCGCGAGACACCGCAGGCGATACGGAGCTCTTCGAGGGGGACGTGCCTGCCGTGGTGGGCCAGCACCATGGCCAGCGCGGCGGCGCCGCACTCGACGGCCTCCATCTGGAGGACGGTGGGGGTACGGACCCGCCGGTGGCGTATCCGCGGCCGGGGCGCGGGGCGTGCCCTGCGGCGGCCGTGGCCGGCCGGCGGCAGCTTCTGCTGGGCGGCGGGGGAGGGGCTCACGGAAGCAGCCAATCGATCGGGCGCTGCTCGGCGAGGTGCACGGCGCCGGAGGCCGGGGTCATGGAGTCGAGTGCGTACGGCGGTCCGCCCGCGGACGTCCACGCGTAACCCGACTTCGTGGCGGACGACGCGACCAGCCTGACCAGGACCGCGACGGCCGGGCCGCTCTTCGTGAACTGGCCGGCCAGCTCCTTGTCACCGAGGAAGGCGGCTATCTGCTGCGGGGTCTGCGCACCGCGCCCGACCTGCTGCACGCGGCCGCGCAGCATCCCGTACTGCTGGGCGGGCGCCGACTGGACGGTGAGGTCGACATCCGCGCCGACCGGCACGGTCGCAGCCCTGTCCGCCGGGACGTACACCAGGGCGAGCAGGGGGTCCTTGGTGCTGCGGGTCTTCTCGACGGTGGCGACATCGGCGCCGGTGGTGACCACCGCGCCGATCCCGGCGTCGAGCGTGGTGACCCGGCCCGCGTCGATGGTGCGGACGAGCCGGTCGCCGTGCGCCGTACGGACCTTGAGGACGGGTGCGTCGGCGGCCAGGCGCTGTCCTTCCTTGGCGAGCACACCCGTGATCTGACCGGTGACGGGGCTCTGGAGGACGTAACTGCCCTGTGCGTGCGTGAGGATGCCGGGTGCGCGCAGCGTGGACGCCACCGATCCGGTGACCGCCCACACGGTCGCGGCGGCCATCACGACGACCGTCACCACCAGGGCGAGCAGCCCCTGCGGCCGGGCGAGGCGCACGGGAAGGTCGAGTTCCTCGGGCGACTGCAGCTTGGACAGGGCCTGTTGGCGGAACTGCACGGCGTTCTTCCCTTACGTCGCGGAGCCGGCGGGCCGACAGGCCCTGACATCGCCGTCAGGCCCCGGAACCCTGGGGAAGGTTCCGGGGCCTGTGTGGAGCTGTGGCTCAGGCGCCGGCGATGAGGCCGGTGACGGCGCCGGTGTTGACACCGGTCAGGCCCTCGACCGTGCCGGTGACGGTGCCGACGAGGCCGGAGACCGGGGCGACGGAGTCGGCCGTGCCGGTCACGCTGCTGACGAGGCCGCCGACGAGACCGCCGGAGACGTTGTCGAGGTCGGCGTCGGAAATCTCGAGGGTCTCGACCTGGGGAGTGGTGTTCATGATCTGAGCGGGCCCTTCTCTTGGTAATGCGAGCGGGCGGGAATCAATGGTGCAACTCCCGCGGTGCGGAGGATCAAAGCACGATGACGCCTCGTACATCCACCCGGAAGCGGGCCGGTCAGGCGTTGTGCGGTGATGGAATTGCGGCCGGGTGCAGGTCCGTTCACCGGGCCGGGACAGCGCCTTCACTTGCTCCACAGGTCCGTAGGGAAAAGGGCACTGCGAATTTCAGCAAAATGGACACCCCCGTATTTATGACCAAGGGCGATTATCCGGTTCGTGCCTGTTCCCGGGACACCGTGACCGGCCTGCGCATTCGGTGTGGAGGTTTACTGACGGTGCTTGCCGGCACCGGTCCACCGCTCCGTCGGCCCGTTTCACCCGCGCCCGGTCACAGCCATCCGGAGCGCTGTGCCTGCAAGGCCATTTGGAAGCGGTTCGCCGCGCCCAGCCGGGCCATCAGGATCTGCAGCCTGCGGAACAGCGTGCGGCGACTGATGCCCAGCTCGCGGGCGATGACGTCGTCGCCCGCGCCGCCCGCGAGGAGCCACAGCAGACGGCGGTCGGCGGGCGGCAGGCCGCCCGGGTGGGTGGTGCGGCCGTGGAACGGCAGGGCGTTCCGCCAGGACTGCTCGAACAGCGCCATGAGCGCCGAGAGCAGTCCGCACGGCTGCACGACCAGCATGGTGTTGTGCACGTCGGCCTCTTTGATCGACAACGACACGAGCGCGTACGCCTCGTCGATGATCACGAGCTTGACCGGCACCGACGGCAGCACCCGTGCCTGCTCGCCCGCCCTGATGCACGGCTCGACGACCTCCTTGAGATGGCCCGGATGCTCCAGTGACGCCCGCGAGTACACGACACGCTGCGTCACCCCGCGGGCCAGCGTGGCCAGCGCGTCGTCGGTGGCGCCGGTCAGCGGGAAGTACGGCGGTGACTCGAACTGCCGGATCTGGTCGCGGGCGCTCGCCCACGCCTGGCGGATCCTGGGGCCGACGGCCTCGCCGGTCACGACCTCGACCAGATGGTCGTTGTACGCGGCGAGCCGCTGACGCCGGAACGACTCGAACGCGCCCCCGACGCTGATGCGCGACTCCTCGACCTCGGCCGCCCGGTGCCGGGCGAGGATCTCCAGACCCGCGGCCGGCGGGACCGGCGCCACCACGTCACCGCCCGACCCGGCGGCACTGGCCAGACCGGCGTCGACCAGCGCGCCGTACGCCGTGGTCAGCTCCGCGCCGTCCAGACCGGCGGCGGCGCCGACGGCGCTCAGCGGAGCCGGGGCCAGTTCGAGCAGGGCCAGATAGGTCCGGACCGCCGAGTGATCGATTCCCAGGAGCCGCAGGGCATCGCCGAGCTTCGCGTTCGTCATATGCCCCATTATCGGCGGCTCCCGCCGGGGCGCCTGGCCGATCTGTGCCAGTGGCGCTCCTGGGCCCCGGGCGCGCGGGGTGCGGGCTACCGTCCGGGGGCCGCCGTCGACCGGTGGCGGCGAGAGGCCCGTCCGGAGCGAAGAGGAAGGTGCACGACCGTGGCAGAAGGCCGAAGGAACAGTCTCTACCCGAGGATCTCCGACGAGCTGTCCGCTCTGATGCGGACGGGCTGGGCGGACACCGAGCGGCACGACCTGACGCTCGCCGAGCAGTCCCCGCACGCGGCACGCCGCCGCGCGGCGCTCTCCGCGCGCTTCCCGGGCGAACGCCTCGTGATTCCCTCCGGGAACCTCAAGGTCCGTTCGAACGACGACACTTACCCCTTCCGGCCGTACTCGGGCTATGTGCACATGACCGGGGACCAGGTCCGCGACGGCGCGCTCGTCCTGGAACCCCGCGCGGACGGCGGCCACGACGCCTACTGCTACCAGCTGCCGCGCGACAGCAGGGACAACAACGAGTTCTGGACCGGCCCCACGGCGGAGCTGTGGATGGGCAGGCGCCGCTCACTCGCCGAGTCGGAGCTCGTGCTCGGCCTGGAGTGCCGCGACATCCGCACGGCCGCCGAGGACCTGGCCGCCGCCCCCGCGGTGCCGACCCGGATCGTCCGCGGCGTCGACCCGGCCCTGACCGCCGCCGTGACCACCGACGCGGCGCGTGACGCCGGACTTGACGAGGCGCTCAGCGATCTCCGCCTCGTCAAGGACCCGTGGGAGATCGCCGAACTCCGCAAGGCCGTGGACTCCACCGTGCGCGGATTCACCGATGTGGTCGGTGAGCTCTCCACGGCGATCGCGTCGTCCGAGCGGTGGATCGAGGGCACGTTCTTCCGCCGTGCGCGCCTGGAGGGCAATGCCGTCGGCTACGGCTCGATCTGCGCCGCGGGCGAGCACGCCACGATCATGCACTGGACGCACAACGACGGCCCGGTGCGCCCCGGCGACCTGCTCCTGCTCGACGCGGGCGTCGAGACGAACACCCTCTACACGGCCGACGTCACGCGCACGCTGCCCATCAACGGGACCTTCACACCCGTGCAGCGCACGGTCTACGACGCGGTGTACGAGGCCCAGGAGGCGGGCATGGCCGCCGTCGGGCCGGGCGCCGCGTACCGCGACTTCCACGAGGCGTCCCAGCGCCATCTGGCGGCCCGGCTGGTCGAGTGGGGCTTCATCGACGGCCCGGCCGACCGCGCGTACGAACTCGGTCTCCAGCGCCGCTTCACCATGGCCGGTACCGGTCACATGCTCGGCCTCGACGTCCACGACTGTGCGCAGGCCAGGCAGGAGGAGTACGTCGGCGGCGTACTGGAGCCCGGCATGGTGCTCACCGTCGAGCCCGGTCTGTACTTCCAGCCGGACGATCTGACCGTGCCCGAGGAGTGGCGCGGCATCGGTGTCCGCATCGAGGACGACCTTCTCGTCACCGACGACGGCAACGAGAACCTGTCGGACGGACTGCCGCGGTCGGCGGACGAAGTCGAGGCGTGGATGGCCCGCTTCGCCGGCTGAGCGAGGCCGAGTGGGGCCCGAGCGAGGCTGAGCGAGGCCGAGTGAAGCCGCGTGAGGCCGAGCGAGCCGCGACCGCAGGTCACCGGATGTGCCCTTCCCCGTCACCCCCTCTTGCGTTAAGAATGCGCATGTCAAACCGGAAGAACTTCGGTCACAGAGGGGACCCCCCACATGAAGAAGCCTCTCGTCGGCGCACTGCTCGCCCTTTTCCTCATGGGCGCGGCAGCGACACCCGCGGTGGCGGCCACCAGCCGTCCCGCGGCCAAAGCAGCCGACTTCGCGGGAACGGTGGCGCTGAGCAACTGCTCGGGCTCCGTCGTCCGCGTGCCGGACTCCCAGCCGGACGACCCCGCGCTGGTGCTGTCCAACGGCCACTGCCTGGAGACCGGCTTCCCGGCGCCCGGTGAGGTCATCACCGACCAGCCGTCCAGCCGTACCTTCTCGCTGCTCGACGCCGCGGGCAGTTCGGTCGCCACGCTCAAGGCCGACAAGGTGGCCTACGCGACGATGACCGACACGGACATCTCGCTGTACGAGCTCTCCTCCACCTACGCGCAGATCCAGAGCAAGTACGGCATCTCGGCGCTGGAGCTCAACGCGGACCACCCGGCGCAGGGGACCGCGATCAGCGTGGTCTCCGGCTACTGGAAGAAGATCTACAGCTGCGACGTGGACGGTTTCGTCTACCGCCTCAAGGAGGGCGACTGGACCTGGAAGGACTCGCTCCGCTACACCTCCGCCTGCGACACCATCGGCGGCACCTCGGGGTCGCCGGTGGTCGACACCGCGACCGGCAAGGTCGTCGCCGTCAACAACACGGGCAATGAGGACGGCGAGCGCTGCACGGAGAACAACCCGTGCGAGGTGGACGAGTCCGGCAACGTCACCGTCCACAAGGGCATCAACTACGCCGAGGAGACCTACGGGATCGTGCCGTGCGTCGGCACCGGCAACAAGATCGACCTGAGCCGCTCGGGCTGCACCCTGCCCAAGCCGTAGGGGCTGTACGGTCCGGTCACGGAGGCGTCCGCCGGGGGACCGGTGGGCGCCTCCGTGCGTTCCGGCGCTCCGGTCATACGCTCCGGTCATACTGGGCGGTGAACCGAGAGCAGGAGGGCCCGCACATGGCATGGACCGGGCAGCAGGGCGGCGCGTCGCCGGGACCGTACCCCGCCTATCCGCCGCAGCCGCCGCAGCCCTATTCACCGCAGCCGCAGCCGCAGCCGCAGCCGCAGCCGCAGCAGCCCCCGCCTCCGCAGGGGTTCGGGCCGCCGCCCCCGCTGTACGCCCCGGCGCCTCCTCCGGTGCAGCAGCAGCCCGCGGGCCCCGCGCCCCACGGAGACTTCGCGGGCGGGCCCGACTTCCTCGCCACTGACCGGCGGAACGCCGTCGTGGTCGACAGTCAGGGGGTCTCCTTCGAACTGGACGGGCGGACCGCCGACTTCGGCTGGAGCCAGATCCGTTCGGTGCCGTACAAGGGGTCCTTCGGAGGCACCACGCTCATGGTGGCGGTGGTGCTGGCCGACGGCGTGTTCTACGAGTGCGCGGTGGAGGCCCGCAGCGGCGCCTCGCTCCAGCAGTGGTTCGCGGAGCTGGCCCCGGTGCTCGGGTACTACCTCGGGGGCCGCCCGCAGTAGCCACCCGGCCCGGTACGCACGGCGGCAGCGCCACCGGGGGAGCGGCGGCGCTGCCGAGCTGGGTGCCGGTGTGGGTACCGGTGCCGGCTACAGGCTGTGGACGTGCGGTCCGACCGCGCCGGACCAGGCGTTTCCGGCCGTGGCGTCCCAGTTGGTCGACCAGGTCATCGCGCCGCGCAGACCCGGGTAGGTCTTCGAGGGCTTGAAGGAGCCGCAGTTGCTGCCCTTGGTGAGGCAGTCGAGTGCGTCGTTGACGACGCTCGGCGCGACATAGCCGCTGCCCGCCGCGCTCGACGACGCCGGGACACCGAGGCCGACCTGCGAGGGGTCGAGGCCGCCCTCCAGCTGGATGCAGGCGAGCGCGGTGAGGAAGTCCACCGTGCCCTGGGAGTAGACCTTGCCGTCGCAGCCCAGCATGGATCCGCTGTTGTAGTACTGCATGTTGACGACGGTCAGGATGTCCTTGATGGCGAGCGCCGTCTTGAAGTACTCGGCCGACGTCGACTGCATGTCGATGGTCTGCGGGGCCATGGTGATGACCAGGCCAGAACCGGCCTTCGCGGAAAGCGACTTGAGCGCCTGGGACATGTACGTGGAGTTGACGCCGTTCTCCAGGTCGATGTCGACGCCGTCGAAGCCGTACTCCTGCATCAGTGAGTAGACGGAGTTGGCGAAGTTGTCCGCCGACGCCGAGTCGCTCACCGAGACCGTGCCGTTCTGGCCGCCGATGGAGATGACGACGGACTTGCCCGCCGCCTGCTTGGCCTTGATGTCGGCCTTGAACTGGTCGGCGGTGTAGCCGCCGAGCCCGGCCGAGTCCAGATTGAAGGTGACGGCGCCCGGCGAGCTCCCGGTGTCGGCGAAGGCGACCGCGATGATGTCGTAGTCGTCCGGTACGTCGCTGAGCTTCTGGACGGCGGCGCCGTTGTTGAAGTTCTGCCAGTAGCCCGTGACCGCGTGGGCGGGCGGTGCGGCCGTGTGCACGGTGGTGGCCGCGGTGGTCCTGGACGCTGTGGGGGCTGTGTTGCCGGCGGCCTGGGCCGTCGTCCCGGCGAGGGAGAGGGCCGCGGCCGCGAGGACGGCTACGGCGCCGCCCAGCCAGGCTCGGGTGGATCGTGCGGATGTCACGTACGGCCTCCAGGTGTGGGGGGTGGGGGCTGGGATACGGAAAGAGCTGAGGTACGGGGAAGAGCTGAGGGGAAGAGCTGAGGTACCGAACGGTGGCCACCGCCGCATGCCACCAAGCTGGTCCAGACCAATTGCAATGTCAAGGGATCTGTCAGGACGGGCCACGCTCTCCACCGTTTCTCCGCCTCCCGCGGCCCGTTGCTCATCGGCCAAGATCCAATGAATCTTGGGCAGTTGTGGTTCTTCCGGCGTGCCCCCTGGATACAGTGCTGAGGCAGGAGCAACCCGCTGTGAACGGGGGACCACGACGTGCCGACCGCCATAGCTGTCACCAGCGGCGATCTCGCGCTGCCGCCGTCCGACCGGCACACCCCGCTCGCCGCCGTGCTCCAGCCGCCGTCGGCGCAGTCGTTCGAAGCCTCCATCACGGAGCTGCACGCCCTCCTCGAACAGCACGGATACGTCGTCGTGCCCTATGCGGCTGCGCTGCCCGCCGCGTACGTCCAGCGGCTGCACGCCGTCCGTTCGGTCCTGGAGAGCGACCGCATCGCCCTGCTGCCCGTCGAACTGCCGCCGCTCGGCGTCGCGGTGCTCGCCCGTCAGCTGCGCCAGCTCTCCGTCTGCGACTTCAGCCCCGGTGTGCTCGCCTCCGCCGCCCGGCTGCTCGCCCACTACATCTACGCGGGCGCGCTGCTGCCGACGGTCACCCGGCTCGACCACGTACCGGTCTCCCTCACGGCGCACGCCAGATCCTGGATGCCCGGCTCCCAGTTCGCCGTACTCGCCTCACCCACGCCGCACTTGGCCAAGGTGACCGGTGCCGAACCCGGCCTGCTCGAAGGGCCGTCGTTCGCGACCCGGCTGCTCGTCGCCAGGGGACAGCTCCAGTCCGACTGGGTGACCACCGTGCTCGCCCCTGCCTGGCAGGTGCAGGGCCATCTGGAGACCGCGCTGCCCGCCGATTCGGCGGGCTGGTGGGCCACACCCCGGCTGGTGGAGTTCGCCGCCGCCATCCCCGAGCTGTCCGTACTCCACCAGCTGGTCTCCTCCGTACGCCGTGAGCTGTGCCGCTGGTGCGGGCTCGAACTCATCGGAGACCGCTGCGGGTTCTGCTCCGCACCCTTCGCCGATCCGCACGCCCAGCTCGAGAGGTTGCCCGCCCAGTGAACTCCCGCCAGCGCCGCGGCGTCGTCCTGCTGATCCTGTCGGCCGTGTGTGCCGTCGCCGCGATCATCGGCGTGCTCTCGGTCATCCGCGACGTGAACGCGAAAGTCGGCCCCGAGGTCACCGCGTACCGCGTACGCGACGACATAGCCCCGTACAAACAGCTCACCCCGGGCGACTTCGAGGAGACCCGGATGCCACGGCGCTGGCTCTCCGCGAACGCGGTGACCGATCTCGCCCAGGTGCGCGGCAAGATCGCCGTCACCCAGCTGCGCAAGGGCTCGCTGCTGCAGAGCGACATGATCGTCCGGCAGCCCGAACTCACCGCGGGCGAGCAGGAGATCGCGATCATGATCGACGCCTCCACCGGGGTGGCGGGCAAGATCACGCCGGGCTCCAGCGTCAACATCTACGCGACCTTCAAGGGCGACGACAAGGGAGTCCCCGACACCTCCAAGGTCATCGTCTCCGGTGCCCGGGTCGTGGACGTCGGCAAGCTCACCGCACTCGACCCGGACCAGAACGAGAGCGACCGCACCCGGCAGGCCACCGACGCCGTCCCGATCACCTTCGCGCTCAAGACGCTCGACGCCCAGCGCGTCGCGTACGCCGAGTCGTTCGCGACCCATGTCCGGCTGGCGCTCGTCGCGGCCGGCGGCAGCGCGGACGTACCGCAGCGCGACCGTACCTACACCCTCGACGGCGACAAGTGAGGGACAGATGACGACTCGCATCCTCCCGGTGGCCGGTGACCCGGACGCGGCGCGCGCGGTGCTCACCCTGCTCAGCCAGCTCCCCGACGCCGAACCCTTCCCGCCGGTCGCCGACTCGACCTCGCTGCTCGACCTGCTCGCCCGGCTGGCCGCCGATTCGCTCGACGAGCTGCCCGAGGTCGTCCTCGTCCACGAACGGATCGGCCCGGCCCCCGCGCTGGAGCTGATCCGGGAGGTCGCGCTGCGCTTCCCTGCGGTCGGCGTCGTCCTCATCACCGCCGACATCAGCCCGCTGCTCTACACATCGGCGATGGACGCGGGCGCCCGCGGTCTCGTCGGACTGCCGCTCGGTTACGAGGAGCTGGCGGCCCGGGTGCAGAACGCGGCCTCCTGGTCCACCGGCGTACGGCGTCATCTCGGCGGCGGCCCCGACCCGGCCGCGGGCCCCGGCGGCACGGTCGTCACGGTCACCGGGGCCAAGGGCGGGGTCGGCGCCACCGTCACCGCGGTCCAACTGGCGCTGGCCGCACGGGCGTCCGGCAGATCCGTCGCCCTGGTCGACCTCGACCTGCAGTCCGGTGACGTGGCCTCGTATCTCGACGTACAGTTCCGCCGCTCCATCGCCGACCTGGCGGGCATCGCGGACATCTCGCCGCGGGTCATCCAGGACGCGGTGTACGCGCACCCGACCGGTATCGGGCTGCTCCTCGCGCCGGGCGACGGCGAGCGCGGCGAGGAGGTCACCGACCGGGTGGCCCGGCAGGCGATCGGCGCCCTGCGCAACCGGTACGAGATCGTGGTCGTGGACTGCGGCACCCAGCTGACCGGCGCCAACGCCGCCGCGGTCGAAATGGCCGACCACGCACTGCTCCTGGTCACCCCCGACGTGGTGGCCGTACGGGCGGCCAAGCGGATGGTGCGGATGTGGGACCGGCTCCAGGTCCGCAAGGCGGAGGAGACGGTCACCGTCGTCAACCGGGCCACCAGGAGCGCCGAGATCCAGCCGCCGCTGGTCGAGCGCATCACGGGTACGAAGGCGGCACGTGCCGCGATCCCGGCCGGGTTCAAGGAGCTCCAGGCCGCGGTGGACGCGGGCCGGATGCAGGACCTGGACAGCCGCTCCACGGTCAAGCAGGCGATGTGGGCCCTGGCCGGGGAACTCGGCCTGGTGAAGGCGCCCGCTTCGGCCTCCCACGGCAGGGGCGCCCGCACCGGGCTGCTGCGTGGCCGGGCCGCCCGCCTCGACAGCGACCGGGGCTCCGCCCTGGTCGAGTTCGCCGGGATGGCCCCGCTGATCGCCTTCGTCCTGGTGGCGATGTGGCAGTGCGTGCTGTGGGGCTACACGTTCTCGCTGGCGGGCAACGCGGCGGACGAGGCGGCGCGGGCGGCCACGGCCTCGTACGCGGTGGACGGCACGACCGCGGGCTGCCGGGAGGCGGGCCTGAAACGCCTGCCGGCCAACTGGCGGGGCGCGGCCCGGGTCGACTGCGGTGCGGCGGGGGACCTGATGAAGGCGACGGTCCAACTGCGCACCCCGGTGCTCTTTCCGGGGGCCGGGAACTTCCCCTGGTCGGTGGACGGGAGTGCGGGGGCTGCGCTTGAGGGGGACGGAAGATGAGCGGGGCCGCGCGGCGCAGCGTTCACGGGGCTCCGCCCCGGACCCCGGTCCTCAATCTCCCCCAGACTCCGTCCGGGGGGACCCCCAGGACGGGCTTGACTTTGCCCGGCGTCCGGCACAATCAAGCCCGTCCGGCGATTGAGGACCGGGGGCCCGGGGGCGGAGCCCCCGAAACCCGCCGCCACCCCCGCCACGACGACCGTGGCACGGCCATCCTCGAATTCACCGGCATGCTCCCCCTCCTCCTCTTCATCGGCATGGCAGCCATCCAGCTCGGCATCGTCGGCTACACGGCCAACCAGGCCGGCACCGCGGCCAGGGCCGCCGCCCGTACCGAAGCGCTGGACGCCGGCACCGGCGCCGCCGCAGGACAGGATGCCGTGTCCGGCTGGCTCCAGGGCAACACCCACGTCGAGGTCGGCGGCGGCGACACCGTACGCGCGACCGCCACCATCACCGTCCCGTCCGTCCTGCCGGGCATCCACCTCTTCGGCCCCGTCCACCGCACCGTCGCCATGCCGAACGACACCACGGACCGGAGCGCCGCACCCGGGAGCCTCGCACCCCGGAGTGCGAGGGAGGCACCATGAGCCTGCGGTCCCGCATCGCCACCCCCGATGAGCCCGGCGGCGGCCGGGAGGACGGCCACCAGGTCGCCGTCTACCGGGCCAAGCTCCTGGAGGAGATCGACCTCGCCGAGATGTCCTCGCTGGCCGCAGCCGACCGGCGCGCCAGACTGGAGCGGGTGCTCGGCCACATCATCAGCCGTGAGGGCCCCGTGCTCTCCACAGCCGAGCGCTCCCAGCTGATCCGCCGGGTCGTGGACGAAGCGCTCGGCCTCGGCGTGCTGGAACCGCTCCTGGAAGACGCCTCCATCACCGAGATCATGGTCAACGGCCCCGACGCGATCTTCGTGGAGCGGGCCGGACGCGTCGAGCAGCTCCCCATGCGCTTCGCGTCGACCGAGCAGCTGATGCAGACCATCGAGCGCATCGTGTCGACCGTCAACCGCCGTGTGGACGAGTCCAATCCGATGGTCGACGCCCGCCTGCCGTCCGGCGAACGCGTCAACGTCATCATCCCGCCGCTCTCCCTGACCGGCCCCACCCTCACCATCCGCCGCTTCCCCCGCGCGTACCGGCTCCAGGAGCTGATCGCGCTCGGCACGCTGGACGAGCAGATGCTGCTGCTCCTCTCCGCCTTCGTCAGGGCCCGCTTCAACGTGATCGTCTCCGGCGGCACGGGCTCGGGGAAGACCACCCTGCTCAACGCGCTCTCCGGCCTTATCCCGGAGCACGAGCGCATCATCACCGTCGAGGACGCGGCCGAACTCCAGCTCCAGCAGGCCCATGTCGTACGTCTGGAGACCCGGCCGGCCAACGTCGAGGGCAACGGCAGGATCACCATCCGCGACCTCGTACGCAACTCGCTGCGGATGCGCCCCGACCGCATCATCGTCGGCGAGGTGCGCGGCGGCGAGACCCTCGACATGCTCCAGGCGATGTCGACCGGGCACGACGGCTCGCTCGCCACCGTGCACTCCAACAGCGCCGAGGACGCGCTGATGCGGCTGCAGACCCTGGGGTCCATGTCCGAGGTGGAGATTCCCTTCGAGGCGCTGCGCGACCAGATCAACAGCGCCGTCGACGTCATCGTCCAGCTCACCCGGCACGCCGACGGCTCGCGCAAGGTCAGCGAGCTGGTGCTCCTCGTCAGCCACGGACGTGAGAGCTTCCGGCTCGCCACCGTCTCCCGCTTCCGCGCCCGGCCGATGAACGCCGACCGGGTGGTGCACGGCCAGTTCGAACACCTGCCGCTGCCGCGCGGGATCGCGGAGCGGCTGTACCTCGCGAACGAGGCGCTGCCGCCCGCGTTCGGCGTGGTGGAAAGCGTCGACCCGCTCAACACGAGAGAGGCGAGGTAGGGCAGCACCATGACCGACACCGCTCTGCTGGCGATCGGCGGCACGCTGCTCTGCGGTGTGCTCGCCGTCACCGGTATCCATGTGTACGCCAGGGGGAAGGCCCAGCGCGAAGCCCTGGTCGACCGGCTCTCGCACAGCGGGCCGCCCCCCGAAGGGCTGCGCGTGCGCCGCTTCGGCGGGGTCGACCGCAGACTGCGCGGGACGGCCTTCGGCAAACGGCTCCAGCTGCGGCTGGCCGCGACCGGCCTCGACCTGACGGCGGGCGAGTTCGCCGTGTACGTCGTCGGGGGCGTCGTCGCGCTGTGGCTGGTCGCGTCGGCGGCGCTGGCACCGTTCTTCGGCCCGGTGGCCGGTCTCGTCGCGCTCTGGGCGGGCAACACCTTCCTCAACTGGCAGCGTCAGAAGCGCATCGAGGCGTTCATCAACCAGCTCCCCGAGCTGTCCAGGATCCTGGCCAACGCGACCGCGGCGGGGCTGGCCCTCCGTACCGCACTGGGCATGGCGGCGGAGGAGCTGGAGGCCCCGGCGGGCGAGGAGCTGGCCACGGTCACCGCCCAGCTGGCGCTCGGCAGGTCGATCGACGAGACCCTGGGCGAGCTGGCGGCCCGGCTGCCCTCACGGGAGCTGGTCGTCCTCGTCACCACCCTGGTCCTCTCCAACCGCGCGGGCGGCACGGTCGTGGGCAGCCTGCGCAACCTCACCGAGACCCTGGAGGAGCGCAAGGAGACCAGACGCGAGGTGGTCACCATGCTCTCCGAGGTCAACGCCACCGCGTACACCCTGCCGCTGCTCGGCCTCGGCGCCATGATCATGCTCAACTCGATGGACTCCGGCTCACTGGCCCGGATGACCGGTCACCCGCTCGGCCAGGCGGCCGTGCTCGTCGCACTCGGTCTGTACGCCGTCGGGTTCATCGGCATGCGGCGCCTCGGCAAGATCGAAGTCTGAGGGGGGGGACCACAGCCATGCTGGGACTGCTGCTCGCCCTCGCGCTCGGCGCGGCCGTCGCCGGGATCTTCCAGGGCGTCCGGATGTACCGCTCCGACGTGAAGATCCCCAGCGATCTCGCCGTCGCGCTCGAAGTGGGCTCCACCCGGGTGCGCGGCGCCGAGGCCGCCGTCGACCGTGCCGGGATGCGCTTCGCGCCCGCCGTGCTCCGGGCGATGGGGCCCAGGGCGGTGGAGAGGAAGCGCCGCAGGATCGACTCGGCGGGGAACCCGGGCGGCCTGACCGTCGACCGCTACGCGGCCCGCCGCGCGGTGTACGGCATCTTCGGCGGCCTGGCGGGCCTCGCGCTGCTCACCAACGGCAGCTGGATCTTCGCCGTCTTCGCCTTCGCCTACGGGGCGTTCGCCGCCGACGCGACGATCTGGCAGGCCATCCGTAAACGCAAGGACATCATCGAGCGGACCCTGCCCGACTTCCTCGACGTCCTCGCGGTCGTCGTCAGCGCGGGGCTCGGCTTCCGGCAGGCGCTGGAGCGGGTCGCCGAGAAGTACGAGGGGCCCTGGGCCGACGAACTGCGCATCACGCTGCGCCAGATGGACATGGGCGTCAGCCGCCGGCAGGCGTTCGACGAGCTGCGCAGGCGCAACGAGTCCGAGCAGGTCTCGCAGTTCGTCAGCGCGCTCCAGCAGGGCGAGGAGCTGGGCGCGCCGATCGCGGACACGCTCATACAGATCGCCAACGACATGCGCCGCACCGACGCCCAGAACTCGCGCCGCCGGGCCGCGAAGGCGATCCCGCAGGCCACGGTGGTCACGCTGATCACCATGGTCCCGGCAACGCTCATACTGATCGTGACGAACATGTTCCTGGGCTCCACCACCGACTTCGGCTCGCTGTTCGGGAACTGAGCGATGACACCGGGGTGGGCACCGTTGATACGGAGGGTGGGTTCCGGCCACTTTCTGGCAGCCGCTTCGGGGCCGCGATCCTTTGTGCCACCCTCTCCCCAGGGATATGACTTCGGGCCGAGTCCGAGGGAGGCGGAGGTCATGCACCGCACCGCCCCCGGCATGAGCACAGCTCCACCCGAACCAGCACCAACGGCCGTACCGCGCAGGCGATATGGCTGGGTACGTCCGCGCGGGAGCCCGGCCGCCATGGCTGAATCCATACGCGGTGAGGGAAGGCGGGGCGCCGCGTACGGCAGCCCTGCCGCAGAGACGGAGTCGTACGTTCCCGAAGGGGCAGAGCATGGCGAAGGACATCGCGCTCAAGGCGTATCTGGTACTCGGCACCTGGCGCGACACGGTGGTCTCCCGGATGAGCAGGCGGGCGGGCGACAGCGGCGCGAGCATCGTGGAGTACGGCGGGCTGCTGGTGATCGTGGCGCTGATCGTGGTGGCGGTGCGGGGGCTCGGGCTGCAGAACATCATCTCGAAAGCGATCGGTACCGCCGTCAACTCCATCACCGGCGGCTGAGGCCGTGCCACGCCGAGCGTGACCGGGGCCAGACCATCCTGATCTACGTCGTCGTGGTGGGCGGACTGCTCTTTCTGGCGTTCGCCTATTTCGCCTTCGCGCAGGCCGCCGTGGCCCGCAACGGCGCGCAGTCGGCCGCGGACGCCGCGGCGCTGGCCGCGGCTCAGGATGTCCGGGACCAGATGGCGGACGGGCTGACCGCCTCGCTGGGGCAGCAGGACGCCTGGACGGGCTGGCTGCTCGGCGACCACCCCGTCGCCGGTACGGGAAGCGCGGCAGCGGCCCGGCTCGCGGGCGACAACGACGCCACCCTCGACGGCCTCACCCCGACGACGGTCAAGGGGTACCCGGCCTTCGAAGCCAGCGTCACCACCCGGTTCACCGTCGGTAAGTCCGTCATCCCCGGCACGGAGAGCAGGCACGCCAAGGCCCACGCCGTCGCGATGATCGAACCGCGCTGCTCGGCCACACCGTCCGATGACCCGAAGCTGATCACCTTCGAATGCGACGGCCGGCCCTGGAAGATCGACCCGAAGAAGCCCGACACGATGGAACTGCCCCAGCCGAAGGACCTGTTCGCTGTCCACCTGGCGGAGTGAGGATGAGTAGCAGATGAGCATGCGGCGCACCGTGAAGGCCCGCAGGGCGCTGGTCACTGTGGCTGTCACAGCGGGCCTGGCACTCACCGTCGCGGGCTGTGGAGGCGACGGCGGCGGCCAGGGCAAGGGGACCGCGTCTCCCCCCGCGGCCGGTGCGAAGGGGAACGGGAACACGGCCCAGCCGTCCCCGAGCGCGTCGGCCGGCAAGACCCTCGCGCAGGTCAAGGGCGGCGCCGACATCACCCTGACCATCACCTCGGCCGTCCGCGACACCGGCGGCTTCCTCACCGTCAGCGGAACGGTGAGGAACGGCGGCGGCAAGTACTGGATCGAGCCCAGCTGGGCGGGGGACGAGAAGGAACTGGCCGCCAACTCCACATCGATGGCCGGTGCCGCCCTGGTCGACCAGACGGGCAAGAAGAAGTACCTCATTCTGCGCGACACCGACGGACGGTGCCTCTGCACGAAGTTCAGCGGCGGGATCCAGGCCGACGAGGAGAAGCCGTTCTACGCCCAGTTCCCCGCCCCGCCCGCCAGCACCAGGTCCGTGGAGTTCCAGATCGGCGACATGCCCCCCGCCACCATCGACATCTCCGACGGGCAGTGACCCATGAGACGACCCCGCCGCCCCGCGGCCACCCTCGCCGTCACTCTTCTGCTCACCGGGCTGTCCGTCACCGGGGCGCAGGCCGCCGACCCCACCCCCAGCGCGCCCCCGGACAGTACGACGTCCTCGCCGCCGCCCACGATCGATCCGGCCGCCCCCGGGCTGCGGCTCGGTGACGGGGCGACACTCGCCGCCCCGCACGTCCTGGACATCAAGTCCGTCGTCGAGGATCTCGGCGGAGAGGAGCGCCGCGAGGACACCAATGCCGACGTGACCTTCGCGCTCCAGGCCGAAGTCCTCTTCGCCAAGGACAGCCCCAAGCTCAACCCCGAGGCCAGGGCGCGTATCAAGGCCATCGCCGACGAAGCACTCGCCCAGCACGCCACCAAGGTCCGGGTCTTCGGGTTCACCGACAACCTCGGGTCGTACGAGCACGGCAAGGTCCTCTCCAAGCGGCGCGCCGACGCGGTGCAGCAGCAGCTGGCCACGTCGCTCGGCTCCGATGTCACCTTCGACATCCGCGGCTACAGCGAGGACTATCCGATCGCCTCGAACGCCACCGAGGAGGGCCGGACGAAGAACCGCCGCGTCGAGATCTCCTTCCCGCGCGGCGAGAAGCCCGGGTCCGGGACCACCTCGTAGCCCGCCGCCGGACGCCCGGCGGCGCGGCCGGGCCGGGCAGGTCCCCGCTTCGTATACCCCGGCGTCCATCATGGACCGGTGATCAGTGTCCTCTTCGCCGTGCTCACCGCGCTCAGTAACGGCGCCGCATCCGTGTTCCAGCGCCGCGCCGCCGCGAAGGTGCCCGACGACGAGGCGATGCACGTGTCCCTCTTCGGGTATCTGATCCGGCAGCGGGTGTGGCTCGCCGGGGTCGGCCTGGTGATCGTCGCGGCCGTCTGCCAGGCCGTCGCGCTGGCCACCGGGCCGATCGCCGTGGTGCAGCCGATCTTCGTCATCGAGCTGCCCGCGACCCTGCTGCTCGCCGGTCACCTCCTGCACGTACGGCTGCCCCGCACGGTCTGGTTCGGCGTGGCCGCGGTCACCCTGGGGCTCGCGCTCGGGATGGCCACCGCGGCGCCGGGCGGCGGTGGCGAGACCGTGAGCGGCCTGCGGTGGATCCCGGCCCTGGTCCTCACCGGGATCTTCGAGGTGGTCCTCATCGGCGCGGCCCTCAAGACCCGCGGCAACCCACGCGGCGCCCTCCTCGGCCTGGCCGCAGCCTGCGGCTACGCGCTGACCGCCGCGCTCATGAAGGACGCCATGGCACGGCTCAGCGACGCGGACGGGTGGGTGGAGCTGCTGAAGGCGTGGCAGCTCTACGGCACGGCGGCCGCCGGTGTGGGCGCGCTCTTCCTGCTGCAGAACGCCCTCCAGGCGGGCACCCTGGTCGCGGTCCAGCCGATGCTCACGCTCGGGGACGCGCTCATCAGCATCCTGTACGGCGTGACCCTGTTCGGCGAGACCCTGCGCACCGGCTGGTGGCTGGTGCCGGAGCTGGCCGCACTCGCCCTGGTCGCCCTCGGCTGTGTGGAGCTGGCCCGCTCCCCGCTGGCGTCCGGCAACACCGGCTCGCCGTCCAGGGTGAAGTGAACGGCGGGCCGGGGCGCTGTCAGGCCGTGCACTCCACCCGGACCGAGGACACCGCATGGTGGGCGTTGTCCCGGGACGAGCTGCTCCAGTCGTCCCCGCGGTCGTGGAGTTTGACGGTCAGCAGGCCCTTGGAGATCTTGTACGTGGAGGCGCCGACCCACTGCCCCCGGTGGCTCACCTGGGTGATCCGGAAGCTGCCCAGCTGGGTGTCGTTTCCCGTCGTCCCGTCGTGGACCGTGTAGTACGAGGGCTGCCCGCCGACATGGCGGACCACGCCGTCGTCCGGGATGTAGACGCTGACCTTGCAGCTCCCCGATGTCACCTTCCCGGTGTGGAAGACCCAGATGACGCTGTTGTCGGAATCCTTGGAGCTGCTCCCGGACATCGGCATCGAACGGTAGCGGCCCGTGCAGCCCCCCGACGCGTACGAGCCGTCGTGGGTGGTCCACCCCTCCTGGTCGTCGGTGTAGGCGCCGCGCTCCTCGTAGGTGACGGAGCTGCTGGAACAGTGCGGGCCGCCGACCGCCGAGAAGAGCATGGCCGAACTGACCTGGGAGCCCTGGGCGGAGGTGCCGCTTCCGCTGCCACCGCTGCTGCCGGAGCCGGAGCCGGACGTCTTGCCGTCGCTGCCCTTCTCCGACGTGGTGTCCTTGCTGTCGCTCCGCTGACCGTCCTTCTTGCCGTCGGCGGGCTTCCCGCCGGGCCCGCTCACACTGTCCGCGGACGCGGCCTCCGTGATCGGGGGCGCGCCCAGACCGCCTGTGGAGCCGGAGCGCTTCGAACCCCCCGGCACGACGGGCCCCTTGGTGGCATCGGCGCCCGGGACGTATCCGTCGGCGCCCTGCCCCGGGTCGGTGTAACCGGCAGCGGAGTTACGGGAGTTGTGCTTCGGGCCGTCGCCGCCCGTGGCCGAGGCGACGACGAAGGGGAGCGACAGCAGGACGACGCCGCCGATGGCGGCAGCGGCGACCATCGGCCGGGACACCTTGCCGGGAGCCCCGGGTCCGCCGCCGTTCACGCCGTTGCCCTCGGGTCCGTCGCCCGCGCTGTCACCGGCGGCGGCCGCGGTGCCGGACGAGCCGGGTGCGGCCTCGGTGGCCGATGACGTACGGGTACGGGTGAGGCCCGCCAGCGCGGCGACCAGCGCGGGGCGCTTGCGCGGTGCGGCGGTGGAGGCCGTGGCGGTCCGGCCCGAGTCGGCCTGGGAGGCTGCGGTGCCTGCGGTGCCTGTTGCGTCCGCTGCGGATTCCGTGGCCGGTGGCGCCGCCGCAGGCTGCTCCCCGGCGGGCTTTGCCGCCGGTGTCTTCGTGGCCGGCTCCACCGCGGTGGTCCCGCCCGCGCCTATCACCCCGCTGACGGCCGACGACGTGACGCGGCGCGGTGCGCCCGAGCCGGACTCCGTGACGGGCGGCTCCGCCGCGCCCTGCACCGCGCCGTCGGCCGGATCCTGCTCCGCCGCGTCGCCGGCCGGCTCCTGCAGGGCCTCCGCGGCCTCCTCCGACGTCTCCGCAGCAGCGGACACCTCGCTGCCCGACTCGGGTTCCGTGCTCGCCATGGCCGCCTCGCCTCTCCTGCTGTCGTGCTGCTGTCGACTCTCGTACTGCGGGTGTATCCGGGGTGTATCCGGGTGGATCCGTGCTTCCGTGTGTATCGCGGTCCGCGCGTCGTGCGCCGTCGCGTCAGTCGTCCGTGCCGGACAGCACGGAGATGATGTCCGTGGACAGTGTCACGGGCGGGCCGTCGTCCTCGAACACGCCCCCCTGGTACCAGAGGTCCAGCAGCGCCAACTGGTCCTGGATGTCCCGGTCGCGCCGGGCCAGGGCCTCCCGCAGTTCCTGGGGGAGGGGCGCTCCCGCCCGCTGGGTGAGCTCCACGGTGAGGAGCAGTTCGGCCTGGCGTGCCGCCTCAGCGCGCGGGTCGAAGGCCGGGGGCATCCGGCCGGCTTCGCCGTGCGTGTTGTCGTGCCAGTGCTCCACCAGCTCGCGCAGACGCTGGTCGGGGAAGACGTCCAGGCCCAGATGCGCGACCGTGGACCAGTGCATGAAGGAGCGGAACCGCTCCTGCGCGTGGGCGGATTCGCTGCCGGGCAGTTCGTCGGCGATGGCGTGGAACCGTGTGCGGTCGCGGGCGAGGCGAAGGTCTTCCTGTCGGGTGAGTTCTCTGTCGCGGTACGTCTGCCCCAGGGCCTCGGGCGACAGGGGCTGCTGCCAGAAGGACTTGTCCTCACCCAGCTTGCTGACCTCCCCCGGGCGTACGCGGAGGGTGGTGGCCAGCCGTTCCAGATAGTTCGGGTGGACGCCCAGGTCATGGGCGTGCTCCGCCGTCTCACGCGGCACGGTCGGCAGTGGGCTGGTACGCGAGTTGTTGAGCAGGTGCCGGGCCCCGGCCAGGTCCATGGCGACCACGTCGGACAGCAGGCCCTGCCGGGAGTGCAGATACGACCCGAAGCGCCACCACTCGGATATCGGCGAACCGATTTCCGTCATCCGCCGGACGAACGCGCCGGTGGCCCCGGCCTCCAGACGGGCGGCCAGCCGGCCGAGTGCGTCGAGCGCCGGGCGGAGCGGGGCGGAACCCCGCAGGACGAGCTCGATACTGGTGAGATCGGCGGGAGCCAGCCCGAGGGCGTCGGCCGCCGCTGCCCTGCGGCCGGTCAGCAGGTCCGCGCCCGCGCCACCCGCATGGATGGCCGCGTCCGGCGGCGGTACGGACAGCTGCCGACTTCTGTGCTGGGTCAACAACGCCTGTACGCCCGGCTCTTCGAGCATTCCGGCCGGAGTGTTGCGGTGCAGCGACACCGTGACGTCCGACGTCCAGACCGGGTCCTGCTCGTGGTGCGGCTGCCCCTGCGGGCCCTGCCAGCCGGCCGGTGTCTGCGGCACCGGAGGCAGCACGGTGGCGACACCGGCAAGGAGGTTGTCCAGAGCCGACGGCTGAGTGGTGTCGACCGTCATCAGGTCCGCCAGGAGGTCCATGTCCGTGTTGTCCATCATGATCTGGAACAGCGCCGAGCGCCGCGAGAGCGCCACCGCCGGGTCGTCCACCGGCGACAGCTCGACGTCGAAGGTGGCCCAGCTCAGTTCGCGGCGCCGGTACGGGTCGGGCCGGTTGAACGCGGCGGCCAGCTGTTCGCGCACCGCAGGCAGCTGCCGGTCGACGAGCCGGCGGCGCATCTCCGCGTCCAGCGAGGGATGTGTCAGGACCCGGGTGACGCGCATCCCCAGCGTGCCGTCCCGGTGGATCACCCGCTGGGCGTGGAACAGGGCCTGCCCGCCGCCCGGTTGAGGCAGGGAGAAGGGTACGGGAGGGGTGACAGCGAACACCTCGGAGAGGCTCGGCCGCAGCGGCGGCTGGTACGAGGAGGGCCGGACCCAGAGCTGCTCGCCGTCGCGGACGTGTCCGTGCATGCGTACGTCGCCGGACACGCCCTCCCAGACGTAGCCGCCCTCCGGGACCTCCACCCAGGAGCCGGAGGCGCGCGCGTTGCGGTGGGCCACGACGATCGCTCCCCAGAGGTGGTGCGTCGGCCAGGAGGAGGGGAAGAGCAGATGGCCGACGGACGTCGAGCCGTCGGCGCCGAGCAGGGGCCCGTTCTCCCGGTCGCCGAGCTGCGGGGCGCCCTTCGGGTCCATGAACCAGACCGTGGCCCACCGGGTGCCGTTCTGGTGCGCCTCCCACAGCGGGTGGATCACGACGCCCTGTTCGTACTGTGGGCCGCCGGGCCCGGGAGGACCGGGCATCGCATAGTGCACGCCGGTCCTGTCGCGCGTGGAGCCGTACGTGAGGAAGTGCAGCGTGCTCTCACCGATCGCGGCGTCGTCGGTGAATCCGGGCGGCGCTTCGAGATACCTGAACGCGGCGGGCAGTCCGGGAAGGACCGGCTGTTCGAGGTGGAGGGGTGTCTCCAGATCGGTCTGGTCGGGGTGGGGCGCGAAGTCGGTGATGGTGCCAGTGCCGTCGACGGTGCCCTTGATCCGCACACCCTGGTAGTCACCGGTGAAGTGGTAGTTCCCCGGCTCGATTCCGCGGGCACGCGTGGTGGGCACGAGACGGCCGGCGGCCTGCTCGTGAAGATAGACCTGCCGGACGGCGTACAGCGCCTCTTCGAGGGTCCAGTGGTCAGGGAACACCGTGCGCACACTGCCGTCGGGGTTGGTGCCCGCCCGGTAGGTGCCGTTGGGATTGCGTGAGCCGGTGGTGGCCACCGGGCGGGGCCGGTCGGCGGCGCCGTGCGGGGCGAGCAGCCCGACGGCTCCGGTGCGCGGGTTGCCGCGCAGGACGCGCTCCCGTACGTCGAGCGGGATATGGACGGTGGCCCGCGGCGCGTCCCGGAGCGCCGCTCCGATCGAGGTGCCCAGCACCATGAGGTCGCGGGGCATGATCCGCAGATACGGTGACGTGGCGGACGGAAGAGGGAAGTTGTTGTCGGACGTGATCCGGCCGAAGAGCGGGTCGGCGTAGTTGCCGCCCATCAGCGCGTGCTCGTCGTAGACCGGCCAGGGCCTGTGCCCCGGCAGGGGATCCCGGTAGTAGTCCCACAGGCCCATGAGGTGTCCGATCTCGTGGGGCGGCATGTGCGACTGGGAATCGAGGGTGTCCATGGAGAGGTGCCAGTTCGCGCTGTGGCTGCGGCCGTTGCCGTCGTGGTCGAGGTCCAGCGCGATGGTGTGGTGGGCCCGGTCCGGGTCGTCGGTGAACTCGGCCGTCACCCGCAGCAGATCACCGTTCGGCAGCCGGTGGTCCGGGTCGTTGTAGTACTTCTTGATGCCGCGGGTCGCCATGTCCTTGGTGGCCTGGAGGAGTTCGGCGGTGACACCGTCCTTGGCGACCAGATGGATGCGTACGGTGATCTCGGTCTGGGCGGTACCGTTCGGCAGCTCGGTACGGCGGGCGCTGAACTGGCGTTGCCAGCCGGGTCCCGTGTGGCCCGCGCTGGTCAGGTACGCGCTCGACGGCCGGGGGATCTCCACAGGCGGGACCGGGACCTCTACAGGCGGGACCGGGACCTCTGCAGATGGGACCGGGGCCTCCCCTGGCGGGATCTGGATCTCCGTCTGCGGGGCCGGGCTCTGCGGGAGGACGGCGGGCGGGGACTGGTGGGGCGGCTGCGGTGCCGCGGGCGGCGTCACGGCCGGGCCGTCGTTCCGGGACACGCCTCCCACGTACCGCGCGTCCAGCTGCTTCAGCCGGGCCTTGATGCGCGCGTCATGGCTTTCCAGGGCCTCTTCCCGGTCCGGGTCCAGGAGCGGCGCCGACGTGTCGGCCAGATGGAGCAGCTCGGCATACCGCTCCCGCTCCTCGAACGGGTCGTAGTCCTCGGGCACCTGGCCGGTGCCGTCATTCGTCTCCACCCGCCAGTGCTCCACCAGCTCGCGCAGACGCTGGTCGGTGAAGAGGTGCAGCCCCTCGCCCGCGACCTCGGACCAGTGCATGAAGGAGCGGTATCGCGCGTCGGCGAGGTCGGGGTCGCTGCCCAGCAGTTCGTCGGCGACCGCGTCGAACCTGGCCCGGCCGCGGGCGAAGCGGGCATCCTCCAGCGTCTGGTGGTTGTCGATCCAGTAGGTGCGCGCCAGGGCCTCGGGCGAGTGGGGCTGCTGCCGGAAGGTCTCGTACGTACCCAGGCCGGTGACGTCCTCCGGCGCCAGGTGGAGGGCGTCGGCCAACCGCTGCAGATAGTTCGGGTGCATGCCAAGCGTCGAGGCCAGGAACCGGGTGTCGTCCGGGACACGCGGCAGCGGTTCGGCGCGCGAGTCCTCGTACAGCTTCCTGGCCCTGGCCGGATCCATGACGGCCACCTTGGACATCGTCTGCCCCTTGGTGTGCAGATACGACGAGAAGTGCCACCACTCGGAGAGCGGCACACCGATACCGGTCATCTGCTTCACGAGCTCGCGCGTGGAGTTCCCGACGCCCATCCGGGCGGCCAGCTGCCTGAGCGAGGTGAGGGCCGTGCGGAGGGGGACGGTCCCCCGCAGGGCGGCCTGGACGCTGGTGAGGTCGGCGGGCCGCAGCCCGAGTGCCCGGGCCGCTGCGGCCGTGCGGTGGGGGCTGATGCCCGTGTCCGGGCCGGTGTTCGTGAGCGGGCCCGGCGTGTGCCGGCCCCGGTGCTGGGCCAGCAGCTCCCGTACGCCTGGCTCGTCGAGTATTCCGGCCGGGGTGTTGCGGTGCACCGAAGTCGTCACGTCCGACTCCCAGGCCGCCTTGAGGACGGGGTTCTGTGCGGCGTCACCGGCCTGCTGGCCCTGCCAGTCGGCCGGCCGGTCCGACAGCGGCGGCAGCAGGTCCGTGATGCCGTGCAGGAAGGCGTCCATGGCGGCTCCGTCGGCCGAGTCGACCGTCATCAGCTCCGGCAGGAGGGGGCTCAGGTCCTCGTCGGACTGGGCGAGCTTGACCAGTTCGGAGCCTTCTCCGAGTTCCATCGCCGGATCGTCGGTCGGTGACAGCTCGATGTCGAAGGTGACCAGGCCCAGTTCACGGCGTCCGGTGGGGGAGAGCTGATCGAATCCGTTGGCCAACTGCTCACGTACGCCCGGCAGCAGGGTGTCGCGCAGGTGGTCGCGGAACTCGTCGGCCAGCGGGGGATGCGGCAGGACGCGGGTGATGTGCAGCCCCAGGGTGCTGTCCTCGTGGATCACCCGCTGGACGCGGAACGGCGCCGGAGCGCCGTCCGGTGTGGTCAGGGAGATGTGCACGGGAGCGGTGACCGCGAGCACGTCGGTGGACGTGGGGGAGAGCAGCGGTTGGTGCGTCGAGGGCCGGACCCACAGGTGTTCGCCGTCGCGGACGTGCCCGTGCATCCGTACGCCGTTGTGCACGCCCTCCCAGACATAGCCGCCCTCCGGGACATCCACCCATGAACCGGTGGCGCGTGCGGCGCGGTGGGCTCCGGTCACCGCCTCCCGGAGATCGGACGGCGACCAGTGGTAGGGGAAGAGGAGCTGACCGGTGCCCGTCACGCCGTCGTCGGTGAACACGGTCCCGTTCTCCCGGTCGCCGTGCTGCCATTCGAGCGGCGGCGGGGCGCCGTTGGCTGCGGCCTGCGCCGTCCGCCCCCGCAGATTCGGGTCCCTGAACAGGACCGTGGCCCACTGGGTGCCGTTCGGGTGGGCGGGCCACAGCGGTTCGATGAAGACGCCGTGTCTGCCCTGCGCGAGGGTCCCGGCGTCATCCGGCAGCGTGTAGTGGACGCCGGTTCTGGCGGAGGCGGAGCCGAATGTCAGGAAGCGCAGTACGGCGTCCCCGTACGCTGGTTCGTCGGACGGGCCGCGCGGCGGTGGCGGCTCCAGGTGGGTGGGCGGCCGCAGGCCGCTCTGGTCGGGGTGGGGCGCGAAGTCGGTGATGGTGCCGGTGGCGTCGGCGGTGCCGGTGATGCGTACGCCCTGGTAGACGCCGTCGAATGTCCTGCGCCCGGAGCGCACGGGGCGTCCGTGGCGTTCGGACCGTACGGTGTCGGCGGTGAGGCTGCCGGTCCTGATGTGGTCGAGGTAGACCTGGCGGACGGCGTGCAGGACTTCGTCGGGGCTCCAGTGGTCGGGGAACATGGTCTGCTCGCTGCCGTCCGGGCGTCTGCCCGCCCGGTAGGTGCCGTTGGGGTGCAGCGGCCCGGTGGCTTCGGGGCGGAGACGCCCGGAGGGGCCGCGGGGGGCGAGCAGACCGGTGGCGCCGGTGCGCGGGTTGCCGCGCAGGACCCGCTCCCGTACGTCGAGCGGGATGTGCGCCCTGGTCCCGGCGTGCGGGGCCTCTCCCACGCCGGGGGTGTGCGCCCAGGCGTGGTCGATCGCGGTGGAGAGCAGCAGCAGGTCACGGGGCATGATCCGCAGTGACGGAGAGAGGCGCCCGGCGCCGGCCGGGTGATCCATGCTGAACTGCACGAGACCCGCGTCGTCCATGCCGAAGCCGGACATCAGCGAGTGGTCGTCGTGCACCGGCCGGAGCGGCACGTCCTCCCTCGACTCGCGGTACTGGTCCTGGAAGCCCAGGAGGTGGCCGGTCTCGTGCGCGATGACGTACGACTTGTCGACGGCGTTCTCGCCGCTCTCCGTGACGTACCAGGTGGCGCTGTCGTCCCGGCCGTCCCTGTCCGGGTCGGGGTGCAGCTCCACCGTGTGGTGCGCCTGTGCGGGATCACCGACGAACTCCACCCTCACCCGCAGCAGATCCCCGTTGGGGAGACGGTGCTCCGGGGCGTTGAAGTACGTGTCGATGCCGCGCTCCGCCATGTCCTTGGCGTGCGTGACGTGGTCCTCGGTGGCGCCCGGCTGGAGATCCAGATGGATGCGCACGGTGAGGTCGGAGCGCACACTGCCGTCGCTGAGCAGGACGCGTTCCACCGCGAACCCGCGCTCCGCTACGGAAGCGGCGGCCCCGCCCATGGCCATGGTCAGGTCACTGGGGGGCTGGATCTCGGCCGTGCCCAGCGAACGGACCTCGGTGGCCGGCTGGGGGCGCGGAGCCGGGGGGAGTTCGGCGACCGAGTAGTCGGCGGTGGGCGTGGGAGCGGGCGTGGTGGGCGTGGGAGTGGTGGGCGCGGGGACGGGGCTCTGCGGGCGGGCCGGTGCGGGGGGCCCCTGCGCGCTGGTGTGCCGCGTCGTCGGCAGAGGCGCGTTCGGCGAATGGCCCGGGATGCCGGACGACTGGGTGCGCGGACGGGGGGCGGCCGGCTCCGTCGTGCCGTCGAAGTGCGAGCCGTTGCGCCGGAGGTGTACGGAGAACGGCGCACCGCTCCCCGGCGGCGGCCGGAACCGGTCCGTCCCGCCGGGGCCTCCGCCGGGGCCTCCGCCGGGATTCCCGCCGGACGGCGCGGTGTGCACGGTGATGTCCACCCCGAAGGTCCCGGCCAGCAGTGGCAGGAAGCTCGTCGACCAGCGGGAGTCCCCGCTGTGCTCCCAGGCGGCGACGGCCGACGTGACCTCCTTGAACAGGAGGTTCTGGGCCCGGTGCGCGGCGCGCGGGTTGCCCCGGGTGAACTCCGGGAGGAGACCGGGGAGCAGTTCGGCGAGCCCCTGGGGGCCCAGGTCCCGCACATGGGCGTGCACGGCCTCCTTCATGCCGAGCACCAGGGTGTGCAGATCCTGGTGGTGCTCGACGCCGGACGCGGCGGACGCGGCGGCGCGCAGCCGGCCGGGTGAGCCGACCAGGTCCCGCAGCCTCGGCCCGATGTGGGGGAGCTTCGGGCTGACCGCAGCGGGGGCGCTGACCAGCAGCGAAGCGAGCTGCGCATAGCCGTCCTGCGGCACCTTGAGCACCGGGCGGGACGTACCGGGCTCGGGCCCGAGGTCGGACCCCTCGTCGGACCCGTCTTCGGAGCCGTCGTCGGACACGGAGCCGTCGTCGGAAACAGACACGGTGTCGGAAACAGACATGGTGTCGGCGTCGTCGTCGGACGGCGGATCCTGCGGCGGCCTCAGATCCCTGGCCCGGTCCACATGCCGGTAGTGGCCGTCCTTCAGCAGCAGTTCGACCCCGTCGGCGCCCTCGCCGCCCGTGGCCTCGCTCCCGTCGGGCATGAACGTATGGCGCCTGCCGTCCACCAGCACCGTCACCGGCACACCGAACAGCCGGGCGGCCAGCGGCGGGTAGAGGTCACCGGCGCTGTACTCGGCCGCGGTCTTCTCGTCGGCGGGCCGCTCCGTCTGCGATGCGGCGAGCGCGGTCCGCTGCTCCGGGGGCAGTACCGCACGATGGTGTTCGCTCGGAACACCCGCCGAGTGCGGGATCCACTTGCCCTCCCTGTACTCCCGGCTCCGGGCGTCCGTGCCGTCCACCAGGCTCCCCAGCCCGGCCGCGCGGACCTCTTCCTCCTCGAAGGTGTCGGTGAGGTCCGGGTGGGTGTAATCGGCCAGCGGGCTGTTCCCGCTCTCGCGGAGGGTCCGGCCGAACAGGGTGCGCAGCTCGCCCGCGACCCCCGACAGGTCGTGGCCGGTGGGTACGGTGATGCCCTGCTGCTCCAGCAGGTCCGGGTCGATCCGGACCAGGTGTTCCGCCAGGGAGTGGAAGAAACCGTTGCCGTCGTGCGCGACCGGGCCGACCGGATGGATCCGCCCGGACGCCAGGTCCTCCAGACCGGTGATCTCCCCCTGCTCGTCCGTGGACTCGGTGTACTCGGCCGGGTGTTCCGGCTTCTCCACGCCGTGGTCGTGCTCCACGGACGCGTCGTAGGGCCGTACGTCGGGCTCCGTCGTGGAGCGCTCGCTCTCCGGGAGCCGGTACCAGTCGTTGAGGGCGTCGGCTGCCGACCGCAGCGCGTGGTACTGCTCGCCCGCGGCCTTCAGCTTCCGCTCCAGCGCGTCCAGCTCGGGCCTGACCGTCTCCCGTACCGACTCCAGCTCGGCCCGTGCCGCGCGCAGCGCCTGTTCCGCCGTCTGCCGTGCCTCGGGAGTGGCCGCCGAGTTCCGCCGGTGCTGCGCGTCCCGCACCGCGAACGCCAGGTCGGTCAGCGGGCGGTACGCGTTCCAGTACGCGTCGTGGTTCGCCTTCCACGCGTTCCACCCCTTGGCCGTGTCGTCCCACTGCCTGGACAGCTTCGGGGGGTGGTTCTGCGGGGTGATGAGCCCCAGGCCGCGGGCCACGTCCTCGCGGATCCAGGCGAGCACCTCGGTGTCCGTCTCACCGGCCTGGACGCCCGGCGGGTCGTAGCCGTTCCAGGTCGTACCGCGGGTCACCAGCCGGCCGAGCGAGCTGTCCTTGACATGGCGGTGCACCCCGGCGACGGCCAGCCACTTCGTGGGTACGGAGAAGAGGAACGCCCGACCGGTGTTCGGCTTCATATTGATCTTGGCGGCGGTCGCCTCGTTGAACTTGAACTCCTCCGACGAGCCGACGCCTGGTGCGATGAGCGGGGTGACCTGATAGGTCGTCTTGTACGAGTCGGCCCCGATGGCGTCACCGCCCAGCCCGCTGTTCTCGCTGCCGGACCGCCCCTCGGCCACATCGAAACTCTCGCCCGTGCCGGTGCCGTACTCCATCCGTACGTCCGCCGTCGCCAGGAGCTCGGCCCCCGACAGGTCGAAGGCCGGATGGAGCTGGAGGGTGCCGGTGGCACCGCCGAAGAACGTGGTCTCGGTCAGGCCGAGCGGCCGGTAGCCCTGGTCGCCCAGCGCGGAGCCGTCGATGAGTGAACCGGTCAGGGAGAGCTCGTTGGTGCCGGCCGTCAGCGTGTCGCCGCTGCCCTTGCCCGGGGAGAGCAGGCTGATGTTCGCGGCCTTGGTACGGGCCTCGGTCAGCCCGTCACCGGTGAGCTGCCCCTGGGTCTCGGGACCCTTGCCCGCGTGACCGCCGTTCAGGCTCACGTTCCCGGCCTTCGCCAGGGTGATGTGGGCCAGATCCCCGACGTTCGCCGAGCTCAGCACGCGGGTGAAGTGCACCCCGTTGCCGGGGACCAGCTGGGCCGGGCGGTTGCTGCCGGACCGGTGATCCGTGAGACGTGTACGGACCCAGTCCGGCGTCGTGGTGCTCGAAGGCCACACGTGCACGGCGGCGGGCGGCGGTGTGTGGACATCACCCTCGCGCTCCCCGCCCGGCCTGAGCAGCGCCAGCGGCTCCTGGCTCTTTGCGCTGCCCGCGGGCCAGGTCTGTTCCAGTACGACCGCGCCCTTCTTGTCCAGGACAGTGACCACGACGTCGTACGAGGTCGAGACGGTGGCGATGGGGCCGGGGATGACCGTCGTCTGCGACACCGTGTCCGCGTCGGAGCCGGTCTGGCCGCCGTTCTTCCCCCCTGAGCCACCGGTGTTTCCCACCGGGCCGCCCAGCGAACCGTTCGGCCCGGTGACGCGTTCCGCGGCGTTCGCGGAGATGCCGCGGGAGCGGGTCACGGCCCGCGACGCGCTGGTGTTCGTGGTGACGGACTGGCCGCTCTCCACATCGCCGAAGCCGAAGTCCTCGACCGTGCGCCTGCCGGGGACCTGCTTCACCGTGACCCGGTATTCCTTGCCCCCGAGCGGGAGGCTGTCGGTGAAACCGCGCCAGGGTGCGCGGCCCCGGTACTGCTGCGGAATGCCCGACTCGATCATGGCCTGCCCGTGCCGCTCCGACAGCAGGGTCCTGACCGACTCCAGGCTGTTGCGGGTGAACCGCAGACCGCGCAGGGTCCGCATCAACTGCGCCCGGTTCAGGTGGTCCTGGCTGGGGGCGGACACCGGGACGACCCCGAGCGGGCTCTCCTTGAACCACGCGTGGTGCGACCAGGTCCCGGCCCCTTCGGCGAGAGCGGCCACCTTCGGGATGCCGGTGTCGAACAGATTCAGCGCGTGAGCCGCCTGTTCCGAGACCAGCCCGCGCCAGGCGTTCGCCTTGTTGACCAGCTGCCCGGTCCACGCGGGGAGCTTCGAGCGGAACGGGGTGAGGACACCGAGCTTGTCGCCCGACATCTCGAAGCGGTACTCCGCGTCCGCCGTGACCGGGACCCAACGGCCGTTCTCCGGTACGACGTTGACGGACCGGCTGGTGGTGCGGCCGCCGCCCTTCGAAGTCATGCTGGAGCGCTGGTACGGGGTGAATCCGAAGCCGTAGCGCGTCGTGGTGGGCACCGGTGTGTCCTGTGCGGGGAAGTGCCCCGCCGTCAGGTCGAACGACAGCACCCAGCCCTTGCCGTCGCCGCCGGACACCGCGAGGTCCAGGCTCTTGTTCTGCTCCGGCTTGAGGTCGACGGGACCGCTCACGGCGGTCGGGTTCCCGCGCCGCCCGACGAGACGTATGCCGCCCGTCGCGCCGTACAGGAAACCGGGGGCGCGCAGGTCGTCGAGGTGTTTGCCCATCGGGGAGAACACCTGGTCGGCGTCGGAGGTCAGCGCCGTCGAGCCGAAGGCGTTCCTCATCCGCTGGTGCTGGCTGGTCCCCGGGGTCGTCAGCGACCACTCACCGCGGGTCGCCCGGTCCGCGACCAGGGGGCCCGCCGCCAGGATGTGCTCGTCCGTCGGCACGAAGAGGGTGACGACCGGGATGTTCCTGAGCGAGTCGCCGCGCTGCCACTCCGACGGCGCCCACAGGTCATCGGCCAGGTCATCGGTGCCGGTCAGCGGCTCCGATGTGGTCGGGCGCCCGGAGGCGTACGGATTGACCGCGCCCTCCGCGTGCGGGTCGAGCTTCGGCATGTGCTGCTCCGAGAGATGGAGCTGCACACTGAATTCGCCGAGAGTGGCGCCGGGGCCGCCCACGGTGGCCGGTTCGTGGATCTTGCGGCCCGCCCGGCCGAGCGTGACGGCCTGGAACGGGGCGTGCCACTGGTGCGCGCCCACCAGTTCGGCCCTGAAACGGCCGGTCGCCCGGAAGGAGTGCACCCCGGCCGGGGTGGCCGTGGCGTCCTCACGGCCCGCCGTCGACAGGGTGCCGTTGCTCCGGTTGTGCTGACGGGTCGCACCGGCCCTGACCCCCAGCACGCCGATGTGGTCGGGCGTACCGGTACGGAACGTCTCGTCCGAGCGAAGCTCGACGGTGCCGCCCGCCTGGACGCCGAAGGTGCGCGTGGTGCTGTGGGCGTTTCCCACCCGCTCACCGGCGTTGTTGACCTGGCGGGTCATCCCGTCGCGGTCGGTGCCCCGGTACACCGGCCGGTCGAGGTCGGCCTTCAGATTCAGTTCGAAGAAGCGCTGCTTGGTCAGGTTGGTGCCGAACAGCTTGACGGACAGCCCGTCGTGCGCGAGTTCGTTGAGCGTGGTCGCCAGGTTCCGCTCGTCGAACTTGGCCATGATGATGCGGGTGTTCTGCTCCGCCCGCCGGCGCTCGCCGCTGATGGCCTGCGTGAACTTGGTCCAGTGACCGCGCAGATTGGCCCTGTCCGTCCCCGGGCGGGGGGTGACCAGCACCGAATCGCCGTGTGTCGTGCTGATCCAGTCGAGTACCCGGTCGATGAGCACGTTGGGGGAGGCCGGGTTCCTGTCGTGGGCGCCGCCGATGACGAGGTCGGTGGCCCTGGTGTGCGTCAGGTCGTAGTCGCCGTCGCGCCAGTGCGCGGGCAGCGGCGGCTCACTGCCCTCCGGCCGGGTGTGGATGTCGGGGTCCCAGCCCGCCCGCTCGCGCGCCTCGCGCACCGGCAGCCGTACGAGACTCCAGGTGTCGAAGGTCTCCGTACGGCCGTCGAAGGTGACGGGGACCTTCAGCTCCTGGAGGTAGAGGGCCGTCGGACTGCCCTTGACCCGCCCGGTGATCTTGCGGCCCACACTCCCGCCCTGGAGCGTGACCTCGCTGGAGTCGTGGCTGTACTGCAGCGTCAGCCCGAGCTGCATGAAGATGTGCGGGGCGTGCTCGGTCGGGATGGCGAACCGCGAACCGCCGAAGAAGGCCACCACATAACGCCGGTTGTCCTGGACGAGGATCTCGCTCTTCACGGTGATGGCATCCGTGATGCGCATCTCCGCGTCGTCCACGACCTCGATCAGATGGTGCTCACCGGATTGCGCCCTGCCCACCTGGAAGCTGCCGGCCGATGTGCCGTTGCGCCGGCGTACGTCGAGCGGCGGCAGCGGCCCACGGGCCATCTCGTCGGACCTGCCGTGGAAGTGGTCCGTGCTGAAGTAGTCGCTGAGCTGCTTGTGCTTGTACCCGCCCGGCCTGGCGCCGACCCGCTGGACCGCCCAGTCGAAGATGCCCTTCACCGGTCCGAAGCCCTCGGTGCTCGGGGAGCCGAGCGGCGAGCCGGCTGGCGGGGTGAAGTGGTGCGGGACGCGCAGCGCCGTCTCCTTCGGCACGGCGGAGCCCTTGGAGACCCGGGTCGTCATCCCGTTCCTGACGCCCGCACCGAAGGACTCGATGCCCGCGTGCTCGTGGAACTCGACCTGGTAGTAGACGTCCTGCCGGAAAAGCTCGGTGCCGCCCGTCGTACGGGTCTCACGCTGGTACGTACGCTGGTCGTGGCCGCCGACGACATGCTTCTGGTTGTGGCCGGCGCCCCCGCGGAGCTCCACCAGCACCCGGGTGGCGGACGGCAGGGCCCCGGTGGAGAGCGCCACTTGAGCACTGGTGCCCCGGGACGTGCCGGTGTTCGTGCCGGTCTGCTGCTGGAACTGCTGTGAGGTGTCCAGCTTGTGCGGGTCACGGGCGTCGGGGTCGGGCCGGTCCGGGTCGTCGCTCTTCAGGTCGGGGTGGTGGGTCCACACGTCGGCGTACGGGATGGCCTTGACGGTCATCACGGTCCGCTTGGCCCTGGTGAGGCTCACCTTGAGGGAGTGGGGGACGCTGTGCTTGATCACGAAGCGGTGGCCCTCGCCGAGGAACGATCCGGGGTTCCTGGCCAGCGCGTCGTCGATCTGCCCGATCACGGAGGAGTCGGCGCGCTCGCGGCCGAGCCTGCTGCTGAGCCGGCCGTACAGGATGCTGCCGATGCCGGCGCCGTCGGAGGGCTGGTGCAGTTCGGTGCGGCTGTGGCCCGCGGTGGAGCCGGTGGGGAGCGCCTCCCGGGCGCCGGGATTCTTGACGTACTGACTCACGTCGTGCTGCCAGAGGGGCGGGCGCGGGCCGTCCTCCGGGACCTGCTTGGGGCCCTGCGCGGGGGGTGTCAGGGCGGGGTCGTGTGCGGGGGCGTCACCCGGGTTCTGCTGGTGCTGGTCCGACTGCTGGTTGGTCTGCTGGTCCGTCTGCTGGTTGGTCTGCTGGTCCGTCTGCTGGTGCTGGTCCGACTGCTGTGCCTGTGCGGTCTGTTGTTGTCCGGTCTGCTGGTGCTGCTCGGTGGAGACGAGGGCGTCGTGGGGCAGCGGCTCCACCGGGGATGCCGTATCCGTGACGGCCTCGGTGATCTCGTCCGCCGTGTCCGTGTGGGTGACCTGTTCGGTGGTCTGCGTGAGCGACGCGTCGAACGGGCTGGGTACGGGCTCCGCCGATGTCGTCGGACGCGGCAGTGGTTTCAGCTCGATGCTGCTGCTTCCGCCGTTGTCCGGCAGCGGCGGGGACTGGTTCGGGCGGGGCCGCACGGGCGGCACATGGGGCGTGTTGGCCGTCGGTGTCTGCGAGGGCGACGGGTTCGGCGGGGTGGCCGATGCCGGGGTGGCCGGGGGTACGGAGGTGTTCGAAGTGGCCGTGGGCTGCGCGACATTGGGGTGCTGCGTGTCGTTCGTGTGCTGCGCGAGGTTCGTGTGGTCGACGGTCCGGAGCGTCGTGTCCGACGAGGTCGTCGCCACGGGCTTCACCGGTACCACCGGGTCGTGGGAGGTGACCGTGTGACCGCCGTACAGCGACTCCGTGTCGCTGTCGCTGTCGCTGTCACTGAGGCTGTCGCTGTCGCTCAGGTTGAAATAGTCGGGGTCGTCCTCCACATCGAGATGGTCGAGGCCGTCGTCCTGGTTCCTGTCCAGACCCGGATCCAGGTCCAGATTCTTGCCCAGGCCCTTGTCGAACCCGCCGTCGAGCCCCGACAGGTCGAAGTGGTGGGACACGGCGTGCACGACGGGATGGACGAGGTAGACGTGTCCCGCGTGGCTCAGCCCGCCGGTCAGCATGCCCGCGACGAACGTGTCCCACGACGTGGAGAAGCCGTCCTGGTAGATCAGGTTGTAGAAGCCCTCACCGAGGTTCTGGCCGATGGACTCGACGAGCAGCCCACTGCCCACCTCGCCCAGCCGGAAGCGTTTGTTGCCCTGGTATCCCGCGTGCATCAGGGCCTGGGGCATGTCGTCGGCGAGCGCCTTCAGCGCGGTCTTGTCGACCTTGCCGCTCAGTTCCTTGGTGAGTTCCTTGCTGAGCGCTTCCGCTGCACCCTCGGCCGGGCCCGACCAGTGCTCGGTGACGGTCTTGGCCCAGGTCTTCCCGACCTGACGGGCCTCCTCCTTCGTCAGCCCGTTGAAGGGGGATTTGGCGAACTCCTTGCCCATGTTGTTGATGAAGCTCTCGCTCGCCCCCTTGGAGACCTCTTTGCCGCCGACCTTCGTGAAGCCCTTGGTGAGGTTGAGGTCGTGGTCGGCCAGGAGCTTGGCCACGTTCCCCGCCAGGTCGCCCGCGCCCTTGCCCCCGACCTTCTCCAGGGTCTTGAAGGCCGTGTTCAGCTCCTTGGTGAGGATCTTCGACAGGCCCGTGCCGATCTTGTTGCCCAGCCATTTGCCGAGCCCCGGGGCGAGCAGGCTGAGCGGGCCGGTGACCAGGCCCTGGATGGCGCCGAACTTGACCGCGTCCAGCAGCAGCTTGTTGTCGAAGCTGTCCCGGTGGCCCTCGCCCATCTGGACCAGCTGGATGATCCGGTCCATCGCTATGCCCATGCCGACACCGAGCGCGACGTGCTGGGCGATCCGCTTGATCAGCTCCTTGATCAGCGCCTTGAGGAACAGCCGGGTGAAGAGGGTGCGCCAGCTCAACTCCGACATCAGGGCCTCGCCGAGGCCGGGCACCCACGAGAACGCCATGGCGTACATGAACTCGGCCAGCAGCTCGATGAGCTGGGCGAGCATCATCCACTTCGTGTACTCGGCCTGGTTCGCGGTGTCCCGGGCGGCCTTCGCCATGGTCTGGGACTGTTCGGCCGCCGCGTCGAGGAACGAGTCGTCGCCGCCCGCGATGACCTGGCCCAACTGGAGGAAGGCGTTGGCCGCGTCGCCCTCGAAGTTGTTCTGGATGCTCTGGAGCAACAGCACGAGCTGGTCGTCGAGCTGTTTGTAGTCCTCGCCCACGGAGTCGTAGAGATCCGCCGCGTTCCGCAGCTCGTCCTCGTTGGCCTGTGGCCACTTCATGCCGGTGAGGGCATGCATCACCCACTCGACCGCGGGATCGGGGGTCAGCATCCGCGCCGCCGCATCATGTGGCGTCGCTCTGCCAGCTGTTCGCCAGGTCCTTGGCCTCGTCCTCGACCCGGTCGAACAGGCCCATCACGTCGGATCCCGTGTACCCGACCTGGTCGACCAGGGTCTTGAGCATGGCCAGCAGGTCGCGGAGATGGGTCATACCGGGGTCGATGGTCTCGTGGTACTGCTTGGCGATGTCGTCGTCCTTGCCGCCGCCCTCAATATTGATCTTGTCGATCTGGTCCAGGTAGTCGCCGATCTGCTTGATCAGCGTCCCGATCTGCGGGTACTGCGCGAACTGCTGCTTGAGCTGGTCGATGGTGGTGATCTGCTCAGCCATCGGCGGTACCGCCCTTCCCCTTGGCCGCGGGGTTCTGGCCGGCGCCCTTGCCCGTGCCTGTGCCGTTCCCGCCCGCGCCCCGGCCCGTGCTGCCGCTGCCGCCCGGTGCGGAGCCGCCGGCGCCCGCGGGTCCCGCCCACATGTCGCGCAACGGGCCCATCAGATCGTCCAGTTCACTGCCGCCGGTCATCGACCTGCGCAGCGCGGCGCCCGCGCCCTGGAACGGCGACGCGGTCTCGCGTACCTTCTGCCCTGCCTGCTCCCTGGCCTGCCCGATGACCTCGACCAGCGCGGCACCCAGCTCGGCCGGGGCCATGTCGCGGTAGCCGTCCGTATGGAACTTGATCTCCCGTACGTCACCCTGGGCGCCCGCGACGACCGTCACCATCCGGTCCTTCGACTGCACGGTGACGGTGTACTTGGCCAGCTCGCGCTGGGCGGCGACGAGGGAGTCGCGGTGCTCCTGGAGCTTGCCCATCATCTCGTCGAGCTGTGACTGGAATCCGGAATCCATCAGCCGATCACTCCTGGTGCGGCTTGCTGGGACGTACCCCAGGTCTCCTCGTCCTCGGCGAGCCAGGTGCGGCGCTCGCGGTCCCGCCCGCCACCGCCCCCGCCGCCTCCGCCGCCCCCCATGGGCGGCATCATCGGCTGGCCGTTGGACGACGTACGGTTCATCGCCGATGACTCCCTGACCGCGGTCTCGGCGGCGAGATCGGGCTCCGCGCCGGACGAGGTGCGCGTCCGGACGCGGTCGGACACCGCGGTGGAGGGCTCGCCGGTGGCCCGGCTGCCGGGGAACTTCTCGGCGGCCCGGGGCGGCGGCTCCTCCAGGTTCAGCTTGTTCCTGCCGCCGCCCCCGGTCCCGTAACCATTGCTGCTGGTCTCGGTACGGGCCTGGCCGCGGACGTGGGAGAGGGCCTGCTGGTAAGCCTTCTCCTGCTCGACCTCCTGGGCCTCCTGCGCCTTCCGCTGCTTCAGCTGCTTCTCCTGCAGGTCCTGCTGCTCCCTCAGCTGCTGCTGCTGGTTGGACTTCTGCTGTTTCAGCTGCTGTTGCTGCAGTTCCTGCTGTTCCTTCAGCTGCTGCTTGCTGGTGCTGCCGCTGTTGCCTGTCGTGTAGCTGCTGCTGCCGATGTGGGAGTTCGGCGGCGCCACGACGGGCTTCTTGTCGGCGCCCAGCAGCAGCTTGCCGTCGGGCCCGGTGATCGTGCCGTCCTTGTTGATGTGGGAGCCGGGCGGGATCTGGGTCTCGTTGCCCTTCGAGTCCTTGATCGCCTGGTTGTTCTTGTCGAGCAGCGTGTTGTTCGCGCCGGTGTTGTCACCGTCGGTCTGCGGCGGGCCGTCCGTCTTCGACTGCGGAGGCGGGGGCGGGACGTTGGATTCGGTCTTCGGCGGCCCGTCGACCTTCGAGGTCGGGGGCGGCGGAGCCTGCGTCGTGTCGTCGCCGCCGGGAGGCGCGTCGGTGTCGTTGCCGGGCGGGGGTACGTCGGTGTCGTTGCCGCCGGGCGGCGGCGGGACGTCCGTGTCGTTACCGGGCGGTGGCGGGGCGTCGGTGTCGTTGCCGGGTGGCTTCGGCGCGTTGAGATCGCGGTACGGCGGCATGGTGATGGCCGTCGGCGGGATCACGTCGATCGCGGCCTGGTAGGCGGTCTGTACGTAACCCATCTGCGGCTTGGCGACGGTGTCGAGCGAGTCCGCCACCCCCTTCAGCCAGGAGTCCTTCGACTTCTGCTCCAGCGTGGACCAGAAGTCCGGCTTCGTCGGATCCCCGAGACCCGGCACATCGAGAAAGGGATCGCCGGCCGCGTCGAACTGGAGCTTGGCGGTGGCGAGCGCACCGAAGAAGGTGTCGTGGACATGGGTGGCGGGCCAGGCGCCCGGGGCGTTGCGGTAGGCGTCGGCCGCGTTGACCAGCGCGAGCATCGCCTCGTGGATCTTGACCCGCGCACTGTCGATGAGAGTCGGGATGTCCCCGTAGCTCATCACCTCCTGATGGAGGTAGGCCACCTGCTGCTGTACGGCCACGAGGACCCGCCTGAAGGCCCCGGCCGCCGTGCCCTGCATCTCGGAGTCCGGCACGTTGATGTCCTTGACCCAGGACTTGATGTCGTTCTCGACGAAGTCCATATGGTTGAGGACGTTGCGCAGCATCATCGCACCGTCGTCGAAACTGCCCACGCTGATCGAGGAGTTGCCGATCAGGGTGTTCAACGGCGGGCCGATGATGGCCCAGGGTTCGTGGATGAACTTGGACAGCGCGGTGTCCGGGCCGTTCTCCCCGACTTCGGGCGTCAGGCTGAACCCGATCTGGTACGTGTAGTCCGTGGTGGTCGACCCGCCGCTCCCCGTGGTGGTGGGCTGCACGTAGCTGGTCCTGCTCCAGCCCTGCGACCAGCCGTAGTCATAGCCGCCGGGGTTGCCCGCATCGCGATGAGACAGGGGATTGACCACGTGATCGGCCTTGAACCACGGGTCCTTGGTGACATCCGCGCGGTTGGTCACCTTGGCCAGGTCGCCGTCCTTGGGAGCGACGAACGCGAGTGCCTCCTCCCACTTCCGGTCCGGGAACGAGTCCTCCGGCTTCGGGTCGGCCATGGTGGATTCCTTACGGTGCGATGCAGACGGTCGAGCGGGCGGACGGTCGAGCGGTGCGGACGGTGGAGCGGTGCGGAGGCCGGGCGGTTGGGTGGCCGGGCAGTCCGGAAGGCCGCGCGGCGCCGGGCGGGCCGGCACCGCCCGGCCGTGACGCCGGGCGGTGCCATTGGCGGCGTACGGGAGTTACGGTCCTGGCGGGGCGGTCGTGGACGTGCCGCCGAACGCCTTGAGCGCGCTCGCCAGCTCCATGTTCATCTCCGCCGCCGTCAGGGCGGCGTCGTCCTCGCTGTCCTGGAGGATGGTGTCGACGGTCGCCATGTCGATCGACAGGGTGTTGAAACCGTTCCCCAGGGTGTCCAGCTGTGTCTTGAAGCTTGAGCAGAGCTGGGTGAACATCTTGTGCAGCGTCGCGTCGGGGCCCAGGGTGCCCGAGCCCGCGAGGAGCCCCTTGTGGACGCCGGACTCCGTCGCGTATTCGCCCAGCGTCGCGTAGTCGGGGCCCGTCTGGAGCAGGTCCCGGAGGCCGAGGACCTTGGTGCGGGCCTCACCCTTGAGCCAGCCCTCGGTCACCTTGAAGGTGCCGGTGCCGTCGTCGTCGCTTTCGTCCTTGGCCATGGTCAGAACATCCCGGAGCCGCGCTTGTCACCCGCGACCTGGCCGTCGACCATTTCCTTCAGGGACTGCGCACCCGTGCCGAACTGCGAGTTCATCGTCTCGATGGCGGCGTTGGCCTGGTTCTGGAAGTCCGTGTAGACCGTCGCGGTCTGACCCGAGAAGGACGCCTTGAGGGGGCCGAGCTGGCTGAGCAGTTCGGTGAGCGCGTTCACCATGTCCGTGTTGGCCTTGACCATGTCGTCGATGGCCGCGTTGGCGCGCTGGACTTCGAGTGTGACGTCCGCCATGTCCGGTCGTCCTTTCGGGAGGTGGGGAGGGAGGGGAGGCAGTGCTGTACGCGATCCGGCCGGGGATCAGCCTGGGAACAGCCGCAGATCAGCCGCAGATCAGCCGGAGAGTGCCTGGTAGTAGCCGTTGCCGCCGCCGTCCCACGCGCTCGCGTACTGGGAGGCGTCCATCTCACTGGTGTTGTGGATGGAGTCGGCCGCCACCAGCGAGGCGTGCAGCGCGTCGACCTTGCCCTTGACGTCGTTGTAAGCCTGCATCCACTGCTGGAGCTTGCTGCTGAAGATGCTGGACGAGTCGGCCACGTAGGCCATGCGCACGTCGTCGTGGATCGCCGACACCGTCGCGCCCGCGCGGGCCATGGTGGCCACGTGGTTCTCCAGAGCCGCGCGGGCCTTGTCGACGTCCACTTGCTGCCGGTTGAACAGTCCAGGCGTGCTGCTGTCACCCATGGTCGGCCTCATTCAATCAGGATTCGGACATGTGTCGCCACGATACTCATCAGAGTGCTCAACTGACCCTGCCGGAACAATATTTGATCTTCACTTGAGCTTTGGCCTCAATTGTTGACGCATCGTTCATTGGATTGTTTCCCCGCACCTGCGGCCCTTTCGCTCCCGGCGCCTTTAGCGGCGGATTGCCCGGCCCGTACGATTCCGCCCGTCGCCAGCGCCTGCGGATCGAGGGCGGGCCCGGCCGGCAGCAGGTCGAGCAGCGGCGCGGGCAGCCGTACCGCGTCGCCCGCCGGGTAGCCGAGCTGCTTGAGGGCGTCGTCGTCCGGCACCGGGTACGCGGCGCCCGCGTCGGTGACCAGATAGCGGGTGGAGCCGGTCCCGGCCGTCGAGTGGGCCGTCACCAGGGCGCCCGCGCCAGGCCGCACCCAGATACGGTCCGCCGTCAGGCACCCCGCCTGTACGCCGGGTTCGGCGTCGGGCGCCCCGCCCGGCACCTGCGCGGCGGCGACCAGCGCCACCGTCGTGGTGTGCCCCGGGCCAGTGGAGGCGACCCGCGCGCACACGTCCTGACCTGCCGCGGCCGGCACCACGTGCGGTGCGGTGGCGGGCAGGTCGGCGGCGAGCGAGGCACCGGCCGACGCCGGGACCTGATGGGCGGCCAGGTCGGCGGGTCCGACCGGCCGTTCACGTACCGCTCCGCCGCCGTACGCCTGCGCCTGGGTGCGCGGATCGCCGAGCAGCAGCCGGTGCAGGGTGTCGGTCAGCGGTACGAGTCCGTCCTCGCGCAGCAGATAGTGCTGGCCGCCGTCGGCGGTGAACAGCTGGCCGGTCCGGCTCGCCGCCCCTTCGATCCGCGGTCCCGCCCCGCCCCGGCCCGGCACCTCGGGGGCCGCCAGGTCGGGTCCGGCGGCGAGTGAGGCGAGGAAGGCGTCGCCGACCGGGTACGGGGCGGTGCCCGCCCAGCCGAGGGCCGCGGCCCCGCCGTGCTTCGTGTCGACCGCGAACCTCCGCCCCTGCCAGAGGATCTGGACCCCGCCACTGGGTGAGGACACCAGCACGCCGTCGTGCGCGCCCAGTCCCTCGCCGCCCGGCTCCGCGCCGATCACCACGGAGGTGACGGTGCCGGTGGCACCGGTTCCGGTGTCCTTGCGTCCCGCGCACACCGACCAGGTGCCCCGGTCCAGCGCGCCCTTCGGCAGCCCGTCGGGCGCGCCCACGATGCCGAGCGGCGTCCCACGCGGGGTGTCCCCCAGCGAGGCCGCCGCGACCTGCTGGACGGTCATCCTGTCCCCGGCCAGCAGCCGCGCCGACGCCTCGTTCAGTACGGGATGCAGGGTGCCGCCGACGTAGACGTAACGGGCCCCCGAGTCCTTCACCACCACGAGCGCCCCATCGGTGCGCCAGGACGTCGCGCCGCCGGGCGAGATCAGCCCGTACAACGTCGTGACCAGCGCGGCGAGAGCGGCGGCCAGCAGCCCCCACATGATGCCGCGCCAGGTACGGGCGGTCGGGGTCTCCGGTGCGTCCGGCTCGGCGCGCTGCATACCGGAGGAGAGCCGGCCCATGATGAACATATGGGCCTGGACCTGGTCACGCCTGGACTGCATGCACGTTCCTCACTGGACTCACCACGGGCCTGGCCCACTTGGGGCCCGGCTCCCTACGGGTTTCACGGATCTCGTCGCCGGCGGGCCGTCAGCCCCAGATGCCGCGCAGTGTGCCGAACACCCCGGCCAGCAGCAGCGCGAGCGGCAGCAGCACGAGTGCGGCCAGGCTGTGCAGGATGTCGGCCGCGCGCCCCCAGTACGGCACCAGCCTGCGGCCGGGCACCGTCCAGGCGGCGATCATCGCGGCCGCCGCCGTGACCGTCAGGACACCGGTGACCTCCAGCCGGCCCGGCATCCCGGCGCCGACCGCGTCCGTGCAGGCCACGAGGGCCAGGGCGTACGCACCCGGCACCGCCAGGAGCAGCCGCTGCCAGGCGCCGCCGACGGTCCGGGTGTGCAGGAGCAGCAGCACACCGAGCGCCACCCCGAGGACCGGCGCGGGCCAGCCGTCCGACGCGGGGCCGGTGAGCAGCGCCGTCACACAGCCCGCCAGGACCAGCCCGAGCGCCGCCGAGCAGCCGGTGGCGTACGCGTCGGCCAGCCGGGCGCGCACCCGGACCCGTTCGGCCTCGAAGGGCTCGATGCCCTCCTGGAGTTCGTCGGCGCTGGACGGCAGCGGCGGCAGCCGCAGCCCCGCCAGCCGGAAGGCCAGACCCGGTACGAAACTGCCGGTGGCGATCGCGCCCACGGCCAGATATCCGGCCGTGTGCGACAGCGGAACACCGGCCGCGCAGACCATGCCGCCGACCGCGGTGAACAGGGCGACGGTGAAGGCGCCGAGGAACAGCGGGGCGAACGCGCCGACCGCGGCCAGCGCGAGGACCGCGGCGCCCGCCGCTGCCGCGCCACCCGCCAGCAGCCGGGGCCCGAACACGTCCTCGCCGTGCGCCGCGGTGGGCAACAGCGCACCCGCCAGGGCCAGATAGGGCACAGCCGTCAGTCCGAGAGCGGCGCCCGCCCCCGCGTCCCCGACGGCCCGCGACGCGGCCGTGGCCCCGGCGAGCAGCAGCACGGCGAGTACGGCGGCCGCGCCGGCCCGCCAGCCGACCGGGCCCGGCAGCGCGACGGTGAACAGGGCCGCCGTCAGCCCGGCGACGGCCAGCCCGATCAGCAGCCGTCTGGTCAGCGCGGGGCGCCAGGTGTCGGGCCGGGCCCGCAAGGTCTCGCCGATGCCGTCGACCAGATCGTCGAAGTCCACCTCGGGCAGCGACTCGTGACGGGCCCGCAGATACAGCGTCTCGCCGTCGCGCAGCTCCAGCGACTGCGGAGTCCCCTCCTCGTCCAGGGGCGCGGCGCCCAGCCGCTGGAGGGTCCAGCCGCCCTGGGCCGAGCCCTCCTCGTGGAGGTTTCCGCCCGCGTACTCGACGAGTACGGGAACGAGATCGGCGAGCGGTACGTCGACCGGGACGCCCAACTCATAGGAATTTTCGGGCGCTCTTACAGTTATTCGGCACAATCCGACGGTGGTGTCGCTCACGGCGTTTCGATTCTCTCCCGTCCGGGGGTGCGGGTCGACCCGGGAACGGGGCGAACACTATCGTGAGTTCGAACCGATCATCGGATCAACCATTCCGCCCGCAATGCTGGGTGGCCGATGAAATTGTTCTGCGGCAACAACGGACAACTGTTTCTTATCCGCCCGTTGACCCACAGGTAATTCCACCTGTCTCCTTGGACGAGGAAGGCCCAGACCTCTTGAGCACCGTCACGTTCCGGCGTCCACCGCGCCGGCCGGGCCCGCAGCTGCCGCAGGGTGAGCTGACCCTCCAGGAACCGCCCGCGCTGCCCGAGTCCCAGGGAGCCATGGGCGGCGTCGTCACGTATCTGCCCATGGCCCTCAGCTCGCTCGGCATGGTGCTGATCTTCATCAGGCCGGGCGAGAGCAGCGGCGTACTGATGTGGGTCGCCATCGGGATGATGATGCTGTCCGCCGTCGGCATGCTGGTCAGCCAGTTCATCCGTGCGGCCGGTGACCGCAAACGGCGGCTGCGCGGCGAGCGGCGCGACTACCTGCGCTATCTGGCGACCAGCCGCCGCCGGATCCGCAAGGCCATCGACGAGCAGCGCAGGGCGGACGCCTGGCACCACCCCGAGCCCGGCTCGCTCGTCTCCCTGGCGCGTGGCGGCCGGCTCTGGGAGCGGCGCACCACCCATGAGGACTTCGCCGAGGTCCGGGTCGCCACCGGCACCCGTCAGCTCGCGCTGACCCTCAACCCGCTCTCCACCAAGCCCGTCGAGGACCTCGAACCGCTCTGCGCCCACGCGCTACGCCGGTTCATCCGGGCGTACTCGACGGTGCCGGGACAGCCGATCGCGGTCCGGCTGCGCTCCTTCGCCCGGGTGGTCCTGCTGCCGGGCGGCGTGGGCGGGTCCGGCGGTACGAATGGGCCGGGCGGCGTGAACGGGTCCGGCGGTACGAGCGAGTCCGGCAGCGCGAACGGCCCCAGCAGTGCGAACAGCCCCGGCGGTACGAGCGGCTCCGGCAGTACGCGCATCTCCGGCGCCGATGAAGCCACCGCGGCCGCACGCAATCTGGAGGCGGCGCGCGGTCTGGCCCGCGCCGTGGTCGGCCAGCTCGCCGTCCTGCACGCGCCCGAGGACCTCGCCGTGGTGGTCGTCGCCGACGGCGGCGCGCTCCCCGCCTGGGAGTGGGTGAAGTGGCTGCCGCACGCCCAGCACCAGTCGGACACGGACGGCGCGGGCACCGCACGGCTGGTCGCGGAAGCCGTATCGGAGCTGGAACCGCTGCTGGGCGAGGAGTTCGGCGGGCGTCCGCCCTTCGAGCCGGGCGCCGAGCCGAGCCGCGACGAACCGTACACCGTGATCGTGCTGGACACGGCCGCGGTCCCCGCCGGGGCCCGTATCGCCGAGCACGGCTACCGCAACGCACTGGTCGTCGATGTGCGCGGAGCCCTGGACGGCGCCGCCCCCGCACGCGGCACCCTGCGCTTCCGGATCACCGCGGGCGACCTCGCGATGGTCACCACCGACCCGGACGGCAAGGCCACCGAGACCTCGATCGGCCGCCCCGAGACCCTCGGCCCGCGCGCCGCCCGTGCGCTGGCCGCCGCGGTCGCCCCCTACCGGCTGGGTGTCACCGCACGCTCCGAGCAGCCGCTCCAGGAGGACCAGGAGCTGACCGGGCTGCTCGGCATCCACGATCTGCACTCCGCCGACCTCGCCCGGCTGCACGAGCGGCGCGCACCCGGCGACCGGCTGCGCGTCCCTGTCGGCCTGGCCGCCGACGGCAGCCAGGTCACCCTGGACATCAAGGAGTCGGCGCAGGGCGGCATGGGCCCGCACGGCATGCTCATCGGCGCCACCGGCTCCGGAAAGTCCGAGCTGCTGCGCACCCTGGTGCTCGGCCTCGCGCTCACCCACTCGTCCGAGACGCTCAACTTCGTACTCGTCGACTTCAAGGGCGGCGCGACCTTCCTCGGCCTCGACCGGCTGCCGCACACCTCGGCCGTCATCACCAACCTCGCCGACGAGACGGCGCTCGTGGAGCGCATGCGGGACGCCCTGCACGGTGAACTGATGCGCCGGCAGGAGCTGTTGCGCAAGGCGGGCAACTACGCCTCGGTGCTGGAGTACGAGAAGGCCCGCGAGACCGGCACCGCCCTCGCCCCGCTGCCCACCCTCTTCGTCGTCGTGGACGAGTTCAGTGAACTCCTCGCCGCGCACCGGGACTTCCTCGACCTGTTCGTGATGATCGGACGGCTCGGCCGGAGCCTCGGCGTGCATCTGCTGCTCGCCTCGCAGCGGCTCGACGAGGGCCGTATCCACCAGCTGGAGTCCCATCTCTCCTACCGGGTGGGGCTGCGGACGTTCTCCGCGATGGAGAGCCGCGGTGTGCTGGGGGTCCCGGACGCGTACGAGCTGCCGCCGCAGCCGGGCAGCGGCCTGCTGAAGAACGACGTCGGCACCCTCACCCGGTTCAAGGCCGCCTTCGTCTCCGGGCCCTACCGGGTGGTCAGGCCCGCGGCCCGCCAGGCGGTCGTCGCCGGGCAGGTCGTGCCGTTCCACGCGGGCTGGGTGCCGCCGCGGCAACTGCCGCGGGCCGAGCCCGACACGGCCGCCCCCGAAGCCGGTTCACCGGCCTCTCCCGGCGAGGAGGCCGCTGCCGCCAGCCTGCTCAGCGTCGCCGTCGAACGGCTGGAGGGCTCCGGCCCGCACGCCCACCAGGTGTGGCTGCCCCCGCTCACCGAACCGCCCACGCTCGACCTGCTGCTGCCCCCGCCCGGCTCGGCCGCCCCGCGCCGCCCGCTGACCGTGCCGGTCGGCATCGTGGACCGCCCCTTCGACCAGCGCCGCGACGAGCTGACCGCCGATCTGTCGGGGGCGGGCGGCCACGTCGGGATCGCCGGCGGCCCGCAGAGCGGCAAGAGCACCCTGGTCCGTACGGTCATCACCGCCATCGCCCGCACCCACACCCCGCGCGAGGTGCAGTTCTACTGCCTGGACCTGGGCGGCGGCGCGCTCTCCGCGCTCGCCGGCCTCCCGCACGTCGGCGGTGTCACCGGCCGTCTCGACCCGGAACGGCTGCTCCGTACCGTCGCCGAGATCACCGCGCTGATCGCCCGCCGCGAGCGGCAGTTCGCCGAGCACGGCCTGGGCTCCATGGCCGACTTCCGGCGCAGGCGAGCGGCCGGTGAGTTCGCCGACGACGCGTACGGCGACGTCTTCCTCGTCGTGGACGGCTGGAACACGATCCGCCAGGACTTCATGGACCTGGTGCCGACCTTCACGCTCATCGCGTCCCGCGGACTCAACTTCGGTGTCCACCTCATCGTCGCCGCGACCCGCTGGGGCGAGATCGGCAGCGCCCTGCGCGACCAGCTCGGCACCCGCTTCGAGCTGCGGCTCGGTGACCCCGTCGACTCCGCGATCAATATGCGGGCCGCCGCGACCGTACCGAAGACCCCCGGCCGCGGACTCACCGACGAGCGGCTGCACTTCCTGGCCGCGCTGCCCCGGATCGACGGTGACGCTTCGGTCGACACCCTCTCGGACGGGGTGGACGCCCTGGTCCGCGAGACGGCCGCCGCGTGGGACGGCCCCGCCGCCCCGCCCGTACGGATGCTGCCGCTCACCCTGCCCGCGTCGGAACTGCCCGCACCGGACGGCGACCTGCGCGTCCCGATCGGCCTGCGGGACGTCCAGCTGGACGTCTTCCGGCACGACTTCGACGAGCACCCGCACCTGGTCGTGGTGGGGGACGCCGAATCGGGCAAGACCAACCTGCTCGCGATGGTCTGCGACGCCATCACCCGGCGCTACGGGCCCACCGAGGCCCGCGTCATGGTCACCGACTACCGCCGCCGCCTCGCGGGCGCCGTACCGGAGGCGCACCGCCTCGGATACGCGGTCGGCCCCGCCCAGCTGCAGGAGATGGTCGGCGGCTCGGCGCGCGCCATGGCCGACCGGGTGCCGGGCCCCGACATCGCACCGGAGCGGCTGGCGAAACGCGACTGGTGGAAGGGCCCGCGGCTGTTCGTCGTCATCGACGACTACGAGCTGATCGGCAGCGGCGGCCCCGACGCGTTCGCCCCGCTGCTTCCGTACCTCGCGCAGGGCACGGAGGTCGGGCTGCACATCATCGTGGCCCGCAGCGCCAACGGCGCGTCCCGCTCGATGATGACGGACCAACTGCTGCGCCGTCTCGTCGAGGCCAACACCCCGGTCCTGCAACTGTCCTGCCCGCCCACCGAGGGCCAGATCATCACCGGCACAAAGCCCCGCCTGCTCCCGCCGGGCCGCGGCCTGTACATCACGCGCCGCAGCACGGTGCAGATACAGACGGCGCTGCGCGACGAGCGGGCGGCGGAGGAAGGGCAGGAACAACTCTGAACCGGACGCTCCGTCACGCCACCGTCGACAGCAGTATCCGCAGGCCCATCACGAAGATCACGGCTCCGAAGATACAGAAGACGACCATGCTGCCGCCGCCGGAGTAGCCGTCGATGGCCATCCGCTGCGGCTTGGCCGGGTCGTAGAGGATGGTGACGGGTGTGCCGGGGTGGAGGCTGGTCCTCCTGCTCTTCCCGAGCGAGGACCTGACCTCCATCGTCCGTCCGTTACCGGTCGTGTACTGCACCACCGGGTGGTAGCTCGTCCCGCTCTCCCCGGAACTCCGGGCCAGCCGGACGACGGTGCCGCAGGCCCGTGCCCCGTGGCGCCGGAGCCAGTGCGTCTTGAACAGGATCGTGCCGCCTACGGCCCCGAAGATCAGGCCGAACGCCATGATGGATATCGCCCCTTGTTCAGGACCCATGAACTCTCGTCTCCCTCGGCTGCGTGCCACACGGATCGACCGGACGGGGCCGTTCCGTCTCACCGTGGAAGGACGCGGGACAGGAAGGCGCGGTTCTCCAACACCCACGTGCCGACGCCGGGGACGTGCCTCATGACGCCCGGTTCAGACCCCCGGGCGCCAGCCCCGGCGCCGTGCGCGGGGCAGCACCACCGCGAGGAACGCCGTCAGCGCGACGAGCCCCGCCGCCCCGCCCGCCACCGCGAGCGCGCCCGCGTGGGCGCTGTGCCCGGTACTGGCCGCGAGTCGCGGTGCCGGTTCGGGCCGGGCGGGGCGCGGCGCGGACGTGGGCAGTACGGCTGTGACCGCGCCCGCCGGGTCGACCGTTCCCGCGCCGGTCAGTGACCGGCTGCCCGCCGCCCCCGGGTACGCCGTCGACGTGAGCCGGTCGGTGAGCTGCTGGACGGTCAGACCGGGACGGTAACTGTCCACCAGCGCGGCCGTACCCGTCACGAAACCGGTCGCCAGGTCGGCGCCGCTGCCGCTGAAGTGCCCGCTGCCGCCGGGGCCGACGCTCATGAGGCTGGTGCCGGGGGCCGCGACAGCGGGGGCCGTCGCGGGCGCGGCCTTCTGGTCGGAGCCGCCCCCGGGCGCGAGCCCGGCGACGGCCAGCACCCCGGGCACCGCTGCCGGGTAGGCGGCCGGGGCCGCGTCCCCCGACACGGTGCTCGTTCCGTACGCCGGGGCCACCACCAGGACGTCGTGCCGTACCGCATCCCGTACGGCCGAGGTGAGCGAGGCGCTGCCGCGGTTCAGCGCCAGCGGCACGTCCACCACCCGCGCCCCGCCCGCCACCGCGGCCCGGATCCCGGCCGCCACATGGTCGGCGCTGGCGGAACCGTCCTTACCGGTCACCCGGACCGCCAGGATCTTCGCCGCGGGCGCCACCCCCGCGAAGCCGACGCCTGGCTTCTGCGCGGCCGCGACGATCCCCGCCACGAACGTGCCGTGCCCGATGCAGTCCTTCCCGGCGGCCCCGCCCGACACGACATCGGGCCCGGCCGTCACCCGCCCGGCCAGCGCGGGAGCCCCGCCGGCATCGACCCCGGTGTCGACCACGGCCACGGTCACCCCCGCGCCGCGCGCCGACGGCCAGGCCCTGGAGGGCGCGATGTACCGCTGCGGCCAGGGCGTCAGATCGGAGTGCTTCTTCGACGGCCGGACACAGCCGCCGGCCGCGGGTGGGGCGGAGGAGACCGCGGGCAGTGTCGCGGAGCCGTCGGCCACGGCGGGAGCGGCCGCTCCCACGGTGGTGGCGGCACCCGCGATGAGCACGACGAGGGCGGCTGCGGCCGGGAGTTGTGCGGGGCGGGGCGACATGCTCATGATCCTATCGACCGGGCCGGATCGGTCGGACGCGGTCGACTCCGGTCGAGTCACCTCCGGTCCGGTCGGCCGGGTCAGCTCCGGTCCGGTCGGGCCATGTCGGGCCAGGTCATGTCCGGTCGGGTCAGCGGGTCACCTCCGGTCCAGTCAGCTCCGGATCGGCCGGTCCGGCAGCCGCCCCCCGGAGACGAGCCCCCCGCAGACAACCCCCGCCTCACACCACCAAGTCCTCCGGCAGCAGCATCCGCAGTGCCGCCGCGCCCGCGTCCGGTTCCCGGCTCAGACGGCCCGCCTGTCGCGTCATCATCGACTCCAGCACCTTCCGCGCGAACCTCGCGTTGCCGAAGTTCTCGTCGCGCTCCACCTCGTCGAAGTGCCGCCTGAGCCGCGCCACCGTCTCCGGCGCGCAGTCGTACCCGTCGCGTTCGCACTGGCGCCGCACGATCTCCACCAGATGTTCCGCCGAGTACGCGCCGAACGTCACCCGGCGCGAGAAGCGGGAGCCGAGACCGGGGTTGGAGCCGAGGAAGCGGTCCATCTCGCGCTCGTAGCCCGCGACCACCACGGCGGTGTCGTCCCTGTGGTCCTCCATCAGCTTCACCAGGGTGTCGACCGCCTCCTGCCCGAAGTCCGAGCCCGAGCCGCCCGCCGGGGTCAGCGCGTACGCCTCGTCCACGAAGAGCACACCGCCGCGCGCCCGCGCGAAGACCTCCTGGGTGAGCTGCGCGGTGTGCCCCACATAGCGGCCCACCAGGTCCGCCCGCGCCACCTCGATCAGCTGGCCGCGCGGCAGCACCCCCAGGGCGCCGAGGAGTTCCCCGTACAGCCGGGCCACCGACGTCTTCCCGGTGCCGGGCGGGCCGGTGAAGACCAGATGGTGGCCGACCGAAGGAGCGGGCAGCCCGGCCGCCTGCCGCCTGCGGGCCGTCGCCAGCAGATTGACCAGGTCCTGCACCTGCGACTTGGCGTCGTCGAGGCCCACCAGCGACGCCAGTTCCGCCATGACCGCGTCGATCCTGGCGGTATCGGCGGGACCGCTCTCGCCCGCGCCGATCGCCGCCGCCGCCTGTTCGCCCACGTCCGACGGGAGCAGCGTCGTCAGGTCGTCGTCGGAGACCTCCGGCATCGCCGCGAGCCGCAGCGCCTGCCGGTCGATCAGCTCCTCGAAGACCTTGCGGGCGGCGCGCGCGTTGCCGAACGAGGCGTCCTTGTGCATCCGCTCGAAGTGCACGGCCAGCGCCCGCTCGGTCTCGTCGCCCAGCGTGTAGCGGTTCTGCTCGCACAGCATCCGGACGATGGTGATCAGCTCGGGGACCGTGTAGTTCTCGAACTCGACCGTACGGTTGAAGCGGGACGCCAGACCCGGGTTGGAGGCCAGGAAGGTGTGCATCTCGGACGAGTAGCCGGCCGCGATGACCACCACGTCGTCCCGGTGGTCCTCCATCAGCTTCACCAGGGTGTCGACCGCCTCACGCCCGAAGTCCGCACCCCCGCCCGATGAGCCGCCCTGGGTCAGCGTGTACGCCTCGTCGATGAACAGCACACCGCCCAGGGCCTCTTCGAAGACCTCGGTGGTCTTGATGGCGGTGCCGCCGACGACCTTCGCCACCAGGTCGGCGCGGGCCACCTCGACCAGATGGCCGGACCGCAGGACCCCCAGTGCCGCGAGGATGCTCCCGTACAGTCGCGCCACACTGGTCTTGCCGGTCCCCGGCGGGCCCGCGAACACCAGATGGCGGGCGGTGGCCGGGACGGGGAGCCCCGCCTCGCGGCGCCGCTCGGCCAGCCGGTTGAGGTTGACCAGGGTGGCGACCTGCTCCTTCACGGCGCGCAGCCCGACCAGTTCGTCCAGCCGGGCCAGCGGGCCGCGCGGGTCGGCGGTGGCGCCGCCCGGCCCGCCGCCCTCGCCGGTGATGTCCGCCTCGCCGTTCTCCTCGCTGGTCAGCCGGTCGAGCACCAGCTCACCCGCGGTGGACACGCGGCGGACGCCCGCGCCCTTGTTCCCGGTGACCGTGCACCCGGCTGCGCGCACCCGCAGTCCGCTCACCGTCCGCAGCCCGTCCCCGCCGCCCGCCGTGCACGCGCACTCGGTCAGCTCGGCGCTCGCGTCCGCCCCGATGCTCACCCCGTGCCGTCCGGAACCGCGTACTCGCACCCGGACCGCCGTCAACTCGGCTCCGCTGCCGTCCACTTCGAGACCGTCCGTACCGGAGGTCTCGACCTCGCAGTCGACCAGCCTGACCGAGCCGCCCGCCAGGACCGAGACCCCGGCCCGCGCCGCGGACCGTACGGCCGTGCCCTGGAAAGCCGGGCCGGAATCCGCGGCGCGGATGCCGCAGCCGCCCGCCGACGTCACCGTGCACGCCTCGGCCTTCCCGCGGGCCCCGTCCCGTACGTCGATGCCGTGCCCGCCGGTGTCCGCCACCGCGACCCGGCGCAGCACCGGGTCCGCACCGCCCGCGACGACGATCCCGTGCCCGTCGGCGCCCGTCACGGTGACCCGGTCGAGCCGGGCGGTGCAGGCGCCGGTGAGCAGGATGCCGTCGGCCGCGCCCCCGGCCACCTCGGTACGGATCAGTACGGTGGACGAGCCGTCCTGAACGAGGACGCCGGCCGAACGGGCCCCGGACACCCGGGCGTCGGTGAACGTGCCGCGCGAGCGTCCGGTGACCGCGATGCCGTGCCCGCCGGGCCGGTCGACACGCAGCCCGGTCAGCTCCGGGTCCGTGCCGCCCGACAGGGTGACGCCGTGGGTGGTGGCGCCGGTGGCCGCGCAGTCGGTCAGGACGGTCTGCGCGGCCGTCGATATGTGAAAGCCGGTCACGCAGTCGACGGCCCGCACCCGGGTGAACCGCGTCGTCGCGTTCTCCTCCACGGCGACACCGGGCTTCACGGTCCGCTCCACGGTGACATCCGTGAACGTGCCACGCGCCCGGCCGTTGGCCAGTACGCCGTTGCCCCCGGCGTCCCGGACCGTACAGCCGCGCACCTCGGTGGCCGCGTCCTCGCCCAGCACGATCCCCGAACTCCCCAGCCGCTCCAGCACACAGTGCTCGACGACGCTGGTGCGCGACGACAGGTCGACGATCCCGGCGCCCGCCGGATTGCACACGGTGGTGTCACGGATCGCGAGCGACCCCTCGTCCCTGGAGAGCAGGGCGGCCCAGGAGTTGCCGAACACCTCGCACCCCTCAAGGGCCGCCTGACCGCGCGGTACATCGACCACCGGCTCGTCCTCGTCGCCGCCCCCGCCCGCCACCAGCCGCAGCCCGGAGAGCTTCACGGCCTCGGCGAGCACCTGTACGGCGCTGCCGCTGCGCGGTGCGATCTCGACGGCGCCGCCCGGCTCGTGGGCCACGACGGTGACCAGCTTCGTGACGACCAGGTTCTCGTCGTACCGCCCGGCCCTGACGCTGATCACCGAGCCGCCGCGCGCCGCGTTCAGCGCCTCGCCGATGGTGCGGTGGTCGCCCGCGCCTGCCGGGTCAACGACGATCAGATGGCGCGCCACAGGGGCTCCCTCGTACTCGGTACTCCGGTCGGCCGACGGCCGCCCGACCGGAACCATCATGCCAAGGGAGCGAACGGCGTGAGCTGCGCCCCGCGTCCGGCGGACCGTGGCTGTCGGCCGGACGCGGGGCCCCGGATCAGGGCGTGTTGCCGTACGGCTGCGTGATCACTTCCATGGCGTGCCCCGAGGGATCCACGAAGTAGACGCCCCGGCCGCCGAAGAGGTGGTTGATCTCGCCCGGCTGCTTCTTGTGCGGGTCGGCGTAGAAGTCCGTACCGGTGGCCCGCATCCTGGCGAAGATCCCGTCGAAGGCTTCCTCGGGGACGAGGAAGGCGTAGTGCTGGAGGGGGAGCGGCGCCCCCGGCGGTACGGTCGCGAAGTCCAGCGTGACGCCGTTGCTCAGCTCCACCGGGACGAAGGGGCCCCATTCGGCCCCGGCCCGCAGACCCAGCACGGTGGCCAGGAACTCGGCGGACTCCCGGTTGTCCCGGGCGGGAACGATGGTGTGGTTCAGCTCGACGGGGAAGGGCCGGGATGCCGGATCGGCCCCGGCCTGTGATGCTGGTTCCGGTACCGCTGTCCCTGTTGTTGCCGCTTCTTCCGCTGCTGCTGTCTCTGTTGCTGCTACTGCTTCTGATTCCGACACTGTGGAATGCCTCCAACGGGCATCTCACGGGCTACCTCCACGTCTCACCCGGCCGGTGACCGACGCGCGATGCCGTACGGACCAGCCTAAGGTCCGGGCCGTGCGCCGGTCCACACCCACCTGCTGCGCCCACCTGCCACACCCACCGGCTCACGCCCGCCCGCCACACTCACGCGCTGCGCCCACCGCCACGCCCGTCCGCCACACTCACGCGCCGAACCGTGCCGGCCGGCCGCGCGAGCAACTCGTCTCCGGCAGGCGGCCGTTCACGGCTGCTTCACCCGGCCAGGTGAATCACGGCAAGCATGCACGTTTCTGCACCGCGGCGCTTCCTATGGTGTGTCACGTCGCCCCGGCCCCCGCCGACCGGCCGTTGCCGCCGGCCGTACCGATATCGAGCGACCGACCGACCGACTGACCGGGGGTCCGTCATGGATGCGAAGGACAAGCACACGGAGCAGACCGAGAACACCGAGAACGGCCCCGCCGTGCGCAGTTACACCGCGGGGCGCTTCACCGTGGTCGAACTGCGCGGCGAGATCGACCTCCTCGCCGCCGGCCGCATCCGCGAGTGCACCGACGCCGCCACCGCACCCGATGGCGCCCGCGTGATCGTCGACCTCCGCCCCGCGACCTTCATCGACTGCGCCGCACTGGGGCTGCTCTGCCGCGCCAGACGGCGGGTGCTCGACCGGGGCGGTTCGATCGACCTGGTCTGCACCCGCGCCCTGCATCTGCGGATGCTGCGGGTCACCGGTCTCGCGGGCTACTTCCCGAGCAGCCCCACCGTGGCCGAGATCTCTGCGTGAGGGCTCCGGGCTCTGGGCTCCGGGTGCCGGGGGGCTCCGGATGCCGGATGCCGGACGCACCGGCCGGAAGCGGCGCACGGAAGCGGCGCCCGCGCCCGCGGCCGGTAAACGCGCTGGCGGGGCCGCTGTCCGGCCTGCCAGACTCGGTGTCCATGTCCAGGACCTTTGAAGAGCTGGTGGCCGAGGCCGACTCCGTATCCGTCGACGGCTGGGACTTCTCCTGGCTGGACGGGCGCGCCACCGAGGAGCGCCCGTCGTGGGGCTACGCCCGTGCGATGGGGGAGCGGATGGGCCGGGCCTCGGCCGCCCTCGACATCCAGACCGGCGGCGGTGAGGTGCTGGCCGGGGTGCCGGAGCTGCCGCGGCTGACCGTGGCCACCGAGGCATGGCCGCCGAACGTGGCCAGGGCCACCGCCCTGCTGCATCCGCTGGGGGCCGCCGTGGTGGCCGACCCGGACGAGCCGCCGCTGCCCTTCGCCGACGCGGCCTTCGACCTGGTCGTCAGCCGGCACCCGGTGAAGGCCCACTGGGAGGAGATCGCCCGGGTGCTGGCGCCCGGCGGCACCTACTTCTCCCAGGAGGTCGGCCCGGCCAGCGTCTTCGAACTCGTCGAGTACTTCCTCGGCCCGCAGCCCGAAGCGCGCAAGGGCCGCGACCCGGAGGCCGCGCGTGCGGCGGCGGTGGCGGCGGGCCTCGACGTGGTCGATCTGCGGCTGGAGAGCCTGCGCACCGAGTTCTTCGACATCGGCGCTGTCATCTACTTCCTGCGCAAGGTGGTCTGGATGGTGCCCGGCTTCACCACCGAGGCGTATCTGCCGCAGCTGCGGGCCCTGCACGAGCAGATCGAGGCCGAGGGGCCGTTCCTCGCGCACACGACGCGCTTCCTGATCGAGGCCCGCAAGCCGCGGTGACGCCCTGGGCCCCAAGCCCCTGCGGCTGCCCGCCCCGAGCAGGCCGACGCCCACCCCCCTTGACCCGTGCGGTCTAAACTCGCCGGGTGTCTGCCGCGCTGATCGTCGTACTCGCCGCCTGCTTCGGCGCCGCCGTGGGGACTCTGCTGCCGCGCCCCGCCTACCGGCTCGCGGTGGCCGCCGGGACCCCGTGGCACGACAGCACGCCGTCCGGGCGGCCCATCGCGGGCTGGTTCGGCCCGGCGCGCGGAACCGAAGGGTGGTACGGGCCCAGTACACCCGTCACCGCCACGGTCACCGCCCTGTGCTGCGCCGCGCTCGCCGGCGCGGCCGGACCCGTACCCGAAGCGGCCGTCTGGGTGCTGCTGGCGCCCGCCCTCGTCCTGCTGGCCCTCGTGGACCGTGCGGTGCAGCGGCTGCCCGACGTCCTCACCCTGCCCATCGCCGCGGTGACCGCGGCCCTGCTGGGTGCCGCGGCGCTGCTGCCCGGCGCGCGGGGCTCCTGGACGGGCGCACTGCTCGGCGGACTCGCGCTGGGCGGCGGCTACTTCGTGCTCTTCCTCATCAACCCGAACGGCATGGGCTTCGGCGACGTCAAGCTGGCGGCCGGTCTCGGGCTTGCCCTCGGCTGGTACGGCTGGGGGGTCCTGCTGCTCGGCGCCTTCGCGGGGTTCGTCTACGGCGCGCTGTACGGGGTGGGGCTGATCCTGCGGGGGCGCGCGGGCCGCAAGAGCGCGATGCCGTTCGGCCCCTTCATGGTGGCGGGCGCCCTCACCGGTCTGCTGCTCGGCGGTTTCGGAGCGTAATCCCGGAACACCCGGGGCACGGCGTGGCCCCAACACGACTTACGAAGGGTTATGGTGGAAACCCCCCCTCGGGCCGGTCCGTATCCCCCCCCACGGACCGGCCCGTTTTTTTCTGCCCCCGTGCCCACCGGGCCGGCCGGGCCCCGTGGCCCCCCGTGCCCCAGGAGCTGTCAGCTCCGGCCGGCCCAGATGTTGGTGCCCGCGGTGTCCACGGCGAACGAGTCGATCTCCGTCAGCTCGTCGGCGGTGAGCGGGGCCGCGGCGAGGGCCGCCACGTTCTCGTCCAGCTGCTTCACGCTGGACGCGCCGATGAGCGCCGAGGTCATCCGCGGATCGCGCAGCACCCAGTTGAGCGCCAGCTGCGCCAGGGACTGCCCGCGCCGCTTCGCGATCTCGTTGAGCCCGTTGAGCCGGCGCACGACCTCGTCCGAGAGCAGCTGCGGGTCGAGGGACTTGCCCTGGGTGGCGCGCGAGCCCTCCGGGATGCCCTGCAGATACTTGCCGGTGAGCAGGCCCTGCGCGAGCGGGACGAAGGAGATGCAGCCCATACCGGCCGTCTCCAGGGTGTCGAGCAGCCCGTCGTCCTCGGTCCAGCGGTTGATCATGGAGTACGAGGGCTGGTGGATGAGCGCGGGGACACCCATCTCCTTGAGGATGCGGGCCGCCTCCGCGGTCTGCTCACTGTTGTACGAGGAGACCCCGACGTACAGGGCCTTGCCCTGCTGCACGGCGGACGCCAGCGCGCCCATCGTCTCCTCCAGGGGAGTGTCCGGGTCGAAGCGGTGCGAGTAGAAGATGTCGACGTAGTCCAGACCCATCCGCGAGAGCGAGGCGTCCAGCGAGGACAGCAGGTACTTGCGGGAGCCCCACTCGCCGTACGGGCCGGGGTGCATCAGATAACCGGCCTTGGTCGAAATGACCAGTTCATCCCGGTACGGTGCGAAATCCTGCGCGAAGAGCTTGCCGAAGTTGAGCTCGGCGGAACCAGCCGGCGGACCGTAGTTGTTCGCCAGGTCGAAGTGGGTGACGCCGGTGTCGAAGGCACGGCGGAGGATCGCGCGCTGCGAGTCGAGCGTGCGGTCGTCGCCGAAGTTGTGCCACAGGCCGAGCGAGACAGCGGGGAGTTTCAGCCCGCTGCGGCCGCTGCGCCGGTACTCCATGGAGTCGTATCGGTCATCAGCGGCGGAATAACGAAGGGAATCAGTCACAGGGCCCTCCCTATCACGGACTTGTGACAGACCGGGTTGGGCTGTCATGACCCCTGCGCAGTACTGTGGCGGCTCGGGCGATTGCCACCGCACGGAGCTCTGGACTCGGTGCTGTGCCTTCCCGGGGGGCGCCTCCCGGGACCCCCAGCCGGTGCAGCACAGCCGGAAAAGCACGTCGGGCAGGGCGTCCGGCACGACATCGCGAGGTGAATCGCAGTGAACTTGCGCGACCTGGTGTACGGGCTCTACGCACGTCGGGTGGAAGGCCGCCTCGACCACGACCAGGTGCCCAAGCACATCGGACTCATCCTGGACGGCAACCGGCGCTGGGCCAAGGCATCCGGAGGCACCGCCGCACAGGGCCACAAGGCCGGGGCCGACAAGATCACCGAATTCCTCGGCTGGTGCGCGGAGACCGAGGTCGAGGTCGCCACGCTCTGGCTGCTGTCCACGGACAACTTCGACCGCCCCCAGGAGGAGCTCACCGCGCTCTTCGGCATCATCGAGGACACGGTCAGGGGTCTCGCGGCGGACGGCCGCTGGCGGGTCCATCACGTCGGCGCGCTGGATCTGCTCCCGGCCCACACCCAGGCCGTCCTCAAGGAAGCCGAAGAGGCGACCACGGGCAACACCGGGATACTCGTCAATGTCGCGGTGGGCTACGGCGGCCGCCAGGAGATCGCCGACGCGGTCCGCTCGCTCCTCCTCGAGCACGCCGAGAAGGGCACGTCCTTCGAGGAGCTGGCCGAGACCGTCGACGTCGAGCGCATCTCCGAGCACCTCTACACACGCGGCCAGCCCGACCCGGATCTGGTGATCCGCACCAGCGGGGAGCAGCGGCTCTCCGGGTTCATGCTCTGGCAGAGCGCACACTCCGAGTATTACTTCTGCGAAGTCTTCTGGCCCGCCTTCCGCAAGGTCGATTTCCTGCGGGCGCTGCGCGACTACGCGGCCCGCCACCGGCGCTACGGCGCCTGAGGCCCCGGCGCCCGCGCCTTCCGGGCCCGTCGCGCCCCCTCGTACGTACGCGGTGCACCCTTTCGGGTGATGGCCTGAACCCTTCGCTTTCCTGTAGTGGATGCCCGGTGGCGTCCGGACGTCGTGCCGGTCAGCCACGGGTGAAGCACGGGTGAAAACCTCCCCGTACGGACGGCCACTGGCAGGAACCGGTCGTACGCCATGGCATGGCGGCGGGCGTTCGCGGGAATACCCCTTCCAGGTCGACGTCCGGTCCACGGATGTCGTATCTCAGTGAGCGGCCCGGTCCGCTCGCCCGGGAGGCCCTTTGCACCAGGAAGACCGCGCGGTGAGTGCGGGCGACGTGGAGGGCCGGGTCCGGCTTCCGCGCTGGTGGAGGCCCGCCCCGGTCCCAGCAGCCCGCGACGCCTTCGCTCCCCGACCTCAGGCTTGTGTCCAAAGGGGGTACGTCCTTCCGTGGTGACCAGTACTAAGCGCCGCATGCCCGACAGGCGCACTTACGTTCTTGACACCAGCGTCCTGCTGGCCGATCCCAACGCCATGACCCGGTTCGACGAGCACGAGGTCGTGCTCCCGATCGTCGTGGTCACGGAACTGGAGGCCAAGAGGCACCATCCGGAGCTCGGCTACTTCGCCCGGCAGGCCCTGCGCCTGCTGGACGACCTCCGGGTGAGGTACGGACGTCTCGACGCCCCTCTTCCCATGGGCGAGCTCGGCGGGACCCTCCGTGTCGAACTCAACCACTCGGATCCCAGCGTGCTCCCGGCCGGCTACCGGCTCGGGGACAACGACTCACGCATCCTCGCCGTCGCCCGAAACCTCCAGGCCGAAGGGTTCGACGTCACCGTCGTCTCCAAGGACCTGCCGCTGCGTATCAAGGCGTCGTCCGTGGGGCTCCTCGCCGAGGAGTACCGCGCCGAACTGGCGATCACGGACTCCGGCCACACGGGGATGAGCGAACTGACCCTCTCGCCCGACCAGGTGGACCTCCTGTTCTCCGAGGACACCCTGTACGTACCGGAGGCCGCCGAGCTGCCCGTGCACACCGGTCTGGTGCTCCAGTCCGAGCGCGGCAAGGCGCTGGGCCGGATCACGGCCGAGGGCAATGTGAAGCTCGTACGGGGCGACCGCGAAGCCTTCGGGCTGCACGGCCGCAGCGCCGAGCAGCGCATCGCGCTCGATCTGCTCCTCGATCCGGACATCGGCATCATCTCGATGGGCGGCCGGGCCGGCACCGGCAAGTCGGCACTCGCGCTCTGCGCGGGGCTCGAAGCCGTCCTCGAACGCAGGCAGCACCAGAAGGTGATGGTCTTCCGTCCGCTGTACGCGGTCGGCGGGCAGGAACTGGGCTATCTGCCCGGCTCCGAGTCCGAGAAGATGGGGCCCTGGGCGCAGGCGGTCTTCGACACCCTCTCCTCGGTGACGAGCCGGGACGTGATCGAGGAAGTGGTCGGCCGGGGCATGCTCGAAGTCCTGCCGCTCACGCACATCAGGGGCCGCTCACTCCATGACGCGTTCGTCATCGTGGACGAGGCCCAGTCACTGGAGCGGAACGTCCTGCTGACGGTGCTCTCCAGGATTGGCTCGAACTCGCGGGTCGTGCTGACCCACGACGTCGCCCAGCGGGACAACCTGCGGGTGGGCCGGTACGACGGAGTGGTCGCCGTCGTGGAGAAACTGAAGGGGCATCCGCTCTTCGCCCACGTCACGCTCACGCGCTCCGAGCGTTCACAGATCGCCGCACTGGTGACCGAAATGCTGGAGGACGGACAGCTCTAGGGGCTGTCCGACGGGCTGTCCGACGGGCTGTCCGACGGGGTGCCCGACGGGGTGCCCGACGGGGTGTCCGGCGGACAGACTTCGTCCGGAGTATTGCCAGACACCCGCCGTTACGGTAGGGGCCGTTGAAGCCGCCCGGCAAGGCGCAGGAGCCTAGCCGGGCGGCTCTCTGTTGCGCAGCAATCTCCAGAAAACTCGTGCGCCAAACGGGGTGTGAGCTTTAACACTCGGCCGACGTTTGCCTTGAAGCGTGGGGTTCGGGCAGAGTCTTGCTTCCGTCAGGCCCCGCATACGGCACACGTACACCCTCAGGGGTGCAGCACCACACAACTCAACACTTGCCGCCGTATGCCGCCCGAGTACCACGCGCCACTTCCGTAAGGGAGTTGCTCACCGGGTCAGTGCCTCCCGTGACCTGTACGCCAGGGAGGACCGCGCCAGGGGCACGATTGCGTCCGCGAGGTCACGAGCGGTCGCTGCTGGAAGGAAACCGTGTGAGCCGGATTTCGGTCCGGGGATTCGCGGTGGCGTCAGCCACTGCGGTCACCACCGTAGGAGCAGTTGTCGGCGTCGCATCGGGCAGCACGATGCCCGCAGGCGACAACATCGATGCAGCCTCCGCCGCGGACACGACGACTCTCGCAGACATTCCTGACGGCCAGCAGGCCCAGGTTGCGTCGCTGACCGAGCAGGCAGACACCCAGGCGGTGCAGGCCGACGCGGCAGCGAAGAAGTCCGCGGAGGAGTCGGCCCGTATCCAGGCCGCCAAGGACGCCAAGACCAAGAAGGAAGCCGCCGACGAGGCGGTTGCCAAGGCCAAGGAAGCCGCGAAGAAGCGTGCCGAGGAGAAGAAGCTGGAATCCAGCCGCTCCTCGGTCCGTGACGCCAGCAGCTTCTCGTCCCAGGGGTCGTACACGGCCGCACAGGTCCAGGCCATGGCACGGCAGATGATGCCGTCCGACCAGTTCCAGTGCTTCAGCAACATCGTGAGCCATGAGTCCGGCTGGAACTACAAGGCGGTCAACGCCGGTTCCGGTGCCTACGGTCTCGTCCAGGCTCTGCCCGGTTCGAAGATGGCGTCCGCGGGCGCCGACTGGCAGACCAACCCGGCCACGCAGATAAAGTGGGGCCTGAACTACATGAACAGCCGCTACCAGAGCCCCTGTGGTGCGTGGTCGTTCTGGCAGGCCAACAGCTGGTATTAGAGCGGCTCGTCCGCTCAACTCCATGGAGCCCCCCGCCGTCCTTCGGTGGGGGGCTCCATGCATGTACGGTCGGCTCCGGATGAGGCGCGCGGTCGGGGGAAGAGGAACAGCATGTCGAAACTGCCTGACTGGCTGGAACGTGTGGGCTCTGAACTCACCCACCTGGGTGAAAAGTTGGAGGAACGCCGCTCTGTGGACGAAGCGGACGGCGTCGCCGCCGGAGCGCCGGGCCCGCACACCGCAGGCGGGGCCGACAGCCATCCGGCGCCCGGCCAGGTGCCGCCGCCCCCGGACTACGCGCCCGCCGTCGCCGCCCGCCCCGATCCGGTGGCCGCCGTGCCGTGGGGCATGCGGGTGGCGGCCGAGGCCGGCTGGCGGCTCCTCGTCCTCGCGGGCACCCTCTGGGTGCTGATGCGGGTCATCAGCGCCATCCAGCTGGTCGTCCTCGCGTTCGTCGCCGCGCTGCTCGTCACCGCGCTGCTCCAGCCGACGGTCGCCAGGCTGCGGCGGCACGGCCTGCCGCGCGGCCTCGCCACCGCGCTGACCGCGATCCTCGGCTTCGTCATCATGGGCCTGGTCGGCTGGTTCGTGGTCTGGCAGGTGATGGAGAATCTGGACACCGTCTCCAGCCGGGTCCAGGAGGGCATCCAGGAGCTGCGGCGCTGGCTGCTGCACAGCCCCTTCCATGTGACGGACAAGCAGATCAATGAGATCGCCAAGAACCTGAGCGACACCGTCGGCACCAACACGAACGAGATCACGTCGGCCGGTCTGCAGGGCGTCACGGTGATGGTGGAGTTCCTCACCGGATCGCTGCTGGCGATGTTCTCGACGCTCTTCCTGCTGTACGACGGGGCGCGCATCTGGCAGTGGATGCTCAAGCTCGTCCCGGCGCAGGCGCGTCCGGGGGTCGCGGGCGCCGGGCCGCGCGCCTGGCGGACGCTGACCGCCTATGTGCGCGGCACGGTGATAGTGGCGCTGATCGACGCCATCTTCATCGGGCTGGGGCTGTTCTTCCTCGATGTGCCGCTGGCCGTGCCGCTGGCCGTCTTCATCTTCCTGTTCGCGTTCATCCCGCTGGTGGGCGCCGTGATGTCCGGCGCGCTCGCGGTGGTCGTCGCGCTGGTCACCCAGGGCCCGTTCACGGCGCTGATGGTGCTGATCGTGGTGCTCGCCGTGCAGCAGATCGAGGGCCATGTGCTCCAGCCGTTCATCCTCGGCCGGGCGGTGCGGGTCCATCCGCTGGCGGTGGTCCTCTCGGTGGCGGCGGGCGGCATGATCGCCGGAATCGGCGGAGCGGTGGTGGCGGTCCCGCTGGTGGCGGTGACCAATACGGTGGTCGGCTACCTCCGGGCGTACAGCACGGAGACCGCCATGAGGGCGGCGCCCCGCCGCCCGGACGACACCCCGCCGGCGCCGTCTTCCGCACCGCGGGAGTCCGATCCCGCCGCGGAGCCGGCGCCGGCCCCGGAGCCCGCGGCGGATGTCACGGCGCCGGTGCTCGGGACCGAGATCCCCGAGTGAGGCAGGGGTGGCGGCAGCAGGCGCGAAAAAGCCCCGGTGGTGCGTTTCCGCACATCACCGGGGCTTTCGCGGACTCCGTTACTGCTGGGCCAGTACGGCCTCGGCGTCGAGTGTCACGCCGACCGCCTGCAGGACGGCGGCGATCTTGAACGCCTCCTGGATGGTCTCGCGGTCCACGCCCGCCTTGCGGAGCACCTGCTCGTGCGAGTCGAGGCACTGGCCGCAGCCGTTGATCGCGGAGACGGCGAGCGACCACAGCTCGAAGTCGGCCTTCTCCACACCGGGGTTGCCGATGACGTTCATCCGCAGACCCGCGCGGAGCGTCCCGTACTCCGGGTCCGACAGCAGGTGCCGGGTCCGGTAGAAGACGTTGTTCATCGCCATGACGGCCGCCGCGGACCGGGCCGCGGTGTACGCCTCGGGGGAGAGGTTCGCCTTGGCCTCGGGCTCCAGCTCGCGCAGCACCAGCGGCGAGCGCGAGGCGATGGCGCAGGCGAGGACGGTGCCCCACAGCTGCTGCTTCGGCAGGTCGCTGTTGCCGATCACCGAACCGAGGTTCAGCTTCAGGTCCTTGGCGTAGTCCGGTACGGCGGACTTCAGTTCGTCGAGTGACATCGTGGAATCAGCTCACTCGCCCGAGAGGAGCGCGACCGGGTCCAGGGTGTTCTCGCCCTTGGTCCAGTTGCAGGGGCACAGCTCGTCGGTCTGCAGGGCGTCGAGGACCCGCAGGACCTCCTTGGGGTTACGGCCCACGGATCCGGCGGTCACCATCGTGAACTGGATCTCGTTGTTCTGGTCGACGATGAAGACGGCGCGCTGCGCGAAGCCGTCCTCGCCCTCGATGCCGAGGTCACGCATGAGCTCGTGCTTCGAGTCGGCCATCATCGGGAAGGGCAGGTCGGTCAGGTCCGGGTGGTCCTTGCGCCAGGCGTGGTGCACGAACTCGGAGTCACCGGAGAAGCCGAGGACCTGGGCGTCGCGGTCGGCGAACTCCTCGTTCAGCTTGCCGAAGGCGGCGATCTCGGTCGGGCACACGAAGGTGAAGTCCTTGGGCCACGCGAAGACGATCTTCCACTTGCCTTCGTAGGTCTTGTGGTCGATCTGCGCGAACTCCTTGCCGCTCTCCAGCGACACACAGGCGGTCAGGTCGAACTGGGGGAACTGGTCACCGACAGTGAGCACGTACTCTCCTTGCAGCTGCGGAATTCCCTTTTGGGGCGTTCCTGCGGGGTTGGACGGGTTACAGAGTGACACAGGATCCATTGATCACAGAAATAGCTAGACTTGGTTCCCGTGATCGGAGGTACCTATCAGTGACCCACATATATACGGGCGGAACCGCCCCCAAGGGGAAGCAGCCCACCGTGGCGCAGCTGCGTGCCTTCGCGGCCGTCGCGGAGCATCTGCACTTCCGGGACGCGGCCGCCGCGATCGGCATGAGCCAGCCCGCCCTGTCGGGTGCCGTCTCGGCGCTGGAGGAGGCGCTCGGCGTACAGCTGCTTGAGCGGACCACCCGCAAGGTGCTGCTCTCGCCCGCGGGGGAGCGGCTCGCGGTGCGGGCCGGGGCGGTGCTCGACGCCGTCGGCGAGCTGATGGACGAGGCCGACGCGGTACGGGCGCCCTTCACCGGGGTGCTCAGGCTCGGCGTGATCCCCACGGTCGCCCCGTATCTGCTGCCGACCGTGCTGCGGCTCGTCCACCGCGAGTATCCGGACCTCGACCTCCAGGTGCATGAGGAGCAGACCTCCTCGCTGCTCGACGGGCTGACCGCCGGGCGGCTCGACCTGCTGCTGCTCGCGGTGCCGCTGGGGATGCCGGGGGTCGTGGAACTGCCCCTGTTCGAGGAGGAGTTCGTCCTCGTCACCCCGCGCGAACACTGGCTGGCCGGGCGGGCGGACATCCCGCGGGACGCCCTGCGCGAGCTGGATCTGCTGCTGCTCGACGAGGGGCACTGTCTGCGGGACCAGACGCTGGACATCTGCCGGGAGGCAGGCCGCGCCGACGGCGTACCGGTGACGACGACCGCCGCCGGGCTCTCCACCCTGGTCCAGCTGGTGGCCGGCGGGCTCGGTGTGACGCTGCTGCCGCGTACGGCGGTACGGGTGGAGACCGGGCGCAACGAGCAGCTGGCCACCGGGTACTTCGCGGAGCCCGCGCCGATGCGGCGGATCGCGCTGGCGATGCGGGCCGGGGCGGCGCGGCAGGAGGAGTTCACCGCGTTCGCCGCGGCGCTGCGGGAAGCGGTGCGGCCGCTGCCGGTCTGGCTGGCCTGAGGGGCGGGGCCGCACCGGTGCAGCGGCCCTGCCCCTCAGGACCTGGCGGCTACTCCGTACGCAGTCCCTCCGGCCGCATCAGCCGCCACAGCGGCGGCAGGCTGAGCAGCGTCACCAGCACGACCACACCACCGCCGATCCCGGCCATCGCCGCGACCGCGGCCCAGTTGACCGTGACCGGGTGACCCACCATGTCGAGCAGGACCGAGCCGAGCCCCAGGCCCACCCCCGTGGCGAGCACCAGACCCAGCGCGACCGGGACCGCCGTCTGCCAGAGCACCGACCAGCTCATCGTGGAGCGGCGGGTGCCGAAGGCCGTCAGGGCGGCCAGCAGCTTTCTGCGGTCGCGCAGCTGCTCCAGGACCGAGACCAGCAGGCTGGCGCCGATCAGCAGGAGCACCGCGGCCGCGCCGATGTACAGGCCCTTGCGGACGCTCGCGAAGCGGTTGTCCTCGCGTACCTCGTGCAGGGCGTCGACCGAGGTCAGCGGGTCGACCTTCGCCGCGCTGTTGCGGACCAGGTCGCTCGCTTCCGGCTGCGAAGGGTCGAGCGAGATGTAGTCCGTGTTGACCAGGGGAAGGTGCCGCAGCGCGGGGAGGGCCCCCGGCGTGAGCAGTATGCCGCCCGCGCCGGATTGGCCGGCCGGGTCGGCCGTGACCTGCACCGTGCGGGTCCTGGCCGGGACGGTCCAGGTGAGGGTGCGCTTGCTCCGGTCACCGAAGGGCGAGTTGACGAACAGCCGCCTGCCGGGCTCGGCGATCTTCGTGAGGTTGTCGTCCCAGCCGCCGGTGGCGATGAACGCGTCGCCGTTCTCGCAGGACGGGAGAGCGGCCAGGGCCCGGAGCGCCGCGCAGTCGCCGGTGTACAGATCGCTGGTCTCCTCGGCGTTCTTCGTCCCCCCGGCGATGGCCCTGCTGACCGTGAGCACCTCCCGTACACCGCGCGTGGAGCGCAGCGCGTCGGCCGTCCGGGCCTTCGTGAAGTCGCTCTGGACGATCATCTGGGCGCGTGAGGTGTCGGCCCCGGTCTCCTTGCTGTAGTCGCCGTCGATCCCCGCGAACAGCATCTGGAGCGCGATGGCCCCGGCGACCGCGACGGCGATGCCGTTGACCAGCCTGGCGGCGGTGCCGCTCGTCATCTGCAGCCTGCGGACGGCCAGTTGCCAGGCGGTGGTGCCGCCACCCAGGCGGTTCACCACGGCCTCGATCAACCAGGGCAGCAGCGCCGTCACACCGACGAGCAGCAGCACGCTGCCACCGATCACCAGGGTGCTGTTGAAGTGGCCCGAGTCGCGGCCCTTGCCCAGCATCGGCACCAGCAGGGCGAGTCCGGCGACCGGCGGGAGCACCCGCCACCAGACCCGGCGGCGGCGCGGGACCGAGGTCCGTACGACACCCAGCGGCTCGATGACCACACCGCGCAGTGCGAGCAGGGTGACCGCGACGGCCGCCGCGGGCACCGCGAGGACGACCAGTACGGCCAGCGCCGCGCTCGGGTCCAGGTCGGCGGGGAAGAGGTTGATCCCCGCCACGTCGATATCGCCGACGAACGCCCGGCCGGTCAGGAAGAACCCCGCGCCGAAGAGCACCCCCAGCAGGGAGCCCGCCAGCGCCTCACCGGCCGCGATACGGCGGGTCATCCGGGAGTCCGTACCCACCAGCCGCAGCGCGGCGAGCCTGCGGTCCCTGCTGTCGCTGCCGAAGCGCACGGCCGCCGCGATGAAGACACCCACCGGCATCAGCAGCACCACGAAGATGATCACGACGAGCAGCCGCAGGACCGGGTCCATGGCGTCATGGGGCGGCAGATGCGCGAAGCCGGTGATGCGCCGCACCGAGCCGGCTTCGTCCAGGGCGAGGTGCTTGTCGCCCGCGTAGTAGGCCAGTTCGTTCGGGCCGCTCAGACCGGCGTCGGCGATGGTGCCGGTGATCCGGTACGGGAGGCGCTCCCGCAGCAGCGCGCCCTTGTCCGACGCCAGCAGCCTGCGCAGCGCGGGCGACGCCAGCATCTCGTGGTCGCCCGGCAGCGTGTGCGTGCCCGGGGGCAGCGGCGCATCGGGGCCCTCGGCGCGCACCAGCCTGCCGCGGACGTCGGCACCCTTGTACTCGGTGTCCGAGACGCCGAGGAGCATGGTGTTGTCGGCCGCCTTGTCGATCATGGTCGCGCCGAAGTCGTTGCGGTTGTCCTCCCGCGCGTCCCGGGCGGCGAGTGCGCTCGGTATCGAGGTGGTGATCAGCAGCAGCGCCACACCGAGGCCCACACCGACCGCGGTCAGCAGCGTCCTGGTCCAGCCCTCGCGGCCCCCGCCGACAGCGAACTTCATGCCCATCGTGAGGTCTTGCGTCCAGCTCATACGAGGTGCTCCAGATCGCGGGACCTGCCGTCGCGTACGACGACCTCACGGTCCGAGTAGGCGGCCACGCGGGGCTCGTGGGTGACGAGGACGACCGCCGCGTTCGTGGAGCGGGCCGCCTGGGTCAGCAGTTCCATCACGCGCTCGCCGTTGAGGGAGTCGAGTGCGCCGGTCGGCTCGTCGGCGAAGACCACGCGCGGCCCGGTCACCAGCGACCGTGCCACGGCTACCCGCTGGCCCTGTCCGCCGGAGACCTCGCCGGGGCGCTTGTGCCCGATGTCGGCGACCTCCAGACGGTCCATCCACTCCTGCGCCGTGCGCTCGGCCTGCTTGCGCTTGACGCCGTTCAGCCGCAGCGGAAGCGCGACGTTCTCCGTGCAGGTCAGCTCGGGGACGAGCCGGCCGAACTGGAAGACGAAGCCGAACTCGCCGCGGCGCAGGGCGCTCCGCTCGGCGTCCGGCATCGCGGACAGCTCCCGGCCCTGGTACGTGACGGATCCCGAGTCGGGGCGGACGATCCCGGCGAGACAGTGCAGCAGCGTCGACTTGCCGGAGCCCGAAGGCCCCATGATCGCGACCACTTCGCCCGCGTGGACGGAGAACGCGGCGCCGTCGAGCGCGGCGGTCGGACCGTACGCCTTGTGCAGGGCGTCGGCGTACAGCAGCGAACCGGCGGGGGTCATGGGCCGACCTCCTCGGCGAGCTGGCCGAGGCGTGCCGCGGTCAGTTCGAGCCAGCGCAGATCGGCTTCGAGGTGGAAGAGGGCGTGGTCGCAGATCAGCTGGTCGGCGAGGTCCCCGCGGCGCTTGCGGTCGGTGAGGACGCGCATCAGCCGCAGATGCTCCGCGCGCTGGGTGTCCAGCAGATCGGCGGCCGGGCGGCCGGTGAGCAGGGCCAGTACGACCTTGGTGTAGAGCGTCGACTGGAGGTACGGCTCGGGCTTCTCCGGTGTGGCGAGCCACTGGTCGACATCGCTGACGCCGGCGTCGGTGATCGCGTACCGCTTGCGCTCGGGACCGCCGCCGGCCTCCATGGCGTCGACCTCGACGAGACCGTTCTTCAGGAGCCGGGACATGGTCGAGTAGACCTGCCCGTAGTGCAGCGGCCGGTCGTGGCCGAACTTCTCGTCGAAGGCGCGCTTGAGGTCGTAGCCGTGGCGCGGCCCCGACTCCAGGATGCCGAGCAGGGTGTGGCCGATGGACATGTCGGATGGCCTTTCTTCTGCGGTACGGAGTCTTCGGTACGGGTGCAGAGCTTCGGTGCGGGTCTTGTCCGGTACGGGGTTGATCCGGTACGGGTCTTATTCGGTACGGCTCTTGGTCGGTGCGGGTCCTATTCGGTACGGAGGCCGTCGGGGCGCATCAGGCGCCACAGCGGAGGAAGGCTCAGCAGTGTGACGAGCAGGATCAGCGCGCCCCCGGCACCGGCCAGCGGGACGAAACCCCACCAGTCCGTCACGGACTTGCCGATCAGCCGCAGCAGCGCGAAGCCGAGCCCGAGACCGCCGGCGACGGCGAGCGCCAGGCCGAGCACCACCGGGATCGCGGTCTGCCAGAGCACCGACCAGCCCAGGGTGGGGCGGCGGGTGCCGAAGGCCACCAGGACCGACAGCAGTTTCCTGCGCTCGCGCAACTGCTCCACCTGGGAGACCAGCATGGAGGCGGCGATCAGGGCCATGGTCGCGGCCGCGCCCGCGAGCAGCCCGTTCTCGATGCTCGCGTAACTCTTGTCGCGGTCGACCACCGTGAGGTCCCACACGCGCATGACCGGGTCGATGCGGGCCGCGGTGTTCCGTACGTACTCCGCGGCGTCCGGCACCGAGTGGTCGACCTTGACCAGGGCGCGCGTCTCGGCTTCCGGGAGCCGGTCGGCGCTGATCGCGGACGGTGTGACGAGGATGCCGTTGCGCTTCTCGCCCATCGGGTCGGGGCGTGCGAGCACGGTGGGGGAGTCCTTCGGGAGCGTCCACAGGACCGGCTTGTCGTCGCGGCCCACGTTGAGCTTGCCGCCCGGCCGTACGGTCTTGTCGACCCAGTCGTTCATCTCCCGCTGCCCCTCGACGTGGGCGACGAAGGTGTCGCCGTCCGTGCAGGACGGCAGGCGGGCCAGCTCGCGCAGGGTCGGACAGTCGCCGACGGTGACGATGGTGGTGGGCCAGGGGCCCATCGCGTTCGGGTCGGGGTCGCCGCCCGGCTTGTCGGCGTAGGACTCGATGGTGCCGATGACCGCTTCGACGCCCTGGGTGTCCCGGAAGGCGCGGATCATCTGCCGGGCCCGCACGGCGCTGGGATAGCTCGCGTCGATGTGCATCTGGGCGCGTTGCGGGTCCTGGTCCGTGGTCTTGTTGAAGTCGTCGTGCAGACCGGCGAAGTACATCTGGAGCGCGACCGCTCCGGCGACGGCGACCGTGATGCCGCTGACCGCGCGGGCCGCCGATCCGCTGCTCAACTGGAGCCTGCGGGTGGCCAGCTGGAACGGGACGGGGCCGCCCCGCAGCCGGGCGACGACCGCCTCGACCACCCAGGGCAGCAGCGTGGTCAGCCCGGCCAGCACCAGCAGGGCGCCGACCGTGATCGGGTACGGATTGACGGAGGCGTCCGCGCCGGTGATCCGGCCCGCGGTCAGCAGCACCCCGAGACCGAGGACCGGCATGACCGGCCGCCACCAGAAACGGCGGCGCCGGGTGGCGCCCTGCCGGGCGACACCGAGCGGCTCCACGGTCACCGACCGCATCGCGAGCAGCGTGACGAAGACCGCCGACACCGGTACCGCGAGCGAGATCAGCGCCGCGAGCGCGGGCATCGGGGCCAGGTCGGACGGGAAGGCGGACATCTTCCAGAGCCGGACACCGCCGATGAACTGCCGGCCCGCCAGGAAGACCACCCAGCCGAGCAGCACCCCGATGACGGCCCCGGTGAACGCCTCGCCCGCCGCGATCCGCCGGGTCATCCGGACGTCCGCGCCGACCAGCCGCAGCGAGGCGAGCCTGCGGTCACGGCGGTCGCCGCCGAAGCGCACCGCCGTCGCGATGAAGATGGCCACCGGGGTGAGCAGGACGACGCAGCCCAGGATGGTGAGCACGACGAGCTGGGGGGAGAGCGGCGGGCTCAGCGGTCCGCCGCCGAAGTGCGCGATCCGGTGGGCCCCGGTGTGCGTCGTGAGGGTGGAGCTGCCCGCGTAGTAGTACAGCTCGCCCGGATCGCTCAGCCCGGAACGGCCGATGGTGCCGGTGATCCGGTACGGGAGGCGCTCGCGCAGCAGTTTGCCGTCGCCCGAGTCCAGCAGGTCCTTGAGAGCGGGCGAGACCAGCATCGTGCCGGGGGCGGGGATGGCGGCGGTACCGGGCGGGAGGATCGGGTGGCCGCCGTCGGCGCGCAGCAGATAGCCGTTCAGGGCCTCGCCGTGGTACTCGCTCTCGGCGTGCCCGTACAGCAGTGTCGTGTCACCGCGCGGGACCGGCTTCGTGGGTGCCGACAGGGTGCGGGCGTGCTCGCGCGCCGACTGGGTGCTCACCGCGTTCGGCAGCGAGGACGCGGCGAGGAGCAGGGCCACCCCGAGCGCCACCCCGACGGCGGTGAGCGTGGTGCGCACCCAGGTCTCCCGGCCGCCGGTCACCGCGAACCGGACCCCCAGGGCGAGGTCGCCGGTCCTGCTCATGCCGTGTACTGCGCGAAGCGGTCGCGGGACTTGCCGTCGCGTACGACGACCTCACGGTCCGAGTAGGCGGCGACCCTGGCCTCGTGGGTGACGAGGACGACGGCGGCGTCGGTGGAGCGGGCCGCCTCGGTGAACAGTTCCATCACGCGCTCGCCGTTGAGGGAGTCGAGTGCGCCGGTCGGCTCGTCGGCGAAGAGCACGCGCGGGCCGGTGACCAGGGAGCGGGCGATGGCGACGCGCTGGCCCTGTCCGCCGGAGACCTCGCCGGGGCGCTTGTGCCCCAGCTCGGCGACCTCCAGGCGCTCCATCCACGCGCGGGCCGTGAGCTCGGCGTCCTTGCGCTTCACGCCGTTCAGCCGCAGCGGCAGTGCGACGTTCTGGACGCAGGTCAGCTCCGGGACGAGCTGGCCGAACTGGAAGACGAAACCGAAGTCCGTACGGCGCAGGGCGCTGCGGCCCACGTCGTTCATCGCGGTCAGGTCGTGGTCCGCGTACCGCACGGTCCCGGAGTCCGGGCTCACTATCCCGGCCAGGCAGTGCAGCAGCGTCGACTTGCCGGACCCGGAGGGGCCCATCACCGCGACGATCTCGCCGGGCGCGATGGCGAAGTCCGCGCCGTCCAGGGCGGGAGTCGATCCGTAGACCTTGTGAAGATCGGTTGCGCTGAGCAACGCAGGGTGGGGTGGCATGGCCAGGACTATACGCACTACGTATACCTGCTGTGTATACCGGGGGTGCATAGTGCCAAAAAATCAGGGCAATCCGGGGTTATCCGGTCAACTCGCAAGGGAGATCGGCCCGATGTGGCAACCTTGCGGGCCTTCTGATCGTCGGTTCCCTATGACACAGGTGCTGATTGTCACGTGCGGAAAGGGCCCATTGGGGCACTCCCTGTCCAAAGGTGCTCAGGAAGCGGTGTTAGCTTTCGACAGCTGGTCTGGGTGAGAGAAGGCGGAGTCACAGAGCGATGGGCCGTGCGGACGATCGACGAGCCCGGCAGCGCGGGGCGCGCCGGGCCAAATCCACGAAGAGCGGGATACGCCGCTTCTTCACCTGGAAGAAGGTCCTGGGCGGCTTCTTCGTGTTCTGCCTGCTGGTGATGGGCGCGTTCGTCGCGTTCTATCTCTATGTGCCGGTGCCGACGGCGAACGCCGACGCCGAGCTGCAGAGCAACGTCTACAAGCTCAGCAACGGCAAGGTGATCGCCCGTACGGGCAAGGTGAACCGGGAGAAGGTCGACCTCGCGCAGGTCCCGCTCGACGTTCAGCACGCCTTCGTCGCCGCCGAGAACAAGACCTTCTACCAGGACCACGGAGTCGACTTCAAGGGCACCGCCCGAGGGCTCTACAACACCGTCCAGGGCCGGAAGCAGGGTGGCTCGACGATCACCCAGCAGTACGTCAAGAACTACTACCTCAGCTCCGACCAGACGGTGACCAGGAAGCTCAAGGAGCTGGTGGTCTCCCTCAAGATCGACCGGAAGTTCTCCAAGGAGAAGATCCTCGCCGGGTACATCAACACCAGCTACTACGGCCGGGGCGCGTTCGGTATCCAGGCCGCGTCCCAGGCGTACTACGGGATCGACGCCAGGAAGCTGAACGTGAGCCAGGGCGCGTACCTCGCCTCGCTGCTCCAGGCGCCGAGCCAGTACGACTGGTCGTCCGCGACGGCCGAGGGCAAGAAGCTGGTCCAGGAGCGCTGGGCGTACACGCTGAACAACATGGTCGAGAAGAAGTGGCTCGACCCGGGCAAGCGCGCCGAGCAGAAGTTCCAGATCCCGCAGAAGCCCAGGCCCGACAAGGGGCTGAAGGGCGAGACCGGATACCTGGTCAAGGCCGCCAACCAGGAGTTGGAGGCCCAGGGCATCTCCGAGGCGCAGATCGACGCCGGCGGCTGGACGGTCACGCTCAGCATCGACCCGAAGAAGCAGGCCGAGCTGGAGAAGACGCTCAGGAAGCAGCTGACCGACAAGCTGCACCCGAAGCAGAACGTGGTCGACGCCGACATCCAGGCGGGCGCTGTCTCGGTCAATCCGCACACGGGCGCGGTCGAGGCGCTCTACGGCGGCCAGGACTACCTCAAGCACGAGTACAGCAACGCCAAGCGCGTCGACTACCAGCCCGCCTCCACCTTCAAGCCGCTGATCCTGGCGGCGGCCCTGGAGTCCGGCGCCAAGACGCAGAAGAACCTGCCGATCCAGGCGAACACCATCTACGACGGTGACAGCCGCCGCCCGGTGGTGGACGCCAACGGCAACAAGGTCGGCTTCGCGCCGCCCAACGAGGACAACCAGAACTACGGCCCGATCACCGTCCAGACGGCCATGAACAACTCCGTCAACTCGGTGTTCGCTCAGATGGGTGTCGATGTCGGCCTCGACAAGGTCAGGAAGCTCGGCGTCGACCTCGGCATGAGTTCCCTGAAGAACGCGCAGGCGGTGCCCGCGATGACACTGGGCTCCTACGGCGCGAGCCCGATGGAGATGGCCGGGATCTACGCGACCTTCGACAACCACGGCAAGAAGGTCACCCCGACCATCGTGAAGTCGGCCACCCACCCCAACCGGGAGCCGTTCAAGCCGCAGAAGGCGATCGGCGACCAGGTGATCAGTCCGCAGACGGCGGACGCGGTGACCTCGGTCCTGACGGGCGTGGTCGACGAGGGCACCGGTGCGGTCGTCAAGAACAAGGCGCAGCAGGTCGCGGGCAAGACCGGTACGTCGGACAACAACAAGTCCGCCTGGTTCACCGGCTACACCCCGAACCTGGTGACATCGGTCGGCCTCTTCGGTGAGGCGGCCAAGCCACGCGTGGAGGACGGCAAGAAGATCCAGGCGGGCGCCCAGGTCACCATCAGTGGCGCTGCGGGCAGCGGCACCCGGGTCAACGGTGGTGGTTTCCCCGCCGAGATCTGGGCGGCGTACACCTTCGGTCTCGACCTGAAGCCGAGCAAGTTCAGCCTGGACACCGACCAGGGTGCGGCGGTCCAGCCGACCGCGCCGCCGTCCCCGTCCACGCCGCCGCCGTCCCCGTCGACCCCGCCGCCCAGTCCGTCGACCCCGCCGCCGTCGTCCCACGCACCGCCGCCGTCGGGCAGCCCCGACCCGTCCCACAGCGGTCCGGACACGGGCGGTACGGATTCCGGGACCGGCACGAACAACGGCGCCTCGTCCACCGGAGGCGGCGGCGACCCGGCGACCGACGGCGGTACGAACAGCGGTACGTCATCGACCGGGGGCGGCGGTGACCCGACGACCGGCGGCAACACGGACTCCGGTACGTCGAACGGCACCAGCAACGGCACCTCGAACGGGACGCTGGGCGGCTGGTAGGACCGACGACGGAGCAGGACCGAACAGGGAGACGGAGCAGGACCGGCCCGGCCGGTCCTGCTCCGTCTCCCTGTTCGGTCTCTCTGTCCGCTACGCCGCCCCGTGGATCGGCCCCCTGCCACCGCTCAGCGGCACCCCGCTGCCGCCCCGGAGCACGGCGACGATCTCCGCACCGATGGAGACGGCCGTCTCCTCCGACGTACGCCCGCCGGTGTCCAGGCCGATCGGGGAGCGCAGCCGCGCCAGGTCCCGCTCGCCGACCCCGGCCTCCCGCAGCTTGCTGAGCCGGTCCTCATGGGTGCGGCGCGAGCCCATCGCGCCGACGTACGCGACCGGCAGCCGCAGGGCGACCTCCAGCAGCGGCACATCGAACTTGGAGTCGTGCGTGAGCACACACAGCACCGTGCGCTCGTCGGTGACGGTGTCGCGCAGATAGCGGTCCGGCCACTCGACCACCACCTCGTCCGCATCGGGGAACCTGGCCGGCGTCGCGAACACCCCGCGGGCGTCGCAGAGGGTCACATGGAAGCCGAGCAGTTTGCCCACCCGCACCAGCGCGGCCGCGAAGTCCACCGCCCCGAACACGATCATCCGCGCGGGCGGCACCGACGACTCCACGAACAGGGTGACGTCACCACCGCACCGCGCCGAACTCTCCGGCACCGCACACGTCCCGGTCCGCCCGAGGTCGAGCAGCGCCCGGGCCTGCGCGGCGAGCCCGGAGTCGTCGGCCGAGCCGAGCGCGCCATCGGCCGTACCGTCGGGCCGCACCATCAGTACCCCGCCGTTGGCGGCGGTCTGTCCCGGCCCGTCGAGTACCCGGGCCAGCGCCACCGCTTCGCCGCGCGCCGCGACCGCAAGCGCCGTCTCCACCGCCGTACGGCACGGCGCGTCGGCCCGTACCGGAACGACGTGCACCTCCACCGTCCCGCCGCAGGTCAGCCCGACGGCGAACGCGTCGTCGTCGCTGTACCCGAACCGCTCACGGCGCGCCGTCCCGTCGTGCAGCGCCTCGACGCACAGCTCGTACACCGCGCCCTCGACACAGCCGCCGGAGACCGAGCCGATGACCTGTCCCGCGGCGTCGACGGCGAGGGACGAGCCGGGCGGGCGGGGTGCGCTGCCGGTCACCGATACGACGGTGGCGACGGCGAACTCCCTGCCCTGCCCGGCCCATTCGCTCAGCTCGGCGGCCAGATCAAGCATGCCGCTCTTCTCGCCGGGCCTCCGCGGTGATCACGCGGTCGGGCCGGATCGGCAGATCGCGGTGGCGCACACCGGTGGCGTGCCACACCGCGTTGGCGATGGCGGCCGCCGTGCCGACGATGCCGATCTCGCCGAGGCCCTTGATGCCCACCGGGTCGTCCGGGTCCGGGTCGTCGACCCAGTCGGCCTCGATGGCCGGCACATCGGCGTTCGCGGCGAAGTGGTAGCCCGCGAAGTCCGCGCCGACGTGCCCGCCGGACGCCTGGTCGCGTACCGCCTCCTCGTGCAGCGCCATGGACAGCCCCCACGTCATACCGCCCACCAGCTGGCTGCGCGCGGTCAGCGGGTTGATGATGCGGCCGGCCGCGAAGACGCCGAGCAGCCGCCGCACCCGTACCTCGCCGGTGGTCACGTCGACGGCGGCCTCGGCGAACTGCGCCCCGAACGAGTGCCGTTCCTTCTGGGCGAGCGCGGCGATGAGCGCGCCGGTGTCGGCGTGGGCCATGAGACCGTCCTCCGGGATCTCCCCGCCGGTCAGCGCCAGGCGCTCGCGCAGCTCACGCGCCGCGGACATGACGGCCCAGCCCCAGGAGCGGGTGCCCATCGAACCGCCGGCGACCCAGGCGGGCCCGAAGTCGCTGTCGGCGATGCGGACATGGACCTGTCCTGGGGTCACGTCGAGCGCGTCGGCGGCGATGAGGGTCAGGGCGGTCCGTGCGCCGGTGCCGACGTCGGCCGCGGTGATACGGACGGTGAAGGTGCCGTCGGGCTCCGCGGTGACCGAGGCCGTCGAGGGGACCGCGCCCGCCTGATAGGTGGAGGCGGCGACACCGGTCCCCAGCAGCCAGCGGCCCTCGCGGCGTACGCGCGGACGGGGGTCACGGCCGGCCCAGCCGAATCGCCGGGCGCCCTCGTCGAAGCAGGCGAGCAGGTTACGGCTGCTGAACGGCAGCCCGGACACCGGGCCGAACGCCGGCTCGTTACGGGCGCGCAGCGCGATCGGGTCCATACCGAGGCGCTCGGCGAGCTCGTCCAGCGCCGACTCCACCGCGAACGAGCCGGGCGCCTCGCCGGGCGCCCGCATCCAGGTGGGGGTGGCGACATCGACGGGCACGACGCGGTTGACGGTGTGGTGCGCGACGGCGTCGTACATGACCCGTCCGTACGCGGCGCTGCTCTCGACGAACTCACGCAGGTTCGATGTGAGCGACTGGTTGTCGTGCGCGAACGCGCGCAGCCGCCCGTCCTCGTCGGCTCCCAGCCGCACCCGCTGGGTGGTGGGGCTGCGGTATCCGGTGATCGCGAACACCTGGCGCCTGGTCAGGGCCACCCGGACCGGACGGTGCAGCTCCGTCGCGGCCATCGCGGCGGCGACGTGGTGCGAGCGCAGCCCCTTCGAGCCGAAGGCGCCGCCGACGTGCTCGGAGCGTACGTGCACGGCGGACTGGTCGAGCGAGAACAGCTGGGCGAGGTCGTCGGCGAGCCACTTGCTGCCCTGGTTGGAGTCGTGGACCTCCAGCCGTCCGTCGTGCCAGCGCACCGTCACGGCATGGGGCTCCATGGCGCAGTGGTGCTGCTCGGGTGTCGTGTACCTGGCGTCCAGGACCACCGCGGAAGCGGCGAGTTCGGCGTCCAGGTCGCCCTTGGTGCTCTCCGCGTCCTGCGGGGTGTAGACGCCGTCCTTGTCCGCGTGGAAGCCGACGTCGTGCGGCTCCTCGTCGTACTCGACGACGAGCGCCTCGGCGGCCTCGCGCGCCTGCTCCGACGTCTCGGCGACGACCAGCGCGACGGGCCACCCGGCGTGCGGTATCCGGTCGTGCTGGAAGACCTCGACGATCGGGTCGGGGCGGCCGAGCGCCCCGACGACGTCGTCCCGCACCCGTGGCGCGGCGCGGTGGTGCAGGACGGTGAGCACGCCGGGCATGGCGCGCACCGCGTCCTCGCCGATCGAGCGGATCCGGCCGCGGGCCACGGTCGACAGCACCAGCCAGCCGTGGGCGAGTTCGGTGAAGGGGACCTCGCTCGCGTAGCGGGCGGCGCCGGTGACCTTCTCGATGCCCTCGATACGGGTGTGGGAGACACCGACCGCGTCCGGCCTCGGCGTGACGGGCGCCGTGGGCGCTGTGGGTGCTGTGCGCACTGTGGGCACCGTAGGGACCGTAGTCATCGGCGCGCCTCCTGTTCCAGCTCGGTGAGGAGCGCCACGACGAGATTGCGCATCAGTGGCACCTTGTACGCGTTGTGCGGCAGCGGTGACGCGGCCGCCAGCTCGGCGTCGGCCGCGGCGGCGAACGACGCGCCGTCCGCGGGCCTGCCCAGCAGTTCCCGTTCGGCGGCCCCGGCCCGCCACGGCCGCGACGCGACCGCCCCGAGGGCGATCCGTACGTCGTGCACGACCCCGTCGCGTACCTCGAGCGCGGCGGCCACCGATCCGATGGCGAAGGCGTACGAGGCGCGCTCGCGCACCTTGCGGTAGCGGGAGCGGGCGGCGACCGGCGCGGGCGGCAGCGTGACGGCGGTGATGAGGGCGCCCGCGGGCAGCGCGGTCTCCAGATGCGGAGTGTCGCCGACCGGCCGGTAGAAGTCGCCGAGCGGCAGCTGCCCGGCACCGTCGGCGGTCTCGTACTCCACCACGGCGTCGAAGGCGGTGAGCGCGACGCCCATGTCGGACGGGTGCACGGCCACACAGTGGTCACTCGCGCCGAGGATCGCGGCGTTGTGGTGCTCGCCTCCGACCGCGGGGCAGCCACTGCCCGGCACCCGCTTGTTGCAGGGCTTGCTCACATCGGTGAAGTAGCCGCAGCGGGTGCGCTGCAGCAGATTCCCGCCGACGGTCGCCATATTGCGCAGCTGGCCGGACGCCCCGGCCAGCACGGCCTGGGTCAACGCCGGGTAGTTGCGGCGGACTTCGGGGTGCGCGGCGAGGTCGCTGTTGGTGACGGTGGCCCCGATGCGCAGGCCGCCGTCGGCGGTCCGCTCGACCAGGTCCAGGGGCAGCTCCCGTACGTCGACGAGGCGCGCGGGCCGCTCGACGCCGGCCTTCATCAGGTCGACCAGGTTCGTGCCGCCGCCGAGGAACCGTGCCTCGGGGTCGGCGCCGAGCACGGCCACCGCGCCCGGTACGTCGTGCGCCCGCTGGTACTCGAACTCCCTCACGCGACCTGCTCCTTCACTCCGCCGGCCGGCTGGGTGCCCGGCCGGGTGGATGGCTGTGCGGACGGCTGTGCATATGCCCGTGCGGCCGACTGCTCGGCCGCCCGGGCGACCGCCCGCACGATCGACACATAGGCGCCGCACCGGCACAGATTGCCGCTCATCCGTTCCGCGATCTCCTCCGGAGTCAGCGGGGGCGGCCCGGCCTCCGGCCGTACGTCATCGGTCACGGCGCTCGGCCAGCCGGCCGCGTGCTCCTCCAGGACGCCGAGGGCCGAACAGATCTGCCCGGGGGTGCAGTAGCCGCACTGGTACCCGTCGAGTTCCACGAACGCCTGCTGGACGGGGTGCAGTCCGTCCGGCGAGTGACCGTCCGCGACACCCTCGATGGTGGTGATCTCGCGGCCTTCGGCCGCGACCGCGAACTGCAGACAGGAGACGGTCCTGCGCCCGTCGACCAGCACCGTGCAGGCGCCGCACTGTCCCTGGTCGCAGCCTTTCTTCGTGCCGGTCAGATCGAGCCGCTCGCGCAGGGCGTCGAGCAGTGTGGTGCGGTGATCGACGGGCAGGGTGTACTTGTCTCCGTTGATGTGCAGCGTGACCGCACTGGAGGTGGACATGCCCGCTGGGGCCATGAGGGGGCCTTCTTTCGGGATCCTGTGGCGAGGAGAATCGGCGCCGTATGCGGGAGGGGCGCCGGGACCGGCGGACCGTGTCCGCCGCCAGGGTGGTGAAGGCGAAACGGACAGCTGTCCGTTCCAAGGTCCCGACCGTAGTGGACAACTGTCCGCCCAGCAAGGATGATTCCGCGTCACGACCGGAGGAGGACGAGTGCGACACCCCGGAAAGCAGGCGGCGCTGCGCTCGGACGCACAGCGCAACCGTGAGCGCATCCTCGAAGTGGCGCTGGCCGAGCTGACACACGCGGCGGACACCCCGCTGAGCACCATCGCGCGGAAGGCGTGCGTCGGGCAGGGCACGTTCTACCGGAACTTCCCCAGCCGGGAGGCGCTGGTCCTTGAGGTGTACCGGTACGAGGTGGAGCACGTCGCGGAGGCCGCGGGACAGCTGCTGTGCACCCGGCCGCCGCAGCTGGCGCTGCGCGAGTGGATGGACCGCCTCGCGCGGTACGCGATGGCCAAGGCGGGCCTCGCCGAGGCGCTGCGCGAGGCGACGGCGGCCCGCGGCACCATGAAGAGCCTCGCGCACGGCCCGCTGACCGAGGCGGTCACGCTGCTGCTCACCGCGAACGAACGGGCGGGGACCATCCGCCCCGGCGTGACCGCGGACGACTTCATGCTGGCGATCGCCGGCCTGTGGATGATCGACCCGCACGGCGACTGGCAGCCCCGCGCCGACAGACTGCTGAACCTGGTGATGGACGGGCTGCGGTCGGGGGCGCCGGACGGGCCCCGGCGGGCATCCTGACGGGAGGGCGGTCCCGGCCCCCGGCCCCGGCGGGCACCCTGACGGGAGGGCGGTCCCGGCCCCCGGCCCCGGCGGGCATCCTGACGGGAGGGCGGTCCCGGCCCCGGCGGGCGTCCTGACCGCAGGGGCGGCCCGAGGGCACGCAAACGGCTCCGGCCTGCTGTCACCCACCGTCCACAGCACACCGGAGCCGGTCGGCTCCACCTCATGGGCCGGCGTCCTCAGGCCGGTTTGGCCTTCGCCGCGATCCGGTCGCCGGTCGCCCGGTCGATGTTGCGCCAGTACTCCAGCGCCCGGTCGAGGACCGGAGCCGAGACGCCCTGCGCCAGATGGCCGACGACATTGTCGACGAGCCGTGTGCGCTGCTCGTCGTTGAGTACCTGGCGCACCATCGTGCCCGCCTGTCCCCAGTCGTCGTCCTCGCTGTGCAGTGTGTACGCCTCACGGACCATCTCGCCCGCCGCTGTCTGCCAGCCCGCGGGCTCGCCGTAGCGGGCGGTGTCGGCCGCCGGGCCGCCGTACGAGTTGGGGGCGTACGGCCTGGACGCCGTGGACGGCTCGTACCGCATGGGCCCGTCCTTCGCGTACGAGTTGACGGGCGAGCGCGGCCTGTTGGGCGGCAGCTGCATGTAGTTCGGCCCGATCCGGTAGCGGTGCGTGTCCGGATACGAGAACAGCCGGCCGAGTAGCATCTTGTCCGGCGATGGGCCGATGCCGGGCACCATGTTCGACGGCTCGAAGGACGCCTGCTCGATGTGGACGAAGTGGTCGGGCGGGTTCTTGTCGAGCGTCATCCGGCCGACGTCGATCAGCGGGTAGTCGCTGTGCGGCCACACCTTGGTGAGGTCGAACGGGTTGAAGCGGTAGTCGGGGGCGTCGTCGAACGGCATCACCTGGACCTTGAGCGTCCACGAGGGGGCGTTCCCCGACTTGATCGACTCGAAGAGGTCCCTGCGGTGGTAGTCCGTGTCGCACCCGGCCATCGCGTCCGCGTCGGCCTGGCTGAGGAAGTCGATGCCCTGGTCGGTCTTGAAGTGGTACTTCACCCAGAACTTCTCGCCCCCGCCGTTCACCCACATATAGGTGTGCGAGCTGTAGCCGTTCATGTTGCGCCAGGTCTTGGGGATGCCCCGGTCGCCCATCAGCCATGTCACCTGGTGCGCGGACTCGGGCGAGAGCGTCCAGAAGTCCCACTGCATGTCGTTGTCGCGCAGCGCGCTGTCCGGGCGGCGCTTCTGGCTGCGGATGAAGTCCTGGAACTTGATCGTGTCACGGACGAAGAAGACCGGCGTGTTGTTGCCGACCATGTCGTAATTGCCGTGCTCCGTATAGAACTTGAGCGCGAAACCACGCGGGTCGCGCCAGGTGTCGGGGGAGCCCATCTCGCCGGCGACCGTCGAGAAGCGGGCCAGCATCTCGGTCCGCTTGCCCGGCTGGAAGAGGTCGGCCTTGGTGAACTGGCTGACGTCGTTGGTCACTTCGAAGGTTCCGTACGCGCCGGAGCCCTTGGCGTGCACCACCCGCTCGGGGACCCGCTCGCGGTTGAACTGCGCCATCTTCTCGATCAGATAGGCGTCCTGCAGCAGGATCGGACCGTCGGCGCCGATGGTGAGCGAGTGCTCGTCGCTCTCGGCCGGGATTCCCGCGTTGGTGGTGGTGTAGGGGGCCTTCTGGGATGCCTCGCTCACGAGCGTCTTCCCATCGTTCGAGGGGGTTGTGGTCGCTTCGTCCGCGTGCCCCAGTGAACATCTCCGACACTTGGTCGGCAACATTTGATTCCGTTGGGAGTACGGGCCCGGACAGCGCTGAACCCGGTGGGGCCTCCGGAGCTTCCGGAGGCCCCACCGGGTTCAGCGGCCGGGACCGCCCGGCAAAGATCGGCCGGACAGGTCCTAGTCGCCCGTCGCGGCCGGCACCTGGATCTCGAACCAGACGACCTTGCCGGTGGAGAGCCGGGTCGCCCCCCACCGCCGGGTCAGCCGGTTCACCAGGAACAGCCCGCGGCCGCCCTCGTCGGTGTCCCGGGCCCGGCGCTGGCGGGGCAGCTGCGGGGAGTCGTCGCCGACCTCGCAGCGCAGTACGTCGGTACGCAGCAGCCGCAGCGTCACCGGCCGCTCCGCGTACCGCACCGCATTGGTCACGACCTCGCTGACCAGCAGCTCCACCGAGTCCGACATCTCGTCAAGACCCCAGCGCTCCAGCGCCCTGCGCACCAGCCGACGGGCACGGCCCGGCGCCTGCTCCTCCGGGTCGAGGAACCAGTACGCGACATCGCTCGGCGCGATCCCGTCGAAGCGGGCCGCGAGCAGCGCGATGTCGTCGTCCCGGTCACCGGGGCCCAGCATGTCCAGCACGTCGTCGCAGAGGGCCTCCAGCGGCGGCGAGTGGTCCGGGCCCGTCAGCTCGGCGGTGGCGGCCAGCCGCTCCCGCAGCTGCTCGATCCCGGTCCAGACATCCCGCAGCCGCGACTCGACCAGGCCGTCCGTGTAGAGCAGCAGGGTGGCGCCCGCCGGCGCGTCCAGCTCGACCGCCTCGAAGTCGACCCCGCCCACCCCGATCGGGGCGCCCGGCGGGACCCGCAGGACCTCCGCACGGCCGCCCAGATGCAGCAGGACGGGCGGCGGGTGACCGGCGTTGGCGATGGTGATCCGGTGCGCCACCGGGTCGTACACGGCGTACAGGCAGGTCGCCATCCGGTCCGAGCCGAGCCGCTGGGCCTGTTCGTCCAGATGGTGCAGCACCTCGGCCGGCGGCAGGTCCAGCTGCGCCAGCGTCTGGGCCGTCGTCCTGAGCTGGCCCATGATCGCGGCCGATGTCATGGAGTGCCCCATCACATCGCCCACCACCAGCGCCACCCGGCTGCCGGGCAGCGGGATCGCGTCGTACCAGTCGCCGCCCACCCGGGCGGTCTCGGCCGCCGGCAGATAGCGGGACGCCAGCTTGACGCCGGTCGGCTGGGGCAGCGAGTCGGGCAGCATGGTGCGCTGCAGCTCGTCGGCGATGTACGCCTCGCGCCCGTACAGCACCGCCTTGTCGATCCCGAGGGCCGTATGGGTGGCCAGCTGGGCGGCTACCAGCAGGTCGTTGGGCTCGAACGCGGGCCGGTCGGGGCGGCGGACGAAGACCGCGGCGCCGATCACCCGGCGTCTGCCCCGCAGCGGGGCGAGGATCGTACGGTGCCCGTTCGGTACGGTCCGGTCGGGCCCCAGCAGTTCGGGCAGCGCGGCACGGGCCGCGGCGGAGTCCCCGAAGACCGGGCGCACGCCCCGGAGCACTTCGGCGAGCGCGCCGCCGGACGCCACTTCGCACAGCTGGGCCGCGAGCGGCTCCGGCGGCTCGTCGGAGTCCTCCTCGTCCACCAGACGCAGCCGGTCGGTGCGGCGCAGCCGCAGTACGAACGGGACGACCGGGCGCTCGTCGCCCACCGGCAGCGGATCGCGGAGGAAGACGAGTATCGCGTCGGAGAACGTCGGCACGGTCGCCCTGCACAGACCGAGGACGATCTCGTCGAGGTCTATGCCCCGGGCGATACGCCGGGTGGCAGCCCCCACGAACCGGAGTCTGTCGCCCTCGCTGCGTCCGGGCGAGACCGCCGGCGCGGGCGGGGGAGCGGGGATGGCACCCGCGGCCGCCACATCGGCGTCCTGCTGCCGGGGGCGCGCGGGTTCGTGCGGCCGGGCAGCGGTGGGCTGCCGGCCGTCGTGGGAGGTGGTGTGCTCCGTCACGCGAGGGATTCCGTCCGTCCGAGGCAGGTGTGCGATGCAACCGCTTCGAGGGGTCGTATACCCGCTGTCATGGCTGCACCCCCCTGTAGTGACATTCGGTCAGTTCAGCTGCGGCTTGGGATCGTTGTAGGGCGCAGTCTTGCGGAGGACGATCCTACGTTTGATCCCCGGGGGCGCATCAAGGGTCTCACGACGGCACGTACGCGGGCGTGCGGTCCCAGTCGTCCGGAAGGACGGGAACCGGCCACCGCGGGTCGGGCCGCCACTCCTCCCAGCCGTCGGCGAACGGCGGCCCCCAGGACTCGATCCGCCGGACCGCTCGCCGGCCCGCCCGCCGCACCCGCGCCGCCTGCTCCGCGTCCATCAGCCCGGCCTGCTGGGCCTGGGCGAACTCGTCCTCGTCCAGCCACTGCCAACTGCGGTCGGGCAGCACCGAGATGTCCAGGAAGTGATCCTCGGAGTCGACGCCGCCGGCCCACCGCAGCTGCGGCTCCTCCAGATTCACGTACCAGCTCTTGAAGCGCCATCCCCGGTCCCACCACAGCCACACCGACCAGGGCTCACCGGGCCGCGCCAGCTTCAGCACACCCATGCCCCACCAGCGGTCACGGACGACCGTGCGGGGCTTGGTGTAGCGGGTGGCCAGCGGCTCCCGGTGCACGGGGGTGCCGTCGGCGAGCGCCGGTCTCACACACTCGGTACCGGGCGCCAGCCAGACGGCGAGCAGCTCGTCGGTGTCCTGCACCACGGTGACCGGGCGGCAGATGTGCAGGTGCTCGGACGCGTTGCCGCGGTAGCGCCAGAGAATGTGGTCCCCGGGCGCCCAGTGTTGTGTTCCTCCTGCACCTGTCATGCGGAGATCTTAGGAGTACGAGAGGTACAGCGCAGCGATCCGGGTCACGCGGACCGTCGCGGCGGGGCACAGTTCACGGCCGCGTCATGTTCGGGACCACTGCCGCCGCGTGTCACGGCCGCGTCATGCTCAGGACGTCCAGCGCCGCGTCCAGTTCCTCCGCCGTCAGGTCGCCCCGCTCCACATACCCCTCGTCCAGCACGACCTCCCGGATGGTCCTGCGTTCGGCGATCGCCCGCTTGGCGACCTTCGCGGCCTCCTCGTACCCGATGTACTTGTTCAGCGGGGTGACGACCGACGGCGAGGACTCCGCGTACTCCCTGGCCCGCTCCGCGTCGGCGGTGATCCCGTCGACCGTGCGGTCCGCGAGCAGCCGCGAGACGTTGGCGAGCAGGCGCACCGACTCCAGGACGTTCTTGGCGATCACCGGCAGCATCACGTTCAGCTCGAAGTTGCCCGCGGCCCCGGCCGCGGCGACCGTCGCGTCGTTGCCCGTGACCTGCGCCGCCACCATCAGTACCGCTTCCGGGATCACCGGGTTGACCTTGCCCGGCATGATGGACGAACCGGGCTGCAGGTCGGGCAGCGAGATCTCCGAGAGGCCGGTGCGCGGGCCGGAGGCCATCCAGCGCAGATCGTTGGAGATCTTCGTCAGCCCGGCTCCGATGGTCCGCAGCTGGCCTGACGTCTCGACGATCCCGTCCCGCGCGCCCTGCGCCTCGAAGTGGTTGCGGGCCTCCGTCAGCGGCAGCCCCGTCGCCGCGGCCACCTCGGCGATGACGGCAGCCGAGAAACCCGGCGGGGTGTTGATGCCGGTGCCCACCGCCGTACCGCCCAGGGGCAGCTCGGCGAGGCGCGGCAGCGAGGCGTTGAGCCGCTCGACGCCGTACCTGACCTGCGCCGCGTAACCGCCGAACTCCTGGCCCAGGGTCACCGGAGTCGCGTCCATCAGATGCGTACGCCCGGACTTGACCACCTCGGAGAACTCCCCGGCCTTGCGTTCCAGCGCCTCGGCCAGGTGGTCGAGCGCCGGGATCAGATCCCGGGTGACGGCGGCCGTCGCCGCGATGTGGATCGAGGAGGGGAACACATCGTTGGACGACTGCGAGGCGTTCACATGGTCGTTGGGGTGCACCGGGCGCCCCAGCCGCTCGGTGGCGAGCGTGGCCAGGACCTCGTTCATGTTCATGTTGGACGAGGTGCCGGACCCGGTCTGGAAGACGTCCACCGGGAACTCGCCGTCCCACCGCCCGTCGGCGACCTCGGCCGCCGCCTCCTGCACCGCCTGCGCGAGATCCGCTTCGACGACCCCGAGCCCGGCGTTGACCTTGGCGGCCGCTGCCTTGATCCGGGCCAGCGCCTCGATGTGGGCCCGTTCCAGGGTCCGGCCCGAGACGGGGAAGTTCTCCACGGCGCGCTGGGTCTGGGCGCGCCACTTGGCGCCGGCCGGGACCCGTACCTCGCCCATGGAGTCGTGCTCGATCCGGTACTGCTCAGTCATCGTCGTACCTCCTTATCGGACAGCAACGTCTGACGGAGAGGTGTTCCCGGGTCCGGGAAGAAGATCACCCCTCACCGCCGGCAGGCCGTGAGGGGTGATCGGGGGGCTTCCGCGGCTGCTACGCCTGGCCGGGGGCGCGCACCGGGATGCTGAGGATGGTGGGGGACTCGGCGGGCGCCCGGAAGAAGTCATTGCCCTTGTCGTCCACCACGATGAACGCCGGGAAGTCCTCGACCTCGATCTTCCACACGGCCTCCATGCCCAGCTCCTCGTACTCCAGGACCTCGACCTTCTTGATGCAGTCCTGGGCGAGCCGCGCCGCCGGGCCGCCGATCGAGCCGAGGTAGAAGCCGCCGTGGCTGCCGCAGGCGTCGGTGACCTGCTGCGAGCGGTTGCCCTTGGCGAGCATCACCTTGGAGCCGCCCGCGGCCTGGAACTGCTCCACGTACGAGTCCATCCGCCCGGCGGTCGTCGGGCCGAACGAGCCGGACGCGTACCCCTCGGGGGTCTTCGCGGGGCCCGCGTAGTAGACCGGGTGGTCCTTCAGGTACTGCGGCATGCCCTCGCCCGCGTCCAGCCGCTCCTTGATCTTGGCGTGCGCGATGTCGCGCGCCACCACCAGCGGCCCGGTCAGCGAGAGCCGGGTCTTGACCGGGAACTTGGTCAGCTCGGCGAGGATGTCGTCCATCGGCCGGTTCAGGTCGACGGATACGACGTCGGCGTCCTCCAGGTGCTCGTCCGTGGTGTCGGGCAGGAAGCGCGCCGGGTCGGTCTCCAGCTGCTCCAGGAAGACGCCCTCGGCGGTGATCTTCGCGACGGCCTGCCGGTCGGCCGAGCAGGAGACGGCGATGGCGACGGGCAGCGAGGCGCCGTGCCGGGGCAGCCGTACGACGCGGACGTCGTGGCAGAAGTACTTGCCGCCGAACTGCGCGCCGATGCCGATCTTCTGCGTCAGCTCGAAGACCTTCTGCTCCAGCTCCGTGTCGCGGAAGCCGTGCCCGGTCGGGGAGCCCTCGGTGGGCAGCTCGTCCAGGTAGTGCGCGGAGGCGTACTTGGCGGTCTTCAGGGCGAACTCCGCCGACGTACCGCCCACCGTGATCGCCAGGTGGTACGGCGGGCACGCGGCCGTCCCCAGGGAGCGGATCTTCTCCTCCAGGAACTTCATCATGGACGCCTCATTGAGGACGGCCTTGGTCTCCTGGTACAGGAACGACTTGTTGGCGGAGCCGCCGCCCTTGGCCATGAAGAGGAACTTGTACGCGCCGCCGTCGGTGGCGTACAGCTCGATCTGCGCGGGCAGGTTCGAGCCGGTGTTCTTCTCCTCCCACATGGTGAGCGGAGCCATCTGCGAGTAGCGCAGGTTCAGCTTGGTGTACGCGTCGAAGATGCCGTGCGACAGGGCCTCCTCGTCACCGCCCGCGGTCAGCACGTTCTGGCCGCGCTTGCCCATGACGATCGCGGTGCCGGTGTCCTGGCACATCGGAAGGACGCCCGCGGCCGCGATGTTGGCGTTCTTCAGCAGGTCGAGCGCGACGAACTTGTCGTTGGACGACGCCTCGGGGTCGTCGACGATCTTGCGCAGCTGGGTGAGGTGGGCCGGGCGCAGATAGTGCGAGATGTCATGCATGGCCGCGGCGGCGAGCGTACGCAGCGCCTCGGGCTCGACCTTGAGGAACGTACGCCCGTCGGCTTCGAAGGTGGAGACGCCATCGGCGGTCACCAGCCGGTACGGCGTGGTGTCCGCTCCCACAGGAAGCAGATCGGAGTACGCAAACTCTGGCATGACGGCCATTCCTCACTCGGCAGACGCGGGCTGGCCTCCATCGGCACAGCATTCACCAGCGTAGAACCACCGGGGGAGAGCGCGGTGGTGAGGTAGGACTCACCTTCTGCGGGGACTTATCTCCTGTGAGGTGTGGCGCGGGGGCTTCGCCGGGTTGCTCCGTTACTCGGCTGCTCGGCTGCTCGGCTGCTCGGCTGCTCGGTTACTCGCCGAGCCGGAAAGGCCCTTGCACTAGTCGCGATCTATCGCGTTTGGGTACGCTGGGCCGGTGGACCTCGAAAAGCACCCCCAGCAGCCGCGGCCCGTCGGCATCCGCGCGTCCGACGCCGACCGCGACCGGATCGCCGACATCCTCAGGGACGCCCTGGCCGAGGGGCGCCTCGACGCCGACGAGCACTCCGAACGGATCGAGTCGGTCTACCGCGCGAAGACGCTCGCCGAGCTGGAGCCGCTGGTCCAGGACCTGCCGGCTGCCACGGGCAGCCGTCCCGACCCGGGCGCCGCCGCGTACGCGGCAGCGGATGACCCGGACACCCCGGTCACCGCGGAGAACCTGGTCGCGGTCTTCTCCAGCTCGACACGGAAGGGCCGTTGGCGCATCGGCCGCAGGACGAACGCCTTCTCGCTCTTCGGCAATGTCGAGATCGACCTCACCGAGGCGCTGTTCGAGCAGCGTCTGACGGTCATCAACGCCACCGCGATCTTCGGAAATGTCGAGGTCAGGGTCCCGGAGAACATCACGCTGCGCGGCAGCGGCACCGGGATCTTCGGCAACTTCGAGGTGGACACGATCGAATCGGAGAGCCCGGAGGCGCCGGTCGTGGTGGTGAACGGGTACTCGGTCTTCGGCAACATCGAGGCCAAGCCGAAGCGGGGCAAGCTCGTGGCGGATCTGCGCGGCATGGTGGACAAGAAGCTCCGCAAGCACCTCGGGTAGACCGCGGGCCGGAACTCAGTGCATAGGCGTGCGCACAGCGGGTAGGGACTGCAGCATCGTCTCTCGCTCGCGAAGCCGTCGTCAGGAGTAGACCGTGCTGCATCCGCCGCATCAGTCCCTGCAGGTCGCTGCCGTACCACCGCAGCGTGCCCCGGCACGGGAGGATCAGGCCGGGCCCTGGCATTCGGAGGCGGTGTGCCGCCGGGACGAGGCGGGGCTCTTCTTCGCGCCGTCCAAGGAGCCGACCGCCGCCAGGCTCGCCCGTGAGGAGGCGGCGAAGCGGGTCTGTGCCCGCTGTCCTGTGCTGGTGGAGTGCCGCGAGCACGCACTGGTGCAGCCCGAGCCGTACGGGGTCTGGGGCGGGCTGACGGCCGCCGAGCGCCGTGTGGTCCTCGCCCGGCGCAGGCGCCGTGAGGTGGAGCTCAGGAGCACCGTCCAGGACCCCATGGCGCAGGCGGGCTGAGCGCACACGTCCCACACGTCCCACACGTCCCACACGTCCCACACGCAGGCATACGGAAGGGGCGCCCCCAGCCGCACACGGGGGGCGCCCTTTCCTGCTTGTTGGCTTGTCGAGTTGTTGGCCTGTTGGCTTGTCGGGCCCCGGATCCGGCCGGTTCGCCGCCGGGCCGGTCTCCTACTTGGCCCGGTCGAAGTCCACCGTGCTGTAGGCGCGCAGCTTCGACAGCCGGTGCGTCGAGTCGATCTGACGGATCGTGCCCGACTTGGAGCGCATGACCAGCGACTGGGTGGTCGCGGTCTCGGCCCGGTAGCGCACCCCGCGCAGCAGTTCGCCGTCGGTGATGCCGGTGGCCACGAAGAACACGTTGTCGCCGCTGACCAGGTCGGTCGTGGAGAGCACCCGGTCCAGGTCGTGGCCCGCGTCGATGGCGCGCCCGCGTTCGGCGTCGTCCTTCGGCCAGAGCTTGCCCTGGATCGTGCCGCCGAGGCACTTGATCGCGCAGGCGCTGATGATGCCCTCGGGGGTGCCGCCGATGCCCATCAGCAGATCGACGCCGGTGCCCTCCCGTACGGCCATGATCGAGCCGGCGACGTCACCGTCCGAGATGAACTTGATCCGGGCGCCGGTCTCCCGGATCTCCTTGACGATGCCCTCGTGGCGCGGGCGGTCGAGGATGACCACGGTCACGTCGTCGGGCGAGGAGTTCTTCGCCTTGGCGACCCGGCGGATGTTGACCGATACGGGGGCGTTGATGTCGACGAAGTCGGCGGCCTCCGGTCCGGTGACCAGCTTGTCCATGTAGAAGACGGCCGACGGGTCGAACATGGAGCCGCGGTCGGCGGCGGCCAGCACCGCGATCGCGTTCGGCATGCCCTTGGCGTTGAGCGTGGTGCCGTCGATCGGGTCGACGGCGATGTCGACCTCGGGGCCGGTGCCGTCACCGATGTGCTCTCCGTTGAAGAGCATCGGGGCTTCGTCCTTCTCGCCCTCGCCGATGACGACCACGCCGTTCATGGAGACGGTCGAGACGAGCGTACGCATCGCGTTGACCGCGGCACCGTCGGCGCCGATCTTGTCACCGCGCCCGACCCAACGGCCGGCGGCCATCGCGGCGGCCTCGGTGACCCGGACGAGCTCCAGGGCGAGGTTGCGGTCGGGGGCCTCCGGGGAGACCTCCAGCTGGGAAGGGAGATGATGCTCGGTCATCGGCACGCACCTTTCTGATACGACGACGGCCGTATGTAGAGGGTTCGTTCGATTCTATCGTCCGGTCGATAAAATGAGCACCAGGGCCCACGCATGAGCAGCGGAGGGACCTGAGACCATGGGGCCGTGGCAGGTACGCGAAGCAAGCAGACAGTGCGCGGAATGATCCAGTCGATGGCGGTCATCCTGGCCGCCGTCGCGGTTATTTACGTGTTCGTTCCGCACGGTGGCACTTCGGAGCCGGTGAAGACCGTCGACTACCGCGTGGAACAGCTCACGGCGCAGCGCGCGGCGCCGTATCCGGTGCAGGCGCCGGTCGGGCTCCCGAAGGGGTGGAAGGCGACCTCGGTCTCGTACGCCCAGAGCAGTGGCCATGCGTGGCACCTGGGGTTCCTGGACCCGGAGGAGCAGTACGTCGCGGTGGAGCAGGGCACCGGGCCGTCGGACAAGTTCGTCGCGACCGTCAGCAAGGACGCGTCGAAGACGTCGCAGACGCAGCAGGTGGGCGGCGAGACCTGGCAGCGCTGGAAGGGCCCCAAGTACAACGCGCTCGTACGCCAGGAGCACGGCTCGACGACGGCGGTGACCGGGACGGCGCCGTACGGGCAGCTGGCGCAGATGGCGGCGGCGCTGAAGGCCGAGAAGGCGGAGAAGCCGGCCGCGGCGGAGTCGGAGACCGGGAAGCCGGAGGGTGCTGCGAAGTAGTGGCCCCATGACATGGAGAGGCCGCCGCACCCTCGGGTGCGGCGGCCTCTCCATGTGCCGTGCGGGTGGCTCAGACGGTGGTGATGACCTCGTCGAGCGAGAGGCGCGGGGAGCGCGGGAACCAGGCGTCCTCGCCCGGCTTGCCGATGTTGACGATCATCAGCGGGGTGTGGTCGTCGTCCAGGAACTCCTTCTGGACACCGGCGAAGTCGAAGCCCGTCATCGGACCCGCGGCCAGACCGGCGGCGCGCACGCCGACGATGAAGTAACCGGCCTGCAGGGTGGCGTTGAGGTGGGCGGCCTGCTCGCGGGCCGGGCGCTCCGAGAAGAACGCGTCCTTGGCCTGCGGGAAGTGCGGGAACAGCTGCGGAAGCTCCTCGTGGAACTCGTTGTCCGCGGAGAGGATCGCGACCAGCGGGGCGGTGGCGGTCTTCGGGCGGTTGCCCTCGGCCATGTGCTGCACCAGGCGCTCGCGGGCCTCGGGGGAGCGGACCAGGGTGATGCGCAGCGGCGACTGGTTGAAGGCGGTCGGCCCGAACTTGACCAGGTCGTAGATCGCCTGAACCTGCTCCTCGGTCACCGGCTCGTCGGTGAAGGTGTTCGCGGTGCGGGCCTCACGGAAGAGGAGGTCCTGGGCGGCGGGGTCAAGAACGAGCGACATCTTTCGTACCTTCCGGACATGCAGTGGATCAAGGGATGTCTCGACTGTACGACCAAGATGTATTAAGTTTCAACTAAATCCGCCCCGACGTGATCGGCCTCACAGGAGTGGTGCGACGCCGGCTTCGCCGGGGGCGGCCGCGGAAGAGACAGGGGACGCCGGCGGAGGGCAGGAGCGCCGATAGGCGGCACGACACTGCCAGGGGCAGGGCACCGGCAGGGGTAGGACGCCGGCAGGGGCAGGGGCAGGGGCACTGCCGGGGTCGGGGCAGGGGCACCGGCACGGGCTCGCACCGGGGCGCGGGGTCAGCCCTCGCCCGGTTCCGTACCTTCCGCCAGCGCCGCGTCCAGCCGGGCCCGCGCGCCTTCCAGCCAGCCGCGGCACACCTTGGCCAGCTCCTCCCCACGCTCCCACAGCGCCAGGGACTCCTCCAGGGTGGTCCCCCCGGTCTCCAGCCGCCGTACGACGTCGATCAGCTCGTCGCGCGCCTGCTCGTACCCGAGGGCCGTCCCGTCCGCCTTCGTCTGCTTCGCCTCTGCCATGTCATCCACCCTGATCTCATCCACGCTGGTCTCGTCCACCCTGTTCTCACCGGCGCCGGATCTCACCCGCGCTGATCCCGTCCGGGCTGATCCCGTCCGGGCCGGAAGTCACCCGCGCCGGATCTCACCCGCGCTGATCCCATCCACGCTGATCCTGTCGGTCCCGGATCCCGCTCGGGCCGGATCCCGTCCGCGCCGGATTCCGTCCGGGCCGGATCGCATCCCCACGCTGACCCTTTCCGTGCCGGATCTCACTCCCCGGCCTCGTGCGGCCGTGCCGCGACCGTCACGCCCAGTTCGCCGCCCGCGACCCTGGCCCGCAGCGGCTCCCCGTCCGTGACCTCGCCGGGTGCCCGGACCACCGCTCCGTCCTCCCGCTGGAGCACCGCGTACCCCCGCTCCAGCGTCGCCGCCGGGGAGAGCGCGACGACGCGGGCGCGGGTGTGGGAAAGCTCCGAGTCCGCCCGGTCCAGCAGATGCCGCAGCGTCCGCCTGCTGCGCTCCACGAGGGCGTCGACGACCTCTTCGCGCTCCTCGACCATCCGCTGCGGCCGCTCCATCGAGGGCCTGGCGAGCGCGGCGGCCAGCCCGCGCTGCTCCCGGTCGAGCAGCCCCTGCAGGGTCCGCAGTGACCGGTCCCGCAGCAGCCGTACGCGCTCCAGCTCCTCCCCGACGTCCGGTACGGCCTTCTTGGCGGCGTCCGTCGGCGTGGACGCCCGGACATCAGCCACCAGGTCGAGCAGTGGCGCGTCCGGCTCGTGGCCGATCGCCGACACCACCGGCGTACCGCACGCGGCCACGGCCCGGATCAGCTGTTCGTCGGAGAAGGGGAGGAGATCCTCCACGCTGCCGCCGCCGCGCGCCACGATGATCACGTCCACATCCGGCAGCGCGTCCAGCTCCTGTACGGCGTCGATCACCTGGGGCACCGCGCGTACCCCCTGCACCGCCACATTCCGCACCTCGAAGCGGACGGCGGGCCAGCGCCGCCGCGCGTTCTCCAGGACGTCGCGCTCCGCAGCGCTCGCGCGGCCGGTGACCAGGCCGATCAGCTGCGGCAGGAAGGGAACGGGCCGCTTGCGGTCCAGCGCGAAGAGCCCTTCGGCCGCCAGGGTCCGCTTCAACTGCTCCAGCCGCGCGAGCAGTTCACCGATACCGACCGGCTTGATCTCCACGGCCCGCAGCGACAGCTGGCCGCGCGGCGCGTACCACTCCGGCTTCGCGTGGACCACGACCCGCGCGCCCTCCGACACCACGTCCGCGACCGCGTCGAAGACCTGGCGGAAGCACGTCACGGACACCGAGATGTCGTACGAGGGGTCGCGCAGCGTCAGGAACACCACCCCGGCCCCCGGCCGGCGTGAGAGCTGGGTGATCTGCCCCTCGACCCACACCGCGCCGAGCCGGTCGATCCACCCCCCGATGAGCCGCGACACCTCGCCGACGGGCAGCGGCGCGTCCGCACTCGTATTCAGAGCCATGTACGCAGGTTAAGCGCTGCCACCGACAGCCCGGCCGCCCTGCGCGGCTGCGCTGCCTCGTACGAAACGCACAGCGCGCCCCGGGCTGCCCCGTACGACCACCCGCCACGCATCACGCCCGCCCGCGCCCCACACCTCGTACCGGCCTCACGCCCCATACCTCACGCCCAGCCCTCACGCCCCGTACCGCACACCCAGCCCTCGCACCTCACGCCCCACACCCGCCCCTCACGTCTCGTACCCGGCCCGGCGGTTCCGCTGCACCGCGAACACCACGAGCCCCGCCACCAGCCAGATCAGCCCGACCCACTGGGCCGCGCTCGTCGCCTCCACGATCACCGCGATCGTCACCCCGGCGCCCACCACCGGCACCAGCACATGCCGCCACCAGACCGGCGGCCCCTCCGCCTTCCGCACCGCGAACCAGCCCACCACCGACGCGTGCAGCAGGAGGAACGCGGTCAGCGCCCCGATGTCGACCACCGAGACCAGCCGGTCGAGGCCGTCGTCGCGGCGCGCCGCCCACACCGCGGCGATCAGCGTCACCACCGCGGCGAGCAGCACCGCGAACCGCGGCACCCCGGACGGGCCGTCCACCTTGGCGAGCGCGTGCGGCAGCCGCCGGTCGCGGCCCATCGCGAAGAGCAGCCGGCCCGCCGCTGCCTGGCCGGCGAGGGCGGCGAAGGCGGCGCCGATCGCCTTGCTCACCGCGACCAGGTCGTGCAGCCAGCTGCCTACGGAGGCGTCCACCGTGTCGTAGAAGGCCGAGCCCTGCGCGACCGGCTTCGCGGCCAGCTGGGCGGACGACATCGGCTCCAGGACCGCCGCCAGATACGACTGCACGATGAAGAGGACACCCGCGAGGACCAGGCAGAACAGCACTGCCCTCGCGACCTTCGCCGATCCGCCCGTGACCTCTTCGGCGAACGAGGCGATCGCGTCGAAGCCCAGATACGACAGCACCGCGACCGACACCGCCCCGAGCACCGCGGTCAGCGAGAACCCCCCGTCGCCCGAGAAGGGCGTCAGCCAGCCGCGCTGCGCGCCGTCCCTGGCGAGCACCACGATCGCGGCCACCACGAACACCCCCAGGACCGCGATCTCCAGCATGAGCACCGCGAAGCCGACCCGGGCGGCCGCCCGTACGCCCCACAGGTTCAGCGCCGTGGTCACCACCACGGCGATCGCGGTCCACACCCACCGTGAGACCGAGGGCACCAGCGAGTTCATCGCGATCCCCGAGAAGAGATACGCGACGGCCGGAATCAGCAGATAGTCGAGCATCGCCATCCACCCGGCGATGAAGCCCGGCCCCTGGCCGAGCCCCTTGCGGGCGTACGCGAAGACCGAACCGGCCAGCGGCACGACCCGCACCATCTGCGCGTAACTGAACGCGGTGAAGGCCATCGCGATCGTCGACACGATATAGACGAGCGCGACGGCGCCGTGCGACTTGGCATCGAGGGTGCCGAAGATGCCGACCGGGGCCATCGGGGCGATGAAGAGCAGCCCGTACACGACCAAGTCCCGGAACCCAAGATTCCGATGGAGTTCCGGCGCCTTGGCGCTACTGCCCGCGCCACTGCCCGCACCGTTGTCCGCACTACTGCCCGCACCACTGCCCGCGGGCGTCTCGTCAGAAGTCATGGCATCAGTCTTCCCACAAGTACGGAGCCCGTCCCGGCTGACGCGGCCCGGGTTCCGCCGCGACCGGCGGCGGGCCCCGGCTGACGCGGCCCGGGTTCCGCCGCGACCGGCGGCGGGCCCGCCGACCCACGGTCCGCCGCGGGGCAGGCCGTTACGATGGACGGCATGACTGCTACGCCCAGCCCGTCACCCGCCGCCACCCCGACCGGAGACGCCGCGCGGGGCAGCGGCGCCCGCCGTGTCCTGCTGGCCGCCCCGCGCGGGTACTGCGCGGGTGTGGACCGCGCCGTGATCGCCGTCGAGAAGGCCCTCGAGCAGTACGGCGCACCGGTCTACGTCCGCAAGGAGATCGTCCACAACAAGTACGTCGTACAGACCCTGGAGAAGAAGGGCGCCGTCTTCGTCGACGAGACGGAGGAGGTGCCCGAGGGCTCCATCGTCGTCTTCTCGGCGCACGGCGTCGCCCCTGTCGTCCACGACGAGGCCGCCCAGCGCAGCCTCGCCACCATCGACGCCACCTGCCCCCTGGTGACGAAGGTCCACAAGGAAGCCGTCCGCTTCGCGAACGACGACTACGACATCCTGCTGATCGGCCACGAGGGCCATGAGGAGGTCGTCGGCACCAGCGGCGAGGCGCCCGAGCACATCACGCTCGTCGACGGCCCCGAAGACGTCCCCAACGTCACCGTGCGCGACGAGTCGAAGGTCGTCTGGCTCTCCCAGACCACGCTCTCCGTGGACGAGACGATGGAGACGGTCGACGCGCTCAAGGAGAAGTTCCCGCAGCTGATCTCGCCGCCCAGCGACGACATCTGCTACGCCACGCAGAACCGCCAGACCGCGGTGAAGCAGATGGGCGCCGACGCCGACCTGGTCATCGTGGTCGGCTCCAAGAACTCGTCCAACTCGGTACGGCTGGTCGAGGTCGCCCTCGGCGCCGGCGCCCGCGACTCGCACCTGGTGGACTTCGCGGACGAGCTGGACGAGGCATGGCTGGAGGGCGTCACCACGGTCGGCGTCACCTCGGGCGCCTCCGTCCCGGAGATCCTGGTCGACGGCGTACTGGAGTGGCTCGCCGCCCGGGGCTTCGGCGACGTGGAGATCGTGAAGGCGGCCGAGGAGTCGATCACCTTCTCGCTCCCCAAGGAGCTCCGCCGCGACCTGCGCGCCGAGGCCGCCGACCTGTCGGGCAAGTAGCCGCGGGCGCGTCGGACACGCCGGGCGCGCCGGACGCACGGTGACCGGTGGCCGGGGAGACCCGGCTGCCGTCCCGGCGCGTGACGGAGGACCCGCTCCACCGCGTGACGGAGGGCTCCACGCCGTAACGTGGAGTCATGCAGATCTTCGGTGTGGATATCGGCGGATCCGGGATCAAGGGCGCTCCCGTTGACCTGGACCGCGGAGACCTGGCGCAGGAGCGCCACAAAGTGCTGACCCCCCATCCGGCCACGCCCGACGGTGTGGCCGACGGGGTCGCCGACGTCGTCAAGAACTTCGACTGGTCGGGCACGGTGGGGATCACCTTCCCCGGCGTGGTCACCGACGGCACGGTCCGTACGGCGGCCAATGTCGACAAGAGCTGGATCGACGTCGACGCGGGCAAGCTGATCGGCGGCAGACTCGGGCTCCCGGTGACCGTACTGAACGACGCCGACGCCGCCGGCATCGCGGAGATGACCTTCGGAGCGGGCCGCGACCGCAAGGGCACGGTCATCCTGCTCACCTTCGGTACGGGAATCGGCTCGGCGGTCTTCCGTAACGGCGCCCTGGTCCCCAACACCGAGCTGGGCCATCTCGAACTGCACGGCCACGACGCCGAGACGCGCGCGTCCACCAAGGCCAAGGAGGACGAGGACCTGAGCTGGCACCACTGGGCGCACCGGGTGCAGAAGTATCTGGAGCACGTGGAGATGCTGTTCTCGCCCGAGCTGTTCATCATCGGCGGTGGCGTGAGCCGCAAGGCCGACAAGTTCCTGCCCCTGATCGAGGGGGTCAGGGCCGAGATCGTGCCCGCCCAGCTGCAGAACAACGCGGGGATCGTGGGCGCGGCGATGGCGGCGTCGAGCCGCTGAGCCGGGGGCGGGACGGGGCGGGGCGGGGTTGGCCGGGCTGGGCCTGGGGCGGCGCGTCGTCTGACCGCCCAAGCCGGGCCGGGCCGGGGCGGCGCCTGACCGCCCCACCTGGCCGTCCGGTTCAGCGGTAACGCCGCCGGATCATCCGGACCTTCCGTACGGTGGCGATCACCCCGGCGATGAGCGTCCCGCCGTACAGCCAGCCGGCATTCAGCGCGAGTGTCGTGACCACGGCGACGATACGGCCGCCGGCCCCACCGGTGCCCCCGGCGATCGGCAGCGCACCGACGGCGAACGAGATCGGCACGCTGATCGGCGCGGTGACCAGGTCGGCGGGGCGCACCCAGAGCGCCGTCAGCGCCGCGACCGGCAGGAACAGCAGTCCGTACATCAGCGGCCCGCCGTCGAACAGCAGCCAGTCGACGCAGCCGAGCAGGAACATCACCGCGGCGCCGAAGATCCCGCCGCCGAGACCGGTCAGCCGGGGGTTGGGGAACCGGCGCAGCGCGATCACCACCGGCGCCGGACGGGCGGCCCGCACCGGGGCCGCCCGGTAGACGGCCGCCGGCGCGGACCCCGCGATGCTGCTCTCGGACGGACCGTCGGCCTGAGTCGTACGAATCCTGGGTCGCTGCTCCACGTGACCAAAGTAGGTCGCAAGGCGGGAGGAATCCGGCGTTGGACACGCGCTTTGGGCGAGCTTGGCGATCAGTTCGATCCGACGGGGCGCCGGGACCCGTACGACACGCCCGTAAACTGGGGGATCGGCCCACCCCCGGGCCGGTACATCAGCTCTCGCTACGGGAGCTCTCGCTACGGGAAGTCGCCAACGTGTCGCTCACGATCGGAATCGTCGGTCTGCCGAATGTCGGCAAGTCGACCCTGTTCAACGCCCTGACCAAGAACGACGTGCTGGCGGCCAACTACCCGTTCGCCACCATCGAGCCGAACGTCGGCGTGGTCGGAGTCCCCGACAGCCGCCTCGCCGTGCTGGCCGAGGTCTTCAGCTCGCAGAAGGTCATCCCGGCGACGGTCGACTTCGTCGACATCGCGGGGATCGTCCGGGGTGCGAGCGAGGGCGAGGGACTGGGCAACAAGTTCCTCGCCAACATCCGTGAGTCCGATGCGATCTGCCAGGTCATCCGGGCCTTCAAGGACGAGAACGTCGTTCACGTCGACGGCAAGGTCTCGCCCAAGGACGACATCGAGACGATCAACACCGAGCTGATCCTCGCCGACCTCCAGTCGGTGGAGAAGGCGGTGCCGCGCCTCCAGAAGGAGTCCCGTCTCCAGAAGGAGAAGGTCGCGGTACTGGCGGCCGTCGAGGAGGCCCAGAAGATCCTCGAAGCGGGCACCACGCTCTTCGCGGCGGGCATCACGGCCACCACCGAGAAGGGCCGCCTCCTCCACGAGCTGCACCTGCTCACCACCAAGCCCTTCCTGTACGTCTTCAACGTCGACGAGGACGAACTGGTCGACGAGGACTTCAAGAACGAGCAGCGCGCCCTGGTGGCCCCCGCGGAGGCGATCTTCCTGAACGCCAAGATCGAGTCCGAGCTGATCGAACTCGACGACGCGGAGGCACTGGAACTCCTCCAGTCGATGGGCCAGGAGGAACCGGGCCTGGCCACCCTGGGCCGCGTCGGCTTCACCACCCTGGGCCTCCAGACCTACCTGACGGCAGGCCCGAAGGAATCCCGCGCCTGGACGATCAAGAAGGGCGCCACGGCCCCGGAGGCGGCCGGCGTCATCCACACGGACTTCCAGAAGGGCTTCATCAAGGCCGAGGTGATCTCCTTCGCCGACCTGGTGGAAACGGGCTCGGTGGCCGAGGCCCGCGCCAAGGGCAAGGCCCGGATGGAGGGCAAGGAGTACGTGATGCAGGACGGGGATGTGGTGGAGTTCCGCTTCAATGTGTGACGGGTGACGTAACACCACGTCGCTGATCTGGCAAACATGCAGGTCAGATGGGTCCGGCTCTTCGGGGTCGGGCCCTTGGTTTTTTTCCGGTGCTGGGATGGTGCTGGGATAGCTGACCCCTCGCCACCTGTCGTCATCCCTGGTCATCCGTACTGTGCTGGGATCGTGCTGGGACGTGGATGTGGTGCCGGTGCTGGGATTTGCGCGGGTCCGGCGCTGGTCGAGCGTGAAGGTAGTGCGGACATGGCGCTTTTCCTACTCGTTTGACACAATCGGGGTATGGCTGAGACGACGTACAGCATCGGGGAAGGGCCGGCGACGCGGGTGAGCCTGTCACTTCCCGAGGGGACCGCGGAGGCGATTCGGGCCCGGGTGGGCAAGCGGGAATTCTCCGCGTTCATCGCCGAGGCGGTCGAGCGTGAGCTGCGCGGGCAGGTTCTGGACGAGTACCTGGCGGACTACGAGAGCCGCAAAGGGCCGGTTTCCGAGCCGGCTCGTCAGCGGGCGCGGCAGGTGTTCGACGAGGTGTTCGCCGAGGAGACCGAGTGGCCCGCCGCAGGCTGAGTCACGAGGGGACGCTGGTCCTCGACAGCGAGGGACTGTCGAAGCTGCTTGCCGACGACGAGCAGGTGGTGGCTCTGATCGCTGAGGCACGCTCGCGCGGCATGGAGGTCGTGATCAGTGCGCTCACCATCATCGAGGCCATCCATGCCCGTACGAACAAGTCCCGCCTGAACTGGGTGCTTTCCGGGCTGCGGGTCGTCCCGGTCGGTGACGAGGAGGCGAGGGCTGCCTCGAAGTTGCTGATGAATGTCGGGTTGCACGGACACAAGTACGCGATCGATGCGGCCGTCGCCGAGGCCGCGCTGCGACAGCACCGCCCCGTGGTCATGCTGACTTCCGACATCGACGACATGGCCGAGCTCTGCGGTGACCGGGTGCGGCTAGTGGGGATCTGAATGCCTCTGACCCCGGTGCTGTCTTCCGGCCGAAACCCGCAAGGATGGGATTGGGACGCCGCACCTTGGCGGGATTGCCAGTGGTGAACGCGAGTCCGGACTGGTACCACTGATCAAGGTCCGGGCAGCGCGGTTTTAGCGGGGGAACGTGGGCTGGCAGGAAGAAGTCGTCTCGGCGCTGGACGCCTGGGTGGCACACGAGGGCGTAGCTGCTCGCGAGCCACGGTGGCGCCCCCTGGGGCGAGCGGTGCGGGGCCGGAAACCTGGGGAGTACGTAGTCGACGTGCGCGGGTCCGAAACCGGGACGGACCAGCTTCAGGGGGACAGTCTGCGACTGGCCGGACCTGATGAGGGCGACATTGACGCAGGTCACTCCGTGCTCGATGTGTACAGGGACGGCACCGCGCTTCGCGTGCATGTTCCGGAGTTCGTAGACCCGGCGGATCCCTGTCTGTGGATGAAGCCGCAGCCCACCGGATTCCTCGTCAAGGCGCTGCGGGAAGGCATGGCCTCGCTCGCCGATGCTCCGCTGGCCCATCTCATGGCCCGAGGCGAGGCGGGTACGGGGCGGCTTGCTGCCATTGGACTGCCGCCCGGCACGCTCTTGCCCACCCAGGATCGCGCCTATCGGGCATGCATGGGCGAGGGCCTGTGGCTGGTGTGGGGGCCGCCGGGTACTGGTAAGACCACAGTTCTCAAACGCGCCATCAGCGATCTTGTTGCCCGGGGGAAGCGGGTCCTGTTGGTCTCGGCCACCAATATCGCTGTGGACAACGCCCTGTGGGGCGTGGTGAAAGAGCAACGACATGGCGATGGCGAACTCGTCCGCGTGGGACCACCTCACCTGAGGGAGATCGCGGAAGACGCGAGTGTCTGCCTGACGCTGATGGTGCGCCACCGATTGACCGAAACCGATGAGCGCCGCCGTGCTGTCGCCGCTCAACTGGTGGAGACTCGGGAGCGGGCCAGGCAGTTGGAGGACCTGGAGCGGAGCCTCACGGACTTCGATGCTGTGGCGTACGCCTCGGACCGTGTCCGACTCGACGACCCTGCGCGAGCTTCCGCGGCTTTGGAGCAGACGCGCGTTCAAGCATGCCGGGATGCCAAGGACGCGAAGGACACTGCCGTACGACTGGAGCGGTCCCACCTGGCCGCGCTCGAAGCGGTGAGGGTGACGAAGAAGGCTCAAACTGACTGGAAGTCGTACGACGAGTATCAGGAAAGCCTGGACCGACTCCGTCGGGCGGTGACCGACTTGGAGGCGAAGGCACTCGTCGCCGACAGGGAGTGTGTGGCGTCTCAGGAGCTCGTGGACGGCCTTGAACAGCTGAAGGGCTTTGCGAGGCGCCGCGCAAAGCGGGAACGGGAAACTGCGCGCATTCGACTGGAGACAGCGCGCGCTGACGCGTACCAGGCCGGTCAGAAGGCGGTGGACGCCCGGTCGGTCCTGGCCCGGCAGGAGAATGCCGTCGCGACGCGGCTGGCGGAACTCGGGGCTCGGATTCCGTTCAGCAAGCAGGAAATCGCGCTCCGGCAGTGGAGTCTGCAGAAGGTGGAGAAGGCCCTGGAACGGGCCCGGCGACACCATCTGGCAGCGGGCGCCAACCTGGCCGTTCTCGCCAGGGAACTTGGGCTTTCCCAAGCGGCTGAAACTCGTGTCGAGGAGGCCGACAGACTCGGCCACCCTCGACGCCATGCACAGGTGGCGGACCTGAAACCTCGTGTGGCGGAGGACCAAGAGCGCCGGTCGGCGCTGGAACGCCGTCATCGCGAACTCCAGGAGGAGTACGACAAGCTTGCGCGTGACGCCCAGGGCGAGATCATTCGCGGTGCCAAGGTTGTTGCCACCACTCTTGCACGGTTCCGTACCACGAAAGCGGTTTTCGAGGGTGAATACGACGTTGTTCTGGTCGACGAGGCCGGAGCCGCAACCCTGCCCGAGGTCCTCCTGGCCGTAGGAAAGGCGAAGACCACTGCGGTCCTCCTTGGGGACTTCATGCAGCTCGGCCCCGTGCTGCCGCAACTCGACGGAAGCAAGAGGCCCGACGTTGCCCGCTGGATACTGCGCGAGGTCTTCGAGCACTTCGATATCGAGTCCCCTATGGCGGCTGTGAATCACCAAGGCTGCGTCGTACTGGATGTCCAGCACCGCTTCGGTCACGACGTCATGCGTCTGGCGAACTCACTCGCGTATGACGGCGTATTGAAGCCCGGTCCAGGTATTGAGCAGCGTGCAGCGCGGCGCGCCTCGGACGACCCCGAGATCGTGATCATCGACACCGACGGGCTGCAGAACCTCGCCCAGGTCCACCGCACCGGCCGTCGCAAGGGATGGTGGCCGGCCGGTTCCCTACTGGCACGAGCCCTGATCGACCTGCACGCGGAGGACGGTGAGGCGGCCGGTGTCGTGACGCCGTATCCGGTACAGGCCGAAGCCACCTTGGAGGCTCTCCGGGACAACGAGGGTGCCAGCAGTCGGCTCGCCGAAGTCGGAACGGCTCATCGGTTTCAGGGCCGCGAGTTCCCCGTAGTCATCTTCGACACCGTGGAGGACGACTACGGTGACGGCCTCTGGATGTCCCGGGCGTCCCGGGCACCTGGGGCGTCCGCCTGGGAGCGCAATGGGGTACGACTCTTCAACGTTGCCGTCACCCGCGTTCAGACCAGGCTTTACGTTGTCGGAAGCCGAAGGCGCATTCTTGCTGCGGGTGAGCACACCGCCATGGGCAGGCTTGCTGCCCTCATCGGCGACCGACGCGTCCGCACGGTTCCGGCCACTCAGCTGATCGCCCCCGGGGAGCGGCCGGACATCCCTCTCGGTCCGTTCGGCACGCGTCTCGCCGACGTCCTCTCCCGCCATGTCGAAGTCTCCGACGTCGACGACGAGATCTCGTTCTACGAGACGTTTGCCGCAAGGCTGGCCGAAGCGCGCAATTCCTTGTGGATCTGGTCTCCGTGGACTGCGACACGTCTCATCGGGCTTCTGCCGGTGCTGGACGAGGCCGTGCGTCGAGGAGTGCGTGTGACGGTCTTCGTCCGTGATCCCTACGACACGGGTCAGAAGAAACAGGCCGACCTGGTCAGGCAGCTTCGGGCAGTGGTGCAGACGGTCGTCCCCGTCAATGTAATGCACCAGAAGATCGTTGTGATCGACGAGCACACGGTTCTGCTGGGCAGCCTCAACTCCCTCTCGCAGAGCCGCTCACGTGAGGTCATGCTGACTATCAAGGGCAGCCACTTCGCACGCAAGATCCTGACTCACGAGCATGCGGAGGACTTTGCCAAACCTCCTCGGTGCGATGCATGCAAGGGGGAGGAAGTGGACCTGCGCCGCCGGGCCAACGGTTCCTGGTACTGGCGATGCTTCAACCGGATATGTCCAGCGCGGCGAGGGAGTCGGGCGTGGGAGAAGGCTGTTCGGCTGAAGTCAGGGGCGCGGCGCTAGCTGGTTCAACCTCAACGAGGGCACTGGCGTCATCGCTTGAACCGGTCGTGGTGATGATCTTCTTCCCGCGGACGGCGCCGGTGACGCCGAGCTCGCGCCTGAGGCGTTCGGCCGTGCACCGGGCCACGAGGTGGAGCGGCACAGCGCTCACGGATGGACAAGGCCCGGCTCACGCTATGTTGGGCCGGAGCCGGGCCTGTGCTCAGTCCGCAGTCAGTCCGCAGGACACCCGTAAACGGCCGTCGGCAGCCAACGCATGCCAACGAGGAAGCCCCAGGTCAGGGATCTCGACGGGGCTCCGTCGCAGGTCAGGATCGGTCCGCAGACATTCCGCTCAACGTGTGATCGCGGAATCTCTGTGCAGTGACGTGGCTTCCCGGGCGTGCCGGTTTGGCCGGATGTGCGCCCGGTAGCTTGCGGCACTTCTTCGTTCGACGGCATTCGACGGCACTGGCCAACGCTGGCTGCCGCCTGCCCCGGCAGGTCCTGAGCGCTGTCCTGTGCAGGGCCCGCTGCGCGATCCGGGCGGCTGGCGATGACCGGCCGGGCCGCGGCTGTGTAAGGCGGTCATGGCCGTGTTCGTGACGGAGTCGGGGCTGACCGACACGACGCCGTGAGCAACCCTTGTTCCCCGTGGTTCCCCGTAGTTCCCTGCGGTGCGGGCCAGGGCGGGGAGGCGGGGTAGCCCCCCGGTAGGGCGCGTCCGCGGCGAACTCGTTCGTCAGGAACAGCAGGTCGCCCAGCGTCGCCGGATGGTCGACCAGTACCTCTCGGGGACCGTGACCCCCGCCGGCCCGGGCAAGCAACGCCGCCGCTCCGCCTGAGGTGTTCGACGCACCTCGGGTGGTGCGGGCCTCGGTCCGTTCGGCGGGGAGTTCTGACCTTTGCATCTATAAATCAGATCGCCTGCAACTAAAACATCTGTTGGACAGAACTCAGGGCGCGCCCCCAGGATTCCTCACGCGGTAGCTCGTAGCACGGTCGACGCGACACCGGGACGGACTGCCGCAGGAGTGGAGGTTGAAGTGCCGAGTGAAGAGACCGAAGTGGTCGTCGTCGGGGCGGGCCAGGCGGGTGTGGCCATGAGTGAGCACCTGGGCGTTCACGGTGTGCCGCACGTCGTTCTGGAGCGGCACCGGATAGCCGAGCGGTGGCGTTCGGAGCGGTGGGATTCTCTGGTCGCGAACGGGCCCGCGTGGCACGACCGGTTCCCCGGGCTGGAGTTCTCCGGTGTCGACCCTGCCGCCTTCGCCTCGAAGGAACAGGTCGCGGAGTACTTCGCCGCGTACGCCGAGAAGATCGGTGCCCCGGTCCGGTGCGGGGTCGAGGTGACCTCGGTGCAGAAGCACGAGGGGCGGCCCGGTTTCCGGGTCGAGACGTCGGAAGGTTCCATCGACGCGCGCTACGTGGTGGCGGCGACCGGACCGTTCCAGCGGCCCGTGATCCCGCCCATCGTCCCGGACGGCGCCGTCCCCGTACAGATCCACTCCAGCGGGTACCGCAACCCGGAGCAACTGCCCGATGGCGCCGTCCTCGTGGTCGGGGCCGGGTCGTCCGGGGTGCAGATCGCCGACGAGCTGCGCCGGTCCGGGCGCCGGGTCTTCCTCTCCGTCGGCCCGCACGACCGTCCGCCCCGCGAGTACCGCGGGCGGGACTTCTGCTGGTGGCTCGGTGTGCTCGGGCGCTGGGACGCGGAGACGCCTCCGCAGGGGGCCGAACACGTCACCATCGCGGTCAGCGGCGCCCGCGGCGGCCACACCGTGGACTTCCGCGCGCTGGCCGCCGACGGCATCGAGCTGCTGGGCATGACCGGCTCCTACGACGACGGCGTACTGCGCTTCGCGCCGGATCTCGCCACGAACATCGCGCTGGGCGACGCCAAGTACCTCGAACTCCTGGAGGCGGCCGACGCGTACGTCGCACGCAACGGCCTCGACCTTCCCGCTGAGCCGGAGGCCCACGTCCTCGGCCCGGACCCGCAGTGCGTCACCGAACCCCGGCCGGAGCTCGATCTGGCCGGAGCCGGCGTCACCTCCATCGTCTGGGCGACGGGCTTCGCCGCCGACTACAGCTGGCTGGAGGCCGACGCGTTCGACGAGAACGGCCGGCCGCAGCACCGACGCGGCGTGTCGCCCGAACCCGGCGTCTACTTCCTGGGCCTGCCGTGGCTGTCCCGCCGCGGGTCGAGCTTCATCTGGGGTGTCTGGCACGACGCCAGGTACATCGCCGACCACATCACCACCCAGCGGGGCTATCTCGCGCACGGCGCCCAAGGCCGGCCCTGTGCCGTGCCCGCGACAACGCAGAAGAACTGAAGAACTGAGGAGCCGTTGATGACCTCCACGAGTGAGGGCCGTTCCGCGAACCGCCCGGTGAAGGCCCCGATCGTCGCCGGTGGGCACACCCGGATCCGGCCGTTCAACACCCGCGACACCTACCCCGAGCAGAACCTCTCCAACGACCTCTGCCAGGCCGTCGTGGCCGGTAACACCGTCTACGTACGGGGGCAGATCGGCCAGGACCTCGACACCAGCGAGTCGGTCGGTGTCGGTGACGCCGGGGCCCAGGCCGAGCAGGCCATGGCGAACATCAAGATGCTGCTCGAAGAAGCGGGCAGCCGCATGGAGCACCTCGTCAAGCTGACGATCTATCTCATCGACCCGCGCTACCGCGAGGCGGTGTACCGCGCGGTGGGCCGCTGGACCGAGGGCGTGCATCCCATCTCCACCGGCCTGGTCGTGTCGGCCCTGGCCCGTCCGGAGTGGCTGTGCGAGATCGACGCCATCGCGGTGATCCCCGAGGAGGTGCAGGCATGACGTTCTCCCTGGTGGTGCGGGACGGTGAGCGGTTCGGTATCGCGGTCAGCTCGTCGAGTCCCGCGGTCGCGGCCCGCGTCGTCCATCTGAGCCCCGGTGTCGGCGCGGCGGCTTCGCAGAACGTCACCGACCCCACGCTCGGCACCAGCCTGCTGGCCGGACTCACCGAACACGGTGATGCGCAGCGCGCCCTGACCGATGTCACCGGTGCGGCGCGCCACGCGAAGACCATCGAACACCGGCAGCTCACGGTGGTCGGCCGCTCCGGCCCCGGATGCGCCTACAGCGGCTCGGGGACGCTGGGCACCTACGCGACGGCCACCGCGGACGGTGCGGTCGCGGCGGGCAACATGCTGGCCGGTGAGCACATCCCGCAGGTGCTTCTCGACGCCTACGCGGCGGCCGGCGGCGAGCTGGAGGAGCGGCTGGTCGCCGCTCTGCGTGCCGCCGTCGAGGCCGGCGGCGAGGTGGGGCCCGTGCACTCGGCGGGCCTGGCCGTCGTCGCGGACGTGGGCTGGCGGGTGACCGACCTGCGCGTGGACTGGGCCGACGACCCCGTCGACCGGCTCGCGGAACTGCTCGACGTGTGGCTGCCGCAGCGCGACGACTACGTACGGCGCGGACTCGACCCCGCGGCTGCCCCCTCGTACGGCGTCCCGGGTGATCTGTGATGGGCGCGTCCAGGTCCGTGCCGGGTACGTCCAGGTCCGTGCCGGGTACGTCCACGTCCGTGACCGGGACGCTCAAGGCGGCCGCGCGGTGTGAGATCGACCGGCACACCGACGAGTTGATCGGTCTCTCCGAGCGTCTGCACGCCGATCCGGAGACGGCCTGGGAGGAGCACCGGGCAGCCGCCGCCGTGCCGGAACTGCTGGACCGTGCCGGCTTCCAGGTCACCTCTTCCTACCTGGGCCTGGACACGGCGTTCCTGGCGCGGTTCGGCAGCGGGCCCACCCGGATCGCGCTGTGCGCCGAGTACGACGCGCTGCCCGGCCTCGGTCATGCCTGCGGGCACAACCTCATCGCGGCGAGTTCCGTCGGCGCCGCGCTCGGGCTCGCTGCCGTCGCCGACGACGCCGGCCTCACCGTCGAGGTCTACGGGACACCCGCCGAGGAGGGCGGCGGCGGCAAGATCGAGATGCTCGACCGCGGGGCCTTCACCGGGGTCGACCTCGCCATGATGGTGCACCCGGCGCCGGTGGACGTCGCGGAGGCACAGCCCTTCGCGGTCAGCCACTCCAAGATCTCCTACACCGGCAAGTCCGCCCACGCCGCCGCCTACCCGGAAGCCGGGATCAACGCGGCCGACGCCTTCACGGTGGCCCAGGTCGCCATCGGCCTGCTCCGCCAGCAGCTCCCGGCCTCGGCCCGGGTGCACGGAGTGGTGACGCACGCGGGCAGCGCCCCGAACGCCATCCCCGAGCTGGCGACCGGACGTTGGTACGTACGGGCCGAGACCCTCGCCGAGCTGGCCGAGCTGGAGCCCCGTGTCATGCGGGCCTTCGAGGCGGGGGCTCTCGCGACCGGGACCAGTCTGGAGATCGAGCCGGAGAGCAAGCCGTACGCGGAGTTCCGCGCCGACGAGACGGCGCTCGGCCACTACCGCCGTAACGCCGTCGCGCTCGGCCGTCAGTTCGCCCCGCCGGGCCAGGCCGCCCGGATGAACCGTGCCTCCACCGACATGGGCAACGTCTCCCAGGTGGTTCCGGCGATCCACCCCTACATCGGGATCGGCTCGCTGCCCGCCACCAACCACCAGCACGAGTTCGCCGCGTTCTGTGTGGGCGGAGAGGCGCAGCGGGCCCTGCTCGACGGTGCGGTCGCGCTGGCCTGGACCGGGATCGACCGGGTCGTGCCGGACCAGCTGGGCCAGACCTAGTTGTGCCCGACCTCGTTGTGCCAGGTCCGGCCGTGCCGGGAGGGGGCGCGCCGGGATGACGGGGGCGCTCGCCGCTCCGTCGGCCTGATCCCTCCGTCGGCCTGACCCCTCCGTCTCCGTCTCCATGCCCGCTCCGTCTTCCCGACGGGCCTGCCCCCGCTCCGACGGTCCCGCCGCCGCAGCCCCCGGCTCCTGCTTCTTCCCCCATCCCCAAGGAGGCGCGAATGCCCGCCCCTAACACCGGCGCCAGGACGACCGAGGCCGAGACGGCCACCGACGTGGTCGCCTTGCGCAGAAGCGTTGCCGCGGGCGCCATCGGCGTGTTCGTGCACTGGTTCGACTGGGCCGCGTACGCCTATCTCGCCGGTACGGTCGCCACCGTGTTCTTCCCGGCCGAGGACCGCACCACCGGACTGCTGGCCGTGTTCGGCGTGTTCGCCGTGTCGTTCGGCATCCGGCCGATCGGCGCCATGGTCTTCGGACCGCTCGGCGACAGGATCGGCCGCAAGCGCACCCTGTCACTGGTCATCTTCATGATGTCCGGTGCCACCCTGACCATCGGCCTGCTTCCCGGTTACGCGACGATCGGCATCGCCGCCCCCGTACTCCTGCTGGTGCTGCGCCTGATCCAGGGATTCGCCGCGGGCGGCGAGTTCGGCAGCGCGGCGAGCTTCCTCGCCGAGAGCGCCCCGCGGCGCCGTCGTGGATTCGGCGTCAGCTGGCTGGAGGTCGGCTCCCTGCTGGGGTTCCTCTCCGGCTCGTTCGTGTTCCTGCTGCTGTCGGCGGGGCTCGACGACCACCAGCTGACCTCCTGGGGCTGGCGCATCCCCTTCCTCGTCGCCGCGCCGCTGGGCATCATCGGCTTCATCATCCGGAACAAGATCGAGGACACCCCCGAGTACCGGTCGCTCGAAGCGCATGACACGGTCCCCCGCAGCCCCGTACGGGAACTGCTCCGCTCGGAGAAGCGCCAGTTGCTGCAGGCGGCGGGCCTGATGACCGCCATGCATGTGCCCTTCTACACGGTGCTGACGTACCTGGTCACCTACGAGACCGACCACCTGGGCCGCTCGGCCGACAGCGCCGCCCTGCTGACCACCGTGATCTCGCTGCTCGGGCTGGTGCTCGTCCCGGTGTTCGGGCATCTGTCGGACCGTGTCGGACGTAAACCGGTCTTCGTCGGGGCGACGGGGGCCCTCCTGGTCGCCGCCGTCCCCGCCTTCCTCGTCATGCGGACCGGACCCGCCGGGACCTGGGTGGGAGGTCTGCTGCTCGGTGTGATGCTGGCGGCGATCCTCGGCACCTACGCGGTGTGGTCGGCGGAGCTGTTTCCCACCCGGACCCGGCAGAGCGGTCTGTCCATCGCGTACAACATCACCGCCGCTCTCTTCGCGGGCACGGTGCCCTACGTGATGACCGTGCTCATCTCGGCGACCGGTAGCACGCTGCTGCCCGGTTTCTATCTGATGGTGTTCGCCGTCGTCGGGCTCGTCGCGGCCCTGTCCCTCCGGGAGACCGCCGGTTCCGCCCTGCTGCGTCCCGAGGACGTACCCGACCGGGCCGCCGAGAAGGCGCAGGACCGGGTCACGCTCTGAGGGCGGGCCGTACCGTCCCGGACGGGAGCGTCCGGAACGAGCGCGTCCCGAATGGGAGGGGCCCGGCCCGGCTGCCGCCGCCGCATAAGCTCAGGGGCGGACACGGACCGCGAGGCGCAGGGAGCACACATGACGTCACCGGTGGGCTTCACCCTCGTCCAGCTCCGCTACTTCCTCGTGGCGGCGGAGCGCGGCTCGATGACCGCGGCGTCGGCCGAGCTGAACATCGCGCAGTCGGCGGTCTCCACTGCCATCCACAATCTTGAACACGACCTGCGGGTGCAGCTGTTCATCCGCCGCCGAGGCCGGGGGCTGGTCCTCACACCGGCGGGGGAGAGGCTCCAGCACCAGGCCCGTGAGCTGCTGGCCCGCGCGCGTGAGGTCGAGGGGGAGGCGCGCGGCAGTGGGGAGACACTGTCGGGGCCGGTGACCGTCGGGTGCTTCGTCACGCTGGCGCCGTTCTATCTGCCCGCCCTGTTCAGCGCATGCACCCGCCGCTATCCGGCGATCGAGATGGACGTGGCCGAGGCGGAGGCCGAGCAACTCCTCCAGGCACTGCACGCGGGACGCATCGACTTCGCGCTCACCTACGACCTCGGCCTGTCCGCGGATCCGGGACTGCGCGGGGAGACCATCGCCCGCTTCCCTGCCTACGCCATCGTCCACGCCGGTCACCCGCTGGCCGGCCGCGGCACGGTGAAGCTGGCCGAACTGACCGCCGAGCCGCTGGTCCTGCTCGACCTCCCCTACACACGCGACTACTTCCGGGCGCTCGTGGCCGACAGCGGCACCGCACCGGACGTGCGCTACCGCACGCAGAGCTATGAGACCGTCCGCTCGATGGTGGCCGAAGGGCTCGGCTACTCGGTGCTGAACCAGCGGCCGGCGACCGGGCAGACCTACGGGGGCGAGGTCGTGGAGCTGGAGCTGAGCGACAGACGCCCGCCGCTGGAACTGAAACTGGCAACGGTGCAGGGCGTGACGCAGACCCCCCGCGCCCGCGCCGTCATGGAGCTGCTGCGCGGGATCGCGACCCGACGCGGCGCGCGACGACCTGACGCGGGCCGGGCCGGCCAGGACGGGTGATCCGCACGTGAGCGGGCGCGCGGGTGGGCATGTGCGCGATCGTGATCGGGAGGGGGCAGCTCTTCCCCCGCCGAGTGCCGTGCGCCCGGTGCCGTGTTGTGCTTCCGGTGCCGTCTTCCCCCTGGTGGTCGAAACCCGCTCGATCTGGTCGGCTCCTTGCGGAGATCCTTGAGCATGGAATTTCTCTGCTACCACCGAGACCGGCCCGAATCCCTGCCGCTGCGCGAGCAGTTGGGGGAGGAGCACTGGGCGTACATGGACCGGTACGAGAAGGAGATGGTCGCCCGGGGCCCGACCCTCGCCGACGACGGCGCCCCCACCGGCAGCATGCACATCGTCAGCCTGCCCGATCCCGCCGCAGCCCGGTCGTTCGCCTTCGACGAGCCGAACTACCAGGCCGGTGTCTACCGGGACGTACTGCTGCGGCGGTGGCGCAACACGCTGGGGCGCACCATGTGGGAGTTCCCCGGCGGCCGGACCGGCGGACACCGGTATCTGGTGCTCGGCCTCGGTACCGGCCCGGCCGCTGACCTCGCGGTGCCGTCCGGCCGGGACGAGCTGATCGCCTACGGGCCGCTGCTGTCCGACGACGGCGACACCTGGCTGGGTACGGCGGCTCTCGTACGGGCGGCGGACCCGGAGGCGGCGCGGGCCGTCCTGACGCGGGACCGGTACGCCGCCATCGAGGTGCACAACTGGCAGTTCGGCGGGCGGCCGTGACAGCAGGGGCCCCGGACCCCGGGGGTCACAGCAGCCGCTTACGGCCCCGGACGACGACGAACGCGACGACCGCGGCCGCGACGGCGAGCATGATGCCCGCTCCGAGCCACTGCATCGTGTGCATCTGGGACACGGGGAGGTAGTCGATGGACCAGCCGACGACGTGCTTGGACTCCAGGCAGGCGGTGTGCGCCTTCTCGTTGTCCGGCGCGTCGAGACAGGTGGTCCAGTCCAGACGGCCGCCCGAGCTGGTGGCGAAGTAGGTGCCCTGGCCCAGCTGTTCCGCCTGTGCGGGCAGCTTCGGCCGCGGGGCACCGGGGCCGACGCCCTTGTCGGTGCTGACGGTCACGACGTGCCCCAGGTCCAGCCGGAACCGGTCCCAGACCACGTCGATCGCCACGACGACGCCGAGCGTGACCACCATCGACACCAGGGTGCGGCGCAGGACCATGCCGACCGCAGCGCCCACGGTGAACGTGAGCAGGGCGTAGGCCACCGGCGTGACCCCGGTGACGTTGAAGAAGGAGGTCCAGACCAGGGTCTCGGCACGCCCCTTGACCGGGCTCCACCACCAGTCGAACACCGCGCCCAGCACAGCGGTGGACAGGGCGAGCAGCGCCGCGGGCATGGCGAGCTTCATGGTGAGCCACCGCAGCCGGCTGACGGACTGCGAGGTCACCAGCTTGGCGGTGCCGGACTCCAGGTCGCCCGCGATGAGCGGGGCGCCGAGAAGGACACCCGCCAGGACGGGTACGTACCCCAGATAGCTCCCGAAGCTGAACAGCCGGTCCGTGTACTTCTCGAAACCGGGGGGCAGGCCGGTGGAGTTGTGCGAGGACGCGTCCTGGGTGTTGACGTAGTCCATCATCTGGCCGCGCAGCAGGACCATGACGACCACACCGACGAGGGTGAGCGCGATGAGGGTCCAGAACGCGGCGCGGTGCTGACGCCAGACGAGCCAGGCCGTACCGCGGAGCCGGGGGCCGGTCTGCCGGGGTGCCCGTCCGTTCCGCGGCCCCCCGTCGGGCGTCGGGCGGGCCGGGTCGTGAGTGAGCGTGGTGGTCATGCGGTCACAGCCTTCTGCCGGTCGCGGGTGAGGATGTCGTGGATGTCGCCGACCTGGGCGCTGGGGGCGATCAGCGGGGGTGCGTCGGGCGAGCGCAGATAGGCGAGCAGCAACTCCTCCAGGGTGGGAGGCTCGCCCCGGCCGTTGTCCTGGCCCTGTCCGCCGAGACGTACGAGGACACCCGGCCGGTTCCCGTCGCTGTGGGAGTCGATCACCGTGTGGGGTGCGACGGCGGGGTACGGGCCGCCCGGCGGGGCCGCGAACAGGGCGTGTGCGGCGCGCAGTTCGTCCACTTCGCCCGCCAGACGCAGACTGCCGTTCGCGATGACGAGGAGGTAGTCGCAGATCGAGTCGAGCTCGGCGAGCATGTGTGAGGACACCAGCACCGTCGTGCCGTGCTGGGCGGCCTCCGCCGTCAGTGCGGCCATGAGTTCGCGGCGGACCAGCGGATCCAGATCGGACATCGGCTCGTCGAGGATGAGCAGGTCAGGGCGTTTCCCGAAAGCGAGCGCGAAGGCGACGCGGGTGCGCTGACCGCCGGACAGCGTCCCGGTCTTCGCCGTCATCGGCACCTGGCCCGCGCGGACGATGCCCTCGGCGACCTCCTGGTCCCAGCGGGGGTTGAGTTCCCGGCCCAGGCGCAGGGTCTCGGCCACGGTGAAGCGCCGGAACAGCGGCTTCTCCTGGGTGAGGAACGCGGTACGCAGGACCGCCTCCGTCGACCCGGGCTCAGCGCCGAGCACCCGCAGGGAGCCGGTCGTCGGCCGGATCATGTGGGTGGCCAGGCCCATCAGGGTGCTCTTGCCCGCGCCGTTGGGGCCGACGAGGCCGCACACCCGCCCGGCCGGCAGCCGGAAGGAGACCTCCCGCAACGCCCAGCCGCGCCGGTACTTCTTCCCGAGCCCCCGGGCCTCGATCGCCGGACCGGCGGCGGGGTGTACGAACCCCGGTCCGGTTCCGAGGTGCATCGCCGCGTGGGGCATCCCTGCGTGGTCCATGTGCGGGCTCCTGTGTGTGGGGACGTGGGTACGTGGGCGGGCGGGGGCGCCTGGGCGTAGGAGGGCACGCCTGGGCGCGGGAGAACAGCCACCCCGCAGCCGGCCGGAGTCCCGGCCGGAGTCCGGCCGGAGTTTGACGCCGCCCGGGGAGGGTGATCGGATCACTCGTGCGCCGCCCGGTGGACACGACTCTCCTCCGCCGCGTCCTGCGGCGGATCGGGCGAAAGACAGATCATGCGCGGCCGGATCCGACTTTCGGCCGGTCGGCGGGAGGGACAGGGAACGGGATGGCGGAGGTGGCGGACGGAGCAGCCGTGCCCACGGGCCCACAGGGCTGGGGGCGGTTGCGGGTACTGCCTGTCACGGTGTGGCTGCTGCTGGTCGGGGTCCTGCTGGGCCTTGTCCTGCTCGATCTGGGGGCCGGCTTCTACTGGATCGCGCACCACGGCCCCGCCAAGCTGATCGGCGCGCTGCTGGCCGTCGGTCTCGTCGTCGCCTCGCCCCGGCTCGGCAGCCGGGCGCTGCCGATGGCCGCCTGCGCGCTCGCGGTCGTATCGCTGGGTCTCTCGTTCTGGCTGCACCTGGAGATGCGGGCCAGCTCGCAGGCGATGGGGTTCGCCGAACCGGCGTCGCTGGTATGGCTGTTGCTGCTCGTCGCCCGGCGGGGCAAGCCGTCATGGGCGGCGTCGGCCGTCGTGGCGCTGTCCATGGCGATCGTGCTGCGGCCGGTGTCGGTCTCGGTGCGGCAGTCCACCACCATCCTGGCGCTGCTCTTCGCCCTGGCGGCGGTCACGGCGTTGGGCATCGGCCTCGGGACGCGCCTGCTCCTCGTCGACCGGCGGCGGCAGGCGGCCGCTCTCAGGCTGGAGCAGCGGACCGAGTTCGCCAGGGACCTGCACGACTTCGTCGCCCACCATGTGACCGGCATCGTCGTCCAGGCACAGGGAGCACAGGCGATGGCGGGCAAACGGCCCGAACTGGTGCCGCCCGCGCTGCAGCGCATCGAGCAGGCGGGCTCCGAGGCGCTGACATCCATGCGGCACATGGTGGGGATGCTGCGCGACGCCGACGGGGACGTGACGCTGACACCGCTGGCGGGCATCGGCGAAGTACGGTCGCTCGTCGAGGAGTTCTCGGCCGTCGGCGGTGCCCGGGCCCGGCTCGAACTGGAGGGGACCTTCGACGATCTGCCGGTGGAGGTGTCCACCACCGCGCACCGGGTCGTCATGGAGGCCCTCACCAACGTACGTAAACACGCCCAGGGATGCACCGATGTACGGGTGCACGTGGGCCGCGCCGGAGACCGGGTCACCGTACGGGTCACGGACGACGGGCGGCAGCGCCATGTCTCCCACAGCGGCTTCGGGCTGAAGGGCCTGGCCGAGCGGGTGGGTCTGATCGGCGGCAGTGTCCGGGCGGGCCCCGTGACGGCCGGCGGCTGGGGCGTCGAGGCGGAGCTCCCGCTGGCCGCGGCAGGGGTGGCGGCCTCATGACGATCCGGGTGCTGATCGCCGACGACCAGGCCATGGTCAGGGCCGGGTTCGCGATGATCCTCGCGGCGGAGGACGACATCGACGTGGTGGGCGAGGCGGCGGACGGGGTGTACGCCGTGGAACTCGCCGAACGCCACCGGCCCGACGTGGTGCTGATGGATATCCGTATGCCGCGGATGGACGGGCTGGAGGCGCTGCGCAGACTGACTCGGCCCGGCACGGTGAATCCGCCGAAGGTCGTGGTGGTCACGACGTTCGACGACGACGAGTACGTCCAGCGCGCCCTGAGCGAGGGCGCCTCCGGCTTTCTGATCAAGGACTCGGGGCCCGCCCTGCTGGTCGAGGCCATCAGGGCGGCCGCCTCCGGCGAGGCGCTGGTGAGCCCGGCCATCACCGTCCGGCTGCTGCGGCGCCTCAACAGCGCCGCGCCCGCGCCCCGGGAGCCGCACACCGCGCTCTCCGTACGGGAGAAGGACCTGGTACGTCTGGTGGCCCGCGGGCTGACCAATGCCGAGATCGCCGCCGAACTGTCCATCTCGGTGGGCACGGTGAAGACCCACCTCGGCAATGTGCAGATCAAACTGTCCGCCCGCAACCGGGTGGAGATCGCCGCCTGGGCCTGGGAGTCCGGCCTGGTCGACGGGCGCGGATAGCCTCAGCGGGGGCGGGCTGTCCCGTCCGGTGCGGGGAGCCGCAGTTGGACGGTGCTGTCGGACAGCGGCAGGCCCGGATTCCCGTGGACCTGGCGGGGACGCGCGGTGCGGGGCAGGCAGATACGCAGCGGGGGCTCGGGGTCGCGCAGGCCCGGCGGGCGCGGGGGCGCGGAGGCACCGGCAGCCGTACGGGCACCGGGCAGAGCCGGGTCCGGGGCCCGCGTCGGACCCGGCTCCCGAGCTGTACCCGGGGCCCACACCGGCCCCGGCTCCCGATGCGTACCCGGGACCCACGCCGAGTCCGGAGCCAGGGCTGGACCCGGACCCGTACCCGGAGCCGCCCGCCACATGAGGGACCGGGGCGACCGCCAGTGGTAGCGGAGTGTGAGCAGACGCAGCGCGAACGCCGCGATGCCGGTACCCAGAGCGGTGGTCAGCGACAACATCCCCGCCGCATGCAGAGCGGTGACCCCGACCGCCCCGGCCACCGCGGGGGCGGCGGCGAGATCCTGGTCCCAGCGCAGGACAGCGGGGATCTCCCGGGTCAGTACGCTGCTGACGGCTCCTCCGGCGACGGCGGTGGCGATCCCCAGCGCGCACGAAGGCAGCGGCGCGAATCCGTGGTGCAGGGCCTTGAGCGTGCCGGTCACGCTGAACAGCGCGACGGCCGCGGCGTCCAGGACCTCGCACACCATCGGATTCCGCTGGGCGGCGTGGCTCGTGTACGCGAGGGCCGCCGCCACCATGGGCGCCAGGGCGTATCCGAGGTCGGTGAACGCGACGGGCGGCACCCCGAGCACCGTGTCGCGGAACAACCCACCGCCAAGACCGGTGATTTCGCCGAGCACGACGGTCCCGAAGATCCCGAAGTCCTTGCGGATGGCGAGAAGACAGCCCGACAGCGCGAAGGCGAAGATGCCGACGAGATCCAGCGGATAGTGCACATCTGCGTTCAGTTGATGCATGGGGCCTTTCCGGGAGGAGCGGTCTTCGGCGCGCGTCAGGGGGAGTTGGTTCTCTCCCTTTGATACACGGCGGGCCGAGTTGGTTCGCTCTCTTCAAGACCTGGTGCGTACGGGGCGCGCGAGCCCCGCGCGGTGAGCAGCGGATCCGGCGCCCCGGGCGGGTGGTTCAGCGGACGGCCACCGGGCTGACGGGGGAGCCGACCCCGCCGCTGATGCGCAGGGCGGTGGCCGTGAGGAAGAAGTCCCAGGTGCCGTCGGCGGCGCAGGCTTCGGAGAGTTCCTCCAGATTCCACATCTCGCCGAGCATCATGCCCATGTCCCTGATCAGGACGGCGTGCAGGGGCACGAGACCGTCCGTAGCGGGCAGGACCTCGACCCCCCAGTTGTCGCTCGCCACCATCGCCAGTTCGCGGTCGTGGATCCAGGTCGCGCACTCCGGCGCGAGTCCCGGCTCGGCGTTCAGCCAGCCGCGCCAGCCCTCGGTGAGCCCCTTGCGCAGCCAGCCGGTGCGGACGAGCAGGGCGTCGCCGCTCCCCAGCCGGGTTCCGGTGGCTTTCTCGGCGCGCTCCAGGTCGGCGATGGTGATGGCGCGGCCGGGCTCCAGCCACGGCCCGCCGTCGAGTGAGGCGACGTCGAGGAGGACGCCGCGGCCGGTGAAGCCGGGGAGCGTGGCGTCGATGGCGTTCCGGGTCGCTCCGCGGCCCGGGGTCACCGCCTCGACCGGTACGCCGTTGTAGAAGGCGCCGTCGTAGCCGACATGGGTGAGCCCGTCGAGCTGGGTGCCGGACTGGAGCGGCATGGTGATGAAGTCGTCGCTGATGACGACGCCCTCCGGCGCGGAGAAGTCGTACGGGGTCATCGTCATGGTGTGCACGGGGTTGATCCGCCTCAGCCAGCCGGTCTGCGGCCCGCTGTCACCCACCGGGATGCTCAGCTCGTACCGCAGGCCGGTCCGTACGGCCTTCAGTGCCTGCTTCACGGTGTCCGGGGTCACGAAGTTGAGGGTGCCCCTCTCGTCGTCGTCGCCCCAGCGGCCCCAGTTGGACAGTTTCCGGCCGGTCTCTTTGAACGCGTAGTCAGCCATGTCGTGCCTTTCTCGTCGGGGGCCTGTGGTGCTCGTGGTGGTACGGACGCCGGGCCCGGGAGCCATCCAAGTGCACTCATTGCACTCTCGGCGCGAGAGTACTCTGGGGGTGCAATGAGTGCAAAGGACCTGCTGGGTGGCTTCGGCACCGCGACACGCACGTCGGCGGACACCCTTCGCCTTTCGGCAGGCACCTCGACACATCCCGACACCTGGACAGGACGGAAGCGTGACTGAATCCCGGCGACAGGAACCGAGCCGGCGCGAGTACCGGAAGCGGGCGACCGCCGCGCGGCTGCGCGATTCGGCCACCAAGCTGGCCGGCGGACAGGGGGCGGACCGGGTGACCATCGACGAGATCTGCGCCGACGCCGGAGTCTCCCGCCGTACGTTCTTCAACCACTTCGCGACCAAGGACGAGGTCTTCCTCGCCTGGGACGCGTCCGACGACGCCTACATCGCGGGCCTCATCGTGGACAGGCCCCGGTCCGAGAGCGCCGTGCGCGCCGCGGTGTGGGCCATGACGACCACCGCTTTCGCCCCCGAGCCCGGCGGCAGGGCGACCGTCGTCAGGGAGGTCATGGCCAGCCATCCGGATGTGGCCGCGCAGGCCACCCAGCTCACCCGCAAGGTGGTCAGGGCCGTCGAAATGGGCATCGCCGAGCGCCTCGGCCTGCCCGTCGACGCCCACATCGTGCGGCTCGGCGCCGTCACCGCCGTCGCGGCGCTCACCGTCACGATGAACCCGACGGACACCGGCGAAGCCGAACGCGGGCGGCTCCTGGAGGAGACCTGCCGCATCCTGGACCAGGGGTTCATGGGCGTCCAGCCCTGAGGGAGCCTCCTGCCTTGGGGGCTCTTCCCCTGGCAGGCCGGTGCTCAGCGGGCGCGGACGGGCCGGGGCCCGCCCCTCGCCGCGGGCTGCTCAGTCCTGCACCACGTGCGCCGCGGTCACATTCTCGATCACGTGGCCGAGTTTGGTCTTGGCCCGGGTCAGGTCCTGGATGCGTGCGGCGATGCGGTCGCGTTCGACGGTGAGCTGGTCGAGCATGGCGGGGGTCGCGACGCCGGTGCTCACGCACGGCAGGAGTTCGACGACCGTACGGCTGGAGAGGCCGGCCGCGAAGAGGTCCTGGATGAGCTGGACCCGCTCCAGGGCTTCGTCGGGATAGTCACGCTGCCCGCCGGGCGTCCGCGACGATTCCAGGAGCCGCTGTTCCTCGTAGTAGCGCAGGGCCCGCACGCTGACCCCCGACCGCCTGGCAAGCTGCCCGATACGCATGACGCAGGCCGCTCCCTTCCCGCCGGTACCTCACATGGACGTCAGGTTCAGGCTAGCAATACCGGCTCCAGCGCCCCCATGCTCACCCCCGCCCGCTCGGCAACCTCACCCATCCTCGCCTGCCCTTCTCCGACCGGGCGGCAGTTGCGACTTGCACCTCACGTCAACGTCAGGTTTTAGAGTGACGGGCGTCGGACGAACACGTCATTCCGGCCCGTCAAAGTGAGGCAGACGATTATGCGCGCAGCCCGATTCCACGCATACGGCGCAGCGGAGAACCTGGTGATCGAGCAGGCCCCCGATCCCCGCCCCGGCCCCGGTGAGATCCGTGTCCGCGTCACGGCGGCCAGTGTCAATCCCATCGACTGGAAGCTGCGCGCCGGCGCCCTGCACCAGCTGATGCCGCTGGAGCTGCCCGCCATTCCCGGGCGCGACGGAGCCGGTGTGGTCGACGAGACCGGTGACGGGGTGCAGGGGGTGAGGATCGGCGACCGCGTCTTCGGACTGGGCGGCGTCACCGGCGCGACCGCGGAACTGCTGGTCCTCTCGGCCTGGGCGCACACCCCCGCCACGTGGAACGACGAGCAGGCCGCCGGTGCCGGTCTCGCGTCGGTGACCGCGATGGGAGGGCTCGACGCGCTCGGCTCCCTCGCGGGGCGCACCCTCCTCGTCGAGGGCGCCGCCGGGGGCGTGGGCAGCGCGGCGGTCGAGATCGCGGTAGCGCGGGGTGCCACGGTGATCGGGACAGCAAGCGAACGCAACCACGCGTTCCTCACCGCACTCGGCGCTGTTCCCACCACCTACGGCCCCGGCCTCGCGCAGCGGCTGTCCGCTCTCGCCCCGCACGGAGTCGACATCGCGCTCGACACAGCGGCCTCCGGATCGCTGGACGACCTCGTCGCGATCACCGGTGACCCGAAGCGCGTCGCGACGGTCGCCGACCATGCGGGCGGGCAGCGCCTGGGTACGCATGTGGCCAACGCGGAGAACGACTCCGCTCTCCTGTCCGCGGCGGCGGAACTGGGCGGGCAAGGCCGCTACACACCCCGTATCGAACAGACCTATCCCCTGGAGCGGATCGCCGACGCCCACGCGCACGCCGAGCGCGGGCGCACCCGAGGGAAGATCGTGATCTGCATCTGAACAGGCCGGTCTCCGCGGCTCCTTCAGGGCCCGCCCTTCTGGACTCGCCCTTCCGGACTCGCTCGGCGTACCCCGTCAGGCCCGCAGCTCCACGTCGTGCGGTCCGTTGAAGGCCGCCAGGCACCGTACGGTCCTGGGGGTGCGCAGGCCGTCGTTCCCGGCGAAGAGTTCGCGGGCCGCTTCGTACCTGACCTCGTTGCCCGCCACCCGCGCCGCTTCGTCGTACAGGTCGCGGAGCGCGTCCGTCATGCCCGCGTCGTCGTCCGCGCCCGCTCCCCAGATGTCCCACAGCAGGGTCTCGGTCCGGTTCAGTGCCGCCAGGTCCAGGCGTACGTTGCCCGCCACGAACCACGCGCCGGTCAGTGTGGCTTCCGGGATCAGCAGTCCGAACGTCGTCGGGTCGGCCTCGCCCGCGCGGATGGCCTGCCAGGCCGCTCCTGCCACCAGGAAGCGGTCGCGTGGCACATCCATCGGGTCGAACGGCACCGCGTAACGCGCCGCGATCGCCGGGTCGGTGAGTTCCGCGTCGGCCAGCAGCCAGCCCCGCCGGGCGTCCCAGTACTCGGTGACGACATGGTCGTGGTGGAAGCCGTCCGTGCCGAAGTAGTCGGCGAACCCGGACCGCAGCCTGGCCGGTACGCCGACGTGGCGCAGGAACGAGCAGTGCAGCAGCGCGATGTCGCGGCAGATCCCGACGAATCGGTCCCCGGGCGCCCGCGGTTCGGTCAGCGGTGCGCTGTTCCGGTCCGTGATGATGCGCAGGATGTCGTCGATGTAGCGCGTCTCGGCGTCATGGTGAAGGCGGTCCTCGGGGATCGCGTATCCGAAGGCGTCGCCTTCCATCCGATGGATCGTCAAGTCCCTGGCGATCCTGCCCAGTTCACCGGGGTCCGCCGGAAGTGCGGCGTACAGCGGCGCCAGTTCGCCGGGGCCGGAGAAGGTGCTCTGGGTGGTGTAGTACGCGGCGGCATCCGGTGCGAGGCGGGCGGACGGCATGGTGGGACCCCTTCACGGATTCGGCCACGTGTTCGATTATGGGCCCTGCGGCCCCACTGTGCCGAATTTCCCCGCCGAGTGTCCAGGTTTCGGTGCGGTTCCCCGGCGCGCGGCCCGTTCCAGTGTGTGCAGCGCGAACAGCAGGACGCCGATGTCGTCTAGATAGACCGGGTCGGTAGCAGGTCCACCGGGCTGACGGTGTAGATCAGCGCGCCCCAGAAAGCGAGCTTGTTCTGGAGGGGGATGCCCGCGTCCCGCAGGAAGCGCCGGGCGCGGAACAGGCGTACGGCGAGGACGACCGTGAGCGCCACCGTCGCCAGGAGTACGAGCGCGATGACCGCCAGCAGCGCCTTCGAGTGGAAGTCCATGGCTGTACGGGTACCCGGCGGCCGGAACGCCACGCGCGGGGCGGGGGCCGTCAGGGTGCGGCGCGGCGCGGTGGGGTGGGCGGGCGGATAGGTGGACAGGGAAACTTGCAAGGCTTCCTGTCTATCTCTTACGGTGGCGCCATGGCCACCTCCCCCCACCACGAACCGAGCCCCGAGGAACCGAGCCCCGAGCAGATCGCGGCGGAGCTCTCGGTCGTGCTCGGACGCGTGTCGCGGCGGCTGCGGAGAACGTCCCCCGGGCTTGAGCTGACGCACTCGCAGCGGTCGGCGCTGTCCCTGCTGGACCGGGAAGGGCCGATGACCACGGCGGCGCTGGCCCGCGCCGAGCTGGTCAGACCGCAGTCGATGCGGCTGACCGTCACCGCCCTGGAGACCCGGGACCTGGTGGAGCGGACCCCCGACCCGACCGACGGACGGCAGCACGTCATGTCGGTCACCGATCTCGGCCGCCGCACGCTCGAAGGCGTACGCGCCGACAAGCAGGGCTGGCTCGCGCTTGCCATCGGCGAGGAACTGGACCCGGCGGAGCGGCGCACGCTCACCGACGCCGTCGCGCTGCTCGAACGGCTGGTGCAGAGGTGACGGCGCCCGGCGAGACGGATGCAGGTCGGGGCGCGGGCACGGGTGCGGGTGCTGGTACTCGTACTGGGACGGGTGCACCGTCGGGTACGGGTAAGGGTGTGCCGTCGGCCACGGGTACGGGCACGGGTGCGGATCCCGGTCAGGGGCCCGGCACCGGCCCGGACGCCGGTGCCGACCCCGACATAGCCGCCGACCCCGACGTAACCTCCGCCCCCGCCCCCGGTACAGCCACCGGCACGGCCGCCCCCGACGCGGGGTTCGGGGCCCGGCTCACCGCCCCGCTGCTGCTCGGCTCGCTGCTCAATCCGCTCAACACCACCATGATCTCCACGGCCCTGGTGTCGATCGGCCACCACTTCGGGATCGGCGCATCCAGCACCGTCTGGCTGGTGTCCGTGCTCTATCTGGCCAGCGCCGTCGCCCAGCCCGTCCTCGGCAGGCTCGCGGATTCCATCGGCCCGCGCCGCGTCTTCCTCGCCGGGCTCGCCGTCGTGGCCGCCTCGGGGCTCGTCGGTGCGGCCGCACCCGGGTTCGGCTGGCTGATCGCCTCCCGGCTGCTCCTCGGGATCGGCACGTCCGCCGCCTACCCGGCGGCCATGGCCGTACTGCGCTCCGAGTCGCGCAGGCTCGGCCGTCCCACCCCCCGGCCGGTCCTCGGCCGTCTCTCCTTCGCCGGGCTCGGCAGCGCCGCGGTCGGCCCCACCCTCGGCGGACTGCTCGTCGCGACCTGGGGCTGGCGGGCGATCTTCGCCGTCAACGTGCCGCTCGCCTGCGTCGCGTTCGTCTGCGCCATGTGGTGGATCCCGAAGGACGACGGCCGACGCGCGGCCGCGGGCGGCGCGCGTGAACCCGCCGGGCTCGACCCGCTCGGCATCGTGCTCTTCACCGGCACCCTCACCGCCCTGGTCTTCTTCCTCCTCGACCTGGCCCACCCGGCGTGGTGGCTGCTCGGCCCCGTGGCCGTCCTCGCCGCCGTCCTCACCTGGTGGCAGCTGCGGTGCCCGCGCCCGTTCATCGACCTGCGGATGCTCGGCCGCAACCACGCGCTCGCCCGCACCTATCTGCGGCACGGCCTGAGCTATCTCGTCATCTACTGCGTGATGTACGGATTCACCCAGTGGCTGGAGGACGGCCGCGGCTTCTCCTCGCTGCACACCGGGCTGCTCATGCTCCCCATGTCGGTGGCCGCGCTGGTGTGTTCGCTGCTCGGCGCCCGGACGAAGGGGATCCGGGCCCCGCTCACCATCGCCGCCGTCCTGGTCACCGCGGGCAGCGCCCTGCTGATCCTCACCACCGGCGCCACCCCGGTCGCCGTACTGCTCATCACCGGCGCCTGCTTCGGCATCCCGCAGGGGCTGGTCGGCACCGGCAACCAGGCCGCCGTCTACCAGTACGCCCCCGCCGACGCCATCGGCTCCGCCGCCGGTCTCCAGCGGACCGCCCAGTACATCGGCGCCATCACCGCATCGAGCCTCATCGCCCTCGCCTACGGGCAGCGGGCGAGCGACGGCGGGCTGCATCTGATGGCCGCCGTCTCCGTTGTCCTCGGTCTGGTGCTCGTCGCACTGACCGTCTCCGACCGGGCGCTCCGTGCCCGTAACCGAAAGTGAGCCATGCCATGACAGCCACCACCCTCGACAGCCGGACCGCGCTGATCCTCGTCGACCTGCAGAAGGGCATCGTCGGCCTGCCGACCGCGCACCCCGCCGGCGAGATCGTCGAGCGGGCCGCGCGGCTGGCCGACGCCTTCCGCGCGCACGACCTGCCGGTCGTCCTCGTACGCGTCACGGGCGGCGCGCCCGGCCGCAACGAGTCGCCCGCCCCGCAGGGCACACCCCCGGCGGACTGGGCCGACCTGGTGCCCGAACTGAACCAGCAGGACAGCGACATCGTCGTCACCAAGCAGACCTGGGGCGCCTTCTACGGCACCGACCTCGACATGCAGCTGCGCCGCCGCGGCATCACGCAGGTCGTCCTGGCCGGTATCGCCACGGCCATCGGCGTCGAGTCGACGGCCCGGTCGGCGCAGGAGCACGGGTACCACGTGACCGTCGCCACCGACGCCGTCACCGACATGGACGCGGAGGCCCACCGCAACGCTGTCGAGCGGATCTTCCCGCGCCTCGGCGAGACCGACACCACCGACGCGGTCATCAAGCTGCTCGGCTGACCCGCGCTCGACCACACTCCGCCTGATCACACCCCGCCCCGATCACACCCCGCGGACGCGGCGCACAGCAGGACGTGCGCCGCGTCCGCGCATGCGTGCGTATGTGGCCGGGCGTTCTCCCGTGCCGCCCCCGCTGCCGCGCTGTCCCGTGCGCTCCCGCTGACCGGATGCGATTCGACCAGCTGTGCCCTCCCGCTGAACGGTTTCGCCGGACGTCCTTCATCACTTCGGGTGAAACTCTGGCCCCTGCTTGCGGTCAACAACCCACGGTTGCCACGCTGTTGCGGTCTGTCAACCTGTATAGGGAGTGGCCAGTGACTTTCGGTGAGCAGCCGGCCTATTTGCGCGTCGCGAGTGATCTTCGCCAGAAGATCACCGACGGCTCGCTGCCACCGCACACGCGACTGCCCTCCCAGGCGCGTATCCGCCAGGAGTACGGGGTCTCCGACACGGTCGCCCTCGAAGCGCGCAAGGTGCTGATGGCCGAGGGCCTGGTCGAGGGCCGCTCCGGATCGGGTACGTACGTCCGGGAGCGGCTCGTGCCGCGCCGGATCGCCCGCTCCGGCTACCGGCTGCCCGAAGGGGCGACGCCGTTCCGCCAGGAGCAGGCCGACGAGAGCATGCGGGGCACCTGGGAGTCCAGCAGCGAGCAGGAGGTCGCGGACACCGACATCGCGCTGCGCCTCGGAGTCCCGGCGGGCGAGGGGGTCATGCGCACGCGATACGTCTACCGCGACGCAGGCGAAACGATGATGCTGTCCACCTCGTGGGAGCCGCTGGCGATCACCGGGCGCACCCCGGTGATGCTCCCCGAGGAGGGCCCGCTGGGCGGCTGTGGCGTCGTCGAGCGGATGGCCGCGATCGATGTCGTCGTGGACAACGTCGTCGAGGAGGTCGGCGCCCGGCCGGGTCTGGCCGAGGAACTGCTCGCGCTGGGCGGGGTGCCCGGCCATGTGGTGGTCGTCATCTCCCGTACGTACTACGCGTCGGGGCGGGCGGTGGAGACGGCGGACATCGTCGTTCCGGCCGACCGTTACCGCGTCGCGTACCACCTGCCGGTGAAGTGAGCCGCAGGCTCCGGGCCGCTCCCTGACGGGGAGTTGGGCCGGGCCATGCCCGAACTCCGCTTCGAGAGCCGCTCCCTCGGGTGGCCGAAGTGTGGAGGTCGTGTGCCCATGATGTGCTCAGCGGTCATCTGACGCCCCGTCTCGTACTCAATGGAAATTGCAGAGTGGCTTGATGCGTACCTCTTTGTGAAAACACGTAATCGCTCAGTAAGGGTCAGGCGTACGCTCGGGCATATGCGGACTGCGGTTTCCTGGAGATCAGAAATGACCTGCACGCCGGCGTACGACGGGGGCGCGCGATGACGGACAGCGGGAGCGCCACGCTGCCTTGGCAAGTGATACGTGAGGACGACAACGGCAACCGCTATCGCGTCGGAAGGTACGCGACGAGGGACGAGGCGCAGAAGACCGCCGACACGCTGGGCGCCCGGGGGCACCGGCAGATGTACTGGATCGAACGCATCAGCCAGAGCGTGCAGTAGCGGCTCCAGGCCCCATGGCGGCGATGGCGGCGACAGCGGCGATGGCGGCGACGGCAACGACGGTGGCGACGGACGCGGCGGGCGTGGGCGGGAGCCCCGCGGGGCCTCGATAGGCTCGCGTCATGGCTGATCGCGTCGTCGTGGGTGGAGCGTTGTACGACCAGGGGCGGCTGCTCGCCGCACGCCGCAGCGCCCCGCCCGAACTCGCCGGGCGCTGGGAGCTGCCCGGCGGGAAGCTGGAGCCGGGGGAGAGCGCCGCGCAGGCACTGGTGCGGGAACTGCGCGAGGAGCTGGGCGTCGAGACGGAACCTCTGGAGCGTATTCCTGGAGCGTGGCCGCTCGGCCGTGGCCTCGTCCTTCATGTGTGGGCCGCGCGGCTGGTCTCGGGTGAGGTGCGCCCGCTGGAGGACCACGACGCGTTGCGCTGGCTCGGCCCGGACGAGATCGACACCGTGGACTGGCTGGACCAGGACCGCCCCGCGGTGGCCGAGGCGGCGCGCCGGCTGCGGGCCGGACTGCACGGATGACACGGGCCGTGCGGCCCAGATGAAACGGGCCGCCGTGCGGACGGAATGGTCCGTGCCGCGCCGACGAAACGGACCCGATGTGCGCCGTTCGTGCCCCAGTGCGTCATATCGCACGGCGTAGTCGATATCTACGCCCGATACAGGGTATGTGCTGGTTAGTACCTATTGATTCAGTGCGCATGTCCGTGGTTCGGCCTGGGGAAGTGATCGGCTTGATCGACACCGAAGGCGGATGCGCCGAGTGGACCTTCCCCGCCGAGCCCGATGCCGTACGCGTCGCGCGCCGCGCGGTTCGGGACACCCTGCGCACCTGGGAGCTCGACGGCGCGTTCGGTGACGTCGCCACGCTGCTCGTGAGTGAGCTGGTCACCAACTCCATGCGGCATGCGTCCGGGCCCATCGGCGTCAGGGTCGCGCGACTGGATCAAGCCACGCTGCGGGTGGAGGTTTCGGATCCGCTCCCGGATCCGCCCCGCGAGCGGACGGCCGGGCCCGACGACGAGGGCGGCCGGGGGCTGCAGCTCGTGGCCTGCTCGGCGCAGCGTTGGGGGACGGCGCGCGGCAGATCGGGCAAGACGGTGTGGTTCGAGCTGGCCCAGCCTGGTTAGGAGAGGGGTGGGACATCGATCGCGGGCGGAGTGTCCGAAAGTGACTGAGACCGTGCTGTGATCGTGAACGCCGTGCCGGTTCGGTCCGTAGTGCTGAATACTGCGGGTGCCACCTTGGTCGGTTCGGTGCGTGGTGAGCTGGAGGGGACGGTCGCGTGAGCGATATATCCGGTGCGACGGGCGATGTCGTATGGCAGAGCAGTCCGCCCGGCTCGATCTATGACTACATCAGGGTTGCGTCGTTCTCGATCGGGGCCGACGGGCTGGTGGAGCAGTGGAGCAAGCGGGCCGAAGAGCTGTTCGGAGTGGATGCCCGCGATGCCGTGGGCGTGGATCCGGTCGAGGTCTTCCTGCCGGTCGAGGTGCGCGGCAGAGGACACGGCAGGGTCACCGAAATCCTGGACGGCAAGGAGTGGACCGGTGTGGTCCCCTTCCGGATGCCGGGCCGGCCCGAAGCGCAGGGGCTCGCCGAGCTGTATGTGATGCCCACGGAGACGGCCGACGGCGGACGGGCCGCCGTCTGCATCATTGTCGACGTCAGAGTGCTGCGGCGCATCGAGAGCGACCTCGCCTCCTCGCAGGCCATATTCGGCCAATCTCCGTTCGGCTTCCTGCTGTTCGGTACGGACCTCACGGTGCGGCGGGTCAACAAGCGGTTCGCGGAGCTGTTCGGTGACGAGGTCGAGGAACACCGCGGCCGTACGGTCCACGACTATCTGGCCCGCGCGGAGGCCGACCGGATGACCGCGGCGCTCAAGCGGGTCCTGGAGACCGGACGCTCCGTCACCGACCTCCAGCTGATCGGCTCCGCGCCCGGCAGCACCGAGCGCCGGCACTGGTCGGTCAACCTCTACCGCGTACACAGCGGGTCCGGCGCCCCCATCGGTGTCGCCGGGCTCGGCACCGATGTCACCCGCCGTCATGTCGCGGCCCGCGAAGCCGCCAACGCCCGGCGCAATCTCGCCCTGCTCAACGAGGCGGGCGCCCGGATAGGGAACTCGCTCGACCTGGAGACCACCGCGCGTGAACTCCTCGACGTGTCCGTCCCCGGCTTCTGTGATCTGGCGTCCGTCGACCTGTACCAGGGGCTGCTGGCCGGTGACGAGTCACCGAAGGGCAGTGCCGACGGCAGCGCCGAGCTGCGCCGGGTCGCCTATGCCAGTGCCGTCTCCGACGTCCTGCTGAAGGACTCGGACGACGGGCCCGCGCTCGGCGCCGTCCACCGCTACGCCTTCCACTCGCCGTGCGCGAGCGCCCTGCGCACCGGTAAGGTGCGCTCGGTGCCCGGCGCCCAGGGCAGCCATGTCCAGTCCACCCTCGCCGTGCCGATGGTCGCCCATGACACGGTGGTCGGTCTGGTGCAGTTCTCCCGTACGAAGGGGAGCGAGCCGTTCGGGGAGCGGGACCGTTCGCTGGCCGTGGAGCTGGCCGCGCGCGCCGCGGTCTGTATGGACAACGCCCGGCTGTACCGCCGCGAACACGAACGGGCCCTGATACTGCAGCGTTCCCTGCTGCCGCCCGGCGACCCCGAGGCGGCCGGGCTCGACATCGCCTGCCGCTATCTGCCCGGCAACACGGCGAGCGAGGTGGGCGGCGACTGGTTCGACGTCATCGAGCTGCCCGGACACCGTACGGCGCTGGTCGTGGGCGACGTCATGGGTCACGGGCTGCGGGCCGCCGTCGCGATGGGTGAACTGCGCACCGCCGTACGCACGCTGGCCCTGCTGGACCTGGAGCCCGCGGAAGTCCTCGAAGCGCTGGACGAGATCGCCCGCGGCCTGGGCACCCCGAGCGGCACCCAGCAGGCGTCGCGCGCCGCGCACAAGACACGTGAGGCGGACCTCTCCGAGGTCTATCTCGCGACGGCCGTCTACGCGGTGTACGACCCGGTCACCCGGCGCTGCACCTTCGCCAACGCCGGGCATCTGCCGCCCGTCCTGGTCGAACCGGGCGAGCAGGCGCTGCTGCTCGACGTACCGCCCGGCATGCCGCTGGGCGTCGGCGGCGAGCCGTTCGAGGAGGTCGAGGTCGAGATCCCCGAGGGCGCCCTGCTCGCGCTCTACACCGATGGCCTGGTCGAGTCACGCGAACACCCGCTGGACGAGGGCCTGAGCGCCTTCCGCGACGCTCTGACCCACTCGGAGCGCCCGCTCGAAGACGTCTGTGACCATGTGCTCAACACGCTGGACACCCAGCACGGCGAGGACGACATCGCCCTGCTGATGGCCCGTATCCAGGGCCTGCCGTCCGACGCGGTCGGCGACTGGCGGCTGCCCCGCGAACCGCGCTCGGTGGGCCGGGCCCGCGAACTGGCCCGGCAGCAGCTGGTCGCCTGGGGCCTGGAGGATCTGGTCGACACGACGGAGCTCCTGGTCAGCGAACTGGTCACCAACGCCCTGCGGTACGGCGAGGGCGAGATCAGGCTCCGGCTGCTCCTCGACCGGACGCTGGTCTGCGAGGTCTGGGACGCGGGCCTGGTCCAGCCGCGCCGCCGCCGCGCCCGCGACACGGACGAGGGCGGCCGGGGGCTCCAGCTGGTCGGGATGCTGAGTGCGGCCTGGGGCTCCCGGCGGACCCCGCGCGGCAAGACGGTCTGGTTCGAACTCGCCCTGCCGGACGGCGCGTCGGCGCCCGAGCTGAGTGTGGAGCAGCTGCTGAGCATGTACTAGGGCGTGTCCGCGAAGTCGCGTCGTCGCCCGCAGGGCGGGCGCGCGGCGTCCGGTGCGTTCCCCCAAGCTCTGCGAGCAGGGGGTCCCCCCACTCGGCGTGCCGGGCGGAAGTCCTCGTACGGGGCCGTACTCGGGCTTTCGCCCGGTGCGGCGAGAGTGCGTGCCGGGCTGGGGCCGCAGGGTGCGTTGACAGGCACGGGTGGCATCTTTCCGCTTGATGGGACGAGGGGGTGGAGCGCCGGGTCCACCGGAGGGTCGGTGGGAGGCGGCATGGTGCTCTCTGGCTCAGGCGGAGCGGCGCGTGCTCGCTGCTGCTGTGCTGGGGGACGTCTTGAGGCCCGGGGCCAGGCCGGCGGTGACGAGGCTGAGGACGGCGATGGCGTAGAAGGCGATGCGGTAACCGTCCAGGACTGCCGTGCTGCCGCCGTCAGCGCTGCGGCTGGTGACGGTGGAGGCGATGGTGACCAGGATCGCCAGGCCCAGCGCGGCGCCGAGCTGACGGCACATGTTGATCAGCCCGGAGGCGACGCCGGCGTTTTGCGGGTCGACACCGGTGGTCGCTGCGACGATGGCCGGCATCATCGTCAGACTCGTACCCGCACCGACCACCACGGTGGGAAGCAGAAAGTGCATCACGTAGTCGAAGTGAGCGGGAAGCTGTCCTACCCAGACCAGCCCCACGGCGGCGATGATCCCTCCGATCACCACCAGGCGGCGCGCTCCGATGAGCGGGATCAGCTTCTGCGAAAGGAGCACTCCGACGCTGATGACCATGGCCATCGGGAGCAAGGACAGTCCGGTTCGTACGGCGCTCTGGCCCAGCACCTGCTGCAGATACAGGGACAGGAAGAACAGTGGCGCGGTGATGACAGCACCCATGCACAGAGTGAGAACGTTGCCCATACGCACGTTGGGGATGGAGAAGATCCTCAGCGGCACCAGCGGATTGCTGCTGCGGCGCTCAATGCCCGCAAAGGCCACGAGGAAGAGCACGCCGGCCACCAGGGCAACGATCACCCGGGGCGCGCTCCACCCTGAGTCAGGGGCGGCCGAAACACCGTAGACGAGAGCCGCGGCCGCGAGCGTTACGGTGATCGCGCCGGGCAGATCGATCCGCGTACGCCGCTGCCCGGACGGGGTCGGGGCCAGATACACCAGGCCGGCGATGAGCAATCCAGCGCCGACCGGCACGTTGACCAGCATCACCCACCGCCAGCTGGCCTGGGCCAGTAGCCCGCCGACCACGATGCCGGCGGCTCCGGCGCTGGATGCCGCGACACCCCACCAGGTCATCGCGCGCGTGCGCCGGCCGGGCTCGGTATGACTGGCGGTGATCAGGCTCAGGCTGGAAGGAGCCAGCGCCGCCGCTCCGGCCCCCTGCACCGTTCGGGCGGCCAGCAGCATCCAGCCCTCCTGCGCCAGCCCGCCCACCAGCGAGGCCAGAGAGAAGACGACCAGACCGATCTGGAAGACACGACGGCGCCCGTACAGATCGCTCGCCCGTGCGGCGAACAGCAGCAGACCGCCGAAGGCGACCAGATAGCTGTTGACCACCCACTGCTGCGCAGATGTCGACAAGCCCAGACCCGACTTCATGGACGGAAGAGCCACATTCACGATGGAGGAGTCCAGCACGACCATGAACTGCGCCACGCACGCCACGGCCGCTACGGCGCCAAGTGCTACTCCGTGCTTGGCGACCCCGTGCGAGTAATCGGGCGGTGCGGTCGCGTCGGCATGGGGGACGACAAGCGGACGGTGGGGCATGATGAGGCTCCTCACAGTTCCGGATAGGCTGTCCGCCAACTGTAAAGCGATTCCGGATAGGCTGTCCACTTGAGGGTGGCGGGTGCCGTCCGAGCAAGCGCTGAGTGGGGACTGGGTAGGGAGAGGTCCATGGAGGCAGGCAAGACGGCGTTCCCCAGGCGGCGGGCCGCCGCGGAACGCAACCGCGACAAGATTCTCGACGCGGCCCGAGAGGCGTTCGCCGACCCCGCACCCGAGATCTCCATGGCAGAGATCGCCCGCCGGGCCGGAGTGGGCATGGCCACGCTGTACCGGAACTTTCCCGGCCGCCAGGAACTGCTGGAAGCCCTCTACGCGGACGAGGTCGACCAGATCTGCGCCGCCGCCATCACCGAGCCCGGCCAGAGCCCCGAATCAGCACTCGTCGCCTGGCTGCGTCTGCAGATCGCCTTCATCCCGCACAAGCGGCTCATCATCAGCGAGCTCCTGGAACACACGGAAAGAGAAGGGATCGCCACGCACCGCGCCCGGGCCATAGACGCAGGGCGCCACCTGCTGGCCGCAGCTCAGGAGGCCGGACAGATCCGCGCCGACCTCGCCATGGAGCAGATCTTCGACCTGATCGTCGCCATCGCCAAGATCAACGAATCACCCGGCTACCTGCAACCACTCTTCGAAACCGTCCTCGACGGCCTGCGCGTCGAAGCGACGTGAGGAGCCGGAGGAGCCCGTGTAGTGCTCGGACGGGAACTGACACAGCCACGCAAGGCCCGCCGCGAGAACTGGACTAGGGCGCGTCCGGGGTCCGTTCCCGCAGGAGCTGGAGGAAGGCCCGGGTCGCCGGTGACGCCCCCGAGGTGCGCCACGCGGCCTGTACGGACCGGGGCGGCACACCGGTCAGCGCCACCGTGCTCACCCCGCGCATACGGGCGGCCGTCGGGGCGGAGACCAGCCCGGTGCCGAGGCCGCGCGCCACCAGCTGCTCCAGCAGCCCCATCGCGTCCGCCTCGAACGCGACCGTCCGGACGATCCCGGCCGCGGCGAAGGCGGCGTCGTTGTGGCGGCGGATCCCGGAGCCCGGCGGCATGTCGACCATGGGCTCGTCCGCCAGCCCGGCCGGACCGACCCGGGACACCCCGGCCAGCCGGTGGCCGTGCGGGACGATCGCGACCAGCTCCTCGTGCGCGAGGACCCGCACGTCGAGCCCGGCCGTGCTCTCCGGCCTGCTGTCCACGAACGCGATGTCGCACGTGTGCTCGCGCACCTCCCGCAGCAGGTCCCTGACCAGCCGGGCCCGGAGAGTGACCCGTACCGCCGGATACCTGTCCCGGTAGGCGGCGAGCAGATCCGGCAGGTCCACGGCGGCCAGCGGGGTGATGGTGCCGATGCTCAGCCGGCCGCGCACCTCGCTGCCGCACGCGAGCACTTCGCCGCGCGCCCGCTCCACGGCCGCCAGGGCTTCCCTGGCCGGGCCCAGGAACGCCTCGCCCGCGGGCGTGATCTGCACCCGGCGGCTGGTGCGTTCGAAGAGGCGGCTCCCCAACTCCTCCTCCAGCCGGGCGATCTGGTGGCTGAGCGCGGACTGCACCACGAAGCACCGGTGCGCGGCGCGGGTGAAGCTGCCGGTCTCGGCGACAGCGACGGCATAGGTGAGCTGGCGGAGTTCCATCGATTCATCGTGATACGAGATCGCTGTCATGGCAACCATCTGTTGGACTCATCATCGCTGCTCGGCCAGCATGAACGGGAGCCCAGACCCGCCCCGCTCCGCGAGTGCTGTGAGACAGCCCGCGTACGAGCGCTCCCCGGAAGGAAACGGACGTGGCTTCCTCCCCGCCCCCCTCACCGCTGCCCCCGTCCGACATCGCGGACCCCCGTCCTGGCGCCGACACCACCGACGGCGCGGGACGCGGCACGCTCCTGCTGATGTCGGTGGCCGTAGGGCTGTGCGTGGCGAGCAACTACTACGCCCAGCCGCTCCTCGACACCATCGCCCGCGATCTGCGTCTGTCGTCCACCGGCGCCTCACTCGTGGTGACGGTCGCCCAGGTCGGCTACGCCCTGGGACTCGTCCTGCTGCTCCCGCTGGGCGACCTGCTGGAACGCCGCCGCCTGGTGTGCGGGCTGACCCTGGCCACGGCCTTCTCGCTGGCCCTGACCGCGACCGCGCCCAACACCGGACTGCTCCTGGCCGGCACCGCGCTCACCGGTCTCCTCTCGGTGACGGCGCAGGTCCTGGTGCCGTTCGCCGCCGACCTGGCGGCCCCGCACCAGCGCGGCAGGGCCGTGGGTACGGTGATGAGCGGCCTGGTGCTCGGCATGCTGCTCGCCCGTACCGCGTCCGGCGCACTGGCCACCGTCGGCGGCTGGCGCACGGTGTACTGGGCCGCCGCCGTGGCGATGCTCGTCCTGACCGCCGCACTCCACCGGGCGCTCCCGCAGTACCGGGGAAACGCCGGGCTGAACTACCCGCAGCTGCTGCGCTCCACCGCCCGCCTGCTGGTGGAGGAACCGGTGCTGCGGGCACGGGCGTTGATCGGCCTGCTGGCCTTCGCCTGCTTCAGCGCGCTGTGGACCTCCCTCGCCTTCCTGCTGTCAGGACCCGGCTACCGCTGGTCGGACGCCGAGATCGGACTGCTCGGCCTGGCCGGGGCCGCGGGCGCGATCGCCGCCCAGCTGGCCGGCCGGCTGGCCGACCGCGGCCGGACCACCCTGACGACGGTGGCGAGCGCGCTGCTGCTGCTCGTCTCCTGGGGGCTGCTGGCCCTGGGGGCGCACAGCCTGGCCGCGCTGATCGCCGGAATCGTGCTCCTCGACCTGGCGCACCAGGGCGTCCACATCACCAACCAGTCGCTGATCTACGCACTGCGGCCGGACTCCCGGGGCCGCATCACCTCCGCGTACATGACCTGCTACTTCGTCGGCGGCGCGATCGGCTCGGCCCTGGTCGGCGCGGTCCACGCACACGCGGGCTGGAACGGGGTGTGCGTACTGGGCGCGGTGATGGCGGCCCTGCTCTGCCTGGTGTGGGCGTGCAGCACGCCCAGGGCGCGGAACTGGGGGCGCGGCCGCCCCCGGCTGAGGGCGCTGTGGGCGGTCACCGCTGCCGCGTGCATGGGGATGGCCGTACTCCTGCTCATCGCCCTGGCGATCCGCCTCCCCGGGTGACGCCTCGGGAGTGCGGTGCCGGGCGGTTCCGCTGACGGGCTCTCCGGGCATGAACTACGGTGCGTAGCTGGGGCGTTACGGGAAGAGCCGTCCGAGCGGGACGGGCGCCCCGGAAGGAGCGCCATGCCGCAGCGACGCCTCGTCACCAGCCGCAGCCAGGAACCGCGCCGGCGGTTCGCGGAGGAGCTGAGGAAACTACGCGCCGAACGGGGCCTCACCCTGCGGCAGTTCGGTGAGCGGCTCGGCTGGGACTACTCGCTGTTCGGCAAGATGGAGAAGGGCGAGACGCTGGGTGGGCCCGAAGTGATCCAGGCCCTGGATCATTACTTCGGCACGCAGGGGATGCTCCTCGTTCTGTGGGAGCTGGCGTCGAAGGACCGTACACAGTTCCGCGAGCGGTACCGGCAGTACATGGCTCTGGAATCGGATGCGACGAGCCTGTGGCACTTCGCGGTGAGTGTGCTGCCAGGACTGTTGCAGACACGCACCGGGGTACGCGCGGGAGGTGCTGGCGGCCGGTGGGATCAGAGAGCCGGAACTGACGCAGCAGGTTGAGGCTCGGATGGGGCGGCGGGAACTGCTGGAGGGAGCCGAAGCTCCGCCATTCCGAACGATCCTGTCCGAGGCAGTACTGCGCACGCCGCTGCGTGACCTGGGCGCGTGGCGGGCCCAGTTGGAGTACTTGGCGGAAATGGCGGAGCGGGACAATGTGACCGTTCAGGTGTTGCCGTTCCTGGCGGGGCCGTATGGGCTGGACAGCACCGACGTCTGGTTCCTGCGTCTGCCCGGTGGACGTACCGTGGCCTACACGGAGAACGCCTACCGAGGTGAACTCATCGAAGAGGACGGGCCTGTCGAGCGGCTGCAACGTGCTTACGATGCCGTACGTGACTTGGCCTTGTCCCCGGCCGATTCGCGGAAGTTCATCCTGCGTATGTTGGAGGAAGTACCGTGCGATCCCTCAACCTGAGCGCCGCGAATTGGCGTAAGAGCTCCTACAGCAACTCCGATGGTGGTGCGTGCGTCGAGGTCTCCGACGACTTCGCCACCGTCGTCCCCGTCCGCGACAGCAAGGTCCCGCACGGCCCCGTGCTCGCGTTCGCCGCGTCCGGCTGGGGTTCATTCGTCTCTGCCGTGAAGCGCGGTGACATGCGCGGCTGATCAGTGGTCGGTGCCCATCCGGCCGCGTGTTCCGCTGCCGCCGAAGCGGGCCGGGGCGCCCCCCGCCCCGAGCACGATCCCGCCGAGCACCGCGCCGGCCGCGCCGTCGCCCGGATCGCCGCCGTGCCGGCTCGCGTAGGTCCGTACGTCCTGCTCGGCCAGGTACTGGGCCTGCCCGGCCAGTGAGCCCGCCTGCTGGGCCCCGGACAGGGCGCCCCGCGGGTCGGTGCCGGCGTGGCTGCCGGACTCCTCCAGGTGGCGCCGCGCCTCCGACAGCCTGGTGCGGGCCTGGCGGCCGACCGCGCCGCGGTGCGTCGTGATGTAGTCGGCCGCCGCTGCGGTCGTGCAGCGCGCCGTCAGCATGGCGGCTTCCAGGAGTTCGGCGGCCCTGCGGGGGCCGGGAGCGTTCTTCGCCAGTGCCCCGTCCAGCGACGCGTCCGCCTCCGCGACCCGGCGCAGCGCGTCCACCGGGTCGTACGGCCCCAGCTCCCGCTCCTGCCGTACGCCCGCCGCGACCGCCCCCGCCCTGGCGATCCGGCTCTGGAAATCGGCCCCGGCGGCCCCCGCTGCCGTGGCGGCGGGCAGGGCGCGGGCCTCCGCCAGGTCCGCCTCCGTCTCGGTGAGCGCGCCGGTCAGCCGGACCTCCGCCTCGGCCGCCTCCCGGGCCATCCGGTCGACCGCGTCGATGAGCGTGGCCGCCTGGTCCACCGCGCTCTCCGCCGCCCTGATGTGCAGCGCGGCCCGCGCGTGATCCCCGGTGTCCACCTCCTGCCGGGCCCGGTTGAGGCCGTTCGTCGCGAAGAGGAGCCGGTCCCTGGCCTGTTCGACGTTCCCGGCGACCGGCGCCGATACCGAATCCGCGTACCGCTCCCGCAGCGCGGCAAGCGTGGAAGCAGCAGCTCCGGTCCGCCCCGCGACCGTGCGGAAGGCGCTCTCCGCCGCCGCCAGCTCCTGCGGCGCGTCCCGTTCCAGGGCGCGCAGCCCGTCGAAGCCCGCCGACTCCTCGTCGAGCCGCCGCCCGGCCTCCGTACACCGCGCGACGATCTCCTCCAGCAGCTGCCGCCTGGCCGTTCCGCCCTCGGGCGACGAGTCGTCGAGCTGCTGGCTGAGCCGGAACGCCGTCGCCAGCTCGCTCCTGGCATAGGTCAGCGCCGCCGCGTACGGCTCGGCGGCCCGGTCCCCGAAGCGCGCGGTGGCGAGGCCCAGTTCCTCCGTACTGGTGTGGACGGCGTCATCGGTCGCCACCAGCAGCTCGCCGGCCTCCGTGTCGAGCCGCGCCGTCGCGATCCGCTCGGTGCCCGCGCCGGTCCAGCCCTGCTGCTGTCCGCTGCCCGCGGGGGTGGTCCTGGTCTCGGCGCGCCGCCTTCTGCGGGTGTACGTGTAGATCGCCAGGCTGCCGACCACGACCACCAGCGCGAGCGGCACCAGCAGGGCGCCGTCGCCCATGTCGACTCTTCTGCCGGGGCCGGACAGGTCGAGCGCGTGCACCTGACCGTCCGCGTGCGCGGCCGGTACCGGCGCCACCAGCAGGAACACCGCGATGAGCGCGGCGGCCCGAGCGGCGAGACCGGCGCTGTGCGGCCGTGCGGGTGGCTCGTGCGGCGTCACATGGGGGAGCGTATGACCGTCCGGGGCACCCCGCGACCGCAGCTACGCTGTGGGGCCTACCCGTACTAGCTCGTGGGGGGCATGGGTGCGAGTACGTCACTGGGACGCCCGGAACTGGCCAGTCCGGAACTGGACCGTCCGGATACGGCGCGCGGTGGCCGGCCTGCTGATCCGGATCGCACCGCACGACAGACCGGAGCGAGGCCCGGAACGCGAGCCGTCGCGAGGGCGGGTACGAAGACCGGCGCGCGGTCCGCTGCGCACCTGGCTCCGGCGGGCCGCACTCGGAGCCGCCGTGCTCGTCCTCGTCCCCGTGCTCACCGCCGGCATCGCCCTGCGCGCCGACTACGCGGGCGACTACCGCGACGGCACCCGCACCCGCGGCCGTGACGCCCTCTGGCTCGGCCACGCCTGGGTCGACGGCCGCAAGAAGGACAGCGACGTGGACGCCCTCGCCGCCCGGCTGCGGGGAACCGGCCTGCGGGACCTCTATGTGCACGCGGGGCCCTTGGAGGACGACGGGACCCTGCCGCCCGCCCGGTACGCCGGGGCCAAGTGGCTCATCGGCGCCGTGCACCGCGAGCTGCCCGGCGTACGCGTCCAGGCATGGCTCGGCGACCAGCTGGCCACCGAGAGCCCGGACGGACTCGACCTCACCCGGGCCGCCTCCCGCACCGCCGTCGTCGGCTCCGCGCGCGCGATCATCGACGCGGGTTTCGAAGGGACGCACTTCGACCTGGAGCCGCTGCACTCGGGCGACCGCGACTATCTGGCGCTGCTCGACCGGCTGCGCACCCTCACCAGGGCCCGGGGCGTCCTGCTGTCCGTGGCCTCCCACCAGATAGACCCGCTGCCCGCCCTGCACACCGTCGTGGGCGCGCTCAGCGGGCACCCCAAGTACTGGTCGCAGGCGTACTTCGGTGAGGTGGCCCGGCGGGTGGACCAGATCGCCGTCATGTCGTACGACACCGCGCTGCCGCTGCAGAGCCTGTACGGCGGCTATGTCGCGGAGCAGACCGCACTGGCCGTCGAAGTCACCCCGGAATCAACCGACGTGCTGATGGGGCTGCCCTTCTACCACGAGACGAAGCCAGGACACCTCGCGTCCGCCGAGACGGTCGCGGCGGCGGTGCGCGGGGTACGGCTCGGGCTCGGCAGGAAGGACCGTGACCGGGAGCACTTCGGGGTCGCGCTGTACGTCGACTTCGCGGCGACCGACGCCGACTGGACGGCGTACCGGAAGGGCTGGAGCTGAGGGACGGGCACCCTGGCTGCGTAGGTCAGAAGCAGGGACGGTTGTCGACACGTTCTGGGAACGACCACGGGTCGACGATCGCGAAGATGTTGATGAGAAGTAGGAACAGCGCAGCCGCCGTAGGCGGCTGCGGGCTGGACCGCTGGGGATTGTCCATGGGGGATGATCCCCTCATGGACAGAGTTGTTGATCTCGACGAGGTGGCTGTCGTTCTGGCTCAGCGGACGGCGGGCTGGACGTCGGCGGGCCTTGAGGTGGGCCAGGCGACGTGGAGGGATGCGGAGGCTTCCTGGCCTCAGCCACTGGAGACCGACAGGGCTCGGGTTCGTGATCCGGACTCGGTTGGCGTGGTCATATCCGGTCCGGCGGAGGCCGTGCTGTCGGTTGTGCTGTTCCGTGGTGGCTGGGCCGATGTGGACTTCGTCGCTGACCTTGACGACGCTGGTTGCCTGCCGGCCTCGGGGATTACCTCGCCGTCGGACTTCAGGGCCCGAATGGATCAGTGGGTCACTCTTGTCTTCGGGAGCCTTGGCAGCGGTGGATGAGGGCTGCGTCGCCTTGCTCACGTGGCTGCCTGCTGTTCAGCCCGAGCGCGGGTGGTGGCGAGGCGGTAGGAGTCGGTGCCGGTCTCGATGATGTTGCCGCCGAAGGTGAGGCGGTCGACGATGGCCGCGCAGAGGCGGGGGTCGGTGAAGGTCTTGGTCCAGCCAGGTGTGGGAGAGGCATGGGCAAGAGGCAGCGGGACTGCGTCGGCTGCGGGGCGCCGGTCGGCTTCATCGACCGGCAGCACTGCTGCCGCTGCACGGCCCGGATGAAGGACGAGGCTGCCCGCGCGTCCTGCCCTGCCTGCGGGAGGTCACGCGTCCTGCAAGCTGACACCGGACGGTGCACCACCTGCTCGCGGACCTGCGCGGGCTGCGGACGCCCGGTCCGCTCGCCGACCGCAAGCCACTGCGGGATCTGCCGACGCGAAGCCGACCGGCAGGCCGCGAAACGGGTCTGTCCGCACTGTCGGCGGCCTGGCTTCCTGCAGGCCAGCACCGGATGGTACGGCCACTGCTCGCGCCAGCGGCAGACCAAGCAGCCTCCGCGGCAGTGCGCCGGCTGCGGCCAGGTGCGGCGCCATGCCGGACTCGGACTCTGTTCGGCCTGCTGGCAGAAGCACCCCGACCGACCCTTCATCGCCGCCGAGAACCTGGCCGCACGGCTCGCCGAGCCCGTGCCCTGGCTGGGTGACTTCGCCGGTCATCTCGCCGAACGGCACTGCGCGAGTCGCGCCTGCACCATGATCAGCACTCTGGGCAGGCTCTTGGAGGACGAACAACCCAACCACCCCCAGGCCCTGCTGGACCGAACCCGCCGCCCCAGCCGGTCGATGGGCTCCCTCGCCCGCGCGCTCGAAGGCTTCTTCACCCAGCGCGGCCTCGCCCTTCCCACCGACCAGGCGCAACGGCTCGCCGCCGGACGCCGCCGACGCCGCATCGACGCCACCCCACTCGCGCTTCGACCGCAGGTCCAGGCGTTCGCCGAGTCCATGCTGCGAGCACGCGAGCGCGCTCTGAAAGCCAGCACCCTGCCGCGAACCGACAGCACCATCGACGCGGCCCTGGCCATCGTCCGCGACACCTCGCCCGTTTCCTGACCGCCACGCGCAACAAGCAGGACTGGGCCCTGACCGACGTCCACGACGTCGAAGCCTTCCTGGCGACCATGCCCAAGGCCCGCCAACGCCGACTGACCGTGCTGCGACAGTACTTCCGCTTCGCCCGATCCCGCAGGGTCGTGCTCATCGACCCCACCCGGGGAGTGAAGGCCGAAGGCCCATCGGGATTTAGCGGCACCACCGTCGCCGTCGACCAGCAGCGCCAGCTGTTCCGCCGCTGGACCACCAGCACCGACGCGCACCCGCACGAGGCACTGCTCGGAATCCTGGCCCTCCTCCACGCGGCCTCCAGCAGCGAGGTCCGGCTCCTGCGCGTGGACGACCTCGACCCCACCAACCGCACCATCCGCCTGGGCAAACGGCCGCATCCGGTGCCCATGGACCCGGCCAGCTGGTCGGCACTCCAACGCTGCCTGGCCCACCGCGCGGACCAGCACACCGACAACCCCCACGTGATCGTCACCAAGATCACCAAATCCGGCCGGGCAGCGGCGTCGACCGCCTACGTCAGCCACATCCTGGACCCCTGCGGCGTTCCTCCCCGGACTTTGCGGTGCACCCGCCTGGCCGACTTGGTGAACACTCTCGACCCCGAACTCGCCGCCGCTGTCCTCGGCATGGACCCCGAAGGGGTCATGATCTACCTCGCCGACCGAGTCGATCCAGGCCGCGAAACGGATCTGCCCACGCAACGGCGAACGTGATCTGTTGCACGGCATGCCGCAGTTCCTTGGAGGCCGCTGATCCTCAGGCGGACAGCCCAGGTCAGAGATAAGGCGATCGTGGTGCGACCGCCTCCTGGTAGCGTCCCCTTGTGGCTTGATCTCAGGCGCATCCCGCCTGCAACGCATGAACCAGCGCCGTAGTCTACGGCGACGTCTTTCGCATGCCTGGAGATCAGCTTCTGATGCCATCCCACGACGCCCCTGGGCCGTCCCTCATTCCTGAGCGCACCGACCCGGAGGCTGCGCGCCTCGTACTGGCCGACGCCAACCGCACGCACGGCACCACCTATCACCTGGCGAAGCCGTTGAACGGCGGCTTCCAATCCGGGACCTGGCTCCTTCGCAACGGCAGGAATGAGGACGCAGCCGCCGTCCTTAAATGGTCTCCCCACCGGAAATCGGCACCGCAGATCCTGCGGGCGGGCCGCGCGGTGGAGCGAGCCCGAGCAGCCGGCTATCTCACTCCTGCCTGGCTCGCCGCCAGCGTATCCGAGCTCGGGTTCCCGTACCACATCCAGCAGTACGTGCCAGGAGCTCGCCTCGCCGCCTCAGGGCCGAGGTCACCGAACGGCTCATCCCTGTGCTGGAGCACCAGCGCGGCCTGGACATCGATCCCCAGCACTGCTGGTCGCAGTACGCACGCGACCGACTGGCCGGCGGATGGGATCACGCGCGGAAGGCCATGGCCAGTCCAGGCCCGCAGGGGCTCGGGTTCGTCGCGTCCATCGACGCGCTCTTCACTTCCTTCGGGCAGGTCGAGCTGCCGACCGGAGACCTCGTGCACGGCGACTTCCGGCTGGACAACATCTTGCTCGGTTCCAACCGAGTGGCTGCGGTTATCGACATCGAAGCGCTCGGCAGTGGTACCCGCGCATTCGACTACGCAACGCTGCTGACCGTGGACGATGTCGATCCAGCGGGCTGGGAACTGACACGGCTCGCCGGCGAACAGGTCGCCGGCCCAGGCGTATTGGCGCACTGCTTCGCTCTGGTGGCTCTCGACCTCGCGGACTTCGTCCGTCAACGTGTCCCCGAACGGCTGCCCTTCATCCTCGGTCCTCTGAGAGACCGGGCCGAGGCCCTCTTGCCTTGACCCGCCTGATTTCTGCAGGCCGGCTCGGGCAGGTGTCGCGGCAGACCGCCACGCCATCGGCATGCCGAGATATCGGCACCGGACGACGCAGGCCGAACCTGTGATGTTTCGGGTGGCGCCGCGGGCGATGAGCCTTTCGTGGCGGGCGACTTCTTCGCGGCCGTCATAGACCACCAGCTCGGAGGCGTGGAGCATGACGCGGACGGTCCGTCCGATCAGCCGGACCGGGACCGAGTAGCGGTTCATCCGGACGCAGATCTGGCTGTAGCGGTCGATCCGGGGAGTGGAAAGCCGGCCCGTCTCGAAGGGATCTTCCGGCAGCGGCGCCAGCAGCGGCTGTTCCGTCGCGAAGTACTCGCCGATCGTGTGAGTCCGGGAGCGGATGCGGCGGGCGTCGTCCTCCTGGTCCCATCGGTCGATCATCGCGTTGAGCTCGGCGAGCCTGTCGACTTCGGGGACCGGAACGAGGTGGTTGCGGCGGAACCAGCCGATCTGGCCCTCGACTCCGCCCTTCTCGTGGGCGCCACGGATGCCGGGCTGGCAGTAGAAGGCCTACAGGCCGTAGTGCGACCGGAAAGCGGTCCAGCGTTCGGCCTCCACCCGGCGCCGTGAGAGCCCCAGCACCTGGGCGACGGCAGCTCTAAGGTTGTCGTAGCGGACCTTCCCGGTCGGCACTCCGCCCAGCACGTTGAGAGCGTGAACGTGGCCCTCGAAGAACGCCTCCTGCCCCGCCGAGGCAAAGACGCTTCTCTGCACTAACCAGCAGCGTTGGGTGAGTGGCTCATCCGCTGATGAGCTCATAACGGGAGTGAGCGTCCATGCGCGACGCACATCTTCACTCTCAGCTCCGCCTTGTTCGACCGGTCGCTATGAGAACCCAGCTCTATGGACCGAGTGAGATCGACTGGCAGGGGAGGGCTTGGTCCACGGACCATCAACGGCGGCGTGCGGTCAGCAGCCAGGCGAGATCTATCACCGCGATCGCTCCCCAGATCCAGCAGACGACGGCGCTTTCGCCCGGCGCCAGAGCCGTGGCAAGCGCGCCCAATCCGACTGTGCCCAGCACTAGCCTGGTGCTCCGCCTCAAAGCCAGTGACGCGCGCAGTGGCCCCGGTTCGGCCAGCCTGTCCGCCAGGTAGGCATCGAACGCCTCCGCGACCTGATCGTCGATCTCGTCCCGCATCTGGGCATCCAGTGATTCAGACATGGGCGGCCACCCGTAGCACCGCAGTTGCCTGAACAGAAGCCACCACCGGTGGCCGCAGCGCGACAACAGCACACAATGCCGCCAGGGGGAGTTCCAGCGTGCACGCCAATGCCAGCGAGAGGACGACATCGTGTCCAGCCGTCATGACGTCGAACCATGCGTCGACCAGCAACAACACCGCTGTCGCGATTGACGCCAGCGGCGCCCGGTGGTCACCACGCCGGACCAGCACCGCCGACGTCAGCAGGCCGGCTATCTCCAACGCATCGAAGCCGACCCAGACGACCCGCCAGTGCTGTGCCGGATAGGGGTCCGGCAGTGTCGTCCACAGCACCACTAGCCATGGCACCAGCGCCAGCCCTGCGGCCAGTAACAGCCTCCCGACCAGGTTATTTCGCATCTCGACCCCCGAGCCTCCCGGCGCCTGCTGGCGCCCTCGTGAACCAAAGTAGCTATTGCAGAGGTATTCTGCAAATAACCTCTGCGATGGCTGCAGAGAGTCTCTGCAGTACGCTGGTCGGCATGGTCGAGCGCCCCGAGAAGAGAGTGCTCACCGGCCCGGACCTCAAAGCCTTCTATAAGGCACTGTCCAACCCGGTGCGCCGCGACATCCTGAGCTACCTCGGCGAGCATGGCGAAGCGAACTCCACCAGCGTGGCCAAGGCCCTCGGTGAAAGCACCGGCACCACCAGCTACCACCTGCGCAAACTCGCCGACCTCAAGCTGATCGCTGAGATCGAGGAGCGGTCCACCGGCCGGGAACGCTGGTGGAAATCACTCATGACGGACATCTTCACGCCGCCGGGCCTGGAGCTGACGGTCGACGAACGCGAGGCCGCAGTGAAGATCGGCGCCCTCAAGATGACCCATGACCTGAACCTGGTCGTGAGCGCATACACCGGGTACGACTCCTCCGCAGGCTGGAACCAGATCTACCGCGCCGGATTGCGCATGAGTAAGGAGCAGGTCGCCACGTTCGTCGAGGAGTACCAAGCGCTTCTACGCAAATACCTGACGGGACCCGGTGACCACCCACCCGACTCACGGCACATGGCCGTACGCCTGGTAGTTGTGCCCGACGAGGGCCCCCGGCCCACCCTGCCGGACGACGATTAGCGCCGCACCAGACGACAGAATCCTGGCATCGAGGTCAGCCCAGGGCAGTGACGCCGCCCTCGCCTCGGCCGGCTTGGGCTCGCAGGCGTTCGGCCTGCTGTTTCTTGTCGGTGATGTGCCGCAGGCTCTCCTGCAGGCCGGCGACCTCGCCGAGCCACTGCATCCGCTGGGCCTCTCCCAGGCGCTGGCGGGTGTTGGTCTCGATCTCCAGCAGCCGGGGCTCCTGGGCCAGGTCCAGCCGGAGCATGGGGCACCTCACACAGGCTTATCCGAACTAACCCAGCATGAAGACGGGTTGGGGTTCCAGGCCGCGCCCACCACAGAACGTAGTGGTGGACAAGTTGGACGACCGGGCCCTGCCGGGCGTGTCGCGAGTCCAGGAGGATCACCCCTCTCACTTGGCCTGCGTCCCGGCGAGACCCTGGCAAACAGGAAGACGTGGAGGAAGAGCGGACATAGCTCAACGCTCGCTGGAGTAGGCGGGATCGGCGGTTCGTCAGTCGGCGACATCACTGAATATGTGGGGAACGGTGTTACTTGCCCAGTTTCTTGGCCAGGGCGGCACGCCGGGCGAACATCTCGTCCTTGGACGCAGCCATCTCGCGGAGGGCTGCCTTTCGTTCCCGCTGGGCAAGCCGGTCCAGATACAGGTGACCATGAAGGTGGTCTGTCTCGTGCTGCAGGCACCGGGCGAAGTACCCTCTGCCTTCGATCACGAGCGGCTTGCCGTTCTTGTCACGGCCTCGCACGACAGCACGGTCGAGGCGGGGCACCACCCGGTAGGGGCCGGGAACGGACAGACAGCCTTCGGATTCTTCGACCAGCCTGCGCTGCTCGGTCGGCACCTCGTCCAGGACGGGGTTGGCGATGTGCCCGACGTGACGCACCCCCCACTCGTCCGTAATGTCCCACATGAACAACTGCAGGTCCACGGCGACTTGGTTGGCGGCAAGCCCCGCGCCCTCCGCCACCTGGTTCGTAGCGAACATATCGTCCACCAGCTGTGACAGCTCCGGCGTACCGAACTGCGTGACCTCCCGGCACCGCTGCCGCAGAATCTCTTCCCCGACGAAGGTGATGCGGCGCACCGAACCCCGTTCGACCTCCGGCGCGAGCCGCGGATAGGAATCGACGGGTTCACCCAGCACGCGCACCCGGTGGTCCTGCGAGGTGTCACCGAACCCAATAGCCATGAAATATCAACGCCTTCCGCACATGCCTCAGTCGGCCAGGGCTGAGGCCCCGGCCGGCCCGCGGCCCAACTTGACCGAATGCTTTGCAAAGTAGCACCCTTTGCAAAATGAGCGATGAAAACCGTCAAGCCGCGTCCACGGACCCACTGCCGCATCGCGCCCGGCAGCAACTTCCCGACCATCCCGTGCGCGTCGCCTTGCTGGACCTGCTCGCCGAGATCGGCACAGTCACGTCGACCCAGGCCGCCGCCCGCCTTGGCCACAGTTCCGGCCTCTGCTCCTTTCATCTGCGCCAACTCGCCCGGCATGGCCTCATTGAAGAAGCGCCACACAACGGCGGCCGGGCACGGCCGTGGCAGTTGCGCTGGGCGTCCTCAGATCAGTCCGACCGGGAAGCGCCGGAAGAGTTCGGCGCGCTCGCGCGTGGACTGGAAGATGAGAGCTATCAACATTGGCTGGCTCAGCGAGAGCAGGCGCCGAGCGAGTGGCAGCACGACGAGTCCTTCAGCGCCGTGATTCACCTCACTCCAGCGGAAATGGCCGAACTCGCCACGTCCATCCGCTGCCTACTGGCTGACTATCGCGAACGGGACCAACGACCCGCCGCGCGGCCGGCAGGCACCGCAGCCGTAGCTGCGGTCACCCGGCTGTTCCCCCTCCTTGGTCGGTGAGCCTGCCGGCAGCCGTGCGGATGTCGGGCATGCCGAGGTGGACGGTGGACGGCTGGGCTGCACGGTCGCGCATGGCCTCCAGCTTCTGCGCGGCGGCGGCCATGGTGGTCTCGATGGCGGCGACCTCGCCGATCCAGCCCTGGTCCTTGGCCTCCTGGAGGCGGTCGACGAGGTTGGCGTGGATCTCCTGGAGGCGTGGCATCTGGGCCGGGTCGACGAGCAGTAGGGGACATCTGACACAGGCGTTTTCATGCTGGCACGGGGTCGCGTAGTCGCGGCCGCAGGTCCCCAAGGCAACCTTGCGCAGTTCGAAGTGGGCCAGGAACTCGTCCCACTCGGTGGCGGTGAGCTCGCGGTACTCCTCGCTGGGCCGCTCGGTTCTGCGGCGGGCAATGAAGGCCCGGTGATGGGAGATCACGTCCTCCGGGTAGATCGCGGCATAACCCATGGTGGTGTCCAAAGCGGTGTGGCCGCAGATCTTCGCCGCGATGTGCGGCGGCAGGCCGGATCGGATGGCGTCGGTCACGAAGATCCTTCTGAAGTCATGGGGGCGCCATTCGAGCGGGTCGCCGGCCAGGGTGATCTGGGCGGACTGCGAGGTGGCGACCAGGCACTCGCGGATGTAGCTGCGGGTCAGCGGCCGGTCCTCGGTGCCGTACCGGCGTTGGAACAGGAACGGCATGGGCGGGCTCCAGGTCTGCTCGAAAACGTCGTAGGCCGACACCAGCGGCAGGGCGGCGTTCCCGGCCCGGACCCGGAAGATGACCGCGGTCAGCACCTCCGCCAGTTCCGGGGAGACCAGCAGCAGGCGCTCCGCATCGGTCTTGGACGGGGCGACCTGCAGCATCGGCACCACCTCGCCGGTGGTGGGCAGGGTGTAGGCGATGAAGCTGTGGTGGGTGAGCTCCAGCATCTCCTCGATCCGGATGCCGGTGTGCCGCAGCACCTCCACCGTCGCCCAGGACCAGAACGCCGCCTCCTCCTCGTGGGTCAGGTTCCGCCGCCTGCCGGTGGCCACCTCGGTGACGTAGACGCGGCGGGCCTGACCGGGCCCGCAGCGCTCAAACTCCTGTCCGGCGACGAGGAACCGATCTCCGGTCGGTGTCGCGCGGGCCGTGGTGATGCGGGCCATGGTGTCCTTGCGCTGCCGGTCGACGGCGCGAAGCAGGGCGGGCAGCAGCGGCAGTTGGGTCCTGGTTCGCTGGTCCATCCGGGACTTGACCCTGGCCTTGGACTTCTTCGTCGCGCACTCGTTCGCCTTGATCGGACACGGCGCGACCCAGGGTGCCCACCGTGCCGGATCGTCGGCGGCCCAGCGGGCGATGTCCTGGTAGAACGCCCGGACGAACACCAGCTCGCTGCGGAAGTTCACCCGCGGCCGCACCGGGTGGCCCTGGAGGTCACGGATGAAGGCCAGGCGTTCCTTCCACGCCTGCGCGACCTCAGGTGTCAGCCGCAGCGAGTCGATGCCGGGATGGTGGATCTCCAGGTCGCGCCAGAACAACCGGCACAGGTTGCGGGCGATGGAACGCAACGAGACGTGGTCGAGCTCGGGAGCCCGCTCGGTGAAGTACTCGACCAGCAGGTCACGGACGGCCCGGCATTCAATGCCGTACGCGTCGACGATCTGCTCGACGCTGCGGCGGCCCTCGATGCGAAGTGCCCGCAGCCGCAGCGGTGCGCTGGCCGGGAGCACGCCGGTCTCCTTGAGCAGGACGTAGAACAGCGGCCGGCCCGCGCTGCCCCGGAAGTGGTGTTCCTCCAGAGCGGCAGTCAGCTCGATGCAGTCGCCGACGGTGATGTCGCTGACCAGGCCGCCCTTTCGGATCACGATCCAGGTGAGCTTGTTCAGCGCGTCGGACCTCGCTGTGGCTGTCGCATGCTGAGCCAGCTGTTCGAGCCGCTGGAAGGCATCGGGGTCGCTGGCGGCCCGGGACTCGGCGAGCATCACCGTCACGCGCTGCCGCAGCAACCACGGGTAGCTGGGGCGGATCGCCTGCCCGGCGACCAAGAGCACCAGTCCCGTGGCCAGTTCATCGCGCCAGTGGCTCTTGGGCGTGCCGCGTGCCTGCAGGAGCAGATCGGTCCACTCGAAGCCGGCGTCGTCCGCCCCGCTGGCCATCCAGCGATCCTGCCAGGTCTCTCCGGGCTGGCCTTCGAGCCAGTCCAGCAGCTTCCCCAGGCCCCGTCGCCGGGTCTTGTCGCGGGTCAGGCCCGCACCGGGGTCGGTGAACAATCCCAGCAGCCGCTGGACCAGGCTCTCCCGGCTCTAACGGGTCTGCCACCAGCTCGCTTCGCCGACTCGCGGTTCCCACTCCAGCGCTTTGTCTACCTCAGGTGACTCGACGGTCCTGGCAACGTCGACGTTCGCGGTCGGGTTCACCGGCTTTCGCCGCCCGCAGCCGAGGTACCGAACAGCGCTGCCAGCACCTCGGGGCGGTAACCCGGCGCCGACGGGGCCGGCGGCTTGGCCTGCTCGGCGCGCTGTCGCTCATGGTGGGCCAGGACGTGGGCGATGACCTCGTCGGGCGTGGGAGCTGATGTAAATTTCCGTGGTGGTGATGTGGGCATGTCCCATGACCCACTGCACGTCGGCGAGGGTCAGGTTCGGATCGCGGACCATCCTCTTGGCCGCGCTGTGCCGAAGGTCGTGCAGGGTCCAGTTCGCGCCGAGCAGCTGGTTGGCACGGGTGAAGACCATCCGGGCCGCGTCGTACTCCAGTGGGCGGAAGGGCCGCCGCAGCGTCCACCACAGCGGTTCCGACGGGTGCTTGGGGACCATGCGGCGCAGTTCTTGCTGGTAGAGCCGCAGCCACACGAACGCGTCGGCGGAGGCGGGAAGGTGTTGCAAGACCTGGTTGCCCTTGCGGACCACGCCGATCGTCTGGTCCCCGGGAGCGACCAGACCCTGCAGGACGCCGAGCAGTTCAGAGGCGCGGGCGCCGGTGGAGATGTAGAACGCGATCAGGGCCCTGTCCCGGTTGTACTTCAACCCGGCGAACAGGTCGTTGAATGCCTGCTCAGGAATGATCCTCGGGGTCGGCTTGGGCTCCTTGGGCTGATAGGTGCCCCGGCGCGAGGGCTGCCGGAACGGCTGCATCGGGTTGTGATGTGCGTTCGGACTCCCCTCGTCGGCAGCCCCGCCCTGCGGGAACGGGTTGATCAGCGGTCGGCCGTGGGTCCCGCGGTGGTACTCGTAAAACGAGCGGATCACCGCGCGAGCGTGCCGTCTGGTCCGAGCGGCATAGTTCTCGCCGGGCGTGGCCTTCCCCGTGACCGGGTTCACCGAGCCCGGGGCGGGTGCGTCGGGACGGCGCCGCCGCGGCGGCTTCTTCGTGGTCTTCAGCCACAGTGCGAAGTCACGGGCCTCGACGCGGCTCGCCAGATGCCAGGGAACGTCCACGGCGCGTAAGAACCGGACCCACGCCAACAACTCATAGGCGTAGGACCGCAGTGACGTCGGACTCGCGTCGTCGGCGAGCATGTGGTGCAGGAATTCACTGACCGCCGCCACCTCGGTGCCATCAGCGTCTACGAGCCGGAACGGCCGCAGAGGGTCATCGGTCTTCTCGACGCGGCCGACCCTCGCCACCTTCAGCGTCGCCACGTCCCGGACCGTCGTGCTCTGCTCTGGCATCCATACCTCCACGGGCCGACCTACTCGACGACACGCGATGAAACCAGATCCACCACCACACGCGCAGTTGCCGCCACCCGCCAGTAGGGGCCACAACCCCCTTGTCGGCACTATGAGTTGACCTCGAAGGGAGCCCAATCTAGTTCGGTCAACGGGACGTTTTCATGCTGGCAAGGGGTCCCGTAGGGCCGGTCGCAGGTGCCGAGCGCGACCTTGCGGAGGCTGAAGTGGTCGCGAAAGTCCTGCCACTCGGTGTCGCTGGGCTCGCGGTACTCCTCGCTGGGACGGTGCGTTCGGCGCTGGTCGACGAACTGCCGGTAGTGGCGGATCACTTCCTCGGGATAGACCGCGACGTAAGCCTGAGTGGTGTTGAGATCGAAGTGGCCAAGGAGCTTCGCGGCGATGTGGATCGGCAGGCCGCCGTTGACGGTCTCCGTCGAGAAGATTCTGCGGAAGTCGTGCGGTGTGAACCTCAGCGGTGTCCCGTCGACGTCGACGATGCCGGCCCGCAGCGCAAGCTCGGTGAGGAACTCGCGGATCCGGTGGGGGGAGATGACCTGCAGTCGGTGCTGGGAGGGGCACTGAAACAGGTGCGGCATCGGTGGGCCGAAGACCCGCTCGTAGCCGTCGTACCGGGTCAGCAGCGGCACTTGATGCGGCGAATGATCCGGGCGAGGACCGCGACCAGGTCCGGGTCGGCGGGGATGACGCGCTCGCGGTCGGTCTTGGACGGGCTGATCTGCAGCAGCGGCACCGTCTCGCCGGTCGGCGCCTGGTACTGACGCGGACTCAGGTGGGTGAGCTCCAGCAGTTCCTCGATCCTGGCCCCGGTGCGTCGCAGAACTTCGATGCTCGCCCAGGTCCAGAACGCGTTGTTCTCCTCGCATTCGGCATCGAACCGCGGCCCCGGTTCACCGACGGGGGCGAGGAACAGCGCGGTGGGACGCCAATGGCTGCCGTCCCTGCCGGTGTCGATACTGCGAGCCCTCAACGGTGAACTCCTCACCAGGCTCAGCGGAGTGGGCTGCCTGCAGCAGCAGCGTGGCACGTTGCAGCCGGGCCTCGGCAGCGCGGACGAGCTGCGGCAGGACGGGGGCCAGGGTGCGGGTGCGCTGCTGCATTCGCGCCTGCCGGTGCCGGGTTTCCTTGATGTAGCCGCGGATGTCGGCCTCGCTGATCGGGCAGGGTGCCGCCCAGGCCGCCCAGCGGGCAGGGTCCTCCATCGACCACTGCGAGAGGTCCAGGTAGAAGGAGCGGACGGCCAGGAACAGGGCGTAAGCGGTGCGGCGAGGTCTCCCGTCGGGCAGGACCCGGACGCGTTGCTTCCATGCCTGGGCCACCTCGTCGGTCAGATTGAGCGAAAAGATCGTGGGGTGGTGGCGTTGCAGGTCGCCCCAGAATACGGCCAGCATCTGGGCGTGGTTGACCAGGGAGCCGTAGTCCAGGACGGCGGATCGCTCGGCGAGGTAGTGGACGAGCACATCGCGGACCGCGCGGTTGGCGATGGGATGGCGGTCGATCAGCTCGGCGGGGGTGAGCTGGCCGCGGGCCTGGGCCTCGCGCAGGGTCGGTGGTGAGTCCTTGAGGCCGCCGACGGCGTGAAGGATGTCGTAGGCGAGGGGCAGGGCCGTCACTGTGCGGCCGTTGTCCCGATGGGCCCGGGCGTAGTCGGTGAGGTCCTCCAGGTCGAAGGTCATGAGGTCTTTGCCGGTGACGATGCTCATGCGGGTGAGCACGTTCAGGGCTTCGGTCGCGTGCTCGTCGCAGCGCTGTCCGCCGGCGCGCTGCTTGAGTTCGGCAAACAGCGCCGGCTGGTTGTGTCGACGGTAGGCGTCGTAGACGCCCAGGAGGCGGCTGCCGAAGAGCCAGCCGTAGGAGGGCCGGATCACCTGGAGGACGATCAAGGTGCCGAGACCGGCGGTGAACCGCGACCGGGTGCCCGCGCTGAGCCCTTGCGGCCCCCAGCCGGAGCCCAGGTCGTCGGAACCGCTCAGCAGCCAGCGGTTCTGCCAGGTGTCGGCGGGGAATCCGTCCAGCCAGTCGAAGATGCGCGTCAGCGAGAGCTGCTGGCGCCAGAGGTTGCGGACGGTCGGCTCGCGCTGCAGGCTCTCGGCCAGGCTGGCGAGCTCATCGCGATGCGCCGTCGCCCGTTCGCTGCTGCGGGTCGTGCTCCTCTGTTCGGGGAGCACAATGGTGAGGAGGGCGGGGTCGCGTGGGCTGACCGGGGTACGGGCGACCCGTCCGTGCCGGGTCATCAGCGGTTCCCGAACACGTCGGCGAGGTCGTCTGGGTCATACGTCCAGCCGGTCAGGGGCTGCGGTGGCGGTTTGGGGCGCGTGTAGTGCTCGTGGACCTTGGTGATGACTTCGTCGATCCTGGGCCTCAGGTAGGTGCTGGTCGTGGTGATGTGTCGGTGGCGCATCACCTGCTGGGCGTCGACCAGGGTGAGGGCCGGGTCTTCGATCAGGCGCAGACACAGGGTGTGCCGCAGGTCGTGCAGCGTGATGTTCGCCCCGATCCGGGCGTTGATCCGGTTGAGCACCGCTCGCAGGGCTGGGTAGGTCAGCGGGTGCGTCGGGCCGCGCAGGGTCCACCACACCGGCTCGTCCGGGGCGGGCCGATGGCCGTCCTGGGCCAGCTCACCGAGGTAGAGGCCAGCCAGGAGAAGGCGTCCGGGGAGGCCGGGCATGCTTCCTTCACCCCGCCAAGGCCCTTGGTCTGCACGTAGATCCGGCCTTCACCCGGGTGGACAACGCCGATCGTCATGCCCAGCATCTCGGCGGCCCGTGCGCCGCTGGACAAGAACATGGAGAACAGTGCCCGGTCGCGGTGGCAGCCCAGCGAGGTGAACAGGTCCTCGACGACATCGTCGGGGACCGCCCGGGGCTCGCGGTCGACCTGCTTCTGCCGGTAGGCGCCCCGGCGGTGCAGCCGGAACGGCTCCAGCGGGTTGTGATGCGCCTCCAACCGGCGCCCGTCACGCGACTGCGGTGGCACCGGGGAGACCAGCGGCCCCTGCCCGGTCTGCAGATGATGGTCGTAGAACGCCGCCAACACCGAGACCGCGTGGTTGATGGTTGCCGGGGCATAGCCCGACTTCAGGTACGGCTTGCCAGTGCGCGCGTTCAGCGGCCCCGGCGCGGGTGCGTCCGGGCGGTGCCGGTCCCGCGCCGGGTTGTGGCACGTCCGCAGCCACAGGACAAAGTCGCGTACGTCCACGCGTTTCGCACGGCTCCATTCGACATCCACCGCGGCGAGGAACCGGAACCAGCGCAGCAGGTCAAAGGCATAGGACCGGCAGGAAGCCGGAGTGTCGCCGCAAGCCAGCAGCTCCCGAAGAAACTCGCTTGCCGGTGTGATCGGCCGCCCGGCGCCATCGAGCACCACCCAGGGCAGCGTGGCGGCAGTGGTGGCCTCCACGCCGCCGACCCGTGTCACCACCAGGCCCGACACTTGGCGTTCGGGTATCACTACACCGTGATCCATCGCATCTCCGTCTCATCGGGCACATCCCAAACGGAGACTCCTCGCCCTCACCACACCGACACGTAGGACACGCCGGTAGTGCGGTCAACGGGTCGGTGGACGGCCTTGCCCGAGTACGACATCCGGAAAGCGAACAGGTAGCAGGTCACCAGCTCGCCGGCCAGTTTGACCGTGACGTCCCCGAAGTCGACCTCGGCCTCGGCGCCTGGCCTGTGGGTCTGCGGGATAAATGCGTCGACCACACCCTTGCCGGCTTCCAACCGGATCTCCTGGCGGCGGGCAGCGACGTAGCCACGGACCATCTGGTAGGAGATGTCGGCGCCATGCTCGTCCAGCAGCCGGTCGTAGATTCGCTTGACGGTGTGCCGCTGCTTGCGCGGTGCGGTCAGATCGGCCGTGAGGATGCCGTCGATCACAGGCTTGTAAGGGTCCAGCCGTGTCTCCCGCGGCTCCATCTTCTTCCGAGGCTCTGGTAACGCCGAGATCAGGGCCTTCTGCACGGTCTCGAAGCCGACGCTGTACTTCCGCATGAGCGCCCGCAACGACATGCCGCCCCTGGCGTCACGGCGGATCGCCGCGTACAGATCGACCCTGGACTTCGGCAACACCCGGGCCCCCTCGTCGTGCAGAGCACAACCATGGTCCCGAAGCAAGCACCGAGGTGTTCTCGAAACTCGGCGACACCACTCTCCCGTGAAACCGGGCGTTCCTGCCGTTGAGCATCAGACGCTCTTGAAACTCACCAACAAAGCCAGGCACCCGCCGCCCGGTGAAGGGCGCGCAGGCGGGGAGAGGGCTGGGGGGAGAGACAGAGAGACCCGGCGCACCGGCGGAAACAGGCGGAGACCCGGCGCAGACAGGGAGAGAGCCGGCGGCGTCAGGACCGCCGGCTCTCCCGGTTCGTGGTGCGCGTCCCGTCAGGCGGCGACGCGCGGCAGCTCACGGCCGGCGGCGAGCCCGCCCAGCCAGACCGCGGACGGCTTGGCCGTACGGGCGAAGGTCTCCGGGTCGACGGAGATCAGGCCGAACGTGGGCCGGTAGGAGCCCCACTCGTAGTTGTCCAGCGCGCTCCAGGCCAGATAGCCCGCGACGTTCACCCCGTCCTCGATGGCCGCGCCCACCGCGCTGAGCGCTCCGGTGTAGTAGTCGATCCGGCGGGTGTCGTCGGCGGTCGCGATGCCGTTCTCGGTGACCACGAGCGGGATGTCACCCGCGATCTCCGCGGTGTGGCGCAGCGCGTGCCCGACGGCTGCCGGGTAGTACTCCCACTGCGTCAGGGTCCGCTCCGCGTCGTCCGGCGCCGGGACCGGGCCGTCCTGGCCGATCATGGTCCGGGTGTAGGACTGCACACCGATCCAGTCGTCGCCGCGCGCGGCCTCGATGAAGACGTCCTCGCGCGGGTGGCGGTAGGCGGCCGTGACGTCCTCGGCGCCGGGCAGCGCCTGGTAGACCTGGTTGGCGACGGTCCAGCCGGCCTGGATCTCCGGGTTGATGGCCTTGACCTCCCGCACGGCCGCGTGGTGGGCGGCGATGACCGCGTCCGTGGTGTCGGCGTCGGGCGTCGGCAGACCGGCCGGCGGGAAGCCGTCGTTGCCCGACTTGGCGAGCCCGGCCATCACGGCGATCATGTTCGGCTCGTTGATGGTGCAGACGTGGCGTACCCCCGTACCGATCACGGGCGCGGTGGCCGCCACGTACCGGGCGAAGAGAGCGACGGCGCCATCGGCGGTCCAGCCGCCGCGCTCCTCGAACCAGCGCGGCACGGTGAAGTGGTGCAGGGTCACCATCGGGCGCAGGCCGCGCGCGATCGCGCCCTCGACCATCCGCCGGTAGTGGGCGATCTCGGCCCGCGAGAAATGGCCTTCGGCGGGCTCGATCCGGGCCCACTCGATGCTGAACCGGTAGTCGGTGAAGCCGAGTCCGGCGAGCAGGTCCATGTCGTCGGACCAGCGGTGGTAGCTGTCGCACGCGTCCAGGCTCGGCTGCTCGACGTGCTCGGTGGCACTGTGCTCCTTGGCCCACCAGTCGCTGTTGGTGTTGTTGCCCTCGATCTGGTGGGCGGCGGTGGAGGCCCCCCACAGGAAGCCCTCGGGGAACGGGGTCGGGGTGTGCGTCATCGCTCTGTCTCTCTTGTGCGTACGTGAGGGGGGTGGGGGAGCCGGTGTCGGCCGGGACGCGGCGGGCTACTTCATCCCGGCGGTCGCGATGCCCTGGGTGAAGTGCCGCTGGAGCACGGCGAAGACGAGCAGCACGGGCAGCACCACCAGGAGGGACCCGGCCATCAGCATGCCGTTGGAGCCCGCCGACTGGTTGGGGTCGGTGGCGAACGTCGCCAGGGCCACCGGCAGCGTGTACTTCCCGGGGTCGTTGGTCGCGATCAGCGGCCAGACGAAGTTGTTCCAGGAGCCCAGGAAGGTGATGATCGAAAGGGTCGCGAGGGCGGGCTTGACCAGCGGCATCACGATCCGCCAGAAGATGTACCACTCGCGGGCGCCGTCCATCCGGGCCGCTTCGAGAAGCTCGTCCGGGATCGACTGCATGAACTGGCGCATCAGGAAGACCCCGAAGGCGCCGGCGGCGAAGGGCAGGACGAGACCCGCGTACGAGTCGATCAGATGCAGCTTGCTCATCAGCACGAAGAGCGGCAGCAGCATCAGATTGCCGGGCACCATGAGGGCGCCGAGTACCAGCGCGAAGACCTTGCTGCGTCCGGCGAACCGCAGCTTCGCCAGCGCGTAGCCGAGCATCGAGCAGAAGACCAGATTGCAGACGGTGACCAGCACCGCCACGATCAGCGAGTTGAGGAAGTAGAGCGGCAGGTCCAGCTTGTCGAGCAGCTCGCTGAAGTGGGTCAGCGTCCAGGTGGTCGGGATCCAGACCGGCGGGCTCGCGCCCAGCTCCTTGTTGGTCTTGAAGGCGGAGAGCGCCATCCACAGGAAGGGCGCCGACATGACCAGCAGACCGGCCGAGAGCAGCACGTACACGAACGGCTTCTTCAGGCGTGCGCCGCCTGTGGCACGGATGTCGCTCACTTGGTGTTGTCCTTCAGCAGTCGGAGCTGGAGCACCGTGATGCCCATGATCACAACGAAGAGGACATACGCCATCGCGCTCGCATAACCCATGTGGAAGAAGTTGAAGCCCTCGCGGTACATGTCCAGCGAGACCGTCAGGGTCGAGTCCGAAGGACCGCCCTGGGTCATCACGAACGGCTCCTCGAACACATTGAGATAGCCGATGGTGGTGATCACGGTCGCGTACAGCATTGTCGGGCGCAGCAGCGGCACGGTGATCCGGCGGAACTCCTGCCACATCCCGGCGCCGTCCAGCTTCGCGGCCTCCCGCACATCGGCGGGGATCGCCTGGAGCCCGGCGATGAAGAGCACCATGACCGTGCCGACGTTGCGCCAGACGGCCATCGCGATCAGCGAGGGCATCGCCAGCTTCTGGGAACCGAGGAAGTCCGGTGCGGTCAGGCCCACTTCGGAGAAGAGGCCCGAGATCAGACCGTCCGACGGGTCGAGCACGAAGCGCCACACGACGGCGACGGCCACGATGCTGGTGACCACCGGCGCGTAGAAACCGATCCGGAAGAAGGTCCGCGCCCGGTCGATGCCGTTGTTGAGCAGGACGGCGACGGCGAGGCCCAGCACGATCGTCAGCGGCACCCCGATGACCACGAAGTACGCGGTGTTGAAGAGCGACGTGAGGAACTTGTCGTCGCTGAAGAGGTGCGTGTAGTTGTCGAAGCCGATGAACTTCGCGCTGAGCGGGTCGGTGACATTGCGCAGCCCGAAGTCGGTGAAGCTCATGACGAGCGTCGCGACGATCGGGAAGGCCATGAAGACGCCGAACAGGACGAGGAACGGGGTGGAGAACAGCCAGCCCGCCGCGTTCTGCACGCCCATGGCCCGGCGCCTGCCGCCCGGCCGCCGCCCCGACGGCCCGGCGGCCGGGGAGCCCGGCCGCGCGGCCCCCGGTCCCGCCTGCTTGCCGGCCGTCTCGGCGGCCGGACCGGTCGTGGTGCTCATGTCGCCTACTTCACGAGACCTTCGATGTCGGAGTGGGCCTTCTTCGCGGCTTCCTCGGCGGACGCCTTGCCCTGGGTGACGGACTCGATGGCCGTGTCGACCTTCGAGGTGATCTCGGTCCACTTGGGCTGGACCGGCGACGACCGCGCCGTCTTCATCTGCTCGCCGTAGACCTTCAGGCTCGGGTCGGTGGCCAGCTCACCGGTCTGCCACGCCGAGGTGTTGGCGGGCAGGTCCTTGGACCGCTCGAACCAGTCGGCCTGGCCCTTGGTGCCCGTGAGGTACGAGATGAACTCCTTGGCCGCCGCCTTGTGGCCGCTGTCCTTGGAGATCGTCAGGCTGGAGCCGCCCGCCATCGAGACCGACGCCTTGTCGGCGGGGATCTTCGCCACGGCCCACTTGCCCTTGAGCTGCGGCTGGCCCTCGTCGATCATGCTGGTCTGCCAGGGGCCGCCGAAGAACATCGGCACCGAGCTGTTGCCGAAGTCCTTGATGACGTCGTAGCCGGGCTGGACGCTCTTCTTGATGAGGCCCTTGCTGAAGTACGAGCCGTATTCCTTGAAGGCCCGGACCGAGGCGGGGCTGTCGATGACGATCTTGCCCTGGTCGTCGACGATGCCGCCGCCTGCCGAGTACAGGAACGGGTAGAAGCTCTGCACCGTGTCCAGGCCGCTCGGCTGCGCGTAGAGGCCCCACTTCGTGCCGGCCTTCTGCTGGTAGGCGGAGGCGAGTTGCTCCATTTCCTTCCAGGTGGCGGGGGCCTTGGTGATGCCGGCCTTCTTCGCGAGGTCGGTGCGGTAGTAGAGGACGCGGGTGTCGACGTACCACGGCACGCCGTACGCGGTGTCGTCGACGACGCCCTGCTTCCAGGAGGCGGGGAAGAAGTCGCCCTGCTTGAAGGTCTTGGTGTCCACCGGCTCCAGCACACCGAGGTCGGCGAACTCGCCCATGTAACTGCCGCCCATCTGCGCGATGTCCGGCATGGTGCCGGCGGCGGCAGCGGAGACCAGCTTCTGGTGGGCGACGTCCCAGCCGACGGGCGTGACCTTCACCGTGATGTTCGGGTGCGCCTTCTGGTACACCTTCGCGACGTCGGCGAGCTTCTCGCCCTCGGCGCCCATGGCCCAGACGGTGAGCGTCTGCTTCTTGTCGGCGGCGACGCTCCCGCCACCGGAACTGCCGCATGCGGCAAGAGTGAAGGCCGACGCGATGGCGACGGCGGCCGATGCGGTTCTGGCGGCGCGGTGCATGGACGGCTCCTCCTTGAGCTTCCCGATGTATGCGCTGTCTGTAAGCGCATACATAACTGTGTGGCACGGGCCTGGCGGGTGGCAAGGGGGGATCTGGTCACACTCGCGTAACGGGCGCGGCGGCCGGGGGGCTGTGCTTTAAGTAAGTTATGCCGGAACTTTGCACATTAAAAGCAATAGTGACCGATTTCGCTTTTGGTGGGGGTGGGGTGGGGGTGTTGGTGTTGGTGGGAGGTAGGGAGCGGGGGGGTGCCTCTATGTCTTTCGTCAAGGCACTCCTGCCGGGTTTGGGGTGGTTCGGGGTTGCTGGGGTTATGCGGCGAGTTCGATGTTCTTCGGTGTCCGGGGTTCGTAGAAGGTGCCGTCGCGGAGCATGGCGAACAGGACGCTGATGCGTTGGCGGGCGAGGCGGAGGAGGGCCTGGGTGTGGGTCTTGCCGCGGGCCCGTTGCCTGTCGTAGTAGGCGCGGGAAGCCCGATCGGCGTTCATGCAGGCGAAGGCGGACAGGAACATCGCCCGTTTGAGTTGCCGGTTGCCTCCTCGGGGTGCGTGTTCGCCGTGGATCGAGGTGCCGGACTGCTTGGTGGTGGGGGCGAGTCCGGCGTAGGAGGCGAGGTGGGCGGCGGTGGGGAAGCTGGTGCCGTCGCCGACGGTGACCAGCAGGACTGCGGCGGTCCTGACGCCGACGCCGGGCATCGACGTCAGGACCGGGGAAAGAGGGTGAGCCTCCAGCAGGGTGTTGATCTGGGCTTCCATCGCCCGGCGCTGGGTGTGGACGGCGGTCAGGGAGGCGGCCAGAGAAGGGATGACGATGTCGAGGGTGCCGGTGCCGGGGACCACGACGGTCTGTTCGTCGAGGGCGTCGAAGACGTCGTCGATCAGCCGCTGGGCCATGCGCGGGGCTCTCGGGCGGATCAGCTCCACGAGTCTGCGTCGGCCGGCCTTGCGCAGGGCGGCCGGGGATCCGTAGCGCTCCAGGAGCCAGGTGACGGCCTGGTGGTCGAGGCGGGGACCCAGAACGCGCTCCAGGCTGGGGTGGAACTGGGTGAGCAGGCCGCGTATCCGGTTGGACGTGCGGGTGGCCTCGGCGGCGAGGTCCTGGTCGAAGCCGACAAGGACCGTGAGTTCGGCGGTGATCTCGTCGGTCAGCTCCAGCGAGCGCAGGGTGTGCGGCATGGTGCGGGCCGCGTCCGCGATCACGGCGGCGTCTTTCGCGTCGGTCTTCGCCTCGCCCGGGTAGAGGTCGGCGATCCGCCGCATGGCCAGGCCGGGCAGGTAGGCGACGCGGCAGCCCGCGTCCCTCGCGACGGTCAGCGGCAGGGCGCCGATGGAAGCGGGCTGGTCGACAACGACGAGGACGGTGCCGAACTTCGCGGCCAGTTTGTCGAACACGGCCCGCAGCCTGGGTTCGCTGTTGGGCAGGGGCTTGTCGAAGACCTTCTTCCCGGCCGGGGTGAGTCCGTGGCCGTGATGGGCACTTTTGCCGACGTCCAGGCCCAGGAATACGCCGACATTTTCAATCTCGGACATCGTGCCCTTTCCGGGGTGTTGACGGTGCCGGCCTCGGCTCGGGTGTCGTGCTCGCGCATCCACGTTATGCAGACCTGCCGCCCGCGAACTGTCCGGCATTGCGCCGGGCCGGACGGTGGCCGGACCTCTGATCAGCGTCTCCGACGGACACCTCTCGGGCCCGGTGAACACCACCCCCCAGGTCATGCCTTCGACAGGGGGCAACAGTCATGCCGGGCCCGGAGGCCAGCGGCCCCATTGCGGAGCCGCGGAAAACATAACGGGGCAGGGGTCGGGGGACACGGGGACGGGGCAGCGGGTGTCGAGGTCGTTAGGGTCGCGCGCATGGGTGCTCACTTCACGCACGACTTCCCCTTCGACCCGGCGTACGGCCACAGCCTGGACGACCTGCGGCGCGTCGGGGTCCCGGCGGCGCCGGGGGACTTCGACGCGTTCTGGCGGTCCAGGTACGAGGCCGCCCTCCGGGTCGACCCGGCGCCGGAGGCCGGCCGGCTGGAGGAGGAGCGGGACGGCGTACGGATCTTCGCCGTGACCTACACGTCGGTCGGCGGCGTCCGGATCGGCGGGCGCCTGGTGCTGCCCGCCGAAGGCCCGGTGGAGCACGGCTTCGTCATCGGTCATGGGTACGGCGGACGGGACGCGGCGGGCCCCGACGTACCGCTGCCGTTGCCTCGGTCGGCCGCGCTGCTGCCCTGTGTGCGCGGGATGGGGGACCGGAGCCTGCTGCCCGGGATCCCCGCGACGGCCGACGCGCACGTACTGCACGGGATCGGGTCGCGGGACACCTATGTCATCGGCGACTGCGTGGCGGACCTGTGGTGTGCGGCGTCGGCGCTGCTCGCGCTGGTGCCGGAGCTGGACTCCCGGGGCGGGCCTGGGCTTGGCTCCGGGCCTGGTCCTGGCCTCAGCCCCAGCCCTAGCCCTAGCCCTGGCCTCGGCTCCAGTCCTGACCCCGTCCCCGTCCCCGGCCCCCGGCTCGGATATCTGGGGGAGAGCTTCGGCGGTGGGCTAGGGGCGCTCGCGCTGCCCTGGGACGCGCGGTTCGCGGCGGGCCAGCTGACGGTCCCGACGTTCGGCAACCACCCGCTGCGGCTGACGCTGCCGTGCGTGGGGAGCGGCGAGTCGGTCCGTACGTACCACCGGTCGCACCCCGAAGTCACCGGCGTACTCCGGTACTTCGACGCGGCGACCGCGGCCACGCGGATCCGGGTTCCGGTCCTGGTGGCGGCGGCGCGCTTCGACCCCTCGGTGCCGCCGCCGGGACAGTTCGCGGTCGTCAACGGGCTGGCGGAGCAGGGGGAGTTGCGGGTGCTGTCAGCAGGACACTTCGAGCACCCGGGCGCCGAGGCCGAGGCGCGGGAACTCGCCCTGGCCAAGCGGGAGTTCTTCGCGAGGCAGGCGGTCTGAGGCGGCTGTCCTGTCCCTCAGCCGGCCGGGCTCTCCGGGGTGCGGGAACCGGCCGGGCCGGAGGCCGCTGTCGTACCGGAGACCGCTGCCGTACCGCCGGAGACTCCTGCCGGGCCGCAGCCGCAGCTCTCGCGGTGGACCGGCGTGACCGGCAGCATCAGCGACATCGGCTCGTCGCTGTCCGCCCCGGTGAGCCGGCGCACCAGCCGTTCCACCGCCTCCTCGCCCATCCGCCGCATCGGCTGCCGCACCGTCGTGAGCGCGGGACGGACCAGTCTGCTGAGCGGGATCCCGTCGAAACCGGTCACCGCCACATCCCCGGGCACCCGCACCCCGCGCCGCTCCAGGGCGTGCAGGGCGCCCGCCGCCATCTGGTCGTTGGCGAAGAGCATGGCCTGCGGCGGACCCGCACTGTCACGGTCGAGCAGCACGCCGGCCGCCCGCGCGCCCTCCGCCTGCGTCATCATCGGGACCCGCAGATCGGGCTCGTCGGCCACCGGCAGACCGGCCGACCTGCACGCCTCCTGATATCCGCGGAAGCGGGCCTCGGCGTCCGGCGAGTCCCGCTCGCCCGCGATGAAGGTGAGCCGCCGCAGCCCGTGGTCCTCGATGAGGTGGCGCGTCAGCTGCCGCTGGCCGTCGGAGTTCGCGGCCTCGATGTGGTCCAGGTGGTCTATCTCGCGGGGCCCGGCGAGCATCACCACCGGCAGCCGCCGCGAGATGACCTCCAGGTCCTCGGTCGGCACGGTCCTGGCCAGGACGGCGAACCCGTCGACCCGCCCCGCCACCTTCGCGACCAGGCTCTCCGGGCCGCCCTTGAGCGAGGCGGCGATCAGCAGCGCGTACCCGTGCCGCCGCGCGGCCCGCTCCATGCCGCGGATGATCTGGTCGGAGTAGAGCATCGCGGCGTTGTCGTCGGTCTCGTCGTCCGCCCCGGTGTCGGTGTCCGGGTCGGCGTAGTCGGGGAAGCAGAGCCCCAGCACCCCGGTGGAGCGGCTGGCCAGGCCCCGGGCGTTCCCGCTCGGTACGTACCCCAGCTCGCGGGCCGCAGCGAGCACCCGCTCGCGGGTCTGGGCCCGCACCGAATCCGGGTTGCGGTACACCCGGGACACGGTCGCGATGGAGACACCGGACCGCTCGGCGACGTCGTACACCGTAGGGGCTGTGCTCACCCGATCGACCGCCTGATCCTCGTCCCGGCACCGGTCCGCCCGGTGCCCCGGGCGCTGGGCGGACGCTCAGCGCCCGTGGGGCCTGTCCGCGGTCCGGGACATCTCGTCCGGATCATGGAATGGTCCCACGCATGAAAGCGCATTCACCCTAGGCGCGGACCCGGCGCCCGGGCAAGCCCGGACCTGCGGTCTCCGGCCCCGCCCGGCCGCCGGGACCGTACTCACTCGTGAGGGACCGTCCTCACTCGCGGCGGCGTCCGATCTTGTTCCCCAGCCAGACCAGCGGGTCGTACTTCCGGTCCACGGCCCGTTCCTTCAAGGGGATCAGGGCGTTGTCGGTGATCTTGATGCCCTCCGGGCAGACATCCGTGCAGCACTTGGTGATGTTGCAGTAGCCGAGCCCGTGCTCCTCCTGTGCGGTCCGTTTGCGGTCGAGTCCGGCGTCCGCCGCGGCATCCAGCGGGTGCATGTCCAGTTCGGCGACCCGCATCAGGAACCGCGGGCCGGCGAAGGCCGCCTTGTTCTCCTCGTGGTCGCGCACCACGTGGCAGGTGTCCTGGCAGAGGAAGCACTCGATGCATTTGCGGAACTCCTGCGAGCGCTCCACGTCCACCTGCTGCATCCGGTACTCGCCCGGCTTCACCCCCTCGGGCGGTACGAAAGCGGGCACCTCGCGGGCCTTCGCGTAGTTGAACGACACATCCGTCACCAGGTCCCGGACGACCGGGAACGCCCGCAGCGGGGTCACGGTGATCGTGTCCGTCCGCGCGAAGACGGACATCCGCGTCATACACATCAGCCGTGGCCGGCCGTTGACCTCCGCGCTGCACGAACCGCACTTGCCGGCCTTGCAGTTCCAGCGCACCGCCAGATCGGATGCCTGCGTCGCCTGGATGCGGTGGATGATGTCGAGGACCACCTCGCCGTCGTTCACCTCGACGGTGAAGTCCCTCAGCTCACCGCCGTCCGTGTCCCCGCGCCAGACCCTGAAGCGTGCTTCGTACGAACTCACTCGTACAACTCCTCTTCGGCGAGGTACTTGACCAGCTCTTCCCGCTCGAAGAGGGCGAGCAGGTCCTGACGGATCGGCACGGTCTGTTTGCGGACGAGCACGATCCGGCCCGCGTCCGGCTCCGCCGGGGGCTGACCGGCGGTCGCCTGGGCCTGACCTGCGGTCGTCTGGGCTTGACCTGCGGTCGTCTGGGCTTGACCTGCGGTCGTCTGGTCCTGTCCGGCGGCTGTCCGGGCCGGTCCGGCTGCCGCAGGACCGGCCAGCCGGCACAGCAGATTGATCCCGCGCCAGCTGTGCTCCATGGCGGGGAAGTCCTCGCGGGTGTGGCCGCCGCGGCTCTCGGTCCGTTCCAGCGCGGCCCGTGCGACGCACTCGCTGACCAGCAGCATGTTCCGGAGGTCCAGCGCGAGATGCCAGCCAGGGTTGAACTGCCGGTGCCCCTCGACCCCGGCCCGCCCTGCACGTATCCGCAGCGCCGCCAGTCTCTCCAGGGCCTGCTCCATCTCGGCCTCGCGGCGGATGATGCCGACCAGGTCGTTCATGGTCTGCTGGAGTTCCTGGTGGAGGGTGTACGGATTCTCCGCCGCAGCCCGTGCCGCAGCCCGTGCCGCAGCCCCTGCCGCAGCCCCTGGCCCTGCCGTCGTATCCGTCCCGCTTCCCGCGTCGGGGCTCTCGGCGCTGAAGGGCCGCAGCGCCTCGGCCGCCGCCGCGTCGATCCGGGCCTCGTCGACCTGCGGCCGTACGGGGAGTGACGCCGAGTGCCGCGCGGCGTGGAGCCCGGCCCGGCGGCCGAAGACCAGCAGGTCGGAGAGGGAGTTGCCGCCGAGCCGGTTGGACCCGTGCATCCCGCCCGCGACCTCGCCCGCCGCATAGAGCCCCGGCACACCGAGTGCCGCCGCGGTCTCCGAGTCCACCGCGATCCCGCCCATCACGTAGTGACAGGTCGGTCCGACCTCCATCGGCTCGGCGGTGATGTCGACATCGGCCAGCTCCCTGAACTGGTGGTACATCGAGGGCAGTCGGCGCTTGATGACCTCGGCGGGCATCCGCGTCGACACATCGAGGTAGACCCCGCCGTGCGGCGAGCCGCGGCCCGCCTTCACCTCGGAGTTGATGGCGCGGGCCACTTCGTCACGCGGCAGCAGCTCGGGCGGCCTGCGGTTGCTGTCCGGGTCCTCGTACCAGCGGTCGCCCTCCTCCTCGGACTCCGCGTACTTCTCCTTGAAGACATCGGGAATGTAGTCGAACATGAACCGCTTGCCCTCGCTGTTGCGCAGCACCCCGCCGTCGCCGCGCACCGACTCGGTGACCAGCAGCCCCTTCACCGAGGGCGGCCAGATCATCCCGGTCGGGTGGAACTGCACGAACTCCATGTTCAGCAGGGGCGCGCCCGCGAGCAGCGCCAGCGCGTGGCCGTCGCCGGTGTACTCCCAGGAGTTCGACGTGACCTTGAACGACTTGCCGATACCGCCGGTGGCGAGGACCACGCTGGGCGCTTCGAGGACGAAGAACCGGCCCGACTCGCGCTGGTAGCAGAAGGTGCCCGCGACCCGTTCGCCCGTGGGGGAGCCGCCGTCCGGCGTGGCCGCGGCGTCACCCGCTGCGCCACCGGCGGCGCCACCCGCAGTGGATCCGCCGTCCGCAGTGGATCCGCCGTCCGCCGCGGCCCCGTCCTCCGCCGCGGGCCCGTCCTCTGCCGCCGTGGTGAGGATCCGGGTGACCGTGCACTCCTGGAACACCTTCAACCGCGCCTCGGGGTCGCCGCATTCACGCGCGTCCTCCTGCTGGAGCGAGACGATCTTCTGCTGGAGGGTGCGGATCAGCTCAAGGCCCGTCCGGTCGCCGACGTGGGCGAGGCGCGGATACTCATGGCCGCCGAAGTTGCGCTGGGAGATCTTCCCTTCCGGGGTGCGGTCGAAGAGCGCGCCCCAGGTCTCCAGTTCCCAGACCCGGTCGGGCGCCTCCTGGGCGTGCAGTTCGGCCATCCGCCACTGGTTGAGGAACTTCCCGCCGCGCAGGGTGTCGCGGAAGTGCACCTGCCAGTTGTCGCCCGAGTTCACATTGCCCATGGAGGCCGCGATCCCGCCCTCGGCCATGACCGTATGGGCCTTGCCGAAGAGCGACTTGCAGATCACGGCGGTCCTGGCGCCCTGTTCGCGGGCGGCGATGGCGGCGCGCAGCCCGGCGCCGCCCGCGCCGACGACCACGACGTCCCACTGCTGCCGGTCGAGCTGAGTCGTCATCCAAAAAACCTCATCTAGAAGAACCTCGGATCGTCGAAGACACCGGAAGCGACGAGATAGACGTAGAAGTCGGCGACCGCGATGCTGATCAATGACGCCCAGGCGAGCTGCATATGACGGGCATTCAGCTTGCTGACCCAGCCCCAGAGCCGGTAGCGCACGGGGTGCCGCGAGAAGTGCTTGAGGCGGCCGCCCACGATGTGCCGGCAGGAGTGGCAGGAGGCGGTGTACGCCCAGATCAGTGCGGCGTTGACCACGAACACCACCGAGCCGAGGCCCATATGGCCCCAGTGGTAGTGCGCGTCGCGGAAGGTCAGCACCGTGTCGTACGTCAGGATCCCGGCGATGACCACGGCCGCGTAGAAGAAGTACCGGTGGATGTTCTGCATGATCAGCGGGAAGCGGGTCTCGCCGCTGTACTTCTTGTGCGGCTCGGCCACCGCGCAGGCCGGCGGGGACGCCCAGAAGCCCCGGTAGTACGCCTTGCGGTAGTAGTAGCAGGTCAGCCGGAAGCCCAGCGGGAAGACCAGGATCAGGATGGCGGGGGAGATGCCCCACCAGCTGCCGAAGAGGTCCCAGTCGGGGCCGTGCCGCATGGGTACGCACTTCTCCGCCAGGCAGGGGGAGTAGAAGGGCGAGACGTAGGGCGCCGTGTAGTAGTCGGCGTTCGCGAAGGCCCGCCACGTCGAGTACACGACGAAGAGGAGCAGCCCGGCCGCGGTGGCGGCGGGCGAGAGCCACCAGCGGTCGGTCCGCAGATGGCGGGCCGCGATGGCGGCGCGCGAGGCGTCGTGGACGCCCGTGCCGGGGCTGGGCCGGGGTTCCGTGCCAGTTGCCAACGGGGACTCCACTTCGTCGGCCGATCCGGGATCAGGGGGCGTGCCGGTCGCGGGCGCCGATCCCCTCGTCGTCCACGTAGTCGCCGGTCGCGGATGACGCGGCGGCCGACCAGAGCGTGGTGTCGTACGGGGCATCGGAGATGGTGACCAGATCGGGGCAGCCGGCCGCGGGGCCCGCGGCCGGTACGGCTTCGCGCAGCAGGGCGAGGCTCTCGCGCAGATGACCGGCGTCGGTACGGACCCGGCGGATCTCCAGACCGCCGCCGAGCCGCTCCTCCAGCGGGCCGAGCGAGCGGACCAGCTCATCGAGACAGCGCTGAGCGGCGGTCACATCGTCGTGCAGGGGCATGACTTGCCTCACTTCCGCCGGTGCGGACGGCAAACGAGCGCGCGTCGGAGAGTGTCGCGCGTCACATCACGCTTGTGAAGGGATACGGACGGATCCGCCGGGAGCCGGGGGCGCACCCCGGGGGCGTGTGTCCGTACGAGCGCCCCCTCATTGCTCCGCACGGGTGGGGTTCGGGCGGTGTCCCGCCGTGTCTCCCACGGGCGGTGCGGGGTCTCCCCTTCAGTGAAGGGGTCATAGGTGTGATCAACATGAAATGCCACCAAACCCGAAGATTCGCGTTCATTCCCAGCAGGGACGGGATTCCCGGCAGGGATGAGCGGGGTCGGCCCCGGAGGTATCAGCCATGTCCCACGTCGGCGTCCCACACGGGAGAGCGAAGCGTCGCAGCGTCGCGCTCCTCGCCACCGGTGTACTCGCGCTGCCCGTGCTGGCCGGGTGCGGTTCGAGTGATGAGCACGGCAGCAGCGCGAAGGCGGTGGGCCCCGACATCGCGACGGCTTCGCGGGCCCGGGTCGCCGACGGCGGCACCCTGCGCTGGGCGGTCGACACGATGCCCGCCACCCTGAACACCTTCCAGGCCGACGCCGACGCGTCCACCTCGCGGATCGCGGGCGCGGCGCTCCCCGCGCTGTTCACGCTCGACCGCTCGGGGAAGCCGCAGCTGAACGGCGACTATCTGGAATCGGCCAAGGTCATCAAGCAGGAGCCGAAGCAGGTGGTCCGCTACCGGATCAACCAGAAAGCGGTCTGGAGCAACGGCCGGGAGATCGGGGCTCCCGACTTCGTGGCCCAGTGGCGGGCGCTCAGCGGCAGGGACTCGGGGTTCTGGACCGCGCGCAACGCCGGGTACGACCGGATCGAGAAGATCGAGAAGGGCAAGAACGACCTGGAGGTGGAGGTCACCTTCAACAAGCCGTACGCGGACTGGCGTTCGCTCTTCACGCCGCTGTACCCGAAGGAGGTCATGAGCACCCCCGACGCCTTCAACGACGGGGCGCGCAAGAAGCTCACGGCGACGGCCGGGCCCTTCAGCATCAAGAGCGTGGACGCGGGGGACAAGAAGGTCGAGCTGGTACGCAACCCGCACTGGTGGGGGCAGCCCGCCAAGCTCGACTCGCTCGTCCTGACCGCCGTACCGGCCGAGGAGCGCACCGCTGCCCTCACCGCGGGCTCCCTCGACCTGGCGGACATCAGCGGCCCGGACGCCGGCCGGATCACCCTCGCGGACAAGGACGGGAACAACGGGCAGCCGCTGACCCACGGCCCCGGCAGCGAAGTACAGCCGGCCGACGCCCTGCTGAACTGGGCGGCGGCGCACGGCGCGGACGGCCCGCAGGCCGAGGAGGCCGCGAGCCGGGCCGCCGAGCAGACCCGCAAGGACCGCCAGGAGTACGCCAGGCAGCAGAAGGCCCTGCACGGCTATGTGATCCGCAAGTCCCTGGAGCCCGCCTTCACCCAGCTGGCCATGAACGGCAGCTCGGGCCCGCTCGCCGACGAGCGGGTCCGCCGGGCGGTCGCCAGGGCGCTGGACCGCAAGGAGATCGCATCGGACGTACTGAAGCCGCTCGGGCTGCCCGCCCTGCCGCCCGGCAGCCATCTCGCGCTGGCCGGCCAGGAGGACTACGCGGACAACAGCGGGGCCATCGGTGACCACAACCCGCGGCAGGCCCAGGCGCTACTGGCCGACGCGGGCTGGAAGCCCGGGGGTGCGCGCGAGACGGGGCAGGGCACCAAGGCCGGAAGCAAGCCGGAGGCATCGGGCAAGCCGGCGGAGTCCGGGAAGCCCGCGGAATCGGGGAAGCCGGAGGCGTCGGCCAAGCCCGCGGAATCGGGGAAGCCGGAGGCGTCGGGGAAGCCGCAGGCATCGGCCGAGCCCGCCGCGTCGAAGTCACCGGCGGGCTCGCTCGATGATTCCAAGTCCGACTCCAAGTCCGACTCCAAGTCCGACTCCAAGTCCGACTCCAAGTCCGACTCCAAGTCCGACTCCAGGTCCGACTCCAAGTCCGGAGCCGCGTCCGGTGACGAGAAGCACCAGGTGGCGGGCGCGTACGCCCCCAAGGGCACCGCCGCCCCGGCCGCCGCCGCACCCGCCGCTGTGCTCGCCAAGAACGGCAAGCCGCTGACGCTGCGCTTCGTGCTTCCCTCGGGCCCCGGCTCCGAGGTGCTCAACAGCGTCGGCACCAAGATCACCCAGGAGCTGGACGCGGTCGGTATCCGTACGGTGGTCAGCAAGGTCGACAGCGCCGGCTACTTCAAGGACCACGTCGCGTCCGGCGACTACGACCTGGCGCTCTACTCCTGGCCCGCCACCGCCTACCCGGCCACCGACGCCCGGCCGATCTACGCCAAGCCGGGTGTCGCGTCCGACGGCTCACTCATGGTCGACCAGAACTACACCCGGGTCGGCACCGAGCGCATCGACCAGCTCTTCGACCGGGCGTCCGGCGAGTTGAACGAGAAGGCCGCACGGGACCTGGTGAAGCAGGCCGACGCCCATATCTGGGCCACCGCCGGATCGATTCCGCTCTATCAGCGACCGGAACTCGTCGCCGCGAAGCGCGGTGTCGCGAACGCCGGAGCCTTCGGTTTCGCCGCCCCCGTGTACCAGGACATCGGCTTCCTGAAGTCCGCCAAGAAGTCCTGAGCGGCCACAGCCGACCGGCCCCGAACCCGGCTGGGACTGCGCATCACCGCAGGTCGTCGCGGTGATCCCGGGTCCTGGACGGGGGCCGGACCCGACCACTCCACTTGCCCGCCGGCCTTGCCGGCGGGCAAGCTGGTGTCCCGCGCCGCAAGCCGGCCCGCGAGACCCGCCCCGCCCCCGCGTGACCCTTGGCACACAGGGGCCGGGGGCCGGTAACCAGCGCCCGGGAAGCCCCGGGCGCGCAGGCCCCGTACCATGGGACTGGCCGTGGCGCGTCCGCCCGGCGGGCGTACCAGGACAGACGCCGCATCCCACGAGCTGAGAGAAGCGCAAGCCACCCATGCCCACGCGCCACGACATCCGTAACGTAGCCATCGTCGCCCACGTCGACCACGGCAAGACCACCCTGGTCGACGCCATGCTCAAGCAGGCCGGCGCCTTCGCCGCGCACGCCGCCGAGCACCTCGACGACCGCATGATGGACTCGAACGACCTGGAGCGTGAGAAGGGCATCACGATCCTGGCCAAGAACACGGCCGTGAAGTACCACCCCAAGGATGGCGGCGACGTCATCACGATCAACATCATCGACACCCCCGGCCACGCCGACTTCGGTGGTGAGGTCGAGCGCGGTCTCTCGATGGTGGACGCGGTCGTTCTCCTCGTCGACGCCTCCGAGGGACCGCTGCCCCAGACCCGCTTCGTGCTCCGCAAGGCCCTGGACGCCAAGCTGCCGGTCATCCTCTGCGTGAACAAGACGGACCGCCCGGACTCCCGGATCGACGAGATCGTCAACGAGACGTACGACCTCTTCCTGGACCTGGACGCCGACGAGGACCAGATCGAGTTCCCGATCGTCTACGCCTGCGCGCGTGACGGCGTCGCCTCGCTGACCAAGCCCGACGACGGCACCGTCCCGCAGGACAGCGACAACCTGGAGCCGTTCTTCTCCACGATCCTCTCCAGCGTCCCGGCGCCGGAGTACGACGCGGACGCCCCCCTCCAGGCGCACGTCACCAACCTCGACGCGGACAACTTCCTCGGCCGTATCGCACTCTGCCGTGTCGAGCAGGGCGAGCTGCGCAAGGGCCAGACCGTCGCGTGGATGAAGCGCGACGGCACGATGTCCAACGTCCGCATCACCGAACTGCTGATGACCGAGGCGCTCACCCGCAAGCCGGCCGAGAAGGCCGGTCCCGGCGACATCTGCGCCATCGCCGGTATCCCGGACATCATGATCGGCGAGACCCTGGCCGACCCCGAGAACCCGATCGCGCTGCCGCTGATCACGGTGGACGAGCCGGCCATCTCGATGACCATCGGTGCCAACACCTCGCCGCTGGTCGGCAAGGGCGGCAAGGGCCACAAGGTCACCGCCCGGCAGATCAAGGACCGCCTGGACCGCGAGCTGGTCGGTAACGTCTCGCTCCGCGTCCTGGACACCGAGCGCCCCGACGCCTGGGAGGTCCAGGGCCGTGGTGAGCTCGCGCTCGCCATCCTGGTCGAGCAGATGCGCCGCGAGGGCTTCGAGCTGACCGTCGGCAAGCCCGAGGTCGTCACCAAGCAGATCGACGGCAAGACGCACGAGCCGATCGAGCGCATGACGATCGACTCGCCGGAGGAGCACCTCGGCGCCATCACCCAGCTGATGGCGACCCGCAAGGGCCGTATGGAGACCATGACGAACCACGGTTCGGGCTGGGTCCGTATGGAGTGGATCGTGCCGTCGCGCGGCCTGATCGGCTTCCGTACGGAGTTCCTCACGCAGACCCGTGGCACCGGCATCGCGCACTCGATCTTCGAGGGCCACGAGCCGTGGTTCGGTGACCTGCGGACCCGCCACAACGGCTCGCTCGTCGCGGACCGCGCGGGCGTCGTGACGCCGTTCGCGATGGTCAACCTCCAGGAGCGCGGTGTCATCTTCACGGAGGCCACCACGGAGGTCTACGAGGGCATGATCATCGGTGAGAACTCGCGCGCCGACGACATGGACGTGAACATCACCAAGGAGAAGAAGCTCACCAACATGCGTGCCGCCTCCGCGGACACCACGGAGAACGTGGTGCCGGCCAGGAAGCTGTCGCTCGAGCAGTCGCTGGAGTTCTGCCGCGACGACGAGTGCATCGAGGTGACCCCGGAGACCGTGCGTATCCGCAAGGTCGTCCTGGACCAGAAGGAGCGCGGCCGCAGCGCCTCACGCGCCAAGCGCTGACCCCGCCCCGCCGGGGCCTGCCCCCGGACCCCGCCCGGCCCTCCACCACGACTGGTGGGGGGCCGGGCGTCTTACGTTCTGATCAGAGTGCCTGGTCGCCCGAGCTCATTGAGCTGGTTGCGGATGCGGCGGACTGTTCCTTCGTGACGCTTGGAAGGGCTCACCATGGCGAGGAACGGTCCGCTGGGGCCGATCTCGACCTTCCAGGATCCCTCCAACTGCTCGGCATACGCAGTGAGGTCCTCGGCGATCGCGCGCATCGTCGCGTAGTCCATGTCCGAAGCGTAGTGAGAGCGGCGCCCGGACATCCGCTGTTCCTGGCCGGTCCGCCGTCAGGCCGGTCCCCGGTACCGGTGCACCATGACCGCTGGGTCCTGGCTCCAGGGTGCGTGGACCGTGGCCGTGCGGGTCCAGCCCAGGCGTTCGTAGAGCGCGACCGCCGCGGTGTTGGCGGTGACCACGTCCAGGACCGGCCGCAGGCTCGACTCCCTTGCCGCACGGGTGGCCTGGTCCATCAGCAGTTCGCCGAGCCGGTGGCCGCGGGCGGCCGGGGAGACGTACAGCCGGTTCACCTCGCAGGTACCCGCCCCCTCACCCGGCGACAGCACCGCGTGCCCGGCCACCTCTCCGCCGACCGCGGCCACCCAGGCGCCGAGCAGCCCGTCCGGCGTGAGCCAGCCGGCCGGGTCGGCCGGCCAGTGGACGGGGTAGCCGTCCACGGCGTGCACGTCGGCGAGGATCCGGACACACGCGTCCAGGTCCGAGTCGTGGCGGGGACGGACATGAGCAGTCATCGGAGCCATCGAAACACATGTCGCTTGCACGGCGGGAGCCCGGACTGTTGGGTGAGCGGATGACGAGTGGCACCGATCACCGCAGCCCTGGCCGTACGCATGCGCCCACGGGCGGAAAGGTCATCTTCCTGAACGGCACGTCCAGTTCGGGCAAGTCGAGCACCGCCACCGAACTGCTGCGCATCCTGGACGGCCGGTACTTCCATCTCCCGGTGGACGCCTTCCACGCGATGCGTTCGAAGCGGGAGATCCCGCCGCACGAGCTCCAGGACGTCATCGACAGCACCTGCCGCGGCTTCCACCGGGCCGCCGCGGGCATGGCGGCCGGAGGCAACAACATCGTGGTGGACCATGTGTTCAGCCGGAGCTGGCGGCTGGCCGACTGCCTCTCCGTCTTCGTACCCGAAGATGTCCTCCTGGTCGGGCTCCGCTGTCCGCTCCCGGAGCTGGAGCGGCGTGAGCGGGAGCGCGGCGACCGTACGCCGGGGCAGGCGGCCATGCAGTACGACCAGGTCCACGCGCACGGCCTGTACGACATCGAATGCGACACCGGTGTGCTGAGCCCGCTGGAGTGCGCGGAGCGGATCAGGGACCTGCTGCCCGTCAGCCCGCGTCCGACCGCCTTCCAGCAATTGCGGGACCGGCTGCTGACGCGGGACGCCCCGCACGGATAGCGGGGCACAGCACAGCGCCCCGCACAGCCGTGCGGGGCGCTGTCAGGGCCCCCAGGGGGCGGCCGCGGCCCCGGAGGGCCGTGGTGGGGTGGTCAGGGCGCGGCCGGGGCGTCCTCCGGGAAGTGGCAGGCGGTGAGGTGGCCGGGCTTGCTGTCGGTCAGCTGGACGAGCGGCGGCTCGTCCGTGGCGCACTTCTCGGTGGCCTTCCAGCAGCGCGTACGGAACCGGCAGCCGCTCGGCGGGTTCAGCGGCGACGGGACGTCGCCGACCAGCCGGATGCGGTTGTCCTCCTTCACCGTGCCCTCGTCGGAGACCGTGGCCTCGGGGACGGCGGAGAGCAGCGCGCGCGTGTACGGGTGCCGGGGCGCGCTGTACAGCGTCTCGCGGTCGGCGACCTCGACGATCTTGCCGAGGTACATGACGGCGACGCGGTGCGAGAAGTGCCGGACGATCGCCAGGTCGTGGGCGATGAAGAGGAAGGAGATCCCCATCTCGCGCTGGAGTTCCTGCAGGAGGTTGACGACCTGGGCCTGGATGGAGACGTCGAGCGCGGAGACCGGCTCGTCGGCCACGATCAGCTTGGGTTCCAGGGCGAGGGCGCGGGCGACGCCGATGCGCTGGCGCTGGCCGCCGGAGAACTCGTGCGGGAAGCGGTTGTAGTGCTCCGGGTTGAGACCGACGATCTCGAGCAGCTCGCGGATGCGGTGCTCGCGGCCGCCCTTGGGGTTGATGTTGTTGATCTCCATCGGACCGCCGACGATCTTGCCCACGGTCTGCCGGGGGTTGAGCGACGAGTAGGGGTCCTGGAAGATCATCTGGATCTCGGAGCGGACCGGCGCCAGTTCCTTGCGGGAGGCGTGCGTGATGTCCTTGCCCTGGTAGCTGATCTTGCCGCCGGTCGGCTCCATCAGACGGGTTATCAGCCGTCCGGTGGTGGACTTGCCGCAGCCGGACTCGCCCACCAGGCCGAGTGACTCGCCCTGGTGGACGGCGAAGTCGAGGCCGTCGACCGCTTGAACGTCCGCGACCTTGCGCTTGAACGGGAATCCGCCCATCACCGGGAAGTACTTGGTCAGGCCGGTGACTTCGAGCAGGGGGGTGTCGGTGGTCATGTTGGTTCGTTTCCCTTTGGCTCTGGGTCAGCTCAGCCGGGGCTGGATCTGGTCGGCGAAGATGTCCTTCTTCTGGGCTGGGCTGAGGTGGCAGGCGGAACCGCGCCCCGCGGCGATCTCCAGAGGCGGCCGCTGAGTGGAGCAGCTGTCCCCGTCGACCTGGTCCTTGAAGGTGCACCGGGGGTGGAAGCGGCAGCCCGTCGGCGGGTTCAGCAGGCTGGGCGGGGTGCCCGGGATCGGCATCAGCGGGATGTCGACCGGGCCCTTCAGGCTCGGCATCGAGCCGAGCAGCCCCCAGGTGTACGGGTGCTGGGGCGCCCGGAGCACCTCACGCTTGGTGCCGCGTTCCACACAGCGGCCGCCGTACATCACCAGCACGTCGTCCGCGATGTCGGCGATCACGCCGAGGTCGTGGGTGATGAAGACGATGGCGGTGCCGAACTCCTGCTGGAGGTCCTTGAGCAGGTCCATGATCTGCGCCTGCACGGTGACGTCCAGGGCGGTCGTCGGCTCGTCCGCGATCAGCAGTTCGGGGTCACAGACCAGCGCCATCGCGATCATCGCGCGCTGCCGCATACCGCCGGAGAACTGGTGCGGGTAGTCGTCGACCCGCAGGTCGGGCTGTGGAATGCCGACCCGGGTCAGCATCTCGACCGCCCGCTTCCGGGCCTCCTGCTTGGAGGCGCCGGTGTGCTTCCGGTACGTCTCGCTGATCTGCCGGCCGACGGTGTGGTACGGCGACAGCGAGGCCAGGGCGTCCTGGAAGATCATCGCCATCTTGTTGCCGCGCAGCCGCTCCAGCTCCCGCTCACTGGCGCCGAGCAGCTCGGTGCCGTCGAGCCTGATCTCGCCGGTGATCTCGGTGCGGTCCCGGTCGTGCAGGCCCAGGATCGTCAGGTTGGTGACGGACTTGCCCGAGCCGGACTCGCCGACGATGCCGAGAGTCTTGCCCTTCTCCACGTCGAAGGAGAGGCCGTCGACGGCCTTGACTGTGCCGTCCTCGGTCGAGAAGTGGACCTTTAGGTCCCTGACAGAGAGGAAGGGCTGCTGATCGGTGCTCGTCACGAGGACGCTCCAGGAAGTGTTGCGGGGATCGGGGGTGGGGCAAGGCGGCGGGAGCGGGTCAGGCGAGACGGATCCGCGGGTCGATGAGGCCGTAGATGGCGTCCACGAAGATGTTGAAGAAGACGATCGCCGCGGCTGCCACGAGCGTGACACCCAGGAGCATGGGCAGATCGCTTCTGTTGACGGACTGCACCGCGAGCTGGCCGATCCCCTGGATGCTGAAGACCTGTTCGGTGATGATCGCGCCGCCGATCAGCGTGCCCAGGTCGATACCGAAGATGGTGACGATGGGCCCCATGGCTCCGCGCCAGGCGAAGCGGAAGAAGACCGAAGCCCGGGAGAGGCCCTTGGCGCGCGCCGTTCTGACGTAGTCCTCGGTGAGCTGTTCGACCAGCTGCGAGCGCGTCATACGCGTGTAGTTCGCCGTGAAGATGATGGAGAGCACCAGCCATGGCAGCAGCAGTCCGGACGCCCACTTGACCGGGTTTTCCGTGATCGGCGTGTACGAGGGCTGGTCGAGCAGCCCCATCTGCTGGACCAGGATGAACATCGCGATGTAGCCGACGAAGTAGATCTGCAGCGAGGAGCCGAGCAGCGAGACGGAGCTGGCGATCTTGTCGAGCGCCTTGCCCTGCTTGACGGCGGCGATCATGCCGGCGCCGACACCGATGACGAGGAAGAAGACGGCGGAGCCCAGCGCGAGCGAGATCGTGAGCGGCAGCCGGTCCAGGATCGTGCCGAGGACGGGCTGGCGGTTGGTGAAGGAGTAACCGAGGCAGGGGGCCGGGCAGTGGCCGTAGTTCCCGTAGTCACGGCCCGCGAAGATGCCGACCAGCCAGTGCCAGTACTGGACGGGCATCGGGTCGGCAATGCCCAGGTTGTGCCGGATCTGAGTGAGCAGCTCGGGCGTGCAGGTCTTGCCGCAGGCCATGCGTGCCGGGTCACGGGGGATCGCGTAGAAGAGGTAGAAGACGATGGCGCTGATGACCAGCAGGATGACGATAGCGCCGGTCACGCGGCGGAGAAGAAATCGAAGCATGGGGTCGTGACTTTCCGAGTGGGGCGCCGTCGCCGAGGTGTAGGGAGCGGGGAAGGGCCGGGGCCGGGGGAGGGCAGCCGATCGGGCCGCCCTCCCCCGGATGACGTGCTACGCCTTGATGTAGAGCTTGGTCAGCGAGATGCCGGTGTTGCCCAGGTCATAGACCAGGCCGCCGACCTTGGAGCCGTGCATCCAGTTCCGGATCGGCCAGTAGTCCGGGACGACAGCCGCCAGTTCCATGATCTGGCGGTCGATGGCGCCGAATGCCTTGTCGGCCGCTTCCGGGTCGGTGATCTTGGCTGCGGCGTCGATGGCCTTGTTGACGCTCGCGTTGTTCAGCTGCGGCCAGTTCGAGGAACCGTTGGCGATCACGCGGCCGTCGAAGGTGGGCTGCAGAGCGGTGTAGCCGCCCGGCCAGTCCGCGGACCAGCCGGCGGAGAACATGTCGTAGGTGTTGTCGAGCTGGGCGATCTGCGTGTAGAAGGTCGTCTTGTCGACCTGCTTGGTCACCGGGGTGAAGCCCGCCTTGGTGAGCGCGTTCTTGATCGCGACGGCCTGCTTGACGGCGTTGTCGGACTGCTGGAAGGCGATGACGACCTTCTGCCCGAGCTTGCCCGCCTCCTTCAGCAGTGCCTTGGCCTTGACCGGGTCACCGGTGGGCTTGGCCTTCTTGCCGTAGAGGTCGAAGTTGCTGTGTCCCGGGGTGAGCGGGCTGATGATCGTGGTGGCGATCTCGGAGGAAGCGGTGCCACCCCGGATCAGCTGGGTCTGCTGCAGCGGCCACGCGTAGTTGAGCGCCTGGCGGACCTTGACGTCCTTGATGCGCGTGGTGTTGATCGCGTAGTAGTAGGTCGCCGTGTCGAGGTGCGTCAGCACCTGCTTCTTCAGCTTCGCGTCGCCGAGCACCTGCTGGATGCGCTCGGGGGCGACCTCATTGGTCAGCGACACCGTGTGCTGGTCGTTGCCCTGGTTCGCGATGTAACGGTCTGTTGACGCCAGTGCCTGGAAGCCGAACTGGAACTTGAACATGTCCGGGTAGGCGTTACGGATCGGGTCGGTCTTGGCGTCCCAGTGCGGGTTGCGCGAGCACGTCATCGACTTGCCGACCTGACGGCTGTCGATCTTGTACGGACCGCAGGAGAACGGCTTCTTGTCGTAGTCCTCCTTGGTGTCGTGCTTCTTCGGCACCAAGGAGAAGGCGCGCATGCCGAGCATGAAGTTGAAGTCGCCGCGCGGCTCATTGAGATGGAAGGTGACGGTCTTGCCGCTGGTCTCGATCGAGTCCAGGTGCTTGCCCTCGTACGGGCCCTTGTACTTGTCACCGCCGACGAGCCAGGTCTGCGGGTAGCGCGGGCCGTACGTGATGAAGCTGGCGAAGAGCCGCTCGAAGGTGTGGCGGACGTCCTCGATCGTGACGTCGGAGCCGTCCTCCCACTTGGCGCCGTCCTTCAGCGTGAAGGACCACGTCTTGCCGCCGTCCTTCATCGTGCCGGCGTCGGTGGCGAGGTCGCCCACGAGGGTGGTGGTGCCGTTGTCCGCGACCTTGTAGCCGACCAGGCCGCGCATGATGATCGATGTGCACCAGCCCGTATAGGCCTCCCAGACCTGCGCGGGGTCCAGGTGGTCGTTGTCGATCAGGTCCATCGTATAGACGGTGCCGCCCTTGGAGGCGCCCTGGACCTCGGGGGCAGGGCCGGTGGAGTCCGCCTTGGTCCCGACCTCGATCTTGCCTATGTTGCCCTTGCTGACGTTCGGGGTGTCCTTGCCACCACTGCCGTCGCCGCCGCCACCGCCGCCGCTGCATGCGCTGAGGACGGAGGAGCTGGCGGCTGCCACCCCGGTGGCGATGAGGAAGTTTCTACGGGAGAAAGACATGGCGTATCGGTCCTTGGGATCGGTGGACGAGGCAGGTGCGACAGGCCGGACCACAGCGGCCGGGCTGTTGGAGCGGAGGTCAGCGCTTCGACTTGGGGTCGAGCGCGTCGCGTACCGAGTCGCCGAGCAGATTGAAGGCGAGCACGAAGATGACCATGGAGATGCCCGGGAAGAGCATGAAGGTGATGTCGTCCGTGTAGTAGGACGAACCACGCGCGATCATGACGCCCCAGTCCGGGGTCGGGTCGATCATGCCGACACCGAGGAAGGCGAGACCCGCCTCCGCGGTCACCATGGCGGGCAGCGCCAGGGTGGACTGGATCAGGATCGGCGTCCAGAGGTTCGGAAGCAGCTCCTTGAAGATGATCCGCGCAGGGGATGCGCCGGTCACCTTGGCCGCCTCGACGAACTCCCGTTCACGCAGGGCCAGTACCTGCCCGCGCAGCAGACGTGCCATCGAAGCCCAGCCGAAGCCCGCGAGGACGATGATCAGCGAGATCGCTCGCAGCGAGGTCGGAATGTCGTCGTCCGGGCCCACGAAGAGCCCGTACATCACCGGCATGAAGGCGATGAAGAACAGCGTCGACGGGAACGACAGCAGGATGTCGATGATCCGGCCGATGAAGTAGTCCGTCTTGCCGCCCAGATAGCCGGCGGTGATGCCGACGACCACACCGACGACGGTCAGGAGGATCGTGATCGCTGCGGCGATCATCAGCGAGGTGCGGATTCCGTAGAGCAGGAACGTGAAGACGTCCCGCCCCAGCGACGGCTCGAGGCCGAACCAGTAGTCGCTGCTGATGCCGCCGTTGGGCTTGACCGGATAGCCGAAACCGTTGAGCAGCCCGGGGTTGTCCTGGCCGTACGTGTCGTACGGGTTCTTCCCGTACAGCTTCGCGATCAGCGGTGCGGCAATGGCGATCACGAAGAAGAACACGACGATGCAGGCGGATATGAAGCCTGTCTTGTCGCGCTTGAAACGCCGCCAAGCCAGTTGGCTCGGGCTCCGGGCGTCGGCGCCCTTGTTCGGGCTGTCGGGCTGCCGGGACCCCTCAACGATATCGGTGGCAGTGGTGTCCACCGGAACGAGGGGGGCCGGGGATGGCGTGGTCATCGAACTCCTGTCCCCGTACGGAAAGCGGCATCCTCCGGGCAGGAGGAGCTAAGGGGTTGGAACGGACCCAATCAATCGAGTTGACAACGGTCAATGCGCGTAGCAACTCCACACCTGGTCTTTAGGTTCTTGACCTTGTTTTGAGAGAAAAAAGATGACCTCTGGGTGGACATCGGATTTACGAAAACCGCAAATCATGCGATCTCGGACAGCTGCGTCCGGTCAAAGGTGTGTCCATTTCGTTATGCGGGGCATCCGGGCGTTTCTGGTGACGGATGGACACAGACGGCCGTAGAGAAGGTGCATTGGTGCTGCTATCCAGTGATATTGGGCCCTAAGCGGTATTTAGGACCTAGAGGAGGCACTCCATGCGCGGAGCCACACACGCCAAGTGGGCCGCATGCGCGGTCGCCGTCGCCCTCGCGGCGACGGCCTGCGGCGGCGGAGGAAGCAGCGGCGGAAGTGGCGGGGCGAACGGAGTACTCAGCTCTTCCTGGGGCGATCCGCAGAACCCGCTGGAGCCGGCGAACACCAACGAGGTCCAGGGCGGCAAGGTCCTCGACATGATCTTCCGGGGCCTCAAGAAGTACGACCCGAAGACCGGCAAGGCCGAGAACATGCTGGCGTCCGGCGTCACGACCAGCGACTCGGTCAACTTCAAGATCACGCTCAAGAAGGGCTGGACGTTCAGCAACGGCGAGAAGATCACCGCCAAGTCCTTCGTCGACGCCTGGAACTACGGCGCGGATCTGAAGAACAACCAGAAGGACGCCTACTTCTTCGCCTACATCGACGGCTACGACAAGGTCCACCCCGACTCGGGCAAGGCCACGGCGACCAAGCTCTCCGGGCTCAAGGTGGTCAACGACAACACCTTCACGGTGAAGCTGAACCAGAAGTTCTCCACGTTCCCGGACACGCTCGGTTACCCGGCCTTCGCCCCGCTGCCCACGGCGTTCTACAAGAACCACTCCGCCTGGCTGTCCAAGCCGATCGGCAACGGCCCGTACACCGTGCAGTCGTACACCAAGGGCTCGAAGATGAGCCTGCGCAAGTGGAGCAAGTACCCGGGCCCCGACAAGGCGCAGAACGGCGGCGTCGACCTCAAGGTCTACACGGACAACAACACCGCCTACACCGACCTGACCGCGGGCAACCTCGACCTGGTCGATGACGTCCCCGCCGCGCAGCTCAAGAACGTCAAGGCCGACCTCAACGGGCGTTACATCAACACCCCCGCCGGCATCATCCAGACGATCGCGTTCCCCTTCTACCGCCCCGAGTGGAACACCGCGGGCGCCAAGAAGGTGCGGGTCGGGCTCTCGATGGCGATCAACCGCCCGCAGATCACCAAGACGATCTTCCAGAACACCAGGACCCCGGCCACCGACTGGACGTCCCCGGTCCTCGGCGCCAGCGGCGGATACAAGGCGGGGCTCTGCGGCGCCGCCTGCACGTACAACCCCACCGAGGCGAAGAAGCTGGTCAAGGAGGGCGGCGGCATCCCCGGCGGCCAGCTGAAGATCTCGTACAACGCGGACACCGGCTCGCACAAGGAGTGGGTCGACGCCATCTGCAACAACATCAACAACACCCTCGGCAACGACAAGGCGTGTGTCGGCAACCCGATCGGTACGTTCGCCGACTTCCGCAACCAGATCACCGCGAAGAAGATGACGGGCCCGTTCCGGGCCGGCTGGCAGATGGACTACCCGCTCATCCAGAACTTCCTGCAGCCGCTGTACTACACCAACGCCTCGTCCAACGACGGCCACTGGACGAACAAGCAGTTCGACACGCTCGTCAACCAGGCCAACGCGGAGACCGACAAGGCGAAAGCCGTCAAGAAGTTCCAGGACGCCGAAGGGGTGCTCAAGGACAACATGCCCGCCATCCCGCTCTGGTACCAGAACGGCAGCGCGGGCTACTCCGACCGCGTCTCGAACGTCGCGCTGAACCCGTTCAGCGTGCCGGTCTACAACGAGATCAAGGTCCACTGACGCCTGAGGAAGCGAGGCCCGGCGTGCGCCCAGCGCGCCGGGCCCTTGAATCTTCCCGGAACGACGACCCCCGGAGCCCCTCATGGGACGTTATGTGATCAGGCGTCTGCTGCAGATGATCCCGGTCTTCATCGGCGCGACGCTGTTGATCTTCCTGATGGTGAACGTGATGGGCGACCCGGTCGCCGGCCTCTGCGGCGACCGCGCCTGCGACCCCGCGACGGCCGCCCAGCTGCGCAGGGAGTTCGGCCTCGACAAGCCCGTGTGGCAGCAGTACCTGACCTACATGGGCAACGTCTTCACCGGAGACTTCGGGACCGCGTTCAACGGTCAGAAGGTCACCGACCTGATGGGCAGCGCCTTCCCCGTCACCATCCGGCTCACCATCGTCGCCATCATCTTCGAAGTGATCATCGGCATCGCCTTCGGTGTGATCACGGGGCTCAGGCGCGGCCGCCCGGTCGACTCGACCGTCCTGCTGCTCACCCTGATCGTCATCTCCGTACCGACCTTCGTCACCGGCCTGCTGGCCCAGCTGCTCCTCGGGGTGAAGTGGGGGCTCATCAAGCCCGCCGTCTCGCCTGAGGCCCCGTTCAACGAGCTGATCCTCCCCGGGCTCGTCCTCGCGTCCGTGTCACTGGCGTACGTCACCCGGCTGACCCGCACCTCGATCGCGGAGAACCGGCGCGCCGACTACGTCAGAACCGCCACCGCCAAAGGGCTCCCGAGACGCCGCATCATCATCCGGCACCTGCTGCGCAACTCGCTGATCCCCGTCGTGACCTTCATCGGTACGGACATCGGGGCCCTGATGGGCGGTGCCATCGTCACCGAGCGCATCTTCAACATCCACGGCGTCGGCTACCAGCTCTACCAGGGCATCGTCCGCCAGAACAGCCAGACCGTCGTCGGCTTCGTCACCGTCCTCGTCATCGTCTTCCTGGTGGCGAACCTCATCGTCGACCTCCTCTACGCCGTTCTCGACCCGAGGATCCGGTATGCCTGAGCCGCAGAATTCCGACGAAGCCATCTCCGCGGCGGGGGCCGGCGGGGCCACGGACCTCGCCATGAGCGAGGGCACCACGCTGGAGAACCAGCGGGGCGACGGCGGGCCGGGCCCCGACGAACAGGCCCGCAGCCTCTGGTCGGACGCCTGGCGCGATCTGCGCCGCAACCCGATCTTCATCATCTCGGGGCTGATCATCCTGTTCCTCGTGGTGATCTCGATCTGGCCCCAGCTCATCGCCGACCAGAACCCGCTCGCCTGCAACCTGGACAAGGCCCAGGAAGGCCCCCAGCCCGGACACCCCTTCGGCTTCACCGGACAGGGCTGCGACGTCTACACCCGTACCGTCTACGGCGCCCGTCAGTCCGTGACGGTCGGTGTCTGCGCGACCGTCGGGGTGGCCCTCATCGGCAGCGTCCTGGGCGGTCTCGCGGGCTTCTTCGGCGGCGCGGGCGACGCGATCCTCTCCCGTATCACCGACATCTTCTTCGGCATCCCGGTGGTGCTCGGCGGTCTGGTGCTGCTGTCCGTGGTCACCAGCAGCACCGTCTGGCCCGTGATCGGCTTCATGGTGCTCCTCGGCTGGCCGCAGATCGCCCGTATCGCGCGCGGCTCGGTCATCACCGCCAAACAGAACGACTACGTCCAGGCCGCGCGGGCGCTCGGCGCCTCCAACTCCCGGATGCTGCTGCGCCACATCGCGCCGAACGCGGTCGCCCCGGTGATCGTCGTGGCGACCATCGCACTCGGTACGTACATCTCGCTGGAGGCGACCCTGTCCTTCCTCGGCGTCGGCCTGAAGCCCCCCACCGTCTCCTGGGGCATCGACATCTCCGCCGCTTCGCCGTACATCCGCAACGCCCCGCACATGCTGCTCTGGCCGGCCGGTGCCCTGGCGATCACCGTGCTCGCCTTCATCATGCTCGGCGACGCGGTGCGCGACGCCCTCGACCCCAAGCTGCGCTGAGGAGTCCGGACCATGCTGCTCGAAGTACGCGATCTGCACGTGGAGTTCCACACCCGCGACGGGGTCGCGAAGGCGGTGAACGGCGTCGACTACACGGTGGACTCCGGCGAGACGCTCGCCGTCCTCGGCGAATCCGGCTCGGGCAAGTCGGTGACCGCCCAGGCCATCATGGGCATCCTCGACGTACCACCGGGGAAGATCGCGGGCGGCGAGATCCTCTTCCAGGGACAGGATCTGCTCAAGCTCAAGGAGGAGGAGCGGCGGAAGATCCGTGGCGCGAAGATGGCGATGATCTTCCAGGACGCCCTCTCCTCGCTCAACCCGGTGCTCAGCGTCGGCGAGCAGCTCGGTGAGATGTTCACCGTCCACAAGGGCATGTCCCGCAAGGACGCCAAGGCCAGGGCCGTCGAGCTGATGGACACGGTGCGGATCCCGGCGGCCAAGGAGCGGGTCGGCCAGTACCCGCACCAGTTCTCCGGCGGGATGCGCCAGCGCATCATGATCGCCATGGCGCTGGCCCTGGAGCCCGACCTGATCATCGCGGACGAGCCGACCACCGCACTCGACGTGACCGTGCAGGCGCAGGTGATGGACCTGCTCGCCGAACTCCAGCGGGAGTTCAACATGGGGCTCATCCTGATCACCCACGACCTGGGCGTGGTGGCGGACGTCGCGGACAAGATCGCGGTGATGTACGCGGGCCGGATCGTGGAGACATCACCGGTCCACCAGATCTACAAGGCCCCGGCCCACCCGTACACCAAGGGCCTGCTCGAATCGATCCCGCGTCTCGACCAGAAGGGCCAGGAGCTCTACGCGATCAAGGGCCTGCCCCCGAACCTGCTGCACATCCCGCCCGGCTGCGCCTTCAACCCCCGCTGCCCGCTGGCCCAGGAGGTGTGCCGTACCGACGTACCTCCGCTGTACGAAGTGTCCCCGGAACGCCGGAGCGCCTGCCACTTCTGGAAGGAGACGCTCAATGCACGCTGACCACTCGCGGCGCCACGCGGCACGTGACGAGGCGCGTGACGAGGCCGAGGCCCGGCGCGACCTGATGGAGAAGTCGCACGCCGAGGTCGCCTTCCACGAGAAGGAGCCCATCCTCGAGGTCCGCGACCTGGTCAAGCACTACCCGCTCACCCAGGGCATCCTCTTCAAGAAGCAGGTCGGCGCGGTCAAGGCCGTCGACGGGGTGTCGTTCGCGCTCAGCCAGGGCGAGACGCTCGGCGTCGTCGGGGAGTCCGGCTGCGGCAAGTCGACCGTGGCCAGGATGCTGGTCAACCTGGAGGCGCCGACGGCCGGTTCGATCCGGTACAAGGGCGAGGACATCACCAAGATGTCCGGCCGCGCCCTCAAGGCCGTACGCCGCAACATCCAGATGGTCTTCCAGGACCCCTACACCTCGCTGAACCCGCGGATGACGGTCGGCGACATCATCGGGGAGCCGTACGAGATCCACCCCGAGGTGGCGCCCAAGGGCGACCGGCGGCGCAAGGTCCAGGACCTGCTGGACGTCGTGGGGCTCAACCCGGAGTACATCAACCGCTATCCGCACCAGTTCTCCGGCGGCCAGCGACAGCGCATCGGCATCGCGCGCGGCCTCGCGCTCAACCCCGAGATCATCGTGGCCGACGAGCCGGTGTCCGCGCTCGACGTGTCCGTACAGGCCCAGGTCATCAACCTGCTGGGGCGGCTCCAGAAGGAGTTCGACCTGGCGTACGTGTTCATCGCGCACGACCTGTCGATCGTCCGGCACATCTCCGACCGGGTGGGGGTGATGTACCTGGGGCGGATCGTGGAGGTCGGCTCGGACGCGGAGATCTACGAGCACCCCACCCACCCGTACACCCAGGCGCTGCTCTCGGCGGTCCCGGTGCCCGACCCCGAGGCGCGGGACGCACGCGAGCGGATCATCCTGGTCGGCGATGTGCCGTCGCCCGCGAACCCGCCGTCGGGCTGCCGCTTCCGCACCCGCTGCTGGAAGGCGCAGGAGCGGTGCGCGCAGGAGGTACCAGCGCTCGCGGTGCCCGAGGTGTTCCGGACGACGGAGGGGCCGGTGCACCACGACTCGGCCTGCCACTTCGCCGAGGAGATCCAGGTCGTGCCGGACACCAACGGCGGGTCCGACGAGGGCGGGGCAGGACCCGCCGCCGGCACGGGGCCGTCCGGTCCCTGGTCCTCCGGTCCTGGGTCCTCCGGTCCGGGGCCTGCCGGTACGCCGGGGTCTGGCACGGGGCCCGCCGGTGGTACGCCGGGGCCGTCCGGCGCGACGCCCGCGGGCCCGGCGGCGCCCCCGGGCGGCGGGCCTGCCGGGCCCCCCGCCGGTCCTTCGACGGGTGCGACGCCCGCCTAGGTGTCATGGCCGTCCGGGGCGCCTACACGCTCTCCGTCCCCGGTGCGCCCGGACCGCCCGGGTCCGACTCCAGTTCGCGCAGCGCCGGGTCGAGGATGATCTCCGACTCGCGCTCCGTCGTCGGGGCCTCCGGGAAGTGGCAGGCCGTCAGATGTCCGTCCTGGCTGCCGTCGACCCGTACCAGCGGCGGCTCCTCGGTCGCGCATTTGTCCTGCGCCTTCCAGCAGCGGGTACGGAAACGGCAGCCGGACGGCGGTGAGATCGGGGACGGCACATCGCCCGCGAGCCTGATGCGTTCATGGACGGCGCGCTCGTCGTCGCTGATCAGCGCGGGCTCCGGGACGGCGGAGAGCAGCGCGTGCGTGTACGGGTGGCGCGGCTGCTGGTAGATCGAGTCCCGGTCGCCGACCTCGACGATCTTGCCGAGGTACATGACGGCGACCCGGTCCGAGAAGTGCCGGACGACCGCCAGGTCGTGCGCGATGAACAGGAACGCGATGTCCATCTCGCGCTGGAGTTCCTGGAGGAGGTTGACGACCTGGGCCTGGATGGAGACGTCGAGCGCGGAGACCGGCTCGTCCGCGACAATCAGTTTCGGCTCCAGGGCGAGGGCGCGGGCGACGCCGATGCGCTGGCGCTGGCCGCCGGAGAACTCGTGCGGAAAGCGGTTGTAGTGCTCCGGGTTGAGACCGACGATCTCGAGCAGCTCGCGGATGCGGTGCTCGCGGCCGCCCTTGGGATGGATGCCGTTGATCTCCATCGGGCCACCGATGATCTTTCCGATGGTCTGGCGGGGGTTGAGCGACGAGTACGGGTCCTGGAAGATCATCTGGATCTCGGGGCGGATCGGCGCCAACTGCCGCCGCCCCGCGCGGGTGATGTCCTGCCCCCGGTAGACGAGCCGGCCGGCGGTCGGTTCGAGCAGCCGGGTCAGCACCCGTCCTGTGGTGGACTTTCCGCACCCCGACTCGCCCACAAGACCGAAGCTCTCGCCCGTGTGCAGGGAGAGGTCGATGCCGTCGACGGCCTGGACCGCGCCGATCCTGCGCTTGAAGGGAAAGCCGCCCATGATGGGAAAGTGCTTGGTCAGCCCCTCGGCGGAGAGAAGTACCTCACCCTGGCGGGGCGCCTTGTCGCGGGGAGCGGGAATGGTGGCCTCGTGCGCCATGTCGTATCGCTTCCTCGGTGTGGTGTCCTGGCCCCGGCCGGTGGGCCCGGTCGTGGCTTGATCCATCAACTCCCTTGCCAGCGGTGCGCTATGGGCTCTTCGGTACGGGGCTCTTCGGCCCGCTGCCCCCGCTGTGTGGAACATCGCAGCTGAGCGGAGCGTGGCCCGGCGCCACGACGCGAGTCAAGGGCCCGGGCAGCCGGAGTTCTTTTCACAATGCGGCAACTCCGCTGTCGTGGAGCCGATATGCGGGACCGCCAGACTGGGCAGCTACGGGGCCGTGCGGGTGCCGTGGACCGGCCGGGGCGACATGTCGCCCCGGCCGGTCGCCCCATGCTCCACTCAGCGCGCCACAGGCAGATTCAGGGACCGCCGGATGAAGTCGACCTGGAGCAGCAGCAGATTCTCCGCCACCTGCTCCTGCGGCGTCATATGGGTGACACCGGAGAGCGGCAGCACCTCGTGCGGGCGGCCCGCGGCGAGCAGCGCCGACGAGAGCCGCAGGGTGTGGGCCGCGACGACGTTGTCGTCCGCCAGGCCGTGGATGACCATCAGCGGCCTGGCCGGGTTCTCCGGAGCCGAGAGCCCGTCGTCGGTGACGAGCGCGCTCGCCGCGTACACCTCGGGCCGCTGGGCCGGGTCGCCGAGATAGCGCTCGGTGTAATGCGTGTCGTACAGCCGCCAGTCGGCGACCGGGGCGCCCGCCACACCGGCGTGGAACACATCGGGGCGGCGCAGCACCGCGAGCGCGGCCAGATAGCCGCCGTACGACCAGCCGCGGATGGCGACCCGGTCCAGGTCGAGCGGGAAGCCCTGGTCGGCCAGCCCGTGCAGGGCGTCGACCTGGTCGTCGAGCGTGAGCGTGAAGTCGCCCTTGACGGCCTTCTCCCACGCGGGGGAGCGGCCCGGGGTTCCCCGGCCGTCCGCGATCACCACCGCGAAGCCCTGGTCCGCGAACCACTGGGACGTGAGGTACGCGTTGTGCGCGGCGACCACCCGCTGGCCGTGCGGGCCGCCGTACGGGTCGAGGAGCACCGGAAGCGCGCCGTCGGATTCCTGGTGGCCGCTGGGGAGCAGGACGGCGCACGGAATTTTCCGTGCGCCCCCCTCGGCGAACGTCACGCGGGGGGTGAGGCCCGGAGCCTCCGCGTACGAGGCGACCGTGGCTACCTCCTTGCCGCCCCGCAGCACCCGGACATCCGTGCCGGGACGCTCCGTCCGGGCCGAGAGGAGCACCGTGACACCGCCCGAGCGCACCGCCGAGTGCACCCCTGGCCCCTCCGAAAGACGTTCCACGCCCAGCTCGTTGACCCGGTAGACATGGATCTCACCGGTCTCGGGAGCGGCGGCGACCTCGCCCGCGGACGCCGAGACCAGCACGTCGTCAACCGAGATGTCCAGCACCGCCCGAACGTGCAACTCCGGCCCGGTGAGCAGCCGGTCGCCGACCGCGAGCACCCGTGCGCCGCCCTCGTCGGCGATCCGGACCAGACCGCCGGCGGGCGCCCAGGCGGGCACCCCGGGGAACAGGTCGAGCCACACCGGGTCCTCGTCGACATGCACGGTCCTGGTGGTGCCGGACTCCGTGTCGACGCCCAGATAGCGCTGGCTGCGCTGGTCACGGGCCTGGACGAGCAGCAGCGGAGCGCCGTCGGACGACCAGTGCACGGCCGCCAGATACGGGTGGCGGGCGCGGTCCCAGACCACCTCGGTACGCGTCCCGTCCAGGGCGTAGAGGAAGAGCCGCACCTCCGCGTTGGCGGTGCCGGCCGCCGGATATCCGACCTGCGCGGGCTCCTGTTCCGGATGCGCCGGGTCGGCGATCCACCAGCGCTGTACGGCGCTGTCGTCGGCCCGCGCCACCAGCAGGCTCCGTGAGTCCGGCGCCCACCAGTAGCCGCGCGAGCGCTGCATCTCCTCGGCCGCCACGAACTCGGCCACCCCGTACGTGACGTGGGCGTCCTCCGGCTCGGCGAGCGCCCTGTCGTCCTCCCCCTCCGCGCCCACCACACGCAGCGCGCCGCCGGTCACATAGGCGATACGGCTGCCGTCAGGGGACGGCCTGGGGTCGATGACGGGGCCCGGAACCCGGATCTCACGGGTGCCGGCCGCCCGCAGCCCGGCCGTGAACAGCCGTCCCGACAGGGCGAAAACGGCCAGCTCGGCCGCCTCGTCGACGGCGTACCCGACGATGCCGGCCGAGCCCTCCCTGCTCCGCTCGCGGCGCGCCCTCTCCCCGGCCGAGAGCTGCTCGTCCGCGCCACCGAGCAGCGCCTCGGGGTCGGCGGCGACGCGCTCCTGTGCGCCCTGCCCGATGTCGAGCACCCAGAGCCGGTTCGCCCGGTCGGTTCCGGTGGGGGAGCGCAGGTAGACGACCCGGTCGCCGTCGGGCGACACCGTGAAGGCGCGCGGGGCACCGAGCGTGAAGCGCTGGGTTCTGGCGAACCGGCGGGGAAAGGAGTGTTCGTTCGATGTCATGCGACCGAACCTAGAGCCTTTCCTGTGGGCGGGGCGGGGTGGACCGCATCCGACTGCGGGCATGTGCCGCCCGGTTCTGCCGGGGGCGTACGTCCATGCGCCCCTCGTGCTGCCGTGCATCGATCATGCACGCCGCTGGATAGTTATGATCCGTAGCGCTAGGTGGGTATGACGCTACCGGCAGTTGTGGCATGCCCCTGGACCGTACGCAAGTGGAGGTGAACCGTCATGGCGCTCTCGATCTCGGCGGTGGTGCTGCTGACGATCATCGTCGTGCTCATGGTCAGGAAATCGGGGCTCAAAGCGGGGCACGCGGTGGTCTGCGCGCTTCTGGGCTTCTACCTGGCCAGCTCGTCCGTGGCGCCCACCATCCACTCGCTCACGACCAATGTGGCCGGGATGATCGGCGGTATCAAGTTCTGAGACCACGGAGACCACGGAGACCACGGAGATCGCTGATATCTCTGAGCCACTGAGGTCACTGGGACAGCGGGGACGGCCGGGCCGCCGGTCGGGCGGCCCGGGGAGCGCACACGGCTCGTAGGCTGTTCCCATGACGGACCTCCCCGACCGGCGCCTGCTCCTGGTGCACGCGCACCCCGACGACGAGTCGATCAACAACGGCGCCACCATGGCCGCGTACGCCGCCGAGGGTGCCCACGTCACCCTGGTGACGTGCACTCTCGGCGAGGAGGGCGAGATCATCCCGCCCGGACTCGCACATCTGGCGTCCGACCGCGAGGACGGTCTGGGCGCCCATCGCATCGGTGAACTGGCCGCCGCGATGCGGGAGCTGGGCGTCACCGACCACCGCTTCCTCGGCGGCCCCGGCCGCTTCCGGGACTCCGGGATGATGGGTGTCGAGCAGAACAGCCGCGAGGGCGCCTTCTGGAACACACCGGTGGACGAGGCGGCGGCGTATCTCGTCGAGGTGATCCGTTCGGTACGGCCGCAGGTCCTGGTGACGTACGACACCCACGGCGGCTACGGCCACCCCGACCACATCCAGGCGCACCGGGTCGCGATGCGCGCGGCCGGACTCGCGGCCGAGCCCGCCTTCCGTCCTGAGCTGGGCGAGCCGCACACGATCGCGAAGATCTACTGGAACCGGGTGCCGCGCTCGGTGGCCGAGGAGGGCTTCGCCCGGCTGCGGGCGGCCGGTGCCGGCTTCCCCGGTGTCGCGGACATCGGCGATGTGCCGGGGGTCGTGGAGGACGAGGTCATCACCGCGGAGATCGACGGCACGGCGTACGCGGCGGCCAAGTCGGCCGCGATGCGCGCGCACGCCACCCAGATCGCGGTGGACGGCCCCTTCTTCGCGCTCTCCAACGACCTGGGGCAGCCGCTCTTCGCCCGTGAGTACTACGAACTGGTGCGGGGCGCTTCGGGCGCACCGGAAGGCGAGCGCGAGACGGATCTCTTCGCGGGCGTCGCGGTGGGCGCCGCACCGGGCAGCGCAGCGAGCACGACGACGAGCACCACGTCGGGCAGCACAGGAGCGGACGAATGAGCATGAACCAGGGTCGTACGGGCGCGGGCGCGGGCACCGGCCTCGCGGCGCCGCTGAACCCCCGCCGTATCGCTGCCTACTTCGGGCTGGTCGTCCTCGGCGCGCTGACCGGTCTCGCGGGGGCGCTCGTACAGAGCGGCTGGTCCCCCGGCGGTCTGGTGCTCGCCCTGCTGGGCAGTGCGGCCGTCTTCTACGGGGGCCGGGTGGCGACCGGGACGGCGATCGGGGTCGGCGCCCCCGCCGTCGGCTGGCTGGTCGCCGTCATGCTGCTGACCGCCACCCGCCCCGAGGGCGACTTCGTCTTCGCCGCGGGCACGGGGTCGTACGTCTTCCTGCTGGGCGGGATGGTGGCCGCTGTGATCTGCGCCACCGTGCGCAAAGTGCCGCAGCCGGGGCCGGATTCCGCCCGACCTGGCAAGTGATGTGCCGCTTCGCCCGGTGAACCGGGCGCGGCCGCGGGCCGGTCGGAACGTTGCATTCCGCTGGGTGGGGGGTGCGATCGCGCCGTGCCCAGTATGGTGGTGCGCGCCGCCGAACCTCCCGCACAAGTAAGAACGGGCGGCGGAGCCAACCGGGAGAACCTGCCTTGAGTCGTGAAACTGACAGTTCGTCCACCGGCGCCCAGGGGCGTGGCGGGGCCGCGTACCCCTCGGGTACGCCGCCGTACGGAACCCGCCAGTCTTCTGAGGACGCCGCAGCGCCGGCCCCCGAGCCGCAGCCGGACGAGCCGAGGACCGAGACCACGCTGACGACGCGTATCCGGATCAACATCCCTGGCTCGCGGCCGATTCCGCCGGTCGTCATGCGGACGCCCATGGGGGAGAGCGAGCCGGTCGACGGCCGCTCCGACCAGGAGCGCACGAGCGCGATGTCCCTGCCGCCCGAGCCCGACCCGGAGCCGGAGCCCGATGAGCCGCCGGCCGAGCGGCCCACCAGCGACTGGTTCGCGCCGCGCAAGCCCGCGACGCCGTCCGCTCCTTCCGTGCCCTCGGCGCCCGCCGCGCCCTCCGGTCCCGACGGGTCGATCGGAGCGCCGCGTTCCGGTGCGCCGTCCGGGCCGGGCGGACCCGGGGCGCAGGACGGCGGCGGCCCCCGCTCCGACCTGCCGTACTTCGCCGAGCGGCCGCAGCAGGGCACCGGCGGTACGGGCGCGCCCGGTACACCTGGCACATCCGGAACGGCCGGTACATCCGGTGTGTCCGGTACCTCCGGTATGTCCGCGCCCTCCGGTCCTCCCGGGGCGCTCGGCTCGCTCGGGCCGCTCGGTTCCGCCGGGCTCGCCGGCCCCTCCGGGCCGACCACCGGCCCCGCGACCGGCACCAGCCCGCTGACCCCGCCGCTCGGCGACGGCCCCGCCACTTTCGGGGGCGCCGGGACGCCGCTGTCGGACGACACCGCCGTACTGACACCGCAGCAGCCCGCACCGGAGTTCGGCACCGGCACCGGCGGCCAGGGCGGCCCGCCCGCAGGCGGCAACGTCTCCGGGTCCACCCTCAGCAGCGGTGTCCCGGTGGCGTCGTCCGACCGCCGTGCACCGTTCCCGCCCGGCCCCGGCGGCGGTACGGGCCCGGTTCCTGGCATGGACCACCACGACGGGGCGCCGCGGCTCTCCGACGGCCCCTCGCCGTACAGCCCGTCGGGCCCGTCCGGCCCCGCCGGTCCGTCCGAGCACCCGGGCGTGGTCCCCACCCCGGCGCCCGCTCCGGTCCGGTCCGCCGCGCCGGCCAAGAAGGGCCGCTCGAAGCTGGGCCTCATCGGTGTCGGCATCGTGGTGCTCGCCGGTGTGGCGTACGGCGCGGGGCTGCTGATGAACCACTCCGACGTACCCAAGGGCACCACCGTGCTCGGCGTCGACATCGGCGGCGGCACCCGGGACGAGGCCGTCAACAAGCTCGACAGCACGCTCGGCACCCGGGTCAACTCCCCGATCCAGCTGAGCGTCGACGGCCGCAGGACCGAGCTCAGGCCGGCCACGGCGGGGCTCACCCTGGACACCCAGGCCACCGTGCGCGGTGCCGCCGGCAGTGACTACAACCCCGTCTCGGTGATCGGTTCGCTCTTCGGCGGCCAACGCCAGGTCGAGCCGGTCCTGCCCACCGACAACGAGAAGCTCGGCGTCGCGCTCACGGACCTTGCGGGTGCGTCGGGCTCCGCGTCCGATGGCACGATCAAGTTCGAGCCGGGCAAGGCCGTTCCCGAACCGGGCAAGGCGGGCAAGGCGCTGGACGTCAACAAGTCGATGGTCGCCGTCCGGGACGCGTTCCGTGCACAGGTCCAGACCGGGCAGCCGCACACCGTCCAACTCCCGGTCGTGGCACGGCAGCCGACGATCTCCCAGGCCGAGATCGACCGGGCTATGAAGGACTTCGCCAAGCCCGCGATGTCCGGCCTGATCACGATCAAGGCGGGCAACAAGCAGATCCAGTTCGGCCCGGAGAAGTCGCTCCCCAAGATCCTCTCCATGAAGCCCGTCAACGGCAGGCTCGAACAGGTCTACAACCGGACCGCGATCAACCAGCTGCTCGAAGGTGTCTTCGACGGCATCATGATCACCAAGGGCGACGGCCAGAAGCACCAGGTCTCGTCGACCGACGTGGCACAGGCCATGCAGACCGCGCTGCTCGGAAAGACGCCGGCCGAGCGCGTCGCCACGATCAGCCTCAACCCGAGCTGACCGGGCCGCGGCCACGCCGTACCGGCAACCCGGCCCCCGCCGACCACATCGGCGGGGGCCGCGCTGTGGCACAGCCCGTCATGAATCCCCTATGACATCTGTCATCGTCGACTCACGACAGGCGGCTCTGCCGCGGGGCACCTCCGGTGAGCGACGCTGTTCCCATGACGAAGACGACCGCACCGCCCACCACCGTGGCGAGCTTCGAGCAGGTGAACAAGACCTACGGCCAGGTACGCGCCGTGGCCGACCTCACCCTCGATCTGCACCCCGGCGAGACCGTCGCACTCCTCGGCCCCAACGGGGCGGGCAAGTCGTCGACGCTCGACCTCCTGCTCGGACTGCGCAACGCCGACTCGGGCACCGTCCGGGTCTTCGGCACCACCCCCGAGCAGGCCATCAGGGACGGCCGCGTCGGCGCGATGCTGCAGAGCGGCGGCCTGATGGAGGAGGTCAAGGTCCGCGAGCTGGTCCAGCTGGCCTGCGATCTGCACCGCCACCCGCGCCCGGTCGCCGATGTGCTCGACCGCGCCGGCATCACCCAGATCGCCGACCGCATGGTCAACAAGCTCTCCGGCGGCCAGGAGCAGCGCGTCCGCTTCGCGCTGGCGACAGCCGGGGACAACGACCTGATCGTCCTCGACGAGCCGACCACCGGGATGGACGTCTCCGCCCGGCACGCCTTCTGGGCCACCATGCGTGAACAGGCCGACCAGGGCCGTACGGTCCTCTTCGCCACGCACTACCTGGAGGAGGCGGACGCCATCGCCGACCGGGTGCTGGTCCTCCACAAGGGCCGGCTGCTCGCCGACGGGACCGCGTCCGAGATCAAGGCCAAGGCCGGTGCCCGGCGGATCGCCTTCGACCTGGAGGGCGCCATCGACGAGGGCGCGCTGCGCGGCCTCCCGTTCCTGACGGCCTTCGACGTGTCGGGCCGCACCGTCCGTATCCAGTCGTCCGACGCCGACGCCACCGTCCACGCGCTGTACGGACTCGGGCTCTACCCCCGCAATCTCGAAGTCGCGGGCCTCGGCCTTGAGCAGGCATTCGTCGCCATCACCGAGGCCGAGGAGGCCAAAGCAGCATGAGGACCCTGGTCAAGCTCGAAATCACCCGGACCCTGCGGAACAAGAAGTTCATGTTCTTCTCGATCCTCTACCCCTCGATGCTCTACCTGATCATCGCGAGCGGGGCGTCGTCGACCGACAAGGTGGGCGGCACCGGCCTCACCCTGCAGAACTTCTACGTGGTCGCGATGGCCTCCTTCGGCGCGCTCACCGCCGTCCTCATGGGCAACAGTGAGCGCATCGCCAAGGAGCGCGAGAAGGGGTGGGTGCGCCAGCTGCGCCTCACCGCGCTGCCGGGCCGCGGCTATGTCATCGCGAAGATCGGCAGTGCGGCGGTGGTCACGCTGCCGTGCATCGTCGTCGTCTTCATCGTGGCGGCGCTCGCCAAGGGCGTCCGGTTCGACGCCTGGCAGTGGCTCGCCCTGACCGGGGTCATCTGGGCCGGCAGCCTGGTCTTCGCCGCGCTCGGGGTCGCCATCGGATACATCGCCAGCGGTGACGCGGTCCGGCCGATCACGATGATCATCTACTTCGGCCTGTCCATCCTCGGCGGCCTCTGGCTGCCCACGACGTCCTTCCCGACGTGGCTGCAGAACATCGCGGAGTGGCTGCCCACCCACGCGTACGCCGGTCTCGGCCAGTCCATCGAGGTGGGCAACGCCCCGCACATCAAGGACGTGGCCATCCTCTTCGTGTACTTCCTGATCTTCGCGGGCGGCGCCGCCTGGCTGTACCGGAAGGACACACTGAAGGCGTGAAGGAGGAAAGAGCGGTCGGTATCGGCCGAGTACCCGAGAACCGCCGGGAGGCCGCCAGGAAGATGCTCTGGATCGGCATCTGGCTGGTCTTCCTGGGCACCCCGCTGAACGCACTGCTCGACGGCCGCTACTCGGCCGCCGAGCAGGTGCTCGGCTGGGCCGGGCTGGTCGTCTTCGTCGGCACGTATCTCGTCATGGTCTTCCGGCACACCAGCCGCTCACGCCATCCCGAGTACGTCAGCAGTGCCCTGGCCGCCGCCCTCGGCGTCATCGCCGTCGGGCTCAACCTCGCCCTCGGCTCCCCCTGGCTCGTGCTCTTCGTGTACGTCGCCGTGAACTGCGGCGCGGTCCTGCCGCTGCGCCGGGCCAGCTGGGGGATTCTCGGGTCCACGGTGCTGCTCTGTCTCCTCGCCGTCCGCAGCGGTGATCTGGAGCAGCAGGCCGGGCCGCTGCTCATCCCCACCCTGCTCGGCGGATTCGCGATGACCGGGGTACGGCAGCTGATCCGTACGACGGTCGAGCTGAAGGAGGCCCGCGCCACGGTCGCCCAGCTCGCCGCGAACGAGGAGCGGCTGCGGATGGCCCGCGACCTCCACGATCTGCTCGGCCACTCCCTGTCGCTGATCACGCTCAAGTCCGAGCTGGCCGGCCGGATGCTCCCGGACCACCCGGGGCAGGCGGCCGCGCAGGTCGCGGACATCGAGCAGGTCAGCAGGCAGGCGCTGACGGACGTACGGGAAGCGGTCACCGGCTACCGGCGGCCCACCCTGCCCGGCGAACTGGCGGGCGCCCGCACCGCGCTCTCGGCCGCGGGCATCGTGGCCGACGTCCCCGTCGACGTGCCCGCGGACTTCGAGGGCGCCGACCTGGACGAGGAGCGGGAGGCCGTCCTGGCCTGGGCGCTGCGCGAGGGCATCACCAATGTCGTACGCCACAGCGGCGCCCGCCACTGCACGGTCGCGCTCGGCGCCCGGCAGACCCTGGACGGCCGCAGCCTCGAACTGGTGGTGCGTGACAACGGCAGGGGCGCGGCGGCCGGTCCGCACGGCAACGGGCTCATCGGCCTGGCCGAGCGCCTCGCCAAGGCCGGCGGCACCCTCGATACCCAGGCCGGTCCTGGCTTCACCCTCACCGTCCGCGTCCCCATAGGATCCGGTGCATGATCAGGCTCTTGCTCGCGGAGGACCAGGCCATGGTCCGGGAGGCTCTGGCCGCGCTGCTCGGCCTCGAGCCCGATTTCGAGGTCGTGGCCCAGGTGGCCCGCGGCGACGAGGTCCTGGCCGCCGCCCGGGACCGGTCCGTCGATGTCGCGCTGCTCGACATCGAGATGCCCGGCATGACCGGCATCGAAGCGGCCGCCCAGCTCCACCGCGAGCTGCCCGCGCTCAAGGTCGTCGTCCTCACCACCTTCGGCCGCCCCGGCTATCTGCGCCGGGCCATGGAGTCCGGCGCCCACGCCTTCCTGGTCAAGGACGCCCCCGCGGCCCAGCTGGCCACCGCGGTACGGAAGGTGCTCGACGGGGAACGGGTCATCGACCCCACCCTGGCCGCGGCGGCGCTCTCGGACGGCGCGAACCCGCTGACGGACCGGGAGCGCGACGTGCTGCGCGCGGCGGCGGACGGCTCGACCAACGCGGAGCTGGCCGCGGCGCTGCACCTGTCGCAGGGCACCGTCCGCAACTACCTCTCGACGGCGATCCAGAAACTGACGGCTCGCAACAGGGCCGAGGCCGTACGGATCGCGCGCGAGAAGGGCTGGCTCTGATCCGGCCGCGGTCCGGCCGCGGTCTCCTGAGCCCCGGGCCCCCGCGTATCACCTCCACAGGTGCCCCTCCACAGGTGCACCCCGCTTCACGGGTGCATCCTGGCCCCCTTGAGTACCTTGTCCACCGCGTTGCGCGGTCCGTACACCGCGAGGCCCACCAGATCGAGCCGGTCGCGCCCGACCGCACGGACCGCGGCGCGGTTGTCCCGGTCGTTGCCCGTACCGAACAGATCACGGGTGAAGACGGCCCGGGGGAGCGCCCGGGACAGGACGCGTGCGTGCGCGGCGGTCAGCGTCTCGCCGGAGCCCTCGAAGACCAGCACCGGCTGCCGGAACATCGGCAGATAGGCCGTGTCGTCGGCATCCGCGTACGGTTCGCCGATCACCTCGGGCACCGTCGGGCCGAGACCGCTGACCAGGAACGCCGTCACATTCAGCCGCTGCCAGGTCGCCAGGTCCTCGTGCAGCAGCACGGCGATCTTGGTGTCGAAGCGGACCGGTGCGCCGTCGCCGAAGCCGGCGGTGGACGTGTAGGTGCTGGGGGCGGAGGCAGTCTCAGTACTCATGCTCCGAGACTGCCGAACGGTTCTGAGTAGCGTCTTGTACGTTGTTTGCATGGTGCCCGAGCCGGAGATCTCCGCATGGCGCCCGCCCGTAGCGGGTGTCGTGGAGGTCTTCCACGCCCACTTCACCGAGCACGCCTACCCGATGCACGTCCATGACGCCTGGACCCTGCTGATCGTCGACGACGGCGCGGTGCGCTACGACCTCGACCGCCATGAGCACGGCACCCCGCACGACACCGTCTCGCTGCTGCCCCCGCAGGTGCCGCACAACGGCTCACCCGCCACCCCGGAGGGCTTCCGCAAGCGGGTGCTCTACCTGGACATGACCCAGCTCGACGCCGGATACATCGGCGCCGCGGTGGACCGGCCCGACCTGGTCGACCCGGTGCTGCGCAGCAGCGTCGGCCGGCTGCACACGGCCCTGGCCTCCCGGGGCGACGAGCTGGCGGCGGAGAGCGGCCTGGCCCTGATCAGTGAGCGGCTGCGCGGACATCTGCGGCCCGGCACCACGGTGCGCCGCCCGGCGCGGGACGGCAGGACCGTCGCCCACCGGCTGCGGGCGCTGCTGGACGAACGGCTGGTCCAGGGCGTGACCCTGCAGCAGGCAGCGGCCGAGGTGCACGCCCACCCCGCCCATCTGGTACGGGCGTTCGGCGCCGCCTTCGGTATCACCCCGCACCAGTACCTGACGTCCCGCCGGATCGACCTGGCCAGGGGACTGCTGCTTGAGGGCAGTCTGCCCGGCGATGTCGCGGTGGCCACCGGGTTCTACGACCAGTCCCATCTGACACGGCACTTCAAGCGTGTGGTGGGTGTGGCACCGGGCCGGTACGCCCGCACGGGAGCGGCGCGGGCGCCCGCTGGTCCGCCGCCCCTCAGTTGAGCATCGCGCGGGCCGATCTGGCCCGTCCGCGTACCGACTCGGCCGTTGCCGGGTCTACCGTGGCGACCACCTCGGCGTACTCCTCCATCTCCACCGCGCCGCGCATGAAGTCGCCGCGCTCCACCAGGAGTTGGGCGTGTTCGTAGCGCAGTTGGGCCGGGTGTGCGGGCAGCAGCAGGGAGAGTTCGACGGCCCAGAGCTGGACGTCGGTGCGCTCGGGGCGGGCCGCGGCCCAGGCGCGGATGTTGTTCAGGACGCGCAGGACGATCTCCAGTGGGTCCGCCGGGACGAGCATGGCCGGATCGAAGGGCGCGCCCGTCGCCCCGGCGACCAGGGCGCCCGCGTCATCGCCGCTGAGCAGCCGGCCGCCCCCGAAGGGATCGGCGAGCACCTGCTCGTCCCGCGGCCCGGCCGGATCGCCGAAGCCGACCACGAAGTGGCCCGGCAGCGCCACCCCGTACACCGGCGCTCCGGCCCGCCGCGCCACCTCGATCCACACCACCGAGAGCAGGATCGGCAGCCCGCGCCTGTGCCGCAGCACCTCGTGCAGCAGCGAGGACTCCAGCCGCTGGTAGTCGGCGGCGCCGCCCCTGAAGTCGTGCCGCTCGCCGAGGAGTTCACCGAGGGCGGCGGCCCAGGCGCAGGCCCCGGTGAGCCCGTACGGCAGCATGCCCGCCAGCCGGTCGAGTTCGATCTCGGCGGTGTCGATGCCGTCCTGGCCGAGCGAGGGGTCGGCCTCCGTGCCCACCAGCAGACACAGCAGCGCGAGATCGGGCCGCTCGGAGCGGGCCTCGTCGGCGAACTGCCGGCGCCAGTCGGTGGATTGCTCGTCCATATGACTCTCGTACCCGCCTATGCCGTGGGGATGTGCTGCCGGTAGTGGTGGTAGCTGTGATGGGTCCTCAACCCCATGCCGTCGTAGAGCGCGCGGGCCCCGGCGTTGTCCTCCTCGACCTGGAGCCAGGCCGCCGAAGCGCCCTCGTCGAGTGCCCGGCGGGCCAGCGCGGTCATCACGGCGCTCGCCAGGCCCTGGCGGCGGGCCGCCGGGTCCACCTCGACGGCCATGAAACCGGCCCACCGGCCGTCGGTCACACAGCGGCCGATCGCCACCGGCACCCCGCCGGTCCCGGCGACCGAGGCGAACCACGTCGAAGGGCCGCTGCCGAGCACTTCGAGCACGGCCGGATCCGGGGTCGTGAAGCGCTGGTAGCGGGCCAGCCAGGACGCGTCGCAGGACCGGGAGAGCGTGACCCGGGAGACCGCGTCCTCCAGCGGGCGGCCCGGATCGCCCAGCGGAGCCAGCGCCCCGGTCCGTACCAGCGCGGTCACCTCGCGGGTCCAGCCGCGCTCCTCAAGACTCGCGGCGAGCACCTCCTGAGTGCCCTCGTACCCGGTGGCGAGCTGCATGTACGCGGGCAGGCCGCGCTCCGCGTACCAGGCGTGCACCCGCTCCAGCGCCTCGTCCAGCGGCCGGCCCGGATCGCCGAGCGGCAGTACGGAGTTGGCCCGGCGGGTGAATCCGGCGGCGGCCCGCAGCTGCCAGTCGCCGAGCTGCTCGCTCTCCACCGGCTGCCAGGCGCGGGCCATCGCCCGCGCCAGTTCGGGGAAGGTCGCGGACGGGCCGCGCCTGCGCGCGGGAGCCGCGGGGACGGTCTTGCCCGCGACGAGCGCCGATTCCGGGATACGGACCGACACGCCCGACCGTTGTGTGATGGACAGCACACCCGCGTCCCATGATGTGAGAACACCCACCGTGTCGGTGAACTTCGCACCTGGTGCGGCCTCGTTGGCCAGCTGCCTGACTGATACCCGTTTGCCCACGTCAACAGGTGTAATTCGGACCTCGAGCCGTCCGCCGGTAGTGAATTCCACAGCTCTCTCCGCCCCTCCTGTTCGGATCGCGCCCAGGAACGGAGATACTAGGTGCGGGCATCGACGACGCCGCGCTCCCGCGCAGAGCAGCCCTACCGAGGAGGAACGACAGCGTGACTTACGTCATCGCGCAGCCTTGTGTCGACGTCAAGGACAAGGCGTGCATCGAGGAGTGCCCCGTCGACTGCATCTACGAGGGCTCCCGGTCCTTGTACATCCACCCGGACGAATGCGTCGACTGTGGTGCCTGTGAGCCGGTCTGTCCGGTGGAAGCGATCTTCTACGAGGACGACACCCCGGAGGAGTGGAAGGACTACTACAAGGCGAACGTCGAATACTTCGACGAGCTCGGCTCGCCCGGTGGCGCCTCCAAGCTCGGCCTGATCGAGCGCGACCACCCCTTCATCGCGGCGCTTCCTCCGCAGAACGGCTGATCCCGTAGCGACCCGGTCCCGTACGGCGTCTTCGCCGTACGGGACCGCGGCATTTCTTGTGAAACCCCGTACGTACGAGAAAGTGAAGCCCGTGTCCGCACTCTCATCGCGTCTCCCCGCCTTCCCCTGGGACAAGCTGGAGCCGTACAAGGCGACGGCCGCAGCCCACCCGGACGGCATCGTGGACCTCTCCGTCGGCACACCGGTCGACCCGGTCCCGCCGGTCGTCCGCGAAGCGCTCGCCGCGGCGGCCGACTCGCCGGGGTATCCGACGGTGTGGGGGACCCCCGGGCTGCGCGACGCGATCAGCGGCTGGTGCGAGCGCAGGCTCGGTGCCCGCGAGGTCGCGCACACCAATGTGCTGCCCGTCGTCGGCTCCAAGGAACTGGTCGCCTGGCTGCCCACCCAGCTCGGCCTGGGGGCCGGTGACCGGGTGGCGTACCCGCGGCTCGCCTACCCGACGTACGAGGTCGGCGCGCGGCTCTGCGGCGCGGAGCCGGTCGTGTACGACGACCCGACGGAGCTGGACCCCGAGGGGCTCAGGCTGCTCTGGCTCAACTCGCCGTCGAACCCGACGGGCCAGGTCATCGGCGCGGACGAACTGGCCCGGATCGTCGCCTGGGCGCGGGAGCACGGTGTGCTGATCGCGAGCGACGAGTGCTACTTCGAGCTGGGCTGGGAGGCCGAGCCGGTCTCCGTGCTCCACCCGGATGTCTGCGGCGGTACGTACGACGGCCTGATCGCCGTCCACTCGCTCTCCAAGCGCTCCAACCTGGCCGGTTACCGCGCCGCGTTCATCGCGGGCGACGCCGCGGTGCTCGGCGAGCTGCTGCAGATCCGCAAGCACGGCGGGATGATGACGGCCGCGCCCGTACAGGCCGCGGTGGTCGCCGCGCTCGGCGACGACGCCCATGTGACGGAGCAGCGCGAGCGGTACCTGGCCCGGCGCGCCGCCCTGCGGACCGCGCTGGAGGCGCACGGCTTCCGGATCGAGCACAGCGAGGCCAGCCTCTACCTGTGGGCGACCCGCGACGAGGCGTGCTGGGACACCGTCGCCCACCTCGCCGAGCTGGGCATCCTGGTGGCGCCCGGTGACTTCTACGGGGTCGCGGGCGAGCGCTTCGTCCGGGTCGCGCTGACGGCCACGGACGAGCGGGTGGCCGCCGCGGTGAAGCGGCTGGGCGAGCAGTAGCCGGCCGCACCGCGATCCGCGTACGGGAAGGGCCCCGGGGAGCGAACTCCCCGGGGCCCTCGCCGTGTGTGCCGGGCGATGTCCGGCACGCCGGTGTGCCTTACCGGCCGAGCGGCAGGCCGTTGACCGGCAGCTTGCCCGTGGCCGGCAGGGCGCCGCCGGCGCTCTGCGCGGTGCCGCCGACCAGGGTGCCTGCGCTGCCCGCGGTGTCGCCCGCGGCCTTCTGGGCGGCCGGGGCGGCGGTCTTGCCGACGGCGCCGACGGTCTTGCCCGCGGCCGGGACGGTCTTCTTGACGGCTTTGCTGCCGGTGTCACCGGCCATGCCGGTGGTGGTACGGGCCGCACCGTCGACGGAGTTGCCCAGGCCGGCGCCGTCGAGGGCGGTCACGCCGCCCAGGTTCGGGGCCTGCGGGAGTTCCGCGGCGCTTGCGGCGCCGGCCGCACCGACCACGGGGGCCGCGCCCGCCGCGATCAGCAGCGCGGTACGGGCGATCCGACGGGTCAGGGAGAGGGACATGGTGCTCCTTGAGCGGGAGGGGACTTGACTGTCCGGCGTTCGGACGCTGTGACAACCGCTCGGGGGGAGGGGGAAGTTGCGGTGACCCCGGGTAAAGAGTGGGCAATGTGTCGCATTATCGGTTTCGGATAAAAACGGACAAACGGTGGTGCGTCGATATGCCTGCTGAACCGTCACTTCCCAGGGCCCCCATGGGGTCACCGAAGCGCGGTCGGGGGCGCCCGGAGGGGGTGTGGAAGGCGCGCCGGGGAGGCCGGGGGAGCCGCTTCCGGGTGACAGGTCGCGCGTCTGTACGGGGCGGTTGGGGGCTGCTTCAGGGGTGCGGCGCGGACGGGGTCACTCCGTGAGCGCGCCGACGGTCGGCGTCACTTCGTGAACGGGACGACGGACGGGGGCACTTCGTGAGCGCGGCGACGGACGGCGTCACTTCGTGAGCGTGATGCGGACTTCCGTGCCGCTCGCCCCGCCGCTCCGTGACGCCGACGCGGCCCGCACGGTGTCCGTCCTGCGCCAGGGCGCGTGGTTCGTCGACGCGGTCCACTCCTGGCCCGCGTAGGAGACCTGCCTGATGTGCAGCGCGGCCGAGTTGGCCACCGCCCAGTGCGCCAGCTCCCAGCCGCGCTGCTGCGCGGACGCCCCCGCGCCCGACGCCCCGCCGGCCCGCCCCGTGGCCGTACGGACCGGCAGCAGCACCTCCGACGGCTTCGCCGCCTTCCCGGCGGGCAGCACCCCGGCCCCGAAGTCCCGCTTCAGCGCCGCCCGTACCGTGGCGGTGTCGCCCGCGAGACTGCTCTTCGTCGCCGCGCAGGAGAACGAGGCGGGCGCCCGGCCGGTCAGCGCGTCCGCCAGCAGTGTGGCGTCCGGCTCGTGCTTCGCGTACGCCTGCGGGAAGCCGCTGCGCTGGACCTCCTGGGCGGCGACCGTCAGCGGCAGCTGCGTGTAGCCGTGGATCTTCTTGAGGTGGTCGTAGAACTTCCCCGCCGCGTAGACCGGGTCCATGACCTGCTCGGCCGTGCCCCAGCCCTGTGAGGGCCGCTGCTGGAAGAGGCCGAGGGAGTCCCGGTCACCGTGGTCGAGGTTGCGCAGCCCTGACTCCTGGAGCGCGGTCGCCAGCGCGATGGTCACCGCGCGCTGCGGCATGCCGTGCGACGTTCCCACCGCGGAGATGGTCGCCGCGTTGACGGCCTGCTCGGGGCTCAGCCCGTAGCTGCTCCCGTCGTCGGCCTGCGCGGTGCAGCGGGGGCCGCTGCCGCCTCCGCTGATGTACTGCACCAGGACATAGCCCGCCAGCGCCAGCAGTACAGCGAGGGCGGCCACGATCCGGAAGAAGCGACCGCGGCGTGGCGCGGCAGTGGGCTGGGGCACAGGCCACACCGTACTGGAGCCGGGTTAGGGTCTGAGCCATGTCAGAGACCCCGCTTGACCTCACACTCGACGCCCCGGCCCTGACCGCACAGCTGGTCGATTTCCCGTCCGTGAGCGGGACCGAGAAGCCCCTCGCCGACGCGGTCGAGGAGGCCCTGCGGGCCCTGCCGCATCTGACCGTCGACCGGTACGGCAACAACGTCGTCGCCAGGACGCGGCTCGGCCGCGCCGAGCGGGTCGTGCTGGCCGGACACCTCGACACCGTGCCGATCGCGGACAACGTCCCGTCCCGGCTCGACGAGAACGGCGTCCTGTGGGGCTGCGGCAGCTGTGACATGAAGTCGGGCGTCGCCGTACAGCTGCGCATCGCGGCGACGGTGCCCGAGCCCAACCGGGACCTCACCTTCGTCTTCTACGACAACGAGGAGGTCGCGGCCGAGCTCAACGGCCTCAAGCACGTGGCCGACGCGCACCCCGACTGGCTCGCGGCGGACTTCGCCGTACTGCTCGAATCGTCCGACGGCGATGTCGAGGGCGGCTGCCAGGGCACGCTCCGCGTCATCCTGCGCACCAAGGGCGAACGCTCCCACTCGGCGCGCGCCTGGATGGGATCCAACGCGATCCACTCCGCCGCCCCGATCCTGGCCAGGCTGGCCGCGTACGAGCCGCGCAAGCCGGTGATCGACGGGCTGGAGTTCCACGAGGGCCTCAACGCCGTACGGATCGAGGGCGGCGTCGCCAACAACGTCATCCCGGACGCCTGCACGGTGGTGGTCAACTTCCGTTACGCGCCCGACCGCAGCGAGGAGCAGGCGCTGGCGTACGTGAAGGAGTTCTTCGCGGACTGCGACATCGACGAGTTCATCGTCGACGACCACACCGGCGGCGCGCTGCCCGGTCTCTCGCACCCGGCGGCCGCGGCCTTCATGGCGGCGGTGGGCGGCGAGGCCCGCCCGAAGTTCGGCTGGACCGACGTGTCGCGCTTCAGCGCGCTCGGCGTCCCCGCGGTGAACTACGGCCCCGGGAACCCGCTGCTCGCGCACAAGCGTGACGAGCGGGTGGAGATCACGAAGATCTCACAGACCGAGGAACGACTCCGCTCCTGGCTGACGGCCTGAATTTCCTCATTCGTCACATGTGCAGACCTAGGCTGTGTGAACAACGCACAGCGGAGGGAGCACAACATGGGCAACCCTGAGGGAGCACCGGCGCCTGAGGAACAGCGGCTCGGCCCGGTGGTGCGCCGCCGGGACCAGGTCCAGGCCGGCACCACCGACCAGCGGCTGCTCGACACCCCGGAGAAGGGCTCCGCGGACTGGCTGCACACCGACCCCTGGCGGGTCATGCGGATCCAGTCGGAGTTCGTGGAGGGCTTCGGCGCGCTGGCCGAACTGCCCAGCGCGATCAGCGTTTTCGGATCGGCCCGCACCGCGCCGGGCTCCCCGGAGTACGAGGCGGGGGTGCGGATCGGCCGCACACTGGTCGACGCGGGCTTCGCGGTGATCACCGGCGGCGGCCCCGGCGCGATGGAAGCGGCGAACAGGGGCGCCAGGGAGGCCAACGGCGTCTCGGTCGGGCTCGGGATCGAGCTGCCCTTCGAGCAGGGGCTCAATCCGCACGTCGACATCGGTGTGAACTTCCGCTACTTCTTCGTCCGCAAGACGATGTTCGTGAAGTACGCGCAGGGCTTCGTGGTCCTGCCCGGCGGCCTCGGCACCCTGGACGAGCTGTTCGAAGCACTGACCCTGGTGCAGACCCGGAAGGTGACCCGGTTCCCGATCGTGCTCTTCGGTACGGAGTACTGGGGCGGCCTGGTCGACTGGCTGCGCGGCACGGTCGTGGCGCAGGGCAAGGCGTCGGAGCGCGATCTGCTGCTGTTCCACGTCACGGACGACGTGGACGAGGCAGTGGCCCTGGTGACCAAGGAGACCGGGCTGTAGCGCCTGCGGGCGCGGTGGGGTTTTTGCGCGGGGCGTGGTGGGGCCGCGGGCCGCGGTGGGGCTGCGGCTCGCGGTGGGGCTTGCGGACGAGTTCGCGGGCGCAGGCCCCACCGCCCCCGGTCACGCCAGGCCCCGCCGGGCCACCGCGGGCGCCCGGTGGCCCGCGATCGTCGCGACCATGTCCAGCACCTGCCGGGTCTCCGCCACTTCGTGCACCCGGTACACCTGCGCCCCCAGCCACGCCGAGACCGCCGTCGTGGCCAGCGTCCCGAGCAGCCGCTCCTTGACCGGCTTGTCGAGGGTCTCGCCCACGAAGTCCTTGTTGGACAGGGAGACCAGAACCGGCCACCCTGTCGCGGTCATCTCGCCCAGCCTGCGGGTCGCCTCCAGCGAGTGGCGGGTGTTCTTCCCGAAGTCATGACCGGGGTCGATCATGATGCCGTCGGGCCTGACGCCCAGCGCGACCGCCCGCTCCGCGAGACCGACCGTGACCCGCAGGATGTCGTCCATCACATCGTCGTAGGTGACCCGGTGCGGCCGGGTGCGCGGCTCGGCGCCGCCCGCGTGCGTACAGACCAGGCCCGCGCCGAACCGGGCGGCCACAGCGGCCAGTTCGGGGTCGACCCCGCCCCACGCGTCGTTCAGCAGATCCGCGCCCGCCTCGCACACCGCCGCGCCGACGTCATGGCGCCAGGTGTCCACGCTGATCACCACATCGGGGTGGCGCCGCCGCACCTCGGCGACGAAACCGACCGTGCGCCGCGCCTCCTCCTCGGCACTCACCTCATCGCCCGGGCCCGCCTTCACCCCGCCGATGTCGATGATGGCCGCCCCTTCGGACACCGCCTGCTCCACACGCGACAGCGCGGGCTCGTCGCGGAAGGTCGCCCCCTGGTCGTAGAACGAGTCCGGGGTCCGGTTCACGATCGCCATGATCACCGGTTCGTGCGCATCGAACTCGCGCCGTCCCAACCGCAGCATCCGCCTGCTCCTCCAGCTTTCCGAGTTCACGCCGAGTCGCCTGCGACCCTAACCGCCGGCCACGCATGGCACGATCGGACCCGCACGGTTCCGCTGTCCGGGGAGAGGCTCACTCGTGTTCTGGTTCTTGCTGATCGCGATGGTCGTGGTGGTTGCCGCGGTCACCCTCGGGGTGATCGGCGGCAGTGACGGCGCCGTCCTGTCCGATGTGCCCCCCGAACTGCCCGTCGATCCGCTGCCCGCGGCCCGGCCGGTGGGCCGCGCGGACATCGAGGCGCTGCGGCTGCCCATGGTGGTGCGCGGCTACCGGATGGCCGACGTGGACGACGTACTGGGCAGGCTGGGCGCCGAACTGGCCGAGCGCGACGCCCGGATCGCCGAGCTGGAAGCGGCGCTCGCCGGGGCCCGCGCCACGGCAGTCAGCGACGAGGATCCCGGGCGATGAGCTCGGACGCCGTCCCGGGGGACGACGGGAAGCCGCGCTGTCCATGGGCGGTGTCCACCGAGGACTACGTCGCGTACCACGACGGCGAGTGGGGCCGTCCGCTCCACGGCGACGACGCGCTGTACGAGCGGCTCTGCCTGGAGGCGTTCCAGTCGGGGCTCTCCTGGATCACCATCCTGCGCCGCCGCGAAGGATTCCGTAAGGCGTTCTCCGGGTTCCGCATCGCCGAGGTGGCCGCCTTCACCGACGCCGACCGGGAGCGGCTGCTCGCCGACCCCGGGATCATCCGCAACCGCGCCAAGATCGACGCGAGCCTCGCCAACGCCAGGGAACTCGTGGGCTGGGAGCCGGGCGAGCTCGACGCCCTGATCTGGTCGTACGCCCCCGATCACGCCACCCGCCCGGCGCCCCGCCACATCACCGACATCCCCGCCGTCACGCCGGAGTCCACGGCGCTGGCCGGTGAACTCAAGAGACGCGGCCTGCGCTTCGTGGGCCCGACCACGGCCTACGCCCTGATGCAGGCGTGCGGCCTGGTCGACGACCACCTGGCGGACTGTTTCGTCAGAAGGACCCCCGGAAGGACCTCGGGAAGGACCAGGGGAAGGACCCCAGGAACGGCCCCGGCGGGCGGCTGACCTGCGGCGAAGCCGAAGCCGCTCAGCGCCCCAGATACCGCGGCTTCGTCTTGCCGACGAAAGCCTCCACCGCGATCAGGTGGTCCTCCGACGCGCCCGCACGTGTCTGGAGTTCGTCCTCCTTCTCCAGCGCCTCGCGGAGCGGGTGGCCCGCCCCGTACGCGAGGGACTCCTTGATCGCCGCGTACGCCACCGTCGGCCCATCGGCGAGCGCACGGGCCACCGCCAGCGCCTCCGACGCCAGATCGGCCTCCGGCACCAGCTTGTTGGCGATGCCCAGGTCGTACGCCTCCTGCGCGCCGAACGAGCGCGGGAACAGCAGCAGATCGGCAGCCCGGCTCTGGCCGATCAGCCGCGGCAGCGTCCAGGAAACGCCCGAGTCGGCGGTGAGCGCGACACCCGCGAACGACGTGGTGAATTTCGCGGTGTCGGCCACGACCCGGTAGTCGGCGGCGAGCGCGAACCCGAGGCCCGCACCGGCGGCGACGCCGTTGACCCCGGCGACGACCGGCTTCGGCATCTCCGTGAGGGCCCGCACGATCGGGTTGTAGTGCTCCTGCACGGTCGACATGGTGCGCCCGGTGCCCGCCTCGCGGTCGGCCGTCAGCGAGGAGATGTGCTCCTTGAGGTCCTGCCCGACGCAGAAGGCGCGCCCGGTGGCGGTGAGCAGTACGGCCCGTACCTCCGAGGCGGCCGCCGCGGTCCGCACCGCGTCCCGCAGGGCCACTTTCGCCTCGGTGTTCATCGCGTTCATGGAGTCGGGACGGTTGATGGTGACCGTCGCGAGTCCGTCGGTCACCTCGTAGAGCACGGTGTCCGCCATGGGGCCCTCCACTGCTGGGTGTCGGCTGCTGATGGTGCTGATTCGTCGTCCGCAGCTCAGCATGCCGGAGATCATCGGCGGCGAACATGTGACCTGCGTCAAACAATGCCGGCCGGGATGGGCGTGTGAAGCGGCGCAGTATCGCAGGGGGAACGCCGAATTGAGTGGTTTTGAGGAAGTGCGTTGCGCAAGCGATGCAGACCGATGTTGGTCATCGGGTCCTGGGATGCGGGATAATGGCTGGGAAGCAATATGTTCGATGCCGGTGACACCTGGGTTGTCGGCTGCGATGAGCTGGTTTCAGGAAGGGGAACGAGCATGGCGGCCATGAAGCCGCGGACGGGCGACGGCCCGCTCGAGGTGACCAAGGAGGGGCGGGGCATCGTCATGCGCGTTCCGCTCGAAGGCGGCGGACGACTTGTTGTCGAGCTGACTCCGGACGAGGCCGATGCACTCGGCGACGCGCTGAAGAAGGTCGTCGGCTGACGCGGACGCCCCCAATGTTCTCTCCACTGCCCCGGCTCCGGCCGGGGCAGTGGTGTGTCGTGTGCCGGGGGACGGCCGGTGTTCAGCGCAGGCGTACGGCGCAGAGCAGCCCGTCGCCGACCGGCAGGAGCGAGGGCAGCAGCTCCTGGCTCTCCCGCACCGTGCGCAGCAGGTCCCGCAGGTGCAGTACTTCGGCGGGCTGCGCGGCGGAGTCGACCGTGCGGCCGTCGGCGAAGACCCCCTCGAAGCAGACCAGTCCGCCCGGCCGCAGCAGGCGCAACGATTCAGCGAGCACATCGAGCGACTCGAGCCGGTCGCCGTCGCAGAACACGAGGTCGTAACCGCCGTCCGCGAGACGCGGCAGTACGTCGAGGGCCCGGCCGGGAATGAAGCGCGACCGGTTCGCTGCGAAGCCGGCCGAGCGGAACGCCTGCCGGGCGAAGCCCTGGCGCTCGGGCTCCGGGTCGACGGTGGTCAGCACGCCGTCGGGCCGCATGCCCTGGAGCAGATAGATGCCCGATACGCCGGTCCCGGTGCCGATTTCGGCCACCGCCTTGGCGTCCGTGGTGGCGGCGAGCAGCCGCAGTGCCGCGCCGGTGCCGGGCGAGACCGAGGGCAGCCCTGAGTCGCGGGCCCGGTCGCGGGCCCAGCGCAGGGCTTCGTCCTCGGCGACAAAAGCGTCGGCGAAGGCCCAGCTCGTCTGCCGGTTGGCGGTAATGGCCCTCTCCTGTCCCCGTAGTTGGCGCACTCGTGACTGTATCCGCTGCGCCCGGGAACCCGCAGATGGGACCGGGCGTTGTAAGAGGGCAGGGGGGATGCGGATGTACGAGGATTCCGGCAATCAGTCTTATCCGGAGCTAACGGGCGAGGTGACTATGGTAGGTGCTCCACTGGACACCACCAGAGCCGACAGGGGAGGTGCGGCTGCGCCTGTGGATCGGGGAGGAGTGCTGCGGCGCTTTCTCAGGTCGGCGGGTGAGCCGAAATCCGTGACCGACATTGCTGACAGCTCCAGCGCTGCTGACTCCGTACAGACCGCGACCTTCGCCTCAGACGCGGACGCGCAGACATGGACTCCGCCCTCGTGGGAGGAGATCGTCAGCACGCACAGCGGCCGGGTCTACCGGCTCGCCTACCGCCTGACCGGCAACCAGCACGACGCCGAGGACCTCACCCAGGAAGTCTTCGTCCGCGTCTTCCGCTCGCTGTCGACGTACACCCCGGGCACCTTCGAGGGCTGGCTGCACCGCATCACCACCAACCTCTTCCTGGACATGGTCCGCCGTAAGCAGCGGATCCGTTTCGACGCCCTCGGGGACGACGCGGCCGAGCGGCTGCCGAGCCGTGAGCCGTCACCGCAGCAGGTCTTCCACGACACCCACTTCGACGCGGACGTCCAGCAGGCGCTGGACACCCTCGCCCCTGAGTTCCGCGCGGCAGTGGTCCTCTGCGACATCGAGGGCCTGTCGTACGAGGAGATCGCGGCGACGCTGGGCGTCAAGCTCGGCACCGTCCGCAGCAGGATCCACCGCGGCCGCTCCCACCTGCGCAAGGCGCTCAAGCACCGTTCGCCCGAGGCCCGCCGCGCCGAGCAGCGCGCGCTGGCCGGGGTGGCACCCGGCCTGGACGGAGAGGATGGGACCGCGTGAGTGGATCCAGTCCGACCCCGGCCGAGCAGCACCTCGGGGACCGGCTCGCCGCACTGGTCGACGGTGAGCTGAAACACGATGCCCGTGAGCGGGTGCTCGCGCATCTGGCCACCTGCGCGAAGTGCAAGAGCGAGGCGGACGCGCAGCGCCGGCTGAAAAGCGTCTTCGCCGAGACCGCGCCCCCGCCGCCCTCCGAAGGGCTGCTCGCCCGTCTCCAGGGGCTGCCCGCCGGGCCCGGCGGCGACGACCCCGGCCGGCGCGGACCGTTCGGCGGCCGCTTCGCCGACGAATTCTTCGGACCCGCCAGGCCGTCCGACGGGCGCCCGTCGGACCCGCGGATCGACACCTTCGGCTATGTGCCCGAAGGGCCCCACGCCACCACGCTGCCGCCCGGCGGACCCGACAGCGGATTCCGGATCCATCCCGTCGGCCATCCCGTGAGCCGGAGCGACCAGGAGCGGTCGGCCTGGCGCGGCCGGAGGTTCGCCTTCGCCGCGGCCAGCGCGGTCTCGCTGGCGGCCATCGCCCTCGGCGGCACGCTGCCGTTCGACGGGGCGGGCGAATCCCCTGCGCACACCGACGGCCCGCCCAACAGCGTGACCCCGATGAGCGCCACGGACCCGGTCGGTTTCGGCGACCCGGACCCGCACCGCCGCCGCACCGCCCAGGGCCTCCCGGTGGACCGCAGCGGGCGGCCCCCGGTGCTGCCCACCGCCTTCGCCGCGCGGCACTCGGCGTCAGCCCCCGACGCGCGTGCGGCCCGGCAGTCGGTGTACTCGCTCACCACCCCGCTGGTCACCGTCTCGTCGTTGGCCGCCGTCCGTCCCCCGCTGGCCGCCGCCACCCCACCCGCCGAGCCCGCACAGCCGGGCGACCGGCCGAGCCCGGCTGCCACCCCGCCGGCCGCCCCGCTCGCCGCTCCCAACACCTCGGGTCTGCCGGCTTCCGCCCGGCACTGAGCGGGCTCCATCCCCCTGGAAACCTGGTTGAATCCCTGAAAGGCTGCCCGCTACAGGGCATGCGGAGCATGGGGCAGGTGCGGGGAGAGCATGGACGACGGGAAGCCCACCGAGCAGGACGCGATGGGGTGGAGCAGGCCCGCACCGGGCCACCCGGCGCCGAGCAGCCCAGCACCACAGCCTGGCCCGCGGCCGGACCCGGGCCCCCGGCCGGACCTTGTCGCCCGGCTTGACCCCGGCGCCCGACCGGTCCCCGGGGCGCAGGCCGGAGCCCTGTCGGGGCACATATCCGGGCCCGGATCGCCGCTGCGTGAGCCGCTGCCCCAGCTCAGGTCCGATGTACCGCCCCAACCGTTGTCCCAGCCGTTGTCCCAGCCGCTGCCCCCACCGCTGCCCCCACCATCGCCCCAGCCGGAGACCCCCGCGGGCTCCACCGTCACCCCAGCCGTGACGGCCGACACTCCTGCCGCCCGCCCGCGGACGCTGCACGACCCCGACCCCTACGGCACCCCGCCCTACGGCGGACCGGGCCCCTGGGCCCCCGCCCCGCCCGTCCAGCGGCCCGTTCCCACGCCCGGCGGCGGCACCTACGTCCCACCGCACGCCACAGGCGTCGTGCAGCCTCCCCAGCACCACGTACCGCAGACCCACCACCAGCCCCTCCCGCCCCAGCAGCCTCTCCTGTCCCACCCTCAGCCCCACCTCCAGGAACCACAGACCCAAGCGCAGCCACAGCCGCAAGCGCAGCCACAGCCGCAAGCGCAGCCACAACCGCAAGCGCAGCCACAACCGCAGGCCCAGCCGCCGTCGCAGTGGCTGCGTTACGACCCGTGGGGCACGCCACCCGCATCGACCCCGGCGGGATCCCCGCCGCTGCCATCGCCCCTGCCCGGTGGCGGTGAGAAGCGGCGCCGCCGTGGAGCGGTCGTGGTCATGGTGGTGGTCGCGCTGGTCACCGGCGTCATCGGCGGCGGCCTTGGCGCGTACTCCGTGCTGAACGGTTCGTTCGCGGACGTCCGGCTCCCGCAGGCCGGCAAGGAGAGCCCCGCCCGCGCCCCGGGCACCGTGGCGGGGATCGCGGCGAGCGCGCTGCCCAGCGTGGTCACCCTGCACGTAAGCGGCAGCGGCGTGGCGGACACCGGCACCGGCTTCGTCCTCGACCGCGAGGGGCGCATCCTCACGAACAACCACGTGGTCGAACCGGCCGGCTCAACGGGCGACATCACGGTCACGTTCAACGGCGGCCAGAGCGCCAAGGCCCAGGTCGTCGGCAGGGACGCCGGTTACGACCTGGCCGTGGTCAAGGTCAGCGGAGTCTCCGGGCTCACCCCGCTGCCGCTGGGCAACTCCGACAACGTGCAGGTGGGCGACCCGGTCGTGGCCATCGGCGCCCCCTTCGACCTGCCCAGCACCGTGACCGCGGGCATCATCAGCGCCAAGGACCGCCCGATCACCTCGGGCGACGGCAAGAACCAGGGCAGCGACATCAGCGACGTCAGCTACATCGACGCGCTCCAGACCGACGCCCCGATCAACCCGGGCAACTCGGGCGGCCCACTGGTCGACGCCAAGGCCCGCGTCATCGGCATCAACAGCGCCATCCGCGCCGCCGACGACAGCAGCGCGGAGTCGGGCGGTGGCCAGGGCGGCTCGATCGGGCTCGGGTTCGCCATCCCCATCAACCAGGCGAAGCGCGTCGCCGAGGAGCTGATCAACAACGGCAGGGCCGCCCACCCCGTGATCGGTATCACACTCGACATGAAGTACGCGGGCGACGGCGCCCGGGTGGCGGCCCGGGCGAACGACGGTGGTCCCGCGGTCGCACCGGGGGGTGCCGGGGCCGGTGCGGGCATCGGCGCGGGGGACATCATCACAGGTGTGGACGGTGAACCGGTGCACAGTTCCCAGGAGCTGATCAGCAGGATCCGGGCACACCGCCCGGGCGACAGGCTCGCCCTCACCGTGCGCAAAGACGGCCGGGACCGGGCTGTGACCTTGACTCTTGGATCGGCCGACGGCACATGAAAGACCGGTGGAAGGTACCGTCCGGGCAGCTTGGCCGGGTACCGTGGTCGGGGCCCGGACCACACCCCGACCTGCGGGCCGCGGAGAACACCAGGAGCAAAAGTGTTCAATGACGTAGGCCCCCTCGAGATCGTGACGCTCGTGGTGCTCGCCGTGATTGTTTTCGGCCCGGACAAGCTGCCGAAGGTCATCCAGGACGTCACCCGCACGATCCGGAAGATCCGCGAGTTCTCCGAGAGCGCCAAGGAGGACATCCGTACCGAACTGGGCCCCGAGTTCAAGGACTTCGAGTTCGAGGACCTGAACCCGAAGACGTTCGTGCGCAAGCAGCTCATGGACGGCAGTGACGAGCTGGGGCTCAAGGAGATCCGGAGCAGCTTCGACCTGAAGAAGGAGATCTCCGAGATCACCGATGTGGTGAACGGCAGGTCGAGCATCGCCGATGACGACACGGAGACCGCCGCCGAGATCGCCCCGAGTAGCGCCAATGGCTCATCGACAGGCCCGGACCTGCTGAAGAAGAGCGGCCCTGACCTGCAGAAGAAGAGTGTGACGGTCGACACCGACGAGCGTCCGCCGTTCGACGCCGACGCCACCTGAGTATCCTCCATCTGTCCGGCAGCGAGGGCGCCCGTGGGGGTGGGCCGCTTCGGACGCTGAGGATCGAGGAGGCGGCCGGCACATGGAGACGACGAGTCGGACAGGGACCCACGCGGTCGACGACTATCTGAAGGCGCCCTTTTCCTGGTACGGACTGGACGAGGCGTTCACCGGCCAGCGGCGGCTGATGCAGGTGGGTGTCGCGGCCGACGGCACGGTCCAGCACGGCTCGCTGGGCCACGGTGACGAGCCGTCGGTGAGACCCGACGCGCAACCGGACAAGGACCACTTTGCCGCCGTGGTGACCATCGCGTCCAGCCCTGTGCGGCGCAGCGGAGACGGTACGGGCGTACTGGAGGCCACCTCGGTCTCCTCGGCGGCCTGGCTCGCCGGGTCCGGCCTGCTCGCCTGCACCTGGCCCGCCCAGCTGGACCACACCCTGCGCGACGACTGGGTCGACCAGCAGACCGAGGCCGCGTTCGAGCTGGCCGACGACCTGTCAGGCCCTGAGTGGTCGGAGCTGACGCTGCCGGTGGACGGGGTGCCGACGCCGTTCGCCTACCGCGAGGCCGAGTTCGGCTGGGTGCTGGCCGGGGCCACCGGGACCGGGGTGCACCTGGGGGCGTACGGGCGCGGGATGAGCGCGTACGGGCTGGGCTTCGCGGTGGTCAAGAACATCACCGCGTACGTGTGACGCGCCGGCGCACGGAGTCGGCACGCCGCGCCGGCGCACTGAACCGGCGGACAGCCCCGGCACACCGCGCCGGCGGACAGACCCGGCACCCGTAGGGACAGCAGACGGACCCGGGGGCGGCCGCCGAAGCGGACCGCCCCCGGGTCCGTCTGCTGTCCCGCTAGAACTTGTTGCGCGGGGTGACCCCCAGCGACATGCCCGCCAGACCGCGCTGACGGCTGCTCAGCTTGCCCGCGATCTCGCGCAGCGCGGCGCCCGCCGGGGAGTCCGGGTCGGTCAGCACGACGGGCTTGCCCTCGTCGCCGCCCTCGCGCAGCCGTACGTCGATCGGGATGGAGCCGAGCACCGGTACCGTCGCGCCGGTGGTCTTGGTGAGGCCGTCGGCGACCTTCTGGCCGCCGCCCGTGCCGAAGACGTCGACCATCTCGTCGCAGTGCGGGCAGGGCAGGCCCGACATGTTCTCGACGACACCGACGATCTTCTGGTGCGTCTGCACGGCGATGGAGCCGGCCCGCTCGGCCACCTCGGCCGCGGCCTGCTGCGGGGTGGTGACCACCAGGATCTCGGCGTTCGGCACGAGCTGCGCCACCGAGATCGCGATGTCCCCGGTGCCCGGCGGCAGGTCGAGCAGGAGCACGTCGAGGTCGCCCCAGTAGACGTCGGCCAGGAACTGCTGCAGTGCGCGGTGGAGCATCGGTCCGCGCCACACCACCGGGGCGTTGCCCGGGGTGAACATACCGATCGAGATGACCTTCACACCGTGCGCCGACGGCGGCATGATCATGTTCTCGACCTGGGTGGGGCGGCCGTAGGCGCCGAGCATCCGCGGCACGCTGTGCCCGTAGATGTCCGCGTCGACCACGCCTACCTTCAGACCGTCGGCGGCCAGCGCCGCGGCCAGGTTGACCGTGACCGACGACTTGCCGACGCCGCCCTTGCCGGAGGCGACCGCGTACACCCGGGTCAGCGAGCCGGGCTTGGCGAAGGGCACCTCGCGCTCGGCCGTGCCGCCGCGCAGCGAGTCGGCCAGCTCCTTGCGCTGTTCGTCGCTCATCACGTCCAGCTCGACGCTGACCGCGGTCACGCCCTCGACCCGGGCGACTGCGTCGGTGACGTTGGTGGTGATGGTCTCGCGCATCGGGCAGCCGGAGACGGTGAGGTAGACCGTGACAGCGACCGCCCCGTCCGCTCCGATGTCGACCGATTTGACCATGCCCAGTTCGGTGATCGGACGGTGGATCTCGGGGTCGTTCACTGTCGCCAGTGCTTCACGCACCGCGTCTTCCATAGCCATGCGTCGATGGTACGGCGCCCACCGCTGCCCCGGGAAAGAGCGGTCAGTGGTCGGCTTCGTCACTTTCCCGCGGGAATACCTGACCGCGCTCCGCGAGGTCCTTCACCAGATCCTGGAGTTCGGACCTGATCCAGTCACGGGTGGCGACCTCGCCCAGCCCCATCCGGAGCGCGGCGATCTCCCGGGTGAGGTACTCGGTGTCGGCGATGGACCGTTCGTTCTGGTTGCGGTCCTGCTCCAGGTTGACCCGGTCCCGGTCGTCCTGGCGGTTCTGCGCGAGGAGGATCAGCGGGGCCGCGTACGACGCCTGCAGCGAGAGCACCAGGGTCAGGAAGATGAAGGGGAACGGGTCGAAGCGCAGCGCGTGCGGCGCCCAGGTGTTCCACACCACCCAGATGACGATGACGACGGTCATCCAGACGATGAACCGCCCGGTGCCCAGGAACCGCGCCACACGCTCCGACATCCGGCCGAAGGACTCCGGGTCGTACTCCGGCAGCCAGCGCCGCCGCGGCGCGAGCGGCTGGTCGAGCCGGCCCCTGGACGTCTGCTCAGCGGTCATCGGCTGCCTCCGCGTGGCTGCCGTCAGGACCGGCCGGGGAGTCCGGGCCCGCGGGCGCGTCCGGCGGGGGCCGGCCGTCGTCCTCGGCGGGCCGGTCGTCCTCCGCCGGCCGGTCGTCGGGCACACCGGAGTCCTGGTGGAAGTCGGTCTCGCGCCAGTCGCTCGGCAGCAGATGGTCGAGTACGTCGTCGACGGTGACCACCCCGAGCAGTGAGCCGCTCTCGTCCACGACGGGCGCCGCGAGCAGGTTGTACGCGGCGAGATAGCTGGTCAGCACCGGCAGGGTGGCCGACGGCGGCAGCGGCGGCAGGTCGCTGTCGACGATCGCGCCGACCAGGGTGAACGGCGGGTCGCGCAGCAGCCGCTGGAAGTGCACGGCGCCCAGATACTTCCCGGTCGGTGTCTCGTCCGGCGGCCGGCAGACGTACACCTGCGCGGCCAGCGCGGGGGAGAGGTCCTCCTTGCGTACGCGGGCCAGCGCGTCGGCGATCGTCGCGTCCGGGCGCAGCACGATCGGCTCGGTCGTCATCAGACCGCCCGCGGTCCGCTCCTCGTAGGAGAGCAGCCGCCGCACATCGGCCGCGTCGTCCGGCCGCATCAGCGTCAGCAGCCGCTCCTTGTCCTCCTCGGGCAGCTCGCTCAGCAGATCGGCGGCGTCGTCCGGGTCCATCGCCTCCAGGACGTCGGCGGCGCGCTCCTCCTGGAGCTTGCCGAGGATCTCCACCTGGTCGTCCTCGGGCAGCTCCTCCAGGACGTCGGCGAGCCGGTCGTCGTCCAGGGCGGCGGCCACCTCGGCCCTGCGCTTGGGCGACAGATGGTGCATCACATTGGCGAGGTCGGCCGGGCGCAGCTCCTCGAAGGTGGCGACCAGGCTCTCGGCGCCCTGCCCCTCCTCCTCCAGCGAGAAGCCGGTGACCCCCGACCACTCCACGGTCAGCGTCTCGCCCTTGCGCCGCAGCGCGCCGCCCTTCCCCTTCCGTACGAAGACCTTGTCGATCTCCCAGTCGCGGCGGGCGGGAAGCTGCTGCACGGACACGTCCAGGACGGTCACCTGTTCGTCGGTGCCGGTCAGCCGCACCCGCCGGTCGAGGAGCTCGCCGAGGACGAGCCGCTCGGTGGGGCGCTGTTCGAAGCGGCGCACATTGACCACGCCGGTGGTGATGACCTGCCCCGACTCGATACCGGTGACCCGGGTCATCGGCAGGAAGATCCGGCGGCGGCCGACCACTTCGACGACGAGCCCCAGCAGCCGGGGCGGACGCGTACCGACCCGCAGCATCGCGACGAGGTCACGGACGCGGCCGACCTGGTCGCCGTTCGGGTCGAAGACGGAGACCCCGGCGAGGTGCGAGACGAAGATCCGGGGGACGCCTGCCGCCATCCGCGCCTCCTCCTCGTACGTGCCGTGCCGTGCCCGCTCCGGGCCTCACGTTAGCCCGTCCCGTTCCGCGCCGCCCCGGCAGCGGGTCCGGATGGCTGTCTTCCGGTTCGTGCGGGGGAGCCGGGTACGCTGCGGTTTCCTGGTGAGGACACTCGTATGAGAGGCAGTGCGTACGTGGCTGCATTTCCCCCGGCCGCCCGGGCCCGCAGGGCAGGACTCGCAGGCGTGCTGTGCGCCGCTCTCGCGGTGTCGTCGGCGGCCTGTTCGGGCGACCCGGACGCGGGCACCAACGGGGTCGGCAAGCTCTCCGCGAAGGAGATCGAGACGAAGGCGCGCACGGCGGCGGACGCGGCCAAGGCGGTACGGGTCTCCGGCACGCTCATCGGCAAGGGCGGCACGTACCAGCTGAACATGCGGCTCAACGCGGACGGCGGCACCGGCTCGGTCACCTCGAAGAGCAGTACGTTCGCGCTGCTGCGGATCGGCGACGCGCTCTATGTGAAGGCCGGCGCGGGCTTCTGGAAGCAGACCGGCGGCAAGAGCGGCGCAGCGGCGGCGGGCAAGCTGGACGACAAGTACGTCAAGGTGCCGAAGAAGGACCCGGCGTACGCGCAGTTCCGCGGGTTCACCGATATGCACACCCTGCTCGACGGGCTGCTGGGGCTGCACGGCTCGCTGGGCAAGGGCGACAGGACCAAGGTGGGCGGCGCCCCGGCGATCCAGGTCACCGGCGGCGACGGCCGGGGCGGCACGCTCGACGTGTCGCTGAAGGGGACCCCGTACCCACTGAGGTTCGAGCGGGCGGGCGGCGCGGGCACGCTCCAGCTGACGGAGTGGAACACGGACGTCGTGCTCAAGGCGCCGGACAAGAGCGACACGGTGGACTACGGACCTGAGCTGCCCGCGTCATGAGTCCCGAGGCGCCGGTCACCGGCGAGCGGGGCCGGGCCGTCGGCGCGTGAACTCTGGGCCGCCGGTCACCGGCGTGCGGGCCCGGGTGACCCGCGTGTGCGCCCCACGCCACAGGTCACCGGCGGCGTTTGCGCCTCAGCAGCAGCTTCGGGAGTGCCGCCGGGATCTCCTGACGGGTCGTCGCCGGGGTGGCCAGGGGTGCGGCGGCGAGCGATCCGTCGGGCAGCTCCGCGTGGGTCCCGTCCGGGACGAGCCGCACCACCCGGCACTCCCGCGCCCAGCGCTCCACCATCGCCTCACCGTCCGGGGCGTTCAGCCGCTTGCCCTTGAGCTCGGCGACGGCCGCCTCCCACGCCTCCGAGCGGGGCGCGAGCTCCGCCGTCACCGCGGCCCAGACGACCAGCCGGCCGCCCTTGTCCTTGCTACGCACGGTGACTTCGGCCGTCCCGCCGTCGGCCAGCCCGGGCAGCGGCTGCTCCCCGGGGCCGTCCCCGACGAGCAGCGCGGCGCCGTCGTGCCAGACGTGCCAGAGCGCCCGCGCCGGGCCGGTGCCCCGCACCCAGATGAGGCCGGACTTCTTGGTGGCCTCCTCGACGAGGGCCCGCTCAAGGAAGGTCTGTGTCATGCGCCCAGGGTAAGGGCCGGGTGCGGGCCGCTCTCCTTGCCGGTGGGCGACGGCTCCTTCAGAGCCAGCCGTTCCGCTTCAGGGTGCGGTGGATGCCCACACACAGGGCCAGGATCCCCACCATCACCATGGGGTAGCCGTACCGCCAGCGCAGCTCGGGCATGTGATGGAAGTTCATGCCGTACACGCCGGTGATCATCGTCGGTACGGCGATGATGGCCGCCCACGCGGTGATCTTGCGCATGTCCTCGTTCTGCGCGACCGTCGCCTGCGCCAGGTTCGCCTGGAGGATCGAGTTCAGCAGGTCGTCGAAGCCGACGACCTGTTCCTGGACCCGCGCCAGGTGGTCGGCGACATCACGGAAGTACTTCTGGATGTCCGGGTCGACCAGCCGCATCGGGCGCTCGCTGAGCTGCTGCATCGGGCGCAGCAGCGGGGAGACGGCCCGCTTGAACTCCAGCACCTCACGCTTCAGCTGGTAGATGCGTCCCGCGTCGGTGCCGCGCGAAGTCCCCTTCGCGGGCTCGGAGAAGACGTCGATCTCGACCTCGTCGATGTCGTCCTGCACGGCGGACGCGACCGCCAGATAGCCGTCGACCACCTGGTCGGCGATGGCGTGCAGCACGGCGGACGGGCCCTTGGCGAGCAGTTCGGCGTCCTCCTGGAGCCGGTGGCGCAGCGCGCGCAGCGAGCCCTGGCCGCCGTGCCGGACGGTGATGACGAAGTCCCGTCCGGTGAAGCACATCACCTCGCCGGTCTCGACCACCTCGCTGGTGGAGGTCAGTTCGGCGTGCTCGACGTAGTGGATGGTCTTGAAGACGGTGAAGAGGGTGTCGTCGTACCGCTCCAGCTTCGGCCGCTGGTGGGCGTGTACGGCGTCCTCGACCGCGAGCGGGTGCAGCCCGAACTCGGCGGCGATACCGGAGAACTCCTCCTCGGTCGGCTCATGGAGCCCGATCCAGGTGAAACCGCCGGACTCATGGGCGCGCTTCAGCGCCTCGCGCGGTGTCAGGCACTTCTTGCCCGCTTCGCGTACGCCGTCCCGGTAGACCGCGCAGTCCACGACGGCGCTGCTCGCCGACGGGTCGCGGGTGGGGTCGTAATTGCTGTGCGTGGAGCTGCTCTTGCGCAGGGAGGGACGGACCGCTGCGCGCAGGTCACGGATCATCGACATGGCGGGGCTCCTTCACGGAGAGGCCGTCGGCGGGCGTGGCACTGCCCGGAATGGGGGCGTATCGAGGTGGAGTTCTCATACGTCCGCAAAGCGGGCGGAACCGCGGCGTCGCGGTGACGGCGTTCGCTACAGACACGGATCAGACAGAAGCGAGGTGCTCTTCCGGCGTGCGAAATACCATGAGACTCAGGAGGTTTCCCGGTGTGGCGGCCGGGTATGCAGGGTCTCAGGTCACAGAGAACACGAGCAGTGCGCGGAAGAGCGGCTTGTACTGCACGGTCGACTCGGATCTCGATCCATCGCAGTCCCACCTCCTCCGGCCGGTCCCCCGTAGGGGACAATGATGCTGCCCTGACCAGCGGCCAAGACTATCAGCCGACTGAAGCGTCAAGCCCCCACTTTGCCTGTTCGATACGCGCTCTATGCTCGGGCTCATGGCAGATGTTCTCGCTCTGGTCGAAGCCCGGCTGCGCTCAGCGCTGGGCGAGCCGGACGCCCGCGCGGCTGTGACGTTCCTCGGCACGGACCGGATCGAGGTGCTGCGCTTCGTGGCCGCCGGTGACGACACCCGGGATCCGGCCGTCGTCCGCTACGCCACGCTCGGGATGTCCGCGTACCCCATGGCCGATCCCACGGCCTCGCTCGCCGACCCGGTGCAGGGCCCGCGCGCCGAGCTGGTCCTCTCGGTGCGCGCCGGGCTCGCCGACACCGACAAGGTGCTCCGCCCGCTCGCTGTGCTGGCCGCGTCGCCGCAGGTCGAGGGCGTCGTCGTGGCGCCGGGCGCCTCGCTCGACGTCGGCGAACCGCTGTGGAGCGGCGCCCCGTTCAGCTCGGTACTGGTCGCCGAGCCCGGCGGGCTCGTGGAGGACCTGGAGCTGGATGCCCCGCTGGACCCGGTCCGCTTCCTGCCGCTGCTGCCGATGACGGACAACGAGGCGGCGTGGAAGCGGGTGCACGGCGCCGCGGAACTCCAGGAGCGCTGGCTGGCACGCGGAACGGACCTGCGCGATCCGCTGCGCAGGTCCGTTCAACTGGACTGACGTCCGGGCCCGTCCGTTCAGTTCAGTTCACGAAGGCGGACACGCCGTCCTCGGTCGCGTGGACCGGTTCCAGCTCCTGGGCCTCGTGGGTCAGTGCCCCGCGCCGTACCCATACGACCAGCGCGCCGACCACCGCGGCCGCCGCGGCCACCACGAAGGGGATGTGGATGTTCGTCCAGCCCTCGATGTGCGGGGCGAGGAAGGGCGCAGCGGCCGCCGCGAACCAGCGGACGAAGTTGTAGCCCGCGCTCGCCACCGGGCGTGGCGCGTCCGATACGCCGAGCGCGAGCTCCGTGTAGACGGTGTTGTTGAGGCCGATGAAGGCGCCCGACAGGATCGTGCAGACGATGGCCGTGGTGTGGCTGCCGTAGCCGAGGACCACCAGGTCGGCGGCGAGCAGCACCAGGGAGGCCCCCAGCACCTTGAGGGTGCCGAAGCGCTCCTGGAGCCGGGGCGCCACCAGTACGGAGAACACCGCGAGCAGCAGGCCCCAGCCGAAGAAGACCGCGCCCGACTTGTACGGCGTCATGTTCAGCACGAACGGGGTGAAGGCCAGGACCGTGAAGAACGCGTAGTTGTAGAAGAACGCCGATCCCGCCACGGACGCGAGCCCGCCGTGGCCGAGCGCCCTGATGGGGTCGAGCAGCGAGGTCTTCTTCGCCGGCTTGGGCTGTTCCTTGAGCAGGAACGAGATGCAGATGAAGCCGATGGCCATCAGGGCCGCGGTGCCGAAGAACGGATAGCGCCAGCTGGCGTTGCCGAGCAGCGCGCCGACCAGCGGCCCGCACGCCATTCCGAGGCCGAGGGCCGATTCGTACAGCAGGATCGCGGCGGCGCTGCCGCCGGCCGCGGCGCCGACGATGACGGCGAGCGCGGTGGAGACGAAGAGCGCGTTGCCGAGGCCCCAGCCGGCCCGGAAGCCGACCAGTTCACCGACGGAGCCCGAGGTGCCCGAGAGGGCGGCGAAGACCACGACCAGGGCGAGCCCGGCCAGCAGCGTCTTCTTGCCGCCGATCCGGCTGGAGACCCAGCCGGTGACCAGCATCGCGACGGCGGTGATCAGGAAGTAGGAGGTGAAGAGCAGCGAGACCTGGCTCGGTGTCGCCTGCAGACCCTTGGCGATGGACGGCAGGATCGGGTCGACGAGCCCGATCCCCATGAAGGCCACGACCGAAGCCCCCGCCGTGGCCCATACGGCCATCGGCTGGCGCAGGATGCTTCCGGCCCCTTCGTCGAACGGATCCTTTCCTGGCATGGGACGCCCTCACTCTCGGTTGGATCGTTGTGTTATACACACAATAAGTTAGTGAGGCTAATGAATGCAACATGCATCTAGTTTCGGGTGGTGCCGTGCCGAGGGGGAGCGGCGGGCGGGTGCGCGGCGGACGGGTGATCGTCCTTGACGTGGTGACAACCGGGGAGGACCGTTGGGAGGTATGAGGGGCGAACCCAGTTGCCCGAAGTGCGGCGGCCGGGTCAGGGCACCCGGCCTCTTCGCCGACGCGTGGCAGTGCGACGTGCACGGCGTGATTCATCCGCTGCAGCCGGTTCTCCCGCCGACGGTCGAGGCGCTGGAGGTCGTGGCCTCGCGTGCGCGGGTGCCCGTCTGGATGCCGTGGCCGCTCCCCGTCGGCTGGCTCTTCACCGGCGTGGTCAGCGCGGGTGACGACCGCAGCGGAGGCCGCGCCACCGCCGTCGCCTGTTCGGGACCCGGCCCGCTCGAAGGTCCGGGGGAGCTGCTCCTGGTGGCCGAGGAGCCGGCCGTCGGTCTCGGCGCGCGCTATGCGGGCGTCGAGGGCCCCGACCCCGGCCAGTACATCGACGTCGGCAAGCCCCCGCAGGCCAAGGTGCTCGCCGCGGGCCGCCCCACCCCGCTCTGGCGCATCGAGTCGCCCACCGACCGCGCGGTCTTCGCCGGGGAGGCGCGCGGGCTCTGGCTGTGGGCGATCCTCTGGCCCGAGCAGTCGGGCCTGCTGATGTACGACGAACTGGTCCTGACGGACCTGCGGGACGTGGGCACCGAAGTGGAACTGCTGCCCTGCGGGGCGCTGTCGCCGCGCATCCTGGGCTGACCGCGCATCCTGGGCCGACCGCGCGTCCGTAGCCGACGGGCTGCCTTCGGCGGCGGGCCCTCCCTGAGGTGGTGCCGCACTGTGCGCTGTCCAGGATCCGGCCCGGCCCGGACAGCTCCGTACGCCGGTTACCCTTGAACGTCCCCCGATGGACGGACCGTCTTACGTCACCGAGCTCCGGAGTCCCGCGTCGTGCGCATCGATCTGCACACCCACTCCATGGCCTCGGACGGTACGGACACCCCGGCCGAGCTGATGCGTAACGCGGCGGCCGCCGGACTCGACGTCGTCGCGCTCACCGATCACGACTCCACCCGCGGCCATGCGGAGGCCCGTGCGGCGCTGCCCGCCGGGCTGACCCTCGTCACCGGCGCCGAGCTGTCCTGCCGGCTCGGCGGCGCCGGGGAGGCCGAAGGTATCGGCCTGCACATGCTCGCGTACCTCTTCGACCCCGACGAGCCCGAGTTCCTGCGCGAGCGCGAACTCGTACGGGACGACCGCGTCCCGCGCGCCAGGACCATGGTCCGCAAGCTCCAGGAGCTGGGCGTCCCGATCACCTGGGAGCAGGTGGCGCGCATCGCGGGTGACGCCTCGCTGGGCCGTCCCCACATCGCCACCGCCCTGGTGGAGCTGGGGGTCGTCGAGACCGTGTCCGACGCGTTCACCGCCGAGTGGCTGGCCGACGGCGGGCGCGCGTACGCCGAGAAGCACGAACTCGACCCCTTCACCGCGATCCGGCTGGTCAAGCAGGCCGGTGGCGTCACCGTCTTCGCCCACCCGCAGGCCGTCAAGCGGGGCAGGGTGGTGCCCGAGTCCGTGATAGCGGATCTGGCCGCCGGCGGACTCGACGGCATCGAGGCCGACCACATGGACCACGACGAGCCCACCCGCGTCCGGCTGCGCGGGCTCGCCGCCGACCTGGGGCTGCTGGTCACGGGCTCCAGCGACTACCACGGCAGCCGGAAATTCGTGGAGCTCGGGGCGTGTACGACGCACCCCGAGGTCTACGGCGAGATCACCCGGCGCGCGACCGGCGCCTTCCCGGTGCCGGGCGCCGGCGGACACTCCGCCTAGCGGCTCCGCCCGGCCCGCCGGAGGCTCCGTACGGGCTGTCGCCCTCGATCCGGGCCGCCTGGACGGACCCGCCCGGCTGGGCTCGCCCGGATCGTGGGCGGAAGCCCGTACGGGCGAGGTGCCAGGTGCCCGGCGCCACCGCCTCCCCCCGTTCTGTCACCTTCCGGTGTGCCGCGCTCCGTCGTGCCACCGTCCGGTGCCGGCCCGCGTCCGCGGTCCGGTACCACCGTCCCCGCTCACTCTCTCCACGCAAGCAAGGCCCTCACTGTGTTCGACGTCGCCGTTTTCGGATCCCTCTTTGTCACGCTTTTCGTGATCATGGACCCCCCTGGGATCACTCCGATCTTCCTCGCCCTCACCGCCGGGCGCCCCGCCAAGGTCCAGCGCCGGATGGCCGGACAGGCCGTCGCGGTGGCCTTCGGGGTGATCGCCGTCTTCGGTCTGCTGGGTCAGCAGATCCTGGACTACCTGCATGTCTCCGTACCGGCGCTGATGATCGCCGGCGGCCTGCTCCTGCTGCTGATCGCGCTCGATCTGCTCACCGGCAAGACCGACGAGCCGACGCAGACGAAGGACGTCAATGTGGCGCTCGTACCGCTGGGCATGCCGCTGCTGGCGGGGCCGGGTGCGATCGTCTCGGTGATCCTCGCGGTGCAGCACGCGTCGACCGCGACCCAGCAGGTCTCCGTGTGGGCCGCCATCGTCGCCATGCATGTGGTCCTCTGGGTGACCATGCGGTACTCGCTGCTGATCATCCGGGTGATCAAGGACGGCGGTGTGGTGCTGGTGACCCGGCTCGCCGGGATGATGCTGTCCGCGATCGCGGTGCAGCAGATCATCAACGGCATCACGCAGGTGATCAAGGCCGGCTGAGCACACCTTCAGGGCATCAAGGCCGGGCTGAGGGCACCTAGGGCACCTTCCGCCGGGCCCGGCCGGAACGCACAGCGCCCCCGTGCATCCGCACGGGGGCGCTTCCTCAGGAAAATCTTCCGGTGTTACGAAGCCGATGTGTCGGCCGGGCGGATGTAGATGCGCTGGCCGATTGCGGCGGCCTGCTGCACGATCCGGTTGACGGAGGCGGCGTCTACGACGGTGCTGTCCATGGCGGAGCCATCGACATCATCGAGTCGCATGATTTCGAAGCGCAAGGCTTCTCCCTTCGTCTGATCCTCCTGCTAGGAGAACTACTGGTGCGGGCTCTGAACAGTCTTGTCCCGCGCTGCGTCCGGACGGTTGCCCGTCCGTTAAGTGGGGATTGCGTGTTGAAGTGTGCAAACACGTTCCGTAGGTGACAACGAGTTGCTCCCGGCAAACATTCCCTACGCTAAAGAAAATTTTCGCGAGCCTAACGACCGATGGTTCGGGCGGCCGGTGAGCCGGGTGGCCGGGCAGGCCGCAGGTTGTGCTCACTCCGGGTGGCCACAGAGAATGAACCCCGTATGAACGATCCTGATATCAGCGCCCAGCTGGAGCGCACGAACGCGCTCCTCCAGCGCGTGCTCTCCGAGGTGTCCAAGACACCCTCCACGCACGCGATCTTCGTCGACGCCGGATACGTGTACGCCGCGGCCGGCCTGCTGGTCACCGGGAGCGAGGACCGCAGATCGTTCGACCTGGACGCGGAGGGCCTGATCGAGGCGTTCATCGACAAGGCGCGGACCATCTTCGCGGACAGCAGGCTGCTCCGCGTGTACTGGTACGACGGCGCCCGGCGCCGTATCCACACCCCCGAACAGCAGTCCATCGCCGAGCTCCCGGACGTCAAGGTCCGCCTCGGCAACCTGAACGCCAACAACCAGCAGAAGGGCGTCGACTCCCTGATCCGCACGGATCTGGAGTCGCTCGCCAGACACCGTGCGATCAGTGACGCCGCACTGGTCGGCGGGGACGAGGACCTGGTCTCCGCCGTCGAGGCGGCCCAGGGGTACGGAGCGCGCGTCCACCTCTGGGGCATCGAGGCGGGCGAGGGCCGCAACCAGGCCGACCCGCTCCTCTGGGAGGTCGACAGCCAGCGGACCTTCGACCTGGAGTTCTGGAAGCCGTACGTGGGCCGGCGGCCGGTCACGGTGTACGAGGAGGGGACGCCGCTGCCGTCCCGCGAGGACGTCCGCTTCGTCGGCGCGCAGATCGCGGCGACCTGGCTCTCCGAACGGGGCCGTCAGACCCTGGCCGAACTGCTGCCGGGCCGCCCCTACTTGCCGGGCCCGGTCGACCAGGATCTGCTGGTCGAGGCGGAACGGCTGCTCCAGCGGTCGCTGCGCGGCCACGGCGACCTGCGCCGGGCGCTGCGGGACGGCTTCTGGAACCACCTGCAGTCGCAGTACTGACCGGCCGCGGGCCTCCGCGCCCGGGCGCCCGCTCCCCGGCCGGCTCCGCCGAGCGGCTCAGCCCTGTGCGTCCCAGAACGCGGCCAGCGCCTCGGCCGTCCGCTCCGGCCGGTCGGTGTTGGGGGAGTGCTCGGCGCCCGCGATGACACTCCGTACCGCCCCGAGCCGTACGGCCATCTCGTCCAGCAGCGGCACCGGCCAGGCGTCGTCGCTCTCGCCGGACATGACATGCAGGGCGAGCGGGAGGGCGGCGAGTTCGCCGACGCGGTCCGGCTCGGTCGCCAACTGCCGTCCGGTGGCGATGAGCTGAGCCGGGTTGTGCATCAACCAGCGCCGCCGCAGGGCCGGTTCGTCCCCCGCGTCGGCGTCCTGCGGCGGGCCCATCGCACGCATCGCCTCCCACACCTGCGCCATCTCCAGCCGGGTGAGTGCGTCGCTCAGCAGCTTGAGCTTCTGCTTCTGGACGTCGGCGACCTCGGCGGGACCGGAGGAGATCAGTGTCAACGACGCGAAGGGTGCCGGGTCGAGCAGGACCGCCGCGCGGGCGATATGGCCGCCGAGCGAGTGCCCGACCAGATGGACGGGGGTGTCGATCGCCGCCGCCTGAGCCAGTACGTCCCGGGCCAACTCGCCCTGGGCGTACGCCTCTTGGTCGTCCGGGCCGGGGGTCTCGTACTGCCCGCGGCCGTCCACGGTGACGACACCGTAGCCCGCGGCGGCGAGCGGCTGGAGCATCGCGGTGAAGTCCTCCTTGCTCCCGGTGAACCCGGGGAGCAGGAGCGCGGTGGGCCTGGGGGTGGAGGTCGCGGGCCCGGCGGCGGGGGTCAGCAGCGCGGCGAAGGCGCCGCGGGAGGTCTGCAGCGGGGCGCTCCGGGTGCCGGGCGGCGGGGTGAAGGTGAGGGGCCTGCTCATGCCATGAGGCTAGTGCAGCGGCAGCCGGTGCTGACCGCCCGGGCGCCGCCACTTCGGGCGCGCACCGGCCCCGGGCAGGCAGCGGTGTCCGGAGGTCCGCCGCCGGCGCCCCGCTGCCGGCCGTGAGCCCCCGCCGTCGGCCGGACACACCGGTGGCCCGGACCCCGCGTGCGGGATCCGGGCCACCGGTGCTGTCGGTCTCAGCTCTCGGGCTGTGCCGCCTTCGGCGCCCTCGTGCGGCGGCGCCTCGGCTTCGCCTCGGCGGTCTCCGCCTCGGCCACCGGGGCCTCGGCCGCGACCGTGCGGGTCCTGGTCCGCTTCGGCTTGGTCACGGCGGCCGCCTCGGCGACCGGTGCCTCGGCCACCGGGGCATCGGCCTCGGCGGTCTTCGCGGTGGACTTGGCCGTCCTGGTCCTCGTCCGCTTCGGCTTGACCGCGGCGGGCTCGTCCGTGACGGCGGGACCGGCCACCGGTGCGGCCGGAGCCACGACCGCAGCCTCGGCCACCGCGGTCTGTGCCGCATCCGCGCTGCTGGAGCGCGTACGCCGACGGCGGCGCGGGGCGCGTGCCTCGTCGGCGCTCTCGGCCGGGGCGGACGGCTCGGTCACGGCCTCCGTCACGGGTGCGGCGGCGCCGGACTCGGTGAGCGGTGCGCCGTTGCGGGTACGCCTGCGCTGGCGGGGCGTACGCGGGGCGCGCTCCTCCTTGACGGCGGGCGCGGGCACGGACGCCTTGCGGCCACGGCCGCCGGTCTCGCCCAGGTCCTCGACCGCTTCGGCGCCGAGCCCGGCACGCGTACGCTCCGCGCGCGGCAGGACGCCCTTCGTGCCGGTGGGGATCCCCAGCAGCTCGTAGAGGTGGGCCGAGGTGGAGTAGGTCTCCTCCGGCTCGTCGAACGGCAGGTCGAGCGCCTTGTTGATCAGCTTCCAGCGGGGAATGTCGTCCCAGTCGACCAGGGTGATGGCCGTACCCGACTTGCCCGCGCGGCCGGTGCGGCCGATGCGGTGCAGATACGTCTTCTCGTCCTCGGGGGACTGGTAGTTGATGACATGTGTCACATCGTCCACATCGATACCGCGGGCCGCGACGTCGGTGCAGACGAGAACGTCGACCTTGCCGTTGCGGAAGGCGCGCAGCGCCTGCTCGCGGGCGCCCTGGCCGAGGTCACCGTGGACCGCGCCCGAGGCGAAGCCGCGGGTGGCGAGCTGCTCGGCGATGTCGGCCGCCGTCCGCTTCGTACGACAGAAGATCATCGCCAGGCCGCGGCCGTCCGCCTGGAGGATGCGCGAGACGAGCTCGGGCTTGTCCATGGAGTGCGCGCGGAAGATGTGCTGCGTGATGTTCGCGACCGTCTGGCCCTCGCCGTCGGGCGAGGTGGCGCGGATGTGCGTGGGCTGCGACATGTAGCGCCGGGCCAGACCGATGACCGCGCCGGGCATGGTCGCCGAGAACAGCATGGTCTGGCGCTTCGCCGGCAGCATGCTCATGATGCGCTCGACGTCGGGGAGGAAGCCCAGGTCCAGCATCTCGTCGGCCTCGTCGAGGACGAGCGCGCGGATGTGGCCCAGGTTGAGCTTCTTCTGGCCCGCCAGGTCGAGCAGCCGGCCGGGGGTGCCGACGATGATGTCGACGCCCTTCTTCAGGGCTTCGACCTGCGGCTCGTAGGCCCGGCCGCCGTAGATGGCGAGCACCCGGACGTTACGGACCTTGCCGGCGGTCTGCAGGTCGTTGGTGACCTGCTGGCACAGCTCGCGGGTGGGGACGACGACGAGCGCCTGCGGGGCGTCGGTCAGCTGGTCGGGCCTGGCCCGGCCCGCCTCGACGTCCGCGGGGACGGTGACGCGCTCCAGGAGCGGCAGTCCGAAGCCGAGCGTCTTGCCGGTGCCGGTCTTGGCCTGGCCGATGACGTCGGAGCCGGAGAGCGCGACGGGGAGCGTCATCTCCTGGATGGGGAAGGGGGACGTGATGCCGACAGCTTCTAGGGCTTCGGCGGTCTCGGTGAGAATACCGAGGTCTCGGAACGTAGTCAGGGTGCTGCCTCTTCTGTGAGACGCGGACCGAGGCGAACAAGGGGGTCGTACCGTGCCGTACAGGCGCGGGACCACTGCCATCGCTCAAGCGCTCGTGCCGCTGAGGGGGCCCCTCACATCGAATCGGTGAGGGCGGTCAGGTGGAGCCGATCGGGCCACCGACCGGGCATCCTCATTCGGATGGCATGCCAAAACATTTGGCAAGCGCATTACCACTGTACCCCTAAATCGCGCAGGTGCGTTGGGTGAATTCATGAGGAGACCGAGGCCACACCGGTCTCCCGGTGTCACACGGGCCTTTCCCGGCCCCCGTTTCCCGCCGGTCACAGGGCCCCCGCCCGGTCTCCGCCCGATTCTCACCGGGGACGCACGCGCGCCCCGCGCACATCGCGCCTGGACCGCGCTCGGCAATTCATCCCCGGCGGGCGGAGCGCTATTGTGCGGTCCATGCAGACGCCTGACACCGCCAAGGAACAGACCGGTATCGCCGCGCAGAACTGGGACACGGCGTCGGCCGACCCGAGGTACCACGCCGCGGTCGTGGACCTGCTCGGCGCGCTCGCGTACGGCGAGCTGGCGGCCTTCGAGCGCCTCGCCGAGGACGCCAAGCTCGCGCCGACCCTGGCCGACAAGGCGGCGCTGGCGAAGATGGCGTCCGCCGAGTTCTCCCACTTCGAGCGGTTGTCCGACCGGCTGGCCGCGATCGATGTGGAGCCCACGGCGTCCATGGAGCCTTTCGCGCAGGCCCTGGACGACTTCCACCGCCAGACCGCACCCTCGGACTGGCTGGAGGGGCTGGTCAAGGCGTACGTCGGCGACTCGATCGCGAGTGACTTCTACCGCGAGGTCGCGGCCCGTCTCGACACCGACACCCGCGAGCTGGTGCTCGGCGTGCTCGACGACACGGGCCACGGCAACTTCGCCGTCGAGAAGGTGCGCGCCGCGATCGAGGCGGAGCCCCGGGTCGGCGGGCGGCTCGCCCTGTGGGCGCGACGTCTGATGGGCGAGGCCCTGAGCCAGGCCCAGCGGGTGGTGGCCGACCGGGACGCGCTCTCCACGATGCTGGTGGGCGGCGTCGCGGACGGCTTCGACCTGGCGGAGGTCGGCCGGATGTTCTCCCGGATCACCGAGGCCCACACCAAGCGGATGGCCGCACTGGGCCTGGCCGCCTGACGACAGGTCCCTGGTCGGCGGCCGGGGCGGGCCGGCGGGCGCGGGCTACACCGCGGCCGACCGCCGGATGCGGTGGACCGGGCGCACCAGCAGGGAGAGCACGACCGCGCCGATCACCACCGCGCCCAGCAGGACCACCGGGCCGTGGCCGGGGCCGAGTGCCGAGCGGGTGAGGAAGGCGCCGAACAGGGCGCCGACCGGGCCGGTGGCCAGGACCACGTGCCGGGACGGCAGGCGGGTGGGCAGCTTGCGTGTCGCGTACCAGGCCAGCGCCAGGCCGAGCAGTACTGATGCGAAGGCTTCCCAGAGCATGTCTTCCCTTCCGCGCGCCGCTGCGAATCGTGTGAACCAGCTGTGAGCTGACTGATCCTTTACTGATTCCGGTCTTACCCGGCGGCCGCGGGACGCAATCCTTGCCACTGCCGGACCACACGCACGGGGACGGCCCGGCGGTCGTGTTGACCGCCGGGCCGTCCCCGTCGTTCGTCCTGCTGTTGTGCTGCCCGCGGAGCGCCGGTTACAGCGCGCCGAACCCGACCCTGCGGGTCGCGGGCTCGCCGAGCTCCACGTAGGCGATGCGGTCGGCAGGCACCAGGACCTTGCGGCCCTTGTCGTCCGTGAGGCTGAGCAGCTGCGCCTTGCCGGCCAGCGCGTCGGCAACCGAGCGCTCGACCTCCTCGGCGGACTGCCCGCTCTCCAGAACGATCTCCCGGGGTGCGTGCTGAACCCCGATCTTGACCTCCACGGCTATGTCCCTCCGACGGTCGTGCGGTGCGCGGTCAGCCGCGCCGTACGCAGCACACATTAGCCGGGCCGGGCGGCCCGCAGGACGTCAGCACCGCACGCCCGCAGCGAACACCGCCCAGGACCGGGTCAGCTCTGGTCGCTGCCGTGCAGCGGGAAGCCCGCGATGCCGCGCCAGGCCAGCGAGGTGAGCAGCTGCACCGCGGTGTCGCGCGGGATGCCGGACTCACTGGAGAGCCAGTACCTGGCCACCACCTGGGAGACGCCGCCCAGGCCCACGGCCAGCAGCATCGACTCGTCCTTGGAGAGCCCGGTGTCCCCGGCGATGACGTCCGAGATCGCCTCGGCGCACTGGAGCGACACCCGGTCCACGCGCTCGCGCACCGCGGGCTCGTTCGTCAGGTCGGACTCGAAGACCAGGCGGAACGCGCCGCCCTCGTCCTGGACGTACGCGAAGTAGGCGTCCATCGTCGCCGCCACGCGCTGTTTGTTGTCCGTGGTCGACGCCAGCGCCGTACGGACCGCCTGGAGCAGCGACTCGCAGTGCTGGTCGAGCAGGGCCAGATAGAGATCGAGCTTGCCCGGGAAGTGCTGGTAGAGCACGGGCTTGCTGACACCGGCACGCTCGGCGATGTCGTCCATCGCCGCAGAGTGGTAGCCCTGCGCGACGAACACCTCCTGGGCGGCGCCCAGCAGCTGATTCCGTCGTGCGCGGCGCGGCAGCCGCGTACCCCGCGGACGCGCTGCCTCGGTCTGCTCGATGGCTGTCACGCCGCCTCCCAATGATTGAACAAGCTCAGTTGAACAAGCACACGCTGGTGCGTCGCTGCCCGCCATCGTACTTTTGGGTAACCCGGCTGTGTGTGGTGCGGACGCAGAATTTCATGGACCGGACAGCTGGGGAAGCGCTTTCAGCGGTAGTCGTCCTCGTCGACGGGGACCACCCGGGCCTGTTCCGCGGCGTCCGCCTCATTGGCTTTCGCCGGATCGATGCCGGTCAGCGGGTCGTCCTCCTGCGGTGTGAGGTCCTTGCGCTGCTCCGCGCTGTCGGCCGGATCGGCCTCCGCTTCCCCGTCTTCCCCGGGGGCCGTGGGGTCCTCGGTATCGGCATCGCTGTGGCGGGGGTCCGCGCTGTCGCTCGGTTCGGTCGGCATAGTCGCTTCCCTTCCCTCTCTACCGAGAGTAGGAGCCCGCGCCCCGGAGCGCGATGTGTCTGTGACAGCGAACACACGGATACCCGCGTGATCGTCTCGTAACATCGCCTTATGTCTTCGACCGAGCTGCCGGGAATCGCGGCCGCCACTCCGGCCACCGGAGCGAGCGCCGTACGGATCGCGGAGGGAGAGGAACTGCGGACCGTCACGCTTCCCGGGCTGACGCTGGCCCTGCGCTCCCGGCCCCCGGCCCGGTCCGGGCTGCCGCCCGCGTTCTATGTGCACGGGCTCGGCGGCTCCTCGCAGAACTGGTCGGCGCTGATGCCCCTCCTCGACGACGTCGTGGAGAGCGAGGCGCTCGACCTGCCCGGTTTCGGCGACTCGCCGCCGCCCGACGACGGGAACTACTCGGTCACCGGCCACGCCCGTGCGGTCATCCGGGTGCTCGACGCGAGCGGCCGCGGCCCGGTCCACCTCTTCGGGAACTCGCTGGGCGGCGCCGTCACCACCCGGGTCGCCGCGCTCCGCCCCGATCTGGTGCGCACCCTCACCCTGATCTCACCGGCCCTGCCCGATCTGCGCGTACAGCGCACGGCCGCGCCCACCGCGCTGCTGGCGGTGCCCGGTGTCGCCGGTCTCTTCCAGCGGCTCACCAGGGACTGGACACCCGAGATGCGTACCCGCGGCATGCTCGGGCTCTGCTACGGCGACCCGTCGCGCGTCAGCGAGGAGGGCGTGCGCAACGCGGTCGACGAGATGCGGCGCCGCCTGGAACTGCCGTATTTCTGGGATGCCATGACCCGGTCGGCGCGGGGCATCGTCGATGCGTACACACTGGGCGGGCAGCACGGGCTCTGGCGTCAGGCGCAGCGGGTGCTGGCCCCTACGCTGCTGGTGTACGGGGTCAGGGACCAGCTCGTCTCGTACCGTATGGCCCGCAAGGCGGCAGCCGCGTTCCGCGGTTCCCGGCTGCTGTCACTGCCCGATGCCGGGCATGTGGCGATGATGGAGTACCCGGAGCTGGTCGCGACTGCCTTCCGGGAGTTGCTGGACGACAACACGTCGCGGGACGACAACGACACCAGTGGGAGCTGATCCGGGGAGTGGGACGTCACAGCCGTCGGGACGGTGCGCCTCGGGGCGTGGAAGACACCTCGGGCGATAACGCCGGCAGCGGCGCGGACACCGGGACCCAGGCGCGTGCCGAGGCCGGAACCGGTCGCCGCAGGCGGACCGCCGCCGGGGCGGCGACGCCGCAGGCACCACAGGTGCCACAGGTGCCACAGGTGCCACAGACATCACAGACATCACAGGTGCGCGGCGGTCATCCCCAGCAGTCCGAGTGGGACGCACCGGGGCCCGAGCGGTACGGGTCCTGGCAGGGCATCGGGCGTGGGCCCCAAGTGCCCGGTCCCCGCAAGGAGTTCGTGGATGCCTTCACCGATCTGCCCGCCCGGGGTCCCGGCCGTGCCGTCAGCTCGGGCACGCTGAGCGCATCGGACACCGCAGAAGCGGAAACCGTGGCTCCCGCCGGTGGCGCTGATACCGGTGGCGCTGATACCGGCGGTGCCGGAACCGGCAGCGCCACGGCCGGTGATTCCGGCGCCGGGCAGGGCGGCACGGGCGGTACGGACGGCGCCGACGGCTCGGGCGCGGCGGGCAGTACGGCGGGCAAGGGCGGCCGGGGCCGTACCTTCGCCGGGATCGCCGCCGCAGCCGTGATCACCGTCCTCGCGGTCGTGGTCGCGGGTCAGGTCGTCGGCGGAGGCGACAGCCACCACGACGCCGACGCCGCGGGCCCGGCCAAGCGGGGGGCCGCCGCAGGAGCCGCGTCCCGCGACGGCAAGCGGGTGACGCCGAAGGCCGCCCCGGTGCCGCTGACCTACACGCAGAAAATGTCCAAGCTCTATCCGCTCGCCCCGAAACTCAAGGCGTCCGGTGATTTCTCCGTGGTGCCGGGATCGGCCAAGGCGCCCGGCCACGGCACCAAATACCGCTACCGGGTGGATATCGAGAAGGGAATGGGGCTCGACGGTGTGCTGTTCGCCGACGCGGTCCAGAAGACCCTGAACGACAAGCGGAGTTGGGCGCACAACGGCGCCAAGACCTTCGAGCGTATTTCGTCCGGGCACCCGAATTTCGTGATTACGCTGGCCAGCCCGGTCACCACCGCCGACTGGTGCGCCAAATCCGGTCTCGACACGCTCGAAGAGAATGTGTCCTGCGATTCGGCGGCCACCGACCGCGTCATGATCAATGCCTACCGCTGGGCCCAGGGATCGCCCACCTACGGGGACAGCAAGATCTATCCGTACCGGCAGATGCTCATCAACCACGAGGTGGGCCACCGGCTCGGCCACAACCATGTGAGCTGCCGCACCCCCGGCGCCCTCGCGCCGGTCATGCAGCAGCAGACCAAGTCGCTGGACATCGACGGGATCAAATGCCGGGCCAACCCCTGGGTCTATCCCGAGGGCTGAGACGGCTGTCTCGTTCCGGCGTCCACCCACGTTGACATCGGTGGGCGGGTCGTTCATATTTCTCGGCATGCCGCGCTGCCCCGAGTTCTCCGATCACACCGCCTTTGAGCTGGTGCTGTTCGGCGTGACCGGGCACTGCGTCGCCGACATTCTCTGTAGCTGACCCGCCTGCCCCGGCGTGTGTCGGCTGTTTCCCCCCTGCCGCGCCCGGGCCTCTTCCACCCGCAGGCGCGGCATTTCTGTTTTCCCCGGTGCTCCCTTCCGGCGCTGCTGCCTGCGCGGACCTCTGTCACATTCCGCGTACAGCACACCGAGAGGTGCTTTTCCGATGCGTCATCTGTCCCCACGCACAGCGTCCGTGGCGGCCGCGAGTCTGGTTCTGGCCCTGGGCGCTGCCGCCTGCGCCGGGCCCAAGGACAGCGGCAGCGCCACGTCCGGAGCCCACGGCACGCCCCGCAAGGGCGGCAAGCTCACCGTCCTCAACAGCCAGCCGCAGACGGACTTCGACCCCGCGCGCCTCTACACGTCGGGCGGCGGCAACGTCCCCTCGCTGGTCTTCCGTACGCTCACCACCCGCCACCGCGCCAACGGCTCCGCCGGCGCGAAGGTCGTCCCCGACCTCGCGACCGACATCGGCAGGCCCAGCAAGGACGCCACCGTCTGGACGTACACCCTCAAGAAGGGGCTGCGGTACGAGGACGGCACCCCCATCACATCCGCCGACATCAAGTACGGCATCGAGCGGTCCTTCGCCGCCGAGCTGTCCGGCGGGGCGCCCTATCTGCGCGACTGGCTGATCGGCGGCGCCCAGTACCAGGGCCCGTACAAGGCCGGGGCCGACGGCAAGAAGGGCAAGGGCCTCGACTCCATCGTGACGCCCGACGCCCGGACCATCGTCTTCCATCTCAACAAGCCCGAGGGGGAGTTCCCCTATCTGGCCACGCAGACCCAGACGACCCCGGTGCCGAAGGCCAAGGACACCGGCACCAAGTACGAGGAACACCCGCTCTCGTCGGGCCCGTACAAGGTCGTCAAGAACGAGAACGACGGCGAGCGGATCACCCTCGCACGCAACACCCAGTGGTCGGCGAAGACCGACAGCGAACGCAAGGCGTACCCCGACACCATCGACGTACGCTCCGGGCTCGACTCCTCGGTCATCAACCAGCGGCTCGCCAGCTCCCAGGGCGCGGACGCCGCCGCCGTGACCACCGACACCAACCTCGGCCCGGCCGAACTGGCCAAGGTCACCGGCGACAAGAAGCTCGCCTCGCGCGTCGGCACCGGGCACTTCGGCTACACCAACTACCTCGCCTTCAACCCCAAGGTGAAGCCCTTCGACAACCCGAAGGTGCGCCAGGCCGTCGCCTACGCGGTCGACCGCTCATCGGTGATCAACGCGGCGGGCGGATCCGCGCTCGCCGAACCCGCCACCACCTTCCTGCCCGACCAGAAGTCCTTCGGCTACACGCCGTACGACGACTTCCCGGCCGGCAGCACGGGCAACGCGGCCAAGGCCAGGGCGCTGCTGAAGCAGGCCGGTTACGCCCACGGCCTGACCATCACCCTGACGCACTCCGACGCCAAGGACTTCGAGACCAGCCCGGAGATCGCCACCGCCATGCAGGAATCCCTGAAGAAGGCGGGCATCACCGTCAAGCTCCAGGGCCTGGAGGACAACGACTACAAGGACAAGACCAAGAACGCGAAGACCGAGCCGGGCCTCTTCCTCGCCCACTGGGGCGCCGACTGGCCCTCCGGCGGGCCCTTCCTCGCCCCGATCTTCGACGGTCGCCAGATCGTCGAGGGCGGCGCCAACTTCAACTCCGGTTTCCTGAACGACCCTTCGGTCAACAAGGAGATCGACGCGATCAACAAGCTCACCGACCTGAACGCGGCGGCCCGCCGCTGGGGCGCGCTCGACAAGAAGATCGGCGCGCAGGCACTGACCGTGCCGCTCTTCCACCCGGTCTACCAGCGGCTGTACGGCGAGGACATCAAGAACGTCGTCATCAGCGACTGGACCGGTGTGCTCGACATCTCGCAGGTAGCGGTCAAGTAACCATGTCGGAAGCCTTGTTGGCCGAAGGAGCGGGGGCCGTGCGCACGGCCCCCGCGTCCGGGGCCCGTCAGTTCTGGCGGCGGCTGCGCGGACAGCGCGCCGCCACCGTGGCGGCCGTCGTCGTCGCCCTGCTCGTCCTGGTCGCGCTCGCCGCGCCCCTGCTCACCGCGCTGGAGGGCCAGGACCCCAACGTCTACCACCCGGCGCTCATCGACTCGGCGCGCGGCGGTGTCCCCGTCGGGCCGCTCGGCGGTATGAGCGCCGGCCACTGGCTCGGGATCGAACCGCAGACCGGCCGCGACCTCTTCGCCCGGCTGGTCTACGGGGCCCGGGTCTCGCTCTCCGTCGCGTTCGCCGCGACCCTCGTCCAGGTGCTGCTCGGCGTCGTCTTCGGGGTCGCCGCCGGGCTCGGCAACAAGCTCGTCGACGCCGTCCTGAGCCGGATCACCGACGTCGTCGTGGCGATGCCGCTGATGGTGCTCTCGCTCGCGCTGATGGCGATCGTCCCCGACACCTTCCCGCGCCCGGTGCTGGTGGCACTCGTCATCGGTCTCATCGGCTGGGGCGGTACGGCGAAGATCGTCCGGGCCGCGACACTGAGCCTCAAGTCGCTCGACCATGTCGCGGCGGCCCGGCTCAGCGGCTGGAACCAGTGGCAGATCGCCCGCCGCGAACTGCTGCCGTCGCTCGCCGCGCCCGTCATCACGTACGCCGCGCTGCTCTTCCCCTCCAACATCTCGGCCGAGGCCGCGCTGTCCTTCCTCGGCGTCGGCGTCAAACCGCCCACCCCTTCCTGGGGACAGATGCTCACATCGGCCGACGTCTGGTACCAGGCCGCGCCGCAGTATCTGCTGCTCCCCGCCGGGATGCTCTTCCTCACCGTCGTCTCGCTGACGGTGCTCGGCGACGGCGTGCGCACCGCACTCGACCCGCGCGCCGCGTCCCGGCTGCGCATCGGCACCGGACGCAAGCGCGAGAAGGAGGCCACCGCGTGAACATGACCGGCTTCCTGCTGCGGCGCCTCATCGGCGCCGCCGTCACCCTCCTCGCGATCTCCGTGATCATCTACGCGGTCTTCTACGTCGCCCCCGGAAACGTCGCCCAGATCACCTGCGGCCCGCGCTGCTCACCGGTCCAGGTCCACCAGGTCAGCGAGCAGCTGCACCTCGGCGACCCCCTGTACGTGCAGTACGGCCACTTCCTCCAGGGCATCTTCGCCGGCCGGGACTTCTCCACCGGCACCTCGGTGCTGCACTGCCACGCGCCCTGCCTCGGCCTCTCGTACCGCACCGACCAGCAGGTCACCCAGCTGATCCTCACCAAGCTGCCGGTCACCGCCTCCCTCACGCTCGGCGCGATGGTGATGTGGCTGATCCTCGGCGTCGGCACCGGGATGCTCTCCGCCTGGCGGCGCGGCCGCCCCACCGAGCGGCTGCTCACCGGGATCACCCTGGCCGGCAACGCGACGCCCGTCTTCGTCATCGGCCTGGTGCTGATGATCGTGGTGTGCGGGACGCTGGGCTGGCTGCCGTATCCGCAGTACGTACCGTTCACCGACGACCCGCAGCAGTGGGCGTGGAACCTGCTGCTGCCCTGGTTCTCGCTCGCCCTGATCGAGTCCGCCAAGTACGCCAGGCTGACCCGGGCCTCGATGCTGGAGACGCTGGCCGACGACCATGTGCGGACCTTCCGCGCGTACGGCGTCGGTGAACGCCGCATCATCGGACGGCACGCGCTGCGCGGGGCAGTCGCCCCGATCATCGCGCTGAACGCCAATGACTTCGGCTCGATGTTCGGCGGTGCCGTACTGACCGAGTCGCTCTTCGGCATCCCCGGCATCGGGCGTGAACTCGTCCACGCGGTCAACGTGGTCGACCTGCCGGTGGTGGTCGGCATGGTGCTGGTCACCGGCTTCTTCGTGGTCATCGCCAACGCCGCGGCGGACGTGCTGTACGCGGTGGCCGACCGAAGGGTGGTCCTGTCATGAGCCTGGTCGACGTCAAGGACCTCGCGGTCACCTTCGACGGATCCGTACGGGCCGTCGACGGCCTGTCGTTCACGCTGGAGGCGGGCGGCGCACTCGGCGTCGTCGGCGAATCCGGCTCGGGCAAGAGCGCGTCCGCCTACGCCCTGCTCGGGCTGCACCGGGGGAGCGGCGCGCGGGTCACCGGGTCGGTCACGGTGGCCGGGGTGGATGTGCAGGCCGCGTCCGACGCGCAGCTGCGCGGGCTGCGCGGTGGTGAGGCCGCGATGGTCTTCCAGGACCCGCTCTCCTCGCTCGACCCGTACTACGCGATCGGCGACCAGATCGCCGAGGTGCACCGGGTCCATGTGAAGACCTCCCGCAGGGCCGCGAGGGCACGCGCGGTCGAGGTGCTCGACCGGGTGGGCATCCCGGACGCCGCCCGGCGTGCCAGGGCGCGGCCGCACGAGTTCAGCGGCGGGATGCGCCAGCGGGCGCTCATCGCGATGGCGCTGGCCTGTGAGCCGCAGCTGCTGATCGCGGACGAGCCGACGACCGCGCTGGACGTCACCGTGCAGGCGCAGATCCTCGATCTGCTGCACGGGCTGCGGCAGGAGACCGGGATGGGGCTGCTGCTGGTCACCCATGACGTGGGGGTCGCGGCGGAGTCGGTGGACGAGGTGCTGGTGATGAAGGAGGGGCGGGCGGTGGAGCGGGGGCCGGTGACCGAGGTGCTCGGCTCACCGCGCGAGCCGTACACCAGGGCGCTGCTCGCGGCGGTGCCGAGGGTGGAGACCGGGCGGGCCGAGGCCGGGCGGACGAGGGCCGGGGCTGTGGCGGCCTCGCGTACGGAGGCTCCGCTCAAGGGGGGCCGGCTTGCGGAGGCTCCGCTCGTGGGCGCTCTGCGTACGGGCGCTCCGGAGCGGATCGCGGCCGGGGGCGGCTCGGAGCGGGTGGCCGCGGGCGACGAGGGTGCGCCGCTGGTCGAAGCCGTCGATGTCCGGCGGGTGTTCGGCCGGGGAAGGGCCGCCTTCGCTGCGGTCGACGGGGTGTCCCTCGCCGTCCACCGGGGCGAGACCCTCGGCATCGTCGGCGAGAGCGGCAGCGGCAAGACCACCCTCGGGCGGATGCTCGTCGGGCTCCTCGACCCCACATCCGGTCGTCTGCACCGCGCGGCCCGGGTGCAGATGGTCTTCCAGGACCCGGTGTCCTCGCTCAACCCCCGGCGTTCCGTGGGGGAGTCCGTCGCGGACCCGCTGCGGGCGCGCGGCGACCGGGACGAGTCGCTGATCCGGGACCGGGTCCGCGACCTGCTGGGCCGGGTGGGTCTCGACGCGGCCCAGTACGACCGCTATCCGCACGAGTTCAGCGGCGGTCAGCGCCAGCGGATCGGGATCGCGCGGGCGCTCGCGGCCGAGCCGGAGCTGATCGTCTGCGACGAGGCGGTCTCCGCGCTCGATGTGACGACACAGGCCCACGTCACGTCCCTGCTGGCCGAGTTGCAGCGGGAGCTGGGGCTCGCCCTGGTCTTCGTCGCGCACGACCTCGCCGTGGTGCGGCAGGTCAGCGACCGGGTCGCGGTGATGCGGCAGGGCCGGATCGTCGAGGAGGGCGACGCGGACACCGTGTACGGGGCTCCGCAGGACCCGTACACCAAGCAGCTGCTGGCCGCCGTCCCCACGCTCGATCCGGTGCTCGCCGCGGTGCGCCGCGCCGCCCGTACGGAGTCGGCCGTGGTCTGAACCGGCCCCACCCCGAGTAACGGAAAGGCACCGTAGCGCCACAGAACGCTACCGGTGGGAGAAAGTTACGACGGTTCACCCCTTCTGGTGGCGCGATGGACAACCGTCCATCGCGCCACCTCTCTGTCCGCTTACGGTCGTCCCGCTGCGAGTCGCCGTCACCAACGGCGACTGCCTGAAGGGAGACCGGGGGTGTGCTCGTGCGGACAGGACTGCTTACGGACGGTGGTTATCCGTATGCGACAGGTGAGTCGCGGCTCTGGTGCGACCGGCTGGTGCGCGGTCTCGGCCGGCACGAGTTCGATGTCTACGCCCTGAGCCGCAGCGCGCAGCAGGAGGCGGCGGGCCGGGTGGAACTGCCGCCCCAGGTGCGCCGGGTGCGCACCGCGCCGCTGTGGACCGCGCCGGTGGCGGGCCGTCGGTACGGGCGTCGCGACCGGCGCCGCTTCGCCGGGCACTTCGGTGACCTGGCGACCGCGGTCTGCGGCGGCGGACCGGGCTTCGCGGCCGGCCTCTACGGTCTGGCCGAACTGGCGAGGGAGCGCGGCGGGCTGCATACGGCGCTCCGCTCCGAGACCGCCGTGCGCGCCCTGGAGTCCGCCTGCCGTGCGCCCGGCGCGAGCCGCACGGTGCAGGCCGCCGGGGTCCCCGACCATCTCGCCTTCGCCGATCTGCTGGAACGCGCGCTGCGGCCGCTCTCCCTCGACTGGTACACCGAGGACGGCCTGGGGTCGGCCGACCTCTGCCATGCCACGGCGGGCGGCACGGCCGCACTGCCGGGGCTGCTGGCCAAACGCTTCTTCGGGGTGCCGCTGCTGGTCACCGAGTACGGGGTCCAGCTCCGCTCGCACTTCCTCGCGGGCGGCGACCGGAGCGCGCCGGTACGGGCGCTGCTCGCCGCCTTCCACCGGGCGCTCGCGGCCGAGGTGTACGGGCAGGCCGCGGTGATCACGCCCGGCAATACGCACGCCCGCCGCTGGCAGGAGAAGTGCGGCGCCGACCCGGCGAAACTGCGCACGGTCTACCCGGGCATGGAGGCCGACCGCTTCGCCGCCGTCGGGGAGGGCGCGGACACCGGCGATCCGGAGACCCTGGTGTGGGTCGGGCGCATCGAGCCGGCCAAGGATCTGGTCTCGCTGCTGCACGCCTTCGCCGATGTGCGCAGGGAGCGGCCGGGCGCGGTGCTGCGGATCGTCGGTGCGCCGGCCGAGGGCGCCGAGAGCGTGGCCTATCTCGCCCACTGCCGGGCGCTGGCCGCGCAGTTGTTCCCGGACGAGGCGGCCGGGGCGCACGCCGTCGGCTCCAACCCGGTGGCCTTCGACGACATCGGCGGCCCGGAGACCCCCGACCTCGCTGATGCCTACGCGGGGGGAGCGGTCGTCGTGCTCTCCAGCGTGGTGGAGGGGTTTCCGGTGAGTCTGGTGGAGGCGATGTTCTGCGGCCGGGCGACGGTCTCCACGGATGTCGGGGCCGTGGTCGAAGTCATCGGCGGTACGGGGCTCGTGGTGCCGCCGCGCAATCCCCGGGCGCTGGCCGATGCCTGCCTGGCGCTGTTGCGCGACCCCGCGCGCCGGGAGCGGCTGGGGGCGGCGGCGCGTGCGCGGTCGCTCGAACTCTTCACGGTCCAGCAGAATCTGACGGCATTTCACGGCATTTACCTCGACCTGATCTCGCACTGCCCGGTCCGGCGTGCGCCGGAGCACGACACCGGGGCGCCCCGGCCGTTCGCGCATCCGGCGGAGTCGCATGTCCCGGGCAACTGGACGGCGGGGGGCGGCGCCGGTCTCGCGGTCCGCACCCCGAGCTGGGCGGAGCCGGAGCCGGGCGCGGGCCCGCACTCCATGACCGGGGCCGGGGCCGGGGCCGGGGTTGAGGCTGAGGCTGACGCCGGGGGCCTGCTGTCGGCGGATGCCTTGTCTGCGGGGGCCGCGCGGATGTCGCGGGCGGCCGGTGCGGTGGCCGCGGTGGGGGAGGGCGGCCGATGAGCGGGGGCCGGAGGGCGTCGATAGCTGAGGGGGCGCAGGCATTGGGGGGCGTACGCCGGAGCGTATGCCGCTGCCGCGGTGCCGATCGCGCCGCCGGAACAGGCCCCCGCACGCCCTGCTCACCGCTCCGGCGCATGCCCCGTCTTGCGGCGCCCCTGCCCCGTACGCACGCGCCGTCCCAGTGCCTCCGTCCCCTTCCTCCCTTCCGTCTCCTCCGTCTTCGGCCCCCACTCCCCTGCCAGCGCCGAGAGGCCGCCGTATGAGCACCCCCCGTACCACCGAGTCCCAGCCCCCCGACGGGCCGCGTCCGCCTGTGGGTGCCGATGCGTGGGACGACCGTTCCGAAGCCGTGCTCGGTGCGACGGCCGGACTGCCCGGGCCGCCCGCGCGCAAGGGTGTGCGAGGGCCCGCCGACCCCGTACGCGCGCTGATGCACCGCCACCGCGAGCTGTGCGAACAGGCCGTCGACCCGCTGGAGATCGCCGCCGGGCTCGAAGCGCACGGGATCACCGACCGGACGGCGGCCCGTTTCCGCCACCGGGACGTCTTCTCGCTCGCCGACGAGCTGTACGCCCGGGTCCCCCGGGGCGCGGAGGCCGACGGAGCCGAACCGGCGCACGCTCCGGCCGCCGCCGTTCCGCGCGCCCCCTTCGACGGACTGCTGCCCGGCGCCTGCGCCGTCGCGACCGTCGCCGGCGCCGGGCTGACCCACGGCGGCGGCAGGCTCGCGGCCGCGGCGGCCGGTGCCGCCCTCACCGGGCTCGCGCTCGCCGTCACCCTGCGCCGTGGCCCGCTGCACGCCAGGGGGCGCACAGTGCCCGCCGCGCGCCTGTACGTCTGCTGGCTGCTCGGCTACGCCCTCTGCGGCGACGGGCTCCTCGACCAGTTCGTGCGGGGCGGCCCCGACGGGCCGTGGCCGCTGTCCGGTCTCGCGGTGGCCGGTCTCGCCGTCGCCGTCGCGCCCGCCGCCTGGTGCGTCCGGCTCTTCGCCCTGCTGGCCGGCCGGAAGCTTGCGACCAGCCGCGGAACCGCCGAGTTCGCCGCACGCACCAGGCCGCTGGTGGCCCTGGTGACGCTGCTGTACGCGACCGTGCCCGCGGCGCTGCTGTTCGTCCCCGGCTTCGGCCCCGGAGCGGCGGCCCTCGCCGTTCTGCTGCTGCTCTCCCGGCTCCTCACCGTGCACGGCCTGCCCGACGGCGCGGCCGCCGCGCTGGCCACCGCCTGTGCGGGGGAGGCGCTCGCCCTGGCGTCCGTCCTCATCGGCCGCCTCCCCGGCTGCCGCTTCGTCGCCGCCCCCGTGGACACCCTGGGCGCCGCGGCCGTATCCGCCGTCGTCTGCGGGGCGGTGGCGCTCGCCCTGCTGGCCCATGCCACCCGCGCGCTCTCCCGCGCATCGGCGCACACCTGAAGCGGCGGTCCCGCCACCCGCAGGACCGCCCCCGAAACTCCCGCGGAGCCGACGCCGCGGGCCGACCACCCGGTAACACCTCAGAAGGAGAACGAAAAATGAGCCCCGAATCTCCAGCACCGACCCGTCGGTATCGAGAGGCGGCCGCGCGATGAGGGTGCTGCTGCTCGGAGCCAACGGATATCTCGGCCGCTATGTGGCCGACCGCCTGCTCGCCGACCCCGCCGTGCACCTCACGGCCCTCGGGCGCGGCGACGACGCCGACGTCCGCTTCGACCTCGCCAGCGGCAGCCCGGGAGCGCTCACCCGCTTCCTGGACGCCGTCCACCCCGGGGTCGTCATCAACTGCGCCGGTGCCACTCGCGGCGGCGCCCGCGATCTGACCCGGCACAACACCGTCGCCGTCGCCTCCGTCTGCGAGGCGCTGCGCCGCAGCACCTGCAACGCCCGGATGGTGCAGCTCGGTTGCGCCGCCGAGTACGGACCGAGCCAGCCGGGCTCGTCCACCGCCGAGGACGCGGTCCCGCGCCCCGGCGGCCCGTACGGGGTCTCCAAGCTGGCCGCCAGCGAGCTGGTGCTCAACTCGGGGCTCGACGCGATCGTCCTGCGGGTCTTCTCACCGGTCGGCCCCGGCACCCCCGCGGGCTCCCCGCTGGGCCGGCTCGCCGAGGCGATGCGCCGTGCGATGCAGGCGGGGGACAAGGAGCTGAAGCTCTCCGGGCTCGGCGTCCAGCGCGACTTCGTCGACGTACGGGACGTGGCGCGCGCCGTCCACGCGGCGTCGCTCTCGGCCGCCCAGGGCATCGTGAACATCGGCACCGGCCACGCGGTGAAGCTGCGCGACGCCGCCGCCGTCCTGGCCAGGGTCGCCGGGTTCGGCGGCACGCTCCACGAGCTCGACGCACCCCAGCACCGCCACTCCGGCCTGGTGGCTCCGCGCCCCTCCGAGCCGGTCATGGACCACCTGGCCGCGCCGTCGCCGTACCCGGACGGCTGCGGCGGCTGGCAGCAGGCGGACGTGCGCACCGCCCGCGACCGCCTCGGCTGGCGCCCGCGCATCAATCTGGAGGAGTCGCTCGCCGACATCTGGATGGAGGCGGCATGCCGCATCTGACCCCGGCCGCGACGCTCTCGGCCGAGCTGGGCTTCGGCGTACCGGGCTACGCGCACCCGCTGGTCGCCCCGGTCGAGTGGGCCGAACTGACCCGGCCCGGCACGCCGTTGCACTGGGTCGTGCTCAATGTGGCCAACGGCCCCGGCGCCAGGCCCGACCCGCACTGCCTGGCGGCGTCGGGCCGGATCCGGAACACGGGGACGCGGGTGCTCGGCCATCTCGACATGGCGCACGGCACCCGCCCGTTCGGCGAGCTGATCGCGGAGGCCCACCGCTTCACGGACTGGTACCGCACCGACGGCTTCTTCCTCGACCGGGCCCCGGCCGGGCGCCCCGATCTGCCCGAGACCCGGCGGATCGCGGACGCCCTCAGGTCGGTGACGGGGACCGGATGTCATCTGGTCCTCGGGCACGGCGTCCATCCGTACCCCGGATACGCCGAGACCGCCGACCAGTTGGTCACCTTCAGCGGACCGTGGACGGACTACCGCTGGTCGCAGGTGGCGGAGTGGACGGCCGAGTACGACCCGTCCCGTTTCGCCCACTTCGTGCACGGCGTTCCGCGCACCCATCTGGAGGAGGCCGTCCGGATCGCCCGCTGGCAGGGGGCCGGCACGATCTTCTTCACCGACCGGACCGACGCAGGCAGCGGCAGTGCGCTTGAGGAGAACGCGCCGTTCGAGGCGCTGCCCGGCTACTGGGACGAAATCGTCTCGCGGATCGGACCTGGTGTCTCGGAATGAGAAGGGGCGTGGCAGTGTTACGGAAGAACCATCGTACGTAGATACCGACCAACGGAGTCCCCGTGTCGCTGCCACCCCTGGTCGAGCCAGCTGCTGAACTCACCGTCGACGAGGTCCGCAGGTACTCCCGCCACCTGATCATCCCCGACGTGGGGATGGACGGGCAGAAGCGGCTGAAGAACGCCAAGGTGCTCGCCGTGGGCGCGGGCGGCCTCGGCTCCCCCGCCCTCATGTACCTGGCCGCGGCCGGGGTGGGCACGCTGGGCATTGTGGAGTTCGACGAGGTCGACGAGTCGAACCTGCAGCGCCAGATCATCCACAGCCAGGCCGACATCGGCCGCTCCAAGGCCCAGTCGGCCAAGGACACGGTCCTCGGGATCAACCCCCTGGTGAATGTGGTCCTTCACGAGGAGCGGCTCGAGGCCGAGAACGTGATGGACATCTTCTCCCAGTACGACCTGATCGTGGACGGCACGGACAACTTCGCCACCCGCTATCTGGTCAACGACGCGTGCGTGCTGCTCAACAAGCCGTACGTCTGGGGCTCCATCTACCGTTTCGACGGCCAGGCGTCCGTCTTCTGGTCCGAGCACGGTCCGTGCTACCGCTGCCTCTACCCGGAGCCGCCGCCCCCCGGCATGGTCCCCTCCTGCGCCGAGGGCGGCGTGCTCGGCGTGCTCTGCGCGTCGATCGGTTCCATCCAGGTCAACGAGGCGATCAAGCTGCTCGCCGGCATCGGCGACCCGCTGGTCGGCCGGCTGATGATCTACGACGCCCTGGAGATGCAGTACCGCCAGGTCAAGGTCCGCAAGGACCCCGACTGCGCGGTCTGCGGTGAGAACCCCACCGTCACCGAGCTCATCGACTACGAGGCTTTCTGCGGCGTCGTGTCCGAGGAGGCCCAGGAGGCGGCGGCCGGTTCGACGATCACTCCCAAGCAGCTCAAGGAGTGGATCGACACCGACGAGAAGATCGAGATCATCGACGTCCGCGAGCCGAACGAGTACGAGATCGTCTCGATCCCGGGCGCGAAGCTGATCCCGAAGAACGAGTTCATCATGGGCTCCGCCCTGTCGGACCTCCCGCAGGACAAGAAGATCGTCCTGCACTGCAAGACGGGCGTCCGCTCGGCCGAGGTGCTGGCCGTGCTGAAGTCCGCGGGCTTCGCCGACGCCGTCCACGTGGGCGGCGGCGTGATCGGCTGGGTCAACCAGATCGAGCCCGAGAAGCCGGTGTACTAGACCGGAGCGCATGACTGACCGCGTCATCGGAGGGGCGGCCCGCACGGGAAGTGCGGGCCGCCCCTCCGCTGTGTGCTCCGGGGTGCGGAGATGCGGCTGTGCGGCCGCCGGGTCGGCGCTACTGTGTCGGAGAGGGAGACAAAAGCCGCATATCCGCCAGATGGGATCTCTCCATGCCGCTCGCCCGCAGCCTCTCGCGTGTGCTCGTGGAGCGGAAGACGACGCGTAGGGAGCGCGCGGGGTTCCTCACGTTCCTGCTCGTCGTGCTCGCCGTGATCGTCGCCGTGGAGTCCGTCACCCCCGGTGACCTGCGGGTGGTGCTGTTCGCGAGTCTGGTCCCGCTGGTCGGCGCCCTGGTGCTGAGTGTGCTGACCACCGCGGTGCTGGCCACCCTCGCCGGTGTCTGCATCGCCGGTTCGTACCCGCTCTTCGCACCCCATGAGCGCGACCCCGGCCAGATGGCGGTCGTCCTCGCCGCGACCTGGGCGGTCGGGCTGCTCGCGCTGCTCATCGCACGGCTCGGCTCCCAGCGGCAGTCCCTCCTGGAGCACACCCGCGGCGCGGCCGAGGCGGTCCAGCTCGCGCTGTTGCGGCCGTTCCCGCTGCGTACCAAGGACTTCGAGGCGTACGGGGTCTATCTCGCGGCGGACGAGTACGCACGGGTGGGCGGCGATCTGTACGAGCTGATCGAGTCGCCCTTCGGGACCCGGGTGCTCGTCGCCGACGTACGCGGCAAGGGACTCGACGCGATCAACGCGGGGGCGGCCGTGCTCAGCGCGTTCCGGGTGGCGGGGTACGAGGAGCCCGGCCTCTCGGATCTGACCCGGCGCATGGAGAACATACTGGACCGCTACAACGAGTACGCCGAGACCATCGGCCAGGAGCCGCGCCATGTCACCGCGCTCCTCGCGGAGTTCGCCCCCGACCGGCAGCGGATGCGGCTGGTGAACTGCGGCCATCTGGAACCGTTCACCGTCAGCGAGGCAGGTCCGCGCCAGATCTTCCTGGGGGAGGCCGGGCTGCCGCTGGGCCTCGGCTTCCTGGTCCCCGATGAGGAGCGGGCGCGCACGGTCGTGGAGACCCGACTGCCGTACGGGGCACGGCTGCTGCTCTTCACCGACGGGGTCACGGAGGCCCGCGACAGCCATGGGGTGTTCTACCCGCTGGCCCGGCGGCTGCGGAACTGGACCGGCCTGGAACCGGCCGCCCTGGTGCGGGAGATCGAGCAGGACCTCCACCGGTACGTCGGCGGGCGGCTCCACGACGACGCGGCGATCCTGGTGATCACGGCCCGCTGAGTCTGCCGTGGCCCCGGGACATTTGTCCTGCCGGAGTGCGGACGGTTCGCTCTGCCGCCCGGGGTGCCCGGCGCGGGAAGCTTCTCGTGTCGGAAACGAAGCCTCAGGGGGAGCAGAAAATGACCGCAGTGAGCACGGAACAGATCACGGCACAGGACATGGCCGAGAGCACGGCCGGGACCACGGCCCGGCCCACCGCACCGGTGGCGGCGTGTCCGGTGGACATCAAGCCGCTGCCCAACTGGTACTTCCCGATCGTCGGCACCTTCGCGGGCATCTTCGACGTCGCACGGGCCTACCCGGCCGCGTACTGGCTGATCCCGGTCGTCGCGGCGCTGAACCTGACGCTGTCGCTCACGGTCCTGCGGACCCGGATGCGCTTCATGAGGGCGCTCTGGAAGAACAAGCGCACCCGGCTGCTGGCCGTCGGCCTGGTCGCGCTGCGGTTCGCGGTGCGCGGTCTGCTGGGGCTCGCCGGATTCGCCGTGGGGGCAGCCGTCGGCAGCGTCCTGATCGGGGTGGTGATGGCCGTACTGGGCACGGCGATGGCCTGGGGCGACCAGTGGCTGATCCTGCGGACACTGGAGCGGACCCGGACACAGGGCGCTTGAACGGCGGGGGGAATCCCCGGGGGTGCCCGGCCGCGGGGCGGGCAGTCCCTACAGCGCCCCCCGGCGCGTCAGATAGTTGAAGCACAGCCAGCCCGGCAGCACCGGAAGCCAGAACGTCAGCAGCCGGAAGAGCAGCACGGCCGCGGCAGCGGTCCCCGGGTCGACACGGGCGATGATCAGCGCACCGGTCAGCGCCGTCTCGACGGCACCGACCCCGCCGGGCGTCGGCACGGCCGACCCCACCGCGTTCGCGGTCAGGAAGACCACCGCGATGCTCGCGTAACTTATCGTCGAGCCGCCGCCGAAGGCCCGGATCGACGCGTCGAGGCACATCACGAACGTACCGGTCAGCAGCAGCATCCCGCCGATACCGGTGAGCAGCTTGCGCGGCTGCTGGAGTACGTCGAGCATGCGCGGCACCACACCGGCGAACAGCGAACGCACCCGTGTGACGACGAACTTCCGCAGGAACGGCACCGCCGTCACCACCAGGGCGAGCACCGCGGCCGTCAGCAGACCGGCGATCACCGTACGGGACGGCGTCAGCGACGGGGTCTGCTCGGTGCCCGTCACATAGCCGAAGACCATCAGCAGCAGGATGTGGCTGGCGAGGCCGAAGAGCTGCGAGGCCCCGACACTGGCCACCGCGAGCCCCGGGCGCACGCCCGCGCGCTGCAGGAAGCGGGTGTTCAGCGCCACACCGCCGACCGCCGCCGGCGCCACCAGCTTCACGAAGGACCCGGCGACCTGCGCGGACACGGCCCGCAGGAACGGCACCTTCTCCGGCACGAAGCCGAGCAGGCTCATCGCCGCCGCCACGTAACTCAGCGCCGAGAACAGCACCGCCATCGCGACCCAGCCCCAGCGCGTGGTGGTGATCAGCTGGTGGTACGGGATGTTGGCGAGCTGCGAGAGCAGGAAGTACGCGGCGACGGACCCGGCGATGACCGTGAACAGGGTGCGGAGCTTGACGCGTTCCAGCCGTACCGGTTCGGCGTGCGCCTGCGGCCGGATCAGCAGCACCTGGTGGCGGATCTGCGAGAGCAGGTCCTCCTCGCGCGCCCCGTCCAGCGCGTCGTCGATGGCCTCCTTCTCGGCCTTCTTCTCGGCACGGGCGGCCTTGCGGCTGTCGCCCGGCGCCTCGTCCGCCCCGGCCTTCGCCCGCTTGGCGGCCTCCGACGCCTCGATCACGGCTTCCCGCTCGCGCTGCGCGCGTTCACGCGCCAGCTGGCGCAGGGTCGCCCGGGTCGAGCGGCTCAGCGCCAGCGGCTGGAGCAGCGGCAGACTGTCGGCGACCTTGTCGGGACCGATGACGGCGACGGCGGACGTCACCGAGCGTTCGGCCCCGGCCCGCAGCCCCAGCGTGGTGAGCAGCTGCGCGATGTCCATCCGCAGCACGATGTCGCTCGCCGCGATCTCACCGCCGCGCAGATCGGTGAGGATCACCCGGCCCGACTTGTCCACCAGGATCGCGTCGCCGACGAGCCTGCGGTGCGCGATACGCCGGGACTGCAGAGCCTGCATCTGCCGCCAGGCGTTCTGCATCAGCTCGTCGGTGATCTCCTCGTCGGGCAGCGAGTCGAGGGAGCGCCCGCCGGTGTGCTCGTACACGAGCATCACCGCGTCGGGGCCCAGCTCGGATGTGGCGATCAGCTTCGGCGCGTTCGCCCCGGCGGCGATGGCCGCGTACGCGAGGAGCGCCTCCTGCTCCAGGGCCTGGCGCAGCGACTGGATGGAGCGGCCGGTGGAGATGGAGCGCAGGGTGAGGCGGCGCCACACCCGGTAGAAGAAGCCCTGGGCCTGCTGCTCCCGGTCGACGACGGTGACGTCGAGCGGCGCGCCGTCCTCCAGCGTGACGAAGTAGCGCCGGCCGCGGTCGCCCTGTTCGGCCGAGTCGGGGATGTCCTCGGCGCGCATCGCGCTGACCGGGTTGAAGCCGACGTGCCGCAGTCCGGCGAGCAGCTGGCGGCCGGTGGGGCGGACATTGGGCGAGCCGACGGCGTACAGGGTGCCGTAGGCGACGGTCCAGCCCAGCAGGATCGTCACGATGATCGAGAAGGGTGTGGTCTGCCGGCCGACCAGCACGGCGAAGGAGTTGACCAGCAGGACCACCCAGAGCGCCACCCGCCAGCGTGGCCTGCGGGCCATGCCGACGGCCGTCATATAGGCGATGACTGGGGCGAGATAGCCGTGCACCGGGTCGGTGAGTGTGCCGTTGCTGAGGGACTGGGTGAGCGCCTCGGTGATCGACTTGGGTGCGGCTTTGGCGACCCAGAGATCGGTGGCGAGCGCCGCACCGTGGGCGAGGACGGCGGCCAGCACCCCGTCCGCGATCCGCAGGCCGTCCCGTTTCACCAGCCGTTCGATCGCGAAGGCGACCGGCAGGATCAGTATGGCGATGGACGAGAAGAGCCCGGCGAGCTTGAGCAGCAGGTCGGGCGTCTCGACGGTGCCGTTGTGGATGTCCTCGGCGAGACCGGATGTCGTGCCGTGGGCGAAGGCGGCGATGGCCAGGACCAGCGCGATGGCCAGGATGCCGGTGAGCAGACGCAGCAGATCGGACGGGCGGTGCACCCGGGCGGCGAGCAGCGGCTCGTCACCGGAGACCCGGTCGATGGCGGTGGCGCCGCCGAACTCGGGCGGCGAATCCTGGCCGGGGGCGGGTCCGGTGCCGGGGCGGGATCCGGGCACCGGGTGCGATCCCGTACGGGGGCGTGAGCCGGAACCGGATTCGGTGCCGCGCGAGCCTGCCCCGGGCTCGGTGCGGCTGGAGCCCTCGGGCTCGGTGCTGCTGGAGTCGCCGGACTGTGTGCTGTGGGAGCCTGCCCCGGGCTCCGTGCCATCGCCGTCAGGACCTGGGCCGGCCCCCGGCCCGTCAGTGCCGCGACCGCCCGGCCCGCCCCCCGGTTCCGGAACCGTCTCCGGCTCGCCCGGAGGGGTTTCGGAGTCGGGGGCGTTCGCCGCCTCCGGTGGCTCCTGCACGCCTGGCCCCTCCGTCGGTTCCTTCTTGTCTCGTATCACTGCGTTCCACCTCGGGATGCTGGGCCCGTGGGCAGAGCGGCCGGGCGCTGCCCGCGGGAAGCCCGGTCACCGCCCGGACGATGGTGGCATGTCCGGGCGGTGCGGGCGGGCATCAGGGGCCCTTTGTGGGAAATGGCCCGCTCTGCGGCGGGCCCGGCGCGTTGTCGGCGCTGTGGTGCAGGATGGACCGGATGAGTGCTGAGCTGCCGGAGTACGCGGAACGGGTGCTGGACGTCGCGGAGCTGATCCCGCCCGGCCGCGTCATGACGTACGGGGACATCGCCGAATGGCTGGGGGAGGGCGGCCCCCGCCAGGTGGGCCGGGTGATGGCCCTCTACGGCGGCGCCGCCCCGTGGTGGCGGGTGGTGCGCGCGGACGGCGCGCTGCTCCCGGGCCACGAGTTGCGGGCCCTGGAGCACTACCGGGCGGAGTCCACCCCGCTGCGGGACGCCCCACGGGCCGCCCGTGACACGGACGGCCATCTGCCCCGCCTGGACATACGGCGGGCGCGATGGGACGGGGGCGGTGGGGCTCATGTCTGACAGCTTCCGCCATTCGGCCCTCCCGCGGGCGGTCTGAGACCCGTACGGAGTACACGGAGTACGCAGCGGGGCCCCGGCCCCCGTCGTCGGAGGCACCCCGCCCGACGGCGTAGCGTCGGCGGAACACCGCGGGCACGGCGGCGCGCCCTTCGTCCCCGCTCCGCCCGCCCGCACATCCACGCACCTCTCCCAGGACCGGCGATCCACGTGAGCACCTCCACTTCCCACCGGGTAAGGCCCCGGGCCCCGGGCGCGTACCGGCTGGTGCGCACTCCGCCTGGCACGGCGGATCCACCCGTACTGGACGCACGGCAGCGTGCGGTGGTTGACCACCGCACCGGGCCGCTGCTGGTGCTGGCCGGGCCCGGCACGGGCAAATCCACCACGCTGGTGGAGGCGGTGGCCCGGCGTATCGCCGAGGGGACCGACCCGGAGCGGATCCTCGTCCTCACCTTCAGCCGCCGGGCCGCGGTGGAGCTGCGCGACCGGATGGCGGTGAGGATCCAGGGCGGCGGAGCCAGGATCGGCACGTACGGCCCGCAGGCGACCACCTTCCACTCCTTCTGTTACGCCCTGGTCCGCGCCCACCAGGACGCCGACCTCTTCGCCGAGCCGCTGCGGCTGCTGTCAGGACCCGAGCAGGACGTCGCCGTACGGGAACTGCTCGCGGGCCAGCTCGACCTGGGCCGGATCCGCTGGCCCGACGAGCTGCGGGCCTGTCTGACGACCCGCGGCTTCGCGGACGAGGTGCGCGCGGTCCTCGCCCGCAGCCGGGAGCTGGGGCTCGGCCCGGAGACCCTGGCCGCGTTCGCGCGGCGCACGGGCCGCCCCGACTGGCATGCGGCGGCCGGGTTCCTCGCCGAGTATCTGGACGTACTGGACGCGCAGGGCGTCGTCGACTACGCGGAGCTGGTGCACCGCGCGGTGCCGCTGGCCGAGCAGGCCGATCTCCGCTACGACGCGGTCTTCGTCGACGAGTACCAGGACACCGACCCGGCCCAGGTCCGGCTGCTGCACGCGCTGGCGGGCGGCGGCCGGACCCTGGTCGCGTTCGGCGACCCCGACCAGTCGATCTACGCGTTCCGCGGCGCCGATGTGAACGGCATCCTGGACTTCCCCGACACCTTCCCCCGTACCGACGGCCGTCCGGCCCCCGTCGAGGTGCTGACCACCTCGCGCCGCTCCGCCACCACCCTGCTGACCGCGACCCGGCTGCTCACCCAGCGCATGCCGCTGCCCCGGCTGCCCACCGCCCAGGTCCGCGCGCACCGGGAGCTGTCGGCGGTACGGGCCGGGGGCCGGGTCGAGGCGTACACCTACCCGACGGCCGGCACCGAGCTGGACAACATCGCGGACATCCTGCGCCGGGCCCATCTGGAGGAGGGCGTGCCGTGGAACGACATGGCGGTCCTGGTCCGCGCGGGCGGACGTTCCATTCCGGCCGTACGCCGCGCGCTGACCTCGGCCGGGGTTCCGCTGGACATCGCGGGCGACGACCTGCCGCTGCGCCACGAGCCCGCGGTCGTCCCGCTGCTGACGGCGCTGCGTGCGGTGGCGGAGGCGGCGCTGGCCGGTGGTGCCGCCTCCGCCACCGGTGACGAGGACCCGGCAGCCCCGGCAGCGGGGAAGGCCGCGGCCCGGCTCTCCACCGACGCGGCGCTCGCGCTGCTCTCCTCACCGCTCGGCGGCATGGACGCCGCCGATCTGCGCAGGCTCGGCCGCGCCCTGCGCGACGAGGAAAGGGCGGGCGGGAACCGCCTCCCCGCGCCGTCCGACGAACTGCTCGCCCGCGCACTCGCCGAGCCCGGACGGCTGATCGCGCACGACCCCGCGTACGCCAGGGGCGCGCAGCAGCTGGGCAAGCTCCTGAGCAGAACCCGCGCGCTCCTGGAGAACGGCGGCACCGCCGAACAGGCCCTGTGGGAACTGTGGACCGGCACCAACTGGCCCCGGCGCCTGGAGCGCGCGACGCTGCGCGGCGGAGCCGCCGGGCGCAACGCCGACCGCGATCTGGACGCCGTCTGCGCGCTCTTCGACACCGCGGCCCGCGCCGAGGAACGCACCGGCGGGCGGGGCGCGCTGAACTTCCTCGAAGAGGTCGACGCCCAGGACATTGCCGCCGACACCCTCTCGAAGCGGGCCGTGCGCCCCGAGGCGGTCCGGCTGATGACGGCGCACCGCGCCAAGGGCCTGGAGTGGGGCCTGGTCGTCGTCGCCGGTGTGCAGGAAGGGCTGTGGCCCGACCTCAGACGCCGCGGCTCCCTGCTCGAAGCGGACCGGATCGGGCGCGACGGGCTCGCCGAACCGCTCAGCCCCGGCGCGCTCCTCGCCGAGGAACGCAGGCTCTTCTACGTCGCGGCCACCCGCGCCCGCGACCGGCTCGTCGTGACCGCGGTGAAGGCACCGGCCGACGACGGCGACCAGCCGTCGCGCTTCCTCACCGAGCTGGGTGTGGAGCCCAAGGACGTCACCGGCCGCCCCCGGCGCCCCCTGGCGGTCGCCCCGCTGGTCGCGGAGCTGCGCGCCACGACCGTCGACCCGAAAGCCTCCCCCGAGCTGCGCGAGGCGGCCGCCCACCGGCTCGCCCGGCTGGCCGCGCTCACCGACGAGGAGGACCAGCCGCTGGTGCCCGCGGCGCACCCGTACCGCTGGTGGGGGCTGTACGAGCCGACGCACTCCGCCGCCCCGGTCCGCGATCCTGCACAGCCGGTCGCGCTCTCCGGCAGCGCCCTCGACCAGCTCGCCCACACCTGCTCCCTCCAGTGGTTCCTGGGCCGCGAGGTGAAGGCGGACGCGCCCGCCACCGCCGCCCAGGGCTTCGGCAATGTGGTGCACGTCCTCGCGGACGAGGTGGCGTCCGGGCGTACCCCCGCCGACCTGGCCGTCCTGATGGAGCGCCTCGACTCGGTCTGGAACTCGCTGGCCTTCGACGCCCCCTGGAAATCCGGCCAGGAGAAGGAGAACGCGCGCGCCGCGCTGGAACGCTTCCTGCGCTGGCATGTCATGGACCGCGCGGGCCGCACCCCGGCCGCCACCGAGCACCCCTTCGACGTGACCCTGGAGGCCGGCGAGTACCAGGTGCGCATCCGGGGCTCCATGGACCGGGTCGAACAGGACGCGGAGGGCCGCGCGTACGTGGTCGACTTCAAGACCGGCAAGCAGGCACCGACCAGGGACGAGGTGGCCCGCCATCCGCAGCTCGCCGTCTACCAGCTCGCCGTCCGCGAGGGCGCGGTGGACGAGGTGTTCGGCGGCCTGCGTCCCGAAGCGGGCGGCGCCGAACTCGTCCAGCTGCGGCAGGCCGCGGCGAAGAAGGAGGGCGGCGACGCGCTGCCCAAGGTCCAGTCCCAGGAGCCGCTCGCGGGGGAGTGGGTCGGCGACCTGCTGGCCACCGCCGCCGGGAAGGTGCTGGACGAGCGCTTCACACCGACGACCGGCAGCCACTGCACGCACTGCGCGTTCCGCGCCTCCTGCAGCGCCCTGCCGGAGGGGCGTCACATCGTGGAGTGACGGCGGTACGACAGCGGTACGCGAGCGGGCCGGGCGGGGATGTCACAGGGCGCCGTTAGCCTTTCTGAGGTGACCCCGCCCATCACCGGACCCGAGCAGCTCAAGGAGCTCCTCGGCATCCCCTTCACCCCGGAGCAGACGGCCTGCATCACGGCGCCGCCCGCCCCGCAGGTCATCGTGGCCGGAGCCGGTTCAGGCAAGACCACGGTGATGGCCGCGCGGGTGGTGTGGCTGGTGGGGACGGGGCAGGTCGCGCCGGAGCAGGTGCTCGGGCTGACCTTCACCAACAAGGCGGCGGGCGAGCTGGCCGAGCGGGTCCGCAAGGCGCTGGTGCGCGCCGGGGTGACCGACCCGGACGCCGGCCCGTCCCACCGGGCACCGGGCGGCGGCCACCCCTCGGTGCCGACGGTGAGCGCCGACCCGTACTACTCGCCGGGCGAACCGCGCATCTCGACGTACCACGCCTTCGCCGGACAGCTGCTCACCGACCACGGGCTGCGGATCGGCCTTGAGCCGTCCTCCCGGCTGCTCGCCGACGCCACCCGCTACCAGCTGGCGGCCAGGGTGCTCAAGGAGGCGCCGGGCCCCTATCCGGCGCTGACGAAGTCGTTCTCCTCGCTGGTGAGCGACCTGCTGGCGCTGGACGGCGAGCTGGCCGAGCATCTGGTGACCCCGCAGGCGCTGCGCGCGTACGACACCGAGCTGCTGGCCGCTCTGGAGGGCGCCAGGCTCTCCAACGCCGAGCTGCGCAAGGTCCCGGAGGCCGCCGGGGCCCGCCGCGAACTGCTCGACCTGGTGAGCCGCTACCGCGCGGCCAAACGCAGCCGTGACCTGCTGGACTTCGGCGACCAGATCGCGCTCTCGGCCGAACTGGCGCTGACCAGGCCCGAGGTGGGCACCATCCTGCGGGACGAGTTCCGGGTGGTCCTGCTCGACGAGTACCAGGACACATCCGTCGCCCAGCGGCTGCTGCTCTCCGGACTCTTCGGGGGCGGCAGCGGCCACGCGGTGACCGCCGTGGGCGACCCCTGCCAGGCGATCTACGGCTGGCGCGGCGCGTCCGTCGCCAACCTGGACGACTTCCCCGAGCACTTCCCGTACGCCGACGGGCGCCCCGCCACCCGCTTCTCGCTGAGCGAGAACCGGCGCAGCGGCGGCCGCCTCCTCGACCTGGCGAACGGCCTGGCCGCCCCGCTGCGCGCGATGCACGCGGGCGTCGAGGCGCTGCGGCCCGCGCCGGGCGCCGAGCGGGACGGCATGGTGCGGTGCGCCCTGCTCCGTACGCACGAGGAGGAGATCGGCTGGCTGGCGGACTCGATCGCGCATCTGGTGCGTACCGGCAAGGACCCGGGCGAGATCGCGGTGCTCTGCCGCACCGCCGGTGACTTCGCGGAGATCCAGGGCGCGCTGGTGGCGCGGGACGTACCGGTCGAGGTGGTCGGCCTCTCCGGGCTCCTGCACCTTCCCGAGGTGGCCGATCTGGTCGCGGTCTGCGAGGTGCTCCAGGACCCGGGGGCCAACGCCTCGCTGGTCCGGCTGCTGACCGGGCCGCGCTGGCGGATCGGCCCCCGCGACCTGGCGCTGCTCGGCCGCCGGGCGCGGCTCCTCGTGCGGTACGACAGCGCGGCGGGCGGTGAGGACGCCGACCCCGACCAGCGGCTCGCCGAGGCCGTCGAAGGGGTCGACCCGGCCGAGGTGGTCTCGCTCGCGGACGCGCTGGACACGTTCCTGGCCGGCGGCGCGGGCCAGGAGGCGGGCTTCCCCGACGGGCCGGACGACGGGCTCGCGTTCTCCGCCGACGCCCGGGTGAGGTTCGCCCGCCTCGCCGCCGAACTGCGCGATCTGCGGCGCTCGCTGGCCGACCCGCTGATGGACGTACTGCACAGGGTGCTCGCCACGACCGGGCTGGAGGTCGAGCTCTCGGCATCGCCGCACGCCCTGGCCGCGCGCCGCCGCGAGACCCTCTCCCACTTCCTGGACATAGCGGCGGGCTTCGCGTCGCTGGACGGTGAGGCGAGCCTGCTGGCCTTCCTGGCCTTCCTGCGGACGGCCGCCCAGTACGAGAAGGGCCTGGACAACGCGCTGCCCGGCGGCGAGAACACCGTGAAGGTCCTCACCGCGCACAAGTCCAAGGGCCTCGAATGGGACGTGGTCGCGGTCCCCGGTCTGGTCGCCAGGCAGTTCCCGAGCGAGCAGTCCCGTGAGTCGTGGACGGCGCAGCCGAAGGTGCTGCCGCACGCCCTGCGCGGCGACGCGGCGACGCTCCCCGGGGTCGGGGCGTGGGACGCGAAGGGCATCGCCGCTTTCAAGGCGGCGATGAAATCCCACCAGCACACGGAGGAACTGCGCCTCGGCTACGTCACCTTCACCCGCCCGCGCTCGCTGCTGCTCGGCTCGGCCCACTGGTGGGGCCCGAGCCAGAAGCGACCGCGCGGCCCGTCGGACTTCCTGCTCGCGCTGCAGGAGCACTGCGCGGCGGGGTACGGCGAGACGGAGGTCTGGGCGGACGCCCCGGAGGAGGACGAGGAGAATCCGGCGCTGCGGGACGCGGCGGCGGACCACGCCTGGCCGCTGCCGCTGGACGGGACATCCCTGACCCGCCGCAGGGCGGCGGCGGACCTGGTCCTGGACCAGCTCAACGATATTCAGGCCCGCCCCGGGGAGACCGAGGACCGGGGTCAGGGGCAGCGCCCCGTGACCACGGACCCGCAGGACGGCTCCGCCCCGCACGGCGCTCCGGCCCCCGCATCCGCACCCGTGCCGCACGCCCGGGCCCCGCTCACCCCCGAGGACGCCCGCACCCTCGCCTCCTGGGACCGCGACCTCGACGCGCTCACGGCAGAACTGCTCCGTGCCCGGCGCACCGTGCGCGACGTCCCCGTACCGCTCACCCTCACCGCGACCCAGCTGCTGCGCCTCGCCGATGACCCGGACGCCTTCGCGCACGAGCTGGCCCGCCCCATGCCGCGCCCCCCGCAGCCGGCGGCCCGCCGCGGCACCCGCTTCCACGCCTGGGTCGAGTCGCGCTTCGACGCACTGCCGCTGCCCATGCTCGGACCCGACGAACTGCCCGGCGGTGACGACGACGAACCGGAGATCGCCGACGAGCGCGATCTGGCCGAACTGAAAGCGGCCTTCGAGCGCACCCCGTACGCCGGGCGCACGCCCCACCGGGTCGAAGCCCCCTTCACCCTCACCCTCGCGGGCCGGGTGATCCGCGGCCGGATGGACGCCGTCTACCGCACCTCCCGCGACACCTACGAGATCGTCGACTGGAAGACCCACCGCACCCACACCGCCGACCCGCTCCAGCTGGCCGTCTACCGGCTGGCCTGGGCCGAGCAGCACCACATCCCGCTCAGCTCGGTCACGGCCGCTTTCCTCTACGTACGGACCGGAGAAGTGATCAGGCCCACACCGCTGCCGGGCCGGGCCGGTCTTGAGCGGATCCTGCTGGGAGATCCGCCGGACGAGCCACCCCGACCGGCCGGTTAGGCTCGATGGCATGAGCGACACCCCGGACAGCGCTGTCCGCACGTACCTGGACCAGCACCGCGAGCACTTCCTCGAAGACCTGGCCGACTGGCTGCGTATCCCCTCCGTCTCCGCACAGCCGGAGCACGCAGCCGATGTACGCCGCAGCGCCGACTGGCTGGCCGCCAGACTCAGGGAGACCGGCTTCCCTGTCACCGAGATCCTCGATACGCCCGGGGCCCCCGCGGTCTTCGCCGAGTGGCCTTCGGACGACCCGCAGGCGCCGACCGTCCTGGTCTACGGCCACCACGACGTCCAGCCCGCGGCGGCCGAGGACGGCTGGCACACCGACCCCTTCGAGCCGGTCGTCAGGGACGGCCGGATGTACGGCAGGGGTGCGGCGGACGACAAGGGCCAGGTGTTCTTCCACACACTCGGTGTCCGCGCCCACCTCGCCGCCACCGGCCGTACCGCGCCCGCCGTCCATCTCAAGCTCCTCGTCGAGGGCGAGGAGGAGTCCGGCTCCCCGCACTTCAGGGAGCTGGTCGAGCAGCAGGCCGAGCGTTTCGCGGCGGACGTGGTGATCGTCTCCGACACCGGTATGTGGTCCGAGACGACGCCGACCGTCTGCACCGGTATGCGCGGCCTCGCCGAGTGCGAGATCACCTTCGACGGCCCGGACCAGGACATCCACTCCGGCTCGTTCGGCGGCGCCGTCCCGAACCCGGCCACCGCGGCGGCCCGGCTGGTCGCCGCGCTGCACGACGCCGACGGCCGGGTCACCGTGCCCGGTTTCTACGACGGGGTCGCGGAGCTGACCGAGACCGAGCGCGAACTCTTCTCGGAGCTGCCCTTCGACGAGGCCGAGTGGCTGCGTACGGCCAAGTCCCGTGCGACGGCGGGCGAGCGGGGCCTCAGCACCCTGGAGCGGATCTGGGCCCGTCCGACCGCCGAGGTCAACGGCATCGGCGGCGGCTACCAGGGCCCGGGCGGCAAGACGGTCGTCCCGTCGTCGGCCATGGTGAAGCTCTCGTTCCGGCTGGTCGCCGGCCAGGACCCGGTGCGTATCGAGCAGCTGGTCACCGAGTGGGCGGCGGGCCGGGCCGAGCCCGGGATCCGGCAGGGGATCGCGTTCAGCGCCGGCACCCGGCCGTGTCTGACCCCGCTGGACCACCCGGCGCTCCAGTCGGTCGTACGGGCCATGGGCCGGGCGTTCGGCGAGAAGATCCGCTTCACCCGTGAGGGCGGCTCGGGCCCCGCGGCCGATCTCCAGGACGTGCTCGGCGCGCCGGTGCTCTTCCTGGGGATCTCCGTACCGTCCGACGGCTGGCACGCGCCCAACGAGAAGGTCGAACTCGACCTGCTGTTCAAGGGCGTGGAGACCACCGCCTATCTGTGGGGCGACATGGCCGCCGCCCTGCGCCGGGAGAGCTGAACCGAACCGAATGCCGAACCGAACGCCGAACCGACGACTGCCGAACCGAACCGAATGCTGAACGGAACCACCCAGTCCATGAGGGGGAGTTGGAAGCACCTGTGAGCAACTTCAGCAATGCCACCGAAGGCCGCGCGAGCGAGAGCGGGACCGGCGCCGAGACCGGCGCCGAGGCCGGCCCGGCGACGGATCCGCACCGGCCGATCGGTCTGACGGCACCGAGCGGTATCGACCGGGCCGCGCACCACCGCCTGGACGAGGCGTGGCTCGCGGCGGCCTGGAGCCACCCGACGACCCGGGTGTTCGTGGTCTCCGGCGGCCAGGCACTGATCGACGAGACGCCCGACGGCCGTACCGAGCTGCTCAAGACCCCGTCGTTCGAAGCCCCCCTCACCGAGGAGCACCGCTACTTCCTCGGCACGGACGCGGACGGAGTGCGGTACTTCGCGCTCCAGAAGGACACCCTCCCCGGCCGGATGGACCAGTCCGCCCGCCCGGCCGGTCTGCGCGAGGCGGGCCTGCTGCTCTCGCCGCTCGACGCCGCGCTCCTGGTGCACGCGGTGGCGCTGGAGAACTGGCAGCGGCTGCACCGGTTCTGCTCCCGCTGCGGCGAGCGCACTGTCATCGCGGCCGCCGGTCACATCCGGCGCTGCCAGGCGTGCGGGGCCGAGCACTACCCGCGTACCGACCCGGCCGTGATCATGCTTGTCACGGACGAGCACGACAGGGCACTGCTGGGCCGCCAGGTGCACTGGCCGGAGGGCCGGTTCTCCACGCTCGCCGGTTTCGTCGAGCCGGGCGAGTCCATCGAGGCCGCGGTGGCGCGTGAGGTGTTCGAGGAGGCGGGTGTCACGGTCGGCACGGTGCAGTACGTCGCCAGCCAGCCCTGGCCCTTCCCGTCCAGTCTGATGCTCGGCTTCATGGCGCAGGCCACGTCGTCCGAGATCACCGTGGACGGCGAGGAGATCAGCGAGGCCCGCTGGTTCTCGCGGGACGACCTGCGTACGGCGATCGAGGCGGGCGATGTGCTGCCTCCGGCGGGCATCTCGATCGCGGCCAGGCTGGTGGAACTCTGGTACGGCAAGCCGCTGCCGAAGCCGCAGGTCTGACCGGACAAGTAGTCTGACCGGCCGACTCGCCCGCCTGGCCGACTCGCCCGACCGGCCGGCAGGCGTACGGACCGGCCGGCAGGCGTACGGACCGGCCGGCAGGCGTACGGACCGGCCGGCAGGCGTACGGACCGGCCGGCAGGCGTACGGAACGGACAACAGCCGGACGAACCGGTCAACAGGAGGACGGAGCGGCCCCGCAGGGCCCTACTGGCGGCTCACCGGGATCCAGCCCGGAGTGTCGTCCTGGTTGCGGGGCTGCAGTTCGACCTTGATGTGGTGCGTGTTGTCGCGTGTCACCGACCCGCTGCCGCCCACGGTGACCACCCCGATCCGCAGCTTCCCCTCGCCGTCGGCCTCCCGGCTCACCTGCACGGCGATCTCCAGGGTCACCCGCTCCACGCTGAGCCGCAGCGTGCTGTCCCCGATCCGGCGCTGTGCCTCGGCCAGCTCGTTCCTGACCTGGCTGATCAGGTCCGCCAGCCCCGCCACTGGTGCGGCTCCCGTCCCGTCGTTCATTGCTCCCCCTTGTGCAGCCCGGGTCCCATTGTCGCGTCCTGCCCCTACTCTGGGGAAGCATGGAGGGGGAGCCGATACGGCTCAACATGCTTATGGATCAACAGAGTTGGCGGCTGCGCCTGCATGCGGAGCTGCCCGGGGGCGAGCCGGGGGACGTGCTCGGCGCCGGAGTCCTGCTGGGGCAGGATCTGGTGCTGACCTGTGCCCATGTGGTGCCGGGCCCCGCCGTGCCGGTACGGGTCGAATTCCCCGTCCTGACCGGGGAGTCCAAGGGGGTGTCACGCTCCGCGCGGGTGATCGAGGGTCATTGGGTGGAGCGGTACGGGCGGGACGAGGGGGATCTCGCGCTGCTGCGGCTCACCGAGCCGGCCCCGGTGGCCTCCACGGCCGTACTCCACCGGGACCCCGTGCCGTACGACACCCGTGTGACGGTGGACGGGTTCCCGAGGAACCGCTCGGGCGGGCTCTGGGTGGACGCGGTGCTCAAGGGGCCCGGGGGCCACGGCGACGAGTGGGTGCAGATCAACCCGGTCGACTTCCACGAACGGAACCCCCGCGGTTTCAGCGGGGCCGGGGTCTCCGAGGCCGGGACCGGGCGGCTGCTCGGGATCATGGTCGCCGTGTACGACACCCCGGCCGACCGGAGTCCGTTCTTCCACTTCTATATGATCCCGGCCGCCACCATCGCCGGGCATCTCCCGCTCGTCGCCGAACACCACATGACGGGTCCCCGGGTCATCCCGCCCCAGCTGTCGGTGGCACCCGGAGACCAGCGGACCGGCCGGCCGCTCGGCCTCCAGCAGACCCTGACCTGCTGGCTGAACGCCGAGACGGACAGCTGGGACATCGAGACCGTCTTCCTGCGCGAGGGCGACGACGAGGCCGATGTCGCGCTCCGGACGACCCTGGGCCTGGCCGACCGGGAGCGGTCGCCCGGGCTCTCGACCGCGGCGAGCAGCCGTCCCGGCGGCCCCGCGGTCCCGCGCCGCGGCAGCATCAGCCTGGCGGTGGCCGCGGCCGGGCGCTCCAGGGACGAGCTGGCCCAGGACCTGGACCCGCAGCCCGCACGGCAGCTGACCTCCGTCGTGGTCACGCTGCCCGACCGGGCGGACGCGGATCCCGGCGAGACGGCCGTGCTGCTGCGCCGGCTGGCGGACCGCGGGGCGCGGCTCCTCCTCGTCCTGCACGGCCCGGCTCCCGTACTCACCGGTGAACTGCTGCCCGCCGGGCGGGCCGCGCAGTGGCTGGCGCGGCTGACGGACCGCGCCGACCGGCTCTCCGGCACCGAACGCACCGTCAGAGACCTGTTCCGGAGACTGGAGCCCCGCGTCACCGGGCTGCCGGGTCCGCCCGCCCGGCACGGCGACCGGGCCCAGCTGTGGACCGCGCAGCTCGCGGCCGAACTGGAGCGGACGCGGGCCAGGGAAGCCCCGCAGGAACCACCGCAGGAGGCCCCGGCCCCACCCCCGGGGAGCGGGGCCGCCGCGCTTCTGCAGATGCTGTCGTACGCCGAACAGTCCGTCCTGGGCGCCCTGTTACGGGCCGAGGACGTCGAACGGCGGCTGCGCGCCGCCCTCGACCGGATGCTGGACCTGCGCGGCCTGCTCGCCGCCGAGCAGGCCAGGCTCGCCGACCACCGGCGGGCCGAGGACGCCGTGGCGGCCGGCCAGTACCGGCGGGCGCAGCAGCTGCTGACCGAGGGGCCGAGCAGCCTCGACGATGTGGAGCGGGCGGTCACGGCGTTCGTCACGACCGTCCACGCGCGACTGGACGACCACGGCACCGGCACCGGCCTCGGCACTGGCACCGGAGAAGCCGACGGGCGAGCCGCCGGGAAAGCCGCTGGGAAACCCACCGGGGAAGCCGCCGGAGAAGCCCCCCGGAAGGCAGCAGGCGGCGATGGCGCGGCGGCCGCCGCCACCGGAGAGGAGCGGACCCCGTGAACCCGTGCCCCCACCCCGGCTGCGGCAGCCGGGTCACCCCCGCCGGCTACTGCCAGCGCAGCGGCCGCCGCGTCGACTCCGCGACCGGACGCCACGCCGGAGGCGCCCGGCCGCCAGGCCCGCGCCCCGCGCCGTCCGACGCGCCGTCCGACGTGCCGCGGACCGCCGCCGTGCTGCTCCCGCCGCCCGACAAGGACCGCGACCCGCTGGTGCTCCCCGAGGTGCGGCCGGCGGCACCGGTGGCGGGCCCGTACGACGCCGCCCGGCTGCGGGGCCTCGGCCTGGGCCCCGACCGGATGCTCGCCGGTCAGTACCGGCTGCTCCGGAGCATCGGATACGGAGGCATGGGCGAGGTCCACCTCGCCGAGGACACCCGGCTGGAGAACCGCCCCGTCGCGCTCAAATTCCTGCACCAGCAGCACGACGGCGACCCGGACAGCGCGCGCCATCACGACATCAGGCTCGGTGAGAAGGCGATGCGCGGCGAACGCCAGGAGCTCGTCGCCCTCAACCACCCCGACCTCATCAGGGTGTTCAACTACGGCAGCCACGACCCGGCCGGCGAGTTCCTGGTACTCGAATACGCGAACGGCCTGACCTCGAAGAGGTCCGGGTCCGGGTCGTCAACGACCCCGGATCCTTCGGCGGGGTGCGCTTCCACGAGTTCGTACTCGGATACGGCATCCGCATCCTCAACGCCCTCAGCTACCTCCATCAGCGGAAGGGGAAGGTGTACGGCGACCTCAAGCCGCACAACGTCATGCACTGCGGCACCGAGATCAAGATCGTCGACGTGGGGAGCGTCCGCCAGGAACGGGCCGAAGGACCGGTCACCCCCGGCTACTTCGCGCCCGGCGTCGGCCAGGACGGGGAATCCCGTTTCCAGGACGACCTGTACAGCCTCGGGGTGACCCTGCGCGAACTCAGCGCCGCGGCACCGCCCGCCCAGGGACTGGGGCCCGAGTCCCTGCGCAGGGCCCTGGACCGTGCCACCCACGCCGACCGCAGAGCCAGGTTCGCCACGGCCGACGAGATGGCGCTCCAGCTGCGCGGGGTGCTGCGTGAACTGCGCTCGCTGCGCACCGCGAGGGAGTCCTTCGAACCGTCCCCGCTCTTCGTCCAGTCCGCCCACGCCCTCGACGGGGCGATCGGCTCCCCGCCGCCGCTCAGCCGCTGGGCGAGCGGGGCCGCGCCGCCCGCCCCGCTCGGCCCGGTGCCGCCCGAGCCGGGCGAGATGGCGTGCGGACTTCCCGTACCGAAACCCGATCCGCACGACGGGAACGCGCCCCGGCTCGACCGGCTCGCCGAGGACGACGCGACCGCGCTGCTCCAGCGCACCAGCGGCTGGGACCCCTCGCCCGAACTGCATCTGCTGCGCTGCCGCCTGTATCTGGCGCTCGCGGTCACCGCCGGTGACACCCGGACGCTGCGCCGGGCGTACGCGGAGATCAGCCGGGCCCGGCGCGCCATCGCCCCGGGCTGGGCACCGTACGACTGGCGGATCGACTGGCATCTGGGGCTGCTGGCGCTCGCGGCCGGGGACACCGGAGGGGCGGCCCTGCGGTTCGACGCCATCTATGACGCGATCCCCGGTGAGTACGCGCCCAAGCTCGCGCTCGGCTACTGCGCGGAGCTGGAGCAGGACCGGCCGCAGGCGCTGCGGCTCTACGACGCGGTCCGGCGCCGCAACCACTCGCTCGGCGGTGCGGCGTTCGGCTGCGCCCGGGTGCTGCTGGCCGGGGCGAGCGGCACACCGGACGCCGCCCTGGCCGCGCTGGAACTCGTCCCGGCGCACTCGCGCCATCTGACCGCGGCCCGGACCGCCATCGTCCGTATCAAGGCGGCCAGGGCGCGGAACTCGCCGCCCGACGACGACGCGCTCAAGGACGCCCTGCACCGGCTGGGGCCGCTCTTCCACGAGCACGGCCTGACCGACCACCGCGGCCGCCACCGCCTGGAGACCGAGCTGTGGGAGACGGTTCTCGAACGGGTCCCGCACCGGCCCCTGGCCGATTTCACCGCGCAGCTGGACGGGCGGCTCACGGCCCCGGAGAGCCCCCGGGAGCTGGCCGACATGCTGTCGCTGCTCTACCGCGGCCTCGCCGACCAGGCCAGACGCTCCGACCTGCCGGACAGCAATGAGATCGCGGAAGCCCTCATCGACCGGGCCAACAGCGTCCGTCCGCTGGGCTTCCGCCACGACAGGAGGCACCCATGGCTGGGGAAGGCACACCGGCAGCGCATCCGGGACCGGCTGAGCCCACGGTCTTCCTCGAAGTGAGCCAGGTCCCCGAACTGCCGGTACCGGAACCGGGACACGAGGCGCGGATGTACGCCGTCGTCACCGTGACCGTCCGGCGCCCGGCCGGCCGGGGGAGCGGGCCGGCCGCACCGCAGGGCCGGGGACCGCGCCATGCCGTGGTGTTCCTCATCGACCACTCGTCGTCGATGGTGAGCCCGCCCACCCGGCTGGCGGCCGCCAGGAACGCGGCGGCCGCCGCCGTGCAGGCGGTGCCCGACGGCGCGTACTTCGCGGTCGTCGCCGGCCGCGACCGGCCGGGCACCGTCTACCCGAAGCAGGAGCCCGGCGGCCGGCGCACCCTCGCGGTCGCCGGTGACGCGACCCGGCGCGCGGCGGTGGACGCCCTGCGCGCCTGCCACCCCGGCGGCGGTACCGCGATCGGCAGCTGGCTGGGGCGGGCCGGCGAGCTCTTCGCCGGACTCCCGGGCGGCGGCGCCGACTTCGTACGCCACGCCCTGCTGCTCACGGACGGCAGGAACGAACCGGGCTACGAGTCCAGGGAGGAGCTGACGGCCCGTATCGCGGACTGCGCCGGGCAGTTCACCTGCGACGCGATCGGTATCGGTGACGGCTGGGACACCGATGAACTGCTCCTGATCACCAGCGCGCTGAACGGCACGGCGCACGCCTTCGAGGAGACAGGCCCGGCTGGTCCACCGGGTCCACCCGGTGCGGCTGGTCCACCCGGCCCGCTGCCCGGCAGACTGCGCGACCTCACCAGACAGGCCGCAGCACGCGACCTCACCGGACTGCGGCTGCGCCTCTACCGCAGCGACAACGCCGAACTGCGCTCCTTCGGCCAGGTCCACCCCACACGGCGCCCCCTGCGGCCGGTCGAGGAGACCGAGTATCTGCGGGAGTACGCGACCGAACCCTGGGGCGACGAGACCCGCTCGTACCTGCTCTCGCTCAGCGCCCGCCACACCGCTGAGGCGGAGGGCACGGAGCTGATGCTCACCGAGGTGGAGCTGGTACGGGACGGCGCCGGCCGGCCACCGGTCGGACTGCCGCCGTCCCGGCCGGTCGTGGTCCGCTGGTCGGGCGACCACGGGCTGTACAGCAGGGTGCACCCCGACGTCGGCCACTTCCTGCACCAGGAGGATCTGGTCCGGTGCTTCGAGGAGGGCTGCGCCGCGCTGCGGGCCGGTGACACCGGGGCCGCCCGTCGCTCGCTCGGCCGGGCCTGGCAGCTCGCGGTGGAGGTCGGCGACGACGCGATGCGGGAGCACCTGGAGAAGCTGGTCGAGCCGGGCGCCGGCGGCGAGGTGGAACTGCACGCCCGCATCCGGCGGTTCGACATCGAGACCGCCAGGATCCGCACCAGCTACACGACGAGCCACCGGTGAGGGACACGGACCGGGCGCTCCCGGCGCTCCGGGTGCCCGTGGTGCTCCGACGGGTGCTCGCGGCGCTCCGCAGGCTGCTCTGCCTGGCGCCCGTACCGGCCGGACAGAGCCCCGCCTTCCTCCGCGACCGGCTGATCGTGCTGCCGCTGCTCACGGTGGTCGCGTTCGGAGCGCTGTCGACGGCGTACGGGGAGGTGCACGGCGACTCGTCCCGGATCGCCGACCGCACGGGCCCCGCCCTGGTGGAGCTGACCCGGGCCGAAATCGCCCTGGACCAGGCCCAGAAGGAAGCCGACTCGGTCCTCCAGGGGCCGGAACTGATCGGACTCGGCCAGACCTATCCGACCCTGCTCACCAGGGCCACCCAGAACCTCAACGAGGCCGCCCAGTCGCCCGCGCTCAGCGCCTCCCAGCGCCAGGGTCTCCAGGTGGTGTCGGGCCTGGTGGTCGACTACAACGGCTACATCGGCACCGCCGACCGCAACAGGGACGACCCCACACTCAAGAAGGCGTATCTCTCGTACGCGCTCAGCATGCTCTGCGAGACGACGGGCGGCGCGGGCGGTGCGGGAAATGCGGGTGGCGCGGATGTGAGCGGGACCGGTGGCACTGAGGGTGCGGGCGCCCCGGCGCACTGCGCCGACCGGACCGTACACACCGTCCATGGCTATGAGGCCACCACCATCCAGGACCGCATCGGCTCGCTGGAGCGGAGTCTGCGCGCGGATCTCGACCGTGAGGCGGGGTGGGGCACCGCGCCCGTGGTGCTCGCCGCCGTCGCCTGCGCCGCGTATGTCCTGCTGGTGGTCGGGCTGTTCCGCACCCTCGGCTTCCTGAGGGCCAGGTTCAGGCTGCTGAGCCTGCCGCTGGCGGCCACGGTGCTGCCGCTGCTCGCGGTGCCCGTGCTGGTACTGGGCACCGTGCAGGTGCAGCACGGCCAGGCGGCCGTCCGGCGGATCGCCGACGGCGAGCTGGCCCGGGTGTCCGCCACCGCGCCCGCGGTCCAGCCGGCGCCGGCCACGGGAACGGCGGCCGCACCGGGCTCGGTCGACGCCCTGCAACAGCGCGTCGACGGCGCCATGCGCGGGGCGCACAGCGCGGGCTGGGCGTCGGTGACCGGGTTCATTCTGCCCGTCGGGCTGCTCGGCGCCGCCGTCACCGGCTGGGCGCTCCTGGCCTACCGGCACGACTACGTACGGGTTCCGCGGCGGGAGGACTTCCAGTGAGGGGGAAGAGGCCGATGAGGGCGATGCGGACCGCAGCCGGTCTGCGCCTGCTGCTGGCCGGCACACTGATCGCGCTCGCCGCAGCGCTGACCGGTGGCTGCTCCGGCGGCGGCAAGCAGACGGTCGTGGTCCTCGGTCCGTGGACGGGGAACGAGGCGGCCGCGTTCACCAGGACACTCGACCGGCTGGACGACGGCACCCCGTACATCTACAGCTACCAGGGCACCAGTTCGCTGCGGGAGACGCTGGTCGCGCAGCTGGAGGCGGACGCGCCGCCGGACGTGGCCATCCTCAACAGCCAGGGGGAGCTCCAGGAGTACGCGCGCGAGGGTGCGCTGACCCCGCTGACCGGAGACCTGGCGAGCAGGGCCTACCCGCCGTGGGCCCCCGAGCTGGTCGTCAACGGCAGCAGGCACACCTACTGGGTCCCGCTCAAGGTCGACATCAAGAGCCTGGTGTGGACGAGGACGGACCAGCCGGTCAGGCCGCACAGCTGGTGCCTGGGCATGAGCGCACAGGCCACGACGGGCTGGCCGGGCACCGACTGGATCGAGGACATCCTGCTGCACCGCTCGGGCCCGCAGAAGTACGAGCAGTGGGCCACCGGCGCGCTGCCGTGGACCAGCCGGGAGGTACGGGACGCGTGGACCACCTGGGCCGCACTGATGGACGGGCAGAACACCAGGAGCGCGCTCGACATCCCCTACACGGGGGCAGGCGGCAAGGGGCTGCTCAACTCCGGCACCTGCACGGAGGAGCACGCGGGGACCTTCATCCGCTATCTGTACGGCCCGGACATCACCTTCAAGCCGTCGGCCGACACCATTCCCGGGCTCGGCGGCCACAAGGACGCGTACGAGGTGTCGGCCGACATGGCCGCCGTGTTCCGCGACAGCCCGGCGGCGATGGGACTGCTGAGCAGACTGGCCGGACCCGAGGGGCGCAAGATCTGGCTGGCACAGGCCGCTCCGCAGCTGAAGCCGCACTTCCCCAGCGCGTCGGACCCGCGGCCCACCGACCCGCTGGGCCGCAAGGCGGCGACCCTCCTCACCGGAGGAACGAGCGAGGCGCCGACGCACGAGCTGTGCTTCGACGCCTCGGACACCATGCCGCCCACCCTGCGCGACGCGTTCCAGCACGCGGTGCTGAAATTCCTCAGCACACCGGACAGCGCCACCCAGGACCGGCTGCTGGCCCAGCTGGAACAGGAACGCCGCAGACTGGCGGGTGCGCCCGCACTGCCGGGGGTGTGCGGCAGCCCGGCGGCCTAGACCCCTGGACCGCTGGACCCGGGCAGGGACCGGTGGAACCTAGGAGATCTTCTGCTTCACCTGGGCCAGCGACGGGTTGGTCAGGGTCGAACCGTCGGGGAAGAGGACCGTGGGGACGGTCTGGTTGCCGCCGTTCGCCTTCTCCACGAAGGCCGCGGAATCGGCGTCGTGCTCGATGTTCACCTCGGTGTACGCGATGCCCTCGCGGTCCATCTGGCCCTTCAGCCGGCGGCAGTAGCCGCACCACGTAGTGCTGTACATCGTCACAGTGCCCGGCATGTCTCTCGCGCTCCTCTGCTGCTGCGTCGCCCGCAGCCTTCTGTGCTGCTTCGTCCGAAACAGTTCGTTCGATACGTTTCGTTCAAATACGTTCGATACATTCGGTACATAGGCATTCCCGGGGGACGGCCCCGGGAAGTCACATGCCGTAGAACGTACGAGACCCGGCAGCCATTCCCCCCAGCAGCCCCCCGCAGTAAGTACGACTGCGACCCGGTCCCTGTGGACAACGGATCGGCGGCTCCCGCGGGACCTGGCAGCATGGCGGGGTGACACCAGCAACGCACGCCTCTCTCTTCCCGCAGGTTCCGGACTCCGCGGACGCGGTGCTCGACGGGCTCGACCCCGAGCAGCGCGAGGTCGCGACCGCCCTGCACGGTCCGGTGTGCGTGCTGGCCGGAGCCGGCACGGGCAAGACCCGCGCGATCACGCACCGCATCGCGTACGGGGTGCGCGCAGGCATCCTGCAGCCCTCCACGGTGCTCGCCGTCACCTTCACCAACCGCGCGGCCGGCGAGATGCGCGGCCGGCTGCGCCAGCTCGGCGCGGGCGGTGTCCAGGCGCGTACGTTCCACTCGGCGGCGCTGCGCCAGCTCCAGTTCTTCTGGCCCAAGGCGGTCGGCGGCGAGGTACCCCGGCTCGTCGAGCGCAAGGTCCAGCTGGTCGCGGAGGCGGCCGGCCGCTGCGGCGTCCGGCTCGACCGCAACGAGCTGCGGGACGTGACGGGTGAGATCGAGTGGTCCAAGGTCACCCAGACCGTGCCGGCCGACTATCCGGCGGCCATCGCGAAGTCGGCCCGCGAGGCACCCCGCGGCCCGGCCGAGATCTCCCAGATCTACGCGATGTACGAGCAGCTCAAGCGGGACCGCGGGGTGATCGACTTCGAGGACGTGCTGCTGCTGACCGTCGGCATCCTCCAGGACCGGCACGACATCGCCGACCGGATCCGCAGCCAGTACCAGCACTTCGTGGTCGACGAGTACCAGGACGTCAGCCCGCTCCAGCAGCGGCTCCTGGACCTGTGGGTGGGGGACAGGGAAGACCTCTGCGTCGTGGGCGACGCCAGCCAGACCATCTACTCCTTCACCGGCGCCACCCCCGACCACCTGCTCAACTTCCGGGTCCGCCACCCGCAGGCCACGGTGGTGAAGCTGGTCCGGGACTACCGCTCGACCCCCCAGGTCGTGCACCTGGCCAACGGACTGCTGGCGCAGGCCCGCGGCCGCGCCGCCGAACACCGCCTGGAGCTGGTCTCGCAGCGCTCCCCGGGGCCCGACCCCGTCTACAAGGAGTACGGCGACGAGCCCACCGAGGCCGAGGGGACCGCACGCCGGATCCGGGACCTGATCGCGGCGGGTGTCCCGGCGTCCGAGATCGCCGTGCTGTACCGGATCAACGCCCAGTCCGAGGTCTACGAACAGGCGCTGGCCGACGCGGGAGTGCCCTACCAGCTGCGCGGGGCCGAGCGGTTCTTCGAACGGCCCGAGGTGCGCGAGGCGGGCGTCGCGCTGCGCGGCGCCGCCAGGGCCGGAGGCAACGACCCGCTCCTCGACGACGCGGTGGACCTGCCGTCCCAGGTGCGGGCGGTGCTCGGCACCAAGGGGTGGCGGGCGGAGCCCCCCGCGGGATCCGGGGCGGTCCGGGACCGCTGGGAGTCGCTGGCCGCGCTGGTGCGCCTGGCCGAGGACTTCGCCGGGGCCAGGGAAGGCGCGACCCTCTCGGACCTGGTCGCGGAGCTGGACGAGCGGGCGGCCGCGCAGCACGCCCCGACCATCCAGGGCGTCACGCTGGCCTCGCTGCACTCGGCGAAGGGCCTGGAGTGGGACGCGGTGTTCCTGGTGGGGCTGACCGAGGGAATGATGCCGATCACCTACGCCAAGACCGAGGAACAGGTCGAGGAGGAGCGCCGGCTGCTCTATGTGGGGGTCACCAGGGCCCGGCTCCACCTCACGCTCTCCTGGGCGCTGTCCAGGTCGCCGGGCGGCAGGGCCTCCCGCCGCGCCAGCCGTTTCCTCAGCGGGCTGCGGCCGGGCTCGGCGGCCGCCGGGGCGCGCGGTGCCGCCGGGGGCGCGGGCGGGATCGAGCGGGGCGCGGCGGCCCGCCGCAAGCACCGCGGCCCCGTGCGCTGCCGCGTCTGCGGCAAGACCCTGACCGACGGCGGCGAGATGAAGCTGATGCGCTGCGAGGAGTGCCCGTCCGACATGGACGAGGCGCTGTACGAGCGGCTGCACGAGTGGCGGTCGGTCCAGGCGAAGGAGACCGGGCAGCCCGCGTTCTGTGTGTTCACCGACAAGACCCTGATGGCCATCGCGGAGGCGGTGCCGTCCGACGAGACCGAGCTGACACGCATCGCCGGTGTCCCCGCTCGTAAGATCGCGCGGTTCGGAGCCGATGTGCTGAAGATCTGTGCAGGCCAGGAGCTTACGGACGACGAGAAGGAAGACTGACCGAAACTCGTCGAGAAAATAGTTTGCGCAGCCCCCGGGAACCCCCTTAGGTTCTTAACCACGGGAACAGCGACTTCTCTGAAGCCCTGGTTCCGTGCTGTACTTGATCCACAGCTGTACTGACCTACATACGAATGGGACAGGGCCCCCGGGCCCCAACTCCCCGAGACGCCGAGAGGAGGCGAGACCAGTGGCAACCACGACGAAGACCAAAATGACCGACCGCTCGGTCGTCGCCACCTGCCTGCTCGGCTCCTCTCTCCGTGGAACCGGTCTGTCCGGCGTCTCCGCCGTCAGCCCTGTTTCCCTGGCGAGCCTTCCCATTCGGGACCGTAATGAGCGACCGACCAAGGCACCGGAAGCAGCAGTAGCAATCGCGGGGATGCCGTCCTATGCGTTTGCGGCAGTCGGTGCCGAGTTCGGGACGCAGGCAGCGCAGCACCACACGATGTGGGCCTTCCGTGGGCTCGAACCCTGGAGTGATCCAGTCTGATTCAGCATCAGGCAGGCGCCTTCAGGGCCGCGGAACCCCACCCGGGATCCGCGGCCCTTTTGTTTGTACTGGGCCACCAGACGACCTTCGGTCAAACAGACCGGAACGACCAGACGAGGAATGAAATCACCGTGCAAATCGAAGCGCACGCCCCGTCCGCACCGCCCTCACAGACACTCTCGCCCCCTGTTGCCCCGGAGGATCCCACCGTGTTCCCGCTCACCGCTCTGACCGTTCTCGACGACGCCATCGAGAACCTCGAAGCGCCCGTTCCCTGCCGTGCCTACGACCCGGAGGTCTTCTTCGCCGAGACCCCGGCCGACGTCGAGTACGCCAAGTCGCTCTGCCGTACCTGCCCGCTCGTCGAGGCTTGCCTCGCCGGCGCCAAGGAGCGTCGCGAGCCGTGGGGCGTCTGGGGTGGCGAGCTCTTCGTCCAGGGCGTAGTCGTGGCCCGCAAGAGGCCGCGTGGCCGTCCCCGCAAGAACCCGGTCGCGGCATGAAACTCACCGGCTCCGGAACGATTGACCGCCCCCACAAGCACGATCCCCAGAAGCAGGACCCGATGACCTCTTCCACCAGCGAGCCGTCCGGCTCCGCAACACCAGTCGTCACCACCATCGGCGCGACCGAGTCGCGTCAGAACAGGACCCGCGAGATGCAACTCATCCCAGAAGCCATGGCTCGTGCTCATATGCACGAGCGCCGCAGGGAGGCCGACATCGAACGTCAGGCTCTGCGCCTGGTGGCCGCCCGCCGTATGCAACGCCGCGCCGAGCGCGTCTCGTTGCGAGCCCGCCGCGCGCTCGCCATGGCGGTCATGCAGTAGAACGAAGCAGGAACAGAGCAGTCCCACGCGGAAGACAACGGGGGCCGGTCACCCGACCGGCCCCCGAGGCATGATGGGGCCCTTGGCGTGACCGGGCTCCGGGGCATGACGGGCTCCGAGGCTGGCCTGCCCCCGAGGGACCGGGCTCCGAGGCTGGCCGGGCCCGTGGCATGACCCGGCTCCCGAGGCCGACCGCGGCCCGGGTGGTGACAGGGCTCCCGTGCGAGACCGGCCCCCCGAGGCCCCAGGTGAGACCGGGTCCGGGGGCGTGCCACGGCCCTGGACGTGACCGGTCAGGCGTGGGCCTGGGCGGGAGGCAGCTCCTGTTCCGCGGCCTGTTCCGGGAGTTGTTCGGTGAGGTGCTCCGCAAGGTCGGCCTCCACCGCCTCCGGCAGGAACCCCGGCATCCAGTCCTCGAGTTCGTCCCGGAGCCGCACGGTCGCACCCAGCTGACAGAGCACTCCGATGGTGCTCAGCGTCACCCGGTGGATCAGCAGATAGGACGGCGGCAGATTGAGCTGCTTGCCCAACTGGTGGGCGGGGGAGCGGGGATCGGCGATCCTGGCCGCCTGCGCCCGCATCCACCCCCGGCTGAACGTGAACGCGTCGGCCTGCACCGGCTCGATGATCGGGACCAGATACTCCAGCACCGCATCCGGATCGAGATCGATGGACTCCTTGACGAACCCCTCCTCGCAGAGCATCTCGTAGACAGCGGCCGCCTCGGCCTCGATCGTCATCCGCAGGGCGTGGCCGATCGTGGCGGGAAGCCCACCCGGCAGCCGGTCCACCGTCCCGAAGTCGAGCACCCCCAGCCGCCACTGCGCGGCGTCCCCCGGACCTGCCTCATCGACCTCAGTCCCAGCGCCCTCAACGGCCCCGGTCTCACCGGTCTCAGCCCCGTCGATCTCAGCCCCGGCGGTCTCAACCCCAGCGCCCTCAGCCGGCAGCAGTCGGAAGTTGCCGGGGTGCGGGTCGGCGTGCAGCAGTCCTGTGCGGGCCGGGCCCGAGAAGAGGAACCGGGCGAGCAACTGCCCGGCCCGGTCACGCTGCTCGTCCGTGCCGTCCGAGATCACGTCGGCCAGCGGGATCCCGTCGATCCACTCGGTCACCAGGACCTGGTCGCTCTGATAGACCACATCCGGCACCACCACATCCGGATCCCCGGCGAACTCCTCCGCGTGCTCCCGCTGGGCATCCGCCTCCAGCTCGTAGTCCAGCTCCTCGGACACCCGGTCGCGCAGTTCGGCGATGAGCGGCTTGATATCCATGCCGGGGATCAGCGGCCCGAGCAGCCGGGCGAAACGGCTCAGCTGCGTGAGGTCCGACAGCAGCGCCTCACCGGCCCCCGGATACTGCACCTTCACCGCGACCCGGCGTCCGTCGTGCCACACCGCACGGTGCACCTGACCGATGGACGCGGCAGCCGACGGCTTGTCGTCGAACTCGGTGAACAGCTCGCGCCACTCCGCACCCAGCTGCGCTTCCAGCACCCCGTGGACCGTCTGCACCGGCATGGGCGGGGCGGATTCCTGGAGCTTGGTCAGCGCCGCCCGGTAGGGCCCGGCGATCTCCTCGGGCAGGGCCGACTCGAAGACCGACAGGGCCTGCCCCATTTTCATTGCCCCGCCCTTCAGCTCGCCCAGGACCTTGAAGAGCTGCTCCGCCGTCCGCTGCTGCACCTCGCGCGCCACGATCTCCGCGGATCTGCCGCCGATCCGCTTGCCCAGGCCCCAGGTGGCGCGACCGGCGAAACCGAGTGGGAGTGACGCCAGCTTGGCGGTACGTGTGACCGCTTTCCGGGGAAGATCAGACATGCGCCCCTCCAAATCCCAGACTGCCGTGGAGCGTACGGCGGTTACCCGGCCATTGTGTCGTGCGCGGACCCGGCCTCCGAGGCGCGCACCCCTTCAGTGTGCCCACCCGCGCCGCACCCGCAGTCGGGGTGGGGTGTGATACGAGCCGGTCGCCAGTCGAGCAGCGGCAGTGAAGCCTCCCACCGCGAGCCCGTGGACGCGGGCAGCTCACCGTCGAGAAATGCCAGGGCGTGTGCGGCCGCCAGCCCCGCCGCCGCTGTGGCCAGCCCGAGATCGCAGGCCGGTACGGCGCCGCGCCTGCCCGAGCGCCACTGCGCGACCATCCGGGGCCAGCCGGGATCACGCTCGGCGCGCCCCAGCGCCAGACAGCCCGAGCACGCCGTCCCTCCCGGCAGGACGAGCGGTCCGACCACCCCTGTGCCTTCGATCACTCCCGTATAGAGATGGGGGGTGCCCGACGTGATCCACTCCGCTGAGAGTGCCGGATCCGGCACATAGGCATCGAGCCCGTCGCGCGGCGCCACGACGATCAGCGACAGCCCCGGCCCGCCGTCGCCGCCCGGCCCGCTGCCGCCCGGTGCGGCAGCCGAGGCGCGGGGTGGTGGGCCAGGTGCGACACGCCGGACCAGCTGACGCGCCGCCGCATCCCGCCGCTCTCCGACAGCCTCCGGCGGGAAACCGCCCGGTGCCACGTCCCCCGGGAGGACGGAGCCGCCGTCGAGCACCTCGACCCGGCCCACCCCGGAGGCCGAGAGCAGCGCCGCCACCGTGGCTCCGACCCGGCCGGCACCCCGTACCTGGACCCGTATGGCACGCCGGGCCGCGAGGCGGGCCGCACCGGCGCCCGGTTCGGGATGGACCAGCGAGAGCGATGCCAGATCGGGGCGCAGCCGGTCCAGGGTGCCGGGCCGGTTCCGTAACGCTTCGACCGCTGGGCCGCCGGCCGTCGCATCATCGATCAGCCCCGCCTTGGCCAGCCGGGCGACCAGTTTGTCCACCTGGCCGTCCGGCAGTCGCATGGCCTGTGCCTCCTTCCGCAGCAGCTCCATCCCGCGGGTGCCGTCCAGGAGCCCGAGGAGGCAGCCCGTGGCCGGGTCCACCGGGCCGAGCACCACCGCCTGTGCCGGAGTCACCCCGAACTGCACGGCCTGCCGGTCCCGCCAAGCGCGCTGTAGCGCAGGCTTCACCATCGGATGCATCGCACGCCCCCGTTTCACCGTCCGCCGGGCTGTCCCGGCGGCTCTGTAGTCAGAATGCCCTCAGGTCACCGAGGGTGCGGAAAGTTATCCACAGGGTCGGTGTGCTGATACTTCGAATGCTGCACTCTGTGGAATGGATCAAGGTTCAACCGCCATGGGCGCGGGACTTCCCGCACTGACAGCGGGTAACGTCGAAGCGTGCCCGTCGACCCTCTGCACACCGCCGGAAGTCCACCGCGCAGCGCGAAGAACCAGCCGCCCCGCGGCCCGGCGACGAGCCCGGTCGAGGTCCGCAGGAGTGCCCGGCGCAACAGAACGGTCTCCGCCTACCGGGAGGGGGACCGGACCATCGTCCTCATCCCCGCCCGGATGTCGGACGCCGAGGAACGGCGCTGGGTGACCGTGATGCTCGACAAGCTGGAGGCGCAGGAGAGCAAACGCGTCCTCGGCGACTCCGAGCTGGCGGACCGCGCGGCGCGGCTGTCCGAGCAGTACTTCGCGGGCCGGGCCCGCCCCGATTCGGTGCGCTGGGTGACCAACCAGAACACCCGTTGGGGCTCCTGCACCCCGGCGGAGGGCAGCATCCGGCTCTCGCACCGGCTCCAGGGCATGCCGGAGTACGTCGTCGACTACGTACTGCTTCACGAACTGGCCCACCTTCTGGTGCCCGGGCACGGCCCGCGCTTCTGGCGGCTCCTGGAGGCGTATCCCCGCACCGAGCGCGCCCGCGGCTACCTCGAAGGGGTGGTGGCGGCCGAGCGGCTGCCGCATCTGCCCGCCGCCCGCGGCGAGTAGCAGCTCCACCCACCAGCTCCACCCACCAATTCCACCCGCCACCGCCACCGCTCACCGGCCTCGGCGCCGTGATGCCCGTTGTCGCACACCGGCGCTCCCGGGGCGCTCCCGGCGGCGGGCCCTCCGGAGTTGTGTACCGGCTGCGTACCGGGTCCGTCCCGGCTTGGCCGGATGTCGGTCCCAGCCGTTAGCCTGACGCGACGGAAACACATTCGGGATGGGGGACGGTCGTTACGTATGGCCAGGCAATTCCAACGCGGCCACAAGGCCAGGATCAGTGACCTGACAGCGGGCACGGACCTGTACGTGGGTGTACAGATCGCGGGCGCCGGACTGACCTTCGACATCAGCTGCTTCGGACTCGACGCCGACGAACAGCTCTCCGACGACCGGTATTTCATCTTCTTCAACCAGCCGAAGTCGCCCGAGGAGTCGATCCAGCTCCTCGGCCCACAGGCCGGTGACACCGAATCCTTCCGGGTCACGCTCGACCGCATCCCCGCAGCCGTCCAGAAGCTCTCCTTCACCGCGACACTCGACGGCGCAGGCCAGATGTCGCAGATCGGGCCCGGATACATCCGGATCGTCGCGGGCGGCGAGGAGGTCGTCCGATACGCCTTCACCGGCTCCGAATTCACCACGGAGCGCGCGGTCATGCTGGGCGACTTCTATCTGAAGGACGTCTGGCGGTTCGCCGCCGTCGGCCAGGGCTTCGACGGTGGACTCGACGCGCTGCTGAGGAACTTCGGCGGTGAGGTCGCCGACGAGGAGCCCGCCGCACCGCAGCAGGCCGAGCCTCCCGCCTTCGGTGCACCCGCTTTCGCCCCGCCCGCCGGTGCCCCCGAGCCGGCCCCCTCCTTCGGCGCGCCCGCCGCTCCTCCGCCCCAGTCCCCGCCGGCCCAGCAGTCCCCGCCGGTCCAGGCGCCGCCCGCTCCGGCGCCGCAGCCCCCGCCTTTGCCCTCGCCGGGCGGGGCGACCCCGCCGCCGCTGCCCGCACCCACCCCGCCGCCCCTGCACTCGGCGCCGACCATGGCCGCGCCGATGCATCTGCAGGGCGGGGCCACCCCGCCACCCGCTCCCGCTCCGTACGCACAGCCGCCCCAGCTTCAGCAGCAGCAGCAGCAGCAGCAGCAGCAACAGCAGCAGCAACAACAACAGCCGCCGCAGTTCGGCCAGTTCCCCGGACAGGCCCAGCCGCCGGGCGCACCGGCCCCGTACGGCGGGCAGCCGGGTCAGCCGGGTCAGCCGGGCCCCTACGGCCAGCAGCCGCCTCCCGGCCAGCCCGCTCCGTACGGTCAGCCGCCGCAGCCTGCTTCCTACGGACATCAGCCGACCGTCGCGGGCCCCGGCCTGCAGGCCGCCTTCCAGAAGTACCGCGAAACGGACACAGGGCAGCGCTGGACCCCGCAGAACAAGTACCTGATGCGGGCCGACCTGACCGTCAGTGACACCCCCGTCCTCGCCCGCCAGGGCAGCATGGTGATGTACCAGGGCAAGGTCGACTTCAGCTACAAGGGGGCCGGTTTCGCGGGGCGGATCGTGGGCCATGCGACCGGCCAGGAGATGCAGCTGATGCGCTGCACCGGCCGTGGACAGGTCTTCTTCGCCGAGAACAGCGCCCATCTGCACCCCATCGAGCTCCAGGGCGACGGGATCTGTGTCTCGTCGGAGAGCGTGCTCGCCTTCGACGAGACCCTGCAGTACGAGGTCCGCAGGATCGAGGGGCACGGCATTCCCGGCGGAGCGCTGTTCACCATGCAGTTCCAGGGCACCGGCACCGTGATCGTCAAGACGCACGGTGCGCCGGTCGTCCTGCCGGTCACCCCGACCACCTTCGCCGACTGCAACGCGGTCGTCGCCTGGTCGTCAGCCTCGCAAGTGATCGTGGCCAGCCAGGTCAGGCTGCGGCAGAACGCCTACGCGGGCGACAGCGGCGAGAGCGTGAACCTCCAGTTCCGGGGCGCCCCCGGGAACTTCATCATCGTCCAGCCGTACGAGGTCTGAGGGAGCCCGTCATGAACCAGCAGCTCGCGGGCTTCGCCCCGACCCCCGTCACGGCCCGCATGGAGAACCACGGCAGCAAGATGCTGAAGGTCGCCATGCAGACAGGACAGGATCTGCTCGCACGCACCGGATCGATGGTCGCGTACGAGGGCTTCGTGCAGTACGAGCCGAATCCGCCGGCCGTCCGCCAGATCGCCCGTGACTGGATCACCGGTGAGGGTGCTCCGCTCATGAAGTGCTCGGGCGACGGCCTGCTCTACCTCGCCGACTACGGCGCGGATGTCGTCGTCATCAACCTCAACAACGACGCGCTGTCGGTCAACGGCAGCAATCTGCTCGCCTTCGACGCGAGCCTCACCTGGGGGGTGGAGCGGGTCAAGGGCATGGCGAAGTTCGCGGGCCAGGGCCTGTGGAACATCCAGGTGTCCGGCAGCGGCTGGGTCGCCATCACCTCGCGCGGTACGCCGATCGTCGTCGACTGCGGCAGTGGCGAGGACGAGACCTATGTCGATCCGGACGCCCTGGTCGCCTGGTCGCCGAACCTCAAGGTCAAGGGCAAGCGCAGCTTCAAGGCCGGTTCGCTGATCGGCCGGGGCAGCGGGGAGGCGTACCAGATGGCCTTCTCCGGGCAGGGCATCGTCGTCGTACAGCCGAGCGAGGACAGCACCGACCGTCTGCGGATCCGGAGCTGAGGGGAGCCAGAACACCATGCAGAGCCCGCTTTTCACCTATACGGAACAGCAGACCCAGGACCGGTACACGGTGCAGAACCCGCAGTTGCTGCGGGTCGCGCTGACCGGGCACGACGACGTACTCGCCCGCAAGGGCGCCATGGTCGCGTACCAGGGGCTGATCGAATTCGACGGCGAGTACCAGTCGGACCAGCAGCGGCGTGCGCGGGCCCACACGGGCGAGGGACTGGACCTGATGCGCTGCCACGGGCAGGGCACGGTCTACTTCGCCAACCTGGCGCAGCACGTGCATCTGGTCGACGTCGACCAGGACGGGCTGACCGTGGACAGCGCCTATGTCCTGGCGATGGACTCGACCCTGAACCACACGGTCGTCGCGGTCGACAGCCAGTACGGCATCTCGGGGTCGGGCAAGTACCAGCTCCACATCACCGGCCGGGGCAAGGTCGCGCTGATGACCTCGGGGCAGCCGCTGATGATGCAGGTCACGCCGGACAGGTACATCAACGCGGACGCGGACGCCGTCGTGGCCTGGTCGTCAGGTCTGCGGGTGCAGATGCAGGCGCAGACCCACTCGTCGGGGGTACGGCGGCGGCGCGGCAGCACCGGTGAGGGCTGGGAGCTGAGCTTCCTGGGCCAGGGCTTCGCCCTCGTCCAGCCCAGCGAGGTGATGGCGCCGCAGCACGCGAACATCGGGGACGGCGTGCTGGCGCAGTTCGGCATGGGCCAGCAGGGCGCGCACGGCCAGAACCAGGGCAACGTCTGGAACTGAGCACCGCGCCCACTGAATGCACCGCGAGCATTGAATGCCGCGGGCGGCGAGAGGCACTGGACGGGGGCGGTCTTTTCGGAGACCGGGAGACCGCCCCCGTCCGTCAGCAGGTGTCGCCGCTGTTCAGACGGCCGCTTTCCCGAGCGCCGTGCGGGCGGCCTCCACCAGCCGCCGGACCGACAGGTCGGCGACGTCCGCCACCTCGTCGTAGTCGAACCACCGCAGGTCAAGCGACTCGTCGCTGATCAGCTCCACCGCTCCCGGCGGGATCAGGGCGGCGTACTGCACATCGAAATGCTGGGTGCAGGGCGCCGGAATCGCGTGCCGGTCCAGCCTCAGCGGGCCGCCCGGCAGCAGCGTCAGCCCCTCGATGCCGGACTCCTCGGTCGCCTCGCGCAGCGCGGCGCCCGCCACCGTCGTATCGCCCGGTTCGCAGTGCCCACCCATCTGGAGCCACATCCGCAGCTTCTTGTGCAGGGTGAGCAGCACCTGCCCGCGCTCCGGGGCCAGCACCAGAGCGCTCGCGGTGAGATGCCCGGCCCCGCAGGACTTCCACATCCCGTCCGGGTGGGCCGACAGATGGTCCAGATAGCTCTGGCGCAGCTCGTCCTGGCCTTCGTGCCCCTTCAGTACGCGGACGGCGTCGTCCCGGATGGTGCCCTGCTGTGTCACTGGCCGGGGTCGTCCTTCTTCTCGTCGGTCTCGGTCTCGTCGGTCTGGTCAGTCCGGTCGGTCTGGCGCGACTTGTCCGTGTCGTCCGGTCCGGTGTCGGTGCCGCCCTTGCTGAGATCGGTCTTGCCGGGGCCGCTCCTGTCGCCGCCCGCGGCCTCACCGAGCATCTTGTCCAGCTCGGAGAAGTCCAGATGCTCGTGGTGGACGAAACCGTCCGGGTCGTCCAGGTCGGAAGCGGTCGGCAGCATGTCCGGGTGCTCCCACAGGCCGTCGCGGCCGTCGACACCCCGGGCGTCCGTGAGCGAGGCCCACAGCCGCGAGGCGTCCCGCAGCCGGCGCGGACGCAGCTCCAGGCCGATCAGTGTGGCGAAGGTCTGCTCGGCGGGACCACCGGAGGCCCGGCGCCTGCGCAGTGTCTCGCGCAGGGCGTCCGCCGAGGTCAGGCGGGTCTTCGCGGCCTCGTGCACCACGGCGTCCACCCAGCCCTCGACCAGCGCGAGCGCCGTCTCCAGCCGGGCCAGCGCAGCCTTCTGCTCCGGGGTGTCCTCCGGCTGGAACATGCCCTGCTGAAGGGCTTCCTGCAGCTGCTCGGGATGCGAGGGGTCGAGCTGGCCGACGACGTCCTCCAGCTTCGACGTGTCGACCTTGATGCCCCGGGCGTACCCCTCGACCGCGCCGAACAGATGCGAGCGCAGCCACGGCACATGCGCGAAGAGCCGCTGGTGGGCGGCTTCGCGCAGCGCCAGGTAGAGCCGCACCTCGTTCTTGTCGATGCCCAGGTCCTTGCCGAAGACCTCGATGTTCAGCGGGAGCAGCGCGGCCTTGCCGGCCGGGCCGAGCGGCAGACCGATGTCGCTGGAGCCGACCACCTCGCCCGCCAGGACGCCGACGGCCTGTCCGATCTGCTGGCCGAACATCGCGCCGCCCATGGACCGCATCATGCCGAGCAGCGGGCCCGCCATGGCCTGCATCTCCTCGGGCAGCACCCCGCCCATGGCCGCTCCGACACGCTCCGCGACCGGGTCGACGAGCTCCTTCCACACCGGCAGGGTCGCCTCGACCCACTCGGCGCGGCTCCAGGCGACGGCCGTACCCGCCCCGGAGGGCAGTGAGGTCGCGCCGTCCAGCCACAGGTCGGCCAGGCGTACGGCCTCTTCGACCGCCGAACGCTCGGCCGGGCCCACGCTGGTGTCCTTGGTGCCGTCGGATGTGCCCTGGGCGACCGTCTGCCGCGCGATGTCCTTGGCCATGTCCCAGTTGACCGGGCCGCCCTCGTAGCTCAGCATCTGGCCGAGCTGCTGGAAGGCCGCGCCCAGGTCGTTCGGGTTCATCGAACCGAACATCGCCGCGAACGGATTGTCACCGCCGCTGCCGGGGCCGAACCCGAGTGGATTCTGCGGGGAGCTTCCGCCACCCTGGCTGCCCTTGCTCTTGCCCTCGTCGCCGTCCTCCGGCTCCTCCGGCGGAAGGCCGAATCCGAATGGAGTGTCACTCACGGGTTTCCTCGGCTCGTAGGGCCGTCGGCCGACTGGCCGACAGCGATTGCCCGACAACACCACCCAGGGTAGGGGGTGACCGCCCGGTCAGGCCGGGTCCGACCGGGCGGCTCTCCACAGACACCGGTGCCCGACAAGGGCTCAGTGCTTGGCTGACGCATGGGCTGCGGCAGGATGGACGCCACCTGGTCCGTACGTGTCAGTTCGCGTACGTACTGAAGACAACCGCTGGAGACGCCCGGTGAGTTCCCCAGATCCGCAGGTTCGCGCAGCGCGAAACCTTTCAACCAAGTCCTCCCGAGGGCCCGTCGTCGCGGTCACCGGAGCCGCCTCCGGTACCGGTGCGCTGCTGACCCGGCGGCTGGCCGAGTCCGACGAGGTCAAGCAGGTCGTGGCCATGGACGAGCGGCGCGGCGACGTGGCCGAAGCCCAGTGGCACATCCTTGACGTGCGCGATCCGGCGATCGCCGAGAAGCTGCGCGGCGCGGACGTCGTGGTGCATCTCGCGCTCGACCTCGATCTGGAGACCGACGCGGCAGCACGTTCCGCCTACAACGTCCGTGGCACTCAGACCGTCCTGACCGCCGCCGCGGCGGCCGGTGTCCACCGTGTCGTGCTCTGCACATCGGCGATGGTCTACGGGGCGCTGGCGGACAACGACATCCCGCTCTCCGAGGACGCGGAGCTGCGGGCGACCGCCGAGGCCACGGGTGTCGGCGACCTCCTTGAGATCGAGCGCCTGGGCCGCCGTGCGCCGCGCGCGCACCCCGGTCTGAACGTCACCGTGGTCAGGCCGGCGATCCTGGTGGGCGGTACGGACACCGCGCTGACCCGTTATTTCGAGTCCCCCCGGCTGCTCGTGGTTGCCGGTACCCGCCCCACCTGGCAGTTCTGCCATGTGGACGACCTGGTCAGCGCACTGGAGTACGCCGCGCTCGAAAAGGTCGACGGGGAGTTCGCGGTCGGCTGCGACGGCTGGCTGGAGCAGGACGAGGTCGAGGAGCTCAGCGGTATCCGCCGGATGGAACTGCCGTCGGCCGTCGCCCTGGGCGCCGCCGCCCGGCTGCACCGGATCGGTCTCACTCCGTCACCGGCCGGTGACCTGGCGTACACCATGCACCCCTGGGTGGTCAGCGTCGGCAGGCTGCACGACGCGGGCTGGCGCCCCCGATGGACCAACGAGGACGTCCTCGCGGAACTTCTCGAAGAGGTCGCGGGCCGGCACACCGTCGCGGGCCGCAGGCTCGGCCGGAAGGACGCCACGGCCGCAGGGGCGGCGGGGGCGACGGTCGCACTGCTCGGTACGGCGGCGCTTGTGCGACGGGCACGGCGGGCGAGGCGCGGCCGCATCTGACGGCATCGCTGACCTCATCTCCGACCGCATCCAGCGGCATCCTGCGGGTCCGACGGCGCCGGGACCGTTCCCGCGCCCATGCCCGCGCCCGTACCGGCACCCAAGCCCGCAGAGCGCCCCCGCTCTGTAGTAGGACGCTCCAAGGGCCACCCGCAGGTACCGGTCGAAAGGGCCATTCCGCGCTGTCGGCCCCGTACGGCACCATGGACGGCATGGCACTCACCGACGACCACCCCGGCGAACACGCGGCTCAGGACCCCATCCGGCTGCTGGAGATCCGCGAGACCCCGCTCAGCATCGACGAGGTGTTCAAGGTCGTGGGGGACGAGGCGGCCGGCGGCACGGCGCTTTTCGTCGGTACGGTGCGCAACCACGACGGCGGCACCGATGTCGACGCCCTCGGCTACTCCTGCCACCCCTCGGCCGAGGAGGAGATGCGCCGGGTCGCCGAGCGGGTGATCGAGAAGTTCCCGGTGCGGGCGCTGGCCGCTGTGCACCGGGTGGGCGATCTCGCCGTGGGGGATCTCGCCGTGGTGGCCGCCATCTCGTGCGCGCACCGCAACGAGGCGTTCGAAGCGTGCCGGATGCTCATCGACGATCTGAAGCGTGACGTGCCGATCTGGAAGCACCAGACGTTCTCGAACGGCACGGAGGAGTGGGTCGGCATCTGAGGCCGTGCCCGGCCGCCACGGGCCGCGCCACCTCGACCGGGGTGGCGTCGTTAGGCCATGTGCTCGATTTGCGTAACCGCCCCCCTGCCGCGAGCGTTGGAGCAGCAGAAGACTAATCTGCTGATCAGCCGGTTCGCGGCTGTTCACGGGGGTCCGGAGGTCGGTATGGGTGCACTCGCCTGGCTGCTGATTCCGCTTATCGCCGCGGTCGGAGCCGCCCTGTGGGGCAGGTGGGCCACGCGGCGGCGTACGTCGGGTGACGGCGCCGAACTCGCCGGCTACGCCCGGTTCCGGGAAGCCATGGAGAAGGAAGCCATGGAGAAGGCCGGCACCGGCTCGGACGTCCTCTGACTCCGGGTGCCCGGCCCGGTCATGACCTGAGCTCCGGCCCCGAGCGGTGCGCCACAGACTGGTCCCGTACTGTCGTTCCATGCCACGCCGCACCCTGACGCTGCTCACGTCCACTCTCGTGCTGATCGCGCTGCTGTGCGGCGGAGTCTTCCTGTCCGTCCCGTACGCCGAGATGAGCCCGGGGCCGACCGTGAACACGCTCGGCAAGGCGGGCGGCCAGCCCGTTCTGCAGATCTCCGGACACAAGACGTATCCGACGAGCGGTCACCTCAACATGGTGACGGTCAGGGTCACGCGGTCCGACTACAGCATGAACCTGGTCGAAGCGGTGTACGGCTGGCTCGCACACGACAGTGTGGTCGTTCCGCACAACACCCTGTACCCGGACGGCACGACCGAGCAGCAGTCGACCCAGCAGAACGCCGAGGAGTTCAGCGAGTCCCAGGAGAACGCCAAGGTCGCGGCCCTGGACGAGCTGGGCATCCCGGTGAAGGCGCGGACCGTGGTCGCCACGGTGCTCAAGGACAGCCCCGCACAGGGGAAGCTGCACGCGGGCGATGTGATCAAGGCGGTGGACGGCCAGGCCGTCAAGGAGCCCGGTGACGTGGCGAAGCTGGTCACGAAGCACAAGCCGGGCCAGTCGGTCGTCTTCACGGTCGTGCCGGCCGCGACCGCGGCGGCCGCGGAGAAGAAGAGGACCGAGCCGAAGGGCACGAAGGACGTGTCGATCGTCACCGCCAAGGCGCCCGCGACGAAGGCGCCCACTCCTGACCCGGGCCGCGCCATCGTCGGCATCTCGGCCGGTCCCGACTACACCTTCCCGTTCCACATCGACATCAAGCTCGCCGACGTGGGCGGTCCCAGCGCCGGGCTGATGTTCTCGCTCGGCCTCGTCGACAAGCTGACGCCGGGCGATCTGACCGGCGGCAAGTTCGTCGCCGGCACCGGCACGATCGACGACAAGGGCGTGGTCGGGCCGATCGGCGGCATCGAGATGAAGCTCGTCGCCGCCCGCGACGCCGGCGCCCAGTACTTCCTGACGCCCAGCGACAACTGCGCGGCGGCGGCCGCCGACACCCCGTCGGGCCTCCACCTGGTGAAGGTGAAGGCGATGAAGGACGCGAAGCAGGCGCTGGACAAGATCCGCACCGGGAAGACGGCCGGACTGCCCAGCTGCTCCGCCAAGTAGCCACGTCCCCTGCCGGGTCCGTGGCCGCCAGGCGGAACAGCGGGGCGCGGCCGGCCCGGCCTGTCCGGGGAGTCCTACGCCTCGAACGTCACCGACAGCGCGTCGGCGAGGCCGGGGACCAGCTCCGAGCCGGTGAGCACCTCGTTCGGTGAGTCCTTCGCGCGCAGCCGCAGCGCCGACTCACGGGTGCCGTCCCGCAGCACCGCCACGGTCATCCGCACCTCCTGCCGGTCCGGGTGCTCGGCCACCCAGGCCGTCAGCTGCGCCTCGTCCATGCCGTCAGGCACGGACGCCTCGGCCGACGGCGGCAGCATCAGCCGCTCCACCGTCATCGCGCAGCCGGCCACGGCGTCGGGCCAGGCGATGGTGGCGAGGAACTCGTCGAGCGGGGTGGTGTCCGGGATCTCGTCCTGCTCGACGGGGGTCAGCGACGCGGCGGGCTCGCCGTCGTCGAGGCCGAGCTGGGCGGCGAGTCCCGGTTCCTGGGTACGGAGCTTCGCGGTGTCCACGAGTGCGAAGAGCCGGGCGGGCTGGTCCCAGCCGAGGCCGGACGCGTACTCGTCGATCTCGAGCACCGCCACGGTGAGCGGACTGGCGGCCATCGGAGGGCCTGAGGGCGAAGAAAGGTTGGGCATGGGCAATATCCTGCCCTCTTCCACCCCGGGAACGGGAACTGGGTAAAGCCTCAGTAAGTTGCATGAGTGGGCCCTACGATCGCGGGGCCTGCTCCACACGACCGCAGACTTCGAGGTGCGCACGTTGGCTTTCCAGATGCCGGACCGCGGCGGAGGCCCGACCGGGCCACGGATCAGAGCGGCACGGCCGTCCCGCCGCGCCCGGACCCTGCTGATGACACTGGGCGTCCTGATCGTCCTGGCCATGGCGTTCATCATGTTCGCCGGGTTCTGGACCGACTGGCTCTGGTACCGCTCCGTCCACTACTCATCGGTCTTCACCACCACCCTGTGGACGAAGATCGGCCTGTTCCTCGTCTTCGGCGTGCTGATGGGGGCCGCCGTCGGCCTGAACATCTGGCTGGCGCACCGGCTCCGGCCGCCGCTGAGCGCGATGTCGCTGGAGCAGCAGAATCTCGACCGCTACCGGATGGGCATCGCCCCGTACAAGAAGTGGCTGCTGCTCGGGATCACGGCGGTCGTCGGGCTGATCGCGGGCGCCTCCGCCACCGGCCAGTGGCGCACCTGGCTGATGTTCGTCAACGGTGTGCCGTTCGGTCAGAAGGACCCCCAGTTCAAGCTGGATGTGTCCTTCTACACCTTCGATCTGCCCTGGTACCGCTTCCTGCTGGGGTTCGGCTTCGCCGCCGCTGTGCTCTCGCTGATCGCCGCCGCCCTGGTGCACTACCTCTACGGCGGGCTGCGCGTCACGAGCCCCGGCGCGCGCGCCACATCGGCCGCGACCGGCCATCTGTCGGTGCTGCTCGGTATCTTCGTGGCGTTCAAGGCCGTGGCGTACTGGCTCGACCGGTACGGACTCGCGGTCAAGTCCAGCGACTTCAAGGCCACGGGCAACTGGACGGGCCTGCGGTATGTGGACGCCAACGCCTATCTCCCGGCCAAAACGATCCTGTTCTGCATCGCGGTCATCTGCGCCCTGCTGTTCTTCGCGACGCTCTGGCGCCGCACCTGGCAGCTGCCGGTGATCGGCTTCGGTCTGATGGTGCTCTCCGCGATCCTGATCGGCGGGCTCTACCCGGCGATCGTGCAGAAGTTCACGGTCGAGCCGAACGAGCAGGCCAAGGAAGCGCCGTACATCCAGAAGAACATCAACGCCACGCGCCAGGCGTACAACATCGCCGATACCGATGTGGACGACTACTCGGGCAAGAGCAACACCAAGGACACGACCAAGCAGCGTGACGACGCGAACTCGGCGGCCAGTTACCGGCTGATCGACCCGAACGTCGTCTCGCCGACTTTCCAGCAGCAGGAACAGAAGCGGAAGTACTACGGCTTCCCCGCGACGCTGGACGTGGACCGCTACAAGGGCCAGGACACCGTGATCGGCCTGCGTGAGCTGAACATCGCGGGCATCCCCAAGCACAACTGGATCAACGACCACTTCACCTACACCCACGGCTACGGCGCCATCGCGGCCAAGGGCACGGCCACGGACAGCAACGGCGCCCCGGTCTTCACCGAGTCGGGTCTGCCGGCCAAGGGCACTCTTCCCACGTACAAGCAGGAGATCTACTACGGCGAGAAGACCACCCAGTACTCGATCGTCGGAGGCCCGCAGAAGGAGCTCGACTACGAGAACAACGGTGAGAAGACCACCACGTACAAGGGCAAGAGCGGGGTGGACATCTCCAACCCGCTGAACCGCGCCGCGTACGCGGTGGCCTTCAACGAGCCGCAGATCCTCTACTCGGGAGCGATCGGCAAGGGTTCGAAGATCCTCTACAACCGCACGCCGAAGCAGCGCGTCGAGGCGGTCGCCCCCTGGCTGACCATCGACGGCGACTCCTACCCGGCGGTGGTGAACGGACGTATCCAGTGGGTGGTCGACGCCTACACCACGACCAACGGATATCCGTACGCCTCGCGTACGACGCTCGGTGACAGCACGGCCGACTCGCTGACCGACAACCAGCGGGCGGTGGTCGCCCAGCAGAACCGGGTCAACTACATCCGCAACTCGGTGAAGGCCACGGTCGACGCCTACACCGGCCAGGTGAAGCTGTACCAGTGGGACACCAAGGACCCGGTCCTCAAGACCTGGATGAAGGCGTTCCCCCACACCGTCAAGCCGAAGGCGGACATCCCGGCGCAGCTGCAGGAGCATCTGCGCTATCCGCAGGACATGTTCAAGGTGCAGCGCGAGCTGCTGGCGCGCTACCACGTCACCAACCCGAAGCAGTTCTACAGCGGCAGTGACGCCTGGCAGGTGCCCAACGACCCGACCACCAGGGACAACAGAGCGGTACCGCCCTACTATCTGTCGCTGAAGATGCCGGACCAGAAGAGTGACAAGCAGCAGTTCTCGCTGACCACCACGTTCACGCCCAGCGGGCGCCCCAACCTGGGCGGCTTCATGGCGGTGAACGCGGACGCGGCGAGTCCCGATTACGGCACGATCAGACTCCTCAGAGTCACATCCGAAGTGCCGGGTCCCGAACAGGTGCAGAACAAGCTCAACGGTTCGTCGAGCGTGGGCACCTTCGTCCGGGACATGAAGGGCGCCGACTCGGACATCGAGTACGGGAACCTGCTCACGGTGCCCCTGGACGGCGGGTTCCTCTACGTCGAGCCGGTGTACGCCCAGGGCCGCAACGCGCACTATCCGCTGCTGAAGAAGGTGGCCGTGTCGTTCGCGGACGCCGACTCCCCGGACGGAGACACGACCGCGTTCGAGAACACCCTGGGCGAGGCGCTGAACAAGGTCTTCGGGGTGGACGGTCAGGAGACCAACCCGCCGTCGACCGGGAACACCACGAGACCGCCGGCCAACGGCACGGTGAAGAAGGCCATCGCCGAAGCCCAGAAAGCGTACGACGAGGGCCAGGCCGCGCTGGCGGAGAAGCCGCAGGACTGGACCGCCTACGGCAAGGCGCAGAAGGACCTGCAGGACGCCCTCCAGCGGGCGGCCGACGCGGGAGCCAAGGTCAAGCCGAGCGGCAAGACCGGCTGACCACCTGTCGCCGGGTACGGGCCTGGTCGGGGCAAAAGCCCTGATCAGGCCCGATCGCGGGCCGGTGAAGCGGCCCTCGGTACCGTGGTACAGTTACGAACACAACGGCGCGGGGTGGAGCAGCTCGGTAGCTCGCTGGGCTCATAACCCAGAGGTCGCAGGTTCAAATCCTGTCCCCGCTACTGAAGTCGAAGGCCCGGATCTCGAAAGAGATCCGGGCCTTCTTCATGCGTGAGTATGTGGCGATATGTCCCGGTCCGAAACGTCTGCCCGGCTTCCCGTCCGTGCGACTCCTGTGAAGAAGGCGCCGCCTACGGGAAGTTGGGACTGGTTCATGTTTCACTTACCGCGCTACGGGAAGTCGACAAAACGCTGTAGTGACCTAGTCGACTGCGATATACCAGGTGTGCGCGAGTTGCACGTAGTGGGACGATGGTGCTTATGGGGGACAGGGCAACTCTGTTGGAGACAGGGCGGTTTGTGCAGAAGCACGCCGATGACGGACATGATGCCGTCGACGCTGAGGAATCGGCCGACGCCGAGGCCCGGCACCGCAGCGGTGCCGAGAGCGGCGAAGCCGCGTCGATGAGCGTGCTCGGCGCACTGCTGCTGCGCCGCGGGGATCTCGACGGCGCCGAGCGCTGGCTGCGCGCCGCCACCGGCGAGGGGGACCGGGCGGCGGCCAACAATCTGGGCGTACTGCTGCACCAGCGTGGTTACGCGGACGAGGCGGCCGGCTGGTGGCGTATCGCCGCCGTCGCCGGCTCCGCCGCCGCGGCCCACGCGCTGGGCCGGCACTACCGGGAGCGCGGGGACGAGCCCGCCGCCGAGTACTGGTTGCGCCAGTCCGCCGAGTCGGGCCATGCGCTGGGGGCGTACGCCTTCGCCGACCTGCTGGAGCACCGCGGCGACATCGGCGCTGAGCGCTGGCTGCGCGCCGCCGCCGAGCAGGGCCACCGCGAGGCCGCCTACCGGCTGGCGCGCGCGCTGGACCGTGCGGCCGCGGGGAAGGACCCGGCGGCCGAGGCCGAGCGCTGGTATCGGCAGGCCGCCGCGCGCGGCCACCGGCGCGCCGCGCTGCACCTCGGCGTGATCCTGGAGAAGCGCGGCGACCTCAAGGAGGCCGGCCGCTGGTATCTGACGTCCGCCAAGGACGGCGAGGCCCGCGCGGCCTGCGCGCTCGGCTTCCTGCTGCGCGACGCGGGCGACGAGGAGAGCGCCGCCGTCTGGTGGCTGCGTGCGGCCCAGGAGGGCGACGGGAACGCGGCCAACGCCCTGGGCGCCCTGCACGCCGCCCGCGGCGAGCAGCAGACCGCTGAGCGCTGGTACCGGGCCGCCATGGACGCGGGCGACGTCAACGGCGCGTACAACCTGGCCCTGCTCTGCGCGGCCCAGGAGCGGACGGCGCAGGCCGAGCAGTGGTACCGCCGCGCCGCCTACGCCGGGCACCGCGAGGCGGCCAACGCCCTCGCCGTGCTGCTCCTGCAGAACGGCGACCCGGCGGGCGCCGAGCCGTGGTTCTCCAAGGCGGCCGAGGCGGGCAGCGTCGACGCCGCCTTCAACCTGGGCATCCTGCACGCGGGCCGGGACGACGACCGCGGCGCCTTCGTCTGGTACGAGCGGGCGGCGGCGGCCGGGCACACCGAGGCCGCGCTCCAGGTCGGCATAGCGCTGCTCAGGGACGGCGAGGAGCACACGGCTGAGCGCCATCTGCGCTGCGCGGCGGGCGGCGGCAGCACCGAGGCGGCCTTCCGGCTCGGCGCGCTCCTCGACGCCAGGATGCCGCCGCCGGGCCCCCCGGTGCTCGGCGAGCCCGTCACCGAGAAGAGCGAGTGCGAGGAGTGGTACGAGCGGGCGGCCGAACAGGGGCACCGCCGCGCCCAGGTCCGGGTCGGCATGCTCGCCGCCTCCCGCAACGACGTCGAGGCCGCGGCGGGCTGGTACCGCGAGGCCGCCGAGGCGGGCAGCCGCAACGGCGCCTTCAACCTCGGGCTGCTGCTGGCCCGCGAGGGCAACGAGCGCGAGGCCGGTCTCTGGTGGGCCAGGGCCGCCAACGCCGGGCACGGCCGGGCCGCCCTGCGTCTCGCGCTGCTCGCCATCCGCCGCAGCGAGCTGGGCGAAGGGCAGAAGTGGTGCAACCGGGCCGTGGAGCTCGGCCCCGCCGAGGTCGCCGAGCGCGCGGCGCGGCTCAGCGAGGCGCTGCGCCAGGAACTCACCGCGTGACGTGTGCGGCCTGCCGGTCCCCCCGGCAGGCCGCACACGCCCCCGGCGCACCGCACCCCTCACGCACCCCGCGTCCCTCACGCACCCCGCACACGTCCGGGCAGGACCGCGGGAACGGATTTGCACTGGTCGGCGGCCCCACGTACAGTTACGAACACAACGGCGCGGGGTGGAGCAGCTCGGTAGCTCGCTGGGCTCATAACCCAGAGGTCGCAGGTTCAAATCCTGTCCCCGCTACTGAAGACCGAAGGCCCGGACTCGGAAGAGTCCGGGCCTTCGGCATGTTCAGCGTCTTCGGCATGTTCAGCCTTTGTGCCCGACCGCCTCCTCGTACAGCGCGCGGTCCACCACCTTGTCCTCCGGTATCGGGTCGCCCTGTGCGACCCCGGCGTCCCGGTACGCCTTCTGCAGCCGGTCCGTCGTGCCCTTGCGGATCTCCCAGTCCATCCGGAGCGACGGCGTCGACGTCAGCACCGACTCGTCGGTCTTGAGCAGCTTGGCCAGCGAGGCGGTGAAGCCCTTGTCGGCCTTGTAGTCGCCGGAGAAGTAGGTGTCCACGGTCCGGATGTAGGCGCGCAGGAAGGCGACGCCGGCGTCCGGGTCCTTGGTCAGCAGATTCGGGCCGAAGAGCAGCCCGCCGAGCGGTTCGCCCAGCGGCTGGCCGCCCAGGAAGGTGTACTTCGCGTTCCCGTCGACCTTGCGCCAGACCGGGTCGAGCAGCCAGGCCGAGTCGACCCCGCCGTTCTGCAGCGCTGTCAGGACGTCCGCCGAGCCGAGCTGCTGGAAGCCGATGGAGTCGAGCCCGCCGCCGTGCTTCTGCAGGGCCTTCTCCATCGCATAGGTGACGACCGAGCCCTTGCCGATCATCGTGCCCATCTTCCGGCCCTTCATGGTCACCGACGAAGGGGTCTCACCGTCCTTGAGCCGGGCCCACAGGCCGCTCTTGGACGCCGGGTCGGGGGAGAAGTTCCCGGCGACCCACTTGATGTCGAAGCCGCCCCTGATGCCGTTCATCACGGCTGCCTCCGGCGCCGCCCACTGGGCGTCGATGTCGCCCTTGGCGAGCAGCGGGAGCGCGTCGGGTGTCGGCAGCACCTTCAGCTGGACGTCCAGCCCCTCCTTCTTGAACTCGCCCTTCTCGACCGCCACTTCGAGCGGGGCCACATACTCCGCCGCCAGTGTGCCGGTGGCGAGGACCAGCTTGCGCTTCTTCGCCAGCGGCCGGGGAGCGGGCGCGCCCTTGACGCAGCGGGCCGGTGCACGCCCGGGGGCGAGGTCGGCCGGGTCGGTCCAGCCCTTGGCGCAGCCCGCGACGGCTCGCACCGGGCGGGGTTTCGGGGCGGCCGCCGGGCCACCGGCGCTGTGTTTCGCGCACCCGGCGGAGGCGAGCAGGGAACCGGCGACGAGCAGGGTGGTGCAGAGCGTGCTGATACGCATGGAGCCTCCGTACGTACGGACATCGGGGCTGTGAGTGGCGGGCCGCGTCGGGAACGGGCCGGTTCAGGACTGGCTGCGGCCGCGGTCGCGCGGGGCCCAGGGGGTGAGCAGCCGTCCGGCGATCCGTACCAGTTCGGAGAAGAGCACCCCGAGCACGGCCACACAGACGATCCCGACGAACATCACGTCGTTCTGGAAGAGCGCGCGGGAGTCGAAGATCAGATGGCCGAGGCCGTTGTCCGCCGCGATCTGTTCCGACGCGACGATGACGAGCACGGCCACCCCGGCGGCGATCCGCGCGCCGACCAGCACCGCGGGCAGTGAGGCAGGCAGCAGGACGTGCCGGAACATCTGCCAGGGCGACGCGCCGAAGACCTGCCCCGCGTCGCGGTGACCGGCGGGCACGGCGAGCACCGCCGCCATCGTGGAGATCCAGACGAAGAAGAAGACCGTGGCGGCGACCAGCGCGATCTGCGGACCCTCGCCGAGGCCGAACATGTTGAGGAAGACCGGCAGCAGGGCGAGCTTCGGGACCACGTACAGCGCGTCGAGGAGCGGTTCGAGTGCGGCCCGTACGAGGGCCAGCGAGCCCATCAGCAGGCCGAGGACGTACCCCGATACCGTGCCGATCGCATAGCCGCCGAGCACCCGCTTGAGCGTGGCCCACACATCGGGCCAGAGCACGCCGCGGGCCGCGCGGTCCCAGCCGTCGGAGAGGATCGTGGAGGGCGCGGGATAGACGCGGTCGTCGATCCAGGACCCGTCAGCCGCCAGCTGCCAGAGCAGGATCAGGACGACGGGTACGGCGACGGCCAGCGCCAGTTCCAGGGTGCGGCGCCTGCGGTGGGTGCGGACGGGGTGCAGCTCCTGCGGGCCCGGCCGTCTGACCAGCAGGCCGTCCTTCGGTGCTCTGACCGCGGTGCTCATACGGGGACCGCCTCTCCGCGTACCTCGCCGCGCAGCAGCTCCCACAGCTCGGACTTCAGCCCGGTGAACTCGGGCGCCGAGCGGATGTCACCGGTCCTGGGCCGGGGGAAGGGCGGCCGGCGCTCGGCGATGATCCTGCCGGGGCGTGCGGACATCACCAGGACGCGGTCGCCCAGGACGATCGCCTCTTCGAGGCTGTGGGTGATGAAGAGGGCTGTGGTGCGGGTGGTCTGGGTGAGTTCGAGCAGCTCGTCCTGGAGGATGGTCCGCAGCTGTGCGTCGAGGGCGGCGAACGGCTCGTCCATCAGCAGGATTTCGGGCTCGACGGCGAGCGCGCGGGCGATGGCGACGCGCTGGCGCATACCGCCGGAGAGGGCCGCGGGGTAGGCGTCGGCGAAGTCGGCCAGGCCGATGCGTGCCAGCCAGTCGCGGGCGCGGCGGTCGGCCTCCTTGCGCGGGACGCGCTGGATGTCGAGGCCGAACCTGACGTTGGCCAGGACGTTCTTCCAGTCGTAGATGCCGTAGTCCTGGAAGATCATCGCGGCCGGGCGGGCGGAAGCGGTACGGATGGCCAGCTCGCCGGTGCTGGGGCGCAGCAGCCCGGCCGCGATGCGCAGCAGGGTGGACTTGCCGCAGCCCGACGGGCCGACGATGCAGGTGAACTCGCCGGGGGCGATGTCCAGATCCACCGGTCCGAGTGCGTCCAGGGCGGTGCGGCCGCGGCCGAAGGTGCGGGTGAGGGACCGGGCGCGGAGTTTGGGCGGTCTGTCGGGCGCCGGTCCCGGGGTGGGTGGGGGCGGGTGCGGGTCTCCCACGGTTTCTCCTTGCGGAGGTGGTGAACGGGTGATCGCCGCAGAGGATATGACGGGGCGTCAGATACTGGAAGGGGCGTGCACACGGCGGAAGAGCACCGGAAGGGTGTGTGCACGCGACGGAGCCCCGGGGGTGTTCGCCCCGGGGCTCCGTCGGATGTGTGGGTGTGGGTCGGTCGGGGACCGGTCAGGCTGACGCGCAGGCGGGGCAGATCCCCCGGTACGTCACCTCGACGTTGGAGATCGTGAAGCCGAAGCGCTCCGTGTCCGGCAGGTCCCGCAGCGGGTTGCCCGCCGGGTGTACGTCCCGGATGGAGCCGCACTGGGCGCAGACCAGGTGCTGGTGCGGCCGGTGGGCGTTCGGGTCGTACCGCTTGGCGCGGCGGTCCGTGGAGACCTCGATCACCTCACCGAGGACGACCATCTCGCCCAGGGTGTTGTAGACCGTCGCCCGGGAGATCTCCGGCAGCCTCGATACGGCGCGGGCGTGCACCTCGTCGGCGGTCAGATGAACGTGGTCCCCGTCGAGGACCTCGGCCACGACGCGACGCTGGGCGGTCATCCGCCAGCCGCGGTCGCGCAGGCGTTCCAACAGGTCACTCATAAGGTCCAGCCTAACAGGAGAAGGGGTCGAGTCCCGAATGGATGTGACTTTGGACTATCACTTGACTTAGACAAAGTCCATCGTAGGATCGGGAACGGCACACGCCAAGGGACAGGACAGACCAGGAATGACGCAGGAGGCGCTCGTGACGCAGGGACCACTCACCACGGAGACCGGAGCTCCGGTGGCCGACAACCAGAACAGTGAGACCGCGGGCGCCGGCGGTCCGGTCCTGGTGCAGGACCAGCTGCTCCTCGAGAAGCTCGCGCACTTCAACCGCGAGCGCATCCCGGAGCGCATCGTGCACGCCCGCGGCGCCGGCGCGTACGGCACCTTCACGCTGACCCGCGATGTCTCGCAGTGGACGCGTGCGAAGTTCCTCTCCGAGGTCGGCAAGCAGACCGAGACCTTCCTGCGCTTCTCCACCGTCGCGGGCAACCTCGGCTCGGCGGACGCGGTGCGCGACCCCCGTGGTTTCGCGCTGAAGTTCTACACGGAGGAGGGGAACTACGACCTCGTCGGGAACAACACGCCCGTCTTCTTCATCAAGGACGCCATCAAGTTCCCCGACTTCATCCACACCCAGAAGCGTGACCCGTACACCGGTTCGCAGGAGGCGGACAACGTCTGGGACTTCTGGGGCCTCAGCCCCGAGTCGACCCACCAGGTGACCTGGCTCTTCGGTGACCGCGGTATCCCGGCGACCTTCCGCCACATGAACGGGTACGGCTCGCACACGTACCAGTGGAACAACGCCGACGGCGAGGTCTTCTGGGTCAAGTACCACTTCAAGACCGACCAGGGCATCAAGAACCTCACCACCGACGAGGCCAACCGCCTCTCGGGTGTGGACCCCGACAGCCACCAGCGCGACCTGCGCGAGTCCATCGAGCGCGGTGACTTCCCGTCCTGGACCGTGCAGATCCAGGTCATGCCGGCGGCCGACGCGGCCACGTACCGCTTCAACCCGTTCGACCTGACCAAGGTCTGGCCGCACGAGGACTACCCGCCGATCGAGATCGGGAAGCTGGAGCTCAACCGCAACCCGGAGAACATCTTCGCCGAGGTCGAGCAGTCCGCCTTCTCGCCGGCCAACTTCGTTCCCGGTATCGGTCCTTCGCCGGACAAGATGCTCCAGGGCCGTCTCTTCGCGTACGGCGACGCGCACCGCTACCGCGTCGGCATCAACGCCGACCACCTGCCGGTGAACCGCCCGCACGCCGTCGAGGCGAACACCAACTACCGGGACGGCGTCCTCTACGACGGCCGTCACAAGGGCACCAAGAACTACGAGCCGAACAGCTTCGGCGGCCCCTTCCAGACGGACCAGCAGCTCTGGAAGTCCACCCAGGTCAGCGGCGTCACGGGCAACCACCCGGCGCCGAGCCACGCGGAGGACAACGACTTCGTCCAGCCCGGCAACCTCTACCGCCAGATGAACGAGGACGAGAAGGGCAGGCTCATCGAGAACCTGGCCGGCTTCATCTCGCAGGTCTCGCGGGACGACATCGCCGAGCGCGCGGTCAACAACTTCCGCCAGGCCGACGGTGACCTCGGCAAGCGGCTCGAAGCGGCGGTCCAGGCCCTGCGCGCCTGAACCGCTGTCGTAAGCCGGCGCGCCGGTGAGCGGCGAGCCTGAGGAGGGCCGGATCCCCGCCGGGGTCCGGCCCTTCTGCGCGCCCGGCTGTGTGTCCGGCTGTGTGTGTCTAGCCTTCTGCGTGTCCGGCCGCCCTGCTGGTCCGGCCGGTCGCGCGTGTCCGGCCGCCCGCGTCAGGAGGAGACCAGCGCCGCGCTCTCGCTCCGGTCCGGGGCCCAGCACCGGATGATGTCGCGCACCGACACGATGCCGACCGGGCCGGCGCCGTCGAGCACGATCAGATGGCGGAAGCCGCCGTTCGACATCGCCTCGGCCGCGTCCTCCAGGGTCCAGGAGGGTGCGGCGAAGACCACGTCCATGGTGGTGTGGGTCCCCGCGGTCTCCCGGTCGGGGTCGAGGCCGCCGCCGATGGCGTCGAGGATGTCGCGCTCGGTGAGGATGCCGACTCCGCAGGTGTCGGGGTCGAGGACGACGGCCGCGCCGATACGGCGGGCCGACATCAGGGCGGCGGACTGGCGGAGTGTGTGGGCGGGCCCGATGGTGAGGACCACCGTGCTCATGGCGTCGCGGACGAACATGGCGAGTGCCACCTCCTGGGGAATCCAGCATGCGCGTGAATTCACAAGTTCACAAGTGGGGGGACTCCCAGAGTCGCATCAGCTCGTGAACCCGGCAAGGGCCCGGGAGGGTGAAGTCCTGGGCGACTGTGCGGTGTTCACCCGCGTTCAGCCGTGTTCAGCCGCGCAGATAGCTCAGCAGCTCTCCGTGGAGCAGTCCGTTGGACGCGGCCGCGTTGCCGCCCTCGACACCGCGCACCCCGTTCAGGCTGGTGAACTCGCCACCGGCCTCCTGGACGACGATGGCCGTGGCCGCCATGTCCCACAGCGACAGCTCGGGCTCCGCGCACATGTCGACCGAACCCTCGGCGACCATCATGTACGGCCAGAAGTCCCCGTACCCCCGGGTACGCCAGCAGTCCCGGGTCAGCTCCAGGAAGCCGTCGAGCCGGCCCTGCTCGTCCCAGCCGCCCAGGGACGAGTACGCGAACGAGGCGTCGGGGACCTTGGAGACCTTGGAGACCTGCAGCCGGGTGGCCGACGTCAGGCTGCGCCCGGTGTACGCGCCGCCGCCCTTCGCCGCCCACCAGCGGCGGCCGAGCGCGGGCGCCGAGACCACGCCGACGACCGGTTCGTGGCCGTCCTCGCCGGCCACGGCCAGTGCGATCAGGGTGGCCCAGACGGGGACACCGCGTACGTAGTTCTTGGTGCCGTCGATCGGGTCGATGATCCAGCGGCGCGGGCCGGTGCCCGACAGGCCGTACTCCTCGCCGAGGATCGCGTCGCGGGGCCTGGCCCGCTGGAGCTGTCCGCGGATCAGCTCCTCGGCGCCCTTGTCGGCCTCCGTCACGGGGGTCATGTCCGGCTTCGTCTCGACCTTCAGGTCGAGGGCCTTGAACCGGTCCATGGTCGCCGCGTCGGCGGCGTCCGCGAGGACATGGGCGAGGCGCAGATCATCGTGGTAGTCGGGCATGGTCGTCACAGTATCCACCGGGCCCCCGATCGAGCCACAGGGCCCTGCCGGGCGTGCGTCCGCGCGAGGTGCCGGCACGGGTATTGACACTCCCGCGGCCTCCGTCAACTCTGAGCGCAGAGCCGTACCGCTCCGAGCGCGGAGCCGTACCGCCCGGGAGGCGACGATGCCCGCAGCGCGCGAATCCCTGCTCGACTCCGCTCTCGCGGCCCTCACCGACCGCGACTGGTCAGGGGTGCGCATGGTGGATGTGGCGGCTGCGGCCGGGGTCTCCCGGCAGACCCTCTACAACGAGTTCGGCTCCAAGGACGGCCTGGCCCGCGCGCTGGTGCGGCGCGAGGCCGACCGGTACCTCCGGGGCGTCGACCGGGCGCTGGCCCGTCCCGCCACGGAGCGCGAGCGGATGGTGGCCGTCGCCGAGTGGACGGTGGCGGCCGCCCGTGCGCATCCGCTGGTCCGGGCCCTGTTGACCGGCTGCTGGTCCGGGCGGCTGCCCGCGCCGGGGCCCTCGCGCCGGTCCGCCGGGCCACGGCCGCCCGCCCAGCGCTGTGCGGATCCGGGGCCGCCCGCGCCCGGCGAGCTGATCGCGGCGGTACGGCACCGGGCGGCCCTGGCGCTGACCGCGGGGCATCTGGAGGCGGAGGCGGCCGATCTGGTGTACCGCTGCGAGGTGGCCGTACGCCTCGCGCTCTCGCACATCGTCGCACCCGGTGATCTGACGCTCGATCACCTGGTGCGCGACGCGGTGGTACGGGCGGCGTGAGCGGCGCGGACGGGGGCTCGGCGCGTACTACTTCTTGAGCCAGCCGACCTTGGTGTAGTCCTCGTCGGCGAGGCCGAACGCGCCGTAGTTGGCCAGGCCCTTGCGGACGGCGGAGATCTCCGGGCGCTGGTACAGCTCGATCGAGTGGCCGAGCTTCCAGATCTCCACGTCGGCCTCGTTGTAGAGCTTGACGGCCTGGGCGTGGTCGGTGGCCTCGCCGGCCTTCTTCATCAGGGCATCGATCTTCGGGGAGCCGATCGAGCCGAAGTTCTGGAAGAGGTTCTTGCCCTGCGGCTCCTGGAACACCGGGTAGAGCTTGCTGGTGTACGCCTCGTCGACGTTGCGGAAGCTGGCGAGGTCGAAGTTGCCGGTGTTCACGAACTTGGTGAAGTAGTCATTGGCCGGGACCTTCTTGATCTCGACCCGGACGCCCACGGCGGCGTACATCTGCTGCACCAGTTCGGCCTGGTCCGTCGAGGCCGAATTGCCGCCCGCGCTCAGCACGTAGTCCAGAGTGAGCTTCTTGCCGTCCTTGGTGCGCGGCTTGCCCTCGCCCGCGCTCTTCCAGCCCGCCGCGTCCAGCAGCTTCTTGGCCTTCTCGGGGTCGAACTTGTCGAACTCGCTGGTGTTGTCCTGGTAGCCCTGCTGGTTGGGCATGAAGAAGTGGTTGTCCAGCGGCTTCAGCTCGAAGGAGAGGTCCTTGGCGAAGCTCGCGTTGATGCCCTTGCGGTCGGTCGCCTCCTGGAGGGCGTTGCGCACCCTGACGTCCTTCAGCGGGCCGCGCCCGCCGTTCAGCGTGATGTGCACCTCGTCCCAGCGCGCCCCGCGCCGGATGGCGGTGTCCGGGTCCTTGACCAGCCGCTTGTAGTCCTCGGGCAGCAGCGCGGGTGTCTCGTCCACCTCCTTGTTGAGGTAGGCGTCCGTCTGGGCGCTGAGGTCGAGGACGCGGAAGACGAGCGAGGACAGCTTCGGCTTGGTGCCCCACCACTTGGGGTCGGGGACCAGGGTGATGGTCTGTCCGGTCCTGTCGTACGAGCCGACCTTGAACGCGGCACCGGTGACCGGGGCCTTCTGCAGCCAGCCCGTGTTGAACTTCTTCGGGGTGTCGATGTACGCGGCCGGGTACAGCGGGTCGAACAGGCGCTGCCAGTCGGCGTACGGCGTACCGAAGGTGATCTTCACGCTGTGCGCGCCCGAGCCCTGCTCGACCTTGGATATCTGGTCGTAGCCGGTGGTGTCGGCCGCCTCGTACGCCTTGTCCCTGCCGTTCAGCGCCGTCCACTGGGCATGGAAGTCCTTCCAGCTCAGCGGCTTCCCGTCGGACCACTTGGCCTTCGGGTTCAGCTCGTACGTCACCACCTGCGGGCTGGTGGAGGTGACCTTCGCCGAGACCACGAAGTTCGGGTTGGGGTGGCCGATCCCCTTGGCGTCGGCGTCGAAGAGGTCGGGCAGGATCGCCCCGGCGATGGAGGCGCCGTCACCCTGCTGACCGTCGACCTGGTTGACGTTGTACTGCGTGATCCACTGGTCGATCGCGAACCGCAGTGACCCGCCCTGCTTCAGATCGCTCAACGGATGCGCGTTGATGTTCTCGCTGTCCACCTGCGGAGCCGCCTGCTTCTTGGCCGCGGTGCCGCCGCCGTCGGAAGAACTGCAGCCCGCCACCGCCAGGGTGGCCGACAGTGCTGCGGCGATGGCGACAACGGTGGTTCTGCGCATCGGTGTTCTTCCTCCGGTTCAAGGTGGCCTGATCGAGGCCACAGGCTCCCGAGACGGTAAGTCGATCCCTGGGGCAAAGGGAGACCAGCGGTGATGCTGTTATGCATTCTTTGCATGCGCGCAACAAACACTGGTCAAGCTGTATCAACAAGCCGACGAAAAGCACCCGATGAACGACGCCGGAAGATCGACACCGATCAATACCGGACAAAGGCACCGATGGGGCCTGCCGCGGCCGTGATCCCACCACGATCCCCAGCGACCGAACCCCAGCGGAGGACCAACACCCGTGGCCGCCTTCCTGGCCAAGCGACTCGGCTACTACGCCGTCCTGTTGCTTGTCGCCATCTGTCTGTCGTATCTGCTGGCCTCACTCGCGCTCGATCCGCGCGCGTACTACGAGGGCCGCCAGCCGCCCCTCTCGCCCAGCTCCGTCGACCACCACCTCACCGCGCTCGGCGTCAACGACCACACACCGCTCCTCAGCCGCTTCGCGACCTGGGCGGGACACGCCCTGCGCGGCGACCTCGGGCAGACCATCGACGGGACGTCCGTGGGCGCCGAGTTCGGCCGGCGGATCGGGGTCAGCCTGCGGCTGCTGCTCCTCGGCAGCATCCTCGGCACGGTCGTCGGCGTCCTCGCCGGCGCCTGGACCGCCGTACGCCAGTACCGGTTCTCCGACCGCACGGTGACGCTGATCTCCTTCGTGCTGCTCTCCACACCGGTGTTCCTGCTCGCGGTGCTGCTGAAGATCGGCGCCATCTGGTTCAACCAGAAAGCCGGCAGCGACGTCATCGAGTTCACCGGCGAGAAGACCCCCGGCCTCGACTCCGGCTTCCTCGCCGTGCTGAAGGACCGCTCGGTGCATCTGCTGCTGCCGACGGTCTCCATCGCGCTCGGCACCATCGCCGGCTACAGCCGCTACCAGCGCTCCACGATGCTCGACGTCCTCGGCTCCGACTATCTGCGCACCGCGCAGGCCAAGGGCCTCACCCGGCGCACGGCCCTGCTCAAACACGGGCTGCGGACCGCGCTCATCCCCATGTCGACGTACTTCAGTTACGGATTCCTGGCGCTGTTCACCGGAGCCACCTTCACCGAGACGATCTTCGGCTGGCACGGGATGGGCGAGTGGTTCGTCTCCTCGATCGGCAAGAACGACGTCAACTCGGTCGTCGCGGTCAATGTGTTCGCCGCCGTGCTGGTGCTGCTCTCCGGCTTCCTCGCGGACGTCCTGCACGCCGCGCTCGACCCGCGCATCCGGAACGCCTGAGGAGTACGGACACCATGACCGCTGTCGTAGAGACCGCCGCCGCCGACGCGGCCGGCCAGGGTGCGGAGCCGATACGCCCCGCAGGGCGCGCCGGTGTGGTGCTGCGCCGTTTCGTACACAACCCGGGTGCGCTCACCGGGGCCGTCATCCTGCTGCTGCTCTTCGTGCTGGCCTTCGCGGGCCCGCTGATCAGCCAGTGGGACTACAGCCACATCGACTACACCGCACTGCGGGAAGCGCCGAACGCCCAGCACTGGTGGGGCACCAACCGCATCGGGCAGGACGTCTTCGCCCAGACCATCCGCGGACTCCAGAAGTCCCTGCTGATCGGGCTGCTCGTGGCGCTGTTCTCCACCGTCCTGGCCTCGCTGACCGGCGCCTGCGCCGGGTACTTCGGCGGCTGGACCGACCGGATCCTGATGTTCTTCGTGGATCTGCTGCTGGTCTTCCCGTCCTTCCTGATCATCGCGATCATCTCGCCGCGGCTGCGGGACGGCGGCTGGTTCGCCTTCGTCGGGCTGCTCGCCGTCTTCGGCTGGATGATCACCGCACGGGTGGTCAGGTCGATGACGCTGTCGCTGAAGGAGCGCGAATTCGTGCGAGCGGCGCAGTACATGGGTGTCGGACCCTTCCGGATCATCTGGCGCCACGTGATGCCGAACATCGCCTCCTTCCTCATCATCGACGCGACCATCGCGGTGGGCGGAGCGGTGATGAGCGAGACCGCGCTGTCGTACTTCGGGTTCGGCGTCCAGTCGCCCGACGTCTCGCTGGGCACGCTCATCGCCTCATCGACGGGCGCGGCCGTCACCTACCCCTGGATGTTCTTCTTCGCAGCGGGGCTTCTGATCATTTTCGTACTCGCGGTGAACCTGGTGGGCGACGGGCTGCGCGACGCGCTGGACCCGACCTCGCGCAAGCGCCGCAGCCGCAAGGGGGCAAAGCGATGACCTCGGAATCCGGTACGCCGGTACTCGAAGTGAGCGGTCTGGAGGTCGACTTCGACGGCGCGCCCGCCGTCCGCGGGGTGGACTTCTCGCTGCGGCGGGGCCAAGTGCTCGGTCTGGTGGGGGAGTCGGGGTCGGGGAAGTCCGCGACCGCGCTCGCCGTCCTCGGGCTGCTGCCGGGGAACGCGGCCGTACGCGGCTCGGTCAGGCTCGACGGCACGGAGCTCGTCGGCGCCTCCGACCGCGAGCTGTCCGCGGTGCGCGGCAGCCGGATCGGCATGGTCTTCCAGGACCCGCTGTCCGCCTTCACCCCCGTCTACCGGATCGGTGACCAGATCGCCGAGGCGGTCCGGGCGCACCAGGACGTGTCGCGCGAGCAGGCCGGGGCGCGCGCCGTGGAACTGCTCGACCTCGTCGGCATCCCGGAGCCCGCGGTCAGGGCGCAGTCGTATCCGCACGAGTTCTCCGGCGGGATGCGCCAGCGCGCCATGATCGCGATGGCGATGGCGAACGACCCGGACGTGATCCTCGCCGACGAGCCGACCACGGCCCTCGACGTCACCATCCAGGCGCAGGTGCTCGATGTGCTGCGCACCGCGCAGCGCGAGACCGGCGCCGCGCTGGTGCTTGTCAGCCATGACCTCGGGGTGATCGCGGGGGCCGCGGACCGGGTCGCGGTGATGTACGCGGGGCGCATCGTGGAGAGCGCGTCGGCCGTGGAGCTCTTCGAGCGGCCCCGGATGCCGTACACGCTGGGGCTGATCGGGGCGGTGCCCCGGCTGGACACCGCGGGCGAGGTGCTGGTGCCGATCCCAGGATCGCCGCCCACGGCCGGGAACACCGGGCCCGGCTGCCCGTTCGCGCCGCGCTGCCCGCTGGCCGGGGAGCCCTGCCTGACGGAGGAGCCCGCACTGCTGACCGTGGAGGGGGACGGGGACGGAGGCGTAGACCGCGACGGCGACGGGGCCGGGCACGCGGCCGGGCACACGGTCGCGTGCGTACGTGCCGACGAGATCGCCCGGAAGCGGCTCGGACCGCTCGATGTGTTCCCGGTCCCGGAGATCCCGCCGATGGCCGCGGCCGTGGCACCGGCCGGAAAGACCGGCGCCGAAAGCGCTCCGGGCGGCTCAGGTCCGGGCGGCTCAGGCCCCGACAGCACCGCGCCGGACGACGGCACCGCGCCGGACGACGGCACCGTCCCGGACGACGGCACCGTGCTGACCGTGCGCGGGCTCGTCAAGACGTTCCCCGTGCTGAAGGGCAGCGCCTTCAAACGGCGGGTCGGCACCGTGCACGCCGTGGACGGGGTCGATCTGCGGATCCGCCGCGGCGAGACCCTCGCCCTCGTCGGGGAGTCCGGATCCGGAAAGTCGACCACGCTCTTCGAACTGCTCAACCTGGCGCGCCCCGAGGGCGGCGAGATCGAGCTGTTCGGGCAGTCGCTCGACCGGCTCGGCAAGTCCGCCCGCCGGGCGCTGCGCGGGCAGGTGCAGATCGTCTTCCAGGATCCGATGGCCAGCCTCGACCCCCGGATGACGGTCGGTGACATCGTCGCCGAGCCGCTGCGCGCCCAGGGCACGGACCGCAGGACAGCGGCCGGACGCATCCCGGGGCTCCTCGCACAGGTCGGCCTCGACCCGGCGCACGCCACCCGCTTCCCGCACGAGTTCTCCGGCGGCCAGCGCCAGCGCATCGGCATCGCCCGCGCCCTGTCGGTCGGACCGAAGCTGCTGGTCCTGGACGAACCGGTGTCCGCGCTCGACGTATCGGTCCAGGCAGGCGTCCTCAACCTGCTGCAACGGCTCAAGGCCGAGCTGGGACTCGCTTACCTCTTCGTCTCGCACGACCTGTCGGTGGTGCGGCACATCGCGGACCGGGTGAGCGTCGTCTACCTCGGGCGCACCGTCGAGTCCGGGACGGTCGACGAGGTCTTCGAGCGGCCGCGGCACCCGTACACCCAGGCGCTGCTCTCCGCCGTACCGCTGCCCGACCCGGTACGCGAACGCGAGCGGCAGCGCACCAGGATCCTGCTGCCCGGTGACCCGCCGAGCCCCACCCAGCGGTACGAGGGCTGCCGCTTCCGGGCCCGCTGCCCGGTCTTCGCGCGGCTGGGCGCGGACGAGCGGACCCGCTGCGAGAGCGAGGTGCCGGTGGACCGGGAGCACGCGGCCGGCCATGTGGCGGCCTGTCACTTCCCGGCGGTACGCGAGGTGGTGTGAGCGGCGCGGCCCGATGCGCCGGCCGGGCGAGCGGCCCCGGTCAGTGCGCCGAGCCGGAGATCTGCAGCCCGATCACGCCCACGATCACGAACGCGATCGAGACGAGCTTGAGCGTGGAGACGATGTCACCGAGGAAGATCATCCCGTAGATGGCGGTGCCCGCCGCGCCGATGCCGGTCCACACGGCGTAGGCGGGCCCGACGTCCAGCTTCCGCAGCGAGAGCGTCAGCAGCCCGAAGCTGCCCAGCGCGAACGCGGCGAAGGCGATCGTCGGCCAGAGCCGGGTGAATCCGTGCGAGAGCTTGAGACACACGGCAAAGCCGGTTTCGAGAAGTCCCGCGACCACGACCAGCAGCCACGCCATTCAGTGCCTCCCCTTGGGGCCTGTCGTCCGGATCAGGCCGGGCTCGCTTTCAGCGATTATGCATTCAGCCAGGTCGGCCGGGCGGTAAACCGGGTGGATCAGTCGCCCTCGCGCCGCTCCCGGGTCGCCAGCAGCCTGCGCAGCGACTCCAGCCGCGCCGGGTCGGCATGTCCCCCGGCCACCCAGGCGTCCAGGGCGCACTCCGGCTCGTCGTGGCTGCAGCCGCGCGGGCACTCCTCCGTACCGGGCACCAGATCGGGGAAGGCGAGGATCACCCGCGACGGGTCCACATGGTGCAGTCCGAAGGAGCGCACCCCCGGGGTGTCGACGACCCAGCCGCGTCCGTCCGGCAGGGGGAGCGCCAGGGCCGATGTGGTGGTGTGCCGGCCGCGTCCGGTGACCGCGTTGACATGGCCGGTGCTGCGCCGGCGGTCCTCCGGCACCAGCGCGTTGACCAGGGTCGTCTTGCCGACGCCCGAGTGACCGACGAACGCGGTGACCTTGTCGTTCAGGAAATCCCTGACCCGGTCGGCCGCCTCGCCCTTCGCCAGCTCGTCGCGGCTGGTCACGACGTACGGGATGTCGAGCGCCCCGTACGAGGCGAGCAGTTCGTCCGGCGACGCGAGGTCCGACTTGGTGAGGACGAGCAGCGGCGACAGACCGCCGTCGTACGCCGCCACCAGACAGCGGTCGATCATGCGGGGGCGCGGTTCGGGGTCGGCCAGGGCCGTGACGATCGCCAGCTGGTCGGCGTTGGCGACGACCACCCGCTCGAAGGGGTCGTCGTCGTCGGCCGTGCGGCGCAGCACCGAGGTGCGCGGCTGGATGCGCACGATGCGCGCCAGGGTGTCCTTGGCGCCGGAGAGATCCCCGACGATCATGACCTGGTCGCCCACGACGGCGGCCTTGCGGCCCAGCTCACGGGCCTTCATCGCGGTCACAGCGCGCCCGTCGACCAGACAGGTGAGCCGGCCACGGTCGACCGTGAGGACCATGCCCTCGGCGGCTTCCTCGTGCTTCGGGCGGATGTTCGTACGGGGGCGGTTGCCCTTGGGGTTGGGGCGGACGCGGATGTCGTCCTCGTCGGGGTTCTTGCCGTATCGGCGCATCGCGTCAGACCTTGAGCATTTCGGTCCACATCTCAGTGAAGTCGGGGAGCGTTTTGGCGGTTGTCGCCACATTCTCGATCTGTACGCCGTCGACGGCGAGCCCGATGATCGAACCGGCCGTGGCCATGCGGTGGTCGTCGTATGTGTGGAAGACGCCGCCGTGCAGCGGGCGCGGGCGGATCCGGAGCCCGTCGTCGGTCTCGCTGACATCGCCGCCGAGCCCGTTGATCTCCGCGGTCAGCGCGGCCAGCCGGTCGGTCTCGTGCAGCCGCAGATGGGCCACGCCGCGCAGCGTGGACGGGGAGTCCGCCAGCGCCGCGACGGCCGCGATGCCCGGGGTGAGCTCGCCGACCTCGCTCAGATCGACGTCGATGCCGTGGATCCGGCCCGACCCGGTGAACTCCAGACCGCGCTCGGTCAGCTCGCAGCCGCCGCCCATCGCGGTGAAGATCTCCCGCAGCGCGTCCCCCGGCTGGGTGGTGTGCGCGGGCCAGTCGGGGATGGTGACCCGGCCGCCGGTGACCAGGGCGGCCGCCAGGAACGGCTGGGCGTTGGAGAGGTCGGGCTCGACCGTCAGATCCCGGCCGAGCACGGCGCTGGGGGAGACCCGCCAGACGTTCGGCTCGCCGCCCGTCTCCGGCTCGTCCACCTGGGCGCCGACCGCGCGCAGCATGTCCACGGTCATCCGGATGTGCGGCAGCGAGGGCAGCGTGGCACCGGTGTGCCGCACCTCGACGCCCTGGTTGAAGCGCGGCGCGGAGAGCAGCAGCGCCGAGATGAACTGGGACGAGGACGACGCGTCGATCTCGACGCGGCCGCCGTCGAGCGCCCCGCCGCCGTGCACCGTCAGCGGCAGCGCCCCGCGTCCGTCGTCGTCGATCCGGGTCCCGAGGGCGCGGAGCGCGTCGACGACGCCGTGCAGGGGGCGCTCGTACGACCTGGGGTCGCCGTCGAAGCGGACGGGGCCGTCGGCGAGCGCGGCGACCGGCGGCAGGAAGCGCATGACCGTACCCGCGTTGCCCACGTCGATGGTGGCCGGGCCGTGCAGCCCCGCCGGGATCACCCGCCATGCCTCGCCGGTGCCGCCCGTCGCCCCGACCGCTGCGGAGCTGGACGACACGGTCTCCTCGATGCGCACGCCCAGGGCCCGCAGGGCGTCGGCCATCAGGAGCGTGTCGCGGGAGCGCAGCGGGCGGCGCAGCCAGCCCGGCTCGGCGGCGAGGGCCGCCAGCACGAGACCGCGGTTGGTGACCGACTTCGATCCGGGCACGGTCACCGTCGCGTCGACGGCTCCCGACGCGTACGGGGCGGGCCAGTGAGCGGTGTGCACGGAACTTTCGGTCATGGCCCTCACTTTACTGATGGCCGGGGGACCGGGGCGCCGCCCGTCTCACAGGCCAAGCAGCCAGCGTCCGCCGCCGATGAGCGAACAGAGCGAGACGACGTGGAAGAGCAGCAGCCACACCGTCGGCGGGACATGGGTGAGCCGGCCGAGCTGGTCGGCGTCCGAATCGCCCGCGTGGCCGCGCACCCGCTTGCGCTGGAGCTCGAAGGCCGGGCGCACCCCGCCGACGAGCAGGAACCAGACAGCCGTGTACGCGAAGGCCGCCTGCACCTCGGCGCTGGTCAGCCAGGAGATCAGGACGAACGCGGCGCCCGTGACGATCACGGTGAGCGCCCCGTACGCGTTGCGGATCATCACCAGCATCGCGAGGAGCAGGACGCAGGCGGCCCACAGGAAGAGCGTGATGTGGTCGGCGGCGAGCAGCCAGGCGCCGCCGAGTCCCAGCAGCGGCGGCGCGGTGTATCCGGCGCCCGCGGTGAGGATCATGCCGAGCCCGGACGGCTTGCCGCGGCTGACGGTGAGACCGCTGGTGTCGGAGTGCAGCCGGATGCCGTCGAGGCGGCGCCCGGTGAGCAGGGCGATCAGACCGTGGCCGCCCTCGTGGGCGATGGTCACGGCGTTGCGGGTGAGCCGCCATATGCGGTGCGGGAGGACCGCGAGCAGTGCGACGACGCCGGTGACGATCACCAGCCACTGGTCGGGGTCGGACTGAGCGGCGAAGACGCGGTCCATGGGGGGAAGGGGCTCCTCGGAAGATGGCGGTCGTGGCAGTCTGGCAAATATGTGCGGACGGTTTGCAGCGAGTCGTGGACCCGAGGATCTCGCAGGGGTCTTCGGGGTGGAGCAGGGGGACCCCACCGAGACGGTGGTCCCCGACTGGAACGTGGCACCGACGAAGACGGTCCAGGTGGTTCTGGAGCGTCCACTGAAAGACGCGGTATCGCGCCGTCCGGTTCGGCAGCTGCGCCATCTCAAGTGGGGACTCGTGCCGTCCTGGGCGACATCGCCCGAAGGCGCCGCCCGGATGATCAACGCACGGGCGGAGACGGTCCAGGAGAAGCCGTCCTTCCGCCGGGCCTTCGCCGCCCGCCGCTGCATCGTCCCCGCCGACGGCTACTACGAGTGGATGACCGAGCCGGACGAGCGGCGCCTGGAGGTCGAGGGCAAGAAGAAGCGGGCCAGGAAGCAGCCCTACTTCGTGACGCCCGCCGACGGGTCGGTGATGGCCTTCGCCGGTCTGTACGAGTTCTGGCGGGACCCGGCGCTGCCAGGCGACCACCCGCAGGCGTGGTGGGCGACCTGCACGATCCTCACCACCGAGGCGGAGACCACCCCGCTCGCAGGGCAGGGCCCGGAACAGGGCGCAGGGCCGGACGCCGGGCCTGCCGAAGCCGGGCCTGCCGAAGCCGGGCCTGCCGAAGCCGGGCCGGAGCAGCCGGCGCGGACCGGTGCCGACGGCCCCAGGTCGCTGGCCGCGATACATCCCCGGATGCCGCTGATACTGACCCCGGACCGCTGGGACGACTGGCTGGACCCCGGGCACACGGACCCGGCACGGCTGGCCCCGCTGCTCGAACCTCCGCCCCCCGGACTCGTACGGGCGTACCCCGTGTCCACGGCGGTCAGCAATGTTCGCAACAACGGCCCGGAGCTGCTGACCGCACTGGAGGCCCCCGAGGAGGGCACACTCTTCTGATGTGACTCAGAGCATGATCGTGGAGAGTGTCGACACCCCAGCCGGTGAAGCCCGCATCACCTGGCATCCCGCCGCCCGCCCGCACCTCTTGATCGCCCTAGGCCATGGCGCCGGCGGCGGGATCGAGGCCCGCGACCTCCAGGCGCTGGCCGCCGCGCTGCCGCCGCTCGGGGTGGGCGTCGCACTCGTCGAGCAGCCCTGGCGGGTGGCGGGCCGGAAGGTCGCACCCGCGCCGAAGACCCTGGACACCGGGTGGCGCGCCGTCTGGCCCGCGCTGCGCAGACCCGGACTGCCGGTGGTCGCGGGCGGGCGCAGCGCCGGGGCGCGGGTGGCCTGCCGGACGGCGGGGGAGCTGGGCGCCCGCGGAGTCCTGGCGCTGAGCTTCCCGCTGCATCCGCCGGGGAAGCCGGAGAAGTCCAGGCAGCGTGAGCTGACCGGGGCCGGGGTCGGCACGCTGGTCGTCCAGGGCGAGCGGGACCCGTTCGGGAAGCCCGCCGAGTTCCCCGGCGCCGCCGAGTTCACCGCGGGGGACTTCGAGCTGGTGGGGGTCGCGGACGCCGATCACGGCTTCGCCGTGCCGAAGCGGGCCGCGACCGGCCAGGAACAGGCGCTGAAGACCATCACCGACGCGGTGGCCGGATGGGCGGTGCGGCTGCGGGAATGCTGAGCCGCGGAGCGCTGTTGTCGGAACACACCGGTACTGGACGCCGGTACCGAGAAGCTTGTTCGTGGAGAGGGAGTCCGTCGCATGGGTTCGACCATCTGCCCGCGCCGCCCGCACACCGCTGACCTGGAGTGGACCGTGCTTCCGGCAGACCGGAGCGCTCCTTCCCGGGCGGCGGGCGGACCGGATCGTCGTCTATCCTCCGATTCGAGTGGGTCCGCATTCGGATCCGCCACGGCGTTGGAGGAGGTGGGTCCGGTCACTGGGACCGACACAGGGACCGAAGACGGCCATGCGGAAGAGACGGCCGCGGAGCGCAATGCGCGCTTCGAGCGGGATGCCCTCGGCTACCTCGACCAGATGTACTCGGCCGCGCTGCGCATGACGCGCAATCCGGCCGATGCCGAGGACCTGGTGCAGGAGACCTATGCCAAGGCGTACGGCTCGTTCCACCAGTTCCGTGAGGGGACCAACCTCAAGGCGTGGATGTACCGCATCCTCACGAACACGTTCATCAACTCGTACCGCAAGAAGCAGCGCGAACCTCAGCGCAGTGCCGCCGAGGAGATCGAGGACTGGCAGCTCGCACGCGCCGAGTCGCATATGTCCACCGGGCTGCGTTCCGCCGAGTCGCAGGCGCTCGACCACCTGCCCGACTCGGATGTGAAGTCCGCACTGCAGGCGATCCCCGAGGAGTTCCGCATCGCGGTGTATCTCGCCGATGTCGAGGGCTTTGCGTACAAGGAGATCGCAGACATCATGGGGACACCCATCGGGACGGTCATGTCCCGGCTGCACCGGGGCCGCCGTCAGCTGCGCGGCATGCTGGAGGACTACGCACGCGACCGCGGGCTTGTCCCGGCGGGCGCCGGAGAGTCGAACGAAGCGAAAGGTTCGGGCTCATGAGCTGCGGAGAGCCGCACGAAACGGACTGCTCCGAGGTCCTGGACCATCTTTACGAGTTCCTCGACCACGAGATGCCGGACAACGACTGCACCAAGTTCGAGGTGCACTTCGAGGAGTGCTCCCCGTGCCTGGAGAAGTACGGCCTGGAGCAGGCCGTCAAGAAGCTGGTGAAGCGCTGCTGCGGCAGTGACGACGTACCGGCGGACCTCCGGTCCAAGGTCATGGGACGCATCGATCTGATCCGCTCCGGACAGACGGTGCCCGACCAGGACATCACCGTCACCGACCGGTCGGCGGCCACCCAGGAGTGACCCGCTGCCGCACGGCACGGGCCTCGCGGCCGCGCCCCCGGCGCACCACATCACGACCTCCACAGCGGGACCACGGCGCGCGCCGTGGTCCCGCTGCTGTGCGTGCGCGGCCGACCGGCTCGGGCGGTGGCCGCGGTGTGCGTACGCGGTGGCGATGTGCGCGGTGGTGATGTACGCGGCCGTGATGTGCGCCGTAGCGATGTGTGCGATGCGCGCGTCGTGCGTGGGCCGGTCCGCGCCCGGCTTCCGCTCCGTGCGCTCCGGTTTCGGCCCCCGCGCTGTCACCCGATGGGCTGCTGATCCGCCGATGCGGCCCCCCGGCCGCCCGCCCGCGCCTATTCTCCCCAACCTGTACGGACGCCGGAGCCGTGCGGATCCCGGAGGAGGAGGCCGCCATGCGGGCACTGCCGCCGACGGCGCGCGCCTGCGTCCTGTGCGCGGTCCTGGCCGCCGCCTGGTGTGTGCTGCCCGCCCTCACCGACCCCGGCACCCCCTGGACCGCCGTCGCGCTGCTCGCCGCGGTGTACGCCGGATGCGAGCTGCTCGCCCGCAGATCACCGGGGAGCGGGTCGTTCTTCGCCGTGCTCATCGCCGCCGCTCTGCTGCTGCCGCCCGCGGCCGCCGCGCTCACCGCGGTGCCCGGTGCGCTGCTCGGCCCGGCCGAGCACCCTCCGTACGGCGTCCGGCGCCTCTGGCACGCCGCGCAGCTCGCGCTCGCCGTACGGGCCGCTGCCGAGGTCCCCGCCCTCCTCGGCGGCCCCGGCAGGACCCCCGACTTTCCGTACGCCCTGCTGCCGGCCCTCGCCACCGCCCTGGTTCTCTGTCTGGCCCTGACCGCGCTGGACGGCGCCGTACGCGCCACCGCCGAGCGGCTGCCCGCCCGCACCTCGGGCGGCGCGCTGCTGCGCTCACTGGCCCCGCACACCGTGCACGGGCTGGCCGCGCTGATGATGGCGGTCCTGTGGCGCAGCCCCTACGGCCCGCCGGCCTCCCTCTTCGTGCTGCTGCCCATGTACATCTCCAGCTGGGTCTTCGCGCAGTACCACCGCGAGCGCGCCGCCCACCGGGCGACGATCCGGGCCCTGGTGCAGGCCGTCGACATCAAGGACCAGTACACCCGCGGCCACAGCGAACGCGTCGGCCAGGCGTCCGCGATGATCGCCGGCGAGCTGGGCATGGCCGGTGACCGTCTCGAGGCGCTGCGCTTCGCCGGGATCCTGCACGACGTGGGGAAGCTCGGGGTACCCACGCGGCTGCTCAGGAAGGACGGGCCGCTGACCCCCGACGAGCGCCGCGTCATCGAGCTGCACCCCGAGTACGGGCACGAGATGGTCCGCGGCATCGGCTTCCTCGGCGAGGCCAGGGCCGCGATCCTGCACCACCACGAACGGCTCGACGGCTCCGGTTACCCGTACGGGCTCTCCGGGCGGCAGATCCCCGAGTTCGCCCGGGTCGTCGCCATCGCGGATGCCTTCGACGCCATGACTTCCACCCGCTCCTACCGCCGCGCCAGACCCGTCGACGCCGCCCTGCGGGAGCTGCTGCGGTGCGCGGGCACCCAGTTCGACCCGCTGATGGTCCAGGCGTTCGTACGGGCGCTCGCCCGGCACGGCTGGCGCCCCGCCGTCACCGCCGACGAACCGGACACCTGCCCTTCCGGTCCGCACCCGGCCGAACCGGCTACGGCCCAGGCCGGCTCAGCCCAGTCCAGCCCCGCCCAGACAGGCCCCGCCCAGTCAGGCGCAGCCCACCCAGGTACGGCCCAGGCCGGCTCAGCCCAGTCCAGCCCCGCCCAGACAGGCCCCGCCCACCCAGGTACGCCTCAGTCCGGTCAAGCCCACCCAGGTACGCCCCGGCCAGGCCCGGCCCAGTCAGGCCCCGTTCCGTCCGCCCGTGCCACGGCGGCCGCTCCCCGCCCGCCCGCCGATCTGGAGCACCCCGCGTGAGCGCCGCCCGTACCCCGTGCGCCGTGCGCCTCGTCCACGGCGCCGCCGCACTCGTCGCCGCGGCCGGGCTCGGCTGGACCCTCTGGTACGGCGTCGGCGACGGCGACACCGCGCTCGCCTTCGGGATACTCGTCGCGGCGGGCGAACTCACCCGCCGCACCGGCCCTGGCAGCGAGCGTGAACCCGCCCCCCTCGGCACGGCAGGAGCCCTCGCCTACGCCCTGCTCGGCCAGAACGCCGGCCACCCCACCGCCCACGGCGTCCCCCAGGTCGTCGCCGTCGTCGTGGCGGGCGCGCTCGCGGGCACCGCGCCGCACATCGCGCGCGGCCGCGGTCCCACCGCCGACCACATGGCCCGCCGGGTGCTCACCGTCGCCTTCGCCGCCGCCTGCTTCCAGCCGCTGTGCGGATCCGGGCGGACAGCGGCCTGGGCGGTGCGCGGCCCCTCGTACGCCATGGTGCTGCTGCTCCTGCTCGGCCTCACCGCCCTCTGCGACGCGGTGCTGGCCGCCGCGATGGCACACGCCCGCACCCGCTGCCCCGCCCCCGGCTCCCCGCACCGCCCCGGCCGGGGCGTCCCCATCGGGCCGCTGCTCGGCGAGGAACTGCGCGCGCTGGCCGGTATCGGCTCCGCGGTCTGCGCCACCGGCGTCGTGATGGCGCTGGGCGTCGCGGTCGCCGGGCTCTGGGCGCTGCCCGTCTTCTCCGTGCCGCTGCTGCTGACCCAGCTCTCCCTGCGCCGCCACACGCTGGTCCGCACGACCTACCGGCAGACCATCACCTCGCTCGCCCGCGCCACCGAGATCGCCGGATACACCCCGCACGGCCACGCCCGCAGGGTCGCCGGGCTCAGCCGCGCCGTCGGCCGGGAGCTGGGTCTCGCCGAACCGGCGCTGACCGTCCTGGAGTACGCGGGCCTGATGCACGACATCGGCCAGCTCTCCCTCGTCGACCCCGTCCCCGGCGGCGCCACCGCACCCCTGCCACCCGCCGAACAGCGCCGGATCGCGCTGCTCGGCGGCGCCGTGGTCCGCCAGACCGGGGTCGACGCCAAGGTGGCCGTGATCGTGGAGCGGCAGGCGGATCCGTACCGCGAGCAACCGCTCACCGCCCGCATTGTCCGGGCGGTCAATGCGTACGAGGACCTGGCCGGGGAAAACGAAGAGGTAAAGGGTGCGGGCGGTCCACTGGGCGCCCTGGAGCGGCTGCGCCTCGGTACCGGCCACGACTACCAGCCGGAAGTCGTGGAGTCACTCGCCCGTGTGCTCGCCCGGGGCGGCGCCGCCTGAATCCGGGCCGGGAGCGGGTAACCGATGGGTAATGAGCGCCGCTCCGACTGGGCATGGTTGGATGCGAAGAGAGGGTGTCCGGGGGAATCGGAGCCCGGGTAGCAGAGTCTTTTCAGCGACCGGCAGGCGGGAATCGTGAGGATCTTCGGGAAGGTACGGCATCGGCCCTCCGCATCCTGGCGGCAGGCCACGGACCGCGCGTTCACGCTGATCGGCGACGGTCGGTACGAGGACGCGGGAGCCCTGCTCACCCGCGCCGCCGATCTGGAGCCGTGGCTGTCCGAGTCCTGGTTCAATCTGGCCCTGCTGCACAAGTTCCGGCACGACTGGGACCGCGCACGGACCGCGGGGCTGCGCGCCGTCGCGCTCCTGGACCGCGAGGCGGGCGCCCCTGACTGGTGGAACGTCGGGATCGCGGCCACCGCGCTGCAGGACTGGCCGCTGGCCCGCCGTGCCTGGCAGGCGTACGGGCTGCGGGTCCCCGGCGAGCCCGCGGCCAGCGGTGAGCCGGTCGGCATGGACCTCGGCTCCGCAGCCGTGCGGCTTTCCCCTGAGGGGGAGGCCGAGGTGGTCTGGGGCCGCCGGCTCGACCCCGCCAGGATCGAGGTGCTCTCCATCCCGCTGCCCTCGTCCGGCAGGCGCTGGGGCGAGGTCGTCCTGCACGACGGTGTCCCGCACGGCGAGCGCGTCACCGCAGCGGGCCCCTCCTACCCGGTCTTCGACGAGATCGAGCTGTGGGCGCCCTCGCCCGTACCGACCTGGGTGGTGCTGCTCGAAGCGGCGACCGAGGCCGACAGGGACGCCCTGGAACAGCTCGCGGCCGACGCGGGATTCGCCGCCGAGGACTGGTCGTCCTCGGTCCGGCTGCTCTGCCGTGCCTGCTCCGAGTCGCAGATGGAGAGCGACGAGGGCGACGGCGAGCAGCGCCCCGATCCGCACGACCACAGCGAGCCGGGCCACCCGGGACCGCTCGGCCACCGCACGGCGGGCGGGCTCTGGGTCGCGGAGCGCGAGTGCGGGATAGCCGCCCCGGCGGGGCTGGTGCGCGGACTCCTCGACGGCTGGGTCGCGGACAGCCCGGACAGCCGCGAGTGGCGGGACCTCGAAGAGGTCTGCTGAGCCGCTGGAGCCGCCCTTCCCACCGGTCCGCCCGTTAGGCTGTACGGGATCGATCCGGGTTTTTGAGGAAGGCGTACGGCGGACATGTCGCAGCAGCAGACGGACCAGCAGGTCAATGACGGTTTCGTCGTGGACACCGAGGACTGCGAGGAGCGCGAGGAGGCCCACCGCGCCCGCGGCACCGCCCGTCCCATCACCGTCGTGGGCAACCCGGTGCTGCACCGGGAGTGCAGGACCGTCACCTCGTTCGACGCCGAGCTGGCCCAGCTGATCGACGACATGTTCGCCAGCCAGAAGGCCGCCGAGGGCGTGGGCCTGGCCGCGAACCAGATCGGTGTGGACCTCAAGGTCTTCGTCTACGACTGCCTCGACGACGACGGCAAGCGCCATGTCGGAGCCGTCTGCAACCCGGTGCTCACCGAGACCCCGGCCGAGCGCCGCCGGCTCGACGAGTCCAACGAGGGCTGCCTGTCCGTCCCGACCGCGTACGCCGAACTGGCCCGCCCGGACTACGCGGAGGTCACCGGCCAGGACGCGGAGGGCAACCCGGTGAAGGTCCGCGGCACCGGCTACTTCGCCCGCTGCCTCCAGCACGAGACGGACCACCTGTACGGCTACCTCTACATCGACCGGCTCTCGAAGCGCGACCGCAAGGACGCCCTCCGGCAGATGGAAGAGGGCACCCCGCGGTACGAGACGGTCCCCAACCTCTGAGAAGCGCGGCGGTGCACGGCACCTGACGGGGCGTACGCAGGAGTATTCGGGCGTGGTGGAGACTTTTTCCGCCACGCCCGAATACTGTTTTCCGCCACTGCGCGGCGCATCTCGTCCGTACATGTCGCCGCCGTAGGTATCAGCGCATCAAACGTTCGATAGACCCTGTACGAAAACCAATACCTGCTCAATGACTGACTTGCAGTCGCTGACTGGCTGGCAGTAGCATTCAAGCGTGGTACAGCGCAGCGAGGCTTCTCTTGTTCTCGGTGAACGGATGCCGGGGCGGACCAGAGGGAAGCATCATCACGGGGGAGTGCGGACATGTGCGAACCAGCGATACCGGTCTCGTGCCGTTTTCAGGTGACGATTCATCAGTTCCTGAATCCCATGGGCACGATCGGCAGCAGGGTCGCCATGCGATGTCGCTGTACGGCACCCTCCTTCGCATACCGCTCCAGACCACGCACGACAGCCGCGGCCTCTCTTAGGCGCGGCCCGGTGACAGTTCCTTACTGCCCGGTAGTAGTTCCTGCCCGGTAATAGCCCCTGACTGAGGGGGCTATCACGCCCATACGTTCTCACCCCTACGCCCACTGCGTCCGCGCTGTCTCTTCCGGCGTCTGACGCACATCTCCCCATGGATTCATTCCCCTCCATGGGTTCATTCCGCCGTGCATGACGTCGATTTCGGTCAGGCGCGGACCATTTCGTGACGCCATGTATTCCGGCGCGCCGAAATGCTCCGTGCCCGCCGGTCGACGTCTTCTTCGGCGGTCTCCTTCACACCACACCACACGGAGTTTCGTCATGCCGGTTTTCAGCTCCTCCGAACAGGCCAGTGAGGTCTTCAGCGGCCTGTTCAAAATCCTCATCAAGGACGAGGGGTTCGCACGCCGTATGCGTGATTCCCAGATCTCCTTGCATCTCATCCAGACCAAGCCGGAGTTCGAGCTGTACGTCACGCCCGACGACGTCACAGCGGGCGCCCCGGAAAGCCCGGCTGCGATCCGTATCAAGATGAGCAGCGACACCGCCCACAGCCTCTGGCTCGGCAAGCTGCTCATGCCGGTCGCGCTGGCGACGGGCAAGGTGCGCATCAAGGGCAATGTGTCCAAGGTCCTCGAATTCGTCCCGCTGCTCCAGCCGGCCTTCGACCAGTACCCGGAGATCGCCAGGGCCGAAGGGCTCCCCGCCTGACCGCGCGGACCGCCCCGAAGCGCCCGTCCCGCCGGGCACCCGCGCCGCGCGGCCCGGCAGGTCCCACGCACAAGAACACCTCTTTACGCACAAGATCACGTCAAGAGCCTGGAGAACCGTGAGCACCACGACAGAGCACACCGCGTCCGCCGACTTCCTCGCCGAGCCGCCGCACATCCGGGAGCTGCGGCAGCGGGTCCGGGAGTTCGTCGACAAGGAAGTAAGGCCCCGCGTCGCGGCCAACGACCGTGCCGAGCACGATGACTTCGACCTGGAGCTGGTGCAGCGCGGCCACGAGGCGGGACTGCTGCGGCTGGTCGTCCCCAAGGAGTACGGCGGCCTGGGCCTGGGCGTCCTCGGCGTCGCCGTCGCGCTGGAGGAGATAGCCAAGGCGTGTGCGGGGACGGCCCTGATCTTCGGAGCGACCCTGCTGGGCCAGGCCCCGATCCTGCTGTCGGCCGACACCCGGCTGCAGTCCCGCTTCCTGCCGCGGTTCTCCGGCGACACCGCCGTGCTCGCGTGCAACGCCATCACCGAGGACGCGGCGGGCTGCGACCTCCTCATCCCGGAGAACGCCGAGCACGCCACCGACGTCGTACGGGCGCGCCGCCAGGGCGACCACTATCTGCTGACCGGCCGCAAGCGCTTCATCACCAATGCCAAGGTCGCCGACTTCGCCTGTGTGTACGCGAACATCGAAGGACATCCGGGAGCCACCGGCCTCACCGCTTTTATCGTTCCGCTGGACACCCCCGGAATCACACGTGGGCCCGTCGCCGACAAAATGGGCTACCGAGCGTGCCTCGGCAGTGAATTGCTGCTCGACGATGTGCAGGTCCCGATGGAGAACATCGTCGGTGGCGAAGGCAACGGCATGCTCATCAACGTCCAGCAGATGAACATGGCGCGTGCCACGGTCGCCGCCATCTCCACCGGTATCGCACAGGGCGCTTTCGATCTGGCGAAGCAGTGGTGCGAAGACCGTGTGCAAGGTGGTGTTCCGCTGTACATGCACCAGTTCACCGCGCGCAAGCTCGCCGAGATGTCATCGAAGACCGACGCGGCACGGCTGATGTATCTCAAAGCAGCCCAGACGACCGACACCGCCATGCCCGCCCCCGCTTACGAGCCCGCCACAGCGAAACTCTTCGCCGACCGCGTCGCTATCGAGGTCGCTCAGGAAGCCATGTCCCTCATGGGTGCCCGCGGGTATCTCCGCGAGTACGGCATGGAGAAGTTCGTCCGTGAATCCTTCGGCGCCCGTATCTACGAAGGCACACCTGAGGTTCTCGCCCTCGCCATCACTGAGGCTCTCTACTCGGATGACGACTTCTGAGCCCCACCGCTTCAACAAGAGGAGCCCCTATGGACGGGATCACTCTGCCCGCCGTCGGCGCGGCAATTCCATGGCATGTTCCCCGCGGTATCCCCTACCAGAAGACATCCGGTGCGCAGCCTGCTCAGGCCGGACCGGTGGAAACCACGGCACCGGTGACCGATTCCGCGATCAGCCGAATACGCCGTCGTTATATCCGTGACATTCTCGACATGCAGGAACGGCTCAGCTTCCGCGGCCTGTCCGGCGAGTTGGAACAGAGCGGGAAGTACCTCTACCGCGCGGACCGCGGCCAGGGTGTGACGGTCACGGCAGCGCTCACCGAACACATTCCGCGCCGCTATCTCATGGGCCTCGGAGTGTTCCGGCTCTCCCAGTACCTCCAGGCCGGGTTCGCGAGCCCGGACATCGTCTTCAACCGGTCCTTATTCTGCGAGCCGATCCAGGGATTCGGTGACGCGGACATCCATGTCATCGCCACCGACACCGAGACCGGCAGGATCCTCGGATACGTCTCCCTCGCGCACAGTGGAGACCCCGAACCGCAGCCGGCGTCCGCCCCGGAACGCGTGCTCTTCCCCTGTGAGCAGGCACACGGCATGCGGCTGATCTCGCTGCTGCCCGGGTCGGCCGGCCTCTCCACCCATGCGATACGCGAGGTGAAGCGCTTCGTCCACGACCACGCCATGACCGACAGGACCCAGCGGCTCCGCGTCACCCTCGAGCTGCTGTCCGGGATCACCGGGGCCCTGTGCCACCCGGACTCCCGTACCACGATGCTCGTCGGAGACGTCGAACGGCACGTGGCACTGCGGCACTTGATGCTGCTCGGCCTGGAAGTGCACCTGGTGGAAGGCACCACACCCGACCTGGGCCCCACCGACCTGATGCACCCCATGTACGTCACACGCGAGAAGGTGCTCCCGTTCATCGCGGTCCTTCCCCCGCGGGAGGAAGCGGTACGGCGTGCGGCACTGGTCGAGCGGGCGGCCACGGCGCCCGCACCGTTCCGCGCGGTACGGGACCTGATGGGCAGTCTCGCCGGAACCGTGCACAGCATCGAGGTGGCGGCCTGATGACGACGCAAGCAGCGCCGCCGGACTTCTACGCGGACCTGACCGAGCGCAACCGCGGTTTCGTCTCGGACCGCGCACAGTCCGAACTGGGCCGTTCCCGGCTGCTGATAGCCGGCTGCGGCTCGACCGGCGGGGCCGCAGTGGAGCCTCTGGTCCGGCTGGGCGCGCAGGACTTCGTCCTCGCGGACAACGGCACCTTCGAGCTCAACAACCTCAACCGCCAGCACGCGGTGTTCACCGACATCGGCAGCAACAAGGCGACCGTGGCCGCCGGGCGCGTGACGGCCATCAACCCGTACGCCAAGGTCGAGGTGGTCACCGAGGGCATCACCGAGAAGAACGTGGAGCGCCTCGTCGCGGGCTGCTCCCTGGTGATCGACGGCGTCGATGTCACCGAGCGCGCCGGATGGCGGGCGAAGTATCTGCTGCACGCCGCCGCGGCCCGGGAGCGGCTGCCCGTACTGACCGGTTACGACATGGCCGGCACCCAGTACATCCGTTTCTACGACTACCGCAGAGCCGGGTCCCGCCCGTTCGACGGGAAGATCACCGAGGCCATGACCGAGCAGGCGATGGTGTGGTCCCTGCTGTTCAAGGTGATACCGGTACGCCATATCCCGCTGGAGATGCTGGTCAACGCCCGTGAGCATCTGGCGGACACCGAGTACAGCGTTCCGCAACTCGTGTACGCCTCACTGCTGTTCGGGGCGCTGAGCGCACGGATGACCGCCGAGATCCTGGCCGGGGAGCCGGTGCGCCGCAATGTCGCGGTGGATGTGCACCGGGCCACCCGCCGCCGGGCGGGCCGGTGGGCGGCTGCCGTGCAGCGGCCTCTCGTACTCCTGGGCGGGCTGCGGGAGCTGGCGGCCCGCAAGCGCGCGTACGCCCCGCTGCCGGCCGCGCCGGTTCCTGAGGAGGGAAGCACCGGCTGACCCCGTGCGGTGACTGGCTTCTGTGACCCCGGCCGCGGCGGCGGCCGGGGTCACAGAACCGCCTGCGTGATGGTCCGGACGGGCACGCCCGCACGACCGCCTTCAGGACTCCGTGGACTTGCGCAGCCCCGAGAGCAGATGGACGACGACCTGTCCTGCCTCGCGGGCCGCCTTCTTCGGGTTGCGGGCGAAGGCCACCGATGTCGCGGCCTCGCAGAGCATGCCGAAGATGACGGTGGCCGCGGTGTCCAGGTCGACCGGCTGCAGCTCACCGCGGTTCTCCAGGACCTCCAGCAGGAAGCGCATCTGGGGCAGGGCCAGCTCGTCGTCGATCTCACGGCAGCGCTCGACACCGAGGACCCCGGCGGACTGCCGCAGCAGGGACCGCTTGTCCGCGTCGATCTCGAAGCTGTGCAGGAAGGCGCGGACCGACGCCTCCGCGATCGCCCAGGGGGACTCCTGGCCGGACGCCGCGGCCTCGGCCACGTGCGCCATCACGGCCTGCTGACTCTCGCGGAACACCTCGTCGAAGATCGTCCGCTTGTCGGGGAAGTGGTAGTAGACGGCGCCCTTGCTCACCCGTGCGGCGGCCGCGATGTCATCCACCGACGTGGGGCCGAAACCTTTCGCCACGAACAGCTCTGATGACGCCTCCAGCAACGCCGCTCTGGTCAGAGCCGCGTACTCCTCGCGTCGTGACTTGACTGTCATAGTACCTCCAAGGATACTCACCGACTGTGAGTATGTAAGTGAACGCGAGTTGCTTTTAGTATCCCGCGAATCTGTCGACTTCTCCAGGCATCGGGAGCCACCTCATGACCGAGCATCATTCCTCCTCGCCGCCCCGGGCCGGGCGCCAAGAGGCCGCGGGCGGGTCCGCGGGCCGGCGTGGGGTGGCGGCAGCCGCGGCCCGGTTGACCTCCCGGCTGCGCTGGCCCCTCCTGGTCCTGTGGATCGTCGCGCTGGCCGTGAGCGGCACCGGCGCGATGTCGATCGCCGACTCACTGAGCGGCGGCGGGTGGTTCGTGAGCGGATCCGACTCGGACAAGGCCGCGGCCCGGCTGGAGCACGGCTTCACCGGCCGCGGCCAGGTCACGGTCACGCTCGTCGTCCACGACAGGCGGTACGGCGCGACGGCGCCGCAGTTCGAGCAGCGCGTGCGGTCGGTGGCGAAGGCGGTGACGGCCGAACCGGCCCTGAAGGCCACCGACAGCTACGGATGGACCACGCTCTCCCGGCAGAACCGCACCGCGTTCCAGGGCAAGGACGGGCACACCGCCACGGTCTCGGTCGCGCTCGACCGCGACGACGGCTCGGCCCGCCGTGAACTGCCCAAGGTCCAGAAGGACCTGACCGGCCGGTTCGACTCCCAGGGCCTGGACGTCTCGCTGGTGAGCCCGGCGTCCTTCTGGGGAGAGATCAACACCCTGAGCCAGCAGGGCCTGATGAAGGCCGAGCTGATCACGCTCCCGCTCATCGTGGTGATCCTGCTCTATCTGTTCCGCGGTGTGGTCGCGGCACTGGCCTCGCTGGCCGTCGGCATCACGGCGATCGTCCTCACCCTCGGCGTGCTGGCGCCACTGGCCGCCCAAACCGAGCTGTCGGTCTTCGTGGAGAACGCGGCGACGATGCTGGGGCTCGGCGTCGGCGTGGACTACTCGCTCTTCATGATCACCAGATTCAAGGAGGAGCTGGCGGCGGGGAAGGACGTCGAAGCCGCGGTGGCGGAGACCCTGCGCACCTCGGGCCATACGGTGGTCGCCTCGGGCATCACCATCGCGATGGCGATGTGCACGCTGTTCCTGATCGACCTAAACGTGATCTTCTCGATCGCGCTCGGCAGCGTCGTCGTCGTGGCGTTCTCGGTCCTCAGCTCCGTGCTCTTCCTCCCGGTGCTGCTGCACTTCCTCGGCCACCGCGTCAACAACGGCCGGGTGCGGATGCCCTGGCGTTCGCGTACCCGTGCGTCCGGCAGCCGGGACATGACGTCCGACCGCTGGTACCGGACCGCCGTGCGGGTGATGAACCGCCCCGTCCTGTTCCTGGTCGGCACCACCGTCGTCCTGCTCGCCATCGCGTCGCCCGCCGTGCAGCTGCGGACCTTCTCGCCCGACTCGCGCATCATCCCGCACTCCTCGCCGGTACGGGTCGGCTACGACGAGGTCCAGAAGCAGTTCGGTGTCGGCACCACGTCCCCGGTGCAGGTGGTGGTCACCTCCTCCCGCCCGTTCCAGGACCTGCCGCAGTCGGACCAGCTGCTGCGTCTGCGCGACGACCTGAGCGCGCTGCCGCACGTGGCACATGTCGAATCGGGCATCGACACGCTCAAGAAGGTCTCGCCCCAGGCACCCTTCGCGGCGCTGGCCGGCCCGCGTCTGGCGCAGCTGCCCCCGGACGCCCGTAACACCGTCCGGCACTATGTCGCGGCCGACAACCGGGTCACGGTGCTCGAAGTGATCCCGGACGACCGCTCGTCCAGCGACGCCGTACGCACGCTGCTGCACGACGTACGGGAGAGGTCGGGCACCCTGTCGGGGCCGCTGCACGCCGTGGTCGGCGGTGAGGCCGCCGAGGGCATCGACGCCAACCAGGTGATCCAGGACCATCTGATCGAAGTCATCGGGCTGATGCTGGTGGCCGTGTTCATCGTGCTGATGCTGGCGTTCCGTTCACTGCTGCTCCCGGTCAAGGCCATCGCCATGAACCTGCTGTCGATCGGGGCGACGTACGGAGTGCTCGTCCTGGTCTTCCAGAAGGGCTTCGGCACCGGGCTGCTCGGCTTCCAGAAGACGGACTACCTGCAGAACTTCGTGCCGGTGCTGCTGCTGGCGCTGCTCTTCAGCCTCAGTACGGACTACGAGGTGTTCCTGCTCGGCCGGGTCCGTGAGGAGTATCTGGTGAGCGGTGACAACACGGCGTCCGTGGCCCGGGGTCTGACGCGTACCGCCCCGCTGATCTCCGGTGCGGCGGCGCTGATGGTCGCCGTGTTCGGGGCGTTCGGGTTCGCCGGCATCGTGCCGATCCAGCAGCTCGGCTTCGGTATGGCGATCGCGGTCCTGCTGGACGCGACGCTCGTACGGCTCGTCCTGGTCCCCGCCGCGATGCGGCTCATGGGCCGCTGGAACTGGTGGATGCCGGGACGCCCCGACCCGGGCGGTTCCGCCGCCGACGACGGTACGGACGGCGCCGCCTCGCGCGGCGGACACCCAGCTGAGTACGCCGGGCGCTGAGCGCGCCCCGACCGAAAGGACACCCATGCTTCCCTTCGAGATCGTGCTCGTGCTGTTCGGTGTCCTGCTGGGTGCCGTCACACAGATCCCGGGCCACATCAGCCTTGTCGCGCTCGGGGTCATCGGCTGCTGGCTGGTGGTCTTCGCCATCCGCGAGCGGTACCCGCGCACCCGGCGCTGAACGCCCCCGCCCAGCCGAACCGGAACAGGAGCCCCGCTATGGACGCCGTCAGTACTTCCCCCACCCGTGGCCACGGCAGGGACGCCGACGGGATGGCCGTCGCCTCGTTCGTGCTCGGGCTTCTCGGGCTGCTGGTGATGAACGTGTTCCTCGGCCCCATGGCGATCGTCCTCGCCTCGATGGCGCTCTGGTACCGGACCGCGCGCCGGGGCAGGGCGCTGTTCGGTCTCGCCCTGGGGGTGGCCGATCTGGCGGTCATGGCGATTCTGGTCACCTTGCACGGCACGGTCATCTGGAACTTCACCGGCTGAGCTGAGCAGTGCAGGAGAAGAGTGTGGGGCCGTCCCGGAGGTGATCCGGGGCGGCCCCACAGTCCGTTCGCTCAGAAGTCGTCGTCGAAGGAGACCGAGCCCTCGACCGCGACCTGGTAGGCCGAAGGCCGGCGCTCGAAGAAGTTCGTCAGCTCCTGCACGCCCTGCAGTTCCATGAAGGAGAACGGGTTCTCCGAGCCGTACACCGGCGCGAAGCCCAGCCGGGTCAGCCGCTGGTCGGCGACACACTGGAGGTACTCGCGCATCGACTCGGTGTTCATCCCCGGCAGCCCGTCGCCGCACAGGTCCCGGCCGAACTGCAGCTCCGCCTCGACCGCTTCGCGCATCATGTCGGTGACCTGCTCGCGCAGCGCGTCGTCGAAGAGCTCGGGCTCCTCCTTGCGGACCGTGTCGACCACCTCGAACGCGAAGTTCATGTGCATGGTCTCGTCACGGAACACCCAGTTGGTGCCGGTCGCCAGACCGTGCAGCAGCCCCCGCGAGCGGAACCAGTACACGTACGCGAAGGCCCCGTAGAAGAACAGCCCCTCGATGCACGCGGCGAAGCAGATCAGGTTCAGCAGGAAGCGGCGGCGGTCCGCCTGGGTCTCCAGGCGTTCGATCTTCTCGACCGAGTCCATCCACCGGAAGCAGAACTGCGCCTTCTCCCGGATGGAGGGGATCTCCTCGACCGCGTCGAAGGCGGCCGCGCGGTCCTCCGGGTCGGGCAGATAGGTGTCGAGCAGCGTCAGATAGAACTGGACGTGCACGGCCTCCTCGAACAGCTGGCGCGAGAGATACAGCCGCGCCTCGGGGGAGTTGATGTGCTTGTAGAGGGTCAGCACCAGGTTGTTGGAGACGATCGAGTCACCGGTGGCGAAGAACGCGACCAGCCGGCCGATCATGTGCTGCTCACCCGGTGAGAGCTTGGCCAGGTCGGTCACGTCCGAGTGGAGGTCGACCTCCTCGACCGTCCAGGTGTTCTTGATCGCGTCGCGGTAGCGCTCGTAGAAGTCCGGGTAGCGCATCGGACGCAGCGTCAGTTCGAAGCCCGGGTCGAGCAGGTTCTTCGCGTTCTTCTGGGGTTCGTCACTCATTACTGGCATGCCTCGCAGGACTCGGGGTTCTCAAGGGAGCAGGCGACGGCGTCCGCGTCGGCGGCCGGTGGAGCCTGCTGCGCGGGGACGGACGCGGAACGCGCCGCCCGCGCGATGCGCGTCGCCGGGCGCGAGCGCAGGTAGTACGTGGTCTTGATGCCCTGCTTCCACGCGTACGCGTACATCGAGGAGAGCTTCCCGATGGTGGGCGTCTCCAGGAACAGGTTCAGCGACTGGCTCTGGTCGATGTACGGAGTACGGGCCGCGGCCATGTCGATCAGACCGCGCTGCGGGATCTCCCACGCCGTGCGGTACAGCGCCCGGACCTCGTCGGGGATCCAGCTGAAGCCCTGCACCGACCCGCTGGCCTCGCGCAGCGCCTCACGGGACTGCGCGTCCCAGACGCCGAGCTGCTTCAGCTCGTTCACCAAGTAGGCGTTGACCTGGAGGAATTCCCCCGAGAGCGTCTCGCGCTTGAAGAGGTTGGAGACCTGCGGCTCGATGCACTCGTACACCCCCGCGATCGAGGCGATGGTCGCGGTCGGCGCGATCGCGAGGAGCAGCGAGTTACGCATCCCGGTCTTCGCGATCCGGGCGCGCAGCGCCTCCCAGCGCTCCGGCCAGGCGGACTCGGTCGTGTAGTGGTCGGGGTGCAGCACACCGCGCGCCGCGCGGGTCTTCTCCCAGGCGGGCAGCGGGCCGCTCTTCTCGGCGAGCTCGCAGGACGCCTCGTACGCGGCGAGCATGATCCGCTCGGAGATCCGGGTGGAGAGCGCCCTGGCCTGCGGCGAGTCGAAGGGCAGCCGCAGCTGGAAGAAGACGTCCTGGAGCCCCATCAGGCCCAGGCCCACCGGACGCCACTTGGCGTTGGAGCGGCCCGCCTGCTCGGTCGGGTAGAAGTTGATGTCCACGACCCGGTCGAGGAAGGTGACCGCGGTGCGGACGGTCGCGTCGAGGCGCTCCCAGTCGAGCGAGTCGCCGGAGACGAACGCGCCGACGTTGACCGAGCCCAGGTTGCAGACCGCGGTCTCGCCGTCGTCCGTCACCTCCAGGATCTCGGTGCACAGGTTCGACGAGTGGACGACAGCGCCGGGCTCGGCGGTCTGGTTGGCCGTACGGTTCGACGCGTCCTTGAAGGTCATCCAGCCCTGACCGGTCTGGGCGAGGGTGCGCATCATCCGCCCGTACAGATCCCGTGCGGGGATGGTCTTCCTGGCCAGCCCTTCGGCCTCCGCCCTGCGGTACGCGGCGTCGAAGGCGCCGCCCCACAGATCGGTCAGCTCCGGCACATCGGCGGGCGAGAACAGCGACCAGTCGGAGTCGGTGCCGACCCGGCGCATGAACTCGTCGGGCACCCAGTGGGCCAGGTTGAGGTTGTGCGTACGCCGCGCGTCCTCACCGGTGTTGTCGCGCAGCTCCAGGAACTCCTCGATGTCCGAGTGCCAGGTCTCCAGGTAGACGGCGGCCGCACCCTTGCGCCGGCCGCCCTGGTTCACCGCGGCGACCGAGGCGTCGAGGGTCTTGAGGAAGGGGACGATGCCGTTGGAGTGCCCGTTGGTACCGCGGATCAGCGAACCGCGGGAGCGGATACGGGAGTACGAGAGCCCGATGCCGCCCGCGTGCTTCGACAGGCGGGCCACCTCGTGGTAGCGCCCGTAGATCGAGTCGAGCTGGTCGAGCGGCGAGTCCAGCAGATAGCAGGACGACATCTGCGGGTGCCGGGTGCCGGAGTTGAAGAGCGTGGGGGACGAGGGCAGATAGTCGAGGCGGCTCATCAGCCCGTACAGCGCGGACACTTCGTCCACGGCACCGGCGGAGTCGTCGGCGGCGAGACCGCAGGCGACCCGGAGCATGAAGTGCTGGGGCGTCTCGATGACCTGGCGGGTGAGGGGGTGGCGCAGCAGATAGCGGCTGTAGAGGGTGCGCAGCCCGAAGTACCCGAAGCGGTCGTCGGCCGCGGTGTCGACGGTGGCGTCGAGCCGCTCCGCGTGGAGCCGTACGAAGGCGGCCGTACGGTCGGCGATCAGGCCCTCGCGGTGTCCGACGGCGACCGATGAGGAGAACGACACCGCGCCCTCGCCCGCCGCCTCGTCCGCGATGGTGCGGGTGAGCAGCCGGGCGGCGAGCCGCGAGTACGCGGGGTCCTCGGAGATCAGACCCGCGGCCGCCTCGGTCGCCAGCTCCCGCAACTCGGCCTCGTCCGACGCCGCGTTGCGCCCGCGCAGGGCGGCGGCGGCGACCCGGCCGGGGTCGGTGTCGGTGAGATCGGCGGTGAGGTCGGTCAGGGTCCGCAGCAGTACGGTTCCCGGGGCGTCCGCCACCTGCTCGGAGACAGGTGCGGTGGGCGCGATGGTCACGGTGCGCTCTCCCTCGCTCGGCTGGGGCCGGCGGGAGGACGGGCGCGTACGGGCACAGCAGAGCAGCACACCGACAGCGTCCGCAGGCCCTACCGCGAGGCCCGGACGTTTCCCATCCGGTTCGGTCGAGCCGGATGCGCCGTCGGCAGGTCCTCGGACTCCACGGTGCGCGAAAGCGCACTGATCACACCGTTGCGGGACAGTTCCGGATTCGCACCGGATTCCCCTGCGGCGACAGCGAGCATGAGCATACATGTGGGGTGCCCGTCGGAAAGCACCCCCCATATGTTGTGTCGTGCACGGCGAAAGGGCCGCCGTATCTCCCGGGAGGAGACATGGCGGCCCTGTCGGCCGATGGCGGTGGCGGCCTGGTTCAGGCGCCGGCCGGGCTGCCCGCCGTGGCGGGCGGGAGCTCCACCTGGACGCCCTCGTCACCGGCGTCGGCCGTGTAGTCCTCCGGGGAGGTCTCGTCGATTCCGGCGGGTGCCTTCACCGCGTTGAGCACGAGGGTGAGCACCAGGGTGACGACGACGTTGAGCACGAACGCCGTCAGACCGATGTAGCCGATCTGGCCGATGCCCGGGATCTCCTTGGACGAGCCGCCGAAGTGCGCCTGGGTCGGGCTGGCCACGCCGTACGCGGCGAGCGTGCCGTACACCATGCCGACCGCCCAGCCCGCGAGCAGTGCCCAGCGGTGGAACCAGCGGGTGAAGAGCCCGCCGACCAGCGCCGGCATCGTCTGGAGGATCCAGATGCCGCCGAGGAGCTGGAAGTTGATCGCCACCGTCGGGTCCATGGCGAGCACGAAGAGCAGCGCGCCGACCTTCACCACGAGCGAGACCAGCTTGGAGACCTTGGCCTCCTGGGCGGGGGTCGCGCCCGGTTTGATGAAGTCCTTGTAGATGTTGCGGGTGAAGAGGTTAGCCGCCGCGATGGACATGATCGCGGCCGGGACCAGCGCGCCGATGCCGATGGCGGCGAAGGCCACACCCGCGAACCAGTCGGGGAACATGTTCTCGAACAGCTGCGGGATCGCCAGCTGGCCGTTCTTCACCTTGATGCCCGCGGCGATCGCCATGAAGCCGAGGAGCGCGAGCAGCCCCAGCATCAGCGAGTAGAGCGGCAGGATCGCGGTGTTGCGGCGGATCACGTTGCGGCTGCGCGAGGAGAGCGTCGCGGTGATCGAGTGCGGATACATGAACAGCGCGAGCGCCGAGCCGAGCGCCAGTGTGGCGTAACCCCACTGACCGGCCGCTCCCGGCGCGAGTGCCCCGCGCGGCAGGCCCGTCGCCGGGTTCTTCTGCGCGAAGGCGTGGCCTGCCTTGGCGAAGATGTCGTCGAAGCCGCCGAGCTTGATCGGGATGTAGATGATCGCCACCAGGATGACGATGTAGATCAGCCCGTCCTTGACGAAGGCGATCAGCGCGGGCGCCCGCAGCCCCGACGAGTACGTGTACGCGGCGAGCACCGCGAAGGCGATCAGCAGCGGGAGGTCCTTGACGAACCAGTTGCTGCCCTCGCCGCCGACGCCCATGACGTCGAGCACCGCCTGGATGCCCACCAGCTGGAGGGCGATGTACGGCATGGTGGCGAGGATGCCGGTGACCGCGACGGCCAGCGAGAGCCCCTTCGAGCCGAACCGCCCCCGGACGAAGTCCGATGTGGTGACGTACCCGTGCTTGTGCGAGACCGACCAGAGCCGCGGCAGGAAGGTGAAGATCAGCGGGTAGACCAGGATCGTGTACGGCACGGCGAAGAACCCGGCCGCGCCCGCCGCGTAGATGGCCGCGGGGACCGCGACGAAGGTGTACGCGGTGTACAGGTCGCCGCCGAGCAGGAACCAGGTGACCCAGGTGCCGAACGACCGTCCGCCCAGGCCCCATTCGTCGAGGGTGGCGGCGTTGTCGGCGCGGCGCCAGCGGGCGGCCAGGAAGCCGACGACCGTGACGGCCACGAAGAAGAAGATGAAGACGCCGAGCGCGACTCCGTTCACACCGTCCTTCATGCGGACGCACCCCCCTTGCGGGCGCGCTGGTCACGCTGCCACAGCTTGTACGCGGTCATCGTGAGCGCCGTCGAGATGAGCACCCAGAGCATCTGGTACCAGTAGAAGAACGGGATACCGATGAAGGCCGGGTCCACCTTCGCGTACGAACTCACCCAGAGCATGGCGACAAAGGGTGCGATCAGGCATACCGCGATGATCACGCGCACCGGCGTGACCACCGGTCTTTTCTCGGGCATGGTGCGGTCCGTCCCCTCACTGAGCACCTGGTACAACGCGCAGGAAATCTAGGCGAGGATGCTCATGTGACGTAACCCCTATCCGCATACCGGAACGGCAACACCGTTCGTACGGGGGGATTTCGGTGAAGAGTCCCGATTTCGTGGGGGGCTGCGGGGGATCGGTGCAGACCTGCTCCCGGCCTCAGTCGGTCGGCCGCCGCAGTCGCGCGACGCTGTGTCTGCCCGGGGGGCAACCCCCGGACCCCCGGCCTCAGTCGGTCGGCCGCCGCAGTCGCGCGACGAACTTGTAGCGGTCGCCGCGGTAGACCGAGCGCACCCACTCCACCGGCTCGCCCCGCTCGTCGATCGAGTGGCGCGAGAGCATCAGCATCGGCAGCCCCACGTCCGTGCCGAGCAGCCCGGCCTCCCGAGGGGTGGCCAGTGAGGTCTCGATCGTCTCCTCGGCCTCCGCGAGCCGGACGTCGTACACCTCGGACAGTGCGGTGTAGAGCGAGGTGTACTTCACGAGCGAACGGCGCAGCGCGGGGAAGCGTTTCGCCGACAGGTGCGTCGTCTCGATGGCCATCGGCTCACCGCTCGCGAGCCGCAGCCGCTCGATGCGCAGCACCCGCCCGCCGGCCGTGATGTCGAGCAGCCCGGCGAGGGTGTCGTCCGCGGTGACATAGCCGATGTCGAGGAGCTGGGAGGTGGGTTCGAGGCCCTGGGCCCGCATGTCCTCGGTGTACGAGGTGAGCTGCAGGGCCTGCGAGACCTTGGGCTTGGCCACAAAGGTGCCCTTGCCCTGGATGCGTTCCAGCCGGCCCTCCACGACCAGCTCCTGGAGCGCCTGCCGCACGGTGGTGCGCGAGGTGTCGAACTCGGCGGCCAGGGTGCGCTCCGGCGGCACCGGGGTGCCCGGCGGCAGCGTCTCCGTCATGTCGAGCAAGTGCCGCTTGAGACGGTAGTACTTGGGCACCCGGGCGGTGCGTCCGGGTGCCGCACTCTCCGTGTCGGCGGTCCCCCCACTGGTGCTCATGGCCTGCCTTCCCGAGTGCTGCGCTGCTGCCGTCACCGGCTCCTCCGTCTGTCGCGGCTCACATGGTGGCACGGTCCGGTCACGGGACGTCGCCCTCCCTCAGGTGTCGGTCCGATAACGGACACGACAGCCTTTCTTATACACCCTTGACACCCCAATAGGTCTAGGCCAAGCTCCCGGTACTGGTCTAAACCATTAAAGACCAGGTCCCAGCCCCACGGGCAGTACCGGTCGCACTTGTTGCGGCAGAACGGCGTTCTCGGGTGGTGGGGGGAAGTTTTTTGCATCCCTGAGGAGGGTGTCGTGAAGCGCGGACTCATCGCGGCGATCGGTGTGGCGGCAATGCTGGCAAGCGTCGCGGCCTGTGGCTCGGACAGCAGCAATGACAGCAAGAAGGCGGGGGCCGACGGCTACAAGGGGCAGACGCTGACCGTCTGGGCGATGGACGGCTCGACGCCTCCCGGCTGGACGAAGGACCTCAAGGCCGCCTTCAAGAAGAAGACCGGCGCCACGGTCAAGTTCGAGACGCAGAAGTGGGACGGGATCCAGCAGAAGATCACCACCGCTCTCTCCGAGTCGACCCCGCCGGACGTCATCGAGGTCGGCAACACCCAGACCCCGGCCTACGCCGCGACCGGCGGCCTCGCCGACCTCAGCGACCTGAAGAGCGAGATCGGCGCCGACTGGACGCCTTCGCTCAGCAAGTCCTCGGTCTACCAGGGCAAGTCGTACGCCGCGCCCTGGTACTTCGCCGACCGCGTCGTCATCTACAACAAGAAGGTCTGGGCGGACGCCGGCATCACCGGCACCCCGAAGACCCGCGCCGAGTTCTTCAAGGACCTCGACGCGATCAAGAAGAAGGGCCAGGCCGAGCCGATCTACCTGCCCGGCCAGAACTGGTACTTCTTCGACGGCCTCACCATCGGCCAGGGCGCGGACCTCGTCAAGAAGGACGGCGACAAGTACGTCTCCAACCTCGCCGACCCCAAGGTCACCGCCGCCATGGAGCTCTACAAGAAGTACCAGGCGTACTCCAAGGCGCCCAAGGACAAGGACGAGGCCACCCCGCAGCAGGCCGAGGTCTTCGCCAAGGGCGACGTCGGCGCCTTCATCGGCATGGGCTGGGAGGCCGCCACGGCCATCGCGGCCAACAAGAAGATCGAGAAGGACATCGGCTACTTCACCATCCCCGGTGAGACGGCCGCCAAGCCCGAGGGCGTCTTCCTCGGCGGCTCGAACCTCGCGGTGGCCGCGGCCAGCAAGAAGCAGGACCTGGCCAAGGAGTTCCTGAAGATGGCGCTCGGCGACAAGTTCGAGGGCGCCCTCGCCAAGGAGAGCGGCATCGTCCCGAACAAGGCGTCGCTCGACTCCAACCTCAAGGGCAACGCGGCCGGCGAGGCCGCCGCACCCGCCGCCGCGACGTCCGGCGGCACCACCCCGCTCATCCCCGAGTGGGCCTCCGTGGAGAACGAGCCCAACCCGATCAAGAGCTATATGACCTCGGTCCTCTCCGGGAAGTCGCCGGCCGCCGCCGCGGCCGCCGTCGAGGGTGAGATCAACAAGCGCCTGGCGCAGAAGAGCTGACCGCAGGCGCCGGGGGGCGGGCCACCGTCCCCCGGCGCTCCCGCATGGATCTCGACCGTACGGCTCAAGAAGAGATGGCGAGCATGTCAGTGCAGACCGAACAAGCGGACTCGGTCCACCGGGCCGGCCCCCGTAAGGAAGACGCGCCACCGGGCGGCCCGGCGGCGGCGCCCAGGAGGAGAGCAGGGAGCGCGGGCCCCTATCTGCTCCTCCTGCCCGCACTGCTCGCCACCGTGGTGCTGCTGGGGTACCCCCTGGTCAAGAACGGCATGCTGTCGTTCCAGAACCTCAACCCGCGCCAGCTGATCCTCCACCTCACCGAGTGGAACGGCTTCTCCAACTACCAGGACGTCCTGGGCGGCTCGGACTTCTGGAAGGTCGTCGAGCGGTCGATCTTCTTCACCGCGGCCAACGTCGTACTGATCATGGTCTTCGGTGCGCTGATCGGCCTGCTGCTCGCCCGCCTCGGCAAGAAGATGCGGCTGCTCCTCATGCTCGGCCTGGTGCTCGCCTGGGCCATGCCGATCATCGCCGCCACCACCGTCTACCAGTGGCTGTTCGCCCAGCGCTTCGGGGTCGTCAACTACGTACTCGACGCCCTCGGCTGGCACTCGATGGCCGCCTACAACTGGACCGGCGGCCAGTTCTCCACGTTCTCGGTGGTGACACTGCTGATCGTCTGGCAGTCGATCCCCTTCGTGGCGATCAACCTCTACGCCGCGTCGACGACCATCCCCAAGGAGCTGTACGAGGCCGCGTCGCTCGACGGCGCCGGGACCTGGAAGAGCTTCACCTCGGTGACCTTCCCGTTCCTCAAGCCGTTCCTGCTGGCCACGACGTTCCTCGAAGTCATCTGGGTCTTCAAGTCCTTCGCCCAGCTCTTCGCGATCAACGGCGGCGGCCCGGACCGGCTCACCGAGACCCTGCCCGTGTACGCCTTCGTCGAGGGCGTCGGCAACCAGCACTTCGGCATGGGCGCGGCGATCTCGTTCCTGACGATCATCGTGCTGCTCGCGCTGACCGGCTACTACCTTCGCACCGTACTGAAGCAAGAGGAGGACGAGCTGTGAGGCGCTCACTGTTCGGCCGGTTCTGGCCCAACGCAACCGCGATCATCCTCTTCCTGGGCTTCGCCTTCCCCGTCTACTGGATGTTCAGCACGGCCTTCAAGCCGACCGGCGACATCATCACCGACACCCCCGTGTGGTTCCCCACGGACTTCACCTTCTCGCACTTCAGCAAGGTCGTCGCCGCGGACCACTTCTGGACGCTGGTGCGCAACTCCGTGCTGGTCACCGTCATTTCGGTGTTCTCGTCGCTGGTGATCGCGCTCCTCGCCTCGTTCGCCATGGCGCGGATGCGCTTCAAGGGCAAGCGCGGGGTGCTCCTGACCTTCATGATCGCCCAGATGGCGCCCTGGGAGGTCATGGTCATCGCGGTCTACATGCTGGTCCGTGACGCTGACATGCTGGACAGCCTGGTCCCGCTGACGGTCTTCTACATGATGATGGTGCTGCCCTTCACGATCCTGACGCTGCGGGGCTATGTGGCCGCGGTGCCCAAGGAGCTGGAGGAGTCCGCCATGGTCGACGGCTGTACCCGGCCCCAGGCGTTCGTGAAGGTGATCCTGCCGCTGCTCGGCCCCGGGCTGATGGCCACCTCGCTCTTCGGCTTCATCACCGCGTGGAACGAGTTCCCGCTGGTGCTCATCCTCAACAAGGACATCGGCTCGCAGACGCTCCCGCTGTGGCTCTCCCAGTTCCAGACGGCGTTCGGCGACGACTGGGGCGCGACCATGGCGGCCTCCTCGCTCTTCGCCATCCCGATCCTGATCCTCTTCGTCTACCTGCAGCGCAAGGCGGTCAGTGGTCTCACCTCCGGCGCAGTGAAGGGATAACGGCGCTCCATGACCACCATCACCACGGGCACGGACCAGCTCACCCGCGACGCGCTCGCCGTCCTGCAGCCCGGCTTCGCCGGCACCACGGCCCCCGACTGGCTGCTGCGCAGGATCGGCGAAGGGCTCGCGTCCGTCGGCCTGTTCGGCCGCAACGTCACCAGCGCGCCCCAGGTCGCGGCGCTCACCGCGCGGCTGCGGGCCGAGCGGGACGACCTCCTCGTCGCGATCGACGAGGAGGGCGGCGACGTCACTCGCCTCGAAGTGCGTACCGGATCCTCCTTCCCCGGCAATCTCGCGCTCGGCGCGGTCGACGACCCGGAGCTGACCCGGGCCGTCGCCCGTGAGCTGGGCCGGCGCCTCGCCGAGTGCGGGGTCAACCTCAACTGGGCCCCGTCCGCCGACGTCAACTCCAACCCGGACAACCCGGTCATCGGCGTACGGTCCTTCGGCGCCGACACCGCACTGGTCGCCCGGCACACCGCCGCGTACGTCGAGGGGCTCCAGGCCGCCGGAGTCGCGGCCTGCACCAAGCACTTCCCCGGCCACGGCGACACCGCGGTCGACTCGCACCACGCGATGCCCCGTATCGACGTGGACCTCGCGACGCTGCACGCCCGCGAACTGGTGCCCTTCCGGGCGGCGATCGCGGCCGGTTCCAAGTCGGTCATGAGTGCGCATATCCTGCTTCCCGCACTCGATCGCGAGCGCCCGGCGACGCTGAGCCCGCAGATCCTCACCGGTCTGCTGCGCCGCGAGCTCGGCTACGAGGGGCTGATCGTCACCGACGGTATGGAGATGCGCGCCATCGCGTCGACGTACGGCATCGAGCGCGGCAGCGTCCTCGCGGTGGCGGCGGGCGCCGACGCCATCTGTGTCGGCGGCGGCCTCTCGGACGAGGGCACCGTACTGCGGCTGCGCGACGCCCTGGTGGCGGCGGTACGGGCGGGCGAACTGCCCGCGGAACGGCTGGCGGACGCCGCCGCGCGCGTACGTGCGCTCGCGGGGTGGACACGCCGGGCCAGGGGGGATTCGGAGCCGGGCGCGGCGTCGCAGGAGGGGACCGCGCCCGGCACCGATATCGGGCTCGTCGCGGCCCGCAGGGCGCTCAGGGCCACACCGTCCGACCACCGGCCGCTGACCTCCGCCCCGTATGTCGCCGCCTTCACACCGGGGTCGAACATCGCGGTCGGCGACGAGACCCCGTGGGGTATCGCCGCCGAACTGGCCGCACTGCTGCCCGGCACCGTGACCGGCGGGTACGGCGCGGACAGCGCACCCGCCGATGTGCTCTCGGCGGCGGGGGAGCGCACGATCGTCGCGGTCGTCCGCGACGCCCACCGCCACCCGTGGATGACGGACGCGCTGGACGCGCTGCTCGCGGCCAGGCCCGACACGGTCGTGGTCGAGATGGGGGTCCCGCGGGCTCAGCCGCGCGGGGCGCTGTATCTGGCGACGCACGGCGCCGCCCGGGTCTGCGGGCGCGCGGCGGCCGAGTTCATCACGGGCGCGGGCGGGCGGTAACCCACAGGACCGATCACCGAGCGAGGGCCGGACACCCATCGGGTGCCCGGCCCTCCTCCGTTCTCCGTACCGCTTCCTACAGCCCCTGCCACTCCGGCTTGGACGCGTACGTCGCGCGGAAGTAGTCGGCCAGCTTCAGCTTGGACGCGGCCGCCTCGTCCACGACGACCGTGGCGTGCGGGTGCAACTGGAGTGCGGAGGCGGGGACGACGGCGGCCACCGGCCCCTCGACGGTCTGTGCCACGGCCTCGGCCTTGCCCTCGCCGGTGGCGAGCAGCACCACATGGCGGGCCTCCAGGATCGTCCCGATGCCCTGGGTGATGACGTGGTGCGGCACCTGGTCGATGTCACCGTCGAAGAACCGCGCGTTGTCGACGCGGGTCTGCTCGGTGAGCGTCTTGATCCGGGTGCGGGAGGCGAGCGAGGAGCAGGGCTCGTTGAAACCTATGTGCCCGTCCGTGCCGATTCCCAGCAGCTGCAGGTCGACCCCGCCGGCCTCGGCGAGCGCCCTGTCGTACGCGGCGCAGGCGGCCGGGATGTCCTCGGCCGAACCGTCGGGCCCCATGAAGGAGGCTTCGGTCAGCCCGAGCGGTTCGACGACCTCACGCAGTACCACCGAGCGGTACGACTCGGGGTGTCCGGCCGGCAGCCCCACGTACTCGTCGAGCTGACAGATCCGGGCGCGTCCCGCGTCGACGGCCCGCGCGGCCACCTTGGCGACCAGTGCCTGGTAGACGGGCAGCGGGGTCGATCCGGTGGCGACACCGAGCAGAGCGTCGGGCTTGCGCCGCAGCAGGCCGGCCATGGCCTCCGCGATGACTTCGCCGCCTGCCTTGGCGTCCGGGACGATGACAACTTCCACGCTGAGCCTGCCGATCTGGAGAGTGCGAAGATGTGGTATAGACCAATCTAGCAGAGCACGCCTCTCCGGTCGGCGGTTCCCCCTCATCTCATGGTCGGCCGAAGACGCGCGGATCGCATGCGGGTCGAGCGCTGTGTACGGGAGGCGCGGACACGCCCCCGGAAACGACTGCGGGCCGCGGCGCCGGTCCGGTCGGGACCCTCGGCCCGGCCGTACGGCACCGCAGCCCTCAGCTGCATCGGCCGTCAGGTGTGCGGTTCCCGGCGGCCGTGGGGAGGACTTGGCGCAGTCAGGGCAGAGAGCGCCGCGTACCTCGTCTCCACTCTCCTGTGCGGGGAGAGCGGAAGTCTTTGCACGCACATTGTGGACTAGACCATTCGCCGCTGTCCATGCGTACGACAGAAAGAATCCGGCGGGTACGCTCACACACGTGCCCTCCATGAACGATCTCGTACGCCAGCACACCGCTCTGAGTGACACCGACCTCGAGTGGCTGCACCTGCTGGTTTCGGAGTGGCAGCTGCTCTCCGACCTGTCCTTCGCCGACCTGGTGCTGTGGGTGCCCACCCGCGACGGCACCCGCTATGTCTCCGTGGCGCAGATGCGGCCGAACACCGGCCCCACCTCCTACCAGGACGACATGGTCGGCCATCTCGTTCCGCGCGGCCGGCGGCCGCTGCTCGACGCCGCGCTCGACGAGGGGCGCATCGTGCGCGAGGGCGACCCGGAGTGGCGCGAGGAGGTGCCGGTGCGGGTCGAGTCCATTCCCGTACGCCGGGAGGGGCGGGTGCTCGGGGTGATCGCGCGCAACACCAATCTGCTCACCGTACGCACCCCTTCGCGCCTCGAACTCACCTATCTCCAGTCGGCTTCCGACCTGGCCCAGATGATCGCCGCGGGGTCGTTCCCCTTCCCCGGCCAGCAGGTCGACATGGACGCATCCCCCCGGGTCGGGGACGGGATGATCCGTCTCGACGCGGACGGTGTGGTCCTCTACGCAAGCCCCAACGGCCTCTCCGCCTACCACCGCCTCGGGCTCGCGTCCGACCTGGTGGGCCAGCACCTCGGCCAGCTGACCACCGACCTCGCGCCGTCCCGCGGCCCGGTCGACGAGGCCATGGTCAAACTGGCCAGCGGCTACGCGCCGAGGGAGACCGAGGTCGAGGGGAACGACGGGGTCATCCAGCTCCGCGCCATCCCGCTCTCCCCGAAGGGCGCCCGGATCGGCTCGCTCGTGCTGCTGCGCGACGTCACGGAACTGCGCCGCCGAGAGCGCGAGTTGATCACCAAGGACGCCACCATCCGGGAGATCCACCACCGGGTGAAGAACAACCTCCAGACGGTGGCGGCACTTCTGCGCCTGCAGGCCAGGCGGATGGACTCGGACCGCGGCAGGGAAGCGCTCAACGAGGCGGTGCGGCGGGTCGGTTCCATCGCGATCGTGCACGAGACGCTCTCGCAGAACCTGGACGAGCGCGTCGAGTTCGACGAGATCGCCGACCGTGTCATCGCGATGGTGTCCGAGATCTCACCCGGCAAGGTCGACTGCCGCCGTACGGGCCGCTTCGGCATCCTGGACGCCGAGGTTGCCACCCCGCTCGCGATGGTGCTGACCGAGGTCCTGCAGAACGCCCTGGAGCACGCCTTCGGACCGGGCGAGCTGGGCACCGTCGAGGTCTCCGCCGTCCGCGGCGGGATGCGCGAGGACGCCAGGCTGCTCATCACGGTGCGGGACGACGGGCGCGGACTGCCCGAGGGCTTCGACGCGCAGACGGCGGGGAATCTGGGGCTGCAGATCGTACGGACGCTGGTGGAGGGAGAGTTGGGCGGCTCCTTCGACATGGTCCCGGCTCCGGCGCGCGGCACCCAGGTGGTGCTCGACATACCGGTACCGGCCGACACATAGCCCCCGTCCGCAACAGGACGTCCCACGCACACAGCGATGAGCCCCGGACCACTTCGGTCCGGGGCTCATCGCTGTGTATCTCTTATTGCGTGCGCATCGGGGGTACTGCGCGCTGCGTTTCGGGGGCGACGGTGGTGCGTACTCGCTGTACGCGCGCCGCCTGGCTCAAGCTCGTGAACAGGGTGGTCAGGCGGTCGCGTTACGCGCCCGGTTGCGAGCGGCACGGCGCTTCATCGCGCGGCGCTCGTCCTCACTGAGGCCACCCCAGACGCCGGAGTCCTGGCCGGACTCGAGCGCCCACTGCAGGCACTGCTCCATGACGGGGCAGCGGCGGCAGACGGCCTTGGCTTCCTCGATCTGCAGCAGCGCGGGACCGGTGTTGCCGATGGGGAAGAACAGCTCCGGGTCTTCCTCACGACAAACGGCGTTGTGACGCCAGTCCATGGCTGCTACCTCTCTTAGGGTGTTGCGTGCAGGTTGCTTGTGAATGTGAACGCTTTCACGAATCCCCCCGCAAGTGAAGGGCCGACTGCCAGATGACCTGGTTGCGGTCCTGTGTGTTGAGGAGGGGTTCTGGCTTTCAGGGAGGCCGGTGTTGCGGGCCGTCCCGAGCGCCATGTAGAGATTCGCAAACCTCGGCGGCGGATACAACCCCTTCTGGAAAGTTTTTTTTGATTCCTCGGTGTCGGCTAGGTCACAGCCGTACTTCCATGGGGTGGATCCCAGCCCAAACGTTCGAGTTAAAGGACTTTGGCCCCTTCCACTCACACAATCACACGCAGTGCACGGCGTACGCCTGTGAACGTCACGCTGGTACGCAGCCCCAGGTGGTCGCCGTCCATCTGGAAGGGGAGTCGGACCTTGGAATGCAAGGAGAAGTCCGTCAGGTCGTGCAGTGAAACCGCGTGTTTTCCGTGGGGGCCACGCTCGGGCGTCGACGTGAGCAATTGAGTAGCGAAACGCGTCACATGAGCGGGTGACATTTTCGACAGCCCCAGCACATCGAGCGCGGTGTCGAAGGACGCCTCGGGTGAGGCGTACATCGGGCGATTGCCCAGGTAGGTATAGGGAGACGTGTTGCAGATTATGGACATCACGAGGTCCGTCACCGGGTCCTCCCCGGGGCGTTCCAGGGTGATCGCGCCATGCCTGCGGCTCGGCTCGTCGAGGAACTGCCGGACCACCTGACGCACATAGAGCGCGTGCGTGGACCGCTTTCCGCGTTCCCGCTGCTGTTCGACCCGGCCGACGACACCCGCGTCGAAACCGAGACCGGCGCAGAACGTGAACCAGCGCGAGGGCACCCCCTCGTCCGCGGTGCCCGGGGTGCCGGCCGCCAGGCCGAGTCCGACCGTCCGCTCGCGGTGCTCACGCAGCGCGTCCAGGAGGGCGCCGGTCGCCTCCACCGCGTCATTGGGCAGGCCGAGCGCACGGGCGAAGACATTGGTGGAGCCGCCGGGGACGACCGCCAGGCCGGGCAGTCTGTCGGGGTCGGGGCCGTGGTGGAGCAGCCCGTTGACCACCTCGTTGACCGTGCCGTCGCCGCCGAGGGCGACCACGAGGTCGATGTCGTCGCTCTCCGCGGCCCGTCTGCCCAGGTCGCGGGCGTGCCCGCGGTACTCGGTCGTGACGGCCTCCAGCTTCATCTCGCTGGCCAGGGCGTGCAGCAGTACGTCACGAGTGCGGGCACTGGTGGTGGTTGCTGCCGGATTGACCACGAGGAGTGCGCGCATGACCAGAAGATTACCTACCGCTTGGTACCGGGCCCAGCCCCGGCCTCGATCGGCGCCCCGGGGTGCCCGATACCCTGCAGGGGTGAGTACCGACCAGACCGCAGAGCCCAGCGGACCCCGCCCCGCCCGTCTGACCGCCGCCGCGGCGCTGGCCGCGCTGGAAGGTGCGGCGATGGCCGCCGGGGGACTGTATGTGATCGGCAAGGGCGTGTTCGCCGACGGCGACAGCCCCGAGCAGTCGGTCCTGGCCGGTCTGACGCTGATCGTGCTCGCCCTCATCCCGCTGCTCGCGGCCCGCGGACTGCTGCTCCGCCGCAGCTGGAGCCGGGGCCCCGCGATCGTCACCCAGATCATCGCGCTGCCCGTGGCCTGGACGCTGCTCTCGGCGCAGGGCGTGCTGATTCCCGCGGGGGTGGTGCTCGCGGTGGTGGCCCTGGTCGCGCTCGTCCTGCTGGTGAACCCGACGACGGCCAAGGCGCTCGGCATCAGGAGCGCACGGGGGGCCTGAGCCGCACTGCCCCAGCCCCCCCGGCTTCCGCCCGCTCGCCGGGGCTCCGCCTGCTCCCCGGCTTCCGTCTACTCCTCGACCAGCAGCCGTTCCCGCAGCTGGGCCAGTGTCCTGGCCAGCAGCCGTGAGACATGCATCTGCGAGATCCCCACTTCCTGGGCGATCTGCGACTGCGTCATGTTCCCGAAGAACCGGAGCAGCAGGATCCGCTTTTCCCGTGGCGGCAGATCTTCCAGCAGCGGCTTGAGCGACTCGCGGTACTCGACGCCTTCCAGCGCCTCGTCCTCCGAGCCCAGGGTGTCCGCCACCGCAGGCGACTCGTCGTCCGTGTCGGGAACGTCCAGCGAGAGGGTCGAGTACGCGTTCGCGGATTCCAGGCCCTCCAGGACCTCTTCCTCCGAGATGCCGAGCCGCTCGGCCAGCTCATGGACCGTGGGCGCCCGGCCGTGCTGCTGGGAGAGCTCGGCGGTGGCCGTGGTCAGCGACAGCCGCAGCTCCTGGAGGCGGCGCGGCACCCGGACCGCCCAGCCCTTGTCCCGGAAGTGCCGCTTGATCTCGCCGACGACCGTCGGTGTCGCGTACGTGGAGAACTCCACCCCGCGGTCCGGGTCGAACCGGTCCACCGACTTGATCAGACCGATCGTGGCGACCTGCGTCAGGTCGTCCAGCGGCTCCCCGCGGTTGCGGAAGCGGCGGGCCAGATGCTCGACCAGCGGCAGATGCATCCGCACCAGCCTGTTGCGCAGTTCGGCCTTCTGGGGCGAGCCGTCCGGGAGCTCGCGCAGCTCGATGAAGAGCGCCCGCGCCCCGCTGCGGTCCCGCGGGTTGTGCTGCTCGTGGTGCTCGTGGTGCTGCTCGCTCATGAGGCCCGCCTGATCCGCCGACTCCAAAAGACCTTCCACCGGATGCGGCCGGGCCTGTTGCTCCGGGATGTCCCCCGTGCCCAGCGCCCGCGCGCTGCGCTCGTCGTCCCGCACCGGTCCGTCCCCGTTCACGCCGGTCCAGGTCCAGCGCCGCGCTGTTTGTACAGACTGATGCTGACCGTACGGTCATCGGCCACCGTCGACTCGACCTTGCCCGCGAGTGCCGAGAGCACCGTCCAGGCGAAGGTGTCGCGCTCCGGTGCACGGCCGTCCGTGGTGGGCGCCGACACCGTCACTTCGAGGGAGTCCTCGATGAGGCGGAAGACGCAGCTCAGTACGGAGCCCGGCACGGCCTGCTGAAGCAGGATCGCGCAGGCTTCGTCGACCGCGATGCGCAGATCCTCGATCTCGTCGAGCGTGAAGTCCAAGCGTGCTGCGAGACCGGCCGTGGCCGTACGCAGCACCGACAGGTAGGCACCCGCAGCGGGCAGCCGGACTTCCACGAAGTCCTGGGTCCCGGGCTCGCCTGCGATCTGGGACACCCTCACCTCCAAGGTGGCACAAGCTCGTTCATGGTCGGGGAAATACTGCTCCCGCAACCGTGCGTGACATGGTCGCTTCCTGACGCCGTGACGCTATCGCGATCCAAGGTTCCCTGTCGCCAGGACCCCCACCCCACGACTGTCACTCATGGTAAGCCCATGAGTACATACGGTCGCCAGGGGTGTGCACATCCGATTGTGGCGCTGTGATTCTCCGGAATGTCCGGCGGCTCCGCGGGGTTCCCGGGATGCTTCGGCCAACTGGAAAGACGCAGCGAACGGTTGACGTACCCAGAGCTCAGACGATCGAACCGTCGACAAAGCACCACCGCCAGCTCTCTCCCGGCTCGAAGCTCCGCATCACCGCGTGCCCGGTGTCCTCGAAGTGCCCGGTGGCGTGCTGGTACGGGGACGAGTCGCAGCAGCCCACATGCCCGCACGCCAGGCAGAGGCGCAGCTGTACGGGATGGCTCCCGATCGCCAGGCACTCCGGACAGGTGTCGCTCAACGGGGCCGGCTCGGGGCGCGGCAGTTCTGCAACATGCTGGCACTCGCTCATGATTGCCAGGTTACGACGGACCTTGACCGAGGGCGGGGAGACCCATGGACGCATTGCCGCTGGTGGCACTGGTGGCGGGCAGCGCGGCGGTGGCGGGCGTCGCACGTCGGACACCCGTGGCGGCGCCGCTGCTGCTGGTCGCCGTCGGTCTCGGCGCCGCGTATCTGCCGGGGGTGCCCGAGTACACCCTGGACCCGGGTGTCGTCCTGCCGCTGGTGCTGCCGCCGCTGCTCTACACGGCGGCCGTCGACTCCTCGTACCTGGATCTGCGGGCCAATCTGCGGCCCGTGGCGCTGCTCTCGGTCGGCTATGTGCTCTTCGCGACCGTCGTGGTGGGCTGGCTCGCCTATCTGATCGTGCCGGATCTGCCGCTCACCGCCGCCCTGGTCCTCGGCGCGGTGATCGCGCCGCCCGACGCGGTGGCGGCCACGGCCATCGCCCGGCGCCTCGGGCTGCCCTCCCGGCTCACGACGGTCCTCCAGGGCGAATCGCTCGTCAACGACGCGACCGCGATCACCGCCTACAAGGTGGCGCTGGCGGCCGCGGTGGGCGCCGGGGTCTCCTGGGCGGAAGGGCTCGGTGAATTCGCACTGGCGTCGGTCGGCGGAATCGGCGTCGGCCTGGTCCTGATGGTGCCGCTGCACTGGCTGCGTACACATCTCAAGGAAGCGCTGCTGCAGAACACCCTCTCGCTGCTCATTCCCTTCGTCGCCTATGCGGCGGCGGAGCGGGTGCACGCTTCGGGGGTGCTCGCCGTGGTCGTCGTCGCGCTCTATCTCGGACACCGTTCCTGGCAGGTCGACTTCGCCACCCGGCTGCAGGAGGAGGCCGTTTGGAAAATGGTCTCCTTCATTCTGGAATCGACGGTCTTCGCGCTGATCGGACTGCAATTGCCCTTTGTGCTGCGCGGACTCGGCACTTACGGGGGAGGAGAGGCCGCCTGGTACGCGGTGGCTGTTTTCGTGGTGGTCGTGGTGGTGCGCTTCGTCTGGGTCTTTCCGGCCACTTTCCTGCCGCGGGTGATCTCCAGCAGGATCAGGGAACGCGAACCCGATACGGACTGGACCGCGCCGGTCGTCGTCGGCTGGGCCGGAATGCGCGGTGTGGTCTCGCTGGCCATCGCCTTCTCGATCCCGCTGACCGCACACGGCGCACCGTTCCCCGCGCGGAATCTGGTGCTCTTCCTGACCTTCACGACGGTGATCGCCACCCTGGTCGTCCAGGGTCTTTCCCTGCCGCCGCTGATCCGGCTGCTGAGGATCCCGGGCCGCGACACACACGCCGAGACGCTCGCCGAGGCACAGGCGCAGAACGAGGCGTCGCAGGCCGCAGAGAAGCTGCTGAACTCGATGCTCGCCGACGAGGACAACGAACTGCCCGAGCCGCTCGCCGACCGGTTGCGCACGGTGATGGCACGGCGCAGGAACGCGGTCTGGGAGCGGCTCGGCACGGTGAACGAGCACACGGGTGAGAGCGCCGACGACACCTACCGGCGGCTCGCGCGGGCGATGATCGGCGCCGAGCGCTCCGTCTTCGTCGAGCTGCGCGACCGGCGGCGTATCGACGACGAGCTGCTCAGGACGCTGCTGCGCAGGCTGGACCTGGAGGAGGCGGCGGCCTACCGCGAGGAGGAGGGGGACTCCTGACGGAGGAGGGGGACCGCCGACTCCGATGGCGTGGGGCGTCGGGGGCCGGCTACCCCGGTGCGGTGGCGGGCCGGCCGGTGATGACGGCGGCCACCCGGGTGCCCGGCGGGAAGGCGCCGTCGGCGGCCAGCCGCGTCAGCCCGTACAGCATCTTCGCGACGTAGATCCGTTCGACGGGGATGTGGTGCAGCTCCTCGAATCCGGCGGCGAAGGCTTCGAGCTCCGGTGCCGTGCGCGCGTATCCGCCGAAGTGGAAGCGGTCGTCGAGCCGCCAGTCACCGGTCCGCGCACCGAACGCGGCCTGCTGGAGCGCGGCGACGTCGCCGGTGAGGAAGCCGCCCCTGAGGACGGGGAAGCCGATGGCGCGCTGGCCCGCGGTGAGGCCGGCCGCGAGGCCGGCGGGCGTCCCGCCGGTGCCGATGGCCACCGCGACGGTGTCGGCGAGCCCGTGCAGCTCCCGGCCGAGCGCGCGGCAGCCGTGCACGGCCGCGGTGTTGCTGCCGCCCTCGGGGACGACGTACATCCCGGTGGTGTCGAGACCGGCCGGTACCGCTTTGGCGCGGTAGGCCCCGCGGTCCACGAAGTACAGCCGCATGCCGTCGGCCGCGCACTGCGCGAGGGAGGGGTTGAGCGGGCGGTGGGCCAGCTCGTCACCGCGTACGACGCCGATGGTCGGGAAGCCGAGCAGCCGGCCGGCGGCGGCGGTGGCCCGCAGATGGTTGGAGTACGCGCCGCCGAACGTCAGGACGGTCCGACCGGCCGCGGCCGTCAGGTTCGGCGCGAGTTTCCGCCATTTGTTGCCCGGCAGATCCGGATGGATGAGGTCGTCACGTTTGAGCAGCAGCTGTACGCCGTGCCGGGCGAAGCGCTCGTCGTCGAGCGGTTCCAGCGGCGACGGCAGCAGCGGGCGCAGCCGGCCGGGGTCGGAGCCGGTGGCCTGGCCGGAGTCGGGAGCCTGGCCGGGGCCGGGGACTGCAGGGGGCATGGGGTCATTGTCCGTCCCCGGCGTCCGGTGCGCCGGGGCGGCCCGCATCCCGCATCCCGCATTGCCCCGATCCTTCATCCCGTCCTTTTCATCCCGCGTCTCAGCTCTCAGCTCTCAGCTCTCAGCTCTCGGCGAGCCAGAGGTCCGGGCCGAACACCTCGTAGTGGATGTCAGCGGCCCGTACGCCGCGGGCCAGCAGCTGGGTGCGGACGGAGCGCATGAAGGGCAGCGGCCCGCAGAGGTAGGCGCGGGTTCCCGCCGGTACGGGCAGCCCGCCCAGGTCGACGCGGCCGGTGCGGTCGGCCGGATGACCGGGCGCCGGGTGCTCGTACCAGAAGTGCGCGGCGGCGTCCGGCAGCTTCTCGGTGAGGAGGGCGTGTTCGGCGCGCAGGGCGTGGTCGGCGGGGGCGCGGTCGCCGTGCACGACGGTGACCGGGGCGGGGTGCCCGGTGTCCGCGAGGTGTTCGAGCATCGCGAGCATCGGGGTGCAGCCGATCCCGGCGGACGCGAGCAGGAGCGGGGCGTCCGCCACGTCCGGGCCGATGACGAGATCGCCGTACGGGAGGGAGACCTGGAGCAGGTCGCCGGTCCGCACCCGGGTGTGCAGGTGGTGCGATACCTCGCCGTCCGGGGCGGCGCGGTCAGGGAAGGTGCCCTCGTGCACGCGTTTCACGGTGATCGAGTGGAGCCGGCCGCCGGGTGCGCCGGAGAGGCTGTACTGCCGGATCTGGCGGGCGCCGTCGGGGAGCGGGACCTGGACGGACACGTACTGGCCGGGCCGGAAGTGTGGGGCGGGCGAGCCGTCGGCGGGGCGGAGCCTGAAGGTGGCGGTGTCGGCGGTCTCCTCGGTCCTGGACACCACTTCCCAGGTGTGCCAGACGTCCCCGGCGGCGACCTCCCGTTCCGCGTACAGCCGGGCCTCCAGGGCGATCAGCGCGTTGGCCATCAGCCAGTAGACCTCGTCCCAGGCGGCGGCGACCTCCGGGGTGACCGCGTCGCCCAGGACTTCGGCGATGGCGGCGAAGAGGTGGGTGTGCACGACGTCGTACTGGGCGGGCGTGATCCCGAGTGAGGCGTGTTTGTGGGCGATGCGGCCGAGCATGACGTCCGGGCGGGTGTCCGGGTCCTCCACCAGCCGGGCGGCGAAGGCGGCGATGGAACCGGCGAGGGCCTGGCGCTGGGCGCCGGATGCCTGGTTGCCGCGGTTGAAGAGGTCGCGCAGCAGGTCGGGGTGGGCGTCGAACAGCTTGCGGTAGAAGAGCCCGGTGATGTCCTCGATGGCGGCGCCGACGGCGGGGAGGGTGGCGCGGACGATACGGGTCGACGGTTCGCTGAGCATCGGTGACTCCTGGCTCTGGAATTGGTATATGAGATGCGTATTTTTGGGTGTGGGGAGGTGAGGCGTGTGGGCGTGCGGGGTTGCGGGCTACGGGACTTGGGGTGCCGCTCGGGTGTGGTGCTGCCCACGGGGGCCGGGGCTTTGGGGTCGGCGGCGCCTCGGTCAGCCGTCGTCGGGGCGGCTGCCTATGCCGATCAGGAGGGGGCCGGTCGGGGAGGCGACCAGGTCGGCGACCGTGAGCGGGTCCAGTGACACGTAGAACGCCTCCTGCGCCCGGCGCAGGGCGCCGCGCAGGAGGCAGTCCGAGCGGAGCGGGCACGGGGTGGAGCCCTCGCACTCCACGACGTCGCCGGGGCCTTCGAGTTCGCGGACGAGTCCGCCCACGGAGGCGGAGCGGCCCGCTCCGGTGAGGCTGAGTCCGCCGCCGCGGCCCCGGCGCGCCTCGACCAGGCCGAGGTGCTGGAGGCGGGCGACGATCTTCGCCGCGTGGCTGTACGGCACCCGCATGGCCGCCGCGACCTCCTTGGTCGCCGGTGCCTCGCCTTCCTCCGTGACGGCGAGGCGCATCAGGACGCGCAGTGCCACGTCGGTGAATCTGGTCAGCCGCATGGGCGTCACGCTAGATAACTTGCACAAAAGATGCAAGTTCTGATCGCTCTGGACAACGAACGACAACGTGCCCACCCCAAAGCCCAATTAGTCACACTCTTTTGTGTAATGGCGCGCCGCCGGTCTCCGCTGAAAGGCTCTTCACGCACGTCAGTCGATGATCGAGAGGACGACAGATGTCCGTTGGTGAAGAGGTTCGCGACACGCAGGCACCGCCGCAGCAGAGTCTTGGCACGGCAGCTGCGCGGAACCTCGCAACGACCACCAAGTCCGCGCCGCAGATGCAGGAGATCACCTCACGGTGGCTGCTGAAGATGCTCCCGTGGGTCCAGGTACAGGGTGGTACGTACCGGGTGAACCGGCGGCTGAGTTACTCGGTCGGTGACGGCCGGGTGACGTTTGTCCAGACCGGCGACCGTGTGCAGGTGATCCCGGCCGAGCTGGGTGAGCTGCCCGCCCTGCGGGACTACGCGGACGAGGCGGCCCTGACCGAGCTGGCGCAGCGTTGCACGCAGCGGGAGTTCGCGGAGGGCGATGTGCTGGCCGCCGCGGGTGACACGGCGGACCGGGTGTTCCTGCTGGCCCACGGCAGGGTGCAGAAGATCGGCACGGGGCCCTACGGGGACGAGACCGTCCTCGGTTCGCTGGCCGACGGGGCGTACTTCGGAGATCAGGCACTGCTGGACGAGGGCGCCACCTGGGAGTACACGGCCCGCGCCGACACCGCGTGCGTCGCACTGGAGCTGACCCGGGCGGATGTGCTGAACCTCGCGGAGCGCGCCGATTCGCTGCGGCAGCATCTGGCGGGGGTGGCCTCGGTGCCCGCGCAGCGCACGAACAGTTACGGCGAAGCGGCGATCGACCTCTCGGCGGGCCACAGCGGAGAGGCGCTCGTCCCGAACACGTACGTCGATTACGAGGGCGCGCCCCGCGAGTACGAACTGAGCGTCGCCCAGACCGTGCTGAAGGTCCACAGCCGGGTCGCCGATCTGTACAACCAGCCGATGAACCAGACCGAGCACCAGTTGCGGCTGACCGTCGAGGCGCTGCGCGAGCGCCAGGAGCACGAGCTGGTCAACAACCGGGAGTTCGGTCTCCTCCACAACTGCGACTACGGCCAGCGGCTGCAGCCGCACGACGGGGTGCCGAGCCCGGACGACATGGACGAACTGCTGTCGCGCCGGCGCGGATCGAAGCTCTTCATCGCGCACCCGAAGGCCATCGCCGCGTTCGGCCGCGAGTGCAACAAGCGTGGTCTGGTGCCGGAGAGTGTCGATGTCGGCGGCCAGCACGTGCCGGCCTGGCGCGGGGTGCCGATCTTCCCGTGCAACAAGATCCCGGTCAGCGACGCCCGCACCACGTCGATCATCTGCATGAGGACCGGCGAGGACGAGCAGGGCGTCATCGGGCTCCAGCAGAGCGGCATCCCCGACGAGATCGAGCCGAGCCTGTCGGTCCGCTTCATGGGGATCGACGAGAAGGCGATCATCTCCTACCTGGTGACGGCCTACTACTCCGCGGCAGTCCTGGTGCCGGACGCGCTCGGCGTGCTGGAGAACGTCGAAGTCAGCCGCTGGCGGTGAGGCGGCGTCCCGGACGGGCGGGCCCGGACGGCGGTCAGGCTGCCGCGGGGACCTGCGCGTCCGGGACGTCCCTGGCGACCACGCCGTACGCACGCCGCAGAGGAAGTGACCATGACCATGACCAGAACGGACGCCGCGACCGAGGGACATGAGGCCGCAGCGCTCCTGGAACGCACCCGCACCGTCGTCGACCCGGAACTACGCTCCGCGCTGGAGTCCCTGCCCGGTCCCATGCGGAGCATCGGGATGTACCACTTCGGCTGGGAGCAGCCGGACGGCTCCCCGGCCGCGGAGCAGGCGGGCAAGGCGATCAGACCCGCGCTGGTCCTCGCCGCGGTCCAGGCACTGAACGGAGACCTGCGGCAGGCGGTACAGGCAGCCACCGCGGTGGAGTTGGTGCACAACTTCACGCTGCTGCACGACGACGTCATCGACCGGGACGCCACCCGGAGGCACCGCGCGACCGCCTGGACGGTCTTCGGCATACCCGACGCGATCATAGCCGGGGACGCGATGCAGGCACTGGCCCTGCGGCTGCTCGCCGATGACCCCCACCCCGCGGCGCAGGCCGCCGCCGGGCGGCTCGCCGCCTGTGTCATCGAGCTCTGTGCGGGCCAGCAGGCGGACTGCGCCTTCGAGGCCCGTACGGAGGTCTCCCTCGACGAGTGCCTGACCATGGCCGAGGCCAAGACCGGGGCGCTGCTCGGCTGCGCCTGCGCGATGGGCGCGCTCTACTCGGGGGCGGGCCAGGAAGAGGCGGCGGCTATGGACGCGTTCGGCCGGGAGGCCGGGCTGGCCTTTCAGCTGATCGACGATCTGATCGGCATCTGGGGCGAGCCGTCCCACACCGGGAAACCGGCCGGAGCTGATCTCGCCGCCCACAAGAAGTCGCTGCCGGTGGTGGCCGCGCTGAGCTCGGGCACGGCTGCGGGGGCGGAGCTTGCGGAGCTGTACCGCGGCCCGCTCGACGCGGAAGGCATCAGGCGGGCGGCCGACGCGGTCGACCGGGCAGGGGGCCGGGACTGGGCGCAGGCCGAGGCGGCCGACCGGATGGCCAGAGCCGTCGGCCATCTCTCCCGGGCGGTCCCCGACCTGGCGGCGGCGGGAGGTCTGCTCTCCCTCGCGGAGTATGTGACGCGGCGCAGCCGCTGAACCGCACCGCCCATGGTCGGGTCCGGTCAACTCTAGGATCACGTCTGCGAGTTATGGATGGACAGTCGTTCATTCATCGGCCGAGCGACGTGAACGGCGAGAGAAGAGGGACCGGACCATGGGCGTGGCGATACGGCAGGCGGGCGAGGCGGACCGCGAGGTGCTCGTACGGCTTCTTGACGAGTCCTTCATGCAGGACCCGGTGAGCACCTGGGTGTTCCCCGACGAGGCGCACCGCAGGAATGTGCACGGCAAGTTCCTCGGGGTCTTCATCGATGTGGCCCTCGCCGAGGGCCGGGTCGACCTCACCGAGGACCATACGGCGATGGCTCTCTGGCTCGACATCCCCGCCGGTGTGCCGGAGGGGGAGGACGACACACCGGCCCTGATGCGGGAGACGGCCGACCCGGAGAACGAACGGGCCGAGCTGGTCGGGCGGTTGATGGGCGAGGTCCATCCGCACGATCGGGCACACGCCTATCTGCTGATGATCGGGGTGAAACCGGAGCGGCAGGGCGAGGGCCTGGGCACCGAACTGATGGCCCCCGTACTGGAACGCTGCGACCGCGAAGGGATTCCGGCCTATCTGGAGGCCAGCAGTGCGCGCAGCCGGGGGCTGTACGAGCGGCTGGGGTTCGTGTTCATGGGGACCGCGGTCCAGCTGCCCGACGGTCCGCGGATGTGGCCGATGTGGCGTGAGCCGCGCGGCTGATCCGCGAGCGGGCCGGGCGGCGACAGGCAGGGCCGCGACGGGCCGGGCAACCGACGGGCCGGGCGACGACGGGGCACGTGTGGCCTGGCCGGGGGCGGTGGCTCACCCGTTCGGTGGCCAGGCCGGTCACTCGTATGTGCGCTCGTACGTGCGCTCGCCGGGTGGCACGGGACGGGTGAGGAGAGGGCTAGGTGGGGCCTGTCGGGCCGTCAGGAAGGGGATGCCGGGGGCCAAGTACACCAGGAACCAGTAATTCCGGACTTGATCACTCTTGGTGACGCCGGGCTGGTGACGGCGCTACAGTCGCGCTCATGACACCACAGTCATGGGCCGGCTGGTACCGGGACAGCCATGGATCAGATGCCCTAGTGATCAGCGCAGTAGAGCGTCAACTCCGCACCCGGATCAGGGGAGTCGACTACGCGGGAGATTCGTTCGACTCCTTCGCCCCGGTGGGCGACGGGCCGGAGGGGGCGGAGCCGTTGAGCGACTGCGTCCTGGAGTGGGACATGCCGCTCCCGGTCGTCGCCGATGACAGTACGGCCCATCAGGCCACGCTGAGCTGCCTGTTGGCTCTGCGCCGCCCGGCCACCGATCTCGGGGTCACGCTGCACTACGGCGGCACGAGCTATGTATCGGGCAATGACCAGGGCGACTTCGGCGCCGCGGTCGCCCTGATCCAGGAACAGCTCCCACCCGGCTCGATCCTCCAGGCCCCCTTCGCGGCAGCCGTGTAGCCCACGGCTGCGAGGCTCGCGGTCGGCCGGCTCCCACCAGTGGCTCCTCACCGGTTTCGCTACTCGAAGCCGGTGAGGAGCCACTGTCCTTGACGCCTTGTGCTCCTATTGTTCTACTTGGATGCGAACAATAGGAGAAACCGCAGAGGACCGACCCGACAGAAGAACCGCCGGGAGAGGCACGGGGGGAATCGATGAGGGAAACCATGGGGCACGGCCGCATCAGGCGCGCGACAGTCGCCGGGCTGCCCTTCCTGCTCGCCTACGTCGTGGACCTGGTGGTCTTCATACGGCTGCGGGACCGGCTGCCGTACCGCCTGGCCAGCCACTTCGGCAGCAGCGGCCGCCCGGACGACACCGCAGGTCAGTTGGAGTACGTCCTGGTCACCACCGCCCTGCTGATCGGCCTTGGCGTGATCTGGATGCTCATCGCCCGCGGGGCGCGGTCCCTGATCGTCATGGGCTGGGTGCTCGCCGGCATCGTCGGTGCGCTGATGGCCGAGGTCCTGTACGCCAACCTCCACACCCCGGCCGTGTTCCCCTTCTGGCGGGTCGCCATCGGTGCCGGGGTGGGGGCAGTGGCCGGCGGGGCCGGCTGGTGGATGGCCCGTTTCGCGCCCTCGCTGCCGGCGCCACCCGCGGAGGGGCCCGTCGAGCGGATCGACCTCGGGGCCGGTGAGACGGCCGGCTGGGCGCGCCACGCCGGCGCCCGCCCACTGCTGGTGCTCACGGTCGCCGTCGTCGTCACCGGTGCCGTGCTGCTCGCGGTCTCCGGCTGGCAGGACGCCGTGGCCCCGGTGGCGGTCGGCCTGGTGCTGATGGTCTTCGCCAGGCCGTACGTCACCGTGGACCGCAGGGGCCTCACCGTCTCCACGGGACGGCTGCCCTGGCCGCGTATCCGGGTGCCGCTGGGTGAGATCGAGCAGGCGACCAGCCGCGACATCAATGCCCTGAAGGACTTCGGTGGCTGGGGCTACCGGGTCCGGGCCGGCCGCTCCGGGCTCATTCTCCGCTCAGGTGAGGCCATCGTGGTCCGGCGCAGGAACGGCCGTGACTTCGCCGTCACCATCGACGGCTCCGCCGACGCCGCCGCGCTGCTCAACACCCTGGCCGAGCGGCAGGCGACCCGCTGATGCTCTTCCGGATCGACCCGTCGTCCGCGATCCCGCTGGGGGACCAGATCGCCGCCTGTGTCCGGGGCGCCGTGGCGGACGGCCGGGTGGCGGCGGGCGAGCGGCTGCCCGCCGCCCGCGTCCTCGCGGACTCGCTCGGGGTCAACGTCCATACGGTGCTGCGCGGTTACCAGCGGCTGCGTGAGGAGGGCCTGATCGAACTGCGCCGGGGCAGGGGCGCGGTGGTCGTCGGCGGGCCGTCCCAGGCGCGGGCGCGGCTGCTCGTACGGGTGCGGGAGCTCGCGGCGGAGGCGAAGGGGCTGGGCCTCACGGACGAGGCCGTGCTGGCACTCGTACGCGAGGCGCTGTGAGGCCGCGAGCCGACAACCGGACCTGATGGCCTCGGTGCAGGTGGGCGGGCAGCGGCGGGCGTGGTCCGCGCGGCTCGCGAAGGGCAGCCGGAGAGGCTGCTCAGGGCAACAGGTCTGCCCTGCCTCCTGGTGACAAGGCATTATGCCGGTGACTAGTGTCCGGCGCGTGAGCATCTGGACCTCTCTGGAGCCTGCGTCCACCACGGTGGACCCCGGCAGTACGGCCACCGTGCGGCTACGGCTGCGCAACACGGGCGACGTCGTCGACGAGTACCGGTGCGTACCCGTCGGTGATCTGGCCCCGTACGTGACCGTCGAACCACCGACCATCCGACTCTTTCCCGGCACCACCGGCACCGTGGACCTCACGTTCGCCCCGCCGCGTACCCCGGACGCCGTCGCCGGCCCGAACCCGTACGGCGTCCAGGTCATCCCGACCGAGCACCCCGAGGCGACCACGGTCCCCGAGGGCAACGTCACGATCACCCCGTTCTCCGAGATCCGCGCGGAACTGGTGCCCCACACTGTCAAGGGCTGCTTCCGCGGGCGTCCCAAGCTCGCGATCGACAACCTCGGCAACACCAAGCTCACCGCGTCCGTCAACGGCAGCGAGAACGGCGACCAGCTCTCGTACGAGGTCCACCCGGCCAACGTCCAGATCGAGCCCGGCCGCGCCGCCTTCGTACGCGCCACGCTCCGGCCCCGCCAGATCATCTGGTTCGGCCGCAAGCAGGACCGCCCCTACAAGCTCGCGATCCAGCGCTCGGGCACCAAACCGCTCAACGTCGACGGGACCTACGTCCAGCGCGGGTTCCTGCCCCGCTGGCTCGCCACCCTGTTCGCGGTGTTCATGGCCATCGCCATCGTCTTCATCATGGCCTGGTTCACCCACAAGCCCACGGTCGCCACCGCGGCCCAGCCGAAGGTCGAAGAGGCAGGCGCCATCGCCACCCCGACCCCCACGCCGAGCCTCCCGCCGCCCGCGGCGAGCGTGCCCCCGCCCACCCCGTCAGCTCCTGTCAACCCGGACGCGGGCAACAGCGGCGGAGGCGGGGGCGGCGGCGGAGGCGGAGGCGGCGGTGCCAAGAAGAAGGATCCGGCGGACCGTAAGAATGTCCTGATCCGTAACCCGGTGACCAAGCTCTGCGCCGAACTTCCCGGCAGGGACAAGGGCAAGCTCAACGGCCCGGTCCAGGAGAACGACTGCAACCCCACGGACGCGGACAACCAGGTCTGGAACCTGGAGGTCCAGCGCGCGCACGCGGGCCCGAACAACAACAGTCTCTTCCAGATCCGCAACATCAAGGACCAGCTCTGCATGGACCTGCCGGACAGGGCCGGCGCGAAGGCAGAGACACATATCACCGAGTTCACCTGCGCCGGCACCCAGCCCGACAACCAGCTGTGGTGGCTCGACAAGCAGCCGGACGGGCACTACTACATCCGCAACGTCGCGAGCAACGACCTCTGCCTGAACGTTGACGGGTTCAGCCCTCCCGGTAAACCCGTCACCACCCAGAACCTGCTCTCGCTGCAGGACTGCGCCAACAATGACGACCGGGAGTGGGACATCCTCGACGTCAGCAATGAGCTGTAACGCGCGGATCCGCCCGGCAGTTCTGTGAACCGATCACCGGAGGCCGCCGCCCCGCCACGTCCATGGGACGCGGCGGGGCGGCGGCCTTCCGTCCGGCAGGCCCCGTCCGGCAGGCCCGTCCGGCCCACCCCGTACGGTCACCTTGCGCGGCTGCTCCGTACCCGATGGGCAGCCCGGAACGGAGCAGCCATGAGCACCCAGAGCGATCCGGCCACCCCGGACACCGCCACGGAACTCCCGTCCGCCGATGCCCGCGAGACCCCGGATACCCGCGACACCTCGGATGCCCGCGACACCCCCGGTGTCCACGGCGCCCCTGATGCCCACGACGCTGCCGAGACCCGGCAGGACCGGTTGCAGCGGGGGATGGGGATGCTCGACCGCGTCGTCGGTGAGGGCGGCCGGCAGGTCATCGATTCGCTGGCCGACATCTCCCCGGACCTGGGGCATCACATCGTCGCCTGGGCCTTCGGAGATATCTACACCAGGCCCCAGCTGGCCCTGCGGGACCGCCAGTTGGTCACGCTCGGCATGCTCACGGCCCTCGGCGGCTGCGAACCGCAGCTCGACGTCCACATCAACGCCGCGCTCAATGTCGGCCTCAGCGCGGAGGAGATCGTCGAGGCGCTGCTGCACTCCGCCGTCTACTGCGGTATGCCCAAGGCGCTCAACGCCACCGCTGTGGCCAAGAAGGTCTTCGCCGAACACGGCCTGCTCACCGGCCCGGAGAAGCCCGACGACGCGGCGCACGGCGTTCCCGAGCAGAGGTCCCCCGGAGGGGATCCCGGGGCAGGCGGGCCCGGGTAGCGCCTAGCGTTGTCCCATGACCGAACTGCTGCACATCACCGAGCGCTCCCTGTGGGAGGCGGCCCGCGCGACCGGTACGTACGAGATGTCGACCCGCGGCCGCACCCTCCAGGAGGAGGGCTTCATCCACTGCTCCACCCGCGCCCAGCTCCTCGCGGTCGCCGACTTCCTCTACGGGAGTGGCGGCGGCAGTGGCAACGGCGGCAGTGGGGGTGGCGGCGGGACGGAGAGCGAGGGCGGTCACGGCGAGCTGGTGGTGCTGGTCATCGACAGCGACCTGCTCTCCGTACCGCTGCGCTACGAGGCCCCCGCGCCCGGCGCCGATGTGTTCCCGCACATCTACGGGCCGCTTCCGGTGGACGCAGTCGTCACAGTGGTGTCCTGGCAGGACGGTTACGGGCTGGACCGGTTGGACGGACAGACAGGAACAGGCTGACGCCCGCTGCCGATAGGCTCCGCCGTCATGAATGGACCCCTGCCTTTCCTGCGCCTGCACAACTTCCGTGACCTGGGCGGCTGTCCGGGCGATGGCGGCCGGGCGGTGCGCACGGGCCGGCTGTTCCGCTCCGACTCGCTGGCCAAACTCGGCGGCGCGGACTGGGAGCGGTTCCTGGCGCTGGGCATCGGTACCGTCATCGACCTGCGCTACTCCTGGGAGATCGACGCCAAGGGCCGTGTTCCCGAGCACCCGTCCTTCACCTACCACCACCTCAGCGTCGAACACCGTCCCTACGACCAGCCGAGCCTCGGCCCGTCCGTCGCGGCCGGGCCGTATCTCGCCGAGCGGTATCTGGAAGTCGCCCACGACGGTGTCGCCGAACTGAGCCGGGCCATCGAGGTGATCGCCACCGCCGGGGACCGTCCCGCCGTCTTCCACTGCACATCGGGGAAGGACCGCACCGGCCTGCTGGCGGCGCTCGTGCTGACGCTGCTCGGGGTGTCCGAGTCCGGCATCGTCGAGGACTTCGCCCGCACCGGGCTCGCGAGCGAACGCCTCCTGGCCGACTGGCGGGCCGAACACCCCGGCAGGGGGCCGGTCTGGCCGGGCTACGGACGCGCGCCCGAGGAAGTGATGCGCCTCTTCCTGGCGGCCCTGACCGAGCGGTACGGGTCCGTACGCGGCTACATCGACGAACAGCTGGACATCGACGAGACGGTGATCGCCGCGCTGCGGAAGAACCTGCTGGAGCCGCACGCCGGGGAGGGGACGGTCGGGGGAGAGGAGCGGCGGCAGGGGCAAACCTCCCCCAGCCGGGGGCTGTTGAGCTAGGAGGATGCGCTAGAAAGAGAGGATGAACCAGTCGTCCAACGACCTGAGCGGAACCGTGACCGGGACAGTCGTCCAGGCCGGTCACGTGGGGGAGTTGCACCTCGCGTCGCCGGTGCCGACGGCCCTGGCCGGTCTCCCTCCGGCCGCTCCGGAATTCACCGGCCGTGAGACGGCTCTGCGGACCGTGGCCGATGCGCTGCGGTCCGGTGCCGACGGCGGCACGCCGGTCGTGGTGCCCACGCTGGTGGGCACGGCGGGCGTCGGCAAGACGGCGCTGGCGCTGCGCGCCGCCCATGACGCACTGGCGGCCGGGTGGTTTCCGGGCGGGGTGCTCTTCATCAACTTCCAGGGCTACGACGAGGACCGCAGGCTGCGGACCGATGTCGCCCTGTCCGTCGTCCTCAGCGCACTCGGCGTCCCCGACGAGCACTTCCCGCCCACGCTCCAGGGCCGGCTGTCGCTCTACCACTCCAAGCTGGCCGACCTCGCCGCCCAGCGGCGTGCGGTGCTCGTGATGCTCGACAACGCCGCGTCGACGGACCGGATCGGCGCCCTGCTGCCGGGGCCCGCCTGCCACCGTGCCCTGGTGACCAGCCGTCACACCCTCGGGGATCTGCCCGGTTCGCGGATCGTCGACCTCGGCGTACTCGATCCGCCCGAGGCGGGCGCGCTGATAGCCCGTACGCTCCGTATGCGGCGCCCCGACGACACCCGTACCGAGGACGAACCCGGCGCCGTGCGCGACCTCGCCGGGCTGTGCGGCCATCTCCCGCTGGCCGTCGCCGTCGTGGCGTCGATCCTCGCCGGCGACCCGGACCAGTCGGTCGGCGAACTCACCGCGGCGCTGCGCGACCGTGCGACCCGCCTGGCGGAGCTGTCGTACGGGAGCGGCCGTTCCGTCACCGCCGCCTTCGACCTGTCGTACGCCACACTCGGCCCCGACGAGGCCCGTACCTTCCGGCTGCTCTCCCTCAACCTCGGGCAGCAGGTGAGCGCCGAGGCCGCCGCCGCGCTCACCGGCCTCCCCGCACCACGGGTCCGCAAGCTGCTCGGCGCGCTGCGTGCGGCGCACATGGTCGAGCCGGGCAGGCCGCGCGGCTGGTTCCGCCTGCACGACCTGCTGCGCCTGTACGCCGAAGGGCTGCGCCGCGAACAGGACGACGAGGAAGCCACCGGAGCGGCCATCGACCGGCTGCTGGCGCACTACCGGGACTCCGCCAGGGACGCCACCGGGAGGATCGTGGAGGCCGCGCGCCACGGCCTGCGTGACGACGCGTCGGAGCGCTGGCTCGACACCGAGCGGACGAACCTCAGGACCGCCCTGTACCTCGCCCGGACGCACGGCCGCTACACGGCGGGCCTGCCGCTCGCGCACGACGTGAGCTGGTTCCTGCGCCGCCAGCAGGACTGGGCGGCCGGCCTGGAGGCGTGCGACATGGCGGTGAGCTTCGCGCGCCGCGGCACCGACAGCGGGCAGGAGGCCCTGGCCCTCTACAACAAGGGCGACTTCCTCAAGCACAAACAGGACTACGCCCTGGCCCTGCACACCTTCGCGGAGGCGCTGGACATGTACCGCCGGATCGGCGACCGCGCGGGTGAGGCCCTCACGCTGCACAGCATGGGCACGGCCGCCCGGCGCAGGGGCCGGTACGCGGAGGCGGAGACGCACTACCGCGCCGCACTGCCGCTCTTCCGCGCGGGCGAGGACGAACAGGCGGTGGCCCACACCCTGTACAACCTCGCCACGACCGCCCGTCACCAGGGCGACCACGACGCGGCCCACGACCACTACCACCGCGCGCTGGCCACCTACCGGGCGCTCGGCCACCCCGTCGGCGAGGCACGCACCCTGCACCACCTGGGCCTCCTCGCGCTTGCGGCGGACCGCCCGGACACGGCACGCGAGCACTGGGAGCGGGCCCGGACCGCGTACGAGGAGGCGGGCTTGCCACAGCCCGCCGGCGAAGTGACGGAGCTGCTGGACCGGTTGACGGGACCGGGGGCCGGATAGGGCCGGTGCCGCACAAGACCGGACAGGGCCGGTGCCGCACAGGGAAAGACCGCACCCGGCTCGCCATGGCCGCCTGTTACGGCGGCCTGCGGGCCGGGTGCGGTCACTTGGGCGGTCACGGACCCGCCACGTGCGCGGGTCGGGCCGTCCAGCCGTGGATCAAGCCTTCTTGGTCTCCCAGAAGATCTTGTCGATCTGGGCGATGTAGTCCAGCGCCTTCTGGCCCGTGGCCGGGTCCGTCGAGCCCTTGGCCGCCGACAGCGCCTTGAGGGCGTCATTGACGAGCTGGTGGAGCTCGGGGTACTTCTCGAAGTGCGGCGGCTTGAAGTAGTCGCTCCACAGCACCGATACGTGGTGCTTGGCGAGCTCCGCGCGCTCTTCCTTGATGACCGTGGCACGGGCACGGAAGTGCGGGTCCTCGTTGGCCTGGTACTTCTCCTGGACGGCCTTGACGGACTCGGCCTCGATACGGGCCTGGGCCGGGTCGTACACGCCGCAGGGGAGGTCGCAGTGGGCGCTGACCTTCACCTTGGGGGCAAACAGGCGGGAAAGCATGGAGCTGTCCTTCCTCGTGATCGTCTTCTCGGGTGGGACATTACTCCGTGAGAGGCCCGATTTCGCGAGTGCCCCCTGGGGCTTAGGACAAAAGTCCAGGGTCAGTATGGGACTGGTGGACGATCGGACCGGGAGGTGCCGGATGACGGATCAGGGGCGGGAGACGCGGGCTCCGTTGGGTGTGGCGGAGGTGACGGGGCCGTCCATGGTGCCCACCCTGCTCCACGGTGACCAGCTGCTGGTGCACTACGGCGCCGAGCTCAGGCCGGGGGACGTGGCCGTGCTCCGCCATCCGCTGCAGCAGGATCTGCTGATCGTGAAGCGCCTGATCGAGCGGCGCGACGGGGGCTGGTGGGTGCTGGGGGACAACGCGCACGCCGAAGGCGTGGACAGCCGCGCGTTCGGCACCGTGCCCGAGGACCTGCTGCTGGGGAGGGTGCGGGCCAGATACCGGCCCATCACACGGGGCCGTCAGCGCTCGGCCGCTGTGCTGCTCTCCTGGCTGGCCTCGGCGGTGCGGCCGGTGCCGGCCGACCGGGCCGTCTCCAGGCGCTTGCGCGCGCGGTAGGCGGCCACGTTGGCGCGGGTCGCGCAGCGGTCCGAGCAGTAGCGCCGGGATCGGTTTGTCGATGTATCGAGATAGGCGTTGCGGCACGGCGCTGCCTCGCACAGGCCGAGCCGGTCCACCCCGTACTCGGTGAGATGGAAGGCCAGCCCCATCGACGCGATCGCCGCGTAGCCGGATGTCGCGTTGGACGGGTGGTCGGCCAGGTGCATGTGCCACAGCGGACGGCCGTCGTCGTCCCGGTGGTCGTGGCCCGAGATCTGCGGCGAGACCGGGAACTCCAGCAGCAGCGAGTTCAGCAGGTCCACCGCGAGCGTCTCGTCCCCTTCGTCCGCTGCCGTGAACACGGCGCGCAGCCTGCCCCGTACCGAGCGGAAGCGGGTGACGTCGGCGTCCGTGGCGCGCCGGGCCGCCGACGCGTTGGCCCCGAAGAGGTCGCGCACCGCGTCGACCGAGGTCAGGGAGTCCTTGTTGCGGGCCGGCTCCTCGGTGTTCACCAGGCGCACGGCGTAGTCCGAGTAATAGGCCAGTTCCACTTTTAGTCCTTACGGAGGCGGTCCGGTGTCGACGGTCGGGCGGCCGTAATGGCTGCTCATCCTTCGAGGGTATTACTTGAGCGCCTCGCCGTCGGGCACCCCGGTGCCCGCCGTGAAGCAGTCCCCGGCGCGGCGGCGGGGGTGGTGGCGTGGCGCGCGAAGGGCCTTCGGGATGAAAAGGATGAAAAGGGCGGACAGGGTGAAGAGGGGGTACGGGCCGGGTCGGCCCGTACCCCCTTCACGTACGCCTGCTGCGACGGCTCACAGCACCTTCGACAGGAACGACTTCGTCCGCTCGTGCTGCGGGTCGGTCAGGACGTCCCGCGGGTGGCCCGACTCGACGACCACGCCGTCGTCCATGAAGACCAGCGCATCGCCGACCTCCCGGGCGAAGCCCATCTCATGGGTCACGACGATCATCGTCATGCCGTCCTCCGCGAGGCCGCGCATCACATCCAGGACATCGCCCACCAGCTCCGGGTCGAGCGCCGACGTCGGCTCGTCGAAGAGCATCAGCTTCGGCTCCATCGCCAGCGCGCGGGCGATCGCCACCCGCTGCTGCTGGCCGCCCGACAGCTGCGTCGGATAGCTGCCCGCCTTGTCGGAGAGCCCGACCCGGTCCAGCAGCCGCTCGGCGCGGGCGCGCGCGACGGCCTTGGCCTCGCCGCGCACCTGGACCGGCGCCTCCATCACGTTCTCGATGGCCGTCATGTGCGGGAAGAGGTTGAAGCGCTGGAAGACCATGCCGATGTCCCTGCGCTTCAGGGCGACTTCGCTGTCCTTGAGCTCGTAGAGCTTCTCGCCCTTCTGCCGGTAGCCGACCAGGTCCCCGTCGACGTACAGCCGTCCCGCGTTGACCTTCTCCAGGTGGTTGATGCACCGCAGGAACGTCGACTTGCCTGAGCCCGACGGGCCGATGAGGCAGAACACCTCACGCGGGGCGACCTCCAGGTCGATCCCCTTGAGCACCTGAGTCGGCCCGAAGGACTTGTGGACGCCCTCGGCCTTCACCATCGCCGTCATGCGGACACCCCCGAACGGTTGCTGAAGGAAGCCAGATTCGCCTTGACCCGCTGGAACGGGGTCAGCGGCAGGCTGCGGCTGGAGCCGCGCGCGTAGTAGCGCTCCAGATAGAACTGGCCGATGGAGAAGAGCGTCGTGAGCACCAGATACCAGGCGGCGGCCAGGAACAGCATCTCCACCGCGGCCCCGGACGTCTGCCCGATGTCCTGGGCGGTCCGGAGCAGTTCGTAGAACTGCACGGCGGCCACCAGCGAGGTGGTCTTCAGCATGTTGATGACCTCGTTGCCGGTCGGCGGCACGATGACCCGCATCGCCTGCGGCACCACGATCCGCGCCAGCGTCTTGGCCTGGCTCATACCGAGCGCGTGCGCCGCCTCCGTCTGGCCCTCGTCGACCGCGAGCAGGCCCGCCCGGCAGATCTCCGCCATGTACGCGGCCTCGTTCAGGCCGAGCCCGAGCAGCGCCGTCAGCAGCGGCGTCATAAAGCTCGACCAGTAGTCCTTGTAGATCGGACCGAGGTTGATGTACTGGAAGACCAGGCCCAGGTTGAACCAGACCATCAGCTGGACGAGGACCGGGGTGCCCCGGAAGAACCAGATGTAGAACCACGAGATCGACGCGGTCACCGGGTTCTTGGACAGCCGCATCACCGCGAGGATGACGCCCCCCACGACACCGATCACCATGGAGAGCACGGTGAGCAGCAGCGTCTGGCCGACGCCGTGGATGATCCGGTGGTCGAAGAAGAAGTCCGGGATCGCCCCCCAGTTGATCTTGCCCTGGGAGAAGGCGTAGATGATCGCCGCGAGCAGGGCGACGGCGACGACCGCGGCGACGTACCGCCCGTAGTGCCGGACGGGGATGGCCTTGATGGCCTGCGGCGCGGTGGGCGGCGCGTCGACGGCGCCGGCCTTTTCCATGTCAGCAGTCATAGGTGATACCTCTCAGCTCCGGCGTCCGGTCAGGATCCGCCGTTGAGCTTGGCCGTGGTGACCGCGCCCTGCTCGGCGCCCCACTTGGCGAGGACCTTGTCGTACGTGCCGTCCTTGATGATGGCGTTCATCGCCTGCTGGATGGCCTTGGTGAGCTGGTCGTTCCCCTTGGCGATGGCGATGCCGTACGGGGCCGCCTGGACCGTGGGGCCGACGACCTGGAAGTCCTTGCCGCCGCCCGAGGTCTTCACGGCGTACGCGGCGATGGGGGAGTCGGCCGAACCGGCGTCGGCGCCGCCCGAGCGCAGCCGGGTCTGGGCCTGCTGGTCGTCGTCGAAGGGCTGGATGGTCAGCTTCTTGCCGGCCGGACACTTCTTGGCCTGCGCCTTGGCGAGGTCGTGGGAGACCGTGCCGCGCTCCATGACGACCGTCTTGCCGCAGAGGTCGCCCCAGGTCTTGATGCCCTCGTCCTTGCCCTTGCGGGTGTAGATCGAGACACCGGCGGAGTAGTAGTCGACGAAGTCGACGCCCTCGCCGACCTTCTTGCCGTCGGCGACGCCGTTCTGCCGGTCCTTGGTGTCGGTCATCGCGGACATCGCGACGTCGTAGCGCTTGGCGCGCAGACCGGTCACCAGGCTGTCGAACGTGCCGTTCTCGAACTGGAACGTCACCCCGAGCTGCTTGCCGAGCGCCGCCCCGAGGTCGGGGTCGATCCCGGCGACCTTGCCCGAGCTGTCCTTGAACTCGACGGGCGCGTACGCGATGTCCGAGCCGACCCTGACGGTGCCCTTGTCCCGGATGGCCTGCGGCAGCAGATGCGCGAGCGGCGCGGCCGAGGAATCGCCGCCCTTGGGGCCGTCGTTCTTGGTCTGGTCGCCGCAGCCGGTCAGCAGCAGCGCGCCGGCGACCGCGATCGCGCCGACCGCGGCTGTCCGGGACTTCATTGCGGCCGTGCGGCGAGTGGAGCGTGCGGTCATGGTGGTGGTCCTCCGGCGGATCAGAGACAGCTGAATGCTGGAGCCGCGGCACACGGTGTTCCGGTGCCACGACCATGTGTGGATGACGGCATCTTGCCAGCCGCACTGGTCCAATCAGGTCGCTGGTCATGTCAAAATCGGGTAACGGGTCACCCCCGTTCTCCACTTGGCCGGTACGGCACGACCGGACCATCTGCTGGCAAACGCACCTTCCGCCGGAGGATCTCCGGTGCGCCCCGCACCGTTCCGGGGCGCGTCTCGAAGGATGGACTTGTGCCGCGGCACCGGGCCGACCAGGCCGGATATCCCGCTATGAGTCATCTCACCGCGTCGGTGCGGACTCGATATGGACTCGTCCGATGTGCGGTCCATCCGGTAGAACAGACGGTTACACCCCTCATCCGGGGCTCAGGGCGCGTGTGCGGCGCGCCCGCGCGTATGTACCTCCCCCCGCCCGGCGGGCCAACCGGCCGGCGCGGGGCACATAGGCGGTGCCCGCCCACCCCTCCTCAACCAGGAGTGGCCACCCTCAACTGATGAAGACTTAAGGGGTAACAACCAATGGCAGCGGAGATCGTCAATCCTCGCAGCGAAAGTTTCAGCACTTCCTCGCAGGACGAGGAGACCTTCGACCCGGTGTTCGCCCTGCATCGCGGCGGCAAGATGGCAGTCCAGGCCACGGTGCCGGTGCGCGACAGGGACGACCTGTCCCTCGCTTACACGCCCGGTGTCGCCAAGGTGTGCAGCGCCATCGCCGAGAAGCCGGAGCTGGTCCACGACTACACCTGGAAGTCGCAGGTCGTGGCAGTCGTGACGGACGGTACAGCGGTGCTGGGGCTGGGTGACATCGGCCCGGAGGCGTCCCTTCCGGTGATGGAGGGCAAAGCCATCCTCTTCAAGCAGTTCGGCGGCGTCGACGCCGTGCCGATCGCGCTGGCGACCACCGACACGGACGAGATCATCGACACCGTCGTGCGGCTCGCCCCGTCCTTCGGCGGCGTCAATCTGGAGGACATCTCCGCGCCGCGCTGCTTCGAGATCGAGCGCAGGCTCCAGGAGCAGCTGGACATCCCGGTCTTCCACGACGACCAGCACGGCACCGCCGTGGTCACCCTGGCGGCCCTGCGCAACGCGGCCACCCTCACCGGACGCTCGCTGGGGCAGCTGCGTGCGGTGATCTCGGGTGCGGGCGCCGCGGGTGTCGCCATCGCGAAGATCCTCATCGAGGCCGGGATCGGCGATGTCGCGGTGTGCGACCGCAAGGGCATCGTCTCGGCTGACCGCGACGACCTGACCGAGATCAAGCAGGAGGTCGCCGGCTTCACCAACAAGGCGGGGCTGACCGGCTCGCTGGAGACCGCGATGTCCGGTGCGGACGTCTTCATCGGGGTTTCGGGCGGTACGGTCCCCGAGCCGGCCGTCGCCTCGATGGCAGAGGGTTCGTTCATCTTCGCGATGGCCAACCCGAACCCGGAGATCCACCCCACGGTCGCCGCCAAGTACGCGGCGGTCGTCGCCACCGGGCGCAGCGACTTCCCGAACCAGATCAACAACGTGCTGGCGTTCCCGGGGATCTTCGCCGGGGCGCTCCAGGTGCGGGCCTCGCGGATCACGGAGGGCATGAAGCTCGCCGCGGCGGAGGCGCTGGCGGCCGTGGTGGCCGACGAGCTGAGCGCGGACTGTGTGATTCCGTCGCCGTTCGACGAGCGCGTCGCCCCGGCGGTCACCGCCGCGGTGGCGGCCGCGGCCCGCGCGGAGGGTGTGGCCCGGCGCTGAGGGTCTCCGGGGGCGGGGACGGGGGTGGAGGAGTGAGGCCGGGCGGTCCGTGCGATGCGCGGGCCGCCGGAGCCTCGTCTCCCCTCTTCTTCTTCGGGGCTCGGCCGTCCGGTGCCTCGCCCGGCCGGTCTGTTGCGGCGCGGAGCCTCGCTCTCCAGGCGCGTTGCTCTTCCGGCGCCTTGCTCTTCCGGTGCCTCAGGGGTGGGCGTCTCGCTTTCCCGGCGCCTCGTGGGCCGGTGCCTTGCGCCCGGCCCGTGCTTCGCGCGCCGGCTCGAGGGCCGGCCCTCGCGGGCCGGTCCCGGCCCGGCCAAATGCAGGCAGCGTCACACTCGTGGCCGGTTCCCTTGCGGAACCGGCCACGCCTATCGTCGGGGCATGTTCGCCGCCTACGCAGCCCGCATCGACCGTGACCACCCGCTCAACGGCCTTGAGCTGGGGGAGCGTCCGGCCCCCGAGGCCAGGCCCGGCTGGACGACGGTCGACGTCAGAGCCGCCTCCCTCAACCACCACGACCTCTGGTCGCTCCGTGGTGTGGGGCTCGCCGCCGACAAGCTGCCGATGATCCTGGGCTGTGACGCCGCCGGGGTCGACCAGGACGGCAACGAGGTCGTCCTGCACTCCGTCATCGGGCAGACCGGTTACGGGGTCGGGCCGAAGGAGGGGCGGTCCATCCTGACCGAGAAGTACCAGGGGACGTTCGCCGAGCGGGTCACCGTCCCCGAGTGGAACGTGCTCCGCAAGCCGAAGGAGCTGAGCTTCGAGCAGGCCGCCTGTCTGCCGACCGCCTGGCTCACGGCCTACCGCATGCTCTTCACCAACGCCGGTGTGCGGCCCGGCGACTCCGTACTCGTCCAGGGCGCGGGCGGCGGTGTGGCGACGGCCGCCGTCGTACTCGGGAAGGCCGCGGGCCTGCGCGTGTACGCGACCAGCCGGGACGAGGCCAAGCGGAAGCGGGCCGTCGAGCTCGGCGCCGTGGACGCTTTCGAGCCGGGTACGCGGTTGCCCGAGCGGGTGGACGCCGTCATCGAAACGGTCGGGGCCGCCACCTGGTCACACTCCGTCAAGTCGCTGAAGCCGGGCGGCACTCTGGTCATCTCGGGCGCCACGAGCGGCTCCGACCCGGTGTCGGCCGAGCTGACGCGGATCTTCTTCCTGGAGCTGAAGGTCGTCGGCTCGACCATGGGGTCCAAGGACGAGCTGGAGGACCTGCTCGCGTTCTGCGCGGCCACCGGGGTGCGGCCCGTCATCGACGAGGTACTGCCGCTCGACCGGGCCCGCGAGGGCTTCGAGAAGATGGCGTCGGGCGAACTCTTCGGCAAGATCGTGCTGACCGCGGGCTGATCGCGGCGGACGGCCCAGCAGCCGCCGGACGGCGGCCGTGGTCGCGCCCGCCCCCGGGGTGCCGGTGGGGGCGGGCGCGATTCTCCCTTGTGAGGGAGTGTCAGGACCGGGGCCCGCGCAGCGCGGCGCCGATGTGTGCCGCCGCTGCCGACAGATGCCGCCTGGCGTCCCTGAGCTGGCTGTCCGTCACTCCGTGGTCGCGTGCCGCGTCCCTGATGTCGTCGCGGAAGCGGTCGAGCAGCCGGTCCAGGTCCCGGGCCGGGTTGCCGGACGGCTCCTCGTGCGCCCACTCCGGCTCGGGCGCCGGACGGCTGCCGCCCTTGTCGAGGTCGACGGGCGTCGCCGGGTCCGTACCTGCGGCGTCGGCGCCCGTGGCGGCGCCCGCGCCTGCCTCCGTACCGGAAGGCGTGTCGGTGCCCGCGCTGGTGCCCGTGCCCCACTCGGTACCGGAACCGGCGTCCGTACCGGAGCCCCCGTCCGTACGGGAATCCGAGCCCGCGCCGGAACCACCCGAGCCCGCCCCCGGCTCCGCGGGGCGTCCGAAGCGGCCCAGTTCCCGGGTGAATTCGGCGAGCCCCTCGCGTACCCCGGCGGGCCAGTCGCCGCGAGCGAAACGGTCCTGGACCTGCTCGGCGACCCGCTGCAGCTGCTCACGTGCGTAGTCCTGGGCCTCCCTGGCCTGGCGCCGTGCCTGCTGGGCGTCCTCGCGGGCCCGGCGCGACTCGTCCTTCGCCCGGCGCGCCTGCTCCTTCCACTCCTGCTTGGCGCGCTTGAAGTCCTCCTTGGCCTGGCGCCAGCCCTCCTTGTCGGTCCAGCTCCCGTCGAAGAAGTCGGAGGCTTCCGGGAATCCGGGGAACGGCCGCCCCGCACCGGAAGCGCCGCCGCCGGAACCGGGGCCCGCCGCGCGGCCGCCGCCCGACGCCCCGCGCGCCTCCTTCGCCGCCTGGCGGATCTCGCGCCGCAGGTCGTCGGCGGACCCGCTGACGTCGGCCCGGATCTCCGCGGCGAGTTCGGAGACCGACTCGCGGATCTCCAGCTCCAGATCGGCCAGTTCACCGCTGCGGCCCGCCAACTCCGCGCGGCCTGCCTCGGTGATCGAGTACACCTTCCGGCCGCCCTCCGACGCGTGGGTGACCAGCCCCTCCGCCTCCAGTTTGGCGAGGCGCGGATAGACGGTGCCCGCGCTCGGCGCGTACAGCCCCTGGAAGCGCTCCTCCAGGAGCCTGATCACCTCGTAGCCGTGGCGCGGGGCTTCGTCCAGCAGCTTCAGGAGGTAGAGCCGCAGTCGGCCGTGGGCGAAAACGGGGGCCATGTCAGAGCACCTTCTCGGCGATGTCGTCCTGTGCGGGCCTGCGCAGCAGGGCGATGGCCCCGCTCACGGTGGTCGCCCTGAGGCTGCCCGTGCCCGCGCCGTGGGTACCGGTGATCTTCTTGGCACCCCACTGGCCGCTGACCCGCAGATCCTCGAAGGCGTTCGACACGGCGCCGCTCGTGGTGTTCGCGCTGACCTGCGCGTCCGTCGGCTGGGCCAGCCGGATGGCGACCTCGCCCGAGACGGTCGTGAGGGCGATATCGGTCGGCTCGCCCGCCGCGTCGAGGTCGACGACCATGTCGCCGCTGACCGATTCCGCCCGTACGGACGAGCCGGTGCCCTCGATCACGGTGAGGTCACCCGAGACCGAGTGGAAGCGCAGGTTTCCGCTGACGGCCTGGGCCTCGACGTTCCCCGACACGGTCTCGGCGAGCACCGTGCCGGAGAGGCCGACCAGGGCTGTGTCACCGGTGACCCCGCGGACCTCCGTACGCCCCCGGACCCCGGCGACGACCGCGCCCGCGCCCACCACACCGACCTCGACCCGCGCCGATGCGGGCACCGCGACCGAGACGACGGCCCTTCGGTGCCAGCCCCTGCGGTCGAGCCACTTCAGGAAGCCCTTCCAGGGCAGGTCCTCGTAGGCCACCGTCAGCGTGCCGTCCCGCAGCGTCACCACCAGCGGAGGCCCCTCGATCTCGGAGACCTCCAGCCGGGCACCGCCCTGCTCGGTCAGCACGGCGTCGTCGGTGCCCACGACATTGACCGTGCCGTTCACGACGCGCACGTTCAGTGCCGTCACCGGTTCGTCGAAGGAGAGCTTCTGGGGCTCCGCCACTGACCTCTCGGACATGGGACTGACCTCCATGGGTCGGCTGATGGGCCGCGGGCCGGGTCGGCCGGCCGCGACGCAACATATCGCGTCTTCTGCAGAACACGATATATCGCGGTTGGGTGAAGTCAAGCGCGCGGGTGGAACATCAGGATTTGTCCTAGCGTGGTGCTATGTCAGAGAACGCCACAGGTGCCCTGCTGCTCTGCCGGGCTGACCCGGCCGCCGTACGAACCCGGGCCCGGGCGCTGGGGGAGCAGCTGCTCATCGCCCCCGCGGGCGAGCAGTGGAGTGTGCTGGTCCCCGAGGAGAAGCCCTGGCTGCACGGGGACGAGCCGGTCGACCGGGTGGCCGGCGGCTGGGTCACCACGCTCGCGGTCTCGTCCGACTGGCCGGTGCTCGCCCTCTGGTGGGACTGCGACAGGTCGGGGCTCACGCTGGCCTCCGGCTTCCGGCGGCCGGTCGGCTATGTATGGCGCGCGGACGGCACCCCGGTCGGTGAGGACGGGGCGATGCGCACGTTCGGCGCACGGCTGCGGCTCGATCCCGTACTGGATCTCCAGGCGCTGACCGAGCTCACCCTCCCGGACCCGCTCGCCGACTCGCACTCCCGGCTGACCGGCCTCACCGCGGTCCTGGAGCGGGCCGGCCTCGCCCTGCCCACCGGCCTCACCCCAGGCGACCCCGCCGACCGGCTGCGCGAGGTGGCCAGGATCCACCCGGCCACCGGGCGGATCGAGCCGACGGGTCTGCGGGAGGCCGTACGGGCGGAGCTGGCCGCTTTCGAGGACGGCGCGCTCGGCCCCTGGCTGCGCGGACCGCGCGCCCGTGCGCTGGGTGCGGTCCAGCTGGCGGCGGGTGTGCCGCTCGCGCTCTGGGGCTTCAGCCGCCGCAGTGGCGGCTGGACCACGGCGGCCGCGCTGTTGATGGCGCACGGGGTGCTCGGCCTCGCGTACGACCGGATGCGGGCGGCGGGCAGCTGAGCCGGCGCTTGGCTACGGCAGCTCTGTAACGGCGCCCGGCTTCCGCAGCGCTGTGCCGGCGCCCGGCTTCCCCAGCTCTGTACGGGCGGCCCGGCCCCGCACAGCGCTGTACAGGCGCCCGGGGCTCCCACAGCGCTGTATCGGCGCCCGGCTCTCGCAGCGCAGAGCCGACGTCCGGCCCCCGCAGCCCCCTGTGCCAGGCGGCCCGGCTCCCGCAGCCCTGGTACGCCCCCCTGCGCCTCAGTCGTCGTCCTCGTCCTCGTCGTCCAGCCGGGCCAGCCAGGTCGCCAGGCGCTCGACCGGAACTTCGAAGTCCGGGTTCAGGTCGACAAACGTACGCAGCTGCTCGGCGAGCCACTCGAAGGTGACCTCCTCCTCGCCCCGCCGCTTCTCCAGTTCCTCGATGCCGCGGTCGGTGAAGTACACGTGTCGCTCCTGATGCGTTCCGGATGTTCCGTTTCCAGATTATGCGCGGTGGCGCCGCCCGGAGACGCCGAGGGGCCCGGACGCATCGCACGACGCGTCCGGGCCCCTCGGGCGTTCCCGCTGGTGCTGCCTAGGCTTCGAAGACCTCGGCGACCAGCTGGGCCTGCTCGGCCTGGTGGCGCTTGGCGGAGCCGACCGCCGGCGACGAGCCGTGCGGCCGCGAGATGCGGCGCAGGCGCTCACCGTGCGGGACGTCGGCGCCGACCGCCAGGTCCAGGTGGTCGATCAGGTTGAGCGCGATGAACGGCCACGCACCCTGGTTCGCCGGCTCCTCCTGCGCCCAGAGGTACTTCTCGGCGTTCGGGAACTTGGCGATCTCCGCCTGCAGTTCGGCACCCGGCAGCGGGTACAGCCGCTCCAGACGGATGATCGCGGTGTCCGTGACGCCGCGCTTGGTGCGCTCCGCGTCCAGGTCGTAGTAGACCTTGCCGGCCGTGAAGACCACCTTGCGCACGGCGCTCGGGTCGACGCTGTCGTCCCCGATCACCGGACGGAAGCCGCCCGTGGTGAACTCGTCCGCCTTCGACGCGGCCGCCTTGAGGCGGAGCATCGACTTCGGGGTGAAGACGACCAGCGGCTTGTGGTGCGGGTTGTGCACCTGCCACCGCAGGAGGTGGAAGTAGTTCGACGGGAGCGTCGGCATGGCGACCGTCATGTTGTTCTGCGCGCACAGCTGGAGGAAACGCTCCGGGCGGGCGGACGAGTGGTCCGGGCCCTGGCCCTCGTAGCCGTGCGGGAGGAGCAGGGTGACGCCGGACGTCTGGCCCCACTTCTGCTCGGCGGCCGAGATGTACTCGTCCACCACGGTCTGCGCGCCGTTGACGAAGTCACCGAACTGCGCTTCCCACATGACCAGCGACTCCGGGCGGGCCAGCGAGTACCCGTACTCGAAGCCCATCACCGCGTACTCGCTGAGCAGCGAGTCGTAGACGTTGTAACGCGCCTGGTCGTCGGAGAGGTAGAGCAGCGGGGTGAAGTCCTCGCCGGTCTTGCGGTCGATGAGCACCGCGTGGCGCTGGCCGAAGGTCCCGCGGCGCGAGTCCTGGCCGGAGAGGCGCACCGGGGTGCCCTCCAGGAGCAGCGAGCCGATGGCGAGGGTCTCGCCCATCGCCCAGTCGATCGTGCCGTCGTCGATCATCGCGGCCCGGCGCTGCACCTGCGGCAGCAGCCGCGGGTGCACGGTGATCCGGTCCGGGATGTTGACCTGCGACTCGGCGATCCGCTTCACGACCTCCTGGGAGATCGAGGTGTCCACGGCGACCGGGAACTCGGCCTGCGGGACCGGCACCGATGCCTCGGCCGGCTCCGACGTGGCCTCGCGGACCTCCGCGAAGACCTTCTCCAGCTGGCCCTGGAAGTCCTGGAGCGCCTGCTCCGCCTCTTCCAGCGTGATGTCGCCGCGACCGATGAGGGACTCGGTGTAGAGCTTGCGCACCGAGCGCTTCTTGTCGATCAGGTCGTACATCAGTGGCTGCGTGAACGAGGGGTTGTCGGCCTCGTTGTGACCGCGGCGGCGGTAGCAGATCAGGTCGATGACGACGTCCTTGTTGAACGCCTGGCGGAACTCGAACGCGAGGCGCGCGACGCGCACCACGGCCTCCGGGTCGTCGCCGTTCACATGGAAGATCGGCGCCTCGATCATGCGGGCCACGTCGGTGGCGTACATCGAGGAGCGCGACGACTCCGGGGCGGCGGTGAAGCCGACCTGGTTGTTGATGACGATGTGCACGGTGCCGCCGGTGCGGTAGCCGCGCAGCTGCGACATGTTGAGGGTCTCGGCGACGACGCCCTGGCCCGCGAAGGCCGCGTCGCCGTGCAGCGCCACCGGCAGCACGGTGAAGTCCGTGCCGCCCTTGTTGATGATGTCCTGCTTGGCGCGTGCGATGCCCTCGACGACCGGGTCGACGGTCTCCAGGTGCGAGGGGTTGGCGGCCAGCGAGACCTTGATCTGCTCGCCGTCGAGGCCGGTGAAGGTGCCCTCGGAGCCGAGGTGGTACTTCACGTCGCCCGAGCCGTGCATCGACTTCGGGTCGAGGTTGCCCTCGAACTCGCGGAAGATCTGCGCGTACGACTTGCCGACGATGTTGGCCAGCACGTTGAGACGGCCGCGGTGGGCCATCCCGATGACGACCTCGTCGAGGCGCGACTCGGCCGCCGAGTCGATGACCGCGTCGAGCAGCGGGATGACGGACTCGCCGCCTTCGAGCGAGAAGCGCTTCTGGCCGACGTACTTGGTCTGCAGGAAGGTCTCGAACGCCTCCGCCGAGTTCAGCCGGCGCAGGATGCGCAGCTGCTCCTCGCGCTCGGGCTTGGCGTGCGCGCCGCGCTCGATGCGGTCCTGGATCCACTTGCGCTGCTTGGGGTCCTGGATGTGCATGAACTCGACGCCCGTGGTGCGGCAGTACGAGTCGCGCAGGACGCCCAGGATGTCGCGCAGCTTCATCATCGACTTGCCGGCGAAGCCGCCGACGGCGAACTCGCGCTCCAGGTCCCACAGGGTGAGCCCGTGCTCGATGATGTCCAGGTCGGGGTGCTTGCGCTGCTTGTACTCCAGCGGGTCGGTGTCGGCCATGACGTGGCCGCGGACCCGGTAGGAGTGGATCAGCTCGAAGACGCGGGCGGCCTTGGTGACGTCATTGTCGTGCGAGACGTCGATGTCCTTGAGCCAGCGGACCGGCTCGTACGGGATGCGCAGCGCCTCGAACAGGTCGTCGTAGAAGCCGTTCTCGCCGAGCAGCAGGTTGGCGAGGATCCGCAGGAACTCGCCGGAGGCGGCGCCCTGGATGACCCGGTGGTCGTAGGTCGAGGTCAGGGTCATGACCTTCGAGATGCCCAGCCTGTTCAGGGTGTCCTGCGACGTGCCCTGGAACTCGGCCGGGTAGTCCATCGCGCCGACGCCCATGATGAGGCCCTGACCGGGCATCAGACGGGGCACGGAGTGGACGGTGCCGATGCCGCCGGGGTTGGTGAGCGACGCGGTGACCCCGGTGAAGTCGTCCATCGTCAGCTTGTTCGCGCGGGCGCGGCGGACGATGTCCTCGTACGCCTGCCAGAACTCGAAGAAGTTGAGCGTCTCGGCCTTCTTGATGGCCGCGACGACGAGCTGGCGGTCGCCGTTCGGCTTCACCAGGTCGATGGCGAGGCCGAGGTTGACGTGGGCCGGCTTGACCAGCGTCGGCTTGCCGTCCTTCACCGCGAAGGAGTGGTTCATCGACGGCATGGCCTTGAGGGCCTGCACCATCGCGAAGCCGATGAGGTGGGTGAAGGAGACCTTCCCGCCCCTGGCGCGCTTCAGATGGTTGTTGATGACGATGCGGTTGTCGAAGAGCAGCTTCACCGGGACCGCGCGGACGGACGTGGCCGTCGGCAGTTCGAGCGAGGCGTTCATGTTCTTCGCGACGGCGGCGGACGGGCCGCGCAGCGTCACCAGCTCGGGGCCGGCCGGGGCCTCGGGCGCGGCGGCGGGCTCGGCCTTCGCCGCGGGCTTCGCGGCGGCGGGCTTCGCGGTGGCGGCCGCGGGCTTCGCTGCGGCAGGCGCGGCCGGAGCCTGGGCCTGCGGCGCTGCGGGCGCGGCAGCCTGGGGAGCAGGGGGCGCGGCCTGAGCCGCTGGCGTGGTGGGAGCAGCCCCCGCGGCTGCGCCACCCTGCGTGGCGGCCACCCGGCCGCTTTCGCCCGACTGGTGTGGAGGGCTCGCGCTCACCGGGTCCGCACCCGCGGTGGGAGCACCGGCAGAACCTGGCTTGTAGTCGGCGAAGAAGTCCCACCAGGCTCGGTCGACCGAATTCGGGTCCTGGAGGTACTGCTGGTAAATCTCGTCGACGAGCCACTCATTGGGACCAAAAGCGTCGGCAGGACTCTTGCCCTGCTCCTCCTGGTCGGTCGAGATGCTCGAATTACTGGGGGACTGAGACGACACGGCGGCAACCGCCCTCTTCCGCTTCACAAGGTGATGGACAGCGGAAATAAAGGCTACGCCTCCCTGGCCTGGAGGTGCAGGCTGGGCGGGTCAACGTCGTGCAAGTCACACTTGAAAGCTGGTTTCGGGGCTTGAAATGGCGGGAAACAAGCGTGGTTCCGCACCATGGGGGTATGACGCATCACAGCTACCGCCCCATGGCCGGCACCCTCTGACGTGCTTACCCGCGGGTTCCGTGCGGAACCCGAGCTTCCGCTGAAGACTTTACGTCAACTTGGTGTTCTCGATACGCCCGGAAGAGTGACGCGTATCCGGCAGCCACGGGATGATTCGGCCACCCCGATGCGCCCGCCGTGCAGATCGACCGCCCAGCGGGCGATGGCGAGCCCGAGTCCGGTGCCGCCGTCACTGCCGGGGCCGTGCGGGGACGGTGCGTGGCCGCGGTTGAAGCGCTCGAAGACCCGGTGCCGCTCGGACTCGGGGATACCGGGGCCCTCGTCCATGACCTCCAGGTCCAGCGACTCCGGCTGCGGGCCGCGCCGGGCGCGGACCGTGACCCGGCCGTGCGGCGGGGAGTGCTTGACCGCGTTGTCGATCAGGTTCGCGACCACCTGATGGAGCCGCTCGGCGTCCGCGTGCGCCGTCAGCTCGGGCGGCGAGACATCCAGATGGAGGTGGACGTCCGTCCGGGTGTGCCGGCCGCCGGAGCCCGTCGCGCCCGCGCGCTGCACGGCTGCGAGATTCGCCTCCTTCAGCACGCCCGAGAGATACGGCCACACCTCGAAGCGGCCCGCCTTGAGCGGCACCACCCCGTTGTCCAGCCGGGACAGGTCGAGCAGCGTCTCGACCAGCCGGCCGAGCCGCTCGGTCTGTTTGAGCGCCGTACGCATCGTCTCGGGGTCGGCGGCCGACACCCCGTCCACGACGTTCTCCAGCACCGCCCGCAGCGCCGCGATCGGGGTCCGCAGCTCATGGGAGACGTTCGCGACCAGCTCCTTGCGGTGCCGGTCCACCGCCTCCAGGTCCTCGGCCATGCGGTTGATGGTCGTGGCCAGATCGCCCAGCTCGTCCCGGCGGTCGGCGCCGCTCACCCGCCGGGTGTAGTCACCGTGCGAGATCGACCGGGCGACCGTGTTCATCTCGTCCAGCGGCGAGGTCAGGCTGTGCGCGACGAACTGGGTGATCAGCATCGAGGCGATCACCGAGAACACCGTGATGAACCGCAGCTCCGTCTTGGTCCGCAGCGCCACCAGCAGCAGCCCCGTGGTGATGAAGACCGACACCACCACCAGCGTGCCGAGCTTGGCCTTGATCGAGACCGGGAAGGGCCGCTGCCGGTTCCACGGCCAGGGCCTGGGCAGCGCCCGGGCCAGCTCGCGGCCCAGGTCCCGGGGCCAGGTGGCGCTCCAGGTACGCCGGTACCGCGGACGGTTCATGGTGCCGGGGTCTCCAGCGCGTACCCGACGCCGTGCACCGTACGGATACGCTCCGCGCCGATCTTCCGGCGGAGCGCCTTGATGTGGCTGTCCACGGTCCTGGTGCCGGAGGCGTCGGCCCAGTCCCAGACCTCGGCGAGCAGCTGCTCGCGGGAGAGGACGGCACGCGGGGTGTTCGCCAGGCAGACCAGCAGATCGAACTCGGTGGGCGTCAGATGCACGTCGTCGTTGCGCACCCGCACCCGCCGCTGCGCGTGGTCGATCTCCAGCTCGCCGAGGCGCAGGATGCCGCTGCGCGGGGTCGACGCGGCGATGGTCGCCCGCTCCACCCGCCGCAGCAGGACATGGACCCGCGCCGCCAGCTCGCGCATCGAGAACGGCTTGGTCATGTAGTCGTCGGCGCCGACGCCGAGCCCGACCAGCATGTCGGTCTCGTCGTCGCGTGCCGTCAGCATCAGGACCGGTACCGGCCGCTGCGCCTGCACACGACGGCAGACCTCAAGGCCGTCGAAGCCCGGCAGCATCACGTCGAGGACCATCAGGTCCGGCTGCCAGCCCTGGGCCGCGTCCACCGCGGCGGGGCCGTCCGTGGCCGTCTGCACCTGGAAACCCTCGGCCCGCAGCCGTGCGGCGATGGCGTCGACGATCGTCGGGTCGTCCTCGACGACCAGCACCCGGCGCTGGGCGCCCGGGGTGGCCGCGACGCCGCTGTGGGTGGTGTGTGTCTGCTCCATCGCCCGCCCCTGGAAGTGCGCTCATGGTGTGCGTTCTGCTGCGTACGCGGCTGAAGCCCAGCTGCGTTCTTGGACAAGGCGTCCACATCTCATCTGCCGGTCAGCAGACTAGATGCCCGGACGCCGTCCCGGCTACGCAGGGCGAACACCGAGATGGACCACGTCAGGCACGCCCCGGGCAACTGGGATCTCTTCCGTCCTTACCCTGGTGAACCCGGCATTCCGCAAGGCTTCCTCAAAAGTCGCCGAGGGCTGAGCCGACCAGACGGCCAGGATTCCTCCCGGTTTGAGGCGTTCCATACACGCTGTGAGGCCGCTCGCGGTGTACAGACCGCCGTTGTCATCGGTGACCGTCCACCCCGGTCCGTTGTCGATGTCCAGGCACAAAGCGTCATATGCCGATGTGGATCCGTGCATGTGTGCGACCAGATCGGTGGGCAGGATCACAGTCCGGGGATCGGCGAGAGCCGCGCCGGAGATCCGGGCGAGCGGGCCCTCCCGGTGCCAGTCGATGACGGCCTGCTCGCGTTCGACGACCGTGATCGGGCCCCAGCGGGGGTCGGCCGCAGCGTGTGCGAGTGAGAATCCGACGCCGAGTCCGCCGATGAGTACGGAGGGACGGTCGCGGCCGGCGGGCAGCCCGGCCAGCGCCACGTCGATCAGCAGCCGCTCCGAGCGGCCGTCCGACGTGTCCATCAGGAAACACCCGTTGGCGATGATCTCGAAGTGCTCCCCGCGCCGGCGCAGCACGACCTCGCCGTACGGGCCGTCGCGCCGGTCCAGCGTGCGTACGTCCTCGATGTCGCTGACGCTGCTCATGGTGGTGGGATCTCTCCTCCCGGGCCGGCCCCGGACGCCACGGGGGGTGCGGGGGTTGCTTCGTGTGGTACGCGTCATAGGCGCGATCGGAGGCTATCCCGGAGAGTGAACACCAGGGGAAGCGGAGTCCAACGGACAGACCGACGGCCGACGGGACGGACAGAGTGCACCACATACCGCGGACAGGGAGCCCGGCCGGTGGCCCCGGCCGCACCCTGGCGCGCGTGCTGCGGCTGCTGCCCACCCCGGCCGGAACGCCCTTCACCTTCGGTTACGTCCTGGTGCTCGTCGCCACCTCGCTCTTCGCCGAGCACGCCGACCCGCACACCGTCACCGCCCTGCTGCGCGACTCCAGTACGGACATGGCGCACCTGGCCCGTACCCCGCTGCTCGTCCTGGTCGGCAGCGCCCTGTGGATAGCGGGCGGCCTGCTCTCGGTGTCCACGCTCGGCCTGCTGCTCGTGCTCACCGCCCTGGAGCGCCGGATCGGCGCGCTGCGCACCGGCGCCGTGTTCCTGGCGGGGCATGTGCTGGCGACGCTGGCGACCGAGATCCCGGTCGGTGTCGCGGTCGCCGCCGGCCATCTCCCCGACTCCTCGCTCCACCGTTTGGACTACGGCATCAGCTTCGGGCTGATGACCGGTGTCGGGGCCCTGGCGGGACTGCTGCCGCCGCTGCTGCGCTGGCCCCTCCTGGCGGTCGTCGCCACGGCGCTCGGCCAGGCGCTGCTGACCCTCGGCGACCCGCTCACGGACTGGGGCCACCCGCTCTCGCTCGGCATCGGTCTGGCGTCCTGGCCGCTGGTGCGGCGCTGGGAGGCCGACAGAACCGGCCGGGCGCCCGCCTCGCAGGCCATGCCCGCCCCGCAGGCTGTGCCCGCCTCACCGGCGATGCCCACCCCGGCGGCCATGCCCGCCGGGCAGCCCCCGGCGCCCCCGCCGCCCGCCACGGTGCAGCCCCTGGCGCCGGAAGCGGCCGGTGCGGGCCCCGCCGACGCCCTCTCCGGTGGCCTCCACCGACCCGATCGCTGAGAGCGAACGCCCGCCCGGGAACACCAGGACCCTTCTTGGCATTGAGTCTGCATAGCTCAACTTCACTGCCTAAGGGGAGATCATGGCTGACACGTCCACACCGCTCACCCTGCCCGTGCTGCCGCTCGACGACGAGGTCGTGCTGCCCGGAATGGTGGTGCCACTGGACCTTTCCGACGCGGACGTACGCGCCGCCGTGGAGGCCGCCCAGGCGTCCTCCGCCCGCTCCAGTGGCAACAAGCCGCTGGTCCTCCTCGTTCCGCGCCTCGACGGCAGCTATGCGAGCACCGGCGTCCTCGGCACCGTCGAACAGGTCGGCAGGCTCTCCGACGGAGACCCGGGCGCCCTGGTACGCGGCCGTGGCCGGGTCCGTATCGGCGCGGGCACCACAGGCCCCGGCACCGCCCTCTGGGTCGAGGGGATCCGGGTCGACGAGACCGACCCCGAGCCGCTGCCCGGCGCCGTCACCGCGCTGGTCAAGGAGTACAAGGCGCTGGCCACCGACTGGCTGAAGAAGCGCGGAGCCTGGCAGGTCGTCGACCGCGTCCAGCAGATCGAGGGCGTATCGGCGCTCGCCGACAACTCCGGATACTCGCCGTTCCTCACCCTCGCCCAGAAGACCGAGCTGCTGGAGACCGCCGACCCGGTGGCCAGGCTGAAGCTCGCCGTCCAGTGGCTGGGCGAGCACCTCGCCGAGCAGGACGTCGCCGAGTCCATCGCCAAGGACGTCCAGGAGGGCGTCGACAAGCAGCAGCGCGAGTTCCTGCTCCGCCGCCAGCTGGAGGCCGTACGCAAGGAGCTCTCCGAGCTGAACGGCGAGGCGGACGACGAGTCCGACGACTACCGCGCCCGGGTCGAGGCCGCCGCTCTCCCCGGATACGTCAGGGAGGCCGCGCTCAAGGAGGTCGAGAAGCTGGAGCGCTCGTCCGACCAGAGCCCCGAGGGGTCCTGGGTCCGCACCTGGCTGGACACCGTCCTCGAACTGCCGTGGAACGAACGCACCGAGGACGAGTACGACATCAGGGGCGCCAAGGCCGTCCTGGACGCGGAGCACTCCGGGCTGGAGGACGTGAAGGAGCGCATCACCGAGTATCTGGCGGTGCGCAAGCGCCGTGCCGACCGCGGTATGGGTGTCGTCGGGGGCCGCCGCGGCGGCGCCGTACTGGCGCTCGTCGGCCCGCCGGGCGTCGGCAAGACCTCACTCGGTGAGGGAGTGGCGCACGCCATGGGCCGGAAGTTCGTCCGTGTCGCGCTCGGCGGCGTACGGGACGAGGCCGAGATCCGCGGCCACCGGCGTACCTACGTCGGCGCGCTGCCCGGGCGGATCGTGCGGGCCATCAAGGAGGCCGGCTCGATGAACCCGGTCGTCCTGCTGGACGAGATCGACAAGGTCGGCTCGGACTTCCGGGGCGATCCGGCGGCCGCCCTGCTCGAAGTGCTCGACCCGGCGCAGAACCACACCTTCCGCGACCACTACCTGGAGGTCGAGCTGGACCTCTCCGATGTGGTGTTCCTGGCCACCGCGAATGTGCTCGAAGCCATCCCGGAGGCGCTGCTCGACCGGATGGAGCTGGTCAGGCTCGACGGCTACACCGAGGACGAGAAGGTCGTCATCGCCCGCGACCACCTGCTGCCCAGGCAGCTGGAGCGCGCGGGTCTCGAACCGGGCGAGGTGACGCTCGACGACTCCGCGCTGCGCAAGCTGGCGGGGGAGTACACCCGCGAGGCGGGCGTACGGAATCTGGAGCGGGCCGTCGCCAGGCTGCTGCGAAAGGTCGCGGCCCAGCACGAACTGGGCGAGCAGCGGCTGCCGCTCACCGTCACCGACGCGGAGCTGCGGCCGCTGATCGGGCGGCCCCACCATGTGCCCGAGTCCGCCCAGGACCCGGCGGAGCGCCGTACCGCGGTGCCGGGGGTGGCCACCGGGCTCGCGGTCACCGGCGCGGGCGGCGACGTCCTCTTCGTCGAGGCGTCGCTGGCCGACGCCGAGACCGGTGCGGCGGGGCTGACGCTCACCGGACAGCTCGGCGACGTCATGAAGGAGTCGGCGCAGATCGCGCTCTCCTTCCTGCGCTCGCGCGGCGCCGAACTGGAGCTGCCGGTCGCGGATCTCAAGGAGCGCGGGGTGCACATCCACTTCCCGGCGGGCGCGGTGCCCAAGGACGGTCCGAGCGCCGGTATCACCATGACGACGGCGCTGGCCTCGCTGCTCTCCGGACGGCAGGTCCGTACGGACGTGGCGATGACCGGTGAGGTGTCGCTGACCGGGCGGGTGCTGCCGATCGGCGGCCTGAAGCAGAAGCTGCTGGCCGCGCACCGGGCGGGCATCACGACCGTGGTGATCCCCAAGCGGAACGAGCCCGATCTGGACGATGTGCCCGCCGAGGTGCTCGACACCCTGGAGGTGCACCCGGTGACGGACGTCCGCCAGGTGCTGGAGATCGCGCTGTCCCCGGCGGAGGTACGGGTTCCGGCGGCCGCCTGACGGCTGCGGCTCAGGGCCCCCGGCGCGGTGCCGGGGGCCCTGAGCAGGTCATGGCGTACGTCGTGCTGTTCGGTGGCCGTGGAAGCCGGGGCGTCAGCCGTTGGCGAGTGCCTGCACCCGGTCCAGCGCGCCGTTGAACTTGTCGTGGTCACCGACGGTCGGTCCTGACGAGGTGTACTGCCACATCGTCTGGAAGCCCCAGCCCGCGGGCAGCGCGCCGGGCGCCGAGGCGTAGCGGGCGATCCAGAGCGGGTTGGTGGCCCCGAAGCCGCTGTTGTTGCCCGTGCACTGCGTCCACCAGCTGGTCGCGGTGTAGATCACCACGTCGCGGCCGGTGAGCGACTTGTAGGTGTTGGCGAAGTCGTGGATCCAGGCGACCATCGATGCCGCGCTCAGGCCGTAGCAGGCGTCGCCGTACGGATTCCACTCGATGTCCAGCACGCCCGGCAGGGTCTTGCCGTCGCGGGACCAGCCGCCGCCGTGGCTGACGAAGTAGTTCGCCTGGTTCGCACCGCTGGAGTCGTTCGGGGTGGCGAAGTGGTACGCGCCGCGGATCATCCCGACGTTGTACGAGCCGTTGTACTGCTGCGTGAACGAGGGGTTCGTGTAGTAGTTGCCCTCGGTGGCCTTGGTGTAGGCCCAGCGGACACCGCTGCCCCACAGCGTCGCCCAGTCGACGTTCCCCTGGTAGCCGGAGACGTCGACGCCCTCGGTCTGGGCCGCGCGGGTGCCGATGGGGGCGCCGCCCTGGCCGTCGTGGGCGATGACGCCCATCCCCATGGTGGCCGTGCCGCGGGCCGGCGTGGCGGGGGTCTCGGTGGCCGAGGCGGAGCCGGGCAGGGCCAGCAGGGAGGTGAGGAAGGCGAGAAGGATCCCGACTGCGGCGATACGTCCGCGTCGGGCCGTTCCGGATCTGAGCACGGGCATGTGCGTGCCTCCGAAAGGCTCGGTGGGGGAGCTGGGAGAAGTCTCCGGCATGTCGTGGTGTGGACATGTCAGCGGTGACGACGCTACGCACGTAGACCCGTACGGCGGAAGGGGGCCCGGGTGCTGCCGTTGGTCTACTCCTGCGAAATACTGGTTCAGCTGCGGCGATGGCAGACGCTGAAAGAAACTTTCAGGATCGGGAAAGCTCGTAAGGGGTGCTGACGTGCACGACAGCGGTACTGGAAGTGAACTCCCCGTCCCACCCGAGAGTGGTGTGGACCATGAATTCCTCGCACTGGAGCGGGAGTTGACCGTCTTCCTGCGCCGCGCGCGGGCCTCGTCCGGCGAGATGTCCCGTGCCGTCCACCCCGACCTGGAGGCCGCCGCCTACGGACTGCTGGTCTGCCTCGACGAGTGGGGCGGGCAGCGCGCCACCGATCTGGCCGCCTATATCGGGGTCGGCCGGGCCACCATGAGCCGTCAACTGCGCTCCCTGGAGAACCTCGGACTGGTCACCCGGGAGCAGGACCCAGGCGACGGCCGGGCGTTCCTGGTGCAGCTCACCGTCGAAGGGCGCGAACGGATGCGCCGGGTGCGGGACGCGCGCCGGAGCGAGTACGTACGCAAGCTGGACGGCTGGGACAGGTCCGAGGTCGCGGAACTGGCCCGGCTGCTGCACCACTTGAACGCGCGCGCCGAGGACTGAGCCGAACGCACGCGCCGAGGGCCGAGTATCAGGGGGCTTGGGCCGGCCCGGAGCGGCCGGAAGCCGCGCCGGCCGCAGGCGGGCCGTACGTCCTACAGCTCCAGCAGTACGGCCGAAGCGTCGTCGTGCGTCTTGCTGTTCCGCAGGAAGGCGCGGTCCGTGTCCGCGTCCTCCAGCGCCCGCACCCGCCCGATCAGCGCCTGTGGCCCCTCCTTGCGCAGCACCGCGAGGCACTGCGCCCAGTCGCCCTCCCGGAACACCTCCACCCAGCGGCTCGCCCCGTCGCTGAGCGCGGCCAGCGCCCGTACCTCCGCAAGGGGGGTGCGCCCGGTCACCGCGCGCGCCGCCACCGTGGGATCGGCGGCCGCGGTGAAGAACCCGCCCTCCTGGTTCCGTGCCGCGTCGGCCGTCGCCTCGGTCGCCAGCACCTCGCGCGGCAGCCGGTCGAGCCGGTCGTCCAGCACCGCGCGTACGGCCCCCGAGGCGTCCTCCACCAGCAGCACCGAGTCGGACAGCACCAGGTGTTCCAGGGTCTCGGCGGACCAGCGCGCCATGACGACCGTCGCCTGCGGGGTCCGTACGTGAGAAAGGTCACAGATTGAGTCATGCGTTCCGGCGGTAAGGCGGATCGCCTCCGCGAGGACCTCACGCAGGGTCATATCCCGCCGCGAACCGGACAGTTCGACCAGGGAGCCGCCGAGCCGGGCGGTGAACCACGGCACGCCGTGTACACATCCGTCCGTCCCCGCCGGTGGAGTCACGCCGTCGAGCAGCACGAGCAGCCCGCCTTCTCCCGAGGCAGGCAGGACCGCACCTGTCCAGTCCTCGTTGGGGCGTTCGGGGGTGCCGGGGGTGGAGGCGAGTTCGATCCGCATACCGGTCAGTCTGCCCGAGGTCTTCACGACGGGCGCACAGCCACGGGCGAAAGGTACGGACCGCCGTCCGCGCCGTGAAACTTGGCACGGAATGTACGAGTCCGTGACCGCCCCGGGGCTCTGCGGGCGGGCATCCTGCCAAAGCCCGTCCGGAAGTTCCAACCGGCGCTCCGTGCGCGCCCCGCGTGCGCGGGTCGCAGAGTTGTTCGCCAACTTGCAGTTGATGTTCACTCGTTCAGGTGGCTGACCTGGTGATGCGCACTCCCCTCCCAAAACCACTGGAATGGTCAGAAGCCGTACCAGAGGCGGGAGCGCATCCTTGTGATCGGTCATCACCTCGGCGTCATGCGTGGACGAGTCAAGATTGTGAGCACCGGTGCAGAACAAGCGGCTTCGGGGCAACAGGGGCGTGCCGCCCGAGCGGACCACCCGGGTACGCAGGCGCCTGGTCGCCGGCGTGGCCGTCGTCGGCCTCGCCGTGCTCGCGGCGAGTGCCCCCTCGGTCTACGGCGCGTCGGCCGAACTGACCGACGCCCAGCACCTGGTCACCCTCTCCGGCCTGGACCAGCAGACCGTCTCCCTGGCGCACGACCTCGCGGACGAGCGGGACGACGTCACGGTCTACATCGCGGGCGGGCGCGCCAAGAAGGACAAGCTGGCGGCCGACCGGGCCACCCGGGTCGACAGCGACATCGAGGAGATCGGCACGGCCGCACCGGCCGCCCTCCGGCATGACCTCGCCACCCTGCCGTCCGTCCGCAGGACCGCCCTCACCGGCAAGAGCACCGCGCTCGAAGCCAACAAGGCGTACTCCGACCTGATCGACAAGGTCCAGCAGACCTCGGCCCAACTCGCCGACCGCACACCGCCCGAGGCCGCCGCCGCGACCCGCGCCGTGGTCGACCTCGGCCGGGCGGTCGGACAGGCGTCCCAGACCCGCGGGCTGCTGCTCGGCGCGCTGGCCGTCCCGCGCCCGTCGGCCACCACCGTGTACGACCAGGCGACCGGCACCTACGTCCAGCAGCAGGGCGTCGCCGTCGGCGCGGACGGCCGCACCAGGGACGGACTGAGCGCGGCCGCCCAGCAGGCCAGGGTCCGCGAACTCGCCGCACTGGCCGACTTCGACCAGGCGGCGGACCCGGCCGACCAGGAGTCGCTGGCCTCCACGGTCTCCGGCTCCGAGGTCAGCAGCGCCGAGAGCTACCTCGCGCGCCTCGCCGAACAGCCCACGCTCTCCACCGCCGACCAGCAGACCGACCCGACGAAGCTCGGTACGGCGCTGAGCGCGCGCACCGACCAGATGCGCGGCGTCGAGGCATCACTCGCCGCCCGCCAGGACAAACGGCTCGCCGCGCTCCGCGACGACGCCGTGACCGCGCTCGAACTGCGCATCGCCCTCGCCGGAGTGCTGTTCCTCCTCACGATCGGGGTCGGCGCAGCCGTCGCCCGTACGCTGACCCGCCCGCTCGCCGTGCTCCGGATCGGCGCCGCGCGCCTGGCCGGCGCCCCCGAGTCGGAGGAGCCGATCGTCTTCACCGGCCGCAACGACGAGTTCGCCCAGGTCGTCCGGTCCATCAACGCCCTGCACAGCAGGGTGCTGACCGCCGGCGCCCGCGCCGAACGCCTCGCGGGCGACCACCGCGATCTGCAGGGCGGCCGCGACCGGTTCGACGCCGAGCGCGCCATGCTGGAGGCGGACACCGCCGAGGTCACCGCCCAGCTCGACCGGCTGCGCCACACCGTCAGGGCGTCCTTCGTCAACCTCTCGCTGCGCTCCCTCGGCCTGGTCGAGCGTCAGCTCACCGTCATCGAGGGCCTGGAGGAGCGCGAGCAGGACCCCGAGGCGCTCGCCACCCTGTTCAAGCTCGACCACATGGCGACCGTGCTGCGCCGCCACAGCGAGAACCTGCTGGTCCTCGCGGGCACCGAGCACGGCCACGGCCAGGCCGGCGGACCTGTCCCCCTGGTGGACGTGCTGCGGGCCTCGGTCAGCGAGATCGAGCGGTACGAACGGGTCGCCATCCAGGCGCTGCCGCCGCGCTCCCAGGTCGCAGGCTTCGCCGCCGACGACATCAGCCACCTCGTCGCCGAGCTGCTGGAGAACGCCACCGCGTTCTCGCCGCCCGAGGCCGATGTCCAGCTCTCCGGCTGGCTCCTGGAGAACGGCGAGGTGATGCTCTCCGTACAGGACGAGGGCATCGGCATGTCGCCCGGCCGGCGCACCGAGCTCAACGCGCTGCTCGCCGACCCCGACGCGTCCCGTCCGGGCGCGCCCGGCGACGAGCAGTCCGGGCTCGGCCTCCACGTGGCCTCGCTGCTGGCCAAGCGGCACGGCGTACGGGTCGAGCTGCGCGAGCAGAAGCAGGGCGGTGTGGCGGCCGTCGTCGTGCTGCCCAGCGCGCTGCTGCCGGACGAACCCCCGGCCACGCCCCCGCACTTCGCACCGGACGCCGGGTCGGCGCCCGTGCTGAACCTGCCCGGCTCGATGGCCGAGGCCAACTCCAACACGATCCCGACCAGGTCGCGTTACGAGATAGGGGCCGACGCCCACGAGCGCACCGCCGACGAGGTGGACGAGCCGACCTTCACGATGCGGCGGCCCGCCCCCGTACCGGATCCGGAGACCGTGCCGGAGCCCGGCACCGCCTCGGAGCCCGGTACCGCCCCGGAGCGGGCGCCCCTGTCCGAGCCCATGAGCGGGCCAGGACAGGCCGCAGCGGCCCCGGGACCTGAGCTGGGCCCTGACCCGGTCCTGGACCAGGACCCCGCCGCCACCGGCGGTGTCCCCGTCGGCGGTATCCCCGAGCAGGGGGCCGGCCGCGTCACCGACAAGGGGCTGCCCAAGCGCGTCCCCAAGGTCACCAAGCCCGAAGGAACAGCCCCGAAGCAGCGCACCGGCAGTGTCGACGCCGCGGCCCTGCGCAGGAGGCTCGGCGGCTTCCACCAAGGAGCCAAGGACGGCCGTAAGGACGTCGAAACGGAGATCTCGGAGCAGAGATCGGATGTTGTACGTACCGATGACGCGGGGGACAGTGTCGAGGAGGCACGCAGTTGACTGCGCCCAGCACATTCGGACTCAGCAGTGAGGCCAGGAACCTGCACTGGCTGTTGAAGGATCTCGTGGAGGAGGTCCCAGGGCTCCGTTCCGTCGCCGTCGTCTCGTCCGACGGTCTGATGCTGCTCTCCTCGGACCCCGAGGTCTCGGCAGCCGGTCAGGCCACGCCCGTCCGGCGAAGCGGCCCCAAGGGGTCGGCCGCCGATCTCGCCACCATCGTCTCCGGCATCGGCAGCCTCACCATCGGCGCCGCGAAGCTGATGGACGGCGGAGGCGTCAAGCAGACGATGGTCGCCATGGAGGAGGGCAGCGTCTTCGTGATGTCGATCAGTGACGGCTCGCTGCTGGGCGTGCACGCCACACCGGACTGCGACATGAGCGTCGTCGCCTACCACATGGCGCTCTTCGTCGGCCGCGCCGGTCATGTCCTCACCCCCGAACTCCGCAGCGAGCTGCGCAAATCGATGGAGAGCGCCCAGTGACCCCGGCCCTTCCGGTCCGTAACCCGGATCGCCGCCCCGCGCGAGTGCGCCCGTACTCGCTCACCGGCGGCCGCACCAAATTCGGCCACATCCTCTTCGTGGAGACCTTCGTCGCCGCGATCGAAGCGTCGCCCGAGCGCCCGGAGCTGGCCAACGGCCCCGCGCGCCTCATGCCGGAGATGCGCGCCATCGTCGAGATCTGCCGCCGGATGCGTACCGTCGCGGAGATCTCGGCGCTGCTCAAGATGCCGCTGGGGGTCGTCCGCGTCCTGCTCAGCGACCTCGCAGACCAGGGAAAGATCCGTGTGTACGGTACGGGGCACGGCGAAGGCCAGCCCGACCGCGCGTTGCTCGAAAGGGTACTGAGTGGACTCCGCCGTCTCTGAGACGCTGATCCCCGCCGAGGCCGACGAGGCCGTCCAAGCCTGGCAGAACGACCGCACCCGCGCCCCCATATCCACCAAGATCGTGGTGGCGGGCGGCTTCGGAGTGGGCAAGACGACCTTCGTCAGCTCCGTATCGGAGATCACCCCGCTCCAGACCGAAGCCCTGATGACCCAGGCGAGCGAGGAGACCGACGACCTCAGCGCCACACCGGACAAGCTGACCACCACGGTCGCGATGGACTTCGGCCGGCTGACGCTCGACGACGACCTCGTGCTCTACGTGTTCGGGACGCCCGGGCAGCAGCGCTTCTGGTTCATGTGGGACGACCTGGTGCGTGGCGCGATCGGCGCGATAGTGCTCGCCGACACCCGCAGGCTCGCCGACTGCTTCCCCGCGCTCGACTACTTCGAGAGCTGCGGGCTGCCGTACATCGTCTCGGTCAACCACTTCGAGGGCACACCGGCCTTCGAGCCGCAGGACGTGCGGGAGGCCCTGACGATTCCTCCGCACGTGCCTGTACTGATCATGGACGCGCGTAACAGAATGACGGTGGTCGAGTCCCTGCTGGCCCTGGTGGGCCACGCACTCGACACCACCCCCGAATAGGAGAACAACCCGCCATGCGGAAGATACTCATCGTCGGAGCCGGCCAGTCCGGGCTCCAGCTGGCTCTCGGCCTCCAGACCCAGGGCTACGAGGTCACGCTCATGTCCAACCGCACGGCCGATGAGATCCGTTCCGGCAGGGTCATGTCCACGCAGTGCATGTTCCACACGGCGCTCCAGCACGAGCGGGACCTCCAGCTCAACTTCTGGGAGTCCCAGGCGCCGAGGATCGAGGCCCTCGGAGTCTCGGTGGCCGCCCCCGACTCCTCCCGCGCCATCGACTGGGTCGGCACACTGGACGGCTACGCCCAGTCCGTCGACCAGCGCGTGAAGATGGCCGGCTGGATGGAGACCTTCGCGCAGCGCGGCGGCCAGCTGGTCATCCACGGTGCGGCAGTCTCCGACCTGGACTTCTTCGCCCGGACGTACGACCTGGTGATGGTCTCGGCCGGCAAGGGCGAGCTGGTCTCGATGTTCGGCCGGGACGCGGCGCGTTCGCCGTTCACGGTGCCGCAGCGTGCGCTGGCGGTGGCTTACGTACACGGCATGGGCGTACGCCCCGAGCACCCCGACTTCGACGCGGTGCGCTGCAATCTGGTCCCCGGCGTGGGCGAACTCTTCGTGATGCCCACCTTCACCAACAGCGGCCGCGCGGACATCCTCTTCTGGGAGGGCATACCCGGCGGCCCGCTGGACGCCTTCCAGGGCATCAAGGACCCCTCCGAGCACCTGGCCCTCACGCTCGAACTGATGGAGAAGTTCACGCCCTGGGAGTACGCGCGGGCGACCGAGGTCGAGCTGACCGACGCGGGCGGCACACTCGCAGGCCGGTACACCCCCACGGTCCGCAACCCCGTCGGCCGGCTGCCCGGCGGCGGTCTGGTGCTCGGCGTCGCCGACGTGGTCGTGGCCAACGACCCGATCACCGGGCAGGGCTCCAACTCGGCGTCGAAGTGCGCGGCCGCCTATCTCGGCTCCATCGTCGAGCGGGGCGACCAGCCCTTCGACGAGGCGTGGATGCGGCAGACGTTCGACCGCTACTGGGAGACGGCGCAGCACGTCACCAAGTGGACCAACGCGATGCTGGGCGTCCCCCCGGAGCACGTACTGAACCTGATCGGGGCCGGAGGCCAGCTCCAGCCGGTGGCCGACCGCTTCGCCAACGGGTTCAACAACCCGGCCGACTTCGAGAACTTCTTCTACGACCCGGAGAAGACGAACGCGTATCTGGCGTCGGTTGCCGGGGCCTGACCGCCGCCGCCCCTTTCACCGCCACCTGGGCCCGGCACACCGCCATGGTCCTGCCCGGCCGGGCCCGCTCCGGCTCGTTCAGGCGTCCGGGCGGACCGCGCCGAGGATCGGGTTCGACGCGACGGGCGAGACCTTCACGGTGGCGCCGGGGCGGGGAGCCTGTACGACCTTGCCGTCGCCGATGTACAGCGCGACATGGGTGGCCTTCGGGAAGTAGACGATCAGGTCACCGGGGCGCAGCGACCGCAGCGAGACCCGGTGCAGCCGGCGCCACTGCTCCTGGCTGGTGCGGGGGATCGTGCGCCCGGCGTGCGCCCAGGCCCGCCAGGTAAGCCCGGAGCAGTCGAAGGAACGCGGGCCCTCCGCGCCCCAGAGGTACGGCTTGCCGACCTGGGCGAGCCCGAACGCCACGGCCCTGGCTCCCCGGGTCGACGCCGATGCGGGCGGTCCGCTCAGCGCCCCGGAGGCGTCGAGCGCGTGCTGGGCCGCGCTGGTGTCGGCGTCGTCCTGGGCCTTCACGTCGGATGCCTGGTCGGGGGAGAGCCCGGCGAGCAGCGCCTCCGCCTGGTGCAGCCGGTCCTGGGCCGTCCGGTACTGCTTCTTCTGCCGGGCGGCGAGCGCCTGCTTCTTCTGCAGTGCGGCACGCGACGCGGTGTCGAGGCTCCCGGCGTGCTTCTCGGCCTTCTTGAGCTGTGCGGCCCTGGCCATCAGATCGGCCGAGGCCCGCTGGATCTGGTGGCCCGCGTCGAGCGCCTGCTGGGGGTCGCCGCCGAGCATCAGGCTCAGGTAGGGGGAGAGGCCGGACTGCTGCTGGTACTGCTCGCGAGCCAGCCGGCCGGCGGCGTTGCGGCTCTTGGCCAGCTCCATCCGCGCTTTCACCAGACCGGCGCCGACGCTCTTCGCCTTGGCCTGCTGGCGCTTGAGCGCCTCCGTGGTGGCGCGGTAGGTCTGCCCGGCCTGTTCGGACTGCTGGTAGAGGGTCCGGAGCCGGTTGAGGGTGGCCTCGGCCTGCGTCTGGGGGGCGGCGGGCGCGGCCTCACCACGGGCCGGGGCGGCCGGGTCCGGATGCGCCGGGCCGGGCCGGCCGGTGGCCGGGTCCGCCGTGGGGGCGGCCGGGGTGCCGGCCGCGTCGGGGCCGGCGGGGGCGGCCGGTCCTGCGGGGGGCGGCGACGCGGCCGGGCCCGGCTCCGGAACGGGGCTCCGGAGGCCGACCGGATCGGCGAGTGCGGGGGTCGCGCCGACGACCACCGTGGCCAGCGCCGTCGTACAGATGAACCGCAGCAGTCTGCCTGACACCACATCACCTCTGCTTCCGGGGCGGGCCGTCCGCCCCGGGCCGAGCATGCGGCGAAGCCGCCGGTGTCACATCCGGGGTGGGCGGATCGGCGCAATCCGGTCACCCTTACAGGGCGGATCTGATGCGGAGTCAATTTCGGTGTGGGTGGGGGAGGGGGTGGGGCGGGGGCCCTGGTCGGTACGGGGGAGTGGGCGGCGCGCTACTCGGCCCCGCGGTCCGGCCAGGCCCGGCCATCCCGACCGGAACCAGGCTCGTCATCAGGCGCTTCATCAGGCGCTTGATCAGGTTCGGAATCAGCCTCTGGAGCTGGCTTCACATCCGGTTTCGACCAGGGCCACTTCAGCGTGCGGGGCCGGCCGTCCGGTGCGTACACGTACGTCCAGCCGCGCTGGATGCCCAGCCGTTTGGTGTGGCCGGCCGGGGTGCGGACGTAGACCAGTACGGTCGGCGGCCCGCCCGCTGCGTCCGGGACCGGAACCTCGTACACCTTGGGCGGCTGGCCGGTCGGGCCGAGCAGGACGGGCAGGATCCGCCCGTCCAGCGGACCGCCCTCGAACAGGGTCTCTTCGCTCTTCACCCGGCCAGTCTGACGCAGCGGCCAGGCCGCCCCCTGACACCCGCTGGCTCCGACGCGGCCGCCCGGGTCAGACGCGGCCCAGCAGCCGGGTCGCCTCGTCCACCACGGGCAGCAGCCGGTGGGCCAGGACCCCGACCGCGCCGTCCGGCTGCTCACCGGCGAGCGCGGCCGTGACCACAGCGGCGGTCTGACGGTCCGTGGCGGCCGTGGCGGCGAGCAGCGCGATGAGGTGGTCGATGAGCCAGTCGCGCAGTTCGCCGACGGGCGGCTGCTTCTCCTCGTCCAGCCAGATGAGCGAGGCGGCCTCGACAGCGGCGATCCAGGTCCGCACCATCATGCGCAGCCGCGGCCCCGGCGCACCGACCCCGAGGTGGACGAGGATCTGCTCGGCCGCGGCCCGCCGCACCTCGTCCACGATGGCGCCGGTCCGGGACGTCTCGGCGACGCTGCCGCCCTGGAGCAGCGCGGAGAACCCTGCGTCGTGCTCGTCCACGAAGGCCAGATACCGGTCCAGGACCTGCGTCAGCCGTACGGTGAGCGGGCCGCTCTGCGGCTCGGCGAAGCAGAGTTCGAGTTCGTCGGCGGCCGAGCGCAGCGCCTTCTCGTACAACTGCTGCTTGCCGCCGGGGAAGTAGCGGTAGACGAGCGGCCGGGAGACACCGGCCGCCTCGGCGACATCGTCCAGCGACACCTCGTCGGGCGCCCGGTGCGCGAAGAGCGACAGGGCCGCGTCGAGAAGCTGGACACGGCGCTCCTCGACGCTGAGACGTCGGTACGCGGGGATCGCTGCGGGGGTCATGACCGCAGCGTAATCCCGGTGTTCACGGTGGGGCACGTTCCGGGGAGTCCCCCGCGGCCGACCGCGGAGGGGCCACCGCCATACTGCGACTGATCGTGTCGGCAGTTACGGCAGCTCCAGCAGTTCCGGCCTGTGCCCGAACCCGAAGGGAACCCCCACGTGCCATCGGCTCTTCCCGTCCTCACGCACACCTCCGTCGTCGTCATAGGAGCGGGCCCCGCAGGGCTCGTCGTGGCGAACCGGCTGCACGACAGCGGCGTCGACTGCGTACTGCTGGAAGCGGAGAGCCGGGAGTTCATCGAGCGGCGGCCACGCGCCGGGTTCATGGAGGAGTGGGCGGTACGGGCGCTCGCCGGGCACGGACTGGCGGAGCGGATCCTCGTACAGGCCGAGACGCAGGGCGAGTTCGAGTTCCGGTTCGAGGGCGAGCGGCACACCGTACCGACGGCCGAGCTGTCCGGGCGGAGCCACTTCGTCTATCCGCAGCCGCGGCTGGTCACCGATCTGCTCGCCGCGTACGTGGACAAGGGCGCGGGTGACGCCCGCTTCGGCGTCCGGGACGTACAGCTGGACGGCATAGGGGGTACAGAAGGCATAGAGGGTATAGAGGGCACCGACGGCACCCATGGCACCGGGGACACCGACGGCACCCATGGCACCGGGGATACCGACGGCACCCATGGCACCGGCGGCGACCGGCCGGTGGTCTCGTACACCGATCCGCTGACCGGCGCCCGGCACCGCGTCGTGTGCGACTACGTCGCGGGCTGCGACGGCGCGCGGGGCGTGACGCGACAGGCGATACCCGACGGCCGTGTCACGGTCAGCCGCCGCGACGACGGGGTCGCCTGGCTGGCGCTGCTCGCCCAGGCGCCGCCTTCGGCGGACGGCGTGGTGTTCGGCATCCACGAGCGCGGCTTCGGCGCACATATGGCCAGGAGCCCCGAGGTCACCCGGTACTACCTCCAGGTCCCGCCCGGTGACGCCCCGGAGAACTGGCCGCACGAGCGCGTCTGGCACGAACTGCGCACCCGGCTCGCCGCGGACGGGGCCCGGCCGCTCACGGAGGGGCCGCTCGTCGAGAAGGTGGTCCTTGACATGCACAACTACGTGGTGGAGCCGATGTCCTACGGTCGCCTCCACCTCGCGGGCGACTCGGCGCACCTGGTCGCACCGATCGCGGCGAAGGGGATGAACCTCGCGATCCACGACGCGCTGCTGCTCGCGGACGCCCTGATCGCGGCCGCGCCGGGCCGGAACGGGGCCGACGGGGACGGCGGGGACGGCGGCACGGGTCTCGCGGGGTACTCGGAGGCGGCGCTGGAACGCGTCTGGCAGTACCAGGAGTTCTCCCAGTGGCTCTCGGACGTCCTGCACGGGGCATCGTCCGGCGACCGCTTCCGGGCAGCCACGGCACGGGCCCGCCTGCGCCGGATCCTGGCATCGGGCATCCCGGCGCGAGCGTTCGCGGGTCTGTACATGGGGGAGGAGAGCGGGCGCTGACCGGGTCGTGGGTCCCCGCGACCCGGTGGCGGCGGTCACCGTACGAGGTCGATCTCCGCCCACACCACCTTGCGGGGGACGGGCCCCGGGGCCACACCCCAGCGGTCGGCGAGCGCTTCGACGATCAGCAGACCGCGCCCGGACTCGGAGTCGTCGGCGGGCGGGGCGGCGCTGCCGGGCCCGGTGGGCGGCAGCCGGTCGCCCCGGGTGTCGGTCAGCTCGATCCGCAGCAGCGTGTCGCCGTACACGGCAAGGCTCAACTGGAAGTCCCTGCCCGGGACTCGGCCGTGGACGACGGCGTTGGCGGCCAGCTCGGCGACGATGTGCGCTGCCGTCTCCGCCCGTAGCCCCCAGTCGCCCAGATGCGCCACGGCCAGCAGCCGGGCGAGCCTCGCGCCCCGGCGGGTGGGGGAGAGCAGCACGGTGAACTGCCGGGTGGGAGCGGAACGTTCGGTTCGGGTGATTTCTTGAGTCACATCACTCAGCGTGGCCGCAGCCGCCTACCGTGAACAGTGACACGACGCCTACGTACGGTGACTGTCCCGGGCTTGTCCCGTGCTGTCCCGGCTGTCCGGGGTGACGTGCTGGGGACGAACAGGGTTGAGCCAGAACGGCACTGACGTCGGAAGCGGGGCACGGATGAGCGTGGATGAGGCCGGCACGGAGCGAGGGACCGGCGGAGCGGACGAACCCGGCTGGGACGTCGACCCTGACGACGAGTCCGGCGCGGCGGTGGTCGCCGCGGTGGGCCGCCAGCTCAAGGCGTGGCGGGAGTCGGCGGGGCTGCGGGCGAGCGAGTTCGGCGGAGCGATCGGGTACGGGGAGGACCTGGTCTTCAAGGTGGAGGGCGGGCGGCGCATCCCGCGCCCGGAATTCCTGGACCGGGCGGACGAGGTGCTGGGCGCGGGCGGGAAGATCGCCGCGATGAAGAAGGACGTGGTGGAGGTCCGGTATCCGAAGAAGATCCGGGATCTCGCGAAGCTGGAGGCGCGGGCGGTCGAGGTCGGGGTGTACGCCGAACACGGCATCCATGGCCTGTTGCAGACAGAGGGCCATGCGCGGGTGTTGCTGGAGACGCGACAGCCTTCGTACTCCCGTGATGAAGTGGAGCGAGGCGTGGCAGGCCGGATGGCCCGGCGCTCGATCTTCGACCGGTCACCGGCGCCCGCGCTCAGCTTCGTCCAGGAAGAGGCTGCCCTGCGGCGCCCCATCGGGGGCAGAATGGAGTGGCGCCGTCAGCTCGAACGACTTCTGGAGGTGGGCCGACTGCGAAACGTTTCACTCCAGGTCATGCCTCTCAAAGTCGAGACCCACCCAGGGCTGGGCGGCGGGATCGAGGTGCTCAAGTTCGGAGACGGCACGGCCGTGGGACGATCGCCTGGCGCGTTTAACGGTCGCCCGGTATCCGATCCAAAAAGCCTGCGGATCCTTGAACTTCGTTATGGCATGATCCGGGCCCAGGCTCTTACACCAAGGGAGTCGCTGGCCTTCATCGAGCAAGTGCTGGGAGAGACATGATCCGCAAGCCCGCTGCCGGGGATGCTGCCGAGCTGGAGTGGTTCAAGAGCAGTTACAGCGACAGCAGTAGTGGCAACGACTGCATCGAGGTGGCCTCCGCGCCCGCCACGGTCCACGTCCGCGACTCGAAGAACGTCCCGGGGCCGGGCCTGGGCTTCACCCCCGGCGCGTGGGCGGATTTCGTGGCGTACGCGTCGGAGGGCTGACCGCGCTGAGCTCCCTACGAAGGGTGGCCTCCAGGTCACTCCCAGGGGCGGGCCCGCGGCGCCCGGCCGACAAGCGGGGCGCCGCAACCGCGTACGTCAGGCCGGAGCGGCGACGGTTCCCGGAGAAGCGAGGTGCCGGGCGAAGAACCGGACCGCGCTGTCGGCCTCGAAACGGGGCAGCTCCTTGTGCCTGCCCGAGTTCACATGCAGCGACTTCTCCTTCGATGCGAAGGCGTCGAACAGCGCGAGACCTTCCTCGCGCGAGATGTGCTCGTCGTCCCACTGCATGTCGAACTCGATCGGGACGGTGATCCGCTGCGCCTGCTCGGCCAGTACGTCGGGCCAGTGCTGGCCGAAGACCGCGGCCGTGACTCTGGGTTCCACCGCTACGAACGGCACGCCGATCGCCGTACCCATGTTGATGCCCCAGTAGCCGACAGGACCGTCGGTGCCGATCTCCGGGAGTTCCTGGAGGGCGTCCAGGGTCGCCCGGTACTCGGGTACGGCGAGCTGTGCCAGATGGTCGTTGTAGCGCACGACGATCGGGCCTTCCGGCTCGCCCGCCGCCCTCGCCCGGAACAGCTCGGCGATTTCCGCCTCGTCGTGCGCCGTACGCGGCCGGTCGCCGTGCCCCGGCGCGTCGATGACAGCGACGTGGAAGCCGCAACCGGTTACGAGGCGCTGGGCGCGGCCGGACATCGCCGGGTGCTTCTTGTGGTTGCCGCCGCCGTGGCCCATCAGGACGAGGGGCGCCCGACCGGCGGCGGGTTGGGAGGCCGGTGACCAGAGAACTCCGGGGACGTCCCCGATGGTGAAGTCGCGCTCGAGCACGCCGTTCGACGAGGACTCGGCGGTGAACTGCAAAGAATGCATGGGCGTTGCCTTTCGGGAGTGCCTAGTGGTCGAGGAGCTCCCGGCGACACCTGCGTCAATCGCCTGACCGTGACAAGAAGGAGAGCACCCACAGGGAACCAGCGTTCATGGGTCTCACCTCCTCAAACAGCGCCGCGGTCGTCGAACGGAAAGCTAGCAGCCGGACGATGATCCTTTCCATCTTTATTCCTCTTCGGTACGGGAAGCAGGCCGCCTACTCTGTGAGCGGCATTGCCGTCCCTCCGACCCGCTAGGAGTGCCAGGGCGTGGATGTTGAGATATCTCCGCATGTGCGCGACACCGCAGCACAGTTGGGGGCAGGTGTTCCCTACGCATTGAAAGTCATCAGCGCCCGGCTCGCCGACGACCCGGACATGGGTCTGCCTTCGGGGCTGCCCGGCATCCTCACGGTGACGGTGGCCGGAGACCTTTTCGAGGGCTGTCCCGCCCTGGCCATCGGCTACATCCGTGAGCCTGAGCGGACCGAGATCCGGTACGTCGCCCTGGACCCTTCCGCCGAGGCCGCCACGGACACGCAGGACCAGCGTGGCCAGCGGGACCGGGAACACCAGCAACAGGAGGAGAAACAGGGGCAGTCCTCGGATCCCGCCTCGGTCGCGATCACCGTACGGCAGGTCGCCGACGCCTGGCATCGCATCACCGGTTGGCTCCAGAAGAACGCACCCGACTCGTACGCCGCGCTCCGCGCGGGGGCCGACCCCGGCGCCCTCGCCGCTCTGGAAGACGACCTCGGCGTTCGGATACCCGTGGAGCTGCGCGTGCTGTGGATGCTGACCGCGGGTGACGACGGGGTGAACGGCTCGGGGTGCCTTCCCGGCAACCACACTCTGATGCCCCTGGACGAGGTGGCCGCCGTCCACCGGATGAAGACGGACGCCCAGACCCACCACGCCACCCTCGACGCCGGCCGTCACGAAGACGAAAGGATCACTGTGTGGGAACCCACCTGGATTCCGGTGGTTGCCCTGGGCGCAGCTGACAGCACGTCGGGCCTGTACCTGGACACCGAGACCGGCTGCCTCGGCCCGTGGTCCCGCTACGGCGAGTATGGCGGCGACGTACTCGACACCCTGGTCACGTACCTGGAAGAGGCCGCCGACATGCTCGAAGCCCCTGCCCTGGCGACCCGTGACGAACCCGGCTTGATCGGTGGGGCGTTGGTGTGGCTCAGCCGCATCGACCCCGCGCAGCAAGGCCAGTGGAAGTCCCTGACGGGCTGACGGGCCGACCGGCTGACCACTGACGGGAGCAGGAGGGCTGAGTTGTCGCATCCCGTCAGCGGCGGTCAGCGGCGGTCAGTGACAAGGCAGTCGGGCAGGGCCTCTGCCTTGACCGCTACCTCTGTCTGCCGTTCGTGTGCTCACGCCCGGCGCAGTGCGGAGCGACCCGCGAAGCGTGCCGCGTCGCCCAGTTCCTCCTCGATCCGGATCAGTTGGTTGTACTTCGCCGTGCGGTCGGACCTGGAGAGCGAGCCGGTCTTGATCTGGCCGCACCCGGTCGCCACCGCCAGATCCGCGATGGTGGTGTCCTCCGTCTCGCCCGAGCGGTGGGACATGACGGCCGTCCAGCCCGCCTGGTGGGCCGTGGCGACCGCGGCCAGGGCCTCGGTCAGGGTCCCGATCTGATTGACCTTGACCAGGACCGAGTTGCCGACACCGGTACGGATGCCCTCGCGCAGCAGTGTCTCGTTGGTGCAGAACACGTCGTCGCCGGTGAGCTGGCAGCGGTCGCCGACACGGGCGGTCAGCTCGCGCCAGCCGTCCAGGTCGTTCTCCGCCATCGGGTCCTCGATGGAGACGACCGGGTAGGCGTCGATGAGCTTGGCCAGGTAGTCGGCGTGCTCGGACGGGGTGCGGCGTACCCCCTCGCCGGTGTAGTCGTACACCCCGTCGCGGAAGAACTCCGACGACGCCGGGTCCATGATCAGGCCGATGTCCGCGCCGGGGCGGTACCCGGTGCGCTCGATGGCGGTCATCACGAAGTCGAGCGCCTCTTCCGCCGTACGGAGCGCCGGCGCGAACCCGCCCTCGTCGCCGACGCCCGTGGAGTGCCCGGCGGTCAGCAGGTCGCGGCGCAGCGTGTGGAAGACCTCGCTGCCCATGCGGACGGCTTCGGCGAAGGTGTCCGCGCCCACGGGCGCGATCATGAACTCCTGGAAATCCAGCGGATTGTCGGCGTGGGCACCGCCGTTGACGATGTTCATCATCGGCAGCGGCAGGAGATGGGCACCGGCGCCGCCGAGGTAGCGGTAGAGGGGCTGACGGTGGGCCGCCGCTGCGGCCTTGGCGGCGGCGAGGGAGACGCCGAGGATCGCGTTGGCGCCGAGCCGGGACTTTGTGGCGGTGCCGTCGAGGGCGATCAGCGTGGCGTCCAGACCCGCTTGGTCCGCCGCGTCCCGGCCGCGTACGGCCGCCGCGATCTCCTCGTTGACGTGGGTCACCGCGCGGTCGACGCCCTTGCCGTGCCAGCGTGCGGAGTCTCCGTCGCGCAGTTCCACGGCCTCCCGGGCGCCGGTGGACGCGCCGGAGGGGACGGCCGCGCGCCCCAGGGAACCGTCCGCCAGGACGACGTCGACCTCGACCGTGGGGTTGCCCCGGCTGTCGATGATCCGGCGGGCGGTGACGGTCTCGATGACGGTGTTGATGGTTCCGACTGCTTCTGCGGACATGGGAATTCCTCCCGTTGTCGTATGTCGTGGCCCCGGCTGCGACAACGCTGGCGCTGAGCCCGACAAGCACAAACCATACAGCAATGCTGCTCAGTTTGGCTGTACAGCATTGCTGTGCAGGGTGGCTGCGCAGGGCGGCTGTGCAAGACGGCGTGCAGGGGCAGGTGTGCAGGTCAGGTGTGCAGGTCGGCTGCGCAGCAATGCTGACCAACGGGGTAAAGTGCCCTATGCCCACCTCGGAAGCCGCCGCCATCGCCGCAGAACTGCGCACCGCGATGGGCAAGCTCACGCGCCGCGTCAAGCACGAGGACCGCATCCCGCTGGGCCAGGTCGCCGTACTCGGGACGCTCGACCGCAACGGCGCCATGACCACCAGCGACCTCGCCGCCGATCAGCGCGTACGCCCCCAGTCGATGGCGAGGGCGGTGGGGCTGCTCATGGAGCAGAACCTGATCACGCGCCGGGCGCACCCCACGGACGGCCGCAAGTCGCTGGTCGAGCTGTCGGATGCGGGCCGGGTCGCGCTGGAGGCGGAGCGCGGCCGCAGGGCCGGCTGGCTCGCGCAGGCCATCGAGGCCGAACTCACCCATGAGGAGCGGGCGTTGCTGGCCCGGAGTGCCGCCCTGCTGGAGCGGCTCGCCACCCGCTAGTGCTGTGACCGCATGGGTTCGCCGGGGGTCTGCCAGCCGCGGAGAATCGCGCTGAGGGCCTGCTCGGCGAGTCGTTGTGCGTGTTCGGTCCCGACCGTGCCGAGAAAGCCGAGCGAGGCCATGCCGTACAGCGTGCCCCACACGATCTCGCAGGCTTCGTCGCGGTCGGCCAGGTCCACGCCGTGCGCGTCCGACCAGGCCGTGAGCAGCTCCTTCAGGACGTCGATGGCCGGTTCCGCGGCGCGTCGGCGCTCATCCGCGTCCACCGCGGTGCCGTTCATCGCCTCGTAGAGGTGAGGGTGATCGCCTGCGAACCGTACGTACTCGGACGCGGCCCGCAGCATGCGCCGGTCGATGTCGGGCTCCTCGACCACCTGCCTGAAGCGGGCCAGCAGCCGGTCGTAGCCGTGCACGACCAGCCGCAGTACGAGTGCGTCCTTGTTGGCGAAGTGCTGGTAGACGACCGGAGCGGTGTACTCCACTTCAGCCGCGATGCGCCGGATGGTCAGCGCGGCGACGCCCTCGCCCTCCAGGACGCGCAGTGCGGCCTCGATGATCCGGTCGTGGGTGCTGGCCCGTTCGCGGGCGCGTCGTGTGCTGTTCGGCATGTTCCGTCACTTCGCTGCTTCGGTGGCTTCCCGGACAGTAGCCGCTCCTTCTTGGCAGGGCTGTTCCCGCCCAACTGGAGTTAACGCTCCTAGGCCGTGTCTTCAAAGCTGTTTTAGGTGTTGAGGGATCATGTCGGTTGTGGTGCGTCGTCATGAGCTGTCGGATGCTGAGTGGGCTGTCCTGTCGCGGTTGTTGCCGAGTTCGGGGACGGCGGGGCGGCCGCGGTCGGATGACCGCGTGGTGCTGAACGGGATTGTGTGGAAGTTGCGCACGGGGTCGGCCTGGCGGGATGTGCCGGAACGCTACGGCTCCTGGCAGACGCTCTACACGCGTTTCCGCAGGTGGGCACTGGATGGCACGTTCTCTCGCATGCTGCGGGCTCTGCAGGCGGAGAAAGATGCGGCCGGGGACATCGACTGGCTGGTGTCGGTCGATTCCACGATCGTGCGGGCCCATCAGCACGCCGCCGGCGGCAAAAGGGGTCACCGAGGGGGACGAAGCGGGTGATCACGCCCTCGGTAGATCCCGAGGCGGACTGAGCACCAAGCTCCACTTGGTCTGCGACGGACACGGCCGCCCACTCGCCTTCGTTCTGACCGGCGGGAACGTCAACGACTGCACTCGCTTCGAGGAGGTCCTGGACGCCATCTGCGTTCCCCGCATCGGTCCAGGCCGGCCACGCACCCGGCCCGACCACGTCATCGCGGACAAGGGCTACAGCTCCCGTAAGATCCGCGCCTACCTGCGAAAGCGCGGCATCCGCCACACGATTCCCGAACGCATCGACCAGGCCAGCGGCCGCCTACGCCGAGGCTCACGTGGCGGCCGACCACCGCGTTTCAACAGGGAGGTCTACCGACTCCGCAACGTCGTCGAGCGCTGCTTCAACCGGCTCAAACAATGGCGCGGCCTGGCCACCCGCTACGACAAGACCCACGAGTCGTTCCAGGCCACCGTCACCATCGCCTCAATCCTGTTATGGATCTGACCTTTGAAGACACACCCTAGGAAACATAACAACGTTAGAAGGTGGGAGTCAGGGATGATTTACCACATCAACCGCGGAACCGGCTGACGGCCCGCACTTCGGCCCGACCGCCCCCGCTCCCGGCCTCGACGTCGCCGTCCGCGGCCAAGTCGGCGCGACCACGGGCTGGCCGGGCCCTGACCGGGACGTAGCGAGAACGCGCTTCCCTCCGGATCGGTCATTACGACGCAGCACGACGCAGCACGATGTAGCAGGACATAGCCGTCGGCGCGGCCCGGCCAGTGGCATCCAGGTGGCATCCAGGTGGCATCCAGGGAGGGGCAGGTGATTCAGCCCAGCCGGAAGAGCGTTTCCGCGTTCTCGGAAGCGATCCTGGCGCGGTCCGAGGGGTCGTGGATGGTGGCGAAGAACTGCTCGATCGCCGCCGCGTCGGGCCGGTGGAAGGGGTAGTCGGTGGAGAACAGCACCTTGTCGGCGCTGGTGAAGTCGAGAGTGTGCCGCAGCAGCCGCTCTTGGAGCATGCCGCTGCTGGTGATGTGGATATTGGTCTTGATGTAGTCCGAGACCCGGCGTTCGAGGTGCTTGGCGACACCGGAGAGGCTGTCGACGCGGTCCATCCAGAACAGCAGCATTTCGCCCCAGTGGCCGAGGACGAGCTGAAGACCGGGGTGCCGGTCGAAGGTGCCACGCAGGATCAGCCGCAGGGCGGACAGCCCGGCGTCCAGGTGCCAGCCCCAGCCGAAACTCGCCAGCGCGAGGTCGGTCAGCGGGTCCAGGCCCCGGTACGCGGCGTCGCGCAGTTCGTCCGAGGGGATCTGCGGGTGGATGAAGACGGGCCGGCGCAGGCGGGCGGCGGTGGCGAACAGGTCGTCGTAGGCGGGATCGTCCAGCGGGCGGGCGCCGGTTCGGCCGTGGACCATCGCGCCGACATGCCCCAACTCGGTGGCGCACCGTTCGAGTTCCGCCGCTGCGGCCTGCGGATCGCTGGTCGGCAGGGTCGCGAACGCGCGGAGGCGGTCCGGGTGCGCGCGGACGGCTTCCGTGGCCTCGTCGTTCGCTTCCCGGGCCAGTGCGATGGCCTCAGGGGCGGGCAGTGCCTGGGTGGCGGGCGTGACGACGGAGAGGATCGAGATGTCGATCCCGGCGGCGTCCATCGTCTCGATACGTCCCTGGCCGATGTCCTCCAGCCGGGCCTGGTTGTCGCCCATGGTGTTGAAGGCGACGCTTTCGTCCCGCGCTCCGGCGGGCAGGCGGTCGAGCGCCTCGCGGATGGCGACGCTGTTCCAGTGCTCTTCAATCGCGATGATCTTCATGTTGCTGTTCCCGGGAGTCGAATTCTGCGGTCGTGGATTCCGGCCGTCCGCCGTCCGTACGCGTCACCAGCGGACGGTCTGCCCCTGGTAGTCGAGGAACTGCAGCCCGCCCCTGCCTGCCTGGGCCTCGACGGTGTCGACCACGCCGGGGATGCTCTGGTCGACCGTCAGACGCGCGTCGGGGCCGCCCAGGTCGGTCCGCACCCAGCCGGGCGCCATGAGCAGCAGCGTGCGCGGGTCGTCGGCATGGCGTGCGGCGAAGCTGCGCATCAGCTGGTTCAGTGCGGATTTGCTCGGCCGGTAGATTTCGAAGCCGCCCTTGTCGTTGTTGGCGACACTTCCCTGGCCCGATGACATCACTGCCATCGTGCCGTCCGGGACGACCAGATCCTGCAGTGTCTCCACCACCCGCATCGGGCTGAGCGCGTTGGTCACCATCAGCCGTACGAAGGTGTCCGTGGACACGTCGGCGACGGTCTCCGTGGGGTCGTTCGTCGTCCCGGCGTTGACGAAGAGCAGGTCGAACGCCGTCCGTGCCAGACGCTCGTGCAACGCCGCGACCTGCTCGGGAACCGTGATGTCGACGCTCTCCACGACGAGCCGGCCGCCCGAGGACTCGGCCAGGTCGTGCAGACCGGTCCGCTTGGCTCCCCGCACCGTCGCGGTCACCTGCCAGCCGCGCTTCAGGTACTCGCCGGCCAGCGCGTACCCCAGTCCCCGTGACGCGCCGATGATCAGAGCGGTCTTGCCGGTGGGTGTGGTCATGGGACCCTCCTCCGTTGTCGATGGCGGGCGGCGGGCTCTCGGCGCCGCACATTCGCTCATCGCCTGTTGAGTCAACGCTACACGATGTGATCCTCTCCCGCTCAACGGATGTAGAGTGAATGGTGTGAGTGAGCCGAGAAGCAGGGCCGAAAGGCGAGCGGCGACCGCACAGCGCATCCTGGAGGCGGCGCGTGCGGAGTTCGGGGAGCGCGGCCTGGAGGCGACGACCATCCGCCGTATCGCCCAGCGCGCGCACGTGGACCCGTCCCTCGTCATGCAGCACTACGGCTCGAAGGCCGCGCTCTTCGCCGTCGCCATCGAAATGGGGGAGTCCGCTCCGGAGGAGGTGGAGGCTCATCTGCACGATGTCCTGGACGTCCGGATCGGGGCCCTGCCGCCGGAGACCAAGGCTCTCGTGCGGTCCATGCTGACCGCACCCGAGGCGGAAGCCTCCATGAGGGCGTTCCTGGACGAGCGGGTCGCCAACCTGAGCGGAGCCATGGGCGGCGAGGACGCCGAGCTGCGGGCAGCGCTGATCGTCAGCAGCATCCTCGGCCTCACCGTCGCGCGCCACTTCCTGAAGCTCGACGCGTTCGCGGACGCCTCCGACGCCGACATCGCCCGCGTAGCCCGGCCATGGGTCACGACCGGGGTCGACCCCGCTTCCGGGCAAGAGCCCCCGACACCCACAGAGGCGGACTGAGCGGCGCCGGCGCCCGACCGGGGCGATCGCGGTGGTGGGCACCGGAGGCACTTCTCTCCACCGGTCGCCTTCAGATTGGTGTCTACAGTTCCTGGTCTCCCTGCCAGGTGACTGACGTCAGAGGAGAGATCCCCCTGTTCGCCAGGCCCCTGTAGGTCACCGTCCGCTCGGGGCCGAGTTCGTGGGCGACTTGTTGTGCCAGGTCATGTCCTTCGGCACGGAGCGGGCCGGATTCGAACTCGCCCTCGAACGGTGATGTGTACGGGGGACGGTGGCGGCCTGCCGTGGGTGTCGCGTTCCCGGTGGAGGCGGTCGCAGCTCCATCCCATCCACTTCGCGGTCTTGTGGGGCTCGTCCCAGTAGCGCACGGCGCGCGAGGGCCCGAGGTGTCTGGCCAGGCGCCGAAGTGTGCCGCCCGGTGCTATGCCCGGGGTGTGCCGTCCCAGCGCCATGAGGTCGGACGCGGGCGGCCGTGCAGTTCGGCGCGTCCGGTGGCCCACAGCAGGGTCGGCCAGGGATCCGTGGACTCCGGGGCGTTCGGAAACAGCCGGGTGAGCGCGCGTGAGCACAGGTCGGCGGGTGGGTTCCAAGCAAGCCCGAGCCCTTGGGCCAGGTCATACGTATGCACCAGGGTCTCCACGATGCCCATCGCGGCGAAGCCCTCGGGGTCGGAGATGCCGAATGCGTGGTGGGCGCGGACCTGTGGGGCAGTCGTGCGGACCATGGCGACCAGCAGTGCGCCACTTGCCTCCAGCACCTGCAACAGGCCGGTGGGCCCCGCTCCACGGTCCGCGTGAATGGCGTTCGCGGGCCCGCCGGGCCGCCGGCTCTCCCATACGAAGGGCACCTCGCCGTCCAAGGGCGGTGTTCTGGGGCCCAGTTGCGCGGCGTAGGCGAAGAGGTCGTCGCTCAGGTGCTCGACGGTCTCCCAGCAGTCCCATTCCAGCGAACCCGCCTTTTCGCTCCACACGGCTGGGGGCGCCGTGCGAAGGACCGCCAGAGCGAGCTGCACGGCAAGGTCGAGGTCGTCCGCGGTGACGGGGGACGAGGAGGGGCCAATCTCGGCTGATCGGGACATGGCAGGACCGTATCCCGGCTCGGAGAAGTCACGGGGCTACGCCTTCCCTTCGATGGTGCCGGGCCGGCGACGGATCATCTCCTCTGCGTGCCGGGGCGGGACGACCGGGCTGTGACTGCCCCGTACGACCATCAGCGGCTGCTTGGCGCTGGTGAAGTCGTCCCACCAGTCGCCCCGGACCGCGGCCTTGGCGGCCTGGATCTCGTCCGCCCGCCACAGGAACCGCCAGCCCTCCGGTTCCAAGGAATCTCGCAGGTAGGCAATGAGATCACCTGTCGACACTCCGTCCCAGTCGGCTCCAGGCACCTCAGCGTTGATGACCTCATAGCGCTCCCCAGACAGCTCGTGGACCAGGACCTGACGGCTCGTTGCATCCAGGGCATCCACCCGCAGGCGGACGGAACCGTGCGTGAGCGACGGGAACATGTTGCGCAGTACCTCATCCGCATGGAGGCGATGCAGAAGGTTCCATTGCCTCCGGTGGAAGTCGGACGACAGGAGCTCAGACCACTGCAATGGGGTGAGCTCCCCGACTTCGAGCGCCCTGGCAAATTCGCCGAGCTCCATGAACTCGAATCTCGCCCTCAGCTCGTCTAGCGGCATATCTCCACGCCATGCGGCGACCGCCACCACGAGGAGCCCAAGATCGTCCGTCCGGCGCCAACCTCCCAACTGAACCCTGGTGCATCCCTCGTGAACCCAGGGACAAGGACACACACCCGGAAGAGACGCTCCTTGGGCTCAGCATGAACCAAGACGAACCCCCTTGCCGTCTCAACGCTGATGAGGTCGGCACCCCAAGGTGGCAGGCCGATGTCGCATTCGCGCAGCTCAGCTGCCTCTTTCATGGCTGATCCAAGATTGCCCGAAGCCGTCACGTCCTAGTACGGATCTTCCCGATTGATATCCATATTCGACCTCCAGCGAGAGCAGTAACTGATGATCGATCTCTTCACGGGCGGAAGTTCTCCCTTCGGCCCCGATAGATCCGTCATATCGGTCAGGGGGTCAGTCGCATGGGACTATCTGGACCCGCCGGTGAGTCGAATTTGATCGAATCCCAGGGGCGTTGACAAGCAGGGTGTCGGTCACCAATACCCGGCACAGCAAGAACCCTGTACGTTCAGTCGTACGAGACTCTGCACGTTCACATGTGCTCCGACGTCAGGCGCGGTTATCGAAACTACGGGGGCGGGCGGAAGGAATTCTGCCCGCCCGCCCCCGATGTACCTGCCTCTATGTACTCATGGCTCGCTGACACTCCTCCAGGGCGAAGGACCCAAAGTCTCCTCCGACCCTCTCCATGCTGTCACGATCTGGGAGTCCGGGATTCCAGGCGAACACCGGGAACTCGCCGTCCTGGTCTCTCTGGGAAGTGTCGAGGACAACGAATGCCCATACGTCATCGACCATGACGACCATCAGGTCGGCCGGCAGACCGACCTGACGACGAGCCTCTAGGGTTTGGTCGACCGTCCCCAACAGGGCGTCGCCTCCGGCAGGCGACTTGTATACGCCAAGGAACTCCTTTCCCGCGATTTCCCAGGTGCCGAATTCTTCGAGGAGGCGCCGGTAGGACGGAGGGAATGCGAGGCCCATCTCACGCTCCGCAGCATCCAGCATCCCGACGTCACAGCCGTCGGCATGGTTCGCACTGTCCTCGTTGTCACGCACCAGCGCGATCACCTGTTCACTTGCCTCGACGGCTCTTGTCATTGACTGAATCCCTTCGCCCTGTTTTTCCAGTACAGCTTCTTCCACTTGTCGAACTCTGGGCGGTCGATTCCGCTCGGAATCTTGCTGCCTGACTTCCAGTGGAGCTGGTGGTAATTCTCGCCGATATGCATCGTCTGCGTCACCTCGGCCATGGGCCCGTCCTGGGTTTGGAGCATGTGATGGAGGTTCAGAGGATTGTCGTCCGGCCCCATTGGCGCCAAACCCTGCTGCATCCGCTTGAGATTCGTACGAGTGTACTTGTCCTTGGGTGATACGTAGTCAGGGCGTATCAGATCGTCCCGTTGGTACACGCGCTGTCCCTCGAAATCGGCCAGCTTCCAGAACTTGCAAGGAGGTCCAGCAACCGTCGCTGTCGCTCTTGTAAGACTCGGCGCTTCGACGGCCTGACAGGCCGCTTGGACGTCCTCCTCGTACGCCGACAAAGTGCGATCAATGTTGGCTAGTGTTGCGGGGTTCACGCCGTCAAGGGCTTTGAGCGCCTGATAGGCGTCCTTTACTCCGATCCCGGTACGCAGCGAAGCGTCAATGGCCTTGATGGCATCCACGATGGTCTTGATGGCCTTGCCGCCGAAAATGGCGGTTCCGATATCGAAGGCCGCCCAGGCGCATGCACCCCAGCTACCGTCCGCGCCACCCGGTGCGATTTTCTGGCCACACTTGATGAAGTCCTCGAGGAGGATCTTCACTGGGTCGATGCCCTGATTGAACTCGAGCATTGAGATGGTATGAGTGACCGTCTTGCTCTGCTTTTCGAGGGGCTGGCTACCGAGAAACAGCGTCTCCTGTTCTGGGCATCCGGATTGTGTGGCGGGCATGTCCAGCGCCGTGCAAAGGTAGATATCGATCACGGGTCGAAATGTGATTTTTGCGGTGATCTTGCAGTCCCCGATATGGCCGATTGGGTTGCAATTTTCCTTCTTCACCTCCTCCGGCTCGCCAATCAGTTCCGTACTGGGGACGTAGAACAGGTTCCCGATGCCGGTGGTGGCCCCGTTCGTAATCTGGTCGTTGTTGCCTTTCGCCTCGGTGCGTGCCGCTGCTTCCTGCGCGTCCTTGGCGTACTTGTCAGCGTCCTTCGCGGCCTGTTCGGCCTCGGTCGCTGCGGTGTCGGCGCGGTCGGCTGCTGCTCGTGCGTCCTTCGCGTCCTGTTCGGCCTGGGTGGCGGCGGTGCGTGCTGCGGAGGCGTCCAGTGCTGCCTGGTCGGCGGAGTCGCGGGCGTTCTTGGCGTAGCCTTCGGCGCGGCCTGCTGCCTTGTCGGCGGCGGTTGCGTCGGTGGTGGCCTGGTTGTCGTAGGTGATGGTGCGGGCCAGTGATGCGGTGGCCTTGGACGCTGCGGTGGCTGCGTCGGCTGCGTAGCCGAGGGCGTCCTTGGCGTAGGTGCGGGCGTCGGCCGCGTAGCCGGCGGCGTTGGCGGCCGACTGGTAGGCGGCCTTGGTGTCAGCTCCTGCCTTGTCGGCCAGGGCCTTGGCGGCGGCGGCTTCCTCCTGTGCGTTCTTGGCGTGGGCGTCGGCGACGGCCTTCTGCTGCTCGGCGATCGTCTTGGATGCCTGCCCGGTCAGCACGACCAGGCTCGCGGCCGAGTCCGTGGTGACGTAGGGGGAGCCGAGCTGGATGGCGTCGTTGGCGGGCTTGGCGACCTGCGCGGCTGCGTTCCCCGCGTCCTCGGCTGCCTGTGCGGTGACGTGGGCGAAGCCTGCGGCCTTCGCTGATGCCGCGAGTGCCTTGGCTGCTTCCTGGCTTGCCGTGTCCGCCTGGGTCTTGGCGGTCTTGGCCTGTGCTTCGGCCTCGTCGGCCAGCTTGACGGCTGTCCTGGCTTCCGATGCGGCGTGCTGTGAGGCCGCGATGGCGTCGGCTGCGGCGCTGGTCGCGGTCTTCACCGCGGCATCGGCCTTCAGCTTCGCCGCCTGTGCCCCGTCTGCGTCCGAGCGGGCCCGCTTCGCGGCTGCCTCGGCGCGGGTGGCTGCCGCGTCCGCGTCAGCGGCTGCCTGGGTCGCGGCGTCGGCCTCGGAACGCGCCTTCCCTGCTGCCGCCTCGGCGTCGTCCGCGTGCTTGTCGGCCTCATTGGCAGCGGTACGGGCAGCATCCGCCGCGTCACCGGCGTCGAGGGAATCGGCGTAGGCGCCCTTCGCGTCCGCCTTGGCGCGCGCCGCGTTCGCCTTCTCCTCGGCGTCCCACGCGTCGTCCCGCTTCGCCTTCGCAGCATCGCGGGCCTTGACCGCAGCGTCCCTCTTCTCGACCGCGGTCGCTTCGGAGGCTTCTGCCTTGCCCTTGGCATCCTTCGCCTTGGCCGCCTCACCCTCCGCGTTCTTCTTGTGCTCCGCGGCCTCGGCCTGCTTCGCCGCGGCGGTTTCCTTCTCCGCCTTGGCCGTCTTCTCCTCGGCTTCGGCGGCGAGCCGCTTGGCGTGGGCCTGCGCGGCTGCCGTTTTGGCGTCGCTCTCGGCCTTCAGGGACTCGGCGAGCTTGGCCTCAGCTTCCTCCTTGTCCTTCTTCGCGTTGTCCCGGTGCACCTTCGCCGCATCGGCTGCGGCCTTCGCCTGCAACTCGGCGCTGTGCGCGGCTTCCTTGCGGAACTCCGTCTTCACCTGCGCGGCCTGGGCCAGCGCACGCTGCGCGATGGTCTCGCTGTCCCCACCGGATGCACGGGTGGCGGCCTCGGCTGTCTCGCCCGCCTTCACCATCGCCGCCAGAGCGGCCGACGCCCCCTGGGTGACCTGCGCCTTCTGCTCTCCGACCAGCAGACCACGGCCCCGGGGCGCACCGTTCTTGTCCGCGATGGCATACGCGGCGTTCTCGGCGGTGTCCGAGGCGGTAGCGGCCGTCTGCGCCGCGGTGGCCTGCGCCTTGAGCGCGGTGAGCTGCTTCTTCGCGGCCGCCTGGGCGTCGGTGACGCCCTTCTTCGCCTGGTCGAACTGGGCCTTCGGCGGAACCGTCCCGGTGTGCCCGGACGGCTTGATGTCGAACTGCTGGGCCGCGGTGTTGTTGCACGTGTACAGCTGCGAGTTGAGACCGTCGGTGAACGTATGCAGATCCAGGCACTTACCTGTGCCCACGTTCTTCAGACTCGTGGTCGCGTGGAGGTTGTACTCCCAGGTCTGCGCCGGGTTTTCGTGGCACCCCCAGATCTGGATCTGCGTACCGTTGACCGCGGCGTTCCCGTTCACGTCCAGGCACTTGTTGGAGTTCACGTTCTGCAGGTGAAGGCCCACATCGTCGCCGTAGACCCGCCACGCCTGCGCCGCGGTGCCGTTGCACTTGTACACCTGGACCGGGGTGCCGTCGGTCTTCGCGGCGCTCTGGACATCGAGGCACTTGCCCTTCGCCGCGTGCACCTCGATCACCCCCGGGGCGTCACCGACCCACCCCGCACCGCCCGCCGACCAGTAGTCCTGCCAGCGGGCCAGGTGGTCGGCGATCCAGGACTGGCCCAGCAGTTCCCCCAGCGCCTTCGCCCCGGTGGCGAGGGCCTTCGTGGCAGTGGTGCTCGCGTCCAGGACCTGGTTGCGCTGCACCTGCTGGGAGGCGATCTCCTGCTGCCATTCCGCGGTGGCAGCGGCAGTGATGCCCCCGAGGACCTTGTCCGGATCGATCGGATCGCGCCACGCGCATCCGGCGAACCGGGATTTGAGGTCCTCGACCGCGATCCGGTACTCCGCGCTCCCCGGCTGCGGAGCCGTGTGCGGGAAACCGCCGGACGCGAGGACGATGCGGGCGTCGTCCGCGCCCGCGCTCTCACCCGGCTGTCCTTGCAGCCACTCGAAAGCATCGTGTTCGGCAACCGCACGGTTCCACTCGTCCGGCGACAGCCCGGTCGGATCGGGGTCCTTGCCGTAGAGCGGGGTGCCCACACCATCGACGGCCTTCAGCGTCTTCGCATCAGCCTTGGGGGTGGAGTCCTGGTAGAAGTCGCTCTCGTCCTTCCAGAACCGGTCGGCGACCCATGGGCTCAGACCCGTCTGACCGTAGAAGTCGTCCTTCCCGTCCCCGGGCGATCCCGGAGGCCACTGGAAGTCGGCCTCGGTGAAACCGGCCGGCGATGTCAGGCCCGAGAGCGGCTTCTGCCACGCGGCCGGCCGGGCACCAAGGGTGTCCAGTTCCTTGCCCGCCGCGTCCCGGTCCGCCGTGTACGCGGTGGCCAGCGGAGTCTTCTGCCAGTACTGCCGGTCAGCCAGTACCCGAAGCCGGTCCGGCGTCTGATTGAGGCCACCCTGCGCGGTCTTGGCCATCGACGGCCCGCCCAGCCGCAGTACATCGGTCATCAAGCACTGGTCCTGCCGCAACTGCTCGGCAGACGTGTCGGTGTACCAGTCGTACGCATCACTCGCCGGCTCGGTGCCGCGTCCGAGATCCAGCAACTCGGGGCGGACGGCGAGCCCGCCGAGAACGGCAAGAGCGGCAACGGACGTGACCACGGGGGCCAGAATTCCGGATCTTCGAAAACCGGGCATACGGAACCACGGTCTGGGGCGCAACGGAGTATCCCTTCGGAGGATGAAGGGCACACCGAAGGGAAAGGAACGGACCGCTGGGAACGAAGCGAGCCATCAGATGCTGTGCGGCACCCCCCGGCATGCCAGTCCGGTCAACGCCGACAGCGGGGCGGTCAAGATCCCCGCCGAGGCGCGGCACGCACCATAGACACAGGTCAACGGGGTGTTACAAGGGGCGATCACGGTGGCGGCCCGAACACGTCGGTCGGCTGCCGGACCTCAGTGGGCGGGCAACTTCTGTGTGTGAGCTACGAGTTATCTGTGAGTGAGTTGTGAAGGAAGCGTGATGCGGGCGCGCCGACGCGGACGGATTTGGCCGAAACTCGCACTCCCGCCCCCGCCCTACTTCGCCAGCAACCCCGAACTCACCCACAGCCTGCGCCCCGCGCCCCGCAGTACGCCGATGTCGTCCAGGAAGTCCGTCAGGCGCCTGGCGCCGTTCTGCATGACCTCCGCGCGGTGGCCGCTCGCCTTTACCTGGGCGACGGCCTCCCGGCGGTCCAGGCCGGTGTTCGTGTACACCTGGGGGTTGATGAAGCAGGTGGAGAAGACCCGCGCCGCCTCGCCGCAGCTGAGCCGGGTCACGTGCTGCTCCCAGCGCGGTGCCGTGACCATCTGGCGGCGCAACTCCTCCCGGGCGTAACGGACATGGCGGGCCTCCTCCACCACGTGGATACGTGTCACCCCGCGGACCAGGGTCTGTACCCGCTCGTCGGGAAAGGTCAGCCGCTGCATGTAGTCGAGGATCTCCTCGCCCAGCAGGGTCGCGGCGAAGGAACCCGGAGTCGTGGACGCGGTCTTCAGGATCCGGGCCAGGTTGTGGTAGATCCGCGGGACCGGGTACGACGGCGCCCCGCCCTTCTGGATCATCCTGGCGAACATCATCGAGTGCCGGCACTCGTCGGCTATCTCGGTGAGGGCGTACCGCACATGATTGCTGGTCACGGACTTGTCGTAGATGTGGCGTACGAGCAGCTGCATCAGGATGATCTCGAACCAGATGCCGAGCGAGGCGAGGGACGCCGCCTCGTGCCGGGCGAGTTCCATCCGCTGGTCCTCGGACATCTTCCGCCAGAGCGGGGTGTCGTAGAGCGATACGAGCTCCGGCGGCCAGAACCACTTGCCGTCCTCGATCGGCGCCGCCCAGTCCAGTTCCCTGTCCGGGTCGAACGAGTGCTTGGCGGACGATTCGAGGAGGCGCTCGGCCACCTGTTCGCGGTCCTTGAGCAGGCCGAGGGCGTCGCGGAGCACTTCGCGTTCGGTCGCTGTCGTCATCTCTGAGGCACCTCGCGCTTGGGTTACCGGCGGTCACGTCGACGGTCTCCCGCTATCAGACTGCGCGTCAGTAAGCCGCGTCAATCCCTTGTGCGCGACTTGTTGACTCGGCGTCTACCAACGTGTGAGCCTGCCAGGTATGTCGACGCATGAGCTCTACACCAACACGCAGGTCGAGCCCAACTGGCAGATACCGGCGTCGGGTTCGGCCCGGTTCAGCTGGGAGTACGACGAGGGGCGCGACCGTCTGCTCGCCCTGTACCAGAAGGGCAAGGACAAGCAGTGGGACGGTGCGAAGCGCATCGACTGGTCGCTCGAAGTGGACCCGTACGATCCGCTCGGCACCCCCGACGAGGCGATGACCCTCTACGGGACGCCCCACTGGGCGAAGATGACCGACCGCGACCGGGGCGAGCTGCGCAAGCACTACACGTCCTGGCAGTTCAGCCAGTTCCTCCACGGGGAGCAGGGCGCGATGGTGTGTGCGGCCAGGATCGTGGAGTCCGCACCCGACATGGACGCCAAGTTCTACTCGGCCACCCAGACCATGGACGAGGCCAGGCACGCCGAGATCTACGGCCGCTTCCTGCACGAGAAGATCGGGATGCTCTACCCGATCAACGACAACCTCCAGGCCCTGCTCGGCGACACGCTGCGCGACTCCCGCTGGGACATGCCGTATCTGGGGATGCAGGTCCTCATCGAGGGGCTGGCGCTCGCCGCCTTCGGCATGATCCGCGACACCACCGACAAACCATTGCCCAAGCAGATCCTGGCGTACGTCATGCAGGACGAGGCCCGCCATGTGGCCTTCGGGCGGATGGCGCTGCGCGACTACTACAAGCAGCTCACGGACGCCGAGCTGCGGGAGCGCGAGGAGTTCGTCATCGAGGGCTGCTATCTGATGCGCGACCGGCTGCGCGGCGTGGAGGTCTTGGAGAACTTCGGCATCCCCCGCAAGGAGGCGGAGGAGATCTCGGAGCAGTCCGAATTCCTCACGCTCTTCCGGCAGTTGCTCTTCAGCCGGATCGTGCCGTGCGTCAAGGACATCGGCCTCTGGGGCAAGCGGCTGCAGAAGGCGTACGTCGACATGGGCGTCTTCGAGATGGGCAACTCGAATCTGGATCTGCTGATGTCGCAGGACGAGGAGATCGCCGAGCAGCTCGACCGGGAGCGGTTCGCGCAGGAGGAGCAGGAGCGGGTCGCCGAGGTGGAGTCGGCGATCGCGGACGGAGCCTGAGGACGGTCGTGCCGCCGGAGCCGGCCCGGCGCCTTCATGGGTCGGGGCCCTCCATCCCCTCCAGATCGTCCAGGTCATCCAGGTTGTCCAGGTCCACGGACCACTGCTGTGGCTGCGGCTGTGGTCCGGTGAGGAGCTGCTCGGCCCAGATGATCTTTCCGCGCGGCGGATATCTGGTGCCCCACCGCTCCGCGAACTGCGCGACGAGATAGAGGCCGCGCCCGCCCTCGTCCATCTCCGCCGCCCGTTTCAGATGCGGTGAGGTACTGCTGTTGTCCGCGACCTCGCAGGTCAAGGTCCCGCTGTGGAGTATGCGCACCCGGATCGGAGCGGTGCCGTAGCGGACCGCGTTGGTGAGCAGTTCGCTCAGGATGAGCTCGGTGTTGAACGCGATCTCGTCCAGCCCCCACTCGCTGAGCCTGCGGGCCGCCTCGGACCGTACGGTGGCGACCGCGGCCGGGTCCGCGTCCATCTCCCAGTCCGCGACGGACTGCGGGTCGAGCAGCCGGGTCCTGGCGATGAGCAGGGCGGCGTCGTCCTCCCGGTGCGAGGGCGCCAGCGCGTCGAACACGCTCCGGCACATCTCCTGCGGTTCCGTGTCGAGCCCGGCCTGTTCCTCCAGGGTGGTGCGCAGCATTTCGAGCCCGGCGTCGATGTCCCGGCCGCGCTCCTCCACCAGGCCGTCGGTGTACAGCACCAGGCTGGTGCCCGCCGCCAGGTCGAGCACCGCGGTCTCGAAGGGCAGATTGGCGGTGCCCAGCGGCGGCCCCGCGGGGACGGCGGGGAACCGCACCGCTCCCTCCGGGTCGACGAGCGCCGGCCCGAGATGCCCCGCGCTGGCCACCGTGCAGCGGCCCGAAACCGACTCGTAGACCGCGTACATGCAGGTGGCGCCGGTGACGCCCATGCCGTCGCCCAGCGAGCTGTTGCCCTCGTCCATGGTGAGGACCAGGTCGTTGAGATGGCCGAGGATCTCGTCGGGCGACAGGTCGAGCGAGGAGAAGTTGTGCACGGCCGTACGCAGCCGGCCCATGGTCACCGCCGCGTGCAGACCGTGGCCGACGACATCGCCGATGACCAGCGCGACCCGGGCACCTGGCAGCGGGATCACATCGAACCAGTCGCCGCCCACCCCGGCCCTGGCGGGCTCATAGCGGTGGGCCAGGTCCAGGGCCCGGTTCTCCGGCAGGTCGTGGGGGAGCAGGCTCTGCTGGAGGGTGACCGCGGTGGTGTGCTCGCGGGTGAACCGGCGGGCGTTGTCGACGCTCAGCGCCGCTCGCAGGGCCAGCTCCTCGGCGAAGGAGAGGTCGTCCTCCTCGTACGCGTCGCGCTCCAGGGCCCGCCAGAAGCTCACCAGGCCCAGCACGACACCGCGCGCCGTGAGCGGCATCCGGATCAGGGAGCCGAACCCTTCCTCCACGGCCCGCAGACCGCCCGAAGGGTCCTGCTGCCGCCAGTCGTACGTACCGGGCAGATCGGCCTCAAGCGTGGCCTCACCGGCGGCCAGATACTGCGCCAGCGGGGTGCCGGGCTCGACGTCGATCCGGGTGCCCGCCGGGTCCAGCGCCTCGCTGTCCCGGACGCCCCGCACGGCGGCCCGGCGCATCGAGGTGAAGGCGCCGCCCGGCTCCCCGCCGGACAGCACGGGCTCCGTGAGGTCCACGGTGACGAAGTCGGCGAACCGCGGCACGGCCACTTCCGCCAGCTCCTCGGCGGTCCGTACGGCGTCCAGCGATGTGCCCACCCGCCCGCTCGCGTCGTACAGCAACTGCAGCCGTTCCCTGGCCACTTCCGCCCGGCCGGTCAGGGCGCGCAGCTCCGTCGTGTCGCGCAGGGTCACCACCCTGCTGCCCAGTCCCGCACGGGTCCGGGTGAGCCGCAGGTTGACCGCGAGCAGCCGGTCCCCGGTCAGGTGTACGGCGTCGGTCACCGGCTCGCCCGAGGTCAGCAGCCGCTCCGTGGCGGCGGCCAGACCGAGGTCCGCGACCAGGCCGAGTTCCGCGTCCGGCGGCAGTGAGAGCAGCCGGCGCGCCTCGTCGTTCGCCAGCAGGACCTGACCGTCGCTGCCGATGATGAGGACGCCCTCGCGCACCGCGTGCAGAACGGCGTCGTTGTGCTCGTACATCCGGGTCATCTCGGCAGGCCCGAGCCCGTGTGTCTGGCGGCTCAGCCGTCTGCTGACCAGGGCGGCCCCGGCGGTGGCCACGGCGAGTGCGGCCGCTGCGGTGCCGAGCAGGAGCGGCAGTCTCCTGCTGACCAGATCGGTCACATTGTTGATCTGGATACCGGCAGAGACCAGGCCGATCACCCGGCCGTGGGCATCGGTCACGGGGACGACGGCACGTACGGCGTCGGACGGGGCCCCGTTGAAGATCTCGGTGAAGGGGTGCCCCGCGACGGCCCTGCTCAGATCGCCCGTGGCCCGCTTGCCGATCAGCGGGCGCTGGGGATCCGTGATGCGGATCCCCCGGGTGGTCATCACCGTGATGAAGTCGACCTGGCCCCCTTTGCGCGCGGCCTCCGCCGCCGGTTCCAGTGCGGCCGTCGGGTCTCGTGAGCGCAGGGCCTGCGGCAGCCCGGGCGCGTGCGCGAACGCCTCGGCCGCGGCCAGTGAGCGGCTCCGCGCCGCACGCTCGCTGTCGGACCTGGACTGCAGCACCAGCACCACAGCGGCGGCGACGACCAGCAGGACGATCAGGACCACCTGCATGGCGAACACCTGCATGGCGACACTCCGGCGCAGCCCCCAGCGGGACGGGTGCGGCACGGGGCTCCGGCGGTGTGCGGTCACTCTCGTTTCATAGCATTGATCGCCTAGTGGGGCGAAGCGGGCCAAAGGCTTCTTTCCGTGATCATCTCGGCGGCCCTGGCCATCTCCACCAGCGAGGCGTCCTGCCCGTGTGCCGCCACGATCTGCAGCCCCACCGGGCACCCGTCCGGGTCGAACCCGGCGGGGATGCTCACCGCCGGATGGCCGCTGAGGTTGAAAGCCCAGGTCAGCGAGGTCGAGTACCGTTCGCCCGGCCCTTCGTGACCATGCGGCCGGTTCGGGGTCACCGGGGTGAGCAGCAGCGGGGTGCGGGCGAAGAGCGACGCGAGCCGGTGGTCGTTCTCCGCGCGGAGCGCCGTGGCCGGGCCGGGCTGCCCGCCCCGCACGGCGAGCCAGGCGTCGCACGGGTCGAGCAGGTCGTACGAGGTGGCGTCGAGGCGTACGAGGCCGGCCGCCGCCATACGCCGCACCGCCCGCATCGCGACCCGCTCCACCTCGTCGTCCACGTCGGCGAAGCCCAGGTCGGCCGACCAGACCGCGGGCACCGGGAACTCCGGCAGGGACGGCTCGTAGCAGCCCGTCACCGAGCGCAGATACGCCTGCGCGCCCGCGGCGTCCGCCGCCAGGACACCGGCCGACGCCAGTCCGGTCCTGTCCGGCGACGGCAGCAGCCCCGCCGTCGTCCTGAGCCCCAGCACCCCGCACCACGCGGCCGGTATCCGCACCGACCCTGCGCCGTCGCTCCCGGTGGCCAGCGGGACCATCCCGGTGGCGACGGCCACCGCCGATCCGGCGGACGAGCCGCCCGGGGTGCGGTCCGGGCGCCACGGGTTGCGGGTGGGGCCGTGTGCGCCGAGGCCCCAGGTCTGCCAGTGCGTGCCGGGCCCCGGCACCGCCGTCGAGCCGACCGGTACGGCGCCCGCCGCCCGCAGCCGCCGGGCCGCGTACCCGCGGATACCGGCCGGCCCCTTCACCGCGAACGGCACCCCGGAGAGCGGCCGGGTGCCGCCGGGGTGCTGACTGCCCGGTTGTCCACTGTCCGGTTGCCCCCTGTCCGGGTGTCCGCTGCCCGGGCTCCCCCTGCCCGGTGGCGCGCCGTCCGGGGTACCGCCGCCCTCCGGTGCGCTGCCCCGCACCCCGTCGCCCTCCGGTGCCTCGGGCCAGACCTCGGTGAAGGCGCTCAGAGCGGGGTCCAGCCGCGCGATCCGTCCGAGCGCTTCCGCCACCGTCACCGTCGTCTTCATCCGCACCCCGTCATCCCCCGTCCCCGTCGCCCGCAGGCACTGTTCAGTGTTCCAGCGCCGCCCGCATGACCGCCCGTGCGATCGGGGCCGCGAAGCCACCGCCCGAGATGTCCGCCCGGTGCGCCGACGCGTCCTCGACGACCACCGCCACCGCGACCGCCGGCTGGCTCGCGCCGTCGGCCTTCGCCCAGGAGATGAACCAGGCGTACGGCGTACCGGCGTTCTTGACCCCGTTCTGGGCGGTGCCGGTCTTGCCGCCCACCGTCGCGCCCGGGATCGCCGCGTTGGACCCGGTGCCCTGCGTCACGACGTCGACCATCATCTGCTGGAGCTGGACGGCCGTCGAGGCGTCCATCGCCCGCCGGTAGGACTTCGAGCCCGTGCGGCTGACGACCCGGCCGCCCTTGGCCCGGGTCTCGTCGACCAGATGCGGGTACATCAGCTCGCCGCCATTGGCGACGGCGGCCGAGACCATCGCCATCTGCAGCGGTGTCGCCGAGGTGTTGAACTGCCCGATCGAGGAGAGCGCCAGCTGGTCCTCGCTCATATCGGTGTCGAAGTTGCTCCTGGCCACCCCGGAGGGAATCCGCAGCCCTGCGTCGTTGAAGCCGAACTTCCCGGCCGCCTCGTCCATCCCGCTGAGCCCGACCTCGACCCCCAGGTTGGCCATCACGGTGTTGCAGGAGACCTCGATGGCGTACGCGAGCGAGGCGTTGCCGCAGCCGCTCGCCTCGTTCGGCAGGACCGTCGTGGTGTGGGGGAGGGTGTACGGATCGGGGGTGTCGGTGTCCGCGTTCATATCGGTGACCACCCCCGCGTCGAGGGCGGCCGCCGCCGTCACGATCTTGAACGCCGAACCGGGCGGATAGGTCTGCCGGATGGCCCGGTTGAGCATCGGCTGGTCCGCCGACGCGTTCAGCCGGGACCAGGCGCCGGTGACCGAAGGGCCGGTGCCCGACAGGACGCCCGGATCGTACGAGGGGCTGCTGACCAGCGCCAGGATCTTGCCGGTCGACGGCTCGATCGCGGCGACCGCGCCGCGCCGGTGGCCGAGACCGTTGTACGCGGCCTCCTGCATCGACGCCTTGATGGTGGTGGCCACGCTGCCGCCCGGCTGCTGGGCGCGGGTCAGTTCGTTCCAGAGCGGGAAGGGGGCGAGCATCGAGTCGGTGCCGGAGAGGATGCCGTCCTCGGCGTTCTCGATCAGGGTGGTGCCGTAGGTCTGCGAGGCGTAGCCGGTGACCGGCGCGTACAGCGGCCCGTCGCGGTACGTGCGCTCGTACCGCAGCTGCTGGCCGGTGTCCTTCGACCCGGTGACGCTGTGCCCGCCGACCAGGATGCTGCCGCGCGGCTCGTGGTAACGGGCAATGGTCAGGCGGCGGTTGGCCTGGTTCTTGTCCAGCGAGTCCGCCTGGAAGACCTGGATCCGGGCGGCGTTGGCCAGCAGCGCGATCAGGAGCAGGAGACAGCAGGCGGCGGCGCGCCGGATGTAGCGGATCACGACTCGTCCTCCACGATCGGAGCGATGATCCCGGTCTCCACGAGCCCGGGGTCCGGTCTGCGCGCCGAGTCGCTGATCCGGATGAGCAGCGCCACGATCACCCAGTTGGTGACCAGCGAGGAGCCGCCCTGGGCGAGGAAGGGCATCGCCATACCCGTCAGCGGGATCAGTCCCATCACGCCGCCCGCGATCACGAACACCTGGATCGCCAGGATCGAGGAGAGGCCGATCGCCAGCAGCCGCCCGAAGGAGTCGCGGAGCGCGAGCCCCGCCCGGTAGCCGCGGGCCACCACCAGGGCGTACAGCAGGAAGAGCGCGGAGAGCCCGGCGAGCCCCAGTTCCTCGCCCGCCGTCGCCAGGATGAAGTCGGACTTCACCGCGAAGCCGATGAGGATCGAGTGGCCGAGCCCGAGCCCGGTCCCGAGGATGCCGCCCGCCGCGAAGGAGAAGAGCGACTGGGCGAGCTGGTTGGCGCCCTGGCCCGCGTCGATGGAGGCGAAGGGGTGCAGCCAGTCCTCGACACGGCCGCGGATGTGGGGTTCGAGGCTGCCCACGACGAACGCGCCGAACGCGGCCATCACCATGCCGATGGCGATCCAGCTGAGCCGCCCCGTCGCCACGTACAGCATGATCACGAACAGCCCGAAGAAGAGCAGCGACGTCCCGAGGTCGCGCTCCAGGACGAGGACGCCCACACTGATCACCCAGATCGCGAGGACCGGTGCCAGTACGCGCATGGTGGGGAGTTGGAGCCGCCAGATCCTGCGGCCGGTGTACGACAGGGCGTTGCGGTTGGCGGAGAGGTACGCGGCGAAGAAGACCGCGAGCAGGATCTTGGCGAACTCGCCGGGCTGGATGGAGAAACCGCCGACCCGGATCCAGATCTTCGCGCCGTTCACCGCGGGGAAGAAGATCGGGATGATCATCAGGACCAGGGCGGCGGCGACCGAGAGATACGTGTACTGCTGGAGGATCCGGTGGTCACGCAGGAAGAGCACACAGCAGATGAAGAGGGCCACCGCGAGTGTGGACCAGATCAGCTGGGCGGGGGCCGCGGTGTTGCCCGGCGTCTCCAGGTCGAGCCGGTAGATCAGTACGAGCCCGATGCCGTTGAGCAGTACGGCGATCGGCAGCAGCAGCGGATCCGCGTAGGGGGCCCGGAACCGCACGGCGAGATGGGCGAGCAGCGCGAGCAGGCCGAGCCCCGCACCGTACTTCAGGGTGTCCGCCGGTACGGCGTCGTTCTTGGCGAGTCCGACGTTGATGTAGCCGTAGACGGAGATCAGTACGGCGCCGATCAGCAGCACCAGCTCGACGCCCCGACGCTTCGGCAGACGTAGTTCGGGCGGGGGAGCGTCCGCCGTCGTTGCGGTCATGCCAGGCAACGTAGCAAGACGGTGACGCTATGTCCGTTAATGTCACAGCGAACCGGTGGGAAGCCGGTGCCGGCCGCGGTTCACTGCTGGTACGGGTTCTGCCCCTGCTGCTGCGGCGCGGGCTGACCGTATCCCTGCTGCGGGCCCTGCGGCTGACCGGCGCTCTGCGCGAGGAGCTGCTCGGCCTGCTCCTTGGTCGTCCGGTTCTCGACCCCGCAGAAGGTGCACTGCGTCGCGTACTTGGTGGAGAACGGGAAGAGCGGCACGAAGAACAGCGTGAACTTGGTGACGCGCTTGCGGAGCGTGTGGGCGGACGGATTGCCGCACTGTCCGCACACCAGCGTCAGGATGGCCAGCTGGTAGATATAACCTCTGCTGCCAAAAATGATCATGAATAGTCCCCTCCTGGTCGGTAATCGCGGTACACCGTAACCGGGTTCTTGCCCCCGCGGCGCCCGGACTGTTCCCATGGCCGGGGTGGGGTGATGCGCTATGCCGGAACTCAGGGTCACACCGGGGCGGTACCAGGGCCGGACCCGGCTGTACGTGACGCTGCCCGCGGGCCGGGCCGCGGCCTGGTACGACCGGGAATCGGGACAGGTCGGCCTGGTTCTCGACGAGTACCGGGCCGAGGTGCTCGCGGCCCTCGCGCCCTATCTGACCGGGGAGCCCGAGGTCGGCCCGCCGCCGGTGCCCACCCCGGCCGAACTGGCGCTGCTCACGCTGCACCCCGACGACGACCTGGCGCCCAACCGGCCGGGCGAGGCGCTGCACGCCGCTCTGGCGGGGACCGCGGTCTCCCGCTTCCGGCCGGCTCCCCGGCGCGCCGCCCGTACGGCACTCGCCGCCCAGGAGGCGCTGGGGGCCGAGCTGGACACGCTGGAGGGCGCGGGGTGGCGGGTGCTGCACTCGGTGCCGCTGCCCGGCGGCGGGCACATCGGGCATCTGCTGATCGGTCCTGCCGGGGTGCTGTCGGTGCGGACCCTGTACGCCGGGAAGCGGCCGGTACGGATCGCGGACCCGCTGGTCGCCGCCGGGCGGGCACGGCCGGAACCGCAGCTGCGGTGGGCCCGTCACGAAGCGGAACGGGCGTCGCTCGCCCTGGCCACCGCGGTACGCCCGGTGCTCGGGGTCGTCGGGGCGTCCCGGGTCGAGTGGGCGGGGCGGGACGGTGCGGGCTCGGGGCATTCCGGCGGGGCCGGCGGGGTCGGTGGGTCCGGTGGGGCCGGTGGGGCCGGTGGGGCCGGCGGGGCCGGTGGGGTCCGGTGGTTTCAGCAGTTCCGGTGGTCCTGGTGGAGCCGGCAGTCCCGGTGGTCCCGGTGGTCCCGGTGGTCCCGGTGCGTGGCCGGGTGAGGCGTGGCTGCTGCGGGACGACGGGCAGGTGGGTGTACGGCTGCTGCGCGACGGCGAGGCGGGGGCGCTGGCCGGGCTCGGCGGCGTACTGAAACCGGCGGACATCGAGGCGCTGTACGTGACGGCCCGCGACCGGAGGAACTGGCTGCGGGTGTGAGGCGGGCCGGTACCGGAAGACCGCCGGGCCGCCGCCGGGTCAGGTGCGGGGCAGCGGCCTGGCCCGGTTGCGGTTGATCAGCGGGCCCAGCAGATCGCCGTACCGCCCGAGCCTGGGGCCGATGTCGTCGATCCTGAAGACCAGGCCGGCCGGGTCCGTGCACCCCTCGACCTCCTCCCAGGTCACCGGTGTGGAGACGGTCGGCTCGTCCCGTGCGCGCACCGTGTACGGCGTCGCCGTGGTCTTCGCCGCCGCGTTCTGGCTGTGGTCCACGAACACCTTGCCCGGCCGCAGCGCCCGTTTCATCCGGTGCAGGGCCAGGCCGGGCAGCGCCGCCTCGGCCTCGACCGCGAGCGTCCTGGCGTACGCCGACACCTCGTCTGAAGGCGTCGGCTCCAGCGGTGCCAGCAGATGGAGCCCCTTGGCGCCCGAGGTCTTCGCGTACGCGGTCAGCCCGTCCGCCGACAGCCGCTCACGCAGCCACCGCGCCACGGTGCAGCACTCGACCACGGTGGCGGGATCCCCGGGGTCCAGATCGAGGACGAGGCGGTCGGCGAGGGCCGGTGCGTCGGCCTGCCACTGCGGGGTGTGGAACTCGACCACCAGATTGGCCGCCCACATCAGGCTCGACAGGTCCTGCACCAGCACCTGGCGGGCGTCCCTGGTCCTGGAGCGCGGCACCTCGGCCGTACGCACCCAGGAGGGGGTGCCCGGCGGCACGTTCTTGGTGAAGAACCGCTGGCCACCGGGGCCGTCCGGGTACCGCAGAAAGGAGACGGGGCGGCCGTACAGATGCGCGAGCAGGGCCCCCGCCGTACCCGCGTAGTAGTGCAGGACCTCGCCCTTCGTGGTGCCCGTGGCCGGATAGAGGACCTTGTCGAGGTGGGTGAGCGGCAGCCGCCGCCCCTCCACCTCGGTGATCGGCGACATACGATGAGAATCCCACGAAATGCGAAGAATGCGATAACCAGCAGCATGGAGCTACAGGAGCTACAGCGGCGACAGAGTCGTGCCGAGCCGTACTGACGGACGGGAGCCATCGTGCGATCCATCTGGAACGGGGCCATCTCCTTCGGCCTGGTCAGCATCCCGATCAAGCTGGTGAACGCCACCGAGAACCACTCGGTCTCCTTCCGCCAGATCCACACCGCCGACGGCGGCCGTATCCGCTACCGGAAGGTCTGCGAGCTGGACGGCGAGGAGCTGACCGCCGACGAGATCGGCAAGGCGTACGAGGCCGACGACGGCTCCATGATCCCGATCACCGACGAGGATCTGGCGGAGCTGCCGCTGCCGACGGCGAAGACGATCGACATCGTGGCGTTCGTGCCGCTCGACTCGATCGACCCGTTGCAGATGGGCTCGGCCTACTACCTCGCCGCGGGCGGGCCGACGGCCGACAAGCCGTACACCCTGCTGCGCGAGGCGCTCAAGCGCAGCCGCCGGGTCGCGATCGCCAAGTTCGCGCTGCGGGGGCGGGAGCGGCTGGGGATGCTGCGGGTCGTCGGCGATGCCATCGCGATGCACGGGCTGCTCTGGCCGGACGAGATCAGGTCGTACGAAGGGGTCGCGCCGGAAACCTCCGTCACGGTGCGCGACGCCGAACTCGACCTGGCCGACACCCTGATGGACACACTCGGCGAGGTCGAGATGGACTCGCTGCACGACGACTACCGGGAGGCGGTCGAGGAGCTGATCGCCGCGAAGACGTCCGGTGCCGAGACGCCCGCGCAGCCGGCGGCCGAGGCGGGTGGAGGCAAGATCATCGACCTGATGTCGGCGCTGGAGAAGAGCGTGCAGGCGGCGAAGTCCTCCCGCGGTGATGAGGGGGCCGATGGCGAGGCGGCGGACGCGGACGAAGACGGAGACGAAGGGGAGGACGCCGAGGTCAGGGAGCTGCACCCGGGCGGAAAGCGGAAGGCGGCGGCGAAGAGCGGGGGCGGGGGCTCGCGGCCGGGGTCCGGGTCCGGTTCCGGATCCGCCAAGTCCGCGCCGAAGAAGGCGGCTTCGGGCCGTGCGGCGCCGAAGAAGACAGCTGCCAAGAAGAGCACCACGCGCAGGACGGCTTCGGGCGGAGGCGGCGGGACCTCATCGGCCAAGGGCTCCACGGCGAAGAGGGGCTCGGCGAAGAAGAGTGCGGCGGGTGGGACGTCGGCCAGGAGCAGTACGTCCAAGAAGAAGGCAGCGGCCGGCGGACAGGGGTCCGGGGGAAAGAAGCGCGCATCGGCGTGACGGCCCCCGGCCCCGCCCCGTGGCTTCCCCAGGCCCCATCACCTCTGGCCCCATCACCTCTGGCTCCATCACCTCTGGCTCCATCACCTCTGGCTCCACCACCTCTGGCCCCACCACCTCTGGCCCCACCACCCCCGGTCCCACCATCCCGGCCCGGGATGGGCCCGGTTGGCCGCACCGCGTCATGCTCCCGGCACTGACAAATGTCCTGCCCGGTACAGGACAGCTGCCTCTGCCGGGGACCCCTCCCGTTTCGCGAGGCTGGACGCATGGAGAACGCGACGGAGAACCGGAAGAAGAACCTGAGCCCGCTGGTCGTGGATGTCGTCATCCCGATGGGCGCCTACTACCTCCTCAAGCACGAGGGCATGGGCACGGTCGCCGCCCTCGCCTGGAGCAGCGCACTGCCCGCCGTACGCGCGGTGTGGGGCATCGTCAGGGAGCACCGGGTCAACGGTCTCGCCCTTCTGATCCTCTTCGTCAACGTCGTCGGGCTGGCGCTCACCGCGCTCTCCGGTGACCCGCGGCTGATGCTCGTCAAGGAGAGTGCGGCCGGCAGCGCGGTCGGTATCGGGGTGCTGATCTCCGTACTGCTCGGAAAGCCGTTGATGACCGCCGGTCTGAAGCCCTGGGTCGTCAAGAGCAGCCGGGACAGGACCCGGGCGTGGGACAGGCTCTCGGCGGGATCCGCGCGCTTCCGCCGTCTGGAGTCGCTGTTCTCGCTGGTGTGGGGGATCGCCCTGCTCGCCGAGTGTGTGATCCGGGTGGTCGCCGTGTACTCGCTGCCGGTCGACACGATGGTCTGGTTCGGCAACGTGATCATGGGGTGCTGTGTGGTCCTGGCGATGCTGGTGGGCGGCGCGCTCGCGGCCGCGCCGATGGAGCGGCTGGTGGCGGCGGAAGCGGCCGCCGGCGCACCGGATGCCGCAGCCCCGGCCCGCCCCGTTCCCGCCACGACCACCGACACGGCCCGAGCGGCCTGACCCACTCAGCGGCCGACGGGCTGCGTGACATCCTGCTCGACTGCGCCGACCGCGCGGAAGCGGTACGGCGGACCGGCGCCGAAACCGTCTGTGTCACCGGCTGCGAGATCACCCTCTTCAACCACGGGTTCTTCGCAGGGGAGACCCTGTTCGAGCGGATGGCGACGCTCAGGGGAGCAGCCGGGGGAGACAGCCGGGCGCTGTACACGGAGGCGATGGAGAGGCTCGGCGGATTCCTCCGGGAGGTGGCCGCAGCCGTACGCCCGCGCTTCGGCGGCCGGTTGAGCTATGCGTCGGGCCCGTGGGAGCGGATCGACTGGGCGCCCTTCGACATCGTCGGCGTGGACGCCTACCGCGCCGAGCACAACCAGGAGCGCTTCCGGGACGAGGTCCGCGGACATCTGGCCCACGGAAAGCCGGTGGCGGCAACGGAGTTCGGCTGCTGCACCTACCGGGGCGCCGGCCTGCGGGGCGGCACCGGCTGGATGATCGTCGACGAGCAGGCGCAACCACCCGCGCTCGACGGGGAGTACGTCCGTGACGAGGGGGGAGCAGGTCCGCTACGTCGACGAACTGCTCACGGTGTTCGAGGAGGAGGGCTTCGACGCGGCCTTCTGGTTCACCTTCGCCGGTTACGGAGCACCGCACCGCGCCCACGACCCCCGCCACGATCTGGACATGGCCGCGTACGGCGTGGTGAAGATGCTGGACGGGCCGGCGTCGGCACCACCGCGGCCGGACACGCCCACACCGGCAGGGGCCGACTCGGGCGCCGCCCGCACGGGGCTGGGCCGGGAGCCCAAGGAGGTCTTCCATGCGAGGGCCGCTCGCTATGATCTGAGTCACAAATAAAACGTGCGTTCTGTTCGGGGGTGAACTGCACGCCCCGTGTCCACGCCCCGTCCGATTCCGCGGAGCGCCGGGGCGCGCACCGCCTGACGTGCTGCTTTCCTGGAAACTCCGCGCTTTGCGCCCGCGCACCGCTGTCCGTGACCCCTGGGACACAAGGGGTGAGGGTGGCGGAAGGCCCGGTCCGGGAGTCGATCTTCCGGCCGCCACGAAATGTGGATGCCACGTACAAGAGTTAGATTGCTTGCGTCAACTAACGACCCGTGTCCACCGGGTGTGTGTCGGCGGGCAGGGGTGCGCGCAGAGGGGAACGTGCATTGTGGGCATGACCGGTCGAATACCCGTGGAGTCGTCGCCCCCGGCCGGACCGGGGGAGCACTACAAATGGATCGCACTGTCGAACACCACGCTCGGCGTGCTGATGGTGATGATCAACCAGTCCATCGTGCTGATCGCGCTTCCGGACATCTTCCGTGGCATTCATCTCGACCCGCTGGACTCCGCGAACACCAGCTATCTGCTCTGGATGCTGATGGGCTTCATGGTGGTCACCGCGGTGCTGGTGGTCACCTTCGGCAGGCTCGGCGACATGTTCGGCCGGGTCCGTATGTACAACCTCGGCTTCGCCGCCTTCACGCTCTGCTCGGTCATGCTCTCGGTCACCTGGATGGACGGCAGCGCGGGCGCGCTCTGGCTCATCGGCTGGCGCATCGCGCAGGGGATCGGCGGAGCACTGCTCTTCGCCAACTCCACGGCGATCCTGACCGACGCCTTCCCGGCCAACCAGCGCGGTACGGCGCTGGGCATCAACTCCATCGCCGCCATCGCCGGTTCGTTCCTCGGGCTGATCCTGGGCGGCGTGCTGGCTCCGGTGAACTGGAAGATGATCTTCCTGGTATCGGTGCCCTTCGGGGTGTTCGGCACCATCTGGGCCTATGTGAAGCTGCATGACACCGGCGTACGGGCCAAGGCGCGCATGGACTGGTGGGGCAATGTCACCTTCGCCGTCGGGCTGATCTCGGTGCTTGTCGGCATCACGTACGGCATCCAGCCCTACGGCGGCAGCACCATGGGCTGGCTCAACCCGTGGGTGCTCACCGCGCTCATCGGCGGCGTGGTCGTGCTGGGGGCGTTCGTCTGGATCGAGATGAAGGTCGCCGAGCCGCTCTTCCGGCTCTCGCTCTTCCGGCTGCGGGCCTTCACCGCGGGCAACATCGCCAGTCTGCTGACCGCGCTCGGACGCGGCGGGCTCCAGTTCATGCTGATCATCTGGCTCCAGGGGATCTGGCTGCCCCTGCACGGCTACAGCTTCGAGAAGACCCCGCTCTGGGCCGGCATCTACATGATCCCGCTGACCGTCGGCTTCCTTCTGTCGGCCCCGCTCTCCGGCTGGCTCTCGGACCGTCTCGGGGCACGGCCGTTCACGGTCGGCGGCGCGCTGCTCACCGCGGTGAGCTTCCTGGCGCTGATGACACTGCCCACCGACTTCCACTACTGGATCTTCGCGCTGCTGCTGCTGGTCAACGGTGTCGGCTCCGGTCTCTTCGCCTCGCCCAACCGGGCCGAGATCATGAACGCCGTCCCCGCCCAGTCGCGCGGCGCCGGATCCGGAATGACCGCGACGTTCCAGAACTCCGCGATGGTCCTGTCGATCGGCATCTTCTTCAGCCTGATGATCGCGGGCCTCTCGCACACCCTGCCGAGTGCGATGCACGACGGTCTGGTGGCGCAGGGCGTGCCGGGCGCCGAAGCGACACAGGTGTCCCAACTCCCGCCGATCGCCGTGCTCTTCGCGGCGTTCCTCGGCTACAACCCCCTCCAGCAGTTGCTCGGGGACCATCTGACCAAGCTGCCGGACGGCGGCAAGCACCTCACCAGCAAGGAGTTCTTCCCGCACCTGATCTCCGGCCCCTTCCACCAGGGCCTGGTCATCGCCTTCTGGTTCGCCGTGGCCGCCTGTGTGGTGGCCGCGCTCTCCTCGCTGCTGACCGGCAGGGTGGGGCGCAAGCACCGGGTGCGGCCGTCGGAGTCGCTGGGTTCCGAGCTGGCCGGGGTCTCCGGAGGCGCGGGCCTGGGGCTGAGCGAACCGGTCGTACCGGACGGCGAGGGCGCCCACCCGGCCACGCCGGGCCGCGGGACCACATCGGCGGGGCAGGGCGGTTCACCGCGCACCTGACCGAGCGGCGGTGAGGGTGTCCCCGGCCCGCCCGGCCGGGGGCACCGGCGGTCGACGCCCGCCCCCGCCGGATCCCGGGCGGCGCCGGCGCACCGTACAACCGCACACGCCCTGGGCCTCGTTGGCCCTTGCCGGCCCTCGTGCCGACCGCGCGCGGGGCAGGGGTCGCACGGCGGGGCCTCCCGCAGTACCGTCTGTCGGCATGCTGGATCTCGATGAGCGGTACGGCGAGGGCTGGTGCGTCACCCTGGCCCGGCGCCCGCTGACGGAAACCCTCGCGATCATGGGGGTGGAGCCCGGCCGCCAGGGCGCCGTGGACGCCCTCGACGGCGAGGGCGACGAGGCCGAACCGCCCGCACGGCTGACCGGCCGCGCGCTGCCCGGCGCGTGGTCACTGGTGGTGGAGACCTCCGGTATGACGGGCTGGGTCGGCACCCGGAACGAGGTGCTGGTGGCGCTCTCGGCCGGTGGTGGCGCGGCCTGCTCGCTCACGGCCGGCCTGGGGCAGGACGAGGTCCTGTACGCGGAGGACGGCCGGATGCTCATCTGGTTCGAGCCGGTCACCGCGAGTCTGGCCGGTGAGGGCGCGGACCGGTTCCGGGGGCCCCTGGAGCGGGCTGGATTCCGGCCTGACCCCGACGGGCGCCTCGACGCGGCCCTGGAGCCGCTCCCCGGGTCGCAACTCCTGGTGATCGCCGTGGAGATCGTCACCGGGCTACGGCTCACGGCCGAGGCGTTCGACGGGCCGTGGCGGGGCGGAGTATCGGCGCTCTGATGACTTTCGGTCAACTTGCCCCGCACGGCGGCCCCGTGCCCCTCCCGGGGGCATACCGGCCCAGGTGTGCCTTCATGGGGCCTTCACTTGACATGCCCATTATCTAACTGACTGAACCGGCTGTTGCCCCGCCACGAGCCGAGTGCTAGCCCCCTGCGCCGGTCTTCTCCCCGTCCTAACGTGCCCCACGACTCAGCACCATCTTCAGGGGGAAGACATGAGACACCGGAACCGCCGTCGCTTACTCCGATCCGCAGGGGCGGCGCTCGCCGCCGGTGTGCTGATCGGCGTGGCGTCCACGACGAGTTCGGCCGCACCGGCTCCGGCCGCCGGACCGTTCCGTACGGACACATCGACACCGGTATCGGCACCAGCACAGGCATCGGCACCAGCACAGGCATCGACGGCGTCGTCGGCGGCGAAGACGCCATCGGCCGACCAGGCCGTCACTGTCAACGCCGGCATCTCCGCCGCCGACCTGGACCGCCTCCACAAGGGCGAGAAGCCGAAGGGGGGCCTCAAGGCCGTACCCCTGCCATCGGCGAGGAGCACCCTCCCGAAGGAGACGTTCCAGCAGGCGGCCGACGCCGCCCGCGCCCGGATCAAGAGCCAGGCCGCCACCCGGCTCGCCGATGTGCCGCCGTCGTCCACACCTCCGGCGCCGATCAAGGAGGACCCGAACCCGGAGCTGCTGCGCCAGTGCCTCGACGGCACGGAGAGCGGCCCGTACGGCCACTACATCAACCGGTACGCCTTCTGTCTGAGCCAGCAGGTGACGGTGCGGTACTACGTCATCCACTCGGACGCGCCGCCCGAGTACCACGCGACCACCCGGTTCACGTACCAGCTCTTCGCCCAGGGCGACAACCACTACCGGCACATCCGGGTCTGGGGCCGGATGAAGCAGGGCTCAGCCGACTACGACTGGCCCTGGTGGGACGACCTCTGGCAGACGCCGAAGATCGTGCAGCTCTCCATGTCGGGGGAGTGCGACGGGGCGGAGCTGGAGTGCAGCGGCACCTCGGGGACCGTGACGCTGCCCTTCAACTCCTGGGACCACGACCCCAAGTGGAACCACTTCGACATCGCCGACTCGTCCGACAGCTTCGGCTCGGCACAGGGGCGCGACCAGATCGCGTACCACCGCTGGTTCCTTCAGTTCACCTCACAGGGTGAGGGGTACAGCACGCTCGTACCCGGCCGCGGGGCGGCGACCCGGATGCGCTGCGACTCGGCGAAGTACATCTCGGCGGGCCAGCAGAAGTCCTGCCTCTTCTCCGACTCGCTCCCGGTGCTGAACTACTACGCGACGCCCGGCTCCCCGACCGAGATGGTCGCCAAGCACATAGGGGACGCCCAGTACCACCCCGACACCACCTACCCGCTCACGGCTCCGCCCGGCACACCGGACCCGCGCTCGAAGCAGATACCGGGCGCGGTGCTGAACGCGCCGCTGCACCGCATCAAGAACACCGACGCCGCCTGGAAGGAGAACCAGCGGCACAAGGACATGGCCTGCAAGGACACCGGGGACTACAAGGGCCTGGGGCTGCCCCCGGACAAGCAGCCTGACAAGAGCAAGCAGGAGCAGTGCGACGAGTACCCGTTCCGGGCCACACTCGAAGGCGCGTCCAGCCCTGACTGGGACTTCTCCGTACGAGCCGTCCCGCGCTCCGACAACGCCAGCGCGGGAAGCCGTCTGAAGCTCTACTACCTGCACGAGCGGATCCTGTCCTGGGACCCGACACTGCCCGACCCGGCCGACTCGAACGACTGGTACTGGGTCAACATCAACCACTAGCGGGGACACCTGCTCCACCGCGCACGCAAAAAAGGCTCTGGCCAGCATTTCTGCTGGCCAGAGCCTTTGTTCCGGAAGTGCCCCCGGCAGGATTCGAACCTGCGCACCCGGCTCCGGAGGCCGATGCTCTATCCCCTGAGCTACGGGGGCGTATCGCTGCGGTAAGCGGCGACGGGTAGAACCCTACCAGCTCAGCGGGGGTGGCCATGAACAGGTTTCCGCGGTGGGCGGGCGCTCGGAGTCCGCACGGGGTGGAAGTGGGCAAAACCCGGACGCGGCGGTGGCCGCGGTTCTACGCTCGTGGGTGTGTCAGGCACGTACGGCAGGGTGCTCGTTGTCGACGACAACAAGGTCATCCGGCAGTTGATCAGGGTCAATCTCGAACTGGAGGGCTTCGAGGTCGTGACCGCGGCCGACGGTGCCGAATGTCTGGAAGTCGTCCACCGCGTCGCCCCCGATGTGATCACCCTCGACGTCGTGATGCCGCGGCTCGACGGACTGCGCACCGCCGCCCGGCTCCGTGCCGACCCGCTGACCAGCCGGCTGCCGCTCGCGATCATCAGCGCCTGCTCGCACCAGGAGGTGGAGAGCGGGCTCGCCTCCGGCGTCGACGCCTTTCTGGCCAAGCCCTTCGAGCCGGCCGAGCTGATCCGGCTCGTGGCGCGGCTGATGCGCCGCGAGCAGTCGCCCTCCGGCGGGCCGGGCCGGAGCACCCCCGGCGGTGGCAGCAGGCCCGCCGGGTGGGCCGGGAGCACCCTCGGCTGACCGGATGGCGAAACCGGTTCGCGAAGTGGCCCCCCTTCTCCCATACGCTGGTCCTGTGACTCCCGCAGAGCTCTCCCGTACCGTCGCGCGCGCCGTGCGCCGCGCGGTCGACGAGGGTGCCCTGTCCGTGCCCGTCCCCGAGCGGGTCAGGGTCGAGCGGCCCAGGCCCGGCGGGCGCGGCGACTACGCGACCAGCGCGGCGCTCCAGCTGGCAGGCCCCGCGGGGATGGCGCCCCGGGCGGTCGCCGAGGCCCTGCGGCAGCGGATCGCCGGTACGCGGGGTATCGAACGGGTCGAGATCACCGGGCCCGGGTTTCTGAACTTCACGCTGGTGCCGGACGGCTCGGGCACCGTCGTACGCACCGTGCTCGCGCAGGGCCTCAGGTACGGGACGGCGAGCGGCGGCACGGAGCCGGCCGGCAGCCCTGGCCCAGGCTCAGGCCCCAATCCCGGCCCGAATGCCGGCCCCGGCCCCGCGCAGGCCCCCGCTCCCACCGACTGTCCCGGCCGCGACGCCGCCCGCTGGGGTGCCCTCTTCGGCGGCGGGGGCGACGAACTGCTGGTGCGGCGTGAGAGCAATCCGCTGTTCCGGGTGCAGTACGCAAACGCCCGCAGCCGCGCCCTGCTCCGTAACGCCCGGGATCTCGGCTTCCGTGCCGCCCGAGGTGACGAGTACGACGCGTCCTGCGAGCGGGACCGCGAGGCCGCCGCGCTGGTCGCCGCCCTCGCCGACTACCCGGCGGCCGTCGAAGCCGCTGCCGGGCGCGGCCCCCGCCCCGGTGGGGCCGCCCCCCGCGTCTCCGCGCCCCAGGCCCCCACCCCGCATGACTCCACCCCGTATGACCCCACCCCCACCGCGTCCTTCGGTGCCGGTCACCGGATCGCGCGGCAGCTCGTCGTGGTCGCCGATGCCTTTCTGGCGTTCCATGTCGCGGTGCTCCCTGTCGGGGACGAGAAACCCTCGGCCGCCCACCGCTCCCGGCTCGCCCTCACCGAGGCCGCCGGGACGGTGCTGGCAGGCGGCCTGTCCCTGCTCGGTATCAGCGCACCCGAACACATCTGAAAGAGCGAAGAGATGAGCCGTTCCGCACACCCCGCCGGGCCCCGGCACGCCGATGTCTACACCGAGGGCCACTACTCCGCCCCCGCCGACGACCTCAACTCCCTGGACGAGAAGGTCTGGTCGCGTACGGTCGACCGGAACGCGGACGGCGTCGTCACCGTCGGCGGCATCGAAGTGACCCAGCTGGCCGAGGAGTTCGGCACCCCCGCCTACTTCCTCGACGAGGCCGACTTCCGGGCCAGGTGCCGGGCCTGGGCGGACGCCTTCGGGCCGGACGCGGACGTGTTCTACGCGGGCAAGGCGTTCCTCTCGCGCGCCGTCGTGAAGTGGCTCCAGGAGGAGGGGCTCAACCTCGACGTCTGCTCCGGCGGCGAGCTGGCCACCGCGCTCGCCGCGGGCATGCCCGCCGAGCGCATCGCCTTCCACGGCAACAACAAGTCCGCCGACGAGATCGAGCGGGCCGTCGAGGCCGGTGTCGGCCGTATCGTGCTCGACTCGTTCCAGGAGATCGTCCGGGTCGCCCACATCGCGCAGAGCCGCGGAGTGCGCCAGCGGGTCCAGATCCGGGTGACCGTCGGCGTCGAGGCGCACACCCACGAGTTCATCGCCACCGCGCACGAGGACCAGAAGTTCGGGATCGCCCTCGCCGAAGGACAGGCTGCCGAGGCCGTCCGCAGGGCGCTCAAGCTCGACGGGCTCGAACTCATCGGTATCCACTCGCACATCGGCTCGCAGATCTTCGACATGGCGGGCTTCGAGGTGTCCGCCCGCCGCGTCGTGCAGCTCCTCGCCGAGGTACGCGACGAACACGGCGTGGAGCTCCCCGAGATCGACCTCGGCGGCGGCCTCGGCATCGCGTACACCTCCGAGGACGACCCCCGCGAGCCGCAGGAGATCGCCAAGGCGCTCGGCGAGATCGTCACCCGCGAGTGCGAGGCGGCCGGTCTCGCCACCCCGCGCATCTCCGTCGAGCCGGGGCGCGCCATCGTCGGCCCCACGGCCTTCACGCTGTACCAGGTCGGGACCGTCAAGCCGCTCGAAGGGCTGCGTACCTACGTCAGCGTCGACGGCGGGATGTCCGACAACATCCGGACCGCCCTGTACGACGCCGAGTACAGCGTGGCCCTCGTCTCCCGCACCTCCACCGCCGAGCCGATGCTCTCCCGGGTGGTCGGCAAGCACTGTGAGAGTGGCGACATCGTGGTCAAGGACGCGTTCCTGCCCGCGGACCTCGCGCCGGGCGATCTGCTCGCCGTCCCGGCCACCGGCGCCTACTGCCGCGCCATGGCGAGCAACTACAACCACGCGCTGCGCCCGCCCGTCGTCGCCGTCAGGGACGGCGAGGCCCGGGTGATCGTCCGGCGTGAGACGGAGGAAGATCTTCTGCGTCTCGATGTCGGCTAGTGAAATAGTCATCTCAGAATCCGGACGGGGGACAGAAACCCCCGTCCGGTGAGTGAGACTGGTCCAACCGTAGAAGTATGAGAAGCGAGGTCGGATGATGCGTACGCGTCCGCTGAAGGTGGCGCTGCTGGGCTGTGGAGTCGTCGGCTCAGAGGTGGCGCGCATCATGACGACGCACGCCGACGACCTCGCGGCCCGGATCGGTGCCCCCGTCGAGCTCGCCGGCGTGGCCGTCCGCCGCCCCTCCAAGGTCCGTGAGGGCATCGACCCCGCACTCATCACCACGGACGCGACCGCCCTGGTCAAACGCGGCGACATCGACGTCGTGATCGAGGTCATCGGCGGTATCGAGCCCGCCCGCGGACTCATCGCCGCCGCCTTCGAGCACGGCGCGAGCGTCGTCTCCGCCAACAAGGCGCTGCTCGCCAAGGACAGCACCGCGCTGCACGCGCTCGCCGCCGAGCACGGCAGGGACCTCTACTACGAGGCCGCCGTCGCCGGCGCCATCCCGCTCGTCCGCCCGCTGCGCGAATCGCTCGCGGGCGACAAGGTGAACCGGGTCCTGGGCATCGTCAACGGCACCACCAACTTCATCCTCGACAAGATGGACAGCACCGGCGCCGGCTACTCGGAGGCGCTGGACGAGGCCACCGCGCTCGGTTACGCCGAGGCCGACCCCACGGCCGACGTCGAGGGGTTCGACGCCGCGGCCAAGGCCGCGATCCTCGCCGGAATCGCCTTCCACACCCGGGTACGCCTCGACGACGTCCACCGCGAGGGCCTCACCGAGGTCACCGCGGCCGACATCGCCTCCGCCAAGCGCATGGGCTGCACCGTCAAGCTCCTCGCCATCTGCGAGCGCGCCGCCGACGGCAAGTCCGTCACCGCCCGCGTCCACCCCGCGATGATCCCGCTCAGCCACCCGCTGGCCTCGGTGCGCGAGGCGTACAACGCGGTGTTCATCGAGGCCGAGGCCGCCGGACAGCTGATGTTCTACGGCCCCGGCGCCGGCGGCTCACCCACCGCCTCCGCGGTCCTCGGCGACCTGGTCGCGGTCTGCCGCAACAGGCTCAACGAGGCCACCGGGCCCGGCGAGTCCGCGTACACGATGCTGCCCGTGAGCCCCATGGGCGATGTCGTCACGCGCTACCACATCAGCCTCGACGTGGCCGACAAACCTGGCGTTCTCGCCCAGGTGGCCACGGTCTTCGCCGAGCAGGGCGTATCGATCGACACGGTACGCCAGCAGGCCAGAAATCCAGGCAGCGGTGACGAAGTCACCACCGAGCAGGGTGGCGCCGGGCGACGGGCGGGCGGAGGCGGCGAGGCATCCCTCGTCGTCGTCACCCACCGCGCGCCCGACGCGGCCCTCTCCGGGACCGTCGAGGCGCTGCGCAAGCTCGACACCGTGCTCGGTGTCGCCAGCATCATGCGTGTTGAAGGGGAGTAAGGACCCATGACCACCAAGGGCACCCACCAGTGGCGCGGCATCATCGAGGAGTACCGGGACCGCCTCCCGGTCACGAGCACGACACCGGTCGTGACACTCCGTGAGGGCGGTACGCCGCTCGTCCCCGCGCAGGTCCTTTCCGAGCGCACCGGCTGCGAGGTGCACCTCAAGGTCGAGGGCGCCAACCCCACGGGGTCCTTCAAGGACCGGGGCATGACCATGGCGATCACCCACGCCAAGGAGCAGGGTGCGCAGGCCGTCATCTGCGCCTCGACCGGCAACACCTCCGCGTCGGCCGCCGCCTATGCCGTACGGGCCGGGATGGTCTGCGCCGTCCTGGTGCCGCAGGGCAAGATCGCCCTCGGCAAGATGGGGCAGGCGCTGGTGCACGGCGCGAAGATCCTCCAGGTGGACGGCAACTTCGACGACTGCCTGACGCTGGCCCGCTCGCTGTCGGACAACTACCCGGTGGCGCTGGTCAATTCGGTCAATCCCTCCCGTATCGAGGGCCAGAAGACCGGCGCGTTCGAGATCGTCGACGCGCTCGGCGACGCCCCCGACATCCATGTGCTGCCCGTCGGCAACGCCGGTAACATCACGGCGTACTGGAAGGGTTACAAGGAGTACGCGGCGGACGGCCCGGCCTCCCGTACCCCCCGGATGTGGGGTTTCCAGGCATCGGGCTCCGCCCCCATCGTGCGCGGTGAGATCGTCAAGGACCCGTCCACCATCGCCACGGCGATCCGGATCGGGAACCCGGCCTCCTGGCAGTACGCGCTCGACGCGCGCGAGGAGTCGGGCGGCTTCATCGACGAGGTCACCGACCGTCAGATCCTCGCCGCCTACCGGCTGTTGGCCTCGCAGGAAGGCGTCTTCGTGGAGCCCGCTTCGGCCGCTTCGGTCGCCGGTCTGCTGAAGGCTGCGGACGAGGGCAAGGTCGACCCGGGCCAGACGATCGTCTGCACGGTCACCGGGAACGGCCTCAAGGACCCGGACTGGGCGGTCGCGGGAGCCCCGCAGCCGGTCACCGTGCCGGTCGACGCCGTGGTGGCCGCCGAGCGGCTGGGCCTCGTCCCGTAGCTCCAGGCCCGTGGCTTCAGTTCCGTAGCTTCCGCCCGCCCGGGGTGCCGTCCTCACGGACCTGATCCCCGGGCCGACCGGGCCGCGCCCCTGGTGTGCCCCGCCCGTGCCCCGGTCCGCCGCGTCACCCGCGGGGCGGACCGTCCGGCGGTCAGGTCCGACCTGGAGCGCATGGGTAGCGTGCGACACGCATCGTGCGCCTCCTGTGCGCCCTATGTCGCGACAGAACCTTCCTTCGATAAGCTGTAGGCAACCCACCCCGCCGCATGTGCCGCGGTGTTGCTGCTGTGATGGCCCGCAGGCCCCGTTCGGCCTGTCGGGGTTGTCCGGTCCAGGGGATCCGGGGGAGTGTTCTCCCGGACAGCACAGCCGAATTCCCCGTAACAATCCCGCGGTCGAAACCAGACTCGCAGTCTCACAAGGAGAGTCGTCAGAGCGATGGCCGGTCCCGCGTTCCGTGCCGCCGCCGTCCGGGTGCGCACCCCTGCCACCAGCGCCAACCTCGGACCGGGCTTCGACGCCCTCGGTCTGTCGCTGGGGCTGTACGACGACGTGGTCGTCCGGGTCGCCGACACCGGGCTGCACGTCGACATCGCAGGTGAGGGCGGTGAGACCCTCCCGCGCGACGAGAGCCATCTCCTCGTGAGGTCGCTGCGCACCGCCTTCGACCTGCTCGGCGGACAGCCGCGCGGCCTGGAGGTCGTCTGCGCCAACCGCATCCCGCACGGCCGCGGCCTCGGTTCCTCGTCCGCCGCCATCTGCGCCGGCATCGTCGCCGCCCGTGCCGTGACCATAGGCGGCGCCGAGAAACTCGACGACGAGGCCCTGCTCGAACTCGCCACCGAGATCGAGGGGCACCCCGACAACGTCGCCGCCTGTCTGCTCGGCGGCTTCACCCTGGCCTGGACCGACGGCGGAGCGGCCCGCGCCATCAGGATGGATCCGGCGGAATCCATCGTTCCGGTGGTCTTCGTCCCCGGCCGGCCGGTGCTCACCGAGACCGCCCGCGGCCTTCTTCCCCGGTCCGTCCCCCATGTGGACGCGGCCGCCAACGCGGGCCGCGCGGCCCTGCTCGTGGAGGCGCTGACCAGGCGCCCCGAGCTGCTGCTCGCGGCCACCGAGGACCGACTGCACCAGGAATACCGTGCTCCGGCGATGCCCGAGAGCGTGGCCCTGGTCAACCGGCTGCGGGCGGACGGCGTCCCCGCGGTCATCTCCGGCGCGGGCCCCACAGTGCTCGCGCTGGTCGAGAACGGTGCGGCCGACAAGGTCGCACGGCTGGCCGGCGAAGGGTGGGCGGCCAACCGGCTGCCGCTCGACGCCTCCGGTACGAGCGTCCTGCCACTGGGTACGTAGGGGCGCGTCCGGTTGCCGGTGAACGAGAGGGGGAATATTTGTTGGACCCGGTAGTGTTAACCTCAAGTCTGCACTCGACGCCTTTGCGGCGCGGTGCTCAGTGTCCCCATCAGGGACCGCCTTTTCTTCCGGGAGCCTCCCAAACTGCCTGACAGCCTGCCTGAGCAGTTTCGAGCACGCTCCGGAACCGGCCTCTGCCGGACCCTAAAGCACGTCTTGCCCTCCGCCGTACCCCGGCGGACCACCGCCCCGGCGTCGGTCGCGATCAGTCAAGATCAGAACCGCAGTCGGACAGCACAACCGGTCGCCGAGCCAGACAGGCCGACGCCCGCTCCAGGGAAGGACCCTTCGTGAGCGACACCACCGATCTGATGGGCGTGACTGCCGACAACTCTGTCGAGGCCGCGCCCGCCGCCGGTGCTGCCACCGGCAGCACCGCACGGCGCCGCCGCTCCGGCACCGGCCTCGACGGCATGGTCCTGGCCGAGCTGCAGCAGGTCGCGTCCGGCCTCGGCATCAAGGGCACTGCGCGGATGCGCAAGAGCCAGTTGATCGAGGTCATCAAGGAGGCGCAGGCCGGTTCGTCCGCGCCGAAGAGCGCCAAGACCGACGCAGGCGGCTCCGACGCGGCCGAGACCAAGCCGAAGCGCCGCGCCACCTCCAAGTCCCGTACGGGCGACGAGGCCGCAGCGGCCGAGAAGTCCGCCGCCCAGCAGCAGATCGACATCCCGGGCCAGCCCGCCAGCGACGAACAGCCCGCGGGTGAGCGGCGCCGTCGCCGTGCCACCGCGCAGGCCGGCAGCCCCGAGCCCGCGTCGTCCGCAGCCGGCACCAAGGCCGTCAAGGCCGAGGCCAAGGCAGAGACGCAGTCCGTGGCCACCGGTGTGAAGACCGAGGCGCCGGCCGATGCCAAGGACGCGAAGGACTCCAGGGAATCGAAGGACTCCAGGGACGCCAAGGCCGACGCGGGCACCGACACCGCCGAGGGCCGTCGCGGCGACCGTGGGGACCGCGGCCAGCGCGGTGACCGCCGTGAGCGCGGCGACCGCCAGGACCGCGGTGACCGCCAGGACCGTGGCGACCGCGGTGACCGTCAGGACCGCGGTGGCCGTGACCGCCGTGACCGCGGCGGCAAGGGCGACGACCAGCAGGGCGGCGGCCAGCGCACCCAGCGCCAGGGCAACCAGAACAACGGGCCCCGCGCCGACGAGAACGACGACGACTTCGAGGGCGGCCGCCGCGGCCGCCGCGGCCGCTACCGCGACCGCCGTGGCCGCCGCGGTGAGCGCCAGGAGTTCGGTGACGCTCCGCAGGTCGCCGACGACGACGTCCTGATCCCCGTCGCGGGCATCCTGGACATCCTCGACAACTACGCGTTCATCCGGACCTCCGGCTACCTGCCGGGCCCCAACGACGTGTACGTCTCGCTCGCCCAGGTCCGCAAGAACGGCCTGCGCAAGGGTGACCACGTCACCGGGGCCGTCCGCCAGCCCAAGGACGGCGAGCGCCGCGAGAAGTTCAACGCGCTCGTCCGCCTGGACTCGGCGAACGGCATGGCGGCCGAATCCGGCCGCGGGCGCCCCGAGTTCCAGAAGCTGACCCCGCTGTACCCGCAGGACCGGCTCCGCCTGGAGACCGACCCGGGTGTGCTGACGACCCGGATCATCGACCTGGTCGCGCCGATCGGCAAGGGCCAGCGCGGTCTGATCGTGGCCCCGCCGAAGACCGGCAAGACCATGATCATGCAGGCCATCGCCAACGCGATCACGGTCAACAACCCCGAGTGCCACCTGATGGTCGTCCTCGTCGACGAGCGTCCCGAAGAGGTCACCGACATGCAGCGGTCGGTGAAGGGCGAGGTCATCTCCTCGACCTTCGACCGCCCCGCCGAGGACCACACCACGGTCGCCGAGCTGGCCATCGAGCGCGCCAAGCGCCTCGTGGAGCTGGGTCACGACGTGGTCGTGCTGCTCGACTCGATCACCCGCCTCGGCCGTGCGTACAACCTGGCGGCCCCGGCCTCCGGGCGCATCCTCTCCGGTGGTGTCGACTCGACCGCCCTCTACCCGCCGAAGCGCTTCTTCGGTGCCGCGCGGAACATCGAGGACGGCGGCTCGCTGACCATCCTCGCCACCGCGCTGGTGGAGACCGGCTCGCGCATGGACGAGGTGATCTTCGAGGAGTTCAAGGGCACCGGCAACATGGAGCTCAAGCTCGACCGCAAGCTCGCCGACAAGCGCATCTTCCCCGCGGTGGACGTCGACCCGTCCGGTACGCGTAAGGAAGAGATCCTCCTCAACGCGGAGGAGCTCGCCATCGTCTGGAAGCTGCGCCGGGTGCTCCACGCGCTCGACTCGCAGCAGGCCATCGAGCTGCTGCTGGACAAGATGAAGAAGACCAAGTCGAACGCCGAGTTCCTGATGCAGATCGCCAAGACGACACCTGCGTCCGGCAACGGCAACGACTGACCTTCCGTCACGGAACGTCAACTGGCCCGCCCCGTCACGGAAGTGACGCGGCGGGCCAGTCGTGTGTCGCGGGCCGGCCGACGGGCCGGCCGTCCGCCGGCACCTTCACGCACTGCCTCCACACCCCGCTCACGTGCCGCGCACCCGGCCGCCGCTCCGCTTCCGGGGCCGCAGAGATCTTCGCCACAGCACACCCCGGGAACCGATCGCGGACAGCCCGCCGCACAGAGGGAAAAACCCCTGGTCGGGGCCGCTTTTACGGAGTACGGCCGGCTACCGTCCGTGACGCCGGGGCGGCTCCGGGGTCACAGCGCGTTGTGCAACGCTTTCGCGAGAAACGTCGTCTCACAGGGGACGACAGACCGCGCCTGAACTTCGGGGCAGGGGGTAGCGGGACCACCGAGAAAGCTGGAGGGGACATGGGCGAGCCGCAGAAGGGCAGCCGAATACGGGGCAGCGGCAAACGCCGCAGAAGGGCCACCACGCGCCGGAAGGCGCTGGTGATCACGGCATGGGTGGCCGCCGGAGTGGTCGTGCTCGGCGGCGGCGGCCTCGGCTTCCTCTACTTCAAGCTCGACGGAAACCTCAAGAGCGTCAACATCAACGCCCAGCTCGGCACCGACCGTCCGCACAACGTCGACAACGGCTCGATGGACATCCTGGTGCTCGGCTCCGACTCACGGGCCGGCGCCAACTCCAAGTACGGCAAGGACGAGGGCGGCGCACGCTCGGACACCGCGATGGTCGTCCACGTGTACAAGGGCCACAAGAAGGCCAGCGTGGTCTCGATACCGCGTGACACCCTCGTCGACCGCCCCGACTGCACCACGTCCAAGGGCGCGGACGCCCCCGGGGCCCAGCACGCCATGTTCAACACGGCGTACGAGAGCGGTGGCCCGGCCTGCGCGGTGAAGACCGTGGAGAAGATGTCCGGGATCCGGATGGACCACTATCTGGAGGTCGACTTCGCCGGTTTCCAGAAGCTCATCGACGACCTGGGCGGCGTTCCGGTCACCACCAGCAAGGCGATCAACGACGACAAGAGCCATCTGCATCTGAAGGCCGGCTCCCACACCCTCAACGGGCAGGACGCGCTCGGTCTCGTACGCACCAGGCACGGCGTCGGTGACGGAAGTGACCTCGGGCGAATACAGCTCCAGCAGGCATTCGTCAAGGCGCTTATCAGCCAGGTGAAGCACGTGGGTGTCTTCACCAGCCCCAAGAAGCTCTACAGCCTCGCCGACACCGCGACGAAGACCGTCACCACCGACTCCGACATCAACTCGGTGAAGAGCCTGGCCTCCTTCGCCGACAGCCTCAAGGGCATCGGCGCCGGCTCCACGAAGATGGTGACGATGCCGGTCGAGTACGACCCCACGGACCTCAACCGGGTCATCCCGCTGCAGGCCGAGTCCCAGCAGGTGTGGTCCGCGCTCAAGCAGGACAAGCCCATTCCGGCCTCCGCCACCAAGGGCTCCGCCGGTGACAAGGGCTCCGCCGGCAAGGTCGTGACGAGCTCATGACCGGCGGGCAGCGGCCCCGCACGGGGCGGCAGCGGCCCGTCACCGGGCGGCGGGCGGAATAGATCCCGTCCACCACCGGTTCACCGACTGTCCGAAATTTTGACGGGCGGGCCACTCCTGGCAGACTGGTCCGCTGGCCCCGGTTCACGTACGGACAATTCCGTCCGCACGACCCGGCGCCCTCCCGGAACTAGGAGACACCTTGAAGCGCGACATCCACCCCGAGTACCACGAGACCCAGGTCAGCTGCACCTGCGGTGCCTCGTTCACCACCTTCAGCACCCTCGCCGAAGGCACCATCCGTGCCGAGGTCTGCTCCGAGTGCCACCCGTTCTACACGGGCAAGCAGAAGATCCTCGACACCGGTGGCCGTGTGGCCCGCTTCGAGGCCCGCTTCGGCAAGAAGGCCGCGGACTCCGCCGCCAAGTAGCGAGCTACTGCGCCGGTCCCCGGACGCTCCTCACCGGAGCGCCCGGACCGGCGCTTTTGCCGTCCCGGAAGCTCCCTTCTTGACGTACGAAAGCAGGAAAACCCCGATGTTCGAGGCGGTCGAGGAACTGATCGGCGAGCACGCCACCCTCGAGGAACAGCTCGCCGACCCGTCGGTCCACGCCGACCAGGCCAACGCGCGCAGGCTCAACAAGCGCTACGCCGAGCTGACCCCGATCGTCTCCACGTACCGTTCCTGGAAGCAGACCGGCGAGGACATCGAGACGGCGCGTGAACTCTCCTACGACGACCCGGACTTCGCCGCCGAGGTCAAGGTGCTCGACAAGCAGCTCGAAGCGCTGACCGAGAAGCTCAGGCTGCTCCTGGTGCCGCGCGACCCCAGTGACGACAAGGACGTGCTCCTGGAGGTCAAGGCGGGCGCGGGCGGTGACGAGTCCGCGCTGTTCGCGGGCGACCTGCTGCGGATGTATCTGCGCTACGCCGAGCGCGTCGGCTGGAAGACCGAGATCATCGACGCCACCGAATCCGAACTGGGCGGCTACAAGGACGTCCAGGTCGCGGTGAAGACCAAGGGCGGCAACGGTGCGACCGAGCCGGGCCACGGCGTCTGGGCGCGGCTGAAGTACGAGGGCGGTGTGCACCGGGTGCAGCGCGTGCCCTCCACCGAGTCCCAGGGCCGCATCCACACCTCGGCCGCCGGTGTGCTCGTCACGCCCGAGGCCGAGGAGGTCGACGTCGAGATCCACTCCAACGACCTGCGGATCGACGTCTACCGTTCGTCGGGCCCCGGCGGCCAGTCGGTCAACACCACCGACTCCGCGGTCCGCATCACACACCTGCCGACCGGTGTCGTCGCCTCCTGCCAGAACGAGAAGAGCCAGCTCCAGAACAAGGAGCAGGCGATGCGCATCCTGCGTTCCCGGCTGCTCGCCGCCGCCCAGGAGGCCGCCGAGCAGGAAGCGTCCGACGTGCGCCGCAGCCAGGTGCGTACCGTCGACAGGTCCGAGAAGATCCGGACGTACAACTTCCCGGAAAACCGGATCTCCGACCACCGCGTCGGCTTCAAGGCGTACAACTTGGACCAGGTGCTCGACGGCGACCTGGACGCAGTGATCCAGGCGTGTGTGGACGCGGACTCCGCGGCCAAGCTCGCCGCCGCCCAGTAGTAGCCGCCCGTACTGGAGAACCGCATGAACCTGCTGCTTGCCGAGGTGGCCCAGGCCACCCAGCGGCTGGCCGACGCCGGCGTGCCCTCCCCGCGCTTCGACGCGGAGGAGCTCGCCGCCTTTGTGCACGGCGTCAAGCGGGGCGAGCTCCACAACGTCAAGGACGCGGACTTCGACGCCCGCTACTGGGAGACCATCGCCCGCCGCGAGGCACGTGAACCGCTCCAGCACATCACCGGGCGCGCGTTCTTCCGCTATCTGGAACTCCAGGTCGGCCCCGGAGTGTTCGTGCCCCGGCCGGAGACCGAGTCCGTCGTCGGCTGGGCCATAGACGCCGTACGCGCGATGGACGTCGTCGAGCCGCTGATCGTGGACCTCTGCACCGGCTCCGGCGCCATCGCGCTTGCCATGGCCCAGGAAGTGCCGCGCTCCCGTGTGCACGCCGTGGAGCTGTCCGACGACGCGCTGCGCTGGACCAGGAAGAACGCCGAAGGGTCCAGGGTCACCGTCCACCAGGGCGACGCGCTGAGCGCCCTGCCCGAACTCGACGGCCAGGTCGACCTGGTCATCTCCAACCCGCCGTACATCCCGCTCACCGAGTGGGAGTACGTCGCACCCGAGGCCCGTGACCACGACCCGGAGATGGCCCTCTTCTCCGGCGAGGACGGCCTCGACACGATCCGCGGTATCGAGCGCACCGCCCACCGTCTCCTCGTGCCCGGCGGCGTCGTCGTCATCGAGCACGCCGACACCCAGGGCGGCCAGGTCCCGTGGATCTTCACCGAGGAACGGGGCTGGGCCGACGCGGCCGACCACCCCGACCTGAACAACCGGCCCCGTTTCGCCACGGCCCGCAAGGCCCTGCCGTGACGATCGCAGGACCGGTTCCGCACCAGATTTCTCAGGCTCTGCAGGCTTTGCTCAGGGAGGCTCGCTAAATGGCACGGCGATACGACACCAACGATGCGACCGACCGCACCACCGGTCTGCGTGAGGCCGCGTCCGCCGTCCGCCGCGGCGAGCTCGTCGTACTTCCGACGGACACCGTGTACGGCATCGGCGCCGACGCCTTCAGCTCCGAGGGCGTGCGCGATCTGCTGGACGCCAAGGGGCGCGGCCGCAATATGCCCAGCCCCGTGCTCATCGGCTCCCCGAACACCCTGCACGGCCTGGTCACGGACTTCTCCGAGCAGGCGTGGGAGCTGGTCGACGCGTTCTGGCCGGGCGCGCTGACGCTCGTCGCCAAGCACCAGCCGTCGCTCCAGTGGGACCTCGGGGACACCCGCGGCACCGTCGCGGTGCGCATGCCGCTGCACCCGGTCGCCATCGAGCTGCTCACGGAGGTCGGCCCGATGGCCGTCTCCAGCGCCAATCTGACCGGCCACCCGGCGCCGGAGGACTGCGACGCGGCGCAGGAGATGCTCGGCGACTCCATCTCCGTCTACCTGGACGGCGGCCCCACCCCCGGCATCGTCCCGTCGTCGATCGTCGACGTCACCGGCGAGGTCCCCCTCCTGCTCCGCGCGGGCGCGCTCTCCGCCGAGGAACTGCGCAAGGTGGTACCCGACCTTGAGGTGGCCAATTGACAGCCCCTGAGGGGCGTGGCATAGGCGCGTCCGCCTCCGGCGGCACGTTCAGGATCCTCCACGTCAGCACCGGCAACGTCTGCCGCTCGCCGATCACCGAGCGGCTGACCCGGCATGCCCTGTCGGACCGTCTGGGCACCGGGCTCGCCGACGGCCTGATCGTGGAGTCCGCGGGCACCTGGGGCCACGAGGGCGCCCCGATGGAGGCCAACGCGGCGACCGTGCTCGCGGACTACGGCGCGGACGCCGGGGGCTTCCTCGGCCGCGAACTGCTCGACGACCATGTGATCCGGGCCGATCTGGTGCTCACCGCGACCCGCGACCACCGGGCGCAGGTCATCTCGATGGGGCACTCGGCGGGGCTGCGGACCTTCACGCTGAAGGAGTTCACCCGGCTGGTGCGGGCCATAGACCCGGCGACGCTGCCGGATCCGCTGGACGACGGTGTGGTGGAGCGGGCCCGGGCGCTGGTCAGGGCCGCTGCCGCGCTCCGGGGGTGGCTGCTGGCGCCGACGGTCGAGGCGGACGAGGTGAACGACCCGTACGGGGCGCCGATCACCTTCTTCCGGTCGATCGGCGACGAGATCAACCAGGCGCTCGACCCGGTGGTCACGGCGCTCACGGGGGTCGCGGCGCCGCACTGAGCGCCGGTACGCACCGCGGCGCCGCCGAGCGGTGCGCCGTACGGCAGCACACCGGCAGGCGCCCCCGCGCGGCCCGTCCTACATTGGACGGGACGCCGAGGAGCCCACGATGCCGGTCACCACCACCGCCCCCCACCCCGCCGGCTCGCACTCGGCCGGCCCCCACTCAGCCGGTTTCGACGCCCTGCGCAGGCAGGACCCCGAGATGGCCGATGTACTCATCGGCGAGGACGAGCGGCAGGCCACCTCGCTCCAGCTGATCGCGGCCGAGAACTTCACCTCACCCGCGGTACTGGCGGCGCTCGGCTCCTCGCTCGCCAACAAGTACGCCGAGGGCTATCCGGGCGCCCGCTACCACGGCGGCTGTGAGCTGGCCGATCTCGCCGAGCGGATCGCCTGTGAGCGGGCCGCAGCGCTCTTCGGAGCCGACCACGCGAACGTCCAGCCGCACTCGGGCTCATCGGCCGTCCTGGCGGCGTACGCGGCCCTTCTGCGGCCCGGTGACACCGTGCTGGCCATGGGACTTCCGCACGGCGGCCATCTCACGCACGGCTCGCCCGCCAACTTCTCCGGCCGCTGGTTCGACTTCGTCGGGTACGGCGTGGACGCGGAGAGCGGGCTCATCGACTACGACCAGGTCCGTGCCCTGGCGCGGCAGCACCGGCCCAGGGCGATCGTCTGCGGCTCCATCTCGTATCCGCGCCACCCGGACTACGCGGCCTTCCGGGAGATCGCCGACGAGGCGGGCGCCTATCTCATCGCGGACGCGGCCCACCCGATGGGCCTGATCGCCGGGGGAGCGGCGCCCAGCCCCGTGCCGTACGCGGATGTGGTCTGCGCCACCACCCACAAGGTGCTGCGCGGGCCCCGTGGCGGTCTCATCCTCTGCGGGGACGAGCTGGCCGACCGGATCGACCGGGCCGTCTTCCCCTTCACCCAGGGCGGCGCCCAGATGCACACGATCGCGGCCAAGGCGGTGGCCTTCGGCGAGGCCGCGGCCCCGGCGTTCGCCGCGTACGCGCACCAGGTGGTGGAGAACGCCCGGGTGCTCGCCGCCGGGCTGGCCGCCGAGGGCTTCGCCATCACCACCGGGGGGACCGACACCCACCTCATCACCGCCGACCCCGCGCCCCTGGGGACCGGCGGGGCGACCGCCCGCTCCCGGCTGGCGTCGGCCGGAATGGTCCTGGACACCTGCGCACTGCCCTACGGTGACGAGCGGGGCATCCGCCTGGGCACCGCCGCCGTCACCACGCAGGGCATGGCGGCGCCGGAGATGGCCGAGATCGCCGGGCTCTTCTCGGCCGCACTGCGTGAAGAGCGGGGGACCCGTGAAGAAGTCCGTGAACTCGCCAGGAGGTTTCCGTCGAATTCGGGCTAGAGCAGTACTCGTGCAACCATCGGAGCTACCCGTGTGTCCTCTACCTCATGCAGGCCGAAGCTAAGGTGTGGGGCTGAGATGGCCAGCGATATCTGTGGGGCAGCCCGTGCGTGAATACCTGCTGACGCTCTGCGTCACGGCCGCGGTGACGTATCTCCTGACCGGGCCGGTGCGGAAATTCGCCATCATGGCCGGGGCGATGCCGGAGATCCGGGCCCGTGATGTGCACCGTGAACCGACGCCGCGGCTCGGCGGCATCGCCATGTTCGGCGGCCTCTGCGCGGGGCTGCTGGTCGCGGCGCATCTGCAGAACCTCGGCAGCGTCTTCACGCTGTCGAACGAGCCGCGCGCGCTGCTCTCCGGCGCCGGACTGATCTGGATCATCGGTGTCCTGGACGACAAGTTCGAGATCGACGCCCTGATCAAGCTCGGCGGCCAGATGATCGCGGCGGGCGTGATGGTCATGCAGGGGCTGACGATCCTGTGGCTGCCCATCCCCGGTGTCGGCACCGTCTCGCTCACCCAGTGGCAGGGCACCCTGCTGACCGTCGCGCTGGTGGTGATCACCATCAACGCGGTGAACTTCGTGGACGGCCTGGACGGTCTCGCGGCCGGCATGGTCTGCATCGCGGCCGCCGCCTTCTTCATGTACGCGTACCGGATCTGGTACGGGTACGGGATCGAGGCCGCCGCCCCGGCGACCCTCTTCGCCGCGGTGCTGATGGGCATGTGCCTGGGCTTCCTGCCGCACAACATGCATCCGGCCCGGATCTTCATGGGCGACTCGGGGTCGATGATGATCGGCCTCGTCCTCGCGGCCGGCGCCATCTCGGTCACCGGCCAGGTCGACCCGGACGCGATGAGCCTGAACCTGGGCGGCGGGCGTGAGGCCACTCACGCGATGCTGCCGGTCTTCATCCCGCTCCTGATGCCGCTGACGATCATCGCGGTCCCCTTCGCGGACCTGGTGCTCGCGATCGTCCGGCGTACCTGGAACGGCCAGTCGCCGTTCGCCGCCGACCGCGGACATCTGCACCACCGGCTCCTGGAGATCGGGCACTCGCACAGCAGGGCGGTGCTGATCATGTACTTCTGGTCGGCCCTGTTCGCCTTCGGCGCCCTGGCCTACTCGGTGCGCTCCTCGTCCACCTGGATCCTGCTGGCGGTCGTCGCGCTGAGCGCGGTCGGTCTGGCGCTGCTGCTCATGCCGCGCTTCACCCCGCGCGCCCCGAAGTGGGCCCAGGGCTTCGTCCCGCCGCGCTACCGCAGGAGCGGCCGCCGGGCTTCCGGAGCGGAACCGGAGACAGCCGTTCCGGCAGAATGCGACGAGTCGGGCAATTCACGTGAAATGGAAGATTCCGCACCGCTCATTGCCGTGAGCGAGAGCGAGCCGATTCCCGCAGGCGTCAACGGGGCGACAGCAATTGGTCCCCGATCCGGGCTTCCCGATCGCCGTCAGGCCGGTACCTGGCGTTGAGCATTCCGCTCAACAGGCCCCAATATCAGGCATAACGACGGCCCGCATGCACAGACGCGCAAGTTCCCACTCATGTGTGACGGGCAGCACACTCCCATGGTAAAGACCTCATCAAATAGTTTGTGATACCGTTCACGAAACCCGGCGATGAAGCCGAAGGGCCGTAGTGCGACGGCTCTTTGGCCCGAGATTCCGTCTCGGACCGGGCCTACGCTCGTCCATGACGACACCCTGCCCCCACCCGAAGCGGAGCTGCCGCCATGCCCTCCAATGACGCCCGAACACTCCTCCAGACCGCAGTACCCACCGCTGCAGTCGGCGTTGTCGCCGCTGCGGTCAGCGGTGTGGTCGCGGGTGGCAAGGGGGCGATCGGCGCTCTCGTCGGCACGGTGGTCGTGATGGTCTTCATGGGGATCGGACTTGTCGTCCTGAACCGCACTGCGAAGTCCCTGCCGCACCTGTTCCAGGCCATGGGGCTGATGCTCTATACCGCACAGTTGTTGCTGCTCTTCATTTTCGTCGCGGTGTTCAAGAACACCACCTTGTTCAACCCAAAGTCTTTTGCCATCACGCTGGTTGTGGCGACGGTTGTCTGGATCGCGGCTCAGGCGCGGGCATATATGAAGGCCAAGATCCTCTACGTCGAACCGGACTCCGCCGACGGGCGCCAGCCCGAGAAGACGGGTTCGTCGAAGTGAAGGGTAGGGGCGGGATAAGCGGGCGTTCTGGATCCTGCTATCGTCCGGTTCCAACTGCGGCACTGCGGGCGCGGGCATCTGAGCTGACGCCTGCACCATCGCGAGGCTCACTGCCTGCCAGCCGCCCCCACATCCGTAACACCAGTCCAGTGCCGAACCGCGGCTGTTCGCCGCGCCGACACAACGAGGTTGCCGTACCTATGCGCCATGTTGAAGGAGCCCGCGGTGAGTGCTGACCCGACGCAGGTGCTCGCCTTCGAGACCGACTGCCACATCTTTGACGGCTGTGGATTCCCGGCTCCCGGCCTGCACTCGTTCCTGTTCAAGCCCCTGTGGGGCGACGGGGACAGCAACTTGTACTTCAACAAGACGATGCTGCTGGCACTGCTCGGCACGGTCGTCATCGTTGGGTTCTTCTGGGTAGCTTTCCGCAACCCCAAGGTTGTCCCCGGAAAGGTGCAGATGGTCGCCGAGGCCGGCTACGACTTCGTGCGCCGCGGAATCGTTTACGAGACGATCGGCAAGCGCGACGGCGAGAAGTACGTTCCGCTGGTCGTCAGCCTCTTCTTCTTCGTCTGGGTGATGAACCTCTGGTCGATCATCCCGGTCGCCCAGTTCCCCGTGACGGCGATTATTTCGTACCCGGCCGCGCTCGCTCTGATCGTCTATGTGCTGTGGGTCAGCCTGACGTTCAAGAAGCACGGATTCGTCGGCGCCTTCAAGAACTTCTCCGGCTACGACAAGTCCCTCGGTGCGGTCCTCCCGCTCTCGATGACCATCGAGCTCTTCTCCAACCTGCTGGTCCGGCCGTTCACTCACGCGGTCCGACTGTTCGCCAACATGTTCGCGGGCCACACGCTGCTGCTCCTCTTCACCATCGCCAGCTGGTACCTGCTGAACGGCATTGGCTTCGCTTATGCAGGCGTCTCGTTCGTGATGACGATCGTGATGACCGCTTTCGAACTCTTTATCCAAGCTGTCCAGGCCTATGTATTCGTACTGCTGACCTGCAGCTACATCCAGGGCGCTCTGGCCGAGCAGCACTGAGTACCCCACCTCCCTGAATCATCCGGTGGCCATCCCCCACCGGTCCATGAAAGAGAAGGAAGAACCGGCATGTCTGTTCTCCAGACCCTCGCCGCTGGCGTCGAAATCAAGGGCAACCTCGGCTCCATCGGTTACGGCCTCGCAGCCATTGGTCCCGGCGTCGGCGTCGGCATCATCTTCGGTAACGGTACTCAGGCACTCGCCCGTCAGCCTGAGGCTGCCGGTCTGATCCGCCAGAACCAGATTCTCGGCTTCGCCTTCTGTGAGGCGCTCGCCCTCATCGGTCTGGTCATGCCGTTCGTCTACCCGAGCTCCTGACCTCGGTCGCGAACAGCCCCATTAGACGGAAGGCACTGACGTGAACCCTCTGGTTCAGCTCGCGGCCGAGCAGGAAAACCCGCTCATCCCGCCGATCCCTGAGCTCGTCATCGGCTTTATCGCCTTTGTCATCGTCTTCGGTTTCCTCGCCAAGAAGCTGCTTCCGAACATCAACAAGGTTCTGGACCAGCGTCGCGAGGCCATCGAAGGCGGTATGGAGAAGGCGGACGCCGCCAAGCTCGAGGCCGAGAGCGTGCTTGAGCAGTACAAGGCTCAGCTCGCCGAGGCCCGGCACGAGGCCGCGCGGATGCGCCAGGAGGCGCAGGAGCAGGGTGCCGCGCTCATCACTGAGATGCGTGCGGAGGGCCAGCGTCAGCGTGAGGAAATCATCGCTGCCGGTCACACCCAGCTCGCGGCCGACCGCAAGCAGGCCGCGCAGTCGCTGCGCCAGGACGTGGGCAAGCTCGCCACCGACCTGGCAGGCAAGCTCGTCGGCGAGTCCCTCGAGGACCACGCCCGGCAGAGCCGCACGGTCGACCGTTTCCTCGATGAGCTTGAGGAGAAGGCCGAGGCTGCTCGATGAACGGCGCGAGCCGCGAGGCACTGGCCTCCGCACGTGAGCGTCTCGACGCGCTGACCGACAGTCCGTCGGCCGACGCGGCGAAGCTCGCCGACGAGCTGGCCGCTGTCACCGCGCTGCTCGACCGCGAGGTCTCGCTGCGCCGGGTCCTCACCGACCCGTCGCAGGCCGGTGAGGCCAAGGCCCAGCTGGCCGGACGGCTGCTCAGCGGTCAGGTCAGCGGGGACACCGCCGACCTGGTGGCCGGGCTTGTCCGGTCCCGCTGGTCGCAGTCCCGCGACCTGGTCGACACGGTCGAGGAACTCTCGGCCACCGCCGACCTCACCGCGGCCCAGCAGGCCGGCACGCTGGACGACGTGGAGGACGAGCTGTTCCGGTTCGGCCGGATCGTGACGTCCAGCACCGAGCTGCGGGCCGCGCTCACCGACCGCACCGCATCGGCCGGCGCCAAGAGCGAGCTGCTGCGCAGCCTGCTCGGCGGCAAGGCCGACGCGGTCACCGAGCGTCTGATCGTGCGCCTTGTGACCCAGCCGCGCGGACGTAGCCTGGAAGCGGGACTCGAGTCCCTGTCCAGGCTCGCCGCGGAGCGCAGGGACCGCACGGTCGCTGTGATCACCTCGGCGGTGCCGCTGAGCGACGGCCAGAAGGAGCGCCTCGGCGCCGTACTGGCCAAGCTGTACGGCCGCCGTATGCACCTCAACCTGGACGTGGACCCCGCGGTCCTCGGCGGGATCCAGGTGCGGGTCGGCGACGAAGTCATCAACGGCTCCATCGCTGACCGTCTCGACGAGGCGACTCGTCGGATGGCCGGCTGACCGGCTGACTCAGCCACCAACTCAACAGTACTGATAACGGCCCGAGTTGGGCCGACAAGTAATTGATTCGGGCCCAACAAGGAGAGCAGGGAACCCAGATGGCGGAGCTCACGATCCGGCCGGAGGAGATCCGGGGCGCACTGGAGACGTTTGTCCAGTCGTACCAGCCGGACGCGGCCTCGCGCGAGGAGGTCGGTACGGTCAGCGTGGCCGGCGACGGTATCGCGAAGGTCGAGGGTCTTCCCTCGGCCATGGCGAACGAGCTGCTGAAGTTCGAGGACGGCACGCTCGGTCTTGCGCTGAACCTTGAAGAGCGCGAGATCGGCGCGATCGTTCTCGGCGAGTTCAACGGGATCGAGGAGGGCCAGCCGGTGCAGCGCACCGGCGAGGTGCTCGCGGTCGGTGTCGGCGAGGGCTACCTCGGCCGCGTCGTCGACCCGCTCGGCAACCCGATCGACGGCCTCGGCGACATCGAGACCGAAGGCCGCCGTGCGCTGGAGCTCCAGGCTCCCGGCGTCATGGTGCGCAAGTCCGTGCACGAGCCGATGCAGACCGGCTACAAGGCCGTCGACGCCATGGTGCCGATCGGCCGCGGCCAGCGTCAGCTGATCATCGGCGACCGGCAGACCGGCAAGACCGCGCTGGCTGTCGACACGATCATCAACCAGCGCGACAACTGGCGCACCGGCGACCCGTCGAAGCAGGTCCGCTGCATCTACGTCGCCATCGGCCAGAAGGGCTCCACCATCGCGTCCGTACGCGGTGCGCTGGAGGAGGCGGGCGCCCTGGAGTACACGACGATCGTCGCTGCTCCGGCTTCCGACCCGGCCGGCTTCAAGTACCTGGCGCCGTACACCGGTTCGGCCATCGGCCAGCACTGGATGTACGCGGGCAAGCACGTCCTGATCATCTTCGACGACCTCTCGAAGCAGGCCGACGCCTACCGTGCCGTGTCCCTGCTGCTGCGCCGCCCGCCGGGCCGTGAGGCGTACCCGGGCGACGTCTTCTACCTGCACTCCCGTCTGCTGGAGCGCTGCGCGAAGCTCTCCGACGACATGGGCGCCGGCTCGATGACGGGTCTCCCGATCGTCGAGACCAAGGCGAACGACGTGTCGGCGTTCATCCCGACCAACGTCATCTCCATCACCGACGGCCAGTGCTTCCTGGAGTCCGACCTGTTCAACGCCGGCCAGCGGCCCGCGCTGAACGTCGGTATCTCGGTCTCCCGTGTCGGTGGCTCCGCCCAGCACAAGGCCATGAAGCAGGTCTCCGGCCGGCTCCGTGTCGACCTCGCCCAGTACCGCGAGCTGGAGGCGTTCGCCGCCTTCGGTTCCGACCTGGACGCGGCGTCGAAGGCGTCGCTGGAGCGCGGTAAGCGCATGGTCGAGCTGCTGAAGCAGGGCCAGTACGAGCCGATGCCCGTCGAGGAGCAGGTCGTCTCCGTCTGGGCCGGTACCACCGGCAAGATGGACGACGTCCCGGTCAACGACATCCGCCGCTTCGAGACCGAGCTGCTGGAGTACCTGCGCCGCGAGCGCAAGGAGCTCCTCACCTCGATCGCCGAGGGCGGCAAGATGTCGGACGACACAGTGACCTCGATCGCCGACGCGATCACCGCCTTCAAGCGGCAGTTCGAGACCTCGGACGGCCAGCTGCTGGGCGAGGACGCGCCGGCCGTCAACGTCTCCAAGTGACGACGGAAGGGACCTGACTCATGGGAGCCCAGCTCCGGGTCTACAAGCGTCGCATCCGATCCGTCACCGCGACCAAGAAGATCACCAAGGCGATGGAGATGATCGCCGCCTCGCGCATCGTCAAGGCGCAGCGCAAGGTGGCGGCATCGATGCCGTACGCGACCGAGCTCACCCGCGCGGTGACCGCGGTGGCGACCGGCTCCACGACCAACCACCCGCTCACCACCGAGGCCGAGTCCCCGGTCCGTGCCGCGATCGTGCTCATCACGAGCGACCGCGGTCTGGCCGGCGGGTACTCCTCCAACGCCATCAAGGCGGCGGAGCGGCTCACCGAGCGGCTGCGCGGCGAGGGCAAGGAGGTCGACACGTACATCGTCGGCCGCAAGGGTGTCTCGTACTACGGCTTCCGCGAGCGCAAGGTCGTGGAGTCGTGGACCGGGTTCACCGACAGCCCGACCTACGCGGACGCCAAGCGGGTCGCCGCACCCCTGATCGAGTCCATCGAGCGGGAGACGGCCGAGGGTGGCGTCGACGAACTGCACATCGTCTTCACGGAGTTCGTGTCGATGATCACGCAGAGCGCGGTCGACAGCCGGATGCTGCCTCTCTCCCTCGACGAGGCCGCTGAGGGCGGTACACCCACGGACAGCGCGAAGGGCGAGATCCTTCCGCTGTTCGACTTCGAGCCGTCGGCGGAGGACGTCCTCGACGCCCTGCTGCCGCGCTACGTCGAGAGCCGTGTCTACAACGCACTGCTTCAGTCGGCTGCTTCCGAGCACGCCGCCCGTCGCCGTGCGATGAAGTCGGCCACCGACAACGCCGGGGACCTCATCAAGAATCTCACCCGGCTTGCCAACGCGGCCCGCCAGGCCGAAATCACCCAGGAAATCAGCGAGATCGTCGGTGGCGCGAGCGCCCTGGCCGACGCGACCGCGGGGAGTGACAGGTAAATGACGACGACTACCGAAAGCGCCGTGACGGCCGCCGCCACGGGCCGCGTTGCCCGGGTCATCGGCCCGGTCGTCGACGTGGAGTTCCCCGTCGACGCGATGCCGGAGATCTACAACGCCCTCACCGTCCAGGTCGCTGACCCGGCCGAGGAAGGCAAGCTCAAGACGCTGACGCTCGAAGTGGCCCAGCACCTGGGCGACGGCGTGATCCGCGCGATCTCGATGCAGCCCACCGACGGTCTGGTCCGCCAGGCCCCGGTCACGGACACCGGCGACGGCATCACCGTGCCCGTCGGTGACATCACCAAGGGCAAGGTGTTCAACACCCTCGGTGAGATCCTGAACAAGCCCGAGGCCACGTCGGAGATCACCGAGCGCTGGCCGATCCACCGCAAGGCGCCGGCCTTCGACCAGCTCGAGTCGAAGACCAAGATGTTCGAGACCGGGATCAAGGTCATCGACCTTCTCACCCCGTACGTCACGGGTGGAAAGATCGGCCTGATGGGTGGTGCCGGTGTCGGCAAGACCGTCCTGATCCAGGAAATGATCTACCGCGTCGCCAACAACCACGACGGTGTGTCGGTGTTCGCGGGCGTCGGTGAGCGTACCCGTGAGGGCAACGACCTCATCGAGGAAATGGCCGAGTCCGGCGTCATCGACAAGACGGCGCTCGTCTTCGGTCAGATGGACGAGCCCCCGGGCACCCGTCTCCGTGTCGCGCTCGCCGGTCTGACCATGGCGGAGTACTTCCGCGATGTGCAGAAGCAGGACGTGCTCTTCTTCATCGACAACATCTTCCGTTACACCCAGGCCGGTTCCGAGGTCTCCACACTGCTCGGCCGTATGCCGTCCGCGGTGGGTTACCAGCCGAACCTGGCCGACGAGATGGGTCTGCTGCAGGAGCGCATCACCTCGACGCGTGGTCACTCGATCACCTCGATGCAGGCGATCTACATCCCCGCGGACGACCTGACCGACCCGGCGCCGGCGGCCACCTTCGCCCACCTGGACGCGGTCACCGTGCTGTCGCGTCCGATCTCGGAGAAGGGCATCTACCCGGCGGTCGACCCGCTGGACTCGTCGTCCCGGATCCTGGACCCCCGGTACATCGCGAAGGACCACTACGAAGCGGGTATGCGCGTCAAGGGGATCCTCCAGAAGTACAAGGACCTCCAGGACATCATCGCGATCCTCGGTATCGACGAGCTGGGCGAGGAGGACAAGCTCGTTGTCCACCGTGCCCGTCGTGTCGAGCGCTTCCTGTCGCAGAACACCCACGTCGCCAAGCAGTTCACCGGCGTGGACGGTTCGGACGTGCCGCTCGACGAGTCGATCACCGCGTTCAACGCGATCTGCGACGGTGACTACGACCACTTCCCCGAGCAGGCGTTCTTCATGTGCGGTGGCATCGAGGACCTCAAGGCCAACGCCAAGGAGCTCGGCGTTTCCTGAGTCGTACCGGCTCGGTCACACCCATCCGTGACCGGGCCGGACCGGCTCGTGTGAGTCATCCGACTCGAGTGAGAGGGGCGGGCGCGTCCCGTCCCTCTCCTCACGCCCATTAGACTTTGACCCAACACCCGGCAGCAGTGCCGGGTGGTGACCCGAGGAGCCACCCTTGGCTGCTGAGCTGCACGTCGAGCTGGTCGCGGCGGACCGTAGTGTCTGGTCCGGCGAAGCGACACTGGTTGTCGCGCGCACCACGTCCGGCGACATCGGCGTCATGCCCGGTCACCAGCCGCTGCTCGGTGTGCTGGAATCGGGCCCGGTGACCATTCGTACGAGCGAGGGCGGGACGGTCGTTGCCGCTGTGCACGGCGGTTTCCTCTCGTTCGCCGACAACAAGCTTTCGCTGCTGGCCGAGATCGCTGAGCTGGCGGACGAGATCGATGTCCAGCGCGCCGAGCGTGCGCTGGAGAGCGCGAAGTCGGAGGATGACGCCGTCGCCGAGCGACGCGCCGACGTCCGACTGCGTGCGGTGACGGGGAACTGACGCCTCCCACCGAGATTTGACCTCAGCCGCGGCCCGTCCGGAACCATCCGGACCGGGTCGCGGCTGAGGCGATGCAGAACCAGTTCCCTTACGGCATGAGGCGAGGAGGTCGGTGTAGATGATCCTCGCTCTGCTTGTGTGCGGCCTGGTCGTCGTACTGGTAGCGGTGGGACTCTTCGTCTTCGGCCTGCGCCGGCGGCTGATCCAGCGTTCCGGGGGCACGTTCGACTGCAGTGTCCGCTGGGACCTGCCGGAGAAACCGGACGTGTCCGGCAAAGGCTGGGTGTACGGGGTGGCCCGGTACAGCGGCGACCGCATCATGTGGTTCCGCGTCTTCTCCTACGCCCCGCGCCCGCGCCGCACGCTGGAGCGCCAGTCCATCGAGGTCGTGTCCCGGCGTACGCCGGAGGGCGAGGAGGAGCTGGCGTTGCTCTCCGATGCGATCGTGCTCCGATGTTCGCACCAGGGCGTCCGTCTCGAACTCGCGATGAGCGAGGACGCCCTGACCGGCTTCCTCGCCTGGCTGGAAGCAGCACCACCGGGCCAGCGGGTCAATGTGGCTTAGAAAATAGGGGCCTCGCTGGATGGGGGTCCCCCCGGACGGAGTCTGGGGGAGGGTCAATGTGGCTTAGAAAATAGGGGCCTCGCTGGATGGGGGTCCCCCCGGACGGAGTCTGGGGGAGGGTCAATGTGGCTTAGAAAATAGGGGCCTCGCTGGATGGGGGTCCCCCCGGACGGAGTCTGGGGGAGGGCCAATGTGGCTTGAGGCGGGCTCCGCTGTTCACCGCTCGCCGCCCGGGACCCACAGCACGTCCCCGATCTCCTTGTTCGCGGTGCGGGCCAGGATGAACAGCAGGTCGGACAGCCGGTTCAGATAGGTCGCGGTGAGCGCGTTCATCACCTCGCCGTGCACTTCGAGCGCCGCCCAGGTCGACCGCTCGGCCCTGCGCACCACTGTGCACGCCTGGTGCAGCAGCGCGGCCCCCGGTGTGCCGCCCGGCAGAATGAAGCTCCGCAGCTTCTCCAGGTCATCGAGGAAGCGGTCGCAGTCGGCCTCCAGCTTGTCGATGTACGACTGCTCCACCCGCAGCGGCGGGTACTCCGGGTTCTCCACCACGGGCGTGGACAGGTCGGCCCCCACGTCGAACAGGTCGTTCTGGACCCGGACGAGTACCTTCACCACCTCGTCGGACAGAGCGCCGAGCGCGACGGCGGTGCCGATGACCGCGTTGGCCTCGTTGGCGTCGGCGTACGCGGAGATCCGCAGATCGGTCTTGGCGGTCCGGCTCATGTCGCCGAGCGCGGTGGTGCCCTTGTCGCCGGTACGGGTGTAGATGCGCGTCAGATTGACCATGGAGCCGAGCCTAACGGGGCGCGGTCAGCCACCGGTCCCGCGGACGACCGGCTTTTTCATGACGGAGCCCCCGGCGGCGATGTGACGGGGGTGTTCTGGAACGAGGCGAACCGCCGCCGTCCCTCGTTCCGTACGGCCGTGAGGGTGATGACGGACTGCCTCGTACCGTCTGGGTCGTCGTACGGCCGGCGAGCCCCGGATCTCCCGGGCGGCACGGAAGAGGTCCAGGGGGAGAAAGTGCTCAACTACGCAGTAAGGGCCTGAGGATGACGCCCCGGAGTGTGATGTCCGCCATGTGGGACGTGACGCGCATCTCTTAGCCACCACAAGGCGGCCCGCTCCCTATAGCCTCCGCCCCAGAGCCGTTTGCAGAATGCCGTTGAAGGGGTGCCAATTGGCCAGGAAGCTCGCTGTCATCGGAGCCGGACTCATGGGTTCCGGAATTGCGCAGGTGTCGGCTCAGGCCGGCTGGGACGTTGTTCTGCGTGATGTCACCGATGCGGCCGTGACCCGCGGCACCGACACCATCAAGGCGTCCTACGAGCGGTTCGTCGCGAAGGGCAAGCTGGCGGCGGACGAGGCCGAGGCCGCGCTCGCGCGGATCACCACCACCACCGATCTGGACGCGGCCGCCGACGCGGACATCGTGGTGGAGGCGGTCTTCGAGAAGCTCGAGGTCAAGCACGAGATCTTCCGCGCCCTGGACAAGCTCGTACGGGAGGACACGGTCCTCGCCTCCAACACATCGGCGATCCCGATCACCAAGATCGCGGCGGTGACGGAGCGCCCGGAGCGGGTCGTGGGCGCGCACTTCTTCTCGCCCGTTCCGATGATGCAGCTGTGCGAACTGGTCCGCGGCTACAAGACGAGCGACGAAACCCTCGCCACCGCACGGGAGTTCGCCGAGTCCGTCGGAAAGACCTGCATCGTGGTCAACCGTGACGTGGCCGGCTTCGTCACCACCCGGCTCATCTCCGCGCTCGTGGTCGAGGCGGCGAAGCTGTACGAGTCGGGTGTGGCCACCGCCGAGGACATCGACACCGCCTGCAAGCTCGGATTCGGCCACGCCATGGGGCCGCTGGCCACCGCGGACCTGACCGGTGTCGACATCCTGCTGCACGCCACGGGCAATATCTACACAGAATCCCAGGATGAGAAGTTCGCTCCGCCGGAGCTGATGCGCCGAATGGTCGACGCGGGTGACATCGGCCGAAAGAGCGGGCAGGGGTTCTACAAGCACTGAATCGACAGCTTGCCCCCGCGATCACCCGGTTGGGTGAATTCGGTATCGGTTCGCTTACGGACGGCAACTTCTTTCCCGGCGGGGCAGTCAGTTCAGTGACAGACGTGAAAGACGTGACGGAGTCCGAGAACTCTCGGGGAGCGCATATGCATATCAGGGGCGACCACGTCGAGCTGGTCGTCGGGGGCCGCCTCGACGTCCGCAGCGCGGCGGACGCCCGTACGGTCCTGCACTCGGCAGTCGACGACGGTGTCGGCGATCTCGTGCTCGACCTGACCGAACTCGACTCGTGGGACGCCACCGGGCTCGGGGTGATCATGGGCGTCCACCGGCGCGCCGGGAGATGCGGACGCCGGCTGGTCCTGCGCGGGGTGCCGCCGCAGATGCAGCGCCTCCTGGTGGCGACCCGGCTGCACCGCATTCTGGCCATTGAGGGCGGCATCGCCGCCGAGTGCCTGCCGCGCGTCTGACGCACCCGCGAACCCGACCACCCGCGAGCCCGACCGTCCGAACCGTTTCCGCCGCACCGGGGGCGCTTCCGCCGTACCCGCCGCACAGGGACCCCGAGTGGTGACGGATACTGGCCCAAGGTCTAGGGTTCGGTCGCCTACTGATTGACGAACCCATGTGCGGTAGGCACCGGACCAGAAGCGACAGCGTGGTGTGCGAGGCCGGGAAGGCAGACCGCGCGCAACGCCAGCTGGGGGCTTTCACCTATGGACCCGAAGAACAGCAGACCGGACGAGTACGGCCAGGACCCCGGCCACCGCCCGGCGCGGCCCGCTGGTCCGGCGTCGCCCCGGCAGCCGCGGGACCCGCTCGCACCCGACTTCGGGCAGCAGGCGCCCGCCCGCGCCCGCACCGTGCGGCTCGTCACCGGTGACTTCCTGGTCACGGTGAACCCGGTCGACGGCAGTGAGATCGAACACTGCCCGCCCGGCGAACACCCCGGCACACCCGCCAGGTACAGCCCCGAGGAGCGCGCGGACCTGCTGCGCGCCGCGGGGCCCCCGGTGCCGCCGGGCCCCGCGGGGCCCGAACTCCCGCTGCTCGAACGGCAGGAGGAGCACGAGCGGCTCGTACGCCTGCTGGCGCGCGGCCGTTCCGTCCGGCTGACCGGCGCGGCAGGCTCCGGCCGTACCTCGCTGCTCGACGCCGTGGCCCGGGACTGCGCGGGCTTCGCCCCCGACGGGGTCGTACGGCTCTCCGGATACCACCGCACCCCCGCCGACCTGCTGTACGGGCTCTTCGCCGCCGTCCACCGCGCCCCCCTGCACCGGCCCGCCAGGGCCGAGCTGCTCACCCTGGTACGCGGGATCGGCGCGATCGTCGTCCTGGACGACCTGGAGTTCGGCGGAGCGGCCCTGGAGGAGCTGCTCGACGCCACTCCCGAGTGCGCCTTCCTGCTCTCCGTCACCCCCGACGTGGCCGCCCCGCTCCCCGAGTCCCTCCTGGAGGAGGTCTTCCTCGGCGGTCTCGGGCGCAGCGCATCGCTCGACCTCCTGGAGCGCGCCGTGGAGCGGCCGCTCACCGAGGAGGAGGCCAACTGGGCGGGCGACCTGTGGTTCGAGTCCGAGGGGCTGCCGCTGCGCTTCGTCCAGGCGGGCGCACTGCTGCGCCGGCGCGCCCTGCCACCTGCGGCACCGGGCGCGTACCCCGGGCCGGGCGCCGACGACGGCTTCACCGCCGGGACCGTTGCCACCGGCGGCCCGGCCGCTGACACCCCCGACGTACCGCTGCCCACCCTCGGCCAGGGCGCCGCGCCCGCGCAGCTGCTCGCCGAGGGGCTGAGCGATTCGGCACGGGCCACCCTGGCCTTCGCCGTCGCGCTCGGCGGCGAGGTGCCGCACCAGGCCCATCTGCCCGCACTGGTCGGTGACACCCACGCCGACACGGCGGTGGGGGAGCTGGCCGGGTCCGGGCTGCTCTCCCCGGCCGGCTCGCACTACCGGCTGGCCGCCGGGGTCGTCCAGCAGCTGGAGGCCGGGGGATACGCCGACGACTCCACCGGGCACGCGCTGACCGCGGCCCAGCACTACGCGTGGTGGGCCGGGCACCCCTCGGTGGCACCCGAGCGGGCCACCGCCGAGGCGGACGCCGTCCTCGCCGCGATGACCGCACTCGTACCGGGCACCGAGGCCGGACACCCCAGCGCCGCCGTGCTGCTGGCCCGCAGCGCCGCTCCCGCCTTCGCGGCCGGACTGCACTGGAATGCCTGGGAGCGCGCCCTGCGGACCGGCCAGGAGGCCGCCAGGCTCTCCGGCGAGGTCGCCGAAGAGGCGTACTTCCACCACGAGTTGGGCGTACTGGCGCTCTGCACCGGCAATCCGGACCGGGCGCTGGCCGAACTGGAGGCGTCGATAGCGCTGCGCGGCGCGCTGGCCGACAAGGCGGGCACGGTCGCGGGGCGCAGGGCGCTCGCGCTCATCGCCGACCGCTCGGGAGCCGCGTCGCTCGGTGGCTATGTGCCCGGCGCTCCTGGCGACACCCCGCCGCAGGGGGCCGGGACCGTGACGCCCGCGTACGAGGTCACGCCCCCGCCGCCCGTCGGCTCGGGCGCGGCAGGCGCCGTCGTCTCGCTCTCCCCGGTGCCGCCCGACGACCACATCACCCTGGCCACCCCGCAGGTGACCCCGGCGAGCGCCGCTCCGCAGAGCCGGCGCCGTACGGTACTCGGCGGCGCCCGCCGCAATCTGGTCGCGGCCGGAGCCGGTGTGCTGCTCGCCGGAGTGCTGGGCACCGTGGTGACCCTCGGCGCGACGGGTGACAGCGACTCCGGGCCCGGCGACACCGGTCCCGGCCGCTCGGTCAACGACAACAGCGGCAAGGACGGGATGAGCGCGGACGAGCCCACGCTGTCCACACCGGGCACATCGGACGGCTCGACCGGCAGCGGTGCCACCGGCCCCGCCACGTCTTCCGGCCCGAGCGCCACCGACAGCGACCGGCCCACCGGGAGCAGCACACCGTCGGACGGAGCGTCGACACCGGGCGACAAGCCCTCGTCACCGTCGGACAAGCCGTCCGACTCCGGGAAGCCGCCCACGCAGCCGTCGCACACGCCGCCGACCAAGCCCTCGCACTCACCGCCCAGCAGCCCGTCCACGCCGCCGAGCGACCCGCCCAGCAGCCCGAGTCCCAGCCCGTCGGACTCCACGCCCGACGACCCGCCGCCGGCGGACTCGCCCTCGTCCACGCAGAGCGTCATGCGGCCCTCCACGGCCTCCAGTGGGCCCGTGGACAGCGGGAGCCCGTCCACGCCTCCCGCGGACACGTCCGCGTCCCCCTCAAGCGCCTCGGACCCCGCGGCGGACTGACCGGGCCTACACACGCGCGTACAGCACGTGCCTACTGCAGAAGCCCCGGCGGACGAGCTGTCCGCCGGGGCTTCTGCAGTGCCGTGCCCGTTCCTAGAAGAGCCGCAGCTTGTCGTCCTCGATGCCACGCATCGCGTCGTAGTCGAGCACCACACACTCGATCCCGCGGTCCGTCGCCAGGACCCGTGCCTGCGGCTTGATCTCCTGCGCCGCGAACACGCCCTTCACCGGGGCCAGATGGGGATCCCGGTTCAGCAGCTCCAGGTAGCGGGTGAGCTGCTCCACACCGTCGATGTCGCCGCGCCGCTTCAGCTCGACGGCCACGGTCCCGCCGTCCGCGTCCCGGCAGAGGATGTCCACCGGGCCGATCGCCGTCATGTATTCACGCCGAATCAGAGTGTGGCCCTCACCGAGGGTTTCGATCCGGTCGGCGAGGAGTTCCTGGAGGTGGGCCTCCACACCGTCCTTGATGAGCCCCGGGTCGACGCCCAGCTCGTGCGAGGAGTCGTGGAGGACCTCCTCCATCGTGATGATGAGCTTCTCGCCCGCCTTGTTCACGACCGTCCACTGACCGGTGTCGTCCCCTGTCCCCTCCTTCAGAGTGCAGGGCGGAGACATCCAGTTGAGGGGCTTGTACGCCCTGTCGTCCGCATGAATCGAGACGCTTCCGTCGGCCTTGACCAGAATCAGGCGCGGAGCGGACGGGAGATGGGCGGTGAGGCGGCCCGCATAGTCGACGGAGCAGCGGGCGATGACGAGACGCATGGTCGGCAACGCTACTCGACATCGCGGCTTGTACGCGATTCGCCCTGAACAACCCCGTTCGTTATTGGCCGGTTGTGTGCCCATTCTCCTGGTGCGGGCGCCTGCGCACGCATACCGTGGAAGCAGGAGGTTGTCGCGCGTGTACTCTGCGTCGCGATTCTCCCGTCCCTGCCCGTAAGGCCCCGGTCCCTCCGGGGTCGCGAGAGGAGAACCCATGTCGCTCGACGTCTCACCGGCCCTACTCGAACAGGCCGAGCGAGGCGAGGTCGATGAAGCCGACTTCATCGACTGCGTCCGGACCTCCCTGCCCTACGCATGGGAGATGATCAGCTCTCTGGCGGTCCAGCTGAAGGTCGACGGCGGCGAGTTCGCCGACAACCAGACGCCTCCCCCCAATGAGCAGGCGCGCGGCCAGCTGCTGCGCGCACTCGCGAGTGACGCGATACGAGGAGCGCTGCAGCGGCATTTCGGAGTGCGCCTGGCATTCCAGAACTGCCACCGTGTGGCGGTCTTCCCGCTGGATCCCTCGGTCGATGAGCGGCTCGGCCGTTTCACCTCGATCAGGGGCCAGCTGCTGAACCAGTCTCCGGAACTCAGGGACTGCTGACGCGCCGGGCTGCCGCTCCGCACCGCTGGAGGTGTCTTGGCTGCTGGAGCGGCAGCGTCCGGTTCCACCGATCAGTGCGACAGCCGGATCAGCGCAACCGCCGGATCAGTGCAACCGCGGGAGGACTTCGGCTCCGATCAGCCGGAGGTTCTCCTCGGTGGCCGCTACATCGCCCGAACCCTCCACCAGCATCGCGAACCGTGTGATGCCGGTCCTCTCCGCCGTGGCCGCGAGCCGGTCGGCAGCCAGACGGGGAGGGCCCACGGGGTGGATCCCGCAGAGCATCTCCGTGTACGCGACCGGGTCCCGCATCGCACGGTGCCTGCCGTCGACGGTCACATGGGCGTCAAGTCCCTGTTTGAGCCACCCCGGCATGGCCTTCACCAGAGTCTCCACCGCGTCGGCCTCGCGGTCCGCGATCTGCGCCACTCCGGCCGCCACATGCCCGGGATCGGCCACGGTGTCGGGCGCAATTCCCGCCGCCCGCGCGTGCGTTCGCCACAGGGCGACCATGTCGGCCTTCTCGGTGTCGTCCGAGTGCATCCCGAGCAGCATCGGCAGTCCGCGTCCCGCGGCCAGCCGCACACTGGACGGCGAGGTGCACGCCACGACGACCTCGGGGCCCGGCACTTCACCGCACCGCAGCTCCTGCGGCCTTGGTACGACCGGGACTTCACGGAAACGGAAGCGCTCACCGTCCGCCGCCACCCGGGACTCGCGCAGCCACCGCAGCAGCAGGTCGAGGGATTCCGGGAAGCCGCTCTCGTACGCGCCGAGCCCCGCGCCGAAGACCTCCAGGTCCACCCAGGGCCCGCCGCGCCCCACACCGAGGCTGAACCGTCCGCCCGATGTGATGTGCAGCAGCGCCGCCTGCTCGCCCAGCGCGACCGGGTGCACGGTCGGCAGCACACTCACCGCCGTACCGACCCGGATCCGACGGGTGCGGCCCAGCATCATCGCGGCCAGCGTCACCGCCGACGGGCACACTCCGTACGGGACGAAGTGGTGCTCGGCCAGCCAGACCGCGTCGAGCCCGGACTCCTCGGCGACCTCGGCCGACCGCACCGCGCGGTGCAGTGCCTCTTCCTGCCCCTGCCCCGGGAACTGGGCTGCCAGTACAAATGCCCCAACACGCATCGCCTTCTGCCTCCTTGCGGCCGACGCGACTCTCCCCTTACTGGCAACAACGCCTGACACGTGCCAAAGGCACGGCCCATCGCAAAGGTGTTGTGATTTTCCGGTAAGCCCGACTTGTGTATGGGGGCGGCTGAAGGAGCGGGGGCTCCGGGCTTTCACGTTCTCACGGTGAGCGGTACGGATGTGGCGTTCCGCTGCCCGTAGGCTGGACGGAGCGAGAAACTGTCCGGTCTGCCCCGTGAGGTGTTACGTGTCCCCGCGCCGCAACCGCCCCCGTGGGGGCGAGAAGCCGAGCGAGCCCGTCGGCGGAGGCGGGGGACCCGACCGCTTCGGCCTCCAGGCCACCGAGTCCTGGCAGGGCGAGGAGTGGTCGGTCCGCATGGTCAGCGGGGCGAGCGCGCAGGGCAAGCGCTACCGCTGCCCCGGCTGCGACCAGGAGATTCCCTCCGGGGTGCCGCATGTGGTGGCCTGGCCCGAGTACGGCGGGGTCGACGACCGCAGGCACTGGCACAAAGCCTGCTGGAACGCGAAGGACCGCCGCACCTCCCGGGTGCAGCGGTCCCGCAACGCGCCGCGCTACTGACCGGCCGGCCCGTGCACCGGCCGGCCCGGCTCAGGCGCCGCGGTCTCAGACGTCGCGCTCTGTGGCACGGCGGTCTGTGACGCAGAGCTCTCCGACGCCGCGCTCTCAGACGTCGCGGTTGCCGAGTACGGCGAGCGCGCCCGCGTACACCACCGCTGTCACCCCGAGCAGGATCCACAGGGGCTGCCAGCCGGACGGGCCCGTGCTGGAGACCGAGGTGCTGTAGAAGGCGCTGAGCTGGTTGGGGATCGAGTACTCGAAGAGCTTGTCGCGCAGACCGGACAGCGACCGCGCGAACATGAAGAGCGCCAGCACCAGCGGCAGCAGTACCACCCCGAGCATGACCGTGATCGCGCCGGCCGAGTGCCGGATCAGCGAGCCGACGGCCAGCGACAGCAGCCCCAGCAGAGCGACGTAGAGGCTGACGCCGAACGTCGCGCGGATCCACTGCCCGCCGTCCGGCGCCCCGGCGCCGGTTCCCTTGAGCATGGCGTACTGGAACATCGCGACCAGCGAGGTCGTCACCAGCAGGATCACGAACGCCAGCAGGAAGAAGACGATCGCCTTCGCGGTGAGCACCCGGGCCCGGCTGGGGCAGGCGGTCAGGGTGGTGCGGATCATGCCGGTGCCGTACTCGGAGGCCACCGTCAGCACGCCGAGCGTGACGACGCACATGGAGCCGAGCAGCACACCGAAGAAGCCCATGCTCAGCACCGGGGTGCCGTTCATGGTGGAGCCGGACGACCTGATCGCGACCGTCGACAGCAGGCCGATGCCGAAGACGAGCACGATCAGCACGCCGAGCGTCCACACCGTGGAGCGGACCGACTTGATCTTCGTCCACTCGGAAGCGATGGCATGCCCGATGTGCGCGTCGGTCACCGGGATCGGGGAGACGTAGGACGGCGTCTGCGGGGGCCGGGGCGGCTGCTGCTGCGGCGGCTGGAACGGCGCGGGTGCGGGGGTCGTCATCGGGGGTCCTCGGGGGCGTGAGCGGGCGCGGGGGCGGCGGCCTGCGGCGCGGTGGGGCCGGTGGCGGGCGGCGCGGGAACGGCGGCCGGGGGAGCGGCGTACGGATTCTGTCCGGGCGGCGGCGGGGCGTACCAGTCCTGCTGCGGCACCTCGGGCGGCGCGGGCAGCGGGTGACCGGGCTGCTCGAAGCCGGACAGCTGGTCGGCCGTGGAGCGGTAGTCGACGGCGCCCTGCGTCATCCGCATGTACGCCTCCTCCAGCGAAGCCTGGTGCGGGGAGAGCTCCCACAGCCGTACGTCCGCGTCGTGCGCGAGGTCACTGATCCGCGCCAGCGGCAGCCCCGTCACCCGCAGCGCGCCGTCCAGCTCCGGCATGACCTGCCCGCCGGCCTCGGTGAGCGCGGCCGTCAGCTTCTCGCGCTGCGGCACGTCGGGGGTGCGGACCCGCGCGAAGTCCGCCGAGTTGTGCGAGATGAAGTCCTTGACGCTCATGTCCGAGAGCAGCTGGCCGCGGCCGATCACGATCAGATGGTCGGCGGTGAGGGCCATCTCGCTCATCAGATGCGACGAGACGAAGACGGTACGGCCTTCCGCGGCAAGGGACTTCATCAGATTGCGGACCCAGAGGATGCCCTCCGGGTCGAGGCCGTTGACCGGCTCGTCGAAGAGCAGCACCTGCGGGTCGCCCAGCAGCGCGGCGGCGATGCCCAGGCGCTGCCCCATCCCGAGCGAGAAGCCCTTGGAGCGCCTGCGGGCCACGTCCTGGAGGCCGACGACACCCAGCACCTCGTCGACCCGGGAGGCCGGGATACCGGAGAGCTGCGCCAGCGACAGGAGATGGCTGCGCGCGCTGCGGCCGCCGTGCACCGCCTTGGCGTCGAGCAGCGCGCCGACCTGGCGGGGAGCGTTGGGCAGCTTGCGGAAGGGGTGGCCGCCGACCGTGACATGGCCGGAGGTCGGCTGGTCGAGGCCGAGGATCATGCGCATGGTGGTCGACTTCCCGGAGCCGTTGGGCCCCAGGAAGCCGGTCACCATGCCGGGCCGTACCTGGAAGGAAAGGTTGTACACGGCTGTCTTGGCGCCGTAGCGCTTCGTCAGGCCGACTGCCTCGATCATTCTCCAGCCCCATCGACGGTTTTCGTGTCGTCGGGGCCTGGCCGCGCGCGGCCGAACACCCCCGTATGAGTGAGGAGGATATCCAGCCCTTGACGGTTCCAGCCAAGTCGCGCCGACCGGCGGTAACCGGCCACCGCTGCCGTGAACGGCCGTCAGGCGTCGCGCTTCTTCAGCAGGACGTAACCCGCGAGCACCGCCGCCACCACCCACAGGGCCATGATGCCCAGCCCGCCCCAGGGCCCGTACGGGGCGTCATTGCTGTTCGACACCACCTGGGTGATCTTGCTCCCGGCCTGGTCGGGAAGGTACTGGCCGACCTTCTTGGTGGCGGAGACGCTCCCCAGGATGTTGGAGATCAGGAAGAAGAACGGCATCAGGATGCCCAGCGACAGCATCGGACTGCGCAGCAGCGAGGCGATCCCCATCGAGAACATCGTGATCAGTGTCATGTACAGCGCGGCGCCGATGACCGCCCGCAGCACACCGGGGTCACCGATGTGGGAACGGTGGCTGCCGAGCAGCGCCTGGCCGAGGAAGTACGTCGCGAAGCTCGTCACCACACCGATGACGAACGCCAGGACCGTGGCCACCACGATCTTGCTGAAGTAGAAAGTGGCGCGCTGCGGCACGGCCGCCAGCGACATCCGGATCATGCCGGTGCTGTACTCGTTGGACACCACCAGTACCCCGAAGACGATCAGCGCGAGCTGACCGAGCACGATCCCCGCGAAACTCACCGACGTCGGGTCGAAGGTGAGCCGGTCCGAGCGGCTCATATTGCTGAACTGCGAGTTCGAGAGGGCGCTGAACAGCGCCCCGAACGCCACCGTCACCACCAGCGCGCTCGCCAGTGTCCAGACGGTGGACTGCACCGAGCGGATCTTGGTCCACTCCGACTTCATCACCTGGGCGGCCGCCATGGTCAGGCCCCCCTCTGCGGGTTCTGGCCCCAGCGGGGCGGCTGCTGCGGGTTCTGACCCCACCCGGGCTGCCCGCCCTGCTGGGGTGATCCCGGTGGCGGGCCGTTACTGCCGTCGTGTGCGTGGTACTCCACCGACTCCGCGGTGAGCTGCATGAACGCCTCTTCGAGTGAAGCCTGCTGAGGACTCAGCTCATGCAGGACGAGCTGGTGCCGGGCGGCGAGTTCGCCGATGTCGGCCGCGGCCGTGCCGTCCACTTCGAGCGTGCCGTCGCCCGCCGAGACCGGCTTGTACCCGGCCTCGTGCAGGACGTCGAAGAGCTGCTCCTGCTGCGGGGAGCGCAGCCGCACGTACGACCGCGAGTTCTCCGCGATGAACTGGGCCATGCTGGTGTCGGCCATCAGCCGCCCCTGCCCGATGACCACCAGATGGTCGGCGGTGAGGGCCATCTCGCTCATCAGGTGCGAGGAGACGAAGATGGTGCGGCCCTGCCCGGCGAGCGACTTCATCAGGTTGCGGATCCAGTGGATGCCCTCCGGGTCCAGACCGTTGACCGGCTCGTCGAACATCAGGATCTCCGGGTCGCCGAGCAGCGCCCCCGCGATACCGAGCCGCTGCCCCATGCCGAGTGAGAAGCCCTTGGCGCGCTTCTTGGCCACCGCGGAGAGGCCGACGGTCTCCAGGACCTGGCCGACCCGGGACGCCGGGATGCCGTTGCTCTGGGCGAGGCAGAGCAGATGGTTGTAGGCCGTGCGTCCGCCGTGCATGGTCTTGGCGTCGAGCAGCGCGCCGATGTGCCGCAGCGGGTTCTTCAGGTCCGCGTAGTGCTTGCCGTCGATCCTGACGTCGCCCCCCGTGGGGTTGTCCAGGCCGAGGACCATCCGCATCGTGGTGGACTTGCCGGCGCCGTTGGGCCCCAGGAAGCCGGTGACGATGCCCGGCCGCACACTGAAGGTCAACTGGTCGACGGCCGTCTTCTCGCCATACCGTTTGGTCAGCCCCGAGAGCTCGATCACTGCGTTCCGCCTCGTCGTTTCGGGTATTCGCCTGGCCTTCCCCCTGCCCCCGGCCGGGCCGCGGAATCCTGAGGGCAGCTCGGTGGCCAGGCTAGGCGCACAGCAAGCCCCCCGCCACCGGAATGACGGGGGGCTTGCTGTGCGGTACGCGGGACCGCGGACGTACGGAGACGCGGCCCCGGGGGAGAGGCGACGTATCAGCAGACCGTCAGGTCAGCGGGCCCGTGGCTCAGGCCCGTACTTCTGGCCCGTAGCTCAGCGGGTCTGCTGCGCCGGGACTCCGCGGGAGGCCGGCTCCTCGTCGGCCGGGGTACCGGCGGCGGCGACCGCGGCACCGGTCAGCGTGGCCAGCATCTCGCGGACGTTGGTCAGCTGCGCGTTGATCGAGTCGCGGCGGTTGGTGAGCGCCGCCAGCTCGCGCTCCGATTCGCTGCGGATCCGGTCGGCCTTGGCGTTCGCGTCGGCCACGATGTCCTCGGCCTGGCGCTGAGCCGTCTCCACCGTCTGACGGGCGCGGCGCTCGGCGTCCGTACGCAGCTTCTCCGCCTCCAGACGGAGCTGCTCGGCGCGGTGCTCGATCTCGGCCAGACGCTTCTCGGCCTTGGCCTGACGCGAGGCCAGGTCGCGCTCCGACTGCTCGCGGCGCTTGGCCAGGTTCGTCTCGAAGTCCGCGGCGGCCTGGGCGGCCTTGGCGCGGGTCTCCTCGAAGAGCGCGTCGGCCTCCTCACGCTTGGACTGCGCGTCCTTCTGGGCCTCGGAACGCAGCGTGGACGCCTCGCCCTTGGCCTTCTCGACGATCCGGACGCCCTCGTCCTCGGCCTTGGCCTTGCGCTCGGCGGCGAAGGACTCGGCGTCGTTGCGGACCTGCTGGGCGGCCGACTCGGCGAGCTCACGGTGCTGCTCGGACGCGCGGCGGGCCTCCTCACGGAGGTCCTTCGCCTCCTCCTCGGCGAGCCGGAGGATCTTCTCGACGCGCGCGCCGAGACCCGCGTACGACGGCTCCGCGTCGTTGACCTGGGCCTGCGCGTTCTGCGTCTCGAGGTGGAGTTCCTCGATGCGCTTTTCCAGAGAGGTGATCCGTGCCAGAGCGCTGTCACGGTCGGCGACGAGCTTGGTAATGCGGTCATCCACCTGACCGCGGTCGTAACCACGCCGCACGAGCTCGAAGCCGAATGGGGAGGAAGTGTCGCTCATGGGGTTCCTGTCGAATGAGACCGGTGAGGTGATAGAGGGAATCCTAGGGGCCGAAGCGGCGTGTCATCGAGCGGATGCCCGTTTGATCTGGAGAATGTCCAGCCTTTTGAGTGGCTAGCCATCAGATGGCTTGCCACTCGAACGAGTTCCTCCCGCTGCCGCACCGGCCTTGACGCCGTCTGCCGCCTTGCCGCCACCGGTCGGCGCCTCGAAGGATTCCAACGCCTCCAGCACGTCCTGGACACGGGAGATCTCGGCCTGGATGTCCGCCCGACGGCGCATCAGTACATCGTGCTCGTGGGTGGCTTCCTCGATGAGGTGGTCCGACTCGGCCACGGCGTCCGCCTTGAGCTGCTCGGCCTCCTGTATCAGGCCGGCCTTCTTCTGCTCGGCCTCCTTCAGGAGGGCCTCGGCCCGCTTGACGGCGGCGATCCGCACACTGGCCGCCTCCGACTCGGCGTCGGCCACCAGCTCCTTGGCCTTCTCCCCGGCCTCGGCCTGCTGGTCGGCGGCCGCCTTCAGCAGCTTGTCGACGCGTTCCCCCGCCGACTTCAGCTGCTCGGCGGTCTCCCGGCGGGCCCGCTCGTGCAACTCCTCGATCTCGGCCGTCACCCGGTCCCGCAGCTCCTCGGACCGCTCCCTTATGGCGGTCGCGTCCCGGCGTGCGCCGACGAGCAGTTCATCGGCGTCCGTACGGGACCGCTCCACCAGGCTGTTGCCCTCGACGGTCGCATCGGCGGTGATCCGGTCGGCCTCCTGGCGGGCCGCCCCGACCATCGTGTCGGCCTGTGTCTCGGCCTCGGTGGCGGTGCGCAGCGCCTCCTCCTGGGCCTTCGACATCAGCTGGTCGGCCTGTTCCGCCGCGTCGGCGCGGCGCTTGGACGCGACCTCGCGGGCCTCGTCCAGCAGCCGGTCGGACTCCGACTGGGCCTCGGCGCGCAGTTGTTCGGCGGCGGCGGCGGCCTCGGTCCTGACCCGCTCGGCCTCCGCCCTGATCCGCTCGGCGGCCTGCTGGGCGGAGCCGACCGTCTCGGCCGCCTCGGCCCGCATCCGCTCCGACTCGCCGGAAGCCTCCGAGATCAGCGCGTCCGCCTGGCCCGCGGCGTCCGACCTGATGCGGTTGGCGTCCTCGCGGGCGTCCGCCCTGGCGCGGGCCGCGTCCTGCTCGGCCGACGCCACCGCGTCGGACGCCTCGGTCCGCATCCGCTGGGCGTGCTCCGCGGTGTCCGCGCGCAGCTTGTCCGACTCGGCGATCGCCTCCGAAACGGTGCGCTCGGCCAGCGACTTGGCGGCCTCCGCCTCCTCCTGGGCGATGCTCCGGATGCGGCTCGCGTCCTCGGACGCGCGCTCCCGCTCGGCGTGCGCGTCGGAGCGGACCCGGTCCGCCTCCTCCTGCGCCTCGGTCCTGGTCCGCTCGGCCGCGTGCTCCGCTGCCGAACGAAGCCCGGTGATCTCCTGCTCGGCCTGGTCCTGGAGCCCGGCCACGGAGTCCCGTACCTGCTGGGCGGTCTGTTCGGCCGCCGACACCAGCTCGCCGGCCCTGCGGTCCGCCTCATCGACCAGCCGGGCGGCCTCGGCCTGCGCCTCCTCCACCCGCTTGCGCGCGGACGCCAGCAGCTCCTCGCTCTGGCCGCGGGCCTGGACCCGCTCCTGCTCGGCCTCGGCGCGGGCCGACGACAGGGTCTCATCGGCCTCCCTGCGGCGCCTGTTGGCCTCCTCCTGGGCGGCGGCGAGCGCCTCCTGCGCCTCCGTGCCCACGCGTTCGGCGGCGGCGGCCGCCTCGGCGCGCATCCGGTCCGCGCTGTCCTGCGCCTCGGACTTGAGCCGCTCGGCCTCGGCGGTGGCCTCACCGCGCAGCCGTACGGCGATGTTCTCGCCCTCGGCACGTGCCTGCGAGGCGTCGGCCGCGGCCTCGTCGCGCAGCCGCTCGGCCTCCTGCTCGGCCTGCGCACGCAGCGCGCGGACCCGCTCGGCCGCGTCGGCGCGCAGCCGCTCGGTCTCGTCCGCGGTCTCCTTGCGGAGCCGCTGCGCCTCGGTGCGGGCGTCCGCAAGCGCCGTCTCGGCGCCGCTCAGCCGCTCCTCGGCCTCGGTGTGCAGCCGGGCCAGCTCATCGGCCGCCTCGGCCCTGCGGGCCTCTATGCCGCGTTCGTTGTCCTCGCGCAGCGCACCGGCGGCCTCCTCGGCCTGGGTGCGGGTCTCTTCGGCGTGCTCCTCGGCCTCGGTGGCCAGCCGCTCCGCCTCGGCGCGGGTGCGCTCCAGCGTCTCCTCGGCCTGGGTGCGCAGCGTCGTGGCGCGCTCGACGGCCTCGGCGCGCACCCGCTCGGACTCGGCGGTGGCGCCCGAACGCACCTCGTCCGCGTCGGCCTTGGCCTTGGCCAGCAGCTCCTCGGCGGTCCGCGCCGCCTCCTCGATCTGCTGTACGGCCTCCCGGCGCGCCTCACCGCGGATCCGCTCGCCCTCGGCGACCGCTTCGGCCCGCAGCTGCTCGGCCTCGCCGCGGAGCCTGCGTGCCTCCTCCTGCAGCTCGACCGTCTTGGCCCGGTACTCCTTGGTGTCGTCCTTGGCGGCGCCCTTGAGCTGCTCGGCGGACTCGGCGGCCTCGTCGCTGAGCCGCGCGGCCTCCGCCTCGGCCTCGTGCCGGATCCGCTCGGCCTCGTCGGCCGCTGCCCTGGTGGTCGACTTGGCGTCGTCGGACGCCTTCGTCAGGATTTCCTCGGCGGTCCTGGCGGCCTTGGCCAGCTGGGCGGCGGTGTCCTCGGCCGCCGCCGTACGGGCCTTGTCGCTCGCCTCGGCGACCATCCGCTCCGCGGTGCCGCGGGCGTCGTCGAGAGCCTGCTTGGCCTCCGCCTTGAGGGCTTCGGCGTCCTTCGTCGCCTCGCCGACGAGCCGGGCGATCTCGGCCTTCGCCGTGCGGGTGCGCTGCTCGTTGACCGACTCGGCCGTGGTGAGCTGCTTGGCCGCGGTGTCCTTCGCCTCGGTGAGCACCTTCTCGGCCTCCGCCCGCGCCTCGCGCAGCGCCCGCTCGGCCTCCTGCACCCGCTGCTCGGCGCCCCGGCTGAGCTCGGCGGCCTCCTGGCGGGCCTGGTCGGACTCGGCCGTCGTGGACGTACGCAGCTGCTCGGCGTGGGTGGTGGCCTCCTGCGCCTGGGTGGAGGCGGCCGTCAGCAGCCGCTCCGCCTCGGCGCGGGCCCTGCGCAGGATGCTGTCCGCCTCGCCGCGGGCCGAATCGGCCTCGGAGCTGAGGCGCTGGCGGGCCTCGGCGACCAGCCGCTCGGCCTCGGCGCGGGCCGCGGACAGGGACTGCTCGGCCTCGGTCCGCGACTCGTCCATGAGCCTGCGGGCCTGCGCCTCGGTCCGGGCGCGCAGCTGCTCGGCCCAGGCCACGTTCTCGTTGACATGCGACTCGACGGTCTGCCGGCGCTCGGCCAGCTCCTGGTCGAGGCGCTGGCGCCGGGTGACCGCCTCGCTGTGCAGCTCGGCCTGGAGCCTGGCCTGGTGCTCGGCGTGCTCCTGGAGGATGCGCTGCGTCTGGGCGCGCGCCTCGCGCAGCTCGCGCTCGGCGTCGGTGCGCAACTGGTCGGCCTGCACCTGTGCGTTGCGCAGCAACTGCTCGGCCTGGTAGCCGATGTCCGCCTGGTCGTAGGCAGGACGGGACGCCAGATTGCGGCGCGCCTCGTGGAGCTTGGCGCGCAAGACCTCGACCTGGTAACCGAGGTCCTCGGCGTGCTGTACGGCCTTCTCCCGATCGGTCTTCAGCCGGTCCATCTCGGCCTCGAACCGCGAAAGATGGTCGTCTTCAGCCCGGTGGCTCTCCTGGCGTTCGTAGCCCCGCACTGCGCGGTCCCATCCGTCCCCTGGTCGCAACACACTCTTCCCGTACGAGCGCCGCCGTCTCGGCGATGACGGGCCCCCGGGGGAATGGTGTCAGATCAACGACGAGGCATGGGTCACAGGCCCCGATCCGGCCCCGGACCGGAGCCGCCCACTCTACCGGCCCGGGTATCCGGAGGTCAGTGCTCCTTACGCGCCAGTGGGGCAGCTTCTCCGGGTCCGGTGTGCGGTGCGGCGGCCGTGACCAGTTCCGTCAGCACCCCGTGGCAGTCCTTGGGGTGCAGGAAGGTGATGCGGGAGCCCATGGACCCGGTGCGCGGCTCGTCGTACAGCACCCGGACCCCCTTGTCCCGAATATCCTGGGAGTCGCCGTCCACGTCCGCGGTGCCGAAGGCGATGTGGTGCACGCCCTCGCCGTTCTTGGCCAGCCACTTGCCCACCGCGGAGTCCTCGCGGACCGGTTCGAGCAGCTGGAGATAGGAGGCGCCCCCGTCGGATGTCTCATTGATCTTGAGCATGGCCTCCCGGACGCCCTGCTCCTCGTTGACCTCCGTGTGGAACACCTCGAAGCCGTATGTCGCCCGGTAGAACTCGACAGTTGCGTCGAGGTCGAAGCAGGCGATCCCGATGTGGTCGATTCGCGTCAGCATTCCCCCAGTGCAGCGCGCCGACACATGGTTACGCAACGTGCGCGCGATCACATGGGCAGGGCGATGACGAGCGGGAGACCGCTCAGTACATTCGAGTAAACCCTCGTTCACTCTCTTCCAAGGGGCCGCGCCTCATGTCTGGAACGAACAGCAGTACCTCCGTGATCGTCGCCGGAGCCAGGACCCCGATGGGCCGGCTCCTCGGCTCGCTCAAGTCCTTCTCCGGCGCAGACCTCGGCGCCTTCGCGATCAGGGCCGCGATGGAGCGCGCCGGTATCGGCGGAGACCAGGTGCAGTACGTGATCATGGGCCAGGTGCTCCAGGCCGGGGCAGGGCAGATCCCGGCACGCCAGGCCGCCGTCAAGGCGGGCATCCCCATGAACGTCCCGGCGCTGACCGTCAACAAGGTCTGCCTCTCCGGGCTCGACGCCATCGCACTCGCCGACCAGCTGATCCGCGCCGGTGAGTTCGACGTGGTGGTGGCCGGCGGCCAGGAGTCCATGACCAACGCGCCCCATCTGCTGCCGAAGTCCCGTGAGGGCTACAAGTACGGCGCGGTCGAGATGCTCGACTCGATGGCGTACGACGGCCTCACCGACTCCTTCGAGTCCATCCCGATGGGTGAGTCCACCGAGAAGCACAACACCCGTCTCGGTATCGACCGCGCCCCGCAGGACGCCTTCGCTGCCTCCTCCCACCAGCGGGCCGCCGCGGCACAGAAGAACGGCCTGTTCGAGGCCGAGATCACGCCCGTCGAGATCCCGCAGCGCAAGGGCGACCCGGTCCTCTTCTCGCAGGACGAGGGCATCAGGGCCGAGACCACGGCGGAGTCCCTGGGCAAGCTGCGCCCGGCCTTCGCCAAGGACGGCACGATCACCGCGGGCACCTCGTCGCAGATCTCCGACGGCGCGGCCGCGGTCGTGGTGATGAGCAAGGCCAAGGCGCAGGAGCTGGGCCTCGACTGGATCGCCGAGATCGGCGCGCACGGCAATGTGGCCGGGCCCGACAACTCCCTCCAGTCCCAGCCGTCCAACGCCATCGAGCACGCTCTGGGCAAGGAGGGCATCGGCGTCGACGACCTCGACCTCATCGAGATCAACGAGGCGTTCGCGGCCGTCGCCGTCCAGTCAATGAAGGACCTCGGCGTCTCGCCGGAAAAGGTGAACGTGAACGGCGGCGCCATCGCCCTCGGCCACCCCATCGGGATGTCGGGCGCCCGGGTGGTCCTGCACCTCGCGCTGGAGCTGAAGCGGCGCGGCGGCGGGGTCGGCGCCGCCGCCCTGTGCGGCGGGGGCGGGCAGGGCGACGCCCTGATCGTGCGCGTACCCAAGTAGGAGCGGTCCGGGGCGGCGGGCACCCGGATACGGAATCGGACTGAGCGGAGCTGTGAACGTGGACATGGACGTCCCCACCCTGGTCGAACAGGCCCGTGAGGGCAGGCCCAGGGCCGTCGCCCGGCTGATCTCGCTGGTGGAGGGGGCGTCCCCGCAGCTGCGCGAGGTGATGGCGCGGCTGGCTCCGCTGACGGGCGGCGCGTACGTCGTCGGGCTGACCGGTTCGCCGGGTGTCGGCAAGTCGACTTCCACGTCGGCGCTCGTCTCCGCGTACCGGCGGGCGGGCAAACGGGTCGGCGTGCTCGCGGTCGACCCGTCGTCGCCCTTCTCCGGGGGCGCGCTGCTCGGCGATCGGGTCCGGATGTCCGAGCACGCGTCGGACCCGGGCGTCTACATCCGCTCGATGGCGACCCGCGGCCATCTGGGCGGCCTCGCCTGGGCCGCCCCGCAGGCGATCCGGGTGCTGGACGCCGCCGGGTGCGACGTGGTGCTGGTGGAGACGGTCGGCGTCGGCCAGTCCGAGGTGGAGATCGCCTCGCAGGCCGACACGTCGGTGGTGCTGCTCGCGCCCGGGATGGGCGACGGGATCCAGGCCGCCAAGGCCGGCATCCTGGAGATCGGCGATGTGTACGTCGTCAACAAGGCGGACCGGGACGGCGCCGACGCGACCGCCCGCGAGCTCAACCACATGCTGGGCCTGGGCGAGGCGCGCGGCGCCGGCGACTGGCGCCCGCCGATCGTGAAGACCGTCGCGGCACGCGGCGAGGGCGTCGACGAGGTCGTCGAGGCGCTGGAGAAGCACCGGGCCTGGATGGAGGAGCACGGCGTCCTCGCCGAGCGCCGCAGGGCCCGCGCGGCACACGAGGTGGAGACGATCGCGGTGACGGCCCTGCGCGAACGCATCGGCGACCTGCGCGGCCACCACCGCCTCGACGCCCTGGCCGAACGGATCGTCACGGGCGCCCTGGACCCGTACGCGGCGGCGGACGCACTGGTGGCGGCGGTGACGGAGGGGACGGCGGGGACGCCGGGGACGGCGGGGCCGGCGGACTCCTCGGGCTGAGGGCGCTGGGCCCCCTCGGGCTGAGGGGAGCCGTGGACTCCTTCGAGCTGAGAGGGGTGCTGGGCTTCCTCGGGCTGAGCGTGTGAGGGGGTGGCGGCCGGCGCGCGGGGCTGTGGCGGCCGAGGCGGTGGCATCCGGGACGGGTGCCGTCCGGGGCGGGCTGCGTGCGTGGCCGGACGGCTCTCCGTGCGCCGGTGCCCCTGCTACCGTGACCGCATGTTCCTCCCCCGTGCGTAGGACCCGGCCGACCACCCGGTGTCCTGTCCGTGCCGCTTCCGAGGAACCCCCATGCCGTCCTACGCCGCTGTCCTGCGGCTCCCGTACGCCCGCCGCACCTTCGGTGCCGCCCTGATCGGCCGTCTCTCCTACGGGATGGTCTCCCTCTCCCTCGTACTCGCCGTCAAGGACGCCTCGGGCTCCTTCGCCGTCGCGGGTACCGCCATGGCGCTCTTCGGGGCGACCAGCGTCTGCCTCTCGCCCGCCCGGGCCGCCCTCGTCGACCGCTACGGCCCCCGCCGCGCGCTCACGCCGATGGCCGGCTGTTACGCGGTGCTGCTTCTCGCGCTCGCCGTCGTCACGCGGTACCCCGGTACGCCTGGTCCGCTGACCGCCGCACTGGCCGCGGCCGCCGGTGCGGGGACGCCTCCGCTCGGGCCGACGATGCGGACCCTGTGGCGGCGGCTCGTCCCCGGACGTGAGCTGCTGCAGTGCGCGTTCAGCCTGGACGGGGTGGCGGAGGAACTGCTCTACGTCGCAGGGCCGTTGCTCGTCGGCGCCCTGGTGGCCTGCGCCTCCCCGTCGGCCGGGGTCGCCGTCAGCGCCCTCCTGGTGCCGGCCGGGACGCTGGCCCTGGTGACGTCACCGGTCGCGGACGCGCCCCGCGAGAGCGCCGGCGTCCCGGCCACGGAACGGCCGCCCGCCGGGCCTTCGCCCGCCGGACTGCCGTCCGCCGAACTGCCGCCTGCCGGACTGCCGTCCGCCGGACTGCCGCCCACCGGCGCCGAACCGGCGGACTCGCCGTCAGGCGCCGCCCGGCCCGCGGACGTACGGTCCCGGTGGTCCTGGCAGCCCGTGGTGGTGGCCGCCGGGGTGGGGCTGGCGCTCGGCGGCCTCGATCTGCTGGTCGTCGCCGACGCGGGACGGCACGGCCGACCGTCCGCCGTTCCCTGGGTACTGGCCGCGGTCTCGGCGGGCAGTGTGGTCGGCGGACTGGTCAACGGGGCGGTCGGCGGGCGCGCCCCCGGCCGGCTGCGTCTCGGGCTGCTCGCCGCGGGCCTCGGGATCGCGCTGGCCGGCGCCGGGCTCGCCCCGGATCTCCCGGCGCTGGGTGTCGCCGCGGCCCTCGCGGGTCTGTTCGTCGCGCCCGCGCTGACGACCGCCTATCTGATCGCCGACGAGAGCGCGGCCCCCGGCGCCCGCACCCGGGCCGGGGCCTGGGTCAACACCGCGGTGAACGCCGGGTCGACGGCCGGTACGGCTGCTGTCGGGGTTCTCGTCGGGCGGGCTCCGCTCGGCTGGTGTTTCGCGCTGGTGGCGGCTCCCGTCCTGCTCTCGGCGGCTCCCGCGCTGCTCTCCGCGGGCTCAGCCCTGTTCTCGGCGGGCTCCGTACCGCCGGACCGGCCCCGGGTCAGTCGTCGTCCCCGTCGTCGTCGCCGTCGTGCTGGTGCCGGTTCAGGTGCTCGGATGTGACCTTGCCGGTGGTCAGGTCGATGTAGACCTCGTGCCGGGCGCCGTTGTGCGCTGTCACCTCGGCCTCCCAGCGGCCGTTGTCCAGTTCGACCGACGTGACCGTGCCCGCGACGGCTCCGCGGGCCGCTGCCGCGGCGCGGACCGCGGTGACCGGGGCGCCCTTGCGGTCGTCCTGGTCGCCGCCGTCCGTGCGGGACGCGATGACCTTGCCGGTGCCGCGGTCCAGATGGATCTCGTGCCAGACCTTGTCCTTGCCGTAGAGGTCCACCTCCCAGCGGCCGTGGTCCAGCTCGGCCGAGGTGACCGTGCCCGGTTCGGACGCCTGGGCCGCGTGGACCACCCGGTCGACCGTGGCCACGCCGCCGCCGGAGCCACCCGTGTTCCCCGCGGGCGTCCCCGTCCGGGCGGAAGCCGTTGTGGCGGTGGCCGCCCCCGACGAGCCGGTGCCGGTGCCGGTGCCGCCGCCGTCCGCGAGGGCGACCCCGGTGGCCGTGCCGCCCGCCGCGAGGACCGCCGCGGCGGCGATGCACGCGATCACGTAATTGCGCTTCATGAGGTTCCTCCGTAATGAGAGTGCGTCACCGGACAGCTCCCAATCTGCCGCGGGCAGGCTGAACGCAGCCTGAAGCCCCCTGAAGATCCCTTCAGCTTCGATTTGGGAAGCTGTCCCCATGCGCCTGTTGATCGTGGAGGACGAGAAGCGGCTCGCGGTGTCACTCGCCCGCGGACTCACCGCCGAGGGTTTCGCCGTGGATGTCTCGCACGACGGGCTCGAAGGGCTGCACCTGGCCAGTGAGGGGCCGTACGACCTGGTCGTGCTCGACATCATGCTGCCCGGCATGAACGGCTACCGGGTCTGCGCGGCCCTCAGGGCGGCGGGCCACGACGTACCGATCCTGATGCTGACCGCAAAGGACGGCGAGTACGACGAGGCCGAGGGGCTCGACACCGGGGCCGACGACTACCTCACCAAACCGTTCTCCTACGTAGTCCTCGTCGCCAGGATCAGGGCGCTGCTGCGCCGGCACGCGGCGGGACGGCCGTCGCCCGTGCTCACCGCGGGCAGCCTCACGGTCGACACCGCCACCCGCCGCGTACACCGCTCGGGCAACGAAGTCACCCTCACAGCCAAAGAGTTCGCGGTCCTCGAACAACTCGTCGTGCGCCGCGGGGAGGTGGTCGGCAAGCCGGAGATCCTGGAACACGTCTGGGACTTCGCCTACGAGGGCGACCCGAACATCGTCGAGGTGTACGTCAGCGCGCTCCGCCGCAAGCTGGGCGCCGACCTCATCCAGACCGTGCGCGGCGCCGGTTACCGGCTGGTCACCGGGTGAGGCGCATCTTCGGCTCCGTACGCGCCAGGGCGGCGCTGGGCGCGACGGCGGTCGTCGCCGTCGCACTGATCGCCGCCGGGGTCTCCCTCCTGCTCGTCCTGCGGTCGAACCTCACGGGACAGACCGATCTGCGCGCCGAGATCGCCGCCCAGAACGTCGCGTCGCAGGTCGCCCTCGACGTCCCGTACCACAAATTGCATCTGCCCGACTCCGACGAGAACCCGGTGCAGGTGGTCACCGAGGACGGCCGGCTGCGCGCCGCAAGTGACGACCTGGACGCGGTCACGGGGACGGCGACCACCGCGGTGCATCCGGTGCCGGCCGAGCACGACGACAGCGACGACCACGACGACGACGATCACGGCAGCAGCGACGACCCGCCGCGCGGCAAGGTCTCGCACGACCACGCCCACTTCAGCGCGGGCACGGCGACCGTGGACGGCGACACCGCCGACTACCGGTTCGCCTCCGTCGAGGTCACCAACGGCAGCGACGACACCCTGATCGTGTACGCGGGAGCCCCGCTCACCACCGAGCAGAGCGCCGTCAGCACCGTCCGCGGTGCGATGCTCATCGGGCTGCCCGCCCTGCTGGTGGTCGTCGCGGGGGTCACCTGGCTGGTCACCCGCCGCGCCCTGCGCCCCGTCGAGGGGATCAGGCGGGAGATGGCGGCGATCACCGCGTCCGAGGATCTGGCCCGGCGGGTCCCTGAGCCCGGTTCGCACGACGAGGTCGCTTGGCTGGCCCGTACGACCAATGAGACCCTCACCGCCCTGGAGAAGTCCGTCGACCGGCAGCGCCGCTTCGTTGCCGACGCCTCGCACGAACTGCGCAGCCCCATCGCGAGTCTGCGCACCCAGCTGGAGGTCGGCGCCGCGCACCCGGAGCTGCTGGACGTCGACGGGGCGGTCGCGGACACCGTACGGCTCCAGGAGCTGGCCGCCGATCTGCTGCTGCTCGCCCGGCTGGACGCGGGGGAGCGGCCGGGTGCGGCACGGATCGATCTGGGGGAGCTGGTGCGCGAGGAGGTGTCGCGGCGGCAGACGGGCCGGGTGCCGGTCACCGTCCACGCCGTCGGCGGACTCGAGGTGGACGGCTCGCGCGGACAGTTGGCGCGGGTCATCGGAAACCTCCTGGACAACGCCCAGCGCCATGCCCGCGCGAGCGTCGAGGTGTCCGTGCGCCGGCGCGACGGGCGGCTCGTCACCGAGGTCGCCGACGACGGGCCCGGGGTGCCGCCCGAGGAGCGTGAGCGGATCTTCGAGCGGTTCGTACGGCTCGACGACGCCAGGACCCGTGACGACGGCGGCGCCGGTCTCGGCCTGGCCATCGCCCGCGACGTGGCGCACCGGCACGGCGGGACCCTCACCGTCGGCGACGGCTCCGTCTTCGCCCTGGACCTGCCCGCGCCGCACACGGGGGACCGCACCGGGGACCGCACGGGGGACCGCACCGGGGCGCGGTCAGGCCGGCCCGGTCCGGCCTGACCCCAGCCGCGTGCCCTACGGCCGGCCGGCCGCCATCGGGAAACCGCGCAGCGCCAACGAAGCAGGCGGTGGCAGGGGCCCGTCGGCCGCATCGGCCCGGAACGACTGGAGCAGAAAGGCCACCAGACGCCGGGAGGCCGCTGCGTCGTCCGGCAGCGCCGTCACCAGACCGCAGTGGGCCACCAGGACCACGGCGAGGTCGGACGGGTGGAAGTCGGCCCGCAGCGCACCCGCCGCCTGGGCTCTGCGTACCAGGGTCATCAGGTCCCGCTCGGCGCGCTCCCGGGACCGCGCGTGGTCCGCGGCGGTGTCGGGGAAGGCCGCCACGAACGCGGCCGGGAACCCCCGCTCCTCCCGCTGAAGCCCGCAGACCGTCTCGACCAGCCGCCGGAAGCCGCGCCACGGGTCGGGGTCGGCCAGCGCGTCGGTGAGCGCACGCCCGCAGGTCTCCATCTGCTGGGCGAACGCGCCCCGCACCAGGGCGTCCCGGGTCGGGAAGTGCCGGTAAAGCGTCGCCACGCCGACCCCGGCCCGGCGGGCCACGGCCGCCATCGGCGCCTCGATCCCCCGCTCGGCGAAGACCGCACGGGCGGCGACGAGAACATGGTCCCGGTTGCGCCTGGCATCCGCCCGTACCCCGCCTGAGCCGCTGATCCGAGAGGATTCCGCCATCGCTGTCTCTCACTTCCGGGCCATGTGGACGGTCTCGTCCGGTCACGAGCCTACGGTCGACGCCGGACACCTCCCGTACAACACCTCCCGTACGACCCCGGCGGCAAAGGCAGAACGATGACCGATCGCATGATGAAGGCAGTGCTCTTCGACCGCTACGGCGCCCCCGACGTGCTCTACGTGGGCCGGGTGGCACGCCCCGAGCCCGCACCGGGCGAGGTCCTCGTGCGGGTGCACGCCTTCAGTGTCAACGGCGGTGAACTGGCGGCCAGGTCAGGCCGCGTCCGCCTGCTGACCGGCCGGAAGTTCCCCCAGCGCGTCGGGCTGGACTTCACCGGCGAAGTCACCGCGCTCGGCGCCGGAGCGGCCCGGGTCGCGGTCGGTGACCGGGTGTGGGGCGTCCTGGGGCGCACCTCCGGGTTCGGCAGCGCCGCCGAGTACGTGACGGTGCCCGCCGGGCGGCTCGGCCCGGTCCCGGACGGCCTTGACCTGGTGGACGCGGCCGCGCTGCCGGTGGCCACCACGGCCGTCACCGCCCTGCGGGACAGAGCCGGGCTGCGCGCCGGCGAACGCCTCCTCGTACGGGGTGCGGCGGGCGGCGTCGGCAACGCCGCCGTACAGCTCGGGCGGGCCTACGGCGCCGATGTCACGGCACTCGCACGCGCCGCCAACCACGACTTCGTCCGCGGTCTCGGCGCTCACCGGGCCGTCGACCACCGGGCCGTCCCGCCGGGGGAGTTGGGCCGCTTCGACGTGGTCGTGGACACCGTGGGGAGCGACCTGCGGACTTTCCGGCAGCTGCTGAACCCCGGCGGGCGCATGGTCACCATCGCCTTCGACCTGGCCCGGCCCGCCGCGTCGCTCGGCTATCTGGTGGCCAGTACGGTGCACGGACGCGGCCGGGTGCGCTTCTTCAGCGGCAACCCCGCACGGGAGGATTTCGACGACCTCGCCCGCCACGTGACCGAGGGGAAGCTGAGCCCGGCGGTGGACACCGTCTTCCCGCTGGAGGAGACGGCGGCGGCACACCGCGCCCTCGAAGCGGGCGGCGTGCAGGGGAAGTACGTGGTCAGGGTCGCCCGGTAACCGCGACCAGGGGCTGCTCTACACCCGTGAAGGGTCCCCGCCGTACGTCCGGGATCAAACCGGGGCCCGCCGGAGGGGAGAAGGGCAGTTGCCGCCGTACCGTGAGGGCAGCCCGGCACGTCCGCCGGGTCACCGACTGTGTCCCCCGGCCTGCTGACCGGGCATCTGCTCTGCCGGTATTTTCGTACGGTGAGCCTATGGACTTCCCTTGAGCCGGCGTCAACCACCGTAGACGCGGGCAGTACAGCCACGGTACGACTACGTCTTCGCAACACCGGCGACGTGGTCGACGAGTACCGCTTCGTCCCCGTCGGCGACATCGCGCCCTACGTCACCGTGGAGCCGCCGGTCCTCCGGCTCTACCCGGGCACCACCGGAACCGTCCAACTCACCTTCGCGCCGCCGCGTACCCCGGACGCCACCGCCGGGCCCAACCCGTACGCCGTGCAGATCCTTCCGACGGAGCACCCCGAGGCGACCACGGCCCCCGAGGGCAACCTCACCATCACGCCGTTCATCGAGATGCGGGCCGAACTCGTCCCGCACACCGTCAAGGGGCGCTTCCGGGGACGGCCCAAGCTCGCCATCGACAACGTCGGCAACACCACGCTCACCGCCTCCATCGCGGGGAACGACAACGGCGACCAGCTCTCGTACGACGTCCACCCCGCCAACGTCCAGATCGAGCCGGGGCGCGCCGCCTTCGTCAAGGCGACGCTCAGACCCCGTCAGCTCATCTGGTTCGGCCACAAACAGCAGCGGCCCTACCGCCTGGCCGTACGCCGTTCCGGCACCACGCCCCTCGACATCGACGGCACGTACATCCAGCGTGGATTCCTGCCCCGCTGGCTCGCCACCGTTCTCACGCTGCTGATCACTCTCGCCGTCGTCTTCCTCGTCCTCTGGTTCACCAAGGCGGCCGCTGTCACCAGCCAGGCCACCGCGCGGGCCTCGCAGCCCGCCGTCACCACTCTCCCCCCGCCGCCCACCTCGGTGCCCCCGACGCCCAGCGACACACCGTCCCCGTCACCGACCGGGACGCAGGGCGAGGCCGGAGGCGGTGGGGGAGCGCCGGCCGGGCCGAAGGCGAAGACGGGGCCGAAGACAAAGCCCAAGCCGGACACCGCGTCGGTCGCTGTCACCGAGCTGAACGACAAGGACCCGGGCCGGCACGTCTGTTACCGGGCCTACGTGGCCGACATCGGCTGGCAGCACCCGGTGTGCGACGGCGACATAGCCGGTACGCAGAACGAGGGACGCTCCATCGAGGCCGTCAACATCGCCGTGTCCGGGAGCAGAGCCACATCGGGCAACGCGTTCATGGAGACGGTCGGTTTCCCGCCCTCATGGACGTCCGCCGCGGAGAAGAAGGACCTGACGGTCGGAACCCCCGGCAAGGCCCTGCAGCTCGACCAGTTCACCATGAGCCTCAGTGACGGCGTCATCTGCGGCAACGCCTTCATCGAGAGGGACCAGTGGCAGGGAAAGCAGTGTGACAACCCGGGCGGCCCTGGCCATTGGATCAGTGTCGGGGTCACGGGCAAGACACTCCACCTCGAAGCCTTCCAGCTCAAGATGGACAACCTGGACGGCGTGGACAACTAGGGCTTGTCCGGCCGGTCCTAGCCCTTGCGGAGCCCCCGGAGCTGATCGGCGACCGGTGTCAGTGAGGCCCGCAGTCCGGCCAGTGCCTCGGGCGTCAGCATGTCGATGAAGTGCCTGCGGACCGAGGCGACATGGTGCGGTGCGACCTTCTGCATGGTCTCGCCGCCGAGGTCGGTGAGGACGGCGAACAGCCCGCGCCGGTCGGACTCGCAGTTCTCCCTGCGGACCAGCCCGGCCTTCTCCATCCGGGTGATCTGGTGCGAGAGACGGCTCTTGGACTGGAGCGTGGCGGCGGCGAGGTCGCTCATCCGCATCCGCCTGTCGTCGGCCTCGGAGAGATTGACCAGGATCTCGTAGTCGTTCATCGTCAGGCCGAACGGCTGGAGGTCCCTCTCCATCTGGTACGTCAGCAGCCTGTTCACGTCCAGGTAGGTGCGCCAGGCGCACTGCTCCGCGTCGTTCAGCCAGCGGGTGGCCGTCTCGGTCTCCATAATGAGAATTCTACCTAAGAAGTTGAATGTTGGACAATTGTGGGGAGTGTCACCCTCCGGCGCGCACCGCGCCGTCGCACCGCGATCCCGATCGCGACGGCGATCCGGTCCGGTGCGCATGCCGGGGGTTCAGATGTTCGACGTTACACTCCGCAGGCTATCGCTTACAGCCCGAAGCGGCGCTGAAGATCCCCGACCTGGCCGGGAAAGCGCGATCCTGGGCCGTTTTGGCCGGAACGGGGCCCCTGTCCCCCGGGAATGCCCGGTTCATCCGGCAAGGAGCCGGTCGGCTTCTCGGGCAGCAGCGCCTCGGTCGACTGCAGCAGCACCGTCCCCGCACCCACGAACTCGAACTGGTGCTCCTCGCCCGATACGCCCCCGAGACCGGTGAACGACCGGATCCCGCCCAGCACCCCCGTCATATACGCGTGGTCGTAGTGGTGGCACGGCGAAGGGCAGTCGGCCCAGCCGACCAGCGCCTGCGGGTCGACCCGGATCGGCGGCTCCATGAAGACGACGGGACCGTTCGACGCGGCCACGAACTTCCCCGTACCGATCAGGGTCAGGAAGCCGGGCACGATCGACTGCTTCAGGGACAGCGACGGCTCGAACGCCAGCAGATTCCCCGAGCGGATGGTGAGGTTGCCGTCGTCCAGGTCGAACGAGTTCACATCGAAGGCCCGGTCCGCGAGCAGCATCTTGCCCGAGCCCTCCGCCACCATCCAGTCCGCCGCGTGCAGCGGGGAGTGGAAGCTGCTGCGCAGCAGATGGTCGAAGCGGCCGTTGCCGAAGCCGTTGTAGTCGATCCGCCCGTAGTAGGCGATCATCTTGCCCTTCTGCAGGAACCACTGGCTGCCGCTGAGTTCCACACAGAAGGTGTACTTGTTGACGTTGTCGTTGGCCGGCAGCGTCATCGGGTCGTGGACCACCGGTCCCGTCACAGCTTCTCCTCCGATGCCTGCACATAGACCGCGCCGCTGCCGGACAGTTCGAGCTGGAACGCCTCGCCCGAGCCGCGCCCCACCATCTCCCGCCAGCCCAGCGCCGCCGACAGCTTGTTCCGTACGTCCCCGTGGTGGGCGACGTACGCCTGCGGGTCCACATGCACAGGACCCTGCGGGGTGATCGGCAGCTCCACGACCCCGCCGTGCGCCATCACCGCGACCGCGCCGTGGCCCTTGAGCGTCGTGGTGAACAGCCCCTGCCCGGTGACCTGGCCGCGCACCATCCCCATGACCCCGCCCTGCGAGCCCATGAACATCGTGCCCTGCTGGAGCGAACCGTCGAAGGCCAGCAGCCGGTCCGCCTCCACATAGAGGGTGTCGCCGGCCAGCGAGATCACCTGGATGTGGTGGCCGCCGTGCCCGAACATCACCGTGCCCTGCCCCTCCACCGTCATCAGCGGCGTCGCCTCATTGGCCACCCGCCGCCCGATCATGGACATCACACCGCCCTGACCGCCCTGGATGTTGGGGGTGAAGGTCACCTCGCCCCGGTACGCCAGCATCGCCCCGCGCTGGCTGTAGAGCTTCTGGCCGGGCACCACCGTGGCCTCGACCATCTTCGAGTTGATCTCGGTGAACGGCATCAGATCTCACCCCCGACCGTGCTGCGCTCGCTGGGCTGCACATAGACGAGCCCCTCGCCCTCGAACCGGATCTGGAAGGACTCGCCCGACCCCTCGCCCATGAACGTCCGGAAGCTGACCCCGGTCTGGAAGTGCTGCTGGAGACTGCCGGTGTGCGCGATGTACGCGCCCGGGTCGACGAGCAGCGGGTACTGCGGGCTGACCCGCAGGACGATCGCGGGGCCGTCCGACATCACCGCGGCCTGCCCGGTGCCCTCCACGGTCGTGGTGAACAGGCCGTTGCCCTGGGACGCGCCCCGCAGCCCGGTGAAGGTCGTGCCGGTGCGCAGCCCCGCGTCCGTGCAGAGGAGGTTGCTCGCCTCCACATGGAGCTTCTCGCCGTGCAGGGCGACGAGGTTGATCTCGGTGGCGCGGTCGGCGAAATAGCAGGTGCCCTTGCCCCGTACCTCCATCACACTCATCTGCTCGCCGGTGAGGCGCCGGGTCACCATCCCGCGGAGACCCTCACCGCCGCCGGACATCTTTTTGAAGGTCATCTGGCCGTCGTAGGCGACCATCGAGCCGTTCTTCGCTTTGACGGCATCGCCTGTCATGTCGACGGCGAGCATCTTGCTGCCTTGGAGTCGGAACTGAGCCACGGTCCGAAGGTAACGGGCCGGGAGGGGGCGCGCACAGGGGTCCTGAGGCGTAGACGCACCCTGAAAGAGCCCTGATATGCGGGGCTGCCACAATGGTTCCGAGTTTGTGCGCACTTTCACAAGATCACGCTTCCGTGTGATCGTTGGCGCACGGTCCCGTTTCCCGCCGCCCGCTGCCGAAGGTTTCCTCCGTGGACATCAAGACCGCATCCGCAATCCGCCGCCTCCGCCTGGTCTCCGCCCCCGAGGCGGTCTCCTTCCTGCTGCTGCTCATCTGCTCGGTCCTCAAGCGGACCACGGACTTCAACGCGGTGCCGGTCATGGGCATGGTGCACGGGGTCCTCTTCGTGCTGTACGTGATCTTCTGGGCGGACGCCTGGAACCGCACCAAGTGGTCCGCGGGCACCGGCATCCTCTACTTCGTGCTCTCGGTGCTGCCCACCGGCGGCTTCTTCGCGGAGCGCAAGCTGCGCCGCGAGGCGGAGAACGCGGTCATCGCCTCCCGCGCGCGCCGCGAGGGCGTGGTGGAGACGTCATGATCGTCGCCTTCTCGGTCTCCCCGCTGGGTGTCGGTGAGGACGTCGGTGAGTACGTCGCCGACGCGGTCCGTGTCGTACGCGAATCGGGCCTGCCGAACCGCACGGACGCCATGTTCACCTCCGTCGAGGGGGAGTGGGACGAGGTGATGGACGTCGTCAAGCGCGCCGTCCAGGCCGTCGAGGCGCGTGCGCCCCGGGTCTCGCTCGTACTCAAGGCGGACATCAGGCCGGGCGTCACCGACGGCCTGACCTCCAAGGTCGAGACGGTCGAACGGCACCTGGCGCCCTGACCCGGCTCTGGCCCTGGCCACCCGCCCGGCCACCCCGCCCCGCCGTCCCGCCCTCCGGCCCGCGGACCGAAGGGCGAGACGGGGCTGACCGTCATATGACCGGCCGGTAGGGTCGATGCCGTGCCAAAGCCGCTCAGCCTTGCCTTCGATCCCATCGCGCGCGCCGACGAACTCTGGCAGCAGCGCTGGGGCCCCGTGCCCTCGATGGCCGCCATCACCTCGATCATGCGCGCCCACCAGATCCTGCTCGCGGAGGTCGACGCGGTCGTCAAGCCGTACGGGCTGACGTTCGCGCGCTACGAGGCGCTGGTGCTGCTCACGTTCTCCAAGGCGGGCGAACTGCCGATGTCCAAGATCGGCGAGCGGCTGATGGTGCACCCCACATCGGTGACGAACACCGTCGACCGGCTGGTGAAGTCGGGTCTGGTCGACAAGCGCCCCAATCCGAACGACGGGCGCGGCACGCTGGCCTCCATCACCGACAAGGGCCGTGAGGTCGTCGAGGCGGCCAGTGCGGACCTGATGGCGATGGAGTTCGGGCTGTCCGCGTACGACGCGGAGGAGTGCGGCGAGATCTTCGCGATGCTCAGGCCGCTGCGGGTGGCGGTGGACGACTTCGAGGAGTAGCGCGGGGTCCCGCCGGGGGTCCGGCCCGCGGGTTCGGCCTGGGGCCCCGGCCTGCGGGCCCGGCCGAAGTGGCAACCCCGCCGAAGATCGCCCAAAGCGCCCGGATACGCTCGACTCCATGAAACGAAGCGTGCTGACCCGCTACCGCGTGATGGCCTACGTCACCGGTGTGCTGCTGGTCCTGCTGACCCTCGGCGTCATCGCCAAGTACCTGCTGGACATCAACGGGGCGACCGGTTTCGTCAGCATCGTCGGCATCGCGCACGGCTGGCTGTACGTGGTCTACCTGATCTTCGCCTTCGACCTCGGCTCCAAGGCGAAGTGGCCGGTGGCCAAGCAGATCTGGGTGCTGCTCGCCGGCACGGTCCCGACCGCGGCCTTCTTCGTCGAGCGGAAGATCTCCCGCGAGCTGGAGCCCCGGATCACCCAGCCGGCGCCGGTCGCGGCGAAAGCGTAACCGCGAAGGCGCCGCAGGGCGTGTTACGGCGTCATACCGCCGCCCGCACGATGTGCGGGCGGTCTCCCATCGACATTTACTAGGACGTCCTAGTAAATTCGAGGGTATGGACGCTCACGCCATTGAAGAAGGCCGCCGCCGCTGGCAGGCCAGGTACGACAAGGCACGCAAGCGGGACGCCGATTTCTCCACCCTGTCCGGCGACCCGGTGGACCCGGTGTACGGGCCCAGGCCGGGCGACACGTACGAGGGATTCGAACGGATCGGCTGGCCCGGTGAGTATCCGTACACCCGCGGCCTGCACCCCACCGGCTACCGCGGCCGTACCTGGACGATCCGGCAGTTCGCCGGGTTCGGCAACGCCCGCCAGACGAACGAGCGCTACAAGACGATCCTCGCCAACGGCGGCGGCGGTCTCTCGGTCGCGTTCGACATGCCGACGCTGATGGGACGCGACTCGGACGAGCCGAAGGCGCTCGGCGAGGTCGGCCACTGCGGGGTCGCCATCGACTCTGCCGCCGACATGGAGATCCTCTTCCAGGACATCCCGCTCGGCGACGTCACCACATCGATGACGATCAGCGGCCCGGCCGTCCCGGTCTTCTGTATGTACCTGGTCGCCGCCGAGCGCCAGGGCATCGACCCCGCGGTGCTGAACGGGACCCTCCAGACCGACATCTTCAAGGAGTACATCGCGCAGAAGGAGTGGCTCTTCCAGCCCGAGCCGCATCTGCGGCTGATCGGCGACCTGATGGAGCACTGCGCCGCCGCGATCCCCGCGTACAAACCTCTCTCGGTGTCCGGCTACCACATCCGTGAGGCGGGCGCGACGGCCGCGCAGGAGCTGGCGTACACCCTGGCGGACGGCTTCGGCTACGTCGAGCTGGGCCTCTCGCGCGGGATGGACGTGGACGTCTTCGCGCCCGGCCTGAGCTTCTTCTTCGACGCGCATGTCGACTTCTTCGAGGAGATCGCCAAGTTCCGCGCGGCGCGCAGGATCTGGGCGCGCTGGATGAAGGACGTCTACGGCGCTCGGACCGACAAGGCGCAGTGGCTCCGCTTCCACACCCAGACGGCCGGGGTCTCGCTGACCGCGCAGCAGCCGTACAACAACGTCGTCAGGACCGCGGTCGAGGCGCTCGCGGCCGTACTCGGCGGCACCAACTCGCTGCACACCAACGCCCTGGACGAGACGCTCGCGCTGCCGAGCGAGCAGGCCGCCGAGATCGCCCTGCGGACGCAGCAGGTGCTGATGGAGGAGACGGGCGTCGCCAATGTGGCGGACCCGCTGGGCGGCTCCTGGTACATCGAGCAGCTCACGGACCGCATCGAGGCCGACGCGGAGAAGATCTTCGACCAGATCAAGGAGCGCGGCCTGCGGGCCCACCCGGACGGGCAGCACCCGATCGGCCCGGTCACATCGGGCATCCTGCGCGGCATCGAGGACGGCTGGTTCACCGGCGAGATCGCCGAGTCCGCCTTCCAGTACCAGCGCTCGGTCGAGAAGGGCGACAAGCACGTCGTCGGCGTGAACTGCCTGCACGGCTCGGTCACCGGCGACCTGGAGATCCTCCGGGTCAGCCACGAGGTGGAGCGCGACCAGGTCCAGGAGCTGGTCGGCCGCAAGGCGGCCAGGGACGACGCCCGGGTACGGACCGCGCTGGACGCGATGCTCGCGGCCGCCAGGGACGGCTCGAACATGATCGAGCCGATGCTGGCGGCGGTCCGGGCCGAGGCGACGCTCGGCGAGATCTGCGGGGTGCTGCGGGACGAGTGGGGCGTCTACACGGAGCCGCCCGGGTTCTGACCCGGGAGCGCGGCCGGGCCCGGGAGTCCCTCCCGGGCCTTTTCCGTGCCCGGACGCGGGGCCGGTTTCCGTGCCCGGACGCGCACTGGTGGTTACCTCTGCGACAGAGCTAAAATGGCCCCGTGGCCACGGACGAGTTCCCCGAATCGCTCGCCGATGTACTCGCCGGTGTGCACCGGCTGGTACGGCGGCGGTTGCGGCGCGGGCTCACCACGCCGCCCCTGCGGGGAGCCCAGGCGGAGCTGCTGCGGCTGGTCGGCGGGCGGCCCGGGATCCGGGTGTCCGAGGCGGCCCGAGAGCTGTACGTGGCGGGCAATTCGGTCTCCACGCTGGTCAACCAGCTGAGCAGAGCCGGGTATCTGACCCGGGAGAGCGACCCCGACGACCGGCGTTCGGTGCGGCTGCGGCTCACCCCCGCGGCCCACGAACGGCTGCGTGACTGGCAGACGCGGCGCGGCGAGCTGGTCAGGGCCCAGGTGGCCCGGCTGTCCGACGACGACCGGGCGGCCCTGGCCGCGGCGCTCCCCGCGCTGCGCCGGCTCGCCGGGAACCTGCACGAGGAAGTGGAGGGCTCATGACTGCGACCCGGAGCGACGGCGAGAGCGGCGGCGAGAGCGGCGGCGACACCGGCGGTGCGGCGGCAGGGGGCCGCGGGGGTGCGGCGGGGACCGGCGGTGCGGCGGGGACTGGCAGGGGCGCGGCCGAGACCGGCGGCGCGGCGGGGACCGGCGGTGCGGCCGAGCACGACAGTGGCGGTGCGGCCGTCGCCTGCAGCGGACTCGAGTACGCCTTCGGGGAGACCAGGGCCGTCGACGGCGTGGACCTCTCGGTCCGCGCGGGCGAGGTCTTCGGTCTGCTCGGGCCGAACGGCGCGGGCAAGACCACCGTCATCCGCTGCATCACCACCCTGCTGCCCGTCCCGGCAGGCCGGGTGCGGGTGTTCGGACACGACGCGGCGAAGGAGCGCATGGCGGTGCGGCGCCTGCTCGGCTACGTACCGCAGCAGCTCTCCGCCGACGCCGGGCTGACCGCACGGGAGAACGTCGCGTTGTTCGCGCGGGTCTTCGACGTCTCCCGGCGCGAACGGGCCGAGCGCGTCGGCCAGGCACTCGCCGCCGTCGGCCTCGACGGCACCGCCGACCGGCTCGCCAAGACGTACTCGGGCGGCATGATCCGCCGCCTCGAACTCGCCCAGGCGCTGGTCAGCGCACCCCGGCTGCTGATCCTCGACGAGCCGACCATCGGCCTCGACCCGATCGCCAGGACCAGCGTGTGGGAGCACATCGACGCCGTACGCGAGGCCACCGGGATGACCGTGCTGGTGACCACGCACTACATGGACGAGGCCGAGCAGTACTGCGACCGGCTCGCGCTGATGCACCAGGGCCGGGTACGGGCGCTCGGCACCCCCGAACAGCTCAGAGCCGACCTGCGGGAGCGCCGCCGTACGCAGAGCGCCGGCTCCGCCGCCGGTGCCGCGGCCGCCCCCGCCCACCACGGCAACGACACCGAGCCCACGCTTGAGGACGTCTTCCGGGACGTCGCGGGCAGCGGGCTCGACGAGCAGGGAGGCGAATTCCGCGATGTCCGTTCCACCCGCCGCACCGCCACCCGCGTCGGCTGAGACCGGCCGGGCCGGGCTCGGGCTGCTGCTCGTCCCGCCGAAGGCGCGCACCGGCTGGCGGATGGTGCCGGCCAGGGCCGGGGCCATGTGCCTGGTCGAGCTGCAGAAGCTGCGCCACGACCGCACCGAGCTGTACACCAGGGCCGTCCAGCCCGCCCTCTGGCTGCTGATCTTCGGTGAGACCTTCACCCGGATCAGGGCCATCCCGACCGGCGGCATCCCGTACATCGACTATCTGGCGCCCGGCATCATCGCCCAGTCCGCGATGTTCATCGCGATCTTCTACGGCATCCAGATCATCTGGGAGCGGGACGCCGGGATCCTCACCAAGCTGCTGGTCACACCGACCCCCAGATCCGCCCTGATCACCGGCAAGGCGTTCGCCGCCGGGGTGAAGGCGCTGATCCAGGCGGTGGTGGTGATCGTCATCGCCGCGCTGCTCGGGGTCGCCCTGACCTGGAACCCGCTGCGGCTGCTCGGGGTCGCCGTGATCGTGATCCTCGGCTCGGCGTTCTTCTCCTGTCTGTCCATGACGATCGCCGGGATCGTGCTGACCCGCGACCGGCTGATGGGGATCGGACAGGCCATCACCATGCCGCTGTTCTTCGGCTCCAACGCCCTGTACCCGGTCGCGATCATGCCCGGCTGGCTCCAGGCGATCAGCAAGGCCAATCCGCTGAGCTATCAGGTCGACGCCCTGCGCGGGCTGCTGCTGGGCACCCCGGCCCATCTGGGCCTGGACTACGCGGTACTGGTGGTCGCCGCCGCGCTCGGCGTGCTCGCCGCTTCGTCGCTGCTGGGGCGCCTGGCGCGGTGACGCGCTTCAACTCCCGGGCTGCGGTGCCTCACCCGGTGACGCGCCTCAACTCCCGGGCCTCGCCGCCTTGTCCGGCGACGCCCCGCCTCGCCCGGTGACGCGCCGCCCCCGCCTCACGGCAGGCTCAGCCGGAACAGCGCCCCGCCGCCCGGTGCCTGCTCGGCGGTCAGCTCCGCCCCGTGCGCGCGGGCGATCTGGCGGGCCATCGCGAGACCGAGCCCGGAGCCGGGCAGCGCACGCGCGGCGCGGGCCCGGTAGAAGCGGTCGAAGACATACGGCAGGTCGTCGGGGGCGATCCCGGGCCCGTGGTCACGTACCGTCAGCTCGGCCGAGGTGAGGACGAGCTCGACCGCACCCCCCTCACCGGAGAACTTCGCCGCGTTCGAGAGCAGATTGGCGAGCAGCCGGGAGAGCCGCGCCGGTACGCCGTTCAGCACCGGGTCCGCCACGAGTTCCAGGGTGAAGGCCAGTCCCGGCCAGTGACCGCGGGCCGCCGCCACCGCGTGTTCGGCCAGCGGGGCCAGCCGGACGCTCTCCACCAGCGGTACGGGCTCCTCGTCGCGGGCCAGTTCGATCAGGTCGTTCACCAGCGTCGTCACCTCATGGATCTGCCGGGTGAGGGCGCCGGAGGCCCGGTCGCGCTGGGCGGGCGTCAACCTGTCCGACCTGGCGAGCAGTTCGGCGTTGGTCCGCAGCGCCGTGAGCGGGGTGCGCAGCTCGTGCGAGGCGTCCGCCACCAGCCGGCGCTGGGCGGTGACCGACTGCTCCAGCTCACCCAGCATGGTGTTGAACGTGGTGGCCAGCCGGGTGACCTCGTCCTCCCGGGTCGCGGGCCCGGGCGGCAGCTCGATGCGGTGGCGCGGGTCCCGGGTGGCGGCGATCCGCTCGGCGGCCCGGGTGAGCCGGGCCACCGGCGCCAGACCGGTGCGCGAGACCCAGTAGCCCAGCGCCGCCGCGATCAGCACCCCGGCGCCGCCGACCGCGGCGAGCAGCTGGGCCGTGCGCCGCACGCTCTTCTCCACCGGGTCGGCGCGCAGGGCGACCTGCACCGCCTCACGGTGGCCGAAGGTGGTGGTGAGCATCCGGGTGGGGCGCCCCTCCAGAGTGATGTTGCTGAAGTACGGGGCACGGGTGCCCGCTGCGACCTCACGGACCGGGCCCGACACCGGGAGGAGATAGGGCTTGGCGGGGTCGGCCGACGGGTCGGCCGGCACGATCTGTGAGCAGGCCGGTGACGCCAGGAACTGGCACTGGCCCTCGACGACCCCGGGTGTCCCGCCCCCGCGCCCGCCGCCGGACACCGACGCCGACTGGATGAGGTTCAGGTCCAGCTGGTGGTAGATCTCGTACCGCTGGACGAAGAACGCCGCGGCGCACACCCCGAGCGCCACCAGGGCCACGGCCGCCGAAGCGGTCAGGGCCAGCCGGGTGCGCAGCGGACGGCGGCGGCGCCAGCGCGCACCGAGCCGGTGGGAGTGCGACCGGCGCGGGCCGGTCCGGCCCGCACGGTTTCCCCGGCCGTCACGACTGCCCCTGTCGCCCTGGTCGCCCCTGTCGTCACGGCCGTCCCGGCCGGCCGGGGTGCTCATGCCGTGTCCAGCCGGTAGCCGACCCCGTGCACGGTGTGGACCAGGCGCGGTTCGCCCGCGGCCTCCAGTTTGCGGCGCAGGTAACCGACGTACACCGCGAGGGAGTTGGAGTCGGGGCCGAAGTCCTGCCCCCAGACCCGCTCCAGGATCAGCTCCCGGGTGAGGACCTGCCCGGGATGGCGCAGCAGCAGATCGAGCAGGGCGAACTCGGTCCTGCTGAACTCGATGGGGCGCCCCGCCCGGCGCCCGGTGCGGGTCACCGGGTCCACGGTCAGATCCCCGTACGACAGCGCGCCAGGCTCCTCCTCCACCGGCGCGGCCCGCCGCAGCAGCGCCCGCACCCGGGCGATCAGCTCGTCGAGCGCGAACGGCTTCACGAGATAGTCGTCGGCGCCCGCCTCCAGGCCGTCCACCCGCTCGCTCACCGAGTCCAGCGCGGTCAGCACCAGTACCGGCGTACGGTCGCCGACGGCGCGCAGCCTGCGGCAGACCGCGAGGCCGTCGAGGACCGGCATCATCACATCGAGCACCACCGCGTCCGGCTGCCAGGAGGCGACGGCCGACAGCGCGTCGAGACCGTCGGCCGCGCCCCGCACCTCGTACCCCTCGACGCTGAGACCGTCCTCGACCGCCACCCGGACCTCCGGCTGGTCGTCCACGACCAGGATCTTTCTCGGCCGGGGGCTCGCGGGCGGCGGCTGCGCGTGCGAGTGCGGATACGGGTTCATGGAGCAAAGCCTGCCAAACCCGCCTCTTAGAACCTTCTTACCCCGCGCGACGAGTGTGCCGCTCATGCGCACACCACTCTCCGTCGTGATCGGTGCGGGCGGCACCGGCGGTCATATCTACCCCGGCCTGGCCCTCGCCGACGCCCTGCGCCGGGCCGTACCCGGCGCGGTGATCTCCTTCGTCGGCACCGAACGCGGCCTCGAATCCACGCTCATACCCGGCGCCGGATACCCGCTGCACACCGTCGACATGATCCCCTTCGACCCGGCGCTCGGCGCCCGCCGCTATCTGCTGCCCGCCGCCCTGCTGAAGTCCGGCGTGCAGTGCCGGACGATCCTGCGCGAGCAGCGGGCCCAGGTCGCGGTCGGCATGGGCGGCTACCCCAGCGCGCCGGTGGTGCTCGGCGCCCGGATGGCCGGTGTGCCGAGCGTCATCCACGAGTCCAACGCGGTGCCGGGCCGCGCCAACCAGTTCGCGGCCCGGCTCACCCCGCATCTCACCGTCGCCTTCGACCGCAGCCGGGCCCATCTCGCGGGCGGCGAGAACGCCGAGACGGTCGGGATGCCGATCGCCGCACCGATCGCGTCACTCGACCGCCCCGCGCTGCGGGCACAGGCCAGGCACGCGCTCGGTGTGCCCGCGGGGGCGCGGCTGCTCCTCGTCAACGGCGGCAGCCTCGGCGCCGCCCGGCTCACCGCCGCCGCGGTCGGGCTCGCGGCCCGCTGGCAGGGGCGTACGGACGTCCATCTGCTCATCAAGACCGGTCCTGCCGCACTGGAGGCGGCCCGCACCAGGCTCGCCGACGAGGGCGGCTGCCGGATCGCCCGCGCCGTCCCCTATCTGGACCGGATGGACCTGGCGTACGCCGCTGCCGACCTGGTCGTCTGCCGGGCCGGCTCCGCCACCGTCGCCGAGCTGGCCACCACCGGGGTGCCCGCGGTCCTCGTGCCGTATCCGCACGCGCCGGGCGACCACCAGACCCACAACGCCCGCGTCCTCGGCGACGCCGGGGCCGGGGTGCTGATCGCCGACGAGGAGACGACGGCGGAGCGGCTCGCGGAAGTGGCGGGCCCGCTCCTCGCCGACCCGGCCAGGCTCGCCGCGATGAGCGGTGCGGCCGACCCCTCCACTCACGCCCGGGCGGCGGATCTGCTCGCCGCCCGGGTCCTGTCCCACGCGAAGGAGTTCACCTCATGACCACCTCACCGGCCGCGCAGGCCACCATCTGGCAGAACCGCACCGTCCTCGTCACCGGGGCCGAGGGCTTCATCGGCTCGGCCCTCGTCGACCTGCTGGTGGAGCAAGGGGCCCGGGTCCGGGCGTTCGTGCACTACAAGCCGTACGGCGAGAAGGGCCACCTGGCCCGCCATCTGGGCAGCTCCCGGGTGGAGATGGTGGCGGGCGACGTCCGGGACGCGGGCCGGGTCGACGACGCCGTCGCCGGCTGCGACACGGTCTTCCACCTCGCCGCGCTGATCGGCATCCCGTACAGCTACGACGCCCCCGGCGCGTACGTCGCCACGAATGTCACCGGCACCGAGAACATCGCCGAGTCCTGCCGCCGGCACTCCGTACGCCGGCTGCTGCACACCTCCACGAGTGAGGTGTACGGGACCGCGCTCACCGCCCCGATCAGTGAACGGCACCCGCTCCAGCCGCAGTCCCCGTACTCCGCGTCCAAAATCGGCGCCGACATGATGGCGCTGTCGCACTGGCACGCGTTCGAACTGCCGGTGACGGTGGTACGGCCCTTCAACACCTACGGGCCCCGGCAGTCCGCGCGCGCCGTCATCCCCACCATCCTCGCCCAACTCCACTCCGGGGCGCGGGAGATCAAGCTCGGCTCGCTCACCCCGACCCGAGACTTCACCTATGTCACGGACACCGCGCGCGGCTTCCTCGCACTGGCCGACTGCGACCGGGCACTGGGCGAGAGCGTCAATCTCGGTACCGGGCAGGAGATTTCGATCGGGGATCTGGCGCAGGCGCTGATCGCGGCATCCGGCCGGGAGGCGGAGGTCGTCGTCGACCCGGCCAGGCTGCGGCCTTCGGGCAGCGAGGTCCAGCGGCTGCTGTCGGACAACTCGCGGGCCAGGGAGTGGGCGGGCTGGCAGCCGGAGGTCCCGCTGGCCGAGGGGCTGAAGCACACATCGGAGTGGATCGCGGAGAATCTGCACCTGTTCGCGGCAGACCGCTACCAGGTCTGAGGCGAGGGCTGCTACCAGGTCGGAAAAGAGGGCCGCCGGGCCGGAAGAGCACCCGGAGCCGCGCCTGAGTGTCACGCGGGCGGTGGCCGGGCCGGTGTGTCACGCGGGGCGGCCGCGCCGGGGCGTCACACCGGCGGAGGCTGGGCCGGGGCGCTGAGCCCGGTGCAGAGCAGCAGGGTGAACTCGCGCGCCCACTCCTCGTCCACCGGCTCCGCGCTCACCAGCGCCCGGTGCACCACCGCGCCCGCGACCACGTCGAAGATCAGGTCGGTGTGCCGGGCCGAGGTCTCGGGGTCGTCCTCCAGGGGGAGTTCACCCCGGGCCTGTGCCCGCTCGCGGCCGATCGTCACCAGCCGCTTCTGCCGGTCGACGATCGCCGAGCGGATCCGGGCGCGCAGCGCTTCGTCGCTGATCGACTCGGCGACCACCGCCATCAGCGCGGTCTTGGTCTCGGGCCGGGCGAGGAGCGCGGCGAACTGGAGCACCACGCCCTCGATGTCGGCGGACAGACTGCCGCGGTCGGGCAGTTCCAGCTCGTCGAAGAGGACCGCGACGGCGTCCACGACCAGCTCGTTCTTGTGCGACCAGCGGCGGTAGAGCGTCGTCTTCGCCACCCCGGCGCGGGCCGCCACATCGCCCATGGTCAGCCGCGACCAGCCCAGGTCGACCAGCGCGGCTCTCGTCGCGACGAGGATCGCGGTATCGGCCTCGGTGGAGCGTGGGCGACCCGTTCGGGAGGGCTTGCTGAGCGGCATGCCCGCGACCATACCGGTCAGTAGCTCAGCCGCCGTGAGTCAGATCACGGGAAACCGCCGGAGAATTTTCGCCCGCTGTTCCCGGTCGACCAGTTACGCTACGAGTCGTAGCGTAAAGAGGCGCGCACGTGCCCCTTTCCTGCGGCCGCGGCACGAGCACAGGACGAGCACGGCGCGTGCACAGTACGAGCACGGCACCACGCGATGACCACGCGACAACCGGGTGACAAGAACAGCACGACAGCCACTGGCGTCAGGGTGGGGACCCCGGCGCCTGTCCCAGGGCCCGCGATCGGGCCGAAGGACCGCGTCCGGCCGTACGCCCCGCATCCGGCGGGGGGTGTACGGACGGGCCGGTCCCGTACCACCGGCGGATTTCGCCGACAGCTTTCCCGAACGGCTTTCCTGAACGAGTGGTGGAGGGGGGAGGATGTACGTATGCAGCCTAGGAACATGTCCATGAGCGGCGTCGTCGACCTCGCCGCAGTGAAGGCCGCCGGCGAGGCCCGGCAGAAAGCGGAGCAGGCGCGCGCCGAGACCGCGAGGCAGGGCGGTGCCACGCCGGTCTCGCCCGTCTCGCTGGTGATCGATGTCGACGAAGCCGGCTTCGAGCGCGATGTCATCCAGCGCTCCGCCGAGGTCCCGGTCGTCATCGACTTCTGGGCCGAGTGGTGCGAGCCCTGCAAGCAGCTCGGCCCCCTCCTCGAACGCCTCGCCGTCGAGTACAACGGCCGCTTCCTGCTCGCCAAGGTCGACGTCGACGCCAACCAGATGCTGATGCAGCAGTTCGGGATCCAGGGGATTCCCGCCGTTTTCGCCGTCGTGGCCGGGCAGGCGCTGCCGCTCTTCCAGGGTGCGGCGCCCGAGGCGCAGATCCGGCAGACCCTGGACCAGCTGATCCAGGTGGGCGAGGAGCGTTTCGGTATCACCGGCATCCCGGTGGACCCCGACGCCGCGCCCCCCGCCGATGACGCCGAGCCCGCCGAAGTGCCGGCCGGTCCCTATGACGCGCTGCTCGAAGCGGCCGTACAGGCGCTGGACGCCAATGACTTCGACGGCGCGATCCAGGCGTACCGCAACGTCCTCTCGGACGACCCGGCCAACGAGGAGGCCAAGCTCGGCCTCGCCCAGGCCGAACTGCTCGGCCGGGTCAAGGACCTGGACCCCCAGCAGGTCCGGAAGGACGCGGCCGACAAGCCCGCCGATGTCCCGGCGCAGCTCGCCGCCGCCGACCTCGATCTGGTCGGCGGTCATGTCGAGGACGCCTTCGGCCGTCTGGTGCAGACCGTGCAGCGCACGGTGGGCAGTGACCGCGAGGCGGCCCGGGTCCATCTGCTCCAGCTCTTCGAAGTGATCGGATCCGAGGACCCGAGGGTGACCGCCGCCCGTTCCGCCCTGGCGCGTGTGCTGTTCTGACGTTGGGTCTGAACAGTCACTAAACGCGCGGTGTCGGCGGGTTGGCCCGGACGATTTGGCGACACAGCGATAACCGACGGCCGTACTTTGCCAAAACTTGGCAATTGCGGCCGTCTGTTACTCCGAGTAAATCCAGTACCTCCTTCTGCCCGGTTATGGGTGGCTACCGGCCGATGTAGCGCCGGCGTCGGGTCCACCCTGTGTGCCCGCGTGATATCGGCGGGTCGCGGTTCGGTTATCAGGCCGTTACTAGCCGGTAACGAGCCCCTTGTGTCACGGCCGCGAATGCACCACGATCGGCCACGCTCGGTCCAATAACGCACCAGCGCGACATCCGGTCGCGGCGTGGCCGCTTGGGTCCCCACCGAGCCGGTCGGCGGCAGTGGCGCCGGCTGCGGGACAGGGGGGTTCCTGCCACCCGGCGGGGCCTGTCCAGCGGTTGCGCGAAGGCGTGGCCAGTGGTTGTCGCTCGGGGGTGATCGCCGGTGCTTCGGACGCGGTTCGCGCTTCTGAACCGGGCGCTCTCCTTCCCGAGGACGTAGCACTTCTCCCATCCCAGGACGGGCTTCGAACCCGATCCGGAGATGTACGTCCGAGAAGGAGGAAACTAAGTGAGTTCCCAGGTACGTGGCGGAACCAGATGGAAGCGGTTCGCGCTGGTCATGGTGCCGAGCGTGGTCGCCACCGCTGCGGTGGGCGTCGGCCTCGCGCAGGGTGCGCTCGCCGCTTCGTTCAGCGTGTCCGGCCAGAGCTTCAAGGTCAGCGCCGACCAGCTGGTCGGCCAGGACTTCGTCCAGTACGGCAGTGTCGCGACCGGCAAAGACCTGAACGGCAAGAGCGCCGCGCACGCGGTGGCCGTGTCGGGCTTCAGCAGCGCGACGATCAACAACATGTGCCAGTCGGTCGTCACGCCCAACCTGCCGTTCGGTCTGGGCAGTGTCACCCTGCAGCTGCACGCGGGCACCGACGCCAAGAAGCCGGTCGAGGCGACGAACCTGTACCTCGACGTCGCGAGCCTCGACGCCGATGCGACGTTCAAGAACATCGACATCGGTGTAGCGGCCGGTGACCCGTCCAACAAGACGGGCATCGAGCACGGCACGGAGAAGGCCGTCAACCCGAACGGCTTCGCGCAGCGCGCCGACGAGGCGACGCTGCAGCACGTGAAGCAGACGGCGTGGGCGACCACGGCCGGCACCTTCAAGCTCAGCAACTTGAGCCTGAGGCTCAAGCCGGGCGTCAAGGAGTGCTACTAAGCACGCCCGGGTGGCCGGAGCGCCTTGTGGCGCTGCGGCCGCCCGAACCCCCCTACTTCTCAGAGCAACACCGGTACCAGGGAGCTGTTTTCCATGAGCGCCGAGTCCACAGGTTCCCGCGATTTCACCTACTGGCGGCTTCGCTTCCGCGCCTGGCGGGGGAACCGACCCTTCTGGGCGGGCCTGTTCACCATGGTGGGAGGCGTGCCGATCGCCTACTTCCCGTACGCCAACATGCACCTCGGCAATGTGACGCTGGCGATGTCCACCACTGCGGGCGCCGGGTCGCTGATCATCGGCGTGCTGCTCGTCACGCTCGGTGTGACCATGTGGTTCCACGGTGCCGTCCGGGTGTTCGCGGGGATAGCGGCGATCCTGCTGGCGCTGATCTCCCTCCCGGTGGCCAACATCGGTGGCTTCGTCGTCGGCTTCCTGCTGTCGATGATCGGCGGGGCGCTCTCGCTCTCCTGGGCACCGGCGAAGCCGAACGCCGACCCGGCGGTGCCCGCGCAGGGCGGCTCCGCCGACGGGACTCCGCACGGAAGTACGCCCGAAGGCACCGCTCCGGCGGACGAGTTCTCCCCCTTCGGTCACGCGCCTGGCATCCCTGAGCAGAAGTCGGCTGCGTATGACAAGGACACGACAGTGGATGCCAACGGTGGGAGGCACCGTGCGGGGTGACGAAGCGCAGCTGGATACCACCGAAGGCGACGACTTCCCGGAGAGAAGAGGGGGCCGTCACGCGGCCCCGAGGAAGTCGCTGCTGACGAAGCTGCACATACCCGCGAGCAAGGCGATAGCCCTGGCGGCCATGCCCACCGCGGTGTTCGTCGGGATGGGACTCACCCCCAAGCTGGCGATGGCCGACGACCAGGGTGACGTCCCGTTCGCAGCCGGTCCCTGTGTGTCCCGCTCCGACGACCCGAGCCCGTCCGCGAAGCCCTCGGACTCTCCGAGCCCCTCGGCCAGCGCGTCGGACGACGCGAAGGACAAGGCCAAGGACGCCAAGGACAAGGCCAAGAAGGACGACAAGGCGGCCGGCGCATCGGACACGCCCTCTCCTTCGGCCACCCCTTCGGCGGGCGGGACCGGTTCCGCCAAGAAGGACACCGCGTCGCCGTCCGGTTCGTCCGCGGGCGACCCGTCGCCGAGCGCGACCGAGTCGAAGAACCCGCTGGACCCGCTGGGTGTGGGTGACGCGCTCAAGCACCTGTTCAACCCGGACAAGGACAAGGCGAGCCCGTCCCCGGACCCGTCGTCCTCCGCGACATCCGAGAAGACGGCCGCCGAGAAGACCGCAGCCGAGAAGAAGGCCGCGGAGAAGAAGGCGGCGGAGAAGAAAGCCGCTGAGAAGAAGGCGGCCGACAAGAAGGCGGCCGACTCCGCTGCGAAGACGGCCGGTCAGGTTACCGGCGCGGCGAAGAGCACGGCCGACAAGACCGCCGAGAAGATCCGCGAGGCGGCCGCCGAGGCCGGCAAGTCGGTCAAGGAACTCCCCTCGGACGTCAAGGGGCTCGACCCGAAGAAGGACACGGACATCCCGGACGGCGCCAAGCCGTCCTACCCGTGCCCGACCCCCGACCCCAAGGCGCTCGCCGCGGCCGATCTGGAACAGGGCATCCCCGCCCTGCCCGACGACCCGTGGACGCTGAAGAGTTCGATGCTGACCCTCAAGGGCCTCGACTACAAGGGCATCGTCGAGGTCAGGACGGCCAGCGGCAAGATCAAGAAGGTCCTGAAGTTCACCTCGTCCTCGCTGGACATCAAGGACCTGCACCAGATGACCGTCGGCCCGAACGGGTCCACCGGCCATGTGAAGGGCGCACCGGGCTCGACGTCGACCATCCGCGACGGCCAGGTCACGATGTACACGGAGTCGCTGAAGGGCAACCTCTTCGGCCTCATCCCGATCACCTTCAGCCCCGACACCCCGCCGCCGATCAACGTACCGTTCGCGTTCTTCACGGACGTCACGGTGAAGCAGGCAGGGCAGTTCGGCGGCACGCTCCACATCCCCGGTCTGCAGAACTACTTCACGGGCGCCTGACCCCCCGGCGCGCGAACTTCCGGGAGCCGCGGAAACGGCTGTGGCCCGCCCCCTCGAAACAGAGGGCGCGGGCCACAGCCGTTTCCGCGGGACGGGACCGCGGTCCGGCCGGGTGCCGTGGACGGGACGGTGCCGTGAGCGACGGCCGGACGCCCCCGCTTCCGGCCGGTGGGGCAGAATCGCCTGAGCCGTACGGATGTCCGAAGCCGGGCGGAGACCGTGGGGGAGTGAGCGGTGGGGGCTGTCGACGGCTGCCGGGCGACCGGCGACGAGGGCGTGCCCGCCGGGCGCGTGGGCATACAACCGCGCCCCGCCGCAGGCGGGTTCACCGCGTACGGCAGGAGGCTGCTGCTCGGCGAGTGGCGGCGGATCGTGGTCGAGCCCGCACGCGCCTGCCGGCGGCGCGGGGTGGCGGGGGTCGCCCTTGGGGTGCTGGCCGTCCTCGCGGTGATCGTCGTGCACGAGCTGATACGGACCCGTACGGGCGCCGTCGCGATACGGCTGACCGGCGAGGTCCGGGGCGATCTGCCCCTCCCGCTGGTCCTGCTGCGTACCCCCGTCTCGCTGGTCCTCACGGACCCCGGGCTGCCCGTGTGGGCCGGGCTGCCCCGGCTGTTCCTCGCCTTCGCGCTCGCCGAGCTGGCCATCGGCCGCACCCGGACCCTCCTGATCGCCTGCGGCACATCCCTCGCGGGCACGCTGGGCGCCCGGGCGATGATCGCCCTGGGCCACGGCCCGTTCGGGCTGCCGCCCGGCACCGCGCACGTCCTCGACACCGGACCGTCCGCCGCTGTGGCCGGGCTCCTCGCCTATCTGGCCGTGGTCAGGCGCGCGCCGGTGTTCGCCGTACTGACCAGCGGGGTGATCGTCGTCCAGTCGGCGCTCAGGCCGAATCTGGCGGGGCGTGAACATCTGCTGGCCGTGGGGGTGGCGCTGGTCATCGGGGCCGCCGCATCCGTACGCGCCCGGCGTGCGCGCGGCACGACTGCCGCCACTGTGGCGGGGTGACGGGGTTTCCGGGCGCCGCGGGCGTATTCTCCGGCCGCCCGCGGCATTCCGCCGGGCCCCCGCCGACCCCTGTGAGGACCGCGATGCGAAAGATCATCCTGATGATGTCGGTGTCCCTCGACGGGTACATCGAAGGCCCCGGCAGGGACATCGGCTGGCACCGGGTGGACGACGAACTGCACCGCTCGCTCAACGCGTATCTGGCGACGATGGGCGGCTTCCTGGACGGCCGGGTGACCCATGAGCTGATGGCCGGGTACTGGCCGACCGCGGACGCCGACCCGGCCGCCGCCGAGACCGTGAAGGAGTTCGCGGAGATCTGGCGCGAGATGCCCAAGACCGTGTACTCCAGGACCCTGGACCGGACCGACTGGAACACCACCGTCGTACGGGAAGTGGTCCCCGAAGAGGTGCGGGCGCTCAAGGCCCGCCCCGGCGGGGACCTGTCGCTCGGCGGCGCGAATCTGGCCGCGTCCTTCATGGCGCACGGGCTGGTCGACGAGTTCCGCATCTACGTCCACCCGGTGCTCATCGGCGGCGGCACACCGCTCTTCCCGGTGGCGGGGGCCACCGTCGGACTCGACCTCGTGGAGTCCCGCACCTTCGGCAACGGCGTCGTCCAGCTGCACTACCGGCGCACCCCGGAGTGACCGGCGGCCGGTGACCGCCGGAAACAGGGCTGTGGCCCGCGCCCCCTCCGGAGGGGGCGCGGGCCACAGCCGTACGGCGGGAGACCGGGGGAGCGGGTCAGCTCCGGTTGTCCTCGCCGCCCAGGTGGTGCACCCGGACCATGTTGGTGGTGCCGGGGACGCCGGGGGGCGAGCCGGCCGTGATGATCATGCGGTCGCCGTCGCTGTAGCGCTTGAGCTTCAGCAGCTCGGCGTCGACCAGGTCGACCATCGCGTCGGTGTTGTCCACGTGCGGGACCACGTACGACTCGACGCCCCAGCTCAGCGCGAGCTGGCTGCGGGTCGCCTCGTCGGTGGTGAAGGCGAGGATCGGCTGGCAGGTGCGGTAGCGGGAGAGGCGGCGTGCGGTGTCGCCGGACTGCGTGAAGGCGACCAGCGCCTTCGCGTCCAGGAAGTCCGCGATCTCGCAGGCCGCACGGGCCACCGAACCGCCCTGGGTGCGCGGCTTCTTGCCGGGCACCAGCGGCTGGAGGCCCTTGGAGAGCAGCTCCTCCTCGGCGGCGACCACGATCTTCGACATCGTCTTGACGGTCTCGACCGGGTACGCGCCCACGCTCGACTCGGCGGAGAGCATGACCGCGTCGGCGCCGTCCAGGATGGCGTTGGCGACGTCGGACGCCTCGGCGCGCGTCGGGCGCGAGTTGGTGATCATCGACTCCATCATCTGGGTCGCGACGATCACCGGCTTGGCGTTGCGGCGGCAGAGCTCGATGAGGCGCTTCTGCACCATCGGGACCTTTTCGAGCGGGTACTCGACGGCCAGGTCGCCACGGGCGACCATGACCCCGTCGAACGCCGCGACGACGCCCTCCATGTGGGCGACCGCCTGCGGCTTCTCGACCTTGGCGATGACGGGGACCCGGCGGCCCTCCTCGTCCATGATCTTGTGCACGTCGATGACGTCGCTCGCGTCGCGCACGAAGGAGAGCGCGACCAGGTCGCAGCCCATCCGCAGCGCGAACCGCAGGTCGTCGATGTCCTTCTCGGACAGGGCCGGGACGTTCACCGCCGCGCCGGGCAGGTTGATGCCCTTGTGGTCGGAGATGACACCGCCCTCGATGACGATGGTCCTGACCTCGGAACCCTCGACCTCGACGACCTTGAGCTCGACGTTGCCGTCGTTGATCAGGATCGGGTCGCCCTTGACGACATCGCCGGGCAGGCCCTTGTAGGTGGTGCCGCAGATGGTCTTGTCGCCCGGGACGTCGTCGGCGGTGATGGTGAACTCGTCACCGCGCACCAGCTCGACGGGGCCCTCGGCGAAGGTCTCCAGGCGGATCTTGGGGCCCTGCAGGTCGGCCAGCACCCCCACGGCGCGGCCGGTGTCCTGGGACGCCTTGCGGACGCGGTGGTACCGCTCCTCGTGCTCAGCGTGGGACCCATGGCTCATATTCAGACGGGCCACATTCATGCCGGCTTCGATGAGCGTCTTCAGCTGCTCATAGGAGTCGACGGCTGGGCCCAGTGTGCAGACGATTTTGGAACGGCGCATGAGGCGGATCCTATCGGTTTGTTTCGCAACGGAATATTCCGTCTGGCGGAAAGTACAAATGGGCGGTACGGCGCTCAGGTGTCAGTCATTCACCAAGGCGTATACCTGCTGCGCGATTTCACGTTCCTCGTCCGTCGGAACCACGGCCACAGCCACCCGGGACCCCTCCGGGGAAATCAGCCGGGCCTTGTCGGAACGTACGGCATTGAGCCCCGCGTCGACCGTGAGGCCCAGCCCCTCCAGGCCCGCGGCGGCCGCCGCACGCACCGGAGCGGAGTTCTCACCGACCCCCGCGGTGAACGCCACGGCGTCCACCCGGCCGAGTACCGCGGTATAGGCCCCGATGTACTTCTTCAACCGCTGTACGTAGATATCGAAGGCCAGTTCCGCACGCTCGTCGCCCTCTTCGGTCCTGCGGACGATTTCCCGCATGTCATTGTCCCCGCAGAGCCCGACAAGACCGCTGTTCTTGTTGAGCAGCGCGTCGATCTCGTCGATGGACATTCCGGCCACCCGGGTGAGATGGAAGATCACCGCCGGATCGATGTCACCGGACCGTGTCCCCATCACCAGCCCCTCCAGCGGCGTCAGCCCCATGGAGGTGTCCACACAGACCCCGCCGGCCACCGCGGACGCCGACGCCCCGTTGCCGAGGTGCAGCACGATGACGTTGACCTCTTCGGGCGTCCGGCCCAGCAGCGCAGCGGTCCTGCGCGAGACGTACGCGTGGGAGGTGCCGTGGAAGCCGTACCTGCGGATGCGGTGGGCGTCCGCGGTCGCCACGTCGATCGCGTACCGGGCCGCGTACTCCGGCATCGTGGTGTGGAACGCCGTGTCGAAGACGGCCACTTGGGGCAGGTCGGGGCGCAGCTCGCGGGCGGTGCGGATACCGATGATGTTCGCCGGGTTGTGCAGCGGCGCCACCGGCACCAGACGCTCGATCTCCTGGAGCACCGTGTCGTCCACGACGGTCGGAGCGGTGAACCGCAGCCCGCCGTGCACCACCCGGTGGCCGATCGCCGCCAGTTCGGGAGAGTCCAGGCCGAGGCCGTCGGCGTCCAGCTCGGCGGCGACGGCCTTCAGCGCCGCCGAGTGGTCGGCGATATGGCCGCTCTGCTCACGGGTGGAGCCGCCCGGCGTCAGCAGGGTGTGCACACAGCGCGAGGCCGCCTCACCGATCCGCTCGACCAGGCCCATCGCCAGCTTGCTGCCGTCCGCCATGTCCAGGAGCTGGTACTTCACCGACGAGGAGCCGGAGTTGAGAACGAGAACACGGGTGGCGGTCATACGGATCCCTCCTGGGCCCTGCTCCGGCCCACGCCCTGAGCCTGGATCGCGGTGATCGCGACGGTGTTGACGATGTCCTCGACGAGCGCGCCCCGCGACAGGTCGTTGACCGGCTTGCGCAGCCCCTGGAGCACCGGGCCCACCGCCACGGCGCCGGCCGAGCGCTGCACGGCCTTGTAGGTGTTGTTGCCGGTGTTGAGGTCGGGGAAGACCAGCACGCTGGCCTGCCCGGCGACCGCCGACCCCGGCAGCTTGGTGGCGGCCACGGACGGCTCCACCGCCGCGTCGTACTGGATGGGCCCCTCGATCAGCAGATCGGGTCTGGCCGCCCTGACCAGCTCGGTGGCCCGGCGCACCTTGTCGACGTCCGCACCGGAACCGGACGTGCCGGTCGAGTACGAGAGCATCGCGATGCGCGGCTCCACCCCGAACTGGGCGGCGGTCGCGGCCGCCTGCACCGCGATGTCCGCGAGCTGTCTGTCGTCCGGGTCCGGGTTGACCGCGCAGTCGCCGTACACGAGCACCTTGTCGGCGAGACACATGAAGAACACCGACGAGACGATCGACGCGTCCTCCTTGGTCTTGATGATCTCGAAGGCGGGCCTGATCGTCGCCGCCGTCGAGTGCACCGCGCCCGAGACCATGCCGTCGGCCAGGCCCTCCTGGACCATCAGCGTGCCGAAGTACGAGGCGTCCGCGACCACGTCGTGGGCCAGCTCCACGGTGACGCCCTTGTGCGCCCGGAGCTTCGCGTACACCTCGGCGAACCGCTGGCGCAGCTCCGACGTCACCGGGTCGACGACATCGGCCGCCGACAGGTCGATGCCCAGGTCGGCGGCCTTCTTGCGGACGGTCTCCGGATCGCCCAGCAGCGTCAGGTCGCAGACCCCGCGGCGCAGCAGCACGTCGGCGGCGCGCAGCACCCGCTCCTCGGTGCCCTCGGGCAGCACCACCCGGCGGCGGTCCGCCCGGGCGGTCTCCAGCAGCTCGTGCTCGAACATCATCGGGGTGACCCGGCCGCTGCGCGCCACCGAGAGACGCTCCAGCAGCTCGGCGGTGTCCACATGGCGCTCGAAGAGGCCGAGCGCGGTCTCCGCCTTGCGCGGGGTCGCCGCGTCCATCCGCCCCTCCAGGGCGAACAGCTCACCCGCCGTCGGGAACGACCCGCCCGTCACGGCGACCACCGGGGTGCCGGGTGCCAGCCGGCCCGCCAGCCGGAGGATCGCCTCGCCCGGACGCTCGTCCAGCGTCAGCAGCACACCGGCGATCGGCGGGGTGCCCGCGCTGTGCGCGGCGAGCGAGCCGACCACCAGGTCGGACCGGTCGCCCGGGGTCACGACCAGGCAGCCGGGCGTCAGCGCGTTCAGCAGATTCGGCAGCATGGCCCCGCCGAACACGAAGTCCAACGCGTCCCTGGCCAGCCCCGCCTCGTCACCCAGCAGGACCGTGCCGCCCAGCGCATGGCTGATCTGGGCGACCGTCGGCGCGGCCAGCGCCGGCTCGTCGGGCAGCACCGAGCACGGCACCGGAAGCTGCGCGGCGAGCTGTGCGGCCAGCTCGGCGCGGTCGCCCGGGGCCACCCGGTTCACCGCCATCGTGATGACGTCGCAGCCCAGCACCTCGTACGCCCGGTAGGCGTTACGGGTCTCGGACCGTACGGACTCGGGCGGCTGGCCCTTGCCGCCGACCACCGTGATCACCGAAGCGCCGAACTCATTGGCCAGCCGGGCGTTCAGCGCCAGCTCGTCGGGGAGCTGCGTGGCGGCGAAGTCGGTGCCGAGGACGAGCACCACCTCGTACGCGCGGGCCACCTCGTGGAAGCGGCCCACCAGGTGCGAGACCAGCTCGTCCGTGCCCTGCTCGGCCTGGAGGGCGGACGCCTCGTGGTAGTCCATGCCGTACACCGACGCCGGGTCCTGGCTCAGCCGGTAGCGCGACCGCAGCAGCTCGAACATCCGGTCGGGACCGTCGTGCACCAGCGGCCGGAAGATCCCGACCCGGTCCACCTGACGGGTGAGGAGTTCCATGACCCCCAGCTCGACGACCTGGCGGCCGTCGCCGCGGTCGATCCCGGTCACGTACACGCTGCGCGTCACGCGTGCTCTCCGTCCTCTGCCTCGTCGTCTGCTACTCGTTCCTGACGGGGGCCGCGTGATCGGCGGGCCCCGTGGCGGCCCTGCGCGCCTTCTTGACAGTACCCTCGGGGCTGGCTACGCCGCCTGTCCACGCCCTGCGTACGGGACGGCGGCGAAGGCCCCGCGGCCCACCGGCCGTGGAAGAATCGGCACGGCTCGCAGGTACCACTAGGAGCAGGAGAATCAGCACGATGCGCATCGGAGTCCTCACCGCGGGCGGCGACTGCCCCGGCCTCAATGCCGTCATCCGGTCGGTCGTGCACCGTGCCGTTGCCGGGCACAACGACGAAGTCATCGGCTTCGAGGACGGCTTCAAGGGCCTGCTCGACGGCCACTACCGCCCCCTCGACCTCAACGCGGTCAGCGGCATCCTCGCCCGCGGCGGCACCATCCTCGGCTCCGCCCGCCTGGAGCGCGCCCGGCTGCGCGAGGCCGCCGAGAACTGCGCGGAGCTGACCGAGCGCTACGGCATCGACGCGCTCATCCCGATCGGCGGCGAGGGCACCCTCACCGCGGCCCGGATGCTCTCCGACGCCGGGATGCCCGTGGTGGGCGTCCCCAAGACCATCGACAACGACATCTCCGGCACCGACCGCACCTTCGGCTTCGACACGGCCGTCGGCGTCGCGACCGAGGCGATCGACCGGCTGAAGACCACCGCCGAGTCGCACCAGCGTGTGATGGTCGTCGAGGTCATGGGCCGGCACGCCGGATGGATCGCCCTGGAGTCCGGCATGGCCGGCGGCGCCCACGGGATCTGCCTGCCCGAGCGCCGCTTCGAGGTCGACGACCTGGTCAAGATGGTCGAGGAGCGCTTCGCCCGCAGGAAGCGGTTCGCCGTCATCTGCGTCGCCGAGGGCGCCCACCCGGCCGAGGGCTCCATGCCGTACGAGAAGGGCGTCATCGACCAGTTCGGCCACGAGCGCTTCACCGGCATCGGCACCCGCCTCGCCATCGAGCTGGAGACCCGGCTCGGCAAGGAGGCCAGGCCGGTCATCCTCGGCCACGTCCAGCGCGGCGGCACCCCCACCGCGTACGACCGGGTCCTGGCGACACGCTTCGGCTGGCACGCGGTGGAGGCGGTGCACCGCGGCGACTTCGGCAATATGACGGCGCTGCGCGGCACGGACATCGCGATGGTGCCGCTGGCGGACGCGGTGACCCATCTGAAGACGGTCGACGAGAGCCGGATGTACGAGGCGGAGTCGGTCTTCTAGCGCCGTTCGCCCCGGCTCGGCGCGTTTCGCTCGGCGCGTGTCGGCTCGGCGCGTGCCGCTCACCGCCTGTCACCCGGCGTCTCCCGTTCAGTCCCCGACGAGCTCCCAGAAGCGCACCACGATCGAGTCCAGGAACGCCTGCCCCGCGTCGCCCGTGCCCGCCTCCTCCGTCGACCCCCAGTTGAGGGTGGCCACCATCAGCGCCTGGTAGTCGGAGTGCAGCCGCTCAAGCACCCGCTCCAGCTCGGGGCGGGGCAGCGGTACGAGCTTGGCCGTGGCTTTGACGTGGGCCTGCCATCGGGTGGTCACCGCGCTGGTCAGGATCCCGGCCAGCTCCCCGTCACGGCCCGTCGCCGTGAGGAAGGCAGCCGGGCTCAGCGAGAGGGCGTCGGCGAGCGCCGCCGACTGGCGTTCGTTGCCGCGCCAGCGCCCCGACTCCTCGACCTTGACATAGGCCCCGGTGTCCATACCGACCCGCCGGGCCACGTCGTCCGGTGCCATGCCGCGCGCCAGCCGGTGCTCGCGCAGGGTGACCGCCTCGACCAGCAGATCGCCGGGGGAGCACCACAGCACCCCGGCGAGCGCGGTCAGCTCACGTGCGGTCGGTGACTGGAGACCGCGTTCCCAGGCGGCCACCACATCCGGGGTGACGAGGAGTCCGTACTGGGCGCGCAGCCCGTAGGCGACATGGCCGGGCGCCATGCCCAGCGCTTCGCGGAGACGGCGTGCGGCGGGGGCATCGAAGGGCGGGGTCTGGTGCACGGGCACACGGTAAGGGCAAGGGGGGTCCCGCGAATACGGTTTGTTCACACAGTCTCGGTATGTGGAGAAACGTATGGGAGACCGGTCACCCCGCCGTCATCCCTTGACGGCCCCGCCCAGAGCGAAGCCGCCGCCCAGCCGCCGCGAGATCAGGATGTACAGCATCAGAACAGGTGTGGAGTAGAGGATCGAGAAGGCCGCCAGCTGGCCGTAGGCCACCGATCCGTAGTTGCCGAAGAGGGTGAAGATGGTGACGGAAGCGGGGAGTTGGTCCGGGCTGAGCAGCAGCATGAACGGGACGAAGAAGTTCCCCCAGAGCATGATGAACGTGTAGATCATCACGACCGCGGCCCCCGGCCCCATCAGCGGCAGCACCACCCGCCGCAGGGTCTGCGGCATGGACGCCCCGTCGGTCCAGGCCGCCTCCTCCAGGACCTTCGGGACCCCGTCCATGAAGTTCTTCATGAGCCAGATGGCGAACGGGAGCTGGGACGTGGCGAGGAAGAGGGCGGTGCCGTACACCGTGTCGACCAGGTTGACCTGCACGAAGAGTCCGTACACCGGGACCATGACCGCGGTGATCGGCAGACAGGTCGAGAAGAGGATCGTGAGCAGGTACGGCCGGTTGAACCGCGAGCGGTAGCGGGACAGCGGGTACGCGGCGAGGACCGCGCAGACCACCGTCAGCACGGTCGCGCTGCCGCAGAGCACCAGGCTGTTGAGCATCGGTGTGAAGGTGATCTCGTCGGTGAGGACCGCCGAGAAGTTGTCCAGGGTGGGCGACGCGGGGACCCGTACGCGCAGGTTCGCGCTGCTGTCGAACGAGGCCAGCACCAGCCAGGCGAGCGGCAGCACGAAGGCGGCCGCCACCACCAGCAGCGCCGCGTCCGCCGCCAGCCTGCGCCGGGTACGCCGGGCCGGCGCGGTGTGCACCGGGCGCATCAGACCTCCACCTTCATCAGCCGGAGATAGACGACCGAGAAGAGCGCCCCCACCAGGAGCAGCAGCAGGGCCACCGCGGTGCCGTAGCCGATGAGGCTCTTGGTGAACGCCTGGTCGTACATGAAGACCGGCAGTGTCTGGCTGCGGTCACCCGGGCCGCCGCGGGTCATCGCCCAGATCAGACCGAACACCGAGAGGGTCTGCAGAGTGTTGAGCATCAGATTGGTGCCGATCGAACGCCGGATCATCGGCAGCGTGATGTGCCACACCGCCCGCCGGCCACTCGCGCCGTCCATCTCGGCGGCCTCGGTGATCTCGGCGGGGATCTCCGCGAGCGCCGCCGAGTAGATCAGCATCGAGAAGGCGGTGCCGCGCCAGACGTTGGCGAACGACACGGCGAGGATCGGCAGGGTGAACAGCCAGTTCTGGCCCGGGAGATGGAGCCAGTGCAGCACCGCGTCGAGGGTGCCCTCGCGGCGGAAGAACGCGTACAGCAGAAAGGCCGCGACGATCTCCGGCAGCACCCAGGCCGTGATGACCAGGGCGCCGGTCAGCGTACGGGCGGGGCGCGAGGCGCGGCGCATCAGACCGGCCAGCGCCAGCCCCAGCGTGTTCTGGCCGACGACCGACGAGAGGAAGGTGAAGACCAGCGTCAGCCACACCGCGTTGCGGAACCGTGCGTCGGACAGCGCCTTGCGGAAGTTGGCCAGGCCCACGAAGTCCGTGTGGGAAGCGCCGGTGAGCTGCATGTCGGTGAAGGCGATATAGACGCAGTAGCAGATGGGGCCGGCCAGGAAGAGCAGCAGCAGAAGTGTGGCGGGGGCCAGCGGCAGCCAGCGGGCCGGCTGCCGCCGCACTCGGGGCGCGGCGCCCGTCCCGCCCTGGGCGCTCATCCGGTCCTGTCGACGACCGCGCCGCCGGTGACCGACTTCAGCTGGCCGTCGTACGACGTCGCCGCGCCGGCCGGGGTGGAGTCACCGGTGGTCACCGACTCCAGGGCCTCGCCGATCGCGGACGACACCTGCGGGTAGACCGGCAGCGCCGGCCGGTAGTGGGTGTTCTTCACCAGGGAGGTGAAGAACTTGATGCCCGGCATGGAGTTCAGGTACTTCGGGTCCGCCGCCACGTCGTCGCGCACCGCGATCTGGGCGTCGGCGATGTCCCACCTGACGGCGTTCTCCTTCTGCTGCAACTGCTGGATGAACTCCCAGGCGAGCGCTGCGTTGTGGGACTTCTGCGGGATCGCCCACGTCCAGCCGCCGGACATCGAGACCTCGCCCGGGGACTGCCCGTGCTGGGTCGGCATGGGCGCCTGCCCGAGCGTGGTGCTCCACTCGGGCCATTTCTTGGTGCCGTTGCCGAGCCAGAGCTGGCCGAGCCAGGACCCGTCCAGATCGATGGCGAGCTTGCCCTCGGGCAGCAGCTCGGTGCCCACCGTCGTATTGATGTTGGCGTCGAGGGCGTCCGACGGGTCGGGGCCCAGCTTCTCGCCGTACACCGTGTGCACGAAGTCCAGCGCGTCCTTGAAGCCCTTGCCCCCGGCGACCCACTTCTTCGCCGCCTGGTCGTAGAGCGGATTGCCGCCGGTGCCGTACAGCAGCATCTCGAAGCCCTGCATCACCGCGACCTCACCGGGTGCCTTGCCGGTGTAGACGTTCAGCGGGATGACGCCCGGGAGCTTCTTCTTGATGGTGCGGGCGGTGTCCAGCACATCGGCCCAGCTCTTCGGATGCCAGTCGGCGGGCAGCCCCGCCTTGGCGAACAGCTTCTTGTTGAACCAGAGCCCGCGGGTGTCCGTGCCGTCCGGGACGCCGTACGTCTTCCCGTCCGCGGCCTTCGCCGCCGACTTCGCGGTGTCCACGAAGTGGTCCCAGGCCGGCCACTTCGCCAGATAGTCGTCCAGCGGCCGCAGATACCCCGCCTTGATGTCGGAGTTGATCCGGAAGGTGTCCTCGTAGACGAGGTCGGGTGCGGTCCTGGGGGAGCGCATCATCTGCTGCACCTTGGTCGCGTAGTCGTCGTCCGGTGCCTGGATGGGGACGAGTTCGATCTTCTTGCCGGGGTGGGCCTTCTCGAACTGCTTCTTCATGGAATCCAGGAACTGGTCCTTGAAGCGGACGTTGTTGTCCGTGTTCCTGTTGTAGGCGACCTTGACGGTGTCCGGATCACTGCCGGACCCACTCCCGCAGGCGGTGAGGGACCCTGCGGCGATGACGGTGGCTGCGGCGGCGAGGATGAGCGGGGCGGTGGGGCGCACGGGCACGACCTCCTCTGGCGCGAACCGCGGTCAGCGGCTGCCCGGCGAAGGTATGGCGGTCCGCAATTCAAGGTCAATGCCCGTGCATGACAACGTTGTTGGGGCGGCGGAACGAAGGGCCCGCGCGGTCCGCTACGGGCTGCTCAGCCACCGGTACTGCAGTTCCGGTCGCCCGATCTGACCGTACTGCGGGCGGCGCACCGCCCGGCCCGTCGTCACCAGGTGTTCCAGATACCGGCGCGCCGTGATCCGTGAGATACCGACCGCCTCGCCCGCCGCGGTGGCCGTCGTCCCGTCCGCCGCCGTCCGCAGGGTGCGGGTCACCGCCTCCAGCGTCGGTGCGCTCAACCCCTTGGGGAGCGAGGCCGGTTCGGGTGTACGCAGGGTGGCGAGCGCCCGGTCCACCTCGTCCTGGCCGCTGGCCTCGCCCGCCGCCGCCCCCCGGAAGTCCGCGTACCGGACCAGACGGTCGCGCAGCGTGGCGAAGGTGAACGGTTTCAGCACGTACTGCACCACACCGAGCGAGACCCCTTCCCGTACGACGGCCAGGTCGCGCGCCGAGGTCACGGCGATGACGTCGGCCGTGTGCCCGGCGGCGCGCAGCGACCGCACCAGCTGCAGGCCGTGGCCGTCCGGCAGGTGCAGATCGAGCAGCAGCAGATCGACGGGCGTACGGTCCAGGATCCGTACCGCCTCCGCCCTGGAGTGGGCCTTCGCCGTCACGCCGAAACCGGGCACCCGGCCCACGTACAGCTCGTGTGCGTCCGCCGCTACCGGGTCGTCCTCGACCACCAGCACCCTGATCACGCCGGCGTCACCTCCTGTCGGACCGGCAGCCGTACGACGAACTCCGGGCCCGCCGCCGTGACCGTACCCCCGCCGCGCAGAACGGTCTGTCTGACCAGGGCCAGGCCGAGGCCGCGTCCGGTGCTCTTGGTCGACCAGCCGAGCCGGAACACGTCGTCGCCCGGCGCGACACCGGGGCCGGTGTCGCGGACCCGGATCAGCAGCTCACCCTCCGCCGCGCGCACCGTCACGGTGACCCGGGCGCCTTCGCTGCCCTGCGCGGCGTCGACCGCGTTGTCGATGAGGTTGCCGAGGATCGTGACCAGGTCACGGGCGGGCAGCAGCCCGTCGTCGAGGACGCTGTCGTCGGCCAGCACCAGCTCGACCCCGCGCTCATTGGCCTGCGCGGCCTTGCCGAGGAGCAGTGCGGCCAGCACCGGTTCGTCCACGGCGCCCACCACCCGGTCGGTGAGGGTCTGCGCCAGTTCCAGCTCGCCGGTCGCGAACTCGACCGCATCCGCCGCCCGCCCCAGTTCGATCAGCGAGACGACCGTGTGCAGCCGGTTGGCCGCCTCATGGGCCTGTGCGCGCAGCGCCTGGGTGAAGCCGCGCTCCGAGTCCAGCTCGCCCGAGAGCGCCTGGAGTTCGGTGCGGTCGCGCAGGGTGACGACCGTGCCCCGGTGCTCGCCCGACGAGACCGGGCGGCTGTTGACGACCACGACCCGGTCGGCGGTCAGATGCACCTCGTCCACCCGCGGCCCCTCGGCGAGCAGCAGCCCGGTGAGCGGCGCGGGCAGCCCCAGCTCGGCCGCACCGCGCCCCACCACGTCGTCGCCGAGCCCCAGCAGCTCCCGGCCGCCGTCGTTGATGAGCGCGATACGGCGGCCGCTGTCCAGCATCAGCAGCCCTTCCCGTACGGCGTGCAGGGTGGCCTGGTGGTAGTCGTGCATCCGGCTCAGCTCGGCCGGGTTCATCCCGTGCGTGTGGCGGCGCAACCGTGCGTTGATGACGTACGTACCGATGCCGCCCAGCGCGAGGGCGACCCCGGCGAACCAGAGCAGCACGCTCACCTGCGCCTGGAGCTCCGCGTCGATCCGGTCCACGGTGATGCCGGCGCTGACCAGCCCGGTGACCTTGCCGTGCGTGCCGCCGTCGGCCCGGACCGGGGTGACCACCCGGGCCGACGGGCCGAGCGTGCCGGTGTACGTCTCGGCGTACGTCCTGCCGTGCAGGGCCTCCGCGGTGTGGCCCAGGTAGTGCTCACCGATCCTGCCGGGATCGGGGTGCGTCCAGCGGATCCCGTGGACGTCCATGATCGTCACGAAGGCCACCCCGGTGGAGCGGCGCACCTGCTCCGCGTACGGCTGGAGCACCGCCGACGGGTCGTCCGAGACGGTCGCCCGGCGCACGGAGGGGGAGAGGGCCACGGCGGTGGCGGCGGCGGTGGCCTGGCGCCGTGCGGCCGCCTGGGCCTGGCGCTGGTCCGACACATAGCTGAACACCGCGCACCCGGCGACGATCACCGTGACCAGCACGACCTGCATCGCGAAGAGCTGGCCGGCCAGGCTGCGGGGCCGCGGGGCGCGTATGTGCATGGCCGACAGTCTGCACGCTGCGAAATGCGTGAACGAAATGCACGCAAGGGTGACCGCGGTCACAGGCTGATGGAGAGTCTCGGGGATCCACCGCGATGGTCAGGGATGTGGATCGGACGTGGACCGGGCGTGGACCGGTCATGGATCGGTCGGTGTACCGGTCCTGTACGAGGAGGCAAGCGTGGCCGCAAAGAAGCGGGACCGTACGCACTATCTGTATCTCGCGGTGATCGCCGCGGTGGTGCTCGGCATCGTGGTCGGCTTCGCCGCACCCGGGGTCGCCGTCGAACTCAAGCCGCTGGGCACCGGGTTCGTGAATCTCATCAAGATGATGATCTCGCCGATCATCTTCTGCACGATCGTGCTCGGGGTCGGCTCGGTCCGCAAGGCGGCCAAGGTCGGCGCGGTCGGCGGTCTGGCGCTCGGCTACTTCCTGGTGATGTCGACGGTGGCGCTGGCCATCGGGCTGGTCGTCGGGAACGTACTGGAGCCGGGCTCGGGGCTGCATCTGACGGAGGCGGTGCGGCACGCGGGCGCCGCGCAGGCCACCGGCGCGGGGGACTCCACCGCGGACTTCCTGCTCGGGATCATCCCGACGACCATGGTCTCCGCCTTCACCGACGGCCAGGTGCTGCAGACGCTGCTGATCGCGCTGCTCTCCGGCTTCGCGCTCCAGGCGATCGGCCCGGCGGGGCGGCCGGTGCTGCGCGGTATCGAGCACATCCAGCGGCTGGTGTTCCGCATCCTCGCCATGATCATGTGGGCCGCCCCGGTGGGCGCGTTCGGCGCGATGGCGGCTGTGGTCGGCGAGACCGGGGTGGACGCGCTGAAGTCGCTGGCCGTCATCATGATCGGCTTCTATCTGACGTGTGCGCTCTTCGTCTTCGTCGTGCTCGGCGCGCTGCTGCGGCTGATCGCCGGCATGAACATCTTCATGCTGCTGAAGTACCTGGGCCGGGAGTTCCTGCTGATCCTCTCCACCTCGTCGTCGGAGTCGGCGCTGGCCCGGCTGATCGCGAAGATGGAGCACCTGGGGGTGAGCAGGCCGGTCGCCGGGATCACGGTCCCGACCGGATACTCGTTCAACCTCGACGGCACCGCGATCTATCTGACGATGTCGGCTCTCTTCGTGGCCAACGCGATGGACAAGCCGCTGAGCGGCGGTGAGCAGATCTCGCTCCTGCTCTTCATGATCGTCGCGTCGAAGGGCGCGGCGGGCGTCACCGGCGCGGGCCTCGCCACGCTCGCCGGTGGCCTCCAGTCGCACCGGCCCGATCTGGTCGACGGAGTCGGCCTCATCGTCGGCATCGACCGCTTCATGAGCGAGGCGCGGGCGATGACGAACTTCGCCGGGAACGCCGTCGCGACGGTCCTGGTCGGCACCTGGACGAAGGAGATCGACAAGGCGCGGGCCGTGGAGGTGCTGTCCGGGCGGCTGCCGTTCGACGAGGCGTCGCTGATGGACGACCGGCCGGACGCCGCCGCGGACGGCGAGGACGCCGGGCCCCGGGAGCAGCAGGACGTGCCCGCGTCCCGGGACGGCGGCAAGGAGGAGGCGGCGGCCAGGAGCTGAGTCCGGAGTCTCCGGAGTCTCTGGAGTCTTCGTGCCCGGCTCAGCCCGGCAGCGGCACCGCCCCCGCTGCCGGGCAGCCCGTCCAGTGGTCGTCGACGACGCCGACGGCCTCCAGATAGGCGTAGATGATGGTGGTGCCGACGAAGGTGAACCCGCGCCGCTTCAGATCCTTGCTGATCCGGTCGGACAGCTCGGTACTGGTCGGCAGCGGGTCGCCCGGCCCCGGCCGGCTGACGACCGGCTTCCCGTCGGTCCACTGCCAGAGGTACGCGTCGAACGACCCGAACTCCCGCTGGACGGCGAGGAAGGCCCGGGCGTTCTTCACGAGCGATGCGACCTTCAGCCTGTTCCGTACGATGCCCGGATCGCCGAGCAGTTCGGCCAGCTTGTCCTCGTCGTACGCGGCGATCCGCACCGGGTCGAACCCGTCGAGCAGCCGCCGGTAGTTGGCCCGCTTGTTGAGCACGGTCGACCAGGAGAGCCCGGCCTGGGCGCCCTCCAGGACGAGGAACTCGAAGAGGTAGCGGTCGTCGTGCGAGGGGCGGCCCCACTCCTCGTCGTGGTAGGCGGCCATCAGCTCGGAGCTGTCCGCCCAGGCGCAGCGGTGTTCGGCGTGCTTCATACGGATTCCCTGGGGTGCGGGGGTGCGGGGGTGCGGTCGGGGTACGGAGGCGGGTGTTCGGACTCGGACGACGGACAGGGAGCAACGGGAACGGGAGCAACGGGAACGGGAGCAACGGGCACGGGAGCAACGGACAACAGCAAGCAGGACCGACAGACGACAGACAGCAGGAGCGACAGCTACAACAGCAGCCGACCCGCTTCACATGCTGTCACCGACCACTGACAACGGGCCCGCGAGCCGACACCGCGCACCCGGCTCCCCTCCGGCACACCCCCACTGACCAGGGACGATCCACCGCCCGCGGCCGCACCCCCGGGCGCGCGTGCCGATGCGGCGGACAGTGCCCACACTGGAAGAAGCGGTCAGCACTCCGCCGCCCGAGCACTCCTCGTACGCCCGACCCCGCGGAAGGCAAGGAAGCTCCCATGACATCCACGCCCACGTCCCCCCGCGCCATGCAGGTCGCCGAGCCGGGCGGCCCCTTCACGCTCGTACACACCGAACTTCCCGAACCGGGGCCGGGCCGCGTCAGGATCGCGGTGGAGGCGTGCGGAATCTGCCACTCCGACGCGATGATCACCGGCGGAATGCTGCCCGGAGTGACGTTCCCGGTGACCACCGGCCATGAGATCGCGGGCCGCGTCGACGCGCTGGGCGCCGGCGTCGACGGCTGGCAGGCCGGGGACCGGGTCGCCGTCGGCTGGTACGGCGGCAGCTGCGGCCACTGCGAGGCGTGCCGGTCGGGCGACGCCATCAACTGTGCCCGGCTGGAGATCCCCGGCGCCGCCTACCCGGGCGGCTACGCCGACACAGTCGTCGTACCCGCGGTCGCGCTGGCCCGTGTTCCCGACGAACTGACCCCGGTCGAGGCCGCCCCGCTGGCCTGCGCGGGCGTCACGGTCTTCAACGCGCTGCGGCGCAGCGCGGCCGTCCCGGGCGATCTGGTCGCGGTCCTCGGCATCGGCGGCCTCGGTCACATGGGCGTGCAGTTCGCGGCGAAGATGGGCTTCCGTACGGTGGCGATCGCCCGCGGCGCGGAGAAGGCGAAGCTCGCGTACGGCCTCGGAGCCAGGCACTACATCGACAGCACGGCGGAGAACGTCGCGGACGCACTCCAGGAGCTGGGCGGCGCGAAGGTCGTCCTCGCCACGGTCACCAACGGCCCGGCGATGACGGCGACTTTCGACGGCCTGGGCAGGCGTGGCGAACTGATCGTGGTCGGCGCGACCCCGGACGAGATGACGTTCAGCGGGACGCAGTTCATCAACGGTACGAAGAAGGTCTACGGCCACGCGTCGGGCACCGCGGTGGACACCGAGGACACCCTGCGCTTCGCCGCACAGACGGGCGTCCGCTCGTGGACCGAGGAGGCCCCGCTGGAGGAGGCGGACGAGGCGTTCGCCCGCATGCTGTCGGGCTCGGCCCGCTTCCGCATGGTCCTGACGACGGGCCGCTGATACCGGCTCAGGCGCGGCGGTCACCCAGGACCGGCCCCCCGCCCCAGCGCCACGTCCACCACCGCCGTCGCCCGTGCCGCCGGTACGCCCGCTGTCATCAGCAGGGTGTGGGCTGCCGCCGCTCCGCCCTCGGGGGCCGGGAGCGCGCCCTCGTTGACCGCCTCCATCAGGCCGAACAGCGCCTGTTCATGGACGTACGCCAGAGCCGCCGCGGTCAGCGGTGAGGTGAACGCGCCCTCGTCCAGGCCCCGTTGGATCAGTGCTGTGCACGTCTCGCGTACCGGGGTGAGGCGTTGTTTGATGCCGGCCATCGTGACGCTGCGCTGGGCCAGTGCGACCAGCAGGCGGTAGCGGTCGGCGATCTCCCAGACCGCGAGGGTCGCGCGGGCCAGCGCCTCGGCCGGGTCGCTGATGCCCGCGCGGCCGGTGGCGTGTGCCTCGACCACGGCGGCCGTCGCGTTGTCGACGAGAGCGGCGATCAGTGCCTCGCGGCTGGGGAAGTGGCCGTAGACCGTGCGGCGTACGACCCCGGCCGCGCGGGCGATCTGGTCCATCGAGGCGTCCGGGTCGTGCAGCAGCTCGGTGAGCGCCACATCCAGGATGCGGCGGCGGTTGGCGTCTGCTCGTCCGGAAGTCACGGGCCCCATTTTGCACCGCGCCGGGAAGCGCGCTAAATTGCACAGCAGTGTGTAATTGCACAGGCTTGTGCAAGTCGGTGTGCGCACGGAGCCATGCGCCGGCAGGTGTGCGCGTGGGCGTGCGAGTAGTGGAGTGGTGGAACGTCATGAATCTCGTGGTGAGAGAGCCGGTCGCCGAGATGGCAGGGCCGTACCGGCGCCGCTGGTGGGCGCTGCTGGTTCTCTGTCTGAGTCTGCTGATCATCGTGATGGCGAACACCGCCCTGACGGTCGCGGCCCCCGACATGACACAGGATCTGGGGCTCAGCAGCGCTGACCTCCAGTGGGTCATCGACGGCTACACCGTCCCGTACGCCGCGCTGATGCTGCTGCTCGGCGCCATCGGCGACAAGTACAGCAGGCGCGGCGCGCTCGTCCTTGGGCTCGTCGTCTTCGGCGGCGGAGCGGTCGCGGGTTCGCTGGTCGGCAGCGCGACGGGTGTCATCGCGGCCCGCGCCGTCATGGGAGTCGGCGCGGCGATGATCATGCCCGCCACGCTCTCGCTGCTCGCCGCCAGCTTCCCGCGCGCCGAGCGGGCCAAGGCGATCGTCCTGTGGACGGCCACCGCCGGGCTCGCCATCGCGGCCGGCCCGCTGGTCGCGGGCGCGCTGCTCCAGCACCACGGCTGGGCCTCGACGTTCCTGATCAACGTGCCGATCGCGGTGCTCGCCATCATCGGCGCCTTCGTCCTCGTACCGCCGTCCAAGGCCGGTCACCACGACCGGATCGACTATGTGGGCGGGCTGCTCTCGGTGGTGTCCGTCGGCGCCCTCGTCTACATGATCATCGAGGGGCCGCACTTCGGCTGGGGGGCCAAGGCGGTCACCGCGGCCGTCGTGGCGGGCATCGGATTCGTGGTCTTCGTGCTGTGGGAGCTGCGGCACCCGCGCCCGGTGCTCGACGTACGGCGCTACCTCGACCGCGGGTTCGCCGGGTCGAACCTCGCCGTCGCGCTCTTCTTCCTCGCCGTGTTCGGCGCGTTCTACTACCTGACCCAGCACCTCCAGTTCGTCCTCGGCTTCGACGCCTTCGAGACCGGCGTACGGATGCTGCCGCTGGCCGGCGCGGTCTTCGTCGGATCGGCGCTGACCGGGATCCTGACCCCGCGGCTCGGGATGCGTGTCACCGTCACCGCCGGCATGGTCGGCGGCACGGCGTCGCTCGCACTGCTCGCCCGTATCGACGCGGCTTCCGGGTACGGCGAGTTCGTCCTGCCGCTGGTCCTGCTCGGTCTGGCCATCGGCCTCGCGCTCTCGCCGTGCACCGACGCGATCATGGGCGCGTTCCCGGAGTCCGAACTCGGTGTCGGCGGCGCCGTCAACGACACCTCGATCGAGCTGGGCGGCTCGCTGGGCATCGCGATCCTCGGCTCCGTACTCTCCGGCGCGTACTCCTCGCACCTCGCGGACGCGGCCGGCGGCAAGCTGCCCGCCGGCGCCCTGAGCACCGCCCAGGACTCGGTGGGCGCGGGCCTCGCCGTGGCCCGCAAGGCCGCCGCCACGGCGGGCCCCGAGCAGGGGCGTGCCCTGGCGGACGCGGTGGACGGCGCCTTCTCGCAGGCCGTCGCCCACACCAGCCTGATCGGTGCGGTGATCCTCGGGGTGGGCACGGTGCTGGTGGCCGTCCTGATCCCGGGGCGCCGTCGGCGTACGGAGTCCGGGGCGTCGCCGCAGGAGGAGCCGGTGACCACCCAGGTCTGAGAGCCCGGCCCGTGCCTCCGCGCCCCCGCGCCCGCCCCTTCGCTCTTGCCTTGACGCCGACGTCAAGGATTACCGTCGGGGCATGCGAATCGGCGAGCTGGCGGAGCGGGCCGGTACCACCACCCGTGCTCTGCGCTACTACGAGTCCCGGGAACTGCTGCCCGCCCGGCGGGCGGTGAACGGCTACCGGACCTACGACGAGGACGATCTGCGGCTGCTCCAGCAGATCAGGACGCTCCAGGACTTCGGCTTCGACCTGGAGGAGACCAGGCCGTTCGTCGAGTGCCTGCGCGCCGGGCACCCGGCAGGGGACGTCTGCCCCGCCTCACTCGCCGTCTACCGCCGCAAGCTGTCCGAGCTGGACGCCCTGATCGGGGAGCTCCAGGGCGTCCGCGCCCGGGTGGGTGCGGAACTGGCCCGCGCCGAGGCGGAGTTGCCCGGCGGCCCCGAGCCGCGCTGCGAACTGTCCGGCGGAGCCGTGCCGGAGAACGAGTGGGAGGAACAACCGAGATGATCCACACCGAGGGCGTCGATGCCGTGACCGACGCCGATTTCGACAGCGAGGTGCTCGCGGCCGGACTGCCCGTCCTGGTCGAGTTCACCGCCGACTGGTGCGGGCCGTGCCGCCAGCTCGCACCCGTGCTCAGCGCCGTGGCGGAGGAGGAAACCGGACGGCTCAAGGTCGTCCAGCTCGACGTCGACAGCAACCCGGAGGTCATGGTCAGGTACGGCGTGCTGTCGATGCCGACCCTGATGGTCTTCCGCGACGGGGAGCCGGTGAAGTCGATGGTGGGCGCCCGCCCGAAGCGCCGGCTGCTCCAGGAGCTGGCCGACGTGCTCTGACGCGGGGACGGGGCAGGGGCAGAGGCCGGTGCTGGTACGCGCCGGCGCTGGAACCGGCCGGTGACCGTACGGGAAAGACCGCACAAAAAATACCCCGGGCGAATTGGCGTCCGGGGTATTGCTGCGCGTACAGTGAGAGCTTCTTGTCTTTGCGCAGAGCAGAACAAGAAGAACTCTTATAACGGCACCGTATCGCGTCAGGAGCTGCATTGTCAACCGAGGAATTGCAGAACGAGCAGCAATTCGTCTCACGGCTCTACGGGCGGCTGGACGCGCTCAGGGAGCGCGCCGAAGCCGCTGTCCAGGGCTCGTTCGCCCAGGTGGGCAAGGGGCTTCAGGCGCGGGTCGAGCGCGATGTGCTGGTCGCCGAACGGTCCGGGCTGCTCAGCGCGCTGAATTCGGTGGAATCCGGACTCTGTTTCGGCCGTATTGATTTCACCGACGGATCCCGCTACCACATCGGCCGTATCGGAATCCGCGAAGAGGCGGACGAGAACAACGAACGCGTCCCACTGGTGATCGACTGGCGGGCCGAGATCGCGCGGCCTTTCTACCTCGCCACCGGGCATTCCCCGATGGGGCTGCGCCGCCGCAGGCACCTCACCACCGAGGGCCGTACCGTCACCGCGCTGCACGACGAGATCCTCGACCTCACCGACACCGAGCGGACCGGACACGAGGGCTCCGACGCCGACGCGGTGCTCCTCGCGGCACTGGACTCCGCGCGCACCGGCCGGATGCACGACATCGTGCAGACCATCCAGGCCGAACAGGACGAGATCATCCGCGCCCCGCACCACGGGATCCTCGTCGTCGAGGGCGGCCCCGGCACCGGCAAGACCGCGGTCGCGCTGCACCGTGCCGCGTACCTCCTCTACGCACACCGCGACCAGCTCGCCCGCAGGGCCGTCCTGGTCGTCGGCCCCAACCCGGCCTTCCTCGGCTACATCGGCGAGGTGCTGCCCTCGCTCGGCGAGACGGGCGTGCTGCTCGCCACACCGGGGGAGCTGTTCCCCGGCGTGACCGCCACCGGTACGGACACCCCGGCGGCCGCCGCCGTCAAGGGGCGCACCGGCATGGCGGACGCGCTGGCCGCCTTCGTACGCGACCTCCAGCGCACGCCTGAACCCGGTGAGCCCCTGGTCATCCCGCACGACGACGGCGATCTGCTGCTCGACTGGACCATTGCCGACGCCGCCCGTGAGCGGGCCCGCGCGACGCTGCTGCCGCACAACCTGGCCCGCCCGCACTTCGCGTTCCGGATCATCGACGACCTGACCGCGCAGCTGGCCGACCGGCTCGGCGCCGACCCGTACGGCGGGCCCAACTTCCTGGGCCCCGACGACCTCGCGCAGATCGGCAAGGCGGTCGCCTCCAGCCCCGAAGTGCACGCGGCCATCGAGGAGTTGTGGCCCACCCTCACCCCGCAGCAGGTCGTCGCCGACTACCTCACCGACCCGGTGCACCTGCCGGACGCCGACGCCGAGGCCATCCGCCGCAAGAGCGGCGACTGGACGCCCGCCGACGTCCCGCTGCTCGACGAGGCCGCCGAACTGCTCGGCGAGGACGACTCCGCGGTACGCGCCGCGGCCGAGGCCGCCCGCCAGGAGCAGGTCGCGTTCGCCCAGGGTGTCCTCGACCTGTCGCTGGGCTCCGAGTCCTTCGAGTTCGAGGACGAGGAGTCCGAACTGCTCGCGGCGCACGACATCATCGACGCCGAGCGGATGGCCGAGCGCCACGAGGAGGCCGACCACCGCAGCGCCGCCGAACGCGCGGCGGCCGACCGCACCTGGGCCTTCGGCCACATCATCGTGGACGAGGCGCAGGAGCTGTCGCCGATGGTGTGGCGGCTGCTCATGCGGCGCTCGCCGACCCGCTCGATGACCCTGGTCGGCGACCCCGCGCAGACCGCGGAGCCGGGCGGCGTGGGCGACTGGGCGACGATGCTCGCCCCGTACGTCGATGACCGGTACGAGCAGGTGCGGCTCGGCATCAACTACCGCACCCCCGCCGAGATCATGGAGCTCGCGGCCGCGGTCCCGGCCGCCGCCGACCCGTCCTTCCGGCCGCCGCGCTCGATCCGCTCCACCGGCGTACGCCCCTGGGTGCGGGCCACCGACGACCTGCCGGGCGCCGTCGCCGCCGCGGTCGCGGAGGAGCGCGCCGACGAGCGCAGGCTCGCGGTGATCGCCCCGGCCGTGCTCCACCGCGAACTGGCCGCCGCGCTTCCGGACGTCGAAGGGGGCGAGCCCGATCTGCACCGGCCGGTCGTGCTGCTCGATCCCCGGCAGGCGAAGGGGCTGGAGTTCGACACGGTGATCGTGGCCGAGCCCGGACTGATCCTCTCGGGCTCGCCGCGCGGCACCAGCGATCTGTATGTGGCGCTGACCCGGGCGACCCAGCGAGCCGGCATCGTGCACACGACAGGCGCGCTGCCGGAGTGCGTCGGGGAGGCGGCGGAGCGCCGCCCGTGACGGCGGGAGGGCGCGGTGGCGTGGACCTTCGCACGCCGCCGCGCCCCCGGGGACACCTCTGCGAACAGTGGCCTCAGGGCCTGAGCCACACCGTCGCCAGCGGCGGCAGCGTCAGCCCGATGCTCGAAGCGCGCCCGTGGTACGGCACCGGCTCCGGCTTCAGCGGCTCCGTGTTGCGGATGTCGCCGCCGCCGTAGAGACCGGTGTCGGTGTTGAGCACCTCGCGCCACTCCGGCACCGAGTCCGGCACACCGAGCCGGTACTCGTGCCGCACCACGGGCGAGAAGTTGGAGACCGACAGGAGCGGTGCGCCCTGCGCGTCGTAGCGCAGGAACGCGAAGACGTTGTCCTCCGCCGCGTCGCCCGCCACCCAGTCGAAGCCGCCCGGGTCGGTGTCCCGCTGCCACAGCGCGGGGGCCGCGGCATACACCGCGTTCAGGTCGCGCACCAGGTCCCGTACCCCGCGGTGGTCGTGCGCCGCACCGTACGACGGGTCGAGCAGCCACCAGTCGGGTCCGTGCGCCTCCGACCACTCGGCGCCCTGGGCGAACTCCTGCCCCATGAAGAGGAGTTGCTTGCCCGGGTGGGCCCACATGAAGCCCAGATACGCGCGGTGCGTGGCGCGCTGCTGCCACCAGTCGCCCGGCATCTTCGAGACCAGCGCCTGTTTGCCGTGCACCACCTCGTCGTGCGAGATGGGCAGGACGTAGTTCTCACTGAACGCGTACACCATCGAGAACGTCATCTCGTTGTGGTGGTACTTGCGGTGCACCGGCTCCTTCGCCACGTACTCCAGCGAGTCGTGCATCCACCCCATGTTCCACTTCAGCCCGAAACCGAGCCCCCCGAAGCCGCCCGCGCCGACCTGGTCGGTGGCGCGCGTGACGCCGTCCCAGGCGGTCGACTCCTCGGCGATCGTCACCACCCCGGGGTTGCGGCGGTAGACCGTCGCGTTCATCTCCTGGAGGAAGGCCACCGCGTCCGGGTTCTCCCGGCCGCCGTGCTCGTTCGGCGACCACTGGCCTTCCTCGCGTGAGTAGTCCAGATAGAGCATCGAGGCGACGGCGTCCACCCGCAGCCCGTCGATGTGGAACTCCTCGCACCAGTAAGTGGCGTTGGCGACCAGAAAGTTACGCACCTCGGTGCGGCCGTAGTCGAATTCGAGCGTGCCCCAGTCGGGGTGCTCGGCGCGCGCCGGGTCGGAGTGCTCGTACAGCGGCCGGCCGTCGAACCGCGCCAGCGCCCAGTCGTCCTTCGGGAAGTGCGCGGGCACCCAGTCCATCAGGACACCGATACCCGCACGGTGCAGCGAGTCCACCAGATACCGGAAGTCGTCCGGTGTGCCCATCCGGGACGTCGGCGCGTAGAAACCGGTGACCTGGTAGCCCCACGAGCCGCCGAAGGGGTGCTCCGACACCGGCATCAGCTCCACATGCGTGAAGCCCAGGTCCTGGACGTACGCGGGCAGCTGCGTCGCCAACTGGCGGTACGTCAGGCCGGGTCGCCAGGACGGCAGATGCACCTCGTACACCGAGAAGGGCGCCTGGTGGACCGGACGGTCGGCCCGGTGCGCCATCCACTGCGCGTCCTGCCAGCGGTGGTGGGACTCGGTCACCACGGACGCGGTGGCGGGCGGCACCTCGGTGCGCCGCGCCATCGGGTCGGCGCGCAGGGTGTGGCTGCCGTCCGGGCGCATCAGGTCGAACTTGTAGAGCGCGCCCTCGCCGATGCCCGGCAGGAACAGCTCCCACACCCCGGACGACCCGAGCGACCGCATCGGATACGCGGTGCCGTCCCAGTAGTTGAAGTCACCACTGACCCGCACCCCGCGCGCGTCCGGCGCCCAGACGGTGAAGCGGGTGCCGGTGACGCCCTGCACGGTCATCGGCTGCGCGCCGAGCGCCTTCCACAGCTCCTCGTGGCGGCCCTCGCCGATCAGATGCAGATCCAGCTCACCGAGGGTGGGCAGGAAGCGGTACGGGTCGTGGAGCTCGGTCTCGGCTCCGTCGTACGCGACGAGCAGCGCGTACTCCGGGACGGTGCGCAGCGGCAGCAGCCCGGAGAAGAAGCCGTCGCCGTCGTCGTGCAGTTCGGCACGGAGCCCCTTCCCGACCACGGTGACGGAGCGGGCGTACGGCCGCAGCGCCCGGACGGCGATACCGCCGCTGACCGGATGGGCGCCGAGCAGCGCGTGCGGGTCGTGGTGACCGCCGCTGAGCAGCCGCTCCCGGTCGGCTGCGCCGAGTGTCTCGGCCGGGCGTACCCCGCCGGTCGGCTGGGACGGCAGAACGGCCGCGGGCTCGGTGCTGTGGGTGGTGTCCGCGGTGGCCGTGGTGTCCGTGGACGGGGCGGGCTCGGGTTCGGCGGGCGACGGAGTGCGGGACGGGGGACGGGCGGTCACTGGGGCGGCCTCCTCGGCAGCTTCGGCGCACGGTGGAAAACAGGGGGTTCGGGCAGTGAGAGCCGCTCGATCGCGGCCATCGGGACGGGCAGCCAGTCGGGGCGGTTCCTGGCCTCGTAGAGGACCTCGTACACCGCCTTGTCGGTCTCGTAGGCGCGCAGCAGCTCCGGCTCGGCGCGCGGGTCGGCGCCGGACACCGACGCGTACCCCTCGCAGTACGCGTCACGGCAGCCGGTCGCCCACTTCGGGGACCAGGGCCGGTGGGTGCGCGCCGCGTAGTCGAAGGAGCGCAGCATCCCCGCCACGTCGCGGACCACGGGCTGCGGGCGGGTGCGTTCGGCGAGCGGCCTGGCCGGTTCGCCCTCGAAGTCGATGACCGACCACTCGCCGTCCCTGGCCCGCAGGCTCTGGCCCAGATGCAGATCGCCGTGGATGCGCTGGGCGGCCCAGGTGCGGCCCGCGTGGCCGAGGTCGGCGATCGCGTCGAAGGCGGTGCGCAGCCCCGCCACATACGGCGCCAGCGCGGGGACCGCCTGAGCCGTCAGCTCCAGACGCTCCGTCATCTCCGCGGCGAGATGCTGTATCTGCCGCTTGCGCAGGACCGCGGTGGGCAGCGCGGACGCCAGCGTCCCGTGCACCTCGGCCGTCGCCCGGCCCAGCGCGCGGGCGCCCGCCGCGAAGTCGTGGCCGTCGGCGAGCGCGAGCAGTGCCAGCTGCCAGCCGTCCTCGGACCCCGAGAGGAACGGCTGGAGCACCCCCAGCGTGGCGGGCTCAGGCTCCGTGGTCTCGTACCAGGCGACGGGCGCCGGGACCCGGGCGCAGCCGGCCTGGGCCAGCGCGAGCGGCAGCTCCAGGTCCGGGTTCGAGCCGGGGTGGACCCGGCGGAAGACCTTCAGGATGAACGTATCGCCGTAGACCAGCGAGGTGTTGGACTGCTCGGCGCCCAGCGGTCTGGCGGGCAGCCCGGCGGGGATGTCGGCGTTCGGGTCGCGGTCGAAGCGCAGCGCGCCGATGCGGCCGGGCGCGCGCAGCCGCTCGAAGAGCAGCCCGGTCAGCCGGGGGTCGAGCAGCGCGTCGTACAGCACGGACCCGGCCAGCGGTCCGGTGCGGGCCCGGCCGATCAGCGCGGCGGCCAGGCGCGGCGGCAGTGAGGTCCGTACGCCGAGCAGCAGCTGGTAGCAGTCGCCGGTCGCGGGGGAGTCCTGGTCGGCACGGATCAGCAGATGGAGCAGGCCGGGTGCGGCGCCGACCGGCAGCAGTTCGGTGGCCGAGACCAGGGTGAAGGAGGTGACGGGCCGGCCCTTGCCCGCGAACCAGCGCTGCCGGGGCAGCCACTCGTGCAGCAGGGGGGCGAGCGAGTCGAGGAGGCGGAGGGGGCCGGACGACCCGGCGGAGCGCGCGCTGTTCCGGGTGGATGCAGCCTTGGACATGGCATCGCGTCCTTTCCCGGGCACACCACACGATGCGCAGAGTGTCCCGGATTGCGTGGGGTCGCCTCCCATGCTGAACGCAATGGGGGCGGGAATCCGGCTGTGCGGGACGGTGCGGGTGAGGATGGACCAGATGGACTACGGCCCTGATCCGATCGAAAGGCCCTACGGCTCTGTGGGCCGGGTGCTGGTGCCGCGGTACCAGTGAGAAGGGTGCCCGGGGCGGGGCGGCGGAAACCGGCCCGCCCCGGGCCCGCCGTCACACGGTGGGGGCGTCCTTGCGCAAGCGGAACCAGTAGAAGCCGTGCCCCGCGAGGGTCAGGAGATACGGCAGTTCACCGATCGGGGGGAAGCGCACCCCGCCGATCAGCTCGACCGGATGGCGCCCGGTAAAGGTGCCCAGATCGAGCTCCGTCGGCTGTGCGAACCGGGAGAAATTGTGCACGCACAGCACCAGGTCGTCCTTGTACTCCCGGAGGAAGGCGAGGACGGCCGGGTTGGACGACGGCAGCTCGGTGTACGAACCGAGGCCGAAGGCCGGGTTCTGTTTACGGATCTCGATCATCCGGCGGGTCCAGTGCAGCAGTGAGGCGGGCGAGGCCATGGACGCCTCGACGTTCGTCACCTGGTAGCCGTAGACCGGGTCCATGATGGTCGGCAGGTAGAGCCGTCCCGGGTCGCTGGACGAGAAGCCGGCGTTCCGGTCGGGGGTCCACTGCATGGGCGTACGGACCGCGTCCCGGTCACCGAGCCAGATGTTGTCGCCCATGCCGATCTCGTCGCCGTAGTAGAGGATCGGCGAACCGGGCAGGGAGAGCAGCAGCGCGGTGAACAGTTCGATCTGGTTGCGGTCGTTGTCCAGCAGGGGTGCGAGCCGCCTGCGGATCCCGATGTTGGCCCGCATCCGCGGATCCTTGGCGTACTCCGCGTACATGTAGTCGCGCTCTTCGTCCGTGACCATTTCGAGCGTCAGCTCGTCGTGGTTGCGCAGGAAGATGCCCCACTGGGCGTTCTTCGGGATCGCCGGGGTCTTGGCCAGGATCTCCGACACCGGGTAGCGGGACTCCCGGCGCACCGCCATGAAGATGCGCGGCATCACCGGGAAGTGGAATGCCATGTGGCACTCGTCGCCGCCCTTCTTGAAGTCGCCGAAATAGTCGACGACGTCCTCCGGCCACTGGTTGGCCTCGGCGAGCAGCACCGTGTCCGGGTAGCCCGCGTCGATCTCGGCGCGCACCCGCTTCATGAAGGCGTGGGTCTGCGGGAGGTTCTCGCAGTTGGTGCCCTCGACCTGGTAGAGGTACGGGACCGCGTCGAGGCGGAATCCGTCGATGCCCAGGTCGAGCCAGAAGCGCAGCGCCGAGATGATCTCCTCCTGCACCACCGGGTTCTCGTAGTTGAGATCCGGCTGGTGGGAGAAGAACCGGTGCCAGTAGTACTGCTTGCGCACCGGGTCGAAGGTCCAGTTGGAGCTCTCCGTGTCGACGAAGATGATCCGGGCGTCCGCGAACTGCTTGTCGTCGTCGGCCCAGATGTAGTAGTCGCCGTACGGTCCGTCCGGGTCCTTGCGCGACTCCTGGAACCACTCGTGCTGGTCGCTCGTGTGGTTCATGACGAAGTCGATGATCACGCGCATGCCGCGCTGGTGGGTGGCGTCGACGAACTCGACGAAGTCGGCGAGGTCGCCGAACTCCGGCAGCACTGACGTGTAGTCCGCCACGTCGTAACCGCCGTCCCGCAGGGGCGACTTGAAGAACGGCGGCAGCCAGAGGCAGTCGACGCCGAGCCACTGGAGGTAGTCCAGTTTGGCGGTGATGCCCTTGAGGTCACCGACACCGTCCCCGTTGCTGTCCTGGAACGACCTGACCAGGACCTCGTAGAAGACGGCGCGTTTGAACCAGTCGGGGTCACGGTCCTTGGTGGGAGTGTCCTCGAATTTGTCGTGGACAGGCTCATTGACAATCATGATGTGGGTGACCCTCCGATCGGCGGGGACGGTCGCAGCACCAGGATGTGCGCGGGCGTGCTGCCCGGCTCCAGACGCACATAGTTGGCCCTGCCCCAGTGGTAGGTCTCGCCGGTGAGCTCGTCGCGCACCGGGACGGATTCGTGCCATTCCAGGCCGAGATCCGGCATGTCCAACGAGACCGTGGCCTCCTGGGTGTGGTGCGGGTCAAGGTTGACGACAATCAGAACCGTGTTCGAACCAGCGGGGTCTCCGCCCGGCGTGGAGACCGCCGTGGAGCCCGCCGTGGAGTCCGGCACGGACACCGATTTCGAGTACGCGATGACCATGTCGTTGTCGGTGTGGTGGAAGTGCACCGACCGCAGCTGACGCAGCGCCGGATGGCGCCGCCGCAGCTCGTTCAGTGTGGTGATCAGCGGGGCGATGGTCCGCCCCTCCCGCTCGGCGGACTCCCAGTCGCGCGGTCGCAGCTGGTACTTCTCCGAGTCCAGATAGTCCTCGCTGCCCGCCCGGGCCGTGCTGTTCTCGCACAGCTCGTACCCGGCGTACACCCCCCACGACGGTGCCATCGTCGCCGCGAGCACCGCACGGACCTCGAAGGCCGGGCGGCCGCCGTGCTGGAGGTACGCGTGCAGGATGTCCGGGGTGTTCACGAAGAAGTTGGGCCGCATGGCCGCGGCCGACTCCCCGGCCAGCTCGGTGACGTACTCGGTCAGCTCCTGCTTCCCGGTCCGCCAGGTGAAGTACGTGTACGACTGCTGGAACCCGACGGCGCCCAGGGTGTGCATCATCGCGGGCCTGGTGAACGCCTCGGCCAGGAAGACCACGTCCGGGTCCCGGCCGTTGACCTCGGCGATGACCTGCTCCCAGAACACCACCGGCTTGGTGTGCGGGTTGTCCACCCGGAAGATCCGTACGCCGTGCTCCATCCAGAAGCGCAGGATGCGCACGGTCTCGGTGACCAGCCCCGCCATGTCGCGGTCGAAGGCGATCGGGTAGATGTCCTGGTACTTCTTCGGCGGGTTCTCCGCGTACGCGATCGTGCCGTCCGCCCGGTGGTGGAACCACTCGGGGTGCTGTGTCACCCAGGGGTGGTCGGGCGAGCACTGCAGCGCGAAGTCGAGCGCGACCTCCAGGCCCAGCTCACCGGCGCGCCCGACGAAGTCGTCGAAGTCCTCCAGGGTGCCGAGGTCCGGGTGGACGGCGTCGTGACCGCCGGCCGGTGAGCCGATGGCCCAGGGCACGCCCACATCGTCGGGCCCCGCGGTCAGCGCGTTGTTGGGGCCCTTGCGGTGGGTGGTGCCGATGGGGTGGACCGGCGGCAGATAGACCACGTCGAACCCCATGGCCGCGACCGCCGAAAGCCGCTTCGCCGCTGTCCTGAAGGTGCCGCTGACCTGCGGCTTCCCCTGCTCGACCACGGCGCCTTCGGAGCGCGGGAACAGCTCGTACCACGAGCCGTACAGCGCCCGTTCACGCTCCACGAGCAGCGGCAGCGGCTCGGAGGCGCTGACCAGTTCGCGCAGCGGGTAGCGGGCGAGCGCCGCCACCGCCTCCGGCGCGAGCGCGGCCGCGAGACGGCCGGCGGCCGGGGCCGCGGTGTCGCCCAGCGCCTCCGCCACCGCGAGCACCGCCTGCCTGCCCCTGCTTCTGGGCACTCCGGCGGCCGCACGTGTATACAGCGCGGCGCCGTCGGCGAGCACCAGCTCCGTGTCGATGCCCGCCGGGACCTTGATCCGGGCGGTGTGCAGCCAGGTGGCGACGGGATCGCTCCACGCCTCGACCGTGTACGTCCACCGGCCCTCGCGGTCCGCGGTGACGTCGGCGCCCCAGCGGTCGGTGCCGGGGGCCAGCTCCCGCATCGGCGCCCACGGCGCTGTCCTGCCGCGCGGGCCGCGCAGGACGACATTGGCGGCGACGGCGTCATGGCCCTCACGGAAGACCGTCGCGGTGACCTGGAAGGTCTCACCCGTCACGGCTTTGGCGGGCCTGCGCCCGCCGTCGACGCTCGGCCGCACATCGAGCACCGGGATACGGCCGATCAGCTGACCGGTGGGCGGCCGCTTCGGTGGCTTCGGGGACTTGGGCGGCTGAGGGGACGTCTGAAGAGTCCCTCTGGCCGGCTTGTCCGATGATGGCTTGCGGGCTGCGGGCATGACCGCTCCTGTCCGCGTTCACTCAGGCTGTGGTGAGGGGTGGGGGCGCGCTCGGGCGGATACCGGAGGAGCCTTCCCCCACTCCTCGGGTGGGCAATCCGGCTCCTGAGTTAAGTACTCGTGCGTAATGTGCAAGGCAAGGACCAGGCGGGCCGCGCGTCGCGGACGGGCCGTGCCCGGCCGTGCGGGCGTCCGAGGTTTCACACCTTTGGCTGAGACCGACCGGCAAATGGAGGTGGCCGCCGCCGCGGCCGGCCGGACCTGACGGAGCGCGCCGCACGGGGCGCGCACGGCGCACGGCGGGTGCCGGTCGTGCACCGCGTACGGGAGGTGCGGACGGCGCCTCATGGGGCGTACCGCTCCCGGCAGATGACGGACCGTTCCATCCGGGCACGCTCCCTTCCGCTCCGGGTCCCACCGACCCGCTCCAGTTCCCCCAGGCCCGCTCCGGGCCTCACCGAGCAGCCTCACCCGCGGTGCGAAGTGCCACAAGCCCACGCGAGGGGGGAGAACCGGCCATAGCGCCCGCAGTGACACGCGCGGGCGCGCCACCCGGCGGGGCCGCACCGGCGCGCGCCGCCGCCGGCCTCGCGCCGTGGTTGCCGGGAGTGCCGGCGGTTACCTTCGGGGTGAAGTGCGGACGTACACCGCTGTGCGTCCCCTGGATGCGCATCTCCCCTGCGAAGGTGGAACACGTGAAGGCCATTCGTCGATTCACCGTCCGCCCCGTCCTCCCCGAGCCGCTGCGTCCTCTGGGCGAGCTCGCCCGCAACCTCCGCTGGTCCTGGCACGCCGGGACCAAGGACCTGTTCAGAGCCGTCGACCCCGATGGCCTCCCGGCGGCCGGCGGTGACCCCGTCCGGCTGCTCGGTACGGTGTCGGCCGCCCGGCTCGCCGAGCTGGCCGCCGACCCCGGCTTCCTGCGCGACCTGACCGAGGCCGCCGACGGCCTCGACACCTATCTGCACGGACCGCGCTGGTACCAGGAACAGCCCGCCGGGCTGCCCGCAGCCATCGGCTACTTCTCACCCGAGTTCGGCGTCACCGCCGCGCTCCCGCAGTACTCGGGCGGCCTCGGCATCCTGGCCGGCGACCATCTCAAGGCGGCCAGCGACCTCGGCGTACCGCTCATCGGGGTCGGCCTGCTCTACCGGCACGGTTACTTCCGCCAGTCGCTCTCCCGCGAGGGCTGGCAGCAGGAGCACTACCCGGTGCTCGACCCCGACGAGCTGCCCGTCACGCTGCTGCGCGAGGCCGACGGCTCACCCAGCCGGGTCGTCCTCACCCTGCCCGGCGGGCGCTCCCTGCACGCCCACATCTGGCAGGCGCAGGTCGGCCGCGTGCCGTTGCTGATGCTCGACTCCGACGTGGAGGAGAACGAACCGGCCGAGCGGGGCGTCACCGACCGGCTCTACGGCGGCGGCAGCGAGCACCGGCTGCTCCAGGAGATGCTCCTCGGGATCGGCGGGGTACGGGCGCTGCGCTCGTACTGCCGGATCACCGGCCACCCGGACCCCGAGGTGTTCCACACCAACGAGGGCCACGCCGGCTTCCTCGGCCTGGAGCGCATCCGTGAACTCGGTGGCGCGGGGCTGGACTTCGACGCCGCGCTGGAGTCCGTACGCGCCGGAACGGTCTTCACCACCCACACCCCCGTCCCCGCCGGCATCGACCGCTTCGACCGCGATCTGGTCGCACGCCACTTCGGGGACGACGGCGAACTGCCGGGCGTGGACGCCGGACGCGTACTCCAGCTGGGTACCGAGACCTATCCGGGCGGCGAGCCGCGCCTCTTCAACATGGCGGTGATGGGACTGCGGCTCGCCCAGCGCGCCAACGGGGTCTCCACGCTGCACGGCGCCGTCAGCCGGGAGATGTTCGCCGGGCTGTGGCCGGGATTCGACCCCGACGAGGTGCCGATCACCTCGATCACCAACGGGGTGCACGCGCCGACCTGGGCGGCGCCCGAGATCACCCGCACCGCCGTCCGCGGGATCGGCGCCGAACGCACCGAGCACGCGCTGTCGGTGGGCGGCTCCGACCGCTGGGACGCGGTGGCCGACATCCCCGACGCGGAGGTCTGGGAGCTGCGCCGCACCCTGCGCGAACAGCTGGTCGGCGAGGTGCGGACCAGGCTGCGCGCGTCCTGGCGCGGGCGCGGCGCCTCCGACGCCGAACTGGGCTGGATCGACGGGGTGCTCGACCCGGGCGTGCTGACCATCGGCTTCGCCCGGCGTGTCCCCTCGTACAAGCGCCTGACGCTGATGCTCCGCGACCGCGACCGGCTGACCGAGCTGCTGCTCCACCCGACGAGGCCGATCCAGATCGTCGTCGCGGGCAAGGCGCACCCGGCCGACGACGGCGGGAAGCGGCTGGTGCAGGAGCTGGTGCGGTTCGCCGACGACCCACGGGTGCGCCACCGCATCGTCTTCCTGCCGGACTACGGCATGGCGATGGCGGAGCGGCTCTACCCGGGCTGCGACGTCTGGCTGAACAATCCGCTGCGCCCGCTGGAGGCGTGCGGTACGTCAGGGATGAAGGCGGCGCTCAACGGCTGCCTCAACCTCTCGGTGCTCGACGGCTGGTGGGACGAGTGGTTCGAGCCGGACTTCGGCTGGGCCATCCCCACCGCGGACGGCGCGGGCCTGGACGAGGACCGGCGCGACGAGCTGGAGTCGGCGGCGCTGTACTCGCTGATCGAGGACCGGGTCGCGCCGCGCTTCTACGACCGCACGGCCGACGGTCTGCCCGAGCGCTGGGTGTCCATGGTCCGCTCCACGCTGACCACCCTGGGGCCGAAGGTGCTGGCGGGGCGGATGGTGCGCGAGTACGTCGAGCGGCTGTACGCGCCCGCCGCTCTCGCCCACAGGTCGCTCGGCCCCGAAGCGGCCCGGGAGCTGGCCGGGTGGAAGGCGCGGGTGCGGGCGGCCTGGCCGGAGGTCCATGTCGACCATGTGGAGGCGGTCGCGGCGACCGCGGCCGACGGCACGGCAGAGCTGGGCTCCACCCTTTCGCTGCGGGTCCAGGTCGCGCTCGGTGCGCTGGGGCCCGACGACGTGGAGGTGCAGGCGGTTTCGGGCCAGGTCGATGAGCAGGACCGGATCGCCGACGCGCGGACCGTGGCTCTGAAACCGGCGGGTGGGCCCGACCTGGAGGGGCGGCTGCTGTACGAGGGGCCGCTCGCCCTGGACCGTACGGGCCCCTACGGCTACACGGTCCGGATCCTGCCCGCGCACGAACTGCTCGCGACCGGCGCCGAGCTGGGGCTCGTGGCGGCGCCGACGGCCGCGACGGGGGAGGGAGCGGGCGTCCTCCTGAGGTGACACACGCTCAGAGGTCACACGCTCAGAGGCCACACGCTCAGAAGGTTCAGCGAGGGTCCGGTGTCCGTCTCCGCGGCGCCGGGCCCTTTCGTTTCCCGAACACAACTCTTGACGTGCTCATGAGATGCCTTTAGGTTCCACATCCACAACGGAGTTCATCAGTGCAAGAGTTATTCATATCCATGAACTCCGGGAGGATTTCCTACCGGAAGGCACCCCCCACATGCGTACCGGAACCACCTCGCACCGATCGCCCCGCCGCCGCAGAGTCCGGTCGACCGGCGTGGCCGCCGCGCTCGCCGGCGTCCTCGGCCTGGTCCTGATGGACCCGGCCATGGCCGCGAGGCCCGCCACCCCCACGACCGCACCGGCGGCCGTGGCGGCACCCGCGGCCTTCACCCACCCCGGCGTCCTCGTCAGCGGCCCGCAGCTCGACTTCGTCCGCGGAAAGGTCCAGGCGGGCGCCGAGCCCTGGAAGAGCGCCGACGCCCAGATGATGGCGAGCAAGTACGCCTCGCTCTCCCGGACTCCCGCCCCGCGCGCCGACGTCGAGTGCGGCTCGTACTCGAAACCCAACAACGGTTGTACGGACGAGCGCGAGGACGCCATCGCCGCGTACACCGACGCGCTCGCCTGGTACATCACCAGGGACGACCGGTACGCCAAGAAGTCCATCGAGCTGATGGACGCCTGGTCGGCCGTGATCAAGGAGCACACCAACAGCAACGCACCCCTGCAGACCGGCTGGGCCGGGTCCGTCTGGCCGCGCGCCGCCGAGATCATCAAGTACACCTACACGGGCTGGCCCGGCGCGGACCGGTTCGCCACCATGCTGCGCGACGTCTATCTGCCCGAGGTCATCAAGGGCTCCCAGTCCAACGGCAACTGGGAGCTGTCCATGACGGAGGCGGCGATCGGCATCTCGGTCTTCCTGGAGGACCGCACCTCCTACGACAAGGCGGTCGCGACCTTCCGCGGCCGGGTGCCCGCGTACATCTACCTCAGCTCGGACGGCGCCCTGCCGAAGGTCGCACCGGGCAGCGGCCTCAGCGGACGCGACGCGATCGTCAAGTACTGGCAGGGCCAGTCCACTTTCATGGACGGACTCACCCAGGAGACCTGCCGCGACCTGACACACACCGGCTACGGCCTCTCGGCGATCTCCCACATCGCCGAGACCAGCCGTATCCAGGGCCAGGACCTCTACCCGGAGATCCAGGAACGGCTGCGCCAGGCACTGGGCCTCCAGTCGAAGTACATGATGGGCGCGGCCGTCCCGTCCACCCTGTGCGGCGGCTCCCTCAAGGACAGCCTCGGCCCGGTCACGGAGGTCGGCTTCAACGCCCTGCACAACCGCCTGGGCATCGCCATGACGAACACCCAGGCCCTGACCGAGAAGCAGCGCCCGGCCGGCACGGACAACCTGTTTGTGGCCTGGGAGACCCTGACGCACGCGGACAATCCGGCCTGAACCGGGCTCCGCCGGTCAGCGGGTGGCGAGTCCGACGGCACCGATCAGTACCCCGAGTGCGGCGGTGGCGGCCAGCGGGACCCAGATCGCCTGCTTCAGCCGCCGCCGCACCTGCTGTCTGGCGCGCGCCAACTCCTCGGCTGATGAGGGGCGTTCGGGATTGATCGCCGGGGGCGTGCCAGGAGTCGGAGGCAGGGTGGCGCGCACTTCGAAACCGCCGCCGGGCAGTGGTCCGTGACGCAGGACCCCGCCCGTGAGACGGATCCGCTCGTCCAGGCCGACCAGCCCCGTGCCACCGGCCGAGCCGCCGGGCGGATCCGCCGCGTCCGCCCTGCCGGAATCCGCCGACCGGTCCGATGAACGGCCGGGCGGTGCGGCCCCGCTCGTGACGGTGACGGTCAACGACCCGTCCGACCGTACGAGCCGTACCGTCACCGGCGCGCCCGGAGCGTGTCTGGCCGCGTTGGTGAGCGACTCCTGAACGGTCCTGTGGACCGCGCGACGGGTCATCGGGGCCAGCGCGCCCGCCGTACCTTCGTCGGTCAGCTCCACGTCCATTCCCGATCCGCGGGCCCGCTCCACCTGTTCCGCCACGGTCTCGCCCGACGGTGCGGGCGGCGCCGCTCCGTCGTTCTCCCGCAGGACCCCGATGATGTCGTGCAGCCGTGCGGTGGCGTCCCCCGCGGCTGCCCTCAGCTCACCGGCCGCACTCTGCTGGTGGCCGTCCAGCGCGGGGTCGAGCTCAAGTGCCGCCGCCCGCAGGGCGATCAGCGACAGATCGTGGCCGAGCGAATCGTGCATGTCGCTCGCGATCCTGCCGCGTTCGAGCAGCCGCGCGCGGTCGGCGGCGACGCGCTGTTCGCGCTCCAGCCGGCCCGCCAGCAGCCAGCCGGTGTCGACGAGTTGCACGTACTGCCGCACATATCTGCCGAGCAGCCACGGCACCATCACCGCGAAGGCCAGGGTGGACAGCTCCACGAGCCAGGTCCAGAGGTCCAGGCGGGCGGCCAGCGTGATCAGCAGACCGGCCGCGGCCGTCCCGGCGAACGCGTACAGCGCGGGCCGGGCGAGCGCCGTCCGCCGGCCCGCCAGATAGCCGAAGACCACCAGCGCCGCCGCGTACTGCGGGGTCCAGAGCCCGGGTGCCACGGTCAGACCCATGGCCACCGTGAGCAGCAGCGCGGCGAGCGGCCGGTTGCGCGACAGCCCGACGCCCGCCCCGAGGACGGCGATCCCGGCCGGGGCCCGCCACCACGCACCCCCGCCGCCCACCAGCGCCGCGATCAGCACCGGCGCAGCGACCAGCGCCCAGAGTGCCACGTCGGTGATCCGCTCTCTCCGCATGCGTCCAGCTTGCCGGAGCAGGCCGCTTCCCGGACCCCGACGAAAGTCGGGGGTGGTGCCTGCCTTTCGCCCCATGAACCCGGCCCGCCGCGCTGCCTACCGTCGGCGCAGCGCGGAACAGCACGGAGCGAGGGGGAGACAGCGTGGAGGGGACGGACCCAGCGGCAGTGACGCGGGCCCGCGGGAGGGCCGCCCGCGGACGGCATGCCGCCGTCAGGAAGCCCGGCCCGGCCCGCCGCGCGCTGCGGCGCCCCGCCCTGCTGATGGCGGCCGGTACCGTGGCGTCCCGGGCGACCGGCCTGGTCAGACAGGTCCTCCAGGCCGGGGCACTCGGTACGGGGCTCCTCGCCACCACCTACAACCAGGCCAACACCGTCCCCGCGAGCCTGTACTTCCTCATCATCGGCGGGGCGCTGAACTCGGTGCTCGTGCCACAGCTGGTCCGCGCCCGGCTGGAACAGCCGGACGGCGGCCGCGCCTTCGAGCAGCGGCTCGTCACGCTCACGCTGGCCGTTCTCGGGACGGGGTCCCTGCTCGCGGTCTGGGCCGCGCCGCAGATCATCGGCGTGTACCAGAGGGACACGCCGGGCAATCACGCCGCGTTCGAGCTGACCGTGGTCTTCGCCCGTTTCCTGCTGCCGCAGATCTTCTTCTACGGGATGTACGGCATCCTGGGCCAAGTGCTCAACGCCCGGAACCGGTTCGGGGCGATGATGTGGACGCCGGTGCTCAACAACCTCCTGCTGATCGCCGTGTTCGGCTGGTACGCCGGGGCCATGACGGCGGCTGACGGGGTGCACGGCATCACCCCGGCACAGGTGACGCTGCTGGGCGCGGGCACCACTCTGGCCCTCGCCGTTCAGGCCGTCGCCCTGGGGCCGTTCGTCCGGGCCGCCGGATTCCGCTTCCGGCCGCGCTTCGACTGGCGCGGCACCGGGCTGCGGGCAAGCCTCGGAGCGGCCCGCTGGACGCTGCTGTTCGTCCTGGCCAACCTGGTGGCGGCCACGTTCGTGACCCGTTACGCGACCGCCGCCGACCGGGCGCTGCCCCGGGCCGGAGTCGGCTTCACCGCCTACACGTACGCGCAGACCATCTGGTCACTGCCGCAGTCCGTCGTCACGGTCACGCTGGTCACCGCCCTGCTGCCCCGGATGAGCCGGGCCGTTGCCGAGCACCGGGAGGACGACATGCGCCGCGACCTCTCCCACGCCCTGCGGACCAGCGGTGTCGTCATCGTTCCTGTCGCCTTCTTCTTCCTCGCGCTCGGACCGCAGCTGGCGCAACTGCTCTTCGCGCACGGCGCGGCCGACGCCGCCGCCACTCGGCCGCTGGGGCGGATGCTCCAGGCGTTCGGGCCCGGACTGATCCCCTTCTCGGCGCAGTATGTGCTGCTCCGCGGCTTCTACGCCTTCGGGGACACCCGCACCCCGTTCCTGATGGCCCTGTGGACCGGCGCGGTCCAGGTGGCGCTGGCCACCGGCTGCCATCTGCTGCTGCCCGCGCGCTGGGCGGTCACGGGTATGGCCGCCGCCTACGGGATCGCCTACGCGGTCGGGCTGCTGCTCACCGCGCGGCTGCTGCGCCGGAGGATGGCGGGGCGGCTGGATGCCAGGAGGGTCGTGGGCGCCTACGGAAGGCTGGTCGGGGCGGCCCTCGTGGCCGGTGCGGCCGGCCGGGTGGCGGCAGCGCTCTGTCCCGCGCCGCCCGGCTCGCCCGCCGTCGCCGCCGCGCTCTCCCTGGCTGCCGGCGGCGGAGCCATGCTGCTGCTCTTCCTGCTGCTCGCCCGGGTGTGGGGGAGCGTCGGGCCGCGCGGGCTGCCGGGGCCCCGGTGACGGCGGGTACGGTCCGTCAGCCGGTGCTGGTCACCAGCCCGGCCTCGTAGGCCAGGACGGCCAGTTGGACGCGGTTCCTGAGGTCCAGCCGGGCGAGGACGGAGCTGACATGGGCCTTGACGGTGCCTTCGACGACGTGCAGTTCCGCCCCGATCTCCGCATTGGAGAGGCCCGCCCCGACGCGGGCCACCACCTCGCGTTCGCGGTCGGTGAGCGGGCCGAGCCGGGTGCGGGCGTCCGCCGCCCGGGAGAGCCGTCCGGCGCCGAGATGGGTGAGGACCCGCCGGGCCACATCGGGGGAGAGGAAAGCGGCGCCCCCGGCCACGGCCCGTACCCCTGCGATCAGCTCCCGCGGATCGCCCGACTTCAGCAGGAAGCCGCTGACACCGCTGTCCAGGGCCCGCGCGATGTACTCGTCGTCGGAGAACGTGGTCAGCATGGTGAGTGCGGTGCCGGGCGCCGCCGTCCGCAGTTGTCGGGCGGCCCGCAGACCGTCGAGACGTGGCATCCGGATGTCCAGCAGGGCGACGTCCGGCCGGTGCTTCAGGGCCAGTTCGACCGCCTCGTGTCCGTCGGCGGCCTCCGCGACGACCTCGATGGCGGGGTCGGCGGCGAGGACCGCCCGGATCCCCGCGCGGATCAGCGGCTCGTCGTCGGCGAGCAGGACGCGTACCCGTGGTTCCGTCATGGCGTCAGCCTATGGCCGTGACCGGCGGCCCCGGCAGGGACCCGGCGGCGGGGGACAGCGGAAGGCCCCGCCCCCACACCGAACTGCGGTGTGGGGGCGGGGCCTTCGCCGGGGTGCGGGTGTTACTTGACGTTGATGCCGGTCCAGGCTGCGCCGACCGCCTTGTACTCGGCGCTGTCCGCGCCGTACAGGTCACTCGCCGCCTTGAGCGTCGCCGTGCGGGCCGCCGCGTAGTCGGTCGTCGAGGTCATGTACGTCGTCAGCGCCTTGTACCAGATCTGGATGGCCTTGTCCCGGCCGATGCCGGTGACGGTGGAGCCGTCCGAGGTCGGGGAGTCGTAGTCGACGCCGTTGATGGTCTTCTTGCCGCTGCCCTCGCTGAGCAGGTAGAAGAAGTGGTTGGCCGGGCCCGACGAGTAGTGCACGTCGAGGTCGCCGAGGCTGGACGACCAGTAGTCGGCCGAGGCGCCGTCCTTGCTGGGCTTGTCCATGTAGCGCAGCGGGGTGCCGTCGCCGTTGATGTTGATCTTCTCGCCGATGAGGTAGTCGCCCGGGTCCGACGCGTTGTCGGCGTAGAACTCGACCGAGGTGCCGAACATGTCCGACGTCGCCTCGTTGAGCCCGCCGGACTCGCCCGTGTAGTCGAGGTTCGCGGTGGCCGCGGTGAGGCCGTGCGACATCTCGTGGCCCGCGACGTCGATGGCGGTCAGCGGGTCGGCGTTGCCCTCGCCGTCGCCGTACGTCATGCAGAAGCAGCTGTCGTCCCAGAAGGCGTTGACGTACGAGTCGCCGTAGTGGACCCGGCTGTAGGACGCCTTGCCGTCACCGGCGATGCCGTTGCGCTTGAGGACGTCCTTGTAGAAGTCCCAGGTCTCGGCCGCGCCGTAGTGCGCGTCCACCGCCGCGGTCTCCGGGTTCTTGGCGGTGCCGTCGCCCCAGGTGTCGGTGGTGTTGCTGAACAGGGTGCCCTTGCCGGACGTCCCGTTGTCCAGGTTGTACGTCTGGTGGCCGCCGCGGTCGGCGTCGTTCAGGGTGAAGTTCGACCCCGACTTGGTGGTGCCCAGGGTGACCTTGCCGCTGTACTCGCTGGTGCCGGTGCCGGTCTCGACCGCCTGCCACTGCGAGAGCTTCTTGCCGGTGGCCGCGTCGGTGACGACGTGCAGCTTGCTGGGGGTGCCGTCGTCCTGGAAGCCGCCGACGACCGTCTCGTAGGCCAGGGTGGGCTTGCCGGTGGCCGCCCAGATGACCTTGCGCGGGGCCTGGTCGGCCGAAGCCTTGTCGGCGCCCGCGGACTTGGCGGCGCTGAGCGCCTTCTGCTGGGCGGTGGCCGGCTTCACGGCGGCGGTGGTACCGGCGACCTTGATGGTGGCCTTGGTCGCCTTGGTGACGGTGGCCGCCCCCGACTTCGGCGTGTGGACGACCAGATCGCCGCCGAGCACCGGGAGTCCGGCGTAGGTGCGCTCGTACCGCGTGTGCGTCGTGCCGTTGGCGTCCTTGATGACGTCCCGGACGACCAGCTTCTCCTGGCTGCCGAGGCCGAGCTTGCCCGCGGTGCTCGCGGTGTTGGCCGCCGCCGTGCGGAGCAGGGCCGCGTGCTGGGACGAGGAGAGGGCGAGCGCCTGCGCGGCCGGCGCGGCCGGTGTCGGGGCGGCGCCCGCGGCACCGGAGGACAGGGAGGTGAGGCCGGCGGCCAGCATCGCCGCGACGGCGATGGAACCGGCGATGCGCTGCGAACGCGATATGTGAGAGGTCACTCGATTTTCCCTTTCAGAGGTGGGGGGTTGGAAAAGTGCGGGTGACGTGCGGGTGGTGGCGCCGCCCGGGGGAGATTGGGGTCCCCCGGGCAGCACTGTCCTGTTGAACAACCGTGCGGTCGAACGAAGCTTCTGTGAAGCGCCGTTCAGTGGAACATTAGTGCGGCCGGGCAGCTTTGTGGCGGGAAATCAGAAGGTCAGTTTCCAGCTGTTCAGCGTTCCGGTGTCCTGTCGGGCGACGTCCTGGACCTTCAGCTTCCAGGTGCCGTTGGCCGTCTCGGTGGACGCGTTGACCGTGTACGAGGCCACCACGTTGTCCGCCGAGTCGGACGGGCTCGAGTTCTTCAGCCGGTACGTCTTCCCGCTCGGTCCGACCAGGTCGATCACCAGGTCGCCGCGCCAGGTGTGGCTGATGTCGACGTCCACCTTGAGCGTGGCCGGTGCCTTGCCCGTCACACCCGTGACCGCGATCGGCGAGGTGACCGCCGAACCGCCGTCCGGGATGGCGAGCTTGGCGGTGGACCGGAAGACGGTGCCCGTGCCCGGGTCTCCGCCGCCGGGCCTGGCGCCGACGTTGATGGCGGCCCAGGCGTCCGCGACCGACTTGTACTCGGCGCTGCTCGCGCCGTACAGCTCACTCGCGACCGCGAGCGTCCCGGTGCGGGCCGCGGCGTAGTTGGTCGTCGATGTGAACTTCTCGGTGAGCGCCTTGTACCAGATCAGCTGGGCCTTGTCCCGGCCGATGCCGGTCACCGGCAGGCCGTCGGACGTCGGCGAGTCGTAGCTGACGCCGTTGATGGTCTTCTTGCCGCTGCCCTCGCTGAGCAGGTAGAAGAAGTGGTTGGCCGGGCCCGACGAGTAGTGGACGTCGAGTCCGCCGAGGCTGGAGGACCAGGCGTCCTTCGACGCGCCGTCCTTGCTGGGCTTGTCCATGTAGCGCAGCGGGGTGCCGTCGCCGTTGATGTCGATCTTCTCGCCGATGAGGTAGTCACCGGGGTCGGCGGCGTTGTTGGCGTAGAACTCGACCGACGTACCGAAGATGTCCGACGTCGCCTCGTTCAGCCCGCCGGACTCACCGCTGTAGTTGAGCCCCGCGGTGGCCGCGGTGACACCGTGCGACATCTCGTGGCCCGCGACGTCGATGGCGGTCAGCGGGTCCGCGTTGCCGGCGCCGTCGCCGTACGTCATGCAGAAGCAGCTGTCGTCCCAGAAGGCGTTGACGTACGAATTGCCGTAGTGGACACGGGAGTAGGCGGCGACGCCGTTGCCCGCTATGCCGGTCCGGCCGAAGACGTTCTTGTAGAAGTCCCAGGTCTCGGCCGCGCCGTAGTGGGCGTCGGCGGCCGCGGTCTCCGAGTTGGAGGCCAGGCCGTTGCCCCAGGTGTCCGTGGTGTTGGTGTACAGGGTGCCCTTGCCGGACGTCCCGTGGTTCAGGTTGTACGTCAGATGACCGCCGCGGCCGCCGTCGTTCAGGGTGTAGTTCGACCCCGACTTGGTGGTGCCGAGGGTGACCTTGCCGCTGTACTCGGTGTTGCCCACGCCGGTCTCGATGGCCTGCCGCTCGAAGAGCTTCTTGCCGGTGGTGGCGTCGGTGATGACGTGCAGCTCGCTCGGGGTGCCGTCGTCCTGGAAGCCCCCGACGACCGTCTCGTAGGCGAGCACCGGGGTGCCCTGGGCCAGCCAGACCACCTTGCGGGGCGCCCCGTCGGCCGCGGTCCTCGCGGACCCACGGCCGGCCGCCACCTTCAGCGCCGACTTCTCGGCTGCGGCCGGTGCCACGGCCGCGCTGGTGTTCACGTTCTTCAGTTCTGCGCGGGACGCCTTGGTGACGCCCTCGGTCGCCCCTGACTTCGACGAGTCGACGACCAGGTCGCCGCCGAGGACGGGGAGTCCGGCGTAGGTGCGCTCGTACCGGGTGTGCGTCGTGCCGTCCCGGTCCTGGGTGACGTCGTGGACCAGGAGTTTCTCCTGCGCTCCGAGACCGAGACTCCTGGCGGTGTCCGCCTTGGTGGAGTTCGCCTCGCGCAGCAACTCGGCCCGCTGGGAGGGCGAGAGGGCTGCCGGGGCGGCGGCGGGGGCGGACTTGCCGGTGGCCGCGGCGGGCGCGGCCGTGTTCCCGGGTGATGCGGAGGCTGTGCCGGCCTGTACTCCTACGGCGAGCAGTGCCGCAGCGGCGACGAGGGCGCCGGTGGCGGTGGCACGACGGTGCGTGGGTCTCACGCGGACTCCTTCTGCAAGGGTGGACAGAGCGACCTGGTGAGCCGCCCTGACGAGCAAGCAGTGCGCAGAACGGGGAGAGAGTGACATCTGTGAGGACCCTGTGTCAGGACCGCGTCAAAAGGTTGGCCGGAAATCGTCCGTTGTCCGCAGGGTCATGTTCGCTATACGGAATGTTTGCTGAGGAGTACCGCGACGCCGTCCAGGATCCGGGACAGCCCGAACTCGAAGACCTGCCCGAGGTCCAACGCGAAGCTCTCGTGTCCGGCGAGCGAATTGAGATGCGGGTAGGCGCCGGTCGCCCCGAGGGCCGAGAACTGTGTCTCGTTCCTGGCCATCCACTCGTCGCTGGAGAGCCCGGTGTCCTGGACCGCCTGCCCTTCGAGGTCGGTGGCCGTCGCCAGCCCCTGGACATGGCCGAACAGTGTGAGATGCAGATGCATCACCTGGTTCTTCGACAGTCCGGTGTCCGCACCGGCCCGCAGCATCCACTCCGTGTACGCCATCGCGTTCGGCGCCGGGGTGGGGCGGGTGAAGGAGGCCATCGCCCGCGCCATCCACGAGTGCCGCCGGTGCGCCTCCCACAGCCACCGGGTGCCGAGCTCGAACCTGGCACGCCAGTGGGCCGGCTGGACCGCGGGCAGCGGCCGCTCCCCGTACACGGCGTCCGCCATCAGCTGTACGAGCTCGGCCTTGCCCTGGACGTAGCGGTACAGCGCCATGGTGGACAGCCCGAGTTCGGTGGCCATCCGCCGCATCGACAGCTCGGCCAGGCCCTCGGCGTCGGCGAACGCGACGGCTGTACGGACGATTCGGGCACGGGCCGGCCCCTGCGCGGCGGAACCCGCAGGGGCGTTGCCCTGCGCGGCGGGCGTGCCGGGACCCCCGCCCGGGGGCGCGGCGACGACCGTGCCGATGCCGGGCACCGCCCGTACCAGCCCCTCCTGCCGCAGCGCCGCCAGCGCCTTGGTGGCGGTCGCCATCGCCACCCCGCACTCCCGGACGATCTGCCGGGTCGAGGGCACGCGGTCGCCGGGCGCCAGCTCGCCCGACTCGATCCTGCGGCGGATCCCGGCGGCGGCGCGCAGATAGGGCGGCTGGCTGCTCATCCCGCCACTGTACTAGTGCGGTTGGCGGCGAAAACCCTGTTCAGCGAAGGACCGCACCAGGGTGCACCAGCAAGCTGTTTGCGGCGTACACCGGGCGCTGTTTCGCTCCCGGCATGACCCCTGCAGCGCACACTCCAGTACCCGACCCCGTACCCGAACCAGCCCCCACGGCAGGACCAACAGCGGGCCGCCGGGAGTGGATCGCACTCGCCGTGCTGATGCTCCCGCTGCTCCTCGTCTCCATGGACGTCTCCATCCTCTACTTCGCCATCCCGTACATCAGCCGGGACCTGGAACCGAGCGCCACCCAGCAGCTGTGGATGCTCGACATGTACGGCTTCGTACTCGCCGGGCTGCTGATCACGATGGGCGCGCTCGGCGACCGCGTCGGACGCCGCCGGCTGGTGCTCGCGGGCGCGGTGCTCTTCGGCACGGCATCGGTCGCCGCCGCCTACGCCCACAGCGCCGGACAGCTCATCGCCGTAAGGGCGTTGCTCGGTGTGGGCGGAGCCGCGCTGATGCCGTCGACCCTCGCGCTGATCCGCCACCTCTTCCGCGACGAGCGGCAGCGGGGCAAGGCGGTCGCCCTGTGGACGGCGGTGATGACCACCGGTATCTCGCTCGGCCCTGTGGTCAGCGGACTGCTGCTCGCCCACTTCTGGTGGGGCTCGGTCTTCCTGGTCAACCTGCCGGCCATGGCGCTGCTGCTGGTCCTCGGCCCGCTGCTGCTCCCGGAGTTCAGAACACCGGCCCGCGGCCGGTTCGACCTGCTGAGCGCGGTGCTCTCGCTCGCCACGCTGCTGCCCGTCATCCGGGGCGTCAAGGAGCTGGCGGCGCACGGATACACCCCGCTTTCCGCGCTCAGCGTCATCGCGGGCCTGGTCGTCGGTGTCGTCTTCGTACTGCGTCAACAGCGCCTGGAACACCCGATGGTGGACCTCGCACTGCTGCGCCGCCCCGCCTTCTGCGGCTCGCTGCTCGCCAACCTGCTGGCCATGTTCGCGACGGTCGGGTTCGCGGTCTTCCTCACCCAGTACCTGCAGAGTGTGCTGGGCCTGAGCCCGCTCACGGCGGCGCTCTGGTCGCTGGTGCCGATGGCGGGTGTGGCGGTGCTCGCACCGGCCGGGGCCGTGCTCGCCAAACGCTTCGACCGGGCGTACGTGATGGGCGCGGGCTTCACGGTCTCGGCGTGCGGGTTCCTCTGGCTGAGCCGGGTGCACGGTGACTCGCCGCTGTGGTTCACGCTCGCGGGCTCGGCGGTGTACGCGGGCGGCCTGGTCGCCGCGATGACGCTCGCCAACGAACTCGCTCTCGGCGCGGCCCCGCCCGAGCGCGCGGGGTCGGCGGCCGCCGTCCTGGAATCCGGGCAGGAACTGGGCGGGGCCCTGGGCATGGCCATCCTGGGATCCATCGGGGCCGCCGTGTACCGCAGCGACATGGCGGGCGCACCCGGCGCCGCCCGCGAGACACTGGGCGGCGCGACCGCGGTGGCCCACGGCGCCCTGCTCACCTCGGCGCACCGCGCGTTCGTGCACGGCCTGGACTTCGCGGCGGTCGGTGCGGCGGTGGCGATGGCGGGAGCGGCGGTACTCTCGGTCGTCCTGCTGCGGGGCGCACGCGCGGCGGGGGAGGCGGACGGCAGCGCCGCGGGGCAGCTCCCGGCAGCTGCGCGGGCATAGACGGCGGCCGGCGACCGGGCCGGCGATCGGTCCGGCAACCAGGCCGCCGAGCGGGGCGTACGGACGTACGGATCCTGCCGGATCCACGGTGGTACGGGGGGTACGGGATGAGTACGGTGAACGCGTCGTCGGAACAGGCTCTGCCGCCGGCCTGCGGGGTGCCGGGGCCGCTGGTCGGCGTCGACTGGCTCGCGGCCCGTCTCGGCGGGCCGGGCCTTGTCGTCCTCGACGCGTCGGTCGGCGCGCACCGGGGTATCGCACCCGGTACGTCCCGCGTACGGGAGGACTGGACGGGAATCCCGGGCGCCCGGTGCTTCGACATCGACGGGGCGCTCTCCGACCGCACGAGCCCGCTGCCGCACACGATGCCGGGCGCAGGCCGTTTCACCGACGAGCTGCGGGCGCTGGGTGTGAACGACACCGACACGGTCGTGGTCTACGACGCGGTGGGCATCCACTCCAGCGCCAGGGCCTGGTGGATGCTCCGGGCGATGGGCTTCGAGCGGGCCGCCGTGCTCGACGGCGGGCTGCCCGCCTGGACGGCGGCGGGGCTGCCGGTCGAGAGGGAAGGGCCCGGACCGGCAGCCCGGCCGGGCGAGTTCACCGCCCCTCCCGGCGACTTCACCGCCCGTCCCCGTACCGGCCTGGTCGTCGGCAGCGCGGAGGTCACCGCGGCGCTCGCCGGCCCAGAGGTGGCCGTCCTGGACGCCCGCGCTCGCGCCCGGTTCTCCGGCGAGGCCGCCGAACCGCGCCCGGGGCTGCGCGGCGGCCATATGCCGGGAGCGGCGAACCTGCCCTTCACGGAGATCCAGCAGAGCGGCCGGATGTCCCCGGCGGCCGAACTGCGTACGGCTTTCTCCCGGGCCGCGGGCGGACGTGAACGGCTGGTGTTCAGCTGCGGATCGGGCGTCACCGCTTGTGTGCTGGCCCTGGGGGCCGAACTCGCCGGATACCGCGATCTGTCCGTGTACGACGGGTCCTGGAGCGAGTGGGGCCTGCCGTCGGACCGGCCGGTGGAGACCGGCGACGGCCGGGGGTGAGCCGCGCCGGCTGCCAGACTGGCCGGACAAGGCAGTACACGCACGGATGAGGAGCCCAGCGGTGACCACCGACCATCGTGCGGGACCGCCCAGTTGTGGCAGCGAACGCGACACGCTGCGGGCTTTCCTCGACTACCAGCGGACCACCCTGGCGATGAAATGCGAAGGACTCACCGACGAGGACCTGCGGCAGCAGTCGATGCCGCCGTCGGCCCTGTCGCTGCTCGGCTTGGTGCGACACCTGGCGGAGGTGGAACGCGCCTGGTTCCGCCGGGTGTTCGAGGACCACGATGTGCCTCTGGTGTGGTCCGACAGGACCGATTTCCAGGTGGCGTACGACGCGAGCACCTCGACCCGGGCGGAGGCGTTCGCCGCCTGGGAGGCAGAGGTGGAGCACTCACGCCGTATCGAGCGGGCCGCTGGGTCGCTCGACCTGACCGGGTATCAGCCGCGCTGGGAGGAAGAGGTCTCGCTGCGGATGGTGAGGGTGCATGTGCTCCTGGAGTACGGCCGGCGCAACGGGCACGCGGACTTCCTGCGTGAGGGCGTCGACGGGACGGTGGGCGCCTGAGCGGGCCGGGGCGATCCGTCTTCCCGGGTTGGCTCTTGGTTGTGGCCCGGACCGTCGTCGCGTGCCTCGGCGCCAACGATTCGCCCGTGCGGACCGGGCCGGGGCCGCTGCTCGCCGGGCCCAGGACGGGGCTGGACGAGTTCGGCCCCCGGCCTCTGATGCCGCACCCGGCCGGTAGCGGGGTCCGCCGCTGCACCGTCCGGCGAAACCGCCATGCCGACGACCGGCGCCTACGCGCCGCGGCCGACAGGACGAACGTCGCCCGACACGGCGCTAGCTTGCTAGCACACTAGGATGCTAGCATCGTGTGGTGAGTGGCGAAGAGGTCAAGCAGTTCAACGTGTACTTGCCGGTCGAGCTGATCAAGCAGGTCAAATATCACGCCATAGAGTCGGGCTCGTCCCTCTCGGCGCTGGTCGCGGACGCCCTGCGCGCCTACCTCGACGGCACCCAAGCGCAGCGACAGCAATCGTCCGAGAAGGAGACCTGATATGGCGACCGAAGGCATCGAGGCCGTCTTCCTGACGACCCACAACTGGGGCAAGGCGGCGAAGTTCTTCCAGGCGCTGGGCTACGAGCTGGAGTTCGCGACCGATCACAGCTCCGGTCAGCTCCGTAATGGTGACGGCCCCTACGTCTTCATCGCCGAGGTCCCCGAGGACCAGGAGCCCGAGACCCGGATCGTACTGAAGGTCCCGGACGCCGCCGCCTTCCGTCCCGATCCCGCCGTCGAGGTGGTCACGCCGTTCGGTGGCACCCATCACGGGACCGAGGAAATGACCGTCCGCGACCCCGACGGCCGGCTCTGGAGCCTCCAGGCTCCGGCCAGGGACTGACCGAGACGAAGGAGGAGCACCATGGCTGACGAACAGACCGGGGCGCCGGACAGCACAGCGGTGCGTACGGCTCTCTGGCGGGCGATGCACGTACAGGTCGACCCGCCGCCGCACGTGGTCGAGGACGAGGTCGGACTGCGGCTGGTGGACCCCGGCGCGGAGTGGCGGCGGCGCCCGGACATGGACCCGCACGCCACCAGCGGGTTCCGGGCGGCCATCGTGGCCCGTGCCCGTTTCATCGAGGACCTGGTCGTCGAGCAGGCCGGTCACGGCGTCACGCAGTACGTCGTCCTGGGGGCCGGGCTCGACACCTTCGCCCAGCGCAGGCCCGAAGTCGCCTCCCGCCTGCGGGTGTTCGAGATCGACCAGCCCGGCACCCAGGCATGGAAGCGACGGCGCCTGATCGACCTCGGCTACGGGATCCCCGACTGGCTGCGACTGGTACCGGTCGACTTCGAGGCGGGCGGCGACTGGTGGCAGCAGTTGTCCGACGCCGGATTCGATCCCCGCCGCCCGGCGGTCGTCGTCTGCACCGGCGTCACCATGTACCTCACCAAGGACGCCACCGCGGAGACCCTGCGCCGGCTCGCCGGACTGGCCCCCGGCTCGACGCTCGCCATGACGTTCATGCTGCCGACCGAACTCATCGATGACGCCGACCGCCCCGCACTCGAGGCGACCAAGCCACAGGCGCAGGCGGCCGGAACGCCGTTCATCAGCTTCTACACCCCGCACGAGATGCTGGCACTGGCCCGTGACGCCGGCTTCGAGAACGTGCGCCATGTGCCGGGAACCGCCCTCGCAGAGCGGTACTTCGCCGGTCGGGCCGACGGCCTCCGCCCGTCGAGCGGCGAGGATCTGCTGGTGGCCACCGTCTGACGCCTTCGGCCACTGCATGCCGCCGAAAGGGGAATCACGCGGAGCCGCCGCCCCCTGCAGGGCCCGTGTTTCGATGAGCACGGGGTTCTGTGGGAACGCGCGATTCCACGCCCGATGGGCACTGATTCTGTCGGTGTTGCGTGGGCATTCGGCGCGCTCCGACTGCCGCCGGGGCAACGGTGCGTAGGGACAGTGCTGGCGCGTCGCAATCATATGAGCGCAGCCTGGCGATTGGCCCAAGTCGCGTGAAGGGGCCAGGGCGAGGTCTCTCCGGTAGACAATCGGGCGGGCGCAGAGCTGCGTCGGCCCCCAACGAGCTCGCGGCCTGTCAACGGCCGTGATACGGGTGGCGTAGATGCGGTGGGCCTTGCGCTCGGCGGGCCCCGCCGTAACCCGGGGACTATTGCTCGCCCGTGTGCGTAACCGACTGGCTGAGGAAACGTTGTAGCGGACGTGGGGGCGCGATCTCTCGCCTCCGCGCCGTCACAGGCGCCTCCGCTGCGCCGCTTTCACCGGTTGGACGTGGCTGGGACGGGCTGGGGCAAGTTCACGGGGGAGCCGGATTCGTTGGGTCTGACCGATCTGGTGCGTGAGAGCGCTGTCGCCATGACGTTCACGACCGTGGTCCGGGGGGTCAAGCTCCGCGGCCACGCCGCCGCGCGGCCTTCGTTGACAGACGCGTTGTGGGCGGCGGTCCTCGGGCCGCTGCCTTTGGTCGCAGACCGGGCGGGTGGTCCTGTCGCTCTGGCGGCGGTCTCGCTCGCGCTTCTGGTCACGTACGTCCTGGTCCTGGTCGACACCGTGCTGTGGCGGGCGTTCACCATGGAGTTCGGTCCGCGTGTGGCCGCAGAGGTGATGCTGTCGGGAACGGCCCGCGAGTCGACAGGCATGGGGCGGCTGCGGGTCTTCTTCCTGGAGAACCGCGCTTTCCTTCTCCTTCCGGGGGTTCTCGTCGCGTGGCTCGCCTCGCCGCTCCTGGGCCCGCAGGCCGCGAGGGCGACGGAGGCCACGGTCGTGCTGGCCTTGGCCACCGGCATTGCGGTGGGACCGGTGCGGGAAGTCCTGTGCGTCTGGGCCGGGCCGTCAGTGGCGCTGGTCTGCCTGGCTGTGGGCGGGCCGCGGCCGTCGGCAGGCGTCGCACTGGGCGGAGCTCAACTCCTCCTTGCCGGCGGCTTGGCGGCGAGCCGCCCACTGCAGCGGCGGTGGTCGCTGCGTTCGTCCCTGATGGGCGACTTCCTCTTGGCGCGGGTCCGGCCGGCTACGACCACACACCAGCCGTTGGAACCGGGCGAGCAACGGCTGCACGCTCTGACCGAGCGTCCGGCCCGCCGGTCGCTTCGGTTCGGCGCGTTGCGCGGCCGGGACGTCCTCTTGATCACCCTGGAGTCCGTGGGGCGGGACCATCTCGCCGTGTTCGATTCCCGGGGCGCGCGGACGCCGTTCCTCGAGGGCGTCTTCGCCGACGCAGTCGTGTCGCGGTGTCACTTCTCCCTGTCACCACGCACCACCAACGCCCATCTGCTTCTGGCGCACGGACGGTACAGGCCCGCCGGCGCCTCGCACATCGCCCACCTGGCGGCGGCCGGCTTCCGCACCGCATATCTGACGTCCTACGACACCCGGTACTTCGGGCTGGGCGCGGTCCTGGAGGAGGCGGGCTACGACAGGATCATCGACCGCCGGGACCTCGGTCCTCAGACCTGCGACCGCGACTTGTCGACTTTGGGTATGGAGCTCCTGGGGCGGTTCTGGGACGACCACGGCGCCGGTCGCGCGCCACGGTTCCTGCACGTCCACACCAGCGACACTCATGTCCCCTACCGCGTTCACAGGCCCCTGCCCGACCGGCCCGACCGGCATGGTGACCGCGCCCGGTTCCTCGACGCCGTCGAGGAGTCGGACGAGCACCTGGCGCGCCTGCATGCCGCGCTCACGAGTTCGGGTCTCCTGCATGACCCACTGGTCGTGGTGACCAGCGACCACGGGCAGGCGTTCGGGACACTCGGATACCTCACCCACGGCAGCGCCGTGACCGCCGAGCAGACCATCGTGCCGTTCGCCCTGTCCCATCCGGACCTGCCGTCCGGAGAAGTGACCCACTCCTCGCACCTGGACGTCATGCCCACCGTGTTGGACCTGCTCGGCCTGGATCCGGCGCCGTGCCACGGCGAGTCGGTGTTTCACCTGGACCGCCCGAGCGAACTCGTCCTGTGGGCGGGCCACTCGGCGCGTTCGACCACCGCCTGCTACGGGGCCGTCATCGGCCCGCGGAAGGTCATGCTGGACCTGGTCACCGACCGCTGTCTGGAGATGGACTGGGACGACCGTGACGTCCGTGTCCTCACGTGCGCCGAACGACGCCACACCGAAGCGGTCGTCACTGCGGCTCTCCTGCGCCTCGGCCTGGACTGACAGTGATGATGTGTGGTGGCTTCTTCGGTTGTCGAGGCACCATGGTCCCCTCGGCGCCGGCCCCTCGCGCGGGACGGTCTCACAGCCCGTCGGCGACCAGGACCGCGTAGCGGTCCTCGATCCGGCAGCCGAGCCGGCGTTTGATGTCGGGGAGCCCCTTGCCCAGGAGGAGACCCTGCTTGCCAGCGGATGTGGCCCAGGCCACGGTCCGCAGGTACGCGTGGAAATACAGGTCTTTGCGGGCCCCCTCCTCTGCGGGGACGATTCCCCACCGGTGGACCACCGGCCAGGTGGGGTGGTCGATGAGGGTGAACGCGGCCAGCATCCTCCCGTCCGCTTCGTGGTACGAGAGAGCGCGGACATCCCGGCGCCGGAACAGGCCGCGCAGCCAAGCGTCGGACATGCGGCTTTGATGGCGGGGCCCGTTGTACTTGACCTCGTTCAACCGGATCAGCCGGATCAGGGCGTCGGCGTCGAGGTCGCCGACGGGCCCGTCAGCCAGGCGCAGGCCCTCGTCGCGCGCGACAGCCCTCGCCGTTGCCCGCAAGGTCCTGCGACGCTTGGACGACAGCGTCCTCAGCCACCCTTCCTCGTCACTCCACTCGATGGGCAGCAGCGCGACCGGGTTGATCCGGCACTTGAAGCGGACGCCGCCCAGAGCGACGGCCCGGTCCCGGTCGAGTTCCCGCCACAGAGTGCCGAGGACCGGGAACCCGAGCTGCGCGCGCAGCCCCCGCGCGAGAGACCGCGGCACTGCGGGGGACGGGACCGGGTCCGCCGTCCACCAGCTCGGCTGTGCGGTGCCGCCCAGGGGCCGTACGTCGGCCACGCCACGATTGCGGCGGGCCACCGCCGCGGCAACGACATCCTCGCCGTCGAACGCCACGGCGACGGCGGACGGGGGCGCCAGCCGGAGCAGGTCCCAGTCCCAGGGCACGTGCAGGCCTGCGGAGTGGCGGAACGCCTCCCACCATGGTGGCCGCTCATCGCGGCGGGGATCGAACGTCTCGACGATCAGGGGCACGGATGTCCTCCGGACGGGGGCGGCGGTTTCGGGCTCGGAAGGCTGGAACCGCCGGAGTAGTCCAGCCCGCGGATCCAGGCCCCTCGACGGGCATCCCACCGGCATCGGAAACCGTCGGGCGCCGGCCTGGTGGGAAACCCTCGGATCATCTCAACGAGGCACCCCCACGCGGTCCGTGTCCGAGGCAGGCGCCGTCGGATCCGGTCGGCCCGGCCGGCCGGTCGGCCACCAGTTGGCACGGCCGACGAGCGTCATGGCGGCCGGGACGAGGACGACGCGCACCAGCGTCGCGTCCAGCAGGATCCCCGCGAACAGTCCTACACCGACCTCCTTGAGGGCGATGACACGGCTCGTGGCGAACGCCGCGATGACGACCAGGAACAGGGCGGCAGCCCCCGTGATCACCGGGCCGGTGCGGCGCAGTCCGGTGGCCACGGCCTCCGTGTTGTCCCCGGTACGCCGGTACTCCTCGCGGACGCGGGCTAGGAGGAAGACCTCGTAGTCGAGGGAGAGCGCGAACAAGACCATGAGGACGACGGCTGGCTGCGTGGTCTCGACGTAGCCGAGCGGGGCGAAGTCCAGGACATGAGAGAGGTGCCCGTCCTGGAAGACGAGGACCATCATGCCCAGCCCCGCTGCCGTGGACAGCGCGCTCGTCGCCACCGCCTTGAGCGGCACGAGGAGCGAGCGGAAGGCGACGAGCAGCACGACGAAGGTGACCGTTGCGACGAAGGCGACCACCAGTGGCAGGCGTGAGCGCAGCGCGTCGACCTGGTCGAGGTCGGCGGCGGCAGGGCCGCCGACCAGGACGCCACCGCCCGCCGGCGGCGCCAGCGCGCGCAGGCGCCGGACGGTGGCGCGATAGTCGGCCGGGCCGCCCGCGCTCAAGACCGTCACCAGAGCAGCGTTCCCTCGGGTCGCCGCCACCTTCGGGCGGAGCACGGAGACAGGCGGCGCCGCGGCTCGCGCAATCCAAGCGGCGAGTTCCCGGCGACCGGCAGGCGAGTCCGTGTCCTGGCCGAGGTCGACCACCGCCTCGATGGTCGCGCCCCCCGAGGCCGGCAGCGACTCCTCCAGGTAGCGGGTGACCTGACGGGTCTGCGAGGAGGCCGGCAGTGTGGTCTCGCTGATCCCCGCCACACGCAACTGCAGGGCGGGCACCGCCAATGCGAGCAGCACCGCGCCGGAGGCGGCAAGCCACATGGCCGACCGACGGGTCACGGCGTGGGCGATCCGCAGCCAGACCAGGCCGTCGCCCGCGTCCTTCCACCGTCCGCGGGGCCTCGCGCGGCGTTGCCTCGCGTGTGGCCGACACCGCGCGGGCCGGGACGGCGCAGCGGCGGCGATCCTGTGGCCGAGCACGGCGAGCAGCGCCGGGAGCAGTGTCAGCGCGACCGCGGCGTCCACGGCGACGACAGCGATCCCGCCCATGGCGAGGGAGCGGGTGAACGTCAGCGGGAACAGGGCCAGGCTGGCGAGGCCGGCGGCAACCAGGAAGGCGGACGTCGCGACGGTGCGACCGGCGGTGCGGACCGCGGTGGCCAGCGCCGCGGCGTCCGGCAGTCCCGTCCGCTCCTGGCGGTAGCGGGTGATGATCAGCAGGCCGTAGTCGACTGCCAGCCCCAGGCCCAGCATGCTGACCAGGTTGACCGCGAACACGGACACGTCGGTGAACTCGGACGCCAGCCGGAGCGCGGCGAGCGCCCCGATAGCTGCCACCGCCCCGCAGACCAGTGGCAGCGACGCCGCCCACAGGCTCCGGAACACGAGCAGCAGGAGCAACAGGAGCACCGGCGCGGCAATCAGTTCGGCGTGGACGAGGTCGTGCTGGGTCCTGGTGGCGGTCTCCTCCGCGAAGGCCGCGGACCCTCCGAACAGGACCTCGGACCCGGTCGGGGGCCGAATCGTCCGGCGCAGTTCGGCGAGGCTCGCGCGCTTGGCCGCCGTGGTGTCGCCCCGGAGGAAGACCGGCACGGCGACGGCGGGGCCGCTGTCCCCCGAGGCCACGGCGCCGCCCGCTTCGGCGGGGACGGACGCCAGCGACGTGAAGCGCGGGTCGGTCACGGTCCGCTGCACAGCGGGGGCGAGATCGGGAACACCGGTGTGGGGTGCGGCCCCGATGCGGCGGAACAACAGCACGGCGTCCGGGCTCCGGTCGTGGAACAGGCGCTGGACCTCGGCGTTGGCGGTGGCCGACGGCGCGTCGGCGGGGGTGAACCCACCGCCGACAAGCCGGTCGAAGACCCCGCCAGCAGCGACCGCGCACACCATCGATACCAGCACCCAGCACAAGACCACGACGCGCGCGTTGCGAGCCGCCCACGGCGCGTCCGCACCGCGGGAAGGCGGGGCGTTGTTGTCGGTCATGGGCGCGATGTCAGTGCACGGGCGCCGGCGTGAAATCCAGCGACGGCGCGTGACCGCATCTTGCGCTGCAGAGGGCGTTGCTCTCGCCGTACGCTCGCAGGCATCCCGAGCCGCCTTCCATGGTTCACCCACTGGAGACGGGATTTGTTCTCAGCCGGGACGAACCGGAGTCCGAAGGACGGGAGAAGGGCATCCACGCACGGCCCGAGTTCCACCCGCGCGTAGCCGTCGGCCCCTTCCACCAGGCCCAGGCCCAGGCACCGGTCGCCGCTCTCGGCGGAGTTGCGCAGGTACCCCCAACGTTCCCCTTCCGCGCCCTCCTCGCTCTTGGGCGTGAAGGGGAAGCGCTGCGCGGCCTCCCCGGAATCGCGGGGCCGCAGGACGACAGCCCTGCAGCCAGGGGCAATCGACGAGGGCCGTTCTGCCTCGGCGCACAGCGTCGGCTCGCTCGAGGGGTGATCGTGGACGACCCCGAAGCCTCAGGAAGCGTTACTACGCCCGCCGCAGGCATCTGTGCGGTGGCGCCGAAAGCGAGCAGCCGGGACAGAGACCTCGCCATGACTCTCCTCCTTCGGACAGGCGCCGTGCCAGCACCGTGACTAACAACGTGGGGGAGCGCGGAGGGTTACGCCTGCCGCCTCACTGCCCATGCGAACGACTGCGAGGGGTTGTCCGGCGCCGGTGCAGAACGGTACAGGGGGCAACGGCGAGATTGATCTTGGAACTCGGGCAGGGGTCCAGTGCGCTGGATGACTAGGTCACCGTGCGGCTCTGAGCCGGCGGCCTGGTCGGCCTTCTCGGTGTCGGCGAGCTGGTTCTGGCTTGGCAGACATGACGGGGCTGTTCTCGGCCGGCGGGGTCAAACACTCCGCCCAATGAGCCAGGACGGGCCCGCGCACCCTTTCGAGACCCGGCCGGTTCGACGGCGCGCTCCTGTCGCCGATGCGTACCGGCCCGAATGGTGGGTCTGCCCGTTCACGGATCGAAACGTTCGCCATGGCACTGACCAGGTAAAATCGGTCGACGCTGCCTGAAGGGGATCGCCCGCACGGACGACTCGTCGTACCGGACCCGTACCGCAGGCTCTGTGCGCGCTCTGGGCGCGCGGGTTGGACTTTGAACTGCCGTGCCGAAGACCATAGTTACTGTCCGGAGCCATTGCCCGCAGAACCCTGGAATTGCCCACTCATTGTCCATTCTGTGCAGGCACTGTCCGTTTTGCCGTGGAACCTACAGCCCCCGGTCACCCCACCACGCTCTCCCGCCAGGCCGGTGCAGGCCCGCGAACTGGCCGCTTCCGCCGATCAGCGCGTCCGGTGTGCCGTCCTCGACGATCCGGCCGCCCTCCATCACCAGTACCCGGTCGGCGATCTCCACCGTGGAGAGCCGGTGGGCGATCACCACAGCGGTGCGGCCGTGCAGCACCGTGTCCATGGCGTGCTGCACCGCCCGCTCGCCGGGAATGTCCAGTGAGCTGGTCGCCTCGTCCAGGATCAGTACCGCGGGGTCGGCGAGCAGGGCGCGGGCGAACGCCACCAGCTGCCGCTGGCCCGCGGAGATCCGGCCGCCGCGCTTGCGTACGTCCGTGTCGTACCCCTCGGGCAGCGCGCTGATGAAGTCGTGTGCGCCGATCGCCTTCGCCGCGCGCTCGATGTCGGCGGGGGTGGCCTCCGGACGGCCGATGGCGATGTTCTCGGCGATGGTGCCGGAGAAGAGGAACGCCTCCTGCGTCACCATGACGACCCCGCGCCGCAGCTCGGGCACGTCCAGGTCGTCCAGGCCGACCCCGTCGATCCGGACCTGGCCTTCGGTCGGGTCGTAGAACCGGGCCAGGAGCTTGGCGAGGGTCGACTTGCCCGCGCCGGTCGAGCCGACGACCGCGACGGTCTGGCCCGCCGGGATGGTGAGGTCGAAGCGCGGCAGCACCTCACCGCCGGTGCGGTAGGCGAAGCGGACACCGTCGAACACGACCTCGCGGCCCGGGTGTTCCGATGCGAGGGCGGGCAGCGTACGCGGGGAGACCGGAGCCGGGACCGTCGGCTCCTGGGCCAGCAGGCCGGCGATCTTCTCCAGCGAAGCGGCCGCCGACTGGTACGAGTTGAGGAACATGCCCAGCCGGTCGATCGGGTCGTACAGCCGCCGCAGATACAGCACCGAGGCGGCCAGCACACCGAGTTCGAGCCCGCCCTGGGTCACCCGGTAGGCGCCCCACAGGACGATGCCCGCGACCGCCGTGTTGGCGACCAGGCGGGAGCCGGTCACATAGCGGGCCATCTCCAGCATGGAGTCGCCGTTGGCCCGCTCGTGGTGGTGGTTGAGCCGCTCGAACTCCGCGTCGTTGGCCCGCTCCCGGCGGAAGGCACGCACCGGCCTGATCCCGTTCATCGTCTCGGCGAACTTCACGATGACCGCGGCGATCGCCGTGGAGCGCCAGCTGAACACCACGGTGACACGGCGCCGGTAGCGCCGGATCAGCAGATACAGCGGTACGAACGACAGCACCGCGACCGAGCCGAGCCCGGGGTCCAGCCAGAGCAGCATCGCGCAGATGTAGACGGCGGAGAGCACGACCCCGATCAGCTCCTGGAGGCCGTCGCTGAGCAGTTCGCGCAGCGACTCCACATCGCTGGTGGAGCGGGAGATCAGCCGGCCCGATGTGTAGCGCTCGTGGAAGTCCACACTCAGCGCCTGCGCATGGCGGAAGATCCGGCCCCGCAGGTCCAGCAGGGCGCCCTGGTTCAGGCGGGCCGAGACCTGGACGAACGCGTACTGCAGGCCCCCGGAGAGCAGCGCGCTCGCGAGGTAGCCGACGCCCACGGCGATCAGCGGGCCGTGGTCGTGGTCGCGGAAGGCGGGGACGCCGGTGTCGATGGCGTACGCGACGAGCAGCGGCCCGGCCTGCACGGCCGCCTGCTGGATCAGCATCAGTACGGCGGAGACGATCGCCGCCGTGCGGTGCGGCGCGATGAGCGAGCGCAGCAGGGCGCCGGTCGCGCCCGGCGGAGCGGGCAGGGCGTCCTTGTCGAACGGGTCGTCACCGGCCCGCCCCGGTCCGGCCGCGGTGCCCGCTGCGGGCCCGGCGGCGTGCGCGTCCCCCGGGTCCGGCTCCACGGCCTCCCGGCCGTCGACTGTGGTGGTCATCGGGTCCCGTCCCCTTCGGCGCCGGACATCAGCCAGGCGTACTCGGCGTTGCTCTGCAGGAGTTCGTGATGGGTGCCGACCGCAGCGATGCGCCCGTCCGACAGGAGCGCGACCCGGTCGGCGAGCAGCACGGTGGACGGCCGGTGCGCGATGACGAGCGCCGTCGTCTCCGCGAGCACCCGGCGCAGGGCGGCCTCGACCAGCGCCTCGGTGTGCACGTCGAGCGCGGACAGCGGATCGTCGAGCACCAGGAACCGGGGCCGGCCGACGACCGCCCTGGCCAGCGCGAGCCGCTGGCGCTGCCCGCCCGACAGGCTCAGCCCCTGCTCACCGACCTGGGTGTCGGGGCCGTGCGGCAGCTGGTGTACGAAGTCGGCCTGGGCGGTCGCCAGGGCGCGCCGCAGCGCGTCGTCGTCCGCGCCCGCGTCACCCATCCGGATGTTCTCGCCGACGCTCGCGGAGAAGAGGGTGGGCTCCTCGAAGGCGACCGACACCAGCTCGCGCAGCCGCTCACGGGGCATGGCGGTGATGTCGTGACCGTCGAGGGTGATGCGGCCCCCGGTGATCTCGTGCAGCCGCGGTACCAGCCCGGTGAGCGTGGTCTTGCCCGAACCGGTGGCGCCGACCAGGGCCAGGGTCTCGCCCGACCTGATGTGCAGATCGATGCCGCCGAGGACGGGCGGGGTGCCGGGGGCGGCGTCGGGGTACCGGAACTCGACGCCCTCGAAGCGGAGGCCGCCCGTGGGGGAGGGGGCGGGGGCGGGGACGGGGGCGGTCCCGGCTGTGTCTGCGTCGGGCGTACCGGCACGGGCGGGGCTGCCGGCCGCCGTACCGGCACCCGCCGTTCCTCCATCTGTCGTTCCGCCATCTACCATGCCCGCAAAGGCAGTTGCACCGACCAGGGCAGGCACGGCCGCCGACCCCGCCGACCCCGCCGACCCCGCCGACCCCGCCGACCCCGCCGACCCCGCCGGCGCCGCCGCGTCCGACTCCTCGGCCACGTCGATCACCTCGAAGTACCGCTGGGTGGCGGTCGAAGCGTCCTGGCTGATCGCCAGCAGGAAGCCGATCGACTCCACCGGCCAGCGCAGGGCGAGCGCCGTGGAGAGGAAGGCGACCAGGGTGCCCGCGGAGAGATGCCCGTCGGCGACCTGGACCGTACCGAGGACCAGGGCCGCGCCGATCGCCAGCTCGGGAATGGTGGTGATCACCGCCCAGATGCCCGCCAGCAGCCGGGCCTTGACCAGTTCCGTCGAGCGCAGCCGCCCCGACAGCTCGCGGAAGGCCAGGGCCTGGCTGCGGTGGCGTCCGAAGCCCTTGATGATCCGGATGCCGAGCACGCTCTCCTCGACGACCGTGGTGATGTCTCCCACCTGGTCCTGGGAGAGCCTGGCGACCTTGGAGTACCTCGTCTCGAAGATCTTGCAGATGATGACCAGCGGGATCGCCGGAGCCAGCAGCACCAGCCCGAGCGTCCACTGCTGCACCAGCAGAATGACGAAACCGACCACGATCGTCACCCCGTTGACCAGGAGGAACGTCAGCGGGAAGGCGAGGAACATCCGCACCATCATCAGATCGGTCGTGCCGCGCGACAGCAGCTGGCCGGACGGCCACCGGTCGTGGAAGGCCACCGGGAGGCGTTGCAGATGCCGGTAGAGGTCGGCCCGCATCGACGCCTCGACCCAGGACAGCGGCCGGGCGACCAGCCACCGCCGGAGACCGAAGAGCAGCGCCTCGGCGACCCCGAGCCCGAGCAGCATCAGCGCGCCGAGGAGGACCCCGCGGGTGTCCCGGCCGGCCACCGGGCCGTCGACGATCCACTTCAGTACGAGCGGGATGACCAGGCTCAGACAGGAGGCGATGACCGCCACGAACGCCGCGGTGGCCAGCCGTCTTCGCACCGGCCGCACGTACGGCCAGAGCCGCAGCAGTGAACGTACGCCGGAGAGTTGTCTGTCTGTTGCATGTGTTTCGGGCATCGCGCGCGAGCCTACGGTTCGGCACTGACAGTGCCCACCGGATTTCGCGGCGGCCCCCACGTCTGCGCCAGGTCCGCCCGTACGTCCGCCCCTACGTCCGCCCCCACGTCTGCGCCCAGGTCCGCCCGCACGTCCGCCCGCGAGGTCGTACCCCGGCATCAGCCGATCGGCTGATGCCGGTTCGAGCGCGATGGCGGATGCCGCCGGACTCCGTTCCCCGGGAGCCTGTGGATATGGCAATCATCGAAGTGGACGGGCTGCGGAAGGCGTACGGCGGCAGGCACGCCGTTGACGGGGTGTCCTTCGCCGTCGAGGTGGGGGAGATCTTCGGGATTCTCGGGCCGAACGGCGCGGGGAAGACCACGACAGTCGAGTGCATCGGGGGGCTGCGGGTGCCCGACGAGGGCGTGGTGCGGGTGGCCGGATTCGATCCGGTCGCCGACCACGCCCGGGTGACGCGGATCCTCGGCGCCCAGCTCCAGGAGAGCGAACTCCAGCCGAAGATCACCGTCCGTGAGGCGCTGGAGCTCTACTCGTCCTTCTACCCGTACCCGGCCGACTGGCGGCCGCTCGCCGAGCGGCTGGGTCTCGCCGAGAAGGCGGACTCCCGCTTCGCCAAGCTGTCCGGCGGCCAGAAGCAGCGGCTCTCCATCGCGCTGGCGCTCATCGGCAACCCCAAGGTGGTCGTGCTCGACGAGCTGACGACCGGGCTCGACCCGCGCGCCCGCCGCGACACCTGGGAGCTGATCGAGGACGTCAGGGACGGCGGAGTGACCGTCCTGCTCGTCACCCACTTCATGGAGGAGGCCCAGCGCCTCTGCGACCGCATCGCCGTGATCGACCGGGGGCGGGTCGCCGCGCTGGACACACCCGCCGGACTCATCCGCCGCTCGTCCGGCTCGACCGTCATCTCCTTCACCCCTTCGCAGCCGCTCGGCGACGGTGAACTGGACGCCCTGCCCGGCGCCGTCTCCGTACAGCACCGGGACGGCGCGCTGGTCATCGAGGGCACCGACGAGACGGTCAACGCCGTCATCACCCTGCTCGCCAGGCACCACATCACCGCCCACCAACTCCGGGTCACCGACGCCACGCTCGACGACGCGTTCCTGGACCTGACGGGAGCAGCAGCATGAGCACAGCGACCGCGACCACCCCGGCGAAGGCCACCACGCGGACCGGCGCGTCCGCCGCCGTACTCCGGACCGAGCTGCGGCTCTTCCGCCGTGAACCGGCCACCATCTTCTGGGTCATGGTGTTCCCGACCATCCTCCTGGTGATCCTCGGCTCGATCCCCTCCTTCCGGGAGCACGACTCGTCCATCGGCGGCCAGACGCTCGTCAGCGCCTATGTCCCGGTCACCGTGCTGCTCGCGATGATCATGGCCGGGCTGCAGGCGATGCCCCAGGTGATCACCGGATACCGCGAGCGCGGCATCCTGCGCCGGATGTCCACCACACCGGTCAGGCCGCACGCGCTGCTCACCGCGCAGATGGGCCTGCACGGCGCCGCCGCGCTCGTCTCGGCCGTGCTCTCGCTCACCGTCGCGCGGATCGCCTTCAAGGTCGCCCTGCCCCAGCAGATCCCCGGCTATCTGCTCTCGCTCGCGCTGTCGATCTGCGCCGCGCTGGCGCTGGGCTCGCTGGTGGCCGCCCTGTCGCGCAACCAGAAGGTGGCGAACGCGATCGGCTCGGCCGTCCTCTTCCCGATGATGTTCTGCGCCGGGGTCTGGCTGCCTGTCCAGGCCATGCCGGACGCCCTGGCGCACATCGTCGAGATGACCCCCTTCGGCGCGGCGGCGCAGGCACTCAACGGGGCCGCGACGGGCAGCTGGCCCGGCTGGACCCACCTGGGTGTGCTCGCCGTGTGGACGCTGCTGCTGTCGGCCGGTGCCAACCGCTGGTTCCGTTGGGAGTGACGGTGGCCAGCGGCCGGTACGGGCAGACTGGATGGATGACATCGGACCTGACGGGCCCCGCCGCCCGGCCCGGCCCGGAGGCCGCGCCCCTGGCCGCCGCGCCCCTGGCCGAGTCTCCGGCCGCCGAGCCCCTGGCCGGCGAGTCCCTGACCGCCGGCCCCCCGGCCGCCGCGCCCCTGGCCGGCGCCAGGGTGGGCACCGGGTGGGCGGCCTTCCACCGCTACGGCCCGTACGCGCTGCTCGGCATCGCCACCCTCGCCGCCTGCGCCACCGCCCGCGCGCTGCACATGAGCCGGTACGAACTGGCCGCGGCCGCGGCCCTCACCGTCGCCGGTGCCGTGCTCCAGCTGTGGTGGGGCCACGCGGCCCGCACCCGGCCGGAGCCCTCGAAGGCCGGTGCCTGCTACTACGCGCTGCACTGGGCGCTCGCCTTCGCGCTGACCTGGCTGAACCCCTTCTACGCGTTCTACGCGGTCACCGGCTACTTCGGCGCGGAGCGGCTGCTGCCCCGCCGGCTGGTACGGATCGGGCTGCTCGCCACCGCCGTCACCATGTCGGGCTCCCAGTCCGGTGGGCTGCCGCCCGACGGCCCCGTGGGCTGGGTGGTCTTCGGCGCGCTCTTCGGCGTCAACGTCACCCTGGTCATCGTCTTCACCCATCTCGCAGCCCTGGAGGACGAGCGCGCCGTGGAGCAGGCCGAGACCATCCGCGAGCTGGAGCACACCAACGTCCGCCTCCAGCAGGCGCTCGACGAGAACGCCGCCCTGCACGCCCAGCTCCTGGTCCAGGCACGGGAGGCCGGCGTCGCCGACGAGCGCCGCAGGCTGGCCGCCGAGATCCACGACACCATCGCGCAGGGGCTGGCCGGCATCATCACCCAGCTCCAGGTGGTCTCTGTCACCAGGACCCCCGACGCCGCCCGCGAACACCTCGCCCGCGCCCAGGAACTGGCCCGCCACAGTCTGGGCGAGGCCCGCCGCTCCGTGCAGAACCTCAGCCCGGTCGCCCTGACCGACGACTCACTCCCGGAAGCGCTCAAGAAGCTGGTCGCCCAGTGGTCGGCGGAGACGGGCGTCCGCGCCGGGTTCACCGTCACCGGCACCGTCGAACCGCTCCACGACGAGGTGGAGGCCACCCTGCTCCGGATCGCCCAGGAAGCCCTCGCCAACACCGGACGGCACGCCGGAGCGGCCCGGGTCGGGGTCACCCTCTCGTACATGGACGGCGAGATGACCCTGGACGTACGCGACGACGGCCGCGGTTTCGACCCGCTCGCCCTGCCGCCGCGCAGCGCCGAAGGCGGCTTCGGCCTCGGCGGGATGTGCGCCCGCGCCGAACGGATCGCGGGCACGGTCGCGGTCGAGTCCGAATTGGGGCACGGCACAGCGGTGTCGGCTCGCGTACCTTTGGTCCGCCATGAACTCTGACGTCATCACCCTGCTGATCGTCGACGACCACCCGGTGGTCCGGGACGGTCTGCGCGGCATGTTCACCGACGCCCCCGGCTTCCAGGTGCTCGGCGAGGCCGCCGACGGCGTCACGGCCGTCGAGCTGACCGGACGGCTCGACCCCGACGTGGTCCTCATGGACCTGCGGATGCCGGGCGGCAACGGCGTGGACGCCATCGCCGAGCTGACCCGCCGCGGCAGCCGCGCCAAGGTGCTCGTCCTGACGACGTACGACACGGACTCCGACACCCTCCCGGCCATCGAGGCGGGCGCCACCGGCTACCTCCTCAAGGACGCCCCGCGCGACGAACTCTTCACCGCGGTACGGGCCGCTGCCGACGGCCGTACGGTGCTGTCCCCGGCGGTCGCCTCCCGGCTGGTCTCCCGGGTGCGCACCCCGGCGGCGCCGGGCCACGACGCGCTGAGCACCCGCGAACGTGAGGTGCTCGTGCTGGTCGCCAGGGGCACGTCCAACCGCGACATCGCCCGTGAGCTGTTCATCAGCGAGGCGACCGTCAAGACCCATCTGACCCATATCTACGGGAAACTGGACGTCAAGGACCGGGCGGCGGCGGTCGCGGTGGCGTACGACCGCAAGATCCTCGGCTGAGACCGGGACCGGGACCGGGACCGGGACCGGGACCGGCACCGGCACCGGCACCGGCACCGGCACCGGCACCGGCACCGGCACCGGCACCGGCACCGGCACCGGCACCGGGGCTGGGACTCAGGCCGAATCCGGGCGGGCCCGCCCGGCACGGCCCGCCTCAGGTCCGCACCTTCAGCAGCAGCACCGACCGGGCCGGGACCGTGAGTACGGCGCCGCCCCGGTGCAGGGTGCCGGGCGCCGCGCTCTGGTCCTCCAGCGAGGTGTCGACGAGCAGTTCGTAGGAGTCGGCCCACGGGGCCCCGGGCAGCAGGAAGTCCACCGGGTGCTCCGCCGAGTGCAGCACCGTCAGGAAGCTGTCGTCGGTGATCCGCTCGCCCCTGGCGTCCCGGCCGGGGATGTCGCCCCCCGAGAGATAGACGCCGAGCGTGGCCGTGGGCGCGTACCAGTCCTGCTCCGTCATCTCCCGGCCGTACGGGGTGAACCAGGCGAGGTCGCGCAGCCCGTCCACCGCCCGCGCCCCGGAGAAGAACGCCCGGCGCCGCAGCACCGGATGGGCGTGGCGCAGCGCCAGCAGCCGGGACGTGAGGCCGAGCAGCATCCGCGGACCCGGCTCGTCGAGCAGGCTCCAGTCGACCCAGCTGACCTCGTTGTCCTGGCAGTACGCGTTGTTGTTGCCGCCCTGCGTCCGCCCCATCTCGTCACCCGCGACGAGCATCGGCACCCCGGTCGACACCAGCAGCGTCGTCAGCAGCGAACGCAGCTGGCGCCGGCGCAGCGCGCCGACCTCCGGGTCGTCGGTCCCGCCCTCGGCGCCGCAGTTCCACGACCGGTTGTCGTCGGTGCCGTCCCGGTTGTCCTCGCCGTTGGCCTCGTTGTGCTTGTGCTGGTACGAGACCAGGTCGCGCAGGGTGAACCCGTCGTGCGCCGTGATGAAGTTGATGGACGCCTGCGGCCGCCGCCCGCCCCACGCGTACAGATCGCTCGATCCGGACAGCCGGTACCCCAGATCACGTACGTCGGGCAGCGCGCCCCGCCAGAAGTCCCGCACCGCGTCCCGGTAGCGGTCGTTCCACTCCGTCCAAAGCGGCGGGAAGGCGCCCACCTGGTAGCCGCCGCTGCCCACGTCCCACGGCTCGGCGATCAGCTTCACCCGCCGCAGCACCGGGTCCTGGGCGATCACCGCGAGGAACGGCGAGAGCATGTCGACGTCGTGGAAGGACCGGGCCAGCGCCGCCGCCAGATCGAAGCGGAAGCCGTCCACGCCCATCTCGGTGACCCAGTAGCGCAGCGAGTCCGTGATGAGCCGCAGCACATGGGGCTGCACCACCTGCAGGGTGTTGCCGCAGCCGGTGTAGTCGGCGTACCGGCGCGGGTCGTCCTGGAGCCGGTAGTAGCCGCGGTTGTCGATCCCGCGCAAGGACAGCATCGGGCCCAGCTCGCCCGCCTCAGCCGTGTGGTTGTAGACGACGTCGAGAATGACCTCGATCCCGGCGGCGTGCAGCGCCTGCACCATCCTCTTGAACTCGCCGACCTGCTCGCCGCCGGCCCCGGACGCCGCGTACCCGGCGTGCGGGGCGAAGTAGCCGACCGAGTTGTAGCCCCAGTAGTTCCGCAGCCCCCGCCGCAGCAGATGGTCCTCGTGCGCGAACTGGTGGACCGGCAGCAGCTCGACCGCCGTCACCCCGAGCCGTACGAGATGGCCGATCGCCGCCGGGTGCGCCAGACCCGCGTACGTCCCGCGCAGCTCCTCCGGGACCCCGGGGTGCCGTTTGGTGAAGCCGCGCACATGCAGTTCGTAGATGACGGTGTCCGCCCAGGGCGTCTTGGGCCGCAGGTCGTCCGCCCACTCGTCGCCCGGGGTGTCGTCGTGGACGACGACGCCCTTGGGGACGTACGGCGCTGAGTCCCGCTCGTCGCGCACGGTGTCGGCGACCGCCTGGTCGGGCCAGTCCCTGACGTGTCCGTACACCTCGGGCGGCAGCCGGAACTCGCCGTCCACGGCGCGCGCGTACGGGTCGAGGAGCAGTTTCGCCGCATTCCAGCGGGCCCCCGTCCACGGATCCCAGCGGCCCCTGACCCGGTAGCCGTACCGCTGCCCGGGCCGCACCCCGGGCAGGAACCCGTGCCAGATCTCATGGGTCAGCTCGGCCAGCTCGCAGCGGGTCTCACGGCCCGCGCTGTCGAAGAGGCAGAGCTCGACGGCTTCGGCGCCCCCCGCCCAGAGCGCGAAATTGGTCCCCGCGACCCCGTCGGGGCCCACCCGGTAGCGCGCGCCCAGCGGCACGGGCGTACCGGGCCACACGGTCACCGCGTCCTGCCCTGCGGCAGACACCGTCCCCGGCCCGGCGGAAGGCCCCAGGTCCGGCACGGTCACGGTGTCGGGCACCGCCCCGGTCGCGGCCTCCCGCACCACGTCGGGCTCCCCTTCGGGCACCGCATCGGGTACGGCCCGCACCGTCTCCGGTACGGTCTCCTGCTCGGCTGCGCTCGACACCTGTCGGCCTCCCGCGGCTCATCGGGACCGGCGGCGCGTCGGGCCACGGCGTCCCGGCCGCGGCTCCTCGCATGGTCCTCGCTCTTGTTCTGCCCGCAACAACCGGCAATCTCACGTTTCCCTCGCAGGGGGGTGGTCGTTGAGCGGTCCGTGAGACAACTGACAAAGCGGACACGGGCGGGCGTCGCTGCCACGCTGGTATGGGCGGCACTGATGGCCGGTACGGCGGGATGCGACTCCTTCTCCGACGGAAAACCGCGCGCCCCGGAAGACGCGATCCAAGTGATGCCGGACGACGGCGCGAAGAACATCGGCGCGCGCGACAAGGTCGAGGTACGGGTACCGGACGGGCGGCGGCTCGAACAGGTCACGGTCTACAGCGTCATGGACGGGCACCGCGAGGTGCTCCCCGGCAGCCTCTCGGACGACGGCAGGAGCTGGAAGCCGGACGGCGGCCGGCTGGGCCTCGCGTCCGAGTACTCCGTGGACGCGGTGGCATCCGACGGGGACGGCCACACCCTGGCCCGCCACACCACCTTCACCACCTTCGTCCCGCCGCACCGCTTCATCGGCTACTTCACACCGGAGAACGCCTCGACCGTCGGCACCGGCATGATCGTTTCCTTCAACTTCAACCGGCCCGTCGAGAACCGGGCGGCCGTGGAGCGGGCGATCCACGTCACCGCCACCCCTTCGGTACCGGTCGGGGGCCACTGGTTCGGCAAGAGCCGGCTGGACTTCCGTCCGAGCGCGTACTGGAAGCCGGGCACCCGGGTCTCCGTCGGGATGCGGCTGCGCGACGTACAGGCGGCGCCCGGGGTGTACGGGATCCAGCAGAAGACCATCGGCTTCACGGTGGGCCGCTCCCAGGTCTCGCTGGTCGACGCCGCGGCGCACACCATGACGGTACGCCGCGACGGCGCGGTCCTGACGACTCTGCCAGTCACCGCGGGCGCCGCCAAACACACCACGTACAACGGCAGGATGGTCGTCATGGAGAAGCACGCCGTGACCCGGATGAACGGCCGGACGGTCGGCTTCGGCGGCGAGTACGACATCCCGGACGTCCCGCACGCGATGCGGCTGACCAACTCGGGGACCTTCCTGCACGGCAACTACTGGGCGCCCGCCCGTACCTTCGGCACCTCCAACACCAGTCACGGCTGCGTCGGGCTGCGCGATGTGCGCGGCGGCAGCGCCAGTTCCCCGGCCGGCTGGCTCTACGACCACACGCTGATCGGCGATGTGGTCGAGGTCGTCAACTCACCGGACACGAAGGTCGCCCCTGACAACGGGCTCAGCGGCTGGAACCTGGACTGGGCCCACTGGAAGTCCGGCTCCGCGCTCGGCTAGGGCGTGATCCAGGTCAGGTGCGTACGGTCCCCGCTGCGCCTGCCCGGCGTACCCCCATGACCTGCGCGCCCGCGCCCGGTTGGAACGGAACGGTGACATTGCCGGGGAGACCGGTGGGCCCGTGCTGCGATTATTCTGTGCCCCAGTGCGCGCGGACACGGCGCGCGGGGGTACGTGCACCGGCGGCGCCGGGATGTGCGCGAGGGGAGACCACCATCTTGAACGGGCGACCGATATCGGGGACATCGGCCGGCGGGCGGCCCGCGCGCGGGCCGTGGCGCGCGGGACGCGCACTGCCGGCTCTGCTGCTGGGCACGCTGCTGCTCGTCACGGCGTGCGGCGGTTCGGGCGGCGGCAGCGGTGACAAGGCGGAACAGGGCGCGGCCAAGGAGGCGGAGTCCACGGCATCGCAGGCCGTCGTGACGGTGTCTCCGAAGGACGGCGCCGAGTCGGTGGCCACCAGCGACGCGCTGAAGGTCACGGCGGACAAGGGCCGGCTGACCTCCGTCACGGTCAAGGACGCCAAGGGCAACGAGGTCCCGGGCCGGATCGCGGCGGGCGGCGCCGGCTGGCAGCCGCTCCAGCATCTGCCCGCCGCCACCAGGTTCAAGGTGCACGCGGTCGCCAAGGACGCCAAGGGCCGGGAGTCGGCGAAGGACACGTCCTTCACCACGCTGGTGCCGAAGAACACCTTCGTCGGGCAGTACACACCGGAGGACGGCGCGACGGTCGGTGTCGGGATGCCGGTCTCGATCCACTTCACCCGGGGGATCACGCACCCCGCGGACGTCGAGGACGCGATCAAGGTGACGGCCGATCCCGCCGTGCCGGTCGAGGGCCACTGGTTCGGCAACGACCGCCTCGACATCCGCCCCGAGAAGTACTGGGCGGCCGGCACCAAGGTGACGGTGAAGCTGAACCTCGACGGGGTCGAGGGCCGGCCCGGCGTGTACGGGAAGCAGACCAGGACCGTGAAGTTCACCGTGGGCCGCTCCATGGTCTCCACGGTGGACGCGGACAAGCACACCATGAAGGTCGTCAAGGACGGCAAGCTGATCAGGACCATCCCGATCAGCGCGGGCGCCCCGGCGACCACGACGTACAACGGCCAGATGGTCATCAGCGAGAAGTACGCGGTGACCCGGATGAACGGCGCCACGGTCGGCTTCGGCGGTGAGTACGACATCAAGGACGTGCCGCACGCGATGCGCCTGTCGGACTCCGGCACCTTCGTGCACGGCAACTACTGGGCGGGGACCAGCACGTTCGGCGCCGCCAACACCAGCCACGGCTGTGTCGGCCTGCACGATGTGCGCGGCGGCTGGAGCAAGGAGACCCCGGCGGCCTGGTACTACAACAGGTCGATCGTCGGTGACGTGGTGATCGTCAAGAACTCGCACGACCGGACGATCCAGCCGGACAACGGGCTCAACGGCTGGAACATGTCCTGGGCGGACTGGAAGAAGTAACACGCGCGAAGCAACACGCCGGAGGCGAACCCTCCCCGCGGCCCGGTGCACTGTGACCAAGTGCACCGGGCCGCACCGCGTTAGCCGCCGTTAACCTGCTGTCATGACAGTCACCCTCGAAGTCTCCGAAGGCGTCGGCACCATCCTTCTGGACCGCCCGCCGATGAACGCACTCAACGTCGCCATCCAGGACCGGCTCCGCGAGCTCGCCGAAGAGGTGTCCCACCGCGACGACGTACGCGCCGTGGTGCTCTACGGCGGCGAGAAGGTGTTCGCCGCCGGAGCGGACATCAAGGAGATGCAGGTCATGGACCATGCGGCGATGGTCGTACGCTCCCGGGCCCTGCAGGAATCCTTCACCGCGGTGGCCCGCATCCCCAAGCCCGTGGTCGCCGCGGTCACCGGCTACGCGCTGGGCGGCGGCTGCGAACTGGCGCTCTGCGCCGACTTCCGTATCGCGGCCGACAACGCCAAGCTCGGCCAGCCGGAGATCCTGCTCGGTCTGATCCCCGGCGCCGGCGGCACCCAGCGGCTCTCCCGGCTGATCGGCCCGTCCAAGGCCAAGGACCTGATCTTCACCGGCCGTCAGGTCAAGGCGCCCGAGGCGCTCACTCTCGGTCTGGTCGACCGGGTCGTCCCGGCGGCCGAGGTGTACGAGCAGGCGCACGCCTGGGCGGCCCGGCTCGCCCAGGGCCCCGCCATCGCACTGCGCGCCGCCAAGGAATCCGTCGACGCGGGCCTGGAGACGGATCTCGACACCGGACTCGCCGTCGAACGCACCTGGTTCGCCGGTCTCTTCGCCACGGAGGACCGCGAACGCGGCATGCGCAGCTTCGTCGAAGAGGGCCCCGGCAAGGCCAAGTTCCGCTGACGCGTACCCGGTTGGGTGGATTAGCTGCGCCTTAAGAGAACCTTAAGGAGTGAGTGATCTTGGTCCTTGAATTTCGTTCATGAGGATGGATCCTTCGCAGCTCAGGGCGGGTGTGACGGCCCTTGCAATGCCAAGCGCATATGCCAGAGAGTAGGGTGCCCGACCCCGGAATGCAGTTGCGGATTCCCCCGGAACGGCCCCGGAGGCCGCTTCGGCCCGCCATGATGGGGGGCATGGCGGGCCTGGAGGGTGTGGAACAACCGCGGCAGCGCGCTCGTGCGGATGTCGCGCGATGCGTACCGGCCGTTGAGGACGAACAGGCTCTGAAGGCACTGGAGTTGTTCGGCAGTCCAACGGAGGGCGAGGTGCGTCTGGCATCCCGCCCGGAGTCCGCGGCGACCGCGCGGCGGCTCACCCAGGGCGTCGTACTGCGTCAGTGGGGGCTCTCGCCGCAGACCGCCGAGCACGCGGTGTTACTGGTGTCGGAGCTGGTCGGAAACGCGGTCCGCCATACCGGCGCCCGGGTCTTCGGGCTCCGGATGCTGCGCCGCAGGGGCTGGATCCGGGTCGAGGTGCGCGATCCGTCGCGCGGGCTGCCCTGTCTGATGCCGGTCCAGCCGATGGATGTCAGCGGCCGCGGTCTCTTCCTGGTCGACAAGCTCTCGGACCGCTGGGGGGTGGACCTGCTGCCGCGCGGCAAGACCACCTGGTTCGAGATGCGGGTCGTCGACCGCTAGCCGTGCCGACTCGGGCGAGCCCTGTGGCCCGGGCCGCTCACCGCCGGTGTGCCACCCGGTTGCACCCAAGCCGGACCCCGGCGTGGCTACTGCGAATCTCAGGTGAAGTGGGCATTCCGCCTGTAAATCTACGAACGCGTGCGGGGCGGGGTGGCTGAATTGTCGGATCCGGTCGCGGTTGGCCGCGTCTGAGGGTCTCGTGTCACCGGCCGAGGGGGACGGGCAAAAAGGGCTGGTTCAGGCGATTCCTCATTAAATGGTCGCGTGACTGAGATGAGCCGCCGCAGCGCACTGCGGGCAGGAGCCGGCGTGGCCGTCGCCGGGACGTTCGCCGCCGGGTGTTCCGGTGGCGGCGCACCCGCCGCGGCGCCGTCCCCGGCCGGGGCCCGCCCGTCGAGTTCCCCCTCAGGGCCCGCGAAATCCGCGGCCCCGCTGCACGCCCCGGCCCCCCTCGCCTTCACCGGGCAGCCGGTCCAGATCGCGAACGGCCCGCGCGGCCGCCCCCGGGTCGCGCTCACCTTTCACGGCCAGGGGGATCCCGGCGTCGCCAAGTCCGTACTCGCCGAGGCGGAACGGGCCGGTGCCCACGTCACCGTCCTCGCCGTCGGCACCTGGCTCGACGCGTACCCGGCGATGGCCCGCCGGATCCTCGACGGCGGCCACGACCTCGGCAACCACACGCTCCACCACACCTCCATCTCGGCGATGAGCGAGCGTGAGGCGTACGCCGAGATCACCGGCTGCGCCGACCGGCTGCGGCGGCTCACCGGCTCCATCGGCACCTGGTTCCGCCCCTCGCGCACCCAGTACGCGACCCCCCTGGTCCAGCGGCTCGCGGGACGTGCGGGCTATCCGCACGTGCTCTCGTACGACACCGACTCGCTGGACTACACCTCGCCCGGCACCGCGGCCGTCGTCCGCAACGTCACCGGTGCGGTACGGCCCGGCTCGGTGGTCTCGATGCACTTCGGCTACGCGGACACGGTCGCCGCGCTGCCCGCCATCCTCGACGCCTTCGACCGCCGCGGGCTGCACGCGGTGACCACTACGGAGCTGCTGACCTCATGATCACCACACGCACCACAGGGCTCTTCGCCGCCGCCGTCGCCACCGGCCTCACCGTCGCCCTCGCCGGCTGCGGGTCGTCCGGCGGGACCGGCCGCCACGCACACCCGGCCGCCACCACGACCACCAGGGCGGCCGCAGCGCCGCGCGGCACCGCGGTGCGGTCGGCGCACCCCGCGCCGCTGGCCGGTATGCCGCCGGTCCTCGACCCCAAGGACCTGTACGCGGCGGACCGGCCCGGCAAACTCTCGCCCGTCGTGCGGAAGTTCCCGTCCCTGGTCTACGTACCGAACACCGAATCCAACACGGTCAACGTGATCGACCCCAAGACGTACAAGATCATCCGCACCATCCCGGTAGGGGTGGAGCCGCAGCACGTCGTGCCCTCCTGGGACCTGAAGACCCTCTGGGTCAACAACGACCTCGGCAACTCGCTCACCCCGATCAATCCGGCGAACGGCAAGGTGGGGAAGACACTCGCCGTGCACGACCCGTACAACCTCTACTTCACGCCCAACGGCAAGTACGCCATCGTCATGGCCTCGCAGGACCGCCAGCTCGTCTTCCGGGACCCGCACACCATGAAGATCAAGAAGACCGTCCCGGTGACGTGCGCGGGCGTCAACCACGCGGACTTCTCGGCCGACGGGCGGTTCTTCATCGTCTCCTGCGAGTTCTCCGGCGAACTGCTCAAGGTCGACACCGAGAAGATGAAGGTGGTCGGCCAGCAGAAACTGCCCTTCAAGGGGGCGATGCCGCAGGACGTGAAGATCTCGCCGGACGGCCGGACCTTCTACATCGCGGACATGATGGCCGACGGGATCTGGGTGCTCCCCGCGGACAAGTTCACCACCCCGAAGCTGATGCACACGGGCAAGGGCTGCCACGGGCTCTACATCAGCCGTGACTCCAAGGAGATGTACATCTCCAACCGGGGCGAGGGCACCATCTCGGTTTTCGGCTTCCCGCAGAACAAACTCATCAAGAAGTGGTCCCTGCCCGGCGGCGGCAGCCCCGACATGGGCGGTGTGTCGGCCGACGGCAAGGTGCTCTGGCTGACCGGCCGCTACAACGCGGAGGTGTACGCGATCGACACCACCAGCGGCAAGCAGCTCGCCCGCATCCCGGTCGGCAGCGGCCCGCACGGACTCGCGGTCTACCCGCAGCCCGGCCGCTACTCGCTGGGCCACACCGGGATCTTCCGCTAGTGCCGTCCGGGCTAATCTGACTTCCGTCAGACATGTACCGGGAAGGGATGGACCCAGTGGCGGACATAGAAGAGGCCCGCAAGGCGTTCGAGCGGCTCGACGTGGACGGCGACGGCCGGATCACGGCGAGCGAGTACAAGAGCGTCATGGCGCAGCTCGGTGACTTCCACGTGACCGAGACCGTGGCTCAGTCCCTCATCAGGTCCAAGGACGCCAACGGCGACGGCAGGCTCTCCTTCGACGAGTTCTGGGCGGCGCTGAACAAGTAGCACGTCTGTACGCGGCCCCCGGCGCCAACGGTGCCGGGGGCCGTCGTGCTGTACGGCCGCAGCGCACCGCCTCCGCGCACCGCCCCCGGGCACGGTCAAGCCTGGGTAATCTGGCCCGACATGGACCGGGAACAGCAGTGGATGCGCAGCGCCTACGGACTCGCTGTCGTCGCGGCCGACGCGGCACGGGCTCCTTCTCTCCTGCGGGAGTTGGGCCGTGAGTGCGCCGGGCTGCTGGAGCTCTCGGCGGCCGCAGTGCTGCCGGCCGGGGCCGACGGGACTGCCGGGACTGTGGGGACCGACGGGACCGACCCGGCCGGCCGGGCTCTCACCGGCGAGCAGGCCGCCGAGTGTCTGCGCGACGACCGCGTGCTGCCCAACATCGACGTACGGGAACAGGCCCCGCGCCGCCCCGGGTTGACCGGAAGCGCGCCGGACGGCGGCCGCACTCTCGTCACGCTGCTGCCGCTGCACGACAGCGCCGGCCGCCCACGCGCCGTGCTCCAGCTGTTCAGCGGTGACCGTGAGCTGTCCGTGACCGAGATCGAGGCCGCCCGGCAACTGGGCGACCTGGCCATGCTGCTCCGGGAGCAGAGCGACGAACTCCACGGCCTGCGGGAGACCGCAGGCCAGCTGAGCCGGGCACTCGACAGCAGAGTCGTCATCGAGCAGGCCAAGGGCATGCTCGCCGAACAGCTGCGGACCGGCACCGGGGAGGCGTTCGACGTCCTGCGCGGCCACGCGCGGTCCCACCGGCTGAAGGTCGCCGACGTGGCCCGTGCGGTCGTCGGCCGCGAACTGCGCCTGGGCGGGCCGCCCCCGGACCGGGCCGACACCGGATGACGGGCAGGGAGAAGGGCGCGGTCCCGGGGGTGTCCCCGCCGGAGTCCGCGCCCCTCTCCCGTCCCGTCATCCGTACCGGCAGGTCAGGACCCGACGGACACCGTGAACCGGACCGGATTGCCGTCGTTCGCCGCGCCCGACACATCGGGCTGGCCGTCGGGGACCACGTCGTCGTACGGGAAGGCGTACCCGATCGGCGAGTTGGCGTGCAGCACCCGCGCCCAGTGGTTGGTGACGTCGCCCTGGTAGTAGTCGGCGGCTGTCGTGCCGTTCGGCTGGCTGGGGTGGGTGAGCATGATCGACCGGTTGAACCCGGCGGCGATCCTGGCGAGCAGCGCCTTCTTGTCGTCCGGGTCGCCCGGGTTGTTGGCGAAGGGGCCGTCGTTGCAGGTGAAGATGGCCTTCGAGTCGGGCTTGCCGAAGGTGTGGCCGCCGTCGAAGGTCAGGGTGTCGCCGCTCACCCGGCCCTTCAGACTGCCCTTGCCGCCCTGCAGGTCGATGGTGAGGTCGGTGGAGCTGTACTTCTCCCAGACCTGGTCCACGTACCCGGTCCACAGGTCGCCGAACGGCATCGCGTCGGGGGAGGCGGACGCCATCAGGTTCTGCGGCGAGATCACCCGCAGCACCTTGCCGTCCGAGCCGCGGATGACCAGCTTGTCCCAGGGCTGGCCGTCCTTGGCCGCCTGGTCCGTGAGATCCGCGGCGATCTTGTCGACCGCGCCGTCGGGGAGCGGCGCGACGGTGTGATCGGCGTCGCCGGTGAGGGAGAGCCCGATGGGGACCGAGGTCACCAGGTCGACGTAGGAGATGTTGGCGTACAGCTGGTCCGGGTTGAAGGTGAACTCGCAGAATGACCAGGTGCGGCCGTAGTTCGGGTCCGCCTGGGTGGCGAAGGCCGGTTCGACCAGGGCGGGGCCCGGGTTCAGGAAGAAGTCGAGCTTGTCGTCCCGTACGAAGTAGACGCGGGCGCCGTACATCTGAGGAAGCGTCAGGGTGACCGCTCCCGCGCCCGCGGCTTTCAGCGGGATGGCGCAGTCGACGGGCAGCGGGGTCTGCGGGGCCGACGGCGACTCGGGGTGGTAGACGCTGCCGTCGGCGCGCAACAGGACCCACTGGTCGGTGCCCTGTTCGTGGCCGGTGACATACGCGTTGACGTTGCCGGGCAACGACTTGTTCTCCAGGGCCAGTTCACATGTGGCGGCGGAGGCCGACGCGCGGGGACTCAGTGCGCTTCCCCAGGCGGGGTAGGTGAGGGCGGTGGCGGTCGCCGCGGCGCCGGTCAGGAACATTCTGCGGGATATCACGCATGTCTCCTGTGGTCTGTGGGGGGCGGAGCACGGGAGGCGGGTGGAGCTGTGGGGGGTGGCCTCCCGTTGGCCCATACTGTTGCGACGCCAGGGGAGTTGGTCAAGACCTATGGCTGAGAGCGCTCTCATATTCTTCTCCGCCTTCACCACTTGAAGGCGGAGAAGGCAGGCATCCGGGCGGGAAGCGGGCAGGGCATCCGGGCGTGCGGGCACGGCATCGGGGTCTGCGGGCACGGCATCCGGGCGTACGGGTGCGGCGTCGGTAGGCGAATGCACGCATGCCGGTGCGCGGGCGGCAGGCGCGGGCGCCGAGTGCGGGCGGGATCGCCAAGGCGCTCGCCGCTGCCCCGCGCGAGCGCCCCGCTGCCTTCCGGGTCCCGATCCGCATCGATTCCTAGGGCGTGTCCGCAAAGTCGCGTCGTCGCCCGCAGGGCGGGCGCGCGGCGTCCGGTGCGTGCTCTCGGCGTGCCGGGCGGAAGTCCTCGTACTGGACGTACTCGGGCTTTCGCCCGGTGCGGCGAGAGTGCGTGCCGGGCGTCGCGCGCCAGACGCGACTTTGCGGACACGCCCTAGGGCGTGGCCCACTCCTTCAGGGCGCTCTTGCTCGCGAAGCGTGAGTTGGCCACGTTCTTGTCGAGCGGGTTGTCGGTGTACTGGTGGAAGGTCCAGGCCGCCTTGATCCTGGGCTTGCCCGCCGTCGTGTAGTCCGCGATCCACAGCCCGTCACCGGCGTACGAGGTGGTGTCGTGGTTCAGCCAGTAGTCACGGTTCGTGTACAGCAACACCCGGTTGTGCGGCCGCAGTTTCTTCACCGCGCGGATGAAGCTGTCCTTCTCGGCGTTGCTGGCCCGGGTCTGATCGCCGGTGGTCTCCCAGTCCACCGCGAGCAGATCGCCCCCCTTCTCGGGGGCCTTGCTGACGAAGTACTCGGCCTGCGTCTGGATGTTCCCGGGCCACAGGAAGTGGTAGAAGCCGACGACGCAACCGCCGTCCCGCGCCAGCTTGGTCTGCGCGGTCAGCCGTGGGTTGACGTAGGTGTGGCCCTCCGACGCCTTGATGAACACAAAGGCCAGCCCGTCGGTGTCGAACGACGACTGGTACGTACTGACATCGATGCCGTGGAGCATGTGCACCGCCTTCCGGTGGGTCGTTGGGACTCAGGTATCCCACGTTCCACTTACCCACTCCGGCGGGCTCGACCGCATTCGCTCACCTGGGCGATGTCAGAACCAGGGACACGTTGTGGCCGCCGAAGCCGAACGAGTTCGCCAGCGCCGCGTCCCAACGCCCGCTGCGGGCACCGCCGGTGACGACATCCAGCGGGATCCGGTCGTCGATCCTGGTCAGGTTCCGGGTCGGCGGTACGGTCCCGTCCCGCAGCGCCAGGAGCGCCGCCATCGCACCCAACGCGCCGGAGGCGCCGAGGAGATGGCCGGTCATGGACTTGGTGGCCGTGACCACCGGGTGGGTGCCGACGGCGGCGGCCACCGCCTCCGCCTCGGCGAGATCGCCCTGCGGGGTGGACGTGGCATGGGCGTGGACGTGCCCGATGTCCCCGGGGGCGAGCTGCGCGTCTTGCAGCGCCTTACGGATCGCCCTGGTCTGGCCGTCCGGGTCGGACGCGGTGATGTGACCTGCGCTGGATGTGGTCCCCGCGCCGGCCACCGTCCCGTGGGCACGCGCGCCGCGTGCGCGGGCGTGCGCGGCGCTCTCCAGGACCAGTACGGCGGCGCCTTCGCCGAGCACGAAGCCGTCGCGGTCCGCGTCGAAGGGGCGTGAGGCGCCGTCCGGATCGTCGTTGGACGCGGACAGCGCCCTCATCTGCGCGAAGGCGGTCAGCGGCAGCGGATGCAGGCTCGCCTCCGAGCCGCCCGCCACCACGATGTCGGCCCGCCCCGCCCGGATGAGGTCGAGGCCGTGCGCGATGGCCTCCGCCCCCGAGGCGCAGGCGCTCACCGGGGTGTGGGCCCCGCCCTTGGCCCCGAGGTCGATGGAGACCCAGGCGGCGGGGCCGTTGGCCATGCGCATGGGGACGGTGTGCGGGGAGACCTTCCTGGGGCCCGACTCCTCCAGGACGCGGTTCTGCCCGAGCAGCGAGAGCACGCCGCCGACCCCCGTACCGATCACGACAGCAAGCCGCTCCGGATCGACGCCGGGTGCTCCGGCGTCCTCCCATGCCTCACGGGCGCTGACGAGTGCGGCCTGTTCACACCGGTCGAGCCGGCGTGCCTCGGTGCGCTTGAGTGACTCCGCCGGGTCCCGGCGCATCCGGGCCGCGATCCGCACCGGCAACTCCCGGGCCCAGTCGGCGCCGTCCAGACGGCCGATCCCGTTCTCGCCCGCGGTCATCGCCGCCCAGGTGCTCGGCACATCGCCGCCGAGAGGTGTGGTGGCACCCAGCCCGGTGACCCGGACTTCTGTTCTTGTCGCCATGCCGGGGACCGTAACCAACCATCCAGTTGGTTGGCAACCCGTCTATGATCACCCCATGACGAGAAGCGCCCGCGCCGAAGGGACCCGCGCCCGCCTGCTGGCGGCCGCGCGCACGGAGTTCGCCGAACACGGGATGAGCGGCGCCCGCGTCGACCGCATCGCTGTGCGGGCGGGGGCCAACAAGGAGCGGATCTACGGGTACTTCGGCAGCAAGGAGAAGCTGTTCGCCGCGGTCGTCGCGGATTCGCTGGACGATCACGCGGTGCGGGTCGGGCTGCCGGACGGCGACCTGGGCGCGTACGCGGGACGGCTGTACGACTTCCACCGGAGCAACCCCGAGCTGACCCGGCTGATGATGTGGGAGGCCCTGCACTACGGCGAGGGGGCGCTGCCCGACGACGACGTACGCACCGCGCACTACGCGCAGAAGGCGGCCGCGCTGGCGGAGTCCACCGGCGGGCGGCTCACCGGTGACGCCGCCGCCCTGTTCCACGCGCTGATCGGTATCGCGGTCTGGCCGCTGGCGTTCCCGCAGATGGCGCGGCTGGTCCTGGGTGCGGGACAGGGGCAGGGGCAGGGACAGGGGCCGCAGGACGCCGACGCGCTGCGTGCCCATGTCGTGGAGACGGCCCGCGCGCTGGCTCCGCCCGGTTCCGGCTCCCCGGGGTGATCCGGGGCGAGCCGGAGTGGGCCGGGGCGAGCCGGGGTGAGTTTGGGCGGGCTGGAGTGAGCCGGCGTGAATCAGTGTGAATCTGTGTGAGCCGGTCCGAACCGGCCCCGTCCGTCAGGGTTTCCGGGCCACGGCCACATAGCAGGCGGCGTCGGCGTCGCTGACCTGGCCCGACTCCCGGGGGTCGTCGGGCCGCCACCGGTAGGACACCGTGACGCCCGGGTCGACGAGTTCCCAGCCGTCGAAGAAGCGGCTGAACTCCTCCCGGGTCCGGAACTGCAGCGGCGTCCCGGCCGCCGTGTAGATGTCGATCATGCGGCTCATGGTCTCCGCGTCGAAGTCGGGGGTGGCGTGCGACAGGGCGAGCGTGCTGCCCGGGGCGAGCGCTTCCTTGTACCGCTGGATGATCGAGTAGGCGCCGTCGGCGTCGGTGACGAAGTGCAGCAGCGCGTTGAGGCTGAGCGCGACGGGCCGGCTGAGATCGAGGGTGTCGCGCAGGGCGGCCGCCTTCAGCAGAGTGTCGGGATCCGTGGCGTCGGCCTCCACGTAGGCGGTCCGGCCCTGCGGGGTGCTGCGCAGCAGCGCCTGGGCGTGGGCGAGCACGATGGGGTCGTTGTCCGCGTACACCACACGCGCCGCCGGCACGGAGAGCTGGACGACTTCGTGGAGGTTGGGGGAGGTGGGGATACCCGTGCCTATGTCGAGGAACTGGCGCAGCCCGTGCTCCGCCGCCCACCGGGTGGCGCGGTGCATGAACTCCCGGTTCGTCCGCGCCGCGATGCGCACACCGGGGAACGCGGCGAGCACCTTGCCGACCGCCTCCCGGTCCGCCGTGAAGTTGGTGGTGCCCCCCAGGTAGTAGTCGTACATCCGGGCCGAGTGCGCCCGGTCCAGCTCCAGATCGACCGCACCCGTGCCGCGCGCCCGTTCACCGCGGTCCGCCATGACTGCCTCCCCTTGTCGGTCCCGTAGGTCCCTGTCGGCCATTGTCGCCACGCCACTCCTGACCACCATGCCCGTCACGTCACACGGAAACTCCGGCCGACAGCGGTCAACTCCGGTCCAAGACGGTCGTGTCCGGGAATCGGAAGCGGCCGACTGTATTTTCGGGTACACACATACGAGCCCAACGTAACGAGACGAACACCGATGGCAGCTTCTGTATGCGTCACGGCGCGGAAGTGCGGACCATGGTGTGTGCCGGTGCGCGGGGGCGTATCCCTTTCACCGGAGGCCGGTTCCAGCAGGGGGCCGGTGCGGGGCACAGCGGAGCAGGTACGTGTATGCGTCGGACAACCGCGGTGGACACCACCGTCTTACGGGCGTTGACGGCCGGTCTGTCGGCGCGCCGACTGCACATGGTCTGCGAGGCGTTCTGCGCCGAGCACCACGAGGAGTGGCAGTCGTACGCCTTCCTCCAGGTGGGCGAGAGCGCGACGGCGCACGCTCTGGTCGGTGAACTCAAGGCCCGGCTCACGCTCCACTGGGAACACGCGCTGCGTCAGGAGTCGGTCGAGGGACACGCCTGGAAGATCTTCAAGGAGATCATCTTCGAGTGGCTGGACGAGCGCGGCCTGGAACCGGCACTGAGCCGGATCGCCGCGCCCGCCCGGGTGTACGAGCACATCCTGGGCACCTGCGCCCCACCGGCGCCCGGCCCGGAACCGGTGCGGGAGATGCGGGAGATGCGGGAGGTACGGGAGAGGCGGGAGCCGAGAGAGACGCGGGAGGCGCGACGCGGGCTCTACGCGGCCATCGCCGGCCTCCCGGAGCGCCAGTACGATGTGCTGCTGCTCCGGTACGTACTGGAATACGACGAGGCACGCACCGCGTTCCTCATGGGCGTGCCCCAGGAGACGGTCCGCTCGCAAGTCCGGTACGCGAAGCGGAAACTGGCCCTGGACCTCGGCATCGACGGGGCGCCAGGCCCGGGGGAGTAGCGCATGGACCCACAGCACGGGAAAGCCCCCGGCAGCGAAGCCGCAGGCCCGCCCCCCGCCGCTCCGGCCCCCTACCCGACGGCGTACGAACAGGCAGCACACGAACTGGGCCTGGCCTGCGCCCTGGTGCTGAACGCCCCGCAGGCGGCGGCCGCCCTCGCCCGGCTGGTCGACGAGGAGCACCCCGACCCCGAGGGCGCGCTGGTCCTGGCCGCACTGCTGCACATCTCCGGCAGATACGACGCGGCCTGCTCCTGGTGGCGGTTCGCCGCGGGCGCGGGCAACAGGACCGCCGCGTACACACTCTTCCTGGACCACCGCAGGCGCGGCGAATACCGGGACGCCAAGTACTGGCGCACCCAGTCGGCGAAACTGACGACTTCCCGCACGGCCCCCGACCCGGAACGGCCGGAGACGGCACACCCTCGCCCGGAAGTCCGTCCCCCGGAGCTACGCCCGGACCTCCTCCCGGAGGAAGCCCGCCACAGCCTGCTGGCCCAGCTCCACCACGGCCTCCCACCCCACCTGCCCCGCGCCCTGGCAGAGGTGGCGGACCGGCTGTACACGCGGGGGACCTGAGGGCCACAGGGCCCAGACTGCCGAGGACTGTGCGCCCGGCGATGAGTTCTCGTCGGTCCGGGAGTCACCCTTCGTACAGGCAGATTCATCCCCCGGAAGGCAGCAGCACCATGAGCAAGCTGATCGTCACCGCGTTCGTCACTCTGGACGGCGTCATGCAGGCCCCGGGCGGACCGGGCGAGGACGCCGACGGGGGCTTCGAGTACGGGGGCTGGCAGGTCCCTTACACCGACCAGGACTTCATGGGCATCATGCAGACCGCCTTCGAGCAGTCCGCCGACCACCTCCTGCTCGGCCGGAAGACCTATGACATCTTCGCCGCCTACTGGCCTCGCGTGACCGACGAGAACAATTCGATCGCCGTGAAGCTCAATGGCATGCCCAAGTACGTCGCCTCGCGCACCCTCAGCGGTCTGGAGTGGCACAACTCCCATCTGCTGAAGGGCGACGCCGCGGAGTCCGTCGCCGAGCTCAAGGAGCGGCTCGACGGCGTGATCATGACGCAGGGCAGCAGCGACCTCATCCGCACCCTGCAGCGGCACGACCTCGTCGACGAGTACCGGCTGCTCGTCAATCCCGTGGTCATCGGCACCGGCAAGCGGCTCTTCGCCGAGGGCGCCGCCCCCGTCGCCTGGAAGATCACGGAATCCCGTGTCACCGGCGCGGGCGTGCAGTACTGCGCCTACGAGCGGGCGGGGAAGCCGGAGTACGGATCCTTCCTCCTCGACGAGGAGGGATGAGGGCGCACCGCTGACCGGCCGGCCGGCATTCGCCGGACGGTCAGCGGTTGTGGACGGTCAGGCGTCGTGGACGGTCACTGGCCGCGGAGCGTCGTGACCGCCGTGTCGAAGGCCGAGTCGCGGTCCATGGCGAACTCCTCCTCGGTGAACACCGGCGTGTGGATGTGCGGAGGGATGCCGGTGCCGTCGAAGGTCCGTCCCGAGCCGGTCAGGAACTCCTCGTTCGGGAGCCAGACCTCCATGCCGTTGGGGAGCGCGCGTTCCAGGACGTCGGAGAAGACCCCCTGCGTGGGCTCGCCGATGCGTACGGTCCTGCCGGGCCGGTCGATGAGCGCCTGGGTGAAGGTCTCGCCCGCGCTGACCGTCGTACCGGCGGTGAGCACCGCGACCGGGCCTGTGTAGCGGGGCACACCCCGAGCAGGCTCTACGGGAATGGGCTGCGGGCGGGTGTACTGGGTGCGTTTCCGGTACGCGACGTACGGGCTGTCCGTCAGACGTCCGGCGATGTGCAGGCCCAGGGAGTCGGAGCCGCCGCCGTTCAGCCGCAGATCGATGATCAGTCCCTTGAGGGTTGCCGTGCGCCCGGCGGTCAGGACGGTGTCCAGCGCTCGGTCGAGCTCGGCGAGCTGCGCCGCGTACGTCGGATCCTGCTTGTCGTACGCGGCGAAGCCGGAGATGCGCAGATAACCCTGCCCGCCGGGCAGATCCGCGTAGCTGATCCGGCCGCTCCCGAATTCCTGTGGCGCCTCGCCCTTGAGGTCGCGTCGCACGATGTACTTCTTGACCCGGGTGTCCAGTTCCTGGCTGAGCATGGTCGTGCCCGGGCGTACCTGCGCGAAGTGGCGGTCGCCGTCGAGCACGGCGACATGCGCGTCGTACAGCGGCCTCACCATGTCGCTGAAGAGGGCGAAGAGTTCGTCCCTGGTCGTGTCGGCGTGCACCCGCGGGCGGTAGGTGTCCCGTACGGCATGCCAGTCGATGCCCTTGGCGGCGAAGAAGGGGTAGTTGTCCTCGAAGGACTGCCAGAAGACGTCGAACGTCGTCACCGGGTCATCGGGCATGGAGTGCTCACACCCCGCGGGGAGCGCCGCGATCCGCCGCAGCTCCTTGTACCCCGGTGAACCGGCCTCCCGCAGCGACCCCTGCTCTTGTGCCGGTCCCGCTTCCTGCGGTGATCGCGCCGACCGGACGGTGAGCTCCGTCCCGTCAGCGGTGCGGTACACACCTGGCGCCGTCCGGTTCGCCGAATCGCCCTTCAGACAGCTGACGGCCGTCGTCTGGTACTCCCGCAGCCGTCCGTCCGCGATCGACAGGACGGTGCCGTAGCCTTCCACGCGCCATACGCCGTCGACAGCCGGTCGTTCCACCGCCGATGCGGGCGCCACCGCCCCGCCCGCGAGGGTCAGCGCCACGGCCGCCGTCGCCGCCGTCGTCGCCTTGGCCGTCCTGGAACTCGTGTGTCGCACCGGTCTTCCTTCCTCTGCGCGCGCCCTGCGCCAGGGAATGACGATCGCCGACCTGACCGCCCGGCGAACATCCGGCGGGCAGGTGAATCAGCACGGGGGACATCCCCACCACCCGACCGGTCCACCGGTCCACCGGTCCACCGGTCCACCGGTCCACCGGTCCACCGGTCCACCGGTCCACCGGTCCACCGGTCCACCGGGAGCCATGAGGCCGACCGACCCTGTACCGATCCGGTCGTTTCTTGATCGCCTTGACACTCCGGCTCCCGGTGGGAGCCTGGAGGAGACGGCAGCGCGTGGCACCCCAGGGGCCGCCACCAGCAGCGCAGCCGCTGCCGGCCGCCGCCCGCGGCTCCTCACCGCCCGCGCGGCCCTTGCAGCCTCCACCACCCTTCGAAGGAACTGCGCCCATGGCTGTACGAGGCGAGCAAGCGGTACCAGTGACATCGCCGCCTCCGAAGGCGCGGGAAGTCGTGAAATTCGCAGCCGTCGGTGTCTCCGGGGTGGCGGTCAATCTCCTGGTGTTCAATCTCGTGCGCCACACCACCTCGATTCCGGTGGTGAGCGCGAGCGTGATCGCCACCGTCGTCTCGATCGTCTTCAATTACGTGGGATTCAGGTACTTCGCCTACCGGGACCGGGACAAGAGCGGCTGCACCCGTGAAATGGGGCTCTTTCTGCTGTTCAGCGCCATCGGTCTGGTGATCGAGAACGGTGTTCTCTATCTGGCGACGTATGGTTTCGGCTGGGACAGCCCGCTGCAGAGCAACGTATTCAAATTCCTCGGCATCGGTGTCGCCACCCTCTTCAGATTCTGGTCCTATCGCACTTGGGTGTTCCGTGCGCTGCCCGCGCCCCCTTCCGCACCCGGATCCCCATCTGCTCCCGCGCCGTCCGACGGCGGCCGTCGCGTACCGGAGGCCCGTCGGCGGTAACGGTCCACAGCCGGCCCACCGGCGCCCACGGGCGGCCCACGGTCAACCTCGGGCCATCCGGATCGGCGGCGCGCACGCGTCACAGGGCGCCCGAGGTTGCGAACGCCTTCCGACGGGGCAGGAACCGCCCCATGACACTGAGCCGTCGCTCCCTCATACGTTCCGCCGCCGCAGTCACCACCGCCGCCCTCGTGACCGGCGGTGGCACCGCGCACGCCGCGACCGCCCGGCGCGCGGCCGCGACCACCGGCAGCGCGGTTCCCGCCGACTGGATGGCCGCGCTGCCGGACGCGCTGTCCCTGCTGCGGATGACGATCCCCGGCACCCACGACTCCTGCTGCACCAATCCGGCCAACGGCACCGAGTGGTCGCACACCCAGAACTGGGGGATCACCGAACAACTCCAGCGCGGCATACGGTTCCTGGACATCCGGGCCAACGGGCTCCAGGACCACATGGACGACACGTTCGGGATCTACCACTCCGGGTTCTACCAGGGCATCACCTTCGACGGGGTGCTCACCCAGTGCCGCGACTTCCTGCAGCAACATCCCGGCGAGACGATCGTGATGCGGCTGAAGAAGGAGGACGGGACCAACAACGACGTCGGCGCGGGCTTCAAGGACGTCCTGAACGGCTACCTCGACACCAAGGGCTGGCGCCCCTGGTTCCTCCTCACCGACCGGGCACCGTCGCTCGGCGAGGCACGCGGGCGCATCGTCCTGATCGCCCAGTTCGACAACGACCTGCCGATCCTGCAATGGCCGGGCGGTGACAACGATTTCCTGTCCAACGAGTGGTTCTCGCTCCAGGACATCTACGAGGGGCTGACCCTGCCGTCGTCGAAGACCGCGAAGGTCACCCAGCAGTTCGACAACGTTGCCGCGGACCAGAACTCGGCGCTGATGTACATCAACTTCACCAGCTACGCGGGCGGCGGCTGGCCCAAGACCAACGCGGACGCGATCATGCCCGGCGTACAGAGCTATCTGAACGGCCGGCTGTCCGACACCACGCACCTCGGCGTCGTCCCCATGGACTTCCCGGACTTCCACTCGGACACGCTGAGCACCCTCATCGACTGGAACTGGCACTGACGCACACCCCGGCCCGCACCGCAGGGCGGGGTGCGTAAGCGCTGGTCAGGCCGATTGTCAGTGCCCGGTGCCAGGATCACCGGCATGGACGAGAAGACGTTTGACTGGCAGCGGTTCCTCACCCGATGGAGCGAGGAGTGGGCCGACGCCCAGGGCCGCTCGGCGGACTTGAGCCCGGACGATTTGGAGGACCAGCAGCGCAGATGGCTCGGGGCCGCGCCTGCGACCGATGCGGACTTCGTCCGTATGAAGGCGCGGCTCGGGTGCGAAATGCCGCCGTCCTACCGGGAGTTCTTACGGGTCAGTGACGGCTGGCGGCACGCGGGCGGTTTCGTCTGGATGCTGGCCGGCACCCGCGAGGCGGACTGGCACGAGGACGCGAGCGGTCTCGGTGGGAACTTCGACGAGTTCTGGGGCGAGGAGGCCAATCCGGAGGAGATACGCGCGCAGGTCGGCCTGTGGTCCCGCGGGCTGCAGCTGGATGTCCAGTCGGACGCCACCTATGTGCTGCTCGACCCGGAGGACGTGGGGCCGGACGGCGAGTGGGCGGTGCGGGTGTGGTCGTCCTGGCGGGCCTCGGACCCCGAGCGGTATCCGTCGTTCGCGGATTTCATGGTCGCCATGTACCAGGAGTTCCACCAGCTGGAGGCCGGCCGGGACGGAGAGGAGGGCGCCGCCGCTTTCGTCAACGGGACGACGCGCGCCCAGGACGCCGCCGTGGCCCGGGCCCGGGTCGCAGCGCTGGGCGGGCGGTACGAAGAGGCGGCCGGACTGCTGAGAGAGGCCCAGCGGTACGGCCGGCCGCGCGCGACCGAACTGCTGCAGCAGATCGGCCGGCTGGGCGGGCCGTACGGGGCGGGCGGACGGCCGCCGCACCCCGGCGACCCCTGCTTCCTGACGGAGCTGCTCCCGCTGCACGCTGTCGATCTCCTCGGCAGTCGTCGCCCCGTGGACGGCCTGCGCTTCGCCGACGCCGACAGCTTCCCCGAAACCGCACGGGCGACGGTGGACATCCTGCGCGAGATGAGCGCGGGGACCTTCCGCTACCGGCCGGGCGGCGCGTTCGGCGAGGCGGTGGACGAGGCCCGGGAGGAGGCGCGGTGGGGCGACACCGACACCGCCTGGCGGATCCTGCGGGCCGCGGTCCCGCTGTGGGAGCCGCTCGGCCCCGACCACATCGCCCCGGTGGGACTGCTCGCCGACCCCGTACTCGCTCCCGTACTCACCGCCGAACGCCGCCTGGAACTGCTGGCAACCCCACGCGGCGGCGAGCAGGGTCCCGCTCCCGCCCGCGTCGGCGACCAGGATCCCGGCGGCCTGTCCTGGCTCGTACGGGACGGAGGGCTGCGCCCGGGCCGGCCATCGCCGTGCGGCTTCCGCATGGTCCTGGTCGAGGGGGCCACCCCGGACGAACTGCCCGCCCTCCTCGGCTCGTCGCCGGACACGTCGCTCGCCCCACCGCTGCGACTCTGGGACACCAGCGGCCACCACCGGCCCGGTCAGCGGGTCTTCTCCAGCTACGACGACAAGGCGCTGCTCAGTGTCGGACGGGCAGGAGCGAACTGGAGCTTCGGACTGGAGGGGTCCCCGCCCTTCTTCTCCGCCGACCGGTTCGTCTCTCCCGCTCAGGCGGCCTCCGCGGGCGGCGGCCGGGCGATCGTGGTGTGGACCGAGTGGAGCCGGCCCACCCCGCTCTTCCATGTGTCGGCCGCCCGGGGCGGAACACCGCTGTACGCGTTCACGGTGCGGGACGGGGAGATCGAGGACATCTCAGGCACCGTCCCGGCCGAACTCGCCCCGGCCGCCCTCGGTTTCGGCACCCCGGACCTGACGGCCCAGGAGTCCGCGGCGGCCCGTGCGCTGGACGCCCTGACCGACGGCTACGGCGTCGGTCTGCCGCGCCTCGCCCTCACGGAGGGTCGACTGCACTCCTTCGAGTCGGTGTCCTGGAAACGCCCGCCCGCCCCCGGGGAGAAGCACCTGACGATCACCATGGGCTGACGCCCGGCCGGGACGTCACACCGGGCGACTGAGCGCTCTGCTCTCAGCACTCGATGATGTTCACCGCGAGCCCGCCCCGCGCCGTCTCCTTGTACTTGACCGACATGTCGGCGCCGGTCTCCTTCATCGTCTTGATGACCTTGTCCAGGGACACCTTGTGGCTGCCGTCCCCGCGCATCGCCATCTTGGCCGCCGTGACCGCCTTGACCGCCGCCATGCCGTTCCGCTCGATGCAGGGGATCTGGACCAGGCCGCCGACCGGGTCGCAGGTCAGGCCGAGGTTGTGTTCCATGCCGATCTCCGCCGCGTTCTCCACCTGCTCGGGGGAGCCGCCCAGGACCTCGGCCAGGGCACCCGCCGCCATCGAGCAGGCCGAGCCGACCTCGCCCTGGCAGCCGACCTCGGCGCCGGAGATCGAGGCGTTCTCCTTGAAGAGCATGCCGATGGCGCCCGCGGAGAGCAGGAAGCGGACGATGCCCTCCTCGTCGGCGCCCGGGATGAAGTTGATGTAGTAGTGCAGAACGGCCGGGATGATGCCGGCCGCGCCGTTCGTCGGGGCGGTGACGACACGGCCGCCCGCCGCGTTCTCCTCGTTCACGGCCATCGCGTAGAGCGTGATCCACTCCATGGCGCGGGCCAGCGGGTCGCCCTCGGCGCGCAGCTGGCGGGCCGAGTTGGCCGCGCGGCGGCGGACCTTGAGGCCACCGGGGAGGATGCCCTCGCGGGACATACCGCGGGCGACGCAGGACTGCATGACGCCCCAGATGTCCAGCAGCCCGGCGCGGATCTCGGCCTCGGTGCGCCACGCCTTCTCGTTCTCCAGCATCAGCGCGGAGATGGACAGACCCGTCTCCCGGGTCAGCCGCAGCAGCTCGTCGCCCGTGCGGAAGGGATGCTTGAGCACGGTGTCGTCGAGGACTATGCGGTCCTCACCGACGGCGTCCTCGTCCACCACGAAGCCGCCGCCCACCGAGTAGTACGTCTTCTCCAGGAGCGGCGCGCCCTCGGTGTCGTACGCGAAGACCGTCATCCCGTTCGCGTGGTACGGCAGCGCCTTGCGCCGGTGCAGGATCAGGTCCGCGTCGTAGTCGAAGGGGATCTCGTGCGCACCGAGGACGCTGATGCGGCCGCTGGTGCGGATCTGCTCGATGCGCGCGTCGGCGTGCTCGACGTCGACCGTGCGGGGGGACTCGCCCTCCAGGCCGAGGAGCACCGCCTTCGGGGTGCCGTGTCCGTGCCCCGTGGCGCCCAGCGAGCCGAAGAGCTCGGCGCGGACCGAGCCGGTGTGGGCCAGCAGGCCCTCGTTCTTCAGGCGCGCGGCGAACATCCGGGCGGCCCGCATGGGGCCCACCGTGTGGGAGCTGGACGGGCCGATGCCGATCGAGAAGAGGTCGAAGACCGATATGGCCACAGGGAGACTCCTTGGTGTTGGTAGACGCCGTTGTCTGCCGGGGTGGTGCAGAGAAAGCGCGGTACAGCGGTGAGCGAGGTGCGCACGTGGTGCGGGGCACCCCGCTCACCGTCCAGTGTGCGGGGTGCCCCGTGGTTCGTACAAAACCGGACCGAACCGGACCGACCGGGTCCTACTTCAGCCCGGGGTAGAGCGGGAACTTCTCGGCCAGCGCGGAGACCCGGGCGGCCAGCGCCTCCCGGTCGTACGCGGGCTTCAGCGCGGACGCGATGATGTCCGCCACCTCCGAGAAGTCCTCGGCCTGGAAACCACGGGTGGCCAGGGCGGGCGTACCGATCCGCAGCCCCGATGTGACCATCGGCGGGCGCGGGTCGTTCGGGACCGCGTTGCGGTTGACCGTGATGCCGATCTCGTGGAGGCGGTCCTCGGCCTGCTGGCCGTCCAGCTCCGAGTGGCGCAGGTCCACCAGGACCAGGTGCACATCGGTGCCGCCGGAGAGGACCGAGACACCGTGCTCGGTGACATCGGCCTGCACCAGACGCTCGGCCAGGATCCGCGAACCGTCCAGGGTGCGCTGCTGGCGCTCCTTGAACTCGTCCGTCGCCGCGACCTTGAAGGAGACCGCCTTGGCGGCGATCACATGCTCCAGCGGGCCGCCCTGCTGACCGGGGAAGACCGCGGAGTTGATCTTCTTGGCGAGCTCGGCGGTGGAGAGGATCACACCACCGCGCGGGCCGCCCAGCGTCTTGTGCGTGGTCGTGGTCACGACATGCGCGTGCGGGACCGGCGACGGGTGCAGGCCGGCGGCCACCAGGCCGGCGAAGTGCGCCATGTCGACCATCAGGTACGCGCCGACCTCGTCGGCGATCGCGCGGAACGCGGCGAAGTCCAGCTGGCGCGGGTAGGCGGACCAGCCGGCCACGATCAGCTTCGGCTGGGACTCCTTGGCGAGGCGGGCGACCTCGGCCATGTCGACCTCGCCGGTCTCCTCGTCGACGTGGTAGGCCACCACGTTGTAGAGCTTGCCGGAGAAGTTGATCTTCATGCCGTGGGTCAGGTGACCGCCGTGGGCGAGGTTCAGGCCCATGATCGTGTCACCGGGCTTGAGCAGCGCGAACATCGCGGCCGCGTTCGCCTGGGCGCCCGAGTGCGGCTGGACGTTCGCGTGCTCGGCGCCGAAGAGCGCCTTGACGCGGTCGATCGCGATCGTCTCGACCACGTCGACGTGCTCACAGCCGCCGTAGTAGCGGCGGCCCGGATACCCCTCGGCGTACTTGTTGGTGAGGACGGAGCCCTGGGCCTCCATGACCGCGACCGGAGCGAAGTTCTCCGAGGCGATCATTTCGAGGGTGGACTGCTGGCGGACCAGCTCGGCGTCGACAGCGGCGGCGACGTCCGGGTCGAGCTCATGGAGGGAGGAATCAAGAAGTGACATCAATAGTCCCTAGGTCCCTAGTTGCCGGCGGAGAAAGCGGCGTACTCGTCGGCGGAGAGCAGGTCGTCCGGCTCGCCGGTGACGCGCACCTTGAACAGCCAACCGCCCTCGTACGGGGCGGTGTTCACCAGCGACGGGTCGTCGATGACGTCCTGGTTGATCTCGGTGATCCCACCGGAGACCGGGGCGTACAGATCGCTGACCGACTTGGTCGACTCCAGCTCGCCGCAGGTCTCGCCCGCGGTGACCGTGTCACCGACCTCAGGGAGCTGGGCGAAGACGACATCACCGAGCGCGTTGGCCGCGAAATCCGTGATGCCGACCGTCGAGACGCCTTCGTCGGCGACCGACAGCCACTCGTGCTCCTTGCTGTAACGCAGCTGCTGGGGGTTGCTCATGACCTGATTCTCCTGGATGCGGGGGAGTGCTGGTGAACGGTGGTCTTACGGGCTGAGATGGTGTGGGTCACTTCTGCCGCTTGTAGAAGGGGAGTGCCACGACCTCGTACGGCTCATGGTTACCGCGGATGTCCACACCCACACCGGCCGTACCGGGCTCCGCGTGGGCCGCGTCGACGTACGCGATGGCGATCGGCTTGCCCAGGGTCGGCGAGGGGGCGCCCGATGTGACCTCGCCGATGGCCTTGCCGTCCGTGACGACCTGGTAGCCCGCGCGGGGGACGCGGCGGCCTTCGGCGACGAGGCCGACGAGCTTGCGCGGCGGGGCCGCGGCGGCGCGCTCGGCGGCGGCCTCCAGGGACGCGCGCCCGACGAAGTCGCCCTCCTTCTCGAACTTGACGACCCGGCCGAGACCGGCGTCGAAGGGCGTCAGCGCGGTGGTCAGCTCATGCCCGTACAGCGGCATGCCGGCCTCCAGGCGCAACGTGTCGCGGCAGGAGAGCCCGCACGGCACCAGACCGGCCGGCGCACCCGCCTCGGTGAGTGCCTGCCAGAGCTTCTCCGCGTCGGCGGGGGCGACGAACAGCTCGAAGCCGTCCTCGCCCGTGTAGCCGGTCCTGGCGATGAGCGCCGGGACACCGGCGACGGTGCCGGGCAGGCCCGCGTAGTACTTCAGCCCGTCCAGGTCGGCGTCCGTGAGCTGTTTCAGGATGCCGGAGGATTCCGGGCCCTGTACGGCCAGCAGGGCGTACGCGTCGCGGTCGTCCCGTACGACGGCGTCGAAGCCGCCCGCGCGGGCGGTCAGTGCGTCCAGGACCGTCTGCGCGTTGCCGGCGTTGGCGACGACCATGTACTCCTGCTCGCCGAGCCGGTACACGATCAGGTCGTCCAGGATCCCGCCGTCCTCCTGGCAGATCATGGTGTAGCGGGCGCGGCCGTTGCCGACGGTGCTGATGTTGCCGACCAGCGCGTAGTCGAGCAGCCGCACGGCCTCCGGGCCGCTCACGGTGATCTCGCCCATGTGGGAGAGGTCGAAGAGGCCGGCGTGCGTCCGTACGGCGTTGTGCTCGTCGCGCTCACTGCCGTAGCGCAGCGGCATGTCCCAGCCCGCGAAGTCGGTCATGGTCGCGCCCAGCGACCGGTGCAGGGCGTCGAGTGCGGTGAGACGTGGCGTGGGGCTCATATGCGGTACTCCCGAGGCATGACAGACGAGGACAATCCTCCCCATCTGTCATCGGAACCTGAGAGGTTCGCCGGCGCCTGTCGAGAGGGCGCGGCTTGCACCTTGGGTGGGACCGCGGAGCGGCCCGCTTTTCAGATCTGCCTCGTCCGCGCGGTACGGGGCCTGAGAGATTACAAGGGAGGGACTTGCTCCTTCGGCGCCCCGGCCGGTGGCCGGGAACTCTCCCGCGCGGATTCGAACGGCCTGTATGGAGTTGGCGCGCACATCATCGCATGCCGGGCGGCCGGCATCTCACGGGCGTCGCATTACTCTCTCTTTACGCTTCGTCGGCGGGGGTATAGCAGGGGTACGCGGGGATGCGGGGTGGCCCGACAGGGGGAGTGGCCATGGTGGGGCAGAAGTGGCGTGCGGATACGGATACGGATGCGGACACGGCCGCGGGTGTGGGGGCCGGGGGCTCCGAGGCGGTGCCCGTCCAGGACTTATGGCTTTCCGGGCCCGGGCGGCGGTCAGGACCGGGCCCGGCGACAGCGGGGGGTACGCCGCCCGTGGTGCGGGACCTGCGCAGGCGGGCCGGCCGCAGTCCGCGGCGCCTGGTGTTCGCCGCCGGTGATGTGGTGGTCCTGTCCGGGCTGCCTGGCAGTGGGAAATCCACCCTGCTGCGCAGGGCCGCCGGGGCGTACGGAGTCGACTCGCAGGACACCCGGGACCGCTGGGAGCGGCGGCTGCCGCGCGGGCTGCCGTACTGGAGCTACCGCCCGCTGGTGCGGGCCGCCCACTACGCCAGGCTGTGGCGCGTCCTGCGCTCGGGCGCCGGGATCGTCGTGCACGACTGCGGTACGCACTCCTGGGTGCGCGCCCTGCTGGCCCGGGCGGTGCGCCGGCGCCGGAGCACCCTGCATCTGCTGCTGCTCGACGTGGCGCCCAGGGTGGCACTGGCCGGCCAGGCGGAGCGCGGCAGGAAGGTCTCCGCGTACGCATTCGCCCGGCACCGCAGGGCGGTCGCCGGACTGGTCGGGGACGCGGAGCGGGCCCGGCTGCCCGCGGGGTGCGGCTCGGTCGTCCTGCTCGACCGCGAGGCGGCGGCCGCACTGCGCCGGATCGGGTTCGGGGCGGCGGCGGTGTGACGGCCGCGGTCCTTATCGTGGGGGTGGCCGTTAGGGTCGGTCTTCAGGTGAACTCAGCAGGTGAACGGTGAGAAGGGGATACCTCGGTGGACATGGCATGGCCGGGAAATGAGCTCGAAGAGGTGCTGGCCGCATCGGTCGGGAACCCCGCCGCGGGCGGCCGGCTGATCGAGGTGCTGGGGCGCAGCAACCTCTGGGTCCCGCTGCCCAACGGCGGTGGGCAGGACAGCGGTTCGCTCGATCTGCCCACCGTGGACATCGAAGGCGGCGCCTATGTCCCCGTCTTCAGCTCCGAGGCGCAGTTCCTCCAGTGCGTCGGCTCGCACTACTCCTTCGCGGTGGCCCCGGCGGTCGAGTTCGCCCGGGGGCTGCCGCCGCAGCTGGGTGTCGCGGTGAACCCGGGCGGTGCGATCGGTATGCCGCTGCCGCCGCCCGCCGTGGCGGAACTCTGCCGCAGCGGCCGTACGTCACTCGACGGCCCCGCGACCGGCGGCCGGGTGCGGCTCTTCGAGCCGGACTGGCAGGAGGAGCCGGTGGACTTCCTCGCCGCGGCCGCTGGAGAGTTCGAGGAGTCGGGTGTGGTCCGCTCGGCCCGCCGGGCCCTCGCCTCCATCGAGGGCGGCGACCCGGTCCTCTTCGTCGGGGTCGAGTTCGCGACGTGGGACGGCGCGGGCCGCAACGCCCCGATGGACGCCCTCGGGCGCGCCCTGCACCGGGTCGAGGTGCCCTGGCCGGTCAATCTCGTCCTGCTGGACGTGGCCCAGGACCCGGTCGCCGACTGGATGCTGGACAAGGTCAGGCCGTTCTACGTGAGGACCGAAGCCGTGGGACCGGTGCTGTAGGGCGCCGCCCGCGCGGGGAACCGGAGCCCGGTGCCGTTCGGGCACCGGGAACCAGCGGCGCCCTAAGCTGGTCTGATGCAGAGGCGGCCGATACGCGGATTGGCCGGAATCGCACGGAGCGGACCGGACGGACCGGACTGACCGAGCGGACCGGGCAGGCCGTGCGGACCGGCCCGGTGGCCGGACGCCGCGGGTCGGGCGCCGGTGCGTGGAACGTCAAAACGGGTGGATCGAAGAGGGGCGGAAACAAGGGTGAGCGCGTCGGGCACGGCGGCCGGGCAGGTCGAGCAGATGCTGCTCCAGGTGACCCCCGGGCGGTACGACGCCTACGAGGCGCTGCTGCAGGCACTCGCCGACAGCCAGGTCTGGATGCTGCTCTGGCACGGCCAGGCCGGGTCGCCCGACGCCCAGTACGGGAACATGGAGATCGAGGGTCTCGGTTACGCCCCGTGTGTGACGTCCGCACAGGAACTGGCCGTCTCCGGCTGGAACCGTTCGCACGAAGTGGTCACAGGCCGTGACATCGCCCGCTCCCTCTACCCCGACCACTGGGGAATCTGGCTCAATCCGCATGCCCCCGGCGGCGGCGTCGGGATCCCCTGGACCGATCTGCGGCGTATCGCCACCGGCCTCGACCGGATGCCGGCCGGACCGCTGCGGCTGTCCGAGCCCGCCATCGAGATCCCGCAGTTCTACGCGCTGCTCACGCAGAGCGCCCACCACACCCCGGCCGTCCGCTCGTTGAGCCGGGCCTGGGTGCAGCCCGCGCTCGGCACCCCGTACCTGGCCATCGGGCTCGATCTGTACGACACGAGCCAGCAGTCCGTGGATTCGGTGCGGGCGATGATGCAGCAGTCGATCGCCGCGGTGCCCGAGGGGCTGCCCGTATCGACGGTGGCGCTGTCGGACGCGTACGACCCGGTCGGCATGTGGCTGCGGGCCAACTCCCGGCCCTTCTACGACCGTGAGGCCCACGCGGCCCCCTCTCCCGCGGCGGGATACGGCTACCCGCCGGTAGGCTGAGTGCACCAATTCAGCCGTCAATAGCGGCTGTTGGGCGTGATGTCCGAACTAGCGCATTGGTGAGGAAGTTTTCCGCTCAGCCGGTCCCGGCGTCCGGATAACGGAAGCTCATTAACCGCATCACGGTTGCGCAAACATTCACCTTCAGGTCTGGCGGGTGATCGCAACCGCAATGAAGACTCCCCGCTACGAGCATCGTCGTGTCCTTGTGCGACGTGCGATGAGTACATTCCGTCACTTCAGCACAGTGGCATCACCCGATGCGCTTGATGCACAGCAGCCGCCACCGCGGCAGGTACGGGCCGGCCACCGCCGGCCGGGAGGGGTCAAAGGCACTGTGACCGCACCGATCGAGACCACCGGATCGACTGCCGAAGCGCAGCCGGAGGCAGTACTCACGGGGGCCACGCAGAGCCAGATCGAGGGCCGTTCACTCGGCCGGATCGCCTGGACGCGTTTCAAGCGGGACAAGGTCGCCATGGCCGGCGGGATCGTCGTGATCCTGCTGGTGCTGGTCGCCATCCTGTCCAAGCCGATCCAGGCGATGTTCGGGCTGGACCCCAACGACTTCCACCAGAACCTGGTCGACCCGGCTCTGCTGGCGCCCAAGGGCAGCTTCGGCGGGATCAGTTGGAGTCACCCGCTGGGTGTGGAACCGCAGACCGGCCGGGACATCCTCGCGCGCATCATCGAGGGCTCCTGGGTCTCTCTGGTGGTGGCCGCAGGGTCGACGCTCCTCTCGGTCGTCATCGGCGTGGTGATGGGCGTCGTGGCCGGCTTCTACGGCGGCTGGGTGGACAGCGGCATCAGCCGCCTGATGGACACCTTCCTGGCGTTCCCGCTGCTGCTGTTCGCGATCTCCATCTCGGCCTCGCTGCAGGGCAACGCGTTCGGCCTGAACGGTCTGACACTCCGTATCTGCGTGCTGATCTTCGTGATCGGCTTCTTCAACTGGCCCTACATGGGCCGCATTGTTCGCGCGCAGACGCTCAGCCTGCGTGAACGCGAGTTCGTCGAGGCCGCCCGCTCCTTGGGCGCACGCGGCCCCTTCATCGTCTTCCGCGAACTGCTCCCCAACCTGATCGCGCCGATCCTCGTCTACGCGACGCTCCTGATCCCCACCAACATCCTCTTCGAGGCGTCCCTGAGCTTCCTCGGCGTGGGCATCCAGCCGCCGCAGGCTTCCTGGGGCGGCATGTTGTCCACCGCGGTCGACCTCTACCAGGTCGACCCGATGTTCATGGTCATCCCCGGCGTGGCGATCTTCATCACCGTGCTGGCCTTCAATCTGCTGGGGGACGGGCTGCGCGACGCACTCGACCCCCGTGGCAAGTAATCGCGGCCGTGCCGCACACCGGACAACCGAGGGGGCTTTCCTCAGCATGAAGAGCAGAAAGACGGCAGCGGCAATAGCCGCGACGGTAGCGCTGGGGCTCGCTGCCACCGCTTGCGGGAGCAGTGACAGTGGCAGCGGGGGCGGCCACGCCAAGGCCGACGCAGCTCTGACCAGCATCGTCAACAAGACCGACAAGAAGGGGGGAACGGTCACCTACGAGCACGCCAGTGGCCCGGACTCCCTGGACCCCGGCAACACGTACTACGGCTGGGTGCAGAATTTCTCCCGGCTCTACGCGCGTGCGCTGGTGACCTTCAAGCCGGCTCCCGGCAAGGAAGGGCTCAAGATCGTGCCCGACCTGGCGACGAGCCTCGGCAAGGCCACGCCGGACGCCAAGACCTGGACGTACCACATCCGCAAGGGCGTGAAGTTCCAGGACGGCAGCGTGATCACCTCGAAGGACGTCAAGTACGCCATCGAGCGGTCCTTCGCGCGTGAGGCGCTGTCCAACGGGCCGACGTACTTCAGCACGTACCTCAAGGACGGCGACAAGTACAAGGGTCCCTACAAGGACAAGTCGGCCGACGGTCTCAAGTCCATCGAGACCCCGGACGACTCCACGATCGTCTTCCACCTGGACAAGCCGTTCGCGGACATGGACTACCTGGCCTCGTTCTCGCAGACGGCGCCGGTCCCGCAGAAGGCCGACAAGGGCGCTTCGTACGTCCAGAGCATCGTGTCGTCCGGCCCGTACAAGTTCGCCTCGTACAGCGAGAGCCGCGGCGCGACGCTGGTCCGCAACCCGCAGTGGGACCCGAAGACGGACCCGATCCGCAAGGCGCTGCCGGACAAGATCAAGCTGAACTTCAACGTCCAGCCGACGACCGTCGACGAGCACCTGCTCAACGACACCAGCACCGCGGACATCGCCGGTACCGGTCTGCAGTCCAAGACCCAGCCGAAGGTCATCACCAAGGCGTCCGAGAAGGCGAAGACGGACGACCCGTACGCCGGCGCGCTGCAGTACCTCGCGCTGAACGTGCACGTGAAGCCGTTCAACAACGCCGACTGCCGCAAGGCCGTGCAGTACGTCGCGGACAAGGCCGACATGGTCGACGCCATCGGCGGTGAGGTCCGGGGCGACCCGGCGACGACCGTCATCCCGCCGGGTGTCTCGGGCTACAAGAAGTTCGACCTGTACCCGTCTGCCGGCAACAAGGGCAACGTTGCCAAGGCCAAGCAGTACCTGGCCAAGTGCGGTAAGCCCAACGGCTTCAAGACGACGCTGACCGCGCGCTCCGACCGTCCCGACGAGGTCACCAGCGCCACCCAGCTGCAGCAGAGCCTGAAGAAGATCGGCATCGTCGCCGACATCAAGACGTTCCCGTCGGACAAGTACTTCACCGACTTCGCGGGCGTCCCGGACTGGGTCCACAAGAACAACGCCGGAATGATGATGATGGCGTGGGGCGCCGACTGGCCGGCCGGCTTCGGCTACATCGACCAGATTGTCGACGGCAAGGCCATCAAGGGCTCCGGTGGCACCAACCTGATGGAGCTCGACGACCCGAAGATCAACGCGGAGATCGTCAAGGGCATCGGCACGCTGGACACCACGAAGCGCAACGCCACCTGGGGCAAGGTCGACCAGATGGTGATGGAGAACGCGTCGCTCGTGCCGCTGTTCTACCGCAAGAACCTGCTCTACCGCCCGGACTCGGCGGCGAACGTAACGGTCAGTCAGGCGTACCTCGGCATGTACGACTACGCGCTGATGTCCTCGACCAAGTAACAACACCTGTTCATCGACAGCACCCCCTGAAAGGCAGGTGAAGGCGCCGGGACGGACGGGCCTACCCCGTCCGTCCGACCCGGCGCCGCACGGCTGTGGCTGCGTACATCATCCGACGCGTATTCGCCGCGGTGTTGCTGCTGCTGGTGGTCAGCGCAGTCACCTTCGCGATTTTCTTCCTCGTCCCCCGCCTCGGCGGGCAGACGACCGACTCCATGGCCGCCCAGTTCGTGGGCAAGAGCCCCGACCCCGCGACGCTCGAAGCGGTCAAGAAGAACCTGGGGCTCGATCTGCCCCTCTACGAGCAGTACTGGCACTTCATCAAGGGCATCGTCGTCGGCGCGAACTACCACTTCGGGCCCGACCCCGCGGTGTGCCACGCGCCGTGCTTCGGCTACTCCTTCAAGACCCACTCCGCGGTCTGGCCCGAGATCGAGCAGCGTGTCCCGGTGACGCTGTCGCTCGCGGTCGGTGCGGCGGTCATCTGGGTCGTCACCGGTGTCGCGACCGGTGTGGTCTCCGCGCTCAAGCGGGGCACCATCATCGACCGGCTGGCGATGGGCGTGGCCCTGGCCGGCGTCTCGCTGCCGATGTTCTTCACCGGTCTGGCCTCGCTCGCCCTGTTCAGCTTCCACTGGACGATCTGGGGGGATCTGCGGTTCGTCCCGCTCTCGGACAATCCGGCCGAGTGGGCCTGGAACCTGATCCTGCCCTGGTGCACTCTCGCCTTCTTGTACTCGGCGCTCTATGCCCGGCTCACCCGGGCCGGAATGCTGGAGACCATGGGCGAGGACTACATCAGAACCGCGCGGGCCAAGGGGCTGCGGGAGCGGAACGTGGTCGTCAAGCACGGCCTGCGCGCCGCGCTGACCCCGCTCGTCACCATCTTCGGCATGGACTTCGCGCTGCTCATCGGCGGCGCGGTCATCACGGAGACCGTCTTCTCCTTCCAGGGGATGGGGGCCTACGCCATCCAGGGCGTGACCCGCAGCGACCTTCCGATCGTCATGGGCGTGACGCTGGTGGCCGCCTTCTTCATCGTTATCTGCAACCTGCTGGTGGACCTTGTGTACGCCGCGATCGACCCCCGGGTGAGGCTCTCATGAGCGACGTGCGCAAGAAGGGTTCCGACGAGCCCGCGAAAGGCGAGCCCGCGAAGGGGAAGCCGACCAAGGGGGAGCCGGCCAACGAGGCGCCCGCGAAGGGCGAGCCCGCGAAGAGCGCTCCGGCGGGAGCGCCGTCCGCGGACGGCACGAGCTTCCTTTCGGTCCGGGACCTGCGGATCCACTTCGACACCGACGACGGCCTGGTCAAGTCCGTCGACGGCGTCAGCTTCGACCTGAAGGCCGGTCAGACGCTCGGTATCGTCGGCGAGTCCGGCTCGGGCAAGTCCGTGACCTCACTGGGGATCATGGGCCTGCACAACTCGGACCGCGCCCGGATCTCCGGTGAGATCTGGCTCGATGGCGAGGAGCTGATCGGAGCGGGGCCCGAGCGGGTCCGTAACCTCCGCGGCCAGAAGATGGCCATGATCTTCCAGGACCCGCTGTCGGCGCTGCACCCGTACTACAGCATCGGCGCGCAGATCGTGGAGGCGTACCGCGTCCACAACAAGGTCGACAAGAAGACCGCGCGCTCGCGTGCGGTCGAGATGCTCGACCGGGTCGGCATCCCCGAGCCGCACCGGCGCTTCGAGGACTATCCGCACCAGTTCTCCGGCGGTATGCGCCAGCGCGCGATGATCGCGATGTCCCTGGTCAACAACCCCGAACTGCTCATCGCCGACGAGCCGACGACCGCCCTGGACGTGACCGTCCAGGCGCAGATCCTCGACCTCATCCGCGATCTGCAGAAGGAGTTCGGCTCGGCCGTCGTCATCATCACCCACGACCTCGGCGTCGTCGCCGAGATCGCGGACGAGCTCCTGGTGATGTACGCGGGCCGCTGCATCGAGCGCGGCACGGCCGAGAAGGTCTTCTACGAGCCCCAGCACCCGTACACCTGGGGGCTGCTGGGCTCCATGCCGCGCATCGACCGTGAGCAGACCGAGCGCCTGGTGCCCGTCAAGGGCTCCCCGCCCAGCCTGATCAACGTGCCGTCCGGCTGCGCCTTCCACCCGCGCTGCCCGTACGCCGACGTGCCCAAGGACGACCTCACCCGCACCGAGCGTCCGGAGCTGCGGGAGAGCACGGAGGGGCACTTCTCCGCGTGCCACATGACGAAGGCCCAGCGGGAAAAGATCTGGACCGAAGAGATTGCGCCGAAGCTGTGACTGATCAGAACAAGAAGGCTCCGCAGGCTCCCGAGGCTCCGAAGGTTCCGCAGCAGACGTCCAAGTCCGAGGACGTCGCGGCGGCTCCCGCCAAGGACGCCGGGGCTGAGCCGCTGCTCAAGGTCACCGACCTGGTCAAGCACTTCCCGATCACCAAGGGCGTGCTGAAGCGCAAGGTGGGCGCGGTCCAGGCCGTGGACGGTCTGTCGTTCGACGTGTACCCGGGGGAGACCCTGGGCGTCGTCGGCGAGTCCGGCTGCGGCAAGTCGACCATGGGCCGGCTGATCACGCGGCTGCTCGAACCGACCGGCGGCAAGGTCGAGTTCGAGGGCAGGGACATCACGCATCTGTCCGCCGGGCAGATGCGGCCGATGCGCCGCGACGTCCAGATGATCTTCCAGGACCCGTACGGCTCGCTGAACCCCAGGCACACCATCGGCGGGATCGTCGGCACCCCCTTCAGGCTCCAGGGCGTCGAGCCCGAGGGCGGCGTGAAGAAGGAGGTCCAGGGCCTGCTGGAGCTGGTGGGCCTCAGCCCCGAGCACTACAACCGCTACCCGCACGAGTTCTCCGGCGGACAGCGCCAGCGCATCGGCATCGCCCGCGCGCTCGCGCTGCGGCCCAAGCTCGTCGTCGCGGACGAGCCGGTCTCGGCGCTCGACGTATCGATCCAGGCGCAGGTGGTCAACCTGCTGGACGACCTGCAGAGCGAACTCGGCCTGACCTACGTGATCATCGCGCACGACCTCTCGGTCATCCGCCATGTCTCGGACCGGATCGCGGTGATGTACCTCGGGAAGATCGTCGAGCTGGCGGACCGCAAGTCGCTGTACGAGTCGCCGATGCACCCGTACACCAAGGCGCTGCTCTCGGCGGTGCCGGTGCCCGACCCGCGGCGCAAGGGCGTCAGGAGCGACCGGATCAGGCTGGAGGGCGATGTCCCTTCGCCGATCTCGCCGCCGGCCGGCTGCCGGTTCCACACCCGGTGCTGGAAGGCGACGGAGATCTGCGGGGTGCAGGAGCCGCCGCTGCTGACGCTGCGGACCGGACACCAGGTGGCCTGCCACCACCCGGAGAACGCGCCCGACCAGGCGCCCGGCGAGGAGCGGCTGCCGCAGGCGCGGGAGGCGGCCGAACTGGTCTCGGTCGCGAAGCCCGAGGCGGCGGCGGAGCCCGATGCGGCCGTGGAGTCCGAGGCGGTCGTGGAGGCTGAGGCGGCCGTGGAGTCCGCTGCGGATGCGAAGCCCGAGCAGGCAGAGCCCGAGCAGCCCGAGAAGAAGCAGCCCGAGAAAAAGCAGTCGGCCCAGAAGCAGGCGGCCGAGAAGCAGTCGGACAAGAAGCAGGCGGACAAGAAGCAGTCAGGCAAGGACAAGAAGTAGTGCAGGCTCGGTCATGACGAGTTAGTAAATTCATGTACATGCCTAAACGGGAGAGTGCAGAGTCAGCGTGTCCGTAACAACGGCGCACGCACGAAGGGCAGACTCTTGGCGCTCTCCCGTTCGGCACGTCTGGCCGCCCTCGCCACCGCGACGGCCGCCCTCTGTGTCATCGCTGCCGCCCCGGCACCCTCACCGGGTTCGGCCGGAATCGGCGACCCCTACTTCCCTCAGCTGGGCAACGGCGGCTTCGACGCCCTGCACTACGGCCTCGATGTCGCGTACAACCCGGACACCGGCCGGCTCGACGGCCGTACGACGGTCACGGCGCGAGCCACCCAGAACCTCTCCTCCTTCGATCTCGACCTCCAGAAACTGACGGTCGCGTCGGTCGAGGTGAACGGCAGGCACGCGCGCTTCACCCGCTCCGGCGACGAGATACGCATCACCCCGGCAGACCCGCTGCACAAGGGCCGCACCTTCACCGTCCGGGTCGTCTACGGCGGTGTGCCGCAGGCGCTCAGCGGCCCGATCGTCTTCGGTTCCGACTACGGCTGGATGAAGACCAAGGACGGGGTCTTCGTCGCCTGCGAGCCCAACGCCGCCTCCACCTGGTTCCCTTCGAGCGACCACCCGTCCGACAAGGCCGCCTTCGACATCACCATCAAGGCGCCCAAGGGTCTCACCGGGGTCTCCAACGGGCGGCTGCTCTCCACCCGTACCCAGGGCGCGTCCACCGTCTCGCACTGGCGCGAGTCCCGGCAGATGGCCACCTATCTGGCCACCGCCTCCATCGGCAAGTTCGACGTCAGAACCGGCCGTACGCCCGCCGGAACGCCGATCTATGTGGCCATCGACCCGGTGCTCGCCCACAGCAACGCCGTTGATGTGTACGCCGTGACGGCCGAGGCCACCGACTACTGGTCGAAGCTCTTCGGCCCCTACCCGTTCGAGGAGACGGGCGCGGTGGTCGACGACATGCCGCAGGCGGGCTTCTCGCTGGAGACGCAGTCCAAGCCGAGCTACTCCGCCGTACGCAACGAGTCGACGATCGTGCACGAGCTGGCCCACCAGTGGTTCGGCGACTCCGTCTCGGTGAAGCAGTGGAAGGACATCTGGCTGAACGAGGGCTTCGCCACATACGCCCAGTGGCTCTGGGACGAACACCAGGGCAAGCGCTCGGCCCACGACGCCTTCATCGCCGAGTACAACGCCACGCCCGCGAGCTCCGACTTCTGGCGGACGAAGGTCGCCGACCCGCAGCGCGACACGATGTTCGCATCGGCCGTCTACGACCGGGGCGCGATGACGCTGCAGGCGCTGCGCGAGCGGATCGGGGACAAGGCGTTCTTCCGGCTGCTCCCGGCCTGGACGAAGGCGCACCGCTACGGCAACGCCGACACCGGGCAGTTCACCGCGCTCGCCGAGAAGATCTCCGGGCAGCGGCTCGGCGCCTTCTTCGACGCATGGCTGCGCAGCTCGGACAAACCGGCGCTGTAGGGGCGGAGTGCCGCTGGTGTACGTGCGGCGGGGGTAGAACTGTCGGGTGCTCCATGATCTGTTCAACACCTCCGTCCAGCACGCGCTCGACCTCGTCGGGATCTTCGTGTTCGCGATCTCCGGCGCGCTCCTCGCCGTCCGGAAGAACTTCGACGTCTTCGGGATCGCGGTGTTCGCCGAGGTCACGGCGCTGGGTGGCGGGCTGTTCCGCGACATCGTGATCGGCGCGGTGCCGCCCGCCGCCTTCACCGACCTCGGGTACTTCATCACCCCGCTGATCGCGGCCGCGCTGGTCTTCTTCCTCCACCCGGAGGTCGAACGCATCCAGGCCGGCGTGAATGTCTTCGACGCGGCCGGGCTCGGACTCTTCTGTGTGACCGGCACCACCAAGGCGTACGACTACGGGCTCGGCCTCACCGCATCCGCCGTCATGGGCCTCGCCACCGCGGTCGGCGGCGGTGTGCTCCGTGACGTCCTGGCCAACGAGACGCCGTCGCTGGTGCGCTGGGACCGCGATCTGTACGCCGTGCCTGCCGTGGTGGGGGCGACGATGGTGGCCCTCTTCATCCGGTTCGACGTGCTGAGCACCACCACGGGCTGCGTCGCCGCGCTCACCTGCTTCGTGCTGCGGCTGCTCGCGCTGCGCTTCCACTGGAGGGCGTCGCGGGCCTGGAACAGGCGTTCGTCGGCTGTCTCTACCGACGAGTAACCTTGCGGTGTACGGTGCAGGTTATGGCACAGGTATCCATCGGGGACAGCGAGTTCGACCGCGACACCGCAGTCACCCGTCGTGAAGAAGGCGTCTACGACGCGGAGCTCTCCGCCGGGTGGACCATCATCCAGGCGGTCAACGGCGGCTATCTGCTGGCCCTGATCGGCCGCGCGCTCGGTGACGCGCTCCCGCACTCCGACCCGTTCTCGGTCTCCGCGCACTATGTGACCGCCTCCCGCCCCGGGCCCGCGGTGATCCGCACGCAGACCGTCCGCAGCGGCCGCACGCTCTCCACCGGCCAGGCGTCGCTGTTCCAGTACGCGGAGGACGGCACCGAGGTGGAGCGGATCCGGGTGCTCGCCTCGTACGGTGATCTGGATGCGCTCTCCGACGATGTGCGCACCACGGCCAAGCCGCCGTCGATACCGCCCATCGAGCACTGCCTGGGCTCGGACGACGGCCCGGCGCCCATCCCCGGCTCGTCCGCGATCACGGACCGCCTGATGCTGAAGCTGGACCCGGCCACCTGCGGCTGGGCGGTGGGCGCACCGTCCGGAAAGGGCGAGATGCGGGCGTGGTTCGGTCTCTCGGACGGCCGCGACGCGGATCCGCTCTCGCTGCTGCTGACGGTGGACGCGCTGCCGCCGACCGCCTTCGAGCTGGGGCTCAAGGGCTGGGTGCCCACAGTCGAACTGACCACGCACATCCGGTGCCGCCCGGCGCCCGGCCCGCTGCGGGTGTCGATCGTCACGCGCAACCTCGCCGGTGGCTTCCTGGAGGAGGACGCGGAGGTGTGGGACAGCGCCGACCGCCTGGTGGCCCAGTCCCGGCAACTGGCCCTGGTCCCGCGGGGGTAGGGGACGCCAGGGACGACGGCCACGGGGATGGCGCCCGCGGGGCCGGCGCCTGCGGGGATGGGGCCCGTGGGTGCGGCGCCTGAGGGGATGACGGCCGCGGGGATGGTGCCCGCGGGGATGGCAGGCCGCGAGGCCCGGCCACTGGCTCAGTCGAGCCAGTGGCGCCGCCCCAGGCTGACCAGCCGCATCTGCCGCCGGGCCGTCTCCTGTGCCCGCTCCGAGGCCGCGGGCCCCTCCTCCGCCGCCTCCAGCAGGACCGAGGCGGTCATCACCATGTGGTCCACATAGAGGCCCGCCAGCATCAGCAGGTCGTCCTCGCTCCACCGGGCCGCCCCGGGTTCGGCCGCGAACGCGGCCGCCACCTCCGTGGTGAACAGCCGTAGTTGCGCCGCTATCGCCGCGCGCACCGGCTGGACGCCGCCATGCCGTTCGCGGGCGATGAACCGGACGTGCGCGGGGTGGGTGCGGACCAGAGCGGCGATCAGGTCGACGGTCGTACCGATCCGCACCTCGCTGTCGCCGGTCTCCGCGAGCGTCGCGGCGATCAGCCCGTGCAGCGAGCCCAGAGTCTCCTCGACGAGCGCGACGCCCAGATCGGCCGTGTCCCGGAAGTGCCGGTAGAAGGCGGTCGGCGCGACGCCCACGGCGCGGGTCACCTCACGCAGGCCCAGGCTGGACAGGCTCTGCTCCTCCAGCAGGCCGAGCGCCGCGTCCAGGAGGGCCTGGCGGGTCTTCTGCTTCTGGGCCTGACGGATGCCCACGGTGTGACTCATGCCATTCAGTAAACAACCGTTCTCCGCCGAAGGGAAGAGTAGACTCAGTGGTCAGTGAACAGTCGTACTCACAATTGTTCACTCAACCCGATCCGTACGTGCGCCGCACAGGGTGCACCGAAAGGACAGTGATGATTGCCCTCGTCGCGCTTCTCCTCGTCTTCGGAGTCGTGCTGGGTGCCGTGGCCCACTTCCCGCTCTCCGTCTCCCTGATCGCTGCGGCCGTCATCGGCTGCTGGCTCGCCGTGTTCGCCGTGCGCGAGCGCCTCGGCCGCGGGCGCGTCGCCGAGCGCCTGAACAAGTAACCGAGCGCCTCACCACGTCAAGGGAGCTGCATCATGGAACTCACCGCATCCGCCCGCACCAGGACCGGCACCCGCGACGCCGACGGCATGGCCGTCGCCGCGTTCGTGCTCGGCCTGCTGGGTCTGCTCGTACTGAACATCGTTCTCGGCCCCACGGCCATCGTGCTGGCCGCTCTCGCCCTCTGGCGCGGCACCGCCCGCCGCGGCCGCGCCCTGCTCGGCCTCGCGCTCGGCGTGGCCGACCTCGTGGTCCTGGCCACCGTCTTCACGTCGAGCGGTGCCGTGATCTGGAACTTCGGCGGCTGACCGGCCCTCGGCCGCCCACCGGGGACGCGCGGCGGGGAGGCCGCCCCGGGACTCGTAGAATCGTCGGCACCATGGCATACCTCGACCACGCTGCGACCACTCCCATGCTTCCGGAGGCGGTCGAGGCGATGACCGCCCAGCTCACCGTCACCGGCAACGCCTCATCGCTGCACGCCGCCGGGCGACGGGCCCGGCGTACCGTCGAGGAGGCCCGAGAGGCTCTCGCGGATTCACTCGGCGCACGCCCCAGCGAGGTGGTCTTCACCGCGGGCGGCACCGAGGCCGACAATCTCGCGGTCAAGGGCCTCTTCTGGGCCCGCCGTGACGCCGACCCGCGCCGGAACCGGGTGCTGGTCAGCCCGGTCGAGCACCACGCCGTCCTGGACGCCGTGGACTGGCTGGGCGAGCACGAGGGCGCGACGGTCGAGTACCTTCCGGTCGACAGTTACGGCCGGGTGCACCCGGAATCCCTCCGCGAGGCGATCGAACGGGACCCGTCCGATGTCGCGCTGGCCACCGTGATGTGGGCCAACAACGAGATCGGCACGGTCATGCCGGTCCGCGAACTGGCTGATGTCGCGGCCGGGTTCGGGATCCCGCTGCACGCCGACGCGGTCCAGGCGTACGGCCAGCTCCCCCTGGACTTCGCCGCTTCGGGCCTGGCCGCGATGACGGTGTCGGGCCACAAGATCGGCGGCCCCTACGGGATCGGCGCGCTGCTGCTCGGCCGTGAGTACTCCCCGGTCCCCGTCCTGCACGGCGGTGGCCAGGAGCGCCACGTACGCTCCGGGACCCTGGACGCCCCCGCCATAGCCTCCTTCGCCGTGGCGGGAACGCTGGCCGCCGAGCGGCGCGAGGTCTTCGCCCGGGAGATCGGCGCACTGCGCGACGGTCTGATCGCGGCGGTACGGTCCGCGGTCCCCACGGCCATCCTGGGTGGCGACCCGGCCGACCGCCTCCCCGCCAACGCGCACTTCACCTTCCCCGGCTGCGAGGGCGACTCCCTGCTGCTCCTCCTGGACGCCCAGGGCATCGCCTGCTCCACCGGCTCCGCCTGCACGGCGGGGGTGGCACAGCCCAGCCACGTACTCCTGGCCACGGGCACCGACCCGGACCTGGCCCGCGGCACCCTCCGCTTCTCCCTCGGGCACACCTCGACCGAGGCGGACGTGGCCGCGGTGGCGGCCGCGATCGGCCCGGCGGTGGAACGGGCCAGGTCAGCCGGGCTGAGCTGAGGCTGCCCGGCGGGGCGGACGGGGCAGGCGGGTTCAGGGGCGCTCGGGCCGCGTGCCGGGCCGGGCCGGGCCGGGCCGAGCTGGGCGTCACGGGCCCGTCGTCACGGTTCCGGCGTTATGGGCGGGACCCCTCCCGGGCCTTACGCACCAGCCGTACGTACCAGGCCCAGTCCCAGTAGGGCCCCGGGTCCGTGTGGTCGGCCCCCGGGACCTCCACATGCCCGATGATGTGCTGACGGTCGACGGGGATCTCGTACCGCGCACAGATGTCCGCGGTCAGCCGGGCCGACGACCGGTACATGGCGTCCGTGAACGACGACGCCCGGTCCACGAACCCTTCGTGCTCTATCCCGATGCTGTGTTCGTTGTAGAAGCGATTGCCGGCGTGGAACGCCACGTCCAGCTCCCGTACCGTCTGCGCCACCTTTCCGTCCCGGCGTACGACATAGTGCGCGGCGGCCGCGTGGGCGGGGTCGGCGAAGACCCTGAGCGCCATCGCGTAACTGCCCTGGACGGTATGGATGACGACCCGGTCGATCGCATAGTCATGGGGCCGGTCGGCCGACCGGTAATTGGCCGGGGAGGCAGCAGCCCACTGGGCTCCGGTGAAATCCACCGCCCCGTCCACCGTGTCTTTCCCGTGCGGCGTCCCGCCACCGGACAGGTGGTCCCAGATGCCCCTGCCCAGCGCCGCTGCACCCGCCGCGGCGCCGAGCCCGCCGATCAGCAGGCCCCGCCGGCCCAGGTGCCGGTCCCTGTCGCCGCCCATACCTTCCATATGTGCCTCAACGCATCCGTGCGAGCGCGGGATTCCCCCGTGCCCGTACCCTGGTACGGCTATGACTCAGACACCCCAGAGCCCCCGCCCCCGACCCCTCCGGGTACTGGCCGCGATGTCCGGCGGTGTGGACTCGGCCGTGGCCGCCGCCCGCGCCGCCGAGGCCGGACACGACGTGACCGGTGTGCACCTGGCCCTCTCCGCCAATCCGCAGTCGTTCCGCACCGGCGCGCGGGGCTGCTGCACCATCGAGGACTCCCGCGACGCCCGTCGCGCGGCGGACGTCATCGGCATCCCCTTCTACATCTGGGACCTGGCCGAGCGGTTCCGCGAGGATGTCGTCGACGACTTCGTCGCCGAGTACGAGGCCGGCCGCACCCCCAACCCGTGTCTGCGCTGCAACGAGAAGATCAAGTTCGCGGCGCTGCTCGACAAGGCGCTCGCGCTCGGCTTCGACGCGGTCTGCACCGGTCACTACGCCACGGTCGTGATCACCGAGGACGGCTCACGCGAGATGCACCGGGCCTCGGACATGGCCAAGGACCAGTCGTACGTCCTCGGGGTACTGGACGAGCGCCAGCTCGCACACGCCATGTTCCCGCTCGGTGACACCCTCACCACCAAGGACGAGATCAGGGCCGAGGCCGAACGGCGGGGTCTGGCCGTCGCCAAGAAGCCCGACAGCCACGACATCTGCTTCATCGCCGACGGCGACACCCAGGGTTTCCTCGCGTCCCGGCTCGGCACCGCGGACGGCGACATCGTCGACGAGGCGGGGACGAAGATCGGCAGCCACGAAGGTGCCTTCGGCTTCACCATCGGCCAGCGCAAGGGTCTGCGCATCGGTCACCCCGCCCCCGACGGCAAGCCGCGGTACGTCCTCGACATCTCTCCGGTGGACAACACCGTCACGGTGGGACCCGCCGAGGCCCTGGACGTCACCGCGCTCACCGCGATCAAGCCCCGCTGGTGCGGCGACGCCCCGGTCGGAGCCGGTACGTACACCGCCCAGCTGCGTGCCCACGGCGGCGAGACACCGGTGACCGCCGAGCTGGTGGACGGCGTCCTCAACGTCACCTTCGACGAGCCGGTACGGGGCGTGGCGCCCGGCCAGGCGGTCGTGCTCTACGACGGCACCCGCGTCGTCGGCTCGGCGACGATCGCCACGACCGCCCGGACCGGCACGCCCCGTGCGGCAGCGGCGCAGACGGCCGCGGCGCAGACGGCCGCGCCTCGGACCGTCGAGGCTTAGCCGGCCGCGCCTCAGATGGTCGCCCTTAAGGCTGCTCCTCGGACCGTCGAGCCTCAGACCACTTCGGTGTCGTAGAAGCAGAAGTGGTCCTTGATGTGCGCGACTTGGGCCAGCGGCTCCGGGTACGCCCAGACGAGGTCGGCGGCCCCGGGGAGTGACCAGTAGGACGCGTCGCCCTTGAAGGGGCAGTGGGTGTGCGTGTCCGAAGGGGTCAGCAACTCGGTGTGCACATCCTCCGGCGGGAGGTAGTAGCGCACCGGGAGCCCTGTCTCGTGCAGCAGCAGGGGGCGGCGGCTCTCGGCCAGAAGGCGCCCGTCGCGGACCACTCGTACATGCTCGGTACCTTGCTCGATGGTGATGCGGTGTCCAGTCGTCATATGGGATTCAGCGCATCAGGCCCGGAACTTCTTCCCCGCGGGCTGCCTCTACCGTGGACGCATGAACATCTGTGTCTTCCTCTCTGCCGCCGATCTCGACGAGCGCTACACCCGCCCCGCCCGTGAATTCGCCGAACTGCTCGGCCGGGGCGGCCACACCCTGGTCTGGGGCGGCTCGGAGAGCGGTCTGATGAAGGTGGTTGCCGACGGCGTCCAGGAGACCGGCGGACGGCTCGTCGGGGTGTCGGTGGACTTCCTCGCGGCCAAGGCCCGTACCAACGCGGACGAAATGGTGATTGCCTCCGATCTGGCGGAGCGCAAGGCGCTGCTGCTCGCCAAGGCCGACGCGGTGGTGATCATGGTGGGTGGTACCGGCACCCTCGACGAGGCCACCGAGATCCTGGAGCTGAAGAAGCACGGGAAGACCACCAAGCCGGTGGTGCTCCTCAACGCGGACGGCTTCTACGACGGCCTCAAGCAACAGTTCCAGCGGATGGAGGACGAGGGGTTCCTTCCCATTCCCCTCACTGACCTGGTCTTCTTCGCCGAGGACGGGGTGGCCGCACTGGCGTACCTCGAGGAGTCGCAGGGCGTCCAGTAGTGCGACGATGGGGCCCATGGCTACACATGTGATCACTGGTGCTGGTTCCGGCATCGGCGCGGCTGTCGCGCGCCGCCTTCATGAGCGCGGCGACCACCTCGTCATCGTGGCGCGCGACGCGGGGCGCGCCAAGGAACTCGTGGGACGCTTCCCCGGCGCCGAGACACTCGTCGCCGACCTGGCGAACCCCGACCGCATCTCCTGGGCGCTCGACAAGCAGACGATGCCGGAACAGGTCGACTCGCTGCTGCACATCGCGGGCATCGTCGACCTCTCTCCCGTCGCGGAACTGCGTCCCCCGACCTGGCACCAGCAGCTCAACACCAACCTCATCGCTCCGGCCGAGCTGACCCGGCTGATGCTGCCGCAGCTGCGGACAGTCCGCGGCCAGGTCGTGTTCGTCAACTCCGGCGCCGGCCTCAACGCCCATGCCGAGTGGGCCGCTTACGCCGCCGCCAAGCACGGTCTGAAGGCCCTGGCCGACGCCCTGCGCCAGGAGGAGCACGCCAACGGTGTCCGGGTCACATCCGTCTACCCGGGCCGCACCGCGAGCCCCATGCAGGCCAAGATCCACTCGCAGGAGGGCAAGGAGTACCGCCCGGAGGGTCTGATCGACCCCGAGTCGGTCGCCATGACCATCCTGACGGCCCTGGACCTGCCGCGCGACGCGGAGATCAACGATGTGACGGTGCGGGCAGGGCGCTGACAGCGGGGGCCGGGCGGGCCGGGCGGGTGGCCCTGCCCGGCCGGACGCTAGTCGGCCAGGCTGACTTGCGCCGCTGAGGCCACAAAACCGGTCCAGCCGACCCTGACCACGCCGTAGCCTGCGCCGAGCACCGCCATCGTGCCCGTACCGACGTCGTCCGTGCCCTCGTAGAGGGAAGCGGGCAACACAGTCCGGTGCAGTTCGTGACCGCTCCGCGCGTCCAGCACGAGCAGTTGGGCCGCCCCGGGGTCCTGGTGCGTCGGCGGCGCCGTCAGCCTCTCGTAGCGAGGTATGTACACCCGGCCGTCGGCAGTCCGCGGCAGGCCCAGCTCGTACCCCTTGCCCGCCTTCACGGTCCAGAGGGCCTTGCTGCTGCTGTCGTCGCCGACCTGCCGTGCGGTGAGCGACGTGTCGTCCTTGGAGCCGATGAGGACCATGCCGTCACTGATGCCGCGCAGATGGGCATCGTGCGACAGGGCGGTCATATGTATCTGGGGCCGGGCGCCCGACACATCCGCCGTGACCAGTGAGCCGGACAGTGTCAGGGAGACCAAGGTGTGGTCCCCGAGACGGCCGTAGCCGATGGACTCGTCCTTCAGGTGCCAGTGGGTCCTGCCGCTCGCCGGATCGACTCCGTACAGCTCCTTGGCGTACGCCTCCGTTCTTGAGCACTCCGTGGCGTCGAACGCCTCGGTTCCGGACAGGTCGACCGGCGCCCGGGTGTCCCACTCCTTGCACCCCGTGGGCGGAGCGATGGACCAGAGCTGCTTTCCGCTGCGCGCCGACAGGCCGGTCAGCCTGTTCTGCCGGCTGATGATCACGGTGTCCCCGGCGTGCCAGACCCGGCCGCCGGATTCCGAGCGGACCTTTCGGGCCACCTTCGTGTGCCAGCGGGGCTTCCCGCTCCGCAGTTCCACCGAGACCACGAGTCCGTCGTCGTACCAGAGGACGACAGCGTCGCCGACGAGTGACTCGGCCAGCAGAGCGGCCTTCTCCCGTCCGTAGTGCCAGTAGCTCTTGCCCGTGCGGACGTTCGTGGCCACGGTGCCGTCCGACTGCTCGTTCAGCACCAGCCCGCCGACTATCCCCGCAGGGGTGCTGTCCCCACTGGTCAGCACCCGGCCTGGCCGCTTCGGCGCGGTGGTGCCGAGGGCGGCGGGAAAGTCGCCGTGCGGTCCGCTCATCTGCTCGTGGAAGCGGGTGACGTAGTCGTACGTCTGCCAGCCGCCGACCGCGAGGACCAGCACCGTCACGGAGACCGTCAGCTTGATCCAGCGGGCGCGGATCCAGGCAGCAGCGGCCCGCGCCGACTGGGCGGGCGTCCGCCGTATCCGCGGAACGGCATACCGGCCCCTGCCCGGGGGCTCCGGATCCGCCTCCGCGTCACTGTCGCCGGATTTCCATGTCCAGCCGTCCAACTGGTCCTTCATCGGTCTCCCCCTCGAACTCCGTCCGCGATGGTGCTCATCGATACATACACCGCCCGGCCCGTCCCGGTTCCGCCCGGGCCCTCTCGTACCCTTCGGGGGTGAGCGAGAAGAGCAAGTTCAGTTGGGGTCCTGCCACCGGGATCGGGTCCATGCCGGGCATCGACGCACGGGAGAGCGCGAAAACCGTCATCGGGTCCTTCGAGAGTTTCCCCTGCCTGCCGGAGCTGCCCGCGCGCGGCCCCGGCGCCGACATGCTGGGGCGCACCATCGGGATGCTCGTCGAGATGTACGCGCACGTCGAGCCGAGCGGCTGGCGGGTGAGCGACCGGCCCGGGCGCGACACCAGGCGGGCACGCTCCTGGCTCGGTGAGGACCTCGACGCCCTGGAGGAGTTCACCCAGGGGTACCAGGGACCGCTCAAGGTCCAGGCGGTCGGCCCCTGGACACTGGCCGCCGGACTCGAACTGCGCGGCGGCGAGGCCGTGCTGGGGGACCCCGGAGCCTGCCGGGACCTCGCCGCTTCGCTCGCCGAGGGCCTGCGCACCCACCTCGCGGAGGTGCGGCGGCGGGTGCCCGGCGCCCAGGTGGTGCTCCAGCTCGACGAACCGTCGCTCGTCTCCGTACTGCGCGGCGGGGTCAGGACCGCCAGCGGATACCGCACGCACCGGGCCGTGGACAGGCAGGTGGTGGAAGGCGCGCTGCGCGACGTGATGGCTGTCGGCGACGGACCGGCGATCGTGCACACCTGCGCACCCGACGTGCCGTTCGCCCTGCTGCGGCGGGCCGGTGCCTCCGGTATCTCGTTCGATTTCAGCCTCCTCACCGAGCGTGACGAGGAGGCGGTGGGGGAGGCCGTGGAGGGCGGTATCCAGCTCTTCGCCGGTGTGGTGCCCGGCACTGACAGCGCATTGTCGGACCCTGCCGGTAGCGTCATGGGTGTCAGGACGCTGTGGCGCAGGCTGGGGCTGAATCCGGGGACTCTCGCCGAGTCGCTGGTGCTCACCCCGGCGTGCGGGCTCGCGGGCGCTTCACCCGAGTACGCCCGTACGGCACTTGCCCACTGCGCCCGCGCGGCGAGGTCACTCGCCGACAACCCTGAGTAGCGGGATCGGTTTCATCAACGGGAGGACGAGACGGTGGCTGTCGAACAGCAAGGTGCGGTGCCTGCGGAGGCACGGGAGAACCACGCCCAGCTGGCCGAGCAGATCGAGGAGCACCGCTTCCGGTACTACGTGAGGGACCAGCCCGTCGTCAGCGACGCCGAGTTCGACACGCAGCTGCGTGCGCTGGAGGCCCTGGAGGACCAGTATCCGGAGCTGCGCACCCCCGACTCACCGACGCAGAAGGTCGCCGGGGCGTACGAGACGGAGTTCACCTCCGTACAGCACCGCGACCGCATGCAGTCGCTGGACAACGCCTTCGACGACGAGGAGCTGGCCGCCTGGGCGGAGCGGGTGGCGCGCGAGGTCGGCTCCCCGGGCTACCACTTCCTGTGCGAGCTCAAGGTCGACGGCCTGGCGGTCAACCTCACGTACGAGCACGGCAGGCTGGTCCGCGCCGCCACCCGCGGCGACGGCCGCACCGGCGAGGACATCACCCCCAACGTCCTGACGATCGCCGACATCCCGCACCGGCTGCACGGGGAGCGCATTCCCGAACTCGTGGAGATCCGCGGCGAGGTGTACTTCCCGATGGAAGCCTTCGAAGGGCTCAACGCCCGCTTGGTGGAGGCCGGGGACAAACCCTTCGCCAACCCGCGCAACGCCGCTGCCGGTTCGCTGCGCCAGAAGGATCCGAAGATCACCGCGACCCGCCCGCTGCACATGGTCGTCCACGGCATCGGTGCCCGCGAGGGCTTCGACATCGACTGCCTGTCGCACGCCTACGAGCTGCTGCACGAGTGGGGACTGCCGACCGCCAAGCACAACAGAGTGGTGGACGACCTGGCGGGCGCCCGGGACTTCATCGCCCACTTCGGCGAGAACCGGCACTCCGTGGAGCACGAGATCGACGGGGTCGTCATCAAGCTGGACGAGATCCCGCTCCAGGGCCGGCTCGGCTCCACCTCACGGGCGCCGCGCTGGGCCATCGCCTGGAAGTACGCGCCGGAGGAGGTCAACACCAAGCTCGTCAACATCCGGGTCGGCGTGGGGCGTACGGGCAGGGTCACGCCGTACGCACAGGTCGAGCCGGTCACGGTGGCCGGCTCCGAGGTCGAATTCGCGACGCTCCACAACCAGGACGTGGTGAAGGCCAAGGGTGTGCTCATCGGGGACACCGTCGTGCTGCGCAAGGCCGGCGATGTCATCCCCGAGATCCTGGGCCCCGTGGTGGATCTGCGGGACGGCAGCGAGCGGGAGTTCGTGATGCCGGCCGAATGCCCCGAGTGCGGGACGGCCCTGCGGGCCATGAAAGAAGCGGACATCGATCTCCGCTGCCCCAACGCCCGCTCCTGCCCCGCCCAGTTGCGCGAACGGCTCTTCTACCTCGCGGGCCGCAAGTCCCTGGACATCGAGAACTTCGGCTATGTCGCCGCGGCGGCGCTCACCCAGCCCCTGGAGCCGGCCGAGCCGCCCCTGAAGGACGAGAGCGACCTCTTCGACCTCACGATCGAGCAGCTGCTGCCGATCAAGGCGTATGTCCTCGACCAGGACAGCGGACTTCCCAAGAGGGACCCGAAGACGGGCGAGGAGAAGATCGCCACGGTCTTCGCCAACCAGCAGGGCGAGCCCAGGAAGAACGCCCTTGCCATGCTGGAGAACATCGCGGCGGCGAAGGAGCGCCCGCTCGCCCGGGTGATCACCGGCCTTTCGATCCGCCATGTGGGCCCGGTGGCCGCGGAGGCGCTGGCACGTGAGTTCCGTTCGGTGGAGCGGATCGAGCAGGCCACGGAGGAGGAGCTGGCCGCGGTGGAGGGCGTCGGCCCGACCATCGCCGCCTCGCTCAAGCAGTGGTTCGAGGAGGACTGGCACCGCGAGATCCTCCGCAAGTGGCGGGCGGCCGGGGTCCGGATGGAGGACGAGGCCGGTGAGGACCAGGGCCCGCGACCGCTGGACGGACTGACGGTGGTGGTCACGGGAACGCTGGAGCACCACACACGGGATGGCGCGAAAGAGGCCCTCCAGAGCCTCGGAGCGAAGGTGACCGGTTCCGTTTCGAAGAAGACGGCGTTCGTCGTGGTCGGGGACAGCCCGGGCTCGAAGTACGACAAAGCGATGCAGCTGAAGGTTCCGGTTCTGGACGAGCAGGGCTTCGCTGTCCTGCTCGAACAGGGTCCTGACGCAGCCAGGGAGGCAGCGGTACCGGTGGAGGAGTAGCGGAGGAGCGGGGGCGGGCGGTGGGGCCAAGCTCACCCGTTCGGCCCATAGCAGATGGTTCGGGACGGTCGGGTCGCATTCGGGCAAGACCTGCAGAGCGCTGCCCGTCGGACCCTTCTGCGGCCTACTGTTGAAGAGTGCGCCCGTCCCGCACGGCTGCAATGGGCCTGCCCTGCTCTTCTGGAGATGCTTCCTCTGGAGTTTCTTCCCGAGTCCGGGACAAGATATGAGCCGTGACGGCATGACAGCGGGCCATCACGTGCATGGGCACTGCCGGCTGTGAGAGGGACGGGCATGAAACCGACCGAGAGCGCCGATCCGGGGTCGCGGGTGCGCGGTTTCGCGCAGCTCGCTCACTCCGTGGCGCGGCTGCCCGTTTTCCCGTTCGTCGTGGGACTGGCCGCAGTCGTCCTGGTGACCGGATTGTTAGAGGCGGTCAGCGACGGCCGCGCGCTGTTCCCCGACGGTACGGCGGGCTGGGCGCTCGCCGTCCTCACCGGCATCATCGTGGGGCATCTGGTCGCGCTCGGCCGTGACCGATGGTGGGGCGGCACCGGTTCCGGCGCCGCCCTCACGCTCGCCGTCCTGCTGCTGTACGGCTGGCTGCCCGCGGCGCTGGTCAGCCTGGCCGTCGTCGTCCTCGTGGGGGCTGCCCGCAGCCACCGCTGGCGGCAGGGGCTGCTGCACGGCGCGTCCGACATCCTGGGCATCGGCGCCGCCGCCCTTGTCCTCGCCGCCTTCGGCGAGACCCCGACGGTCGAACACCCCTGGCAGCCACCCGACTGGGGGATCGGCTCCGCGGCGGAGATCGTACTGGCGGCCGTCGCCTATCTGGTCGTGGCACGGGTGCTGCTCTGGTCCGCGGCGGGCCCGTCCAGTCGCGGGCTGCCGACCGTCGCCCGAACCGCACTGGTCAGGCAGGGGCTCGTGGGCGTCGCGCTGCTCGGCATCGCCCCGCTGATCTGCGTGGTCGCGATGTCCCTGCCGCTGCTGCTGCCGCTCTTCGCGGTGCCGCTGGTCGCCCTTGACTCCACGCTGTGGATCGCCAGGGCCCGTGCGGAGGAGCAGCTGCGCGACCCGCTGACCGGGCTGCCCAACCGCCAGTGGCTGCTGGAGCGGACCTGGGCCGCACTGGCGGAGGCGGAGAACGGCGGATTCAGGTCGTCGCTGGTGCTGATCGACCTCGACCGGTTCCGTTCGGTCAATGACACCCTCGGGCATCTCGCGGGTGACCGGCTGCTGTTGCAGATAGCGGAACGGCTGCGGTTCGCGCTGCCGCGCGGCGCGGAGGTCGCCCGCCTCGGCGGCGACGAGTTCGCCGTGCTGCTCCCCGCTGCCGACTCGGCGACGAGCGTGATGCGCATCGCCCGGTTCCTGGTGGCCGAGCTGAGCTCTCCGCTCGACCTCGACGGACTGACACTGGTGCTTGAGGCGAGCGCAGGCGTCTCGGTCTTCCCCGACCACGCGCTGGACGCCGAGGGGCTGCTCCAGCGCGCCGACGTGGCGATGTACCAGGCCAAGCGGGACCGCACGGGTGTGGAGGTGTACGAGTCGAAGCGGGACTCCAACACCCCTGACCGGCTCGGTCTGCTCGGCGATCTGCGGCGCGCGCTGGACGCGGGCGATGTGGAGCTGCACTACCAGCCGAAGGTCCGCTTCGACGGACAGGTGGCCGGGCTCGAGGCGCTGGTCCGCTGGGTGCACCCGGAGCGGGGCAGGGTCCCTCCGGACGAGTTCATCGCCATCGCCGAGTCGTCGGGGCTGATGCCGCACCTCACCGAGTACGTCCTGGAAACGGCTCTGGCCCAGGTCGCCAAATGGCGCCTCCAGGGGCTGAAGGTCCCGGTGGCGGTCAACGTCTCGCCGCGCGATGTGCACACCCCCGGGTTCGCCGGCGCGGTGGCGGCGCGGCTGGCCAGGCACGGGGTGCCGCCGGGCGCCCTCCAACTGGAGATAACCGAGCACGTCCTGCTGGAGGACCCGCAGCGGGCCGCCGACACCCTGGCCGGGCTGACCGCGCACGGCGTGAAGATGTCCCTGGACGACTTCGGCACCGGGTACTCCTCGCTGGTCCATCTGCGGCGGCTCCCGGTGAGCGAGCTGAAGATCGACCGGTCGTTCGTGGCCCGGCTCGCGGTGGACAACGAGGACGCGGAGATCGTCCGTTGCACGGTCGACCTGGCCCACTCGCTCGGCCTGATCGTCGTGGCCGAGGGCGTCGAGGACGACGAGACCTGGGAGCGGCTCCGCGACCTGGGCTGTGACGCGGTGCAGGGCTGGCTGGTGGCGGCTGCGATGCCGCCGCACGAGGCGACGGCATGGCTGCTGGCCCGGGGATCCCGAGGCTGGCAACGGCCCGCGGAGCTGGCCGCCGCGGCCGCCGCGGAGAAGGAGAAGCTGCCGTCCGGCCAGGTGGTGCTGCACAGCCGGCCGGGGCCGCGGCAGGAACCGCGCGCGTAACCCAGGGGTTCCGCCCGCGGGGTTCGCCCATGATCACGGCGTGACGGTGTTACGGCATGCCTGCGTCACACCGACCCCCCCCCGGGATCCCGCACTCCCCGGTCCCCACCCGTTTCCCGATCCCCGCCCGTCGGTTCCGATCAGCGTCGGGCCTGAGGCGGTTCAGCAGCGGGCGTGCGGCGGGTCAGCAGCGGGCCGCGGCGGTGCGTGACGCGTCTTGGCCACCCGGCTGAGCGGCTTCCGGGAGGGTGGAAAGCGGGGGCTGAAACCCTCCCGCTGCCCTCCCCGGTGAAACCGTTTAGTGGCCACGGCCCCCCGCCCCATAGGATTGGGCCAAAATCCACACACTCACCCCTGAGGATCGCTGCATGCCTGGCATCACGCGCGAGGAGGTCGCCCACCTCGCACGGCTGGCACGTCTGGAGCTGAAGGACGAAGAGCTCGAGCACTTCGCCGGACAGCTCGACGACATTCTCGGCGCGGTCGCCCGCGTCTCCGAGGTCGCCGACCAAGACGTACCGCCGACCTCCCACCCGCTGCCGCTGACGAACGTCATGCGCGCGGACGAGGTCCGTCCGTCGCTCACCCCGGAGCAGGCTCTCTCCGGCGCCCCAGCCCAGGAGCAGCGGCGTTTCAAGGTGCCGCAGATCCTGGGGGAGGACTAAGTCATGACGGACATCAACATCATCAAGCTCACCGCGGCCGAGATCGCCGGGAAGATCGCTTCAGGCGAGCTCACGGCCGTCGAGGTCACCGAGGCGCATCTCGCCCGGATCGCGGCCGTCGACGAGAAGGTCAACGCCTTCCTGCACGTCGACCGTGAGGGCGCGCTCGCCCAGGCCCGTGCCGTCGACGCCAAGCGGGCCAACGGCGAGAAGCTCGGACCGCTGGCCGGTGTGCCCCTGGCGCTGAAGGACATCTTCACCACCGAGGGCGTCCCGACCACGGTGGGCTCCAAGATCCTCGAAGGCTGGCTCCCGCCGTACGACGCGACCGTCACCAAGCGCCTCAAGGCCGCTGACGTCGTCATTCTCGGCAAGACCAACATGGACGAGTTCGCCATGGGGTCATCGACCGAGAACAGCGCCTACGGCCCCACCGGCAACCCCTGGGACCTCTCCCGGATCCCCGGCGGCTCCGGCGGCGGTTCGTCCGCGGCGCTGGCGGCCTACGAGGCACCGCTGGCCATCGGCACGGACACCGGCGGCTCCATCCGCCAGCCCGCCGCCGTCACCGGCACCGTCGGCGTCAAGCCGACCTACGGCGGGGTGTCCCGCTACGGCATGGTGGCGTTCTCGTCCTCCCTCGACCAGGGCGGCCCCTGCGCCCGTACGGTCCTGGACACGGCCCTGCTGCACGAGGCCATCGCCGGGCACGACCCGCTCGACTCGACCTCCATCGACGCCCCGGTCCCGCCGGTCGTCGAGGCCGCCCGCAACGGCTCGGTCGCCGGGCTGCGCGTCGGTGTGGTCAAGCAGTTCCGCGGCGAGGGCTACCAGGCCGGGGTCATCCAGCGTTTCGACGAGTCGGTCGAGCTCCTCAAGGGCCTCGGCGCCGACATCGTGGAGCTCGACTGCCCCTCCTTCGACCTGGCGCTCTCCGCGTACTACCTGATCGCCCCCTCGGAGTGCAGCTCCAACCTGGCCCGCTTCGACGCCATGCGGTACGGCCTGCGGGTCGGCGACGACGGCACGAAGTCGGCCGAGGACGTCACGGCGCTCTCCCGCGAGGCCGGATTCGGCGACGAGGTCAAGCGCCGCATCATCCTCGGTACGTACGCGCTCAGCTCCGGCTACTACGACGCGTACTACGGCAGCGCCCAGAAGGTCCGCACACTCATCACGCGGGACTTCGAGAAGGCGTTCGAGCAGGTGGACGTCATCGTCTCGCCGACCACGCCCACCACCGCCTTCCCGATCGGCGAGCGCGCCGACGACCCGATGGCGATGTACCTGGCGGACCTGTGCACCATTCCGACCAACCTGGCCGGCAACTCCGCCATGTCGCTGCCCTGCGGCCTGGCGCCCGAGGACGGTCTGCCGGTCGGCCTGCAGATCATCGCCCCCGCCATGAAGGACGACCGGCTGTACAAGGTCGGAGCTGCCGTCGAGGCCGCCTTCGTGGAAAGGTGGGGACACCCGCTGCTTGAGGAGGCTCCGTCGTTGTGAGTGCCATGACCAAGAAGGCCAAGAACTTCAAGAAGTCCAAGACCGGCGTCTACGTGTCCCTGGGTTCCACCGCTTTCGGTGCGCTCAGCGTCGCCAAGCAGGCCAAGCTGGCCCGCCAGGAGAACGACACGCTCAGGCTCGTGGACGCCGCCATCTCGGCTGCGGCGATCGTCACCGGACTGGCGATCCTCTACCGCGAACTGAAGCGCCTCGGCGACGACGACGTACTGCTGGGCTGAGAGGGAAAGTCTCATCGTGACCGTCACTGAACTTGCGTCGTACGAGGAAGCCCTCGCGACGTACGACCCCGTCATGGGCCTGGAGGTCCATGTCGAGCTCGGCACCAGGACCAAGATGTTCTGCGGCTGCTCCACCGAGCTGGGGGCCGAGCCCAACTCGCAGACCTGCCCCACCTGCCTGGGCCTGCCCGGCTCGCTCCCGGTCGTCAACGCGATCGGCGTCGAGTCGGCCATCAAGATCGGTCTCGCGCTGAACTGCGAGATCGCCGAGTGGTGCCGCTTCGCCCGGAAGAACTACTTCTATCCGGACATGCCGAAGAACTTCCAGACCTCGCAGTACGACGAGCCGATCGCCTTCGACGGCTATCTGGACGTCCAGCTGGAGGACGGCGAGACCTTCCGGGTGCAGATCGAGCGCGCCCACATGGAGGAGGACACCGGGAAGTCGCTGCACGTCGGCGGTGCCACCGGGCGGATCCACGGCGCGTCGCACTCGCTGCTCGACTACAACCGCGCGGGCATCCCGCTCATCGAGATCGTCACCAAGCCGATCGAGGGAGCGGGCGAGCGTGCCCCCGAGGTCGCCAAGGCGTACGTCGCCGAGCTGCGCGAGCTGATCAAGGCGCTGGGCGTCTCCGAGGCCCGGATGGAGATGGGCCAGATGCGCTGCGACGTCAACCTGTCGCTGCGGCTGCACGGCGTCGAGAAGCTCGGTACGCGCTCCGAGACCAAGAACGTCAACTCGCTGCGCTCGGTCGAACGCGCCGCGCGTTACGAGATTCAGCGGCACGCCGCGGTGCTCACCTCCGGCGGATCGATCGTGCAGGAGACCCGGCACTTCCACGAGGAGGACGGCTCCACCACGGCCGGCCGCATCAAGGACAACGCCGAGGACTACCGGTACTTCCCGGAGCCCGACCTGGTCCCCGTCGCGCCCGCGCGCGACTGGGTCGAGGAGCTGCGCTCCGCACTGCCCGAGCTGCCGCGCGTACGCCGCAACCGGCTGCGCGAGGAGTGGGGCGTCACCGAGTTCGACATGCAGTCGATCCTCAACGCCGGTGCGCTCGGCCCGATCCTGGCCACCATCGGCGCGGGCGCCCCGTCCGACCAGGCCCGCAAGTGGTGGATGGGCGAGCTGGCCCGTAACGCCAACGAGACCGGCCGCGAACTCGCCGCGCTGCCCATCACGCCCGAGCAGGTCGCCCGGGTCGCGGAGCTCGTCGCGGCCGGTGACCTCAACGACAAGCTGGCCCGCCAGGTCATCGACGGGGTGCTCGCCGGTGAGGGCGGCCCCGACGAGGTCGTCGAGAAGCGCGGTCTGAAGGTCGTCTCCGACGACGGCGCGCTCGGCGCCGCCGTGGACGAGGCCATCGCGGGGAACGCCGCCATCGCGGACAAGATCCGCAGCGGCAAGTTCGCGGCAGCCGGTGCGCTCGTCGGCGCGGTCATGAAGGCCACCCGGGGCCAGGCGGACGCCGCGCGCGTCCGCGAGCTGATCCTGGAGAAGCTCGGCGTCGAAGGCTGACCCGCCCACGCACGGTCGCACGGGGCCGCGCACCGGAACCTGTTCCACAGGTGCCGGGGGGAAGTGACCGCAGGCCCGGCCTGCGCTCATCTCCCCCCGGCGCCGCAGGACACGGTGGTCCGGGGCGCGGCCCCGGCCCGCTTCCCCCACGGAGCACGCCCTGAACACCGTCCCCGCCGAGATCCTCTCCGTAGCGCTGCTCCTCGGCGTACTCGCCTTCGCCGTCACCCGTCCGCAGGGCCGGCCGGAAGCGGCAGCCGCCGTGCCCGCGGCGGCACTTGTGGTGCTGCTGGGCGCGGTCTCGCCGTCCGAGGCGTGGGACCAGACGCGCACCCTGCTGCCCGTGGTGGCCTTCCTCGCCGCCGTGCTCGTCCTCTCCCAGCTCTGCGCCGACGACGGATTGTTCGACGCCGCGGGCGACTGGGTGGCGCGGGTCTGCGGCGGACGGCCGGTGCGGCTGCTCGGCGGGGTCTTCGTGGTCGCCGCCGTGGTGACCGCCGTGCTCAGCCTGGACGCCACCGTCGTCCTGCTCACCCCGGTGGTCTTCGCGACAGCCGCACGGGTCGGCGCCAGGCCCCGGCCGCACGTCTACGCCTGCGCGCACCTCGCCAACTCCGGGTCCCTGCTGCTGCCTGTCTCCAATCTGACCAATCTGCTGGCGTTCTCCGCGAGCGGTCTGACCTTCACCCGGTTCGCCGGTCTGATGGCCGTGCCGTGGCTGGCGGCCGTGGCGGTCGAATACGCCGTCTTCCGTAGGTTCTTCGCCGCCGACCTGGCCGCGCCCGCGCACATGCCCGACGAGGCGGAGCGGGCCGAGATGCCGGTGTTCACGGTGGTCGTGGTCGCTCTGACGCTCGTCGGCTTCGTGGTCACGTCCTTCGCGGGTGCCGAACCCGTCTGGGCCGCGCTCGCCGGTGTCCTGGTCCTCGGCGTCCGCGCGCTGCGCCGCAGGCGGACCGCCGTCATGGGGCTGGTGCGCGACGCCAACCCGTTCTTCTGCCTGTTCGTGCTCGCTCTCGGAGTCGTCGTGCGGGCGGTCGTCGACAACGGACTCGGCGACGGGATCGGCAAGTTGCTGCCGGGTGGCACCGAACTGCCCGCGCTCCTGGCGGTGGCCGGGGTCGCCGCGGTCCTGTCCAACGCCATCAACAACCTGCCGGCGATCCTGGCGCTGCTGCCGGTCGTCGGCCCCGCGGGACCCGGGCCGGTGCTCGCCGCGCTGATCGGTGTGAACCTCGGCCCGAACCTGACGTACGTCGGCTCGCTGGCGACCCTGCTGTGGCGCCGCATCATGAACGACTACGGACAGGACCCCAGGCTCGGCACCTTCTCCCGGCTCGGCCTGCTGACCGTACCGGCGACGCTGGCCGTGTCGACCGTCGCACTGTGGGGGGCCCTGCGGGTCGTCGGAGCGTGAGTCGGCGCCGTCGGCCTGTGCGGAGGCGAGTCAGCGCGCCGCCCGCCTGTGCGCAGGCGGAGGTATCGCCTCCGGACAGGCGGCGCGGGCGCCGGTCAGCGCAGCCCGATGTCGCCGCGCAGCTGCTCCAGTTCCCGCCGGTCGCGCTTCGTCGGCCGTCCCGTGCCACGGTCACGGACCGGGATGTCGAGCACGGCCTCCCGGGGCGGGGGCGGCGGGCTGTTGTCCACATAGCACTCGGCAGCGACCGGCGGCCCCACCCGCTTGCGCACCAGCCGTGACACCTCGACGATCCGCTCGCGTCCCGCGTGGAACAGCCGCACCTCGTCGCCCGCCTGCACCGCGTGGGCCGGCTTGACGCGCTCGCCGTTGAGTCGGGCATGACCGGCCCGGCAGGCGGCGGCCGCCTGCGCGCGTGTCTTGGTGAGCCGCACCGACCAGATCCAGGTGTCGAGCCGTACGGTCCCCTCTTCAGCAGCCATACCCCGACTTTACGGCCGAGCGCACCCTTGTGACTAACCCCACGAAACAGTCAAAAGATCACGTTTCGATGCCAGAGTGATGCGCCAAAGGGCTGCGCTCTTTACGGTCTATTCCGGATAAAGACTGATGAACCACGCAGGTCGACCCCGAGGGAGCAGTCCGTTGGCAGCCATCGCGCGATGGTGCATCAGGCACCGCCTTCCGACTGTTCTGCTCTGGCTCCTGGCCCTCGGCGGAACCGCAGCGGCCGCGGGCTTCGCCGGGTCCGCGTACTCCAACGACTACGAAGTGCCGGGTACGGAGTCCGGGCGGGCCACCGCCCTGCTCGACCAGGGGTTCCACGGCCAGGGCGGCGACAGCGACACCATCGTCTGGCACACCGCGCACGGCAGCGTCCGCGCTTCGGGCGTCGAGCAGCGGATGTCGCAGACCCTCAACAAGATCGACGACCTCCCCGGGATCTCCTCCGTCGGGGCGCCGCGCATCAGCGCCGACGGACACACCGCCTACGCCGTGTTCACCTTCGCCGCGCAGTCCGACGAGATCCCCGAGCCGCAGGTACGGACCGTGGTCGACACCGCGAAGGCGGCCGAGGCCGACGGACTCCAGGTCGAACTGGGCGGCAGCGCCATCGCGCTCACCCAGACCACCGGGGTCCATCTCAGCGAGGCCATCGGGGTCGCCGTCGCCGCTGTGGTGCTCTTCCTCGCCTTCGGCGCCTTCGCCGCGAGCCTGCTGCCCATCGCCACCGCCCTCGTCAGTGTCGGCACCGCGTACGCGGGCATCGAACTGCTCGGCCATGTGATGACCGTGGCCGACTTCGCGCCGATGCTCGGGATGCTGATAGGGCTCGGCGTCGGTATCGACTACGCGCTGTTCATCGTGACCAGACACCGCAAGGCGCTGCGCCGCGGCCTGCCCGTCGCGGACGCGGTGACCCACGCGGTGAGCACGACCGGCCGCGCGGTCGTCTTCGCCGGGGCGACCGTCTGTATCGCCCTGCTCGGCATGCTCATCCTGCGGCTGGACTTCCTCAACGGCGTCGCCATCGCGGCCTCCCTCACGGTCGTCCTGACCGTGGTCGCCTCGGTGACGCTGCTGCCGGCACTCCTCTCGTACATCGGCATGCGGGCGCTGAGCCGCCGTGAACGGCGACGGCTCGCCGAGCGCGGCCCGCAGCCCGACCCGCCCACCGGCTTCGCCGCCCGCTGGTCGGCCTTCGTGGAGCGGCACCCCAGAGCGCTCGGCGCACTCGCGGCCGCGGTGATGCTGGTCCTCGCGCTGCCGACCCTCGGCCTCCATCTGGGCACATCCGACCAGGGCAACAGCCCGGCGGGCTCGACCACCCGCAAGGCGTACGACCTGATCGGCGAGGGGTTCGGGCCGGGCGCCAACGGCCCGCTCACCCTGGTCGCGAAGCTGGACGGGGCGGGAGACCGGGTGGCGCTGGACGAGCTGCCGGCCCGGCTGCGTACGACCGAGGGTGTCGCGTCCGTGAGCCCGGTCAGCTACAACGGCAGCGGCGACACGGCCTTCGTGACGGTCGTCCCCGACTCGGCCCCGCAGTCGCAGAAGACCAGCGACCTCGTCGACCGGCTGCGTACGGAGGTCCTGCCCCGGGCCGAGAACCGGACCTCGCTCGCCGTCGAGGTCGGCGGTGTCACCGCGAGCTACGACGACTTCGCCGAGGTGATCATCGGCAAACTGCCGCTGTTCGTCGGTGTGGTCATCGCGCTCGGCTGTCTGCTCCTGCTGCTGGCGTTCCGCTCGATCGGTATTCCGCTGAAGGCCGCCGTGATGAACGTGGCCGCGGTGGCGTCCGCCTTCGGCGTCGTCGTCGCGGTCTTCCAGTGGGGCTGGGGGAGCGAGCCGCTCGGGCTGGGCAGCGCGGGACCGATCGAGCCCTTCCTGCCGGTGATCATGGTCTCGGTGCTCTTCGGGCTCTCCATGGACTACCAGGTGTTCCTGGTCAGCCGGATGTACGAGGAGTGGCGCGAGACCGGCGACAACCGGCGGGCCGTCCGGGTGGGCCTCGCCGAGACCAGCCGTGTGATCAACTCGGCGGCCGTCATCATGATCTCGGTCTTCCTCGCCTTCGTCCTCAGCGGCGACCGGGTCATCGCGATGTTCGGGATCGCACTCGCCGCGGCTGTCGCGCTCGACGCCTTCGTGCTCCGTACGCTCCTGGTCCCCGCGCTGATGCACCTGCTGGGCCGGGCGAACTGGTGGCTGCCCGGCTGGCTGGACCGGCGGCTGCCCCGCATCAGCATCGAGGCGCCCGCCCCGGGAGCCCGTGCGAAAATCCCTCCGAAGCGCACACCTGTGGTGGAGCCGGAGCGCACACCCGTGATGAAGCAGATCAAGCAGATGAAGCAGTTGGAGAAGCTGGGGCCGTTGGACCAGCTCGAGGAGGAGCATGTTCGCGATATCGCTCGGTGACGGAGCGGAGCTGGGGCTCCTGGAGCCTTGGCAGGCCGGGGACTATCTGGCCCACATCGACCGGGGGCGCGAGTTCATCGGCCAGTACATCGGGCTCGCCGACGCGGCCGAGGATCTCGCCGAGGCGCGTGCGTTCCTCCAGTCGTACGCGGACAGGCAGGCGGCGGACACCGGCCGGATCTTCGGCATCCGGCTGGACGGCACGCTGGTGGGAGGGGTGCTGTTCCCGCACTTCAACGCCGCGACCGGCTGCTGCGAGGTCGGCTGCTGGCTGGAGCCCGCAGCGGCGGGCCGTGGGCTGGTCACACGCGCCGCCCGGCTGCTGATCGACTGGGCGGTGGACGAGCGCGGTATGCACCGCGTCGAGTGGCATGTCGACCCGGAGAACACCGGCAGCATCAACGTCGCGAAGCGGCTGGGAATGGTGCGCGAAGGCGTACTGCGGCAGAACCATCCCCATCGGGGAACCCGGCACGACACCGAGGTCTGGTCGGTCCTGGCCGACGAGTGGAAGACACACAGAGAGCATTAAGCCGACTCTCAGAAAGCACCCCTAGCGTGCGCCGTATGAACGCCACCACCAAGACCGACACGACCGACGACTCCGCCGCCAAGGTGCAGGACGCCGAGGCCGATGAGGCCGCGGCGGAGGCGACCGCTGAGGACACGGACACCGACATCGACGCGGACGACGCCACGGCGGAAGCCGCAGCCGAGGAAGAAGCCGCGGAGGCCGAACTGGCCGGCGGCAGCCCCGCTGCCGCCCGCTCCGGGATCGGCACGGGCGCGGCGGCCGTCGTCGCCGCCGCGCTGGGCTTCGTCGGGCTCTCCGGCAGCTGGATGGGCAAGGTGCTCTCCGAGCGCGAGACCCTGACCGGCCAGCTGAAGCTCTCCCAGAGCGCCAGCGCCTCCCAGCAGATCCACGAGGTCTACGCCGACTCCTGGCACACCACCGCCCTCGTCAACGGCGTCTTCGCGCTGCTGGCGCTGGTCGTCGGCGCCCTCGTACTGGCCCGCCCCTTCTTCAGCTCGCCCGTCCGCCCGCAGGCGGTCTGGGTCCGTGCCGTGGCCTGGGGCGCCGTCGGTGTCGCCGTCATCGGCCTGATCGTCGCCGTCGGTATGTACTTCGACCTGTTCGCCGCGCTGCCGACCGCTCCGGCCACCGCGCCCGCCCCGACCCAGTAGGACCTGAGCGACCTGGTGCCCGATGAACGGTGGACCTGCCGGTGTGGCAGGCCGCCGTTCGTCGGGCATCAGGTCGTTACGGGGCCCGGCCGGTTCACAGCTGGTTCGGCCCGGCCGCTCCATCAGCCGACAGCTGACAGCCGGCAGAGATCACCCTGGGGCAGTACTTCCTCGTAATATGACGCGCCACGCACCGGGCGTATCCCGTGATGACAGCACAGACTCTTGACCGGACAACGGAAGCAGGAGTGAACTCACGGGCCACCGTGACCCCAGCACGGAAGGTGTGCCGCACATGCGAATCGCAGCTATCGGTACCGGCCGGATCGGCGTCTTCCGCGCCGGTACGCTCGCCGGTCTTCCCGTCCTGTCCGGCGCCCTCGTGCGCACCGAGGAGGTGGCGGCATGGGAGAAGGCGGCCGCATGATGAGGGTGGCCGGCGCCCCCATCTCGTGGGGGGTGTGCGAAGTGCCGGGCTGGGGACACCAGATGTCCGCCTCCCGGGTGCTGGACGAGATGCGGGAAGCGGGCCTGACAGCAACGGAGTTCGGGCCCGAAGGGTTCCTCCCGGCCGACCCCGCGGAGCGTGCCGCACTGCTGGCGGGGCATCAGCTCTCCGCGGTCGGTGGCTTCGTGCCCGCCGTACTGCACGAGAGCGGCCACGACCCGCTCCCCGGCGTGGAGCGGGCGCTGAACGGATTCGGGGACGCCCGCACCCTGGTCGTCGCCGCGGCCACCGGCGCGGACGGATACGACTCGAAGCCGCACCTGGACGGCGACGGCTGGCGCACCTTGCTGGCCAATCTCGACCGGATCGTCAGCCGTGCCGCGCGGGCCGGGGTGGAGACGGTGCTGCACTCGCACGTCGGCACCATGGTGGAGGGCCCCGACGAGATCGACCGGGTGCTGGACGGGTGCGGGGTCCCGCTCTGTCTGGACACCGGACACATGCTCGTCGGCGGCGCAGATCCCGCCGGGATCGCCCGCCGGGCGCCGGAGCGGGTCGCGCACGTCCATCTCAAGGACGTGGACGCCGGTCTGGCCCGGCGGGTGCGGTCCGGGCGGACGGCCTACACCGACGCGGTGCGCGAGGGGATGTACCGCCCTCTCGGGGCGGGTGACGTGGACATCGAAGGCATCGTGGACGCCCTGAGCACGTCCGGCTACGCGGGCTGGTACGTGCTGGAGCAGGACACCGTACTGGACGGGGAACCACCCGCGGGCCAGGGCCCGTTGACCGATGTGCGGACCAGTCTGGACTATCTGTCCCGGCTCGCCCGATGACCGGCGTGGCCGAGCACCACCCGGCCGGGGCGGTCCAGCATGCGTGACGCGGCCCTGCGGTCCCTCATCGAGACCAGGGCGCGCCACCCCGAGGCGGTGCTCGACGCCGCACGCGGCAGGCAGCGCTGCTCGCTGCTCGGCGACCGCGGCCGGCTGATGCTGGTCGCCGCCGACCACCCCGCGCGCGGTGGGCTGAGCGTCGGCGGCCGGGCGGACGCCATGGCCAACCGGGCGGATCTGCTGGACCGGCTGATGACCGCCCTGGACCGGCCCGGCGTGGACGGCGTGCTCGGAACCCCGGATGTGCTGGAGGATCTGCTGCTGCTCGGCGCCCTGGAGGGGAAGGTCGTCATCGGCTCGATGAACCGCGGTGGCATCCCGGGCACCGCGTTCGAGATCGACGACCGGTTCACCGCCTACGACGCGCAGGCCATCGACGCGATGGGCTTCAACGCGGGCAAGATGCTCCTGCGCATCGACCCCACCGACCCCGCATCGGTGAGCACACTCAGCGGCTGCGCCGAAGCCGTGTCGGAACTGGCGTCCCGCCGGCTGATGGCGATGATCGAGCCGTTCTGGGTGCGCCGCCTCTCCGACGGCAGGACCGTCAACGATCTGCGGCCGGAGGCGATGATCCGGGCGATGGCGGTCGCGCAGGGCCTGGGCCGCACCTCCGCCTACTCGTGGCTGAAGGTACCGGTCGTGCCCGACATGCAGCGGGTCATGGAAGCGTCCACCCTTCCCGCGCTACTGCTGGGCGGCGATCCGGCCGGAACCCCGCAGGAGACCTACGCCGCCTGGCAGGAGGCACTGCGACTGCCCACGGTACGAGGGCTGGTGGCGGGCCGGGCACTGCTGTATCCGCCCGGCGACGACGTGGCCGGCGCGGTGGACACCGCCGTCGGTCTGCTGTGAGGGGAGCCGAAGCGACTGCGGCAGCAGGGAAGTGAGTACGCCGACAGTGAAGTGAGTACGGCAATGAAGTGAGTACGGCCGCGAAGTGAGTACGGAGTCGACGTGACCAACTGGCCGTCGGCTCCGGGTAAGGCGTCATGGCCGTGGGCTAAGTCCCTCTCGGCCCTGAGGATATGGCACTCGCCCCATGTGGCGGACCCCCCTGGGAGACCAAGGTGGAGGGACCGCAGGAAGCCGCGACCGGCTTCCGTCACAGGGGAGAACACGATGATCCAGCTCGATCTCCAGAAGGCCCACGCCGCCGAACTCGCCCGCAGGGCAGAGGCCGGGCGGCTCTCCGGCCAGGCACTCAGGGCCCGCAGGGCCGCCCGCCGTTCCGGGCGGCACGATACGCGGGGGGCGGTGAGATCGCTCCGCGACCGGTTCGTCCGCGCTGCCTGATGAACGGCGCCAAGCCGCGTACGAGCAGCGAGGCAGGGGCAGCGGCAGAGGCAGGCAGTGGGGCGGGGGAAGCCGCACCGGCAGGCGGCGCCCGTAAATCGGGTGCCGCGCTGTCGGACCGCTGTGCGATGCTCGGCGCTGTGGAGTCCACCTCAGTCAGCCCCGTGTTCGTCGGCCGAGCCGAAGAGTTGGCCACCCTCGGAGAAGCGCTCTCCCGTGCCATCGGAGGGGAGCCGCAGGCGCTGCTCATCGGCGGGGAGGCCGGTGTCGGCAAGACCCGGCTCGTCGAGGAGTTCATCGAGACGGCCGGCCGCGCGGGTGCCGTCGTCACCGTCGGCGGCTGTGTCGAGATCGGCGCCGACGGCCTGCCGTACGCCCCGTTCTCGACCGCGCTGCGCGCGCTGCGCCGTCAGCTTCCCGACGAGACCGACGCGGCGGTCGAGGGCCAGGAGGGCGAACTGGCCAGGCTCCTGCCCGAACTGGGCGACACCAGCCGCCAGGCGCACCACGAGGACGGCACGGCCCGGCTCTTCGAGCTGACGTCCCGGCTCCTCGAGCGGATAGCCGCCGACCGTACGGTGGTGCTGGTCCTGGAGGATCTGCACTGGGCCGACGCGTCGACGCGCCATCTCCTCGCCTATCTCTTCCGGACCCTGAGCAGGGGCCGCCTCGTGGTCGTCGCCACCTACCGCGCCGACGACATCCACCGGCGCCACCCGCTGCGGCCCCTCCTGGCCGAACTGGACCGGCTGCGCACCGTCCGCCGGATCGAGCTGGCCCGTTTCACCCGGTCCGAGGTGCGCCTCCAACTGGCCGGTATCCTCGCCGCCGAGCCGGAGGCCGCACTGGCCGACGAGATCTTCGCCCGCTCCGACGGCAACGCCTTCTTCGTCGAGGAGCTTGCCGTCTGCAGCGGCACCTGTTCGGTCTCCGGGATCAGCGACTCACTGCGCGATCTCCTGCTGGTCCGGGTCGAGGCACTGTCCGACCACGCCCAGCGCGTCGTCCGGTTCGCAGCCGAGGGCGGCTCGACCGTCGAGTACCCCCTTCTCGCCGCCGTGACCCGGCTCTCCGAGGACGAGCTGATCGAGGCGCTGCGGACCGCGGTCGGGGCCAACATCCTGATCGCGGCGCCGGACGGCGCCGGCTACCGCTTCCGCCACTCGCTGGTGCGCGAGGCCGTCAGTGACGATCTGCTGCCGGGCGAGCGCTCCCGTATCAACCGCCGCTGCGCGGAAGCCCTGGAGGCCGACCCCTCGCTCGTACGGGCCGACGCGCGCACCACGCGGCTGGCCGGTTACTGGTACTACGCGCATGACGCGGCGAAGACCCTGCCCGCCGTGCTGCTGGCGTCGGCCGAGGCACGCCGGCGCCATGCCTACTCCGAGCAACTGCGGCTCCTGGAGCGGGCGATGGAGGTCTGGGACAGTGCCCCGGCCGAGGTGCGTGATGCGCTGCGGCCAATGGATTCCGCCGATGCCTACCCGGCCGGCGGATGCACGACAGGCCAGGTCGGGCCTCCCGCGCTGCGCTATCTCGACCTGCTCGCCGAAGCGGTGGTGGCGGCGCGCTGCTGCGGTGAGCGCGAACGGTCCCTGAAGATCGCCAAGAAGGCCCTGCGCCTCATCGACGGTGGCGCCGACGACGCACTGCGCGCCGCGTGGTTCTGGACCGAGCGGGCCAAGCTGGAGCAGAGCCTGGCCCGGGGCAACGGCTGGCGCGAGATCGCCACCGCCCAGGAGCTGGTACGCGGGCTGCCGCCGTCGGCAGTCCACGCCCAGGTGCTCGCCACCGCCGCGGGCTGGGCGATGCTCCATGAACCGGGGCCCGACAGCCTGCTGGCGGCCGAATGCGCCGTGGACTACGCCCGGCTGGTGGGCGCGGAGGAGATCGAGCTGAGCGCCCGCCTTACCCTCGGCGGCCTCCTGATCGACTCCGGCGACATCGATACCGGGCTGACCACCATGCGGGCCGCCCTCGAGCGCACGGCCGAACTCGGCCTGGTCGCCGACGCCTGCCGTGCGCACACCAATCTGATGTCGCACCTGGAGGCCATCGGCCGCTCCGCCGAGGCGGTCGACGTGGGGGCCGCCGGGACCGCCCTCGCGGGCAAGTACGCCCTGCGGGACCACGAGGCGTGGGTCCGCGGCAATATGACCGACTCGCTCTTCGCCCTGGGCCGCTGGGACGAGGCGTCGGCCTGCGCTCAATGGGTCCTCCGGTGCGGGCAGAGCGCCAAGCCCCTGGGGAACGTCTGCCTGCGGCTTGTCGATATGGCGCTGCTCCGCGGGGAGCAGGACGAGGCGGCCGGACACCTCGCCTCCGCCCATGCCCACTTCGGCACCCATGACCCCATGCCCCAGCACTCCATCCCCCTGGCCAGGCTCAGCCTGGCGACCCTGGCCGCCCGCGGCAGACTGGACGAGGCCCGTGAGGTCCTCGCCGGGGCCGTGGAAGCCGGTTTCCCTCCCGGTACCCAGCGCTACGGCTGGCCCCTGATACTGGCGGCCGCCACCGCCGAGGCCGACACCCGCGGCCTGCCGGCCGCCGAACCGGGCCGCACACAGGCCCTGACCCTCATCCGCTCGGTGGCCAAGCGGATGGCCACCCCCGTACCGCTCTGGCATGCCTACGCCCTCCATGTCAGCGCCGAGCTGGCCCGAGCCGACGGCCTCGATCTGCCCGAGCACTGGAACGCCGCCGCCGACGCGCTGGAGCCGCTGGAACGCCCCTACGAGCTGGCGCAGGTACACCGGCACTGGGCGGCCGCCCTGCTCGCACACGGCGCGGACCGGGAACACGCGGCGGAGCTGCTCCGCGCCGCCCTCGCCACGGCCGACCGGCTGGGCGCCCGGCCGCTCGCCGAGGAGATCCGGCTACTCGCGCAGCGCGCCCGGCTCCCGCTCACGGAAACCACGGGGCACCACCGCGCCACCGCACCGGAAGACGTACGCAGCCCGGTCGACGACTTCGGCCTCACCAGCCGTGAGCAGGACGTCCTGCGCCTGGTCGCCGCGGGCCGCACCAACCGCCAGATAGCCGAGACGCTGTTCATCGCCCCCAAGACGGCGAGCGTGCATGTCTCCAATATCCTGGCCAAGCTCGGTGTCACCGGCCGGGGCGAGGCGGCCGCGCTGGCCCACCGGCTGCATCTCTTCACCGACGCGGCGGGGTATGTCTCCGGGGCCGCGGAGACTCCCGAAGCCGTCGTTCAGGAGGCTGTCTGAGCCCGGTCCTGGCCCTGGTCCCTGCCCTTGCCCTGGCCCCGGTCTTGGCCCCGGCCCTTGCCTTGGCCCCGGTCCCGGGCCTGGTCCTCTTGGCCTTGACCCTTCCGGCCTTGATCCCTCTGCTCTTGGTGCGGGCTCTGATCCTGGGACCGGATGATGACTGTGCCCGAGTCCAGATCTATCGGGCCGCGGCCCGGATCGCCGTCGTTGAGGTCGACGCGGGACAGCTCCAGCCGCTTGTTCTCGTCCTCGGTGTGTTTGCGTCCGGGTGCGAAGAGCTGCTCTATCAGGTTGAACATCAGACCCCCTGTGACGAGCCCCGGCTCGGCTCCCGTGCGGTGAGCCCACCCCAGCGTAACCCTCGCTACTTCACCTCCAGCTGAAGGATCCGGTCGTCCCCGGCCTTGGGCCTGCCCCGGGAATCGGTGTTGCTGGTGACCAGCCACAGCCTGTCGCCGCCCGCCGAGACCACTGTGCGCAGCCGCCCGTACTTGCCCTGCAGGAAGGCTTGCGGCTGAGCGGACGGTTCGGCCCCGTCGAGCGGGATCCGCCACAGCCGCTCACCTCGCAGGGAAGCCATCCATATGGATCCCTCGGCAAAGGCGATCCCGCTGGGTGAGGAATCCGCCGGTTTCCACTGCTCCACCGGGTCGGTGAAGCCCGGTTTCTTCGCCTTGCCCTCCACCTCGGGCCAGCCGTAGTTCTTGCCGGGGCCGATCAGGTTCAGCTCGTCCCAGGTGTCCTGGCCGAATTCGCCGGCCCACAGCCGCCCGTCCTTGTCCCAGGCCAGCCCCTGCACATTGCGGTGGCCGTAGGAGTAGACGACGGAGTCCGCCCAGGGGTCCCCGTGGACCGGCTGACCGTCCGGTGTCATCCGGAGGATCTTGCCGCCCAGTGACTTCTTGTCCTGCGCCAGGCCCCGGTCGCCCGTTTCCCCCGTGCCCGCGTAGAGCATCTTGTCCGGCCCGAACGCGATCCGGCCGCCATTGTGCAGGGTCCCCTTCGGGATGCCCTTGAACACGGTGTCCGGTGCCCCCAGCTGCTGCCCTGGCGGCTGCTTCTCGTCGTAGAACATGCGGGCGATGCGGTTGTCGGACGTGGTGCTGAAGTACGCGTAGACCAGGTGGTCGGAGGCGTACGAAGGGGAGACAGCTATCCCCAGCAGCCCGCCCTCACCCGCCGGCGCGACCCCCGCGACCTTCCCGAGCACGGTCTTCCGGCCGGTATCCGCGTCGACCTTGGTGATCGTCCCCCGGTCGCGTGAGGAGACCAGCAGGTCCCCCTCCGGGAGCACCGCCACCCCCCACGGCGAATCGAGGCCCGTGGTGAGCGTCGAGACGACCTTCACCGCCCCCTCGGCCGGTGGCACGGACCGGGAAGGAGAGGGCGAGGCGGACGCGGCCGTGTGCGGCCCGGGGGCGCGGGCCGTGCCGAGGGGGCTGCCGCCGTCCCCGGACGAGCACCCCACGGCCGACAACAACAGGGCCGAGGCCAACACGGCTGTCACAGCTGGACGTTGCGCAGTTGGACGTTGCACGGTTCCGATCCCTTCGACGACGGCACAGCTACTGTTCATACACCGCAGGTCCGCCGCCGGTTCCCGTTCACGCCCGGCAGTACACGATCCAGGACGGCTCAGTCCCAGGAACCCCGTGCGGGCGGCAGCGCCGCGATTTCCCCGAGATCCTCCGCCGTCGGCACCACTTCCGCGGCGCGGGCGTTCTCCACCGCCCACCGCTCCTGCTTGGTGCCCGGCACCGGCACCACATGCGGCCCCTGCCGCAGCACCCACGCCAGCGCCACCTGGGCCGGCGTCGCCCCGTGCCGCTCCGCGACCCGCCGCAGCCCCGCCACCACCGGCTGGTTCGCCGCCATCATCTCGGCCGTGAACCGCGGATGCCTGGCCCGCACATCGTCCGGCTCGAAGCCCTGCCCCGGGGTGAGCGTGCCCGTGAGGAAACCGTTCCCCAGGGGCATCGCCGCCAGAAAGCCGACCCCGCGGGACTCGCACCACGGCAGCAGCGAATCGAGGGCGTCACGGGACCAGACGGAGAGCTCGGCCTGTACCGCGCTCACCGGGAACACCTGCTGCACCCGGTCCAGTTGCCCGACCGTCGCGTCATGCAGGCGCGCGCCGGAGCGCCTGGAGGCGCGGGCGCCCACCGCGCAGAACCCGAGCGCCCGCACCTTCCCCGCAGCGACCAGTTCGGCCATCGCCCCCCAGGTCTCCTCGACCGGCACCTCGGGGTCGGCCCTGTGCAGCTGGTAGAGGTCGATCACATCGGTCTGCAGCCGCCGCAGCGAGGCGTCGCACGCCCGGCGTATGTACCCCGGCCTGCCGTTGGCCACGATGTGCTGTTCGCCCGCCAGGAGGCCACACTTGGTGGAGAGAAAGGCATCGGCCCTTCGCTCCTTCAGGATCCGCCCCAGCAGCAGTTCATTGGTGAAGGGACCGTACATATCGGCTGTGTCGAGCAGGGTCGAACCGGCGTCGAGTGCGGCGTGCACGGTACGCGACGAACGGTCCCCGCGCTGCTGAGATCCGGTGTAAGCCCAGCTCATCGGCATGCAGCCGAGCCCGATGGCGCCCACTTCGAGCGCTGCCGCCCCGATTGTCCTGCGCTCCACTTGGCCGCGTCCTCCCTCTTCCGCCCCTCAAACTAACCTCCAGGTCATGACTGCTGATGTGTGGCTCCCCTTCCCGCCCGACAAGATCGACGGGCTGCCCGGCGGCCTCCGTTACCGCTTCTGGAACGGCGGCCCCGACTACCCGGCCGATCCCGCGGACTGCGCCTACTACGTGGTCCCCTACATGCAGGGCATGGACGTCGCCCTGCGCCCGCTCGGCGCGATGACGAATCTGCGCGTCGTGCAGACACTCTCGGCCGGTGTCGACCACGTACGTCCGGGACTTGACGGGCTCCACGCGGGCGTCCGGCTCTGCAACGCACGCGGCGTGCACGAGGCGTCGACCGCCGAACTCGCCCTCACCCTGATCCTGGCGTCGCTGCGCGGCATACCCGACTTCGTGCGCGGTCAGCAGCGTGAGGAGTGGCAGTCCGGTTTCCGCCCGGCGCTCGCCGACAAGACCGTACTGATCGTCGGCTACGGGTCGATCGGCGCTGCCATCGAGGACCGGCTCGTTCCCTTCGAGTGTGCGCGGGTGGCGCGCGTCGCGCGCTCCTCTCGCACTACGGAGCGCGGTCGAGTGCACGCATTCACCGATCTGCCCGAACTGCTCCCCGAAGCGGACGTCGTCGTCCTCTCCACACCGCTCACCGAGCAGACCAGGGGACTGGCCGGCGCGGAGTTCCTGGCGGCGATGAAGGACGGTGCGTTGCTGGTGAACGTGGCGCGGGGCCCGGTCGTCGACACCAAGGCGCTCCTCGCCGAGCTGGAGTCGGAGCGGCTGCACGCGGCCCTCGACGTCACCGACCCCGAACCGCTGCCCGCCGGGCACCCGCTGTGGCATGCGCCCGGCTGCCTCATCAGCCCCCACGCGGGCGGCCCCACCTCGGCGTTCATGCCGCGCGCCAAGCGGCTGCTGGCCTCGCAGCTGACCCGGTTCGCTGCGGACGAGCCACTCGACAATGTCGTCCTGACGACCGAATAGGCACGTTCTGCAGGCATTTGAATGCGCTGTGTGTCCACAACTCTCCTGCTCGTAACGGAGCGTAGAGATGCTATGTCCCTGAGTGACCGTACTGGTGTATCGTCCGGTTGGGGGCTCCGCCGTGCAAGGTCACGGTGCGGGGGAGCGTACAGAAACCGAGGGGGCGACGGGCGATGCACGGCCAATGGACGAACCAGCTGACGCGGCGGGGCCATCGACGGCGTTTCCGGCGGCCCCCCGTGTGCAGATCCGGTGCCCGCGGGGCGATGCCGCGGCCGGCGGCTCCGGGGGAGGAGCGGTGAGTGTGTCGGGAGCGCTGCTCGCCCGGCGGCCGGTCTCCGGCGGTCCGGGGGGCCTGCTCTCCCAGCTCCTTCTCGCCGTCGTGTGCGGGGGATACGCGGTCGGCTCGGCCTTCGACTGGGGCTCCGAGCAACTGGCTCTCGTGATGGGTGACTTCGGCCTCAGCTTCGCCGCGGCCCTGGCCGCGGTCTCCTGCTTCTTCTACGCGCGTACCAGGGAGATCAGGTTTCGGCCCGCCTGGCTGCTCTTCTCGGTCTCCTCCGCGATGGCCTCCTGCGGAAACGCGGTATGGGGCTGGTACGAGGTCGTGCTGCGGGTCCCGGTGCCCAGCCCCTCCCTCGCCGATCTCTTCTTCCTCTGCTTCGCCCCGCCCGCCATCGTGGGGCTCCTGGTGCTCGCCAAGCGACCCGTCACCAGGGCCGGCTGGGTCTGCCTGGCGCTGGACGCCTGGCTCATCGGCGGCTCGCTGCTGACGCTCTCCTGGAGCCTCGCCCTCGCACACACCGCACGGCTGGAAGGCAGGCACGAGAGCGTGGCCCACGCGGCCCTCTCGCTCGCCTATCCGCTCCTCGACATCGTGCTGGTGTCCATGGTGCTCGCCCTGCACTTCCGCAGGTCCAACGCCAACCGTTCGGCGATCAACACCGCCATCGCCGGGCTCGCCCTGACCGTCCTGTCCGACGCCCTGTTCACCTCGCCCCTGCTGCGTGCGAGCTACCACTCGGGCCAGCTGCTGGACGCGGGGTGGTTCGCGGGCTCGCTGCTCCTGGCGTACGCGCCCTGGGCCGCACGGCTGGGGGCCACCGGATTCACCGGCGCCGACCCGGTGCCCGCGCCGCGCGGGATCCGTCACGTCGGCCGGCCCAGCCGCCCGATCGCGGGCTCGCTCGCCGCGCTCACGCCGTATCTCGCCGCCGCCGTCTGCACCCTCGGCATCCTCGACAACGTGATCGACGGCCGCAGAGTGGACCGGGTGGTCGTCTTCACGGGCTGTACGGTCGTGCTCGCCCTGGTCGTACGGCAGGGCATCATGCTCGTCGACAACATCGCGCTCACCCATGAACTGGCCCAGAAGGAGAACCACTTCCGGTCCCTGGTGCAAGGGTCGAGCGACGTCATCATGATCGCCGCACCCACCGGCATCCTGCGCTACGTCAGCCCCGCGGCCGCCGGTGTCTACGGACGGGACGCCGAAGAGCTCATCGGTTCGGAGCTCGCCTCCCTCATCCACTCCGAGGATCTGGGGCGCGTCGTCCACGAGGTACGGCGGTTCCTGGCCGCCTCACCCGCCACCGAACCCACCACCCGGATCGAGTGCCGCTTCAGATCAGGCACCGGCGACTGGCTCAATGTCGAGTCCACGGTCAACCGCCACCAGGGCGGCCTGATCTTCAACAGCAGGGACGTGACCGAACGGGTCAGGCTCCAGGCCCAGTTGCAGCACAACGCCGAGCACGACCCGCTCACCGATCTGCCCAACCGCGCTCTCTTCACCGACCGGGTCCGCAAGGCCCTGGTCGGGCGCAGGGCGACGGACCACGGCACCGCGGTGCTCTTCATCGACCTGGACGGCTTCAAGGCGGTGAACGACACCATCGGCCACCAGGCCGGGGACGAGCTGCTGATCCAGGCGGCCCGCCGCCTCCAGGAATCGGTCCGGGCCGCGGACACGGCGGCCAGGCTCGGTGGCGACGAGTTCGCGGCCCTGATCATAGGGAACGGCGGCCAGGACCAGCCCGCCCGTGAGTGCCAGGTCCACGAGATCGCCGACCGGCTGCGGCTGCGGCTCTCCGAGCCGTACCGGATCGAGGGCAGCGAGGTGCGGGTCGCGGCCTCCATCGGGGTCGCCTTCGCCGAGTCGGCCATCACCCCGACCGATCTGATGCGCAACGCCGACCTCGCCATGTACCGGGCCAAGGCCGGCGGCAAGAACCGGGTCGAGCTGTACGCGCCTCAGATGCAGGCCGAGGTCGTCCGCCGGTCCGAGCTGACCGCCCGGCTCCGTACCGCGCTGCACGACGGGGAGTTCGCCCTGCTGCACCAGCCGGTGGTGAACCTCACGACCGGCCGGATCGCCGCGGTCGCCGCCCAGGCCCGCTGGCGCTCCACACAGGGCATCCTTTTCACCCCGGCCGAGTTCCTCCAGGTCCAGGAGAGCGGGGACATGGCCGAGGGCGCCCGGACCGGCGAGCTCGGCCGCTGGCTGCTCGAAGAAGCCGTCGAGCAGGCAGCCGACCGTGGGGGCGCCGGACACCAGGTGCCGGTGGCCGTGCGCCTCTCCGCCCGCAGGCTGCTGGACAGGTCCATGCCGCTGGGCTCCATCGAGGCGCTCCTCGCCCGGCACGGGCTGCCCTCGGGCGCCCTGGTCATCGAGATCGCCGACAGCGACCCGCGGATCGCCTTCGAGGAGCTGGAGCGTCGGCTGATGGTCCTGCGCAGGCACGGCGTGCGGATCGCCCTGGACGGATTCGGCCGGGGCTATGCCGCGATAAACGCCCTGCGGCGGCTGCCCGTCGACGTACTCAAACTGGACCGCGGACTCGTCGAGGGCGTCGTGGAATCGGCGCGGCTGCATAAAATCACCAGTGGGCTGCTGCGTATCGCCTGCGATCTGGGTATGCAGTCGGTCGCGGACGGGGTCGACTTACCCGAACAGGTGAGCGCGCTGCGCGCGATGGGGTGTACGCACGGACAGGGCATGGCGTTCTCCGGGCCGCTCGACGAGTACCGGCTGCGCCGCTCGCTGAGCCGTTCACGCTTCCCGCTGCCGGGGAGCGCGGCCAGGCCCGTACTGCTCGGTACGCGCTCCTTCGCCGGTTCAAATAATGAGACGTCAGTCCCACCCACTTGACAGTCACCGGGGGCCGGGAGGAAGGTCAGTGCCATGACCACCCGAATTCTCGTACTTGGAAAGCGCGTCGGCTGAAGCAGAGCTCCTCACCAGCTCCGCTCAACGCCCCGACGCGCTCCCCTCGCTTGCCTCACGGCACGGGGGGTTTTTTGTTGCACCAGCACCACCCGAAAACCGCGAAAATCCCCGCAAAAACCCTCAGCTTCGAGAAGAGAATGCCGATGACCGAGCAGGCCACCGGGGCCCACCACCCGCAGCCGCGGGCCCGTAACGGCGGACCGTCGTCCACCACCGTCGAGCACGTCACGGGCGCGCAGTCCCTCATCCGTTCTCTTGAGGAAGTCGGGGCCGATACGGTATTCGGCATTCCTGGCGGTGCGATCCTCCCGGCGTACGACCCGATGATGGACTCGACCCGGGTGCGTCACATTCTGGTCCGGCACGAGCAGGGCGCGGGCCACGCGGCCACCGGTTACGCACAGGCCACCGGGAAGGTCGGGGTGTGCATGGCCACGTCGGGGCCGGGTGCCACCAATCTGGTCACGCCGATCGCCGACGCGCACATGGACTCGGTGCCGCTGGTCGCGATCACCGGTCAGGTGGCCGCCGCCTCCATCGGTACGGACGCCTTCCAGGAGGCGGACATCTGCGGCATCACGATGCCGATCACCAAGCACAACTGGCTGGTCACCGACGCGGCCGACATCCCGCGGGTGATCGCCGAGGCGTTCCACGTGGCCTCGACCGGGCGCCCGGGCCCGGTGCTGGTGGACATCGCCAAGGACGCGCTGCAGGCGCAGACCACCTTCTCCTGGCCGCCGCAGCAGGAACTGCCCGGCTACCGGCCGGTCACCAAGCCGCACGCCAAGCAGATCCGGGAGGCCGCCCGGCTGATCGCCCAGGCCAAGCGCCCGGTGCTGTACGTCGGCGGCGGTGTCATCAAGGCACACGCCACCGCGGAGCTCAAGGTGCTCGCCGAGCTGACCGGGGCACCGGTCACCACCACGCTGATGGCGCTCGGCGCGTTCCCCGACAGCCACCCGCAGCACGTGGGCATGCCCGGGATGCACGGTGCGGTGACCGCGGTGACCGCACTGCAGAAGTCCGACCTGCTGATCGCGCTCGGCACCCGCTTCGACGACCGGGTCACCGGCAAGCTGGACAGCTTCGCCCCGGACGCCAAGGTCATCCACGCGGACGTCGACCCCGCCGAGATCGGCAAGAACCGCCTGGTGGACGTGCCGATCGTCGGGGACGCCCGCGAGGTCATCGCCGATCTGGTCCAGGCCGTCCAGGCCGAGCACACCGAAGGCACCATGGGCCCCGCCGCGCAGAAGCGGTACGCGGACTGGTGGACGGACCTGAACCGCTGGCGCGACACCTATCCGCTGGGCTACGACCTGCCGACGGACGGCAGCCTCTCGCCGCAGCAGGTCATCGAGCGCATCGGCCAGGCCGCCGAAGGGGACGCGATCTTCGCGGCGGGCGTGGGCCAGCACCAGATGTGGGCCTCGCACTTCATCAACTACGAGCACCCGGCGACCTGGCTGAACTCGGGCGGCGCCGGCACGATGGGCTACGCGGTCCCGGCCGCGATGGGCGCCAAGGCCGGTATGCCCGACCGGATGGTCTGGGCGATCGACGGTGACGGCTGCTTCCAGATGACCAATCAGGAACTGACCACCTGCGCGCTCAACAACATCCCGATCAAGGTCGCGATCATCAACAACGGTGCGCTCGGGATGGTCCGCCAGTGGCAGACCCTCTTCTACAACCAGCGCTACTCCAACACGGTGCTGCACTCCGGTCCCGGGGCCGACGGCGTCGCGACGGACGGCAAGGCCAGCGGCGGCACCCGGATCCCGGACTTCGTGAAGCTGTCCGAGGCCATGGGCTGTGTCGCGCTGCGCTGCGAGCGTCCGGAGGACCTGGACAAGGTCATTGCCGAGGCGAACGCGATCAACGACCGCCCGGTCGTGGTCGACTTCATCGTCCACGAGGACGCGATGGTGTGGCCGATGGTGGCCGCCGGTACCTCCAACGACGAGGTCATGGCCGCTCGCGGCGTCCGCCCCGACTTCGGCGACAGCGAAGAGAACTGAGACAGAGAGAGACCGACGACATGTCCACCAAGCACACGCTCTCCGTCCTGGTCGAGAACACGCCGGGCATCCTCGCCCGGATCGCCGCCCTGTTCTCCCGCCGCGGCTTCAATATCGACTCGCTCGCCGTGGGCGTCACCGAACACCCCGACATCTCCCGCATCACCATTGTGGTGAGTGTCGAAGACCTGCCGCTGGAGCAGGTGACGAAGCAGCTCAACAAGCTGGTCAACGTCCTGAAGATCGTCGAACTCGAGCCCGGCGCTGCGATCCAGCGCGAGCTCGTCCTGGTGAAGGTCCGCGCCGACAACGAGACCCGCTCCCAGATCGTCGAGATCGTCCAGCTGTTCCGCGCCAAGACCGTGGACGTCTCACCGGAGGCCGTGACCATCGAGGCCACCGGCGGGACCGACAAGCTGGACGCGATGCTGAAGATGCTGGAGCCGTACGGCATCAAGGAGCTCGTCCAGTCCGGGTCCATCGCCATAGGCCGAGGCGCGCGCTCCATCACCGACCGCAGCCTGCGGGCGCTCGAACGCAGCGCCTGAGCGGTCTTCGGGGGGCCGTCCGAGCCGGTGGGCACCGCGCGTTCCCGCGGATCACGCGGTGCCCGGCCGCTCGTATGGCGAGACCCGTGAACCTTCCCTTCCCCGCCCGCCGTACGGTGGGCCGTAACACCTGCACACCAAGGAGATATCCCAGTGGCCGAGCTTTTCTACGACGACGATGCCGACCTGTCGATCATCCAGGGCCGCAAGGTCGCAGTCATCGGATACGGCAGCCAGGGCCACGCCCACGCGCTGTCGCTGCGTGACTCGGGTGTCGACGTCCGTGTCGGTCTGCACGAGGGCTCCAAGTCCAAGGCCAAGGCCGAGGAGCAGGGCCTGCGCGTGGTGACCCCCGCCGAGGCGTCCGCCGAGGCCGACGTCATCATGATCCTCGTCCCGGACCCGATCCAGGCCCAGGTCTACGAGGAGTCCATCAAGGACAACCTGAAGGACGGCGACGCGCTGTTCTTCGGCCACGGTCTGAACATCCGCTTCGACTTCATCAAGCCGCCGGCCGGTGTCGACGTCTGCATGGTCGCCCCGAAGGGCCCGGGTCACCTGGTCCGCCGTCAGTACGAGGAGGGCCGCGGCGTTCCGTGCATCGTGGCCGTCGAGCAGGACGCCTCGGGCAAGGGCCTGGCGCTGGCGCTCTCGTACGCGAAGGGCATCGGCGGCACCCGCGCCGGCGTCATCAAGACGACGTTCACCGAGGAGACCGAGACCGACCTGTTCGGTGAGCAGGCTGTGCTCTGCGGTGGTACCGCGGCGCTGGTCAAGGCGGGCTTCGAGACGCTGACCGAGGCCGGTTACCAGCCGGAGATCGCGTACTTCGAGTGCCTCCACGAGCTGAAGCTGATCGTGGACCTCATGTACGAGGGCGGTCTGGAGAAGATGCGCTGGTCGATCTCGGAGACCGCCGAGTGGGGCGACTACGTCAGCGGCCCGCGCATCATCACCGACCAGACCAAGGTCGAGATGAAGAAGATCCTCGGTGAGATCCAGGACGGTACGTTCGCCAAGAACTGGATGGACGAGTACCACGGCGGTCTGAAGAAGTACAACGAGTACAAGAAGGCCGACGAGAACCACCTCCTGGAGACCACGGGCAAGGAGCTCCGCAAGCTCATGAGCTGGGTCGACAACGACGAGGCGTAAGCCTTGAGGCAGGGGGCCGTCCGCACGGGCGGCCCCCTGCCCACCGTGGCCAACCCCGTACGGGTGATCCTTCCGTACTGGCGGAATATGTGGGCCGCAACGCCACTACACTGCTCAGAACATACGCGTCAGGCCCACAGCGTCGTGCGTCTTTCACGCGCCCAGCCCCTCCGCCTGCGGCCGTCGGGACGGCCCTCCGCAACGGACTTGTGAGGACTACGTGAGCTCGAAACCTGTCGTACTCATCGCTGAAGAGCTGTCGCCCGCCACGGTGGACGCGCTGGGACCCGACTTCGAGGTCCGGCACTGCAACGGCGCCGACCGCGCGGAGTTGCTGCCCGCCATCGCCGATGTCGACGCGATCCTGGTGCGCTCGGCCACCAAGGTCGACGCCGAGGCCGTCGCCGCGGCCAAGAAGCTGAAGATCGTCGCCCGCGCCGGTGTCGGCCTGGACAACGTCGACGTCTCCGCCGCCACCAAGGCCGGCGTCATGGTCGTGAACGCACCGACCTCCAACATCGTCACCGCCGCCGAGCTCGCCTGCGGTCTGCTGGTCGCCACCGCGCGCAACATCCCGCAGGCCAACAGCGCGCTCAAGAACGGCGAGTGGAAGCGCTCGAAGTACACCGGCGTCGAGCTGAGCGAGAAGACCCTCGGTGTCGTCGGCCTCGGCCGGATCGGCGTCCTGGTCGCGCAGCGCATGTCGGCCTTCGGAATGAAGATCGTCGCCTACGACCCCTACGTACAGCCCGCGCGCGCCGCGCAGATGGGCGTCAAGCTGCTCTCGCTCGACGAGCTGCTCGAGGTCGCCGACTTCATCACGGTGCACCTCCCGAAGACCCCCGAGACGATCGGCCTGATCGGCGACGAGGCGCTGCACAAGGTGCAGCCGCACGTCCGGATCGTCAACGCCGCGCGTGGCGGGATCGTGGACGAGGAGGCGCTCGCCTCGGCCCTCAAGGAGGGGCGCGTCGCCGGTGCCGGTCTTGATGTGTACTCGAAGGAGCCCTGCACGGACTCCCCGCTGTTCCAGTTCGACCAGGTCGTCTGCACCCCGCACCTCGGTGCCTCCACGGACGAGGCCCAGGAGAAGGCGGGTGTCGCGGTCGCCAAGTCCGTCCGCCTGGCCCTCGCCGGTGAGCTCGTCCCCGACGCGGTCAACGTCCAGGGCGGTGTGATCGCCGAGGACGTGCGTCCGGGGCTGCCGCTCGCGGAGAAGCTCGGCCGGATCTTCACCGCGCTGGCGGGCGAGGTCGCGGCCCGGCTCGACGTCGAGGTGTACGGCGAGATCACCCAGCACGACGTCAAGGTGCTCGAACTCTCCGCGCTCAAGGGCGTGTTCGAGGACGTCGTGGACGAGACCGTCAGCTACGTCAACGCTCCGCTCTTCGCGCAGGAGCGCGGCGTCGAGGTCCGTCTGACGACCAGCTCCGAGTCGCCCGACCACCGCAATGTCGTCACCGTCCGCGGAACCCTCGCGGACGGCGAGGAGGTCTCGGTCTCCGGCACGCTGGCCGGTCCGAAGAACCTCCAGAAGATCGTCGCCGTCGGTGAGTACGACGTGGACGTGGCGCTCTCCGACCACATGGTCGTGCTGCGTTACGCGGACCGCCCGGGTGTGGTCGGCGCCGTCGGCAAGATCCTCGGCGAGGCAGGGCTGAACATCGCGGGCATGCAGGTCTCGCGGGCTGCCGTGGGCGGCGAGGCGCTGGTCGTCCTGACCGTCGACGACAATGTGCCGCCGGCCGTGCTGGCCGAGATCTCCGAGGAGATCGGTGCGGCCTCGGCCCGTTCGGTCGACCTGACCGACTGACCGCCGCCTAATCACTCGCTGATCTCCGCACGTCAGCGCCGTACCCGGCTCGTAGACACACGTCTTACACAGGCGTCTGCGAGCCGGGTACGCTGCTGTCATGGGACATCGTGAGGATCTGCTCGAAGGCGCCAAGCGCTGCCTGCTGGAGAAGGGGTACGCGCGGACGACGGCCCGCGACATCGTCGCCGCCTCCGGCACGAATCTGGCCTCCATCGGCTACCACTACGGTTCCAAGGAGGCCCTGCTCAACCTGGCCTTCCTCAAGGTGACCGAGGAGTGGGGCGACACGGTCGGCGAGGAGTCGGGCGTGGATCCCACGGCCTTCACCGATCCGTACGAGCGCTTCGAGGCGGTGTGGGGGAAGGTGATCGACTCCTACGACGTCAGCCGGGCGCTGTGGAAGCTCCAGCTCGAAGTGATCTCGCGCATCGACGACGAGCCGGACCTGCGCAAGGCGATCGCCGGGCCGCAGCAGGAGGGCCGTACCGGGCTGGCGCAGAACTTCCAGGGCATCGACGAGAACGCCGAACCGGAGAAGGCCAGGACGGCCGGTCTCGTCTACCAGGCGCTGCTCGCCGGGGTGATGGTCCAGTGGCTGGTGGATCCGGCCACGGCGCCCTCCGCGCGGGACCTCACGGACGGCCTCAGGGCGATCCTCGGGGACGACCGGACCGAGTGACCGACTGCCTGCTTTGCCTGGCTGACTGACGGGAACAGCCCCGCCTGACGGAAGCAGCCCCGCCCGGCGGAACCGCGCCCGCCCGACGGGGCTGTGCCGTGGTGTCAGCCGGCGGTGGGGGCGCCGGCCACGCGGCGCTCGCCGCCGTTCAGTTCCTGCCAGAAGCGGTAGACGTCGACCGCGCCGTCATGCGTCTCATGGCGCATCGGCAGCCGGCGCTCGGTGTAGTCCTTGGCGAACTCGGCGTAGAAGGTGTCGAGTTCGAAGTACTTGCGGTCGTCGACGTAGTGCGGCTCGTAGGCGTCCCGGGTGGTGAGGAAGACGACCTCGTCGGGGGAGCAGTAGTACAGCGCCCCGAGGCACATCGGGCAGGGGTGGGCCAGGACGTAGATGGTGGTGCCCGAGAGATGCTCGGTGCCCAGCTTCACGCATGCCTCGCGGATGGCGAGGACCTCGGCGTGCGCTGTCGGGTCGTTCGTCTGGGCGACCTTGTTCGGGCTCTCGGCCAGGACCGCGCCGTCCTTGACGATGACGGTGGCGAACGGTCGCCCGCCCTCGGCGACGTTCTGCCGGGCGATGTCGATGGTGCGCTGTGCGAAGTCCATGAGGATCCTCCAGGGTGCGGAACGCGGTTACGGGTTACGGAATGCGGGCCGATGGCCCGTCAGAAGGGCTTGGTGGGCAGGTACTTGCCGTCGAGGGTGATGACGGCCCGCTCGCCGCCCTCGGGGTCGGCGACCTTCCGTACATCGAGCCGGAAGTTGATCGCGCTGATGATGCCGTCGCCGAACTGCTCGTGGACCAGGGCCTTGAGCGTGGTGCCGTAGACCTGGAGCATCTCGTGGAAGCGGTAGATGGTCGGATCGGTCGGGATGCCGCCGGGGATCGAGCCCCGGGTCGGGATGGTCTGCAGGAGCATCACGGCGTCGTCGTCCAGGCCGAGCAGGGCGGCGACAGCCTGCGCGGCCTCGGCCGGCAGGGCGTGCTGGCCGAGAACGGCGGCTGTGGTGAATGCCGTCGACAGTCCGGCGGCATCGGCGATCTGCTGCCAGGACAGGTCCTTGCGGGTCTTGGCCTCGACAGCGGCGACGGCCAGGTCCTGGCGGGCGGTGGGGTCCAGCTGGGCGTGCGGCATGAGCAGGGTTCCTCTCGGGTTGTTCTCCGGTGGGTGGTGATCTCCCGCGTATCCGCGCGGTGTTCCTCGCGTATCGCTTCGGCAGGTGCTGCTTCGGCGGGGATCAGGGGGTGCGGGTCAGGCCGCGAGGGCGGTGCCGCGGCCGGTCATGGGGTCCAGCTCTTCGACGGTGCCCGTGGCGATGTCGTAGACCCAGCCGTGGAGGGTGATCGCGCCCGTGGCGAGGGCGCGGGCCACCGAGGGGTGGCCGGCCAGGTTCGCCAGCTGTACGAGCACGTTCCGGCGTATCAGCGCGTCCACGGTGTACGTACCGGCCGCGGCCGGGGAGACGTCCGCGTGCCGCAGCCAGCCCGCCACCGCGGGGGCGCCGGTCAGGTCGTGGCCATCGGCCACGGCGGTCATCGCGCCGCAGGCGGAGTGCCCGCACACCACGACGGCGGAAACGCCCAGTACGGCGACGGCGTACTCGACGCTCGCCGCGATTGCGTCGGCGCCGGGGGAGTGGGGCGGGACGAAGTTGCCCGCCGTGCGGATCACGAACAGTTCCCCCGGTTCGCTGGCGCAGATCAGCTCCGGCACGACCCGTGCGTCGGAGCAGCCGATGAACAGCGTCGTCGGCCTGTGGTGGCCGGCGAGACGGGCGAAGAGCTCCGCCCTCGGCGGAAAGAGGTGCTGCTTGAAGCGCCGTACTCCCTCGGTGAGGTCGTCCATGGCCCCTCCCTTCGATGGATGCCGAGCCGGTGGGCTGACCGGATCCACTGTGCATGAGCTGGTGCTATAGCGTCCAAGACGTAATATCCATACGTCCTATTGCTGCCATCTATAGTGGTGGGTATGGCCCTGGAACTGCGTCACCTGCGCTATCTGCTCGCCGTGGCCGAGCACGGCAGCTTCACCCGCGCGGCCGAAGACCTGCGGATCTCCCAGCCCACGCTGTCCCAGCAGATCAAGCAGCTGGAGCGCGGGGTCGGGGTGCAGCTGCTGGACCGGACCGGCCGCGCCGTGCGCCTCACCGATGCCGGTGAGGCGTATGTGCACTACGCCCGCCGCGCGCTGCGTGACCTGGCGGCCGGTGAACGGGCCGTCGCCGACGTCCAGGACCTCTCCCGGGGCAGCCTGCGCCTCGCGGTGACCCCGACCTTCACCGCGTACCTGATCGGCCCGCTGATCGCCGAACTGCACACCCGTCATCCCGGTATCGCCCTGGACGTCAGGGAGATGACGCAGGATCAGGTCGAGTCGGCGCTGCTCGCCGACGACCTCGACCTCGGGATCGCCTTCGACGGACCTCATCTGTCCGGTATCGCCGCGACCGCCCTGTTCACCGAGACCCTCAGTCTCGTCGTCGGCGCCGGGCGGCCGGACGCCGGTCTCGGGCGGCCGCTGCCCGTGAGTTCCCTCGCCGAGCGTCATCTCGCCCTGCTCAGCGATGACTTCGCCACCCGCGGCCATATCGACGCCTACTTCGCCCAGCAGCGGGTCAGTCCCCGCATCATGGTGGAGGCCAATTCCATCCAGGCGCTCACCGAGATCGTCCGGCGCACCCCGCTGGCCACCGTCCTGCCCGACGCCATCACGCACGACCACCCGCATCTGCACCCCGTCCCCCTGGACCCGCCCCTTCCGCGGCGCACCGTCGCGCTCCTCCGGCGTGAGAGTGCCTACCGGAGCGCCGCGTCCCGCGCCTTCACGGACGTCGTCCAGCACCTGCTCAGGGCCCGCGGCTACGCGCCCGCCTGACGGAGCCGCGCGAGCGCCTCGGCGGTGGGCGAACGGGTGGACGGGCGGGCAGCGGCGCAGACGGCCGGGCCGCGCCGCCGCTACAGGCGGGCCCCCTTCAGGGCCATGTGCAGCAGCAGCCGGTCCTCGCCCTCGTCCAGGTCCAGTCCGGTCAGCTGCTCGATCCGGGAGAGCCGGTAGTAGAGGGTCTGCCGGTGGATGCCGAGCGCGGAAGCCGTACGGCCCGCCTGGCCGGCGCAGTCGAGGAACACCTCGGCGGTGTGGGCCAGTTCGGTATGGACCGGTGCCAGGAGATTCCGTAGCACCGTGTCGTGCGCGCGCCCCGGGGGCAGCGCGGTGAGCAGGCGGTACGGGCCGATCGACGCCCACTCCGCGACCGGGCCGAACCGTGGCTCGGCGGCCGCGGCGCGGGCCGCCGCTGTGGACTCCTGCCAGGACACCGACAGCTCGCCCAGACCGTGCCGGGCCGGTGCCACACCCGCGGTCGCACCGGCGCCCGCCAGCTCCGTGAGGCGGGACGCGGCACTCAGCGCCGGGTCGAGGGTGCCCGCGCTGCGCACCCTGATCAGGGCGGCCAGGGCATAGGGAGCGCCCTCGGCGGCCGGGGCTCCGCCGCTACCCGGGACGCCCGGGACGCCGGTGCCGGTGCCGGTACCCGCGCCGCCCTGACCCGCGTGCGAGGCCGTCGCCGGCAGGGTGCACAGCGCGGCGGCCGCGGGGACGGGGCGCACCGGGCGGTCCTCGTCGGGCCAGGGCGCCACACACACCATGGCGTGCAGCCCGTCCGCGCCCGGCCCCAGCGCCGTACGCAGCGCGGCCACCGCCATGTCGCGCGGCCAGCCGCTCTCGGAGGTGAGCACCGCCCGGAACTCACGGGACAGCCCGGCGCCCGCCTGCGCCTCGTCGAACAGCAGGTCACCGATGCGGGCGGTCACCTCCATGGCCGCCGCCAGCCGGCTGTCGGTGGGGCCGGGGTCGGAGTCGAGCAGCCAGACATAGCCGTACACCGTGCCCCGATGGCGTACCGGCAGACAGATCCGGCCACGGAAGACCCCGGCCTCCGGCGCCGCGGGGATACGGACCGGGCCGGTGGCACGGGCGATGCCGAAGTCCTCGAACCAGGAGCGGACGGCCGGGGTGGAGCGCCGGGTGAGGATCGAGCGGGTGCGGACCGGGTCCATCTCGCTGTCGTCCTCGCTGTTGTGCGCCCCGAAAGCGATCAGCCCGAAATCCCGGTTCTCCAGGGTCGCGGGGGCGCCGAGCAGCGCCGAGATCTCGTCGGCCAGTTCCTGGTAGTCACCCTTCACCCTGGCATTCTCCCACCCCCTTCAGACATATGTCTGAGATCCAGTCCACGGATGCGTGACAGCTGTCGATGGCAGAACACCGGAGGGGTCCTTAAGTTTCGAAGTGGTTCTCCGTGCTGTACCGGTCCGATTCGGTCGTGCCGCTACGGTCCTCGTTCGTACTTCTGGTTGGAGGTGCCCCGTGCTGGCTCCCGTGATCCTCGCCGCGGCGCGAAGTGACAAGATGCGCCGATTCATTTCGGCCGCCCCGGGTACCAAGCAGGTCGTCGACCGCTTCATCGCCGGTGAGACGGTCGAACAGGTCGTCCCGGTCATCGAGGACGCCGCCGACAAGGGCCTTGAGGTCACTCTCGACGTGGTGGGTGAGGACATCACCACCCCCGCGCAGGCCACCGCCGCCCGTGACGCCTACCTGGAGCTGGTCGGCCGCCTCAAGGACCTCGGCCTGGGCGAGAAGGCCGAGATGTCGGTCAAGCTGTCGATGTTCGGCCAGGGCCTGGAGGGCGGCCACGAGCTGGCGCTCGCCAACGTCCGCCGGGTCGTCGAGGCCGCCGCGGCCATCGGCACCACGGTTACGCTGGACGCAGAGGACCACACCACGCTCGACTCGATGTTCGCCATCCACGAGGAGCTGCGGAAGGACTTCCCGCAGACCGGCTGTGTCATCCAGGCATATCTGTTCCGCACCGAGGACGACGCCCGCAGGCTCGCCGCGGCCGGCAGCCGGGTCCGCATTGTGAAGGGCGCCTACAAGGAGCCCGCATCCGTCGCGTACCAGGTCAAGGCCGAGATCGACAAGGCGTACGTCCGGATCCTGAAGATCCTCATGGACGGCGACGGCTACCCGATGATCGGGTCCCACGACCCGCGTCTGATCGCCATCGGCCAGGAGCTGGCCCGCAGGGCCGGGCGCAAACTGGATGAGTACGAGTTCCAGATGCTGTACGGCATCCGCAGCGACGAGCACATCCGGCTCGCGGCCGAGGGCCACCGGATGCGCGTCTACACGGCGTACGGCACCGACTGGTACGGCTATTTCATGCGCCGCCTCGCGGAGAAGCCGGCCAACCTGCTGTTCTTCGGCCGCTCCGTGCTCACCAAGGGCTGACCTGCCGCCCGGCTGACCACCCCACCTCAGACATCAAGGAGACAAGGCACTCATGGACGCTGTGACCCAGGTCCCCGCGCCGGTCAACGAGCCGGTTCACTCCTACGCGCCGGGCTCCCCGGAGCGCGCGCGTCTCGAAGCCAAGCTCAAGGAACTGGCCGAGAACCCCATCGACCTCACCATGACCATCGCCGGTGAGAAGCGGATGGGCGGCGGCGAGCCGTTCACGGTCGTCCAGCCGCACGACCACCGGTCCGTCATCGGCACCGGTGCGCACGCCACGCAGGCCGACGCCCAGGACGCGATCGACGCCGCGCTGGCCGCCGCTCCCGCCTGGCGCGCGATGTCCTTCGACGACCGCGCCGCGATCATCCTGCGCGCCGCCGAGCTGCTCTCCGGCCCGTGGCGCGAGACGATGGCCGCCTCGACCATGCTCGGCCAGGGCAAGACGGCCCAGCAGGCCGAGATCGACACCCCCTGCGAGCTGGTCGACTTCTGGCGCTTCAACGTCAAGTACGCCCGTGACCTGCTGGCCGAGCAGCCCCCGGCCAACTCCGCGGGTGTCTGGAACCGGCTGGACCACCGGCCGCTCGAAGGCTTCGTCTACGCGATCACGCCGTTCAACTTCACGGCCATCGCGGGCAACCTGCCGACCGCCCCGGCCCTGATGGGCAACGTGGTCGTCTGGAAGCCGTCCCCGACGCAGACCCACGCGGCCGTCCTGCTGATGGAGCTGCTCACGGAGGCCGGCCTCCCCAAGGGCGTCATCAACCTGGTGACGGGCGACGGCATCGCGGTCTCCGAGGTCGCGCTGAACCACCGTGACCTCGCGGGCATCCACTTCACCGGTTCCACCCCCACCTTCCAGTACCTGTGGAAGACGGTCGGCGAGAACATCGGCAAGTACCGCACCTACCCGCGCCTCGTCGGCGAGACCGGCGGCAAGGACTTCGTGGTCGCGCACCCCAGCGCCGACCGCGCCGTGCTGAAGACCGCGCTGACCCGCGGCTCGTTCGAGTACCAGGGCCAGAAGTGCTCCGCGTCCTCGCGGGCGTACGTCCCCGCCTCGATCTGGAACAGCGGCTTCCGTGAGGAGTTCGCGGCCGAGGTCGACGGCATCGCCGTGGGCGACGTCACCGACCTGTCGAACTTCATGGGCGCCGTCATCGACGACCGCGCGTTCGCGAAGAACAAGGCCGCGATCGACCGCGCCAAGGCCGACCCGACCTGCACGGTCGTCGCGGGCGGTACCTACGACGACTCCGTCGGCTACTTCGTACGGCCCACGGTCATCGAGTGCACCGACCCGGCGAACGAGGTCTTCACGACCGAGTACTTCGGCCCGATCCTCGCGATCCACGTCTACGACGACAGCCAGGACGGCTCGTACGACGCCATGCTGGAGCAGATGGAGTCGGCCTCCGACTACGCGCTGACCGGCTCGGTCATCGCCTCGGACCGTGCCGCCGCCGCGCACACGATGGAGAAGCTGCGCTACGCGGCGGGCAACTTCTACATCAACGACAAGTCGACCGGTGCCGTGGTCGGCCAGCAGCCCTTCGGCGGTGGCCGCGCTTCGGGCACCAACGACAAGGCCGGCGCCCCGCAGAACCTCCAGCGGTGGACCCTGACCCGGGCCATCAAGGAGACCCTGGTCCCGCCGACCGAGTACACGTACCCCCACCAGGGCTGATCACCGGCCCGCCCCTGAGACACCGCCCCCTCCCGGTCCCCCGCCGCGAGGGGGCGGTTCCATGCCGGGCGCCGGGTCCCCATGGACGGCCGGTGCGCTGTCCGGTGTGCCCGTCGGTCTTCAAACCGGTGGCCCGCACGGGCGGTGACGGCGCACTCTTGCGGCATGGCAGAACAGACGACAGGGCACCGCGCCGCCACGATGCCCACCACGACACCGCCCACGGCCGAACCGCCCACCGCCGAACCGCCCACGGCCGAACCGCCCACGGCCGAACCGCCCACGGCCGAACCGCCCGCCACGACACCGCCCGCCGCCGAACCGCCCACGGCCGAGGCGCCCACCACCACGCCGCCCGCCGCCGAGCCGAAGCACCGCATCCGTGCGCTGCACACCGAGTCGACGGTCACGGTCTACCAGGCGTACACCCCGGCGATCGGCGTCCCGGCGGCCCGCGACGGGCGGTTCCCCGCGGCCTGGAAGCGGGACCGGATGACCTGGGTCAAGCCCTCGTTCCTGTGGATGATGTACCGCTGCGGCTGGGCGGCGAAGGAGGGCCAGGAGACCGTACTGGCCGTCGAGATCAGCCGGTCCGGGTTCGACTGGGCGCTGCGCCACGCCTGCCTCTCCTCGTACGAGCCGACCGTCCACGCCGACCAGGCCGTCTGGAAGCGGGAGTTGAAGCAGTCCCCGGCACGGGTGCAGTGGGACCCCGAACGGGACCTGTGGCTCCGGCCGCTGCCGCACCGCTCGCTGCAGCTCGGACTCTCCGGTGACGCCGCCCGCCGGTACGCCGACGAGTGGACCGTGTCGATCACCGATGTGACCCCGCTGGTCCACCGGATCCACGGGCTGGTCCTGGCCGGTGACGAGAGCGGCGCGGCCGCGCTGCTGCCCCCGGAGCGGCCGTATCCGTCGCACGACGGGCTGCTGTCGGCGGTGCTTCCCGGCGGTGCGGGCACCCCCGGTACCCCCGGTCCGGGCAGCCGGTAGTCCCTAACAGGGGGCGTACGGTGAACCGTTCGGGGCGCGCGTGGCGTCCTTCACACCGGGCGCGCGCCCGCCGCATCCGGGCGCCCCGCCCGCCCGCCGGTCTGTCGGCCGGTGCGTCGCAGTCAGGGGGAGAACGCTGTGGAGCCCGCAACACTCGCCACCAAACTTGCCTCAAGTGTCGTCGTACCACTGGTGAAGAAGCTCTTCGTCCAGGAGGGGCCGGGCGCGGGGGTGGTCGACCGTCCCGTACGCGTCTCCGGCCTGGTCTCCTTCCGGGGCGAGAAGCGGACCCTGAGCCGCCGTGATCTCACCGCACTCGCGCAGACCCTGGTCGAACGCGCGCTGCGGTCCGCGGGCCCCGGGGAGCGGCCCATCGGCGCGGACGAGGAGCAGGCGGTCGCCGACGCGGTGTCCAGGACCCTCGGCGCGCTCGGCACGATCGAGATCGACGACCTGCAGGCGGTGCGGCTGGGCACCAGGGAGTTCGCGGGGCTGCTCACCGCAGCCGAACCGGGGGCCGGCCGCGAGCTGTCCGCCGACGCAGCGCGGTTCCACGCGGCTCTCGTGGAGACCGCCTGCCTGCACATCCTGCACTTCTTCACCCAGCGCTCCACCTTCGTCGCGTCGTCGCTCGTGGAGCAGACCCGCCAACTGGGGCTGCTGAGCGAGCAGATGGATGTGCTGGCCCGGCGCTTTCCCGGCCGGTCGGCCGAGGACGCCGCGTTCGAGGAGAGGTACGCCCGCGACATCATCGCGGGCCACAACCACCTCACCATCTTCGGGATAGAGCTCGCCCACTCGCCGGACAGCTGGCCGCTGGACACCGCCTACCTCAGCCTGGAGGCGGAGTTCGGCGCCACCGAGGCCGCCCCGCCGCAGCCCGCGCTCCCCGCCGAGCAGGCGCTGTCCGGCCGGGACCGTGTGCTGCTGCGCGGGGTGGCCGGCTCCGGGAAGACGACCCTCGTGCAGTGGCTGGCGGTGGCGATCGCACGGGACGCCCTGCCCGCGAAGCTGGCCGGGCTGCACGGCCGGGTGCCTTTCGTGCTGCCCGTACGGCGGTTCGGCGACGGCGGGTTCCCGGCGCCCGACGACTTCCTCTCCGCCGCCCGCTACCCCGGCGCGGGCTCCCAGCCCGCCGGCTGGGCCGACCGCGTCATGTCCGACGGGCGTGGGCTGCTCCTGGTCGACGGCATAGACGAGTCGTCCGAGGCGGACCGCGAGCAGCTCCGCCACGAACTGCGCAGGCTGCTCGCCCTCTACCCGGGCAATGTCTGGCTGCTGACCTCGCGGCCCTCCGCCGTACGGGAGAACTGGCTGGCGTCCGAAGGCTTCACCGAACTGGTGCTCTCGCCGCTCAGCCGCGAGGGCGTCGCCGCGTTCATCCAGCGCTGGCACCGGGCGGCGCGGGAGGGGGCCACCGATCTCGACCGGCTCGAGAACTACGAGCAGACCCTGCTGGGCGCGGTCCGGCTCAACCGCGATCTGGGCCGGCTCGCCACCAACCCGCTGATGTGCGGGCTGATCTGCGCCCTGCACCGGGACCGCCGCGGCTATCTGCCGCGCGGCCGCAAGGCGCTGTACGACGCGGCTCTGTCCATGCTGCTCGAACGGCGCGACCGGGAACGCGACATGCACCCCACCGACGGCATCGACCTCACCCAGGAGCCGAAGGTCCAGCTGCTCCAGAAGCTCGCCCACTGGATGCTGGTCAACGGCCGCTCCGAGATGGACCGTTCGGTCGCGGTGGACACCCTCGCCCAGCATCTGCCGTCCATCCCGCACGCCGCCGAGCAGGGTGGCCCGGAGGAGATCTACCGCCATCTGCTCAACCGGACGGGGCTGTTGCGTGAGCCCACACCAGGGTCGGTGGACTTCGTGCACCGGACCTTCCAGGACTATCTGAGCGCCCGCGCCGCGGTGGAACGGCACGACTTCGACTTCCTGATCAACCACGCCCACCAGGACGACTGGGAGGAGGTGGTCCGGATGTCGGTGGCACTCGCCAGGCCCGACGAGTGCGCCTATCTGCTGGACGGACTGATCGCCGCACGCAAGGGCGCGCGCCCCGTGGAGTCCCGGCACCGCAAACTGCTCGCCGCGGCCAGCCTCGAACACGCGACGGAGCTCGACCCCGCCGTACGGGCCAGGGTCCACCGCTACACCCGGGACCTGGCCAGGCCGACCACGCTCGAAGGGGCCCGCGCGCTCGGCTGGATCGGGCCGATCGTCCTGGAGATGCTCCCCGACCCGGCCGCGGTCTCCGACGACGAGGCGCACCGGCTCGCGGTCACCGCGACATCGGTGGCGGACGACCGGGCCATCGGCTATCTCGTGCGGATGCGGGACCGCTCGTCCTGGGCCGTGCGCTCCCAGCTCGCGGGGGCCTGGCGGCGCTATGACACCGACACGTACGCGGACGAGATCATCGCCCATCTCGACGAGGACGGGCTCGACTTCCCGGTGTCGGACGTGTCGGAGCTGCATGCGCTGCGGCGGCTGGGCGGACGGCCGCGGGTGCAGATCTCCGGGATGTTCACACCGGACCAGCTGCTGGAGGGGATCGTCGCCGAACGGCTGACGGGGCTGTGGCTCGCGTACGACCTGGGGGTGGGCCTCGACTGGCTGAGCGCGTTCCCGCACCTCACCACGCTCCGGGTGAGCGAGGGCGTGGTGCGGAGCCTCGACGGCGTACCCGACGGGATCGAGACCGTCACGGTGTGAATGTGACCATGAGGTGCCGCAATAGTGATGGTCCGGTGTCCACGCGCAACTTCGTTCACCTTTCGCGCATCCAAGTGTTGATACGCGTTCATGACCTCATACAGGAGAATCATTTTGCGTCACCGCATCAGCTCCGTGTCCGCCGTCGCGGCCGCCCTGCTTGCCGTAACCCTCGCACCGGCCGTCCAGGCGCAGGCCGCTGACGCGGCAGGCCCGTCCCTCGTGGTGTCCGAGCTGTCCAGCGATCCCTGGAAGCCGGGCGAGGTCCGGACGGACTCCCTGACCTTCACCAACCAGGGCGACGCACCCGCGGACGGTGTCACGATGCGCCTGCGGATCACGCGCGGTCTGGCCTTCCCCGAGCACGCCGCCGGCTGTACGTACTCCACCGACAGCGACCAGGTCTCCGTGGCCGTCTGCCACTTCGACAAGGTGCTGGAGCCCGGTCAGCACTTCACGGCGCCCGTCGACTTCAAGGTGCTGCCGAAGGCGCTGCTGGAGAACGTGGAGTACGGCACCGGCACCGCGGGCGGCGACCCGGCGTCCGGGTCGACCGACACCAGCTACCGCTCGCTCCCGGTCACCGCCGACAACACGGCCGACCTCGCCGCGGTCGGCGACACCGCGAAGGGCAAGCCGGGCGACCAGGTCACCGTCACGGCCGGCCTTCGCAACGACGGCCCCGGCTGGATCGACGACAACACCAGCGACGACCAGCCCGCCGTGATGGTCAACATCCCCGAGGGCACGACGGCCGTCGAGGTCCCGAAGGACTGCATGCCATTCGGCATCGACGGCCCGAGCGGGCCCTCCGCACCGGGCAAGCGGAAGTACGTCTGCCTGCCGCCCGAGCACATCTACGAGGTGGGCTCGCTCAACTCGTACAAGTTCGTGCTGCGGATCGAGAAGGGCGCGAAGGACACGTCGAGCGAGGTCAAGGCCACGTCGGTGTACGACATCCACCCGGCCTTCGACAAGAACCCCTCCAACGACAAGGCGAAGCTCACCCTCGACGTCACGGACCCCGCATCGGGCACCGGCTCGGGCTCCGGTTCGTCGGGCAGCACCAACGGCGGCTCGTCGACGGGCGGTTCGTCCTCGGGCACGACGACGGGCGGTACGCACACCACAGGCACAGCCACACAGAGCGGAACCCACACCCAGTCCACCGGCGGCACGGGCACCTCGGGCTCCGCATCCACGACGGGCGGCGCCACGACGGGCGGCGACGCGACCGGCACGATGGCGTCGACCGGCGCCTCCAGCAACACCCCGCTGCTCACAGGAGCCGGCGTGGCCGCGGTGGCGGCGGGCGGCGCCCTGGTGTTCGCCCTGCGCCGCAGGAACGCGGCCAAGGTGCAGTAGCCCGCACTTGGCACGCCCTCAAGGAGGTCACAGGCGCGAAGCCGACACCGAGTGGCGGTTTCGCGCCGGGCCGATGGGCTGAACCCCGGTGGCGCACTGGTGCTAGTACGATCCTCTGACTCGAAGAACCCTCGCCCTCACCGGGAGTTACCAGTGAATCGCAGTCGTGTCCTGCCTGCCGCCGTCTCGTTCGCGGCGGCCGCTGCCCTGTTGCTGACCGGATGCGGGGGTGGGGGCAAGGGATCGGGCAACGACAAGGTCGAGGGCGCGGACGCCGGGGGAGCGAAGAAGACTGCGGCCCCGAGTAAGTCTGAGGCGAGTAAGGCTCCCGCTGTCGACCGGCCGGATGTGAGCCTTCCTGGAGACGTCAAGTTCATTTTCACCACGCCCCATTTGAAGGATCCGGTTCAGACTGCGGCTCTGGGAGACGCGGAGAACTTCATTCGTGCCATCGAGCACGGAATCGTCAAGCAAAACAAGAACGACCCTGCTTACAAGTTCTACTCCGAGTTCCAGAGTCCCGCCCAGGAGTATGCGCGGGATCAGATCACTCAGCATGCTGACGCGGGGATGACAGTCACCGGGGAGCGGAAATACTACGACCCCAAGGTGCAGTCGGTCGAAGGCAAGAAGAGCGTTGTTGTCACTTTCTGCAGTGACGGATCGAAGCTCTACAGCAAGAAAGTCACGAGCGGACAGGTCACCCGAACCACCAAGAGCGTCAAGGACTTCTACTTCTGGCAGATCGGCATGAGCGCTGCGGACGGTGTCCATGGCCTCTGGCGTGCCAAGGAGATCAAGGTGCAGGGGGAGGCCGCGCAGTGCATGTGACGGGGATACGTAAGCCGGTCCTGGTCTCGGTTATCGGTTGCTCGCTGCTTTGGGTGATCGCTGTTCCTGCTCGTGCTGAAGACTCCATCAGTTCTGGATCCAAGGGCACCGAGCACCCCAACAAGACCATCGGCTCCCAGGTATCCATCAAATACAGTTCCTCCGGCAGCAGCGGTGGCGGCTCCGGTCGGTTGGCGTCCACCGACTCCAACTGGACCCCGCCCGCGTGCTGGTACGCCCCCGAGTGGTCCGCCACGGAGTTCCAGCAGTTCCGGCAAGGCGTCTACGTGTCTGCCGTCCACGACCCGGATCTCCCCAACGATGTCCGGGGCGAAATCTCTGACCAGAACCAGAAATACGCCGGCGACAACTACAACATCGACAAGGAGAAAGAGGGGATGTGGTGGGGGCCCCAGTTCAACGACGATGCCTCACTCGCGGACCAGATGAAGTGTGACAAGGACCCGTTCTGGGTCAAGAAGGGGGAGACCCCCGACGTCCCGCAGGCCATCAAGCCCGAGACGCTCGCCGGGCTCGCCTATCAGCAGATGCAGGTCCCGGGGACCAAGGTCAGTCTCGCCCCGGCCGGTGCCAGCAAGGTGAACCTGCCGACCTGGGCATGGCTGGACAAGGCCGACTTCAAACCCGTCTCCGTCACCGCCTCACTCGACGTCGCCGGTTTTCACGCCGAGGCCACCACTACGGCTGAGCCGGACGCGCTCCGGCTTGACCCCGGCACCGATGACGCGCAGGTGCTTCCCGCGTCCGGTCAATGCGCCATGGAGAACGGCTCCATCGGTGAGCCGTATGCGCCGGGCAAGGCCAATCTGACTCCGCCGTGCGGCGTTGTCTACCAGCGCTCCTCGGGAGATGGCACCTTCGATCTGCGGTCCACCGCCACCTGGAAGATCAGCTGGACGGGGACCGGTGGTGCGGGAGGTACCCTGCCCGATGGTGAGTACGGCGACGATCAGCCCGTCAGGGTCCAGGAGATCCAGGCCGTCAACCGCTGAGCAGCGTTGGGCCTTTCCGGATCCGGACAGGAGCCTGTAGGTCTCTCCCCGGCTCGGGGGCTGCGCTGTCCGTCGCACTGGACAGAGCAGCCCGCCCTCGATCTCGCCCGGCCCCGAGGCCGCGCGCGTGCCGCCGGTGAGGCAGCGGAGAGGGCGAGGATGCCGTGCCCGTTCATGATCGCGTCTCAGATAGTAGGAAGTCCGAGTAATTGTGGAGACAGAACGGCCCGGCTCCCCTAGCTTTATAGAAGCCGAACGTCTCGCTCGACCCAGCGACTGGCGGTCGTGAGCAGTGCCCCCGTGCAGGTAACCCCTGCGGCGCCCGCTCCCCGCCTCCTCCGGCGCATCGATATCCCCCTTGCTTCAAGGAGTCGATCCCCATGGCCGAGACGACAGTCCGCCGCGTCCGTCACACCGCCCGCGCAGCACGTTCGGGCGAGTCCGACCGCAAGAACGCGGCAGCAGCCCTCCAGCGTGCACTCGACCGCCGTGACAACGGCGGTTCCACCGGGCACTGAAGCCGCCCCGCGCCTTACGGCACAGGGCGGTTCTGAAGGTACTCGCCGGGGCCGTTCGCTGAGCGGTCAGTAACCTCGGCGGATCTCGAAGTGGTCGATGCGTTCGCCCGATTCGGCGAGCGCGCTGACCTTGAGCGCCGCCTGCCGGCCGGTCGTCACCTCCACCGCGAGGAACGAGTAGCCGGTGTAGCGCACCCGCGACCACTCCACGGTCTCGGTCGCCTTCGCGCCGCCCTTCACCCAGTGATAGGTGGGCACGCTCTCCTGCTCGTGGAGGTGGCCCTCGTAGCTGTCGGGCGCCGGGAAGTCGTACAGCGACTTGCCCGCACCGCCCGCGGTCACATACACGATGCCGTCCCGCGTCGGGTCCGTCCGCTCGCCGATCGGCACCTTGCGCGCGACCTTGTTCCGCAGGATCGCGTCCGTGCGCTCGTACACATGGTTGTGGCCGTTGATGACCAGGTCCACCTGGTGTTTCTCGAAGAGCGGCACCCACTCGTCCCGCACCCCGCCCTCCGACGCGTGCGAGTTCGTCGTCGAGAACGCGCAGTGGTGGAAGAAGACCACGACGAAGTCGATGCCGCGGTTCGCGCGCAGTTCTGCCAGGCGGCGGTCCAGCCAGCGGGTCTGCTTGCCGCCGCTGATGCCGTAGTTGGCGGGGATCTCGTACGAGACGTCGTTGGCGTCCAGCGCCACGACCCCGACATTGCCGTGCACGAACGAGTACACACCGGGCTGGTTGACCGGGTCGGGGCCGTTGTCCGGCAGTGTCCAGCGGGCGTTCTGGCCGCCGTAGCCGTCGGGGGAGTACCAGGCTTCCATGTCGTGGTTGCCGGTGGTCACCATCCACGGCACCGTCTTCGCGACGGTCTCCGTCTGCGCCAGGAACTGGTCCCAGGTGCGCGCGTCATAGGCGTCCGTCTCCTGGCCCGAGCCCGACGGGTCCGCGTAGCAGATGTCGCCCGCGTGCAGGTGGAACGCCGGGTTCTGGCCCAGGAGCAACTGGTCGTTGCCGAGCGCGTGGTAACTGACGCCCTGGTCGCCGAAGGCCGTGAAGGTGAAGGACTCGGCGCGGGACGGTGCGGTGCGGAAGGTGCCGAGCGTGCCCAGATTGCGGCGGTCGGCCGGGTCGAACCCGTCGTGCCCGACGCCGTAGTAGTACGTCGTCCCCGCCCGCAGCCGGTCGAGTCCGGCGTGTACGTAGAACTGCTCGGCCGCGGCGATCTTGCCGCCGTTCAGGCTGGGCGTCGTCAGGTGCCGCACCTCGGTGCTGATCTTCCGGCTCAGGTCCCAGGGCGAGGTACCGATCCGGATGTACGGCCGCTTCACCGCGAACGGGACCTGCCAGGAGACCCGCATCTGCGTCCTGGGGTCGGCGCCGTAGGCGAGGTGCCTGCCGAACGGCGCGACCAGCGAGCCGTCGACGGCCGGCGTGGAGTGGGTGGGGCGGTGCGCGGGCGCGGACTGCGGGGAAGCGGCGTACGCGGGCTGCGCGCCCAGCGCGGTGCCGGCACCGGCGACGGTGACCGCGGCGCCCGCCGCCGTCGTACGGAGCACCCCGCGCCGGCTGAGCCGGGTGCGGAGGTACTCGTGCTGCTCGGCCATACTCATCCGGCCGGCGAGCTTCTCGGGGATACCGAAACGGGGTGTGTCCATGGCCGCCAAGGTGCCCGGTCCGGCTGACGGGCTCCTGCCGCACGGGTGAACGGCGCCCGTACAGCAGATCACATGTCCGGATACTGGACACGGCATGTCATCCCCTGGGACGCGCAGTAGGGTGCCGTCATGTCTCGCAGCCTCAATCTCGCAGTGATCCCCGGTGACGGCATCGGCCAGGAAGTCGTGGCCCAGGGCCTCAAGGTCCTGAACGCGGTCCTTCCTCAGGATGTGAAGCTGGAGACCGAGGAGTACGACCTCGGCGCCCAGCGCTGGCACCGCACCGGTGAGACCCTCCCGGACGCCGAACTGGAGTCGCTGAAGCGGCACGACGCGATCCTGCTCGGCGCGATCGGTGACCCATCGGTGCCGTCGGGTGTCCTGGAGCGCGGTCTGCTGCTCAAGCTCCGCTTCGCCTTCGACCACTTCGTCAACCTCCGCCCCTCGAAGCTGTTCCCGAACACCGCGACCCCGCTCGCGGGCCGCCCGGACATCGACTTCATCGTGGTCCGTGAGGGCACCGAGGGTCCGTACACCGGCAACGGCGGCAGCCTCCGTACCGGCACGCCCGCCGAGATCGCGACCGAGGTCAGCGTGAACACGGCGTACGGCGTCGAGCGCGTCGTCCGCGACGCGTTCGCCCGCGCCCAGGCGCGTCCGCGCAAGAAGCTGACGCTGGTGCACAAGAACAACGTCCTCGTCTACGCCGGCCACATGTGGAAGAACATCTTCGACAAGGTGAGCCAGGAGTTCCCGGACGTCACCACCGACTATCTGCACGTCGACGCCGCGACGATCTTCTTCGTCACCCAGCCCGAGCGCTTCGACGTCATCGTCACCGACAACCTCTTCGGCGACATCCTGACCGACCTCGCCGCTGCCGTGACCGGCGGCATCGGCCTGGCGGCATCCGGCAACATCAACCCGACGGGCGCCTTCCCGTCGATGTTCGAGCCGGTGCACGGTTCGGCGCCCGACATCGCGGGCACCGGCAAGGCCGACCCGACGGCCACGATCCTCTCCGTCGCCCTGCTGCTGCGCCACCTCGGCCACGAGTCCGAGGCCGCCCGCATCGAGGACGCGGTCTCCGCCGACCTGGCGGAGCGCGGTACCCAGCCGCGTACGACCGACGAGATCGGCGACGCGCTCGCGGTACGAGTAGCGGGCTGACCCGTCGACTGACACACCACAGCCGCCGGGTCTCCCAAGACACCCGGCGGCTGTGTTTTGCGGTCCCGGGTGCGACCATCGAAGCCTGGACCGCATTCACGCCTTTCATCCGCGGCCATCCACGAGCGATAATCGGACGTGGGGCCGCGGTATGTGGGGAAGCTCGGACGTCCTAGTAGTGGCGTGAGCGCGGTCCGTCACAAACAACCGGTGAAGGACATACCACTCATGACGACGCTCCCGATCGAGCTCAAGCCCTCTTCCAACCCGTTGTCCGACGCGGAGCGGGAGGCGCTGCTGGCCCATCCCGGATTCGGCCGCCATTTCACCGACCACATGGTCACCATCAAGTGGACCGAGGGGCGCGGCTGGCACGACGCCCAGCTCGTGCCGTACGCGCCGCTCTCCCTGGACCCGGCGAACATGACCCTGCACTACGGGCAGGAGATCTTCGAGGGCCTCAAGGCGTACCGCCAGCCCGACGGATCCGTGGCGACCTTCCGCCCCGAGGCCAACGCGAAGCGCTTCCAGCTCTCCGCCCGCCGTCTCGCCATGGCCGAGCTGCCGGTCGAGATCTTCCTCGACGCGTGCGACGCGCTGGTCCAGCAGGACAAGGCATGGGTCCCGCCGCACGGTGGCGAGGAGTCCCTCTACCTGCGCCCGTTCATGATCGCCACCGAGGTCGGTCTCGGTGTGAAGCCCGCCAACGAGTACCTCTTCATCGTGATCGCCTCGCCGGCCGGCGCCTACTTCGAGGGCGGCGTCAAGCCGGTCTCGATCTGGCTGTCCGAGGACCGGGTGCGCGCCGTGCCCGGCGGCATGGGCGAGGCCAAGACCGGCGGGAACTACGCCGCCTCCCTGCTGGCCCAGGCCGAGGCCGCACGGCAGGGCTGCGACCAGGTCGCCTACCTCGACGCCGTCGAGCACAAGTGGGTCGAGGAGCTGGGCGGCATGAACCTGTGCTTCGTGTACGGGGGTGGCGAGGGCCGCAAGCCGAAGATCGTCACGCCGCGGCTCACCGGCTCGCTGCTGGCGGGCGTCACCCGTGACTCGCTGCTCTCCGTCGCCCGTGACCTCGGCTACGAGGCCGAGGAGGGCCGGGTCTCCATCGACCAGTGGCGCCGTGACACGGAGAACGGCTCGCTGACCGAGGTCTTCGCCTGCGGTACGGCGGCGGTCATCACGCCCGTCGGCACGGTGAAGTCGGCCAGCGGGGAGTGGACGCAGGGCGACGGTACGCCCGGTGAGGTCACGCTGGCTCTGCGGGCCGCGCTGCTCGATGTTCAGCGGGGGATCGGCGAGGACAAGCACGGATGGATGCATCCGCTGGGCTGAGCGCTCTTGTTTCCGGGGCGCTGCCCCGGACCCCGCTCCTCAATCGCCGGAGGGGCTTGACGTGCTCCTCCGGCGATCAGATCACCCCTCCCCGAGCGCCGTCTCGATGGCCGTGCCCCAGGCCAGTACCCGTTCGTCGTCCCCCGCCGCCCCCACGCACTGGAGGCCCAGCGGCAGTCCGTTGCCCGCGTGGCCTGCCGGGAGGGTCAGGGACGGCAGGCCGGCGTTGCTCCAGGGCAGGCACATGACGGAGCTGCCCGTCGTGGTCAGGCCCAGCGGGGCCGGGCCCGTCGCCGACGGGGTGATCCACAGGTCGGCGTCGGCCAGCGCCGCCGCCATCCGGTCCCGGAACGCCACCCGCTCCCGCTGAGCCCGCACGTACTCCACCTCCGTGATCAGTTGGCCCTCCCGGATCGCCCGTACCGTCTCCGGCCGGTAGCGGTCCCCGTACTCGGCGAACCAGTCCGCGTGCGTACGGGCCACCTCGTAGCGGTTCATCGTGAAGAGCTGGGCCCTGACCTGCTCGAAGTCGGCCATCACGGGGATCCGCCGCACCGTGAACCCGGCCGCCCGCAGCCGCTCCACCCGGGTCGCGAAGACATCGAGCGCCTCCGGTTCGGCGCGTTCCAGATACGGGCCTTCGGGGACCGCGAGCACCGGCAGCTCCGGTGAGCCGTGGGCCGGGTCCGCGGGCGGCTCGTGCGGGTGCCAGTTGTCGCAGACCACCGCCAGCGCGGGCAGCAGCCCCGCCACATCCGGGGCGAAGAGGCCGAGGGTGTCGAAGCTCGGGGCGTTCGCGATGACGCCGTCCACCGGGATGCGCCCGTACGTCGGTTTGAAGGCGGTCACCCCGCAGTACGCCGCGGGGCGGATCATCGAGCCGACCGTCTGGGTCCCCACGGCCAGCGGCACCATCCCGGCCGCGACCGCCGCCGCCGAGCCGCTGCTCGAACCGCCCGGGGTGTGTGCGAGGTTGCGCGGGTTACGCGTCGGACCCGGGGCCAGCACCGCGAACTCGGCCGTCACCGTCTTGCCCGCGATCACCGCCCCCGCCGCGCGCAGCCGGTCGACGACCGTGGCCTGCCGTCCGGCGATGGCCTCCGGCGGGAGGGCCGAACCCGCCCTGGTGGGCAGGGAGTCGACATGGATGATGTCCTTGATGCCGACCGGGACGCCGAAGAGCGGCGGCCGGTCCGTGGGGTCGGGCCAGCGGGCTGTGACTGCCGCCGTCTCGGCCGCGATCCGTTCGGTGCGGCCCGGTTCGGGGACGAAAGCCTGTATCTCACGCTCCATGGGCCACGACGCTACAACTCCGCGAGCGCTCCGGCAGGGGTCTCGGAAGGGTCGGCCGGGTCCGCCGTGCGGCTGCCGGCCGGGGCCGTGCGGGCGGTCAGGGCCGCGTAGACCAGCCCGCCGACCGCACCGGAGAAGAGGAAGCTGCAGTCCACCCCGCCGGTGAGGTGCAGCAGGGGGCCCTCGTAGAAGGGGGTGGAGACCGCGCACAGTCCGACGGCGGCGCCGGCCGCCCACGCCACGGACGCCCGGACGTTCCAGCCCGAGCGGTACCAGTAGACGCCGCCCACGGACCGGCGGTTGAAGACCTGGAGGGCCTCGGAGTCGTACTGCCCGCCGCACCGCACGTACCCGATGACGGTGATCACGGCCCAGGGCGTGCCGATGGCGGTGAGCAGCAGGACGAACGAGGTCATCGCCGACTGCGCGTCCCAGGCGAAGTGGCCGACGAAGACGAAGAAGGTGGCCACGGCGGCCACCACCAGGGTCGCCCGCGCCCGGGTGGCGCGCGGCAGGATGGCGTCCAGGTCGAGGCCCATCGAGTAGAGCATCAGCCCGGCGTTGCCGACCGAGCCGGCCGAAGCGGCGAGCAGCAGCGGGATCAGGTACCAGAAGGGCGACGCGGTGACCAGCGGCCCCGCGAAGTCGACGGCCGAGCGGGCGGCGAGCGCGGTGTACGTGCCGAAGAGCTGCGGGACCAGCAGCCCGAGTATCAGGCCGCAACAGGTGGCGGTCAGGACGGCGCGGGAGGTGTGGCGGCGCGGTGACACATAGCGGGTGTAGTCGCCGAGCAGGGTGATGAAGGCGATGGGACCGCTGAGCCCGGCGGCGACGGCCGAGAGGAACCAGGTGGGCCAGAAGGAGCCGAGCAGATACCCGGTGTGCGGGGCGGCGGCCGTGGTGAAGTCGGGGGCGTACGCGAAGAGTCCGAGCACCAGCAGGACCGTCATCCCGATGGCGAGCGCCTTGCTGAGGCGCAGCAGGATCCGGTAGCCGTACACCGCGCCGGTGACGGTCAGGGCGGCGAGCAGCGCGTAGACCAGGGCGTGCATCAGGCCGTTGTCCGGCAGTCCGGTGAGCCGGGACAGTGTCCCGATCATCACGTCGCCGCCGGTCCACAGGGTCAGCGCCGTGTAGCCCAGCGAGAGCAGCAGTCCGACGATCGAGCCGATGAGCCGGCCGCGTACGCCGAACTGGGCGCCGCTCGATGTGGAGAGATTGGTGCCGGTCCGCAGCGACACCAGGGCGAGCGGCGCGGTGAGCAGCGTGCCGACGACCGTGCCGGAGACTACGGAGGTGACCGCCGGCCACAGCCCGAGGCCGAAGGAGACCGGCAGCCAGCCGAAGATGATCACTCCCAGGCAGAGGTTGGACCCCAGCAGGATGCTGATGAGATCGCGCGGACCGCTGGTGCGCTCCGCGTCCGGGATGGTGTCGACTCCGCGCTGTTCGATCGGCACGAGGTACCTCTCCGCTCGTCTGTTTGAGTGCCGCTCAATCTGATGTCCTCCGGTTTGGCGTGTCAATGGTTTCGGGTCTTTCTATAGGCGATGTTTAAAGTTAGAGTGGCGTTCTAATCGATGATCAATGGAAGCGAGTGGGCGTGAGACTGACCCCGACGGAGCGCGACCGGCTGCTGCTGTTCGGCGCCGCTGAGCTGGCGCGGGCGCGCCGGGCGCGCGGGCTGCTGCTCAATGTTCCGGAGGCGACCGCGCTGATCGCCGACACGGTCTGTGAGGCGGCCCGCGACGGGCGCCGGCTGGCCGAGGCGATCGAGGCGGCGCGCGCGGTCCTCGGCACCGGCGATGTGCTGCCCGGTGTCGCCGATGTCGTCACCGAGGTGCATGTCGAGGCCGTCTTCGACGACGGTTCACGGCTGGCCGTGGTCAGCGACCCCATCGGCGGCGGCTCCCTGGGCGATGAAGCACCCGGCGCCGTGGTGTCCGGGCCCGGCTACCCCGACCCCGTCCCCGAGGTGACGCTGACCGTGCGCAACACCGCGTCGGTGCCGGTCAGCGTCACCTCCCACTTCCACTTCTTCGAGGCCAACCCCCGGCTGGACTTCGACCGCGCCGCCGGTTACGGCATGCGGCTGTGCGTGCCCGCCGGCTCGTCCGTACGGTTCGGGCCCGGCGAGAGCGCCGATGTGGAGCTGGTCTCCATCGGCGGAGACCGGATCGCGATCGGGTTCGCGGGTCTTGTCGACGGGGCGCTGGACGCGCCCGGCGCGAAGGAAGAGGCCCTGCGGCGCGCGGCGGCCTGCGGATATCTGGGAGCCGAACCGGGAGCAGGACGATGAGTGAGTACGCAGCCGTGCACGGCCCCAGGGCCGGTGACCTGGTCCGCCTCGGTGACTCCGGGCTGACCGTCCGCGTCGAGTCCGACGCACAGCGCCCCGGCGACGAGTTCCTGGCCGGATTCGGCAAGACCGCACGCGACGGCCTGCACCTCAAGGCGGCCGCCGTACGCGAGACCTGCGACGTCGTGATCAGCAACGTGCTGGTCATCGACGCGGTGCAGGGCATCCGCAAAGTCTCCATCGGCATCCGGGAGGGCCGGATCGCGGCGATCGGCCGGGCCGGCAACCCCGACACCCTGGACGGCGTCGACGTCGTGGTCGGCACCGGCACGTCGATCGTCTCGGGCGAGGGGCTGATCGCCACCGCCGGAGCCGTCGACGCACACGTCCATCTGCTCTCGCCGCGCATCATGGAAGCCTCGCTCGCCTCCGGGGTGACGACGATCATCGGGCAGGAGTTCGGCCCCGTCTGGGGCGTCGGCGTCAACTCGCCCTGGGCACTGCGCCACGCCTTCAACGCCTTCGACGCCTGGCCGGTCAACATCGGCTTCCTGGCCCGCGGTTCGTCGTCCGACCCGGCCCCGCTGGTCGAGGCGCTCGCCGAGGGCGGCGCGTCCGGCTTCAAGGTGCACGAGGACATGGGCGCGCACACCCGCGCCCTGGACACCGCGCTGCGCGTCGCCGAGGAGTACGACGTCCAGGTCGCCCTGCACAGTGACGGCCTGAACGAGTGCCTGTCGGTGGAGGACACCCTGAGCGTCCTGGAGGGCCGCACGATCCACGCCTTCCACATCGAGGGGTGCGGCGGCGGCCATGTGCCGAACGTGCTGAAGATGGCAGGAGTCCCCAACGTCATCGGCTCGTCCACCAACCCGACGCTGCCGTTCGGCCGGGACGCGGTCGCCGAGCACTACGGGATGATCGTCTCCGTACACGACCTCAAGACCGACCTGCCCGGCGACGCGGCCATGGCCCGTGACCGGATCCGCGCCGGGACGATGGGCGCCGAGGACGTGCTGCACGACCTGGGCGCCATCGGGATCACCTCGTCGGACGCCCAGGGCATGGGCCGCGCCGGCGAGACCGTGCGCCGTACCTTCGCGATGGCCGGGAAGATGAAGGCCGAGCGCGGCGCGGAGGGCGACGACGACAACGCCCGGGTGCTGCGCTACATGGCGAAGCTGACCATCAACCCGGCCATCGCACACGGTCTCGCCCATGAGATCGGGTCCATCGAGACCGGCAAGCTCGCCGACATCGTGCTGTGGCGGCCCGACTCCTTCGGCGCGAAGCCGCAGCTCGTCCTCAAGTCGGGCTTCCCGGCGTACGGAGTGACCGGCGACCCGAACGCCGCGACCGACACCTGCCAGCCGCTCGTCCTGGGACCGCAGTTCGGTTCCTACGGGGCGACGGCGGCCGACCTCGGTGTCGCGTTCGTGGCGCAGGCCGCCATCGACCTGGGCAGCGACCACATGCCGACCCGCCGCAGGCGCGTCGCCGTGCGCGGCACCCGGGGTATCGGCCCCGCCGATCTGCGGCTCAACTCCCGTACGGGGCAGGTGGATGTGAACCAGCGCACCGGTCTGGTCACGCTCGACGGCGACCCGCTGGAGTCGCGGCCCGCCGAGTCCGTCTCGCTCAACCGCCTGTACTTCCTGTGATCCGCCGTACCGCATGCCGTTGAACCGCGATCCGGCGGACCGCCGTACCGCTGCCCGTGTCAGTGCCCCTACCGACCGATCTCCCCGGAGGACCCATGTTCCGTATGCCGCCCGAGTGGGCCCCGCACGAGCGCACCTGGATGGCCTGGCCCGGCCCCAACCCCACGTTCGACGACGCGGACGGCCTGGCGCGGGCGCGCGAGGCGTGGGCGGCCGTGGCGCGTGCGGTCCGCCGCTTCGAGCCGGTGACGATGGTGACGGGACCGGGGCAGTCCGCCGGCGCCCGTGCGCTGCTCGGCCCGGACGTCGAGCTGGTGGAGCGCGAGCTCGACGACGCCTGGATGCGCGACATCGGCCCGACCTTCGTCACCGACGGCGAGCGGCTGGCCGCGGTGGACTGGACGTTCAACGGCTGGGGCGCCCAGTCCTGGGCCCGCTGGGGGCACGACGCCAAGATCGGCGCGTATGTCTCCGACCTGGCCGGGGCGCGGACCCACACGTCCGAGCTGGTCAACGAGGGCGGTGCGATCCATGTCGACGGCGAGGGCACCGTCCTGCTGACCGAGACCGTGCAGCTCGGCGCCGAGCGGAACCCCGGCTGGACCCGGGAACAGGTCGAGGCCGAGATCCACGCCAGGCTCGGCACCACCAAGGCGATCTGGCTGCCGCGCGGACTCAGCGGTGACTACGGCGAGTTCGGGACCCGGGGACATGTCGACATCGTGGCCGCCTTCGCGCGCCCCGGTGTGGTCGTCGCCCACACCCAGCCCGACCCCGCCCACCCCGACCACGAGCTGTGCAAGGGGATCGTGGCGCGGCTGCGCGCGGAGACCGACGCGAAGGGCCGCCCGCTGGAGGTGGTGGAGGTCCAGGCCCCGACCGTCCTGGAGGCCGACGGCGGCTGGGCCGACTACTCGTACATCAACCACTACCTCTGCAACGGCGCGGTGGTGCTCTGCTCCTTCGACGACCCCCGCGACGCCGAGGCGGCCGCGGTCTTCCAGCGGCTCTTCCCGGACCGCACCGTCGTCCAGGTCGACGCCCGGACGATCTTCGCGGGCGGTGGCGGCATCCACTGCATCACCCAGCAGCAGCCGCTGGTGGGCCAGGGCTAGAGCCTCCCGGTGGACCAGGACGGGCCCGAAGGGGCCGCCGGCGCATCCCATACTCTGGGCGGCATGAACGAACCGGCGGCCCGCGCGCGCAAGAACGCCCCGCCCCGCGAGAGCCTGCTGGCCGCGGCCATGGCCAGCATCGCCGACGGCGGCCTGGAGAAGCTCACCATGGCGGGGCTCGGCCGCGAGGTCGGCATGAGCAGCGGGCACCTGCTGTACTACTTCCGCACCAAGGACGAGCTCCTGCTCCAGACCCTCGAATGGAGCGAGGAGCTGCTCGGCATGGAGCGCCGTGCGGCGCTCGCCCGCCAGGTGCCGGTCCGCGAACGGCTCGACGCCTATGTCGACCTGTACATCCCCGCAGGCCCCCGCGACCCGCACTGGTCGCTCTGGCTCGAACTGTGGAACCGGGCGCACGGCGTCGACGACGACACCCGCGCCCGGCTGCTCGACATCGAGCTGTCCTGGCACCGCGATCTGGTCGCCCTGCTCGTCGAGGGGGCGTCACGCGGTGAGCTGCGGCCGGTCGACACCGAGCGGTTCGCGACGCGGATACGGGCGCTGCTGGACGGCTTCAGCACCCATGTGGCGATGGCGCTGCCCGGTTCGGGGCGGCCCCAAGTGCTGGCGCACGTCAGCGAGTTCATCGATGACGCGCTGGCCCCGCAGGGGTGAGGGGGCCGGCCGGGGAACGCAACGCACACAAGTACGCGTGATCGTTGCGTGCGGCCCTCTTGTGGGCCGTCGGGCCCCTGCGCCACCGTGACTCCCCATGGGACGAGAGCAGTGGAAGAAGGTCTGGGTCGGCTCGGCCGGCAACATGGTCGAGTGGTTCGACTGGTTCGTGTACGCCACCTTCGCGGTGTACTTCGCCGACGCGTTCTTCCCGAAGGGGAACGAGACCGCGAACCTCATGAACACCATGGGCATCTTCGCCGTCGGGTTCTTCATGCGGCCCGTCGGCGGCTGGCTGCTCGGCCGGATCGGCGACCGCAGGGGACGCAAGGCCGCGCTGACCCTGACCGTCACCCTGATGTCGGCGTCGGCGATCCTGATCGCGGTCGCCCCCACCTACGCGGTCGCCGGATACGGCGGTGTCGCCGTCCTGCTGGTCGCCCGGCTGCTCCAGGGGCTGTCCGTCGGCGGTGAGTACGCGGCGAGCGCCACCTACCTCACCGAGGCGTCCGCGCCCGACCGGCGCGGATTCGCCTCCAGCTTCCAGTACGTGTCGATGACCGCGGGCCAACTCGTGGGCCTGGGGCTGCAGATCGTCCTCCAGCGCACCCTGTCCGAGGACGCGCTGCACAGCTGGGGCTGGCGCATCCCGTTCATCGTGGGCGCCGTCGGCGCGGCCATCGTCTTCTATCTGCGGCGCTCGCTCCTGGAGACCGAGGTGTACGCGGAGTCCGGCGCGGCGGCCGACGAGAGCCGGGGCACACTCAGGGCGCTCTGGGCGCACCGCCGGGAGGCGGTGCTGGTGATGGCCCTCACGATGGGCGGCACCGTCGCGTACTACACGTACACCACCTACCTCACCAAGTTCCTCTCCTCCAGCGCCGGTCTGACGAAGCCGACCGCCTCGCTGGTCAGCTTCTGCGCGCTCTTCGTCTTCATGTGCGTCCAGCCGCTGGCGGGCCTCCTCTCGGACCGGATCGGCCGCCGTCCGCTGCTGATCATGTTCGCGGTCGGCTCGACGTTCCTGACCGTGCCGATCATGACGATGCTCAAACACGCGGGCACGTTCTGGCCGGCCTTCGGCCTGGCGCTGCTCGCGCTGCTCATCGTCACCGGCTACACATCGATCAACGCGTGTGTGAAGGCGGAGCTCTTCCCGACCGGGATCCGCGCGCTGGGCGTGGCGCTGCCGTACGCGATCGCCAACGCGCTCTTCGGGGGGACCGCGGAGTATGTGGCGCTCTGGTTCAAGAAGGCCGGGGCCGAGTCGGGCTTCTACTGGTACGTGGCCGGGTGCGCGGCCGTCTCGCTGGTGGTGTATCTCACGATGCGGGAGACCCGGGACATCGATCTGAACCGGGGTTCCGTCGCGGGCCCGGCGGCCAGGACGCCGGAGGGCCTGGGAAAGACGAGCCCGTCGGCCCTGTGAGGGCCGGTTCCGCGGGGGCGCGGTCCGCGCCGCGCCCCCGCCGGAGCTTGACCGCATCGTGAGATTCCCTCTACGGGGAGTGGACGGTATGGCAGACTGCGACCGTGTCCTCGTTCGCCATGATTATCGGCAGCAGGCGCGCCGGTCCGCAGTGACCGCACCCGTACCAACCCGTACGGCGCGGCCACCGTGCCCCAGACCCGCGCGCTAACCCTTCGCACCCGCGAGGGGTTTTTTCGTTTCCAGGCCCCACCTCGGCCGGGAACGAGGCGCACGCGAAGATGGGGGCAAGTGGAGCCAGACATTCCGGATCCACCCATCCGACAGGAGTCAGATCAGCATGACGACAGAGGCCAAGGCCACGGACGACAGTTTCCATGTCTTCGACACGACGCTGCGCGACGGGGCACAGCGCGAAGGCATCAACCTCACCGTCTCGGACAAGCTGACGATCGCCCGGCACCTCGACGACTTCGGCGTGGGATTCATCGAGGGCGGCTGGCCCGGCGCCAACCCCCGCGACACGGAGTTCTTCGCCCGTGCGCAGCAGGAGATCGACTTCACCCACGCCCAGCTGGTGGCCTTCGGCGCCACCCGCAGGCCGAACACCCCCGCCGCCGATGACCCGCAGCTGAAAGCGCTGCTGGACTCCGGCGCCCCGGTGATCACCCTGGTGGCCAAGTCCCACGACCGCCATGTGGAACTGGCGCTGCGCACCACACTCGAAGAGAACCTGGCGATGGTGCGCGACTCCGTCTCCTACCTCCGCGCGCAGGGCCGCCGCGTCTTCCTCGACTGCGAGCACTTCTTCGACGGGTACAAGGTCAACCCGGAGTACGCCAAGTCCGTCGTACGCGCGGCCGCCGAGGCCGGCGCCGACGTCGTCGTCCTCTGCGACACCAACGGCGGGATGCTGCCCGCCCAGGTGCAGGCCGTCGTGGCCACGGTCATCGCGGACACCGGCGCGCGCCTGGGCATCCACGCCCAGGACGACACCGGCTGCGCCGTCGCGAACACCCTGGCCGCCGTCGACGCGGGCGCCACCCATGTGCAGTGCACGGCGAACGGTTACGGCGAGCGCGTCGGCAACGCCAACCTCTTCCCGGTCGTCGCCGCCCTGGAGCTCAAGTACGGCAAGACCGTCGTCCCCGAGGGCGCGCTGCCCGAGATGACCCGTATCTCGCACGCCATCGCCGAGGTCGTCAACCTCACCCCCTCCACCCACCAGCCGTACGTGGGTGTCTCGGCCTTCGCGCACAAGGCGGGGCTGCACGCCTCCGCGATCAAGGTCGACCCGGACCTCTACCAGCACATCGCCCCGGAGCAGGTCGGCAACACCATGCGGATGCTGGTGTCCGACATGGCGGGCCGCGCCTCGATCGAGCTCAAGGGCAAGGAGCTCGGCATCGACCTGGGCGGCGACCGCGAGCTGGTCGCCCGCGTCGTCGACCGCGTCAAGGAGCGCGAACTCCAGGGCTACACCTACGAGGCCGCCGACGCCTCCTTCGAACTGCTGCTCCGCGAGGAGGCGGAGGGCCGCGCCCGCCGCTACTTCCGGATCGAGTCCTGGCGCGCGATCGTGGAGAACCGCCCCGACGGCACCCACGCCAACGAGGCGACGGTGAAGCTGTGGGCCAAGAGCGAGCGGATCGTCGCGACGGCGGAGGGCAACGGCCCGGTCAACGCGCTGGACCGGGCGCTGCGGGTGGGCCTGGAGCGGATCTACCCCCAACTCGCGAAGCTGGAGCTGACGGACTACAAGGTCCGCATCCTGGAGGGCAGGCACGGCACGGACTCCACCACCCGCGTGCTGATCACCACCAGCGACGGCGAGGCGGAGTGGTCGACGGTGGGGGTCGCGGAGAACGTGATCGCGGCGTCCTGGCAGGCGCTGGAGGACGCGTACACCTACGGTCTGCTGCGGGCCGGGGTGGAACCGGCCGAGTAGCAACTCCACGCGGGCCGGGCCCGGTCGCGGGCCCGGCCGGAGACCGGGGCCCAGGAGGAACGGGCGGGCCAAGGGGGAACGGGCGGGCCAAGGGGGAACGGGCGGGCCTGAAGGCTCTAGGCCGACATCCCGTGGCCCTGGTCCCGGGCGCCGGTCCTGTCCTGTGCCGTGACGGGGGCTGTGGCCTCCAGGGCGTGCCGGAAACCGGCCAGGCCGTCGACCAGTGCCTGCCGGGCGGCGGCGGGCATGGCGGCGATGGACGCCAGCAGGGCTTCCTCCCGCCGGGCCCGCAGATCCCGCAGATAGGTCCGGCCCTGCGCGGTGAGTCTGAGCTCCAGCTCCCGCCGGCTCACCGGGCTGGGGGCGCGCTCCACGAAGCCCAGCGCCTGGAGCCGGTCGCACAGCCGGCTGACGGACGAGGGCGCGGCGCCCAGCACTTCACCGAGCGACCGCTGGTTGATGCCTTCCTCCCGGTCCAGCGTGTACAGCACTCTCAGCTGGGAGGTGGAGACGGGCGCGGGGGAGACGGCGTCCCGTCCGTGCTCCCAGAGGACTTCAAGCAGCTCGATGACCTCGGATGCCACGTCAGCGGCCTGCTGGGGCCGTGGGTCCGAGGCTTTACCGGGCAGAGCCATGGCGCCAGTGTTTCATGCGCCCCGGCGCTCAGCGCAGAAGCTTCAGCAGGCGCTCCCGCCGCGTCTGGGCGGGGGCCCGGGGCGAGGTCTCGTTCCCGGTGGCGGCGTGATGTGCGGGCGGAGCGGAGGCCGGGGGAGCGGGGGGCGCGGCGGGGTAGGCCGGCTCCGCCGGGTACGCCTGGTCCGTGGGATAAGCCTGGTCCGCGGGGTACGCCTGCTCCGCGGGGTACGCCTGGTCCGCGGGGTAAGCCTGTTCCGTCGGGTACGCCGAAGCTGTGGGGTAGGCGGAAGCCGTGGGGTAGGCGGCGGGGTACGCCGGAGCCGGCGGGTAAGCGGGCGACGCCGGGGGCCCGGGCGGGGCCGCAGGGCGGCGTTCACCGGTGAAGTACTCGGAGTCCTTGGGCCGCTCCCCGGGCGAGACACGCGGCCGAGGCGCCGGCTCCAGGTGGGGGATGTGCTTGGAGCAGTGGATGTACGCCTCTTCGACCGACAGATGGATCCACATCTGCGGCTGCCTGCCGGGCGCCGGGTCGGCGGGCAGATGCGGATAGAGGGCGTAGTGGTCGTGCGCCGAGTACACCTGGGCCCGGCCGTTCACATGCAGCCCTATGTGGTGGTCGGTGAAGTCGATGAAGAGCATCCCGAGGTGCGGGTTCTCGGTGATGTTGCCCGCGCTGGCCACCACACCGTTGCCGCGGTACTCGGGATAGGTCAGCGTGTGATTGTCCAGCGAGACGACGAACCCGGGCGGCCCCGAACGGAAGCTCGCGTCGCACTCGCCGTGCGCGTCCGCCGTCGACAGGAACACCATGTACTGCCGTGCGATGAAGTCACGCATGGCCGGGGTGAGACAGGGCCGCATCTGCCGCTCGTAGAATCCGGCGGCCCGGTCAGCCGTCCCGAGCGCTTCCTGCAGCAGCCGCTCCCCGGGGGAGCCGAACGTCTCGTCATAGGTCGTCACAGCTGATCGTCTTCCTCCTGGGCCAGGGCGCGGGCACGGCGCAGCGACGAGGCGAGTGCGGGTGCACCCCATGGGTCGTAGTGCAGCTTCCCCGGCGGGAGTCCGCGCCGGAGCAGGACATCGGCAGCCGCGGAGATCATCTGCTGGGGCCCGCTGAGATACGCCTCGTGCCGGTCCCAGGGGCCGAACTCGGCCAGCACCTGGGGAAGGGAGCCGGTACGGCCCACGATGTTCTGTTCGGAGACCGCCGCCCGGACGGTGAGCCACGGGTGGCGCTGGGACATCCGGAGCATGTCGTCGAGCCCGTACAGCTCCTCGGCCGTTCTGGCGCCGATGAACACATCCACACTGCGCCGGTGCGAGATGCCGTGCCGGGCCACCTCCTCGACCAGGGCCCGGATGGGGGCCAGCCCGGTGCCGCCCGCCACGAAGAGCAGGTCGTCGCGGGACGCGGGATCGATGGCCATGTCCCCCTGGGGCGGGCCGATCCGTACGTAGTCGCCGACCGTCGTGTGGTCGACCAGGGCCTGGCTGACCCGGCCGCCCGGAACCGACCGGATGTGGAAGGTGAGCATCGAGTCGTCCCGCGGTGCGTGGGAAGGCGAGTAGTGGCGCCACTCCTTGGGCCACCACGGCGACTCGACACTCAGATACTGGCCGGCGGTGTAGGGGTACGGCTGGTCGGGCTGCACGGTGATTTCCGCGATGCCGCTGGGGTGGCGTACATGGGCGATGACCCGGGCGTTCCAGGCAGCCGGGCTGTGCCGGGCGTTCTGCTCGGCCGCCCGCACCATGATGTCCGCGACGGCCCCGTACGCACGCTCCCAGGCGCCGGCGATCTCCGGCGTCCAGGCCGGGCCCGCGAAACGGGCCAGCGCTTCGAGCAGGCACTCACCCACGGCCGGGTAGTGGGCACTCTGCGTACCGAACTTGCGGTGGTCGCGGCCCAGATGTGAACAGAAACGCGTCAGGCTCTCGGGGTCGTCGACGAGTTCGACGATCCGCAGGAGCGCCCGGAGCAGCCGGTCGCGCTGCACATCCATGTTGGCGGGGAAGAGATCGCGAACCGTGGGATAACGGGCGAAGAGGATCGCGTAGAAGTAGACCGCGACTTCCTCGACCTGCGACTCGATCACCCCGAGGCTGGCCCGGATCAGCGCGGTGTCCTGTGCGGCGTCGGGGCCCGGGGCGGGCGTCGGCGCGGGCGCCGGTGCGGGCGTCCACTGCGGGGCCGCGTACTGCGCGCCGGGCGGCGGGGGCGGCCCGGGGGCGGGCACACTGTGCGCCTCGGGCTCGGGGGCGGTGGAGCCTCGGCGGAACCATTTGCCGCCGCTGGGCGGCGAGTCCCTCACCGTGCGCCGGTTGTGTGCCGCGACGCCGACGGGCCTTCGGCCTCGTCGCGTATGCCGGTCGGACCAGGTCTGTCCCTCATGTCCCGAACTCCTCGGTTCCGTGGTGGTCCTGCGGGGCTTGCCGACCGCAGGGCGGATCCAAGCAGCGACAGTTCCAGTTCCTTTGCGGCAGCCATTACAGCGAGGGCTTGATCGTGGCGCAAGCCGTGTACGGAGGCACGCCGTCCGCATAGTGGACAGCTCGCCTGTCCGCAGGGCCTTCGCCACAAGGGGCAGCTGGTCGTGCGTGTGTGCGATCATCACGACTGTGGACAGTTTCACAGCTGTGGAGCGCGAACTCCGCGCAGCGGCCCCGCACCTGCTGGTCGATGTCGTCACCGAAGCTCTCCGTGAGCGGTGCGGTGCCGTGAGTGTCGTGCTGCGCATGGCCGATTACGCCGTGACCTCACTGCAGGTGGTCGAGGCCGTCCCCCTCACCACGCCGCCCGTGCCGGTCCACGACAGCCCGCAGGGCCGCGCGTTCGGCGCGCAGGAGCCCTTCCTGGAGCGCGCCGGGGGCGGTGGGCTCGTGGTGGTCCATCTGCCCGTCACCATTCGCGGTGACCGGATGGGAACGCTGTCGGTGAGCATCCCCGGCGAGCGGTACGACGAGGCCGTGCTGCCGGAGCTGGTGCACATCTGCGAAGCCCTCGGACACGAGATCCTCGTCGCGGAGCGCGACACCGACCTGTATCTGCTGGCCCGCCGCGCCACCCGGCTGACGCTCGCCGCCGAGGTGCAGTGGCAGCTGCTTCCCGGCCGGTCGCTCGACCGCCCCGAGTTCTCGCTGGGCGCCCATCTGGAGCCCGCGTACGCCATCTTCGGCGACAACTACGACTGGACGGTCTCCGCCGGCACCCTGACGCTCACCGTGACCAACGGCTGGGGCACCGGGATCGACGCGGCGCTGCTCACCAGCCTCGCGACCAACGCCCTGCGCAACGCGCGGCGCGCGGGTGTGGGCCTCGCGGACCAGGCGTACCTGGCCGACCAGGCCGTCCACGCGCAGTACAGGGGCGAGGCGTATGTCGATGTGCTGCTGATGCGTTTCGACCTGGCGACGGGCGATGTGGAGGTCGTGGACGCCGGTTCGCCCCGGCTGTGGCGGATGCGCGCTCGTACCGTCGAACAGGTCTGTTTCGAGGCGCAGTTGCCGCTCGGCATGTTCGAGGACACCCAGTACACCAGCGAGCACTTCCAGGTACTGCCCGGTGACCGTCTGCTCTTCGGGAGCGACGGCGTCTACGACACCCGGTCGGCGGGCGGTGAGCCGTACGGGGAGAAGGCCCTGGCCCGGTCGATGAGTTCGACCCGTTTTCTGCCCCCGTCGCAGGTGCCGCGTGCCGTGCTGCGGGAACTGGCCGCGTACCGCAGCGATGTGCCGCTCGCCGACGACGCGCTGGTGGTCTGCCTGGACTGGGCGGGGCGCGGCTGACCGGGCGGAGGGCGGGGCCCTCCGCCCCCGCCGTTACGCGGAGAGCCCGGCCGGGGCCGGAAGGTGGCTGAGGCTCCGGTTGCGCAGCCGGGCGTAGCCGGGACGAATGGTCTGGTGGATCAGGGCGAGGCGCTCGTCGAAGGGGATGAAGGCGGACTTCATCGCGTTCACGGTGAACCACTCCATCTCGTCCAGGCCGTAGCCGAAGGTGTCGGCCAGGTGCTGGAACTCCTGCGACATCGTGGTGCCGCTGACCAGCCGGTTGTCCGTGTTGACGCAGACGCGGAACCGCAGCCGGCGCAGCAGGTCGATGGGGTGCCCGGCGTACGAGGAAGCCGCGCCCGTCTGGAGATTGGAGGTCGGGCAGACCTCGAGCGCGATGCGGTGATCCCGTACATAGGTGGCGATCCGGCCGAGCGTGACCGAGCCGTCGGCGGCGACGGTGATGTCGTCGGTGATCCGGACGCCATGGCCGATGCGGTGGGCGCCGCAGCGCTGCACCGCCTCCTGGATGGAGGGCAGGCCGACGACCTCGCCCGCGTGGATCGTGACGTGCGCTCCGGCGGCCCTGAGATGGTCGAAAGCCTCGATGTGCCGCTCCGGCGGATTGCCGATCTCGGCCCCGGCGATGTCGAAGCCGACCACACCCGAATCGCGGTGGGCGAGCGCGAGTCCGGCGATCTCCCGGGAGCGCTCGGCGTGCCGCATGGCGGTCAGCAGAGTGCCGACGCGGATGGCGCGGCCACGCGCGGCCGCGCGGCGCTCGCCCTCGCGGAAGCCGTCGTTCACCGCCTCGACGACCTGCTCCAGGCTGAGGCCGCCGTCGAGGTGCTGCTCGGGCGCGTAGCGGATCTCGGCGTAGACGACACCGTCGGCTGCCAGGTCCTCGGCCGCCTCGGCCGCGACGCGGTACAGCGCCTCGCGGCTCTGCAGGACGGCGCAGGTGTGCGCGAACGTCTCCAGATAGCGCTCCAGGGACCCGGAGTCGGCCGCGTCGCGGAACCAGCCGCCGAGCTGTGAGGTGTCGGTGGTCGGCAGCCCCGAGTAGCCCGCGTCACGGGCGAGTTCGACGATGGTGGCGGGGCGCAGACCGCCGTCCAGATGGTCGTGCAGAAGAACCTTCGGCGCCTGCCGTATCTGCTCCTGGCCGAAGCTGCCGGTCCTGACGGTGTGCGCGGTACGGGGAGACATGTTGTCTGACAAGTGCATGGGAGGGGAGTGTAGCCGCGCTGTTCCGGAACGCGAACGCGGGCCGTCCGGGGGCGTGCGGCCCGGTCGTGACCGGTCCCGGGGCCGTGAGCGGCACCGGCCCCCAGCGCAGGGACCGCGAGCGGTACCGCGCCCAGCACCGGGACCGTCCCTCAGCGCGACTGCCAGACCGGCAGTGCCGGCGCCCCCGTGGGCAGCATGTACTTGGCGGCCAGGACTGGGGTGCGCCCGGCGTGGATCACCTGGGTCACCAGGACGGCCGGGGTGTCCGACGGTCGGTCGAACTGGGCGCCGCGACGGCTGCCCAGCATCGTGGCGACCATGGTGGACGACCCCTTCAGCGCCATGCCGCGCCCGGATTCCAGCAGCAGCTTGAGCATGGTCGACGGGGCGCCCGGCGCGGAGTCGAGCGCCTGCGCGGGGTCGAGGCCGAGACCTGTGAGGGTTTCCCCGGTGGCCGCCCACTCGTGGGCGAGGCAGGACGGCAGCGAGTTGACCTCGATCATGCTCTCCCAGAACCTGACCTCCCCGTGGGCGGGGAGCAGCAGATGCTGTGCGGAGAAGTCGGTCGGCTCCTCCAGGGTCTGCGCCAGCCGTACGGTACGGACCGCCGCGCCCGCGCCGAGCAGGTCCTCCATGGGCTTGAGGGTCTCGAAGCCGCGCTGCGGCGGGTGGTGGTTCACGGTGCGGCCCACTCCGCGCCGCACCGTGATGACCCCGTCCTCCTGGAGCAGGATCAGCGCCTCGCGCAGCGCGGGCCTGCTGACGCCCAGGTCGGCGGCGAGCCGGGGCTCGGTCGGCAGCTGTGACCCGGGCGGATAGACGCCCTGGTGGACCGCTTCCACGATCCGCTCGTACAGGACGACGACCGGACGCCGCTGCTGTTGTCTGTCAGCCATAGCCCTCTCCTGGGGTGTGTGCGGGCTGCCGCCGCCCGGCCGCTCAGCCTACGCATGGCCGCTGCGCGCTGCGGTGTTGCCGCTCGGCGGAGAAGGCCGGCGCGGCAGGCCCGGGGGTGCGGGCGGCGCTTGACAGCTCTTCGAGCGCGGGGGTAGACCAGACCTTCATCACGCCTTGTCTGACAAGTAATCGGAATCGTGTGACGGGCGTCCCGGGCGCGGTGCTGCTGCCCTGGGCGCGCCTGCCCGCCGTACCGCCGCACACATCGGCGGAACCGGCCGTCGGCGACGGACACCCGGGCACCCCCGGCGCCGCCACCCCCGGCGCTGCCACCCTCGCGCCAGGCTCTCGCCGTACCCCGACGGCGGGCTCGGATCAGGCCCGGCGCTGGTCCTTCCCGGTCTGTCCTGGCGCGTCCCGGTCCGGTCTTGGTCCTTCCCGGTCCGCTCCGGTCCGGTCCTCAGACCCGGGTCCGCTCCGTACTGCCGCCCCGACCCGCCTTCCCCCTCCAAGGAGCCCGCCATGCCGACGTGTGCTGACCACCCGGAGATGCCACGGTCCGCCCGGTCACGGTCGACGGGTCACGGTCCGACCGGCGGCCCGGGATGCTGCCGGCCCTGGCGCTGGCCGTGCTGGGCTATCAGCTCAACGCCACCATGCTCAGCCCGGCCCTCCCCGACGTCATGCACCGGCTGCACACCACCAGCGGCCTCGTCGGGCTCGCGCAGACCCTCTTCTTCCTGTTCGCCGCGATCGGCCAGGTCACGCTGGCCCGCCTCAGCGACTACCGGGGCCGCAAGCCGATGATGATGCTGGGCTGCTTCCTGGTCATCGCGGGCGACATCGCCTGCGCGGCGGCCCCCGACATCGGGGTGTTCCTGGCCGGGCGGGTCCTCCAGGGCTTCTCCGCCGCCCTGTTCACCCTGGCGTTCCTCACCCTGGACGACACCCTCTCGGCCAAGGGCTTCGGCCGCGCGGCCGGCATCATCACCGCCGTCAACGGCGGATTCGCGGGCGTGGACGCGGTGTTCGGCGGGCGTCTGGCGGACACCGTCGGCTTCCGTGGCATCTTCCTGGCCGGTCTCGTGGTGTCGGTGGCCGGGACCATCGCCGTGTACCGGACCGTCCCCGCCACCCCGCCGACCGCGACCGGCCGCATGGACTGGCGCGGTACGTCCCTGCTGGCCCTCGGGCTGACGGGGGTGCTCATCGGTCTGGCGCAGGGCGAGTCCTGGGGCTGGCTGTCCGTGCCGACCGCCGTCTGTGTGCTGGGCGGCATCGGCTGTCTGGTCCTCTTCGCCCTGGCCGGCCGGGGCACCCGGGACGCCGTCATCGACACCGGGCTGCTCGTCTCGCGCCGCGCCTGGCCGCTGCTGGCCACGACCGTACTGACGCTGGCCGGTGCGTTCGGCGCGCTCACGCTCACCGTGCCGCTCTTCACCCAGGACCCGCAGGCCGGTTACGGCATGAGCGCGACGCACTCGGCGCTGCTGTTCGCGACACCCGCCCAGGCCATCGGTGTGGTCGGCGCCCCGATCGCGGGCATACTCGGCCCGCGGATCGGCTGGCGCCGCAGCGTGGTCATCGGCTCGGCGGGCTCGCTGATCGCCTTCGCCGTCGCGGTGCCGTTCATGACCCACCAGTGGATCTTCGCGGCCGCGCTCGCGGTGCTCGGCATCACGTACAACGGGCTGAGTGTGACCGCGCTCAACGGCCTGGCCGTCCTCTCGTCCCCGGCGGAGCAGAAGGGCGCGCTGCCCGGTCTGAACGGCGCCTGCTTCGGCATCGGCGCGTCACTCGGGACGGCCCTCGCCTCCGCCCTGATCACGGTCGCGGCGAGCGGCGGCGCGCACGGCGCCGACCGGTACGCGCCCGCCCTGTGGGCCTCGGGTGGGCTGCTCGCCGCCGCGATGGTGACGACCGTGGTGATCAGGGCCGTACCGAAGGGCGCGGCGGAGGCGGACGGCGGCCGGGTCACGGTGCCCGCCCTGCACGGGTGAACACGGCGCCGCACCCGGGCAGTTGTCCGGCGGGCGGTGGCGGCTACGCGTGGGCGCTGAGCACACCACCGGCGCTGAGCACCATGTAGATGCCGTTGGCGTCGAGCCCCTCGTCGTGCCCGTCGGCGTCGAGGGTGGCGGCCACCCCGTCATGCCCGATGATCTGGGCGCGGTAGTGGTCTTCGCCGGGCTTCGTGATCTTGACCTTCCAGTCGCCCGCGACGGTGAACGTGCCCGGGCCCTGGTGTCCGCCGCCCATCCAGGAGTGGAGCGAGCCGTCGATCCCGAGCACGATGAACATGTCGTTGAAGTCGAGCCCGGCGTCGGTGTCGTGGGTCTCCATCGAGCCCAGGACCGAACCGTGGCTGACGATGTCGGCGCGGTACTTCTGGGCACCCACCTGGTAGATCCTGGCCGTGCTGCCGTCGGGCAGGGTCCGGTTGTGGGCCGGGGACGACCCCGCCTTGGAGGTCACCCCGGTCTTGTCCGCGATGTTCTGGTCGCCCCCGGCCTTCGAACTGCCCGCCTGCGAACCGCTGGAGGAGCTGCCGGTCCGGGAATCGTCGGGCTTGGGGCCGCCGGCCTTCGAGGCATCGGCCTTGGAGTCGCTCGCCGCACCGGCGTTCCCGGTGGAGTGGGACGCGGAAGCGGCCGCAGAGTCCTGCGTGCCGTGGCCCGCGGCGTCGCTGTCCCCACTCCCGCAGGCGGTCAGCGAGAAGGCGGCAGCGGCGGCAACGGCCACCAGCCCGGCGGAACGAACGGTACGGCGTGCACGGCGAGTGGTGTTCATGGAAAGTCCCCCAAGGGCTGTGGTCAGAATCCGGGATCCGGCTCTCCGCCTGCTCCCGCAGGGCGGCGGTTGTCCGGATCTCCTGTTCGCTACACCCTGTGTGATGGGGACCCGGCGGCAGTTGTTCGCCTGGTTCTGTCCGCACTTGGTAACAGCCGACGCGAGGCTCCCCGCCCGCCTCACGTGCAAGCGCGCGGGGGCGCCCGGGGGAGGGGCGTCAGCCCTCCTGGCGGACGCGGCGAAGGTCCAGCAGGTAACAGACCTTGTCGTAGCGGCTGGTGCCGACGGCGACGAAGCCGGGCAGCCGGCCGTATTCGCTGAAGCCCAACGACCGGTAGAGGCGGTGGGCGGTGCTGTTGTCGCCGCGGGCGTCCAGGGTGAGGACCTCGATTCCGGCCCGCCGGGCGTCGGCGATCAGGGCGGTGGTGAGCGCCCGGCCGATGCCGCGGCCGTGGGCGGCGGCGTCCACCGCGATCTTCTCCACGTCGGCGTGCGGGCGATGGGTCGGCCGTGCGTAGCGCAGCCAGTACCCCAGCCCGACCAGCCGGCGGCCGAGGTACGCCGCACGCAGCGCCCCGTCCCCGGCGTGCGCCGCGGAGATCACGTGGTCGAGGAGTTCCGACACCTCGTCGCGCGAGGGAGGTTCGACCCAGCCGATCGCGGCGCCTCCCCGCACCAGGTCGGCCAGAACCTGGTGGGCCGACTCCGTGAACCGGGCCCCGAGGTCCGGATCGGACGCCAGCTCCGCCGCGTCGAGGATGACGGGCTCGGAGGCCCCGCTGCTGGTCGTAGGCGTAGTCATGACCAGCAGCCTAGGAGGTCGCTTCTGTCCGCTCCTTCTGGTCCTCGGTCCTTCCGGTGTCTCGCCGGACGGGGCTCAGGGGTGCATGACGATCTTTCCCACGTGGCCCCTGCGGGAGAGTTCCTCCTGCGCCCTGGCCGCCTGCTCCAGTGGGAAGGCCGCGGCGATGACGGGCTGGACCTCGGCCCGGCGAGCCAGGTCCATGAGGAGTCCGAAGTGTGTGGGCGTGTGCATCGCGGACCCGATGACCTGGGCGTTGTGCAGGTAGAGACGGCGTACGTCGAAGGTCACGCCGTATCCGCCGAGCGCGCCCGCGATGACCCACCGGCCCCCTTCGCGCAGCAGCGGCAGCCCCTCACTCACCAGCTCGCCGGCCACGACGTCGAGCGCGACGTCGATGCCCTCGGGGGCGGCGGTGCGGATCTGCCCGGCGACGTCCCCCGCGCGGTCGACGACTCCGTGCGCGCCTGCTTCCCGCACCGCGTCGATCTTGGACCCGCTGCTGATGGCGACCACGCGTGCGCCGCGCGCGCGGGCGATCTGCACCAGCGCGAGGCCGACGCCGCCGGACGCTCCCGAGACCAGGGCGGTCTCGCCCTTCCGCAGCCGGCCGCGCTCGATCATGCCCAGCGCCGTGCCGTAGGCGGTCGGCAGTGCCGCGAGCTGGTCGTCCGTGAGCGGGGAGCGCGTCACGTCATGCACGCGCTTCACCGGCGCCGTCACGTACTCGGCGTATCCGCCGTCGCGTTCGCTCCCCATCAGGCCGACCGGGTTGGCGTCCGGCCCGTCGCTGTCGTAGATCGCGGGGTCGACGACCACCCGGCGTCCGACGAGGCTGCTCTCGGCTCCGGCCCCGACGCCCACGATCCGGCCGGCCACGTCGGCGCCCTGGATCCGCGGGAAGCCGACCGGGCCGCGCCAGCCCGACTTCGCCTTCGGGTCCCCCGGACGCCCGTAGGCGCCCTCACGGGTCCACAGGTCGGTGTTGTTCAGGGCCACGGAACTGACCTGGACCAGTACCTCACCGGCTCGCGGCGCGGGGACGGCGACCTCCGCCGCCTCCAGAACCTCCGGTCCTCCGTGCCCTGTGATCCGCACCGCTCGCATGAACTGGGGCGCACTCATCGCTTGAACCTCCTCGCCGGTATACTGATCTGTGAACATCTCCCACCGTACACCGATCAGTGAAGGGGCTCGCAGTGCAGGAAGCGCGGTCCGTGACGCCGGCCGGCCGCCGCATCGTGGCGGCCGCCGAGGAACTGTTCTACAACCGCGGGATCACAGCGGTCGGCGTGGATCTGATCGCTGAGCACTCAGGGGTGACCAAGCGGACCCTGTACAACCAGTTCGGTTCGAAGGACCACCTCGTGGCGGCCTATCTCACCGGCCGCGACCAGCGCTGGCGGTCGCTCGTCCGCGCCGCAGCCGACGCATGCGATACGCCCGTCGACGCGGTCACCGCCCCCTTCGATGCGCTGCGGGCCTGGAGCAGGACCAACCACCGGGGCTGCGCCTTCATCAACGCACTCGCCGAACTCCCGGACCCCTCACATCCAGCCCACCGCATCGCAGCGAACCAGAAGCTCTGGCTGCTGAACCTGTTCGAGGAACTCGCCACCACGGCGGGCTGCTCACACCCGGCGACTCTCGCCACCCAGCTCCTGGTGCTGCATGAGGGCGCTGTCGCCACACAGCCCCTCTCGCGCAACACCCTTCCGGAGAGCACCGACTTGGCCCGAGCCCTGGTCGGAGCCGACGTAGCGCCCGGCCGCTAGGTCTGTTGATCACGAGCGTGTTCACAGGCGCGTTTTCGACAAGGCACTCTGCCGTGCGGGCGCCGTTCAGCGCCCCTCGGAGTTGAGCACTGAGGCATCACGCTTCTCGTCCGCGGGTGCGGCGGCGCGTGCCGCGAGCAGCAGGGCCTCGGCGCGGGTGGCGGCTGTGCTGAAGATCCCGTTCACGCCGGTGACGTCGAACAGGCGCTGCACCTGCTGCTGGACCGGGCCCGCGAGGTAGAACGTCCCGCTGCTGTTGGCCCAGAGCAGCAGGTTCAGCGCGCTGGAGTCGGCGAACGTGACCTGCGAGAGGTCAAGCACGACCGGCCTCCGGGCGCCGAAGGCGCCTGCGACGGCCTCCCGGATCGGTGGGGCCGCGTCGATGTCGACGTCTCCGACCGGTACGACCACCGTGACGGCGCCCTCCTCGAAGCAGGACACATCCCTCGGCCGGCCACCCTGGCCCGGAGGCACGCTAACAGTTGTCATGCGGCAATGATCGCATGATCGCCCTGTCTTGGCGAGACACGTCCGGCCGTGCCTCGGCGGTGAGGGGTGTGGGTGTGACGCCTGCGCCTCAGCGCTCGGCGAGGAAGGCGGCCCAGGCGTCCGGGGCGACGGTCAGGATGGGGCCGTCGGTGACTTTGGAGTCACGGACGTGGATGGCGCGGGGGTGGGCGGCTACTTCTACGCAGTCGCCGCCCTCGCTGCCGCTGTATGTGGACTTGTGCCAGTTACAGGCGACTTCTACGCAGTTGCCGCCGGTGTCGGCGCTGTAGCTCGACTTGCGCCAGGTGAGTTCGGTAGTCATGAGTCTCCTAGCAGGGAGTCCAGCAGGCCCATGCTGTCCTGTACTGAGAGGGCCTGCGAACGCAGCATCCCATATTTCTGCTGGTAGACGCTGACCTGGTCCGGATCGTCAACTAGGAAGCTCGCGTAGTGCGCCTCCAAGTAGGCGAGGTGATCGTGCTCGGCGGTCTCCAGCACTACGAAGGGCCCTGCCAGCCCGGCGTGAAGCCCTTGCTCCACCGGCATGATCTGGAGTCCTAGAAAAGGAAGTTCGGCGCATCGGCGCAGATGCCTGATCTGCTCCCGGATGATCGAGTCTCCGCCTAGTCGCCGACGCAGGATCGACTCCTCGATCAGGAAGTTCATCATGGGTGGCCAAGGAGTGCGGTCGAACAGCTTCTGCCGGGCCATTCGGGCAGCGACGTTCTCCTCCAACTCCTCTGACACCAGAGGCGGGTAGAGGGAGGCGAAAACGGCGCGCGCGTACGCCTCAGTCTGGAGCAGCCCGGGCACGACGAGGCTCTCGTACGAGAGCAGCGTGCGCGCCCCCGCCTCGTAGTCGATGAAGTCCTGCACGAACACGGGAAACCGCTCCCGGTCCGGCATCTCCTCCACCCCGACCCCCAGCGCCCCGCCCGTCTCCAGCGCGCGGTCCAGTCGGTCGGCCAGGTCGGGCTGTAGTGGCCGCCGCCCCTGTTCGATCGATGCGATCGTGTCGGAGTGGACGTTCACCGTGTCGGCCAGCTGCGGCTGCGTCAGCCGGGCCCGTTTGCGGAAGTGCCTGAGCTGCGCACCGATCAGGTGCCAGGACGGGTTCTTCTTGCGCTTGTTCGCCGGGTGCATGGGGTCTGCCTTCCCGCCCGTGGCCGTAAATGACCGGTTTCGCGGCGTACCAGCAATCTGTACGCCTTCACTCACTGGCTCACCCTAGTCACATTCCGTAACTGTTGGCATATGAACCAAGAACTCCAACTCCCCTTCTTCCGCGAGGCGTTCTACCGCAAGGAGCGCAGGTCCGTCCCCCGGGCCAGGAAGTTCACCGCCGATGCGCTCGCCGACTGGGGTGGTACGGCCCGTACGGACGAGGTGCTGCTCTGTGTGAGCGAGCTGGCGACCAACGCGCTGCTGCACGGCGTTCCGCCCGGCCGGGGATTTCGGCTGCATCTCTACTTGGAGCGCGACGGGCTGCTTCATGTGGAGGTCCACGACAGCGGGCCGGGCGAGGTGCGCGTACCGCAGGAGTGCCCCGAGGCGGACGGCGGGCGGGGGCTGCTCCTCGTGGCGGCCCTGGCGGACAAGTGGGGGGTGGGGGAGCGGAACCCGGGCAAGACGGTGTGGTGCGAATTCAGTGACTGCCTGCCCGGGGGAGGGCCTTGAGCGGGGGTGGGCTCCCCGGGCTCCTCGTGCGGCCCGGGCGGCCCGGGCGGCGGGGCGGCGGGGCGGCGGGGCGGCGGGGCGGACGCGGTGACGCCCGCCCCGCCGGCGGGTGGTCAGCTCCTGCCGAGCATCTCGGCGGTGAGGACCGTGCCGCCCACGCCCCAGCCCCCGTCGGGGACTTCGTCGATGACCACCAGGGTGGTGGCCCGGGCGCGCTCGCCGTAGACATCGGCGTAGGCGTCGGTCACGGCGTCGATGAGCTTCTTCTTCGACTCCTGCGTCAGCGTTTCCGCGGGCACCTTGAGGTTGGCGAAAGGCATGGTGATTCCTGCTCTCCGATGGGGTGTTGAACAAGCTTGGGAAGGTGTGAGGGTGACGGGTCCGGACGGCGGCCGCCGACGGGTCAGACGATCCCGCCGTTGGCGCGCAGGACCTGTCCGTTGACCCAGTGCCCTGCGGGGCCGGCCAGGAAGGCGACGACCTCGGCGATGTCCTCGGGGGTGCCGAGCCGCTCCAGCGGGGGCTGCTCGGCCAGGCGCTCGATGGTGGCCTCGTCCTTGCCCTCGAAGAACAGTTCGGTGGCCGTGGGGCCGGGGGCGACCGCGTTGACCGTGATGTCGCGGCCTCTCAGTTCGCGGGCGAGGATGAGCGTCATCGCCTCGACCGCGCCCTTGCTGGCGGCGTAGGCGCCGTACTGGGGAAACTGCAGGCCCAGCACCGACGTGGACAGGTTGACGACGGCGCCCCCGTCGCGCACGCGGCGGGCGGCCTCCCTGGCCACGACGAAGGTGCCGCGGATGTTGGTGCGGTACAGGTCGTCCAGGACGCCGAGATCGAGGTCCGCGATGGGCGAAAGGCCCATCCGGCCCGCGGAGTTCACCACGACGTCGACGCCGCCGAACTCCTTTTCCGCCGCGTCGAACGCGGCCGCGACCGCGTTCTCGTCGGCCACGTCCGCCTGCACCGGCATGGCCCGGCCCCCGGCGGCCGTGATGGTCTCGGCCACCTCGCGGGCGGCATCGGCCGACCCGGAGAATCCCACGGCGACGGCATGGCCGCGGGCGCCGAGGAGGATCGCTGTCGCCCGGCCGATACCGCGAGAACCGCCCGTGACTACGGCGACACGCTGCTCTTGCATGACCATGACCCCTCCTTTCGTATCGTCGATACCGACTGTCGGAATCAACGATAAGGCGAAGCTAACACGAACCCTTTATCGACGCTAGCCATATCGCGTATCGTGGATTTCATGGATACGGACGCGACGATCCGCGCGGCGATGATCGAGGCCGCCCTGCGGCAACTGACCGGCTCTTCGGACCACGACGTGGCCACCCGGGCGGTCTGCGAGGCCGTCGGCGTCACCCAGCCGGTGCTCTACCGGCTGTTCGGCGACAAGCGGGGACTGCTCGACGCGGTGGCCGACCACGGCTACGAGCGGTACGCCGCGCTCAAGGACGCCCAGGAGCAGACCGGCGCCCCGGTGACCGACCTGCTGGCGGGCTGGGACGGCCACATGGCCTTCGCGCGGGAGAACCCGGCGCTCTACCAGCTGATGTTCACGCCCCGGCCCTGGTCGCACTCCACCGCGCGGCAGCGGGTCTTCGATCTGCTCGTCGCGGCGCTCGTCCGGTGCGCGGCGGTCGGGGCCCTCAAGGTCGAACCGAGGACCGCCGCCGAGCTGATCCTCTCCGCGAACGTCGGCATCGCGCTCCACCACATCGCGGTCCCGGAGCTGTTCAAGGACGCGACGGCCTCCCATCTCATGCGCGATGCCGTGTTCGCCGGGGTGCTCACCCGGCCTGCCGGACAGGACGAGGGCGACCCCCTGCAATCGGCCGCGCTGCGGATGCGGGCCCAACTGGAGCTGACCGGCACGGATGCCCTCGAATCCGAGGAGACCGCCCTGCTGCTCCGCTGGCTCGCCCGCATCACGGAGCCGGGCTCCCGGCAGGGCGGCTGAGGAGACCGCGACCAGCTCGCCGCCCGCGCGCTGGGCGAGGTCTTCGCGGCCCACGGCGCCGCCACCGCGTCAGCCGCGAACGGGCTGCTGCGGCGCCATGTCCCGGGGGTCCCTGCCGTCAGGCGCCGGCCCCGCCATCCACCGGAAGCACCGCGCCGGTCACCATCGAGGCGCGGTCGCTGAGCAGCCACGCGGCGGCCTCCGCGACCTCGCGCGGCTGCGCCATCCGCCCCAGCGGGACCGACGCGGTCACCTGCGCCTTGATGCCGGGAGTCGACGCCTCCCACGCGTCGATCATCTCGGTGTCGGTGCCGCCCGGGGTAATGGCGTTGACGCGGATACCGTCGCGAGCCCAGCTCACCGCGGCGGTCTCGGTGAGACTGTTGAGCGCCCGCTTCATCGCGCCGTACGCCGGCAGGGCCGGATTCGTGCGGCGGCTACCGATGCTCGATGTGTTGACGATGGCGCCACCGCCGCCACGCCGCATGAGGGCCGCCTGCGCGTTCATGGCCGTCCAGTGCGCGCGGAAGTTCACGGCGAACTGCTCGTCGATGTCTTCGTCGCTGGTCGTGTCGAGCGGGCCGGGACGCTGGACCGTCGCACCGTTGTTGAAGGCGCCGTCCAGCTTTCCGTGCAGCTCCTCGACGCGGTCGACGGCCGTGCGGATGCTCACGCGGTCGGCGAGGTCCATGGGGACGGCGTGGGCGACGCCGCCGTCAGCACGAATACCGGTGACGATCTCGTCGAGGGCGCTCGTCCCACGGGCCGCGAGGACCACGGCCGCCCCTTCGCGGGCGAAGAGCCTGGCCGCAGCGGCGCCGATGCCGCGGCTGGCGCCGGTGATGAAGACGACCTTGCCGGTGAGCAGGCCGATCGGGTCGAAGTCCTTGGTGTACGTCATGACAACAGTCTTGGACCGACGGCCGGACCGGATACAGGCACAAGCTGTACCAGGATGGGCCGCCGTACCCCGTGCACACTGGAGGCATGGACAAGCAGGAACTGGGCGCGTTCCTCCGCAGCCGTCGCGAGCGGCTCGCACCGCAGGACGTCGGTCTCCCCTCCGGACCGCGCCGGCGAACCCCCGGGCTCCGCCGTGAGGAAGCCGCGGTCCTCGCGCACATCTCCACGGAGTACTACATCCGTCTGGAACAGGGCCGCGCGCCCCGGCCCTCGGGCGAGGTCCTCGCCGGAATCGCGAATGCGCTGCGGCTCACGGACCGCGAGACCGACCACCTCCACGTCCTCGCGGGCACCGCGCGGACCCCTGACCGGCGGCACCAGCGGGAAGTCCGGCCGAGCATCCTCGCACTCCTGGAGCGACTGCCGCAGACGGCGGGTCTGGTCGTGTCCGCCACGTTCGAGGTGCTCGCGTGGAACGGCCTCGCCGCGGCTCTCATGGAGGATTTCGCGGCCGTCCCCCGCGAGGAACGCAACCTGGCCCGCCTCGCGTTCCTCGGGAAGCGAGGGACCGGCCACACCATGTACGGGGTGTCCGACGCCTCCGAGTTCCGCCACAACGTCGTGAGGGAGCTGCGCGCCACCGCGGCCCGCTACCCGGCCGACCCCGATGTGACCGGCCTGGTCGATGAACTCCGTGAGGGCAGCCCGGACTTCGCCCGGCTGTGGGAGCGGCACGACGTCAAGGCCGCCCCGACGCTCACCAAGACCTTCCACCACCCCGTCGTCGGCGAGATCACCGTGACCTGCGACAACCTCGCTCTCACCGACAGCGACCAGCGTCTGGTGCTCTACAGCGCACCGCTGGGCTCGCCCGACGCCGAGGCGCTGGCCCTGCTGAACGTGCTGGGTACCGAGGTCATCGACTACCAGCTATGACGCGTACCCCAGCCTCCGGCGCCCCTGGCGACCCGTAGGTGTGCACATCGCCAACGCGCCCGCGCCGGTGCGCCACCCGGGAGCGGGTCGCGGCGCACCGGCGCGGGCGAGGGGCGTCAACAGCCCTGTGATCAGGCGGTCTTGATCGCCGAGATGTCGAAGGCGAGCTTGACCTTGTCGCTGACCATGACGCCGCCGGTCTCCAGTGCGGCGTTCCAGGTCAGGCCCCAGTCGGAGCGCAGGATTTCGGCGCTGCCCTCGAAGCCGACGCGCTGGTTGCCGTAGACGTCGGTGGCCGAGCCGTTGAACTCCAGGTCGATGGAGAGGGGCTTCGTGACGTCCTTGATGGTCAGGTCGCCGACGATGCGGTACGTGTCGCCGCCGAGCTGCTCGGCGTGCGTGGAGCGGAACGTCATGTGCGGGAACTTCTCGGCGTCGAAGAAGTCGCCGCCGCGCAGGTGTCCGTCGCGGTCCGCGATGCCGGTGTCGACGCTCTCGATCCGGATGTCGATGGCCGCGGTGGACTTCGCCGGGTCGGAGCCGTCCAGGTGCAGTGTGCCCTCGTGCTCGGCGAAGGAGCCGCGCACGTTGGTCACCATGGCGTGGCGCACGGTGAAGCTGATGGCGCTGTGTGCCGGGTCGATGCTGTAGTCACCCGACAGGGCGGCCAGGGCGGGGTCCACCGGGAGGGTGGCGGTGGTGACCGGGGCTGCGGTGGACTTGCGGTTGAACAGAGCCATGGCTCCTCCTCGGGTGGGTGCTGGTGTGCGGGATCGCGGCACAGCTGGCGTTCAAGGTTGTTTAACCTTCAACGAGATTCACTGTAGAGGCATCTGGTTCAAAATTCAACATTCTTGTCGGTCCCTCCGCCGGGCCGTGTGCGGCGCGTGCTGTCGGCCCTCTGGCGGACGCGCGTAGAACTACGGCACCATCTGTCCCGCTTCACCTGCACAGCCGACCCACGGACAACGCGGTCATCACGGTCATCAGCAGGAGGGAATCCCCCACATGAGAACCCCATCGGTCCGTCGGGTGCTCGCCGTACTTGCACTCGTCCTCGGCGTCCTCTTCGCGCCGGGCGTCGGCGTCATCGGCGGCGCCACCGACGCCTCCGCCGCGACGAAGATCAGCCACGCGACGGCCACTTCCATGTTCAGCTCGTCCGGCATCACCTGGTCGTCGTCCGGCGGCTGTTCCGACCGTAACGTCGCGACCTGCACCTCCTTCGACCAGCTCAACCTGGCCACCGCGCAGGGCGCCCAGACCCTCAAGGGCGCGCTCGGCTGCGCCATGAACATCACCGGGGGCACCGAGACGGGCCACGCCTCGGGTACATACTCGCACTGGAACGGCTACAAGCTCGACATCGGCAAGACGACCTGTCTGACGAACTACGTCAAGAACACGTTCACCTACATCGGTCTGCGCGGTGACGGCTATCCGCAGTGGAAGTCCGGCGCGGGCAACGTCTACGCGGACGAGGGCAGCCACTGGGACGTCACCTTCTATAACTGCGGCGGCTGCTGAGTCCCGGGCCGCCGAGGTGGCGGAGGTGAGGAAGGCGGCAAGGGCAGTGAAGGTCCTGACGGCTTGAGAAAGCGCTTGCTCCCGGTTCGGTACGATCCGGGAGCAAGCGCTTTCTGTTCATGTTGTCCAGACCATTGCCCGGCCTGTTGAGGCCCTGCTACACCAGCGGTTAGCAGATCCACGCCCCCTGTCTCCGGGAGTCTCCTGTGCCCTCGCTGCCCCCTTGGTCCCGTCGAGCCTTTCTCGCCACCGCGGGCGCAGGTGCGCTCAGCCTGACGGCCGTGCCGTACGCGAACGCCGCCCCGTCGGCACCCTCCGCCACCGGGTCGGCGGCGACCACGGCCACCGCCGCCGGTGCGGGCTCCGACGACGAGTTCGCGACGCTGCGCGGCCGCTGGCTGGACCTGGCACTCGGCACCGGCTACGACGCGACCGCTGAGCCGTACGCGACCCAGCTCAAGGCGACCGGCCAACTCGCCACGCAGTTCCGGACGTCGATGGCCCCGGCCGACAAGTCCCTCTGGCCGGACAGCCCGTTCGACCCGCCGGCCGGTATCACCCAGAGCTACACCCGGCTGTGGACGATGACCGAGGCGTACCTCCAGGACGGCACCGGGCTCACCGGCGACGCCGGGCTGCTCGCCGATGTGATCACCGGTATCGACCATCTCTCCGCGAAGATCTACAACCCCGCCACGACCGTCTACGGCAACTGGTGGGAGTGGCAGATCGGCAGCCCCCGGCTGCTGATGGACCTGGTGGCGGCCCTCTACGACCACCTCACGGATACTCAGATCCAGGCCGCCTGCGCGGCCGTCGACCACTTCATCCCCGACTCGGTGCTCGCCGACTACTCCGGCACATCGACCGGCGCCAACCGGGTCGACCTCTGCCGCTCCGTCGCCATGCGCGGAGTGAACGGCCGCTCCGCGGAGAAGGTCGCGCTGGCCCGCGACGCGCTCTCGCCCGTCTTCCCGTACGTCACCACGGGCGACGGGCTCTACCCCGACGGCTCGTTCATCCAGCACACGACCATCGCCTACTCGGGCACGTACGGCCAGGTCATGCTGGACGGCCTCGGCCGGCTCTTCACCCTGCTCGCCGGCTCCACCTGGGACGTCACCGACCCCAACCGGCAGATCATCCTGGACAGCGTCGAGCACGCCTACGCGCCCATCATCTACAACGGCCTGGCCATGGACAGCGTCAACGGCCGTGCGGTCAGCCGCGGTTACCTCGCCGCCGACGACCAGCACGTGATGCGCAGCGACCACTTCCACGGCAAGGGGCTGATAGCCGCCATGGCGGTGATAGCCGGCGGTGCGCCCGATGCGGAGCGGCTGCGCTGGCAGGGGATGATCAAGGGCTGGATCGAGCGGGACACCACGGCGCCCGTCCTCACCTCGCCGCAGTTCGGCGTCGCCGACCTCGCCCGGCTCCGGGCGGTCGCCGACGCCCCGGTGGCCGCGGCCCCCGAACCGGTCGCCCACCGGCTCTTCGCCTCCATGGACCGCGCGGTGCACCGCCGCCCCGGCTGGGCGGCGAACATCTCGATGTCGTCCGAGCGGATCTCCTACTACGAGTGCGGCAACGGCGAGAATCTGCACGGCTGGCACACCGGCGCCGGAATGCTCTACTGGTGGCCGGGGCAGCAGGCGAACGACCAGTACACGGACTGGTTCTGGCCGACCGTCGACCCGTACCGGATGCCGGGAACCACCGTGTCGACCAAGCGACTTGCCGACAACGCGGGCGGCGAGTGGGGCGAGGCCAAGCCCGCCGTGCAGTGGGTGGGCGGCGCGAGCGACGGGGAGTTCGCGGCCGTCGGCCAGCACGTCAAGGGGCTCCTCTCCACCCTCCAGGCGCACAAGTCCTGGTTCTGTGTGGCGGACACGGTGATCTGTCTGGGCGCGGGCATCACCGCCACCGACGGCGTCCCGGTCGAGACGGTGGTCGACAACCGCAACCTGGGGGCCGCAGCCAAGGGCGCGTTCACCCTGGACGACCGCCACCGGCCGCGCTGGGCCCACCTCGCCGGGCACGGCGGCTGGGTCTTCCCCGGCGGCACCGACGCCCTGCACACCCTGCGCGAGGCCCGCACCGGGGCCTGGCACGACATCAACACCACCAGCTCCACCGAGCGGCAGACCCGGACCTTCCAGACCCTCTGGCTCGACCACGGCACGGACCCGGTGGACGCCTCGTACGCGTATCTGCTGATGCCCGGCGCCTCCCGCCGTACGCTCGCGGCCCGTGCGGCCGACCGCGGCTGGCTGGAGGTACTGGCCAATACCGCGGCACGGCAGGCCGTCGCCGTCCGCTCGCTGGGACTGACCGCGGCGAACTTCTGGCAGCCGGGTACGGTGGGGCCGCTGACCGTCTCAGCCCCGGCGAGCGTGCTGGTGCGGCGCAAGCAGCGCACCGCCACCCTGCACATCAGCGAGCCGCCGCGGACCGGGAAGCCGGTGGAGATCGTCTGGAAGCAGCCGGTACGCCGGGTGACCAGCGCGGATCCCTCCGTACAGGTGATCTCGACCGGACGCTCGCTGCGGCTGCGGGTCACCCCGGGCACGGCGGGCGCCACCCACACCTGCGAGGTCGTCACCGGCTGACCGCCCGGCCCCGGTCCGGCCCCGCGCCGCAGGCCCGGCCGCGCTCCCGCGCCGTCTTGGCGCCGCCCCGAGGCGCTTGTGGGAAGTCCACAACCCAGGGTGGTCCTGGACTGGCACTTCGGCTGCGCTGCCGGGCCCTTCTGTCCAGGGCGGCCAGGAAACTGGCCCGGAGACTGTACGAAGTGCACTGCGCGTTTTCTTGGTGCAGTTCGTAGGGTCGGAACATGACCGTTTTGGACGAGACCACGGGCGAGCCCACCGACGCACGTGGACGGGTGGCCGAGCTGCTGGCACTGCGCGAGCAGGCCAGGCGCGGGCCCAGCGAGCGAGCGACCGAGGCCCAGCATGCGAAGGGCAAGCTGACCGCGCGCGAGCGCATCGAGCTGCTGGTGGACCCGGGCTCGTTCAAGGAGGTCGAGCAGCTGCGCAGGCACCGGGCGACCGGGTTCGGCCTGGAGGAGAAGAAGCCGTACACCGACGGTGTGATCACCGGCTGGGGCACGGTCGAGGGCCGTACGGTCTTCGTCTACGCGCACGACTTCCGGATCTTCGGCGGCGCCCTGGGCGAGGCCCACGCCACGAAGATCCACAAGATCATGGACATGGCGATCTCGGCGGGTGCCCCGCTGGTCTCGCTGAACGACGGCGCCGGCGCCCGTATCCAGGAGGGCGTCTCGGCGCTCGCCGGATACGGCGGTATCTTCCAGCGCAACACCCGCGCCTCCGGTGTCATCCCGCAGATCAGCGTGATGCTCGGCCCGTGCGCGGGCGGCGCCGCCTACTCCCCGGCGCTCACCGACTTCGTGTTCATGGTCCGTGAGACCTCGCAGATGTTCATCACGGGCCCGGACGTGGTCCGCGCGGTGACGGGTGAGGAGATCACCCAGAACGGGCTCGGCGGCGCCGATGTGCACGCCGAGACCTCGGGCGTCGCGCACTTCGCGTACGACGACGAGGAGACCTGCATCGCCGAGGTCCGCTACCTGTTGTCGATGCTGCCGTCGAACAACCGGGAGAACCCGCCCTCGCACCCCAGCGACGACCCGGCGGAGCGCCGCGCCGACGCGCTCCTCGACCTGGTTCCCGCGGACGGCAACCGCCCCTACGACATGCACCAGGTCATCGAGGAGCTCGTCGACGACGGCGACTTCCTGGAGATCCACGAGCGCTGGGCCCGCAACATCATCTGCGCCCTGGCCCGGATGGACGGCCAGGTCGTCGGCATCGTGGCGAACCAGCCGCAGGCCCTGGCGGGCGTCCTGGACATCGAGGCGTCCGAGAAGGCGGCCCGCTTCGTCCAGATGTGCGACGCGTTCAACATCCCCATCATCACGCTCCTCGACGTGCCCGGGTTCCTGCCGGGCGTGGACCAGGAGCACGGCGGGATCATCCGGCACGGCGCGAAGCTGCTGTACGCGTACTGCAACGCGACCGTGCCGCGGATCTCGCTCATCCTGCGCAAGGCGTACGGCGGCGCGTACATCGTCATGGACTCCCAGTCCATCGGCGCCGACCTCACCTACGCCTGGCCCACCAACGAGATCGCGGTGATGGGCGCCGAAGGCGCCGCCAACGTCATCTTCCGCAAGCAGATCGCCGAGGCCGAGAACCCCGACGCCATGCGCGCCCGCATGGTCAAGGAGTACAAGGCCGAACTGATGCACCCCTACTACGCGGCCGAACGCGGACTCGTGGACGACGTCATCGACCCGGCCGAAACCCGCGAGGTCCTCATCGCGTCACTGGCGATGCTGCGCACGAAACACGCGGACCTGCCCTCGCGCAAGCACGGCAACCCGCCGCAGTGAGCCGCAGCACGTCCGCGTACGACTCCCGGCACATCTCCGAGCACGTCTCAGTAAGGGAAAAGACCTTGAGCACTCCCACCGCCGCATCGCTGCTCCGCGTCGAGAAGGGGCACGCGGAGCCGGAGGAACTGGCCGCGATCACCGCGATCCTGCTGGCCCGCGCCGGCAACCAGCCCGACGCACCGGTGCACACACCCCGCTCCACGGCCGGCTGGCGCCGCCTGGAGCGCACCCCGGGCTTCCGTGCCCCGCACTCCTGGCAGGGCTGAACCGAAGAGCCCCAGGCCCCGCCTGCGGCCTCGCCGCGGCATCCCGGCACAGCACAGCAGAAGGCCCGCACGCTCTCCGGAGGGTGCGGGCCTTCTGCTGTGCGCCGGAAGACCGGCCTGATCGGAACCGGGAGCTAACGCAGACGTGCCATCAGTGCGTGCTCGACCAGTGTGATCAGCGCGCTCTTGGCGTCTGCGCGGTGTCGTGCGTCGGTGGTGAGGATGGGGGTGTCGGGGCCGATCTGGAGGGCTTCGCGTACTTCGTCGGGGGTGTAGGGCTGGTGTCCGTCGAAGCCGTTGAGGGCGATGACGAAGGGGAGTCCCGAGTTCTCGAAGTAGTCCACCGCGGGGAAACAGTCGGCGAGACGCCGCGTGTCGACCAGGACGACGGCGCCGATGGCGCCGCGTACGAGGTCGTCCCACATGAACCAGAAGCGGTCCTGTCCGGGGGTGCCGAACAGGTAGAGGATCAGGTCCTGGTCGAGGGTGATGCGTCCGAAGTCCATGGCCACCGTGGTGGTGGTCTTGTCCCCGGTGTGTGTGAGGTCGTCGATGCCCGCTGAAGCGGACGTCATGACTGCCTCGGTACGCAGCGGGTTGATCTCCGAGACGGCGCCGACGAACGTGGTCTTGCCCACGCCGAAGCCCCCTGCCACCACGATCTTCGCGGAGGTAGTGGAGCGGGCTGCACCGCCGCTAGAGCTTGCGAAGTCCACTGAGCACCCTTTCGAGCAGTGTCACGTCTGGCTGGCCGCCGGCGGCATCGTCGCCGCCGGGCTGATGGATGGCGACAAGCCCGGCCTCCGCCAGATCGGCGACGAGGATCCGGGCGACGCCGAGAGGAATCGTAAGAAGTGCCGAGATCTCGGCAACAGACTTGATCTCGACACAGAGCCGGCAGATCCGCTGGTGCTCGGGCAACTGCCCTTGCAGCTGTGACGGTTCTGCCGTCGTACTGACCAGCGCCTCGATGGCGAGCTGGTAACGCGGCCTGGTCCGGCCGCCGGTCATGGCGTACGGGCGTACGAGGGGATTGCGGTCCTGAGCCGGAGACGGGTCGGCCTTCGGCTTCCAGTGCGGCTGCACCGGCTGGATGCGCGGCGGCTCGTCGTACGGCGACGAGGGCTGCGGCTGCTGGTGGGGCTGCCTGCCGTGTCTGCCGGGCGTGGAGGGAAAGTCGAAACGGTCCTGGTCGAACTCGCCCGGAACCTGCTGACCACCGTAGTAAGGGTGACCGCCTGGGGGTGTTGCCACGTTTCCTCCTCCGACTGCCCGTCGCTGTTCCTGTGGAGCCGCGCCACCGCACCTTATGGCGCGGTGGCAAGAAACGCACTGTCTGTTTGCTAGTTGAGAAGACTGCCCTGCAGTTCGGCACGGAGATCCGGGGTCAGGACGCTGCCCGCGCGGTCCACCAGAAGAGCCATCTCGTACCCCACCAGACCGATATCGGCCTCGGGGTGAGCGAGGACGGCCAGCGAGGAACCGTCCGAGACGGACATGATGAAGAGGAAGCCGCGCTCCATCTCCACGACGGTCTGGTTGACATGACCGCCCTCGAAGATCCGGGACGCCCCCGCGGTGAGCGAGGTCAGCCCGGAAGCTACGGCCGCCAGCTGGTCGGCACGGTCACGCGGGAAACCCTCGGACATCGCCAGAAGGAGTCCGTCGGCGGAGACCACCACTGTGTGGGACACCCCGGGGGTGTTGTCCACGAAGTTGGTGATCAACCAGTTCAGGTTCTGCGCCGCCTGGCTCATCGGGCTCACACTAACGCTCCTGGTTGTAGGTGCTGTCAGGACCGCCGTGGTTCCCGGTGGCCTGACTGTTCGTGTCACTACCTTCGTTGCGCCCCCGCAGGACTCCGCGGCGCAGGTTGCTCAACCTGACCCCGACGTCCTCGGGTGCACGGGAGACCTGGGGGCCGCCCTGCGGGGTCTGCTCGGCCTTGCCCTCGACCAGGTTGGCCTTGGGCACCCGCCGGGGGAGACCGGAGGGAGTGACCCCGCCGGCCTTCGGCTCGCGCAACCCTTCCGCCCGCTGCCAGCGCTCGTCGTTCGACGAACGCCAGTCGTCCGGCAGGAGGTTGCTGTCCCCGCTCTCTTCCCCGTCGTTCTGCTCCTCAGGATTCCGCTGTCCGGCCTGGGGCGGGCCGGAATTCTGCTGACCGGACTGATGTGCTCCGGGGGCCGGCTTCGGGGCCTGCTGCGGACCGCCGCGGCGGGGAAGGCCGGCATCGGTCAGTTCGTGTGAGGTGCTCGGAGACGGTCCCGGACGGTCGAAGCCTACGCGTTCGGGAGCGGCTGCGGGAGCGCCCTGTGCAGATTCCGCCGCCGGCTGGTAAGCCGACCGGAAACCGTCCTGGTACGTGGCCTGACCAGCCCACTCGTCCTGCCGGCCGGAACCGTCGAACGCGCTGTCGTACCCCTGCTGACGGCCGTCGGGCACCGGGTGGCCGGAGGCCGGGTGGGCCCCGTCCCGGTAGCCGTCCTGAGCCCCGTGCGCCGCGTAGCCGTTCTGGTCGAACGACGTCTGCTGCGGCTCCTGGCCGTACTGCGCGTAGCCGTTGTCCTGCTGCGCGGGATGCTCCTGCCGCGGATACTGCTGACCCTGCGCCTGATGCCGGTCCTGCGCCTGCGCCTCGTCGCGGAACAGCGGCCTGCCGTCGTCGTGGTGCGTGCCGTCGAGCGCCGCACGGCGCTCGTCACGCATCAGCGAGCGGTTGACCGGGTCGAGACGGCGCGGCTCGCTCTCGCCGTAACGGGTGTCGTCGAAGCCGAGTTCGGCGGCCGTCCGCTGCGGGGCCTGCGGGAAGGACTGCTGCTCCCGCGGCTGCTGCTCCGGGATGATCGAGGAGACGCTGAAGTCGTCGGCGGGCAGCTGGTCGCCGCCACCGCCGTGTGTGATCGCGTCCGGGAGCATGACCAGCGACGTGGTGCCCGCCTGCTCGCCCGACGGCCGCAGCTGCACGCGTACGCCGTGCCGGTCGGCGAGGCGGCCGACCACGAACAGCCCCATGCGCTGCGAGATCGCCGCGTCCACGGTCGGCGGGTTGGCCAGCTTGTGGTTGATGTCCGCGAAGTCCTCTGCGGTGAGGCCGATGCCCTTGTCGTGGATCTCGATCATCACCCGGCCGTCCGGCAGCCGGGTCGCCGTGACGCGCACCTTGGTCTGCGGCGATGAGAACGTGGTGGCGTTCTCCAGCAGCTCGGCCAGCAGATGCACCAGGTCGGTGACGGACTGCCCGTGGATGTCGGTCTCGGGCACCCCGGTCAGCTCGATGCGCTCGTACGACTCCACCTCGGACGAGGCGGCCCTGAGCACATCGACCAGCGGGACCGGCTGGTTCCAGCGCCGGCCCGGCTCCTCGCCCGCCAGCACGAGCAGGTTCTCGCCGTTGCGGCGCATCCGGGTCGCGAGGTGGTCGAGCTTGAAGAGGCTCTCCAGCTGCTCGGGCTCGGCCTCGTTGTTCTCCAGGTCGGTGATCAGCGTCAGCTGGCCCTCGATGAGCGACTGGTTGCGCCGCGAGAGGTTGGTGAAGATCGCGTTGACGTTGCCCCGCAGCATGGCCTGCTCGGACGCCAGCCTGACCGCCTCGCGGTGCACCTGGTCGAACGCGCGAGCCACCTCGCCGATCTCGTCCTGGGTGTGGATCGGGATGGGCTCGACCCGGGTGTCGACCCGGCCGGGCTCCGTACGCGAGAGCTGGTCCACGAGCATCGGCAGCCGCTGCTCGGCCACACCGAAGGCGGCGGTGCGCAGCCGGCGCATCGCCCGGCTCATCTGGCGGGCCATCATCCCGGCCAGGATGAAGGCGATCAGCAGGGCCACGAGGACCACGGCGCCATTGGTGATGGCGTCGTTCTTGGCGTTGTGCGAGATGGCCGCCGCGTCCCCGACCGCCTTGTCGATCAGATGGTTCTCGACCGTGCTGTAGCCGTTGAACCTGGTGCCGGCCGCGATGGACCAGGACTCGGAGTCGATGCCCTCGGCCTTCAGCGCCGCCGGGGTCCGGCCCTTGCCGATCTCGGCCGCGATGCCGTCGAACATCGACCCGCCCTTGGCCGGCGGGGTCACATAGCGCTTCTTGTCGGCCTTGGCCGTCTCCTTGTCGCGGGAGACGTAGTTCCTGGCGCTGGCGGCCTGGGCGGCCATTTCCCTCTTCAGCGCGGCGGCGTCCGCGTCGGTGCCGCCGGAGACGTACTCCTGGAGGGCGATCTGCTCCAGATAGTTGTACGAGTTGAACGCGACGACCTGCGCCTGGAAGGTCGTGGGGTCCTGGCTCGGGCGTACCAGCAGATGCGTGCCGATGGAGCGCTGAAGCGATTCTGCGGCCTGGGCCAGCTGGATCGCGTAGACCGTGCGGCCGTAGCTGGTGATGTTGCCGGTGCCGAGGCCGAGTTCATTGGAGAACTCCATCAGCGAGTGCTGGACCTTGACGTAGCCCTCTTCGGTCTTCACCGGGTCCATCGCCTCGGCGTACGCCGTCTTGCGCAGCGTGGCGAGGGACGGCTCCTCGGCGCGGAAGAGCTGGAGGCGGCGCTGGAGGCCCTTGGTCTTCGGCAGCTGCTTCACCGCGGTGTCGAAGGACTTCGCGGCGGCGTCGGTGTGGTTGTAGGCATCCTTGACGTTGAAGTTGCCGGTGCGCTTGTTCTGCAGCAGCGGCTCCGCGCTGATGTCGCGCTCCGCCAGCAGTGCCTGGCTGTACGCCGAAGCCGATCGCACGACAAGTGCAACCCGTTCGGCGTCCCGTGCGTCATTCCAGGTAGTGATCGAACTCTTGACCTGGAATCCGCCCATGACAAGGCCGACGATCACGGGGATCAGCAGAATGGCGTTGAGCTTGGTCGGCACGCGCCAGTTGCGCGGCGCGAGCCGGCTGCCGCCACCGGCGGCTGCGGAGCGGCCGGCAGGAGACGTCGCCGACTGCGGCGGCGGCGTGAAGTTCCCCCGCGTCTGCTCCGCCGCGGAGCTCTTCCTGCTTCGCCTCACTCGACCAACAACCTCTCGGCGTCGGCACCCACGGTGTGCCGTCTATCGTTCAGAGCCGTACTCGGACCGGCCGTCGAACGTTGCCGGTCCTACTCGGGAGTTCGCCGAATTCCAGCACGTCGGGCGGCGTGGCTCCAAACAGCTGGAACCCGCCGCTCCGAGTGGCGTATGCCTCAGATAAAACGGTCAAAAAGAGCGAGGCGCGCCAAAAGCAGGGACTGATGTGAGCGGAGCGGCACCAGGCGGATGCAACGGGTGTCCGCGGTCGATGAATTCTCTGTCGAAACGTTATGAACACGGGGGCGGATCGTGTCAAAGACCACAGTCCGCCCCAGAACGGGCTACGACAACTGCCGTAGTGGGACGACTACTTGAGGCGTGCCATCAGTGCGTGCTCGACGAGTGTGATGAGTCCGCTCTTGGCGTCTGCGCGGTGTCGTGCGTCGGTGGTGAGGATGGGGGTGTCGGGGCCGATCTGGAGGGCTTCGCGTACTTCGTCGGGGGTGTAGGGCTGGTGTCCGTCGAAGCCGTTGAGGGCGATGACGAAGGGGAGTCCCGAGTTCTCGAAGTAGTCCACCGCGGGGAAACAGTCCGACAGCCTGCGGGTGTCGACCAGGACGACGGCGCCGATGGCGCCGCGTACGAGGTCGTCCCACATGAACCAGAAGCGGTCCTGTCCGGGGGTGCCGAACAGGTAGAGGATCAGGTCCTGGTCGAGGGTGATGCGTCCGAAGTCCATGGCCACCGTGGTGGTGGTCTTGTCCCCGGTGTGTGTGAGGTCGTCGATGCCCGCTGAAGCGGACGTCATGACTGCCTCGGTACGCAGCGGGTTGATCTCCGAGACGGCGCCGACGAACGTGGTCTTGCCCACGCCGAAGCCCCCTGCCACCACGATCTTCGCCGAGGTGGTCGATCTGGCCGCCCCGCCGCTAGAGCTTGCGAAGTCCACTGAGCACCCTTTCGAGCAGTGTCACGTCCGGCGTGCCGCCGGCCTCTCCGTTGCCCGGCTGGTGGATGGCCACCATGCCCGCCTCCGCCAGGTCGGCCACGAGGATCCGGGCCACACCCAGCGGCATCGAGAGCAGCGCCGACACCTCGGCCACCGACTTGACCTCACGGCACAGGTGGCATATCCGCTGGTGCTCGGGGAGCAGGCCCGCGAGGTGCACCGGGTCGGCCGTGGTGCTCACCAGCGCCTCGATGGCGAGCTGGTAACGCGGCCTGGTCCGGCCGCCGGTCATGGCGTACGGACGTACCAGTGGCTGGTCGCCCTCACTGTCGTACGACGCGTCGTGCAGCACGCCGTACGGATCGTGCGAGGCGGGGGGCGGGGTCATGGATCCTCCGGGCGTGACAGCAGTTGGTCGGAGTGCCGTCTGATGTGGCCGGTGGGGGGCGGGATGCGGCCGGACGGTTGGTGATGAACGTACGGGCTGAACCTGTGGGGGGCTTGTCTAGTGGAGCAGGCTCCCCTGGAGTTCGGCGCGCAGGTCCGGGGTGAGGACGCTGCCCGCACGGTCGACGAGCAGAGCCATCTCGTAACCGACCAGGCCGATGTCGCAGTCCGGGTGGGAGAGCACGGCCAGCGACGAGCCGTCCGACACCGACATGAGGAAGAGGAACCCCCGCTCCATCTCCACCACCGTCTGGGCGACTTCGCCGCCCTCGAAGATCCGGGAGGCGCCCGCGGTGAGCGAGGTCAGCCCGGAGGCGACGGCCGCCAGCTGGTCGGCACGGTCACGCGGGAAACCTTCGGACATGGCCAGCAGAAGTCCGTCGGCGGAGACCACCACTGTGTGGGACACCCCGGGGGTGTTGTCCACGAAGTTCGTGATCAACCAGTTCAGATTCTGCGCCGCCTGGCTCATCGGACTCAACTAGTGCTCCTGCTGGTGAGAGGGGCCGGTTCCGGCCTGGCGACCCTGTTGGATGCCACGCCGGAGATTGGTCAGCCGGCCGCGTACGTCGTCGGGCGCACGCGAAACCTGCGGACCGGCCTGGTGGGCCTGCTGCTGTGCGGTGCCGGGCACCAGATTGGCGCGCGGTACGCGTCGGGGCAGACCGGATGTGGTGACACCACCGGCAGCGGGCTTCTTCGCCCGCTCGGCCTGCCGTACGAGTTCGTCGTTGGGCGATGCCCGCCAGTTGCTGCCGGGGGCAGTCTGGGCCATGGGGTCGCGGGTCGGCGCCGCGGGAGCGGCCGGCTCGGGTTGCTGGGGAGCGTCCGGTTGCTGCGGCTCCGCGGTCCTCCCGGACTGCGGGCCGTGGAACCAGTTGGTCTCCAGGGTGTCGTAGAGCGGGGTGCGCCCGTCGCCCGGGTCTGCGGCCGGCGGCAGCGCGTCGTACTGCGGCTGCGCGGGCAGGCTCTGCGGCGCGGGCGGACGCGGCGCACCGAAGTCGGCCTCGGCACGGTCACGCTGGTGCGGGGCGCCGGCGGGACCGTCCGAAGGGGCGGGCGGGCGCGGGGAGTCGAAGCCGCCGAATTCCGGCAGCTCCGCCCGCGGGAACTGCGCCGCGGACGCCGGGTCCTGCGGCTGCTGCGGGCGGCCCTGGAAGGGGTCCTGCTGCTGCGGCTCCGGGTAACGGCCGTCCTGGTACCGCTCGTCCTGATAGCGGTCGTCCTGGGGCCGCTCGTCCGGGAACCGGCCGGTCTGCTGCTGGTCCTGCGGTATCTGCGGCACCTGGGGTATCTGCGGGCGCCGCTGCGGGCCGCGGACATCGGGGCGCTCGAAGACGTCGGCACGCTCGAACCGGCCGGTGTCGCCGGGCGGCGGGCCGTTGAAGTCCGGGCGCTGGAACTCGGCGGTGGAGCCGGGGCCCTGGCGCTCGGCGGAGGGCCGGTCGTCGGCCTGGCGGTCGTTGCCCGGCCGCTCACCGCCGAACAGGCCGCCGCCGAACCGGTCGTCAGCGGGGGAGCGCTCGCCGGACTGACGCAGCGGGCGCAGCGGCGGGCGGTACTGGGCACCTGAGCCGCCCGTAGCCGGTCCGCTGGTGCCGGTGCCGCCCGGGCCGGAGAGGCCCGAGAAGTCCGAACCCGCCCCGTCAGTGCCGGGCCCGAAGGCGCCGGTGTCCGGCTCCTCGTGGCCGCGCGGCATGTCCTGGGCCGCCGGGACGGCCCGCCGGGGCAGTTCATTGCCCCAGCTGGTGGTCTGCGGGCGCTGCGGAGCCTGCGGCTGCTGGGGGCTCTCCGGCTGCTGCGGACGCTGCGGCACGGGGTTGCCGCCGGGCAGCTCGGCGCGCGGGCCACCGGTCGGCGGCAGCTGCTGCTGACGTCCGGCCGGGGGCTGGAACATGCTGTCCCCGGGCTGCTGCGGGCGCTGCGGACCGTTGCCGCCGCGTCCGGGACCCTCGCCGGGGCCGCCACGACCGCCCTGGGCGGCCCTGCGGGGCATGGGCGCCCCGGCGCCGAAGGCGTTCACCGATGAGGCGGGGGCGGGGCCGCCCTGCGGCAGACCCTGCTGCTGCGGGCCGCCGGGCTGGATCGAACGGTCACCGTCGCGGGCGGGCAGCGCGGCGCGCGGACCCGTACCCGACACCTGACCGCGCGGGGCGCCGGCACCGGCACCCGCACGGCCCGGGGCACCCGCGCCCTGCGGCGACTGGCCGAGCTGCGACTGTCCCTGCGGCGACTGCCCCAACTGGGACTGCCCCTGCGGCGACTGGCCCAGCTGCTGCTGCGGCTGCTGCTGGCCACCGGGCATCCCCGGCTTGGCCGGAGCCTTCTTGCCGCCCTGGGCGACGTCGACGGGCAGCATGACCAGCGCGGTCGTACCACCGGAGTCGGAGGGGCGGAGCTGGATACGGATACCGTGGCGCAGCGAGAGCCGGCCGACCACGAACAGGCCCATGCGGCGGGAGACGGAGACATCCACGGTGGGCGGCGAAGCGAGCCGCTCGTTGATCGCGGCGAGGTCCTCGGGGGAGAGGCCGATACCGGTGTCGTGGATCTCGACGAGCACCCGCCCGTCGGGCAGCGCGTGACCGGTCACCCGGACCTTGGTCTGCGGCGACGAGAACGACGTGGCGTTCTCGAGCAGCTCGGCGAGCAGGTGGACGAGGTCGTTGACGACGCGGCCGGCGACCTCGGTCGCGGGGACCGCCGCCAGCTCGATGCGTTCGTACTGCTCCACCTCTGACGCGGCGGCGCGGAGCACGTCGACCAGCGGCACGGGGCGGGTCCACCGGCGGCCGGGCTCCTCACCGGCGAGGACCAGCAGGTTCTCACCGTTACGGCGCATACGGGTCGCGAGGTGGTCGAGCTTGAAGAGCGAGGACAGCTGGTCCGGGTCGGCCTCGCGGGACTCCAGTTCGGAGATGAGCGAGAGCTGGCGCTGGATGAGGCCCTGGCTGCGGCGCGAGAGGTTGGTGAACATCGCGTTGACGTTGCCCCGCAGCATGGCCTGCTCGGAGGCGAGCCGGACGGCCTCGCGGTGCACGTCGTCGAAGGCCGTGGCGACCTTTCCGATCTCGTCCCGGCTGTGCACACCGACGGACTCCACGGAGGTGTCGACGTCCTGCGGGTCGGTCTCGGAGAGCTGCTTGACCAGCTCGGGGAGGCGCTCACTCGCGACCTTGGTCGCGGTGTCCTGGAGCCGCCGCAGCGAGCGGATCATGGACCGGGCCACGACATAGGCGCCGACCAGCGAGACACCCAGGACGAGCACGATGAGCGCGGCGTTGATGATCGCCTCGCGCTCGGCGTCGTTGCGCAGCTCGCGGGCCTTCTGCTCCATCTCGCCCAGCAGCGTGGCCTCGATGGTCTTCATGGCCGTGATGCGGTTGCTGTCCGAGTCGTACCAGTCCTTGTACGAACGCGGGGTCTGGCTGTCCAGACCGCCCTGGTTCTCCAGGACGTGCTTCGCGTACAGGTTGGCGGCGGTGATCTCCGGGTTGCCGGTGTCCAGCGGGGCGGTGAGGGCCGCAGCGTTGCCCGCGTAGACCAGCTTGAAGGACTTGAGCTCGTCCTCCTCGCTCTGCATGGCGGACTTGGCGAAGAGCCGGTCGCTCTCCTTCAGGTCGCCGTGGCCCTTGTTGCTCGTCGGCAGCGCGGCGGCGATGACGGCCCGCTGGATCGACGCGTACTCCTTGGCGGACGAGAAGGCCGCCAGGGCGCGGGTCCGCTTGATCATCTCGGGGTTGGCGGTCGCCTGGGCCATGTCCTGCGAGAGGCCGAGCAGCGAGTCGATCAGCTCGCTGTACTCGGTGACCGTCTGCGAGGTGGTGGCGCTGCCCTGGTAGGCGTCGGCGCGGATGGCCTTGAGACGGGTCAGCTTGGTGGCGATGCCCCGGAGGCTGCCGCGGATCGACTCGATCGAGTCGTCGCGCTTCGCGTTGTCGAAGTCCGCGGTGCCCTTGAGGAACGCCTGGTCGGCCAGGTCGGTCTTCTTGCGGGGCTCCTCGACGTTGAAGTCGCTGGCCTTCGCACCGTGCGACAACGGACCCGCGGACTTGTCGCGCTCCTCCTGGAGCGCGGCCGCCAGCTCGGTCGCCTGCTTGGTCATCTGGGTGAGCAGCTGCATGTGGTCCAGCTGCTGCATCTTGTCCATGGAGTCGTTGATGCGCAGCCCGCCCAGGGTGGTCGCGGCGACCACGGGCAGGGCCAGCAGGGAGACGAGCCTGGTACTGATGCGCCAGTTGCGCAGAGCCATGCGTGAGCCCGTGCTGCCCTGGCCCTTGGGCTTCGGAGCAGCCGCGGGGGCGGCCGCGGACTCGCCGCCTCCTGCCGGACCCGGGCGGTGGTTCTGGGCGGTCGGGGGGGTCTGGGCGTGCTGGGCCGAGGAGCCGCGGTCGGAACCGCCGCGAGGCTCCTGTTCAGCCGCGGCTTCCCCTCGACCCTGGCGGGCCTGGGGAGACCCCGTGCCATCCCTCTTGAAACGTCCCTGCACTAGCGTCGCAACCTCTGGACCAGGCGTTCCCCCGCACAGGCGGCGGAACGGTGTCGAGTCGTGGGGCGCGGCGCGCCCCATGGTGGTCGTCAGTGACCGGCGTGTTCTCCCCCTTTACCGCCGCCACTCGGCGCTGCGTCGCGCCCTTCGTGCGCCGGCCTGCCTGTGTTTTCACAAAGACTGCGCGGCAGTGCGTGGAATTCCAGCACAGCGACGGATCTCCAACAAGGCCCGTGTCCTGGGATGTGACCTTATTGACACGGCGTGAGCGGCGCATCACCTGGCGTAGAAATTGTTCCCGGATGAATCGGACTTTTGTTTACGTACTGCTTACGGGACAGGGGTGTCCCAGTCGCGATGATCAGGGGCGGAATGAGGGGTTCCAATGTGTAATGTCCGCTTGCTGAAGGGGTGTTGGCTGACCGTAATGCCCTAAATATCGTGCAACTCGTGAGCAAACTCACACCTAGATCGTTGCCCGGGTCACGCTTCGGCGGGGAATCAGATGTTTAGCCTGACGCTTTACAGGGATGGCGAATCCGACAACCGGCGCCCCGGCGCCGCCCGACCGACAGGGCCTCACGAACAGATGAAGACGACGACGTTGTTCCGCAACACCGCCAACCCGCGCCGCACCACGCTCGCCCACCTCACGGACGCCGGGCAGCTGCAGCACCCCGAGCGGCCGGAGCACACCGTGACCCTGCCCGCCGTGACGGCCAACCCGCGCCGCACCATCCTCATGGAGGCGCCCGAGGGGCCGCAGGTCACCGCCGCCGAGTGACGCGGGGTAATGGCACCGCGGCCCCTCGCCACCCGCGTTAGCCTGGAGCGTCAGAACTCCAGCCAGTAAGTGAGGGGCGACAGCACTCGTGCGCATCGCCAGATTCTCCATCGACGGCAATGTCGCCTTCGGCGTGGTCGAGGGCGAGGGCTCCGATCTCTCGGGCGACCTCGTCCTCGACATCATCAAGGGCATTCCGTACTCGGACTTCGAGCTCTCCGGTGTCAAGGTCCCGCTGAGCAAGGTCAGGCTGCTGCCCCCGGTGCTCCCCAACAAGGTCGTGGCCTTCGGCCGCAACTACGCGGAACACGCGGCAGAGCTGGGCAACGAGGTCCCGGACGTGCCGTTCGCCTTCCTCAAGCCCACCACATCGGTGATCGGCCCCGGCGACGCCATCGAGTACCCCTCCTTCTCCAGCGAAGTGCACCACGAGGCCGAACTGGCCGTGGTGATCGGCAGGATGTGCCGCGAGGTCCCGCACGACCGCGTCAAGGACGTCATCTTCGGCTACACCTGCGCCAACGACGTCAGCGCACGCGATGTCCAGAAGCGCGAGAAGCAGTGGGCCAGGGCAAAGGGCTTCGACACCTCCTGCCCGCTCGGCCCCTGGGTGGAGACCGACCTCGACCCGTCCGACCTGACCATCCAGGCCACGGTCAACGGCGACCAGCGCCAGCTCGGCCGCACCAGCGAGATGATCCACTCCATCGCGGATCTGATCGTCAACATCTCCGACGCCATGACGCTGCTCCCCGGGGACGTCATCCTGACCGGCACCCCGGCCGGCGTCGGACCGCTCAACGTCGGCGACGAGGTCGCCGTCTCCATCGAAGGCATCGGCACTCTCACCAACAAGGTGATCAAGCGTGGCTAACGCGAAACCCCGCGTCCGTTTCTGTCCGTCCCCGACCGGCAACCCCCATGTGGGACTGGTCCGAACCGCCCTGTTCAACTGGGCCTTCGCCCGGCACACCGGCGGCTCCGTGATCTTCCGTATCGAGGACACCGACGCGGCGCGGGACTCCGAGGAGTCGTACAACCAGCTGCTCGACTCGCTGAACTGGCTCGGCCTCGACTGGGACGAAGGGCCCGACGAGAAGGGCGGCCCGCACGCGCCGTACCGCCAGTCGCAGCGCATGGACATCTACGCGGACATCGTGAAGAGGCTCCAGGCCGCCGGCCACGCCTACGACTGCTACTGCACCACCGCCGAGCTCGACGAGCGCCGCGACGCCGCCCGCAAGGCCGGCCGCCCCTCCGGATACGACGGCCACTGCCGCGACCTCAGCGCCGCGCAGATCGAGGAGTACCGGGCCGAGGGGCGGACCTCCATCGTCCGCTTCCGGATGCCCGACGAGACGATCACCTTCGACGACCTGGTCCGCGGCGAGCTGACCTTCACTCCGGAGAACGTGCCCGACTACGGCATCGTCCGGGCCAACGGCGCACCGCTGTACACCCTCGTCAACCCGGTCGACGACGCGCTGATGGAGATCACGCACGTCCTGCGCGGCGAGGACCTGCTCTCCTCCACCCCGCGCCAGATCGCCCTCTACAAGGCGCTGATCGACATCGGCGCCGCCAAGGAGATCCCGCTCTTCGGGCACCTCCCGTACGTGATGGGCGAGGGCAACAAGAAGCTCTCCAAGCGTGACCCCGAGGCGTCCCTCAACCTCTACCGCGAGCGGGGCTTCCTCCCCGAGGGGCTGCTCAACTACCTGTCCCTGCTGGGCTGGTCGTTCTCGGCCGACCAGGACGTCTTCTCGATCGGCGAACTGGTCGAGAAGTTCGACATCGCGGACGTGAACAGCAACCCGGCCCGCTTCGACCTCAAGAAGGCCGAGGCGATCAACGCCGACCACATCCGCCTGCTTGACGTACGGAGCTTCACGGAGGCATGCGCCCCCTGGCTGCGCGCCCCGCACGCCAACTGGCCGCAGGAGAACTTCGACCAGGCGGCGTGGGAGGCCATCGCCCCGTACGCGCAGACCCGCCTCACGGTCCTCTCGGACATCACGGCCAACGTCGACTTCCTCTTCCTGGACCGGCCGGTCGACGACGAGGCGTCCTGGGCGAAGGCGATGAAGGGCGACCCGGTGGCCCTGCTCACCACGGCCCGCGCCCGGCTCGCCGAGGCGGACTGGACCAGCCCCGAGGCGCTCAAGGCGGCCGTCCTGGCGGCGGGCGAGGAGCACGGCCTGAAGCTCGGCAAGGCGCAGGCCCCGGTCCGCGTCGCGGTCACCGGCCGTACGGTCGGCCTGCCGCTCTTCGAGTCCCTGCAGATCCTGGGCCGGGACCGCTCCCTGGAGCGGATCGACGCCGCACTGGCGAAGCTGGCCGCCTGAACCGCAGGCTGCCTAAACTGAATACATGCCCATCCGTGCGGTCCTCTGGGACATCGACGACACGATCTTCGACTACACCCACGCGGACCGCACGGGGCTGCGAGAGCACCTGAAGACCGAGGGCCTGCCCGACGGATACACCTCCGTCGAGCAGGCCCTCGTGCGCTGGCGGGAGATCACCGACCTGCACTGGGCGAGGTTCGCGGCGGGGGAGACGGACTGGGAGGGCCAGCGCCGTGAACGGGTCAGATCCTTCACAGGCACGGACCTGAGCGACCAGGAGGCCGACGCCTGGTTCGCCCGGCACCTGGCGCACTACGAGGCCGCCTGGTCGCTCTTCCCGGACGCGGTGCCGGTGCTCGACGCCCTCGCGGCCGACTACCGGCACGGCCTCCTCTCGAACTCGGCCGCCCACAACCAGGACCGCAAGCTGCGCACCCTGGGCGTACGCGACCGGTTCGAGGTGCTGGTCTGCGCGGCCGACCTCGGGGTGGCCAAGCCCGCGCCCGGCGCCTTCCACGCCGCCTGTGACGCCCTGCGGCTGGATCCGCCGGAGGTCCTGTACGTGGGAGATCATCCGGACATCGACGCGGCGGGGGCGCTGGCGGCGGGACTGCGGGCGGTCTGGCTGGACCGGGCGGACCGCGGCGGACGGCCCGAGCTGGAACGGATCACCACGCTGGACCGGCTTCCCGGGCTGCTGCGGGGCGATACCCGTTTTGGAGCGCCGTCCACCTTCGGGTAATGTTCTTCTTGCGCCGCCCGAGCGGGCCGGAAGGCCGGAGCGGACAGCGCGAGCGGAACAAAACCTCTACAAGGGGTTGCGTTTCATTGGGCTATGGTGTAATTGGCAACACAACGGTTTCTGGTACCGTCATTCTAGGTTCGAGTCCTGGTAGCCCAGCGCAGGATCAAGCAGTAACCCATCTTGCAGTACATGTCGCAGTACAAGCCCCCGTTGTGTAGCGGCCTAGCACGCTGCCCTCTCACGGCAGTAGCGCCGGTTCGAATCCGGTCGGGGGTACAGATCCTTCCCGTGAGTTGACCAGGGTCGCACCCGGTCAGCTTGATGCAGGATCGCTAGGGCCCCCGTTGTGTAGCGGCCTAGCACGCTGCCCTCTCACGGCAGTAGCGCCGGTTCGAATCCGGTCGGGGGTACTCCACCATGGGCTATGGTGTAATTGGCAACACAACGGTTTCTGGTACCGTCATTCTAGGTTCGAGTCCTGGTAGCCCAGCGCAACACCTGTTGTACAAGCCCCCGTTGTGTAGCGGCCTAGCACGCTGCCCTCTCACGGCAGTAGCGCCGGTTCGAATCCGGTCGGGGGTACAAGACAGGGAAGGTCCTTCACTCCGGTGAAGGGCCTTTTTGCATGGCCCGTCCGGTGAGGGGCCTTTTGCCTTTTGCGCGGCCCGGCAGGTCCTGGCCAACTCCCGCCGTCTCACAGCCCGTAGCGCCGCGCCGACTCCTCCTCCTGCGCCAGCCTGTGCAGCGACGCCAGCAGCGGCTCATGGAGGACGGTGGCCACCACGGCCGCCTCCACCTGCTCCTTCTCCGAGGGGTATGTCTCCATCATGTCCAGGTCCTGCCGGGCCACTTGGTGCATCAGCCGGGCCTGCTGCACCAGATATCCGGTGTCGCACGGATAGCCGAGCCGCAGCAGCGTGGCCACCGACGCGACCAGCGAACGGTGCACCGGGGAGAGCTCGCCGATCTCCCGTACGCTCGCCCAGCCCAGCTCGTCGAGCAGCCGGTCGACCTCGGTGCGCGCGGCGGCCGTCTCCGGTGCCCCGTCGTCCGGTTCGGGCCCGTGCGGCAGCGACCAGAGCGCCGCGCCCAGTCGGATCGTGCGGCCCAGCGACGCGTCGTCGACATGCCCCAGCACCTCCCGCGCCGTCGCCACCGGGAGCCGGCCGACCTGGATCAGCGCCCGCACCAGCCGCAGCCGGCGCAGATGGCTCTCGTCGTAGTCGGACTGGGTCGCGCTGATCCTGTTGCCGGACGGCAGAAGCTGCTCCCGCAGGTAGTACTTGATCGTCGCGGTCGGTACCCCGCTCCGCTCACTCAGTTCCGACAGTCGCATTCCGGTGCCTTCCCTTGCGCCGCCCCCGCGGCGGTGCCACTATCCCATCACTGGATAGTGCTGCTATCCAACATCACCGTCCTGTACGGCGAAGGGGGAACCGTATGTTCGCGAAGCCGATTCCGGGCCGGATGACCGCGGCCGCCGAAGGCGATGTGGTCGTCCTGCTGATCGGGATGCGCATCAACCACTTCTGGGGAGTGCACCACTGGCTGCCGGTCCTCATGGCGATGCCGCGCATGCTCAGGGAGTTGGGCCGGGACAAGAGCCGGGGACTGCTCGGCTACACCCTGCTGACCGGCTCCCCGCGGACGTACTACGTCGTCCAGTACTGGGAGTCGAAGGAGAAGCTGTACGCGTACGCGGCCGCTCCCGACATGTTCCACCGCACGGCCTGGGCCATGATCAACCGCAAGGAGCGGAAGTCCCGGCAGCACGTGGGGCTGTGGCACGAGACGTACATCGTGCCGGAAGGCTCGTACGAATCCATCTACGCCGATATGCCGGCCCACGGGCTGGCGGCGGCCACGGGGGTGCTCCCGATCCAGGGGCGGGGCCGCTCGGCGGCCGACCGTCTCGCCCATCGCTCCGGCGCGCGTTCAGGGCCCGAGGCGGGCTGAACGGGCCGGGCCAGGGCCGCCACGACGCTGGGGCGGCCTGTTGTCCGGAGTGACTGCGGGGCTGTGACGGAGGCTGTCCCTTGAAGGGTCTGTCCCTTGAGGGGCGGTGCCTGGAAGGTCTGTACTGCGAGGGGCTGTGCTTCGGGGGTCTGCGCCGAGCGGTGTCAGCTGGTGCGGCGCAGGGCCTCGGAGAGGCGTCCCGCGGCGTCGATGACCGCCTGGGCGTGCATCCGGCCCGGGTGGCGGGTGAGCCGTTCGATCGGGCCCGACACCGAGACGGCCGCGACCACCCGGTTCGAGGGTCCGCGCACCGGGGCGGAGACCGATGCCACGCCCGGCTCGCGCTCGCCGATCGACTGGGCCCAGCCCCTGCGCCGTACGCCGGAGAGCGCCGTCGCGGTGAACCGGGCGCCCTGGAGCCCGCGGTGGAGCCGCTCCGGCTCCTCCCAGCCCATCAGGATCTGCGCCGAAGAACCGGCCTTCATGGTGAGCGTGGAGCCGACCGGGACGGTGTCCCGCAGCCCGGAGAGCCGCTCGGCCGCCGCCACACAGATCCGCATGTCGCCCTGCCGGCGGTAGAGCTGGGCGCTCTCGCCGGTCACATCGCGCAGATGTGTCAGTACCGGTCCTGCCGTGGCGAGCAGGCGGTCCTCGCCCGCCGCCGCGGCCAGCTCGGAGAGCCGGGGGCCGAGAATGAACCGGCCCTGCATGTCCCTCGCCACCAGCCGGTGGTGTTCCAGTGCCACGGCAAGGCGGTGTGCCGTGGGTCGTGCGAGCCCGGTCGCCGCGACCAGCCCGGCGAGGGTGGCCGGGCCGGACTCCAGAGCACTCAATACCAGAGCTGCCTTGTCGAGAACGCCGACGCCGCTAGAGTTGTCCATGCAACGATACTCGCGTCTCACTCTGTGAAACGCAAGTTCAATTTTCCAGGGAACTTGCCAACCTGTAGGGGCGGCCGTACAACGGCTCGCAGTCGCCCGCCCGGTACGGGGGTCCGGACGGGGACGCCCGATCTCTAGTTGGGCCGGCGAAGACGCCGGCCGGAGGGAAAGCGATGGGTAGGACACTCGCGGAGAAGGTCTGGGACGACCATGTCGTCAGGCGCGCCGAAGGCGAGCCCGACCTTCTCTTCATCGATCTGCACCTGCTGCACGAGGTGACGAGCCCGCAGGCTTTCGACGGCCTGCGGCAGAACGGCCGGCCGGTGCGGCGCCTCGACCTCACCATCGCCACCGAGGACCACAACACCCCGACCCTCGACATCGACAAGCCGATCGCGGACCCGGTCTCCCGCGTCCAGCTGGAGACGCTGCGCAAGAACTGCGCGGACTTCGGCGTACGGCTGCACCCGCTGGGCGACGTCGAGCAGGGTGTCGTCCATGTCGTGGGACCGCAGCTGGGCCTGACCCAGCCGGGCACCACCGTGGTCTGCGGTGACAGCCACACCTCCACCCACGGCGCGTTCGGCGCGCTGGCGTTCGGCATCGGCACCTCGCAGGTCGAGCATGTGCTGGCCACCCAGACGCTGCCGATGGCCCGGCCCATGACCATGGCCATCACGGTGGAGGGCGAACTGCCCGACTCGGTCACGGCCAAGGACCTGATCCTGGCGATCATCGCCCGGATCGGCACCGGCGGCGGACAGGGCTACATCCTGGAGTACCGCGGCTCCGCCATCGAGAAGCTCTCGATGGAGGCCCGGATGACCATCTGCAACATGTCGATCGAGGCGGGCGCGCGGGCCGGCATGATCGCCCCCGACCAGACCACCTTCGACTACCTCAAGGGCCGTGACCACGCCCCGCAGGGTGCGGAGTGGGACGCGGCGGTCGAGTACTGGAAGACCCTGCGCACCGACGACGACGCGGTGTTCGACGCCGAGGTGTTCATCGACGGCGCCGAGCTGGCCCCGTTCGTCACCTGGGGCACCAACCCCGGCCAGGGCGCACCGCTTTCCGCGAGCGTCCCCGACCCGGCTTCGTACGAAGACGCGTCGGAGCGCCTCGCCGCCGAAAAGGCCCTGGAATACATGGGGTTGACCGCCGGACAGCCGCTGCGCGACATCAGGGTCGACACGGTCTTCGTGGGTTCCTGCACCAACGGCCGCATCGAGGACCTGCGCAGCGCGGCCGCCCTGCTGAAGGGCCGCAGCGTCGCCGACGGTGTGCGGATGCTGGTCGTCCCCGGCTCGGTACGGGTCGCGCTGCAGGCGGTCGAAGAGGGCCTGGACAAGGTCTTCACGGCCGCGGGCGCCGAATGGCGGCACGCGGGCTGCTCGATGTGCCTGGGCATGAACCCCGACCAGCTCACGCCCGGTGAGCGCTGCGCCTCCACCTCCAACCGCAACTTCGAGGGCAGGCAGGGCAAGGGCGGCCGTACCCACCTGGTCTCCCCGCAGGTGGCCGCCGCCACCGCGGTGCTGGGGCATCTGGCCTCGCCCGCCGACCTGTCCGACGCCCCGACTCTCGTGGAGGCATGAGTCCCATGGAAGCTTTCACCAAGCACACCGGCCGGGTCGTCCCGCTGCGCCGCGGCAACGTCGACACCGACCAGATCATCCCGGCGCACTGGCTGAAGAAGGTCAGCCGCGACGGTTTCGAGGACGGGCTCTTCGAGGCGTGGCGCAAGGACCCCGAGTTCGTCCTCAACCGTCCGGAGCGCGCGGGCGCCTCGGTGCTGGTCGCGGGCCCCGACTTCGGTACGGGCTCCTCGCGTGAGCACGCGGTGTGGGCCCTGCAGAACTTCGGCTTCAAGACCGTCATCTCGTCCCGGTTCGCCGACATCTTCCGCGGGAACTCGCTGAAGAACGGTCTGCTGACCGTGGTTCTCGACCAGAAGGTCGTGGATGCCATCTGGGCGCTGACGGAGGCCGACCCGACCGCCGAAGTCACCGTGGACCTGGAGGGCCGGCAGGTCCTCGCGGAGGGCATCACCGCCGACTTCGAGCTGGACGAGAACGCCCGCTGGCGGCTGATGAACGGCCTGGACGACATCAGCCTCACCCTTCAGAACGAAGCGGACATCACGGCTTACGAGGCGGCCCGACCGGCCTTCAAGCCACGCACAATTGAGGTCTGAGCAGCACGTTTTCAGGTCTGCGCCCCCTGCCGCCCGGCAGGGGGCGCAGTCGCTTGTTGAGCCCCCGCCGGGCGACAACTCGCCCCAGATGGCACAATCGGCGCATGGAACGCGACAACCAACTCAAGCTTTACGCGGAAGTCGCCGAACAATTGAAAGAAGCGCACGCAAGGGTGCGTGAACTGCAAGTCCCGGAGGGCGTAAGGATGGCGCTGTCCCGGAAGCTGTTGGTCATCACGGCCGCGGCGAAGCACGATCTCACCGATGCAGCAACGCGGCTGGATCGGCTGATGAAGGACCTCGACGAGGGTCGATTCCCCGATGGCAACTCCCTTGGTGGATCTCCGTGACGGTTGAGTTCGTTGCGGCACAAGGGTGATTAGACCGTTTCGTGTTTGATTTGCGGTATATATCTGCCTAACGTGCGAAAAAGCCTGAACAGTTTCGTTCGGGCAATGTCTCCGAAGGGGAAGACGTGAACAAGGCGCAGCTCGTAGAGGCCATTGCCGACAAGGTCGGTGGCCGCCAGCAGGCCGCAGACGCCGTCGATGCCGTACTGGACGCGATCGTCCGCGCAGTTGTCGGCGGTGACCGGGTCTCGGTCACCGGCTTCGGCTCGTTCGAGAAGGTCGACAGGCCGGCCCGGTACGCCCGCAACCCGCAGACGGGTGAGCGCGTGCGGGTCAAGAAGACCTCGGTGCCGCGTTTCCGCGCGGGCCAGGGCTTCAAGGACCTCGTCAGCGGCTCGAAGAAGCTCCCGAAGAACGACGTGGCCGTGAAGAAGGCCCCCAAGGGCAGCCTCTCGGGCGGTTCTTCCACGCGTACGACCGTCAAGAAGGCCGCGGCCAAGAAGGCCACCGCCGCCAAGAAGACGGCCGCGAAGAAGACCACGACGGCGAAGACCGCTGCCAAGAAGGCGACCGCGAAGAAGGCGGCGCCTGCGAAGAAGGCCGCAACCGCCAAGAAGACGGCCGCGAAGAAGGCGACCCCGGCGAAGAAGGCCACCACCGCCAAGAAGGCGACCGCGAAGAAGACGGCGCCGGCGAAGAAGGCCGTGGCGAAGAAGGCTCCCGCCAAGAAGACCACGGCGCGCAAGACCACCGCCAAGAAGGCCACCGCCAGGAAGAAGTAAGCGGCAGGGCCACCCACGCGTCGGGCCGGACTCCCCCCGGGGAGTCCGGCCCGCGGTGCGTTTCCGGGTCCGTCCGGGATGCGACCGCCGGCCGTACGGCGCCGCGCACCGGACGTCAGGACGTCAGGACGCGAGGACGCCAGGACGTCAGAACGTCTGGAGGGTCACCAGCGTGATGCGCGGGGCTCCGTCCCCGTCGCCCCCGTCGCCTTCCGCCGTCTCGATCCGTACGCGCTGCCCGGCCCGCAGCAGCCGCAGGCCCCCCGCGTCGAAGGCCGCGGCGTCGAAATCCACCGGGGTGCCGTCGTCGAGCAGCACACTGCCGCTGCGGGTCTCGGGGTCGTACGTGTACGCGGTCGCCTGCATGTGCGCAGCTTACGGCGTCCCGTGCCGCCTCAGGACGGGCTCTGCTCCCCGGCCACGGCCGGGTATCTGCGGGCCGTGTGGGGGCCGAGACCCAGGGCCGCTGCGGCCAGCAGGTCGTCTCCGGTGTCCACGTCCTGGCGGACCGAAAGCACGTCCCCGAGCAGTATTTCCACCGCCCCCGACGCGGAATGCCGTGCCCGTGACAGCCCGCCGAATGCCGGGCTCAATTCCGTACCGCCACGCGCGGTCAGCAAAGTCGTACCGATTCCGGCGGCGTCCGTCAGAAATGCGCGGGGGAATTCGGCCGCCCGGTCGAGCACCCGTCGCAATTCCGCCGGGCGCAGGGCGGGCAGATCGGCGTTCAGCGCGGCCACGGCGGCCCCGGGCCGCAGCGCGCGGACCGAGCGCGCCCCGTGCGCCAGCGCGGGGTTCAGGCCGGACGCCGCCGTATCCGGCACAATCCGGGCACCCAGCGCGGCCAGTTCGGCCGCGGCCAGTGCGTCGTTGGTCACGACGGCCACATCCCGCACGGCGGAACAGGCAAGCGCCGCCGCCACGGTGTCCTGCGCGAAGGCCAGTGCGAGCCCGGGACGCACCGCGTCGGAGGCCGTCGGCGAGAGTCGGCTCTTCGCCAGGGCCAGCGGCTTCAGAGGTACGACCAGGGACCAGTTGGGGATCCGCTCGGTGTTCGGCATCGGCCTCATTGTCGCCCGAGCCCGCGATACCGGGCGGGCCGGGCCGGGCGTACGGTGTTCTCGACAGAGTAGGGGCCTGGGGCGACAGATGACGTTCGGCAGCCAGGCAGCGTTGAGGGTCAAGAGGAAGGTGTCCGAGTGTCCGGCCGCAGAATCGGCTTCTGGTACCGCCTGGCGGCGGTCATTGCTAAACCGCCGCTGCTGGTTCTGTTCAAGCGGGACTGGAGCGGAATGGAGCACATTCCGGATGACGGTGGATTTATCACCGCCGTCAATCACAACTCATATCTCGACATGTTCTCCTACGGACACTTCCAGTACAACACGGGCAAGGTTCCCCGGTTCCTGGCCAAGGCGGCGCTCTTCGATGTGCCCGTCGTCGGGATACTGCTGCGCGGCACCGGACAGATCCCCGTCTACCGGGAGTCCTCCAACGCCTTCGGCGCCTTCCGGGCCGCCGTGACCGCCGTGGAGAAGGGGCAGTGCGTCGCCTTCTACCCCGAAGGCACCCTCACCCGCGACCCCGGCCAGTGGCCGATGACCGCCAAGAGCGGGGTCGCACGGGCGGCGCTGCTCACCAAGGCGCCCGTCATCCCGGTGGCCCAGTGGGGTGCGAACCTCGCCATGCCGCCGTACGCGAGCGCGAAGAAGATCCGCTTCTTCCCGCGCAAGACCCTTCAGGTCAAGGCCGGGCCGCCGGTCGACCTGGCGCGGTTCTACGGCAGGGAGCCGACGCCCGAGGTGCTCAGGGAGGCGACCGAGGCCATCATGGCCGCCGTCACCGCCCTGTTGGAGGAGCTGCGCGGCGAGCAGGCCCCCGCCGAACCGTACGACCACCGCAAGGCACGCGCCGCAGAGCGCCGCAAGGCCGCAGGAGAGGGCACCAAGTGACGCGAGCAGCCGTCTTCGGCAACGGATCCTGGGGCACGGCCTTCGCCATGGTCCTCGCCGACGCGGGGTGCGAGGTGGCCCTCTGGGGCCGCCGCGCCGCTCTCGCCGAGACCATCAACACCACCCGCACCAACCCCGACTATCTGCCGGGGATCGAACTCCCCGCCTCGGTACGGGCCACCGCCGACGCGGCGGAGGCCGCCCGCGACGCCGAGTTCACGGTGCTCGCCGTGCCGTCGCAGACGCTGCGCGCCAACCTGGCGGACTGGACCGGGCTGCTGCACCCCGGCACCGTCCTCGTCTCCCTGATGAAGGGCGTCGAACTCGGCACGGCCAAGCGGATGAGCGAGGTCATCGAGGAGGTCGGCAAGGTCCCCGCCGAGCGCGTCGCCGTACTCACGGGACCCAACCTGGCCAAGGAGATCGCCGGCCGGATGCCCGCGGCCGCCGTCGTCGCCTGCCAGGACGAAGCGGTGGCCCAGCGGCTCCAGACCGCCTGCCACACCGCGTACTTCCGTCCCTACACCAACACCGACGTCGTCGGCTGCGAACTGGGCGGCGCCGTCAAGAACGTGATCGGCCTCGCCGTCGGGATCGCCGACGGCATGGGACTCGGGGACAACGCCAAGGGCTCGCTGATCACCCGGGGACTCGCCGAGACCACCCGTCTGGGCCTGGCGATGGGCGCGGATCCGCTGACCTTCTCCGGACTCGCCGGGCTGGGCGACCTGGTGGCCACCTGTTCGTCGCCGCTCTCCCGCAACCACACCTTCGGCACCAACCTCGGCCGCGGCATGACGCTCCAGGAGACCATCGCGGCCACCAGCCAGACGGCCGAAGGCGTCAAGTCCTGTGAGTCGGTGGCGGATCTGGCCCGCAGGCACGGTGTCGAAATGCCCATCACGGAAACGGTTGTGGACATCGTCCACAAGGGGAAGGCGCCGGTCGTCGCGCTGAAGGAACTGATGTCGCGCAGCGCCAAGGCCGAGCGACGCTGACTCGGTACGTACCAGCAGGTACCCTCAACGCGATATGAGCAGCGAGAACTCATCCCAGAGCCCTGAGCAGCAGCGTCGTAAGCCGCGTGTGGCGGTTGTCTTCGGCGGGCGCAGCTCCGAACACGCCATCTCGGTGGTCACAGCGGGTGCCGTCCTGCGCGCCATCGACCGGACGAAGTACGACGTACTGCCCATCGGCATCACCACGGACGGCCGCTGGGCGCTGACCGCCGACGATCCCGAGCGGATGGCCATCAGCGACCGCGCCATGCCGTCCGTGGAAGCGATCGCCGAGGGTGCCGACGGCGCCGTGGTGCTCTCCGTCGACCCCGGCAACCGCGAAGTCGTCTACAGCGAGCCGGGCTCGGTGCCCAAGGTGCTGGGCGACGTGGACGTGGTCTTCCCGGTGCTGCACGGCCCCTACGGCGAGGACGGCACCCTGCAGGGGCTGCTGGAACTCTCCGGAGTGCCCTACGTCGGCGCGGGTGTCCTCGCGTCCGCCGTCGGCCAGGACAAGGAGTACATGAAGCGGGTGTTCCTCTCCTACGGGCTGCCGGTCGGCCCGTACGAGGTGATCCGTCCCCGCGAGTGGACCCAGGACCCGGCGGCCGCCCGCAAGAAGATCGTGGACTTCGCGGGTGAGCACGGCTGGCCGCTCTTCATCAAGCCCGCACGCGGCGGTTCGTCGATGGGCATCACCAAGGTCGACTCACTGGCCGGTCTCGACGACGCCGTCGAAGAGGCCAGGCGGCACGACCCCAAGGTGCTCGTCGAGGCGCTGCTGCGGGGCCGCGAGATCGAGTGCGGGGTGCTGGAGTTCGATGACGGGCCGCGGGCGAGCGTGCCCGCCGAGATCCCGCCGGTCACCTCGCACGACTTCTACGACTTCGAGGCGAAGTACATCCCCGGTGAGTCGGCCCAGGGCATGGTGCCCGCCCCACTGACCGCCGAGGAGACCGCCGAGGTGCAGCGGCTCGCCGTCGAGGCGTTCGACGCGGTGTCCTGCGAGGGCCTGGTGCGGGCCGACTTCTTCCTCACCGATGACGGCGGGTTCGTCATCAACGAGATCAACACCATGCCGGGCTTCACACCGATCTCGATGTACCCGCGCATGTGGCAGGAGAGCGGTGTGGGCTACCCGGAGCTGGTGGACCGGCTGGTCCAGGCCGCGCTCAGCCGCTCGACGGGACTGCGCTGAGACCGTGCGCCGGCCGGCCCTCAGAGGCTGGACGGATCCGTCTTCCTGATGGCGCTCGCGAAGTCCGAGAGCGGGGTGACGTCATGGGCGTACTTCGGGCCCAGGGTCACCTCGACGTATGCCTTGCGGTACGTGGTCGTGAACCGGGGTCCGCTGTCCCGCTGCTCCAGCAGCCAGTTGACCCCGTTCGCGTCCACGGCCTTCGCCTGGGCGTCGTCCATCTCGGCGGGCCGCGGCACCCCGCAGCGCAGTACGATCGCCGCGTCCCCCCAGGCGGCGGTCAGTTCGGACTTCGGCTCCGGATCGCCGCGGGTCAGCCCCGCGACGGTCTTCGGCAGCTCCTTGTCGAGCGCCCGGCAGAGCGTGACCTGTGCCGCGGGCGGCTCGGGAACCCCGACGGACGCTGTGCCGTCCGTCGAGGAACAGCCCGCGGCCGCCAGCAGCAGGGCGGCGGCGGAAAGGGACAGGAGCCGGCGGCGATCGGTCTTCACCGGCTCAGCGTAGAGGGGGCTACAGATGGACGACCGGGCAGGTCAGGGTGCGGGTGATGCCGTCCACTTGCTGGACTCTGGCGACCACCATGCGGCCGAGTTCATCGACGGTGTCGGCCTGTGCGCGCACGATCACGTCGTACGGACCGGTCACGTCCTCGGCCTGGATGACCCCGGGGAGCTTCCCGACGAGCCCGGCGACCGCTGTCGCCTTGCCCACTTCGGTCTGGATGAGGATGTACGCCTGTACCACGGAACCTCCAAGGCGGCCACGAGGATCATGTGGGGGAGAGAAAGGGACGCCACGGTATCGCGTCGTTCCGGGCGGCGGGGAGACCCGCGCACCCGGCAGTCACACGCGTACGAGGCGTATGGGATACAGAGTTGACGTACCTGATTGACGGTACCCACGGCAGTGGGAGCCCGCGAGCGCTGGGCGACCGGGGCGTACCGGGTATACGGGGCATCTCCCCTGGCAGACAGGCCGGCGGACAGCCCGGACACGAGGTCCGGATCATGAGGAGAGGCGACGGGCGATGAAGGGCACTGTGGGGGAGCTCGGGGAGTTCGGGCTGATCAGAGAGCTCACCTCCCGGCTCACGACGACCCCGGCGGTACGGCTGGGGCCGGGCGACGACGCCGCGGTCGTGGCCGCTCCCGACCGGCGGGTCGTGGCGAGCACGGACATCCTGCTGGAAGGACGGCACTTCCGGCGCGACTGGTCCACCGCGTACGACGTGGGCCGCAAGGCCGCGGCGCAGAACCTCGCGGACATCGCGGCCATGGGAGCGGTCCCCACCGCGATACTCCTGGGGCTCGTCGTGCCCGCCGAGCTCCCGGTCACCTGGCCCACCGAACTCATGGACGGGATCCGCGACGAGTGCCAGGTCGCGGGGGCCGCCGTGGTCGGAGGCGATGTCGTACGAGGAGAGACGATCACCGTCTCCATCACCGCACTCGGTGATCTGCGCAACCATGAACCGGTCACCAGGTCCGGCGCCAGGCCGGGCGACGTGGTGGCCGTCACCGGATGGCTCGGCTGGTCCGCCGCCGGCTTCGCGGTGCTCTCCCGCGGGTTCCGCTCGCCCCGCGCCTTCGTCGAGGCGCACCGGCGCCCCGAACCCCCGTACCATGCGGGCCCCGCGGCCGCCGGACTCGGCGCCACCGCCATGACCGACGTCAGCGACGGCCTGGTGGCCGACCTCGGCCACATCGCCGAGGCCAGCAAGGTCCGGATCGACCTGCGGGCCGGGCTCATCGACATCCCCACGCAGATGAGCGACATCGGCCAGGCCGTCGGTGTGGACCCGCTCCAGTGGGTGCTCACCGGGGGAGAGGACCACGCGATCGTGGCGACGTTCCCGCCGGAGGTGAAACTGCCCGCACGCTGGAAGGTGATCGGCGAGGTGGTCAACCCCTCGGCGCTGCCGCATGTGACGGTCGACGGGGCGCCGTGGACCAGCAAGGGCGGCTGGGACCACTTCGGGGAGGACCCGTCGTGAACGCACCACCGCTGGTCCTCACCGTCGCCGGATCGGACTCCGGCGGCGGCGCGGGCATCCAGGCCGACCTGAAGACGATGCTCGCCCTCGGGGTGCACGGCATGAGCGTGCTCACCGCGGTCACCGCACAGAACTCGCTGGGCGTGCAGGGCGCGTGGGAGCTGCCCGCCGACGCCGTACGCGCCCAGTACCGCGCGGTCGTGGACGACATCGGCGTCGACGCGGTGAAGACCGGGATGCTGTCGTCGGCGGAGCTGGTGGAGACCGTGGCCGGGCTGCTGGCCGCGACGGACGCCCCGGTGGTCGTCGACCCGGTGGGGGTCTCCAAGCACGGCGACCCGCTGCTCGCCGCTTCGGCGCTCGACTGCGTACGGCAGCTGCTGCTGCCGACGGCCACCGTCGCCACCCCCAACCTGGACGAAGTGGCCCAGCTCACCGGGGTACAGGTGGAGAAGGAGGCCGATCTGCCGCGGGCGGCCGCGGCCGTGCTCGCCCATGGTCCGACATGGGTGCTGATCAAGGGCGGCCATCTCGCGGGTGACGCGGTGGACCTGCTCACCGACGGCAGCGAGGAGCACTGGCTGCGGGCGCCCCGGCTCGACAACCGCCATACGCACGGCACCGGATGCACCCTCGCGTCGGCGATCGCGGCGCAGCTCGCGCGGGGCCTTGCCGTGCCCGAAGCGGTGGCGGCGGCCAAGGAGTACGTCACGGGCGCCATCAGGGCCGGATTCGCACTGGGTTCGGGTATCGGACCGGTCGACCACGGCTGGCAGTTCCGCGGGTGAGCGGCCGGGCCGCGCCGATGTCATCCGGCATCGGCGCGGCTCAACGGGTGCTCACGGCGTACCACCGGTACGGGAATGCGAAAAAGCCGGCCCACCGAGGTGGACCGGCTTTTCAAGGCAACCGCAAGGGGCTGCGCTACGACGAAACGTCGGCGGGGCCAATCCCCGCACAGGCGGGGAGCAACCACAAATTAGCGCGAGACCTTGCCGGCCTTGATGCACGAGGTGCAGACGTTGAGCCGCTTCGGCGTCCGACCGACCACTGCACGCACGCGCTGGATGTTGGGATTCCAGCGACGCGGAGTACGGCGGTGCGAGTGCGAAATGTTGTTGCCGAAGCCCGGCCCCTTGCCGCAGACGTCGCAGTTGGCAGCCACGGGTCACTCCAAAGACTTCAGGTGCACTTACAGTGAATTCCGGCGCGCCGGAATCATTGACTGAAGTGGCGGTACCGGAGGAATGGCCCGATTCTCATCGGGCAACCGAAGCAGCATACAACGACTGCGCCGGTGGAACGAAACTACCATGGTTGGCACCGCCTCCCTCCCCGCCCGGGTGCACCGTCCGGCTGCCCGGCCGAGGGCTACCCTGCGGTTCAACCCCGCTGCTCAAGGAGGTTCAGGTGCCCCAGCCGCCCGACGCCATGGATGCCGTCGTGGTCCGCACCTGGTGCTCGCTGGCGCTGGAAGCGCTGGGCAGGGACCGCGAGGAGATCGACGCGATCAACGTCTATCCGGTCGCCGACGGGGACACCGGGACCAACCTCTATCTGACCGTGGAGTCCGCCGCCCAGGCGGTCGAAGCGGTCTTCGTCGCCCACGGGACCGTGGCCGGCGCCGGAACCGCCGACGGATCCGGCCCGACGGCATCGGTGCCCGCGCTGGCCGACGCGGTACGGGCGATGGCACACGGGGCGCTCATCGGGGCCCGCGGCAACTCGGGCACGATCCTGGCCCAACTGCTGCGCGGCATGGCCGAGGTGCTCGGCGCACCGGCAGGTGATGATGATCACGCGGAACTGCTCGGCGCTGCCCTCCGCCGGGCGGCGGACTCGGCGTACCAGGCGGTCGCGCACCCCGTGGAAGGCACGGTCCTGACGGTCGCCACCGCCGCGGCCGAAGCGGCCGCGGCCGCCGCGGGTACGGACACCCCGCCCCCGGCCGGTGCCCGCGCCCGCTGCACAGCGGTGGCCCGCGCGGCATACGAAGGGGCGCGCACGGCGCTGGACGCGACCCCCGGACAGCTGGCCGTACTCGGCAGGGCGGGCGTCGTGGACGCGGGCGGCCGGGGCCTGGTGGACGTACTCGCCGCGCTGGCCGGGGCGTTCTCGGGCGAGACCCCGGCCGCCGAGCGGCGGCGGGTGCCCACCGTGCTGCCCCCGCACTTCACCGACGACTGCCCGGCCGACGGCGGCCCCGCCTTCGAGGTGATCTACCTCCTGGAGGCCGGTGACGACGCCGTGGCCCGGCTGCGTACCCGGCTGGACGGCATCGGCGACTCACTGGTCGTCGTCGGCGGCGACGGCCTCTGGAACGTCCATGTCCATGTGGACGACGCCGGGGCCGCCGTGGAGGCCGGGGTCGACGCGGGACGCCCGTACCGGATCCGCATCAGCCACTTCGGCGCCACCGGGACCCCGGCGCCCGAACAGGTCCAGCGCGCGGTGGTCGCCGTCGTCCCCGGCGAGGGGCTGGCCGCCCTGTGCCGGGAGGCGGGCGCGACCACCGTGCTGGCCCGCCCAGGGGAACCGCCCGCCAGCGGCGAACTGGTCGAAGCGATCCGGCGCGCGCACGCCCGTGAGGTGGTGCTGCTGCCCAACGACGCCGAACTGCGCCACACGGCGGCCGCGGCGGCCGAACAGGCCAGGGCGGAAGGCGTACGGGTGGCCCTGGTGCCCACCAGGGCCGCCGTCCAGGGCGTCGCCGCGCTGGCCGTGCACGAGCCGGAGCGGCGTTTCGACGAGGACGTCGTCGCGATGACCGCGGCCGCCGGCGCCACCCGCTACGCCGAACTGGCCGTCGCCGAGCGGCAGTCGTGGACATCGGCCGGTATCTGCCAGGCCGGCGACGTACTGGGCCTGATCGACGGCGATGTGGCGGTGATCGGCGCGGACCTGATCACCACCGCGGAAACGGTGCTGCACCGGATGCTCTCCGCGGGCGGCGAACTGGTGACGCTGGTCCTGGGCGACGGTGTGCCGGACACGCTCGCCGACCGGCTCGAGGAGTTCGTACGCGGCGGGCACCTGGCGGTCGACACCGTGGTCTACGACGGCGGCCGCCAGCCGGCGCCGCTGCTGATCGGCGTCGAGTAGCGGGCAGGGCTCGCGCCGCCCGTACAGCGGGGGAGCGGCGGCGAAATACCCCCGCTGTCGGACCCATGGTGTGCAATGGACCGCGTGCCCGCGCTCGATGAACCTCTCAAGAACACGCTCGGCGCCCCCACCGCCAAGGTGATGGCCGAGCACCTCGACCTGCACACGGTCGGCGACCTCCTGCACCACTACCCGCGCAGATACGCGGAGCGCGGCGAGCTCACCCAGCTCGCCGAGCTGCCCCTGGACGAACACGTCACCGTCTTCGCGCAGGTCGCCGACGCCCGGGTGCTCACCTTCAACCAGGGCAGGGGGCGGCGCCTGGAGGTCAACATCACCGACGGCAGCGGCCGGCTGCAGCTCGTCTTCTTCGGCAAGGGCATCCACAAGCCGCAGAAGGAGCTGCTCCCGGGCCGCCGCGCGATGTTCGCGGGCAAGGTCTCCAAGTTCAACCAGCGGTTCCAGCTCGCCCACCCCACGTACGAACTGCTGGACGCCGACACCGACGCGGGAGCCGTCGAGGCATGGGCGAACGAGCTGATCCCCATCTATCCGGCCTGCAAGGGGCTGGAGTCCTGGAAGATCGCCAAGGCGGTCGACGCCGTACTGCCCGCGGCGCAGGAGGCCGCCGACCCGCTGCCGCCCGCCCTGCGCGACGGACGCGGGCTGACCACGCTGCCCGACGCGCTGCGGAAGGTACACCGCCCGGGGACGAAGGCCGATGTCGCGGTGGCCAGGGACCGGCTGAAGTGGGACGAGGCGTTCGTCCTCCAGGTCGCGCTGGCCAGACGGCGGTACGCCGAGACCCAACTGCCCGCGGTGGCAAGGAGACCGGTCCCCGGCGGACTGCTCGACGCCTTCGACGCCAAGCTGCCCTTCACCCTCACCGAAGGGCAGCAGAAGGTCACCGGGGAGATCTTCGCCGAACTGGCGACGGAGCACCCGATGCACCGGCTCCTCCAGGGCGAGGTCGGCTCCGGCAAGACGATGGTCGCGCTGCGCGCGATGCTCGCCGTCGTCGACGCCGGCGGCCAGGCCGCCATGCTCGCGCCCACCGAAGTGCTCGCCCAGCAGCACCACCGCTCCATCACCGAGATGATGGGCGAGCTGGCCGACGGCGGGATGCTCGGCGGCAGCGAGCAGTCCACCCGGGTCGTGCTGCTGACCGGCTCCATGGGCGCGGCCGCCCGCCGCAAGGCGCTGCTCGACCTGGTCACCGGTGAGGCCGGACTCGTGATCGGCACCCATGCGCTGATCGAGGACAAGGTGCAGTTCCACGACCTCGGTCTGGTCGTCGTCGACGAACAGCACCGCTTCGGGGTGGAGCAGCGCGACGCCCTGCGGGGCAAGGGCAAACAGCCGCCCCATCTGCTCGTCATGACGGCCACGCCCATTCCCCGTACGGTCGCCATGACCGTCTTCGGGGACCTGGAGACCTCCGTACTCGACCAGCTCCCCGCGGGCCGTTCGCCGATCGCCACCCATGTCGTACCGGCCAAGGACAAACCGCACTTCCTGGCCCGCGTCTGGGAGCGGGTGCGCGAGGAGACGGAGAACGGCCACCAGGCGTACGTGGTGTGCCCGCGCATCGGGGACGGCGAGGACGAGCCCAGGAAGCGGAAGCCCGCATCCGATGAAGCGGAGGCGGCGGCGGACGCCGAGGGGGACAAACGGCCCCCGCTCGCGGTGGTCGAGACCGCGGAACAGCTCAGGAACGGCCCGCTGAAGGGGTTGCGCGTCGAGCTGCTGCACGGGCGGATGGCGCCGGACGACAAGGACGCCGTCATGCGCCGCTTCGCGGCGGGCGAGGTGGATGTGCTGGTCGCGACGACGGTCATCGAGGTCGGGGTCAACGTGCCCAACGCCACGGTCATGGTGATCATGGACGCCGACCGGTTCGGCGTATCGCAGCTGCACCAGCTGCGCGGCCGGGTGGGCCGGGGCTCGGCGCCCGGTCTGTGCCTCCTGGTGACCGAGGCCCATGAGGCGGGCCCCGCCCGCGCCAGGCTCGGCGCGGTGGCCGCCACCCTGGACGGCTTCGAGCTGTCCCGTATCGACCTCGAACAGCGCCGCGAGGGCGATGTCCTGGGCCAGGCCCAGTCCGGTGTGCGGTCCTCGCTGCGGATGCTCGCGGTCATCGACGACGAGGAGGTCATCGCGGCGGCCCGTGAGGAGGCCGCCCAGGTCGTCGCCGCCGACCCGGAGCTCACCGGGCTGCCCGCCCTGCGCACCGCCCTGGACGCCCTCCTCGACCAGGAGCGCGAGCGGTATCTCGACAAGGGCTGAGAGACTGGCCGCAACAGGAGCCCCGCCAGCACCGGCTCCGCACACCGAGAAGGACTGAGATGACCCGCGTGATCGCCGGCACGGCCGGCGGGCGCCGCCTCGCCGTACCGCCGGGCAACGGCACCCGCCCCACATCCGACCGCGCGCGCGAAGGGCTCTTCTCCACCTGGGAAGCGCTGCTCGGCACCCTGGACGGGGCCCGGATCGCCGATCTGTACGCCGGGTCGGGCGCCGTCGGCCTGGAGGCGCTGTCCCGTGGCGCGGCGCACGCGCTGCTCGTCGAGGCGGACGCACGGGCGGTGGCCACGGTCCGCGACAACGTCCGCACGCTCGGTCTCCCGGGAGCGGAGGTGCGGACCGGCAAAGCGGAGCAGATCGTGACAGGACCGGCGCCGGAAGCCCCGTACGACGTGGTCTTCCTCGATCCGCCGTACGCCGTCACCGATGACGATCTTGGCGAGATCCTGCTCACACTCCGTGCCCAGGGGTGGCTCACCGGCGATGCCCTCGTCACGGTGGAGAGGAGCACACGAGGCGGAGAGTTCAAGTGGCCCGGGGGATTCGAGCCGCTGCGGGCCCGCCGTTACGGCGAGGCCACGCTTTGGTACGGTCGCGCCGCCTCTCCGTGCGAAGACGCACTATGACCGGACCCGGGAGCGAGGGACTTCAGTTGCGCCGCGCCGTCTGTCCGGGGTCATTCGACCCCATCACCAATGGACACCTCGACATCATCGCCCGCGCCTCACGGCTGTACGACGTCGTGCACGTGGCCGTGATGATCAACCAGTCGAAGCAGGGTCTCTTCTCCGTCGACGAGCGGCTGGACATGATCCGCCAGGTCACGGCCGACTTCGGGAACGTGGAGGTCGAGTCGTTCCACGGCCTTCTCGTCGACTTCTGCAAACAGCGCGACATCCCGGCCATCGTGAAGGGGCTCCGCGCGGTCAGCGACTTCGACTACGAGCTGCAGATGGCCCAGATGAACATCGGGCTCTCCGGCGTCGAGACGCTGTTCGTGCCCACCAACCCGACCTACAGCTTCCTCTCCTCCAGCCTGGTCAAGGAGGTCGCGACCTGGGGCGGGGACGTCGCGCATCTGCTGCCGCCGCTGGTGCGCGAAGCCCTGACACAGCGGCTCGCGGAGAAGCGGGAAGCCGGCTGACGGCCGCGTGGCAGTCCTGGTGACGGCAGCGCACTGAACTGACGAACCGTCACCAGGTGTCGGGCGGGCGCCGACTGGCCGTACAGTCGTCCCCGTCCGTCTCCAGGCCGGAAGAACAGGTGGCGCACACGGTGGACGTGCAGAAGAAGCTCGACGAGATCGTCGACACGGTCGGCAGTGCCAGGTCCATGCCCATGTCCGCCTCCTGCGTGGTCAACCGCGCCGAGCTGCTGGCGATGCTCCAGGAGGTGCGCGACGCCCTGCCGGGCTCCCTGGCGCAGGCCGAGGAGCTGATCGGCGGCCGGGAGCAGCTGGTCGAGCAGGCCCGGGACGAGGCCGAGCGGATCATCGAGGCGGCGCACGCCCAGCGCGGCACCCTCATCTCCGACACCGAGGTCGCCCGGCAGTCCCAGGACGAGGCCGACCGGGTGCTCGCCGAGGCCAGGCGGGAGGCCGAGGAGATCCGCGCCGAGGCCGACGACTACGTCGACTCCAAGCTGGCGAACTTCGAGGTCGTCCTCACCAAGACCATCGGCTCCGTCGACCGGGGCCGCGAGAAGCTGCTCGGCCGGGGCCCGGGGCTGGACGACGAGGGTTACGAGGACCCGGAGGCCCCGGAGCGCAGCCACGATCCCGAGACGCTGCGGATGCGCGCCGACGAGTATGTCGACACCAAGCTCGGAGCCTTCGAGGCCGTGATGGCCAAGACGCTCGAAGCGGTGGGGCGCGGCCGGCAGAAACTGCACGGCCGGGTCGCGTCCGACGAGCTGGGTGTGCACATGGCCGAGCAGGACGAGATGGGCCGCAGGCACAGCAGCGACGCGGACTTCCTCTCGGACCTGGCCGAGCCGCAGGCCCCGGCCGCCGGCCGGCCGCAGGCCCAGGAGCCCGCCCCGATGGCCGCGCAGCTGCCGCCCGAGACGGCGCCGCAGCACATCCCGGACGTGCCGGTCCAGCAGATGTACGACCCGTACGGATACCAGCAGCCCCAGGACCCCTACGCCTACCAGCAGCAGCAGTACGCGTACCAGCAGGACCCGTACGCGTACCAGCAGCAGGTCCAGCAGCAGGACGGCTACGGCTACCCGGGGCCCGACCAGATCCAGCAGCCCCAGCAGCCGCCCCACCCGCAGCAGCAGGGCGCCCTCGACGAGACCAGCCTCTTCGACACCAGCATGATCAACCTGGATCAGCTGCGCGAGTACGAGCAGGGGCGCTAGGGCGTGTCCGCAAAGTCGCGTAGTCGCCCGCAGGGCGGGCGCGCGGCGTCCGGTGCGTGCTCTCGGCGTGCCGGGCGGAAGTCCTCGTACTGGCCGTACTCGGGCTTTCGCCCGGTGCGGCGAGAGTGCGTGCCGGGCGTCGCGCGCCAGACGCGACTTTGCGGACACGCCCTAGGCCGTGTCTTCAAAGCTGTTTTAGGTGTTGAGGGATCATGTCGGTTGTGGTGCGTCGTCATGAGCTGTCGGATGCTGAGTGGGCTGTCCTGTCGCGGTTGTTGCCGAGTTCGGGGACGGCGGGGCGGCCGCGGTCGGATGACCGCGTGGTGCTGAACGGGATTGTGTGGAAGTTGCGCACGGGGTCGGCCTGGCGGGATGTGCCGGAACGCTACGGCTCCTGGCAGACGCTCTACACGCGTTTCCGCAGGTGGGCACTGGATGGCACGTTCTCTCGCATGCTGCGGGCTCTGCAGGCGGAGAAAGATGCGGCCGGGGACATCGACTGGCTGGTGTCGGTCGATTCCACGATCGTGCGGGCCCATCAGCACGCCGCCGGCGGCAAAAGGGGTCACCGAGGGGGACGAAGCGGGTGATCACGCCCTCGGTAGATCCCGAGGCGGACTGAGCACCAAGCTCCACTTGGTCTGCGACGGACACGGCCGCCCACTCGCCTTCGTTCTGACCGGCGGGAACGTCAACGACTGCACTCGCTTCGAGGAGGTCCTGGACGCCATCTGCGTTCCCCGCATCGGTCCAGGCCGGCCACGCACCCGGCCCGACCACGTCATCGCGGACAAGGGCTACAGCTCCCGTAAGATCCGCGCCTACCTGCGAAAGCGCGGCATCCGCCACACGATTCCCGAACGCATCGACCAGGCCAGCGGCCGCCTACGCCGAGGCTCACGTGGCGGCCGACCACCGCGTTTCAACAGGGAGGTCTACCGACTCCGCAACGTCGTCGAGCGCTGCTTCAACCGGCTCAAACAATGGCGCGGCCTGGCCACCCGCTACGACAAGACCCACGAGTCGTTCCAGGCCACCGTCACCATCGCCTCAATCCTGTTATGGATCTGACCTTTGAAGACACACCCTAGGGCTTACGGGTCCGAGGCCCGAAGGGGCCGATTGGGTCTACGGCGGCCGGTCCAGTATCCTGGCTCTTCGGTCGCCCGTACCTCCGCGATCTGTGCTGCCCGTTCCGATGGTCTCCGGACGGTTCCCGACGCGGCGGCGCCACATTCCCAGTCTTCAGCGATCCGAAAGCAGGAAGAGCCCTGAACGCCCGCCTCGACCACCGCAACCCCCTCGTGTTCGACACACACGAGCTGGGCCGGCGTCCCGGTGCGCTCCAGCGGCTCTCCCGCTCGGTCGCAGCGCCCAAGGACCTCGGCATCGACGGGGTCATCGGAGTGCCGGAAGGCACTCCCGTAGAACTGCAGCTCCGCCTTGAGTCGGTCATGGACGGGGTGCTTGTCACAGGCACCGCCCGTTCAACCGCCAAGGGGGAGTGCGTAAGGTGTCTGGAGCCGCTGGAGCGAGAGCTCGAAGCGGATTTCCAGGAGATGTTCTCGTACCCCGAAGCCGACGACCGGGGCCGCAGCAAGAAGGCGGACCCGGCTGACAGTGCCGACGACGAGGACGAGGAAATCACCCCCCTTGAGGACGGCTTGTTCGACCTCGAACCCGTGCTGCGTGATGCGGTGGTGCTCGCACTGCCGATGCAGCCGGTGTGCCGGGAGGATTGCGCCGGTCTGTGTTCCGAATGCGGAATCAGGCTGGACGACGAACCCGGCCACCACCATGACGCCGTCGACGCACGTTGGGCGGCACTGCAGGGACTCGTCGGGACCGGCCAGGTCGGCGAGAAGGACAACGTTGACGGCGCCGAACCTGGCGTCGACGAGAAGCAGGAGAAGTAGCCGTGGCTGTTCCGAAGCGGAAGATGTCGCGCAGCAACACGCGCCACCGCCGGTCGCAGTGGAAGGCTGCGGTCCCCACCCTGGTTGCGTGCGAGCGCTGCCAGGAGCCGAAGCTCCAGCACATCGCGTGCCCGAGCTGCGGCACCTACAACAAGCGCCAGGTCCTCGAGGTCTGAGCGGCTGGTGAGAGGCGCAATGTCTGACGTCAACAAGACGGACAATGCCTCGTCCCACACGCTTCTGGAAGGGCGGCTCGGGTACACACTCGAGTCCGCCCTTCTGGTGCGTGCGCTGACCCATCGTTCGTACGCGTACGAGAACGGCGGTCTGCCCACCAACGAGCGGCTGGAGTTCCTCGGGGACTCCGTGCTCGGCCTGGTGGTCACGGACACGCTCTATCGCACCCACCCGGATCTCCCGGAGGGCCAGCTGGCCAAGCTCCGGGCCGCGGTGGTCAATTCGCGTGCGCTCGCGGGAGTGAGCCGTGGGCTCGAACTCGGTCTCTTCATCCGGCTCGGCCGGGGCGAAGAAGGCACGGGCGGGCGGGACAAGGCATCCATCCTCGCCGACACACTGGAAGCGGTGATCGGCGCCGTCTACCTCGATCAGGGCCTCGAAGCGGCGTCCGAGCTGGTGCACCGGCTCTTCGACCCCCTCATCGAGCTGTCCTCCAACCTCGGTGCGGGCCTGGACTGGAAGACCAGCCTCCAGGAACTCACCGCAAGCGAAGGTCTCGGGGTCCCGGAGTATCTGGTCAGTGAGACCGGTCCGGACCACGAGAAGACCTTCACCGCTGCTGCTCGCGTCGGTGGTGTCTCGTACGGCACCGGCACCGGCCGCAGCAAGAAGGAAGCGGAACAGCAAGCGGCGGAGTCCGCGTGGCGCGCGATCAGCGCCGCGGCGGAAGAGCGCGCGGGCGCGGCCGATACCGCCCCCGCCGCCCACGGAGAGGACGCCGACACCTCTTCGGCTCCGGCCGCCGGCACGGCCTCGGCCTGACGCCGGTTCTTTCCCCGCCCGTCCCCTCCGGGGGGCGGGCGGTTCTTTTCATGAGCCTTCACACCATGGTCCCTCTCAGCCTCTTCACCGCTCGCCGGTGAACCACCCCTGAGGAGCAGCGTGCCCGAGTTGCCCGAGGTCGAAGTCGTACGGCGCGGACTGGAGCGCTGGGTCTCCGGCCGTACCGTCGCCGATGTGCAGGTGCTGCATCCCCGTGCCGTACGCCGTCACACCGCGGGCGGCGACGACTTCGCCGCCGCGCTGCGCGGGCGCAGGTTCGGGGTGGCACGCCGGAGGGGGAAGTACCTCTGGCTGCCGCTGGAGGACCCGGCCGCGGACGGGGCGCCGGGCGCGGGCACGGGCGCCGGAGGCGGGGCGTCCGGGGCCGGGTCCTCCGCCGCGTACTCGGTGCTCGGCCATCTCGGGATGAGCGGGCAGCTCCTGGTCCAGCCCGAGGCGGTGCCCGACGAGAAGCATCTGCGGATCCGTATCCGGTTCGACGACATCGCGGGGACCGAGCTGCGCTTCGTCGACCAGCGGACCTTCGGCGGGCTCTCGCTGCACCCGAACACTCCGGAGGGGCTGCCCGATGTCATCGCGCACATCGCCCGTGACCCGCTGGACGAGGAGTTCGACGACGCCGCGTTCCACACGGCGCTGCGGCTGCGCCGCACCACCATCAAACGCGCCCTGCTCGACCAGTCGCTGATCAGCGGCGTCGGCAACATCTACGCGGACGAGGCGCTCTGGCGCGCGCGGCTACACTACGAGCGCCCCACCGCCACCCTCACGCGCCCCCGGACCCAGGAACTCCTGGGCCATGTACGGGATGTGATGAACCAGGCCCTCGCCGTCGGCGGGACCAGCTTCGACAGCCTCTACGTCAATGTGAACGGCGAGTCCGGCTACTTCGACCGGTCGCTCGACGCCTACGGGCGGGAGGACGAGCCGTGCCGCCGCTGCGGCACCCCGATACGCCGCCGCCCCTGGATGAACCGGTCCAGCTACTTCTGCCCGCGCTGCCAGCGCCCGCCGGCCGGACCGCGCGGCTGACACCGGCGGCGCCGAGCGGCGGCCGGGTCAGTAGCCGAAGTCCTGCGTCCACCAGGGCCCGCCCGCGCCGAAGTGGACGCCGACGCCGAGCGTGGTGAAGTCGCAGTTGAGTATGTTCGCGCGGTGGCCCGGGCTGTGCATCCAGGAGTCCATCACGGCCGCCGCGTCGGCCTGGCCGCGCGCGATGTTCTCGCCGCCCAGCCCCCGTACGCCCGCCTTGTCCGCCCGGTCCCAGGGAGTGGCCCCGTCCGGGTCGGTGTGGTCGAAGAAGCCACGGGACGCCATCTCGTCGCTGAAGGCGCCGGCCAGCGAGGCGAGATCCGCGTCGGCCCGCACCGGTCGGCAGCCGGCCTGGGCCCGCTGATGGTTGACCAGGTTCAGTACCGCGGTGGCCGCGGTGGTCTCCGCTCCGCCGGCCGCCTCGGTGTGGGCGGCCTCGGTGTGCGCGGGCGCCGCGGAGGGCTGCGCCGTACGCGCCCCCGCCGTGCTGGGCGACGCGCTCCGTGCGGTGGCCGGGCCGCTCTTCTTCCGCTGCGAGGGGACCGCGGATGCCTTCGGCCGGTGCGGGGAGGGTGAGGTGGACGGGGCGTGCGCCCGGGCGGCGGCCGAACCGGCCGGCGCGGAGGGCGTGGCCGGTGTGGGGGTGGCGGACGATCCGCCCTGGGTCTGGAGGTCCGGCACACCGTCGGCGCGGACCCGGTCGCCGCCGCCCGAGCCGCCCACCGTGTAGGTGTCCCCGCCGGGCAGCAGCCCCGACGCCATCGCCACGGCGCCCACCGCGACGGCCGCCGACACCCCCAGCAGCCCGGTGCGTACGGGCGTGGCCCCCCGGCTCCTGCCGCTGTGGCGTCCCATGCGCGGTGCCCTCCTTGTGCCCGGCCCTCGTGGCCGGCGTCGACCTGACTCACCCGTACAGGTGAAGTTCATTGGCTCGGGACTGTAGCCCATGGGGGGTCGGGGCGAAGTGCTGCCGGGGCAATCGGCCGGTTAGCGTGCAGACATGAACGAAGATGTACGGCTGGCCGCCTGGGTGCGCGGCAAGGTCCAGGGTGTCGGTTTCCGCTGGTTCACCAGGGCGAACGCCCTGCGGATCGGCGGGCTCACCGGATTCGCCCTCAATCTGGAGGACGGCAGGGTGCAGGTCGTCGCCGAGGGGCCGCGCGAGAGGTGCGACCTTCTCCTGGAGTGGCTGCGGTCGTCCGACACACCCGGCCGCGTCGACGGTGTCACTGAGATCTGGGACACTCCGCGCGGGATCTATCAGAGTTTCGAGATCCGCTGACGCGCCCCGTTCAGGGGATGGCCGCAGGGGCCCGCCGATCTGCCTCTGGCATATCCGCGAGGCAGAAAATGCCTGGTGGTTGCCAAGACGCGCGCTCCGTGCCAGGCTGCCGCAGTAGGAATGATCTCCACGCCCCCTGGGCCCCGCAGGAGAGCCGCCCCGGACACCGTCCGGCGTGTGCCCCCGGGTCTGCCCATCGATACGGGGTGTGATCGTGTTGACCGTCAAACTTTTTGGTGAGACTCTGGAAGCCCCGCGCACCTCAGCTGCTCGGCAGCGAGAAACGCAGAGAAAACAGCACAGACAGAGGCTGCCGAGTTCCGCGGGTGCGATTCCCCCTACGACCCACCACTCTTCGGTCGGTCACTCAGTGTGGAGGACCATCCATCATGGCAAAGGCGCTTCTCGGTTACGTCGGCGGTTCCGACCCGCGACTTCTCTCCGAGATGCGACGGCTCCAGCAGCGCGTCCAGGACCTCGAATCCGAGCTCGTACGGATCCAGTCCGAGAACGACGCGCTGGCCGCCGCAGTCCAGCACCACGGAGACTCGTTGCTCGACGGTATCGACATGGACGTACCCCAGGCGGAGCCTGCGCTCACCTGACCCACACCCCACAAGGGTACGGGCCGGGCTGATCCGTAAAGCCGCTTGAGATCCAATGCGCAAGGATATGCAAGGGACGCTTCGGCGTCCCTTCTTTCTGTCCGCTCTTTCCCCCTGGCTCTTCCCCGCTCACGCACTGCCGTGCGGTTTCCTTTACCGTCTGATGTGCCCTGCACCTTCATGGGCGAAACCGGCAGTGAAAGGTAGAGTCCGGCGGCGTGCACCTCAAGGCCATGACCCTCCGCGGGTTCAAATCCTTCGCCTCGGCCACCACCCTCCGGTTCGAGCCCGGCATCACCTGTGTCGTGGGACCCAATGGATCGGGCAAGTCCAATGTGGTCGACGCGCTCTCCTGGGTGATGGGGGAGCAGGGTGCCAAATCGCTGCGCGGCGGCAAGATGGAGGACGTCATCTTCGCCGGGACGACCGGCAGGCCGCCGCTGGGCCGCGCCGAGGTCTCGCTCACCATCGACAACTCCGACGGTGCGCTGCCCATCGAGTACGCGGAAGTCACCATTACCCGGATCATGTTCCGCAATGGTGGCAGTGAGTACCAGATCAACGGCGACACCTGCCGGCTGCTCGACATCCAGGAGCTGCTCTCCGATTCCGGCATCGGCCGCGAAATGCATGTCATCGTCGGCCAGGGCCAGCTCGACTCCGTCCTGCACGCGGATCCGATGGGCCGCCGGGCCTTCATCGAGGAGGCCGCCGGCGTACTGAAGCACCGCAAGCGCAAGGAGAAGGCGCTGCGGAAGCTGGACGCGATGCAGGCCAACCTCGCGCGTGTGCAGGACCTCACCGACGAACTGCGCCGTCAGCTCAAGCCGTTGGGGCGGCAGGCCGCGGTCGCCCGGCGCGCCGCCGTCATCCAGGCCGACCTCAGGGACGCACGGCTGCGGCTGCTCGCCGACGACCTGGTGACGATGCGCCGGGCGCTGCGGACCGAGATCGCCGACGAGGCCGCGCTGAAGGAGCGCCGGGAGACGGCGGAGACGGCGCTCAGGGCGGCCCTGTCGCGTGAGGCCGGTCTTGAGGACGAGGTGCGGCAGCTGGCCCCGCGCCTGCAGCGGGCCCAGCAGACCTGGTACGAGCTGTCGCAGCTGGCCGAGCGGGTGCGGGGCACGGTCTCGCTGGCGGACGCCCGGGTGAAGAGCGCGTCCGCGGCGCCCGAGGAGGAGCGGCGGGGCCGCGACCCGGAGGACATGGAGCGCGAGGCGGCCAGGATCCGGGAGCAGGAGGCGGAGCTGGAGGCCGCGCTGGAGTCCGCCGAGCGCGCACTGGAGGACACCTCGGCGCACCGGGCCGAACTGGAACGGCAGCTGGCCGCCGAGGAGCGCGGGCTCAGGGACGCCGCGCGCGCCATCGCCGACCGGCGCGAGGGGCTCGCCCGGCTGCACGGACAGGTCAACGCGGCGCGCAGCAGAGCGGGTTCGGCGCAGGCCGAGATCGACCGGCTGGCCGAGGCGCGGGACGGGGCGCGGGACCGCGCCGAAGCGGCCCAGCAGGAGTACGAGCAGCTCAAGGCCGAGGTCGACGGACTCGACGCCGGTGATCAGGAACTCGCCGGCCGGCACAGCGCGGCGAAGTCCGCGCTGGCCGATGCCGAGACCGCGCTCAGTTCGTCCCGTGAAGCGGCCACGGCCGCCGAGCGCGAGCGTGCCGCGCTGGCGGCCCGGCACGAGGCGCTGGCGCTCGGACTGCGCCGCAAGGACGGCACCGGTGCGCTGCTCGGGGCCGACGACCGGCCGGACGGCCTGCTGGGTCCTGTCGCCGAACTGCTGACGGTGTCCGCCGGATACGAGGTGCCGGTGGCGGCCGCGCTGGGGGTGGCGGCCGACGCGCTCGCGGTGCGCGACACCGCCACAGCGGCGGACGCGATCCGCAGCTTGCGCAAGCAGGACGCGGGCCGGGCGACTCTGCTGCCCGGCGTGGTCCCCGTACCGCCGTACGAGTCCGGCGCCGCTGGGCTGCCCGGCCAGGTGCGTACGGCCGCGCCCGAGCGGGCGGGCGGCGGGGCCGCGGATGTGCCCGAAGCCCGGCACGGCGACGGTACGGACGGCGCCACCGTGGCTGCTTCGGATGGGCATGCGGGGGGCCGTCCCGGGGCCCCGGCGTCCGGCGCCCCGACGGGGGCGTATCCGGAGGGGACCGAGGACAGCGGCACCGGTCTTTCTCCGTCAGGCGGGCCCGTGCCGGGGCAGGGCCAGGGACCGGGCCAGGGCCAGGGGCAGGCACCGGGACCGGGCGAGGGGCAGGGACAGAGGCAGGCACCGGCACCGGGACCGGGCGAGGGCCAGGCACCGGGACAGGGGCAGGCACAGGGGCAGGGCCAGGCACAGGCACCGGGCCAGGGCCAAGCACCGGGCCAGGGCCAGGGGCAGAGCCACGCACCGGACCGTGCCGCCGTCGCGCTCGCGGCTCCGCGCGCCGTCGATCTGGTCGGCGGCCCCGCCGAACTGCTCCCCGGAGTCCGGCGGCTGCTGCGCGACATCGTCGTCGTGGGAACCCTGGAGGACGCCGAGGAACTGATCGCCGAGCACCCCGCGCTGACCGCTGTGACCGCCGACGGCGACGTCCTGGGCGCGCACTTCGCCCACGGCGGGTCCGCCGGAGCGCCCAGCCTGCTGGAGGTGCAGGCGTCCGTCGACGAGGCCGCCGCCGGGCTGGCGGAGCTGGCCGTACGGTGCGAGGAGCTGGCCGGAGCACAGCGCGCGGCGGCCGGCCGGCGGGCGGAGTGCGCGGCGCTCGTCGACGAGCTGGCCGAACTGCGGCGCACCGCCGACCGGGAGAAGTCCGGTGTCGCCCAGCAGCTCGGGCGGCTCGCCGGGCAGGCGCGGGGCGCGGCGGGCGAGGCCGAGCGGTCGGCGGCTGCCGCAGCCAAGGCCCAGGAGGCCCTGGAGCGCGCGACCGGGGAGGCCGAGGAACTGGCCGAACGGCTGCTGGTGGCCGAGGAGTCACCGGTGGAGGAGGAGCCGGACACCTCCGTACGGGACCGGCTCGCGGCCGACGGCGCCAACGCCCGGCAGACCGAGATGGAGGCCAGGCTCCAGGCCCGTACCCACGAGGAGCGCGTCAAGGGGCTCGCGGGACGGGCCGAAGCACTCGACAGGGGAGCGCGCGCCGAGCGTGAGGCACGGGCGCGCGCCGAGCAGCGCCGCGCCCGGCTGCGCCACGAGGCCGCGGTCGCGTCGGCCGTCGCGGACGGGGCGCGCCAGCTGCTCGCCCATGTCGAGGTGTCGCTGGTCCGCGCCGAGCAGGAGCGGGCCGCTGCCGAGGCCGCGAAGGCCGGGCGCGAGCAGGAGCTGGCCGCCGAGCGCAACCGGGGCCGTGACCTCAAGGCCGAACTCGACCGGCTCACCGACTCGGTGCACAGGGGCGAGGTGCTCGGCGCCGAGAAGCGGCTGCGGATCGAGCAGCTGGAGACCAGGGCGCTGGAGGAGCTGGGGGTGGAGCCGGCCGGTCTGGTGGCCGACTACGGGCCCGACCAGCCGGTGCCGCCGTCGCCCGCCGCCGAGGGGGAGGAGCTGCCCGACGACCCGGACCATCCGCGGAACCAGCCGGTGCCGTTCGACCGGGCCGGGCAGGAGAAGCGGCTCAGGTCGGCCGAACGGGCGTACCAGCAACTCGGAAAGGTGAATCCGCTCGCTCTGGAGGAGTTCTCCGCGCTGGAGGAGCGGCACAAATTCCTCTCCGAGCAGCTGGAGGACCTGAAGAAGACGAGGGCCGACCTGCTGCTGGTGGTCAAGGAGGTCGACGAGCGGGTCGAGCAGGTCTTCACCGAGGCGTACCGCGACACCGCGCGTGAGTTCGAAGGGGTGTTCGCCCGGCTCTTCCCGGGCGGCGACGGACGGCTGATCCTGACCGACCCCGGCAATATGCTCACCACCGGTGTGGACGTCGAGGCCAGGCCGCCCGGCAAGAAGGTCAAGCGTCTCTCGCTGCTCTCCGGCGGGGAGCGGTCGCTGACCGCCGTGGCCCTGCTGGTGTCGATCTTCAAGGCCAGGCCGAGCCCGTTCTATGTGATGGACGAGGTGGAGGCGGCGCTGGACGACACCAACCTCCAGCGGCTGATCCGGATCATGGAGGAGCTCCAGGAGAGCTCCCAGCTCATCGTGATCACTCATCAGAAGCGGACGATGGAGGTGGCCGACGCGCTCTACGGGGTCTCCATGCAGGGCGACGGCGTCTCCAAGGTCATCAGCCAGCGCCTCCGCTGAGCCCGCCCCGGCCCCGGCTGATTGGCCCTCAGGCGGGCCGGTCCCCAAGTGGTGGGCGCACGGAAGCTGTGCGCAACTGGAGGGGCTCGTATCCCCATGGCCGTCATCGCGGACGGGCCCGAGGAGCTCATGTGACCAGTACGGCGAACACACCGCAGGCCGGTGGCAGCCCCGCTGCCCCGGACCATCTCGCGCATGTCATCTTCATCACCGCGGCGGCCGCGATGGGCGGGTTCCTGTTCGGCTACGACAGCTCGGTGATCAACGGAGCCGTCGAGGGCATCCGGGGCAAGTACGACGTCGGTTCGGGGACCCTCGCCCAGGTCATCGCCGTCGCCCTGATCGGCTGTGCGATCGGCGCGGCGACGGCCGGCCGCATCGCCGACCGCATCGGGCGCATCCGCTGTATGCAGATCGCGTCCGTCCTGTTCACCATCAGCGCCGTCGGCTCGGCGCTGCCGTTCGCCCTGTGGGACCTGGCCCTCTGGCGCATCATCGGCGGTTTCGGCATCGGGATGGCGTCGGTCATCGGCCCGGCCTACATCGCCGAGGTGTCCCCGCCCGCGTACCGCGGCCGGCTCGGGTCCTTCCAGCAGGCGGCGATCGTCATCGGCATCGCCGTCTCACAGCTCGTCAACTACGGCATTCTGCAGACGGCCAACGGGAACCAGCGCGGCAAGCTGCTGGGGATCGAGGCATGGCAGCTGATGCTCGGGGTCATGGTCATCCCGGCCGTCATCTACGGACTGCTGTCCTTCGCCATCCCCGAGTCGCCCCGCTATCTGATCCAGGCGGGCAAGCCGGACCGGGCCAGGAAGGTGCTGTCCGAGGTCGAAGGCACCCACATCGACCTCGACGCCCGGGTCGAGGAGATCCGGCTCGCCATGAAGCGCGAGCACAAGTCGACGTTCAGGGACCTGCTGGGCGGAGGCTTCTACTTCAAACGCATCGTCTGGGTCGGCATCGGCCTCTCGGCCTTCCAGCAACTGGTCGGTATCAACGTCGCCTTCTACTACTCGGCGACCCTGTGGCAGTCGGTGGGCATCGACCCGTCGACCTCGTTCCTGTACTCGTTCACCACCTCCATCATCAACATCATCGGCACCGTGGTCGCCATGGTCCTGGTCGACCGGATCGGCCGCAGGCCGCTGGTGCTGATCGGCTCCGTGGGTATGGTCATCGGGCTCGCCCTGGAAGCCTGGGCGTTCTCGTACCATCTGGTCGGCGGCAAGCTGCCGAGCCTCCAGGGCTGGGTGGCGCTCATCGCCGCCCACTGGTTCGTGTTCTTCTTCGCGATGTCGTGGGGTGTCGTCGTCTGGGTCTTCCTCGGCGAGATGTTCCCCAACAAGATCCGCGCCGCCGCCCTCGGCGTGGCCGCTTCGGCCCAGTGGATCGCCAACTGGGCCATCACGGCCAGCTTCCCGAGCCTCGCCGACTGGAACCTCTCGGCGACGTACGTCATCTACACCCTCTTCGCCGCGCTCTCGATCCCCTTCGTGCTGCTGTTCGTGAAGGAGACCAAGGGCAAGACGCTGGAGGAGATGGGCTGAGGTCCTGCCCCCTTCGCCCGCTCCGGCTCAGCTCTTGAGCCGGGGCAGCACGTCTTCCGCGAACAGCCGCAGACTGCGCCAGCCCTCGTCCACCGGCATCCCGCCGCACAGCGGGTGCAGCACAAGACTGCCGGCGCCGCCGTCGGCCAGGGCCACGCACTCGTCCGGGGTGACGATCCGGTAGATGCCCTCCGCGCGCAGCGCGTCCACCGTGTCCGCGGCCGAGCGGACCGCGGAGTGGATGTCGGACGACTGCCAGGAGGAGTACGTACGCGCCTCGTGCAGGAAGTAATCGCCGTACTCGGCCCACGCCCGGTCGGGATCCTCCGCGAGGTGCAGCAGCGGCGTCTCGGCCTCCGGCATCATGCAGAAGCCCTCGGTCCCGTGCTCGGCGCGCTGCTGGTGGTAGTACGCCTCGAGATCCGGCAGATACGCGCTCGGGAACAGCGGCAGCCCCAGCCGGGCCGCCCGGCGCGCCGCCGCCCTGGACGATCCGCCGACGAGCAGCAGGGGGTGCGGGTCGGTGTACGGGCGCGGGGTGACCCGGACCGTGCGCCCCCGGTACTCGAACGGCTCGCCGGTCCACGCGGTCAGCAGCGTTTCGAGCAGCTCGTCCTGGAGCCGGCCGCGCCTGGTCCACTCGACGCCCTGCTGGGCGTACTCCTCGGGCCGGTAGCCGATGCCCGCCACCGTGGCCAGCCGGCCCGCGCTGACCAGGTCGAGCACCGCGATGTCCTCGGCGAGACGCAGCGGGTCGTAGAGCGGGCCGATGATCGCGGACACGGTGACCGCGATCCGGCGGGTGGCTCCGAAGACGGCGCCCGCGAAGACGAACGGGGAGGGCAGCCAGTTGTTGCCGACGCCGTGGTGCTCCTCGGTCTGGACGGTGTCGACGCCGTGGCCGTCCGCGTAGGCGGACATCTCCAGGGCGGTGCGGTAGCGGGCGGAGAGTGACTCGGGGGTCGCCCGTGGATCGACGAGATTGAACCTGACGACTGTGAAGGCCATGACGGGAAATCCCCCTTCGCCGGGTGGGAGCTGGCGAAGGGGGACGGTAGCTGACAGAGCGTCAGATAGGTAGGGTCGCGGGCTCACGGTCCGTGCCGGGGCCCTGTCCCGCAGCGCCGGCCCGCGGCTTCGGCTTGGGGAGTACGGCGTAGAGCACGCCCGAGACCAGGATGGTGACCACCCAGCCGAGGCCGTTGCGGCCCAGCCAGCTGTCCGCGAACGGGCCGCTGAACCAGGCGGAGCCCGCCGTGCCCGCCGTGGTGAACAGCATCCCGGTGACCAGCGCCGCGAGCCACGCCACGACGGCGGCCGGGCTGAAGCCGCCCCTGTACCAGTAGGCGCTGGTCCTGGTGGTGTCCATCAGAGCCACCGGGTCGTAGGTGCGGCCGAGCAGCATGTCGGCCCCGAAGACCCCGATCCAGGCGGAGAAGGCCACCGCGAGCAGCGACAGGAAGGCGACGAAGGACCCGAGGAAGCTGGTCGCCGCCAGCATCAGGACCAGTCCCAGGACCACGCTGATCACGGCGTTCACGGAGACCGCCCAGGCGCGCGGCACCTTGATGCCCAGGGTCAGTGCGGTGAAGCCGGCCGAGTACATCGACATCGCGTTGATCAGGACCATGCCGACGACGGCGATCAGCAGATACGGCACCGCGATCCACATCGGCAGGACCTTGCCGAGGAAGGAGACCGGGTCGGACGCGTTCGCGAGGTCCGGGGTGGAGACCGCCATCACGGCGCCCATCAGTACCATCGGCAGGACCACGATGCCGGCGCCCCCGATGGACGCGCCGACCATGCCCGTACCGGAGGAGCGCCGCGGCAGATACCGCGCGAAGTCCGGCCCTGACGGGACCCAGCTGAGGCCGCCGGCCGCGATCAGGCCGATGCCCGCGACCAGGGAGGCGGTGGTGCCGGCCGGCTTGGCGAACACGGCGGACCAGTCGGTGTCCGCGATCAGATAGACGAGCACCAGGACGGAGAAGATCCCGAAGAGATACGTGGACCACTTGTTGCACAGGTGCAGGGCGTTGATACCGAGGCCCGAGATCAGGAACGTGGCCGCGACGAACAGCAGCAGGGTCACGACGATCAGCGGTGTGCTGCTGTGGACGCCGAAGCAGATGTCGAGCACGGTCAGCAGCGCATACGCACCGGTCACCGCGTTGATCGTCTCCCAGCCCCAGCGGGCGATCCAGATCAGTGAGCCGGGCAGCAGATTGCCGCGCTGGCCGAAGACCGAACGGGACAGTGCCATTCCGGGGGCGCCGCCGCGCTTGCCCGCGATGCTGATGAAGCCGACCAGTCCGTAACTGATCACGGGGGCCACGAAGGCGGCGATCAGCGCCTGCCAGAAGTTCAGCTTGTCGGCCACGACGAGGCTCGCGCCCATCGCGAGCAGCAGCACACTGATATTGGCGGCAACCCAGGTCGGGATCAGGTCGCGGACACGGCCTTTGCGTTCGTTGTCCGGGACTGGTTCGAGACCGCGGGTTTCCACCGCGCCTTCGACGTCGGAGGCGTGGGGCATGGGGTACTCCGTGCACGTGTGAGGGGAGTTGGGGACGGGGAAAAGACGATGTGACGCGCGTAGATAGCGACATCATGGTAGGGCGGCCGCGAAAATTTCAAATAGAGGATTTAGTCCCTTGTGCGATCCGACGAAGCTGACGCGGCCGGGCTGTGAACGATCACTGAGCCGTGACTGATACTGGGTGGGTTATGGAAATCGTCATCCTTGCTGTAGTCATCGCCCTGGTCGCGGTCGGCGCGATCAGCGGGCTCGTGGTCAGCAGCCGCAAGAAGAAGCAGCTGCCCACGGCACCGCCGAGTGCGCCGACCATCACAGCGCCGCCCGCCGAACCCCAGGTCGGCGAGGACGCTGCCCCACCGCGCGACGAGTCGCGCCGCACCATCGAGGAGGTTGACCTCCCGCCCGCGGACGAGGCCGTGGGCGCTCCTGCTGCCGTCGAGGACCCCGTCGTCGCGGAGCCCGTCGCCCCCAGCATCGAGATCCCGGAGCCGACCGAGGGCCGTCTCGTACGGCTGCGCGCCCGGCTCGCCCGCTCGCAGAACTCGCTCGGCAAGGGACTGCTCACCCTGCTCTCCCGGGACAACCTCGACGAGGAGACCTGGGAGGAGATCGAGGACACCCTGCTCACGGCCGACGTCGGGGTCGCTCCGACGCAGGAGCTGGTCGAGCGGCTGCGCGAGCGGGTCAGGGTGCTCGGCACCCGCACACCGCAGGAGCTGCGCACGCTGCTGCGCGAGGAGCTGCTGAATCTGCTCGGTACGGACTTCGACCGTGCGGTCAAGACCGAGGGCGGCCTGGAGACTCCCGGCGTCGTCATGGTCGTCGGGGTCAACGGCACCGGCAAGACCACCACCACGGGCAAGCTCGCCCGGGTCCTGGTGGCCGACGGCCGCAGTGTGGTGCTCGGCGCCGCCGACACCTTCCGCGCCGCCGCCGCCGACCAGCTCCAGACCTGGGGCGAACGGGTCGGGGCGCGCACCGTGCGCGGCCCCGAGGGCGGCGACCCGGCGTCGATCGCCTACGACGCGGTGAAGGAAGGCATCAAGGAGAGCGCCGATGTCGTCCTCATCGACACCGCGGGGCGGCTGCACACCAAGACCGGCCTGATGGACGAGCTCGGCAAGGTCAAGCGGGTCGTGGAGAAGCACGGCCCGCTGGACGAGGTGCTGCTCGTACTGGACGCGACGACCGGGCAGAACGGCCTGGTGCAGGCGCGGGTGTTCGCCGAGGTGGTGGACATCACCGGCATCGTGCTGACCAAGCTGGACGGGACGGCGAAGGGCGGCATCGTGATCGCGGTCCAGCGCGAGCTGGGCGTGCCGGTCAAGCTGGTGGGCCTCGGCGAGGGTCCCGACGACCTGGCGCCCTTCGAGCCTGAGGCGTTCGTGGACGCGCTGGTCGGGGACTGATCCCGTACCGGACCGAACCGGTCCGCCCAGGACCGGCCCCGTACGGGACTGACCCGTGACGGACGAAGGGCCCCGCCACACGGTGCAGATGTGGCGGGGCCCTTCGCGCGCTCCCGCACCGGCGCCGGCCGGCACGGGAGGCGCGTCAGGCGGGAACGTGGCGGTGGCAGATGTACGCCAGGGTGCCGAGCAGCAGCCGGGCCTGCGGCGGGCCGCTCGCCGTCTCCAGCGACGGCGGCCGCAGCCAGCGGGCCGGGCCGAGGCCCGCGTGGTCCGACGGCGGGGCGGTGATGTGCTCGCCCGGGCCGAGGCCGTGCAGGTCGAGATCCGCGTCGTCCCAGCCCATCCGGTAGAGCAGCTCGGGCAGTTCACGAGCGGCGCCGGGGGCCACGAAGAACTGGGCCCGGCCGTCCGGGGTCGCGCTCACCGGGCCGAGCGGGAGCCCCATCCGCTCCATCCGGACCAGGGCCGTGCGCCCGGCCGGTTCGGCTACGTCGATGATGTCGAAGCAGCGGCCGACCGGCAGCAGCACCGCGGCGCCCGGTGTCCTGGCCCAGGCGCTCGCGGCCTCACCGAGGGTGGCGCCCGCCGGCACCGCGGGCGCGAACCCGAGCGGGTGGGCGCCCGGGGACGCGCACCCGGCCTCGCCGCAGGAGCAGTTGCCCGCCGCCGCACGCGCGCCGGGCACCACGTCCCAGCCCCAGAGCCCGGTGAACTCGGCCACCGTCGTGCACTCCGATGTGCGGCCGCGACGCCGGGTGCCGGAGCGGATGTCCCGGATGCCGCCGATAGTGAAGCCCATGCCCCCTCCAACGGGTCGTGCGCGACGGTGGTTACGACCTGGAGCCTCTCCGTCACCCTGCGTCGCAAACGCCCTGGTCGGGGAGGCGTGGGGTGACGTTGGGGGTGGTGCGGAACGATTCGCGCGCCCCGGCGTGCACCGCTCCACCCGATCCTGATCGCCGAGTGTCAAGTGAATCGCGCCTGGCGGCAGGCGCGTTCATTCGAAGGGGTGGCGAATGGTGGCGTTTCCGGGATCGCCCTCGCCGGGTGCGTGATCGTAGGATTACTTTCGGTGCATGAACCCTCGGGTCGGATGCACTCACGGGTATGCCGGGGGCAAGCCGGTTCTCTGTTCGATGGGGCGCAAGCGCCGGACAGGGGGCCTCAACTCACGGCATTCTGATATGGGTTGGCGTAATGAGGCTTCAGCGGGATGGGGGCGTTCCAGTGGGCGGCAGTGGCGACGGCGAGACAAGTGCCGGCAAACGCCCGAACGAGCGGCTCGGTTCGTGGTTCGTGCGCAGCGGCTGGTCCAAGGGTGAGCTGGCGCGCCAAGTGAACCGCAGGGCAAGGCAGATGGGCGCGCACCACATCAGCACCGACACCTCACGGGTGCGGCGCTGGCTGGACGGCGAGCAGCCGCGTGAGCCCATTCCGCGCATCCTCTCGGAGCTCTTCTCGGAACGCTTCGGCAGTGTGGTCGCCGTCGAGGACCTCGGGCTGCGCGCGGCCCACCAGTCACCTTCGGTGTCCGGGGTGGACATGCCCTGGGCGGGCCCGCAGACGGTCTCGCTGCTCAGCGAGTTCTCCCGAAGCGACCTGATGCTCGCCAGGCGCGGCTTCCTCGGCGCCTCGCTCGCGCTGGCCGCGGGCCCCACGCTCATCGAGCCGATGCAGCGCTGGCTGGTGCCCACGCCCGCGGGCGAACCGGCCGCCGAACTGCCCGCCGACCACGCGCGGCGCCCCTCCAGGCTCTCCCGGCCCGAGCTGGAACTGCTGGAGTCCACCACGGTGATGTTCCGCCAGTGGGACGCCCAGTGCGGCGGCGGGCTGCGCCGCAAGGCGGTCGTCGGCCAGCTGCACGAGGTGACCGACCTGCTGCAGGAGCCGCAGCCGGGCGCCACGTCCAAGCGGCTGTTCCGGTGCGCGGCCGAACTGGCCGAGCTGGCCGGGTGGATGAGTTACGACGTCGGTCTCCAGCCCACCGCCCAGAAGTACTTCGTGCTCGCCCTGCACGCGGCCAAGGAGGCCGGGGACAAGCCCCTCGGCTCGTACATCCTGTCGTCGATGAGCCGCCAGATGATCCACCTCGGCCGCCCCGACGACGCCCTGGAACTCGTCCATCTCGCCCAGTACGGCAGCCGTGAGTGCGCCACCCCCCGCACCCAGGCGATGCTGTATGCGATGGAGGCCCGCGCCTACGCCAACATGGGCCAGCCGAGCAAGTGCAAACGGGCCGTGCGGATGGCCGAGGACACCTTCTCCGACGCGGGTGCCGACGGCGAGCCGGAGCCCGACTGGATCCGCTTCTTCTCCGAGGCCGAGCTGAACGGCGAGAACGGCCACTCGTTCCGCGATCTCGCCTATGTGGCGGGCCGCAGCCCCACCTACGCGTCGCTCGCCGAGCCGGTCATCGACGACGCGGTCGCGCTCTTCGAGAAGGACGAGGAGCACCAGCGTTCGTACGCGCTGAACCTGGTCGGGATGGCCACCGTCCACCTGCTGAAGCGCGAGCCCGAGCAGTCCACCTCCTACGCAACGCAGGCCCTGCACATCGCCAAGCGGGTCCGCTCCGAGCGCGTCAACACCAGGCTCCGCAAGACCGTCGACACGGCGGTCAGGAACTTCGGCGAGGTCCCGGCGGTCATCGACCTCACCGAGCTGCTCGCGGAGCAGCTGCCCGAGACCGCCGAAGCGGTCTGAGGCGGCGCACCCGCCCGCCCGTACCGGCGGGTACAGCCGCACCAGCGGCGTCCCACAGGCCCCGGCCACGACAGTCACCGTGATGCCCGACTCGGCTCCCCCACGCCAGGTCAACAGGGTGACCGTCGTGGCCGGTTTTCGACCCGCCCGCCGATGCGCACGGGGCCCGCCGGGACCTCCGGGCCGCCCCCGCACGTCATCCGGGCGTAACACACGGCACCTCTTCGTCACCGCGGTGAAACACCACACGGCATCGGCGGAAACGGCGCGCAGCCAGTCTCTGAAGACATGACCGGCCGCTGTTCCGCCGCTCTCCACAGCCCCCGCCCGCAGGTGGCCGCACCGACGACGAGGAGACGCCGATGCCCTCAGGCATCATGACCCTTGCTGCAGACGCCCCGAAGCTGTCTTCCGCCAACACCGGGTTCATGCTCATCTGCTCGGCCCTGGTGATGGTCATGACTCCGGGCCTCGCCTTCTTCTACGGAGGCATGGTCCGGGTCAAATCCACCCTGAACATGCTGATGATGAGCTTCATCAGCCTCGGGATCGTCACGGTCCTCTGGGTGCTCTACGGATTCAGCATCGCCTTCGGACCGAGCGGATCGGGCAACGGATTCTTCGGCTGGTCCAAGGACTACATCGGACTCAGCGGTATCGGACTGACCCAGCTGTGGCCCGGCTACACCATCCCGGTCTATGTCTTCGCCGTCTTCCAGCTGATGTTCGCGATCATCACCCCCGCGCTGATCAGCGGTGCGCTGGCCGACCGCGTGAAATTCACCGCTTGGGCGCTGTTCATCGTGCTCTGGGCCACGGTCGTCTACTTCCCGGTCGCCCACTGGGTCTGGGCGTCGAACGGCTGGCTCTTCCAGAAGGGCGTCATCGACTTCGCCGGCGGCACTGCGGTGCACATCAACGCCGGTGCCGCCGCCCTCGGCGTGATCCTGGTGACCGGCAGACGCGTCGGCTTCAAAAAGGACCCGATGCGCCCGCACAGCCTCCCGCTGGTGATGCTCGGCGCGGCCCTCCTGTGGTTCGGCTGGTTCGGATTCAACGCCGGATCGTGGCTGGGCAACGACGACGGCGTGGGCGCGGTGATGTTCATCAACACCCAGGTCGCCGCGGCGGCCGCGATGCTGGCCTGGCTCGCGTACGAGAAGTTCCGGCACGGCTCCTTCACCACGCTCGGCGCGGCCTCGGGCGCCGTGGCCGGTCTGGTCGCCATCACCCCGTCCGGCGGCGCGGTCAGCCCGCTCGGTGCCATCGCCGTCGGCGCCATCGCCGGAGTGCTCTGCGCCATGGCCGTCGGCCTCAAGTACCGCTTCGGCTTCGACGACTCGCTCGACGTCGTCGGCGTCCACCTGGTCGGCGGCGTCATCGGCTCCCTGCTCATCGGCTTCTTCGCCACCGGCGGCGTGCAGTCCGACGTGGCGGGCGTCTTCTACGGCGGCGGCTTCCACCAGCTCGGCATCCAGGCCATCGGGGTCTTCTCCGTACTCGGCTACTCGCTGGCCGTATCGGCCGCACTGGCCTTCCTGATCGACCGGACCATGGGGATGCGGGTCACCGAGGACATCGAGGTCGCCGGCATCGACCAGGACGAACACGCCGAGACCGCATACGACTACAGCGGAGCGGGCGGCGGCTCCCGGACGGCAGCGGCCGGCCCGGGACCCGCGGCCAAGGCGGGCCCCGCGAACAAGAAGGTGGACGCATGAAGCTCATCACCGCCGTCGTGAAGCCGCACCGGCTGGACGAGATCAAGGAGGCCCTCCAGGGATTCGGAGTCCAGGGCCTCACCGTCACCGAGGCCAGCGGCTACGGCCGCCAGCGCGGGCACACCGAGGTCTACCGGGGCGCCGAGTACACCGTGGACCTGGTGCCGAAGATCCGGATCGAGGTGCTGGCCGAGGACGCGGACGCCGAACAGCTCATCGATGTGGTGGTGGCGGCCGCCAGAACCGGCAAGATCGGGGACGGCAAGGTCTGGAGCGTCCCGGTCGAGACAGCGGTCCGGGTCAGGACCGGCGAACGCGGCCCTGACGCGCTCTGAACGACGAGAGACGGGAACTGCCCGGTGACGAGTGCCGACGAGATGACCGGTCAGACGGACGACCCGGGACCCAGCGGCTACGCGGCGGCCCGGCTGCGCCTCCTCCAGGAGAAGGCAGAGCCGGGGCCGCCGCGCCGTTCGGCGCTCGCCCGGCTGACCGACGCGTGGATGGGCGCCCTCTTCACCTCGGCCGCCGAGGCCGCCGGTGTGCACGGCGCGGCCCTGGTGGCGGTCGGCGGATACGGGCGCGGTGAGCTGTCGCCCCGCAGCGACCTGGACCTGCTCCTGCTGCACGACGGAAAGGCGGACCAGGCCGCCATCGCCTCCCTCGCCGACCGGGTCTGGTACCCGGTGTGGGACCTGGGCCTCGACCTCGACCACTCCGTACGGACCTCAGGCGAGGCACGCAGGGCGGCGGGCGACGACCTCAAGGTCCAGCTGGGGCTGCTCGACGCCCGGCATGTCGCCGGTGACCCGGTGCTCACCACCGGGCTGCGGACGGCCGTACTGGCGGACTGGCGCAACCAGGCACCCAAGCGGCTGCCCGAGCTGTACGAACTGTGCCAGGAGCGCGCCGGGCGCCAGGGCGAGCTGCAGTTCCTCCTGGAACCCGACATCAAGGAGGCCAGGGGCGGACTGCGGGACGCCACAGCGCTGCGGGCCGTCGCCGCCTCGTGGCTGGCCGACGCGCCGCGCCAGGGGCTCGACGGCGCCCGCAGACGGCTCCTCGACGCACGGGACGCGCTGCACCTGGTGACCGGGCGCGCCACCGAGCGGCTCGCGCTCCAGGAACAGGACCAGGTCGCAGCCGAACTCGGGCTGCTGGACGCCGATGTGCTGCTGCGCGAGGTGTACGAGGCCGCGCGCACCATCTCGTACGCGGGTGACGTCACCTGGCGCGAGGTCAACCGGGTGCTGCGCGCACGCTCCGCGCGCCCCCGGCTGCGCGCCCTGCTCGGCGGCGGCGCAGACCGGGCCGCGGCGGCCGGGCGCACCCCGCTCGCGGAAGGCGTGGTGGAACAGGACGGCGAGGTGGTGCTGGCCCGCACCGCCAGGCCCGAGCGTGACCCCGTACTGCCGCTGCGGGCGGCCGCGGCGGCGGCGCAGGCCGGGCTGCCGGTCTCACTGCACGCCGTACGCCGGCTGGCAGCGGGCACCCGCCCGCTGCCGGTGCCCTGGCCCGCCGAGGCCCGCGAACAGCTGGTCACGCTGCTCGGCGCGGGCGGATCCACCGTGCAGGTCTGGGAGGCGCTGGAGGCCGAAGGGCTGATCAGCGCGCTGCTGCCGGACTGGGAGCGGGTGCGGTGCAGGCCGCAGCGGAACGCCGTGCACACCTGGACCGTCGACCGGCACCTCGTCGAGACCGCCGTACGGGCCGCCTCGCTGACCCGCCGGGTGGGCCGCCCCGACCTGCTGCTCGTCGCTGCCCTGCTGCACGACATCGGCAAGGGCTGGCCAGGCGACCACTCGGTGGCCGGCGAGACCATCGCACGGGACGTGGCGGCCCGGATCGGCTTCGACCCCGCGGACGCCGAGGTGCTCGCCACGCTCGTACGCCACCATCTGCTGCTCGTCGAGACGGCGACCCGGCGCGATCTGGACGACCCGGCGACCGTCGCGTCGGTCGCCGCGGCGGTGAAGTCCGCCGCCACCCTGGAGCTGCTGCACGCGCTGACCGAGGCCGACGCACTGGCGACCGGGCCCGCGGCCTGGTCGTCCTGGCGGGCGTCGCTCGTGGACGAGCTGGTCGCCCGGGTCGCCGCCGTCCTGGCGGGCGGCACACCGGACGAGCCCGACCCCGGCGTGCCCGGGGCCGAGCACGAGCGGCTGGCCATCGAGGCGCTGCGCACCGGCGGCCCCGTCCTGGCCCTGCACGCCAGGGCCGAGGAGCCGCAGGAGGACGGCGCCCCGGAACCGGTGGGTGTGGAACTGCTCATCGCGCTCCGCGACCGCCCCGGAGTCCTGCCCGCCGTCGCGGGTGTCCTGGCGCTGCACCGGCTGACCGTACGGGCGGCCGATCTGCGCGCCGTCGAGCTGCCCACCGAACTGGGCCGGCAGGCAGCCGTGCTGCTGCTGACCTGGCGGGTTGCGGCCGAGTACGGATCGCTGCCGCAGGCCGCGCGGCTGCGCGCCGATCTCGTACGGGCGCTGGACGGCTCGCTGGACATCCGCGCCAGACTGGCCGAACGGGAGGCGGCCTACCCGCGCCGCCGCGGTGTCCAGGCGCCGCCGCCCCGGGTGCAGGTGGCCCCCACCGGTTCCCGGCTGGCCACCGTGATCGAGGTACGCGCCCACGACGCACCTGGCCTGCTGCACCGGATCGGCCGGGCGCTGGAGACGGCCGGCGTGACGGTGCGCAGCGCGCATGTCTCCACGCTGGGGGCGAACGCGGTGGACGCCTTCTATGTGACGGGACAGAACGGGGAGCCGCTCCCGCCGGACGACGCGGCCGGGCTGGCCCGGCAGCTGGAGGCCGAGCTGCGCGAGTGACCCGGGGGCGCTCCGGCAGCCCGGATCCTGCCTCGCTCCTGGCACCTGTCGGGGGCAGGGGCAGACCCGACCCACCACGTCCGGATACCCTGGGGTCCAACCGTCCCCCCGCCCCCGACCCGAGGATCCGCGACCGCCGTGTTCGATACCCTCTCCGACCGCCTTGCCGCGACTTTCAAGAACCTCCGGGGCAAAGGGCGCCTCAGCGAGGCGGACATCGATGCCACCGCGCGCGAAATCCGCATCGCCCTGCTCGAGGCGGACGTCGCGCTGCCCGTCGTCCGCGCCTTCATCAAGCAGATCAAGGAGCGCGCGGCCGGCGCCGAGGTCTCCCAGGCGCTGAACCCGGCGCAGCAGGTCATCAAGATCGTCAACGAGGAGCTCATCGGCATCCTCGGCGGCGAGACCCGCCGTCTGCGCTTCGCCAAGCAGCCGCCGACCGTGATCATGCTCGCGGGCCTCCAGGGCGCGGGCAAGACGACCCTCGCCGGAAAGCTCGGCCTCTGGCTCAAGGGCCAGGGCCACACCCCGCTGCTCGTGGCGTGCGACCTCCAGCGCCCCAACGCCGTCAACCAGCTGAGCGTCGTCGCCGAGCGCGCGGGTGTCGCCGTGTACGCCCCCGAGCCGGGCAACGGCGTCGGTGACCCGGTCAAGGTCGCCCAGGACTCGATCGAGTTCGCCAAGTCCAAGCAGTACGACGTCGTCGTGGTCGACACCGCCGGCCGGCTCGGCATCGACCAGGAGCTGATGCAGCAGGCCGCGGACATCCGCGACGCCGTCAGCCCCGACGAGGTCCTCTTCGTGGTCGACGCGATGATCGGCCAGGACGCGGTCAACACCGCGGAGGCGTTCCGCGACGGCGTGGGCTTCGACGGAGTGGTGCTCTCCAAGCTCGACGGCGACGCCCGCGGCGGCGCGGCCCTCTCGATCGCCCATGTCACCGGCCGGCAGATCATGTTCGCCTCCAACGGCGAGAAGCTGGACGAGTTCGACACCTTCCACCCGGACCGCATGGCGTCCCGGATCCTCGGCATGGGCGACATGCTCAGCCTGATCGAGAAGGCCGAGCAGACCTTCAGCCAGGCCGAGGCCGAGCAGATGGCCTCCAAGCTGGCCAGCAGCAAGGGCAAGGACTTCACGCTCGACGACTTCCTGGCGCAGATGGAGCAGGTCAGGAAGATGGGCAGCATCTCCAAGCTGCTCGGCATGCTGCCCGGCATGGGGCAGATGAAGGACCAGATCAACAACATCGACGAGCGCGACGTGGACCGCACCGCCGCGATCATCAAGTCGATGACCCCGGCCGAGCGGCAGGACCCGACGATCATCAACGGCTCGCGCCGGGCCCGGGTGGCCAAGGGCTCCGGCGTCGAGGTCTCCGCCGTGAAGAGCCTGGTGGAGCGGTTCTTCGAGGCCCGCAAGATGATGTCGCGGATGGCCCAGGGCGGCGGCATGCCGGGGATGCCCGGGATGCCGGGCACGGGCGGCGGCGCCGGCCGGCAGAAGAAGCAGCAGAAGCAGGCCAAGGGCAAGCGCAAGAGCGGTAACCCGATGAAGCGCAAGGCCGAGGAGCAGGCCGCGGCCGCCCGCCGTGAGCAGGGCGGCGTCCCGGGCCTGCCGTCAGGTGAGGACGCCAAGAACTTCGAGCTCCCCGACGAGTTCAAGAAGTTCATGGGCTGACCCGGCCCGTTCAGACCCGCCCCGTTCCGGCCCTGTCACGGCCGGCCCGGCACGGACGCGGAGCGGCCCGTACCCCTCGGACATCCGGGGGTACGGGCCGCTTCTTATGTGCTCAGGCCGTCCGGGCGACCACGTAACGGAAGATGTTCGGCATCCACACCGTGCCGTCCCGCCGCAGATGGGGGTGGAGCGCCTCGGCGACCTCCTTCTTCACCTGGTCCCGGTCGGTCGCCCGTATCGCCGCGTCGAACAGCCCGGTCGACAGCAGCCCCCGCACCGCGCTGCGCATGTCCGCGTAGCCGAACGGGCAGGCCACCCGGCCCGACCCGTCGAGCTTCAGCCCGGCCCGCGCGGCCACCTCCTCCAGATCGTCCCGGCGCGGCTGGCGCACGGCATCGGCCAGCCGGGTGGCGACCCGCAGCACGGCCGAAGCCGCGCAGCGCTCGGGCGGCCCCCAGCCGGTCAGCACCACCGCACTGCCGCGCTCCAGCAGCGGCACCGCGTCCTCGACGGCGGGCGTTAGCCCGTCCGGGTCACCCGTGACGCCGCCCAGCGGCTCGAAAGCCGTCAGTAGGTTGTACGGGGCCGCCGTGACCGCGGAGGCGTCGGCGGGGCTGCCGTGCACCAGCCGTGGCCTGCCGCGCCGCGCGCCCGGCGCGGCGTCAGGGCCGTCCGGGCTGTCGGGCAGCAGCCGCTCCCGGGCCAGCGCGATGCGCTCGGCGTGTGTGTCCACACCGGTGACGCTCGCGCCACGGGCCGCGGCCATGAGCAGGGCGAGCCCCGAGCCGCAGCCGATGCCCAGCAGCCGGGTGGCGCTGCCCGCGTCCAGCCGTTTGTAGACCGCGTCGTAGAGCGGCACCAGCATCCGTTCCTGGATCTCGGCCCAGTCGCGGGCACGGGCGACCGCTTCCTCAGTGGGAGTCGCAGCCGCGGACCGGTGGTTCCGGACGAGCGTTGATGACATCGAAGCGCCCCAATTCGCCGAGAGATCAGTTGTGCCCTGTGTGCAAAACCCCCGTGCAGATGTGCGCGCACTGTCCCGTTGCCAGAGAACTCCGCATCCGCGCGCAAGTCCAGGGGTGGTGAGGCAATGCTTGCGTTCCCGGAATATGCATCCCGACCGTGCGCCTCCGGGCGCGAAAATCAATCACGCTTCCGGAGGTACTCGCCGTACGATTCGCGCCATGAAAAAGGCTCCCGTTCTCACGCCCCGGGCGGACGACTTTCCCCGCTGGTACCAGGACTTGATCAACAAGGCCGAACTCGCGGACAACGGTCCGGTGCGGGGCACCATGGTCATCCGCCCGTACGGCTACGGGCTGTGGGAGCGGATGCAGCAGGAACTGGACGCCCGCATCAAGGCCGCGGGCGCTCAGAACGCCTACTTCCCGCTCTTCATCCCCCAGTCTTACCTGACTCGCGAAGCTGAGCATGTCGAGGGATTCGCACCCGAGCTCGCCCTGGTCACGCACGCCGGTGGCAAGGAGCTCGAAGAACCGGTGGTCGTCAGGCCCACATCGGAGACGATCGTCAACGAATACTTCTCGAAATGGGTGCAGAGCTACCGCGATCTGCCGCTGCTCATCAATCAGTGGGCCAATGTGGTCCGTTGGGAGATGCGGCCCAGGGTGTTCCTGCGCACCACGGAATTCCTGTGGCAGGAGGGGCACACCGCCCACGCGACCCGCGCCGAGGCCCATGACTACGCCGCGCACATCCACCGGAACGTCTACGCGGACTTCATGGTCAATGTGCTCGGCATCGATGTCGTACTCGGCCGCAAGACCGCAGCCGAACGGTTCGCGGGCGCCATCAACACCCTGACGCTCGAAGCCATGATGGGGGACGGCAAGGCCCTCCAGATGGGCACGAGCCATGAACTCGGCACCAACTTCGCCAAGGCGTTCCACACCGAGTACCTCTCCAGGGACGGCGCGCAGGAACTGGTCTGGCAGACCTCCTGGGGCGCCACGACCCGGCTGGTCGGCGGGCTGATCATGTCGCACGGCGACGACAGCGGCCTGCGGGTGCCGCCCCGGCTCGCGGCCGTGCAGGCCGTGGTCGTCGCGATCAAGGGGGACGAGGCGGTGGCGAAGGCCCGCGAGGTCGGCGCGCGGCTGGCGGCGGAGGGGATCAGGGTCCGCGTCGACGACCGCACCGACATTCCCTTCGGCAGGCGGGCCGTCGACTGGGAGCTCAAGGGGGTCCCGGTACGGATCGAGATCGGCCCGCGGGACCTGGCGGAGGGCACGGCGGTGCTGGTCCGCAGGGTGGTGGATCCGCACGGCCCCGGCGGTCCGGGGGGTCCCGCGGGGCCCGGCGGCAAGGAGTCCGTACGGGTGGACGAGCTGCCCGGGCTGCTGCCCGCGGTGCTCGAAGAGGCGCAGAGCCTGCTGCTGCGGGAGTCGCGGGAGCGCCGTGAGGCCCGTACCAGCGAGGTGCGGACGGCCGGCGAGGCCGCCGAGGTGGCGGCCGCGGGCGGCTGGGCCCGGATCCCGTGGGACCTGCTCGGTCCTGAGGGCGAGGCCGCACTCGCCGGGCAATCGGCCTCCGTACGGTGTCTGGTGGCCGAAGACGGGTCGGTGCCGGAGTCGGACGACGCTCCCGGTACCGTCGCTCTGGTGGCCCGTGCGTACTAGTGCCGCGCGACCAGGTGCCGCGTACCGCAGGCCGGTGACCGGCCGGTGAATCGGCCGGAATGCCCCTTGCGGCGACGGCCGGCCGGGTCCTGACCGGCGTGGGGCCGGGTCCCCGCGCCGGGGCGTACGCGACCCTACGTACCACCTTGGTGTGAGCTGTGAGGCTTCTCCGCAGATCAGCGCACCCGCCCTCGTCCGGACGCATCAAGGGCAACTGACGGGTACGTGCAAATTATTTGGGATGCCCCGGAATAGGAACACAGCGGTACCCCGGCTCGTTGTCACGACGTGAGCACGACACCAACTGTCCTCGCCGCAGAGCTGGCGCAGGCGTGGGCCGATATTCAGCGGTACCACCCCGAGCTGCCGGATCTAGCCGCGCCCGAGTCCCTGATCGGCGAGTCCTCGTCCGCCTGCGGCGCTGAACTCTCCTTCGAGCGACTGCTCCATGAGGCAGTCCACGGCATCGCTGCCGCGAGAGGTGTCCGCGACACCTCCCGCGCCGGCCGCTACCACAACCGCAGGTTCCTGGCGATCGCCGAGGAGATGGGCCTCGACCACCCCGAGGAGCCGCATCCCAGCAGCGGCTTCTCGCTGGTCTCGCTCAACCCCGAGGCGAAGCGCAGGTACCGGCAGACGGCCGAACGGCTGCAGCGCGCCCTCAAGGCGCACACCGCGGCCACGGCCGCCGACACCAAGCGCTCCTTCCGCGGACCTGCCGCCCGGCACGGTTCATCCGGCGGCGGTGTGCGGGTGAAGGCGGTCTGCGACTGCGGCCGCAATGTCCGGGTCGTTCCGTCTGTGCTGGCCCAGGCGCCCATCGTCTGCGGTGGCTGCGGGAAGGCTTTCCGTATCCCGGAAGTGGTCGCCGCGGCCGGCTGACCCGGGGTGCCGCAACGTATGGCACAATGGCTAGCTGTACTCGACAGCCGCACAGGAACCCTCTCGTCCTCCGGCTGACGCGTCCATCGGGCACCCGAGTACCGCAACCCCACGTGGCATCTCGTTGTGCCCAACCACGTCAAGACCAGGAGACACCACTTCCGTGGCAGTCAAGATCAAGCTGAAGCGTCTGGGCAAGATCCGTTCGCCTCACTACCGCATCATTGTCGCCGACTCCCGTACCCGCCGTGATGGCCGGGCCATCGAGGAGATCGGCCTGTACCACCCGGTGCAGAACCCCTCGCGCATCGAGGTCGACTCGGAGCGTGCGCAGTACTGGCTGTCCGTCGGCGCCCAGCCGACCGAGCCGGTCATGGCGATCCTGAAGCTCACCGGTGACTGGCAGGCGCACAAGGGCCTCCCGGCCCCCGCGCCGCTGCTGCAGCCGGAGCCGAAGGCCGACAAGCGCGCCGCGTTCGAGGCGTTCGCCAAGTCCATCGAGGGCGACGAGCCGAAGGGTGAGGCCATCACCCCGAAGGCGAAGAAGGCCGACAAGAAGGCGGACGAGGCGGCTCCGGCCGCTGACTCCACCGAGTCGACCGAGGCCTGAGCATGCTCGAGGAGGCTCTCGAGCACCTCGTGAAGGGCATCGTCGACAACCCCGACGACGTACAGGTCGCTTCGCGCAACCTCCGTCGCGGGCAGGTGCTGGAGGTCCGGGTGCACCCCGACGACCTCGGTAAGGTGATCGGCCGCAACGGCCGCACCGCGCGCGCCCTGCGCACCATCGTGGGCGCCATCGGCGGCCGTGGCATCCGGGTCGACCTCGTCGACGTGGACCAGGTCCGCTGAGAAGTAGCTGAACACCGGCTCGGGCCGGGGAGGGCTGAGAAGCCGTCCCCGGCCTTTGTCGTCCGCGGTCCGCGCGGCAACACTGGAAGCGGCAGAACCGGCAAGACCGGCAAGACCGGCAGAAACAGCAGAACCGGCAGAATGAGGAGCGAAGCGTGCAACTGGTAGTCGCACGGATCGGGCGCGCCCACGGGATCAAGGGTGAAGTCACCGTGGAGGTGCGGACCGACGAGCCCGAGCTGCGGCTCGGTCCCGGCGCGGTGCTCACCACCGACCCTGCGGCCACCGGGCCGCTGACCATCGAGACCGGCCGGGTGCACAGCGGCAGGCTGCTGCTGCGCTTCGCGGGGGTCACGGACCGGACCGCCGCCGAGGCGCTCCGGAACACCCTGCTGATCGCCGATGTCGACCCGCGGCAGACTCCTGAGGACCCCGAGGAGTACTACGACCACCAGCTGATGGACCTCGACGTGGTGCTGGCCGACGGCACCGAGATCGGCCGGATCACCGAGATCACCCACCTGCCCTCGCAGGACCTCTTCATCGTGGAGCGGCCCGACGGCAGCGAGGTCATGATCCCCTTCGTCGAGGAGATCGTCACCGGGATCGACCTGGAGGAGCAGCGGGCCGTCATCGATCCGCCGCCCGGCCTGATCGACGCCGACCAGGCCGAGGTCGCGGGGACCCGGGACGAGGCCGCCGGGGACGAAGCCGCCGAGGGCCAAGCCGCCGAGTCCGCGGACGCCAGGGACGGCGACTGATGCGGCTCGATGTCGTCACGATCTTCCCCGAGTACCTCGAACCGCTGAACGTCTCGCTGGTCGGCAAGGCGCGCGCCCGCGGCCGGCTCGACGTACAGGTGCACGACCTGCGCGACTGGACGTACGACCGGCACAACACGGTCGACGACACCCCGTACGGCGGCGGCCCCGGCATGGTCATGAAGACCGAGCCCTGGGGCGAGGCGCTGGACGAGGTGCTGGCCGCCGGTTACGAGGCGGGGGCGTCGGGCCCGGTCCTGGTCGTGCCCACGCCCAGCGGCCGCCCCTTCACCCAGCAGGTCGCGGTCGAGCTGTCCGAACGGCCCTGGCTGGTCTTCACGCCCGCCAGGTACGAGGGCATCGACCGACGGGTGGTGGACGAGTACGCGACCCGGATGCCGGTGTACGAGGTGTCCATCGGGGACTACGTCCTGGCCGGTGGCGAGGCCGCCGTCCTGGTGATCACGGAAGCCGTCGCCCGGCTGCTCCCCGGGGTGCTCGGCAACGCCGAATCGCACCGCGACGACTCCTTCGCCACCGGCGCGATGGCCGATCTGCTGGAGGGGCCCGTCTACACGAAGCCGCCCGAGTGGCGCGGCCGGGGCATCCCGGACGTCCTGCTGAGCGGCCACCACGGGAAGATCGCACGCTGGCGCCGGGACGAGGCGTTCCGGCGTACGGATCTCAACAGGCCGGATCTGCTGGAGCGCAGCGACCCCGCGTCCTTCGGCAAGAAGGACCGCGAAATGCTCTCGATCCTGGGGTGGAAGCAGGGTCCCGGAGGGCGATTTGGGCGAGAGCCCGGAGCCGTGGAACAATAGGCCGCTGCTGTACGTCCGGCGTGCGCCCCTGCCACAGGGGGAACGACGACCGTCCGACGCGATCAGCTCCCGAAACTCATCACGATGATCCCGTCGATGACCTGTGGCATCGGCGAAGAAAGCAGAAGATCATGTCCAGCCTGCTCAACGACGTCAAGGCCGCTTCGCTCCGGTCCGACCTGCCGGCCTTCCGTGCCGGTGACACGGTCAACGTCCACGTCCGTGTCATCGAGGGCAACCGTTCGCGTATCCAGCAGTTCAAGGGTGTCGTCATCCGCCGCCAGGGTGCGGGCGTCAGCGAGACCTTCACGGTCCGCAAGGTCTCCTTCTCCGTCGGCGTCGAGCGCACCTTCCCGGTGCACAGCCCGATCTTCGAGAAGATCGAGCTCGTGACCCGCGGTGACGTCCGTCGCGCGAAGCTGTACTACCTCCGTGAGCTGCGCGGCAAGGCCGCGAAGATCAAGGAGAAGCGCGACCACTGAGTCCACAGGGCGGCCGGATAAGCTCTGGCCCCGATGGACACCGAAGCACAGCACACGGAGCGCGACCGCTCACCCGAACCGGATACGTCCGGTGAGGAGGAACGGTCGCGCTCCGTGCGTCTCTCCGCGCTGGTCGAGGGGCCCTGGCGCAAGGCCGGGCTGCTGGTCCTCGTCTGCGCGGTGTTCCTGCTGCTGCTGAGTACGTATGTGGTGCAGCCGTTCCTCATCCCCAGCGGCTCCATGGAACCCACGCTCCAGGTGGGGGACCGGGTGCTGGTGAACAAGCTGGCGTACCGGTTCGGCGACGAGCCGCGGCGCGGGGACGTGGTGGTCTTCGACGGCACCGGCTCCTTCGTGCAGGACGCGCCCGCGCAGAACCCGGTGACCCGGGTGGTGCGCGGTGCGGCGGCCGCGCTGGGGCTCACGGCGCCCACCGGGACCGACTATGTGAAGCGTGTGGTGGGGGTGGGCGGCGACCGTGTGGTCTGCTGCGACAAGCGCGGGCGGATCGAGGTGAACGGGCAGCCGGTGGACGAGCCGTACGTGTATCCCGGCAACCCGCCCTCCCAGGTGCCCTTCGACATCGTGGTGCCCGCGGGGACGCTCTGGGTGATGGGCGACCACCGCTCCCGCTCCAGCGACTCCCGCGACCATCTCGGTGACCCCGGTGGCGGGATGGTCCCGGTGGACGAGGTGATCGGACGGGCCGGCTGGATCGGCTGGCCGGTCGGCCGCTGGACGTCGCTGGAGCGGACCGGAGCCTTCGACCGGGTGCCGGCGGCCGGCGGCCGCCATGGGTAACCGGGGGAGAGCCCGCGGCAGCGGTGCGACCGGCGAACGGCCAGCGGCGGCGGACGGCCCCACGGGCGAGCGGTCCCTGCCCACCAGGGCCGAGCGGCGCAGACTCGCGCGCAAGGTCCAGCGGCGGCGCAGACGGTCAACGGCGCGTGAGATCCCCGTCCTCATCGTCGTCGCGGTCGTGATCGCGCTGGTGCTCAAGACGTTCCTGGTCCAGGCGTTCGTCATCCCGTCGGGTTCGATGGAGGAGACGATCCGGATCGGTGACCGGGTGCTGGTGGACAAGCTCACCCCCTGGTTCGGCTCGAAGCCGCAGCGCGGCGATGTCGTCGTCTTCAAGGACCCCGGCCACTGGCTGCCGCCGGGGGAGAGCACCACGCAGGACTCCTCGTTCCCCGTCAAGCAGCTCAAGTCCGGACTGACCTTCATCGGGCTGTTGCCGTCGAACGACGAACAGGACCTGATCAAGCGGGTCATCGGAGTCGGCGGGGACACCGTGAAGTGCTGCGACAAGGACGGCAGGGTCACCGTCAACGGCACGCCCCTGAACGAGCCGTACCTCCATCCTGGAAACCCGCCGTCCGAGCTGAAGTTCGAGGTGAAGGTACCGGCGGGACGGCTCTTCGTGATGGGTGACCACCGGTCCAACTCGGCGGATTCACGGTTCCATCTGGACGAGCCGTACCAGGGGACGGTGCCGGTGAGCGGTGTGGTGGGGCGGGCAGTCGTTATCGCCTGGCCGCTGGGACACTGGAGCAGGCTCAGGGAACCGGCCACCTTCGCGTCGGTGGCGTCCGCGCCGGGGGCCACGGCCTCCGGGGCCGTGGATCCGCAAAGCCCCGGTCAGCAGCGGCTCGTGGCTCAGGATCGGCACGTAAACTTCCCGCTCCCGACTCCTGCGGAACTTCCGCTCGTTATGGGAGTGGTGGGCCTGCGTCTCCCCGGAGGCAGGCGACGGCACGGAGTGAGGAGTGGATGTGGGGGACGTGGCGGTCGGCGCGCGATCCGGACACGAAGAGCCAGAGGACCGGCCAGGGCCGCCCGTTGGTGGCGAGGGAACCGAAGCCTCTGACAGCGGGAGGGCCGGTGGCCAGCACAGGGCCGGCGACCGGCAGGAAGGACCCGGCGGGCCCGGCGGGCCGTACGGTCCTGACGAGGGCGACGGGAACGGCGAGGGCACCGGGAGCACCCGGACGAAGGAACCGAAGAAACAGCGCTCCTTCTGGAAGGAGCTGCCGCTCCTCATCGGAATCGCGCTGGTCCTGGCCCTGTTGATCAAGACTTTCCTGGTCCAGGCGTTCTCGATCCCGTCCGACTCGATGCAGGACACCCTGCAGCGCGGCGACCGGGTGCTGGTCGACAAACTGACGCCGTGGTTCGGCTCGGAGCCCGAGCGGGGTGACGTTGTGGTGTTCCACGACCCGGGCGGCTGGCTGGAGGGCGAGCCGACCCCGACGCCGAACGTGGCGCAGAAGTTCCTGAGCTTCATCGGCCTGATGCCGTCCGCGGAGGAGAAGGACCTGATCAAGCGGGTCATCGCGGTCGGCGGTGACACGGTTTCCTGCAAGAAGGGCGGCCCGGTCGTCGTCAACGGCAACGCGCTCTCCGAGAAGTCGTACATCTACCCGGGCAACACCCCTTGCGACGACCAGCCGTTCGGGCCGATCCATGTGCCCAAGGGCCGGATCTGGGTGATGGGCGACCACCGCCAGGACTCGCTCGACTCCCGCTACCACCAGCAACTGCCCGGTGGCGGCACGGTGTCGGATAAGGAGGTCGTCGGACGGGCCTTCGTCGTGGCCTGGCCGGTCAACCGCTGGTCGTGGCTGGGCGTTCCGAGCACCTTCGACCAGAAGGGCATCAACGCCGCGGGCGCGGCCGCTCCCGGCGCGCTGGGACTGGCGGGCGCGTTGCCGCTGGTGATCCGGCGCAGGCGCAGGCTGACCCGCGACGGTACTGCCGGGTAAGGTGCCGTCCCAGGTTGTCGATCTCCGATACGGGGGAGCGCTGGGATGAGCGGAACAGTACGTACGAGTGGCGGAGGCCGGCTCGGCAGCGCGCTGTCGGGCCTGGCCGTGGCCATCGGCTGCGTGCTCTTTCTCGGAGGGTTCGCGTGGGGCGCGGTGGAGTACAAGCCGTACACCGTGCCGACCGACTCGATGACCCCGACCGTGCAGGTCGGGGACCGGGTACTGGCACAGCGAATAGACAGCAGCACGGTGCGCCGCGGGGACGTGGTGGTGTTCAAGGACCCCGACTGGGGCGATATGCCGATGCTGAAGCGGGTGGTCGGGGTCGGCGGCGACAAGGTCGCCTGCTGCGACACCCGGGGCCGGCTCACCGTGAACGGCAAGGGGATCGACGAGCCGTATCTCAAGGCCGATTCGCTCTCCAAGGGACGGGCGTCCGCGGTCGGTTTCACCGTGCAGGTGCCCGAGGGCAGGCTCTTCCTGCTCGGTGACGAGCGCACCAACTCGATGGACTCACGCGTCCACCTCCAGGACGCGGACCACGGCTCGGTCCCGCGCTCGACCGTTTCCGGGCGGGTGGACGCCATCGCCTGGCCGCTGAGCGGCGGAATGATGGAGCGGCCGAAGGGCTTCGCCGCGCTGCCCGGCGGGGTCTCGCAGCCCGGACCGCTGAAGCTGGTGGTGGCGGCCGTTCTGGCCGGGGTCGTGCTGATTCTCGGCGGGGCGGTCTACGGGCCGCTCGCGCGGCGGCTCGGCCGCAGCAAGAAGGTGCCTGCCGGTGTCGCCTGACATGCGGAAGGTCGCCCGCGTCATCCTGCTCGATCCGGCCGACCGGGTGCTGCTGATGCACGGGTTCGAGCCCGCCGATCCGGCCCGTACCTGGTGGTTCACTCCCGGTGGTGGCGTCGAGGCGGGGGAGACCCACGAGGAGGCCGCGCTCCGCGAGGTGCGGGAGGAGACCGGCATCGACACGGTGGAACTCGGCCCGGTGCTGTGGACCCGGGTGTGCTCGTTCCCGTTCGACGGGCGGCGCTGGAACCAGGACGAACAGTATTTTCTCGGGCGAACCACTCGGACGGCGACCGCCCTGGACGGACTGACCCCGCTGGAGCAGCGCAGTGTCGCGGGGCTGAGGTGGTGGACTTCCGCCGAACTGTCCGCGACGCGTGAGACGGTGTACCCGACCAGGCTCGCCGGGCTGCTGCGCACGCTGCTCGACGAGGGTCCCCCGGCTGCACCGGTGGTCCTGGCCCCGGAAATCGTCTAGGGGTGCGGGGAGCGGCGCACAATAGGGGGACGCACGGCTGAAGGGGAACATGCCATGAGCGCCGAGGACCTCGAGAAGTACGAGACCGAGATGGAGCTGAAGCTCTACCGGGAGTACCGCGACGTTGTCGGCCTGTTCAAATATGTGATCGAGACCGAGCGGCGCTTCTACCTCACCAATGACTACGAGATGCAGGTGCACTCCGTACAGGGCGAGGTCTTTTTCGAGGTGTCGATGGCTGATGCCTGGGTCTGGGACATGTACAGGCCGGCCAGGTTCGTCAAGCAGGTACGTGTACTGACTTTCAAGGATGTGAACATCGAGGAGCTCAACAAGAGCGACCTCGAACTTCCGGGCGGGTAACTTCCGGGTGGCTGACTTCCGGGTGACTGAGTTGTCCACAACCGGCGAGTAATCCACCAAGATCCACACGGTGGAGGCCGGGGCGGCAGAGTCGGTGCCGGAGGTGGTGCCGGATGAACGCACGGGGGGCACTCGGGCGGTACGGCGAGGAGCTGGCGGCGAGGACGCTGGCCGGAGCCGGAATGACCGTCGTCGAGCGGAACTGGCGGTGCAGGTCGGGCGAGATCGACATCGTGGCGCGGGACGGTGACGCACTGGTCGTCTGCGAGGTGAAGACCCGCAGAGAAGGCTCTTTCGAACATCCGATGGCCGCGGTCACCCCGGTCAAGGCCGGCCGGCTCAGACATCTCGCCGAGTGCTGGCTCGCGGCCAACGGCGGAGCGCCGGCCGGCGGCGTACGGATCGATCTGATCGGCGTGCTGCTGCCCAGGCGCGGAGCGCCGCTCGTCGAGCATGCGCGGGGGGTGGCCTGATGGGCTTCGCGCGTGCGTGTTCAGTCGCCCTGGCCGGGGTCGACGGTGTGGTGGTGGAGGTCCAGGCGGATCTCGAACCGGGTATCGCCGCCTTCACGCTGGTGGGGCTCCCGGACAAGAGCCTGGTCGAGAGCCGGGACCGGGTCAGGGCCGCGGTGGTGAACTCGGGTGCCGAGTGGCCGCAGAAGAAGCTCACCGTCGGGCTGAGCCCGGCGTCGGTGCCCAAGAGCGGCAGCGGCTTCGACCTGGCCGTCGCCTGCGCCGTGCTGGGCGCGGCCGAGCGTATCGACCCGAAGGAGATCGCCGATCTGGTGCTCATCGGGGAGCTGGGGCTCGACGGCCGGGTCAGACCGGTGCGCGGCATCCTGCCCGCCGTGCTGGCGGCCGCCGAAGCGGGATACCGGCGGGTCGTGGTCCCGGAGCAGACCGCGGGGGAGGCGTCGCTGGTGCCGGGCGTCTCGGTGCTCGGGGTGCGGAGCCTGCGCCAGCTCGTCGCCGTACTGACCGGCGAGCCGGTTCCCGACGAGGCGGCCCCGGTGCAGGGGCGGCCGGACTCGATGCTGGCCGGGCTGATGGTGCCGGGCGCCGGGGCCGGTACCGGACTCGCCCTGGGGGCGGGATCCGGCGCGGGGCCCGATCTCGCGGACGTGGCGGGGCAGCCCGCGGCCAGAAAGGCGCTGGAGGTCGCCGCCGCAGGGGCCCACCATCTGCTGCTGCACGGACCGCCCGGCGCGGGCAAGACCATGCTGGCCGAGCGGCTCCCGGCGATCCTGCCGCCTCTGACCAGACAGGAGTCCCTGGAGGTGACCGCGGTCCACTCGGTGGCCGGCATCCTCCCGCCCGGAGAGCCACTGATCGGGACCGCGCCGTACTGCGCGCCGCACCACTCGGCGACCATGCAGTCGCTGATCGGCGGCGGCAACGGCCTGCCACGGCCCGGAGCGGTGTCCCTGGCACACCGGGGCGTCCTCTTCCTCGACGAGGCACCCGAATTCTCCGTCCGGGTCCTCGACGCGCTCCGTCAGCCGCTGGAGTCCGGACGCGTGGTCGTCGCGCGCAGCGCCGGGGTGGTGCGCCTGCCGGCCAGATTCCTGATGGTGCTGGCCGCCAACCCCTGCCCCTGCGGCCGCCACACGATGAACGGCTCCGGGTGCGAGTGCCCGCCGTCGGCCGTCCGGCGCTACCAGTCCAGGCTCTCCGGCCCGCTCCTCGACCGGGTGGACCTCCGGGTCGAGGTGGAGCCGGTGCGCCGCTCGGACCTCATGGGGCAGGGCGACGCGGGAGAGCCGTCGGCCGCCGTGGCCGTACGGGTGCGGGAGGGCCGTGAGCGGGCGGCCGCGCGGCTCGCCGGTACGCCGTGGACGACCAACAGCGAGGTGCCGGGCCATGAGCTGCGGACCCGCTGGACGGCGGCGCCGGGTGCGCTCGCGGTGGCCGAGCGGGACATGGAGCGGGGGCGGCTCACCGCCCGCGGTCTCGACCGGGTGCTGAGGGTGGCCTGGACGGTCGCCGACCTGGCGGGCCGCGACCGGCCGGGCGCCCAGGACGTCGGGCTGGCGCTCCAACTGCGTACCGGAGTGGACCGCGGGGCGCTCCTCGCCGCAGGGAAGGACAGCGGATGAGTACGACGGACACCGGCGGGGAGGAGCGGGTGGCCCGGGCCGCGCTGACCCGGATCATCGAGCCGGGCGACGAGCTGGGCGGCCGCTGGCTGCGCGAGCTGGGGCCCGTGGAGCTGTGGCGGCGGCTGCGCTCCGTGGCGGACGGCGAGGAGGCGGCGTTCCCCGGGATGAGCGCCAGACGGCTTGCCGGATACCGGCTGCGGGCGGCCGCCGCGCGACCCGAGCGGGACCTGCGGGACGCGGCGGCGGGCGGCGGGCGGTTCATCTGCCCCGGCGACCAGGAATGGCCGGCCCAGCTCGACGACCTGGGGGACGCGCGGCCGATCGGGCTCTGGGTACGGGGCCGGCCCCATCTGCGGATATGGGCGCTGCGCTCCGTCGCCGTGGTCGGCGCCCGGGCCTGCACGGCTTACGGGGCGCACGTCGCGGCCGCCCTGGGCTCCGGCCTCGCCGAGCTGGGCTGGGTCGTCGTGTCGGGCGCCGCGTTCGGTGTGGACGGCGCCGCGCACCGTGGCGCGCTGGCCGCAGGCGGGGCCACCATCGCGGTGCTGGCCTGCGGAGTCGACACGGTCTACCCGCGTGGCCACGCCGAGATGATCGGCCGGATCGCGGAACAGGGGCTGCTCATCAGCGAGTTGCCACCGGGGGACCACCCCACGCCCAGCCGGTTCATCCTCCGCAACCGCGTGATCGCCGCCCTCACCCGGGGGACCGTGGTCGTCGAGGCCGAGTACCGCAGCGGCTCACTGGCCACCGCGCGCAGCGCGCAGCAACTGGGCCGGTACACGATGGGTGTCCCCGGGCCGGTCACCAGCGGCCTCTCCGCCGGAGTGCACGAACTGCTGCGTGGCGGCGGCGTACTGGTCACGGACGCGGCCGAAGTCGCCGAGCTGGTGGGGGACATCGGCGATCTGGCACCCGTCAGACGCGGCCCGGTCCTGCCCAGGGACCTTCTGGGACCGGTCGCCACCCGGGTTCTTGAGGCACTTCCCGGCCACGGTGCGATGGACGGACGCGATGTGGCCCGTGAGGCGGGGACGACAGCCGATGAAGCGCTCGCCAGGTTGTACGAACTCCACTCGTTGGGGTTCGTTGAACGGCGAAGTGAAGGATGGCAGTTGGCGTCCGGGGCGCCACAGATCGCCGACGCGCGGCGAGGCGATGCTTGATCTGGGGCAATCGGGTGAAAAGGTGATGTCACAGCCTCGGCAGGGGCCTTCCGGCATCACCTCCCGGACACGGTCCACGCGATGACGTCGCACAGGTGCTATGACGGACACATCGCGCCCTGCGATGCTCCAGTCACGCTACGCTCACGAGGAATCCGGCTCAAAACAAGTCCCACGCAGGTCCCAGCAGAACGGCTCAAGGCAACGAATGCCCCAGCACACGTCCGGGTCTGACCGCGCGGCAGCGCCACCGGCTGCACGTGGCCATATTCGGCCCCCCGCGCCGTCGTCGCTCGATGAGCTGTGGCGGTCGTACAAGTCGACGGGCGACAAACGGCTGCGCGAGCAGCTGATCCTGCACTACTCGCCCCTGGTGAAGTACGTCGCGGGCCGGGTCAGCGTGGGGCTGCCGCCCAATGTCGAACAGGCCGACTTCGTGTCATCGGGCGTCTTCGGGCTGATCGACGCCATCGAGAAGTTCGACATCGAGCGGTCCATCAAGTTCGAGACCTATGCGATCACCCGGATCCGCGGCGCGATGATCGACGAACTCCGCGCGCTCGACTGGATTCCCCGCTCGGTCCGGCAGAAGGCACGCGCCGTCGAGCGCGCCTACGCCACGCTGGAGGCCCAGCTGCGCCGCACCCCGTCCGAGACCGAGGTCGCGGCCGAGATGGGCATCGCCGTCGAGGAACTGCACGCGGTCTTCAGCCAGTTGTCCCTGGCGAATGTGGTGGCCCTGGACGAGCTGCTGCACGTCGGCGGCGAGGGCGGCGACCGGCTGAGCCTGATGGACACCCTGGAGGACACCGCAGCGGACAACCCGGTCGAGCTGGCCGAGGGCCGCGAGCTGCGCAGACTGCTGGCCCGCGCCATCAATACGCTCCCCGACCGGGAGAAGACCGTCGTCACCCTCTACTACTACGAGGGCCTCACGCTCGCCGAGATCGGCCATGTCCTCGGGGTCACGGAGAGCCGCGTCAGCCAGATCCACACCAAATCCGTGCTGCAGCTTCGCGCCAAGCTGTCGGACGTCGGCCGCTGATCCCGCAGGCGAATCGTCCCTGCCGGAACGGCTTCCGTAAAGTGGGCCCGTGCCCAGGATTCGAGCGGCCTCCGTGGCCGAACACCGAACCATGCAGCGCAGCGCCCTGCTGGACGCCGCCCGCACCCTCCTCTCCGAAGGCGGCACGGAGGCGCTGACCTTCCCCGCCCTCGCCGAGCGCACCGGCCTCGCGCGCTCTTCCGTCTACGAGTACTTCCGCTCGCGCGCCGCTGTGGTGGAAGAGCTCTGCGCCGTCGACTTCCCGGTCTGGGCCGCGGAGATCGAGTCCGCGATGGAGCGGGCCCCTGATCCGGCCGGCAAGGTCGAGGCGTACGTCCGCCAGCAGCTTGCCCTGGTCGGGGACCAGCGCCACCGGGCCGTGGTGGCCATCTCCGCCGGTGAGCTCGACGCGGGCGCCCGCGAGAAGATCCGTGCCGCACACGGTGGTCTGATCGCGATGATCGTCGAGGCGCTCGAAGCTCTGCACCACGACCAGCCGAGGCTGGCGGCGATGCTGCTCCAAGGGGTGGTGGATGCGGCGGTGCGGCGTATCGAGACCGGGTCGGCCGAGGACCCCGCCGTGGTGGCCGACGCGGCCGTCGCGATGGCGCTGGGCGGTGTCCGGGGCTGATCCCCGCCCGGTTCGCCCCGGACACCGTCCAGCGATCCCCGGGGCGCTGGCGCCGTGTTTGGCGGGGCCTGCCCGCTCTGCGGGAATTGCCTGACCTCCGGGGCTTGTCCGGCCTCCAGGGCCTGCTTGATCTCCGGGGTCTGCTTGATCTCCGGGACTCCGAAAACGGGCAGCAGCCTGGACGGACCCTGTCGCAGCAGGCTGGGCGGGAGCAGCGACAGCGGGTTCAGATAGCTGTCCCCGCGCAGCAGCCCCCAGTGCAGGCAGCCCGAAGGGCAGTGGGACGGCCCGGCCTCCCGTACGGCGACCGGCCGGCCCGCGGTGACCTCGTCCCCGGTCCCGACGAGCGCCCGGACCGGTTCGTAGGTGGTGCGCAGGGAGGTGCCGGACACCGCGATGGTCAGGACGCCGTGACCGGCCACCCGGCCCGCGAACGTGACCCGGCCGGAAGCGGCCGCCAGCACCGGTGTGCCGGGTGGGGCGGCCAGGTCGATCCCGCGGTGCCCCGGCCCGTACGGGGAGGCGGGCGGGTCCCAGCCGTGGACGATCCGCGGACGGCCGGCCACCGGCCAGCTGCGGTCAGCCGCCGGAACGGATTCCGCCGGAGCTGGTCCCGCCGGAATGGGCCCCGCCCGCACGGCGCCGGATCCCGGTAACGCCGACATCACTGGCATCGGTGACGTCACCGATGCCAGTGATGCCACCGATGCCCCCGCCATGGCAGACACCGCGGGCACCACGGGCAGCAGCACCGCGCAGCACACCGCCACGAGGCGCCCGAGGCACATGAGGTGCCCGGGGCGCCCGAAGCGCACGAGGAGCGTGAAGGGCCGGAAGGGCCGGAAGGGTCCGGAGGGTGCCAGGAACATGGGACAACCGTCCCCCCGTACGCCGCTTCGTGGGGATCATGGCCGGTATCTGTGGACTACCAGCCGGTTGTGGACATCGCCGTCACCCGGCACCCACCGGGTCCCGTACACTTCTGGTGGCGATCCGGGTCACCGGGTCGACTTCGCACGCCCCCCATCACCCCATCAGCGGTCGATGGACGCGCCTCTCGGTCCCTCGTGGCACGGCGCGTGTGGGCGTCAGGCGCGACAGCAAACCTGCGGTCGCGACAACCGAGTACATCAAGGAGTACGGCCATGGCCGTCGTCACGATGCGGGAGCTGCTGGAGAGCGGCGTCCACTTCGGTCACCAGACCCGTCGTTGGAACCCGAAGATGAAGCGCTTCATCTTCACGGAGCGCAACGGCATCTACATCATCGACCTGCTCCAGTCGCTGTCGTACATCGACCGCGCCTACGAGTTCGTCAAGGAGACCGTCGCCCACGGCGGCTCCATCATGTTCGTGGGTACCAAGAAGCAGGCCCAGGAAGCCATCGCCGAGCAGGCGACGCGCGTGGGCATGCCCTACGTCAACCAGCGTTGGCTCGGCGGCATGCTGACCAACTTCTCCACCGTCTACAAGCGCCTTCAGCGTCTGAAGGAGCTCGAGCTCATCGACTTCGAGGACGTGGCCGCCTCCGGCCTCACCAAGAAGGAGCTCCTGGTCCTCTCGCGCGAGAAGGCCAAGCTGGAGAAGACCCTCGGTGGTATCCGCGAGATGCAGAAGGTGCCCAGCGCCGTCTGGATCGTCGACACCAAGAAGGAGCACATCGCCGTCGGTGAGGCGCGCAAGCTCCACATCCCGGTCGTCGCGATCCTCGACACCAACTGCGACCCCGACGAGGTCGACTACAAGATCCCGGGCAACGACGACGCGATCCGCTCCGTCACCCTGCTCACCCGCGTGATCGCCGACGCCGTCGCCGAGGGCCTCATCGCCCGCTCCGGCGCTGCGACCGGCGACCAGAAGCCGGGCGAGAAGGCGGCTTCCGAGCCGCTCGCCGAGTGGGAGCGTGACCTGCTCGAGAAGAAGGACGGCGCCGAGGTCGTCCAGACCTCCGCCGAGACCGAGAAGGTCGCGGACGCCGAGGCCGCCGCCGAGACCCCGGCCGCCGCCGAGGCCCCGGCCACCGAGGCGCCCGCTGCCGAGGCCCCTGCCGCCGAGGCGCCCGCCGCCCCGGCCGCGGACGCCGAGCAGTCCTGACCCTCACCCGGTTCGGTCGTTGACGGCGGAGGCCCCCGGGCCTCCGCCGTTCACCCGTAAGATCTTTCAGACTTCGAGAGAGAATTTCACGATCATGGCGAACTACACCGCCGCTGACGTCAAGAAGCTCCGCGAGCTCACCGGCGCCGGCATGATGGACTGCAAGAAGGCGCTCGACGAGGCCGACGGCAGTGTCGACAAGGCCGTCGAGGCGCTCCGCATCAAGGGCCAGAAGGGCGTCGCCAAGCGCGAGGGCCGCTCCGCCGAGAACGGCGCGGTCGTCACCCTCATCGCCGACGACAACACCTCCGGTGTTCTGGTCGAGCTGAAGTGCGAGACGGACTTCGTCGCCAAGGGTGACAAGTTCCAGGCTGTCGCCAACGCGCTCGCCGCCCACGTCGCCGCGACCTCCCCGGCCGACATCGCGACGCTCCTCGCGTCCGAGATCGAGGCCGGCAAGACCGTCCAGGCGTTCGTCGACGAGGCCAACGCCAACCTCGGCGAGAAGATCGTCCTGGACCGCTTCGCGCAGTTCTCGGGCGTCTACGTCACCTCGTACATGCACCGCACCATGCCCGACCTGCCCCCGCAGATCGGTGTCCTGGTCGAGCTGGACAAGGCCGACGCCGACCTCGCCCGCGGTATCGCGCAGCACATCGCCGCCTTCGCGCCGAAGTACCTGGACCGCGAGGACGTCCCGGCCGAGGTCGTGGAGGCCGAGCGTCGCGTCGCCGAGGAGACCACGCGCGCCGAGGGCAAGCCCGAGGCCGCCCTCCCGAAGATCGTCGAGGGCCGGGTCAACGGATTCTTCAAGGACGCCACGCTCCTGGGCCAGCCGTACGCCCTGGACAACAAGAAGTCCGTCCAGAAGGTTCTCGACGAGGCCGGTGCCACCCTGAAGCGCTTCTCGCGCATCAAGGTCGGCATCTGAGTCTGTACGCGATCCACCGAAGACCCCGATAGGGTCTGACGCAGCCGCCCGGGTCCGCGCCGGACGGCCGCAGATCTGACGAGGAGGCCATTGCCGCACAGGGAACCGCAAGGACCCCCGGCAATGGCCTTCTTCGTATGCGCACGAGGAGAATCTCCATGGAACAGGCCGACAAAAACGCCGACATGACCGACGACGGCACTACCGGCGACGGCAAGAGGCACGGCCGCTTCATGCTGAAGCTGTCCGGCGAGGCGTTCGCCGGCGGCGGCGGCCTCGGCGTCGACCCCGATGTCGTGCACGCCATCGCCCGCGAGATCGCGGCGGTCGTCCGTGACGGCGCCGAGATCGCGGTCGTCATCGGCGGCGGCAACTTCTTCCGCGGCGCCGAGCTCCAGCAGCGCGGCATGGACCGGGCCCGCTCCGACTACATGGGCATGCTCGGTACGGTCATGAACTGCCTCGCCCTCCAGGACTTCCTGGAGAAGGAGGGGATCGACTCCCGCGTCCAGACCGCCATCACCATGGGGCAGGTCGCGGAGCCGTACATCCCGCTGCGCGCAGTCCGGCACCTGGAGAAGGGACGCGTCGTCATCTTCGGCGCGGGCATGGGCATGCCGTACTTCTCGACGGACACCACCGCCGCGCAGCGCGCCCTGGAGATCGACGCCGAGGCGCTGCTCATGGGCAAGAACGGGGTGGACGGGGTCTACGACTCCGACCCGAAGAAGAACCCCGACGCGGTGAAGTACGACGCGCTGGAGTACAGCGAGGTACTGAACCGCAACCTCAAGGTCGCCGACGCGACCGCCATCACCCTCTGCCGTGACAACAGCCTGCCGATCCTCGTCTTCGAGTTGCTGGCCTCGGGCAATATCGCGCGGGCCGTCAAGGGTGAGAAGATCGGGACTCTTGTGAACGACCAGGGCACCCGGGCCTGAGAACCGGGCGTCGGCCGTTCGGGAGAACCAAGGGGCCACGCGGTCACAAGGCCGAGAGGCCGAGAGGCCAACAGGACCGACTAGAACCTGCCGGTCGGACACCGTGCAGGGCAAGACGCGGGTTTACTCCAGGGCCTGAGAACGCGGGCCCACTCAAGACATGCAGGAGCAAGTGGTGATCGAAGAGACCCTCCTCGAGGCCGAGGAGAAGATGGAGAAGGCCGTCGTGGTCGCCAAGGAGGACTTCGCCGCGATCCGCACCGGCCGTGCGCACCCGGCGATGTTCAACAAGATCGTGGCGGAGTACTACGGCGCGCTGACCCCGATCAACCAGCTCGCCTCGTTCTCCGTGCCGGAGGCCCGGATGGCCGTGGTGACCCCGTTCGACAAGACTTCGCTGCGCAACATCGAGCAGGCGATCCGCGACTCGGACCTCGGCGTCAACCCGAGCAACGACGGCAACATCATCCGGGTGACGTTCCCCGAACTGACCGGTGAGCGCCGCAAGGAGTACATCAAGGTCGCCAGGACCAAGGCCGAGGACTCCAAGATCTCGATCCGCTCCGTCCGCCGCAAGGCCAAGGAGACGATCGACAAGATGATCAAGGACGGCGAGGTCGGCGAGGACGAGGGCCGCCGCGCCGAGAAGGAGCTCGACGACACCACCGCGAAGTATGTCGCGCAGGTGGACGAGCTGCTCAAGCACAAGGAAGCCGAGCTGCTCGAGGTCTGATGAACGACTCTTCCTGGGGTGCCCCGCAGAGCGGCCATCCCGTCGGGGAATGGCGACCCGCCCCCGACCAGGGCGCTGTCCCGGCGGGTCCCGCATACGGCGAGCATGAAGTTGAGCAGACTCGGCCCATGCCCATCGTGCCCGACGCAGGCAGAGACGCCGAAGACGGCGGCCGTGACCATGACGGCCGTGCCGACCACGACCGGGGGGCCGCTCGCCCGAGTGGCCCCTCGTTCCGTGACGAGACGCCGCAGGAGCCCGCACCGGCCCCGCCGCCTCCCGAGAAGAAGAAGGCCGGCCGTGATCTGCGGTCGGCGATAGGGGTCGGTCTCGGCCTCGGCGTGGTGGTGATCGCCTCGCTCTTCGTCTGGAAGGCCGCGTTCGTCATCGTGATCGCGGTCGCGGTGGTCGTCGGCCTCTGGGAGCTGACCTCCCGGCTCGATGAGCGCAAGGGCGTCAAGGCGCCGCTGGTACCGCTCGCGGTGGGCGGCGCCGCCATGGTCGTCGCCGGGTACGCGCGGGGGACCGAGGGTGCCTGGATCGCCATGGCGCTCACGGCGCTCGCCGTCCTGGTCTGGCGGATGACCGCGCCACCGGACGGCTACCTCAGGGACGTCACGGCTGGGGTGTTCGCCGCCTTCTACGTGCCGTTCCTGGCGACGTTCGTGGCGCTGCTGCTGGCCGCCGACGACGGGCCCTGGCGGGTGCTCACGTTCCTGGTGCTGACCGTGGTCAGCGACACGGGTGCATACGCGATCGGCTGGCGCTTCGGCAAGCACAAGCTCGCACCGCGTATCAGCCCCGGAAAGACCAGGGAGGGGCTGTTCGGGGCGGTCAGCTTCGCGATGGTGGCGGGCGCGCTCTGCATGCAGTTCCTGATCGACGACGGGCAGTGGTGGCAGGGTCTGCTGCTCGGCCTCGCCGTCGCGGCCAGCGCCACCCTGGGCGACCTGGGCGAGTCCATGATCAAGAGGGATCTCGGGATCAAGGACATGGGAACGCTGCTGCCGGGCCACGGCGGGATCATGGACCGGCTGGACTCCCTGCTGCCCACCGCACCCGTGGTCTGGCTGCTGCTCGTGCTGTTCGTCGGATCCTGAAGGCCGGCTCCTGAGACCGGACGTCCACGTCTGCGACCTGCTGCTTCACCGAGGGAGGGCCCGCTGTCCACAGGACGGCGGGCCCTCCCTCCGCTGTCTGCGACACTGGATGGACCATGCCTAAGCCCGGAGAACTCACTTTCGTCGCGCCCCGCGGAGCCAAGAAGCCCCCGCTCCACCTCGCCGACCTCACGCCCGCCGAGCGCAAGGACGCCGTGGCCGAGACCGGCGAGAAGCCGTTCCGCGCCAAGCAGCTGTCGCAGCACTACTTCGCGCGGTACGCCCACGACCCCGCCGAGTGGACCGACATCCCGGCCGCCTCGCGCGAGAAGCTGCGGGAGGCGCTGCTCCCCGACCTGATGAGCGTGGTGCGCCACATCAGCTGCGACGACGACACCACCCGTAAGACGCTGTGGAAGCTGCACGACGGCACGCTCGTCGAGTCCGTCCTGATGCGCTACCCGGACCGAGTGACGATGTGCATCTCCTCGCAGGCCGGCTGCGGGATGAACTGCCCGTTCTGCGCCACCGGCCAGGCCGGTCTGGACCGCAATCTCTCGACGGCCGAGATCGTGCACCAGATCGTCGACGGGATGCGCGCGCTGCGCGACGGTGAGGTGCCCGGCGGGCCCGCCCGGCTCTCCAACATCGTCTTCATGGGCATGGGCGAACCGCTCGCCAACTACAAGCGGGTGGTCGGCTCGATCCGCCGGCTGACCGACCCCGAGCCCGACGGTCTCGGTCTCTCGCAGCGCGGGATCACCGTGTCCACGGTCGGCCTGGTGCCCGCGATGCTGCGCTTCGCCGACGAGGGCTTCAAATGCCGCCTCGCGGTCTCGCTGCACGCGCCCGACGACGAGCTGCGCGACACCCTCGTCCCGGTCAACACCCGGTGGAAGGTCCGTGAGGTGCTGGACGCCGCCTGGGAGTACGCCGCGAAGTCCGGCCGCCGGGTCTCCATCGAGTACGCGCTCATCCGCGACATCAACGACCACGCCTGGCGGGGCGACCGGCTGGGACGGCTCCTCAAGGGCAAGCCCGTCCACGTCAACCTGATCCCGCTCAACCCGACGCCGGGCTCCAAGTGGACCGCGTCCCGGCCGGAGGACGAGAAGGCGTTCGTCGCCGCCATCGCCGCCCACGGAGTCCCCGTGACCGTACGGGACACCCGCGGCCAGGAGATCGACGGAGCCTGCGGGCAGCTGGCCGCCGCCGAGCGGTAGGGCCCGTGTAACGTGGGGCGCACATTTTCATATTCCGACAGGGGAGCGCCACAGCGCTGAGAGTGCGGCCATGCCGCAGACCCTCTGGACCTTGCCCGGGTCATTCCGGGTAGGAAGTTCGGTCACTACTCAAGCTGTTCAGCCCTGCCCGCTCTCCCGCGGGCAGGGCCGCGTCTCTTCCTGGATGTCCATCCCAGGAGGAATCAGTGAGCACCACCAAGCGAGCGCGCACGGCCGGCAGAACGCTCAGCACCAGGAAGCTGACGGTCACCGCGCTGGCCGCCGCGCTGGGCGTCTCGGCGCTCGCCGCCTGCGGAGGCTCCGACGACTCGGGCTCGGGCGCCAAGAACTCCAAGGTCGTGACGCTCGTCAGCCATGACTCGTTCGCCGCGTCCCCCGCCGTGCTCAAGGAGTTCACCAAGGAGACCGGCTACACCGTCCACGTCCTCAAGAGCGGGGACGCGGGCGCCACGCTCAACCAGGAGATCCTCAGCAAGGGTTCCCCGCGCGGTGACGTCTTCTTCGGTGTCGACAACACCCTGCTGTCCCGGGCGCTCGGCAACGGCCTGTTCACGCCGTACCGGGCGAAGGGCCTGGACCAGGTCGCATCCGCCGTACAGCTCGACGCGAAGAAGCACCGGGTCACACCGGTCGACAGCGGCGACCTCTGCGTCAACTACGACAAGAAGTACTTCGCGGACCACAAGCTCGCCCCGCCCAGGAGCTTCGACGACCTGATCAAGCCGCAGTACAAGAACCTGCTGGTCACCGAGAACGTCGCCACCTCCTCACCGGGCCTGGGCTTCATGCTCGGCACGGTCGGGCGGTACGGGAACGACGGCTGGCAGGCGTACTGGAAGAAGCTCACGGCCAACGGAGTCAAGGTCGACGACGGCTGGGAGCAGGCGTACAACAACGACTTCTCCGGCTCGGCCGGCGGCAAGAAGGCCAAGGGCGACCGGCCGCTCGTCGTCTCGTACGCGTCGAGCCCGCCCGCCGAGGTGCTGTACGCCAAGCCGCGGCCGAAGACCGCCCCGACCGGCGTCGTCACCTCTACCTGCTTCCGGCAGATCGAGTTCGCCGGGCTGCTCGGCGGCGCGAAGAACGAGGCGGGCGGCAAGGCCCTGATCGACTTCCTGATCAGCAAGAAGTTCCAGGAGGACATGCCGCTCAACATGTTCGTGGACCCGGTGGTGAAGGGCGCGAAGGAGCCCGCGGTCTTCACGGAGTTCGGCGCGAAGGTCACCAGGCCCGAGACCGTCGCACCCGCCACGATCGCCAAGAACCGTGACCAGTGGGTCAAGTCGTGGTCCTCGATCGTCCTGAAGTAGCACCCGAGGCGCAGGCCGGGCCCGGGCCGTCGACCGGGGCGGGCCGGCGCCGGGCGGCGGTCGGGCTCGCGCTGATGATGGTGCCCGCCGTGTTCTTCGCGGTCTTCTTCGCCTACCCGGTCGCGGCCATCGTCGGCCGCGGCCTGAAGGCGGGCGGCACCTGGCAGTTCGGGCGGATCGGCGAGGTGCTGAGCGAGCCCGGCATCCTGCACATCCTGTGGTTCACCACCTGGCAGGCATGCGCGTCGACCGGGCTGACCCTGCTGATCGCGCTGCCCGGCGCGTATGTCTTCGCCCGCTTCGACTTCCCCGGCAAACAGCTGCTGCGCGCGGTGGCGACCGTGCCCTTCGTGCTGCCCACCGTCGTCGCCGGGACGGCCTTCCTCGCGCTGCTCGGCCGCGGCGGGCTGCTCGACCAGCTGTGGGGCGTCCGCCTGGACACCACGGTCTGGGCGATCCTGCTCGCGCATGTCTTCTTCAACTACGCGGTGGTCGTCAGGACCGTGGGGGGCCTCTGGGCCCAGCTCGACCCGCGCCAGGAGGAGGCCGCGCGGGTCCTGGGCGCCTCCCGGTTCGCCGCCTGGCGGCGGGTGACGCTGCCCGCGCTGACGCCCGCGGTGGCCGCGGCCGCGCTGATGGTCTTCCTCTTCACCTTCACCTCCTTCGGGGTGGTGCAGATCCTCGGCGGACCCGGCTTCTCCACGCTTGAGGTGGAGATCTACCGGGAGACCGCCGAACTGCTCGACCTGCCGACGGCGGCCGTGCTGACCCTGGTGCAGTTCGCCGCGGTCGGAGCGATCCTCGCGCTGCACGCCTGGACCGTACGGCGCCGGGAGAGCGCGCTGAGCCTGGTCGACCCGGCGCGGACCTCCCGCCGTCCGGCGGGCGCCGGCCAGTGGGCGCTGGTCGGCGGGGTGCTCGCGGTCATCGGCGTACTGATCCTGCTGCCCCTGGGGGTGCTGGTCGCACGGTCCCTCGACGGCCCCGGCGGGTACGGCTTCGCGTTCTACCGGGCGCTCCAGTCGCAGGGCGCGGGCGGCGGTACGTTCCTGGTACCGCCGGTCGACGCGATCTGGAACTCCGTGCGGTACGCCGTGGTCGCGACCGGGATCGCCCTGGTCATCGGCGGACTCGCGGCCGCGGCGCTCACCCGGCGGGCCGGGCGGCTGGTGCGCGGGTTCGACGCCCTGCTGATGCTGCCGCTGGGGGTGTCCGCGGTCACCGTCGGCTTCGGGTTCCTGATCACCCTCGACAAGCCGCCGCTCGATCTGCGTGCGTCCTGGATCCTGGTGCCGCTCGCCCAGGCGCTGGTGGGCGTGCCGTTCGTCGTACGGACGATGCTGCCGGTGCTGCGCGCCGTGGACGGGCGGCTGCGGGAGGCCGCTGCGGTCCTCGGCGCCTCGCCGCTGCGGGCCTGGCGCGAGGTGGATCTGCCGCTGGTGCGCCGGGCGCTGCTGGTCGCCGCCGGGTTCGCGTTCGCCGTGTCGCTGGGGGAGTTCGGGGCGACGGTCTTCATCGCCAGGCCCGACAATCCGACGCTCCCGGTGGCGGTGGCGCGGCTGCTGGGGCGGGCCGGTGAGCTCAACTACGGGCAGGCGATGGCTCTTTCCACGATTCTGATGCTGGTGTGCGCCGTGTCGCTGCTGGTGCTCGAACGCATTCGTACCGACCGCTCGGGAGAGTTCTGATGCTGCAACTGGACGGTGTGACGGTCCGCTTCGGGCAGCGGGTGGCGCTGGACGCGGTGGATCTGACGGTCGCCGAGCACGAGACGGTGTGTGTGCTCGGGCCCAGCGGCAGCGGCAAGTCGACGCTGCTGCGGGTGGTGGCCGGGCTGCAGCCGGCGTCCGCCGGGCGGGTGCTGCTGGACGGCGCCGACCAGAGCGGGGTGCCGGTGCACCGGCGCGGTGTGGGGCTGATGTTCCAGGACCATCAGCTCTTTCCACAGCGCGACGCCGGGAGCAATGTGGCTTTCGGGCTGCGGATGCGTTCCGTGCCACGGGCCGAACGGGACCGCCGGGTCGAGGAGTTGCTGGAGCTGGTCGGTCTGCCCGGCGCCGGGCGGCGCGCGGTGGCCGCCCTGTCCGGCGGCGAGCAGCAGCGTGTCGCGCTCGCCCGCGCGCTGGCCCCGCGCCCCAAACTGCTGATGCTGGACGAGCCGCTCGGCCAGCTCGACCGCAGTCTGCGCGAGCGCCTCGTGGTGGAACTGCGCGGTCTTTTCGGCCGGTTGGGTACGACCGTGCTCGCCGTCACCCACGACCAGGGTGAAGCCTTCGCGCTCGCCGACCGGGTCGTGGTGATGCGGGACGGGGGGATCGCCCAGACCGGCACCCCGCTGGAGGTCTGGCAGCGGCCGGCCTCGGAGTTCGTCGCACGGTTCCTCGGCTTCGACAATGTGGTGGCCGCGACGGTCACCGGCCGGGCCGCTGACACCCCGTGGGGCAAGATCCCGGTGCCCGAGGGGTCGGCGCAGGGGGAGGCCCGGCTGCTGGTGCGGCCGGCCGGTGTGCGGCTCGCGGCGCCGCGGGACGGGCTGCGCTGCACGGTGGAGGCGCGTACGTTCCGGGGCAGCCATGTGGCCGTACTCCTCAGCCCTGAGCACGGGCCGCGGCTGGAGGCGGAGTGCCCGCTGCTGACGGCGCCCGCTGTGGGCGAGACGGTGGGGGCGGTCTTCGAGGCGGCCGATGTGGTCCTGCTGGCCGCGCAGGAGTGACGGCGCGTCCCGGGCGTGCGGCGGCCGCGGTCACCGGGCCGGGCGCTCCGGCAGGACAGTCCGGGCCGCCCGGGAGAACATCTGAGTGACCCTCCGCAGAGGGACGCACACCATGGGCACCGACATCAAGATCACTGCCACCATGGCCACGGACACCAAAGGCACCGGCACCAAGATCACCGCCACCACGAGCGAGCGCCGCCACCATGAGCACCGGAAGGACACCATGACCACCGCGAAGACCACCGCGAGCGAGGCCGACGGCATCACCCTCACCCGAGTCCTGGACGCGTCGCGCGAGCGGGTCTTCCGGGCCTGGACCACACCCGCGCAGTTCGCCGCCTGGTACGGCGGCGACGCGCCGGCCCCGGTGGACCGGGTCACCATGGACGTACGCCCCGGCGGGAAGTGGAGCCTGGTGCTGGTCGTGCCGGGCCACGGTGAGATGCCCTTCCACGGTGTCTACCGCGAGGTCGCACCACCGGAGCGGCTGGTCCTCACCCTCAAGGACGCGGGGGCGCCCGATGACATCGAGGGGGAGAAGGTCACCGTCACCCTCGCCGACCTGGGCGGCCGTACCGAGATGGTCTTCCACCAGGGCGGCGGCAACCTCAGCGCCGATGAGTACCAGAACGCCGCGGCCGGCTGGGGGGCCTTCTTCGACACCCTCGCCCGGGTGCTGGCCGAGGGCTGAGGGCGGCCTTCAGAAGACCATCCGGGCCAGCGCCTCGGGGGCCTCGTCCACGCTGTCGACCAGGGCGATACGGGACTCCATCGGCCGGCCCTTCGCCAGCGCCCGCAGCAGCGGCCAGGCGGGCAGTTCCTCGGTCCAGTGGGCGCGGTCCACCAGGACCATGGGGGAGGGCTCGCCGTGCGAGCGGTAGTAGTTCGGGGTCGCGTTGTCGAAGATCTCCTGGACGGTGCCCGCGGCCCCGGGCAGAAAGACGACGCCCGCGGTCGAGCGGGCCAGCAGCCCGTCCTCGCGGGTGGCGTTCGCGAAGTACTTGGCGATGTGCCCGGCGAAGGCGTTCGGCGGCTCGTGGCCGTAGAACCAGGTGGGGATGCCGACCGAGTCCCCGCCGTCCGGCCAGCGCTCGCGCACCCGGAAGGCGGCGCTCGCCCATTCGGAGACGGACGGGTCGAACGACGGTGCCTTGCCGAGGAGTTCGAGTGCCTCGTCCAGCATCCCGTCGCGGAAGGGCGCGGCGTACGCACCGAGGTTGGCGGCCTCCATGGCGCCGGGGCCGCCGCCGGTGGCGACGGTCAGGCCGGTGCGGGCGAGGGTGCGGCCCAGCCGGGCCGCACCCGCGTACTCAGCGGTGCCGCGGGCCATGGCGTGGCCGCCCATCACGCCCACCACCCGTGCGCTGTCGAGGTGTTCGTCGAGCGCGTCCGAGATCGCGTCGTCGTGGATGGAGCGCAGCATCGAGGCGAATATGTCGCCGTCGTTCCCGGTCCGCCGGAACCAGGCGTACGCGCGGGCGTCGGGGGTCGCGTCGTAGCCGCCGTCCGCCAGGCCCGCGAAGAGTTCGTCCGCCGAGTACAGCAGCCCGCGGTACGGCGCGAAGGGCAGGCCGGGGACCGGCGGGAAGACGAGCGCGCCCGCCGCGCCCACCGCAGACTCGGCCTCGGGGCGCATGGGGCAGCCCAGGAAGACCGCGCCGGATGTGTCCGTGGTGAGCAGGGTGTCCGTACGGTCCGTCAGGTCGACGGCCTGAACGCGGTATCCGCCGAGCGGCCCCCGGGCGGCCGCCCGGTCGAACTCGGCCAGGGACTCGATCTCGCGGTCACGCTCAGGTGTGGTGGGCATCCGGTCATCGTAGGGGAGCGCGCCGACGGGCCCGGCGGCGCGGCGCCCTAGCCGTGCGCCCGGGCGGTCACGCAGGCCCCCGCAGCTCCGGCAGGTCCCGCGGGCCACGCAGGGCCGGCAGGTCCCGCAGGTCCGGGCCGGCCACGCGGGTCCGGACCGGCCCGTGTCGGTCAGCTCCGGGCACCGACGGGCCGTCCGCCGCCCGTGGTGCGCAGCAGGATCGCGTAGCTGACCGATGCGGCGACGATACCGGCGGGCAGGGCGAGGTCGATGCCGTCCAGGGCCCGGGCGACCGGCCCGGTGTACAGGGTGTTCACGCACAGCGCCGAGACGGCGACGCCTCCGGCGAGCGCCAGGACCCCCGCCGTACTGAATCCGGCCCTGTACCAGAAGGGGCTGCCGGGGGTCTCGTCCATCAGCGCGGGCCCGTCGTAGCGGTTGCGGCGCAGCACGATGTCCGTGGCGTAGACGGCCATGGCCGGGCCCAGCAGGACGACGGTGAGCTGCAGGACGTTGTTGACGGTGTCGAGGAAGTTCGAGACGAGGAGCCCGTAGAGGGTGAGTGAGACGGCGGCGGTCCCGTCGGCGATCACGCTGAGGGAGCGGCGGATGCGGATGCCGACGGCCTGCAGGGCCAGTCCCGCGCTGTACGAGGTCAGGGCGTTGATGGCGATCGTGCCGAGGACCAGGGCGAAGAGGAAGAACGGGTCGAACCAGCCGGGCAGGATCTTCTCCAGCCCGGACTGCGGGTCGGTCATGTCGACGGCCGTCGCGGCGAAGGCGCCCAGGGAGCAGACGACGACGCTGGGCAGGAAGCCGCCCAGAGCGGTCCAGCCGACGATCGCCCTCGCCGGGGTGGTCCGGGGCAGATAGCGAGAGAAGTCGGCGCTGGTCGTGTAGGAGAGCGGGCCGGAGCCGATCAGGGTGACCCCGGCGATGAGGGCCGTCCACAGGCCGGTGCCGCTGAGCGGTTCGGCCGGCTCGTACGAGAAGTCTGTGTGCCGGAACACACCGACCGCGACGACGGCGAAGACGGCGGTGAGGACGAGCGTCAGCGGCAGATACAGCTTCATGATCAGGGCGTGCCCGTAGACGCCGATCGTCAGGGTGACCGCGGCGATGACCAGCACGACGACGATCTTGACGCCGGTGCTCGCGGTGATGCCGGTCTTCTCGACGAGCGCGAAGGCGGCGGTCGCCGCCGCGGCCAGGTTCAGGGCGAAGTAGCAGACGGAGATCATCCAGCCGACGACCGCGTTGTTCACGCGGTTGCCGCGGATTCCGAACATGGCGCGGGTGATCACCTCGCTCGGCGCCCCCGCGGACGGGCCGGATATGGAGAGCAGCCCGGTGAGCAACCAGAACAGATTGCCCACCACGATCACCGCGAGCGCCTGCCACAGGGTCAGGCCCATGAGGATCAGGGCGCCGCCGACCACGAGGCTCAGATAGTTGACGCTCGCCGCGGCCCAGACGGAGAACAGCTGCCTCGGGTGGCCGTGGCGTTCCTCCTCGGGGATGTGGTCGATGCCGTGGGCCTCGATACGGGCCGCCCCGTCCGGCGGGGGCGGCGCCTCCTGCTGTGCGGCGCGCGTGTCGTGGTGCGGTTCGGGAAGCGTGGACGCCATGCGGCCCTCCGGATGCTGTTACCCAGCTGCTTGCTTGTTGGTCGCACACTCAATAGCATCGATTCCATGCCGTCAAGCACTCAGAACAAGCGAATCCGCAAAGATCCTGCGGCAAGACGTGCGGAAATCGTTGCCGCGGCCGCCGAGGTGGCACTGATCGACGGGCTGGAGTGCATCACCCTCCGGCGCATCGCCGATGAGCTGGCCGTCCGGCCGGGGCTGATCAGTCACTACTTCCCTGCCGTGGAGGACCTGGTGTCCGAGGCGTACGGGAACGCCGCGGGCTCCGAACTCGACGAGCTCCTCCCGCTCGACCGGGCCGGCGCCACCGCCACCCAGCACCTGGCGCGGTTCTTCGCCCGGGCGGCCGGGGAGTCGTACGACGGCATCAGCAGGCTCTGGCTCAACGCCCGGCACCTCAGCCGCTACCGGCCCACGCTGCGTGACCGCGTCACCGTCCAGGAGGCCGCCTGGCGCGACCGGCTCGAAGGGCTCATCCGTGACGGTGTCGAGCGGGGCGAATTCCGCACCGGAGACCCGTCATTGACGGCCATTCAGATCCTGGTCGTCCTGGACGGGCTCGGCATGCTCGTCAACAGCGGCGACCTGGGCGACGACCCCCCGGTGGTCCGGAACATGCCCGCGACCACCGCGGAACGCGAACTCGGGCTGCCCGCGGGCACGCTGACCGCCCCCGCGAACTGACCTCTCTCCGAGGAACACCGAGGAACACCGAGGAACCCAAGGAACACAGGGGGGATCACCGGGGAACACCGATGAACGCCCGGCGGCCTCCCCGCGAACCAGCCCCTGCGAACCACCCCCAGCGAACACCGAGGAACCCCATGGACACCTCCCTCATCCTGCTCTCGGCCCGGCTGCTCGACCCGGTCACTGGCGACTTCCTGCCGCAGACCGCTCTCGCCGCGGCCGGCGGACGCATCACCGCGCTCGGCGGAAACCAGGAGATCCGCGCTCTCGCGGACGCCTCGACCACCGTGATCGACCTCAAGGGCGCGGTGGTGACACCCGGTCTCGTCGACGGGCACATCCACCCCGTATCGGGCGCCGAGATGACGCACGGCCTGGACCTCTCGCGCTGTACGGACGTGGAGCAGGTACGCGAGGAACTCGCCCGCGCGGTACGCGATCTGGCCCCCGGCGGGTGGCTGCACGGCTGGGGCCTCGACCCCAATGTCTTCGCCGGCGGGCCCGTCGCGACGGCCCCCTTCGACTCCGTACTCGACGGTGTGCCCGCCCTGCTGCAGCTCTTCGACGCGCACTCCATGCTGGCCAGCCGGCGCGCGCTGGAACTCGCCGGCGTCGACGGGCCCCGCACCTTCGGGCAGGCCACCGCAGAGGTGGTGTGCGACGCGGCAAGAAGGCCCACCGGCCTGCTCCTGGAGGACGCGGCCTGCGAACTCGTGGAGCGGACCGCCCCGCAGCCCACCCGCGGGGAACGGCGCGAACGGCTCGCCGCCACGCTGCGCGCCATGGCCGCAGCGGGGCTGACCGGCGGCCACGCCATGGACGCCAACGGGGACAGCCTCGCCTTCTACGCCGAACTCGACGCGGCCGGGCAACTGCCGCTGCGGCTCAGGGTCGCGCCCTGGTGCCAGCCGGGCACCGGCCCGGACGGTGTGCGCGCCCTCATCGGACAGCAGGGCGCGGGCGGCCGGCTGTGGCGCACCGACGGCGTCAAGATCTTCATGGACGGCACGATCGACAACGGCACCGCCTGGCTGGAACGTCCGGACTGCCACGGCGAGTCCCGGCACGCCTTCTGGCCGGACCCCGAGGAGTACACCCGTCTCATCGGCGAACTCCACCGGGCCGGTGTGCCCACCGCCACCCACGCCATCGGCGACGCCGCGGTACGGCATGTCCTCGACGCGGTCGAGAAGGCCCAGGAGGGCGGCGGCCGGGGGGCGCGGCACCGGGTCGAGCACATCGAGACCGTCCCCGACGACACCCTGCGCCGCTTCGCCGGGCTCGGTGTCATCGCGTCCATGCAGCCGACCCACTGCTGCGACTTCACCCGCGCCGACCACACCGACAACTGGTCGCGCCGTCTCGGTGAGGAACGCGCCGCACGCGCCTGGCGCTGCCGCGACCTGCACGACTCCGGCGCCGTCGTCGTCCTCGGCTCCGACTGGCCCATCGCCCCCTACCCGCCGCTCGAGGTCATGGCGGGCGCCCGCCACCGCAGGCCCACCCGTGACCTCGCCAGGCCCCCGCACGGTCCGGAACAGGCGCTCACCGCCCTGGAGGCCCTCCAGGGCATGACGGTGAACGCCGCCTACGCGGCGGGCGAGGAGCACGAGGCCGGCCGTATCGCAATCGGCCACCGCGCCGATCTGACGGTCCTGGCCGCCGACCCGCTCGCCACCGCGGCCACCGAACTGCCGCAGGTGCCGGTGCTGCTCACCGTCCTCGACGGCGAACCGACCCACCGCGACGCACGGCTGTGACCGGTCGGCCGGCGCCCGGCGGGTGAGGCCCGGCGACGCGCGCTCCACGGGGCAGGGGGACGCCCTCTTCCGGGACGGGAAGCGTCGCGGCGCCCCCCCATGCCAGGGGTGTCGAGCGCGTCACCGGCCAGGAGGCCGCGGCCGCCGCGCTACCGGGCCAGGGGCGTCGCGGCGAGTACCGCGACCGTCCAGGTCACCGGGGTGAACAGCGCGAGCAGGGCGGCCACGCGCAGCACGGCGGCCGACCGCAGCAGCCGCGCCGGGGCGAACGCGCGTACCAGGGCGGCCGACGTCGCCGCGCGGTCCTGACGGGCCTCGACGGCGGCGCTGAGCAGAGTGGCGGCCGAGCAGACCACGACGAGTGCGGCGCCCAGCGCGGTCAGCGGGCCGGTGAGCCGGGCGCCCGACGCGTGCGGCGCGGCAGCGGCGACGATCCCCGAGACCACCGCGCAGCACACGCCCAGCGGCCGGCCGATCCGGCCGGCCTCGGCCTGCAGCACCCGCCCGGCCAGGAGGCGCACCGCCCCGGGCCGCACGGACTGCAGGACCCGCCCGCACAGCTGGGTCAGGGCGGGACCCGAGACGGCGAGCCCCAGCGTGGCCAGGGCCCAGCCGGCCACGACGGCCGCCGGGCTGTCCCCGAACCTGCCCGGCACCGGCAGGGTGGCGCCTCCGGGCCGTCCGCTCGCGTACGCCTCGGCCGCGAGCCCCGCCGTGACCAGTGCCACGCCCAGGGCGAGCCCGTTCGGGGCGGCGCCCTCCCGGACGGGCCGGCGCCGCCGCACCGCCCAGGCGCTGCTCACGGCGGCGGCGACCGGCGCCGAAGCGAGCAGGAGCAGGGCCGCCGGCATCGGCAGCGGGCTGCCCGCTCCCGGCAGCCGGGCGCCCGAGCCGTCCCGCAGCCGGGTGAAGAGCAGCAGCGCCAGCGCGCTGCCCAGGGCGCAGGTCAGTGCGGCGGACACCGCCGACAGCACGGCGCGCCCGGCCGGGCCCAGCCCCGCGGCCGTCGCGCCGGGGCTGGGGCGGATACTCGGATCGGTGCGGGCCACCGCCGCCGCGAACCGCACCGTGGCGGCCAGCGGGATCAGGCACCAGAGCAGCCGCAACGCGGATCCTGTCCGGTGCCCCGGATGCCCCACCGCGTGACCGAGCACCCCGAGCAGCAGGAGTCCGGCACCGGCCGACGCCGCCGTGACCAGCAGCCTCCGCAGCAGGACGAGCGGGCCGGAACCGCGGGCTAGACGGAGAGCGAGCACGCGGAGCGCCCCTTGTCGCTGACCGCACCCGGGCCGGTGGGGGAAGCGGTGCGGCGTCCGTCCCTGAGCAGGACCGTACGGTCGGCGCAGGCGGCGACGTCCGGGTCATGGGTGGCGAGCACCACGGTGATCCCGTGCGAGCGGGCCGCCGTGACGAGGGTGCGCAGCAGCTGGACGCCTTCCGCGCCGTGCAGGGCGGCGGTGGGCTCGTCGGCGAAGAGCACCGTGGGGCCGGCGGCCAGCGCGCGGGCGACGGCCACCCGCTGGCGCTGGGCCTGCAGCAGGGTGTGCGGGCGCTTCCCGGCGTACGCCCCCAGGTCGAGCCGCTCCAGCCACTGCAGGGCCGTGTGCTTGGCGTCGCGGTGCGACGCGCCGTTCAGCAGCAGCGGCAGGGCCGTGTTCTCACGGACCGTCAGTTCGGGTACGAGCAGGGGCTCGGGGTCGATCCAGCTGAACCGGGACAGCCGCAGCCGCTCGCGGGCCACCCGGCCGAGGGTGTGCACGGGGCTGCTGTTGAACCACACCTCGCCCTGCTGCGGCACGAGCTGGCCGGACAGACAGCGCAGCAGTGTGGTCTTGCCGCTGCCGCGCGGGCCGAGTACGGCGAGGATCTCCGCTTCACGCACGCCGAGCGAGACACCGGTGAGCGCGGGTGAGCCGCTGTGGGAGTAGTGCGCGGAGCGCGCCCAGAGCACGTCGTTGTCCGGTGGGGCCACCATGGGGAGCACACCTCGGTTCGGGTCCGATGGGTCACTGGGCACCGTAGGGACTCAGGGCCGGGGTGGGCGGACAGCACGCGGCCCGGCCGCACCCGTATCCACTCGTACGGGTGCGGCCGGGCCGGAACGGCGGTCGCGGGGGTGCGGTCAGATCTTCGCCCATGCCTCCGTGAGGACCCCGCGCAGGATCGACTCGATCTCGTCGAACGTCGACTGGTCGGAGATCAGCGGCGGCGCGAGCTGGACGACCGGGTCGCCGCGGTCGTCGGCCCGGCAGTACAGACCGGCCTCGTACAGGCCCTTGGAGACGGCGTTGTAGAGGATGCGCTCGGTCTCGTCCTCGTTGAAGGTCTCCTTGGTCGCCTTGTCCTTGACCAGCTCGATGCCGTAGAAGAAGCCGTTGCCGCGGACGTCGCCGACGATCGGCAGGTCGCTGAGCTTCTGCAGCGTCGAGTAGAAGGCGCCCTCGTTGTCGAGGACGTGCTGGTTGAGGCCCTCGCGCTCGAAGATGTCGAGGTTGGCGATGCCGACGGCGGCCGAGACCGGGTGGCCGCCGAAGGTGTAGCCGTGCAGGAAGGTGTTGCCGTCGCGGTAGAACGGCTCGGCCAGCCGGTCGGAGATGATGCAGGCGCCTATCGGGGAGTAGCCCGACGTCATGCCCTTGGCGCAGGTGATCATGTCCGGCACGTAGTCGAACTTGTCGCACGCGAACATCGTGCCGAGGCGGCCGAAGGCGCAGATGACCTCGTCCGAGACGAGCAGCACGTTGTACTTGTCGCAGATCTCCCGCACGCGCTGGAAGTATCCGGGCGGCGGCGGGAAACAGCCGCCGGCGTTCTGCACCGGCTCCAGGAAGACGGCGGCGACCGTCTCGGGGCCCTCGAAGAGGATCTCCTGCTCGATCTGGTCGGCGGCCCAGCGGCCGTAGGCCACCGGGTCGTCGCCGTGGATCGGGGCGCGGTAGATGTTGGTGTTGGGGACCTTGTGCGCGCCGGGGACCAGCGGCTCGAAGGGGGCCTTGAGCCCGGGCAGCCCGGTGATGGACAGGGCGCCCGCCGGGGTGCCGTGGTAGGCGACGGCGCGGGAGATGACCTTGTACTTCTGGTGGTTGCCGGTGAGCTTGTGGTACTGCTTCGCCAGCTTCCAGGCGGTCTCGACGGCCTCGCCGCCGCCCGTGGTGAAGAAGACCTTGTTGAGGTCGCCCGGCGCGTAGTTCGCGAGGCGCTCGGCCAGCTCGACGGCCTTCGGGTGGGCGTACGACCAGATCGGGAAGAAGGCCAGTTCCTGGGCCTGCTTGTACGCGGTCTCCGCCAGCTCGTGGCGGCCGTGGCCCGCGTTGACCACGAACAGGCCGGAGAGGCCGTCGAGGTAGCGCTTGCCCTTGTCGTCGTAGATGTAGGTGCCCTCGCCACGCACGATGGTGGGAACGGGCGCGTTCTCGTACGACGACATGTCCGTGAAGTGCATCCACAGGTGGTCGTACGCGGTCTGGCTCAGGTCCTTGCTCATGACTATCGGGTGCCCCACTGGTAGGTCTGTTTTTTCAGCTTGAGGTAGACGAAGCTCTCGGTCGCCCGCACACCAGGCAGCGCGCGGATCCGCTTGTTGATGAGGTCGAGCAGATGGTCGTCGTCCTCGCAGACGACCTCCACCATGAGGTCGAAGGAGCCCGCGGTCATCACCACGTAGTCGACCTCGTTCATGGTGGCCAGTGCGTCGGCGACCGGATCGAGATCGCCCTCGACCGTGATGCCGACCATCGCCTGGCGCCTGAACCCCACGGTCAGCGGGTCGGTGACGGCGACGATCTGCATGACGCCCTGGTCCTGGAGTTTCTGTACTCGCTGGCGGACGGCCGCCTCGGAGAGGCCGACGGCCTTCCCGATCGCGGCGTACGGCCGCCTGCCGTCCTGCTGGAGCTGTTCGATGATCGCCAGGGAGACGGCGTCGATCGGGGGATTGCCGTTCCCGTTTCTGGAATCTGCGCTGCGACTGGCCACGCCCACACTGTGCATGAGGTCTCGCCCGTCATGCAAGCCCAGAGCGATGTAATTCGTTGTCGAAACCCATTTTGGGAACTGAATCCGAAGTTCCGGGTGGCTGGGTATGTCGAAAGCGTCGCCCTTGCGATTAGGGTGGTGTCTCACCCATCGGGACATCCACCGGACATCGACCGGGCACCATCCGTCGGGACATATCCATCGGGCATCGGAGAGGGAGAGAACACTGTGACCACCGAGCTGCGCCGGCTGCGTAACTACATCAACGGGGAGTTCCGGGACGCCGCTGACGGCCGGACCATCGACGTGGTCAACCCGGCCACCGGCGAGGCGTACGCGACCTCCCCGCTGTCCGGGCAGGCCGACGTCGACGCCGCCATGGAGGCGGCGGCCGCGGCGTTCCCCGCGTGGCGCGACGCCACGCCGTCGGAGCGCCAGCGGGTGCTGCTGAAGATCGCCGACGCCTTCGAGGAGCGGGCCGAGGACCTGATCGCGGCCGAGAGCGAGAACACCGGCAAGCCGGTCGGGCTGACCCGCACCGAGGAAATCCCGCCGATGGTGGACCAGATCCGCTTCTTCGCCGGCGCCGCACGGATGCTCGAAGGCCGCTCGGCCGGCGAGTACATGGAGGGGCTGACCTCCATCGTCCGGCGTGAGCCGGTCGGTGTCTGCGCCCAGGTCGCGCCGTGGAACTACCCGATGATGATGGGCGTGTGGAAGTTCGCACCGGCCCTCGCGGCGGGCAACACCGTCGTCCTGAAGCCCTCCGACACCACACCCGCCTCCACGGTCCTGATGGCCGAGATCATCGGGGCGATCGCGCCCAAGGGCGTCTTCAACGTCGTCTGCGGCGACCGGGACACCGGCCGCACGATGGTCGAGCACACGATCCCCGCGATGGCCTCCATCACCGGGTCGGTACGGGCCGGGGTGCAGGTCGCCGAGTCCGCGGCCAAGGACGTCAAGCGGGTCCATCTGGAGCTGGGCGGCAAGGCGCCGGTCGTCGTCTTCGAGGACGCGGACATCGCGAAGGCCGTCGAGGACATCTCCGTCGCGGGGTACTTCAACGCCGGGCAGGACTGTACGGCGGCCACCCGGGTGCTGGTCCACGCCTCGGTCCACGACGAGTTCGTCACCGCGCTCGCCAAGGCGGCCGCCGACACGAAGACCGGACAGCCGGACAACGAGGACGTGCTGTACGGCCCGCTCAACAACGCCAACCAGCTGGCCCAGGTCAGCGGCTTCATCGACCGGCTGCCCGCACACGCCAAGGTCGAGGCCGGCGGCCACCGGGTCGGCGACAAGGGGTACTTCTACGCCCCGACCGTCGTGTCCGGCCTGAAGCAGGACGACGAGATCATCCAGCACGAGGTCTTCGGCCCCGTCATCACCGTCCAGTCGTTCCAGGACGAGGCGGAGGCCCTCGCGAACGCCAACGGCGTGGAGTACGCGCTGGCCTCGTCGGTGTGGACCAAGGACCACGCCCGCGCCATGCGGATGTCCAAGAGCCTCGACTTCGGCTGTGTGTGGATCAACACCCACATCCCGCTCGTCGCCGAGATGCCGCACGGCGGATTCAAGAAGTCCGGCTACGGCAAGGACCTCTCGGCCTACGGCTTCGACGACTACACCCGGATCAAGCACGTGATGACCTCGCTGGACGGCTGAACACCCCGGCGCGCGCCCGCCGGTTCAGCCGCCTGTCCGCCGCCCCCGTACGGTCGTCCGTGCGGGGGCGGCGCGCGTCCTGGTGCGCCGCGGGCGCCGGGCCCCGACAAGGTGTCGTGGCCGGGGCCGGTGCTCCGTACGCAGCGTCCATTGCCCGCCGCCGCTGGTGGAGGTGAAGGTGGGCGCATGGCAGATCTTGGTGTTTCCCGGCGTTCCCTCCTCCGTGGTTCCGGCGCGGTGGGCGCGCTGGCCGCGCTCACCGGATGCGGGGTCCCCGCGGCGTATGTGAAGCCGGGGGAGCGGGCCGGACGCGACAGATCCGCGCAGGACCGGAGCCTGGTCTTCGCCAACTGGCCGCTCTACATCGACACCGACGACCACAACCCGTCGAAGCGGCCCACCCTCGACACCTTCGAGAAGCGGTCCGGGATCAAGGTCAAGTACACCGAGGAGATCAACGACAACGACGAGTTCTTCGGGAAGATCAGCCCGGCGCTGATGAACCACCAGGAGACCGGCCGGGACCTGATCGTCATCAGCGACTGGATGGCCGCCCGGTTCGTCCGGCTCGGCTGGGTCGAGGAGATGGACCGGGCTAGGCAGCCGAACGTCGCCAGATACCTCGACCCGCAGCTCCGCTCGCCCGCCTTCGACAAGGGGCGCAAGCAGAGCGTGCCCTGGCAGTCCGGGATCACCGGCATCGCGTACAACCGGCGCAAGGTCGGCCACGAGATCAAGCACCTGAGCGACCTCTGGGCCCCCGACCTGCGCGGCAAGGTCACCCTGCTCTCCGGTCTCGACGAGGCGTTCGCCCTGCTCATGCAGGGCAACGGCGCCGACATCACCCGCTGGACCGCCAAGGACTTCGACACCATGTGCGACCAGGTCGAGAAGCTCGTACGGACGAAGCAGATCCGGCGCTTCACCGGCAACGACTACATCAAGGACCTGTCCACCGGCGATGTGCTCGCCTGCCAGGCGTACTCCGGCGATGTGATCCAGCTCCAGGCCGACAGCCCGGACATCGAGTTCGTGGTGCCCGAGGAAGGCGGCGAGCTGTGGGCGGAGTCGATGATGATCCCCAACCTCGCCCGCCACAAGACCAATGCCGAGAAGCTGATCGACTACTACTACGAGCCGGCGGTGGCGGCGAAGCTGGCGGCCTGGGTCAACTACGTGTGCCCGGTGCCCGCCGCACGGGAGGTGCTGGCCTCGTCGAAGGACAAGGAGCTGGCCGGCCTCGCCGAGGACCCGCTGATCTTCCCCGACGACACGATGCGCAAGCGCCTCGCGATCGCACGGGACATCACATCGGCCGAGCGGGTCGAGTACGCGAAGCGCTGGAACCGGATCGTGGGGCTGTAGGAGGGGCGGACGGTTGCCGGCCGGCGGGCTTGACCGCGCTGACGGGGGCCACCCACAATGCGTGCATGACCCTGTACTCGCTGACCACCGTCGCCCTGCGGATGACGGAGCCTCGCGGCGAGTGCGCTCCGCGGTCCACCACCTGTCTGTGCCGCCGAGGCCGTATCGGCTCGCCGCCCGGACGGGACGGCGTTCACTCGCGCTGAGCGTTCGTCAGCCACGTGGCCGCTTCCCGGAATGAAGCCGGGACGGAAGCGCCGGTGCTGTCCCTCCCCGGCCTCTCACGATCAGTGGACGACGCACCTTGCCCCGCATCTGCCCGGCAGGCACTCGGCGCGGACGAGCATGACTCCCTTCATCACTCGCCGCCCTCATCGCACCGCCGGAAGCCCCGGTCGCTGTCGCGGGACCCGCCGTCTCCGGATACCCGGGACCCGCGCACCGGGGCCCACGGCGGTTCGCTCTCCTGCAAGGAGGAACCGTATGACCACCACCGCCACCCCCCGAGTGACCGCCGCACCCGGCGCCGCCACTGCCACCGGCCGGTCCGCCGCCACCCCACCCGCCCTGCGTGAGGCACGCATCCCGCAGGACGGCCTGTACGAGGGTCACCGCGTCCTGGAACGGTTGCCGGCGGACGCGACACCGCGCCCGTACACCCTCTTCGACGTCGTCCCGCAGGCCCGCACGATCGGCGCCGAGATCCACGGAGCGGACCTCTCGCAGCCCCTGGAGCCCGCGCTGCGCGAAGAGCTGAACCGTGCCCTGCTGGAGTGGAAGGTGCTCTTCTTCCGAGGACAGAACCTCACGTCGGCCGCCCAGCGCGACTTCGCACGCAACTGGGGCGAGCTGGAGGTCAACCCGTTGCTGGCCAGTGGAGACAGCGAAGACGTCGTGCGCTTCGACAAGGCGGCGGGCGCACCGAGAACGTTCGAGAACGTATGGCACACGGATGTCACCTTCCGTGAACGCCCGGCTCTCGGTGCCGTCCTGCAACTGCGCGAGGTGCCTCCGCTCGGGGGAGACACCATGTGGGCCGACATGGCTGCCGCGTACGACAACCTGCCGCAGGAGGTGAAGGACCGCATCGACGGGGCGAGCGCCGTGCACGACTTCATCCCCGGCTTCGCACGCTTCTACGAGCCCGAGCGGCTCGCCCCTCACCAGGAAGCGTTCCCGCCCGTCGAGCACCCCGTCGTGCGCACGCACCCGGAGTCGGGCCGGCGGATGCTGTTCGTCAACACCTCATTCACGACCCGGATCGTCGGCGTCGACAGGGCGGAGAGCGACCGTCTGCTGCGATTCCTGTTCCAGCAGGCGCACGTACCCGAGTACCAGGTGCGTTTCCGCTGGCAGCCGGGCGACATAGCCTTCTGGGACAACCGGGCGACCCAGCACTACGCCGTGAACGACTACGCCCCGCACCGGCGGGTCGCCGAGCGGGTCGCCATCGCGGGAGACCGCCCGTTCTGAGCGGATGGTCGCTGCCGGGGGGTCGGGCGCGGCACGGCGCCCGACCCCCCGGCGCAACGACCCGGTGGCATACCCGGGTTCATCGCCGCAGGCTCCGGGTCAGGAGGACAGCGGCGCCATCTTGTCGACTATGCCCGGATTCTTGGCGATCCACTTCTCCACGGCTTTTTCCTCGTGGCCGGTGCCCTCGTCCTGGATGGTCGCCTCCAGGTCCGCGAGTTGCTTGTCCGACATATGCATGTTCTTGAGCCAGCCGTAGAACTCGGGGAACTTCTTCGGGAACGACTTGTGGCCGAGTGAGCGGATCTGGTTCACAGCGCCCCACAGCTTCTTCGGGTCCTTGAGCTTGGTCAACTTGTACTTGCTGTAGGCCCAGTGCGGCGACCACAGCACGACCGCCACCGGTTCATGCTTCTTCAACGCCCGCTGCAGTTCCAGGATCATGCTGGGGGAGCTGCCGTCGGTGACCTTGTACTCCTTGTCGAGCCCGTATCCGGGGAGCACCTTGTTCTTGAGCATGTTCATCTGGCCGGTCCCGGGCTCGATGCCGATGATCCTGCCGCCGAACTCCTTCGACTTTCCCTTGAGATCTGCCATCGAGTGGATGCCCTTGACGTAACTGGGCACCGTCACTTCCAACGTGGTCTTGTCGTACCACGGGCCGATGTCGACCAGGTCGTCCTTGTACTTGTCCCAATACTGCTTCTGAGCGTTCGGAAGCCAGGCATCGAACTCCACATCGACCTGGCCGCCGGCCATCGCGGTGAACATCGACCCGACGTCGTACTGGTGGATGCTGGGCTTGTAGCCGCGCCGTTCCAGGATGTTCTTCCACAGGTACGTCATGGCCACGTCCTCGTCCCACGGGAAGAAGCCGATGTCGGGAGCCGCGCCGGCGTCCTTCCCCAGGTCCTTCTCCTTCACCCCTGGGTGGCCGTCGTCCGAGCCGGAGAACTGCAGCCCGCCGGCGACGAGCGCGAGCACCAGCACACCGATGCCCGCGAACGTGGTGCTGGGCCTCCACCGCAGGGCATGGCCCGACCTGACGGAGGCCGCCTTCGCCAACGCACGGCGACCGAGAGGCGAGACGCGCTGATTGAGCGCACCGGTCATGCGGTCGAGATACATGGCGAGGATCACCACCGCGAGGCCCGCCTCGAAGCCGAGGCCGATGTCCACCGAGCTGATTGCCTGGAAGACGACGGTGCCCAGACCGTCGGCGCCGACCATGCCCGCGATGACCACCATGGACAGGGCGAGCATGATGATCTGGTTGATGCCGGCCATGATGGTCGGCAGGGCCAGCGGCAGCTGTACGCGCAGCAGAATGGAGCGCGGGTTGGCTCCGAACGCCTCCGCGGCCTCCACCAGTTCCTCGTCCACCTGCCGGATACCGAGTTCGGTCATCCGTACGCCCGGCGGCATCGCGAAGATGACCGTGGCGACGATGCCGGGCACCACGCCCACCCCGAAGAACGTGATACCGGGAACCAGGTAGACGAAGGCCGGCATCGTCTGCATGAAGTCGAGAACCGGCCGCAGGGCCGCACTCACCGACTTGTTACGGGCCGCCCAGATGCCGAGGGGGACAGCTATCACCATGGTGATCGTGACCGCCACGACGAGAAGCGACAGCGTCTGCATCGCCTGTTCCCACAACTCGATCGAGTCGACCAGGAAGAAGGCCGCGAAAGTGAGGACGGCCGCCACCGTGCCCCGCAGCCACCAGGCGATCAGGGCGAGGATCGCCGCCATCATCAGCGCGTCGGGGCCCGAGAGGACGAAGTACACGCCGTTGTACATGCCTTGGCCGACGGAGTGCAGGAAGTCGAAAAGCCAGGGCAGTCGATCTTCCAGAAAGTTGACGGCACTGTTGACGCCGGCCCCTATGGGGAGTCTGATCACAGCTCTCCGCCTTCGTCGCGCCGGTGGCTGCTCGGACCGGTCGGTCCCAGCGGATACCGCGCTCCGACAGCGCCGGGCCCACCTGGACTTCGCCCGGCCCTCCCGCCGAAGCCGTACCTGCGCGGGTGTTCTGTTGTCAGCCTGGTCACGTGTACCTTTCGCGTTGGCCTGAGGCCTGGCGAAAGAGACATGCCACCGCCGGGCCCCTTGGTGGTGTGCGACGTACGGGCGCGCGGCACATGGCCATGGCAGCGCCCCAGTCGGGCGGATATGCGTCTTGGCAGCCGGTGTCGACATGCTGCCGTGCCATCCGCGCGGCTGCCCGGAGGGCGTCCGCGCCCGGACAAGGTGGTTCAGGCTGCGGCTACCCAGCGCCCAGGAGGGTAAACGGCGGATTTCCTCGGTGACCCGGAGGCACACCAGCGCCGACTCCGGCCGCCCAGCCGGACCGAGCAGCCGCGGGCCGGGCGCCGGCGCTCGGCGTACCTCACGGCGGGCGGCCGCCGATCTCCGCGTCGGATCAGCGCCCGGGGCGTGTGCGGCGGCGGAGTGCGCCGAGGGCGTCCACGCGGTTCGTGGTGATCGAGTCCACGCCGAAGCCGATCAGCCGGCGCATCGAGCGCTTGGTGTCCGGGGTCCACGCGGAGACCAGCAGGCCGTCCCGGTGGACGCGGGCGCAGAGTTCCGGAGTCAGCAGCCCGAAGCGGTAGTTGAGCCAGCGGGGCTTCACCGCGTCGAGCAGGGCGGGGCGTGGCGGGGTCAGCGTCGTCCAGGTCATGGCGATCTCGGCGGCCGGGTCGGCCTCGCGCACGGCGAGCATCGTGGTCGGCCCCGCGCAGTAGTACGTACGGTCGCCCGCGCCGCACTCATGGACCACGCCGACCACCGCGCGCACCGCTTCCCGGGTGGCGCCCGGCAGATCGATCATGACGCGGTGGCCGCCGGCCGCCATCAGTGCTTCCCGGAGCGTCGGCACACCCGCGTTCGTCAGCCCGCGCAGCTCGTCGGCCGTGACCCGGTCGAGCGGCCGGTCGTGGCCCCACAGGCGCTCCAGGGTCGCGTCGTGCAGCAGCACGGGCACGCCGTCCCGGGTCAGCCGGACGTCGATCTCCACCGCGTCGGCGCCCCGTTCCAGCGCGGAGCGCACGGAGGGCAGGGTGTTCTCACGGAAGAGATAGGGATCGCCGCGATGGCCCACGGCTGTGACGGTACGCATGGGGCCATCCTTGCCGACCGCCGCGCCGGTCGGCTACCGGGCGAGCCACTGCGCGGTGTACGCGTCGATCTCGGCCGTCAGCTTCGCCTTGCCCGGTGCGTCGAGGAAGGACGCCGTCACCGCGTTCTTCGCCAGCTCGGCGGTGCCCTTCTCGTCCAGCCCCAGCAGCCGGGCCGCGACCAGGTACTCGTTGTTGAGGTCGGTGCCGAACATCGGCGGGTCGTCGCTGTTGATGGTCACCTGCACGCCGGCGTCCACCATCTCCTTCAGCGGGTGCTCCTCCAGGGTGCGGACGGCCCGGGTCGCGATGTTGGAGGTCGGGCAGACCTCCAGCGCGATGCCCTGTTCCGCGAGGTGGCCGAGGAGCTTCGGGTCACGGACCGAGCTGGTGCCGTGGCCGATCCGCTCGGCGCCCAGGTGGTGCAGCGCGTCCCAGATGGTCTCCGGGCCCGTCGTCTCACCGGCGTGCGGCACCGAGTGCAGTCCGGCCGCGCGGGCCCGGTCGAAGTAGGGCTTGAACTGCGGGCGGTCCACGCCGATCTCGGGGCCGCCGAGCCCGAAGGAGACCAGACCCTCGGGACGCAGGTCGAGCGCGAGCCGGGTCGTCTCGGCCGCCGATTCGAGTCCGGCCTCGCCGGGGATGTCGAAGCACCAGCGCAGTACGGTGCCCAGCTCGGCCTCGGCCGCCTTGCGGGCGTCCTCGATCGCCTCCATGAAGCCCTGCTCGGGGATGCCCCTGCGGGTGGAGGAGAACGGCGTGATGGTGAGCTCCGCGTACCGGATGTTCTGGCGGGCCATGTCGCGTGCGACCTCGAAGGTCAGCAGGCGTACGTCCTCGGGGGTGCGGATCAGGTCAACCACGGAGAGGTACACCTGGATGAAGTGCCCGAAGTCCGTGAAGGTGAAGTAGTCGGCGAGCGCCTCGGGGTCCGTCGGGACGGCCGAGTCCGGGTGGTGCGCGGCGAGTTCGGCCACGATGCGCGGAGATGCGGACCCGACATGGTGCACATGCAGTTCCGCCTTGGGCAGCCCCGCGACAAACGGGTGCAGGTCGGTCATCGGGTCCTCCGGGTACGGCGAGTTCTGCTGGTCGGAGAACATCGTATGCGGGGGCCTGAGCCTCGCACACAGGCTCTAGCATGACGAGCTGAGGATGGGGGAGGCCCAATGTCAGACAACGCACCACGCCCTTCGGGGGACCCCGAGCCGCCGAGGGATTCCGAGCCGGCGAAGGACCCCTGGGCGCCGCCCGAGCGGAAGGTACCGCTGGACAAGCAGCCGGAGCGGCCGCCGGCACACGGCAGCCCGGTGCACGACCAGCAGACGGTCACGGCCCTGCCGGCCACGGACCCCGCCCAGGGCGCCGCGCCGTCAGGTCCCGCCCCGGCGGCTCCCGGACAGCAGACACCGGCCGCTCCGCACATCCCGGGTCAGCAGGGCGGCGGTCAGCAGGGCCCCGGTCAGCACGGTTCCGTGCCCCCCGGGTTCGCGCCTCCCGGCTATCCGCCCCCGGGGTCCGTACCGCCCCCGCCGCTCGGGCCGAACGGTCCGGGGCTCGGCAGTCCGGTGCCGGGCGCCCCCGGACCGTACGGCTACCCGTCCTATCCGGGCGCGGCCCCCGGCCCGCAGGGGCCCGCCGCCTACGGCTACCCCGGGTACCCGGGATACGGCGGCCAGGGCGGCTGGAACACCATGCAGCCGGGCCCCGCCAACGGCTTCGGCGTGGCCGCGCTCGTACTCGGCATCCTCAGCGTGGTCATCTTCTGCGCCTGGGGCCTGGGCATCATCCTCGGGACGCTCGCCCTGATCTTCGGCATCCTCGGCCGCAAGCGCGCCGGCCGCGGTCAGGCGAACAACGGGGGGATGGCGCTCGCCGGGATCATCCTGGGGCCCATCGGCATCGTGGTCAGCGCCGCGTTCCTCAGCGTGGTGATCTGGGGCATCTCGCACTCCGAGCACTCCACCCCCGACTACGGCAGCGACGGCAGCACCTACCCGAGCTCGCTGACCGTGGGCGCCGGCCGCTGAGCCACGAACAACTGACCTCTTCTGCCCGGGCGGCCCCACCGGCGCCCGGGCAGCGCCGTACCCGGACCCGTCCGGCGCCCGTACCGGCGCCCGCGTCGGCGCCCGTCCGGCACCCCCCGGGCGGCCGCCCATGCACGGGACTCCGGCAGCCGCCACGGACACTCCGTCGTGGATTTTCCGGCCCACGCGACACATGGTCGACCGATTCCGTTGCGTAACCAAAAGGAAACAACGGAATCACTTGTTGATGAACTATCGCTCTGCCAGGATCGGCACTCAATTCGAGCTTGAGCTACGGAGAGAGCACGATGGTCAACAGCTTCCAGGTGCGGGACCGCTTCGCGGCCGGCGCACAGTACATCGGCGGGCAGCTGCGCCCCGGTACGTCAGGGCGGACCCAGGACGTCGTGAACCCCGCCACCGGTGAGGTGGTCCTCAGCTACGACCTCGCCGGCACCGCCGACGTCGACGCCGCCGTCGCGGCGGCCTGCGCGGCCTTCCCCGGCTGGTCGGGCGCCACCCCGGGGGAGCGCTCCGACGCGCTGAACCGCTTCGCGGCCGTGCTCGCCGAGCGCGCCGAGGAGTTCGCGTACGCGGAGTCCCTCCAGTGCGGCAAGCCCATCAAACTGAGCCGCGAGTTCGATGTGCCGGGCACCGTCGACAACGCCGCCTTCTTCGCGGGCGCCGCCCGCCGGCTGCAGGGCCAGTCGGCCGGTGAGTACAGCGGCGACCACACCTCGTACGTCCGCCGTGAGGCCATCGGCGTGGTCGGCTCCATCGCGCCCTGGAACTACCCGCTCCAGATGGCCGCCTGGAAGGTGCTCCCGGCCATCGCCGCGGGCAACACCATCGTGCTGAAGCCCGCCGAGATCACCCCGCTCACCTCGCTGATGTTCGCGCAGGCGGCCACCGAAGCGGGCATCCCCGACGGGGTCGTCAACATCGTCAACGGCCTCGGCGCGGAGGCGGGCGAACACCTCGTCGGCCACCCGGACGTCGTCATGACCTCGTTCACCGGATCGACGCCGGTCGGCAAGCGCGTCGCCGAGATCGCCACCGCGACCGTCAAGCGGATCCACCTCGAACTCGGCGGCAAGGCACCCTTCCTGGTCTTCGACGACGCCGACCTGGAAGCCGCCGTGCACGGCGCGGTCGCCGGTTCGCTCATCAACACCGGCCAGGACTGCACCGCCGCCACCCGGGCCTATGTCCAGCGCCCGCTCTACGACGCCTTCGTGCGGGGCGTCGCCGGGCTGATGGGCACCCTCCGCATCGGCGACCCCTTCGACGAGTCGACCGACATCGGGCCGCTGATCAGCTACGCGCAGCGCGACCGGGTCGCCGCCTTCGTGGACCGCGCCAGGGACACCGCCCGCGTGGTCACCGGCGGGGCAGCCCCCGAGAACGACGGCGCCTACTACCTCCCGACGCTGATCGCCGACGCGGCCCAGGACAGCGAGATCGTCCAGGCCGAGATCTTCGGCCCGGTCCTGGTCGTGCTGCCCTTCGACTCCGACGACGAAGGCATCGCCCTCGCCAACGACACCCCCTACGGGCTGGCCTCGTCGGCCTGGACCCGGGACGTCTTCCGGGCGAACCGGGCGACCCGGGAGATCCAGGCCGGCTGTGTCTGGGTCAACGACCACATTCCGATCATCAGCGAGATGCCGCACGGCGGTTACAAGGCAAGCGGCTTCGGCAAGGACATGTCCGTGTACTCGTTCGAGGAGTACACCCAGGTCAAGCACGTCATGTACGACAACACCGCGGTGGCCCGCAAGGACTGGCACCGCACGATCTTCGGGGACCGATAAAGAAAGGGCACCGAGCCCATGGAGCACTTCGAGCCCGACCGTCTCTCCCCGGCCCAGCTGGCCGCCGCGCACCGCAGTCTGGCCCATGGCAGGGGAGCCCTCACCCGGCGGTCGCTGCTGCGCGCCACCGGCGCCGGCGCTCTCACGCTCGGCGGCCTCGCCGCCCTCACCGGCTGCGGCATCCCCGCGGCCGAACGCGACGGCGGGGCCCCGGCCTCCACCGACCACTCGGCCGCGGAGAAGGTGATCGACTTCTCCAACTGGACCGAGTACGTGGACGTCAGCGACGACGGGAAGCACCGGCCCACCCTGGAGGCGTTCACCGAGCGCACCGGGATCAAGGTCAAGTACACCGAGGACATCAACGACAACGTCGAGTTCTTCGGCAAGATCAAGCCGCAGCTCGCGGCCGGCCAGGACACCGGACGTGACCTCATCATCCTGACCGACTGGCTGGCCGCCCGGCTGATCCGGTTCGGCTGGGTGGAGCGGCTCGACGCGTCGCTGCTCCCGCACGCGTACGCCAACCTCTCCGATCAGTTCCGCACCCCCGACTGGGACCCGGGCCGCGCCTACTCGTACCCCTGGGCCGGTGTCCCCACCGTCATCGCCTACAACACGAAGGCGACCGGCGGCCGGAAGGTCGACTCCGTCACCCAGCTTCTCGACGACCCCAGGCTCAAGGGGCGGGTGGGGTTCCTGTCGGAGATGCGGGACTCCGTCGGGATGACGCTGCTCGACATGGGCAAGGACCCCGCGAAGGTCAACCGGGCCGACTTCGACGCCGCGATCGGCCGCCTCCAGAAGGGCGTCGACAGCAAGCAGATACGCCGCTTCACCGGCAACGACTACATCAGCGACCTGGACAAGGGCGACATCGCCGCCTGTGTCGCCTGGGGCGGTGACATCACCCAGCTCCAGAACGACAACCCGCACGTCAAGTACGCCATCCCGGCCGCCGGTTACATGACCTCCAGCGACAACATGATGATCCCGGCCAAGGCCCGCCACCCCTCCAACGCCGAGCGGCTGATGGACTACTACTACGAGCCCGCCGTCGCCGCGAAGCTCACCGCGTACACCAACTACCTCTCCCCGGTGGACGGCATCCGCGCCGAGCTCGCGAAGATCGACCCCAAGCTGGCGGCCAACCAGCTGATCCTCCCCGACAAGGCGATGGCCGCGAGGTCGCACTCGTTCCGCTCGCTCTCCAGCAAGGAGGAGACGGCGTACGAGGCGGCGTTCGCCCGGCTCATCGGAGCGTGACCCCACCGCGCGCCCAGCCCCCTTCCCGCTTCCTGCCCTCCCTGCTCCCCACCCTCCCCTCTGCCCTCAGCTCTCCCTCTGTTTCCACGACTTCCCACGAACCCCCGGGACCGTACCCATGACACAGACGAATGAAGGCGGCGACGTCCGTCTCGCCGGGATCAGCAAGACCTACGGGTCCTTCACCGCGGTGCACCCGCTGGACCTCACCGTCCCGCAGGGCTCCTTCTTCGCGCTCCTCGGCGCCTCAGGCTGCGGAAAGACCACCACCCTGCGGATGATCGCCGGCCTGGAGGACCCGACGACCGGCACCGTCCGGCTCGGCGACCGTGACGTCACCGACCTGCCCCCGTACAAGCGCCCCGTCAACACGGTCTTCCAGTCGTACGCGCTCTTCCCGCACCTCGACGTGACCGAGAACATCGCCTTCGGGCTGCGCAGGCGCGGCATCAAATCCGTCAAGAAGCAGGTCGGCGACATGCTCGACCTCGTCCAGCTCGGCGACTTCGCGCACCGCAAACCGCACCAGCTCTCCGGCGGCCAGCAGCAGCGCGTCGCCGTCGCCAGGGCGCTCATCAACCACCCGCAGGTCCTGCTGCTCGACGAGCCGCTCGGCGCCCTCGACCTCAAGCTGCGCCGCCAGATGCAGCTGGAGCTCAAGCGCATCCAGACCGAGGTCGGCATCACCTTCGTCCATGTCACCCACGACCAGGAGGAGGCCATGACCATGGCCGACACGGTCGCGGTGATGAACGGCGGCCGGGTCGAGCAACTGGGCGCCCCCGCCGAGCTGTACGAGAACCCGGACACCACCTTCGTCGCGAACTTCCTCGGCACGTCGAACCTCATCGAGGCCGAGGTCGTCGAGGCGGGAGCCGACATCACCGTCCTGGCGTCGGGCGCCAAGCTCCGGCTGCCCGCCGACCGGTGTACGGCCGCCACCAGCACCGGTGGCAAGCTGCTCGTCGGGGTACGGCCCGAGAAGATCGCCCTGGTGCACGCCGACGACGCGGCGGAGATAGCCGAGGGACGCAACCGCATCACCGGGCGCATAGCCGACTCCAGCTTCATCGGGGTCTCCACGCAGTACGTCATCGACAGCCCGGTCTGCCCCGGCCTGGAGGTCTACGTACAGAACGTCGAGCGCGACTCCCGGCTGTCCCCGGGCGCCGATGTGGTCCTGCACTGGAACCCCGGGCACTCGTTCGGCCTCGACGCCGGCCAGGCGGTCGACGCGGGCAAGGCCGACGCGAGCGCCGAGGAGGCCGCGTGAGCGTCACCGAGGCCCCGCCCGCCGAGGCACCCGCAGCGGAGGCCGGGGTGCTGCGCAAGTCCCCGGTCCGCAAACGGCTCGTACCGTACTGGCTGCTGCTGCCCGGCATCATCTGGCTGCTGGTCTTCTTCGCCCTGCCGATGATCTACCAGGCGTCGACGTCCGTGCAGACCGGTTCGCTGGAGGACGGCTTCCAGGTCACCTGGCACTTCCAGACGTACTGGGACGCGCTGCACGAGTACTACCCGCAGTTCATCCGCTCCCTGCTGTACGCGGGCACGGCGACGGTCCTGTGTCTGCTGCTCGGCTACCCGCTCTCGTACCTCATCGCCTTCAAGGCGGGCCGCTGGCGCAATCTGGTGCTGATCCTGGTCATCGCGCCCTTCTTCACCAGCTTCCTGATCCGCACCCTCGCCTGGAAGACGATCCTCGCCGACGGCGGCCCGGTCGTCGGGGCGCTGAACACCCTGCACATCCTCGATGTGACCAGCTGGCTCGGCTGGACCGACGGCAGCCGGGTGCTCGCCACCCCGATGGCGGTGGTCTGCGGACTCACCTACAACTTCCTGCCGTTCATGATCCTGCCGCTCTACACCTCGCTGGAGCGGATCGACGGACGGCTGCACGAAGCGGCGGGCGACCTCTACGCCACCCCCGCCACCACCTTCCGCAAGGTGACCTTCCCGCTCTCCATGCCGGGTGTCGTCTCCGGCACGCTGCTCACCTTCATCCCGGCGGCCGGTGACTACGTCAACTCCGAACTGCTCGGCTCCACCGACACCAAGATGGTCGGCAGCGTCATCCAGTCGCAGTTCCTGCGGGTGCTCGACTATCCGACGGCGGCCGCGCTCTCCTTCATCCTCATGGCGATCGTGCTGATCATGGTCACCGTCTACATCCGCCGAGCCGGCACGGAGGACCTGGTCTGATGCTGAGGAATTCCACGCGCCGGCTCCGCCGCCACCTCGTGACCATCGCGGGCCTGCTCACACTCGCCTATCTGATCCTGCCCAACGTCGTCGTGATGGTCTTCTCCTTCAACAAGCCCAACGGACGCTTCAACATCAGCTGGCAGCGGTTCTCGCTGGACGCCTGGAAGGACCCCTGCGGGGTCGCCGACATGTGCGGCTCGCTGAACCTCTCCCTGGAGATCGCCGTCTGGGCGACCATCGGCTCCACGGTGCTCGGCACGATGATCGCCTTCGCGCTGGTCCGCTACCGGTTCAGGGCGCGCGGCGCGATCAACTCGCTGATCTTCCTGCCGATGGCGATGCCCGAGGTCGTGATGGCCGCCTCGCTGCTCACCCTGTTCCTCAACATGGGCGCCCAGCTGGGCTTCTGGACGATCCTCATCGCGCACATCATGTTCTGCCTGAGCTTCGTGGTCACCGCGGTGAAGGCCCGCGTGATGTCCATGGACCCCCGGCTCGAAGAAGCCGCGCGCGATCTCTACGCGAGCCCGGTGCAGACCTTCCTGCGGGTCACGCTGCCGATCGCGTCGCCCGGGATCGCGGCGGGCGCGCTGCTCGCCTTCGCGCTCTCCTTCGACGACTTCATCATCACCAACTTCAACGCGGGGTCCACCGTGACCTTCCCCATGTACGTCTGGGGATCGGCGCAGCGCGGTACCCCTGTACAGATCAACGTCATCGGCACGGCGATGTTCGTCATCGCGGTGCTGGTGGTACTCGGCGGCCAGCTCGTCGCCAACCGCCGGAAGAACAGCACACCGCACTGAGCAGCAGACCGCACTGAGCAGCACAGCACAGCGCACCGAGCAGTCCCCGAAGGAGTGGAACCCATGGCCCCAGCTGCCATGACCCGTGCCCTTGCCGCATCGCTCGCCGACGCCGAACCGGTGTCGTTCTGGCTGGAGGACCCCGGCAAGCCCGCCGTCCTGCCCGCCCTCACCGGGGACGTCAGCTGTGATCTGCTGGTCGTCGGCGGCGGCTACAGCGGACTGTGGACCGCGCTGCTCGCCAAGGAGCGCGACCCGGGCCTCGACGTCGTCCTCATCGAGGGCCACGAGGTGGGCTGGGCCGCTTCGGGCCGCAACGGCGGCTTCTGCGCGGCCTCGCTGACCCACGGCCTCGCCAACGGGCTCGAACGCTGGCCGGGCGAGATCAAGCAGCTGGAGCGGCTGGGAGCCCGCAACCTCGACGCCATCGAGGACACCGTCGCCCGCTACGGGATCGACTGCGACTTCGAGCGCACCGGCGAGATCGATGTCGCCACCCGCCCGCACCAGGCCGAAGAGCTGCGCGACTGGCACCGGGAGACCACCGAACTCGGCTTCGAAGGGCTGGAGTTCCTCGACCAGGACGCCCTGCGGGCCGAGGTGGACTCACCGACCTTCCTCGCCGGACTCTGGGACCGGCGCGGTGTCGCGATGCTGCACCCGGCCAAGCTGGCCTGGGGGCTCAAGCGGGCCTGTCTGGACCTCGGTGTGCGGATGTACGAGCGCACCCGCGGCCTCGGCCTGGCGCGCTCAGGCGCGGGAATGGCGGTCCGCACCCCGTACGGCCGGGTCTTCGCCCGGCAGGTGGCCCTGGGCACCAACATCTTCCCCTCGCTGGTGAAGCGGGTGCGCCCGTACACCGTCCCGGTCTACGACTACGCGCTGATGACCGAGCCGCTCTCCGGCGAGCAGCTGGCGTCGATCGGCTGGCGGGGCCGTCAGGGTCTCGGCGACAGCGCCAACCAGTTCCACTACTTCCGGCTGACCGCCGACCACCGCATCCTGTGGGGCGGCTACGACGCGATCTATCCGTACGGCGGCAGGCTGAGCGCCGAACTCGACCAGCGGCCTGCCACCTATCTGACCCTCGCCGAGCACTTCTTCACCTGCTTCCCGCAGCTGGCAGGGGTCCGCTTCAGCCACGCCTGGGGCGGTGCGATCGACACCTGCTCGCGGTTCTCGGCGTTCTTCGGTACGGCGCACGGCGGCCGGGTCGCCTACGCGGCGGGCTTCACCGGACTCGGTGTCGGGGCCACCCGCTTCGGCGGCGATGTGATGCTCGACCTCCTCTCGGGCGCCGAGACGGAGCGCACCCGCCTGGAGATGGTGCGGAGCAAGCCGCTGCCGTTCCCGCCCGAGCCGTTCGCCTGGGCGGGCATCGGGCTGACCAAGTGGTCGCTGGCGAGGGCCGACGAGAACGGCGGCCGGCGCAACCTCTGGCTGAAGTCGATGGACCGGCTGGGCCTCGGCTTCGACTCCTGAGCCGGGGGAGCCGTACGCGTCGATCCGGGCTGTGACCCAGTTCACTGTCATTGGGTGCCCGAACCCGCGTCATGAAGTGCTCCGCCCCCGCTCTCTCCCGTGCACGCAGGAACCGCGCGTACACGAATGGAGGCCGGGGCGATGGCTGACTCAGGGGCAAGGACCGCAGTGGAGTGGCTGGCTTCGGTGGCACCGGATCCCGGCGCGTGCCGGCGGGCCTGGGAGCGCGACCCGCACGGGGTGGCGCTCCTGCCCGCCGGGGTGCGCTGGGATGTGCTGATGGTGCCGGCGGAGCTTGGCTACCCGACCCTGGACGTGCTGTCCCGGCTCATCGACCGGCCGGGGCCGGTGCTGGCGGACTTCGGTGAGGCCAGGATGGGCTTCTTCGTACCGCCGGGGACGGCCGCGCGCTGGATCGGCACGGGCGTACGGGGCGCGGGCCGCGGCACCTGGATCGTGGTGCCGCGGCCGGGCCGGGCGGTCGGCGGGGTGCGCTGGCTCGTCCCGCCGGATGCCGAGGGGACCCTCACGGACCCGGCGCTGCTGGAGCTGGCGATGCACGAGGCCGCCGCGCTCCGGGCGGGCGACATTGGTGACGGACTGGTCTGAACCACCGCCGGGGATGTGTGAAGCCTTGACAGCCCAATTGGTCTGGACCATGTTGGGCGCGCTTCACTCCCGCGATCCCCCCATGTCCGGAGGCAGTTGTGAAACGCCCAAGACTCCTGGCCCTGCTCGCCACGACCGCACTCGCCGCGAGCGCGCTCTTCGCCACCGCCCAGACGGCCACCGCCCAGTCAGCCACTGGCCGGTCCGCCGGCGCTCAGGCCGCCACCGCCCAGTCAGTCACTGCCGGGACCGGCGCCGCCGCCCAGGCCGCCCCTTCCGCTGCGGGCGCGGCCCTCCCCGCGCACGCCCTGGTCGGCTATCTGCACTCCAGCTTCGCGAACGGCTCCGGCTACACGAAGCTGGCCGATGTCCCCGACTCCTGGGACGTGATCGACCTGGCCTTCGGCGAGCCGACCTCCCCCACGTCCGGCGACATCCGCTTCAACCTCTGCCCCGCCAGTGAGTGTCCCGGTGTCGAATCGGCCGACGCGTTCAAGGCCGAGATCAAGGCCAAGCAGGCGGCGGGCAAGAAGGTGCTGATCTCCATCGGCGGCCAGAACGGCCAGGTGCAGCTCACCACCACGGCCGCCCGCGACACCTTCGTCGCCTCCGTCTCGAAGATCATCGACGAGTACGGACTCGACGGCCTGGACATCGACTTCGAGGGCCACTCACTCTCCCTGGACACCGGCGACACGGACTTCCAGCACCCCACCACGCCGGTCGTCGTCAATCTGATCTCCGCGCTGAAGACCCTCAAGGCCAAGTACGGGGACGCGTTCGTCCTGACGATGGCGCCCGAGACCTTCTTCGTGCAGCTCGGGTACCAGTTCTACGGATCGGGCCCGTTCGGCGGCCAGGACCCGCGCGCGGGCGCCTATCTGCCGGTGATCAACGCCCTGCGCGACGACCTCACGCTGCTGCACGTCCAGGACTACAACTCGGGCCCGATCATGGGCCTCGACAACCAGTACCACACCATGGGCGGCGCCGACTTCCACATCGCCATGACCGACATGCTGCTCACCGGCTTCCCGGTCGCGGGCGACACCACGAAGATGTTCGCCCCGCTCCGCCCCGACCAGGTGGCCATCGGCCTGCCGGCCTCGGTGAACGCGGGCAACGGCTTCACCTCGACCGCCGATGTGGACGCGGCGCTCAACTGCCTGACCAGAAAGACCGACTGCGGCTCCTACGCCACCCACGGCACCTGGCCCGGCCTGCGCGGGCTGATGGCCTGGTCGGTCAACTGGGACCTGTTCAGCAACCAGGAGTTCGCGAAGAACTTCGACGCATACAGCTGGCAGTGACCAGCAGCAGCGCCGTGCACAACAGCCAGCTGGCCAGCACGTCGAGAGGCCAGTGGTAGCCGTGCAGGAGAAGACCGGTGCCCGTCGCCACCGTCAGGATTACGGCGACGGGCACCGGCCAGTTCCGCCGGACGTACGGCATCAGGAGCAGCGCGGCCCCGCCGTACGCCACCATCGCGGTGGCCGAGTGCCCCGAGGGGAAGTATCCGGTGGACGGGTCGAGCGGCCCCGGCCGCGCCGTCCAGAGCTTCAGCGGCACCACCAGGGCCGGCACAGCGGCCATCGCCAGGGCGGCGGCCAGGGCGTCCCGCCGGCTGCCGCGCCACAGGGCGTACGCCATCGCCACCAGCAGGACCGTCAGGGCGACCTCGGTGTTGCCCAGGTCGGAGAGGGCGCCGCTCAGCCGTCCAGGGCCGGTGCCCACGATGTGGCGGTCAACGCGCACATCGAGCCGCAGCAGCGGCCCGTGGACCATGACCTGCCAGGTGATCAGCGCGAAGAGAAGAACACAGCCGAGGGCGGATGGCAGCACGCGCCGCAGCCGGGGGAGAGAAGCCGGCCGCCCGGGAACAGGGGGGGTAGTTCCGGGGCGGCCGCCTGGACCGGGCTGCCGCGCGCCCCGGGGGGTGTGGGGCGGGCGGCCATCCGATCGGTGAGGAGATCCGGAGCCCGAAGGTCCGGTGGTGTGCGCGAAGGCACGACCAGGCGCGAGCTGGGGAGGCCCTTGCCTGGGGTCGCTCACAGTCATCCGTGAGCGGGGTGTTTCTCTCATCTGTCAGAACCGTACGGCAGCGGAAAGGGGGCCGACAGCGGGAATCGCATCCCGCCATCGGCCCCCCACACGTTCTTCACATGCCCCGACCGTTACTGGAGGTCACACGCCCGCGAAAGCCTGCTCCAGCAGGTCCAGGCCCTCGTTCAGCAGGTCCTCACCGATGACCAGCGGGGGCAGGAAGCGCAGCACATTGCCGTAGGTGCCACAGGTCAGGACCAGCAGCCCCACCGAGTGGCACGCCTTGGCCAGCGCCGCGGTCGCCTCCGGGTTGGGGTCCTTGCCGCCCGGCTTGACCAGCTCGACCGCGATCATCGCGCCCCGGCCCCGGACGTCGCCGACGATGTCGTACTTCTCCTGGATGGCCGTCAGCCGCGCCTTCATGATCTCTTCGATGCGCCGGGCCTTCGCGTTGAGGTCCAGCTCCTTCATCGTCTCGATCGAGCCGAGTGCGCCGGCGCAGGCCACCGGGTTGCCGCCGTACGTACCGCCGAGGCCGCCGGAGTGCGCGGCGTCCATGATCTCGGCGCGGCCGGTCACCGCGGAGAGCGGCAGCCCGCCCGCGATGCCCTTGGCGGTGGTGATCAGGTCGGGGACGATGCCCTCGTTCTCGCACGCGAACCACTGGCCGGTGCGGCAGAAACCGGACTGGATCTCGTCGGCCACGAAGACGATGCCGTTGTCCTTCGCGAACTGCGCGACGGCGGGCAGGAAGCCCTTGGCGGGCTCGATGAAGCCGCCCTCGCCGAGGACCGGCTCGATGATGATCGCGGCGACGTTGTCCGCGCCGATCTGCTTGTTGATCATGTCGATGGCCTGGGCGGACGCCTCGGCGCCGGCGTTCTCCGGGCCGCTCGGCCAGCGGTAGCCGTACGCCACGGGCACCCGGTAGACCTCGGGCGCGAACGGGCCGAAGCCGTTCTTGTACGGCATGTTCTTCGACGTCAGCGCCATCGTGAGGTTGGTGCGGCCGTGGTAGCCGTGGTCGAAGACCACGACGGCCTGGCGCTTGGTGTAGGCGCGGGCGATCTTCACGGCGTTCTCGACGGCCTCGGCGCCGGAGTTGAAGAGCGCGGACTTCTTGGCGTGGTCGCCCGGGGTCAGCTCGGCGAGCGCCTCACAGACCTCGACGTACCCCTCGTACGGGGTCACCATGAAACAGCTGTGGGTGAACTCGGCGAGCTGCGCGGACGCCCGGCGTACGACGGCCTCGGCGGAGGCGCCCACGGAGGTCACGGCGATGCCGGAACCGAAGTCGATGAGCCGGTTGCCGTCGACGTCCTCGATGATGCCGCCGCCCGCACGGGTCGTGAAGACCGGCAGCACGGAGCCGACACCGGCGGCGACCGTCGCATTGCGACGGGCCTGCAGCTCCTGCGACTTCGGGCCGGGAATGGCGGTGACGACGCGGCGCTCCTGCGGAACAGCGGTCATGGGGGACTCCTGTGGGACGAAATCGGACGCTTCCTCTCACAGCAGGCTAGGGGCGCGTCCGGAACGTGGGCATGCTCCGTTCGGTAGTGGTCCGGTTGTGTCGTTGTCCGCGACGGACATAGGAGGGTGATGACACCCGGTAGCGGGCACGTGGCACTAGATTGAGCGCGAGATCGAGGCGCGGCACCGAGGCAGATCGCACAGGGCGGACCTGGCTGGTCAGGGGGCAGGGGTCATGAACACCGAAGGCACGCACGACGCACGCGGCACCCGGGGGGCCGGTCCCGTGCCGCACCCCGCAGGACCCCCGGCCGTCCCGCCCCCGCCCGGCTACGCGCCCACGACAGGGCCGGTGCTCACCGACTGGCTTGCAGCCCCGCGCCACCGGGCCGGGCCCGGTGTCTGGGCGTACGGCCATGTGGAGCGCCCCCCGGAGTCCGAGCACGTGCCCGGCCGCACCGTGCTCAGCGGGGCGGTCATCTCACTGCTGGCCTGCGTCCTGGTCTGGTCGCTCTGGAACAACGGCTACATCCCCTACTGGCGCGTCCCGTTGGAGCTCTTCACGCCGGGGGACTGGTGGAGCCGCCAGCGGATGGGCGAACCGGCGCCGCAGGGCGCACAGCGAGCGCTCGAGATCTACCGGTTCCTGATCGCGTGCGCGCTTCTCTACGGCTTCGGCCGGCTCGGGAACTGGCGCGGGGCTTTCGAGCGCGGCGTCGAGGGACGATCGCCGCATGTCCGTGCGACGGCCGCTGCGGTCCTGGCTTTCCTTGTCTGGATGCTCGTGTGGACGGACACCCTGCCGGGGCTCAACGTGATCTTCTGGCTGATCCCGCAGTCCTGGCGGTCCGGCGCCGGCGCCGATATCGCGCGCCTCACGCCGCTCGCATTGATCACCATCGCGGTCGTCTGGCCGTTCGCCCGGCTGGGCCGCTGGCGCACCCTGCTGCGCCCGGGGCAACTGCCGCAGCAGCGCGCCCCGCAGGAGCAGCCGCACGCGTCCGCCCAGGCCAGGGCGGCGGTCCGGGACCCCTCGGTCCCCGACCCGGCCGACTGGCCCGAGCTGCGCGCCCAGGGCCTGACCGCACTCGCCGACCGGCTCTCCGACGAGGTGCGCTCCGGGCGGATGAACGACGTGGACTACACCCGGGTCCGGCGCGCCTGGCGCTCCGTCCAGGCGGACCCGGCCCGGCTCGACTCCTTCACCGACGCGGTGCGCCGGTCCGGCGCCGCCGCGTGCGTGCACCCCTCGGGCGCCCGCGATCTGCCGGTGCGCGCGGCCCGGCACGACCTGTTCGTACGCCAGGTCAGGCTCGGCACGGTCGACCCCGGCGAGCGCAACCCGTACGCCAGGCGCGGCAGCGGCCTCGCGCTCGAACCCGAACTGCTCGGCACCTCGCTGCTGGCCGTCGGACCGCCCGGCGCGGGCAAGACCCGCGACCTGGTGCGGCCGGTGGCCGAGTCCCTCGCCCTCCAGGCGCTCGCCGGCCAGGCCGCCGTCATCGTGGTCGCGGCGGCCGGCACCCAGCTCGGCCCCGACGAGGCATACGACGTCGTGGTCAAGCCCGGCGACCGCTCATCGGTCCACGACTTCGACCTCTACGGCGGCACCACCGACCCCGACGAGGCCGCCGCCGTGCTCGCCGAGGCGTTCACCGGTGACCTCCCCGAGGTCGACAGCAGGCGCGCCGCCACCGCGCTCGCCCAGCTGCTCGGCCCCTACCTCGCGGCGCACGGCCGCTTTCCCTCGGTCCCCGACCTGCGGGAACTCCTCGACGGTGTGCCGGCCGCGCTGGCCACCCTGCGCGAGGCGCTGGACGCGGCAGGACAGTTCGGCCTGCAGCGCGAACTCGACGCGCGCGCCCGGCAGTCCGGGGCGCCGGGTGATCCGGGACCCGCGCTCGCCGACCGTGTCGCCGCCCTCGACCGCCCCGCCTTCGCCGGGTTCTTCGACACATCGGGCACCTCCAGGCCCTTCTCGCTGCGCTCCCTCGAACACCCCGTACGCGTCAGGATCGACCTGCCGGAACGGGCGCACGCGGAGGCGTCCCGGGTGCTCGCCCGGCTCGTCCTCGCGCAGTTCACCGCGAGCGCGGCGGCCCGCGCCGACCGTTCGCTCTTCGCCTGCCTGGTCATCGACGACGCCACCCGCACCATCACGGCGGACTCGGTCCGCTCCATCCAGCGGCTGCGCTCCGCGCACGCCGGAGCGGTCCTCACCCTGCGCAGCCTGAGCGATGTGCCGGACGACCTGCACACCGCGCTGCTCGGCGCGGTCGGCTGCCGGATGGCGTTCTCCGGCGTCACCACCTGGGAGGGCAGGTCCTTCGCCGAGGCGTGGGGCACCGAATGGGTGGAGACCAGGGACGTCACCCAGCGCACCGTCTTCGCCGACCAGCCGCTGACCCGGGCGATCCACTCCTTCCGCAAACTCGTCACGGGCAAGGCGGTGACGACGGACGCCGTCACCGTGCGCAGGGTCGAGCGGGAGCGCTGGTCGGCCTCCGACCTGGCCCATTCGGTGCCGGCGGGCCACGCGGTGCTCTCGCTGACGACGGTGCGCGGCGAGCACGCGCCGCCCCTTCTGGTGGATCTGCGCGGCTGATCCGGCGCGGGGACCCGTACGCCCTGGCAGAATCGGAGAAGCCGTTCATACGGGGCGGCGCAGTTCTCACCCATTCTTCAGCCGAAGGTCCTACGGTCCCTCCATGCCGCCCACCCTTGCCTCGCTGGTCCACCACTCCACGCTCAAGCTGACCGTGCGTGCGGGGGAGGGCCGGCTCGAGACGCCGGTGCGCTGGGCCCACGTCAGCGAGCTGGCCGACCCCGTCCCGTACATGGAGGGCGGCGAGCTCCTCCTCATCACCGCGATGACCCTGGACACCGATGACCAGGAGGCGATGCGCCGGTACGTACGGCGGCTCGCCAAGGCCGGAGTCGTCGGGCTCGGCTTCGCCGTCGGCGTCCACTACGACGACATCCCGCCCGCGCTGGTCGCCGCGGCCGACGAGGAGGGCCTGCCGCTCCTCGAGGTCCCCCGGCGTACGCCGTTCCTGGCCATCAGCAAGGCGGTGTCGGCCGCCATCGCCGCCGACCAGTACCGCTCGGTCACCGCGGGGTTCGAGGCCCAGCGCGAGCTGACCCGGGCCGCGCTGAGCGGCGACGGCCCCGGCGACCTGCTGGCGCGGCTCGCGTCCCATGTCGACGGCTGGGCCGCGTTGTACGACGCGGCGGGCACCGTCGTGGCCGCCGCCCCCGAGTGGGCCGCGCGCCGCGCCGCCCGGCTCACCGCGGACGTCGCCCGACTCGGTGAGCGCCCGGCGCCCGCGAGCGCCGTCGTCGGCGGCTCCGACGACCGGGTGGAGCTCCAGTCGCTCGGCACCGGACGCCGCCCGCACGGCGCGCTGGCCGTCGGTACGGCCGCCCCGCTGGGCACCGCCGAGCGGTACGCGGTGCACTCGGCCGTCGCCCTGCTCACCCTGACCACCGAACGCTCCCGGTCCCTGCGGGCGGCCGAGGACCGGCTGGGGGCGGCGGTGCTGCGGATGCTGCTCGCGGGGGAACCCGACCACGCCCGCACCGTCGCCGGGGACCTCTACAACGGGCTGCTCGACGCCCCGTACCGCCTGCTCATCGCCGAGGGCGCACCCGTCGCGCTCCAGGAGCTGGCCGAAACGCTGGAGGCCGGGGCATCGCGCGCCGGGGAGATGGCGCTGGTGGTCCCCGAGGGCGAGCGTCTCGTCGTCCTCGCGACCGACGGCGGAGCCGCGGTCACGGCCTGCACCGCCTACGCCCAGCGGATCGAGGCCAGGCAGGCCCCCGGGGACACGGTGGGGCAGGTGGGGTCAGCGGGATCGGTGGGATCCGTGGGCTCGGTGAAGTCGGTCGTTTCCGCGGGTTCCGCGGGGGAGGACGTCCAGGTCGTCATCGGCCAGTCCGCACCGGCCGGCACCATCGCCGCCGCCTCCGCCTACCGCCAGGCCGAACAGGCCCTCTCGGTCGCCCGCAGACGAGGCCGGGTCCTGGTCGAACACGAGGAACTGGCCACCGGATCCGTGGTGCCGCTGCTCGCCGACGACGCGGTACGGGCCTTCGCCGACGGCATGCTGCGTCCGCTGCACGAGCACGACGCGACCGGCCGCGGCGATCTGGTGGCGTCCCTGCGCGCCTGGCTCGCGCACCACGGCCAGTGGGACGCGGCCGCCGCCGACCTGGGCGTGCACCGGCACACCCTGCGGTACCGGATGCGGCGGGTGGAGGAGATCCTGGGGCGGTCCCTGGACGATCCGGACGTACGGATGGAGCTCTGGCTGGCGCTGAAGGCCACCAGCATGCCGTGAGGCGGCACGGCGCACGGAGCCACGCCGCGAGAGTGGACCGCCGCCCGCCGCCCGCCGCCCGCCGCCCGGAGCCCGGAGCCATGCCGCAGGGCGGACCTGGCCCGGCCGAGGGACGGGCGCCGAACCGCCGCGGAGGGCCGCCTCCGTGTCCCACGACATTCCGGCACCCCGGGACCCCGCACCACTCCATGCTGGACAAACACAGCGCCGCCCCCGCACCCCTACCGTGGGAACACCAACCACCACCACGGAAGGGCCGGAACACATGACCTCCACCCACGCCTTCTGGCTCGCCGGCCGCCAGGCCACCGGCGATGACACCTTCGATGTCACCTCCCCCTGGGACGGCCGGCACGTCGGTACGGTCGCCGTCCCGACCGACGCCCAGGTCGAGGAGGCCGTCGCCGCCGCGCACGCCGTCCGGGACGAGTTCGCCGCGACGCCCGCCCACGTCCGGGCCGCCGCCCTGGACCACGTCTCCCGGCGCCTGGTCGAGCGCACGGAGGAGATCGCCCAGCTGATCACCGCCGAGAACGGCAAGCCCATCAAGTGGGCCCGCGGCGAAGTCGGCCGCGCCGTATCGGTGTTCCGGTTCGCCGCCGAGGAGGCCCGCCGCTACAACGGCGGCGAGGCGCAGCGCCTCGACACCGACGCGGGCGGCGCCGGCCGCCTCGCGCTGACCCGCCGCTTCCCGCGCGGCGCGGTCCTGGGTGTCGCGCCGTTCAACTTCCCGCTGAACCTCTGCGCCCACAAGATCGCCCCCGCCATCGCGGTGGGCGCGCCGATCATCCTCAAGCCCGCCCCGGCGACCCCGCTCTCGGGTCTCGTCCTCGGCGAGCTGCTCGCCGAGACCGAGCTGCCCGCCGGCTCCTGGTCGGTCCTGCCGGTCGCCAACGACAAGATGCCCGCACTCGTCCAGGACGAGCGGCTGCCGGTCATCTCCTTCACCGGCTCCGACAAGGTCGGCTTCGCGATCATGGACTCGGTGCCGCGCAAGCACATCACCCTGGAGCTCGGCGGGAACGGCGCTGCCGTCGTCCTCGCCGACTACGCGTCCGAGAAGGACCTCGACTGGGCCGCCTCGCGCATCGCGACCTTCTCGAACTACCAGGCAGGCCAGTCCTGCATCTCGGTCCAGCGGGTGATCGCCGACGCCTCGGTGTACGACCGGCTGGTCCCGAAGATCGTCGACGCCGTGGGCCGGCAGACCACCGGCGACCCCGCCGACGCGGCCACCGACGTCGGTCCGCTGGTCAGCGAGGACGCGGCCAGGCGGGTCGAGTCCTGGGTCGACGAGGCGGTGCAGTCGGGCGCCAAGCTGCTCGCGGGCGGCTCCCGGGACGGCGCCAGCTATGCGCCGACCGTGCTCGCCGACGTCCCCGCGGACACCACCGTGGCCTGCGAGGAGATCTTCGGCCCGGTCCTCACCCTCACCAGGGTCGACGGCGAGGCGGAGGCGTTCGCCGCCGTCAACGACTCCAAGTACGGCCTGCAGGCGGGCGTGTTCACCCACGACGTGCAGACGGCGTTCCGCGCCCACAGCGCCCTGGAGGTCGGCGGTGTGATCGTCGGCGACGTCCCCTCGTACCGCGCGGACCAGATGCCGTACGGAGGCGCCAAGCAGTCCGGCGTCGGCCGCGAGGGCGTGCGCTTCGCGATGGAGGACTACACCTACGAGCGGGTCATGGTCTTCACCGGCCTCGCCCTCTGAACCACGGACGACGGCCGGCGGGGCCCGCTCCGGCCTGACCCGATCGGACGCACCCCTCCCCGCCCCGGCCACCCCTCACCCGCGTGAGGGGTGGCCGCTGTGCCGGTAATGCGGTAGATACGGACACGTAGTGATGACCAGCACCGCCTGGCTGCGGGCAGGTGCGTCCATCCCGACGTCCGCGGTGAGGAGTACCCCTCATGACCGCACCACTCGACAAGCCCAGGGTCACCGAGCGCGAGGCGCGCCAGGTCGCCGAGGCCGCCCGTGAACAGGACTGGCGGAAACCCAGCTTCGCCAAGGAGCTGTTCCTCGGCCGCTTCCGGCTCGATCTGATCCATCCCCATCCACTGCCCGACGCGGAGGACGCCCGGCGCGGCGAAGCCTTCCTCGCGAAGCTGCACACCTTCTGCGAGACCCGGATCGACGGCGCGCTGATCGAGCGCGAGGCCCGGATCCCCGACGAGACCATCAACGGGCTCAAGGAGCTCGGCGCGCTCGGCATGAAGATCGACACCAAGTACGGCGGCCTCGGCCTCACCCAGGTGTACTACAACAGGGCGCTCTCACTGGCCGGTTCGGCCAGCCCGGCCGTCGGCGCGCTGCTCTCGGCCCATCAGTCGATCGGGGTCCCCCAGCCGCTGAAGCAGTTCGGCACCCAGGAGCAGAAGGACGCCTTCCTGCCCCGGCTGGCCCGTACGGACATCTCGGCCTTCCTGCTCACCGAGCCGGACGTCGGCTCCGACCCGGCCCGGCTCGCCACATCGGCGGTCAGGGACGGCGACTCGTACGTCCTCGACGGGGTCAAGCTCTGGACGACCAACGGCGTCGTCGCGGACCTGCTCGTCGTGATGGCCCGGGTGCCGAGGAGCGAGGAGAGCAAGGGCGGCATCACCGCTTTCATCGTCGAGGCGGACTCGCCGGGCATCACCGTCGAGAACCGCAACGCCTTCATGGGGCTGCGCGGCCTGGAGAACGGCGTCACCCGCTTCCACCAGGTCCGTGTCCCGGCGGCGAACCGGATCGGCCCCGAGGGCGCCGGTCTCAAGATCGCCCTCACCACCCTCAACACGGGCCGGCTCTCGCTGCCCGCGATGTGCGTCGGCGCAGGCAAATGGTGTCTGAAAATCGCCCGTGAGTGGTCGGCGGAGCGGGAGCAGTGGGGCCGGCCCGTCGGCCGGCACGAAGCCGTCGGCGCCAAGATCTCCTTCATCGCCGCGACCACCTTCGCCATCGAAGCGGTCGTGGACCTCTCCTCCCAGATGGCCGACGAGGACCGCAACGACATCCGGATCGAGGCGGCGCTCGCCAAGCTGTACGGGTCCGAGATGGGCTGGCTGATCGCCGACGAACTGGTCCAGATCCGCGGCGGCCGCGGCTTCGAGACGGCCGAATCCCTCGCGGCCCGCGGTGAACGGCCGGTGCCCGCCGAGCAGCTGCTCAGGGACATGCGCATCAACCGGATCTTCGAGGGCTCGACCGAGATCATGCATCTGCTGATCGCCCGCGAGGCCGTCGACGCGCATCTCTCCGTCGCCGGCGATCTGATCGACCCGGACACCTCGCTGTCGGACAAGGCGAAGGCGGGCGCGCAGGCCACCGCCTTCTACGCGCGCTGGCTGCCCAAGCTCGTCGCGGGCCCAGGACAGCTGCCCGGCAGCTACGCGGCCTTCCACCCGGAAGGACACCCGGACCTCGCCGCGCATCTGCGCCACGTCGAGCGCTGCTCCCGCAAGCTGGCCCGCTCGACCTTCTACGCCATGTCGCGCTGGCAGGGAAAGATGGAGACGAAGCAGGGCTTCCTCGGCCGCATCGTCGACATCGGCGCCGAGCTGTTCGCGATGAGCGCGGCGTGCGTACGGGCCGAACTGCTGCGCGCGTCGGACGACCACGGGCGGGAGGCGTACCAACTGGCCGACGCCTTCTGCCACCAGGCCCGTATCCGGGTCGACGAGCTGTTCGGCCGGCTCTGGGCGAACACCGACGAGCTGGACCGCAAGGTGGTGTCCGGGGTCCTCTCCGGGACGTACACCTGGCTGGAACAGGGCATCGTCGACGCATCGGGCGAAGGCCCCTGGATCGCCGACGCGACCCCGGGACCCTCGACGGCGGATGACGTCCACCGCCGCATCCGCTGAGCGGGACGGGGTCACCGCGCGCTCGGGCGGTGCCGGGCTGTTGAGGGGTGCCGCGCGCCTGGGCGGTGCCGGGCTGGTGACCGGGGGCGGGAGGGTCCACGGCCGGATCGTGGACCGTCCCGCCCCCGGTCACGGGCGCACGGCAGAATGTCCGCCCGTGACCGTCACCGAAATCCCCGGCTCCAAGTCCGTGACCGCGCGCGCCCTGTTCCTGGCCGCCGCGGCCGACGGCACCAGCACGCTCCTGCGCCCTCTCGTCTCCGACGACACCGAAGGGTTCGCCGATGGCCTGACCCGGCTCGGATACGCGGTGGAGCGCGGGCCCGACGCGTGGCGCATCGAAGGCCGCCCGGCCGGGCCGGGCGTGGCCGACGCGGACGTGTACTGCCGGGACGGCGCCACCACGGCCCGCTTCCTGCCCGCACTCGCCGCCGCGGGCCGGCAGCACCTCGAAGGACCTCCCGGCACCGGCGGAGGCAGCTACCGCTTCGACGCCTCCGCCCAGATGCGCCGCCGCCCGCTGGCCCCGCTCACCCGCGCGCTCCAGGAGCTGGGCGTCGACCTCCGGCACGAGGGAGCGGAGGGCCACCACCCGCTGCGGATCGCCGCCCGAGGCATCGAGGGCGGCGAACTGACCCTGGACGCCGGCCAGTCGTCGCAGTACCTCACCGCGCTGCTGATGCTCGGCCCGCTCACCCGCACCGGGCTGCGCATCACCGTCACCGACCTCGTCTCCGCCCCGTACATCGACATCACGCTCGCGATGATGCGCGGCTTCGGTGTCACGGTGGCCCGCGAGGGCAATGTGTTCACGGTGCCGCCCGGCGGCTACCGCGCCACCGAGTACGCCGTCGAGCCCGACGCCTCCACGGCGAGCTACTTCTTCGCCGCGGCCGCCGTCACCGGACACACCGTCACCGTGCCCGGCCTCGGCACGGGCGCGCTCCAGGGCGATCTGCGCTTCACCGAGGTGCTCGGCAGGATGGGCGCCGACGTCCGTACGACCGCGGACGGCACCACGGTCACCGGCCCGCGGCAGCTCCGCGGACTCACCGTCTCCATGCGTGACATCTCCGACACCATGCCCACGCTGGCCGCCATCGCCCCCTTCGCGTCGGGGCCGGTGCGGATCGAGGACGTCGGCAACACCCGGGTCAAGGAGTGCGACCGGCTCGAGGCGTGCGCGGAGAACCTCCGCGCGCTCGGCATCGACGCCGCCACCGGACCCGACTGGATCGAGATCCGGCCCGGCACACCGGCCCCTGCCCGGATCCGTACGCACGGCGACCACCGCATCGTGATGTCCTTCGCGGTCACCGGTCTGCTCACCCCGGGCATCACCTTCGACGACCCCGGCTGTGTCCGTAAGACCTTCCCCGGCTTCCACGAGGCGTTCGCGAAGCTGCGAAGCTCTTGGTGAAGTGCCCGCGCCGCGGCGCACTTGACCGACACCGAGGGATGGCGGGCGAGCAGTGCCGATGTACCACACGGACACACGGCAGTGGTGCCGTGCGGCGGGCGCCGCACTGATCACCGTCGTCTGCGCGGCGGCGGTCGCCTGCGGCAGCCACGGTCACCGGGGCCACGAGGACCACGAGCCCGCCCGCTCCGCCGGGACGGCGCAGGCGCAACAGCCGCTCGGCCACACCCGAACCGGGGCTCGCTGTCCTGACGGACAGCTGATGCGGCAACAATGGGGGGCATGAGCGACAGCCCTGCCATCCTCGCCGACCCGCACATCGTCTTCGACCCCGTCGAAGGACGCCGGGACATCGTCGTCCTCGGCTCGACCGGGTCCATCGGCACCCAGGCCATCGACCTGGTGCTGCGCAACCCCGACCGCTTCCGGGTGACGGCGCTCTCCGCCGCCGGCGGCCGGGTCGCCCTGCTCGCCGAACAGGCCCGCCGGCTCGGTGTCCGTACCGTCGCTGTCGCCCGTGCGGACGCCGTGCCCGCGCTGCGCGAGGCGCTGGGCGCCCAGTACGGCTCCGAGCCGCTGCCCGAGATCCTGGCGGGGCCCGAGGCCGCGAGCGAACTCGCCGCCTCCGACTGCCACACGGTGCTCAACGGCATCACCGGCTCGATCGGCCTGGCACCCACCCTCGCCGCCCTGACCGCCGGCCGTACGCTCGCCCTCGCCAACAAGGAGTCGCTGATCGTCGGCGGTCCGCTGGTGAAGGCGCTGGCGAAGCCCGGCCAGATCATCCCGGTCGACTCCGAGCACGCGGCGCTGTTCCAGGCGCTGGCGGCCGGGAAGCGGGCCGATGTGCGCAAGCTCATCGTCACCGCGTCCGGTGGGCCCTTCCGCGGCCGGACCAGGGCCGAACTGGCCGACGTCACCCCCGACGCGGCGCTGGCGCACCCGACCTGGGCGATGGGCCCGGTCATCACCGTGAACTCGGCGACCCTGGTCAACAAGGGCCTGGAGGTCATCGAGGCGCATCTGCTGTACGACGTCCCGTTCGACCGTATCGAGGTCGTCGTGCACCCCCAGTCGTATGTGCACTCCATGGTCGAGTTCACCGACGGCTCGACGCTCGTCCAGGCCACGCCGCCCGACATGAGCGGCCCGATCGCCCTCGGTATCGGCTGGCCGCAGCGGGTCCCGGACGCGGCGCCCGCCTTCGACTGGAGCAAGGCGTCCAGCTGGGAGTTCTTCCCGCTGGACACCGAAGCCTTCCCGTCCGTCGGCCTTGCCCGGCACGTCGGCGCCATCGGCGGCACGGCTCCCGCGGTCTTCAACGCGGCGAACGAGGAGTGCGTCGACGCCTTCCTGACCGGAAAGCTGCCCTTCAACGGGATTATGGATACGGTCACCGCAGTCGTGGCCGAGCATGGCGAGCCCCGTACGGGAACTTCTCCGACGGTCACGGACGTCCTGCAAGCGGAGACCTGGGCACGTGCCCGGGCCCGTGAACTAGCCCAGAAGGCCACAGCGGAGGCTCGCGCATGACCACGATCGTGTTGACGGTCATCGGCATCGTCATCTTTGTCTTCGGGCTGCTCTTCTCGATCGCCTGGCACGAGCTGGGCCACCTCTCGACGGCGAAGCTCTTCGGCATCCGTGTCCCGCAGTACATGGTCGGCTTCGGCCCCACCATCTGGTCGCGCAAGAAGGGCGACACGGAGTACGGCTTCAAGGCGATCCCGGCCGGCGGGTACATCCGCATGATCGGTATGTTCCCGCCCGGCCCGGACGGCAGGATCGAGTCCCGGTCCACGTCCCCGTGGCGCTCCATGGTCGAGGACGCCAGGTCGGCGGCGTTCGAGGAGCTGGAGGAGGGCGACGAGGAGCGGCTGTTCTACACCCGCAAGCCGTGGAAGCGCGTGATCGTGATGTTCGCGGGCCCCTTCATGAACCTGATCCTCGCGGTGGTGATCTTCGTCGGGGTCGCGATGTCCTTCGGCTTCGAGACGCAGACCACGCAGGTGGCCGGGGTGCAGAAGTGCGTCATCGCGCAGAGCGAGAAGCGCCAGACCTGCGAGAAGGGCGACCCGGTCTCGCCGGCCAGGGCCGCGGGCCTCAAGGAGGGCGACAAGATCGTCGCCTTCGACGGTACGAAGGTCTCCACCTGGGGCGATCTGTCGAACCACATCCGCGACACCATCGGCCCTGCGACGATCACCGTCGTACGGGACGGCAAGCAGCAGACCCTGCACGCCAAGCTCGCCAAGAACATGGTGGCCCGCAAGGACTCCAACGGGGACGTCGTCCCCGACAAGTTCGTCCCGGCCGGTTACCTGGGCTTCGCCGCGCAGACCGAGATCAAGCCGCTGTCCTTCGGCGCCTCGGTGGGCCGGATGGGCGACATGGTGGGCAACGGCGTCGACTCCATCGTCGCGCTGCCGTCCAAGATCCCGGACCTCTGGAACGCCGCCTTCGACGGCGGCCAGCGCAAGGCCGACTCGCCGGTCGGTGTGGTCGGCGCCGCCCGGATCGGCGGCGAGGTCATGACCCTGCACGTGCCCGCGCAGAACCAGCTGGCGATGATGCTGTTCCTGCTCGCCGGGTTCAACCTCTCGCTCTTCCTCTTCAACATGCTGCCGCTGCTGCCGCTGGACGGCGGCCATATCGCAGGGGCCCTGTGGGAGGCGCTGCGGCGCAATCTGGCCAAGGTCTTCAAGCGGCCCGACCCGGGCCCGTTCGACGTCGCCAAGCTGATGCCCGTCGCGTATGTCGTCGCCGGGGTCTTCGTCTGCTTCACCCTGCTCGTGCTGGTGGCCGACATCGTGAACCCGGTCAAAATCACCTGAGAAGAAGGCGGAACCTGCGGCCGTACACCCTTGGTGTGCGGCCGCTCACCTTTGGGTGGTTTACGGGCGCGGGTGTTCGTGTGCTGCCCCGGGTGACGTAATCTCGGTGGCCGAAGCCCGTTGATTCCGGGACCTCGATCCACACCCTTGGGGATGCACTGCGCATGACTGCGATTTCTCTCGGAATGCCGGACGTTCCGATCAAGCTCGCCGACCGGAGGATCAGCCGCAAGATTCAGGTCGGCACGGTGGCCGTCGGAGGAGACGCACCCGTCTCCGTGCAGTCGATGACCACGACGCGGACCTCGGACATCGGGGCGACGCTCCAGCAGATCGCCGAGCTGACGGCCTCCGGCTGCCAGATCGTACGGGTGGCGTGCCCGACGCAGGACGACGCGGACGCGCTGGCGACCATCGCGAAGAAGTCACAGATCCCGGTCATCGCCGACATCCACTTCCAGCCGAAGTACGTCTTCGCGGCGATCGACGCCGGCTGCGCCGCGGTGCGGGTGAACCCGGGCAACATCAAGCAGTTCGACGACAAGGTCAAGGAGATCGCCCTCGCGGCCGCCGACGCCGGGACCCCGATCCGGATCGGGGTGAACGCGGGCTCGCTGGACGCGCGGCTGCTCAAGAAGTACGGCAAGGCGACGCCCGAGGCGCTGGTCGAGTCGGCGCTGTGGGAGGCGTCGCTCTTCGAGGAGCACGGCTTCCGCGACATCAAGATCTCCGTGAAGCACAACGACCCGGTGGTCATGGTCAACGCCTACCGCCAGCTGGCCGCGCAGTCCGACTACCCGCTGCACCTGGGCGTCACCGAGGCGGGCCCCGCCTTCCAGGGCACCATCAAGTCCGCCGTGGCCTTCGGCGCGCTGCTCAGCGAGGGCATCGGCGACACGATCCGGGTCTCGCTCTCCGCGCCGCCCGCCGAAGAGGTCAAGGTCGGCATCCAGATCCTGGAGTCGCTCAACCTGCGCCAGCGCCGCCTGGAGATCGTCTCCTGCCCCTCCTGCGGCCGCGCCCAGGTCGATGTGTACAAGCTGGCCGACCAGGTGTCCGCCGGGCTCGAAGGCATGGAGGTCCCGCTGCGCGTCGCCGTCATGGGCTGTGTCGTCAACGGCCCCGGCGAGGCCCGCGAGGCCGACCTGGGTGTGGCGTCGGGCAACGGCAAGGGCCAGATCTTCGTGAAGGGCGAGGTCATCAAGACCGTCCCGGAGTCGAAGATCGTCGAGACCCTCATCGAAGAGGCCATGAAGATCGCCGAGCAGATGGAACGCGACGGCATCGCCTCCGGCGAGCCCGCGGTCTCCGTCAGCTGATCCTCCGTATCGACGGCGCGCGGGACGGGACCCTCCGCAGGCAGGGCCTCTCCCGCGCGAGCGGTGCTGCGATCCATCTCCGGGTACAGTTCGGAGACCAGCAGACCGTGTGACTCCGCCCCGAGGGGCTTCTCGCGGTGACGCGACGGTCAAGCCGTGACCGACGCCGGACATGCGCGCTGCAACGCTAGCAAGAAGCGCGATGCCGTGACATGGCCCGAAGGAGCGTTGGAGCGACCCTTGTGTTGACGCAGACCACCACCCGGGTCCTCGAACCCGGCGAACTCGACGCGGCGCTCGAGATCCTGCACAGCGATCCCGTCGTCAACGCCTTCGTGACGTCCCGTGTCCAGGTCGCCGGACTCGACCCCTGGCGGCTCGGCGGCGAGATGTGGGGCTGGTACACCGGGGGCCGGCTCCGCTCGCTCTGCTACTCGGGCGCCAACCTCGTCCCGATCTGCGCGGGCCCCGCCGCCGTACGCGCCTTCGCCGAACGCGCCCGCCGGGCCGGCCGCCGCTGCTCCTCCATCGTGGGCCCCGCCGAATCCACCGCGCTCCTGTGGCGGCTGCTCGAACCGAGCTGGGGCCCCGCCCGCGACGTCCGCGCCCACCAGCCGCTGATGATCACCGAGGAACCCTCGGCCGACATCGCGCCCGACCCGTTCGTCCGCCGGATACGCAAGGACGAGCTGGAAGTGATCATGCCCGCCTGTGTGGCCATGTTCACCGAGGAGGTCGGCGTCTCCCCGATGGCGGGGGACGGCGGACTGCTCTACCAGGCACGCGTCGCCGAACTCGTCGGCTCCGGCCGCTCCTTCGCCCGGATCGAGAACGGCCAGGTCGTCTTCAAGGCCGAGATCGGCGCCGCCACCTCGCTGGCCTGCCAGATCCAGGGCGTCTGGGTCGCCCCCGAGTTCCGCGGCCGCGGCCTCTCCGAGACCGGCATGGCGGCCGTCCTGCGCTACGCGCTCGCCGATGTCGCCCCCGTGGTCAGCCTGTACGTCAACGACTTCAACCACGCGGCACGCGCCTCCTACCGCCGGGTCGGCTTCCGCGAGGCCGGAGCCTTCATGAGCGTTCTGTTCTGACACCGCGGTTCTGGCATTAGGGTGCCGACCATGGATGACGCAGTGGTCGGACCGGTCGATCTCGCGGGACGAGTGGACGAGGCGCTGGCCGTACAGGCACTCGCGTTCGGCCTCAGCGAGGCCGAGGTCGCCGTGCGCCGCCACATCGTCCTGCGCCATCTGCAGAACCCGGGCGCCCGCGCCCTCGGCGCGACGGCACCCGACGGCCGCCTGGTCGGCTTCGTGTACGGGATGCCCAACAGCCGGGCCCACTGGTGGTCCACGGTGGTCGAGCCGTATCTGCGCGCCACCGGCTCCGACTTCTGGCTCGACGACTCCTTCGTGATCACCGAACTGCATGTCCACCCCGACTTCCAGGGCCGCGGCACCGGCCGCGAACTGATCACCGCGATCACCGACGGCGCCGCCGAACCCCGCTCGATCCTCTCCGCCATCGACCGGGAGTCCCCGGCCCGCGGGCTCTACCGTTCCCTCGGGTACACGGACCTCGCGCGGCAGGTCCACTTCCCCAGCGCGGGAATGCCGTACGCCGTGATGGGCGCCCCGCTCCCGCTGCTCCGCCCCGGGACGCACACGTAGCCCTGTGCGGTCAGGCCCCCTGTGCGGTCAGGACCCCGACCGATTTCCGCCCGCCCGCCGGGCCCGGTTAACCTCCTGACATCACTTACGGGGGTCCGGGGGGCGTCCCCCGGAAAACACAGCCAAGCAGGAGAGTCACCATGGCCCAGGTCCAGCGCATGTCCCGGTTGATGGTCAAGACCTTGCGCGACGACCCGGCGGACGCGGAGACGCTCAGCCACAAGCTCCTGGTCCGCGCCGGTTACGTACGCCGCAACGCGGCCGGGATCTGGACCTGGCTGCCGCTGGGCAAGAAGGTCCTCGACAACGTCTCCCGCGTGGTGCGCGAGGAGATGGACGGCATCGGCGCGCAGGAGGTCCTGCTGCCCGCGCTGCTGCCCAAGGAGCCCTACGAGGCGTCCGGCCGCTGGGAGGAGTACGGCGACCTGCTCTTCCGCCTCAAGGACCGCAAGGGCGCCGACTACCTCCTCGGCCCGACGCACGAGGAGATCTTCACCCAGACCGTCAAGGACCAGTGCACGTCCTACAAGGACCTGCCGGTGATGCTCTACCAGATCCAGACCAAGTACCGGGACGAGGCGCGTCCGCGCTCCGGCGTGCTGCGCGGCCGTGAGTTCCAGATGAAGGACTCGTACTCCTTCGACACCACGGACGAGGGCCTGGCGGAGTCCTACCGGCTGCACCGCGAGGCGTACATCAGGATCTTCGAGCGCCTCGGTCTCGACCACCGCATCGTGTCCGCAGTCTCCGGCGCCATGGGCGGCTCGGCCTCCGAGGAGTTCCTGGCCCCGGCCGCCGCAGGCGAGGACACCTTCGTGGACTGCCCGCAGTGCGACTACGCGGCCAACACCGAGGCGGTCACCTTCGTCGCCCCCGCGGCGGACGGCACGGAGCACGGCGCCGTCGAGGAGCTGGACACCCCGGACACCCCGACCATCGAGACGCTGGCGGCGCACCTCGGTGTGCCCGCGTCCGCGACCCTGAAGAACCTGCTGGTGAAGGTCGACGGCGAGATCGTCGCCGTCGGCGTCCCCGGCCACCGCGAGGTGGACCTCGGCAAGTTGGGCGAGCACCTGGCCCCTGCCGTGGTCGAGGTCGTCACAGCCGAGGACTTCGAGGACCGCCCCGACCTGGTACGCGGCTATGTCGGCCCGCAGGGTCTGGAGAAGGTCCGCTACATCGCCGACCCGCGGATCGCGGCGGGCACGGCCTGGATCACCGGCGCCAACAAGCCCGGCAAGCACGCGCGCAACGTGGTCGCGGGCCGCGACTTCGAGGTGGACGACTACCTCGACGTGGTGGTCGTCGAGCCCGGCGACCCCTGCCCGTCCTGCGGCACCGGCCTCAAGCTGGACCGCGCGATCGAGATCGGCCACATCTTCCAGCTGGGCCGCAAGTACGCGGACACCTTCCAGCTCGACGTGCTGGGCCAACAGGGCAAGCCGGTCCGGGTCACCATGGGCTCGTACGGCATCGGCGTCTCGCGCGCCGTCGCCGCGCTGGCCGAGCAGTCCGCGGACGACAAGGGCCTGTGCTGGTCCAAGGAGGTCGCACCGGCCGATGTGCACGTCGTCGCCGCGGGCAAGGCGCTCCAGACCGAACTGGCCCTGGACGTCGCGGAGAAGCTGGGCGCGGCCGGTGTGCGGGTGCTGGTCGACGACCGCCCCGGGGTCTCGCCCGGTGTGAAGTTCACCGACTCCGAGCTGATCGGTGTCCCGCAGATCCTGGTCGCGGGCCGGCGCGCGGCGGACGGCGTCCTCGAACTCAAGGACCGGCGCACGGGCGAGCGCGAGGAGCTCACGGTCGCCGAGGCGATCGAGCGCCTGGCCGGCTGAGTCCAGCCGCAGACAGCCGCAGACAGTCGAGGAAGTCGGCCGCCGGGGCAGCGGGTAGCGGGCAGCGGGCAGCCGACAGCCGACAGCTGCGCGTACGAGTACGGACAGGGCGGGCCGGGAGTCGAACCCCGGCCCGCCCTGTTCCGTCAGAGCCAGCCCGCGAACTCCAGCAGCAGCTCCCCGTCCTGCCGGCGCCCGGCCGCGACCGCCCGCACCCCCGACTCCACCGCCCGGAACAGCGTCCAGCCGTGCAGCCGCGCGTGCTCGATCTCCAGCGAGTCCGCCAGCCGGTTCACCCGGCGCCGCACGGTGGAGGGCCCGACAGCGGCCGCGACCAGGTCGTCCACCCGGTCGCGCACCAGCCTGGCCAGGTCGTACGCCCGCTCGCCGACCACCGGGTCGGGGCCCACCGCAAGCCACGGGGTGCGCTCACCCGCGAGGACTTTGCTCTGGCGGAAGTTGCCGTGCAGCAGCACGCTCTCGCTCCCGGCGGCCGACCCGAGCAGTTCGTCGCGCGCCGCGAGCGCCGCGTCGACCAGCGGGACGACCAGCGGCTCGGCCGTCGCGCGCATCGCCGTGGCCTGCCGGGCGGTCCGCTCCGCCACCGTCTCGAAACCGTGCCCGTCAGGCGGCGCCACCCAGAGCTTGCGCACCGTGCCCGCCGCTTCGAGCAGGGCCTTGGCCTCCGGGAGCGAGTGCAGGGAGACCTCGGGGTGCAGCCGCTCCAGCAGCAGAGCGGTGTCGCCGGGTGAGGCGTCGTCGAGCAGCTGCACGGCGCCCCAGCCGTTCCAGTGGGCCAGCGCGGCCCGCTCCAGATCGGGCCGCGCGAACGGCGGGGCCAGCTTGAGTACCGCGTGCGTTCCGTCGGCCCTGCGCACCAGCACGATCAGGGCGCTGCGGCCCCCCGGGGCCTGCACCCGCTCGGCGGTCAACTCCCGTACGCCGATGGCCCCTTGCATATCAGTCTGAATCCGGCCGAACCAGTCGGCCGCGGCCGCGTCCCCGTACGTCTCGCCGAGCGCCCGGACAAGCCGCTGCGGCGGTTCGAAAGTCATGCGTGAGTGGGTCCCTTTCCGGCGCTTGCTGAGGCCCGCTCGACGAGCCCCGGAAAGGCTACGCTGCCGTTGCCACGCCACCGCGCAGCCCGCACCGCGGCCTCCCGCAGTGCCAGCGCCGCCTCGTGCCGCAGTGGCCCCTGTGCGGCCCGCACCAGGTCGGAGTAGACATCGGCTACCCGGTCCTCGAGCACCGAGGCCAGCCGGACCGCGTCGCTCTGCTCCGCCACCGGGAAGGGCAGCGCGTAGGCGGCCGCCGCGGCGACGGGCCTGCCGCCCAGGTCGCGCACGGTACGGGCCAGCGCGTCACGCCGGGCGCGGTGGGCGTTATACGCGTCGAGCGCCTCCGCCCTGCGGGCAGCGGCGATCCGGCCGCCGACGACGCCGTACCCGTACACGGCCGCGTGTTCGGCGGCCAGCGCCGCCTGTGCCGCTTCGCGTGTGCTCATCAGTGGTCCGCCTGCGTCAGCAGATACGCGTGGACGGCGGAAGCGGCCGCGACCGACGCCAGCAGCCGCGCCAGCTCGGGCGGGGCGTCGGCGAGCGCGGCGGTGTGGGCGTCGGCGGCACGCCGCTCGGCCGCCGCGAGTGCCTTCAGAGCGGCCTTCCGGTCGGCCGGCACCGCGGGAGGCGCGGGCGCGGGAGACGCCTTGCCCGCCGGCCCCTGCGCCCCGGACGACGGCGCCCCGGCGGGCGGGGCCAGCGCCTTGATGTGCAGCGCCACGGTGTCCCGCAGCGGGCCCGCCAGCTTCTCGGTGGCCGGGTCCCGGTGCCGGGCGAGCACCGCGTCGTACAGCGCGAGCAGGCCGCCGCTGGTCCGCGCCGAGCGCAGACGGAGCGCCGTCCCCGCGCGGGCGGCGGCCGCACCCTGTGTACGGTGGGCGGCGGACCGCTCCGAACAGCCGGTCAGGAGTGCGGCACCGGCAGCCGCCGTCGCGCCCAGCACACCCCTGCGTGTGGTCCCCGTGCCCAGCACGTGTTTCTCCCTCGGCCCGAAGTGATCACCGCAGGCGAGCGTACCCGCGGGTCAACACAGCGAGGACGGCAACACCCCTGCGGACCGGATACCCTTTGATCTGACACGCGACGATCAGAGACGCGGCGATCGCGAATCGCGACGATCCCACAACAGCACACGCGGCCGAGGAGTCACCCGGATGAGCACCACCCAGAGCGAGAGGCTGCGCGGGCTGCTGGAACCGCTCGTCGCCGCCAAGGACCTGGATCTGGAAGAGATCGAAGTCTCCCGGGCCGGCCGGCGTGGCGTACTGAGGATCACCGTGGACTCCGACGACGGCGTCGAGCTGGACACCTGCGCCGAGCTGAGCCGGACCATCTCCGAGAAGCTCGACGAGAGCGACGTGATGGGCGACGGCGAGTACGTACTCGAGGTCAGCTCGCCGGGCGCCGACCGTCCGCTGACGGAGCACCGCCACTACGTACGCGCCACCGGCCGCCTGGCCAAGCTGACGCTGACCGGGGGCGACGAGGTGATCGCGCGCATCCTCGCGGTGGACGCCGACGGCCTCGACCTCGAAGTGCCGGGCGTGAAGGGGCGCAAGCCCACCGCCCGCCGGGTCGGCTTCGCGGAGATCGCCAAGGCGCGCGTGGAGCTGGAATTCAACCGCAAGGACAAGAAGGAAGAGGAGGCGTAGCCATGGACATCGACGTAAAGCTTCTGAAGGGCTTGGCGAAGGAGAAGGAGATCTCCTTCGACCTGCTGGTCGAGGCGATCGAGTCGGCCCTCCTCATCGCCTACCACCGCACGGAGGGAAGTCGCCGCCTCGCCCGCGTGCGCCTCGACCACGACAACGGTCATGTGACGGTCTGGGCGAAGGAGGACCCGGCCGACCTCGAAGAGGGCCAGGAGGCCCGGGAGTTCGACGACACCCCGTCCGACTTCGGCCGGATCGCCGCGACCACCGCCAAGCAGGTCATCCTGCAGCGGCTGCGGGACGCGGAGGACGACCTGACCTTCGGCGAGTACGCCGGACGCGAGGGCGACGTCGTCGCCGGGGTCGTCCAGCAGGGCAAGGACCCGCGGAACGTGCTGGTCGACATCGGCAAACTGGAGGCCATCCTGCCGGTGCAGGAGCAGGTGCCGGGCGAGACCTACTCGCACGGGCTGCGGCTGCGCACCTATGTGGTCCGGGTGGCCAAGGGCGTCCGCGGCCCGTCCGTGACGCTCTCCCGCACCCACCCCAACCTGGTGAAGAAGCTCTTCGCGCTGGAGGTCCCGGAGATCGCGGACGGCTCGGTCGTCATCGAGGCCATCGCCCGCGAGGCCGGTCACCGCAGCAAGATCGCCGTCCGGTCGACCCGGTCGGGGCTCAACCCGAAGGGTGCCTGCATCGGCCCGATGGGCAGCCGCGTCCGCAATGTCATGGCCGAGCTGCTCGGCGAGAAGATCGACATCGTGGACTGGTCGGACGACCCGGCCGAGATGGTGGCCAGCGCGCTCTCGCCCGCCCGGGTCAGCAAGGTCGAGATCGTCGACCTCGCCGCCCGCTCGGCGCGGGTCACGGTCCCCGACTACCAGCTCTCCCTGGCCATCGGCAAGGAGGGGCAGAACGCCCGCCTCGCCGCCCGGCTGACCGGCTGGCGTATCGACATCCGCCCGGACACCGAGCCGGACGACGGTCCGTCCGGCGGCCGGGACGACGAGAGCTGAGCCCGACGGCCCCGGCCGCCCGGCCGGGACCGTATCCGCACGACTGCGGAAAACTTCAGGACAACATCCGTTCGATTCCTGCCCCGATCGGGTGGGGTCGTTACGGGGAGGTAGACTTAAACGTGTCTGGCCGGACAGTCGACCGAGCGTGCCCTGAGCGAACCTGCGTGGGATGCCGGGAGCGGACGGCCAAGAGCGAACTGCTGCGCATCGTCGTGGTTGAGGGCAAATGCGCCCCTGATCCGCGCGGTACGCTGCCCGGCCGGGGTGCGTACGTGCACCCCGCCTCGGTCTGCCTCGACCTGGCGGTCCGCCGCCGGGCGTTCTCCAGGGCCTTCAAGGTCAGGGGGCCGCTCGACAGCGCGGAACTGAACCAGTATGTCGGGCAGGCAGCACCGTAATAAGTGAACGGCACGGGTCCCCGTGCGGTCAGGTACCTCGCGAGTTGGAAGTAGGTCGAGATTGCGATGAGCACTCGATGAGTACGCGATGAGTACGCCCATGAAGTAGCGACGGTCCGGCGGTAACCCGGACCTAAAAGGAGCGAAGTGGCTAAGGTCCGGGTATACGAACTCGCCAAGGAGTTCGGAGTTGAGAGCAAGGTCGTCATGGCCAAGCTCCAAGAACTCGGTGAATTCGTACGTTCGGCGTCCTCGACGATCGAGGCGCCTGTCGTACGCAAGTTGACCGACGCTTTGCAGGGGCCCGGCGGCAACGCCGGCAAGTCCGCTGCCAAGCCTGGCGCGCCCCGCAAGGCCGCGCCCTCTCCCGCACCCCGTGCGGGTTCCACGCCTGCGGCGCCGTCCCCGGCCGCCGCGGCCCGTCCCGCTGCCCCGAAGCCCGGCGTCCCGGCCCCCAAGCCGGCCGCAGCCGAGGCTCCGCAGAGCAGCGCCCCCAGCACCCCGTCGGCGCCCTCCCCGGCCGCCCCGGGTCCGCGTCCCGGCCCGAAGCCCGCGGCCAAGCCCGCTCCGGCGGCTCCGGTCCCGGCGGCCGAGTTCTCCGCGCCTGCCCCGGCCCAGCCGGCGGCGCCGCAGACCCCGCGTCCCTCGGGTGCCACCCCGGGTCCCCGTCCCACGAACGCCCGTCCGGCCCCGGCCGGCGGTCAGCGTGACGGTGGCCGCGGCGGCGAGCGTCCGGCACGGCCGGCCGGCCAGGGCGCCCCGCGCCCCGGCGGCAACCGCCCGTCCGGTCCCCGTCCGGGCAACAACCCGTTCACCTCCGGTGGCTCCACCGGCATGGCCCGCCCGCAGGCACCCCGTCCCGGTGGCGCCCCGCGTCCCGGCGGCGGCCAGGACCGCCCCGGCGGCCCGCGCCCGCAGGGTGGTCCCGGTGGCGCTCCGCGCCCCCAGGGCCAGGGTCAGGGCGGCGCCCGTCCCAGCCCCGGCGGCATGCCCCGTCCGCAGGGCGGCGCCCCGCGTCCCGGCGGCGCCCCCAGCGGTAACCGTCCCAACCCCGGCATGATGCCGCAGCGTCCCGCCGCCAGCCCCCGTCCCGGTGGCGGTCCCGGCGGTGGCGGCCGTGGTCCCGGCGGCGGCGCAGGCCGTCCCGGCGGCGGCGCCCGTCCGGGCGGCGGCGGCTTCGCCGGACGTCCGGCAGGTCCCGGCGGCGGCGGTCGTCCCGGCGGTGGCGGTGGCTTCGGCGGCCGTCCCGGCGGCGGCGCTCCCGGTGGTGGCTTCGGTGGACGTCCCGGTTTCTCGGGCCGTCCCGGCGGCCCCGGTGGCCGCGGTGGCACACAGGGTGCCTTCGGCCGTCCCGGCGGGCCCGCCCGCCGTGGCCGCAAGTCGAAGCGGCAGAGGCGCCAGGAGTACGAGTCGATGCAGGCCCCGTCGGTGGGCGGTGTCATGCTGCCCCGCGGCAACGGGCAGGCTGTCCGGCTGTCCCGCGGCGCGTCCCTCACCGACTTCGCGGAGAAGATCAACGCGAACCCGGCGTCGCTCGTCGGCGTGATGCTGAACCTCGGCGAGATGGTCACTGCGACGCAGTCCGTCCCGGACGAGACGCTGAAGCTCCTCGCGGACGAGATGAACTTCGTCCTGGAGATCGTCAGCCCCGAGGAGGAGGACCGCGAGCTGCTCGAGTCCTTCGACATCGAGTTCGGCGAGGACGAGGGCGGCGAAGAGGCTCTCGTCTCGCGCCCGCCGGTCGTCACCGTCATGGGTCACGTCGACCACGGTAAGACCCGGCTGCTCGACGCGATCCGCAAGACGAACGTCATCGCGGGCGAGGCCGGCGGCATCACCCAGCACATCGGTGCCTACCAGGTCTCCTCCGAGGTCAACGGCGAGGACCGCCGTATCACCTTCATCGACACCCCGGGTCACGAGGCGTTCACCGCCATGCGTGCCCGTGGTGCGAAGTCCACCGACATCGCGATCCTCGTGGTGGCGGCGAACGACGGTGTGATGCCCCAGACGATCGAGGCGCTGAACCACGTCAAGGCGGCCGGTGTGCCGATCGTCGTCGCGGTCAACAAGATCGACGTCGAGGGCGCGGACCCGACCAAGGTGCGCGGTCAGCTCACCGAGTTCGGGCTGGTGGCCGAGGAGTACGGCGGCGACACGATGTTCGTCGACATCTCCGCCAAGCAGGGTCTCCACATCGATTCCCTCCTGGAGGCCGTCGTCCTCACCGCCGACGCCTCGCTCGACCTGCGGGCCAACCCGGAGCAGGACGCGCAGGGTATTGCGATCGAGTCCCACCTGGACAAGGGCCGCGGTGCCGTCTCGACCGTCCTCGTCCAGCGCGGCACGCTGCGCATCGGCGACACGATGGTCGTCGGCGACGCGTACGGCCGGGTCCGGGCGATGCTCGACGACAACGGCAACAACCTGGAGGAAGCGGGTCCCTCGACCCCCGTCCTCGTACTGGGTCTCACCAACGTCCCGGGTGCGGGCGACAACTTCCTGGTGGTCGACGAGGACCGTACGGCCCGTCAGATCGCCGAGAAGCGTGCCGCCCGTGAGCGCAACGCCAACTTCGCCCGCAAGGGCGTCAGGTTCTCCCTGGAGAACCTGGACGAGGCGCTCAAGGCCGGTCTGGTCCAGGAGCTCAACCTCATCATCAAGGGCGACGCGTCCGGTTCGGTGGAGGCTCTCGAGTCCTCGCTGCTCCAGCTCGACGTCGGTGAAGAGGTCGACATCCGGATCCTGCACCGCGGTGTGGGTGCGGTCACCGAGTCGGACATCGACCTGGCGACCGGCTCCGACGCCATCGTCATCGGCTTCAACGTGCGCGCCGCAGGGCGTGCCGCGCAGATGGCCGAGCGCGAAGGTGTGGACGTCCGGTACTACTCGGTCATCTACCAGGCGATCGAAGAGATCGAAGCGGCCCTCAAGGGCATGCTCAAGCCGGAGTACGAAGAGGTCGAGCTCGGCACGGCGGAGATCCGCGAGATCTTCCGCTCGTCCAAGCTGGGCAACATCGCCGGTGTGCTGGTCAGGTCCGGCGAGGTCAAGCGCAACACCAAGGCGCGCCTGCTGCGTGACGGCAAGGTCGTCGCGGAGAACCTCAACATCTCCGGTCTGCGCCGCTTCAAGGACGACGTCACCGAGATCCGCGAAGGGTTCGAGGGCGGTATCAACCTCGGCAACTTCAACGACATCAAGATCGACGACGTCATCGCGACGTACGAGATGCGCGAGAAGCCCCGCGGCTGATCCGTATCGCGGCCGGTCCGTACCCGAGCGGTACGGACCGGCCGGGCGCAGCCCCAGGGCAGCGCAGTGGTCGGGGCCGTTCGGCGGGAGTTATATCCGTCGAGCGGCCCCGGCCGTTGCGTGTACGGTTCTGGTGTCCCCGCCAAGCGGTTGGCGGGGCGCGACCCCGAACCGGCGGGACATCCGGACATGCATGTATGTAGGGACACTGTCCTTCGATCTCCTGCTCGGCGACGTACGGTCACTGAAGGAGAAACGCTCCGTCGTCCGGCCCATCGTGGCCGAACTCCAGCGCAAGTTCGCGGTGAGCGCGGCCGAGGTCGGCGACCAGGATCTGTACCGCAGGGCCAGGATCGGCCTCGCGGTCGTGTCCGGCGGGACGGAGCACCTCACTGATGTACTCGACCGGTGCGAGCGGCTTGTCGCCGCCCGGCCCGAGGTGGAGCTGCTGTCCGTACGACGGCGGCTGCACGGCGACGAAGACGATTGAGCAAGGCTCGAGAAGGAGACGGACCAGTGGCCGACAACGCGCGGGCGAAAAAGCTGGCGGACCTCATCCAGGAGGTGGTCGCCGAGAAACTGCAGCGCGGCATCAAGGACCCCCGTCTGGGCACGCACGTGACCATCACGGACACCCGCGTCACCGGTGACCTGCGGGAGGCCACGGTCTTCTACACGGTCTACGGGGACGACGAGGAGCGGGCGAGCGCCGCGGCCGGTCTGGAGAGCGCCAAGGGCATCCTGCGGTCGGCGGTCGGTGCGGCGGCGGGGACGAAGTTCACGCCCACCCTCGCCTTCGTGGCCGACGCGCTGCCGGAGAACGCCAAGGCGATCGAGGACCTCCTCGACCGGGCCAGGGCGTCGGACGCCAAGGTGCGCGAGGCGTCGTCCGGCGCCACGTACGCCGGCGGGGCCGACCCGTACCGCAAGCCGGAGGACGAGGCCGACGAGGCCGCCGCGTCCGGCGACGACGACGGGGACAACGCCTCCGCATGACACAGCAGAACTCCGTGCCGGACGGCCTTGTCATCGTCGACAAGCCGTCCGGCTTCACTTCGCACGACGTCGTGGCCAAGATGCGCGGGATCGCGAAGACCCGCCGGGTCGGCCACGCGGGCACCCTCGACCCGATGGCCACCGGCGTCCTCGTCCTCGGGGTCGAGAGGGCCACCAAGATGCTCGGCCATCTCGCGCTGACCGAGAAGGAGTACCTCGGTACGATCCGGCTCGGCCAGAACACCGTCACCGATGACGCCGAGGGCGAGATCACCTCGTCCGCCGACGCGTCGGCGGTGACCCGTGAGGCCATCGACGCCGGAGTGGCCGAGCAGACCGGCGCCATCATGCAGGTGCCGTCCAAGGTCAGCGCCATCAAGATCGACGGAAAACGTTCGTACGCGCGGGTGCGCGGCGGCGAGGAGTTCGACATCCCGGCCCGTCCGGTGACCGTCTCCTCGTTCCGGGTGTACGACGTCCGCCCGGCCGTCGCCGACGACGGGACGCCCGTCGTCGACCTGGTCGTCTCGGTGGTCTGCTCGTCCGGTACGTACATCCGCGCCATTGCCCGTGACCTCGGGGCGGCCACCGGGGTCGGCGGCCATCTGACGGCGCTGCGCCGTACCAGGGTCGGCCCGTACGGTCTTGACACCGCCCGAACGCTGGACCAGCTCCAGGAGGAGCTGACGGTGATGCCGGCCGCGGACGCAGCCGCTGCAGCCTTCCCCCGCTGGGACGTGGACGAGAGGCGGGCCAGGCTGCTGCTCAACGGTGTTCGGCTCGACATGCCCGGATACCCGGCAGGGGCCGTGGCCGCCTTTGGCCCGGACGAGCGCCTGCTCGCCCTGGTCGAGGAGGAGAACGGCAAGGCCAAGAGCCTCGCCGTCTTCGGCTGACCGGACGCCGCCCCCGCGGACCCACCGTGGAGCGGGCAGGACCACCTGCCCGCTCCACGATCCCCCTCGCAAGGGGTCTGTCCATCGCGGCCCCGCGATTCACTCGTTTGGCCAGGCGCTCGGAGTGAACGCCCGGAGCGCAAGGGGGCGCTTTCGGCCGGTGTCCTTCTCCCGGCGATCACCGCGTGCCTACGGTCTGACCATGGGCAGTGGGGTGGGAAACGGGGTGGGAAACGGGGACCGGGAGACGCTGGTACGCGTCTGCGATCCGGCGGGACGCCTGCGAGGCACCGGCTTCGTCGCCGATGACCGGGGCACGGTGGTGACCGGCCACGAGGTGGTCGCCGGCCTCACCGGCGCCGTGCTGTACGGGGCGGCCGGCCGGTCGTGCTGCGCCGGGCCCGGAGCAGTCACCGCACTGCCCGAGCTGGGGCTGGCCCTGATCCGGAGCGAGGACCTCGGGGTGGCTCCGCTGCCCGTCGCCGTCCGGGACACGGTGGACACCGGCACCTATGTGCGCGTCGCCGCGCTCGGCTGGCGCGCCGCACGCGTCCTGGGCGAGACCACCGTGACCTACCCGGCGGACGGCCGCTGCCACCGCCCCGCCGCCCTGGAGCTGGCGCTCGGCACCCAGGGCAGCGACGCGCTCCGGCCGGGCGGCGGAGCGGCGGGCGGCCCCGTCGTGGACGCCTCGACCGGCGCCGTGCTCGCGGTGCTCGGCACCACCTTCCTGGGCGAGCGCCCGGTGGCCGGCCTCGCCGTTCCGCTGCGCGGCGCCGCGCTCGCCCCGCTGCTGCGGCGCAACGCCGCGACCGTCCCCGGCTACGGCCGCGACCTCAACCTGGCGGCCGTCCTCGAGCTGACCGCCACATCGGTCGGCGCCGCGGGCTCCGCCGAGCTGTGGCGCGACCCGGTCGAGCGGCCCGGTATCGCCGCCGCGCTCGACGGCTTCCGGGCGGACGGCGGGCCGGTGCTCGGCCTGGTGGGCGCGCCCGGCACCGGGCGGACGACGGAGCTCACCGCCCTCGCGGCCCGCAGGGCCCGCGGCGCGCAGCCCGCCCCCACGGTCTGGCTGCGCGGCGCCGATCTGCGCGCCGCCGATGGCTCCGTCGCCGACGCGGTGGCCCGTACGGTCCGGCAGGCCGGACGGATCGTCGGCGCCGACGGTCTGGACCGTGCCACCCCGGAGCGCGTCGCCGACCTCGCGGCCGCGGCGGGACAGCCGCTGCTCATCCTGCTGGACGCGCCGGAGGAGATGGCGCCGCTGCCCGCGGGCGCGCTGCCGGAGTGGGCGGCGGCCACCACACGCTGGCTGTGCGCGCACGGGGTGCGGATGGTGGTCGGCTGCCGTCCCGAGTACTGGGAGCAGGCGGCGGGGCTGCTCGGCCCGCGGGGCGCGGAGTGCGTACGGATCGGGGACCTGCCGCCGCGCGAGGCCGAGCGGGCCAGGCAGCGCTACGGCATCCCGGAGGGGATGCTCGCCCCGGAGGACGCGGGCCATCCGCTCACGCTGCGGATGCTCGCCGAGGTGCGGGCCGCGATTCCCGACGGGGTGGACGGCAGGCCCGCCCGTGAGGACGTGTTCACCGCGTATCTGGACCTGCTGTGTCTGCGGACCGCCGTACGGATCGCGGCCGCGCGGCGCCCCGCGCCCCGTGGAGCCGAGGTGCGCCGTCTCGCGGCGACGGTCTCGGGCCGGGTGCACGAGGCGGCGCGGCGCTGTCTGGGGCCGGGCCAGGGGGAGTTGGACCGGGCCTCCTTCGAGGAGCTGTTCCCGTGGCGTACCGGCTGGGCTTCGGCGGTGCTGACCGAGGGGCTGCTGACCCCGGCGGGCGCCGGATACCGCTTCGCACACGGTGAGCTGGCCGACTGGGTGCAGGGCGAACACCTCGATGTGGACGGCGCGTTGTACGCACTGGTCCACCGCCGCGCGGCGGAGCAGGCCGCCGGGGCCGCCGCCCGGCTCCCGGAGCGGGCGGGCGCCGCCGCTGTGCCGCGCCCGCCGACCGTGCCCCGGCACCGGGCAGGTCCGGTGGTCCAGGCACTGCTGCTGCTCGGACGCCGCCACGGCCACCACGAACTGGGCCGTCGGCTGCGCGAGTTGACCGAGGCGCTGGACCGGATGCAGGACGCGCCGCCGGGGCCACGGACACCGGGGCCGGGCCGGGAGCAGAGCCGGGGGCCGGGGCGCGGTGCGGAGGCTGCAGAGGGCGCAGAGGGTACGGAGGGCGCGGAGGGTGCGGAGCCCGTGCCGTCGGTGCCCAGGCAGGCAACGCGCGCCACCGCCCGGCCCCAGGACCCGCCCCGCGGCCTCGTTGCACCGGACGGCGACGGCATGGGCTTGGCCGGCGGGGGTGTGTCCGGACCGGGTGAGCCCAGCCGGGCTGTGTCCGGCCCGGGGGAGTCTGGCCGGCGTGTGTCCGTCCCGGGTACGCCCGGCCAGGGTATGTCCGGACCGGGTGTATCCGACCGGCGTGTCTCCGTCTCGGGTACGTCCGGCCAGGGCGCGCCCGACTGGGGTGTGGCAGGTCCATCGACGTCGGCCCGGGGCATGTCCGGTCCGGCGACACCCGCCTCGGGTGCCTCTGCCCTGGGCACGTCAGGACCGTCAGGACCGGGGCCATCCAGTGCGCCGATGCTCGGCCCGCATGCCCATGGCCCGCACGCGGATGGCCCGCACGCGGATGGCCCGCACGCCGACGGCACACACGGGGCACCCCTTCCCGGGGGCGAACCCCTCCCCGGGGGAGAACCGCAGCCCGTCGCGGCGCTCGCCGACCCCGAGTGGTGGGCGGCGCGGCTGCTCGCCGATGTGCTGCTGCGTGTGCCGGACGCCCGGCCGTACATCGGTGTCCTGCGGCTCCTCGCCGACCGGATCACCCTGCTGTCGGTCCGCGCGGGCGGACCCCGCGGGCTCGGCGGATTCCGCGTCTTCGACAGCGCGTTCTGGGAGCGGCTGCGGCTCGGCGAGAGCCACCGCCTCGATCTGCTGCGGCGCCTGGTGCCCGCCGACGGTGTGCCCGGTGCGCGGTCCGCCGACCGCTATCTGGACGCGGCCGCCCGGCGGCTCGCCGCCGAGCCCAGGACCGTACAGCCACTGCTGTGCCGCTGGTTCGGCGACGAGCGGCTGCTGCCGTCCGACGCCGGGGCCGAGCTGCGGCCCACCGTCGCCGGGGCCGCCCAGGCGCTGCTGTACACCCGGCGCGGACTGGCCGTCGACGACCTCGCGGAAGCGCTCGTCGCCACGGACCACCCCCGCGCCGACGAACTGCTCGCCGCGCTCGCCGAGGACGAGACGTCCGCGCTCTGCCGCGCCGTGGACCGCTGGGCGCACGACGACCGGCCCGAGCGCCGGGCGGCGGCGGCCCGGCAGGCCGCGCGGGCCGCCGTGCACGCCAGGACAGGACCCGACAGCGAACTGCTGCGGTACGCGGCCCTTGCGCTGCTCGCCCGCCCCGGCGACACCGGACTGCACGGCCCCGCCCTGGCCCTGCTCATCAGCGACCCGGCCACCCGCGCCCGGCATCTGCCGCGCGCCCTGGCCCTCTTCGAGTCCGGCGGGACGAAACTGCCCGCCGCCGCGCTCGCCGTCGCCCTGCCCACCCACCCCGACCCCGTGTTCGCCGCCTTCGAAGCGGTCCTGCGGTCGCGGCCGGACGCGGCGGGCCCGGTACTGAGCGCACTCGCCGGGGTCAGCGACCCCGCCCAGGCCCGCCGCGCCGCCGCGCTCGTCCACGAGTACATCGACCGCCACCCGCCGGGCGCCGTGCACGCGGCCACCTTCGTCGACCGCCGCCTGGAGGACGGCCCGGCCGCCCGCGCCGTTGTCTTCCCGCTGGTCACCGGCTTGCTGCGGGGCCGCCCGAGCCGGGTGCGCGAGGCGCTGGCCCCGGTGCTCGCCGCGCCCGGCGGCCAGGGCTCGCGCGCGATGCGGGCCGAGCTGCTCGACGTACTGCTGGAGTACGAGCGGTTCGAGGCCAGGGACGGTGCGGCCGTCCTGGAGGCCCTGGTGCGGGCCGCGGCGGACGGGGCCGCCCACCGTGCCGAAGCCAGGACCCGTGACCTGGTCCACCGCGCGGGACTGCTGCTGGTCCGTACACCCGACGGCGCGGCCGCGCTCGACCGGCTGCTGGCCGAACTGTCCACACGGTCACCCGTCTTCGCAGGACAGCTCGCCGACTGGCTGGCCCGCGCACCCCAGGAGTGGGCCGTGATCGTCGGCCCGCAGACCCGGCTCGCGGCCGGGGAGCCCGCGGCCCCGATGCCGATGCACGCCGCGAGCGCCGGACATGGCAGTCTTAGACCTGCGTAACTGGCAGGGCATTGATCATGTACACGGGTTCGGGCGAGGAGCGGTCTCAGTGCAGCGCTGGCGTGGCTTGGAGGACATTCCCCAGGACTGGGGACGCAGCGTCGTCACCATCGGCTCCTACGACGGGGTGCACCGCGGCCATCAGCTGATCATCGGGCGGGCCGTGCGGCGCGCGCGTGAGCTGGGCGTTCCCGCCGTGGTCGTCACCTTCGACCCGCACCCCAGCGAGGTCGTGCGGCCCGGCAGCCACCCGCCGCTGCTCGCCCCGCACCACCGGCGCGCCGAGCTGATGGCGGAGCTGGGCGTGGACGCGCAGCTGATCCTCCCCTTCACGACCGAGTTCTCGAAGCTGTCGCCCGCCGACTTCATCGTGAAGGTCCTGGTCGACAAATTGCACGCCCGCGCCGTGATCGAGGGCCCCAACTTCCGCTTCGGCCACCGGGCGGCCGGAAATGTCGGCTTCCTCGCCGAGCTGGGCTCGACGTACGACTACGAGGTCGACATCGTCGACCTCTCGGTGAGCGGAGAGGCGGGCGGCGGCGAGCCGTTCTCGTCGACCCTCACCCGCCGACTGGTCGCCGAGGGCGACATGACCGGCGCCGCCGAGATCCTGGGCCGCCCGCACCGCGTCGAGGGCGTGGTGGTCCGGGGCGCACAGCGCGGCCGTGAGCTGGGCTTCCCCACGGCGAACGTCGAGACGCTTCCGCACACCGCGATCCCTGTGGACGGGGTGTACGCGGGATGGCTGACCGCCGACGGCGAACGGATGCCCGCCGCGATCTCGGTGGGCAGCAACCCCCAGTTCGACGGCAGCGAGCGCACCGTCGAGGCGTACGCCATCGACCGCGTCGGCCTCGACCTGTACGGCATGCATGTCGCCGTCGACTTCCTCGCCTACGTACGCGGCATGGAGAAGTTCGACTCGATCGACGCGCTCCTGGTGGCCATGGCGGACGACGTGAAGCGCTGCCGGACGCTCATCGAGGCGTACGAGTCGCACTGACCGCGTCCCGCGCACGCTCCGCACCACGCGCTCAGCTCTGCGCGGCCACCAGCACGTCCCCGGCCGCGGTACGGCAGTAGAGCACCGACCGCCCGGCCCGCCGTCTGAACACCAGACCGGCGTCCAGCAGAACCCTGAGATGACGGCCCACCGACCCCAGGGCCTGACCCGAGAGGGCGACCAGCTGTGTCGTGCTCTTCGGGGTGTCGAGCAGCAGCAGAACACCGGCCCGCCCACTGCCCAGCAGCCTGCCGAGCGCCCCGGGCACGGCCGCCCGCACCGGCTCCGACAGCGGCCCCGTACAGGGGTAGACGGCGGAGAAACGGTGCGGCCTGTCCCACGAGACCCAACCGCTGCGCCCGCTCGCCGGCACGAACAGCAGCTGCGCACCCGAGACCTCCTGCGGCTCGTACGCGCCGTGGTTGATCCGCAGCCGGCCCTCGCCCAGCCAGCGCATCCCCGGCCGGATGTCGTCCAGCGCCGCCGCCCAGCCGCCCTTCGTGAGCTGCCGGGTGCGGGCCAGGATGTCCGCCTCGAAGAGGCGCCGCCGCCGGGGCCAGTACGGCAGGACGGTCTCCGTCCACACCCACTCCAGCAGGTCGGCCGCGCGGCCGGGCAGATCGTCCCGGTCCAGCGCGCCGGGAAGCCGGCCGCCCGCGCCGTGGGCGAGGTCGTGGCGGGCCTCGGCCGGCGGGGTGGCGCGGACCACGGCCAGCTCGCGGTGGAATTCCGATTCGTCCTCCGAGGGCGGTGTGGGGGACAGGAAGTCGGCGATCCAGTGCGGCCGCAGACCGGTCCGCACCAGCAGCCGGGTGACCGGGTCCGCGTCCAGCAGCTCCTGGTAGGCAGGCCGGTGCGCGGCCAGCCAGGACAGCTCACCCGGGTGCCCGGTCTGCCCCGACTCCAGCATCACCAGACAGGCGAAAGCCTCACTGAACTGGGAGATCACAAACCGGCTGCGCGCCAGGGTGTCCGCGTCGATGACCCACAGCCCCATGTTTCGCCCCCTTGCGAAACATTATCCTCCGGCCCGGCGCCCGGTCAGAATCCGGCGCATGCGCACCTACCGACAGCTCTTCGGCGTCCCGGAGTTCACCCCGCTCTTCGTCTCGGTCTCGCTCCTGGGCGTGGGCTCGACCGTGAGCGGCATCGCCCTGGCCTCGCTGGTCTTCTCGGCCACCCACTCCCCGCTGCTCGCCGCGCTGAGTATGTTCGGCGGCTCCTTCGCCCAGGTCATCGGAGCGGTGGCGCTGCTCTCCGCCGCCGACCGGCTGCCGCCCCGGGCCGCGGAGACCGGCCTCGCGGCGACGGCCGCGGCGGGCGCAGCGGCCCTCGCGCTCCCGGGCCTGCCGCTCCCGGCCGCCTTCTCGGTGCTGTTCGCCCTCGGCCTGGCCGGCTCTGTGGGCGGCGGGGTGCGCTACGGCCTGCTCGCCGAGATCCTGCCCCAGGAGGCGTACGTCCTGGGGCGCTCGGCGCTGAACATGTCCAACGGGATCACGCAGATCGCCGGATTCGCGGTCGGCGGGGCGCTCGTCGCCGCACTGTCGCCACGCGGCGCACTGCTCGTCGCCGCCGCGCTCGCCCTGGCCGCCGCGGCCGTCGCGCTCGGCGGGCTCAGCAGCCGGCCGGCCCGGTCGGCGGGCCGCCCTTCGGTCCGGGAGACCTGGCGCGTCAACCGGCTGATCTGGTCGTCGGCGCCGCGCCGGTACGTCTACCTCGCGCTCTGGGTGCCCAACGGGCTGATCGTCGGCTGCGAGTCGGTCTTCGTGCCGTACGCACCCGGGCACGCGGGGCTGCTGCTCGCGGTCGCCGCGTTCGGGATGCTGGCCGGGGATGTGACGGTCGGCCGGATCGTGCCCCCGCGGTGGCGGGCCCGGATCGCCACCCCGCTGCGGTTCCTGCTCGCCGCGCCCTATCTGGTCTTCGCGGTCCGGCCCGGGCTGCCACTCGCGCTGGCGGCCGTCGTGCTGGCCTCGGTCGGATACGCGGCGAGCCTGGTCCTGATGGAGCGTCTGGTCGAACTGACCCCGGACGACATCCAGGGCCAGTCGCTCGGCCTGCACACCTCGGGAATGCTCACACTCCAGGGGGTGGGCGCCGCCCTCGCGGGAGCCGTGGCCCAGCGCACCTCGGCCGCGACGGCCATGGCGGTGATGGCCGCGCTGTCCGTCGCCGTGTCCCTGGCCCTGGTACGGGGACTGCGGGCCCCGGCACCCGTGGCGCCGGTGCGGCCGGCCCCCTGACCGCGCCGGCGCACCGGCTCAGTGGCCATGCACGGGCAACTCGGTGATCGCAAAAGCTGTGGCCCAGGCAAGAGGTGAAGGGCCACGCGCAGGAGGTGTTGGAGAGAAGATCCGGGACCCCCGGGGTCCTCCGCTGGGCAGCCGCCTCATGAACGCGTGAGGTCAGCCGGGCGGGCGGACCGGTTCCGTGGATGGGGGCTGTGGTGCTGTCCAACTGGCGAGGAGTCTGAGGCGGTCCTCCGAGGGGGTGCCCGGCTCGGCCGTGTAGACGGTCAGGTCGTGGACGGCCCGTTGAGGCAGGGGCAGGTTCAGTGAGCGGAAGGTCATCTCCAGACGGCCGACCTCGGGATGGTCCAGCCGCTTGACGCCTTCGTGATGGATCCGGACGTCATGACTGGCCCACATGGTGCGGAAGTCGGGGCTGAGCGTGGACAGTTCGCCGACGAGCTCACGCAGGGCCCGGTCGTGGGGTTCGCGTCCGGCTTCGGCGCGGAGCACCGCGACCGTGGCCCTCGCGCCTTCCTCCCAGTCGACGAAGTAGTCGGGGGAGCCGGGGTCGAGGAAGAAGTAACGGGGGAAATTGGCGCAGCCCCGGTCGCCGGTGGTGTCGCTGTCGAACATCGGTGAGTACAGCGCCCTGCACAGCGCGTTGCTCGCGACGATGTCCAGATGTCCGTTGCGTACGAAGGCGGGGGCCATGGTCATGGAGTCCACCATCCACTGGACGGAAGACGGGATCTCGACGTCCTTGCGGCGGTGCGACCTGCGGCGGGCGGGGCGAGCCGCTCTGGCCAGAGCGAGCAGGTAGGTGCGCTCGTCCTCATTGAGGCGCAATGCCTGCGCGACCGCTTCCAGCACGTCATCGGAGACGCCACTGATGTGGCCCTTCTCCAGCCGTGTGTACCACTCGGTGCTCACACCGGCGAGGGCCGCGACCTCCTCGCGACGGAGTCCCGGAACGCGGCGTCGTCGGCTGGTGGGCAGTCCGACCCGCTCCGGGGGGAGCTTGGCGCGCCGGCTGATGAGGAAGTCGCGGATGTCCGAGCGGTTGTCCGTGCGACTCCCGGTGCGGTGTCCGGGCGGAGGTTCCATTCGGCCACGATACCCATGGTCCGGCCGACAGAGAGAGGTTGTGTTTATACCCCCCATAAACGCGGCCTTGCCCGTCTCCGACGGCGCCGGTTCCCTGGGGTCGGCGGACTTGAACGGTGCACCTTCATCCCAGGCCGCCGTCCGCCGTCCCCCTCACGCTTCAGGAGCATGACCATGACCAGCAAGACCGTACTGATCACCGGCGCGACCAGCGGTATCGGCGCCCACACCGCGCGGTTGCTCATCGACCGCGGCCACCGCGTGGCCGTCACCGGCCGCAACGAGAGCAGACTGAAGGCGTTCCTCGACGAGGCCGGTCACTCCGACCGCCTGCTGGGCCTGGTCGCGGACGCGGCGGACTGGCAGGCCACCGAGTCGGCCGTGAACCGTACCGTGGCGCATTTCGGTGCCCTTGACGCGGCGGTGGCCAACGCCGGATTCATGTCCGGTGACTCCATCGGGGCCGGCGACCCCACGCTGTGGTCGCCCATGGTCCTCACCAACGTCCTCGGCCCCGCGCTGCTGGCCCATGCCACCCTGCCCCACCTCGAAGCCACCGGCGGACGGCTGGTGCTCATCGGCAGCGTCGCCGGGCTGAAGAACTCTTCCGCCAACCTCTACTCGGCCACCAAGTGGGCCACCACCGGACTGGCCGAGAACCTGCGCCTGCACGCGACGACCCGCGGCATCGGTGTCACTCTCGTCAACCCCGGCATGATCGACACCCCCTTCTGGCAGGGCGCAGGCGTTCCCCCCTTCGCCCTGCCTCCCCAGCCCATCGCCGAGGCCATCTGCTTCGCCCTGGACCAGCCGACGGGCGTCGACCTCAACACCCTGACCATCCGGCCCCTGGGCCAGCCCGTCTGACCACGCCCGGTTGCCACACCACACCGCTCGCCTCAGGACGCCGGTACCGGCCCCACCGTCTTCGACGCCGTCGCCCAGTGGCACGCCACCGCGTCCCGCCCGCCGCCGGCCAGCACCGGAAGATCCTTCGTACGGCAGGCGTCGGCGACCCCCGCGCGCTCCGCCTCACCCGAGGCGAGGATCTGGCAGCGGGCATGGAAGCGGCACCCCGGCGGGACCCTGGACGGGTCCGGCGGCTCGCCGGTGAGCACCACCGGTTCCGTCGCCGCGTCCGGCATCACCGACAACAGCGCCTGGGTGTACGGGTGTTGCGGCGCCGTGAGGATACGGTCCACGTCACCCGTCTCCACGATCCGGCCGAGATACATCACCGCCACCCGGTCGGCGATGTTCCACGCCAGCCCCAGATCGTGGGTCACGACCAGGGCCGAGAGCCCCAGCTCGTCCCGCAGCCGCAGCAGCAGGGCGAGGATCTCACCGCGCACCGAGGCGTCCAGCGAGGCCACCGGCTCGTCCGCCACGATGAGTTCGGGTTCGAGCACCAGCGCCCCCGCGATCACCACCCGCTGGCGCTGACCGCCCGACAGCTCGTGCGGATACTTCAGGAAGAACCGCTCGGGAGGCCGCAGCCCCGCCCGGGAGAGCGCCTCGGACACGGCGGCCCGCTCGTCGCCCGTGTACCCGTGGATCCGCAGGCCCTCCGCCACCGCCTCGTACACGGTGTGCCGCGGGTTCAGCGAACCGCTCGGGTCCTGGAGCACCAGCTGGACGCGCTTGCGGTACGCCTTGAGGGCGCGGGCCGAGAGGTCCAGCGGCTCGCCCCCGAAGGTGACCTGCCCTGACGTCGGCCGTACGAGCCCGAGGAGGGTGCGGGCGAGCGTCGTCTTGCCGCACCCCGACTCGCCGACCAGGGCCACGATCTCACCGGGCCCGATGTCGAGGTCCACCCCGTCGACGGCGCGCGCGGGGGAGGCCCCGCGCCGGCCGGGGAAGGCGACCTCCAGCGCGGTGGTGCTGAGCAGGGGAGGGGTGGTCATGAGGTGCTCCTTGCTTCCTCGGCACCGGGCTCCGCGACCGGGCCGCCGTCCGGCCGTACGAGCAGGCAGGCCGCCTGCCACGCCGGCCCGGCGTCCCGCAGCTCGGGCCCGGCGGTCGTCGCGCACTCGTCCAGGGCCACCGGGCAGCGCGGATGGAACGTACAGCCCGACGGGAGCGCGGCCGGATCGGGCGGATCACCGGGCAGCCCGCGCGGGGCACGCCGGGAAGCGGGGTCGCCGATGCGCGGGAAGGCCCCGGACAGCGCGGTGCTGTACGGGTGGGCCGCACCGGTGAAGACCTGCTGGGCGGGGCCCTCCTCGACGACCCGGCCCGCGTACATCACGGCCAGCCGGTCGCAGGTATCCGCCAGTACCGCCAGGTCGTGGCTGATCATCAGCAGGCTGATGTCCTGGTCGGCGACCAGCCGCTCGATCAGCCGCAGGATCTGGGCCTGGATCATCACATCGAGCGCGGTGGTCGGCTCGTCGGCGACGATGACCTGCGGGTCGCAGGCCAGCGCCATCGCGATCATCACCCGCTGCCGCTGCCCGCCGGAGAGCTCGTGCGGATAGGCGTCGGCCCGCGCCGCGGGCAGCCCGACCTGCTCCAGCAGATCGCGGGCCCGCCCGCGCGCGGCGGCCGGGGTCGCCTGACGGTGGACGAGCAGCGGCTCAGCGATCTGGTCGCCGATCCGGTGCACCGCGTTGAGGGAGTGCATCGCGCCCTGGAAGACGATCGAGGCGCCCGCCCACCGGACGGCCCGCAGCCGTCCCCACTTCATGGTGAGGACGTCCTCGCCGTCGAGCAGGATCTCGCCGCTCAGCTTCGCCGAAGCAGGCAGCAGCCGCAGCAGTGCGAGTGCCAGCGTCGACTTCCCGCACCCGGACTCACCGGCGATCCCGAGCTTCTGCCCGGCCCCGACGGTCAGGTCCACCCCGCGCACGGCGGGCACCGCGCCCGCTCCCGACCCGTAGGTCACGTGCAGGTCCTTGATTTCGAGGAGGCTCAACGTCCCACCCCCAGCTTCGGGTTGAGCACGGCCTCCACGGCACGGCCGCAGAGGGTGAAGGCGAGCGCGACGAGCGCGATGGCGATCCCGGGCGGCGCCAGATACCACCAGTGTCCCGAGGAGACCGCGCCCGCCTCCCGGGCGTCCTGGAGCATGCCGCCCCAGGAGATCAGCGTCGGGTCACCGAGCCCGAGGAAGGCCAGGGTCGCCTCGGTGAGGATCGCGTCGGAGATGCCCAGCGTCGTCTGGGTGAGCACCAGCGGCACCACATTGGGCAGCACGTGCCGGGTCATCACATGCCCGTGGCCGCCCCCGAGCGCCCTCGCGCGTTCGATGTACGGACGGGACTCCACGGCGATGGTCTGCGCCCGCACCAGCCGGGCGGTGGTCGGCCAGGAGGTGACACCGATCGCCAGGATCACCGTCCAGATCGAGTGGTCGAGCACCGTCGCCAGCACGATCGCCAGCACCAGGGTCGGCATCACCAGGAACCAGTCGGTGATCCGCATCAGCACCGTCGCGAACCAGCCGCCGAAGTGCCCGGCGATGATCCCGACCAGGGTGCCGATGGCCACCGAGAGCGCGGCGGCCAGCAGCCCCACCGTGAGCGAGATCCTGGCGCCCCAGACGAGCAGCCCGAGCAGCGAACGCCCGAACTGGTCGGTGCCGAGCGGGAACTCACCGCTGGGCGCCTCCAGCGGCGACCCGGGCGCCTTGGTCACGCTCTGCACGTCACTGCCGACCAGCAGCGGCGCGGCCAGCGCGATCACCGCGATCAGGACGAGCCCGGCCAGCCCGAAGACCCCGGCCCGGTGCGTGCGGTACTGCTGCCAGAAGCGGCCCAGGGACTCACGCTGCCTGGCCCTGGCGAGTGAGCCCGCCGTCGGTTGTGCGGTCGTCATCGGCCCACCCTGGGATCGAGCAGCGGATAGAGCAGATCGGCGAGGAGGTTCATCACGATCATCGCGCCCGCGAAGACCACGAACAGCCCCTGCACCAGCGGAAGGTCCGGCACGCTCAGCGCCGAGTAGAAGAGACCGCCGACGCCGGGCCAGGAGAACACCGTCTCGACCAGGATCGAACCGGCCGCCACACGGCCGAAGTTGATGAAGATCATGGTCATGGTCGGCAGCATGGCGTTGGGCACGGCGTGCCGGCGGCGTACGAGGACGTCGCGCAGCCCCTTGGCCCGGGCCGTCGTCAGATAGTCGCTGCCCATCTCGTCCAGCAGCGAGGACCGCATCACCAGCAGGGTCTGCGCGTACCCCACCGCGACGAGGGTGATGACGGGCAGCACCATATGGTGCGCCACATCCGTGACGTACGCGAAGCCGGTCAGGCCGCCGGACTCCATGCCTCCGGTCGGGAACATCCCCGGGACCGGGCCGATGCCCACCGCGAAGACGATGATCAGCAGCAGCCCGAGCCAGAAGGCGGGCACCGACCACAGGGTCAGCGCAACCCCGGTAGAGATCCTGTCGCCGAGCCCGCCGTGCCCCCACGCGGAGCGGGTGCCGAGCCACAGGCCGAGCGCGGAGTAGATCAGCACGGCGGCACCGGTGAGCAGCAGCGTCGCGGGCAGTTTCTGCGCGATCAGCTGGCCGACGGGGGCGTGGAACTGGTACGAGGTGCCCAGGTCGCCGCTGAGCGCCTTGGTGCAGTACTGGGTGAACTGCTGCCAGACCGGCAGATCGAGCCCCAGCTGCTTGCGCAGGGCGAGCAGCTGCTGATGGGTGACCGGATGACCGTGTGTCATGGTGCGGACCGGGTCGCCGGGGATGATCCGGAACAGGAAGAAGCTGGTGACGAGGACGGCGACCAGCGAGACGGCGGCGCCGCCCAGCTTGCCCGCCACATACAGCAGATACGCGGTCGCGTTACGGGTGCGGGGGCCGGACGGCCCGGTCTTGACCTGGACCGGGCCGTCGGCCGCACCCTCCGCGAGCGGAGTGGTGCCGGCAGCGCTCATGGGTTATTCACGGTCTTCCGCGGTGGAACGGCGGCGCAGGGCGACGAAGCCTCCGAGCCCGATGACGACGACAGCCGCCACGATGCCGATGACGAGCCCCGTCGAGGAACCCGACGACTTCGAGGCGCTGTGGTCGGCGGGGACCGCCGACCAGAAGCTCCAGTAGCCGTCCTGGCCCCAGATGTTGCCCGCCGCCAGGGGCATCGTGTCGATGGACTTGATCTGGTCGGTACGGTACGCCTCGACCGCGTTCGGATACGCCATGACATTCATGTACCCGGTGTCGTACAGCCGCGATTCCATCTGCTTCACCAGATCGGCGCGCTTGGCCGGGTTGTACTCGACGGCCTGCTGGGCGTAGAGGCTGTCGAACTTCTTGTCGCAGATGAAGTTGTCGGTGGACCCGGTGCCCTTGGGCGTGTCGGGCAGCGCGGCGCAGGTGTGGATGGACAGGACGTAGTCCGGGTCGGGATTGACCGAGTACCCGTCGAACGCCAGGTCGTACTGACCGGCCAGCCAGGGGTCGGAGACGTTGTCGAGGCAGCTCATCTTGAGCCCGATGCCGAGCTTGCCCCACCACTCCTGCATGTACTGGCCGATGGCCTTGTCGTTCGGGTCGGTGGCGTGGCACAGCAGCCGGAAGCTGAGCGGCTTGCCGTCCTTGCCGACGCGCTTGCCGTCACCGTTCTTCTTGTAGCCCGCCTGGTCCAGCAGGGCCGCTGCCCTGGCCGGGTCGTAGGAGATCTTCTGGCTCGCCGACGGCTTCCAGAAGTAGCTGGAGAAGCGTGGCGGGATATAGCCGGCGCCCTCGACGGCGTGTCCCTGGAAGACCTTGTCGATGATGGTCTTGGTGTCGGTCGCGGCGAACAGCGCCTTGCGGACCCGGGGGTCGAGCAGGGCCGGGTTGCCGTCGCCGATCTTCTTGCCGTTCTTGGCCTTGGCGCCCGGGTTGGTGGCGAGCGCGTAGAAGCGCCGGCCCGGGGCGTCGTTGACCTTGATGTTCTTCTCGGTCTTCAGGGCCGCGGCCTGGGCCGGGGTGAGGCCCTGGACGAAGGAGACCTCACCCTTCTGCAGGGCGGCGACGGCCGCGTCGTTGTCCTTGTAGTACTTGAAGTCCAGCTCGTCGAACTTGGGGGCGCCGCGCCAGAACGTCTTGTTCGGCTTGAACTTCAGATACTGGTCGACCTTGTAGTCGGTGAGGATGAACGGGCCGTCGCCGACGACCGGGAACTGCTTGTCGTTGTTGAACTTCGAGAAGTCCCCGACCTTCTCCCAGATGTGCTTCGGCACGATCGGCACATCGAGCGCGGTCATGGTGGCCTGAGGCTTCTTCAGCTGCACGACCAGTGTCCGCGCGTCGGGGGCGGTGACCTTCTTGAAGTTCGCCGTGAAGCTGCCGTTGGCGGTGGCGGCCGCGCTGTCCGTCATCATCTTGTTGAACGTCCAGGCCGCGTCGTCGGCGGTGACCTGCTGACCGTCCGACCATGTGGCGTTCTTCCGGATGGTGAACGTCCAGGTGAGCTTCGAGGACGACGACTTCCAGGCGCTGGCGAGGCCCGGGATGGTGTGGCCGTCCTTGACGTCGTAGTTGGTCAGGTACTCGTACATGAGCCGCAGCGCGGTGGTGGACACCAGGCGCGTGGTGAGGAACGGGCTCAGCGAGTCGACGCTCTGGTTGACCGCGACGGTGAGGACCTTCTTGCCGCCTGAGCCTGAGCCTGAGCCGGCGTCAGAGGCGGAGTCGGCGGGGGCTGCGGCAGGGGCCTCGGCCGTCGTGGCGTGGGCCTGTTGGGGGGCCGGGTTCAGCGGGGTCGCGGCGGCGGCCGCCAGGGCGAAGGCGGTCGCACCGGTGGCCAGGAGCAGACGGAAACGGGAACGATGCCGGATAGGGCCGGTCGGAACTCTTCTGTCCATGGGCGTTGACCTCGCGTCAGGGTGAATCATGGAGTCGCCAGCTGGTGAAGCGAAGGTTTATCAGCGGTGGTTTAGACATGTCAACGGTCGTCAAGACCGTGCCTGGTCTGCACAAATGTCTGAAGGCCCGCACCGTTCACACGGTGCGGGCCTTCAGTGGTCTATACCCTTATCGCCTTACTGCTGAGGGGGCGGCGGCGCCTGCGGGGGCTGCTGCTGAGGCCATCCGGCCGGCGGGACCGGCCCCTGCGGCTCCGGCTCACCGGGCTGACCTGGGTGTCCCTGCGGCTGGGGCGGGGACTGCGGCTGCCCCGGCTGGGCGGGCTGCTGCTGCCAGGGCTGTCCCTGGGGAGGGGGCGAGCCGGGCTGCCCCGGGTGCGCGGGCTGTCCCTGCCCCTGCTGCCCCGGCTGTGGGGGCTGCTGCTGCCACCCCTGTTGCTGCGGCGGATAGGGCTGCTGCGGCCCTTGGGGTGCCTGCGGTGCGTACGGCTGCTGCCCGCCGGGCATCGGCGGGGCCATGTGGGGCGGGGTGCCCTGGCCGTTGCCGGTCCACAACCCCTGGGCCTGCTGGGCGCGTTGGAAGTCCTCGGCGACCAGCGCGGAGAGGTTGAAGTACGCCTCACGGGTCTTCGGCCGCATCATGTCCAGGTCGACCTCGGCGCCCGCCGACAGATGCTCGTCGAACGGCACCACGACGACCGCGCGGCAGCGGGTCTCGAAGTGCTGCACGATGTCGTCGACCTTGATCATCTTGCCGGTCTCGCGGACCCCGGAGATCACCGTGAGCGACCGCTGGACCAGCTCCGAATAGCCGTGCGCCGAGAGCCAGTCGAGCGTGGTGCTCGCGCTGGACGCGCCGTCGACGGACGGGGTGGAGACGATGATCAGCTGGTCGGCGAGGTCGAGCACGCCCCGCATGGCGCTGTAGAGCAGACCCGTACCGGAGTCGGTCAGGATGACCGGGTACTGCTTGCCCAGGACGTCGATCGCCCGGCGGTAGTCCTCGTCGTTGAACGTGGTGGAGACGGCGGGGTCCACGTCGTTGGCGATGATCTCAAGACCGGAGGGCGCCTGCGAGGTGAACCGGCGGATGTCCATGTACGAGTTGAGGTACGGGATCGCCTGGACCAGGTCACGGATGGTGGCCCCGGTCTCCCGCCGTACCCGCCTGCCGAGCGTCCCCGCGTCCGGGTTGGCGTCGATCGCCAGGATCTTGTCCTGCCGTTCGGTCGCGAGTGTGGCGCCCAGTGCGGTCGTCGTCGTGGTCTTGCCGACACCGCCCTTGAGGCTGATGACGGCGATCCGGTAGCAGGAGAGGACCGGCGTCCTGATGAGGTCGAGCTTGCGCTGCCGCTCGGCCTCCTCCTTCTTGCCGCCGATCTTGAAGCGCGAGGCACCGGCCGGGCCACTGCGACTGCTCTTCGTCTTCTGCTTGTTGCGGATCAGCCGGTCGGACGACAGCTCGACGGCCGCCGTGTACCCCAGCGGCGCACCGGGAACGGATCGCTCCCGCTGGTCATGGGCGACGGGCTGCGGCCAGCCGGCCCCGCTGCGGGGATCGACGGGGGCGGCGGGCTGCTGCGCCTGCTGTCCCGGCTGCTGTCCTCGCTGTCCCTGCCCGGGGCCCTGGGCCTGCGGGTCCTGCGGCGCGGGCAGGCCCGGGGCAGGAGCGCCGGGCTGCGGGAATCCGTAACCGGAACCGGGGTGCTGCGGCTGCGGGGTCTGCCCCTGCGGCGCGGGCTGCTGCTGGGGCTGACCCGTCTGGGGAGCCTGCGGAGCCTGAGGCGGCTGGGCAGCGGGCGGCTGGGGGGCGGGCTGCGGGAATCCGTAACCGGCCTGTCCCTGCGGTGCCCCTTGCTGCTGCGGGAAGCCGTAACCGCTCTGCGGCGGCTGAGGAGCCTGCGGCGGCAGCGGCTGCTGCGCGGACTCCACGGGCCGGGGCTGCTGGGGGAATCCGTACCCGGCCTGCGGCTGCTGAGGCTGCTGGGGTGCGGGCTGGTCGGGTGCAGGGGCGGGGGTGGGCTGCGGGAACCCGTAACCGGCCTGGGACTGATGGGGCACTTGTGGGGCGGGCTGGTCGGGCGCAGGCGGCGGGAATCCGTACCCGGCTTGCGGCTGCGGCGGCTGTTCCGCCCGGGGGGCCGGCGGCTGGGGAGCGGGCTGCGGGAAGCCGTAGCCGCCCTCCTCGCCGGTGGGCCGCGGGGCCTGGGCGGGCCAGGACGGCGGCGCCGCGGGACCTCCGGGACCGGCGGGACCGGCCGTGGGCTGACCCTGCGGCTGCGGCTGGGGCGGCCCGGGGTACGGCTGCGACTGATCGGCGCTCGGCGTGCTCACCGGCCACTGCGGAGCGGCCGGCGGTGCGGCGGGCTGGAACGCGGGCGGCAGCGGCGGCAGTTCGCCCTGCGGCGGCGACGAAGGAGCGGGCACCCAGGGCTGGGCGGGCGGCGCCGGAGGGGCGTCCTGCGGCTCAGGGGCGTCCGGAACGTGCGGCGGCACCGCGTCCTCGATCGCATCGCCGGTCCCGGGCACGGCGTCGGAGGGCTCACCGAAGGAGGCAGCGACATCCGCGAACGCGTTGGACCCGTCGGACCGATAGGGGCCGGAAGCCCCGCTGGGCGTCCCTGCCGCCGAAGCGGGCGCGTTGCTCTCCTGCTCGGCGGCCGGAGGAGCCCCCGACCGCTCGCGTGCGGCCTTCGCGGCCGCTTCGAGCTTCTCGAACTCACGCTTCAGCGCGGCGGGGGAGAACTTCATGGTGTCCCCGCTCTCCACCTCACCCCCGCCGAGCGCCTCGGCCGCCTTCTCGGGCTCGGCTTCCGGAGCGGGTGCCACTACGGGGTCGGCCTCCGGCACGACCGTCGAGAAGGACTCAGGCTCCGAATCCGGCTCGGAATCCGACTCCTGCTCCAGCTCCTGCTCCTGCTCCGAATCCTGCTCCGAATCCGGCTCGGACTCGGGCTCCGACCCGGCGGGCCCGGACTGCGCCTCGGACGCCGTCTCGGCCTCTGCTCCGTTCCGCGCGGCGGATTCCCGGGCCGCCTTCGCGTCGGATTCCGCATCGGCCTCGCCCCACGGATCGAAGTCCGCTCCCAGGCTGGAGTCCGACGCCGGGAAGGACGCCGAAAACGACGCCGAAGAGGGCGCCTTGTGGTCAGGCACCTCGTCCCGGCCGGAGGGGGCGGCGCCCGCTCGGCGCCCGGCCCCGCTACCCGTCGCGTCCTTGTTCTTGTCCTCGTCCCTGTTCCCGTCCTGATCCGCGACGGCCGGCGCCGGGCTCCAGTTCGGCTCGAACCCTCCGGTCAGCGGCAGCCCCGGCACAGCCGCAGGCCCGCCGACGGGACCGGTGGGCTGGACCGGGCCCACCCGGGGCGCCTCAGGAGCCCGGGCCACCGGCGGAGCCGGCGGCAGCGGGGGAGTGGGGGCGGCAGCCGGAGCAGGCGGCGGAGCGGCCGGTGCCGGTTCCTGCGCCTGGGCGTCCGAAGCGTTCTGCGTATACCAGGCGGGAGGGGTGTAGTCGATGGTGAACTCACCCGTCTCGGCGGGATCCGCGTCGGACTGATCGTCGACGGGTGTGTTCGGTCCCCCGCGAATCTCGTCCCGATCGCTGTTCACAATGCCTCCCGCTGGTGTGCTCTAGCACCCTCGTGCCGTAGTGGATGGGGGGCGACCGTTGTCGTCCGATCCGCCTGGCTCTCCCCGTGAGGACGCGAACATCCCGCGTGCGGGTTCTGGCCCGCGCCCCCGTACCAGCCTAATCACCATTCGTACCGGGACGGCATGACGGAGTGCACCGTCGGACGTGACCTTTACGTCAAGAGGCGCCCGAAGAATGCTCTGTTACGTCACAACGCATCGGCCATAACGGAAGGAAGGCGTCAAAAGCCGCCCAAATTCAGCCCGTACGACCCGGGGACGTACAGCCGAGAAGGAAGACCGAACGGAACGGACCGCCCCCGCCGCCGCACGCCGAAGCCCGACTCCGCCTACTCGGCCTCGGCCGCGCTCGGCATCCCCCCGTTGTGCGGCGCCGGTTCCAGGTCGAATTCGCCGTCCCTGGCCCCCAGCACGAAAGCGCGCCATTCCGCTTCCGTGTACCGCAACACCGTCCCGTGATCGATGGAGGACCTCATGGCCACGGCACCGTCCGGCAGATACGCGATCTCGACCCGCTCCTCGTCCGCCGAGGTGCCGGGCGCGCCCTGCCACTCGACCCCGGAGATGTCGAGTGCGTAGAGCTCTTCCTTCTCGCGTTCCTTACGGTCCTTGTCGTGTGCGTCAGCCATGGCTGCCGGTCCCTTCACCACGTACGAACGAGCTGTCCGCTCACCCTACTTGGCGGGACCGGCCCTCCTCATGGGTTCCGGACGACATGGATCAGGCGTGGTAGAGGGGGCCTCGCGGTCACCGGCTGAGCAGCGTGATCGCCGTACAGGTGCCGCTCACCGCGCCGACCGCCATCACCGTCACCGACACACAGCGCCTCTTCAACTGCTCGTAGCGCGCCGTGTACTCGCCCCGCAGTTCGGCGGCCCGGCCGGAGATCCGCTCCAGTACGGCCCGGGAGACAGCCACCCGGTCGGCCGTGTAGACGCGCTCCACATCGTCCCGCTGGGCGCTGGTCAGCCAGGGCAGCTGACCCGCGAAGCGGGCGGCCTGCCGCCGCGCCTCCTCCACCTCCGCGCTCCACAGCAGATATCCCTCGATCCGCACGAGACCGCGCGCGGTCTCCTCGTCGGCTGCCACGCCTTCTCCTCCGCCGTTCCTTCCGCTTCTCTTCCCCTGCCCTACTCGTCCCCGGCGCGCGGGCCGGTGCCGCTGCCCGCCGAAGGGGCGGCCGTCGCGTGTGCCGCCGCTTCGAGAGCGTTGATCGCCGGGTAGTGCAGGTCGAACGCCGGGCCCTCGGAGCGGATCTTCGGCAGCGTCGTGAAGTTGTGCCGGGGCGGTGGGCAGGAGGTCGCCCATTCGAGCGAGCGGCCGTAGCCCCACGGGTCGTCGACCCCGACCTTCTTGCCGTACTTGGCGGTCTTCCAGACGTTGTAGAAGAACGGCAGCAGCGACAGACCGAGCAGGAAGGAGCTGATGCTCGAAATGGTGTTCAGCGTGGTGAAGCCATCGGCGGCCAGATAGTCCGCGTACCTGCGCGGCATCCCCTCCGCGCCCAGCCAGTGCTGCACCAGGAACGTGCCGTGGAAGCCCACGAACAGCGTCCAGAAATTGATCTTGCCGAGCCGCTCGTCCAGCATCTTGCCCGTGAACTTCGGCCACCAGAAGTAGAACCCGGCGAACATCGCGAAGACCACGGTCCCGAAGACCACGTAATGGAAGTGCGCCACCACGAAGTACGAGTCGGAGACGTGGAAGTCCATCGGGGGCGAGGCCAGGATGACGCCGGTCAGACCACCGAAGAGGAACGTGATCAGAAACCCGATCGCCCAGAGCATCGGCGTCTCGAAGGACAGCGACCCCTTCCACATCGTGCCGATCCAGTTGAAGAACTTCACCCCGGTCGGCACCGCGATCAGGAAGGTCATGAAGGAGAAGAACGGCAGCAGCACCCCGCCCGTGACGAACATGTGGTGGGCCCACACCGTCACCGACAGCCCCGCGATGGAGATCGTGGCCCCGACCAGGCCGATGTAACCGAAGACCGGCTTGCGGGAGAACACCGGAATGATCTCGGTGACGATCCCGAAGAACGGCAGCGCGATGATGTACACCTCCGGATGCCCGAAGAACCAGAAGAGGTGTTGCCACAGCAGGGCCCCGCCGTTGGCCGCGTCGAACACATGGGCGCCGAACTTCCGGTCCGCCTCCAGCGCGAGCAGCGCGGCAGCCAGCACGGGGAAGGCGAGCAGCACGAGCACGGCGGTCAGCAGCGCGTTCCACACGAAGATCGGCATACGGAACATCGTCATGCCGGGCGCGCGCATACAGATGATCGTGGTGATGAAGTTGACCGAGCCGAGGATCGTGCCGAAGCCCTGGAAGGCCAGACCCATGATCCACAGGTCGGCGCCGACCCCGGGGGAGCGCATCGTGCTGGTCAGCGGGGAGTACGCGAACCAGCCGAAGTCGGCCGCACCGTTCGGGGTGAGGAAGCCGCCCATCACGATCAGCGCACCGAACAGATACAGCCAGTAGGCAAAGAGGTTCAGCCGGGGGAAGGCCACATCGGGTGCCCCGATCTGCAAGGGCATGATCCAGTTGGTGAAGCCGATGAACAGCGGCGTCGCGAACATCAGCAGCATGATCGTGCCGTGCATCGTGAACGCCTGGTTGAACTGCTCGTTCGAGATGATCTGCGTACCCGGCCGCGCCAGCTCGGCGCGCATGACGAGCGCCATTACGCCGCCGATGCAGAAGAACGCGAACGATGTGACCAGATACATCGTGCCGATCGTCTTGTGATCGGTGGTGGTCGCCCAGGTGACGATGACGCTTCCCGGACGCCTCGGGCGTACCGGTACCTCGCTGTCGTACTCGTCATCGGACGTGGGTGAACCCTCGGTGGCCCTCGTCGTCACTGCGGTGCTCCTGCTGCTGTGGTCGCGCCCCGACGGGCTGGACAGCACAGGAGCATGGCGCAGCTCACGCCGTAGGGATCCGAAGCGGTGTGGCGTGGCGCGCCGCTTGAGCCATTCGGGTGCACGAGCGGCGGCCGGGGGCACGGGCCGGGGGGCTCGGAAAGGCTGATACGCTGTGTGACGGCCGTCTGTGTACGCGTCTCCGGGAGACCCGGAGGCTGCGCCCAGCGGATCCCCGCCTCCCGAGTTACGGAAGTTCCCCAGAGTATTCGACCTGGGGCACTCGGTGGCCTGAAGACTCACGAGGAGTACGCGTGTCGCTCGACGCCGCTACGAAGAAGCAGATCATGACCGAGTTCGCGCAGAAGGAAGGCGACACCGGTTCCCCCGAGGTTCAGGTCGCCATGCTCTCGCGCCGTATCTCGGACCTGACCGAGCACCTCAAGATGCACAAGCACGACCACCACTCCCGCCGGGGTCTGCTGATCCTGGTCGGGCAGCGCCGCCGCCTTCTCCAGTACCTGGCCAAGAAGGACATCCAGCGCTTCCGCGCGCTGGTCGAACGCCTCGGCATCCGCCGCGGTGCGGCCGGCGGCGCCAAGTAAGAACGTTGTGCGAGGGAGCGGGCCCCATTTCCTGGGGACCGCTCCCTTTGCCGTACGTGCTGCGACCGCTGTACGTGCGCAACCCGGACCGCGCTCAGTAACCTGGGTGTGCACGGCAGTACCGAACACCGCGGTGACGAACACCGCAGCACCGAACACCGCAGCACCGAACACCGCAGCACCGAACACCGCAGTACCGCACGAGGGGAAGCGCCCTCCAGCCGCCGCCGGTCCTCGGTAGTGGCCCCCGGGAACATCACCCGGGTGCTTCGATCGAAGACCGGCCCCGCAACCATGGAGCGCTTCTCCGCCCCGTTCCCCGCCACACGGGCTGGGGGACGAAAGACGACGAGTATGGAGAAAACGCTAGTGGAGAACGAGACCCACTACGCCGAGGCCGTTATCGACAACGGAACCTTCGGCACCCGCACCATCCGCTTCGAGACGGGCCGCCTCGCCAAGCAGGCCGCCGGCTCCGCCGTGGCGTACCTGGACGACGACACCATGGTGCTGTCGGCCACCAGCGCTTCCAAGAAGCCCAAGGACCAGCTCGACTTCTTCCCCCTCACGGTGGACGTCGAGGAGCGGCAGTACGCGGCCGGCAAGATCCCCGGCTCCTTCTTCCGCCGCGAGGGACGCCCCTCCGAGGACGCGATCCTCACCTGCCGCCTGATCGACAGGCCGCTGCGCCCCTCCTTCAAGAAGGGCCTGCGCAACGAGATCCAGATCGTCGAGACGATCATGGCGCTCAACCCCGACCACCTGTACGACGTGGTCGCGATCAACGCCGCCTCCGCCTCCACGATCCTGGCGGGCCTGCCCTTCTCCGGCCCGATCGGCGCCACCCGCGTCGCCCTGATCAAGGGCCAGTGGGTCGCCTTCCCGACGCACACCGAGCTCGAGGACGCCGTCTTCGACATGGTGGTCGCGGGCCGCGTGCTCGACGACGGCGACGTCGCGATCATGATGGTCGAGGCCGAGGCCACCGAGAAGACCATCCAGCTCGTCAAGGACGGCGCCGAGGCCCCGACCGAAGAGGTCGTCGCTGCCGGTCTGGAAGCCGCGAAGCCCTTCATCAAGGCGCTCTGCAAGGCCCAGTCCGACCTCGCAGCCAAGGCCGCCAAGCCCACCGGCGAGTTCCCGGTCTTCCTCGACTACCAGGACGACGTCCTGGAGGCGCTCACCGCCGCGGTCAGGACCGAGCTCGCCAAGGCGCTCACCATCGCCGGCAAGCAGGAGCGCGAGACCGAGCTCGACCGCGTCAAGGAGATCGCCGTCGAGAAGCTGCTCCCGAAGTTCGAGGGCCGCGAGAAGGAGATCTCCGGCGCGTACCGCGCGCTGACCAAGTCCGTCGTGCGTGAGCGCGTCATCAAGGACAAGGTCCGCATCGACGGCCGCGGCGTCACGGACATCCGTACGCTCGCCGCCGAGGTCGAGGCCATCCCGCGCGTGCACGGCTCGGCGCTCTTCGAGCGTGGCGAGACCCAGATCCTGGGCGTCACCACCCTCAACATGCTCCGCATGGAGCAGCAGCTGGACACCCTCTCCCCGGTGACCCGCAAGCGCTACATGCACAACTACAACTTCCCGCCGTACTCCGTCGGTGAGACCGGCCGCGTGGGTTCGCCCAAGCGCCGCGAGATCGGCCACGGAGCGCTCGCCGAGCGCGCCATCGTGCCGGTGCTGCCGACGCGCGAGGAGTTCCCCTACGCGATCCGCCAGGTCTCCGAGGCGCTGGGCTCCAACGGCTCGACGTCCATGGGCTCGGTCTGCGCCTCCACCATGTCCCTGCTGAACGCCGGTGTGCCCCTCAAGGCCGCCGTCGCCGGTATCGCCATGGGCCTCATCTCGCAGGAGATCGACGGCAAGACGCACTACGTCGCCCTCACCGACATCCTCGGTGCCGAGGACGCGTACGGCGACATGGACTTCAAGGTCGCCGGTACGAAGCAGTTCGTGACCGCGCTCCAGCTCGACACCAAGCTCGACGGCATCCCCGCCTCGGTCCTGGCCGCCGCGCTGAAGCAGGCCCGTGACGCACGCCTCCACATCCTCGACGTGATGAACGAGGCCATCGACGTCCCGGACGAGATGTCCCCGAACGCCCCGCGGATCATCACCGTCAAGATCCCGGTGGACAAGATCGGTGAGGTCATCGGCCCCAAGGGCAAGATGATCAACCAGATCCAGGAGGACACCGGCGCCGACATCACGATCGAGGACGACGGCACCATCTACATCGGTGCCCAGCAGGGCTCGCAGGCCGAGGCCGCGCGCGCCACGATCAACTCGATCGCCAACCCGACCATGCCGGAGGTCGGCGAGCGCTACCTGGGTACGGTCGTCAAGACCACCACCTTCGGTGCGTTCGTGTCGCTCATGCCGGGCAAGGACGGCCTGCTGCACATCTCGCAGATCCGCAAGCTCGCCGGTGGCAAGCGCGTGGAGAACGTCGAGGACGTGCTCGCGGTCGGCTCCAAGGTCCAGGTCGAGATCGGCGAGATCGACTCCCGCGGCAAGCTCTCCCTCGTTCCCGTCATCGAGGGCGAGGACGACGAGAAGAAGGACGACACCGACAAGTGACGTCCCGTAGTTCCGTGACGACGGCCCGCACCTCATCGGAGGCGCGGGCCGTCGCCCGTACCCAGAGCCACCTCACGGACGAGACGGCAGCAGTGCATCGAAGGACGGAAACGTGAGCAACGCCGGAGCACAGTCCAGCGACCCGGTCCGCAGGACCACCCTCCCGGGCGGTCTGCGCATCGTCACCGAGACCGTCCCCTCGGTACGCTCAGCGACCTTCGGGATCTGGGCGAACGTCGGATCCCGCGACGAGACCCCCGCCCTCAACGGCGCCACGCACTACCTGGAACACCTCCTCTTCAAGGGCACCGGCAAGCGCAGCGCCCTCGACATCTCCGCCGCGATCGACGCGGTCGGCGGCGAGATGAACGCCTTCACGGCGAAGGAGTACACCTGCTACTACGCACGGGTCCTGGACAGCGATCTGCCGCTGGCCATAGACGTCGTCTGCGACATGCTGACCGGTTCGCTGATCGCCGACGAGGACGTCGAGGCCGAGCGCGGCGTCATCCTCGAAGAGATCGCGATGACCGAGGACGACCCCGCCGACGTCGTGCACGACCTCTTCGCGCAGACGATGTTCGGCGACACCCCCCTCGGCCGCCCGGTGCTCGGCACCGTCGACACCGTCAACGGACTCAGCCGCAGCCAGATCGCCCGCTTCTACAAGAAGCACTACGACCCGACGCACCTCGTCGTCGCCGCCGCCGGCAACCTCGACCACGACACGGTGGTACGCCAGGTCAGCGAGGCGTTCGAGAGCGCGGGCGCACTCTCCCGTACCGACGCGGCACCGATGGACCCGCGCGCCGGCGCCCGCACCCTGCGCACCGCGGGCGGCTTCGACCTGCTGAACCGCAAGACCGAGCAGGCACACATCCTCCTCGGCATGCCGGGCCTGGCCAGGACCGACGACCGGCGCTGGGCGCTCGGCGTCCTCAACACGGCGCTCGGCGGCGGCATGAGCTCCCGCCTCTTCCAGGAGGTACGGGAGAAGCGCGGCCTCGCCTACAGCGTCTACTCGTACACCTCGGGCTTCGCCGACTGCGGGCTCTTCGGGGTCTACGCGGGCTGCCGCCCCAACCAGGTCCACGACGTCCTCAAGATCTGCCGGGACGAACTCGACCGGGCCGCGGGCGAAGGCGTGACCGACGAGGAGATCCGCCGTGCGATCGGCCAGCTCGCCGGTTCCACGGTGCTCGGCATGGAGGACACCGGGGCGCTCATGAACCGCATCGGCAAGAGCGAACTGTGCTGGGGCTCCCAGCTGTCGGTCGACGCGATGCTGGAGCGGATCACCGCCGTCACCCCGGACGAGGTCCGCGCGGTCGCCCACGACATATTGGGACAGCGTCCCTCGCTGTCGGTGATCGGGCCGCTGAAGGACAAACAGGCCGACCGCCTCCACGAAGCGGTCTCCTGAACCGGACCGTTCAGCCGGATCGCCGAGCCGAACCGTCTGTGACACGCGTCAGCCACGGCGCGTGAAGCGCGAGCGATGAAGGAAGAGCAAGTATGAGCAGCAAGCTGCGCGTCGCGGTCCTCGGCGCCCGGGGCCGCATCGGCTCCGAAGCCGCACGGGCCGTCGACGCCGCCGGCGACATGGAACTGGTCGCCGCCCTCGACCGCGACGACGCGCTCGACGCACTCGCCGCGTCCGGCGCCCAGGTGGCCATCGACCTGACGCACCCCGACTCGGTGATGGCCAACCTGGAATTCTGCGTACGCCACGGAATCCACGGCGTCGTCGGCACCACGGGCTGGACCGACGACCGCCTCGCGCAGCTCCGCTCCTGGCTCGACGCCTCCCCGGAGACCGGCGTCCTCATCGCCCCGAACTTCTCCATCGGGGCCGTGCTCACCATGACGTTCGCACAGGCGGCAGCGCGCTTCTTCGAGTCCGTCGAAGTCATCGAGCTGCACCACCCCAACAAGGCGGACGCCCCGTCCGGCACCGCGCAGCGCACCGCCCAGCTGATCGCGGCCGCCCGCGACAAGGCCGGCTGCGCCCCGCAGCCGGACGCGACGAGCACCGCACTGGACGGCGCCCGCGGCGCCGACGTCGACGGCGTCCCGGTGCACTCCGTACGGCTGCGCGGCCTCCTGGCCCACCAGGAGGTGCTGCTCGGCGGCGAGGGCGAGACGCTCACCATCCGCCACGACTCCCTGCACCACAGCAGCTTCATGCCGGGCATCCTGCTCGGCACGCGCCGTGTGGTGACCACCCCCGGCCTGACCTTCGGCCTGGAAAACTTCCTCGATCTGAGCTGACCCGATGCGCGCAAAGATCACCTACCTCGTCACGGCAGCCGTCCTGGTCTTCTACTTCGTCCTGGTCGGCAGCCGGGGCGTGCTGCTCATCGAGAACGGCACCCTGCTCACGGTCACCTTCGGCGTGGCCGTGCTGATCCTGCCGCTGATCGGCATCTGGTTCCTCTGGAAGAACACCCAGTTCGTCCGCAGGGCCAACCGGCTCGCCGCCGAACTGGACGCCGAAGGGGGCCTGCCCGTCGACGAGTTGGTCCGTACGCCCAGCGGCCGGATCGACCGCGACTCGGCCGACGCGGTCTTCGTGCGCCGCAAGGAGGAGACCGAGGACAGCCCGGACGACTGGCGCTGCTGGTTCCGCCTCGCCGTCGCCTACCAGGACGCCAGGGACACCCCGCGCGCCCGCAAGGCCATGCAGCGGGCCATCGCCCTGCACGCGGGCAGGCCCGTCAGCGTCTGACGGGCCTGCGGGCCGCCGGGGGCCCGCCCGGCGGCGTCGTGCTCAGCTGTGCGTGCGCAGATGCGTCCTGCTCCCGGCCGCGTCCTGCTCAGTGGAGGCGGTACTCCGCACCCCACGCCTCGACGGTGTCCGCCGCGCGGTCGAACGCCTCGTGGCGGGCCAGGAAATCGGCACTGTGATCGGTGAGCAGCGGCGGCAGCTGCTCACCGTTGCGCTGCACGAGCAGCAGCGCCTCGCCCTGCACCGTGCGCGGCAGCCCGAGCCAGCGGACCGGCTGCTGCACCGTGCGTACGGCCGCCGTGCGGCTCCAGGGCACCGTGACCGTCTTGAAGAAGCCGACCCGCCGCACCCCGTGCCTGCTGACCCAGGTGCCCATCCGCAGCAGCCGCAGGGCGCAGGCCACGACGGCGAGCCCGAGGACGAGGGTGGCACTCGCGCCGGACACCCCGCCGGCGAGAGCGATGATCATCGCTGCCAGCAGGATGAACGAGGCGATCAGCAGAAACAGCGCCGCCGCCCCGACCCGCCAGGGTCCGGGGCGGTAGGGGCGGCGCCACTGATCGTGGTCGTCGAACGGCAGCGCGACGTCGCCGGCATTCTCGGCGGCTGCGTCAAACGCGCGGTCGGCCGTCAGGAAAGGCAGGGGCACGACTGATCCTCACTCACAAGCACGCTCGATTGGCTGTGCCCGGTGAGGCTACCGATGAGATGATCGACGGACCACCCCAGGGGTCCGGACGAGTCAGTGGCCGTGCGCCGCTTCGGACTGATGTGTCTGGGTGGGCGTCTGATCGGCTGCCAGGGCAGGCAGACCGAACAGGAGCGAGCCTGCGAGGCCCGCGACGACCGTGAGGCCGACCAGCACACGGCCGGCGAGCTGGGAGGCGCTGGGGCGTTGACGGGGCGGCGGTTCGATGTTGCTACGGAAGCGGTCCGCGTCAGCGACGAATGCGAACGGGACGGCCTCTCGCCGGCGGAACATAGGGGCACTTCTCCTTGGATCACGAGACTTCCGGTTCCACTCTGGTTCCACTGATTCAGACGTTCAAAGCCCTCGATCGGTGCCCGATTCTCACGAATCGGCAGAACTTTTCTGCTGACGGTTCGTCCGGTCCTGGTTGTCGGTGCCGCGCCGTAGAGTGGGCGCCGCCCGAGCGATGCAACTGGAAGGACCCCGCCGGTGAGTGACACTCCCACCTCAGACCCCAAGCCGAGCTTCCGCAGCGACGTCACCGTCGAGCTGGTGAAGCACAGCGCGGGCGACTCCGACGTGCTGTGGGCGGCCCGAGTCTCCACGGCGGGTGAGCAGTCCCTGGAAGAGCTCACGAAGGACCCCGAGCGCTCCAAGGGACTCATCAACTATCTGATGCGGGACCGGCACGGCAGCCCCTTCGAGCACAACTCGATGACGTTCTTCATCAGCGCCCCGATCTTCGTGTTCCGTGAATTCATGCGGCACCGCGTCGGCTGGTCGTACAACGAGGAATCGGGCCGCTACCGGGAGCTGGAGCCGGTCTTCTACGTACCGGGCGAGTCCCGCAAGCTGGTCCAGCAGGGCCGTCCCGGCAAGTACGAGTTCGTCGAGGGCACCGCGGCCCAGCAGGAGCTCACCGGCCGCGCCATGGAGGACTCCTACCGGCAGGCGTACGACGCCTACCAGGAGATGCTGGCGGCCGGTGTGGCCCGCGAGGTGGCCAGGGCCGTCCTGCCCGTCGGCCTGTTCTCCTCGATGTACGCGACGTGCAATGCCCGGTCCCTGATGCACTTCCTCGGCCTGCGTACCCAGCACGAGCTGGCGAGGACGCCGTCCTTCCCGCAGCGGGAGATCGAGATGGTCGGCGAGCAGATGGAAGAGCACTGGAAAAAGCTCATGCCGCTGACCCACGCGGCCTTCAACGCCAACGGCCGCGTCGCGCCGTAAGGCACCCATGAAGACATCCACGAAGGCACACATGTGCGACTGGGCCGCCTGAGGTGTCCGGATTGCACCCTTTGGTGAACTTCATCTAGGCTGATCAAACGGACCCGGCACTGCTTGAACCCCCGAGCAGGCAGTGCCGGGCTCCGTAGCTCCTGTCCCCCGAGGGGACGAGGCGTACTGAGCAGCGAGTAGCGTGGTACCCATGGCTCCGATCTCCACTCCGCAGACCCCCTTCGGGCGGGTCCTCACCGCCATGGTCACGCCCTTCACGGCGGACGGCGCGCTCGACATCGACGGCGCGCAGCGGCTCGCCACCCATCTGGTGGAAGCAGGCAACGACGGCCTGGTCGTCAACGGCACCACCGGCGAGTCCCCGACCACCAGCGACGCGGAGAAAACCGACCTCGTACGGGCGGTCGGGGAAGCGGTCGGAGACCGTGCGCACGTCATCGCGGGCGTAGGCACCAACGACACCCGGCACAGCCTGGAGCTGGCCAGGGCGGCCGAGGGCGCCGGCGCACACGGCCTGCTCGCCGTGACGCCGTACTACAACAAGCCGCCCCAGGAGGGCCTGCTCCGGCACTTCACCGCCATCGCGGACTCCACCGGGCTGCCCGTCATGCTGTACGACATCCCCGGCCGCAGCGGTGTGCCGATCAACACCGAGACGATCGTCCGGCTGGCCGAGCACCCGCGCATCGTGGCCAACAAGGACGCCAAGGGCGACCTCGGCCGCGCCAGCTGGGCCATCGCGCGCAGCGGCCTGGCCTGGTACTCGGGCGACGACATGCTGAACCTGCCGCTCTTCTCGGTGGGCGCGTGCGGATTCGTCTCCGTCGTCGGCCACCTCGTCACCCCGGAGCTGCGCGCCCTCCTGGAGGCGTACCTCACGGGCGACGTCCAGAAGGCGACCGAGATCCACCAGCGTCTGCTGCCGGTCTTCACCGGCATGTTCCGGACGCAGGGAGTGATCACGACGAAGGCCGCGCTGAGCCTCCAGGGCCTGCCTGCCGGACCGCTCCGCCTCCCCCTGGTGGAACTTGCTCCCGAGGAAACGGCCCAGCTCAAGATCGATCTTGCCGCCGGCGGGGTAGAACTTTAAACACAGACTTCACAACTGAATACGCAAGATCACTCTGACAACTGCAAGTGCACGAATCATGCGCGCCACGTGCCTCAGGTACGTGGCGTGTGTGGTGAGGAGAGTCTTTTGAGTCATCCGCATCCTGAACTCGGCGCACCGCCGAAGCTTCCGAAGAACGGCCTGCGTGTCACCCCGCTCGGCGGTCTCGGCGAGATCGGCCGGAACATGACGGTCTTCGAATACGGAGGCCGGCTGCTGATCGTCGACTGCGGCGTGCTCTTCCCCGAGGAGGAGCAGCCGGGCATCGACCTGATCCTGCCCGATTTCACCACCATCAAGGACCGCCTCGACGACGTCGAGGGCATCGTGCTCACGCACGGGCACGAGGACCACATCGGCGGTGTGCCCTATCTGCTCCGGCTGAAGCCGGACATCCCGCTGATCGGCTCCAAGCTGACGCTCGCGCTCATCGAGGCGAAGCTCCAGGAGCACCGGATCCGCCCGTACACCCTCGAAGTCACCGAGGGGCAGCGCGAGCGCATCGGGGTCTTCGACTGCGAGTTCATCGCCGTCAACCACTCCATCCCGGACGCACTCGCGGTCGCCATCCGGACCCCCGCGGGGATGGCCGTCGCCACCGGCGACTTCAAGATGGACCAGCTGCCGCTGGACGGCCGCCTCACCGACCTGCACGCGTTCGCGCGGCTGAGTGAGGAGGGCATCGACCTTCTTCTCTCGGACTCGACGAACGCCGAGGTCCCCGGCTTCGTGCCGCCCGAGCGTGACATCTCCAATGTCCTGCGCACGGTCTTCGCGAACGCCCAGAAGCGCATCATCGTGGCGAGCTTCGCCAGCCATGTGCACCGCATCCAGCAGATCCTCGACGCGGCGCACGAGTACGGGCGCCGGGTGGCGTTCGTCGGCCGGTCGATGGTCAGGAACATGGGCATCGCCCGTGATCTCGGCTATCTGAAGGTCCCGGCGGGACTGGTCGTCGACGTCAAGACGCTCGACGACCTGCCCGACGACGAGGTCGTGCTGGTCTGCACCGGCTCGCAGGGCGAGCCGATGGCGGCCCTGTCCCGCATGGCCAACCGCGACCACCAGATCCGGATCGTCCAGGGCGACACCGTGATCCTGGCCTCGTCGCTCATCCCGGGCAACGAGAACGCGGTCTACCGCGTCATCAACGGCCTCACCCGCTGGGGTGCCGACGTCGTCCACAAGGGCAACGCCAAGGTCCATGTCTCGGGCCACGCGTCGGCCGGCGAGCTGCTGTACTTCTACAACATCTGCCGCCCGAAGAACCTGATGCCGGTACACGGTGAATGGCGCCATCTGCGGGCCAACGCCGAGCTCGGCGCGAAGACGGGTGTGCCCAAGGACCACATCGTCATCGCCGAGGACGGCGTCGTGGTCGACCTGGTCGACGGTAAGGCGAGAATCGTCGGCAAGGTCCAGGCGGGTTATGTGTACGTCGACGGCCTCTCGGTCGGCGATGTCACGGAGACCCACCTCAAGGACCGCCGCATCCTCGGCGACGAGGGCATCATCTCCGTCTTCATCGTGGTCGACAGCTCCAGCGGCAAGATCGTGGGCGGCCCCCACATCCAGGCCAGGGGCTCGGGCATCGACGACGGTGCGTTCAGCGCCGTCGTACCGAAGATCGAGGACGCCCTGAACAAGTCGGCCCAGGACGGCGTACTGGAGCCGCACCAGCTCCAGCAGCTGATCCGTCGCACGGTCGGCAAGTGGGTCTCGGACGGCTACCGCAGGCGCCCGATGATCCTTCCCGTCGTCGTCGAGGTCTGACAGTCGTACGTACGGAACTGGAGCGGGGCCCCCGATTTGCTTCGGGGAGCCCCGCTCCAGTACGTTTACGGCTCCACCTGATCGGGAACCGCGCACACTCGTGTGCGTGAAGCTTCCGGAAATCGGGTGGGGAATTCCGACTCAGAACCTCTGGTAAAGTCGGAATCGCCGGAAAGGGAAACGCGAAAGCGTGGAACTGGAAAGCGGCCCCGGCCGGCCGGGAATCGGACACGAAAGAGTCTGATAGAGTCGGAAACGCAAGACCGAAGGGAAAAGCCCGGAGGAAAGCCCGAGAGGGTGAGTACGAAGGAAGCGTCCGTTCCTTGAGAACTCAACAGCGTGCCAAAAGTCAACGCCAGATATGTTGATACCCCGGCCCACCTCTGGTGGGTTGGTGGTTCCTTTGAAAAAGACCTGTTCCGGCCTTCGGGTCAGGGGCAGGCGACACACAGCGAGGACGCTGTGGACAGTCGGCCTTATTCCGGTTGATTGTCCCGCTCAACGCGATGTGGACCCGATTACGGGTAAACATTCACGGAGAGTTTGATCCTGGCTCAGGACGAACGCTGGCGGCGTGCTTAACACAT
>NZ_CP108660.1:0-2097500 GCF_045162975.1 Streptomyces sp. NBC_01089 | reverse complement strand
GTAGCGAAAGCGAGTCCTAATAGGGCGTTTGAGTTGCACGCTCTAGACCCGAAGCGGAGTGATCTAGCCATGGGCAGGTTGAAGCGGCTGTAAGAGGTCGTGGAGGACCGAACCCACCAGGGTTGAAAACCTGGGGGATGACCTGTGGTTAGGGGTGAAAGGCCAATCAAACTCCGTGATAGCTGGTTCTCCCCGAAATGCATTTAGGTGCAGCGTCGTGTGTTTCTTGCCGGAGGTAGAGCACTGGATAGGCGATGGGCCCTACCGGGTTACTGACCTTAGCCAAACTCCGAATGCCGGTAAGTGAGAGCGCGGCAGTGAGACTGTGGGGGATAAGCTCCATGGTCGAGAGGGAAACAGCCCAGAGCATCGACTAAGGCCCCTAAGCGTACGCTAAGTGGAAAAGGATGTGGAGTCGCAGAGACAACCAGGAGGTTGGCTTAGAAGCAGCCATCCTTGAAAGAGTGCGTAATAGCTCACTGGTCAAGTGATTCCGCGCCGACAATGTAGCGGGGCTCAAGCGTACCGCCGAAGTCGTGTCATTCCAGCATATACCTCTAACGGGGGCTGGGATGGGTAGGGGAGCGTCGTGTGCCGGGTGAAGCAGCCGCGGAAGCGAGTTGTGGACGGTTCACGAGTGAGAATGCAGGCATGAGTAGCGATACACACGTGAGAAACGTGTGCGCCGATTGACTAAGGGTTCCTGGGTCAAGCTGATCTGCCCAGGGTAAGTCGGGACCTAAGGCGAGGCCGACAGGCGTAGTCGATGGACAACCGGTTGATATTCCGGTACCCGCTTTGAAACGCCCAATACTGAGCCCATTAATGCTAAGGCCGTGAAGCCGTCCTGGACCCTTCGGGGAAAGGGGAGTGGTGGAGCCGCTGAACCAAGGTGGTAGTAGGTAAGCGATGGGGTGACGCAGGAAGGTAGTCCAGCCCGGGCGGTGGTTGTCCCGGGGTAAGGGTGTAGCCCGTTGTCCAGGTAAATCCGGATGACATGTGGGTGAGACCTGATGCCGAGCCGATTGTGGTGAAGTGGATGATCCTATGCTGTCGAGAAAAGCCTCTAGCGAGTTTCATGGCGGCCCGTACCCTAAACCGACTCAGGTGGTCAGGTAGAGAATACCGAGGCGTTCGGGTGAACTATGGTTAAGGAACTCGGCAAAATGCCCCCGTAACTTCGGGAGAAGGGGGGCCATTTCCTGGTGATCATCTTTACGGTGTGAGCTGGGGGTGGCCGCAGAGACCAGCGAGAAGCGACTGTTTACTAAAAACACAGGTCCGTGCGAAGCCGTAAGGCGATGTATACGGACTGACGCCTGCCCGGTGCTGGAACGTTAAGGGGACCGGTTAGTCACATTTCGGTGTGGCGAAGCTGAGAACTTAAGCGCCAGTAAACGGCGGTGGTAACTATAACCATCCTAAGGTAGCGAAATTCCTTGTCGGGTAAGTTCCGACCTGCACGAATGGCGTAACGACTTCTCGACTGTCTCAACCATAGGCCCGGTGAAATTGCACTACGAGTAAAGATGCTCGTTTCGCGCAGAAGGACGGAAAGACCCCGGGACCTTTACTACAGTTTGATATTGGTGTTCGGTTCGGCTTGTGTAGGATAGGTGGGAGACTGTGAAGCGGCCACGCCAGTGGTTGTGGAGTCGTCGTTGAAATACCACTCTGGTCGTGCTGGATGTCTAACCTCGGTCCGTGATCCGGATCAGGGACAGTGTCTGATGGGTAGTTTAACTGGGGCGGTTGCCTCCTAAAGAGTAACGGAGGCGCCCAAAGGTTCCCTCAGCCTGGTTGGCAATCAGGTGTTGAGTGTAAGTGCACAAGGGAGCTTGACTGTGAGACCGACGGGTCGAGCAGGGACGAAAGTCGGGACTAGTGATCCGGCAGTGGCTTGTGGAAGCGCTGTCGCTCAACGGATAAAAGGTACCCCGGGGATAACAGGCTGATCTTCCCCAAGAGTCCATATCGACGGGATGGTTTGGCACCTCGATGTCGGCTCGTCGCATCCTGGGGCTGGAGTCGGTCCCAAGGGTTGGGCTGTTCGCCCATTAAAGCGGTACGCGAGCTGGGTTTAGAACGTCGTGAGACAGTTCGGTCCCTATCCTCTGCGCGCGTAGGAATATTGAGAAGGGCTGTCCCTAGTACGAGAGGACCGGGACGGACGAACCTCTGGTGTGCCAGTTGTCCTGCCAAGGGCATGGCTGGTTGGCTACGTTCGGAAAGGATAACCGCTGAAAGCATCTAAGCGGGAAGCCTGCTTCGAGATGAGTGTTCCCTCCCCCTTTGAGGGGTTAAGGCTCCCAGTAGACGACTGGGTTGATAGGCCAGATGTGGAAGCCCGGTAACGGGTGGAGCTGACTGGTACTAATAGGCCGAGGGCTTGTCCTCAGTTGCTCGCGTCCACTGTGTTAGTTCTGAAATAACGAACGACCGTGTTGTATCCGGTGTTGGTTAATTTCATAGTGTTTCGGTGGTCATTGCGTTAGGGAAACGCCCGGTTACATTCCGAACCCGGAAGCTAAGCCTTTCAGCGCCGATGGTACTGCAGGGGGGACCCTGTGGGAGAGTAGGACGCCGCCGAACAATCTTTCAACGTCGGCCCCTGAACTTCGGTTCAGGGGCCGACGTTTTTTTATGCCCTGTCACTTGGTGTTCACGTACGCCCCGCAGCATGCAGTCATGAGTACCGCGAGGTTCCTGAAGTCCGCAGGCGTCGGAGTCGGCGACGAGGTCGTCGTGTCGGCGTACGGTGATGCCGAAGCTGCCGCAGCCGTGGTGATGGCCGGGGCCAGGCCCGTCTTCGCCGACATAGATCCCGGGAGTTACTGCCTCGACCCGGATGCGGTCGCTGCCGTACTCACCTCACGTACCACCGCCGTGGTGGCGGCCGCCGCCTTCGGGCACCCGCCGGACCTGGCGCGGATCGGTGAACTCGGGCGTACCCATGGGCTCCTGGTCATCGGGCCCGGCGACGCTGTCGCCGCGGCGGACGAAGTCGAGCAACGCCGTTCTCACGCGGCCTACTTGCGCGACCGCTTGACCGGCGTACGCACACCGGTGCCGAACCCGGCCCATACGTACCAGCGTTACGTGGTGCGGGTGCCGGGCAACGGGCGCCCCGACCGCGATGCCTTCGCGCAGGCCCTGCGGCGCAGGGGAGTGGGGTGCGAGGTGCCCGTGACGACGCCGGTTCACCGTATGCCCGCCTTCCGGCGTGATGTGCGGCTGCCCGAGACCGAGCGGGCCGCCGACGAGACTCTCGCGCTTCCGGTGCACGGTTCGCTGCGCCGGCGTGAACTGCAGCGCATGGTCTCGTCCTGCAACGCGCTCGGCGGTCTGCTCCAACCCGCCCTCTGAACAGGCGGCTTGGCGTCGACGTGGGGCCGTGGAACGGCGGTGGCGTGATGGCGGGAAGCACCCTCGACTTCGGGTATGATCTATCTCGTTGCTGCGCCCCAATAGCTCAGTCGGTAGAGCGTCTCCATGGTAAGGAGAAGGTCTACGGTTCGATTCCGTATTGGGGCTCTCACACCGAAAGGCCCCCGCCGGTTGGCGGGGGCCTTTCGCGTATCCGCTACTTGGGCGGTTACTTGGGCGGTTCCGGGACGCGCATGGCCAGGATCGCCATGTCGTCCGACGCCGGTTCGGCGGCGAACCGCTCCACCGCGCGCAGGATACGGCCGGCCACCGCGCCCGCCGTCAGACCGGTGCAGGTGCTGAGCACATCGGCCAGGCCGTCGTCGCCGAGCATCCGGGTGCCCTCGCGGCGCTCCGTGACGCCGTCCGTGACGCAGAGCAGTACGTCGCCCGGTTCGAGGGTCACGGACTGCTCGTACAGCTCCAGGTCCTCCATCACGCCCAGCAGCGGCTGCGGCTCGGCCGCCGGCTCCACGGTGCCGTCCTGCCGCAGCCGCAGGGGCAGCGGATGTCCCGCGCAGACGACCTTGAGGAGCGCGCTGCCGTCCTCCTGGGGCCACAGCTCGCCGTAGAGGAGCGTCAGGAAGCGGCTGCGGGCGCCCTCGTCGAGGATGGCGGCGTTGAGCCGCTCCAGGACGGCGGGCCCCGAGAAGCCCTCCCGGGCGAGCAGCCGCAGCGCGTGGCGGGCCAGGCCGGTGACGGCGGCCGCCTCCGGGCCCGTACCGCAGACATCGCCGATGGCGAAGCCGTAGGCGCCGTCCCGGATGGGGAAGAGGTCGTAGAAGTCGCCGCCGACCTCGTTGCCCTCACCCGCAGCGCGGTAGATGACCTCCACCTCGACATTGGGCACCTCGGGCAGGCCCGGCGGGAGCAGGCTGCGCTGCAGGGCCTGACTGATGGCGGTGCGCTCCGAGTACAGCCGGGCGTTGTCCAGCGCGAGCGCCGCCCTGCGCGAGAGGTCCTCGGCGAGCTCCAGGATCTCCTGGCGGAAGTGGTCGTCGGACGGTTTGCCGAGCGTCAGCATGCCGATGACACGGTTGCGGGCGACCAGCGGCAGGACGACGGTCTCGCCGCCGACCGCTGCGGCGGTGGCGAGCGTGGTGCCGATGCCCGAGCCGAGCGCCGGGCTCGACCCGAGACCGAGGCTGCGCATCGACGACGTCAGCGCCGCCTGGTGCGCCGCCTCACCGGGAGCGGCCCAGCTCCGGGCGCCCGGGGTCGGGACGGGCTCGGGCGGGCTGATCCGGGAGAGCAGCGCCTTGAGGCCGTCGATGCGCTCCTCGTCCTCGTGCAGGACATAGGAGAGGTACGGCTCCGACGACTGGTCGGCGATCGTGTAGACGGCGCACCAGGCGGCCAGGGTCGGCACCGTCATCTGCGCCATCAGCGCGAGGGTCTGGTCGCGGTCGAGGGTGCCCGCCAGCAGGTCGGACGCCTCGACGAGGAACGAGAGCGAGCCGCGGCGCAGCTTCTCCAGCTCGCCGAGCCGGGCCGACTCGACGGCGAGCGCGATGCGGTCGGCGGCGAACTGCAGACGCAGCGCCTGCTCGTTCGAGTACCGGCCGGGGGCCTCCGTCGAGACGCCCAGGGAGCCGGTGAGGCGGCCCTCGACCTTGAGCGGGACCGTGACGACCGAGCGCATGCCCGTGCCGTTCAGCAGGGGGACGGCGCCGGGCACGGCCGCGAGGTCCTCGTGCACGGCGGGCATCCGCGCCGATCCGTACCGTCCGGTGCCCGCCTCGACCGGGACCCGGGCGAAGCGCTGGCGGGCCGAGGGCAGGCCGGTCGTGGCCCGTACTTCCAGCTCCGTCTCGTCGTCCGTCGCGAGCAGCAGGAACGCCGCGTCCGCGTCGAGCATGTCCCGGGCGCGCTCGACGGTGCGCTGGAGGAGGCCGTCGAGGTCGTCGGGGGCGGGGGAGCCGATGAAGACTTCGAACGGGTCGGTGGTGCGGTGGTCGGTGAAGGAGTTCGAGTCGTTCTGCGGGGTGCGCGCCGGTGTCTGGAGGACCGCGCGTTCGTAGTCGTTGACCAGCAGACAGACGGTGCTCGGCTCGCCCTGCGCGTCCCGTACCCGCAGGTGCGACGCGTACACCGGGACGACTCTGCCGTCGGCGGTGCGGATGCCGTAGCTGCCCTCCCAGCGGGACAGCTGGAGGGCGTCGGCGATGCCGGTGCCGGTGCCGGGGGTGTGCGGCCAGGCGGCGAAGTCGGTGAGCTGCTTGCCGACGACCTGGTCCGCGGGGTGGCCGAAGAGCTCCGTCGCGTCCTCGTTCCAGGAGGAGACGGCGCCGGTCGCGTCGATCTGGATCACGGCCACCCGGACGCGTCCGTCGGCCACCGGGAGGAGCTCGGCGGGCAGCAGCGGTCCTGCCGAGCGGGCGCCCACCGCGCGCTGCGGCAGGTCGAGTTGGAACCACACCTGTTTCTGGGTGGGTGTGTAGTCGACGCCCCAGCGGGACGCGAGGGCCGCGCAGAGCAGCAGTCCGCGGCCGCCCTCCCGGTCCGGGTTGCCGAAGGACTGGCCGCTGCCCTGGAGCGGGACCTCACGCTCCGGATAGTGGTCGGCGACCTCCACCCGGATGCCCTCTTCGGTCCGCAGGCACAGGACGTCGGCGTTGGTGCCCGCGTGGACCACCGCGTTGGTGACCAGCTCGCTGGTGAGGACGACCGCGTCGTCGACGACGTCGGAATAACCCCACCCCTGGAGGGTGTCACGTACAAAGGTACGGGCGGTCGCTACCGACCGTCCGACCGGTTCGAAACTGGCAGCCGCCCGCGCGGTGATCACAGAACTCCTCGTACGCGTCTCGACGCCCGGCTCTGCCATGTCGGCCCGCCCCTCGCTGCCCGGTGGTAGTACTGGTGCCTCCGCCCCCGCCGGGCGGACCGGGACGGTTGGACAGCCGGATGCCAGGTTACTTACCTTCGCGGTCCGTGCGGATGCCGGTTACGGGGTTTCCGCCCGGAGTGGGCGGGGACGGTATGCAAAGCTGCCGAACTGTTATGGCCTGGTCCTGCCATGGTGAAACACTGGGCAAGCTTCTCGGTACAGCCCCGGGCAGTACGGCCAACCCCTGCGGGAGGGACACGGTGGAGTCTGGCACGGCGGCGCGTGACAAGAACACGCGCGCAAAAAGCGGACAGTCGCCAAAAAAGCGACACCACGGGACAACTGAAGTGGATACCGCCGCCCTGGGCAGACTTCTGACAGCTCTGGCCGCGATGCGCGACGGCAACTTCCGGCGGCGTCTGACGGTCTCGGGCGAAGGGACGATGGCCGAGATCGCGGCTGTCTTCAACGAGGTCGCCGACCGGAATCTCCATCTGACGGGCGAGCTCGCCCGGGTGCGCAGGATGGTCGGCCGTGAGGGAAAACTCACGGAGAGGCTGGAGACGGGCGCCCTTGAGGGCTCCTGGGCGGTCGCGATCGACGCGTCGAACGAGCTGGTGGACGATCTCGCGCGGCCGGTCTCCGAGGTCGGCAGGGTGCTGTCGGCGGTGGCCGAGGGTGATCTGGAACAGCGGATGGACCTGCGCTCGCAGGCCATGGACGGGGTGGAGCGGCCGCTGCGCGGCGAGTTCCTGAAGGTCGCCCGCACGGTCAACAACCTGGTGGACCAGCTGTCGGCGTTCACCGACGAGGTGACGCGTGTCGCGCTGGAGGTCGGCACCGAGGGCAAGCTCGGCGGCCAGGCCCAGGTGCGAGGTATGTCCGGTTCGTGGAAGGGCCTCACGGATTCGGTGAACACCATGGCGTACCGGCTGACCGCGCAGGTACGTGACATTGCTCTCGTCACGACCGCCGTCGCCCGGGGTGATCTGTCACGCAAGGTCACCGTCCATGTGGCCGGCGAGATGCTCCAGCTGAAGAACACCGTCAACACGATGGTCGACCAGCTGTCCTCGTTCTCATCCGAGGTGACCCGGGTCGCGCGTGAGGTGGGCACGGAGGGCGAGCTGGGCGGTCAGGCGGCCGTGCCGGGTGTGGCCGGCGTGTGGAAGGACCTCACCGACTCGGTGAACACGATGGCCGGGAACCTGACGTCGCAGGTGCGGGGTATCGCGGAGGTCACCACGGCCGTCGCCAACGGGGATCTCTCGCAGAAGGTCACGGTGAGCGCGCGCGGCGAGGTCGCCCAGCTCGCCGAGACGATCAACCAGATGACCGAGACGCTGCGTACCTTCGCGGACGAAGTGACCCGGGTGGCCAGCGAGGTCGGTGCCGAGGGGCTGCTGGGCGGCCAGGCGCAGGTGCCGGGCGCCGCGGGCACGTGGAAGGATCTCACCGACTCCGTCAACACCGTCTTCCGCAACCTCACGACGCAGGTGCGGGACATCGCCCAGGTGACGACGGCGGTCGCCAACGGTGACATGTCGCAGAAGGTCACGGTGAACGTGGCCGGGGAGATGCTGGAGCTGAAGAACACCGTCAACACGATGGTGGACCAGCTGCAGTCCTTCGGTTCCGAAGTGACCCGGGTGGCGCGTGAGGTCGGGGTCGAGGGCCGCCTCGGCGGGCAGGCCGAGGTGCCGGGCGCCGCGGGCACCTGGAAGGACCTCACCGACTCGGTGAACACGGCTTTCCGTAACCTCACCGGGCAGGTGCGGGACATCGCGCAGGTGACGACGGCGGTCGCCAACGGTGATCTGTCGCAGAAGGTCACCGTGGACGTGGCCGGGGAGATGCTGGAGCTGAAGAACACCGTCAACACGATGGTGGCGCAGCTCTCGTCGTTCGCCGACCAGGTGACGCGGATGGCGCGTGACGTGGGCACGGAGGGCCGGCTCGGCGGGCAGGCCCGGGTGGACGGTGTCAGCGGTACGTGGAAGGAACTCACCGACTCCGTCAACTTCATGGCCGGCAACCTCACGTCGCAGGTGCGCCAGATCGCCCAGGTGACCACCGCGGTGGCCCGGGGTGATCTGTCGCAGAAGATCGACGTGGACGCGCGCGGCGAGATCCTGGAGCTCAAGAACACCATCAACACGATGGTCGACCAGCTGTCGGCGTTCGCCGAGCAGGTGACCAGGGTCGCCCGCGAGGTCGGTACGGACGGCAGGCTGGGTGGTCAGGCGCAGGTGCCCGGGGTGGCCGGGGTGTGGCGCGATCTGACCGACTCGGTGAACGGGATGGCGGGCAACCTCACCGCTCAGGTCCGTAACATCGCGCAGGTCGCGACGGCGGTGGCCCGCGGTGATCTGTCGCAGAAGATCGACGTGGACGCCCGGGGCGAGATCCTGGAGCTCAAGAACACCCTGAACACGATGGTCGATCAGCTGTCGTCGTTCGCGGAGCAGGTGACGCGGGTCGCGCGTGAGGTGGGCACCGAGGGCATCCTGGGCGGCCAGGCCGAGGTCCAGGGGGTCTCCGGCACCTGGAAGGACCTCACCCAGTCCGTCAACTTCATGGCGAACAATCTGACCTCGCAGGTACGGAACATCGCCGAGGTGACCACGGCGGTCGCCAAGGGCGACCTCTCGAAGAAGATCACCGTCGACGCCAAGGGCGAGATCCTCGAACTGGTCACGACCGTCAACACGATGGTCGACCAGCTGTCGTCGTTCGCCGAGCAGGTGACGCGGGTCGCGCGCGAGGTGGGCACCGAGGGCATCCTCGGCGGCCAGGCCCGGGTGCGCGGGGTCACCGGCATCTGGGAAGACCTCAGCGACAACGTGAACCTGATGGCGAACAACCTGACCAGTCAGGTGCGGAACATCGCGCAGGTCGCCACGGCGGTCGCCAACGGTGATCTGACCAAGAAGGTGACGGTCGAGGCGCGCGGTGAGGTCGCGCAGCTCGCCGACACCGTCAACACCATGGTGACGACGCTGTCCTCGTTCGCGGACGAGGTGACGCGGGTGGCGCGTGAGGTGGGTACGGACGGCTCGCTCGGCGGCCAGGCGCGGGTGCCGGGGGTCTCCGGTACGTGGAAGGACCTCACCGAGTCGGTGAACTCGATGGCGTCCAACCTGACCGGGCAGGTGCGCCAGATCGCCACGGTCACCACGGCCATCGCCAAGGGCGACCTGACGAAGAAGATCGACATCGACGCCCAGGGCGAGATCCTGGAGCTGAAGACCACCATCAACACGATGGTCGACCAGCTGTCGAGCTTCGCCGAGCAGGTGACCAGGGTGGCCCGTGAGGTGGGCACCGAGGGCCAGCTGGGCGGGCAGGCCCGGGTGCGGGACGTGGACGGCACCTGGCGCGACCTGACCGAGTCGGTGAACGAGATGGCGGGGAACCTGACCCGTCAGGTGCGCGCCATCGCGGCCGTGGCCACCGCGGTGACCCGCGGCGACCTCAATCTCAAGATCGATGTGGATGCGGCGGGCGAGATCCAGGCGCTCCAGGACAACATCAACACGATGATCGCCAACCTGCGTGACACCACCGTCGCCAACAAGGAGCAGGACTGGCTCAAGGGCAACCTGGCGCGTATCTCCGGGCTGATGCAGGGGCGCCGGGAGCTGGTGGACGTGGCGTCGCTCATCATGAGCGAGCTGACGCCGGTCGTCTCCGCCCAGCACGGAGCGTTCTTCCTGGCGGTGCCGACCGGTTCGGCCACCGAGAGCGGCGCGGGCGACGAGAACGCGTACGAGCTGCGGATGCACGGCAGTTACGGCTACTCGGCCGGCTCCATGCCGACGACGTTCCGGCCGGGCGAGACGCTCATCGGTACGGCCGCCGAGGAGAAGCGCACGATCCTGGTGGAGAACGTGCCGCCGGGGTACCTGAAGATCTCGTCCGGTCTGGGTGAGGCGCCGCCCGCCCATGTGATCGTGCTGCCGGTGCTCTTCGACGGGACGGTCCTCGGTGTGATCGAGCTGGCTTCGTTCCAGCCCTTCACGCATATCCAGAAGGACTTCCTCAACCAGATCGCGGAAATGATCGCGACGAGCGTCAACACCATCAGCGTCAACTCGAAGACAGAGGTGCTGCTCAAGCAGTCGCAGGAGCTGACCGAGCAGCTGCGGGAGCGTTCGGCCGAACTGGAGAACCGGCAGAAGGCACTTCAGGCGTCGAATGCCGAACTGGAGGAGAAGGCCGAACTGCTGGCCCAGCAGAACCGCGACATCGAGGTGAAGAACACCGAGATCGAGGAGGCCAGGCAGGTCCTGGAGGAGCGTGCCGAGCAGCTGGCCGTGTCGATGCGGTACAAGTCCGAGTTCCTGGCGAACATGTCGCACGAGCTGCGTACTCCGCTGAACTCGCTGCTGATTCTCGCCAAGCTGCTCGCCGACAACGCCGAGGGAAATCTCTCGCCGAAGCAGGTGGAGTTCGCGGAGACCATTCACGGCGCGGGTTCTGATCTGCTCCAGCTGATCAACGACATTCTGGATCTGTCCAAGGTCGAGGCGGGCAAGATGGATGTCAGCCCGACCCGGATCGCACTGGTCCAGCTCGTCGATTACGTCGAGGCCACCTTCCGTCCGCTGACGGCCGAGAAGGGCCTTGACTTCTCCGTACGGGTCTCGCCCGAACTGCCCGCGACGCTGCACACGGACGAGCAGCGGCTGCTGCAGGTGCTGCGGAACCTCCTCTCCAACGCGGTGAAGTTCACCGACACCGGGGCGGTGGAGCTGGTCATCAGGCCGGCCAACGCCAATGTGCCGAACGCCATCCGTGAGCAGCTGCTCGAAGCGGGCTCGCTGCGCGAGGCCGACGGGGATCTGATCGCCTTCTCGGTCACCGACACGGGGATCGGTATCGCGGCCAGCAAGATGCGGGTGATCTTCGAGGCGTTCAAGCAGGCGGACGGGACCACCAGCCGCAAGTACGGGGGGACCGGGCTCGGTCTGTCCATCAGCCGGGAGATCGCACGGCTGCTCGGCGGTGAGATCCACGCGGCGAGCGAGCCGGGCCGTGGTTCGACGTTCACGCTGTACATGCCGCTGCACGGCAGCGAGCTGCCTCCTCAGGGGTATCCGCAGCTGACTCCTGGCGGCGGTCTCGAGCGGTCGCCGGGCGGGGCCGACGAGGGGGCGTCGCGGGCCGAAGCGGGCCAGGCGCCCGGCATGGCGCCCACGGACGGCCAAGGCGGTCCCGCTGAGCTGTTCCGCCGGCGCCGCAGGTCGCTGGGGCCGTCCGGCGGACAGCCTGCGCTGCCCGCCAGTTCAGGGGTGCAGGCGGCGACCGCTGAGCCGGAGACCTGGGCCGAGGAGCCCCAGGAGCCGGCCGAGCCGCGCCGGGTCTTCCAGTTCAACGGCGAGAAGGTGCTGATCGTCGACGACGACATCCGGAACGTCTTCGCGCTCACCAGCGTCCTCGAACAGCACGGGCTCTCGGTGCTGTACGCGGAGAACGGGCGCGAGGGCATCGAAGTCCTGGAGCAGCACGACGATGTGACGCTCGTGCTGATGGACATCATGATGCCGGAGATGGACGGTTACGCGACGACGACGGCGATCCGCAGGATGCCGCAGTTCGCCGGGCTGCCGATCATCGCGCTGACCGCGAAGGCGATGAAGGGCGACAGGGAGAAGGCCATCGAATCCGGTGCTTCCGACTATGTCACCAAGCCTGTGGATCCTGACCATTTGCTCACGGTAATGGAGCAGTGGATGCGCGGTGAGTGATCGATTGATGAGTGAATCTTCAGGAGTTGCTGACTGACTGTGGCTGAAGGCGTGTGAGAGGGGCGCATTCGGGGAACCTTCTGGTCTCCCGGCGCGTTTCTGCATACGAGCGCCGTGACATCGCGGTGACATCACGGTGACAGGGTGTGGCGACAGGCGGGGTGCGGTTACCATGACCGGCACAAGGACGGACGGCGTTACGGAGCTGTCCCCTGGGGCGGCGCCCGGTGCACTGCCGGGACGAGGAGGACGGGCCATGGTGCAGAAGGCCAAGATCCTCCTGGTCGATGACCGGCCGGAGAATCTGCTGGCGCTGGAGGCCATTCTCTCCGCGCTCGATCAGACACTGGTGCGGGCATCGTCCGGGGAGGAAGCGCTCAAAGCGCTGCTGACGGATGATTTCGCAGTGATTCTGCTGGACGTCCAGATGCCGGGCATGGACGGTTTCGAGACCGCCGCGCACATCAAGCGGCGGGAGCGGACCCGGGACATCCCGATCATCTTCCTCACCGCGATCAACCACGGTCCGCACCACACGTTCCGGGGCTATGCCGCGGGGGCCGTGGACTACATCTCGAAGCCGTTCGACCCCTGGGTGCTGCGGGCGAAGGTGTCGGTCTTCGTCGAGCTCTACATGAAGAACTGCCAGCTGCGTGAGCAGGCGTCGCTGCTGCGTCTCCAGCTCGACGGCAGCGCTCCCGCGGTCGGTGACGCCAAGGAGCCCGCCGGGCTCCTCGCCGAACTGTCCGCGCGGCTCGCGGCAGTTGAGGAGCAGGCTGAGGCGCTCTCCAAACAGCTCGACGAGGAGTCGGCGGACGCCGCCGCGGTGGCCACCGCGGCCCATCTGGAGCGCAAACTCACCGGTCTCCGCAGGGCTCTGGACGCGCTGGAGCCGGGCACGGGCGGCCCGACTGCCCCGGTCCCCTCGCAGAATTGACGGGCCGTCCGGCGATCGCCGTCCGCTGAGGGCGCGTCACCGCGCGTCAAGAAGGCGTGTTCACCCCGGCGACACGAACGGGTGAAGCGGTAAGCACGCGTGTCCGTCGCCGCCGACACAGGTAACCTCGCCTCCATGGCCTCACGTACGTCCGGCAAGGGTTCCCCAGGCGCGGCGGGCACCGCCAAGCCGCGTGCCGGCCGTACCGGCCCAGCCAAGAAGGCAGCTCCGGCGAAGAAGACCGCCGCGAAGAAGACCGCCCCCGCGAAGCGCGCGCCCGCCAAGAAGGCGGCGGCGAAGCCCGCACCGAAACCGGCGCCGTCCCCCACCGGAGGCGTCTACCGGCTCGTGCGGGCTGTCTGGCTCGGCGCGGCCCACGGCGTCGGCGCGATGTTCCGCGGCATAGGACGCGGCGCGAAGGGGCTCGACCCGGCCCACCGCAAGGACGGGGTGGCGCTGCTGCTGCTCGGCCTCGCGCTCGTCATCGCGGCCGGCACCTGGTCGAATCTGCACGGCCCGGTCGGTGATCTCGTCGAGATGCTGATCACCGGCGCCTTCGGCCGGCTCGATCTGCTGGTTCCGATACTGCTGGGTGCCATCGCCGTACGGCTGATCCTCCACCCGGAGAAGCCGGAGGCGAACGGCCGGATCGTGATCGGGCTGTCCGCGCTGGTCCTCGGAGTGCTCGGCCAGGTCCACATCGCCTGCGGCGCTCCCGGGCGCGGGGACGGCACATCGGCCATGCAGGACGCCGGCGGGCTGATCGGCTGGGCCGCGTCCAAGCCGCTGATCTTCCTGATGGGTGATGTCCTCGCCGTACCGCTGCTCCTGCTGCTGACCGTCTTCGGGCTGCTGGTCGTCACGGCCACCCCCGTCACCGCCATCCCGCACCGGCTCAAGGCGCTCGGGGCCCGGCTCGGCATCGTCGACCCCGAGCCCGCGGGCGCCGAGCAGGACGAGCAGGACGACGAGCGGTACGAGGAGCAGTGGCGCGAGTCGCTGCCGGCCGGCCGCCGCACGGCCGCACCGCGCGGCCGCACCGCCGAGGTGTACGACGCCGAAGCCGCCGAGGAGCAGGCGCTCACCAAGCGCCGCACCAAGCCGCGCAGGCCGTCCGTGCAGCCGGCGCCCGGCCGGCCGATGGACGCCGTGGATGTCGCGGCTGCCGCTGCCGCGGCTCTGGATGGGGCGGTGCTGAACGGGCTGCCGCCCTCCCCGCTGGTCGCGGACCTGACCCAGGGCGTCTCCGTCGAGCGCCCCGACGCCACCCCTTCCGGGGCGCAGCCGGCGGCGCCCGTGCCGTCCGCCCGGGAGTCGGCGGGAGCCGGGAAGCCCGACGAGGCGGGCACGGGCGTACCCGACCTGACGAAGAAGTCCCCGAAGCCCCCCGAGTCACAGCCGCTGCCGTCCCGCGCCGAACAGCTCCAGCTCTCCGGCGACATCACCTACTCGCTGCCCTCACTGGACCTGCTGGTGCGCGGCGGCCCGGGCAAGACCCGCAGCGCCGCCAACGACGCGGTCGTCGCCTCGCTGTCGAACGTCTTCCGGGAGTTCAAGGTCGACGCGGCCGTCACCGGCTTCACCCGCGGCCCGACCGTCACCCGCTACGAGGTGGAGCTCGGCCCGGCCGTGAAGGTCGAGCGGATCACCGCGCTCACCAAGAACATCGCCTACGCGGTGGCCAGCCCGGACGTGCGGATCATCTCCCCGATCCCGGGCAAGTCCGCCGTCGGCATCGAGATCCCGAACACCGACCGAGAGATGGTCAACCTCGGTGACGTGCTGCGCCTCGCGGACGCGGCCGAGGACGACCACCCGATGCTGGTGGCGCTCGGCAAGGACGTCGAGGGCGGCTATGTGATGGCCAATCTGGCGAAGATGCCGCACGTCCTGGTCGCGGGCGCGACCGGCTCCGGAAAGTCCTCCTGCATCAACTGCCTGATCACCTCGGTGATGGTGCGGGCGACCCCCGAGGACGTACGGATGGTGCTGGTCGACCCGAAGCGCGTCGAACTGACCGCGTACGAGGGCATCCCGCACCTCATCACCCCGATCATCACCAACCCCAAGCGTGCCGCCGAGGCGCTCCAGTGGGTCGTGCGCGAGATGGACCTGCGGTACGACGACCTCGCGGCCTACGGCTACCGGCACATCGACGACTTCAACCAGGCCGTGCGCAGCGGCAAGGCCAAGGCGCCGGAGGGCAGCGAGCGCGAGCTCTCCCCGTACCCGTATCTGCTGGTCATCGTCGACGAGCTCGCCGACCTGATGATGGTCGCGCCGCGTGACGTCGAGGACTCCATCGTCCGGATCACCCAGTTGGCGCGCGCCGCCGGCATCCACCTGGTGCTGGCGACCCAGCGGCCGTCGGTCGACGTCGTCACCGGTCTGATCAAGGCCAACGTGCCCTCGCGCCTCGCCTTCGCCACCTCGTCGCTCGCCGACAGCCGGGTCATCCTCGACCAGCCGGGCGCCGAGAAGCTGATCGGCAAGGGCGACGGACTCTTCCTCCCGATGGGGGCGAACAAACCCACCCGTATGCAGGGCGCCTTCGTCACCGAGGAAGAGGTCGGTGAGATCGTCCAGCACTGCAAGGACCAGATGGCGCCCGTCTTCCGCGACGACGTCGTGGTCGGGACGGCCAAGAAGAAGGAGATCGACGGAGACATCGGCGACGATCTCGATCTGCTGTGCCAGGCCGCCGAACTGGTCGTCTCCACACAGTTCGGCTCGACATCGATGCTCCAGCGCAAGCTGCGCGTCGGCTTCGCGAAGGCGGGCCGGCTGATGGACCTCATGGAGTCGCGGAACATCGTCGGACCCAGCGAAGGGTCCAAGGCCCGCGACGTGCTGGTGAAGCCGGACGAGATGGACGGCGTGCTCGCGGTGATCCGCGGCGAGACCGAGCCGTAGCCGATCGGCGGGCAACCGTTTCCTCCGGCCGTACGTCAAGTTGAGGAGACACACAGAGAAGAAGGGCCGGGGATGTCCCGCAGACGGGTTGTCTCCCGGCCCGCCCGGCGGGTCGTCCGGTGATTCGCCGACCTGATGGCGTACAAAGTGCGCGCTCAGGTTGCCCCACCCTTTCACCACCCCCCTAGACTGAACATCCAGCAGGTGGCTCACGCTCGAAAGGCGCCCCCGTGTCCATCGGCAACTCCCCCGAAGACGACCGGCCTTCGATCGGTCACGCCCTCCATCAGGCCCGGATCGCCGCCGGTCTGTCGGTAGAGGAAGTCAGCTCGGCCACACGGGTGCGCATCCCCATCGTGCACGCGATCGAGCAGGACGACTTCTCCCGCTGCGGCGGCCAGGTGTACGCCCGCGGTCACATCCGTACGCTGGCGCGCGCCGTCGCCGTCGACCCGACGCCGCTGGTCGACCAGTACGACGCGGAACACGGCGGCCGTCCCGAGCCGACCCCGGTCGCTCCGCTCTTCGAGGCGGAACGCATCAAGCCCGAGCGCCGCCGCCCGAACTGGACCGCGGCCATGGTCGCCGCGATCGTCGTCGTGCTCGGCTTCGTCGGGTTCACCATGTTCACCGGCGGCAGCGGCGACAAGAAGAGCAACCAGGTCGCCGAAGGCCCCACGACCGCCACGAAGGGCGCCAGCCCGAAGCCCAGCAAGCCGGCCGATCCCAAGCCCAGCTCTCCCGCCGCGTCGGACAGCGCCATCGCCGCTGTGCCGAAGGACAAGGTGACGGTGAAGCTGTCCGCTGTCGACGACAAGAGCTGGATCTCCGCGAAGGCGCACAACGGCAAGCTGCTCTTCGACGGTGTGCTCGCCAAGGGCGAGTCCAAGACCTTCACGGACGCCCAGCAGGTCGACCTGATCCTCGGGAACGCCGGCGCGATCCAGCTGTTCGTGAACGGCAAGGACGTCCACAACGACTTCCAGACCGGCCAGGTCGAGCGTCTCTCCTACACCAAGGGCGACCCCGAGGCGGGCTGATCACCCTCGCGGAACGGGCGTGGGCCGGGACAAAGTAGTCTTGAGCCCATGCCCGAACGCCGTACCGTCGCCCTTGTCACTCTTGGCTGCGCCCGTAACGAGGTGGACTCGGAGGAGCTCGCAGGCCGCTTGGCAGCGGACGGCTGGGACCTCGTCGAGGACGCCGCCGCCGCGGACGTGGCCGTCGTCAACACCTGTGGATTCGTCGAAGCCGCCAAGAAGGACTCCGTCGACGCCCTGCTCGAAGCCAACGATCTGAAGGATCACGGGAAGACGCAGGCCGTCGTCGCCGTCGGCTGTATGGCCGAGCGGTACGGCAAGGATCTTGCCGAAGCGCTGCCCGAGGCCGACGGAATCCTCGGATTCGACGACTACGCCGATATCTCCGACCGCCTCCAGACCATCCTGAACGGCGGGATCCACGCGTCGCACACCCCGCGCGACCGCCGCAAGCTGCTGCCGATCAGCCCGGCCGAGCGCCAGGACGCGCCCGGTGTGGCACTTCCCGGCCACGCGCAGGACACCCCGCCCGACGACCTGCCGGAGGGGATCGCCCCGGTCTCCGGGCCACGCGCACCGCTGCGCCGCAGACTCGGCAACAGCCCCGTGGCCTCCGTGAAGCTGGCCTCCGGCTGCGACCGGCGGTGCTCCTTCTGCGCCATCCCGTCCTTCCGCGGCTCCTTCATCTCGCGCCGCCCGTCCGATGTGCTCGGCGAGACGCGCTGGCTGGCCGGGCAGGGGGTCAAGGAGGTCATGCTGGTCTCCGAGAACAACACCTCGTACGGCAAGGACCTCGGCGACATCCGGCTCCTGGAGACGCTGCTGCCTGAGCTCGCGGATGTCGAGGGCATCGAGCGGATCAGGGTCAGCTATCTGCAGCCTGCCGAGATGCGGCCCGGGCTGATCGACGTCCTGACGTCGACCCCGAAGGTCGCCCCGTACTTCGACCTCTCCTTCCAGCACTCGGCACCCGGTGTGCTCCGCGCGATGCGCCGCTTCGGGGACACCGACCGGTTCCTCGAACTGCTCGGCACGATCCGAGGCAAGGCACCGCAGGCCGGTGCGCGCTCCAACTTCATCGTGGGCTTCCCCGGCGAGAGCGAGAGCGACCTGGCGGAGCTGGAGCGTTTCCTCACCGGGGCGCGGCTCGACGCGATCGGGGTCTTCGGCTACTCGGACGAGGACGGCACGGAGGCGGTCGGCTACGAGAACAAGCTGGACGCCGAGGTCATCGCCGAACGGCTCGAACACATCTCGCGGCTCGCCGAGGAGCTGACCGCGCAGCGGGCCGAGGAGCGGCTCGGCGAGACGCTCTCGGTCCTCGTGGAGTCCGTGGACGGCGAGGACGGTGCGGTCGGCAGGGCCGCGCACCAGGCGCCCGAGACGGACGGGCAGGTGATGTTCACGGCAAGCGAGGGCCTGGTCCCCGGCCGTATGGTCGTGGCGAAGGTGGTCGGTACCGAAGGTGTCGACCTGGTGGCCGAATGTCTTGGTGAGGAGGCAGCCAGATGACCGGAGTCCCGGCATCCGCTACGGGCGGCGGTACCGGTGCCAAGCCGGCGCCCGCCGGAAAGCTGGGTGCCGCGGTGGTCAATCAGGCCAGCCTGTGGAACGTCGCGAATCTGCTGACCATGGTGCGGCTGGTGCTCGTACCCGGCTTCGTGCTGCTGCTGCTCCACGACGGCGGCTACGACCCGGTCTGGCGGGCCTGGGCCTGGGCGGCCTTCGCCGTCGCGATGATCACCGATGTCTTCGACGGCCATCTGGCGCGGACGTACAACCTGGTCACCGACTTCGGGAAGATCGCCGACCCCATCGCCGACAAGGCGATCATGGGGGCGGCGCTGATCTGTCTCTCGTACCTCGGTGATCTGCCCTGGTGGGTGACGGGCGTGATCCTCTTCCGGGAGCTCGGGATCACCCTGATGCGGTTCTGGGTGATCAGGCACGCGGTGATTCCGGCCAGTCGCGGGGGCAAGATCAAGACGCTCGCGCAGGGCACGGCCGTCGGGATGTACGTCCTGGCGCTGACCGGCCCGCTGGCCACCATGCGGTTCTGGGTGATGGCGGTCGCCGTGGTGCTGACCGTGGTGACCGGCCTCGACTACGTACAGCAGGCCGTGACCGCCCGCCGTAAGGGTCTCGCGGCCGAGCGGGCCGCCCGGTGAGTTCGGCGGCCCGGGTGCTGGAGCTCCTGGCGGACCGGGGGGAGACCCTCGCCGTCGCCGAGTCGCTCACCGGCGGTCTGCTGGCCGCCGAGCTCACCTCGGTCCCAGGTGCCTCCCGGGTCTTCCGCGGGTCCCTCACGGCGTACGCGACGGCCCTCAAGCAGGAAGTCCTCGGCGTCGACGGGACTCTGCTGGCGGAGCGCGGGCCGGTGGATCCCGGGGTCGCCCGGCAGATGGCGGCCGGGGTGCGACGGGTGCTGGGCGCGGACTGGGGGATGGCGACCACCGGGGTGGCCGGTCCCGCCATGCAGGACGGGCAGCCCGTCGGGACGGTGTACGTCGCGGTTTCCGGGCCGGGCGGGGCAGAGAATATGGCCTCACTGCGGTTGAACGGGGACCGGGCGGAAATCCGTAGAGAGAGCGTGCTGGGCGTTCTCGGACTGCTCTGCGATGAACTCCGTGCGAATGCGCGGACACAGGATACGGAAGAGAACGGGGGGAATTGATGTTTGCAGCCCTGAGTGAACACGACATCGCTCCCCGCACGGCCGCGGCGCAAGGCGGTACGGTGGGGCGTGAAGGATGCGGCTACGCGGTCCGAGGAGGGAGCCACCGATGATTCTGCTCCGTCGCCTGTTGGGTGACGTGCTGCGTCGGCAGCGCCAGCGCCAGGGCCGTACTCTGCGCGAAGTCTCCTCGTCCGCCCGAGTCTCTCTCGGTTATCTGTCCGAGGTGGAGCGGGGGCAGAAGGAGGCATCCTCCGAGCTGCTCTCCGCGATCTGCGACGCGCTTGACGTACGGATGTCCGAGCTCATGCGAGAAGTGAGTGACGAACTGTCGCTCGCGGAGCTGGCCGAGTCGGCAGCGTCCACTGAGCCCGTGCCTGTGCCGGTACGCTCGATGCTCAATTCCGTTTCCGTGACGTCGGTCACGGGTGTTCCTACCGAGCGGGTGACGATCAAGGCGCCCGCCGAGGCCGTGAATGTAGTAGCGGCCTAGTACGTGCTTCCCGGCTCCGGCTGGTCCTCAGGGACCGGTCGGAGCCGTTTTCCGTCTCGGGCTGCCCTGGATGTCCCCTTTGCGGATATTTGTGCCATGGTGGTGGAAACGTACGAACATCTGGGAGGACCCGCATGTCTGGCGTGAAGAGCTCTCTGCCCGAAGCCGATCTGAAAGTGGTCGGAGATGCCCTCCAGGGTGCGCTGGCCGATCTGATCGATCTGTCGCTGGTCGCCAAGCAGGTGCACTGGAACGTGGTCGGACCGCGCTTCCGGTCGGTTCATCTGCAGCTCGACGAGGTGGTCGACACCGCGCGTCAGTACACGGACACGGTGGCCGAGCGGGCCTCCGCGATCGGTGTGACGCCGGACGGACGGGCCGCCACGGTCTCCAAGACGAGCGCGATCCGGGAGGTCCCGGACGGGCGGATCAGCGACACCGACGCCGTACGGACCCTGGTGGCCGCCCTCGGGGCCGTCATCACCCGGATGCGGGAGCGGATCGCGGCCACCGATGTCCCGGACCCGGTCACCCAGGATCTGCTCATTGCGGTCACCGCGGCTCTGGAGAAGCACGCCTGGATGTACCAGGCGGAGAACGCGTGACAGCGGCTGGGTCGTAGTCCTGCCGGTCCTGCCGGTCCTGCCGGTCCTGCGGTCCTACGAGACTGCGGTCCTGCGGTCCTGCGGTCTCGTAGGGGCGGGGAAGGCGTGGCAAGCGACGAACGCGTGATATCGGTGCGGATATGCGCCGGGCGGGCACCTCGTGCGCTCTCCCGCCGGGTGATGGGACCCGGTCGGCGCCGTGGCCGGAGAGGGGCCGTGGGCGGTATGCCCCGGCCGGTCTCTCCGGGTGCGGCTCCGGCGTCAGCCGGAGGAGGCGGCCATGGTGCGGCGGTGGATGCCGGCGGTGATACCGGCGCTCATACTCGGCGGTCTGTGGTGGTGGGCCGTCCTGCGGCTGGTGCTGGTGCCCGGCGCGTCCGGGCCGCTGGAGGGCACCGTCGTGATCGGGGGGTGGGGGCTGAGTCTGTTGCCGGTGCATGTGGTCGCGCTGCCGGCCGGCCGCTCGCGGGCCCGGCGGCGGGCGGGTGCGCGTTCCGCGGGGGTGCGGGGGAGGCGGTGGGCTGTGGAGCGTCCTGGTGGTGTGCCGGGGGGTGGGGCGGCTGTGGAGCGTTCCGGTGGGGTGCTGCGTGGAGGGGCGGGGGAGCGGCGTTGGGGTGGGGATTCGTTGGGCCGGGCCGTGGTGCGGCTTGTCACCAGGGCATCGCGACGCCGCCGTTAGGGCGCAGGATCTGTCCCGTCGTGAAGGCTGCGGCGTCGGACGCCAGGTGCAGTACGGCGTGTGCGATCTCATCGGGCGTGCCCACCCGGCCCAGTGGCGACATCCGGGACATCAGGGCGGCGGTGTGTGCCTGGGCCTCGCTGTTGTTGTGCCGCTCGGTCATGGGCGTACGGATCCAGCCGGGGGCGACCGCGTTGACCCGGATCCCGTGCGGCCCCACCTCGGTCGCGAGCGTCTTCGTCAGCTGGAAGACGGCCGCTTTCGTCACGCCGTAGCAGAGCAGTCCCGGCCCTCCGGTGTCCACGGCGCCGGATGCCATCGTGACGATGCTGCCCGCCGTCCCTGTCGCGATCATGCTGCGGGCCGCTGCCTGGCAGGCGTACAGCACGCCCTTGAAGTTGACGGCGAGGACGCGGTCCAGGTCCTCGTCCCGTGTCTCCAGGACCGGACTGCTGTGCATGATCCCCGCGACGGCCGCCAGGATGTCCAGCCGGCCGGAGGTCGCGGTGACTCCCTCGACGGCCGCTTCCACGGCGCTGCGGTCGGAGACGTCCAGGGGGTGGAGGTGCGCGGTGCCGCCCGCTTCGGTGATGGTGGCGGCGGTCGCGCGCAGGCCCGCTTCGTCGCGGTCCGCGCAGTGGACGGTGGCGCCTGCTTCCGCGAGAAGGACCGCGCAGGCGCGGCCGATGCCGCTCGCGGCGCCGGTGATGAACGCGGTGCGGCCGGTGAGGTCGTACGCCGTGACGGGCATGACGGGACCGTACGACTGAATCTGACGGGGCGTCAACTGTGGGGTGGGTGAAGGGCGGAGGGGGGAGGGTGTGGCTCGGGAGGGTCTGGGGTGGGCTAGGTGGGTGTCGTCGGGCTGGTGGGGCTGGCGGGGCTGGTGGGGCCTGTCTGGCAGGTGGGGCACCAGTAGGTCGGGCGTTCACGGGCGCCGGTGCCGGTGCGGGTGTGTTTGCCGCTGCTGTCGGTCCGGTAGGCCCGGCGTACCTGCGTTCCGCAGCGCAGACAGGGGCGGGGAGCGCGGCCGTAGACGTACAGGCGCTGGTCCGGCCGGCCCGTCGTGGTGCGGACGGGGCGGTCGCGGTTGGCCTCCAGCAGCTTCTTGGCGACGGTCACCGCCCTTTCGGGGCGGGGGAGTTCGCCGACCGGCAGCCAGGGGGTGGCGCGCAGTACGAAACAGATCTCCGCTGCGAAGACATTGCCGATGCCCGCGAGGTTGCGCTGGTCGAGAAGGGCTTCGGCGATGGGCCGGCCGGGCTCCGCCAACAGGTTGGTGAGTGCCTTGCCGGGATCCCAGTCCGGACCCAGGAGGTCCGGTCCGAGGTGGCCCACGACCGTGCTCTCGTCGGCGGTCCGCAGGAGTTCGAGTACGGGGAGGCGGTAGCCGACGGCGGTGTGTCCGGCGGTTCCGATGACGGCGCGGATCTCGTACGAAGGGCCGCCCCGCCAGCGTTCGCCCGGGGCGTAGAGCTTCCAGGCGCCTTCCATGCGCAGATGGCTGTGCAGGGTGAGGCCGCCTTCGGTGCGCATCAGTAGATGTTTGCCGCGCGGGGTGACGTCGAGGACGGTGCGCCCGGTGAGATCCGCGGTCGCGAACCGGGGGACGCGCAGGTCGAACCGGGTGAGGGTGTGGCCGGCGAGCGCCGTGTGCAGCCGCCGGGCGGCCTGGTGGACGCTGTCTCCTTCGGGCATCTCTCCATGATGCGGGCTTGTTGCCGGGCGCGGTGGTCCGGCGGCCGGGTGGTCCGGTGCCCGGGTGGCCGGGTACTGGGGCAGGTCCGGGCTTGTGGGGCAGGTCCGGGTGGGGGTGCCGCGTTGTCGGGTTCCGGGTTGCCAGGCGGAACGTTGTTCCGTATCGTTAGTGGAACAATGTTCCGCTTTTGGTCGCGTCCGGCGCCACCGTGTTGAGCTTGAAAGGACCAGTGGTCCCATGCCGCAGTCACCACAGCCCCGTTTCGGGATCATGACCGCGCCCTCGCAGGTCGACTACGCCGACATCCTGCGGGTCTGGCGCGAGGCCGACGCGATCCCCGAGATCGAGCACGCATGGCTCTTCGATCACCTCATGCCGATCGGGGGCGACCCGAACGGGGTGGCCTACGAAGGCTGGACGCTGCTCTCGGCCCTGGCCGCGCAGACCCGGCGGCTGCGCATCGGTGTGCTGGTGACCAGCAACCGCTTCCGCCCGCCCGCGATGCTGGCCAAGATCGCGGCGACCGTCGACGTCATCTCCCACGGGCGGCTCGACTTCGGAATCGGCGCCGGCTCACGGCCCGGTCACCCCGTGGCCCGGCGCGAGTACGAGGCGCACGGTCTGCCCTTCCACGACGCCGCCCACGCCGTCGCCGGTCTCGCCGAGGCGTGCACGGTCATCCGGCGGCTGTGGACCGAGCCGGAGCCGTTCGACTTCGACGGTGACCACATCCGGCTGACCGGCGCGTTCGGCAACCCCAAACCCGTTCAGCGCCCGCACCCGCCCCTCCTCATCGGCGGACGCGCGTCAGCGACGCTCCGAGTGGTCGCCGAGCACGCCGACGTGTGGAACTTCCCCGGCGGCGACGTGGACGACGCCGCCGCTCGCAGCGCCCTGCTCGACCGCTACTGCGCCGAGATCGGGCGCGATCCCGCCTCGATCACCCGCTCGCTCGTGCTGCCGGTCTCCTACGAGGATCCCGGTACGACCCGGGAGTCGATCGGCAGGGCGACCGCGGCCGGCTTCCAGCACATCGTCCTGGGGCTGTCGGCCCCCTACCCCGTGGACGTCGCACGATGGGTCGCCGACGAACTCATCACCGCGACGGCCCAGGAGCACGGTGCGGCATGACCCGGCCTGCCGCAGTGTGACTTCGATGGCCCCGGCATGACCCGCCCGCAGGCATGACCTACCCGTAGGCATGGCCCGCCCCCGTATGACTCTGCCGCCCCGGTGCGACGGCGCCCCGCTGTTCCGGATCTCCTGTTCAGGCTCTCAGCCGCAACCCCCTCGGAGTGGCCACGAAACCGGCTGCCTCCAAGGTCCGGCCCAGGTCCGATGTGAGCGCCGCCGTGCCGTTGGTGCGCTCCACGGTCACGGTGCCGAGCGCCCCCGAAGCCGCCGCCGCGGCGAGCGCCTCTCCGGCGGCCAGCAGCGCCGGGTGGTCGGGCTCGGTGGGCCAGGCCAGCAGGCTCTTGCCACCGCGCTCCATGTAAAGGATCAGCTCGCCGTCCACCAGGACGACCAGAGCGCCCGCCTTGCGGCCGGGCTTGTGGCCCACCCCGCCCGGGGATTCCGGCCAAGGCAGCGCCGCCCCATAGGCGTTCGCCGGATCCGCCGCGGCCAGCACCAGCGCGCGGCCCGGTGTGCCCGCGTCCGTACGGTCGCGCGCGGTGGCGGCAGCACGCAGCCGGTCGACCGCACCGTCCATCGCGAACTGGGCCGCGCCCAGGCCCTCCACGACATAGCCCCGTCGTGCCTGCCCGGTGTCCTCGAACGCGGAGAGGATCCGGTAGACGGCGGAGAAGCCGCCCTCGACCCCTTCGGCCGATACCGCGCCCCGGGTGACGACGCCGTGCCGGTCCAGGAGCGTACGGGCCAGGGCGTGTGCACGGCGGGTCGCGTCGGGCTCGGCGGCCGGGAGCAAGGACCAGCGGCCCGCCACGGTCGGCGGCCCGGTCCGGGAGACGGGGCGCGCCCCCGCGGTGAGTGAGCCGTACCGCCCGCGCGGGACCGTCCGGCGGGCGCGGTGGGCGGTGGAGCCCGCCGTCCGGCCCGAGCCGAGCAGGGCGCGGAGCGGGGCCAGGGTGTCGTTGGTCAGCCGGCCCGACCAGGCCAGATCCCAGATGGCGTCGGCCAGTTGGGGATCCGTGCAGTCCGGGTGGGTGGTGGCCTGGACGTGGTCCTTGAGCTGGCGGAAGAAGAGGCCGTAGCCCGGGGCGAGGGCCTGGAGCACGGACTCGTGCAGCGCGCTCAGCTCCAGTGGGTGCGGCGGTGGGACGAGCAGCGGTGCGCTGTCCGCCAGGAAGAGGGAGATCCAGCCGTCCTTGCCCGGAAGGGCGCCCGCGCCGGCCCAGACGACCTCACCGGTGGTGGTGAGTTCGTCCAGGAGGGCCGGGGTGTAGCCGGACACCCTCGCGGGCAGGACCAGTCTCTCCAGCGCGGATGCGGGGACCGGTGCCCCCTGGAGCTGCTCGATGGCGCGGGCCAGACCGTCGATGCCGCGCAGGCCGCCGGCGCCGAGATGCTGCCACTGGGGGAGGAACGAGGCGAGGGCCTCGGGCGGAACCGGTTCGAGCTCCTCGCGCAGCGCCGCGAGGGAGCGGCGGCGGAGCCTGCGCAGCACGGTGGCGTCGCACCACTCCTGGCCGATGCCCGAGGGGTGGAACTCGCCCTGGACGACCCGGCCCGCGGCGGCGAGCCGCTGCAGCGCGCCGTCCGTGACCGCGCTGCCCAGACCGAAGCGTGCCGCTGCCGTCGACGAGGTGAACGGGCCGTGCGTGCGGGCGAAGCGGGACAGCAGATCGCCGAGCGGATCCTTGACCGGCTCGGTGAACGCCTCGGGCACACCCACCGGCAGCGCGGTGCCGAGCGCGTCTCGCAGTCTGCCCGCGTCCTCGATCGCCGCCCAGTGGTCGGTGCCCGCGATACGGACCCGGATGGCGCGGCGGGACGCCGCCAGCTCCGGCGCCCAGTGCGGCTCAGCCCCGCGCTCGGCCAGTTCGGCGTCCGTCAGCGGGCCCAGCAGCCGCAGCCGGTCCGCCACCCCCTCGGCGTCCTTGATCCGCCGGTCGTCCGTCAGCCACTGGAGCTCGCGCTCCAGCTCTTCCAGCACGTCGGCGTCCAGCAACTCGCGCAGTTCGGCCCGGCCCAGCAGCTCGGCGAGGAGCCGGGAGTCCAGCGAGAGGGCCGCCGCCCGCCGCTCCGCCAACGGCGAGTCGCCCTCGTACAGGAACTGGGCGACATAGCCGAAGAGGAGCGAGCGGGCGAACGGCGAGGGCTCGGCCGTGGTGACTTCGACGAGCCGCACGCGGCGCGACTCGATGTCGCCCATCAGCTCGGTGAGGCCCGGTACGTCGAACACGTCCTGGAGGCACTCACGGACGGCTTCGAGGACGATGGGGAACGAGCCGAACTCGCTCGCGACCTGCAGGAGCTGGGAGGCACGCTGGCGCTGCTGCCACAGCGGTGTCCGCTTGCCCGGGCTGCGGCGCGGCAGGAGCAGGGCGCGCGCCGCGCACTCCCGGAAGCGGGAGGCGAAGAGAGCCGAGCTGCCCACCTGATCTGTGACGATCTGATTGATCTCACCCTTGTCGAAGGCCACATCGGCCGCCCCGAGCGGGGCCTGTTCGGTGTCGTACTCGACGCCAGGGGCGGCCGGATCGGCGTCCAGCAGGTCGAGGCCCATCAGATCGGCGTCGGGGAGCCGCAGCACGATCCCGTCGTCGGCGTGCATGACCTGGGCGTCCATCCCGTACCGCTCGGAGAGCTTGGCGCCGAGCGCGAGCGCCCAGGGCGCGTGCACCTGCGCGCCGAACGGGGAGTGCACCACCACCCGCCAGTCGCCCAGCTCGTCACGGAACCGTTCGACGACGATGGTCCGGTCGTCCGGCACATGGCCGCAGGCCCGGCGCTGCTCGTCCAGGTAGGAGAGGACATTGTCGGCGGCCCAGGCGTCCAGCCCGGCGGCGAGCAGCCGCAGTCTCGCGTCGTCCGGGGCGAGCCCGCCCACCTCGCGGAGGAACGCGCCCACGGCACGGCCCAGTTCGAGCGGGCGGCCCAGCTGGTCGCCCTTCCAGAACGGCAGCCGTCCCGGCACCCCCGGGGCCGGGGTGACCAGCACCCGGTCGCGGGTGATGTCCTCGATGCGCCAGGACGTGGTGCCGAGGGTGAAGACGTCGCCCACCCTGGACTCGTAGACCATCTCCTCGTCCAGCTCACCGACCCGCCCCCCGCCCTTCTTGGGGTCGGCCCCGGCGAGGAAGACGCCGAAGAGACCGCGGTCGGGGATGGTGCCGCCGGATGTGACGGCGAGGCGCTGCGCCCCGGGGCGGCCCGTGACCGTACCGGCGATCCGGTCCCAGACCACGCGCGGGCGCAGTTCCGCGAAGGCGTCCGACGGATAGCGTCCGGCGAGCATGTCCAGGACCGCGGTGAAGGCGGACTCCGGGAGCGCGGCGAAGGGCGCGGCGCGGCGGACCACCGCCAGCAGGTCGTCGGCCTGCCAGCTGTCGAGCGCCACCATGGCGACCAGCTGCTGGGCCAGCACATCCAGCGGGTTCGACGGGATCCGCAGCGCCTCGATCGAGCCGGTCCGCATCCGCTCGGTCACCACGGCGGCTTGCACCAGGTCCCCGCGGTACTTGGGGAAGACCACACCCGTGGACACGGCGCCCACCTGGTGTCCCGCGCGCCCCACCCGCTGGAGGCCGGAGGCCACCGAAGGCGGTGACTCGACCTGGACGACCAGATCGACCGCCCCCATGTCGATCCCCAGCTCAAGGCTGGATGTGGCCACGACGGCGGGCAGCCGGCCCGCCTTCAGATCCTCCTCGACCTGGGCGCGCTGCTCCTTGGACACCGAGCCGTGGTGTGCGCGGGCCAGCAGGGCGGGCGCCCCCTTGGCCGCGCCCGACTCGGCCATCACCTCGGCGGGTGAGTGCGCCTCCGGCATGACCTCGCCGGTCGCCCGCTCGTACGCGATCTCGTTCAGCCTGTTGCACAGGCGCTCCGCCAGGCGGCGGGAGTTGGCGAAGACGATCGTCGAGCGGTGCGCCTGGACCAGGTCCGCGATGCGTTCCTCGACGTGTGGCCAGATGGACGGCTTCTCCGCCTTGTCCGGGTCGGTGTCGGAGGCCGGGGAACCGCCCAGCTCACCGAGGTCCTCGACGGGGACGACCACCGACAGGTCGAATTCCTTGCCCGAGGGCGGCTGCACGATCTCGGCCTTGCGCTGCGGTGAGAGATAGCGGGCGATCTCGTCCACCGGCCTGACCGTCGCGGACAGCCCGATACGGCGGGCCGGGCGCGGCAACAGCTCGTCCAGCCGCTCCAGGGACACCGCGAGATGCGCACCCCGCTTGGTGCCAGCGACGGCGTGGACCTCGTCCAGGATCACCGTCTCGACGCCCGCCAGCGCCTCACGCGCCGATGAGGTCAGCATCAGGAACAGCGACTCGGGGGTGGTGATCAGGATGTCCGGCGGCCGGAGCGCCATCGAGCGCCGCTCCCCGGCGGGGGTGTCACCCGAGCGGATACCGACCCGCACATCGGGCTCCGGCAGCCCCAGCCGCACCGACTCCTGACGGATACCGGTGAGCGGGCTGCGGAGATTGCGCTCGACGTCCACGGCGAGCGCCTTGAGCGGGGAGACATAGAGGACCCGGCAGCGCTTCCTGGCATCGGCGGGCGGCGGCGCCGACGCCAGCTGGTCGAGGGCGGCCAAGAACGCCGCGAGCGTCTTGCCCGAGCCGGTCGGGGCCACGACCAGCACATCGGACCCGGCCCCGATCGCCCGCCACGCACCGTCCTGGGCCGGGGTGGGCGCGGTGAAGGCCCCCGTGAACCAGCCGCGGGTCGCGGGGGAGAAGGAGTCGAGCGCTGACGTCACCATGTCCCCATCGTGCACTCCACCACTGACAACCGCCCGGACCAGGGGAAACAATGGAGGCATGGAGCCATGGGCGGCAGCAGCGCCGAGTGACGAGGAGCGGGCACGGCACTGGCGGCTCGACGAGCTGCCGGGCGTCGATCTGCTGCACGCCCGCTACATCAGCAAGTCCTTCCCCCGGCACACGCACGAGTCGTTCGTCATCGCCGCGATCACCCATGGCGTCGAGGCGTTCCGCCACCGCGACCAGCTGGTCAGGGCAGGGGTGGGAGAGCTCGCCCTCGTCAACCCGGACACCGCGCACACCGGATTCGCCGGCGTGCCCGAGGGCTGGATCTACCGCACGCTCTACCCGTCCGCCGCACTGATCGCCGAGGTCGCCGCCGACCTCAGCACCCTGAGAGGCCCGGTCGGTTTCACCTCGCCCGTCGTCGGTGATCCACAGGCCGCACAGCTCGTCGTCGGAGTGCACCGGGCGGCCGAGCAGGGCAACGGGCTGGCCGCCGGCAGCATGCTGCGGCTCGCCGTCGCCCGGCTGCTGCGCACCCACGGCGGCCGGCTCCCGGAGCGCCCGGCGCGCACCGCGGGGGCCGGGAACGCGGCCCGGGCACGCGCGGTGCTGGAGGAGCGGCTGGCGCGGCCACCGTCCCTCGACCGGCTCGCCGCCGACCTCGGCACCAGCCCCTTCGCCCTGCTGCGCGCCTTCCGGGCTGCGTACGGCATGCCGCCGCACACCTGGCTCACCGACGCGCGGGTGCGCCGGGCCATGCACCTCCTGGAGGCGGGCACCACGCCCGCGGAGACGGCGGCCGCCGTCGGCTTCACCGACCAGCCGCATCTGAACCGGCATTTCACCCGGATCGTGGGGGTGCCACCGGGCGCGTACCAGCGCGAGCGCGCAAAAACGTACAAGACCGGGCGTGGCCGTACCTCGTAGCGTCAGCCGGGTGACAAGGGAACAGACAGCAATCACGGACAACCGTGCAGAACCGGAACCCGGACCGAGACCGGACTCGGCCGTCATCAGGGACGCGCTGGGCGTCGGTGTCGCGGTCGGGCTCTCCGGGTTCGCCTTCGGCGTGACCTCGGCGGGCTCCGGTCTCAGCCTGCTGCAGACCTGTGCCCTCAGCCTGCTGGTGTTCACCGGGGCCTCACAGTTCGCGCTGGTCGGCGCGCTGGCGGCGGGCGGCAGTCCGTTCGCCGCCGCCGCGGGCGCCTTCTTCCTCGGGGTCCGCAACACCTTCTACGGGCTGCGGCTCTCCCAGCTGCTGGCCCTGCCGCGCGCGGTGCGGCCCTTCGCCGCCCAGTGGGTGATCGACGAGACGACGGCTGTCACTCTCGCCCAGCCGACGCGGCGCGCGGCCCGGATCGGGTTCACCGTCACGGGCCTGACCCTGTACGTGCTGTGGAACCTCACCACGCTGCTCGGCGCGCTGGGCGCGGAGGCGCTCGGGGACACCGCAGCCTGGGGCCTCGACGCGGCCGGGCCCGCGGTCTTCCTCGCGCTCCTGGCCCCCATGCTGCGGACGGCGACGGAGCGGGCGGTCGCCGGGCTCGCCGTCGTCCTGGGGCTCGGACTGCTGCCACTGCTGCCCGGCGGGGTCCCGGTACTGATCGCCGCGTTCGCGGCTCCGGCCGTGCTGTTCCTCAAGGGGCGCGCTGCCGACGGTACGCGCGGCGCGGAGAACGGAAAGACATCGGAGACGGGGCCACCAGAGAAAGAGGCACCCGAGAGAAAGGCGTCAGGGAAAGCGACACCGGAGAAGGGGCAGGACCGTTGAGCGTCTGGATCGCGATCGGGGCGACGGCCGTCGGCTGCTACCTCGCCAAACTGCTCGGGCTGCTGGTGCCCGCGGGCACGCTCGAACGGCCGGTCGTCAAGCGGCTGTCCTCGCTGCTCCCGGTCGCCCTGCTGGCGGCCCTCACCGCTCAGCAGACATTCGGAAGCGGCCAGCACCTCACACTGGACGCCCGGGGCGCGGGTGTCGCGGCAGCGGCGCTCGCACTGGTACTGCGCGCCCCCTTTCTGGTCGTCGTCGGAGCCGCCGTCGTGGTCACCGCCGGGATGCGCGCACTGGGCTGAGCCGGCGTACCGGATCCCGTCCACGCGCGCCCTGCGCTCCGCCGCGCGCCCAGCGAGTGGCGCGAGGACCGAGGGCCGAGGGGACGGGGGGAGGGGGGCGCGCGTCAGGCGACGTCGCGGCCGTGGGCCCGCAGGGTCAGCAGCGCCTGGACCGTCACCATGGGCCGCGCCTCCATCTGCGGACCCGGCGCCCAGGAAAGCCAGTTGACCGGCCAGCCGCCGTCCTGGCGCTGCTCGTCCGCCAGGAAGTCCAGCGACCGGGCCATCTCCTCGTCGGTGAACCAGCCACGCGCCAGCGAACCAGGTACCCGCGCGTAGTCGTACGGAAAATGCTGTTCCCCCGGCGCGTACCCCGGCGCGACCGGATACGACGCGCGGTCCTCCGGATCCAGTACGGCCAGCCGCTGCTCCCGCACCTGCCGGCCCAGCCGGTCGGCCGCCGCCTCGGCCCGCGACCGGTCGGGGACACCGTCCAGGAAGGCGACCGCCGCCTGGATCTCGTACGGGTGGGAGTGCTCCAGCGCGTCGACCGCCTGCCAGCAGAAGTCCGTCGCCCGGAAGAGCCAGGCGTGCCAGACCTCGTTACGGTGCAGCACCCCCACCACGGGCCCGGTGGCCAGCAGCTCGCTCGGCGGGTCGTCGACGACCGGGATGAACGGCGCGCACGGATAGCCGCGCTGCGAGGGGTGGACCGCGGGCAGCGCCCCGTCCCTGGTGGACACCTCGGTCAGATACCGGCACACCCGCTCCACCCGCATCCCGCCGCAGCGACCCACGGAGTCGAGCACGTGCAGCGCGTGCGCCGTGTGCAGGGGCTGGCTCACCGGCCCGCGCAGATCGGGTTCGAGCCCGTGACCGTACCCGCCGTCCTCGTTGAGGTGGGCGGCGAGCGCGGCCTCCACGGCGTCGGCGCGCCCGTCGAGGAAGTGGTACGCGAACCTCCGCTGTTCCAGCACCCGGGCCGTCAGCCAGATGAAGTGCTCGGCGCGTTCGAGAGGAGATGCTCCGGTTCCAGCCATGCTCCGAAGGTAGAGCGGAAAAAGCTCAGGGCAAGGGCGACGGGCGAGGCTGCACTCTCAGGGGCTGGATACTGAAGTCATGCGGTTGACGATTTTCTGGGAGCGGATGGCGGAGCACTTCGGCGAGGGGTACGCCGATTCGTTCGCACGCGACCATGTGATGGCGGAGCTGGGCGGCCGTACGGTGCACGAGGCACTGGCCGCGGGCTGGGAGACGAAGGACGTCTGGCGGGGTGTCTGCGAGGCGGCGGGCATCCCCGAGGACCGGCGCTGAGCGCCAGGGGGCCAGGGGGCGTGCGGCCGCCCGTCACACGGGTGCGCGAGACTGGGCGGGTGCGACCGGCCGCGTGTGCCACCTACAGGCTGTGCCACGTGCGGCCCGTGCCGCGGTGCCACCTGCTGCCTGTGCGACCGGCTGTGACGGCCCCGGACCCGAACATGACAGGCCGGGCCGTGGCGGACCGGGGCATGGTGGACCGGGTCATGACAGCCCCGGCCCATGACCGGCCCGACCGATGAACCGACCTGACGGCGACCTGACTGATGACTGACGGCCGACTGACCGATGACCGACCTGACCGATGAGACTGCCGAGGACCAGATGACCCCGGACGAGACCGCCACGGACCGGACGACCGGCGACCGGACGACCGCGGACCGGGCCCCCGGCGCCGTCCCGCCCTCTCCAGCCGCCGAGCCCGGCGGGCCCGCGGCCGGAAGGGGCCGGGCGGCGATGCCCCGCTGGTTGCCGAAGGCGATGGTGCTCGCCCTCGCTCTCGTGGCCTGCTTCCAGCTGGGCAGCTGGGCGTTCTACCAGCTCATCGGCTTGCTGACGAATATCCTCATCGCGTTCTTCCTGGCTCTGGCGGTCGAGCCCGCGGTGGGGCGCATGGCGGCGCGTGGCATGCGCCGTGGTCTCGCCACCTTCCTGGTCTTCTTCGGGGTGGCGCTCGCGGCCGCCGGATTCGTCTTCCTGCTCGGCTCGATGCTGGCCGGACAGATCGCCGACATGGTCGAGGAGTTCCCCAAGTACCTGGACCTGGTGATCAACTGGACCAACCACACCTTCCACAGCGAGCTGTCCCGGGTGCAGGTACAGGACAGCGTGCTGCACTCGGACTGGCTGCAGAAGTACGTCCAGAACAGCGCGAGCGGTGTGCTCGACGTGTCGACCACCGTGCTGGGCGGCCTCTTCCGGCTGTTGACGATCTTCCTGTTCGCCTTCTACTTCGCGGCCGACGGGCCACGCCTGCGGCGCGCGCTGTGCTCCGTACTCCCGCCGTCGAAGCAGACCGAGGTGCTGCGGGCCTGGGAGATCGCGGTCGACAAGACCGGCGGCTACCTCTACTCGCGCGGTGTGATGGCGCTGATCTCCGGAGTCGCGCACTACATCCTGCTGGTCGCGCTGAACGTGCCGTACGCCCCCGCGCTCGCGGTGTGGGTCGGCCTGGTCTCCCAGTTCATCCCGACCATCGGCACCTACCTGGCGGGCGCCCTGCCCATGCTGCTCGCCTTCACGGTGAACCCCTGGTACGCGCTGTGGGTGCTGGTCTTCGTGGTGATCTACCAGCAGTTCGAGAACTACGGACTCCAGCCGAAGCTCACGGCCAAGGCCGTCGACATCCACCCCGCGGTGGCCTTCGGTTCGGTTATCGCGGGTACCGCGCTGCTGGGGGCGGTCGGTGCGCTGATCGCGATCCCGGCGGTGGCGACCCTCCAGGCGTTCCTGGGGGCCTATGTGAAGCGGTACGACGTGACGGACGACCCGCGCGTCCACGGCAGGCGCGGAACGGGGAACGCACGCGGGCTCCGGGACCCGGCCGCGGTGCCCGCGAGGATCAGGAGCTCCCTGCTCCGGGGACGGATCCCGCGGCCGGGGGACAGCGACGAGGACACAGCCGGCTGACACGGCCGCTGAACCACGGCCGGCCCCGAAGACGCGCCGGACGCGGGCCGGACTCGGCGCCGGACACGGGCCGGACACCCGCGTGGTGCGCTTGACAGCAAAATCGAACAGCCGTTCTTATGGGGTTCTGGCCCGGTACTCGGACGAGTTGTCGACTGCGTTGTCCACCGAGTTGTCCACAGGCGGGACGGGCTTCGGAGCCCATTGTCAGTGGCAGGGGTTAGCGTCATTGACGTGAAGCGATCGACTCAAGCAAATCGGGTGGAACCCATGGCAGCAGGCAACGACCGCGAGAAGGCGCTGGACGCCGCTCTCGCCCAGATTGAACGGCAATTCGGCAAGGGCGCTGTGATGCGCCTGGGCGAGCGGCCCAACGAACCCATCGAGGTCATCCCCACCGGGTCGACCGCGCTCGATGTCGCGCTCGGCGTCGGCGGACTGCCGCGCGGCCGGGTGGTCGAGGTGTACGGTCCGGAGTCCTCCGGCAAGACGACGCTGACGCTGCACGCGGTGGCGAACGCACAGCGGCTCGGCGGCCAGGTGGCCTTCATCGACGCGGAGCACGCGCTGGACCCCGAGTACGCGAGGAAGCTCGGCGTCGACATCGACAACCTCATCCTGTCCCAGCCGGACAACGGCGAGCAGGCGCTGGAAATCGTCGACATGCTGATCCGTTCCGGCGCGCTCGACCTGGTCGTCATCGACTCCGTCGCGGCCCTGGTGCCGCGTGCGGAGATCGAGGGCGAGATGGGCGACTCGCACGTGGGTCTGCAGGCCCGGCTGATGAGCCAGGCGCTCCGCAAGATCACCGGCGCGATGAACCAGTCCAAGACCACCGCGATCTTCATCAACCAGCTCCGCGAGAAGATCGGCGTCATGTTCGGCTCTCCGGAGACCACCACAGGTGGCCGGGCGCTGAAGTTCTACGCCTCGGTCCGGCTCGACATCCGCCGGATCGAGACCCTGAAGGACGGCACCGACGCGGTCGGCAACCGCACCCGCGTGAAGGTCGTCAAGAACAAGGTTTCGCCGCCCTTCAAGCAGGCCGAGTTCGACATCCTCTACGGCCAGGGCATCAGCCGCGAGGGCGGTCTGATCGACATGGGCGTGGAGAACGGCTTCGTACGCAAGGCGGGCGCCTGGTACACGTACGAGGGCGACCAGCTGGGACAGGGCAAGGAGAACGCGCGGAACTTCCTGAAGGACAACCCCGATCTCGCCAACGAGATCGAGAAGAAGATCCTGGAGAAGCTGGGCATCGGTGTCCGGCGGGAGGCCGAACTGGGAGCCGAGCCGGCGGCGGACGCCGCAGGCGCCGTTGTGGCCGACGAGGCAGCGAAGACGGTTCCCGCTCCGGCGGCCGGAGGCAAGGCCAAGGCGGCCAAGACCGCCGCGGCCAAGAGCTGACCCGTGGTCCGGAGAACCGAATGGCCGGAGGCCAGGGACTCCGGGGGAGGGGACGGACAGGGAGACACCGGCTGCGGGGGCGAGTACAGGGACACGGACGGAGCCGGGGACGGAGCCTGGGACGGGGGAGCGGGACCGCGGCGCCAGCGGTCCCGGCAGGGGCGGTCCCAGCAGACGCGGTCCCAGGACCAGGGACCGCGGAAGCCTCAGGACCCGGCGGAGCAGGCGAGGGCCATCTGTCTGCGCCTGCTCACCGGGACCGCCCGCACCCGTAAGCAACTGGCCGAAGCACTGCAGAAGCGGGACATCCCCGACGACGTGTCCGAGGAGGTGCTGTCCCGCTTCGAAGAGGTCGGGCTCATCAACGACGCGGCTTTCGCGGACGCCTGGGTGGAATCCCGCCACCATGGGCGGGGGCTCGCCAAGCGGGCGCTCGCCCGGGAGCTCCGTACGAAGGGCGTGGACTCCGCGCTCATCGAGGACGCCGTCGGACAGCTGGACTCCGAGCAGGAGGAGGAGACCGCCAGGGAGCTGGTCACCCGCAGGCTCCGTTCGACCCGGGGACTGGAACGTGACAAACGGCTGCGCCGTCTCGCGGGCATGCTCGCCCGCAAGGGATACCCGGAGGGCATGGCCCTGCGGGTGGTGCGGCGGGCGCTGGAGACAGAGGGCGAGGACCTGGCGGACCTGGAACACGGGGGGTTCCAGGACGACGGGTAGCCAGGGCGCCACCGGCGATGGTGCCGGGCGCCGATCGCCGCCCGGCACGCGGACCGGTGGCCATCGGCCCCGATAGCCGGGTAGCTGGATGGCGGGTGGCACGCGGACCGGTGCCAGCAGCCGGGTAGCCGTGTGACTGGTGACTGGTGGTATGCGGCACGCGCCCGGTGGCATGCGGCAGATGGCAGATGGCAGCTCAGGGTCTGTCGACCGGGAGTCCTGCGGCGCGCCATGCCTGGAAGCCGCCGATGAGGTCGGTCGCCCGGTACAGGCCAAGCTGCCGCAGTGACGCTGCGGCGAGGGACGACGCGTATCCCTCGTTGCAGATCACCACGGTCCGCAGATCGTGGCCGGTCGCCTCCGGCGCACGGTGGCTGCCCTGGGGATCGAGCCGCCACTCCAGCTCGTTGCGCTCGACCACCAGTGCCCCGGGGATCAGCCCGTCGCGCTTGCGCAGGGCCGCGTACCGGATGTCCACCAGCAGTGCCCCCTGGGCCGCGGCGTCGAAAGCCTCCCGGGGGCCGATCCGGTCGAGCCCCGACCGGACTCTCTCCAGCAGCTCGTCCACGGAGAGCGGTTCGGGCACAGGCAGCGGTTCGGGCACGCGGAGCGGTTCGGGCACGGGGATTTCGGACGTGGGTGTGGGCAGCGGTTCGGGCACGGGGTTGCTCATTCCCACTCCCCGGGACGCTCGACCTGTTCCAGGCGGAGGAGGGGGCCGCTGCGGCTGTAGCGGCGCATCAGCGGCAGCGGCGGATAGTAGGCATGCACCGAGACCGCGTGCTCGGCGGCCGACTCGTTGAGCACCTGGTGGACGTGGTGGGCGCCGAAGGCCCGCCCGTCGCCCGGCGTCAGCTGCCGGGTGCGGTCGACCCCGTCGGCGAGTTCGAGGGTCTTCCACCCTTCGGTGGGCAGCCGCGCGGCCAGGGAGTCCTCCTTGAGCACACCCGCCGCCGTGGCGAACGCGCCCCGGGAGCCGCCGTGGTCGTGCCAGCCGGTGCCGGTGCCGGGTGGCCAGCCGATCAGCCATGCCTCGCTCCCGCCCGGACCGTCCAGCCGGATCCAGGTGCGGCCCTCGGGGTCGAGCGGGAGTGAGCGGATGAGTTCGGAGTCTGCGGCGGTCCGGGTGACGAAGTCGAGGAGCCGGCTCGCGGTGGGCGCCGCCGGGCGCGCGGGCGCAGCGGCGGACAGGGGTGCGGAGAGAGACATGATGACCGTCCGGAATGGTTCGCGGGTACGCGCGGCGCGGCACCCCGGAACAGCACGGGGCGGCGCAGGCGCGAAGGGAAAGGGCGAATCAGCTGGACGGACGACACGTGCAGCCCGCATAGCGGACGAGGTCCATATGGACCCTCCGCCACAGGCGCACATCGGTGTCGGTCACGCTCCGCAGTACACCATGTGCGCCCACGACGGTCAATTGACGTCCGCGGTGCTCTCCTCCCGGACCGTCGTCGCCGCCCCGCCCCGTGCGGCGTCGGCCGCTTCGTAGAGTTCGGCGGGGCGCACCCCGTTGAAGGCCGCCACCAGATGTCCGTCCGGACGCACCAGCAGCACCGTGTGCGCCGAGGCGCCCGGATAGGTCTCGGCCACCAGGAGTTCGGCCTTGACCGGCAGCGCGCTCACCGCGGCGGCCAGCCTCGGCATGACGCCCGCCTTCACCCAGTGCCGCCGGTCCCACACCCCCGTACCCGGCGCGATCAGCACGACCAGCAGTTGCCCGCCCCCGAGCCGTTCGCGCAGCCGCACGGCCGTACCGTCCGGCGCCGTGACCCGTACATCGACTACCGGCGCGCCGACCCGGGTGCCCACCGCGGTCTGTGAGGGGGTGCGCGGGGGCGCCAGGGGTGAGTGGGCGTACACCGGGGGCGCGCCCAGCGCACCGCCGCCCAGATGGCCGTCCGCGAGCAGGGCGTCGTGCCCGCGTGCCCTGCCCGGCAGATAGGCCCGCAGTCCACCGCCGCCGCGCAGTATCGGCAGTGACTGGTCAGCGGCGCGCAGCCGGGCGGCGACGGCCGTCCGGCGCTCCGCCTGATAGCTGTCGAGCAGCAGCTCGGACGCCCCGTGGTGCCAGGTCTGTGCCAGCTTCCAGGCGAGGTTGTCGGCGTCCCGCAGCCCCTCGTCCAGTTCCTGGGTCCCGAGCGCGCCCAGCAGATGCGCCGCGTCGCCGGCCAGGAAGGTACGCCCCACCCGCCAGCGCCTGGCGAGCCGGTGGTGCAGGGTGTAGACGCCGGTGTCGATCAGCTCGTACGGGGGCGTCTCGCCGCCGCACCAGCCGGCCAGCGCGGCGCGGACCCGCGCCACCAGCGCCTCGGGGGTGACCAGTTCGGCGCGCGGCGGCAGCAGCCAGTCGATCCGCCAGACGTCGTCCGGCAGCGGACGGGCCGTCACCTCCTCACCGCCGGTACGCCAGGGCGGCAGCCGGTGCAGCAACGCCTCACCGGGCCAGGGGAGTTCGGTACGCAGGGCGGCCACCGCGTGCCGCTCCACCGCGGTACGGCCGGGGAAGCGGATACCGAGCAGTTTGCGGACGGTGGACCGTGCGCCGTCGCAGCCGACCAGGTGGCTGCCGCGCCACCAGGTGCCCTGGGGGCCCACCGTGTGCACGATCACGCCGCCGCCGTCCTGTTCGACGGTGTCCACCCGGCTGCCGGTGACCAGCTTGACCTGTTCCCGCTTCGCCACCGCGGCCCGCAGTCCGCGGGTCAGCGTGTGCTGGGGCAGATGGAACGGTGACGGCTCGCCCGGGCCATGTCCGGGGCCGTCGAAGCTGTCGTACTCCTTGGACCCCTCGTACCCTTCGTGCTCCCCGTACCCTTCGTACTCCTTGTACCCCTGGAACTCATCGGCCGGCTCCGACCCGTTGGGCCCTGCGGGGCCCCTGGTCCCGTCGGAGCCATTGTTCTCGCCGGTCTCATCAGTCCCGTGAATCCTGTGCGGGCCCACTGAGCCGGATGGGGTGGCGGTGCCTGAAAGGGCGTCAAACCCGCCCGGCCGACCGCCCGTACCGGGGCCACCGATGCCACCGGCCGGGCCATGGCCGGCAGATGTACCGGGCCCGGTGGAGAACCGGACCGGCTCGTCGAAAACGACCCGTTGCATCTGCTGGCTCCGCCTGATGGACCGCCAGGCGGTCCAGCGCGCGGTCTCGCCCGGGGCCGTCGCACAGCCGATCCGCCCCAGGAAGTCGGCGGTGTCCGGGCGCAGTACGACGGTACGGGCGGGGCGCGGGGCCTCTTCGCCGTTCCCCTCGTCGAGCACCACGGAGGGGACATCACGGGCGGCGAGTGCCAGAGCCAGCGCGAGCCCGACCGGGCCCGCGCCGACGATGATCACCGGGTCCACGGTGCGGCTCCTCGGACCCGTGCGGAGAAGTGGCTGATGACAGGTAGAGCCCGGTGCGCGATCACAGAACGTATGCAACCCACTGCGGGTGCTTGCGTCAAGTGACGGCGGGATGCGGCGCAGCCACCGCCCCCGGTCAGCCCCAGAGGCCGCCGCCGGTCAGGCCCTGCGGCCCGGCTGCCGGTCAGCCCCAGGTCCCGGCCTCGGTCAAGCCCCGAGGCCCGCCGCCGGTCAAGCCCCGAGGCCCGCCGCCGGTCAGGTCCCGGGGCCTGCCCCCGGTCAGACCCCGACCGTGCCGCCCCCGACCGCGTCGGACGCGCCCGACACTCCCGGGGGTACGGCCGCGGGCCCTACGGCGATCCCCGTCTTCGCCCGCCGCCCGCGCTTCTCGATCCAGGTGGCGAGCGCCGAGAGGAGCAGGCACATCGCCAGATAGATGGCACCGATGACGACGATCGTCGAGACGTACGGGTACTGCCCGTTGACCGGTGTGTTGCTGGCGATCAGCCGTGCGGTCGCCAGCAGCTCCGGATAGAGAATGATGTAACCGAGCGAGGTGTCCTTCAGCGTGACGACCAGCTGGCTGATGATGGTCGGCAGCATCGCACGGACGGCCTGCGGCATCAGAACCGTCGCCACCACCTGCGACTTACGCATCCCCAGGGCGTACGCGGCCTCGCGCTGCCCCTTCGGTACGGAGTTGATGCCGGCCCTGAGCACCTCGGCCTGCACACAGCCGTTGTAGACGGCGAGGCCCAGAGCCAGCGCCCACATCGAGTAGTCGGTGAGGAACCCGACCCAGATCGCGTAGATGGTGATCAGCAGCGGAATGGAGCGGAAGACCTCGATGAACGCGGTCGCCACCCACCGCACCGGACGGTGGTCGGAGAGCCGGCCGACGACCAGCACCACACCCAGCACCAGCGAACCCGCCGCGCCCAGCGCGAACGCCTTGAGCGTGGCGACGACGGCGTCGGCGATGTTCGTGCGGATGCCGCTGTAGTTGAAGATGTCCCACATACCGCCGTCGAGGTCCCCCTTGCTGGAGAGACGTACGACGGCGACGACGATCAGCGCGACGATGGCCGCACTGCCGAGGACCGAGTAGATCCGGTTGCGTACGACGGCCTTGGGGCCGGGTGCGTCGTAGAGCACGCTGGCACTCATCGGGCGACCTCCATACGGCTCTCGACGAGGCGGAAGATGCCGCTGATCGCGAAGGTGATGATCAGGTAGCCGATGGCGACCCAGATGAAGAGGGGGACGATCCCGTACCCCAGGTCGCTCATGGCCTTCTGCCAGCCGAAGAGTTCGGTGACGCTGAAGGCACCGGCGATGGCGGAGTTCTTGGTGAGCGCGATGATGATGCTGCTCAGCGGGGCGATGACGGTGCGCGTCGCCTGCGGCAGCACGATCATCCGCAGGGTCTGGGAGAAGCTGAGACCGAGCGAGCGGGCCGCTTCGGCCTGGCCCACCGGGACCGTGCTGATCCCGGACCTGATGGCTTCGCAGACGAACGACGAGGTGTAGAAGCCGAGCGCGAGCGACGCCAGCAGGAAGGGGCTCATCCCCGGGAAGAAGATCTCGGGGACCACGAAGGTGGCGACGAGGAAGAGCAGCGTCAGAGGGGTGTTCCGCAGGATCGTGACCCAGGCCGTCCCGAAGAACCGCAGCGGCGGCACGGGCGAGACCCGGAAGCCGGCGATGACGATGCCCAGGACACAGGCGATGACCGTGCTGATGACGGTGATCTCCAGGGTTCCTATGAAGCCGTCGCGGAACGCCGAAAAGTGGTCGAAAAGTACGTTCATGAGGTCTCCGCGTCGGCGGGCAGCAGCTGGAAGACAGGGGGCGTGGCGCCCCGTACCGGGGTACGGGGCGCTTCTGCGCTTACGGACAGGCGGTACCGGCGGGCCGCTGGGTGCGGCGCGCGGCGCCCGGTGGATCAGTAGCGCTCGACGGCCGGCGGCGCGACGTACGAGGATCCGGACAGACCCAGGGTGGCGTCGTAGATCTTCTTGTACGTGCCGTCCTTGACGTGCTTCTCCAGGGCCGAGTCCATGAAGTCGCGCAGCGCCTTGTCGTTCTTGCCCATGCCGACCCCGTACGGCTCCTCGGTGAACGGCTTGCCGACCACCTGGAGCTTCTTCGGGTTCTGGGCCGCGTACCCCTTGAGGATCGCGTCGTCGGTGGTGACCGCGTCGACCTGCTTCGTCAGCAGCTCCTGCACGCAGTCGGAGTACTTGGCCAGCTCGGTGGTCTTCGCGCCGTACTTCGGCTTCTCGATCTCCGCGAGCGGGGTGGAGCCCTTGATCGAGCAGACCTTCTTGCCCTTCAGGGTCTCCGGACCCGTGATGGCCTTCTCGTCCTTGCGGACGAGCAGCGAGGCACCCGCCTTGTAGTAGGGCCCGGCGAATCCGACGAGCTTCTTGCGCTCGTCGTTGATCGTGTACGTACCGACGAAGTAGTCGACCTGGCCCTTGGCGATGGCGGTCTCACGGATACCGGAGTCCACGGTCTTCCACTCGATCTGGTCCTTCGAGAAGCCCAGGTCCGCGGCGATCATCCGGGCGATCTCGACGTCGAAGCCGGAGCGCTCCTTGGTCGACTGGTCCTCGAAGCCGAGGTACGGCTGGTCGGCCTTCGCGCCGATCACCAGCTTGCCGCGCTTCTTGGCCTTCTTGAACGTGGGGGAGTCGAGGGAGACGTTCTTGGCGACCGTGTACGTGGGGAGCTTGGGGGCGTCGGCGGCGCCGGGCTTCGCCGCGCCGTTGTCGCCGGCCGAGCCCGACTTGCCGCCGCAGGCGGTACCGGTCAGAGCGAGCACGGCGATCGTCGCGAAGGCGGCGGACTTACGGAACTTCATGCTGAACATCCTCTGTTTCGGCGCCCGTTGGACGTCTGTCTCATCAGTGGTGAAGGATCTTCGACAGGAAGTCCTTGGCGCGGTCACTGCGGGGGTTGCTGAAGAACTGCTCCGGGACGGCCTCTTCGACGATCTTCCCGTCGGCCATGAAGACGACCCGGTTGGCCGCGGAGCGCGCGAATCCCATCTCGTGGGTGACGACGATCATCGTCATGCCGTCACGGGCCAGCTGCTGCATGACCTCGAGGACCTCATTGATCATCTCGGGGTCGAGCGCGGAGGTCGGCTCGTCGAAGAGCATGACCTTCGGGTCCATCGCCAGCGCCCTGGCGATCGCGACACGCTGCTGCTGGCCGCCGGAGAGCTGCGCGGGGAACTTGTCGGCCTGGGCACCGACACCCACCCGGTCCAGCAGCGCACGCGCCTTGTCCTCGGCGGCCTTCTTCTCGGTCTTGCGCACCTTGGTCTGGCCGAGCACCACGTTCTGCAGAACAGTCTTGTGCGCGAAGAGGTTGAACGACTGGAAGACCATGCCGACATCGGCACGCAGCCTGGCCAGCTCCCGTCCCTCGGCGGGGAGGGGCTTGCCGTCGATCGTTATCGCGCCGGAGTCGACTGTCTCCAGACGGTTGATGGTGCGGCACAGCGTGGACTTACCGGACCCCGAGGGCCCGATGACGACCACGACCTCGCCGCGCGCGATGGTCAGGTCGATGTCCTGGAGCACATGCAGCGCGCCGAAGTGCTTGTTGACGTTGCTCAGTACGACCAGATCGTCCGCTACCGGCAGGGGGTCTTCGGCTGATTCGGCGGACTCGGTCACTGGCACTCCGCTCATCGGCTGTTCGCTCCGTCCTCCTCGACCGCAAGTGCGGTCTTGGTTGGAAGGACAGTAATGAGGCGCTCCTACCAGCGTCATTACATCTGAGCGGAAATTGAGCATCACGATCTGGTTGCACGTGGGCACGGGCCGGACACTCCTGGTGAAGGTCGCCGCGATCCGGAGTACCGGGTGCGTAACGGAAACCGCCGGAATCCGGAACCCTCTTGACTGGTGCGGCGGCCATCGGCGTGGATGCCTGGATACGGCTGGATCCTGCCGGGGCACGGAACCGGATCCGGATCATCAGACGTACCGATAACGAGAGGGGCCCATGAGACTGCTGCTCGTCGAGGACGACAACCACGTGGCCGCCGCCCTGTCCGCCGTACTGGCCAGGCACGGCTTCAAAGTCGTGCACGCCCGCAACGGCGAGGAGGCGCTGCGGTCCCTGCTGCCGGACGAGCAGGAGCCCTTCGGCGTCATCCTGCTGGACCTCGGCCTGCCCGACCTGGACGGCTACGAGGTCTGCGGGAAGATCCGCAAGCGCACCGACACCCCGGTGATCATGGTGACCGCCCGGGCCGATGTGCGGTCCCGTATCCACGGCCTCAACCTCGGCGCCGACGACTACGTCGTCAAGCCCTACGACACGGGCGAACTGCTCGCCCGCATCCACGCCGTCAGCCGGCGCAAGAGCGCGGGCGACGACACCGGGCCGCTCCCGGCGGCCGCACTCCGGGTCGGCCCCATCGAGATCCAGCTGCCCACCCGGCGCGTCAGCGTGGACGGCGGCGAGATACAGCTGACCCGCAAGGAGTTCGACCTGCTGGCGCTGCTCGCCCAGCGCCCCGGCGTCGTCTTCCGCCGGGAGCAGATCATCAGCGAGGTCTGGCAGACCAGCTGGGAGGGGACCGGCCGCACCCTGGAGGTGCACGTCGCCTCGCTGCGCTCCAAACTGCAGCTGCCCGCCCTGATCGAGACCGTGCGCGGCGTCGGCTACCGCCTCGTCGTCCCGGCCTGAGGCGCGTCGGGCCCGTGCGCGCACGACTGCTTCCGCTGCTCATCGTCCTCATGGCCGGGGTGCTGCTCGCGCTCGGCTTCCCGCTCGCGCTGAGCGTGGCGGCCGCCGCACAGCAGAAGGTGGTCGTCGACCGGATCGACGACACCGCGCGGATGGCCGAGGAGGCCCAGTTCGTCACCGAGATACCGGCCAGCGAACAGGAGCGGCACGACACCCTCCAGGAGGAACTCGACCGCTACCAGACGGTGTACGGCATCCGGGCCGGCGTCTTCTACCGCGACCGCGTCGCCATGGCAGCGGCCCCGCGGTCCTGGCAGGTCCCGGTCAGCGGCGAGGGGCGGACCGCCTTCGAGGACGCGCTCGCCGGACGGCGCAGCCGGGACCCGGCGCAGATCTGGCCCTGGCAGCGGGGGCGGCTGATCGTCGCCTCGCCCGTCGTCAGGAACGGCGATGTGATCGCGGTGGTGGTCACCGACTCGCCCACCGGCCAGATGCGTTCACGCACCGTCCGCGGCTGGCTGCTCATCGGCGCGGGCGAGGCGGGGGCGATGCTGCTCGCCGTGGGCGCCGCCTTCCGGCTCACCGGCTGGGTGCTCCTTCCGGTACGGACCCTGGACGCCGCCACCCACGGCATCGCGACCGGGCTGATGAACTCACGCGTCGCCTCCGGCAGCGGCCCGCCCGAACTGCGCCGTCTTGCCCGGTCGTTCAACGAGATGGCCGACAACGTCGAGGACGTGCTGGAGCAGCAGCGGGCCTTCGTGGCCGACGCCTCGCACCAGCTGCGCAACCCGCTCGCGGCGCTGCTGCTGCGGATCGAGCTGCTCGCCTTCGAACTCCCGGAGGGCAACGAGGAGATCGCCTCCGTACGCACCGAGGGCAAGCGCCTGGGCCAGGTGCTCGACGACCTCCTGGATCTGGCGCTGGCCGAGCACACCGCGGCGGAGCTGCGGCTCACCGACATCGCCGAGCTGGCGGCCGAGCGGGTCGCGGCCTGGAGCCCGGTCGCGGAGGCCAAGGGTGTCCGGCTCACCGAGGGGGGCGCCGCGGCGGTCACCGCCTGGGCCGACCCCGTCGCGCTCTCCAGCGCCCTGGACGCGGTGATCGACAACGCGCTGAAGTTCACCCCGGCGGGCGAGGAGGTGCGGGTCGAGACCGCTTCCGACGGCTCCTCGTCCCGGATCACGGTCGCCGACGGCGGACCGGGCCTCAGCCAGGACGAACTGGCCCGGATCGGCGACCGGTTCTGGCGCAGCGGCCGCCACCAGAACATCAAGGGCTCGGGCCTCGGCCTCTCCATCTCGCGCGCCCTGCTGACGGCGGGCCGCGGCACGATCGCGTACGAGCAGAACGAACCGCACGGGCTCCGGGTGACCGTGACGGTGCCGCGCACCGCGCCGGACAGCTGACCGCACGGTCAAGCTCGACCGGCCGACCGACCGCACGCTCAGGCTCGACCTACCGCTCGCCCAGGCTCGGCCGGCTGCTCGCTCAGGGCTTGACCGACCGGTAGTAGCTCCGGGCGCCCTCGTCCAGCTTCAGCGGGTCCGTGTAGATCGCGGTCCGTACGTCGACCAGCTGCGCGGCGTGCACCTGCATGCCGATGCGGTCGCGGCTGCGGATCACACTGCGGGTGAAGCCCTCGGTCAGCTCAGGGTCCTCGCGGTCGGTGGTGACCAGAACGTTCGCAACCGCGATGGTGGGTACCGGGGCGCCGTTACGGGCCTGGCGGTAGGCGTCGGCCGGCATGACGGCCGAGCGGTAGTAGCGGGTGGTGCCGCCCGCCGCGTGCAGCCGGGTCACGAGATCGTCCAGCGGGACCAGCCGGATCGGATGGCGCGCGGCCAGATCGCGTACGGCGTCGGTCGGCAGGCCCCCCGACCAGAAGAACGCGTCGATCCTGCCCGCCGCAAGCAGCTCCGGGCTGGTGTCGATCCCCGCGGGTACGGCCGTGATGTCCTTGACCGGATCGAGCCCGGCGGCCCGCAGCGCCCGGTCGGCTATCAGCCGCACACCGGAGCCGGGCTGGCCCACCGCGACCCGCTTGTGCCGCAGGTCCGCCGCGCGCCTGACCGTGGAGCTGTCGTCGACGGCGAGCTGCACATAGTCGTCGTACAGCCGCGCGCAGCCGCGCAGCCGGTCGGCGCCGGGCTTGCCGTCCTCGATGTACTTCGCGATCGCGTCGGCGGTCGCGATGGTGAAGTCGGCCTGGCCCGTCGCCACCCTGGCGAGGTTCTGCTGGGAGCCCTCGCTGGGCTGGAGACGGATGTCCACTCCGGGCAGGTCGTGCGCGAGCGTGGGGCTGAGCAGCTTCCCGTAGAGCTGGTAGACACCGGTCCGCACCCCCGTACTGAAGGTCACGGTCCCGCGCGGCGACGGCGGGCCGATGGGCAGCAGCCACCACATCAGCAGCCCGGCGACCACCACGACGGCCGCCGTGCCCTGGAGGGCGCGACGGCGGCTGATGCGGGACAGGGCCTTGGGCATGCGCGCGATCCTGCCAGTTCAGGCCCCCGGCGAACAGGGGAGCGGGACAGCGGGCGGGCGGGACGCCTGCCGCGCCGCCGGCCCGGCCGGTCCGGAATTATTGAGTCCGGTTCATGGCTGTCACTATTGGTCCTTGATCACCAGCCGGCAGCCGATTGCCGCTGGACCGTGCCCCGGAGGCTGCAGTGACGTCGAGCCGAACTGTCGGACAGATGATGTCGACCAATGTCGTACGGGTGCAGCGGGGGACGTTCCTCAAGGAGATCGCCCGGCTGCTCACCGAGCACCGTATTTCGGCCGTTCCCGTCGTGGACGAGGACGACCGGCCGGTGGGCGTGGTCTCCGAGGCCGATCTGCTCCGCAAGCAGCTGGGCCTGACCGCGCTGCTGCCCGCCCTCCGGCAGGAGCCCGACCAGCACTCCAAGACCGAGGCGACCACCGCGGAAGGGCTGATGACCAGCCCGGCGGTGGTCGCGTACCCGGACTGGACGATCGTCGAGGCCGGCTGGCTGATGCAGGCCAGGAGCGTCAAACGGCTGCCGGTCGTCGACGACACCGGGCGGCTGGCGGGCGTGATCAGCCGCAGTGATCTCCTCCAGGTCTTCCTCCGCCGCGACCGCGCCATCCAGGAGGAGGTGCTGGAAGGCGTCCTGACCCGGACCCTGGGCCTCTCACCCTCCGCGATCACGGTGGACGTCAGCGACGGACATGTCATGCTCAGCGGCCTGGTCGAGCGGCGGAGCGTGATTCCGGCCGCGGTACGGCTGTGCCGCGGTGTGGACGGAGTGGTCGAGGTCTCCGAGCGCCTGCAGTACGAGGTGGACGACAGCGCCGGCGGGGACTAGCCGGACCGCCGAAGCGCCGGACGGAACCCCGGCGGGCCGGCCCCTCGTCCGGCCGGGGCCCGACACCCGCCCGGCACCGCCTACCCTGGTGACATGACCGCGCAGGACGCCCTGAACCGAAGTTACGAGATCCGCACCTACGGCTGCCAGATGAACGTCCACGACAGTGAACGGCTGTCGGGGCTTCTGGAGGACGCCGGATATGTCCGCGCGCCGGAGGGCGCCGACGGTGATGCCGATGTCGTCGTCTTCAACACCTGCGCGGTGCGCGAGAACGCCGACAACAAGCTGTACGGCAACCTCGGCAGGCTCGCCCCGATGAAGACCAGGCGCCCCGGTATGCAGATCGCCGTCGGCGGCTGCCTGGCCCAGAAGGACAGGGACACCATCGTCCGGCGCGCGCCGTGGGTCGATGTCGTCTTCGGCACGCACAACATCGGCAAGCTCCCGGTGCTGCTCGAGCGCTCCCGGATCGAGGGCGAGGCCCAGGTCGAGATCGCCGAGTCGCTCGAGGCGTTCCCCTCGACGCTGCCGACCCGCCGCGAGAGCGCGTACGCCGCGTGGGTCTCGATCTCCGTGGGCTGCAACAACACCTGCACCTTCTGCATCGTCCCGGCGCTGCGCGGCAAGGAGAAGGACCGCAGGCCCGGCGACATCCTCGCCGAGATCGAGGCGCTGGTGGACGAGGGCGTCTCGGAGATCACGCTGCTCGGCCAGAACGTCAACGCGTACGGCTCGGACATCGGCGACCGCGAGGCGTTCTCCAAGCTGCTGAGGGCCTGCGGGAAGATCGAGGGGCTGGAGCGGGTCCGCTTCACCTCGCCGCACCCCCGTGACTTCACGGACGACGTGATCGCGGCGATGGCCGAGACGCCGAACGTGATGCCCCAGCTCCACATGCCGATGCAGTCCGGTTCGGACACCGTCCTCAAGGCGATGCGCAGGTCCTACCGGCAGGAGCGTTTCCTCGGGATCATCGACAAGGTGCGGGCCGCCATCCCGCACGCCGCGATCTCCACCGACATCATCGTGGGCTTCCCCGGCGAGACCGAGGAGGACTTCCAGCAGACGATGCACGCGGTCCGCGAGGCGCGCTTCGCGCAGGCGTTCACCTTCCAGTACTCCAAGCGTCCCGGGACCCCGGCCGCGACCATGGAGGGGCAGGTCCCCAAGGAGGTCGTCCAGGAGCGCTACATGCGGCTCTCGGCGCTCCAGGAGGAGATCTCCTGGGAGGAGAACAAGACCCAGGTCGGCCGCACCGTGGACGTCATGGTCGCCGAGGGCGAGGGCCGCAAGGACGGCGCGACGCACCGGCTCTCCGGGCGCGCGGCCGACAGCAGGCTGGTGCACTTCACCAAGCCGGACACCGAGGTGCGCCCCGGCGATGTGGTGACGGTGGAGATCACTTACGCGGCCCCGCACCACCTCCTCGCCGAGGGCCCGGCCAAGGCGGTACGGCGCACCAGGTCGGGGGACGCCTGGGAGAAGCGCAACACCGCGGCGGCGGCCAAGCCGGCCGGTGTGATGCTCGGGCTGCCTGGCATCGGCGCTCCGGCACCGGAGCCCGCCGTGGCCGGAGGCTGTGGCTGCGACTAGGGCTGCCGTCCGGGAGGCGGCCTGTCTCGTTGCCGTGCCATCGGGGCCGGGGTCTTGGCCGGTCGCCGACCTGGCGGACTAGGCTGCGGATCATGCTCGTAGCCGCCGCCGTGTGCCCCTGCCCGCCCCTGCTCGTGCCCGAGGTGGCCGCGGGTGCGGCGTCCGAACTCGACGCTGCCAGGGCAGCCTGCCTCGACGCCGTAGGGGTGCTCGCCGCGGCCCGGCCCGATCTGCTGATCGTCGTGGGACCCGCCGGTGCCGAGAGCCGGGGCACACACCCCGAGGGCGCCACCGGCTCGTTCAGCGGCTTCGGCGTCGACCTCCGGGTCCGGCTGGGTACGTCGGACGCCCGTGGCGGACGGGAACTCCCGCCCTCCCTGTCGGTCGCCGCCTGGCTGCTGAGCCGCGCGGAGTGGGCCGACGCACCGGTCGAGGGGCTGGGCGTCGGTGAGCCGCTTGAGCCCGAGCGCTGCCTGGCGGCCGGAAGGGAACTGGCCGGCCGCGCCGAACGGGTCGCCCTGCTGGTCATGGGCGACGGCAGCGCCTGCCGCACCCTGAAGGCACCTGGTTACCTGGACGAACGCGCCGCGGGATTCGACGCCGCCGCCGCGCGGGCCCTGGGCACGGCGGACGTGGCCGCGCTGAAGGCGCTGGACGCCACCCTGGCGTACGAACTGCAGGCCGCGGGCCGTGCGCCCTGGCAGGTACTCGCGGGTGCGGCCGAGGGCATGGAGCCGGGCGGACAACTGCTCTACGACGACGCTCCGTACGGGGTCGGGTACTACGTCGCCACCTGGTCCTGAGGACAGCCTGCTCCGGAACGCGGCGGGCAGGCGGCCGCGGAGCGGAAAGCTCCACGACCGCCTGTCTTGCTGCGCCGGATCAGGAAGCAGTGGGCGGCTTGGACGTACCGCCGTCGTCCTTGTGCGCGAGCCGCTCCAGGGCCTCCTTGGCCTTGCCGGTGCCCGACTCGATCTTGTCGCTGTACTTGCCGTTGGTCCGGGCGTCGACCGTGTGAGCGGCCTTGTCCAGCCCCTCCCCGATCTTGTCGCCGTGCTGCTCGGCCAGGTCGGAGACCTTTTCCTTGGCCGGTCCGAGCTTGGCTTTCACATTGTCCAGGAATCCCATGGCCTACCTACTTCCCTCTGGAGGGCGGTCTACTTGCGAACGCCCTCGCCGGCTTCATTGTCGGCGGCCGCGGCCGCCGACTGCTGACGCGGGATCTCCACACTCTCGACGGTACCGGCCGCGGTGTCCTCCGCGGACGCGGGCGCTGCCGGTACGGGCTCGTCCGCCCGCTTCTCCGGCGCCTGCTCGGCGGCGGGCGCCCCGGCCGGTTCCGCGGCCGGCTCCTGGCCCGGAGCTTCGGTCCCGGCTTCCACGGCCGGCTCCACGACTACGTCCTTCGTCTTCCGGCGAAACACTGCAAAAATACCCATATTCACTCCATAACGTACTCGTGTGAGCGAAATTCCTCGCCGCCCGGAGCGCCTGATTGCGCCGACCGGGGCCACCGGTCGAAAGCCACCGGCCGGAACCTCGGAAGAGGAAACGAATCCGGGCACCCGGCCGTCACGTAACTCATTCGGGGACAGGCCCCCGGGTTTGCGAGACTGAGCCTGTGAGAAGTGCAGCTCCCGCAGCGCGGGTCATCGCCGTCGTCGGTCCCACCGCGGCCGGAAAGTCCGATCTGGGCGTCGCCATCGCCCGGCATTTCGACGGCGAGGTGGTCAACGCCGACTCCATGCAGCTCTACCGGGGCATGGACATCGGCACCGCCAAGCTGACCCTCGAAGAGCGCGGCGGCGTTCCGCACCACCTCCTCGACATCTGGAGCGTGACCGAGGCGGCCAGCGTCGCCGAGTACCAGCGGCTCGCCCGCGCGGAGATCGACCGGCTCCTCGCCGCGGGCCGGACACCGGTCCTCGTGGGGGGCTCCGGGCTCTACGTCCGCGGGGCCATCGACGCGCTGGAGTTCCCCGGCACCGACCCCGGCGTACGGGCACGCCTTGAGGAGGAGCTGGAGCGGCACGGCCCCGGAGCGCTCCACGACCGGCTGGCCGCCGCCGACCCGGAGGCCGCCGTGGCGATCCTGCCCAGCAACGGCCGCAGGATCGTCCGGGCCCTGGAGGTCATCGAGATCACCGGGAAACCCTTCACCGCCAATCTGCCGGGCCCCGACCCGGTCTACGACACGGTGCAGATCGGCGTCGACGTCGCCCGCCCCGAGCTGGACGAACGTATCGCCCTGCGCGTCGACCGGATGTGGGACTCCGGTCTGGTGGACGAGGTACGCGCTCTGGAGGCCCGCGGGCTCCGCGAGGGGCGCACCGCGTCGCGCGCCCTCGGCTACCAGCAGGTGCTCGCGGCGCTCGCGGGGGAGTGCACCGACGACGAGGCGCGCGCCGAGACCGTACGCGCCACGAAGCGCTTCGCGCGCCGCCAGGATTCATGGTTCCGGCGTGATCCACGGGTGCACTGGCTCAGCGGCGCGGCCGCCGACCGGACGGAACTTCCCGGGCGGGCGCTGGCCTTGGTCGAACGGGCGGTCACAGCCTGATCACGTGATGGCATCGGGACGCTCAGCCCGTCAGTTCGCGGTCGGGGGGCGTGCCATCATCGATTTGCGATCGACAGTGGAGTCCGAGTGGGGAGGGCGTGTGGCGATGGAGGCCGGCCCTCGCGACAGCGAACGCGACGTGGAACGTGCCGACGCCCCGGGACACCCCGATGAGGCCCCGCGGCTCAGCCCCGACGGACCCGACGCCCAGGACATCTCCGATACGGCCCCCGAGGTCGAGGTCGAACTGAGGCCGCAGCGGCGGCTGCGCATCTGGCAGCTCGCCCCGATCGTGGTGCTGGCCGCCGTCGGATCGCTGATGTTCGCGTTCCCGCTCGCCTTCGAGTTCGGTGACGGCGGCCCGGTGGTCGCCATGCTCGGGCTGCTGATCAGCTGCTGCGCCGCGGGCTGGGGCATGATGGCCGCCCGCCGCGTCGGCTACACCTGGCCCGGACTGCCCGCCAGAGGTTCGGGGGCGCGCCCCGACTGGCGGATGGCCACCCTCTACGTCCTGGCCTTCTGCGTGATCGTGGCGCTCGCCGTGGGGCGCGTGGCCCGGCTGCGCTGAGCGCACCCGGCCGCCCCGATCCGGGCCCACCTCGTACGATGGCGGGGTGACCACCTCGCAGATCGCCTTCCTCAAGGGCCACGGGACCGAGAACGACTTCGTGATCGTCCCCGACCCGGACAACGTCATCGACCTGTCCGCGTCCGCCGTCGCCGTGCTCTGCGACCGCCGGGCGGGTATCGGCGGCGACGGCCTGCTGCACGTCGTGCGGTCCGCCGCGCACCCGGAGGCCCAGGCGATGGCCGGTGAGGCCGAGTGGTTCATGGACTACCGCAACGGCGACGGATCCACCGCCGAGATGTGCGGCAACGGCGTCCGCGTCTTCGCCCGGTACCTCCAGCGCGCCCAACTGGTGGGCGAAGGGGACCTGGCCATCGCGACGCGCGGCGGAGTGAAGCGGGTCCACCTCGCGAAGAACGGGGACGTCACCGTCTCGATGGGCCGGGCCGTGCTCCCCGCCGACGGGGTGACCGTCACGGTCGGCGACCGGGCCTGGCCCGCGCTGAACGTGAACATGGGCAATCCGCACGCCGTCGTCTTCGTGGACGATCTGGACGACGCCGGACCCCTGCTCTCCGTACCGGGGTTCGAGCCCGCGTCCGTCTACCCGGACGGTGTCAACGTCGAGTTCGTCGTGGACCGGGGCGAACGTCACGTCGCCATGCGGGTGCACGAGCGCGGCTCGGGCGAGACCAGGTCCTGCGGTACGGGCGCCTGCGCCGTCGCCGTCGCCGCGGCCCGCAGGGACGGCACCGACCCCGCGCTCACCGGCGAGCCCGTCACGTACACCGTCGACCTCCCCGGCGGACGTCTGGTGATCACGGAGCTGCCGGACGGCGGGATCGAGATGACGGGCCCCGCGGTGATCGTCGCCGAGGGCACCATCGACGGCCTGTTCAGGGAGACCGCCCTTTCCCGCGGGGAAACGGCCCCCTCCTAGACTTCGCTCGAATGGGTGATCCGTTTCACGCTGGGCGGGAGCGGGCGGGCACCGCGTGGTGGGCTCGGTAGCATCAAGCACCGGCCCGGAGCGCCCAGTCGCAGCCAGTCCACCGCCGGTCGACACTGCCGGAGGTGCCATGAGTGCAGAGGCCGCCAGCCCCAACGGTGCGTCCCCGGAGACCCGTCCGGTGGACAATCCGGGCCGCAGACGCGGCCGCGCCCGCATCGATCTGCGCAGACTGGGCCGTGCCGCACTGTTCGGGCCCGCCTCGCGCGGCGGGCTGCCCGACGCCATCGGCCATGTCGCCGAGGCCCACCGGGCGCACTTCCCCGATGCCGACCTCGCCGTCCTGCGCCGGGCGTACGTCCTTGCTGAAACGTCCCACCGCGGTCAGATGCGCAAGAGCGGCGAGCCCTACATCACGCACCCCCTCGCGGTGACCCTGATCCTCGCCGAACTCGGCGCCGAGACCACCACATTGACCGCGTCGCTCCTCCACGACACCGTCGAGGACACCGAGGTGACGCTCGATCAGGTACGGGCGGGATTCGGCGACGAGGTCTGCTACTTGGTCGACGGCGTGACCAAACTGGAGAAGGTCGACTACGGGGCCGCCGCCGAACCCGAGACCTTCCGCAAGATGCTGGTGGCCACCGGCGACGACGTCCGGGTCATGTCGATCAAACTCGCCGACCGGCTGCACAACATGCGCACGCTCGGTGTGATGCGCCCCGAGAAACAGGTCAGGATCGCCAAGGTCACCAGTGACGTCCTGATCCCGCTGGCCGAACGGCTCGGTGTACAGGCGCTCAAGACCGAGCTGGAGGATCTGGTCTTCGCGATCCTGCACCCGGCGGAGTACGAGATCACCCGTGCCCTCATCGCCGCCCAGGACGCGGCCGCCGACCCGCTCGCCGCCATCGCCGACGACGTCAGAAGGGTCCTGAGAGAGGCGGGCATCACCGCCGAAGTCCTCATCAGGCCACGCCACTTCGTCTCGGTCCACCGGGTCAGGATGAAACGCGGCGAGCTGTGCCCCACCGACTTCGGCCGGCTCCTGGTGCTCGTCGGCGAGGACGCCGACTGCTACGGAGCACTGGGCGAGCTGCACACCTGTTTCACACCGGTCATCTCCGAGTTCAAGGACTTCATCGCCTCGCCCAAGTTCAACCTTTACCAGTCGCTGCACACGGCCGTCGCCACGCCCGGCGGGGACGTCGCCGAAGTCCTCATCCGTACCCACCTGATGCACAAGGTCGCCGAGGCCGGGGTCGTCGCGCTCGGCAACCCGTACGTACCGCTCGACGGCCCGCAGTCCGCCGCCACCATCGCCCGCGCCGCCGCCGGCACCACGGACGGCGAACGCGTCGATCCCACCCGCCCCGGCTGGCTCTCCAGGCTCCTCGCATGGCAGGAGTCGGCGCCCGACCCCGACACGTTCTGGTCCACCCTCCGCGCCGACCTCGCACAGGACCGGGAGATCACGGTCTTCAGGGCCGACGGCGGCACCCTCGGTCTGCCCGCGGGGGCGAGCTGTGTGGACGCCGCCTACGCACAGCACGGCGAGAAGGCGCACGCCTGCATCGGCGCCCGGGTCAACGGCCGTCTGGCGACGCTCAGTACGGTGCTCAGCGACGGCGACACGGTCCAGCTGCTGCTCGCCGAGGACACCGCGTCCGGGCCCTCACCCGACTGGCTCGGCCATGTACGCACCCCGGCCGCCCGGATCGCGATCACCGGCTGGCTCGACGCCCACCCGGAAGGGGCCGCCGTGCCCGCGGCGGCACCCAGGCCGATCGCGTCGGTGACCGGCGGGGCGATGCGCAGAGCGGCCGCCGGAGCCGTCGTGGGCGTGCCGAACGCGACAGTACGGCTGGCCGGGTGCTGTACGCCGGTGCCGCCCGACGCCGTCACCGGATTCACCGTGCGGGGCGGCGCCGTCACCGTCCACCGCGAGGGGTGCCCATCGGTGGCCCGGATGCTGTCCCTGGGGCGCCCGCCCGTCGAGGTCAACTGGGGTGCCACAGGCGACTGCAGAGTCACCCTGGTCGCCGAGGCGTTCGGACGGCCGCAGCTGCTCGCCGACCTCACCGAGGCCATCGCGACAGCGGGTGTCGCGGTCGTCTCGGCCACCGTGGAACCGCCGTCCGAGCAACGCGTACGCCACACCTACACGCTGCAACTCCCGGACGCCGCCGGGCTCCCGGCCCTGATGCGCACCATGCGGGACGTGCCAGGCGTCTACGATGTGAGCCGCGCCCAGCACCCCGCCACCGCCTGACCGGTATCCGGCCGGCGCCCGGCGGCACGACCGCCTGACGACACGTTCGGGTGGCCCGGCGCGCTGTGCCGGGGTGTGCGCGGCAGGGGCTGGTAGCCGTAGTCCATGCTGTTCATCTCCCGGCGCTCGCGAGCCGTTCTGCTCGCGACCGCATCGGCGGCCCTCGTCGCCGCCACACTGCCCGCACCCGTCCCCCTCGGCATCGGCGACCCGCTCTTCCCGCACCTGGGCAACCCCGGGTACGACGTCCTCTCGTACGACATCGGCCTCACCTACCCCGGCAGCAACACCAGACCGCTGGAGGCCGTGACCACGATCGACGCCAGGACCACGGCGTCACTGCGGCGCATCAACCTCGACTTCGCCCGCGGCACCGTCCACTCGGTGGAGGTGAACGGCAGGCCCGCCGGCTTCGCCTCCGCCGACGAGGACCTGGTCGTGACCCCGCGCGGCGCGATCGGCGCCGGACGCCCGCTGCGGATCACCGTGCGCCACACCAGCGACCCGCGCGGGGCGGCGGACGGCGGCTGGATCAGGACCCCCGACGGCCTGGCCATGGCCAACCAGGCGGACGCCGCCCACCGTGTCTTCCCCTGCAACGACCACCCCAGCGACAAAGCGTTCTTCACCTTCCGGATCACCGCGCCGCGGAAACTGACCGTCGTCGCCAACGGCCTGCCGGGACCGCGCACCACCCGCGCAGGCCGCACCACCTGGACCTACCGCACCCGTCACCCCATGGCCACCGAACTGGCCCAGGTGTCGATCGGCGACTCGGCCGTGCTCCACAGGACCGGCCCGCACGGGCTGCCGGTGCGCGACGTCGTACCGGCGGCCGACCGAAAGAAACTCGAACCCTGGCTGCGGAAGACACCCGCCCAGCTGGCCTGGATGGAGTCGAAGGCCGGACGCTTCCCCTTCGAGACGTACGGGGTCCTCATCGCCGACACGGACACCGGCTTCGAGCTGGAGACCCAGACCCTGTCGCTCTTCGAACGGCGGATGTTCACCGGGGAGTCCTTCCCGGAGTGGTACGTCGACTCCGTCATGGTCCATGAGCTCGCCCACCAGTGGTTCGGCGACAGCGTCTCGCCGCACAGCTGGTCCGATCTCTGGCTGAACGAGGGCCACGCCACCTGGTACGAAGCGCTCTACGCCGACGAGCACGACGGGAAGCCGCTGGACACCCGGATGCGCGACGCCTACCGCCAGTCAGACGGCTGGCGGGCGAGCGACGGCCCGCCGGCCGCTCCGAAGCCTCCCGTGCAGGGGCAGAAGATCAGCATCTTCCGGCCGGTGGTCTACGACGGCAGCGCGCTCGTGCTCTACGCGCTCCGCCGGGAGATCGGCGCGGCAGCCTTCTCGGCGGTGGAGCACAGCTGGGTCAGTGATTACCGCGACAGGTCCGCCACCAGCGCCGACTTCGCCGCACTCGCCTCACGGGTGTCAGGACGCGACCTCTCGGGATTCTTCCGGGGCTGGCTGTACGGGAAGAAGACCCCGCCCATGCCGGGCCACCCGGACTGGCGCAGCGCCGCGCCGCCCAAGGCGCACAAGGGCTGAAACCCGGGTGACGGACGTGAGCGCACCATGTCACTATCGACGCGTCGGCGGCGCTGCCGGACCCGGTGGGACCTCAGGGAATCATCGGCGGCCGTCACGCGTTGTGACTGATGAACGAAACTTTCTACCGGTTCGACGTAAGGATCCAATGACCTCCTCTTCTTCCACTTCCCAGGACGCGCACGAGCAGGAAGCGCACGAGCACGAAGCCCAGAGCTTCAACGAGAGCCTTCGGGCCGATGCCCTGATGGAAGAGGACGTCGCCTGGAGCCACTCGATCGACGGTGAGCGGGACGGCGATCAGTACGACCGCTCGGAGCGCGCCGCCCTCCGGCGGGTGGCCGGTCTCTCCACCGAACTCGAAGACGTCACCGAGGTCGAGTACCGGCAGCTGCGCCTGGAGCGCGTGGTGCTGGTGGGCGTCTGGACCTCGGGCACCGCACAGGACGCGGAGAACTCCCTCGCGGAGCTGGCGGCCCTCGCCGAGACGGCGGGCGCGCTGGTTCTCGACGGTGTGGTGCAGCGCCGGGACAAGCCGGACCCCGCCACCTACATCGGGTCGGGCAAGGCGCAGGAGCTGCGGGACATCGTGCTCGAATCGGGCGCGGACACCGTGGTCTGCGACGGTGAGCTCAGCCCCGGCCAGCTGATCCACCTGGAAGACGTCGTCAAGGTCAAGGTCGTGGACCGCACGGCGCTGATCCTGGACATCTTCGCCCAGCACGCCAAGTCCCGGGAGGGCAAGGCGCAGGTCGCACTCGCGCAGATGCAGTACATGCTGCCCAGGCTGCGCGGCTGGGGCCAGTCGCTCTCCCGGCAGATGGGCGGCGCCGGTGCGGGCGGCGGTGGCGGTATGGCCACGCGTGGTCCCGGTGAGACCAAGATCGAGACGGACCGGCGCCGGATCCGCGAGAAGATGGCGAAGATGCGCCGGGAGATCGTGGAGATGAAGACCGGGCGCGACATCAAGCGCCAGGAGCGCAAGCGCCACAGGGTGCCGTCGGTCGCGATCGCCGGGTACACCAACGCCGGCAAGTCCTCCCTGCTGAACCGGCTGACGGGCGCGGGGGTGCTGGTGGAGAACTCCCTGTTCGCCACCCTGGACCCGACCGTCCGCAAGGCCGAGACACCGAGCGGGCGGCTCTACACGCTCGCGGACACCGTCGGATTCGTCCGGCATCTGCCGCACCACCTGGTCGAGGCGTTCCGCTCCACCATGGAGGAGGTCGGCGAGTCCGACCTGATCCTGCACGTGGTGGACGGTGCGCACCCGGCTCCGGAGGAGCAGCTCGCAGCCGTACGCGAGGTGATCAGGGAGGTCGGGGCCACCGATGTGCCGGAGATCGTCGTGATCAACAAGGCGGACGCGGCCGACCCCCTCGTCCTGCAGCGGCTGCTGCGTATCGAACGCCGCGCCATCGCGGTGTCGGCCCGCTCGGGACAGGGCATCGTCGAGCTGCTCGCGCTGATCGACGAACAGCTGCCCCGCCCGCAGGTCGCGGTGGAGGTGCTCGTGCCCTACACGCACGGACAGCTCGTCGCCCGCGCCCACTCCGACGGCGAGGTCATCTCCGAGGAGCACACCCCGGAGGGCACTCTGCTGAAGGCACTGGTGCACGAGGAACTGGCCGCCGATCTGGCGCCGTACGTACCCGTGGCTTCCTGACGCACGGCGCCGCAGCGCCCCGCTCTTCGGCGCTGCGGAACTTCGGGTGCGTCCACCCGTACGAACGGCCGAGGGCCCGTCGTTCTCCCCGCGGGGAGAACGACGGGCCCTCGGCCGTTGCCGGCTGTAGGGCCGGTGGACCGCCGGCCCTACAGACGCGCGCGGTTACTGGTTCGCGTACCGGTCGCTCATCGCCCGGTAGAGCTGCTGCGCACCCTGGCCGAGCCGCGGGCCCGCCAGCCAGCCCGAGGTGACCGGGCCTATGGAGGTGTTGGAGACCAGCTCCGACTTGCCGTCAGGACCAGCGATGAACCAGCCGCCGCCCGACGAGCCACCGGTCATGGTGCAGCCGATACGCCACATCGCCGGTGTACCGGGGCCTACGGACAGCCGGCCCGGCCGGTCGACGCACTTGTTCATCAGCTGACCGTTGAACGGCGGGGCCGCCGGGTAACCCCAGGCGCCCATCGCGGAGATGCTGCTGGGCGCGGGGGCGTTGAAGTCGACGGTCAGCGCGTTGCCGACGGTCTCCTCCAGGGACTTGCCCCCGTTCTCCGGCTTCACATGGAGCAGGGCGTAGTCGTACGCCGCTCCCTGCCCGCCGGTCGGGCCCCCGTCCTTGATCCAGGCGTTGGACGTCATGGCCCAGTCCGCCCAGTAGTCGCCGTACGGGGCGACCTCCTGCGGCTGCGCGTTCCGCAGCTGGGCGACCGACTTGCCCTGGTCGTTGTACGACGGCACGAACATGATATTCCGGTACCAGCCGCCCTTGCCGCCCGCGTGGACACAGTGGCCCGCGGTCCATACCAGATTGGACTTGCCTGGGTGCTTCGGGTCCTTGACGACCGTGCCCGAGCAGACCATGGAGCCTTCGGGGGAGTCGAAGAAGACCTTCCCGACGGGCGCCGCGTACCGGTGGTACGGGCGCTTCTCCTCCTGGGCCTTGACCGGGGCGGGTTCGGGATCGGTCACGTTCTGATCGCCCGAACTGTCGCCGTAGGCCATGGTCTTCTGCGGATCCTTGGCCGTCTTCATCCGGTCGGGCTTCCACAGCCCCTTGATCACCGGATTGGCGAAGTCCTTGGCATCACGCAGCCACTTGTCCTTGTCCCAGTTCTTCCACTGGCCGCTCTTCCACTTCGCCAGATCGACGCCGTGGCGCTTGAGGGCGTCCGCCACACCGGCCGCGGCGTCCGCCCCGGATGCCGGTGCCGCCGTGGATGCCGAGGAGCTGTCGGCCGCCGGAGCAGCCGTCTTGTCTTCACCGCCGCCACACGCGGTGGCCGTCAGCGCAAGGGCTGCGGCCACCCCGGTGGCGGTCAGTATCGGACGGATGGATCGCATGGAGCTGTTCCCCCTGATGGTGCATGAACGTTGTCGTTGTCTGCCGGACACCGGCTGGTGGGACACCTGCGTGCAGGTGTGGGACCAGGCCGGGTCTACTGGTCCGCGTACTTCTTGCTGACCGAGTCGTAGACACCCTTGGCCACCTTGCCGAGGCGCGGACCCGCCAGCCAGCCTGCGGTCACCGGGCCTATGGAGGTGTTGGAGACCAGCGCGGGCTTGCCGTCGGCGCCCTTGGCGATCCAGCCGCCACCGGAGGAACCACCGGTCATGGTGCACCCGAGGCGGTACATCGTCGGGTCGGCAGCCGACAGCGAGAGACGGCCCGGCCGGTCGGAGCACTGGAACAGCTTCTGGCCGTCGAACGGCGGCGCCGCGGGGTAACCGGTCGCCGTCAGGCTCGGGATCTTGGGCACGGCAGGGGCGTTGAAGTTCACCGGAAGCGCGCCACCGACCGTCTCCTCCAGGGACTTGGTGCTGCCCTTCTCCGGAGTGACGTGCAGAACCGCGAAGTCGTACGGGGCACCTTGGCCGCCGGTGGGGCCGCCGTCGTTGATCCACTGCTCGGAGGTCTGGGCCCAGTCCGCCCAGAAGACGCCGTACGGGGCGACTTCCTCCTTCTTGGCGTTCTGCAACTGAGCGGCGGACTCACCGCTGTTGTTGTACGAGGGGACAAAGGCGATGTTCCGGTACCAGCCGCCCTTCTTGCCGGCGTGCACGCAGTGGCCGGCCGTCCACACCAGGTTGGACTTCCCGGGGTGCGCGGGGTCCTCCACGACCGTCGCGGAGCAGACCATCGAGCCCTCGGGGCTGTCGAAGAAGACCTTGCCCGCCTCGGGGATGCTCTGGTGGTACGGCGCGTTCACGCCCTGCGCGGTCACCGGCGACGGAGTCGGGTCGGTCACCCCCTTGTCACCCGAGATGTCATTGTCGACGGGCTTCTCCGGGGGCTTGGAGGCGTGCCGCATCCTGGACGGGTCCCAGAGCCCGGAGATGACCGGATTGACGAAGTCCTGCGCCTCACGCAGCCACTTGTCCTTGTTCCAGTCCTTCCACTCGCCGTGCTTCCACTTGTCCAGATCGATGCCGTGCTTCTTGAGCGCGTTCCGCACGTTGTCCGGTATGACCACCTTGCCGTCCGCGGACGACGAGGTGGTGGCAGCCGGTTTGTCACTCGCGTTGTCGTCGCCGGGACCGCAGGCGGTCACGGTCAGCGCGAGTGCCGCCGTGAGGCCAACCGCGGCCATGGCGGGGAGGGTTCGCCGGGATGCGCGCCTCCCGCGGCGTTCGGTGGAAGTCGGGCGTAGCGATCGCATGTGGTGATTCCCCCTGGTACGTCGGACTGGGACTCGGGACTGGGACTCTGGACTGGGACTTCGGACTGGTACTTCGGGACATCCGGAACTACGGATTTCGGCACCGTGGAACTGTGCGGGACCAAAGTGCGGGCCCCACTATGCCGGTGCCGATGTGGACGGCATAAGGCAGGGCGGTGGTTCCGCCGCCCAAATGACCTTCCTTCCCGGCCGTGATTCCCGGGCGACTTCGTCGTTGGTACGAACGGGGGGCCTTTGGGCTGCGTTCAGCGCCGGGGCGACGGTCGTGTGACGAGCGGCGCCACGGCTGATCCGTACAGCGGGAGGACCGACAGCAGTGGCCGTGACCGAAACCGCACCGTCGGCGGTGACGACAGCGCACGCGGGGATCCTGCGCCGCCAGTCGATGCGTGAATCCGCGGCCCGCACCTACGCGCGGTCCCTGCCGATCGTTCCGGTACGCGCCCGCGGGCTGACCATCGAGGGTGCGGACGGACGCCGCTATCTCGACTGCCTGTCCGGGGCGGGGACCCTGGCGCTCGGACACAACCATCCGGTGGTCCTCGAAGCGATCAAGAAGGTGATCGACTCGGGAGCGCCCCTGCAAGTGCTGGACCTCGCAACGCCGGTCAAGGACGCTTTCATCACAGAGCTGTTCGAGACACTGCCGCGCGCCTTCGCGGACCGCGCCCGGGTTCGGTTCTGCGGTCCGGCCGGTACGGACGCGGTCGAAGCGGCTCTCAAGCTCGTCCGCACAGCCACCGGCCGCAGCGGGATCCTCGCCTTCACCGGTGCCTGCCACGGTATGACGGCCGGTGCGCTTGCCGTGTCCGGCGGAGCCCGCGATGGGCGGGTGACCCGGCTCCCGTATCCGCAGGACTACCGCTCCCCGTTCGGTGTCGGCGGCGCCCGTGGCTCGGAGCTCGCCGGCAACTGGACCGAGAATCTGCTGGACGATCCCAGGAGCGGAGCCGTGCAGCCGGCCGGGATGATCCTCGAACCGGTGCAGGGCGAGGGCGGGGTGATCCCCGGACCGGACAGCTGGATGCGCCGTATGCGGAAGATCACCGCCGACCGGTCCATTCCGCTCATCGCGGACGAGGTACAGACCGGGGTCGGCCGCACCGGTGCTTTCTGGGCCGTCGAGCACAGCGGGATCGTGCCCGACGTGATGGTGATGTCCAAAGCCATCGGCGGTTCCCTCCCGCTCGCTGTCATCGTCTACCGCTCGGAACTCGACTGCTGGGAGCCCGGAGCCCAGGCGGGTACCTTCCGCGGCAATCAGCTCGCCATGGCCGCTGGTGCCGCGACCCTCGCCCATGTCCGTGAGAACCGCCTGGCCGAGCGAGCGGCCGACCTGGGCGCGCGCATGATCGCCAGGCTGCGGGGTCTGGCCGCCGACCACCCGGTCATCGGGGACGTCCGAGGCCGGGGCTTGATGATCGGCCTGGAGTTCGTCGACCCGGAAGCCGCCGGTAGGACCAGAGCCGCCGGTGGGACCAGAGCCGCCGAGGCCCTGGAGGCCCTGGAGGCCGCCGAAGCCACAGAGGCCGCAGACGTTGCGGATCTCCCGGGCCCCGGTGCCGTCGGCCCCTCGCCGACTAACCCTTCGCCTGCTGACCACCTGGTCGCGGCCGCCGTGCAGCGGGAGTGTCTGGCCAGGGGGCTCATTGTCGAACTCGGCGGCCGTCACACAAGCGTCGTGCGGCTGCTGCCTCCCCTCACCCTCACCGACGAGCAGGCAGAGGCGGTTCTGGACCGGCTGGCCGATGCCCTGTCCGCCGCCGAACGCGCCATCCACGCCATGCATGGCCGTCGTGAGAAACGTGTCCCGCACTGAAACCACCTCCCCCCATTCCCCCCGGCCGCGCAAGGAAGCACCCGTGAACCCCACGCCCGACCCCGATGCCCCCGAGACCGGCGACCCCGCAGTCCCCAACAGCCGTGCGGCAGCCCCGCTGTCGGCCCACCCGTCCCGGGCCGACGCCCTCACCGTCGGCCCGGTGTCGACCGGCTCGCTCTCGGCCGGCCCGGAAACGGTGCCACGCCAGATGAGGGCGGACCGCACCCCGGACGGTCACCCGGCACCCGGCCTCTTCGAGGACCCCGTCGACGCACCCGACCCCAGCGCGGCGGCCGAAGCCGCGGCCGTCGAGAACCTGCTCCGCTGCTGGGTGCGGGAGAAGAACCTGTCCGCTCCCACCGGGCGCACCCTGCGCATCCCCCTGAACGCCAGTGGTATCGCGCTGCTTGTCCCCGTCCTTTACTGGTCGGTCACCGGCTGGCACCGGTTCGGCAAGCCGGTGATCGAGGGCGGATCGATCGGCGCCCCTCGCGCCGACGCCGTCACCGTCGCCGCGCTGCTCGGCAGGGAGGCCGGCCAGAGCGACAGCACCGAACTCGTCGGCAGGGTCGCCGACTCGGTGAACCGGACTGCCGTCTTCATCACGGAGCGCCGCCGGAGTCCGGAGCCGTCCAGTGAGGCGGACCCCTTCCTCACCGCCGAGCAGTCTCTCCTGCTCGGCCACCCGCTGCACCCCACACCGAAGAGCCGCGAAGGTCTCTCGGACGCCGAATTCAGCCTTTACTCGCCGGAGTTGCACGGCTCCTTCGCGCTGCACTGGATGGCCGTCGACCGCTCCGTACTCGCGCAGGACTCGGCGTGGACGGAGGGCGGGCGCACCCTGCCCGCCGCCCGGCTGACCGCCCGGCTTTCGGGTGGTGTCCAGCACCCCGAGAACACGGCTCTTCTGCCGCTCCACCCCTGGCAGGCCCGGGACCTGGCCCACCGGCCCGCCGTGGCCTCCCTCCTCGACGCGGGCCTGCTGCACGACCTCGGCCGGCACGGCGACCGCTGGTATCCCACCTCGTCCGTACGCACCGTCCACCGGCCGGGCGGCGAAGCGATGCTGAAGCTGTCCCTGAGGGTCCGCATCACCAACTCCCGCCGGGAGAACCTCCGCAAGGAACTCCACCGTGGAGTGGAGGTCCACCGGGTCCTGCGCAGCGGCCTCGGCGGGGAGTGGCAGGCGGCCCACCCCGGCTTCGACATCGTCCGTGATCCGGCCTGGATGGCCGTGAACACCCCTGAGGGCGCACCGCTTCCCGGCTTCGATGTCGTCCTGCGCCACAATCCGTTCGGTGTCAACGACGACGCCGTCTGCGTCGCCGGTCTCACCGCGGTCCACCCCCGCCCCGGCGCGGGCGCCATGCGTTCGCGTCTCGCCGACATCGTGACCGCACTCGCGGCCAGGACCGGGCGGTCCACCGGAGCTGTCGCCACCGAGTGGTTCCTGCGCTATCTCGACCACGTCGTACGCCCGGTGCTGTGGCTGGACGGCACCGCGGGCATCGCGCTCGAAGCCCATCAGCAGAACACCATCGTCATCCTCGGCCCCGGCGGCTGGCCCGTCGGCGGCCGCTACCGCGACAACCAGGGCTACTACTTCCGGGAGTCCCACCGCACTGCGCTGGAGAAGCGCCTCCCCGGCATCGGGGCCGTCAGCGACACCTTCGTGGCCGACGACGTCACCGACGAACGCTTCGCCTACTACCTCGCCATCAACAACGTCTTCGGACTGATCGGTGCTTTCGGCTCCCAGCAACTCGCCGACGAACGGCTGCTGATCGCGGCCTTCCGGCAATTCCTCACCAGGGCCACCGCACTCGGCTCCCCTTTGCCCGCTCAACTTCTGGACACCCCCGTCCTGCGTACCAAAGCCAACCTGCTGACCCGACTCCACGGGCTCGACGAACTCGTCGGCCCGGTCGACACCCAGTCCGTATACGTCCGCCTCGCCAACCCCCTTCACCCCACTGGGGCATGACCCGACCGATACCTGAGCAGAGAATGAGGAGCGTGGCCGTGCCCTCCACGGATGCGAGCACCGACACCGGGTCAGGATCTGTCCCGCGGACCGACGACGGGTCCGAGGACACCCTCGATCTGCAGCTGCCCGAGGATCTGCTGTCGCTGCTGCGCACCGGGGACCCGTGGCCCGTCGACCCCAACCCCCCCGGAGGGGGGCTGCTGGACGGCCCCGGCGCCTGGAAGCCCGTCTCCACCCCGGTGGGCGTCTTCCAGCTCGTACCCGTGGACATCGAACGCGACCTCTCTCTCCTCAGCCACTGGATGAACGACCCTGCCGTCGCCGCCTTCTGGGAACTGTCGGGCCCCGAGTCCGTCACCCGCGCGCACCTGCGTCCCCAGCTGGACGGCGACGGCCGGAGCGTCCCCTGCCTCGGCGTGCTCCAAGGCACCCCGATGAGCTACTGGGAGATCTACCGCGCCGACCTCGATCCGCTCGCCCGGCACTATCCGGCCCGCCCTCACGACACCGGCCTGCACCTCCTGATCGGTGGCGTCGCCGACCGGGGGCGCGGCACCGGCACCACCCTGCTGCGTACCGTCTCCGACCTCGTACTGGACAACCGGCCCCAGTGCCCCCGGGTCGTGGCCGAGCCCGACCTGCGTAACACCCCTTCCGTATCGGCCTTTCTCGGCGCTGGATTCCGCTATGCGGCCGAAGTCGACCTCCCTGACAAACGTGCGGCCCTGATGATCCGCGACCGCGCCTTCCGCGACCTGATGTGAACAGCTCCCGACAACCACCCGCAGCGACCACACCCCGTGCTCCTGTCCGTACATCCCCGCCCCTGACGACCTGCTGCTTTTGATACACCGACCGCCCCGAATCGGTTCCACCCCGAGGAGTCCCCGTGCTGAACCCGTCTGCTGGCTTCGACTCCGAAGCAGAACCGAAGCTGCTCGCCCCCGCCGAGCTGAACCCCGAGGACTGGGACCGCGCGGCCCGCCGCCTTCTCGCCAAGATGCTCAGCGCCTTCGCCTACGAGGAGATCGTCGAGCCGGTGGCGGGGACCGGCGGGCGCCACACGCTCACGCTCGACGACGACCTGCCGCTGACCTTCCGGGCCCGGCGTGGCGCCTACGGGCACTGGCACATCGACCCCGACACCATCGCGCTCCAGGGCGAACCCTTCAGCGACCCGCTCCGCTTCCTCGTCCTGGCCCGCAGGCTCCTCGAACTGGACGGAGCGACGCTGGGGCACCTGGTCCGTGAACTCACCACCACGCTCGCCGCCGACGCACGCATCGATCACACCGCGCTCTCCGCCGCCGAACTCGCCGAACTCGACTACGCGCAGCTGGAAGGCCATCAGACCGGCCACCCGTGGCTCGTTCTCAACAAGGGCCGGATCGGATTCTCGGCCGCCGACGCCGCCCGCTGGACCCCCGAGTCCCGCAGGCCCGCCCGGCTGCCATGGATCGCGGTCAGTACCGACCTCGCGCAGTACCGGGGCGTCACCGGGCTCGCCACGCCCGACCGGCTCTACCGGCGTGAACTCGACGCCGACGTAAGGGAGTCCTTCGCCGCCGAGTTAAGGGCCCGTGGGCTGGACCCGGACGGATATCTCTACCTCCCCGTGCACCCCTGGCAGTGGGACGAAGTGATCCTTCCGCTCTATGCGCCGGCCATCGCCCACCACCGGATCGTCCCGCTCCACGCCGACACCGATCCCCGCCTCCCGCAGCAGTCCATCCGGACCTTCCTCAACCTCGCACACCCCGAGCGGCACACCGTGAAACTGCCGCTGTCCATCCTCAACACCCTGGTCTGGCGCGGTCTCCCCACCGAGCGCACGCTCGCCGCTCCGGCCGTCACCGCCTGGGTCCAGGGGCTGCGGGACAGCGACGCGTTCCTGCGCGACGAGTGCGGGGTCATCCTGCTGGGCGAAGTCGCGTCCGTCGCGGTGGAGCACCCGCTGTACGACCAGCTGCCCGAAGTCCCATACCAGTACCGGGAACTCCTCGGTGCCATCTGGCGTGAGCCGCTCGGCGTACAACTGGCCGCCGGTGAGAGGGCCCGTACGCTCGCCTCCCTGCTGCACACCGACATCGAGGGACGCTCCTTCACCGCGGAGCTCGTCGCCAGGTCGGGGCTGGCGCCCACCGTCTGGCTCGGGCGGCTCTTCGCCGCACTGCTTCCCCCGCTGCTGCGCTTCCTCTACCGCTACGGAACGGTCTTCTCCCCGCACGGTGAGAACGCCATCGTCGTCTTCGACAGCCACGATGTCCCGGTGCGGCTGGCGATCAAGGATTTCGTCGACGACGTCAACATCAGCGCCGAGCCGCTCCCGGAGCACGACGCGATGCCGGACGATGTCCGGGACGTCCTGCTGACCGAGGAACCGGCCTTCCTGACACAGTTCATCCACTCCGGGCTCTTCATCGGGGTGTTCCGGTACCTCGCACCCCTCTGCGAAGATCAACTAGGAGTGCCGGAGGCTGATTTCTGGCGGCTGGTACGTGCTGAGATCCTCCGCCATCAAGCCCGGTTCCCCGAGCTGAAGGAACGCTACGAGACCTTCGACCTGCTGACCCCGCGGATCGAGCGGCTCTGTCTGAACCGCAACCGGCTCCACCTCGACGGCTACCGCGACCGTCCGAACCGGCCGCACGCCGCCGTGCACGGGACGGTCGCCAACCCTCTGCACGAGGTGTGACCCCGATTGTCAGTGCTGCACCGTAGGGTGGTTCCGCTATGACGAAGCCCTCCCTCCCCGAGCTCCTGCACGCCGCCGTCACCGCTGTGGGCGGTACGGAGCGGCCCGGCCAGGTCACCATGGCCGAGGCTGTTGCCGAAGCCGTCGACGACAACGCCCACCTGCTGGTCCAGGCCGGCACCGGTACCGGAAAGTCGCTGGGGTATCTGGTCCCCGCGCTGGCCCACGGGGAGCGCGTCGTGGTGGCCACCGCGACGCTCGCACTCCAGCGGCAGCTCGTGGAGCGGGACCTCCCGCGTACGGTCGAAGCCCTGCATCCGCTGCTGCGGCGGCGCCCCCAGTTCGCCATGCTGAAGGGGCGGTCCAACTACCTTTGTCTGCACCGCCTCCATGAGGGCGTGCCGCAGGAGGAGGACGACGGGCTGTTCGACCAGTTCGAGGCGGCTGCCCCCACCAGCAAGCTCGGCCAGGACCTGCTGCGTATGCGGGACTGGGCGGACGAGACGGAGACGGGCGACCGCGACGATCTGACTCCGGGCGTCTCCGACCGCGCCTGGGGCCAGATCTCGGTCTCCTCGCGGGAATGTCTCGGGGCGAGCAAATGCGCCTACGGGGCCGAGTGCTTCGCCGAAGCGGCCCGGGAGCGCGCCAAGCTCGCCGACGTCGTCGTGACCAACCACGCCCTGCTCGCCATCGACGCGATCGAGGGCGCGCCGGTCCTGCCGCAGCACGAGGTACTGATCGTGGACGAGGCCCATGAGCTGGTCTCTCGGGTCACCGGAGTCGCCACGGGCGAGCTCACTCCGGGCCAGGTCAACAGGGCCGTACGGCGTGCGGCGAAGCTCGTCAACGAGAAAGCGGCGGACTCGCTCCAGACCGCTTCCGAGACCTTCGAACGGGTGATGGAGCTGGCGCTCCCCGGCCGGCTGGAGGAGATCCCCGAGGACCTCGGATATGCGCTGATGTCCCTGCGGGACGCGGCCCGAACGGTCATCTCGGCCATCGGCGCCACCCGGGACAAGTCCGTGCAGGACGAGGACGTCGTAAGGAAGCAGGCACTGGCGTCCGTCGAGTCCATCCACGATGTCGCCGAGCGGATCACTCTCGGATCGGAGTACGACGTCGTCTGGTACGAGCGTCATGACCGTTTCGGCGCTTCGCTGCGGGTCGCTCCGCTCTCCGTTTCGGGGCTGCTCCGGGAGAAGCTCTTCGCCGAGCGCTCGGTGGTCCTCACCTCGGCGACGCTGAAATTCGGCGGCGATTTCAACGGGGTGGGTGCTTCACTCGGACTCTCGCCCGAGGGCACGGAGGGGGAGGACGTCCCGCAGTGGAAGGGCCTGGATGTCGGCTCGCCCTTCGACTATGCGAAGCAAGGCATTCTGTACGTCGCCAAACACCTCTCGGCACCTGGCCGCGAGGGATCGCGTACGGACATGCTGGACGAGCTCGCTGAACTGGTCGAGTCGGCAGGCGGCCGCACGCTCGGTCTCTTCTCGTCCATGAGGGCCGCCCAGGCAGCCGCCGAGGAACTGCGCGGCAGGCAGGACAGGCGGGTGCTGCTCCAGGGCGAGGAGACACTCGGTGAGCTGATCAAGAATTTCGCGGCAGATCCGGAGACCTGTCTCTTCGGGACGCTGTCGCTCTGGCAGGGAGTCGATGTCCCGGGACCTAGCTGTCAGCTCGTGGTGATGGACCGGATTCCCTTCCCACGCCCGGACGACCCGCTGATGAGCGCTCGGCAGAAGGCGGTCGAGGAGGGCGGTGGCAATGGGTTCATGGCCGTTGCCGCGACGCATGCCGCTCTGCTCATGGCGCAGGGCGCCGGCCGGCTGGTCAGGGCGATGGGGGACCGCGGTGTCGTCGCGGTGCTGGACCCCCGGCTGGCCACCGCGCGCTACGGCAGCTATCTGAGGGCTTCGCTGCCCGATTTCTGGTTCACCACAGACCGTAATCAGATCCGTCGGTCACTGGCCGCGATCGACGCGGTGGCCAAGGAGACCGGTCAGTAAGGGGCAGCAGCGGAGTGGCCAGCAGTGGCGTGGTCAGCCGCGGTCAGTAGGGTGCGCGGATCAGTGGCGCGCGGGAAAAATGAGGTGCGGAAAAAGCGGTGTGGAGAAAGCAGGACCCCGGAACCGGCGCAGTGAGTTCCGGAGCCCTGTCCAGGGCCGACGCGGTACTCACACGCGTCGGAGCACGGCCACAACCTTGCCGAGGATGGTGGCTTCGTCACCGGGGATGGGCTGGTAAGCGGCATTGTGCGGCAGCAGCCAGACATGGCCGTCCTCGCGCTTGAAGCGCTTGACCGTGGCCTCGCCCTCCAGCATGGCGGCCACGATGTCGCCGTTTTCCGCGACGGGCTGGCGGCGCACGGTGACCCAGTCGCCGTCACAGATGGCGGCCTCGATCATGGAGTCGCCCACGACCTTCAGGACGAAGAGCTCGCCGTCACCGACCAACTGCCGGGGGAGCGGGAAGACGTCCTCGACCGACTCCTCGGCCAGGATCGGCCCACCGGCGGCGATCCGGCCGACCAGCGGCACATACGACGCGGCGGGCTTGCCCGTGGTGTCGGTGGTCTGGGTGCTCGGCTGGTCCGAGCCCCTGACCTCGTACGCCCGGGGGCGGTGCGGGTCACGGCGCAGGAAGCCCTTGCGCTCCAGGGCCATGAGCTGATGGGCGACGGACGAGGTGCTGGACAGCCCGACCGCCTGACCGATCTCGCGCATCGACGGCGGATACCCACGGCGCTGCACGGAGTCCCTGATCACCTCGATCACCCGCCGCTGCCGGTCCGTGAGCCCTGAGCTGTCCGCCCGGATACCGGGAGGCCGTCCGGGCAGCGAGCGTGTGGGGCGCGGGGGCAGCTGGCCCTCCGGGTCCGTGGCTGCGTCATTCATGGCATGCACCGGCTCGAGTCGGTTCTGCGAACGGTCCTGGGCGGTGATGGTGGCGGTGTCTGCGGTCGTGGTCACGTCGTCGGCCCCTCTCGAGATGTTCTCTCCCTGGTTGGACAACGGTAGTGGGTTTCGAAAGGTTGCGCCAAACACACGTTCGAGTGAAAAAATGAAATATCCTTCACGTGAGCGTGGCGGCGGGTGTATGAGCGGCGGCCGGGGTCGAAACCGGGGCCGAAAGGTGATCCCTTGATGCCGAAAGGCAATTCGGTCGATTACGGTACCGTCCGCCGCCGGCGTCCGGATCCGCGGGTCCGGCCGCGGGCCCCCGGGCCGCCGCGTGCCGCGGGCCGGGGGCGATCCGTCACCGTCCGTGCTCCGGTCGCGGCCGCCCGTCGCTGTACCTCCCGGGATGCTGTCCGCCGGTGACTTCCGGGAGGGCCCGGGATCCGGCCGCCGAAGCGCTTCCCGTAGCCTCTTCCGAGCCGGACTGCCCGGCGGCCGGGTGCGACACGCGCTGCTGCAAAAGCGGAGCTGAACCCCAGATCTAGTGGTTGGATTGAAACAGCCGCCCAGAAGTTGTGGTCCTTGGTCCCTCGCGTCCCGGGTCATCGCCTATGCTTGGGGCTGCTTCGAGGGGCTCGATCCGGCCCCGGCGAGGCTATTCAGTCGTACCGCGAAGGAGGCTCGGGAACCATGCACTGCCCCTTCTGCAGGCACCCTGACAGCCGCGTTGTCGACAGCCGCACCACGGACGACGGCACGTCGATCCGGCGGCGCCGGCAGTGTCCCGACTGCTCCCGCCGTTTCACGACGGTCGAGACGGCTTCGCTGATGGTGATCAAGCGGAGCGGGGTCACCGAACCGTTCAGCCGTACGAAGGTCATCTCGGGTGTGCGGAAGGCGTGCCAGGGGCGGCCGGTCACCGAGGACGCCCTCGCCAAACTCGGCCAGCAGGTCGAGGAGGCGCTGCGCGCCACCGGGGGCGCCGAGCTCACCACTCACGACGTCGGGCTGGCCATACTCGGCCCGTTGCAGGAACTCGACCTTGTCGCGTATCTGCGCTTCGCGTCCGTCTACCGGGCTTTCAACTCGCTCGAAGACTTCGAGGCCGCCATCGCGGAACTCCGCGACGCGCAGCCCCCCGCAGTGGGATGCGAGTGCGGAGGGGCCCCCGCGGTCCCCGTGCCCGCCACTGCCACCGACTGACCCTCCGGGGCCGGCGGACAGAGACCTGCCTGTGGTGCTTCCTGCGCCACAGGTGTCAGACAGACACAGTGCCATGGGAAGAACTGGGCACTTTTGGGCGTTTTAGCCCGCATATGGGAGGCGGCATGACAGAGACGGCGAGCGGCCCGGCACGAGGTTCCCGTACGAAGGGCACCAAGGCGGCTGCTAATCGGCAGGGGCTGCGCAGCGAGCGCATCCACACCACTCCCGGCGTGCATCCGTACGACGAGGTCGTCTGGGAGCGCCGCGATGTCGTCATGACCAACTGGCGCGACGGCTCGGTCAACTTCGAGCAGCGTGGCGTCGAGTTCCCCGACTTCTGGTCGGTGAACGCGGTCAACATCGTCACCAGCAAGTACTTCCGCGGCGCTGTCGGCGCGGACAACCGTGAGAACAGCCTCAAGCAGCTCATCGACCGTGTGGTGAAGACGTACCGCAAGGCCGGCGAGGAGAACGGTTACTTCGCCTCCCCGGCGGACGCCGAGCTCTTCGACCACGAGCTCACGTACGCGCTGCTCCACCAGGTCTTCAGCTTCAACTCGCCGGTCTGGTTCAACGTCGGCACGGCTCAGCCCCAGCAGGTCAGCGCCTGTTTCATCCTGTCGGTCGACGACTCCATGGAGTCCATCCTCGACTGGTACAAGGAAGAGGGGATGATCTTCAAGGGCGGCTCGGGCGCCGGCCTGAACCTCTCCCGTATCCGCTCCTCCAAGGAGCTGCTCTCCTCCGGCGGCAACGCGTCGGGTCCGGTCTCCTTCATGCGCGGGGCCGACGCCTCCGCGGGAACGATCAAGTCCGGCGGCGCCACCCGCCGCGCGGCCAAGATGGTCGTCCTCGACGTCGACCACCCGGACGTCGAAGCCTTCATCGAGACCAAGGTGAAGGAGGAGGAGAAGATCCGCGCCCTGCGTGACGCGGGCTTCGACATGGACCTGGGCGGCGACGACATCACGTCCGTCCAGTACCAGAACGCGAACAACTCGGTCCGGGTGAACGACGAGTTCATGCACGCGGTCGAGTCCGGATCCGCCTTCGGTCTGCGCTCGCGCATGACCGGCGAGGTCATCGAGAAGGTCGACGCCAAGGCGCTCTTCCGCAAGATGGCCGAGGCCGCGCACGTCTGTGCCGACCCCGGGATCCAGTACGACGACATCATCAACCGGTGGCACACCTCGCCCGAGACGGGTCGGATCACCGCGTCCAACCCGTGCAGCGAGTACATGCACCTGGATAACTCGTCGTGCAACCTCGCCTCCCTCAACCTCATGAAGTTCCTGCGCGACGACGACCAGGGCAACCAGTCGTTCGACGCCGAGCGCTTCGCCAAGGTCGTCGAGCTGGTCATCACCGCGATGGACATCTCGATCTGCTTCGCCGACTTCCCCACCGAGAAGATCGGCGAGACGACCCGCGCCTTCCGCCAGCTGGGCATCGGCTACGCCAACCTCGGCGCGCTCCTCATGGCGACCGGCCACGCGTACGACAGTGACGGCGGCCGCGCACTGGCCGGCTCCATCACCTCGCTGATGACCGGCACCTCGTACAAGCGGTCAGCGGAGCTCGCCGCGGTCGTCGGCCCGTACGACGGTTACGCCCGCAACGCGGACGCGCACAAGCGCGTCATGAAGCAGCACTCGGACGCCAACGCGTCGGCCAAGCGCACCGATGACCTGGACAGCCCGGTCTGGGCCGCCGCCACCGAGGCATGGCAGGACGTTCTGCGCCTCGGTGAGAAGAACGGTTTCCGCAATGCGCAGGCGTCGGTGCTGGCACCGACCGGCACCATCGGCCTGATGATGGACTGCGACACCACGGGCGTCGAGCCGGACCTGGCCCTGGTCAAGTTCAAGAAGCTCGTCGGCGGCGGCTCGATGCAGATCGTGAACAACACGGTCCCCAAGGCCCTCAAGCGCCTCGGCTACCAGCCGGAGCAGGTCGAGGCGATCGTCGCCCACATCGCCGACCACGGCAATGTCGTCGACGCGCCCGGCCTCAAGCCGGAGCACTACTCGGTCTTCGACTGCGCCATGGGCGAGCGTTCCATCGCCCCCATGGGCCACGTGCGGATGATGGCGGCCGCTCAGCCGTTCCTGTCCGGTGCCATCTCCAAGACGGTCAACATGCCGGCGTCCAGCACGGTCGAGGACGTCGAGGAGATCTACCTCCAGGGCTGGAAGCTCGGCACCAAGGCGCTCGCCGTCTACGTCGAGAACTCCAAGGTCGGACAGCCGCTCTCGGCCAAGTCCAAGTCCGCCGACGACGCCGAGAAGACCGAGCCGAAGACCGAGAAGGTCATCGAGTACCGCCCGGTCCGCAAGCGCCTTCCGAAGGGCCGTCCCGGCATCACCACCTCCTTCACGGTCGGTGGCGCCGAGGGGTACATGACCGCCAACTCCTACCCGGACGACGGCCTCGGTGAGGTCTTCCTCAAGATGTCCAAGCAGGGGTCGACCCTCGCGGGCATGATGGACGCCTTCTCGATCGCGGTCTCGGTCGGTATGCAGTACGGCGTCCCGCTGGAGACGTACGTCTCGAAGTTCACCAACATGCGCTTCGAGCCTGCCGGTATGACGGACGACCCCGATGTGCGGATGGCGCAGTCGATCGTCGACTACATCTTCCGCCGTCTGGCGCTCGACTTCCTGCCCTTCGAGACGCGTTCCGCGCTCGGTATCCACTCGGCGGCGGAGCGCCAGCGCCACCTGGACACCGGATCGTACGAGCCCGGCGAGGACGACGTGGATGTGGAGGGCCTGTCCCAGTCCGCACCGCGCCAGGCCGATGCGCCGAAGGCGGCTTCACCGCAGCCGGAGGCCGCTGCGGAGGTGCCCGCTCCCAAGCAGGCGCACAACTCGACGGAACTGATGGAGATCACGCTGGGCCTGAACGCCGATGCCCCGCTCTGCTTCTCCTGCGGTACGAAGATGCGCCGCGCGGGCAGCTGCTACCTCTGCGAGGGATGCGGTTCGACCAGCGGCTGCAGCTGACAGCGGGGAGGGCCGCGTCGGATCCAGGTCCGGCGTAGCCCGCGCGTACAGCTGAGCAGTGGCTCACCGAAGGGGACCGGCCCGCGGGCCGGTCCCCTTCGGCGTCCCCGCACACCCGGTGCCACGATGCCCGCCCGTACACGGCGCCGGAACGGCGGCCGCATCTTTGTGGCTTCTGCCAGTACGACGGTGTGCCGGAGGCGCGGAAGACTGCCCGCCAGAGGCCGCGGAGTGCCCCGGGAACGGGAACGGATGCGCGGCCGTGGCCAAAGGCATCGCGGCGCACAGGGGGCGGCAGGGTGGGCGTGCAGCAGTACGACGGGATCGGTGAGGCGTTCGAGGGCTTCAAGGCCCTGCCGCTGGAGCAGTACGTGGTGGTGCCCGGCTTCCTGGCCATGGTGGGGGACGTACGCGGCAAGTCGGTCCTCGACCTGGCATCCGGGACCGGCTTCTACAGCAGGGAGTTCAAACGCCGTGGCGCCGCGGACGTGCTCGGAGTCGACATTTCCGGCGTGATGATCGACGCGGCACAGCAGTCGGAGGACCGCCATCCGCTGGGTGTGCGCTACGAGGTGGGCGACGTGTCCGAACTCCGGCCCGTCGAGAAGCCTTTTGACGTCGCGGTGGCGGTCCAGCCGTTCGGTTACGCGCGGGACACCGCGACCGCCGAGCGGATGTGCCGCCATGTGCACCGGAGCCTGAGGCCCGGCGGCGAATTCTTCGTGCTCAACCAGTCGCCCGACTTCCGCTTCGACGGGCCGCCTCCGGACAAGTACGGCTTTCGCACCGAGCTGACCGGCGAGGAGGCCGGGACCGGGCCACAGGTCCGGATCACGGCGCTGCTCGACCCGCCGGTCTCCTTCGTCGCCAACCGCCCGCGCCGCGAGGTCTACGAGAACTCCCTGCGGGCGGCCGGATTCAGCGACGTGACCTGGGTTCCGCTGACGGTGTCCGATGCCGGTGTGCGTAAGTTCGGTACGGAATTCTGGGCGGACTTCCACGCCAACCCTCCGCTGGAGATGCTGCGCTGCCGCGCCTGATGGCCGGGCGGGCAGCTCGGGGTGCGCACCGCTCCGGGCGCGGAAGAGAGTGAACAGACCGTTGTGGCCGCCGAGATGACCGGTTTCCTTGGCTATATGACCGGTATTGAAAGCGCCCCGGATGTTTACGGCAGCTGATCGGGGCGTGGTCCACAGGACCATGACCGGCGTCACTCTCCTGGCCGTACGATGGCGCGGTGCTGGTCAAGTGGATTCGCTGCACGGTGACAGACCCCAGAGGGTTCGAACAGGGGCAGCGAAGGTGGGCGGGGCTGCTGGGTGAGCCGGGATTCCGGGGACAGGGGGGCGGTTGGAGCCGCAGTCGGCAGAATGTGGCGAATGTCTTCGCCTTCTGGGAGAGCCGGCCGTTCTACGACTCGTTCATGGCCCGCGCGCACGACCGGCTCGCCGCGGCTCAGGCCGGCACGTTCAAGGACATGCAGGCCAAGCTCTTCGAGTACCGCTTCGATGTGAGAACGGGGTTCGAACCCCGCTTCGCCGACGCGGATGTGGTCAGGGTCGCGCACTGCCGGGTGCACGCCGAGCGGGCCGAGCACTTCGCGCTGATGCAGGAGAAGGTCTGGAACCCGGCGATGGCGGGCTCGCCCGGGATGCTGCGCGGGATGTTCGGGGAGGCGCCGGGCGACGAGTTCCTCGTGCTCTCGATGTGGCAGTCCGCGGCCGAGCGCGGCAAATACCGGCCTGAGCGCATCGAGCGGCTGTCGCTGCGGGCCCGGACCGACGCGGATGTGGCAGCGCTGACGGGCGACGTCGTCCAGCTGGAACCGTCCTGGACGGTATAGCCGTGGAGGGGGCATCGGGGCACCCGGCACCGATCCGATCTAGGGTCTTGGCATGGCACGACCACAACGCATCGTTCTTGTCCGGCACGGGGAGTCGGAGGGAAACGCCGATGACACGGTGTACGAGCGCGAACCCGACCACGCCCTGAAGCTCACCCCGAGCGGCAGGAGCCAGGCGGAGGAGACCGGGGCGCGGCTGCGGGAGCTGTTCGGCCGCGAACCCGTGAGCGCCTATGTCTCGCCCTACCGCCGTACCCACGAGACCTTCCGCGCCTTCGGCCTCGATCCTGACCTGGTACGGGTCAGGGAGGAGCCCCGGCTGCGCGAGCAGGACTGGGGGAACTGGCAGGACCGCGACGACGTGCGGCTGCAGAAGGCGTACCGCGACGCCTACGGTCACTTCTTCTACCGCTTCGCACAGGGGGAGTCCGGGGCCGATGTCTACGACCGCGTCGGGTCGTTCCTGGAGAGCCTCCACCGGAGCTTCGAGGCGCCCGACCATCCGCCGAACGTCCTGCTGGTCACTCACGGGCTGACGATGAGGCTCTTCTGCATGCGCTGGTTCCACTGGTCGGTCGCCGAGTTCGAGGCGCTGTCCAACCCGGGGAACGGGGAGTCCAGGACGCTGGTGCTGGGGGAGGACGGCAAGTACACGCTGGACCGGCCTTTCGACCACTGGCGCGTTCCGGAGCCGTACGGCGTCACCGGTTAGAGTGGAGGTGAGATGACCGCTGACTCCGCTTTTCACCCCGTTTCCGGGTCTCTTGCCGACGCTTTCGGACGGGCTCGGGCCAGCCTGCGCGGCCTCTCCGTCGGAGATGCCCTGGGATCCCGGTTCTTCGCGCCCGACAACTATCCGCTGCTGGCCCGCCGTGAGCTGCCCGTGGGCCCCTGGCGGTGGACCGACGACACCGAGATGGCCTGTTCCGTACTGGCGGTTCTGGTCGTGGAAGGCCGGATCGACCAGGACACGCTCGCCGCTTCCTTCGCCGCGCACCACGACGTCGACCGGGACTACGGTCCTGCGGTCAACCGGATGCTGCGGCTGGTCGGAGAAGGGGGTGACTGGCGGGAACTGGCCAGTGCCGTCTTCAACGGCCAGGGCTCGTGGGGGAACGGCGCCGCGATGCGGATCGCGCCCCTCGGAGCCTGGTACGCACACGATCCGGAGCAGGCCACCCACCAGGCCGAGATCTCCGCGTACACGACACATCAGCACCGGGAAGCGGTGGTGGGAAGCATGGCGGTCGCCGCGGCCGCCGCCCTGGTGGCCGACCCGGCGGGGCCTCCGTCGGCTGCCGACCTGCTGGACGGCGTGATCGCGCTCGTCCCGCGCAGTGCCGTGGGGGCCGGGCTGCGCCGGGCCAAGGACATGCTGGACTACGACGACGCGGGTACGGTCGCCGCGGTGCTGGGGTGCGGCCGGCGGACCACCGCGCATGACACGGTGCCGTTCGCACTGTGGTCGGCCGCGCGGGGCCTGGGCGATTTCGAGCGGACTTTCTGGACGACGGCCCAGGTGGGCGGCGACATCGACACGACCTGTGCGATCGCGGGCGGGGTCGTGGCCGCGGGAGTGGGCGGTGTGCCGCCCGAGGGGTGGCTGGAGCGGACCGAGGAACTCCCCGCGTGGGCGCCGTCGCGCCTGCCGTGAGGTCGCCTGCCGTGACGTGACGGAGTGTGCGCCACCGGCTGAGTCGCGGGGCCGCGATGCGTCCTTCTCCGCGGCTAGGTTTGCGCAGTGTGCCGTGCTTCCCGAATGCGATGGTCCTGCTGTTGGAACGGGTGCAGTAGGGGCATGAACTCATGGCCGACCGTCCCGTCGTGCGTCCGGTCTGCTCCTCAAAGAGGTTGTGCGACCCTGGAGTCAAGCGTAGTGGTGTTCGCGCCGACGTGGGCGTGCGCTCCGGTACGCGAGAGATTTCCGAGTCGACGGCGCATCGGTGAAGGTGCGCGTATGCAAATCCGTGGACGTCGGCACTGCCCGGATCGCCGACGCCGTGAGGGCGGCGCTGCCGCGTCGCCGAGGCCACTGAATCCGAGGGCGGTACCGGGGTGTCGCAGGAGGTGTCCGGCGGCGTACCCTGACTGGCGCCATGCCGTACGAACCACCCACGCACACCGTCGAGCGCTCACTGCGCGCCACGACGGGTGCCAAGACCGTCGCCGGCGTCGACGAGGTCGGACGCGGGGCCTGGGCCGGCCCTGTCACCGTCTGCGCCGCAGTCACCGGACTGCGGCGACCGCCGCCCGGACTCACCGACTCCAAGCTGATCACCCCCAAGCGCCGCACGGAGCTGGCCGGGGTGCTGGAGTCCTGGGTCACCGCCTTCGCACTCGGGCATGCCTCTCCGCAGGAGATCGATGACCTGGGGATGACGGCGGCGCTGCGGCTCGCCGCCGTACGGGCGCTCGATGTGCTTCCCGTCCGCCCCGACGCGGTGATCCTCGACGGCAAGCACGACTACCTCGGCGTTCCCTGGAAGGTCCGTACGGTGATCAAGGGCGACCAGTCCTGCGTCGCCGTCGCTGCCGCTTCGGTGATCGCCAAGGTGCGCAGGGACGCGATGATGGCCGAGCTCGCCCTGGCGGAGTCCGATGTGTGCGAGGGGTTCGCCTTCGAGAACAACGCGGGCTATCCCTCACCTGTGCACAAAGCCACGCTGGCGGAGCGGGGGCCCACACCGCACCACCGGCTCTCCTGGTCCTATCTCGACGGGCTGCCCCAGTGGCGGCACTTGAAGAAGATCCGTCCACTCGCGGAGGCCGTCGCGCTGGAAACCGGGGGCCAACTCGGCTTCGACTTCTGAACTTTCAGTGCATCGGCGGAGGAAACCCCGTCCGAATCGCACTGACGTGCCCACCCGGTGGTGCCTCGTGCACCGCCGTTTGATAGACATCCATTCATGCCTCTCATCCCCGAGGAGTCTCAGATTCACGAGAGTGCCCAGGGTCCCCGCGTTGCTCCGGCCGCCGGCCGTACTGCGTCGACCCCTCGTCCCGTACCCGGACCGCGTCCCGCGGCCGTACCACGCCCCGCTCGTCCGGGGCCCCGTCCTGCTGCCAGGCCCGCGCCCGCCGCGCCTCCCGCGCAGCGGACATCCTCTTCCCAGCGTTCGGACAACCGGCCGGGCAACCGTCCGGATGCCCGGCCAGAGACCCCCGCGGGAGACTCTTCCGCGCCGCAGATCCAGCTGATCCCCGCCTCGGCGGAGGGTGCGCTGGACGCGGCGGAGGAAGCGGTCGACCTGCTGCTCGACACCGGTCGCGCACCGGGCGATGTCCTGGTGTTCACCACCGGCGAGCAGCACCCGTGGGCGGCGCACGAGCTGTCCTTCGGCGAAGCGGCCTACTGGGCGCAGCACGATGCCCGCGAGGACGTTTTCTACGCGGGCGCCGACGCGGTGAGCAGGGCCAAGGCCCGGCCTGTCGTGGTGGTGGCGCTCAACGGCGGAACCGATGAGTCCGTGGCCCAGGTGCTGCCTGCGGCCAGGGAGTTCGCCGGAGCCCTGCTGATCGTCTGCGGTGACCCGCAGCGCGTCAACGCCGTGCTCGGCGCGGGCGTCTGAACCGTACGTCCCGTCCGCCCGGCCTTCTCCCTTGAGGAGCAGGCCGGGCGGTGGCATGTCCGGGTATCTCCAGCGGCAGTCGTAGCTGAGCGCGTCGGATTCCGCTGCGGTGGTTGTCGGCTGCCTTTCTGGCCGCGGATTCAGCGGGCCGCGGCTGCCCTTCAGGCTGTGCGTTCAGCGGGCCGCGACCCGGCGGAGCGCGGCGGGCGCACCCGAACGGAGCGGTGCCGGGGGCGAGTCGGCGGTGCTGCGGCCGATGTCGGCCGGACGGGACAGCAGGTTGGGCCGCCGCCCGCCGCGTCCTTCGCCGAGTACCTGCCAACCGCCACGGGTGAGTGTGATGTACGCCCCGCAGCGCAGCCCGTGCAGCGTGCAGGCATCACGCAGCCCCCACATCCACGCGCCGTCCTCCTCGGTCCACCGCTCGTCCCCCTCGCGGCAGTAGAGCAGTACGGCGGTGCGGACCGGCGTACGGCGGCGCAGGTCATGGGGGACGATGCGGCGCAGATGGTCGAGGAGCGCGTTGCGGAGGTCCCAGCCGTCCGCCGGCTGGGAACCGCGGGTGAACGAGGCGCTGGCGACGAGCCGTTCCTCGTGGTTGAGGACGGCAACGACGGCGGTCGAAGCGGTGGGACGGTGCCTGGAGTGCAGGCCGACCACGACATCGCGCGGGCTGCGGAGCAGGGGGATGCCCGCGGCAGCCCACTCGGCAGGTTCGAGCAGGCGCCCGATTCTGTTGCCCGAGTCGGCGGACTTGAAGGTGGAAGAGGCTGTCAGTGCGGCGGACGGAGCGAATCCGAAGGTCACGGTCCTCCCTTCGCATACGCGCCCATGGAGCGGGCAGGGCGGGTGAGGCGCACCGGGGCACAACCCATCCGGACCTCGGGCGGGCCGTGCGGGGGAGCAGTCCCAATTCTTCCTGCCGGACGGGCGGGCGGCAACGAGCAATTCATGCGACGGACGAGAATCTTCGGGTATGACCCGCATATCCCTGCCCAGCGGCGTCGCGGGCGACTCTTCTCGTCCCGCCTGTCGTCCTGCCTGAACGGCGCGGAGCAGCGGTTCCGGGCGGATACGAGGTCCTGACCTGGGGTGACGCGCTGACCGGTGCCGGCCGCGGTCGGTCGCGTCGCGGCCCCGGGGGGACCGGCAGGCCCTGAGCGAGTCCTTCGCCGCGGTGGATGGATTGGCCGATTGTCAGTGGCATCGGGTTGCATGGGGGACATGGACCATCTGGAGCTCCGCACCGAAGCCGACACCATCCTCGCTGAGCTCGTCGGTGACCCGGGGGGCTCGGCGAGGCTGCGGGAGGACCAGTGGCAGGCGGTGGCGGCCCTGGTGGAGGAGCGCCGGCGTGCGCTGGTGGTGCAGCGCACCGGCTGGGGCAAGTCGGCGGTGTACTTCGTCGCCACCGCCCTGCTGCGCCGGCGCGGCGCCGGCCCGACAGTGATCATCTCGCCGCTGCTGGCGCTGATGCGGAACCAGGTCGAGTCGGCGGCGCGGGCCGGGATCCAGGCACGCACCATCAACTCCGCCAACCCGGAGGAATGGGAAACGATCTACGGAGAGGTCGAGCGAGGCGAAACCGACGTCCTCCTGGTCAGTCCGGAACGGCTGAACTCCGTGGACTTCCGCGATCAAGTGCTGCCCAGGCTGGCGGCCACGACCGGTCTGCTGGTCGTGGACGAGGCGCACTGCATCTCCGACTGGGGCCACGACTTCCGTCCCGACTACCGCAGACTGCGGGCGATGCTGGCCGAGCTGCCCGCCGGGGTCCCGGTGCTGGCCACGACAGCGACCGCCAACGCGCGGGTGACGGCGGACGTGGCGGAGCAGCTGGGCACCGGCACGGGCGAGGCGCTGGTCCTGCGCGGTCAGCTGGACCGGGAGAGCCTGCGGCTCGGTGTGGTCCAGCTGCCGGACGCCGCGCACCGTCTGGCATGGCTCGCCGAACACCTGGATGACCTTCAGGGTTCCGGAATCGTCTACACCCTCACCGTCGCCGCGGCCGAGGAGGCCACCGCGTTCCTGCGCCAGCGAGGCTTCAAGGTGGCCTCGTACACCGGGAAGACGGAGAACGCCGACCGGCTGCAGGCCGAGGTCGACCTCAAGGAGAACCGGGTCAAGGCCCTGGTCGCGACATCGGCGCTCGGCATGGGGTACGACAAGCCCGACCTGGGGTTCGTGGTGCATCTGGGGTCACCGTCGTCGCCGATCGCCTACTACCAGCAGGTGGGGCGTGCGGGGCGTGGTGTGGCGCACGCCGATGTGCTGCTGTTGCCGGGCAGGGAGGACGAGGCCATCTGGCGTTACTTCGCTGATACGGCCTTCCCGCCCGAGACCCAGGTGCGACAGACCCTCGCGGCGCTCACCGAAGCGGGCCGGCCGCTGTCCGTGCCGGCTCTGGAGGCGGCTGTGGACCTCCGGCGCAGCCGGCTGGAGTCGATGCTGAAGGTGCTGGATGTCGACGGCGCGGTCAAGCGGGTGAAGGGCGGCTGGACGGCCACCGGAGCCGAGTGGGTGTACGAGGCGGACCGCTATGCGTGGGTCGCCAAGCAACGGGCCGCCGAGCAGCAGGCCATGAGGGACTACGCGAGCACGTCCCAGTGCCGGATGGAGTTCCTGCGCCGGCAACTGGACGACGAGGGGGCGGCCCCGTGCGGTCGTTGTGACAACTGCGCGGGAGCCTGGGCCGATTCCGCTGTCTCGGCGGAGGTGCTGACGGGGGCGGCGAAGGAACTGGACCGTCCCGGGGTCGAAGTCGAGCCGCGCAGGATGTGGCCGACCGGGATGCCGGCGCTGGGCATCGACCTCAAGGGGCGTATCCCGGCCAAGGAACAGTGCGCCACGGGGCGAGCGCTGGGGCGGCTCTCCGACATCGGCTGGGGCAACAGGCTGCGCCCGCTGCTGGCGGAGAACGCACCTGACGGGCCGGTTCCCGACGATGTCCTGCGGGCAGCGGTGGCGGTCCTCGCTGACTGGGCGCGCTCCCCGGGCGGCTGGGCGTCGAACACCCCGGACGCCGCTGCCCGGCCGGTGGGTGTCGTCGCTGTCCCGTCCCTGTCCCGGCCGCAGCTGGTCGGTTCCCTCGCTCAGGGGATTGCGGCCGTGGGCCGCCTTCCCTTCCTCGGCACCCTGACGTACACGGAGCCGGACGGTGCGCACGCGGCGCGCCGCAGCAACTCCGCCCAACGGCTGAGGGCGCTGTCCGGCGCCTTCACCGTCCCGGAGGGTGTGGCCGGTTCCGCCGGTCCCGTCCTCCTCGTGGACGACTACACCGACTCGGGCTGGACCCTCGCCGTCGCTGCCCGGCTTCTCCGCCAGGCCGGAAGCGAACAGGTCCTCCCGTTGGTCCTCGCTGCGGCGGGCTGACACGGGGGCCGGCCCCGGCCTGGCTGCTGCCGAACCGCACTGGCAGAGTGCGTGCCGCGGGCCCGCTCCGGGTGCCCGCTCGCGGGTGCTCGCAGCACCGAAAAGGCCCCCGCTCGTCCACCGTGGGGGTGGGGACGGCGCAGGGGCCTTCGGGTACCGCACGCGGTGGGCGCGGTGTACGCGTTGAACAACTCGCCGCCGGGGCGCTCTCCGCTCGGCGTGCGACTTCGGTGAGCGAATCAGTGGCGAGTCAATGGCGAATCAGTGGGCGAAGCCCCAGTCGAGCATCTTGGTGGCGTCGTCGAACCGTGCCTTGTCAGTGGTGTCCCCGAGGACCACACCGACCAGAGTGCGGTTGTCACGCTTGGCGGCGAAGACGACGCAGTAGCCGTCCTCCGGGCCGCTGCCCGTCTTGACGCCCAGGGCACCGTCGTAGCTGCCCAGCAGCTCGTTGGTGGTGTTCCAGGTGTAGTACCGGGTGTGGCCGTTGGCCGCCGGGGCCTCGGTCTTGTACTGCTTGTCCTTCACGATGTCGGCGAACACCGGCTGCAGCATCGCGCGCTGGCCGAGCTTGGCCAGGTCACGGGCGGTGCTGTGATTGTTGCCGTGCGAGATGCCGTCGAAGGTGTCGAAGTGCGTGCCGGTCAGGCCCAGCTGCTGCGCTTCCACGTTCATCTGGTTCACGAAGTCGGCGATCCGCGCGTCCTGGGTGTCGCCGGAGCCGAAGTTGTCGGCCAGCGCCATCGCGGCGTCGTCGCCGGACGGGATCAGCATGGCGTGCAGCATCTGCTCGACCGTCAGGGTGTCGCCGGTCTGCAGGTCGGCGGTGCTGCCGCCGGCCTTCTGCACGTAGTCCCGGTAGTCCTGCTTCACCACGACCGGCCGGTTCAGCCACTCCGGGTGCTTGAGCACCACCAGGGCGGTCATGATCTTGGTGGTGCTCGCCATCGGGACGCTCTCGTCGGCCTTGGCCCCGGCCCACATCTCCCGCTCCTGGCTGCCGTCGCGGGCGTCCAGCAGATAGGCGTGATCGGCGCTGATGCTGGGGCCGGCCTGGTCCTTGGGGCCCTGCGTGCCGGCGGCCTTGGCCTTGACGGAGTGCTGTGCCGTCTGGGCAGGCTGGGACTGCTGCGCGGCCTGCTTCTGGCCGGCCGGAGCGGTGGCCTCGCTGCCCCCCTGGCCGTTGTCGTCGGCGGAGTGCGTGGCACCGGGGGTGGCTGCCTCGGCGAGGCCACCGGCGGTGATCGGCAGGGCGACTCCGACGAGGGCGGCCGTCGCGATCCGGACCCCGGTGCGGTGTATCCGGTTGGGGCGGGCGTGGGAACCCATGAACGTCCCTTCTCCCGGCGCGGGTACGCCGGCAGGTAGTAGAAACTCGGTTTATACCGAACCTACTTGCGCGATGACAGTGACTGTCAAGCTGGCTATGTCATAGCCACGTAACGAGGTCCACTGCTGTGGAGATGTTGTGGAAGTGCCTGGTGGGGCCAGTGACTCCACTCGCGCTTGGTGGCCGCGCGACTCCCCTGGGGCATCGGCGCACACCCGGCTGGGCGTGCTCCCGGGCTGTCCGTCAACTCGCGGATGAACGAACAGCCTTGCGACTCGTTCTGCGACTCGTTCTGTGGTGCGGCCGGTGTGTGGTGGCGGGTGACGGGGGTGTCGCGCGGAGTGGGCCCATGCCGTCGGGTGTGAGCGGTGTGAGTTGGCATGGCGTCATGTAACCCGAGCGAACCGACAACGAGCGAACGGGTCGGCCAGCCTGTGGATAACAGTTATCCACAGGGGTCGCGGAGCCGTTCGGATCGCGGGATCTTCGAGCCATGAACACGCACGACGAATCCAACGGCCCTTCGCCCGTCCAGGAACAGGTCACACTGCGCGGCCCTGCCGAACTCGCGGACGCACTGCCCTATCTGCTGGGATTCCACCCGACCGACTCGGTCGTGATGGTCGCGCTGCACGGACCACGCGGCCGTTTCGGCGGACGGCTCAGGCTCGGGATCCCCCGCTCGCCGCAGGAGTGGCAGCCGGTCGCCGACCAGCTCGCGGACGGGCTGGTCACAGGCAGCGAGAAGCGGGGCAGGCGGCCGGAGGGCATCATCGTCTTCCTGTGCCAGGACCCGGGCCAGGGGGAGACCCCGGCGGACGTCATGGAGCGGCTGCGCCCGTTCGCCCAGCATCTGCGTACGGCGTGCGGAGCCCGGGACGTGCCCGTTCCCGAAGCCCTCTGTATCTCCGACGGCAGATTCTTCTCGTACTGCTGCCCGGACGCCCGGTGCTGCCCGCCGGACGGCAACCCCCTGGCTCTGCCCGGTACTTCGGTGATGGCTGCGGCCGCGGCATACGCCGGGATCCAGGTGCGAGGATCCCTCCAGGAGATGGAAGCCAGGCTGGCCCCACGGCAGCCACCTCGCGCGGCCACGCAGGAACGCGCACTGGACGAGGCGGCAGGCGCTCTGGTGCCGAAAATCCTGGCCGGCACCGATCGTGAACAGGTCGGACAGGAGACCCTGGACGCGGCCCGGCGGCTCGTCCGCCGCATCGGACGGACCCCACAGGCTCCGGGCTGGGCCGAGGCGGATGCGGCGGACGACGAACTCGTCACGGACGAAGAGGCGGCTCTGGTTCTCCTCGGGCTCCAGGACCGCACGACCCGTGACCGTGCGGCCGAGTGGATGGAAGGACCTTCCACGGGGCCGGTCTTGCGTCTCTGGCGTGCCCTGGCGCGCCGTTGTGTCGGCCCGTACGCCGAATATGCCGCGGCGCCCCTGACCCTTGCTGGTTGGGTGGCCTGGTCGACGGGGGACGAACCGGGCGCCCGGGTGGCCCTCGGGCGCGCCCTCGCCCTCGACCCCGACTACGTCTTTGCCCGGCTGCTCCACCAGGCGTGCAACGAAGGTCTCGATCCCGAGGCGCTACGGCACTGCCTGCGCCGGGAGCGGAGCAACCGGTTGACGGCGGGAAAACCATCCGCGCAGAGGGACCGTCCTGCCTCTCCCGGGCCGCCGGGCGCCCGCCAGGACCCTCCTGCCGGGACCGCCCGGCCGGGGACACCGGCAGGGCGTGGCCGTCCACGCCGCCGCAGCGGTCAGCGCGGGACGAGAACCGGACGATGAGAGCGGGACACAGGTACGGGCGTGACCCCGTCGTGTCCGGCGCCGTTCATCCGGGTGGCGGTGTGCGGCGGTCCGCGCCGGGAGCTCCGCCGCAACCGGCCGTAGCGCTCAGGAGGCGGAAGATGGCTCTCAGCGTCCCTTCAGGAACCCGTGGGACGGCCGGGGGCCGTGCCACGGTGCCCACTCCCGGACAAGTATCCGCCGCCCCGCACCGGCGGGGAGAACTGCCCTCGGTGCACAATGCGTTGATCTGTGTGGGCCTTCCAGGGCTCGCGATTTCCCCCGCACACGGGCAGCTCACCGGTCAGGGCTTCGACGGCTTCTATCAGTCGGGGCGACGGCTCGTCTCCCGCTGTCAGGTGAGGGTGGCCGGGCGTGAACCGGTCGCGGTCCAGGGCAGGTTGATCGGAGCCGACCGGGCCAGGTTCACGGCTGTGGTGCGGCTGCCCGGCGCGGTGGGGCCCGATCCCGAGCTGTTCGTTGAGCGTCTGCGCTCGGCGGACGGCACCGAGCGGATCACTCTGCGCAGTGCCTCGGACCGGACGCTGCGGGTTCCGGTGGAGATCGCTCTCGGCACGGACCTGGCGTTCCTGGGAGCGGTCGCGGCGGGCTCTCCGGGGACGGAACTGCCCGCCGGCGTCCATGGAGCCGGTCTTCGCTGGACGGGAGACGGCAGCCACGCCGTTGTCACGGCAAGCCCGCCACCGGACGATGCCCTGGCCGCCACAGGGCTGCTCGGCTGGCAGCTCGAACTGCCTCCGGGAGGTTCCAGGGACATCGAGCTCCGAATCCGTACCGATGCGCCGTCCCGCCCGGCGGGCCCTCTGCTCGGAAGCGTGCTGTCCCCGGCGCACGCAGACGGGGACGACTCCCGGGTGGAGACGCTGATGCGTACCAGCCTGGAGGATCTGCGCGCGATGCTGGTCCGCGCACCGGGGCACCCGACCGACATCTACCCGGCGGCGGGAGTGCCCTGGCGGTGCGGGTTCGCGCCCGCGGAGATCCTCTGGACCGCCCGGATGGCGCTGCCGCTCGGCACCCGTCTCGCTGCGGCCGCGCTGCGCCAACTGGCACGTTCCCAGCTCGGGGGGACCGGCTCCGGCGCGGGACGTATCCCCGGGCCTCTCCGGGACGCGGGCCCCCATCTGCCGCCCAGCTGCACCGGAGTGGAGGCGACACTGCTCTTTCCTGTGCTGCTGGCGGAGGCCAGGCGCTGGGGGCTGCCCGAGCGGGAGGTGGCGGAGCTGCTCCCTGCGGCGGAGCGCTGTCTTGCGTGGCTCCGCTCGGCGGCCGACGAGGACGGGCTGCTCGGTGAGGCCGGAGCGGGGGGCCTGCAACGCGCGGAGATCCAGGCGCATGCCCACCGAGCCGCGGCTCTGGCGGCCGAACTGCTCGACGAGTGCGGCCGTCCGGGCGCGGACCGGTGGCGTGAGTGGGCGGGCCGGCTGCGGAGCGGATTCCGGCAGACGTTCTGGATCGAGGACCGCGCAGGGGGAAGACCCGCGGCCGCACGTACCCCCGATGGCCGGACGGTCCCCCAGCTGGGTGCCGGAGCAGCCCATCTTCTGGACACCGGGCTGCTGGGAGGTGGCAGATTCGCGGAGGGGCTGCTGGACAAGGTGCAGACCGAGCAGGTCGCCAGGCTGCTGGGCGGCCCGGCGATGGATTCGGGCTGGGGACTCCGCAGCCTCGGAGCCAGGGAGCAGGGACACAATCCCTTCGGGCACCGGGGTGGCGCGGTGCGCGTGCATGAGACGGCCCTCGCGGTGGCGGGGCTGGCGGCAGCGGGATTCGAGAAGGAGGCGTGCTCGCTGCTCGGCGGAGTGCTCGCCGCGTCCGACGCCTTCGGCCACCGGCTTCCCGAGATGTACGCCGGAGTGCAGAGAACCGAGGACAGCGTCCCCCTCCCGCATCCGGCGGCCTGTCGCCCGGCAGCGGTGTCCGCGGCCGCCGGGGTGCATCTGCTGATGAGTCTCGCGGGTGTCCGTCCCGATGTTCCGGCGGGCACGGTCGCACTCCGGCCGATGAGCAGCGCCCCGCTCGGCGCGATCCAGCTGACGGGCCTGGCGGTCGCGGGGGAGCCCTTCTCGGTTCGCGTCAGCAGGCTGGGCCTCGGGATGGTCGAGGAGGCCGCAGCCGGACTCCAACTGGGGATGTGAGCGGGCGTGAGGAGCGCCGGAGTACGGGTGAATTGGAGAACACTGTGGATGCCGAAGGGCGTGTTTATCGTCAGAGAGACGACTATGATCATGTCATGCCCCCCTACGACCCGTCGGCCTTTCCGCCCTTCGCTGTCACCGTCGATCTGGTCGTGCTCACAGTGCGCAGTCATGCGCTGTGCGCACTGGCTGTACGCCGTGGAGAGGCGCCCTTTCAGGGCCGGTGGGCGCTGCCCGGCGGCTTCGTCAAAACCGACGAGGACCTCGGCGCGGCCGCCGCGCGCGAGCTCGCGGAGGAGACGGGGCTGTGTGCCCTCGACCCCTCGGCCCCGGTCCCGGCTCCCGGCTACGGCGCACATCTCGAACAGCTGGGCACCTACGGAGATCCGAAGCGTGACCCTCGCATGAGAGTTGTCAGCGTGGCCCACCTGGCACTCGCGCCCGATCTGCCCGCGCCCCGGGCCGGTGGGGACGCCCACAGCGCCCGGTGGGCCCCCGTCGATGTCCTGCTCGGCCAGGACGGCGCAGCCGTCAGGGCAGGCGAGCCGCCCGAGCCACTCGCCTTCGACCATGCGCGGATCCTCGCGGACGGTGTGGAAAGGGCCCGCTCGAAGATCGAGTACTCCTCGCTGGCCACTGCCTTCTGTCCCCAGGAGTTCACGGTCGGGGAGCTGCGCCGGGTGTACGAGGCGGTGTGGGGCGTGGTCCTGGATCCCCGTAATTTCCACCGCAAAGTCACCGGGACGCCGGGCTTCCTGGTTCCCTCGGGCGGTACCACGACCCGCCAGGGCGGTCGGCCCGCACAACTGTTCAGAGCGGGAGGAGCGACGCTGCTCAACCCCCCGATGCTTCGGCCGGAGGTCTGAGAATCTCTGCCACGCTGCACTAAAAGTCTGAAATGTCGCGTTATCTTGCTCCGGTAGCCGCCCATGCCGCCCGGCGGCCCTGCTACCCGCGAGAGAAGCGATGCTCCAGGCCATCGGACTCACCAGCCACCCCCGCCGGGATCTGCCGCCCGCGGTGGACGATCTGACCTTCGACGCCGCCCCGGGCCAGATCACCGCACTGCTCGGCCCTCCGGATGCCGGCAAGACCACCGCTCTGCGATTGATGCTCGAACTCGACCAGGGGCGTGGCATCACCTACTTCCGGGGTCTTCCGCTGCACCGGATCGCCCGCCCGGCCGCCGAAGTGGGCACCCTGCTCGGCGATGTGCCCGGGAATCCCGCGCGTACCGTACGCGGACAGCTGCGCATGCTCTGCGCCGCGACCGGAGTGCCGGCATCGCGCGCCGACGAACTCCTCGAAGCCGTGGATCTCGTCAGCCTCGCGGACGAGCGGCTCGGCATGCTCTCCCGTGCCATGGACCGCAGGCTCGGCCTCGCCGTTGCCCTGCTCGCCGATCCGCAGACGCTGGTCCTGGACGAACCCGCCGAAGGGCTCTCGGCGCGGGACAGCGGCTGGCTCTTCGGGCTGTTGCGCGACCACGCGGCCCAGGGCGGCACGGTCCTGTACACCACGAGCGACCCCAAAGCGGCGGCCCGTACCGCCGATCACGTCGTCACCATCGAAGCCGGACGGCTCGTGGCGGACCAGGAAGGAGCCGAGTTCGCCCGTACCCGGCTCCGGCCACGGGTCGCCGTGCGCACGCCCCACACCGCGCGCCTCGCCGGTCTGCTCGGCCGTGAGGCCCGTGAGGGGCACCGCTCCGTAGAAGTCGTCACCGAGGGCGGCAGCAGGCTCTCCGTCTACGGCAGTAGTTGCGCGGAGATCGGCGAGGCGGCGTTCCGGCACGGGGTGCTGATCCATCAGCTTGCCGATGAGACAGGCGACATGGGGCCGGGGGTCGAGACCGTCGCGCCGGCCTCCGGTGTGTCCGGCTCCGAACCTGTCGAGTCGGAACCCGACGGACGCCGGCCCCTCCATCCAGAAGCCCTCGGCCCGGACGGCTCCTTCGGCGACACGTCTGATCCCGGCCCCTTCGACTCCGAGGTTCCGGCCGCCGACGCCCCCGTACTCGCGGCCCGGTCCGTACTCCCGGAGTTCGATTCGCTGATCGAGGTGCGATCCGAACTCTCCGAGCAGCAGCCGGTGATCACTCCGATCCCGCTCAGGGGCCCTGTCAGGCCGCTGCGTTATGAGCTGCGGCGGCTGTTCGGCGTCCGGACGGCGCTTCTCGTCGTGAGCGTCGTCCTCGCCGTTTCCGTGGCCCTGTCCGTGCTGCTCGCCAGGACCGGAGGGACGCCGCTCTCTCATCTCCTGATGGCATGGCCAGGTCCGCTTCCGCTGCCGCCCGCGGCTTTCGCGGCCGGACTCCTCGGCGCTCTGGCGTTCGGCGACGAGTTCCGGTACCCGGCGCTCGCCGTCGGCCGCGGCGGTGCCCCGAGGAGATTCGGTCTGCTGGTCGCCAAGCTCGCCGTGTCGGGCGGGACGGCTCTCCTGCTGGCCCTGCTCACGGCTGCCGCGGACGGGGGGACGCTCCGCCTTGTGTACGGCGGAGACTTGGCGGGAATCCCGGCCAACTGGCTGTCCCTGGCCGTTGGTTGGGTGGGCCTCACGGTCGGCTGCGCCTGGGCCGGACTGCTGGGCGCGGGGGTGTTCAAGAGTACGACCGCAGGGCTGGCCGCCGTCCTGTCGGTCCCTGTCGCCGTCGTACCGCTGGTGAGGGCGGTGCTGGCGGCGCCGGCCGCCCGTTCGGTCGCCGGGCTCCCCGCCAGGCTCCGAGAGGTCGCCGGGGTCTGGCCCGGCAAGGCCGACCGCTGGCTCGTCGGGGTGCTCAGGCTCCTGTCGCAGCCCGTCGGCGCGGCCCTCGTGCTCTCGCTCGCGGCCCTGCTGTGCGCGTTTCTGTTCACGGGCCTTCGGGGCAGGGCTCGTTGGTGACCGTCCTGGCCCGCTTCTCGGCGCCTTGCAAGCAACTCACAGGGGAATGCCCGGGTTCTTTCCGATAAGGCGTCAATTGCAGGGAGGTCGATGATCACCCTTTCGTGTGCTTTTCACCAAAGACCTCAAGGGGGGCTCGGGGCGCGCCGACAAAGGATGCGTGACTACCCTTGCGCATTCCATGATGACCACCGCCCGCTCTGCCGAGTCCGGCCTCGCAGGCTCGGGCGAACTCGACCGCTATCCGTACGCAGAAGCGCCCGGCGCCGCCCGTGCCGGAGCTCCTTCCTGGGGCGGCGGCGATACCGAGATGGGCAGGGCGGGCCGGCGGACCACGGGCAGTCGTGGCCGCGGTCTGCACGGCCAGCTGGTTCAGCAGCTCGGCCAGATGATTGTCTCCGGCGACCTCGGTGCCGACCGTCCGCTGGTTCCCGAGGAGATCGGCCAGCGTTTCGAGGTGTCCCGCACGGTGGTGCGCGAGTCGCTGCGTGTTCTTGAGGCCAAGGGCCTGGTCAGCGCTCGCCCCAATGTGGGTACCCGGGTCCGCCCGGTCAGCGACTGGAATCTGCTGGACCCGGACATCATCGAATGGCGGGCGTTCGGGCCGCAGCGTGACGACCAGCGACGCGAGCTGAGTGAGCTGCGCTGGACGATCGAGCCGCTGGCCGCACGCCTGGCCGCCGGTCATGGACGTGAGGACATGCAGCAGCGCCTCGCGGACATGGTCGAGATCATGAGCCACGCTCTGGCCCAGGGCGACGCGGTCACCTTTTCCCGTGCGGATGCCGAGTTCCACGCCCTGCTGATCCAGCTCGCGGGCAACCGGATGCTGGAGCACCTCTCGGGCATCGTCGCGGGTGCCCTCCAGGTTTCGGGAGGCCCCGTCACGGGGTGTGACCGCCCCACGGAGATCTCTCTCGTTCACCACGCGCGGATCGCTGACGCGCTCGCCGCGAACGACCCGCAGGCCGCAGAGGCGGCCATGCGTCAACTGCTGACCGTCCACCCGGAGGTGGAGCGCGTCGTTCCCGCGCCGCGCGTGCACTGATCGCGGGGTGCGGCCGGTGTGTGCGCCCGAACCCGGTGCCGCCGGATCTTCGGTGCCGCCGGATCTTCGGGGGGTCCGGCGGCATAATTGTGGGTATGCGTCCCCTGGGGAGCCGTATGTCGCAAATGGAGTGTGACTCGGGCCACGTGGATTGGGCGTAACACTCTTTGAGGCAGCGCGATGACCTAAGAGGTGGTAGCCGAAGAGGGAATGCAGGCGTCGTTGGCGGCGCTGTACAGCTCCGAAGCTCAGCCCGCGCCGTCGGTCATCCCCAGCCGGCGGTCGTCGGTTCCAGGCCCGTCAAGGGCGGAGCCGGAAGCCGTTTCCATCGTTTCGAGAGGTTGTTCGTGTCGGCCAGCACATCCCGTACTCTCCCGCCGGAGATCGCCGAGTCCGAGTCTGTCATGGCGCTCATCGAGCGGGGAAAGGCTGATGGGCAGATCGCCGGCGACGATGTACGCCGGGCCTTCGAGGCTGACCAGATTCCGGCCACCCAGTGGAAGAACGTTCTGCGCAGCCTCAACCAGATCCTCGAGGAAGAGGGTGTGACTCTGATGGTCAGTGCCGCGGAGTCGCCGAAGCGTCCCCGCAAGAGCGTCGCAGCGAAGAGCCCGGTGAAGCGCACCGCCACCAGGACTGTCGCGGTCAAGACGACCGCGGCGAGGGCTGTGGCGGCCACTTCCGCTCCTTCTGCCGACAGTGTGGACGCTGTGGCTGACGATGCCGAGCCCGCGAAGAAGGCTGCTGCCAAGAAGACGGCCGCCAAGAAGACCGCCGCGAAGAAGACGGCGGTCAAGAAGACGGCGGCCAAGAAGACCGCCTCCAAGAAGGACGCCGACGAGCTCCAGGACGGAGACGAGGCGGCCGAGGAGACTCCGGTCGCCAAGGCCGGCGAGGAGGAGGAAGAGGGTGGCGAGGCCAAGGGCTTCGTCCTCTCCGACGATGACGAGGACGACGCGCCCGCTCAGCAGGTCGCCGTCGCCGGTGCCACCGCGGACCCCGTCAAGGACTATCTGAAGCAGATCGGCAAGGTCCCGCTCCTCAACGCGGAGCAGGAGGTGGAGCTCGCCAAGCGTATCGAGGCCGGCCTCTTCGCCGAGGACAAGCTCGCCAACGCCGACAAGCTCGCGCCGAAGCTCAAGCGTGAGCTGGAGATCATCGCGGAGGACGGCCGCCGGGCCAAGAACCACCTGCTCGAGGCCAACCTCCGTCTGGTCGTCTCGCTCGCCAAGCGCTACACCGGCCGCGGAATGCTCTTCCTGGACCTGATCCAGGAGGGCAACCTCGGTCTGATCCGCGCGGTCGAGAAGTTCGACTACACCAAGGGCTACAAGTTCTCCACGTATGCCACCTGGTGGATCCGGCAGGCGATCACCCGCGCCATGGCCGACCAGGCCCGCACCATCCGTATCCCGGTGCACATGGTCGAGGTCATCAACAAGCTCGCGCGCGTCCAGCGCCAGATGCTCCAGGACCTGGGCCGTGAGCCCACCCCGGAGGAGCTGGCCAAGGAGCTCGACATGACCCCTGAGAAGGTCATCGAGGTCCAGAAGTACGGCCGTGAGCCGATCTCCCTGCACACCCCGCTGGGTGAGGACGGTGACAGCGAGTTCGGTGACCTCATCGAGGACTCCGAAGCGGTCGTCCCGGCCGACGCGGTCAGCTTCACGCTCCTCCAGGAGCAGCTGCACTCGGTCCTGGACACGCTGTCCGAGCGTGAGGCGGGCGTGGTCTCCATGCGCTTCGGTCTCACCGACGGCCAGCCGAAGACGCTGGACGAGATCGGCAAGGTCTACGGCGTGACGCGTGAGCGTATTCGTCAGATCGAGTCGAAGACGATGTCGAAGCTGCGCCACCCGTCGCGGTCGCAGGTGCTGCGCGACTACCTCGACTAGTCCGCCGGTCGGCCCGGTCCGCCGGTCCTTCGCAGGATGTGACGAAGCGGGCCCGTGTCTCTCCGCAGGGAGAGGTGCGGGCCCGCTTCGCGTTTCCTGAGTGGGTGTACGCGCCACGAGACTGATGCACTCTGAGTGAGACAAGTTCACTGGAGAGTCAGGAAGTCGTATGCGTCGTCCTATCGTCCGAGCACTGACAGGCGTGCTGGCGCTGGCCGCGACAGCACTGCCGCTGGGTGCGTCCATCCCCGCGTCCGCCGCCCAGAAGGCGGTGATCGGCGGCCAGGGGGTGTCGGTGACCGACACCCCCTGGGTGGTCGCGGTATCCAGCCGTGAGCGCTTCGGAGGGGGCCGGGCGGGACAGTTCTGCGGGGGAGTGGTGGTGTCATCGCGCGAGGTCGTGACGGCGGCCCACTGCCTGAGCCGGGAAGTGCTCGGGGCCCCACTGGGCCAAGTGCATGACCTGTCGGTCGTCGCGGGCCGCAGTGACCTGCGTACGTCGGCCGGGCGTGAGATCCGAGTGCAGTCCACCTGGACCGACCCGCGGTACGACCGTGTCAGCAACGCGGCGGATCTCGCGGTGCTGACGCTGTCACGTGCGCTGCCCCGTTCGTACGCGATCAGAATCGCCGATCCGCACGATCCGGCCGAGGGGCCAGGCACGGACGCGACCGTCTACGGCTGGGGCGACACGGCCGGCACGGGGGACTATCCCTCGGGGCTGCACGCCACCCGTGTCTCGGTACTGCCGGACGCGCGATGTGCGTCTGCTTATCCCGGGTCGTCGAGCGGCACTTTCGAGGCGGCGACCATGCTGTGCGCAGGTGAGCCTCAGGGGGGTCACGACGCGTGCCAGGGTGACAGCGGAGGGCCACTGGTCGCCAGGGGGCGGCTCATCGGGCTGGTCTCGTGGGGTGCGGGGTGTGGCCGGGCGAAAAGCCCGGGCGTCTACACGCGGATGTCCGCCATGGCGCAGGCTGTGGCGTCGCACAGCTGACGGAGGGGATCCGGTGGGTGGTCGGCCGCGCTGGGCCGGACCGCGCCGAGACGGGGTCCTCGGGGGCCGGACACGCCCTGACAGGCGTGCTGGGGCCCAGAGGGCTCCGGCTGCCTTACGGACACGCCAGAAGGCCGGTCGGGGCTCTCCTGGGGTCAGGGTATGAGAACGGGCGGCCTCTCCTGTGGGTGCAGGCGGGGCCGCCCGTCGACCGGGCTGATACCGGTCCTTGGCTCGTCGTGGGTGCGAGGTGTCAGCGGTCCTCTTCTTCGGAATGGTTCGGGACGGCCGTCAGGCGATCCGTCTCATCCTGGATGTCCGCGGCGATCTTCTTGAGTTCTGGCTCGAACTTGCGACCATGGTGGGCGCAGAAGAGCAGTTCGCCACCGCTGGTGAGGACAACGCGCAGGTATGCCTGGGCGCCGCATCGGTCGCAGCGGTCAGCGGCCGTCAGCGGGCTCGCGGGGGTCAGAACAGTAGTCACGTCGCCTCTTCTCTAGCTCGACGAGCTGTCGTACCAGGGTCAACATCCAACCAGGCCCAAAACGTTCCCGCTCGTGGCTTTTCCTTGAAACTTTCTGTTCAAGGTGGCTGTCTGCTGCCGGTTGGCGGCGAATAAGCCGTATTGCGGTGGCTTTACGGTTTCGCGTTGCTTGTCTTCGGGTTGATCCTCCCGACTGGCTGCCGGTTGTTGATGAGGACGTGCCCGGAGCCTAAATGGTTCATGCCTGGAAGGGAACGTGATGTGTGAGTCACTCCATCGAGGTATCGAACAGGTGTACGGTGCAGGTTTGGCGCCCCGGCTCTTCTAGGGTGGCGTAACAACGGCTCTACCAGGGCTCGGTAGGCTCTGACGGGCGACCGACGCCCCGGCCTTACCCACAGGGCCCCAAAATAAATTCAGCGAGGAGCGAACCGCGTGACCGCCGATACGTCCGTGCCTTCCACTGCGCTGCTGAGCGGTGCAGACCGTGACGGCTCCAACTACACCGCGCGGCACCTGCTCGTACTCGAAGGGCTCGAAGCGGTCCGTAAACGGCCCGGCATGTACATCGGGTCCACCGACAGCCGCGGTCTGATGCACTGCCTCTGGGAGATCATCGACAACTCGGTCGACGAGGCTCTCGGCGGCTACTGCGACCACATCGACGTGATCCTCCACGAGGACGGCTCCGTCGAGGTCCGGGACAACGGCCGGGGGATCCCGGTCGATGTCGAGCCCAAGACCGGGCTCTCCGGCGTCGAGGTCGTGATGACCAAGCTGCACGCGGGCGGAAAGTTCGGCGGCGGCTCGTACGCGGCCTCCGGCGGGCTGCACGGCGTCGGCGCCTCGGTCGTCAACGCCCTGTCCGCCCGGCTGGACGTCGAGGTCGACCGCGGGAGCGCCACGCACTCCATCAGCTTCCGCCGGGGCGTCCCCGGGATCTTCACCGAGAGCGGCCCCGACAGCCCCTTCGACCCGGCCAACGGGCTGCTCAAGGGCAAGCGCGTACCCAAGACCAGGACGGGCACCCGAGTCCGGTACTGGGCCGACCGGCAGATCTTCCTGAAGGATGCCAAGCTTTCCCTGGACCACCTGTACCAGCGGGCCCGGCAGACGGCGTTCCTGGTCCCCGGGCTGACTCTCGTGGTGCGCGACGAGCGCGGTCTCGAGGGTGCGGGAAAGACCGAGGAGACATTCCGCTTCGACGGCGGGATCAGCGAATTCTGTGAGTACCTGGCCCAGGACAAGGCGGTCTGCGACGTGCAGCGGCTGTCCGGGCAGGGCACTTTCAAGGAGACGGTCCCGGTCCTCGACGACCGCGGCCACATGACCCCGACCGAGGTCACCCGTGATCTCGGCGTGGACATCGCGCTCCGCTGGGGCACCGGCTACGACACCACGGTCAGGTCCTTCGTCAACATCATCGCGACGCCCAAGGGCGGCACGCATGTGTCGGGCTTCGAGCGCTCGCTGACCAGGACGGTCAACGAGGTGCTGCGCTCGTCGAAGCTCCTGCGTGTCGCCGAGGACGACGTGGTGAAGGACGACGCGCTGGAGGGCCTGACCGCGGTCGTGACCGTGCGCCTCGCCGAGCCGCAGTTCGAGGGCCAGACCAAGGAAGTGCTCGGTACCTCCGCTGCCAACCGGATCGTGTCCAACGTCGTCGCCAAGGAGCTCAAGGCGTTTCTGACCTCCACCAAGCGCGATTCCAAGGCACAGGCCCGTGCGGTGCTGGAGAAGGCCGTCGCCGCTGCCCGTACCCGGATCGCGGCCCGCCAGCACAAGGACGCCCAGCGCCGCAAGACGGCTCTGGAGTCCTCGTCGCTGCCGGCCAAGCTCGCCGACTGCCGCAGCGACGACGTGGGGCGCAGCGAGCTCTTCATCGTCGAGGGCGACTCGGCGCTCGGTACGGCCAAGCTGGCCCGGAACTCCGAGTTCCAGGCGCTGCTGCCCATCCGGGGCAAGATCCTCAATGTCCAGAAGGCGTCGGTCTCGGACATGCTCAAGAACGCCGAGTGCGGCGCCATCATCCAAGTCATAGGAGCAGGATCCGGGCGGACCTTCGACATCGACGCGGCGCGGTACGGCAAGATCGTGCTGCTGGTCGACGCCGATGTGGACGGCGCGCACATCCGGATCCTGCTGCTGACGCTCTTCCAGCGGTACATGCGGCCGATGGTGGAGGCGGGCCGGGTCTTCGCCGCCGTGCCGCCGCTGCACCGCATCGAGCTGGTCCAGCCCAAGAAGGGCCAGGACAAGTACGTCTACACGTACTCCGACAACGAGCTGCGGCAGAAGCTGCTGGAATTCCAGCGTAAGAACATCCGTTTCAAGGACTCGATCCAGCGCTACAAGGGGCTGGGCGAGATGGACGCCGATCAGCTGGCGGAGACCACCATGGATCCGCGGTTCCGGACGCTGCGGCGGATCAACATCGGTGACCTGGAGTCGTCCGAGCAGGTCTTCGACCTGCTCATGGGTAATGAGGTCGCGCCGCGCAAGGAGTTCATCACCAGCTCGGCCGCGACGCTGGACCGCTCGCGGATCGACGCCTGACGGCTGACCGTTCGGGGCCTTTGGCCAACGCCGGGTCACCCAGGCCCTCTGCGGCACGCTCGTCCTCCACCAGCGGCCTCCACTCATGGGTTCTCCACCCGTGGGTGGAGCCGCAAGCTCCACCCGGGGTCCACCTCTGCTCCGATTTGCGGGCCCGCTCGCTTCCGTAGCGTCGAAGGCGTCAACCTTCCCCGCTCACCGGAGGCACCCATGTCAGCGTCCACGCTCACCGACGTCGCGGTGGCTGTCGCGGTCATCGCTCTGGTGCTCGTGCGGCAGTTCCGCCCTCAGCAGGTCAACCAGGACAGGCGCTGGTGGCTGCTGCCCGCCATCCTCGTCTTCGTCGCCCTGCGTCAGCACGGTCTGCTCGACGCGCATCACCGCTCCCTGTCCGTCCTGCTGGTCGGGGCCCAGCTGCTGGCCGGGCTGGTCATGGGTGCCGGCTGGGCCTGGACCAGCAAGGTGTGGAGCGAGCCGGACGGGTCGGTCTGGACCAGGGGCACCAAGGCCACGGCGGCCGTCTGGGTCGCGGGACTGCTCGTGCGGTTGGGGGTGGCGGGCCTCGGGGCCCTCGCCGGAGTGAGCCTGGGGACCGGGGCGATGCTGCTCGCGCTGGCGTCCTCGCTGCTGGTGCGGGCCGGAGTGGTCTCATGGCGGGCCGGGCGAATACACCCGTCGTACGGTGTCCCTGCCGCAGTATCGCCCGGAGGGGCAAGGAAGGACCGCGTATGACGCCCGGCGCCTGGACGAGCTGGCCCTCCCGGGAGGCCCTCTCCCGGGTGGGCGTGACGGGCGCGCGCCGCTCGCTCAACTGGACGGTTCGGCTCATTGGCCTGGGCGCCCTGCTGTGGAGCACCTTCGCGCAGATCGGTGGCGACACCTGGGAGCTGGCCGCCGCGGTGGCAGGGGTCGGTGTCTGCGTCGCGGCGGCGAGCGCCTTCTACCGGGCCACTCTGGAACACCGCCTGTGGCCTTCCGTGGCGCTGCTCGTGGTTCTGCTGGGCGCCGCCATGGTGGCGCATCAGTCGGGATTCTCCGGTCCGGCCACTGTCCTGTGGTGCGGCTGCGCCGTCACCGCGCTGGGGCGCCTGCCGCTCGCGGCGGCCCTGCCCTGTACAGCGGCGGCCCTTGCTGCCTATGCCCTGCTGAGCGAGGACCAGTGGCTGACCACCGCCCTGACCACCGCCGGGCTGGCCCTGGTCGGATACGTGCTGCGGCTCGACGCGGAGGCCCGGGGCAGCGCCCAGCGGCTGCTGGTGCAGGAGCGGGCGGCCCGGGTGGCCGAGGCGGAGTCCGCGGCACTGGCGGAGCGCTCGCGTATCGCCCGGGAGATCCACGATGTTCTCGCCCACAGCCTCTCCGCGCAGATGGTGCATCTGGAGGCAGCCAGGTTGCTGATCGAGAGCGATGCCGAGCGGGACCGGATCCTGGAGCGGGTGGTGGCGGCGCGCGGGATGGCCCGGGAGGGGCTCGTCGAGACCAGGCAGGCGCTCTCGGCGCTGCGCGGTGAGATGACACCGGTCGAGGAGTTCCTGGAGGAGGTGGCGGGCCGCTCACGGTTGGCTGTGGCGGGGGACCGCAGACCGTTGCCCGCGGAAGCCTCGCAGACCGTGCGGCGGGTGGCACAGGAGGCGATGACGAATGTGCGCAAGCACGCTCCGGGCGCCGAGGTCCGGCTCCGGCTGGAGTACCTCCCGGACGAAATCACTCTGGAGGTAAGGGACTCGGGCCCCCGGAAGCCGGTGGATGAGCTCGCTGTCAGTGGCTCGGGATACGGTTTGGTCGGAATGCGGGAGCGTGCCGAGCTGCTCGGCGGGACGCTGGAGGCGGGACCTCATGAGGAGGGCTTCTTGGTACGGCTGAGGGTGCCGGCATGACGGCACGGGTGGTGGTGGCCGACGACCAGTCCGTTGTGCGTGAGGGCATCGTGATGCTGCTGGGGCTGCTGCCCGGGATCGAGGTCGTGGGCGCGGCGAAGGACGGCGAGGAGGCTGTCGCGCTGGCCGGCGAACACGCCCCCGACGTGGTCCTGATGGATCTGCGGATGCCCCGCTGCGACGGGGTGGAGGCGACCCGTCGTATCCGCGAGCAGTATCCGTCCACCCAGGTCGTGGTCCTCACGACGTTCTCCGACGACGACTCGCTTTTTCCCGCGCTGCAGGCCGGGGCACGCGGGTATCTCACCAAGGACGCGGGCGGCGAGGAAATCGTCCGGGCCATCGAGGACGTCATGGCCGGGCAGGCCGGGCTCTCGCCGAGCGTGCAGCGGCTGCTCGTCGAGCGGGTCACGGCGCCGCCCGCGTCGGCCCTGCGGACCTCGGTCGAGCTGCCCGACGGCCTCACCCCCAGGGAGGCCGAGATCCTGGCGCTCATCGCGGAAGGGCTCTCCAACGCGGAGATCTCCCGTTCCCTGCACATCTCGCCGGCCACCGTGAAGACGCACATCAACAACCTCTTCGCCAAAACCGGGATCCGCGACCGGGCGCAGGCGGTGCGGTACGCATACCGCCACGGTCTTGCGCTGCCACCGGGTGCGTCCCTCACCTAAAGGGGTGAAGAGGGGGAGATAAGGGTTCGTACGCCCTGTGAAGTACCCATCCTTGGGCACGCGGCTGATGCGGTCGCGCACAGGGAGAGGGTGTTCGGTGGAGAAGGACGATGGGCTCGACGCCGCTGAGGTGCGGTTGGACGACCCCTGGTACGACGCGTTGGCCTCCGGCTGGGGCGAGTTGGACGGTACGGGTGCTTCCGCCGCCGTGCCGGCGCAGGCAGCCTCGACGCCGGGACGCAGCGCGGCCGACATCTATCTGGAAGTACAGAGCAGCGCGGCCTTCCAGGAAGTGCGCGGCCGCTACCGGAGGTTCGTCGTCCCCGCAGTGTGTGCGTTCTTCACCTGGTATCTCGCGTACGTCGTCCTGGCCACCGCCGCACCCGGGCTCATGGCACGCCCGGTGGCCGGAGCGGTGAATGTGGCGATGCTGGCGGGGCTCGGACAGTTCCTCTCCACCTTCCTGCTCACCTGGGCCTACACCCGTCACGCTCGGCTCCACAGGGACCGGGCGGCGCTCGACCTCCGCTGGGACACACAGGAACTGACGCGAGGGATCAGCCGTTGAGCAGCCACACGATCACCACCCAGCACCAGACCCTGGCGCTGCTGCTGTTCAGCGTCTTCGTCGCGGCCACCCTCGCGATCACCACCTGGGTGAGCCGCAACCGGCATGGTTCGGCGGAGGAGTTCTACGTCGGCGGGCGGCTCTTCTCCCCCATGGAGAACGGTTTCGCCATCGCCGGCGACTACATGTCGGCCGCGTCCTTCCTCGGTATCTCGGGACTGATCGCGCTCTTCGGCTACGACGGCATGCTCTACTCGGTCGGCTTCCTCGTCGCCTGGCTGGTCGTGCTGCTGCTGGTGGCCGAACTGGTGCGCAACTGCGGCCGGTTCACGCTGGCCGATGTGGTGGCGGCCCGGATGAGTGAGCGCCCGGTCAGGATCGCGGTGGGCTCGTCGTCCGTCACGGTCTCCGTGCTCTACCTGGTGGCGCAGATGGTCGGTGCCGGAAGCCTTGTCTCTCTCCTGCTGGGCGGGAACAGCGGCGCCGCCCAGGCATGGACCGTGATCGGTGTCGGCGCGCTGATGGTGATCTATGTGACGCTCGGCGGGATGCGGGCCACCACCTGGATCCAGATCGTGAAAGCCGTCCTGCTGATGACGGGATCGGTCCTGCTCACGGCGCTCGTCCTGGTGCGGTTCCACGGGGACTTCAACCAGCTGCTCACCTCCGCCGCGCACCGCAGCGGCCACGGGGCCAAGTTCCTGGCGCCCGGACTCAAGTACGGCGGGGACTGGACCTCCCGCATCGACTTCATCAGTCTCGGCCTTGCCCTGGTTCTCGGGACGGCCGGGCTGCCGCACATCCTGTCGCGCTTCTACACCGTCCCCACCGCCCGTGCCGCCCGCCGTTCCGTCGTCTGGTCGATCGGACTCATCGGCGGGTTCTACCTGATGACGATCGTGCTCGGCTTCGGTGCGGCCGCGCTCGTGGGTTCCGACCAGGTACGGGCGTCGAACCCGGCGGGGAACACCGCGATCCCGTTGCTGGCGCTCGAGGTCGGCGGGGGAGCGGACTCCACCGGTGGGACGGTGCTCTTCGCCGTGGTCGCCGCCGTTGCCTTCGCCACCATCCTCGCCGTCGTCGCGGGGATCACGCTGGCCTCGTCGGCCTCCGTCGCCCACGACCTCTATGCGACGCTCAGGCGGCGCAACGCAGCGAAGCAGAAGCAGAAGCAGCGCAGCGAGGTGGCCGTGGCCCGTGTCGCCGCGGCCGGGATCGGCGCCGTGGCCATCGGGCTCAGCCTGCTGGCGAAGGACCTGAACGTCGCGTTCCTGGTGGGGCTCGCCTTCGCCGTCGCGGCATCCGCCAATCTTCCGGTGCTGCTCTTCTCGCTGTTCTGGCGGAACTTCACCACACGCGGCGCGGTCTGGTCGGTGTACGGAGGGCTCATTCCGGCGGTCGTCCTGGTGGTTCTCTCGCCGGTCGTCTCCGGAAGCCCCACCTCGCTCTTCCCCGGCGTGGACTTCCAGTTCTTCCCCCTGGAGAATCCGGGGCTGCTCTCCATCCCCCTCGGCTTCCTCGCGGGGTGGCTCGGTACGGTCACGTCGTCCGAGCCGCCGGACGCCGCCAAGCACGCCGAGACGGAAGTGCGGTCACTGACCGGCGCCGGGGCCGTCTGAACCGGATGCCGCCCACGCGTAACGATGCTCGGGCCGTCCCGTGTCCCCGTACTTGAGCGTCAGCCGCAGCCGCCCCGTCTGCTCCAGCTGCCGCAGGTAGCGCTGCGCGGTGGAGCGGCTCAGCCCCGTCCTGGCGGCCACCTGGTGCGCCGACAGGGGCTGCCGGGCGCCGGTCAGGACCTCCCGGATCAGATCGGACGTCGGGACGGAGTGCCCGCTGGGCAGCCCGGAGGACGCGGCGGTTCCTGTGGTCCGCAGTGCGCCGAAGATCCGGTCGACCTGTTCCTGCCCCGCGCACTGTCCGCTGCCTCCCACCCGGCTCACGGTGCGCCGCAGCGCCGCGTACCCCTCCAGCCGGGAGCGCAGGACCGAGAAGGTGAACGGCTTGACCAGGTAGTGCAGGGCGCCATGGCGCATGGCGGCCTGTACGGTCGCCACGTCGCCGGCCGCCGTCACCATGATCACGTCGGTGTGGTGGCCCTGTTCCCGCATCCGGCGGACCAGCGACAGCCCCGTCTCGTCCGGCAGATAGTGGTCGAGCAGCACCAGATCGATGGGTTCGCGCTCCAGTGCGGCCATGGCCTGGGCGGCGCTGTGCGCACGGGCCGCGACGCGGAATCCGGGAACCTTCCCCACGTACGCAGCGTTGATCTCAGCGACACGGAAGTCGTCATCGACCACCAGTACATCAATCATCGGGCCGCTCTCTGTCAATGCCGGGTGTGAGACGTTCTTGTCAACCACGTAGTTGTAGCGCGCGCAAAACGAGCACAACAGTCTCTTGCAGGCAGAAGACTGCCTTGCGCCCACAAGGCTGCCGCTGTGCTGTGTGCCACATCTACGGTCCCGGTTCATGAGCACAGACACGAGCCCCGCCATTGAGCTGCGAGGCGCCAGCAAGGTGTTCCGCACCCCGTCGGGGGTGCCGCACACAGCCGTGCGGGATGTGGATCTGACCGTGGGACGCGGTGAGTTCGTCGCCGTGGTCGGCCCCACCGGCTGCGGCAAGTCGACCACCCTGACCCTGGTCAGCGGCCTTGAGGAGCCCACCGAGGGCGAGGTGCTGGTGGCCGGTGAACCGGTCCGCGGCATCGGCGACAAGGTCGGATTCGTCTTCCAGCAGGACGCCGTCTTCCCCTGGCGGACGGTCCTGTCCAATGTGATGGCGGGTCCGCGTTTCCGTGGCGTACAGAAGGCCGAGGCGAAGGAGAAGGCCCGCGAGTGGCTGGCCCGCGTCGGCCTCTCCTCGTTCGAGGACCGCTACCCCCACCAGCTCTCCGGGGGGCAGCGCAAGCGGGTCGCGCTCGCCGCGACCTTTGTGAACGACCCCGAGATCCTGCTGATGGACGAGCCGTTCTCCGCGCTCGACGTCCAGACCCGGGCTCTGATGTCGGACGAGCTCCTGGAACTCTGCGCGGGCACCGGCACTTCGGTCGTCTTCGTCACCCACGACCTGGAGGAGTCCATCGCGCTGGCCGACCGGGTGGTGGTGATGACGGCGGGACCGGCGACCGTGAAACAGGTCTTCGATATCGATCTGCCCAGGCCACGCAAGGTCGAAGAGGTGCGGCTCGAACCCCGCTTCGTCGAGATCTACCGCGAGATCTGGTCCTCGCTGGGCGAGGAAGTCCGTATCACCCGTGAGCGAGGTGCCGCTGATGCCGCCTGAGACCGAGCCGGCGCCGGGCGCCGCCCCCGCCACCTCTTCCTCCAGCTCTTCCTCCACCTCGCCCCTCGCGGTGGCCGCTCCGGCTGTGGCCCTCGACAAGAGGACCGGCCGGACCGAGGAGCGTCAGCGGGCCGCGCGCAACCGCCGTGCCGTGGTGTACGTGAGCCGTGCGCTGCTGCTGGTCGCGGTGATCGCGCTCTGGGAGATCCTGGCCCGCGCCAAGATCATCGATCCCTTCAACTTCTCGATGCCGTCGAAGATCTGGGACCAGATCCGGGACTGGGCGCTGCACGGCACCGCTCAGGGATCCCTGTGGGAACAGATCTGGTACACGATGTACGAGGCGCTCCTCGGCTGGGTCATCGGTGTGGTCACCGGTGTCGTCCTCGGCATCACCCTGGGCCGCATCCGGTTCCTCTCCGATGTGCTCGGCCCGTACATCAAGGTCCTCAACGCCATCCCGCGTATCGTCCTGGCGCCGGTCTTCCTCATCTGGTTCGGGCTCGGCCCGGCGTCGAAGGTCGCCTCGGCCGTCGTGCTGGTCTTCTTCCCGGTCTTCTTCAACGCCTTCCAGGGCGCCAGGGAGGTCGACCGCAATCTGGTCGCCAACGCGCGGATCCTCGGCGCGAGCAACCGGCGGGTCACCTTCCAGGTGGTCATCCCCTCCGCCACCTCGTGGATCTTCACCAGCCTCCATGTCAGCTTCGGCTTCGCCCTCATCGGCGCGATCGTCGGTGAGTACATCGGCGCGACCAAGGGCCTCGGACTGCTGGTGTCGGCCTCACAGGGAACCTTCAACGCCGCTGGTGTATACGCGGCGATGGTGATCCTCGCGGTCGTCGCACTGATCACCGAGGGGCTGCTGACCTTCGCCGAACGGCGGCTGTTCAGGTGGCGGCCCGCCGAAGCCGGCAGCGAGCGCTGACGCACAGCAAGATCAATTCCGAATTAATCACAGGGTTAATCACAGGGACGTGATGAACATGCGCAGCATCAGCAGAGTGTCGGCAGTCGCGGTGACGGGTGTACTGGCGCTGACCGCGCTCACCGGCTGCGGCGGCGACTCACTGGGTGAGGGCAAGAACGCCAACAAGATCAAGATCATGGTGGGCGGCCTGGACAAGGTCATCTATCTGCCCGCGATGCTCACCCAGCGCCTTGGCTACTTCAAGGACGAGGGCCTCGACGTCTCGCTGCTGACGGAGCCCGCGGGTGTCCAGGCCGAGACGGCGCTGGTCTCCGGCGATGTCCAGGGCACTGTCGGCTTCTACGACCACACGCTCGATCTGCAGACCAAGGGCAAACACGTGGAGTCGGTGGTGCAGCTCTCGCACGCACCCGGCGAGGTCGAGGTGGTGTCCAACAAGGCCGCCGGGTCGCTCAGCGGTCCCAAGGACTTCAAGGGCAAGAAGCTGGGTGTCACCGGGCTCGGTTCGTCCACCGACTTCCTGACCAAGTACCTGGCGGTCCGCGGCGGCGGGAAGAGCGGCGACTTCACCCCTGTCGCCGTCGGCGCGGGGCAGACGTTCATCGCCGCGCTCAAACAGGGCTCGATCCAGGGCGGGATGACCACTGACCCCACGGTCACGAACATCGTCGACCAGAAGCTCGGCAAGATCCTCATCGATATGCGCACCCCTGAGGGTTCGCAGGCGGCACTGGGCGGTCCGTACCCCTCGTCCAGCATGTACATGAACGCCGACTGGGTCGACAGCCACAAGCCCGCGGTGCAGAAGCTGGTCAACGCCTTTGTGAAGACCCTGAAATGGATGTCGTCCCACTCGCCCGAGGAGATCGCGGCGAAGATGCCGGCCGACTACGCGCAGGGCGGCAAGAGCCTTTACGCGCAGTCGATCAAGGCGACTCTGCCGATGTTCACCAAGGACGGTGTGATGCCGGCCAACGGACCCGAGACGGTCGAGAAGGTACTCAAGGCGTTCAACCCGAACCTCAAGAACGCCACGGTGGATCTGTCCAAGACGTACACGACGGAGTTCGCGAAGAAGGCCCACTGAGGCGCGTCGGGAGAAGGCCCACTGAGGCGTTGTCGGTGACGGGGCCTGGCCCCGGCTGAGATGATCAGGGTCGGCCGACGCTGATGGGCGTGGCCGCGGAACGTCCTGCCCCGGAGGGTGAACGATGCGTCTTGCCGATGGTCCCCACGTCGAGTGTCAGATCGAGATCGCCGCGCCACCGGACCAGGTGTGGGGGCTGGTGTCGGACATCTCGACATCGGCCCGCCACAGCCCGGAACTCCAGGAGGTGACGTGGCTGGACGGTGCGGAGGCACCGGTCGTCGGTGCGTGTTTCTCCGGCCGCAACCGCAACGAAGGCCTGGGGGAGTGGCACACCGTCAGCCGCATCGCCGAAGTGGAGGAGCCGCGGGCCTTCCGCTGGGAGGTCGTGTACGCCGAGGAGCGGGCCGGCGGCGAGCCGCTGGCCATATGGACGTATCTGCTGGAGCCGGTCGCGGGAGGGGGCACCCGCCTGCGGCACGGCATGCGGATCGGCACGGCGCGCGGTCCGATGCACACCTTTGTGGAGAAGCATCCGGAGCGGGAGACGGAGATCATCGCCGGTCGCCTGGCGCTGCTGCGCGATGGTATCGAGGCGACGCTCGCCGGGGTGAAGTCCGAGGCGGAGGCGCGGGCGCAAGCGTAGGGCGCTGGCGTCGTAGGCCCCTGTCCGTTCCGGGCGGGGGCCTGCTGCCGTCCGGAACGGACAGTGCCGGTCAGCCTGTCGGCCCGTCAGCCCGCCAGCCGGTCCCCCCGTCAGCCCGTAGGCTCCCGCGCCGGCGTCCGGCCGCCGGTCAGCGCCTCCGGGAGTACGACGGTGAACTCGGCGCCCCCGCCCGTCCCCGCGCCCACCTCCGCGCTGCCGCCCTGGCGCTCGGCGAGTCTGCGGACCAGCGGCAGCCCCAGGCCGCGCTTCCCGTGAGCGGGAAGCTTCTTGGTCGACCAGCCCTCCGTGAAGATCAGCTCGCGCTGCTCCTGAGGGACCCCCTCGCCGCTGTCGCCGACGCGCAGGACGGCCGTATGGCCCTCGGTGAGCAGCTCGACCTCCACCCGAGCGCCGTCCGAACCGGACGCCGCGTCCAGGGCGTTGTCGACCAGGTTGCCCACGATCGTCACCAGCCCCTGCGGGTCGACCAGCCGGTCGGGCAGCAGGGTCTCCGGGGTGAGTTGCAGCATGACCCCGCGCTCCGCCGCCACCGTGGCCTTGCCGACCAGCAGCGCGGCCAGCAGCGGGTCGTGGATCTTCTCGGTGACCTGCTCGGCGGTGGTGCGGTGCGCCCCGACCACCTCGGTGATGAAATCGGCTGCCTCGTCGTGCATCTCCAGTTCCAGGAGGCCCAGCAGGGTGTGCATCCGGTTGGCGTGCTCGTGGTCCTGGGCGCGCAGGGCGTCGATCAGGCCACGGGTGGAGTCGAGTTCACGGCCCAGCTGCTCCAGCTCGGTACGGTCGCGGAGGGTGGCCACGGCGCCCCCGTCGTCGGTGGGCATCCGGTTGGTGACCAGGACGCGGCGCCCCCGTACCGCCAGCAGGTCCTCACCGGTGACCCGCCCCGCCAGCACATCGGTGGTGCGCCCCTCGCCCAGTGCCTCGGTGAGCGGCAGCCCGATGATCTCGGGGCCGAGGTCGAGGAGCCGCTGGGCCTCGTCGTTCATGAGCCGTATCCGGCCGCCGCCGTCCAGCGCGACCACGCCCTCGCGGATGCCGTGCAGCATCGCCTCGCGCTCGGCGAGCAGCGCGGCGATGTCGGAGAACGCAAGGTCGTGCATCTGCCGTTGGAGCCGCCGGGAGATCAGATACGCGGCCAGCGCCCCCGCGGCGAGCGCACCGCCCGCGTACGCGAGAAGCCCGGGGATCATGGCGAGCAGATGCGCGCGCACGCTGTCGTACCTGATGCCGACCGACACCGCGCCGACGATCCGGTGGTGGCTGTCGCGCAGCGGGACCTTGCCACGGGCCGAGCGGCCGAGCGTACCGGTGTCGATCTGCATGACCTCGTGGCCGGACAGCGGCTCCTCGGCGCTCGTCGAGACGACACTGCCGATCTCGGAGCGGGTGGTGTGCGACCAGCGGATCCCGCGCACGTCCATGACCACGATGTACTCGGCGTGGGTCGCGCGCCGGATGCGTTCGGCCTCGGCCTGTACGGGGCCCCCGGGCGTCGGCCTGGATGCGAGGAGCTCCGCCGCCAGCCGGGGGGAGGCGGTGGTCTCGGCGATCGCCAGGGCGCGGCGCATGGCCTGGTCGTCGAGCTGGGCGCCGAGCGGGCGCAGGAAGAGGCCGGTCGCCAGCACGAGCACTCCGCCGGCGATGGTCAGCTGCATCAGCAGCACCTGGGAGAACGCCCGTCGGGGCAGTCCGATGCGACGTTTCCAGGGCTGTCCGGTGTTCATGTGGCAGAACGGTAGAGGGCGAGAGGAGCTACCGGAAGTTCCCCCCTGGCCCGCAAACCGCTTGCGGTGCTTGCGCTAATCTTGCGTGTATGACGCGACGACTTGCACAGGTGGCACAGAAGGTTGGGGTCAGCGAGGCCACGGTCAGCCGGGTACTCAACGGCAGGCCCGGCGTCTCGGAGGCCACCCGCCAGGCTGTTCTGTCGGCACTCGACGTGCTCGGGTACGAGCGCCCGACCCAGCTGCGCGGCGAACGGGCCCGGCTGGTCGGCCTGGTGCTCCCCGAGCTCCAGAACCCCATCTTCCCGGCCTTCGCCGAAGTGGTCGGCGGCGCACTCGCGCAGCAGGGCCTGACCCCCGTGCTGTGCACGCAGACCAAGGGCGGGGTCTCGGAGGCCGACTACGTCGAACTCCTGCTGGAGCAGCAGGTCTCCGGGGTGGTCTTCGCCGGCGGTCTCTACCACCAGCTCGACGCGCCGCACGACCACTACAAGGTGCTCGCGGACCGCAAGATTCCGGTTGTTCTGATCAATGCGGTCATCGAGCACCTCGGTTTCCCCGGTGTCTCCTGCGACGACGCGGTCGCCCTCGACCAGGCGTGGCGCCATCTGGCCTCCCTCGGTCACGAGCGGATCGGTCTGGTGCTCGGGCCCGGTGACCACGTGCCGTCGATGCGCAAGCTGGACGCGGCCCGGGTGATCGCGGCCGAGCTGGGCGCCGAACTCCCCGACGAGCGTGTCGTACGGGCGATGTTCTCGCTGGAGGGCGGCCAGGCAGCGGCGGCCCGGCTGCTCGACCAGGGGGTCACCGGAGTCATCTGTGCGAGCGACCCGCTCGCACTGGGCGCGGTGCGCGCCGCCCGCCGGCGGGGCCTCTCGGTGCCCGGTGACATCTCGATCGTCGGCTACGACGACTCGGCCTTCATGAACTGCACCGACCCGCCGCTGACCACGGTCCGCCAGCCCATCGAGGCGATGGGGCGCGCCGCGGTCGAGCTGCTGTCCCTGCAGATCGGAGGCCGTACGGTCCCCTCCGACGAGCTGCTCTTCGAGCCCGAGCTCGTGGTGCGCGGCTCGACGGCCCAGGTGCCGCGGGGCGGGAAGCGGTAGCTGTCAAAAATTTGCGAAATCTGCGCGACATCTTGCGGAGTGCTGTGCCGGGTGGTTGAGTTTGCGCCGCCGCACAGCGACGCAGCTGTGGGCTTCCAGCGCTCTTGCCCACAGGGGGACCACCGATGAGAAGCACCTGGTTCCGCCCGACCCACCGCCGTACCGCGGCGGCGGCCCTCGTCTCCGCGCTCGCGCTGACCGCACTGGCTGCCTGCGGCACCAGCAGCAGCGGGGGCGGCAATGAGGAATCGGGCGGCGGCAGTTCGGACCCGTCTGCGCCACTCGACCCGAAGACCAAGGTCACGCTGACCATGGACTGCATGCCCCCGGCCGCGAAGGCGGCGGAGCTGCGCGAGTGGAAGGAGGACGTCAGGACGTTCAACAAGCAGTACCCGAACGTCACGATCGACGGTAAGTCCACCCCTGGCCAGTGCGAGGAGCCCACGCGCTTCACCGCCGCGCTCAAGGGCAAGTCGCAGCCGGACGTCTTCTACACCTACTTCACCGACCTCCAGCAGGTGCTGGACAACGGCGGCGCCGCCGACATATCGGCGTACGTGAACGCGAAGACGGTTCCGGCGCTGGGCAGCATCGACCCGGATGTCATGAAGGTCCTCAAGCAGGACGGCAAGACCTACGGCCTGCCCACCAGCAACTACACGATGGGCTTGATGATCAATCGCAAGCTCTTCAAGCAGGCCGGACTCGACCCGGACAAGCCGCCGACCACCTGGGCCGAGGTCCGCAAGGACGCCAAGGCCATCGCCGGTCTCGGCAACGGCATCGCGGGCTACGGCGACTACAGCGCGACCAATCAGGGCGGCTGGCACTTCACCGCCGAGATGTACGGACTCGGCGGCGACGTCGTCAGCCCGGACGGCAAGAAGGCGGCCTTCAACAACGCCATCGGCAGACAGGTCCTGACCAACCTCAAGGCCATGCGCTGGGACGACGGCAGCATGGGCAAGACCCAGCTGCTCAAGTGGGGGGATCTGCAGAAGCAGATCTCCACCGACAAGCTCGGGATGTTCCTCGCCGCCCCGGACGACCTCACGTACATGGTCCAGCAGCTCGGTGCCACGTACGCCGACTACGGCATGGGGCCGATCCCCGGCGGCCGCGCCACGCTCTTCGGCGGCAACGACTACATGATCAAGCAGGGCAGTTCGCCGGACAAGATCAAGGCGGCCATCGCCTGGATCAACTTCAAGACGCTCACCCCCGGCAAGGGCCAGTTCGACTGGGCGCGCGCCAAGGCCGACAAGCTGCCGGTCGGGCTGCCGCAGCCCAACTTCTGGACCGGTCAGACCAAGGCGGCTGACCTCCGGTCCCGGACCGACAGCGCGACCATGCCGGTGGAGAACTTCAAGCCCTTCATGGACAACCCCGTCAAGGGCAAGGCCGAGCCGGCCAAGGCCCAGGAGATCTACAAGGTCCTCGACAACGCGATGTCGGGGGTGCTGACCAACAGGAACGCCGACGTCGGCTCCCTGCTCTCCACAGCCGAGCAGCAGGTCAACCAGGTCCTGGCGAACTAGGGCGTGTCCGCAAAGTCGCGTCTGGCGCGCGACGCCCGGCACGCACTCTCGCCGCACCGGGCGAAAGCCCTAGTACGGCCCAGTACGAGGACTTCCGCCCGGCACGCCGAGACCACGCACCGGACGCCGCGCGCCCGCCCTGCGGGCAACGACGCGACTTTGCGGACACGCCCTAGAGCCGGGCGGTCCAGCTCCCGCCCAGCCCGAGCACCGGCGCCAAGGAGAGACGATGTCGGCCCCCACCCTGTCCACGAGCAGCATGACGCCGGCGCAGCCGCCGCGGCACGACGGTCCGCCGCCCGAGGCACGCCGCGAGATCTTCGTCCGCAATCTGCGGCGCAACCTCTCGGCGCACGGCTTCCTGATCGGCGCCGTGCTCTGCTTCGCCTTCTTCTCGTGGTACCCGATGGTCAGGGAGTTCCTCCTGGCCTTCCAGAAGAACACGGCAGGCAGGACCACCTGGGTCGGCCTGGACAACCTGGACTACGTCTTCCACGATCCGGCGTTCTGGCAGGCATGGCGCAACACCCTGCTGTTCACCGGTCTGGCGCTGGTGCTCGGCTTCCTGGTGCCGTTCGTCATCGCGATCGTCATCAATGAATTCCGGCACGCCCAGGGGTACTTGCGCCTGCTGGTCTATCTCCCCGTGATGCTGCCGCCGGTCGCGTCCGTCCTGCTCTTCAAGTACTTCTACGACCCCGGATACGGGCTCTTCAACGGCATCCTGCACTTTCTGCACCTGCCCGAACAGCAGTGGCTCCAGTCCACCAGCACCTCGATGCTCTCCGTGGTCATCGCCTCGACCTGGATGAACATGGGCGGTGCGACGCTGATCTACCTCGCCGCCCTCCAGGGCATCCCGGGCGAGCTGTACGAGGCGGCCGAGCTGGACGGCGCCGGGCTTTTCCGGAAGATCTGGCATGTGACCGTCCCGCAGACCCGGCTGATCCTCTCGCTGCTCCTGCTGATGCAGATCATCGCGACGATGCAGGTCTTCACCGAACCGTTCCTGCTGACCAACGGCGCCGGACCCGAGGGATCGACGACGACCGTCGTCTACCTCATCTACCAGTACGCCTTCAACTTCGACAACTACGGCGGCGCCGCCGCACTCGGCCTGGTCCTGCTCGTACTGCTCGCCGGATTCTCGGCGGCGTACGTCCGGCTCAGCCGCGACAGCGACAGCCAGTGACAGGGGTACGACGATGGCAGAGCGCACTCTGATCTCACCCGCCCAACTGGGCAGGCCCCGCGGCAAGGCCGTCTACTGGGGCGTCCTCACCCTCGTGGTCCTCCTGTTCACGCTGGTCTTCCTCGGGCCGCTCTACTGGATGGTGACCGGCGGGCTGAAGACCGCGCAGGAGATCGCCCAGTCGCCGCCCACCGCCTTCCCCAAGAGCCTCCACCCGGACAACTACTCCAAGGCGTGGCACGTGATGCAGCTGTCCAAGCTGCTGCTCAACACGCTCTACTACGCCTTCGGGGCGCTCTTCTTCCAGCTGGTACTCGACGTCGCCGCGGCCTACTCGCTCTCCAGGCTCAGGCCCGTCTTCGGCAAGGCCATCCTCGGGATGATGCTGGCGACGCTGATGATCCCGGCGACCGTCCTCGTCGTACCGCAGTACCTCACGGTGCTCGACGTGCCGCTGTTCCAGCGCAACCTGCTCAACTCGCCCTGGGTGATCTGGCTTCCCTCCGTGACGAACGCCTTCAACATCTTCCTGCTGAAGCGGTTCTTCGACTCGATCCCCCGGGAGCTGCTGGACGCGGCCGCCATCGACGGGGCCTCGCCACTGCGCACGCTGCGCTCGGTGGTGCTGCCCATCTCCCGGCCCATTCTGGGCGTCGTCTCGATCTTCGCGGTCGTCGGCGTCTGGAAGGACTTCCTCTGGCCGATGCTCACCCTGCCCGACCCCGGCAAGCAGACCCTCAACGTCGGTATCTACTCCCTGGCCCAGGGGGTGCCCGAGAACTGGCTCATCGCCGCACTCGCCATGGCCTCGGCGCCGACACTGATCATCTTCCTGATCTTCCAGCGCAACATCATGAGCGGCCTGACCGCCGGCAGCCTGAAGGGCTGACCACCGGCGCTCCGCCCCAACGACCCTCCGCGCTCCGCCGCCGGACCCGGCCCGGTGCCCCGCTGTCCGGGGCCGGCGGCGGAGTCCCACCTGCCCGAAAGGACCGTCACGTGGCAGCCACCCCTCCGCCCGAGGCCACCGATGACTGGTGGCGCTCCGCCGCCATCTACCAGGTGTACGTACGCAGTTTCGCCGACGCGGACGGTGACGGAACCGGGGATCTGGCAGGGGTACGCAGCAGACTGCCGTACCTCGCGGAACTCGGCGTGGACGCCCTCTGGTTCACCCCCTGGTATCTGTCGCCGCTCGCGGACGGCGGTTACGACGTCGCCGACTACCGCAGCATCGACCCCGCGTTCGGCACCCTCGGCGAGGCCGAGAAACTCATCGCCGAAGCACGTGCGCTGGGGATCGGGGTCATCGTCGACATCGTGCCCAACCATGTGTCCGACCAGCACGCCTGGTTCAGGGCCGCGCTCGCCGCGGGCCCCGGCAGCCCGGAGCGTGAACTCTTCCACTTCCGTCCCGGCCGCGGTGAGCACGGCGAACTCGCCCCGAACGACTGGCCGTCCCAGTTCGCCGGCTCCACCTGGACCCGGGTCCCGGACGGCGAGTGGTACCTCCACCTCTTCGCCCCCGAGCAGCCCGACCTCAACTGGGCCCACCCCGTGGTGCGCGACGAGCACGAGAACGTCCTGCGTTTCTGGTTCGAACGGGGAGTCGCCGGCGTACGCGTCGATTCGGCGGCGCTGCTCACGAAGGCGGCCGGGCTGCCCGACTTCGTCGAGGGACGCGACCCGCACCCCTATATCGACCAGGACGAGATCCACGACATCTACCGCTCCTGGCGTGCCGTCGCCGACGAGTACGGCGGCATCTTCGTCGGCGAGGTCTGGCTGCCCGACTCGGAGCGCTTCGCGCGCTATCTGCGCCCGGACGAGCTGCACACGGCCTTCAACTTCAACTTCCTGAGCTGCCCGTGGGACGCCGCCCGGCTCCGTACCGCGGTCGAGGAGACCCTGGCGGAGCACGCCCCGGTCGGCGCTCCGGCGACCTGGGTGCTGTGCAACCACGACGTGACCCGGACGGTCACCCGTTACGGCCGCCGCGACACCGGTTTCGACTTCGCGGCCAAGACCTTCGGCACCCCCACCGACCTGGCGTTGGGGACCCGGAGAGCCCGGGCGGCCGCACTGCTGTCGCTGGCGCTGCCCGGATCCGTCTACCTCTACCAGGGCGAGGAACTGGGGCTGCCCGAGGCGGAGATCCCCCTGGACCGGATCCAGGACCCGATGCACTTCCGCTCCGGCGGCGCCGACCCGGGCCGCGACGGCTGCCGGGTGCCGCTGCCCTGGACGGCCGGACCGCCCACGGCCGAGCCCTGGCTCCCCCAGCCGGACGGCTGGAGCGGTTACGCGGCGGAACTCCAGGCGGCCGACCCGGACTCGATGCTCTCGCTGTACCGCACGGCGCTCGGGCTGCGCCGGACGGAGGCCGGGTTCGGCGACGGACCGCTGAGCTGGCTGCCCGCCGCCGACGGGGTGCTGGCCTTCGCCCGGTCCGAAGGGCTGATCTGTGTCGTCAACCTCGCCGCGGAGCCCGCCGTGCTCCCCGGCCACTCGCACGCCCTGCTGAGCAGCGGTCCTCTGGACGACGGAGGGCGGCTGCCGCAGGACACGGCGGTCTGGCTGCGGGCCTGACCCCGCGGCCGGACCGCCGGCTCCTCATCCCCCACCGCAGGAAGGCGCAGGACCCCCACATGAAACTGCACAGGACACCGCACAGGAACCAGCGGACGGATCAGCATCAGCATGTCAGGCGCATGACACTCGCCTGGTCGACCGCGGTAGCGCTCTCCGCGACGAGCCTGGTCCTCATGGCTCCCGCCGCGCACGCGGCGGCCACGGCCGGTGCGTCGCTCCCGTTCACATCGGTCGAAGCCGAGAGTGCCACCACCGACGGCACCCTGATCGGACCCGACTACACGCAGGGAACGCTCGCGTCGGAGGCATCAGGACGGCAGGCGGTGACTCTCGGAGCGGGCCAGTCCGTGGAGTTCACGGTGCCCGTCACGGCCAACGCCGTGAACGTCTCGTACAGCGTCCCCGACGGGCAGTCCGGCTCGCTGGGTGTCTACGTCGACGGCGAGAAGCTCACCGGATCCCTGCCCGTCACCTCCACGTACTCGTACGTGGACACGCCCTGGATCGTGGGCTCGAAGACCCACCACCTCTTCGACAACACCCGGATGCTCCTGGGCCGCACCGTCCAGGCAGGGGCGAAGGTGAAGCTGGAGGCGACGATCCCGACCACCGTCGATGTCGCCGACTTCCAGCAGGTGGCCGACCCGGCGGCGCAGCCCGCGGGGTCCGTCTCGGTCACCGACAAGGGCGCCGACCCGACCGGGGCGGGCGACTCCACCCAGGCGTTCCGCGACGCCATCAGTGCCGCGAAGGGCGGCACCGTCTGGATCCCGCCGGGGGACTACCGGCTCACCTCGTCGCTCAGCGGGGTCGACGATGTGACGCTTCTGGGTGCGGGCAACTGGTACTCGGTGGTGCACAGTTCCAGCTTCATCAACCAGTCCGACGCACCGACCGGAAAGGTCGGCCTGCGTGACTTCGCGGTGTTCGGCGAGGTCACCGAGCGCGTCGACTCCAGCCCCGACAACTTCGTCAACGGCTCGCTCGGCCCCGGCTCGTCCGTGTCCGGGATGTGGATCCAGCACATGAAGGTCGGCCTCTGGCTGACCGGCGACAACGACGACCTGGTCGTCGAGAACAACCGGATCCAGGACACGACGGCCGACGGGCTGAACCTCAACGGCGCCGCCCGCGGCGTGCAGGTGCGCAACAACTTCCTGCGCAACAACGGCGACGACGCACTCGCCATGTGGGCGCTCAACACCACCAACAGCTCCGACACCTTCGCCGACAACACCGTCTCCCAGCCCAATCTGGCCAACGGCATCGCCATCTACGGCGGCAGCGACATCACCGTCAGGAACAACCTGGTCTCCGACACCAACGCGCTGGGCAGCGGTATCGCGATCTCCAACCAGAAGTTCGCCGACCCGTTCTTCCCGCTGGGCGGCACCATCAACGTCTCCGGGAACACACTCGTACGCACCGGGGCGCTCAACCCCAACTGGGGCCACCCGATGGGGGCGCTGCGCGTCGACTCGTACGACAGCGAGATCGCGGCCCAGGTCGACATCACCGACACGACGGTCACCGACAGCCCGTACAGCGCGTTCGAGTTCGTGTCGGGCGGCGGCACCGGCAAGGACGTCAGGAATGTGACGGTCGACGGCGCCACGCTGAACAAGGTCGGCACGGTGGCGGTCCAGGCCGAGACACCCGGCGCGGCGACCTTCCGTGATGTCACCGCCACCGGGGTCGGCGCCGCCGGGGTCTACAACTGCCCCTATCCGGCGGGCAGCGGCACCTTCACGGTCACCGACGGGGGTGGCAACACCGGCTGGTCGAGTCTCTGGCAGGACTGCTCGGCCTGGCCGCAGCCGGGCACCGCTGACCCCTCGTCCTGAGGGGTCCGGGAGGCCGGGCTGCCTGGACTGCCGGACTGCCGGACTGCCGGACTGCCGGACTGCCGGACTGCCGGACTGCCGGACTGCCGGTCTGGAGGTCTGTCCGCCTGCCTGCCGACCTGCCCGCCTGCTGGTCTTCGGGCCCCGCTGTGGCTCTCCGGCCGCTGATCTCTCCCGCCCGGTGATCCGCCGTACGGTGCTTCGGCCCGCCCCGCTGTCAGGGCGGGCGGAAGCACCACGACGGCTCATGACGGCGGGGCTGGCCGGGGTCCGGGCAGCGGCTGCGGCGGGCGCGGGCCGTTGTACTGGCCGCTCGGGCGCAGCCGCAGCGGCCGCTCCGCGTACTCCTCCAGCGCATGGGCGATCCAGCCCGCGGTCCTGGCCACCGCGAACAGTGCCTCGCCCGCCTCGGCGCGCATCCCCGACGCCACCGAGAACACGGCAAGCGCCAGATCGACGTTGGCGTGCAGCTCGGTGTGGCGGGCTGTCGTCGTCACCACGTCACGGGCGGCGGCGAGCGCGGGAGCGGCCGCCGGGACCCTGTCGAGCAGCGCGAACAGCGTCGTGGCCCGGGGGTCCTCGCCCCGGTACAGCCGGTGTCCGAGCCCCGGCACCCGCCGCCCGGCCCGCAGATGGTCGGCGACCACCGGGGCCGCACCGCCGCGCTCCAGCACTTCCGCCAGCATCCGGTGGGCGAGTCCGCTGGCCGCCCCGTGCAGAGGGCCTTCCAGGGCGCCGAGCCCGGCCGATACGACGGCGTACGGATGGGCGCGGGCGGATGCCGCGACCCGCGTCGCGAGTGTGGAAGCCGCCAGGTCGTGGTCGATCAGCAGCACAAGAGCCGCTTCCAGCACGGCGAGTGAGGGCACGTCAGGGGCGCGTGTGGTCAGCCGGCGCCAGAACCGGGGCGCGAGCCCCTCGCCTCCGGCGCCTCCGGCCTCCTGGCGGGTCCCGTCGCCCGCGTCCTGGGGGCCTGCCACCGGCAATGAGCCCACCAGGGTGGGGATCAGGGCGCGCGCCGTCCCGAGCACGGCGTCCGGTGAGAGATCGAAGCGCAGCGGATCGGCCGCCGAAGCGGCGACGGCCGCCGCCCGCAGCCGGTCCATCGCCGTGCTGTGCGGGGGCAGCGCGCCGACCGCCCGCCGTCCGGCCGCCAGCGTCTCCGGGGGAGCGGTGAAGCGCACCCCGGGGCGGAGCGTTCCGGTCCACAGCCATTCGGCCACCTCCTCGTAGCCGTACCGCCCGGCCAGCTCGGCCGCGTCCACCCCGCGGAAGTAGTAGCGGCCGGCCTCTGGGTCGATCAGCGTCACGCCGGTGCGGAAGACGAGGTCGGTGCCGGTCGGCTGGGGCTCCCGCCGGGCACCGCGTGCGGCCAGCGCGTCCACCTCGGCTGCGTCGAAGGTGCTGCCCCGGCCGCCCGGTGCGCGACGGCTGCCGAGCTGGCCCCGGCTGACGTACGCGTAGACGGTCTCCGGCTTCACCCCGAGGCGGTCGGCCGCCTCCCTGGTGGTCAGCCGCCGGGGTTCCGCTGCCGCTGGTTGATCGCTCATGTGGTTCACCGTATCTACATTGATTCAATCAACATTGACAGGATTACAGTCAATCATGGACAGTCGAATCAATGAAGAGGGGACGCGTCACCGGACCCGTCTGACGAGGCGCGCTTGACCAAGGAGACAGCCATGTCCACCATCACCGCCCCACGAGGGCTCGCGGGCGTAGTCGTCACGGACACCGAACTGGGCGATGTGCGCGGCCGTGAGGGCTTCTACCACTACCGGCAGTACTCGGCGGTCGACCTCGCCCGGCTCCGTACCTTCGAGGACGTCTGGTATCTGATGGTCCACGGCGAACTCCCCGACGCCGCCCGGCGTGCGGAATTCACCGCGCGGACGGCCGGGCTGCGCCGGCTCCCCGCCGCGGTCCGGGAGGCGCTTCCCGCCATCGCCCGCGCCGGATCAGGTCCGCTCGCCGGGCTGCGGACCGCGCTCTCCCTGCTCGGTGCCGACGCGGACTTCCGGCCGGTCTACGACATCGACGCGGAGCGCCGGGTCGACGACACCCTCGCCGCCTGCGCGGTCGTGCCGACACTGCTGGCCGCGCTGTACCGCATCGGTCAGGGCCTGGAGCCCGTCGAGCCGCGTGACGACCTGCCGGCCGCGGCCAACTACCTCTACATGATCACCGGTTCGGAGCCGGACCCGGACCGGGCGCGCGCCGTCGAGCAGTACCTCGTCTCGACCGTCGACCACGGCTTCAACGCCTCCACGTTCACCGCCCGGGTCATCGCGTCCACCGGCGCCGATGTGGCGGCCTGCCTGGTCGGCGCGGTCGGTGCGCTCTCCGGGCCGCTGCACGGCGGGGCGCCGAGCCGGGCGCTGGACACCCTCGACGCGATCGGCACACCGGACCGCATCGACCCGTGGATACGGGAGAGGGTGCTGGCCGGCGACCGGATCATGGGCTTCGGACATCCCGTCTACCGCACCGAAGACCCCCGCTCGCGGATGCTCCGGGAGATCGCCCAGGGGTTCGGCGGACCGCTCGTGGACTTCGCCGTCCAGGTCGAGGAGCGGGTGGAGGCACTGCTCGCCGAACTGAAACCCGGCCGTGAACTGCACACCAATGTCGAGTTCTACGCCGGGGTCGTCATGGAGCAGTGCGGGCTGCCGCGCGAGATGTTCACGCCGACCTTCTGTGTGGCCCGGGTGATCGGCTGGAGCGCCAACATCCTGGAGCAGGCGGCCGACTCCAAGATCATCCGGCCTGCCGCCCGCTATGTGGGGCCGCCCCCGCCGCAGCCGGTTCCGGACATCGGCTGACCTGCCCGGGCCGGTACGCGGCTCGATTAGGATCGGTGCCCATGTCCAGGAAACCCGTGCCCGTCGTCGTCCTCGCGGGATTCCTCGGTTCCGGCAAGACCACCCTACTCAACCATCTGCTCCGGCAGAGCCGGGGCACCCGGATCGGCGCCGTCGTCAATGACTTCGGCGCCATCGAGATCGACGCGATGACCGTCGCGGGCCAGGTCGACTCGATGGTCTCGCTCGGCGACGGCTGTCTGTGCTGCGCCGTCGACACCAGCGAACTCGACGAGTATCTGGGCCGGCTCTCCCGCCCCGACCTGCGGATCGACGTCATCGTCATCGAGGCGAGCGGCCTCGCGGAGCCGCAGGAGCTGATCAGGATGATCCTGGCGAGCGAAAATCCGGACATCGTGTACGGAGGGCTCGTCCAGGTCGTCGACGCCGCCGAGTTCGACGCGACCCGCAGCCGCCACCCCGAGACCGACCGCCATCTGACCCTCGCCGACCTGGTCGTCCTCAACAAGGCGGACCGGGTGGACGAGGCGGACCGCGCCCGAATCCGCGCCGCGGTCGGCGAGCACGCCGTCGGGGTGCCGGTGGTGACTGCCGAGTACGGGCAGATCGACCCGGGGCTGCTGATCGACCGCAGACCGGCCGGTGAGCGCGTCGGCCAGCTCTCCTTCGACGACCTGCGCGACACGGAGCGCGGCGGCGGTGAGCACATCGGTGGCGGTGATCACGGCGGTGGTGAACACGGTGGCGGCGGTGACCACAGTGGTCATCTGCACGCGCGCTACGAGAGCATCGGCTTCGTCTCGGCCGAGCCGATGAACCCCCGGCGACTGATGGAGTTCCTGGACGCCCGCCCCGACGGCCTCTACCGCATCAAGGGATTCGTCCACTTCGGAGTCCCCGGCCACCCGGAGAAGTACACCCTGCACGCGGTGGGCAACTTCCTGCGCTTCTATCCCTCGCCCCCGGCAGTCGAGCCGCGCGCGGATCAGCCCCGTACCGAGCTGGTTCTCATCGGGTCGGGTATCGACGCCGAAGCCGTACGTGAACGGCTCGACGGCTGCCGGGAGTACGCACCGCGGGACGTCCCCGCCGAAGCCATGTGGGGCGTCCTGCGATATGTGCCCGGCCTCTCCGAAGGGCCCGTCGAACCGGACGGGACCGAGGGAGAGGCCGGGCTGCCGTACTGAGCCCGCCGACTACACCGGGCCCGCGAGCTTCGCCACCGCCGAGGTGAGCGGCAGGCCCGAGCCGTCGCGGCGCGGGTCGGGCTCCGGCAGTTCGGCCGGGGCGCCGTTCGCTGCGGCGGCCCGCACCGGGGTCTCGCCCGCCCAGGCCAGCACCAGCAGATCCTCGCCCTTCAGGAAGCGCTGACAGCGCACCCCGCCGGTCGCCCGGCCCTTGCGCGGATACTGGTCGAACGGGGTCAGCTTCGCCGTGCGCACCGAGTCGTCCAGGGTGCCGTGCGAACTCGCGACGGTGAACACCGCCGCACCGGCCGCCGGATCCACCGCGGTGAACGAGATCACCTTGGCCCCCTCGGCCAGCTTGATACCGGCCATACCGCCCGCCGGCCGGCCCTGCGGCCTGACCTGCCCGGCCGGATAGCGCAGCAGCTGTGCGTCGTCCGTGATGAAGACCAGGTCCTCGTCACCGGTGCGCAGCTCGGCTGCGCCCACGATCCGGTCGCCGTCGCGCAGGCCGATGACCTCCAACTCGTCCTTGTGGGCCGGGTAGTCGGGCACCACCCGCTTGACGATGCCCTGTTCGGTACCGATCGCCAGACCCGGTGACGACTCGTCGACCGTGGTGAGGCAGACGACCCGCTCACCGTCGGCGAGCGAGACGAACTCCGCGATCTGCGCACCCCCCGCCAGGCTGGGCGCGGACGCCGTGTCCGGCAGCTGCGGCAGGTCGATCACCGCCAGCCGCAGCAGCCGGCCGGCCGATGTCACCACACCGATGTCGCCGCGCGCCGTCGCCGGGACGGCCGAGACCACCACATCGTGCTTGGTGCGCTTCTGCCCCTCCGTACTGAGTGTTTCCGCGGTGGCCGTACGCGCCAGGAGCCCGGTGGACGACAGCAGCACCCGGCACGGGTCGTCGGCGACCTCCAGCGATGCCGCGGCGACCGGGGTGCCCGCCGACTCCAGCAGCACGGTGCGGCGGTCGGTGGAGAACTTCTTCGCCACCGCGGCCAGTTCGGACGAGACCAGCTTGCGCAGCTCCGCGTCCGACTCCAGGATCCGGGTCAGCTCCTCGATCTCCTGGTTCAGCCGGTCGCGCTCGCTCTCCAGCTCGATCCGGTCGAACTTGGTGAGCCGGCGCAGCGGAGTGTCCAGGATGTACTGGGTCTGGATCTCGCTCAGCGAGAAGTGCGAGATCAGCCGCTCCTTGGCCTGTGCCGAGTTGTCGCTGGAGCGGATGAGGCGGATGACCTCGTCGATGTCGAGCAGCGCCACGAGCAGGCCGAGGACCAGATGCAGCCGGTCCTGCCGCTTGGTCCTGCGGAACTCGCTGCGCCGTCTGACCACCGAGAAGCGGTGGTCGAGATAGACCTCAAGGAGCTCCTTGAGGCCCAGCGTCAGCGGCTGGCCGTCGACCAGCGCCACGTTGTTGATCCCGAAGGACTCCTCCATCGGGGTGAGCTTGTAGAGCTGCTCCAGCACGGCCTCGGGCACGAAGCCGTTCTTGATCTCGATGACCAGCCGCAGCCCGTGCGCCCGGTCGGTGAGGTCCTTCAGGTCGGCGATGCCCTGGAGCTTCTTCGACGCCACCAGGTCCTTGATCTTGGCGCGGACCTTCTCCGGGCCGACCGCGAAGGGCAGTTCGGTGACGACGATGCCCTTGCGGCGCGGAGTGACGTTCTCCACGGTGGCCGTCGCGCGGATCTTGAAGGTGCCGCGGCCGCGCTCGTACGCGTCCCTGATCCCGTCGAGACCCACGATCCGGCCGCCGGTGGGCAGGTCGGGGCCCGGCACGAAGCGCATCAGGGTGTCGAGGTCGGCGCCCGGGTGCTTGATCAGATGGCGGGCCGCCGCGATGATCTCGCCCAGATTGTGCGGGGGCATATTGGTCGCCATCCCGACCGCGATCCCGGACGAGCCGTTCACCAGCAGGTTCGGGTAGGCCGCCGGGAGCACGACGGGCTCGCGCTCCTGGCCGTCGTAATTGGGCTCGAAGTCGACGGTGTTCTCGTCGATCGACTCCGTCATCAGTGACGTGGCGTCAGCCATCCGGCACTCGGTGTACCGCATCGCGGCCGGCGGGTCGTCATTGCCGAGCGACCCGAAGTTCCCGTGTCCGTCGACCAGCGGGAGCCGCATCGAGAAGGACTGCGAGAGCCGCACCAGGGCGTCGTAGATCGACGCGTCGCCGTGCGGGTGCAGCTTGCCCATGACCTCGCCGACGACCCGGGCGCACTTCACATAGCTGCGGTCGGGGCGCAGCCCCATCTCGTTCATCTGGTAGAGAATGCGCCGGTGTACGGGCTTCATACCGTCACGGGCGTCCGGCAGGGCCCGTGAGTAGATCACCGAGTACGCGTACTCCAGGAAGGAGCCCTGCATTTCATCGACCACGTCGATGTCGAGAATCTTCTCCTCGAAGTCCTCCGGCGGCGGGGTCTTCGTGCTGCGGCGGGCCATCGCTGCTGCGGCTCCTTCACGTGCCTGGTCCGGTACTGACGCCGACCATTGTGGACTGTCCCACCGACAACACCGACCGCGACCCGTGCACACCGGGATGGCTCCCGGCTGTCGCCGCGCTTGCATACAGTGGCAGGACTGCATTTCAACGCGGTCAACACACGCGATCGAAGGGACGTACATGCCCATGGGTCACACGGCCACAGCCGAGGCCGGTTCCGGCGGCCTGACAGCGACCGAGCACCGGCTGGCCAACGGCCTGCGGGTGGTGCTCTCCGAGGACCACCTGACCCCGGTCGCCGCGGTCTGCCTCTGGTACGACGTCGGTTCACGCCACGAGGTCAAGGGGCGTACCGGGCTCGCCCACCTCTTCGAGCACCTGATGTTCCAGGGATCGGGACAGGTCGAGGGCAACGGGCACTTCGAGCTGGTGCAGGGGGCAGGGGGCTCGCTCAACGGGACCACCAGCTTCGAGCGCACCAACTACTTCGAGACGATGCCCACCCACCAGCTGGAGTTGGCGCTCTGGCTGGAGGCCGACCGGATGGGCTCCCTCCTCGCCGCGCTCGACGAGGAGTCCATGGAGAACCAGCGGGACGTCGTCAAGAACGAACGCCGCCAGCGCTACGACAACGTGCCGTACGGCACGGCGTTCGAGAAGCTGACCGCCCTCTCCTACCCGGAGGGGCACCCGTACCACCACACGCCGATCGGCTCCATGGCGGACCTGGACGCGGCGACGCTGGAGGACGCCCGTGCGTTCTTCCGAACGAACTACGCCCCCAACAACGCGGTGCTGTCGGTCGTCGGCGACATCGACCCGGAGCAGACCCTCGCCTGGGTCGAGAAGTACTTCGGCACCATCCCCTCCCACGACGGCAAGCAGCCGCCCCGGGACGGCTCCCTGCCCGACACCCTCGGCGGTGAGGTGCGCGAGGAGCTGTACGAGGAGGTGCCGTCGCGTGCCCTGATGGCCGCCTACCGGCTCCCCGAGGACGGCACCCGTGCGTGTGACGCGGCGGACATCGCGCTGACCATCCTGGGCGGCGGCGAGTCGTCGCTGCTCCACAACAGGCTGGTGCGCCGGGACCGCACGGCCGTCGCCGCGGGCTTCGGCCTGCTGCGGCTCTCCGGCGCCCCCTCGCTCGGCTGGCTGGACGTCAAGACGTCGGGCGGTGTCGAGGTCCCGCAGATCGAGGCGGCCGTCGACGAGGAGCTGGCCCGCTTCGCCGCCGACGGCCCCACGGCCGAGGAGATGGAGCGCGCACAGGCCCAGCTGGAGCGGGAGTGGCTCGACCGGCTCGGCACGGTCGCCGGCCGCGCCGACGAACTGTGCAGGTACGCCGTGCTGTTCGGCGACCCGCAGCTGGCGCTGACCGCGGTGGCCCGGGTGCTGGACATCACGGCCGCCGAGGTGCAGGAGGTCGCGAAGGCCCGGCTGCGCCCCGACAACAGGGCCGTGCTGGTGTACGAGCCCGTCACCGCCGATGAGCCCGAAGAGACCAGTGCGGACGGCGTATCCGACGAGGCCACCGCAGCCACCGAGAGCACAGAGGCGGACCAGTGACCGACCCCGCGGCCGTGATGATGACCTTCCACCCGCAGCCCCAGGCGGGTGCCCCCAGGCCCTGGGCCTTCCCGGCCCCCGGGCGCTCCACCCTGCCCAACGGCCTGACGGTGCTGCGCTGCGACCGTCCCGGACAGCAGGTGGTCGCCGTCGAGATCAGCCTCGACGCCCCGCTGGACGCCGAGCCCGAGGGGCTCGACGGTATCGCCACGATCATGGCGAGGGCCTTCTCCGAGGGCACCGACAAGCACAGCGCGGAGGAGTTCGCCGCCGAGCTGGAGCGCTGCGGCGCCACCCTCGACGCGCACGCGGACCACCCCGGTGTCCGGGTCTCCCTGGAAGTGCCGGTGTCCCGCCTGCCGAAGGCGCTCGGCCTGCTCGCCGACGCGCTGCGGGCGCCCGCCTTCGCGCCGAGCGAGGTCGAGCGGATCGTGGGCAACCGGCTGGACGAGATCCCGCACGAGCTGGCCAACCCGGCCCGCCGGGCCGCCAAGCAGCTCTCCAAGGAGCTGTTCCCGGCCACCGCGCGGATGTCGCGTCCGCGCCAGGGCACCGAGGAGACGGTGGCGCGGATCGACGCGGCCGCCGTCCGCGCCTTCTACGACGCGTACGTCCGGCCGTCCACCGCCACCGCCGTGGTCGTCGGCGACCTGACGGGGACGGACCTGGACGCGGTGCTCGCCGAGACCCTCGGCGAGTGGAAGGGCAACGCGGGTACACCCCGCCCGGTGCCCGCGATCACCGCCGACGACACCGGCCGGGTGGTCGTCGTGGACCGCCCAGGAGCGGTCCAGACGCAGCTGCTGATCGGCCGGATCGGTGCCGACCGGCACGACCGTGTCTGGCCCGCGCAGGTCCTCGGCACGTACTGCCTGGGCGGCACGCTCACCTCCCGCCTCGACCGTGTCCTGCGCGAGGAGAAGGGCTACACCTACGGCGTCCGTGCCTTCAGCCAGGTGATCCGCTCGGCCCCTGACGGGACGGGCGCCGCGATGCTCGCCATCAGCGGTTCGGTGGACACCGAGTCGACCGGGCCCGCGCTGGACGACCTCTGGAAGGTGCTGAGGACGCTCGCAGCGGGCGGTCTGACCGACACGGAGCGGGACGTCGCCGTACAGAATCTGGTGGGCGTCGCCCCGCTGAAGTACGAGACGGCGGCCGCGGTGGCGGGCACCCTCGCCGACCAGGTCGAGCAGCATCTGCCGGACGACTTCCAGGCGCAGCTGTACGCGCGGCTGGCCGCGACCGGCACGGTCGAGGCGACCGCCGCCGTGGTCTCGGCCTTCCCCGACGACCGGCTGGTGACGGTGCTGGTGGGCGACGCCGCGCAGATCGTGGAGCCGGTCAGGGCGCTGGGCATCGGCGAAGTGACCGTGGTCGCGAGCTAGGGCCTTCCGCCCGGATCGTGTGCGCGTGGCAGGGGCCCGGCGGGCAGTGCGTCCGCCGGGCCCCGCTCTCTGAACGCTCCCTGCCCCGGCGCTCCCTGTGGGATGTGCGACAAAACCCGCTGTCTGTTTGGCGCAACGGCGGCGCACCACTTAGCGTCACACCGCTGTCCGTCGGACGTAAGCCGCAACCGCGGCGCCGGGCAGCGATCGCCGAGTCCCCGTCAGGCGCGAGCCGGGGGAGCCGGGGACCCACGCAGTCCCTGGGGTGAATCGGGGCCGCCCCACCGGGGTGGGCCCGTAGGAGACCTTCCTGCTCCGAACCCGTCAGCTAACCCGGTAGGCGAGAGGGAAGGAAAGGATCCAGTTTCTTCATGGCGTTCAGCCGCCCTACCGGCAAGCACCGTGCCCCGAGCCGTCCGGCCCGCAGGACCGCGGGCGTCGCCGGAGTCGTCACCCTCGCCACAGCCGGTGTCATCGGCACCCTCGCATCCCCGGCGCTGGCCGACGGCGCGCAGGTCTCCACCGCACAGGAAGCCCGGCTCGACCGGACCATCCTCGTCGGTGACACCGTCGCCGACCGGATAGCCGCCCAGGCCACCGCACAGCAGCACGCGGCCAACCACGCCGAGGCCGTCGCGAAGGCCAAGGCCGCCGCCAAGGCCAGGGCCGTCGCCGCGAAGGCGAAGGCCGAGCGGGAGCGCAAGGCCGAGGCGGCCAAGCGGCGTGCCGCCCGGGACGCCGCCCGCAAGCGCCTCAACGCCTTCGTGGCCCCGGTCGCCCACTCGTACGTCTCCACCGGCTACAAGACCGGCGGCAGCCTGTGGTCGTCCGGCAGCCACACCGGCATCGACTTCCACGCCGCGAGCGGCACCCCGGTCCACGCCGTCGGCGCGGGCACGGTCGTGGAGGCCGGCTGGGGCGGCGCGTACGGGAACAACATCGTCATCCGGATGCACGACGGCACGTACACGCAGTACGGCCACCTCTCGTCCATCGGCGTCTCGGTCGGCCAGACCGTCACATCGGACCAGCGGATCGCGCTCTCCGGTGCCACCGGCAATGTCACGGGCCCGCACCTCCACTTCGAGGCCCGCACCGGCCCCGACTACGGCTCGGACATCGACCCCGTCGCGTATCTGCGCTCGCACGGCGTCCACGTCTGACGCCTCCTGCCCGGAGCGCCGGCCGTCCCGCGTGCTGTGCTTGAGGCCGGTTTCTGCCTGGCCAAAAGATATCCATGATTTACCGGGGGCCCTCCGGAATTCGGCTGCCCTGCCATAGAGTCGCCGCACAGGTGTGGACAGACCGCGATATGCGGGCGTCGATGCGGAGGTTCGGTCATGCGCATTCCCGCGCATTCGGTATGCACGGCAATCCGTGACGACATCATCTCGGGGGTGTACGAGCGGGGCGGCCGGCTGACCGAGGAGGTGCTCGCGCGCCGTTACGGTGTCTCCCGTGTCCCGGTCCGTGAGGCCCTGCGCACCCTGGAGTCCGAGGGGTTCGTGGTCACCCGCCGCCACGCAGGGGCCTGTGTCGCCGAACCGACCGAGCGGGAGGCGGCCGACCTGCTGGAGATACGGATGCTGCTGGAGCCGATGGGCGCGGCGCGCGCGGCGCAGCGGCGGACCGAAGCGCATCTGAAGGTGCTCCGTGGCCTGGTCAGACTGGGTCAGGAGCGGGCCAGGCGTGGCCAGGGCGAGGATCTGCGGTCGCTGGGCGGCTGGTTCCACGAGACGCTCGCGCAGGCGTCGGGCAGCTCCGCGCTGACCACGCTGCTCGGTCAGCTGAGGCAGAAGATCAGCTGGATGTACGCCGTCGACCAGCCGGTCCTTCCGGTCGTGTCCTGGGCCGAGCACGGCTCGATCGTGGACGCGGTGGCGCGCGGCGACGCGGAGCGGGCCCGCGCCCTGACCGCGCTGCACGGCGAGCGCGCCACGGCGGCGCACCGGCTGCGGAGACAGGGCCGCGTGAGTGATTCGCAACATGCTGTAAACATCGCGGGCATCAGCGATTAACACAGCTGCCGTATACAGAGAGGAAGCATTTTTTGTGCAGCCTTTCCGTGCGGCCCCGCGTGTCTTTTTATGTTCTGCTTTTCTGATTCCAGGAAAGACGGAAAACGAAGAGCCGCAGTGACCGAATTCGGATCACTGCGGCCCGGTGTGTGGCAAGGACGCTGTGTGCGGCAGGGGCGCCTCAGATGTCAGGTACGCCTCAGACGGTCTCGGGGAGTTCGTCGAGCCCGTCGGCGACCAGCTTCGCCAGCCGGTCCAGAGCGGCGTCGGCGCCGTCCACGTCCGAGGTGAGCACGATCTCCTCGCCGCCCTCCACGCCCAGGCCGAGAACGGCCAGCATCGACGCCGCGTTCACCGGCTTGCTGCCGTTCTTCGCGATCGTCACCGGGACGCCGGAAGCCGTGCTGGCACGGACGAAGATGGAGGCCGGTCGGGCGTGCAGGCCCTCGGTCCAACCGACCTTGACGCGACGCTCAGCCATGGTGTTGCCCTTCGAGTTCTGCGACTGTTGTCTAGACCATTCTTGCACGGGTGGGGCGCGTGGTGCGGGCACTGCCGGATCCCACACTGCACCGCCCGCCGTACCACCGCGACCCGTACGCTTTCAGCATGCAGCCCCCGCTGGAGGAGAAGCGACACCAGGAGTACCCGGCCCACTGGGAAGCGGATGTGGTGCTGCGGGACGGCGGTACCGCGCGGATCCGGCCGATCACCACCGAGGACGCCGACCGGCTGGTCAGCTTCTACGAGCTGGTCTCGCCCGAGTCGAAGTACTACCGCTTCTTCGCTCCGTACCCCCGGCTCTCCGCCAAGGACGTCCACCGCTTCACCCATCACGACTACGTCGACCGGGTAGGTCTCGCCGCGACCGTCAACGGCGAGTTCATCGCGACCGTCCGCTACGACCGGATCGGCGCCCACGAGGCCGAGGTCGCCTTCCTCGTCCAGGACGCCCACCAGGGGCGCGGTGTGGCCTCCGCGCTGCTCGAACACATCGCCGCGGTCGCCCGGGAGCGCGAGGTCAGCCGCTTCGTCGCCGAGGTCCTGCCCGCCAACAACAAAATGATCAAGGTCTTCACCGACGCCGGCTACGAGCAGAAGCGCAGCTTCGAGGACGGCTCGGTCCACCTCACCTTCGACCTGGAACCCACCGAAGCGTCCCTCGCTGTCCAGCGCGCCCGCGAACAGCGGGCGGAGGCGCGGTCGGTGCAGCGGCTCCTTTCGCCCCGTTCCGTCGCCGTCGTCGGAGTGGGGCGCGCACCCGGCGGGGTCGGGCGCGCCGTCCTGCGCAATCTGCGCGGCTCCGGCTTCACCGGGCGCACCTACGCGGTGAACCGCGCCTTCCCCGACAGCCTCACCGAAGTGGACGGCGCCCCGGCCCACCGGTCGGTGGCGTCCGTCGCCGCCACCGGGGACGCGGTCGACCTGGTGGTCGTCGCCGTCCCGGCCGCCCAGGTGTCCGACGTGGTCGACGACTGCGGGGCGAGCGGGGTGCAGGGGCTCGTCGTGATCTCCGCCGGTTACGCGGAGAGCGGGCCCGAAGGGCTGCTGCGCCAGCGCCAACTGCTGCGCCGCGCCCGCTCGTACGGCATGCGCGTCATCGGGCCGAACGCCTTCGGCCTCATCAACACCGCGGAAGCCGTCCGGCTGAACGCCTCGCTGGCCCCCGAGTCCCCGGCACGCGGCCGGATCGGGCTCTTCACCCAGTCCGGAGCGATCGGTATCGCCCTGCTCTCCGCGCTGCACCGGCGCGGCGCCGGGCTCTCCTCCTTCATCTCGGCCGGCAACCGCGCCGATCTTTCGGGCAACGACTTCCTCCAGTACTGGCACGACGACCCGGACACCGACGTCGCCCTGCTCTACCTGGAATCGATCGGCAACCCCCGGAAGTTCACCCGCCTCGCCCGGCGCACCGCGGCGGTGAAGCCGGTCGTGGTCGTCAAGGGCGCCCGGCACAGCGGCAGCGCCCCGCCCGGCCACGCGGTCCCGGTCACCCGCGTCCCGGACGCCACCGTCTCGGCGCTGCTGCGGCAGGCCGGGGTGGTCAGGGTCGACACCGTCACCGAACTCGTCGACGCCGGCCTGCTGCTCGCGGACCAGCCGCTGCCCGCGGGGCCGCGCGTCGCGATCCTCGGCAACTCCGAGTCGCTCGGCCTGCTCACCTACGACGCCTGTCTCACCGAGCGGCTGCGCCCGCTGTCGCCCGTCGACCTGACGACCGACGCGACCCCGCAGGACTTCCGCGACGCGCTCGGCCGGGCCCTGGCCGACGACGGCTGCGACGCGGTGCTGGTCACGGCGATTCCCTGGGTGGGCGAGAACGGCGTGACCGAGTCGGGCGACGGCGAGGTGCTGGCCGCGGCCCTGCGCGAGGCGGCGGCGGGCGCCCCCGCCAAGCCGGTCGCCGTGGTGCATCTGGAGATCGGCGGCCTCGCCGAGGCGCTGGCCGAAGCCAGCGGCACGGTGCGCCCGCGCGGAACGGCCCCCGCGGCACCGGGCCCTGCGGCGGCCCCGGACAGCGACGGGGGAGAGGCACCGCCCGCCGACGCGAACGCGCCGGACACGGCGAGCACCACGGACGCAGCGAACACTGCGAGCGCGGTCGGCGCCACACACGCGGCTGACACGGGTGGAGACACGAACACCGGCACCCGCACCGGCACCCGCACCCGCACCGACAACATCAGCACCGGCACCGCCGCCCCCTCCGCGGACGCCGCGCCCCCGCCCGTCCGCACCCGCGGCATCCCCGCCTACCCGGCCGCCGAGCGGGCCGTCCGCGCGCTCGCGCAGGCCGTCCGGTACGCGCAGTGGCGCCGCGAGTCCGCCGAGCCCGGCCGGGTCCCCGAGTACGACGACATCGACGAGAACGCCGCCGCCACCCGGATCGAGGAGCTGCTCGCCACCGCCCGCGTCGACGTCACACGCGGCCTCGCGCTCCCGTCCGACGACGCCTGCGAACTCCTCGGTCTGTACGGCATCCGCGTCCTGCCCGCCCAGCCCGCCCCTGACGCGGACACCGCCGTCGCGGCGGCCGGGCGTCTCGGCTACCCCGTCGCGCTCAAGGCCACGGCCCCCCACCTCCGCCACCGCCCCGACCTCGGCGGTGTGCGCCTCGACATCGGCACCGAGGCGGGGCTGCGCCGCGCCTACGCGGAACTCTCCGGTGACCTCGGCAGCCCGGCCGAGGTCCGGCCCGTGGTGCAGGCGATGGTGGGGCGCGGCGTCGACACCGTCGTACGGTCCGCGATCGACCCCGCCGTCGGGGCCGTCCTCTCCTTCGGCCTGGCCGGGGCGCCGTCGGAACTGCTCGGCGACACCGCCCACCGCCTCGTCCCGGCCACCGACCGGGACGCCGCAGGGCTCATCAGGAGCATCAGGACCGCCCCGCTCCTGTTCGGCTGGCGCGGCTCGGCACCCGTCGACACCGCGGCTCTCGAAGAGCTGCTGCTGCGGGTGTCGCGGCTGGTGGACGACCACCCCGAAGTGGTGTCCGTCGCTCTCGAACCTGTGGTGGTCGGGCAGAACGGGCTCTCCGTGCTCGGTGCCGCGGTACGGCTCGCCCCCGCGAACGCGCTCGGCGACCTCGGCCCGCGCCGCCTCCCCAGCTACTGAGGCGGCCCGCGGCCGGGCCCCGTGCGGCCCCTGCTCCGGCGGCCTCTCGCCCCGCGGCCGTCGGTCTAAGATGGAGCCCATGGCGAAGACCGGTACAACGACCCAGGGGCTCCGCGCGGCGATCGAGCGCAGCGGCTACTACCCGGCCCTCGTGGCCGAGGCGGTGGAGGCCGCTGTCGGCGGCGAACCGGTCTCTTCGTACCTGGTGCATCAAGAGACGACATTCGATTCCAACGAGGTCCGCCGCCATGTCACGGTCCTCGTCCTGACGGGCAACCGTTTCATCGTCAGCCACACCGACGAGCAGGCCGCCGACGGCAGCTCCCCGACACCGTTCGCCACCACGTCGACCGAGTCGGTGAAGCTGGGCCGGATCTCCTCCGTGGTGCTCAGCCGGGTCGTGGCGAACCCGGAGAAGTACGTCCCCGGCACCCTGCCCCGCGAGGTCGTCCTGACCATCGGCTGGGGCGCGGTCGCCCGGCTCGACCTGGAGCCCGCGGCCTGCGGCGACCCCAACTGCGAGGCGGACCACGGCTACACGGGCAGCTCGACGGCCGACGACCTGAGCCTGCGCGTGAGCGAGGCGGGCGACGGCCCGGACACCGTCCGCCAGACCCTCGCCTTCTCGCAGGCGCTCTCCGAGGCGACCGCGGCGGCCGGCCGCTGATGGCTCTGCCCGACTGGCCGTACGAGGACGACACCGCTCCGCTCGCCCTCTCCACCGCCCCGGTGCCGGAGTACGGCTCGGGTTCGCTCGCCGACCTGCTGCCGACGCTCGCCGCCGGGCTGGGAGTCCCCGGCTGCACCTCCGCGATCCCCGAACTGGCACCCGCCGACCGGAACTGCGTCTTCCTGATCGACGGCCTCGGCTGGGAGCAGATCCGCGCGCACCCGGACGAGGCCCCGTACCTCCACTCCCTGCTGGCGACCTCGCGCGGCGGCACCGGCCGTCCGCTCACCGCAGGCTTCCCCGCCACCACGGCGACCTCGCTCGCCTCGGTCGGCACCGGACTTCCGCCCGGCGCGCACGGCCTCACCGGGTACACCACCCGGAATCCGGAGACCGGCGAGCTGATGAACCAGCTGCGCTGGCGCCCCTGGACCGACCCGCACGTCTGGCAGCCGTACCCCACGGTCTTCCAGCTCGCCGACGCGGCGGGCGTGTACACCGCGCAGGTCTCGTCGCCCGACTTCCAGAACACCCCGCTCACCAAGATCGCGCTCAGCGGCGGCACCTTCCGCGGCAAACTCACCGGTGAGGACCGGATGGATCTGGCCGCCGCCCAACTGGGCGCCGCCGACCGTTCGTTGATCTACACGTACTACAGCGAGGTGGACGGCAAGGGCCACCGCTTCGGTATGGAATCGGACGCCTGGCGCGGCCAGTTGATGTACGTCGACCGGCTCGTCCAGCGCCTCGCCGAGCAGCTGCCGCCCCGGTCGGCGCTGTATGTCACCGCGGACCACGGCATGATCGACATCCCCTTCGACGAGGAGTCGCGCATCGACTTCGACGAGGACTGGGAACTGGGCGCGGGCGTCGCCCTGCTGGGCGGCGAAGGCAGGGCCCGGCACGTCTACGCGGTGCCAGGCGCCCGGAGCGATGTGCTGGCCGTCTGGCGCGAGGTGCTGGGCGAGCAGTTCTGGGTCGCGAGCCGCGACGAGGCCATCGCCGCGGGCTGGTTCGGCCCGGCGGTCGACGAGCGGGTGTACGGGCGGATCGGCGATGTCGTCGCCGCGGCCCACGCCGACGTGGTGATCACCGCGTCCCGGCGCGAGCCCCACGAGTCGGCGATGGTCGGCATGCACGGCTCGATGACCCCCGCGGAGCAGCTGGTCCCGCTGCTCGAAGTACGCTCGTAACCGCGCCCGGCGCGTTGCCCCGCTCCGCAGACCCGAACTCTCCGCAGACCCGAAAGGCCCGCGACCTCTCATGCCCGAGCTGGTTTTCTTCTCCGGAACGATGGACTGCGGGAAGAGCACACTGGCGCTCCAGATCGGGCACAACCGCTCCGCGCGCGGTCTGCAGGGCGTGATCTTCACCCGCGACGACCGCGCGGGCCAGGGCAAACTCTCCTCGCGCCTCGGTCTGGTGACCGACGCGGTCGAAGCGGCGCCCGGGATGGACCTCTACGCCTATCTGGTGGGCCTGATGTCGCAGGGCGGCAGGGTCGACCATGTCATCGTGGACGAGGCGCAGTTCCTGGCGCCCGATCAGATCGACCAACTGGCCCGCATCGTGGACGACTTGAGCCTGGATGTCTTCGCTTTCGGCATCACCACCGACTTCCGCACCAAGCTCTTTCCCGGCTCGCAGCGGCTGATCGAACTCGCGGACCGGATCGAGTCCCTCCAGGTCGAGGCGATGTGCTGGTGCGGGGCCCGTGCCACCCACAACGCCCGCACCGTGAGCGGCGAGATGGTCATGGAGGGCGAGCAGGTCGTCGTGGGCGATGTCGACCGCTCCGCGGAGGACGTCGGTTACGAAGTCCTGTGCAGGCGACATCACCGCCGTCGTATGACGAGTGCCGCATCGCGGGCGGGGGCGCTGTCGCCCGACACGCTGCCGGTCACCCCCGCCTGGCTACCGCCCGGTCCGGCCAACCGCTGCTAGCACGACTCGTCCAGGTACGTGCGCGTCAGCGCACCGGCGCGCACGAACCAGTCGGTGAGTACGGCGATCTCGTCCGGCGTGTACTCCGCGCAGAGCTCTGCGAGGCGCGCGTAGTACGGCCCGTAGACGGCCCGCACACGCTCGCCGGCGGCCTGCACCGCGCTGATGTGCACCCGGCGCCGGTCGGTGGGGTCCGGCTCGCGGGTCACGAACCCTCCCCGCTCCAGGCGGTTGAGGATGCCGGTCACCGCTCCTGTCGTGACATGTGCGCGCCCCGCGAGATCGCCGGCGGTGACCCGGGAACCCCCGGCCTCCAGGACGTACGCGAAGCAGATCAGGTCGGTGACGCTCAGCCCCAGATTCCGGGCGAACTCCTGCTGGCCGACGAGGCTCGTCGCTATGAGGCCGTCCATCGCGCTGATCGCGTCAGAGGCGGAAGCGGCGGGCTTGCCCTCCATTGAATTCCCTTAGCACGTAAGATAAATTCTTCACTTACGAAGTCATCGTAAGCCCGGTGGGCGCGAGGGGGCAGGCACGTGAGCGGACATCTGCACGACGAGGGCCACACTATCGCGGGATGGACGGGTAGCGCCGTCGCCACAGCCGGGGCCCTGGTGGCGGGTGTGGGCATCATCGCCTGGCGCCCGGGGATCTGGGTGGGGCTGGCCGTCATGGTGTTCGCGGCGCTCATCGCGTGGGTCCTGCATCTCGCCGGCTGGGGCAAACCGCCCGGCTGGCGGGCTGCCGACCAGTGGGGTCTCACGGTGCGCGACCGCGCCGTGCGTGAGGGGCACGCGGCCTGCCTCGGGTGCCGACTGGCCGGCCGACGCGGTGTTCCGGCGGGCGCGAGTGCCGCGCCCGAGCCCGCTGTCGCCACCGCTCTTACGGATTCTCAGGCCGACGTGTCGGTCTGAGGGACGCCACTCGAGCGTGGGGCCGACGAGGCTGCCCGCGCCGCGGGTCCCGGCTGCGTGAGCTTTCGCGAACCGGTCACCCGTGGGGTGCGGCCCTGCGTCGAGCCGCCGGTGTCCCCCAACGGTGCGCCGGCTGTAGGGGGTCCACATCATCGACGTGGACCCCCTACAGCTTTTTCTATGCGACGGCGTCAAGCGCCGGTGCGACGATGGCGAAGGCCCGGTCGGTCAGTGCGGCGGGGTCCTCGGTGCCGTCGCTGTCGCTCCATCGCTGCAGCACGGCGCCGAAGGCGGTCAGGGCGATCCCTGCGGCCAGTTGCGGGTACAGGTCGGTCGCGGGATCCAGGTCCAGCCTGTCGGCCACCTCCGCCGCGAGCCCGTCGCGCCACTGTGCCTGGCGCTCCAGGAAACGGGCGAGCAGCGCGGGCGTGCCCAGGATCAGCTGCACCACGCGCAGCGCCTGGTCGGCATGGCCGGCGCAGGCGTCGATGGAGACCCAGACGGTGTGCCGCAGCGCAGTGGACGGCGACTCCCGAGCCGGCCGGCCGGCCAGCTCTGCCCGCATGCCGGTGCCCATCTCGGCCAGGAACTGGATGACCACGTCCTCCTTGGACGCGAAGTACCGGAAGAACGTCCGTTTGGACACGCCGACGGCGGCCACGATCTCGTCGACCGTGACCGCGTCGAACCCTCTCAGGGCCAGCAACTTCAGTGCGGCTCCGGTCAGCTCATCCGAGACGAGCTGACGCTTGCGTTGGGCCAGGCTCACTTCAGGGCGGGTAGTCACCCCTCCATCGTATACGCCGTGCCATCGGTGACACTCAGGATCGGCTTGACACCGAATGCCACGTGAGGCAGCTTGTGCCGTATGGGCAATCAGCAGCGCTGGACCGCCGACCAGATTCCCGACCAGAGCAAGCGCGTGTTCCTCGTCACGGGGGCCAACAGTGGTCTCGGCCTGGCCACCACCCGCGCCCTCGCCCGCAAGGGCGCGCACGTGATCCTCGCCGTACGCGACGAGGGCAAGGGGCGCCGGGTGGTCGCGGACCTCACCGCCGAGTACCCGGACGCCCGGCTCGAGGTGCGCCAAGTCGACCTGGCGGACCTGGAATCGGTCCGTGCCTTCTCTGAGCTGCTGCACTCCGACCACGCGCGCCTGGACGTGCTCATCAACAACGCCGGGGTGATGGCGCCGCCCCGCACGCTCAGCCCTCAGGGCCACGAAGTGCAGTTCGCCGCCAACCACCTCGGCCATTTCGCGCTCACCGGCCTGCTGCTCGATCTGCTGGAAGCAGGTGACAATCCCCGTGTGGTCACGGTGAGTTCGCCCAATCACCGGCAGGGAACCATCTTCTTCGACGACGTCTCAGGCGAGCGCAAGTACTCGCCCATGGCCTACTACAACCAGTCGAAGCTGGCAAACGCCGTCTTCGGCTGGGAGCTTCACCAGCGGCTGACCGCGGCCGGCAGCCCGGTGCGGAGCGTGCTCGCGCATCCCGGCTACACCTCGACCAATCTGCAGACGAGCTCGCCGGTCGGCATGGTGAAGCTGCTGTTCGGCCGCATCCTCCTCCCGCTCGCCCAGTCCCCGGACCAGGGTGCGCTGTCCCAGCTGTACGCGGCGACCGCCCCGTCCGCGGCGGGCGGGCAGTTCATCGGCCCGGACGGCATGGCCGAGCTGCGTGGCGCGCCGAAGGTGGTGGAGTTGGCACCGAGGGCCGCCGATGCCGAGACCGGCCGCCGGCTGTGGGAGCTGTCGGAGAAGCTGACCGCCGTGCGGTTCGCCTTCCCGGCTGCTGCCTGAGCCCGCGAAGGCCACGCAGGTGACCGCGAACAGCACCGAGACCAGCCCGTGGATCCGCCGGTACAGCCCGGTCACGGACGCGCGCGCGAGGCTGCTCTGCCTGCCGCACGCCGGCGGTTCCGCGCCGTTCTACCTCCCCTTTGCCCGTGCGCTCGCGCCCGACGTGGACGTGCTCACGGTCCAGTACCCGGGACGCCAGGACCGTCGGCACGAGCCGTGCATCGACTCCATCACCGACCTGGCCGACTCGCTGACCGGCGAGGTGCTCCCGTGGGCCGACCGGCCGCTCGCGATCTTCGGGCACAGCATGGGCGCCATGATCGCCTTCGAGCTGGCCCTGCGTCTCGAGCGTCAGGGGACGCAGCCGCTCGTGGTTTTCGCCTCGGGCAGGCGTGCACCCTCCCGGCGGCGTGAGAACGCTGCTCCTGTGCACCTGCTCGACGAGAAGAGCATGATCGCGGAGCTGCGGTCGCTCAGCGGGACGGACGCGCGGGTCTTCGAGGACGAGGATCTCCTGCGGATGGTGCTGCCCGCCATCCGCAGCGACTACAAGGCGGCCGAGACCTACCGCTACGTCCCCGGACCCCGCCTCGCGGCTCCCGTGCACGCGCATGTGGGCACGGATGACGCGAAGGCGACCCTGGACGAGGTGCGCGCGTGGGCGGACCACACGGACGGCGGCTTCGAGCTGCACACCCATCCGGGCGGCCATTTCTATTTGACCGACCAGATGTCCAGCGTTGCCGCCGCGGTGTCCCGGCAGATCTCGGTGCTGCTGTTGTAGAGGCTTCTCTAACAGGTATATGACTTAGGCCCTGGCCAATTGCGAGTTGTGTGACCTGTCTCACTATCGAACATCTTTCTGACTTTCCTCTTGGTAGGCTCGATCCCTCATTCCGAAGCTGAGTGCGAGAGGTGTGAAAGAGCGTGGGGGACGTGGCAGAGGTCGATGTTGACAGATTTCCGGCATACCCGTTCATTGGCCCGGACGGCGATCCGTTCATTCCGGTTACGGGATCTGATCTCGAGCGACTCGAGGGTCCAGTCGGTAAGGTCCGGCTTCCGTTCGGTGGCTGGCCTGGCTAATCACCCGGCATGAAGACGTGCGGCAATTGCTGCGGCATCCGGGATTTAGTTCCGATCAGTACAAGCCCGGGTTTCCCGTGCTGAATCCGATTCCGCCGAAGCAGGGCGACGCATCGGGCCTGTTCATATTCATGGACGGCGATGCGCACGGCCGCTTCCGGCGGATGCTGACGGCCGAGTTCATGATCAAGAACATCCGGCGGATCGAGCCGCTGATCGAGGAGACGGTGGTCGAGGCGCTGGAGCGGATGCGCGCCCTCGGTGCTCCTGCGGACCTGATGTCCGAGTTCGCGCTGCCGGTACCGTCGATGACGATCTGTCACCTGCTCGGCGTCCCGTACTCCGACCATGACTTCTTCCAGCACCACAGCCGCGTGATCATGGACCGGAACTCCGGTCCGGCGGAGGTCGACGAGGCCCTCGGCGCCCTGGCCGGCCTCCTCGGGGGCCTGGTGAAGGCCAAGCGGACCGCGCCCACCGACGATTTGCTCAGCCGGCTCGTGATCGAGCGAGTGGTGCCCGGCGAGCTCCGCGAGGACGAACTCGTCAGCCTGGCCATGCTTCTGCTCGTCGCGGGCCACGAGACCACCGCGAACATGATCGGCCTCTCCGCTCTCGTGCTCCTCGAGCACCCTGAGCGCCTGGACGCCCTGCGCGAGGACCCGAGCCTGGCGTCGGGCATGGTCGAGGAGCTCCTCCGGTACCTCACCGTCGTACGGACCGGCTGCCCCGCCTCGCCACGGAGGACGCCGAGATCGGCGGACAGAAGATCCGCGCGGGCGAGGGTGTCGTGGCGATGCTGGCGATGGCCAACCGGGACGGCTCGGTCTTCCGTGATCCTGAGCTGTTCGACCCGGCGCGGCGCGAGGCGCACCGGCACCTGGCGTTCGGCTTCGGCCTGCACCAGTGCATCGGCCAGCCGCTGGCCCGGGCCGAGCTCCGGGTGGCTCTCGTCGAGCTGGCCCGCCGCTTCCCCGGACTGCGGTCCGAGAGAGCGCTGGCCGATGTCCCGCAGCGCCCCATGGCGGTGACGTTCGGGGTGGCCGAGCTGCCGGTGATGTGGTGACCATGCGCGTCACGGTGAACAGGGAGCGGTGTGTCGGCTCCGGGAACTGCGTGGTGAACGTCCCGGAGGTGTTCGACCAGGACGACGAGGAGGGCCTGGTGCAGCTGCAGGTCACGGAAGTGCCCGAGGGCCTGCGCGAGCTGGTCGAGGTGGCTGCCCAGCTGTGTCCGGTGGGCGCGATAGAGGTCCAGCATCGCGTGATCACGAAGTAACGGTGTAATACACGGGGGAGTACGCCGCGTTTCGATTGTTATCGCGGATCCGGTCCTGAGCCCGCCGATTTCTTCTCGGCGAGCGACGGGCCGGGTACGGGTCAGCCATTCGCAAATACTGGAATTTTGCGAAGTTGTCGAACGTGCGCCGTCATGCTTTCCATTCCCGTCCAGATTCGCGCGGCCTTTATATGTTCCGGGCGATTTCAGCCGATCGGTGCGAGCGCACCGCAAGGGCTCGGGAATGGTTTATCGGTATGAGTTTTTCGCCCCTGTGTGAATTCCGCTCGACAGTGAGAGTGGATAAGTTTACCAGGGGGGTGTTCGAGGTGAACAGTAGAGTTCAGGCACGAATCGTCATATGTGATCCACACCCATACGCGCGTCGTGGCATTCGTGGAGCGCTTGAGCAGGATTCCGCATTCGTGGTGGTCGCCGAGGTCGGCGACATCGGCGATCTCCTTTCGGCGGTCGAGTCGTACGATCCGGATATCGTGGTGTTGGAGGGGCAGTCGCAGATCGGCCATGCGCAGGAGCTCACCAGCATCGGCGCCGCCATCGTTGTCGTGGGAGACGTGGACAGCACAACACGCTGGATCTGCACCACCCAGGCCGATGTGCGTGCCCTCGTCCACTGCGACGACCCCGAGGAGGAACTGGTGGAGGCGGTGCGCCGGGCGAGCGACGGCACCGGCTACGTCTCTCCCGGCCTCAGCGGGCCGCTGCTCAGGTACATGCGAGCCACGCTGCCGCGACACCTGTCGGTCGTGCCCACGCACACACCGCTGACCTCACGCGAGTCCGAGGTGCTCCAACTGGTGCGACGGGGAATGGCCAACAAGGAGATCGCCCGCCGCCTGAGCCTGAGCGAGAAGACGATCAAGTTCCATGTCTCCAATGTGCTCGCGAAGGCTCACGTGGCGTCCCGGGCCCAGCTGATCGCGTCGGCCGCAGCCATGTGAGAGCGGCGCGGGACAGCGAGCGGGGGCGTACGCACGGTTCGGCCGTGCGTACGCCCCGTCGTCATGAAACCGACCGGGGAGGCTGCGACGAAGGCGGGGGAGGCCAGGGCCCGGGCCTGGTCGAAAGTCCTGGTTCTCCTGGACGGTCCTGCACCGAAGCCCAGCTGCCGATCCCCATCCTCTGGCCGAAGTCGCGCCCCCGGTCGGAAACAGATACTCGCCCTATGAAGCCATCGTTGTCAGGGGATCAGGGGATCGGCGGGGCCCACGACGCCGCTATCGCAGTGATCGGGGTTTCCTGCCGGGTCCCCTTGGCATCGAGCCCGGCAGAGTTCTGGCGCCTCCTGTCGGAGGGAACCGACGCCGTCTCGCCCTGGCCCGCGGAGCGTGGCCAGGGCAGCCGGTCCTGGCGTGGTGGCTTCCTGGACGGAGTCGGCGACTTCGACGCCGCGTTCTTCGGAGTGGAGCCCGCCGAGGCAGCCGCCATGGACCCCCAGCAGCGGCTCGCGCTGGAGCTGGTCTGGGAAGCGATGGAGGACGCCGGTGTCCGCAACGACCGGCCGCGGGGCTCACGCACCGGGGTGTTCGTAGGCGTCTCGTCCGACGACTACGCCGCCCTCGCCGCCCGTGGCGACCGGCCGGAGAGCGGTGAGTTGCACGACTTCACGGGTCGGCACCGCGCCATCGTCGCCAACCGGGTCTCCTGGTCCTTCGGACTGCGGGGCCCCAGCCTCGCAGTCGACGCGGCACAGGCGTCATCACTGGTCGCCGTCCACCTGGCCTGCGACAGCCTGCGTCGTGGCGACTCCGACCTCGCCTTCGCCGGCGGGGTGAACCTGATCCTCTCGCCGGAGAGCATGCGGACCACAGCCGGTCTGGGCGCCATGTCGGCCAAGGGCCGCTGCGCCGCCTTCGACGAGAGCGCCGACGGGTTCGTACGCGGTGAGGGCGGAGGGGTGGTCCTGCTCAAGCCGCTTGCCCGCGCGGTGGCCGACGGCGACCCCGTCTACTGCGTCATCCAGGGCAGCGCCGTCAACAACGACGGCGCCGGTGACCGCCTCACCGACCCCGATGTCGCGGGCCAGCGGGACGTCCTGCACCGGGCCTACGCCGACGCCCGGATCAGCCCCGAAGCCGTCCAGTACGTCGAACTCCACGGCACCGGCACCCCGGTCGGAGACCCCGTCGAAGCCGCCGCCGTGTCCGACGTCATAGGCCGGAGCACCGACGGCCGCGGCCCGCTGCGCGTGGGTTCGGTGAAGACGAACCTGGGCCACCTGGAGGCCGCCGCCGGCATCGTGGGCCTGATCAAGGCCGCGCTGTCGCTGCGCCACCGCCAACTGCCGCCCAGCCTGCACTTCAACGCCCCCAACCCGGCGATACCGCTGGCTGAGCTGAATCTCCGGGTACAGACCGAGCTCGACGCCTGGCCCTCCCCTGCCGCCCCTCTGGTGGCGGGGGTCAGTTCGTTCGGTATCGGCGGGACCAACTGCCACGTCGTCCTCGCCGAAGCGCCGTACACCGGGCGGCCGGACGCCCCCGTGAACCGCACCGCGCCCGGCCGACCCGTGCCCTGGGTGCTGTCCGCCCGTACCGGCCGCGCCCTGGACGCGCAGGCCGCCCGTCTGCGCACCCACCTCGCGCAGCAGCCGGACGTGCACGCCGCCGACATCGCCCGGTCACTTGCGGTCGGCCGTTCCACGTTCGAGCACCGCGCCGTCCTCGTGGGCACGGACACGGACGCGCTCAGGGCTAGCCTGGCACGGCTGCCCGACGAAGCGGTGAACGGCGTCGCCACGACCGGCAGGACGGCCTTCCTGTTCTCCGGCGTCGGGTCCCACCGCGTCGGTATGGGGCGGGAACTGTACGAGACGTATCCGGTCTTCGCCGAGGCCCTGGACGAAGTGCTCGACCACTTCGTCCCCGGCCTCGACCTGCGCGAGGTGCTGCTCGGCGGCCTCGACGACGATGCCGCCGCCGAAGCCCTCGACGGCATGCGCCACATGCAGCCCGCCCTGTTCGCCTTCCAGGTCGCCCTCTACCGCCTGGTCACCTCCTGGGGCGTCACACCTGACCTGCTCGTCGGCCACTCCTTCGGCGAGATCGTCGCCGCCCATGTGTCGGGGGCCCTGCCTCTGGCGCACGCGGCGGCCCTGGTCGCCGCGCGCGGTGAGCTGATGGAGGAACTGCCTCCGGGCGGCGCGATGATCGCGGTCGAGGCCACCGAGGAGGAACTGCTCGCGGCGTTCGACGGCGCCGACGACGTCTCGGTCGGGGTGATCAACGGGCCGCGGGCCGTCGTGCTCTCCGGCGCCGACGAGCCGGTCACCCGGATCGCGGACGAGTTCCGTACGCGCGGCCACCGCACGAGCCGGCTGCGGGTCCGCAATGCCGTCCACTCGCCGCTGATGGCACCGATGCTGGACGAGTTCGCCCGCAGGATCCATGGCCTGGCCGTCTCCGAACCCGGCATCCCCATCGTCTCCACCGTCACCGGGCGGACCGGGGCCGCCCTGACGGAGGAGTACTGGGTCGGCCACCTCAGCGCCACCGTGCGCTTCCACGACGCGATCGCCAGCTGCCGTGAGCAGGGCGTGACCCGGTTCATCGAACTCGGGCCGGGCAGCGTGCTGACGCCGCTCGTCCCGACCTCCGAGACGGACCTCGCGGTGGCGCTGCAGCACCGCGACCGCCCCGAGCCGCAGGCACTGCTGGCCGGGCTCGCCGAGGCGTGGACCGCCGGTGTTCCCGTCGACTGGGCCGAGACCGTCGGCGAGGCCCGGACCGTCGACCTGCCCACCTACGCCTTCCAGCGCCTGCGGTACTGGCTCGACGAACGCCCGGCCGCCGCCGAGGCCGAGCAGCACCTCAGCTCGGCGACGCTCGCCCTGCGCGACCGGGTCCGCAGCGAGCCGGACGGATTCCTGGTCCGCTGGCTGGCCGACCACCTCGCGGAGACGACCAGTACCGCCGCGGCCGACCCCGACGCGACCTTCCGCGATCTGGGCCTGGACTCCGTCCTCTCCGTACAGCTGCGCAACCGCCTCGTCTCGGCGACCGGGCTGCGGATGGCCGCGAGCATCCTGTTCGACTACCCGACGCTGCGCGTGCTCGCAGCGCATCTGCACGACCAGATCCTCGGCGTCCTCGACACGGCGGACGGCAGCGGACCCGCCGCCCCTGCGACGGCGGCCCCCGACGACGACCCCATCGCCATCGTCGGCATGGCCTGCCGTCTGCCCGGCGGCATCGACTCGCCGCAGGAGCTGTGGCAGGCCCTCGTCGACGGGGTGGACGCCACGTCCGAGTTCCCCACTGACCGCGGCTGGGACATCGCGAGCCTGTACGACCCGGACCCGAGCCACGTCGGTACGAGCTACTCCCGCCGGGGCGGATTCCTGTCCGGGGCGGGTGACTTCGACGCCGAGTTCTTCGGGATCAGCCCGCGTGAGGCCGCGGCGATGGACCCGCAGCAACGGCTGCTCCTGGAGACCGCCTGGGAGACCCTGGAGCGGGCCGGTATCGACCCGGGCGGCCTGCGCAGCAGCAGGACCGGGGTGTTCGTCGGCGCGACGAACATGGAGTACGGGCCACACCTGCACGCCCCCGTCGACGGCACCGAGGGATTCCGCCTCACCGGCAACACCTCCAGCGTCGCGTCGGGGCGTATCTCGTATCAGCTGGGTCTTGAGGGCCCGGCGATGACAGTGGACACCGCCTGTTCGTCGTCGCTGGTGGCGCTGCATCTGGCAGTCCAGTCGCTGCGCAGCGGCGAATGCTCGCTGGCGCTGGCCGGCGGCGTGACGGTGCTGTCGACGCCCGGCATGTTCGTCGAGTTCTCCCGTCAGCGCGGCCTCGCCGCCGACGGCCGCTGCAAGCCGTTCTCCGACGACGCCGACGGCACCGGCTGGGCCGAAGGCGTGGGCATGCTCGTGGTCGAGCGGCTTTCCGACGCGCGGCGCAACGGGCATCAGGTTCTGGCTGTCGTGCGTGGTTCCGCCGTCAATCAGGATGGCGGAAGTAACGGTCTGACCGCGCCCAATGGTCCTTCTCAGCAGCGTGTCATCCGTGACGCTCTCGCCGGCGCCCGGCTCACGTCGGCGGACGTGGACGTCGTTGAGGCACACGGCACGGGTACCTCTCTCGGTGACCCGATCGAGGCGCAGGCGCTCCTCGCGACGTACGGCCAAGGGCGTGACGGGGGAGAGCCGTTGTGGCTCGGCTCCATCAAGTCCAACATCGGTCACACCCAAGCGGCGGCGGGGGTCGCTGGCATCATCAAAATGGTGCAGGCCATGCGGTACGGGACCCTGCCGCGCACGCTGCACGTGGACGAACCCTCGCACCATGTCGACTGGAGCGAGGGCCAGGTCAGGCTCCTGACGGAGAACAGGCCGTGGCCCGAGCTCGACCGCCCCCGCCGGGCCGGTGTGTCGTCCTTCGGCTACAGCGGGACGAACGCCCACGTCATCCTGGAGGCTGCGCCGGCCGGGGAGCGGACGTCGCCCGAAAAGACCCGACCGGTGGGCGACGGCGTCGTTCCGTGGGTGTTGTCGGGGCGGAGTGAGGCGGCGCTTTCGGAGCAGGCTGCGCGGTTGCTCGCCCGGGTGGGCGAGGGTGGCGGGCTGGACCTCCGGGATGTGGGGTTCACGCTGGCCGGTGGGCGTGCGGTGCTGGAGCACCGCGCCGTCGTTCTCGGTCACGACATGGGTGAACTGTCCGCAGGCCTGGGAGCGTTGGCAGCCGAACAGCTCGATTCGGGTGTGGTCGCGGGCCGGGCCCGGACCGGCACCGCCGATGGTGTGGTGTTCGTGTTTCCGGGTCAGGGTTCGCAGTGGGCCGGTATGGCGCGTGAGCTTCTTGATTCTTCGCCGGTGTTCGCGTCGCGGATGGCCGAGTGTGCGGCCGCGCTGGAGCCTCACACCGACGGTTGGTCGTTGCTGGATGTCATCCGTGACGCAGACGAGGAGGCGCTGCGCCGCGTCGATGTCGTACAGCCCGTTCTCTTTGCCGTGATGGTGTCGCTCGCGCAGCTCTGGCAGTCACTCGGTATGCGCCCCGCCGCGGTCGTCGGACACTCCCAGGGAGAGATCGCGGCTGCCTGTGTGGCTGGTGGTCTTTCTCTCGATGATGCCGCACGCGTTGTTGCTCTGCGCAGCCGTGCGATTCTGCGTTTGTCGGGGCGTGGTGGGATGGTTTCTGTCCTCGCGCCCGAGCTCGCTGTTGCTGAGCGGTTGACCGACGGGCTGCAGATCGCTGTGGTGAACGGGCCGGAACAGGTCGTCGTTTCCGGGACGCCCGACGAACTGGATGCCCTGGTCGCGGGTTGCGAATCGGATGGTATCCAGGCGCGCCGTATCGCGGTGGACTATGCCTCGCATTCACCGCAGGTCGAAGATCTCAAGGCAGAACTCCTCACCACACTGGGGGACATCGAGCCGCGCACCGGTCACATCCCGCTGATTTCGACCGTGACGGGTGAGCCGGTTGATACGGCGGTCATGGACGCGGAGTACTGGTTCACGAACCTGCGCCGGACCGTGCGCTTCGACACAGCGCTCCAGAACCTCCTCGACACCGGACACCGCGTCTTCGTCGAGAGCAGTCCCCACCCCGTCCTGCTGGGCGCCGTCACGCAGTACGCGGACCACCGCCGTACGGCCGGCGTGACCGCCGTCGGCACCCTCCGCCGCAACGAAGGCGAAGAGGCCCAACTGCTGCGGAACCTGGCCGCTGTGTTCGTCGCCGGGGTCGATGTGGACTGGTCCCCATGGGTGGCGGGCGGACGGCTGGTGGAACTGCCGGGCTACGCCTTCCAGCGCCGCCGGTACTGGCAGCCCGCCGCCACGGCCGCCGACGTCGGTTCCGCCGGCCTGGAAGCGGTGCGGCACCCGCTGCTCGGCGCCGCGGTACGCCTGGCGGGCAGCGACGACGTCGTCCTCACCGGACGGATCTCCCGCGCCACCCACCCCTGGCTGGAGGACCACGCCGTCTTCGGCACGGTGCTGCTCCCCGGAACCGCCTTCGTGGAAATGGCCCTCCGCGCCGGTGGCGAGGTCGGCTGCGACATGGTGCGGGATCTGACCCTGCACACGCCACTGGCCCTCCCCGAACAGGGTGAGATCGACCTCCAGGTGCAGATCGGTGCCGCGGACGGCACCGGCCGCCCGCTGGACATGTACTCCCGTCCCCGTCGGCACGACAGCACGGCGGAGTGGACCCAGCATGCGAGCGCCGTACTCGTCACGGGTGCCGGCACGGACAACGGGCCCACTGAGGCCGACGGGCCGCTGTCTGGCGCCGCGTGGCCGCCCGCCGGCGCGGAGCGCCTGGACGCCACCGCGCACTACGACACGATGGCCGGCGCCGGCCTGGAGTACGGGCCGGCGTTCCAGGGCCTGTCCGACGTATGGCGGCTCGGCGACGAGATCCTCGCGCAGGTCACCCTGCCCGGACGGCAGGTGGAGGAGGCGCCGAGGTTCGCCCTGCACCCCGCCCTCCTGGACGCGGCTCTGCAGGCCGCTGCGGTGGACGGCCTTGACGGCCGTACGCCCCTGCCCTTCTCCTTCGGAGCGGTCACCCTGCACGGCCGCGGCGCGAGTGAGGTCCGTGTGCGCATCACCCCCACCGGGGGCGACACCTTCACGGTCGAGGCTGCCGACCCTTCCGGTGCGCCGGTCGCCCGGATCGACTCACTCCTCGTACGCCCGGTGACGGCAGGCGATCTCGTGACCCCGGGCAGCAGCACGGAAACGCTGCTGTCCGTCGAGTGGTCTCCGTACACGGCTGACGAAGGCGCTCCGGCCGCGGACGCCGGTAACGGCGCGTCGGATGTGACGCTGCTGAGGGCGTGCGGCACCGGGCCGGACGACGGAGACGAGCCCGCCAGGGCCCGGGCGGTACTGCGGGAGGCCCTGCGCGGCATTCAGGAGTGGCTGGCGCAGGACCGGCCGGCCGCGGCGCGCCTCGTCGTACTGACGCGCCGCGCCGTGCTCACCGGCGCCGAGGAGCCCGGCGCAGCCGTCGACCTCGCCCACACGCCTGTGTGGGGGCTGGCCAGGGCCGCTCGGGCGGAGAACCCCGGCCGGGTCGTCCTCGTGGACACCGACGGGGACCTGGACGGCCTCGACGAGGCCGCGCTCCAGGACGTGCTGCACACAGGCCTGCCCGAACTGGCCCTGCGGGAAGGGATGTTGTACGTCCCCGCTCTGCGCCGCCAGAAGACGGAACCGGTGGCCGACGGCGCAGCCGCGGCTTTCGGCACGGGCACCGTGGTGATCACCGGCGGGACGAGCGGTCTCGGCGCGCACGTGGCCCGGCATGCCGCCGGTCTCGGCGCCCGGCATCTGCTGCTCCTGTCCCGGCGAGGCCCCGCGGCCGAGGGGGTCGAGGCGCTGCGCGACGAACTCGCCGTCTCCGGGGCGCGGGTCACCGTACGGGCCTGCGACGTGGCCGACCGCGGCCAGTTGGAGCGGGCGCTGGGCGACGTGCCGGACGCGTATCCGCTGACGGCCGTCGTCCACGCGGCGGGCGTGCTTCACGACGGCGTCGTCGCGTCGATCGACGCGGAGGGCCTGGACGCCGTGCTGCGGCCGAAGACCGACGCCGCCTGGCATCTGCACGAACTGACCGCCGGGGTGGACCTGTCCGCCTTCGTGGTCTTCTCCTCACTCGCGGGCGTCATCGGCGGTGCGGGGCAGGGCAGTTACGCCGCCGCCAATGCGTTTCTCGACGCGCTGATGCAGCAGCGCCGCCGTACCGGCCTGCCCGGCCTCTCCCTCGCCTGGGGCCTGTGGGCGGAGGCGACCGGCATGACCGGACACCTCGGGGAGGCCGACCTGGAGCGGATCAACCGCGGCGGGATCGCCGCCCTCTCCACCAGTCAGGGGCTCGGGCTCCTGGACACCGCCCTCGCCCTTGACACGGACAACGCGCTGCTCCTCGCGGCCGCCCTCGACGAGCCCGTCCTGCGCACCACCGACACGGGCCTGCTGCCCCCGCTCCTCGCCGGTCTCTTTCCGCCGCGCCGCCGCTTCGCCGCGGCCCGTGCCGGGCGGGCGGCCGGCACGGGCGGGCGCATGGCGCTCGACTCGCGGGACGCGGTCGTGGAACGGCTGCTGTACCGGTTCGCCGCAACCATGGGGTTCGACGCCGCGGAGATCGACACCGGCGCGCCGCTCGTCAGCCAGGGGCTCGACTCCGTGATGGCCATGCAGATCCGCAGCCTCATCGAGGCGGACTTCGGCCAGGCTCTGCCGATCGCGTCGATGTTCAACGGTGCGAGCGTCGACAGCATCGCCGACCAGCTCATGGCGGGTGTGGGGCAGGCCGTCGACGGGGCCGAAGCGGCGATTCCCGACTCACCAGGTGATGTCGCGGAGGTCGTACGCCACCCCGCCACCCGGGACGTGGTGCGCCTGCTCCGCGCCGAGCAGCAGGGCACGCCCGCCGTCACGCACCACATCGGCCTCGCCGTGCGGTTGACGGCCCCGACGACCCCGGGCCGCCTCACCGAGGTGATCACCTCGCTCGCCGCCCGGCACGCCGCCCTGCGGACCGCGATCGTCCCGGACACGGACGGCGGGCAGCAGCTGGAGGTCCGGCGCTCCCCGGGCGGCGACCTGGTGCGCTGGTCAGCGGTGGAGGACGGCACGGACGTGGACGAGCGGCTGCGCGAGCTGATGGAGCCACCGTTCGACCTGGCCCTCGCTCCGCTGTGGCGGTTCGAGCTGCTCGCCCACCCGTCGGGCGAGCAGGTGCTCGTCTTCGGCGCGCACCACGCCGTCTCCGACCTGGCCTCGCTGATGCTGGTCGCCCACGGCCTCGGTGCCGGACTGGGCGGCGCCGAGCCGCCCGCCGCCGTCACCAACCGGGACATCGATCTGCTGCTGCGGGCCCAGGCCGCCCGCCCGGACGAGCCGGGTCCGTCGGGCGAGTGGCGCGAGGACTTTGTGGGGGCCAGGCGCCTCGACCTGGAGCTTGCCGGGCCCCGGCCGGCCGAGCGGACGTTCCGCTCGGCCATGCACCTGGCGGAGCTGCCACAGGCCCTCCACGAGAAGGTGGCGGCCCGGGCGAACCGCCTCGGCATCACGCCCGCCGCCTTCTGGCTCGGCGTCCTGACGGTGCACCTCGCCCGTCTGCGCGAGCGGAACAGGTTCGTCCTCGCGGTCCCCGTGGACACCCGGATGCATGTGTCAGCCCTCGACGCGGTCGGGTACTTCGGGCTGCCGATCCCCTTCGCCGCGCAGGTGGAGGCGGGAGAGTCCGCCGCCGACGTGCTGCGGCGCACCGACAGCAGGCTCAGCCGGGTGCTGGAACGCGGTGTCACCTTCTTCGATGCGATGCCCACCCTCGTCGAGGAGGGGCTGTACCGCAAGGACGCGCCCCTCGTCGAGGTCTACTTCAACTACATGCCGCCGCAGGAGGGTGCCGCACACGGCCTGCAGATCGTCCCGGCGGGCACCGGCCACTCCGACCTCGACCTGATGGTCACGGTGATGCCGGGCCTCGGGAAGATCGGCTTCGAGTACAACGCCGACATCCTCTCCGACGCGAGCTGCGCGGACCTCGCCCGCGGCTGCCTCGCCCTCGCCGAAGCGATCGCCGACGGTCCGGACACCCTCGTCGCGCTACCGGAAGAACCCGCCATGGCCATCGAGCCCCCGGCCGCCGCCGAGATCCGGCGCCCGGGCCGGATAGCCGTCGCGGCCACCTTCGCCCTCGGCAACCTCCCCGCGATGCTGTCGGTCGCCCTGGCGGACACCGATGCCGACGGTGGACCCTTCGAGATGGTCGAGGCCCCCTACCACCAGGTCCTGGCGAGCCTGCACGACCCGGGCAGTGTCCTCGCCCAGCCGTCGACCGCCGCGGGACTGGTCCTGCTGCGCCCCGGCGACCTGACGCGCTTCGCGGACGCGGACGGCGATCTGCTCGCCCAGCTCGCCGACGAGTACCCGGCGGCCTTGTGCGCCCTCGCCGACCGCACCCGTGTCCCGCTCGTCGTGGCTTTCCTGCCGGAGCGCTCCGGCGACGAACGGCTGCGCGGGTGGGAGCGGCAGGTGACGGCGCGCCTCGTCGACCGGCCGGGCATCGCCGTACTGCCGTCGGACGGGTGGAGCGACGACTACCCGGCGGACGACGTGTTCGACGCGCACACCGACGAGATGGCCCACCTGCCGTTCCAGGACGAGTTCCAGGCGGTCGTCGCGCTGCGGCTTGCGGACGTCGTCTGGAAAGTCCGCCGCCTGGCGCCCAAGGTGATCGTCGTCGATGGGGACGAGACGCTGTGGAGCGGCGTGGCCGGTGAGATCGGTGCCGACGGCGTCGACCCGACCGGGCCACGCGCCCTGCTCGCCCAGCGGCTGCTGCAGTGGCGGGACGCCGGGGTCCTGCTGGCCCTGGTCTCCAACAACGACGAGGAGACGGTCCACCGCATCCTCGAACGTCCGGACAGCCCGCTGCACCGGGAGCACTTCGCCGCGATCTCGGCGGCGTGGGAGCCGAAGTGGACGCGGATCGAGAAGATCGCCGAAGAGCTGAGGCTCGGCCTCGACAGCTTCCTGTTCCTCGACGACAACCCGGTGGAGATCGCCGGGGTGCGCCCAGCTGCCCGAGGTGGTGTGCGTCACCTGCCCGGGCGCGGACGAACTCGCGGGCTTCGTCAGCGGGTTGTGGCCCATGGTGCCGCGGGGCGCGACGGCGGAGGACGCCGCGAGGGCCGATTTCTACCGGCAGGAACAGGTGCGCGACGAGGCCCGCGCACAGCAGGGCTTCGCCGAGTTCCTCGACAGCCTCCAGCTCGAACTCGACATCGAGCCCGTGTCCGAGGAGACGGCCGAACGCACCATTCAACTGAGCAGGCGCACCAACCAGTTCAACCTGCGGCCCCGCACCCTGGACACCGCAGAACTGGCGCGACTGCAGAAGAACGGCGAAGTCTGGACGGCGACCGCACGCGACCGGTTCGGTGCGTACGGGCAGATCGGCGTCCTGGCCGTCACGGCGGACGGGGAGCACTCGAAGTGGTCGCCTGGATGATGAGCTGCCGCGTGCTCGGCCGCGGAGTGGAGGACCGGCTGCTGCGGTGGCTGGCCGACCGGGCCGAGGAACACGGATGCGGCACGGTGCGCCTCGTCGCCGACCACACGCCCCGCAACACGCCCGCACGGCGCCTGGTGTCCCGTCTGGGCGGCGGCGACATCGAGGCACCACGCCTCGATGTGACGGTGGCTTTGGCACAACTCCGGGAGTTCCGTTCCTGGGACACCGGATCCGAAAACGCAGCGGAGGTCAGCAATGCCTGAGGCCGGTAGCAGTAGCCGCAGCCGCGGGGTCAGCCGTCGCCCCGAGGAGGAGGTCATCGAGCGGCGCGGTCCGGGCCGCGCCGAGGCATCCGACCTCCTGGCGCGCTTCCGGAAGACGGCCGGGCAGGCCGCCCCGCAGCCGGCGTCCGCCGCGGGGGCGGGCGCCCGCGGTGTCGCGGAGGTCGCCGCGGACATCGTCGCCCGAGCCGCCCGCTTCCTGCCGGGCGGCACGGCCGACGCGGAGACGGACCTGTTCGACGCCGGTCTGTCGTCGGTCGACGCGGTCGAGCTGGTCGCGGTCATGGCCCGGGAGCTGGACGTACGGGTGAGCCTGGACGACGTCTTCGCGGACGCGCGGCCCCGCCGCCTCGCACAGCGTTGGGCCGCGGCGGCGGGTCTGCCCACCGCAGTGGCCGAGGCCGCCACGGCCTCGCCGTCACCGAACGCACCGGCCCTGGAGGCCCCGTCACCGAACGGCTCACCGGCCATCGCGCCCGTCGTCTTCCGCGCGTCGGCGGACGGGGCGGACGAGGATCTGGAGATGATCCTGGCCGACCTCGCGCTCGCCGACCGGCTGCCGTTCAGCCACCAGGCCGAGCCGGTGCCGCCGCGCCGTATCCTGCTCACCGGCGCCACCGGTTACCTCGGCAGCCACCTTCTGCTCGACCTGCTGCGGCAAGGGGACGCCCACGTGGTGTGCCTGGTGCGTGCGGCGGACGACGCCGCCGCCGAACGACGCCTCGCCGACGCTTTGGCGAGCTTCGACCAGCCCTGGTCCGCCGAGGTCCGGAGGCGGGTCACGGTGCTCGCGGCGGACCTCAGAAAGCCGCGCCTCGGCCTGCCGGACGACAGCTGGGCGAGCCTGGCCCAGGAGATCGACTCGATCGTCAACGTCGCTGCCGCGGTCGACTTCCTGCGCGGCTACCCTTCGCTGCGGCAGACCAATGTGCTCGGCCCGCTGCTCCTCGCCGAGCTGGCGATGACGGGTCGGCCCAAGCCGCTGCACCATGTCTCGTCGGTGGCCGTCTTCAACGAGGTCGGCATCGAGAAGATGGGCGAGGACGACCCGGTTGCCCACATCGACCGTCTTTTCGCGGGCTACGACAAGTCGAAGTGGGCCGCCGAGGCCGTGCTGCGGCGGACCCGCGAGCACGGTCTGACCGTGACGTTCCTGCGTCCGGGCGCGATCGGCGGTCACACCCGCACCGGCGTGTACAACCCCCGCGACCTCAGTACCGGCCTGATCGGGGCGTTCTCCCGGTACCGGACCGTGCCGGCGTTCAAGTTCATGAACCTGGCACCGGTGGACTGGATCAGCAAGGTAGCGGCCACAGTGGTGTTCGACCCGAAGGCGTGGGGCCAGAACTACAACTTGACGGGCCGTGCGGAGACGCTGCCGGAACTGGTCAAGGACATGAAACTGGCCGGCATGAACGTACGGGTGGCCAACTGGCGGGACTGGCGCGACGACCTGCTCCAGCGGCACGAGGCCGAGCCGGTGCCCGAACTGGACTTCCTGGTCCGGATACTGCGCAGCCCCACCGCGATGAAGCTGTTCGAGGCGCTGATGTTCGGCCCCGAGGCCGGGGCGGAGCGCACCGAGGCGCTCGTCACGCGGCACCGCCTGCCCATGGCCGAACGGTACGGCGCCCAGGCCCAGCTGAAGGCCTTCGAGCGGATGGCGAAGGACGGTGTCGCGCGGCTGCCCAGCCGTGAGGACCCGCCCTACCTGTCGTTCCGCGAGCGGACGAAGGGACACGTCGGCCCGGTCGGGGACGACCGCGACACCAAGTGCCGGATGGCTCTCACGCTGTCCATCGCGAGCATGTACCAGGTTGTACGGCACAGGAAGATCGACGTACGCGGCGAGGTGACCTGCGAGCGGCTGCACCCGGAGCCGCTCACGGTGACGGCGGGCGAGATCTGGGTCCGTCCCGATGAGGGCGTCCCGCTCCAGCACGGCAGCGACCACCCGCTGCTGCGCTACCGCCTGGTCCTGGCCGACCGGGACGGCGGCCGCTGGTGGCTGGAAGGCTGGAAGACGGCCCGCGCCAGCCGCGACTTCTGGAAGCAGACCCGGACCATCGACGTCACCATCGGGCGCGAGGACGAGCCGGCGAGCCTGGCCGGTGTGGTCAAGGTGCCCGGCAAGAGCTTTGTCCCGGACCAGATCGACGGGATCCGGGTCGACCCGCGTCTGTCGGCGCAGGAACAGCGGCTCGCCAAGCTGGCCTGGCTGTCGTGGTTCTTCGTGCAGGTCGGCATGGGGCTCGCGGAGCCGACCCTGCGCGTCGCCGCCGATCTCCTCGACCTGCGCCGGGACGCGATCGACCGGGACAAGGACAAGCTACAACGCAAGATCAGGAAGCTGATGATCAAAAGGGAGCAGACCCGATGACGCTGAGGCCCCTCCACCACGCACTCGGGGACCGGGTCGAGGAGATCCCCTTCACCGCATCCGACGGCACGGAGCTCGGTCTGTGCCGGGTCCTCCCCGAGGACGGCTCGACCGACCGCCCGGCCGTGCTCGTCCTGCACGGCCTCACCGCGTCGGCGGACATGTTCACCCTGCCCGAGACCCGTAACCTGGTCGACGTCCTGCTCGACGCGGGCTACGAGCCCTGGCTGCTCGACTGGCGCGGCAGCTGCCGCCTGCCGTACAACGAGGGCCGGGTGCGCTACACCTTCGACGACGTGGCGCTCTACGACATCCCCGAGGCGGTGTCGCTGATCAAGGAACGGATCGACGGCCGCCAGCTGCTGGTCGTCGCGCACTGCATCGGGGCGATGTGCCTGTCGCTGAGCATGACGGCGGGACTGGTGCCCGGTCTTGCGGGCGTCGTCGCGCAGGGGGTGTTCCTCACGCCGAAGATGTCCTGGAAGACGCGGGCGCGTCTGCACTTCGGCGGGGAGCTGCTCCGGTCCCGCCTCGTCAACATCCCCACCGACTTCAAGAAGGTGGGGATGTGGTCGAAGCACTCCCTGATCTTCGCGGAGGTCTCGCTGGGCGCTGAGTGCAAGGACCCCAACTGCCAGATCCTGCACAACGACTCGTGGGGTGTGGGGGGTTCGCTCTTCGAGCACGACAACCTCGACGTCCTCACCCACGACCGGCTGGCCGACCTGTACGGCACGGTGCCGATGTGGATCCTGCCGCATCTGCGCAGCATCGAACTGGCCCACACGATGATGCGGTACAACGACGCCGACGGACGGTACGACGCGTTGCCGAAGAACGCGCTCGACAACGCGGACAGGATCGAGGCACCGCTGATGCTGCTGTCCGGCAGTGACAACCGCTTCTGGTACGACTCCAACCAGCTCTGCCACGACGTCCTTTCGCGCCGGAACCCGGAGATGGACATCCGCTACGTGGAGGTGCCGGGATACGGCCACCTCGACACGTTCATCGGCCGCAACGCGGCCCTGGACGTATTCGGCCACATTGTGGATTTTCTCGACGAGTGCCGGTCCGTCGACGTCAGGGTGTGATGGCGGCGGCCGGTCCATACCGGCCAGTTGCGGAAGCCGGTGCTGGACGGTCGACGCGCTCCGGAGCGAGGGTGGCGCGGTGGGAGCACGTAAAGGAAGGCGATGATGTCTGACAGCGAGCAGCCGGGTACGGCGCCGTCCGGTAGGAGCCTGGTGATGCCCGTCATCATGCTCGCCATCTTCACGGTCCCCCTGTCGGTGTCCGGAACTGCCGTGTCCCTGGGCGACATCGCACATGATCTGGGGGCGTCATCAGCAGGTGAGCAGTGGGCTCTCAACGGATACAACCTGACCTTCGCCTGCTCGACTCTCATCTGGGGTTCCGTCGCGGACATCATCGGGCGATGGCGGGCCCTGATGATCGGATCGGTGACCTTCGGCGTTGGATCCGCCATCAGTCTGGTCGCGGCGAACTACCTGATGCTTGACGTGGCCCGGCTCGTGGCGGGGGCCGGTGCGGGCGCCGTCTTCTCGGTGGGAACGGCGGTGGTGTCATCGAATTTCGAGGGCCGGCGCCGGACCCGTGCTTTCGCCCTGCTGGGATCGGTCGCGGGCCTGTCCCTGGCCTTCGGCCCTTCCCTGTGCGGTCTGTTCACCCAGGTCGTCGGTTGGCGGTTCGTCTACGGATTCCAATTGGGCTGCCTGGTGATCACGTGCATCGGCATGCCGATGATCCGCCGGGCGGCCGCCCACGAGAAGAGATATGCGGCCCGGATCGACGTGGCAGGAGCAGTGCTCTTCTCCGTGGCGACCACCCTGACGCTCGGTGGGATGGCGCTCGGCTCGGCGACGGGATGGGTGTCTCTCCCGTTCCTGCTGTGCACGGCCGCCGGAATCGCCTGTTACGGGCTCTTCGCGCGGAGAGAGACCACGGCACCGAGCCCGCTGCTGAGTCTCCGCACTCTGCGGAACCGGCGCTTTTCCGGAATGACGCTGGTGGTTGCGGTCGCCTCCTTCACCTTCACCAACGCGGTGGCCTACATGCCGGTCTTCTTCCAGGGCGCCTACGGCTCCTCACCGGGTGCGAGCGGTGCGTTCTTGATGTTCCTGACCATGCCCGTGCTGGTCTCCCCGCTGATCGCCGGCCGTCTGGTTGCCGGAGGGGTGGCCGTGGACAAGATCCTGATCTGGAGCATCGCGTTGATGGTCGTGGGCTTGGTGGCGACGGGCGTGGGCGCTGAGCAGGGCCTTGCATGGATGACGCTCCCGATGGCGATCGTCGGCGCCGGATTCGGACTGCAGGCCGGGTTGATCGACGGTGAGGCACTGGCGCAGGTGTCCGAGAACGAAGCGGGCATGGGGGCCGGGTGGCTCAATACCGTCCGGCTCGGGAGCGAGGCCATCGCGGTGTCGATGTTCGGCTCACTTTTCGCCAGTTTCGTGGGCAGCGCGGGCCACGCTTCCCGTCAGGGATTCGCAGTCATCACGATCGGTTCCACTCTGTTCGCGGCGGTGATCGGTGCGCTGTCGATATTTTTCATGCGCCGGGGCAGGCAGGGCGAAGCGCTACCGGAGAGCCGGACGCGTTCGGCCGCGGACCCGGCGGATACGCGGGGCAGGTGACATACCCGCAGCGGCTGACGGCTGGAGGCGGGGCGACATGTTCGCTCCGGTTCTTCGGCGGGGTCGGTCGCTGGTGTGCCCGAGGGGTCGCCCCGTTCTTCCCGTATGGCTGCTGTCGGCGTCGCGTGGACCGTGACCCGCCGGCTGCTGGAGTCCGCGGGTACCCGGCGCCCTGGAACGGCGCCGGGTTCCTGCGGACTTCAGCGCTCCGTCCTGACGACGGTGAAGACCGCACCCTCCGGATCGGCGACCGTGGCCAGCCGCCCGGTCTCGCCCTGGCGCGGCGGCTGGAGCACATGCCCGCCCAGCTCGGTCACCCGGCGCACGGCCGCGTCGACGTCCGCCACCTCGAAGTACGTCATCCAGTGCGCGCCCCTGTCGCGCGGCAGCGCCTGACCGACCCCGTGCAGCGAGGCCACGGCCCGCCCCTCCAGATACAGCGTCAGATAGTCGAAGTCGGCCGAGACGACCGCCTCCGTCTCGTAACCGAACACCGCCTGGTAGAACTTGCCGACCGACCCGGTCTCCCTGGTCACCAGCTCGTTCCACACCGGCGTTCCGGGGACGCCCGCCTCCGTGGTGCCGAGGTGGGCCGCCGCCTGCCAGATGCCGAAGACCGCGCCGTCGGGGTCCGACCCTATGGCCAGCCGCCCCGCCTCTCCCGCGTCGAGCGGTCCCACTCCGACGGTCCCGCCGCAGTGCCTGACGGTCTCCGCGGTCGCGTCGACGTCGTCGGACGCCAGGTACGTCGTCCAGGCGATCGGCAGATGCCGGTCGGGCGGCATCTGCCCGATCCCCGCGACCTCGCGGCCGCCCAGCAGCGCACGCACATAAGGTCCCAGCTGCTCGGGCCCCGGCTGGAACTCCCAGCCGAACAAGTCCCCGTAGAACTCCTGGGTCTCTGACAGGCCGTGCACCATCAGACTCACCCAGCAGGGGGTTCCGGGCCTGCGCCGCGAGGCTGCCTCGGTCATCTTCGCTCTCTCCTCGGACCATCGGTGGTGGCCGTGCGGGGGCCGGTGTGCCGCCCCCCGCCCAGATGCTTCCACCACCTGCCGCGCGCCGCGCCCCGGCCGCGCCGCATTTTGCACGTTCCAGCAGGAGGATGCCTGTTTTAGTACTCCTCGTCCTTTTCTACGGCGTTACGTACGGGCCGGACTCTGGGCGAGGATGGCAGTCATGACACCCATCATTACCGCAACCGATCTCGCGAGCGAGTCGGCCGGACCGCGTCCGCCGGTGCTCCTCGACATCCGCTGGCAGCTCGGCGGCCCGAACCTCCGCCCCGATTACGAGGCCGGTCACCTGCCCGGCGCGGTCTTCGTGGACCTGGACACCGAGCTGGCAGGAGCGCCCGGCGCCGGTGGCCGCCATCCGCTGCCCGACCCGGCGGAGCTGGGCGCGGTACTGCGCCGGGCCGGCGTCTCGAGGGACGCCCCGGTCGTCGTGTACGACGGCGGCCAGGGCTGGGCCGCCGCGCGCGCCTGGTGGCTGCTGCGCTGGACGGGCCACCCGGACGTCCGGGTGCTGGACGGAGGTCTCGCTGCCTGGGACGGGCCGCGCTCCACGCAGACGCCCGCACCCGCACCGGGCGACTTCGTACCCGCTCCGGGAGCGCTGCCGCTCATCGACGCGGACGGCGCCGCCGAAGTGGCCCGCAAGGGGGTGCTGCTGGACGCCCGCGCCGCCGAGCGCTACCGGGGCGACGTGGAGCCCATCGACCGGGTCGGCGGGCACATCCCCGGCGCGGTGTCGGCCCCGACGTCGGAGAACACCGGAGCCGACGGGCGCTTCCTCGCCGCCGCCGAACTGACCGCCCGGTTCGCCGGGTTGGGGGTCACGGACGAGGCCGCGGAGGTCGGCGTCTACTGCGGGTCGGGCGTCTCGGGGGCGCATGAGGTGCTGGCCCTGGAGATCGCCGGAGTCCGGGCCGCGCTGTACGCGGGTTCCTGGTCGCAGTGGTCGTCGGACGAGTCCCGCCCGGTCGCCACCGGCCCCACGCCGTAGAGCTGCGGCACGACCGCACAGCCGGGGCCCGTACGCAGTGCGTACGGGCCCCGGCTGTCTGCCTGCTCCGGTGGTCCGGCTACTCCTGCTTCTTGCGGCGGGTGCCGAAGACGATCTCGTCCCAGCTCGGCACTGCTGCCCGCCGGCCCGGGCGGACGCCGTCCGCCTCGGCCTGCCGGTCCGTCGTCCCGGTCAGCCGGTCGCGGTGACCCGCCACCGCGCGCGGCATCAGCACGTCCGCGTACGCCGAACCGGCCCCGGCCGACGCCCCGGCCGACGCCGCGGGCGGCTCCTCGGACTCCGGCTCCTGCGCGGGCTCGGTCGGCGGGAGTTCGGGCGGCGGTGCGGGACGCTCGGGTACGACCATGTCGCCCCGGAAGCTCGGTACGGCCTCCAGCAGGCTGGTCAGCGAGTCCCGCTCACCGCTGCTGGTGCTCTCTTCCGGCTCGGGAGGGGCGGGCACCGGTGCGGTGGGCCGCTCCATCTGCCGGTCAAGGGCGCGGTCGAGCGGCCGGTCGCGGGGCAGCCTGGCGATCCTCGGTACGAACGGGAAGCTCGGCTCCGGCGCCACCAGCGAGTCGTCGGACTCGCCGATCAGCGACCGCGCCTCGTCGTCCATCGCCTGTACCAGGCGGCGCGGCGGGTCGTAGCTCCAGCTCGCCGAGTGCGTCTCGGTGGCGACCCGGTAGACCAGCAGGACCTCCCAGGTCCCGTCGTCGCGGCGCCAGGAGTCCCAGAGCACGGTGTCCCGCTCGGCGCCGCGCAGCAGCAGCCGCTCGTTCACGGCCTCGCCGAGCTGCGGTCCTGTGCCGGTGTTCTCACCGGCGCGCCGTACAGGTGTTTTGCGGGCCCGCTCGGCCATGAACGCGCGCTCCGCGAGCACGGGGCCCTCGAAGCGGCGCACCCGGTCGACCGGGATCCCGGCCATCTGGGCGACCTCTTCGGCGGAGGCACCGGCCCTTATGCGCGCCTGGATGTCGCGGGGACGGAGGTGGCTCTCCACCTCGATCTCGATCTGGCCGAGGCGGGCGCGGTCATTACGGACCGCCGCACGCAGCCGTTCATCGATCGGAAGCGTGTACTCCGTACTGTCCGCAGCTTTGAGCACCAGTCGTGTGCCGTCATTCGAGACGGCCACGACACGCAGTTCGGGCATGGGAACCTCCCGGGTGGTGCCTGCCGACGTCACGTGCGTCGCTGCTTCCGCTAGTCGAGTGTGGCCTGCCCGGGTACAGCACGCCACAACCTTGCCGAGTTATCCGGCGTGTCGGGCCTCAGCCCTGGAACGCCGTTATGGCACGGTTACCTGTTTGCAACGCAGAGCGACTGTTGGTCACTCTGTGCAGCAAGCGCCCGTGCGGTGCCTTGGCGTCGCCGCTTCGAGTGCCGCCGTAGGCCCCTCCCGTTGGTCCGGACACCCCTGAGGGAGGCCGGGCCCAGGGCTCGCAACAGTACTCCATTCGGGCCAAGCGGGTGGACGGCTCGCCGCTGAACTTCCGGGCGTCCGGCGGAGCTGGAGTCTCGAATTTGCCGTCAGCGTATGCCCTTCGGTGTTGTGCTTCACACAATCCTCTGAAACGGAACTATCCACTTCGCTCAAATGTCCCTTTCTGGTGCAGGGTGTAATCAGATGGGCAAACAGGGGCTGGTGATGGAACAGAAGCCGGACAGCGGTACGGAGACCGGAAGCGTGAAGAGGAGGCAGCTCGAGCTGAGCGTCCCGCAGGTCGCGGGAAGTGCCTTCGCCGCCGTGGTGGCGGCCGTGCTGGCCTCGACGCTGGGGGTGTACGGAACGATCATCGGTGCCGGTGTGGTGAGTGTGATCGCCACCTGTGGCGGCACGGTCTTCCAGCATCTCTTCCGCCGCACCGGGGAGCAGATCCGTGAAGTGACGGTCCAGGTGAAACCCAGGGTCCTCAAGGTCCCGGTGCGGCAGGTGCCCGGGGCCGCGGAGCCGGGGGAGGCGCCACCGACGATCGTGGGCTCCTGGCCCGGGCAGTCCGACGCGGACAGGACCGAGTGGACCGTGCGGGTCCCGGGTGACCGGGAGCCGGACGCCACGAGGCTGCTGACCCCGGTCGCAGGCGAAGAGTTCACCGAGGCCACGACCCACGGGACACGCGTGCGGGGCTGGAAACGCTCCTCCCTCGCCGCCCTCGTCGTGTTCGTCGTGGCGATGGGCGGGATCACGGGCTTCGAGCTGCTCTCGGGGCACGGCCTCAGCGGCGGCACGGGGACGACCGTGGGATCGGCGGTGCAGGGCGGCGGTACGCAGTCCCACCACCACTCGCCCGCGCCGGCCGGATCGACCGACCCGCAGCAGAGCCAGGACCCGCTCCAGCACGACCAGCGGCAGGGCCAGAGCCCGGATCCGTCGCCGAGCACCGGCTCGGACTCCGCCGGATCCGGTCACTCGAAGCCCGATCCCGGCAAGAGCGGTACATCGGCCGATCCGACGCCCAGTCCCTCGCAGCCTTCGACGGGTGACGGCGCGGGCACTCCGACCCCGGAACCCTCCGGCCCGGCCGGAGACGGCTCCGGCTCCACCGCGGGTCATGACGGCGTCGACCGGCAGGACACCGCACCGGACGCGACCGGCTCGGCCGGATAGCACTCCCGCCGGGTGCCGGCCCCGGGGGAGCGTGCTCCCCCGGGGCGGCGGTCAGTCGCCCAGGACCCGGCGCAGATAGTCGTTGCCGAACAGCCGCTGCGGGTCGAGCCGGTCGCGTACCGCCGTGAACTCGCCGAAGCGCGGGTACACCTCCGACAGATATGCCGCGTCGCGGGTGTGCAGCTTGCCCCAGTGCGGCCGGCCGCCGTGTGCGGTCATGATCCGTTCCACCGCGGTGAAGTAGGCCCGGTGCGGTGTGCCCCGGTACAGATGCACCGCGATGTATGCGCTCTCCCGGCCCGAGGCCGTGGAGAGCGCGATGTCGTCGGCGGGCGCCGTGCGGACCTCGACGGGAAAGCTCACCCGCAGCGGTGAGCGCTCCACCATCGCCCGGACCTCGCGCAGCGCCTCCACCAAGGCCTCCCGGGGCAGGGCGTACTCCATCTCCACGAAGCGCACCCGGCGCGGACTTGTGAAGACCTTGTACGGGATGTCCGTGTAGGTGCGGGCGGACAGCGCCCGGCTGGAGAGCTTCGCGATCGCGGGAATCGTCGCGGGGACGGCCCGGCCGAGCGAACACGCCGCCTGGAAGACGCCGTTGGAGAGCAGCTCGTCCTCGATCCAGCCGGACACACGGCCGGGCGGGGCGGGCGGGCCCGCGCTGCGGTTGTTCCGCTTCGTATTGCAGTTGCCGGTGTGCGGGAACCAGTAGAACTCGAAGTGCTCGTTCTCGGCGGCCAGTTGGCCGAAGTCGGCGGTCACCCGGTCGAAGGGCATCGGCTCCTCGCGCGCCGTCAGCAGGAAGACCGGCTCCACCGCGAAGGTGATCGCCGTGACGACGCCCAGCGCGCCGAGGCCGATCCGGGCGGCCGCGAAGACGTCGGGGTGTTCCGTCGCCGAGCAGGTGAGCACCGAGCCGTCGGCCGTCACCAGCTCCAGTGCCCGGATCTGCGCGGATATCGAGGCGGACTCACGGCCGGTGCCATGGGTGCCGGTGCTGGTGGCGCCCGCCACCGTCTGGTCCATGATGTCGCCCATGTTCGTGAGGGTGAGCCCCTCACGGGCCAGCGCCTGGTTCAGCCGCTTCAGCGGGGTTCCGGCCTCGACGGTCACCGTGCCGGCCGTGCGGTCGATCCGCCGGATGCCGGTGAGGAGACCGGGGCGTATCAGCAGCCCGTCGGTCGCCGCCGCCGCGGTGAAGGAGTGGCCGGTGCCGACGGCCTTCACCTTCAGGCCCTCGTCCGCCGCCCGCCGGACGGCGTCGGCCAGTTCGGCGGTGGACGCCGGGGTCACCTCACGCGCCGGGCGCGCGGTGACGTTCCCCGCCCAGTTACGCCAGGGCCCCGTCGCCCGTACCGCCGTCGCCGTCCGTGCCGCAGCCGGTGTCCTTGGTGTACCGCTCATCCGCCCCGCTCCCGTCTAGTGGCACCGGCACATTGAGCCGGCGGTACCCGGGCAACGCCACCACGGCCGCGAGCGCTCCCGCCACGAGCGGCACCAGATACCCCTGGCGTGCCCCGCCCGCGTCGACCACCCAGCCGGCGGCCGACGAGCCGAGCGCCACCCCGACAGCGAGCCCGGTACTCGTCCAGGTCATGCCCTCGGTCAGCCTGCTGCGCGGTACGTGCTGCTCGACGAGGGCCATCGTGGTCACCATCGTCGGTGCGACGAAGAGCCCCGCGACAAAGAGCGCCCCGGCCAGAAACGGCAGGTTCCCGGCCAGTTGGAGGGGGATCATACTCAGCGCCATCGCGCACACCCCCACCAGCCACCTGCGCGAAGCGGCCCCGCGCAGATGCAGCAGCCCGAAGACCGCCCCGGCCAGACAGGATCCGAGGGCGTACACCGCGAGGACCAGACTGGCCAGCGCCTTGTGTCCGCGCTCGTCGGCGAACGCGACCGTCACCACGTCGATCGACCCGAAGATCGCGCCCGTCGCCACGAACGTCAGCACCAGCAGCCGCAGCCCGGGGGAGCCCAGCGCCGAGCCGCCAGGGCCGTGCGTGTGCGGATGCGGGGCCGGTTCGGTGGCGCGCTGCGCCGTCAGCCAGCACACCCCCACCACGAGGAAGCCGCCCGCCATCAGCGGCCCCGCTTCCGGGAACCAGGCGGTGGAGAGCCCGATGGAGAGGATCGGACCGAAGATGAAGCACACCTCGTCGACGATCGACTCCCAGGAGTACGCCGCGTGCAGCTTGCGCGGATCGCCCCGGTGGATGGCCGCCCAGCGGGCCCGGACCATCGAGCCGACGCTCGGCACACAGCCCGCGCCGGCCGCGAAGACGAAGAGCGTCCAGTCCGGAAGCCGCTGCTGCGCACAGACCAGCAGTCCCGCGACGGCGACGGCGGAGACGACGGTCGCCCGGCGCAGCACCCGCCGCTGCCCGTGCCGGTCGACGAGCCGGGAGATCTGCGGGCCGATCGCGGCCGCGGACAGCGCGAGCGTCGCCGAGAGCGCGCCGGCCAGTCCGTACCGCCCGGTGAGCTGCGAGATCATGGTCACCACACCGATGCCCAGCATGGACAGCGGCATCCGGCCGAGGAGTCCGGCCGCCGAGAACCCCTTGGTGCCGGGGGCGGCGAAGATCGCACGGTAAGGACTGGTCAAGAAGGGCTCCGGTAAGGCGTACTGATGGTGTGCGCAGCTTACGGCCGAAGATCCGCGCAGAGCACCCCGGGGCAGCTCCGACCAGGCGTTCCGTGGGGGGTCCCGGCGGCTGTCGGACCCGGGTGGCAGGATCTGAGGCATGTCCGATCAGCGCGATCCAGCTCCCTACGACGCCCTCCTGCTGCTCTCCTTCGGCGGCCCCGAGGGCCCGGACGACGTGGTCCCGTTCCTGGAGAACGTGACCCGCGGCCGCGGCATCCCGAAGGAACGGCTCAAGGAGGTGGGTCAGCACTACTTCCTCTTCGACGGGGTCAGCCCCATCAACGGCCAGAACCGCGCCCTCCTCGACGCGCTCCGCAAGGACTTCGCCGGGCACGGCCTCGACCTCCCGGTCTACTGGGGCAACCGCAACTGGGCGCCGTATCTGACGGACACCCTGCGCGAGATGACCGCCGACGGGCACCGCCGTATCGCGGTCCTGGCCACCAGCGCGTACGCCTCGTACTCGGGCTGCCGGCAGTACCGCGAGGACCTCGCGGGCGCCCTGGCCACGCTGGAGGCGGAGGGCCTAGAACTGCCGCGCGTCGACAAGCTCCGGCACTACTTCAACCACCCGGGCTTCGTCGGCCCCATGGCCGACGGCGTACTGAAGTCCCTGGCGGAGCTGGACGACACGGTCCGGTCCGGCGCCCACCTGGCGTTCACCACCCACTCCATCCCGACGGCCGCCGCCGACAGCTCGGGGCCCGACGGCGGGGCGTACGTCGCGGAGCACCTGGACGTGGCACGGGTCATCGTCGAGAAGGTCCGCGCGGAGACGGGTGTCGCACACCCCTGGCAGCTCGTCTACCAGTCGCGCAGCGGCTCCCCGCAGACGCCGTGGCTGGAACCCGACATCTGCGACCACCTCACGGAGCTGCACGGGGCGGGGGTGCCCGCGGTCGTCATGGTGCCCATCGGCTTTGTTTCGGACCACATGGAGGTCCTGTACGACCTGGACACCGAGGCGGTCGCGAAGGCGGCCGAACTGGGCCTGCCCGTCGTACGGTCGGCGACCGTCGGCGCCGACCCGCGCTTCGCCGCGGCGGTCCGGGACCTGCTGCTCGAACGGGCGGCGGCCGAGCAGGGCCGCCCGGTGGAGCGCTGCGCGCTCGGCGCGCTGGGCCCCTCGCACGACGTCTGCCCGGTCGGCTGCTGCCCGGCCCGTACGGCCAAGCCGGCGGCCGCGGGCGCCGACAGCCCGTACGCGTAGAGCCGACAGCCCGTCCACGTGCCGCAGCGCCCGTACACGCGATCCGAGGGAGAACCGTGACCGACCCGCTCTACACCGAACTGCTCGAACTGGCCCTGGAGGCCGCCCGGCGCGCCGGGGCGCTGCTGCGTGACGGACGCCCCGCCGACCTGGGGGTGGCGGCCACCAAGTCCAGCCCCATCGACGTCGTCACCGAGATGGACATCGCGGCCGAGAAGCTGATCACGGGCTACCTGACCGACTTCCGCCCCGACGACGGCTTCCTGGGCGAGGAGGGCGCGAGCGCGGAGGGCAGCAGCGGCGTCCGCTGGGTCATCGACCCGCTGGACGGCACCGTGAACTACCTCTACGGACTGCCCACTTGGTCCGTCTCCATCGCCGCCGAGCAGGACGGCGAGACGGTCGCCGGGGTGGTGGCGGCGCCGATGCGCGGCGAGACCTTCCACGCGGTGCGCGGCGGCGGCGCCCACCTCGGTGAAGCGCGGCTGCGGTGCAGGCCCGCGCCCCCGCTCGACCAGGCGCTGGTGTCGACCGGCTTCAACTACGTGGCGACGGTGCGCACGCATCAGGCCGCCGTGGCCCAGCGGCTCATCCCGCAGCTGCGCGACATCCGGCGCGGCGGCTCGGCGGCGATCGACCTGTGCGATGTGGCCGCGGGCCGGCTCGACGGGTACTACGAGCGGGGACTGCACCCGTGGGACCGGGCGGCCGGTGACCTGATCGCCCGTGAGGCGGGCGCACTGACCGGCGGACGCCCGGGGGAGCGCCCCACGGACGATCTGACGGTCGCCGCGTCGCCCGGCGTCTTCGAGCCGCTCCAGGCGCTGCTGGAGGAGTACGGCGCCTGGCACGACTGAGCGCGTACGGGGCCCGGCGCCGCACCCACCAGGCGCCGTACGGGTCCGGACATACGAAACCCCCGGCACCGCAGAACGGTGCCGGGGGCTTCGTGGGTGAACCGTGCGGGTCAGACGCCCGCCGTGCGGATGTCCGCGCCGGACTCGGCGGCCAGGGCCGGCCCGACGGCCACGCCGTGCTCGGCCGCGAGGCGGTGAAGATCGTCCAGCTCGCCCTGCTCGACCTCCGCCAGGAAGTCGTCGCCGGACTCGCGGGCACGCGTCAGGTCGGTCTGGGTGGCCTTTATCCGCTGCAGCAGACCTGCGGTGAATGCGTCCATGGTGCGCCCCCTCGTCGTGGGTCGGTGGCACGGGGGTGTGCCGAGGGTCATCAACTGATCACGCGTCCCCGGTGGTGGCGGAGCGAGGTGTGGTGCGCCCCGTACAGGGCGTGATCGGCGGGTGTGCAGTCGTCCTCCCCTTGCTCCGCCTCGAAGAAACCTCAACCGCACCGGGAATCCCTGAATTCCCCGCCGTCCGTTACCGGGCACTGCCTTACAGCCGGTTTATGGCCGTACGGGGCAGGATGGAAGCACACACCCCAGGCCAGACCCTGCCCGGACACGGGCTGTAACGGAAGGACAAGCGCCGTGCGCGTACTCGTCGTCGAGGACGAGCAGCTGCTCGCCGATGCGGTGGCCACCGGACTTCGCCGGGAGGCCATGGCCGTCGACGTCGTGTACGACGGCGCCGCGGCCCTGGAGCGGATCGGGGTCAACGACTACGACGTCGTGGTCCTCGACCGGGACCTGCCGGTCATCCACGGTGATGACGTCTGCCGCAAGATCGTCGAACTCGGCATGCCCACCCGGGTCCTGATGCTGACGGCTTCGGGCGATGTCAGCGACCGCGTGGAGGGGCTGGAGCTCGGCGCGGACGACTATCTGCCCAAGCCCTTCGCCTTCACCGAGCTGACCGCCCGGGTCCGGGCCCTCGGGCGCCGTACGACGGTCGCCCTGCCGCCCGTCCTGGAGCGGGCCGGCATCAAGCTGGACCCCAACCGCCGCGAGGTCTTCCGGGAGGGCCACGAGATCCAGCTGGCCCCCAAGGAGTTCGCCGTGCTCGAAGTGCTGATGCGCAGCGAGGGCGCTGTCGTCTCGGCGGAGCAGCTCCTGGAGAAGGCTTGGGACGAGAACACCGATCCGTTCACCAACGTCGTACGGGTGACCGTCATGACGCTGCGCCGGAAACTAGGTGAGCCCCCGGTCATCGTGACCGTCCCGGGCTCGGGCTACCGGATCTGAGGAGCCCTGTGTCCAACAGCCCGGCGGCGCCGGCGGCACCGCCCAAACCGACCTGGGACCCGAAGAGCTCGGAGTCCCTCTCCCCGCTGCTGCGGCCGACCATCCGGATACGTCTGACACTGCTCTACGGCGGGATGTTCCTGATCGCCGGCATCCTGCTGCTGACGATCATCTACATGCTGGCGGCGCAGGCGCTCAACGTCGGCGGCCAGCTGCCTTTCAAGATCGTCACCGGTTCGGTCACCAGCCAGGTGTGCAACCTGCCCAAGGGGGGCTCGGCCGACCAGTTCAACGAGGCGATGAACTCCTGCGTCAACCACCAGCGCCAGCAAGCACTCGACGACCTGCTGACCCGCTCGCTGTACGCCCTGGTGGGCCTCAGCATCATCGCCTTCGCCTTCGGCTACGCGGTCGCCGGACGGGTGCTGTCGCCGCTGGGCAGGATGACCCGCACGGCCCGCCGCGTGGCAGGCACGGACCTGACCCGGCGGATCGAGCTGGACGGCCCCGACGACGAGCTCAAGGAGCTCGCCGACACCTTCGACGAGATGCTCGACCGGCTGGAGCGCGCCTTCACCGCGCAGCAGCGGTTCGTCGCCAACGCGTCGCACGAACTGCGCACACCGCTGGCGATCAACCGCACGCTGCTGGAGGTGCACCTCTCCGACCCTGGCGCGCCCGTCGAACTCACCCAGCTCGGCAAGACGCTGCTGGCCACCAACGAACGCAGCGAGCAGCTGGTCGAGGGGCTGCTGCTGCTGGCCCGCAGCGACAACCAGATCGTCGAGCGGAAGCCGGTCGACCTGGCCGAGGTGGCCACCAGGGCCATCGACCAGACGCTGGCGGAGGCCACGGAGAAGGGGGTGGAGATCCGCGGGGAGCAGTCGCCCGCGGTCGTGCAGGGCAACGGCATCCTGCTGGAGCGGATCGCCCTCAACCTCGTCCAGAACGCGGTGCGGTACAACATCGCGGAGGACGGCTGGGTGGCGGTCACCACCGAACTGCAGCCCGGCCAGGCGCTGCTGGTGGTTTCGAACACGGGCCCCGTGGTTCCCGCTTACGAGATCGACAACCTCTTCGAGCCGTTCAGGCGCCTGCGCACCGAGCGGACCGGCAGCGACAAGGGTGTCGGACTCGGTCTGTCCATCGCGCGTTCCGTCGCCCGCGCCCACGGAGGCCGTATCATCGCGGAGCCCCGCGAGGGTGGCGGCCTGGTGATGCGTGTCACGTTGCCTGTCTGAGCCGGTCGGCGGGGGTAGGCCGGATGTTCGCTTTGCGCGGAATTTTCGGGACGCGTTCCCGTAAGACAGATGTGCGATCGGTCACAGGGTCGATTTTCCGTCTACCTACTCTCCGTTATCCGCAAATCCCCGAAAACCCGGGAAAACCCTGGGTTTCCAGGGGGTGCGATCACGGGAAGTACACGGGGTGGCGCCCGTAAAGCGCCACCCCGGGACCGTGTACGGTCCCGATCGCCATCCAAATCGATCTCTCCCCGGGGATCCGGTTGGGTGTCGATTGAGTAACAGACCTTGATGTGAGGCAAAATCTCCGCCTCGGGTCGGGCACAAGTCCGGCCTCTCACGCGTTACGTGCGCTGGAGACACCGCAAATACCCAGAGGGGGAGAGCGCGACATGGCTACGGATTACGACACTCCACGCAAGACCGACGACGACAGCGACCAGGACAGTCTGGAAGAGCTCAAGGCACGTCGGAACGACAAGTCGACAGCCGCTGTCGACGTCGACGAGTTCGAGCAGGCCGAGGGCCTGGAACTGCCCGGCGCCGACCTGTCCAACGAAGAGCTGTCGGTCCGGGTGCTGCCCCGCCAGGCCGACGAGTTCACCTGCATGAGCTGCTTCCTGGTGCACCACCGCAGTCAGCTGGCGCGCGAGAAGAACGGCCAGCCCATCTGCCGCGACTGCGACTGAGGCAGTCGGCCGTGGCAGGCGCGACACCGTCCCGGAAGCGACGCTTCCGGCGGAAGGGTTCCCCCGAGGACCAGCAGGGCCGTACGGGCCCGGCAGAGGGTGCGGAAGCACCCGCCGAGCCCCCCGCCCTCCGGCCCCCGGAGGAGGACGACCACGGGGCGAGCGCGCTCGTCAACAGCGCACGTGACGACGAGCGGGGCCTTCCGGCCTCGCTCGACGAAGCGGCGCCCTTCGCTGCGGTGGCGCGGGGCGTGCAGGACGGACCCACGACCGGGGCCCGTCGGCTGGGCGCTCTGAGGAACGGCGTGCAGGGAATACAGCACGGCATTCAGAAGGGCGGGGCAGGCGCGAAAGCGGGGTTCGCGTACATCGCCGACCGCATCATCGACATCGCACCCCGGATCCCGGTCCGCGATCTCACGACACTGCGCAAGCACTTTCCCGGGCTCGGCCCGGAGGAGATCGCCGACCGGCTCGTCGCGGGGGCCGCCAACGCGACGTCGACCGTCGGCGCGGGCATCGGAGCGGCCGCGATGCTGCCCGTACCGCTCGCCATGCCGGCCGAGATCGCCGCGGAGATCACCGGGGTCGCGGCGATCGAGCTGAAGCTCATCGCCGAACTGCACGAGGTCTACGGGATGCGCCCGCCGGGCGGCCTCAAGGAGCGCTCCACCGCCTATCTGCACGCGTGGTCGGGCGAGCGCGGCTTCGACATCACCAAGCCCGCCACGTTCACCGCGCTCGGCGGCCAGATGAAGCGCGAGATGCGCCAGCAGATCATGAAGCGCACGGTCCGCGACCTGCCGAATCTGATGCCGTTCATGGTGGGGGCCACCGTCGGCGCCGTGATGAACCGCAGGGACACCAGGAAACTCGCCGACAAGGTCCGCAAGGACATGCGCAAGCGCCAGGTCCCCTGGGACGCCCTTCCCGAGCTGCCGCCCCTGGAGAAGCCGAAGGAGCTTCCCGGCGGAAAGGCCGCGGAGCGGTAAGGCCCGCGGAGCAGGAAGGACCGCGAAGCCGTAACGCCCGCGGAGCAGGAACGACGGCGGAGCTGTAGCGCCCGCAGGCCGCGTCAGCCCTGGGCGGCGGTCACACCCGTCAGAGCGGCCTTGAGCGCCTCGGGGTCCCGGGTCGAGAGGTAGGCGTACGGCGTCGGGTCGGCCGGGTCCGTGATCTCCACCCGCAGAGCCGTCCGTACATAGCTGCGCATCAGCATGAAAGCGCGCGGATCGGCCTTGTACGAGCGCCAGGCGACCGTCTCCTCGGCGTCCAGCACCGTGGCCTCGCCCAGCGCGGACAGCGGGATCTTCGCGTCGCCCGCGACGAGCGACCCGGCGACGACCCGGATGCGGACCGAGCCGTACGAACTCACGATGATGCCCGCCACCGCCGCCCCGCCGACCAGGCCGCCGAGCATCGGCAGGGTGCCGAGGGGCAGGGTGATCAGCGCGCCCGCGACCCCGACGAGCAGGGCGATGAGCCACCAGGAACGGGGCGCGGTGAGACGTTCTTCGTAAGGCTGCATAAAGCCAAGCTTGGCATGGTGCCGTCCCCGCGTTGCCGCGCGGGTAATGTCTGCGGCTGTGACACGAACATCTTCAGGGCTGACGCCCCCGGCCGACGCCATAGCGCCCGTGCGCCACCACGATGCCCCGGCCCCCGGAGAGCTCCTCGGAGCGCACTACGCGCACTGTTTCGGCTGCGGCGAGGGACAGCCGCACGGGCTGCACCTCCAGGCGCGGGCCGGCGAAGGTGTGACCGTCACCGCCGAGTTCACCGTGAAACCCGCCCACCAGGGCGCACCGGGCCTCGCGCACGGCGGTGTCCTGGCCTCCGCGCTGGACGAGACGCTCGGATCGCTGAACTGGCTGCTGCGGGTCATCGCGGTGACCGGCCGGCTGGAGACCGACTTCGTACGGCCCGTCCCGGTGGGCACCGCGCTCCACCTGGAGGCCCGAGTCACCGCGGTGAGCGGCCGGAAGATCTACTCCACCGCGACCGGCCGGATCGGCGGCCCCGACGGGCCCGTCGCGGTCCGCGCCGACGCCCTGTTCATCGAGGTCAAGGTCGACCACTTCACGGAGAACGGACGGCCCGAGGAGATCAGGGCCGCCATGGACGACCCCGACCAGATCAAGCGCGCCCGTGCCTTCGAGGTGAACCCATGAGCCGTGACCCCGTCGACGTACTGATCCACCGCGTGGACCCCGATGTGCCGCTGCCCGCCTACGGGCACCCGGGCGACGCGGGCGCCGATCTGATGACCACCGAGGCCGCCGAGCTGGCGCCGGGGGAGCGGACCGTGCTGCCCACCGGGATCTCGGTGGCGCTGCCCGACGGGTACGCCGCCTTCGTGCACCCGCGGTCCGGGCTCGCCGCCCGCTGCGGAGTTGCCCTGGTGAATGCCCCGGGGACGGTGGATGCCGGGTACCGTGGAGAGATCAAGGTGATCGTGGTGAATCTCGATCCGCGCGAGACGGTGCGGTTCGAGCGCTTCGACCGGATCGCCCAGCTGGTAGTACAGCAGGTCGAGAAGGTGCGCTTCCATGAGGTGGCGGAGCTTCCCGGCTCGGCACGGGCCGGAGGGGGCTTCGGGTCCACCGGCGGACATGCCGCTGTGGGCGGGCCACAGGGTGGGAATCGATACGCATCGGTCGTATCCGACCGGGAAGGACAGTGACGTGTTCGGACGTCGCAAGAACAGCGGTTCCGACGAGGACGCGGCGGGCGAGGCCGGGCAGTTCGACGGCGAAGGCGCCGCAGGCGATGAGTCGGCGGAGGTGAGCCAGACGCACAGGTCCGGGCTGCCTCCCGCTCCCCGGCCGGACGGTCCCTGGGACATCTCCGAGGTCCGTGAGGCGGGCGAGGGACGGGTGGACCTGGGCGGTCTGTTCGTCCCCGGAGTCGAGGGCATGGAGCTGCGCGTCGAGGTCGCGGGCGACGCGATCGTCGCGGCGACGGTCGTCCTGCGCGACAGCGCCGTCCAGCTCCAGGGCTTCGCGGCACCGAAGAAGGAAGGCATCTGGGGTGAGGTGCGCGAGGAGATCGCCTCGGGCATCACCCAGCAGGGCGGCATCATCGACGAGGTCGAGGGCCCCCTCGGCTGGGAGCTGCGGGCCCAGGTGCCCGTCCAGCTCCCGGACGGTACGAACGGCGTGCAGCTGGTGCGCTTCGTCGGCGTCGACGGCCCGCGCTGGTTCCTGCGCGGGGTCATCTCCGGCCAGGGCGCGGTCCAGCCCGAGGCGGCCGGGGTCCTGGAGCAGATCTTCCGGGACACCGTGGTCGTCCGGGGCGAGGGGCCGATGGCTCCCCGTGACCCGATCGTCCTCAAGCTGCCGGACGACGCGCAGATGATGCCTGACGGTGTCCAGCAGGAGGAGCAGGAGGGCTCGCGCTTCTCCGGTGGCATGGGCCAGCTCCAGCGCGGCCCGGAGATCACCGAGGTGCGCTGACCTCCGTCCCACCCGCTGAGCCCCGTCCCACACACGGAGACAGCGCGCACAGCACAGCAGAGCACAGCACAGCAGGGCCGGTGGCCCGCACTCCCCGACGGGAGTGCGGGCCACCGGCCTTTCTGCTGGTCACAGCCGTGTGCGCCCGGTCACACGGGGGCGCGTAGGGATCGCGTCAAGGGCGGGGCCCTCGCCGTATGGGTGGCGTCAACGAACGGCTGGGGCGTCTTTCGAGGGGGTTTGCTCAGAGAGTCCGTTCTTTCGAACCTCGAACTGTTTCAGGAGCTCACGATGGCCGATGTGGCCTTCGTCGTCACCATGGTCGCGGTCTTCGCGCTGGTGGCGCTCATCGCCAAGGGGGTGTCGAAGCTGTGACCGGTTCTGCCGTGGAAGCGGTGATCGGCCTCGTGGTGGCCGTCGCCCTGCTGGGCTATCTCGTTCTCGCCCTTGTCCACCCGGAGAGGTTCTGAGCCTGATGAGCCCCGTACTCGCCGGAGTGCTCCAGATGCTCGCGCTCATCGTGGCGCTCGGTCTGGTCTACCGGCCCCTCGGCGACTTCATGGCCCGCGTCTACTCCTCCGACCGGCATCTGCGGGTCGAGAAGTGGATCTACCGGGCCATCGGCGCCAATCCCGACTCCGCGATGCGCTGGCCGGCGTATCTCCGCGGGGTCCTCGCCTTCTCGCTGGCGAGCATCCTCTTCCTCTATCTGCTCCAGCGGACGCAGGGCGCGCTGCCCGGCTCGCTGGGCTTCCGGTCGATCGACCCGGACCAGGCGTTCAACAGCGCCGCCTCGTTCGTCGCCAACACCAACTGGCAGTCGTACTCGGGCGAGCAGGCCATGGGCCACGTCGTGCAGACCGGCGGCCTCGCGGTGCAGAACTTCGTCTCGGCCGCCGTCGGCATGGCCGTCGGCATCGCCCTCGTACGAGGCTTCGCCCGCTCCCGTGCCACCGCGTCCGGCGGCGGTGAACTGGGCAACTTCTGGGCCGACCTGGTCCGGGGCACCGTCCGCATCCTGATCCCCGTCGCCGTCGTCGGCGCGCTGGTCCTGGTGGCGTGCGGCGCCATCCAGAACTTCGCGGGGATCCACGAGGTGGGCCAGTTCGGCGGCGGATCGCAGCAGTGGAACGGCGGTGCCGTCGCCTCCCAGGAGGCCATCAAGGAGCTGGGCACCAACGGCGGCGGCTACTTCAACGCCAACTCCGCCCACCCCTTCGAGAATCCGAACGGCCTCTCCAACCTCCTGGAGGTCTTCCTGATCCTGGTCATCCCCTTCGCGATGACCCGCACCTTCGGCCGGCTGGCCGGCTCCGTCCGGCAGGGCTACGCGATCCTGGCGACGATGGTGACCATCTGGATCGCCTTCACCGCCCTGATGATGTGGACCGAGTTCCACCACGGCGGCCCCGCCTTCGACATCGCGGGCGGCGCGATGGAGGGCAAGGAGACCCGCTTCGGGACCGGCGGCTCCTCGATCTTCTCGGTGGCGACCACGCTCACCTCGACCGGCGCGGTCAACTCCTTCCACTCGTCCTTCACCGGCTTCGGCGGGGGCATCACCCTGCTCGGGATGCAGCTCGGCGAGATCGCGCCCGGCGGTGTCGGCTCCGGCCTCTACGGCATGCTGATCATGGCCGTCATCGCGGTGTTCATCGCGGGCCTGATGGTCGGCCGCACCCCCGAGTACCTGGGCAGGAAGATCGGCGTCCGCGAGATCAAGCTCGCGGCCTGCTACATCCTCGTCACCCCGGCGCTCGCGCTCTGCTTCACCGCGGCCGCGATGGCGCTCCCGACCCCCGGCCACTCGATGACCAACTCCGGGGCGCACGGCTTCTCGGAGATCCTCTACGCCTACACGTCCGGCGCCAACAACAACGGCTCGGCCTTCGCCGGACTCGGCGCCGACACCCAGTGGTTCAACACCACCATCGGACTCGCGATGCTGCTCGGCCGTTTCGTACCGATGGTGTTCGTCCTGGCGCTCGCCGGATCGCTCGCGGAGCAGCGCCAGGTCCCCGAGACCTCCGGGACCCTCCGTACCGACAAGCCGCTCTTCGCCGGGCTCCTCGTCGCCACGATCCTGATCATCGCTGGTCTGACCTACTTCCCGGCGCTCGCGCTGGGACCGCTCGCTGAAGGGCTGGCGTCATGAGTACCCTCACCCCGGCCCGCGCTCCGCAGGGCGCACCGCAGGGCCCGAAGTCCGGAGGCCGCGTCGGCGGCGGCCTGTTCGACCCCCGGCAGCTGCTCAGTTCCTTCCCCGACGCGCTGCGCAAACTCGACCCGCGGATCATGGTCAAGTCGCCGGTGATGTTCGTGGTCGAGGTCGGTTCGGTGGTCACCACCGGGTTCGCCCTCAAGGACCCCGGGGACTGGTTCGGCTGGGCCGTCACCGGCTGGCTCTGGCTGACCGCGGTCTTCGCCAATCTGGCGGAGGCGGTCGCCGAGGGCCGCGGCAAGGCCCAGGCCGACACGCTGCGCAGGGCCAAGAGCGACACCGTCGCCCGGCGCCTGGACGGCGCCGTCGAGGAGCGGGTGCCGGGGACCGCGCTGTGCGTCGGCGACCTGGTGGTCTGCGAGGCCGGTGACACCGTCCCCGGGGACGGCGACGTCGTCGAAGGGGTGGCCTCGGTCGACGAGTCCGCGATCACCGGCGAATCGGCCCCCGTCATCAGGGAGTCGGGTGGTGACCGCTCGGCCGTCACCGGCGGTACGAAGGTCCTCTCCGACCGGATCGTCGTGAGGATCACGACGAAGCCCGGCGAGACCTTCATCGACCGGATGATCAAACTGGTGGAGGGCGCAGCCCGGCAGAAGACGCCCAACGAGATCGCGCTGAACATCCTGCTCGCCTCGCTCACCATCGTCTTCCTGCTGGCCGTCGTGACCCTCCAGCCGTTCGCGACGTACGCCGGCGCGAAGCAGTCGATGACCGTGCTCACCGCGCTGCTGGTCTGCCTGATCCCGACCACCATCGGGGCGCTGCTCTCCGCGATCGGCATCGCGGGCATGGACCGGCTCGTCCAGCGCAATGTGCTGGCCATGTCGGGACGCGCGGTCGAGGCCGCAGGCGATGTGTCGACCCTGCTGCTCGACAAGACCGGCACCATCACCCTCGGCAACCGGCAGGCCGCCGCGTTCGTCCCCGTCCGTGGCGTCACCGAGGCGGTGCTCGCCGACGCGGCGCAGCTCTCCTCACTGGCCGACGAGACACCCGAGGGCCGCTCGGTCGTCGTACTCGCCAAGGAGAAGTACGGGCTGCGCGAGCGCGGCCGCGGTGAGCCGGCCGGGGCCGAGTGGATCTCCTTCACCGCGCAGACCCGGATGTCGGGTGTGGACACCGGCGGCCGCCGGATCCGCAAGGGCGCGAGCGGCTCCGTGGTGGCCTGGGTACGGGAGCACGGCGGCCAGGTGTCCGAGGACGCGCAGACACTCACCGACGCGATCTCGCAGGCGGGCGGCACCCCGCTGCTCGTCGCCGTCGAAGACGGGGAGGGCGCCCGGGTGCTGGGCGTCATCCACCTCAAGGACGTCGTCAAGGAAGGCATGCGGGAGCGGTTCGGCGAGCTGCGCCGGATGGGCATCAAGACCGTCATGATCACGGGCGACAACCCGCTGACGGCCCGGGCCATCGCCCAGGAGGCCGGTGTCGACGACTTCCTCGCCGAGGCCACCCCCGAGGACAAGATGGCGCTGATCAAGCGCGAGCAGGCCGGCGGCAAGCTCGTCGCGATGACGGGCGACGGGACGAACGACGCCCCGGCGCTCGCGCAGGCGGACGTCGGGGTGGCCATGAACACCGGGACATCGGCCGCCAAGGAGGCCGGGAACATGGTGGACCTGGACTCGAACCCCACCAAGCTGATCGAGATCGTCGAGATCGGCAAGCAGCTGCTCATCACCAGGGGCGCGCTGACGACGTTCTCGATCGCCAACGACGTCGCCAAGTACTTCGCGATCATCCCCGCGATGTTCGCGGTGGCGTACCCGGGCCTCGACAAGCTGAACATCATGCGGCTCTCGTCGCCCGAGACCGCCATCCTGTCGGCCGTCGTCTTCAACGCGCTGGTCATCGTCGCGCTGGTGCCGCTGGCGCTGAAGGGCGTGCGGTACAGGCCGGCCGGAGCCGACCGGATGCTCCGCCGCAACCTCGGGATCTACGGGCTCGGCGGCCTGGTCGCCCCGTTCGTCGGCATCAAGATCATCGATCTGCTCATCTCCCTCATACCTGGCATCGGGTGACCACCATGAACAACTCCGTGAGCGGTACGGGCCGCCTGCTCTGGGCCGGTCTGCGCGCCCTTCTCGTCCTGACCGTCGTCTGCGGTGTGATCTACCCGCTCGCCGTCACCGGCGTCGCCCAGGCGGTCATGGGCCACCGGGCCAACGGCTCGGAGATCAAGGCCGACGGCAAGGTCGTCGGCTCCTCCCTCATCGGGCAGAGCTACACCCTGCCGCTGAAGAAGGGGCAGCGGACCCCGGCGCCCGACCTCGGATGGTTCCAGCCGCGCCCCTCCAACGGGCTCGGCACGAACAGCGTCAACACCCAGTACAAGCTGCTGGTGTCCGGCGCGACCAACCTCTCCGGGGACAACGCCGAACTGATCCGGTGGGTCAAGGACGCCAAGTCCGCCGTCGTCAAGGAAAACTCGACCGCCGGCTACCGGGTGCGGCCGTCGGACGTGCCGGCCGACGCCGTCACCTCGTCCGGATCAGGTCTCGACCCGGACATCTCCCCGCGGTACGCGGAGCTCCAGGTGCACCGGATCGCCGCGCGCCATCACCTCAGCGTCGCGCGGGTGGAGCGGCTGGTCGCCGACCACACCACCGGCCGTACGCTCGGCTTCATCGGGGAGCCCCGGGTCAATGTCCTGGAGCTCAATGTGGCGCTGAAGCAGCTGGCACAACGGTGAGCGGCCCGATCCGCCCTGCCTGACCAGGGCGGATCGGGGGCCGCCGCGGCCCATCAGGATCGTGTCAAGACACCCGCGCGGGTGGCCCCCCGTCCGTTATGCCGGAATCTCTGGCCGTAAGGTCGGCGGAGGGTGCTCAGCTCTCCGTAAGACTCCGAAAGACAATGGGGCCATGGCACGAGGCAAGCTTCGAATATTCCTCGGCGCGGCGCCGGGCGTCGGCAAGACGTACGCGATGCTGTCCGAGGCCCACCGCAGGGTGGAGCGGGGCACCGACTGCGTCGCGGCCTTCGTCGAGCACCACGACCGGCCGCGCACCGAGGTGATGCTGCACGGCCTGGAGCAGATCCCGCGCCGTGAGATCGGCTACCGCGGCGGCGTCTTCACCGAGATGGACGTGGACGCGGTCCTGGCGCGCGCCCCCGCCGTCGCCCTGGTCGACGAGCTGGCCCACACCAATGTCCCCGGCTCGCGCAACACCAAGCGCTGGCAGGACGTGGAGGAGCTGCTCAAGGCGGGCATCGACGTCGTATCGGCCGTCAACATCCAGCATCTGGAGTCACTCGGCGACGTCGTCGAGTCGATCACGGGCGTCGCCCAGCGCGAGACCGTCCCCGACGAAGTGGTCCGCAGGGCCGACCAGCTCGAACTTGTCGACATGTCGCCCCAGTCGCTGCGCCGCCGGATGGCCCACGGCAACATCTACAGGCCCGACAAGGTCGACGCGGCTCTCTCCAACTACTTCCGCCCCGGCAACCTCACCGCCCTGCGCGAGCTGGCACTGCTCTGGGTGGCCGACCGGGTGGACGAGTACCTCCAGCAGTACCGCGGCGAGCACAACATCCGCTCCACGTGGCAGGCCCGCGAGCGCATCGTGGTGGGACTCACCGGCGGTCCCGAGGGCCGTACGCTCATCCGCCGCGCGGCCAGGATGGCGGCCAAGGGGTCGGGCAGCGAGATCCTCGCCGTCTACATCGCCCGGAGCGACGGTCTGACCTCCGCGTCCCCCAAGGAGCTGGCGTTCCAGCGGACGCTGGTCGAGGACCTGGGCGGTACGTTCCACCACGTCATAGGGGAGGACATCCCCTCCGCGCTGCTGGAGTTCGCCCGCGGGGTCAACGCCACCCAGATCGTGCTCGGCTCCAGCCGCCGCAAGACCTGGCAGTACATCTTCGGCCCCGGCGTCGGACAGACCGTGGCACGGGACTCGGGCCCCGATCTGGACGTCCACATCGTCACGCACGAGGAGGCCGCCAAGGGGCGCGGGCTGCCGGTCGCGCGCGGGGCGCGTCTGGGGCGGGCGCGGATCATCTGGGGCTGGCTGGCCGGGGTGGTCGGGCCGGCCGTCCTCACCGTGCTGCTGACCAACATCGACGCCGAGCTTGGCCTCGCCAACGACATGCTGCTCTTCCTGTCGCTGACGGTGGCGGCCGCGCTGCTCGGCGGGCTGCTGCCCGCGCTCGCGTCGGCGGCCTTCGGCTCGCTGCTGCTGAACTACTACTTCGCGCCGCCGCTGCATCTGCTGACGATCTCCAACTCCAAGAACATCGTCGCCATCGTGATCTTCGTGTCGGTGGCCGTCGCGGTGGCGTCCGTCGTCGACCAGGCGGCCCGCCGTACCCATCAGGCGGCCAGACTGCGCGCCGAGTCCGAGATCCTCTCCTTCCTGGCCGGCAGCGTCCTGCGCGGCGAGACCACGCTGGACGCCCTGCTCGAACGGGTGAGGGAGACGTTCGCCATGGAGTCCGTCGCACTCCTCGAACGGAAGAGCGACGTCGACCCATGGGTCTGCGCGGGCAGCGTCGGGCCCCGCCCGCTCGCCCGCCCCGAGGACGCCGATGTGGACATGCCGATCGGCGACCACATGGCGCTGGCCCTCACCGGCCGGATGCTGCCCGCCGAGGACCGCAGGGTGCTCGGCGCCTTCGCCGCCCAGGCCGCCGTCGTACTGGACCGCCAGCGCCTCGTCGGCGAGGCCGAGGAGGCCCGCAGGCTGGCCGAGGGCAACCGCATCCGTACGGCGCTGCTCGCCGCCGTCAGCCACGATCTGCGGACCCCGCTCGCCGCCATCAAGGCGGCCGTCAGCTCGCTGCGCTCCGACGACGTCTCCTGGTCGGACGAGGACGAGGCCGAGCTGCTCGAAGGCATCGAGGACGGCGCGGACCGCCTCGACCACCTCGTCGGCAACCTGCTGGACGTCTCCCGGCTCCAGACCGGCACCGTGACCCCGCTGATCCGCGAGATCGACCTGGACGAGGTCGTCCCGATGGCGCTCGGCGGGGTCCCCGAGGGCAGCGCCGAGCTGGACATCCCGGAGACGCTGCCCATGGTGGCCGTCGACCCGGGACTCCTGGAGCGGGCCGTCGCCAACATCGTCGAGAACGCCGTCAAGTACAACCCGGGCGACGTGCCCGTCACCGTGGCCGCCAGCGCGCTGGGCGACCGGGTGGAGCTGCGCGTCGCCGACCGGGGGCCCGGCGTCCCCGACGAGGCCAAGGAACGCATCTTCGAACCCTTCCAGCGCCTCGGCGACGCCCCGCGCGGTGTGGGCGTCGGACTCGGACTCGCGGTCGCCCGCGGCTTCGCCGAGGCCATGGGCGGCACGCTCGGCGCCGAGGACACCCCCGGCGGCGGCATGACCATGGTCCTCACCCTGAGAGCGGCCGGCGGACCGGCGGGCACGGACACCGTGCCGCACTCCGGCTCCACCGCTCCCACCCCATCGGCAGAAAGGCAGACCCAGCTATGACCCGGGTGCTCGTGGTCGAGGACGATCCGCAGATTGTGCGCGCCCTTGTGATCAACCTGAAGGCACGCAAGTACGAGGTGGACGCCGCCCCGGACGGGGCCACCGCACTCCGGCTGGCCGCGGCCCGCCACCCCGATGTCGTCCTCCTGGACCTCGGGCTGCCCGACATGGACGGGGTGGAGGTCATCAAGGGCCTCCGCGGCTGGACCCGGGTGCCCGTCCTGGTGCTCTCCGCACGCCACACATCGGACGAGAAGGTCGAGGCGCTGGACGCGGGAGCCGACGACTACGTCACCAAGCCCTTCGGCATGGACGAGCTGCTGGCCCGGCTGCGCGCCGCCGTCCGCAGGGCCGAGCCCGTCGGACCCGAGTCCGGCGGGGGCGGCGAGGACGTCTCGCTGGTGGAGACCGCGGAGTTCACGGTGGACCTGGCGGCCAAGAAGGTCCAGCGCGCCGGCCGTGACGTACGGCTGACACCGACCGAGTGGCACCTGCTGGAGGTGCTCGTACGGAACACCGGCCGGCTGGTCAGCCAGAAGCAGCTGCTCCAGGAGGTCTGGGGCCCCTCGTACGGCACGGAGACCAACTATCTGCGCGTCTACATGGCCCAGCTGCGCCGCAAACTGGAGGCCGATCCCTCGCACCCCAGACACTTCGTCACCGAGCCGGGCATGGGATACCGCTTCGAGCACTGACGGGCGTCCCCGACCGGGGCCCCGGTACCCTTCACTTATGAGTGTTAAGCCGACCGGCCGCTTCCGCCGGATGATCGACCGGCTGTCGACCTCGCAGGAGGATCTGCACTCCGCGGAGCTGCAGGAGGACACGCAGGCCACGGGGTGCACCAGGATCTCCGAGTGCACCGACCGCCAGATCGTCAAGGTGACTGGTACCTTGCGCACGGTCACCCTGCGTCCCCGGGCCGGTGTGCCCGCCCTGGAGGCCGAGCTGTTCGACGGCACGGCCCCGCTGGACGTGGTGTGGCTGGGGCGGCGCTCGATCGTTGGCATAGAGCCCGGCCGCAAGCTGATCGCCTCCGGCCGGATCTCCATGAGCCACGGCCGGCGGGTGCTGTTCAACCCCAAATACGAACTGCGACCGCTCGGACAGGAGTAGCCGGTGACGTCTCTCGACAAGCCGACCACAACCGACCAGGACACCGCCGCCGGCAGAGCCGTCACGGAGGCCGCTCTCTTCGAAGCCTTCGGCGGAGTGCGGGGCATGGTGGAGACCGTGCTCCCGGGCCTGCTGTTCGTGACCATCTTCACGATCAACAAGGACCTGAAGACCTCCGCGATCGCCGCCGTGGCGGTCTCCCTGGTGCTCGTCGTGGTGCGGCTGGTCCGCAGGGACACCGTCAAGCACGCCTTCAGCGGTGTCTTCGGCGTCGCCTTCGGTGTGGTCTTCGCGATGATGACCGGCAACGCCAAGGACTTCTATCTGCCGGGCATGCTCTACACGCTGGGGCTGGCTCTCGCCTACATCGTCACGGCGGCGGTCGGCTTCCCGCTGATCGGGGTGATCCTCGGCCCGGTCTTCAAGGAGAACCTCTCCTGGCGCAACCGGAACCCCGGCCGCAAGTCGGCGTACGCCAAGTCCAGTTGGGCCTGGGGGCTGATCCTCCTCGCCAAGTGCGCGATCCTCTTCCCGCTGTACTGGTGGGCCGACACCACACAGTTCGGCTGGGTGCTGATCGCGCTGAAGATCCCGCCGTTCCTGCTCGCGGTGTACCTCACCTGGGTCTTCCTGGCGAAGGCGCCGCCGCCCATCGACGTGTTCGCGGAGATGGAGGCCGAGGAGCAGGCGGAGAAGGCCGAGAAGGCCCGCAGGGCGGCCGCGGCCGCCGAGGCGCAGCGCGGCGAGGCGTAACCAGCCGCCCCCGCTCTTCGCGCTTCCGCACCGTCCGCGGACAGAGAAGACGCCGTACCGGATCTCCGGTACGGCGTCTTCGCGTTCTGCGCCTGTTCTGTGCCTGTTCTCCGCCGGGGCGGCTACCCGGCCGCGCCCTGCCGGCGTACCGACAGCAGGTCCTCCAGCTGCTCCTCGCGCGCCTGCGCCGCCACGAACAGCAGCTCGTCGCCCGGCTCCAGGGTCTCCTCCGGGCTCGGGGTGAGGACCCGCGTGCCGCGGATGATGGTGACCAGCGAGGTGTCCTCGGGCCACGCCACCTCACTGACCTGGGTGCCGGCCAGCGCCGACTCGGGCGGCAGCGTCAGCTCGACGAGGTTGGCGTCACCATGGCTGAAGCGCAGCAGCCGTACGAGGTCGCCGACGCTCACCGCCTCCTCGACCAGCGCCGACATCAGCCGCGGTGTGGAGACCGCGACATCGACACCCCAGGACTCGTTGAACAGCCACTCGTTCTTGGGGTTGTTCACCCGGGCCACCACCCGCGGCACGCCGTACTCCGTCTTCGCGAGCAGCGAGACCACCAGGTTGACCTTGTCGTCCCCGGTCGCGGCGATCACCACGTTGCACCGCTGCAGCGCCGCCTCGTCCAGCGAGGTGATCTCGCAGGCGTCCGCGAGCAGCCACTCGGCCAGCGGCACCCGCTCCACCGAGATGGCGGTGGGCGCCTTGTCGACCAGCAGGACCTCGTGCCCGTTCTCCAGCAGCTCGCCCGCGATGGAACGTCCCACCGCGCCGGCCCCGGCAATAGCGACACGCATCAGTGACCGCCCTCCTCGGGACCTCGGGCGAAGGCCGCCTCGACCTTTTCGACCTCGGCCGTGTGCATCATGACGTGCACCAGATCACCCTCCTGGAGCACCGTCCGGGAGGTGGGCAGCATCGCCTCCCCCAGACGTGTGAGGAACGCGACGCGCACGCCCGTCTCCTCCTGGAGCTCGCTGATCCGGTGGCCGATCCAGGCTGCCGACGTATGGACCTCCGCGAGCTGCACACCGCCGCTCGGGTCGCGCCACAGCGGTTCGGCGCCGGACGGCAGCAGCCGCCGCAGCATCTGGTCGGCGGTCCAGCGGACCGTCGCGACGGTCGGGATGCCCAGGCGCTGGTAGACCTCGGCACGGCGGGGGTCGTAGATGCGGGCGGCGACGTTCTCGATCCCGAACATCTCCCGGGCGACCCGCGCCGCGATGATGTTCGAGTTGTCCCCGCTGCTCACCGCGGCGAACGCACCGGCCTCCTCGACACCCGCCTCACGGAGGGTGTCCTGGTCGAAACCGACTCCGGTGACCCGGCGGCCGCCGAACCCGGCGCCCAGACGGCGGAAGGCCGTGGGGTCCTGGTCGATGACTGCGACCGTGTGCCCCTGCTGTTCCAGGGTCTGCGCGAGAGCGGCTCCCACTCGCCCGCAGCCCATGATGACGATGTGCACGACCGTCCTTCCACACGTCCGTAAATTTTCGGTCATAACTGTTCCACCGGAAAATGCCCCGGCCGAGGAATAAAGACTCTCAGACGTGCGGCCAAGCTACACACGCACGGTGCGGGTGGGGAGCCCTGTACGGGGGCCTCTCCGGGGGAGCGCGGGATTCCGTCGTGATGACTCTGCACGGATGAGGGGGTGGGGGGTGCGCGCTCTCTATATCGAACGCTTACGATCCTCACCGTGTCCAAACTGACCGACGTGCCCAAACGCATCCTGATCGGCCGGGCGCTGCGCAGCGACAAGCTGGGCGAGACCCTTCTCCCCAAACGCATCGCGCTTCCCGTCTTCGCCTCCGACCCTCTGTCCTCGGTGGCGTACGCCCCGGGAGAAGTGCTGCTCGTCCTCTCCGTCGCGGGTGTGTCGGCCTATCACTTCAGCCCGTGGATCGCGGTCGCCGTCGTGGTGCTGATGTTCACCGTGGTGGCGTCCTACCGGCAGAACGTGCACGCCTACCCCAGCGGCGGTGGTGACTACGAGGTCGCCACCACCAACCTGGGGCCGAAGGCCGGGCTCACCGTGGCCAGTGCCCTGCTCGTCGACTACGTACTGACCGTCGCCGTGTCGATTGCCTCCGGCGTCGAGAACCTCGGCTCCGCGATTCCTTTCGTGGTCGAGCACAAGGTGCTCTGCGCCGTCGGCACGATTGTTGTGCTGACCCTGATGAATCTGCGCGGTGTGAAGGAATCGGGGAAGCTTTTCGCCATTCCGACGTATGTCTTCGTCGCCGGTGTCTTCATCATGATCGCGTGGGGCGCCTTCCGCGGTCTCGTACTCGGCGACACCATGAAGGCCCCGACCGCGGGCTTCACCATTCACGCCGAGCGCGGCGGCCTCGGCGGCTTCGCCATGGTCTTCCTGCTGCTGCGTGCCTTCTCCTCCGGCTGTGCGGCGCTCACCGGCGTCGAGGCGATCAGCAACGGCGTACCGGCCTTCCGCAAGCCCAAGAGCAAGAACGCCGCGTCCACGCTGGCCCTGATGGGCATCCTGGCCGTCACGATGTTCTGCGGGATCATCGGCCTCGCCATGGCCACCAAGGTGCGGATGGCGTCCAACCCCGGCACCGACCTGCTCAACCACGGGGTGCCGCTGGGCGCCGGCTACAACCAGGACCCGGTGATCTCGCAGGTGGCCGCCGCCGTCTTCGGCAACGGCACCTTCTTCTTCGTGGTCCTCGCCGCCGCGACCGCGCTGGTTCTCTTCCTGGCCGCCAACACCGCGTACAACGGCTTCCCGCTGCTCGGCTCGATCCTCGCCCAGGACCGCTACCTGCCGCGCCAGCTGCACACCCGGGGCGACCGGCTGGCCTTCTCCAACGGCATCGTGCTGCTGGCGGGCGCGGCCGTGCTGCTGGTGGTCATCTACGGAGCCGACTCGACGCGGCTGATCCAGCTGTACATCGTGGGCGTGTTCGTCTCCTTCACCCTCAGCCAGACCGGCATGGTCCGGCACTGGAACCGCCACCTGGCGACCGAGAAGGACCCGAACAAGCGCCGCCACATGATCCGTTCGCGCGCCATCAACACCTTCGGCGCCTTCTTCACCGGACTGGTGCTGGTCGTCGTCCTGGCCACCAAGTTCACCCATGGCGCCTGGGTCGCGCTGCTCGGCATGGTGATCTTCTTCGGGACCATGACCGCGATCCGCAAGCACTACGACCGGGTCGCCGAGGAGATCGCGGCGCCGGACGAGCCGTCCGAGGAGAGCCTGCGCCCCTCGCGCGTCCACTCGATCGTGCTGGTCTCCAAGGTCCACCGGCCGACGCTGCGCGCGCTCGGCTACGCGAAGCTGATGCGCTCCGACCATCTGGAGGCGCTCTCCATCGGGGTCGACCCGGCCGAGACGAAGGCGCTCAAGGACGACTGGGAGCGGCGCGGCATCAATGTGCCGCTGAAGATCCTGGACTCCCCGTACCGCGAGATCACCCGGCCGATCATCGAGTACGTACGGGGCCTGCGGCGCGAGAGCCCGCGGGACGTGGTCTCCATCTACATCCCCGAGTACGTGGTGGGGCACTGGTACGAGCACGTGCTGCACAACCAGAGCGCCCTGCGCCTGAAGGGCCGGCTGCTCTTCACGCCCGGTGTCATGGTCACCTCGGTCCCGTACCAGCTGGAGTCCTCGGAACTCGCGAAGAAGCGCGCGAGGAAGCGGGCCGACTGGAACGCGCCGGGCGCGGTGCGCCGGGGCCCGGTGACGAGGCGGCCGGAGGAGCCTGTGGCTGCCGGTAAGGGGGCGTCGGGCGGGAAGGGCGCGTCCGGCGGGAAGAGCACGTCCGGCGGGAAGGGCGCCAAGGGTTCGAAGGGGCCGCAGGGCCCACAGGACAAGAGCTGAGGAAACCGGCCCCCGGCGGCGGTGAGCCGCTGTGCGACTGGTGAACGGCCGGGCAACACCCACGTAGACTGGTGGGTCGTTGTCCGGCTGTTCCCTTTTGATCTTCTGGAGTCCCCCCGCCATGCAGACAGAACCCACGTCATCGCTGGTCGGGGAGGAGTACGAGGTCGAGGTCGGCCCCGTCGCGCACGGCGGCCACTGCATCGCCCGCACCGAGGAGGGCCGGGTCCTCTTCGTACGGCACACCCTGCCCGGCGAGAAGGTCGTCGCCCGGGTGACCGACGGCGAGGAGAGCTCACGCTTCCTGCGGGCCGACGCCGTCCGGATCATCGAGGCGTCCAAGGACCGGGTCGAGGCCCCGTGTCCCTTCTCCGGCCCCGGCCGGTGCGGCGGCTGCGACTGGCAGCACGCCAAGCCGGGCGCACAGCGCAGGCTCAAGGGCGAAGTGATCACCGAGCAGCTCCAGCGGCTGGCGGGCCTGACCCCGGAGGAAGCGGGCTGGGACGGCACCGTGATGCCGGCCGCCGGTGACAAACTGCCGCCGGGCGAGGTGCCCGCGTGGCGCACCCGGGTCCAGTACACGGTGGACGACCAGGGCAGGGCGGGCCTGCGCAAGCACCGCTCGCACGAGGTCGAGCCGGTCGACCACTGCATGATCGCGGCGCAGGGCGTCACGGAACTGGGCATCGAGAAGCGCGCATGGCCGCAGCTGGCATCCGTCGAGGCCATCGCGGCCACCGGCTCCAGCGACCGCCAGGTGGTCCTCACCCCGAAGCCGGGCGGCCGCTTGCCCCTGGTCGAGCTCGACAAGCCGGTCTCGGTGCTGCGCGTCGAGGAGCACGACGGGGGAGTGCACCGCGTCCACGGCCGCCCCTTCGTCCGTGAACGGGCCGACGGCCGCACGTACCGCGTCGGCATGGGCGGCTTCTGGCAGGTCCACCCGCAGGCGGCCGACACCCTGCTGAAGGCGGTGATGCAGGGCCTGATGCCCCGCAAGGGCGACTCGGCGCTCGACCTGTACTGCGGCGTCGGCCTGTTCGCGGGCGCCATCGCCGAACGGGTCGGCGAGCAGGGCGCGGTGCTCGGCATCGAGTCGTCCAAGCGCGCGTGCGAGGACGCCAGGCACAACCTGAAGGAACTGCCGCGGGTCCGCATCGAACACGGCAAGGTCGAGGCGGCCCTGCCCCGCACGGGCATCACGGAGACGGACCTGATCGTCCTGGACCCGCCCCGGGCGGGCGCGGGCAAGCAGACGGTCAAACACCTGACATCCCTGGGCGCCCGCCGCATCGCGTACGTGGCCTGCGACCCGGCGGCGCTGGCACGGGACTTGGCGTACTTCCGCGATGGCGGGTACAAGGTGCGGGTGCTGCGGGCGTTCGATCTCTTTCCGATGACGCATCACGTGGAGTGCGTGGCAATTCTGGAGCCGGTCGCGAAGGACGCCTGACCTGCGGGTTTGGGTGCGGTGTGGGCGTTACGGGCGATATCTTGACGCTGGAATGACGCTCTCCGAGGCGTCGTGACGCTCATTTGACGCTCGTTCTGATGGGCCGTCAGGCAGCTTGTGTTGCTGGTCGGACGGCTTCCTGGCTGCATGATGTCAGCGCATTGGAGGGAGTCTTTTGCCGCCAGGTTCGTGGGACCGTGGCTCCCCGACCCCAAGCCTGCGCAGTGGCCGAGCGTGTCGTACCGATCCGTGTTGGCCCTCTTGCCGCGATGAGGCGGGGCTTTCACACTGCGGATCACAGGCGGCGGGCAGCGGGAGTGGAGTAAGGGAATGGCGGCACGACGACGGCGTCGGCGGTTGAGGAAGCGTACGCGCCAGCACTTACTGGGCTGGGGCAGCGTCGCAGCGGTGGCCGCCGTGGTGTGGCTGGCGGCGAACTGGGCTGCGGTATGGCCGGTCCTTGTAGTCGCCCTCGGCGTGATCGCGATGGTCGGGATCGGCTGGAGGCTGTGGCGTGCGCACTCGGATGCGGTGGGCCAGGACCGGAAGTGGCGAGCGCAGGAGGAAGCCAAGGCGCGCGAGCTGTCGATGACAGAGGTCGACGCGCTGTCCTGGCAGGACTTCGAGGCTTACGTCGCCGACCTGTGCTGCAGGGACGGCTGTTCGAAGGTTGTCGTCAGCGGCAAGAGCGGTGACCTGGGCGCCGACGTCATCGGCTACTTCCCCGACGGCCGCAAACTGGTTGTTCAGTGTAAGAAGTACGCGCCTGAGCGCAGCGTGTCCTCCCAGGATATGCAGAAGTTCGTGGGCACCGCTCGGCTTGAGCACGGAGCGGACGTCGCCGTCTTCGTCACCACTTGCCGTACGTTCACCAAAGCCGCGCAGGGGTTGGCCCGGCGACAGAACATCGTGGCCCTGCACCGGGACTTGCTGGGTTCCTGGGTCAAGGAGGCCCATCTGGAGTTCCGCTCGGTGGGCGGGGCGACGGCAGAGTGAAGCGAGACTCACCGGCCTGAAGTTCATGGGGCGTTGGAGGCGGCCTGTTTCGCGCCAATGACCAGCACGGTTTCGGAAACGTGCAGCATCGGCCCAGGTAGCTCTCGGTAGATTTATAGCTTCGTGTGCGCACTGCACAACGGGACTTGAGGGGGAGCAAGTGGGCACCAGCCACGCCGGAGCGAGCGGATATCGCGTCTCCATTCTTGATGAGGATCCGCTGCGTGCCCGGCGCGAAGCGCGCGAGCTGCTCGCCGCCCTCGCCGAAGTGGACCCACAGGTAGCCCTCGATGTCTCCGGCCAGGCGTCGGTGAGCGACACCGACAAGGGCGGGCCCGTCACGGACTTGATCGGCTTGGTGTTCAGTGGCGGTTCTCTGGCCGCTGCGGGCATTCAGGTGTGGTTGGCCCGAGTGCCGCAGCGGACAGTTGTCGTCACCCGGCCCGACGGGGCGACGTTGCGTATCACCGGCAAGGAAACACGCAACGAAGAGGAGCGGATCGAGCGGTTCCTCGATGGCACTCCGGCGGACAGCGACGAGGACGGACCGGGCGCGGAGTGAGCCAGAACGACCGATATGCCATGCTCATCGGCGTATCCACCTACGACAGCGACCACTATCACGATCTCCCGCCGGTCCGGGCGGACCTGCACTACATGCAGGCGGTGCTACAGAGCACTGAGATTGGCATGTACAACGAGTGCGCGATGGTCCCCGAGCCGACTCGGGCCGAGATGCTGCATGCCATCGAGGAGTTCCTGGAGGCACGGCAGTCCAGCGAGACGGCCCTGCTGTACTTCAGTGGGCATGGTGAATTCTGCGAAGCCGACGGGCAGTTGTACTTTCTCACTCGGGATGCCGATCCGGATGATCTGCCGGGCACCGCCGTACCCGCCGAGTTTCTGGAGCGGATGCTTCAGTCATGCCGGGCCTCGTCGAAGGTAGTCCTCCTCGACTGCTGCTCCAGTGGCTCAGTCGTACAGGGGTGGACTGCCAAAGGCGCGGCAGACACCAGCGATCGACCCGCGCCGAGCACGCTGTTGCGACCGACCGGCGTGTACTTCATCACTGCTTCGGACGCGCTCCAGGCGGCATCGGCGATGGCGCCGGCAGGGTCGTCTCTCGGCACCTCCCGCTTCACTGGCGAGATCGTGGAAGGGCTGCGCAGCGGGCGCATCAAGGGCAGTGGCTGGATCACCCCGGACGATCTCTTCGAGTACCTGACCTCGCAAATGGTCCGCAGCGGCGTGCCGCAGGAGCAGCGGCCGACCAAGTCCACGATCAGGGCAACGCACTCGCTTCCGCTCGCGCGCTCCGTGGCCCGCTCGGTGCAGCTGCCGGCTCCGCCTCGCGAGGACGCGCGCACCGTCCGGCCCACGGCCTTGCTGAAGGCACAGCAACTGGCCGGGGAAGATGCCCGCGACGGTGTCGACCGGCAGCGGCTCCTGCGCTACTACGCTCGCTGCCTGGGCGCGCAGGCAGCGAGCGGAATGCTCCCCGACAGGGACAGCGGCCGCGGCTCCTCGTACTTCTTGCTGGGACAGGGATCTGAGAGCGTGCAGTGCGGCCTCGGATCCGGCCTTCCTGCTCCACAGCAACTACCCAGGCCGAAGAGTACGGGTGCGCAGACAGATGGAGCCAGCCTCCAGGAGTACTGGTACGGGTATCCGGCCGTCACCCTGCCCGAGCGTGGTGGGGGCGGACGTCGGCGGGCAGCGGTGCGGATCGCACCCCTGCTGATCCAGCCGATGGAGCTTGCTCCTGATGAGGACGGTCGCGACCGTCTACGCTCCAGTGGTGTTCCGTCCCTGCATACGAGTGTGATCACGGAGCTGCTCGAGGACGACGACGCTGCCGAGCTGCTCGCTCGCTGGCAGCCGGCCTGGCAGGAGGGCAACGGTGCCCAAATGGTGACGGCCGTACGGGAGTTGCTGACTGAGCTCGGGCTGCCGGAGCTGGAGCCGCTCGACCTGTCCGCACTCAGCGAGCGGTCCGTCATGGATTCGCTGCGGCCCGGTGCTCACAACGCGGCCGTCCTGCTCGCGCCTTCGGGCGTGGAACGCATCGCGACAGAGGCTCTCGTGGACAACCTCCTTCAGATGTCCACGCGCATCGGGGAGATGTCCGGTACCGCGCTGGATGCCCTCCTGACTGGTGATGATGCCGGAGGCGCCCCTGTGCGAAACGCCCCGGTCGTGGTGGCTCCGGGGCCGTGCAACGAGAGCCAGGAACGGGTGATCGCCTCGGCGATGACGCGTACGCTCACCGTCGCGACGGGACCACCTGGCACCGGGAAGAGCGAGGTCGTGACCGCGGTGGTCACCACAGCGGTTGCTGCGGGGGAGTCCGTGCTCGTAGCGTCCACGAACAACGAGGCCGTGGACGTGGTGGCCCAGCGGTGCGACGCGATCTCACCAGGGCTGCTCATGCGGACGGGTAACGCCGCCGCCCTGGAGCGTGAGGCCGCGAAGCTGGAACGGCTGCTCGCCCAGCCCGTCGAGGCGCCTGGACGCAACTCGACGACTGTGGCTGGCGAGCTGCGCAACCGGCACGTAAGGGTCGGGTCACAGAGGGCGGAGGCGGCCCGACTCGTCGGTGAGGAGAAGCGTCTGCTGGAGCTGCTACGGGACCGGTCACGGCGGGTGGGCGAGCTTGGACTTCCGGTGGAAGTGCTCGCAGCGGCATGGACCGGCAGTGAGGTCGTGATGCTCGCGCGCTGGGAGGAGCGGGCACGAAAGGCGGCCGGCGCCAGGTGGTTCACGTTCGGTCGGTGGCGCAGGGGGCGGGCGCTGTCCGCCCTCGTCGGAGCCGTCGCAGACAGTGTGTCGAACGTATGGCCAAGCTGGACGACGCAGCGGCCTGTCCCGCCTGAACTCCTTATCGCCCTGGGGGAGGCGGTGGCCGTGGAGCGGGCACTTCGGGATCTTGTACCGGAGTATCTCGCTCGGGACGAGCAAGGTCTGAAGGAAGTGCGGCTGGAGAGTGCCGCCGGCTTGTCGGAAGTGTCCGGTGAACTGGCCAGTGCAGTGGCCGCCGAGGCCATGGCTCGTGGCCTCTCGCTGATGGGGCAGCGTCTCCAAGCACTGCGCCAGCGCTCCGGCTTTCAGCGGAGCCAGCGTAATCTGATGGAGCATCTGAAGGGATGGGCCATCAGTACGCACTCGATACGGCAGCTCGAACTGGCTCCGAAGCTGTTCGACTTGGTCGTGATCGACGAAGCGAGTCAGTGCTCCATTCCGTCGGTCCTTCCTCTACTATTCCGGGCGAAGCGGGCGTTGATCATCGGCGACCCCATGCAGCTTGGGCACATTCCTGGGATCACCGCACAGCAGGAGCGTCAGGCAAGGACCCGGTCGGGGCTGAGGGCGGCTCAGCTTGAGGATCGCAGCCTCACCTATCACGTGTATTCGTCCTACCACGCGTCCGCGCAGCACGGTCACGCGGCGCTGCTGCTGGACGAGCACTACCGGTGCCATCCGGCCATCGCGGATGTGGTCAACGGCTATTGCTACGCGGGCCAGTTGCAGGTCCTGACCGATGTCCGGAACCAGGTCCCTGCTGTCGACCCGGCGGGGGCGATTGACCCGGCCCCGGTGCTGGGGTGGGTGGACGTATCGCACGGCGAGTCCGCGCGCGGCAGCGGCGGCCAGTCCTGGCGCAATGCGGCGGAGGCCGAGCAGGTCCGGGAGACGGTGGACGAACTGCTTGCGCGGTTGCCCGACCATGCGACAGTCGGGGTGGTCACACCGTTCCGTGCCCAGAAGGAAGCTCTGGCACGCGTCTGGGCGGATGACGACCGAGTGCGGGTCGGTACCGTACACGCTTTCCAAGGCGGGCAGCGTGACGTGATGGTGCTGAGTCCGGTGGCCACCGGCAACACCCCACCTCGTACGACGCACTGGGTGGCGAGCCAGGTCAACCTGTGGAACGTGGCGGTCACGCGGGCCAAGTCGCAGCTGATCACGGTGGGCAGCCACGCCCTCTGGCAGAGCCAGGCCGGGCTGCCGGCGCTGCTCGCGGAGCGAGCAGCAGTCCTGCGAGCCGGGGCCGGAACGCAACAGGACACGGCCTTCGGGATGCGGGCGCCGTCAGGATCGCGTGTAGAGCTTGGCGATAGGCTCCAGGAGTACCTCGGTCTGCGGGGCGTCACGGAGCTGGAGCGAGCTGCGGTCGTCGGCGGACACACTGTCGACCTGTTGTTCACGGTGGACGGGGCGAACACGGCGGTACTCATTGATCCCGGGCCCGAGCACGGTCAGGATCCGGCCCGTCATCTGCGGCTGATGCACGCGCGCAGCGACTTGCTCACCGGGCTGCCCTCCGGAGGAACCGGCGCGAAGGCCGAGCCCGTGGACCGGACTGTCCGAGTCCCGGCCTGGCGGATTCTTGCTGGGGCGGCCGCGTTGGACCCACTGTTCGTCAGGTCGCAGAACTCGGTGGATCGGGTCGGGACGGCGATGTGACGAAAGCCCGGCCCGCTGACGGAACGTCGCCCCGGCGACCGCGTCAGCACCGGCACGCACGGCAGCACCCAGCGTTCTGCTCGAACCGGCCAGCACCTGCAGACCGCCATCAAGGGCATCGGGGAGATCGACAAGTATCCGGCACCGGTACGGGCCGCCCGCTCGGCCTAGAACATGATGTGGTCGTTCTGCGACGTAGGAGGAATGACCTGGAGCACGTCCCAGCGTTAGACAATCTTTCCGCCTGCGGCGAAGCGGAAGATGTCGATGCCCCCGTACTCCTCGGCGGGCCAGATCTGGCGGCAGTGCAGCACAACGTGAGCCTTGACGCCCCTGTCAAGGGCACCGTCACCGTGAATGGGCCCGTTACGTCGAGCACTCCGCTCCGCTGCAGGAGATCGGGACTTTCCTCGACACAGAGTCGGTGCACCCCAGGCGCAGCGCGTTCAGCCGCCTGATGGCGCTCGCCCACACCCACGGCATCAGCTGTGGCCGGGTGGACGAGGTGATCGACCGGGCCGGGCCGACCAGCGTGACCGGCAAGCGGGTGGGTGCGTTCTCGCTCGGTATGTGCCAGCGGCTCGGTATCGCCGTAGTGCTGCTCAGCGACCCGGACATCGTCATGCTCGACGAGGCGGTCAACGGCCTCGACCCCGAGGGCGTGCTGTGGGTGCGCAAGTTGCTGCGCGCCCTGGCCGACGAGGGTCGGGCGGTCATGCTCCCGGACCAGGTCTGAGGACGTGACTTGGTGGCAGCCAACGCGAGATCTCCCCGCATCGCTCGCGGTCGAGCACGGTGTCGTCTGGGGGGAAGTGACGACCCCGCGTGCCGGGGAACTCGTAGAGACTCGCGGCCCCAGATGCCACATTCCGGAGAGGTTCTGGGAGAGCCCTGAGAACCGTGGACCCCGTCCCGCAGGTCAGGCGGTGTACGACGCCACAACGTGGGCCGGTCTCTCAGGAGGGCCCAGGACTGCCATCGATCGCCGCTCACCACTCAGGGCGCCCTTTTGACCTCCACCACGCGAAGCGCGAGGACCGTGCCGTCCTCGTCGATCGAGACTGGGCCGCCCCACTCCGGGTCCCAACCGGTGGCGGGCCAACCCGCGCCCTGGTCGTAGATGCGGCTGCGCAGTGATTCGACGTCTGGCCTCCTGCCCTTGGCGAGGAGCCGGAAGAGATCTGTACGGATGCCGGAGAACGCCTCGACTCGAGCCTCGTTCAAACGGAAGATGTGGTCCGTGCCGGTGAAGTGCGTGCCAAGGAGCTGGTACCCGCTGTCCTGGACGCTTCCAGAGGCGGGATGCTCGAGCCCTCGGAAGAACTTCCGGCCCTGCCGATCGGTGAGAAGGCGGGAGGTGGCGCGCCCCGCTCCAGCAAAGGAGGTCATCCCTGCCGCGCTGGTGTGCGCCAGTACACGTTGAAACCATGCGTAGCGCTTGGGATCGAGCTGGCAGCCGGGCAGGGGAGTGGCGGAGTGATCTGCCGTTTTGGTGTGCTGGATGCCGGGGAGCAGGTCCTTCTGCTCTACAACCGGATTCAAATCGATTTCGTCCGCATGCTCTTGGAGCGTGGGTGTCAGATTCCCACCCCGCCCACTTGCGTGTAGGGCATTGACAGTCACGGGGCCGTCGACCGGGAGCTCTGTGCTGAGTACGAAGCCTGGGGTTTCGTTCCACGGACCGATGTGCAATCCGTCGACATAGGCGGCGGACGAAGCCAGTTGATCGTGTGAGGCACCCGGCCCTGTGTGATTTCCCTTGCAAGCGATAGGGAAAACCATTGAGGGTTCCGACGGCTTCCACACCTCGGCCAGATATTGAGGTCGGAATCGATAGCCCACACTTCCGACTTCGCTGCCTTTCACCTTCTCTGTGCTGGTTAGTGCCCAACCGGCACGCAGGACCGTGTCCGCATGAACGATCGAGACGCGGTGCTGGGGGTAGCGGCTGCGCAGGATGCGTGCGGCGGCAGCCAAGGCGAAGGCGTGGCCCAACTCGTCGGACTGAAGCGCCTTGTAGTACTTCACGGTGCGCCTGCCCTCGGGAGACAGCCATAGCAAGGGCCCTTTTCCGGCCTGCAGAGCCTGGATGTATTTCAAGCTGCCCCAGTGCTCCGCCAGTCCTCGCGCCGCACCGCGTTGTGTGAGCGTCAGGCCCCTCGCGAGGTGATGCAGCACCTCTGCGTAGGTCAGTCCTATGGAACTGCCCAGTTCGGCGCTAGGAAAAGGGCGAAGCCCTTCCTTACGTCGCAGCCCGACCGGCCTCTCAATTGACTTCCGAGCTTCCAACTTGGCTTCTTCGAGCTGTCGTTGATGCTTCTTCCATCGTCGCCTGTCCTCGGCGGCCGCAGCCTTCTCGACGCTTCCGGCCAGGGCCAGGTTTGACCGGGTGGCGACCTTCACCTGGTGCACGAGGTGCTCCAGTACTGCAGCTGCGCTGGGCCTGTCCTCCACGATGTCCGGCACGACTCCCCCTCCCTGCACGGCATTCAGAGTCATGAGCGTGCAAGGGGGGTCCGCGTTGCGCCAGACCGCCTCCGAGGATTGGCTGAATCGCCACCGTCTCCCTTGGGGGTTCGGCGGGTCTGCTGGGATCTCGTATTTGGCTGCCGATGTGACGAAGCCAGAGACCTTCTCCAGTGCCGCTTCATCCCTAAAATTTCGCTGGTGCGGCGTGCCAATGGTGCGTTCGGGAGTAGGTCTTTGGCTTACCTTCGGGGAATTCAGCCGCGCTGCGCTGCGTTTGCTGCCTCGGCCCGATCTGACCTGAGGAACGATTGGATGGAGCAGATGCTTAGAAGGCGCCCGTCCTGCCCTATTTTAGGGGCAATTGTGCAGCCATCTCTGCTCGTGATGGCAGTTCGCCCACGGCAGACGTATTTAAGCGGCAATGGACTGGATTAGTTCGGTCGCTTCAAGTGAACCTAGGTGCAGATGGATTGGCCGCCATGTCATACGAATTCGGCGACGCGCAGGCGAAATTTGCCGCGCCAGCGGCATGGGCGGTCCCCTATCTTTGTAGCACGGGATCCCTGGTTACCGAAACCGGGGATCGTGTGGACGATTGTTGTTGTCGAGCGGGACTCCGCGCGGCGAATCCCCCTTTTCCCCCAAGGAGTTCTTCGCTGTGGTCTCGCTTAGGCCGCTTGTCTCCTGGAGCCGATTATCCGCTGAACCAGGCGGGTGCTTCAGCGGACTGGCAGAGCACCGCCGCCCGCGATGTCCCTCCCGCACACTCCGGTCCGTCGTCGACAACTTTGTGACCTGGCTCCTGCTTTGCAGGAGATCCGCCGTTCCCTGACGTGCTGCGCCCCTCCCCGGCATGTCGACCTTCACCGTGGACCGGCTTCTCCCCGGCTGCCTGCTCGCCGGAAACTCACTCACCTCCCCACCAAGGACTGACCCATGCCTGCACGCCTGTTGTCCATTCCCGCCGTCGCCGCTGCTCTGGACGTCGACCGCCGCACCGTCTACCGCTTCATCGCAGCCGGTGACCTCCCAGTCGTCGATCTGCGCACAGGTACGGGGCGTTCGTGCATATGCGTCCCCGCCGCCGGCCTTGACGAGTTCATCTCCAGCCGCGCGGTCCTCGCGCCGAGAGCGCGCGTCTGATCCAGATTCGCAGCTGTTCCTTCCGTACCGACATGAGGAGTTGGGCTGTACCTACGCAAGTTGAAGACCGGCAAGTGGCAGGCGACGGTTCGCAACCGGCTCGGCGGCCGATTCAGCGAATCGTTTCCCCTCAAGGCGCAGGCGCGTGCCTGGGGCCTCGAAATGGAGACCCAGTTCGCCCGCGGCGGCATGCGAGCCCCGAGGGCCGGCGAAACGTCGTTCCGCGAGTGGCACGACCGATGGTGGGACGCCCGCGTGGTCGAGCCCCACACCCGTCGAGCATCAAGAACCACGTCATGCCCCACTGGGCCGACTGGGAGATGCGGGCCATCACCCGCATGGGCATGCAGAGTTGGATCCGCTCCCTGATCGAGAAGGGAGCCGGAGCCTCCGCCATCAAGCGGGCCTACAACCTGACGTTCTCCATCATGCGCGCGGCCGTCGACGACGACGTGATCGCGGTGAGCCCCTGTCGCAGCACGGCTCACTCCAGTCAGTTTCTCTCGTCCGTCGCAGCTGGCGCGTCGTCGGTTCGGGCGTGGGCGGCCCGTCGCGAAGCGAGACGATAAATTGTTTGGTGTGACGCTCGTTTGACGCTTCGAGTTCCCGTACGCGGGACAATGGGCGGACAGGCTGCCTCTGACCTGGGCTTTTTCGTGACCCGTCCAGGCCGACGACGCACCATGTGGAGTGCGTGGCGATTCTGGAGCCTGCGGAGAAGGCCGCCTGACCTGCTGTTTCGTCAAGTGTCAAGGGATGGGACGTCGAGTTCGCTCCTACGAAGGAGAACGGCGGCCTCACCGTCGCTGAATCTCCCCGAATCCGGGCGGCCCAGGGCATCCGCATTGACGTGGTCGGCCCTGGCGCCTGACGGGCGCCCCACCGGCGTGCGGAGCATGGGCCCACCTGCCGGGATCCGGTCCGATCACCCCTGTGCGCGGCGCACGCTCTCCCCCCGGGGCGGGTGTGCGCCGCGCACGTGTGCCGGGGACCGCCGGTGTCTATGGTGCCGCCACCCCTGATTCCGGGGGCCTCAGCCTGGTCAGGCCGGAAGGACAGCCGATGAGCACCATGAGAGATGCGGACCCGGGCGCTGTGCCCGGCGGGGCCGCGGCCGCGGTGGGGGCGGCGGGCCGCCCCGTCGGCGCGTGGTTCGAGAGCATGCCCTTCGGGCGGGCGCACATCCTTGCCGCCGCCGCCCTTTTCATGGCCTTCGTGATCGAGTCGTGGGAACAGCTGGCGCTGGTGTACGTGTCGGGTGACCTCGGCGACGCCTTCGGGATCGACGAGTCCGCGATCGGCTGGGCCCTGTCCGCCGTAGCGCTCGGCATGATCCCGGGCAGCCTGGTGTGGGGGCCGGTGTCCGACCGGATCGGGCGGCGTTCGGTCTGCCTGTGGTCGCTCGCCGCGTATGGAGTCACCGCACTGGCCAGCGCCTTCTCGCCCGACTTCACCGTGCTCATGGTCACGCGGTTCGTGTCAGGACTGGCGCTCGCCGGCATCTACACGGTGACGTTCCCCTACTTCCTGGAACTGCTCCCGTCCCGGCTGCGCGGGCGTGCCGCCGTCCATCTGTCCGTCGGCTGGCCCATCGGTGTCCTGCTCGCCGTCGGCGTCACCCATGCCCTGGGCGGCCTCGGCTGGCATGTCGTCGCCCTCGCCAGTGAGCTCGCCGGACTGTGGGTGTTCGCTATCCGGGCCTGGGTCCCGGAGTCCCCGTACTGGCTCGCGGAGCAGGGACGGCATCAGGAGGCGGCCGATGTGCTGCGGCGGCTCGGGGCCGATGTCCCCGAGGGCACCGTCTTCGCGTCCGCCCCGGCGGCAGAGGCCCGTGCGGGCCGGCCGGTCGATCTGTTCCGTGGACCGCTGCTCCGCGTCAGCGCGCTCATGCTCGTCGTCAACTTCGCCTTCAACTGGGGTTACTGGGGGCTGCAGACGTGGCTGCCCACCCTGTTGCAGGACAAGGGGCTGAGCATGTCGGCGAGCCTCGGCTTCGTCGCGCTGAGCGCCGTGTGCATGATTCCGGGATATGTCTCGGCGTCCTGGCTGACGGGCCGCTACGGCCGTAAGAAGGTCTTCCTGCCGTACCCGCCGACCGGCACGGGAGCTGGCGCTGCGGCGCGCACGTCCAGCGCGGGCGGGCCGCACTCACCGCGGTCGGCGTCGATCCGGTGACGGGCCTGATGTCGGCGTCCACGGCCCCGGTCCACGTGCGCGCCTCGTAGCCCGCCTGAACACCCGGCAGCCGGCAAGCCGCGCCGGTCGGACAGCGGCTCGTCCGGAAGCGCGGCGACCTCTTCGCCGCCTGGCCATACCCGAAAGCCCGCGCGCCACGGTCTCCAGGACCGTGGCGCGCGGGCTTTCCCCGTCGTGCCGCGCCCGGCGCTGTTGAGTACGTCCGCTCCAGGCCGGGGGCCGGAGTCATGCGTGCTTCTTGGGTGCTTCATGGGGGCGTTGCTCCGTGTCGTGGAGCGTCATTGTCGGACAGACCTTCGCCGGGGAGGTTCGGCGTTTCTGTGAATGTGAGGTTCTCTCTGCACACTTCTTGTGCCACCTGAGGGGCGGTGTTACGTTCCCATTACCGGTTGTCGGACAATCTTGGCGGCGCGCAGTATCGCGAAGGTCGCATCAGCGGGAGAGTCCACCCGGCCCCGATGTCTGTTCGTGTGCATCGGGCGTACCACCTGTCACAGCACCGCCACCCACACATGCCGCCACAGGCGCGAGCGCACGGCCCCCGCTTCATCTCTTGCGAGGAGGAGGCCGAGGAGACAGATATGTCGACCACACAGCGCACCTCCCACCCGGAGGCCCTCCGTCTCGACCACGTCACTCTGGAGTTTCCCGGCACGCACCGGCCGGCGATCGAGGACGTGTCGTTCTCGGTCGACCGCGGCAGAGTCGTCGCCGTGATCGGACCCAGCGGGTGCGGGAAGAGCACCGTGCTCAACCTGGCCGCCGGGCTGCTCACTCCCACACAGGGGCAGGTCCACTACGCAGGCGAACCGGTCACCGCGGTCAACTCCGATGCCGCGTACGTGACTCAGCAGTCCCATCTGCTGCCCTGGCTGAGTGTCAGGGCCAACATCGGCCTGGCGCTGAAGTTCCGCAAGGTGCCCAGGGAGGAACGCGAGGAGCGCATCGCGCACTGGATCGGGCTCGTCGGCCTGACCGGCTTCGAGAACCACTTCCCCCGGGAGCTGTCGGGCGGTATGCAGAAGCGCTGCGCGATAGCGCGAGCGCTGATCTACAACCCGTCCATCGTGCTGATGGACGAGCCGTTCGGGCCGCTCGACGCCATCACCCGGCTCGAACTCCAGCAGGAACTGCTCAACATCTGGCGGGAGCAGAACGGGACTCTGATCTTCGTCACGCACGACCTCAACGAGGCCATCTACCTGGCCGACGAGGTCATCGTGATGTCCAAGGGCCCGGGCACGATCCGCCGTGTCATCCAGGTCCCCTTCGAACGCCCGCGCCAGATCGGCTCGCTCGTCGAGTCGCCCGAGTTCTCCGAGCTCTACAACGACCTCTGGGGTCTCTTCGCCGAGGAACGGAAGGCCGCCGCGTAACACGCGGCCGCGCCGCCTTCCGCCACCGGGGCACACCCACCCCGTCGCGTCCCAAGTCGTCCGACCGCCCAGCCGGTTGCGCCGTCATGCCCTTGTGCGCCGACGCCGCGCCCGCCGCCGAGTGAGGTTCACAGCTTTGATATCGATCACGGAAGAGATCCTTGTACCGAGTCCGCCCGGACGCGTCTGGGAGGTGATCTCCGATCCCTCGGCCGTCGTGTCCTGCATCGGCGGCGCCGAACTCGGGCCCTCGCACGACGACGGGTCCTTCGACGGCACCCTGGCCATCAGGTTCGGCGGTCTGCGCGTCAAGTTCGCCGCCCGGGTCTCCCTGGACCTGGACGAGTCCGCGCACGAGGGCCGCCTCACAGCCCGCGGCGCCGACGGGCAGCGGGCCACCCGCTTCAGCGCGGGCGCCACCTTCCGGGTCGTCGAGGGGGACACCCCGGGCGGGTCACGGGTCTTCTGCGACGGCGAGATCAAACTCAACGGCAAGCTCGCCAAGCTGATCGAGTCGGGTGCGGGGATGGTGGTCTCCCGGATGACGAAGGAGTTCACCGAGCAACTGGTCCAGAAGTGCGCCGAGCCGGACAGTCCGCGCGTGGCAGCCTCCGCCCAGCCGGACGGCCCGCGCGTGGCAGCTTCCGCCCAGCCGGATGGTCCGCCCGTGGTGGCTTCCGCCGAGCCCATCGGTCCGCGCGTGGCAGCCTCCGCCCCGTCGGACGGCCCGCTCGCGGTGGACTCCACCCAGCCGCCCCCCGCCGCATCCACCGCCGTACCCACGACCCCGCCCCGCCCGGCCGGACTGTTCGCACGTCTGCGGGCGTGGTGGGCGGGGCGCCGGTCCGGGCGCCCGGGGCAGCCGCCGCAGGCGACGCAGGCGACGCGGTCCGCGGCCGAGAGCACATCCGGTGAAGCACTGGGCCAGGGAGGCCGGCGATGACAACGACAACGTCCAGGTTCAACAAGGTGATCGGCGCCCTGGAAGCGGGGCTGCACGTCCTCGCCACCTTCTCGGCGGCCGACCCGGCGTCCGCGATCGAGCTGAGCAACTCCGACTACGACGCCGTGGTGTTCGAGATGGAGCACAAGCCCTGGGACATCAACGCCCTCAAGGACAGTTTCCAGTATCTGCTGAGCAGGCGCCGGGTCTTCGAGGCGGACAGCCTCGCCCCGGCCGTCACCCCGCTCGTGCGCATCCCCGCCAACGGCGCCGAGAAAGCACAGTGGCACGCCAAACAGGCCCTGGACCTGGGCGCGTTCGGCATCATCTGGCCGCACATCTCCACGGTGGAGGAGGCCAGGAACGCCGTCGCCGCCTGCCGCTACCCACGGCTGCCCGACGCCCCCCGTTACGAGCCGGCCGGTCTGCGCGGGGACGGCCCGCACGCGGCGACCCGCTACTGGGGCATCTCGAACACCGAGTACTACGCCAGGGCCGACGTGTGGCCGCTCGCGCCCGACGGCGAGATCCTGGTGGGCCTCATGATCGAGGACCAGCTCGGTATCAAGAACCTGCCGGACATCCTCGACCAGGTGCCGGGCATCGGGCTGATCCTGATCGGCGAGGGCGACATGAGCCAGGAACTGGGCTTCCCCCGCCAGTACGAACACCCCCGCGTCCTGGAGTGCAAGCGGCAGATCCTCGACATCTGCGACGCACGCGGGATCGCCGTGGCCCACCCCCATGTGACCGCCGGCAACGTCAAGCAGGTGCTCGACGACGGCTACCGGTTCCTGATGTCGGCCCCGGTGCGCACCTACCCCGGCCTGAACAAGGCCCGGGAGCTGACCGGCCGTGCCTGACGGGGCCGGGGCCCCGCCGCCACGGCCGTACACCGCGCGACCACCGCACCGCGAGTTTCGGAGCAATTCATGATCATCGACAGCCATGGCCACTTCACCACGGCGCCACCCGCGCTGGGCAAGTGGCGGGACAAGCAGATACGGGCCTTCGAGGAGTCCGGCGCCCGGGTCCCGCCCGGCGAACTGCGCATCAGCGACGACGAGATCCGTACCGCCATCGAGAACGGGCAGCTGAAGCTGCAGACCGAGCGCGGCACCGATCTGACGGTCTTCTCGCCGGGTGCGGGCAAGATGGCCCACCACTACGGCGACGCGCGCACCAGCCTCGACTGGTCGCAGGTCAGCAACGACCTGATCGCCCGGGTGTGCGGTCTCTTCCCCGAGCGGTTCGTGGGCGTGTGCCAGCTCCCGCAGTCCCCCGGTGAGGAGCTGGCCGCGTCCGTACGCAACTCGGTCACCGAACTGGAGCGCTGCGTCGAGGAGTTGGGGTTCGTCGGCTGTCTGCTCAACCCGGACCCGTCGGACGGCTACTACCAGGCGCCGCCGCTGACGGACCGGGTGTACTACCCGCTCTACGAGAAGATGGCCGAGCTGGACGTACCCGCGATGATCCATGTCGCCATGTCGAGGAACCCGGCGATGCAGGGCACCTGCGCCCACTACCTCGCCGGTGACACCGCGGCGTTCATGCAGCTGTGCGAGTCGGACCTGTTCAAGGACTTCCCGACGCTGAAGCTGATCCTGCCGCACGGCGGCGGCGCCGTCCCGTACCACTGGGGCCGCTACCGCGGAATGATGCTGGACCGCGGCCGGCCGCCGCTGGAGGAGTCGGTCCTGCGCAATGTCTTCTTCGACACCTGCGTGTACCACAAGCGCGGCATGGAGTTGCTGCTCGACATCATTCCCGCCGGGAACGTCCTGTTCGCCTCGGAGATGATCGGCGCGGTCCGCAGCGTGGACCCGGAGACCGGGCGGCGGTTCGACGACACCAAGTACACCCTCGACTCCATCGGCAGCCTGAGCGAGACCGACCGGCAGGCGGTCTACGGAGGCAACGCCCTCCGGGTCTTCTCCCGGCTCGACGGCGTCCTGAAGGCGCGGGCGACAGCCGCGGCGAACGTGAAGGAGTCCCAGAAGTGAAGGTCTACGAAGCGCTGGCCGACGCGTTCGTCAAGGAAGGCACCAGCGATGTCTTCGGCATGATGGGTGACGCCAACATGCACTGGATGGCGGCACTCGCCGACCGCGGGGTGCGGTTGTACGAGGTGCGGCACGAGGGTTCCGGCCTCGGCATGGCGGACGGCTGGGCCCGCGGGTCGGGGCAGCCGGGCGTGGTCACCACGACCAGCGGCCCCGGTGTCTCGCAGCTGGCCACCTCGATGCTCTGCGCGAGCCGGGCGGGCACCCCGCTGGTCGCCTTCTGCGGGGAGACGCCCCTGGGGGACGAGGGGGCCACCCAGTACCTCGACCAGCGGCGCTTCGCCGCCGCGGTCGAGTGCGCGTTCATCCAGGTCACCCGGCCCGAGAACGCCCAGGAAGCCGTACGGAACGCCTTCTACCTGGCACGGACCGAGTCCAGGCCGGTCATGATCAGCGCGCCCTTCGACGTCCAGGTCGCCGATCTGGACGACTACGACGAGGACTACGTACCGTCCACCGCCCTGATCGAGAGGCCACGGCCGCTGCCGGACCCGGCGCGGATCGAGGCCGCCTGCGACCTGATCCAGGACGCCGAGCGCGTGGTGATCATCGCGGGGCGCGGTGCGCGCGGGGCGGACTCCGGCGAGGAGATCCTCGCCCTCCAGGAGCGGACCGGCGCCCTGCTGGCCACCACACTCCAGGCGAAGAACTGGCTGTGCGACCGCACCGAGTTCCACGTCGGTCTTTCGGGGCTGTTCGGCGACAAGACGTCGATGGAACTGCTCCAGGAGGCCGACTGCGTGATCGCGGTGGGCGCCAGCCTGAACCACTACACGATCGAGAGCGGCTACCTCTACCCCGAGGCCAAGTACGTCCAGATCGACACCGCCCCGCACCTGGTGATGGGCAACGGCCGGAGGGCGGACTGTTATCTGCAGGCCGACGCGGTCACCGCCCTCACCGAGCTGACGCGGGTGCTGGCGGAGCGGTCCGTCCGGCTGGAGGGCTTCCACACCGACCGGGTCCAGCAGCATCTGAGCGCCCGCGCCCAGCAGCCGGCCGACTACGTCCGCGAGCCGGGACGCGTCGACCCGCGCGAGGCGATCTGGATCCTCGACCACGAACTCCCGGGCGAGATGGGGCTGGTGCTGGGCAGCGGCCACCAGACCGACTTCGGCACCATGCTCTTCCAGCGCTCCCGTGACGTGCTCTCCAACTACGGCATGTTCGGCGCCATCGGCCAGGCCCCGCTGATCGCCATGGGCCAGATGGTCGCGCGGGGCAACAGGCCCGGCTTCGTGGTCGAGGGCGACGCGAGCTTCATCATGCACCTGTCGGAGTTCGAGACGGCGTGCCGGTACGACATCCCCCTGCTGGTCGTCGTGATGAACGACCAGGGCCTCGGCGCCGAGTACCACAAGGCGAAGGCGAAGGGACTCGACCCGGAGCTGGCGACCATCTCCACACCCGAACTGGGCACGGTCGCCCGGGCACTCGGCGGCGGCGGTGCCACCGTCCGCACCCCGCAGGAGCTGCGTGACGCCCTGGCGGAGTACGCACGGGCCCCCAGGCCCACCGTGATCGACGTCCGCATCACCCGTGCGGTGCTCAGTACCCCGTACCGCCGTATCCAGTACGGCGAGGACGTGTGAGCGGCGTGAGCGGGACCCGGCCGGCGACAGCGCTGAACGTACTGCTGGGCAACTACCCGCACACCCGGCCGCTGAAGGACGGGACCATCCCGGTGGACGGCGTGGACTGCCGGTACCCGGAGTCCGCCCCGCTGCCCCCGGCCTTCGCCCGGATGGTCCGCGAACTGGCCTACGACATCTGCGAGATGCCGATGGCCACCTACCTCCAGGCCCGGGACGCCGGCGTCCCGGTGACGCTGCTGCCCGTGGTGCTGGTGGGAGGCACCCACCACCGCTCCCTGACCCGGCTGCCGGACTCCCCGGAGACCACCCCCGGGGATCTCGCCGGCCGGCGCGTGGGCGTCCGCGCGTACGGCCAGACCACCGGGCTGTGGGTGCGGGGCTGGCTGCGGGAGGAGTACGGGGTCAGGTCGTCCGACGTCACCTGGGTGACCACCGAGGACGTCCATGTCGCCCAGTACGTCAACCCTCCGTACGTGGAACGGTCGCAGGCCGGGCGGGTCGTGGACCTGCTGCGCTCCCACGACGTCTCCGCCGCGGTGCTGGGCCCGAAGGCGATCGGCGGACAGGGCGCCGGCCTTGTCCCGCTCGTGGCGGACGCCGAGAACGCCGGCCTGGCATGGGCGCGGCGACACGGAACGATCCCGGCGAACCATCTGCTGGTGGTACGCGACGACGTCCTGCGCACCCGTCCCGACGCCGTGCTCGCCTTCTACCGGGCCCTGCGGAAGGCCATCGCCGACACCGCGGGCGAGCGTGACGACTCACCCGCGGGGCGTGCGGTCGCGGCCGGGTGGAGCACATCGCTGACCGCCTGTGTGGAGATCGCCGGACGGTACGCCCTGGAGCAGAGCCTCATCGGGGAACCGGTGGATGTCGCGGAGATCGAGCGGAAGACGGCCTTCCTCCAGGAGGAGCAGTGATGAGAGAGCCGGTAGGGCTGCGCAAGCGGGGCAACCCGCCCACGCGCGAGCCGGAGATCTGGACACCCGACCTGCTCGACAAGGTCGCCTGGCGGGTGAAGGCGGCCAACGAACCGTTCCGCGGGGTGGCCACGTCGGACGGCATCCGGCCCGGACTGTTCCCGCTGCGCGACACGGGCGCGGACGTCGCCAGGGTGCACCGGGCGGCGGAGGACTACCTGGCCGGTCTGACGGAGCGACAGCTCGCCGACGGCCGCTTCCCGATGGACGACGTGAGCTGGCGCCACTGGAACAACGGCGCCCGGTACTTCCTGCGCCACGGCATATTGCTGGAGGACCTCGACGACGCCGGACGTGAACGTGCCCTCGCCATCATCCGGGAGAGCCTCAGCGCGGACGGGTACCGCCAGACCGTCGACCTGATGCGTCTCAACCTCACCATCGGCGAGCTGAGCGACAACACACACGGGCTCAACGAGTGGCTGTACTGGTTCTCCCTCTACGGCGAGCCGGAGAACGGCGGCCCGTGGGGCTGGCAGCTGGACGGCCACCACGTCAACATCAACTGCGTCTTCGTCGGGGACCAGATGGTCCTCACCCCCTCCTTCCTCGGCGCGGAGCCGGTGATCGCCGGGTCCGGGAAGTACGCGGGGACCGTGGCCTTCCGGGGCGAGGAGGCGCTCGGCCACGAGCTGTTCACCCGGCTCGACGGACGACAGCGGGAGCGAGCCGTCATCGCGGACACGATGCCGCAGGAACTGCTCGTCGGAGCCTTCCGGGACAACTGGGAGCTCGACCACCAGGGGCTGCGGCTCGCCGAGATGTCCTCGGGCCAGCGGGAGACCGCGCTCCAGCTCCTCGGCCTGTACGTGAACCGGGCCGGTGACCAGCACGCTCGGACGCGTATGGCGGAGGTGCTGGCCCACGAGGGGGACACCCGCTTCGGCTGGGCCGGGGACCCGGACGGCACCTTCTACTACCGCCTGCACAGCCCGGTGATCCTCATCGAGTTCGAGCACATGGCCGGGGTGCTCTTCGACAACGACTACCCCTCACGCCGGCACATCCACACCATCGTCCGCACCCCCAACGGCAACGACTTCGGCGTCGACCTGCTGCGTCAGCACCACGAGCGGCACCACGGGCCGCGTACGGCACACCCCGGCCGGAAGCCCTGAGGCTCCGCCGGTTCCTGGGGCTTCCCCAGTCCCTGAGTTCTTGAGGTCCTGCGACACAGAGGAGAGAGAAATGAAGTTGGTGCTCGGCCGGGACGATCTCGCGGCAGCCGCGCTGGCGGCCGCCGGCGAAGCGGGTTCGGACCCTGAGCGGGTCGATGTCAAGCCGGTGCACAGGGCGTCCCGCGGTTTTGTGAACGAGTCGGACGTGGACCTGTGCGAACTGGCCATCGTGACCGTCCTGCAGGCCGTCGCCCACGGCAAGCCCGTGCTTCTGCTGCCCGTGACCACCCTCGGACGCCACCAGCACCAGACCCTGGTGACCCTCGGCAAGCTGTCGGTCGCCGATGTGGAGGGGCACAGCGTCGGAGTCCGCGCCTGGAGCCAGACGACCGGCGTGTGGGTGCGCGGGTTCCTCACCGAGCAGTACGGCGTCGACCTGCGCAAGGTGGCCTGGACCACGTACGAGGGCCACCACGTCAGGGGCGCCGACGACCCGTCCTGGGTGACGCGGGCACCGAAGGGGGCCAAGCTGCCCGCGGACTTCATGGAGGGCCGGGTCGACTTCGGGATCATGGGCAACGAACTGCCGTCCGACGACCGCATCCGCACCGCCGTCGACCACGCCCATGAGGTCGCCGAACAGTGGTCGCAGGCCCAGGGGTTCATCCCCGTCAACCATGTGGTCGGGGTGTCCGAGGCAGCCGCGGCGGAACACCCGGCCGCCGTCCTCGCCGCGTACGACGCGATGCGGGCGGTGCTCACCGCCACGGAGGAGAGCGGGCCGGTGGCCCGGCACCCGGTGGGGTTCGAAGGGCTGCGCGCCGCGTTCACCAAGGCGGCCGCCTACGCCCTGGAGCAGGACGTGATCCCGCGCGCCGTGGACTACGACGAACTCGTCGAGCGGACCTGCGCGGCGCTCGGCGTACCGGCGGCCCGCCTCGGCGGCTGAAGACCGCGGCACGGCCGGCCGGATCAGAATCAGACACAGCAAAGGACAGGGCATGGACAAGCTCACAGTGGTTCTCGGCGAGTTCCCGCACGCGCGGCCACTGCTGGACGGTGACGTCGAGCTGGACGGTTATCTGGTCGAGCCGGTGGAGGTCAAGCCGGTCATCGGCGCCTACCGGCGGATGATCAGGGACCTGGAGTTCGACGTGTGCGAACTGGCACCGGTCTCGTACCTGATGGCACGCCAGGAGGGCATTCCCCTCACCGCGGTCCCGGTGTTCCTCAACCGGCGCTTCCACCACGGCGATGTGCAGTGCGCCAAGGACTCGGGCATCCGTGTGCCGCGCGACCTGGAGGGACGCCGGGTCGGCGTGCGCGCCTACTCGGTGAGCACCGGCGTATGGGTGCGTGGCGTGCTGCGCGACGAGTACGGGGTGGACATCGACAAGATCACCTGGGTGGTGGACGACGACGACCACATCGAGGGCCGCGCCCCGGCCAATGTCGAGCGCGTCACCGACGGCCGCTCGCTGGGCGAGCTGCTGCACGCAGGAGAGATCGACGCCGCGCTGACCGGCAACGCCGGAACGGGGCGGGCGGGCGCGCCCAAGGACGGCTGGACGGCGGCCGCCGAGCCGGAGCCCGGGAGCGACGGCAGCCCCTACCCGCTCTTCCCCGAGGCCGGCACCCTCGCCGCCGACCATTACCTGCGGACCGGCGTCTACCCCCTGCACTCGCTGATCTCCGTCCGCTCCGAGCTGGTGGAGCGCGACCCGGGCCTGCCGGCCAAGCTGTACGCCGCGTTCGCGGAGAGCAAGCGCCGGCACCTCGCGGCCCGGCCCGGGTGGTCGGCGGTGCCCCGGCTGTCCCGTCAGGCGAGCGCCATCGGTGGCGACCCCGTCCCGTACGGCATCAAGGCCAACGAGCCCAGCCTCAACGCGATGGTGCGGTTCGCCAAGGACCAGGGCCTGCTCGACGCGGACTTCCCCGCCGGTCTGCGTTCGCTGTTCGCCGCTGGCGACTACCCGGACGCCTGAGCCGGCCCGTACAGAACACACCCGAGGCAAAGGAGCACCACACGTGGACATCGTCGACGCACACTGCCACATCATCTCCGAAGACCGGACCGGCTACCCCGAGGCCCCGCTCGGGGGCAAGCAGTCGAAGTGGGCCGCGACCCGGCCGGTGACCGCCGAAGGCATGGTCAGCCGCATGGACGAGACCGGCATCGGCCAGGCCGTCCTGGTCCAGGCCACCACGCACTACGGCTACGACAACTCGTACGTACTCGACAGCAGCCGGCACCGGCCGGAGCGCTTCGTCGCGGTCGGCACGGTCGACCCGCTGCGCCCGGAGGCTGCCGCCGAGCTCAGGGCCGCGGTCGGCGAGGGCGGCCTGGCCGGTGTGCGGCTGTTCACCAGCGGCAGTACCGTGCCCACACAGGGGGAGTGGTTCGTCGCCCCGGAGACCTTCCCCTTCTGGGAGCAGGCCGGGGAACTCGGTCTGCCGGTCTGCCTCCAGATGCGGCTCGGGCCGGCCACCGGGCAGCTGGTGGAACTCCTGGAGCGGTTCCCCGGCGTGCAGGTGCTCCTCGATCACATCGGCTACCCCGACATCGAAGCGTCGCCCGCCCGCGCGGGCGCCGAGGTCGCGGCACTCGCGGCCCACCCGGGCCTGCACCTCAAGCTCACCCACCGCAATCTCGAACGGCTGCTGGACGCCGGAGAGCGCGCCGGTGACTTCCTCGACCCGGTCGTCGGGGCGTTCGGGGCGGAGCGGATCGCCTGGGGGTCGAACTGCCCGGCGGCCGAGCAGACCCTGCCGGAACTCCTCGGCCTCGCCCGGAAGGTCCTCGCGGGGCTGCCGGAGCGGGACCGGCAGGAGATCTTCGCGGGAACGGCCCGGCGTCTGTACCCGTCTTTGGGCGGATACGGGAGCTGATGGAACATGCCGTCGGCTAGGGTTCCCGCCTCGGATCTCATCCCTACAGAAGGCAAAGGCGGCCAAGGTGGACAGCGACAGCATCGGTGCGGAGCCGGGGGCGAAGGCGCCGGGCACCCGCTACAGCCAGGCGTACGAGGGTCTTCGCGCACTGCTGCTGTCGGGGAGCATCGAACCCGGCACGCGGTTGACCGAGGCGGACCTGACCAGGATGTTCAACGTCTCGCGCAGTACCATGCGCAGCGCTCTGGTGCGGCTGACGCAGGAGGGCTACGTCACCAGCGAGGTCAATCGCGGGGTACGGACGAGGAGCTTCTCCCCGGAGGAGGCGGCGGACATCCTGGAGGCCCGCGAAACGCTGGAGTCGGCCCTCGCGGGCAAGGCGGCGGAGCGGGCCACCGAGGAGGAGATCGAGGACATGCGCCGAACCCTCCAGGAGATGGAGGAGGCGCGGTCCCGCGGGGACGAGGACTCCTACTCCCGGGGCAACCGCCGTTTCCACCAGCAGATCAAGCACGCCGCGCACCAGACGACACTCGCCCGCGCCTACGACACGCTGCTCTACCCCCTGGTGATGCGCCAGTACCGCAATCTCTCCGCACAGCACCCGCGCACCGGGTCGCTGGAGGAACACCAGGTCATCTTTCTCGCCATCGTCACCCGCAACCCCGACGCCGCCCTCGCGGCGATGCGCCATCACGTCGGCTCCGCCCGCAGGGCGCTGCTGTTGGACAAGTCCCCGGTGACGCCGGTCACCTGACACGGCGCCGGGGCCGGAAGGACCCCATGCGTCACACCGTGGACACGGAAGCAGGGCCCGTCGAGGGCATACCGTGCCGGAACCGTTCCGTCACCGTCTTCCGCGGCATCCCCTACGCGGCCCCGCCCGTCGGCGATCTGAGGTGGCGGCCGCCGCAGCCGCCGCCGCGCTGGGAGGGGGTCCGCAGGGCCGACCGGTTCGGCCCGATGTGCCCCCAGGCGCCGACGGAGGCGGCCGCGACCGGCGTCGACGTGCCGATGAGCGAGGACTGCCTGAGCCTCAACATCTGGACGGGCGCGCCCTCCTCCGCCGAACTCCGCCCGGTCCTGGTGTGGATCTACGGCGGCGGCTTCCGCGAGGGCACGGGGGCACATCCCCGTTACGACGGCGAGAAGCTGGCGGACCAGGGCCTCGTCGTCGTCACCTTCAACTACCGTCTCGGCGCCTTCGGTTTCCTCGCCACACCGGAGCTGAGCGAGGAGTCGGAACACGGCGCGTCCGGGAACTACGGGCTGCTCGACTGCGTCGCCGCCCTGCGCTGGGTGCGCGACAACATCACGCGCTTCGGCGGCGACGCGGGCCGGGTCACCGTCGCCGGCCAGTCGGCGGGCGCCGGCGCGGTCAACTTCCTCGCGCTGTCCCCGCAGGCGAAGGGGCTGTTCCGCCGTGCGATCGCGCAGAGCCATGCCAGATACGCACGCGATCCCGAACTCCGCTATCTGTCCACCTCCTACCGTCTGTCGGCCGACGCCGAGGCCGCGGGGGACCGGTACACCCGGGAACACGGCGCGCGCACCATCGGCGAGCTGCGGTCCCTGCACTGGCGCAAGCTGGTCGACGGGCACCATCCGCTGGACACGGCCGTCGAGACCGGCGGTGCGTCGGGGCCGCCGCTGTTCCGTCCCGTCGTCGACGGGTGGGCGATCCCCGCAGGCTACGACGAGACGTACACCAAGGGCCTGCAGAACGACGTCGACTACCTCACCGGGAACAACCTCGACGAGAGCGGGGCCGTCCCGCAGAGCATGGTTGCGGCCCTGCGCACCGGGCGGCGTACGGTCAGGCCCGGATCGCCTCCGGTGAACGTGACGCTCGACCAGCACATCGCGGCGGCCGGGCGGAAGTTCGGGCCTCTCGCCGAGGAATTCCTGCGGCTCTACCCGGCCCGCACGGACGACGAGGCGGCCCGCGCGAGCAGCAGTGCGGCACGCGACAACTCCCGTATCTCCACCTGGCTGTGGGGCACCGACTGGACACGCCGGGCCACCGGCAGGCTGCACACCTACTTCTGGACCCACCGCACGACGGCCGCCGACGCGGGCCCCCGGCGCGCATCCCACGGCTCCGAGATCGATTACGTCTTCGGCAACCCGGCGGGCGGCACCGGGGCGTGGACCGGGACGGACCACGAGATCGCGCGGACCCTCTCCGCCTACTGGGTCAACTTCGTCGCCACCGGTGACCCCAACGGCGCCGGTCTGCCCCACTGGCCCGCCTTCTCGGCGGACGCCGGCAGCGTCATGGAGATCGGCGCGGCCTTCGGACCCGTCCCGGTCGCGGACCGGGCGCACACCGACTTCTGGATCCGATTCTTCTCCACCCAACAGCCCTGGTGAACAAAGGAGTTCCCATGAAGTACCGCAGGAACCGCCCCTTCATCGCACTGTCCGCCTCCGCGGTGCTCGCCGCCCCGCTGATGACCGCCTGCGGCAACGACGGCTCGCCGTCGGTCGGTTCTGACGGCAAGACCACCGTCTCGGTGGGAGTGAGCGGCAATGTCTTCGACCTGTCCATACGCCTGGCGGAGGAGAACGGCTACTTCGCCAAGCAGAACATCAAGATCAAGTACGTGACGCTGACCGCCGCGACGGGCACATCGGCCCTGCAGTCGGGTTCGGTGCAGTTCCTCAACTCCAGCCCGACCAGCTATCTGGCAGGACTCTCCAAGGGGCTGCCGGAGCTGTCGGTCGCCACCAACGGAGGAGGCAACCCGCTCGGCGTGGTCGTCAGTACCAGGTTCGCGAAGAAACACGGCCTGACCGCGACCAGCCCGGCGGACAAGGTGGCCAAGGCGCTGGCCGGCTCGACGGCGGGCGCCAGCTCCGCCAACACCAAGGCCGAGGCAGGCATCTTCCTCAAGGCGCACGGCGTCGCCCCGGACGGCCTGAAGTGGGTCTCCCTGCCGAGCCCGGCAGCCGACAAGGCCGCCCTCACCAAGGGCGAGGTCGACTGGTTCATCACATCCGAGCCGATACCGCTGCAGGTCCAGCACGAGGGCGACGGCATTGTGGTGGCCGATCCGCTCAAGGTCCCCCAGTGGTCCTACGCGGACGCCGGATACGGCCAGGTCGTGGCCGTGAAGCAGAGCTACGCGAAGTCCGACCCCACCACGGTGAAGGGGTTCGCCACCGCCGTCCAGCAGGCCACCGCCTACCTCAGGACGCACCAAGCCGATGACAAGAACGTCCTGGGCGCGGCGCGCAAGACCCTGCCGGGTGTGCCCGACGACGTACTGAGCGCCGCGGTCAAGCAGGTGGACTGGCCCCGGAGCGCCGCGCAGGACGCCGCCGGATGGCAGAAGACCGTCGCCTTCGTGAAGAACGGCATCGGCGCCGTGCCGGACGCGAGCGTGTCGTCCGGCGACTGGACCAACAAGTACCTGCCGTGACACGTCCGAACTCAACCGGAAGGGAGCAGACCATGGCGATCGTCACCGACAAAGCAGTGACCAAGCCCGAGCCCGACACGTCCGGGCGGCCCGCGAAGAAGAAGTACGCGGGCTGGCAGAGCACGACCAGTGTCATCGCCCTGCGCGTCCTGGTGATCGTGGCCGCCCTCGTCCTGTGGCAGGTGATGAGCGGTCCCGTCGTACCCGAGTACGCGGTCAGCAAGCCCACCGACGTCTACGACGCGCTCATCAAGATGTTCGGTTCGGCCTCCGGGTGGACCGACATCAAGGTCACCGCAACCGAGGTGCTGGCGGGCTTCGGTCTCGGCGTCGTCGCGGGGACGGTGATGGGCCTGGTGCTGGGCTCCTTCCCGCTCCTGGGGCGGGTGCTCGAACCGCTCGTCGCGGCCGTCAACGGCATCCCGAAGATCGCACTCGCCCCGCTTTTCCTGCTGTTCTTCGGTATCGGCCCCTGGTCGAAGATCACCATCGCGATGACCGGTGTCGCCTTCGTGGTCTTCTACAACATCTATCTCGGGCTGCGGCTGCGTGAACGCGAACTCGTCGAAGTCGTCCAGGTGATGGGCGGGCGCAGGCACCACGTCCTGGGCTACGTGACGATTCCGACGCTCGCCGCCCCCTTCTTCGCCGCGCTCAAGACGGGCGGTCCGCTGGCCATCCTCGGTGTGATCGGCGGTGAGTTCATCGCCTCGTCCGAAGGCGTGGGGCACGAGCTGTTCACCGCGGCCCAGAACCTCGACGCGGCCGCCGAGTTCGCCGGTCTCATCGTCCTCGTCGTGCTGACGCTCGCCCTCAACGGTGTGCTGACCGCGCTGGACTCGTACGCCCTGAAACGGCTCGGCCTCGCGGCCCGCCGCCGCCCACAGCCCAAGGGCTGAGCCGCGCCGCCGCAGGACGGGCGCACAGGCCCCCACAACGGGAAAGGACAGTCCCACCGATGAACGAACTCCCGCGCACCTCACCGTCCGCCGGCCGGGGAGTGGGGTCGCCGCCGTCCGGGCGGCCCTCCCGCCGGGCGGTGCTCGCGGCGGCCACGGCGTCGGCCGCGACCGCCCTGCCACTGCTCTCCGCCGCCACCGCCGCCGCGTCCACCGCCCCGGACCGGCACGGTGACTTGCTCTACATCGGCACCTGGGGCCAGAACCAGGTGCATGCCGTCCGGTTCGACCCCGTCCACGGCACCATGGCCTCCCTCGGGGCCGTGGCGGAGGTCAGCTCGAACTGGGTCGCGGCGCACCCGGACCGCCCTGTCCTGTACGTCGCAGGCGGCGAACAGGGCGGGCTCGTCCGTACCTTCCGTATCGACGACGCGTCGGGTGCCCTCAGCCGGACCGGCGAGATCGCGACGGAGGCGGTCCCCGGCGGCAGCGGCGGCCTGTCGTACATCGGGCTGAACGCGGACGCGGACACCCTGCTGGTCGCCGACTTCGCGACCGGCTGCGCGGCGACCGTGCCGGCCGGGCGGGACGGCGGGCTCGGTGCCGTGGCCTCCAGCGTGCAGGACACCGGGTCAGGGCCGAATCCGCGTCAGGACGGGCCGCATACGCACCATGTGGTCATCGACCCGAGCCGCAGGTTCGCGCTGGTCGCGGACTTCGGCGCCGACCGGGTGTTCGTCCGCGACCACGACCGGGCCTCGCACCGGCTGTCCGCCCGAACGCCCGCGGGCCGCGGCTCCTGGGTGACGGCTCCGGGGTCGGGCCCGCGGCGTCTGGTGTTCCACCCGGGCGGGCGGACGGTCTATCTGCTCAATGAACTCACCGCCGACATCCAGATCCTGGGATGGGATGCCAGGACCGGCGTCCTGACGCCCCGCGGGCTCGTGACGACCAACGCGCCGGACCACACCGGCGCCACGAGCGGCGCCGAACTGGCGATCAGCCGGGACGGCCGTCATGTCTACACCTCCAACCGCGGTGACAACACCCTGGTCGTCTTCTCGGCCGACCCCGGCACCGGCCTGCTCACCGAGGCGCAGCGCCTGCCCTGCGGCGGCGTCACCCCGTGGAGCTTCTCGCTGCACCCCGGCGGGCGCTGGCTGTTCGTGGCGAACGAGGCGAGCAGCACGGTCGACCTCTTCCGGGTGGACCCGGGGTCCGGGCGCCTCACGGACACGGGCACCTCCGTGGCCGTCCCCCATCCCGACTGCGTCGCGGTCCGTGCCTCGCGGGGCGCGGCGGGCCCCACCCGCCTCTGACCATGTGACTCCGCCGGACCGAACAACCCTGTTTCACATCGGGAGTTGAGGAGCTACGGCCCTCAACTCCCGTTTGATTGTCGGACAACAAAATACCGGCCCGTGACTGTGTGTCGATGTGCGCACCGTGTTTGTGCGGGATCCCTTGTGGGGGGATTCCCCTGGTGTTACGGTCACGCCGAACTTGTTCGACAATCCATGCGACGGATGCATGTGACCCGCGAACCGAGGCACCTCCTGGGAACCGTGCTGAGCCGCAGCCGGTAGAGCCTCCTCCCCCACACAACTGCCCTTCACCCGGTGCGCGGTGGATCTCCCGGGCGGTGTCCTGGGCGGTCTCCCGGGCGGTCGTACGTCCGTCGCCGACGAAAGGACCCGAACAGCGATGTCACCTGACATGAAGCGTCGAGCGTTCCTCACCGCAGGGGCAGCCGTCGCCGGCGCAGCGCTGCTGCCCAGGCCGTTCGCCGTGGCGGCGGCCGCCGCCGGCAAGAAGGGGGTGATGCTGATGAACCGAATCGGTCCGTCCTCGTCCACCCTGTACCTCGCCGACGCCGACGGCTCCAACGAGCGCGTGCTGCTGCAGAACGCGGGGTTCGACTACCACGCGGCCTTCTCCGCCGACGGCGCTTCGGTGTTCTTCACGTCGGAGCGGACGGGCGACGGCAACTCCTGCCTCTACCGGGCCGGTACGGACGGCTCGGGCGTCAAGTCCCTGGTTTCCGGCCCGGCGATGAACGACTGGGCCGTGCCGTCGCCCGACGGCACCAAGGCGGCCTTCGTCTCCACGAGCGGGGACCACAGGACGCAGATCTGGCTGCTCGACCTCGCCACGGAGAAGCTGACCGACCTGACCGGCACGGCGGCACTCGCCGGTGACCCCGCGAGCCCGGACGGGCACTTCCGGCCCTCCTGGTCGCCGGACGGCCGGTGGATCGCCTTCTCCAGCGACCGCAACACCGCCTGGCGCGGGCACGGCAACGGCACCGGCTGGGAGCACACGCAGGAGCTGAGCATCTACGTGGTACGGCCGGACGGCACCGGCTTCCGCCAGGTCGCGACCCGGGACGGGTACTGCCTCGGCTCGCCGAAGTGGTCGCCGGACGGCTCCCGGATCGTCTTCTACGAGATCACCGTCGAAGGCACCTGGGGCGCCCACCGCCCGGAGGACATCGGGACCGTGGAATCCCAGATCGTCTCGGTCGACGTGGCGACCGGCGCCCGCGTCGAGCACACCTCGGGCCCCAACCTGAAGGTGGCGCCCCAGTACGTGACCGCGACGGAGATCGGTTACCTCGTCAAGGGCGGCGCCGACGAGGGTCTGGCCTATGTCTCCGATACGCGTCCGGCCGTCAAGCGGACGCTGCGCTCTCCGGTCTGGTCGCCGGACGGGACGTCGGTGATCTACGAGAAGCTCGACTACACGACGCGCGCCCTCGACGCGCCGCTCCACAGCTGGGACCCGGACTGGGACTACCGCTTCTGCGACGTCTTCCCCGCGCTGTCCAAGGACGGGCGCCTCGCGATCACGGACAAGCAGGTCGGCACGTCCTCGATCGTCACCATGCGCCCGGACGGTTCGGACCAGAAGGTCGTCTTCGACAGCTCCACGGCGGGCCTCGACCCGGTGATGGTGGCGCAGGGGCTGGCCGGTGCCTTCCGGCCCGCCTGGTCGCACGACGGCAAGTGGATCGTGTTCGGTGTGGGCGGCTGGTTCCAGACCCGTGCGACGAGTGGTGCCGTGCTCGTGCGGGTGCCCAGCGACGGCTCCTCGCACGAGGTGCTCACGGACGGCACGGTCAACTCCGGCTTCCCCAGCTGTTCGCAGGACGGCAAGCGGATCGTCTACCGCGTGTGGGGCCAGGAGATGGGCCTGCGCGTCCTCGACCTCGACACCGGCGCGACGACGGTCCTCACCACCGAGTCCGACAACCTGCCCGACTGGTCCTGGGACGGCAAGCTCATCCTCTTCACCCGCAAGACGAGCCCGACCAACTTCGACGTCTGCACCATCAAGCCCGACGGCAGCGGCCTGAAGATCCTCACGAGCAGCGGTGCCAACGACGGGCACGCCGTCTGGAACTACGACGGCCGCATTCTCTACAGCAGCGGTATGTACGGCTTCCAGGAGGAGGCCGCGCTGTACGACGACACCTTCCAGCCGTACGGCCAGATCTTCAGCATGAACGCGGACGGTTCCGACAAGAAGATGCTGACCGACAGCCAGTGGGAGGACTCGATGCCGCTCTTCCTCACCCAGGACGTCCTGTCCAAGTGACCTGACCGGCACTCGCAGGGGCGGCCGAAGCCGGTGACAGGGGATTCGGCCGCCCTTCGCGTGTCCGCCGGGGCCAGGGGGGAGGGCCGGGCCGGCGGCGGATCAACCTGATCGTGCTCAGCTCTTCAGCACGTTCAGCTCTTCAGTCGGGCCTCCTGTCCGTGGCGGTCAGTGCTTTGAACAGCCCGGCCCTGACGGTGGTGAGGAGCCGGGACGACATCGTGCGTTTGGGTACGGCCATGGGAGTTCCCTGAATGTGGTGGTCCGGACGGTCTGTTCAGTGGACGGGGTCGAGAAGGCCGTCGAAGGCCGCCGGGAAGTCCTTCCAGGCTTCGGCTCCGCCCTCCATCTCGTGGTCGGTCAGCAGGCACGACGCCAGGACGGAGGTCAGCCGGTCCCGGTCGAGGCCGGGTGAGGTGAAGACCAGGTGCTGGCAGCGGTCCCCGTGTTCGGGGTGCCAGTCGAGTGCGGCGGCCGCCCTGCGGACCGCCGGTACCAGGTCCCAGGCCGCGTCCGGCAGCGAGGCCAGCCAGGGCCCCGTTCCCTCCACGCAGAGGGCGCCGCCCGCCGCGTCCCAGGACAGGAGGGTGTCGGGCCGGTCGGCGAGCCAGAAGCGGCCGCGGCTGCGGGTCGCCGCGCAGCAGAGGTCCTCCAGGGCGTCGTACAGGCGCTCCGGGTGGAACGGGCGTCTGCTGTGCCAGACCAGCGTGGCGACTCCTGCCTCGTCCGCGTCCTGGGGGAGCAGGGCGCAGGCCGGGTGCTGCGCCGCGGCGGCGGCGCCCACGTCGAAGCCGGCGAACGCCAGGCGTGCGAGCTGCGGCGAGTCGAGCGCGACGCGGCGCGCCGTCGGGTGCAACTGCCGCAGCAGGGCGAGGTCGGCCGGGTCCGCGTCGTCGTGGTCGACCAGGACGTGCACGGCCGGGTATTCGAGCTGGCGGGCGAAGGTGTCGCCGACGGTCCGCCGGTCCGTCCCGGCTGCCGCCAGGCCCGCCTCCGCGAGGTCGTCCCCGTTGCCGAGGCAGGCGAGCAGCAGGGACGGGTCCACGGCCGCCATCACATTGGTCACCCGCAGGAAGCCCTCGCCGTGAGCGGCCACCAGTTCCGCCATGGCGCGTGGTTCGACGGAGTCCCAGAGTTCGACCACCGCGAGGCGGGTCGTTCCGTCCTCGGCCAGCCGTCGCAGCTCGGGGACCAGGTCCTCCCGCAGGGCGCAGCACGCACAGTCGTTGACCAGCGGCGTCTCGCCGCGTGACCAGGTGTCCGCGGTGTCGCGGACGCTGCGCAGCACGGTTCCGGAGGGGGCCGTGGACAGATCGTGATGGAGGGCGACGCTGCCGGGTACGTCGAACAGCAGCCGGTTCACGGTCCGCCGGCGTGCCTCGGCGTGCAGTCCGGCGACGATGACGACCGGCAGCTCGGCGGGGTGAGGGGCCATCACCGGGCTCCGTGGCGGTGGCGGGAATGCGGGTCGGATTTCACAGCGGTTCGTTCCTTGTCGGGGTGGTGTCGGGGGTGGCGCCGGCGTACGGCACGGGGGGTGCCGGGGAGGGCCGGGGGGTCACCGTTCTTCACGGAACTCGACGTGTCGGCGGACGACCGGGTCGTACTTCCGCAGGGTCAGGCGGTCGGGGTCGTTGCGGCGGTTCTTCCGGGTCACGTAGGTGCAGCCGGTGCCTGCTGTCGAGCGGAGTCTGACGATCGGGCGGATCTCGGTGCGTGCCATACGGGTAGCATACGACAACGATTTTCATTTCCGATAGGGGTTCGCCCCGGGGAAGGACAGACCTCCGTATGTCTGCGCACTGCCAACTGACCGGCGCCCGTCCGGGCTTCGGCAACAACATCTCCCATTCGCACCGCCGCACCCCGCGCCGGTTCGACCCGAACATCCAGCGCAAGCGGTACTGGCTCCCGAGCGAGGGCCGTCATGTCCGGCTCGTCCTCAGTGCCAGGGCGATCAGGACCGTCGACACCATCGGCATCGAGGCCGCCGTGGCACGTATCAGGGCACGAGGGGGGCGTGTCTGATGGCCCGCAAGAGCAAGATCGCGAAGAACGAACAGCGCAAGGAGACCGTCCTGCGCTACGCCGCCCGCCGGGCCGAACTCAAGGAGACCATCCGCAGGCCGGGCACCGGTGACGCCGAACGGGCCGCCGCTCTGGCCGAGTTGCGCCGCCAGCCGAGGGACGCCGGCGCGACCCGGGTCCGCAACCGCGACAGGGTGGACGGCCGACCGCGCGGGCACCTGCGCAAGTTCGGTCTCTCGCGGGTGCGGATGAGGGAGCAGGCGCATGCCGGATTCCTGCCCGGAGTGACCAAGTCCTCCTGGTGAGGTTCCCGGCGGGCGGGTCCGTGGCCGTACGGGCCCGCCCGCCGGGGCTCAGCGCCGTGCCCGTCCTCCGGGGCGGCGCTCCGGGGGGACGCCGTCGTGCGAGCCGGGCCTCCCCGGGTGCCTCTGGGTGATCTTGCAACTGGCCCCGATGACCGGCATCGTGCGTGGTTCGGTCGCGTTACCACCAGCACACCGCCGGGGCGTCCCGGACGGCCGAGGAACACGGCCGGCAAGGCACCCGCAGGGGTGTCCGAAGGCACCGGGCGGCGTGCACCCCGCGCACTCTGGAGGCCACCATGGCAAGCCGTGATCCGCTGCACCCGAATGTTCTCGTGATCCTCAGCGACGACCAGGCCCACTGGGCGCTGGGCTGTGCGGGCAACGAGGAGATCATCACCCCCCGGCTGGACGCGCTCGCCGCCGGAGGCACCCGCCTGGAGAACTTCTTCTGTACCTCCCCGGTCTGCTCGCCCGCCAGGGCCAGCCTGTTCACCGGGCAGATCCCGTCCCGCCACGGCGTGCACGACTGGCTCTCCGGCGGCCATGTGGGAGAAGGCGGTACCGACTTCCTGGCCGGACAGCGCCTGTTCACCGACGACTTCGCCGCGGCCGGATACCGTCTGGCGCTGTCCGGCAAGTGGCATCTCGGCGCGAACGACCGGCCCCGGCAGGGCTTCACCCACTGGTACTCCCACGAAAGCGGCGGCAGCCCGTACCACGACGCCCCCATGTACCGCGACGGTGTACGGGAGCCGGCCGACGGCTACCTCACCGACCTGCTCGCCGACGACGCCCTGGGCTGGATACGGGCCGAGGCCGGCAGCGACTCCCCCTTCTATCTCTCCCTGCACTTCACCGCCCCGCACAAGCCCTGGAAGGGCCAGCACCCGCCGCACATCGAGAGTCTGTACGCGGACTGCGCCTTCGACAGCTGTCCGCAGGAGGCGCCGCATCCCTGGCAGCCGCTGGCCGACGGGGTGCCCGTCGGGGGCGAACCCGATGTGCGGGCGGCCCTCGTCGGCTATTTCGCCTCGGTCACCGCCATGGACACCGGCATCGGCCGGGTGCTCGATACCCTGGCCGAAGAGGGGCTGACCGACAGCACCCTCGTCGTCTTCTCCAGCGACAACGGGTTCAACTGCGGCCACCACGGCATCTGGGGCAAGGGCAACGGCACCTTCCCGCAGAACATGTACGACAGCTCGGTCAAGGTCCCCGCGATCATCTCGCAGCCGGGCCGCATCACCGCGGGCCAGGTGCGCCAGGAACTGCTGTCGGCCTACGACTTCGCGGCCACGCTCATGGAGTGCGCGGGCCTGGACCCCGAGCCGTACGAACAGGGGCCAGGCAGTTCCTTCGCGGGGCTGCTTCTCGGCGACGAGCCGGAGGGGCGGCCCGCACCGTCCAGGCCCGTGGTGGTCTACGACGAGTACGGGCCGGTCCGCATGATCCGGACCACGGACTGGAAGTACGTCCACCGCTATCCGTACGGCCCGCACGAGCTGTACGACCTGGCCGCGGACCCGGGCGAGCGCGTCAACCTGGCCGGTGATCCGGCCCACTCCGGGCGGATCGGGGCTCTGCGGCAGCGGCTGGACACCTGGTTCCTCGAACACGGGGAACCCGAACGGGACGGGAGCCGGCTGCCGGTCACCGGGGCGGGGCAGTCGGCGCCACTGGACGGCGACCCGACAGGAGCGTTCGACGCCCCGGACTGGCCGCTGCGGTATCCGCCGCTCGGCCCGTCCTGACCAGGGCATCCTGACCGGGCCCTGCTGACCGGGACGCCTCGGCCGGCCCGTCCGGCCTGCCCTTGTGCGCTGCGCCCCGCGGGCCGGGCCGGGCCCCGTCGTCACCGTAGAACCGGCCCCGTTACCATATGAGCACTGCCTAGCTCGAAAGATGCACCTGTGACTGTCAATGACGACTCGTTCACCCATTGGAAGACCCGCGAGGAGATCGCGGAGTCGATGATCCCCGTCATCGGGAAGCTGCACAGGGAGCGGGACGTCACGGTCCTCCTCCACAGCCGCTCCCTGGTGAACAAGTCGGTGGTCAGCATCCTCAAGACCCACCGGTTCGCCCGGCAGATAGCCGGCGTGGAACTGTCGGTCACCGAGACACTGCCGTTCCTGCGGGCTCTCACCACGCTCGATCTCGGGCCTTCCCAGATCGACATCGGGCTGCTCGCCGAGGCGTACAAGACCGACGACCGCGGTCTGTCGGCCGAGGAGTTCACCGCCGAGGCCGTCGCCGGCGCCACGGGCGACAACAAGATCGAGCGCCGGGAGCCGCGGGACGTCGTCCTCTACGGCTTCGGCCGCATCGGCCGCCTCGTGGCCCGCCTGCTCATCGAGAAGGCCGGCTCCGGGAACGGGCTGCGGCTGCGCGCCATCGTCGTCCGCAAGGGCTCGGCCGATGACGCCAAGGACATCGTCAAGCGCGCCTCGCTGCTGCGCCGTGACTCCATTCACGGCCAGTTCCAGGGCACGATCACCGTTGACGAGGCGAATAACACGATCATCGCCAACGGCAACGAGATCAAGGTGATCTACTCCGACGCCCCGACCTCGGTGGACTACACCGAGTACGGCATCAAGAACGCCATCCTCATCGACAACACCGGTAAGTGGCGCGACCGCGAGGGGCTCTCGCAGCACCTGCGGCCCGGCATCGCCAAGGTCGTCCTGACCGCGCCGGGCAAGGGCGATGTCCCCAACGTCGTGCACGGTGTGAACCACGACATGATCAAGCCGGACGAGCAGATCCTGTCCTGCGCCTCCTGCACCACCAACGCGATCGTCCCGCCGCTGAAGGCCATGGCGGACGAGTACGGCGTCCTGCGCGGCCACGTGGAGACCATCCACTCGTTCACCAACGACCAGAACCTGCTGGACAACTACCACGTGGGTGACCGCCGCGGCCGCTCGGCGCCGCTCAACATGGTGATCACCGAGACCGGCGCCGCCTCCGCCGTCGCCAAGGCGCTGCCCGACCTCCAGGCCACGATCACCGGCAGCTCGGTCCGTGTCCCGGTGCCGGACGTCTCCATCGCGATCCTCAGTCTGCGGCTCGGGCGTGAGGCCACCCGCGACGAGGTCCTCGACTACCTCCGCAATGTGTCGCTGTCCTCGCCGCTCAAGCGCCAGATCGACTTCACGAGCGCCCCGGACGCCGTCTCCAGCGACTTCATCGGCTCGCGCCATGCGTCGATCGTCGACGCCGGAGCCACCAAGGTCGACGGCGACAACGCGATCCTCTACCTGTGGTACGACAACGAGTTCGGCTACTCGTGCCAGGTCATCCGCGTCGTCCAGTACGTCTCCGGGGTGGAGTACCCGACCTACCCGGCGCCCGCGGTCTGACCCGGCCCCGCGATCCGGCCCGGCCGCGCGATCCGGCCCGGCGGGCGATCCGGCCGCCGGGCCCGGGGCCGGGGAGCCCGCCTGTAGCGGTGGCCGCCTACAGGACCCGGCCCCGGCTCGTCCTCATCCGGCGGGGGTGGTGCGGATAGCGGCGATGTCGAACTGGAGGCGGACCTTCTCGCTCACCATGGCTCCGCCTTCGGCCAGCCTGGCGTTGTAGGTCAGCCCCCAGTCGGAGCGGTTGATGGTGGTGGTGCCGTCGAAGCCGACCCGCTCGTAACCGAACGGGTCGGTGACGTAACCGATGTAGGTGAGTTCCAGGACCACGGGGCGGGTGGTGTCCTTGATGGTGAGGTCACCGATCATGCGGAAGACGTCGTCGCCCGCCATCTGCACGGCGGTGCTGCGGAAGGTCATCCGCGGGTACTCCGCGGCGTTCAGGAAGTCCCGCCCCACCAGGTGGGCGTCGCGCTGCTCCACGCCGGTGTCGACACCGGCGGTGGACAGGACGATCTCGGCCTGGGAGCGGGCGGGGTTGCGGCCGTCGAAGTAGAGACGGCTCTCGTACTCGGTGAAGGCGCCGCGCACGGTCGTCACCATGGCGTGCCGCACGGAGAAGCCGATTCTGCTGTGTGCGGGATCGATGATCCACTCTCCGGTGAGACCCGCCATGGCGGGATCCGGCAGGGCCGGGCCGGCGGGAGCAGCCGGAGCGGCGTACTCCGCCGCCCCGCGTCGGGCTGAGGGGCTGCGGTTGAAAAGGTTCATGGCGCAGGTAGCTAATCCGGATCGGGTGACGCCCGCAAGGCATGGTCAGGAAACCCGCCACCCCCGGAGTGGATCTTCACAGTTTGGAGGTCACGGCCCCGCGGACCACCAGTGGCCGTGGTAGATCCGGCCCAGGGCCAGGACGGCCACCGCGGTGACGAGGAACATGATCCCGCCCACGATGTTGCGGGAGCCCACCCGCAGATGGGCGACGATCGCGCCGATGAAGTACAGCACCAGGCCGGCCGCGGCGAGGGTTCCCAGCAGCGGGACCGCGAGTCCGGCCAGCAGCCCGGCGGTGCCCGCTGCCAGCAGCAGGCCGAGGACCGGTACCCACTTCCGTGGCACCCCCTTCATGTCGGCCTGGGCCTTGGGGTATTCGTGGCCGATCAGATAGGTGACGGCGGCGGCGCCGTTGAAGACCGCGCCCAGGACGGTGACCGTGAGGTAGGCGGCGAACATGATGTCTCCCTTGCGTACGGGATGGCGTTGCCGGGCGCTCCCTCGGGGGATGCCGTTGTGGGGTGCCATCGCCAGGAAGACCGGCCGGCGGGCCCGATGTGTGACATCGGTGCCGTGGCCGCCTCATCGGCCGTTCCCGACGCCCTCCTCTTCAAGCGGAGTTGACGTGGCTTCAAATGTTTCCCGGAGCTCCGTTCGCGGCGTAAAGTCCGGCAAAGTCGGTTCGGTGACCAGGGGAGGGGCCCGACGTGCTGGAGGTTGTGGCGCTGAGCGCGCTGACCGCGTTTCTCAGCGCGGCGGGTAACGGGGCCGCGGGGGAGATGGGCAAGCAGCTCCTCCTGACGACCGGCGCACTGGCGAGGAGAACGCTCGGCAGGGAGGCGTCACTGCCGTCGGGGCCGGACGAGTGGCGGTCACTGGCGGGCCAGGTGCACGCACGGCTGAGCGGCGACCCGCAGCTGGCCGACGAGTGGGCGCGGCTCGTCCGCAGCCTCCCCGAACAGGCCACGGAACTGGCCCGCGCACGTGAACTGCCCTCCGCGACACGGTATTTCACCGACCGCCAGAAGGTGCTCAAGAAGCTGAAGCGGGAGGCGACCCGCCCCGCTGACGGGCGGCCGCGGGTCGCACTGCTCCATGGGCCGCCCGGGATCGGTACCACCGAGGTCGCCCTGCGCCTGGGCTCCGAGCTCGACACCCGGTTCCCCGACGGGCAGTTCTACGTCGACCTGCGGGACGCGTCCGGCGGTCATGGTCCGGATCCGGCCACTGTGCTGCTGCGTCTGCTCCGGCAGATGGGTGTCACGCCGGACCGGATGCCGACGACCGCGCCCGGACGCGAGCAGCTCTACCGGCAGCTCACCGCGGGCCGCAGAGCCCTGGTGGTGGTCGACCACGCGTCGTCCGTCGCCCAGGTCCGCACCCTCGTCCCGGCCACCCCCGATGTCTTCCTGCTGGTGGTGGTGTCCGGCCGGCCCTTCGCGCTGGAGGCCGAACGGATCGCCGTCCCCGCCCTGACCGACCGGTACGCGGTGCAGATGATGCGCAAGGTGGCCGGGCGGCAGGAGATCGCCCGGGCCAGGGCCCGGATGCCCGGGGTGCTGGAACACTGCGCGGGCAACGCCTACGCGCTGAAGGCCGAGGCGATGAGCCTGCTGGCCGAGGAGACCGGTGCGCGGCAGCGGGCCGCCGGGCCGTCGGCCCGCCATCCGGTGCGCGACGCCGCCCGGCGCGCCTGTGACCGCCTCGGGCCGGAGACGGCGCGGCTGGTCAGGCTGACGGCGCTGGGCGGCTGGCCCGCCATCGACGCGTCCCTCGCCGCGGCGGCCGCCGACGTCGGGCCCCAGGAGGCGGCCCGGATGCTCGAAGACGCGGTGGAGGTCCAGCTGCTGGACCTCGTGGCCGACGGCCGCTACCGCTTCCGCCCCGAAGTAGGGCGTTATCTGGCCGAAACGGCGGGCCCCGAGCACGGTGTCGCCGAATGCTCCGCCGCCGTGGAGCGCGCCCTCGACGCCCTGCTCAACCGCGCCCTGCACGCCGCCCATGCCGCTCTGCCGCAGAGCTGGCGCACCGAGCCCGCGCCGGATGCCGGGGAGACGTACCGCGACGAGGCACAGGGCGTGGCGGTGCTGGCCGTGGAGGTGGGCAATCTGGTCCGCGCGGTGTCCGTCGCGGAGGAGCACCAGCACATCACGACGGCGCTGCGGCTGGCCCGCGCCCTGTGGCCACTCCAGCTCAAGGCCGGCTACTGGGACGAGGTGCTGCCCGCGCTGCGTGCGGCCGCCCGGTGCGCCGACGAGCACCAGCCGCGTTCACGGACAGCGGCGGGGATCCACTTCCAGCTCGCCCACTGCCTGGGTGAGCTGAAGCAGGGGGAGGAAGCCGGGCGGTCGGCGCGTGCGGCCGTCGAGTGCGAGCGGGCGGCGGGGCACGTACGGGGCGAGGCGTCGTCCGTCGAGTTGCTGGGCCTGCTGAGCCTGTATCAGCTGCGGTGGGAGGCCGCGTACGAGCGGTTCACCGAGGCCGAGGGCATCTACCGGCGGATCACCCCGGGGCAGGAGGGCGAGCGGGATGTGGCACGCGCCCTCGCACTGGCCGAGCGGCATCAGGGCCGAGCGCTGCGGGGCCTGGGCCGCTTCGCGGAATCACAGCGCCTCCTGGAGTCCGCGGCCCGCTTCTTCGAGCAGCAGGGCGAGAACTACAACCGGGCACGTGCCCTCACCGACCTGGCCGACACCCTCCACGACGCGGGCGAGAACGCCGAGGCGCTGACGAAGGTCAGCGAGGCGGAGGCGCTGCTCACCCCGGCGGCCGCTCCGCATCTGCGGTATCTCGCGGGGCTGCGGCTGCGCTGCGAGGGTGGCCGGTAGGTGTGTATTGAGGTGTGTATTGACCTGGAGCGAGCGTTGTTGACGCGGCTGACGGGTGGCTGGCCATCAAGCGCGGTACGGCAGCGGTGGTAGTCGTAGAGGCGAAGGGAATCCGCCAGGGCGTCGGTGCGTTCAGCGTTGCTCGGGGCACTACTGGGTCATGTCGAGGACGAAGCGGTAGCGCACATCGTTGCGTTCCAGGCGGTCGAGTGCTGTGTTGATCCCGGTTGCGGGGAGCAGTTCGATGTCGGCGGTGATGTGGTGTGAGGCGCTGAAGGCGAGCATGTCCCGGACCATGCGGGTGCCGTTTCCCCCGCTGCCGGTCAGGACCTTTTCGCCGTAGCGGAGGCTGAAGGGATCGATCTGCCAGTCCTGTGACGGGGCGCCGACCGTGACCAGGGTGCCGTCGAGCTTGAGTGCTTGCAGGTACGGGTCCAGGCGATGGGGGACGCCGACGGTGTCCAGGATCAGGTCGAAGCGCCATTTCGCTGCTGCCATGGCCGCCGGGTCGGTGGTCACGATGGCCTCGGCCGCGCCGAGTTCGCGAGCCTCGTCGGCCTTACCCGGCGAGGTGGTCAGGGCGACCACATGGGCGCCCATGGCGTGGGCGTACTTGATGCCCAGGTGGCCGAGGCCGCCGATGCCGACGACGCCGACCGTTGTGCCGGGGCCCGCCGCCCAGCGCCGCAGCGGTGCGTAGACGGTGACGCCGGCGCAGAGCAAAGGTGCGGCCGCCGCCGGGTCCAGGCCGGCGGGCAGGGCGTGGACGAACCTGTCGCGGGCGACGTACTCGCCGGAGAATCCGCCCTGGGTGAGGGTGTGGTCGACGCGGTCCCGGCCGCCGTAGGTGACGGTCGGGAAGTCGAAGCACCAGTTCTCCCGGCCCTGGGTGCAGGCGGGGCAGGTTCCGCAGGAGTCGACCACATTGCCGATGGCGACCTGGTCGCCGGGCCTCAGGCGCGTGACGGCCGGCCCGACCGCGGCGACGGTGCCGGTCATCTCGTGGCCGGTGACCAGCGGGGTGCCCCGCGGGTCTGCGTGGCGTACGGCGTGCAGGTCCGAGCCGCACACACCGCAGTAGTGGATCCGCACGGCGACGTCGTCGTCGCGCAGGTCGCGGCGTGTGAAGGGCCAGGGGGCGAGGGGGCCGCCGGGCTTGTGAACGGCCCAGCCGGTGGTGGAACGCACGGGTGAGAACACCTTCCGTGAAGAAGAGTCGGGAAGCCGCATCCGGCTTCGGCTCCGGTCAGCGCAGGCGGGTGGCTGCGATACCGCCGTCGACATCGAGGGCCGCGCCGTGGACGAACGCCGCCTGGTCGGAGGCGAGGAAGCGGACCGCGTAGGCGATGTCGGCAGGACGTACGGGGGAGCCCGCAGGGGTGCCCTTCGTCAGCTCGGCCATCTGGTCCGCGCCGGCCGAGGTGCCGCGCGTGGCCGTGGCTCCCGGCGCGACGGTGTTCACGCGGACGCCACGAGGGCCGTACTCAGCCGCCCACGCCCGGGTCAGCTGTTCCACCGCCGCCTTGGTCGCCGGATACAGCGCCTTGTAGGGGACGCCCACCCGGGCCATCCACGATCCGATGTTCACAATGACGCCGAACCCACGCTCGGCCATGCGCGGGGCCAGCTCGGCGACCAGGACGTGCGGGGCGCGGATATTGGTCGCCCACAGCGCCTGCATCTCCTCGTCGGTGACCGTCTCGGTACGCCCGCCCGGGTACACGCCCGCGTTGTTGACGAGGATGTCGACGGCTCCACCGAGAGCGTCCTGCGCCTGATCGGCGAAAGCCCGGATGCCGGCCGGCTCGGCGCCGAGGTCCATGGTGAGCGGGTGGGCCCGCCCACCGGCCTTGACGATCGTGTCCACGACGCGCTGCGCTCGCCCGGCATCCCGGCCGCTGACGACGACCTCGGCGCCCGAGGCGGCAAGGACGCGGGCGATGGCCTCGCCGATGCCGCTCGACGACCCGGTGACCAGTGCAGTGCGCCCGGCAAGCGCGGTGTCGGCGGCCAGCGAGGTCAGAAGCTGTTCATTCGTATCCATGCCTCGATCGTCCGCCTTCGTGTCGCCTCGCACCTTGCCTGACACGATCAACCCCTTGCCGGATCGTGTCAGGCGCTGCGGCCGGCAGGGACGGGGTTTTGGATAGGGGTATGGATCCCGCGACTGCCCAGAGCCTCGATCGAGCGGCCGAGATCGTGTCGCGGCATGCCCCGGACCGGGCACGGGCGCAGCGGCTCGGTCTCCGGCTCAGCCACGTCACCGCTGCGACCGGACTCGGATACCAGCACTACACCCCGTCCCTGTCCACGGTTCTGGCGGGAGGCAAACGCACCATCGTCGGCGATGACGACCAGGTCTGGGGCCGGGAGAAGTTCATCATCACCCCGGTCGAGCTCCCGCTCGTCTCCAGCGTCGTCGAAACCGACCCGCGGCGAGGCTTCCTGGCGGCCCGGTGGCAGCTCGACTCGGCCCTCGTCGCGGAAGTCGCCGCCGTGATGCCACGCAAGGCTCACCCTGCGTCGCCGATGGACAGGCTCGGCGTGTGGTCACCCGCCCTGGCCGACGCCTTCACGCGGCTGCTCGCCCTGCTCGACGAGCCCGAACACATCCCCATCCTCGGCCCCATGATCTCCCGGGAGATCGTGCTGCGCCTGCTGCAGACCGACCAAGCGCCCCGCGTCCTCGCCGCACTCGACGACGGTGACCCCATCGTGCCCCGTGCCGTGAGCTTGCTGACCGACCGAATGGCCGAGCCGTGGTCGATGAGGGTGCTCGCCGCCGAGGTCCGCACCAGCCGGCCGACCCTGTACCGACGCTTCAAGGAAGCGACCTCCATGACGCCCCTGCAGTACCTCAAGCGGCTTCGCCTCGGCGAGGCCCGCCACCGCATGGTCGTCCTCGGGGAATCCGCAGCACAGGCGGCCCTCGCCGTCGGCTACCGAAGCGTCCCCCACTTCACCCGCGACTACCGCCACCTCTACGGAGCATCACCTGCAGCGGACGGCAACCACTTGCGGGAGCAGCTGCGTCAAGGAGGGAAGACCTTTCCGGCCCTTCTCCCGTAGATCGGCCGGCCTGGGCCTTCTCGCCTTCGCTCAGGGCCGCGCCCGACCCGGCGGTGTCCGGTCCTGTCAGGCTTCCGCGACGGTCACCGGGTGCACGCCTCCGGCCGTGTGGATCCGGAGCGTGATGCCGCCGGGCGGCACGCTCCGTCCGTCGGCCAGCCAGGCGTGCAGTGACGAGGCGTACGCCGCGGGGTCGGCGTCCGCGTCCGGGCCCGCGGACAGCCGGAACAGGCCGTGCCGACGGCTGCGTACGGTGCAGTCGTCCGGTCCGCCGACGTACGCGGCGACCGCACAGTGCGGATGCCGGCCGAGGACCTCGGCGGTCCACACCCCGGGCCCGCCCAGCCGCGGATCGTCCGCGGATCCGGCGCGCACGATCACGTCGGCCAGTGCCAGGTCGCCCGGGTCCCTGGTGTCCTCGTGCACCGCGAGGTGGACGTCGCCTTCCGCGTCGTAGGGAAGCTCGGTGGACCGCTCGACCACGATGTCCGTGCCGCTGACGCGGGTCAGCACCCGCAGCGGAGCCGTCCGGTGCGGTGGCTCGTACGGAGGCAGGGGCAGCGGTTCGAGGAGGGCCGGGGCGGCGGGCTCGGGAAGGTCCATCAGCGCGTAGAAATGGCGCCGCAGGAGCGCCGCGGACGCGCCGGGAGCCGAGGTGACGAACTCGGCGGGGTCGGCGGCCGGGCGGTGGCCGGACAGCAGTCGTTCGACCTGGGGGCGCAGTGGGCCGTGCGGATCGAGCCGTGGGGCGTCCCGGACGAACGCGGCGAGCGGTGTCTCGGGGTCCAGCCGCTCCTGCCCGGCGGCCGCCAGCAGCACCGGGACACCGAGAGCCGAGGCGTAGTAGGAGACGGCACCGAAGTCGCCGATCACGGCGTCGGCCGCGAGGAGTGCCTGCCGCCAGGCGTGTGCGGGGTCGATGAGGGTCAGCCCACTGCGGCGGGCCCGGTCCAGCCAGGCGCGGACCTGGCCGGGTCCGTGTCCGTACCAGATGTTGGGGTGCAGGACGGCGGCCAGCCGGTAGTCGTCGGCGGGCAACTCGGCGGTGAGCCGCGGGAGAAGACCCGGCAGGACGTCGTGACCGCCGCCGCTGTCATCGCTGTCGCCAGTGCCAGTGCCAGTGCCAGTGTCAGTGTCACTGCCGCCGTTGCCGAAGAAGCCTTCCGGGTTCCATGTGGAGTTCAGTACGACGAGCCGTTGGCCCCGCCGTACGCCCAGGGCCCGCCGGAAACGGTCGCGGTACGGGCGCGCGGCGAGCATGCGGTCGAAGCACGGGTCGCCGGCGAGCACGGAGATGTCCACGGCCTCGGGGCAGACACGGCACAGCCGCTCCAGCTGTTCCGGATGGGAGAGCACGAGGCCGTCCATGAACGGTTTGCCGTCCGCGAGCAGCCACTCGGGCGACAGACCGAACGTCGGCTCCCGGCTCCCGGCTCCCGGCTCCCGGCTCCCGGCTCCCGGCTCCCGGCTCCCGGCTCCCGGCTCCCGGCTCCCGGCTCCCGGCTCCCGGCTCCCGGCTCCCGGCTCCCGGCTCCCGGCTCCCGGCTCCCGGCTCCCGGCTCCGCGAGCTTCTTAGTGTATCCCACTCCATGGGAAATAATGGTCAATTTCCCCTGAATCAAAGCGAGTTGACCGCCGAAACTCGCCGAGACCGCGAGATCGACCGGCGTGGAGAGTGCCTGCTCCCACGGCAGCACGGGGAGAGCCAAGCCGTCGAAGAGCTCGTCGATTCCGCCCTGGAAGGCGGAGGATCCCGTCGAGGTGACGAGCAGCTGGACGCGGAAGTCGTCATGGAACAGTGCCAGTACATCCAGCAGACGCCCGGCGGATGTGGCGTTGTGGACCACCACCAGGACCCGGCGCTGCGCCGTGCGGCTGGTCCAGCGTCCGGACTCCCGCCCGACCGGTACACGTATCGGCAGGGGTTCAGCCCGCACTTGTGCTCCTCCCGGGCGTGTGTGGTCCCATCGGCCGATCACCCTAGCCGTACGCCGGTGCCGCCCGCGCGGCAGGGCACACGCCCCCTGCCGCGGCCCAGGTCACCTGCCGCGCCGCTCCCGTACCCCGTCGAGCAGCCGGCTCCGCTGTTCCGGTGCGGCCGCCAGCGCGGCGCCCGTCAGGGCCAGCGCGGTGGCACCGTCGAGGACCGCGCGGTCGGCGCCGCCGCTCTTGCCGTACGCGGTGAACTCGGGGGTGTGCTGCCTGGCGCCGCCCGTCTCGTAGCCGATGGTCGGGTGGATCGTGGGGACGTACTGCGAGACGTTGCCCATGTCGGTCGACGCCATCGACTCGCCGTGCAGCGGCGTCGCCGTGCGGCCCAGTTCGCCGAGCGCCTCCACATACGCCCGCGTCATGCCGGGGTCCTGGCGCAGGTCATGGAACTCCCGCCCGTGCGCCTCCAGTTCCAGCTCGGCCCCGGTGGCGAGCGCCCCGGCCTCGAAGCAGGCGCGTACCCGCTGGTGCGCGGCGCCGAGCTGTTCCACGGTCAGCGCCCTGACCTCGCAGCGTGCGCCGGTGCGGGCGGGGATGATGTTCACGGCCTGGCCGCCGTCGGTGACGATGCCGTGCACCACCACACCCGGAGGCAGTTGCTGGCGCAGCAGCCCTATGGCGGTGTGTGCGACGGTCATCGCGTCGAGTGCGTTGATCCCTTCCCAGGGGGCCATCGCGGCGTGCGAGGGCTTGCCGCGGTAGGTGACGTCCCAGGCCCCGACGGCCAGTGACGAGGCGCCGACCGTGTCGTCGGGTGCGGCGTGCACCATCATCGCCGCGGCCACGTCGTCGAAGACCCCGGCGTCGAGGAGGAGGACCTTCCCGCCGATGTCCTCCTCGGCCGGTGTGCCGATCAGCTTGACCGTGAGGCCGAGTTCGTCCGCCACGGCGGCGAGGCCGAGGGCGGCGCCGACGGCCGCCGCCCCGTTGACGTTGTGCCCGCAGGCGTGGCCGATGCCGGGCAGGGCGTCGTACTCGGCGCAGAACCCGATGACGAGTTCCCCGGTTCCATGGGTGGCGACGAGCGCCGTGGGGAGGTCCGCGACCCCCCGGGTGACGGTGAAGCCCGCCGTTTCGAGCAGGTCACCGATCCTGGCGGCCGCGCGGTGTTCCTGGAGGGCCGTCTCGGGTTCGTCGTGCAGGGCGTGGCTGAGGCCCACGAGCTGATCGCTCCAGGAGCCGACCGCATCGGCGACGGCCCTGCGGGTCTTCGGGGCGTCCGGGGCGTCCGGGGTCTTCGAGGTGTCCGGGGCCTCTGAGATGTCCGAGGCGTTCGGGGTGTCCGTCATGCGAGCTCTCCGCTCTGTGTCAGGTGCTGATCATGGGTGGCGTCCGTCCCGCGCGAACCGCGGTAGCGCAGCGCCAGGGCCGTACCGGCGACGGCCACCGCCGCGCACGCGCCCCAGCCCCACAGGTAGCCGGACTCGGCGACGTGCGAGGTGCCCGGTGTGACGTGGGCCTCGAAGAACGCGGCGATCACGGCGGCGCCGATGGCCGCGCCGAGGGACAGGGCCAGTTCGTTGAGGCCGACCGCGAGCGCCGTCTCCTGCTCCGCGACGGCCTCGGCCGACAGGGTCCGCGAGATCGACTCGAAGAGCCCGGTGGCGAGCCCCACCACCAGGGCGCAGACGACGTACTGGGGGAGGGTGCGGTGGAAGACGGCCATCCCCAGGAAGCCCAGGGCGATGAGGGCGCCGCCTGACGCGAGTACGGCGCGGTCTCCGAGCCTGCGGGTGAGGCGCGGGGTGAGGGCGGATCCGGCGAATCCGGCGGTCACCATGGCGAGCGAGATCGTGGCGATGGCCTGCGGCCCCAGGTCCATGCCGTAACCGGTCTCCGCCCGCGATGCGCCCAGGAAGAGGGCGTTGGCGCCGAGGAAGCCGATGGTGCCGAAGGAGGCGCAGAAGGTGAAGCCGCTGACCACCGCGAGGCGCGGGTTGCTCAGCATCCGTACGCTGACCAGCGGGTGCGCCGAGCGCCGCTCGACCGCCACCCAGACCGCCAGGACGACGACCGCCCCGACGGCGAGCGCGAGCGTACGCGGCGCCCCCCAGCCCCAGGTGCCGCCCTGCGCGAGCACCAGGACGAGCGCCACCAGGCCCGCGGTGAGCAGCACCGCGGCCCCGTAGTGGAAGCGGCCGCCGCGCGGTGCGTCGCTGGCGGGCAGGGCGATGGCCGCGACCACGGCGAGTACGGCGACCGGGACGGCCGTCCACAGCCCGGCCTCCGCGTGCCGCTCGCTGAGCGAGCCCGCCACCAGGCCGCCGACGCCGATCGACAGGAGCAGGACCCCGACGAGGAGGGAGATCCCGGTGCGGTTCCGCTCGGGCGCCCGGGAGCGCAGGATGCCCACGAGCAGCGGGAAGAAGCCGACGAGCGCGCCCTGCAGGACGACGCCGACGGCCAGCGTCAGGGCGGTCGGCCGCACGGCGATCAGCAGCGAGCCGCCCGCCACCATCGCGACGCACACCCGCAGGAGTCTGCGGTGCCCGTACAGGTCACCGAGGCGGGAGAGCAGCGGTGTCATCACCGCGAAGGCCACCTGGGACAGCAGATAGATGTTGTTCTGTCCCACGGTGCTGATGTGCAGACTGAGGCCGACCTCGGGCAGCAACGGGGTCAGATAGCCCTGGACGATGCCGCCCAGCAGGATCACGACCGCCATCGTCCCGAGCATGCCGGGTCCGGAACTGAGCGCTCCGGGTCCGCGTTCCGTTCCAGATATGCGTGTGTGCACAGCTTCACCTCTGGATCACTGGGGGCCCGGGGAACTTTGGTGGCCGGAACCGAATGTGGTGGCTACTGTGCGGGCGGGGACGCAAACGTCCTCGAATATTCATTGATTCGTCCGTGCGGAGGGCTTGTGATGCGAGAAACGGTCACCGCCAGCGAACTCGACCTCGCCCTGGCGAACGCCCTCCAGCTGCGCCCCAGGGCCTCGTGGTCGGAGCTTGCGCCGCTGCTCGGGGTGACCGCGGGCACGCTGGCGCGGCGCTGGGAGCGGCTGACGGGGGAGGGGCTGGCCTGGGTGTACGCGGCGCCCGGCCGGGAGTTCTCCCGTAACCGCTGCTCGGCCTTCGTCCTGCTGCGCTGCCTTCCCGGGGACCGGACCCGGCTGATGGCGGAGCTGAGCGCGCTCCCGGAGGCCGTGACGATCGAGCTGACCGGGCACGGCTCCGCCGACCTGCTCCTCGATGTGCTCGCCCCGGATCTGACGGCGCTCACCCGGTTCCTCGGCGAGAAGTTGGACCGGATGCCGGGCATCGTCTCGGTGACCTGCCTGTTCACCACGTCGCTCTACGTCGAGGGCAGCCGCTGGCGGCTGCGCTCGCTGGCCCCCGCGCAGCTGACGGCGCTCGGCAGTCCGTCGGCCGCGCGGGGGGAGCCCGCGGGTACGGTCCCGCTCGACGCCGTCGACCGGGCCCTGCTGCGCGAGCTGGTCCGGGACGGCCGGCTCGGGCTGGCCGAACTGGCCGAGCGCACGGCGACCAGCCCGGCCACCGTCCGCCGCAGGCTGCGCCGCCTCACGGATTCGTCGGTCCTGACCTTCCGCTGCGACATCGCCTCCGCGCTGGCCGGGCATCCGGTGCCGGTCTCGCTGCTCGGGCAGGTGCCCGCGCGGGACATCGGCACCACCCACCGCACCCTCGCGGCCCTGCCCGAATGCCGCCTGGTCGCGGCGGTGACCGGGCCGGCGAACATCTTCGTCACGCTCTGGGTGCACGACCTCGGTGACATCCAGCGGCGCGAGACCGCCCTGTGCGCCCGGCTGCCCACCCTCACGGTGACCGACCGCATCGTGGGCCTGCACACGGTCAAACGGATGGGTCATCTCCTCGACGACGAGGGCCGCCGGGTGGGGGTGCAGCCGATCTCGCCCTGGTAGCCGGGATGCCCGGTGCACCCCGGCTACGCGGCCGCTCTCAGCCGTTGAGGTGGGTGCCCACCAGCTGGAACGCCTCGATCAGCGGGACCTGCGGCACCGCCGGTGACATGACCTGGGAGCCGAAGTGCACGACGACGAGGTCGAGTCCGGGGGAGACGAACAGGCGCTGCCCGTGGATGCCGCTGGCCATGAAGGAGCCGTAGGGGTCGTTCGGGATCCACCACAGGTCGTGGTACGAGAGTGTGGCGGGCGTGCTCGCGGGCGCGGTGGGGAAACGGACGCGCCGGGCGTACTCGGGAGCGGGCGCGGTGATGGCGGCGGTCACCGATTCCGGCACCACCTGCCGGCCGCCGGCCGTACCGCCGCAGCGGATCATCTCGCCGAGCCTGGCCACGTCCCGTGCGGTCGCGCTGAAGCCGCCGCAGGCGGACTCGGCGCCCTCGGAGTCCAGGATGTAGTAGGCGTCCTCCTCCGCCCCGATGCGGGACCAGAGGAGTTCGGACAGCAGCGCCGATACGGTCGTCCCGGTGACACGGCGCAGGACGTGGGCGAGCGCCTCCACGTTGCCGTTCTCGTAACGGAATCCGGTGCCCGGGGCGGCGGTCGCCCGTGCGGTGGCGAGGTGTTCGCGGATGGTGGCCGGGCCGGTGTAGCCGTACGGGCGCAGTTGCGGGGCGAGGATGGCGGCGTAGCGCTGGGCCTCCAGGGCCTTGTCGTAGGGGCGGCCCGCGTAACTCATCTGCGTGCCCATGTGGAGCAGGTGGCCGACTTCGGCCTCGCCGAAGGCCGTTGGGGCCAGTTCGGGTACGTACGAGGAGACCCGGGCCGACCGGTCGAGCAGTCCCTGGTGTTCGAGTATCGCCGTCAGCAGGCCGATGTACGACTTCGCCGCCGACGCGTTGAAGTGCGGGACGTGGGACTCGTAGCCGTGCAGATAGGTCTCCTGGACGAGGGTTCCCCGGTGGAGGACGAGGAAGGCGTCCGTCTGCGCCGCGGCGAACACCTCGGGCAGCGGGACCGTGCGGCCGTCGCGGGTGGTGAGCCGGAGGCTGTCGATGCCCGAGTCCCGCTCCGCCAGCGGCAGTTCGCGTGGCCGGTCCTGGCCGCGCCACACGCGGCGGCTTGGCACCGTCTCGCGGCCCGCGGTGCTGTGCCGGCGCACCCACGCCGGATCCGTGAAACCCCGTGCCCAGACGAGGTCCGCCAACGAGGACATCTCCACCGGCTGCGTCATGCGCTCACTCCTGACTATCGGTTGAAGTACCGATAGATACCATACGGACTGTTCAGTAAGTGTGGAGTGTGGGCGGTGTGCGCGGGCGGGGTGTGATCAGGGTGTGGTGTCGACGGCCCCCGGTGCGTCCGAGGGGGCGAGGCCCGAGGCCCACACCCGCCCGTACACGGACAGGTCCCGCAGATGCCCGGTGATCTCGGCCGCGCTGTACCCGGTGTCGTTCTCCACCCACCAGGTCAGCAGACCGAGCAGCTCGCCCGTCCAGGCCCGCGCGATGACGTCGAACGGGATGCGCGGGGTGACGCCGAGCTCCTGGGCGCGCTCGCGGAACAGCCGCTCGACCCGGTCGCAGGTGATCTCGGTGAACTCCCGCAGCGCCCGGCCGTCGCCCTCGCCCCGCAGGATGACCCGGTAGACGGGCTTCTCCTGCTCCGCGTGCTGGAAGATGTAGAGCACGGGAAGGCCGGTGAAGCCCTGGGCCTGGGCCTGTTCGACGGCCGGCAGCAGCCGTTCCCTGTCCGCGGCGAGGTCCCGGACGACGTCCACGAGCAGGTCCTCCTTGTCGCGGTAGTGGGCGTAGAAGGTGGCGCGGGCGACATCGGCCCGCTCGGTGAGCTCCTCCACGGTGATCGCGTGGAATCCCTGCTCCAGGACCAGGCCGACGAGGGCCGAGCGCAGTGCGTGACGGGTGCGGCGGACGCGGCGGTCCTCGGCGGGCTTGGGGGCTGCGGGCTTCATGGCCGGATCATTTCCTCTTCGTGCGAACCGTTGACCTGACACTAACGCTGCATTTACGTTCTCGTACACCAAGATAGTTTCTGAACAACTTGTTCAGGAACTGATCGTTGAGAACTGTGCATGGAGCGCGATGAACCTCGGACGGTACGTACGCAGGACAGCCCGCCACCAGCCCGAAGCCGAAGCCCTGGTCTGCGGGGAGATCCGGCTCGGCTACGCGGCCCTCGACGAGCACAGCGACCGGCTCGCCACCGCGCTGCGCGACCTCGGCCTGCGCAAGGGCGACTGTGTGGCGACCCTCGCGGGAAACCGCGCGGAACTCGTCGTCACGGAGCTGGCCCTCTACAAGGCGGCGCTGGTGCGCGCCCCGGTCAACGCCCGGCTCGGCGAGCGTGAAGTGGCCCATCTGCTGCGCGAGTCGGGCGCGCGCGTCCTGCTCACCGACGCCGCGCACCTGGACGCGGCGCGGCACGCGGTGCCCGGCAGCGGCGTGCGGACGGTGATCGGCTACGACGGCCCGAGCGACCTCGGACCCGGTTACGCCGGGGTGCTCGCCGGCGCGGCCCCCGAACCCGTCGACACCGGCTGCGACGACGGCGACCCTGCCGTACTGCACTTCACCTCAGGCTCGACCGGCAAGCTCAAGGCCGCGATCCAGACGTACGGCAACCGCGCCGCGGTGATGCGCAAGATGGTGATGGGGCCCGACACTCGGGTCGGCCCCGGCGACCGGCAGATCCTGGCCGGGCCCGTGACCCACGCCTCCGGCATGCCACTGCTCGGCATCTTCTTCGCGGGCGGATGCGCGGTCGTACTGCCGAGCTGGGACGCCGAAGGTTTCCTCGCCACCGTCCAGCAGGAGCGCGCGACGCACGCGTTCGTCGTCCCCACCATGGTCAACGCCGTGCTCGCGCTGCCGGACGCCCGCTCCTACGACCTCTCCACGCTGCGCCAGCTGATCTACGGAGCCGCCCCCATGGCGCCGCAACGCATCCGTGAGGCATGGGAGTTGTTCGGCCCTGTGCTGTCCCAGGGGTACGGCTGCGGGGAGACCACGTCGGGTGTGCTGTTCCTGTCGACCGACGACCACCGGCGCGCCATCGAGGGCGAGGACGAGGAACTGCTGCTGTCCTGCGGCCGCCCGCGCGCCGAGGCGGAGGTCGCCGTCGTGGACGAGCACGGGGTGCCGGTGCCGGACGGCGAGATCGGCGAGATAGCCGTACGGGGACCCGACGTCGTCCCCGGGTACTTCAACGAACCCGCCCTCACCGCTGCCTCCTTCCGCGACGGCTGGTTCCTCACCGGCGACCTCGCGCGCCGCCGGGCTGACGGCTACGTCTTCATCGTCGACCGCAAGAAGGACATGATCATCTCCGGCGGTTTCAACATCTACGCCGTCGAGGTCGAGTCCGCTCTGCACCAGCACCCGGAGGTGTACGCGGCTGCCGTCGTCGGTGTCCCCGACGACCGGTGGGGCGAGGCGGTCAAGGCCGTCGTCGTACCGCGCGAGGGCTGCACGCCGACCGAGGCCGGACTCATCGCGTTCTGCGCCGAACGGCTGGCCCGTATGAAGAAGCCCCGCTCGGTCGACTTCGTCGCCGCGCTGCCGCACAACCCCAACGGCAAGGTCGACCGCCGCGCGATCCGCGACCCCTACTGGGCGGGCGCCGAGCGCCGCGTCCACTGAGGTCCGCCGCCGCGCCCCCGACCCCGCCGAACAGGAGCCACACCATGCCCTTCACCCTCGAACCCTCCTACGACGACAACCCGCGCCTGCACACCCTGGTCACCGACCTGCGCCGCTACCTCCACGAGGAGCTCATCCCCTACGAGCGCGAGCGGGGCCTCACCCCGGAGACCAGGCTGGACCGGCCGACCCTCGAACACGTCTGGAAACGCAGCCGCGAACTCGGCTTCTACGGCGTCAGCCTCCCCGCCGAGCTGGGCGGACAGGGCCTGAGCCTGACCGAACTCTGCGCACTCAAGGAGGAGTTGACCGCGTCCGGCGCCGTACTGTCCCACTCGGTCCTCGGCGACATGGGCGGACCGCTGCGCGCCGGCTCCATCGTCAGGTACGCCACCGACCACCAGATGGAGCGCTATCTGCTGCCCGTCATCAGGGGCGAACTCGCCTGCTGCTTCTCCCTCACCGAGCAGGACGCGGGCTCCGACGTACGGCGCATGACCACCACCGCCACACCCGACGGCGACGCGTACGTCCTCACCGGCCGGAAGGTGTTCAGTTCGGCGGCACCCTTCGCCGACTTCGCCGTCGTCGTCGCCCGCATGGCCGGTACGGAGGAGTCGTACAGCGCGTTCCTCGTCGACCTCGACAGCCCCGGCTGCCGGGTCCTGGACGGTGCTGTCCCCATGTCCGGGCAACAGATGGAGGGAGACCTGGACTTCGACGGCTGCCGGGTCCCCGCCGAGAACCTCCTGGGCGAGATCGGCCAGGGACTGCGCATCGGCATCGGCCGCATCACCCTCAACCGCCTCCTGCACTGCCCCTCGCTCATCGGGGCGGCACGGCGCGCCTGGGACCTGTCCGTCGCGTACTCCAGGAGCCGTGTCGCCTTCGGGCAGCCACTCATCGCCCTCCAGGCCATCCAGCACAAGCTCGCCGACATGGCCACCGACATCTACGCCGCCCGCTCCGCGGTCATGGCCACCGCCGCCCGCGCCGACCGGGGGGCGGGCATCGGCGTCGAGGCCAACATGTGCAAGCTGCTCACCGCCGAGTCCTGCTTCCGCGTCGCCGACCAGGCCGTACAGATCCACGGCAAGGCCGGGCTCACCCGCGGCCACGAGGTCGAGCAGATCTTCCGGACGCTGCGCATGTTCCGTGTCGTCACCGGCACCAGCGAGATCCACAAGAACGCGATCGCCAAGTCGCTGATGTGAGCGGCGGCGGCCGGCAGGGGCGCGCCGGGCGGGAGGCCGCCCGCCGCCCCGGCCGCCTGCTCCTCCCCGAACCCGCAGGAGTCACTCGTGGCACCCCGACCTCAGCCCCAGCTCTCCGCCGACGGGCACACCGAAGGCCGCAGCGCGCCACTCCCCGCCCACGACCGCCGCCGCGCCTGGCTCGTCACGGGCCTCATCGTGGCGTTCATGGTCGTCAACTTCGCCGACAAATCCGTCCTGGGCCTGGCCGCCGTACCGGTCATGGACGACCTGCACATCAGCAACGGCACCTACGGGCTCATCTCCAGCTCCTTCTCCCTGCTGTTCAGCCTCTCCGGTCTGGTCGTCGGTTTCTTCTCCTCGCGGCTGTCCAGCCGGCTGCTGCTGTTCGTCATGGGGCTGCTGTGGGCGGTGGCCCAGCTCCCGGTCCTCGTCGTGGCCACGGTCCCCACCCTGGTCGCCGGGCGGCTGCTGCTCGGCGCCGCCGAGGGCCCCGCGGCCTCCATGTCCATGCACGCCCTGTACAAGTGGTTCCCGCCCGAGCGGCGCGGGCTGCCGTCGGCGCTGCAGATCGGCGGTGCGGCGCTGGGCACCCTGATCGCGGCACCGGTGGTCACCTGGCTCATCAGCGCCTTCGGCTGGCGTTCGGCGTTCGCCGCGCTCGGCCTGGCCGGCGCGGTGTGGAGCCTGCTGTGGTGGAAGGGCGGACACGACGGCCCGTACGACGACGCCCGCCGGCCGGGCGTGGGGACCGCCGAGCCGGTTCAGGAGGGTGCCGTGCCGACTCAGGTGGGTGCCGTGCCGGTTCAGGAGGGTGCCGCGCCGCTCACCGCCGTCCGGCTGCCCTACCGCAGACTCCTGCTCACCGGCACGGTGCTGGGGAGCATATCCAGCGCCTTCGGCGCCTCCTGGGCGCTGTCCCTGAGCCAGGCGTGGCTGCCCGCCTATCTCCGGACGCAGCTCGGCATGGCGCCGGGGGCGGCGGCGACCACGGTCAGCGCCGTCGCGGCCTTCAGCCTGGTCCTCCTGCTGACGGTCTCGCCGTTCGTCGACCTGCTCAAGTCCCGTGGGGTGTCCAGCCGTTGGTCGTGCGGGGCGCTGCAGGGCGCGGTCGTGTGCGCCGCGGGCGCGGCCATGGCGGCTTTCCCGTTCGCCGGTGCCCCGGGGCCGCGCTTCCTGCTCATCGCCGTGGCCTTCGGCTGCGCCGGGGTCGCAGTGCCGCTGCACTACATGACTACGGCCGAGGCGGTCCCCACCGCGCAGCGGGGCGCGGTGTTCGGCATCGTCGCCGCGACCGGCACCCTGCCCGGCCTGATCGCTCCTGCGCTCACCGGGCATCTCATCGACGCCGGGGCCACACAACAGGGCGGATACACCGCCGCGTTCCTCGTCACCGCCGGCGTCATGCTCGCCGCCGGGGCGGTGGCCATCACGGTCATCAGGCCGGAACGCGACGCGCGGCGCCTGGGGCTGGGCTCGGGGACGGGAGGCGTCGGATGACTGGTTCCCACGGTTCAGCGGTCATGGGTGATCGGCGAACGCCGCACGCGCCACAGCGCAACAGCGGGGATCAGGCGCGCAACAGGCGCAGCAGGCGTCCCAGTTGCTCGGTGTAGTCGCGCTGGAAGCCCGGTTCCGCCGGGTCGCTGCCGAAGATGCGGCGCACTGTGTCCGGCATCAGGTGCGGCGCCATGACGAGCGCCTGGGACAGCAGCATGACCATGGCGGGGCTGATGGTGTCGCTCAGCTCGCCCTCGGCCTGCCGGCGCTCGATGTCGGCGAGGTCCTCCGTCCCTGGCTCCGGCGTGTCCGGGCGGCCCGTCAGCTCCGACCATGCCTCCAGGCGTACGCCGCGCGGGTCCGCGAAGTTGTTGCGCAGGTAACCGAGGACCAGCTCGTCGTAAGGGAGTTCGGGGTCCTGCAGCTTGGTCTCGCTCTTCAGCCACTGGCGGCCCAGCTCGGCGTAGATCCCGTTCTTGCCGCCGAAGTAGTAGTTGATCAGCTGCTTGTTCACACCCGCACGGTCAGCGATCTCCTGCACGCGGGCTCCGGCGTACCCCTTCTCGGCGAAGACGTCCTTCGCGGCTTCCAGGAGCCGGGTCCGGGAGTCGTCGGATGTGGTGGCTGCGGGGTTGGCGGCCCGGCGACGGGTGGGCGGATTCATGGGAGCAAGGATATTGGCGCCCGCCAAGCCGTCAATCATCTGGTTGGTTGACACATTCATCCAGGTGGTTGAAGCTGGGCTCGGTACTTCGAACGGAGAGAACCTTGATCCTCATCACCGGAGCCACCGGCACCGTCGGTCGCCCCCTTGTGGCGGGTCTCGCCGCCACCGGCCATCCCGTCCGCGCCCTCACCCGCGCCCCTCGCGCCGCCCACTTTCCCGCAGGTGTCGAGTCCTGCGACAGCGCACATCCCGACCTGGACGGTGTCACGGCGGTGTTCGTGAACCCGGCGGCCCTGTGGCGGGGCGAGCAGGCCCTGCTCGACGCTGTCGAAGCGGCGGGGGTGACCCGCGTGGTCACCCTGTCCTCCTCGTCCGTGCTCTCCGGCGACAGCCATCACGCTGTGGCCAACCGCCACCGCGAGCTGGAAGCCGCTGCGGAGTCCGTCGCGCCTGAGTTCGTCCATCTGCGGCCCGACGCCTTCGCCGCCAACGCCCGGCAGTGGATCGGCCAGGTCAAGGCCGGCGACACGGTCGTAGGTCCGTATGCCGGGGCCGTCACCGCACCCGTCCATGAGGACGACATAGCCGCCGTCGCCGTCCGTGCCTTGACGGGAGCGATTCCGTCCGGCGAGACGCCCGTGCTGACCGGGCCCCAGGCGCTGAGCTTCACGGAACAGGTCCGCATCCTCGGTGCGGCTCTCGGGCGCCCCCTGCGCTACGAAGAGATCTCGCACTCAGCTGCCCGTGCTGCCATGCTCTCCAGTCCCTGGATGACCGAGGAGATCGCTGACTCCCTGCTGCGCTACTTCGCTTCGTGTGTGGAGACCCCGACCGCTGTCTCCCCGGATCTGGAGCGCATCCTCGGCCGCCGCGGCCACGCCTTCGAGGACTGGGCGGCGGACCGCATCGCAGAGTTCCGCTGACTGATCGATCGCGAGGGATCGGCTGCGCCGCATGGGACGAGGTCATCCAGCGTCATGGTGCGAGGGCGAAGTCCGTTACGGTGCGCCGCAGTTCAGCGGTGATCTCGCCGAACCTGGGGTCCGCCGGATGCTCGTCGGCCGCCATCCGGAACTGGGCCGGCACACGCGTCGCCTGCTGCTCCCAGTCGGGCATCAGCGTCCGGGCGGGAGCCCACCCGAACAGGATCCAGAGCGTGTTCCGCCGGGCGTCGGGCAGTTGGGCGAAGTCGGTGAACAGACCGGCCTCCGCCCGGTTCCAGCCCAGGATGTCCCAGTGCTGGTCGAGCAGGAACGAGGGGTTGGGGTCGAGGGCGTCCAGTACGGCCTGCAGATGACCGGCCGCCACCGGGCACGCCCCGCCGGTACCGGCCCTGGGCGGAAGTTCCCCCGCGAGCCGGAAGAGGTGCTCCTCCTCCGTGGCGGAGAGCCGCAGGGCGCGGGCCGGCGAGCGGAGCACCTGGCGCGAGACCCTGATGTCATGCCCCTGCTCCAGCCACGTGTACCAGCTGACATTGACTCCGGAGATCACGGCCACTTCCTCGCGCCGCAGCCCCGGTGTCCGTCTGCGGGCCGTGTCCGCGATACCGGCGACCGCGGGCGAGAGCCGCTCCCTGCGCGACCTGATGAAAGCCCCGAGTGAGCTTCACCCGGCGCCGTCGGGGCCGGGAGGTGTGGCAGGTCTCTCACTCACAGCAGCCGCCCCGTTTTCCGATCGGTCGTGGTCCTGTCGGCGCGGCCGTACGCGCCACCCGACGTGTTCCGGTTGCCCGGTCCGCCGGCGAGCCGGGTGGGGTCTCAGCGGGCCGCCGGCCGGAGCGATTCCTCGTTCCGTGTGCGTACGGAACCCGGCAGCCGGTCGACGAGTCCGGCGACGCTGACCGCGCGCAGGGAGGCGCGCCAGGCTTCGTCGGCCTGGTCCATCACGGAGTTGACCATGCAGGTGCGCCGGCACTCCTCGGGGGACGAGGCCCCGGTTCCGCGCTGCCGGATCTCCTGGCACACGAAGGGCGCGGCGGTGCCCTCGATGGCCTCCACCACATCGAGGACGGAGATCGATTCGGCGGCGCGCGCCAGCCGGTAGCCGCCCTTCGGGCCGGAGTTGGCGAACAGCACACCCGCCCGGGTCATCGCCTGGAGGTGCTTGGACAGATACGCCTCGGGCAGACCGAAGTGACCGGCCAGCGCATCACGGCGCAGCAGCCCGCCGGGCGGCACCTGCGCGAGCAGCACGGCACAGTGCAGACCCCACTCCACGCCCTGGGACAGCTTCATGCGGCCAGTCTAGGCAAGGGGATACCAGGAGTTGACCGGGACAGCTGGGCCCGGCCCGAGACGGGCCGGTGGCGGGTCTCGCTCAGACCCCGGAGCCGCCCGGCGCCCCGCCGGTGTCTCCGCCGGTCATCAGCCAGGGCCTGACCTGCTGGCGGGCGCGGTGCAGACGGGACTTCACCGTGCCGACGGGCAGGTTCATCCGGTCGGCGATCTCCGCGTAGTCGAGTTCGCAGATGTCGCGGTAGACGAGCGGCGTCACCAGCTGCGGAGCCTCCCGCTCCAGCCGTTCGAGTGCTTCGAGCAGATCGACGCGCGAGCCCGCGATCACGCTGGTGGTGCGCGGGTCGGGGTGGGTCGTCTCCGCCGTCGTGAGCGGGGTCTCGGCGGCGCGCCGCTTGAGCTCGCGGTACTTCTGCCGCGAGCAGTTGGCGACCACCGTGTAGAGCCAGGTGCTGAACTTGCTGCGGCCCTCGAAACGGTGGATGTTGCGTGCCACCTGTACGAGCACGTCCTGGGCGGCTTCCTCGGCGTCCTCGCGGTACAGGAGGAACCGGGCGCAGCGGCGCAGCACATCGGGACTGATGTCCCGGAGCAGGGCGTCAAGGGCCTCCCGGTCGCCGCCGGACGCTCGGACGGCCAGGGCCTCTGTTCCATCGGCGGGCCGGGTCACGGGAGGGTTTCCGCGCGTCGGGCCGGCTGGACTCGCTGGGGGATCACCCATGCATGATAGCCACATGTCCGTACCAGAAGAGATTGGCCGGTACCGCGTTCTGCGCCGTCTCGGCACGGGGGCGTTCGCCGTGGTGTGGCTGGCCCACGACGAACGGCTGCACGCCGATGTCGCGGTGAAGGTGATGGCCGACAACTGGTCGTACCGTCTGGACATCCGGGAGCGCTTCGTCGCGGAGGCGCGGCTGCTGCGCCGGGCGAACTCGGGCGGCGTCGTCCAGGTCTTCGACATCGGTGATCTCCCCGACGGACGGCCCTACTTCGTCATGGAGTACGCGGACCACGGCACCCTGGACGACCTGTTGACCGCGGGTGAACTGGGTGTGGACGAGGCGCTGCGGCTGACCGCCGAGGCGGCGCGCGGGGCGGCCGCACTGCACGACGCGGACATCGTGCACCGGGACATCAAGCCGTCGAACATCCTGCTCAAGGGCAGGCCGGGCGGCCATGAGCGGGTCCTCATCGCCGATCTCGGACTGGCGAAGAACCTGGCGCAGGCGTCCGGTCTCACCGTGATCGCGGGCAGCAGCGGCTATATGGCGCCCGAGCAGGCGGAGCCGTACGACGGGATCGACGCGCGCGCCGACGTCTACAGCCTCGGCGCCGTCCTGCACCACCTGCTCACCGGTACGGTCCCCGGGCCGCCCGGCAAGGTGCTTCCGGCCGACGAGCTGCGGCCCGGCCTGCCGGCGCCGGTCGTGGCCGCGGTACAGCGGGCCATGGAGCCGGACCGGGAGAACCGCTGGGAGAGCGCGCGGGCGTTCACGGACGAGCTGGAGCGGCTGCGCACGCTGCCCCTGTCCGGGGCGGCGGGCCCGGTCGCGGACGCATCGCCCGTGCCGGGTGGCTCGGGCGCTTCGGGTGCCTCGGGCGGCTCGGTCGGCTCGGTCGGTTCCGGTGCCTCGCCCGCATCCGCGGCGTCGGGCGGGCTGCCCATACCTGACGTCCCGGGCAGTTCTTCTGCCTCTTCGGGCTCTTCTGCCTCTTCGGTCCTGGGCGGATCGCCCGTATCTCCTGCCTCAGGTGCCTCGCCCGTGCCTGACGTCTCCGGCGGCTCGCCGGTACCGGGTGCCCCGGGAGACTCACCGGTGCCGGACTTCCCGGGCAGCACCTCTGCCTCTTCTGTCTCTTCGGCTCCGGCTGCCTCACCTATGCCTGGTGCCCCGGGGGGCTCGCCCGTACCCGGTGCTCCGGACAGCTCGTCCGTATCGCGTGGCCCGGACGGCTCGCCCGTCCCCGGGTTCCCGGGTGACTCCGGCGTACGGCCGTTCTCCCCGGAGCCTGCCGGATACCCGGAGTTCCTCCCGTACCCCGGACCTGACGCGGCCTCGGAGCCCGCCTCCACCGTGTCCCCTGTACCGGCCGCATCCGCCGCACCCAGCGGCAGTGGCACCGCCAGTGCCGCGCCCCGGACCCGGCGCCCCAGGACCCGGCGGACCGTACTGACGGTGCTGACCGCCGTCGTGGTCGCCGCCGCCGCGGGGACGGCGCTGACCCTCTGGGAGCGCAAGCCGCCGAGCACGGAACGGGTCGGCGACGCGACCGGGAAGCTCAGCCTGGAAGTCCCGCATGCCTGGGCCACACAGCTCGCCGACGCCGGCTGGTCACCCCGTGTCCTCGGCCTCGACAGCCCGCACCGGCCGGGTCTGACGGTGGCCGGCTCCGTCGCCGGCTGGTCCGATCTGCGGACCGACGACGACGGGGTGTTCGCCGGTACGGCCGCCCCGGGCACGGCCGACTCCACGGCCCTGACCTCGGAGGTGAAGCAGAGCAAGCACCCCGGCTGCCGGGACGCGGGGACCGCGACGTACACCGACAGCAACTGGCACGGCACCGTCCACACGTGGGACTCCTGCGGAACCGGGGGCAGAAGTCTCAAGGAGATCGCGCTGGTCCCGGTCTCCAAGGGCAAACCCCCGGTGTACGTACAGATCCGGTGCGCCGAGACGTTCGGTACGGACGGCACCGACCGCATTCTGCGGAGCGTGCGGACGGCCGCGTGAACTTTTTGGCCCTTCCGGTCATCGGAGGTAGACAGAGAGACATCGGAGAAGGGACGGTCGGCACCATGCCGAATCCAGGACAGCGGGGCAGGGAAGACCACGTGACCGGTGCCGGCGAGAGGGCCGGTGCCGGCGCGAGGGCCGGTGCCGGCACGAGGACCGGATGGGCGGGCCGCCGGGGCCTGGTCGTCGGGGCCGCCGCGGCGGCGGCCGCGGGAGCGCTGCTGCTCAGCGGCTGCGGCAACGGCGACTCGGGTCCGCAGAAGGTGGCCAGTGTCGGCGGCCCGGTGACGAGCGGTGCCTCGGCCGCCGCGTCCGGCAGCAGCGACAAGCCGAGCCCGCCGCCGTCCCCACCGGGGAACGGGTCGCAGCCGCCCCCCGCCCCGTCAGGGTCGAAGGGCTCAGGCACCAGCGTGTCGTCTCCGGCGGGGAGCAGCACAGGCGGAGGCGGTAAGCCGTCCCCTGCGGGCCCGGCCCGCTGCCACACCTCCGAGCTCAAGCTCACGGTCGGCGACGACCACCCCGGCGCCGGGCAGGAGAACTTCGCGCTGGTCCTCACCAACACATCCGGCCACACCTGCACCGTCAGCGGCTTCCCGGGCCTCGCCTTCGTGGACAACGGCGGCAGCCAGGTCTCGGTGGATCCGGCGCGCACCGGCGCCTCCGGCGGAACGGTGAAGGTGGCACCCGGCGGGAGCGCCTGGGCGCCGCTGTCGTTCAGCAACCCGGAGGTGTCCGGTTCGGGCACCGTGACTCCGCCGACCGTACGGGTCACTCCGCCGGACGAGAAGGTGGCGCTGATCGTGCCGTGGAACGGCGGCGCGGTGCCGTCGGGCAGCAACTCGGGGCCCACCGTCGGGGCGTTCGTGGCCGGTTCGGGCGGCTGAGAGCAGGACACACGGAAGGGGCGGGCCGCATCCGCGGCCCGCCCCTTCCGTGTGTGCCTCGGTGCCTGATCAGCCGCTGACGCTGATGTGCGAGGCGAGCGCGGTGACGTCGAGGTCACCGTTGTCGACCCACTGCGGGAACTTCAGGGTCTTGTGCGTGGTCGACGCGGGCGGCGTGACCACCAGATAGGCGGCGTGCCGGGCGCCGGAGGTGCCGGTGTTGGCGTGCGTCCAGGCGATGACCGCCTCGGCGCTCTGGCCGTTCTTGAGGGTCAGCGTCTGCTTGGCCGGGCCCTTGGCGTACCAGGTGCTGCCCCAGTGCACCGACGACGCGAGCGTGTGGTGGCCGGCGTCCTGGAGGCCGAGGCCCGGGTATCCCCGCAGGTCGCAGGTGTGGCCGCTGGTGTTCTTGAGCTTGAGGACGACGCCCTCGTGGTTCATCCCGCCGGCCAGGCCCTGCCCGAAGGAGGCCGTGAGTCCGGAGGTGGCACAGGTGGGCACGGACGCCGCCTGCGCGGCCCCGGCCCCGGCGAGCCCGAGTCCGGCGACAGCGACGACGGCGAGCCCCGCGCCGCCTATACGGCGGGCCGTACGGGTGCGGACGCCTGTGCGCCCGGCGGTGCTGTTCCGATGCTGCTCAGCCATGTCGATCGATCTCCACTCTCAATGGTGCGCTTCTCGATGGTGGGGCGCGCGTTCTCTCCGCGTTCTCCAGAATGTGGGATGCGGCAGCGGGCCAGAAAGTTCACGGTAAATCCCCCCAGATACGACGCCCGTCCCGGTCGCCGCATGCGGTATCCATGTGGTCGGTGAGCGGGCGGACACGCCCTAGCGTGCGCGGGACACGGCCTGGCCGAAGAAGGCCGCCATCCGCTCGGCCGCGTCGGGTGCGAGACCCATGCTCTCCATCTGCGCCGAATCTGCTCCGATCGTTTCCGCGCGGTCGAACATCTCGGTCTCGTAGGCGGCGACCGCGGCGACAAGGTCATCGCCGCTCTCGGCGATTGCCCCGGCCAGCAGGACGCCGTCCAGCATCGCCTGGTTGGCGCCCTCGCCCACCGGCGGCATCAGATGGGCGGCGTCCCCGAGCAGGGTGACATGCGGACGCGAGGGCCAACGGGTGCCGACCGGCATCGCCTCGATGTTCCGCCCCACAAGCGATCCGGCGTCGCAGGCATCGATCAACTCGGTCAGCCCCGGGTCCCAGTCGGCGAAGAGATCGTGGAGGCGTGCCACCGTCCATGCCCAGTCCGTGTTGCCGAAGCGCTGCCGGCGGAGCCACCCGTCGTCGGCCCGCACGGTCACCGAGACGCGGATCGTGCCGTCGCCTGACCGCTGCGCTCCCAGGTTGAGGTTGTTGCCGAGGGCCATGAGGCTGCCTGGTCCGACGAAGTCCGCTGTCCGGGGCCGACGTTGGTCGGCGTCGGTGATCGTGAGTTGGAGGTAGGCGGCGAGGTGGGCCGGCCGCGCGTCCGTGAGGAGGGGGCGGATGTGGGAGTGCCCGCCGTCCGCGCCGATCAGGAGGTCGCAGTCCACCCGGCTGCCGTCGGCAAAGACCAGCCGGTAGCCGCCGCCAGGCAGTTCCTCGACACCGGTCAGGTGGCGTCCCCAGCTCATGGCGGTGTCCGGCACCCTCGTCATCAGCAGCTTCCGGAGGACCCCGCGGTCGATCTCCGGTCGGGTGCCGCTGCCCGGTTCGGGAGCGTGGTGGCCGAGTGTTCTGCCGGCCGGGTCGAGGATCCGCAGATTCTCCCCCTCGGGCCGGGCTTCGGTACGGAACGCATCGGCCAGTCCCAATTCGTCCAGGGCGCGCTGTCCTGACTCGGGGTGCAGGTCGAGGGTGCCTCCCTGCTCGCGGGCAGCGAGGCCGGTGTCCCGTTCGTACACCGTGGCCGTGATCCCGTACCGATGGAGCATCCCCGCCAGCACCAGTCCGCCGATTCCGCCGCCGACGATGGCGATCCGCGGCTCCCTGTTCCTGTGGGTCGTGTTCATCCCAGCTCCCCAGCCGTAAGTTTCTGTACAGCGTACGGAAACTACCGTACACCGTACGGAATGAGACGGCGTACGGTAGTGCCGTGAATCTGATCTGGGAGCGCCCCGAACCGCGCGGCCGGACGATCGCGCCCACGGACCGGGGCCGGATCGTGGCGGCCGCGGCCGCACTGGCCGACGCCGACGGGCTGTCCGGGCTGTCGATGCGCAAGGTCGCCGCCGAGCTGCGTGTCAGCCCGATGCGGCTGTACGGCTATGTCGCCACCAAGGACGAGTTGCTCGACCTGATGGCCGATTCTGTCTACGGCGAGATCGCGGCCGCCCTCGGCGATCGAGCCGAGTGGGAGGAGGCGCTCCGCACGATCGCCGTCGCCACCCGGGACCGCGCCCTGCGGCACGAATGGTTCGTCGAGCTGATCGGCGGCCGCCCGCACCTGGGCCCGAACGCTCTGACGGTGATGGAGACCACCGCCTCCGCCCTCGCCCACGCCCTGGGGCCCGGCGGTGGCGACCGTCTCATGGCGGCCCTCGGTGTCTTCAACGCCTACCTGATCGGCGCCGTCCGCAACGAGGTCACCGAGCGGCGCCTCAGCCGGGAGACCGGCGCGGACGAGACGCAGTGGCAGGCGTCGGTCGGCCCCTACCTCAGCCGGCAGCTCGCGACCGGGCGTTACCCGACGATGGAACGAGTCCTCGCCGGAATGCCCGAGGGTGACCCCGCCGAGACGTTCGCGTCGGAAGTCGCGATCATCATCCGCGGTGTGACCCGCACCGAGTGATCACGGCGGCCCGGCCGACGGTGAAGAGCAACGGGTGCCCTCCGCTGCTCCATGGGCCGCCCGCATGCGACCGGCCCTGATCAAGGGGGGGGCCTACGCGAAGGCGCGCTCCGCCTCGATCTCCTCCAGTGACTTGCCCGCCGTGTCCGGCATGAAGAAGAACCCGACGGATCCGCTGATCACCAGGAACACCGCCAGCAGCCCGGCCACCGGCCGGATGCCCGTGCTGGCGAGCGCCGGTACGAACAGGCTCCAGACGCCGACGAAGGTCCGCGACAGGCCGAAGGTGAAGCCCTGGGCCGTGCCGCGCAGCATGGTCGGGAACAGCTCCTGGCTGAAGATCTTGTAGAGCGGCTCCCCGGCGAAGGTGCCGCCCACCGCGAAGAGCACGATGTTCAGGATGATCACCGGGATGGTGAACGGCAGGACCAGATAGCTGACATACGCGGTGACCTGCATGGCGCCGCCCGCGCCCCACATCCACTTGCGGGTGAGGTGGCTGCGGTCGACGTAGCTCATGAACACCAGCGCCGCCCCGATGCTCACCACGAACCCGCCGCAGGCCAGGGCGACCCCGGCGGACTGGCTGCCCGCGTGCAGGGTCCTGATCATGTACGGGGTGAAGATGCCGTTCGTCGCGGCGGCCAGACCCCAGAAGAGGTAGATCGTCCCGGTCCAGATCAGCGCGTTCCGATTGGGACCCCGGAAGAGGGCGCGCGCCGTGGGCCTTTTCGCCGCCCCCGAAGCGAAGGCCCTTTTCCAGCGCGCCGATTCGGCGAGGCCGCGCCGGAGCGCCCAGGTCACCAGCGCCACGACGAACAGCTGGAGAAACACCAGCCGGATGCCGAGCAGACCGAACGGCGCGAGAACGAGCGCGAGCAGCAGCACAATGACCGGGCCCAGGCTCCAGGCGATCTGGGTGAATCCGAGCAGCTTTCCGCGGGCCGCTGCGGGTGCGAACTCGCCCACCAGCGCGAGAGAGGTCGGGACGTCCGCACCCACGGCGAGTCCGACGACAAAGGTGCCGAGAAAGAGCATCAGCGGGTTGACCGCGAGTGCGATGCAGAGAATTCCCGCCGCATAGACGAGCAGGTCGTACTTGTAGATGCGTTTGCGGCCCAGCGTGTCCCCGAGCCGGCCGCCGATGAACGCGCCGATCGCACAGCCCAGCGCATTGGGTCCCAGCGCCGCGAGCAGCCCCACCGCATTCGAACTCAAGTGCAGATACGACTGGAACATCACGAGCCCCGCGCCGAGCGCGACGATGGATCCGGCGTCCATATAGGAGGCCATACCGGCCAGCACGGACCATTTCCACTGCTCGGATGTGACTTTCCCTGCCTCCGCGTCCGCCGTTTCCCCCGCTGCCGTACCGAAATCGCCTGTCTCCTGGGGGATCATGCCTTTCTCCGGATCTGCTCGTGGTTCGCGGTGGTCAGCGGCCTGCGATGGGTGTCCCGGCCGCAAGCCGGGCTGTTCGAAGCTGCATTGTCGCGGCAATACCGGGTACGGGGTGGTCCGGCACTCCGTATTACGGACGGTTGTGTGTGAGGGCGCGCCGACACACGGTCCCCTGTGTTTCTCCGATGAAACTGGACAGGGGAGACCGAAGCGATGATGAACGCGGCAATGCCGCTCTGCAGACGGGATGACATGAGCAAGGGACGCCCCCGCCGAGATTCACGGCCGTCCGGCGGATCGAACTCCGCCAACGACCGGCTCCTCCGTATCCTGCTACGGCGCCGCAAACAGTCACTGAGCGCCGATGACGTGACGGTCACCGACAAGCCCGAGGTACGCAGGGCGGTGTCCGCTTCCGCTCTGGGCAACATGATGGAGTGGTTCGACTTCGGTGTGTACGCCTATTTGGCGGGCACTCTGGGGAAGGTCTTCTTCCCTTCCAGCTCGCCCGGCGCGCAGGTCGTGTCCACCTTCGCCACGTTCGCCGCCGCATTCCTCGTACGGCCCCTCGGCGGCCTGGTGTTCGGCCCGCTCGGTGACCGTATCGGCCGTAAACGCGTACTCGCCGCGACCATGATCATGATGGCGATCAGTACATTCGCCGTCGCGTTCCTGCCGAGCTATGACTCGATCGGATTCGCCGCGCCGATCCTGCTGCTCATCTGCCGCCTTGTGCAGGGTTTCTCCACCGGTGGTGAATATGCCGGTGCGACCACCTATATCGCCGAGTACTCACCCGACAAGAGGCGTGGATTCCTGGGCAGTTGGCTGGACTTCGGCACGTTCGTCGGCTATTCGCTCGGTTCCGGCATCGTCACCATCCTGACCGCGGTGCTCGGGGACGACGGAATGGTGCACTGGGGCTGGCGGATCCCGTTCCTGGTGGCCGGGCCGCTCGGGCTGATCGGTCTGTACATGCGGCTGCGGCTCGAGGAGACGCCGGCCTTCAAGCGGCAGGCAGAGGAGAACGCCGCCGAGTACGCGTCCGAGCCGCACGAGGAAGGCGACGAGGACCCGGTGGAGGTGGCCAGGCAGTCCGGCCACGGGCGGCTGAAGGAGATCTTCACCGAGCACTGGGAGGCGGTGCTCATCTGCATGGGGCTCGTCCTGCTCTACAACGTCACCAACTACATGGTGACCTCGTACCTGCCGACCTTCATGACCGAGACGCTCCACCAGGACGCGCTCACCGCCCAGCTGCTGGTGCTCGGCACCATGGTCGTGGTGGTGCTCACCATCACCACGGTGGGCCGCAGCTCCGACCGCTGGGGCCGCAGGCCCGTCTTCATGGCGGGCAGTATCGCGCTCATCGTGCTCTCCGTCCCGGCGTTCCTCCTGATCAGGGAGGGCGGCATCCTGCTGCCCGCGTTCGGCTGCCTCATCCTGGGCCTGCTGCTGGTGTGCTTCGCCGGTACGTCGGCTTCCACGCTGCCCGCGCTCTTCCCGACCCGGCTGCGGTACGGCGCCCTGTCGATCTCGTTCAACGTCTCGGTCTCGCTCTTCGGCGGTACCACGCCGCTGATCGCTTCGGGTCTGGTCGAGGCCACCAAGAACGACATGGTGCCCGCGTACTACCTGATGGTCGCCGGGGTCATCGGATTCGTCGCCACCTACTTCCTGCACGAGACGGCGGGCCGGCCCCTGAGCGGCTCGGGCCCCATGGTGGAGACCCATGCCCAGGCGCGCTCGCTGGTCGCCGCCAGCCGCACCGAGGCCGGGCGGCGGGCGCGCGACGTGTGGATCCATCTGCGGCATCCGTGGGCCCGGCACCACGGCGGCGACAAGCAGGACTGACATCCGCCGGGGCCGCGCCGTTCGCCCGGGGTGAGGGGGCGTCCGGTGCGGCCCCGGCCGAGGGTGTGCACCGGCACCCCTGACGGCAATATATAATTGCGATATGCATCTATCCCCGGCCTCCGACGAACAGCGGATCGAGGACGCCGCCCGAGGACTCCTGCGAGGCATCGGACGGCTCTCCCAGGCCCTGTTCAGGGCCGGGGAATTCGGACTTCCGCGCAGCCACACCGCCGTACTCGACGCCCTGGAGCCCACCCCGCGCCGGGTCACCGAGATCGCCGCCTACACCGGCATCGCCCAGCCGCGGGTGACCGTCGTCCTCCAGGAGCTGGAGGAACGCGGGCTCATCGAGCGCGAACGCTGCGCCAAGGACCGGCGCGTCGTTGAGGCGTCCCTCACATCCGCCGGCGGCGAGCTCCTCGAGCGGGCACGGCAGCGCATGGCCGCGGCCCTCCTCGAAGGGCTGCGCACGAACGTCGACGATCCGGAGCGGGCCGTGGGACTGGCCCGGGATGCGGTATCCACCCTTCTGCACGCCGTCGAACCGGAGGTCAGTTGACCACCCCAGCCACCCCGGCTGCCTCAGGCACCTCAGCCGTCCCAGCCACCGAAACCGCTCACCCGGACCGCGCGGCCGGACAGGACGGGGGCCGGCCGCCCCGTACCGGAGGCTCCGTCGCACCCCGCCGGGTCGGCGGGCCGAGACGCTGGTGGGACGGCGTACTCGCCGCCGACCCCGGGCTCGGCCAGCTGCAGGCCGGATGGCGCTCCCTGGTCGCCATCACCACCGGCCTCGCCGTCGGCTACGGGATGTCCGTCGCCCTGACCCTGCCGGCCATGCTCGGCATGATGGTCGGCGGCATGATGGGCCTGATGAGCGCGTTCGCCATCGCCGAGAACACCCCGCTCCGGCTGACCCGCTCCATCCTGTGGATGCCGTTCCCCTACTCGGCCGTGCTGCCGCTCGCCGCGTGGCTGCACGACGACCGTGCGCTGGAACTCACCCTGATGGTGGTGGCGCTTGCGCTCACCTTCTTCCTCGCGCGGTTCGGGTCGCTGGCCCTGCTCACCGGCATGATGCTCTTCAACTCGTTCATGGTCGGCATGATGGCGAACATCCCGCTGAACCTGTGCGGGAAGCTCTTCGTCGTCGCGCTGGTGTCATCGGCGGCCATCCTCGCCGCCCGGCTCCTGCTCTGCTGCCCGATGCCCCGCGAGGACCTGCTCCGCACCCAGCGCGCGTTCGTCGTCGAGGCGCGCCGGGTCGGTGACGCCGCCACCGCCGCGCTCGACCCCGACGCCGACCACGAGGTCGCGATCAAGCGCATGCGGCGCAGCCTGCGCCGTCTCAACATCACCACCGTCACCATCGACGGCCGCCTCGCCCAGCCCGAGGTCGCCGCCGACCCGCACACCGCCGAGCTGCTCCACCAGTACCTCTTCGACGCCGAACTCGCCCTGCAGGGCATCGGCCAGGCGGTGCAGCGGCTCACCCGGCTGCCCGTGCCGCAGCGCCTGCGCGAGGCGATGGTCGTCGCGCTGGTCGTCGCCCGTGACACCCCGCTCGGCCGGGCCGACGCACTGCACCCGGCGGCCCGGCTCATCCAGCAGCAGGCCGACGACGTACTCGCCGACCGGAGCGCGAGCCCCGACGAGGCGGAGGCCGCGGTGCTGGCCCGGCGGGTCGGTCATCTCCTCGACTCGCTCGCCGACTCCCTCGCACACTGGCTCGACCTCGGCTGGAACGCGCCGAAGGCCCGCGCCAAGGTCCCCTTCCAGCCCACGGTTGCCCTGGAGCAGAACCGCCCGGCCGGGACCGGCGCGGTCGCCCGCAGGATCGCGGCGGCCCAGGAGCTGAAGGGCTGGCGGCGCGTCGTCCCGTACGTACGCGTACCGCTGCACGCGGCGGTGGCCTGCGCCATCGTCTGCCCGATCACCGACGCGATCGACCCCCGGCGCTTCTACTGGGGCCTGGTCGGCGTGATGATCACGCTCTTCGGCACCAACACCACGCCCGAGCGGCTGCGCAAGCTCGCCCACCGCATGGTCGGCACGGCCGTCGGCGCCGTGGTCGGCATCTGGCTGCTCCACGTCATAGGCCCCGGCCACGTCTATCCGACGCTGCTGGTCATCGTGGCGGGCCTGACCCTGGGCGCCTGGGGCATGCAGCGCCAGTACGCCTACTGGGTCGTGGGGCTCGTCGTCGCGCTCGTCCAGCTGTACGGGATGACCACGCCGTACAGCGGCATGGACCATCTGCTCGCCGAGCGTCTCCTCGACAACGGGATCGGCATCCTCGTCGCCACCGCCTGCGCCGCGCTGATCTTCCCGCTCTCCACCCGGAAGGTCGCCCAGGAGGCCGACCGCGGCTATGTCGCGGCGCTCGAGCACCTGGTCACCCAGATCCGTGAGCGCTGGGAGGACCCCGAGGCCCCGGTACGGCTGCGCGGCGCGGCCCGCGGGGTCGACGCGGCCCTGTTCCAGGTCCGCAGTGTGGCCAGGCCGCTGGTCCGGATGCCGATCGGGGTACGGGGTCGCGGCGCCGAGAACCGGCTCGCGCTCCTGGCCACCGCCACCGCGCACGCCCGGGCGCTCGCCGCGGCCGCCGATGTCGACATCGACCTCGGGCCCCGGCTCACCGGGCACGTCGAGCGGATCACCCAGACGCTCCTGGACTCGCTGCGCGAGCTCGACCGGCACTTCTCGACCGGGGAGCCCGAAGGCACCTGGGTGCGGGTGAGCCCGCTCGTCCGTGACCTCGAAGGGGAGCTGCGGGCTCCGGCCGGCCCCCGGGCCGACCGGCTGCACATCGCGCTCAGGGAACTGGCCGCGCTGGACGAGGTGCTGGCCGGATACGCCGAGGGCCGCGGTCTGCGGACCGTCGCCCCCGCGCCCGCCCCCGTCGCGGCCGAGCAGGTCACGACACCCGCCGGCGCCCCACGGACCGCGCCCCCCACCCCGCGGGAACGCCGTACCCAGGAGGTCCTGGCCGCGTGGGCCGCGCACACCCGGCGGTCCGCCGAGCAGAAGCCGGCCGGCGCACCGGATCCCCGCGCAACGGCCGGGGCGGTGCACCCGGCAGGCCCGGGGGCACCGGTGCCCGCGCAGGCCACCGGCCCCGGCACGGCGCCCGCAGCCCGCGCGTCCGACCCCGGGCGGGTCCGGCACACCGGAGGTCTCACCACCGGCGGTCCGGTCACGGTCAGCGGTTCGGTGCGGTGCGACGACCACCCGGTCGACTGCGACGCGTGGATCACGGTGGTCAACGCCCGCGGCAAGCGCCGGGCAGGTGTCCGGGCGGTCGGCGGCCGCTACCGGATCACCGGTCTCGAGCCCGGTACGTACACGCTCATCGCGGCGGGCTCGTCCCACGCTCCGCGCGCCGAGTTCCTGTCGGTGCCCCGCACGGAGGGCGAGATGCACCACGACCTCCGGCTCCACCCGGCGTCCGGGCAGTAGGGAACACATCGAACACAACCGAACACACCGCCGGCCGGACGCCGGGGCCGTGCGGACCGCCCGCACAGCCCGGTCCGGTCGGCGGTGTGTTCTTCACGGCGCCGTGGAGTGCACGCGCGCCGAGGATCCGGCGGCGTCGGTGGCGTCTCCAGGACCCGTCGCACGGTCCCTGACCGCGCCCACGCCCCTGCCGAGCGCGCCGATGGCGAGCAGGAGCAGCACCGTGCCGAGTGTGAACGCCTCGAACGTCGTGCGGCTGACGCCCCAGGTGTGCCGGAAGTCGTAGCCGACCCCGAGGACCGCCTCCAGGGTGCCGGGGAAGAGCGCGACCCAGGAGCCGAGCAGGATCCACACATAGACCAGGGCCGCGCAGACCCGGAAGCCCGCGGTGCCGAAGGGCACGGTGTACGGGCGGGGCGCGTCGCGGTGGCGGTGGCGCAGCGTGACGAGCGCCGGGACGACCACCAGATAGGACAGCAGCAGGGTCGTGATGGCGACGGTGAGGACGACGCCGAACACCGCCGCGCTGTCACCCCGTACGAGATTCGTCGCCGCGATCATGAAGAAGGTGGCGGTGATCCCCGACAGCAGATTCATCCGGACCGGGGTGCCGAGCCCGCGGTGGAACGCACCGAGCGAGCGGCCGAAGAACCCGCCGTCGGCCGCCGCCATGGCCTGCATACGGTCGCTGACGATCATCCAGGCGCTGCCCTGGGTGAGCAGCGCGAAGGCGAACATCACTCCGGCCGCCGTCAGCAGCGGGCCGCTCCACGAGCCGTACACGCCGAAGACCAGGGCCGCCGCCTCCATGAATCCGCCGATGCCGGTGACCTTGTCCGCCGGTGCCACGGACAGGATGGCGATGACCGGCAGCAGATAGCAGCAGGCCGCGACGGAAGCGGAGACCGCGATGGAGACGGGGACGTCGCGCTTGGCGTCGTGCATCTCGTCACCGGCCGCGTTCGGCGCCTCGAACCCCACATAGGCGAAGAGCAGGACGGGGACCAGGGCGAGGAAGCCCGCGGTGGTCGGGGTGAAGTGCGCGTGGTGCAGACCGGCGAAGCCGTGCCGCAGCCCGTAGGCCAGGGCGGTGCCGGTGAACAGGAGCACACAGCCCACCTTGACGACCGCGCCGGCCGTGGTGATCCATTTGCCGCGGCGCAGCGAGACGACAGCGGTCAGGATCGAGGCCCAGATGAAGACGAGCTTGAAGGCGTAGTCGGCGAAGGTGCCGCTGCCCAGGTGCGACACATAGCCGTTCCAGGCGTCGGAAGCGGCGAAGACCAGCGAACCGCCCAGCCACACCGGGTTGGTGACCCAGTAGAAGAGGGTGGTGAACGCGGCCGTCGCCTTGCCGTAGGCGAGCTTGACCCACACATAGGGGCCGCCCTCCTGCGGGAAGGCGGCCCCCGTCTCCGCGAAGAGCAGGGCGTACGGGACGAGGAAGAAGAGCGCGATGACGGCGGTCCAGGTGACGGCCTCACCGCCGCCGGTGGCGATCTGCCCGACCACGTCGAAGGAGATGACGGCGGCGATACCCATCGCCATGATGTCGAAGCGGCGCAGGCTCCGGGAGAGATGGGGCGGCGGGGGCACGGCGCCCGGTGCGGGTGAGGCCGGTGGTGCGGGTGGAACTGGTGGTGGGGACGCTGGGGACACGGGGTCCTCCGGTGCAGACACGGGGTCCTCCTGCTGGCACGCGCCGCGGGAGGCACGTGAAGAACGGTTGCGGTCGGCTGATGTCGTACATGCCCGGTGCCGGGCGGGGCCGGTCGCTCCGGTGGCCCCGCCCGGCTGCCCTGACCGGTGGTTCAGGCCCGGACCTCGCCGGTCGGGAGGGTGCGCTCCAGGACCGAACGCAGCGCCACCGCGGCCTCCTTGGCCTCGGCATCCGTCATGATCAGCGGCGGTGACAGGACCAGGCTGTGGGCGGAGTCACGGACGATGACACCGGTCTCGCGCCGGATGACGTCGTGCGGCATCCGGGCCGGGTCCAGGGGGAGCGGAGTACGGGACGCGCGGTCGGCCACGAGTTCGACGGCGAGCATCATGCCGACCGACCTGATCTCCCCGACGATCGGCAACTCACCCAGCTCGGCCTCCAGTTCGGCGTGCAGCTTGGCCCCCATGGTGACGGCGCGGCCGAGCAGCCCCTCGCGTTCGATGATGTCGAGGTTGGCCAGGGCGACGGCGGCCGCGACCGGGTGCCCGTTGTACGTGTACCCCATCGGGAAGCCGTGGTCGCGCAGCAGCACCTCGGCGACCCGGTCGGCGACGAGCAGCGCGCCGAGCGGAATGTATCCGGAGGTGATGCCCTTGGCGGTGACGATGATGTCGGGGGTGACACCGAAGTGCTGCGCGGCGAACCACTCGCCGACCCGCCCGTAGGCGGTGACGACCTCGTCGAAGACGAGCAGGATCCCGTGCCGGTCGAGGACTTCGCGCACCCGCGGCCAGTAGTCGGCCGGCGGTACGAGCATGCCGCCCACCCCCATGATGGGTTCGCCGATCATGGCGGCGATGTTGCCGGCCCCGATGTCCGCGATCCGTGCCTCGAGTTCGGTGATCAGGAAGTCGGTGGGGTCCTGGCCGCCGTAGAGCTCGGTGCGGTAGGGCCACGGCGGGGTGAGGTGCGAGACGTGCGGCATCATCGGGGCGAACCCCTCGTGGTAGACGGGGAATCCGGTGGCGGATCCGCTGCCGTAGCCGATGCCGTGGTACGCCTTGTCGCGGGCCAGGATCCAGGTGCGGTCGGTGTCGCCGCGCCGGTGGTGGTAGTAGCGGGCCATCTTGATGGCGGCCTCGTTGCCCTCGGAGCCGCCCGAGGTGAAGTAGACGTGGCCCAGGCCCGCGGGGGCGAGCGAGGCCAGTCGGGCGGCGAGCGCGACGGCCTTGTCGTTGGAGAACTCCCAGAAGCTGGTGAAGTACTCCAGCTGCTTCATCTGGTCGAAGGCGACCTGGGCGACCTCCTCACGGCCGTGGCCGATCTGGGCGAGCCAGAGCCCGCCGGTCGCGTCCAGGTACGAGCGTCCCTCCGCGTCGGTGAGGCGGCAGCCGGAGCCGCCGGTCATCACGACACGTTCCTCGGCGGTCCCGGGGAGATAGGGGTGGATGATGTGCGCCCGGTCGGTGGCGGCGAGTTCGGCATGGCTCAGGGGCATGGTCGTGCGTCCTTTCCTTCAGGTGTTCCTGGGTGTGGTGTGGTGTGGCGTGGTGTGCGGGTCGCGGGCGCGGGTCAGGCCGGGCCGGTCAGTTCGACGGCGGCGAGTGCCAGCGCCTTCGCGGTATCGACGAGATCGCTGACCTCGATGTACTCGTCGATGGTGTGGAGGGTGGGGGAGCCGTCCGGGCGGGTCGCGGTGGGCCCAAGACAGACGGCGGGGGTGCGCCCGTAGCGGGTCAGGGTCGCCGCGTCGGTCCAGGAGGGCTCGCCGAGCACCCGGGGGGTGCGGCCCAGCGCGGTGGCGCAGGCGGCGAGCCGGCCGGCCAGCGGGTGCCCGGATCCGACCTCGGCGGGCGGCAGTTCGGTGTCCCAGGCGAACCGGGGCGGATGCGCGGTGAGCCAGTCGTCCGCCGCGCAGGCCGCCCGTACTGTCCGCTCGATGTCGTCGCGCACCCGGCTCGCCCAGCCGCCTTGGTCGGCCTGGACCGGCAGATAGGTGATGTCCAGGGCGACTTCGCAGGACGCCGGGTAGGTCACCCACCACTCGCCGCCCCTGATGGTGGTCGGCACGATCGACGGCGGCGGCAGCAGCGGGTGCCGGTGCGCGGGGTCGGCCGCCCAGCGCTCACGCAGCCGCTGGAGGGCGGCGAGCACCGGAAGGGTCTTCTCGATCGCGTTGACGGCGCCCCCGGCCCGCCAGTCTCCCGGCGGGTGTTCGGCGTGCCCGGGGCGGCCCGCCACGGTGACGGTGCCGCCGAGAATGCCCCGCTGCGCGGTGACGACGTCCAGGTCGGTCGGCTCCGGGACGATCGCCGCGTCCGCGCGTACGCCGTGGTGGACCGAGGCGAGGGTGCCCGCGCCGTTCCACTCCTCGTCGGTCGCGGTGTTGATCAGCAGATCGCCCGGCAGCCGGACACCGAGGGCGGCGAGCGCCTCGGCGGCGACGACCGCCGCGGCTATCCCGCCCTTCATGTCGCAGGTGCCGCGCCCGTACAGTCGCCCGTCGCGGACCTCGGCGCGGAACGGATCACTGCTCCAGGCGGCCTTCGGCTCGGCGGACACCACGTCGATATGGCCGTTGAACAGCAGCGACCTGCCGCCGCCCGTACCGGGGAAACGGGCGATCAGCTGCGGGCGGCCGTCGAAGCCGAGCCCCGGCGGTGTCTGCGGCGACACGGGCAGGCTGCCGGGGGCCGGGGTGAAGACATCGGCGGTGGCACCGGCCGCGCGCAGCCGGTGGGCCAGATACTCCTGCAGATCGGCCTCGTCGCGCGCCGGTTCGGCCGCGCTGCCGCGCACCGTGGTGTCGAAGGCCACCAGGTCGCAGGTGAGGCTGACCAGGTCGTCGGCGCGCCGGTCGATCTCGGCCAGGACGGAGGTGTTCGTCATGCGTATGCGATCCATGTCGTCTTCAGGCCCGTGTACTTGTCGAAGGAGTGCAGGGACAGATCGCGCCCGAAGCCCGACTGCTTGAACCCGCCGAAGGGAGTGGCGGGGCTCAGCGCGTCGACGGTGTTCACCGAGACCGTCCCGGCGTGCAGCGCGTCGGCCACCCGGTGGGCGCGGGAGAGATCACGGGTCCAGAGCGACGCGGCGAGGCCGTACGGGGAGTCGTTGGCGATCCGTACCGCGTCCGCCTCATCGGTGAACGGCAGCACGGTCAGCACCGGCCCGAACAGCTCGTCGCGGGCCAGCGGCGCGTCCGGGGCCAGACCGGTGACCACGGTCGGGTCCAGATAGGCGCCGGGCCGGTCGGGCCGGGTGCCGCCGCAGGCCAGGCGGCCGCCCGAGCCGGTGACCGTGCCGAGGATCCGGGCTGCCTGCTGCTCGTCGACCAGCGGGCCGAGCCGGGTGGCCGGATCGAGCGGATCGCCCGGCACATAGGAGGCGGTGTGCTTGACGACCCGTTCGGTGAAGTCATCGGCGATCGAAGCGTCCACCAGCAGCCGGGTGTTGGCCGAGCAGACCTGGCCCGCGTTGTAGAGGAAGCCCCACGCCGCGCGCTCGGCGGCGGCGTCCAGATCGGCGTCGGCGAAGACCAGACAGGGGCTCTTGCCGCCGGCCTCCAGCCACACCTGCTTCATGTTGGAGTCGGCCGCGTACGAAAGGAACTGCTTGCCGACGGCGGTGGAACCGGTGAAGACCAGGGTGTCCACGTCCGGATGGAGCCCGAGCGCGCGCCCGGCCGCGGGTCCGGGGCCCGGCACCACATTGAGCACCCCGTCCGGCATCCCGGCCTCCGCGGCCAGTTCGGCCAGCCGCAGCGCCGACAGCGGGGACTGCTCGGCGGGCTTGAGGACGACGCTGTTACCGGCGGCCAGCGCGGGCGCCAGCTTCCAGACGGCGATGTCCAGCGGGAAGTTCCACGGCACCACAGCGCCGACGACCCCGAGCGGTGCGCGCCGCACCAGCGCGAGACTGCCCGGCGGGGTGGGGGCGACCTCGTCGTACAGCTTGTCCGCCGCCTCCGCGTACCAGGCGAAGCAGCCTGCGGCGCCCGGCACGTCGGTGCCGTACGACTCGGTGATCGGCTTGCCCATGTCGAGGGTGTCGAGGAGCGCCAGCTCCTGGCCGTTCTCCTCGATGAGTGCGGCCAGACGCAGCAGGACCCGTTTGCGGACGGCGGGGTCGGCGCGGGACCAGCGGCCGTCGTCGAAGGCGGTACGGGCGGCCCGGACCGCCGCGTCGACCTCGGGTGCGCCGCCCAGGGCGACCTGGGCGACCGTACGGCCGGTGGCCGGATCGACCGTGGCGAAGGTGGCTCCGTCGGCGGCCGCGGTCCAGCGGCCGTCGATGAACGCGTGGGTACGGAAGGTGAGTTCTGCGGCGCGCCTGCGCCAGTCGGCGTGGGTGTTCATACGGTCGGGGCTCCGGAGGTCGGTGCGGGTGAGACGGGCGGTGTCGTGCTGTCGGGGGATGAGGTGCCGGGGGCCGGGCGGCGCCTGCGCTCGGCCTTCCGGGCGGCCAGCAGATAGACGGGGACGGTGACCACGAGCCCGGCGATCCAGCCGAGGTCGGTGTCGCCGAGCGCGTGGGCGACGGGCCCGGTGTAGAGGGACTGCGCCATGAAGGGGATCTCGGCGAGGATGCCGAGGACGTAGACCCCCAGCGCGACCGGGTTCCAGCGGCCGTAGATCCCGCCGTCCCGGGCGAAGAACGACGCGACGTCGTAACTGCCGTGCCGGATCAGATAGAAGTCGACGAGGTTGATCGCCGTCCACGGGATCAGGACGTACTGCAGGACGTAGATCAGATCGAGGTAGCTGCTCATGAAGGACCCGGCGAGCACCAGGGCCAGCGCGACGGAGAGCAGGGTCAGGACGGTCCCGATGACGGCGCGGCCGGTGGCGCGGGGCAGCCAGCGGTGGGCGAAGGTCTGCACGGCGGTGACCGCGCACAGCACCGCCCCGTACAGGTTCATGGCGTTGGTGAGCATCGTGACCAGGGCGAAGCTCCACAGGGTGAGCTGCCCGAGCGTGCTGCCGAGCAGCTGGTCCAGAGCCGCGATCGGGTTGTCGCCGCCGGCGAGGCCGATGGCCGCGCCGACCACCATGGGGAGCAGGCTGCCGATGACGCACCCGGCGTAGGTGCACCAGAGGGTCGAGCGGACCCCGGCCCGGCCGGCCGGCATGTAGCGCGAGTAGTCCGAGACGTACGGCGCGTAGGCGATCTGCCAGAGCGCCCCGACGGAGACCACCCCGAGGAACCCGCCGACGCTGAAGCCGCCCCCGGTCAGGAAGCCGTCGGGCAGACCCTCGGTGAACAGCCAGACGGCGCCGGCGAGTTGGACGGCGCCGAACACCCAGCTGGTGAGCGTCCCGATCCGGTGCATCAGCCGGTAGCCCACGACGGCGACGGCCAGACTGACCACCGCGCCGATCAGCACCCCCATGTGCTGGCCGACCGGGGTCACCTCGCTCAGCGACTGGGCGCCGACGACCAGATTGGAGGCGAAGAAGCCCTGATACATGACGATGACGACGAGGACGACGGCGAGCGCGCCCACCGAACCGAACTGGCCGCGGCTCTGGATCATCTGCGGTACGCCGAGCTGCGGGCCCTGCGCCGAGTGCAGCGCCATCAGGAAGCCGCCGCCGAGATGCCCGGCCAGCAGGGCGGCCAGGCTCCACCAGAAGGAGAGGCCGAAAGCGGTGGGCGCCAGAGCGCCGGTGACGACGGTCAGCGGGCCCAGGTTGGCGCTGAACCAGATGGTGAACAGATCGCGGGTGCGGCCGTGCCGTTCGGCGGTGGGGACGACGTCGATGGTGCGGTGCTCCACGACGCCGGGGGCGGGCGACGAGTGGTGTTCCATGCTGCCTCCTCGGCGCGGTTCGGAGCGCGCCCTGCAAGGCCGGGTTCTTTGATGCGAGATTCAAACAATGGTGGAGGGCGCCGTCAATAGCAATGGCACGCTGATGTCAGGTAAATTGAACTGACGGACGGAGAATGACTTCATGGCGCGACCCAAGAACCAGGGAGCCCGACGCGAGGCGCTCATCGACGCGGCCGGCCGGGCGATTTCCGAACGGGGCATCGCCGGCCTGCGGATCAAGGACATCGCGGCCGAGGCGGGTGTCTCCGCGGGGTCGGTCCTCTACTACTACCCGGACCTGGACGATCTCGTCTTCGAGGTCCACCAGGGCGCCGTCGAGCGGTTCCTCGCCGACCGGCACAGCCGTACGGACGGCATCGCCGACCCCGTGGCGCGGCTGCGCGAAGCCATCGCGTCCGGTCTGCCCGCCGACGCCGATGACGCCGCGCACCGGCTGCTGTACGAGCTGCACAGCAGAGCCGACCGCAGCGCCTCGCACGCCGCGCTCATGGGTTCGCTCTTCGCGCGGGAGACCGCGCTGTACGCGACGGTCCTCGAACTCGGCTCGGCCTCGGGCGACTTCACGCTGACCGAGCCCCTCCAGGACACCGCCCGCAATCTGGTGACCCTGGAGGACGGCTACGGCCTGCACATCGTCAGCCGCAACACCGCCGTCGACCGCACGGCGGCGCTGCGGATGATCGCCGGTTACGCGCGCACGGCCACCGGCTGCCCGGGCCTGTGAACCGGCGCGCCGCCGGGCGGAGCGTGGCCCGGCCGCCGCGTCGGGTGGGGCCGGGCCGCGGGAGGGCCCCTATGCCGTCAGGGAGTTGATCTCACCGTGCCGCACGCCCTCGATGGACTCGATCCGCGCGGCCTGCTCGTCGGTGAGCACATCGCAGACCCAGTCCCAGTGCAGCGCCACCCGGTCACCGGGGGAGACCCCGGCGATCAGCGACCTGCCGCCGGTGGACCAGCGGACCCGCTCCCGCCGCGGCGGCCCCGTCACGAGCACCTTCCCGTCCCAGCTCAGCGGGCGGGACTCCACGGTCGCCGACTCACCGTCGACGCCGGTGACCACCCCGGTACGGATCCGGCACCGGTCGAGCACGGACAGCGCGGCCGGGTTGCCGCCGGCGCGCAGCAGTACTGCCCACGGATACACGTCGTACACCTGGAAGCTGTGGTGCGGGACGGCCCGGTGCGCGGCCTCCCGCCAGGTGCCGCCCGGCTGCCCGCGGAACCGGTCGAGCAGCCGCTCCACCAGCGCCGCCGGGTCGGCCAGGTCGAGGAGTTCGTTGCCGATCCAGTACGCCTCGACCACCCGCGCGTCGAGCGGATCGGCGATGCCCGCCGACTCCGCGAGGAATTCGAGATAGCACCAGGCGCCGTCGAACTGCCGGGCCCGCGCCTCCATCCCGGCCACCGCACCGGGACGCAGCAGCGCCGCCGCGTCGTCAGGGCCGCAGTAGCCGAGTTCGTTGGGGGGATAGGCGTAACGCGCGAACAGCAGCGCGCCCTCGGCGCTCACTCAGCAGATCCGCGGCAGCTGTTCGCCGATCGGCAGCCCGACCACCCGGCTGCCGCCGAGCCCGGTCCTCGCCACCACCATCCCGGCGTGGTCGGGGACGCAGGTGCCGATCCGGCGGGCCGAGCGGCCCAGCGGGTGCGCCCGCAGCGCGGCGATGACCTCGTCGGCGCTCTCGGCGGGCACCACCGCGATCAGCTTGCCCTCATTGGCCACCTGGAGCGGGTCGAGCCCCAGCAGACTGCACGCGTCGCGCACCGTGTCCGGGACCGGCAGCTCCCGTTCCACCAGCTCGATCCCGACATCGGCGGCGCGGGCGATCTCGTTCAGCGAGGCCGCGACCCCGCCACGGGTCGGGTCCCGCAGCACATGCAGATCGGCGCCGGTCGCGATCATCCCGGCGACGAGACCGTGCAGCGCGGCCGTGTCGCTCTCGACCGTGGTGCCGAACTCAAGACCGTCCCGGCAGCTCAGCACCGCCACCCCGTGCACCCCGATGTCGCCGCTGATGAGGACGGCGTCCCCGGGGCGCGCCCGGCGCGGGCCGATGTCGACGCCGTCGGGCACCACACCGATCCCCGAGGTGTTGATGAAGACGCCGTCACCACTGGCGCTGTCGACGACCTTGGTGTCCCCGGTGACCAGCTGGACGCCCGCGGACCGCGCCGCAGCTCCCAACGCTTCGGCGATACGGCCGAGTTCATCGAGTGCGGTGCCCTCCTGGAGGATGAAGGCCGTCGAGAGGAACAGCGGGACCGCGCCCGACATCGCGAGGTCGTTCACCGTCCCGTTCACGGCCAGATCGCCGATCGACCCGCCGGGGAAGAACATCGGCTTCACCACATAGGAGTCGGTGGAGAAGGCGAGACGGGAGCCGCCGCCGGCCGACAGCACGGCCGAGTCACCCAGTTCGGCCGCGGCCGCCGAGCCGTAGGCGGGCAGGAACAGATGCTCGATCAGCTCGCCCGACATCGCGCCGCCGCCCCCGTGGCCCATCACCACGGACGGCGTCTCGCGCAGCGGGACCGGACAGACCCAGCTCTCGAAATCCAGCTCGGCGGGGGACTGCATCGCTTCGGTCACTTGGCTTCGACCAGTTCCAGTCGGCGGTATGTGTGGTAGGCGGCGCAGGCACCCTCGGACGACACCATGGTGGCGCCCAGCGGATTGCGCGGGGTGCACTCCTTGCCGAAGGCGGCGCACTCATGCGGCTTGATCAGCCCCTGGAGGACCTCGCCCGAGCGGCAGAGCGCCGACTCGGCGGTGTGGATACCGGTCACGTCGAACCGCTGCTCCGCGTCGAACTCCGCGTAACCGGGAGCGAGTCGCCAGCCGCTGCGGGGAATCATCCCGATGCCGCGCCAGGTCCTGTCGGTCACATCGAAGACGTCCCGCAGCATCTCCATCGCGGGCAGGTTGCCCTCGTCCCGTACGGCCCTGGAGTAGGCGTTCTCCACTTCGTGGCGGCCCTCCTCCAGCTGGACGACCGTGCGCCGGATGCCTTCGAGGATGTCCAGCGGCTCGAAGCCGGTGACGACGATCGGCACCCGGTACTTCTCGGCGAGCGGCGGGTACTCCGCCGTGCCCATCACGCTGCACACATGACCGGCGGCGAGGAAGCCCTGCACCCGGCAGGTGGCGGACTCCATGATCGCCGAGATCGCGGGCGGCACCAGCACGTGCGAGACCAGCAGGGAGAAGTTCCGTACGCCCAGCCGCCTGGCCTGGTACACGGTCATCGCGTTCGCCGGGGCCGTGGTCTCGAAGCCGATCCCGAAGAAGACGACCTCACGGTCCGGGTTCTCCTGGGCCAGCTTCAGCGCGTCGAGCGGCGAGTACACCACCCGGACGTCCCCTCCGGCGCTCTTCACCGAGAACAGGTCCTGGCTGCTGCCCGGCACCCGCAGCATGTCACCGAACGAGCAGAAGATGACCCCCGGCCGGGCCGCGATGGCGAGCGCCCGGTCGATGATCTCCAGCGGGGTGACACAGACCGGACAGCCGGGCCCGTGGATCAGCTCGACGCCCTCGGGCAGCAGCTGGTCGATGCCGTGCCGGATGATCGAGTGGGTCTGGCCGCCGCACACCTCCATCAGGGCCCACGGCCGGGTGGTCGCCGCATGGATCTGGTCGAGCAGCTTCTTCGCCAGCTCGGGGTCGCTGAACTCGTCGAGGTACTTCACCGGACCACTCCTTCGGGGAACTCCTGCTGTGCGGCCCGTGCGGCGAGTTCGAAGCCGTCGCCGAACTCCTCCTCCAGGATGCCGAGCCGGTCGAAATCGGCCAGCGTCCGCCGGGCCGACTCCTCGTCGAGCCGCTGGATGGCGAACCCGACGTGTACGACGACGTACTCACCGGCCGTCACATCGGGGATGTACTGGAGGCACACCTCTTTGCGCACCCCGCCGAAGTCGACGTCGGCCATCAGCGTGCCGTCGACCTCGGCGGTGCTGAGGACGCGCCCCGGAACTGCCAGACACATGGTCCCTCTTCTCTGTGGATCCCGGTGGATCCGGTGGATCTCTGCGGATGTCCCGGCGTACGGGGGTCAGCCCGACGCGGCGATCAGGAGCTGCCCGAGGGCGATACCACCGTCGTTCGGGGGCAGCAGTCTCGGCCGGAGCACGGTGAAGTCCGCTGCTTCCAGGCCGCGTTGGGCGGCCTCCAGGAGCACGGCGTTCTGGAAGACGCCGCCGCCGAGCGCCACCACCCCGAGCCCGGTCCTCTCGCGTGCGAGCCCGGCCAGGGTGACGGTCAGGGCGGCGACACAGGCGTGGAAGCGCGCCGCGATCTGCTCGGCCGGAGCCACCGCCCGTACGTCCGACACCACCGCGCGCACCACAGGTCCCGGATCGGCGACGACGGGCCCGCCGTCCACCGCATCCCGGATCCCGAAGGAGTACGCGTCCGCCGGATCCGGCCCGGCGGCCCTGGCCAGCGCCTCGAGACCGATCGCCGCCTCCGCCTCGTACTCCACCTCGTGGCGGACCCCGGCCAGCGAGGCCACCGCGTCGAAGAGCCGGCCCATGCTCGACGTCGGCACACAGCCGAACCCGGTGGCGAACTGATGGGCCAGCACGTCCCGTTCCCTCGGCGGGCAGGCCCGCACGCACGGCAGCCGCTCGTCCGGCCCGACCCCGGCCGCGTGCAGGTGGGCCAGCGCCATCCGGTAGGGCCGCAGCACACTCGCGTCGCCGCCCGCCAGCGGTACGTACCCCAGGTGCGCGGCCCGCTCGTACGACTTGTAGCCGGCGATCAGCACCTCGCCGCCCCACGCCGCCCCGTCCGTACCGGCGCCCGTGCCGTCGAAGGCGACCCCGATCACGCTGTCGCCCGCTCCGACGCCGTGCTCGCCCATGACCGACGCGATATGGGCGTGGTGGTGCTGCACCCGCCGCACCGGCCGGGACCCGGCGTGGGCCACCGCCCAGGCAGCCGACCGGTATCCGGGGTGCAGATCGGCCACCAGCTGCCCCGGCTCGACGCCGGTGAGCAGCTCGAGCTGCCGCTCGGCCCGGGTCAGTGCGTCGGCCGTGGCCAGGGTGCCCATGTCACCGATGTGCTGGCTCACCCAGGCGTAGCGCCCCTCGGCCAGCGCGCAGGTGTTCTTGAGGTCAGCGCCGGCCGCGAGGAGCGGCGGTACGTCGAAGGGCAGCGCCAGCGGCAGCGGGGCGTAACCGCGGGAGCGGCGCAGCGGAAGCTCGGCGCCCGCCACGAACCGGCTGACCGAGTCGTCGCACGGCACCTCGATGCGGCGGTCGTGCCGCAGCCAGGCGTCGGCCAGCGGCGCGAGCCCGGTGAGGGCCACCGCGTCATCGGTGACGATCGGCTCACCCGAGAGGTTGGCCGAGGTCATCACCAGCGCGTCGGGCCCCGGCCGGTCGTCGCCGATGCCGAACAGCAGGACGTGCAGCGGGGTGTACGGAAGCATCAGCCCCAGATCCGGGCTGTCCGGCGCCACCGAGGCGGCGAGCCCGGCTCCCCGCGGTGTCCCGCGCCCGGGCAGCAGCACGATCGGCCTGCGGACACCGGTCAGCAGCCGCTCCTCGTCAGCGGTGAGCGTCACCAGCTCCGCCGCGACCCCGGTGTCCGCGACCATCACCGCGAAGGGCTTGCCGCCGCGCCGTTTGCGCCGCCGCAGCTCGGCCACCGCCGCCTCGTTGCGGGCGTCGCACGCGAGGTGGTAGCCGCCGAGCCCCTTCACCGCGACGATCCGGCCGTCGGCCAGCAGCTCCCGGGCGCCGCGCAGCGCGTCATCGCCGCTCGCCGATGCCCCGTCCTTGCGGACCAGTTCGAGCGTCGGCCCGCACGCGTGGCAGGCGATCGGCTGGGCGTGGAAGCGCCGGTCACCCGGATCGCCGTACTCCGCCCGGCAGTCGCCGCACATCTCGAAGGCGGCCATGGTGGTGGCCGCCCGGTCGTACGGCACACCGGTGACGATGGTGAACCGGGGGCCGCAGTGGGTGCAGGTGATGAAGGGATGGCGGTAGCGGCGGTTCGCCGGATCGCGCATCTCGGCCAGGCACTCCCGGCACGTCGCGACATCGGGCGAGACCAGGGTGCGGGCCGGGCCCGCGCCGTCGGACTCCCCGATGGTGAACTCCGTGCCGCCCAGGGTCGCCAGGTCCGACTCATGGACGGCCTCGACCACGGCCAGCGGCGGCGCGTCCGTACGCAGCCTCCTGCCGAACTCGGCCACCGCCCCCGCCGCGCCCTCCACTTCGGCGACCACACCGGACCCGGTGTTCACCACCGAACCGCTGAGGGCGAGTTCACGGGCACCGACATAGACGAACGGCCGGAACCCGACCCCCTGGACCACCCCGTGCACCTCGAACCGCCGCCGCACCCGGTCGGCTGGGTCCGGCCTGTCAGCCCTGTCAGCCCCGTCAGCCTGGTCAGCCCCGTCAAGTCTGTCGGCTCTGTCGGCCCTGTCCGCGGGGGCCGTACCGCCGGGTGCGGCCTCCCCGTCGCGACCGCGGCCCATCATCTCCAGGCCGGAGAGCGCCTCCCCGGCCTTCGCCGCGTCGATGATCTCCAGCGCAAACCCCATGTGGAGCAGCACCCAGTCGCCGTCCGCAGGAGGGGAGTCGAGCATCCCGACGTTGACCCGCCGCTGCGCGCCCTCGACATCGACGAGGGCGAGCTGACCCGCGTATCCGTCGACGAGCTCCACCACCCGCCCCGGAATGCCAAGGCACATGTTCAGGACCTCCTGGTCGGGGCGGGCTCGGCGGGCAGCAGCCGGTCCACCAGAATCCGTACGGCGTCCATGGCCGCGGGCACCGCCGCGAGGACCGCGCGGCTGAGCCCGATGCCTTCACCGACGTCGGCGGGGGTGCACCCCACCACGTAGGTGGACGGAAGGGTACCGCCCAGTTGCTCCAGATTCGCCAGGACTGCTACCGGATTCATGCCGTGTGCGTCGAATTCACCCGAACCGAGATCGTCAGGACCCACTTCGAGCACGGTCACCTCGCCGGGCGGCCCCCCGCCGGGGCAGGCGTCGACCAGCACCAGCGCGTCGTACCCGGCCAGCAGGTCGTACGCGAGGTGCATGCCCCGGATGCCGTAGTCCACGACGCGGACGCCGGGCGCCAGGATGTCCGAACCGGCGAGCGCGCGGACCACCTCGGGGCCGAAACCGTCGTCGCTCAGAAAGAGGTTGCCGACCCCGGCGACCAGTACGTGCTCCGTCAGTACGCGTTCTGTCAGTACGCGTTCCGTCACCGGCGCCACACCCCGGCGGCTGCCGGGCCGGGCGCCGGGGCCGACACCGCGCTCACATCGAACGCATTCGCAGATACCGGCGGATGTCCGGGATCGACTGCACCCCCACGGCCACAGCGGCTGCCACCAGAACTGCGCCCGCGGCTGCGGTGATCACACCAAGGGTCTTCACGATGAGCTCTCCTCCCGGTTTTCGAGGGTGGTCCCGGCGGGCAGGGGCTCCAGCTCGTCGGGGGCGAAATAGAAATAGCGGCCGTACCAGTCGTGCATGTCCGCCGCCGGATCGTCGACGAGGACCAGGGCGACATGCGTCCCGCCGTCGACGTCCGAGAGCACCGCGGTCACCCGCGCCACCTGTCCGGCGAAGAAGAGGTCCTGGGCGTCCGCCCGGCGCGCGGGATGCACCCGCACCAGGCTGCCCTGGGACACGCTGACACCGTCGATCACCACCGCGTCGGACGACGGACGCACGCTCGCGTCAGCGGCGGGGTCCCACCAGGGCGCACCGCCGGTGTCGAACGCGGGAGGTTCGGCGTCCCGGAGGTCGGCCCCGGGGACCGGCGGTCCCGGCGCGGTGGCCGCGTACGGGTCGCGCAGCAGCCCGTGCAGCTGCTGGAGATCCGCCGCGGACATCGAGTCGCAGCGTTCGATGATCTCCCTGGCCCTGGGGTCGGTGGCCCGTGCCTCCGCCTTCTCCTCCTCGGTCATGGTCATGACCCGCAGGGTGAGGATCTCGTCGATCTCGGTGGAGTCGAAGAGGGCGCCCGGACTCTGCTCGGCCACCTCCGGGTGGTCGTAGAGGATGATCGGCGCGCCCAGGACGGTGTCCGCCGAGCCCTTGGCGCCGGCCAGGACCGGCCAGCACCTGCGCTGCCGGCAGCGGGCCGCGGCGGCCGCCGCGCGCTCGGGCGGCTCCAGGAGCGAGACGAACTCGCCGCCGTGCGCCCGCAGGATCAGATGCGCCCCGATCAGCGAGCTGCGGATCGCCTCGTCCTTGGAGCCGGGCGTCCCCGGATGCTCGTTCGCCACGGTGAGCGACAGCCGCAGCAGCCCGTCGTCATCGGCGGCGCCCGCCCGGATCCGGACGTCCAGCGGCAGCCTGCGCCGTACGATGCGCCCGGCCGGCGCGCCGTCGGCGCCGGTCAGCTGCTCCACGTCCTCGCCGCCGGGCACGGTGCGCCGTACGTCGGCGGGCTCCGCCAGGGAGAGCTCGGGCAGCACGATCTCCTGCTCCACGGCCTCCTCCCAGCTCAGCAACCGGGCACCGGCCACGGTGAGTTCGGGCACCGGGGTGTGGCTGCCGTCCGCTTCGAGCCGCTGCACCTCGCGCATCTGCACCTGGAGGAAGCGCAGATGAACCGTGACGGCGGCGGGTGAGCCGTCCGGAGCCAGCAGGCACTGCATCGCCATGTCCGGCTCCTCGCCGAAGCAGGCGGGCGCCGCGGACGGCGGCCCGAGTACGCCGAACTGCCAGCGCGACCGGTTCTTCCCGGAGCTGGCCCGGTACGGGTACAGCAGATACCCCTCGTACAGCACCGCGTCGGCGACCGTACGGACCTCGTCGAGGCTCATGGCGTTCACAGGGGTCACGGGACCACCTCTCCGGTCTCGGCCAGCAGCGTGTGGACCGTCTCTTCCCAGCTGATCAGCCCGCGCCGGGCACGGAAGCCGGCGAACTCGGCGATGACGTCGTGATCGAGCCTGATCCACCCGGCGTTCGGGAAGTGGGCGGCGACCATCTCCCGCCACACCGCGACGGGCATCGAGTGGCGGGCCTCGCAGTCCCAGGGGATCTGCCGTACGCCGAAGCCGGCGCTGCCCTTGGTGAAGACGGTGCCGGAGAAGAGCAGCGTGAGCGGGACCGTGCCCTCCCCGAGAGCGTGCAGATACCGCGAGCCCGTCACGTCGAAGTCATAGGTGCAGGGCAGCGCGAGGCCGGTCTCGGTGGCACCGGTGAACCCCTGGACCGTGGTGTTGCACTGCATCCAGAGGAACGGCCGCAGGGTGTCCGCCCACCGGGAACGCTCCCCGAACAGCCCGCGCAGCCCCTCCTCCTCGGCCGCGTCGTAGGAGCGGCGCTGCGGCTCGATACGGACCTGGCACTGCAGGACGATCGCGTGGATCCGCTCGCCGCTGCTCTCCTCGATCCGCAGCCGGGCCGTCAACTGGGGTGCGGCCGCGTACGGTTCGGCCACGATGTCGAGCACCGAGAAGTCCAGTACGGAGAAGTCCGTGCCGCTCACGAGGCCGCCTCTGCGGGTACGGCCCTGCTGCGGTCCCGCACCTGAGCGAAGAAGGCGTCCATCGCCGCGTGCGCCTCACGGCCTCCGTCGAAGCCGCGCCACAGGGTCCTCAGCCGGCCGACCAGCTCGTAACACGCGTCGATCGGCACCAGATGGCAGGAGCCGTCCCCGGTGCCGGGGCGGCGGATCAGCAGCGCCTCGACGTCGGGGCGCAGCACCGCGAGCGAGGGCGCGGCCGCCACGATGGTGTCCCAGGCTTCCAGCGGCAGTTCGGACTCCGTCGCGCCCGCGGGCCCGGGGTAGAAGGCGACCGTGCGCTCCTGCACCGAGTTGCGGAACAGGAACGCCAGACCCACCGGGATCTGGAGCTCGTCCCAGGCCCGTGCGTCCAGCGGCACTCCGTCGAAGCGGAGATACCGCTCGGGCACCGCCCGGTAGCGCAGCCGCGCGTCCTCCTCGGTGAACAGGAGATAGCAGGCACGGCAGCTGCACATCAGCGCCCGGCTCTCCAGGTTCACCACATGCGAGTGTTCGGGCCCGACCGGCTCCGCGCACATCTCGCAGCGCTCCCCGGCCACCGGCCGCGGACGGCTGCGGGTGATCCGCCGCAGCGCGGACACCGGGGTCGCGGTACGTCCCGGGGGGCTCATGCGGAGACCGGCGCCGGCACCGCGACGGAGACCGTCGGGCCGTCCACGAGCAGGGGCAGCGGATCCAGGTGCAGCCCGTCCACGTCCAGACAGGCACCGGCCCGCCGTACGTCGTAGTGCGCACGGCAGCCGGGGCAGCGCAGCACGCCGTCCCCGGACGCGCCGCCCAGCCTGCGGGCCAGCGCCACACCGTCGAGCGACCGGTCGCACCGCGCGCACCAGTCACGGAAGGCGAAGAGACCGGACCCGAGCCGGCACGCCAGAACCGGGATCGCGCCCACGGTGAAGTGCCGTACGCCACCGGGCTCCAGGGTTTCGAGGCCGGGCACGGCCTCCCAGGACGAAGCGCCGTCGCCCGGAGCGGACGCCGCCTCGTGCAGCCGGGAGAACAGCGAGTCCACCGTGACCAGCGGCCCCGGTTCGCCCGCCGCGCCCTCGGCCGGCGCCTCCACCTCGATCCCGGTGATCTCCGGGGCGGCCGCCTCGACCGCGCTGCGCACGGCCAGCTTGAGCGTGGCCGACGACGAGGGGCACCCGTCGCAGCTGCCGAGCAGCCGCAGCGTCACGACGCCGTCCGGCGTGACGCCCAGCAGCTCCACATCGCCGCCGTGCGACCCGAGGTACGGCCGGACGCTCTCCAGCGCCTCCTCGACCCGGGTCTCCACGCCGTACGGGTGCAGCCCGTGCACCAGCAGCAGACTGGCCACCAGGTCGTCGGCCGCGAGAGCCGCCAGCAGCTCGCCGTCCAGTCGGCCCTGCTCGTGCACGAGGTCGAGCAGCCGCTCGAGACCGGCGCCGTAGAAGTCCGTGACCAGCCGGACCAGTTCCTCGCTCCGCTCGCGGGCCACGGCGCCGCCCGCCGCACTCGCGGCGATCAGGGTGTCGATACGGTCACCGGTCGCCCGCCAGTCGGCGGGCCCGGAAGCGCTCTGCTCCGCCTCCGTCATCACTCGCTGCCCGCGGACTGGGTGGGGGAGTGCAGCAGTTCCAGCTTCTTGCCCTCGCCGAGATACATGTGCACGCCGCAGGGCAGACAGGGGTCGAAGCTGCGCACCGTGCGCATGATGTCGATCCCCTTGAAGTGCTCCCGGTCGTTCTCCTCGAAGATCGGCTGGCCCTGCACCGCGTCCTCGTAGGGCCCCGGCGTACCGAAGTTGTCGCGGGGGCTCGCGTTCCAGGGGGTCGGCGGGTACGGGTGGTAGTTGGCGATCTTGCCGTCCCTGATCACCATGTGGTGCGACAGCACACCGCGTACCGCCTCGGTGAAGCCACAGCCGACGCCCTCGTCGGGGACCTCGAACTTCTCCCAGGTCTTCGTGCGGCCCGCCCGGATCTCCACCAGCGCCTTCTCGGCGAAGTGCAGCGCACAGGCGGCCGCGTACGCCTGGAAGTAGGTGCGCGCCCGGTTGCGCTCGATCGTGTTGCTCCACTTCGGGACGTGCCACTCCAGCTCGACCGGGCCCTTGAGCGCGGTCTTGGGGAGGTTGATCTTGACGCTCTTGCCGGTGGACTGGACGTAACCGATGTCGACGAGTCCGGCGAGCGCCGTGGTCCACAGCCGCGCCAGCGGGCCGCCGCCGGTGTCGAGGGCGAGGTAGTCCTTGCCGTCGAACCAGCGCGGCGACATGACCCAGCTGTACTTGTCGTCCAGGTCCCGCTTCTGCGGCTGCGGGTTGGTGTGCTGGTTCCACGGGTGCCTGCGGTCGACCGGGTTGCCCATCGGGTCGTGGGTCACGAACATCTCCTGCTCCTCCCAGTCGCCGTAGTACGACGAGCCGAGGAGGATCCGGATGCCCAGGTTGATCTTCACCAGGTCGGTGGTGACCAGCTTCCCGTCCACGACCACACCGGGGGTGACGTACATCTTCCGTCCCCACTCGGTCATGTCCTGGTACTTGAAGTTGCAGTGCTCCGGATCCTGGAAGGAGCCCCAGCAGCCCAGCAGGATGCGCCGGTTGCCGACCTGCTCGTAGCCGGGCAGCGCCTCGTAGAAGAAGTCGAAGAGGTCGTCGTGCATCGGCACGACCTTCTTCATGAACTCGACGTAGCGCTGGAGGCGGGTGATGTAGTCCGTCATCAGCTGCACGGTCGCCACGGTGCCCACGCCGCCCGGGTAGAGCGTGGAGGGGTGTACGTGCCTGCCCTCCATGAGGCAGAACATCTCCCGGGTCATCCGGCTGACCTGGAGGGCCTCGCGGTAGAACTCACCGGTGAACGGGTTCAGCGAGCGCATGATGTCGCCGATGGTCTTGTACCCGTGGGCCTCGGCGTGCGGTGACGGGGTGCGGTTGGCCTGCTCCAGCACGCCCGGGTTGGTCTCCGCGACCATCTTCTCGCAGTAGTCGACCCCGACCAGGTTCTCCTGGAAGATGTTGTGGTCGAACATGTACTCCGCGGCTTCACCGAGGTTGACGATCCACTCACCGATGTGCGGCGGCTTCACCCCGTACGCCATGTTCTGCGCGTAGCAGGAGCACGTGGCGTGGTTGTCACCGCAGATGCCGCAGATCCGGCTGGTGATGAAGTGCGCGTCGCGCGGGTCCTTGCCCTTCATGAAGACCGAGTAGCCGCGGAAGATGGAGCTGGTGCTGTGGCACTCGGCCACCACCTTCTGCTTGAAGTCGATCTTCGTGTAGATCCCCAGGCTGCCGACGATGCGGGTGATGGGGTCCCACGCCATCTCGACAAGGTCGTCCTTGCCGGGGATCCCGCTGCCACCCCTGCGTTGCGTCGCGGTCATTGCGCCGCCTCATCTTTCTTTCCGTTGCGGTCGGTCACCAGGTGCGGGTGGCACCGGTCGTGAGACTCCTGCCGGGCCTGCGCCACTTCGGCTCCTGGTCCAGCGTGTGTGTGGTCATGTTGCGCAGCCGGCGCATGGTCGCCCCGTACAGCCCGACCGCGTTCGACGAGAGCTTGCCGCCGGGCGGTTCGTCCATGAACGGCATGAACTTGTCCGGGAATCCCGGCATGGTGCAGCCGATGCAGATTCCGCCGACATTCGGGCAGCCGCCGATACCGTTCATCCAGCCGCGCTTGGGAACATTGCACTTGACCGTGGGTCCCCAGCAGCCGAGTTTGACAATGCACTTGGGCGATCCGTATTCGGTGGCGAAATCGCCCTGCTCGTAGTAGCCGGCCCTGTCGCATCCCTCATGAACCGTCTGTCCGAAGAGCCACGCGGGGCGCAGCGCGTCATCCAGCGGAATCATCGGGGCCTGGTCCGTCGCCATGTAGAGCAGATAGGTCAGTGTCTCGGACAGGTTGTCCGGCTGGATCGGGCATCCGGGGACGCACACGATCGGAATTCCCGCCTTGGACTTCCAGTCCCAGCCCAGATAGTCGGGCACCCCCATCGCGCCCGTCGGATTCCCGGACATGGCGTGGATACCGCCGTAGGTCGCGCAGGTCCCGACCGCGACGATCGCGGTGGCCTTCGGCGCCAGCCGGTCGATCCACTCGCTGGTGGTCATCGGCTGTCCGGTGGCGGGATCGTTGCCGAAGCCGCACCAGTACCCCTCGTCATGCAGCTGCTCGTTGGGGATCGACCCCTCCACGACCAGGACGAACGGCTCCAGCTCGCCTCTGTCCGCCTTGAAGAACCACTCCAGGAAGTCATCGGCGCCGCCGGTCGGACCGCACTCGAAGTCGATGAGCGGCCAGTGCACCGCGACCTGGGGCAGGCCGGGCAGGGCGCCGAGCGCGATCTCCTCGATGCTGGGCTGGGTGGCCGCCGTCAGGGCCACGGAGTCGCCGTCACAACTGAGTCCGGCATTGATCCAGAGAACGTGGATCAGCGTTTCTTCTGCCTTTACCGCTGCCTCTGTCGGCATAGCGCTGCCGCCTTCCGGGACCGGCGTGCCGATGCGGATTCCGCGGGGATCGGGGCGCCTGGTTCACGAGTGTGGTGTCGCTCACATTGCTACCATCTAGGCTCGGAGCGCGCGCCCTGTCAACGCGGGAAGAAATCCGTACGGATGCCATTGGGCCGTGCCATTCGGCGGTGTGGACATCGAAATGCGGGCCGTCCGGACACGGTCGGCACGGCTTTCCGGCGGTGAGCGGATCCGGATTGCGCCGGTCGAATGAACCGGAAAGAGAAAAAGGCCGACCGAATCAAGCGTAAGAGGCACGCACCGGTTTCAGGTCCTACGGTCGTGCCACCGACGCGGGAACGAGGCAGCGATGCATGAATTGTCGATCACGCAGAGCGTCGTCGACATGGTCTGCGAGCGCGCCGAGGGCAGACCGGTCCGCACCGTCCGCGTGCGGGTCGGAGTGCTCACGGCTGTCGTGGCGGAGTCGATGCGGTTCTGCTTCGACCTGGTGACGGCGGGCACGGTGGCCGAGGGTGCGCGCCTGGAGATCGACCAGCCGCCGGGAGCGGCTCGCTGCCGCACCTGCGCACAGGACTTCGCCCTGGCCGATCCCGTACTGCTCTGTCCGTGCGGCAGTGCCGACGTGGAGATCACGTCGGGACGTGAACTGCAGATCATCTCGATGAAAGTGGGCTGACCCATGTGCGGTACCTGCGGTTGTGGCGAAGAGGGCGGCGGCACGCGGATTGCCCTGCCCCACGAGGACCACGCACGGGCCACCGGCCGTCCGGGCCACAGTCACGACCACGACCACGACCACGGCCACAGCCACGACCATGGCGACGGTCACGGGCACCCCGAAGGCCACGACCACCACGGGCACGACGGCGCGCCCGACGGCGGGGAGACGGTCACCCTGGAGCAGCGGGTGCTCGCCAAGAACGAGCTGCAGGCGGAGCGCAACCGCGGTTGGCTCGCCGAGCGGCACATCGTGGCGGTCAACCTGATGAGTTCACCCGGCGCGGGCAAGACGACCCTGCTGGAGCGCACCATCAGGGACTTCTCCGGACGGCGTCCGGTCGCGGTGGTCGAGGGCGACCAGGAGACCATGCTCGACGCCGACCGCATCAAGCGCGCGGGATGCGCCGTGGTGCAGGTGAACACCGGCGCCGGCTGCCACCTCGACGCCGGGATGATGGAGGGCGCCCTCGCCACCCTCGCACCGGAGCCCGGGGCGCTGGTCCTGGTCGAGAACGTGGGGAACCTGGTGTGCCCGGCCCTCTTCGACCTGGGGGAGCGCAGCCGGATCGTCATCATCTCGGTCACCGAGGGCACGGACAAGCCGCTCAAGTACCCCTATATGTTCGGCGCCGCCGACCTGGTTCTCATCAACAAGGTCGATCTGCTGCCCTATGTCGACTTCGACGTGGCCCGGTGCGAGGCGTACGCCCGCTCCGTCAACCCCGACGTACGGGTGCTGACGGTATCCGCGACGACGGGCGAGGGCATGGACCAGTGGTACGAGTGGGTGGCGGCGCTGGACGACCAGATGCAGCTGAGCTGACGCTCCCCCTGGCGCGCGTGACCCTCAGTGGACGGAGAACCCGCCGTCCACGAAGACCGACTGACCAGTGACATACGCCGAGGCGCGGCCCGCCAGGAACACCGCCGCGCCCTCGAAGTCCTCGGCGAGGCCGTTACGTCCGATCATGGTGCGCGCGGCCAGGGCGGCCGTCTTCTCCGGGTCGGACGACAGCCGCACATTGAGCGGCGTCATCACGAAACCGGGCACCAGGGTGTTGCAGGTGACGCCGTGCGGCGACCACGCCTCGGCCTGGGAGCGGGCCAGCGACTCCAGCGCCCCCTTGGACACCCCGTAAGCGCCGCTCTGGACGAAGGCCCGGTGCGCCTGCTGGGAGGTGACGTGGATGATCCGGCCGAAGCCGCGCTCGGCCATGCCGGGGCCGAACCGCTGCCCCAGCAGATAGGGCGCCTCCAGATTCACGCCCATCGTGGTGTCCCACGCCTCGTCGTCCAACTCGCCCATCGGCGGGCGGATGTTGACCCCGGCGGAGTTGACGAGGATGTCCGGCTCGCCGAAGGGTTCGACCGCCTCTTCGGCCGCCGCCCGTACGCCCGCGCGGGTGCTGAGGTCGGCGCTGACCCAGGCCGCCCGGCAGCCGTCGGCCAGCAGCTCCCCGACGGTCGCGGCCAGTTCGGCCTCCCTGCGCGCCACGATGACGACGCTCGCACCGGCCCGGGCGAGCGCCCCGGCGATACTGCGGCCGATGCCGGAACTCCCGCCGGTCACGACGGCGACCCGGCCTTCCAGAGAGAACAGGTCGGAGAGATAGGCCCCGGTGGTGATCAACGTGCGGTCCTTCCGTGTGTCGTGGCCGGCCGGGCGAACGCGGCCCGCCGGTCCCGTAAGACCCTGCCATGGCCCCTACACCGGGTCTCTGCCGAGGTACCTGGTTACCGCTGGGCACCGGCCGGTGCCGTATCCACGTACATCGCATACGATAGGCGGGTGACGGTACGAGAAACCTTGCAACTCGGCGACCCGTTCCTGCGGACCCCGGCTGAGCCGCTGGCCACTCCGCTGTCCGGTCGGGCACGTGCGCTCGCCACCGACCTGGACGACACCCTGGCGGACTGGGTGAAGCGCACCGGATACGGCCGCGGGATCGCCGCCCCGCAGATCGGCGCCGGCGTCCGGATGGTGCATCTGCGGCTCGACGAGCCCTGGACGCTCGTCAACCCCCGCATCACGGAGCGTTCGGAGACGACCTGGGAGCCCTGGGACGCCTGTCTCAGCTTCTCCGTCGAGATCTTCTGCCGGGTCCGCCGCCATACCTGGATCACCGTCGACTACCTGTCGCCCGACGGCCAGGAGCACACCCTGCATGCCGACGGAGAGCTCAGCGAACTGCTCCAGCACGAGATCGACCACCTCGACGGCTTCCTCGCCGTCGACCGCATGACCGATCTCTCCACCCTCTGCATGCGTTCGGAGTTCGAGGCGCGGCACCGCGACGAAAGCCCCTACCGCCGATGAGCACCCCCGACCCCGCCGCTCCCATCACCCGCAACGAGCCGCTGAGGGAGGCCGTCTACGCACGGATCGTGACGCTGCTCTCCACCGGCCGCCTCCCGCCCGGTACGGCCGTGACGGAAGCAGCGCTCAGCCGCTCCCTCGGCGTCTCCCGTACACCGGTGCGCGAGGCTCTGCTGCGTCTGGAGGCGGAAGGTGTCGTGCACTCCTCGCTGGCGCGCGGCTTCGTCGTCAGGCCGCTGAGTGACCGTGAGCTCTCCGAGGTGTACCCCATCCTGGCCGCTCTCGAAGCCCTCGCCCTGCGCTCGGTCCGCCGGCCTCTCGGCACCGCGGAGCACGACCGGCTGGCCGGGCTGCTGGACGAACTGGAGGCGAGCGGCGACGCGGTGGCGCGGCGCGCGCTCGACACGGCCTTCCACACCGGGCTGACCAGCTGCTGCGGCAATCAGCACCTCCAGGAGGCGATCGCGAAACTGCGTACCAGCCTTTCCCGTTACGAGATCGCCTATATGCAGCACACGCCCTCGCGCGGCACGGCGGACCGGCAGCACCGGCTGGTGCTCTCGGCGCTGGCGACTGGCGACCACGAGCGCGCGGCTGCGGTCATCGAGGAGCACTGGCACGACGGCAAGCGCTGTATCGCCGCATGGCTCTCGGGAGCGGAAGCGGGCGCGGGTGCAACTGTGCGGTGACCGCCGCGCGTTGACAGCCGTACGGTCACCGCCGGCAGGGTCCCCTCAGCTGATCAGGGTCTGCTTCGGGCGGACCACACAGAACTCGTTGCCCTCCGGATCGGCCAGTACGGTCCACGACTCGTCTCCGGTCTGGCCGACGTCCGCCGGGGTGGCGCCGAGTGCGAGGATGCGGGCGATCTCGGCCTCCCGGTCCTCGGCGGGGGCCGTCAGATCGAGGTGCAGACGGTTCTTGACGGTCTTACGGTCCGTCACCGGCATGAAGCAGATACCCGTCGGTGCGGTCTCCTCCGGTCCGATCACCACCTCACGCTCCCGTTCGGACAGAATCCGCCAGCCGAGTACCGCTGCCCAGAAGCGGGCCAGACCGGGCAGGTCGTGGGCGTCGATGACGATGTGATGCAAGGAAACAGGCATGCCGGCATTCTGCCCGGCACCCCCCGGACGGATCACAGCGTTTTCTCGGGCGGGTCACTCCGGTGCGTGGGGTCCTCGGACATTCCGTCCCCCATGAGCAGCGAGAGCACCAGGACGGCGAAGGCGGCGCCGAGCCCCACGCCCGACCATCCCGCGCGCTGGATCCGGGCGGAGCCGCAGGCCGGCGCGGTGTCGCGGTTGTCCGCCAGCGCGTCGTCGCCCGCCGGGTTCAGGACCGAACCGCAGGTCACCTGAACGGTGTCGTTCTCCTCCGCGTAACGGGACGGGTCGTGGATCTTCGGCGACACCGGCACGAACAGCAGGCCCACCGCTGCCACCGCGACCAGCAGCGCGAGGGTCGCCCCGCCGCGTACGACCGCGGGCAGCCTGCCCAACGACCGTGCGGGCCTGACGCGTTCGGGCTCCGCCGGTATGTCGTCGCGCTCGCCGCTCACTGCTGTACCCCCGTTGTCCTTCGGCCGGAAACCTTCTGGCCGCAGAGGTTAGCCGGGCTGCCGCAGGAGCGGTGGAGCCGGGGCGGGCCGTGGGGGAGCGCCGGACGCGGCAGGGGTGTCAGAGCAGCTTGGCCACGGTCAGCAGCAGGGCCGAGTCCTCCAGGGCCTCCACCCGGTGGCGGCTGTCGGGCACGATGATCAGGTCGCCCTGACGGGCCTCCCAGGACAGGTCGCCCGCCGTGAGCCGCACCCGGCCCTGCAGGACCTGCACCGTGGCCTCGCCGGGATTCTCGTGCTCGGCGAGCTGCGAGCCGCGTGTCATCCCGATGACCGTCTGGCGCAGAACCTTCTCATGACCGCCGTAGACGGTGTCCGCCGTATGACCGCCGCCTGCCGTGGCCGCCAGTTCGATCTGCTGGCGGGCCAGGGCTTCGAGGGAGAGTCTCTGCATGACGTCATTCTCCCGCATCCGTCCGCCCGGGCAACGCGGACGGCGCCGGGCGGGGCGGAGTCCCCGGCGCTGCCGGGGGACAGGCGGGGCGGGTCACCTGGCGGGGGCCGCACCCGGGCCGGTACGGCGGCCACTGCCGTACCCGGCCGTCCGGCGGATGAAGAAGCTGATGACCGAGGAGTTGACCAGGGCCGCCACCACCAGCACGACGTACGTCAGGGACGCCCCGAAGCCGGGCAGCAGCATGAGCAGGCTGGTCGGCGCGGTGAGCAGGATCGGGTACACGCCGGAGAACGAGGCGTCCGGGTGCGAGACCAGTGTGGTGTCCACCCACACCCAGACCAGCAGGGCCGCGATGACTATGAGGTACCCGCGCGAGAACCAGTCACCCGCCACTGTCCGGCCGATACGCCGCACCAGGTTCTTGCCGTTCATCGTCTCTCCACCACCGTCTCGCCTTGTGACCGGGTACGCCGTGCCCGCCCGCTCTGCGGCCGGTATGTCCGCGTGCCGCGGCCTCGTGTCTCTTCTTCTTTCCTGCTTCTTCCTTCTTCCAGACTGCCGGTGCCGGACGGCCGCGGCGTGAGTACCGGTACTCAACCGTCGCCGAGTACGGGGGTGATGCGTACGGGAGTGACCGGACGGGCTCAGGGGGTGTGGGCGCGTACGGCGGTCACGGCCAGGGTGGTGTAGTTCATCGTGAAGCGGCCGCCCAGGGAGTCGATGGCGTCCCCGACCGCGTCCAGGACCTCGGCCAGCTGACCGGGGCGTAGCTGGGTGAGGCCGCCGGTGGTGGGCAGCAGATCCAGCCACTGGTCGCGCGTGTAGGACCGCTCCCAGTCGAATCGCCACTGTTCGGGATCCTTGAACTGTCCGGTCTCCCGGATCGGGTCGGCGAGCTTCGCGTAGGCCGCAAGGTAGAGGTCGAGCGGGCGCCGGGCCGGCTGGGTGGTGAGCGGGGAGTCGGGCGCCGCCCGCCGGAAGGCGGCGGCGAACGGTTCGGCCACCTCGGCCGGTGGCTCGTACGCGTGCCCGAAGATGGCGAGCCGTCCCCCCGGCCGCAGCACCCGTGCCGCCTTCGCTGCGCCGGCGGCCGGATCCACCCAGTGCCACGACTGGGCGGCTATGACCGCGTCGAAGGTCCGGCTGGCCGGCTGCCAGTCTTCGAAGGTCGCCACCTCGACCCGCAGGCCACGGGCTCGCGCGAAGTCGGCCATCCGCGCGTCGGGCTCGACGCCGAGCACGGCGCACCCGGCCGCCTGGAACTGGCGGGCCGCGATGCCGGTGCCACAGCCCACGTCGAGCACGTCGAGCCCGGGGCTCCCGGCGGCGATCCGCGTCACCAGCTCATCGGGGTAGCCGGGCCTGGCCTGGTCGTAGCGTTGCGCGTCCACGCCGAACGACTCGGCCATCCGCCGGGCCTTGTGCGACTCCGCTCGGGGCGGTTCCGGCTGCTCTCGCGGTAGTGTGGGCATGTGCCCACCTTAGTGGGCGCTTGCCCGCTCGACAACGGACGGCGGCGGGTCGACGAAGACGACGAAGACGACGAAGACGACGAAGACGACGAAGACGACGAAGACGACGAAGACGAATGGGGAGGATCCACGAGTGCCGACCGGGGTGCACCTTCGTGACGCGCGGCAGCAACTGTTCGAGGCCGCCGAGCGCGTGCTTCTGCGGGACGGGCCCAACGGGCTGACCAGCAGGGCCGTCACCGACGAGGCCGGATGCGCCAAAGGGGTCCTGCACCGGCACTTCTCCGACTTCGACGCCTTCCTCACCGACCTCGTACTCGACCGCGCCGCGCAACTCGAGACGCAGGCGGGCACACTGCGCGAGGCCGCCGGGGCCGGCACGGTGGCCGGCAATCTCACCACCGCGCTGACCAGCCTGTTCGGGCCGATTCCGGTAGCGATCATCCCTCTCATCACCTTCCGGGACGAGTTGCGCGCACGGCTGCGGCAAGCCAGGCCCGGAGGCGGTATCGCGATCCTGGCCCAGGCCACGACCGCGATTGCGGCCTATCTCGCCGACGAGCGCGAACTGGGCCGTATCGCGGCCGACACCGACATCGACTCACTGACCCTCTCCCTGGTCGGCGGCGGGCACCTCCTGTTCGCTGACCGCGACCCCGGCCCGCCGACCACGGCGGTCGTCAACAAGCTTGTGACCGCGGTCATCGCCGACGCCGTGCAGCGACGACCGGCCTAGACGGATGTGGGGCGCCGCGCGCCGAATGCCGTACACCAGAGCTGGGCAGGTACGGGTGTGCGGAGCCCGGAGGACGGGACGACGCTGACCCGGAGGGGGCGCGCAACGTCATGGAACGATCTGGCTGGCAGTTTTCCGACGACCGTGGGCAGCTGTCGACGGCGGGGCGGACACCGTCGAAAGTGACCGCGTACATCCGGGCCGGGGCCACTCTGTGGGACCACGGCCTGACCCCGCACGCGGTCTTCGGCTCCCTGCACGACGGAGCGGCGATCGACCCGGCCAAGGCGGGGTCACTGCCGCAGGGCACCGTCCGCTACCTGGGCGCGGGCGGCTCGCTCGATCTGGACACGCTGCTCGGCGGCGGCCCGGACCTCGTGGTGGCGGTCAGCTACGGCGGCGGGCAGGTGTACGGACTCGACCCGGACACCGCCAAACACCTGGAGGAGCAAGTCCCCGTCGTCGTCATCGACGTGGGACAGACACACACCCTGCACGGGATCAGGAGCAGGTTCGACGCCCTCGCCCGCTCGCTGGGGGCCCGCGGCGACGGCGAGCAGCAGGAGCTGCTGGACGCCGCACACCACCGGCTGCGCGCGGCCGCGGACATACCGTCAGGACCCGAGGTGCTCGCGCTCTCGCCCGCCGGGCCCGACCAGGTGCATCTGGCGCGCCCCGGAGCCTGGCCCGAACTGCGCGCGCTGACCGAACACGGCGTCAGCATGGTCCGGCCGCCCGACGGCGCCGGCGCGAACTGGGCCACCGTCAGCTGGGCGGAGGCGGCCGCGCTGAACCCCGGCATCGTCCTCGCGGACGTCAGGTCGAACGCCACACCCCTCGACGAACTGCGCGGCAACGACGAGTGGCTGCGCCTCACCGATGCGGCGAGGGTCCTGCCGTGGAACCCGGAAGCCCCGGACAGCGCCCGTTCCCACACCCGGTTCTTCGCCTCGGTGGCCCAGGCGCTGGAGGCCACCGCCGCGGAGTGAGTGCGCTCACACCCGGCGTCGATCAAGGGACTCATCCGTGTCGGAGTTGGGCCGAACGGGTGAAGGGGGTCAGAATTGGCTGATGCAGATAGAAAGCCCAGCCGAGGTGGTCCGGTGAGCAGGTACGACGAGTACGACGTCACCGACGAGCAGTGGGAGGGGCTCGCCCAGGTGGTGCCGCTGCGCGGGCGCAACGAATGGCCCTCGCGAGTGGACCACGAGACGATCCCCAACGAGTACGCGGCCGAGCAGCGCCGTTTCGTGGTTCTGCGGGTGCAGGTGTTCGCCGACGCGCGTGAAGTCGCCGAGTACCTCGTCGGGCAGGTGCCCGTGCTGCTCGATCTGACCGGGGCCGAGACCGAAGTGGCCAAGCGCATCCTGGACTTCAGCAGCGGTGTGGTCTTCGGCCTCGGCAGCGGCATGCACCGGGTCGACAAGAATGTCTTCCTGCTGGCTCCGGCCGGCATGGAGGTGGAGGGAATCGCGGCGGCCGCAGTCCCCCGATCGTAGGAAGGTCATCCAGACGGAACGGTTCGCCACCGTGAGGCGTGCGTACGGTCCGGACCATGGACGCTACCTACGCACGCCCCACCGTCACCGAGCTGCGGCTCTCGGCCTTCAAGTCGCACCGCGGCGCCGCCTTTACGCTCGCCCCGCTGACCCTGTTCACAGGGGCGAGCGGGAGCGGTAAGACGAGCGCGCTCCAGGTGTACGAGGCGCTGGCGCGGCTCGGCGCGGGGGACGAGCTCGGTGAGGTCTTCGACGACCCGGGCAGCTGTGTCCCGGAGCGGGCCTGCGCGGACGCGCAGGGGCGGCGGGGGTTCCGGATCGGCTGCACGGTCGACGGCCCGGCCGGCCCCGTACACCTCGATCTGGCGGTGCAGGCCGAGCCCGAACTGCGTGTGGTGGGTGAACGGCTCACCGCCGACGGCCAGTTGCTGCTGTCAACCGCGCTGCGCGACCCGGCCCGCAGCACGGTGCAGGCCGCCTGGCACACGGCGGGCGCGGTCCCGGTGACCCGGGCGCCGCTGCCCGACGACCGGATGGGGACCGCGCTGCTCCCGCTGCGGGTCGCGGGCAAGACCGACGGGCAGCTGAAGGTGCTGGCCGCCGCCGAGCAGGTGGTGGTGGCGCTGCGCTCCGTCTTCGCCTGCGACCCCCAGCCGCAGCGGATGCGCCGCCCGGTGGCCGCCGGTGCGGGGCTGCTGCGGCGGGGCTGCGACAACCTGGCGTCGGTGCTGTACCGCACCCAGTCCGAGTGCGCCAACCGGCACCGGCAGCTGGTGGCCGCGGCGCGTGCCGGGTGTGCGGGGCCGGTGGCGGGGCTCGCGGCCGAGGAGCTGACGGACGGTCGGGTACGTGCGGTGCTCGGCAGGGGCAGCGGTACGGGCACTCCGGTGGAGCGGCTGGGCGAGGGCGAGCTGCGCTATCTGGCACTCGCGCTGGTGCTGCTGACCGGTCCCGGGGTGCTCGCGGTGGATCCGGCGGGCGAGGTGCCGCCCGCGATGCAGTCGCTGACGGTCCTGGCCGACGGGTTCGACCGCTCGCTCGACGCACGGCAGGCGCGGGAGCTCGCCGCTCTCGCCGCGGGGATCTGCGGGCAGGGCCACATCAGAGTGGTGGGCACCGCGTCGGACGCACGGTGGGCGGATGATCTGCCGGGCGTCTCGGTGGTAGATCTGGGCGTGTGACAGAACTGGATGTAGCGCAATTGCAGCGTCGGCTGGCCGAGTTCGCCGCGGCGCGGGACTGGCAGCCCTACCACACGCCCAAGAACCTGGCGGCTGCGCTGAGCGTGGAGGCGTCCGAACTGGTCGAGATCTTCCAGTGGCTGACGCCCGAGGAGTCGGCCCGGGTGATGGCGGAGCCGGGGTCGGCGCACCGGGTCGCGGACGAGGTCGCCGATGTGCTCGCGTATCTGCTGCAGTTCTGCGAGGTGCTGGGCATCGACGCCCTTGCGGCACTTTCCGACAAAATTGACCGAAATGAGACACGTTTCCCGGCGAAGCGCACCGAGGGTCGTCACTCTCCGGAGTGAGTGAGTTATCAACAATGTTCCTTGCATCCACAGATTTCCGAATTCCCCTGGCTTTATGGTCCAGACGCCTTCACTCTGGGTAATGAAAGGGGAGACGGCAAGTCATACGAACGGGGACAGAGATGGACGGGGTGCGGCTCATCGCAATCAGCCGGGACGCTCTGGCGCGGAGCGTCCCGGAGTTGGACACCATGGTGGAGGCGTGGCAGGCACAGGCGCTCGCCCGTGCCGTGGGCGGACATCTGGCGCTGCACGGTCCGCAGGAGCTGCGGGCCGACGCGCGGGCGCTCGGGGAATCGGGCGGCCGGGGCTGCGGAGCGCTCGAAGTGCCGACGGTGCGCGGCGGGCTGATACGGGCCGCGCAGCTGACCGAAGTGTCCGATGTGCGCGAGGCGTTGACGGTGCTCGGGGTGCTGCTGGGTGAGGTCGGTATAGCCCTGGTCGGTGTCGCCTGCGGTACGGACGAGGAGTCCGTCTACTGGCAGTGCATCGAGGCCATGGACGCGGCCGACGAGTCGGGCGACCGGGTGCGCGGAATGCTGCGGAGGCTGGAGGAGCGGGACGCGGAGAGCTCACGGAGGTAGGGCAGGAGAGGCAGGGCCGGCCGTGCGGGGGATCGGCGGACATCGGCCTGACGGGCACTGCGGGGGGCCTCCGGGGGCGGCCGAAGGTGCAGGATGGAGGCATGGATCTTCGAATCTTCACCGAGCCCCAGCAAGGGGCGAGCTATGACACTCTGCTGACCGTCGCCAAGGCGACCGAGGACCTCGGCTTCGACGCCTTCTACCGCTCGGACCACTATCTGCGGATGGGATCCGGCGACGGCCTGCCCGGCCCCACCGATGCCTGGATCACACTGGCGGGGCTGGCCCGCGAGACCCGGCGGATCCGCCTCGGGACGTTGATGACGGCGGGCACGTTCCGGCTGCCCGGTGTCCTGGCCATCCAGGTGGCGCAGGTCGACCAGATGTCCGGGGGCCGGGTGGAACTGGGCCTGGGAGCAGGCTGGTTCGAGGAGGAGCACCGGGCGTACGGGATCCCGTTCCCCAAGGAGAAGTTCGGCCGGCTGGAGGAGCAGCTGGCGATCATCACCGGGCTCTGGGAGACCAGGACCGGTGAGACCTTCAGCTATGACGGTACGTACTACCAGCTCAGCGACTCGCCCGCGCTGCCCAAGCCCGCCCAGGCGAAGGTGCCCGTGCTGATCGGAGGGCACGGGGCGACCCGTACGCCCCGGCTGGCCGCGCGGTACGCGGACGAGTTCAATATCCCGTTCGCCTCGATCGAGGACAGCGAGCGGCAGTTCGGGCGGGTGCGGGCGGCTGCCGAGGCGGCGGGGCGGACGGACGACTTGGTGTACTCCAACGCCCTGGTCGTCTGTGTCGGCAAGGACGACGCCGAGGTGGCGCGCCGTGCGGAGGCCATCGGGCGTGACACGGCGGACGTGAAGGCGAACGGGCTCGGCGGCTCGCCCGCCGAGGTCGTCGACAAGATCGGCCGCTACGGGGCCATCGGCGCGTCGCGCATCTACCTCCAGGTGCTCGACCTCGACGACCTGGACCACCTGGAGCTGATCTCCTCGCAGGTCCTCTCCCAGCTGAAGTAGCCAGGAGTGAAGCAGACAGGAGTGAAGTAGGCAGGAGTCAGGGTGCGCCCCGTCCGTACGCTCGCCGCCGCGCTGGCGGAGTCCACCGTCGTTCTCGACGGCGGCCTCTCCAACCAGCTGGAGGCGCAGGGCTGTGATCTCTCCGACGCGCTCTGGTCGGCGCGGCTGCTCGCCGACGACCCCGGGCAGATCGTGGCGGCGCACACGGCGTATGTACGGGCGGGCGCCCAGGTGCTCATCACCGCGAGCTACCAGGCCACGTTCGAGGGTTTCGCGCGGCGTGGGACCGGCCGGGCCGAGGCCGCTCGGCTGCTGGCCCGCAGTGTGCGGCTTGCCCGGGAGGCCGCCGGGACGGGGGAGCGCGAGGTCTGGGTCGCCGCCTCCGTCGGCCCGTACGGCGCGATGCTCGCCGACGGCAGCGAGTACCGCGGGCGGTACGGGCTCTCCGTCCGGGAGCTGGAGCGTTTCCACCGGCCGCGGATCGAGACGCTGGCCGCGGCCGAACCCGATGTGCTGGCGCTGGAGACGGTGCCGGACACCGACGAGGCCGAGGCGATGCTGCGGGCGGCCGACGGCTGCGGGACGCCGCTCTGGCTCTCGTACACCGTGGCGGGGGACCGCACCCGGGCCGGGCAGCCGCTGGCCGAGGCGTTCGCGCTCGCGGCCGGCCTGGACCGGGTGATCGCTGTGGGGGTGAACTGCTGCGCGTCCGGGGACGTGGGCCGGGCCGTGGAGACGGCGTCCTCGGTCACCGGCAAGCCGGTGGTCGTCTATCCGAACAGCGGCGAGCGGTGGGACGCCGGACACCGCGGCTGGCACGGCCGGTCCACCTTCGCGGCCTCGCGGGTGCAGGGCTGGGAGCGGGCCGGTGCCCGGCTGGTCGGCGGCTGCTGCCGGGTCGGCCCGGAGGAGATCGCGGACCTCGCCCGGCTCCGGACGCCGCCCCGAAGACCATGAAAACCTCTGGTCGGGCCCGGCCGGGCGGGCGATACTCGGACCCGTGTTCCTGACGATCAGCACCACCGGCACCCCAGAGCGCCCCGCCACCGACCTCGGCTTCCTGCTGCACAAGCATCCCGACAAGGCGCAGGCGTTCTCCACCTCGCACGGCACGGCGCATGTCCTCTATCCGGAGGCCACCGCCGAGCGCTGCACGGCCGCGCTGCTGCTGGAGGTGGACCCGGTGGCGCTGGTGCGGCGGGGCAAGGGCAAGGGGCGCGGCGGCGCACCCGACGCGGCGCTCGCCCAGTACGTCAACGACCGGCCGTACGCCGCGTCCTCGCTGCTGTCCGTCGCCATGACCACCGTCTTCAAGAGCGCCCTGCGCGGTGTGTGCACCGCACGCCCGGAGCGGGCCGAGACCCCGATGCCGCTGCGGATCGAGGTGCCCGCGCTGCCCGCGGGCGGCGGCCCGGGACTGGTGCACAGGCTCTTTGCCCCGCTCGGCTGGGAGCGGGTGAAGGCCGAGCCCATCGCCCTGGACGAGAAGTTCCCCGAGTGGGGCGAATCGCGGTATGTGCGGCTCGTGCTCGAAGGGGAGCTGCGGCTGGCCGACGCGCTGCGGCAGCTCTATGTGCTGCTGCCCGTCCTCGACGACGCCAAGCACTACTGGGTGGCGCCCGACGAGGTCGACAAACTGCTGCGCGCGGGTGAGGGGTGGCTGGCCGAGCATCCCGAGCAGAAGCTGATCACCAGCCGCTATCTGTCGCACCGCTGGGGACTGACCCGCCAGGCGATGGCTGCCCTGGAGCTGACACGGCTCGCGGAGGCCGACGACACCGAGGCCGAGACGATCGACAACGCCGTCGACGAGACCACGGACACCGAGGAGAAGCCGGTACCGCTGGCCGCGCGGCGCCGTGCGGCGATCCTCGACGCGCTGCGCACGGCCGGTGCCGGCCGGGTGCTCGACCTGGGCTGCGGTCAGGGCCAGCTGGTGCAGGAGCTGTTGAAGGACGACCGTTTCACCGAGGTCGTCGGCATGGACGTCTCGATGCGCGCGCTGAACATCGCGGCCCGCAGGCTCCGGCTCGACCAGCTCGGCGAGCGCCGTGCGGCCCGGGTGAAGCTCATCCAGGGCTCCCTCTCGTACACCGACAAACGGCTCAAGCGGTACGACGCCGCGGTGCTCAGCGAGGTCATCGAGCATGTCGACCCCGAGCGGCTGTCCGCCGTCGAGTACGCGGTCTTCGGCGCCGCCAGGCCGCAGACCGTCCTGGTGACCACACCGAACGCCGAGTACAACGTCCGCTGGGAGAGCCTGCCCGCCGGGCAGGTGCGCCACGGTGACCACCGCTTCGAGTGGACCCGTGAGGAGTTCCGCGCCTGGGCCGGGAAGGTGGCCGAACGGCACGGGTACGCCGTGGAGTTCAGGCCCGTGGGACCCGACGACCCCGAGGTCGGCCCGCCGACCCAGCTTGCGGTGTTCACCATGGAACCGAAATCCACCACCACGGCCCCGAAGGAGGCGAAAGCGGCATGAGCAGTACAGAAGAGAGCGGCACCGAGGACGCCACCGCCACCGGGACCACCACCGGGACCGGATCCGGCGGCGCCACCGCCCGCCCGCGCACCCTCCCGGTGACCGACCTCTCCCTCGTGGTGCTTGTCGGCGCCACGGGATCGGGCAAGTCCACCTTCGCGCACCGGCACTTCAAGTCCACCGAGGTCATCTCGTCGGACTTCTGCCGCGGCCTGGTCGCCGACGACGAGAACGACCAGAGCGCCAGCGGCGACGCCTTCGACGTCCTCCACTACATAGCGGGGAAGCGGCTGGCCGCCGGACGGCTGACCGTCGTGGACGCGACCAATGTGCAGTCCGAGAGCCGTAAGCAGCTGGTGCGGCTGGCGCGCGAGCACGACGTGCTGCCCATCGCGATCGTGCTCGACCTGCCCGAGGAGGTGTGCGCCGAGCGCAACGCCGCACGCCCCGACCGGGCCGGTATGCCCCGCCACGTCATCCAGCGGCACCGCCGCGAACTGCGCCGTTCACTGCGCGGCCTGGAGCGCGAGGGCTTCCGCAAGGTGCACATCCTGCGCAGCGCGGCCGAGGCCGAGACGGCCGAAGTCGTCCTGGAGAAGCGGTACAACGACCTCACCCACCTCACCGGCCCCTTCGACATCATCGGCGACATCCACGGCTGCAGCTCCGAGCTGGAAACCCTGCTCACCCGCCTCGGCTACACCGACGGCGCGCACCCCGAAGGGCGTACCGCCGTCTTCGTCGGCGACCTGGTGGACCGCGGGCCGGACAGCCCGGGCGTGCTGCGCCGGGTCATGTCGATGGTCGCCGACGGCAACGCGCTCTGCGTGCCCGGGAACCACGAGAACAAGCTCGGCCGTTACCTCAAGGGCCGCAAGGTCCAGCACAGCCACGGACTCGCCGAGACCGTCGAGCAGCTGGAGAAGGAGGACGCGAGGGACCCGGACTTCCGCGAGCGGGTGCGGGAGTTCATCGACGGGCTGGTCAGCCACTACGTCCTGGACGGCGGCAAGCTCGTCGTCTGCCACGCCGGGCTGCCCGAGAAGTACCACGGCCGCACCTCCGGCCGGGTCCGCTCGCACGCGCTGTACGGCGACACGACGGGCGAGACCGACGAGTTCGGGCTGCCCGTGCGCTACCCCTGGGCCGAGGACTACCGGGGCCGCGCCGCCGTGGTCTACGGACACACCCCCGTACCGAGCACCAGCTGGATCAACAACACCCTCTGCCTGGACACCGGCGCGGTCTTCGGCGGGCGGATGACGGCGCTGCGCTGGCCCGAGCGCGAACTGGTCGACGTCCCCGCCGAGCAGGTCTGGTACGAGCCGGTCCGTCCGCTCACCACCGAGGCGCCGGGCGGCCACGACGGCCGCCCGCTCGACCTCGCCGACGTCAGCGGCCGCCGCGTCGTGGAGACCAGGCACACCGGCCGGGTCGCGGTCCGTGAGGAGAACGCGGCGGCGGCGCTGGAGGTCATGAGCCGTTTCGCGGTCGACCCGCGGCTGCTCGCCTACCTGCCGCCGACGATGTCCCCCACGGGCACCTCGCATCTGGACGGCTATCTGGAGCACCCGGCCGAGGCGTTCGCGCAGTACAGGTCGGACGGCGTCGCGAAGGTCGTGTGCGAGGAGAAGCACATGGGCTCGCGTGCGGTGGCCCTCGTCTGCCGGGACGCCGGAGCCGCGCTCGAGCGCTTCGGGGTGTCGGGGCCGACGGGTTCGCTGCACACCAGGACCGGCCGTCCCTTCTTCGACGACCCCGCCGTCACCGAGGAGATCATCGGACGGCTGCGCACCGCCGTCTCCGAGGCCGGACTCTGGGACGAGCTGGGCACCGGCTGGCTGCTGCTCGACGCGGAGCTGATGCCCTGGTCGCTCAAGGCGACCGGCCTGCTCCGCAAGCAGTACGCGGCGGTGGGCGCCGCCTCACGCGCCGTCTTCCCCGGCGTCGTCGGGGCGCTGGAGGCGGCCGCGGCCCGCGGTGTCGAGGTCGGCGCGCTGCTCGACGGGCAGCGCGCGAGAGCCGATGACGCGGTCGCCTTCACCGAGGCGTACCGGCGGTACTGCTGGACGACGGACGGGCTCGACGGCGTACGGCTGGCACCCTTCCAGCTGCTCGCGGCCGAGGGGCGTTCGCTCGCCGGTGTGCCCCACGACGAGCAGCTGGCCTGGCTGGACCGGCTCGTCGAGCACGACCAGAGCGGGCTCCTGCGGACCACCCGCCGGCTGGTCGTCGACACGGGCGACAAGGAGTCCGTGCGCTCGGGCACCGACTGGTGGCTGGAGATGACCGGACGCGGCGGCGAAGGCATGGTCGTCAAGCCGCTCCAGGCGCTCGTACGGGACGCGAAGGGCCGGCTCGTCCAGCCCGGTATCAAGGTGCGCGGCCGTGAGTACCTGCGGATCATCTACGGCCCCGAGTACACCCGCCCGGACAATCTGGCCAGGCTCAGGCAGCGCTTCCTCGGCCACAAGCGCTCCCTCGCCCTGCGCGAGTACGCCCTGGGCCTGGAGGCGCTGGACCGGCTCGCCGACGGCGAACCGCTCTGGCGGATCCATGAGGCGGTCTTCGCCGTGCTGGCCCTGGAGTCGGAGCCGGTCGACCCGAGGCTCTGAGCGGCGCGGCCCGCCCGGGGCCCGCACGGCGCGGCCCCGGCGAGGCGCGCCGCGCCCGGACACGCCCCGCCCGTCCCTTCAGGGGTGAGCGGGGCGGACCGGGGACAGGATGGGGGGATGGGATTCCATGTCGACTCCGAGACGGGGCCGCTGCGCCGCGTCATCCTGCACAGACCGGGTCTGGAACTGAAGCGGCTGACCCCCAGCAACAAGGACGCGCTGCTCTTCGACGACGTGCTGTGGGTGCGCAGGGCCCGCCAGGAGCACGACGGCTTCGCCCATGTGCTGCGTGAGCGGGGCGTTGAGGTGCATCTCTTCGACGACCTGCTGCGGGAGTCACTGGAGGTGCCCGAGGCCCGCACCCTCGTCCTGGACCGGGTCTTCGACGAGAAGGAGTACGGTCCGCTCGCCACCCACCATCTGCGGACGGTCTTCGACGACCTGACCGTCGGTGACCTGACCGAGGTGCTCGTCGGGGGGATGACGAAGCGGGAGTTCCTGGAGCGCTACCGGGAGCCGGTCTCGGTGCGCTTCCATGTGATGGATCTGGACGACTTCCTGCTGGACCCGCTGCCGAACCATCTGTTCACCCGGGACACATCGGCGTGGATCTACGACGGTGTCTCCATCAACGCGATGCGCTGGCCTGCCAGGCAGCGCGAGACCGTCCACTTCGAGGCGATCTACCGCCACCACCCGCTCTTCACCGGCTCGGGCGCCTTCCACCACTGGTCGCAGGGCCAGGTCGACTACCCGTCCACGATCGAGGGCGGCGACGTCCTGGTCATCGGCAACGGCGCGGTCCTGATCGGGATGAGTGAGCGGACCACCCCACAGGCGGTGGAGATGCTGGCCCGCGGGCTGTTCGCGGCCGGGTCGGCGCGCACCATCGTGGCGCTCGACATGCCCAAGCGGCGGGCGTTCATGCACCTGGACACGGTGATGACGATGGTCGACGGCGACACCTTCACCCAGTACGCGGGGCTCGGGATGCTCCGCTCGTACACCATCGAACCCGGCGCCACCGAGAAGGAGCTGAAGGTCACCGACCATCCGCCGGAGCGGATGCACGACGCGATCGCCGCGGCGCTGGGGCTGGGCGGTATCCGGGTGCTGACCGCGACCCAGGACGTGCACTCGGCGGAGCGCGAGCAGTGGGACGACGGCTGCAACGTCCTGGCGGTCGAGCCGGGGGTGGTCGTGGCGTACGAGCGGAACTTCACCACGAACACGCATCTGCGCAAGGAGGGCATCGAAGTCATCGAGATCCCCGGCAGCGAGCTGGGGCGGGGCAGGGGAGGGCCGCGGTGCATGAGCTGTCCGGTTCATCGGGATGCCGTATAGTGATGCGTTCAATCGCATAGAATTCCAGCACGTATGGATGTCAGCACGTACGGCATCCGGCACCGACCCCCGTCCCCGCTACGCGCGACCCCTCTCCGCGTGACCCAGGAGCAGCCACCATGGCGATAGACCTCGCAGGCCGCCACTTCCTCAAGGAGCTCGACTTCACCGCGGAGGAGTTCCGCGCTCTGATCGAGCTGGCCGCCGAGCTCAAGGCGGCCAAGAAGTCGGGCGCCGAAGTGCAGCGGTTGCGCGGCCGTAATATCGCCCTGATCTTCGAGAAGACCTCCACCAGGACGCGGTGCGCCTTCGAGGTGGCCGCCGCCGACCAGGGCGCGTCCACGACGTACCTCGACCCCGCGGGCTCCCAGATCGGGCACAAGGAGTCGTTCCGGGACACCGCGCGGGTGCTGGGCCGGATGTTCGACGCCATCGAGTACCGCGGCGACAGCCAGCCGCAGGTGGAGGAGCTCGCCGCGCACGCCGGGGTCCCCGTCTACAACGGCCTCACCGACGACTGGCACCCCACCCAGATGCTGGCCGATGTGCTCACCATGACCGAGCACAGCGACAAGCCGCTGGAGCGGATCGTCTTCGCCTACCTCGGCGACGCCCGCTTCAACATGGGTAACTCCTATCTGATCACCGGCGCGCTGCTCGGCCTCGACGTACGGATCGCCGCACCGCGCGCCTACTGGCCCGCCGACGACATCGTCGCGCAGGCGCGGAAGCTGGCCGCGGAGAGCGGCGGGACCGTCACCCTCACCGAGGACATCACCGAGGCCGTACAGGGCTGCGACTTCGTCGTCACCGACGTCTGGGTGTCCATGGGGGAGCCGAAGGAGGTCTGGGCCGACCGCATCGCCGCGCTCTCGCCGTACGCCGTGACGATGGATGTGCTGCGCGCCACCGGCAACCCCGGGGTCAAGTTCCTGCACTGCCTGCCCGCCTTCCACGATCTGGGGACGCGGGTCGGGCGCGAGATCCACGCGCAGTTCGGGCTGAGCGAGCTGGAGGTCACCGACGAGGTCTTCGAGTCGGAGCACTCGGTCGTCTTCGACGAGGCCGAGAACCGAATGCACACGATCAAGGCGGTGCTGGTCGCCACGCTGGCCGGTCAGGGATAGCCATACGCCCAATTGGGTGAATATGCGACAAGGCGGCTACTATGTCGTCCATTGGTGGGGTCCGGGCTCGCACGCCCGGACCCCACTGTGCTGTGTGCCGCTGTGCGCGCCGCCCCGCGCACGTCCGGAAAGAGAACCCCCACCCCCATGCGCTCTCCCCGCCCCGCACGACCCCGGCTGCCCCACCGGCCCGGGCTGCGCGTCAAGTCGCCCGAACTCCTGATCGCCGAATCCGGCGCGGATCTGGAGGGTCACGGCCTCCGCCGCACCATGGGGCTCTTCCAGCTGGTCTGCTTCGGCGTCGGGGCCATCGTCGGGACCGGTATCTTCGTCGGCCTCTCCGACACCGTGGCCAAGTCCGGGCCCGCGGTCATCGTCTCGTTCGTACTCGCCGCGGTCACCTGCGTCTTCACGGCGTTCTCGTTCGCCGAGCTGGGCGGCGCGATCCCGGTGTCGGGCAGCTCGTACTCCTTCGCGTACGCCACACTCGGCGAGCGCACCGCCTTCCTGGTCGGCTGGTGTCTGCTCCTGGAGTACGGCATCTCGGTGAGCGCGGTCGCCGTCGGGTGGAGCCAGTACCTCAACGAGCTGCTGAACAGCCTGGTCGGACACCAGCTGCCCGCCGTGCTCTCCAGCGGTCCGGGCGACGGCGGGGTGATCAATCTGCCGGCCGTCGTGGTGGTCGCGCTCGCCGCCGCGCTGCTGGTGCGCGGTGTCCGCGAGAGCGCCCGGGCCACCGCCGCGATGGCCGTACTGAAGATCGGCATCCTGCTGGTCTTCTGCGCGGTCGCCTTCACCGCGTTCCGGGACGGCCACCTGGTGCCGTTCGCGCCCGGTGGCGTCGGCGGCATCACGTCCGGCGCCTCGATCGCCTTCTTCTCGTACATCGGGTTCGACGCGATCACCACGGCGGGCGAGGAGGTCAGAAACCCGCGGCGCAACATCCCGCTGGCCATCATGATCTGCATCGGCATCGTCACCGTGCTCTACTGCGCGGTCGCCGTCGCGGCCATCGGCGCGTTCGGCGCGCCCGCCGTCGCCGACCGGCCCGCGGCGCTCTCGCTGATCGTCAACCAGGTCACCGGATCGTCGGTCGGTGGCGGTGTCATCGCCTTCGGCGCGGTGGTCGCCATCGCGTCGGTGGTGCTCGCCGTGATGTACGGGCAGACCCGCATCCTGATGTCGATGTCCCGCGACGGGCTGATCCCCGCGGTCTTCGAGAAGGTCTCCCCGAAGACCTCGACGCCGGTCTCCAACACCTGGATCGTGGCGACCGTCGTCGCCGTCCCGGCCGCGTTCGCCTCGCTCGACGTCGTGGTCGACCTGACGACCATCGGGGCGCTGGCCACGATGGTGGCCGTCAATGTCGCGGTGCTCGCGCTGCGCCGCAGCCACCCCGCGCTCCCGCGCACCTTCCGGGTGCCGCTGTTCCCGGTCAGCCCGGTGCTCGGCGTCGGGTTCTGTGTGTACCTGATGTACGGGACCGGCCGGCGCACCTGGCTCGAATTCGCGCTCTTCCTGCTGGTGGGCGCGGCCGTCTACGCCTTCTACGGGCGCCGCCGCTCGCGGCTCGGCGCACGGCAGCTCAGTCCGCAGGACCCGCCGGAAGCGTGAACCAGACGGCCTTGCCGTGCTCGGTCGGGCGGTGGCCGTAGGACGAGCTGAGCGTCCGGATGAGCAGCAGGCCGCGGCCGTGCTCCTGCCAGGGGTCGGGCGGTCCGGTGGGCGGTGTCCGGGTCAGATCACCGGGCGGGACCGGGTCGCGGTCGTGCACCTCGACCTGGCAGCCGGTGTGCAGGACCTCCACGACCAGCTCGATGGGGTCGTCGCCGAGTGTGTGCTCCACGGCGTTGGCGACCAGTTCGGACGTCAGGAGCTCGGCCGTGTCGGTGTCCGCGGCCTCCTCGCCCTCCAGGTCGGCGAGGACCGTACGGATCAGCGCACGCGCCACCGGCACCGCGGCCGCGGTGTGCGGCAGTGCGATGCGCCATGAGGCGGGGCGCGAGGTGTCCGGCACGGCTGGTGTTCCGTTCGGTGTGGAGGGGGTTGTCCTGATTTCAACGATACGGAGCCGGGGGCGTTGCGAGTAGAGGCAGCGGCCCGGAGGAAAAGGGACTTGCGCCACATTCTGACGGGACTTCCGCCGGGGGACCCGCCCAAGGTTTTATCGCGTGCCCGTGACGGTAGTCACGGGGGAGTGATAATTTGAAGGGGCACGCCGCTCTTCCACCGGGTCTCCGGCCGGCCGCCGGACGCGCCCCCGACCGAAGGAGGCCGCACCTCATGAGCCCCTTTTCCGGCTCAGCGGACCGAGTGGAGCACTGGGACCACCTCCGGGTGGTCCGGCAGGACGGCGTCGCGACCGTCACCTTCGCGCGCCCCGGGAAGCTCAACGCCCTCACCTTCGGCGCCTACGCGGACCTGCGCGACCTGCTCGCCGAGCTGTCCCGCGAGCGGTCGGTACGGGCCCTGGTACTCGCCGGGGAGGGCCGCGGATTCTGCTCGGGCGGTGACGTCGAGGAGATCATCGGCGCCACGCTCGCCCTGGACACCGCCCAGCTCCTCGACTTCAACCGGATGACCGGACAGGTCGTACGGGCGCTGCGCGAGTGCCCCTTCCCGGTGATCGCCGCCGTGCACGGGGTCGCCGCGGGCGCCGGCGCCGTCCTCGCGCTGGCCGCCGACTTCCGGGTCGCGGACCCCACCGCCCGCTTCGCGTTCCTCTTCACCCGGGTGGGGCTGTCCGGCGGCGACATGGGCGCCGCCTATCTGCTGCCGCGCGTCGTCGGCCTCGGGCACGCCACCCGGCTGCTGATGCTGGGGGAGCCCGTCCTGGCGCCCGAGGCCGAGCGCATCGGCCTGATCAGCGAGATGACGGACGAGGGCCGGGCCGACGAACGGGCCGCCGCGCTGGCCCGCAGGCTCGCCGAGGGCCCGGCCCTGGCGTACGCGCAGACCAAGGCGCTGCTCACCGCCGAACTGGACATGCCGCTCGCCGCGGCGGTCGAACTCGACGCCACCACACAGGCACTGCTGATGAACGGCGAGGACTACGCCGAGTTCCACGCCGCCTTCACCGAGAAGCGTCCCCCCAAGTGGCAGGGCAGGTAGCCGTGCCGGCCGGCACCGGCGAGCACGCACGCCCCGCCCTGCGGGTCGCGGTCGTCGGCGGCGGACCCGGCGGCCTCTACGCGGCAGCCCTCCTCAAGCGGCTCGACCCGGCCAGATCCGTCACCGTCTGGGAGCGCAACGCCCCCGACGACACCTTCGGCTTCGGCGTCGTCCTCTCCGACGAGACCCTCGGCGGCATCGAGCAGGCGGACCCGGCCGTCCACAGCGCCCTCCAGGCCGAGTTCGTACGCTGGGACGACATCGACATCGTCCACCGCGGCACGACCCTCACCTCGGGCGGCCACGGCTTCGCCGCGCTCGGCAGGCGCCGGCTCCTGGAGATCCTGCACGAGCGCTGCCGCTCCCTCGGCGTACGGATCCGCTTCCGCACCGAGGCACCGCCCCCCGCCGAACTGGCCGCGACCCACGACCTGGTGGTGGCGGCCGACGGAGTGCACAGCGCCACCCGCCGCGCCCACGCCGATGTCTTCGCGCCCCGGATCACCACCCACCGCTGCCGGTACATCTGGCTCTCCGCGCCCTTCGCCTTCGACGCCTTCCGCTTCGAGATCGCCGAGACCGAGCACGGGGTGATGCAGCTGCACGGGTACCCGTACGGGCCCGCGGCCTCCACCGTCATCGTCGAGATGCGCGAGGAGGTCTGGCAGGCCGCGGGACTCGACCGCTGCGACGAACGGGAGTCCACCGAGCGCTGCGCCAAAATCTTCGCAGGCGCCCTCGGCGGCCGGCCGCTCACCGGCAACAACTCCGCCTGGACGGCGTTCCGCACCGTCGTCAACGAACGCTGGTCGCACGGGAACACGGTGCTGATCGGCGACGCGGCCCACACCGCGCATTTCTCCATCGGCTCCGGCACCAAGCTCGCCGTCGAGGACGCCCTCGCCCTGGCGGCGACCATCGAGGAGCAGCCCGACCTGCCGTCGGCCCTGGAGGCGTACGAGAGCGAGCGCCGCCCGGTCGTCGCCTCCACCCAGCGGGCGGCCGGGGCCAGCCTGGAGTGGTTCGAGCAGCTGGACATGTATCTCGGCCAGCCGCCACGGCAGTTCGCCTTCAACCTGCTGACCCGCAGCCGCCGGGTCACCCACGGCAATCTGCGGCTGCGCGACAGCGGCTTCACGGACACGGTGGAACGCGACTTCGGCTGCCAGGACGGCACACCGCCGATGTTCACGCCGCTGCGGCTGCGCGGCCTCGAACTGCGCAACCGTGTCGTCGTCTCACCGATGGACATGTACTCGGCGCACGACGGTGTGCCGGGCGACTTCCACCTCGTCCATCTGGGCGCCCGCGCACTGGGCGGCGCCGGTCTGGTCATGACCGAGATGGTGTGTGTGAGCGCCGACGGCCGGATCACCCCCGGCTGCACCGGTCTCTACACCGGTGAACAGGCGGCGGCCTGGCGGCGCGTGACCTCCTTCGTGCACACGCAGTCGCCCGGCACCGCCATCGGGGTCCAGCTGGGACACTCCGGGCGCAAGGGCTCCACCCGCCTGATGTGGGACGGCATGGACGAGCCTCTCCCGGACGGCAACTGGCCGCTGTCGGCCGCCTCCCCGCTCCCGTACCGTCCCGGCGTCAGCCAGATCCCGACGGAACTGGACGGAGCCGGACTCGCGGCCGTGCGCGAAGAGTTCACGGCAGCTGCCCGCCGCGCCGCGAGTGCCGGCTTCGACCTCCTCGAACTGCACTGCGCGCACGGCTATCTGCTCTCCGGCTTCCTCTCCCCGCTCACCAATCGGCGCACCGACGGGTACGGCGGCTCGCTCGGGGGCCGTCTGCGCTTCCCCCTGGAGGTCTTCGACGCGGTACGGGCGGAGTGGCCCGGCGACCGGCCGATGACGGTCCGTATCTCGGCGGCCGATTGGGCGCCGGGCGGCACGACACCGGACGAGGCGGTCGCGATCGCCCGCGCCTTCGCCGCCCACGGGGCCGACGCGATCGACGTCTCGACCGGGCAGGTCGTCCCCGGCGAGAAACCCGCGTACGGCCGCTCGTACCAGACCCCGTTCGCCGACCGCATCCGCAACGAACTGGGCGTGCCGGTGATCGCGGTGGGCGCGATCTCGTCGTGGGACGACGTCAACTCCCTGCTGCTGGCGGGCCGTACGGACCTCTGCGCGCTGGCCCGCCCCCATCTGTACGACCCGCACTGGACCCTGCACGCGGCGGCGGAACAGGGCTACACGGGCCCGGCCGCACCCTGGCCCCTCCCGTACCGCGCGGGCAGCCGCCCCCCGATGACGGGCCGCACGGATGCCCCGAAGCCCCGGCTCACGCTGATGTGACGGCCGGTCGGGCCGCTCGGGTGACGACGACCCGCTCGGCCAGGGGGCGGTATCCGACGCGCCGGTACACGCCGTTGCTGGTCGGGTTCGCGATGTCGGTGAAGAGCAGTACGCCGGCCGCGCCCGTGTCCAGTGCCGCCCGGCTGATGTGCGCGGTGACCGCTGCCGCGTAGCCGCGACCGCGCAGGCCCGGAGGGGTGTACACCGGGGCGACGCGCACCGTGCCCGCGGCGGGACGGGTCATCCCCGCCATCGACACCGGGACGCCCCCGTGCTCCCAGAGCGCCAGTCCGCCGTACGAGATCCGGTCGTCTACGGCGCTCTCCCCCCGGTCCGCCGACTGCCCGGTGTCGCGCGCGAAGGCACGGTGCCACTCGATCAGCAGCGCGCGGTCGGCGACCGTGGCGGTACGGGCCCGGCCGGCCGGGCAGGGCGACGGCGGGGTCAACTCGGCCAGCCGGTACAGACGTTGCTCCTGTGCGATCGCCCGGTCCGGCCACGACGCGGTGAGCGTGTCGGCCACGGACCGTTCGGCGCTGACGGCGGTCACGCCCCACTCCCCGATGGCGTGCGCGAGCGACGGCACCGCTTCGGCCGGGACCACGCCGACCTGGAGAGGGTGCGGTGGCGTCCGTACGACCCAGCCGTTCACCGTCCCGTCCGCCCGGCGCCACCAGCCGAAGAGGGGCAGACCGTCCCCGTAGAAGCGCGGGCCATGGCGCCTCAGGGCCGCGGTGATGGTCAGGACGAGCGTGTTCTCGGCCGGGTGCAGGGCGGCGGCGGGCTCCGCTGTGGCGAGAAAGCTGTCGAGATCGCGGGTGAAGGTCCATGTCATGGAGCACATGGTTGCGCGGTGGCGGGGCCCGGGGCACGCGAGTTTCCCGGCGACGGGGCGCTGCGCCGCCCCCTTGCTCGGACCGCTCAGCCAGTTCAGCCGCTCACCCCGCGCACCCCCTCACTCCAGCCGGAACCGCTGGAGCTTCCCCGTGCCGGTCCGGGGCAGCGACTCCGCGAACACCACCTCCCGGGGGCACTTGTGCGGTGACAGCTCCGACTTCACGAACTCCCGCAGCGGCTCCGCCTCCCGTGCCGCTCCCTCGCGCAGCACCACATGCGCCACCACCACCTGCCCACGCTCCGCGTCCGGGCGGCCCACCACCGCCGCCTCCAGGACGTCGGGATGGCGCAGCAGCGCGTCCTCGACCTCGGGGCCCGCGATGTTGTAGCCCGAGGAGATGATCATGTCGTCGGCGCGTGCCACGTAAGTGAAGTAGCCGTCCCCGTCGCGCAGATAGGTGTCGCCGGTGATGTTCCAGCCGTCCCGTACGTACTCCGACTGGCGCTCGTCGGCCAGATAGCGGCAGCCCACCGGGCCGCGCACCGCGAGCAGGCCGGGCTCGCCGTCGGGCACCGGGTGGCCGGCGTGGTCCACCACCCTGGCCTGCCAGCCGGGCACCGGGACCCCTGTCGCCCCGGGGCGCGCCGCCCCGTCCGCAGCCGAGACGAAGATGTGCAGCAGCTCCGTGGCGCCGATGCCGTTGATGAGGCGCAGCCCGGTCCGTTCGTGCCAGGCGTGCCAGGTGGCCGCCGGCAGGTTCTCACCTGCCGACACACAGCGGCGCAGGGCCGAGATGTCGTACCCGTCCAGCTCGTCCAGCATGGTGCGGTACGCGGTCGGCGCGGTGAACAGCACCGACACCCGGTGCCGGGCGAGCGCGGGTAGCAGCTGGCGCGGCCCGGACCGTTCGAGCAGCAGCGCCGACGCCCCGGCGCGCAGCGGGAAGATCACCAGACCGCCCAGGCCGAAGGTGAACCCGAGCGGCGGACTTCCGGCGAAGACATCGTCGGGCCCGGGCTTCAGCACGTGCCGCGCGAAGGTGTCAGCGACGGCCAGCACATCGCGGTGGAAGTGCATACAGCCCTTGGGACGTCCGGTGGTGCCCGAGGTGAAGGCGATCAGCGCCACATCGTCGGCCGAGGTCGCGACGGCCGGATACAGCGCCGGTCTGGCCGCGGCCAGCCGCAGTAGGTCCAGCGGCCCCCCGCCGCCGTACGTCGTGATCCGCAGCCCCGGCACCTCCGCCTTGACCAGGTCGTCGGCGGAGCGGATGTCGCACAGCGCGTGGCTGATCCGGGCGAGCGAGCACACCTCGGCCAGTTCGTGCGGGCGCTGGGTGGCCAGCACGGTCACCGCGACACCGCCGGCCTTCATCACCGCGAGCCAGCAGGCGGCCAGATGCGGTGTGGTGGGGCCGCGCAGCAGTACCCGGTTGCCCGGCACGACCCCGAGGTCCGAGGTGAGGACGTGGGCGATACGGCCGACCTGGGCCCGCAGTTCGCCGTACGTCCACAGCTCACCGGAGCCGGTGCGGAAGGCGGGGCGGTCGGCGCCGAAGCGCTCGATGGTCCCGTTCAGCAGTTCCACGCCGCAGTTGAGCCGGTCCGGATACGCCGGTCCCGGCAGGTCGTCGAGGAGGAGCCGGGGCCACTGGTCGGCGGGCGGCAACTGCTCACGGGGAAAAGTGTCGACGTGCGCTGAGGTTTTCAGCTCCATCACAGGATCGCCCCCTTAGGCGGCATCGCACATGGAGCGTATCGTTTGCGTGACGACAGTCAACGGTTCACGATAGAGGGGATCGGGGATGACCGCATTCGCGCTGGACCCGGACCAGCGGAAGTGGTGCGCCGAGCTGCGCACCCTGGCCGCCGAGGAGTTCGGCCCGCTCGCCGCGGCCGGTGAGCCCGGCCGGGTCAACCGCCCCCTGGTCGCCGCACTCGGCGAATCCGGCCTGCTGGAGCGGCTGTTCAGGGCCGGTGCGGTCGACCTCTGTCTGCTGCGCGAGTCTTTGGCGTACGGCTGTACGGAGGCGGAGACCGCGCTGGCCCTCCAGGGTCTCGGCAGTTTCCCCCTCGTCCAGGCCGGCACCGCGCAGCAGCGCGAACGGCTCCTTCCCGAGGTGATCGCGGGCCGGGCCGTCGCCGCGTTCGCGCTGAGCGAGCCCGGCGCGGGGTCGGACGCCGCCGCCCTGGAGCTCGGAGCCGCACCGGACGGCGGCGGATGGCGGCTCACCGGTGAGAAGTGCTGGATCTCCAACGCCCCCGACGCCGACTTCTACACCGTCTTCGCCCGTACGACCGAGGGGGCGGGGGCCCGTGGGATCACCGCGTTCCTGGTGCCGGCCGACCGGCAGGGCCTGACCGGCGCCCGGCTCGACATGCTCTCGCCACACCCCATCGGCACACTGGACTTCGACGCGGTTCCTGTCGGCCCGCAGGACGTCCTGGGCGAGCCTGACCGCGGCTTCCGGGTCGCGATGAACACCCTGAACCTCTTCCGCCCCAGCGTCGGCGCCTTCGCGGTCGGGATGGCACAGGCCGCCCTGGACGCGACCATCGGGCACACCGCACGGCGCACCGCGTTCGGCGGCCCGCTGAAGGACCTGCAGACCGTGGCCCACCAGGTCGCCGAGATGGCCACCCGTACCGAGGCCGCACGTCTGCTGGTCCACGCGGCGGCCGCCGCCTGCGACGCGGGCGACCCCGGCATCGCGAAACGCTCCGCCATGGCCAAACTCTTCGCCACCGAGACCGCCCAGTACGTCGTGGACGCCGCCGTCCAGCTGCACGGCGCCCGCGCCCTCCAGCGCGGCCACCTCCTCGAACACCTCTACCGCGAGGTCCGCGCCCCGCGGATCTACGAGGGCGCGACCGAGGTCCAGCGGACCATCATCGCCAAGGAGCTGTACGGGCCCGTGAAGCCGTACGGAGCCGAGGAGCTGCACGGATGAGTGACGCGTGAGTGACGCATGAGTGCCGACCGAGCCGACGCCAAGGAGCTGTCCGTATGAGCCTCGACCGGGTCAACCCGCCGCAGCTCTCCCCGCCCGCCGGGTTCTCGCACGCCGTCACCGCCACCGGGAACCGGCTGGTCTTCCTGGCCGGGCAGACCGCCCTGGACGGGGCCGGCCGGGTCACCGGGGCCACCCTCCCGGCCCAGTTCGAGGTGGCCCTCACCAATCTGCTCACCGCGCTGCGCGCCGCGGGCGGCGGCCCGGCCGACCTCGCACGCGTCACGGTGTACGCCACCGACGTCGCCGACTACCGCGCCCACGCCGCCGAACTCGGCCGTATCTGGCGCAGACTGGCCGGCCGCGACTACCCGGCGATGGCGGTGATCGGCGCCACGCGGCTCTGGGACGAGCAGGCGCTGGTCGAAATCGACGGAGTGGCCGTACTGTCCTGACATGCCCGAGATCACACTCACCGCAGGCACCGTCGACTACGTGGACACCGGCGGCTCAGGCCCCGTCGTCGTCCTCCTCCATGGGCTCGTGCACGACGCCACCGTCTGGCGCAAGGTGATCGAAGGGCTGCGCCCCGACCACCGCGTGCTCGCGCCCACCCTGCCGTACGGCGCGCACCGCATCCCCATGCGCCGTGATGTACCGCTGACGCCGGATTCGGTGGTGGAGCTCATCGCCGAGTTCCTCGACCGGCTTGAGCTGAGTGACGTCACCCTGGTCGAGAACGACTGCGGCCGCGCCCAGTCCGTCGCCGTCCGGCACCCGGAGCGGCTCGCCCGGCTGGTCCTGACGGCCTGTGAGGCGTTCGACAACTACCCGCCCGGAATCCCGGGCAAGCTGATCACGCTGGCCTGCCGGGTGCCCGGCGGCATCCCCCTGCTGGTCCGTACGCTCGCGATCAGGCCGCTGCGCCGGCTGCCGGTCGGCTTCGGGGCGCTCACCAAGCGGCCGGTCCCCGACGAGATCGTCGACGGCTGGCTGCGCCCGCTCCTCACCGACAGGGCGATCCGCGAGGACTTCCGCCGCTACGGACTCGGCGTACGCAGGACGGAGCTGCTGGAGGCCGCCGAAGGGCTGCGGACGTTCGACAGGCCCGCGCTCGTCGTATGGGCGCCGGAGGACCGGATGATGCCCAGGGCGCACGGCCGGCGGCTGGCCGAACTGCTGCCGCAGGGGCGGCTCGTGGAGATCGAGGACAGCGGCACGCTGATCGCCGAGGACCAGCCGCAACAACTGATCGCGGTACTACGGGAGTTCATCGCCACCAGAGGCTGAATCCGCACACGGCCTGCCGAGGCCGGTCACGGCATTCCACGCAACGATTCGCCGTACTGCCGGTAAGTTATCCGGCTATTTTCTTTACAGGGAATCTTTCTTTTGAGACTCTGAATAAGGATGGCAATGGAAGCTGCCACCCAGGATGGTCCCGTTGCTTTGCGTGGTGAATGAGGTGCTGTTTCGCAGTGCCAGGATGAGAATACCCTGCGGGACCCGCTGGATAAACATCGCCCGCCACTCCGGCGATATCCGGTTAAATTCCTATTTTTGCCCGATCTGTCATCTTACGCACTGGAGTCGGGTGAGCGCCGAGGGTAATAGAGGCTGCTCTCTTCATCAAGCCATTTCCGCAGTGATCTTCCGCTCAAAAAAAAGATCACGTCAGCTCTGGAGAAGGCGCGCCGGCCGGTATTCACTTGTTTCAGCTTTCTATTCACTGGTGTAAAGCGTTCTTGCGGAGTGCCTCGTGACCATGCAGCCTGTCTACGACAAGGATCTCCTTGAAGTCGCGTCGGAACGGAGCTATTCGCCGAAGGAGGGGGGAGCGGCAGGGGCGTCCGCCCGGAGCCGCGGGCTGGCCCGTCTCCTTTTCGACGGCGAGGGCCGGGCGAGGGTGCATGGACCCTGGCGGGACCTCATCGCCACGAAGGCGTTCCGGCACCGTCCCGGGCTCTCTCCCGCGGAGCGTGTCCGGCTCTCGTACTCCCGGCTGCGCCTGGTCAACGACGCGGCCGGCGATGCCGCGGCCCTGGCCTTCGACATCCGGCGGCTCTGCGCGCTGCACGAGTGGACCGGCGTGGTGGACGGCGGGCTCTGCACCCTGGCCAGCATCCACTACAACCTGTTCCTGGGCAGCCTGCTGGACCAGAGCGCCGGCACCGCCGGGCGCGACATCTCCGAGTTCACGTCGATGCGCCGCATAGGGACCTTCCTCTGTACGGAGCTGGACCACGGCAATGACGCTCCGGCGCTGGGGACGACCGCCGAACTCGACCGGGAGACCGGCGGGTTCATCCTGCACACCCCCACGCCCGGCGCCCAGAAGTTCATGCCGAACACCAGCCTGGCCGGCGGTCCGAAGAGCGCGGTCGTCGCGGCGCGGCTGCTGGTCGACGGGGTGGACCAGGGGTGCTTCCTCTTCCTGACGCCGCTGAGCGACGAGGGCGGCCGGGTGCCCGGGGTCCATGTCCGGGAGCTGCCGGACCGTACCGGCACCCCGGTGGACCACTGCCTCACCTCGTTCGACCAAGTGCGTTTACCCCGCGAGGCGTTGCTCGAGGCCGAGCACGGCCGGCTCGACCGGGACGGGACACTGCACAGCAGCCTGGGCAGTGCGCGGAAGCGGTTCCTGCACTCGATCGGGCGCGTCACCATCGGCAAACTGTGCATGAGCGCGGGCACCCTCGGGATGTCGCGCGCCGCACTGACCATCGCTGTACGGCACGCCCATACCCGGCACATCAGCGGGCCGAGGCTCGGGGAGCGGGTGCCGTTGGTGGCGCACCGCAGCCATCACGGCAGGCTGCTGGAGGCGACGGCGACGGCGTACGCCATGACGTTCCTGCACCGGGAGGTCGTCTCCCGGTGGATCGGGCACACCCCGGAGAACCGGGCGGAGACCGAGCGTCTGGTCGCTGTCGCGAAGGGCTGGATCAGCTGGCAGGCCAGGGAGATCGCGATCGAGTCCCGGGAGCGGTGCGGGGCGCAGGGGCTCTTTCCGGTCAACGGGATTTCGGATCTGCCGTTGAACATAGAGGGTGGCATCACCGCGGAAGGCGACAATCTCGTCATCTGGGTGAAGGCGGGGGCCGAAATGATCTTCGGCCATGAGGTGGAGCGGGGCCGTCCGTCCCCTGTGCCGCTGGAGGAGCGGTCGCTGACCGATCTCTCCTTTCTGCGCGCTCTCCTCGTGGAGACCGAGTCGGCCGCGCAGGACCGGGCGAGGACCGCTCTGCGGGGCGGCCCCGCGGGCGATCCGCTCGGACGCTGGAACGCGGCGTCCACGCCCGCTCTGGACATGGTCTCGGTGCACGCCTGCCGCCGGGCCGCCGACGCGTTCATCGATGCCGCGGCCCGGACGGCGGATCCGGCGGCACGGACCCTGCTGGAGAATCTGTGCAGGCTGTTCCTGCTCCGTCAGCTGGTCGGCCACACCGGGGAGTTGCTCGCGGACGGCCTGCTGACCGCGGACCATGTCCGCGCGTTCCACGGTGCGACGACCGACGTGATCGCCGCGCTCGCGCCGCACATGCTGACGCTGGTGGACGCCTTCGACCTGCCCGATGAATTCCTCGCCGCCGTTCCGATCGCCAGTGGCGGACGGATCGGAGACGAGGAAGACACCTGGTCCACCTGGCACCTGCGCACATCAGGCATTCGGGAGCCGGTGGGGCAGTAGTGGCCTGATCACCCCTTCCACCAGGCCAGGAAGCCGCTCCAGAACTTGCCCTTCTGCGCGGCGGCCGGCGCTGCCTCCGCCTGGCCGCCCTGCGGGGTCTGAACGATGCCCGGGTTCAGGCTGGTTCGCGGCCGCGTGCTGCGGACCGGGGTGAACCGGGCGGGCAGCGAGCCGAGTGCGCGGTGGAAGGGGCCGGGCCGGTACACGAGTGCGTCCGGGTCCACCGACATCTCGATGTCAGGCAGTTCGTTGAGCAGCTTCTCGATGGCCTGCACGGCGATGATCATCGCCGGGTCCTTGGCCGGGCAGGCGTGCGGGCCCGCACCCCAGGCAAGGTGGGCACGCCTGCTCACCGTGCCCCGGCCCGCGGAGAGGCTCGGGTCGGAGTTGGCGGCGGCGAAGGAGATGAGCACCGGGTCTCCGGCGTTCAGCCTGATGCCCGACAGTTCGACGTCGTACAGGGGGAAATGCGTGGCGTAGTTGGCTATCGGGCAGCTGTTCCACAGAACGTCGTTGATGGCGTCTTCCACGAGGATGACGCCGCCCTGCGGACCGTCCGCCTGGCTCCCCTGCGAGAGCAGGATCTGCAGGGCGTTGCCGATCAGATTCGACATCGGCTCGAACCCGCCGCCGATGAGCTGGATGAGCTGCGGGATCATCTCCTCGTCGCTCAGCCCGGCCGGGTGCTGCAGCAGATGCGTGAGGATGTCGTCGCCGGGCTGGGCCCGCTTCAGCGTGACCAGCTCCAGCAGCGCCTCCACCAGGACATCGTTCGCACTCTGCGCGTCGGTCCCGTCGAAGATGCCGGAGATGCCGAAGGCGACACGGTCCCCCAGATCGCCCGGGCAGCCGAAGAGGTCGTTGAAGACCAGCAGCGGCACGAGGCGCGCGTAGTCGCCGATCAGATCGACCTTGCCGCGACTGCTGAACTGACTGATCAGATAGGTGGCGGTGCGTTCCACCCATCGGGTCAACTGGTGTGTGTCGAGCTTGGCCAGACTGTCCGTCACTGCCTGACGGAGCCTCAAATGCCGGGCGCCGTCCTCGAACAGCGGACCCGGGCGGTACGCCATCATCGGCAGCACGGGGCTGTCCAGCGGCACCTGTCCTTCGTTCAGCGCGCGCCAGCGGCGCGAGTCGCGGACGAAGGTGTCGGGGCTCTGCAGCACGTGGAGCGCCGCGGCGTAGTCGGTGACGAGTGCGGCGTCCACGCCCGGGGCCAGCTCGACGGGTGCGACGGGACCGAACGTCCGCAGGTAGGCGTAGTGGGCCTTGGGGTCCTTGGCGAATTCCTGCGTGTACAGGGGGGTGCGCGGGCCGGCGCCGTGCGCGGGGCAGCCGGGTGGCGGGGAAGGCTCGGAGGGGGATGACATGGGGTGGAACTCCTAGCTGAGGCGGGATTGGAGGTAGCGCACGAGGACGATCAGGGCATTCGCGGACGAGCGCTGATCGCGCGCGTCGCAGCTCACCAGAGGCGTCTCGGGAAGCAGGTCGAGAGCTTCCCTGATCTCCGTGTCCTCGTGATGCGTCCCGATGTCGAACCGGTTGACCGCGATGGTGTACGGAATTCCGTACTGCTCGACCAGGTCCATCACCGGGAACGACTCCTCGAGACGCTCGGGATCGACCAGTACGAGGGCTCCGAGCGCCCCGCGCGACATGTCTTCCCACACCTGAACGAAGCGCTGCTGACCGGGTGTTCCGAAGAGATAGAGCACCAGATTCTCACTGAGTGTGAGACGGCCGAAGTCCATCGCCACGGTTGTCGTGGTCTTGCCGCGCGTCCCTTTGAGGTCGTCTATGTCCTCGCCGGCCCGCGTCATGACTTCCTCGGTCCGCAGCGGAGGAATCTCCGACATGGTGCCGATGAAAGTGGTCTTGCCGACTGCGAAATGCCCGACCACCAGGATCTTCGCCGCGGTCTGTACTGATTCGCTCAGATAGACGCCGCTATCCGAAACGGGCTTGAAGGCCATTCAGCACCTCCTCGAGTATGCGTCGTTCGACACGCTCGGCCCGCGGAATGGGTTTGCGCGTATAGAGGTATCCCGCATCGGTGAGATCGGCGAGCAGGACGCGGACGATGCCGACGGGCAGCTGGGTGTGTCCCGCGATCTCGGCGACCGCGAGGTAGCCCCCCGAGCAGAGCTCGACCAACCGGCGCTTCTCCGGGTCGAGATGGCCGATCGCGGGGCAGTTCTCGGCCACCGTGACCAGCGTGATCAGCGAGAGCTCGTGGTCGTCCACCAGGCTGCGGCCGTTGGTGATGACGTACGGACGCACTAATTGCGGGGCTTCCGGCTCCTGGTCCGGGTCCTCTGTAGTGGTCATGCGCCGGCGTCGGCAATCTCGCGCGGCGGACTGGTGAGTGCCTTGCCGAGCTGGCCCACGAGCTGCTGCATACGGAAGGTGATCTCCGCCATGTCGACCTCGGGGGAGGCCGAGACGGCGAGGTAGGCGCCCTCTCCGGCGGAGATGAGGAACACCCAGCCGTGCTCGAACTCGACCAGCGTCTGGCGCCACTGGGGCCGGTCGCTGGGCGGTCCGCCGCAGAAGTCGGCCACCGTGCGGCTCAGGGACTGCATCCCGCTCATCGCGGCGGCGATGGTGTCGCCGTGGTCCTTGCCGACATCCTTCGAGCGGGCCATGAGCAGGCCGTCGGCCGAGACGAGGATCGCGTGCCGCGCTTCGGGGACTTCGAGGGCGCTGTCAAGCATCCATGACAGGTCGTAGTTCACTGAGTCTCAGGCCCTTCGCTGCTTGCACTGGTGGAACGGCGTCCTGACTGGGTCCCCCGCTGGAACGCACCCATCACTGAGGCGATCTGCTCGGTGGACCTGGCAGGGGCGGCCCCCGCGTCGGCTTCCGGCACGATCGAGATCGGCCCCCTTCTGCTGCGTTTGGGCAGACCGCCGAAGGTGGTCGCAGGGGCCTGTGTCGCCGCCGAATCCTCTTCGGGCGGCATCGGGGATGACGCGGCCACGGTGGGAATCTCCTTCGCCTGGGGCTGGGGGGCGGGCTCCGGCATGGACGTGAGGAGGTCGTCGGGCAGGAGCACGACCGCGCGCACACCGCCGTAGGGCGATGTGGTGTCCACGGAGACACTGAATCCGTAGCGTGCGGCGAGCACGCCGATCACGGTGAATCCGAACTGCGGAGGGTTGCCGAGGCCGGCGACGCCGGGGGAGCGCTCGCTGGAGAGGAGCTTGGCCGCGCGGCTCTTCTCCTCCTCGTTCATACCGACACCGGCGTCGTCGACGATGATGCAGACGCCCTTCGGCACCGGCCGGATGTTGATCTCGATCATGGTTTCCGGCGCCGAGTAACTGGTGGCGTTGTCGAGCAGTTCCGCGAGTGTCAGCGCGACCGGTTCGACGGCGCGGCTCACGATGGCGAAATGGCTCTGGGTCCGGATCTCCACACGGGTGAAGTGGCGGATACGGCCCTTCGCGCTGCGGACCACGTCGTAGAGAGACGCGTCCGTACGCTGACGGCCGAGCCAGCCGTCGCAGAGCACGGCAATGGACTGGGCGCGCCGTGCGAACTGGGAATTCATGTGGTCGATGTCCAGGAGGTCCTGGAGAATTTGCAGCTCGCCGTATTTTCCCTGGAGTTTGGAAATGGCGAGCTGCTGCTCACTCGCAAGACCCTGCAGGGTCCGCATGGCGGATTTCAGAGCGGACTTGGTGGCTTCTTCGGCCCGCTCCTTGGCCTCTTCCACGGATTCCGCGTAGTGTTCTTCGAGAGTGGCGTAGTGGCTTTTGAGTTCCTGCTTTTCCGTGCGGAGCTTTGAAATCGACTTTCTTCCGCGAACGATCGCGGTAGCGGCGACAGGAGTGCCAGCTATCAAAGCCCAGAGCGCTGGATCCTGGAGGTACTGAGTCATAAGGCTCTCTTCGGGTGGCGGGGCCGCCGGGTTCTGAATGTCTCGGGGGCGCGGTCGAGTGCACTCGTGGCCGCAGACATACGGGATCGGTCGCGCGCGTTCTCCTGCCCGACTGCCTTGAAAGGCCCGGCTGATGGCAAAGTTCCCCCCGGGGTGGCGGAATTCTGGCCCGACGCGCTGCGCGATTAAGCGCCATAGCGGGTTTGGTACCGCCTGGCAAGCGTGATGATCTTAGCACCACGAGATGGGGTGCTGTTCCTGGGGAACCGTTATCTTTCTGGCATCTGACGGAAATTCAGCAAGGTGCTCATATGGGGTCTTGTGGGCGTTGACTATTTGCCGGACGTGCCCGATTGATCATGATTATTAATTCTTCGGGTTGAATGTCCGGCGGTGCTGTGCGGCCTTCAGGGAGCCGGCAGCCGTTCGATGGCGACCATCGCCGCGTCGTCGCCCAGACTGCCGTCCGCGTGCCGCAGCAGGTCGGCGCAGAGGTCCCCCAGCAGGGCGTCCGGCCCTGCGGCACGGAACGTCGCGATCCGTTCGGACAGCGGGTAGAAGCGGCCGGCGGAGTCGCGGGACTCGATGACGCCGTCCGTGAACAGGAGCAGGATGTCACCGACGCCGAAAGGGAATTTCTGGGCGGTGAAGGGCGTCCAGGCTTCGGCTGTATCGGCTGTATCGGCTGCGTTGATTGCATCGGCTGCGTCGGGGGCGTCGGCCAGTAGTGCTCCCAGCCCCAGTGGCGGCGCCGGCTCGCGGACGCCGAGTGTGCGTACCTGGCCGGAGCGCAGCAGCAGGGGCGCCGGATGACCGCAGCTGACCAGGCTGAATTCCGGGCCGGTGTCCGGGATGTCCAGCACGGCCGCGGTCACGAAACTCTCCGTACCACGGTCGGCGTCCCCGTCCGCCTGCGGTCCGTCACGGCCCGCGGCGACCCCGGCCTCCAGCTGGGCCACGGCATGCGGAAGGCTCGGCTCCTGGCGGGTCAGCGCCCTGAAGGCGCCCAGGACTTGGGCGGCCTCACCCATCGCTTCGAGCCCCTTGCCGCGGACGTCCCCGATGATCACGCGGGTGCCGCCGGCCGTGCGGGCGAGCGCGTACAGATCGCCGCCGAGCTGTGCCTCCGCCTCCGCGGCCAGATAGCGCGACGCGATACGCAGCGTCCCGGTCCGCTCGGGCAGCGCGGGCATCACCACACGCTGCACCGCCTGCGCCACCCAGCGGAGGTGGCTCATCTCCCGTGCGTGCCGCACCCGCACATGGGCGAAGAAGGTCACGATCACGGAGATCAGGAACAGCGCGGCGATCTGGTACGTGTGATTGAGGTCGTTGATGCTGGTGCGCACGAAGCCCACCAGTGACTGGGCCAGTACGGCGACCGCGCCGACGATCGCGGTCGTACGGGGGCCGGCGAACGACGCCGTGAGAGCCGGGGCCGCCACGAGGAACGGGCCGAGGTGGATGTCGGGCGGCGCGGTGATGTCGAGCACCGTCACGGCGGCGATCAGGGCGAACGGCACCGCGATGAGCGCCCTGGGGCGCGGCAGGTCCTCGTGGAGCGGGCGCAGTATCCGCAGCGGGCTCATATCTCTGGATACCTCACGGAATCCGAGTCCGCCTGTCCGCTCGTCCGCCTGCCCCGCCCCTCGCCCGCACCCGCCCCCGCTCCTCGCCCGCACCTGCCCCGCTCCTCGCCCGCACTTGCCCCCCTTGCCCGCCCGTCTGTCCGTCGGCCTGCGCCGATAGGGTGGCTGTCATGCCCCGTCCCACTGAGTCCGCCCGCCCGGTGTGCGACCGTTCCGGCCGGGACCAGGAACGGGCCCGGGTCGCCGCGTTCCGTGAGGCGCTGGGACTGGACAGCCTCATCGACGTCCACACCCACTTCATGCCCGACCGGGTGCTGGCCAAGGTATGGGCGTACTTCGACGCCGCCGGTCCGCTCGTCGGCCGCCCCTGGCCGATCGCCTACCGGGACGAGGAGCAGCGCCGCATCGAGGTGCTGCGGGGCTTCGGCGTCCGGGCCTTCACCTCCTTGCTCTATCCGCACAAGCCGGGCATGGCGCGCTGGCTCAACGACTGGGCCGCGGACTTTGCCGCGCGGACCGACGACTGCCTGCACTCGGCGACGTTCTTCGCGGAGCCGACCGCGCACGAGGACGTGCGGCGCGCGCTGAGTCAGGGCGCGCGGGTGTTCAAGTGCCATCTGCAGGTGGGGGCGTTCGACCCGAACGACCCGCTGCTGGACGACGTCTGGGGGCTGCTGGCCGAGACCGGCACACCGGTGGTGACGCACTGCGGTTCGGGTCCCGTGCCCGGCGCGTTCACGGGGCCGGGGCCGATCGGGGCCCTGCTCACCCGGTACCCGCGGCTCCGCCTGGTCGTGGCGCACCTGGGGATGCCTGAGTACGAGGAGTTCCTCGGGCTGGCCGAGCGCTTCGAGCGCGTCATGCTGGACACCACCATGGTGTTCACACCGTTCAGCGAGGCTGCCGCCCCCTTCCCCCGGAACGCGCTGCCCCGGCTGGGTGACCTGGGCGAGCGCGTCCTGCTGGGGACGGATTTCCCCAACATCCCGTACACCTACGCGGACGCGCTCGACGCCCTGGAGGCCACCGGTCTCGGGGCTCCCTGGCTGCGCGCGGTCTGCCACGACAACGCGGCGCGGCTGTTCTCCCTGTAGCCCGGCCGTATCCCGCCTCGGGCCTCGTGCGGGCGGTGGCCGGGCGGTGCCCGGTTGGTGTCCGGGCGGGGCGGGCCACACTGCCCCGGATGCGGGGCAATCACGGCTTTGTGCGGTTGTATCCCTGTACGGAATGACTCTTTCGTCCTGGGAGGAAACGCCTTGCCCGCCAGCCCGACTGTTCCCGTGCCCCCGGCTCGGCGCGCCGAGCCACTGCAACGGCTGCTGTTCGGCGGCATCTACGGAACGATTCTCGCCAGCGCGCTGGCGGCCGCCCTGGACAACGACCACGGCAGCCCGAATCCCGCGTACGACGCGCTCTGGATTCTGCTCACCTCGCTCGCGTCGGCGGGGGCGCACGGGTACGCCCATGCCATCGCGCACCGGACGGCCGACGGGGTGCCGGTGACCACCAGCACCGTACGGTCGGTGCTCACCGAGTGGCCGCTGATCGCCGCGGTGCTGCCGACCGTGGCGGCCCTGCTGGGCGCGCACGAGGGCTGGTGGGGGGAGGACGGGGCGATCGGGGTCGCCCTGCTCATCAACACGGTGGCGCTGTTCGGCTGGGGGTTCTGGGCCGCACGCGTGGCCGGCCGCGGCTGGGGCAAGGCGTCCAGGACCGGCGGGATGGACATGCTGCTCGGACTCTTCATCGTGGTGGCGAACATCCTGATCCACTGAGGTGGCGACGGAGCAGTGCGCCGGAGGCCGGCCGCGTGGCGCCGCGTCAACGGTGCTGGCGCACCGTGTGCAGTGCGAGATGGAGCCGTGCGGCGTTGCGCGGGTCCTTGAGGGGAAGACCGGTCAGGTCCTCGATCCGGCGCAGCCGGTAGCGGACGGTGTTGCGGTGGCAGTAGAGAGACCGTGCCGCGTCCTCCGTCGAGCCCGCGGCGTCGAGCCAGGCCGCGGCCGTTTCGAGCAGGAGGCCCCGTTCCTGCGCGGGCAGGGCGTCGAGGGGACCCAGTATCACGTCGGTGAGGGCCCGCGCGTCCTGTCCGCCGGCCGCGACGAGACTGGCGACCGGGTCCTCGTCGTAGGAGTGCGCCCGGGACGAGGCGACCGGATGGGCGCGAAGCGCGATGCGGGCCTGGCGCAGGGCCTCCGGTGCGTCCTCCAGCCGGGCGAACGTCCTGCTGGAGCCGGCCCGCGTCGCGTCCTCGGTGATGCGGACGCGCAGGACCGCGCCGGTCAGGTCCTCGGCCGCGGGCGCGGACAGCAGGCCCGCCGTGCCACCGGGCGTGATGTGCCACAGCACCCCGGCCCGTGGGCTCAGCGCCGCCTCCCACGCGGACCGATGCCGTGGTGTGTCTCCTCGTACGGCCAGGACGAGATGGGCGCCGTGGCGGGGAAGCCCGAGAGCCTCCGCGCTGTGCAGACGGGCACCCGCGTCCGTTTCGGCGCTGAACAGGGTGGAGAGATGGCGGTGGCGCTCGGCCTCCGCGTACCGCAGGAGTTCGGCGGAGTGGTCGCGGTACGCCGCGCGCAGCTCGTCGGAGTAGGTGTCGAGCAGGTGCCACATGGTGTCGCTCTGGTCGAGCAGCGCGCGCAGCGTCCGTGTGTCATCCGGCGTGGTCAGGGCGGCGAGCGCGCCCCAGGTGTGCCGGAATCCGATGCGGAACCCGTGCAGGACCGCGGCGAGCGGTACGCCCTGGCCCGCGCGGCGCCTGCCGACCTCGCGCACGGTCGGAATGTCGAGATCCGTGCCGAGCGCGAGGTGCCGGAAGAAGTCACGTATCAGGTGCGCGACCGTGTCCGCGACGTCCTGGGCCGGGATGCGGGTGCTGTCGGCGAGATCGCCTTCCGCGTCGACGACCTCCCGGGCGGCGCGGGCCGCGATGGTGTCGACGTCCCGCAGCGCACGACCGCTCAGCTCGGTGATCGCGGTTGTCACGGGGTGTCCTCGGCTCGGTCGGACGGCGGCGGCGCACCGCTTCCGGCCAACCTAGACCCCGTGCCCCGGCCCCTCAACGCCCCGGCGGGGTCTGCCGGATCACATGCCGGGCCCCGGGACGAGCGACTGCGGTGTGAGGTCGGCCAGGGTGGGGTAGCCGTCGACCGCCATGATCAGGTCGGTCTCGGCGAGCAGGGAGCGCAGGACGTGGACGAGGCCGTCCTCGCCGCCGAGCGCCAGCCCGTAGGCGTACGGCCTCCCGACCCCTACAGCCGTGGCGCCGAGGGCGAGTGCCTTGACGATGTCGGCACCGGAGCGGACCCCCGAGTCGAACAGCACCGGCAGTCCGTCCGCCGCCTCCACGACGCCGGGGAGCGCGTCGAGCGCCGCCAGACCGCCGTTGGCCTGCCGGCCGCCGTGGTTCGAGCAGTAGACGGCGTCGACGCCGCCGTCCTTGGCGCGCCGCACGTCCTCCGGGTGGCAGATCCCCTTGAGGATCAGCGGCAGGTCGGTCAACGAGCGCAGCCACGGCAGGTCGTCCCAGGTGAGCGGGTTGCCGAAGACCCGGGCCCAGGTGCGGACGACGTCCTGCGCGTCGCCGCCGGGGACCAGGGCGTTGAAGCGCGGGTCGGAGGTGTAGTTGGCCAGACAGTGTCCGCGCAGCTGGGGGAAGTTGGAGGTGGACAGGTCGCGCGGGCGCCAGCCGGTGATCCACGTGTCCAGGGTCACGACGATGCCCTGGAAACCGGCAGCCTCGGCCCGCTTCACGAGCGATTCGGCCAGGTCGCGGTCGGTGGGGGTGTAGAGCTGGAAGAAGCCGGGTGTGTCCCCGGACTGCGCGGCGACCTCCTCCATCGGGTCCACGGACAGTGTCGACGCCACCATCGGGACGCCGGTGCGCGCGGCCGCCCGCGCGGTGGCCAGGTCCCCGTGCCCGTCCTGCGCGCACAGCCCGATGACACCGACGGGTGCCATGAACAGGGGCGAGGGCAGCGTCATGCCGAACAGCTCCACGGACAGGTCGCGCCGCGTCGCGCCGACCATCATGCGCGGTACCAGGCAGTGGCGTTCGAAGGCCCGCGTGTTGGCCCGCTGTGTGTACTCGTCCCCGGCGCCGCCCGCCACGTAGGACCACAGGGAGGAACTCAGTGCGGAGCGGGCGCGTTCCTCCCATCCCGCGAAGTCCATCGGCAGTGCGGGCGTCACCCCGCTCAGCCCGTCGAGATAGATCTCCAGCTGGTAGTCGCCGTACTGCGGGCTCATCCGTGCCTCTGCTTCCCGTCCGTCGGGGACGCTCGCGAGAAGGAGCGTCCCCGGGTGCGTCACGTTCGTTCCGTACGGCACGTTCGCACCGTGAGGCGACCCCGCGCATCATGCGGGCGGCAGCTTTGTGCACGGTCACAACCCGGCCCTCCCGATCCGCGGCACGGGCACATCGACGTACGGCACGTGCCCGCGCAGGATGAGGCAGCAGGACGCCGCCCGGCCGGGGCGGCGGCAGACTCCGCGAGGTGACGGATGACCGTGCAAGCAGGGGTACGTGAAGGACACCGGCCGCCGGCCGAGCCGCTCGACCGGGCCGACCTCGTGCCGGTTCCCGAGGAGGAGCTGACGTTCCGCAGGCCGCCCGTCTTCGACGACCCGGCCGTCGAGCGGCGGCACCGCAAGGAACGGCTCGCCGGGGCGCTGCGCCTCTTCGGCCGGTTCGGCTTCGAAGAGGGTGTGGCCGGGCACATCACGGCCAGGGACCCGGAGTTCACCGACCATTTCTGGGTCAACCCGTTCGGTATGTCGTTCAAGCACATCCGCGTCAGCGACCTGCTCCTCGTCAACCACGACGGGGACGTGGTCCGTGGGCGGCACCGGGTCAACCGCGCCGCGTTCGCGATCCACGCCGCCGTGCACGCGGCACGCCCCGACGTGATCGGTGCCGCGCACAGCCACTCCGTGTACGGCAAGTCGCTCTCGGCCACCACCCAGACGCTCGAACCGCTGACCCAGGACGCGTGCGCCTTCTACCAGGACCACGGGGTGTACGCGGACTATTCGGGCGTGGCCAACGACCCGGCCGAGGGCCGCAGGATCGCCGCGGCGCTGGGCGGGAACAAGGCCGCCATCCTGCGCAACCACGGGCTGCTGACCGTCGGCGCGTCGGTGGACGCGGCCGCCTGGTGGTTCATCACGATGGAGCGGTCCGCGCAGGCCCAGCTGGCCGCCAAGGCGGCGGGCGACACCGTGGCGATCGCGCACGAGGACGCGAAGCTGACGCACGGGCAGGTCGGTTTCGAGTTGGCGGGCTGGTTCCAGTTCCAGACGCTGTTCGACCAGATCTCCCGGTCCGAGCCGGACCTGTTCGACTGACCCTGCACGTGAAGGGCCCGCTTCTCCTGGGGCGGACCCTTCATCCGGGTGCCGCCCCGGTCAGCCGGCCGTCCAGGTGCTGCCTCCTCGACGGTGAGGGCCCCTCGGGGGCGCCGTGCACGCGTCCCGAGGTGCTCCGCCGGGTCACGCGGTGGCCACACCGGAGAGCGGGTCGGTGGGGGAGCAGACCCCGTCGTTGTGCAGGGTGACCCGGTGTCCGGTGTCCGGTGTCCGGTGTCCGGTGTCCGGTGTCCCACGCGGTCCGCGCGGACGGCCTGTCTGACCCGGCTGCCCTGGGTGGTGTCGGTGCTCGCAGTAGCGGGCGAGTACGGCCTGTTCATCACGGTCGGCGCCGTCGACATGCCGGCGCTGCGGCGAGCTCTCCGGGACGACGTGTCCACTCTGCCCGGGGTGGGGGACGTACGTGTACGGCTGCTGACGGCGCAGTCCGGCGCCGGATCACCGGCCTCTCGGCCGCATCCCTCCTGACCTCGCAGGTGCGCGGGTCAGGAAGGGATGCGGCCGAGCTGTTCCGGACGGCTGTCAGATGTCCCGGAAGAGACCAGTCACTCGGCTGATCTGCAGGAACGATCGACCACCAGTCGCTGACCTGCGGAAATGGCCTTTCGGCTGTTTCACGTTCGTGCCCCTTGATGCAGCTGAAAGTCCCAGAAAAGTCCCAGAGGACTCCCAAGGAGACCAGGCGTCCTTTCCAGGTCATTCAGGCTATGCAGGGTGTGCTGGAGCTCAGCTGTTGAGGGCGGATGACGTGGGCAGGGGCAGGTCCAGGAGACTGTGGATGGTGTAGTTGGCGAGATGCAGTGAGCGCCGGATTGGGCGGTCCCCTGCGGCCGCGGGCACGACGCGGCCGGAGCGACCTGGGCGGAGCCGTCCTCGCGGGTGCCGGGGACGACCCGCAGATCGTGCGGTTTGCAAGGGCTGGCGGGTGTCGGCCGGGTGCTGCGCGACCTCACGGCGTTCCGTCCTGCCTGGAGGCACTGTCCGGATCGCCGTTTCATACCAGGGGCAATGTGATAGTGGTGGCGGTTGACGGTGGACCGAATGGGGGAGCGGAGACATGCGCTATCCGTTGGAGAACGTGGAACTTACGGCGGCCGTACAGGGCTTGCGGGATCAGCTGATGGACGCTGTGCACGCCGCGGACGGCCAGCGCGTCAGGTTCGAGGTCGACGAGATCACTCTGGACTTCTCGGTCGAACTGCGGCGCGACGCGACGGCCAAAGCAGGGTTCAAGGCATGGGTGGTCTCCGGCGACGCCCAGGTGGGGGTGGCGCAGAACTCCGTCCAAAAGGTGTCCGTGAAGCTGAAGCCGAAGGACTCAGCCAACGGCGGGCCGATCGAGATCGGAAATCAGGCCGAAGTCGACATGAGCGACTTCGGGCATCCGTCCGGACTGCGCGGGGGATGAGCATCCGGTCCATCGAACGCATCGCCATCGTTCAGGGAGTGCGGCAGGGCAGCGGCTTTCTACTGGACTCCCGCCTGGTGCTCACTTCGGCGCACCTGTTCGAAGGGGAGGGCGAGGTTGCTCGCGTCGCGGTACCCGGAGGAACAGGGACGCACATCTGCCGCCTCGTGTGGCGTCGCTACGACGAGTCATGCGACGCGGCCCTTCTGGAAGCGAACGAAGACTGAGCTTGCTCCGCTTTGACGGACACCATTGGTGTGGTGGTCAGGCTGCGAGTGCGGTCTCGTACTCGGCGGGGCTGAGGTAGCCGAGGCTGCTGTGCAGTCGGTGCAAGTTGTACCAGCCCTCGATGAAATCGAAAATCGCGGTGCGGGCGGCTGCCCGGCTGGGCCAGGCGGAGGTGCCGAGCAGTTCGCGTTTGATGGTCGAGAAGAACGACTCGGCGAGCGCGTTGTCCCAGCACTGACCGGTGCGGCCGACCGACAGCCGGACCCCGAACTCGACTGCCAGGGAGGCGAATTGCTGACTGGTGTATTGACAGCCGCGATCCGAATGGAAGATCACGGGATGGGCGGGGCGACGCTGCCGGCAGGCGAATGTCAGCGCCTCGGCCACCAGCTCGGTCCGCAGGTGATCGGCGGTTGCCCAGCCGACCACGCGCCGGGAGGCGATGTCGATGACCGTGGCCAGATAGAGCCAGCCCTCCTCGGTCGGAACATATGTGATGTCGCCGCACCAGCGGGCATCGAGCCCGGCGCGGTCGGGCTGGAAGTTCCGGACGATGAGGTCGGGACGGAAAGCGGCCCCGGGGTCGGCGACCGTCGTCGCATGCCGTCGTCTGCGGTGTCGGCCCTGCAGCCCGGCGGCCTGCATGAGTCGTGCGACACGACGGCGGCCGCACCCGGCGCCCTCGCGCTTGAGCACGGCATGCACGCGTGGGGCCCCGTAGGTTCCGCGTGATTTCGCATGAACCTTGGTGATCTGCTCGGTCAGCTCGGCATCCCGCACCGCACGAGGACCGGGCAGGCCGGAGCGACGGGCATAGAAGGCGGTCCGGGAGACCTTCATCAGCTCACACGCCCGTTTGACGCTGTGACCTGCGCGCTTCTCCGCCTCGATGAACGGGTGCACCGTCACCGGGCCTCCTTCGCGAAGAAAGCTGTGGCCCGCTTGAGGACGTCGACGTCCTCGCGCAGCCGGCGGTTCTCCCGCCGCAACGCGGCCAGTTCCTCGCGCTCACTGCTGGTCAGCCCGTTGCGCTCGCCCCCGTCGACCTCGGCCTGCTTCACCCAGTCCCGCACCGCGGTCTCGGTCAGTTCGAAGTCTCTGGCGACCTGCCCGACCGAGCGGTCACCTCGTCGGCACAGCCCGACGATCTCGGCCTTGAACTCCGGCGTGAACGAACGACGAGGGCGGCGAGGTTTCTTCTTCCCCATGCTCTCCATGATGGACATCCTCCCGGGGCTGAACCCCTGATCTCAAATGTCCGTCAAAGCGGATCAAGCCCAGTCCCGGCCGAGTGAGCTCCCGGGACAGGTGTGGGACGAGGCCCTGCGCATCGTGGACGACTCGCGCCGTGTGCTGGTGGCGAGCGTCGCCAAAGTGGCGGGACGGCCGCGGGTGGCAAAGGAGGTGCTCGGCCCGCTCGCGGAACGGGACGTACCCGACGGCCTGATCAATCTCGGGGCGCTGCTGGCCGAGGAGATGGACTATGCCGGTGCCGCCCGCTGCTTCGAGCGCGCTTTCTACCTGGGTGACTCTAGCGGGGCTCACAACATGGGTGCCCTGTCCTACGCGAGGGGGTGTCTGGAAGCGGCACGGGAGTGGTACGAGCGTGCGATCGAGGGCGGGGAACGCGAGTCGATTGGCGCCCTCGGCCTGGTGCACGAAAAGCTGGGGAACCAGGACGAGGCGGCAGCGCTGTGGAAGCGCGGTACCGAGGCCGGCGATCCCGGGAGCGCACTGCATTATTCGGACTGGCTGAGGTCGAAGTGGCAGTCGGACGAAGCCGTCGAGGCCCTGAGAGTCGCTGCGGACGGCGAGATCCCGTTCGCCGCGCTCTCGTACGCCGGCGTCCTCCTGCGGAGGAAGGACCATGAAACGGCGAACGCCTATGTCGCGCGTGCCTACGATGCGGCGGTCAAGCAGGGGAGTCTGGGCGACTCGATCGGCTGCCTGATGGCCGGCGTGACCGCGTACTCCTTCGGCAACGTCCGGCTGGGGGAGGAATGGTGGAGCCGGGCACGGGAGCACGGCCACCCGTCGGACTGGGTGGTCCTGGAAGCCGCGGACGGCTCGGCCGGACTCCCGCACCTAGCCTTCAGCCAGACTTGCCTGGACAGACTCGGGCACGACGAAGCCCGTTCCCTCATGCAGTTGCTCTGGGCCGGTGACTGCCAGGACTGCGGATATCCACTGGGCGACGGGGTTCCGGCACTTCATGTGGACGACCAGCAGTGGGCTGACGCTCGGCTCTTCCACTTCGGACTGTGCCGTTATCCGCACTGGAACGATTCGGCTCTGCTCAGTGTGTCGAAAGAAGCGGGTATCAGCTGGACGGCCTTCACCGCCGGAGTTCCTGTGGGGGAGCGCAACGACCTGGTCGTTCCCGCTTTCGTGATCAATCCCTCTCTCGAGGTGGCGCAGTTGATCCGGAGCGGGGACCGCTGGACGGTCACGTCCGCTTTCGGACTCCGGTCGACCCGCGCTGAAGCGCTCAACCTCCGCCCGCTGTGGTCCGGATTGCCGCCCAGGTCTTCCGATGGGCGCGCTTGGGCACTCACCGGTCCCGGTGAGGTCGCGGTGGCATCGTTCGGCCAGCTCTGGACCGCTCCCGCGACCGAGGAGTTCATTGCACTGGTGGATCAGGACGAAGGAATGCTGCTCATCCTGGCGAGCGCTGTCGGACCGGAGGCCCCGGCCACGATGGAAGTCCTGATGGACACCCTGGAGTCCTGGGACTCGATGACGAGGTGGGTGCCTCTGAAATCCGATACCGCGGGTCGGGCCTCCCGAACCACCGCGAGGCTCCCGATGGTTCGGGAGGCGGCCCTTCGGGCACAGAATCTCTAGATGTCGTGGAAGAGACCATGCGGCCCTGTGGCCCGGCACGCTGGGCGGAATTTGCGTCGCGGACCTGTGCAGGTGGCCTTCCGGCTGTTTCGAGCTCGCGCTCGTTGACGCGGTCGGCAGTCCCAGAAGAGTCCCACAGGGCTCCCAGCGCGGACTGACGTTCTCGGCTCCCGTGGCGATCCTTGAACCGGCAGTGAAGGTCCTGTCCTGCCCGCCGACGATAGTCGTCACTGGTGAGCGGCTCCGTGAACGCAGTTTCCATCCGAGTCGATGATCTGGACGCGGTAACGTTGGCGGACGCGTTGCCCGACTGGGGTTACCGTGCGCAGGCTTGTGCCGTATTCGTCTGTGGCGATGTGAGGAGATCCTTGCTCGATACCGCCGCTCTGAGGTGGGAGTGGGAATGCCTGACACTGATCTTCTGCGTGCCAGCCGGGACGGTGATCAGTTCCATTATCACTGGGCGGCTCGACAGGCGCTGAAGCTGTTGCTCCCCGGTGCGGATTTGACTGCGATTGCTATCGAGGGCGTGTCGCACGACGACACGGAGGGTCGCGACGGTGAGGACGTCATTGACATTGCCGAGTACTACGGCGCGACCGGGCTTCGCGAAGCGAACCGTGTGGTGTATCGGCAACTGAAGCATTCGACGACGCGGGCCACGGAGGAGTGGACCGTGTCGGGTCTTGCCGGGACGGTCAGCGGCTTCGCGGAGAAGTTCAGACGCATCCGGCTGGAGTCGCCAGAGCTTGAGCAGAAGGTGACCTTTGAGTTTCTTTCCAACCGGCCAGTCCGTGACGCCGTACTGAGAGCGATCGGGATCCTGGCAGCAGGTGGTGAGCACGGCGCGTACGCCCACGAGGTCAGATTCCTCAGGCAGTATGCGGGGTTCTCCGGCGACGCGGACGGCGAAGCAACGTTCTTCAATCAGCTACAGGTGGATCCCATGGCTCCCGGTCTACTACGGCTCGAAGGGCTGTTCCGGCTGGATCTGGCCGGATTTCTACCCGGCGCCCCCGATGTGCAGCCCCTTCTGCTGAAAGAGATGATCGCGAGACGCGCGACCTCGCTCGAGATGAATCACGTCGTCGACCGCTCCACTGTGCTCACTGCTCTCGGGGTCCCACCGGAGCGCGTCCTGCCCGCTCCCAACCTCATCGGCCGGCCCGGGCGCGTCATTGTGACCCCGCAGACTCGCGAGATCGTCGACGACATCGTGCGGCTCGCCAAGCGGCCGGTCATTGTCCACGCGGCTGGCGGCGTCGGAAAATCCGTGCTCACCACGCAGATCGAACGGAACTTGCCGGAGGGCTCCGTCACCCTCGTCTACGACTGCTTCGGAAACGGCGATTACCGGCGCGCCAGCTCACCTCGCCATCAGCATCAACAAGGCTTGGTGCAGCTGGCGAACGAGCTTGCTGCGCATGCTCTTTGCGATCCGCTGATTCCGGCCGGTACGGCTCAGCCTGCCGACTATGGGAAGGCGTTCATAGTTAGGGTCTACAGCGCGGCGGAGGCTGTCGCGGCTACCACTCCCGGGGCGCTCCTGGTTCTTGTCGTGGACGCGGCCGACAATGCGGCTCTCATCGCGAGAGACGGTGGTGAGCGCACCTTCGTGGCAGACCTATTGCGAGAGACTCTGCCAGTCAACGTGCGACTCGTCATGCTGTGCCGCACCGAACGCGTCAATCTGCTGGAACCGCCTCCTGGTGTTTACAGAACCGAGCTCGCGGGGTTCGGCGTCACCGAATCCATGCAGCATCTAGAATCGGTGTTCGGCGCGGTCACGGAGGCGCAGGCGGCCGAGTTCCACCGTCGCACCGGCGGCAACCCCCGGATCCAAGCCCTCGTTCTCAGTACGGCATCGGACCTCGACTCCTGTCTTGCCTCCCTTGGGGAGGCGATACATCCCGACGTCTCTCTGTTCGACGAACTCCTGCAGAGCTTGGTGGACCATTGTAAGGACGCCAACCACCACCTGAGCGCGGAGATCGACCGCCTGTGCGAGGCCATGGCCGCACTTCGGCCGAGGATCCCCGTCAGGGTTCTGACGGAGCTGTGCGGGGTGCCAGCCGCGCTCATCCACAGCTTCGCTGCCGATCTCGGACGCTCCCTGCTAGTAGATGGTGACACCCTGCAGTTCCGTGACGAGCCAACCGAGACCTGGTTTCGGACGGAGTATCGTCCGACCGGCGACTGCCTGATCGACTTCATCGACCGCCTGACGCCGCTCGCCGCAGGCGAACCGTATGTGGCGGCTTCCTTGCCTCAACTGCTGTGGGAGGCCGGTCAGGTCGACACCCTGGTCGAGCTGGCGATGACCGACGGGGCCCTCCCCGAGGGCGACGATCTGGAGCAGCGGGAGATTGCTCAGCAGCGGGTTCAGTTTGCCCTGAAGGCCACGCTGCGCGTGGGAAAGGAATGGGAGGCGGCCCGGCTGGCCGTCAAGGCTGGAAGTCTGGCCGCCGGCCACTCCCGACGGCTTCATCTGCTGAGGTGCAATACCGATCTGGCGGGCGCGTTCCTGGACGCCAGCACCGTCGAAGGCATAGTCGCGAATCGCAGCCTTGCTATGGACTGGCCGGGCTCCAACCTTCACTTCGAAGGTGCACTTCTCTCGTTCGCCGCAGGTCAGACCGACTTCGCCCGCAGTCGGTTGCGCAGCGCGGCGGAATGGCTGCAGGCGTGGGTGCGGCAGCCTGACGACGGTCTGCGCCGACACCGCGTCACCGCGACGGACATTGCTGAAGTCGCCTTCGGGCTCCTGAACACCGACGGCGTGGAGGCATGCGTTGGATACCTGGCCCGGTGGCGCCCTAATCGGGTGGGCTTCGACGCTGGAGTGATCATCACCACCCGGCTTGCCGACTCGGGCCGTACCGAGGAACTGGAGGCTCTCGGCCACTCGGTCACGCGCTTGAAGTACCTGCAGTTCGCCGTCGCCTACGCTGCCTGGCAGGCCAACCTCGTCTGCCAGGCGCCGCTTGCGCGGCGCCTGGTGAGAATGCTGAAGCGCCAACGCAGACCTGTCTCCTTTAGCCGGCATCCGGGTCTCGCAGAGGAGAACAAGGCGCTTCCGGCGGTCGGTTGGATCATCGCCATGGGGCTGCGCCACGGTGTGCTGTCGGACGAGGAGGCCGAACGTATCCTGCGTCTCAACCTTCCCGACGACCTGGGCCGCGGCGCTGGAAGCCGCTACGGCAGTAACGTTGACACACTCGCACTCCTTTGCGGGTTCGCGCTGCTATCGAAGGTCCGGAGACAGCCCTTCGACGTGGATGTGCTCGCGGGCGACGACGTCCTGGAAGCGCGACAACATCCCCATACCTACTCGAGCACGCTGAACGACCACAAGCAGAGCGTCGTGCCCCTCGGAGCCTGGGCCAGCCTGTGGATCGACTGCCTGGTAGGAGCCTCCGGCGACACAGAAGTCCCGTTCCGGAATCTCGTGGCGGCCATGCCGGGGAAGCATGACGGACGAGAGTTGCCGTTCTTCCTTTATCGAGGTGTGGCGCGACTCGGCATCCGGATTCTCGCCTTCGGCTCGTCCGATGTGACGCGTCGGCTCCTGCTCGACTGGTACCGGGCTGCGCAGAGCCACATTGCAGACGAAATCCTGATTGACACCGTCCGAGCAGCGGCCCCCGTCGATGAACTGCAGGACATCGCCATTGAACTCGCGGAGTCTGTCGCCGCGTCGCTAGACACTACCCAGGAGAGTGCTGAGTACAAGGCGGAGCAGATGGTCAAACTCGCTCGCGCCGTCCAACGATTCGACACAAGCGAGGCTCACGCCTACTTCACCCGGGCAATCGATCTGACTGACCGCGTGGGCGACGACGTACATGTGCTGTGGCGGTCCTTCCTTGCCGTCGCTCGCCGAGCCTCCGAGGGAAATCACGAGGACGATCGCCGCGCGTATCGGGTTGCCCAGCTCGCTGAGAGCCTTCAGCCCTATCTCGGGGACGGAATGGATCACTCCACGGTCCTGAGTGCCATGGGTCACTTGAACCCGAGGACCGCGACAGTCGTCGCTGCCCGCTGGCGTGACCGTCGCTTGTGTTCCGAAGGCCCGTTCATCCAGGCACTTCTCGACGAGGCGGCGGGCCCGCTGGCTCCGTCCGCGGTCACCGCTCTGGCGATGGTGCCGTTCGGCGAGCACCGTATCGGCGCCCTCCACCTTGTCGAACGGGCCCTGCGCGAGGCTCCCGACGACGGGGAACACATCGCTGGGACGCTGGGAGAGCACTTGCGGGCACGTCGCTTCAGCAGCGCGTCCCTCGAACGCCTTGACCAGACCGCCAGCGAATTGGACATCGACCTCTCCGAAACGTTGTTCGCCGGTCGGTCTCGCCACATCACGTTCCCGGCGTCATCCGGCTACAGCTCTCCTGGGTGGACGCAGGGTGAGGAGGACGATGCGCGAGTGGCGCGTGCGCGACAGTTGGAGGACGCTCTCACCGCGTGTGATCTCTCCACCGACGAGGGCTGGGAGAAGGTCCGCCAGCTGGTGCACGGGTCGGACCACCTGCTACGTATGGAGCAGGTCATCGACCGAGCCGTCAGCGTGCCCCTGCGCGAACTCGGCGACATGCTCGCCGCGTTCCAGTCCCATCCCAACCTCAGCACCTTCGACTACCAACATCTGCTCAAGGGGCTGGCCGAGCGGCCCTTGCTTCCCCAAGCCGCACGCCGGCAGCTGCGTCTTTTTGTGGACACGGTCGCCACGCGGTTCAGCCGGGAGCTGACCACGAAGGGCTACGAGCCGATCGACCTACAGAGCCTCGCGGACCTGGCCGGCACGCCTGATGCGGATCTGCTCGGAACAGCAATCCGGGAACTCGGTTCGCAGCCCGCTGCATTCCTCCCCGAGGAGTGCCACCACCTGGCGGCCCGGCTCGCTCCACGGCTCACCGGAGTACAGGCACAGGTCGTCCTCGACGACTTCGGGACGATGCTGACCGCCCTTGCCCCTGAAGATTCGGGCGACGGTGTGTTCACCGATCTTCCCGCCAGACCGGCAGGGGGCGCGGAATGTCTCGCAGGCTACCTGTGGGCGGTCCTCGGAGACCCCGAACACGACGCAAGGTGGCGGGCCGCGCACAGCGTCCGGCTCCTCGTCGAACTCGGCTGCAAAGAAGAACTCGACGCGCTGCAGAGCTTCGCGCTGGGCACTCTTGACGTGACCTCGTTTCACGACGCCCGTCTGCCCTTCTACAGTCGACACGCCCTCCAATGGCTACTCTTCGCCCTCGCGCGTGCCGCTCAGAACACGGCAACGCACCAGGGACTCGCAGAATTCGAGCCCTTGCTGCGCAAGGTGATCTTCGAGGACGGGCCGCATGTCGTGATGCAGGAAAGCGCGAAAGCGATCTACCTAGCTCTTGCCTCTTCCGGCTCCGGGAGTCTGACAGCCGACGAACTCGACATCGTGCGCGGGGTCAACACCCCGAAGAAGGTTGTCAGCCAGTCATGGGCGGAACGCAGGGCAAGGACACTGAAAGAGACGGACGAAGGATCCCTCGCACAAGAACCGAGCGATTTCCATTTCTTCTGGGACTTCGGCGACCGGTGGTGCAAGCCGCTCGGGGAAGCTTTCGGAATCTCCGAGGAGACGGTCCTGCGACTCGTCGGGCACACCATTACGGACACCTGGCAGCTCTCCTGCCGCGGCACCCACGAGGACGACCCGCGCCACACCCTGAAGCTGTACAGGGAAGGAGGCACCTTCGCCCACCAGACGAACTGGCCGGACGCCGACGATCTGGACTTCTATCTCTCTACCCATGCCCTGTGGACCGTCGCCGGGGAGTTGCTGAAGACACATCCCGTGTACCGGGACAGCGAGGCCGACACGGACCTGTTCACTGACTGGCTCGGTGAATTCCTTCTCGCGCGCGACGACGGCAGATGGCTTGCCGACCGGCGAGATCCCTCGCCGCAGAGCGTCTTCAGTGGACAATACGACTCACCAGACCCGGACTGGATCTGGCAGCTGAACAGCCAGCACTTCAGTGAGCGACTCCTGGCAAGCGACGGATGGGTCACGGTCTGGGAAGACTCCGACGACACGAGTTACCAGGCCGCGCAGGAAGTCCTGATCCACAGCGCCCTGGTCACCCCCGAAAGGGCCAGAGCCCTCGCACTCGCCCTACAGACCGCCCCTTCGTACATGGCGTACCGAATCCCGAACGCCGACGACAGCGACTACCAGTTCGATGCCCAAGGCTTCCAGCTGACCGGTTGGATTGTCGTCGCTGACGGATGTCAAGGGCAGGACAACAGAGATCCGCTGGCCGCTGGGGTCAGGTACCCGCCGTACCGGCCCGCTGAAGAAATTGTCGGTCTGCTCCGGCTGAAACCGGACGCGGATATGCGTGAATGGAATCGTGCCGATGGCGTTGCCCTCCGCAGCGCCGTCTGGGATGACACGGCCGCGACCAGTTCGGACCGAGTGACAGGAACTAAGGGGCACCGGCTGGAAATCCGGAGTGACGCCCTACTGGAGCTCCTGGCCCTGACCGGACGCAGCATGATCGTCGAAGTGATGATCGACCGTACTCACAAAGACCACAGGCAGCCCTACTCAGTGAGGTACGACCAAGACGATGACGAATCCCTCCCCCCACACGAAAGGTCCTACAAGATTTACCTCTTCGATGAATCCGGAGGATGCAGCGAGCTTTGACCGGACCCTCGCACTGGGCAAGGAAATCGCCGCCGGCCTCTCGGCCCACGATGTTCTGGGCCGATGGATGGCCCATCACATCGGCGACTTGATCATCCGCGCGGAGAGCGCCCCTGAGGCGGAGGCCGACGAAATACGGCGTGAGACTGCGACCGCCGTCCTCGCACTCTGGAACCACCGGGCGACACTTCCCATCCCCAGTCCGCCACTCCACGCATTCGAGCCCGTGCTCAGAGCACTGGAACGGCTAAGCGAGCCTCAAGACCCATGGCACTTCTACCGGATGTTCCCACCTGGCAGTGAACCCAGCGACGACGACATGGTCGCAGCACCCCTGCTTCGGATCGCCCTGGACCTTGAGGAGGCTGTCCGCGGCGTCGTACGTGAAATCGTCGTAGTCGCTGCACGGGAAGCTGCCGACAGGGAGGCGAAGTGGCTGAGGCTCTCGGAGCATGTCGAAGAGGACGAACAGCGAGCCGCGCGAGACGCCGTCCTTGAGTTGGCACGGACCCTCGCTACGTACACCGGTGATACTGACGGTCAACCAGCCGCGGGATCTGAGTTTCCGAAGCTGAGGGCCACCCTACTGCGGGCCGAGACGCAGCTCGCAGAAGTCCGGAGAACACTGGAAGACCGTCTGCCCAGGAGGTCGTCGGAGAGCGAGCCTAGCGGGCCTATGTAAACGGCGGGAGATACCCGTTGCTGCCTGAAACGATTAGGGAGGCCCACGGCTGCCGGCCGCCCGGATACGATCGCCTCATGACGACCTCGGACACCCCCCAGCCGCCGAAGATCACGGAGGAGCATTTCCTCGACACGGGCACCGGAGTCGAGGCGGAGACCGAGGCCGAGGACGCGCCACCGGAGATCGACAGGCCGTGGAACCCGGAGCAGATCCGGGTCAACACCAAGCAGTTCTCGCTGCGCAACGCCCTGGACATGATCGAGGACGGATCGCTGGAGCTGGCCCCGGACTTCCAACGCGGCCGGGTGTGGAAACCCAGGCAGAAGTCCCGGCTCATCGAGTCCGTGCTCCTGCAGATCCCGCTTCCGGCCTTCTACTTCGCCGAGGACACCGACGGGCTCATGCGCGTGGTCGACGGCCTCCAGCGCCTGTCGACCATCCACGACTTCGTGCGCGGGGGAGAGGAAGGGGGGTTCGTACTCAAGGGGCTCGAGTACCTGCAGAGCGCGGTGGAGGGAAAACGTTTCGAGGACCTCCCCGCTCCGTGGAAGCGGCGCATCTACAACACCCAAATCGTCACCAACGTCATCGACCCGACGACTCCGCCGGACGTCATGTACGACATCTTCAAGCGCATCAACACGGGGGGCACACCCCTGAACGCGCAGGAGATCCGGCACTGCATGAGCAAGGATCGCAGTCGGACCATCCTACGGGAGATGACCTCCACGGCGGAGTTCAACGCGGCGACCAACAACATGGGGGGCCACATCCGGATGAACGACCGGGAGATGGCCCTGCGGTTCGCCGCTTTCTGGTTGATGGGTACGGAGGGTTATGTGAAGTACGCCGCGATGGACTCCTTCCTCCAGCACACCACTACGGTGCTGGACAGTACGGAAGAGGGGGACGCCACAGTCGGCGCGCTCATGGCCGATTTCCGCAAGGCCATGGTGAACGTCCGCCTGGTATTCGGCGATCAGGCGTTCCGCAAGTGGCCGTTGGAGTCGTCTGGCCGGAACCCGATCAACCGGGCGCTCTTCGAGACATGGTCGATCGCCCTCGCCCGGTATGAGGCCACGGACCTAGAACAGCGCCGCGAAGCGATCGTGGACGCCGCACGCTTTCTGATGACGAAGGACTACCAGTACCTGGAGGCCATCACCTCCTCCACGGGCGACGTCCGCCGGGTGATGCTCCGGTTCGACGTGACCGCGCAGGTCACGGAGGCCGGTAAGTGATCACCTCTCTGCGCGTCCGGTACTTCAAGCGCTTCGCCGACGCCTCCTTCGCCCTGCGCCCCCTCACCGTGCTCACCGGACTCAACGGAACGGGGAAGAGCACCACCGTCCAGAGCCTGCTGCTGGCCCGCCAGCTCGCGGACGCGCCGGCCGGTCGAGTGGTCCAGCTCAACGGCCCCTACGGACTCGCCCTGGGTGAAGCACACGAGGTGCTACACCCGGACGCCCCCGACTCCACCATCGAGATCGAGATCGTGGGCGACGGCGCCGAGGAGCCCGGCCAGCACCGCTTCACGGTTCCCGACGAGCAAGCCCTCTACCTTAGGGTGGTCGAGAATAGTGGGCCCCCGCCTGCGGAACTGTGCGGCAGGGGTAGCGCGTTCACTTACCTGTGCGCCGAGCGCCTCGGCCCCCGCGACCAGCTGGGCGTCTCTGCGGAGCATCCCGACCTCCTCGGAGTCGGTGTGCAGGGGGAGTACACCGCGCAAGTACTCGCCCTGCATGAGACCCGGGTGGTGGGTGAGCCCTTGCTCCACCCGACGACCCGGAGCACCCACAACGTCACCACCCTGCGCACGCAGGTGGAAACCTGGGCCTCCGACATCATCCGCCCCATCAAGATCACCGCACAGTGGCCGCCCGGCATCACGGCGAGCACCATCCGCTTCCAGGAGCCGGGCCTGCTGAGCGAGCCGATCCGCCCAGCCAACATGGGCTTCGGATTCTCCTACGCCCTGCCCGTGATCGTCGCCGGCCTTCTCACCGGTCCGGGGGACTTGCTGATCGTCGAGAACCCGGAGGCGCACCTCCACCCCGGCGGCCAGTCCAAGCTGGGCAGCTTCCTGGCCCGGGTCGCCGGGGCCGGCGCCCAGGTGGTCGTAGAGACGCACAGCGACCACGTCCTCAACGGCGCGCGACTGGCCGTGGCGGAGGAACGTATCCTGCGGCCCGAGGACGCGATCGTGCACTACTTCGGCGAGGAGGAAGCCGGTTCCACGCCCATCGATTTCACCGCAAAGGGCGAACTAACCAAGTGGCCGCGAGGCTTCTTCGACCAGATCGAACAGGACTTGGGGAGGCTTGCACGTGCCAGGCGCAGGGGACGGTGAGCCCTACCGGATTGTCGTGGACGAGTCGTCCTTCGACTTCAGAGGGCTGACGGAGGGGCGGTTGACGGAGCTGCTTGACGACTTCAGCGACACCCTGGAGGAGTTATCCGAACAGCATCCGGTCGCCGTCTCGCCGTGGTGGGTGGAGGCGGAGTGCGCGGACGACCGGAAGCTCTACGATGTCCTGTACGAGGGGGAGACGCCGCGCGCCGGACGTGACGCGCGACTGAGGATGGTCCGTCTCATGGACCGCTGCCCCACCTGGGACACGGACACGGATCTTGCCGGCCTGCCCGACCGGGTCGAAGTGGCGGGCGCCGCCCATGACCTCGCCTGGTCCCTCTGCTACGCCTGGTGGCGGACGCGACAGAGGCACCACGTTGCTTGTCTGGTCTTCCCCGTCCGGGACCGCCGCGGCTGGCTCCCACTCTCCGCGAGCGACGGGACGACCGACGAGCCGGTGGCCGAGGAGGTCTTCCACCTCGTCGAGGCGTCCGCGCTGTCCGAGTTCTGGCGTTCCCTTTTCGAGCGGGAGAACATAGCGGAGCAGGACTTCTTCGACCGCGCCCGCCAGAGCTTCCCGGAACTGGTCTTCGCAGACTCCCTGTCCTTCCGCAAGTTCGACGGCTCCTACGCGGAGATGCGTGACTGGGTCGTGCGGCTCCTGGGTGTGGTGCACGACCACTTCGCCGAGGCCTTGGCCCTGCATTCAGGGCAGCCGCATCAGGTGCAGGCCGAACTGGGTCGCTTCGGCCTAGACCTGTCCCCCGAGAGCCCCAACACCCGCTCCAAGCCCGGAAGCATGAAGCAGCGCGACGTCGACCACGAGGGCGAGACCTACCGCTGCGAGTGGCACGGCAAGAAGGAACGACACCGCAACCGCGTCCACTTCAGTCTCCCCGAACCCCGCCTGGGCGGTCGCATCCTCATCGGCATCTTCGTGGACCATCTGGACACCTGAGCAAGGGGAGGGGAAAGGGGCCCCCGCGCTGCGCATACCCGCACCCCGGAGTCTCGTACTCGACGAGTTCCACACCTACGACGGCGCCCAGCGCACCGACGTGGCAATGCTGCTGAGGCGGCTGGCCCGGGTGGTCGGGGCGTCGGCCGAGGGACGGCTGCTCGGCTCGATCTGCCCGGTGGCGACCTCCGCCACCCTGCGATCCGGCGGCAGAACCGAGGCGCGGGAGTGGGCAGCCGCGCCCAGCCCGAATGGCACCGAAGGAGGACCGGACGGGCCGCGGGCCATGCTGGACGTGGCCTGGCAGGTGGGGTTCGGTCCCGGATGACGCGGTCATGCGACCTCATCCGAGAGGCCGGTTGGAGCGGGTGCGGAGTGCTGCGGGCTGGAAACATGCCTCCATCGTGACCGCGGGGCAGCGGCAAAATTCATGATGCGCGAGCTTGCTTCCGCAGTGAGCGGGAGGGGCTCGTGGATGGTGCGTGAGTGTGACCGTGAGGCAGTGAGTCGACCACCCAGCCCAACTTGTCCTCGTCTATGCGCCGCTCAGGCAGACGCCCTGCCCGTGGCCCATCACGTGTGTCGCTCCGGTTGATCCGTCCCTCAGCCTGGCAGACTCCTGACTCGGCCCAAAAGTCCCTGAGAAGTCCCACGGGCGAAGCCGAATCCCCTCATGGCTCGCATAAGTGCAGGTCAAGAGGGGTGTAACGGCGTTAATTCTGAAGACTTTCAGATGTCGCGGAAGAGACCAGCGAGTGTCGTGACCTGCTGTGATAGGCGTGCGATGGCCGCTGACCTGGGCGAATGACCTTTCGGCTATTTCACGTTCGTGCCGCTTGATGGGGCCGGAAGTCCCAGAAAAGTCCCAGGGGACTCCCAGGGCTGACGGGCGCCTTTCGGCTCTACACGGCGGTACGGGCTCATCGAACGGCCTCGTTTCCTGCGCGGGCGTTGGAGCCCAGTGCCGCCTCAGGCAACGCTTGCCTCGTCGTGACGTGACGGACCGTTTGGGTCCTGTCCTGGTCGGCGTGCGGCGTCAAGCTGTGCGGGTGGCCGAACGAGTACGCCTCCGTGAGATCGATGAAGGCCAGCGGTTGTCCGGGATCGTCCGCCGCGGCACAGGGTCGGTGGTGACCTGGCGCCGGGCCACGCGTTCGGGCAGCAGGTGGCGGTTGCGCAGCGGCTTCCAGCCCAGCTGGTCCATCAGGTCGACCCAGCCCTGGGCCTCGCCGCGGCGGTCGCGAGGCGGACGGGTCCCTCGGCTGTGACTGCCCAGTCGGCCCCGCCACTCGATGCATTAACCCTGGGTATTCAGCGGAATTGGGTGATCTGACGCCCCGCTAGCAGAAAGGTGCCGTTGACCTGCGAGAACGCGAGTGTCTAGATCGTATCCGCTGGAGGGAGCAAGGCGCCTTTCTGGTGGTCGAGAGTACAGGGCGGGACCGTCGGCTGTCCGTGGTGGCTGACGGGAAGAGGCTGGTCGGGCATGCGGGAGCGGTGCTGCTGCGCCGGTGCGCGGACCGCATGGGGCTGACGGGTGCGCTGGCCGGGGTACTGCCGTCCAGCGCAGCAGCTGGCCGGCGGGAACGCGCCGGGGTACTGGTGCACCTGGCGATCGCGATCGCGCTGGGGGCTGCGAACCTGTCGGAGGCTGAGCAACCCCTTGCCGGATGTTCGATGGGCGGCTACGTGGCGATGGCGTTCCTGCGCCGCCACCCCGGCCGCGTCCGCGCCCTCGCACTGCTCGCCAGCAGGGCTACCGCGGACACGCACGAGACGGCGGCCGAGCGACTGCGGTTCGCCGATCTGATGCTCGACGAGACACTCCACGGCCAAGTGGTGCGCCGAACTGCTCCGTTACTCCTCGGTGCCAGTACCCGAGCCCAATGCCCGGACCTGGTCGAGGAGGTCCTGGCCATGGCCGAGGACGCCCCGCCCGAGACAGTGGCCTGGGCGCAGCGCGCCATCGCGGCACGCCCCGACTCTCTGTCCGTCCTGCGGGCCACCGACGTACCTGCCGTCGTCGTCACAGGGGCGGAGGACGAACTCGTCTCCCTCCAGGACGCGGCGCGTACGGCCGACGCCCTGCCGCGCGGGCGGTTGGTCGTCGTGCCGGGGACCGGTCACCTCCAGCCGATGGAAGCGTCCGCCCAGGTCACCAGCCTCCTCACCACGCTGCTCGACGATGCCATGACGGCAGATCGGAACAGGTAGAACTCATGCTGACAAAGGATCATGTGTCGTGGGGGCACACGGCGTCGACGGGTCTCGGCTTCACCCACGACGAGATCGTCGACGCACATTTCGCCGCGTGCGCACCGCACTACCAAGCGGCCCTGGACCAGGCGGGCATCCGCTCCGGCTGGCATGTTCTCGATGCCGGCTGCGGTAGCGGCGCCTTCCTTCCCTGGCTGTCCGACCTGGTCGGTCCCGCTGGTCAGGTATCGGCGATCGATCTCGCTGAGGAGAACGCGGCGCTCGCCGCCGGGCGAATGCGCGAGGCCCGTACCCACTGCACCTTCGATGTCAGGCAGGGCGACATACTCGACCTTCCCTATGAAGACGACACTTTTGACGCAGTCTGGTGCGCCAATACCACGCAGTACCTCGACGACGGTGAACTCGGTTACTCAATAGCGCAGTTCCGCCGCGTTGTGCGACCTGGCGGGATCGTTGCCGTCAAAGACCTGGATGCCTCGCTCATCACCGTGGGCCCGGGTGACCCCTTCTTGTACACGGACTTCTTCCGGCATGCTGCCCGCACCTCCGGCTACGCGCGCCAACTGCTGCGCACCCGCCGGCTGCACCGGGCGTTGGAAGAGGCGGGACTGGTGGCGGTGCGGCAGCGGACGATGCTGATTGAGCACCACGCACCGCTGGACCGGGCGACCCTGGGGTTCTACGCACAAGCCTGCGCCGCTGTCGCCCGGCAGGCGGTCGGCATGGGGCTGGCGGGCAGCTGGGAGCCCTTCCTTGATCCGGCCGACGCGGCCAACCCGCTACGGGCACACGACGGTTACATCAGTGAGGGCAATAGCGTCGCTGTGGGCATCGTCCCAACGGCCTCCTGAGGATCGCCGCCCATGTCGCACCGGATACGGTGAAGAGGAGCAGAGCTGCCACTCGCCCTCGTCAGGCGACGAGCTGGTCGAAGGGGGCGACGCCCTTCCACGAAACCACCGCGGGTCGGCACGAGGCGGGTGGGTACCTCGTGCCGGCCTTCCCGCCAGGTGTCAGCTGCGGGCGGGCCGTTCGAGGACTGTTGTCGATGCGAGAACGGCCCTCATACGCCGGTGCCGCTGCACCGACCCGACGGCAAGCAAACGAGGGTGGGAGAAAGCTGCCCGCGTGATCCGGGCACAAACGAGGCCCGGCACCACAGGGGTCGGGGCCGTCCGTCGAGTTCCGGCGAAGGGCGACGGCTGTCGTACAGCCCAGCGGCCGGGTGTGGCCGGCGCGGCTGCGTACCCGGCGACGATCGACCGAATACTCTGTGCGCCGCCCCGCGCAGGGAACGCTGGCGTCGGGTAGCTCACCGCGGCCGCGGATTGCACGGTGCCGAGAGAGCAGACCGCATGCACGATTACGCAGAAGCACGCGGCCGGCCGGTGGTCCAGCAGGTGAGCGGAGCTGTCGTCAGTCCGAAGGCGGAGTCGTACACGATGACCAGCAGCCCATCCGTGATCGCGCGACTCGCAGCTCGTCGGCGATCGGCGTCAGCAGTCCGACCGACGGGGGCTCCGTGGTGACGACGACGCAGGTCGTGGCGGCGAGAACGAGCAGGCCGGCCCGACGCCGCGGCGACGTCGTGGGCGGACGGCCTGATCCGGAAGGAGCGTTGCTCACGGTGACGTGGCGGGGAGGGCGGCGAGGAAATCGCGGACGTGGCGGAGCCAGGTCGCTCGGTCTGCCGGGTTCAGGAGGTGCGCTGCGCCGGGCAGTTCGATCAGCTGGGCGCCCGGGATGCCTCCCGCCAGGCGGTACGAGCTCTCCGGCAGCACCAGCCGGTCGCCGGTCGGCGCCACCACCAGGGTGGGGGCGGACACCGTCGCGAGGTCGGCCCGGACGTCCACGCGGGACACCAGGTCGAAGTGGTCCAGCATGCCCGGCGGCATTGCGGTCAGGGTCTGGGCGACCGGTTCGTCGAGGGCGGCCGGTTCGAGGTCCGCCAGGTCCGCCGGCGACATGCAGGACAGGAGGGCGAGCCGTGCCACGTCCTCCCACTGGCCGGCCGCCGCAAGGGACTTGATCAGCTGGGCGCCGAGTGCCAGGACGGGGTCGGCGATAGAGAAACCGGCTGTGAGGACGAGGGCCCGGACACGGTCGGGGTGCCGTGTGGCGATCCGGACGGCCACGGCACTGCCGAGGGACTCCCCGAGGACGGCGAATAAGTCCTGGCCGGCCGCGACGGCTGCTGCGACCAGGCGGTCGGCGAGGTCGTCCAGGTCCAGGGGTTCGATGGCTGCGGGGGAGCCACCCGCTCCGGGGTAGTGCGGGCCGACGAGGGTGTGGTCCTGGGCGAGGTCGTCGAGGACGAGGCCGAAGTTTCCCTCGATGCTGCCTCCGGCACCGTGGGCCAGCAGGAGCGCGGGGCCGCGCCCCTGCACGAGGACATCGAGGTGAGGGATGGGAAGCACGTGATCAGTGGTCATACACCGACGTTAAACTCCGACATCAGTGTCAGAGTCAAGTCGTGGTGTGTGCAGGGGAAGCGGGAATGGGGCGAGCGGTATGCGCATGAACGAAATGGTGCAGCGCACCACGGTGCATGAGCGGCTGCTGCGCTACTACGAGCAGCAGGGACTGCTGACGCCTGAGCGGTTGCCCAGCGGTTACCGCGTCTACGCCGAGTCGGACGTCGAGACAGTGCGCCGCATTCGCTGTCTGCTGGCGGCAGGTCTTTCCACCGCGCTGATCGCTCAGGTTCTACCGTGTATCCGGGCGGACGACGAGCGCCTCGTGCCCACCTGCCCGGACCTGCTCGCCCAACTGCGCCGGGAGAGCGAGCGAATCACCCGCGCCATCGAGGATTTACAGGCGTCCCACGCGATCCTCGACACCATCATCGCCGCTGTGCCCCCTGAGGGAGCCTGGAAGCCGAGGTCGTCTCAGCCGGGCGTTGCCGAGGCAAGCTGACAGAAAGCCCCGGATCGAGTGGCTTGCTGTTGCGAGGCGCATGGTGGGGTGCGGGTAGCCCCCGGAGGGGTGACACGGTCCGGCACGTCCCTCGGCGCCCGGACCTCGATTCTGGCGACCAGCGGAGACCTGGACTTCATGGAGATCTCCGGCACCACGGACACCGCAACGGTCCAGCTCACCCTCCGACGGGAGGGCCCCGTGCTCACAACGGCGGATCCGGCCTCTTCCCCTCCTCGGGGCTGGACGGACAGTACGCGCCGGTCGGAAAGCACTTCTGGCACTCCCACCGTCGGCAGCGCCACACACCACATCAGCGGACGCCCCCGGTTCGACCGCCAACTGCGCACCCCGGACGGCGAACCCTCGCGCGTCACCTGGCTCGGACCCGACCTGAAGGGGCCCGCACCCGAGCGTCTGGCACCACCGGGGATGGCCCCCTGGATCACTGAACTCAAGGACGACGCAGACACCCTCACCCACTTCCAGCACACCGACCACGGAAGCGGCGATTGGAAGTTGACCGTGCCCAGCCTCGACGCACCCTTGACCGCCGCGGACTGCCGACTTCCACGACGGTCTCTCCGCCCCGTGCGGCACGTTCGAACGACAAGACGTAGCCGGCCACGGCTACACCGGCGTCTTCGGGTCAATCGCGCAAGCACCTGGGAGTGGCCGCGTCCGAGCTCCGTTCGCCCGCCTGGGGGACGCTCACAGCCGAGCTCGGCTGTGAGCGCGTCCGGCTGCAGTAAGCGTGCCGAGTGGCGGAGGCGTGACTTCCCGCGTGGAGCGAGGAAAGCCGCCCCTTGGCACACCTCAATGGTGGCAACGGCAAGCCTACGGTGACCCGGAATGCAGGGCAGGCCGTGCCGCTCGTTTGACGCTATGGGTCGCGAGATGTTGCCTACCGAGAGGGGAAACCATTTCAGACCTGCGGCTTTCGATGCCTCGTTCCCTGTGACGTGATTTCGATGACCCACCACGTCGAATGTGTCGCGATCCTTGAACCTGCTGAAAAGGGCCGCTTACCTGCCATTTTGGCGAGTGTGCATTATGTGCGCTGTGTGCGTTACGGGCGATATCTTGACGCATGGGTGACGCACGCGGAGCCCTCGTGACGCACGTTTGACGCACGTTCTGATGGGGCGTCAGGCGTGTGTCCTCGCAGATGGCAGGTGTCGGGCGTGAAGTCCTGCGGCCCCGCCTTTGCCGTTTCTTGGTGCGCCTCTGTCGGTTATGGCCTCATTTGCGAATGAGGGGAAGTGCGGTTTGCAAACGCCTTCTGGGCGAGGAGCGTTGCGAGATCGGCGCTGCTGGGTGTTGGCGGCGTGGGCAGTGTCGGCGTCGTGGCGGTGTCGATGAGCTCTTGAAGGTGGGCTTCGGCGAATGTGAGCCACTCCTTGATCTCAGTCCGTTCGTGTCCGGGGGTTAGGGGTGTGGCGCGTTCGCGTACCGCTGTGACGTACTCGGACAGACGCTTGGCTTCGTGCCAGGTTGCTGTCTGTTCTTCGAGGCGCTTGACGCGGTAGGCGTGGGTGTACGCGGCGTGGGCGTTGCGCCGGGCGTTTTCCTGGTACTGCAGTGCCGCTTCCTCGGCTTGCGCCTCTGCTCGGCGGTTGCGTTCGGCGGCTTCGCCGCGGAGGTTAACTTCTTGGATGATTTCGGGGAGTTGGTCTTCCAGCGGCCGGCTGTCGAGGTCGGCCCATTCGGTTCCGCGGTGTGGGGTGCCGCCTCGGAGGATGAATCGCAGTCTGTTGGCGGGGGTGTAGTCGAAGCGGGGGATGCGCATCCATGTGTGCTTTGTGGCGTCGGCGCGTTCTTTGTCGGTGGGGATGTGTTGGGCTTGATCCGCTTTGACGGACATTTGAGATCAGGGGTTCAGCCCCGGGAGGATGTCCATCATGGAGAGCATGGGGAAGAAGAAACCTCGCCGCCCTCGTCGTTCGTTCACGCCGGAGTTCAAGGCCGAGATCGTCGGGCTGTGCCGACGAGGTGACCGCTCGGTCGGGCAGGTCGCCAGAGACTTCGAACTGACCGAGACCGCGGTGCGGGACTGGGTGAAGCAGGCCGAGGTCGACGGGGGCGAGCGCAACGGGCTGACCAGCAGTGAGCGCGAGGAACTGGCCGCGTTGCGGCGGGAGAACCGCCGGCTGCGCGAGGACGTCGACGTCCTCAAGCGGGCCACAGCTTTCTTCGCGAAGGAGGCCCGGTGACGGTGCACCCGTTCATCGAGGCGGAGAAGCGCGCAGGTCACAGCGTCAAACGGGCGTGTGAGCTGATGAAGGTCTCCCGGACCGCCTTCTATGCCCGTCGCTCCGGCCTGCCCGGTCCTCGTGCGGTGCGGGATGCCGAGCTGACCGAGCAGATCACCAAGGTTCATGCGAAATCACGCGGAACCTACGGGGCCCCACGCGTGCATGCCGTGCTCAAGCGCGAGGGCGCCGGGTGCGGCCGCCGTCGTGTCGCACGACTCATGCAGGCCGCCGGGCTGCAGGGCCGACACCGCAGACGACGGCATGCGACGACGGTCGCCGACCCCGGGGCCGCTTTCCGTCCCGACCTCATCGTCCGGAACTTCCAGCCCGACCGCGCCGGGCTCGATGCCCGCTGGTGCGGCGACATCACATATGTTCCGACCGAGGAGGGCTGGCTCTATCTGGCCACGGTCATCGACATCGCCTCCCGGCGCGTGGTCGGCTGGGCAACCGCCGATCACCTGCGGACCGAGCTGGTGGCCGAGGCGCTGACATTCGCCTGCCGGCAGCGTCGCCCCGCCCATCCCGTGATCTTCCATTCGGATCGCGGCTGTCAATACACCAGTCAGCAATTCGCCTCCCTGGCAGTCGAGTTCGGGGTCCGGCTGTCGGTCGGCCGCACCGGTCAGTGCTGGGACAACGCGCTCGCCGAGTCGTTCTTCTCGACCATCAAACGCGAACTGCTCGGCACCTCCGCCTGGCCCAGCCGGGCAGCCGCCCGCACCGCGATTTTCGATTTCATCGAGGGCTGGTACAACTTGCACCGACTGCACAGCAGCCTCGGCTACCTCAGCCCCGCCGAGTACGAGACCGCACTCGCAGCCTGACCACCACACCAATGGTGTCCGTCAAAGCGGAGCAAGCTCAGTGTTTGCTGTGGTCGTGTTCCTGTAGGACGAGGATGTGGACGGATTCGTCTTGCGCGGTGATGGTGAAATGCGGTGGTGCCTGTCGGCGGTGGCGTGGCGGGGGAGTGTCTGGAGTGGGGCCGAGTGCGGTCGTGTGGCCCTTTGATTCGGCGGCGGTAACAAGGGCTTGGATGAGGCGTAGAGCTCGGTTGTGCACGGATTTGGTCAGCCCCATGCCCTGGGGGCGTTTTTGGAGGGCTGCGACCACTGCATGGGGTTTGGTGAGCCTGGCGGGCACGGTGATGGGGGTGAGTTCGGTGAGCCGCCAGGCGGGGATGTCGACGAGCTTGATTTCGTAGCCGCTGTAGGTCTGCTTTCCGCGCAGTTCCTGTGAGTGCGGGATCTTGCCGGACTGGCGTGCGGCGCTGATCCGCGATGCCCAGTTCACTGCGTGTGGGCCGGATTCGTTTGCCTTGACGAGGCGGTTGTTGTTGGCTGTCAGTTCTTCGAGGAGCTGGTCGGTGTAGTTCGTTCGGGTCTTCGGCGTGGTTTGGGGGTGTCGTGTCGCCAGATCCTCCGGCGCCTCAGGTGCTTCGGCGTCGTGGTCCCGTGGGCCGATACCGGTATCGGCGGCGAGATACTGTCGTCCCTTTTCGGTGAGCTCGGCGTTCCAATAACCGCGCCGTTTGGTGACTTTGATCAGTCCTCGGCATTGCAGAGCCTGAGCGCTCACCTTGTACGTACTGTCCGGCCAAAACCCGGAGGGGCACCCTTGACTCACCCAGGAGAGCACGGCGTGCTGCCGCTCGTTCAGGTCCCCGCGCACGCGGCCCTCCCACGGTTGTGTACCTGAGCTGTCCCGCTCACGATGCCCGTTCCTGTTACGGGAATTCAGGCAGTCTGAAGGACAGTGCTTCGTTCAGATGACATCTACGGGTGAGGGCCCGTGAGTTCGGCCAGTGTCGGGTACGGTGTCGGCGGCCGGGGCCGCTCACCCGTGGAATGGGCGGGGCGGGCGGGCCTGTCACGGATCCTTCGGCGGTCCTCAACGCGCCGCTTCGCACACCTAGACAACTCGTTGCCTTTTAGCGGCCCCCGATTGGCAAGTGCGATCATGCTGGTATCCAGCACCGGGAGTGCCCTGGTCTTCCCCAACGAACACCAGGGTTACAGTCTCTGCGTTGCCGCGCGGACCCCGGTGTGGGATCTCAGATTCCGTGTCGGAATCTCACGGTCGCTGTCGGGTGGCAGTAGGCAAGAAAGAGCGCGGTCAGTGGGTTGCTGCTTTTCTACACTGGTGCCCACGTTTACTCGTTGGGGGACTCCGTTGCCAGCGGGATGCTGCACTGCAGACAGCCGTTCGCGTGGTCGTCCCGGCAGACGTAGCCGATGGCACCATCCACGCACCATTCGGCGGCCTCCTCGGACAGCAGGTCGGGCCCGGCCAGGAGCAGTCGACGAAATTCCGGGGTGTCCGCAATGTCGACCGGGCGGTTGGTGAACCACTCGTCGAACCAAGGCTTGTCTCGGTGCACGTGCCAGTGCGCACTCTCCCGGTCGTCGACAGCCGTAGTGAACCGATCGACGATGCGCCCCCAACTCGGTGTTCCGAACCAGCCGTTGTCGGACGCGCAGAAGGATTCGATCAGGGTTCGCAGGCCGAACGTCTTCTCGCGAAAGCAGTACGCTCGGCCCCAAGCGATCGCGTTCTGTGCCATCTCCGCGAGTTCTTCGCGCGGATCAGCCTCGTGCGCCGGGTCGTCAGGATTGTGGCAGGCCAGCCCGAGCTCGAGAACAGACTGCCCGGTCGGTAGAACCCGGGACGGGTTGACGATCGCGAGACCGAGACCGATCCAGTCGACATGGTCGAACGACAGCAGCGAGCGCACGAGTCGGGTGGTTGCCGTGTTGATCCGCATCATTGTGCCGTCGTGGAGCGGACTCTTCCCGGCATGCCAGTTCTCGACGGGTGTGCTGCGCCACACCGCGAGCGTGATGCGGGTGGCAGCGAGCCACAGCAGGGCGTCGTCGTCGAGGTGCCCGAACCGCTTGGCGCACTCCTGGGCGCCGTAGGTGATCAACTCTTCCGGTTTCGGCCACCTGTGGCTGTCGGGCCCTTCAGGCGCGTACTCGTAGTCGTCGGCGTACTCGTCGAGGATCGCGCTCAACTCGGCAGCGCTGTAAGCCTGGCTGTACTCGGAGCTGTCCGGCTCCTCGACGGTGTACATGTCGTGGTCCCAGGAGACGTACACGTCGCGCCAGAGCACTACGTCATCGCACTCGCCGGCGTTGTCCGTCACAACCGGCCTGATGGTGATCGGGGCAGTACGCCCGTCGGTTCGCTCGCCGTCTTTCTCGGCGGCCCATGCGGTGATGACCCCGAGCGGCTTCGGAAGGAGAGGACCGACCTCGGTGATACTGAACGGCTCGTCGTCGTCATCGGTGTCGAACCGGCTGTTGACGAACGCGACCGCCTCGGAGGGCGTGCTGACGATGGACTGGCTACCACTCTCGTTGTCAACCACTCGCCACAACGGGCTGTTCTTCACGATGCTCTCCGATCGCGGTGAGTGCACCCGGGGCGGGTGCGATGCGCCGGGTCGCTCGGCACTGACTCCAATTATGGGCTGATCAACCCATCCGTAGTCCCGAAGACGCTTGTCGGCGACAACGTTCGGTACGTTCGCGTGCAATCTGCTTTTCGCGACCGCGGCAACACAGCAGAGTCTCACAGCGGAGGAGGCGAAGATGGCGCTGAATAAGAAGGTTTCCCGGCGCATAACCGTTGACGGGATCGAGTACCGCTGGCGGATCCGCAGGAAGCCCTCCTACATGCAGGGCCTCTGCTGGACACCGCTCACCTATGCGGTGGAAGCAGCCAGCGGCAGCCAGCCAGGCACGACCTTGATCGTCACCAGCGGCCAGGCCCATCCCAGCAACTGGGTGGGCGTCGAGGCGGAGCCCATTCATCCGGCTCACGTTGTTGTCAGCATTCGAGAGGCACGGGATCGAGGCTGGGATCCAACCCGGGTCGGTTCTCCTTTCCAGCTCGACCGATCCGCAGGATTCATCGCCCAGTCATGAGACAGAGCGGAGTAGGGCGGCGCCTCTGGCCCGGCATCATGGCCTGGTGACCACATGGGTGCGCTGCTACTGGGACGAGGAAGACATCTGGTTCTACTTCGAGGTCGACGCCGAAGGCTGGGTGATCCGGCAGGTCGAACTCGAAGGGCCAGAACTGATCCCGCTCGCAGCTGCTTCCCTCGCCGAGTGGCAGCGGACCCGCGACGCAGGCCGCCTCGGTGATTACGACAGCAGATTCGGGATCACCGCCGAGCTGCCCGTCTCGGAATGGGAAGGCCACGACCCCGAACAACTCACCTTCGAGGAGTTCGAGGACGTCTGGGGCCTTGCCCGTCAGCAGATCGCATCCCGGCCCAGCTGACCTGTCGGCGCCGCACTGGCTTCTTGGCATCATCGCGACATGACCCCGACCCTTCCCCGCACCGTCCGAGCCGTCGACACCGCTCAGCTCCTGGACCTGGCCCAGGAGGCCGCCATGCATGGCTTCAGCCAGCGAGGCTCCCGGTCGACTGGCTACGAGAGCACCTCGCCGCAGAAGCGACGCACTACCTGTTCCCGACACTCGTGCAGCGCCTCACGCACCGTCCCGAGGGGCCGCTGCAGTCGAGGTGCCAGCAACTGCTGACCGTCAGCACCGGCGAGCAGATCTGGGGTCTCCTCGATGTCCTTCCCGACACCTTCGACAAGATCTCGGAGACCTTGGACACGGCGTCCAAGAAGGACATCGTCAACCGCATCGAGCAAGCAGTGAAGGTGCGGAAGTGGATGGAACGGACGGCCGCCGATGCAGGCTCATTAGGCTGGGCAGTCTGAGGAAAAGACATCGATCTGAGACAGCCGCCTGCCGACACGTCCTGAGACTGGAGGGGAGAACGTCCAGGCCATAGCGCCGGCGCCTGACATCGAAAGTGAGAACCTACACCCATGAAGGCCGACGCCGTGTTCCATGGCGTCGGCCTTCTCATGCGTGGGGCGGGTGGGACAAGGGCCGGGATTCAGAGCCGAGTCGCCGGCCCGCGCCGGGACGGTTTGCGCGGTGCAGGCAGCAGCTCCCATAAAGGCCGGCGACCCCTGGCCCACTGCTCCAGCAGGTGCCGGTCGACCAGGTGCAGGCGCTGCTGGCGGGCAAACTGCTGCGCCGGGGCCGAGACCCGGCCGTTGGTCACCAGCACGACGACGTCGCCCTTGTGCACGGGCCGTCCGGTGCCGTTAAGGGTTTGCAGATCCGGTGTGCCGACTGCCGATCCGGTCAGTCCGTTGCGACGGTGCTTGCACTGGATCACCCAGTGGCGGCCTTGCGGGTCGTGCCCTTTCACGTCGGCGCCGAGGTCACCCCGGCCGCCGCAGCGCAGAGCGTCGCGTGACCCGTCGCGTGCCAGCAGATCGCGTATGGCGTGCTCGAAGGCACTTTGGTGCATCGCGTCGATCTGGCCGAGCGAGTAGGTCAGGCCATCTACACGCAGCTGCGCGGAACGGATCTGGTCGATCCTCCGGTAGCACCACGCGGCCAGCGTCGCGGCGGCCACCAGACCGAGGACCACCAGCACCCACCAGTGCGCCCACACCCACTGGCCGACCTTGACCAGGACCAGACCGACCACGACCAGCAGGCCCAGGGCGACCAGCAGCTCCTCATCGCCGCCGCGGCGCCGGCGGCTCACTGCGCCTCCCCCGACCGTTGGCGCCCTCGCGGCAGGTCCCTGCCATCTTCCCGGTGTCCGGGCACAGCTCCCCCTCACTGTCGCAGATCCCCGCTACACCTTTATGAGAGCACCTGGCACTGACAGCCCGACGCACCACGAGATCAACCGGCCGAAAATGGCCCTGCGGCCTTAACCCGCTTGCATTGTGAGCGAGTTGGCTGCGACCGGATTGTCAGTGGGCGCCGCTAACGTCGAATGTTGCGCCGAGGAACACCCGGCCCCGCCCGGGGGTTTGACCACCCCCCTCTCACAGCGAGGACTCCTCACCGTGCCCCGTGTCCGCTCATACGTCCGCAAGGACGGCGTCGTCGTCCGCGCCCACAACCGCAAGGCCCGCCCGCGTACAGCCGCGCCGGTTACCACCCCCCGACGTCGCACTACGGCCCCGCGCCGTCGCCCCGTCCGGCACATCCCCGCCGGCACCCCGACCGCCTACGTCCGTCCCCACTACCGAGCCGACGGGACTCGCGTACGCGGCCACCGCCGGATCATCACGCCCCTGACCGCCGTCGCGGCGGCCGGCGCAGGCACGACATTCTTCATCATCCTGCTGGTGCTGATAGCCCTCTCCGGCCACCACTGATCCCACTCAGGTAGGCCAGCAAACTGGTTCCTGCCATTTCTGACAGGGACCAGTTTGCTTGGCCTTCAGTGTTTGTTGAAGCGAATCGGGTAGGACACCGTCGGCGAGGGCCGCTTCGGTTCTCCCAGGCCGGAAAATGCACCGAGTAGACACCCGTTTGGTGCGGCTGGGGACGCCCGGCACCAGGACCCGTGGTCCCCCCGTTGGGAGCAGAGTACCGACGCCGAGCGCCACCGCGCACGTCGACTAAGAGCGTCATCTGCTGCGCGCGCCCCCGGCGGCCAGCGCGGGTGGGCAGCAACGACTGTGCCGTCCCCATTCGCGTGTGCTCTCACCCGCACGAGCGGCATGCGCTCCTCAGCTCCCCCAGGACTGCTCGGCGCTGTCGGCACCGAGCACTAATGTCGGCGCGGTGACGAGCACATGGTTCGGGGACCCTGGTGATCCCGGCAGCTGCCGGATATGCGACGAGTTCATGTACAAGGGCGAGCGGTACAGCAAGACTTTGTGCCTGGAGTGCGGCCCGGCCGTGGCCCAGGCGCGGCGCTTCCGGCTCTCTTTAGCACGTGTCAATGCGATCCTGCGCATCCAAGACGACTACTGCGCGATATGCGGCGACAGTCCGGGAGACAGTGCGGCCGACGGCCCAATCTGGTGGCAGGTCGATCACGACCACTCGTGCTGCACCGGCTGTCCGAAGTGTGTGCGCGGACTGCTATGCCTGCCTTGCAACGTGAGGCTTGGCCACTACGAGAACCAGTTGCGGCGCGGCCGCCTGGATGGGTGGCGCGTGCAGAACGTCGACGATTATCTCAAGAACCCACCAGCACAAAGCACCGAGGTGCGCAAGCTCCATCCTGACGACGAAGGATGGGCGCGCGTCAGGTACACGGCCTTCACATGGCGAACCCTCACCTGGAAGAGGCAGGACTAAAGCCTCACGCCCTACTCGTAATTGGCAGTGGCGAGAACAGCCGCAGACTGCTCCTCGGGCGAGCGCTCGTGCTGCTCAGAGCCAGGCGAGGCCGCGGGGCACAGACTGGACTTCGCCGTCCTTGTGCTCGCGGCGACGGGCCAGGTCAGCTTCACGGTCGGGTACGGGGCCAGGCACGGTGCACCTCGCTGGCCTGTTGGTGGCCACCGTTACGATCAACATGTGTCCATAGAGGCGATCACTTCCAGCGTCACGGCAGCTGTCGCCCTTGTCGGCGTACCTGCGGTCTACATTCAAGCCCGCGCGGCTCGTCTCTCGGCAGTCGCCGCAGGCCGAGCGCAACTCGAGCACGCGCGGCGGACCAGCCAGCACGCGGCGTGCGTTGAAGTGTTGGCTACCGCGGACGAGTTGAAGCGATCATGCGATGTCAGCGGCAGCGCGGCATCATGGCTGGGCATGATCTACGAAGGTCAAGCGGATGAGGATGAGTCGGTCAGGGCGCGGGCCGCCGCGGGGCGACAGGAAGCTGAGCAGCGACAGGACGAAGCATTTGATCACGCCTTTGAGGCGTATGAGCGTCTACGCAAGGCGGTGGCACGCCTGGAACTGGAAGGGCCAGATCGGCTCATAGCGCCGGCGGCTCGGTTGGCCGACATGGGGGACCTGCTTCAGCTACCTGGTGGGACCCCCACGTTTGACGAGGATGAGCCCGTCTGGGTAACCGAGCACGATCAGCGGCCTTTTACGTGGGTCGTGAGCCAGTTCCAACAAGCTCGCACCGAGTTTGTTCAAGGCACTCGTACCTACTTCAACAGCATCTGACGGCGGAGTTCTAGAACGTGCGTCCGGCCAGGAAGTGCGCCGGCAGGTGATGGTGGACGGTCTCCTCAGCGAGCGCGCAGGGGGTGCCCCTGGAGCGTGGGCCGTGGTGCGAGGTTTTCGCGTACATCGTGTGCCCGCACTCGACGCAGGACAGAGGGGCTGGTGGGCGGGCTCTCCAGATGGCGGCCCAGTCGTGCCCGCAACCGAGATCTGCCAGGTGGGTGAAGACGGTTCCCCACTGTGCGTGCAGTGCCCTGAACGCCATCATCCCTCCTGCTGCCCTCAGTGACTCCGGTGCGTAAGGCGTCGAAGACACTGGTCTCGGTGGAGAGGACGCTCCTCGGCCGGGGACTGGTCCGCCGCGGTGGTCCCGGGAGATTCCCATCGCGGTTCGAGGTGGCCACGTCCTGCGCCGTCATCTAGCGCGCACGCCGTCGACAGTCGGCGCAGGCATGCGCGGACCCTGGGCCGTATCGATGAATTGGTGTGCCGCAGCCGGCACAGGGACCGACCTGCCAGACGCGACAGCCGCAGCGTCGTGATGCTTCGGCGCGCTGTTCGGGGCTGACGTTGAGGCGCTGAGGTTGGCGGGGGATACGGAAGATCCGCTGAGGTACCTCGGGGAAGGTGTGCAAGCCGGATGCGTCAGCATGGTCGCGGCGCGGTCGCCGGTCGTCGAAGACCCGGGTGTCCTCACCGTAGCGACAGGTGGAGTCGAGATCTTCCTCGGTGAACGTCAGAGTCACCTGCGCCGGAGGTTCCGCGTCGGGAAGCGCCTCGTCCTCGCCGATGATGTTGCGCCAGCGGTCCCGGTCGGCTGCCGGGGCCCACAGCCGGGTCGAGGCCCGGGGGTTGTGCTGGGCAGGGATCTTCATGGGCACGTAGTCGCCTTCGGCACTCGCTGCGACGAGGGCGTCGACCCCGGTGTGGGGCTTGGGTGGCAGGCAGAGCGCCGGCAAACTCCAGGCGACGTGTAGCCCACCGCACGAACTGCCGTTGAGCGGGCAGGGTCTCTGAGCGGTTGGCGTGCAGGCCCAGTCCTGTAAATGTCGCACCCCGCCGCGTACGAGCATCGCGCGGTCGGAGGCAATGGCCCGCCAGGGCAGGTCATCCACGCGCACCCAGGGCGCCCGGTCGATCAGGGCCGCCCGGTCATCGTTGGTCACCCATAAGGGCATGATCCCCCGGTCTGCAGCGGCAGTTGAACGCCGTCGAACGGTCGATGCCGTGATCGGCGAGTATTGGGCCTCCCATCCGATATGCCCTGCACTCCCTGATACCAGGACATCATTGCGTATCTTGCCGTCCGTGCTGCGGGCTTCAATCTGCGCGGAAAGGCCGTGACGGTGCGCGGCGCGCGCGATCCGCTCCTTGAGCGCCTTGTGCTTGTCGCTCTCATCGGCTGTCGGTTTGGTGCGCACCGGCAGATGCGCGGCCACCAGGGTCGTGACCCCGTCGACAGTGCGCCGACGAATCGTCATCCACGGAGAACGGTCTTCCTCCTCGGCCCGGCAGATGCCGGTTCCGTGATGCTGCAGACACTGCAGCAACTCACGGTCGCGCTGTTCGATCGGCAGGGTGATCTCGTCGAGCAAGTCGGGACGGTCCGGGTGTCCGAGGTCCGCATGCGTTAACTCGATCTTGATGTGATAGCCGGTGTGCCACACGCCGTTCGCCATAACTCAACAGGTTAGGAACCGCCACTGACACTGCACCAGATCGCGTAATCACTAGGACTTTTCCGGCCGATCATGGTTGTGGGCAGTCAACGCGTCAGTTTGAGGCGTGCCGTCTCTGCGGCATGGGACGCGGCTTCGATCAGCCCAAGTTCCCCAGCGAGCGTTCCCACGAAGGCATCGACCGCCTCGATCGCACGGCCCTCTATGGTGTCGGGCTCTGTGAAGCACGCCGCGAACTCTCCTGCACCCATGGTCGCCATGGCGGGTCGACGGGCCTGGTAGTCAGCCCACTCCGGCCTGAAGACGGCGCGCACCCTGTCGAGCTCGGTCTCGTCGATCTCCTCGTGCCGGAGGAGGCGAATTGCTTGCTCGCGGGCCTTCCACGCAGCGATGCGGTGCTGGACGGGGACAGGACCGAAGGGGCCAGGAAGGGCTCGCTCGATCCTCGGTTTGCCCGGATGGCCGATCCACGGCGAGGTCAGCTCCGTGAGAACCGCCGTCAGCCTGGCGATGTTGATCCGCCCAGTCCGCTCGCCCTCCTCGAGGACGAGCTGGGCGGCGCGCCGTTGCTTGAGGGTGGCTGAGGGGTGGGCAAGTTGCTCGACGATGGCGCGGACGTTCTCGCCGCGCCGAATGGCGGTCGTCTGGCCGGCGGCGCGCGCATGGGTACGCCAGGCTCGCCGAGCCTGAGAGGTGAGCACGATCGAGTCGTCGATCAGCCACAGGTACAACACGACGCGGACCAGGCAGCGTTGCGGTATACGTCCCAACGGAGAGCGCTCCCGGGCCTCAAGAAGTCGGGTGAACAACTCGCGTTGCTCGGGCGGAAAGGCTCGCGGATCGCTGCCGTGCGCGCTGGTCTTGCGCGGCTCGGGACTGGCAAGCAGGCCGTCCTCGATCCAGGAGATCACCATCCTCGGACTTGCTTTCACGCCCAGCGCGAGCGCGTCCGCAACCAGATCGGCTGAGGTTCCCTCGACCCACGTGGTGGTCCGATTCCCGTTCACGGAGCCGAACTTACATCGAGATTCGAACCCCGGAAGCTGCATTGAGCGCACGTCCCCCATGAGGCTAGTGGCCAGCAGAAAATGCGCCCCCGCACTGTGGCTCTGCCAGGAACACGCGGTGCGGGGGCAGTTGACCCATCCCCTGAACGGAGACTGTCATGTCCCACCGTACGCAGCGTCCCGTCCCGAAGCGGCGACGCGCACGCCGCCTACTTATCCAGGGCCTCGGGCAGGCGGCGTTCTACGCCGCTTCTGCCACGTTGGCCGGCGGGCTGGTCCGCGAGCTGCTCCACCTGGCCCACATGTCCGCCGCCTCGTGCTGACCTGAACACCACAGAGATGCCGCGTCCGGGCCTGCCGGGCACGGCATCTCCGTGGCGGCCCGGCTACGAGTAGAGGGCTGCAGCTTCGTGGCGAGGAGACACGGAGCGCGCACTCCACAGCGCAGGGCAGTTCCGGCGTAGCGGGGTCTGGGGGCTACTCGGGGTAGAACCCGGTGATGCGGTAGGGCTGTTGCTGATAGTGGACTCGGAAGCCCATGACCCACTCCTCGGACAGGTCATCTACGACGATCAGCCGCGGGTCGGTGCGTGCGGTGGGACGGTGTAGAGGTATGGCTACGGGTACGGGGCACTCACCGAACGGGGACTTGGCATGGAAGGCCGGGGCGGTAACCATGTGCCCTACGAGCGGACCGGTTGGGTGGTACTCGGCGGGCAACTGGTGCAGGAGACCGTCGAGTTCAATGGTGACGGTGCGATGACGCGGGCGGGGGAGTGGGTACGGGTTCATCGCGCTGCGGCCCGGTCGCCGGTGGAAGTGAGGCCGTAGCGCATCCAGGACCGGAGCGCGGCGGCGGTGTGGATCCGTCCGGTGCCTGTGGCCCGGTGCCCGTTGAAGGCCCAGCCGGTGACCTCCAGGAAGGTGCCGTGACCCGTACGGAGATCGAGCGCGAGATTGAGGATGACGGGCCTCTTGGCCACGGCGAATCCCTGCCAGGCCCGCTCCCAACGCAACAACGTGCCGAACTGCGGGTCGTCCCAGACTGTCAGGCGGTGCGCGCGATGAGCGTCACGGCAGTCCAGGATCCACAGGTCGGCGTGGGCCTCTCGGCCGGCGACTTCAGCGTCTGGCAGCGGGCGGGCCTGCACTTCAGCCCTTTTGCCGCAACGCAGTTGACAGTCGGCGCGGCGGTTGGCAACTGGAATCTCGGTGGCCACACCCCACCCTTTGATCTCTTTGTGCCACGCGGATTCGGTCACAGGGCGCCTGCGTAGCGTAGGAGTTCAGCTTCGTCCTCGTCCAGGCCGAGAGCTTGCGGTCCGACTTCGGTGAGCAGGTCGGCGACGGTGAAGATGCCCGGGAGGTTGTCGATGCCGGCGACCAGGCGGTCGTAGCGTTTGACCAGGGCGAGGATGCGGTTGCCGCGGGCCCGGTGCCTCTTTGCTCCTTGGGTGGACTCTTTGGCCTGCTGGTCGAGCCGGTCGGCCTCCCTGAAGTCGCGTTCGGCAAGAGGGGGCAGGACCTCGATGATGCGGTCGAGGTCGTGCAGTACGAGCTGCCGGGCGGTCTTCTCCGTCAGTTCGCCGCCCTCGCCGAGGACGACCTTCGCGACGACCTGGTCGTCGGTGGCGCCCGCGCGTGGGCCCGGAACGCTGGGATCGTCCGGGGCGGTGGGAGTGGTTCCGCAGCTGGGGCCCTGGAGGGTTGGTTCGGTGTGCGTGGCGCCGGGTGGTCCGGCCAGGGCGGCGAGTCGGATCTCTTTGGTGACCTTGTTGAAGGAGGTGGTGCACATCGTCTTGACCGCGCGGTCGAACACCGCGTGGTAGTCAGCGGACAGCACTTTGATTTTCGATCGGACGGCCTTCTGGAGGCGGGTGAACTGCTCGCTCTCGTTCCCGCCGGCGAGAATGCAGCGGAGGGCTTCACGGTCGAGGACGTCGCGCACGGTGTTGGAGTAGCGGCCAGCTGAACTGGGCATGGGTTTCTACTTTCCCGTCAGGAGTCGGATGGTGCGGGGACGCTGCTGCAAGACCCGGTCGGCCCAGGAAGTGACCGAGTCGCGGATGGACTCGACGGACTCCCACACGTCGGGGTCGTTCACGTCTACGAAGTCCTCGGGGCCGAGTAGCAAGATCTCCCTGGCCTTGTGGACCAGCCCGAAGTAGCGGATGGTCCAGTCCGCGTGTGGGTCGCGTTCCTCACGGCCGACGAGCTCGTCGAGCAGGGCTTCGTCCGCACTGGGGGCCGGGCGCATTTGTGCGCGGACGTAGCGCGCGACGTCTTGGTCCTTGAGGACTTCCCGCACGGCCGGTTCCCGCAGCACGGCCAGCACTGCCGCCGGACTCTTGGTCAGCTCGGCTAGGACGGCCTCGCGGACCTCATCTCGGTCGAGCTGGACCACAATTTCTGCGGGAGGCTCAGTCCCGCCCGCCAGGCCCAGTGCCAGGCGGAACTGTGACGCATCCAGCGAAACGGGCCACCCGGCCCGCTCGGCACTGTCGAGCCGTTCGGTCAGCATTTGGACGCGGCGGGCTCGCTCTTGGGCGTCGGTGACGCAAGCGGTGGTCACGCACTTCCACGGGACATGAACGGCGGAGGCAAGCAGCCGTTCGCGAAGCGCGGTTCCTGCAAGGCGCGTCACCCGCAGGTATGTCTCCAGCGTCTCCGTTGCGTACCCGAGCTGCTGGGCCAGCTGTTCCAGGGCGGCGGCTGCGTCCAACGGCGCACGGTCGGCGATCTCGGCACAGATGTCACCGAGACCGAAGCGGGCCGTGAGCTGTGCCCGGGATGCCCGGAGGTCCGTCTCGGCGCAGGCTCTCGCGCGTCTGAGCTGATCCTCGGTGTAGCCGGGATCGGTGGTCCTGTCCGGCTCGATCCATACGTTCTCCATGGCCGGGGACCGTAGGCGGCCCCTGCTGCCGTGCGCGCGGTCTCTCGCCGGATCGGACCAGGCGAAATGCCTGCGACGACGAATCTTGCAGAACCGTGTACTAAGCGCTGAACCGCTGGCGCAGCCGTTTGACTGGCCGTACCGCATGCCTTGAATCTGCACGTAGTTGTAGTCGGATTTGCAGTGAGGCGTACAAGATGAGCACCAGCACGAGCTTTCCCCTGGGCCGGGATTACCCGTCAATTCCCGAGGGAGATCTGCCGGAGGGCCTGCTAGCTCTCTTTGACCTCACCGAGTCCGAGGTCGAGCTGACCCTGACCAAACGCGGGCCGCAGAACCGCTTGGGCTTCGCCATCCAGCTCACCTGCCTGCGGGCCCTGGGCTGGCTCCCCAAACCGCAGGAGATCGCTTCTCTGCCGCGGCCGGTCGTAGAACATGTGGCGGCACAGCTCGACATCAGCGACGGCATGGCCGTCCTGGCCACGTATGGCACGCACGACGGGCTGACGCGGCGTCATGCACAGGAGATCAGGTCGGCCTGTCGCTGGAAGCCGTACGACAAGGGCGAGACAGCGCTGACAAGCATGCTGGTGTCGCGCGCCACATACACGGAGGAGGGAGTCAGGGCGCTCCTGCGGCGCGCAGTCGCCTGGCTGCGGGAAGAGCGTGTCGAGTTGCCCAGCGAGCGCACCGTCACCGACCTAGTCCGAACGGTACGAGGGGAAGCCGACCTCAAGATGTGGCAGGCGCTCCTGGCCCCGCACGCGGACCGGCTGTCCGAACTCGATGGCCTGACCGCAGTCCCGGACGAGGGGCGAAAGTCACTGCTGGCTGAACTGCAGCGCGGGCCGGGCAAGCCAGCCTGGGCGAACCTCGAGCGTGCCTTCGAGCGGAACAATGCGGTGCAGTTGCTGAGGCTGCCTCCTGTGGACCCCCGGGCCTTCTCCCCGCGACGCCTGGCGCACCTCGCCCGGTTCGCCGCGGACCACGAGGCGCAGAGGACGAAGCGACGCGCGGCGACGGTGGCCGCAGTTGGCCGCCTGACCGAGACCGCCGCAGACGACGCCGTCGACATGCTGGTGCACCTGATCGCCAATGACCTCATCGGCAGGGCGCGACACAAGACCGACAAGGAACGATCGGCGAGCTTCCCCGACCTCGCCTACGCTGCGGCCGTTATGAGGGAGGTCGGCAAGGATCTGCTTGCCGCGCGACACGAACAGGTTGACACCGCCACAGGCGAGATCAACCCTCCCGTGGCGGACACCATGACGCTGAGCGAATTCCTCAACCAGCGTGAGGACCTGGCCGCGTTCGAGGCGGCCGTCACGGTGGCCGGCGAACTGGCGCCGGCGATGGGATCGGACTCGGAAGAGGCGCGTCGCGCCAAAATGATCGAACGGATCGATCTCCTCAAGACATACCTGCCGCACATCGTCCAGGGACTGGCGTACCGGCCTGGCACGCCGGAAGCCAGTCGAGTCCTGGATGCGCTGTGGTCGTTGACCGAACTGATCGACCGCCCCGCCATTAGCCGCGCCGAGGTCGACGAGAGCCTGTTGACCGGGTCGTGGAAAGAGCTGGCACTCCGTGCGCCGCACCTGGCGCCCGACACAGTCGACACCGCCGCCTACGCCTTCTGCGTGGTGGAGCGGTTCTACTCCCGCATCATCCGCCGCGAAATCTTCGTCGAAGGTGCATCGAAGTGGGGCAACCCGGAAGCGGGTTTGCCGTCGGCGGAGGAGTGGGCGGCGCTGCGGGCCTCGGTAGCAAGGAGCCTGGGGCTGCCACTGGGCGCTGCCGATCACCTGAAGCGGCTGGGCCACGAACTCCACACCAAGACCCGTGCGATCGCTGAGCGCCTGCCGAAAGACCGGCAGTTCCAAATCGGCGACGGCGGCCGACTCGTCCTGTCCACCGCGCCTCTTCCGCCAGACCCCCGACTGCGCAAGGTGAGCACGGAACTCACGAGCTGGTTGCCCAAGGGCGACCTTCCCCAACTCATCCTGGAAGTTCTCACGTGGACCCGGGGCGCCGAGGTGTTCACCACACCGCGCGGTGAGACCCCACGCCAACGCGACTGGGCTTGATCCGCTTTGACGGACATTTGAGATCAGGGGTTCAGCCCCGGGAGGATGTCCATCATGGAGAGCATGGGGAAGAAGAAACCTCGCCGCCCTCGTCGTTCGTTCACGCCGGAGTTCAAGGCCGAGATCGTCGGGCTGTGCCGACGAGGTGACCGCTCGGTCGGGCAGGTCGCCAGAGACTTCGAACTGACCGAGACCGCGGTGCGGGACTGGGTGAAGCAGGCCGAGGTCGACGGGGGCGAGCGCAACGGGCTGACCAGCAGTGAGCGCGAGGAACTGGCCGCGTTGCGGCGGGAGAACCGCCGGCTGCGCGAGGACGTCGACGTCCTCAAGCGGGCCACAGCTTTCTTCGCGAAGGAGGCCCGGTGACGGTGCACCCGTTCATCGAGGCGGAGAAGCGCGCAGGTCACAGCGTCAAACGGGCGTGTGAGCTGATGAAGGTCTCCCGGACCGCCTTCTATGCCCGTCGCTCCGGCCTGCCCGGTCCTCGTGCGGTGCGGGATGCCGAGCTGACCGAGCAGATCACCAAGGTTCATGCGAAATCACGCGGAACCTACGGGGCCCCACGCGTGCATGCCGTGCTCAAGCGCGAGGGCGCCGGGTGCGGCCGCCGTCGTGTCGCACGACTCATGCAGGCCGCCGGGCTGCAGGGCCGACACCGCAGACGACGGCATGCGACGACGGTCGCCGACCCCGGGGCCGCTTTCCGTCCCGACCTCATCGTCCGGAACTTCCAGCCCGACCGCGCCGGGCTCGATGCCCGCTGGTGCGGCGACATCACATATGTTCCGACCGAGGAGGGCTGGCTCTATCTGGCCACGGTCATCGACATCGCCTCCCGGCGCGTGGTCGGCTGGGCAACCGCCGATCACCTGCGGACCGAGCTGGTGGCCGAGGCGCTGACATTCGCCTGCCGGCAGCGTCGCCCCGCCCATCCCGTGATCTTCCATTCGGATCGCGGCTGTCAATACACCAGTCAGCAATTCGCCTCCCTGGCAGTCGAGTTCGGGGTCCGGCTGTCGGTCGGCCGCACCGGTCAGTGCTGGGACAACGCGCTCGCCGAGTCGTTCTTCTCGACCATCAAACGCGAACTGCTCGGCACCTCCGCCTGGCCCAGCCGGGCAGCCGCCCGCACCGCGATTTTCGATTTCATCGAGGGCTGGTACAACTTGCACCGACTGCACAGCAGCCTCGGCTACCTCAGCCCCGCCGAGTACGAGACCGCACTCGCAGCCTGACCACCACACCAATGGTGTCCGTCAAAGCGGAGCAAGCTCAGACTTCGATATCACCCTGTCCGCCGCCCTGGTCGCTCTTGGCTGCAACGTCGGCGTCGAGGCCGTCGCCGGCAATGTCCCGGCACTGCACAGAAGGCACATCACCTATGTCATCGATAACTTCCTGCGACCTGATCGCCTGGAAGCACTGAACAACCGCCTGCTGGCACGGCAGTCACAGCTGGCGGTCGCCGCGGCATGGAACGGCGGCCACATGGCATCCGTGGAGGGCCAGCGCATGGTCGCGCCCCCGGGCGCCATCCAGGCCCGCCTGTCTCCCCACGGCGCCGCGTACGTCACCCACCTCACCCTCCTGTCGGGGCAGGCCATGGGCCTCAGGAGCGAGGTCGTCGCCGGATCCGCCCACACCTGCCTGCACGTACTCGACGTCCTCAACGACCGCCGCACCAGCGCCCTCAAGGCGACCAGCACCCGGAGCCAGCACCCCCAGAAGATCGTTGCGGAGGGCGGCCCGCACCAAGAGATCATCTTCGGTCTGCTCGCGCTCTCCGGCTACACCTACGCCCCCACGGCCGCCGACATCACCGACATGACCCTCGCCCGCATGGACACCGCCTCCGGCGAGGACTACGGCCCCCTGCAGCACGCCACTCGCAACAAGATCGACACCGCGCTCATCGCACGGCACTGGGACGAGATGCTCCGTCTCGTCGGGGCGGTCCACCTCGGGCGCGTGCGATCCGCTGACGCGATCCGCATGGTGGTCCGCAACGGCACCCCCACGTCCTTGGGCAAGGCCCTCGCCCACTACGGGAAGATCTTCAAGACCGCACACATCCTGGACCTCATCGACAATCCCGAATACCGCCGTCAGATCGAAACGCAGAGCAGCCGCCACGGCCAGCGTCACGAATTGGCCGCGAAGATCTACCACGGCACCGAAGACCGCATCCACCGGTACCAGACCGGGATGGAGGAACAACTCAGCGCACTCGGGCTGATCGTCAACATGGTCGTACTCTTCAACACCGCCTACATCGACCTGTTCCTCGCGAAGAAGGCCGACCACCTGCGGCCCGTTCCCGACGAAGTCGTCCGGAGCCTGTCTCCCTTCCTCTATCGGCACATCCATATGAAGGGCCGCTACGCCTTCGAGATGCCCGAACTCTCCGACAGCTCCATGCGGGCCGTGGAGGACCTTGACGACGGACCCGACGACACGACAGGCGAGAACACCAACGCCACCTGACCCGCAGCCGCGCCCACCACACTTCACGCAGCCCTGCCACAGCTGCGTGAAGTGCCAAGGAAACGGCGTCAGCTTCCGTGGGTTCTCGGTCACCACAGCGTAGGAAACATGACGGAGGCGGACGAGGGACCCCTCTGACCTGCAGCGAAAGGCGCTATCACACGGTTCAGCAATTTTCGTCGTCGCAGCCTCGGCTGCCCCACCGGTGTCCTCTGGATCGAACAACTCGGGCACGAAGAGCCTTCGCACGGTGCGGGCTGCCGCCGCGGAGGATGAGGCGCAGGTGGTTCGGGCGGGGGGTAGTCGAAGCGGGCGAATCGCGTCTCCCAGTCCCGGAGGTCCGCGCGACTGTATTGCCGTGTACCGCGTGATCCGACTCACGTAATGAGATAGGAACTCTTTGATTCCCGTGTCCGACTACTGAAAGACACCGCGCGACGCAAGCACTCTCTCGGTGACTTGGGAGCGGTGGTCGGCGTGAGCGAAGTCTCCGGAGGCCGGCGCGCCTTCACGTCGGCGTCCGCCGCCAGCCGGGAGCCCCCTTGCCGGCGCCCACGCTGCTCGGGCTCGTGCTGCTGCTCGGCGCGATGTTTGGCGTCTCCTACACGGTGGGGCACGCGGTCGGTCCCGTAGTTCCCGGGATGCACGTGTCGGGCAGCAGTGGCGGAGGCGGCGGGCACGGCGGTGAGCCGGACCCCGGTGACATCGAGATGGATCACGGGAGTGGTCGCTTATGGGCCCTCTTCGTTATGCCCGCCTGCTACGCCCTCTGGCTGGCGGCGACGCCGGGACGCACCGTGGCCGACCGCGTGGGCCACGCCCTGCACGCGGTCATGGGGGCCGCGATGGCCTGGCCGTGGGGGATGGATCTCCCCGCGTGCCCACAGGTGGTCGTCTTCTCGGCGGCAGCGCTGTGGTTCGCGGGTGCCGCGCTTGCCCGCTCCGCGCGAGCGGCGACCGGCACGGCGGCGCTGGTGAGCACCCTGCCCCATGTCGTGATGATGGCTTCCATGGTCTGGATGGCAGCGGCGATGAACGGCTCCGGGATGGCAGGGAGCAGGGGAGGCGCGGCCGAGGATATGCCGGGAATGGACATGTCCGGGAATGGACATGTCCGGGACCGATGCCACCAGCGCCATGACGCTCTCGCAGCCCGGCGACCAGTGGACGGCCGCGCTGTTCGCCTGGTCCTCCTGGGGTTCGAGCTGCGCTGGCTGGCCCAGGCGCTCGACGAGCAGCGGCGTACGGGTTCGGCACCTGCGGGGCATTCGCTCGCGAAAGGTGGGCGCGCGAGGCGATCTCGGGCACGACCCCGCCGAAGCGGGCGTGCTCGTCCATGCTCGACGCCTGACCGGACTTTGCCATGACCCGGTTGTACCTGCACATGATGCGCAGGAGTGTGAAGGTGTAGCAGATCCCGAGGTGGCTTCAACCCGCCATTTTGTGTCCAAGTGCACCGAAGGCGTCGTCCGCGAAGATCAGCGAGTCGGGAAGAGTAGTCGACCGAGATCTTCGCGGATCCGTTCTTTCAACTCGCCGGGATTGCTGGTGTGCTCATGGGCGATCCGGATGGTGTGGACGCCGCAGCGCGTCCAATGCCGGTCGCGATCCTCGTCGTCGGCCTTGCGGGTTCGGCCGTAATGGTGTGGTCCGTCAACCTCGATGATGACGGCTCGGCCGTTTCCCAGAACGGTGAAGTCCGGGCTGCGTACGCCGGCATCCCGCAGCTTGGCGGAGGCCAGCGGCAGGATCGCGATGCCGCTCTGGACGGGGCGCTCTCGTTGGAGATCTTGGAGGACCTGGTAGACGGCGAGTTCGGCTCGACTGCCGAACACCAGGTCGTCCGCAGTCGGGTATCCCTGGTCGCTTCGCCTCTCGCGGCGGCCTTGGTTGGTTGGACCGCTGCCTTGATGCCGCCAGTCCTGCGTGATCTCCGGGAGCGGGCGCACGGCAGCTTCGACCACGAGGGACTGCACGTCCTCGCGCTCCAGCAGCTTGAGGACGGTCTCTAGCCTTTGCCAAATCGCCTCGACCATTGCTGTCGTGAACTCTGGCACGAACGCGCGGTCCACGGCGAGGACAGCCTCGTAAGTGGCATCCGTCCAGTTGTCGTTGGGCATCGGATGGAAATAGCCACCGTCGCGGCGCAGCGTGAGTTTCGCCGAGCGGACGAGGTCCCGAGCCAACCCTTCGCCGTCGTCATCAAGCAGATGGTGCGTCTGTCCGAGGACCAGATCGAGCTTGCTCGCGTCGTCGTCCCTGAGCGGCAATGGGATCGTTGGAGTAACGGCGCTCTCTGGGAACGGCGCATAGATGGGCCGCCCGGACATGGAGCCTCGGGGTCGCAGGGCCCAACCGTCCGCCGCCAGGAGCCGGTTCAGCTCGTCGACACGCCTGGCCGCCTCATCGGCATCGGGGCGTACCTCGGGATGCACCAGCCGCGCGAGGAAGGCCAACAACACCTCGTCCGGGCCATCAAGAAGCCGGAACCGCGGATCCTCGAAGACCCAATCGTCCTCCCAGTCGTAGTTGTTGAACCGGTGCTGGATGATGTCGCCGCGGGCGGTCGGGTGGCGCGAGTCGGTCGATGGGAGGGCATCCAGGTCGTACAAGGTGCCCAGAAGGGCGACTTCGTCCAGGCGTCCCCACCAGTCGCCCTGCGCAGCGCGTAGCAAATCGAAGACATCGCGCCGTGTCACAGCTGTGATCCTTGCTGCGTTGTCCTGGTCGGAGTGCGTCATGACACCAGAATGGCTTGCCAGCGGCGCGTCTGCCGAGCCTTCATGGCGGTTGTGGGGTCGCACGAGAGGCGCCGTGGTTGGCGCCAGGCTTCTGTCTGCTCTTCGAGCCGCATCATGCGATAGGCGTGGGTGCATGCGGCGTGGGGCACGTGCCGGGCGCCCCCGGTCGCCCACTCGACCTTGCAGGGGACGTCGGGCTTGTGTCGGTGCGTGCTGCGGTCCGTGCGCCCGTCAGCATCCGGACCGCGACAATGTTCAGAAGCCGTTGTACGCAAGGTGTGACGAGTGGCTCCTGGCGGCACATGACGTGCGGGTCCCAGGCCCCGGCGGCCGCCGTCATCCCCTACGGCCTCGTGCGTCAAGATATCGCTCGTAGCGCACACAGTGCCCGTAGCGCACAAAGGCTGGTCGTCCCGCTTGTCCCGGCCGAACCGCTGACCTGCGATTTCTTTCACGTGTTTCTGTTCCACATGTTTCGCGATGACTCATCATGTGAAGAACGCTGTGCCGGAAGTCGTCGCTCCTGGCTCAAAGTCCCAGAGAAGTCCCAGAGACTTCGTCACGCCCCACCTAACCTCGCATTTATGCAGGTCAGGAGAGGTGTGACGGAACTACTTCTGCGGCTTTCAGATGTCCCGGGAGAGACCAGCCGCTTAGCTGACCTGCGGGAACGCACGACCATCAGCCTCTGACCTGGGGAAACGGCCTTTCGGTTGTTTCACACTTGTGCCCCTTGATGCGGCCGAAAGTCCCAGGAAAGTCCCAGAGGGCTCCCAAGGAGACCAGGCGTTCTTTCCAGGTCATGCGGGCTGTGCCGCGCGGCGTCTACCGGCGTGGCGGCCGCGGCAGCGGGGCGCAGCAGACAGCGGCGGCGGGAAGACCTGCTGCTCCTCGTCGTGGGCGAGGCCATGGCCATAGCGGCGGTGTCGGCGGTGCTCTCCTGGCGGGTGACGAACTGGTGGGTGCTCGTCGTACTGGGAGCGTGCGCTGCGGTGGGCTGGGCCTGGTGGTTCCACCGGTTCCGGCAGCAACAGGCTTAGGAGCGGGTACAGCAGCAGTACGAGACCCTGGGGTGGGCGGCGGCGAACCTCCTCGGCGTGAACATTGAGGACCTGGACTTCGCCGGGCGCCGCTGCCCGGTCAAGGCGAAGGGCGCCCGGACCAAGGCCCGCCGCCGGGGCCAGGTCCGCGAGGACTACGTGCTGGAGACCGTGTACTGGGACGCTGACACCGTCCGGCTCTTGCCCCGCCTGCTGAAGGGCCGTACCCGCGGGCCGGTGTTCGTCACCCACCCGCCCGGGGCCCGGCATGGTCGTCAGCCCACGCGACGTCTGCCCGGACACCGGGTTCGCCCGGCTGTCGTACGGGCAGGCCCGCGCCCTACTGGATGAGCACACGGCCGTACGCGGCCCCGGAACGGGCTGGGATCTTCACCAGTACCGCCACTCCTCACTGACCCACCTCGGCGTGCAGGGTGCCTCCCTGCTGATGGCGAAGTCGAGGCAAAGAATCCGGAGAACGTCCGGCGTGCTCGCACCGGGAAGCGTTGCACGCTGAGCCTGCCTGATGGCGGACCGTCCTGATGGCCTTTATCGACTGCGTTGACCGCCAGCCGTACGCTGTTGTGTCTGCCCGGTTGTCATGCCTTGCTTGACTCCGGAGAGTCCAGCCGAATGTCCGAGAAGTAGCTCCGCTCCCGGCTCAGCAGCGGCCTGCTCTTTCCGAGGACATCGAACGCACCGGTGAGTCGGTGATCGTCCGATGACATGCCAATGAACAGGTCGGTGCGGCCTGGGTCGACAGAGAACCCGCCGCGCGCGTTGGTGTGGCCGAGCTGGCTCGCCGAGACCGTGAAGGTGATCCTCTGGGCCTCCCCCGGCTGCAGATGCACTCGGGCGAAACCGCCGAGCTGCTGCGCGGGTCGGGTCACTCCGCTGGTGTTCGCTCGCAGGTACAGCTGGACGACTTCGGCGCCGGCTCGCGAGCCGGTGTTCCGCACAGTCAGAGAAATGCTGGCCTCACCGTCGGTGCCGATCGAGTCGGGCGTCACGACCAAGTCGTCCAGCTCGAAAGTGGTGTAGCTGAGCCCGGAACCGAACGGATAAAGAGGGGTGGCGGGGCCATCGATGTAGTGCTGCCCGAACGGCGTGTGGCTGCGGTAGCCACTGGCGGCACGCTGGTGGTGGAACACGGGAAGCTGGCCCTGCGACCGGGGAATCGTGTAAGGAAGCTTCCCGCTCGGGTTGACGTCACCCGAGATGACTCGGGCGAGGGCGGCCAGTCCCCCCACTCCGTTGTACGAGGCGGTGACGAGAGCTTGCGCATCGAGCAGCGGGGCCGGCAGGACTGTGGGGCGACCGACTACGAGCACTGCCGCAGTCGGCTTGCCGAGGGCCATGACCTCCTCGATGAGCCGTCGCTGCACTGCCGGAAGCTCGATGCTGAGCGAGTCGCTCGCTTCGCCCTCTGTGCGCTCGCCGATGAACCAGCCGCTCGCGCCACCGACGGCGAGCACGACGACATCGGCGTCGCGGGCTGCGTCGACAGCTCGTGCGAAGGAATCGGCGTCGAGCTCGGAGAGCAGTCCTGTCCCGGGTTCGCAGACCACCGATGCTCCCAGGGCGGCGAGCTCGTCAGCTAGTCCCTTGACGCCGTACTCACTGCGAACCCACTCTTCCTGAGGGAGGGGTGTCGCTCCGGAGGTGTCGGCGGTGGGCATGTAGTCGCTGACACCGACCATGTTGTTGAACCCGCCCTGGGCCATGAAGATCCCGACGGCGCGCGCGGCCGGGAAGGAGTAGGCGGGGTACTGCGGCGCAGCCGCGTCAGCGTGCGGGCCGACGACCGCCACACGGGTCGCTTTCAGATTCAACGGCAGCAGACCGTCGTTCTTCAGCAAGGTGACGCTGCGCTCGGCCATCTCCTTCGCAAGGTCCGCGCCTTCATTGGCGACCGCGGACACGTCGATGCTTTCCTGGGCGTACGGCTGCTCGAACAGCCCCAGTTCGAACTTGGCGGTGAGCAGACGCAGGGCGGAGGTGTCGAGGAGTTCCTCGGCAACGTTCCCGTTCCTGACCTCCTCCGCGAGGACTGCTCCGTATGACCAGGGGGAGGGCAGTTCGAGGTCCAGGCCGGCTTCGATGCCGAGCCGAGCGGCCTCACCGGCGTCGGCTGCTGCTTTCGCCCGGTCGACGATGTGCTGGAAGGTGATGTAGTCGGAGGAGACGTAACCCTCGAACTCGAGAGTGTCGCGCAGCAACGTGGTGAGCAGCTCGTGAGAGATACCGGCCGGCACTCCGTTCACCTCGGAGTACGTGTTCATCACCGAACGCAGCTTGGCCAGTTGGATGGCTGCCTCGAAGGGGTATGCGAAGACGTCGCGGATCCGGCGCGAACCGGCCTCGACATTGGCGGAGTTCAGACCGCCCTCGGAGGCCCCGTATCCCAAAAAGTGCTTGCCGGTGGCGACGACGCCGGTGGAGAGGTCGTCGCCCTGCAGACCTGAGACGTAGGCGACACCGAACGCGGCGGTCAGGTACGGATCCTCGCCGAACGTCTCGTGGACCCGGCCCCACCGAGGTTCGAGGGAGACGTCGAAGACGGGGCCGAGTGCCTGGCTGAGTCCGAGCCGACGCATCTGTCGCCGGACGAGATCACCCATCTCGCGGCTGAGTTCGGGGCTCCAGGTGGCGGCGACGCCGGACTGGGTCGGGAAGACGATGTGGCCAGGAGCCTGCACACCGGCGATCGCCTCGTTGTGGAACACCGCGGGCACGCCCAGCCGCGTCTTCTCGACGAGGTGCCTCTGAATGAGGTTGATCTCGTCGGCGATCCGCTGCGGGCCGGTGCCGCCGGTGGAGGTCAGCGGCGCCACTTGGCCGATGCCGTTACCCAATACCGCGTCCAGCGCGTCGGCCTTCAGTCCATCGGGTCCGAGGACGGCCTGCGGCATGACGCAGGTCAGCTGCTGCGCCTTCTCCTCGGTGGTCATCTCCCGCAGGAGGAGTTCAGCTCGTACCCGAGGCGCGAGGGAAGGGTTGCGGAAGGTGTTGCCGTCAGACATTTCGGATTCTCTTTTCCAGAGCCGGAGGTGTGTGCGGAACAGGTAGGCGAACCGGGCGATCGCGCGGGGAGGAGAACGGTCGCTGCAGGTGTGGACCCGCCGGACATGGACCGTTGATCACATGGACACGGCAGAGCGGGCCGCGATGGCGAACACTGTCGCGGGCGGAACAAAAAGCCGGTGACGCGCGTCACTGGAACGTACAGTCGTTGGTGACGCGCGTCAACGGCTCCGATTGGCTCTGAGTTGTACCTGGCGACGAAGCCGATCTCGCACGGTGACGCGCGTCAATGCGGTATGCCAATATGGCGTGCGTGACAACGATGGGATCCAGAGGACGTCCAGTGACCAGCAGCGATGTCGCGCGGCACGCCGGGGTCTCGCGGGCAACGGTCAGCCATGTCCTCAACGGCCAGGGTGATCGGTTCCCGGAGGAGACCCGCCGCAAGGTTCTCGCTGCCGCCGCAGCACTCGAATACCTGCCGTCACCGGCCGGCCGTGCGCTCGCCAACGGGCGCGGGGACACCATCGTCTTTCTCTTGCCGGATACGACTTTCCGGAGCGGTCTCCAGGACGCGGTAGACCTGGTTGCCGAGGCCACGGCGGCTTTGGGTGGGAACGTCGTGGTGCGCTTCGCGGGCCGTGACCCCGCCACCACAACCTCACTCATGCGGTTGCGTCCGCTCGCCGTACTGGACTTCTCGGTGCTCAGTACCGATGACCGAATGCGCCTCGAGGCCGCCGGGGCACTGGTTCTTCCGCGAAACCTCGCGTCCGACGCGTACCAGGAATGGAGGAGTTTCGACGACACGGTGGCGGAGCTGCAGGTTGGCGCACTGACTGTTCGCGGCCCTCGCGAGATGTACTACGCCACGCTGAGGGATGACCGCTCCGTCCCCTACGGACTGCCACGGGCCGATTCATTCACCGTTGCCTGCGAGAAGCGTGGCCTGGGACGCCCCGGTTCGGTGGCGATACCGCTGGAGCTCGCCGGCGCAGTCGAGGCACTCGGGGCCATCAAGGGCCGTGCCCCTTTGGCGGTTGCCTGTTACAACGATTATGTCGCGCTTGCTGTGATGGCTGCCGTGCGCGAGCTCGGCCTGTCGGTGCCCGGGGACATCGTGGTCGTCGGCGTCGACGACGTCGAGGTGGGGCAGTTGTGGAGTCCGCGGCTGACAACCGTGCGGATCGATTTGCGGCAGGTGATCGGCCGGATCGTCGCTGAACTTCGTGAGGCGCTGGGTGCGTCGGCTGTCGACGAACCTGGGTTCTCACCGGATGAGGATTGGGCTGCGCTGGTGCCGGGCGAGACGACATAGCGAGTCTGCGCTTGCAGGAGGGGTTGCTCGGCGGAGCTGGCACTGCTTGCGTGTCCTGCTTCACCTTCGGCGCGGGCGCGCGACAGATTCCGCCCGTCACGGCCTGCGTGCTTCGCGGGCCACAGGAAGGTGTTCATGGCCTGTCGCTGTTCGTTGGACCGGGCACCGAGCTCGGGTTGCTGGCGTGTTGTTGCCGCCGTAGGACACCCGTCTACGTCATCTGCGACGTGCTCAGGGTGCCTGCCGATGACCGGGACCGCTCCTCCCGGTGGCCCGACGATCCCCGGCGTCACTCCCTGTCAAGTAGCCGCTGTTCCATCCCTCGGATGAATATGTCGACTTCGAAATCGAACTGGGCCTGGACGTCATCGTGATCGTTGAGCCCGGCCAGGGCGAGGTCGCGAAGGGCCTCGTAACCGCCTTCATCCGCATGAGCGGCGAGCGCTCGTCGGAGTTCCGATGCCTGTGGGTGACCACCGGGCTGCTGGTGCAGCACGATGTCGCGCCCAACACCCATTGCGAAGTTCGTGACGAAGATGAGCCCTCGGCCTGCCGCTGTCGCGTCAAAACCACCCGCCAGCATCCGTTCCAGGACGACCGTCGCCGGCCGGAGAACGCTGAGGTCCTCTCCCTGGATGCGGTAGTAGTGGGCCAGAATTCCTGTGGCCACCATGCTGTCGCGCACCCCGACGGCCCACGCCCGGATGGCGTTTTGCCACGAGCTCTCCGGCGTGATCTCCACGCGCGAGAAATGGGTCTCGAAGGCGTCAGTTGCGACGAGCCTGAGCAGGCCCTCGCGATCGGTGACGTGGTAGTTCAGTGCCTTGCGGTCCACGCCCAGTTCGTCCGCGACGGCCTGCATCGTGACGTTCCGCGGATCAAGGTTCCTGGCAGCCGCGATGATCTGTGGCCGACCGATACGGAGAGGGCCGCCGCGCCGCCGCCCCTTGGAGCCGGGCTTCGGCTGGTCCGGAAGCGTCACGCGATCTCCTTCATTCCGAAACGCAGCGTTGACGTACGCCTGGTCGAAGTCTAGCGTTTCCCGGACGGGAAACAGTTTCCCGCCCGGGAAACGTCGCTCGATCAGCGTGCAGGCCGAAGGACGGATGCCAAGTTGCCAGGGTCCTGTGCCCGGCAACCCCGAGGGGTAGTCGGGCGACCGGTGCTGCGGGGGTCGCCCCTCAGAAACCTCTGCCGAGCCTCTCTCCACCGTCGTGCCGCATCTCGGGAGGGCCGGGATCGTCCCATCGGGCGTCATTCCGGTCGAGGAAAGGAAGCCGCGTGCTCCGCGAATCGTTCAACCAGGACTGGTACGTCGCAAAGGAGGGTGCCGAAGCGCGAGACCGGCCCGTCGGCCCGGTCACCCTGCCGTACGACGCCATGCTCTTCGAGGAGCGTGACCCCGACACCAAGAACGGGGGCAACACCGGCTTCTATCCGGGTGGCATCTACCGGTATTCGAAGACGTTCACCGCCCCTGAAGGCTGGCGTGAGCGCAGCGTCATCCTCGAGTTCGAAGGTGTCTACCAGCGTTCGAAGGTCTACGTGAACGGGAGGCTTGCCGGCGGACGCCCATCGGGATACGCGCTGTTCCACGTCGCGCTGGACGAATTTCTGGAGTTCGGGGCCGACAACACCATCGAGGTGGTCGCGGACAACTCGGACGAGCCGAACAGCCGCTGGTACACGGGGAGTGGCATCTATCGGCCCGTGCACCTGATGGTCGGTGAACGCGTCCATGTCGCCCCGACGGGCGTGCGCATCGCAACGCAAGAGCTCTCGGGATCGACGGCGACAGTCATCATCGAGACGTCCGTGGTGAACGCCTCGGCGGTGGAGCGAAACGTGACAGTCGTCGCGCGGCTCATCGACCCGGAGGGAGTGGCGCTTGCACCTGTTGCCGGCAAGCTCTCCGTTCCCGCCCACACCACGGGAACGCTGCGGCAAGAGGTATCGGTCGTCGATGCGGCGCTCTGGTCTCCTGAGACACCGCAGTTGCACCATGCGGAAGTCAGCATCATGCAGGACGCCGAAGTCATCGACATGGCTCGGGAGGAGTTCGGTATCCGGACGCTGGCCGTCGACGCGCAGAAGGGGCTGCGGATCAACGGCGTATCGGTGAAGCTCCGTGGAGCTGCGATCCACCATGACCACGGCGTGATCGGGGCGCACTCGCTGGACGCGGCGGACGAGCGGCGGATCCGCATCCTGAAGGAAGCAGGATTCAACGCGATCCGAAGTGCCCACAACCCAGCGTCACGGGCACTGCTGCGCGCCTGTGACCGGCACGGCGTTCTCGTCATGGACGAGCTGGCGGACGCGTGGTTCCTCCCGAAGGTCAAGCACGACTACAGCCATCACTTCGAAGAGTGGTGGGAACGCGACCTGGAAGCCCTCGTCGCCAACGCCTACAACCACCCCTCCGTGATCATGTACTCGATCGGAAACGAGATCTCCGAGACGGCCACCCCGCGCGGGATCGCCGCCAACCGCGAAATCGCGAAAAAGGCACGTGAGCTCGACCCCACCCGACTGATCACGAACAGCGTCAACGGCTTTCTCAACCTCATCGCGCCGCAGGACGACGCCAAGATTGCGAAGAAGGCCGCCGCGGCGCAGAACACCGAGGAGAATCCGAACAAGAACCTCATCCGCGTCCTGAACCTTCTCCTTGGCATCCTCGACAGGATGCTTGAGCGCATCGTCCGGCTTCCGGCGGTCGACAGACGCACCCGAGAGATCTTCGCGGAGGTCGATGTGGCGGGCTACAACTACATGGTCGGACGCTACGAACTCGACGGAAGACTGCACCCACAGCGGGTCATCGTCGGCAGTGAGACCCGAGCGGCGCACACTGCGGCCATCTGGAAGAGGATCGAGTCCCTTCCGCACGTGATCGGCGACTTCGCCTGGACGGGATGGGACTACATCGGCGAAGCCGGCATCGCCGTCAAGCAGTACGGCACGACCAAGCGTGCGATCTACCACCCCTACCCGGCCCTCCTCGCCGGGGAGCCCGTCATCGACATCACAGGGTTCCGCCAGACCCAGTCGTACCTTGACGAGATCGGCTGGCATCTCGCCCGAGGCCCCCACATAGCTGTGGAGCCGGTGAACCACTCCGGCGAGAAGGTCATGTCCACCGGCTGGCGGGCGACCAACTCCATCGCAAGCTGGAGCTGGGAAGGGTGCGAGGGGCGAACCGCCACCGTCGAGGTCTACGCCGATGCCGCCCGCGTAGAACTGCAACTGAACGGCCAGACCGTCGGAACCGAACCCTCGGGGGCGGGCGAGGACTACCTCTCCACGTTCACTCTTCCTTACCGGCCAGGTCAGTTGACGGCGATCGCATACGCCGAAGACGGCAGCGAAATCGGCCGCCGAACTCTCAGCAGCGCAGGCACTGGGCTCCGCCTGGCCCTCCGCCCTGAAAGCACCAGCCTCCTCGCCGACGGTGCGGACCTCGCCTACATCCCTATCCTGCTCACCGATGACGCCGGCACGCTGCGGCCGTTGGCCGATCGCAGTGTCACGGTGCAGGTCGAGGGCGCCGGAACGCTGCTCGGACTGGGTAGCGCAGAGCCCATCACGACAGAAGACTTCGCCGGCGACACTCACCGCACGTTCAACGGGCGAGCTCTCGCGGTCGTCCGCGCGGGCCACCGGGCTGGGGAGGTCACCGTGACCGTCACCGCCGACGAATGCGAACCCGTTCAGATTCGACTGGCCGTGCTTCAGCCCGATTCGCTGCCTGTGGCGGAGAGTGTGCACCAGTCTCCGCCCATCCGATGACCGGGCTCCGCCGGTCGCACCCTGGCTGATGGCGGCGAGCCCTCTCCGGGCGCAGCCGCCCCGGAAGCAGCCCCCGGCCCAGCGCTCGCAGGCGCACTCTGCGGGTGGGGAGTGCTGGAGCAAGCAGCTCCGAGCTCACCGTCCAGCTGGCAAAATCGTGCGTTGACCTCGACACATGCCGTCATGGCATCTCCGTGTATCCCTTGACCGTGTCGGATCGCATCCCGCATTATTCCCGCACGGGAATAATTCCCGTGCGGGAAATGGCGCCCTGATCGGCGGCCTGAGATCCTCTCAAGAAGAAGGACCGCACCATGAGCGATCCACGCACCTCGCCGGATCCCACCCCTCTGGTCGCCGCCGGTGAAGCCTCGGCGCCCGGCACCTCGACCAAGTTGGCCGAGGGGAAACCCTTCAAGCGATACCTGCTCTTCTACGCCCTCGGGCTGATGGGCTTCTTCATGACGTGGGGTGCCGTGAACGGCATCCTCCTGCCGAACCACGTGCAGGCCATCGAATTCGACAAGTTCTTCACCGGCGCCGACTCAGGCGTCGACCTTCAGCAGCTCAACGATCTGAAGGCACAGGTGGACGACGGCGCTGTGATCCCCACAGGGGAGCAGGAGCGTCTCCTTGGCGTCCTGGAGAAATTCGAATCCGCACGCGCCCAGGGCCTGTCAGTCATCACCGCGATCGGCCTGTTCGTCAGCATGTTCATACAGCCGATCACCGGGGTGCTGTCGGACAGAATGCGATCCCCCTGGGGACGCCGTGCCCCCTGGATCGCGGCCGGGGCCGTCCTCGGGGGCCTGGCGCTGATCGGGTTGAGGCAGTCGTCGACGATCCTCCTCGTGGCGGTCTGCTGGGGCTTCGGCCAGCTCGTCATCAACGTCGGTCAAGGACCGCTCCTGACGACCGTTGCCGACAGGGTCGACGAGTCGAAGATCGGCACAGCTTCTGCGATCTCCGGGCTGGGCTCGATGTTCGGGGGTGTCGCCGGCGCCCTCGTCGGTGGCGTCCTCTTCACCCAGTTCGGACTGGACGCCTACTACCCGTTCGTCCTGATGCTCCTCTTCTGTGCGCTGGTATTCGTGTACTTCGCGCGGGACAGGTCATCGATGGCCCTCCAGGTCGAGCCGATCAACTGGAGAGGCTTCTTCCAGGCGTTCGTGACTCCGTTGCGCGACTCGGACTTCCGCTGGGTGTGGATCGCCAAGATCGCGATGATGTTCGGCTACGCCGTGTCCCACGCGTTCTCGATCTACATGCTGCAGAGCTATGTGCAACCGTCGCTCAGCCTGACCGAGGCGACCAAGACGGCTCCGCTGCTGCAGCTGGCCGGTCTGCCCTGCATGCTCGTCACGATGGTGCTGGTCGGCCGCTGGTCGGACCGAATGGGGCGCCGCAAGCCCTTCGTCTTCTGGGCCTCGATCCTCATGGCCGCCTCGATGCTGGTGCCGTTGGTGTGGGCCACCGTGCCCGGCCTCTTCGTCCAAGCGGTGATCGGAGGCATCGCCCTGGGCGCTTTCGTCGTCGTTGATCAGGCTCTGTTCATCGACGTCATTCCCGACAAGAAGACCGCTGGACGCGACCTCGGCATGGCCAACCTCGCCGGCAATTTCGGCCAGGCAATCGGCCCCGTGGCTGCCGGACAGGTCGTCGCCATCACCGCCGGCTACAGCATGGTGTGGGTCGTCTCGCTGGTGGTGGTCGTCGTCGCAGCTTTCGCCATTCTCCCCGTCAAGCGCGCCAAGTAGAACAACCGCACGACTACAGGAACGGACACAGCCTTGAGTTCCACCGAGCCCCGCTTCCCCTACCAGGACGCCGCCCTCCCCATCGAACAGCGGGTCGAGGACCTGCTCGACCGTATGACGCTGCAGGACAAGGCCGGACTGATGTTCCACGAGATGGCCTTCGTGTCCGGCCTCGAAGAGCCGGGCATGTTCGGCAAACCGTCACTCCAGTCGTCTCTCGACAAGCGGATGAACCACTTCAGCACCTTGTTCGTCCCCACCGCCCGAGAACTCGCGAACTGGCACAACGCCGTGCAGGAGGCATCACTCGCCCACCCCCTCGGCATCCCGGTCACCATCTCCAGCGACCCGCGGAACTCTTTCACCAACAATCCGTTCACCGCGCTGATGGCCGGGCCGTTCTCACAGTGGCCTGAGCCACTGGGCTTCGCAGCCATCGGTTCGCCGGAGCTGGTGGAGCGCTTCGCCGACACCACCCGCAGGGAATACCTCGCGGTCGGCATCCGGACCGCCCTGCACCCCCAGATCGACCTCGCCACCGAGCCGCGCTGGGCCCGGGCAAGCGGCACGTTCGGAGCGGACGCCGACCTGACGTCGCGCCTCGGCGTCGCCTACGTCCGCGGCCTGCAGGGCGAGCAGGTAGGCCCGCACTCGGTGTCCGCGATGGCCAAGCACTTCCCCGGCGGCGGCCCGCAGAAGGACGGCGAGGACCCGCACTTCCCCTACGGCCGGGAACAGGTCTACCCCGGAGGGCACTTCGACCTGCACCTCGAACCATTCAAGGCCGTCATTGCCGCTGGAGTCTCGCAGATGATGCCCTACTACGGCATGCCCATCGGCACCGAGTACGAGGAGGTCGGCTTCAGCTTCAACAAGGCCATCGTCACCGACCTGCTGCGGGACAAGCTCGGCTACGACGGAATCGTCTGCAGCGACTGGGGCATCCTCAACAACACCTGCTGGGGAGTCGAGCACCTCAGCTACGAGGAGCGCCTCCTGAAATCCGTGGACGCGGGCGTCGACCAGTTCGGCGGCGAGAGCCGTCCCGAGGTACTGGTCGGCCTGGTGAAGGCCGGCAAGGTCAGCGAGGCACGCGTTGACGCCTCCGCGCGTCGCCTGTTGCGCGAAAAGTTCCGGCTCGGCCTGTTCGAGAACCCCTTCGTCGACGCCTCTCTCGCCGACGCCGTCGTAGGCACGGCCGAGGCTCGCGAGGAGGGCTTGGCGGCGCAGGCGGCCGCGCACACCCTGCTCAAGAACGCGGAGCAGGGCGCTGGGCACCTTCCTCTGTCGGGCACCCCACGCCTCTACCTGGAAGGGCTCTCCGCCGAAGCGGTAGGCGACCGGGCCCACGTGGTGACCACTCCCGAGGAAGCCGATGTCGCAGTCCTGCGGCTGGCGGCACCGTGGGAGTCCAGGGGCGAGCCGAACACTCCCGAGTGGTTCTTCCACGCCGGGTCGCTCGCCTTCCCCGCGGAGGAAGTGGAACGCATCAGGGCCGTCAGCGAGGCCGTTCCCACCATCATCGACGTATACCTCGACCGTCCCGCCGTCCTGGCCGACATCGAACCTGTGGCGGCGTCACTGATCGCGAACTTCGGTGCATGCGATGATGCGTTCGTCAGGGTGCTGTTCGGCGAGGCGGAGCCCGAGGGGAACCTTCCGTTCGACATCCCCTCTTCGATGGCCGCTGTGGAAGCCAGCCACTCCGACGCCCCCTTCGACACCGTCAACCCGACGTACCGGTGGGGTTTCGGGCTGCGATATCCCTGACCACGCCGACCGCCAGGAGTAGGAACGTCCGCGTGAGTGATCAACAAACCCCGCCGTCCCCAGACCCCGAGGGACCTCCTGCCGCCCGTCGCGCCCAAGGGGCGGGGCGGCGGGGGCCCGGCCAGCGCGCGGACCTGACCCGTCGCAAGATCCTGGACGCGGCTGCGCAGCTCGATCCGCGGGCAGTCACCTTGCAGGCGGTCGCGAGCGCCTTGGGAGTGGACCGTAAGGCTGTCAGCTACTACGTCTCGGGGCGCGACGAGCTGCTGGCACTCCTGGGTGCCGAGGCACTCGCGACGCAACTGAAGGATCTCGTGGTGCCGGGGGGTGACTGGCGTGAAGCGATCCGAGTGTTCGCTGCAGGATGCCGGGATGCGCTGCTGCAAGAACGGAGCCTGGGCCTCTACGTGAAGCACCTCGCGGGCGGCGCGCTGCTCAAACCGGCTGAGGGCATGGTCAGGGTCCTGCTTGACGCCGGATTCGACGACGAGACTGCCGGACGGACCCTGTCCCTCGTCACCGCTGTCGCCAATGAGGCAGCCCGCGCCCAACTCCTGTCCGATCAGTTCGGGCAACATCCCAGCCAGGCCGAGATTCTGCGCGTCCTTGCCGAGTCGCCGGAGACGGAGCTGACCGAACTGCGCCGGATTCTTCCCGACCTACATGTGATGGAGGCCGGCCGACTTGACTTCGAACTCGACGTCATCATCGCCGGCCTGGACAACTGGCTCGGGCGGCCACACGACAGCGCTCCGTAACGCGGCAGAGCGCGTTCCGCCACTTCTCCGCCCAGCTCAGCTGATGACCGCTGAAAGGCCGAACCATGACCACCGAGACAACTGAAGTCACAGTGAATGACCGAACTGTCACCGCTCGCCACGGGCGGGTTCAGGTGAGGGACTACGTACCTTCAGCCGGAAATTCTGCCGCCCCCTTCGTGTGGGTACACGGAGGGGGATTCGGCGCAGGAAGTCTCGACATGGCGGAGTCGCACGTGGTGGCCATGGCGGTCGCGGCCACTGGACGGCGCGTGACGACTGTCGACTATCACCTTGTGCCGAGGTTCCCCCTGATCGGCCGGTTCCGGATGAAGCCCTCGGAGTACCGCTATCCGGTGCCCGTCGACGATGTCACCGATGTCTTCCTCGACGTGGCCGCTCGGCACCCCGACAGGGGGATCGTCCTGGGTGGTGCGAGCGCCGGTGCGTGTCTCGCGGCCTCGGCCGCGATCCGCCTTCGCGACAGCGGGGCTGCCACGCCGACGGGACTGGTTCTCATCTACGGCTTGTTCCACGCCCGGCTCCCGGCCATGTCGCAGTCTCTTCGGTCTCGCCTTCGGGGTATCGCCCGCCTTGGGGTGGCACCGGAAATGACGCGACGTATGACCCTCAACTACGCCGGCACCGAGGCGGTGTGGAACGACCCCGGGGCGTTCCCCGGCACTGCCGACGTCCATGGCCTGCCCCCCACGCTCATGCTGAACGCGGACCACGACGCTCTCCGCGCCTCGGGGGACGCCTTCGCTGAGCATCTCCGGTCCGCCGATGTACGGCTCGACGCCTTCCTGGTTCCTGGCGCGCGTCACGGATTCCTGGACAAGCCGCACTCGGAGGGCTTCAACGAAGGAATCACCACGATGACCGAGTGGCTCGATCGATTGAAGCAGGAGTGAGACCCCCAACGAAGCCCTGGTCCGCAGGCGAGTGGTCGCCGCACAGCGGCGATGACGGCGAGGCCCTTTGGCGGGACCAGGAAACTGATGTTCAGGGCCGCCCGCCCGCCATCTGCTGGCCCTGAGGGGTCCCGCCGGGGTGGTTCGGTAGGGCGGCCATCACGTTGTCGACAAGGCTGGGCAGATGGGCGTGTGTATATGGCCGCAGCTGCCGTGATAGAGACGTTGAGTGTCCCGAATGAAGATTGATGTCGTGATCGCCGATGATCAAGAGCTGGTGCGCACGGGTTTCCGCATGATCCTCGATGCTCAGCCGGGCATCGAGGTCGTTGGCGAGGCGGTCGACGGTGTGGAGTGCATGGACCTGGCGCGCCGACTGCGTCCGAAGGTGGTGCTGGTCGACATCCGGATGCCGCGGCTGGACGGGCTGGAGGTGACGCGGCAGCTGGCGGGCCCTGGGGTGGTTGACCCGCTGAACGTCGTCGTGATCACAACTTTCGACCAGGACGACTACGTGCGGACTGCCCTGCGCAACGGCGCGTGCGGATTCCTCCTGAAGGACGCGACTCCGGCCTTGCTGGTGGAGGCGGTTCAGGCAGCGGCCCGGGGAGATGCCCTGGTGTCCCCGGCTGTGACTGTGCGGCTGCTGAAGAGACTCGAGCAGGCGGAGCTACGTTCGGAACCGGGCAGCCCTGCGGCATTCGGACTGAGCGCCCGGGAACTGGACATCGTCCGGTTGATCGCTGTCGGTCGTACGAACCAGGAGATCTGCGACGAGCTCTTTCTTTCGCTGTCGACGGTCAAAACCTACCTCGGACGTATCCAGGTCAAGCTGGAGGCCCGCAACCGGGTGGAGATCGCGGCGTGGGCATGGGAACACGGAGAAGCGCGACCCCACCGCTGAGTCCTCGGGCCTTCGTCGGGCTCTGGAAGGGCGTGGCGGTGCAACTGCAAGAGACCCGCACGACGGGCTGAACGGGTTCCGCCCCGAGCGGGTCAGTGCAATGGGAAGCCGGCTTTGACCTCCCATCCGCCCCCGGGCAGCGGGCCGGTTCGGAGAACACCGTCGAGTGCCTCGATCCGTTCGCGCAACCCGATCAGGCCGAAGCCGCCGTGCCCGCCGGCGGGAGACTGTGCCCGCTTGGCCGTAGGGGTGTTCGTAACGGTGACCCACAGCCACGTGTCATCGGCATCGAGACGCACACTGGCCTGGGCTCCGGGCGCGTGTCGTCGGATATTGGTGAGCGCCTCCTGCACGGCGCGGTAGGCGGAGACCTCTACTTCTGGACTCAGGCGGGTTGTCCTTGCGGCAGCGGTCGCCTCCAGCCGAGCGGCGGCGGAGGAATCGTCGTCGGACGCAGGTGCCGAGTAGCTTGCTGTGAGTTCGGACAGTTCCGTCAGCAGGTCGCCCGGGCGCAGCGCTGTGTGGTCGTCCTCGCGCAGTACGCGAACCAGGCGGCGCATGGATTCAAGAGTCTCCGTGCCGGCCTGGGCGATGTTCTGCAGGATCGGTGCGACTTTGTCGGGCGCGGTCGGATAGATGGCCGACGCCGCGTGGGCCTGGACGATGATGCCTGTCATGTGATGAGCGATCAGGTCGTGAAGATCACGGGCGAGGGCCAGGCGCTCAGCCTGGCGGACATCGCTGATGTTGCGCCGGCGGCGGGCTTCAAGGGCTCGGACAGCGCAGCCGAGAGTGACGGTGATGGCGAGCGCGATCGTCAGAATGTAGCCGCCGGCCACGATCGTCGACCAGGATCCGGTGCGGGCGGGAAGTATCAGGACGGCGAAGCTCAGGGCCGCGGCTGAGGTGGCTGCTGTGGTCGTGCGCCGTGTCTGGGCTGTGGTGCGAAGGATCAGAGCGAGCAGTCCGGCGCTCTCGAGCGTTCCCCACGACGGCCCGTCCTGAGGAACTGCGATGCTGACGAAGGAGAGCGTCACCGACATCGCGACGATCAACCAGACGCGTCGCAGAAAGGGCGGCGAGAAGCGGGTCTCGGAGACCGCGAACACGGTGGCGGGGCCAGTGATCAGAACAGGGACCCAGTTGGTGGCTGGATCCCACGGGTCCGGGCTGGTCAGCAGCATCGCGATGTCCGCCAGCCATGTCATGGCGAATGCGAGCAGTCCGAAGACGATGATGAGACGTCTGACGGTCGGCGTAAACGGAAGGTCCCAATCCACACCCTTAGCGTATGGACTGGTGCGCCTTGCCGTGTCGGCCGAATGGCCGACAGACCGATTCCCGGACAGTACTTCTGGCTGACAGAACGGGACGTCCGAGCAGGCCACCATGGATGTTGTCGGCGGCCGGTCCTTCCCCCGAGGCTGGCCGCCGGTCTTTGCACCGGTCACCACTGACGGTGCCCGCTCAGCAGCGAAGGGGACTTAGTTGCCTGCACGGAAGGCAGCGCCGCTGGGTGTCCGTCCTGTCACGCGCGGCGACAGGTTCGGGCGATGTGCACCGCCGCCCGTGGGGACGGGGCCGGTGCACGCTGCGGCCCGTGCTGCCTGTACCTGGGGCGCGGGCCGCGGCACCTCTCTTGACCTTGAAACTGCAAAAACGGAATTTGTCAGCAATGAGTGATGCGCGTAGGAGTCGGCCGCGCCCGGTTCCACACAGGTGGTAGTTGCACTCGATCCGCGCCGCCAAACCTGATCGCCCAGAGCAGACGGCCCATCGGACGGCACCGCGACGAAAGCATCGCCGCCCCACAGGGCCGACTCGTATCTCCTGCGCACCGTGTCTGCGGTGCTTTCCCTCATCCACCCTCTCGGAGTCTCACACCCCATGGCTACTTTCTTGCACAGGATCGGCCAATTCGCCTTCAGGCGGCGTTGGCTGGTCGTGCTCCTGTGGGCAGTAATCCTCGGCGCCCTCGGCGCCGGGGCTGCGAACAGCACGGGCGCCGCGAACTCGAGCATCACACTGCCCGGCACGGAGTCGCAGCGTGCCTTCGACCTGCTCGGTGACAAGTTCCCCGCGGCCAACGCCGACGGTGCCACGGCTCGTGTGGTGATGAGGGCCCCGGACGGCGAGAAGATCAGCAGCGCCGACAACCGGGCAGCGGTCGAAGCCACCCTCAAGGACCTCAAGGACTCCTCGTCGCGCGTCGGCCAGGTCAGTGACCCGTTCGCCGCCAAGACGGTCAGCGCGGACGGCACCACCGCTTACGCCCAGGCCACGTACACCGTTGCCGACGCCGATCTCACCGATGCCGATCACACCGGCATCGACGACGCTCTCGACGCGGGCCGTGACCAGGGGCTGACGGTCGAGGCGTCCGGCAGCGCCCTCGCGCCCCCCGAGGAGGGCCACTCCGCAGAAGCCATCGGCTTCGCCCTCGCGGCTCTCATCCTTGTGATCACCTTTGGCTCCCTGATCGCCGCCGGCCTGCCCCTGCTGACCGCCATCGTCGGCGTCGGCGTGAGCATGACCGCGATCACCGCACTCAGCGCGACCTTCGATCTCAACAGCAACGCGTCAGCCCTGGCAACAATGCTCGGCATCGCCGTCGGTATCGACTACGCCCTGTTCATCGTCTCCCGGTACCGCTCCGAACGAGCCGACGGGTACGACGCCAAGGAAGCAGCGGCGCGCGCCAACGGAACGGCCGGTTCCGCTGTCGTCTTCGCCGGGCTGACGGTCATCATCGCCCTGGCGGGGCTGGCCGTGGTCAACCTGCCCATCCTCACCGCGATGGGACTCTCCGCCGCGGGCGCCGTCATCGTCGCCGTACTCGTCGCCGTGACCCTCGTGCCCGCGCTGCTCGGATTCGCCGGCGAGCGGGTCCTGGGGAGGGCGCGCAAGCAGACCGGCCGCAAGCAGGTGTCGACGAAGGCCACGATCGGCCAGCGCTGGATCGCCTACGTTCTGCGCAAGCCTGCGAAGGTCCTCGTGCTCGCCGTACTGGCCCTCGGTGTCGTTGCCCTGCCCGCGACCCAGCTGAAGCTCGGACTCCCGGACGACGGCTCCAAGGCCGCCTCCTCGACGCAGCGCAAGGCGTACGACATGCTGGCCGAGTCCTTCGGCCCCGGGTTCAACGGCCCGCTGACCGTGACGGTCGACAGCAAGAGCCCCGAGTCCGCCCGCAGCGGAGCCACCGACCTGGGCAAGGCCATCACCCACCTGCCGGACGTCGCAGCCGTCACACCGGCCGTGTTCAACGAGACCGGCGACACCGCGATCATCACAGTCATTCCGAAGAGCGGACCCATCACGGATGCCACCAAGGACCTCGTGGGAGACATCCGCTCACTTGCCGCCGAGACCGAGTCGGCCGGCGGCGTGCGCTCCATGGTCACCGGCACCACCGCGCTCAACATCGACATCTCCGACAAGTTCAGCGCGGCGATCGCTCCCTACCTGGCGCTCGTCGTCGGCCTTGCCTTCCTCGTGCTGACCTTGGTCTTCCGCTCGCTTCTGGTGCCGCTCAAGGCAGCGCTCGGCTTCCTGCTGTCCGTACTGGCCTCCCTCGGCGCCCTCGTCGCGGTCTTCCAGTGGGGCTGGCTCAAGGACCTGGTCGGTCTCGACCAGACCGGCCCGATCATGAGTCTGATGCCGATCCTCATGGTGGGCATCGTGTTCGGGCTGGCCATGGACTACCAGGTGTTCCTCGTGACCCGTATGCGGGAGGCGTACGTGCACGGCGCCGATGCCCGTACAGCGGTGGAGACCGGCTTCAGGCACAGCGCGAAGGTCGTCACAGCCGCAGCACTGATCATGATCTCCGTGTTCGCCGGCTTCGTCGGCAACCACGACGCCATGCTCAAGTCCATGGGCTTCGGCCTGGCGATCGCCGTGGCCCTCGATGCCTTCGTCGTCCGCATGACGATCATTCCCGCCGCCCTCGCCCTCCTGGGCAAGCGAGCCTGGTCCCTGCCGGGCTGGATCGACCGCATCCTGCCCAACGTCGACATCGAAGGGGAGAAGCTCGTGAAGCAAGCCCCCGCAGTGGTCCACCAGGACGGTATCGAGACGCCGCAGTACAGCAACCAGCACTGAACCGAGACCCGGAGGTGCGGCACTCAAGTCGAGTGCCGCACATCCGCGGCTCAGGCGCCGGCTATCGCTGCCGGCCCGCATACCTGATCAGGTTCATGTCTCACAACGCGCTGACACAAAGCCGCCCCACCCTGGCAGCAGCGGCCCGGAAGAGCCGCAGCTCGGCCCCAACGTTAAGCGGTGTGCAGTGCAAACCGGCAACGCATGAGCGCACCTTTCGCCTCGCATCCAAGAACTGAGCCGGTCAGGGCCCACGCGGCACGATCCCCCGGAGCCCACCGGAGCAAGGCACCACGCAGAAGGACAACAGATGCAGGGGGTATTCCTCGCAGGCGGCCCCACCCTTGAACGCAATGCCTACGAGCACATCATCAATCGGTCCAGGACCCTGACGATGCTGGGGCACACTGCCACTCTCGCCGAGGCGCTCAATGAGGTTCTGTGCTCCCGCCCTGACCTGCTGCTCATCGATAAGCGAACCCTGCCGCCTGCCGTCCTCGCTCCGCCGCGAATGGTCCTGCGCCAAGCCGCGACCCTGACCCGGCTCGCGTTCATCGGCACCGTACCGGTAGGGGAGATCGCGTCATATCTGCGCGATGGTGTCACCGGGATCCTGAGCCATGAAATGGATACGCACCAATTCGTGACGGGAGTGGACCTGGTGAGCAGGGGCGGCGTGGTCATCAGCCCGCCAACGACATTCGACGCGGCGCCTCCGCTCTCCCCGCTCCCCATAGTGGATCGGCTATCGGCCCGAGAACGCGAGATTCTCGCGCTTATCCCCACCCAGCCGGACAACGAATCCCTGGCCCAACTCCTCCGCATCAGCCCGCTCACGGTCAAGTCACACGTGAACAGCATTCTGCGGAAGCTCGGGGCAACCAGCAGGGCCCGCCTCGTTGTCATCGCCTACGAGAGCGGACTGGTCACCCCCGGAACCCCCGGGAGACGACACCTCTCCGGTCACAGGGATGCCGGGCTTGATGGATAGGACACAGGCAAGCTCCGCTTCGGCGCGTGACGTTGGACCAGAGCTTGCTTCCTCGCGTCACGCGGTGCGTCAGCGGCGTAGAACGCTCGCTTCGGCGCCCGCGTAGCGACGATGAGCGTACGCCGTCGACATCGCCGCGGCCGGCTCCTGCGCACTCCGGGAGGTGATCTCCTCGTGAGCGAGGACGGCAGTTGGGGGCGACTCGACGTGGTCCCCGCGGGTTTGGAGGCTGGAGTGTCTTGATGTCACGGCGCGGCAGGCACGTTGTCTGCAGCCTGTGCCGACGAGGTGGTGCTGCCGGCCACGCCCCAATGCACTGAGGCAGCCGCCGCACTGGTCCAGTGCGACGGCTGCCTTCCTTCTGACGCCCCGGGTTGAGAGGGTGTGGTGGGCCTTCAGGTCGTTTAGCGCAGGACCTGGCCGGGGACGAGGTCGTCCAACTCGTCGAGGGTGTACGGCGGGTTCTCGTAGGGGTCGCCCTTCGAGATGGTGTTGAGGTCTTCGTAGTCGGACCACACGCTGATCTTCCCGCCACCGGAGTGGAAGACGCGGCCGCTGACGTCGGACGCCGCATCCGTGCAGAGCCAGGTGACGATCGGCGGCACGTGCTCGACCGGGCCGGGGCCCTTCTTCGCCGCAGCGAACATCTCGTCGGAGAGACGGCCTTCCGCGTGGGCCTGCTCAAGCCCCGGAAGGGCCAGCTCGTAGGTGCGGGTGGAGGCTCCCGGCGCCAGAGTGTTCGCGGTCACGCCGGTGCCCTTGAGCTCTGTGGCCAGCCCCTTGATGAAGGAAACGGTGCCGCCCATGGCCGCGGCGAAGACGGGGTTGCCCACGCCGCCACGTGCACCCTCGGAAGCGGTCACGACGATCCGGCCCCAACCGCGTTCGACCATGCCCGGCACGGTCAGGCGCGAGAGCCAGAACTTCTGACCGAGGAACAGGTCCATCAGCTTGTTGTACTGCTCATCGGTGATGTCGATCTGGCCAGGGAGCACAGCGCCCGCGATGGCGAGGACGATGTCGACCGGGCCGAAGGTCTTCTCGGCGAGCGCGACCAGGTTGGCGCATCCCTGGGCTTCGGCCACGGAGTCGTAGTTGGCCACCGCCTGGCCGCCCGCCGCCAGGATCTCGGCGACGGTCGCGTCTGCGGCTTCGGAGCTCCTTCCACCGCCTGCTGCGGTTGTGCCCAGGTCGTTGACTACGACCCGTGCGCCCTCTGCGGCCAGGGCCAGCGCGCATGCCTTCCCGACACCGTTGCCGCCACCGGTCACAATGGCCACTTTGCCACTCAGACGGTCACTCATGTCCTTCTCCTAGCTGTGTTCGGCGCCCTTGGCAGGGAGCTTCGTTCCTGTGCGGTGGCCGGCCCGGTGCTGTTTCCGGGCCGGCCACCGCCGGGCTACCGGGCCGGCGTGAGCTCGATAGCGGCGGCCGGGCAGACCGCGGCAGCTTCACGGACTGCGGTGTACTGATCCTGCGGGGGCGCGGCTTCGAGCAGGACGACGATGCCGTCGTCGTCGCGTTGGTCGAACACCTCTGGGGCGATCAGGACGCACTGGCCGGCGCCGCAGCACTTGTCTTCATCGACGGTGACGTTCATACGGACTCTCCCTTCATCGGGACGGTGGGGGGTTGTGTGGGCCGCTGGGCGGCGGCTGTGCTCGGGGGCTGGGGTGGGATCACCAGCGAACGGGGACAGTGCGCAGCCCGCCGACCAACAGCCCTTCCACTCGCTGCAGTTCCTCTACGGGGACCGCCAGTTCGAGGGTGGGCAGCTTGCGCAGCAGGACTTCCAACACCACCTGGAGTTCGGTGCGGGCCAATGCCTGGCCGAGGCACGAGTGGGGTCCGGCACCGAAGATGAGGTGAGGGTTGGGGCTGCGGTCCAGATCCATCTCCTCGGCGTTGTCGAAGACGTCTTCGTCGCGGTTGGCGGCGGGCATGCTGCAGATCACGGTGGTGCCGCCGGGTACCGTCTGGCCGCCGATCTCGGTGTCTTCGCTGATGTAGCGACGCAGGCCGAAGCCGAGGTTGGTGTCGAAGCGGAGTGCCTCTTCGACGGCGGTGCGCACGAGAGAGGGATCGGCGAGGAGCTGCTCCCACCGGCTGCGGTCGGCCAGGAGCATGCCGACCATCTTGCCGATCATGTTGGCGGTGGTCTCGTGCCCTGCGATCAGGAGGCCCAAGGCGGTTGCCAGCAGCTCCGAGTCGGAGAGTCCCTGGCCATCCGCGGAGTCCCGGATGAGCGTGCTGATCAGGTCGTCGGTCGGGTTCTCGCGCTTGGACTCGATGTGACCGGACATGTACTGGACGAACTCGATCTGGGCCCGATCCGTCTCCTCCTTGGTGAAGCGAGTGAGGCTCAGCAGCGCGTCGGACCAGTGGGAGAAGCGGTCACGGTCCTGTGCGGGCACGCCGAGCATGTCGCAGATGACGTAGACGGGCAGGAGGAAGCCGACGTGCGCCTTGAGGTCGGCGGGCGCGCCGAGGGCGACCATGTCGTCGACGAGCCGTTCGGCCGTAGCCGTCATGCCGGGGCGAAGAGCCGTCATGCGCTTGGCGGTGAACCACTTGCTGACCTGGCGACGCCACTGCTGGTGCGGCTCGCCCTTCGCGGGAAGGGAGAGCGCGTCGGCGCTGCTGGAGGCGACGGCTCCGCCCCCACCATCCGGTGCGAGGCGGGCCGCGCCGTCCTGCGCGGTCGGCCGGGCGAAGCGCGGGTCGGAAAGCAGTGTCTTGATGTCTTCGTGGCGCGTGAGCAGAGTTGCCTCGTCGCCGCTGGGCAGTTGGACCGAGGCCACCGGGCACTGGCTGCGCAGTCGCTGCCAATCAGCGGGGGCGTCCAGGGCACCCGTCTGGGGCAGCGGGTAGTGCACGGTCTCTTGGCTCTGACTCATAAGTAATCTCCCTCGGAAATGTGGGGCTTTCGTCCGGCAGGTACCTCTGTGAGGCGGTACTGGTCCGGGGTCGTGGGCAGTTCTCCCTTCGCTCGGGGACCGGGCCTTGTCACCCGGTATGGCTTGTGGGGTTCACACGGAGCGGGCAGAGTCAGCGCCGGGCGGACCCGTGAGGTGTTGCTGGCGCAGCAGGCGGGCCTGCTTGGGCATGTTCCAGCCGAGGACGGCAGTGGCCCGGCCGCCTTGGCTGTACAGCGCGGCGAACCGGCGCTCCTCGACGTCTCCTTCGACGACGGTCACGTCATCGAGCGGGGAAGGGAGCCCGTGGACCTGGATCTTCGCCGCGTACTGGTCGGTCCAGAAGTAGGGGACCGGCGTGTAGGGGCGGGTTGCTCCCAGGATGTTCGCGGCAACCGTCTGAGCCTGCTCGGTGGCGTTGGTGCGGTTCTCCAGGCGCAGCCGCCGGCCGAGCCGCACGTCGTACCACGACGCGACGTCTCCTACGACCCAGGTTCCGGGGGCAGCGCGGCAGTGTGCATCGCATTCGATGCCGTCGCCGAGCGTCAGGCCGCTACCTGTGAGCCAGCCGGTCGCCGGGCGCGCGCCGACGGCGATCACGACCACGCTCGCGGGAAGGACCTCACCGCTGGACAGCCGGACGCCGGTGACCTGACCGTCCTCACCGGTGAGGCGATCGACCGCGACGCCGAGACGCATGCGCACACCCTGTTCCGTGTGCAGCTGGGTGAGGAGGCCGCCGACCATGTCGCCGACCTGGTCCCCCAGCAGTGTCGTGGCCGGTGCGACGATGGTGACGTCCAGTCCCAGGGTGCGCGCGCTGGCTGCAACCTCGGTGCCGAGCACGCCGGCGCCGACGACCACCAGCCGTTCGGCGCCGAGCAGATCACGACGCAGCCGCAGCGCGTCGTCCATGGACCGCAGGACGTGCGCTCCGGCCAGAGTGTCCTGGCCGGGCAGGGTCCTCGGGTGCAGACCGGTGGCAATCACCACGTGATCGGCGCGCAGCTGACGGCCTGTGCGTGTCGTGACGGTCCGGGCCGCCGAGTCGAAGGAGGCGGCGGCATCGCCCGCGACGAACTCGGCGTCCAAGGCGGCGAGCTGCTCATCGGTGCGCAGATGCGCCCGAGAGGGCTCCCAGTCTCCCTTCAGGACCTGCTTCGACAGCGGCGGCCGGTCGTAGGGCGGGTGCTGTTCCGCGTCCAGTAGCGTCAGAGCGCCCTGGTATTCGTTGCGCCGCAGGGCTTCTGCCGTCGCGAGGCCGGCGGCGGAAGCGCCGACGATCAGCACGCTCCCGGCCGTCGCATGGTCTTTCTCCGGCATACCTGTTCGCCCTTCTCCTCGGGTTCTTCGTTCGTCGTGTGCGGGGTCCTATGGGCTGGCACGTGGTCGCAGGGTCGTCGGCCGAGGCCGGACGAGTGCTACCCCGCGGACACACCGGCGTGGGTGGTCACCCCCGAGGGGCATGCGGCGTCGAGGTTGAGAGCTGGCCAGCTTCCGGCGCGGAGGCCGCGTCGGACGTGCCGGGCTGCGGGGCGTCGGGGGCGGGGAGGGGTGCTGTGGCGCGGGGGATGGCCAAGGTGAGGAGTGCTGCGGCGAGGGCAGCGGCCCCGCCGACGACGGCGGCGACCCGGAAGCCGTTCTCCGTCGGGATCGTGAAGCCCCCGATGTCATTGCTCATCTGGGCCAGGAGGACACCGATGACCGCGCTGGATACGGAGAGTCCGATGGAACGCATCAGTGCGTTGAAGCCGTTGGCCGAGGCGGTCTTGGAAGCGGGGACCGACGCCATGATGATCGCGGGCATCGCTCCGTAGGCGAAGGCCACCCCGATACTGACGACGCAGCTGAAGACGACGATCCCGGCGACAGATCCCATGAGGGGCAGGGCGAGGCCGTAGCCGATCGCCATGATCAGAGATCCGGTCAGCAGCGACGTGCGGGGGCCGAACCGGGCGGACAGCTTCGCGCCGAGCGGGGAGAACGCCATCATCACCAGTCCGGTGGGAACCATCCACAGGCCGGCGGCGAGCATCGACTGGCCCAGACCGTAGCCGAGTTCCTTCGGCAGCTGGAGCAGTTGGGGGGCCACGAGGCTCTGGGCGAACATGGCGAAGCCGATCACGATCGAGGCCAGGTTCGTCAGCAGCACCCGCCGCCGGGCGGTGGCTCGCAGATCGACCAGCGGATCAGTGGTCCGCAGCTCGAACCAGCCCCAGGCCAGAAGGACGATCACGGCGGCAGCGAAGAGACCCAGGGTGGTAGCGCTCGTCCAGCCCCACTCGGCGCCCTTGGAGACGGCGAGCAACAGCGATACGAGACCGACCGTGAGACCGATCGTGCCGGGTATGTCGAACCGGCCCCGCGCGCCCCCTGCGGGCACACCCGGAACGAAGCGCATCACCGCGAACCCGACGAGCAGGCTGATGGCGGCCGAGCCCCAGAACAGTGCGTGCCAGTCGGCGTTCTGAGCGACGCCGGCCGCAAGGGGCAGACCGAAGGCACCGCCGATGCCCAGAGACGAGCTCATGAGAGCCACCGACGATCCCATGCGCTCCGGTGGCACGACATCACGCATGGTGCTGATCCCGAGCGGGATGATTCCCATGCCGATGCCCTGGATCGCACGCCCGATGACCATGGGGACCAGCGAGTCCGACACAGCGCTCGCGAGCGAGCCCACGACGAGCAGGCCGACACAGATCAGCAGCATCCGCCGCTTGCCGTAGAGGTCACCGAGGCGTCCGAACACCGGAGTGGCAACCGCGCCGGTGAGCAGAGGTGCGGTGACAACCCACGATGCGTTCGCGGTGGAAGTGTCCAGCAGCTCCGGGAGCTGTGCGACGAGAGGGATGACCAGCGTCCCCATGAGAGAGGCCACGATGCCGGCCGCAGACAGCGAGGCGACGATCGCTCCCGTGCGAGCCGGGGAGGCAGAAGCATTCATGCGTTGCACCGTACAGAAAAAAAGCATCATGCACAAAAGTTGCATGATGCTCGCCAAAAGCATCGTGCACACTTGTGGCGTAGGGTGAGGATGTGTATATGACAGAGCCGGAGGTGCCCCAGATGGATTCCCAGCAAGCGGGGGAGCAGATCGAGCGGGAGCTCCTGATCCTTACGCGGCACCAGGAAATGTCCTCACCCCGCCGCCTGCACGGCAGTGAGGCCCTGGAGCGCAGCGCCTACGTGCTCCTCAGCCGGATCGAGGTGCAGGGCCCCATGTCGGTCGCCGACCTCGTTGACGCCTTCGGGCTCGCCGCCTCGACGTTCAACCGGCAGACGGCCGCCCTCCTCAGGGACGGACTCGTCGAACGGACCCTCGACCCCAACGGCGGGGTGGCCAGGAAGTTCCGCATCACCCAGAAGGGAACCGGCGCACTCAGGGCCGACCGCGAGAAGGTGGTCGACGGGCTCGCCGAAGTGGTCACCGACTGGACCCCCGAGCGCCTGGATCGCTTCATCGAGGACCTTCAGCAGTTCAACAAGGACATCGAACGGGTTACAGGGCGCCCCTGGCCGCGCTGATGGTGCTCCTTGCTGGCGGTGGCGGGACACGGGACCTCGACCGCGCGCGGGGCCGCCTCGTCATCCGCTGTCTGGATGGGATGGCTTGACCACGAGGTTGGCCGCCGTACCGGCGATGGAGTGGCAACGTTGGGGGTCGTCCGCTGTGGGTGCAGGCGGACCCGAGCTGCCGGAGGATTCCGGATCGGCGGGTGGCCGGTCTTTCAAAGCAGAGTCGGGCGGCGTTTGCCAGTTCCCGGTGCCCGCGCGTCATCGGTCCGGAAGCCTCGGAGGTTCGTGACGAAGCCCAAACCGACACCAGAATCGGTGTACGCGAAGCCGATCGATCCGCCGGAGATCGGGTGTCGGAACCTTTCCGGATCATGGACAACATCGGTAGCGGCGTGCGTCAGATTCGCGCACGTAACGCCCGCAGCGCCCACAACGCACACGGGTAATTCGTCCGGATTCTCGCGCGCATGGCGCTGACCTGCGCCAACTTCCACATGCTTTTGTTCCACATGTTTCGCGATGACTCATCATGTGGAGAGGGCGGGTGTTCGTGAGCCGTCGCTCCTGGTCAAAGTCCCAGAAAAGTCCCAGGGACTCCGTCACACCCCGCCTCGACTCGCATTTGTGCAGGTCAGTAGGGGTGTGACGGTGCCATTTTTTGCAGGCTTTCAGATGTCCCGGAAGATCTCGATCTGCGCGCCCACCGAGTTGAGCCGCTCGGCCAGTTCCTCGTAGCCGCGGTTGATGACATACACATTGCGCAGCACCGACGTGCCCTCGGCGGCCATCATCCCCAGCAGCACCACGACCGCCGGCCGCAGCGCGGGCGGACACATCATCTCGGCCGCGCGCCACCTGGTCGGTCCCTCCACCAACACCCGGTGCGGGTCCAGGAGTTGCAGCCTGCCGCCCAGCCGGTTGAGGTCCGTCAGATAGATCGCGCGGTTGTCGTAGACCCAGTCGTGGATCAGGGTCTGGCCCTGTGCGACCGCCGCGATGGCCGCGAAGAACGGCACGTTGTCGATGTTCAGCCCGGGGAAGGGCATCGGGTGGATCTTGTCGATCGGGGCTTCGAGCTTGGAGGGCCGCACGGTCAGGTCCACCAGCCGGGTCCGGCCGTTGTCGGCCGCGTACTCGGCGCTGCGGTCGTGGTCGAGGCCCATCTCCTCCAGGACCGCCAGCTCGATCTCCATGAACTCGACCGGGACCCGGCGGATCGTCAGCTCCGACTCCGTCACCACGGCCGCGGCCAGCAGGCTCATGGCCTCGACCGGGTCCTCGGAGGGGGAGTAGTCGACGTCCACGTCGATGTCCGGCACCCCGTGCACGGTCAGCGTCGTCGTGCCCACGCCGTCCACCCGTACGCCCAGGGCCTCCAGGAAGAAGCACAGGTCCTGGACCATGTAGTTGGATGACGCGTTGCGGATGACGGTCACACCGTCGCTGCGGGCCGCCGCGAGCAGTGCGTTCTCGGTGACCGTGTCGCCCCGCTCGGTCAGTACGATCGGGCGGTCGGGGGCGGCGCCGCGCTCGACCTGTGCGTGGTAGAGCCCCTCCGTCGCGGTGATGTCGAGCCCGAAGCGGCGCAGCGCGATCATGTGGGGCTCGATGGTGCGGGTGCCCAGGTCGCAGCCGCCCGCGTACGGCAGCTTGAAGTTGTCCAGGCGGTGCAGCAGCGGGCCGAGGAACATGATGATCGAGCGGGTGCGGCGCGCGGCCGACGCGTCGATGGCGGCCATGTCCACGTCGGCGCCAGGGGCGATCTCCAGGTCCTTGCCGTCGTTGATCCAACGGGTGCGCACACCGATGGAGTTGAGCACCTCCAGGAGCCGGTACACCTCCTCGATACGTGCGACTCTGCGCAGCACCGTCCGCCCCTTGTTGAGCAACGAGCCGCAGAGCAGCGCCACACAGGCGTTCTTGCTCGTCTTGACGTCGATCGCGCCGGAGAGCCGGCGGCCGCCGACCACCCGCAGATGCATCGGTCCCGCATAGCCCAGCGAGACGATCTCGCTGTCGAGAGCCTCGCCGATCCTGGCGATCATCTCAAGGCTGATGTTCTGGTTTCCGCGCTCGATGCGGTTCACGGCGCTCTGGCTTGTGGCGAGCGCATCGGCCAGCTGAGTCTGTGTCCAGCCCCGGTGCTGACGGGCGTCACGGATGAGCTTGCCGATGCGTACGAGGTAGTCATCTGCCATGCGCCAGACGCTATCTCACATATGAGATGCCGACTCTTCCGGGTGGGCCATTGGAGTGATGGCGGGCGGGGCGGGCCGTCCCGCGCCCGGTGGGTCGGTGGGTCGGGTGGGTCGGTGAGCGGAGCGGAGTTCCCGGAGTGGGGCGCGCGGTGGAGTTCCCGCCGCGCCGGGGCGGGTAGGGGAGTCCTGAGGAGAGGCGTCGCGGCTGTGGCGTGTGACGGGCAGCACTGAGCGCCGCCCGGGGCGCGCGTCCGGCGGTGGCGGGGCGGTCCCCGCATGACCTCCGCGCGGACGTGTACTAGAGTTATCTCGACATCGAGATATCTGCCGAGGCGCACCGCGGCCGTCACTCGGTAAGGGTTACCTAACTAATCCTCACTGTAGCGGATGGCCGAGCAGCCGTAGGCGGCACCACGCGGCGCCGGCCGCAAACGAGGCGCGGCGCGCTAGAACGCGCACTTTGATGAAGGAGACTGTCGTGTCGGCGAACAGCTTCGACGCCCGCAGCACGCTGCGCGTGGGCGACGAGTCGTACGAGATCTTCAAGCTGGACAAGGTCGAGGGCTCCGCGCGCCTCCCTTACAGCCTGAAGGTCCTGCTGGAGAACCTGCTGCGTACCGAGGACGGCGCGAACATCACCGCCGACCACATCCGGGCGCTCGGCGGCTGGGACTCGCAGGCCCAGCCGAGCCAGGAGATCCAGTTCACGCCGGCTCGCGTGATCATGCAGGACTTCACCGGTGTGCCCTGTGTCGTCGACCTCGCCACCATGCGCGAGGCCGTCAAGGAGCTCGGCGGTGACGCGGCGCAGATCAACCCGCTCGCCCCCGCCGAGCTGGTCATCGACCACTCCGTCATCGCCGACAAGTTCGGTACGTCGGACTCCTTCGCGCAGAACGTCGAGCTGGAGTACGGCCGCAACAAGGAGCGCTACCAGTTCCTCCGCTGGGGCCAGACCGCCTTCGACGAGTTCAAGGTCGTCCCCCCGGGCACCGGCATCGTCCACCAGGTGAACATCGAGCACCTGGCCCGCACCGTCATGGTCCGCAACGGCCAGGCGTACCCCGACACCCTCGTCGGCACCGACTCGCACACCACCATGGTCAACGGCCTGGGTGTGCTGGGCTGGGGCGTCGGCGGTATCGAGGCCGAGGCCGCGATGCTCGGCCAGCCGGTCTCGATGCTCATCCCGCGCGTGGTCGGCTTCAAGCTGACCGGCGAGCTGAACCCCGGCACCACCGCCACCGACCTGGTCCTCACGATCACCGAGATGCTGCGCAAGCACGGCGTCGTCGGCAAGTTCGTCGAGTTCTACGGTGAGGGCGTCGCCGCCACCTCGCTCGCCAACCGCGCCACCATCGGCAACATGTCGCCGGAGTTCGGCTCCACCGCAGCGATCTTCCCGATCGACGCCGAGACGCTGAACTACCTGCGGCTGACCGGCCGTGACGAGAAGCAGGTCGCGCTCGTCGAGGCGTACTCCAAGGAGCAGGGCCTCTGGCTCGACCCGGCCGCCGAGCCCGACTTCTCCGAGAAGCTGGAGCTCGACCTGGCCACGGTCGTCCCCTCCATCGCCGGCCCGAAGCGCCCGCAGGACCGCATCGTCCTCGCCAACGCCAAGGCGCAGTTCGCGCAGGACGTCCGCAACTACGTCTCCACCGACGAGGAGGCGGGCAAGGAGTCCTTCCCGGCCTCCGACGCCCCGGCCACCCACAACGGTGTGCCGAGCCGCCCGACCACGGTCACGGCCCCCGACGGTTCGACGTACGAGATCGACCACGGCGCCGTCACCGTCGCCGCGATCACCTCCTGCACCAACACCTCGAACCCGTACGTCATGGTCGCCGCCGCGCTCGTCGCGAAGAAGGCCGTGGAGAAGGGCCTGACCCGCAAGCCCTGGGTCAAGACCACCCTCGCGCCCGGCTCCAAGGTCGTCACCGACTACTTCGACAAGGCCGGGCTCACCCCGTACCTCGACAAGGTCGGCTTCAACCTCGTCGGCTACGGCTGCACCACCTGCATCGGCAACTCGGGCCCGCTGCCCGATGAGGTCTCGAAGGCCGTCAACGAGCACGACCTGGCCGTGACGTCGGTGCTCTCGGGCAACCGCAACTTCGAGGGGCGCATCAACCCCGACGTCAAGATGAACTACCTGGCGTCGCCGCCGCTGGTCGTCGCGTACGCCATCGCGGGCTCCATGAAGGTGGACATCACCAAGGACTCGCTGGGCACCGACCAGGACGGCAAGCCGGTCTTCCTCGCGGACATCTGGCCCACCGAGGCCGAGGTCAACGACGTCGTGGCGAACACCATCGGCGAGGACATGTTCAACAAGTCCTACCTCGACGTCTTCGCGGGCGACGCCCAGTGGCAGGCCCTGTCGATCCCGACCGGCAACACCTTCGAGTGGGACCCCGAGTCCACCTACGTCCGTAAGCCCCCGTACTTCGAGGGCATGACGATGGAGACCACCCCGGTCGAGGACATCACCGGGGCCCGGGTCCTCGCCAAGCTGGGCGACTCGGTCACCACCGACCACATCTCCCCGGCCAGCGCGATCAAGGCCGACACCCCGGCCGGCAAGTACCTCACGGAGCACGGCGTCGAGCGCCGCGACTTCAACTCCTACGGCTCGCGCCGCGGTAACCACGAGGTCATGATCCGCGGCACCTTCGCCAACATCCGGCTGCGCAACCAGATCGCGCCGGGCACCGAGGGCGGCTACACCCGCGACTTCACCCAGGCGGACGGGCCGGTGTCGTTCATCTACGACGCCTCGCAGAACTACCAGGCCGCCGGCATCCCGCTGACCGTCCTGGCCGGCAAGGAGTACGGCTCCGGGTCGTCCCGCGACTGGGCGGCCAAGGGCACCGCGCTGCTCGGCGTGAAGACCGTCATCGCCGAGTCGTACGAGCGCATCCACCGCTCGAACCTCATCGGCATGGGCGTCCTGCCGCTGCAGTTCCCGGAGGGCAAGACCGCCGAGTCGCTCGGCCTGACCGGCCAGGAGACCTTCTCCTTCACCGGCGTGACCGAGCTGAACAACGGCACCACGCCCCGCACGGTCAAGGTCACCACCGACACCGGTGTGGAGTTCGACGCGGTCGTCCGCATCGACACCCCCGGTGAGGCGGACTACTACCGCAACGGCGGCATCATGCAGTACGTCCTGCGCAACCTGATCCGCAAGTAGGCGGACGGGCCGCGAGGCCGCGAAGGGCCGCACCCCAGCCGTCATGTCCGGCTGGGGTGCGGCCCTTCTCCATGTTCCCGTGCCCGTGGGGCAGCGGCCGTCAGCGGACGCCGAGCAGGTGCTCCATGGCCAGCTGGTCGAGCGCCTCGAACGCCATGGAGCGCTCGCCCGCCTTCCCGGTGTCGAACTCCTCGTACGCGGTGCGGTCGGCCAGCAGGCCCTTGAGGCCGTCCGCCGCGGTGGGCACGGCCAGCTGGTCCAGACGTGATGCGGCCAGCGCCTCCTGGACGGCGGGGTCCGCGCGGAAGGCCAGCGCGCGCTCCTTGAGGATCAGGTAGTTGCGCATGCAGTTCTTCGCCGACTCCCAGACGCCGTCGAAGCCGTCGGTACGGACCGGCTTGAAGTCGAAGTGGCGCGGCCCGGTGTATCCGGAGCTCTCCAGCAGGTCGACCAGCCAGAACGCCTGGCGCAGGTCGCCCGCGCCGAAGCGCAGGTCCTGGTCGTACTTGATGCCGGACTGGCCGTTGAGGTCGATGTGGAAGAGCTTGCCCGCCCAGATCGCCTGGGCGATCGAGTGGGTGGCGTTCAGCCCGGCCATCTGCTCGTGGCCGACCTCCGGGTTCACCCCGTACAGCTCCGGGCGCTCCAGCCGCTCGATGAACGCGAGGGCATGTCCGACGGTGGGCAGAAGGATGTCGCCGCGCGGCTCGTTCGGCTTGGGCTCGATGGCGAAGCGCAGGTCGTACCCCTGCTCCACGACGTAGTCGCCGAGCAGGTCGAACGCCTCCTTCATCCGGTCGAGCGCCACCGGGACGTCCTTGGCCGCGCCCGACTCGGCGCCCTCGCGGCCACCCCAGGCCACATAGGTCCGCGCGCCCAGCTCCACCGCGAGATCGATGTTGCGGATGACCTTCCGCAGTGCGAAGCGCCGCACATCGCGGTCGTTGGACGTGAAGCCGCCGTCCTTGAAGACCGGGTGGGTGAACAGGTTGGTCGTGGCCATCGGGACCTTGAGACCGGTGCGGTCCAGCGCGTCCCTGAAGCGCGCGACGCGTGCCGAGCGCTCGCTGTCGGACGAGCCGAACGGGATCAGGTCGTCGTCATGGAAGGTCACCCCGTACGCGCCCAGTTCCGCCAGGCGCTCCACGGACTCGACGGGGTCCAGGGCGGGGCGGGTCGGGTCACCGAAGGGGTCGTTGCCCTTCCAGCCGACGGTCCACAGACCGAAGGTGAACCTGTCCGCGGGACTGGGGGTGAGGGTGATGCGGTCCGGCATGCTCGGCCTCTTGTCCACGAGGGCCCGGGGGCGGCCGTTCACCGCCGCCCGGGTGTCATTTGTTTGCTGACAGTACTAATACGCCATCGCCGTGGATGTTTCCAGGGTTCGGGCCCCCGGAACGCTGTCTTCCTCTGTTTTGTTGTGTACGTGGCCGAAACCGGCAACCGGTGCCTGCTCAGCGGTTGACGAAGCCCAGGCTGCCCTGGTCGTAGCGGGTGCCGGCGACCGACCCCGCGGGGGCCGCCTCGTCGATCGCCGCCAGCTCGGCGGCCGACAGCTCCAGGGTCGCCGCCGCGACGTTCTCCTCCAGGTACTTCTCCCTGCGGGTCCCCGGAATCGGGACGACATCGGATCCCCGGTGCTGCACCCAGGCCAGCGCGAGCTGCCCGGCCGTCACCCCACGCGCGGCGGCCAGCTCGTTGAGCCGGTCCACGATGGCGAGGTTCCGCTCCAGATTGCCGTCGGTGAAACGGGGCTGGGTGCGGCGCAGATCGGTCTCCGGCAGACCGTCGAGCGAGGTGTACCGGCCGGTCAGGAAACCGCGGCCGAGCGGCGAGAACGGCACCAGGCCGATACCGAGCTCGCGGCAGACCGGCGCGATCTCCTGCTCCAGGTCCCTGGTCCACAGCGACCACTCGCTCTGCAGCGCGGCGATCGGATGCACCGCATGGGCCCGCCGCAGGGTCCTGGCGCTCGCCTCGGAGAGCCCCAGATGACGGACCTTGCCCGCTGTCACCAGCTCCGCCATCGCACCGACCGTCTCCTCGATCGGGACGTCAGGGTCGACCCGGTGCTGGTAGTAGAGATCGATGTGGTCGGTGCCGAGCCTGCGCAGCGACGCCTCGCAGGACTGCCGCACATACGCGGCGTCGCCCCGGATACGGGTCGGCTCGCCCAGCCGGCTGGCGAAGCCGAACTTCGTGGCCACCAAGGCCTGTTCGCGTCGCCCGGCCAGCGCGCGGCCGATCAGCTCCTCGTTGTGGCCCGCGCCGTAGAAATCCGAAGTGTCGAGCAGAGTGACGCCCAGTTCGATGGCGCGGTGGATGGTCGCGATCGACTGGTCGTCGTCCGATGCGCCATAGCCATGACTCATCCCCATGCAGCCGAGGCCCTGGGCGGAGACGGACAGTGCGCCGAGACGGCGGACGGGAAGCGTGGAATCCATGGAGCCGACCGTAGATGTTCGAGCGCACTCCAGGTCAAGCGCGGTCCCCCCGGCGTGGCCGAAAGGGGACGCGGCTCCGGACGGACCGCGGGGCGGGCCCGGAACTTCCCGGCCCCGCCCCTCAGTTCACTCCGGCCGGTTCACTCCGGCCGGCCGCCCGGCCGCCGGTCAGCCGGCCGGCCGCTGGTCAGGACAGCAGCTCCACCTCCGCCAGAGTCGCCGTGCCCGTGCTCACCAGGCGGTACTTCTTGTACGTGCCCGGGTGGTCCACCGAGAAGACCCGCGTCTGCTTGTCGTAGCCGAACGACTCACCGGAGCGCTTGTCCAGCGTGGTCCACTTCGTACCGTCGGCCGAGCCCTCCAGCTTCCACCCGGTCGGGGCCTTGGCCTTGTCCGACGAGGTGAGCGTGTACTGGACGGCCCGCGTCGCCGACTTCACCGGCAGATCGGCCGAGGTGAACGAGGCGTCCGTCTTCGACGTGTTGTCGAAGAGTGCGCCCGGACCGCTGATGGCGTCCTCGCGCGGCGACGGCACCTTGTCGTCCTTGGCGATGGAGACGGGCGCCGCCTTCTTGCCGGTGCCCCACTTCGAGGGCCGGGGGCCCATGGCGAAGTCGAGGGTGCCGCCGTGCTGCAGTACGTCGTTCGGCAGCGCGGTGGAGTTCCACGCCTTGCCGTTCACCTTGAGGCCCTGCACATAGATGTTCTTGCTGCTGTTCTGCGGAGCCTTGACCACCAGGTCCTTGCCGTTGTCCAGGTGCACGGTGGCCTTGGTGAACTGCGGGGAGCCGACGGCGAATTCACCGCTGCCCATCACCAGCGGGTAGAAGCCGAGCGAGGAGAAGATGTACCAGGCCGACTGCTCGCCGTTGTCCTCGTCGCCGTGGTAGCCCTGCCCGATGTCACTGCCGGTGTAGAGCCGGCCGAGCACCTCGCGGATCTTCTCCTGCGCCTTCCAGGGCTGGCCCGCCGCGTCGTACATATAGGTGACGTGGTGCGCCACCTGGTTGCTGTGGCCGTACTGGCCCATCCGTACGTCGCGCGCCTCGGTCATCTCGTGGATGACTCCGCCGTACGACCCCGTGTACTCGGGGCCCGCCGTCTCGGGTGTCGAGAAGTAGGTGTCCAGCTTCTTCGCCAGACCCGCCTGGCCGCCGTAGAGATTGGCCAGACCGCGCGAGTCCTGCGGAGCGGTGAACGCGTACCCCCAGCCGTCGGTCTCGGTGTAGTCGTACCCCCAGACCCTCGGGTCGTACTTGTCGGCCGGGAGCCGCCAGTCGCCTTCCGGGGTCCTGCCCTGGAAGAAGCCGACCTCGGGGTCGAAGAGCTTGACGTAGTTCTGCGCCCGGTTGAGGAAGTACTCCGACTCCTCCTTGTAACGGGCCTCATGCGTCTTCTTGTAGAGCGCCTTGCCCATCTGTGCGATGCCGTAGTCGTTGACGTAGCCCTCCATGGACCACGACATGCCCTCGTTGGTCGCGGTGGAGGCGTAGCCGGTGAACGGGGAGGTGTCCATGCCCTTGCGGCCGACGCCCGAGCTGGGCGGGACGACCGTGGCGTTCTTCAGGGCCGCCTCGTACGCCGCCTTCGCGTCGAACTTCACGCCCTTGACATAGGCGTCCGCGAACGCCACGTCCGAGCTGGTGCCGGTCATCAGGTCCGAGTAGCCGGGGGACGACCAGCGGGAGATCCAGCCGCCGTCCTTGTACTGCTGGACGAAGCCGTCGACCATCTTCCCCGCCTTCTTCGGCGTGAGGAAGGAGTACGCGGGCCAGGTCGTCCGGTAGGTGTCCCAGAAGCCGTTGTTGACGTACACCGAACCGTCCACGACCTTGGCGCCCGTGTGCGTCGGGGTGTTGTCCCCGGCCTTGGCCGAGAAGGGGCTGGCGTACTGCGTCTTCGAACCAACCTTCTCCGAGCCCGAGTTCGGGTACAGATACAGCCGGTACATGGAGGAGTAGAGCGAGGTCAGCTGGTCGTGCGTGGCGCCCTGCACCTCGATCTTGCCGAGGATCTTGTCCCACTGGGAGCGGGCCTTCGCCTCGGTCCCCGCGAAGGTGGACGACGCGGGGAGCTCCTGGGCGAGGTTGGCCTTCGCCTGGTCGACGCCGATGAGCGAGGTGGCCAGGCGCAGGGTGACCGTGTGGTTCTTGCCCGGCTTGAAGCGCATGTAGCCGGTGACGTTGTCGCCACCCCCGCCGGTGAGCTTCGAGCTCGCGGTGACCGGGGTGTCGGCGACGCCGTACACGAACATCCGGGTGGCGCCGGTGGAGCCGCCGCTCTTGACGTCCGAGTAGCCGCTGAAGGTGCCGGTCTTCGGGTCCAGCGTCAGGCCGCCGTCGTTGGAGATGTTGTCGAAGATCATGCTGGCGTTGTCACCGGGGTAGGTGAACCGCATCATCGCCGCGTGGTCGGTCGGCGTCATCTCGGCCTTGAGGCCGTTCTCGAAGGTGACCCCGTAGTAGTCGGGCTTCGCGACCTCGTTCTCGTGCTTGAACGGGAGGGCGCGCTTGGTGCGGGAGGCGTCCGGGGTTCCGGAGGCCACCGACGGCATCACCTGGAAGGTCTGCCGGTCGCCCATCCAGGGGCTCGGCTCATGGCTGGCGCTGAACGCCTGGAGGGTGGGCAGATTGTCGTCGTTGTTGCCGCTCGCGTAGTTGTAGAGCCAGCTGGTGGAGCCCGCGTCGGTGACCGGTGTCCAGAAGTTGAAGCCGTTGGGGACCGCGGTCGCCGGGAAGTTGTTGCCGCGCGAGAAGGAGCCGCTCGAATTGGTGCCCCGCGTGGTGAGGGCGTAGTCCGACAGATGCGCGGACGGCTTCTCGGCCTTCTTGGCCGCGAGCGCGATGTCGTCGATCCAGCCGCGGAACGTCGCCGGGCCCTTGGGGGAGTCGTACGCCACCAGGATCCGGTCGACGGTCTTGCCGGCCGCGACCGACCCGATGTCCGCCGAGACCGCGTTCCACTGGTTGACGTACAGCCGCTTGGCCGCCCCCTGCCCCTGCGGGGTCAGCAGCCCGCCGTTGGAGTCGGTGGCCTTCAGATCGCTCAGATAGGTGCCGTCCGTGAAGGCCAGATCGACCGCCACATTGGTGGACGGATAGTTCAGATCGGTCTTCCCCATCTCCGGGAAGACCTTGTACGACAGCTCGGTGTTCCGGCTGATCCGGGTATTGACGTCGAAGACCTTGTTGTACGAGTAGGCGCGGCCCGTGCCCTTCTGGGTGCCCTCGTACCGCAGCGACCTGGTGCCGGTGAATCCGGCGCCCGTCTTGGCGGTCGGCGACGAGGTGGGCCCGCTGTCCTCCCGCGTGATCATGTCCGACGGCGGGGGAGTGCTCGTGTCGCCGTTCGAGAACTGGACGTCGGCGAGCTGCACCGCGTCGGTGCCCCCGTTGTTGGCGGTGATGTCGAGGCGGTAGTGCGCGTACGCGGTGGCGGCACCCGCGATGTCGTACGACTTCGTCTGCAGCCGCTTGTCGAACTTCTGGCCCTGCTGGGTGTCGAGGGTCTTCCAGTCCTTGCCGTCGGTGGAGCCCTGGAGGGTCCAGTCCTTCGGGTCGCGCTCGTCGTGATCGTTGGCGGACGTCATGGCGTACGTCTTGAGCTTGACCGCCTCGTCAAGATCGAACTCCACCCATGCCGTGGGGTGGAACGCCAGCCATTTGGTGTCCGGGTTGATGTCGACGAGGCTGCCTTTGCCCTCGCCGCTTCCGGCGTTCTCGTCACTGGCGCGCAGGGCGACCACATGATCCGTGACATTGCCGGGTATTCCCGCATTGATCGTGCCATCGATACCGGAGGAGCGTTTATGGCCGTCAGGGCCTACTTCAACGGTATTGCGCCAGTCCGGCTGCGGCTGGTCCGCTTCGAACGAGGAGCTGAACCCCTTGTCCGCTCCCTTGGGTTGGGCGGGTTGGGCGACGGCGGCGCCCTGCCCCGTCACGACGAGCACAAAAGCGGTCGCCACCAGGGCGGCGGCCGGGCCGGCCCTGTGCCGAGGTCTGGTCTGCATGAGGGTCTTTCCTCTCACCTAAGCGCTTTGGACAACGTTGTCAGACTGCTGCGCAAGGTCCAGTAGGAAGGTAAGTGACATCTGAGTCAAGGGTGTTGACGGCGCGCGGGCGGAAGAATGGGTCGCGCTCCCACGCGAGGGTGTCACTCGGTGGGCGGAGTGCACCAGATGTCTGTGAGGTCTCAACTCGGGAAAGACTGACGTTCAAACCTGCATTCGATCTTGCCCAGTCGAAGGGAAGTGGACTATACCTGTCGACGTCCGCCTAGCCGTGTCTTTGGCGGCGGGCCAGGGGGGCGGGATCGGGGGCGGGGGCTTCATGGCACCCCGGCCGCATTCCCAGCTTTCCCTCCTGCAGCCAGTGCAACCCCAGCGTCAACTGACCGCGGTGGCGGGGCCCTTCGCCTGAGGCGAATTATCGACGGGCGACCGGTACACCGCCTGAGTCCTGTAGAAGGCGAGGACTTGAGCATGGGATCCACCTCCGCCCGCACCAATGAGGGCCTCGGCCGTCGTGATCTGATCAAGCGGTCTGCCGCTCTCGGCCTGATCACCGTTCCGACGATGAGTTTCCTCTCCGCCTGCGCGAGCAGCGACGGCGGCGACAAGCAGGTCAAAAAGGGCAAGAAGACGGCCGCCAACCCGCTGGGCATGAACGAGACCGCCCCGCTCGACATGGTCATCTTCGACGGTGGTTTCGGCACCGACTACGCCAAGGCCGCCAACACGCTGTACAAGAAGGCGCACCCGAAGTCCAAGGTGAACTTCTCGTCCACGCAGAAGATCCAGTCCGAGCTGCAGCCGCGCTTCAACGGCGGCACCCCGCCGGACCTGATCGACAACTCGGGCGCCGAGCAGATGGACATGGGTGTCCTCGTCGGCAAGAAGCAGCTCACCGACCTCACGCCGCTGCTGGACGCGCCGTCCATCGACGACCCGAACAAGAAGGTCAGGGACACTCTGCGGCCGGGCATCGTGGAGATGGGCCAGTACGACGGTCAGCCGTGCTGGATCATGAACTACGCGTACACCGTCTACGGCGTCTGGTACTCGCAGACCAACCTGGACAAGCTCGGTGTCGAGTACCCGAAGACCTGGGACGACATGCTCGCCGTCTGCGCGAAGGCGAAGAAGAAGGGCATCGCGGGCTGGACGTACGCGGGCAAGTACCCGTACTACATCCCGTTCTCGCTCTTCCCCTTCATCGGCAAGATCGGCGGCCGCAAGGTCCTCGACGACATCGACGACCTGGCGCCAAACGCCTGGAAGCACCCCGCGGTCAAGGCCGGCTTCGACGCCTACTACGAGCTCTTCAAGAAGGGCTACATCCTCAAGGGCACGCCCGGCATCGACCACATCCAGTCCCAGACGGCCTGGACCGAGGGCAAGGCGCTCTTCATCCCCAACGGCTCCTGGGTGGAGAACGAGGCGGCGAAGACCACGCCCAAGGACTTCCAGATGAAGGTCGGCGCGCCGTCCAGCCTGGACTCGTCGGACAAGATGCCGTACGGCACCATCTGGGCCTCCGGCGGTGAGCCCTTCATCGTGCCGCGGAACGCGAAGAACCCCGAGGCGGGCATGGAGCAGCTGCGCATCATGCTCAGCGAGGAGTCCTCCAAGACGTTCACCACCAAGGTGAAGTCGCTGTCCGCCTTCAACGGCGGCACCGAGGGCCTGCAGCTCTCGACGGCCCTCCAGTCGGGCCTGGACGTGCTGAAGGCCGCGGGCGACAACGTGGTCAACCCGAGGCTCCAGGACTGGTACGTGAAGCTCCAGAAGGAGCAGATCGGCGTCTCCGTCCTCGGCGAGATGATGGCCGGCCGTATGACCCCGGCCGAGGCCGTCAAGAAGTGTCAGCAGTACGCGGACGCGGCGGCCAAGGACTCGTCGATCAAGCACTACAAGCACCAGTGAGCACGCGTCACCAGCGGCGGCACCCGCCGGAAGATCGGGGTCGGTAACCATGCAACAAGGTAAGTACCGGTTCATTGTGGGGTTCTTGATACTCCCACTGGCGTTGTACGCAGTCTTCGTCATATGGCCGTTCATTCAGTCGATCTATTACTCGTTCACCGACTGGACCGGCTTGAGCCCGGACTTCAAAATGGTCGGCTTCGACAACTACAGCCGGATGCTCCACGACTCCACTTTCTGGAAGTCGCTGGAACACAGCGTCCTTTTCGTGCTGTTGCTGCCGCTGGTGACGCTCGGCCTCGCGCTGTTCTTCGCCTTCATGCTGAATGTCGGTGGCCGGCGCCGTAAGGGCGCGGCCATCGCGGGCGTACGCGGTTCGGGGTTCTACAAGATCGCGTACTTCTTCCCGCAGGTGCTGTCGATCGCGATCGTCGCCCTGCTCTTCAGGTTCATCTACAACCCCGACGGGGGCATCCTCAACGGCGCCCTGAGCGCGGTCCATCTCGACAGCATCCAGCCGAACTGGCTCGGCGACCCGAAGCTGGCCCTCTGGTGCATCTTCGCGGTCCTGGTCTGGTCGCAGGTCGGCTTCTTCGTGGTGCTCTTCTCCGCCGGTATGGCGTCCATTCCGAAGGACTTCTACGAGGCGGCGCTGCTGGACGGCGCGAGCCGGGTCACGACGTTCTTCCGGATCACCCTTCCGCTGCTCTGGGACACCGTGCAGTCGGGCTGGGTGTACATGGGCATCCTGTCCCTCGGAGCCGAGGCGTTCGCCGCCGTGAACATCATGAGTGTGGGCCCCGGCGGCCCCGCCCAGTCCACCACCGTGCTGCCGCTGTTCGTCTACCAGACGGCGTTCCGCGACGGAGCGGCCGGATACGCGACAACGATCGGCGTCGCCCTTCTCGTACTCACCATGGTGTTCGCCGCCATCGTGATGCGGCTGGGCCGGCGCGAGCGGCTGGAGTTCTGATGAAGACCACTGACACCCCTCCGGCCGACCTCACCAAGGAGAGCGAGCCCGCGCCGCCGCCGGCCGCGCCCGTGGCGCCCCCGGAGAAGAAGAGCGGCGGCACCCTCAACGTCTTCTCGCACGGCGTGCTCATCATCTGGGCGGTGCTGGTCGTCGTACCGCTGCTGTGGGCGGTGATGTCCTCCTTCAAGAACGACCACGACATCCTCGCCGAGCCGTGGAAGCTGCCGGACCGGCTGCACTTCGAGAACTGGTCCCGCGCCTGGGGCCAGGCGCACATGGGCCAGTACTTCGGGCACACCCTCGTGGTCGTCGGCTGTTCGCTCGTCGGCACGCTGCTGCTCGGCTCCATGGCGGCCTATGTGCTGGCGCGCTTCGACTTCCCGGGGAACCGGTTCATCTACTTCCTGTTCGTCGGGGGGATGAGCTTCCCGATCATCCTGGCGCTTGTGCCGTTGTTCTTCGTCATGAACAACATGAGTCTGCTGAACACGACCCAGGGCCTGGTCCTGGTCTACATCGCCTACTCACTGCCGTTCACCGTCTTCTTCCTCACCTCCTTCTTCCGGACGCTGCCGGGAGAAGTGGCCGAGGCGGCCACGCTCGACGGGGCCTCGCACACCAGGACCTTCTTCCAGGTGATGCTGCCGATGGCGAAGCCGGGCCTGATCAGCGTGGGCATCTTCAACTTCCTCGGCCAGTGGAACCAGTACCTGCTGCCCACGGTGCTGAACACCGACCCGAAGCAGCGGGTGCTGGCCCAGGGCCTGGTCGAACTGGCCACCAGCCAGGGATACAAGGGCGACTACTCCGGCCTCTTCGCCGGTCTGGTGATGGCGATGCTGCCGGTCCTCGCTGCGTACATCATCTTCCAGCGGCAGGTTGTCGCAGGGCTGACCGCGGGAGCGCTGAAGTAGAACTTCCCCTTCCGCTCCGACACCTCTGTTCAGCGCCTCCGTTCAGGACCTCTGTTCAGCATCCGAACCGCCCGACGGCATCCACTGTCGGGCGGTTCGTCCGTTTCACCCCGGCGGCCGCCCGCTCATCCGTGTCTGCCCACGCTCAAGGTCTTGACGGGAGAGAGGGCCAAAGGGTCAGCTGAGAGTTCACATGTTGGAGATAGGGCGGGGCTCAACACACGCGCCCCGCGCGGGGACGGCCGTCGTGCCGTCCGCCAGTGGCAGGAGTGGATGAGTCGATGGAGACTCCGGGATCGCAGACGTCTCTGCACCGGGCCAACCTCGAGCGGGTCGTGCGCGCGGTGCGTATGGCGGGCTCGCTCACCCAGGCGGAGATCGCCCGCAGCACGGGGCTCTCGGCAGCCACGGTCTCCAATATCGTTCGCGAACTGAAAGAGGGCGGCACGGTCGAGGTCACCCCGACCTCCGCGGGCGGCCGGCGGGCCCGCAGCGTCTCGCTGAGCGGCTCCGCGGGCATCGTGATCGGCGTCGATTTCGGGCATACGCATCTGCGCGTCGCGGTGGGGAACCTCGCCCACCAGGTGCTCGCCGAGGAGTCCGAGCCGCTCGATGTGGACGCCTCGTCCGCGGAGGGCTTCGGCCGGGCCGAGGAGCTGGTCAACCGGCTGATCGAGGCCACCGGAATCGGCGCCGACAAGGTCGTCGGGGTGGGGCTCGGGGTGCCGGGGCCCATCGATGTCGAGTCGGGCACCCTCGGCTCCACGTCGATCCTGCCGGGGTGGTCGGGCATCAACCCGAGCGACGAGCTGGCCTCCAGGCTCGGAGTGCCGGTGTACGTCGACAACGACGCCAACCTGGGCGCGCTCGGCGAGCTGGTCTGGGGGAGCGGGCGCGGGGTCAGGGACCTCGCGTACATCAAGGTCGCCAGCGGGGTGGGCGCCGGTCTGGTGATCGACGGGCAGATCTACCGGGGCCCCGGCGGCACCGCGGGCGAGATCGGGCACATCACGCTCGACGAGTCGGGCCCTGTCTGCCGCTGCGGCAACCGCGGGTGCCTGGAGACCTTCACGGCCGCCCGGTACGTCCTGCCCCTCCTGGAGTCCAGCCACGGCACCGGTCTGACCATCGAGCGGGTCGTCCAGCTCGCCCGCGGCGGCGATCCGGGCTGCCGCCGGGTGATCGCGGACGTCGGCCGGCACATCGGCAGCGGTGTGGCCAACCTCTGCAACCTCCTGAACCCCACCCGGGTGGTGCTCGGCGGAGACCTCGCCGAGGCCGGTGAGCTGGTGCTCGGCCCGATCCGGGAGTCGGTCGGCCGGTACGCGATCCCCAGCGCGGCGCGGCAGCTGTCGGTGCTTCCCGGGGCGCTCGGCGGCCGGGCCGAGGTGCTGGGCGCGCTGGCGCTCGTCCTCAGTGAAATGGGCGATTCAAGTCTTTTGGACGCGGCACTGCCTACCGGCGCTCCTGCCTTCACTTAGATAACGAATGACACCGTTGCCATCTCGTTAAGGATTTACTCCTTGACGCTGGCCTGGCAGCCGAGTTGACTCCAGGCACCTCGGCCGCAAAGTCGCGGCCTCGTCAGGGAGGTTTCTGAAGTGAACACGCAGATGCGTCGTGCCGCCGTGGCCGTGGCCGTCACCGCGATGGCTGTCTCTCTCGCCGCCTGTGGCAGCGCCAAGGAGTCCGGCGGGAAGGACAAGGCGTCCTCGAACTCCGCCAAGAAGGGCGATGCCCTCAACATCGGTCTGCTCCTGCCGGAGAACCAGACCGCCCGGTACGAGAAGTTCGACAAGCCCCTGATCGAGAAGAAGGTCAAGGAGCTGACGAACGGCAAGGGCAAGGTCACCTACGTCAACGCCAAGCAGCAGGCCGACACCCAGAGCCAGCAGATGGACACCATGGTCACCAACCAGGTGGACGCCATCATCGTGGACGCCGTCGACGCCAAGTCCATAGCCTCCTCGGTCAAGAAGGCCAAGGAGGCCGGCATCCCGGTCGTCGCCTTCGACCGCCTCGCCGAGGGCCCGATCGACTCGTACGTCTCCTTCGACAACCAGACCGTCGGAAAGACGCAGGGCACCGCCCTGCTGAAGGCGCTGGGCACCAAGGCCAAGTCCGGCAAGATCGTCATGATGAACGGCTCCTCCACCGACCCGAACGCCGCCGACTACAAGAAGGGCGCGCACTCCGTCCTCGACGGCAAGGTGAACATCGGCAAGGAGTACGACACCAAGGAGTGGAAGCCGGAGAACGCCAACTCCAACATGGAGGGCGCGATCACCGCCATCGGCAAGAAGAACGTCATCGGCGTTCTCTCCGCCAACGACGGCATGGCGGGCGGCGTCATCACCGCCCTCAAGTCCGCCGGTGTCAGCCCGATCCCGCCGGTCACCGGACAGGACGCCGAACTCGCCGGTGTGCAGCGCATCGTGGCCGGTACGCAGTACATGAGCGTCTACAAGCCCTACCTCCGGGAGGGCCCGGTCGCGGCCGAGATGGCCGTGGCGCTCGCCAAGGGCCAGAAGCTCGACTCGATCGTCAAGACCAAGGTCGACAGCACCAGCCAGAAGAACATCCCCTCGGTGATCTTCCCGGTGTACTCCCTGACCAAGGCCAACATCAAGGACACCGTCATCAAGGACGGCATCTACACGGTCGGCGACATCTGCACCCCGGCCTACAAGGCCGCGTGCAACAAGATCGGACTGAAGTAATCCCCCTGCCCCGCAAGGGAATTACGCATCACTGAAGCCCGTCCGGCGCCCCGCCCCCCAACCGTCCCGCTGCCGGGGCGGGGCGCCGGATGGTACCCCGCTCAGCCACCGCGCCCTCATGGCAGCGCGGTATCCCCGCCGGTCAGGCGGCGAAGGAGATGGTTCAAGTGTCCGCTACGCCCGTGCTGGCGTTGCGTGGGGTCTCCAAGCGATTCGGTGCCGTCCAGGCGCTCACCGATGTGGAGCTTGAGGCTCACGGCGGTGAAGTGCTCGCCCTCGTCGGCGACAACGGAGCCGGAAAGTCCACGCTGGTCAAGACGATCGCAGGCGTGCACCCCATCGATGACGGCGTCATCGAATGGCAAGGCAAGGCAGTACAGATCAACAAGCCGCACGACGCGCAGAACCTGGGCATCGCCACCGTCTACCAGGACCTCTCGCTCTGCGACAACATCGATGTCGTCGGCAACCTCTACCTCGGCCGTGAGCTGCGCAAGCGCGGTGTCCTCGACGAGGTCGAGATGGAGCGCCGCTCCCGCGAGCTGCTGACCACGCTCTCGATCCGCATCCCCAGCGTGCGTATCCCGATCGCCTCGCTCTCCGGCGGCCAGCGCCAGACCGTGGCCATCGCGCGTTCCATGCTCGGTGAGCCCCAGCTCGTCATCCTCGACGAGCCGACGGCGGCCCTCGGTGTCGAGCAGACCGCGCAGGTGCTCGACCTCGTCGAGCGGCTCCGCGAGCGCGGCCACGCCGTCCTGCTCATCAGCCACAACATGGCCGACGTGAAGGCCGTGGCCGACAAGGTCGCGGTGCTCAGGCTCGGGCGCAACAACGGTGTCTTCGACGTGAAGACCACCTCGCAGGAAGAGATCATCGCCGCCATCACCGGCGCCACGGACAACGCTGTGACCCGTCGTGCGTCGCGCGGTGTGGAGGTTCAGAAGTGAGCATCGACAAGTCCCCTGCCAAGGACGCCGCGCCCGGCGCGGTGGACGCCCCGGCCCCGGCCGCCGAAGCGGTCACCGCTGTCGACCCCCGGCTGGTCGTACGCGAGCAGGGTTTCGCCGGCTACCTGTCCGAGTTCAAGCGCAAGATACGCGCCGGTGAGCTCGGCTCCATCCCGGTGGTCGTCGGCCTGATCGTCATCGCCGCGATCTTCCAGAGCGTGAACTCCCGCTTCCTCACCGCGGGCAACCTGACCGACATCTCCGTCACCATGGTCGGTACGGGCATGATCGCGGTCGGGATCGTCTTCGTCCTGCTGCTCGGTGAGATCGACCTCTCGGTCGGCTCGGTCAGCGGTGTCGCCGGTGCGGCCTTCGCCGTGCTGAACGTCACACACGGGATGAACCAGTGGCTCGCCCTGGTCCTCTCCATCCTCACCGGCACGGTCGCCGGCGCGATCCACGGCTTCTTCTTCGCCCGGATCGGTGTCCCGGCGTTCGCCGTGACCCTGGCAGGTCTGCTGTTCTGGAACGGCTTCATGCTCCAGGTGCTCGGCGACAACGGCACGATCAACCTGCCCGGTGACGGCCCCATCGCCAACATGACCGGCTACTACTTCTCCGACGTCGCGGTGGCCTACGGCTTCGCCCTGCTCGGCGTGGTGGTCTTCTTCCTCACCTCGTTCGTCGACGCCCGGCGCCGTGAGGCCGCGGGTGTGCCCTCCAGGCCGCTCAGCGAGATCCTGCTGCGCACCGCGGTGCTGGCGGTCGTGGGCTTCGCCGTCGCCTTCATCTACAACCAGTACAAGGGTCTGCCGCTCGCCGTCATGATCTTCCTGGTGGTGCTGGTGGGTACGGACTTCCTGCTCCGCCGCACCACGTACGGCCGTAAGGTCTTCGCACTCGGCGGCAGCGTCGAGGCGTCCCGCCGGGCCGGTATCAACGTCACGCTGATCCGGATCTCGGTCTTCGCCATCGCCGGTACGTTCGCAGCCGTCGGCGGTCTCTTCCTCGCCTCCAAGATCGCCACGGCCAACCAGGGCGCCGGCAGTGGTGACCTGCTGATGAACGCCATCGCCGCCGCCGTCATCGGCGGCACCAGCCTCTTCGGCGGCCGCGGCCGTACCTGGAACGCGCTGCTCGGTGTACTCGTGATCGTCTCGATCCAGTACGGCCTGTCGCTGCAGGGCATCGCCTCGCCGATCCAGTACATGATCACCGGTGGTGTGCTGCTCGCCACGGTCGTCATCGACGCCGTGACCCGCAAGACCCAGAAGTCCGCGGGCCGCGCCTGACCACGCGCGGCACGAAACCGCACATCGGACGCCCGGCCGGGGGAACTCCCGTGCCGGGCTCCCGTGCGTCCCGGTACGCCGAACGGGTGACGTACGACGCACCGCCCGATGACGACTGCCCCGGATGGAACATTAGACTCGACAGACCCGGCAAGGCTCGATCACAGTTCGAACGCAAGGAGGCACGGGTGCCGCTGCTGACCCGCATCAGGGGACCGCGCGATCTGGACAGGCTGGGCCCGGAGCAGCTGGAACAGCTGGCCGGGGAGATCCGGACCTTCCTCGTCGACGCCGTGTCCAAGACCGGTGGCCATCTCGGCCCGAATCTGGGTGTCGTCGAGCTGACCATCGCCCTGCACCGCGTTTTCGACTCGCCGAAGGACCGGGTGCTCTTCGACACCGGTCACCAGAGCTATGTGCACAAGCTGCTCACCGGCCGCCAGGACTTCTCGAAGCTCAAGGGCAAGGGCGGCCTGTCCGGCTACCCCTCGCGCGCCGAGTCCGACCACGACGTCATCGAGAACTCGCACGCCTCGACGGTCCTGGGCTGGGCCGACGGCCTCGCCAAGGCCAACGAGATCCGCGAGAAGGACGACCATGTCGTCGCGGTGATCGGCGACGGCGCACTGACCGGCGGTATGGCCTGGGAGGCCCTGAACAACATCGCCGCGGCCAAGGACCGCCCGCTGGTGATCGTCGTCAACGACAACGAGCGCTCCTACGCGCCCACCATCGGTGGGATGGCCAATCACCTGGCCACCCTCCGCACGACCGACGGCTACGAGCGCTTCCTGGCGCGGGGCAAGGACCTCCTGGGCCGCACCCCGGTCGTCGGCAAGCCGCTGTACGAGACGCTGCACGGCGCGAAGAAGGGCCTCAAGGACTTCATCGCACCCCAGGGCATGTTCGAGGACCTCGGCCTGAAGTACGTGGGCCCGATCGACGGCCACGACATCGAGGCCCTGGAGTCCGCGCTGGAGCGCGCCAAGGGCTTCGGCGGACCGGTCATCGTGCACTGCATCACCGAGAAGGGCCGCGGCTACAAGCCCGCCGAGCAGGACGAGGCCGACCACTTCCACGGGATCGGCCCCATCCACCCCGACACCGGCCTGCCCATCGCCGCCGCGGGCTTGGACTGGACGTCGGTCTTCGGCGAGGAGATGGTCAAGCTCGGCCACGAGCGCTCCGACATCGTCGCGATCACCGCGGCCATGCTCCAGCCGCTCGGCCTGGAGAAGTTCGAGAAGGCGTTCCCGGACCGCATCTACGACGTGGGCATCGCCGAGCAGCACGCGGCGGTCTCGGCTGCGGGCCTGGCGACCGGGGGACTGCACCCCGTCTTCGCGGTCTACGCGACCTTCCTCAACCGGGCGTTCGACCAGGTACTGATGGACGTCGCCCTGCACAAGTGCGGTGTCACCTTCGTCCTGGACCGTGCCGGTGTCACCGGCACGGACGGCGCCTCGCACAACGGCATGTGGGACATGTCCATCCTCCAGTGCGTCCCGACGCTGCGCATCGCCGCTCCGCGCGACGCCGAGCAGGTGCGCGCCCAGCTCCGCGAGGCCGTCCAGGTCGAGGACGCGCCGACCGTGGTGCGTTACTCCAAGGGCGTCGTCGGCCCGTCGGTCCCCGCCGTGGGCAGGGTCGGCGGGATGGACGTGCTGCGCGAGGCGGGCACCACGGCGCCCGACGTCCTGCTCGTCTCCGTCGGCGCGCTCGCCCCGATGTGCCTGGAGATCGCCGAACTGCTCAACAAGCAGGGCATCTCCACCACCGTGGTCGACCCGCGCTGGGTCAAGCCCGTCGACGAGGCGCTCGCCCCGCTCGCCGAGCAGCACCGGGTGGTCGTCACCGTCGAGGACAACAGCCGCGCCGGAGGCGTCGGTTCAGCGGTCGCCCAGGCGCTCCGCGACGCCGGGGTCGACGTACCGCTGCGGGACTTCGGTATCCCGCCGCGCTTCCTCGACCACGCCTCGCGCAAGGAGGTCATGGCCGAGATCGGGCTGACGGCGCCGGACATCGCACGTCAGGTCACCGGCCTCGTCGCGAAGATCGACGGCCGGTACGAGAGCCCGTCGGCCGCTTCGGCGGAGCCCGCCCGCGACTGACCCGGACCACCTCCGCGCCCGGCCGCGCGGCACCGGACGAGCCGGTGGGCCTACCTGTACGGGTGGTCCCACCGGCTCATTCGTGTGAAAGGTCCTCACCTGGGGGTACATCGCACTCACGCGCTCGGATCATGGCGAGGACTACAAGCGTGGAGGTACACCCGTGAGCACCAGTCTCTTCCGGACGAAATCCGTGGAGCAGTCGATCCGGGACACGGAGGAACCGGAGCACGCACTCAAGAAATCCCTGTCCGCACTGGATCTGACGGTCTTCGGTATCGGGGTCGTCATCGGTACCGGGATCTTCGTCCTGACCGGTCTGATCGCCAAGCAGACCGCCGGCCCTTCCGTGGCGCTGGCCTTCGTGGTCGCCGGTGTCGTCTGTGCCCTCGCGGCGCTCTGCTACGCCGAGTTCGCTTCGACGGTGCCCGTCGCCGGCTCCGCCTACACCTTCTCGTACGCGTCGCTCGGTGAGGTGCCGGCCTGGATCATCGGCTGGGACCTCGTCCTCGAACTCGCCCTGGGCTGCGCGGTGGTGGCGGTCGGCTGGTCCGGATATGTGCGTTCGCTGATGGACACGGCCGGAATCGGCATGCCGCAGGCGCTCTCCGGGACGCAGAACGGAAAGTTCGGCTTCGACCTGCTGGCCGCCCTGCTGGTCCTGGTGCTGACCGGGATCCTGGTCCTCGGTATGAAGCTGTCCTCGCGCGTGACGACCGTCATCGTGGCCGTGAAGGTCACCGTCGTCCTGCTGGTGATCATCGTGGGCGCGTTCTACATCACCGGATCGAACTACCACCCCTTCATCCCGCACTCCGTGCCCGGCTCGGCCGGCGGCAGCCTCAAGGACCCGCTCGTACAGCTCTTCGGCTTCGCGCCCGGCGCCTTCGGCGTGATGGGGATCTTCACCGCGGCCGCCGTCGTGTTCTTCGCCTTCATCGGCTTCGACATCGTCGCCACCGCCGCGGAGGAGACCCGCAACCCGCAGCGCGATGTGCCGCGCGGCATCCTCGGCTCGCTGGCGGTCTGCACCGTGCTGTACGTGGCGGTGTCCATCGTCGTCACCGGTATGCAGAAGTACACCAAGCTCTCCACGGACGCCCCGCTCGCCGACGCGTTCAAGTCGGTGGGCCACCCCTTCTGGGCGGGTGTGATCAGCTTCGGCGCGGCCGTCGGCCTCACCTCCGTCTGTATGATCCTGCTGCTCGGCCAGAGCCGGGTCTTCTTCGCCATGAGCCGTGACGGGCTGCTGCCCCAGGTCTTCTCACGGGTGCACCCCAAGTTCGGTACGCCCTACCGCTCCACCATCCTGCTCGGCCTGATCGTGGCCCTGGTGGCGGGCTTCACCTCGATCAGCGAACTCGCCGAACTGGTCAACATCGGGACGCTGTTCGCCTTCATCCTGGTCGCCGTCGGCGTCATCATCCTGCGCAAGAAGCGCCCCGACCTGCCGCGCGCCTTCCGGACCCCGCTGGTCCCGCTGGTGCCCGTCGTCTCGGCGCTCGCCTCGCTCTGGCTGATGCTCAACCTGCCGGCCGAGACCTGGATCAGGTTCGGGATCTGGATGGTCATCGGCGGTGTGGTGTACGTCTGGTACGGGCGCAAGCACAGCCGGATGGCCGAGCCGGAGCAGAAGTAGCAGTGCCCGGTGCCCGGGCCGCGGCAGGCTCGGGCACCCACCGCTCTCACCAGCCGGAATGTTATTCTCAGCGGTACCGTTCGACCGGCTGAGGGAAGGCTGGCAGCCAGCCATGTCGTCGCATTCCGCACAGGCCGCAGGTCCGGCCACGAGCTGCTGGCTGCTGCGGGGCAACGACGGCAGCCTCAGTGCCTACGCCCCGGCGGACGGCGGCCTGCTCCGCTGGACCGAACAGCGGCCCGGCGGGCCCGACTGGACGGATCCGCAGTTCATCGAGGCCCCCGGCCTCACCCACGCCACCCTCGCCCAGGGCCAGGACCGCTATGTCCATCTGGTCACCCGGCGCACCACGGCCCGCGGCGTCGAGCTGATGCACGCGACGCAGTACCAGACGGGTCGGCCGTTCGGCCCCTGGCACTCCCTCGGCAACCCGCACAAGGACGAGAGCCGCGCCCGGGCGATCGGGGCCCCGGCGGCCGTGGTCGCCGACGACGGGCGGGTCCATGTCTTCGTACGCAACGCGGGCGGCGGAGTCAGCCTCCGCAGACAGGGCAAGTCCGGCAAGTGGGAGGGGTGGAAGGACCTGAAGGGCAGTCACCTCCTGGAGGCGATGCCCGCCGCGGTCGCCGTCGGCAGCCGGGTCGAGCTGCTCGCCCCGGCCGACAAGCAGCTGTCGCGCTGGTGCCAGGAGGAGCCCGGCGGCGACTTCGCCGAAGCGGAGCCCTTCGCCGCCACGGCCGCCGCCGGATCCGTCACCGGCCTGTCCACCGCGGACGACCGCGCCACGTACTACGGCTGCGCCTCAGGCGGCGCCGGGGTGACCGCGCACCGCACGGGCGCCCCGGCCCTGGAGCTCGGCGGCGCGCCCGACGGGGGACCGGTGGCGGTGTTGCGTACCCCCATAGAGGGCTTCGACTGCACGGTTCTCGCCTACCGCGCGCGCAACGGCCGGCCCGCCATCGCCGCCTGCCCCACCGAGGGCGAGGCCGACGGTCTGTGGTGGACGGAGACCGGCGAGCCGTCCCTGGGCGCGCCCTCGCTCGCCGTGGACGCCGAGGACCGGGTGGTGCTCGCGGCCGTCGCCGTTGACGGCACGCTGCGGGTGGCACGCCAGAAAGCGGAACCGGGTCTCGCGCTCGCGGCGTGGACCCGGGCCTGAACGAGCGGCCGGCGAGCTGTCCCGGTCAACCGCCGTGCGCCGGGGACTTCTTCGCCGCATCGGGGACCTCGGTGTCCGTGCGGATCGCCTTCCACAACTGGGTGGCCTGCGGCTCGGCCGCCACCACACGGTTGGGGTCGGCCTTGTCGTACGCCACCGGGAGCATGATCGTCTCCATGGTGTCCGGGTTGACGCCCTTCATGCTGCGGGCGAACTCCGCCAGCTTGGTGAGCGAGGCCAGATCCGAGTCGGTGGTCAGGGACTTGGTCGCGGAGTTGGCGATCTTGTACGTCTTGGAGGGGCTGCTCAGCATGTCCTGCTTCTGCACCTCGCTCAGCAGGTCGAGCAGGAACTGCTGCTGGAGCCCGATCCGGCCCAGGTCGCTGCCGTCCCCTATGCCATGCCTGGTCCGTACGAACTCCAGGGACTGGGTGCCGTTCAGCTTCTGCGGACCCGCCTTGAGGTTGAGGCCGCTCGCCCCGTCGTGGATGTCCTGCGGGACGTCGACGGTCACCCCGCCTATCGCGTCCACCAGCCCCTTGAAGCCGGCGAAGTCGATCTCCATGTAGTGGTCGATCCGTACATGGGACATCTGCTCCACGGTCTTCACCACACAGGCCGGACCGACCTGCGAGTAGACCGAGTTGAACATCACGCGGTGCGCGGACGGCACGGACGAGCCGTCCGACTTGGCGCACTCGGGACGGGTCACCAGGGTGTCCCGCGGGATGCTGACCGCGGTCGCCCTGCTGCGCCCCTCGGGCACATGGATCACCAGCGCGGTGTCGGAACGGGCCCCGCTGACGTTGCCGCCCGCGATCCTCCCGTTCTCCCCGGCCCGTGAGTCGGACCCCAGGACCAGCAGGTTCTGCCCGGTGGTGGGCAGCTTCTCCGGGCGGTCCTTGCCGAGCGACTTGTTGATGTCGACGCCCTTGATGTTGCCGTTCAGGCTGCTGTACAGCCACCATGCGGTCCCGCCCGCGGCGAGGACCAGCACCAGGAGTACGAGCAGAGCGATGCGGAGCCCGCGACGGCGCTGCCGGGGGGCCTTGCGCGAGCGGGGCGGGGTGGTGGCCTGAGTCATGCCGTGGTTGTCCTCTGATCCCGTGAATCGGCGGTTGTGGCGGGGTGACGACCGCGTCTGGCATGGGGGGACTGGCGATCGGTCGGGTGCGACGGCGCGAAAAAGGGGGGACGTCGTTGCCGCCGGTTTCGATTGGCACCAGAGCATATAGGCAAATGTGTGCGTCTTGTGTGCGTCTATCGTGCTGATGTGCGCCAAGGGGGGCACCGCGGACCCCGCGGCGAAGGGGGCGACAGCGCCATGGTGGCATCAACCGGGCCGCGTGCCGAGGAGTACGGACATCGGGACCCGCAGGCTGCGGCGCTGCTCGTCGGGACCCGGCAGGAGGCGGCCGCGGCGCTGCTCGTCGCGGCCACGCCCGCCGACGCGGCCGTTCTGCTGGCGGGTACCGGCGGTCCCGGTGAGGTCACCGCCGTCTGTCTGGCGAGCGGGGAGCCGTGGGAGCGGCGGGAGTTCGAGAGGGCCGTGTCCGATGCCGTACGGCAGGGCCGGCGGGTCAGCGGCGAACTCCGTGTCCTCGCGCCGCGTGAAGACGGTGTGCAGGCGGTGCTGGCCGAACTCCGGTCCCTGCGGCCCGCGCTGGTCATCACCACGGGCCCCGACGCCCCGTCCGGAGCGCCCGCCGGGGACCGCGGCACCGAGCAGCGCCGTACCGCCGCCGCGTGCGCCGCCCTGCGGGCCGCCGGTATCCACCGGCGCGAGAGCGGGCAGCCGCTCCTGGTCGACTGCCGGGAGCCCGCCCCTGCCGCCGCGTCCGGTACGGCGCTCCGCCCCCGGTACGCGCTGCCGGGCAGCTGGCTGATCAGGGGCAACGACGGCCGTCTCTCCGCCTATCTGCCCACGGCCGGGGCGGTGCTGCGCTGGACCGAGGGGGTGACCGGCGGCTGGTCGGGGCCCGAACGCCTCGACGCGCCGGGCCTGTTGCCCGGTCTGACCGTGGTCCAGGGGCCGGACGGCTATGTACGGCTGGTCGGGCTGCGGCGTACCGCACGTGCCGGTGGCGCCGTCGCCGTGGACGTGGTGTGCGCGACGCAGTACCAGACGGGACGTCCGGCCGGGCCGTGGCACTCGCTGGGCAATCCGCACCGCGCCGAGCCGGAGCGGGGCCGCCATGTCGGCTTCCCCGTGGCCGCGTTCGACGACGACGGGACGCTGCATGTCTTCATCCGCAACGACGAGCACACGGTGAACACCCGGCACGAGAAGCCCGACGGCTCGTGGTCGCCCTGGCGGCATCTGCGCGGTACGAAGACCGCGGACGAACTGGTGGCCCTGCGGGTGCCGGACGGCAGGGTGGAACTCTTCGCCCGGCTGCGGGACGTTCCCGGCACGGCGCGCTGGAGCCGGACGGGGCCCGCCGGGGCCTGGGCCGAGGACACCGGCGCCCAGGTCCATGCCGCTGACGGCACACTGGCGCCCGCGCCGGAGAGCGGCGCCCTGCGCTTCCGGTACGCGGGGACCGGCGAGCTCTGCCAGTGGTCGTGGAACACCGCGGGCCCCGTGACCCTGCACAGCTCCGACGTGACGGGAAGGGCTGTGGGTGCGGCGGGCGTCGACATCGGCGGCTGGGCCTGCACCGTGCTGGCGGCCACCGACTCAACGCCGTGTGCCCGCCCCGGGATCGCCGGGACGGGCACACGCGCGAGGGGCTCCGGTGGTCCGGAGCGGCCAGGGTCAGGCAGGGACGCTCGCGACACCGCGGGCGAGGAACGGCTTGCCGTTCACCCGCGTCGACACGCCCTCACGGTCCAGGTACGGCGTGATGCCGCCCAGGTGGAAGGGCCAGCCGGCGCCGGTGATCAGGCAGAGGTCGATGTCCTGGGCCTCGGCCACGACACCCTCCTCCAGCATCAGACCGATCTCCTGCGCCACCGCGTCCAGGACACGGTCGCGGGTCTGCTCCTCGGAGAGCACCGACGTGCCCTGCTGGAGGAGCGCGGCGACCTCCGGGTCCAGCTCGGGCTTGCCCGACTCGTAGACGTAGAAGCCGCGCTTGCCCGCCTTGACGACGGCGGCCAGGTTCTCCGAGACGGTGAAGCGCTCGGGGAAGGCGCGGTGCAGGGTCTCCGAGACGTGCAGACCGATGGCGGGGCCGACCAGTTCGAGCAGGACCAGCGGCGACATCGGAAGGCCGAGCGGCTCGACGGCCTTCTCGGCGACCTCGACCGGGGTGCCCTCGTCGATGACGTTCTGGATCTCGCCCATGAAGCGGGTGAGGATGCGGTTGACGACGAACGCCGGGGCGTCCTTCACCAGCACCGCGGTCTTCTTCAGCTTCCGCGCGACACCGAACGCCGTGGCCAGCGAGGCGTCGTCGGTCTGCTCGCCGCGGACGATCTCCAGGAGCGGCAGGATCGCGACCGGGTTGAAGAAGTGGAAGCCGACGACCCGCTCGGGGTGCTTCAGCTTCGACGCCATCTCGGAGACCGAGAGCGACGAGGTGTTGGTGGCGAGGACCGCGTGCGCCGGGGCGACCGCCTCGACCTCCGCGAACACCTGCTGCTTGACGCCGATCTCCTCGAAGACCGCCTCGATGATGAAGTCGGCGTCCGCGAAGCCCTCGGCCTTGTCGAGCACACCGCTCACCAGGGCCTTGAGGCGGTTGGCCTTGTCCTGGTTGATACGGGACTTCAGCAGCAGCTTGTCGATCTCGGCGTGCACATAGCCCACACCCTTGTCGACACGCTCCTGGTCGATGTCGGTCAGCACCACCGGCACTTCGAGACGGCGCAGGAAGAGCAGCGCCAGCTGCGAGGCCATCAGACCGGCGCCGACGACCCCGACCTTGGTGACCGGGCGCGCCAGGTTCTTGTCCGGGGCGCCTGCCGGGCGCTTGGCCCGCTTCTGGACCAGGTTGAACGCGTAGATGCCGCTGCGCAGTTCACCGCCCATGATCAGGTCGGCGAGCGCTTGGTCCTCGGAGTCGAAGCCCTTGTTCAGGTCGCCGTCCTTGGCGGCGGCGATGATGTCAAGGGCGCGGTAGGCGGCCGGGGCCGCGCCGTGCACCTTGGAGTCGGCGATGGCCCTGCCGCGCTCGACCGCCTGGTCCCAGGCGTCGCCGCGGTCGATCTCCGGGCGTACGACTTCGATCTCGCCGCGCAGGACCGCGGAGGTCCAGATCAGCGACTGCTCCAGGAAGTCCGCGCCCTCGAAGATCGCGTCGGCGATCCCCAGCTCGTGGACCTGCTTGCCCTTCAACTGCCGGTTCTGGTTCAGCGAGTTCTCGATGATGACCGAGACCGCGCGGTCCGCGCCGATCAGATTGGGCAGCAGCGCGCAGCCGCCCCAGCCGGGCACCAGGCCGAGGAAGACCTCGGGGAGCGAGAACGCGGGCAGCGACTTGGTCACCGTGCGGTAGGCGCAGTGCAGACCGACCTCGACGCCACCGCCCATCGCCGCGCCGTTGTAGTACGCGAAGGTGGGGACGGCCAGCGTGGACAGCCGCTTGAAGACATCGTGGCCGCCCTTGCCGATGGCGAGCGCGTCCGAGTGGTTCTTCAGCAGCTCGACACCCTTGAGGTCGGCGCCGACCGCGAAGATGAACGGCTTGCCCGTGATGCCGATACCGACGATCGTGCCCTCGGCGGCCTCCTTCTCGACCTGGTCGATGGCGGCGTCGAGGTTGGCCAGCGACTGCGGGCCGAAGGTGGTCGGCTTGGTGTGGTCCAGGCCGTTGTCGAGCGTGATGAGCGCGAACCTGCCCGCGCCGCCCGGCAGATCGAGGTGGCGTACATGCGCCTGGGTGACGACCTCGCCGGGGAACAGCTCGGCCGCGCCCTTCAGGAGGTCGGAGGTGGTGGTGCTCACTTGGTGCCTCCGGCGGTGGTGTCGAAGTGGGGGTTCTCCCAGATGACCGATGCGCCCATACCGAAGCCGACACACATGGTGGTCAGGCCGTAGCGGACCTCGGGCTGCTCCTCGAACTGCCGGGCCAGCTGCGTCATCAGCCGCACACCGGACGAGGCGAGGGGGTGACCGAAGGCGATGGCGCCGCCGTACTGGTTGACCCGCGCGTCGTCGTCGGCGATGCCGTAGTGCTCCAGGAAGGCGAGCACCTGGACGGCGAACGCCTCATTGATCTCGAAGAGGCCGATGTCGTCGATGGAGAGGCCGGCCTTGGCGAGGGCCTTCTCGGTCGACGGGATCGGGCCGTACCCCATGACCTCGGGCTCGACACCCGCGTACGCGTACGACACCAGGCGCATCTTGACCGGCAGCCCGAGCTCGCGCGCGGTCTCCTCGGACGCGAGCAGCGAGGCGGTGGCGCCGTCGTTGAGCCCCGCGGCGTTGCCGGCGGTGACCCGGCCGTGCGCGCGGAACGGCGTCTTGAGACCGGCGAGCGACTCCAGGCTGGTGCCAGGACGCATCGGTTCGTCGGCGGTGGCCAGGCCCCAGCCGGTCTCGCCGGCCTCGGGGTTGGTACGGCGCACCGACACGGGCACCAGGTCCTGCTGGATCTTGCCGTTGGCGTACGCCTTGGCGGCCTTCTCCTGCGAGCGCACCGCGTACTCGTCGGTGCGCTGCTTGGTGATCGTCGGGTAGCGGTCGTGCAGGTTCTCCGCGGTCATGCCCATGAAGAGGGCGGACTCGTCGACCAGCTTCTCGGAGACGAACCGCGGGTTCGGGTCGACGCCCTCGCCCATCGGGTGGCGCCCCATGTGCTCGACGCCGCCCGCGAGGACGATGTCGTACGCGCCGAAGGCGATCGACCCTGCGGTCGCGGTCACCGCGGTCATGGCGCCCGCGCACATGCGGTCGACGGAGAAGCCGGGCACGGACTGCGGCAGCCCGGCCAGGATGCCCGCGGTGCGCCCGAGGGTCAGCCCCTGGTCGCCGATCTGCGTGGTGGCCGCGATGGCCACCTCGTCGATCTTCGCGGGGTCGAGATCCGGGTTGCGGCGCAGCAGCTCCCGGATCGCCTTCACGACGAGATCGTCGGCGCGGGTCTCGTGGTAGATGCCCTTCGGGCCCGCCTTGCCGAACGGGGTGCGGACGCCGTCGACGAAGACGACGTCCCGGATGGTACGAGGCACGATGGCTCTCCTCCAGGGTGCGGGATGGCACTGCTGCTGCGGGCACGCCGGGGCGCGCTGCACAAGGCCATGCTACCCACGGGTAACCATGCTGCCCAGTCCTTGGGGCGGGAGCGTCGAAGGTCACACGCCGGACGGACCAGTGGAGGAGCCGCCTGACGTCGCCGATGGCCAGGTCCAGCACCTGGGCATTCCGGAATTCGGCCAGAAATAGCGGTTGTCCGGCCTTCTTCGCGCCGGAGAGATCGGATAGTCCGCTCTACTTGTCCGGAGTTGGGCAGCCGAAGCCCCGCGGGCACGAGTCGTGTCCGCAGATGTCCGAGCCTTCGGCGTGCGCGTGGTCCACCGGCTGCCGGACGTACCGGACGCAGGGGTGGTGAGGTGTCCGGGTCCGCGGCGGCGTCGCCGCAGACCCGGGGTGTCAGCTCTGGGCCGGCGGGTCCTGGACCGCGGCGGTCAGCAGCGGAGCGACCTGCTCGATCTGCCAGTTCCGTGCGCCGAGCCCGGCCAGAACGGCCGAGACCTTCTCCACCGTCCGCTCGCGCGGCGGCTCCCAGCACACCCGGCGCACCGTGTCCGGGGTCATCAGATTCTCCTGCGGCATGTTCAGTTCATCGGCGAGGGCCGACACGGCCGCACGCGCCGCGGAGAGCCGGGCCGCGGCCGCCGGGTCCTTGTCGGCCCAGGCGCGCGGCGGCGGCGGTCCCGCCACCTGCTGGCCCGGCTGCGGAAGCGCGGCGTCCGGGAGCGCCTTGGCCCGGTCGACGGCCGCCTGCCACTGTTCCAGCTGGCGCTTGCCCATACGGTGGCCGAAACCGGGCAGCGCGGTGAGCTCCTGGAGATTCACCGGGAGGCCGAGGGCCGCCTCGACGATGGCACCGTCGCCGAGGACCTTCCCGGGGGAGACGTCGCGCCGCTGCGCCACCGCGTCGCGGGTGGTCCACAGCTCCCGTACGACCGCCATCTGACGGCGCCTGCGGACCTTGTGCATCCCGGACGTACGGCGCCAGGGGTCCTTGCGCGGCGGGGCGGGCGGCGCCGACGCGATGGCGTCGAACTCCTCCATCGCCCAGCCCAGCTTCCCCTGCCGGTCCAGCTCCTCCTCCAGGGCGTCCCGGAGGTCGACCAGCAGCTCCACGTCGAGCGCGGCATAGCGCAGCCAGGGCTCGGGCAGCGGCCGGGTCGACCAGTCGACCGCCGAGTGGCCCTTCTCCAGCGTGAAGCCGAGCACGCTCTCGACCATCGCGCCGAGGCCGACCCGCGGGAAGCCCGCCAGCCGCCCGGCCAGCTCGGTGTCGAAGATCCGGCTGGGAATCATGCCTATTTCCCGCAGGCACGGGAGGTCCTGCGTGGCGGCGTGCAGCACCCACTCGGCGTCGGCGATGGCGGCGCCGAGGGTGGAGAGGTCGGGGCAGCCGACCGGGTCGACGAGCGCGCTGCCCGCGCCCTCGCGGCGCAGCTGCACCAGATAGGCGCGCTGGCCGTACCGGTAGCCGGACGCGCGCTCGGCGTCGACGGCGACAGGCCCGGTCCCCGCGGCGAACGCCGCGACGACATCGGCCAGTGCCTCATCGGTGGCAACCACCGGCGGAATGCCCTCGCGGGGCTCCAGCAAGGGGATCGGCGCCTGTTCGACGTCGGCCGGGGGAGCGCCCCCGGTGGTTCGCAGTGCTGTCTCTGCTGCGGTCTCTTGAGCGTCGGTCACCCGTCAAGGGTATCGGTGAACGCACAGCACCCGCCGACGTAACGCTGCGTCGACGGGTGCCGAGGGGGCTGAAACCAGTCAGTGCCGTGTCATGGGCCGCCCTGCCGGGTGGACCGGGTCAGTGGATGATTCCGGTACGGAGTGCCACCGCGACCATCCCGGCCCTGTCACCCGTGCCGAGCTTGCGCGCGATGCGGGCGAGGTGGCTCTTGACGGTGAGGGCCGAGAGCCCCATGGAGACGCCGATGGCCTTGTTGGACTGGCCTTCGGCGACCAGGCGCAGCACCTCGACCTCACGGCCGGAGAGCTCGCGGTAGCCGCCCGGGTGGCTCGGGGTACCCGGGGGGCGGCGCTGCATCCGGGCGGCGCCGATGGGGGCGGCACCGGGCCGGGTGGGATGGCCGATGTTGTTCCGGGTGCCGGTGACGACATAGCCCTTGACGCCGCCCGCGAGGGCGTTGCGCACGGCGCCGATGTCGTCGGCGGCGGACAGTGCCAGACCGTTGGGCCAGCCTGCGGCCCGGGTCTCGGACAGCAGGGTCAGCCCGGAACCGTCGGGCAGGTGGACGTCGGCCACGCAGATGTCACGTGGTTTGCCGACGCGGGGACGGGCCTCCGCGATGGACGATGCCTCGATGACGTCACGTACTCCAAGGGCCCACAGATGGCGGGTGACGGTGGAGCGGACGCGTGGGTCGGCCACGACGACCATGGCCGTCGGCTTGTTCGGGCGGTAGGCGACCAGGCTTGCGGGCTGCTCAAGGAGAACGGACACCAGGCCTCCTGGGAAGGTGCGGAACGAGTGCCGGCCGGGGGAAGAGCCGGGGGCGAACCGTGCTTGAAGGGTCACAGACTTCTTCGGCAGCAAACCCGCCCGCCTTTAGAGAATGATCACGAATTAGTGAGTAACAATTCGGGCAAATCGGATGCCTGACCGATCATTCGAAAGATGCCCGCGTCCGCGAAGTCGCTGTTCGTGCGGGGGTTGCGTCGATCGGCGCGTCACGCGGCGCGCGGACGGGGGCCTCGGGTAGTGCGCGGGCGTACGCGGGGGAGCGGCCACCGGAGCGACGGTGCCTGCGCCACCACGTGTGCCGGTGTGTGCCGGTGGGCGTACCCGTGGTGGGTGTCGGCGCGCGCGTCAGTGTGCGGGGCACGGTGTGGGTGTGAGTGCGGGCGCGTGCTCGGGCCGATGCGTGGGTGCCAGTGCGGGCGCGTGACCGGGTGCGGGCCGATGCGTGGGTGAGGGTGCGGGCGCGTGACTGCGTACGGGTCAGTGCGTGCGCGGGCCGCGCCGCTGCGGCAGCGAGACCACCCCGGCGTCCGGCGGCCCGACCGGCGGCAGCCCGGCGATCTGGCACAGCAGATCGCACCAGGCGGCCAGATGCGCCCCGGCGTCCGGCACTCCGCCCAGACCCTCGCGCGGCGTCCAGGACGCCCGGATCTCGATCTGGGTGGCCGGCTTGCGCTCCGCGAGACCGCCGAAATAGTGCGACCCGGCGCGGGTGACGGTGCCGCTGGCCTCCCCGTACGACAGTCCTCGCCCCTGCAGCGCCCCCGTCAGCCACGACCAGCAGACCTCGGGCAGCAGCGGGTCGGCGGCCATCTCGGGTTCCAGCTCCGCCCGGACGAGGGTCACCAGCCGGAAGGAGCCCTGCCAGGCGTCGTGCCCGGCCGGGTCGTGCAGCAGGACGAGCCTGCCGTCGGCCAGGTCGTTGTCGTTCTCGACGACCGCGGCCTCCAGCGCGTACGCGTACGGCGCGAGCTTGCGCGGCGGCTTGGTCGGGTCGATCTCCATCTCCGGACGCAGGCGCGCCGACTGCAGGGCGTCGACCGCCTGCCTGAAGGCGGGCGGGACGGTGTCCGTCTCCGTGCTGTTCATTTCGTCAGCGCCATCTGAAAATCGTCCTTGAGCCGCAGCCATGCCGGGAAGACTAGGCGGAACGAGGCAGTTGCGGGGGGAAGGACACCCTGCCGGGGGCAACCGCTTCCCCCGCTCATGCGAAACTTCTCGGCGTGAGTGCCAACGACCGCCCCTTGGGCGCCCAGAACCCCCCGGCCGACTCGGTCTTCCTCAAGGCGTGCAGGCGTGAGCCGGTGCCCTACACCCCTGTCTGGTTCATGCGGCAGGCCGGGCGCTCACTCCCCGAGTATCTGAAGGTGCGGGAGGGGACCGCCATGCTCGACTCGTGCGCGCGGCCCGACATGGTCACCGAGATCACCCTCCAGCCGGTCCGCCGCCACAAGGTGGACGCCGCGGTCTACTTCAGCGACATCGTCGTACCGCTCAAGGCCATCGGGATCGACCTCGACATCAAGCCCGGGGTGGGCCCGGTGATCGCCCGGCCGATCCGCACCCGCGCCGACCTCGCGCAGCTGCGCGACCTGGAGCCCGCCGACGTCTGGTACGTCACCGAGGCGATGGGCATGCTCACGGCCGAGCTGGGCGGGACACCGCTCATCGGCTTCGCCGGTGCGCCCTTCACGCTCGCCAGCTACCTCGTGGAGGGCGGCCCGTCCCGCAACCACGAGAACACCAAGGCGATGATGTACGGCGACCCGGAGCTCTGGGCCGACCTGCTCGACCGGCTCGCCGACATCACCTCCGCCTTCCTCCGTGTCCAGATCGAGGCGGGCGCGAGCGCCGTCCAGCTCTTCGACTCCTGGGTGGGGGCGCTCGCCCCGGCCGACTACCGGCACTCGGTGCTGCCCGCTTCGGCGAAGGTCTTCGACGCGGTGGCTCCGTACGGTGTGCCGCGCATCCACTTCGGTGTCGGCACCGGTGAGCTGCTCGGGCTGATGGGCGAGGCCGGCGCGGATGTCGTCGGCGTCGACTGGCGGGTGCCGCTGGACGAGGCGGCCCGCCGGGTCGGCCCCGGCAAGGCGCTCCAGGGCAACCTCGACCCGGCTGTCCTCTTCTCCACCCCGCAGGCCGTCGCGGCCAAGGCGGACGAGGTGCTGGCCGCGGCCGAGGGGCTCGAAGGCCACGTCTTCAACCTCGGCCACGGCGTCCTGCCGACGACCGACCCCGACGCGCTGACCCGGCTGGTGGAGCACGTCCACACCCGCACGGCCCGCTGAAGCTCCGTACGCTCCCGGCGCGCCGGGCGGTACATACCGTCCGCGTACCGGGAGCGTGACCGCCGGGGCCCGTACGGGCCTGCCTCGGAGCATGACCGCCGGGCCCTACGCGCCCGCCCCGCGCACCTTGGTGACCGCCTTCCGTGCCGCGACCAGCACCGGGTCCCAGACCGGTGAGAACGGCGGCGCGTACCCCAGGTCCAGCGCGACCATCTGCTCCACCGTCATCCCCGCGGTCAGTGCGACGGCCGCGATGTCCACTCGCTTCGCCGCGCCCTGCCGTCCCACGATCTGGGTGCCGAGCAGCCGTCCGGTCCGCAGCTCGGCGAGCATCTTCACCGTCATCAGGGCCGCGCCCGGGTAGTAACCGGCGCTGTTCGTCGACTCGATGGTCGCCGTGACATACCGCAGCCCGGCCGCGTCCGCGTCCCTCTCGCGCAGCCCGGTCCTGGCGATCTCCAGATCGCAGACCTTGCTCACCGCGGTGCCGACGACACCGGGGAAGGTGCCGTAGTCACCGCCGGCGTTGGCGCCGATGATCTGGCCGTGCTTGTTCGCGTGCGTGCCGAGCGCGATGTGCCGGGTGCGGCCGGAGACCAGGTCGAGCACCTCGACGCAGTCGCCGCCCGCCCAGATGTTCTCGTGGCCGCGCACCCGCATCGACAGATCCGTCAGCAGCCCGCCGTACTCGCCCAGCGGCAGCCCGGTGGCGGCCGCCAGGTCGGTCTGCGGCTCCACACCGATCCCCAGGACCACGATGTCCGCCGGGTATTCGGTGTCCCCGGTGGCGACCGCGCGGGCCCGGCCCCGCTCGTCGGTACGGATCGCGGTGACCTCGGCGCCGGTCACCGTGGTGATGCCCATGCCGTCCATCGCGTCGTGGACCAGCTTCCCCATGTCCGGGTCGAGCGTGGACATCGGCTGGGCGGCACGGGTCAGGACCGTCACCTCGTACCCGCGGTGCAGGAGCGCCTCCGCCATCTCGACGCCGATGTACCCGGCCCCGACGATGACGGCGCGGCTGCCGGACGCCGCCCGCAGCGCGTCGATCAGGGCCTGGCCGTCGCCCAGCGTCTGCACGCCGTGCACGCCGGGCGCGTCGATACCGGGCAGCGGAGGACGCACCGGGCGCGCTCCCGTCGCGATGACGAGCTTGTCGTACGGGGTCCAGCCGGCCGCACCCGATGCCAGGTCGCGGGCGTGCACCCGCTGCCCGCCGACGTCGATCTCCGTCACCTCGGTCCGCATCCGCAGATCGATCGAGCGCGCACGGTGGTCCTCGGGGGTGCGCGCCACGAGGTCGTCGCGCTCACCGACCTCGCCGCCCACCCAGTAGGGGATGCCGCACGCGGAGAACGAGGTGAAGCGGCCGCGCTCGAAAGCGGTGATCTCCAGCTCCTCCGGGCCCTTGAGCCTGCGGGCCCTGGACGCGGCGGACATGCCCGCCGCGTCCCCGCCGATGACCACCAGTCGCTCCGCTGCCATTGCGCTTCCCTCCGGACTGTCGCCGCTCCGGGGCGGGGCTTCCCGCTCCGGACTCCTCCTGGACGGTACGTGCGCGGGAGGCGGAACATCGCCCCACACCACTGATTCCGAACCGTCACGTCCGGCCCCCGGAACGGGTTTGAGAGAGTGGGGGCATGAATGCGGACACGCGTGCGGCCCATGTCGTCGTCATCGGAGGCGGGATCTCGGGTCTCGCGGCAGCACACCGGCTGGCCGGCACCGGGGCCCGGGTGACGGTCCTGGAGGGCGCCGGCCGGGTCGGCGGCAAGCTGCACACGGGCGAGATCGAGGGCGTACGGGTCGACCTCGGCGCCGAGTCGATGCTCGCCCGGCGCCCCGAAGCCGTGGCCCTCGCACGTGAGGCCGGTCTGGCCGACGCGCTCCAGCCGCCCGCCACCAGCGGCGCCGCCCTCTGGAACAGGGGCACGCTGACCCCCATGCCCACCGGCCATGTCATGGGCGTACCGGCAGGCCCTGACGGGCTCGGCGGGGTGCTCTCCGACGAGGGGCTGCGCCGGATCGGCCTGGACGCCGAACTGCCGCCCGCCGAGATCGGCGAGGACATCGCACTGGGCGAGTACGTGGCGGGCCGGATGGGCCGCGAGGTCGTCGACCGGCTCGTCGAGCCGCTGCTCGGCGGGGTCTACGCGGGGGACGTCTACCGCACATCGATGCGCGCCGCGGTTCCCGCCCTCTACGAGGCCGCCCGCGACAACCCCACGCTGGGTGCAGCGGTCCGCTCGCTCCAGGAGCGCGCCACCCCCGCGTCCGGTCCGGTCTTCATGGGGCTCGACGGCGGCATCGGCAGCCTGCCGCCCGCCGTGGCCGACGCGGTCCGCGCCCGGGGCGGCGAAGTCCTGCTGCACCGGCCGGTGCTGGAACTGCGGCGCACCCCGGACGGCTGGCTGATCCGCACCGGCGGGGCGGACGGCGGCCGCCGTATCGAGGCCGACGCGGTGGTGCTCGCCGTACCGGCCTGGGCGGCCTCCGCGCTGCTGGCCGACGAGGCGCCCGCCGCGTCCGCCGAGCTGGCCGTCGTCGAGTACGCGTCGATGTCGCTCGTCACGCTGGCCTTCCGCCGCACCGAGCTGACCCTCCCCGAGTCCACCGGCTTCCTGGTACCGCCGGTGGACGGCCACGCCATCAAGGCGTCCACCTTCTCCAGCCGCAAGTGGGCCTGGTCCGACGCCGATCCGGACCTCGTCGTGCTGCGGACCTCGCTGGGCCGCCACGGCGACGAGGAACATCTGCACCGTGAGGACACCGACCTGGTGGACCTCTCCCTCCGTGACCTGGGCGAGGCCGTCGGGCTCACGGCGAAGCCGGTCGCCGCCGAGGTGACCCGGTGGATCGGCGGGCTGCCCCAGTACCCCGTCGGCCACCTCGCACGGGTGGCCCGGGTGCGGGAGACGGTCGCCGCCCTGCCGGGCCTGCGGATCTGCGGCGCGGCCTACGACGGGGTGGGCATTCCGGCCTGTATCGCGGGCGCCGAGCGGGCTGCGAAGGAGATCACAGCAACCCTGGCGTCGGGCACCACCGGCGGCGCGGGAGAATAGCGGCATGACTGATGCTCCGGAGACCGTGACGTCCCCCAAGGCCCCGAACGCGGGCAAGAAGGCCAAGGACCTCAACGAGGTCGTGCGCTACACGCTGTGGTCCGTCTTCAAGCTGCGCGACGTGCTCCCCGGCGACACCGACCGCACCGCGGTGGCCGGTGAGGTCCAGGAACTGTTCGACCAGCTCGCGGCCAAGGACATCACCGTCCGCGGCACGTACGACGTCTCCGGGCTGCGCGCCGACGCCGACCTGATGATCTGGTGGCACGCCGAGACCGCGGACGAGCTGCAGACCGCGTACAACCTCTTCCGCCGCACCCGCCTCGGCCGTGCCGTGGAGCCGGTCTGGTCGAACATGGCGCTGCACCGCCCCGCCGAGTTCAACAAGTCGCACATCCCGGCCTTCCTCGCCGACGAGACGCCCCGCGACTACATCTCGGTGTACCCGTTCGTGCGCTCCTACGACTGGTATCTGCTGGCCGACGAGGACCGCCGCCGGATGCTCGCCGAGCACGGCAAGATGGCCCGTGGCTATCCGGACGTACGGGCCAACACGGTCGCGTCCTTCTCGCTCGGCGACTACGAGTGGCTGCTGGCCTTCGAGGCCGACGAGCTGTACCGCATCGTGGACCTGATGCGTCATCTGCGGGGCTCCGAGACGCGGATGCACGTACGCGAAGAGGTCCCCTTCTTCACCGGCCGGCGCAAGTCGGTGGCCGACCTGGTGGCCGGGCTCGCCTGAGGCGGACCCGGTCGTCCATGACCCGGAAGATCAGAGAACGGGCCGCGGCCGCGGCAGCGTCCGTTTCTCCAGCGACACCGGGTCCGGCAGCGGGTGCGGCGCGCATGCAGCGCGCCGCACCGGCGTCCGCCCCGTCAGCAGATAGTCGTCCAGGTACTTGTTGACGCATGTGTTGGGGCCGCCGCCGATGCCGTGCGTACCCGCGCCCTTCTCGGTGATCAGCACCGACCCCCGCAGCCGCCGCTGGAGCTCCAGCGCACCCGGGTAGGGGGTGGCCGCGTCCCGCTCGGCGGCCAGGATCAGCGTGGCCGGCAGCGCGCCGTCGGAGCTGCGGACGTCGAGCGGCTTCTGCCGCGGTGCGGGCCAGTAGGCGCACGGCAGATTCATCCAGGCGTTGTCCCAGGTCTCGAAGGGCGCCCGGCGTGCCAGCGCGGTGTTGTCGGCGTCCCAGACCCGCCAGTCGGCCGGCCAGTCCGCGTCGTTGCACTCGACGGCCGTGTAGACCGCCGTGCCGTTCTCGTCGGCCTTCGCCGCCGCGGGGTCGGGCGCGGCCAGCTTGACCAGCGGCTTCGGGTCACCCCGCAGATACCGCGAGAGCGCCAGCGCGGTGGCCGGCCAGACGTCGTCGTAGTAACCGGCCTGGAGAAAGGCACCCTGCAGCTGCGCGGGGCCCACACCACCCTCCGGCTTGTCCGCGAGCCTGGCGCGCGCCGTCTCGTACGCGGCCAGCACATCCGATGCGTCGGACCCCAGGTGGTACGTCTTGTCGTGGCGCGCCACCCAGGTGCGGAAGTCCGTCCAGCGGCGCTCGAAGGCGAGCGACTGGTCGAGGTTGTCGCGGTACCAGATCTTGGCGGGATCCGGGTCGACCGCGGAGTCGAAGACCATCCGGCGTACGTGCGAGGGGAAGAGCGTCGCGTAGAGCGCGCCGAAGTACGTGCCGTAGGAAGCGCCCATGAAGGTCAGCTTCCGCTCGCCCAGCGCGGCCCGCAGCACATCGAGGTCACGGGCGTTGTTCAGCGAGTTGTACTGCCGCAGAGCCGGACCGGTCCGGCGGGCGCAGCCCTGCGCGTAGCTCTTCGCCTGCGCGATCTTCTTCTGCTTGAACGCCTCCGACGGATAGATCGGGGCCGTCGTCGCGGGCTTCGCGTACTGGGCGGGGTCCTCGCAGGAGAGCGGCGCCGAGCGCCCCACCCCGCGTGGTGCGTAACCCACCAGGTCGTACGCGGCGGCCAGCGGCTTCCACACGGGGACCGAGGCCGCCATCGGGAAGAACATGCCGGAGGCGCCGGGACCGCCCGGGTTGTAGACCAGGGCGCCCTGGCGGTCGGCGGGTTTGCCGGTGGCTTTGGCCCTGCTGACGGTCAGGGAGATCTGCCGGCCGCCCGGCCTGGCGTAGTCGAGCGGGACCCGGACGCTGCCGCACCGGACGGACGCGGGCAGTGACTCGCTCTTGGGGCAGGCGCCGAAGGTGATCCCCGCCGCGGCGGCGCGGGCGGCGGCGGCCAGGGTGCCGGCCGCCTCGGCCGCGCCGGTGTACGGGCCCGCCGCGTGTGTGCCGGCCGGGGCGTCCGTGCTGCCGGGCGGCGCGGCGGCCAGGGCGGCCACTCCGGACAGCACCAGAACGCCGGCCGTTCCGTACCGCGCGACTGCCTTCATCGGATCGGGTTCCCTTCGCCCAGCGACCGAAAGTACAGGTACTGAATAGAACTGAATAAAAGGGATAATTCGCCCGGAGGTTGATGTTGTAAAGGACCGCTCGGCGGTGTCGGTGTCATTGACCCCGCTGTGTCATCGACCCCGCCGGCCGGTGGCGTACACGCCGGGATTCAGCGGTGCGCGCGGCTGAGCCTGGTACGGGCCGCGCGGGCGAACCTGGCCGCCCTGGTCGGCGGGCGCGGGGCGGACCGTTCCCGCCACCAGAGGGTGAGCCGGCGCCTGGCCGCGGGGTCGTCGGGGTGCCCGCTGCGCAGCAGCTGCTCGGCGAAGTCGAGCGCGTCACGCCGGTAACCGCCGCTCATCGGGCGGGACTTGGCGTACGAGAGGAACGCGGGCCGGTATCCGGTGCCGAGCAGGGCGGGCAGCTCGGGGGCGATCTGCGCCACGACGTCGGCGCGCTTGGCGGCCAGCGCACGGCTCTGCACGCCCAGCCGCCGGATGTCGAACCCCTCGGGTGCCGGGGTCCCCGCGACGAGGGCGGAGAGCAGCGCGGTCTCCGCGAGGGCCAGCCGCTGCCTGGCCGCGGTGGTGGAAGCGGGCGTGGGTGTGGGTGCGGGTGCCGGGGCGGCTGCCGGGGCGGGCCTTGTCTTCCCGGCGTTCCCGGCGGCCCCAGCTTCCCCGGACGCCACAGCCGCCCCTGACGCCCCAGCCGGCCTGGACACCCCAGCTGCCCCGGCCGCCCCGGACGCCACAGCCGCCCCTGACGCCCCAGCCGCCCCGGCGGTCAGCGTCTCCCGTATCGCGGTCAGTTCGCCGGCCAGTTCGGCCGCGGGCGGGAAGTCGTCGTCCCGTTCGAGCAGCACGCCCGGCGGATCCACCCGGTCCCGCAGCTGGGCCAGTACGCCGAGGACCGGTGCGGTCACCGGGTGGGCATGGGTGTCGTGCCAGACGCCGTCCTTCTCCACGCCGCCCGCCACATGGACGTACGCGATGGCCTCCACCGGGAGTCCGTCCAGCGCCGCCGCGGGGTCCTCGCCGCGGTTCACGTGGTTGGTGTGGAGGTTGGCCACGTCGATGAGCAGCCGTACACCCGTACGCTCCACCAGTTCCGCCAGGAACTGCCCCTCCGTCAGCTCCTCGTCGGGCCAGGAGATCAGCGCGGCGATGTTCTCCAGGGCGAGGGGGACGGGCAGGGCGTCCTGGGCCGCGCGCACGTTCTCGCACAGCACACGCAGCGCGTCCCAGGTGCGCGGGACCGGCAGCAGATGTCCGGCCTCCAGACCGGGTGACGCGGTCAGCGGGCCACCGGCGCGTACGAACGCGATGTGCTCGGTGACGAGCGGAGACTCCAGCAGGACGGCCCGCTCGGCCAGCGCCGCGAGCCGGTCGGCCGACGGGCGTTCGGCGCCGCCGATGCCCAGCGAGACGCCGTGCGGAACCACCGTCACACCGCGCTCGCGCAGCCGCAGCAGGGAGTCGGGGAGATGGTCGGGGCAGAGGTTCTCCGCGACCACCTCGACCCAGTCGATGCCCGGCAGTTCCTCCACCGCCGCGGCGATCTCCGGCCGCCACCCGATCCCGGTTCCCAGCTTCTCCATGGTGTCCCCCTCCGGCGTCGCTGCCACGGCGCCCGCGGGGGTGATGACCCCGCGGGGCCGCGGTGAATCCACCGGGTGGGACGTTCAGAGCTTTATTTGAGGTTCCCGGCCCACCGGAAACGGGGGCACCGGCCGGAGCCCGGGCCGCCCGCGAACCGGCCGTCCGTTCACGGCCGTACGCCGCGCGGGAGGGGGCAGAAGCGGCTGCCTCCTTCGACCGCGACGGTCTCCCCGGGGGCGATCTCGGTGAAGCCCGCGTCATGTACGACCGGCAGCCCGCTCGTGGTCAGTTCGCCCCAGTGGCCGGGAGCGGCCGTCCGTACCGACAGCGGGAACCCGGCCGCCCGCCACGCGTCCCGCTCCGGATCCGAAAGCTCCCACCAGGCGAGCTGTGCGCCGTGCCCGGTCTGCGCCATCGACTTTCCCGCCGACATGTCGACTTCCGGGTTGAGCCAGATGACCGGCGCCGTGGGCGAGGGCGCCGGAAGCGGCCCGTGATCGTCCAGGTCGGTGCCGCTGACCTGGAGCTTCGCCAGCTCCTTCGGCCAGCCGTCCAGCGGCACCGGCGGGAAGACCCGCACCTCGGCCGCGGTCCCGGTGACCGTGATGCCGGGCAGGGCCGACGCCTTGCGCCACTCGGCGCCGCGCGCCCGCCGTACGACCTTGCGGATCCGGGCGTCCTGCCAGTCCGCCATCGCCTGCGCCCACTCGCCGTCACCCAGCGAGCGCTCGTCCGACAGCATCACGAGCACCGCACGTGCCGACGTCTCCAGTGCGTCCGTACGGGCCGGGGGATCGGTCTTCTCGATGTGGACCACCAGCGGGAGGACGAACTGAGGGGCCTCGTCGCGTGCCGTCGGCTCCGCGCGGAAAGGGCTGTCGTTGCTGCTCACCCGCCCCAGTCTGCCAGCCGGTTCCCGGCGGGATTCCCGCGGATTCCCGGCGGATCCGCCCGCTTTCTTGGCGGAGGGAGATCCTCCGGGTGAGGATGCCCCCATGAAGAGCGATCTTTTCCAGACCGAGAACATGGCGCAGCAGGCGACAGCCCCCGGCATGACCCTGCAGAACGCCAAATCGATCAAGTACACGGTCAACGGTGACATGCTCGCGCGGCAGGGCGCGATGATCGCCTTCCGGGGGAATCTCCAGTTCGAGCGCAAGGGCCAGGGCATAGGCGGCATGCTCAAGCGGGCGGTCACCGGCGAGGGCCTGCCGCTGATGTCCGTCACCGGGCAGGGCGAGGCGTGGTTCGCGCACGAGGCGGCCAACTGCTTCATCGTCGACATCGAGCAGGGCGACGCCCTCACCATCAACGGCCGCAACGTCCTGTGCTTCGACTCCACCCTCTCGTACGAGATCAAGACGGTGAAGGGCTCGGGCATCGCGGGCGGCGGGCTCTTCAACAGCCTCTTCACCGGCTACGGCAAGCTCGGCCTGATCTGTGAGGGCAACCCCATCGTCATCCCGGTCTCCCCGCAGCAGCCGGTCTACGTCGACACCGACGCGGTGGTCGGCTGGTCCGCCCATCTGCAGACCTCGCTGCACCGCTCGCAGTCGATCGGTTCCATGATCCGCGGCGGCTCCGGCGAGGCCGTCCAGCTGATGCTCCAGGGCGAGGGGTTCGTGATCGTACGGCCCAGCGAGGCCAAGCCCGAGAAGCCGCAGCAGCACTGAGCGGGGGCCCGGCTGAGTAGGCTCGTACGCATGGACGAGTCCTACTGCGAGACACCAGCGACGGCCGCACCCGCACCCGTGTCCGCGTCCGGAGAAGCCGTGCCGGGCGGTCCGCCGTACGCCGAGTGTGTGCTGTGCCGCGAGCCGACCGAGTACCCGGAGTCGACGCGCGGTGCGACGCTCTGCCCCGTCTGCGAGTGGCAGGAAGCGGGCCGGACCGCCTGCTCGGGCTGAGCGCGGGGCGGCGGTGAGGGCCTGGCCGCGGGGCCGGCCGGGGTGAACCGGCCGGCCGGGCTCGCGGGTCAGCTCAGCTTGGCGGTGAGCGTGATCGTCGTACCCGTGAGCGCCTGGCTGACCGGGCAGTTGGCCTTGGCGTCCTCGGCCGCCGCCGTGAAGGCGTCCGCGTCGAGGCCGGGAACCTCGCCCTCCACGGTGAGGTGGATCCCGGTGATGCCCTCGCCCGGCTGGAAGGTGACCTCCGCCTGCGTGGTCAGCTTGGCGGGCGGGTTGCCCGCGCCGGTCAGGCCGTTCGAGAGGGCCATCGAGAAGCAGCTGGAGTGGGCGGCCGCGATGAGCTCCTCCGGGCTGGTCCTGCCGTTCGGCGTCTCGGCGCGGGAGGCCCAGGTGACCGGCTGCTCGCCGATGCCCGAGCTGTCGAAGGTGACCGTGCCCGAGCCCTTGAAGAGCTCGCCCTCCCAGACCGTATGAGCGACACGCGTGGTGGCCATGTTGATTCCCTTCTGGTGGCGTGCCCCCAACCTACTGGCGCACCAGCGGCTTCGCGTCGCGCGCCAGCGCCGTCAGCCGGGAGATCGCCCGGAAGTACTTCTTCCGGTATCCGCCGTTCAGCATCTCGTCACTGAACAGCCGGTCGAAGGGGAGCCCGGAGGCGAGCACCGGGACCTCACGGTCGTAGAGCCGGTCGGCCAGGACGACCAGGCGCAGCGCCGTGGACTGGTCGTCCACCGGCTTCACTCCGGTGAGGCAGACCGCGGTGAGGCCCTCGGTCAGTGCGCCGTAGCGGCTCGGGTGGATCCGGGCCACATGGTCGAGCAGGGCGGGGAACGGGTCGAGCGAGGCCCCGGGGGTCGCGTACGCCGCCTTGGTGACCTGCTCGTCGTCGTACGGCGCCGGGGCCTCGGGGAGCCCGCGGTGGCGGTAGTCGTCGCCGTCGATCCGCAGGGGCAGGAAGTGCGCCGACAGCCCCTGGATCTCCCGCAGGAAGTCGGCCGCCGCGAACCGGCCCTCGCCGAGCTTGCCGGGCAGTGTGTTGGAGGTGGCGGCGAGCGCGACGCCCGCCTCGACCAGCCGGCTGAGCAGTGAGGAGACCAGCACGGTGTCGCCCGGGTCGTCCAGCTCGAACTCGTCGATGCACAGCAGCCGGTGGCCGCTCAGCGTCCGCACGGTCTGCTGGAAGCCCAGGGCGCCGACCAGGTTGGTCAGTTCGACGAAGGTGCCGAACGCCTTCTGCTCCGCGGGCGCGGGCGTCGCATGCCAGAGGGAGGCGAGGAGGTGGGTCTTGCCGACGCCGTAACCGCCGTCGAGATAGACACCGCGCGGCCCGGCGGGCGCGGCGGGCTTGCGGCCGCCGAACCAGCGCTTGCGGCCCTGGCCGCTCGCCGTCGCCCCGCCGAGCCCGGCGGCGAACGCGCTGAGCACGGTCACCGCTTCGCTCTGGCTGGGCTGCTTCGGGTCCGGTACGTACGTATCGAAGCGGACCGAGTCGAAGCGCGGCGGCGGCACCATCTCGGCGACCAGGCGGTCGGCAGGGACACGCGGCTCGCGGGCGCACAGGGACTGGGGGACCACTTCAGCTATGGGCGACGACACGTGCCCAGCCTAACGGCCTGCGGCCGCCGGACGGTGGCGGCCGAGAGTGCCGTGCCACACTGCCTGACATGCGACGCCTGCTCCCCGTGACCGACCAGACAGCTGCCGCTCCCGGAACGGAGCACCCCGGCGGGGCCGCTCGTGAGTGGAGCCTGGACGAGCTCGCCGAGGCTTACGCGTACCCCGCGGACACCGGACCCGACAGTGCCTGGCTGCGCGCCAACATGGTGTCCTCGCTCGACGGCGCCGCCCAGCACGAGGGCCGCTCGCAGCCGATCTCGACCGCGACGGACATGCGGATCTTCGGGACACTGCGCGCGCTGGCCGATGTGGTGGTGGTCGGCGCGGAGACGGTACGTCTTGAGGGGTACCGCCCGGCCCGTGCGCGGGCCGCCTTCGCCGAGCGGCGCGCGGCGGCCGGGCAGGGGCCCGCGCCCGCCATCGCGGTGGTCAGCGCGAGTCTGGAGCTGGACTTCTCGCTTCCGCTGTTCACCGCCCCGCTCGTGCCGACCCTGGTGATCACCGGCGCCGGGGCGCCGTCGGGCCGGCTGGCGGCGGCGCGGCAGGCGGGCGCGCGGGTGGTGATCGCGGGGGACGCGAACGCGGTCGACCCGGCCAGGGCGGTGCGGGAGCTGGCCGGACTCGGCTACCGGCGGCTGCTGACCGAGGGCGGTCCGCGGATGCTCGGTCAGTTCGTCGCCGCCGGGGTGCTGGACGAGCTGTGTCTGACGCTCTCGCCGATGCTCACCTCGGGTGATGCCCAGCGCATCGTGGGCGGTCCGGGGCTGGCGGAGCCCGAACGGTTCCGGCTGGCGGGGCTGCTGGAGGAGGCCGGGTTCCTTTTCGCCCGATACCGTCGGATCTGACAATCTGCGGAATCTTCCGTTCCGCTTTCCGTTCAGTGGGCAGACTTAGATCGCAGACCCCGTGCGGGCACGGGGAAGGATGGTTTCAGCAGAAGGGCCCTCAGTTGTTCACGAGCGTATTGATGATCGAGAAACCTCTCACGTCCGAGGACGTGGAGTTCGTGACCACGCTGCACGGGGACGATCCCGTCTCCTTCATCGTGCTCATGCAGCCGCGCGGCGATCAGGCGGACTTCCTGCTCCGGGCGATCGACGACGTGGCACTGGGCGAACTGGACGAGGTGGGCCACGAGAACGAGGTGCCCGAAGGACAGGAGGCGAGGATCCCGGCGGAGTCCGCGCTCCTGCAGTCGCTGGAGGCGCTGCGCGCCACCGGCTGCAAGGCGGCGGGCCGGGTGGTCGAGCAGCATCCGCTCGATGTGCTGCAGACCGTGGTGGGCGAGCAGTCGGCCGATGAGGTGATTGTGCTGACCGCACCGCACTACGTGGAGGAGTTCTTCCACCGGGACTGGGCCTCGCGCGCCCGTCACAAGGTCGGCGTACCGGTGCTCAAGCTCTTCGCGCACAGCGAATAGGCTGGGGCCTTCCATCCCGCAGCCGCAGAGCTGCAGACGCAGAGCTTGGGGAGACACCCGTATGGCACCCGGTAGCCCGACCGCCATGGACCGACCGCACTTCATCGGCATCGGCGGCGCCGGCATGTCGGGTATCGCGAAGATCCTCGCCCAGCGCGGCGCCCGGGTCGCGGGCAGCGACGCCCGCGACTCCCCGGCGGCCGAGGCGCTGCGCGGGCTGGGTGTGACGGTGCACGTGGGCCATGCGGCCGAGCATCTGGCGTCCGACGCGACCTGTGTCGTCGTCTCCAGCGCCATCCGCGAGGACAACCCGGAGCTGGTCCGCGCCGCGGAGCTGGCCATCCCGGTGGTGCACCGCTCGGACGCCCTCGCCTCGCTGATGCACGGGCTGCGCTCCATCGCGGTGGCCGGCACGCACGGCAAGACGACGACCACGTCGATGCTCGCCGTCGCCCTGACCGAGCTCGCCCTCGACCCGTCGTACGCGATCGGCGGCGACCTCGCGGGCCCCGGCACGAACGCGCGGCACGGCGCGGGCGACATCTTCGTCGCGGAGGCCGACGAGAGCGACCGCAGCTTCCAGAAGTACGACCCCGATGTCGCCGTCGTCCTCAACGTCGAACTGGACCACCACGCCAACTACGCCTCGATGGAGGAGATCTACGACTCCTTCGAGACCTTCGTGGGCAAGGTCGTCCCCGGCGGCACCCTGGTGATCAACGCCGACCAGCAGGGTGCGGTCGAGCTGACCGCCAGGGTCCGCGACCTGTCCACCCTGAAGGTCGTCACCTACGGCACGTCCGAGACGGCCGACGTCCGCGTCCACAAGGTCACCCCGCGGGGTCTGACCAGCGAGGTCACGGTCCTGCTGAACGGGAAGTTCCTGACCTTCACGGTCTCCGTCCCCGGCAGCCACTACGCCCACAACGCGGTCGCCGCGCTGGCCGCCGGTGTCGCCCTCGGCATCCCGGCGCACAATCTGGCGTCCGCGCTCGGCAAGTACACCGGTGTCAAGCGCCGCCTCCAGCTCAAGGGCGAGGCCGCGGGCGTCCAGGTCGTCGACTCGTACGCCCATCACCCCACCGAGATGACCGCCGACCTCGAAGCGATGCGCGGCGCGGTCGGCGACGCGCGGATCCTGGTGGTCTTCCAGCCCCATCTGTTCTCCCGCACCCAGGAGCTGGGCATCGAGATGGGCCAGGCCCTGCGGCTCGCGGACGCCTCGGTGGTCCTGGACATCTACCCGGCCCGCGAGGACCCGATCCCGGGCATCACCAGCGAGCTGATCATCGACGCCGCCCGCGCGGCCGGCGCCGATGTCACGGCCGTCCATGACAAGGAGCAGGTCCCGGTGACCATCGCGGGAATGGCGAAGCCAGGTGATCTCGTTCTCACCATGGGAGCGGGCGACGTCACCGACCTCGGCCCGCGCATCCTGGACCACTTGACGAGCTGAGGGAGCGCCATGCCGTACGACATCGAGAAGCCGGACGAGCAGTGGCGGGCGGAGCTGTCCGAAGCGGAGTACGCCGTGCTGCGCAAGGCCGGCACCGAGCCCGCCTTCGTCGGCGAGTACACGGACACGAAGACGACCGGCCTCTACTCGTGCCGGGCCTGTGGGGCCGAGCTCTTCCGCTCGGACACCAAGTTCGAGTCGCACTGCGGCTGGCCGTCCTTCTACGACCCGAAGGACACCGAAGCGGTCGAGCTGATCGAGGACCGCTCGCACGGTATGCGCCGGGTCGAGGTGCGGTGCGCGAAGTGCGGCTCGCACCTCGGGCATGTCTTCGAGGGAGAGGGCTACCCGACCCCGACCGACCAGCGGTACTGCATCAACTCCATCTCGCTGCGGCTGACGCCGGACGAGGGCTGAGCGCACCGGCCCCCGGGAAAGCGGCGCCCGAGGTGGCCACGAGGGTGTCCGGGCACGGACAATCACCCGTATGACCCGTACGCAGATGCCGACCGCCTCCGCGCAGCCCGTCCCCGGGCCGTCCGGGCGCAGGAACGCGACGCCCGTCCCGGGGCTGCGCGAACGCAAGAAGCTGAAGACCCGGCAGACCATCCGGCGTGAGGCGTACCGCCTCTTCGCCGGGCAGGGGTACGAGGCGACGACGGTGGACCGGATCGCCGAGGCGGCCGAGGTCTCGCCCAGTACCTTCTTCCGGTACTTCCCCACCAAGGAGGACGTGGTCCTCGTCGACGAGTACGCCCCGGTGCTCGCCGGGGCGCTGGAGTCCAGGCCCGCGGACGAACCGGTCGTGGACGCCATCCGGCACGCGTTCACCGGCTCGCTGGCCCAGCTCCTGGGCGCCGACAGGCAGGAGCTGCTGTTCAGGACCAGGCTCGCCTTCGCGATTCCCGCCATCAGGGTGCGGGCGGCCGATCAGCAGCTGCGCAGCCAGGACGCCGTGGCCGCGCTGATCGTGGAGCGGACGGGCCGCGAGCCGGGCGACCTGGAGGCCAACTGCGCGGCCGCGGCGATCACCGCGGTCTTCTCGGCGGTCGTCAGGCACTGGACCGAGAGCGGGGGCGCCGGGGATCTCGCGGAGCTCTTCGACCGCCAACTGTCCATGCTCTCCGCAGGGCTGAGGATCTGACCATGGGGACGACACAGCAGGAGGGAATTCCCGGGCCCGGTCTGCGGACCGGCAGTTTCGGGCCGGCCGAGGGCGGTACGGGGCAGCCGGGGGCCGGCCGGGTCGTCCTGGTCGAGTCCTACGGGGACCCGGTGGAGGCAGCGCCGCTCCTTCCCGGGGAGGAGGAGCTGGTGGCCCGCGCGGTGCCTTCGCGCCGGGCCGAGTTCGCCACGGCGCGCGCCTGCGCCCGCGCGGCGCTGGCCCGGCTGGGGGTGGCGCCCGCCGCGATCCTGAGCGGTGCGCGGGGCGAGCCGCTGTGGCCCGCCGGGATCGTCGGCGCTATGACGCACTGCGCCGGTTACCGTGCGGCCGCGGTGGCCCGCGCGTCCGGCGTCGTATCGCTGGGCATGGACGCCGAGCCCCATCTCCCGATGCCGGGGGATGGGGAGCTGCGGCTGGTCACCGTGGACGAGGAGCGGCGGCACCTGCCGGAGCTGGCCGCGCGGAACCCGGACGTCTGCTGGGACCGGCTGCTCTTCAGCGCCAAGGAGAGCGTGTACAAGGCGTGGTATCCGATCACCGGCCGGTGGCTCGGATTCGACGAGGCCGTGATCACGCCGGATCCGGACACGGGCACGTTCACCGCCCGGCTGCTCGTGCCCGGTCCCGTGGTCGCCGGAGAGCGGCTCACCGGGTTCGAAGGGACCTGGGCGATCCAGAACGGCCTGATCCGCACCACCGTCGCCGTCCACCACTGACAGCGGCGCATGCTCGAACAGTGCGTGAAGTGTGCGCGTGCGTGCTCGTAACTGCGCTAACCAAGGTTTTTCCGAGCAGCTCTTGTCATTTATGGCGGGTGCAGGGCAGGATCAGTGCGACGTGGCAGGTCAGGACACCGGATTCCGCCGCACTGGACAGCAGGCGACACCACAGCCGACCGGCCGTACCGCACCGCTTCCGCACATCTGCGTTTAAGGAGCACCATGCAAGACCTCCGTATCGGCGTGGTCGGCCTCGGTCTGCGGGCCAATCTGGCCGATGCCGCCCACCACCCCGGCGCCGGGTCCGTCGTGGCCGCCGTCGCCGACACCGACCCTGCCGTGCGGGCCGGGGTCGCGGACCGGTTCCCCGGGGCCGTCGCTGTGGACGACTACCGCAAGCTGCTCGAGGACGACACCGTCGACGCGCTCGTCGTGGCCACCCCCGACGACACCCACGAGGCCGTCGCCTGCGACATCCTGCGGGCGGGCAAGCCGGTGTACGTGGAGAAGCCGCTCGGTATCACCGTCGAGCAGTGCGACACCATCCTGCGCACCGCGTACGAGACCGGCACCCGGCTCTACGTCGGCCACAACATGCGGCACATGGGCGTGGTGCGGCTGATGCGCGACATCATCGCGCGCGGCGACATCGGTGAGCCGAAGACCGTGTGGGTACGGCACTTCGTCTCGTACGGCGGCGACTACTACTTCAAGGACTGGCACGCCGACCGCACCCGCACCACCGGGCTGCTGCTCCAGAAGGCCGCGCACGACATCGACGTGGTGCACTGGCTGGCGAACGGCTACACCTCGCGGGTCAACGCCATGGGCGACCTGATGCTGTACGGGGACCTGCCGCGCCGCGAGCCGGACACCCCGCGGCCGGACGGCTGGCTGCGGGAGTTCGACTGGCCCCCGGCCACCCGCAAAGACCTCAACCACGTGGTGGACGTCGAGGATGTGTCCGTCATGAACATGCGGCTGGACAACGGTGTGATCGCCGCCTACCAGCAGTGCCACTTCAGCCCCGACTACTTCCGCAACTACACGGTCATCGGGACCGAGGGGCGCCTGGAGAACTTCGGCGACCGGCCCGGCGACGAGGTGAAGGTCTGGAACACCGGGCCCACCGGCTACCGGGCCGACGCCGACGCGGTCTACAAGGTGCCCGAGTCGAAGGGCTCGCACGGCGGTTCGGACGAGCGGATCATCGGCGAGTTCTGCCGCTTCGTCAGGGACGGCGGGGTCACCGACACCTCGCCGGTCGCGGCCCGGATGAGTGTGGCCGCCGGAGTGATGGCCACGCAGTCACTCCGGGACGGCGGTGCGCCGTACGATGTGCCGCCGCTCGACCCGGAGCTGATCGCCTACTTCGAGTCGGGCCAGCGGCGGGGCGCGCAGGACGCGGCCCCGGCGCTCGCCCCGCGGTGACGGCTCACCCCTGACGGCCGCTCACCCCGCGGTGACCGCTCGTCCGCGGGTGGCCGCTCACACCGCGATGACTTCGACGCCGGCGTCGGTGAAGAGAGCTGTCATCTCCTCGCTGATGCCGGTGTCCGTGACCAGGGTGTCCACCTGATCGGTGGTGCAGATCCGGGCGAAGGCGCGGGTGCCGAGTTTGGTGGAGTCCGCGGCGACGACCACCCGCTCGGCCCGCTCGCACAGCAGCCGGTTGATGCCCGCCTCGTCCTCGTGGTGTGCGGCGGCGCCGTGGGTGACGTCGAAGCCGTTCACCCCGAGGACGGCGGTGTCCATGGTGATCTGGCCGAGGACGCCGTCGGCGAGGGGGCCCGTCAGCTCGTACGACTGGGGGCGGGCCACCCCGCCGGTCACCACGATCTTGAACTGGGGCCTGATCGCCAGCTCGTTGGCGATGTTCAGCGCGTTGGTCACGACGGTGAGCGCCGGGGTCCCGGATGCCAGATCGGGCCGGACCGCGAGCGCGCGGGCCACCTCGGTGGTGGTGGTGCCGCCGGTCAGGCCCACCGCCTCGCCCGCGGTGATCAGCTCGGCGACGGCCTGTGCGATGCGCTGCTTCTCGGAGGCGCGGCGGGCCGTCTTGTAGCGGAGCGGGAGTTCATAGCTGACACCGTGGACGACGGCGCCGCCGCGGGTGCGTACCAGCATCTGCTGCTGGGCGAGCTGGTCGAAATCGCGCCTGATGGTGGCGGCCGAGACATCGAGCGCGAGAGCCGCCGCTTCGACATCGAGACGGCCCTGCTCGACGAGCAGTTCCAGGAGTGCCTTCCAACGCGCGTCGCGGGACTGGGACATCTCTCGCACTCTCCTCTTCGGTGGAACGCTGTGACCTTAACCCAGAAACGTCTACGTGCTTGATTGTGCTTGAAACAAGGAAGTATCTTGCAGAAACAATCAATACTTTGAGGGGTGGATCAGCATGAGCCATGTCCAGAACGAGCTGGCCAGTCAGCCCGAGTGCTGGGAGCGCGCCGCGGCGCTGGCCGGGAGCCAGGCGGCGGCGCTGCCGGCCGCCGGCGAGCGTGTCGCGATCGTCGGCTGCGGCACCTCGTGGTTCATGGCGCAGGCGGTGGCCGCGCTGCGGGAGGGGGCCGGGCAGGGCGAGACCGATGCGTTCGCCGCGTCCGAGTTCCCCTTCTGCCGCAGCTACGACCGGGTGATCGCGCTCAGCCGCTCGGGCACCACGACCGAAGTGCTCGAACTCCTCGCCAGGGTACGCGGAAAGGCCCGTACGACCGCCATCACCGGTGACCCCAAGACCCCGGTGATGGAGGCCGCCGACGACATCGTCGTCCTCGACTTCGCCGACGAGCAGTCCGTCGTCCAGACCCGGTTCGCGACCACCGCGCTCACCCTGCTCCGCGCCCACCTCGGTCTGCACACGGACTCCGTCGTGGCCGACGTGCGGACCGCGCTCGCCGAGCCGCTGCCCGAAGGTCTCGTCGACTGCTCGCAGTTCACCTTCCTCGGCCGCGGCTGGAGCAACGGTCTGGCGCAGGAGGCCGCGCTGAAGATGCGGGAGGCGTCGCTCTCCTGGACCGAGGCGTACCCGGCCATGGAGTACCGCCACGGCCCGATCAGCATCACCACCGAAGGGACCGCCACCTGGATGTTCGGCGAGACCCCTGAGGGCCTGGAGGAGCAGGTCCGCGCCACCGGCGGCATGTGGGTGGCCGGCGGTCTCGACCCGCTCGCCGAGCTGGTACGGGCGCAGCGCCTCGCCGTCGCCATCGCGGCCGCCCGCGGCCTCGACCCGGACTCGCCGCGCCACCTCACCCGTTCCGTCATCCTCGACGAGGGCTGAGCGATGGCCCTTGCCGAGAGCGGAGCGCTGGTCGCCGGTGCCGCGGCGCGGCGCGGCGCGGTGGCCGCGTTCAACATCATCACGCTGGAGCACGCGGAGGCCGTGATCTCCGGGGCCGAGGCCGCCGGTGCCCCGGTGATCCTGCAGATCAGCGAGAACGCGGTGAAGTACCGGCAGGGCCAGGTGCTTCCGCTGGCCCGCGCCGCCGCGGAACTGGCCGCGGCGGCATCCGTACCGGTCGCCCTCCACCTCGACCATGTGAAAAGCGACGCCCTGCTGCGGCAGGCCGCCGACGCCGGGTTCAGCTCGGTGATGTACGACGCCGCGCACCTGCCGTACGCGGAGAACCTCGCCGCGACCCGGGCCGCGGCCACCTGGGCGCACGCTCAGGGGCTGTGGATCGAGGCCGAGTTGGGCGAGGTCGGCGGCAAGGACGGCGCGCCGCCGCTGGACGCGCACGCGCCGGGTGCGCGGACCCGCCCGGACGAGGCGGCCGCCTATGTGGCCGAGTCCGGGGTGGACGCGCTCGCCGTCGCGGTCGGCAGCTCGCACGCGATGACCTCGCGGACTGCTGTCCTCGACCACGAACTGCTCGGCCGGCTGCGGGACGCGCTCGACGTGCCGCTGGTGCTGCACGGCTCTTCGGGGGTGCCGGACGCCGAACTGTCGGCGGCGGTCACCGGCGGTATCGCCAAGGTCAACATCGGTACGGCGCTGAACATCGCCATGACCGCGGCGATCCGCGAGGTGCTGACGGCCCAGCCCGACGCGGTCGACTCGCGGAAGTACCTCAAGGCCGGCCGGCAGGCGATGGCGGACACGGTCACCGGTCTGGTCAAGCTGGTCGGGGCCACGGCCTGAGGGGGCGGGGGCGGGCGCGGATGGGTGTGCGTCCGCGGATGGGTGCGCGGACGTGTGCGCGTCCGCGGGCCGGCTGCGCGGCTGTCGCGTAGCCGGCGGGCAGTCGGCGGCCAGTAGGCAGTCGCGGCGGGCAGTCGGCGGCGGGCATGGGAGCGTGCCGGCAGTCGGCCGCCGAGTGCGTGCGGTCCGCGCACCGGCCGCGCGCCGCCCTCGTAAGCTGTCTGCCACATGAGCCCGATGTGTCCAGGGCCCAGTGGCGGACGGCGGCGGCGGGCGGCTACTTGAGCCGGGCCACCGCCCACTTCGCCTCCTGGGCCGGCATGCCGAGACTCCGCTGGGCGGACTTGCCCATGCCCGCGTGCAGTTCCCCGGCGACGGCCAGCGACTCCCGGGCGACGGACGCGAGCCCGGCCCCGGCCGCCGCGCGGGCCAGTTCGAAGAACTCGGCGGCCACCATCCGCCCCGGACCCAGCCGCCGCCACCGCCGCTCGGCGCCGTCCGAGTCGAGGAGCTCCGGGACCTGCCGCAGCGTCCGCCAGGCCGCGGGCAGATCGCCGGTGCGCCGCTGGAGCTCGGCGAGCCTGCGGCACGCCATCCCCCGGTCGCGCGCCCCCTCCGCCAGGGCGGCGCAGGCGGACTGGGCGCGCGCCGATTGGCCGAGGTCGCCGAGCGCCTCCAGCTCGACACTCAACACCCGCAGCAGATCGGCCCGTTCAGCTGTGGCGGCCTCCTCGGCCGCGTCCAGGATGCGCAGCAGTGCCACCCGCGCCAGCTCGGTACGGCCCTGCCTCCTGGCCAGCCGTATCCAGGTCAGCTCGGGCTCCCGCGCGGGGTCGTCGCCCAGCTGCGAGACGTCGAGCCCGCGGGCCCACTCCCGTACGGCCCCGGGCCGTTCGGGTATCTCCGGCAGCCCCCACCGGGCGGCCTGCGGCGCGGCGTGGGCGGCGCGCAGCAGCGGCAGATCCTCCGCGTGGCCGTGCAGCGCCACCAGTACGGCAGCGAGGCGCAGCTCATCGCTCGCCCCCGGATCGGCGGTCTCGGCCGCCAGCAGCCTGCGCAGCAGCGGCAGATCGCGGTCCTGCCGGTCGAACTGCGCCGCCCGCAGCACCGTGGCGCGCCGGGCCTTGTCCCCGGCCAGCCGGGGCCACGACGACGGGTCGTCCCGCAGCTGTGCCAGATCCGTCAGACCCGGACTCAGTACGGTCTCCCGCAGGGGCGGGCGCGGATGCGGATCGAGCCGCGCACAGGCCCGGCCGCCCGCCGCTTCGAGCAGCAGATGGTCGGGCTCGGTACGGAGCAGGGCCGTGTGCAGCCGGGTGAACAGCTCGCCGGGGGAGCGGTCGGGAAGGTCCAGCGCCCCGCGCAGCGCGGCCCGCCGGGCGTCGAGATCCGGCAGCGACTTCCGTATCGCCTCGTCCGACGCGGCCACCGCGGCGGCCGGCTGTGTCCCGGCGTCGGCGGGGGACAGATGCAGCAGTCCGGGCCACCCGGGCAGCCCGATCGCCAGCTCCAGCGCCTCGTCCGCGCTCGCGGCGACGAGCCCGGCCGCGCCGTCCGCCGACGCGTACAGCACAGGCCCCCCGCCGCACACGGCATACGTGCCGCCTCTGCCGTCCCCGGCCACCGCCTCCAGCGGCGCGCCCGACGCCAGCCGGACCGCCGGGCCGTGCGCGGCTCCCGCCAGATCGAAACCGAAGGGGCGCGCGGCCGCCTCGGCCAGCTCCGGCCGGTCCCCGAGGAGAGCGATGGCACGTCCGTAAACCGTCATACGGGAAACGTAACAGCCATGTCCGACATGACTCTCACGCCGGTTGCAGCAGGTCCCACCGGTTCCCGTAGAGGTCCTCGAAGACGGCGACCGAACCGTACGGCTCGCGACGCGGCTCCTCCAGGAAGCGGACGCCGGCGGCCCGCATCCGTGCGCGGTCCCCGGCGAAGTACTCGCGCGGGCATGACCCGTACGGAGACAATGACCGCCATGACACCGCAGCACCTCATCGACCGTGCCCGGCTGCTCGCCTCGGCCGGGCAACGGCGGATCCTCGGCATCGCGGGTCCGCCCGGCGCGGGCAAGTCCACCCTCGCCGCCGGGCTCGCCGAAGCGCTCGGGCCGGGCGCCGTCGTGGTCCCGATGGACGGTTTCCACCTCGCTGGGGCCGAGCTGCGCCGTCTCGGGCGCGCCGACCGCAAGGGGGCCCCGGACACGTTCGACGAGGCCGGGTTCGCGGCCCTGCTCGCCCGGCTGCGTACCTCCGGCGGTGACGTCGTGTACGCGCCCGCCTTCGACCGGGCGCTGGAGGAGCCTGTCGCGGGCTCCGTGCCGGTGGGCCCCGAGGTCCCGCTCGTGATCACCGAAGGGAACTATCTGCTGCACTGGCCGCGCGTACGGGCCCTGCTCGACGAGGCGTGGTTCATCGGGCCCGGGAGCCCGGAGAGCCCCGGGAGCGCGGAGAGCCTTGAGGATTCCGCGGACGCCGCCCGGGTCAGCAGGCTCATCGAGCGTCACATCTTGTACGGCAGGAGCCGCGTGGAGGCCGAGCGCTGGGTGCTGCGGTCCGACGAGGCCAACGCCCGGCTCGTCGCGCGCACCAGGGACCGGGCCGATCTGATCGTGCCGTATCCCTATGCCTGTTCCTGAGCGCTGCTGTCCCTGAGCAGTGCTGCCGTTCCTGAGCACCGCCGCTCCCGAGCGCTGCCGTTCCTGAGCACCGCCGCTCCCGAGCGCTGCCGTTCCTGAGCATTGCTGCCTCTGAACACCGGGCCCGGCCCCTGGACACCGGGCCCCCGCGCACCGCGCCCCCCGAGTTCCCGCCCCGGCGCCATCGCATCTCCGTACCGCGCCCGGCAGGATAGGTCCATGTCCACCGAACCCGTACCGTTCACCGCCGACGACTACCGCGCCCGTATGGCCCACGCCGCCCGGAGCGCCGCGGATGCCGGGCTCGCCGGAGTGCTCGTCGCACCCGGCCCCGACCTCGTCCACCTCACCGGCTACCGGCCGACCGCCGCCACCGAGCGGATGACCATGCTGGTCGTCGCGGCAGGCCAGGACCCGGTTCTCGTCGTACCGACACTGGAGGCCGCGGACGCCGAGCACGCCGTCGGCGCCCCCGCGCTCACGCTGCTGGACTGGACGGACGGGAAGGATCCGTACGCCATCACCGCCGGGCTCCTCAGGCCGGACGGCCGGTTCGCGGTCAGCGACAACGGCTGGGCGATGCATCTGCTCGGCCTCCAGCGCGCCCTCCCCGACAGCTCGTACCAGTCGCTGACGGAAGCCCTGCCGATGCTGCGCGCCGTGAAGGACGCGCCCGAGCTGGCCCGCCTCGAAGCGGCGGGCGCCGCGGCCGACGCGGCCTACGAGGAGATCCTCAAGGTCCGTTTCTCCGGGCGCAGGGAGACCGACGTCGCCGCTGATCTCGCCGCGCTGCTGCGGCAGTTCGGGCACTCGCAGGTGGACTTCACCGTCGTCGGCTCCGGGCCCAACGGCGCCAACCCGCACCACGAGGCCGGCGAACGGGTCATCGGGACCGGCGACATGGTCGTCCTCGACTTCGGCGGGCTCAAGGACGGGTACGGCTCGGACACCTCCCGTACCGTCCACGTCGGCGCCCCGGGCGCCGAGGAGCAGCGGGTGCACGACATCGTCCGCGAGGCGCAGGACGCGGGCTGCCGGGCGGTGCGTCCTGGCGTCGCCTGCCAGGAGATCGACCGGGCGGCGCGCGCGGTCATCACCGACGCCGGGTACGGCGAGCGGTTCATCCACCGCACCGGCCACGGTATCGGGGTGACCACCCACGAACCCCCGTACATGATCGAGGGCGAGGAGCAGCCGCTGGTGCCCGGGATGTGCTTCTCGGTGGAGCCGGGCATCTATCTGCCCGGCCGCTTCGGCGTCCGGATCGAGGACATCGTCACCGTCACCGACGACGGCGGCCGGCGGCTCAACACCACCCGCCGGGAGCTGGCCGTCGTCGAGTAGCCGCCCGCCCGCGCCCAGGCCCGCCCGCGCCCGCCCACGGCGCCCGCGGGCCGCACGCCCGCCCACGGCGCCCGCGCGCCACGCGCCCGCGGGTCGTCAGGAGTCCGCCAGGACGACACACGACTCGGGCGGCAGCAGCAGCATCCCGTCGGTACCCGGCGGCCGGACCGGCTCCCAGGAGGCCAGGATCCGGCCGCCGCGTTCGTTCAGCGGGATCCTGGCCGCCCCGGAGCCGAGGTTGACCGCGATCCGCAGATCGCCCCTGCGGAGCGCCAGCCAGCGGGCGTCCTCGTCGTACGCCACCTTGACCGCGGCCAGATCCGGATCGACCAGGTCGGGACAGGTGCGGCGGAGCGCGATCAGCTCGCGGTACCAGGCGAGCAGCCGTGAGTGGTGGCCGCCGTCCAGCTCACCCCAGTTCAGACAGGACCGCTCCCTGGTGGCGGGCGACTGCGGATCCGGGATGTCCGCCTCGGCCCAGCCGTGCTCGGCGAACTCCCGCCGCCGCCCGTTCCGTACGGCCTCCGCCAGATCCGGGTCCGTGTGGTCGGTGAAGAACTGCCACGGCGTGGCCGCCCCCCACTCCTCGCCCATGAACAGCATCGGCACGGCCGGCCCGGTGAGCACCAGGGTCGCCGCGCACGCCAGCAGACCGGGTGACAGGGTCGCCGAGAGCCGGTCGCCGAGCGCCCGGTTGCCGATCTGGTCATGGGTCTGTGCGAAGCCGACGAAACGGTGCGCGGGCGTCGACGTACGGTGCACGGGCCGCCCGTGGGTACGGCCGCGGAACGTCGAGTACGTACCGTCGTGGAAGAAGACCCGGGTGAGTGTCTTGGCCACGGCGGCCAGCGGCGCACGGGCGAAATCCGCGTAGTACCCCTGGGACTCGCCGGTCAGCGCGGTGTGCAGGGCGTGGTGGAAGTCGTCGTTCCACTGGGCGTGCACCCCCAGACCGCCCGCGTCCCGCGGGGTCGTGGTCCGTGGGTCGCAGAGGTCGGACTCGGCGATCAGGAAGAGCGGCCGCCCGAGACCGGCCGAGAGCGCGTCGGTGGCCGCGGACAGCTCCTCGATGAAAGTCAGCGCCCGGTTGTCGGCGAGCGCGTGGACCGCGTCGAGACGCAGCCCGTCGATCCGGTAGTCGCGCAGCCAGGCCAGCGCGCTGCCCAGCAGATATGCCCGGACCTCGTCGGAGCCCGGCGCGTCCAGGTTCACCGCCGAACCCCACGGGGTGTGGTGGGTGTCGGTGAAGTACGGACCGTAGGAGGGCAGGTGATTGCCCGACGGGCCGAGGTGGTTGTGGACCACGTCGAGCACCACCCCGAGACCCTGCTCGTGCGCCGCGTCGACGAACCGCTTCAGCCCGTCGGGGCCGCCGTACGGTTCGTGCACCGCCCACAGCGAGACCCCCTCGTACCCCCAGCCGTGCCGGCCGGGGAAGGGACAGACCGGCATCAGCTCCACATGGGTGATGCCCAGCGCCGCCAGATGGCCGAGGCGCTCCGCCGCCGCGTCGAAGGTGCCTTCGGGGGTGTACGTGCCGATGTGCAGCTCGTACAGCACGGCGCCCGGCAGCGGCAGACCGGGCCACTCCTGGCGCCACCGGTAGGTGTCGTGGGCGACCACGGCGCTCAGCCCGTCGGGCCCCGCGGGCTGGCGGCGCGAGCGCGGGTCGGGCAGCACGGGACCGCCGTCCAGCCGGAAGCCGTAGCGGTCACCGTCCGCCGCGTCCGCGGTGACGGCCCACCAGCCGTCCCGCAGCGGGTCGCGCTCCATGGCCAGTTCGCGCCCGGCCAGCTCCAGCGTGACGTCGCTCTTCTCCGGTGCCCACACATCGAACAGCACAGCATCCCCCTAGGGCCTGTCGTCAGAGTGCCGCCTGCCGCGCGACGCCTGGCACGCACGATCGCGGCGTTGCCGAAATGCCCTAGTAGCTCCGCTACGAGAACATTCCGGCGCCTTGCGATCGCACGCACCAGACGCCGCGCGGCCGCCCTTCGGGCAACGACGGCACTTTGACGACAGGCCCTGGGCCACTTGTTTGGATCATGTCGTCGCGACCGCCATCAGCCGGCAGGCTCTCATCTTGACAAGATCAGGGGCTGGAGCGAGCGCACTCGGGCCATTAGGGTCGCGATCCATGAGGATTCCCCCACTGCCCGCCTTCCCGCCCGGCTTCCTGTGGGGCGCGTCCGCCTCCGCCTTCCAGACCGAGGGCGCGGCGGGCACCGACGGCAAGGGCCCGTCCGGCTGGGACGACTTCGCCGCCCGGCCCGGCCGGATCAAGGACGGCGCCGACGGCTCACTCGGCACCGGCTTCTACGAGCGCTACCGCGAGGACGTGGCGCTGCTCGCCGGGCTCGGCGCCGGGGCCTTCCGCTTCTCGGTCAGCTGGCCGCGCGTCGTCCCTGACGGCTCGGGCGCCCTCAACCCGGCCGGCCTCGACTTCTACGACCGGCTCGTCGACGAGCTGTGCGCCCGGGGCATCACCCCCGCGCCGACCCTCTACCACTGGGACACCCCGCTCGCGCTCGAACAGGCCGGCGGCTGGCTCAACCGCGACACCGCGTACCGCTTCGCCGAGTACGCGGGCGCCGTCGCCGAGCGCCTCGCCGACCGGGTCCCGATGTGGATCACCATCAACGAACCGGCCGAGGTGACACTCCTCGGTTACGCCCTGGGCGAGCACGCCCCCGGCAAGAAGCTGCTCTTCGACGCGCTGCCCGCCGCCCACCACCAGCTGCTCGCGCACGGCCTCGCCGTCGGGTCGCTGCGCGCGGCCGGGGCGTCGGACATCGGGATCGCCGTCTCGCACACCCCGGTCTGGACGGCGGGCGAGAGCGACGAGGACCGGTTCGGGGCCGGGCTCTACGACACGGTCTCCAACTGGCTGTTCGCCGACCCGCTGCTCACCGGCGCCTACCCGGACGAGAACTTCGCCGCCCTGATGCCGGGCCCGGTCGCCGACGACCTGGAGATCATCTCGGCGCCGCTCGACTGGTACGGGGTCAACTACTACAACCCGACGCTCGTCGGGGCCCCGGCCCCGCAGGCACTCGACACCTTCGCCGGGTTCGGCATACCGCCCGAACTCCCCTTCGGGATCAGGGAGATCGACGGATACGACCGCACCGACTTCGGCTGGCCCGTGGTCCCCGACGGGCTGCGCGACATGCTGATCCAGCTGGAGAGCCGCTACGGCGACCGCCTCCCGCCGCTCTACATCACCGAGAACGGCTGCAGCTACGACGGCCTGCGGGACTCCCGCAGGATCGACTTCATCGACGGCCATCTGCGCGCCCTGCACACCGCCATGGCCGAGGGGGTCGACGTCCGCGGCTACTTCACCTGGTCGCTCACCGACAACTTCGAGTGGATCGAGGGGAACGCCCAGCGGTTCGGCCTGGTCCATGTGGACTACGAGACGATGCGGCGTACGCCCAAGGACTCCTACCGGTGGTACCGCGAGGTGATCCGCAGTTCACAGGCCGGACGCCCTTACGAACACCACCCGGAATGATCAATACTTCAACCATGGTCGCTCCGTGGTGGCAACAGGCTCAACTGGGGATCTTCGTGCACTGGACGCCCGCGTCCGTGCCGGGGTGGGCCCCGCCGTACGACGCCGCCGGGCGCGCACACCTCGGCTGGACCTCGTACGGCGAGTGGTACGAGAACTCCCTGCGCTTCCCCGGCAGCCCGGTGTCCGCCCACCACAGGGAGACCTACGGCAGCCGCCCTTACACGGCGTTCGGCGGTGACTTCGCCGACGCGCTGGGCGGCTGGGACCCGGCGGACTGGGCGCGCCGCTTTCGCGCGGCCGGGGCCCGTTACGTGGTCCTCGTCGCCAAGCACCACGACGGCTACTGCCTCTGGCCGTCCGATGTGCGCAACCCGCACCGCCCCGGCTGGCACACCCCGCGCGACGTCGTCGGTGAGTTCGCCGAAGCGGTCAGGGCCGAAGGGCTGCGCTTCGGCGTCTACTACTCGGGCGGACTCGACTGGACGTTCCAGCCGCGCCCCATCGCGACCGCCGCCGACACCGTCGCCGCCGTCCCGCGCGGCGCCTACCCGGCGTACGCGGACGCCCAGCTGCGCGAGCTGATCAGGCGCTACCACCCGGACATCCTCTGGAACGACATCGCCTGGCCGGCCGGGCGCGCGGGGATCAGGAGCCTGGTGGAGTACTACCGGTTCACCGTTCCGCACGGCGTCGTCAACGACCGGCTCTACCCGTACACCCCGCTGTGGCGGGCGCTGCGGCTGCCCGGTATGCGGGCGGCGTACAACAGCTGGGAGCGCCGCACGGTCGTCAGCGACGAGGGCTTCGTCCCCAAGAAGCCGCCGTACTACGACTTCAGGACCCCGGAGTACTCCCGCTACACCGGCCCCGACCCCTTCGAGATCACCCGCGGCATCGACCACAGCTTCGGCTACAACCGGAACTCGGGCGGCGACTCCTTCATCGGCCGTGACGCGCTCGCCGAGCTGCTCGGCACGGTCCGGTCCGACGGCGGGAACCTGCTGCTCAACGTCGGCCCGCGCGGCGAGGACGCCACCATCCCGCCCGAGCAGCAGCGCCGCCTGGACTGGCTCGGCGAGGCGGCCGGGATCGGCTCCACGGCGTAGGCGGCGCACTCCCGCACCCGCCAGTCCGACACCCGTCGGTCCCGCACCCGTCAGTCCCACACCCGTCAGTCCCACACCATGTTGACCGCACGCTCGAAGTTCACATAGCCGGCCCGCTCGAAGGCCCGCGCCATCGGGACGTTGCCGACGTCCGTCGACGCACGGATACGCGGTACGCCCTCGGCGGCGAGGATCCGGGTCCCCTCGGCGAGGATCTCGTCGATGTAGCCGTGCCCCCGGTGGCCGGGCAGCACCCCGATGTACGCGATGATCGCGTGGTAGTTGTTGCGCGCGGGGAGCACGAATCCGACCGGATCGCCGTCCGGCAGCTCCGCGATCCGCCACCACGCGCCCGGGCTCCGGTACTGCGTCAGCTCCTCGTCGTACTGCTCATCGGCCACCACACGCGGACTCAGCCCGGACTCCAGCGAGGCCCTGCTGTGCGCGTCGAGCGTCCCGTCGAGCACATCGGCCATCAGCGAGACGAGCTCCTCCCGGTCACGCACCGCGCGGAACACCAGCCGGCCGCCGGGCTCAGGCACCGCGGCCGTCCCCGGGGTCCACTCCAGCCGCAGCCGCTCGACCAGCAGCCGCGCCCCGGTCCGCCCGACCGCCCGCATCCGCGCCTCGACCGCGTCGCGGGCCACCGGGTCCGTACGCCAGTCCGGCGGGATGTACCGGCCGTACTCGGGTCGCTCCGCCCCGGCGGGGAAGAGCCGCGCCATCGCTGTCTCCAGCAGCCGCAGCCCGGTCTCGCCGCGTTCCGGTTCGGGCAGGGTGTCGTCCAGATCGAAGAAGTCGAGGGTGAGCGGGGCGGCCCCGGCCGTCTGGGCCCACCAGGCGGCACGCGCCATTACGCGGTCGCCGCGCAGCGCCACCCACATCCACTCGGGGCGGCGCAGCCCGGCCGCGAGGTCGTCGGCGAGTTCATGGTCGAGGACATACGGCAGTGTACGGAAGAGGCTGAGCTCGTCCGGCCCGGTCAGGGGGCGGATCACCAACTCGTGGGCGGGCGGTGGCTGGGTCAATTCGGCTCCTGGGCAGGGGCGATGTCCGCAGACCGTAACAATCGGTGTCCGTCCTGGTCACATGGATATCGGAAACCCGGGGCCGCCTGGACACCTCGATCGGGTCCGGCCGACAATCGACCCTGTGACGTCCTCTTCAGACTCCCCGGCGCCCGCCCACGAGCAGCACATGGCCCCTGCCCGGCTGTCCGACGCCGAGCGGGACCGGGTGCTCGCCGTACTCAAGGAGGGCGCGGTCCAGGGCAAGCTCTCCCACGACACCTTCATGCGCCGGATGGAACTGGCCCTGGCCGCGCGCGGATCCGGTGAACTGTCCGCTCTCACCGCGGACCTGGAGAGCGGGACCGGCTGGTCGCAGCGGCTGCTGGGCGCGGTGGGCCAGGTGTCCGCCTTCCCCGGCCGGATGCGCAGGGCCTGGGCGGCCGAACGGCTGCCGAAACTGCTGCTGCCCGCGCCCGGCCCGTACCCGCTGCGCATCGGCCGCGACCCGGTCAACGGCCTGCGGCTGAACCACGAGACGGTGTCACGGATGCATGCCGAGCTCGGGGTGCGGGCCGGGGTGTGGATCCTGCGGGACCTCGGCTCGGCCAACGGCACGACGGTCAACGGCCGCCGGGTCACCGGAGCGGTCGCGGTCCGGGACGGCGACTCGGTCAGCTTCGGCCGGATGCACTTCAGGCTCGCCGCCCAGTGAGAGCTGCGAGACCTGCGAACCCCGCCGGCCCTGCCTGCCCCACGAGACTCGCTGTCGCCCCTGGGCGTGCTGAACCGCCGTGCTGCGAGCGGCGGTTCACCCCGCCCCCGACGCCACGACCCGCTTGAGCAGTGCCACCGGCCGTACCGCGAACAGTTCGCTCAGCGCGACCCGGCCGGTGAACTCCCGTTCCGGGGACAGCAGATCGAGCCACACCCCTGCAGGCAGCGGCAGCTCCGTGCCGCGCCAGCCGCCCGCCTCCTCGAGCCGCAGGGACAGCCGGGTCACCGCGGTGACTGCCTCGCCCGAGCGGCAGAAGGCCAGACAGTGCGCGGCCGCCGGGCCGTCGGCCGCCAGCGGGGTGTACGTACCCGACTCGCCGAAGACCTCCGGGCAGTCCCGGCGCAGCAGCAGCGCCGTGGTCGTCAGCGCCAGCTTCTCGTCCGAGGGGTCGACGGGCACCGGCGGTCTGCGGTTGTCCGGGTCGACCAGCGCGATGTACGTGCCCTCCGTGCCCTGGTAGACGTCCGGCACGCCGGGCATCGTGAGGTGGACCAGCGCGGCGCCGAGCGCGTTGGCCCGTACGTACGGGCCGAGCTCCCGGGCGAACGCGGCGACCGCCGACTGCGCGGGACCCGCAGGCCCCGCCGCCGTGAAGTCCTCCACGGCCTGCTCGTACACCTCGTCCTGCTCGGTCCAGCTGGTGTGCAGCCCCGCCTCGCGCACCGACTTCAGCAGTGCGGGGCCGAGCCGGTCCCGGTCCGGCAGCCCGAAGCCGAACGCGGTCTGCCAGGCCACCCAGGCCAGCTGCGGGTCGGGTGCCGGTGTGGGCAGCCGGGCCAGCAGCGCGGCCCACCGCTCGGGGCACTCGGTGAGGACCGCGATCCGGGCCCGTACGTCCGCGCTGCGCTTGGTGTCGTGCGTGGTCAGCACTGTTCCGCCGGCCGGCCAGTCGCGTGCCGTCCGCGCGCAGAACGCGTGGAAACGCTCCGGGCTCACCGCGGGCGCCCCCGGGTCGCCGCCCACCTCGCCCGCCGACACCAGCGGCGCGTACCGGTAGAACGCGGTGTCCTCCACGGACTTGGCGCGCAGCGCCGACGCGGTCTGCGCGAACCGCGCGCAGAAGGCGGTGCGGTCGGGGCCGCCGCCCAGCCTGCCGAGCGCCAGATCCCGTACGACACCGACGGCCGCCGACTCCTCCGGCACGGTGAACGACGCGACGGCCTGCTGTACCGCTTCCGCGTCCAGCGTGGCCTCCGCCGCGTCCGGGGTGGGCCCGCCGGCGGTCACATACGGCCGGTAGACGGGCATCCGTACCAGCAGCTCGCGCAGCGCGGCGCGCAGCGCCCACGGTGCGTGGTCGCGCAGCGCGGGGTCGGCCGCGCAGATCCGCTCGGCCGTGCGGACCAGGAACGTGGTCTCGGCCGCCAGCTCATGGGTGATGACCTTGTACGCCGCCCGGCGGAGGGTCGGCTCCCAGTAACCGCCGCGGTCGCCCGGGGGCCCCGCCCGGTCCCGGTAGCGGCGGGCCAGTTCGTCGGCGCCGGCCGGGTCGGTGAACAGGCCGTCGATCCGGTGCAGCGCGTCGTACCCGGTGGTCCCCGCGACCGCCCAGTCGGCGGGCAGCCGCTCGTCGCCGGTGAGGATCTTCTCCACCACGGTCCAGCGGCCGCCCGTCGCCTCGCCGAGCCGCCGCAGATAGGCGCCCGGTTCGGCGAGCCCGTCCGGGTGGTCGACGCGCAGCCCCTCGATGACGCCGTCGTCCATCAGCTCCAGGATCTTGCCGTGGGTGGCGTCGAAGACCGCCGGGTCCTCGACGCGCACCCCGATCAGGTCCGAGATGGTGAAGAAGCGCCGGTAGTTGAGCTCGGTGCGGGCCAGCCGCCACCAGGCCGGCCGGTACCACTGGGCGTCGAGCAGCTCCGGCAGCGGCAGCCGCTCCGTGCCCTCGCGCAGCGGGAACGTGTGGTCGTAATAGCGCAGCACGTCCCCGTCGACCCGCAGCCGCTCCAGTTCGTCGCCCAGCGGGTGGCCGAGCACGGGCAGAAGCACCTTGCCGCCGCCCGACTCCCAGTCGATGTCGAACCAGCGGGCGTACGGCGAGCCCGGCCCCTCGCGCAGCACCTCCCACAGCTGCCGGTTGTACCGGGGGACCGCCGCCATGTGGTTCGGCACGATGTCCACCACGAGTCCGAGCCCGTGCGTGCGCGCGGTGTGCGCCAGCGCGCGGAGCCCGTCCTCGCCGCCCAGCTCGTCGCGGATCCGGGAGTGGTCCACGACGTCATAGCCGTGGGTGGAGCCGGGGACCGCCTCCAGCACCGGCGACAGATGGAGGTGCGAGACACCGAGTGCCGCCAGATACGGCACCGCTGCCTCGGCGGCCGGGAACGGGAACTCCGGCTGGATCTGCAGCCGGTACGTCGCAGTGGGCGTCATGGGAACCTACGTACCCCGTTTCGCCGGCTCCCTGTCACCCCGCCGCTCGTCAGGCCGGCCGTTTCAGCACGGTCAGGCTCCGTCCGATCAGCGCGAGCCGGTCGCCGGCGTCCACCTTCGGGCCCGGCCCCGGCGGCACCCCGTCCTCGTGTGCGGTGTCCACGACGACCTCCCACTGCCTGCCGTGGTTCACCGGCACCAGGAACTCGATCTCCTCCGCGCTCGCGTTGAACATCAGCAGGAACGAGTCGTCGGCGATGTGCTCGCCGCGCGTCCCGGGCTCCGAGATGGCGTTCCCGTTCAGGAAGACCGACAGGGCCTTGGCGTGCGCCGCCTGCCAGTCGCGCTGGACCATCTCCTCGCCCTCGGGGGTGAACCAGGCGATGTCGGAGAGGTCGTCGTGGGTGCCCTCCACCGGGCGGCCGTGGAAGAAGCGCCGCCGCCGGAAGACCGGATGCTCACGGCGCAGCGCCACCATCGCACGGGTGAAGGCCAGCAGGGTGCTGCTCCCGCCGGAGCCGCCCCGGCTGCCGGAGCCGGTCTCGGCCGCACCGGCCCCTTCCGGGTCGGGCCAGTGCACCCAGGCCAGCTCGCTGTCCTGGCAGTACGCGTTGTTGTTGCCGTGCTGGGTACGGCCGAACTCGTCGCCGTGGCTCAGCATCGGGACGCCCTGCGACAGCAGCAGCGTGGCCATGAAGTTCCGCATCTGGCGGTCCCTCAGCTCCAGTACGCCCTGGTCGTCGGTCTCCCCTTCGGCGCCGCAGTTCCAGGACCGGTTGTGGCTCTCGCCGTCCCTGTTGCTCTCGCCGTTCGCCTCGTTGTGCTTGTCGTTGTACGCCACCAGGTCGTGCAGCGTGAAGCCGTCGTGGCAGGTGGTGAAGTTGATCGAGGCCAGCGGGCGCCGCCCGTCGTCCTGGTACAGGTCCGACGAGCCGGTCAGCCGCCCGGCGAACTCCGCCAGCGTGCGCGGCTCGCCCCGCCACAGGTCCCGGACGGTGTCGCGGTACTTGCCGTTCCACTCCGTCCACAGCGGCGGGAAGTTCCCCACCTGGTAGCCGCCCTCGCCCACGTCCCACGGCTCGGCGATCAGCTTCACCTGGGAGACCACCGGGTCCTGCTGTACCAGGTCGAAGAAGGACGACAGCCGGTCCACCTCGTGGAACTGGCGGGCCAGGGTCGCCGCCAGGTCGAAGCGGAAACCGTCGATGTGCATCTCGGTGACCCAGTAACGCAGCGAGTCCATGATCAGCTGGAGGACGTGCGGGGAGCGCATCAGCAGGCTGTTGCCGGTGCCCGTGGTGTCCATGTAGTAGCGCGGATCGTCCGTCAGCCGGTAGTAGGACGCGTTGTCCAGGCCCCGGAAGGAGAGCGTCGGACCCAGGTGGTTGCCCTCGGCCGTGTGGTTGTAGACCACGTCGAGGATGACCTCGATACCGGCCTCGTGCAGCGCCCGTACCGCCTGTTTGAATTCGAGCACCTGTTCACCGCGGTCGCCCCAGGAGGCGTACGCGTTGTGCGGGGCGAAGAACCCGATGGTGTTGTAGCCCCAGTAGTTCGAGAGCCCGCTGTCCGCCAGCCGGTGGTCGTTGACGAACTGGTGAACGGGCATCAGCTCCAGCGCCGTCACCCCGAGCCCGGTCAGATGCTCGATGACGGCCGGATGGGCCAGCGCCGCGTACGTCCCGCGCATCTCGTCGGGGAGCGCCGGATGGAGCATCGTCAGGCCCTTCACATGGGCCTCGTAGAGCACCGTCTCGTGGTACGGGGTGCGCGGCAGCCGGTCGTCCCCCCAGTCGAAGTAGGGGTTGACCACCACCGAGGTCATGGTGTGCGGGGCGGAGTCCAGGTCGTTGCGCGAGTTCGGCCGGCCGAAGTGGTAGCCGTACACGGACTCGTCCCATTTGACCTCACCGCTCACCGCCTTGGCGTACGGGTCGAGGAGAAGCTTCGCCGAGTTGCAGCGCTGCCCGCTCTCGGGTGCGTACGGGCCGTGCACCCGGAACCCGTACCGCTGGCCAGGCATGATGCCGGGCAGATAGGCATGGCGGACGAACGCGTCCGTCTCCCTCAGCTCCACCGCCGTCTCTGAGCCGTCGTCGTGCAGCAGGCACAACTCGATTCGGTCGGCGGCCTCCGAAAAGACCGCGAAATTGGTCCCGGCGCCGTCGTACGTGGCGCCGAGCGGGTATGTCTGTCCCGGCCAGACCTGCATGGGCACGACTCTTCCACATCAGGCGCCGAGTCTCGCGTGTCAGCGCGTCCTCGCCACGAACCACTATGAATCCCCTCACTCGGCCCCCTGCGGTCGCGGAGAACGGTCACCACGAATAGGGGAGTTGGGAAATCAGCCTGTGCATCCGGCTGCACCGGCTCCCGCGCGCGGAGTACCCTTCCTTGATCGTTGCAGGGGCGGTGAAAGGCGGTACGCGGGTGGGCTCGGGAGGGCTGGAGCTGCCCCCAGGTGACCCGGGTCACGACGGGGGCTCCACAGGGGTCCCACCCGGGGCGGTCTCCCTGGCGAGGCCCATGGAGATCGGGGCGGAACTCGACTGGGACGCCGGTGCGTGGAACGAGGTGCGCACCCGCGCACAGCGGGCCGGGCGCGCCTACATCTGGCTGAACCTGGTCGAGCAGCGGCTCCGCGCCGTGGTGGCCGCCGTGCTGCGCCCCATCTACGAACCGGTGCACGCCGACGACTGGGTGGTCGCGGCGGCGGGCCCGGCCGGCCAGGAGTGGGTGCAGCGCGCCGTGGCCGTACGGGAGGTCTCGCGCCGCAAGGGCTATCTGCTGGACCCGGCCGACGACAACGTCCTGAGCTTCCTCACCCTGCCGCAGCTGCGTGAGCTGATGGTCCAGCACTGGCCGTGCTTCGAGCCGTACTACGACGACCGGCGCGACGTGGAACTGGCCCTGGACGAGCTGGAGGTCACCCGCAATGTGGTCTCCCGCAACCGGGCGCTCTCGGAGGCGGTGCTGGCCCAGGCGGAACGGGCCTCGTCCCGCCTGCTGAACATCCTGGGCGCGGGGTCGGGCGCGCCGTCCGCCGACCGGCTCCCGGTGGACGCGGTCGAGGACCTGGTGGGCGACCGGTACGCGGACGTCATCGGGGTCCACCCGGACCGCGTCCGGCTCCAGCGGCAGATCCCGGCCGAGGATCTGTTCGGCGGGGCGCGCAGACTCGATGCGATAGGGATAGGGCTGAACCTCCTCGTCCAGAACTTCTCCGGCCGCAGGCTGGTCAGGCTGGCCGAGTCGGGGTGCCGGGTCCGGCTGCTCTTCCTCAACCCCGCCAGCAGCGCGGTCAAGCGGCGCGAGCGGGAACTCGGGCTGAAGAAGGGCGAACTGAGCCGCTCGGTGGAGACGAACATCCTGCACATGCGCCGGGTGCGGTCCAGGCTCCGGGATCCCGGGGCCTTCGAGATCCATGTGTTCGACGAGACACCGCGCTTCATGGCCTGTCTGGTCGACGGCGACGGCTCGGACGGTCTCGCGGTCGTCCAGTCGTATCTGCGCCGGGCACGCGGGATGGAGGCGCCGGTCCTGGTGCTGCGGGGCGGCGGGCGCGCGGTGGTCAGGCACGGACAGGACTCCGAGCACGGCCTCTTCGAGACATACCGGGACGAGTTCGAGTCCGTGTGGGGTGACTCGCGGCCGGTGTCCTGACCTGCCGTCGCTCCCGTCGCTCCCGCAGCTCTCGCCGGTGCGCGGCCCGGCGTCGCCGACGGCGAGCGTGTCCTGTCCGGTGGACAGGCGGACCGGGTGGCCCGACGCGTTGTCAGTGGCGCGTGCGAGGGTGGTCACCACTTGGGGGACGTACCACGAAGGAGGGCCGCCATGAGCTGGCACCGGGGACCACTGGTCGGCTTCGACCTGGAGACGACGGGCACCGACGTCGAGACCGACCGCATCGTCACGGCGGCCGTCGTGCGGCTGGACGCGGACGGGGGAGTCCAGGAGCAGCGCACCTGGCTGATCGACCCCGGAGTGGTGATACCCGAGCAGGCGGCGGCGATCCACGGCATCTCGACGGACCACGCCCGCACGCACGGCGCCCCGGCGGCCGCCGCCGTGGAGGAGGTCGCACAGACGGTCGCCGATGTGCTGCGCTCGGGGGTGCCGCTGGTGGTGATGAACGCGCGGTACGACCTGTCGCTGCTGGACCGCGAGTGCCGGCGCCACGGGGCGGCGTCCGTCAGTGAGCGGCTCGGCACGGTGCCTTCGCCCGTCGTCGACCCGCTGGTGATCGACAAACACGTCGACAAGTACCGCAGGGGCAAGCGCGCCCTGCACGCGCTCTGCGCCTTCTACGGGGTGACGCTCGATGACGCGCACGACGCGAGCGCGGACGCGGTGGCCGCCGCCCGGGTGGTGCGCCGCATGGGGGAGATGCACCAGCCCGTCGGGGCGATGCCGCTGGCTGATCTGCAGGGCCTCCAGGTGCGTGCGGCGGCCGAGCAGTCGGCCTCGCTGCAGGCGTATCTGCGCCGCACCGCGGACCCGGCGGCGGTCGTCGAGGCGGCCTGGCCGGTGATCCCGCGGAGGGGATGAGACGCGACTCGTACCGGGTAAGTCCGCCGGGGTCGCGATGCGTTGATTCCCGGCTGATCCTCAGTCACCGGTGCCGTGCCGGGCAGGAGATGGCCGCGCCCCGTCGAGCAGGGACGAGAGCTGGTGTGCCGCGGCGGTCACCGCCTCCACGACCGGGGGCAGCGCCTCCGGCGGGAGCCGGAACACCGGCGCGGAGACATTGACCGCGGCGATGACGTCGCCCCGGTGGTCGTGCACGGGGACGGCGACCGCGATCAGGCCCGGCTCCGACTCCTCGACAGCCACCGCGTAACCCCGCTCCCGCTCGGCGCGCAGGCGTGCGAGGACGGCCGGTACGTCCCGGGGTGCCGCGTCCGTGCCCGGAAGCCGGGCGGCACCGTCGGTGGTCAGGAGCGCCCCGACCTGTTCGTCGGGCAGCCCGAACAGCAGCGCGCGGCCGGCGGAGGTGCAGTTCAGCGGGGACGTACGGCCGGCCCACTCGTGCGCCTGGAGCGCGCGCGAGGTGCGCTCCGTCAGTACGGTCATCGCGCCGTGCCCGGAGAGCACCGTCAGATACGCGGGCTCGCCGACCCGGTGCACCAGTTCCCGCAGCACGGGCGGGGCCTCGCGGCGCAGCCGGTCCTCGCCGGCCGATGTGGCGAGCGCGAGCACCTGCCAGCCGATGCGGTAGCGCAGGCTGCGCGGGTCCCGCTCGACGAATCCCTCCTGGGCCAGCACCTTCAGGGTCCGGGACACCTGTGTCTTCTCGCGGCCCACCGCACCGGACACCTCCTGGACGCCCATGGGGCCCTGCCCGAGGGCGCGCAGCACGTCCAGCGCGCGGTGCACACTGCTCAGGTTCTCGCTCGTCATGCCACGACAGTACAGGCGGTACGAGGCCGGCCGTGCGTATGGAGCAACTCGCATTGTTCTTCACGCACGGGGCCGCTCTATGGTCGATGGCATGTGCGGAATCGCGGCGATATACAGCCATGCAGGACATATCGACACCGAATGCGCCGACGCGGCAGCGGAGAAGATGCTCGACCGGCTGGCCCACCGGGGCCCCGACGACAGCGGAACCCGCACGGTCGGCCGCCACACCTGGCTCGGCCACCGCAGACTGTCCATCGTCGACATCGACGGCGGACACCAGCCACTCGGCGGTGCCTGCGGCAATGAAGACGGGTCAGGTGACGACTGGTCACTCGTGTGCAACGGCGAGATCTACAACCATCAGGCGCTGCGCGAAGAGCTGCCCGCCGCCTTCGGTTCCTCCTCCGACTCCGAGGCCGCCCTGGCCCTCCTGCGTACCGAGGGCCCGCAGGGGCTGCACCGGCTCCGCGGTATGTGGGCGCTGTGCGCGGCCACGCCCGCGGGCCGCTTCGTCGCCGCCCGGGACGCCGTCGGGATCAAGCCGCTCTACTGGGCGCGTACGGACACCGCCGTGCACTTCGCCTCCGAACTGCGCGCCTTCGACCCCGCGGTCCAGCCGTGCGCCGAGATCTTCCCGCCCGGCTGCTGGTGGACACCGGAGGACGGCCTGCACCGCTTCGCCCGCGCGGTCCCCGCGCACAGCGCCCGGCAGGACTGGGACGGGGTGCCGAGCGAGGTCGCGGAGAAGGCCACCTTCGAATCCGTCTCCGACTCCGTCCGCCGGCATCTGATGGCCGACGTCGAGGTCGGGGTGTTCCTCTCCGGCGGGCTCGACTCCAGCCTCGTCGCCGCTGTCGCAGCCGACGTCTATGCCCGGCAGGGCCGACGGCTGAAGACGTTCGCCGTCGGCACCGGGGACTCCCCCGACCTCCTCGCGGCGCGGGAGGCCGCCGCGTTCCTGGGCACCGAGCACCACGAGGCGCTCCTCGACGCCGGTGCGGCGCGCACGGTGCTCGACGACGTGGTCGTCTGTGTGGAGTCCTTCGACGCCAGCCTCATCCGCAGCGCCGTCCCCAACTGGTTCCTGGCCGAACTGGCCTCACGGCACGTCAAGGCGGTCCTCACCGGCGAGGGCGCGGACGAGCTGTTCGCCGGTTACGGCTACTACCACGAGCAGCACGGCGCCCCCGCGGACCTGGACACCGAACTGCGACGCACCGTGGGCGCGTTGCACGGCCTCAACCTCCAGCGCTGCGACCGCGTCACCATGGCCCACGGCCTGGAGGCCCGCGTCCCCTTCCTCGACCACGACGTCATGGCGCACGCCATGTCCCTGCCCGCGCATCTGAAGGCGCTGGAGGAGGACGGCATGGAGAAGGGGCATCTGCGCCGCGCCTTCGCCGGCCGGCTGCCGGACCACCTGCTGTGGCGCCGCAAGGAGCAGTTCGGCACGGGCAGCGGCGCGCAGAGTCTGCTCGCTCCGCTGTGGGACAGCCGCATCACGGAAGCGGAGTTCGCCGCGGCCGTGGCCCGGGACGGCATGCCGGAGCTGCGCAGCAAGGAGGAGCTCGGTTACTACCGCATCTTCCGCGGCGCCCTGCCCGGTGTCCGCCCCGACGCCGTCCTCACCCGCTTCGCGACGGTGTGACGGCGGCGCCCCGGGTGCGACCAGTCCTGGAACGTCGGCGGCGCCCCGGGCGTAACCACCCCTAGAACGGATACCAGCGGACCCCGGCGTCGTTCTCCCGCAGTGAGGCCACCCTGCGGCGGAACTCGTCGAGCGCCCGCGGGTTGGCCGGAGCGTGCTGGGCGACCCAGGCGCAGCTCGCCGTTTCCCGGGCGCCGCGCAGGACCGCGCAGCCCTCCCATTCGCGGACGTCCCAGCCGTACGTGCCGACGAACGAGTCGTACGCCTGCGGGGCGAGCCCGTAACGGTCGCGGGACAGGGCCATGACGACCAGGTCGTGTTCCCGCAGGTCCGACGAGAACGTCTCCAGGTCGACCAGGACGGGCCCTTCGGGGGCGATATGGACGTTGCGGGGGAGCGCGTCGCCGTGGATCGGGCCCGGGGGCAGCCGGGGTGTCAGCGCGGCCGCGGCCGAGGCGAAGCCGTCGCGGCGCTCGCGGAGATAGTCCGCGTCCGCCGGGTCGATGGCGTCCCCCGCGAGCCGCAGCCAGCGTTCGACCCCGCCCAGCAGTTCACGCCGGGGGAGCGTGAAGTCCGGCGCGGGCAGCGCGTGGACGGAGCGCAGCAGCGCCGCGAGGTCCGCGGGCCCGGCCGGGCGGACCGCTTCCGGCAGCCGGTGCCAGAGGGTGACCGGGTGGCCGTCGACCAGCCGGGGCGCCGGCTCGGCCGCGCGCACCGCGGGGACGCCCGCGTCCGCGAGCCAGCCCGCCACGGACAGTTCGCGTTCCGCCCGCTCCAGCAGCTCCGGGGCCCGGCCCACCTTGATGACGAGCCCGCCGTCAGCGAAGACCGCGTTCTCGCCCAGCGCCAGCAGCTCCGCGTCCTTCGCCAGACCGGCCGTCCGCAGGATGTCCCGCGCCGTTGCCTCGTCCATGTGGTGTCTCCCGCTCTCGTTCGGAACGGGCCAAGTTTCGCATCCACGCAAGGGGGCCCGTCATCCGGCGGGGCCCGTCGTCCGAGGGATGGCCGTACTTCGCCGAAATAAGTTGCACGAGACGTGTCGTCTCGCCTACCGTTACGGCATGACCTCACCGAAGCCCGCCCATATCGCCATGTTCTCCATCGCGGCCGCCGGGCATGTGAACCCGAGCCTGGAAGTGATCAGGGAACTCGTCGCCCGCGGCCACCGCGTCACGTACGCGATCCCGGAGTCGTTCGCCGGGAAGGTCGCGGAGACCGGCGCCGAGCCCGTTGTCTACACATCGACACTGCCCACCGACGACGACCCCGAGGCATGGGGCACCGAGGTGATCGACAACATCGAGCCGTTCCTCCGCGACGCCATCGCCGCCCTGCCGCAGCTCATCGAGGCCCACGAAGGACCGGACGGGGCGGGCGTACCCGATCTGATCGTGCACGACATCACCTCCTACCCGGCGATCGTGCTCTCCCGCCGCTGGAACATCCCCGATGTCTCGCTCTCCCCGAACCTGGTGGCCTGGCAGGGGTACGAGGAGGAGGTCAGTGAGCCGATGACCGCGCAGCTCATGGCGACCGAGCGGGGCCGGGCCTACTACGCCCGCTTCCACGCCTGGCTGCGGGAGAACGGCATCGACGAGCACCCCGACCCGTTCGTCGGCCGCCCCCGCCGCAGCATCGTCCTCATCCCGCGCGCGATGCAGCCCCACAGCGACCGCGTGGACGGGACCAGATACACCTTCGTCGGCGCCTGCCAGGGTGACCGCAAGGACCAGGGGGAGTGGCAGCGTCCCGCGGGCGCCGAGAAGGTGCTGCTCGTCTCGCTCGGCTCGACCTTCACCAAGCAGCCCGGCTTCTACCGTGAGTGCATCGCGGCCTTCGGCGACCTGCCCGGCTGGCATGTGGTGCTCCAGATCGGCAAGTACGTCGACACGTCCGAACTGGGCCGGGTCCCGGACAACTTCGACGTCGTGCGCTGGGTGCCGCAGCTGTCCGTGCTCCGGCAGGCGGACGCCTTCATCACCCACGCGGGCGCGGGCGGCAGCCAGGAGGGGCTGGCCACGGCGACGCCGATGGTCGCGGTCCCGCAGGCCGTGGACCAGTTCGCGAACGCCGACATGCTCCAGTCCCTCGGCGTGGCCCGGCACGTACCGATGGCCGACGCCACCGCCGCGACGCTGCGCGAAGCCGTACTGGCCATGGCGGACGACCCGGAGGTGGCCCGGCGGCTCGCGGACATCGGTGCCGAAATGGCCGGGGAAGGAGGCACCCGGCGCGCGGCCGACCTCATCGAGGCCGAACTGGCCGCGCCGCCCCGCCCGTAGCCGCCCGGCTGTCCGACCCCCCGTCTATGTTCGTCCCATGACGACCAGATACGCGGTACTGCTGCGCGGGATCAACGTGGGCGGCGCCAGGAAGGTCCCGATGGCGGACCTCAGGGAGCTGCTCACCGGACTCGGCCACGGCGACGTCGGTACGTACCTCAACAGCGGCAACGCCGTCTTCAGCAGCGAAACGGCCGGCGAGGACGGACTGGCGGCCGCGGTGGAGGAGGCCATCGCGCACCGCTTCGGCTTCTCGGTGGACTGCCTCGTCCGCAGCGGCGCCTATCTGCGGGCCGTGGCCGACGGATGCCCGTTCCCGGCGGCGGAGCTCCAGGGCAAGCAGCTGCACGTCACCTTCTTCTCCGGCCCGGTGGGGCCCGAGCGGTTCGCCGCCCTCGACCAGCGGGCCTATCTGCCCGAGGAGTTCAGGCTCGGCGACCGGGTGCTGTATCTGTACGCCCCGGACGGGCTCGGCCGCTCCAAGCTCGCCGAGGCACTGAACAGGCCCGCCGTGAACAAGGACATCACCGGCACCTCCCGCAACTGGAACACCGTGCTCAAGCTGGCGGAGCTGACTGCGGGCTGACCGCAGAGCCCGGCCCGCGGTCAGTCAGTGCCGGGCGGCCCGCTCCGAACGGGCCGCCCACCGGCCGTCCGTGCGGGTGATCCGCACCGGATGGTCGAAGCACTTGCTGACCTGATCCGTGGTGAGCACATCGTCCGCAGGACCCGAGCCCAGGCACGCGCCGTCGCGCAGCAGCATCGCGTGCGTCGTGGACGCGGGCAGCTCCTCCAGATGGTGGGTGACCAGGATCGTCGCCAGCTCCGGGTGCTCGGCGCGCAGCTCGTCCAGGCTGGTCAGCAGCTGCTCTCGGGCGGCCAGGTCGAGACCGGTGGCCGGTTCGTCGAGCAGGACGAGACGGGGGCTCGGCATCAGCGCACGCGCGATCAGGGTCCGCCCGCGCTCACCCTGCGAGAGCGTCGGCCAGCGCGACTCGGCCTTCTCGCCGCCCATGCCCAGCATGGTGAGCAGCCGGTCGGCCCGCTTGAGCTGCTCCTGGGTCGGCGACCAGCGGGGCACCGGCTCGATGGAGTTGGTGAGCCCGGTCAGCACGACATCGCGGACCCGCAGCGGCGAGTGCAGCGGATGGCGCGGATTGATATGCCCCAGATGGGAACGCAGCTCCCGCAGATCCACCCGGCCGAGCGTCCGCCCGAGGATCTCCACCGTCCCCCGGGTGGGGTGCGTCACCGCGCCCAGCAGCCCGAGCAGGGTGGACTTGCCCGCGCCGTTGGCGCCGAGCAGAGCCCAGTGCTCCCCGCTGTGCACGGTCAGCGAGACCGAGTCGAGCAGCAGGTTCCCGTCCCGTACGAAGTCGACGTCGTCCGCACGGATCACGACGGTGCTCACAGGTCGTTCAGCTCCTTCATCCTTTTTCTCGGTCGGGCGCAGCCCGCGACCGGGGTGAGAACCGATGGGCCTCGCCGGGCGGTGCGCCGCAGGGACAGCGGGAACCGGGGCAGAGAGGCGGGTCCGCGCGTCTCGCGCACCGTCCGTATGTCCGCCCGGATGCCCGCCGGCGCGCGGTCGGCGGGAGGGAGGCGGTTCTGCACCGAGGCGGTCCCGGTCAGGGAGAGCGCCTGTTCGAGCTGGTCGGCGGTAATCGTGTCCGGACCGATGTACCGGATCCTACCTTCCTGCCGGGGACCGCCCGGAAGGTGTCATGGATCATGGCCCCGCACCGTCAGGCTGTGCCAGAGTCCCGGTATGCGCTACATCATCATCGGGGCCGGTGCCGTGGGCGGCACCATCGGCGGGCTGCTGTCCGAGAGCGGCAGCGAAGTGGTCCTGGTGGCCCGCGGCGCGCACTACGCGGCCCTGCGGGACGGCGGACTGCGGATCGCGACCCCCGATGGCTCCCGCACTCTCGCCCTGCCGGTCGCCGACGGGCCCGAAGCGGTGGAACTGCGCCCCGACGACGTCCTGGTCCTGACGGTGAAGACGCAGGACAGTGTCGCGGCGCTCGACGCGTGGGGCCCGCGCCCGGTGTCCGGCACCGGCGCGACCGCCGCCGAGGTGCTTCCGCTGGTCTGCGCGCAGAACGGCGTGGAGAGCGAACGCCTCGCGCTGCGCCGCTTCCGCCAGGTGTACGGCATGTGCGTCTGGCTGCCCGCGACCTTCCTGGAACCGGGCTCCGTGGCCGCCGCCGGTTCACCGCTCACCGGCATACTGCACATCGGCCGCTGCCCCTCGGGCACGGACAGCACCGCCCGGCAGATCTCGGCGGATCTGGAGAAGGCCCCGTTCGAGGCGCCGGTCGTCGCGGACGTGATGCGCTGGAAGTACGCCAAACTCCTCTCGAACCTGGTCAATTCACTCCAGGCGGCCTGTGGTCTCTACGGCACCGACCCGGCGGCGGACACCATCATGGAGCAGCTCCTGGGGCAGGCGGAGGCCGAGGGGCGCGCCGTCTACGCGGCAGCCGGGATCGAGGCCGCGAGCGCCGAGGAGCAGCGGCGGACCCGCGGCGACAAGATCACCCTGCTGCCGGTCACCGGGCAGCCGCGCGGTGGCGGTTCCTCGTGGCAGAGCCTCAGCCGGGGCACCGGCACGATCGAGGCCGACTATCTGAACGGTGAGATCGCCCTGCTCGGACGGGAGTACGGCGTGCCGACCCCGGTGAACGCCGTACTCCAGCGGGTGGCCAACGCCTTCGCCCGCGAGCACCGGCCCGCCGGCTCCATGCCCGCCGCCGAGCTGGCCGCCCTGGTGGCCGACGAAACCCGGCACTGAGGGGGGCCGCCCCCGACTTCCGGGGCCGGACCCGACTCCCGACCTCCGTTTTCCGGCCACCGGCCCCTGACTTCCGGCTCCAGGCCCCAGCCCAGGCTCCCGGCCTCGACCCGGGCTCCCGACCCCCACTCCGGCCCGGCCCGGCCCGAACCCGTGCGCACCCGTAGCGCACCCGTCCGTGCCGCGACTCCGGCCGGGCTGGCGCGTTGCGAGCATCTTGTGTGCATCCCCGACGCGCCCGGATTCCTCCGATGACCTGTCGGCAATGACCGGCGCCTGACGGGTATTCCTGTCCGATCCGTTGACCGTTGCATCTCAACCCTCCTACCTTTCTCCTGCCTCATGAACCTGATTCCATGGGAGGGAAGATGCTCGCACCCCGAAGAGCCACGCTCGTCGCGGCTCTCTCCGCCGTCCTGGCGCTCGGCGTCCCTGGCAGCGTGACCGCGGCCGGAGCCGACCCCGGTGACCGCGGCTCCGCCGGTTCGCACTCGGCGGACGTGTATGTGACCCCGTCCGGTGACGACCACGCCCAGGGCACCGCCCACCGCCCCGTCAGAACCCTTCAGCGCGCCCGGGATCTGGCCCGGACGAGGTCCGCCCACCACCACGGGGATCTCACCGTCCACCTCGCCTCCGGTACCTACCGCACGGCGCAGCCACTCGTGCTCGATGCCAGGGACTCCGGGCACGACGGCCACCGGATCATCTGGCAGGGCACCGGCTCCACCGTCATCAGCGGCGGCAAGAAGGTCCAGGGCTGGCAGCCGGTCCACGGCCGCCCCGGCCTCTACTCGGCGCCCGCGCCCCAGGGGCTCACCGACACCCGCCAGCTGTACGTCGACGGGGTCAGGGCCCAGCGTGCCCGCGGCGAAGTGCCCGTCGGGCTGACGGCCACACCGTCCGGCTACACCACCACGGCGGACACCATCGCCCACTGGCGCCACCCGTCGGACGCCGAATTCGTGTACTCCAGCGGCGAGGAGCTCTGGAACGTCGAGCGCAACGGCCTGGGCCAGTGGACCGAACCCCGCTGCCGGATAGCCTCCGCCAAGGGCACCACCCTCACCATGGTCCAGCCCTGCTGGGACAACTCCAACAAGCGGGTGGAGTTCCCCGACATCCCCGGGCGCACGGTGTCGATGGTCGGCCCCGGGCACCTCACCAACAACGGCAAGGCGTCGTACATCGAGAACGCCTACGAACTGCTCGACCAGCCCGGCGAGTGGTACCTGGACCGCACGGCCCACACCGTCTACTACCTCCCGCGCAAGGGGGAGGACATCCGGCACGCGGACGTCGAGGCCGCCGCCGCACAGAAGCTGGTCGACGGGCGGGGCACCGCCTCCGCCCCGGTCCATGACGTGGCCTTCCGCGGGGTGCGGTTCAGTTACGCGACCTGGCTGACCCCGTCCACGCCCGAGGGCTTCTCCGAGATCCAGGCCGGCTACACCATCACCGGTGCGAACGGCTGGGCCACCCAGGGGCTGTGCGGATTCGTCAAGGGCGGCACCTGCCCGTTCGCCTCCTGGACCCCGATGCCGGGGAACGTCTCCTTCACCCACGGCACGCGTATCGAGTTCAGCGACGACGACTTCACCCACCTCGGCGCCGCCGGCCTGCAACTGGGCACCGGAACCAGCGACGCCAAGGTGCGCGGCAACACCTTCACCGACATCTCGGGCAACGGCCTGGAGATCGGCGGGGTCGACGGCCGTACCCCCGCCGACCACGTACAGGTGACGGACAATCACCTGTATGCCCTGCCACGCGAGTTCCACGGCTCGGTCGGCATCCTCAACGGATACACCCAGCACAACACCATCGCGCACAACCAGCTCGACCACCTCGGCTACAGCGCCGTCTCGATGGGCTGGGGCGGCTGGCCCGACAAGGTCGGCTCACCCGCGACCCCCAACCCCAGCCACGACAACACGGTGAGCGACAACCTGATCTTCGACTACATGCAGATGTTCGACGACGGCGGCGGGATCTACACCCAGGGCCTGACGGGCACGTCCCTGGCCGACGGTGAGAAGGTCACCGGCAACGTCATCCACGGTCAGTGGGGCCTGGGCAAGAGCGTCTACACCGACAACGGCTGCACCTACGAGACCGTCGAGGGCAATGTGCTCTACGGCGCCTCGTACGCCAATGTCGCCAGCCGCCACACCGACTACCGCGACCAGCTCGGCAACAACGACCCGACGCTCGTCAAGGACAACTGGTGGGAGGAAGGCACCGCCGACGGCGACAACAAGGGCCTGGTCACGACCGGCAACCACATCATGGCCTCACCGTCGGACGCCCCCGCCGCGATCGTCGCCGCCGCGGGCATCGAGCCCGCGTACCGGGGTGTGCTCGGCCGCACCGCGGGAGCCGTCTCCGTACCCGAGGCGCCGTCCCGGGTCGGCACCAGCACGGCAGGGGCCGATGCCCTGTACGCGATCTTCAACCCGGCCTTCGCCGACGGGGGTTCACCGGTCCGCAGCTACACCGCGCACGCTCTGCGGCCGGACGGCACCGAGGCCGCGCGGCAGACCGTGCCGGCGGCCGACTACCGGCGTCTCGCGTACATCCGTATCGGCGGACTCCCCGCCGGCGGCGGCCCCTTCACCGTCACCGTCACCGCGGCCAACGCCCACGGGAGCAGTGCGCCGTCCCTGGCGTCCGCGCCGCTCACCCCGACGGCCGTCACCGTGCTTCCCGACGCGCCGACCGGCCCGAAACTCCGTACCGGTGCGACAGCCGCGACCCTCGCCTGGACGCCGCCGAAGAACATGGGGGACGCCAAGGTCATCGGCTACCGGCTGACGGTCTCCGACGGCCGCACCATCGAGGTCACCGGCCGGGACGCGATGGTCGGACAGCCGTCGGGCAAGGGGATGTTCCGCGTCATCGGCGGACTCAAGCCCGGCACCCGCTACACCGTGACAGTCGCCTCCGTCACCGCGGCGGGCGCGGGCCCGGCGGCCACCGTCACGGCGACCACCGAGGCGGGGTAGCGGAGTACGAGGACGAGCACCCGGGCGGGCACCGCACACCGTGCCCGCCCGGCACGGCCCCCGCCCGGCACGGCCCTTGGCCGGTCAGGCAGCCGTCCGGTCAGGCAGCTGTCCGGGGGATGTCAGGCGCTCAGCGCCGCAAGGTCGAGCGCCCGCGCCTCGTCGTACCTGGCCAGCAGCAGCCGGGCCAGCTCACCGCAGGCGCCCAGCACACCGGAGAGCACATCGGCGCCGGCCGCGCGGGCCCCCGCCTCGATACGGTCGGGCAGCCGGCCGGGCGCGATGACATACGGCGCGACCGCGACGTGTGCGACACCCGAGGCCCGCAGCTCCCGTACCGCGTCCTCGGTACGGGGCAGGGCAGCGGAGGCGAACGCAGGCCGCACGGCGCACCAACCGGTGTGCCGCAGCTCCCGCGCAATTTCAGCGATCACTGCGATCGCCTCCGGGTCGGTGGAGCCCGCCGAGGCCAGGACCAGCCCCGTCGAGCGTTTACGGGACGGGGTCAGCCCCGCCTCGTACAGCCGGCGTTCCAGCGCGTCCAGCAGCAGCGGGGACGGGCCCAGCACCTCGGCCTGGCGCACCCGCACCCCGGCCGGCGCCTCGCGCAGCACCCCGGGGATGTCCCACTTGGCGTGGAAGGCCCGGGTCAGCAGGAGCGGGAGGGCCACCACATCCCGTACGCCGTCGGACGCCAGCCGTGCCAGCACCTCGGGCACCGAAGGCGCCGCGAAGTCCAGGAACGCCGTCTCCACCCGCGCCCCGGGCCGCAGCGACCGCACCCGCCGGGTCAGCGCGCGGACCGTCGCGGCATGCCGGGGATCACGGCTGCCGTGCGCGACGACGAGGAGCGCCGGGCGGTCGTCGTACATCCCGGCTCAGCTCCGGACCAGCAGCCCGCGGCTGCGCAGCACACGCCGCTCCAGCGGGCTGAAGATGAGCAGGTCGATGGCGATACCGACGATGAGGATCAGGAAGATCGCCAGGAAGACCATCGACATGCTGCTGGTCTCCCGGCCCTGCTCAAGCAACTGGCCGAGACCGATGCCCAGATCGGGCGAGGACGCGATGATCTCCGCGGCCATCAGCGACCGCCAGGAGAACGCCCAGCCCTGCTTCAGGCCCGCCAGATATCCGGGCAGTGAAGCGGGCAGCACCACATGCCAGGTGCCGCGCAGCCCCGACGCGCCGAGCGTACGGCCGGCCCGCAGATAGAGCGGCGGCACCTGGTCGATACCGGAGACCAGGCCGTTGGCGATCGAGGGGACGGCGCCCAGCAGGATCACCGCGTACATCATCGTGTCGTTGAGCCCCAGCCAGATCACCGCGGGCGGCACCCAGGCGACCGACGGCAGGGACTGGAGGCCCGAGAGGATCGGGCCGATCGCCGCCCGGACGAACTTCACCCGGGCCACCAGCAGCCCCAGCGGGGTGCCGATGACCAGGGCCAGCAGGAAGCCCAGCAGGCCGCGCGAGATACTCGTCCAGATGTAGCCCAGCAGAGTGCCCTGCGCCCAGGCGTCGGACACCTCGCCCCACACCTGGCCGGGCGAGGGCAGCTTGTAGCTGTCGGTGACCTTCGCCCAGATCAGGATCTGCCAGACGACCAGGACGAGCACCACGGCCACCACCGGCGGCAGTACCTTCCCCACCAGCACCTGGCGGACCGGGACCCGGTCCACCCGTACGGTGTCGAGCGCGTCCAGGCCCGCTTCGAGGCCGGCCAGCTCGTCCGTCTTGACGTCAGTGTCGGCCATGTCGGCGGATCTCCCCACGCAGTTGTTCAGTGATCTCCACCGAGAGCTCCGCCACCGCGGAGTCCTCGATCCGGCGCGGATGCGGAATGTCCACCGTCCACTCGCGCGCCACCCGGCCCGGCCGCGAGGACAGCAGCACCACCCGCTCGGCGAGCCGCACCGCCTCGCGGACGTTGTGGGTGACGAAGAGGACGGAGACGCTCGTCTCGCGCCAGATCCGGGTCAGTTCGTCGTGCAGCACATCGCGGGTGATGGCGTCGAGCGCGGCGAACGGCTCGTCCATCAGAAGCAGTTGGCTGTCCTGGGCGAGTGCGCGCGCCAGCGCCACCCGCTGCCGCATCCCGCCCGACAGCTCGTGCACCCGCTTGGCGTACGCGCCGTCCAGCCGTACGAGGGCGAGCAGCCGCTGTGCCTCGTCCCGCCGGTCCGCCTTGGGCACGCCCCGCAGCCGCAGGGCGAGTTCGATGTTCTTGCCCGCGGTCAGCCACGGGAACAGCGCGTGCTCCTGGAACATCAGCGCGGGTCGGCCACCGGGGGTCGTGATGGTCCCCGACGACGGTGCGTCGAGTCCGGCCACCAGATTGAGCAGGGTGGACTTGCCGCAGCCGGACGCCCCCAGGAGCGTGACGAACTCGCCCGGCGCGACGTCGAGGGTGATGTCGTCGAGGACGAGCTGCCCGGCGGGTCCGCCGAAGGACTTCGAGACGTGGCCGATACGGGCCGCGTGTGTCACCTCGGTCCGGTCGTCCGACTTGGCGAGTGCTGTGGCCATGGTCGTCACCTCCTGGGAACGGGTCTGGATCCGGGGTTACTTGACGCCGAGACCGGCATCGGAGACGGCCGGGCGGCCGGCGGCCTTCAGGGCCTTGTTGAGCGGCCGCAGGTCGTAGATGCCCTTGAGGTCGGGCTTCTGCAGCAGCCCCGCCTTGACCGCGTGGTCCGCCTCCGTGCTGAGCGTCGCCGCGAGCGGGTCGTCGGTGGTCTGGATGGACTTCCACGCCGGGTCCAGCACATCGGCGGGCAGCGCCTTGCCGGACAGCTTCTTCAGCGCGGCGTTGGCCGACGCCTTCGCCGCGTCCGGGTGGGCCTTGATCCAGGCGTTGGTGTTCACCGAGCCGCGCAGCACGGCCTCGACGACGTCCGGGTGTTCCTTGAGGAACTTCTGCGACACCACGATGTTCGTGATCACGAACTTCTTCTGCGGCCACAGGTCGCTCTCGTCGAGCAGTACCTTGCCGCCCTGCTGCACCAGCTTGGACGCGGTCGGCTCGGGCACCCACGCGCCGTCGATGGAACCGGAGGCGTACGCGTCCGGGGTCACCTTGTTGTCCGTACGGACGACGGAGACATCACCCTTGCCGCTGGTGGCGTCGGTCTTCCAGCCCTTGCTCGCGATCCAGTTGAGGAACGCCACGTCCTGGGTGTTGCCGAGCTGCGGGGTGGCGATCTTCTTGCCCTTGACGTCGTCCAGGGACTTGATCTTCTTCGGGTTGACCACCAGCTTGACCCCGCCGGACGCGGAGCCGCCGATGATGCGCAGGCTCTTGCCCTGGGATGTGGTGTAGCCGTTGATGGCCGGGGACGGGCCGATCCAGCCGATGTCGATCGAGCCGGAGTTGAGCGCCTCGATCTCGGAGGGGCCCGCGTTGAAGGTGGAGACCTTGAGCCGGGTCCCGCCCAGCTCCTTCTGGAATATCCCCTGCTGGTCGCCGACCAGCGCGGTGGCGTGGGTGAGGTTCGGGAAGTAGCCGATCTTCACCGAGTCGGCGGAGAGCTTCTTGGCCCCCGCGGCGACCTGGGACTTGCCCGGGTCGTCCTTGGCCTTGTCCGATCCGTAGCCGCAGGCGGTGAGCGCCACGGCCAGCAGCGGGAGGGCGGCGGCGGCCGCGAGACTGCGGCGCAGGGGGAGAGTGGCAGGCACGGGAGGTTTTCCTCTCGGTGGCCCGGTGCGGGTGTCCCTCAGGACACCGCCGGGCGGTCGGCTTGGTGTGCGGGTCTTCGCCGGGTCGGGCGCGGCGAGTGGGCTGTCCGGGCGCGCAGGCAGTGCGCGTACGCCTTCACGCACATCGCCCGACCCCGCCCTGACCGCTGCCGAGGGCGCCGCTGCCGATGCGGCCGCCCTCCTTGGCGAAGGTGGCGTAGATGTCCAGGACACGCAGGGCCATGGCTAGAAGTCCCACCCGGTCTCGTCCTGCGCGGTCACGTCCGCCTCCGCCGCGGTCTGCGCCGCGGCGGCGAAGGCGTCGCCCGCCATCCCGGCGGCCAGCGTGGTGCCGTCGGCCGGGTCGATCAGCAGGAAGGAGCCGGTGCGCCGGGAGTCCGCGTACGCGTCGAGCGCCAGCGGCTCCGCGGTACGGATGACGACCCGGCCGATGTCGTTGGCGACCAGCTGGCCGGGCGCCGGGTGCTGGGACAGGTCGTCCAGGGTCAGCCGGGACGGGATGTCCTTGACGATGGCCTTGACCGTGCGGGTGGTGTGCTTGAGCAGCACCCGCTGGCCCACCGAAAGCGCCGAGTCGGCCACATGGCAGACCGTCGCCAGGACGTCCTGCGTCGGCACCGGGGCGTGCTCGGTCGGTGCGATCAGGTCGCCGCGCGAGATGTCCAGGTCGTCGGTGAGCCGTACGGTCACCGACTGGGGTGCCCACGCGATGTCCGCGCTCTGCCCCAGGACGTCGATGCCGGCGATGGTCGACGTACGGCCCGAGGGCAGCACCGTCACGGCCTCGCCGACCCGCAGTGCGCCCGAGGCGATCTGGCCCGCGTACCCGCGGTAGTCGGGGTGTTCGGCGGTCTGCGGGCGGATGACGTACTGGACGGGGAAGCGGGCCTTGCAGCCGGTGAGGTCGTGGCTGGAGGGGACCGTCTCCAGGTGTTCGAGGACGGTGGGGCCGCCGTACCAGTCCATGTGGGCGGAGGGCTCCACCACATTGTCACCGGCCAGCGCGGAGATCGGGATCGCGGTGATCTCCGGGACCCCGAGCGAGGCCGCGTACGCGGTGAACTCCTCGGCGATGGCGGCGAACACCGGCTCCGCGTAGTCGACCAGGTCCATCTTGTTCACGGCCAGCACCACGTGCGGGACCCGCAGCAGGGCGGCGACGGCGGCGTGGCGGCGGGTCTGCTCGACCACGCCGTTACGGGCATCGACCAGGACCACGGCGAGTTCGGCGGTGGAGGCGCCGGTGACCATGTTGCGGGTGTACTGCACATGGCCGGGGGTGTCGGCGAGGATGAACCGGCGGCGGGGGGTGGCGAAGTAGCGGTAGGCGACATCGATGGTGATGCCCTGCTCGCGCTCGGCGCGCAGCCCGTCGGTGAGCAGCGCCAGGTCGGGGGCTTCCTGGCCCCGGCCTATGGACGCCTGCTCGACGGCTTCGAGCTGATCCGTGAAGATCGACTTGGAGTCGTGCAGCAGCCGTCCGACCAGGGTGGACTTGCCGTCGTCGACGGAACCCGCGGTGGCGAAGCGCAGCAGCGTCGTCGCCGAAAGCTGCTCGGCGGACTGTGCGGTTGACGTGGTCATTTAGAAGTACCCCTCGCGCTTGCGGTCTTCCATCGCGGCCTCGGACATCTTGTCGTCGGCGCGGGTCGCGCCCCGTTCGGTCAGCCGGGACGCGGCGATCTCGGTGATCACGGCGTCGAGCGTGGTGGCGTCGGAGTCGACGGCGCCGGTGCAGGACATGTCGCCGACGGTGCGGTAGCGCACCTGGCGGGTCTCGACGTGCTCGGTGTCCTTGGGGCCGCCCCACTCACCGGCGGTGAGCCACATGCCGGAGCGCTTGAAGACCTCACGCTCGTGCGCGAAGTAGATCTGCGGGAGGTCGATCTTCTCGCGTTCGATGTACTGCCAGACGTCCAGCTCGGTCCAGTTGGAGAGCGGGAAGACACGGACGTGCTCGCCGGGTGCGTGACGGCCGTTGTAGAGCTGCCACAGCTCGGGGCGCTGGCGGCGGGGGTCCCACTGGGAGAATTCGTCGCGCAGGGAGAAGACGCGTTCCTTGGCGCGGGCCTTCTCCTCGTCGCGGCGTCCGCCGCCGAACACCGCGTCGAAGCGGTGCTGCTGGATGCCTTCGGTGAGCGGGACGGTCTGGAGCGGGTTGCGCAGTCCGTCGGGGCGCTCACGCAGCTTCCCTGCGTCGATGTACTCCTGGACGGAGGCCACATGGAGGCGCAGTCCGTGTTCGGCGACGACGCGGTCGCGGTAGGCCAGCACCTCGGGGAAGTTGTGCCCGGTGTCGACGTGCAGCAGCGAGAACGGCACGGCGGCCGGGGCGAACGCCTTCAGCGCCAGGTGCAGCATGACGATGGAGTCCTTGCCGCCGGAGAAGAGGATCACCGGCCGCTCGAACTCGCCCGCGACCTCGCGGAAGATGTGGACGGCCTCGGACTCCAGCGCGTCCAGGTGGCTCAGGGCGAACGGGCTGTCGGTACCTTCGGTGACAGTGGCAGCGGTCGTCATCGGGCCAGGCCCCTCTCGGTGAGCAGCGCGTGCAGCGCGGCTGCGGACTCCTGCACGGTCTGGGTGTGCGACTCGATGCGCAGGTCCGGGGTCTCCGGTGCCTCGTAGGGGTCGTCCACCCCGGTCAGACCGGAGATCTCGCCCGCCGCCTGCTTGGCGTACAGGCCCTTCACATCGCGTACGGAGCACACCTCGACCGGGGTCGCGACATGCACCTCCAGATACGCGGTGCCGTTGCCCGCGTGGCGCTTGCGCACCGCCTCACGGCTGTCCGCGTACGGCGCGATGACCGGCACCAGCGCCTTCACGCCGTTGGATGCCAGCAGTTCGGCGACGAAGCCGATCCGCTGGACGTTGGTGTGCCGGTCCTCACGGCTGAAGCCGAGGCCCGCCGAGAGGAACTCGCGGATCTCGTCGCCGTCGAGCACCTCCACCCGGTGGCCCTCGCCGCGGAGGGTGTCCGCGAGTTCGTGGGCGATGGTGGTCTTGCCCGCGCTCGGCAGACCGGTGAGCCAGACAGTGGCTCCCTGGTCCGTCGTCATCTCGTTCTCCTGATCCTTCGTCATCAGCCGTGCAGCCCGCACTCGGTCTTGTTCCGGCCGGCCCAGCGGCCGGCGCGGGCGTCCTCGCCCTCCGCGACCCGCCGGGTGCACGGTGCGCAGCCGATGGAGGGGTATCCGTCCATCAGCAGCGGGTTGGTGAGTACGCCGTGCTCGGCCACGTACGCGTCCACGTCGTCCTGTGTCCAGCGGGCGATCGGCGAGATCTTGATCTTCCGGCGCTTCTCGTCCCAGCCGACGACGGGGGTGCCCGCCCGGGTGGGGGACTCGTCGCGGCGCAGCCCCGTCGCCCAGGCCGAGTAGTTCTTCAGCCCGTCCTCGAGCGGCTTGACCTTCCGCAGCGCGCAGCACAGGTCGGGGTCCCGGTCGTGCAGCCGTGGCCCGTACTCGGCGTCCTGTTCGGCGACGGTCTGCCAGGGCAGCAGGGTGATGACGTTGACGTCCATCACGGCTTCCACGGCGTCCCGGGTGCCGATGGTCTCCGGGAAGTGGTAGCCGGTGTCGAGGAAGACGACATCGACGCCGGGGAAGGCGCGGGAGGCCAGATGGGCGACGACCGCGTCCTCCATGGATGAGGTCACACAGAAGCGCTTGCCGAAGGTGCCGGTCGCCCAGGTGAGGATCTCCAGGGGCGACGCGTCCTCCAGTTCACGGCCCGCGCGCTCGGCGAGGGCCTTCGGATCCTCGGTTTCCTGCGTGGTGGTCATATCCCGTCCCCTTCGGCGCCGTTGGCGTGCTGCTGGAGTCCCCGGGCCAGCAGCCCGAGGAACTTCAGCTGGAATGCGCGGTTGCATGCCGCGCATTCCCAGGCGCCGTGTCCCGTCTCGTTGGGGCGCAGGTCCTCGTCGCCGCAGTACGGGCAGAAGAAGGGCGCCGCCCGCTCGCTCACGAGAGGGACTCCGCGTCCGCGCGTGCGGCCCAGGTGGCGAAGCGCTCGCCCTCGGCACGCTCCGCCTGGAAGTTCTTCAGTACCCGCTCGACGTAGTCGGGCAGCTCGTCCGCGGTGACCTTCAGCCCGCGGACCTTGCGGCCGAACCCCGCGTCGAGACCCAGCGCACCGCCCAGGTGGACCTGGAAGCCCTCGACCTGGTTGCCGTCGCTGTCCAGCATCAGCTGGCCCTTGAGGCCGATGTCGGCGACCTGGATCCGGGCGCAGGCGTTGGGGCAGCCGTTGATGTTGATGGTGATCGGCTCGTCGAACTCCGGGATCCTGCGCTCCAGTTCATCGATGAGCAGGGCGCCGCGCGCCTTGGTCTCGACGATCGCCAGCTTGCAGAACTCGATGCCGGTGCAGGCCATCGTGGAGCGGCGGAACGGCGATGCGTTGACCTTGAGGTCGAGCGCTTCGAGGGCGGAGACCGCCGATTCGACCTGCGACTCCTCGATGTCCAGCACGATCATCTTCTGCTCGGCTGTGGTCCGCAGCCGCCCCGAGCCGTGGGCGTCGGCCAGCTCGGCGATCTTCGTCAGGGTGGTGCCGTCCACCCGTCCGACGCGGGGCGCGAAGCCGATGTAGAAGCGGCCGTCGCGCTGCTTGTGCACTCCGAGGTGGTCGCGCCAGACGTCGGCGGGCTGCTCGGGCGCGGGACCGTCCGTCAGTTTCCGCTGGAGGTACTCGTCCTCCAGGATCTGCCGGAACTTCTCCGGGCCCCAGTCGGCGACCAGGAACTTCAGCCGGGCGCGGGTGCGCAGCCGGCGGTAGCCGTAGTCACGGAAGATCGAGATGACGCCCTCGAAGACGTCGGGCACCTCGTCCAGCGGCACCCAGGCGCCCAGCCTGACACCGAGCTTCGGGTTGGTGGAGAGCCCGCCGCCGACCCACAGGTCGAAACCGGGTCCGTGGTCGGGGTGGTCGACACCGACGAACGCGATGTCGTTGATCTCGTGCGCCACATCGAGCTGCGGGGAGCCGGAGATCGCGGTCTTGAACTTCCGCGGCAGGTTGGAGAACGCGGGGTTGCCGATGAAGCGGCGGTTGATCTCGTCGATGGCCCAGGTGCCGTCGATGATCTCGTTCTCGGCGACGCCCGCCACCGGGGAGCCGAGGATCGTACGGGGGGTGTCACCGCACGCCTCGGTGGTGGAGAGGCCGACTGCTTCGAGGCGCCGCCAGATCTCCGGGACGTCCTCGATCCGGATCCAGTGGAACTGGATGTTCTGCCGGTCGGTGAGGTCGGCGGTGCCGCGGGCGAACTCCTGCGAGATCTCACCTATGACGCGCAGCTGCTCCGTGGTGAGGCGGCCGCCGTCGATGCGTACCCGCATCATGAAGAACTCGGCGTCCAGCTCCTCCGGTTCGAGCACCGCGGTCTTGCCGCCGTCGATGCCCTGCTCGCGCTGGGTGTAGAGACCCCACCAGCGCATCCGGCCGCGCAGATCGCCGCCGTCGATGGAGTCGAATCCGCGCTTGGAGTAGATCGTCTCAATGCGTGTCCGCACATTGAGACCGTCGTCGTCCTTCTTGGCCTGCTCATTGCCGTTCAGCGGGGTGAAGTGGCCCTTGGCCCACTGGCCTTCGCCGCGGTGCCGGGTCACTTTGCGTCGGGGCGTGGCTGGCGGGGGCGTTCCAGGGGTGGCGGCCATGATGCTTCGTCCTTCTGTGGCGGCTCAAGGGGGCGGTTGATCAAGCTGAAGGGACCCCGGTGACCTGCCTGTTCAGGGCAGGGCGCAGTGGCGGTGGGATTGCAGGACCCCAGCGGGGGGCTTCGCTCGTCCGCTACGACGGGGACGGCGGGAAAACGGCGTGGCTGGTGGAGATCAGCGCGCCGGACAGATGGCGCTGGACATGCGGCCGAGATCGACGTGGCGTCGACTCACCAAGGCAATTCCAGTTCCAGACATGACGGAAGCGTGTCACGGCGATCTCACGCCAGTCCACTACTATCCAATATTTGGACGAGATGGTCCCGCATCGTGGGACGGTGTGGTGCCCGTCACTCGGCGCGGGCCGCCCGCGCGGGCCGGTGTCAGGCGTCCGCGCCCGGCCACGGCCCCGGCGTCTCGACGTCCGGCTCCTCCTCGGTCTCGGTCCTGAAGAGCCGGAAGCCGCGGCTCAGGTAGTTGTCCATCGCGTGGGCGCCGTCCTTGCTGCAGGTGTGCACCCAGACCCGCTCGGTCGCCGCACGCCCCGGGGTGCGGTCGGCGAGGTCCCAGGCCCGCCGGATGCCGTACGTCAGCAGATGGCCGCCGATCCGCCTGCCGCGGAAGGCCGGGATCAGCCCGAAGTACATGATCTCCACGGCGCCGTCGTCGTGCGCGCACAGCTCCACATAGCCGGCTGGGGTGCCCCGCTCGTACGCCACCCAGGTCTCGGTGCCCGGCCTGGCGAGCGTCTCCTGCCACTGGGCGTACGACATCGAGAGCCGGTCCGTCCAGCGGATGTCCCCGCCCACGGAGGCGTACAGATACCGGCTGAACTCCGGGGACGGGACCTCGGCCCGCACGATCCGGATGTCACCGCCGGGCTCGGCGGCCGGACGCAGATCGGCCGGGGAGGTCTGCTCCAGATACCAGGTGGTCACCGTGACGGTGGTGTCGCTCTTCATGGGGGTCAGCGAATCACGCGGGGGAGCGGCGGCTCACAGCAGCCCCGCGGCCCCCCGGCGCAGAAAGGCCAGCCTGGCCCGCTTCTCCGGCTTGTCGATCTCCGGGCCGAGCTCGAAGCCGAAGCGCAGCAGCCGGTCGATCACCTTCTGATTGCGGACGTCGGGTTCGACGACGATGCGCTGCCGGGTGGGATCCGCCAGTACGAAGCGCAGGAACACGTCCAGCAGCGTGCTGGTGAAGCCGTGCTCGGGCGTGCCTTCGGCGGGGCCGATCAGCAGATGGATTCCGTGATCGCCCGGCTGGACCTCGTAGCACTCGCCCACCGGGTCGGCGGACGGCTCGTAGCTCTGGAAGAGCGCGGCGGGTACGCCGTCGCGGTACAGCAGGTAGGCGTGGTGCGTGGTCAGTGAGTCGACATAGCTGTATGTCTCCAGGACGTCCTCGGGGCTCGCGTCGCCCATTCCCCAGTAGCGGGCACGCTCCTCGCTGACCCACCGGTGGATCAGGGCGCTGTCCCGCCGCGGGTCGACCGGGCTGATCCGGACGGTCCCGAATCCCTCGACCCGCTGTTCGTGCACGGTGGTCATGGAGCTCCTCAGCTGGTTCCAGTCGGTGATCACGGGGACGAGCCCGCCACGCACCCACAGCGGCAGCTGGTCGAGCCGGTGGGGGTCGCCGGATATCCCGGACGCCCCGAGCGGCACCGCCCAGAGGCTGTCGTCGCGCCGGGCCAGGTCCCAGACGTAGCGGGCGGCCGGTGCCCGGGAGGCGTGGTGGGTGAGGCCCGGGACGCTGGAGGTGGACAGGACGCAGTCGTGGTCGCCGGACAGACCGGGCCAGCCGCCGGGCGGCGGACCCCATGGGCCGCCGGGCTCGTCGGTCAGCGCCTGCCACGGGGCGAGCCGGTGCAGTGCGCCCCAGGGGACGTCCGGCGGCGCGGTCTCCTCGGCCGCCTCCCGGACGACCGCCGCCCGGTCGATCTCCGGCAGCAGCTCCGAGGTGAGCAGCCCGTCCAGCGCGAAGGCGACCCGGGTGACCAGGGCCAGCCAGGGGCGGAAGACCTCCGGATAGCCCTCGGCCACCCCGGGTCCGGCCAGGGCGGCGAGCGCCGGATGCCCGGCCAGCCGCCGCACCACGGCCGCCCGGAGCGCGGCGTACGCGGCGGCCTGTGTGCTCCCGGCGTCCATCCGCCGGTCCCAGCCGGCCAGCCGCTCGCGCAGGGCGGCCGCACCCGGACCCGGGTCATCGCCGGCGTCCAGCAGATCGAGCAGGGGCTGCTCCACGGGCAGCCGCGTGTCCGTGTGCACCGCCGCCATGCCGGGCGCCGTCCAGTCCGCCGCCCCGGCCAGCAGCTGCCGGATCCGCCGGGCCCGGTGCGGGGGCGAGAACTCGACCCCCAACGGGGCTGCCAGCTCCCGCTGGTTGGCCATCACCGCCACCCGGTCGACGGCCTCGCGCGGCAGCGGTGCCCGCGTACCGCGCCAGGCGTACCGCGTCTCCCAGCCGGGCACGGCCCGCAGCCCGTTCGCCCGGTCGCGCACCGGGACGGCGCCCGCGACCCGGTGCAGCAGGCCGCCCCGGGTGTCAGCGGCCTGGACGACGTTGACGGGCTCGGCCCACCGGTCGAAGGCCCGGTCCACGTCGTCGACCGTACGGGCGCGCAGCAGCAACGCCATGGCCTCGAAGCCGAGTTCACCGGTGACCCGCGGGGGATACCGCAGGCTGATCGCCGAAGGGGCGTCCGGGCCGCCGACGATGACCGGGCCGCGCGCCGTCTCGGTCACCTCCACCGTGACCGGCTCGCCGCCCGCCACCTCGATGGTCTCGGTGTGCGACGGGGCGGGCTCCCAGCCGTCCGGGCCGAACGCCTCCACGCCCGCGCCGGTGCGCCGCAGACGTTCCCGGTAGAGGTCCTGGTAGTCGGCCATCGCGTTGGTGATCGACCAGGCCACCGTCGAGGCGTGCCCGAAGTGCGGGACGCCGGGGACGCCCGGCACCGCGAGGCCCGCCACGTCGAACTCCGGGCAGGCCAGGTGGATTTGCTGGTAGACGCCCGGCGCCTCGATGAAGCGGTGCGGGTCGCCCGCCAGGATCGGCGCGCCGCTCGCGGTGCGTTCCCCGGTGACCAGCCAGCCGTTGCTGCCCGCGCTGTGGGGGCCGTCGGCGGCGAAGAGGCCCACGGCGCGGTCGCCCAGTGCGGCGGCCACCTCCTCGCGCCACAGCTTGGCGGGGAACCCGGCGAAGAGGATGTGGGTGGACAGCCAGACCGCCAGCGGTGTCCACGGCTGCCAGCTGCCGGGCTCCAGGCCGGTGGCGGCGAACTCCGCCGCGTCCCCGGCCCCTTCGGCCAGCCCGGCGTTGACGCCATCGGTGTAAGCGCTGACCCACTCGGCGGTGTCCGCGTCCAGCTGTGCGTAGCAGCGCCGCGCGGTGTCCGCCAGCCTGGCCTGGCGGGCGAAGCGGTCCCAGCCGACTGCCTCGGGCCCGAGGAAGGCGGCGCTCGTGCCCTGCGCCCGGTGCCGTTCGGTCTCGATCTGCCAGGCGCGGTCCGTCGCCGCGTTACGGCCCTGCGCGTGGGCCAGGGCCAGGGCGCTGTCCGCGCGCAGATGCGGAATGCCCCAGTGGTCGCGGTGTACCTCGGCGCTCACCCTTGCCCCCGTTCCATTAGGTTAGGCTCGCCTAAGCTAATGCATGCCTGGTCGGGAGACAATTCACGCCCGCGGCAGTACGGACCTGCGCACCGCCGGCGCCGTCGAGTACGGCAGCAGGTCCGCCGGGTCGTCCGGGCCCTTCACCTCCACATCGACCCCGTCGGCGAAACGGTACGGGCGGTGCGCCAGCACCTCGGCGAGACCGCGGCGCACCCGCGACATCTCCGCGCGCACCGTCACCGTCCGCGTCGCGTCACCGAACAGGTCGTCCGCCAGCTCGGCCGCGGTCCGGCCCTCGCGGTGCAGGCTCAGCACACACAGCAGCTCCGCGTGGCGGGGCGTCAGATCCTGGGTCCAGCTGCCGGAAGCCCCCGACACGGTCACCGACCAGCGCCTGCTCCCGCTCAGATCGAGGACGACCCGGCTCGCCGCCGCCCCGTCACCCCGCGGGCCGGGCCCCGGCCGCTCCTCGTCCAGCCGGATCAGCCAGCCCCCCGGCAGCGGCTCCACCGTGCACATCCCGAGCGAGGGCAGCCAGATCCGGCCGGGGCCGAAGGACTTGGGCAGCGGCAGACGTCCGGCCGGCGGCATCCCGGTCACCGCGGCGGGCCAGCCGTGCGCGTCCACCGCAAGGGCCCGGCCGCCCACCCTGTTCAGGACCGGCGCCGCCACCGAACGCAGCCGTTCCACGGAGTCGAGATGGCGCTCCCGCAGCTCGGCGGCGGCCAGCCGGGCCACCGAGTCCACCAGAGCGAGCATCGCCGGGTGGAAGGTGGAGTCGGGGCCGCTCACATCGATGACCCCGAGCAGCCGCCCGTCGCGCGGATCCTGCACGGGCGCTGCGGCGCAGGTCCAGTTCTGCAGCGTACGGGCGAAGTGCTCGGCGGAGTGCACCTGGAGGGTCTGACCGGTCGCCAGGACGGTGCCGACCGCGTTGGTGCCGGTGGAACCCTCGCTCCAGGCGGCACCCTCCTGCAGCCAGATGCCGTCGGCCCGGCGCAGGACGGCCCGGTTGCCCTCCCGCCACAGCACCCGGCCGTCGGCGTCGGTGACCACCATGACCTGCATCGACGCGTCGGCGACCGAGGCCAGCCCCCGGCTGAGCGTCGGCAGCAGCTCACCCAGCGCGGTGGCTCTGCGCCGGTGCTCCAGCTCCTCCACGCCCAGCAGCACACTGCTGGTGTCCCGCTCCGGGTCCAGGCCGATCCGGAGCATCCGCTGCCAGGAAGCGCCGATGACCGGGCGCGGTGCCAGCTCCGGACGGTCCCCGGAGAGCGTCGCCTCACGTATGCCGTGCAGCGTACGGGCGCTCTCGCGGGTGTGCCGGGCTATGGGGCCGGCCACGCCGGGGGCTCCGCTCCTCATGGGTACTCCCGATTGTGGTCCACGAATTCGGCCTGAGTCCGGCCTGCCCGGCCGGTGGGCCCACTTGGTCCGGCCGTTCCGGCCGTTCCGGCCGTTCCGGCCGTTCCGGTCGGTCCGGTCGGTCCGGTCGGTCCGGTCAGTCCGGTTAGTCCGGTCATTTCGGTTGTCCGGTCGGTCCGGTCGGTCCGGTCGGTCCGGCGTTCCGGTCGGTCCAGCTGTGCCGTGCCTCATCGTGCATCTCCGGTGGCCCCGGCGCACCGGACTCCGCACAACCCTTGCAACGATCTGCAACCCTGGCGTAAAAAAAGGCCGTTGCACGAAGCTGGGTGTCCAGCCGGGGTGGTGCCGTGTCGGCGCAGCATCGACCCCGGCTGGCCCCGTGCCGTGCCGCGCTGCCCGGCACTGCTCGGCGCTGCCCCGAAGGGAGCGGCCGCCGTCCGCTATCCCTCGGCCCGTGCCCGGTCGACGACCGATCCCAGATCCAGCGTGTGCGGCAGTGTGCCGAACGCCGTACCCCAGTCGCCGCCCAGCCGTGAGGCGCAGAACGCGTCGGCGACCTCGGGCGGCGCCCAGCGCACCAGCAGCGAGCCCTGGAGCACCAGCGCGATGCGCTCGGCGACCCGGCGCGCCCGGGCCTCGATCCCGTCCAGATCGGCCAGCTCGGTGAGCAGGTCCCTGATGGCCCGGTCCAGCCGGTGGTCGGCGCCGCGCGCCCTGCCCACCTCCTGGAGGAACGCGTTGAGCGCCTGCGGCTCCCGCTGGAGCGCGCGCAGCACATCCAGCGCCTGTACGTTGCCCGATCCCTCCCAGATGGAGTTGAGCGGCGACTCGCGCAGCAGCCTGGGCAGCCCGGACTCCTCCACATAGCCGTTGCCGCCCAGACATTCGAGCGCCTCGGCCACCACCGGCGTACAGCGCTTGGTCACCCAGTACTTGGCGGCCGGCACCGCGAGCCGAAGGAACGCCCGCTCCTCATCCGTGTCGCTGTCGTACGCGGCGGCCAGCCGCATCGCCAGCGTCGTCGCCGCCTCCGACTCCAGCGCCAGATCGGCCAGCACGTTGCGCATCAGCGGCTTGTCGATCAGCTCCCCGCCGAACGCCCTGCGGTACGCGGTGTGGTGCACGGCCTGCGCCACCGCCTGCCGCATCAGCGCGGCGGAGCCGATCGCGCAGTCCAGCCGGGTCGCCGCCACCATCTCGATGATGGTGCGCACCCCCCGGCCCTCGTCGGCGACCCGGCGCGCCCAGGTCCCGTCGAACTCGACCTCGGCCGACGCGTTGGACCGGTTGCCGAGCTTGTCCTTGAGCCGCTGGATCGCGAAGACGTTACGGGCGCCGTCCGCCAGCACCCGGGGGACCAGGAAGCACGTCGGCCCGTCCGGCGCCTGCGCGAGCACCAGGAAACCGTCGGACATCGGCGCCGAACAGAACCACTTGTGCCCGGTGAGCAGATACGCGCCCTCGTCCCCGGCGACCGGGGCCGCGGCGGTCGTGTTGGCGCGGACGTCGCTGCCGCCCTGCTTCTCGGTCATCGCCATCCCGAACAGCGCTCCCGGCTTGCTGCCCGGGGCCCCGAGGTCCCGTTCGTACACATGCGAGGTGAGCCGCGGCTCCCACTCGGCGGCGAGCGCCGGATCGGCCCGCAGCGCCGGCACCGCCGCATGCGTCATCGACACCGGGCAGCCGTGCCCCGCCTCGACCTGCGACCAGACCAGGAACCCGGCCGCCCGCCGCACATGCCCGGCCGGCCTGCCCCAGGCGTCGGTCAGCCCCGCCGACACGGCCTTGCCGAGCAGCCGGTGCCAGGCCGGATGGAAGTCCACCTCGTCGATCCGGTGCCCGTAGCGGTCGTGGGTCCGCAGCCGCGGCGGGTTCTCGTTCGCCTGGAAACCCCACTCCCGCGCCTGCGTGGATCCGGCGCTGCGGCCCAGCAGGGCCAGCTCCTCCCGCACGCCGGCGGCGAGATCCGGCGCGGTGTGCCGGTCCACGGCCTCGGCCAGGACCCGGTCGGTGGTGAAGACGTCATGTCCCACCAGGGGCGGAGGCTGGTTGGTCACTGTGTGAGTGCTCGGTGCCATGGGGCTACGGTATGGAGGTGCAGGCAGCAAATGAAACAGGGGAGCAGCATCCGGGTCTGCTCCACCGGGCCAGAGCCCTCTACCGCAACGTCTCCAAACGCAGGATGGCGTGGTTGCTCCTCAAGGACACCGTCAACTCCTGCATGGAGTACCGGATCCTGGGACTCGCGGCCGAGGCGGCGTTCTTCACGCTGCTCTCCCTGCCACCGCTGCTGCTCAGTCTGATCGCCCTGCTCGGGTACGTCGACGGCTGGACCGACACGCACACCGTCGCCAGCCTGGAGAAGAACATCCTGCACGCGGCGAGCACGGTCCTCTCCGACCGGGGAGTCCACGACTTCGCCGAGCCGCTCCTGGAGAACGTCACCCACGGCAAGCGCCCCGATGTGGTCTCCATCGGTTTCGCCTTCGCGCTGTGGTCGGGGTCGCGGGCGGTGAACGTCTTCATCGACACCATCACGGTGATGTACGGGCTCGACGGCCGGCGCGGCATCGTCATGACCCGGCTGCTCTCCATCGTGCTGTACGTCGTCGCGCTGGTGATCGGGGCGGTGGTGCTGCCCCTCGCGGTGGCGGGCCCGGACCGGGTCGTGCAGTTCGTGCCCGGCGGCGAACAGGTCATCGCCGTCCTGTACTGGCCGGTCGTCGTCCTGCTGTCGATCGCCTTCCTCACCACGCTCTACCACGTGTCCGTACCGGTGCGCTCCCCCTGGATCGAGGACGTGCCGGGCGCCCTGGTGGCCCTGGGCATGTGGTTCCTGGGGAGCCTGCTGCTGCGCATCTACCTCACGAGTACGGTCGAAGGCCCGACGATCTACGGCTCGCTGGCCGCACCGGTCGCGGTGCTGCTGTGGATCGGGGTCTCGGCCTTCGCCGTCCTGGTCGGAGCCGCGGTCAATGCCGCCATCGACCGGATCTGGCCCTCGGTGGCGACCGCGGCGGCCCGAGCGGCGAACGAACGGCTCCGGCGCCGGCAGACGGCACCCCCGGAGGGCGGAGCGCACACCCCGGACCATCCGGGCGCGGCGGCCCCCGATTCGGACGACGACGGGTCGGACATGCCGTCCGAATTCCCCGAACGCTGGTCGAAGTTCCTGCCGCCGGAGGATGTCACGGCCCGCCTGCGCTCCAAGAAGCCGGACGACAAACGCACCACACCGGACCAGGACTGACGACGGACGGCCCTTGCACCGGGGTGGGCCTGCCCTGGCGCGGATGTACGCGCGGCCTTCTCCGTGGCCGCCCCGCATGCTGTCCCGGGCGAGGGCGCCATCCCCGCCCCGGACCGCGCGGCGTCGTACCTGTCGTACCCCCGGGCAACCGCCATCGGGGTACCCGGGGTTACGGCCTTGGGAAAGGCTTGGCAACCCCCTTACGGAAAACGTTCCAGGACGGGGCGCAGCCGGGGCCCGCCCGGCGCCTCCGTATCGCGTGCGCGGGTCGCCCGTCCGGTGGGTCTGCTGATCGCCTGGTGTCACTGACCGTGGTGCACCCCGTACGCTGAGGTGCGCGACAGAGGCGCGCGGTGTACGCGGAGACGTTCAGGAAGCGCGGCGGGGGGCGGCATGGCACTCGGTTACAGCCGGCGTACCGGCGAACTGCCCTTGGAAGTGACCGGATTCGTCGGCCGTTCCGCGGAGCTCGACCGGATCCGTGAACTGCTGGCCCGGGCACGGCTGGTGACCCTCGTCGGCCCCGGCGGTGTGGGCAAGAGCAGGCTGGCGCTGCGCGCGGCGCTCACCCTCAAAGGGGGGTACACGGACGGCATCGTCCTGGCCGAGCTGTCCTCGCTGCACGACCCCGAGCTGCTGCCGCAGGCCGTGGCGAGCGCACTGGGACTGGCCGAGCAGTCCGGGCGGGTGCTGCTGGACGTCGTCATGGAGCACCTCCAGGAACGCAGACTGCTGCTCGTCCTCGACACCTGCGAACACCATCTCGACGCCTGCGCGTTCCTCGCCGACCTGCTGCTGCGCGAGGCCCCGGGAGTGACCCTGCTGGCCACCAGCCGCCAGCCGCTGGACGTCCCGGGCGAACACACCCTGCACGTACCCCCGCTGGCGTACGACGACGCGGCGACACTCTTCGAGCAGCGCGCGGCGGCCGTCGTGCCCGGCTTCCGGATCAACGCGGGCAACCACCAGGACGTACTGGCGCTCTGCCGCCGCCTCGACTGCATTCCGCTCGCCATCGAACTGGCCACCGTACGGCTCAGGGCCATCCCGCTCGACCAGCTGACCGCCCGGCTCGAACACCGCTTCCGGGTGCTCACCGGCGGCCGCCGCAGCGCCGCGCTGCCCCGCCACCAGACGCTGCGCACCGCGATCGACTGGAGCCACGACCTGTGCTCCGCCGAGGAACGGCTGCTCTGGGCACGGCTCTCGGTGTTCGCCGGTCCGTTCGACCTGGCCGCCGTCGAAGAGGTCTGCTCGGGCGCCGGCCTGCCCCGCGAGGAGATCATCGAGCACCTCATCGGCCTGGTCGACAAGTCGGTGGTGCTGCGGGTGCTGGACGGCGACGACGGCTCACGCTACCGGCTGCTCGACACCATCAGGGAGTACGGGGCGGACCGCTGCGCCGCGCTCGGCGGCGAGCAGGAGCGCTGCCGCGCCCGCCACCGCACCCACTATCTGGCCCGGGTCCAGCACTTCTACGAGACTGTCCTGACATCGGAACAGGTGCCGCTCTACTGGGAGTTGTACCGTGACCTGGCCGATCTGCGCAGCGCGCTCGACTACTCGCTCTCGCGGCCCGACGGCATCAGGCCCGGTCTGGAGATGGCCGCCAGGCTCTGGCCGTTCTGGGTGACGGCCGGGCTCTCCAAGGAAGGCCGCTACTGGCTGGGCAAGGGCATCGACGCCGACCCCGAGCCCTGCCGCGAGCGGGCGCTCGCGATGCTCTGGCGCAGCCTGCTCGCCCTGGTGCAGGGCGATCTCGAACCGGCACTCGCCGGATTCGAGGCGACCCGTGAGGTGGCGGGGCAGGCCGGGTCGGAACTCGATCTCGCCCTCGCCACCGGCTACACAGGCGGCGTCCGCTGGCTGCTCGGCGACCCGGAGACGGGACAGCGGCTGCTCGACGAGGCGCTGGCCCGCCAGCACCGCATCAACGACCGGCTGAGCCTGGTCGTCTTCCACTACCAGAAGGGCTATATGCACGCGGTGCTGCGCGACTCGGCCGCCGCCGTCGAGGAGTGCGAGAAGGCACTGCTGCTGCTCGGTGACGAGAGCGGTGAATGCATCATCAAGGGCCAGATCCTGGTCATCGAGGCGATGGCGGCCTGGGGGCGGGGGGAGCCCGCGGAGTGTGTGGCGCTGGCCCGCTCGGGTCTGCAGCGCAGCCGCGAGGTCCACGAGATGTTCGGCGCTGCGAACAGCCTGGAGCTGCTGGCCTGGGGCGCCGCCGAACTGGCGAGCCCCAGCAGGGCGGCCTGGCTGCTCGGGGCCGCCGGGGCGCTGTGGCGCAAGGTCGGCTCCCCGATGATGGGGGCCGCGGTGTACCTGGACGACCACGCGCGGGTGGAGAGCGCGGTCCGCGCCGAGCTGGGCGAGGAGGAGTTCGCCCGGCTCTTCGCGCAGGGCGCCGAACTCCCGCTGGACCGCGCCGTCGAGCTGGCACTCATCGACGCCGACACCCCGGCGGTCCCGCTGCCCCGGCAGTCGGACCCGCCGCCGGGCGACACACTGACCCGCCGGGAGCGGCAGGTCGCCGCGCTGGTCTCGGAGGGGCTCACCAACCGGGAGATCTCCGAACAGCTGGTGATCTCCAAGCGCACGGCCGACGCCCATGTCGAGCACATCCTGGCCAAGCTGGGCTTCTCGTCCCGCGCGCAGATCGCGGCCCTGGCCGGGCAGTCCGAAGAGCCCGGGGCCGCCGGGGACGGGACCACGCAGGCGCCGCCCGAGTAGCCGGCCCGAGTAGCCCGGCCCGGGGCAGGGCGGCGCCCGCGCGCGGCGGCGTCAGGGGCGCCGGTCGCTCTGGCCGCAGATCCACGACAGCGCGTCGTACAGCCCGCGGGCGTGGTCGTCGGTGACTCCGCGCTGCACCGCGTCCTCCAGCTGTACGGTCACCGCGTCCACCTCTGCGGTCAGCCGCCCGAGGTCCGGCGCGCCGCCGGTGATGCCGGTGGCCGGAGCCGCTTCGGCCCGCCCCAGGGCCCACAGATACCCGGTCAGCACACCGCGCGAAAGCTGCGTCTGGGCTTCCGGGGCCGCGGCCGCTTCCACCTTCCGGTACGCCGCCTCCACCTCGGCGCGGTACCTGGTACCCACGCGTTCGTCGTCGAATGGTTCTCTCTCCGGGGTGCTCATACCTCTGAGTGTGTCCGATTCCTTCGTGGTGATGTCTCCGTGGGGGTTCCCCCGGGACGGTTTCGGTACGGCTTCCGGCGCTACGGTGCCGCGGCACCGTCCGCGCCCCGACATCAGACCGACGACGCGCCGGCGGCGTCGAGATGGCGGCTCAGCGACCGCCCGATGTGCGCGAGCGGCGCCGCCTGGGTCATGGCGTGATGGGTGCACGCGATGTCGTGCGACTCGATCCGCCCGGTCACCCAGGGACGCCACGCCTCGCCGGTGAGGGCCTGCGCCGACTTTCCCTGGGTGGCGTGGAAGTACAGCAGGTCCCCTTCGAACACGCCCTCCACGAAAGTGGGCTGCAGGCGCACCGAGTTGGTCAGGACCGACGTCATCGCCGCCACATGGTGCTCGCCGAGCCCGGGGTGCTCGGCGAGCGCGGCCGGGCGCCCGTTCCCGCCGTCGCTGCTGAGGATCGCCGCGACCTCGGTGGCGGTCAGCGCCGAGAGACCGGGGCCCTGCGGGGTGTGCCCGGCCGCTTCAAGCAGCAGCGCCAGCGCCGCGTGGTCGTCGGGCAGTGACCTCAGCCGGCTGCGCGGGTCGATGGGACGGGAGTCCAGCATGGCCAGCAGCGCCACCCGTTCACCCCGGTCCTGGAGCCGTACCGCGATGGCGTGCGACAGCGCACCGCCCAGGGACCAGCCCAGCAGGTGGTAGGGGCCCGACGGCTGTACGGAGCGGATGTGCGCCACATAGTCGGCGACCATCTCCTCGAAGGTCGCGGGCAGCCCGCCCGGCCCGGAGAGCCCCCGCGCCTGCAGCCCGTACACCGGCAGGTCCGCCGCGAGATGACGTGGCATCCCCGCGTAGCACCAGCTCAGACCGCCCGCCGGGTGGACGCAGAACAGCGGCGGCCTGGACCCGTCGGTGCGCAGTGGCAGCAGCATCGCGAAGGGGTCCTGTGCCGTGCCGGTGTCGAGCAGCCGGGCCAGTCCGGCCACGGTCGGCGCCTCGAAGACCGCGCCGATGGACAGGGCCGTGCCCAGCGACGAGCGGATCCGGCCGATGAGCCGGGCGGCGAGCAGCGAGTATCCGCCGAGCGCGAAGAAGTCGTCGTCGATGCTGACGTCACCGACGCCCAGCACCTCGGTGAAGAGCGCGCAGAGCGTCTTCTCCTGGGCGCTGCGCGCGGGCCTGCCGGTCCGTTCGGCCGCGGGCTCCGGTGCCGGGAGCGCGGCCCGGTCGAGCTTGCCGTGCGGGGTGAGCGGCAGCGTGCCGAGCAGCAGATACGAGGCGGGAACCAGAGAGGCGGGGAGCCGCTCCGCCGCCCAGGCCCGCAGCGCGGCGCCGTCCGGGGCGCCACAGTCCGGGGCGCCACCCGCCGGGGCGCCACCGTCCGCGAGCCGCGGCCCGGGGACCGCCCCCGGGGAGCGCCCGCCCGCGGGCACCACATACGCGGCCAGCAGCGGCTCGCCCCGCTGAGACATGCGTACCGCGACCGCCGCCCTGGCCACCCCGGGGTGGCGGGCGAGCACCGCCTCGATCTCGCCCGGCTCGATCCGCAGCCCCCGGAGCGTGAGCTGGTCGTCGGTGCGCCCGAGGTACTCGAGCGCACCCTGCGCGGTCCACCGCACCAGATCGCCGGTGCGGTACATCCGGTCGCCCGGCGCCCCGAACGGATCAGCGAGGAAACGTTCGGCCGTGAGCTCGGGCCGGTTGAGGTATCCGCGCGCCACCTGCGCACCGGCCAGGTGCAGTTCGCCGGGCACCCCGGGCGGCACCGGGTCCAGCCGGGCGTCCAGGACATAGGCGCGGACGTTCTGGCCCGGCCGCCCGATGACCGGCAGGTCGCCTTCCGTGTCCAGCCTGCAGTACACGGCGTCGACCGTGCACTCGGTCGGGCCGTAGTAGTTGTACGCGGTCGTGTCCGGGCACTCCCGCAGGGTCCGCCACAGCGCCTCGTCCAGCGGCTCGCCGCCCACCATCAGCAGCCGGGGACGGTGCCGGGCGCCCGAGAGCAGGCCCGCGGCGATCAGCTGGTGCAGATAGGAGGGGGTGACATCCAGGAAGTCGATCCCGTGCCGGTCGACATACCGGGCCAGCGCCGCAGGATCGAGCCGTACGGCGTCGTCGATCACATGGAGTTCCTGACCTGCCGCCAGGAAGAGCGGACCCTCCCAAGCGGTGTCGAAGGTGAACGTCGCGGTCAGCGCCGACCGCAGCGGCCGCCCCGCCGCCGCGACCGCCGGTGCGATCAGCTCGCTGTGGTGGTCGGCGCAGAGATTGCTGAGCGAACGGTGCTCGACGACCACGCCCTTCGGCGCCCCGGTCGACCCCGAGGTGTAGCTGACGTACGCGGGATGGTGCGGCAGCAGCGGGGTACGGCGGTCATCGTCGCCGGGGTCGCTGTCCGGCGCCGCGGCCAGTTCACCGACCGTGCCGGGTGCGTCGATGAGCAGCGCGGGCACGGCGGGCGGCAGCACATCGGCGCCCGCAGCGGTGGTGATGACACAGAGCGGGGCGGCGTCGGTGAGCAGATACCGGACGCGCTCGGCGGGGTGCTCCGGATCCACCGGCACACACGCGGCGCCCGCCTTGAGCACGGCGAGCAGCGCGACCGGGTAGTCGACGGTGCGCGGCAGCGCGAGCGCGACGAAGGTCTCGGGGCCCGCTCCGCGCGAGATCAGCAGCCGGGCCAGCCGGTTGGCGCGCGCGTTCAGTTCGCCGTACGTGAGGGTGCTCGCCCCGCACACCAGGGCGGTCGCCTCCGGCGCCCGGCGGGCGTGCGCCTCGAACATCCCGGTCAGCGTGGCCGTGGCCGCCGGGCGCCCGGTGTCGTTCCAGCCGCTCACCACCAGGTGCCGCTCGTCGTCCGTCAGCAGCCCGATCTCCGCGACGGGCCGGTCGGCGCCCGCGGTGGCCAGCGTGTCGAGCAGGGCCAGGAACCTGCGGTGGTGCGCGGCCGTCACCTCGGCGCTGTACAGGGCGGGGTCCGCGTTGAAGTCGATGCGCAGCGAACCGTCGGCGGGGCGGTCGTACACATTCACGCCGAGCCCGGTCACCGGCCCGTTGGAGAGGTTGTGCAGGACGGCCGGGTGCCGGCCGAACGTCAGCTGCGGGTCGTATCCCATGATGTTGATGCCCCAGTCGCCCAGATACCCGCCGGCCGGGATCCCGCCCAGGTCCTTGACGAGATACGGCGCCGGGTAGCGCTGGTGGCGCAGCAGCCCGCGCGCCTGCCGTGCGGTGTGGCGCACCAGCTCGGACACCGTCGCGCCGGGCTCCGGGCGTACCGCCAGCGGGAGCACGTTGGCCAGCATCACCGGGACCGTACGCGCCACCGCCCCGGTGCGGCCGGTGACCGTCAGATCGAGTGACACCTCGTCCTGTCCGCTCAGCCGGTGCACATACAGCGCGAGCGCCGCCATCGCGACCGACGGCAGGCTCGTCCTCGCCTGCCGGGCCAGGGCCCGCAGTCCGGCGGCCGCCGGGGCCGCGACCGGGCCGCTCTCCCGTACGAAACGGTGCGGGACCGACTTCAGCCGGCCCGCAGCCTCGGGCGCCGTCGGGTGGCCCGCGAGCTGCGCGGTCCAGTACTCCCGGTCCTCGGTGAAGCGCTCCGAGGCGTGGTACGCGGCCTCGTCGGCCAGTACGTCCTCCAGCGTCCCCCAGGCGGAGTCGGGGCGGAAGCGGCCGGACTCCAGCGCCGAGTACAGCTCGGCCACCCGCTGGATGAAGAGGGAGAAGCCGTAACCGTCGAGCGCGATGTGGTGCACGCTGATGTAGATCAGGAAGCAGTCGTCGGCGGTCCTGAGCACCGCGAAGGTGAAGAGCGGGGGCCGCCCCAGGTCGAGCGGGCACCGCATGTCGTCCCACATCCAGGTGTGCGCGGCGGCCCACGGGTCGTCCGCGCCGCGCAGATCCACCAGGGGCAGCGGCCACCGCGGCGCGGGCCCGACGCGCTGCCAGGTGCGGCCCTCGTCGTCCGTCTCGAAACAGGCCCGCAGGGCCTGCGTCTCGCCGACGGCCTCACGCAGGGACTCCTCCAGCAGCTCCAGGTCGAGCGGGCCCCTGATCTCGACGTACTCGGCCGCACGGTAGTTGGGGTTCTCCGCGTCCAGCTCCTGGGAGAACCACATTCCCGTCTGTGCGGCGGTCAGCGGCAAGCGACCGTTCCGGCTGCCGGACTTCCTGTTCATGCGTGCCGTCTCCTGACGCAGGTGCTTGTCTCTACGGGCCATCAGGGCCAACGAGCGTCACCGGACAGGTGTATTGGTCCGGGGCGAAACTCTTTGGGACGGGCGTTCGCGCGCGGGCCGCGCAGCGGGCGGTCCGGCCGCTCCCTGCCCTGTACCAAGACTTGGCCTGTGCTTTACGAGAAGCTCTGCAACCGCTGCGCCCGGACAGTTGTCTCTAGGGGTGTTGTGTCCAGCGGGAAGTAATGTGAGCGGAGCATGAGCATGGGCCGGGTCAAGGGCAGCATAGGGATCGCACTGCTGGTCAGCGCGGTACTGGCGGGCACGAGTGCCTGTGGGGGAAATGCCTCGGCATCCGCCTCGGGAGACTCCGCGAACGGCGCGTCGGCCAAGGCGTCGGCGAGCGCGCACCCGAAACCGACCCATCCGGCGGGCCCGCCCATGCTGCTGGAGACGATAGCCCCGAAGACCGGGACGACCGTCGGCGTCGCGATGCCGATCTCGGTGGTCTTCACCAACCCGGTGGCCACCTCGGCCCGTGCCACGGTCGAGAAGCACCTCAAGGTCTCCGCCTCCACACCGGTCACCGGCGCCTGGCACTGGTTCAGCAGCACCCGCGCCGACTGGCGGCCCGAGAAGTACTGGCAGCCCGGCACCAAGGTGACGCTGGACGCGAACCTGACGGACGTGAGCAACGGCAACGGCCGTTACGGTACGCACAACTACCAGCACAAGTTCACCATCGGTGACGACGTCGAGGCGACCGCTTCGGTGCCCGGCCACTCGATGAAGGTGACGCGCGACGGCAAGGTGGTCCGCACCCTCCCGATCGACGCCGGCAGCCCCAGCTTCCCCTCCTGGGACGGCACGATGGCCGTGATGGACAAGGCCAAGGAGGTCCACATGACCTCGTGCAGCGTCGGCATCAGCTGCACCAAGGGCAGCCCGGACTTCTACGACCTGACGCTGCCGTGGGACGTGCACCTCACCAACTCCGGTACCTACATCCACTACTCGACCGGCGACCCCTACCCGGGCCACAGCTACGGCTCGCACGGCTGTGTGCACCTCTCGCTCGCCGACGCCAAGTGGTTCTACGACTTCGTCAAGCAGGGCGACCCGATCACCATCACGGGCTCCCCGCGCGGCAAGGCGGCCGGTGACAACGGCTACGCCGACTTCAACCTCTCCTGGGCGCAGTGGCTGAAGGACAGCGCCACCGGCCAGCAGACGACGGCCACCGGCTGACGCGGCTCCCGCTTCCCGGAGCCCGGCCGCTGACCGGGCTCCGGCCTCCGCGTCCTGAGCCGCAGCCTCCTGAGGCGCCGCGTCGATGAGGCGTTACGCCGCCGACTGCGCCATGGTGAGGTGCTGAGCGGCCCAGGCACAGGGCAGGGCCGGGCGAGCGGAGGAGCGGCGCGCTGATGACCGAAGAGACGACGGCGTCCGGAGCTGGACAGGGCGGATTCCCACGGCCCGGGCTCCGGATGCGGGCCAGGGACCCCGCCGAGCCGCACCGGGCGTCCACGCCGCTGGAGCTCTTCTTCGACCTGTGCTTCGTGGTGGCGGTGTCCCAGGCGGGCGGGCGGCTGGTGCACGCGCTCACCGAAGGCGAACCGGCCCACGGGATCACCGGCTACCTGGTGGTGTTCTTCGCGATCTGGTGGGCCTGGGTCAACTTCTCCTGGTTCGCGTCCGCGTACGACACCGACGACGTGATCTACCGGATCGCGACCCTGGTCCAGATCGCCGGGGTGCTCGTCCTCGCCGCCGGGGTCCCGCGCGCCTTCGACCACGCCGACTACACGGTCGCGATCGTCGGCTATCTGATCATGCGGGTCGTCCTGACACTCCAGTGGCTGCGGGCGGCGCGCAGCGAGACGGGCGCCGCCAGGACCACGGCCCGGCGGTACGCGGCCGGGCTCGTGCTCGTACAGATCGGCTGGGTCGTCCTGCTGCTGCTTCCCGGCGCCGCGTGGAAGTGGGGCTTCGTCCCGATGGCCGCCGCCGACATGGCGGTTCCCGCGTACGCCGAGCACCGCCACCGCACCCCCTGGCATCCGCACCACATCGCCGAGCGCTACGGGCTGTTCACCATCATCATGCTCGGCGAGACCGTCGCGGCCGCCACGGTCGCGGTGCAGTCGGCGGTGGACGAGTCGGCCGCGCTGGGTGAGCTGCTTCCGATCGCGGCGGGCGGCCTCGTCATCGTCTTCGGCGCCTACTGGATCTACTTCGCGGTGCCCATCCACGAGCACCTGGTCTCCAACAGGCAGGCGTTCCTGTGGGGTTACGGCCACTATCTGGTCTTCGGCTCGGCCGCCGCGATCGGCTCCGGTATCGAGGTCACCGTCGAGGAGGTGACGGGCCACACGGACATCCCGGCGGTCGCGGCGGCGGCGACGGTCACGGTGCCCACCGCGCTGTTCCTGCTCACGGTGTGGCTGCTGCACAGCCGCCACTTCAAACGGGGCCCGGCCCAGCGCGCGGTCCTGCCGGTCAGCGTGCCCCTGGTCCTCGCGGCCACTTTCGCCGGGCACCGGGCGGTACCCCTGGCCGGCCTCGTCGTCGCGGTCACGGTCGCGGTGGGCGTGGGGCTGGCGCACCGGGCCGCCGCCGCGTCCCCTGGTCACGAACAGTAAGAAACCCCGGGAATGTATACGACTGCTGGGAGATTCTCTCTCAGTTGCCTGTCTGGTGCGACCCATAGGATGAGCTCCGGCATTTTTGTATACTAAGAGCCTCCGGGAGGGTGGTCGGCGGGGAAGGGAGCCGGGGCATGAGGGAGGTACTGGACCAGGCCATGGCGTGGTACGGGCGGGGCGTGCGGTTCGCGCAGGCGACCGTCGTGCGGACCTGGCACTCGTCGCCCCGGCCACCCGGAGCGACCATGGTGGTCGCCGAGACCGGCGAGGTGGCGGGCAGTATCTCCGGAGGCTGCGTGGAAGGGGCGGTGTACGAACTCGCCCGCGAGGTGCTGGAGACGGGGCGGCCCGTGACCGAGACCTACGGCGTCAGTGACGGCGACGCTCTCGCGGCCGGGCTCACCTGCGGCGGCATTCTGGAGGTCTTCGTCCGGCCGGTCGGGACCGGGCAGGACCCGGCGCTTGAGGACATCGCGCACGCGATCGGGGCGGGCCGGCCGCTCGCCGTCGCGACCACCCTCGCCGACGGTCATCTCCCGGCAGGGGCGCGGCTCGTCGTCGGCCCCACCGGGGTCCGCGGCTCCCTGGGAGACGTCCGGCTGGACTCGTCGGCGGCCGAGTGCGTACGCGAGATGCTGCGCCGGGGCGAGACCGGTGTGCCGCGGTCCGTAGCGGGGTCCGGGTGTTCATGGGCGGTACCGGTGTTCGTCGAGTCGTACGCTCCCGCGCCCCGCATGCTGGTCTTCGGCGCGATCGACTTCGCCGAAGCGGTGACTCGTATCGGGAAGTTCCTCGGCTATCACGTGACCCTGTGCGACGCGCGGCCTGTGTTCGCGACCTCGGCGCGCTTCCCCCAGGCCGACGAGATCGTCGTCGACTGGCCGCACCGCTACCTCGCGGCCCAGCGCGAACGGATCGACGAGCGCACGGTGATCTGCGTTCTGACGCACGACCCGAAGTTCGACATCCCGCTGCTGGAGGTCGCTCTGCGCACGGACGCGGCATACGTGGGCGCCATGGGCAGCCGGCGCACCCACGAGGACCGGCTGGAGCGACTGCGGGAAGCGGGGGTCGGACAGGCCGAACTGGGGCGTCTGTCCTCACCGATCGGACTGGACCTCGGGGCCAGGAGCCCGGAGGAGACGGCCGTGTCCGTGGCCGCCGAGATCATCGCGGCGCACTGGGGCGGCACCGGCAAGCGGCTGTCCGGGACCCGCGCGCCCATCCACCACCGGACGCCCCGGGAACCCCTGCCGGGCAGGCCGCCGGATCCCGTGCGCGACACCGGGTGAAAACAGAAAACTGTATGCTTCACACGGTTACTCACCGACAGTGTCCTCCGTCCTCCCGGCCCGGCCTGTCGTGCGGAGGGGAAGGGAAGGGGCGCTGTGGCGAGGCGAGCGGTCCACAAGATCGGAGCCGACGGAGTGGAGACTCCCGGCACCATCACGGATTTCGTCACGGCCCAGATCCGCAACCGGATCGTGCTGGGAGCGCTCGGTCCTGGAGCCAAGGTGCCGGTGTACGAGCTGGCCGACGAGCTGGGCGTGAGCCGCGTACCGTTGCGCGAGGCCGTCCGCCAGCTCGAGGCGGAGTCCCTGGTGGACAACCTGCCGCGCCGCGGAACGGTCGTACGGCCGCTGAGCGCCCACGATCTTCAGGACGCGTTCGTGATCCTCCAGGCCATCGAGCCGATCGCGGCGCGCCGCGCGGCCGAGTCCGACGACGGGACGATCAGCGCCTCGATGCGGCGGTGGCTGGAAGAAATGCAGGAACTGGCCGACAAGCGGGTGCCGCAGGTGTCCGAGGCGATGCTCCACGCGCACCGGGAGTTCCACTTCGCGCTCTTCAGGGCCGCGGGTGAAGGAGTGCTGCAGCGCCACCTGTGCATGCTGTGGAACACTTGCGAGCGGTACGTGATGAACAGTCTGCCCAACCACGAGCGGCAGACCGCGGCGGCGCGAGAGCACGCCGACCTGGCGCGGTGCATCCAGGAAGGCGATCCCGAAGGCGCGGCGGCGGTCCTGCGCCGGCATCTCGAGGCGAGCCTCGCCGGCGCCCTGGACTATCTCGCGGGGCAGGGAGCGGAGTCCGCCCCGTCGCCTTCCTGATCCTGGTAACGACGAGGAGATTTCCGTGACAGACGGTCGTGGGGCGGAGTCGTCCGCCGCTCAGCGGGCCTACGCCGAGATCGCCGAACGGATGGCCTCGGGTGAACTCCGTCCCGGCGTCTGGCTGCGCGAGGAGTCGCTGGCCGCATCGATGGGGATCAGCCGGACGCCCGTACGGGAGGCGCTGCGCAAGCTCAACTCCGAGGGCCTGGTCCGCACCGAACGCTACCGCGGCGCGCAAGTCGTGGACTGGAGCCCGGAACAGGTCGCCGAGATCTACGGACTGCGTGCGGTGATCGAGGGCTATGTGGCGGCTGTCGCCACACAGAACATCACCGAGGACACCCTGCGCGCGCTCGAAGCCAACCTCGTCGAATTCGAGACGGCGACAGCGGAGGGCGGCGCCGCCGGCAGACAGCGGGCCGCCGCGCTGAACAACGACTTCCACAAGATGCTGCTGGAGGCCACCGGCAACAGCAGCCTCATGCACCTGCTCACCGGAGTGCTCGGGCTGCCCCTGGTGCACCGTACGTTCCTCCGCTACACCGAGCGCGACCTCGCGCGCAGCGCCGAGCACCACAGGGAGCTGATCGAGGCGCTGCGACGCAGGGACGCGATCTCAGCGGAGATGATCATGAAGGTTCACATCAGGGCTGCCCAACAGGCAGTGCTGGAGCAGCAGGAGCGTGACGTCCCCGCAGACGGGTGACGAGCCACGTCGCCAGTACGCCACCCACGAAGGCACCCGCCGCCGGGGCGCAGCGGCGGGCGATGGGCCATACGAAGGCGAGCGCGTTCAACTCGGAGCCCCCGGCAGGGGCGTCGGTGGTGGTGGCAGGGGCAGCGGCGGCCGCCGGAGTCTGCTGACCCGATGCGCCGGCCGGCTGTTCCCGGGTCAGCATGCCTTCGAGGTTGGTGGCGAACTGCCCGATGATCCGCGCCCCGACATCCGCCATGGCGCTGCGCCCGAACTGCGCCACCTTGCCGGTGATCTGCAGCTGGGTGCCCACCAGGACACGGGTCCTGTCACTGCCGTCGGCCACCAGGTCGACAGTGACGACCGCTTCGGCCGAACCCTTCCCGCTGCGCTCACTGCCGCCGGCGTCGAGCACCATACGGCGCTTGTCGGCGTCGCGCTCACGGAAGGCCGCCGTACCGCCGTAACTGACCTTGATGGGACCGACCTTGACGGTCACCGTCCCCTCGTAGGAGCCGTCGTCCTTCGGCGTGACACTCGCCCCCGGCATGCAGGGCGCGATCCTCGGTACGTCGGTCAGCAGCGCCCACGCTTCTTCCGGGGCGGCCGGGACGACGAACTCGTTGGTGAACTCCATGCTCTACTCCTCGTGGTTCCGGGTCATGACCGCTGCGTCCTCAGCGGCGATTCCGTCTTCCAGGGCCTCTCCGACCGCGCCGACGATGCCGTTGTAGCCGGTGCAGCGGCAGATGTTGCCTGACATGGCGACGCTGACTTCCTCCCGGGTGAGCGGCTGCCGCGCGCACACCAGATGGTGGCCGGAGAGCAGCATCCCGGGTGTGCAGAACCCGCACTGCAGCGCGCCGTGCCGGGAGAAGGCGGACCGCAGCCGTTCCGCGTCGGGACCTTCCAGTCCTTCCACGGTCACCACGTCGCTGCCTTCGCAGGCTCCTGCCAGGGTGAGACAGGCGCGCATGGGCAGACCGTCGACCAGCACGGTGCAGGCCCCGCACACCCCCTGTTCGCAGCCCAAGTGCAGCCCGGTGAGGTCGAGTTGGTCGCGGAGCAGGTCGGCGAGGGTGGTGCGGCCCGCCGTCCGCACGGTGTGCGGCCGGCCGTTGACCGCCATACGGACCGTGATCTCATTCATGCGGTGTCCTCCCCTCTGCGGCCCGCAGTGCCCGGTGCACCGTGACCGCGTGCAGTTGCAGCGCGTGCCGCGCCGTGGAATCGATGGCCGACAGGCTCTGGCCGATGTCGGCCGCGAGGGGCTCGACGAGGCGGACCGGCGCGAGATCGGCGGCCGCCCTGCCCCGTACGGCCGCTTCGGTGCTGCTCAGCCGGAGCGGCCGGTCGGTGGCCGCTCCGAGCCACAACTCGACGTCCCGCCACGCCCCGTCCGCGTCCCGTTCGCCGAGGACGACGCCCAGGGACTCGGCGAACTCGCCGGGCTTGCGGCACATCTTGTACATGCCCCAGCGTGCCGTCGGAGCGAGGCGCCGTACCTCCACCTCCGTGATCAGCTCATCGGGTTCGAGTGCGGTGGTGAAGAAGCCGAGCAACAGCTCCCTCACCGGGACGGCACGTGTGCCGCGTACCGACCGGACGTGCGCCGTCGCGTCCAGGGCGGACATGACGGTGGGCCACTCGGCCGAGGAGTCGCTGTGCGCGAGACTTCCGCCGAGGGTGCCGCGGTTGCGGATCGCCGGATAGCCGATCCCGGCCGCGGCGTGCGGGAGCAGCCCCCGGGTGACGTCCGGCGCGAGCCCGTACTCGAACATCATGTGTGTGGTGGTCGCCCCGTAGGACGCGCCGGTGGGTGTCTCCCGGCTGGTGCGCAGAGCGGCGACGCCGGTGAGGTCGACCAGGGTCTCCGGTTCGGCCAGCCGCATGTTCATGATGGGCACCAGGCTCTGGCCGCCGGCGATGACCTTGCCGTCCTCGCCCGCGGCGGCCAGCAGTCCGGTCGCCTCGTCCAGTGTGGTGGGGCGCTGGTACTGGAAGTCCGGTGCCTTCACCGGGTCACCTCCAGCGCCGCCTGCTCCTCGGGTTCGGCGTCCGGCCGGCTCAGCTGGAGCGCCGTCCACACCCGCTCCGGGGTCATGGGTGTCTCGTTGACCTCCGTGCCGTACTCGCGCAGCGCGTCCCGGACGGCGTTGGCGAGGGCGGCGGGCACCGGAATGGCGCCGCCCTCGCCGGCGCCCTTGATGCCGAACGCGGTGTGCGGGGACGGCGTCGCCATGTGTTCGATCTTGAGCTGCGGGACCTCGGTGGCCCCCGGGAGCAGGTAGTCCAGGAAGCTCGTCGACTTCGGCTGCCCGTCGGCGTCGTGCACGATCTCCTCCAGGAGGGCGTTGCCGATGCCCTGGGCGATGCCGCCGGTGATCTGACCGTCGACGATGAGCGGGTTCACCACGGTGCCGCAGTCCTCGACGGCGCCGTAGTCGAGAATCCCGACCGCTCCGGTGTCCAGGTCCACCTCCACCACGGCCACCTGGGTGGCGTAGGTGAACGCTCCGGTCTGCACGTCCGGCCGGTAGTAGTAGGTGGCTTCGAGCCCCGCCTCGATGCCCGGCACATGGTCGGGGGTGAAGAGGAATTCCTTGGCCAGCCGGGCGTAGGTGACCGAGCCCTTCCTGCCCACGACGGCGTGATCGCGCAGGATCAGGTTCTCGGCCGGTTCGTCCAGCAGCACGGCCCCGATCCGCTTGACCTTCTCGGCCAGCGCGAGGGCGGCCCCGTGCGTGGCCCCGCCGGCCATCACCATCGTGCGGGAGGCGAAGGTGCCGTCGCCGCGCGGTGTCATGGCGGTGTCGCCGTGCGACACGGTGATGTGGTCGAGGTCGACGTCGAAGACCTCGCTGACGACCTGCGACAGAGTGGTCTCCGAGCCCTGTCCGTGGCTCTTGATACCGACGCCAAGGCTGAAGCTCCCGGTGGCGTCCATGGCCAGCCGCGCACCCTCCGTACCGATGGTGACGGCCAGCCCCCGCGCGGCCCACTCGATGCAGCCGTGAGCGGTCTGCTCCGTGAAGGACCCGTACCCGATACCGATGCGTGTGCGTGCCGCTGCGGGAAGCGCCCGCTGACGCTCGCGCCACTTGTCGTGCCCGATGAGGGCGGTGGCGCGGCGTACGGCCTCGGGGTAGTCGCCGCTGTCGTAGACCTTGTTGGCGACGGAGACATACGGCATGTCCTCGCTGCGCACCATGTTCCTGATGCGCATCTCGTACGGCTCCATGCCCAGTGCGTGGGCGAGTTCGTCGATGGTGCGCTCGATGGTGAAGGCCGCGGCCGGCCTGGCGACGCCGCGGTACGGGCCCGACGGGGTCTTGTTGCTGGCCAGACTGCGGGTACGGAAGCGGTAGTTGCGCAGCCGGTACGGTCCGGGGATCATCGCCGAGGCCATTGTGGCGTCCATCGTGGCCGTCCACGGGTGCACCGAATAGGCTCCGCCGTTGACGAGGATGTCCGCCTCCACACCGAGCAGCGTGCCGTCGGCCGCCGCGTGGGCGGTGACCCGGTGCCGGTGGTCCCGTGCCTGCGTCGAGGAGACCTGCGCCTCCCAGCGGTCCTCGACCCAGCGCACCGGGTGGTCCACCTGGGTGGCGATCGCGGCGAGCGTGATCTCCTCGGGGTAGACCGAGCACTTGGCGCCGAAACCGCCGCCCATGTCGGGGGCGATCACCCGCACGCGGCGTGCCTCCATCCCGAGCTGCAGCGCGATCATGTCCCGGATCATGTGCGGGGTCTGGGTGGACGACCACACCGTGAGCTCGTCGGCCGACCGGTTGTACTGGGCCATCACGCCCCGGGTCTCCAGCGGTACGACCGCCTGGCGGTGCATCGTGTACTCGCGGGTGACGGAGACGGCGGCCTCGCGGGCCGCCGCGTCCACATCGCCCACCTCGCCCGAGGTGGTGGCGTAGATGTTGTCCGGCCAGTCGTCGTGCACCGTCGGGGCGTCCGGGGCGAGGGCCGAGTCGAAGCCGACCACGGCCGGGAGCGGCTCGATGTCCACGCCGACCCGGCCTGCCACATCCTCCGCCTCCGCCCGGGAGGCGGCGATCGCCAGGGCGATCGGCTCCCCGACGTAACGCACCTTGTCCGCCGCGAGGTTGGGCAGCGGTGCGGCACGGAACCCGTCCAGTGTCGACGTCGCCGTCAGGGGCTCGGCGAACGGCGCGAGCCGTGCCGCGGTCCACACCGCCTCGCGGTCCGCCCCCGGAACCGTGACCGCGCGGAGCCGGCCGTGCGCCGCCTGGCTCCGTACGAACGCGACCTCACGCAGCCCGGGGAGCCGCATGTCGGCGACGAAGCAGCCCCGGCCCGCCAAGTGCCGGGAGTCCTCCCGGCGGGCTGCCCGCGCCCCGACCCCGTTCCGCCGTGCTGAGACGGCCTTCTCAGTGCTCACATGGCTCACCTCACTCGTAGTGGCTGGTCTCCGGCTGCTTCTGCCGCGCGACCGCCGTTGAGGAACCGTATACAAGATGGAGGCTACCGGCTAGTGAGGACGGAGGTGTTCCGTCGTTCCCCGTGACGACTCCCCATGACGCGCCGAGCCCCGGATGGGCCCGGAAGGGGCCGCAGAGCCCGCACCATCCAGGGCGCTTGCGCGGGTGATCGGCCCGCAATCACGGGCTACATGAGCCTTGACAACCATCCAGGCGCCCAGCATTCTCAATGTGCATAAAGAATTCTATCTGCTGCTGAGTGGCCTTCCCGGTGCGCCTCCGCATCCCTGCGCTTGTCCGCGAGCTCCTCTTGAGGGGAGTCGATCGCCGCAGGTTGTATACGAGGTGTTGTTTCCCTTCGGGGTTCTCCCTTTCTGCCCCAGCCCCCGCCATGAGGAGTGATGTCGTGTGAGCAGAACCAGCAGGACCAGTGGGACCAGCAGGGCCGCGGTGCTGTACGGGCCCGGCGAGCTGAGGATCGAGGAGTTTCCGCTCCCCGAGATCCGTGCCGACGACGGTCTGCTCAAGGTGGAGGCCACCGGGGTGTGCGGCACCGACATGGCCGCCTACCACGGGGTCAACCCGTTCTACGAGCTGCCCTGCGCGCTCGGCCATGAGCTGGTCGGCAGGATCGTCGAGATCGGTCCTGATGCCAGTGCGCGGTGGAACGTGTCGGCCGGGGACCGCGTCGTGGTGGAGGAGTACCTGCCGTGCGGCACCTGCCGCTCCTGCCTGGCCGGCGCCTACCAGATGTGTGAGGTGCCGCGGTACGGCGGCAAGTCCGTGCACAGCGGCTGCGGACTGTTCGGCGGCTACAGCGACTACCTCTACCTGCACCCGCAGGCGATCGTCCACAAGGTCGCCGATGACATCCCCGCCGAACTCGTACAGCTCTACATCCCCCTCTCCAACGGCCTGGACTGGGTCGCCGGCATCGGCGGCCTGCGGCCCGGCGGCACCGTCGTGATCGTCGGGCCAGGGCCGCACGGCCTGTCCTGCGTGGTCGGGGCACGCGAAGCGGGCGCGGGCACCGTTGTCGTCGTCGGCCGGCCTGCGGACGGGACCCGGCTGGACGTCGCCAGGGCGCTGGGCGCGGACCACACCCTCACCGGTGACCTGCCCGAAGTCCTCTCGGCGGTCCGGGAACTCACCGGCGGCGTCCTCGCCGACACGGTGATCAACGCCGCGGACTCCTCCGCCGCCCTGGAGACCGCGACGGCCGTCGCGGGCAACCGGGCGACCGTGGTCCAGGCCGGCCTCGCGAAGGGGGGCGGTGGCGGGGCGGAGGCCCTCGTCGACGCGATGAACCGCAAGGTCCTCACGCTCCGCGGCGTCCGCGGCCGCCCCAGCCGGATGGTGCCGCCGACGCTGCGGCTCATCGAGTCCGGCCGCTACCCGCTGGAGCGCATGTGCACCGGCCGGTTCCCGATCGAGCAGACCGAACAGGCCCTGACGGTCACCGCGAGGGACCCCTCCGCCATCCGTTCCAGCATCATCCCCGGCCTCGTATGAGCGCACACCGGCGAACACACGCGGACCCGGAACACCAGCACCAGCAGGAGGAAGGCACGTGACTTCGGCCCACACAGCCCACACAGCCCACACAGCGAACGAACCGCTCATCACCGACGACTGGCACGTCAGCGGCAAGATCTACCGCGACCCCGCGATCTTCGCGCGGGAGCTCTCAGCCGTGTACGGGCGCACCTGGGTGTTCGTGGCGCACGAGAGCGAGATACCGTCCGGCGGCGACTACCGGACCGCCCACATCGGCCGCCAGCCCGTCATCGTCAACCGCGGCTCCGACGACGGCGCCGTCAACGTCATGTTCAACCGCTGCCGCCATCGCGGAGCAGCCGTCTGCCGGCGGGAGTCCGGCAACGCCAACTTCTTCCGCTGCGCCTACCACGGCTGGACCTACGGCTCGTCGGGCGAACTGACCGGCGTCCCGTTCGACGACGGCTACGGCGACAGCTTCGACCGGCCGGCGATGGGCCTGGTGCACGTCCCGCGCGTGGAGACCTACCGCGGCTTCGTCTTCGCCTCCCTCGACCCCGGCATCGAGCCGCTCCCCGAGTACCTCGGCAACGCCCGCCGCTATCTCGACTTCATCGCGGACATCGGCACGGACGGGCCCGAACTCGCCTCCGGCGCCCACAAGCTGGTCTTCAAGGGGAACTGGAAACTCCAGGTGGAGAACACCATCGACCCCTACCACTTCTCGTTCACGCACAAGAGCTGGCTGGACATCCTCAAGGAACGGTCCGGGAAGAGCAGCCCCTGGCTGAAGAACGTCCGCACCAATCCGGAGTGGCGGGGCATCGATCTCGGCGGCGGTCACGCCGTGCACGAGTACGGCAGCCTGGACGCCGGGGGACCGGACAACGCCCACGCCATCGCGATCGGCGAGCTGATCCCCTTCAACCTGAACATCTTCCCGAGCCTGGCCTTCGTCGGCGCGCATCTGCGGCTGATCGTCCCCCGCGCGGTCGACGAGACCTGGGTCTACCTCTACCCCCTGCTGCCCAAGGGCGCGGACGAGGCGGAGCGCAGCCGGATCCTGCGCGACCACGAGATCTTCTACGGTCCGTCCGGCTTCGGCTCCACCGACGACGTCGAGGTCGCCTTCGACCGGGTCACGGACGGCAGCCAGGCATCGGAGAGCAGTGCCGACTGGGCGCTGATGAGCAGGGGACTGGACCGCGAGGAGGTCGACGAGGCCACCGGTGTGCGGATCGGCAGGTCGTCCGACGAGGTGCCCCAGCGGGCGTATCTGCGCCGCTGGCTCGAACTGCTGGAGGCCGGCCATGAGCAGGACTGACAACGGGGTGCCGCGCGTGGACGACCGGACGCTGCGGGCCGCTGTGGAGGAGTTCCTCTACGCGGAGGCGGAGCTCCTCGACACCCAGGACTACGCGGGCTGGCTCGGACTCTTCTCGTCCGACGCCCTCTACTGGATCCCCGTGGCCGGCGGCGACGCCGACCCGACCCGTGCGGTGTCGATCGTCCACGACGACTACGGCTCACTCTCCGAGCGGGTGTGGCGCTTCGACAGCGGCCTCGCCTACGCCCAGGAGCCGCGCTCGCGCACGGCGCATCTGGTGACCAATGTCCGGGTGACCGGCGTACGCAAGGACGAGTCCGAAGGCTCAGGGAGCGTGGAGACCGTCGAGGCCGAAGCGAACTTCCTCACCGCCGAGTTCCGCAAGGACGTCCAGCACACCCACGCGGGGCGCTGCCGCTACCTGCTGCGCCGGTCGGGCGGCGAGTTCCGGATCACGCGCAAGACGGTCGAACTCCTCAACAGCAGCGGCTACCTGGGCAATCTCAGCCTGCTCCTGTAGCGCGGAAAGGACCCGGCATGACCGACGGCATGCCCCTGGAGCAGATCCTCGCGGCGCTGGACCCTGACCCTGACCGACTGGTCGTACGCAATGAGTTCGCGGCCGTCGCCGTCAGCCTGCGCGACCCAGGGCCCGGCCGGCCCCGGCTGCTCATCGAGGACCTCCGTACCCACCGGACCGTGGAACTGGACGCACTCGAACTGGAGACGCTCGCCTGGGCCCGCCACGAGGACCTCGCGCCCCTGCTGGACCCCAGCAACTCCCGCTGGCCCGGCGGTTCCACACCCCCCGGCACACCCCCCACCACACCCCCCACCACACCCCCCGACGCACCACCCGAGAGGGAAGGCACATGAGTACCACCAGGACAGCACAGAAGTGGATCTGCATGTCCTGCGGGGACGTCTACGACCCCGCGGAGGGCGACCCGGAGGGCGGCATAGCCCCCGGTACTGCCTTCGAGGACATCCCCGACGGCTGGGTCTGCCCGGTCTGCGGCGCCCGCAAGGACGACTACGAGCCCTACGACGAGGACGCGGCGTGAGCGCGCCCCGGGACGGCACGCCCGTCGACATGCTGCTGATCGGCGGCGGCGCTGCCTCCGCAGCGGCGGCGGCCGAGCTGCGCAAGCAGGGCTTCCGCGGGTCGGTCGCGCTCGTCACCCGCGAGCTGCTCACCCCGTACCATCGGCCCGCCGTCACCAAGGAGTTGCTGGGACCCGACGCGGACCGGCACGACCCGTCGCTGTATCCGGCGGACTGGTGGCTCCGCCATGACATCCGGCTGATGACCCGCTCCGCCGTCGCTGCCCTGGACACGCGGGGCCGCACGGCGACGCTCGTGAACAAGAAGGTTCTGCACTACGACAAGGCCCTCCTGGCGACCGGGGCCATGGTGCGCAGGCTGTCGGTGGACGGCGCCACGCTCGGCGGCATCCACTACCTCCGTGCCCCCGGCAACGCGGCGAAGCTGCGTGCCGAGGCGAGCGAGGCCCGGCGGGCCGTGCTCGTCGGCGGCTCCTTCATCGCGGTCGAGGTGGCTGCGGCGCTCTCCACGGCGGGCGTCCACTGCACGATGGTGATGCCCGAGAACGGCCCCCTGGAGCTGGCGTTCGGGCCCACCGTGTCGGCGTACACGGCAGGGCTCCTGCGCGCGCACGGCGTGGAGCTGGTGTGCGGCCGGCAAGTGGCCGGGTTCACCGGCGACGGCCGGGTGGACGGTGTCCGCACGGACACCGGCGACCGGATCCCGGCGGACCTCGTGGTGGTCGGTATCGGCGCGGTCCCCGACACCAAACTCGGCCGGGCGGCCGGCATCGAGGTGGGCCCCACCGGTGGCTTCGCCTGCGACCCGACGCTGCGCACCAGCGATCCGCACATCTTCGCGGCGGGCGACGTCTGTGAGTACGACAGCCCCGTGCACGGCCGCAGGTTGCGGGTGGAGCACGAGGCGCACGCGACCGCGCAGGGGGCGACAGCGGCACTGGGCATGCTCGGCTCCCCGGCCGCGCACCTGGAAGTGCCGTACTTCTGGACCGATCTGGCCGACTGGGCGCGGTTCGAGTACGTGGGCCCGGCCTCCGACTGGGACAGCGAGCACATCACCGGCTCCCTCGACAGCGGCCGGTTCACAGTCCGGTACACGCGCGGCGAGCGAGTGGTCGCTGCCTTCACCTGCGGACGGCCCGATGACCTGGAGCAGGCCCGTACCGCCATCACCACCGGCTGACCTCACCGAAGGAGCACCCGTGGAAGAGATCCAGGCCACCGGAGAGCCAACGCGGACACCGGCGCCGCACGAGCCCGGCCGGATGCCGCTGCAGGCGAAGCGGGCGGCGAGGGCCGCGTTCCTCGGTTTCGCCGTCGACTACTTCGACATCTATCTTCCGGTGGTCGCGCTCGCACCCGCGCTCCACTACTTCCAGTCGCCGTCCCTCTCCGGGACGGCGGGGACCACGCTCTTCTTCCTGACGTTCGCGGTGACACTGATCGGGAGGCCGATCGGCTCGGCCGTTTTCGGCAGCCTCAGCGACCGGATCGGCCGCCGCCGTTCCACCCTCATCGCCGTCGCCGGCTTCACGGTCGCCACGTTCCTGATGGCCGCCCTGCCGGGGTACGCGGACTGGGGGTACGGCGCGCTGGCCGCGCTCATGGTGCTCAGGCTGCTGGGCGGCGTCTTCATGGGCGGCGAGTACACCAGTGCCAACCCGCTCGCCCTGGAGTCCTGCCCCACGCAGAAGCGCGGCTTCGTCGGCGCGCTGATCGCAGCCGCCTACCCGGTCGGCTACATGGCCATCTCGCTCGTCACGCTGCCGCTCCTCCAACTCCTCCCGGCCGGCGGGACCGGATCCGCGTATGTGCAGTGGGGCTGGCGGATCCCGTTCGTCGTCGGCGGCCTGCTCGGCGTGGTCTTCTTCTGGTACTTCCACCGCACCGTCGAGGAGTCCGGTGCCTGGACAGCGGCGGTCCAGGACCGGGCGGCCGGGGCGGAGGACCGGGGCGGAGTGCGGAAGGCACCGCTGAGAGAGCTGTTCGCAGCGGGCAACATCCGCCGGCTCGGGCAGGTGTTCCTGCTGATGAGCGGTCTGTGGTTCGCCGTCCAGTCGGTCGTCTCCCCGATGTCCGGGCTGCTGATCTCACAGCTGAGGCAGGACCCGGACGCGGTGACCGCCGGTCTGCTCGTCGCCAACGTCGCGCTCTTCGCCGGCTACCTCACGCTCGGCGTCCTCGGCCAGAGGTACGGCAGGCGCAAGGTCCTGCTGCTGTCCGGGACCGGTACGGCGACCATCGCCGCACTCACCTTCTTCCTCGCCATCCGCATCCTCGACGGTGGCGGCAACTTCCCGCTGGCGATGGTCCTTTACACCGTCTGCCTCGTCGTGGCCGTCTCCCCCTACGGAGTGGCGACGGTGTACCTGCTGGAGGCGTTCCCCACCCACATCCGTGCCTCCGGCTACGGCGTGGCCTTCAGCTTCTCGCTCGTCGTCCCGTCGTTCTACAGCCTCTACATGCTGGGGCTCTCGGCCGTCATGCCGTACGCCTACACCCCGCTCGTGCTGATCGTGCTCAGCGGTGTCCTCACCGTCCTGGGCGCCCGGCTCGGGCCGGAGACGAAGCACCTGGACCTCCGCCCACAGCCCGCATGAGACCCCAGCGATCTCCTGCCCCCGACCACCGGGCGGTCCCGCCCGGTCCACCCCGGAACTCCACTCTCCCGAAAGGATTTCGACACCATGATCCGTCATGTCTTTCTCTGGAAGGTCGCTCCCGGATGTGACCACGACAAGGTCATCGAGCTGCTGAGCCGGCTGTCCGAGCAGATCCCCTCGCTGCGCAGCTGGGAGATCGGCAGGCACCAGGGCGACCCGGGTGACAACGGCACCCCGTGGGACGGCATGCTCATCTCCGACTTCGACGACTGGCAGGGCCTCCAGGAGTACTCCGACCACCCCTTCCACGTGGAAATCGTCAAGGAACTCAAGCCCCTGGTCGCCGACCGGGCCGTCGTCGACATCGAGAGGGGGAACGTCTGATGGCGAACAAGGCAGACACCAAGGCCGGTATCGAGGTCGCCAGGAGCCCCTACGGCGAGGACGACCAGCGGGGTGCGCTCAATCTGATGACCCCCGCCTCGCAGGCGGCCATCATGTCCCGCGCCGACGCCTCTCGCGTCTACGACCTGAGCATCGACTACTTCATCGGGATGCCGAGCTTCCAGGCGGCCGGCGACCCCGCGTACCAGATCTTCATGAGCCACACGCCCGACGGCACGGCCGTGGACAACCTCAACGGCGCGGGCGGCGAGGTCAACCGTCGCGTCTGTTACTCCGGTGACGTCATCTTCATGTACACCCACACCGGCACCCACATCGACGCCCTGAACCACTTCGGCGTCGGCGGGGAGATCTACAACGGTTTCCGCGCCGACGACCACCTGGGCAGCCGGCACTGGGACCGCGGTGGCGCCGAGCAGATCCCGCCCATCGTGGCGCGCGGTGTGCTGCTCGACATCGCCGGCCTCAAGGGCGTCGCGTGTCTGCCTGACTCGTACTCCATCACGGTCGAGGACTGCCAACAGGCCCTGAAGCAAGCCGATCTGGAGCTGGCCGAGGGCGATGTCGCCCTGGTACGCACCGGCCGGATGTCGCACTGGCCGGACGGGGCCAAGGTGCTCGGTAACCCTCCCGGCCTGAGCCTGGACGCGGCCCGCTGGCTCACCGGGCAGAGCATCATCGCGATCGCCGCCGACCAGGAGTGCGTGGAGGTGGGGCCGTCCGAGCACGAGGACAACTGGCTCCCGGGGCACTGCCACTTCCTCGCAGAATCCGGTGTGCCGATGATCGAGCTGGTCGACCTGGAGGCGCTGGCCCGCGACGGCGTGCATGAGTTCTGCCTGGTGGCGGCACCGATCAGGCTGCGCGGCGCCACCGGTGCGCCGCTGCGCCCGCTGGCCATGGCCCTGCGGGACCGGCCGTCCCGCCCGCGCGAGAAGTAGGGCGGTCGGTGTGACGGAATCAGTGTCCGGGGGGCGCGGGGCGCCCCCCGGCGCGCTGCCACGTTCGGCGGGAGCCCGCCGACTGCGCGTCCATGTGCTCCAGGTGGCATACGGGGACGAGGAGCCGGTGGCGGAGCGGACGGCACGGGTCGCGGAGCTCGTACGCGGGCAGCGCGGCGCCGATCTCGTGGTGCTGCCCGAGCTGTGGGCGCACGGTGCCTTCGCCGCGTCCTCCTGGCGGGAACGGGCGGAGACGCTGGACGGCCCGGTGCGCACCGCGCTGGCGGCGGCCGCGCGGGAGATCGGTGCCACCGTCCACGCGGGCTCGATCGTGGAACGCCCGCCCGCTCTCGTACGCCCGGATCCGGAAGCGGAGAACCAGGGGTGTGGTTTCTGGAACACCTCGTTGCTGCTCGGCCCCCGCGGCGAACTGGAGGCGGCCTACCGGAAGATCCACCGCTTCGGATTCGGCGAGGGCGAGGCGCTGCTCATGCGGCCGGGCGGGGAAACGGTGACCGCGCCGCTGAGCGGGGCGCGGGGGCTGCCGGTGACGAGGGCCGGACTGGCCACCTGTTACGACCTGCGGTTCCCTGAGCTGTTCCGGGAGTTGCTGACTGCCGGGTCCGAGGTATTCCTGGTGCCTGCGGCCTGGCCGGCGTCCCGTGTCGGCCACTGGACCCTGCTCGGACGGGCCCGCGCGGTGGAGAACCAGTGTGTCGTCGTGCAGTGCAACACCGCGGGCGCCCACAGCGGGCTGCCCATGGGAGGCCGCAGCCAGGTCGTCGGGCCCACCGGGGACGTACTCGCCGAGGCGGGCGACGGTGAGGAAGTGCTCGCGGTCGAGGTCGATCTCGCCGAGGTGGACATCGCCCGTGCGAGCTTCCCCGTACTGGCGGACCGACGGCTCTAGCTCCGCTTCCCAGGAGGGACGGCCCTCCCTGTGGCCTCGCCCCCGTACCGCCGGAGCGGTACGGGGGCGAGCGCCGGTTCCGGCGGTACGGGGGCCTCGACCGCTGCCGCCCCCGGTCCGGTCGGCCGGACCGGGCGTGGGTCTCACCCCGGTGGTCACGGGGCCTTGGCGAGTGAGGCGTCCTCCGTCACGTGCCGGTTGCGTGCGGCGGCCATACCGAACAGGAGCTGCGGCACCAGCATCACCAGCAGGACGGTCAGCGGCAGCGTCCAGTTGCCCGACGCGTCATGGAGCGAGCCCAGAGCCAGTGGGCCCACCGAGGCGAGGACATAGCCGAAGCCCTGGGACATGCTGGCCAGTTGGGCGGCATGCCGGGCGTCAGGGGCGCGCTGGACGATGAACAGCAGGGCGAGGCTGATCGCGCCGCCCTGGCCGAGACCGAGCAGCACCATCCACAGGTACGCGAGGCCGACCGGCATGACGAGCATCCCGGCGAGGCCGATCGCGCACAGCACCGTCGACAGCACGGTCACCGTCGCCGGACGCAGACGCCGCTCGGCGATGACGGGGGCGAGGAAGGAGCCGGCGATCCCCAGCAGGGAGGAGAAGGACAGCATCCAGCCGGCGGTTCCGCCGCTCATCCCGGCGTGCTCCAGGATGGCCGGCAGCCAGGCGGTGGCCGCGTAGTAGGTGAGGGACTGCAGGCCCATGAAGGCGGCGACGTGCCAGGCGAGCGGCTGCCGCCACAGGCCCTTCACGGGGTGCGAAGCCTCCCGCACCTCACGGGTGGAGACCCGTGTGCGGTTCCGGATCTGCGGCAGCCAGACCAGAGCGGCGACGAGGGCGAGGACGCCCCAGCCCGCCAGCACCATCCGCCAGTTCGCGCCGGACGCCTGCTGGATGGGCACGCTGAGCCCGGCGGCCGCAGCGGCGCCGGTGAAGAGGGACATCGAGAAGACGCCCATCAGCGGGCCGACGCGGTGCGGGAAGTCCCGCTTGATCAGACCGGGCAGCAGGACGTTGCCGATGGCGATGCCCGCACCGATGACGATGGTCCCGCCGAACAGCGCGACCGTGCTGGGCGCGAGCCGTACGAGCGTACCGGCGACGACCAGGCCCATCGCGACGAGCAGGGCCCGCTCCATGCCGAGCCTGCGGCCCAGGCGCGGAGAGATCGGCGCCAGCAGCCCGAAGCAGAGCAGCGGCAGCGAGGTGAGCATGCTGATCGCCGGGGACGACATCCCGCTGCTGTCCCTGATGGAGGGGGCCAGGGGCGAGACGGCGACCAGCGCGGGCCGCAGGTTCAGTGCGAGCAGCACGATGCCGGCGATGAGCAGCCCCGCCTTACGGGCCGGCGTCTGCGGCGGCCGGTCTCCGGGTGTGTGCGCGGGGCCGGTGGCCGTGGCGGACGGGGCCTGTGGGCCGACCGTCCCGGTGGTGTCCTTGTTCATCCGCTTTCCTTGTCCGATCCCGGGGAGCCGGATGAGCCCGACGAGCCCGGGGCGTCGGAGTCCCCGAGACCACGCAGGGCCTCCATGGCCGCTGACAGATGGGTGAACGCGGCCAGTTCCGCCGCTGCGGGGTCCTGGGCCTCGATCGCGTCGACGATGGCGGTGTGCTCGGCCACCTGCCGCCGTACCGTGTCCGGCAGGGGCGCGGTGGTCACGGAGCGGAGGGTCTCGCGCAGCGAGTCGCTGAACTGGTCGTACAGCTCAGCGAGTACGGAATTGCTGGCCGCCGCGGCCACCGCCCGGTGGAAGGCCATGTCGGCCTCCACGAAGGCGGCGTTGTCCCCCGCGGCGTTCCGCACGGCGAGAGCCTCGCGCAGTGCGGCCACGTCCTCCGGGGTGCGTCGCTGGGCGGCGTAGCGAGCCGCGTCCCGCTCCAGGCTGGCACGTACCTCGTACGCCTCGAGCGCGGTGCTGCGGTGCAGCCGGCGCTGGAGGGCGGCGCCGAATCCGCTCTCGGCCCGTACATACGTCCCGTCGCCGGGGCGGGGCTCCAGCATTCCGGTGTGGGTGAGGGCGCGCACTGCCTCGCGCACGGTGTTCCGGCCGACGCCGAGCTCCTCCACGAGGACGGGCTCGGGCGGGATCCGGACACCGACGGGCCACTCGCCCTCGGTGATGAGCGCCTCGATCTGCTCGATGACGGCTTCCACGAGGCTGGTGCGCGCGGTGCTCCGCAGGGGCATGTACGGCTCCTTCGGCCGGTCCTGGATCTGGCCACTGTTCTTGTGCGGCCGGCGCCAATATGCCGACCATACGAAGACACTAACATCCCATGTTTGGATGTTTGCCGTGCGGGCGGTGTGGGCTACGTCGCCCACGGGGCTTCCCGCCGTGGACCGGGAGGGGCAGGCCGACGCGGCCAGGACCGCGCCCGCGTCGGCGTGCCGGTTCAGGGGCTGGGACTCAGCTCGCGCGGACGAACTCCATATTGATCGAGTACATGAACTGGTGCACGCCCACGCACTCCCAGCCGACGTCTTCGACGGATCGCACGACCAGATCGATCTCCTTGCGGATCTTCTTCATGGGGTTCCTGATCCGGGCCATGCCCCGGGGGTCGATATCGATGGACGCTCCGAAGGTGCCGTCCCCCTGCGCGTGTGCGCGCCTGGCATCCGTGACGAGCTTCTGTATCCGGATCGCGTGCAGTATTCCCATGTGTGCCTCCCGCGCTGCGCTGCCGTGGGCCCGTAGGCGTGTCCAATTGCCTGACGAGCACGTGTCATTGGAGCCAGAATCGCTGTCTGGATGGTTGCGTGGCCGTGGCCGTGGCCGTGGCCGTTGCTGTGGCCGTGGCTGTGGGGCTGGGCACGTCGGCGGGGGAGGTCGGGGGTGGGCGGTGTGGCGCCGGTGTCTGTGTCTCGGAGGGGCGGGAGCGGGTGTGGGTCGGCTGCACCGTCGGCGCCGGGTGCGGGCCGCTTCCCCTCCCGTTCCCCGAGGAGCCGTGGAGATTGCCCGTCACCTGGACCGCGGCGCCGCAGACGAGCAGCACCGCGGCCAGCGCGGTCAGTTGGACGGAGGCGCGCAGTGGCCTGGACGCCGTGGAACGCGGGTCGACGTCCCTCATCAGTCCACGTATTCCTGGGCGACCTGGACGTACTCGAAGCCCTTGACGTCGGTGGCGATCTGCATCTGACCCGTCTTCGACGAGGCGATCAGGGTGTTGAGCAGACCGGTGATCGCCGCGCTCAGTGCCGACTCGGTGTCCGAACCGTCGGCGATGAACAGCGCCTTGGTCGCCACCTGTTCCAGGACGTCGCGCTTCGCGCCGCCGAAGCCGTACGCGATCACGTGAGGGTGGCGCGGCCAGTCCCTGTCCACGAGCGTGCGGAAGGAGTCCTTCCAGTACGCGTCGGTCGGAGCGCCGTCGGTCAGGAAGAAGACCGTCGGCCGTAGCACGTCGAGGTTCTGCGACCTCAGGTCGCTGACATCCTGTTCGATGCACTCCCTCACCCGGTCGAAGGTCTTGCCGTACTCGGTGCGCCCGCCGCAGATCACCTCGGGCATGGCCGGCACCTGCTCCATGTCCGACATCGGGATCACCACGTGCACATCGGTGGAGAAGGCGACCACGCAGACTCGGGCGAACTCCGAGACGCGGGGGTTTGTCGCCAGGTTGTAGTGCAGACGGGAGAGGGTCGCGTTGAGCACTGCCTCGTGCGGCTTCATCGACGAGGACGCGTCGATCACCACGTAGGTGGGCAAGCAGAGTGACATGGTGCACCTCTGAGCTAGTGGTTGGAGGCGATGGCGAACAGCAGGATCGCGGCTATGACGATGACGAGAATCCAGCCGGCCTGCGAGCCGGCCCCGGGCGGCTCGGCGGGCGTCTGCGCGGGTTCCTTCACGGGCTGATGGGCACCCGCCGGGGACTCCGGGACCGGCTGAGTGACCGGCTGCGGGGGCAACGGTGGCAGCGCGGTGCGTGTCGGACGTGGCGTGGTTCTGAGATAGGGGCCGCTGCTCAGCGCCTGGTTCAGCTGGGCGGCCGAGGGCCGCCGCTCACGGTCGGTCGCGAGCAGCATGTCGAGCAGGACTTCGGAGGCGGCGGGCTGGTTCGGCCAGGGGGACGCGGCGACCGTGTGGAAGGCGTGCGCGTCACGCCGGCCTGTCAGGCATTTGGCGACGAGCAGTCCGAGCCGGTAGCGGTCCGTGTACTCGTCGGCGTCGGTGCCCGGCGGCGTGAGTGGGTCGGCCCAGTTCGGCTGATGGATGTCATGCATCTTCTTCGGCTGACAGCCGTCGACGTCGATGAGGTAGACGGAGCGCTGTTCCGGGCTCCAGAAGGCGTTGGAGAACGACCAGTCCGAGTAGACCAGGCCCAGGCTCTCCAAGATCGCCGCGAGCTCCGTCAGTTGGAGGCAGGCAGCCAGCCTGCCCGCGAAGCCGGGAGGCGGCAGTCCGACGCCCCGGATCGACTCGTCGGACTTCGCCAGCCAGTCGATCTCCACGAAGCGGCGCTCGCTGAACGCGCCGCGCCGCAGCTCGGAACGGTACTGCTCGGGCGCCATCGGGATGACGCAGCCGACGGCCGGGTTGCCGGGCTCCTGGATACGGGCCGCGGGCCAGCATGTGCCGGTGTACAGGAGCGCACGATCCGCCTCAGGCAGCGTGCCCGGAGCCGAAATGAGCTGGTCGAGCCGGTCGGCGTCCTCCGGGTGCTGGTCCGGCCGGTAGAGCTTGGCCAGCCAGCCCGGATGGTCCGTCAGTGGCTTCACGGCGATGGCCTGGCCGTTGTGTTCGGAGACCGGCTCGCCCAGGGGCCCGAGATCGCTGGCGCTCACGGTCCGCGGCAACACCCAGTCCCGTACACCGGCCGCCCGGCCGTCGCCGTCGGTGAGAGGGGGCTCCGTCATGCCCGGTCACCGTTCCACATCACGACAGCGGTGCGGTCGTCAAGGCACTGAGGTGCGTCGAAGCCGACGTCGGCGGTGAACCGTGTGGCCGGGACCGGCGAGCGCCAGGCGTTCGCGAAGTACTCGTTGACGTTGCCCGCCGGGTCCGCCCACGCGTCGCCGATCCCGTCCGTGACCAGGGCGAGGGCGGCACCGGGAGCCAGCGTGACGTACTGGCCCATGGCCAGTTGCGGTGTGTCCGGCAGCCGCCCGGCGACCTCGTTCGAGACGACCGCGGCCGTGCGGTCCTTGGCCTCACCGGCGGAGAACCGCCACTGTGGGACGCGCGGGTCGAGCGTCCAGGCCGAACTGTCGCCGAGCCACGTGATCCATGCCTTGGCAACGCCGTTCGCGTCCGGCTCGGCGAGCACCGCGGTGATCAGCACGGTGGCCACGTGCGAGGTGTCGACGCCGCGTCCGGCCGCGTGAGCGGCGACCGATTCCGCGATCCGCCCGTACAGCTCTTTGACATCGAGCCCGCCGAACCCCACTGTCTCGATCTGCTCGCGCAGCAGGGTGACGGCCCGGCTGGACGCCGTGGTGGCCCCGGCGTCGGACCACGCTGCGCTGGACAGGCCGTCGGCCACGGCCACGATCGCGTACCGGCTGTCCCGGCTCCGCCCGATCCGGTACGAGTCCTGCCGCGGCTCGGCGGGCTGGCTGCAGCGGTGGCCGGGCCCGATGACGGAGGCCGCGCGGACGGTGAACGCACCGACCGTGGCCTCGTCGGCGGCGATCCCGTTCTGTACCGTGCGCTCGGGCAGCAGCCAGGGGTAGCCCTGGGCACGTGCGCCGTCGCCGAAGCGGGGAACGCTGAGGTCGGTCGGCCGCTCGCGCAGGAACGGCCGGGGCTTCGGGGGCTGCGGCTGCGGCGCCGCGGGCCCGGCGATGTAGCGGCAGACCGGGACCGCTGTGGTGGGCCGGGATTCCGGTTCGAGCCGGTCCCGCTGCCGGGCGAGCGCCGTGGACTCGGACCCGAGTACGGCCGCCGCGCCGACGACACCCACTGCCGCGAGGGCGAACCCGTCCACCAGCAGGTCGTACCGCTGATGCGACGTGCCGACCTCGATGAAGGCCCCGATGGCGACGGCCATGAGCAGCACCGTCCGCAAACGTCCGTCCATGAGGCCGTCCCGACGGCCGTCGTCGCGGCTCACGGCCGTTCCTCGGAATCCCGGGAATTCGGCCGGGAGGAAAAATTCTGAGTGCCGTGCTGCACCGCGAATACCTCACCTGAATGGGTGGCGGAATTGACCTGGATCACGATGTCCGGCCTTTCCGGAGGGCGCAGTGAAGCCAGGGCCATGACGTCCTGGGCGATATCCCGGTTCCGGTCGAGCAGCTGAGCCAAAGCTTCGGTCCAGTAGTCCACCGCCCCGGCGTCGACCGCTCCCCTCGTGGCGGTCGACTGCCGGGTCAGCGCGGCGGACAACTCGTGGTGGCGGCCGCCGCGTACCTGTGCGAGAACCCTGTCCATCAGCCTCTTCGCCTCCTGCCAGAGATCGGTGCCCATTGCGGAGACCAGAGCGGTGGCGCCGCTCGCGGCCAGCGCGGCGAGTTCCTCGTTCATCGGCGCGTCTCAACCCCGGTCGTTGTGGCGGATGTACTGGTCGCCCCGGTGCACGGCGAAGGCCGTGCCGTGTCCGGTGGCCTGGACGAGCTGCTCCACGGTCCGTGGTTCGGGCTGCGCAGGCTGCTCGCCGGAGACGGGATCCAGGCCGGAACCGACGCGTGGCCCGACGGGGCTGCCCGGGTACCAGAGCCAGGCCCGCGCGGCGTACTCCTTGACCCGGACGTCGGCCGCGGTGAAGGCGTCCGCTTCGAGCCCCTCGTAGCCGTGCCCGACTGTTTCCTCGTAGAAGTGGCGCGAAAGGATCGCGGCCAGCGGGGTGCCGCCGGTGCCGGCCAGGGTCGCGTGCCGCAGCGGGGCCGAGTCGAGCAGCCGGGCCAGCGCCTCGAAGGGGGCTCCGGAGACGGTCCCGTCCGGATCGAGCCGGATCTCCCCGGCGTGCACCGCGGCCCGCACGCGCAGCCGAGTGTCCACGCCGGCCTGCCCGTTGTGCTCGCGGATCCGTGAGCACAGCTCAGGGAGCAGCGGGAACAGCAGTCCGGCCTTGGGCAGTGCGGCCGGGGCGACGAGCTGGCAGCCGTCCCCGGTGTCGACGTACAAGAAGTCCCGCGTGTTCAGACCCGCGATGCCCAGAGCATCGAACAGCGTGGAGCGCAGAACTCCGCGGATCTCCTGAAGCCGCTGCTCGCCACGGCCCGCGGAACCCGCGATGTCGCACGCCAGCAGGGCTCGGTATTCATACCTCGGATTCACAATCCCTCCGCGATCACGACGAGGACCGGCAATTCGGCGATCGATTTGCCGTCGTCCCTGGTGTCCGGTGCAGACAAGATGATTGACGGGATCGTAGAGGAGGGGTCCCCGGGTAGAACGGCTACTAATACGGCTTGTACGGCTTCGGCCGAACGACGAGAGAGGTGTGGCCGATGAGCAACACACAGGTTCGCGGGTCCACTGCCTACTGGCCGTCGGCCGGGCTGCTCGGCCGGGTGGACGACGCCGACCGGGGAATCCTCCTGGGACTCGGCCACCGCGTGGTCTACCCGGCGGGTCAGATCACCATCCGCGAGGCCGACACGTCGGACTTCGCGCTGCTCCTGCTCGGCGGCACCGTGAAGGTCACCGCGCTCGCGCAGGACGGCCGCGAGGCGCTGCTGGCCGTGCGGATGGCCGGGGACCTGGTCGGGGAGTTCGCCGGGATCGACGGTCAGCCGCGCGTCGGCACCGTGACCGCCTGTGGCAGGGTGCTGGCCCGCTACATCCTCCGCTCCGAACTGCTGGAGTGCACGAAGCGGTATCCCTCCATAGGACTTGCGCTCAGCGCGAGCGTGGTGGCCAAGCTGCGCACGGCGACCGGCCGGATCGTCGACTTCACCGGCTGCGACGTGCTCGGGCGGCTGGCCAGGATCCTGCACCACCTGGCCGTCATCTACGGCCCTCCGGGCCGGAACGAAGTGCAACTCCCGCTGTCGCAACCGGAGATGGCGACACTGGCCGGCGCGGCGGAGTCGTCGATCCACAAGGCGCTCCGGGCGTTGCGGGAGTCCGGCGCGGTGGTGACCGGCTACCGCAGGATCACGATCCTCGACCTGGATCATCTCGCCCGGATCGCTCTTGCGGCCGGGGCCGGAGAATCACCGGCGATTTCGCCGAACACGTAAAAGCGCCGGGTTCGTACGGCGGGACGGCGCCAGCATGACCACGTGCCGGGACCCGGCAGGGGAGAGGACGGGGGGAAGAAGATGTCGGAGAACAACGGTGTTCCGGACGCTTCCGGGCGGATACGGACGGGCGACGTGTCCGGAACGATGGTCGTAGGCAGCCACAACACGGTGAGCAACCTCAAGATCACCGCTGAGTACGGTTCGACCGTCACCGTGCACGGGGGGCCGCTGCCGGATCCGGTCAAGCGCCGACCGATCTGCCAGCTGCCGCGGTCCGCCGCCGAGCGGCTGATCGGACGGGAGCGGGACGTACGCGTACTGCGAGACGCCATCGAGACACGGCAGTTGGTGCAGATCTGGGGCGCATCAGGGGTCGGCAAGAGCGCGCTGCTGCGCCACCTCGCGTGCGAGATGCCGCGCGGGCCCGAAGGGGTGGCCTATGTCGAGGCCGGCGGACGAACAGCCGATGACATCGCGCAGGCGATATTCGACATCAGCTTCGACGCGCCGGACTACAAGCCGTCGCTGGAGGTGCTGAAGGAGCATCTGAAGACCCTGCGGCTGCGGATCTACCTGGACGACGCGGGACTCGACGAGAAGGACCTGCGCCGGCTCTTCGACATGGCCGGGCAGTCCACGTTCGTCTTCACCTCGCAGCAGCGGTCCGCGGTCGACTGTGTGCACGCGATCCGGCTCGAAGGGCTGACGGCCCCGGCGGCGGCCGAACTGATGGAGGCGCTGCTCTCCCGCGAACTGCTGCCCGACGAGGCGCCGGTCGTGGGCGCGCTGTGCGACGCGGTGGGAGGCAACCCGCTCCGGCTGCGGCGCATCGCCCTGTCCGCCGTGACCGGCAAGGGTCTGCCGGGCATCGCCGATCTCCCGGAGCTGCTTCCCGCGCTGCTGAACAAGCTCCGGCCGCAGGAGCGCGACCTGCTGCACCTGCTCGGCTCGCTGTCCGGCGCCGAGCTGGCCACCGGGCATCTCCACGATCTGCTCGGTCTGCCGGACGTCGACACGCTCGCCGGTGGTCTGGTGCGACACGGCCTGCTGCTCGCATCGGAGAGCGGCTACAGCTGTCCGCCGGACGTCGCCGAGTCCGTGCTGGCCAACCGGAGGACGGTGTATCCCGCCGACCGGCTCTGCCGGACGCTCACCACGTGGGTCGAGGCGAGGGACACCACCCCGGACGACGTCGCGGCACACTTCCAGGCCCTGGATGTCGCGGTGCTGCGAGCGGAGAAGAGCGGACACGCGCAGCTCGGCGCGGCGCTGGCGCGTGCCGCCTCGCCGAAGCTGGCGCTGTCCCGGCAGTTCGACGCGTGGGGCAGCCTGCTCGGAGTCGGCTGGGCAGCGGCGAAGAGCGCGGGGGACAAGGAGGGAGAGGAGTTCTTCCTGCGCGAGGCCCGCACCCGCCGGAGGGCGATCGGGCGGGCCGCGCAGACGGCGGCGCTGGTGCTGGAGGCGGATGTGCTGTGGCGGGAACTCACCTCCCTGCACACGCATGCGGCGGTCCAGCAGGTCACCGGTGCGGCGTCGACCGGCACACCGCCGGTCGGTGCGGCGTCGACCGGCACAGCGCCGGTCCACCCGATCGCTCCGACGCACGGCGTGGTCCACACGCAGGCACTGACACACCCGGCCGCCGCCACGTCGGCCACGTCGGCTCCCGGGCACGCCGCCTTGTCCACCCACGTCGCGAGGCCGGTGGTCGACCTGTCCCGTTCCTCCGCGCAGCCGCACGTCGCCGCCCACCTGACCGGCGCACACTCAGCCGCACCGGTACCCAAGCGGATCGACCTCTCGGCGGCGCACTCCTCCGCCGCCCACTCGACGCATGCCGCGAGCACCTCCGCGCCCGCCACCACCGCGCCCGCGACGAGCGCAGGCCACACGGCACTCACCGCGGCCGGTGCGGCGAGTGCCAAGGGCGGAATATCGGCACTCGCCCTCGCCTGCACGATCGGCCTCGCGGCCGTACTGGGCGTGGGTGCCGTGGTCTACGCGAACGATCAGTCGCACCCGTCTCCCACCGTGGTGGCGGGCCCTGCCGGCGCGCCGAGCCCGATCGACGACACCTCGGCCGGTGCCGACACCGACCCCGGCGACGACACCGCGGCCACCGATGACACCGAGCCCAGCGATGACGCCTCGCCCACCGTGGATCCCGTGTGCGCGACAGCGCTCCCGAAGCTGACTTCGGAGTCCCAGCAGTACAAGACCGATGCCGACGCGTCGGACACCGCGTTCGACTCGTACAGCAGTGCTGTGGACAGCTACAACTCGGGCGTGACGTCCACTGCTCCCGACGACAGCGCGGTCGTCTCCGCCGACAACACCGTCGCCGCCGACCTGAACGTCATCGAGTCCACGTTGCAGCTCGCCATATCGGAAGCGCAGGACAGCTCCGTGGAAGCAGACCTCACCAGCATGCTGACGGCCGTTCAGCAGATGGCGAGTCAGTACCAGGCATTCCAACCCGATGTCTCAGGCAGCGTGATCGACACATCGAGTCAGAGCTCGGCGATGGGATCCGCCATCGACAGCCTGCTGACCGACTGCGGCGAGTGACCTCGCCCGGGACCAACCAGAAGAAAGGCCGGCCATGCCTGCGGAATCCACACACGGAGACATCCACACCGGGGACGTTTCCGGCACCTTCGTCGTAGGAGACAACAACCGCGTGACGAACACGACGCGGCGCCCCGTACAGCCGGTGCCGCAGCCGGGTCCGGACCCGGAGCCTCAGCAGCGGAGCTCGGCGGAGGACCAGGCAGCCGTGTTCGCAGTGCAACACGGCACCATGCACGTCACGTACAACGCCGAAGCCGAGCGTGAGGCGGAAGGCTGAGGAACGCGGCGTGCCCCGGCCTGTGTTCGGCCGGGGCACGTGCCGTGCGATCCGCTCAGTTGTCGTCAGTCCTGGTCGGCCAGCAACTCCAGGTCCTGAGCACTCAGCGTCGCCGTCTTCAGCAGTTCCCTGATCAGGTTGACACTGAGCGTCGAGCCGACCGGCTCGCCGACCTCGTCGCGCAGCAGTCCGCGTACGCCCCGGCGGTGCAGCCGTTCGCGTACGTCCTCGACCGTGTTCGCGACCGACTTGTAGGTCCAGGACTTGGTCACATAAGGGGAGGCGTTGACCACACGGGCCGTGTCCTCCCAGGCCAGCGGGAGCGGGAAGGCGTCGTGGCCCTCCAGGTAGCGCCGGGCGAGCGCGGTGAGCACCAGCCGCTCCTGCGGGGAGAGTTCGTAGACCGACTCGGGGTCCACGGTCTCCGCACCGCTCGTGGAGCGGGGGTTCCGGTCGTCCTCGTCCACGACGCGGACCTCCACCAGGTGGGAACGCCGCTTGGACGAGTTGATCACCAGCGGGGTGTACCCGGTCTCGATAAGGCGCTTGTGGCCGGTGAGCATCAGCACGCCGTCGGGCAGTTCGATCGGCAGATTGCCGGTGTTGACCAGCCACCAGTCGCCGTCCGCGGCCGTGCAGGTGAACACGCCGTGCCGACGGCTGACGGTCGGGTCGTCCACACCGACCGGCACATGCACGTCTTCCCGGTCGCGCCCGAACAGCAGCGTGTAACGGCGCGGCGGCACGGCGTACCCGCCTTCCGGACCCAGTACGAAGATCGTCCCCGGCGGCGCCGAGAGCACCCTGTCGGATGGACTGCCCGGCGGCAGTATCTGCGGTGGGAAGTTTCCGTACGCCATGTCGCATACCTCCGGGTCGGCTCGCGTCAGTGTAAGAGCGCACCGGGAGGACCGGTCCTCCCGCGAACGCGTACGGTGGGCAAGGGCGTGCGCGCCGCCAACTCGTCTTGCCCCGGCCTGACTTGCTCGATAGCCTGCCCGCTGTGAGCGCGAGCGGCCGGGGAACTGCTGATGATCGATAGCACGATCGCCGAATCGCTCGGCGCGGACGATCCGCAGGAGATCGGCAGCTTCACCCTCATCGGTCTGCTCGGTGTCGGCGCCATGGGCGAGGTCTACCTCGGGGCGTCCGACAAGGGCTACGCCGCTGTCAAGCGCGTCCGGCCACGGCTGGTCTCCAGCGAGCGCTTCGAACGCGAGGTCGGCATCCTCTACCGTGTGCCGGCCGGGGTCGGGCCGCGGGTGCTGGCGAGCGACGGCACAGCGGAACGCCCCTGGTTCGCCACCGAGTACGTGCCCGGACTCACTGTGGACGAGGCGGTCAGGCTGCGCGGCCCGCTGCCCGCCGCGGCGCTGTGGCTGCTGCTGGCCGAGGCGGCCACCCACCTGTCGGCCGTGCACGCGTCAGGCATCGCGCACCGTGACGTCAAGCCGGGCAACGTCATGCTGGTGCGGGACGGCGTGAAGCTGATCGACTTCGGGATCGCGCGCGCCGCGGACCAGGCGAGGCTCACCAAGAGCGGTGGCGGCTACGGGACGCAGGGATTCTCGGCACCGGAACAGCAGGCCGGGGACGGGGACGTGGGCGCGCCCGCGGACATCTACTCGCTGGGGACGCTCGTGCTCTACGCGGCTTCGGGCCGCACGCCCGGTGCTGTCCCCGACGCCGAGCCGCTGCGTGCCGTGGACGCCGGCCTCGCCGCCGTCATCGGATCCTGTCTCGCGACCGGCCCCGGGGCCCGCCCCACCGCCCGGGAGTTGGTGGACGCGGTCCGCCCACACCTGCCTGTTCCTTCTCCCTCCTGGCCTTCCGAGGTCATGTCACGCATCGCCTCGCGACGTGCCTTCGCCGCGACGCCGGTCGGCAAGCTGGAGACCGTCCCGCCGCCGGACCTGGACGCGGATCCGGTGCCCGAGGCCGCGCCCCCTTCCGCCGCGCCACCCCGGCACCCACGCAAACGCCTGTTCCTGCTCCCGGCCGCCGCGGTGATCGCCCTCGGCGCCGTCGCGGCGTTCGTACTCCTGCCGTCCGCTCCTCGGCACAACGGCGCCGCCCATCCGGCCCACAGCGCATCGGTCAGCGTCGAGCCCGTGGCCGGGGCGACACGGAAGTCCTCCGCGAGCCCGAGCCGTTCGGCCTCGTCCACCGCGGCGGAGTCCGGGCGCCCGGCCCCGGCCGGCACGGACAAGAGTGTCCCGGCCGGCCCGGGCACGACCGTCCCGCCGAGCGCGCCCGGCGTGCGTTCGCCCTCCGCCCCCGTCGCGACCGCCGGCTCCTCAGCACCCGCCACCCGCGTCACCGCGTCGTCGATCAGCGGTATCAACGGCAGCGACGACCCGGCGCAGGTCAAGGGCTCCGAGGCGGACACCGCCTGGGTCGGCAACGACGCCACCTGCTCCGCCTGGCTGGACGACAACGGCTCAGGCGAGCTCGCAGGCGTGCTCAATACCTCCCTGAAACGGAGCTGCGACGCCGAACTCCACCGCAGCGACGGCATCGCGTACACGTTCCATGCCTCCTGGGGCGCCGCGAAGACGAATTTCATCCCGGACGTCGGACACACGATGTGGATCTGCGTCTGGAACGCGAGCGACCGGTCCGACGAACAGTGCTCCGCCCGTTTCGCCATGAACGACGGCACCCCGGTCAAGGACTGAGACCAACGCTTGTACCGCTGGGAGGCCGGCGGCCGGCCGAGACCGACCTTCTTCAGGTATCCGCCGGACCCCGGACGCATGATCGGGCTCGGCCGGAGAAAAACCGTTGGCGCGCTGCCGGGGCCGTGGCTAAGGTCTGCTGTGTTCTTCCGGTGGCTTGTTGCTGCCGGAGCCGGCTGACGCAAGGCAGGAGGTGTGACCGATGGCTGTCGTCGTGATGGGTGCTGTCTGCACCCGGAAGCTCATCCACTCCACCTCTGTGGCCTCCGGCTGATCCCTCGCTGATCTGTCTTCCTCCGCGCCAGTGCGCGCGGTGCCGGGGCCACCCTTGTGAAGGGTCACCCCTTGTCTTTCTCTTCTTTCTCTTCTTTCTCCCAGGCTTCCTCCGCTTCTTCCGCTTCCGCGCACCCGCTCGCCGCTTACGGCTGGGACGCGGACTGGGAGGCCGAGTTCGCCCCCTATGCCGCTCAGGGGCTGCTGCCCGGCCGGGTCGTGCGGGTCGACCGTGGGCGGTGCGATGTCGTCACGACGGCCGGTCCTGTGCGGGCCGACACCGAGTACGTCGTACCGCGTGACCCCATGCGGGTCGTGTGCACCGGGGACTGGGCCGCGGTCGATCCGGTCGGTGACCCACAGTTCGCGCGGGCGCTGCTGCCCCGCAGGACCGCTTTTGTGCGCTCGACCTCGTCCGACCGCTCCGAGGGCCAGATCCTGGCCGCCAACGTCGACCACGCGATCATCGCCGTGTCGCTGGCCGTCGAGCTCGACCTCGGGCGGATCGAGCGGTTCCTCGCGCTGGCGTGGGAGTCGGGCGCCACGCCGCTGGTCGTCCTCACCAAGGCCGACCTCGTACCGGATCCGACCGGACTCTCGTATCTCGTCGAGGATGTCGAGACCACCGCACCGGGTGTGCAGGTGGTGCCCGTCAGCTCCGCCACCGGTGACGGTGTGGACGTGCTGGCCGCCCTCGTCGCCGGGGGCACCAGTGTGCTGCTCGGAGCATCCGGCGCGGGCAAGTCGACCCTGGCCAACGCGCTGGTCGGCGAGGATGTGATGGAGGTCCAGGCGATCCGGGACGTGGACGGCAAGGGCCGGCACACCACCACCACCCGCAACCTGCTCCTCCTGCCCGGCGGAGGCGTCCTCATCGACACTCCGGGGCTCCGCGGTGTCGGGCTCTGGGACGCGTCGAGCGGGGTCAGCCAGGTCTTCGCCGAGATCGACGCGCTCGCCGGGCAGTGCCGTTTCCACGACTGCGCCCATGACACCGAACCTGGCTGCGCGGTGCTCGCGGCCATCGACGACGGCTCACTGCCGGTCCGCCGCCTGGAGAGCTACCGCAAGCTGCTCAGGGAGAACCAGCGGATCCTCGCGAGGACCGACGCCCGGATGCGCGCCGAGATCCGGCGGGACTGGAAGCTGAAGGGGGCGGAGGGCCGGGCCAACATGGAGGCCAAGCGCGGCAAGATCCGCAAGCCCTGACCGGGCCGGGGGCGGGGCCGGCAGCTGGGCCCTTGCTCCGGGTCCCGGCCCCCGTCCTCCCTGGGGCCCGGGCCCACCTCCCCGCCCCACCCCGGGCACCCACCCCACCCCCGGTTGCGCTGTCCGATTTCCGCCAGCCGGAGGGTGGGCGCCGGGGCACACTGGACTCCGTGATGGATGAAGAGACCAGGTACGAGGCGGTGAGCAGCCGCGACGCGCGCTTCGACGGAGAGTTCTTCTTCGCCGTGCGCACCACCGGGATCTACTGCCGGCCCAGCTGCCCGGCGGTGACCCCCAAGCGCCGGAACGTCTGTTTCTATCCGACAGCGGCGGCGGCCCAGGGCGGCGGCTTCCGCGCCTGCCGCCGCTGCCGGCCGGACGCCGTGCCCGGGTCGGCCGCCTGGAACGTACGCGCCGACGTCGTCGGCCGCGCCATGCGTCTGATCGGCGACGGGGTGGTCGACCGCGAGGGTGTGCCGGGCCTCGCGGTACGGCTCGGGTACAGCACCCGGCAGGTCCAGCGGCAGCTGACCGCCGAGGTCGGCGCCGGTCCGGTCGCCCTGGCCCGTGCACAGCGCTCGCACACCGCCCGCGTCCTGCTCCAGACCACCGTGCTGCCCATCACGGAGATCGCGTTCGCCGCCGGGTTCGCCAGCGTCCGTCAGTTCAACGACACCATCCGGCAGATCTACGCCCGCACCCCGAGCGAGCTGCGGGCCGAGGCCGCCACCACCGTGCCGGGCGCCGCCCCGGGGACGGCCGCCGGTATCCCGCTGCGCCTCGCCCACCGCGGCCCCTACGCGGCACGGGAGGTCTTCGACCTGCTGGCGCGGGAGGCGATCCCGCGGACCGAGGAGGTGCTCGGCAAGCCCGGCTCCCGTACCTACCGGCGCACCCTGCGGCTGCCGTACGGCGCGGGTATCGCCGCGGTCGGCGAGCGGTCGGCCGGGCGCTGGCTGGAGGCGCGGATCCACCTCACCGACCTGCGGGACCTGACCACCGCGGTACAGCGGCTGCGCCGCCTCTTCGACCTCGACGCCGATCCGTACGCCATCGACGAGCGCCTCTCCGCCGACCCGCGTCTCGCACCGCTCGTCGCGCGCCGCCCGGGGCTGCGCTCGCCCGGTACGGCGGGGCCCGAGGAGTACGCGGTACGGGCGCTGGCCGGGCGGGAGAAGTCGCAGTGGCTGGTCGAGCGCTACGGCACGCCGCTCGACCGGCCCTGCGGCGGCCTCACCCACCTCTTCCCGGCACCGGACGAACTCCTCACCGACGAGCCGTCGCTGGGCGCCGTGTCCGGCGTACGCCTCGACCCGGGAGCCGACCGTGACGAGACCGAACAGGCGCTCCTCGCGCTGCCCGGGATGACCCCGCCGGCCGCCGCGCTGATCCGGATGCGGGCGCTGGGAGACCCCGATGTGACGCTCGCCGGTGAGCCCGGCTCGGAGATGTGGCGGCCCTGGCGCTCGTACGCGCTGCGGCACATCTGGCTCGATCAGCAGTGAGCACCGGGGGAGTGGCTCACCGCGTCACTCCAGACCCCAGCTGTGGATCTTCGCGGGGTGGATGCGGATCAGCTCGTTGCTGAAGTGCGGGCCCAGCTCGTGCGGTCCGGTCAGCAGCTCGGCCTCACCCCTGATGTCCACCCCGCGCACCTGCCACGGCTGCACGCTCACCACATCGTCCACGACCAGCGCCACCTTCGGATTGGCCTCCAGGTTGCGCCACTTCTTGGTCGTGCCCAGGGCGTAGCCCCCGATCAGGATCGTCCCGTCCTCCTGCGGATAGAAGCCGACCGGATTGGCCTGCGGCTGGCCCCTGGGGTCGACGGTGGCCAGCCGCCCCAGCCGCTGGGTGGCGAGATACGCGCGTTCGGCATCGGTGAATTCACTCATGTGCCCAGCATCGCGCGCCGGCCCCGCCACCGCAGCGGCGGCACGGCCCGCTCGCCCGTGGCGTTACCCGGGCAGCCCCCAGCGGGCGGCCTGTTCGTTGGGCGCGACCGGCCGCACCGTCAGGTCGGGCCGGTCACCCGCGGCGGTGATGAGCGCGGACTCGCCCCTGCGGAGCGCGAGGGTGACGGTGGCGTCGGCCGCGTCCTCGTACCGCACCTTGCGCCCGTGGCCGTCGCGTACGTCGATGCGGCCCGGGATCCCATGGCGTACGGCGCACGGTGCGCCCGCCTCACTGGTCACCCTGACCCAGCGGGTCACCCCCTTCTCCCGTACCGCGCTGAGCAGGAACGCCCCCTGAGTACGGAAGTCGTGCAGCACGAGGTCGCGCCAGGCCGCCGGGACCGCGGGGAACACCCTGAGCACACCACCCCACGACTGGCAGAGCATGTCGTGCAGCGACTGCGCCGCGGACAGCGGTGTCTCGATGACCGGGCCCGACTCCTTGTACATGGTGTTGGCCTGGATGAAGCGGGCCATCAGCTCACCGAGGTACTTCAGCGCGTCCTCGCCCTTGCCGAGCAGCGCGGACATCGAGACGGCGCCGGTGAACGTATAGCCCTGGAGGGCCCCTTCGAAGCCGACCCAGTGGGCCAGTGACTTCTCGATCAGCGCGCGTTCGTCCGGAGTGCGGCCGGTCAGCTCGTACAGCGGGTAGACCGCGAGGAGATGCGAGTAGTGGCGGTGGGACATCGCGAAGGGGACACCCGCGCCGATCATGAAGCCGTTCTCGTCGACCGGGTAGGGCACCAGCTTGGCCAGTACCTCCTGCCAGCGCTCCTTGAGCGGGTCCTTGATGCCCAGGACGGTGGCCGAGTCGACCAGGGTGCGGCAGCCCCAGCGCAGCAGCATCAGGTCGTAGTTGGTGTCCGGGGCGTTGACCCCGTACTCGGGCGAGAAGGTGGCCGGCAGATGCAGCTTGCCGTCCTTGCCCGGGGTCAGGAAGTGCAGGTAGTAGTTGACGGCCTTGCGCAGCAGCGGGAAGAGCGTGTCGCGCAGGATCCGCTCGTCCATGGTGTGGCGGTAGCTCAGCCAGACGTTGTGCAGCGCCCAGGTGAGGTTGCCGACCTCGGGTGTGGGCGGGTCCTCGCCGGGGATGCCCACGCCGTAACCGCCGTTGGCGACGGCCGCGCCGTTGACCAGCTGGGGGTCGGTGGTGCGGGGGATGCCTGCGGAGTCCTTCCGGTACGGCGCCGCCAGCTGGTTCGAGAGGTTCCCCCGGAACTCTCCCAACGCCCTTGTCACCGCGTCGAGTTCCAGATGGTTCGAGCCGTGGATCAGCCAGTACTCCAGCTGGACGTTGAGATTCCACCAGGTGTTGGGCCAGGGCGTCTCTTCCAGCCAGGGCCCTGATGTCGCCATGACGGGGGCGTCGGCGCGGGCGGCGGACGCGACCTTGTAGAGCTGGATCCAGTAGAAGCGCTGGATGCGCGCGTCGGGTACCGAGACGAAGCTCTTGCGGTAGTAGCGGTGCCACCAGGCGCGGTGGGACGGTGCGTGGACGTCGACGGGGACCGGTGCCACGGTGCGGATCAGCCGTACGGCGCGGTCGCGTGCGGTGTTCTTCGGGTGGGAGTGCGCCACGGTGGCGTACAGGGTGCGCCGGGTGCTCGGAGTGCCGTGCGCGCCGTGGGTGCGCTCCTGCCACGCGGTCACATGCTGGCCGCCCGCGAGGAGCGGCTGCACGGCGGTCGTCACCCCGCTGTGCTGCTCGGTCACGGCGGGCGGGTTGGCCGTGTAGCCGTCGGGGAGCGGCTTCGAGGCCGCGCGCGGGCTGATGGCTTCGGCCGGGTGGAAGACCCAGCGGAAGTCCTTCTCGCCCTCGCTCGGGGTGACCTCGACGGCCAATACGGAGAGCGAGTTGTGGACGAGGGCGCGCAGGGTGAGGGTGCCGCGGTCGGTGGTCAGGGTGCCGGTCAGCTCGGCGTCGCGCAGCCCCAGCCGCCAGTCGATGCCGGTGATGGTGCCGGCCGGTTCCAGCGTGAAGTAGCCGATGGGCAGCCGGGCCAGGCCGAAGAGCGAGCCGAACTCGGGGCGGTGGTCGGTGACCTCGGAGTGCTGGACGTTGAAGCGGACCGCGTTCCGGCCGGGCTCGGCGTAGATGCCGGAACCGAGGTAGCCGTTGCCGAGGTACGGGCCCTCGTACCAGGTCTTCGGCATCTGCTGCCAGACGAGGTCGGCGTCGTCCAGGATCGCCTTCCAGCTGTCATCCGATGACTGAACGGCGACCGGAGCGAGCCGGGGTGATGCCGCCCGGCTCTCTTCGGGGGCGGCCTGTGCGGGTACGGCGGCCAGGCCCCCGGTGAGCAGGGCGCCGCCGATGGCGGTGCCGGTGGCGAGAACGGTGCGTCGTTCCGGTGGTTCAGGTGCAGCGGCCATGACGCCTCCCGGCGGCTCGTAACCCATGAATTCATCCGAGCTATCCCTCGGAGAAAGGTAGACATGGCGCTGTGGTGCGTCAATGAGTAGGGAGGGAGTCGTGAGAGCTCCTATGTATTGCGGGCGTTGCGGGCATTGCTGTACCGGGGCGGCGTTACCCCCAGATGAGGGCGCCGAGCCAGGCTCCGGTGACGGTCAGGCAGGCGGTCAGCTCGACCAGCACCGCCGTGCCGATGGCCCGCATGACCGTGCGGGTGGATGCCCAGCCGGCCCGGTGGCCGCCGAGCCGTGCCCATTCCGCCCCGAAGATCCCTCCGATGAAACCGGCGATACCGCCGAGCACGGGCACGATGAAGAACCCCACGATGCCCGCGGCCCCGCCGATGTGGACCGTCCTGCGCGGCGCCCCGGACTCACGCGGGCGGCGGGTGGGCAGCAGCGGGCGGAGGGCCTGGTTCAGCAGCAGCAGAGCCGTGGCGCCGGCCAGGATGCCCCAGGCCAGCCCGGTGGTGTCGGTCAGCGCCCACCAGGCGACGGCGGCCCACACGATCGCCGGCCCCGGCACACCGGGAACCAGTACCCCCACCAGGCCGAGCAGCATCACCAGGCCGACCGCGACGAGCTGCCACAGACTCATCTGCCAAGCGTGCAGGAAGCGACCGTCTCCCGCAGCACGGCATCGGACCTCCGGCCACCGGAGCCGCGTGGGCCGGCTGGGTCGCCGGGTGCGCCGGGTGCGCCGGGTGCGCCGGGTGCGCCCTGTTCCTGGACGCGCGGATCCGGTGTGGGTGCTCGGGCCGCTGGGGCCGCTGGGTGTGCGGATCGGGCGGTGGGCGCTCGGCGGGTGTGCCGGGCGCGGACGCCGGGGGCCGTCAGCCGCTTCCCTCGACGGTCCCGGCCGGTGTGCTCCGGCCGGGCGTGCCCTGGGAGGCGGTGCTCGTGGGGGCGGCTGTGCTCGGGGCGGCTGTATTCAGAGCTGCCGTGCCCGGGGTGGCGGCGGCATTCAGGGCTGCTGTGCTCAGGGTGGCGGTGTTCCGGGCGGGGTCCCGGGCGACCCATCCCTTCTCGTACGCGTGCCAGCCGAGCTGCAGCCGTGTGCTGACCCCGGTCAGCTCCATCAGGCCCTTCACCCTCCGCTGCACCGTGCGCAGCCCGAGCTCCAGCTGCTTGGCGACGCTCGCGTCCGTCATCCCGGCCAGCAGCAGCGAGAGGATCTGCAGATCCGTGGCATCGGGCCCGGGTTCGCCCTCCTCGGCGACCTCTCCGCCGTGCCCCAGCCGCAGGGGCAGCGCCTCCCGCCAGACCGCTTCGAACAGCCCGCGCAGCGACTCCAGGAGTCCGCTCCCATGGACGACGAGCGCGGAAGGCTGTGCGCCCCGGCCGGTCAGCGGCACCATCGCCAGGCTCCGGTCCGCGATCACCAGCTTCGTCGGCACCCGGTCGACGACCCGTACCTGTTCCTTGCGGCCCATCGCCTCGGCCAGCGCCGCGATCCCGCCGGGCGCCTCCAGGACGACCCGCTCCAGCACCACCCGGTAGGCGACCCCGCGGGTCGCCGCCCGCTCCTCGGCATCGTTGTCAACGCCGGACACCGCGATCGGATCGCCGCCCGTCACCAGCGCGCACACCTCGTCCGTCGCGCCCAGCTGGAGCTGGAGGAAGCGCTGGGACACCGCGTTCGCCCCGGTGACCACCTCCACCAGGTCGAGTACGGCCGGCTCCCTCGCCTCCGCCCGGAACTCCTCGACCAGCAACGCCGCCGCCAGTTCGGCCTGTTCCAGCTCGTGGCGGTGCTGGGTGAGCAGCGCGCCGAGCGCGACACCCGGCGGCGCGGCCACCCAGCGGCCGGTCCTGGCGGACGACTGGGCGGCCAGACCGTGCCGTTCGAGGCGGCGCAGGGCGCGTTCCGTATCGGCCTCGGGGAGCTGGAGCCGGTGCGCCAGGTCGGCCACATCGGCCGCGCCCAGCGCGACGAGTGAGCGGTACGCCGACTCCTGAACGTCGTCCAGACCTATGACGCCGAGCAAGGGAACCTCGATCCGGTGGCGGTTTTGAGTCACGGCGGGTTTCCGCCATGGCACATCATCGCCGCTCAACTCCGGTTTCTGCCAGGGTGATCGAACTGGTGTAACAGAACCCGGCTCACCGCCGCGCCCGGTTGACCGTATCGGGCGGTTTGCGGCGCCCGTTCCGCAACTCCGTTGGGCCGCACCCCCGTGGGGGGCGGTGCGGCCCAACGGGCATTTTCGCGTGCTCTGTACCGGGACCACCCCATCGGTGGACAATAGGGGCATGAGTCAGCAGGGGGAGAAGCCCGCCACCGCCGACGACTGGTGGGGCCGGCTGTACGACGAGAGCGCAGAGGACCGGGCGACCGCCGACAAGGGCGACACCCTGGACGACCGTTTCGTCTCCGCGGCGGGGGCGGTGGGCGCCGCGCGGGGCGCGGTTCCTGGCGCGGACGGACCCGAACCACCGGGTACGGAAGGGCACTTGCCGTCTGCGGCCGATCCGCCCGGAACTGATCCGCCGGGAACTGATCCGCCGGGAACTGATCCGTCTGCGGCTGATCCGTCCGCGGCGGGGCCCGCGCGTGTGGCGTGGCCGGTGGCCGGGGCGGAGGGCCGGGCGCCGTGGGAGCCGCCTGAGGACGGCGTACTGCCTTCCCGTACGTTCCCGTTCCAGCGGGGGAGAAGCGGTGCCCCGCCCGGCACCGCGCCTGCACCTGCGCGGCCACCGCAGCCCACAGGGCAGCCCGAACCACTGCCGCCGGAGGCCGCGCCCCCGCAGGAGCCTGCGTGGCGGCCCGAGACCGTGCCGCCGCCCGCGACCGCCCCGCTACCGGAGCCTGCGCTGCCGGAACCTGCGCCATCGCCGGAGGCTGCACCGCCCCCGGAGCCTGCGTGGCGGCCCGAGACCGTGCCGCCGCCCGCGACCGCCCCGCTACCGGAGCCTGCGCTGCCGGAACCTGCGCCATCGCCGGAGGCTGCACCGCCCCCGGAGCCTGCGTGGCGGCCCGAGACCGTGCCGCCGCCCGCGACCGCCCCGCTACCGGAGCCTGCGCTGCCGGAACCTGCGCCATCGCCGGAGGCTGCACCGCCCCCGGAGCCTGCGTGGCGGCCCGCGACCGCCCCGCTACCGGAACCCGCCCCACCGCCCGAGGCCGCCCCACCCCCCGAACCTGCGCCGCCGCAAGCTGGACGGCTGCCCGAGACCCCGCCGCCTCCGGAGGCCACAGCCGCGCCGAAGGCACCCGCGCCGCGCCCCGGTGTCGCCCATGTGGGTGATGGGCCGCCCACCTACGACGCCGAGCCCACGGCCCTCCAGGACGCGAACCCCGACGCCCTCGACGAGCTCGTCGCCGACACCGTCCTCGACGGCGCCCGGTACGGCTCGTACACCGTGCGCGCCACCTCCGTACGCGGGGACTCCGCGCGGTACCGGGGCGAGCCCCGCAGGGACGCCCTGCTCACCGCCCGGTTCGGCAGCGGCGACAGCGCGCTCGTCCTGGTTGCCGTGGCCAGCGGCGCCCGCGCCTCGCACAGCGCGCACCTCGCGGCGGCCGATGCCTGCCGGTGGATCGGCGGGGCCGTCGGACGCAGCAGGCTGCGGCTCTCCGAGGACATCAGGGCGGGCCGCAGGGAGGACCTCAAGTCCGGGCTGCACCGCCTCACCGGCCGCGGCTTCGGCAAGCTGCGGGCCCGCGCCGCCGAACTGGGCCTGGAACCCCACGAGTACACGGCGTCCCTGCGCTGTCTGCTGCTCTCCGGGGACCCCGAGTGCCGTACCAGGGTCTTCTTCGGCGTCGGCAGAGGCGGGCTCTTCCGTCTCCGGGACGGCGCCTGGCAGGACATGGAGCCCGCGGAGCCCGGCCCCGCCGACACCGTGGGGGAGGCCGTGCTCGGCTTCGGCTCGGCGCCCTCCGAAGTCCACCCCTCCGAAGTCCACCCCTCCGACGTCCACCGCTCCGAGGTCCACACCTCCAGGACGTACCCCTCCGAAGTCCACCCCTCCGGGACGTACCCTCCCGAGCCTCCGTCCTCGGCGGCCCCGGCGCCCGCGCCGTCGCCCACCGAGCCGTTCCGCTTCCGTGCGTCGGTGGCCAGGCCGGGCGACACCCTGCTGCTGTGCAGCGCGGGCCTCGCCGAACCGCTGCGCGGCGAGCCGGCGCTCTCCGGTGAACTGGCCGCACGCTGGTCGCCCACCGAGCCGCCGGGGCTCGCCGAATTCCTGGCCGACGCCCAGGTGCGTGTCAAGGGGTACGCCGACGACCGCACCGCCGCAGCGGTCTGGGAGAGCTGACCACCACCGGCTGGGCCGATCGGCAGAGGGAGGGCCGAGAAGGCGGAGGGGAGGAGAGGGCTGAGAAGGCGTAACAGCGCAGGCGCGCCCCCGGCGCCCATGGGTTGATGGAGGCATGGCCAAACAGAACGTTGCGGAGCAGTTCGTCGACATCCTCGTCCGCGCGGGTGTGGAGCGCCTGTACGGAGTCGTCGGCGACAGCCTGAACCCCGTCGTCGACGCCATCCGGCGCAACGCGTCCATCGACTGGATCCAGGTCAAGCACGAGGAGACCGCCGCCTTCGCGGCAGGCGCCGAGGCACAGGTCAGCGGGAAGCTCGCGGCCTGTGCCGGATCCTGCGGCCCCGGGAATCTGCATCTGATCAACGGCTTGTTCGACGCCCACCGGTCCATGGCGCCGGTCCTCGCCCTGGCCTCGCACATCCCCTCGGGCGAGATCGGCCTCGGCTACTTCCAGGAGACCCATCCCGACCGGCTGTTCCAGGAGTGCAGCCACTACAGCGAGATGATCTCCAGCCCGCAGCAGATGCCGCGGCTGCTCCAGACCGCCATCCAGCACGCCATCGGCCAGAGCGGTGTCAGCGTGGTCACGCTCCCCGGCGACATCGCGGGGGCCCAGGCCCCGGACCGGACCGGCGAGAGCGCGCTGGTCACCTCGCGCCCCTCCGTGCGCCCCGGCGAGGCGGAGATCGAGAAGCTGGCCCGGCTGATCGACGAGGCGGACCGGGTCACGCTCTTCTGCGGCGCCGGCACGGCGGGGGCGCACGCCGAGGTGATGGAGTTCGCCGAGCGGGTCAAGTCCCCGGTGGGCCACGCGCTGCGCGGCAAGGAGTGGATCCAGTACGACAACCCCTACGACGTCGGCATGAGCGGGCTCCTCGGCTACGGAGCCGCCTACGAGGCCACGCACGAGTGCGATCTGCTGCTCCTGCTCGGCACCGACTTCCCTTACAACGCCTTCCTGCCCGACGACGTGAAGATCGCCCAGGTCGACATCCGCCCCGAGCACCTCGGCCGCCGCACCAAGCTGGACCTGGCCGTCTGGGGCGATGTGCGCGAGACGCTGCTGGCGCTGACCCCGAGGGTGAAGGCGAAGACCAGCCGCAAGTTCCTCGACAAGATGCTGAAGAAGCACGCCGACGCCCTCGAAGGGGTCGTCAAGGCGTACACCCGCAAGGTCGAGAAGCACACCCCGATCCACCCCGAGTACGTGGCGTCCGTCCTGGACGAAGTGGCCGACGGGGACGCCGTGTTCACCGTGGACACCGGGATGAACAACGTGTGGGCGGCCCGCTACCTGACGCCCAACGGCCGCCGCCGGGTGATCGGTTCCTTCAGCCACGGTTCGATGGCCAACGCCCTGCCGCAGGCCATCGGCGCCCAGTTCACCGACCGGAACCGGCAGGTCGTCGCGATGTCCGGCGACGGCGGCTTCTCGATGCTGATGGGCGACTTCCTGACTCTCGTGCAGTACGACCTGCCGGTGAAGGTCGTCGTCTTCAACAACTCCGCACTCGGCATGGTCGAGCTGGAGATGATGGTCGGCGGCCTGCCCGCGTACGGCACCACCCACCAGCACTCCGACTTCGCGGCCATCGCACGGGCCGCAGGGGCCTACGGCGTCCGCGTGGAGAAGCCGAAACAGCTGGCCGGGGCGCTCGCGGACGCCTTCAAGCACAAGGGGCCGGCCCTGGTCGACGTGGTCACCGACCCCAACGCGCTCTCCATCCCGCCGCGGATCAGCGCGGACATGGTCAGCGGCTTCGCGCTCTCCGCGTCCAAGATCGTGCTGGACGGCGGGGTGGGCCGGATGGTGCAGATGGCCCGCTCCAACCTGCGGAACATGCCCCGGCCGTAACCGGTCGCGCCCGGCCCTACGCGCCCCGCCTGAGCAGCACCGTACGCGCCCGGCCGTACGCGACCGGCCCCGCTCAGGCCGGGCGCAGCCGCAGGGTCAGGATCTGGAAGGGCCGCAGCGTCACCGCGAGCCTGTCCCCGTCGGCCGTCACCTCGCGCAGCGGCCGCTCCAGCAGGTCGGTGACCTCGGCCCGCTCCACCGGAAAGCCGAACCCGACCGTGGCGTCCGCGCGGCCGCCCGCCGACTCGTACAGCCGCACCACCACATCACCGCCCCGGTCCTCCGCGAGCTTCACCGACTCCACCGTCACGGCCGGATGGTCCGTGGTCACCAGCGGCGCGAGCGCCGGCGCGTCCGCCGTCCGCAGCGGCAGATTGAGCGCGAGCCCCTCCCGTACGGCGTCGGTCACCCCGGCGCCGGGGTACAGCGCGTAGCTGAACCGGTGGGTGCCCAGATCCGCCTCCGGGTCCGGGCTGTGCGGCGCGCGCAGCAGCGTCAGCCGTACGGTCGTGCCCAGGCCGTCCCGGTGCTCCGCCCGGGTCACATCGTGGCCGTACGTCGAGTCGTTGAGCACCGCGACCCCGTACCCCGGTTCGGCGACCCGCAGCCAGCGGTGCGCGCAGATCTCGAAACGGGCCGCGTCCCAGCTGGTGTTGGTGTGCGTGGCGCGGTGCACATGGCCGAACTGGATCTCGGCCGTCGACCGTTCGGCGTGCACATCGAGCGGGAAGGCCGCCTTGAGCACCTTCTCGGACTCCTGCCAGTCCACCTCGGCGACGATGTCGAGGCGCGGGCTCTCGGCGTCCAGCCGCAGTTCCTGAGTGATACGGGAGGCCCCGAAGGTCCGCACGACCCGCACCGCGGCCCGCAGCGGCCCCTCGGCGACGACCTCCACCGAATCGGCGTCGGTGAGATCGGTGCGGCTGCGCCGGTAGTGCCGGTCGATGTCCCAGGCGTCCCACTGGTTGGGGTGGTCGGGGTGCAGCTGGAGCAGATTGCCGCGGCTCCCGGGCGCCAGGACCTCGCGGCCCGCCGTCAGGTCGCGCACCGAGGACAGCAGCCCGTCCGCGTCCACCGTGGCCCGCAGCAGCCCGTTGTCGAGCACGGTCTCCGGGCCGTCCACGGCCACCGTGACGGCGGCGCCGGGCGCCGTGCCGCCGAGCGGCGCGGACCCGAGCGGCGGTACCTCGGCGAAGGCGAGGGCGCCGTCCGCCGTGCCGCCGTGGCGGTCGGTGCGCACGACCTCGCGGCGCCCGTACGGTGACGCGTTGAGCACCGCCCCGGGGGTATGGGTCTCGCTCAACGGCCGCACGTCAGGGCCGAGTTCCAGCGCTGCGAGCGCCCCGGCGATGATCGCCTCCAGCTCCTCCCGTACCCCCGCATAGGTCTCCCGCGCCTCCCGGTGCACCCAGGCGATCGACGACCCCGGCAGGATGTCGTGGAACTGGTGCAGCAGCACGGTCTTCCAGATGCGGTCCAGCTCGTCGTGGGGATAGGCGTACGCCCCCGACCGGAGCGCGGCGGCCGTCGCCCACAACTCGGCCTCCCGCAGCAGGTGTTCGCTGCGCCGGTTGCCCTGCTTGGTCTTCGCCTGGGTGGTGTACGTGGCGCGGTGCAGCTCCAGATAGAGCTCGCCCGACCAGACCGGCGCCTGCCGCCCGTACTCCTCCTCGGCCGCAGCGAAGAACGCCGACGGCCGCTCGATCTCCACGCGCGGTGAGCCCTCCAGGTCCCGGAGCCTGCGCGCCTTCTCCAGCATCTCGCGGGTCGGACCGCCCCCGCCGTCGCCCCAGCCGAACGGCACCAGGGAGCGGGTCGCCCGGCCCTTGTCGGCGAAGTTCCGCTCGGCATGGGCCAGTTCGGTGCCGTGCAGCTGTGAGTTGTAGGTGTCGACGGGCGGGAAGTGGGTGAAGACCCGGGTCCCGTCGATGCCCTCCCACCAGAAGGAGTGGTGCGGCATCCGGTTCGCCTGGTTCCAGGACAGCTTCTGGGTGAGGAACCACCTGATCCCCGCGAGCTTCGCCAGCTGCGGGAAGGCCGCCGTGTAGCCGAAGGAGTCCGGCAGCCAGATCTCCTCGGTCTCGACACCCAGCTCCTCGGCGAAGAACCGCCTGCCGTGCACGATCTGCCGGGCCAGCGCCTCGCCGCCCGGCATATTGGCGTCGGACTCGACCCACATGGAGCCGACCGGCGCCCAGTTGCCGTCCGCCACCGCCTTCTTGATGCGCTGCCAGATGTGCGGCTGGTGCTCCTTGACCCAGGCGTACTGCTGGGCCTGCGAGCAGGCGAAGACAAGCTCCGGGTAGTCGGCGGCCAGCGCGGTCACATTGGCGAAGGTACGCGACGCCTTCCGTACGGTCTCGCGCAGCGGCCACAGCCAGGCCGAGTCGATATGGGCGTGGCCGGTGGCCGAGATCCGGTGCGCGCCCGCGTCGGCGGGCCTGGCCAGCGCGGGGGCGAGCGCCGCCCGCCCGGCCGCCGCCGTGCCCGGCACATCGTGCAGGTCCAGCGCGTCCAGCATGTCCTCAAGGGCGCGCAGGATCTCGTGGTGCCTGCTCCGGTCGGTGGGCAGCTCCCGCATCAGCTCGGAGAGCACCTCGATATCGATGACCAGCTGCCAGACGTCCTCGTTGAGCACGGCGAGATCCGCGGATGCGAAGCGGTAGACGGGGTCGTCGCCCGCGGTCAGCACATCGCCCAGCGGAGTCGGCTCGAAACCGTGCCGCAGTACGGCCGGGTTGGCGGCGGCCTCCAGGAGCAGCCGCACCTGCTCGCCGCCCGCGGCGGGGGCCGCGACGGGCACATGGCGGTTGCGCGGATGGATGCCCTTGACCGGCACGCCATCGGCGTCGTAGACCATCCCCTCGGCCTGGAACCCCGGGCCGTCACCGGTGAACCCCGGATCGATCACGGCCTCGACCCGGCGGCCCGCCCAGGCGTCCGGGACGGCGCCCGCCAGCCGGAACCAGCTGGTCGACCAGGGCCGGCCCCACTGCGTCCCCGCCGCGAAGGGTTCGTACGTGCCGCGCAGCGCGTCCGCCACGGGCACCGGCTCACCCGGCACGTGCCAGACGGACAGGGTGAGCGCCACCCGGTCGGTGTACTGAGCGGGGCGGATGAACTGGTTGAGGGCCCGCTCCAGGCGGCCCTCGACCAGCGATCGGTCGTCGTGCATCGCGGCTCCTACGGAATCGGCTCGGCGTGACGTTCCCCGCTTGCCTTCCCCGGCGGAGCGCACGGCACCCGCCCGCCATGCGTGAGCACCCGCCTGCCGGGCATGCATTCCGTGAGGCCGTTCGGACACGGCAGAGCACCACCACAGAGCACCACGACTTGCAGGCGGGGGATATGACGGGGCGTCATAGTGGCATGAGTACCGCACCTGACCGGCGCGGCCAGGGCTCCGGCACGCCAGGGGGGCGCCGGAGCGGGCGGCTCCGCCGGAGACTGGGCCGGGGGGATCTGCCGGCGGTGAAGGACGTACGGCACGGGCTGAGGGAGCTGCTGCGGCGGTGCGGGAGTCAGAGCAGCGCCGATGTGGCCGAGCTGCTCACCAGCGAGCTGGTGACGAACGCGCTGATCCACACGGACCGGGGAGCGGTCGTCACGGCCGGGGTCGGCCCGGCCGGACTCCGGGTGGAGGTGCGGGACTTCACGGACGGGCAGCCTGAGCCCTACCGGGCGTCCGACGAGAGTACGCACGGCCGGGGGCTCGCCCTGGTGCAGGCGCTGGCGGACGCCTGGGGGGTGCGGACGCACGAGGTGGGCAAGTCGGTCTGGTTCGAACTCGAAGGCGGTCAGGTGTGAACCACACCTGACCGCCTCCGGGCCGCTGGGCCGAGCCGTCGGCCACTCAGCCGAATTGCTGTTCGAGATCCTTCAGTTTCTGCTCCAGGGAGTCGAGGCGGGGGAGCGTCTGGGTGTCGTCCTCGGCGGTGAGGTCGACGGTCGTGGCATCGGTTCCCGGTGTGGCCCGGTCGGAGTCAGGGCTCGTCACGGCCTGCAGGGAGGGCCTGGAGCGTAAGGGCAGCTGTCCTGGCTCGGGTATGGCAGGCTCCGATACCGCTTTCGCCGCGCCGACGGCCGGGGGTGCGGCCGCCGCCTCCACCTGACGGCCGGCCCGGCCGCGCCCCAGCGACCGGTGCTGCCGGTTGATCGCCTTGAGGTGAGCCCGCTCCAGCTTCTCGTGCTCCCGCTTCCGGAGCCGGTCCTGTTCCCTCTTGCGCCGGTCGTCGCGGACCTCGTCGACCGCCTCGTCCAGTGTCCGTACGCCCTCCAGGAGCATCAGCGACCAGGCGCCGAAGGTCTCCCGGGGGGCCCGCAGCCACCGTACGATCCGGATCTGCGGCAGCGGCCGGGGCACGAGCCCCTGCTCGCGCAGCGCGGCCACCCTGGTCTGCTTCAGCGCGCGGTCGAACAGCACCGCGGCCGAGAGCGACATCCCCGCGAAGAACTGCGGGGCGCCCGCGTGGGCCAGACCGCGCGGCGCGTGCACCCAGTTGAACCAGGCGGCGGCCCCGGCGAACGTCCACACCAGCAGGCGCGAGCCGAGCGCCGCGTCACCGTGGCTCGCCTCCCGTACCGCCAGCACGGAACAGAACATGGCGGCGCCGTCGAGGCCGAACGGAACCAGGTACTCCCAGCCGCCCGTGAGGTTGAGGTTCTGCCGGCCGAAGCCAACCAGCCCGTGGAAGGACAGCGCGGCGGCGACCGCCGCGCAGCAGAACAGCAGCAGATACGAGGCGGTGCCGTACACCGCCTCCTTGTGCCGTCTGCGTTCCTCGCTGCGCTCCCAGGTGTCGTCGGCCGAACCCTTGTCGGCGGAGCGCCTGCCGCGCACGAGCACCGCCACCGCGACCAGGACCCCCGCGATCATCACGCCACCGGGAAGCAGCCAGTCCAGAGATATGTCGGTCAGTCGCATGCGGTGTCCCTTGCATCGCGTCAGTGCATTGCGGCCGCAATATTGGCCCAGATCCCGGGGCGCCCAGAGCGTTTCGGGACAAGAGCACGCCAACGGAGTGCGGGGAGCACCGGATAGGGGCGATCTGATCGAACTGCCTTGCGTATGAGCCGTGTTGGGTTCGAATTCAGTCAGCCGAAGGAGGGGTGTCGGCGCTGAGCCGGGCGACTCGGTCGGCATCGCAGGTGCGGGGACAGGTGACGCAGGTGTCCCCGGGGCGCACGGTGTAGAAGAGGCAGCAGCTCGCCCGGTCGCGGGTCGGCAGCGTCCTGCCCTGCGGCCCGGCCAGTTCGCGGAAGCCCGCGGTGCCGACGTACGGGGCGGTCGTGCCCGGCAGCAGCAGCTCCAGCTCCGCCACCCCGCGCGCCTCGTCGCCGAGCAGATGGGCGACGTACCAGAGGCCCTCGACGATCTCGTCCGTCGCCATCCCCCACAGGGCCCGCCTGCCGCGGCGCATCCGCGGCCCGAAGCCGTCCAGCACCGGTTCCAGATGCTCGGCCACGGCCGCCCGCACCTCGGCGCGCAGCGCGTCCTCGTCCGCCACCACATACGCCCCGGGCTCACCGGCGGCCGGGTCGTCCGGCAGGCAGGCGAAAGCACCGGTTCTCACGGCCATCCGGCCCAGAGTGCGCTGGAAGGCGACGGAGCCGACCGGCAGCCTCGGCACCCTGCGGTGCAGGAACCACGGGACGGTGATCAGCAGACAGGCGGGCCAGGCGTACCGGTGGAAGCCGAAGCCGGCGATGACGTCGGACCTGGCGTGCTGCCCGTAGTCGCGCAGCACCTGGGCACTGTCCCAGTCGAGGAAGGCGTCGAGGTCGGCGCCGCCCGCCGCCAGGCCGGCCGCGGTCACCCAGCCGCCGCCGGACGGGGCGGGAGCGTCCGCCGACTCGGTGACGGACAGACTGGGGAACACCTCGGCCAGCCGCTCGTAGGCGGCGGTGACGGGGGAGCGCAGCAGGGTGGAGACAGTCATGCAGGGACCACCGAATCGCGATCGTTTGCAGGTAAGCCTTACCTTATCCGATCCGATCGATGTTTGAACTGCGGCCCGGTCCGCCTATCGTGCTGAACAGGACGCCGGAGGAGGACCCAGGTGGAACAGGGCAGAGCACGCGACGTGGTGCAGCCGTCCGTGCCCGCGTACCCGCCCGGCCCGGCCCGGATCCCCGATCCCGCCCGCAGCCCCGAGCGCTCGGATCGGTCGGATCGGGGCGAGGCGACTGGTCCGTCCGGTGGTGAGCACAGCCGCTGCGCACCGGCCGCCCCCGCCGTACGGCCGGTGCCCGGTCTGCCCGCGCCCGCCGGGGCGAAGCCGGTACGCCGCCACTCGGTGCGCGGCCAGGTACTCGACGCGCTGCGCACCGCCCTGGTCGACGGCGAGCTGGTTCCAGGCGAGGTCTACTCGGGTCCGGTGCTCGGTGAGCGCTTCGGTGTCTCCGCCACCCCGGTACGTGAGGCCATGCAGCAGCTGGCGGTCGAGGGCGCGGTCGAGGTCGTGCCGAACCGGGGCTTCCGGGTCGCCGAGCGGAGCGCACGGGAACTCGCCGAACTGGCCGAGGTGCGCGCCCTGATCGAGGTCCCGGTGATGCTGCGGCTGGCGCGCACCGTCCCGGCGGGCCGCTGGGCCGGGCTGCGGCCGCTCGCCGATGCCACGGTCTCCGCCGCCGCGGTCGGTGACCGTGCCCGCTACGCCGAGTCCGACCGCGCTTTCCACGGGGCGGTGCTCGGGCTCTCCGGGAACCAGCAGCTGGTCGCCGTCGCCGACGACCTGCACCGCAAGGCCCAGTGGCCGCTGGTGAGCGCGCCCGTCACCCGGCGCGCCGACCTCCTGGCCGACGCCTCGGAGCACACGGCCCTGCTGGACGCCCTGATCGCACGCGACCTCGCGGTCGTCCAGTCGCTCGTACGGGAGCACTTCACGGGATCGCCGGGCTGACACAGCCCGGCCGAGCTGACGGAGCGCCCGGCGGCGGGAGAACCCGGCCGAGTGCCGCCGACGGCGCTCCCGTACTCCGGCGGCGCACACCGGTGCTCCCGTACCCCTGTCCCGCGGCTCACACCGCCGCGGCCGGTGGGGTGAGCTGCGCCGCAAGCCAGGTCGGTACGCCGTCGAGCAGCCGGAACAGCCGGGCCGCCTCGGCCCGCAGCCTGGTCGCCTCCGGTTCCGGCTCCGCGTCGGCCAGCGCGGCGAGTGCCGGGGCCGTGCCGACGAGATAGCCCAGCTCCTCCCGTATCCGCAAGGACTCGGTGAAGCCGTGCTTCGCCTCGGCGAGTTCGCCCTCGCGCAGGGCGAGCGAGGCCAGATGGCGCCAGGTGAAGGAGAGCAGCAGCGTCTGGCCGTGTGCCGTGGCGCCCGCGTGGGCCCGGCGGTAGGCGGCGCGCGCCGACTGGGCCGAGTCGGCGAGGTTCTGGGCGATCAGCCCGCGGCGGAAGTCCAGCAGCGGCCGGCCGGGCGAGCCGGGCGCGATCAGCGCGGCCGCCCTGCCCATCGCGGCCCGTGCCTCGTCGGCCCGGTCCCTTATGCCCAGGAGCGTGGACGCGTAGCCGAGCTGGCCGCGTTCGCAGGCGGCGGCACCGCGTGCCTCGTCGCCGCGGGCGAGCGCCTCGGCCGTCCGCAGGGCGTCCTCCGCGTCCGTCCAGCCCTGCTCCGTGTAGAGACACCGCTCGATCAGCAGCGCGGCCCGGTGCAGGGCCGCTTCGGCGTCGTGCTTCGCGTGCGGTTCCAGCAGGGCGGCCGCGTCCGCCCAGCAGCCGCGCGAGCGCAGCCGCCATACCGCGGTCTGGAGTGGAGGATCGTCATCAGGTGTCGTTCCGTAACCAGACATGGCGGTATAGGCCACATTGCCCTCCCCGAGCGCACCATTGAGCTGTTGAGTCTGGGCGCATCTCAGCACGGATTGGCACGCCGGGCCAAGGGGTCGGGTGAATCAATTCACAATCTTGCCGGTCCGCGCGGACCCCCGCCGGGGCCCGGCGCGTCAGCTCATCCGCAGGGCCAGGAAGAAATCGAGCTTGTCCTCCAGGCGCGAGAGATCACGTCCCGTCAACTGCTCGATCCGGCCGACGCGGTAGCGCAGTGTGTTGACGTGCAGGTGGAGCCGGGTCGCGCAGCGGGTCCACGAACCGTCGCAGTCGAGGAACGCCTCCAGCGTCGGGATCAGCTCCGCCCGGTGCCGCCTGTCGTAGTCCCGCAGCGGGTCGAGCAGCCTGGCGGTGAACGCCCGGCGCACGTCGTCGGGGACGAACGGCAGCAGCAGCACATGCGAGGCGAGCTCGTGGTGGCCGGCCGCGCAGACCCGGCCGGGACGGGCCGCCGCCACCCGCCGGGCGTGCCTGGCCTCTTCCAGGGCGCCGCGCAGCCCCTCGGCGGAGTGCACCGAAGCGGAGACCCCGAGCGTCAGCCGCCCGTCGTCGGCGAGCCCGGCCGTGAGCGGTTCGCGTACGGAGGTGAGCAGCTCGTCGGCGTGCAGCCCGGCGTCCGGGCCCTGCTCCGTACCGTCGTCACCGGCCCCCTGGGTGAGCGGCGGCAGCGGAACGAGCGCGATGGCCTCGTCACCCGTGTGGGCCACCGCGATCCGGTCGGACGAACCGGGACCGCCGCCGCCCGGCAGCGCCTGCTCGACGAGGATCTCCTCCAGCAGGGACTGGGCCACAGGACCCGCGTCGATCACCGGGCCCTCCTGCTGCTCCCAGTCCACCCGGGCGACGACCACCTGCCAGCGCGGGGCCGACCCGATCCCCGGCATCAGCACCGGCGCCGCCACCCGCAGCCGGGCCGCGATCTCGGCGGGCGGCGCACCCGTCTGGACGAGTTCGAGCACTTCCTGGGCGAGCCTGCGCCGTACGGTGCGGGCCGCGTCGCGCCGGTCGCGCTCGACCGCGATCAGCTGGGTCACGCCCTGGAGCAGATCGAGCCGGGCGGCGGGCCAGTCGCTCGCGTCCGCCTCGACGGCGAGCAGCCAGTCGGAGAGCACGGTCTCGCGCACATCGCGCAGCCCGGATGCCACACCGCGCCCGCCGCCCCGCACCGGGAACAGCGAGTACGAGGTGGAGCCCACCGTGATCCGGTGCGGGCCGCGGCGGCCGGTCCTGGTCGCGGCGAGGTGCCCGGCCGCGAGCACGGCCCCGGCGCCTTCCGGCAGCGGGGCGCCCGCCCCGGCGATCTGGCGTCCGGTGGGCGAGAGCACCCACGCGTGCAGATCGAGATCGGTGGTCAGCAGATCGAGCACCACGTCCGGGCCACCGCCCGCGGGGCCCGACGTCATCAGCCTGCGGTGCCGGTCCACGACCGCGGCCAGGTCCCCGGCCCGCTCGCCCGAGACCTGGCGCACCACGTACTCGGTGACGACCGCGAAGGCGACCGACTCCTCCACCGCGAAGATCGGCAGCCGGTGACGCTCACAGGCTGCCACCAGGTCGTCCGGGATGGCCCCCAGCTCCGCCTCGCCCGCGGCCAGGCCCACGACCCCGGCGCTCGCCAGGATTCGTACGAACGGCTCGGAGTCCTCTGCGGTGCGCCGCCAGGCGAGCCCCGTGAGGACCAGTTCACCACCGGTGAGGTACCGGCTCGGATCGCGCAGATCCGTCGTCATCACACCGCGGACCGTGCGGTCCAGCTCATCCTCACCGCCGAGCAGCCGCAGGCCCAGTGCGTCCGTGTCCAGCAGTGCGCGCAGCCGCATCTCGTCGCCGCCGATCCATGTCGTCCGCCGTTCCGGTGCAGCCGGTCGGCGGAACTTGTCGTTTCCCGAGGAAAGCCGAGAGGTACCTGAACTCCGTCTTTCGTTCGAACATACAAGACGACCAAGGTCACCAGCCAACTCCTTCATGGTTTCGGTGACTGCACCCCGCGCGGCCCGGCTTGTGTACTTGTGCCGTCAAGCGTTAACAGCAGATGAACGTCCAGTCGAGGGCCGGCCGTCCCGGGCCCCAGCGAACAACCCGAATGAGAAGAAGAGAGCCGCTTCATGGACTTCCTTCGCCCCGCCAGCTGGGAGGAGGCGCTCGCCGCCAAGGCCGAGCACCCCACGGCTGTGCCGATCGCCGGTGGTACCGACATCATGGTGGAGATCAACTTCGACCACCGCCGGCCCCAGTACCTCCTGGATCTGAACCGCATCGGCCTCCTCAGCGAGTGGCACGTCGGCGAGGAGACCGTCCAGCTGGGCGCGTCCGTTCCGTACGCGAGGATCATGGAGAACCTGCGCACGGAGCTGCCCGGTCTCGCGCTCGCCTCGCACACCGTCGCCTCCCCGCAGATCCGCAACCGCGGCGGTGTCGGCGGCAACCTCGGCACCGCGTCGCCCGCCGGTGACGCCCACCCGGCGCTGCTCGCCGCCGGCTGCCAGGTCGAGGCCGAGTCCGTGCGCGGCTCCCGCCTGATCCCCATCGACGACTTCTACACCGGGGTGAAGCGCAATGCGCTCGAACCCGACGAGCTCATCAAGTCGGTCCACTTCAAGAAGGCCGACGGCCCGCAGCAGTACTCCAAGGTCGGCACCCGCAACGCCATGGTCATCGCGGTGTGCGCCTTCGGGATCGCGCTGCACCCCGAGACCCGGACCGTGCGCACCGGCATCGGCTCGGCCGCCCCCACCCCGATCCGGGCGAAGGCGGCCGAGGACTTCCTGAACGCGGCGCTCGAAGAGGGCGGCTTCTGGGACAACGGAAAGATCATCACCCCGTCGATCGCCAAGCAGTTCGCCGAGCTGGTCTCCGGTGCCGCGAACCCGATCGACGATGTCCGCGGCACGGCCAGCTACCGCCGCCACGCCGTCGGCATCATGGCCCGCCGCACGCTCGGCTGGACCTGGGAGTCGTACCGCGGCAACGGCCGCAGCACAGAGGGAGTCGCATAATGCGCGTGAACTTCACGGTCAACGGCCGTCCGCAGGAGGCCGACGACGTCTGGGAGGGCGAGAGCCTGCTCTACGTGCTCCGTGAGCGCATGGGCCTGCCCGGTTCCAAGAACGCCTGCGAGCAGGGCGAGTGCGGCTCCTGCACCGTGCGCCTCGACGGTGTCCCGGTCTGCTCCTGCCTGGTCGCCGCCGGCCAGGCCGAGGGCCGCGAGGTCGTCACGGTCGAGGGCCTGGCCGACTACGCCAAGCACCGCGACGGCGCCCACCCCGGCACCGGCTGCGCCTCGTCCGACTGCGGCACCAGCCTGGACGCCGCCAAGCGCTGGCAGTCCAAGCCGGCCGACGGCGCCACCGGCGAGGCCCGCGAACTCTCCCCGATCCAGCAGGCGTTCATCGACGCGGGCGCCGTGCAGTGCGGCTTCTGCACCCCGGGTCTGCTGGTCGCCGCCGACGAACTGCTGGAGCAGAACGACTCGCCGTCCGACGCGGACATCCGCGAGGCGCTCTCCGGCAACCTCTGCCGCTGCACCGGTTACGAGAAGATCCTCGACGCGGTCCGCCTCGCGGCCGCTCGCCAGGAAGAGACGGTCTGATCATGGGCGTCACTGGTTCACCCACCAATATCCAGCAGGGTTCGAAGACCAAGGGCGGTATCGGCGAGTCCACGCTCCGCCCCGACGGCACCCTCAAGGTCACCGGCGAGTTCGCCTACTCGTCCGACATGTGGCACGAGGACATGCTCTGGGGCTTCACGCTCCGCTCCACCACCGCGCACGCCGAGATCAAGTCGATCGACGTCTCGGAGGCGCTCGCGACCTCCGGCGTCTACTCGGTGCTCACCTACGACGACCTGCCCACCGAGGTGAAGAACTACGGCCTGGAGATCCAGGACACGCCGGTTCTCGCCCACGGGAAGGTCCGCCACCACGGTGAGCCGGTGGCCCTCGTCGCCGCCGACCACCCGGAGACGGCGCGCCGTGCCGCGGCCAAGATCAAGATCGAGTACGCGGAGCTGCCCGTCATCACCGACGAGGCGTCGGCGACCGGCCCGGACGCGCTGCTCGTCCACGAGGGCCGCGACGACCACCACATCGGCCACGTCCCGCACCCGAACATCGTGCACCGCCAGCCGATCATCCGCGGCGACGCCGACGGGGCCGCGCAGCGCGCCGACGTCGTCGTCACCGGCGACTACTACTTCGGCATGCAGGACCAGGCGTTCCTCGGCCCCGAGTCCGGCCTCGCGGTGCCCGGGGAGGACGGCGGTGTCGACCTGTACGTCGCCACCCAGTGGCTGCACTCGGACCTCCGGCAGATCGCGCCCGTACTCGGCCTGCCCGAGGACAAGGTCCGGATGACGCTGTCCGGCGTCGGCGGCGCGTTCGGCGGCCGCGAGGACCTGTCGATGCAGATCCACGCCTGCCTGCTGGCGCTCCGCACCGGCAAGCCGGTCAAGATCGTCTACAACCGGTTCGAGTCCTTCTTCGGCCACGTCCACCGCCACCCGGCGAGGCTCCACTACGAGCACGGGGCCACCAAGGACGGCAAGCTCACCCACATGAAGTGCCGGATCGTGCTGGACGGCGGCGCCTACGCGTCCGCGTCCCCGGCCGTCGTCGGCAACGCCTCCTCGCTCGCCGTCGGTCCGTACGTCATCGACGACGTCGACATCGAGGCCCTGGCGCTCTACACCAACAACCCGCCCTGCGGCGCCATGCGCGGCTTCGGCGCGGTCCAGGCGTGCTTCGCGTACGAGGCGCAGATGGACAAGCTCGCGGCGAAGCTGGACATGGACCCGGTGGAGTTCCGCCGGCTCAACGCCATGGAGCAGGGCACGCTGCTGCCGACGGGCCAGGTGTGTGACTCACCGGCGCCCGTCGCCGAGCTGCTGCGGCTGGTCAAGTCGCGTCCGCTGCCGCCCGAGCAGCAGTGGCTCTCGGCCGGCGAGGACGCGGACGTCCGCGCCCTGCCCGGCGGGCTCTCCAACACCACGCACGGCGAGGGCGTCGTACGCGGGGTCGGGTACGCGGTCGGCCTCAAGAACGTCGGTTTCTCCGAGGGCTTCGACGACTACTCCACCGCCCGGGTGCGGATGGAGATCATCAACGGCGAGCCCGTCGCGACCGTGCACACCGCGATGGCCGAGGTCGGCCAGGGCGGCGTCACCGTCCACGCGCAGATCGTCCGCACCGAACTCGGCGTCAACCAGGTGACGATCCACCCGGCCGACACCCAGGTCGGCTCGGCCGGTTCGACGTCCGCCTCCCGGCAGACGTACATGACCGGCGGCGCGGTGAAGAACGCGGCCGAGGCGGTACGCGAGAAGGTCCTGGAGATCGGCCGGGTCAAGCTCGGTACGTACCACCCGGCCTGGGCCACGGCCGAACTCCTCCTGGAGGGCGGCAAGGTCGTCACCGACGGCGGCGAGGTCCTGGCCGACCTGGTCGACGTCCTGGAGGACGAGGCGGTCGACCTGGAGCTGGAATGGCGCCACCGTCCCACGGTCGCCTTCGACCTGGTGACCGGGCAGGGCGACGGCCACGTCCAGTACTCGTTCGCCGCGCACCGCGCGGTCGTCGAGGTCGACACCGAGCTGGGCCTGGTCAAGGTCATCGAACTCGCCGTGGCGCAGGACGTCGGCAAGGCGCTCAACCCGCTCTCCGTCGTCGGCCAGATCCAGGGCGGTACGACCCAGGGCCTGGGCGTCGCGGTGATGGAGGAGATCATCGTCGACCCGAAGACCGCGAAGGTGCGCAACCCGTCCTTCACCGACTACCTGATCCCGACGATCCTCGACACCCCGACGATCCCGGTCGACGTACTCGAACTGGCCGATGAGCACGCGCCGTACGGTCTGCGCGGTATCGGCGAGGCCCCGACCCTGTCCTCCACCCCGGCCGTACTCGCGGCGATCCGCAACGCGACCGGGCTCGAACTGAACCGGACACCGATCAGGCCGGAGCACCTCACGGCCACCTGACCGTCCCCCAGCTCTCCGGGCGGCGCTGTGCCTCCTAGGAACGTCACAACTTCCCAGCGCGCGCCGCCCGGAGCCCCCAGTACCGCCCCGCTCGCGGTCCTTGCCCCCACAGTCCCCACACAGTGCAGTACTCAGTTCGTCTCGGGCCGTCCCCCGGGTCGTGCAGCCCACGCAACATCCCAAATCCCGCGTCTCCAATCTCCAGGCGGGTGCCCCTTTGAACCTTGGGAGTAGGCACCATGACCCAGCAGTCCCTTGAGCCGGAGACCGTCCCGGAAGACGCCGGCGCAGGCACGCGCCAGCCGTCCGGACGGTCCTGGCTGGACCGGTACTTTCACATAACGAAGAGAGGCTCCACAGTCGCGACGGAGGTGCGCGGCGGCATCACCACCTTCATGGCGATGGCCTACATCATCCTCCTCAACCCGGTGATCCTCTCCGGGGCCGATGTCACGGGCCACCATCTCAACGGCGGCCAGATCACCACCGCCACCGCGCTGGCGGCGGCCGTCACCACCCTGGTGATGGGCTTCATCGGCAATGTGCCGCTGGCTCTCGCGGCGGGGCTCGGCGTCTCCGCCGTGATGGCGTACCAGGTCGCTCCGGAGATGACCTGGGGCAACGCGATGGCGATGTGTCTCATCTACGGCGCCATCATCGTGCTGCTGGTCGTCACCGGCCTGCGCGAACTCATCATGAACGCCATCCCACTGGCGCTGAAGCACGCCATCACCATGGGAATCGGCCTCTTCGTCTGCCTCATCGGCCTGATCCAGGCCGGTTTCGTCACCGGGATGAAGGGCCCCGGCGGCGTCACCGGAGCGAAGCCGCTCCAGTTGGGCACCAGCGACATGCTCACCGGCTGGCCGGTGGTCTGCTTCGCCGTCACCCTCCTGCTGATCTTCGCACTCCAGGTCCGCAAGGTCCCGGGCGCGATCCTGATCGGCATCGTCGGCGGCACCGTCTTCGCGGCGATCGTCCACCAGGTCGCCGGGCTCTCCCAGAAGGACTGGGGACTCAACGCCCCCGCGCTCCACGGCTCGCCCGTCAGCGCACCTGACTTCGGCCTCTTCGGCAGTGTTTCGTTCAGCGGTATCGGCCATGTCGGCGGTATCACCGTCGGCGTCATCGTCTTCACCCTCGTACTCGCCGGATTCTTCGACGCGATCGGCACGATCATCGGTGTCGGCCAGCAGGCCAACCTCGTCGACAAGGACGGGAAGATGCCGGGCCTCAACAAGGCCCTGACCATCGACGGTGCCGGCGGCATCGTCGGCGGGCTCGCCGGAGCTTCGGGCCAGACGGTCTTCGTCGAGTCCACCGCGGGTGTCGGTGACGGTGCGCGCACCGGCCTCGCCAGCGTCGTCACCGGCCTGGGCTTCGCGCTCTGCCTGGTCTTCACCCCGCTCGCCCAGCTCATCCCCACCCAGGTCGCGTCCGCGGCGCTGGTCGTCATCGGCTCGATGATGCTGACCAACGCCAAGCACATCGACTGGAACGACCAGGCCACCTCCATCCCGGTGTTCCTGACCACCGTTCTGATGCCGTTCGCCTACTCCATCACCGTGGGCATCGCGGCCGGCGTCATCTCCCACGTCCTCATCAAGGCCGTCCAGGGCAAGTTCCGGGAGATCGGCTGGCTGATGTGGGTACTCACCGCAGTGTTCCTCGCTTACTTCGCCCTCCATCCCATTGAGAGCTGGCTGGGCGTCAGCTGACGCCCGCCCCCTTTCACACATCCGTGAGGAGACCGACATGCTGGACATCGCCGAAGAACTGAACCGGTGGGTCGAGCAGGGACGCGAATTCGCCGTCGCCACCGTGGTGGCGGTCGGTGGAAGCGCGCCGCGCCGCCCGGGAGCCGCACTGGCGGTGGACACCGAAGGCACGGCGATCGGGTCGGTCTCCGGCGGCTGTGTGGAAGGGGCGGTCTACGAACTGTGCCAAGAGTCCCTGGAAACGGGCCGCCCTGTTGTCGAACGCTTCGGCTACAGCGACGAGGATGCCTTCGCCGTGGGTCTGACCTGCGGCGGAGTCATCGACATACTGATCACCCCGCTCCGCGCCGACGCACCCTCGCGGCAGACGTACATGGCCGCGCTGGCCGCTGCCGCCGAGGGCACGTCGGCAGCCGTCGCCCGCGTCACCGAAGGCCCCGACGACCTGCTCGGCCGCGCCGTACTGGTCCACACCGACGGTTCGTACGAAGGGACGCTCGGCGGCCACCGCGAGCTGGACCGCACCGCCGTCGCCGAAGCGCTCGCCCTGCTGGACGCGGGCCGCACCGAGACCGTCACGATCGGCGAGGACGGCTCCCGCTGCGGCCGCCCGCTGACCCTGCTGGTCGAGGCGAGTGTGCCGCCGCCCCGGATGATCGTCTTCGGCGCGATCGATTTCGCTTCGGCCCTGGTCAGCGTCGGGAAACTGCTCGGCTACCGGGTCACTGTCTGCGACGCGCGCCCGGTCTTCGCGACCGCCACCCGCTTCCCGGACGCCGACGAGATCGTCGTCGACTGGCCGCACCGCTATCTGGAGTCCACCGAGGTCGACAGCAGGACGGCGCTCTGCGTCCTCACGCACGACGCCAAGTTCGATGTGCCGCTGCTGAAACTGGCCCTCACCCTGCCGGTCGCCTATGTGGGCGCGATGGGCTCACGCCGTACCCACATCGACCGGAACGCCCGGCTCCGCGACGTCGGCGTCACCGAGATCGAACTGGCCCGCCTGCGCTCGCCCATCGGCCTCGACCTCGGCGCCAGGACCCCCGAGGAGACCGCCCTCTCGATCGGCGCGGAGATCATCGCCCACCGGCGCGGCGGCACCGGCGTCCCGCTCACCGGCGCGCACACCCCCATCCACCACGACGGCTCGACGGCGCCCGCCGGCCGGATAGGCTCCGTCGCCTGATGCCTCCGGGCAGTGCGTGCTCGGGGGAGACGCACTGCCCGGCTTCACCCGATCGGGGCAATTAGGTGTCCTGAGGGGGTACGGGATGGAACGTGCGGGCATCGAATCACGTCTTCGGGGCCGACCGGCAATATCCCCCGAGAGGCAGTGGTGCACATGGCCGTCGACGCATCGAGCGTCACCGTCCCCAGGCAACCGGGCGACGGAGACCGGACGTCGAGAGGCCCCGGACGTGAAGGCCCGCTCCGGGAACTGGCCAGATCCTGGGCGCTCGTCCTCTCCCTGGTGCCGCTCGGCCTGCTCGCCGCCGCGGCATGGTACGGGCAGTATGTGCGGCCCAGCGCCGACGAGTGGTGCTTCCTGCCGTACGTACGCGACCACGGCATCTCCGGGCTCACCGGCAAGTTCTACTTCCACGACAACGGCCGGATCGCCAACGGCTGGCTCGTCGGCCTCTACGCCGAGCCCGGGGTCCCGGGACACCAGTGGTTCGGACTGGTCAGCGGTGTAGTGATGGTGGGGCTGCTTTGGGCGGTGGCCGCCCTGGCCGTCCGGGCCTGCCGGCTCACCGTGCCGCGCGGCGTGCCGCTCCTGGTGGCCTCCGTCAGCGCCGTGGTCTTCCTGCTCGCCACCACCAACACGTACAAGACGTTCTTCTGGCCGGCGGCCTCCGTCTCGCACACCGTGGCGCCCGTGCTGGCCTGCGCCGCCGTCATCCCTGCGCTGCTCGCCCGCGGCCCCCGGAGCAGGATCGCCGCCCTCGTCGTCGCCCTGTTCGCGGGCACCTTCCTGGGGACGCTGTCCGAGGAGACCTCGGTGGTGGTCATGGTGGTCCTCGCGGGCGTCGTGCTCTTCGCCGGGCAGGTCTTCACCGTCGGCGCACGGGGCTTCGTCCGCCGCTGGGCGCTCGCCACGATGGCCGGGGTGGCCATCGGCGTCCTGCTCCTGGTGACGTCACCGGGCTCCCGCGAGCGGCGGGAGAAGTTCGGCGCCGGCACCTCGATGCTGGCCCCCCACTCGCTCTCCGCCTCGCTGCACCTGTACGCCCACATCCTCTGGACGGTCCTGACGACCTGGCAGTACCTGGGCGCGGTCGCGGCCGGGCTGGTGCTCGGGCTGGTGGCGCGCCGGCAGAAGCAGGACGTCCTGCTGCCGTGCCGCCCGTTCCTCATCGCAGGCGTCGGGCTGCTGGCCTTCCTGGTCTCCGGCTTCCTGTGCACCGTCATCACGTACCCGGTGTTCGGGAAGCACGTCCTGACCACTCAGCGGACCTGGAACGACTATCTGCTGCTGTACGTCGTGCTGCTCGTCGGCATCGGCGCGCTGCTGGGGCGCGCGATCAGGCTGCGCCCGGCCGGTGCGCTGGCCCTGACGGCCGCCGCGGGGGTCGTCTGCGCCGGGGTCTGCGTCTCGCTCGCCCCGCCGCTGCACACCCTCGGCCACCAGATGCACGTCAGGGCCGAGAGGTGGGACCGCCAGGACCACTGGATGCGGCAGCAGGCGGCGGCCGGTGCGAAGGTACTGCCGTACAAGCCGCTCCACGTGGGGAAGATGCTGGAGCCGTTCGGGAAGAAACCGCACGGCTGGCCCGCCAGTTGTGTCGCCGACTACTACCACGTGGAGCGCGTCACCCACGCGAAGCGGCTGCCCTGACCCGTTCGTCGCCGGGCGCGGGCGCCGCGGCGCCCGAGTCGATGGCCCAGCGGGCCAGCAGGAAAGAGACGGGAGTGACGAGGACACCGGCCGCGACAGCGGCGATGTCCTCGTTCATCCCGAGCATGCTCACCGCCAGATAGAGCAGGATTCCGCTGCCCACGACATTGACCAGGCCGGACAGCGGATAGCGGGCGAACGCGCGCCAGGTGGGGCGGGTGCGGCAGGTGATGTACGAGTTGAGCAGGAACGACACGGTGATGCCCACGGCCCAGCCCAGCACATGGGCCGCCAGATACGGCATCCAGTGGTTCAGCGTGGCGAACACCGCGTAGTAGACAGCGGTGTTGGCGACCCCGATCGCCGCGAATGTGACGAACTGCCCGAATGTACGGGCCTTCGCGGCCGGCTTCGGGGAGCTGTCCGGCTGCCCGGCCTGCGGGGGAGGGGCGGGCGCGGGGGAGGGGCGCGTCGCGTCGGGGCTCATGAGGTCGGCCGCACCTGGCCCGCGGCCTCCAGCGGGGCGCGCGGCGAGAAGTCCCTGGGCCTGTTGTCGGTCTCGCTGACCACGTAGTGCGGCCTGCGCTTCGACTCGTGGTAGATCCGCCCGACGTACTCGCCGATGATGCCGAGGGTGGCGAGCTGGATCCCGCTGAGCGCGACGATAGCGGTGAGCAGCGTCGCGTATCCGGGGGTGTCGACCCCGTCGAGCACGACGTTCCCGATGATGTACGCCGCGTAGACGAGCGCGGAGAGGAAGAGGCACAGGCCCGTGTGGATGGCCAGCCGCAGGGGCTTGCTGTTGAACGAGAGCAGCCCGTCGATGCCGTAGTTGAGCAGATGGCGGCCGCCCCACTTCGACTCGCCTGCCGCTCGCTCGACGTTCTGGTAGGTGAAGCTGACGGTGTCGAAACCGATCCAGGAGAAGATCCCCTTGGAGAAGCGGTTGCTCTCCGGGAGGGACAGCACACTGTCCACGGCGCGGCGCGACAGCAGCCGGAAATCACCGGCGCCGTCGATGACTTCGACGTCCATGCAGCGCCGGACGAGCCGGTAGTACATGCGGCTGAGTGCGGTCCGCAGCGCGCCCTCGCCCGTACGGTCGCGCTGGGCGACGACCTGGTCGTATCCGTGCCGGTGCAGATCGAGCATGCGCGGCAGGAGCGTGGGCGGGTGCTGGAGGTCGGCGTCCATCAGGACGGCCGCGTCACCCGCGGTCATCCGCAGTCCGGCGAGCATCGCCGACTCCTTGCCGAAGTTGCGGCTGAAGGAGGTGTAGCGCACCCGTGTGTCGTCGGCCGCCAGCCGGCGCAGTTCGTTCAGGGTCCGGTCACCGCTGCCGTCGTCGACGTAGCAGATCTCGAATGTCTCCCCGGTCGGTTCGAGGGCGGCGACCAGGGCGGTGTGGAAGTCACCGATCACCTCCGCCTCGTTGTAGCACGGTACGACAACCGAAAGATGGACCATCGTCATTCACTCCGTGTCTCGTGCGAACGGCGATTTCCCTCCGGAAATCGCTACCCATCAAGAACGGTGGTGAGGGCGGTGGGGTTGCCTGTCGTGACCAAACCGATTCAGACTTTGCGTCACCGGGCCAACACGATCGAAAAGCAACCGAACGGTGGCGAGTCGGACCCGGTACGGGGGTGCGGGGCGGTGTAGAGCGGTGTACGGCTCAGCCCTGCGGGACTCTCTCCGACGCGCGCCGCTGGGGCAGCGCGCCCTGCCAGTACTGCGCGGGGTCCGCCTGCTGGAGGGCTTCCTCGGCGAGTTTCCGTGCCTCGGCGAGAACGTCGCCCTGCTCCTGGACCAGCTGGTCGTATATCGGCGAACCTGGGGTGGAGAGGTAGCTCACTGTCGTACGTTCCTTGGGTCTCGGGTTCCTGTCCTGCCGCTGGTGCCCGGAAACGGCCGGTCCATGCACGATCGGCCGCACGCCGCTCCGGCCGGCTCGCCGGCGGGACGGTCAGGACCCACCGGATCCAGCCGGCCCGACCCAGTCAGGAGTCCCGAGTTGAACACCTCACCTGTCTCCCCGCACCGGATGGACCCGGCCGGCGGCTGCCCGCACGCCGCCAACGCGCGGCTGCTGGCCGGTGGCGCGGTGGTCCCGGTCGTCCTTCCCGGCGAGGTCGCCGGCGCGGCGGTCCTCGGGCACGCGACGCTCAAGGAGTTCCTCACGCACCCCGATGTCGCCAAGGGGCCGCAGCACTTCACGGCGCTCCGCGAGGGGCGCATCGGGGAGGGCTGGCCGTTGCGGACGTTCGCCACCGTACGGTCCATGACCACGGCCGACGGCGCCGACCACCGCAGGCTGCGGCGCCTGGTGAGCCGGGCGTTCACCGGCCGCCGGGTGGAGTCGCTGCGGCCGCGGATCGAGACGCTGGCCGCCGGACTGCTCGACAGGGCGGCGGAAGCGGCTGGTGCGGCGGCAGCGGCGGGCGGGGACGGCACGGTCGATCTGCGCGGCCATTACGCGCTGCCGCTCCCGATGGGCGTCATCAGCGAGCTTCTCGGTGTCGGCCCCGAGCACCGGGAGCGGCTGCACCACCTCTCCGAGCAGGTGGTCTCCACCGGGATCGGACCCGAGGACGTGGTGGCAGCCAATCAGGAGATGGCCGCGGTGCTGGCCGCGGTCGTGGCGGCGCGGCGCGAGCGGCCCGGCGACGATCTCACCAGCGCGCTGATCGCGGCCCGTGAGGAGGACGGCGACCGGCTGAGCGAGCCGGAGCTGACCGGCACCCTGCTCCTGATGATCGTGGCCGGTCATGAGACGACGCTCAACCTCATCGTCAACACCGTACGGGCGCTCTGCGCCCACCGGGAGCAGCTCGACCTGGTGCTGGCGGGCCGGGCCACCTGGCTGGACGCCGTGGAGGAGACGCTGCGCTGGGACAGCCCGGTCAGCTTCTTCCCGTTCCGCTACCCGACCCGCGAACTGACCGTCGGTGGCACGGTGATCCAGCCCGGCACCCCGGTACTGGCCGGATACACGGCGGCCGGCCGCGACCCGGCCGCCCACGGACCCGACGCCGACCGGTTCGACCTCACCCGGGACGCCCGCCATCTCTCCTTCGGGCACGGCCCGCACGTCTGTCCGGGCGCTCCGCTGGCCCGGCTGGAGGCCACCATCGCCCTGGAACGGCTCTTCACCCGCTTCCCCCAACTCGAACAGGCCGTCCCCGAGGGGGAGTTGCCCCGGCTCTCGGGCTTCGTGGGGAACGGGGTGCTCGAACTCCCCGTACACCTCGGCCCCGACCGGAGTGCCCCGGCGCCCCGGTGAACGGCCCCGGCGCCGCGGTGAACGGTCCCGGCTTCCCGGTGAACCGCCCCGGCGCCGCGGTGAACGGTCCCGGTGGCGGGGCGCCGGGGCGTGCGACGTGCCGGCTCACTCCACGATGCTGCCCAGCCGCCCTTCCAGCAGCACCAGCAGTTCGCTCAGCGCATCGGACAGCTCGGCCCGGCCCCGGGCGTCGATCCCGTCGAGCAGCGCCGCCTCGTACCGCAGCTGGACGGGGAGCAGCCGGTCGAGGAGCGTGCGCCCCTCATCGGTGAGGGAGAGGTGCGAGACACGGCGGTCGCGGTCGTCGGGGCGCCGGGCGACGAGCCCCCGCTCCTCCAGCTGCCGTACGCGCTTGGTCACCGCGGCCCCCGACGCGAAGGTCTCGCGGGCGATCCGGCCCGGCGTCAGCTCACGGTCCACCCTGCGCAGGGTGCCGAGTACGTCGAATTCCGGCCGGGAGAGCCCTTCCCGCCGGAGCGGTGCGTCGGCGGCCTGCTGCAGCAGTGCGGAGCAGCGGTTGAGCCGTCCGATCACCGCCATCGGGTCGGTGTCGAGCCCGGGCAGCACCTGCTCCCATTGCCGGATCACCCCCGCGACGATGTCCTCGGCCATGTACACCCTCCTCGCTCTCGGTCGGGGTCGATTCTGCCCCCTGGGCGAGCCGTCTCCCTAAGCGGCCGGTGCGGACGGCGCGGTGTGGCGTACCAGCAGGGCGAGGGTGCGGTGGCCGTCCTGTTCCGCGGTGGCCACCGGTCCGGCGGGCAGGGCGCGTTGCCACCACTCACCGGCGGCGACGTCGGCGGCCTCGTGCAGCTCCACCAGCGCGAGTGCCAGACGGTCCCGGGCCCACCCGGTCGTGTGGTCGGGGACGGCCCGCAGTTCGACGATGCGCCGTGCGGCGGCCTCGGTCGCCGTGACGTGGGCCAGGGCCGCTTCGATACGGTCGGTGGCCCGGCGGTTGGTGACCAGCAGACAGCAGAGCAGCCCCAGGGCCGCGCCCATCAGGGTGTCGAGCGCGCGGTCCGCGATCAGGGTGCGGGCGGGCAGGGTGGCGCCGAGCTGGGTCAGCAGCAGCGCCATCGGGGTGACGCACACCGAACCCAGCCAGTAGTTGCGGGTGATGAGGGCCTCCGCGCCGATCTGGAAGGCCAGCGCCAGCGCCACCATGGTGAGTTGGCCGGTGTGGATCAGCGGCAGGAGCGCGAAGAACAGGGCGAGGCCGAGTACGTTGCCGATGAGGCGCTGCACGGCCCGCTGCCAGGAGAGCGTGGTGTTGGCCTGGAAGAGCGAGGCGGCGGTGACCACGGCCCAGTACGGATGCCCCACCCCGACGGCGAGCGAGGCCCAGCCCGCGAGCGCACAGCCGACGGCCACCCGCGCCCCGATGGGCAGCAGCGGTGACCCAGGACGCAGCCGTGCCAGCACCTGGCGCACCCCGGGGGCGCGGCCGGGCGGCGGAGGGCCCGGCCGGAGGGCGAGAATCCGGTCGTCGGCGGGGGTGAGCACGGCCGGGGGCAGTGACCGGCCGCGCCGCAGGACGCGCGCCAGGTCCGCGCACCGCTGCCCTTCGCTGTCCGGATCCGGCGCCGGTGTGACGGGTACGCCGGGTGCGGCGAGCGCGGCGGGTGCGGCCAGCGCGGACTCCGCGTGGACGAGCAGCCGTTCCAGTGCGGCCCGCTCCGATTCGGCCTGTTCCGGTGCGGTCCGCTCATCGCCGCTGCCCGGCCGGACTTCCGGCCGGACCAGAGCGAGGGTGCGCCGGGCGGCATGGACGGCGGTCGCGGTGGCGTGCCGGCCGGCGAGGCCGCCCTGCTGCTCGGCCCGCCACAGCGCGGCGGCCGCCTCCAGGGCCCGGGCGACGGCGATCCGCTCCGGTCCGTGCGGCCGCACCAGCGCCGGAGCCATCCCGACGGCCCAGGCCACCGCTCCGCCGCCGAGCGCGAGCGCCAGATGGAAGGGCACCTGTCCCAGGTGCTGGGGCACGAAGAAGGCGGACGCGGCGATGAACGTGAAGATCAGATTGCCGGGCGGCCCTATCCGGGTCGCGTCGCAGACCGTTTTGTGGAGGGCGGCCAGCAGCGAGGCGAGCAGCACCAGCAGTACGGGCGAGGTGACCAGCGAAGCGGACAGCAGCGCGGCACCGAGGCTCGCGACCATGCCGAGCACCACCCACAGCAGGGTGCGGGCGCGCGCCGCGTACGGCAGACCGTGTGCGTACAGGGCACACATGGCCCCGGCCGATGTGTAGAGGACGAGGTCCATCCGGCCGAGCGTGAGGAGCACCGCGTCGGGTACGGCGAGCGCCACCGCGGCGCTGAGCGCGGGTTTGTGCCAGATGTCGACGGGGCGTCTCAGCTGGAGCGTGGACCGCAGGGGGAGCGGGCGGGTCCGGGGGAGCCGCGCTCCCCCTTGTCGTCTCCCTGCCTGTTGTCTCCTGGCGTGCTTCGGCATAGTAAAAGCTTAGCAGGTGTTTTACTCGTAAAAGAAAAGCCGCTCGTCGGCCGCTGTCCATGATGTGGTCGATGGTTTGACCGGGTTCGGCCGTGCCGGATACGTTGCGCGCCATGCAGCCCTCCGCACACCTGACGACGCGTGGTCATGTCGACCTCAAGCGTGTGTGCTCCGCTGCGTGTCACCGGGCCTGAACGCACCGTCTGTACGGCGCCGCCCGCTGACGACACCTCCCCGCACCGGTTGCACCGGACGGCGCGGCGCCCCCTGGAAGAAGCAGCGCTCCGCCGGCGGCCCCGTCGGCGCGGTCTGCCGTGGGGCTCCCGCACCGGAGCCCCAGCTGGAGTGCCACCCCCACCGAGTACCGGGATGCCATCCGTGGACCGTACGCCCGCTCCCGCCCGCCGCCCCGTCCCTGTCCGTCGCACCGCTCCCGTCCGCCGCTCCGACATACCGGCCGCCGGCCCGCAGCGGCGGGCCGGCACCGCCACCGGTGCGGTGCTCGGCGCGATCCTCGACCACGGCCCCGTCGCCCGCTCCACCGTGGCCCGTCTCACCGGGCTGTCGCCCGCGTCGGTCACCGGCCACTCCAGACAGCTGCTGGCACGTGGGCTGATCCGGGAGGCCGCCGAGACGGCCGGGCCACGCGGTCTCGGGCGGCCGCACATCCCGGTGGAGATCGACACCGGTCAGTGCCTGGTGGCCGGTGCGCATATCGCCGTGGCCCACTCGACGCTCTCCCTGATGGACCTGCGGGGCCGGGTCGTCTCCGAGGACCGGCAGCCGCACCGGGACACGGACCCCCGGCGGGTGCTGAGCGCGCTGGCCGCGCGGCTGCCCGGGCTGGTGGCCGCGCACGCGGACGGCCGTACGGTGCTCGGACTCGGGGTGGCCACCGGGAACCGGGTCGACCCCGCGGCCGGGACGATCGTGCACCACCCCCAACTGGGCTGGCGCGATGTGCCCGTACGGGAGTACCTCGCCGCCGCCACCGGGCTGCCGGTCCATGTCGACAGCCACGCACGGGCGTTGGCGCGCGCGGAGCAGATGTTCGGTCAGGTGACCACCCGCAGCAGCGCGGTCCTGCTCTTCGTGGGCGCGGTCATCGACGCGGCCTTCACCTCCGCGGGAACGGTCCATCTGGGGCCGCGCGCCGGGGCCGGGAGCGTCGCGCATCTGCCGGTCGGCCCGGTCGGCCCGGATGGCCAGGTCGGCCGGGCCGGTGCCGCGATGTCCTGTGTGTGCGCCAGGCCCGGCTGTCTTCACTCGGTGGCATCGGAGTCCGCCCTGCTGGGCATGACGGCCGAACAGGGCCTGCGCGTACCGACGTTCAGGGAGCTGCTCGATCTCGCCCTGGCCGGTGAACCCCGTGCACGCGAGCTCTTCGGGCAGCGGGCCCGGTACGTCGGCCGGGCTGTGGCCCTGCTGCTCGACACCTTCGACCCCGAGATCCTGGTGGTCGTCGAACCGGCGGCCGCCCGGCTGCCGGAGTGTCTGGCCGCCCTGCGGGCGGAGGCGGGCGCACGTTCCCTGGTCTGCGACGACCCCGAACAGGCCATCGTGCCGGGCAGTTTCACCGGTTCGGTGCTGGCCACCGCGGGCGGTGCGGTGGCGCTGGGCGCCCTGTACGCGGACCCGCTCGGCCCCTGGCCCGCGGTGACCGCTGTGTGCTGACCCGACTCCAGCCCCGGCGGCGCGCGGCCGAATTAATTCAGAACGTTGCATTGTTGACCCGGCGGGAAACAGGACGCGAGGATGGATTCATGACCGGATCGCAGCGGATTTCCCCGTACATGTCCCGTGGGGCATGCGGCTGCTGCTGCGCGGTCGGGCCGGCCGGCCTCTTCGCCCGCCTTTTCTGTTGTCGCCACGCCGGGGTGTCCCGATAGCCGCTGGGCGTTCGGCCCACGCCTGCTGAAGAGCGCGCGGAATTGCTGTGGTTCCGCCCCCGCGCTGTCTCTCTTTGCGCTGTCTCTTTGTTCCTTTCGCTTTCCTGCCTCCGGGTGTGCCGTGCCGATCCGTCATGCCCGACGGCCCCATTTCTCCTGGGGAGATCATGACTGTCACCGCTGCTCCGTACCCCGTACCGTCCTCGTACTCCGCGCCCGCCATCCCTCCCGAGCGGTTCCGGCAGGTCTTCCGCCGGTATCCCGCCGGGGTGGTGGCCGTCACCGCCGACTCCGGGAAGGGGCCGGTCGGGTTCACCGCGACCTCGCTCACGTCGCTCTCCCTCGACCCTCCGCTGGTGTCCTTCGGCATCGCGGTGACCGCCTCGTCCTGGCCGCACATCGAGCGTGCCACGACAGCCGTCGTCAACTTCCTCGGCTCCGAACAGGAGTCGCTGGCCAGGACGTTCGCGACAAGCGGCATCGACAGATTCGCCGCGCCGACCGAGTGGCGGCGGCTGCCCGGCGGCGAGCCGGTGCTCGGCGGGGTGGCCGGCTGGCTGCGGATCGGCGTCGAGCAGATCGTGCCGGCCGGGGACCACCGGATCGTGGTGGCCCGGGTCGAGGACTCCTGGCTCGACGAAGGCAGCAGCCCGCTGGTCTTCCACGACGGCAACTACCTCTCGCTCTGAACCCGTTGCCCCGTACGCGGTGACGCGGTCCGCCCACTGATCAGGAATCACCATGTCAGCTTCTTCCCCGCCATCGGCGCCCGTCGGCCGCAGGTCCCTGCTCGCCCTCCTGGGCGGAGCGGCACTCGGCCTCGCCGGCTGCGCTCCACAGACCACCACGACAGCCGGCCACAAACCGCTCGGAAAGCTCCCGTCAGGAGCCCCGCCGCCAGGAACGAAACTTTCGGTGGCGGTGCGCACCACACAACTGCAACTGGCCCCGGCCGGGCTGACAAAGGAACTGCGGTTCACCGTTTCCGACTGGCCCAATCTGAATGCGGGCCCCGATATCATCCAGGGATTCAGGGCGCACTCCATCGACCTCGCGGTCAATGCGGGAATTCCCCCGATCCAGGCCGCGGCGATCGGGGTCGGCGCACGGATCGTCGCGGTCCAGGAGCGCAACCACCCCTCGTACGTCTTCGCCACCGCCCCCGGCTCGCCGATCAGGTCGGCCGCCGATTTCCGCGGCAAGAAGATCGGCTTCTCGCAGGGCCAGGCGCAGGGCGTCGTCGTCCTGCGGGCGTTGAAGAAGGCCGGGCTGCGCAACAGCGACGTCACGCTCGTGCCCCTGCCCAGCACCCAGTTCCTCACCGCGCTCCAGTCCCGGCAGGTGGATGTGGCCCCGCTGGCGGAGCCCACGCTCACCAAGTACCTCGGTCAGTACGCGAAGGACGGCGCCCGGGACGTCCACACCGACGTGGTCGACCTGCTCACCGTTCTCTGGGCGCCCGACGCGGTGCTGGACGACCCGGCCAGGGCCGCTGCCGTCCGCGAGTTCATCCCGGTGTGGGCCCGCGGCCAGGTCTGGGCCTGGGAGAACCCCGGGCGGTGGATCGACCGGTACTACGTGAAGGACCAGGGCGTCACGGCCGCGGACGGCAAGCGCATCGTCGCCTCCCTGGGCAGGCCGGTCTTCACCACACGCTGGGACCGGGCGATCGCCTGGGAGCAGGAGACCGCGGACCTGATGGCCGCGGGCGGCTTCGTGCCCCGGCAGGACGTCACCAAGCTGTTCGACCGGCGCTTCGAGCGGATCGCGGCAGCGGCCGTACCCGCCGCCTACCGGGAGGGATCATGACCGAAGTACTGCCGGACGCCCGCGTCCAGGGGCCGGCGCCCGCGGATGCCCGCGTCGATGAGGCGGCGCCCCCGGGTGCCCGCGTCGATGAGGCGGTGCCCCCGGAGGCCGGTGTCCAGGAGTTGCCGCCCCGGACCCGGCAGGCCGGCCGCACCGCCCGCAGGCGGCTGGGGCCCGGACGTGCCCTGCCCTTCGGCCGGCTGATCGGTCCGGTGCTGGTGGTCGCCGTCTGGTGGGCCGCGTCGGCCCTCGGCTGTCTCGACCCGCGGATCCTCTCCGGCCCCGGCACCGTGCTCTCCACCGCCGGTGACCTGGCCGCCGACGGACGGCTCCAGACGAACGTACTGATCTCGCTCCAGCGCGCCGGGCTCGGCCTCCTCTTCGGGGTGGCGTCCGGTACGGCCCTCGCGGTGGCGGCGGGGCTGAGCCGCACCGGGGAGTATCTGCTCGACGGCCCGCTCCAGATCAAGCGGGCCATCCCCTCGCTGGCGATGCTGCCGCTGCTGATCCTCTGGCTCGGCATCGGTGAGCAGATGAAGGTCACCGTCATCGCCCTCGGTGTCGCGGTGACCGTGTACGTCAACACGTACGCGGCACTGACCGGCATCGACAGCAGGTATGTGGAGCTGGCGGAATCCCTCGGACTCGGCCGCCTCCAGTTCATCCGCAAGGTGATCGGCCCCGGCTCGCTGCCCGGCTTCTTCGTCGGGCTGCGGCTCGGGGTGACCGCCTCCTGGCTCGGCCTGATCGTGGTCGAGCAGATCAACGCCACGAGCGGAATCGGCTACATGATGTTCCAGGCCCAGCAGTACGCCCAGTCCGACGTGATCATCGTGGGTCTCGTCGTCTACGGGATCTTCGGCTTCGTCTCGGACGCCCTGGTCCAGGCGATCGGAAGGAGGGCGCTGTCATGGCGACGCACCCTGGCGGGCTGACCGGTACACGGCCGGCCGTACGGATGACGAACCTGGTGCGCCGCTTCGGCGACCGCACCATCCTGCACGGGCTCGATCTCACCCTGGGCCAGGGTGAGTTCACCGCTCTGCTCGGCCGCAGCGGCTCGGGCAAGTCCACGCTGCTGCGCGCCGTGGCCCGCCTCGACCACGCGGTCGAAGGCTCCGGCGGACTCGACGTCCCCGACCGCGTGTCGCTCTCGTTCCAGGACTCCCGGCTGCTGCCCTGGCTGCGCCTGCTGGACAACGTGGTGCTCGGGATACGCGGCCCAGGCACCCGGGAGCGCGGACTGACCGCGCTCGACGAGGTCGGCCTCGCGGGCCGCGAACGGTCCTGGCCGCACGAACTCTCCGGCGGGGAACAGCAGCGGGCCGCACTCGCCCGCGCCCTGGTACGCGATCCCGAACTGCTCCTCGCCGACGAGCCGTTCGGGGCGCTGGACGCCCTCACCCGGATCAAGATGCACGGACTGCTGCGCGAGCTGTACGAACGCCACCGGCCGGCCGTGCTGCTGGTCACCCATGACGTCGACGAGGCGGTCGAACTCGCCGACCGGGTGCTGGTCCTGGACGAAGGCCGGATCTCGCTCGACCTGACGATCGGCCTCGCGGCGCCCAGGACCCGGCGCGATCCCCGGTTCCAGGAGTACCGCGACACCCTGCTGGCCGCGCTGGGCGTCACCGAGGCCGAGCCGCGGCCCGGGTCGTAGCCCTGAGCGCAGTCCGCGCCCCGGCCCAGTCCCAGCCCCGAGCACGCCCCCGTACCCACCCGTACCTCCTGAGGAGACGACCCCGCCATGCCCAGCGACCGCAATCACAACCGCAACCCCGGAGCCACCCCCGGCCGCGCCCCGCTGCACCTGAACGCGTTCCTGATGTCCACCGGCCACCACGAGGCGTCCTGGCGGCTCGCCGAGAGTCCGGCGCGCGCCGACTCCGATATCGAGCACTACAAGAACCTCGCCCGGATCGCCGAGCGCGGCAGACTCGACTCGGTGTTCCTCGCCGACAGCCCCGTCCTGATGGGCGACCCCGGCAGGCGGCCGTCGGCCAAGCTGGAGCCCACCGTCCTGCTCACCGCGCTGGCCGGCGCCACCGAGCACATCGGTCTCATCGCCACCGCGTCCACCAGCTACAACGAGCCGTACAATCTGGCCCGCAGGTTCGCCTCGCTCGACCATGTCTCCGGTGGCCGGGCGGGCTGGAACATCGTCACCACCGCGGGCGCCGACGCGGCCCGCAACTTCGGCCTGGACGACACCCCGCTCCACCACGACCGGTACCGCAGGGCCGCCGAGTTCGTCGAGGTGTCGACCAAACTGTGGGACAGCTGGGCCGACGACGCGGTGGTGGCCGACAAGGAGCGCGGGGTGCACGCGCTGGCGGACCGGGTACGCCGGATCGACCACAGTGGCGAGTACTTCCGCGTCGACGGACCGCTGAACGTCCAGCGCCCGCCGCAGGGCTATCCGCTGCTGGTGCAGGCGGGCTCCAGCGAGGACGGCAAGGACTTCGCCGCCCGTTACGCGGAGGCGGTGTTCACCGCGCAGCAGACCCTGGAGGAGGGCATCGCCTTCTACCAGGACGTCAAGCGGCGCGCACAGGCCGCGGGCCGCGATCCGGAGGGCATCCGCATCCTGCCGGGGATCGTCCCGGTCATCGGGGACACCGAGGCCCAGGCACGGGAACTGGACGCCGAACTGGACCGGCTGATCGTGCCCGACTACGCCAAGCGGCAGCTGGCGGAGCGGCTGCGGATCGCCCCGGACGACCTGGCACTCGACGAGGAGCTGCCCGACGACATCCCCACCGAGGACGAGATCGAGGGAGCGAAGAGCCGGTACACCCTCGTCGTGGAGCTGGCCAGGCGCGAGCGGCTGACGGTACGACAGCTCATCGGACGACTGGGCGGCGGCCGCGGCCACCGCACCTTCGCGGGCACGGCGGTGCAGGTGGCCGACACCATCGAGCACTGGTACGACAGGGGAGCGGCCGACGGTTTCAACATCATGCCGGCCGTGCTCCCCTCCGGCCTGGAGACCTTCGTGGACCAGGTGGTGCCGATCCTCCAGGAGCGCGGACTGTTCCGCACCGAGTACACGGGGCGCACACTGCGCGAGCACTACGGCCTGCCGCGCCCCGCCAACCAGCTGTTCGATCTGGCGACCCCACTGGCGGGCTGACCCGCCGGCCCGCGCGTGAAGGCAGACACGGACGCCCGTACGCGAAGGTCATGTGCACGCTAAGCGTGACGGCTAGGCTGGAACCCGAGCAGCGGCATGCAGGGGTACGGGGGTGTCGTCTTGGGTGTGCCGGGAAAGCCGTTACTCCGTGACACGGAGCCTGCGGCAAGAGGGCGCAGGCTTGTCGTCGGCGGGTGGGCCCTGCGGCTGGCGGGGGCGGCGCTCGGCCTGCCCGGCTGGCTGGTCCTCAGCTCCGGATTCCACAGTGACCACCTGTCGGAGGTGACGCAACTCGCCTGGTGGCTGCGCGGGCTCGGGGGCCTGGTGGCGCTCCTGGTGGGCCTGGCAGTCTTCGGGGCCGGCCGCCGCCTTGTCGTACGGGGCAAGCGGTACGCCGCCGATGTCATCGACTCCTTCGACGCGCTGCCCGACTCCCGCTACGTCCTGTATCTGCGCCCCTTCTCCAACGACTCCGAGATGGCCTCGCTGAACACGGACGTCCAGAGCGGCGGGGCCCAGCCGCCGAACCTGTTCTTTCTCTCCGGGCTGACCCACGAGGAGGCGCTGGTACGCCGCTTCGGGCGACTGGGCCGTGTCATCGCGGTCGGCAGACCGGGGGAGCACCTGCCCCCGGCCGGTGCGGTCCGCGGGCAACTTCCCCTCGACGACTGGCAGGCCACCGTCAGCGGGCTGATCGCCGGAGCGCATGTGGTGCTGATGTCGGTGGGTCCAGGACCGGGAACGGTCTGGGAGTTTACCGAGGCGGTGCGGCTCCTGCCGCCCACCCGGCTGGTCCTGGTGGTCTACTCCGACGCCGTGACCTACCAGCGTTTCCGGGAGGCGGTCGCTGTGGAGTACGAGCGGCGCTCACGTACCGAGACACCCGCGCCGGGCACCTCATGGCCGCCGCTGCCCGCGCTGCCGGACTACCCGCAACCCGCCCGTCCGCACCGCCCGCGCTGGGAAGTCCTGCTCAACGGCCGGAAGCGGCTGCGCTGGGACTTCGTACTCAAGGGTGTCGTGGTGTTCGCCCCGGACTGGAAGGCCGGCTTCACACGGTTCGACCCGACGACGCTGCGCCTGCCGAGTCCTCTGACGGTGACTCGCCTCGTCAGGCGTGAACTCCGGCCGATCATGGCCGAGTTGGACGCTCTGGCCGCACGGGACTGACCCACGGGGCCCGGCCACCGGGGAACGGATCCCGTACGGCCCCTCGTGGTCGTACGCTCGATACAGCGCGACAGTGCGACACCGCCGACCGGAAGGGTGGGCCATGGCAACCAGCGGGGGACAGTGGGCACTTGATCCCAGCGGCCTGCCTGCCGGAGGGTGGGCGCCGACAGGCAGGGCCCACGCGGACCCCGCCCCCAAGCCGGGAACGGTGCCGCTGCGCCGCCTCGACGCCAGTGACATCCTCAGAGGCGTCTTCGCCACCGTCAGGCGCTATCCGAAACCGCTGTATCTCCCGCTGCTCGCCCTCGCGTTGGGCTCCGCCGTGCTGCTCGGCGGCTGCGTCTGCGCCGCCTGGTTCCTGATCACGCACGGGACGGCACATGGCGGCCGGCCCTTCACGAGCCATCTGTCCGGGATGGTCACGGCCGGGGCGGTCGTCCTTGTCCCGGCTCTGATCTGCGCGACCGTCGCCTACGCCGTGACCGCGACGGTCAGCATCACCGTACTCGGCCGCCATGCCGTACTGGGCCGTCGTCCCCCGACCGCCCGTCAGGCGTGGACCGAAGCCCGGCCGTACCTGTGGCGGGTGCTGGGGACCCAGCTCCTGACCAGCCTGGCCGCCGTCGCCGTCATGGTCGCCTCCATGCTTCCGGCCATCCTGCTCGGTGTCGTCCTGCACAGCCTCACCGCCCTGGCGTTCGGCCTGCTTCTGCTGATCCCCGGCGTGCTCGGCGCCGTCTATGCGGGCGGGCGGCTCGTCCTCGCCGTGCCGGTCGTGGTCCTGGAGAACCGGCGCCCGGTGGCCGCCCTGCGCCGCGCCTGGAAACTCAGCCACGCGGCCTCCTGGCGCACGCTCGGTATCGCCTGCCTGACCAGAATGATCTGTTACACGGCCACCCAGCCGGCCATGGCCCTGGCGGGGACAGTCGCGACGCGGCTCGCCCCGCCGGGAGTCCTCGACAGCTCATCGAGCGGCCAGTCGTCGACACCGTTGACCGGCCTCATCCTTCCGGCTGCCGTCGTGGGGCTCGCAGCAGTCGGCGCCGCGATCGGCAGGGCCCCTCTGACGCCCCTGACTCTCGGCCTGCTGTACACCGACCGTCGCATCAGGCTGGAGCAGCTCGACACCGGCCTGGCCGCCGCGGTGGCCGGCCCGACCAGCCATGCCCCTTTCGCCACTTGCCCGGCGCCTTCGCCCGTACGACGGACCGAACGTCCCGGTGGCGTGGAGTGAGGCCGCGCGCCGGCCGAGCGGCTCGGCAGCCCGGAACCCCGCCCGGTCACTGGAGCGCGTGGACGGCCGCTGCGAAGACGGTGGGCAGGCGGGCGGCCGCGGGTACCACGAGGCCCGCCGTGCGTGGGCTGCCGCTGAAGGACAACAGCGCTCCGGTCAGCAGGCGGTGGCGCCGGGTCAGGCGCTGCCAGGCGGCCTCGTAGTCCGCGGGGCGGCCCGCGGCCAGGCAGCGCACGGCTGCCCCGGCGGTCGCCAGGGCCAGGGCGATCCCCTCGCCGGTGAGCGCGTCGACGTACCCCGCGGCGTCGCCGACGAGCAGTACCCGCCCGGCCACCCGGCTCCGTACCCGCTGGCGGAGCGGTCCCGCGCCCCGCACCGTGCTCGCGTGGGGGCGGCGCAGCGCCTCGTGCAGCGCAGGGAAACCGGCCAGGTGCGCGTCGTAGCCGCGGCGGCTGCGGCTGAGCACCGCGACCCCGACCAACTCGTCGCCGACAGGCGTCACATACGCCTCACCGTGCGCGGACCAGTGCACCTCGACGAAGTCGGTCCAGGGGGCGCACCGGTAGTGGCGGCGCAGCCCGTACCGGCCGGGGGAGCGGGCGGGCAGGTCGAGCCCGAGGGTGCGGCGCAGCGGTGAGTGCAGGCCGTCGGCGGCCACCAGCCAGCGGGCGGTGAGCCCGGCCGCTGTGACGGAGTCGGCGCTCTGCCGCACCTCGCCGACCTTGCCCGTGACCATCCGTACGCCCAGCTCGCGGGCGCGCTCGTACAGCGCGGCGTGCAGCACCGTACGGCGGATCCCGAGACCGGTCCCGTCCCGGAACGCGGCCTCGGCGCTGCGCCGGCCGTCGAGATAGCGGATACCGCGCAGCTCGCGCCCCCGCACCGGCACCCCCAGCGCCCGCAGCGCGTCGACCCCGCCGGGCATGACGCCCTCCCCGCATGCTTTGTCGACGGGTGAGGTCCTGGGTTCCACGACGACGGCCTCCAGACCGGCCAGCGCGGCATGGACAGCGGTGGCGAGTCCGGCGGGGCCGCCGCCCGCCACCAGTACGTCGATCACGCCGTGACATCCCCCGCTGTGACATCCCCCGCCGCACCGGACTCCGACGCACCGGACCCCGCTGTACCGGGCCCCGCCGTACCGGATCCCGACGCACCGGACTCCGCAGTACCGGACCCCGCCGTCCAGGAGCCCGTCAGTGCCGTGTTCTCGCAGCGGATACGGACGGTCAGCAGCGCGGCGTTGAGCACCGTGAACACCAGCGCGGTGAGCCACGCGGTGTGCACCAGCGGCAGCGCCACCCCCTCGGCGACCACGGCCACATAGTTCGGGTGCCGCAGCCACCGGTAGGGGCCGCCCTGCACTAGGGGCAGGCCGGGCACGACGATCACCCGGGTGTTCCAGCGCGGGCCCAGCGTTCCGATGCACCACCAGCGCAGCCCCTGGGCGGCCACCAGGACGGCCGCCATCGGCCAGCCCAGCGCGGGCAGGAACGGCCGGCCGCCCAGCCAGACCTCGGCCACGCACGCCGCGAGCAGCCCGGTGTGCAGGGCGACCATCACCGGATAGTGGCCCTGTCCGGCGACGGTCGCACCGCGTGCCATGCTCCAGCGCTCGTTGCGCCGGGCGACGACGAGTTCGGCGATGCGCTCGGCGGCGACAGCGGCCACCAGCAGCACGTACCAGATCATGGGGTCCTCCGAATCACGGCCGCAGCACGTCCTGCGGCTCATTGCGGCTGCTGCGGTTCGCCGGGCTACCAGCGCAGCAGAACCAGTTCGCAGCAGAAGCCCGGGCCCATCGCCAGCAGCAGCCCCGGTGTGCCGGGCGCCGGAGGGTCCCCCGCCAGAGTGTCGCGCAACACGTGCAGCACCGACGACGAGGACAGATTGCCCACATCAGCCAGGTGGCGCCAGGTCACCCCGAGCGCTTCGTCGGGCAGTCCGAGCGCTTCGGTGACCGCCTCCAGTACTTTCGGCCCGCCCGGGTGGCAGACCCAGGCCGACACGTCCTTCGGCTTGAGACCGTGGTCGGCGAGGAAACCCGTGACGTCCGAGGCGAGATGACGGCGGACCACATCGGGCACGGACGGGTCGAGCACCACCTGGAAGCCCGAGCTCTTGATGTTCCAGCCCATGACATGACCGGTGTCGGGGTAGAGCCGGCTGCGGGTGTCCACGACGGTCGGCCCCGGCAGCTCGCGCCGTGCGGCGGGGTGGTCGGGGCCGCACGCCACGACCGCCGCAGCGCCGTCCCCGAAGAGGGCGGTGGCGATCAGATTGGCCATCGAGCTGTCGTCGCGCTGGAAGGTGAGGGAGCACAGCTCGACGGAGAGCAGCACCGCCACCTGGTCCGGGTGTCCGAGCAGATAGTCGTGGGTGCGGGCCAGCCCCGCCGCGCCCCCGGCGCAGCCGAGCCCGAAGAGCGGCAGCCGTTTGACGTCGGGGCGCAGCCCGAGCCGGTTCGCCAGCCGTGCGTCGATGGACGGGGTGGCGATTCCGGTGACCGAGGTGAAGATCAGCAGGTCCACGTCCTCGGGACGCAGCCCCGCCGCGTGCAGCGCGCCCCGGACGGCCGTGGCGCCGAGCTCCGTCGCACCGGTGATGAACGCGTCGTTGGCGGCGCCGAATCCGTCCAGCTTCTCGTACGCGTCAAGCGGCAGCGTCATATGGCGGGTGCGGACCCGGGAGCTGTGGTGCAGCCGGTCGAGGACCCGCCGGTCGGTGCCGTCGGGCAGGCAGACGCGGGCCACCATGTCGGTGATCTCGTGCTGGGCGTGGCGGTGCGGTGCCAGGACACCGTGGACGGCTGCGATCCGGGTCATAAGTTCTTCCGCCTCGGGGATGACGTGCCCTGCATTGCAGCATCCCTGCCCCCGGCAGGGCTCCCGACACCCTGGCCGTCCACTCGGCGCCCCCGGCCGATTCGCCCGTACGCGTGGCGAGTCCGCACGGGTGAGCAGCGCGCGCAACGGTGGCGCCGGGGCAGGCCGTGTCTACGATCACCGGGTGGGAACTCCCGAGCAGCCCCTGGCAGATCGACCCGTCGCCGGGCGGGGCGGTGTCGCGGCCGCGCTGGCCGGATCGTGCCACCCCGGGCCCGTCGTGGCGGTCACCGTCCTGCTGACCGGGCTTGCCGTGACCGCGGGGCAGAGCCCCGGGCGGTGTGTGCTGACCGCCGCGGCCGTGCTCGCAGGGCAGCTGTCCGTCGGCTGGTGCAACGACGCGGTCGACGCCCGCCGGGACACCGCGGCCGGCCGCAGCGGCAAGCCGGTCGCCGACGGCAGGGTCGGCGTACGCACCGTGTGGGCCGCCGCGTTCACCGCGCTGGCGCTCTGTGTGCCGCTGTCGTTCGGCTGCGGCAGGTGGGCGGGCGCCGTGCATCTGACGGGGGTCGGCCTGGCCTGGGCGTACGACCTCGGGCTCAAGGCGAGCGGCTGGTCCTGGCTGCCGTACGCGGTGGGCTTCGCCGCACTGCCCGCCTTCGTCGCACTCGGCCTGCCGGGACAGCCGCGGCCCGTCTGGTGGATCGTCACCGCGGGCGCGCTGCTGGGGACCGGCGCCCATCTCGGCGACGTCCTGCCCGATATCCGCAGCGACCTGGCACTCGGAGTGCGCGGCTGGCCGCACCGGCTGGGCCCGCACCGCACCCTGCTGCTGCTGCCGGTCCCGCTGGTCGCCGCGTCCGCCGTCCTGGTCCTGGGGCCCGCGGGGCCGCCCTCAGGACTGGCGCTCGCGGCGCTCACGGCGGCGGTCGCGGCCGCGGTCGCCGGGACGCTGCTCGGCCGCCGCCGGGAGCGGGCCGCGTTCGCCTCGGCGGTCGTCGTCGCGGGGATCGATGTGGCGCTGCTGCTGTTCGGTGGCGCCGCCATCGTCTGAGCCGGCTGCCGGCCGAGGCCGTCGGTGTCCGGCCCCGTCAGCGCCGCATCCGCCGACGAAGCAGCCACAGCGAAGCGGAGAGCGAGACGAGCAGCGCCCCGACCGCGGCGAATCCGCCCAGCGTCGACGACTTCTTGATCGTGGAGTGGTGGTTCGCGACGAGCGCCGGGTCCGGCGGGGCCTGTGCGGGACCCGGGGCTCCCGCGGTCGTGGTCCGTGCCACGGCGGGCCGGAGCGAGCCGACCGGCCGCACCTTGCCGGAGGCGGCGAAGCCCCAGTCGAGGAGCGAGCGGGCATCGTCGTAGACCGTGCTGTCCTGAGGGTTCATCACCGTCACGATCAGGGTGTGGCCGCCCCGGCGGGCCGCGGCGATCAGGGTGTTGCCCGCCTCGGACGTGTAGCCGTTCTTGACCCCGATGAGGCCGGGGTAGCGGCTGACGTCCTGGGTGCCCGCCAGCAGCCGGTTGGTGTTCTGGATCTGGAAGGGCGCGCCGGCCCGCCCCGAACTGTCGAGCCCGCCGGGGAACTCCGCGACGCGCGTCGAGCAGTAGCGGGCGAACGCCGGGTCGGCCAGGCCGGTGCGGCCGAAGACCGCGAGATCGAAGGCCGACGAGTACTGGCCCGGTGTGTCGTAGCCGTCCGGGGACATGACATGGGTGTCCTCGGCCCCCAACTGCACGGCCCGCTCGCGCATCTCGTCCCTGGTCTTCTGCCAGCCGCCGTTCATGGAGGCCAGCACGTGCACCGCGTCGCCGCCCGAACTGAGGAAGACCCCGCGCCACAGGTCGTCCACCCGGTAGGCACGGCCCTCGACCACCCCGACCCGGGCGCTCCCCGCACCGACACCGTCGAGGTCCGCGCTGGTCACGGTGTGCAGCAGCCGCGTGGGCAGATGCGGCAGCACGGTGAGGGCGAAGAGCGTCTTGAGGGTGCTGGCCGGGGGCAGATGGCGGTGGGCGTTCCTGGACGCCAGCACATCGCCGGAGGTCGCGTCGGCGACCACCCAGGACAGGGCCGAGACCTGTCCAGGCAGCTCGGGGGCGTGCGTCCCGCTTCCCGTGCCGCTTGCCGGGCGGTGACCGGGGCGCGGGGCCAGCGCGGCGCAGGGCGCGATCGCGGTGACACCGGCGGCCAGCACCACGGCTCCGGTGCAGAGACTTCGTACGGCTGGTCTGAAGATCATTCAGTTACGTTAAAAACACTGGGCGTTACCCGCATCTCAGGCGTGGACCCAGGAGTCCGAACGGCCGATACCCGGCTGCCGTGCGCCGGAGGAGCCTCCGCGGGCCCGCGGACCGGGCGGCTGGCCTGTCCGGCGCAACCTGACGACCCGTACGGGTGGCCGGATTGGCCGGATGACCGCGAACCGGCTTACCGTGGCCCGGCAGTGGTGTGCGCTGCGCGCCGAGCGCGCGGCCGCGGCAGAGCCCGACCCGCGCACGTGTTCCGCCGCCGCGCACCCCTGGTGGCCGCAGCCCGGTTGCCGCAGTGCCCCGCGCCGGCCTGCTGCCGCGGTCCGTTACCCGCATCGTGTGCCCGGAGGTACCCCCCATGCGCTTGACGAGTGTCGGGTCTGCCGCCCTGCTGAGCGCCGCCGTGCTGTCCCTGGCCGCCCCGGCCGCGACGGCGGACGGCGACGGCGGGCCCGCGTCGTTCGGGTTCACCGTGTCGCCCCGGTCGGTCGCTCCCGGTGAGACGGTCACCCTCGCCGCCAGCGGCTGCCGGGCGCCCGGCGTCAGCGTCTCGTCCGGTGCGTTCGGCCCGGTCACGCTGCGTCATGGGCACCCCGCGACAGTCGTCGTCGACCCGGATGCGAAAGCCGGGAAGCGGTACGAGGTGACCTTCGCGTGCGCCGGGCGGAAGGGCAGTGCGCCGCTGCTGCTCTCCGGCACCCCGGACAAACGCATCAGGGCGGTCCTCAGCGGTTCGCTCACCGACCTGGACACCACCGAGCTGGTCGCGGGCGGTGTCCTCATCGCGGCGGCCCTCGGCGGGGTCCTCCACCTGCGCCGACGCGCCACGCACGGCTGATCCCGGCCGGTACGGCAGGCCCGGCAGCGGCAGACCCCCCCCCAGGAGGCCGACGAAGCCCAGGGGCCCCGGCGGGCCGGCCGCCACGACCGGCCTCAGTGGGCCCCGCACTCCGCCCTGATCAGCCGCGCCGCGTAGCGCGCGTCGAGGGCCGGGCTGTTGAAGCTGTCCGGATGCGCGCACATCCGGGCGCGGCCGGCCGCCGTGGTGCCCTTCCAGGTGAGCCGTACGGTCTGCTCGGTGAAGGCGCGGCGGTCGTACGGAGGCGGATTGGTGTCCCCCTCGGTCCGCTGGGTCTGCTGGGTCTCCTGCGTCTGCGCGCCGGGCGCCTGCGCGGGGTGTCCCGTTGTCCCGGGCGTGCGCTTCTCCGGTGTCTCTGTCCGGTGCGTCTGCGTCCTGGGCGCCGACGGCTTCGCGCTCGCCGGGTGAAGCACATCGCTGGGGGTGATCGCGGCTGCGGTGAGGGTGGCGCACAGGGCTGCCGCGGCGAGCGCGGTTCGCGTCAGGGCGGAGTGCATGGCGGGGCTCCTTCGGCTCGTCGGAGGCGGTGTCGGGGCGAGCCGCCCTCGGGCGGGCTGCGGGGGTCCTCACACTGCCGGTGCGGCGACGGGGGCGTCGGAATCGGTCGCGCCGTTGGGGGTGTCGCTCTGCCGGAGCGGTGGGGACACCGGGGACAGAGCCTGCCGAAGCCGTTCCAGGATGGGCGCGGCCCGGCAGCCCCGCAACCCGGTGCTTTTCCCGGGCGGAAACGCCTGGTCGACGGGGCACGCGGCAGTCCATGCCCAGTTCGGTCAAATGACAGGTATGAAGCGTTCAAAAACAGTTCAACCTCTTACCAAGACTTGCGGCCGGGCCGACGGGGGGCAGGCCGCGGTGAGCCGGTGGAGCGCCACATCCCAACAGCGGTTATGCCGTACCGTACCGCTCCGGACACGCTCGGTGGCCGATGTCCGTGACCTTGCTCCGCTTGTGCCGGGCGTACGGTTTTCAACAGAAAGTTGATCTAGCGCCAATCCCCCCTGATGTGGGGGTTTCTGGCCAATTCGCCATGTCCTCAAGGGAGTAGACATGTCTGCGGCGGAACAGGCGGTGCAGGCAAAGAGCCGGGCACCGCTCCAGCTCGGGCAGGTGGAGCTGCGGGGCATCGCCCAGGTCGCACTCAGCGCGAACTCGTGGACGGGGCTGCTGTTCACCGTCGCGCTCTTCGCCGAGGGCTGGCGCACCGGCGTGTACGGGCTGCTCGGCGCGGGCGTGTCCACCGCGACCGCCGCGCTGCTGGGCGCCGACCGCGGGAACCTGGTCAAGGGCCTTGACGGCTACTGCGGTTGTCTGACCGGTATCGCCCTCCTCGTCTCGTTCGGCTCCTCGGGACGTACCGTCCTGCTCACGGTCCTCGGCGCGGCGGTCTGCTCGGTGCTGAGCGCGGCGGGCGGCCGCCTCTTCGGGCGCATCGGACTGCCGGTGCTGACAGCCCCGTACTGCCTGGTCGCCGGGGTGCTGGTGATCGCGCTGCCGACGGCCCCGGCCGTGACGGGGGCCACCGCGCGGGTCGGCGGCTTCACCTCACTGACGGCGGCGGAGGCCGGCCGGGCGTTCTGCGACGGCATCGGGCAGGTCTTCTTCCTCGACAAGTGGTACGCGGGCCTCATCCTCCTCGTCGGGATCCTCCTCACCTCGCGTGCCGCCGCCGTCGCCGCGGCCGCTGCCAGCGCCCTCGCACTGCTGACCGCCTGCGTGGCCGGGCTGCCGGCCGACCGGATCACCCAGGGCCTCTACGGCTACAACGGGGTGCTCTGCGCCATCGCGCTGGCGGCCACCTTCCTGACCCTCACCCCGTGGACCGCCGGATACGCCGCGCTCGCCGTGGTCGCCTCGGTCCCGTTCACCGCCGCCTGGGAGGCGTTCACCCGGCCGTCCGGCGGATCCCCCTTCACCTGGCCGTTCGTTGTGACGACCTGGCTCTTCCTCGCGGCGGGTCCAGCGCTGGGCCGGCCCGGCATCTCGTTCGAGAAAGCAGAGTGACGCCATGAATCTCGCACCACGCGAAATCGACAAACTCCACGTCTATGTGGTGGCCGACCTGGCCCGCCGCCGCAGGGCCAGGGGAACCAAGCTCAACTACAGCGAGGCCGCCGCACTGATCACCGAGGCCGTCATGGAGGCGGCCCGTGACGGCCACACCGTCGCCGAGTGCATGGAGCTGGGCCGCAAGGTCGTCGCCCAGGACGACGTGATGCCCGGAGTACGGGAGATGCTCACCGTCCTCCAGGTCGAGACGGCGTTCGTCGACGGGACGAAGCTGGTCACCTGTCACGACCCGATCAGCGCCTGAAGCCTGCAGTCTGAACCACCGAGGAGACAGAGATGTCGGGCGGAGCCCACTACCTCTACGGAGATGACCCCGTGGAGATCAACGCCAATCGGGCCACGGTCAGGCTCACGGTCGCCAACACCGGCGACCGCGCCGTCCAGATCGGGTCGCACTACCACTTCTTCGAGATCAACCGCGCGCTGCGCTTCGACCGTGAAGCCGCCTTCGGTATGCGTCTCGACATCCCCTCCGGCACCGCCGTGCGCTTCGAGCCCGGCGACACCCGTGAGGTCGACCTGTGCGCCTTCGCCGGCACCGGGCGGCTCGTGGGATTCGCCGGGCTCGTCAACGGCGGCCTGTCGGCACCCGACACCAAGCGCAACGCACTGCGCCGCGCCGCGGAGCTGGGATTCACACACGCCGGCAGCGCCGCCGGCACGGACAGCACAGGGAACACGCCCGGCGCCGACAGCACCCCGGGCACCGAGGGGACTCAGCACTGATGGCGATCATTCCGCGCAAGCAGTACACCGACCTGTTCGGCCCCACCGTGGGCGACCGCTTCCACCTCGCCGACACCAATCTGGTGGTCGAGGTCGAGTACGACCACAACGCCGGTTCCTACGGCGAAGAGGCCGTCTACGGCGGCGGCAAGGCCATCCGTGACGGCATGGCCCAGGACCCCTCGGCGCTCAACCGCGAGGGCGCCCTCGACCTGGTCATCACCAACGTCGTGGTCATGGACCCGGTCCTCGGTGTCGTCAAGGGCGACATCGGTGTCCGCGGTGGTCTGATCGTCGGCGTCGGCAAGGCCGGCAACCCGCAGCTCCAGAACGGCGTGGACCCCAAGCTCGTCATCGGCCCCGGCACCGAGGTCATCTCCGGCGAGCACCTGATCGCCACCGCGGGCGGCGTGGATACGCACATCCACTTCATCGCCCCGCAGCAGGCCCAGGAGGGCCTGTCCAACGGCATCACCACCTTCTTCGGCGGCGGCACAGGCCCGACCGACGGCACCAACGGCACGACCTGCACCCCCGGCCCGTGGAACATCCACCGGATGCTGGAGGCCGTGGAGGACATGCCGGTCAACGTGGGGCTGCTCGGCAAGGGCAACGGCAGCCGGCCCGAGGCACTCCGCGAGCAGATCGAGGCGGGCGCGGCCGGGCTGAAGGTGCACGAGGACTGGGGCGCGACCCCGGCCACCATCGACACCGCGCTGAGCGTCGCCGACGAGCACGACGTGCAGATGGCCATCCACACCGACACCCTCAACGAGGGCGGGTTCTTCGAGGACACCCTCTCCGCGATCAACGGCCGTACCATCCACACCTTCCACACCGAGGGTGCGGGCGGCGGCCACGCCCCGGACATCATCCGGGTCTCGGGCGAGGCGAACGTACTGCCCGCGTCGACCAACCCGACGCTGCCGTACACCGTCAACGCGGTGGACGAGCTGCTCGACATGGTGATGGTCTGTCACCACCTCTCGCGTGACATCCCCGAGGACGTCTCGTTCGCCGACAGCCGGGTGCGCGCCGAGACGATCGCGGCCGAGACCGTGCTGCACGACCTCGGCGTGATCAGCATCTTCTCCTCCGACTCCCAGGCCATGGGCCGCGTCGGCGAGTCCTTCGTCCGGGCCTTCCAGACCGCGCACCACTGCAAGGAGCTGCGCGGCCCGCTGGCCGAGGACAGCTCCCGCAACGACAACCAGCGCGTGCTGCGGTACCTGGCCAAGCTGACCATCAACCCGGCCATCGCGGTCGGCGCGGCCGATGTGATCGGCTCCCTGGAGCCGGGCAAGCTCGCCGACATCGTGCTCTGGCCGATGCACTCCTTCGGCGCCAAGCCCAAGCTGGTCATCAAGGGCGGCATGGTCAACTGGGCGCTGATGGGCGACCCCAACGCGTCCCTGCCGACGCCGCAGCCCGTCTACTACCGCCCGATGTTCGGCTCGTACGGCCGCGCCAAGCAGCAGACCTCGGTCACCTTCATGTCGCAGGCATCCATCGCCGCCGGTGTCCCCGGCGAACTGGGCCTGCAGCGGCGGACCGAGCCCGTACGGCGCTGCCGCACCATCGGCAAGGAGCACATGGTGCGCAACGACGCGCTGCCGCGCATCGAGGTGGACCCGGAGACGTACAAGGTCACCGTCGACGGCGAACCCGCGACGATCGAACCCGCCGAGCGGCTCCCGCTCAACCACCTCTTCTACATCGTCTGACCGCCACCGCCCGGCCGCCCCGGCGGTCACGGCGGCCGGATCACCGCGTCCCACCCCTCGCACGAACGGAGCCCCGGTATGAACGACCCGATGCCCACAGCGGCGCTGCTCACCGGGCTCCAGCTCACCGACTCGGCCTTCCCCAGCGGCTACTACACCCTGTCGCACGGCCTTGAGGGCTTCCAGCAGGCCCGCGCGGTGACCCCGCGCGGCCTGCCCGGCCTCCTCCACGACCTGCTGCGGCACAGCGCGGGGCCGTCCGACGCCACCGCGCTCGCGCTCGCCCACCGGGCGGTCACCGCGGGCGACTGGGCGGAACTGACGGCCGTGGAAGAGCGGTTGCACGCCACCAAACTGGGCCGTGAGGCCCGGCAGGCCAGTGTCCGCACCGGGCGCCAGCTGCTCGACCTGGCGGCGGAGGTGTACGGGACTCCGGAGACCGAGCAGTACCGCACCCTCTACCGGGAGGGCGCCGTACGCGGCTGCCAGCCGGTCGTCGCCGCCGTGGTCCACGCGGGCAACGGGGTCTCCGTACGGCAGGCGGTCACCTGCGAACTGTTCGCCTTCGCGGCCAGTTTCGTGGGGGCAGCGCTGCGGCTGCGGCTGACCGACCACCGCCAGGCGCAGGTCGTCCTGCACCGGGCGGCGCCGGTGATCGAGGAGACCACCGAAGCATCCCTGGAGCGGGAGCTCGCCGACATCGGCGGCTTCGTCCCGGTGGCGGACATCATGGCCGGCCGCCACGAGCGGGCCGAGGCACGGCTGTTCGCCAGTTAGGCGGAGTGCGGCCCGGGCGGTGCCCGGCCGTACACCCCGTACGGCCGGCCCGGCCTCGCGGGCCACCCCCGCGGAGTCACCACACCAGAGAAGGATCACCATGCACGACCCCATGCAGGCCCGGCACCACCACCACGACGACGAACTCCTGCGGCGCCCGAAGGACGGCGTCCTGCGCGTCGGGATCGCGGGCCCGGTCGGCTCGGGGAAGACGGCTCTGATCGAGGCGCTCGTCCCCGTCCTGTTCGCGCGCGGCCGCACCCCGGCCGTCATCACCAACGACATCTTCACCACCGAGGACGCCGCCCACGTCCGGCGCACCCTCGACGGGATCCTCGACGCGGACCGGATCGTCGGCGTCGAGACCGGGGCCTGCCCGCACACCGCCGTCCGGGACGACCCGACGATGAACCAGGCGGCGGCCGACGAGCTCCTTGAGCGCCACCCCGACGTGGACACCCTGCTCTTCGAGAGCGGCGGCGACAACCTGACGCTCACCTTCAGCCCCGCGCTGGTCGACCTCTTCCTGTTCGTCCTGGACACCGCCGAGGGCGACAAGATGCCGCGCAAGCGGGGCCCCGGCATCACCGAGTCCGAGCTGCTCGTCATCAACAAGGTCGACATCGCCCAGTACGTGCGGTGCGATCTGGACGTCATGGAGTCGGACGCCCGCAAGGTCAGGGAGGGGCGGCCCGTGGTGCTGACCAACTCCCTCACCGGGGACGGCCTCGACGCCATCGCCGACTTCATCCTGGCCCACGAAGCCGCCCAGGCGGCGGCTCCCGCGTGACCACGGCGCCCGCGCGGCTGGACCCCGCGCACTACGAACCCCGGCGGACCCCGGCCCGGCTGCTCGGCCTGGCCGGTCCGGCGGACACCCTGGCCGCCGGGCGCCCCGGCAAGGTCGGCCTGCTCGAACTGCGGTACGCGCGCGTCGGCGACCGCACCGAACTCGTCGACCGCTACCAGAAGTCACCGCTGCAGATCATGCGGCCGCTGTACATCGACCCGCACCGGCCGGATCTGCCGGTGACCTATCTGATGTCGACCGGCGGCGGCATCCTGCAGGCCGACCGGAACCGGATCGACATCGAGTGCGGGCCCGGCACCGCCGTGCACCTGACGACCCAGGCCGCAACCAAGGTGCACCGCATGGAGTTCGACCACGCGACCCAGCTGGTCAACCTGACGGCGGGGGAGGACAGTTACGTCGAGTACCTGCCCGACCCGCTGATCCCGTACCGCGACGCGCGCTTCTACCAGCACACCCAGGTGACGGCCGACCCGTCGGCGACCGTGCTCATCGGCGAGACGATCGCGGCCGGGCGGCTGGCCCGGGACGAACGGCACGCCTACCGGATGCTCTTCAGCGACCTGGAGGTGCGGCGCCCGGACGGCTCGCTCCTCGCGGCCGACACCGTACGCCTCGAACCCCACGGTCCTGGCGGGGTGACCGGGCCCGCGGTCTTCGCGGGTCACGACCTGATGGCCTCGCTGTACGTGCTCACTCCGCTGGCCCCGGCCGCGCTGGTCGCCGACACCCTCCACGACGCGCTCGATGCCACCGGTCTGGTCTTCGGGGTGAGCGTGCTGCCCGACGACACGGGGGCGTGGGTGCGCGTCATGGGCAGCGACTCCCCGGCGGTCACCCGCGCGCTGCGGGCCGCGTGGGACGCCGTACGCCGCCTGCTGATCGGGGTGCCGGCCCCGGACCTGCGCAAGACCTGACGGCGGGGCGGCGTACCGGCCGGACAGCCCCTGCGGGACGGGGGGCTGCTCCTCCGCCACCGCGGGCAGGCTGTGCCCGCGCAGGTCCTGCCCGCCCGCGGGCGCCCGTGCGGCGGCCTGCTCGGGGTCCAAGCTCCGGCCGTCGTCCGCGATATCGAGGACCACCTGGTCGTCCAGGCTGGTCAGGTGAGCAGGGCGGCGGTGGCACCGGCGTGTGCGCGTACGTTGGCGTGGGCGCCCGGGGCGATCCGCAGCAGCGTGTACCCCACCCGGGCGGGGCGGGCGTCGCGGCCCTCACCGGGTGAGCGACCTGATCCGCGGAACAGCGCCCGACCGAGGAGGAACACAGTGAACGAGCAGGACAGCGCCGTCCTGGAGGCGGCCGGCCGTGGAGACACGGCAGCGGTACGGGCTGCCCTGGCGGCCGGCGCCGATCCGGAGGCCCGCGACGCGCACGGCCGTACCGCCCTCCTGCTCGCCGCCATCGGCGACCATGTCGAGGCCGCCCGGGTCCTGGTCGCCGAGGGCGCCGACCCCGACGCCCAGGACGACCGGGACGACAGCCCCTGGCTGGCCACCGGTGTCACCGGCAGCGTGGCGATGATGCGCGTACTGCTGCCGGCCGGACCGGATCTGACACAGCGCAACCGGTTCGGCGGGATCGCGCTGATCCCGGCGTCCGAGCGCGGCCATGTCGACTACGTACGCGCCCTGCTGCGGGAGACCGACATCGACGTGGACCACGTCAACCACCTCGGCTGGACAGCCCTGTTGGAGGCGGTGATCCTCGGCGACGGAGGCCCGGCGCACCAGGAGATCGTCGGGCTCCTGCTCGCGGCCGGTGCCACGCCCGGCCTGCCGGACGGCGACGGGGTGACGGCCCTGCGCCACGCCGAGCAGCGCGGGTTCACCCGGATCGCCGACGCGCTGAGGGACGCCGGGTGAGACGGACGCCGCAGCACCGGAACAGCTGAGCTGCCAGGCCCGGCCGCTCAGCTGTCCTGGAGGTGTCCACAGGTCCACATCTGCGAGGAATTTGGGTGATGTAACGAGCATTAGCCAGCTGATTTACGCCAAGGGTAGGGCAGATGCAGTATGGGGGTGACGGATTCCCGGTAGGTGCGGAGGCGAAGGCGGTGGCTGGTGTCGCGGAGGGTTCCGGGGTGCGTGAGCCGTCGCACGGGCCCCGGGGGTCCGCCGGGTGGCCGGGCTCTCCCTCCGTCTCTGATTCCCTGCTCACAAGGCGAGGTTTGGATCTTCATGGATGTCCGCAGCTCTGATGGCAGCGCCGGTGATGTCGACTACGGCGGCATCGGTACCGGCTATGTGAACTACCGGCGGCCCGATCCCCGGATCGCCCAGGTCATCGCGGACGCCCTCGGTGATGCCAGGAAGGTCGTCAACGTGGGCGCGGGGGCGGGTTCGTACGAGTCCGCCGCGCCGGCCGTCACCGCGGTCGAGCCGTCGGAGACCATGCGGGCCCAGCGCTCGACCGGCCTGCCCAGGGCGGTGGACGCGGTCGCGGAGAACCTGCCGTTCGCGGACGGGGAGTTCGACGGCGCGATGACCCTCTTCAGCGTGCACCAGTGGTCCGACGTCGACGTGGGCCTGCGCGAGATGCGCCGGGTGACCCGGGGCCCGGTGGCCGTACTGACCTGCGATCCGGCGCTGGTCAGGGATTTCTGGCTGTACGAGTACGCGCCCGAGGTCCTGGACACCGAGGCGCGGCGCTACCCTGCGATCGGCACCATGGCCGAGGCGCTCGGCGGCGCCGCGAGTGTGCGGGCCGTGCCGATCCCGCTGGACTGCACGGACGGTTTCAACGAGGCGTACTACGGGCGCCCCGAGATGCTCCTCGACCCGGCCGCGCGGCAGGCGTGCTCGGCGTGGAGCTTCGTGGACGACGGGGTGCGCGAGCGGTTCACGGAGCGGCTGCGCGCGGATCTGGACTCCGGGGCGTGGGACGCGCGCTTCGGCCATCTGCGCAGCCGGCCGTACTACGAGGGGTCGCTCGTCATCGTGCGCGCGACACCGCATGAGGCACAGGAACAGGGACAGGCGCGGGGACAGGCATAGGCGCAGGCACAGGCCCGGGCCCAGGAAACAGAGGAACAGCACCATGGCGGTACCTGACCGGATGGATGAGCAACTGCGGGCGCTCGGCCTGGAGGAGGCGCAGCGCAAGGCCGTGGCCCTCTTCGCGGAGGTCGAGGGGCGCGGCCTGGTGGCGCCGGGCGCCGGTGAGAAGGAGGTCAGCGACCGGATCCGCGACCTCGCGAACGACATGTTCGGGACGACGAAGCACTGGCACAAGCGGATCGTCCGCTCCGGCCCGCACACGATGTTCCCGTACCGGGAGAATCCGCCGGACCGGGTGATCGGCGAGGACGACATCGCGTTCGTCGACTTCGGCCCGATCTTCGAGGAGTACGAGGCGGACTTCGGGCGCACCTTCGTCCTCGGCGGCGACCCCCACAAGAAGCGGCTGCGCGACGACCTGGCGACGGTCTTCGCGGCCGGCCGCGAGGCGTTCAGGTCGGCCCCGGACATCACGGGCAAGCGGCTGTACGCCGAGGTCGAGCGGCTGGCCGCAGAGGCGGGCTGGACGCTGGGCGGCTGGCACGCGGGCCATCTGGTCGGCGAGTTCCCGCACGAGACGATCGACGGGGCCAGGACGGAGTCGTACATCACGCCGGACAACGACACCCCGCTCCGCCGCAGGGACCGGGCCGGATGGCGCTGCCACTGGATCCTGGAGGTCCATCTGGTCGACGAGGAGCGCCGCTTCGGCGGTTTCTACGAGCAGCTCCTCGACCTCGCCTGACCGCCCGGCGGGTACGGCGGCCGGGGCGGTGGCCGGGGCTGCGGCGGAGCCGTCGGGCCGCTGCCCGGAACTGGCGTCTCACCTGGCCGAGTTGGTGTGCGAAGCTGTCGGCACCGTCCGCCGGTGGGGAGCCGGGGCGGCCGTCGAGAGGGGCGCAGTGTGGGACAGGACGGCGGCTTCAGCGCCGAGAGGATCGACACCAGCAGACCGCATCCGGCGCGGATCTACGACTATCTGCTGGGCGGCAAGGACAACTACCGGGTCGATCAGCAGGCCGCCGAGGAACTCGCCGCCGCTGCGCCCGAGGTACGGATCGGCGTACGGGCCAACCGGGCCTTCCTGCGGCGCGCCGTCCGGCATGTGGTCGGCAGCGGTGTCCGGCAGATCCTCGATGTCGGCACCGGGCTGCCCACCTCCCCGAACGTGCACGAGACCGCGCAGGAAGTGGCGCCCGACGTGCGGATCGCGTACGTCGACAACGACCCGATCGTGAACGCGCACGCCGACGCCCTGCTCAGCCGCTCCGGGGCGACCAGTGTCGTGCTCGGTGACCTGCGGGACCCGCGGGCCATCCTGGACCACCCCGAGGTCCGCCGGGTCATCGACTTCGACGAGCCGGTCGCCGTGCTCCTCATCGCCGTCCTGCACTTCCTCACCGACGCCGAGGAGCCGGCGCGGGTCGTCGCCACCCTGCGCGACGCGCTGCCGGCCGGCAGCTTCCTGGTCCTCTCGCACGCCACCGGCGACTTCGCCGACCGCAGCGGCGCCCAGGCCGTCTACACCAACGCCACGGCCACCCTGAACCTGCGCTCGCGCGCCGAGGTGGAGCGGTTCTTCGACGGCTTCGACCTCATCGAACCCGGCCTGGCCCAGGTGCCGTTCTGGCGCCCGGACGCCCCGCCGCCCGCCGGGGCGGACGAGATCGGTTTCTACGGAGGGGTGGCCCGCAAGACCGTCTGAACCGGGCCTGCGGCCCGCCCTTCCCGCCGGGACGCTGCGGTGCTCCGGCCGCCACTCGCGGTCGGACTGCACCGCGGCACTCGGCGAACCCCGGGAAGTGGCCGCCGTACGGGGATAATCGGACGGTGAACTCTTCTCCGGAGAGGTGGCCGAGGGCCGAGCGCCTCGATGCCGAGCGGGTGGCGGAAGCCTTGTACACGCAGACGGGCGTTCGTCTCACGGTCCAGGGCCCGTGTCCGGGTGGGCAGGTGGGTGCCGCCTACGTGCGGTGGTCCGACGGCCGCCGGTCCGTCCTGAAGTGGCGGCCGCACAGCACGCTCGCGGACGTCACGGCAGGACCGCTCAGCGTGGCCGACATCCTCCGCTCCGCGGATTACCCGGCACCGGAGACCGAGTTGGCGGTCCAGATCGGCCATGCGGTGGTCGTTGTGCAACAGCTCATGCCGGGTGCGAAGATCGACGACCTGGACCACCGCGGTCTGGAGCAGGCCCTCGCACTCAACCGGTTGCAGGCCGGTCGACTCGCCGACCGCCCGGACATTCCTCCGGTCGGCCTGCACCTGAGCGAGGACGGTGTCGGCTATTGCCTGCACGAGCCGTTGCGCCGGCACAACCGTCGCAGTGCCGCACTCGAACGCTGGATCACCGCGGTCGGGGAGGACAGCCCTGACCAGCTCGTCGGATACGACGCAGTGCACTACGACTTCCATCCCGGCAACATGCTGGCCGACGGCGGTGTGATCACGGGCGTCGTCGACTGGGACGGCGCCGGGCGCGGTGATCGCCGATTCGATCTGGTGACCTTGCGCTTCGGCATCCATGCGAAGACGTGCGAACCGGGTGTCGGCAAACGACTCGATGACGTCCTCGACGCTGTGCCCGGCGATGTACTCCGACTCGCTTGGGCCCATATGAGCCTGCGCATGGTCGACTGGGCCATCCGGCATTTCGCTCCGACCGATGTCGAGCACTGGCTCGACCTGGCCGAACAACGCGCCTGCCAGTGAGCTCCGGTGCTCAGTGAGTACGTCCCGCTCTTCGGTGCCCCGCAGCGGCACCGGATCACCGCGAGACCGGCGGGGGCGGCCGATGTCAGCCGTGCGGGTGTGACCGCAGCAGGCGGGTGATGCCGTCGGGGCTGAAGATGTCGCGGGCTGCCAGGGCGACGGCGCCGGTCAGGCCGGGTTCGGAGCCGGGGTCCGTGGTGGTGATGGTCAGTCTGCGGGTGGCCAGGGGGAGGGCCCGCTGGTAGACCACGGCACGTACACCGGACAGCAGCTCGTCGCGCTGTTCGCTCATGGGGCCGCCGAGCACCAGGGTGCGGGGGTTGTACATGTGCACCAGCATGGCGACGACTTCGCCGATCTCGGTGGCGGCCTGCCGGATGCGGTAGAGCGCCCTGGGGTCGCCGTTGGCCACGGCTTCGGCCAGCAGCCTGGAGCCGGCCGCCGCGTCGCCGGGGCCGGTGTGGAAACCGAGGTCGCGCAGGACGGCGTGGTGGGAGGCCACGGCCTCCACGCAGCCGGTCTTGCCGCAGTTGCACAGGGCGTCGGAGTGGCTGGACGCCCGCAGATGGCCGATGTCGCCCGCCGCGCCGTCCGCGCCGCGGTGCACCCGGCTGTCGGCGGTGATGATTCCGGCCCCGATTCCGGCCCCGACCTTGACCACGAGCAGCGGCGGGTCGACGTCATGGCGTTCGGCCTCGCCGAGTGCCATCAGATTCACGTCGTTGTCGACCACCACGGGGGCGTGGAAGCGCTCGCGCAGATAGGCGCCGACGCCGAAGGCGTCCCAGCCCGGCATGATCGGCGGCCGTACCGCGCAGCCGTGCTGGAAGTCCACCGGGCCCGGCAGCCCGACGACGACCTCGCGCACCGATTCCCGGCCCCGGCCGTGCTCCCTGAGCAGTTCGCCCAGCCGGTCGGTGACCGCGCCGAGCACCTGGGCCGGGCCGGCCTCGACCGGTACGGCGACCACGTCACGGGCGAGAATCCGGCGGCTGAGGTCGGCGATGACCACCCGGGTCTCGCTGACGTCCACATCGGCGACGGCGATGGTGCCCGCGTGCGGGCTGATCGAGAGCTCCTTGGGCGGCCGGCCCCGCACCGACGCGCCGACCTCGGTCTCCTCCAGGATGCCGCGGCGCAGGAGCTGGTCCACCTGCTGTCCCACCGTGGAGCGCGCCAGTGAGGTGCGGCGGGCGATCTCCGCGCGGCTGGTCGCCTCACCCGATGCCACGGCGCCGAGGATCCGGCGCAGAGCCACCGTCGCGGAGTTCGCGTGCGCGGCCGGACGGCCCGGGGCCGCACCGGTCGGAGCCGGACTACTTGGGGCTGGACCGCTCAGCGCCGGACCTGTCGGAGCCGCATCGCCCAAGGCATCGAAGCTCTCGTTGTCGCCGTCTTTATGCACTACAGAAAACTAAAAGCGGCGTCTTGTGCTTGTCAACGGGCTGAATGAGGCTGGAATTCGTCGGACCGCGGAACGCATCTCCTGTCCGGCAGAACGAAAGCAACAGGAAGGTCCTTCAGATGTCCCGCGGGTACAAGGGCGCAGCCATCGTCGGCACCGGCATGATCGCCGGTGTCCATGCCCAGGCGGTGCGTGCCGCTGGGGGGAGAGTGCGCGGGGTGGTCGCCTCCTCACCCGAGGGCGGCGCGCGGGTCGCCACCGAGTGGGGGCTCCCGTACGGCTATCCGGATCTGGCGGCCGCGCTGGCCGACGACAGCGTGGACGTGGTGCACATCTGCACCCCGAACGCCCTGCACGCCACCCAGGCCGAGGCCGCGCTGCGCGCCGGGAAAGACGTCATCTGCGAGAAGCCGATGGCCACTTCGGTGGCCGACGCCGAACGGCTGGCCGCCGTCGCGCAGGAGACCGGACGTCTGCTGGCCGTGCCGTTCGTGTACCGCTACCACCCGCTCGTCCGCGAGATCCGGGCCCGGGCAGCGGCAGGCGAGTTCGGGGCCTGGCAACTGCTGCACGGCAGCTATCTGCAGGACTGGATGCTCGACGCGGACGCCGGAGGGTGGCGGGTGGACCCCGAACGCGGCGGGCCGTCCCGGGCGTTCGCCGACATCGGATCGCACTGGTGCGACCTGGTCGAGTGGGTCGCCGGAGTGCGCTTCAGCGAGGTCTCGGCCCAGCTGGCGACCACCGTCCCCGAGCGCCCCGCCGATGACACGCCAGGCGCACCCCGTACGCCGGTCCGTACCGAGGACGCGGCGGCCGTACTGCTGCGCACCACGGAAGGCGTCCTGGGCACGCTCACCGTCTCGCAGGTCTCGGCCGGCCGGAAGAACCGCCTCTGGTTCGAACTGGACGGCGCCGGATCGAGCGCCGTCTTCGACCAGGAACAACCCGAGACCGTATGGCTCGGCACCCCCGAAGGGGCCACGGTACTGGCCCGCGACCCCGGCCGGGGCAGCCCCGAGCAGCGCCGGCTGGCCACGCTGCCCGCGGGGCATCCGCAGGGATACGCGGACTGCTTCCGCGCGTTCGTCGCCGACGCCTACGCGGCGGCCGACGGCGGCGCACCGGAAGGGCTGCCGGTCGCCGCCGACGGGGTGCGCTCGGCGCGGCTCGTCGAAGCGGTCGTCGCGTCGTCCCGCTCGTCGGCCTGGACGACGGTCGGCGAGGCGCCCGGCGCGGTGACCATGACCGGCCCGGCCCCCGCGAACTGCCCCGCCCCCGTGACCGGCCCGGCCCCCGCGAACGGCCCGACCCCGAAGGAGTACGCCGTATGAAACTCGGAATGCTGACCGCCTGCCTCCCACAGCTCTCGCTGGAGCAGATCGCCGGCTGGGCCGCTTCACGCGGGTACGAGGCCCTGGAGGTCGCGGTATGGCCCGGCACCGGAGGGCGGGACTTCGAGGCCGCGCACCTCCCGGTGGCCCGGTTCGGCCCCCGCGATGCCGATACGACCCGCACGATGCTGGCCCAACACGGCCTGGACATCTCGGCGTTGGCGTACTACGAGAACAACCTGCACCCGGACCCGGGCCGGCGCGAGGAGATCCGTACCCATCTGCGGCACGCGATCGACGCGGCGGCGGCCCTGGAGGTGCCCTGCGTCGGCACGTTCATCGGCCGCGACTGGAACCGCTCCGTCGCACAGAATCTCGCCGATGCCGAGAAGGTCTTCCCGCCGCTGGTCGAGTACGCGGGCGAGCGGGGCGTGAAACTCCTGATCGAGAACTGTGTGATGGAGGGCTGGCACCCCGACGGCTACCCGGGCAACCTCGCCTACTCGCCCGAGCTGTGGGAGTGGATGTTCTCCCTCGGCCTGTACCTCAACTGGGACCCCTCGCACCTCACCTGGATCGGCATCGACCCGGTGGAGACCATCGCGCCCTACATCGGGCACATCGCGCACGCCCAGGCCAAGGACGTGGAGCTGCGTCCGGGCGACCGGCAGCGCTGGGGCCACTTCGGCCCGGCCGTGGACCGCGGCGGCAACCCCTGGGACATGGGCTGGTGGCGCTACCGCGTGCCCGGCCTCGGCCAGGTCGACTGGGCGCGTGTGGTCGACCGGCTGTACGAGGCCGGCTTCACCGGCACGCTCTCCGTCGAACACGAGGACCCCGTCTGGGGCGGCGACGAGACCCGTGTCAAGCAGGGCCTGGACATCGCCCACCGCACCCTGCGCCCCCTGATCGTCGGCTGACAGGCCGTACCGAAACCCGTCAACAAGCATCAGCGATGTGGAGCAATCCGTGACCTTCTCAGCCACCAGGCCCGCCCGTGTCGGCATCATCGGCACCGGCAACATCTTCGACAGGTACGTCAACGGCATGGCCCGCTACCCGCGGCTGCGGCTGACCGGCTGCGCCGACCTGGACCACGCCCGCACGCTCAAGGCCGCGGCGGACCACGGGATCAGGGCGTACGCATCGGTCGACGCGCTGCTGGGCGACCCCGGGGTGGACATCGTCGTCAACATCACCCCGCCGCTCGCCCACGCCGCGGTCTCCGCCCAGGCACTCAGGGCGGGCAAGCACGTCTACGTCGAGAAGCCCGTGGCCGCGACCGTCGCCGAGGCCGCGCCGCTGACCGCGCTGGCCCGCGAATGCGGCGTCCTGTTCGGCTCGGCCCCCGACACCTTCCTCGGCAGCGCCGCCCAGACCGCCCGCAAGGCCCTGGACGACGGCCTGATCGGGCAGCCGGTGGGCGTGACGGCCTTCGTCACCCACAGCAAGGCCGAGACATGGCACCCGAACCCGGGCTTCCTCTTCGCGCCCGGCGGCGGCCCCGGACTCGACCTCGGCCCGTACTACCTGACGAGCCTGGTCAACCTCATCGGCCCGATCGCCACCGTCTCCGGTCTGAGCCGGATCGGCGCGCCCGTACGGGAGGTGACGAGCCCCGGCCGCACGGTCGAGAGCATCGAGGTGACCACACCCACTCACGCGGCGGCCGTCATCGGCTTCTCTTCCGGCGTCATCGGCTCGCTCCAGATGAGCTTCGACGTATGGAACCACCATCTGCCGTTCATCGAGGTCTACGGCACCGACGGCACCCTCACGATCCCCGACCCCAACGGCTTCGACGGCGACGTACGGCTCCGCGGCAACCGCGAGGAGCAGTGGCGGACCCTGCCGCCCGTCTTTCCGCCGTCCGGCCCGCTCGACATGGACGTCCAGATGCTCCGCGGCGCCGGAGTCGACGACCTGGCAGGCGCCGTCGACGGCGCACCGCACCGGGCATCGGCCGAACTCGCCTTCCACGTACTGGAAGCGCTCGAAGCGGTGGAGACGTCCAGCGGCTCGCGGCAGGTCGTGGAACTCACCTCGACAGCCGAGCGGCCCGCGGCCAGGACCCAGTAGACGCCATCACCGGCGCACTCCGCACACCCCTGGTGCAGCCGGCGCGCCCCGCACATCCCGTACGTCATGGAGGAGAGACACCCGCATGAGCAGCACCGCACCCAAGTTCGGCGTCGACCTGATCACCTTCTACAACCCGTCGTTCTGGAACCTGCCCGACGAGAAGGCCATCCAGGAGCTTTCGGACCGCGACCCCGAAGCGATCTGGCGCAAGATCCTCGACGCGGCCGCGGCCGCGGGCATCACCAGCCTCGAGGTCACCTTCGGCCCGGCCGACATCGGCAGCATCCGCCGCGCCTTCGGCTCAGCCGCCGAGTTCAAGAAGGAACTCGACGGCCGTGGCATGGAGTTGAAGAGCGCCTTCTACCTCGAAGGCAGCTGGCAGCCGGACGCCGACCGCGGTGAGATAGCCGACAGCGCGGCCGCCTACGCCCGTTTCATCAAGGAGGCAGGCGGTGATGTGCTGGTCGCCGCACCCCCGATGCGGACGACGTGGAACGCCGAGCCCCCGCAGTTCAACGATTTCGACTTCCTCAAGAACGTCGCCGACATCGCCCATGTGGTCGGCCACGCCAGCCTCCAGGAAGGCGTGACCACCGCGCTGCACACCGAGGCGCACTCGACCTTCTGCACGGCCCGCGACGTCGACCTGCTGATGGCCCTGACCGACCCGCTGTTCGTCAGCCTGTGCCCGGACACCGGGCATCTGGCTCTGTCGGGCGGTGAGCCCACACAGATCGTCTCCCGGCACCGCGAGCGGGTCGTCATCTCGCACTGGAAGGACGCGACCGGCCCCGCGCCGCTGCGCGTTCCCATCGACGACTCGATCCACGACAGCCACCGCGCGTACTTCCGCAGGGTCGGCGCCGGCTCCGTCGACTGGTTCGCCTGGGGCCGCCTCATGCGGGAGATCGGCTTCACCGACCTCGCGCTGCTGGAACTGGACGCGGTCGCCGACCCGGTCACGGAGATCACGGCAGCCCGCGAGTTCATCGAGCAGTCCCTCACGACCGTCTTCCCGTAACGGCACCTCGCCCGTCACGGCACCTCACGCGCGCTGAGCGGCGCGCCGCGCCGCGCCGCTCAGCCATGCCTTGCCGCCGTACGCACCGGCATCCGTACCCCTTGCAGGCCGTACGCCCTACAGCCGTACCCCCGAGTCGCGTAGGCCCGTCGAAAGGCCGTCCATGAGTGACAGAGTCGTCAGCTCACCCGAGTTCACAGGTGAGCCCCCATCAGGCGAGACACCGTCTGATGAGCCCCCGCCATCCGCCCCCGCGCCGCCGGCGCGTGCGAGCGCGTCCTTCATCGCCGTCTACATCCTGGCTCTCTTCGGCAGCTACGTCGCGATCATCACCCCGTCCGTCGTCTCGCTCGCGCTGAAGATCCAGCAGATCGACCCCGCGGGCAAGGTCGGATCGCTCTCCCTGGTGCTCAGCGTCGGTGCGCTGTGCGCCGTCATCGCCAACCCGCTCTTCGGGAAGCTCAGCGACCGCACCACCTCGCGGTTCGGTATGCGCCGCCCCTGGATGATCGTGGGCCTCATCGGGGGCGCGGCGGGCCTGGCGCTCGTCGCGGGCGCCGCGAACACCGGCACGGTCCTCATCGGCTGGTGTGTGGCCCAGATCTTCTTCAACGCCCTGCTGGCCCCGCTCGTCGCCGTACTCCCCGACCAGATCCCCGTACGCCAACGCGGAGTCGTCGGCGGCCTGATGGGCATCTGCTATCCCGTCGGTCTGATCCTCGGCACCTGGATCGCGCAGCGCCTGGCGACCACCGCACCCCGGGCGATGATCCTGGTGCCCATGGCCATCGCCGCGGTGACCGTGCTGCTGCTGTGCGCCAGGCTCAAGGACCGCAGACTCGACCCGGCGGACCAACAGCCCTGGAACGCGGGCCAGTTCGTCCGTACCTTCTGGTTCAACCCGCGCAAGAGCCCCGACTTCGGCTGGGCGGTCCTCAGCATCCTGCTGGTCTCCACCGCGATCATGACGTTCGTGACCTACCAGGTCTACTACCTGTCCGACTACCTCCACATCAGCGAATCCAGGCTCCCCGGACTGACCTTCGTCCTCACCCTGGTCGTCAACGGCACGAGCGCGCTCACGGCGCTCGTCTCCGGATGGCTGGCCGACCGGTTCCACCGGCGGAAGTTCTACATGGTCTGCGCGGGGATCCTGGCGGTCGCCGGATTCCTCGTCCTCATCACCACACGCTCGATGACCGGCATGTTCACCGGCGCGATCGTGCTCGGCCTCGGCAACGGGTTCTTCTACAGCGGGCACTACACCCTGCCCAGCTCCGTGCTGCCGAGCGAGAAGGACGCCGCGAAGGACATGGGCGTCGTCAACATCGCGGTCACGCTGCCCAGCTCCCTGGTGCCCATCTACGCACCCACCCTGCTGGGCACCGGCGGCGGCAGCAACTATCCGGCGCTCTTCGTCTCCGGAATCGTGCTCGCGCTGCTCGGTATCCCCGCGGTCCGGCGCATCCGCGGCGTCAGCTGACCGGGCAGGCGGAGCGGGCAGCGGCCATCCGGCGGACCGGGCGCACCCGTGCGGAGGGCGTTCGCGTCCGACAGCGCCCGACACCCCGGTGAGCCGTCATTCGTGTGCTTAACGTGCCGGGCATGAGTCGCACCAGCCTTCTCTCCGTGACCGCCTGCGCCATGTGCCCGAGCGCCGCACCCACCGAGCGTGACAGGGCCCTGGCCGGTGGCGCCCCCACCGGGCGTGGCTACCACGTCGCACTGCACACACCCAGTGTGTTCGGCGCACCCGTGGACTACCACCCGACCGCGCTTCTCGTCGGAACAGCGGGCGAGGGGCAGCCGGTGCCCGATCCGCGCAGCCTCATCCCCGGCTCGCGCTCGTACAGCCCGCTCGAAGGCCCGTCCGGCAGGCCGCCACTGACCGGTGGGGGACCGGCGGCCGTCATCAACGACGCGGACACCTGGCGCGCCCCCGCATACATCCACATCTCGGGCGAACGGTGCTCGTACCTGCCGTGGAACCCCGCCCCGGCGACCGGCCACCCCACCCCGGCCGCCGGTTCCGCCCCCGAGACCGGCCCCGTCCCGGCCGCGCCCGGTGCCTGGGCCCGCGGCAGGGCCGCCGGGGCGGGCGCCGCCCCGGCGGCCGTCCTCTACGCCGCGGGCGGCGCGCTGCTGCTGGTGATCGCCGGGGTGGTACTGGTCCGACGGCGGCGGGCTCAGCACTGACCGCTCCCGCCGAAGCGCCCCCGGCCGCACTCCTCCGGCCGGGGGCGCGGGCGTGCGCCCTCCCGGGCGGGGTAGACGCCTCCCCAGCGAGCCCGGAGAACCCGGCGAAGCCAGCGACCAGGGCCGGGCCGGAGAGCGAAAGCAGGAGGACCATGGCGGTTCCGAAAACGACGGTGCTCGTACTGGACTGTTCCGAGCAGGCAGAACTCGCGGATTTCTACGCGCAGTTGCTCGGCGCCGAGACGCGGATGGGTGCCGACCCCGACGTCATGGAGGTCATCGGTAACCACGGCGTCCATCTGGCGGTCCGCAAGGACCACGGCTACGCCCCGCCGAGCTGGCCACGGCCCGACGACGCCTCGCAGGCGCACCTTCGCATCCTGGTGTCCCAGGCCGACATGGACGAGGCGGAGCGCGAGGCGATCGGCCTCGGTGCGCGGCCCCTCGACACCAAGAACAACGGCGGCCGGCGCGATGTCAGGCTGTACGCCGACCCCGCCGGCCACTCCTTCGCTCTCGTGGTCTCCCGCCAGGCCCCGCCGCCCGGTCCCTGAGCGCCCACGCCCCGGCCCCTATGCCTGGGCGGCGGGCAGCCCGGCGGCGAACTCGGCCTGGCGGGACCGCCGCAGCAGCCGGACCGCCTCGCGCTGGACCTTGCCCGATTCGGTACGCGGCAGGTCGTCCACGAACTCCAGGAACCGCACGAGCGCGGCCGCCGGAAGGCGTTCCCGCAGATGCGCGAAAAGTACCTCGGCGGTGGCCCGGCTGGCGTTCCACCCGGCGGAGAGCACGACGTACGCCTTGGGGACCAGCTCCTGGCCCTCGGACACCGGCACCACGGACAGTTCGGCGACGGCGGGGTGCAGCACCAGCACATGCTCCAGTTCGAGGGGCGCGACCCGTACCCCGCCCGGCCCCTCGAACATGTCCTTGCGCCGCCCGAGATAGACCAGGGAGCCGTCCTCGTCCCAGCGGGCCAGGTCACCGGTCCGGTAGAGCCCGCCCCCGGTGTGGCTGCCGACGTTGTCCTCCGGGTCCAGATAACCGCGCATCATGCCGACGGGTCTGTCGGCCAGGCTCAGACACAACTCCCCTTCCCGCGCCGGTTCGTCGGTGCCTGGCCTGACCACCACCAGGTCGTACCCCGGCAGCGGGTGCCCCATGGACACCGGGTCCGCGGTGGACGAGGCGGTGACCCCGGCCATCGCGGTGACCTCGGACTGCCCGAACCCGTTGCGGACGGTCACCCCGGCGAGCGCGCGGACCTGTTCGACCACATCGCCCATGAGCGGTTCTCCGACGCTGACCGCGTGTTTCAGCTCGGGCAGTCCGCCGGGCAGCCCGGTCCTGATCAGCGCCCGCCAGATACTGGGCGGCGCGCAGAAGCTGGTGACCTCACCGGTCCGCAGTACATCGAGCAGCCGCTGCGGGGTCGCGCCGGCGCTGTCCATGGACACCACGGTGGCCTCGGCGTTCCACGGCCCGAACAGTGAGCTCCACGGGTACTTCGCCCAGGCCGGAGCGGAGACATTGAGGTGTACGTCTCCCGGCTTCAGGCCGTTCCAGTACATGCTCGCCAGATGCCCGATGGCGTAACTGACGTGTGTGTGCACGACCAGTTTCGGCCGCGAGGTGGAGCCGGAGGTGAAGTAGTAGAACAGCGGCTCGTCGGCGCTCGTGGGGCCCTCAGGTACGAAGCGGCCCTTGTGCCCGGCCGATGCGGCGAAGTCGGCCCAGCCCTCGTGCCCGCCCTCGCCGCCCACGACGATCTTCGTGCCGAGCCCGTCCACCGCGAGCCCCGGCACGATCCGGTGGTCGGCGATCACATGCCGGGCCCCGGCCCTGCGGATCCTGGTGCGCACTTCTTCCGGCGCGATGGTGATGAACGCGGGCGCGACCACGGCCCGGATCTTGATCAGTGCGAGCATCAGCTCCCACAGCTCGATCCGGTTGTCCATCAGCAGCATCACCACATCGCCCCGGCGCACGCCCTGTGCCAGCAGCCAGTCGGCGACCCGGCCGGAGCGCCGGGACAGCTCCTGGAACGTCAGCTCGCCCTGCCCGACGATGCGCAGGGCCACCCGGTCATTGCCCTCGGCGATCCGGTCGAACCAGTCGATCGCCCAGTTGAACCACTGTGGCCGCGGCCACCGGAACGCCTTGCGCGCTGCCTCCTGGTCGTCGGCGTGGTGCAGCAGGAGGTCCCGTGCGGCCCGGAACTCCCGGTACGCGTCGTCTTGCCCCGGCACAGCTGATCCCCAATCGGTGGAAGGCGTCGATCACTGGAAGGCGCTGGACCTGGCCCGGCGCAGGACGCTGAGCGCGATCACGTCGGCGTCCCTGGAGAACGAGGTGGGCACGCCCGGCCGGCCGTTGCCGATCTGGGTGAACCAGCACACCCCCTCGGTGGGGATGCCCAGCGCGTACACGGCCCGGTGCGGGCGGCCTCCGGCGGTGACCACCCGGCGCTCGGCCGGTGTGATGTGCAGGGCGCCGGTCTCGAAGACCTCTCCGGCGCCGTCGTGCACGAACCCGACAGCCAGGCCCTCCTCGGCGAGCTGCCGCATCAGCGGGTCGGTGTTGTGCACCAGCCCCGTGGCCGGGATACGTGAGTCGATGAGTACGTCGCAGTGCCTGCGCGAACCCTCGACGGCCGGGGACTCAAGGAAGAACCGGCCCGCCCCGGGGTCACAGCCGTGCACCACGTCGGGCCCCACCACTTCGAGCACCCCGGCGTCGATCAGGGCCAGGAACTGCAGGGTGCGTTCCAGCGGCGGTCCGGTGAACAGCGGCGAGGTCCGGGAGACGAACCGGCCGAGGAAGTCGGCCCGGTGGGACCCCGGGGTCAGGCCGCCGAAGTCGACGGCGTGCCGCAGCACCTCACGGGAGTCCCGGATGGCGTCCAGCGCGGCCTTGAGCGGACTGTCGATGTTGCCCTGCCCGGCCTCGGTGACGTCGGCGAGCAGGATGCGCCGTACTTCGGCGACGAGGGCGTCACCCGATTCGAACCGTTTCGGGTGCAGCGGTCTGGACAGCCGGTCCAGGTCGACCGGGTCCACGTCGTCGAGCCCGTGGCTCAGCGCCACCTCGCGCCAGCTCGCCAGATCGGGGCCGAGCGCGTGCAGTTCGGCGGCGACGGCCTCGGCACGCTCCGGCCCGTGCTGGGCCCTGGCCTGGGTGGTGTAGTACACGTGGTTGATCTCGGCCTGCAGCAGGCAGAGCACGTCCTGGTCGAAGTCCAGGGCCGGGCTGCCCCGGTGCGCGGTATTGCGCTCGCGCAGCCGGCCGACGGCGGCCGAGGTGAGGAACCGGGGCGCGGAGCGGCCGGTCACGCCCTTCTGGTTGCGGCCCCGTGAGCGGATCGGCAGCCCACTGCGTGAACCGGCCACCACCCGGGGCTCCTTGCCGCCCGGCACGTAGAACATCGTTCCGTCGACGGTCTCCTTGAACTTCCCGCCGCGGCCCATGGTGAAGGACATCAGGATGTCGTAGAAGGACAGGCCGAGCCCCACGACACCGACCGCGGAGCGCGGCGCGACCGAGGCCAGGTCCAGATCGGCCGCCGAGTCCCCGCTGAGATAACGGAGTCCGGGTCCGCGCCCGGCGAACCGCGCCAGCTCGGGCCGGTGTTCCGCCGGCTCGGCCCTGGCGTGCCCGGTGGCGATCACCACCGCGTCGACGGTCAGGGTCTGCGGGCCGTCCGGATCACTGCCCGGATCGCTGTCCGGAGTGGACACCTGGAGTTCGTAGCTGTTCCCGTTCTCGCGTAACGAGGTGACCCTGCCGGCCACTTCGACGACCTGGCCGAGCCCGGACATGCCACGCACCACCGCGTCGTACACATACCGCAGGTAGCGGCCGTAGGCGTACCTGGGTGCGTAGTCGTCATGGCCGAGACCCGACAGCGCCGGATCCGACTGGGTGCGTAACCAGTGCTGGAAGGACAGGCCGGCGCCCGGCCGGCACGGGCCGCCGTCGGAGACCCCGGAGAACATACTGATCTCACCGACCACCGTGTTCATCAGGAAGCAGGTCTCCTGGTCGGTGCGCCAGATACGGCCGGCCCCCAGCTGCACCGCGTCGATCAGCCAGATCCTGACGTTCCGTGGCTCCGGCCGGTCCGCCAGATTGGCCGCGATCCGCTCGAACACCGAGATCCCGCGTGGGCCGGTGCCCACGATCGCGACGTTGAGCACCTCGTCGGTAACGTGTCGCACGACCTGCCACCCCCCATCTGGAAAGTTCGTCCTCAGCGCGCCGCGGCGCCCAGGTCGGTCATGGCCGGGAGCCGGCCGAGCGAGGCGGCGATCAACTCGTCCGATGCCGCCATGTCGGTCATGTTCCCGCTGAGGAACTGCTGGTAGGCCGACAGGTCGAGCAGCCCGTGGCCGCTGAGGTTGAACAGGATGACCCGCTCCTTCCTCTCCTTCCTGGCCTGCAGCGCCTCCTCGATCGCGCCCCGGATGGCGTGGGCCGACTCGGGGGCCGGGATGATGCCCTCCTCGTGGGCGAAGGTGATGCCGGCCTCGAACACCGGGCGCTGCGGGTAGGCCACCGCCTCGATCAGCTTCTGGTGGTACATCGCGCTCACCAGCGGCGCGGCGCCGTGGTAGCGCAGGCCGCCGGCGTGGATGCCGGGGGAGACGAAGGTGTGTCCCAGGGTGTACATCTTGGTCATCGGTGTGATGCCGGTGTAGTCGTTGTAGTCCCAGGCGTAACGGCCCTTGGTGAGCTTCGGGCAGGCTTCCGGCTCCACCGCGACGAACCGGGTGTCCAGGCCCTCGCGCACCTTCTCGTGGAAGAACGGCAGTGAGATACCGGAGAAGTTACTGCCGGCGCCGACCGAGCCGATCACCACGTCGGGGAAGTCGCCGATGGCATGGAACTGCCGTACGGCCTCCTGCCCGATCACGGTCTGGTGCAGCAGTACGTGGTTCTCGCCGCTGCCCACCGAGAGGTTGCAGCGCTCCACCTGGCGGGCGTGCTCGAAAGCCTCCGCGTTGGCGATGGACAGACTGCCGTCGGTGTCCGGGTCGCGGGCCAGCGCCGCGCGGCCGGCCTCGGAGTCCTTGTGGGGGCTGGAGATGACCTCGGCCCCGTTCATCTCCATCATGATCCGGCGGTACGGCTTCTGGTCGTAGCTGACCCGGACCATGTAGACGGTGCACTTGAGGCCGAAGATGCGGCAGGCGACCGCGAGGGCCGAGCCCCACTGGCCGGCGCCGGTGCCGGTGGTCAGGCTGGTGATGCCTGCCTGCTTGTAGTAATACGCCTGGGCCAGCGCGGTGTTGAGCTTGTGGCTGCCCGTGGTGTTGGTGCCTTCGTACTTGTAGTAGATGCGGGCCGGGGTGTCGAGCAGCTTCTCCAGGCGGCGGGCCCGGTGGAGCGGGGTCGGCCGCCAGCGCAGATACTCGTCGCGCACCGGCTGCGGGATCTCCACGAAGCGCTCCCGGCCCATGCTCTGCCGGTACATCGACAGCGGGATCTGCGGGGTGACCGGGCCGCCGTCCCCGCGGGTCTCCGGCCTTGCCTGGCGCAGTTTCGCCGCGTCCTCGACGCCGGTGAGGTCGGACAGCACGTTGTACCAGTGCGTGGGAACGATTTCTTCAGCGGTCAGCGAGGCTCCTGCCGAATTCACCATGGGTTCCGATCCTCGTCTCTAGGAGTTTTCCACGTGCGCCTTGACCAACTTCACGAGATCGCCGACCCGTTTCAGCGGGGCCTCGAATATCTCGCTGTCACCGATCTTGATTCCGCATTCCTGCTCGACTCGGACAACGATTTCAAGAATGGTCAACGAGTCGATTCCGAGCCCGTGCAACTCGTCGTCGAGCCCGATATCGGGCGGCGCGGAAGGGCCGAGTGCGGACGCGATGATTCCGCGCACTTGTGCGCCGGTCCTCTCGGGAGCGCCTGGCGTATCGGGAGCGCCTGGCGTATCGGGAGTTTCGATTCTTTCGGGAGACGTCACAATGATCCCTCTTCCCTGAACTGTTCTTCGCTTTCCGGCCGTTCCGCCGGCCCATGAGGGCCCGCTGCCTAGGCCATGGGGCCCGTCATCACCGCGGTACGGAGTCCGAGCAGCAGCAGGACGACCCCGCTCACCCAGGCCAGCGCCACCCCGACCGCGGGCCGGGCCAGCAACTTCCTCGCCAGGCCGACCAGGGTGACCACCACCGCGTACCAGCAGGCGCTGATCATGATCTGCACGCCGGTGAGCGTGATCACGTCGGCGGGTGTGCCGCCGCCGACCGGCAGGAACTGCGGGATCAGGGCCAGATAGACGGTGGCCATCTTGGGGTTGGCGGCACTGGTGACCAGCCCTGATCGGTAGGACCGCCACAGGCTGCCCGCGCTGGACTCCTCGGGTTCTTCCGCCTGTTGGCGGCCGAAGTTCCGCCGGTTGCGCACCGTCGTCACCGCGAGGTAGCAGAGGTAGACGGCGCCGGCGAGCTTGAAGATGGTGAACACCAGTGGGGAGGTCTGTGTCAGCGCGGCCAGGCCGAGAGCGGAGGTTGCCGCCCACATGAGCAGTCCGGTGCTGCTTCCGAGTATGGTCACAAGCCCGGCGCCGCGTCCAAAACGCAGTGTTTCATTCACCAGCACCATGAATGACGGTCCTGGAGCGGCCACCATCGCGAAAATCGTCGCGATGAAAACCCCACTCACCATGGGGCCGCCGCACATCCGATCGCCATTCGACCGGGGTGCGGCGCTAACGCATGCGCATCCAATCGAAATGCCCCTTCCAAGACCCGGCGCCCGGCCGGATCTTGATTGCCTTCGAGTGGCACGCTATCGGCTTCTGGTGGCTCAAGCAACAGTTTGTTGAAGAGGGTGCGGGGTGCGGCAGGAAGTTACAGCCCAGTAAGAATCGATTTCAGTCACCCGGAATACGCCTATGCCCCGGTCACGTCGCACGCGCTCCTTCGGGCCGTACACATTCAGCCATGAGCAGATTGCCGCGCATGGAATGAACGGAACCCCGCGTACCGAACGCACCGAGGGGGCCCAGCCGGTCGGCGGGGCCCCCTCGGCGCGGCGGCCGGTCAGGTGAACGGCACCTGGGCGGCCGGAGCGGCGCCCCGCGCCGACGGGTGCTGCCACAGACCGTCGGCCGCCAGCCGGGGCAGCACCCCCTCCCCGAACCAGTACGCCTCCTCCAGATGCGGGTACCCCGAGAAGACGAACTCCTCGATACCCAGCGCCGCGTACTCCTTGATCCGCTCGGCGACCTCCGCGTGACTGCCGACCAGCGCCGTGCCCGCGCCCCCGCGCACCAGGCCGATCCCGGCCCACAGATTGGGGTGGATCTCCAGGCCGCCCCTGCTGCCGCCGCCGTGCAGCGCGAGCATCCGCTGCTGTCCCACGGACTCGCTGCGGGCCAGCCCCGCCTGCACCGACGCCACCGTCTGCTGGTCGAAACCCGCCAGCAGCCGGTCGGCCTCCGCCCACGCCTGCTCGGAGGTGTCCCGGGTGATGACATGCAGCCGGATCCCGAACCGCACCGAACGCCCCTGCTCCGCAGCGAGCTTCCGGATCCAGGCGATCTTCTCGGCGACCTGCGCCGGAGGTTCGCCCCAGGTGAGATAGACGTCGGTGTGCCGGGCCGCGATCTCGCCCGCGATCGGCGATGAGCCGCCGAAGTAGACCTCGGGGACCGGATCCGGCGTCCTGGCCAGCTTCGCGTCCTCGACGCTGAGGTACTCGCCCCGCAGATCGACCGACTTGCCCGTCCACAGCCCCCGGACGATCTCCAGGAACTCCCCGGTGCGGCGGTAGCGGGCGTCCTTGTCGAGGAAGTCGCCGTACGCGCGCTGCTCGTGGCTCTCACCGCCGGTGACCACGTTGAGCAGGAGCCGGCCTCCGGTCTGCCGCTGGAAGGTGGCGGCCATCTGCGCGGCGAGCGTGGGGGAGACGAAGCCGGGGCGGAAGGCGACCAGGAACTTCAGCCGTTCGGTGTGCTGGGCGACCATCGCCGTGGTCAGCCAGGCGTCCTCGCACCAGGCGCCGGTGGGGGTGAGCGCGCCCACGAAGCCGAGATCCTCGGCGGCGCGGGCGATCTGGCTCAGATAGGCGACCGTCGGCGGGCGGTCGCGTCCGCTGGCGGTGGCGGGTGTGCCGTGGCCGCCGCCGACGACATGGCGGCTGTCGCCGTTGGTGGGCAGGAACCAGTGGAAGGTGAGGGGCACGTGGTGTCTCCGTTCGGGGAGTTCCGGGGGCGGGACAGGCAGCGGGAGAGGGGAGACGAGATGTCAGAGCAGGCCGTGGCGGGGCGGCCGGATGTTGTCGAGTACGTACCGTCCGATGTGCTGGACCTTCCAGCGGACCGGGTCGTGCAGCGTGTGGGTGCGGGCGTCACGCCAGTACCGGTGCAGATTCAGGGAGTTGAGAGCCGAGCGGGTCCCCGACACCTCGAACAGGGCGCCGGACACCTCCACCGCGGTCTGCGCCGCCTGCACCTTCGCCGCGGCCACCGCGATCGACGCCTCGGCCGCCGTGTCGTCCGTGAGATCGGCGCGCGCCGCGTCCACGGCCCGCGCACCGTCACGCAGCAGCGCCTCCGACGCCCGGAGCCGGACGGCCAGTTCACCGAAGCGCTGGATCAGCAGGGGATCCTCCGCCGCCCTCTCGGCGCCACTCTCGAACCAGGGGCGGCTCGTGGTCCGTACGAACCGGGCCGCCTCGGCCAGGGCGCCCCCGGCGATACCGGTGTCGATCGCCGCGTGCAGCAACTGCGCCACAGCGCCGTGGAGTTGTGGCCCCTGGAAAGTGAGGTGGTGCGGCAGGACGCGGTCGGCCGGTACCCGTACGTTCTCCAGACGGACCGTGCCGCTGGCTGTCGTGCGCTGGCCCAGGCCGTCCCAGTCGTCCACGACGGTGAGCCCCGGCGCGTCCCGGGGCACGTAGGCCACCTGCGGCGTCTCGTCCTCGGCGCGGGCCAGGACCGGGATCCAGTGGGCGAAGAGGGCCCCGGTGGAGTAGTGCTTGACACCGGTCAGGGTGTACGAGCCGTCCGGCCGTGGTGTCAGGCGGGTGCGGATGTCCTGGACGTGCCGGGTGCCTGCCTCCGACTGGGCGTTGCCGAAGCGCGCCCCGGACAGCAGCTCGCCGAAGAAGAACTTCCGCTGCTCGTCGGTGCCTTGCCGGCGGATCACGTTGACGTACGCGAAGTGGCTCTGCGGGATCTGGGCGAGGCTGGCGTCGGCGGTGGCCAGCAGCCGGAAGATCTCGGCGAGGGTCTCCGCGGAGACATCCGCTCCGCCGTGTCCGGCGGGGACGGTGACGGCGAGCAGGCCCGACGCGGAGAGCCGGTCCAGCTCCGCGCGCGGCAGACGGCGTTCGGCGTCCCTGGCCGAGGCGTCCGTACGGAACTCGTCGGCCAGCGACGCGGCGACCGCGCGGGCCTCCGCGTCATCGGCGATGACGTGGGCGGGGGCGACGGGGCCGTCGGGGGCGCCCGGGGTGGCGACGGTGGGGTCGGTCCTGGCGCGGGCGGTCCCGGTGGGGTCGGTCCTGGCGCGGGCGGTCCTGGCGCGGGCGGTCCCGGTGGGGTCGGTCCTGGCGTGGTCGGCCATGGCTCAGCCCGCCGCGGCCAGCAGTGGCGTACGGCCGATGGCCGCCGCGAACTGGTCGAGCACCTGCGTCAGGGCCTCGCTCGCCCCCGGCGCGACGGTGAGGGAGCCGTCCTCGTGAGCGGTGAGGTCCGTGTCGAGGGTGAACCAGCCCTGGACGATGTGCCCGGCGCCCATGGAGCTGAGGACCGGCCGCAGGGCGTAGTCGATGGCCAGCACATGCGCGGTCGTACCGCCGGTGGCGAGCGGCAGCACGGTCTTGCCGGCCAGGGCGTACTGCGGGAGCAGATCGAGGAGGGCCTTGAGGGCGCCGGAGTAGGCGGCCTTGTAGACGGGGGTCCCGACGACTATCCCGTCGGCGCGGGCGAACAGCTCGGTGGCCCGGACGATCGCGGGGTGCCGGAAGTCCGCGCCGAGCAGCGCTTCGGCGGGGATGGTGCGGACGTCGAGCGGGACCACCTCATGGCCCTGGGCCGTGAGCCGGGCGTCGAGATGGCTCAGGAGTCTGCTGGTGCGGGAGGTGGGGGAGGGGCTGCCGGAGACGGACAGGACGGTGGCCATCAGGGGTCCTTTCTGGAGAGTCGGGGGGTGTGTGCTCAAGCGGACAGGGGCGCGGACTCCGTGGCGTCGTCCGGCAGTTGGGCCTCCAGCTCGCGTACCAGCGGCAGCACACGCCGCCCGAAGTACTCGACTTCCTCGTGGTAGTGCAGGAAGCCGAGGAGGAAGAGATCGACGCCGAGCTTCTTGTACGCGACCATCCGCTCGGCGATCTGCTCCGGCGTACCGATGAGCCCGGTACGGAAGCCGTCGTTGTACTGGATGAGGTCCTCGAAGGAGGAGTCCTGCCACATGCCCTTGCCGTCGGCGGCTGACCGGCCCGCCTGTTTGACGGCCGCGCCGAAGCCCTCGACGGCCTCGGTGTCGGCCTGCGCGACGATTCCGCGCAGGGTGTCGCGCGCCTCGGCCTCGGTGTCGCGGGCGATGAGGAAGCCGTTGAGGCCGAACTTCGGGGCCTTTCGGCCCGCTTCGGCGGCCGACCTGCGGACGTCCTCGATCTGCTCGGTGACCCCGGCGAAGTCCTTGCCGTTGGAGAAGTACCAGTCGGAGACCCGGCCCGCCATGGCACGGGCTGCCGTGGAGTTGCCGCCCTGGAAGATCTCCGGATGGGGGCGCTCGGGCGTGTTCAGCGGCTTGGGCTTGAGGGAGAAGTCACGCAACCGGTAGAAGTCACCGGCGAGTTCGGCATGGTCCTCGGTCCAGATCTGCCGGAGCGCGCGGATGAACTCCTCCGAGCGGCGGTAGCGCTCGTCGTGTTCGAGCCAGGGCTCACCCAGGGCCGTGAACTCGCCCTTGAACCAGCCGCTGACGACATTGACCGCGAACCGGCCCTGGGAGAGATGGTCCGCCGTGGCGCCGAGCTTGGCGAGGACACCGGGGTGCCACAGACCGGGGTGCACAGCGGCGACCACCTTCAGGCGTTCGGTGGCCAGCAGCAGGGCCAGGCTGAAGCTGGTCGACTCGTGCTGGTACTCGGCGCCGTAACCGGCCATGTACCGGACCTGGCTGAGGGCGTAGTCGAAACCGTTGTTCTCGGCGAGAACGGCGAGTTCGCGGTTGTAGTCGTATCCCCAGTCGGTGCGCTGCTCGATTTTGCTGGTGACCAGACCACCGCTGACATTGGGAACCCAGTAGGCGAAGGTGAGGGGCGCGGGCATGCGGAACTCCTGTTGCGGAATGCTCGGAATTTCAGGCACGCCGAATACGGCGGGCTCGGCCGGGAGCCGGATTCGGACGGTGTGACGACAGCGCGCGGCGACCCCGCCGCACCGACCGGTAGGGGCGGCGGGGGCGAGGACGCGGTACGAGCGTGGGCGCGGGCTCGGGCGCGGAGGAGCAGAGGCAGAAGAGCAGAAAAGGCGGCGGACCAGCGAAAATCAGGCCGCTGGGCGGATCAGCGAGTCAGGCCGCAGGCACGACAGGAGGCGCTGGAGACGCGAGCGAGGTCGACGTAGCGTCGTCGCGTGAGGCCCTGTCGCTTGTTCATGAACTCGATGCTGGCAGCAGGCCGGGAGAACCGTCAAGGGGAACCCGACCGGTTTTGTGGCGCTGACCATTGAATTTCACGAACCTGTGACAGGGAAACCCTTGAATGGCAGGGAAAAACAACCGCATTCTGCTGGGATGCGGACCGAACAACTGGAATACATCGCTGCGGTGACCCGGCTCGGTTCGCTGCGCCGGGCAGCGGAGGAACTGCGCCTGTCGCAGCCCGCGCTGAGCGAGACGGTCAGAAATCTGGAAAGGGAACTGGGCGTCGACCTCCTGGACCGCAAGCGGTCCGGGTCGACGATGAGCGCCCAGGGCCGTGAGCTGCTGCCGCACATCGTGAGCGTGCTGGAGGCACTGGACCGGCTGCGGTCGGCGGCCGGCGAGCAGCACCGGATCAGCCGGATGGTGCGGGTGGGCACGGTGAACGCGGCGACCGTGCCGCTCCTGGTGCCCGTGGTACGGGACTTCCGCGCGACGCACCCGGTCACCCAGGTGGAGGTCGTCGGAGCACAGCAGACGGAGATCCAGCGGGCCCTGGCCGAGGGCGGGTTCGACCTCGGGCTGGTCAACCACCTGGACGGCGACGACGTACCCGCCGGCCTGGAGACGTCCCGGCTCCTGCGCGGCCGCCCTGTGGTGTGCATGCACCCCGACAGCCCGCTCGCTTCCCGCCCGGCGGTCACGGCCGACGAACTGCTCGGCGAGCCACTGGTCGCGATGCGCTCCGGCTATGTCATGCACCGGTTCGTGCACCGGCTCCTCGCGGGCCGTGTACCGGCGTTCTCGTACTCGACGGACGGTGCCGAGATGGGGAAACTGATGGTGGCCGAAGGGCTCGGGGTGACGGTACTGCCGGATTTCAGCGTGATCGGCGACCCGCTGGAGCGGCTCGGCCGGATCACCCACCGGCCGCTCGCGGACGATTCGACGCGGGTGCTGCTGATGCTGCAGCGGCGCAAGGGCGACTCGGTGCCCCAGGCGGCGCAGGATCTGCACCAGGGGTTCGTGGACAGAGCCAGGGAACTGAACCGGCTGCGGTCCCTGGCCGGCGCCGGCCCCACGGCGGCGCCAGGGACCTGAGCCGGCGCCGGAAGGCACAAGGTCGTCGAAGGGATTCCGCCCAGCGGGACAGCCTGCTGACACTTCCCGTACCCGGGGACCCGGCTGCTCAGTAGTGCCACCGGTTCGCGCCGGCCGAATAGCCGCACGCGATCCGCCGCCCGGCCGCGTCCGTGGTGGTCGCGCCCACGTCGGCGTTCCGGCAGAACTGTCCGGCGTGGTAGCAGTTGCCGGCGTTGGACCGGATGCCGCACACCTGTGTCCTGGCGGAGCCGCCGCCCGTCGACGTACTCCCGCCCGAGGCGGCGCTACCGCCGCCGGATGATGACGACCCGCCGCTGCCGGACGTACTGCCCGACGTACCGCCGGACTTGCTGCTGGGTACGGCGTGCGGTGGGTGGGCGCATGACTCGCCTGTCTCCACGGCCTTGAACGTGAGCGTGGTGGCCGTGCTGTAGACACCCGAGGACGGTGTCTGGGTGCACACCTTCCAGTTGTAGGTGTGCACCACGGAGCGCCTCAACTCGCTCGCGTCCGCGTACGAAACGGACTTCACGTGGTGCTTGCGGACGTCTGCCACTGCCTTCTGGAGGTTCCAGCTGGTGTGGTCGCTCACGGGCTCCGTGACGGCCGGCTTCTTCGAAGGGGGCGCGGAGGGCGAGGCGGACGGGGACGCGGTGGTGGTCGGTGTGGCGGACTGAGAAGCGGCTGTTCGCGCTGAAGCCGACGGTGTGGCTGATGCTCTGTCGTCCTGGCCCCCGCCGGAGCACGCGGAGACGCCCGCGAGCAGAACCGCCAGCCCGACCGCCGCCGGCCCTCGGGAGACCCGGCGCCCCTTCCTCCCGCCGTGCTCCCGGTCCTGGGCACCGTTGCGTTCCGACGATCTCGGTGCAGCCCGAAGAGACATGCGACCCCCTGGTTCTTGTTGCCACTCGCTGCCGCGCTCCTGGGCAGATTAGGGGAGATCTTAAGGAGGTTGTGAGGTTCTTGTGAAATCAGGAAGGTGGGGGTCGGTGCGCGATAGTCAGTGCGCGGCATCCCGAAAGTCGTCTTATGTAGGTTAGGCTAACCTAAGTTTGAATGGCTGGGCGGGGAACTCCGCTCCAACGCCGTCCCGTTCACCAGGAGAAAGGGGAGCGCCGATGCGACCGTCCAGGCCGGAGGTGTCCACGGCCCAGTACCGCAAGTCCGTTGCTCTGTTCGCGACGGGCATCGTCGTGGTGACTGCCGTCGATGCCGAGGGGAAGACACACGGCGCGACCGTGAACAGCTTCACCTCGGTCAGCCTCGATCCGCCGACCGTCATGGTCTCGCTGCGGAAGGGGAAGACCCACTCACTCATATCCGAGAGCGGCTGGTACGGAGTCAGCGTGCTCAGCCAGGAGCAGAGTGCGTACGCGTCCCACTTCAGCGGCCCGCGCGACGGGCTCGTGGAACCGGACTTCGTCTCGGGCGACCACGTTTCCACGCTTGAGGGGAGCCTCGCCCGGTTCGAGTGCGAGGTGATGCGCGAGATCGGGATCCACGATCACACCCTGTTCGTCGCGCGGGTGGATTTCTCCAGCGCGACCGACGGGATCCCGCTGGTCTTCTTCGGCAGCCGGCACAGCCACGTGCTGCAGCTCGGCTGAACCGGCCGTAGCGCCGCACGGGGCGACGCCCCCCGCCCCCCCGGCGGGGAGCACGGTCAGGAGCCGGCCCCGAGGAGCGGCGCCCAGATACCTATCTCGGGTCGTGCCGCGAGGTCCGCGAACCCGGCTTCCACCCCGTGCTCGCGCCGCCATCCCTCCAGGAGGGTCATCATGCGGATGGAGTCGAGCCCGTAGTCGACCAGGTTCTCGTCGAGGGGGACGTCCGCCGGGTCCTCGCCCAGCGCGTCGGCGACATCCGCGCGGATCCGTTCCACGGTGAGTGCCATGACCGCTCAGAGCTCCTTGAGAAGCGCGTCTGTGCTGGTGACGACGGCGCAGCGGCCGGCCGCCCAGCGCAGGGCCATGTCGTGGTCCTGCCGGGAGAAGTCGGCGACCGCGTCGGCGACCACGAAGGCTTTGATGTCCTGCATCCAGGCGTCGCACGCGCTCATCAGCACACCGATGTGCGCGTAGACCCCCACGACGACCAGTTGATCGCGCCCGAGGTCGCGCATCCGCCGGAGCAGATGCGTCTGGACGAACGCGCTGTACTTCCACTTGGTGATCACCGTGTCGCCCACCTGGGGTGCGAGGACGGCGGGAATGGCCTTCGCGCGCTCGCCGTCCGGCAGCCCCGGACCCCAGAAGTCCTGCTGGAGGCCCCGCTGTTCGGGCGTCTGGCCGCCGGGCTGCGCCGAGTACGCGACCGGAATGCCTCTGCGGCGTGCCTCGGTCGTCAGGCGCTCCACATTGTCCAGCAGCTCGGTGACCGGGGAAGCGCCTTCGGTGAAGGCGTCCAGGAAGTAGTTCTGCAGATCGTGCACGAGCAGCATGGCCCGGTCCGGGTCGACGGTCCACTCGACGCGGTTCGCGGGCAGCTCGTCCGTGGTGGGCATGGGGTACGGGGTGATGGCGGGAAGTGCCATGGCGGAAGCCTCTCGGTGGTGCGGGGGTGCGGTGGTTCCCGGGGCGGCCGCGGTACGCAGGTCCTTCTTGCTGACCTTGCCGATCCCGGTCTGCGGGAAGGCGTCGACGAACTCGACCCGGTCGGGGACCTTGTAGGCGGCCAGGCCCCGTTCGCGGACGTACTTCTTCACGGCGGTGGGCTTCAGCGGCTCCGCGCCCCGGCGCAGGATGACGTACGCGCAGCTGCGTTCGCCGAGGTAGCCGTCCGCCATCGCGACGACGGACACGTCGTGCACGGCCGGGTGGGCGAGAATGACGTTCTCGACCTCCTCCGCCGCGATCTTCTCGCCGCCCCTGTTGATCTGGTCCTTGGCCCGCCCTTCCACGACGAGGTGTCCGGTGGGGGTCCTGCGGACCACGTCGCCCGTGCGGTAGAAGCCGTCATCGGTGAAGGCGCGCGCGTTGTGTTCCGGGGCGCGCCAGTAGCCGCGGATCGTATAGGGGCCCCGGGTGAGCAGATGGCCTGTGGCGCCCGGAGCCACCTCACGGTCCGCGTCGTCCACGATGCGTATCTCGTCGTCCGGTGAGATGGGCCTGCCCTGGGTGGTGACCACGGTCTCGCACGGGTCGTCGAGCCGTGTGTAGCTGACCAGGCCCTCGGCCATCCCGAAGACCTGCTGCAGGGCGCATCCCAGTGCGGGCCGCACCCGGCGGGCCGCTGCCTCGCTGAACTTCGCGCCGCCCACCAGCAGCACCCGCAGGCTGGACAGGTCGTACGGTGTGCCGGGCCCGGCATCCGTCCAGACCAGGGCGAGGGGCGGCACCAGACCGGTGAGGGTCACGCCCTCCCGTTCGATCAGCGGGAAAGCGGTGGCCGGATCGGGCTGCGGGCACAGGACGACCCGCCCGCCCGCGTACAGCACACCCAGCGAACCGGGTGAACTGAGCGGGAAGTTGTGCGCGGCGGGCAGCGCGACCAGATACACGGAGTCCTCGTCGACCCGGCAGATCTCATTGGAGCCGCGCAGCGAGTAGAGGTAGTCGTCGTGCGTGCGCGGGATGAGCTTCGGCACTCCGGTGCTGCCGCCGGAGAGCTGGAGGAAGGCGAGGTCGTCCGGGGCGGGCCCGTCGCTCCCCTCGCTCCCGCCGTGGCCGTCCGGCTCACGGGGCACATCGGTGAGCGCGGTGTGCTCACCCGGCTCGCCCACCACGAACACCTCGCGCAGCGTGGGTACTTCGGTGCGGACGGCCGAGGCCAGGGCGCGGTGGTCGAAGCCGGCGTGCGTGTCGGGCACGACATACGCGACCGCCTCGGTGAACGAGCAGAAGTAGCCGATCTCCAGCTCCCGGTGGGCCGGCAGTGCGAAGACGGGCAGCGCGCCCATCCGGAAGAGAGCGAAGACGACCTCGAAGAATTCCGCGACATTGGGCAGTTGCACGACGACACGGTCGCCCTTGCGGATGCCCCGGGCGGCGAATCCGGCGGCCAGCCGGTCGGCCCGCTCGTCCAGCTCCCGGTAGGTCCAGGCCCGCCGCTCGCCCGCCGGGTCCACGACGGCGATCCGGTCGGGGTGCTCCGCGGCCCGCTCGCGCAGCATCCCGCCGAAGGTCTCGCCGCGCCAGTAGCCTGCCGCCCGGTAGCGCTCGGCGAACTCCTGCGGCCACGAGGGCGCTCCCTCGACCGCGGGGCTCACTGCTCGACCCCCAAGGCGTCCAGGAAGGTACGGAACTTGGCTGCGGTCTCCGCCGTCTCGGCCTCCGGCGACGAGCCGGGCACGACCCCCGCGCCCGCGTACAGGCGCAGTCGGCGCCCCTGCGCTTCGGCGCACCGTATCGAGACGACCCATTCGCCGTCGCCGCTCGCGTCGGACCACCCGGCCATCCCGGTGTAGTGGCCCCGGTCGAAGGGCTCCAGCTCGTTGATCACCTCACGGGCGCGCGCGGTCGGGGTCCCGCACACGGCGGGTGTCGGGTGCAGCGCACCGGCCAGCTCCAGCGCGGAGACGGCCGGGTCCTGCACCTCCCCGCTCAGGGTGGTCGACAGATGCCACATGGTGGCGGTGCGCACCAGAGTGGGACGTGCGGGCACGTCGAGGTGTGCGCAGTACGGGGCGAGCGCCGCACGCACGGCGTCCACGACCACCGCGTGCTCGTGCAGGTCCTTGGCGGAGTCCAGCAGCGCCGACGCCCGGCGCACATCCTCGGCGAGATCGGCGCTGCGGGGCGCCGACCCGGCCAGCGGGTTGGCGACCACGCGGGATCCACGCCGGGACACCAGCAGTTCGGGGCTCGCGCCGAGCAGCGTACGGCCGGGGCCCGACGGCATGGCGAAGGTGTAGCCGCCGGGGTCGGACCCGGCCAGTCTCCGGAGCACGGCCGGGATGTCGGGCTCGGCGGCGGACGTCAGCTCCAGGGTGCGGGCGATGACCACCTTGCTGAACTCACCGGCCCGCATCCGGCGGACGGCGGACGCCACCGATGCGGCGTACTGGCGGGCGGTGGGCACCTCCCGTACCGTCCAGCCGCCGGCCGGCGGCGTACAGGCGGGCGCGGGCAGTGCGATGAGCGGGTCGTCCCGCAGGGCGGGGGCCCAGCTCACCGTGTGCGGTACGGCCAGCAGCGCGGGGGCCGAGCGGTCGAAGGGCACCGTGCCGACGACGAGCGCCGCACGGTCACCGCTGCTCCGCCGCTCCGCGAGCAGCTCCGACACGCGTGCGGCCGGCGGGCGTTCGTCCTGCGGTACTTCGAAGCGGGCGCCGTGGGCGAGCAGAGTGCGGGTGGGCGAGGCGAAGAACCAGTGGTCGCCCGGCTCGTACGCGGTGAGGAGTGCGGTGGCGGCTGCGGCCCCCGTGAGGGGCCGGGGGCCGGAGCCCGAGGAGCGGGAGGTGCCGGCGGACACCGGCGGTCCTGCCAGGCCGGGAAGGGAGGTCACGGGGGCTCCGATCGGAGAGGAGGGGTGAGACGTGCGGAGGGGCTGGTGCCGGTCAGGCACGGAGTGTGGCGCCGCCGTCCACGTACAGGTCGTGCATCGTGATGTGACGGGCCCGGTCGGAGACGAGGAACGCGACGGCGTCGGCGATATCGGCGGGATCGGCGATCCGGCCGAGCGGGATTCCGGTGCGGTAGGTCAGCGGGTCACCGTCGATGACCCGCTGTGGTGCACCGGGGTCAGTCCACAGCTGCCGCTGCATATCGGTCAGGGTCGAGCCGGGCGAGACGATGTTGCAGCGCACGCCGACGGGCGCGAGTTCCAGGCCGAGGCACTTGGTGAACATGACCGCGGCCGCCTTGGACGCCGCGTACGCGGCCATCCCGCTGCGGGGCACCCCGGCCGCGTTCGAGCCGACGGTGACGATGCTGCCCGCGCCACGGCCGCCCATCACACGGGCCGCGGCCCGTGAAAGGTGGAAGACCCCAGTGGTGTTGACGGCGAAGGTCGCGGCCCAGTCGGCGTCGCCGAGATCGACCACAGGCGCGGGGCGGAGGATTCCGGCCACGCTCACCGCGATGTCCAGGCGGCCGTCGGTCCGCTCCGCCCGCGCCACCAGCTCGTCCACCGCGGCCGCGTCGGTGACATCGACCCTGCGGGCGGTCACCAGGCCCGGGTACGCATCGGCGAGCCGGTCGACACCGTCGGAGTCCTGGTCCGCCGCCACGACCCTTGCGCCCTGCCCGACGAGCGCCCGGACGACCGCCTCGCCGATGCCCCGGCCCGCGCCCGTCACCACGGCGACACGGCCGGAGAGTTCACTGCCCGCGCTCATATGCCCATGACCTTCCGTATGCCGGCCGGGGCCGGGGTCTGTGCCGATGCCGACGCGACGACGCGGGTCTCCGCGGCCGGCCGTACGCCGGCCAGATCGCGCAGTCTGCGGTCGAGATGGCGCCCGATCTCCGCGAGGGGGCCGTTGCGGGTCATGTCCTTGTGGCGGCAGGTGACGTTGTGGTTCTCGATCGCGCCCTCCACATACGGCTTCCAGTCCCGGTGTGTCAGCGCCGTGTCGACCTGGTCGACCGTGGCAGTGAAGAAGAGCAGGTCGCCGTCGAACACCCGGTGCTCCACGCCCTGTTGCAGGACCGCCGATGACACGAAGGTGTCCATCACCCCCTGGATCGAAGGTGCGGCCAGCTCGGAGAGGATGCCGCCGCGTTCCGCGATGACCGCCATCACCCGCTCCCGGTCCAGCGGCTCGTCGTCCAGCTGCGACAGGTCGTAGTGCGACATGTACAGCAGTGACCGCAGGGCCTGCTGCTCGTGGTCGTCTGCCAGCTTCTCCCAGGGGTAGCGCGGGTACGAGTCGAGCATCCCGAGCAGGGCGACCTGCTCCCCGTCCCGGCGCAGCAGGGTGGCCATCGTGTGGGCCACGACGCCGCCGAACGACCAGCCCACCAGGTGGTACGGGCCGTGCGGCTGGACCTCCCGGATGTGCTGGACGTACTCGGCCGCCATGTCCGCCAGCGAGGGTGCCGCCGGGAGTTCGCCGGTGAGCGCCCGGCTCTGGATGCCGTACAGCGGGCGCCGGATGTCGATGTGCTGGCGCAGCCCGGCGAACGGCCAGCTCAGCCCGGACGCGGGGTGCAGGCAGAACAGCGGCGGCAGATCGCCGCTGGTCCGCAGCGGCAGCAGGACACCGAGGGCCTGCCTGCTGCCCGCGCTGGAGGCGGACGGCGGCGCCAGGCCGTCCCGGTCGTCCAGATACCCGGCGAGAGCGGACACCGTCGGGCGGGTGAACAGGTCAAGGACCGGCACATCCCAGCCGAGGCGGGCGCGCAGCGCCGTCTGGACCCGGGCCAGCAACAGGGAGTGGCCGCCCAGGTCGAAGAAGTTGTCGTGCGCGCCGACCCGCGGCAGACCGAGCGCCTGCGCCCACACCTCCGCCACCAGCCGTTCGGTGTCGTTGGCCGGCTCCGTGTAAGGGGCCGTCGCGGCGCGTCCGTCCGCCGCCCCGTCCTCGGACGCGGCGAGCGCCTTCCGGTCCACCTTGCCCGACGTCATCAGGGGGAAGGCGGACACGACCCGGCAGTTCCGCGGCACCATGTACTCGGGCAGCGCGGTGCGCAGCCAGTCGAGCAACTCGTCGCCGTCCGCGGGCGGATGCCCCAGGTCCGGGGTGCACCAGGCGGCCAGCTGGTCGCCGCCGGGCCCGCCGTGCCGGACCAGGACGACGGCCTGGCGCACGCTCGGGTGCCGGCCGAGCACCGACTCGATCTCCTCCAGCTCCACCCGTACTCCGCGGATCTTGACCTGGTTGTCGACCCGGCCCAGGAACTCGATGTTCCCGTCCGCCCGGAAACGGGCCAGGTCGCCGCTGCGGTACAGCCGCGCCCCCGGCTCGCCCGAGAAGGGGTCGGGGACGAAGGCGGCCGCCGTGCGGCGGGGATCGCCGAGGTAGCCCCGGCCCAGCGGGACACCGCCCAGATACAGCTCGCCCGGCACCCCCACCGGCACCGGATTCATCGCCGGATCGAGTACGTACACCGCGGTGTTGGGGTTCGGCCGGCCGATGGTGATCCCCTGCTCCGCGTCGCCGCGGTAGACCTGGCAGGTCACCCCGATCGTGGTCTCGGCCGGACCGTACCCGTGGTACATCGTGGCGTCGCCCAGCCGGTCCCGGAAGCGACGGAACAGCTCGGGGGTGAGCACCTCGCCACCGCACCAGACGTGTTTGAGCGAGGCGCCCGCCTCCGCGATGTCCTCGCGCCCCAGCATGATGTCGAGGATCGAGGAGACGAGATAGACGAAGGCGATCCGCTCCCGCCCGATCAGCTCCAGGAGATGCGCCACGTCCCCCTCGCGCCCCGCGTCGGCCACCACCAGGGTCGCACCGGCGGCCAGTGGCAGAAAGATCTCGTTGACCGAGATGTCGAAGGTCAGCGGGGCTTTGTGGAGCACCGGGTCGTCCGGGGTCAGGCCCAGCAGCCCGATCTGCCAGGGCAGCCGGTTACTGATGGCGCGGTGCCGGATCATGGCGCCCTTGGGGGTGCCCGTCGAGCCCGACGTGTAGATCACGTACGCCAGGTTCTCCGGATCGATCGGCACGTCGGGGCTGTGCTCCGGATGGCCGGTGAACCAGTCCCCGTCGAGGTCCAGTTCGAGGGTCCGCACCGTCGCGGGCAGGTCGCTCGCGGCCTCGGCCGTGGTGAGGACGGCCGCAGGACGGGCGTTGTCGACGATGGTGGCGATCCGCTGCGCGGGCCACGAAGGTTCCAGCGGTACGAAGGCGCCACCGGCCTTCTGCACGGCGAGCAGGCCCACCACCATCTCGGCGCTCCGCGGCAGATGGATGCCGACGGTGCGCTCGGGGCCCACACCCAGCTCGCGCAGCCGGTGCGCCAGCCGGTTGGCCAGCGCGTCCGTCTGCCGGTAGGTGAGCCGGCGGCCGCCCGCGACCAGCGCCTCGCGCTCCGGGTGGCTGCGGGCCTGCTCCTCGAACATCGCGGGGAAACTGCGGGCGTCGACCGGGGCCGCGGTGTCGTTCCACTGGTGGAGCATCAGGTCCCGTTCGGCGCCCGAGAGTATCTCCAGCCTGCTGATCGGGAGGCCGGGCTCGGCCACCGCCTGCCGCAGCAGCCGCAGCAGCCGCTCGGTGAGCCCCCGGGCGGTGTCCTCGTCGAACAGGTCGACGGCGTACTCCAGGAACCCTTCGATGCCGTCGCCGCCGGGGGCGTCGCTCAGCGAGAGAGTGAGGTCGAACTTGGCGGACCCGTTGTGTACGCGGACCGGCCGGGCGGTGAGCCCGGGCAGACTCGGGTCGGGGCGCCCCGCACCGTAGGAGAGCATCACCTGGAACAGGGGGTGCCGCGCGGGTGAGCGGACCGGGCGGAGCTCCTCGACCAGCCGCTCGAAGGGGATGTCCTGATGGTCGAAGGCGGCCAGGTCGACGGCGCGCACCCGGGCCAGCAGCTCGGCGAAGCCGGGGTCGCCCGACGTGTCGGTGCGCAGGACAAGGGTGTTGGCGAAGAACCCGACCAGATCCTCCAGGGCCCGGTCGGTGCGTCCGGCCACCGGGCTGCCCAGCGGGATGTCGGTGCCCGCGCCGAGCCGGGTGAGCAGAGCGGCCAGGCCGGCCTGGAGCGTCATGAACACGGTCGCCCCGCAGCGCTGGGCCAGTGCCCGGACGGCGCGGTGCAGCTCCGCGTCGATACGCACCGGGACGGTCCCGCCCCGGTGGCCCGCGACTGCCGGGCGGGTCCGGTCGGTGGGAAGGTCGAGCTGATCGGGGAGCCCGGCGAGCTGCCCGGCCCAGAAGGCCAGCTGCCCGGCCGCGACATCGTTCGTCCCGGAGAGCAGTTCCCGTTGCCACAGGGCGTAGTCCGCGTACTGCACGGGCAGTGGCGCGAGGTGCGGGGCGCCGCCCTCCCGCCGGGCGGTGTAGGCCGCGGCCAGATCGTCCGCCAGCGGCGCCAGGGACCAGTCGTCACCGGCCGAGTGGTGCAGCAACAGCAGCAGTACGTGGTCCTCGGGGCCTGCCCTCAGCAGCCGTGCGCGCAGCGGGAGTTGGCTGGTCAGGTCGAAGGCGAAGCGGGCGGTCGAGGTGAGTGCGGCCGTCAGGCCGTCCGTTCCGGTCTCCGTCACATCCCATTCGACGGTGGCACTCCCGGCGTCCAGCACGACCTGGCACGGGTCGCCGTCGTCCGGCGGGAAGACCGTCCGCAGACTCTCGTGCCGGTCCACCAGATCCGTCACGGCGAGCCGGAGCGCGGCCATGTCCAGCGGCCCGGTCAGCCGCATGGCCAGCGGGATGTTGTACGTGGGGCTCGGCCCCTCCATCCGGTGCAGGAACCACAGCCGGCGCTGGGCGTACGAGAGCGGGACGCGCGCGGGCCTGACCGCCGGGACCAGCCGGGGGCGGGCCGGGGCCGAGGTGTCCAGCCGGGCGGCCAGCCGGGCCGGAGTGGGCGCCTCGAACAGATCGCGGACACCGATGCCGGCGTCCAGCGCGTCGCGGACCCGGCCCACCAGCCGGGTCGCCAGCAGCGAATGTCCGCCCAGCGCGAAGAAGTCGTCGTCGGGGCCCACCTGTTCGGCGTCGAGCAGGTCGGCGAAGAGCCCGCACAGCAGCTGCTCGCGGACATCGGCGGGCGGGCGGCCCGCCCGGCCGGCGGCGAGGGAACCGGGGGCGGGCAGCGCGGCGCGGTCCAGTTTCCCGTTGGCGGTCAGTGGCAGGGCGTCGAGCACCACGACGGCGCCGGGCACCATGTGCTCGGGCAGCAGGCCGGCGGCGTGGCCGCGCAGCGCGGCGGGGTCCACCGCCGCGTCGGCGTGCGGCACGGCGTAGGCGACCAGCCGGCGGCCCACGCCGGTGTCCTCCCGGGCGACCACGGTCACCTGGGCGATACCGGGGTGGGTGAGGAGAGCCGCCTCGATCTCCCCGGGCTCGATCCGGAAGCCGCGGAGCTTCACCTGGTCGTCGGCCCTGCCCCGGTGGTCGAGGAGCCCCTGCCCGTCACGGCGTGCCAGGTCGCCGCTGCGGTACATCCGCGAACCGGGCGGCCCGTAGGGGTCGGGCAGGAACCGTTCGGCGGTCAGTCCGGGCCGCCCGAGGTACCCGTCGGCCAGCCCCGGGCCCGCGACGTACAGTTCGCCGACCGCGCCCGGCGGTACCGGGCAGAGCGCGGAGTCGAGCAGCCGCACGCGCAGGTCCGGCAGCGGGACGCCGATGAGTCCGGTGGCGTCCGGTGCCGCGTCGGCAGGCCCGAGCTCCCGGTGGGTGACGTGCACGGTGGTCTCGGTGATCCCGTACATGTTGACGACCCGCGGCGCTCCTTCGGGGTGCCGCAGGAACCAGTCGCCCAGCACGGCCGGCCGCAGCGGCTCGCCGCCCAGAATCACATGACGTAGCGTCAGTTCGTTTCCGGTCAGCGGATCCTGGCGGTCGGCGGCGGACAGCTGCTCGAAGGCGGTGGGCGTCTGGTTGAGCACGGTGACGCGCTCGTCCACGAGCAGCCGCAGGAACTCGGCCGGCGCCCGGCTGACGGTGTGCGGTACGACGACCAGCCTGCCCCCGGTGGCCAGCGCGCCGAACAGTTCCCAGACGGAGAAGTCGAAGGCGTAGCTGTGGAACAGCGTCCAGGTGTCGTCGGGCCCGAAGCCGAACCACCGGTCGGTGGACGTGAGCAGCCGTACGACGTTGCGGTGCGGGATCACCACGCCCTTGGGCTCGCCGGTGGATCCCGAGGTGTGGATGACGTACGCGCAGTCGTGCTCGCTCGCCCCGGCGACGTCCGGCGCCGTGCGGGGGTGCGCCGCGAGGGCTTCGAGTACGGCGGGGGCGTCCAGCACCAGCCGGCCGGCGGCCACTTCACTGTCCGCTTCACCGCCCCCTGCATTGTCCACTTCTCCGTCTGCCGTCCCGGTGACCAGCAGCGCGGGGCGGGCCGAGCGCAGTACGGCGGCGGTGCGCGCGTCGGGCTGGTGCGGGTCCAGGGGCAGATAGCCGGCACCCGCTTTGAGCACGGCCAGGACCGCGGTCACCAGCCGCGCCGACCGGGGCAGGGCGAGGGCGACCAGGTCGCCCCTGCCGATGCCTCTCCCGGCGAGTTCGTGCGCGAGCCGGTTGGCGTCCTCGTCGAGCTCCCGGTAGGTGAGCCGGGTGGCACCGTGGACCACGGCGATGGCGTCGGGGCTGGTACGGGCCTGCCGGCCCACCAGCTCGGTGAGGGTGGTGCCCGGCTCGTCCGGCGGGTAATCCGCTGTGGCCGGGGCGAGTTCGGGGAGCTCGTGCCGCTCCTGTCCGGCCACGGTGTCCAGGAGGCCGATGGGGGAGTGCGGGGCGGCCGCGAAGGACTCCAGGAAGGTGAGCAGACGGCGGTGGTGCGCGGCGATCTCCTCGCCGTCGTAGAGGGCCGGGTTGCCGTCGAGGGTGAGATCCGCGCTCTCCTCCCGCGGGTCTTCGCGGAAGGTGAGGGTCAGGTCGTCGACCGGACCGGCGGAGAGGAAGTGCACCTGCGCCGGGCGGCCGTCGAAGCGCAGATCGGGGGCGGTCATCCCGACGTTCACCAGGGGGCCGGTCAGGCGGCGTCCGGTGGCGGGGAGCCGCAGATCGCGGCGGATGTCCTCGCCGCGGTACCTGGCGTGCCTGCGGAGCGCGCGGAGCCGCTCGTGCACCTGACCGGTCAGCTCGGCCGGGGTCATCCCCGGGCTGAGGTCGAGGACCAGCGGCAGGACGTTGACCGTGGCCGTCGGGATGCGGGCCGCGACCGATCCGAGGCGGCCGGCGAAGGGCAGTCCCAGTACGATGTCGGACCGGCCGGTGACCCGGTGCAGATAGGCGGCGACGGCGGCGAGCTGGAACTCCGGCCGGGTGGTGCGCAGTTCCTCGACCGCCCGCTGCACGGTGCGGCGCGCGGCCTCCGGCTGCGGGCACCGCGCCCGCAGGAATCCCGCGGAGGGCGGAGCCGTGCCGGAGGCGAGACCGGCGGGCTCGGCGGCGCCCCTCAGCAGGTCCTTCCAGTGGTCACGGTCGCGTCCGAAGCGCTCCGACGCCCGGTAGCCGGCCTCTTCGGAGAGCAGTTCGCCCAGCCCGGCGAACGGTGCGGAGGGGCTGTCATCGCCCTTCCCCGCCGCGGTGTACAGCTCGGCCACCCGGCTTTCGGCCAGGGCGAACCCGTAGCCGTCCAGGGCGATGTGATGGCACATGAAGTACCAGATGTGGTGCTCGGGGCCGATACGGATCAGCGCGTTGCGCACCAGGGGGCCGGCCGCGAGGTCCACCGGCCGCCGCAGATCCGCGCGCATCCACTCCAGGGCGTGCGCGCGCGGGTCCTGCCGGGCCGCGGCGTCGATCCTGAGCAGCGGCACACCGGTGTCCGCCCGGTCGGGTTCGCGCTGCACGGCGACCGGTTCCGCACCCGTGCCCCGCTCGGCGTAGCGGACCCACAGCGCCGGGATCCCGGTGACCGTCCGCCGCAGCGCCTCTTCGAAGCGCTGCACGTCCAGCGGGCCGGTCATCTCGATGTATTCGGCGCAGTTGTACGCCGGGCTCATCGGGTCGCGCTGCTGGGCGTACCAGATGCCCGACTGGGAGCCCGTCAGCGGCTGTCCGTCGGCAAAGTCGGTCATGGCGGGCGGTATCCGTTCTGTGGTCGGAGGGTCGGAGGGTCGGAGAGTCGCTGGGGCGGAGGGGCCCGGATGAGGGGCGGACCGGTTTCTGCCGCCGGTTCAGCCGGCGGGCTGTTGCGGCTCGTCGCGCAGGCTGCGGGGGCGCATGTCGGTCCACTTGCGCTCGATGTACGCCAGGCACCGCTCGCGGTCGCCCCGCATCCCCGTCGGGTGCCAGCCGCCGGGCAGCGGACGCCAGGCCCGCCACAGGGCGTACTGGCCCTCGTCGTTGACGACTGCGGCGTACTCGTCCGCGGCGCCGTCGGCGGCGCCGCCCGCGTCGGCGCCGGGCGCTGTGCCGTTACCGGGTCCTGTCGTGTTCATCGCTTGTGCTCCGGGATCTCTTCGTCGGTCGCCAGTTCTGTACGGTGCTCCCGGCCGGCTCGGAACGGGCAGGCGGGCACGGTCCCCTCAGGTGTGTCCGGCAGGAAGTACTGGCGCCACTCCAAATTGCCCTCTTCGCCGTAGTTGCCCAGTTCGGGGGCGGGCTCCATGCCGTCGAAGCGCCGGATCCGGTTGCGGATCACCTTGCGTGCCTTGGCGCCGCGCGGGGAGTCGGCCTCCAGGCCCTCGAAGACCCAGCGCGGCTGGAATGTGATCATGAATCCCTGGCTGTTGCGGCTGTGCCGGGTGACATGTCCCGGGGTGTTGCAGACCACGAAGATCTCGGTGCCGCCGAAGCTGAACTCCCACATCAGCTCCTGCGGATCGGTCGGCACCGCCCCGGGCCACGGTTCCGGGTCCTTCTCGTGCAGGAACTGCAGCACCGACCAGAACCGCTGGAAGTACTCGTCCAGGCTCAGGGCGTGTTCGTCGGGGCGGAAGAACACCACCAGGGAGGTGTCCTTGCCGAGCTCCTGGTAGCACTCCAGATAGCTGCTGAGGATGTCGACGAGTGGTCCCCATGTCCCGTCGTCGTGCGCACTCTCCACGAAGCCGAACCGCAGGGCGCGTTTCTTCGCGGCGGCCACCGCGAAGGTGCAGGGGAACGGATTCCCGGCGCTGAGCAGGGTCGTTATCAGATCCCGCGCCACGGAAGGGCCCCACTGGGGCGTACTCCCGATGGTGCAGGCGGCGATCTCCGCTTCGGCCGTCGGCCCGGCGGGCATGCCGTTGCTGTCAGAAGGGGTGGGCACTGCTGGAACTCCATCCCGGAAGGGGCCGTGACGTGCTCGGTCCGGCGACCGCGCTGAGTCGAACGGGCGGCGCGCGGGGCGGCGTTGCCGCGCGCCGCACCGGCCGGGCGCCGTGCTCGGTGGCGCCCGGCCGGTGGGCGAAGGTCAGAACTGCTGGTACATCTCTTCCGGGATGATCGGCTGGTGGTAGGTGCACTCGCCGGAGAGCACGGTCGAGCCGTGCAGCCGGGACACCGGGATGAGGACCTTGTCCCCCTCGTTGAACTCCAGTTTGTGCGTCGTGTTGTTCCAGAAGTGCATCTGGCCGCGCTCGACCATCACGAGCCGGTGCTCGTTGTGCACATGGGTGGTGGAGGTCTCCTCGTTGCTCTCCACGAAGGTGTCGAGGTCCACCACGATGTTGTTGTCCTCGATGTGCTTGTTGATCCGCTCGGCCTTCTCCTGGTGCAGTTCGATGCTGTCGGCCCAGGCCAGCTGCTCCGCGAGGTCCTCGTCCCAGAGCCGGGAGAACCAGCGGGCGTCGGCGAACCCCTGGTGGAAGCGGTCCACGGCCTGGTCTCCGTAGACGCTGACCAGCGGCAGCAGCAGCCGGTCGACCAGCGCGTCGAGGTCGGTCTCGCGGACGGCGCCCAGAGCGTCGAACAGGGTGCTGCGCAGACCGAGTCCGTCCTCGAAGACCTCTGCGAAGCGCGGCCCGTCGGCTGCTTCCTCGATCTTGTGGTGCAGCAGGGCGCCGAGGAACTCGGGGTACTTCTCGCGGTTGTGCGACAGCTGGTGCAGATGGTTGCCGCGCGCCAGCGAAGTGCCGAGGTAGAGCTGCCAGTAGGCGGCCGCGGTGGGCTTGAGGGCGGCGCCGGCGAGCAGGCTGCGGTACGTGTCGTGCAGCCCGGCCCAGGAACGGTAGTCGTCGAGGAGGAAGGTGCGGGCACCCGGGTGTGTCGCGTCGTACTCACCGAGCGCGGCGCGGCCGACTGCGGTGCGGGCGGCCGGCAGGAAGGCGCTGAGCTGCAGCATCACGAAGGTGGCGGACGCCTTGCGGTCCTTGGTGGCCAGAGCCGTGGTGAACGCTCTGCCGGGCTCCGCGATCCGCTGCTGGTAGTACTCGCGCACCTCGCGCCTGAGGTGGATGGGGTCACTGCTGCCGAGGGGCTTGCGCTCACCGTCGAGCAGGGTGAACAGATGCTGTTCGAGTACGGGAGCGGCAAGGGCGCCGAGCATCCGGTTGCGGTCGCTGTAGAACGCGGCGCCGTCGGTCTCGGGCGCCTTGCCGGCTGTCGGCGGCAGGTAGAGCAGTCCGCTGTCGTAGACGTTGCGCAGCATCCGGTGGCCGAGGAGCGCGCTGAGCTTGAGTGCCTTGGCGGCCGGCATCGGCTTGCTGTAGTCGAGCCAGGCCAGGTCGTCCGGCCTGACGGGCCGCCGGTAGGGGTTGTCCTCGGTGGTGAGTTCCTCCCACTCGGCGGCGCGGAAGGCGGTGTTGGCGGCGAACGCCTTGACGATGCTGTTGGAGTCCTCGGGATCCAGACTGCTGAGTATCTCCGAAGGGGCAAGTGTCATGACGGTCCTCCAAGCGGACGGGAACAGGCGGACGGGAGCAGGGGACGGAACTGGGGCACGGGGACAGGCGCACGGGGAGGCGGCCTGCGGGCACGACGGTGCTGCGGCATGCCACGGGGCCCGGCAGTCGGCGACTTGCTTAGGTAAGCCTTGCCTTAGTTGTGGCTCTCGTCAAGTGGCCTGTCGCCGTGGGGGCGCCGCGTCGGCCGTGGTCCCGTCCCGGCCGCGGACATGCCGAAGAGCCGCATGTCCGGCCCGCCTTGGCGGGCATGCGGCTCTTCGGTGCGCCGTGGTGGCGCCGGGCGTCAGCCCAGGGACTTGGCCAGCGGCGGCAGCAGCTTCCGCATCGACCACGGGATGCTCAGCACGCTGGGGGCGCTGGTGGCCTGGGACATGGTCCGGTCGAGCGGGACATAGGCGTGGTTGCGGACCGCGGGCAGCTTCTTGAACGCGGCGCTCGACTCCAGCTGGGTCCGGTCCTTGGGCGTGTTGTACCAGATGATCAAGGCGTCGGACGTCAGCTCGTCGAGGTGCTCCGTGCTCAGCGAGTTGGCGAAACTGTTCATCTTCGCGCCCTTCTCGACCACAGGATCCAGCGTGAGGCCGGCCTGCTGGAGCACCTTGGTCCTCTCGTCCTTGTACAGCACCACCCGGCCGTTGGCGGGCTGGGGGAATGCGTACAGGAAGCTCTTGCCGTGCAGCTGCGGGTAGGTCTTCGCGTCCTTGCGCAGTCCGGCCTTCACGTTCGCGACGGCCGCCTCTGCCTCCTTCTCGCGCCCGACGGCCTTGCCGATCAGGTCGGTCTGCTCCTCCCAGGGGGTGCCGTACGCCTGTCGGCCCTTCAAGTAGCCGACGGTGGGTGCGATCTGGGAGAGCTTGGCGTAGTCCGCGCTGGTCAGCCCGGACTGGACGCCGACGATGAGGTCCGGGTGGAGTGCGGCGATCTTCTCGACGGAGTAGCCGTCCGTGGTGTTGAGCACCTCCGGCCGGGAGTCACCCAGCGCCTTCTCGGCCCAGGGGCCGACGCCGTTCTTGAAGCTGTCCTCGGTCTTGACGATCGCCACGGGCTTCACGCCGAGCGCGAGCAGCGCGTCCTGGTCGCTCCAGCCCAGGGCGACGACCCGCTCGGGGGCCTTGGGGATCTTGGCCGTGCCGAACTTGCTCTTGATCGTGACGGGGAAGGAGCCCGCGTCGGCCTTGGCGGCCTTGGCGTCCGCCCGGCCCGCGTCACTGTCGGACGAGCCCCCGCACGCGGTCAGGGTCGCGGCGGCGGTCAGCAGACAGCAGGCGCCCAGCAGGGCGCGGCGTGACCGCGACGGGCGTATGGGGCTGTTCATGGTCGAAATCCCTTCTCGGGGCCGCCGGTTGCACGCGGGCGCGGCGGCATGACGGCGCGAGACGGCACCGTGCATTGCTGGTGGAGAGAAGGTTAGGCTAACCTCACCTTCGTGTCCTCGTCCGCTGCACCCCAGATATCTCCGGTACCGCCCCGGACCAAGGCCCGACGCGACAGCCGGCGATATTCCACCGTGGGCCGGGCTACGGGGCTGCTCATCGGCCTCGCCCTGCTGGCTCTCGTCGTGGCACTCAGCTTGGTGGTCGGTGCCAAATCCATCGCCTGGCACACCGTGTTCGACGCCTTGTTCCACTTCGACGGCAGCGACGACCAGCTCGTGGTCCGCCAGCAGCGGCTGCCGAGAACCGAACTGGGTCTTGTGGTCGGCGTGGCGCTCGGCCTGGCCGGTGCGCTGATGCAGGCGCTGACCCGCAACCCGCTGGCCGACCCCGGTCTTCTGGGTGTCAACTCCGGTGCTTCGGCGGCCGTCGCCGTCGGTATCGGCTTCGCCGGGCTGCAGAGTACGTGGGCCTACATCTGGTTCGCGTTCGGCGGCGCCGCCGCGGTCTCCGTGGTCGTCTACCTCCTCGGTTCGGCCGGGCGGTCCGGTGCCACGCCCGTGCGGCTCGCGCTGGCCGGCACCGCGGTGACGGCCGCGCTGACGGCGTTCACCACCGCCGTCCTGCTGCTCAAACCCGCCGCTTTCGACCAATTTCGCTACTGGAACGTGGGCTCGGTCGTCGGGCGCGGCAGCACGGTGATGTGGCAGGTGCTTCCGTTCATCGCCGTGGGGGTGCTCCTGGCGCTCGGCCTGGGCCGGTCGCTCAACGCCGTCGCGCTCGGCGAGGACACCGGCCGCGCGCTCGGAGCCCATGTGGGCCGCACCCGCGTCCTCGGCGCCCTCGCGGTGACGCTGCTCTGCGGCGCTGCCACCGCCGCCGTCGGCCCGATCGGCTTCATCGGACTCGCCGTACCGCATCTGGCGCGCTTCCTCACCGGGCCCGACCAGCGCTTCGTACTGCCCTGTTCGATGCTCGTGGCCCCGATCCTGCTGATCGGCTCCGATGTCGTCGGCCGGGTGGTGACCCGGCCCGGCGAGCTCGAAGTGGGCATCGTCACCGCCTTCCTGGGCGCTCCCGTCTTCATCGCCCTGGCACGCAGCGGAAGGATCGCCCAGCTGTGACGTCCGTCCTTTCGCGCCGGGACACCGGCGCCCGGACCCCCCGCCCGGCCGCGCACTTCCGGGTCGTACGCGTCGGCGGCCTGCTGGCGGTACGCGTACGGGTCCGCAGCGTGGCGGTGTGCGCGGCGCTCCTGGCGTCGGTGGTCGCCGTCGGTCTCTACACCCTGGCCACCGGGGACTACCGGATCCCGGTCGCCGACGTGGTGCGCGCCCTGCTCGGCAGCGGGGACCACGCCACCCGGTTCGTCGTCGACGGGCTGCGTCTGCCGCGGCTGCTGACCGGGATCCTGGTGGGCGGTGCGCTCGGCGCCGCCGGTGCGGTCTTCCAGAGCATCACCCGTAACCCGCTGGGCAGTCCGGACGTCATCGGCTTCGGTACGGGATCGGCCACCGGCGCCGTCGTGTGCCTCGTGGTCGTGCACGGTTCGCCCGCGGCCGTGTCCGCGAGCGCGGTGGCCGGTGGTCTGCTGACCGCCACCGCCGTCTATCTGCTGGCTTTCCGGCACCGTTCGGTGCAGGGGTTCCGGCTGATCCTGGTCGGCATCGGGGTGACCGGCATGCTGACCGCCTTCAACCAGTGGATGCTGACCAGGGCGTCGCTCAACGACGCCCTGACCGCCCAGGTGTGGCTCACCGGCAGCCTCAACAGCCGCAGCTGGAGCCAGGTGGTGCCGCTCGCGGCGGCCATGGCCGTGCTGCTGCCGCTCCTCCTGCTGCTCAACCGCGGCGGCAACCTGCTCGAAATGGGCGACGACAGCGCCCACGCACTCGGCCTCTCGGTGGAACGCACCCGGCTGACACTGGTGGTCACCGCCGTGGCCCTGGTGGCGGTGGCGACCGCGTCGGCCGGGCCGGTCACCTTCGTCGCGCTGGCCGCGCCGCAGCTGGCCCGGCGGCTGACCCGGGCGCCCGGTGTCGGCATCGGACCCGCCGCTGCCATGGGGGCCCTGATCATGCCGGTCAGCGATCTGGCCGCGCAGCGGGCGCTCCCGACGGAGCTTCCGGTGGGCGTGGCCACCGGCGCGGTGGGCGGTCTCTATCTGATCTTTCTGCTGGCCCGCCAGTACCGACGGGGCCGCTGAACACCGCGCGGTACGGGACCGCGACCCCGCAGCACGACAACACCCGTACAACACCCGTACGACGACACCGGTACGACGATGAACAAGCTTGGGGAGACCTATGGTGGCCCGCACAGCCGAGGCTGAACTGGAGAGGGTGACCACCGCGGCGACGCGGGATGACCCGGACGCCGGGGACGAACCCGTACCCGTGCCGGGACCCGAACCCACCGAACAGGGCGTACTGCGCTGGGCGTTCCTCCGCAGGCGCCGCTGGATCGTCGGCGCCGCGGCCTTCACCGCCGTCCACCAGATGTGCGAAGCGGCCGTCCCGGTCCTCATCGGCGCTGTCGTCGACCACGCCGTGCGCCGCGGCGGGCCGGGCGATCTGACCCTCTGGATCGGGCTGCTCGCCGTCCTGTTCGCCGTACTGACCACCGCCATGCGGCTCGGCGGACGCTGGAACCGGCAGGGCAGCCAGGGCGCCGCCCACGACCTGCGGGTGGTCGCGGTCGCCCGCATCCTCGACCCGAGGGGCTTCGCCGACGGCGCGCGCAACTCGGGCTCACTGCTGAGCACCGCCACGTCGGACAGCCTGCGCATCGGTCTGGGCAACCGCGCCTGGGTCATCGGCTCGGGAGCGGTCGCGGCTCTCGCCTTCGGCGCCGTCGCCCTGCTGCTCACCTCCGTGCCGCTCGGCCTCCTGGTGCTGATCGGACTCGTGCCCCTGCTCGCCGCCACCCGGCTGCTCGCCAAACCGCTCAGCGCGCGGGGCAGCGCCGAGCAGGCGCAGGTGGCCAGGGCCACCGGGACGGCCGCCGACCTGATACGCGGACTGCGCATCATCAAGGGGCTCGGTGTGGAGCCCGCCGCACAGCGGCGCTACCGCACGGCCAGCCGCAGCGCGCTCGCAGCCACCGTGCGGGCCGCGCGCTGGGACGCCGGGTACGACTCCGTGACGCTGCTGCTCAACGGGCTCTTCCTCGCTCTGGTGACGTGGGTCGGTGCCCGGCTCGCGGTCGAAGGCACCATCTCCATCGGGGAGTTCGTCGCCTCCGTGGGGCTCGCCCAGTTCCTGATCGGACCGAGCAGCCGGTTCGGCGGCGCGATGAGCCTGCGGGCGCGGGCGCGCGGCTCGGCGGGCCGGATGGCGGCGCTGCTGGCCGAGCCGTACGCGGTGACCGGCGGCAGCCTGCCCGGTGATCCGCTCCCGGCCGGGGCGCTTGAGCTCACCGGAGTACGCAACGGCCCGCTGCGGAAGCTCGATCTGCGGATCGAGCCCGGCACCACCGTCGGGATCGTCGCGCCGGACCCGGCCGTCGCGGCCGCCCTGCTCGACGTGCTCGCGCTGCGTACGGTCCCGGAGGACGGCGACGTCACCCTGGGCGGGGTCCCGCTGGCCGGTCTCGAACTCGACGCCGCCCGGCGGCTGCTGCTGGTCGCCGACCACGACGCGGACCTCTTCGACGCCACCGTGGCCGAGAACGTCGCGGTCGCCGCGCAGCCCGGGCGGGTGGCCGCCGCCATGACCGCGGCGGACGCCGACGAAGTCGTCCGGTCCCTCCCCCGGGGAGCGGAGAGCCGGATCGGCGAACGCGGCCGGTCGCTCTCCGGCGGCCAGCGCCAACGCGTCGCTCTCGCCCGCGCGCTGGCCGCCGATCCGCCCGTACTCGTCCTGCACGAACCGACCACCGCGGTCGACGCCGCGACCGAGGCGAAGATCGCGGCCGGGCTGCAAGCCCTGCGGACCGGGGGCAGCACGGTCCTCGTGACCACCAGTCCGATCCTGCTCCAGAGCTGCGAGCGGGTGGTCCTGCTGACCGAGGGTGCCGTGGGAGCGACCGGCACCCACCATGAACTGACCTCCGAACAGCCCTCCTACCACGCGGCGGTGATGGCATGACCGCGCCCACGACCGATCGCGTCGGCGACAGCGGAACACACCGGCGTGAGCTGCTGCCCACCGCCACCGCTGCCGACGTACGCGCCGACCTGCTGACCCGGATACGCGCAAGACCGGCCCGCCCGGTCGCAGCCCTGGCGCTGATCGTCATCGGGGTCGTCGGCGGACTGGTGATCCCCCGGGCACTCGGCCGGGTCGTCGACCTGGTGGCATCGGGCGGGCACACCACATCAGCGGTCACCGCACCTGTGATCATCGTGGCCGCGGCCTGCCTGGTCCAGGCCGTCTTCAGCGGCTGGGGCGACGCCCTGGTGGCGCGCTGCGGGGAGGAGATGCTCGCCGATATCCGGGAGAGCGCCCTCGGCAGAGCACTCGCCGTACCCCTGGAGCGCCTGGAGCGCTCCAGCATGGGCGACCTGGTCTCACGGGTCAGCAGCGACACGGCTCTGCTGGCGGAGGCCGTACGCAGTCTGGTGCCCCAACTGGTGGGCGCCGTACTGGAGATCGGGCTGACCATGGTCGCCCTGCTGCTGCTCGACTGGCGTTTCGCGCTGGCCGCGCTGCTCGCGGTGCCCCTGCAAGTGTGGGCGGTGCGCTGGCTGATGCGCACCTCACGCCCGGTGCGGCGCGCCGAGCGGATCGCGCAGGGGGAGTTGGCCCAGACCGTTCTGGAATCGGTCGACGGCGCCCATACCGTACGCGCCTTCCGGCTGGTGCCGGGCCGGCTGGCCGCGGCCGCCCACAGCTCCCGCGTCACCCGGGATCTCGCGCTGCGCTCCACCCGGATCGGCACCCGCTTCTTCGGCCGGCTCAACGTCGCCGAGTGGACCGGACTGAGCGCCCTGCTCGTCGTCGGCTATGTCCTGGTCCGTACGGATCACGTCGGCATCGGTACGGCCAGCGCCGCCGCTCTCTACTTCCACCGGCTCTTCGACCCCGTCAACGGGCTGCTGTCGTCCTTCGACGAGGTGCAGTCCGCCGGAGCCGCCGCCACCCGCGTCCTGGGGCTCGCCCAGCTGACGGAGCCCCTCACCGGCGAGGCGGACACCACGCGGACCACGGGCGCCACCGTCGAACTGCGCGGGGTGGGCCACTCCTATGTCTCCGGCCACCGGGTGCTCCACGGGGCCGATGTCCGGCTCGCCGCAGGGGAGCGCGTCGCGGTGGTCGGCACGACCGGCGCCGGAAAGAGCACCCTGGCCAGGCTGGCGGCCGGGGTCCACCGGCCCACCGAGGGCCGCGTACTGCTGGGCGGGGTGCCGCTGGACGCGATGTCCGCCCCACTGCTGCGGCGCACGGTGGCCCTGGTGAACCAGGAGACGCATGTCTTCGCCGGCTCACTCGCCGACGACCTCCGGCTCGCCCGGCCCGATGCCGACGAGTCCGAACTGCTCACCGCCCTGGAGACGGTGGACGCGCGGGACTGGGCGCAGGCACTGCCGCAGGGTCTCGCCACCCGGATCGGCCAGGGCGGCCTGCGCCTCACCCCCGTACAGGCGCAGCAGCTCGCCCTGGCCCGGCTGGTGCTCGCGGACCCGCCGATCGCTGTCCTGGACGAAGCCACCGCCGAGGCGGGCAGCGCGGGTTCGCGGGTCCTGGAGGCGGCGGCCGAGCGGGCACTCGAGGGGCGCACCGCACTGGTGGTGGCCCACCGGCTCACTCAGGCGGTACGCGCCGACCGCGTACTGGTGCTGGCGGACGGCCGCATCGTGGAACACGGCACCCACGGCGAACTCGTCGCGGCCGGCGGGGGATACGCGGCGCTGTGGGCGGCCTGGTCGGGGGCGCGCGGACAGGGCGCGGTCCCTGATCCGGCCTGATCCGGAGAACTGCGGAGGGACGGCCGGCGGCCTTCGAAGAGGAGCGGGAGGGCTCTTCGAAGGCCGCCGGGCGCGCGTCGACGCGCTCAGTCGTCCACGGGGTCCGACGGGGAGGGGGGTGCGGTGCTGTCGTCCTGGTCCTCGGTCAGCCCGCGCCGCCAGTACCCCTGGAAGCACACCGAACCGCGGTCGACACCCCGCTCCCGCACCAGGTGGCGCCGCAACTCCTTGATGGCGGACGCTTCTCCGGCCAGCCAGAAGTAGGGCGCCGCGTCGGGCAGAACGGCGCCCCGGACGGCGTCCAGCAGGGGGGAGGGGCCATGGCCGCGGTGCACCCAGGTGACCTGCGCGGTTGCGGGGAGCGGCTGCTCCTCGGCCGGGCCGGCCACCTCGGCGAAGATCTGGACCGGCAGCCCCGGCGGGAGCCCTTCGGCGATCGAGGCCATGGCGGGAAGGGCTGTTTCGTCGCCTGCCAGCACGATGGACCGCGTACCGGGCGGTGGCTGGAAGTTGACGCCGCCCGCGTCCTCGCGGGCCGGGCCGACGAGGAGGACGCGGTCCCCGGGACGGGCCGCGGCGGCCCAGCGGCCGGCGGGGCCGCCGTCGCCGTGCAGTGCGAAGTCGATGTCGACCTCGTCGGGATCGGTGCGCTGCGCGCGGAAGGTGTAGGTGCGCAGGACGGGCCGGGTCTCCGGTGGCATCGTCCGCCAGGCCGCGTACCACCCGCTCTCGGCCGCGCCTTCGGGCAGGAGGGGCTCGGTCAGGCCGGGGGCCGGGAACAGGATCTTGCCGCGCTGGTCGCGGTTGCCGGTCCGGAAACCGGAGAGCGTGGGGCCCGTGAAGGTGATCCTGGCCATCTGCGGGGTGAGCCGGACGGCTCGTTCCACCTGGACGGGAAAGACGCGGAACGCCGCTTGGACGGGGCGTGCGGTGGTGGATCCGGCAGCCATGTATCACTCCAGCCGATGAGGGGGCGGGGCTGGTGCGCGCCCTGGTGGGCGTACACCACCCCGGAATCACTTTGTTAAGGGTAGGCTAACCTAATTTCGAATGGGTTCCAGGGGGTTCCAGGGTGTCCGCGTGAGCCGGGTTACGGCCCCCGCCGGCCCGTGCGACACAATGAGCGCACGAGGCGACGGGGATCAGGAAGCCGGTGCGAGTCCGGCGCGGTCCCGCCACTGTGACCGGGAAGCGACCCTCCTGTACGTCACTGTCCGCAGGCGCGGACGGGAAGGCGGAGGGGAGCGATGATCCGGGAGCCAGGAGACTGACCCGTCGCCGGTCCGACAGCAGGGGCGAGGAAACCCCGGAGAGGATCGACTGTGACGACCCATGCCCGGACGGAGCCGCGATACCGGCCCGAACCCGGCAACCGGCCCGCGCCGGCCGGCCCGCCGAGCCCCGGCAGACGTAGTGTGCTGGCCGCCGGAGGCGCCCTGGCCCTTGCCGCGTCCTCCGGGCTGCTCGCCGGCTGTGGTGCGGACGCGAAGGACGGCGGGGGGAGCGACCGGTTCCGCGCCGCGTTCACGGCCGGCGGCTCGCAGGAGACCCTCGACCCGCACGTCGCCCCGAACTTCGTCGACCAGGCCCGCGCCAAGGCCCTGTACGACACCCTCGGCACCTACGCGGACGACATGTCCGTCCGTGAGCGGCTCGCGGAGTCCTGGGAGAGCGACGCGTCCGGCACCCGGTGGCGGATACGTCTGCGCAAGGCGGAGTTCCACGACGGGAAACCGGTCACGGCGAAGGACGTCCTCTACAGCTACCGCCGCGCCGCCGACCCCGCCACCGGCTCCCCCTCGCAGGTGCTGCTGTCGGCCATCGACTTCCACACCACCAGGGCCGACGGCGAACGGTCCGTCGTCTTCGCCCTGAAGGCGCCGAACTTCGAGTTCCCCACCGTCTTCGCAGGCCCCGGCACCGAGATCATCCCCGACGGTACGAAGGACTTCCGCAAGCCCGTCGGCTCCGGCCCCTTCACCTATGTCTCCTTCACACCCGGCGGCACCGCACGCTACCGGCGCTGGACCGGCCACTGGGACGGCGCCCCGCACATCGCCGAGCTGGAGATCGTCCCCGCGAACGAGGAGTCGGCCCGGCTCAACGCGCTGCTGTCCGGGCAGGTCCACTACGCATCCGACATGGCCGGAGCCTCCGTGGACCGGCTGAAGAAGGAGGGCTCGACGCGGGTGCTGACCGCCGAACGGGCCACCGCCCAGCAACTGCTGCTGCGAATAGGCCGGAAGCCCTTCGACGACCCCCGGCTGGTACGGGCCGTACAGCTCGGGATCGACCGGGCCGCGCTGGTCCGGGTCGCGCTGGCCGGGCACGGTGAGGTGGGGAACGACCTGTTCGGGCTGGGCCTGCGCGGCTACCCGCAAGGTCTCCAGCCCCGCGAACGGGACGTCGGCGAGGCGCGGAGGCTGGTGAAGGAGGCCGGCGCGGAGGGGCTGCACATCACCGTGGAGACCAGCTCCGTCGACGCCACCTGGGAGACGGCAGCGGACCTGATGGCACGCCAGCTGCGTGAGGTGGGGCTGAGGCTGACCGCCAACACCCGTGCCTCCAGTACATATTTCAGCGAGATCAGGACGCAGGGCGTCGCCGCCTTCAACACCACGTCCACGCTGCCGGTGTCCGACTTCCTCCAGCAGCGGGTACGCGGCGGGGCGGCCCGCAACCAGACGCAGTACGCGTCGAAGAAGTTCGACACGCTGCTCGAACACGCCCGCACCACCCGCGACGAGCGGAACCGGCTGGCGTTGCTCGCGCGCGCCCAGAAGATCGCCCGGGACGAGTCCGGGCTGCTGGTATGGGCGTTCTCGGACGCCAACGACGCGATCGGCCCCTCGGTCCGGGGGCTGCGTGCCGCACCTCCCAACTCGCACGACTGGGCCCGGTTCGACCGGGTCCGCCTCGGCTGACGTGCGCGCCTATGTCCTGCGGCGCTCACTGCTGGCGGTCGTGCAGTGCCTGATGGTGCTGGTCGCCGTGTTCGCGGTCGGTTCGCTGCTGCCCGGTGACACGGCCGACGTGCTCCGCGGTGAACTCGGCACGCCCGAGCAGGTGGCGTCGCTGCGGAGCCGGCTGGGACTCGACCAGCCGGCCTGGTCCCGCTTCGGCCACTGGCTCGGCCACCTGCTCACCGGCGACCTCGGGAACTCCCTGACGACCGGGCTGCCGGTCGGCGACGACATCGGCCGCCGTATCGGCGTGACGCTGCTCCTCGGCGTCCCCGCGCTGGTCCTGGTCACCGTCCTCGCGCCGCTCCTCGGCACGGTGTCGGGGCTGCGGGAGGGCAGCCGCGTCGACCGGACGCTGAACACGGCGGCCGTTCTGCTGCACGCCGTACCGGAGTTCGTGCTCGGGCTGCTGCTGGTGGCTTCGGTGTCACTGACGGCCGGGCTGCTGCCCGCCACCGCTGTCGGCATGGACACGGCGGCGCTGCTGGCCCAGCCGGCCGTGCTGGTCCTGCCCGTCACCGTACTGACGGCCCGGCATCTGTGTGACCTGGCGCGGCAGATCCGTGCCGGTGTGGCGGCGGGGCGGCACAGTGCGGTCGCCGCGCATCTGCGGCTGCTGGGGATGCCGGAACGGACGGTGGTGCTGCGGCATGTGCTGCCCGGCGCCCTGGGGCCCGCCGCGCAGCAGTTCGCGCGCTGTGTGGAGGGGCTGCTGGGCGGCACCGTACTGGTGGAGGCGGTCTTCGGCTTCCGGGGCCTCGGGAACGGTTTCGTCGATGCGGTGCAGAACCGCGACCTGCCCCAAGTACAGACGTACGCGCTGCTGTTCGCCGGTACGGCGGTCGCGGTGAACCTCATCGGCGACCTGGCCGCGCACCGGCTGGCCCCGCACCGCGAGGTGACCGCGTGACGGCGGAGGAGCGGGGGACGCGGGGAGAGCGGGAGGCATTGGGGGAGTGGGGGACGGCCGATGCGGATGGCTGCGCCGATGCCGTGCGCAGTGCTCGGCCTCGTCGGCCCCGTCGGCCGTGGGCCGCTCCGGTGCTGCTCGGCGTGCCGGTGCTCGTGGCCCTGCTGGGGCCGTGGGCGGCCGGGACCGCGCCGTCGGCGGAGGGCGCGCTGCCGTCGCAGCCGCCCGGCGGCGGGCACCCGCTCGGTACGGACGTACTGGGCCGCGACGTCCTGTGGCTCGTCCTGCACGGCGGCGCCTCCGTACTGGGCAGCGCCCTGGGCGCGTTGCTGATCGGCATGGCCGCCGGGGTGCCGCTGGGGCTGCTGGCCGCGGGCCCGCGACGCGGCATCGACGAGACGGTGATGCGCGGCCTCGACCTGCTGCTCGCCTTCCCCGGGCTGCTGGTGCTGATGACGCTGGCCGCGACGGGGCACCGCGAGTGGTACTGGCTGGTGACGGTCGCCGGGGTGCTCCAAGTCCCGGCCGTGGCACGGCTGGTACGCGGAGCCGCTCTGGCGCCGGGCGCCCGTACGGTCGTCGAGGCGCTTCGGATGCAGGGGCGCGGCTGGGCGTACATCCACCTCCGGCACCTGGCACGGGAGTTGGCCGCCCCGCTGGCCACCGACGCGGGCGGCAGATTCTCCGTGGTGCTGTACCTGCTGGCATCCGCCAACTTCCTCGGCCTGGGGCTGCCCGCGGCCTCGCCGGACTGGGCGGTGCTCATCGAGCGGAACAGCGACGCCCTGTTCACCCAGCCCGCGGCGGTGCTGGTGCCCGCCGGACTGCTGACGGCGCTGTGTGTCGGGGGCAACCTGCTCGTGGACCGTGCGCTGGCACGGAGGAGGAAGCCCCGATGAAGGGTTCTGTCCCTGAGCGGTCTGAGCGGCCTGTGGGGCCTGCGCGGCCCGCACGGCTTGTGGGGCCTGTGGGCCCTGAGCGGTCTGCGCGGCTTGTGCCGCTGCTGGACATCCCGGAGGTCTCCGCGTATGCCGACGGGACGGACCGGCCGCTGCTCGACCGGGTCGCACTGACCGTGCCGCCGGGGACCGTCACCGCCGTCGTCGGGCCTTCCGGAAGCGGCAAGACCACGCTCGGCCTGGCGGCGCTCGGCAGCTCCCGGGGCGGCGTACGGCTGGCCGGACAGGTGCTGTTGGGCGGCACGGACCTGCTGCTCCTGGAGCCGTCCCGGCGTTCCGCGGCCCGTGCAGGCCGGGCCGCGCATCTGCCCCAGCATCCGGAGACGGTGCTGGACCCGGTCCGCCGGTCCGGCGGCGCGCTGACGGAGCTGGCCGCGCTCGGCCACCCGGGGCGCGCCGCGCGGAAGCCCGCCGCGCGCCGGGCGCTGACCGACGCCGGCCTGGAGTGGGAGGCCGTCCACCGCCGCTTTCCGCACCAGCTCTCCGGCGGCCAGCAGCAACGTCTGGCACTCGCCTCCGCCCTGGTGACGGGGGCGCGGCTGCTGGTGCTCGACGAGCCGACGAGCGGCCTGGACCCGGCGCTCGCCCAGGCGCTGGGCCGTACGGTACGGGGGCTCGCGGACGGCGGCGCGGGGGTGCTGCTGCTCAGCCATGACCTGCGGCTGGTGCGGGAGACGGCCGACAGGGTCATCGTGCTGGAGCACGGCAGAGCGGTGGACGACGGGCCGACGGCGGACATCCTCGGCGCGGGTGGCGCGGGTGGCGCGGGTGGCGCGGGTGGCGCGGGTGGCGCGGGTGGCGCGGGTGGCGCGGGTGGCGCGGGTGGCGCGGGTGGCCTTGGCCCCGGCCCTGGCCCCGGTGTTCCCGGCCCCGCCCCCGGTGACCCCGGCCCTGGCCCCGGTGACCCCGGGCCAGGTTCCGCCGGCTCCGGCCATCGGGCCACCCGGGCCCTGCTCGCCGCGGAGTTCCCCGTCGGCGCGGGCGCGGGCGCGGGCGGGGTCGCAGGCGCAGTGCCGGATCCCGGCCCGGCAGCCACCACCGCGGGGGACCGCGCCGGGGTGGCCGCCACGGGGATCGTCGTGCGCCGCCGGTCCGGCGATCCGCTCGCCGGGCCGGTGTCGATGGCGTTCCCGCCCGGCAGCAGGACCGCGCTGCTGGGTCCGTCAGGCGCGGGCAAGACGACCTTCGCCCGGGTGCTGGCCGGACTGACCACTCCGTCCCGGGGAGAAGTGCGGTACGACGGCCGACCGCTCCCGGGCCGTGTCGACCGGCGGTCGGCCGCACAGCGGCGCGTCGTCCAGTACGTGCACCAGAGCAGCGCCGGCTCCTTCGAGGATCACCGTCAGGTCCTGCCGCAACTCGCCGACACCGCAAGGCTGTTGCGCGGTCTGCCGGAAGCGGAGGCGACGGCCGGGGCGCTGGAGGCCGCCCGGCTGCTGGGACTTGACGAGACGCTGCTGCACCGGACCCCGGGCCGCCTGTCCGGTGGCCAGCTCCAGCGGTGTGCGCTGGTACGTGCGCTGACCGCGCGACCGGCGCTGCTGATATGCGACGAGGTGACAGCGGCGCTGGACACCGCTTCCCGGCAGCAGGTCATCGACGCGCTGCCCGGTTTGCTCGCCCCGGCCGGAACGGCCCTGCTGTTCATCAGCCACGACGTGCCCGCGGTGCGGGCGATCGCCGATGAGGCCGCGCTGTTCGACGGCGGCCGCTGTGCGATCCGCGGGCCGGTCGACGAGGTGCTGCCCGCGGCGTGGTCGGGCGGACCATGACACAGGGCAACGCCGACCAGGCGTTCGTCGCTTCAACCCCGTTTCCGGTCTGTTGCGCCCGTTCGATGACGGAGGCTTGTACCGCGCGCTTGTGCAGAGGGAAGCTGAGCACTCAGCAGAAGGAGAATGTGATGCACGCACAGGACCGGAAGCCGGAAGAGACGCAGCGGAAAACCGCGGTCAAGCGCCACTCCGGTATAGCCGCCGTGACCGTCGGGACGCACAGTCCGGAGGCGATGCGGGCGCTACAGCGGAGCATCGGCAACGCGGCGGCGACCCGCATGATCGCACAGGAACGGCATGCACACGGCGCGGGCCGCGGCCAAGCCGTCCAGCGGGCGGCGACCGGTCCCGCCGCCGGGTACGCCGTGCAGCGGTGGCCGAAGGGAACGGCGATGCAGGGCTACGCCCGCCCGGGAATCTCCAACGCGGCGACCGACGAGATGATCAGCTATCAGGATGTTGGTCCCGAACGCCCGTCGTCGCCACGGGCGGAGAAGCGCGGCGACGAACTCAAGGGCAAGAACAAGTTCGACGTCGATCTCGCCGCCAACTGGGAGCAGGGCAAGCGCACCGGCAGCACCCATGGCACCTCGTCCGTCGCCATCTCGCGAAACCACAGGCTGTCGGATCACTACATCGGGCACATCATCGAGGAGGCTGCCGGGAGCAGACGGGCCGCCGGGGCAGCGGCCTTGCAGGTGCTGGAGATCGACACCGCAATGAGGCAGTTCTTCACCGCGTGTGCCCCCTCCACCTCGGTCGGCGGCATCATGGCCCGGTTCACCCAGTTCGCCACGCAGGGCGCCGGCTTCCACGAACTCGTCGTCGCGGCCTCGAACAATGGCCGGAACCTGCGAGCGGGCCACTCCAAGGACAACTCCACCATCCAGGAGCACTTCGACCCGGGCATCATGGCGGGTGGAACGCCGACCCCCATCACCAAGTCCATCCAGGACGCGGTGAACAATCTGGTGAGCGCGAAGGTCATCGGGAAGGCGCTGGCAGAGGAAGCGCTTCAGCCGTACCGGGGCTGGACCTCATCCGATATCCGCTTCCCCGCCTGACCCGGGAGGGGCCCGGGTAGCGTGCCCGCATGGCCCCGATCACCACCCGTGCCATCAGCACCCGCGCACTCAACCGCGCCACCCGGGAACGCCAGCTTCTGCTCCGCCGCGCCCCGGCCGGACGAGGACACCCCCGCACCACCGCGCTTTCTGCCCGAGTTCAACAATCTGCTGCTCGCCCACGCGGACCGTACGCGTGTCATCCCGGCCGAGTACCGGGGGCGCAACGGTGCGGGCAACCAAGCCTTCGGCAGCTTCCTGCTCGACGGATTCCTCGCCGGTAGCCGGCGGTTGAAGGAGCACGGCACCACGGCTGTGCTCCGCATCGAGCCGCTCGCCCGGCCCACCCGCGCGGACCGGGCCGCCCTTGCGGGCGAGGCCGGGCGGCTGCTCGCCGGTATGACGGGGGCCGATGACCACGACATCGGATTCGGTGTCCCCGGCGTATGAGCCGGGTGGCGGCCGGCTCACCGCCGACAGGTAGCCGTCCGCGGCGGCACCCAGCACCGGGTGCCGCCGCGGCCGGCTGCCTGCCGGCCGACCGGACAGGCCCTAGCCGAGTTCCAGTGTCGTGATGCCGTACACACACTGGTCGGCGACCGGTCGGATCGGGCCCGTGTACATGCGGGCCGTCTCGAAGGAGGGCGTGAGCTTCAGCGCCCTCGCCAGCGCGACAGCGGCCGGATTGGACTCGGGGACGTCCACCGCGACCTGCGCCGTACCGGTCTCCTCGGCGATCGCCCCGTACAGCGCGGCCGCGTCGGCGGGCGAGTTGGCGAACAGCGGCCCGATACGCAGAACGTCGCCCGCGGCCGGGCGGACCACCGCGTACCCGGTCAGCTGCCCGTCGTCGAAGCGTACGAACGCCCGGTGCCCCTCCGTGGTCAGCCAGTGCTTCAGGAAGGTCGGGCGGTCCGCCGGATAGCAGGCGCTGTCGTACGCGGCGATGGCCTCGTGGTCGCCCGGCCTGATCTGCCGTACGCCCGCCGGGCTGCGGGGCGGCAGGACGCCGGTGTGGCGGAAGGTGGTGTGGGCGAGCGTGAACCCGGACTTGCGGTAGTTGTCCTGCTGGGCTACCACCCCGTCAAGACCGATGGTGCGGGTCCCCGCGTGGGCCTGCGCCGCCTGCCAGGTGGCCAGTCCGTGGCCGCGGCCCCGCAGATCGGGGCGGACCAGATAGCAGCCGAGAAACGCGTAGCGCGCACCGTAGTTGACGACCGAGACCGCGGAGACCGGCTCCCCGTCGAGGCGTCCGAGGAAGAACCCCTCCGGGTCCTGGGCGAAGAAGCTCCGCCCGTCGCTGATCCCCGGGTTCCAGCCCTCGTCGTGCGCCCACCCGCTGATGACGGGCCAGTCCTCCTCGGCCGCCGGCCCGACGACGAGCTGCCCGGCGGATGAGTACGTCATGCATGCTCCGTAAGTGTATGAATGCGTTGACTCGCAGTAAGTGGGACGGACGCCCCGGGGGCGCCCCCCTGTGTCCGCGTGCCCTCCAAGGGGCCTTCCCCTGGGGGTTTCCTCCTGAGGCTTTTCTCATGGCTTCGGCCGGGATGTTACGGCAGCAGACCCGCCCGCCGGGCCGCAACGACGGCCTCCAGCCGGGTGTGCGCCCCCAGTTTGCGCATCGCGGAGCGCAGATAGCCCTTCACGGTCTCCGGCTTCAGCCCCAGCCGGGCGCCGGTTGCCGCGTTCGTCGCGCCGGTGGCCACCCAGGCCAGCACGTCCACCTCGCGCGGCGCCAGCGCGGCAGGCCGCTCGCGCGTCGGGGCGCCGCCGCCACCGGCCAGCCGGGCGCAGACGGCGAGCAGTTCGTCGCGCAGCTCCCGGTCCGCGATGCGCGGGGCCAGCGCGCGCAGTTCGCCGTGCGCCTCGCGCACCTGCTCCCACGCGCCGGGCCCGGCCACCGGCTCGCGCGCCGCCGCGAGCCGCTGTTGCACCTCGTCGCGCACCGCCAGCGACTGCTCGACGTCCCGGGCCGCCTCGACCGCCGCGTTGTACGTCCGGTCGCCGAACGACAGCCGTTCGCGTACCGCCCCGTACAGCACACCGCGCACCTTCCGCCGCACCACCACCGGCACCGCGAGCACCGCGTGCAGCCCTTCCGCGCCCACCGCCGTGTCGTACTCATGGCTGATGTGGAGCGACGAGCGGTAGTCGGTCACCGCACACGGCCGGGACAGCGCTATCGACTTTCCGCCGAGGCCGTTGCCCGCCGATACCGCGAGGCCGCGCAGCGCCGGTGTCGCCGTACCGCTCAGCTCCGCGATGCGCAGCTGCCCGGCCCCGGTCAGCAGGCCGCCGAACGCGACCGGCAGCCCGGTGGCCCGGCGCATCCGCAGCAGCGCCGCCCGCATGTCCACCGCTTCGACCGGCTCCGGCACGCCGCCGCTCCTCTCCGCCGGGCCAGGGGCTCCGGCGCTCCTCCACCGGGACACGCCTTCGCCCCCGTTCGGGGGTGGTGGGACCCGGGCCACTGATTACACGATGCTGGGCAGCAGTCCCGCAATGAGGAGGACACATGGTGTCGAACAACGCGACGGAGGAGTTCCGGGCCGCACGGGACTTCCTGCTCCGCCACCGCGAGGAGTACCGCACGGCCTACGACGGTTTCAGCTGGCCGCGCCCCGAGCATTTCAACTGGGCGCTCGACTGGTTCGACACCATCGCCCGGGGCAACGCGCGCACCGCGCTGCGCATCGTCGAGGAGGACGGCACCGAGTCCGAGGTCTCGTTCGACGAGATGGCCGTGCTGTCCGACCGGGCCGCCAACTGGCTCCGTGCGCAGGGCGTCCGGGCCGGCGACCGCATCCTGGTCGTGCTCGGCAACCAGCAGGAGCTGTGGGAGACGGCACTGGCCGCGATGAAGCTCAGGGCCGTCGTCATCCCGGCAACTCCGCTGCTCGGACCGGCGGATCTGCGTGACCGGGTCGACCGCGGCGGCGCCCGGCATGTGCTCGTACGGACCGAGGACACCGCCAAGTTCGCCGAGGTGGCAGGCGATTACACCCGGATCGCGGTCGGCCCCGACACCCCCGAAGGCTGGCTCTCGTACGGGGACGCCGCGGCCGCGTCCGCCGACTTCGAGCCCGACGGGGCCACCGGCGCGGACGACCCGCTGATGCTGTACTTCACCTCGGGGACGACGGCCAGGCCCAAGCTGGTGGAGCACACCCACACCTCGTACCCGGTCGGCCATCTGGCGACGATGTACTGGATCGGGCTGCGCCCCGGCGACGTCCACCTCAACATCTCCTCACCCGGATGGGCCAAGCACGCCTGGTCGAACCTGTTCGCCCCGTGGAACGCCGAGGCGACCGTCTTCATCCACAACTACACACGCTTCGACCCGGCCCGGCTGATGGCCGAGATGGACCGGGCGGGCGTGACGTCCTTCTGCGCGCCGCCGACCGTCTGGCGGATGCTGATCCAGGCCGACCTCAGCAGGCTGCGGACCCCGCCGCGCGAGGTCGCGGCGGCAGGCGAGCCGCTGAACCCCGAGGTCATCGAGACCGTACGGCGCGCCTGGGGCACCACGATCCGGGACGGCTTCGGGCAGACGGAGACAGCCGTGCAGGTGGCCAACAGCCCGGGCCAGCTCCTCAAGTCGGGCTCCATGGGCCGCCCGACGCCCGGGTACAAGGTCGAACTGCTCGACCCGGTCACCGGCGAGCCGGGGGTCGACGAGGGCGAGATCTGCCTGGACCTCTCCGCCCGGCCCGTCGGCCTGATGACGGGGTACCACGGCGACCCGGAGCGCACCGCCGAGGCGATGGCGGGCGGCTACTACCGCACCGGCGACATCGGCTCGCGTGACGCGGACGGCTACATCACCTACATCGGCCGCTCCGACGACGTCTTCAAGGCGTCCGACTACAAGATCTCGCCGTTCGAGCTGGAGAGCGCGCTCCTGGAGCACGAGGCGGTGGCGGAGGCCGCGGTCGTGCCGGCCCCCGACCCGCTGCGGCTCGCCGTGCCGAAGGCGTACGTGGTCCTGGCTGAGGGCTGGGAGCCGGGCCCGGACGTGGCGAAGGTGCTCTTCGAGCACTCGCGTACGGTGCTCGCACCGTACAAGCGGATCCGGCGGATCGAGTTCGCCGAGCTGCCCAAGACGGTCTCCGGGAAGATCCGCAGGATCGAGCTGCGCCGGGCGACCGCGGAGGGCTCCACCGCCGAGTACGACGAGGGGGAGCTGCGATGACTCTCTCCTACGCACATGGCACCGGGACGACACCGCTGCTCGGCGACACGATCGGCGCGAACCTGGACCGGATGGTCGCCGCGTTCCCCGCCCGCGAGGCGCTCGTCGACGTGCCGTCCGGGCGGCGCTGGACCTACGCGGAGTTCGGCGCCGCGGTGGACGAGCTGGCCCGGGGGCTCATCGGCAGCGGGGTCCGCACCGGCGACCGGGTGGGGATCTGGGCGGTCAACTGCCCGGAGTGGGTGCTCGTCCAGTACGCCACCGCGCGGATCGGCGCGATCATGGTCAACATCAACCCGGCGTACCGGGCGCACGAGCTGGAGTTCGTGCTGCGCCAGGCCGGGATCTCGCTGCTGATCGCATCGGCCGGGCACAAGAGCACCGACTACCGGGCGCTGGTCGGCGACGTGCGCGGCAACTGTCCACGGCTGCGGTCCGTCCACTACATCGGTGACCCGTCCTGGGACGAACTGGTGGCGGCCGCACGGCCGGTGGCGCTCGACGAGGCGCTGCTGTCCTGCGACGACCCGATCAACGTCCAGTACACATCGGGCACCACCGGATTCCCGAAGGGTGCCACGCTCTCCCATCACAACATCCTCAACAACGGTTTCTTCGTGGGGGAGTTGGTGGGCTATACGGAGCAGGACCGGATCTGTCTGCCGGTGCCCTTCTACCACTGCTTCGGCATGGTGATGGGGAACCTGGCGGCCACCTCGCACGGCGCGTGCATCGTCATCCCGGCGCCCTCCTTCGACCCGGAGGCCACTCTGCGGGCGGTCGAGCAGGAGCGCTGCACCTCGCTCTACGGGGTGCCCACGATGTTCATCGCGGAGCTGAACCACCCGGACTTCGCTGTGTACGACCTGAGTTCGCTGCGTACCGGGATCATGGCGGGCTCGCCCTGTCCCGCGGAGGTGATGAAGCGGGTCGTCTCCGAGATGCACATGGCGGAGGTGTCGATCTGCTACGGGATGACCGAGACCTCGCCGGTGTCCACCCAGACCCGCCGCGACGACGATCTGGGCCGCAGGACCGGGACGGCGGGCCGGGTGCTGCCGCATCTGGAGGTGAAGGTCGTCGACCCGGCGACCGGGGTCACGGTGGAGCGCGGTGAGCCGGGTGAGCTGTGCACCCGGGGCTACAGCGTGATGCTCGGCTACTGGGAGGAGCCGGAGAAGACCGCCGAGGTGATCGACGCGGGCCGCTGGATGCACACCGGGGATCTGGCCGTCATCCGGGAGGACGGATACGTACAGATCGTCGGCCGGATCAAGGACATGATCATCCGGGGTGGCGAGAACGTCTATCCGCGCGAGATCGAGGAGTTCCTCTACGGCCATCCCAAGATCGCCGATGTCCAGGTGATCGGCGTACCGGACGAGCGGTACGGCGAAGAGGTGCTGGCCTGTGTCATCCCGCGGGATCCGGCCGATCCGCCGACGCTGGACGGGATCCGGGAGTTCTGCCGCGACCGGCTGGCCCATTACAAGATCCCGCGCGGGCTGCGGATCCTGGACGCCTTCCCCATGACGGTCAGCGGCAAGGTCAGAAAGGTGGAGCTGCGGAACCTGTACGGCGCGATTGACGTCTAGAAGGGCGGCTGACGTCCGGAGGGAGCAGCGGCTGACGTCCTGAGGGGCGCCGGCCGGGGGCCGGGGCAGCGCGGGACGGGGGTCCGCGGCAGTGGGGGGACAGGGGTCCGAAGGGGAGGGCAAGGAGGTCCGAACACCGCCCGGCTGATCGAGGCCCCCACTATGCACTCGCTGTATACATGCTGTGTATAGTCCTGGTCATGTCATTGCTGAAGAAAAAGGCCGGCCGGCTCGGTGCCGCCGCTGCCGTGGCCGCGCTCATATCCGTGGCCCTGAGCGGCTGTTCGATGGAGACCACGTCGCCGTCCGAGGCGCGCGACCACGTGGGCCGGAAGGACACCGCCCCGCTGGGCCCCGCCGACTGCCGCAAGGTCAAGTGCATCGCCCTCACCTTCGACGCCGGTCCCGGCCCGAACACCGCGCACCTGCTCGACGTCCTGAAGGAGAAGAAGGTCCACGCGACCTTCTTCCTGCTGGGCCGGGACCATGTGATGAAGTACCCCGAGCTGGTCAAGCGTGAGGCGGCCGAGGGGCACGAGGTGGGCAACCACACCTGGACCCACAAGATCCTCACCAAGCAGAAGGCCGACGTCGCCCGCGCCGAGATCGACAGGACCGAGGTCGCGGTCGAGAAGCTCACCGGCAAGCGGCCCCGGGTGATGCGCCCGCCGCAGGGCAGGACCAACGACGACGTGTCCAAGATCTGCAAGGAGCTGGGCGTCTCGCAGGTGCTGTGGAGCACCACGGCCAAGGACTACTCGACGAACGACACCGCCCTCATCGAGAAGCGGACGCTCGATCAGGCGAAGCCCGACGGCATCATCCTGCTGCACGACATCTACAAGGGCACGGTGCCCGCGGTCTCCGGCATCATCGACACCCTGCAGAAGCGCGGCTACCACTTCGTGACGGTGCCGCAGCTGATCGCCCCCGCGAAGCTGAAGCCGGGCGAGATCTACCGCCCGTAGTGCGCCGAGGCAGCCCAGCTGCCCCGCGCTTGTGTCCGGCCGGGGCGCCGCTCAGGTCTGCGCGGCGCCCGTACTGACCAGTTCGTCGGCCGGTCCGTTCACCGGCTGCGGGACGCCCGTGAGATCCAGCGCGAAGAGCGGTACGGCCAGTGCGTCGGCCCGGGTGCGCGCGTCATCGGCGTACCCCGAGAGCGAGAAGAAGACGCACACCGCCGCCGAGTTCATCCCGTGCAGCCACAGACACTCGATGTCCCGCAGCGCGGCGGGCCGTGTGGTGGCCTCCACGGCCGCGATCAGACCAGGCCCGTGCAGATCGATGCCGGAGGCCGGCCGGCGCTGCGGCTGTGCGATCTCACGGAAGCCCAGCCACTCCAGATAGCGCGCCGCCGTCGACACCACGTCGACCGCGGTGCGGATCGGCATGGGACGGAAGGCGGGCCGTGGAGTGGCGGCCGTGCGCGGCAGCGGTATGTGGGCCGGTGGCCGCGGGCCGGCGGGGTCCGCCACCGGCCGTACCGCGAGCCGCAGGACCGTACCGCAGGAGCATCCCAGCTCGGGCCGCGGCCACTCGCCCTGTCGCCCGCACGACGCGCAGCGGACCGTGACCCACTCGTCCGACCAGCTCCGGCGGGTGAGCAGGACCGGGGGCGCGTCCGCCAGCAGCGGCGGGGCGAGCGGGGCGCCGCAGGCGCAGGGCAGGACCGTCGCCGTATAGGCGTGTTCCCTCAGGCAGACCGGACAGCGCACGACCGCGCTCGTCGCCCACTCGTCCGCGCCTCTCCCCGCACCCTTTCCCGCTCCCTCTCCCATGGGGACATCGTCCACCAAGCGGACCGGCCCGCGGGCGCACTTGGCGCAGGTGACGTAAGTCCGCCGTCCCTCTCTTGACGACAGGCGCAGCCAGCTCTTACATTGCTTCCGTATAGCAGAAATGAACTTCCGTAATACGGAATTGGGCGATCTCAGGTTGGCGCGACAGGAGGCCCACTCCGACTGGCGAGCAGGAGTATTCAATGCCTCGTATGACCGCTGCCCGAGCGGCAGTCGAGATTCTCAAGCGCGAGGGCGTCAGCAACGCGTTCGGCGTGCCGGGCGCGGCGATCAACCCCTTCTACGCGGCCCTCAAGGCCGCCGGTGGCGTGCGGCACACGCTCGCCCGCCACGTCGAGGGCGCCTCGCACATGGCCGAGGGGTACACCCGTACCCACCCCGGCAACATCGGCGTCTGCATCGGCACATCGGGCCCTGCGGGCACCGACATGATCACCGGTCTCTACTCCGCCACCGGTGACTCCATCCCGATCCTCTGCATCACCGGCCAGGCTCCGGTCGCCGTGATGCAGAAGGAGGACTTCCAGGCCGTCGACATCGCCTCGATCGCCAAGCCGGTCACCAAGGCGGCGACCACCGTCATGGAGGCCGCGCAGGTCCCCGGTGTCTTCCAGCAGGCGTTCCACCTGATGCGCTCGGGACGTCCGGGACCGGTCCTCATCGACCTGCCGATCGATGTGCAGCAGACCGAGATCGAGTTCGACCCGGAGACGTACACCCCGCTGCCGGTCTACAAGCCGGTCGCCTCCCGCGCCCAGATCGAGAAGGCGATCACGCTCCTCAACGAGTCGGAGCGCCCGCTGATCGTGGCCGGCGGCGGCATCATCAACGCCGACGCCTCCGAGCTGCTGGTCGAGTTCGCCGAGCTGACCGGTACGCCGGTCATCCCGACGCTGATGGGCTGGGGCATCCTCGCCGACGACCACGAGCTGAACGCGGGCATGGTCGGCCTCCAGACCTCGCACCGCTACGGCAACGCCACGTTCCTGGAGTCGGACTTCGTCCTCGGCATCGGCAACCGCTGGGCCAACCGCCACACGGGCAAGCTCGACGCGTACACCAAGGGCCGCAAGTTCGTCCACGTCGACATCGAGCCCACCCAGCTGGGCAAGATCTTCGCCCCCGACTTCGGGATCGCGTCCGACGCCAAGGCCGCCCTGGAGCTGTTCGTCGAGGTCGCGCGTGAGCTGAAGGCCGCGGGCAAGCTCCCGGACCGCAAGGAGTGGGCCGCGTCGGCCCAGGACCGCAAGGCCAGGCTGCAGCGCCGTACGCACTTCGACAACGTGCCGATGAAGCCGCAGCGTGTGTACGAGGAGATGAACCGCGCGTTCGGCCCCGACACCCGTTACGTCACGACCATCGGCCTCTCCCAGATCGCCGGCGCGCAGATGCTGCACGTCTACAAGCCGCGCCACTGGATCAACTGCGGCCAGGCGGGCCCGCTGGGCTGGACGATCCCGGCCGCGCTGGGTGTCGCCACCGCCGACCCCGGTGCGACGGTCGTCGCGCTCTCCGGTGACTACGACTTCCAGTTCATGCTGGAGGAGCTGGCCGTCGGCGCGCAGCACAACATCCCGTACGTCCATGTCCTGGTGAACAACGCGTACCTGGGCCTCATCCGCCAGGCGCAGCGCAACTTCGACATCGACTTCCAGGTCAACCTGGAGTTCGAGAACATCAACTCTCCCGAGCTCGGTGTGTACGGCGTGGACCACGTCAAGGTCGCCGAGGGCCTGGGCTGCAAGGCGATCCGGGTCACCGAGCCCGACCAGCTGCTGCCCGCCTTCGAGGAGGCCAAGAAGCTGGCCGCGCAGTACCGCGTCCCGGTCGTCGTGGAGGCGATCCTGGAGCGGATCACCAACATCTCGATGAGCGGCACCGACCTCGCCGGTGTCAACGAGTTCGAGGACATCGCGACGGAGGAGGGTCACGCTCCCACCGCGATCCTCCCGCTCAAGACGTCCTGACCTTCGGACGGAGAGGGGCGGGCCCGCCGGCAACGGCGGGCCCGCCCTTTTGCCGTGTGCGTTGCGCGCGCGTGGTGTGTGGCCCGTGGGCGGTGTGGGTTGCGGTGCGTTGCGCGCGTGGTGTGCGGGCCTCCGGGCGGCGTGCGGTGGTGCGCCTGGTGTGTGCCTGGCACCAGGCGTACGTACCAGGCACACGAGCACAGTCGCGGGCACACAAAAGGAGTGCGGAACAAGGGATCGTGGACCCTGTTCCGCACTCCGGCTTGTGTTGCTGGTGACCGCCCGACGGCACGAGACTGGGCGCGACAGGACATTCGCGCCGCCGGGCGGGGCATGGGGAGAAGCTCCGAGCGGTGAGGCTGCTGTGAGGAGCTGAGGGCTCCGAGCGGGGAGGCTCCGAGCGGGGGAGGTGTTCCGTGCCGGAACAGCAGGGGACCGCGGCGGAGTGCGATTGGCTCCCCGGTCCCTCTCCTTCACATCAGGAGAGCGCCGGGGAAGCCTTGACCACCGCACTGGCATCGTCACTCCGCCGCGGTCCGCAGGCTTGTCCGGACCGCCGGCCACCCCTCATCGGGACGGCGGACCGGACCGCGCCGGTGACCTGACCTCCCGTCAAGTCACCAGCGCCGTCTATCGGTCGACTCAGTCCTCGCGCAGGGCGCGGACCGCTTCCTCGACGCGCTTGCCGTACTCCGTGTCGGCGGCGTGGAAGTGCGCGAGGTTCTTCTCGATGACGTCCTCGAGGGTGACCTGCGAGAGGCCGCCCGCGATGTTGGCGATCAGCCGCGACTTCTCGTCGTCGGACATCAGCCGGTACAGCTCGCCCGCCTGGAAGAAGTCGTCGTCCTTGACGTGCTCGGCCGCGCCCTGTGCTCCGGTCCAGCCGGTCACGGCCAGCGGGGCGGCCAGCGGCGCGTCCGTCTGGGCCGGGCCCGCGTGGGAGTTGGGCTCGTAGTTCTTGTCCTCGCGCGAGCCGTAGCGGGTCGCCATGTAGCCGTCACGGCCGTAGTTGTCGACGGTCGCGTTCCGCGGCGCGTTGACCGGCAGCTGCGTGTGGTTGATGCCCACGCGGTAGCGCTGCGCGTCGGCGTACGCGAAGAGACGGCCCTGGAGCATCTTGTCGGGCGAAGGACCGATGCCGGGAACGAAGTTGTTCGGCGAGAACGCGGCCTGCTCGACCTCGGCGAAGACGTTGTCCGGGTTGCGGTCCAGGACCAGACGGCCCACGCGCTGCAGCGGGTAGTCGCTGTGCGGCCACACCTTGGTGACGTCGAACGGGTTGAAGCGGTAGTCGGCCGCCTCGGCCGCCGGCATGATCTGGACGTGCAGCGTCCAGGACGGGTTGACGCCCCGCTCGATGGCCTGGAGCAGGTCGGTCTGGTGGCTGTTGCCGTCCTTGCCCACCAGCTCGGAAGCCTGGTCGGCGGAGAGGCTGCGGACGCCCTGGTTCGTCTTGAAGTGGTACTTGACGAAGAAGGCTTCGCCCTGGGCGTTCGTCCACTGGTAGGTGTGCGAGCCGTAGCCGTTCATGTGCCGGTACGAGGCGGGGATGCCGCGGTCCCCCATCAGCCAGGTCACCTGGTGGGTGGCCTCGGGGGAGTGCGCCCAGAAGTCCCAGACGTTGTTGGGCTCCTGCTTGCCGGTGAACGGGTCACGCTTCTGCGAGTGGATGAAGTCCGGGAACTTGATGGGGTCCTTGATGAAGAAGACCGGGGTGTTGTTCCCCACGAGGTCGTAGTTGCCCTCGTCGGTGTAGAACTTCAGCGCGAAGCCACGGGGGTCGCGTACGGCGTCGGAGCCGCCCAGCGAGTCGGCCACGGTGGAGAAGCGGATGAACGTGTCGGTGCGCTTGCCCACGCTGGAGAGGAAGTCGGCGCGGGTGAAGCCGGTGACGTCGTCGGTCACCTCGAAGTAGCCGTAGGCGCCGGAGCCGCGGGCGTGGACGACACGCTCCGGGATGCGCTCCCGGTTGAACCGGGCGAGCTTCTCCAGCAGGTGCTGGTCCTGGAGGAGGATCGGGCCGCCGGCGCCGGCGGTGGCGGAGTTCTGGTTGTCGGCGACCGGGGCGCCTGACTCGGTCGTAAGCACGCGCTTCGACATCGTGGACCTTCCGTACTGGGGCTGCTGACGGCTTGAGGAGCGTAAATACGCTGCGAACGCCGCGTCAACAGTTTGTTGAAATTGAGGAGGGAGGTGACCGGACCGCGGCAGCGCCTGGGCGCGACAGGACAGGTGTCAGCGCTGCCGCGGACCGGAGTTCGGAAGGGGCCGGACGGAGCCCCGGAAGGGGAGCCTCGGGGGTCAGACCTGCTGGCCGGACAGCCGCTCGACCGAGCGCAGCAGCGCGGAGTGGTCGAGGCCGCCGTCGCCCTGGGCGCGCAGCGAGGCGACCAGCTGGGCCACGACCGCGCCGACGGGCAGCGCGGCGCCGACGTTGCGGGCGGCGTCGGTGACGATGCCCATGTCCTTGTGGTGCAGGTCGATCCGGAAGCCGGGCTTGAAGTCCCGGTTCAGGAAGTTGTCCTTCTTGCGCGTCAGGACGGTCGAACCGGCCAGGCCGCCGTTGAGGACGTCGAGGGCGGCGTTGAGGTTCACACCGGACTTCTCCAGGAAGACCACGGCCTCGGCGCACGCCTGGATGTTGACCGCGACGATCAGCTGGTTGGCGGCCTTCACCGTCTGGCCCGAGCCGTGCGGACCGCAGAGCACGATGGTCTTGCCCAGCGCGTCCAGGATCGGCTTCGCGGTGTCGAAGTCGGCCTGCTCGCCGCCGACCATGATGGACAGTACGGCCTCGATGGCACCGGCCTCGCCGCCGGAGACCGGGGCGTCCAGGACGCGCAGGCCCTTCTCGGCGCCGGCCTTGCCCAGGTCGACCGAGGTCTGCGGGGTGATCGACGACATGTCGATCAACAGCGCGCCCGCCTTGGCGTTCTCCAGGATGCCGTCAGGGCCGTACGCGATGGCCTCGACGTGCGGCGACGCGGGCACCATGGTGATCACCACGTCGGCGTCGCGCACCGCTTCGGCGATCGAGGAGACGGCGGTGCCGCCTGCGGCGGCCAGCCGGTCCAGCTTGTCCTGCTCCAGGGTGTAGCCGGTCACCGAGTAGCCGGCCTTGATCAGGTTCTCGGACATCGGGGAGCCCATGATGCCGAGGCCGATCCATGCGACCTTGGGGAGATTGCTCATGCGGGGGTCCTCTTTCAACACGCGGGTGAAGATGGTCAGTTGGGGAGCCAGCCGAAGGCTTCGGCGCTCGGGCGGTCGCCCGGCTTGTACTCCAGGCCGACCCAGCCGTCGTAGCCGGCCTTGCTCAGCCGGTCGAGCAGGTCCTCCAGTGGCAGCGCACCCGTGCCGGGCGCGCCGCGGCCGGGGTTGTCCGCGATCTGTACGTGGCCGGTCTGTGCGGCGTAGGTGTCGATGACCTCGTTGAGGTCCTCGCCGTTCATCGACAGGTGGTACAGGTCGAGCAGGAACTTCGCGTTCCCGAGCCCGGTCAGGGCGTTGACCTTGTTGACCACGTCGATCGCCGCCGGAGCGCTCACCAGCGGGCAGAGCGGCGACTCGGGCTTGTTGAGCGCCTCGATGAGCAGGATCGCGCCCACCCGGTCGGCGGCGCGGGCCGCTACCGTGAGGTTCTCCAGGGCCAGCTCGTCCTGGACGGCCGGGTCCACGCCCTCGACACGGTTGCCGTACAGCGCGTTGAGCGCCTTGCAGCCGACCGAGGCGGCGAAGTCGGCCGCGATGTCGATGTTGGCGCGGAAGCGGTCGGACTCCTCGCCGGGGACGGAGAGCGCGCCCCGGTCCGGGCCGGGCAGCTTGCCGGCGTAGAAGTTGAGACCCACCAGCTGGGTACCGGCGTCGTCGAGCGCCTTTTTGAGCGCGTCGAGCTCGCCCTGCGGCGGGGTGGGGGTCTCGATCCAGGGCCACCACAGCTCGACCGCGCTGAAACCGGCCGCGGCGGCGGCCGCGGGACGCTCCAGAAGCGGGAGTTCCGTGAAGAGGATCGAGAGGTTCACATCGAAGCGCTGGTCCGTGTAGCCCATAAGGCGTTCGGCGCTCCTTCCGTATTGCGGAAGTTACTTTCTACTTGATGGAAGATTGCCTGCCGACCTGCTGAGCTGTCAAGTGGGCCTGCCTTTTTTCGTCCCGCGCGCAGTAGGTTGTGCGCGTGCGATTGAGAGTGGAATTCACGACGGAGCCCTTTGATCTGGACGATGCGCCGCCGCATGCGGTGGTCGCCCGGGAGGTCATCCAGGCCGCCGAGCTGGACGCGGTGGATGTCGGACCGTTCGGAAACACCGCCGAGGGCGCATCGGACGCGGTGCTGACCGCGGTGGACGCACTGCTGCGCCAGGCCCTGGGCGCGGGCGCCACCCGGGTGTCCCTCCAGGTGAACGTGATCGGGCAGGACGGGGAGGACGTGAAGTGACCGAGCCGGGAGACCACCCACTCGTCGCCGCGGTGAAGCCGCTGGTCGACGCCATGGGGGCCGAGATCCTCGTACCGGGCCAGGCGACGGAGGACGACGTCGTGCTCGCCTGGGAGGGGGTGGACGTCCTGGCCGTACGGCTGCCGCAGCTCTCGGATTCCCTGGACCACATCCTGGCGGCGCTCGAACGCCGGCACGGGGTGCCGCTCTCGGAGCTCGACCGCAGGACGAAGCAGGCCGTGGTGCGGATACTGGAGGCGCGGGGCGCGTTCTCGGTGCGCCACGGCGTGGAGACGGTGGCCGGTGCGCTGGGTGTCAGCCGCTTCACCGTCTACAACTACCTGAACAGGGAAAACGTCGCCAAGAGCGAGTGAGCGTTCCCGTGGCGGCGCCGACGGGCCACGCCACGGCCGACAGCCGCCGTCCGGGATCCCGGGCGGCGGCTTTTGTCTCATCAAAGTTTTCAACAAAGTGTTGACGTGGTGTTTCCGAGGGCGTTAGCTATCCGCAGCCCGTCCAGCACAAGGCCCATACAAGGCCACGGAGGTCCCCGTGACTTCGAGTCCAGAGCGCTTGCCGGGGGAGAACCCCGGAACCCCCGGAGGTCTCGTCCGGTTCAACACCCTGCGGGACAGTGCGGCGCTAGCCGTGCTTCACGAGGTCTGCGCCAGTTCGGTCTGGGGGAGCAAAATCCTCGCCCAGCGCCCTTACGCCACAGCTGAAGCCCTCTTTCTCGCCAGTGACGCCGCCACGGCCGAGCTGACCACGGAAGACCTGGCCGAGGCGATGGCGGGGCACCCGCCGATCGGGCGGCCGAAACCCGGAGACCCGACGTCCTCCCGTGAACAGCGGGGGATGGCCGGAGCGACCGAGGAGCTCAAGGCCGAGATGCTCGAACTGAACCTGGCCTACCAGGAGAAGTTCGGACATGTCTTCCTGATCTGCGCGACCGGTGCCACCGGCGAGCAGATGCGCGACGCGATGAAAGCCCGGTCCGGCAATACGCCCGAGCAGGAACGCGCGATCGTGCGCACCGAACTCGGCAAGATCAACCGCATCCGGCTGCATCTGGTCGCAGCGGAAGCCGCGCAGCCCGCGGCGGCCGCGGAAGAAGGAGAGTGAAGGTCTTGAGCACGCAGACCACCGCATCGGTGTCCACGCACATCCTGGACACCAGCGTGGGACGCCCCGCCGAAGGTGTCGCCATCTCGCTCGCGGCCCGCAGTGGCCACGGCGCCGGGTGGACGGCGCTCGGCGGGTCCGCGACCGACGCGGACGGGCGCTGCAAGGACCTGCCGGCCCTGCCGGAAGGAACCACCCACGTACGCCTCGATTTCGAGACCGAGACGTACTTTGCCAAGAAACAAGCCGAGGAACAGCAGGACGCCCCCCGCGTAAGGGACAGCGGCGCTTTCTTCCCGGAGGTGGCGATCACGTTCGCCGTCGTCCCGGGTGAGCACTTCCACGTACCGCTGCTGCTCAACCCGTTCGGCTACTCCGTATACCGAGGGAGCTAGTACCGAAATGCCCACGATTCTCGGCCAGAACCAGTACGGCAAAGCAGAGAACCGCGTCGTCAAGATCACGCGGGACGGCGACACCCACCACATCAAGGACCTCAACGTCTCGGTCGCCCTCTCCGGCGACATGGACGACGTCCACTACTCGGGCTCCAACGCCAACGTCCTGCCGACCGACACCACCAAGAACACGGTGTACGCGTTCGCCAAGGAGCACGGTATCGAGTCCGCCGAGCAGTTCGGCATCCATCTGGCCCGGCACTTCGTGACCAGCCAGGACGGGATCCACCGCGCCAGGATCCGGATCGAGGAGTACGCCTGGGAGCGCATCGCGACCTCGGACGCGAGCTCGCAGTTCATCGGCGCCGACGACGTCCAGCACTCCTTCGTCCGCAAGGGCCAGGAGCTGCGCACCGCCGAGATCACCTTCGACGGTGAGAACTGGCAGGTCATCTCGGGTCTGAAGGACCTGAAGGTGATGAACTCCACCAACTCGGAGTTCTGGGGCTACGCCAAGGACAAGTACACGACGCTCAAGGAGGCCTACGACCGCATCCTCGCGACCGCGGTGTCCTCCCAGTGGCGTTACGGCTGGTCCAGCGACGCGGACCGCATGCCCAACTGGGACAAGTCCTACGAGCAGAGCAAGAGGCACATGCTCCAGGCGTTCGCCGAGACGTACTCGCTCTCCCTGCAGCAGACCATGTACCAGATGGGCTCGCGCATCATCAACAGCCGCAGCGAGATCGACGAGATCCGGTTCTCGCTGCCGAACAGCCACCACTTCCTGGTGGACCTGGAGCCCTTCGGGCTCAAGAACGACAACGAGGTCTACTTCGCGGCGGACCGCCCGTACGGACTCATCGAGGCGACCATTCTGCGGGACGGCGCCGACCCCCGTATTCCGGTCGACATGACCAACCTCTGAGACCCGAGCGGGGCGCCGCCGGGCCGCATCGGTCGGCGGCGGCGCCCTGAACGGACCCGACACACAACTTCACTGCACTACTTTCGGCACCCGGAGCCACGCGGCTGCGGCACTCAAATCCTCCTGGGGTCCTGCCGTGCCCACATCGCCACTGCGAGAGAAGGTATCCCCATGGCAGCAACGGCAGCCGCGCGCACGGTCATTGAGAACGTAGCCATCGCGACGGTCGACGCACACGACACCGAGTACGCATCGGGTCATGTCGTGATCGCTGGGAATCGCATCGAATCCGTCGGCGCGGGCAAGGCCCCCGAGGGACTCACCGGCGTGGAACGCCGGATCGACGGCACCGGGCACCTGGTGACTCCGGGTCTGGTCAACACCCACCACCACTTCTACCAGTGGATCACCCGGGGTGTGGCCACCGATCACAACCTCTTCAACTGGCTCGTCGCGCTCTACCCGACCTGGGCGCGCATCGACGAGCAGATGGTCCGCTCGGCCGCGCAGGGCTCCCTCGCGATGATGGCCCGCGGCGGTGTCACCACCGCGATGGACCACCACTACGTCTACCCGCAGGGCTCCGGCGACCTGTCCGGCGCCGTCATCGGCGCCGCCGCCGAGATGGGCGTACGGTTCACGCTGGCCCGCGGCTCCATGGACCGCAGCAAGAAGGACGGCGGGCTGCCCCCGGACTTCGCCGTCGAGACCCTGGAGGGCGCGCTCGCGGCCACCGAGGCGACGGTCGACCAGCACCACGACGCCTCCTTCGACGCGATGACCCAGGTAGCCGTCGCGCCCTGCTCGCCCTTCTCCGTCTCGACCGAACTGCTCAAGCAGGGTGCCGAACTGGCCCGCCGCAAGGGCGTACGCCTGCACACCCACGGCAGCGAGACCGTCGAGGAGGAGCAGTTCTGCAAGGAACTGTTCGGGATGGGCCCGACCGACTACTTCGAGTCGACCGGCTGGCTCGGTGAGGACGTATGGATGGCGCACTGCGTCCATATGAACGACTCCGACATCGCCGCCTTCGCGCGCACCGGGACCGGCGTCGCCCACTGCCCGTCGTCCAACGCCCGTCTGGCGGCCGGGATCGCCCGCGTCCCCGACATGCTCAAGGCCGGCGTGCCGGTCGGCCTCGGCGTCGACGGCACCGCGTCCAACGAGTCCGGCGAGCTGCACACCGAGCTGCGCAACGCCCTGCTCATCAACCGCCTCGGCGCCCACCGCGAAGCGGCACTCAACGCCCGGCAGGCGCTGCGCCTCGGCACCTACGGCGGTGCCCAGGTCCTGGGCCGCGCCTCGGAGATCGGTTCGCTGGAACCGGGAAAGCTCGCCGACCTCGTGCTGTGGAAGATGGACACCCTCGCCCACGCCTCCATCGCCGACCCGGTGACCGCGCTCGTCTTCGGAGCCGCGGCCCCCGTCACGCTCTCCCTCGTCAACGGCAAGCCCGTCGTCGAGGACAACCACCTGACCACGGTGGACGAGGACGCCATCGCCCGCTCCACGCGGGACGAGGCCCGGCGCCTGGCGCAGATCGCCGCGCGGGCCTGACGTCCGAAAGAAGCTCCGGCCGGGGAGGACGGTCCCCGGCCGGCGGCCGCGAACCCGAGCGGGGTTCACGGCAGCCGTGACCGGGGGGTGTGTGCCCAGAGTGCATACGCCCTCCGGGGCGGTGACGTACCCGGAAACCCTCGCCGGAACCCCCGTGCCCCGCCCGGTACTCGACTCAGAAACGCAGTAGCACCACCCGCACCCCCGCAGCCGCACCTGCATTCCGCACCACCTCCCTGATACCCACGTCACCGCCGACGTGTACCCGACCGGAGGAGCCACCGTGGCCGCCGAGCCCAGGTTTCGCACTGATGCAGCAGAAACAGCCGCCGACACCGAATCACCCGGGACCTCCGGAGAGACTTCCGCGGACCCCGGCTCCACCTCAGCGGATACGGGAAAGACCGCCTCGAAGCACCCGGTCGACGAAGTCCTCCCGCCCGTCAAGATGTTCAGCAGCGGCCTTCAGCATGTGGCCGCCATGTACGCGGGAGTTGTCGCCCCGCCGATGATCGTGGGCCCCGCCGTGGGGCTCAGCGCGAAGGAGACCTCGTTCCTCGTCGGGGCTGCCCTGTTCACCGCGGGCATCGCCACCCTGTTCCAGACCCTCGGATTCTGGCGGGTCGGTTCCCGTCTGCCGTTCGTCAACGGTGTCTCGTTCGGTGGTGTCAGCCCGATGATCGCCATCGGCAAGGGCCGCGGACACGACGGCATCGCCGTGATCTTCGGCGCGATCATCGTCGCGAGCGTGCTGGGGTTCATACTCGCCCCGTACTTCAGCAAGTTGCTCCGGTTCTTCCCGCCGGTCGTCACCGGCACCGTCATCACCCTCATCGGGGTCTCGCTGCTGCCGGTCGCGTTCGGCTGGGCGCAGGGCACCGAAGGGGCCGCCGACTACGGTTCGATGAAGAACATCGGGATGGCCGCACTCACCCTGGTGATCGTCCTGGCGCTGCGGAAACTGCTCCGCGGCTTCCTCCAGCAGATCGCCATCCTGCTCGGTCTGGTGGTCGGTACGCTCATCGCGATACCGATGGGCATGACCAGCTTCGACGCGATGCGCAACGCCGACCCGATCGGATTCCCGACGCCCTTCCACTTCGGCGCCCCGCAGTTCGAGGTCTCCGCCATCATCTCGATGTGCATCGTGATGCTGGTCTGTATGACCGAGTCGACCGCCGACATGCTGGCGCTCGGCAAGATCGTCGGGCGTCCGGCCGACGAGCGGACCATCGAAGGGGGCCTGCGCGCCGACACCCTGTCCAGCTTCATCAGCCCGTTCTTCAACAGCTTCATGGCGAGCGCCTTCGCCCAGAACATCGGCCTGGTGGCGATGACCAAGGTGCGCAGCCGGTACGTCGTGGCTACCGGCGGCGGGATCCTGATCCTGCTCGGTCTCTGTCCGATGGCAGCGGCCGCGATCGCCCTCGTACCGCTGCCGGTCCTGGGTGGTGCCGGGGTCGTGCTCTTCGGCTCGGTCGCCGCCAGCGGCGTCCAGACGCTGGGCGGCGCGGCCATGGAGAAGGGTGAGAACGCCCTGATCGTCGCCGCCTCGCTCGGTATCGGCCTGATCCCGATCGCGGCGCCGAACTTCTACCACGCGTTCCCGAAGAACGTCCTGGTGGTGCTCGACTCGGGCATATCCACCGGGTGTGTGGTGGCCATCGTGCTCAACCTGGCCTTCAACCACCTGGGGCGCAGGAAGGACGCCGGAGCCCCGGAGGGCCCTGAGGAACCGGCCGCCGAGGACAACGCGACACAGCAGGCAGTCGCCAAGGCGGCCGCCGCGCTGCACTGACGGTGGCGCGTGCCCGCCCAGGGCGTGAGTGACCGAGGCATGACATACGGGGCGCGTTCCGCACCACTGGTGCAGAACGCGCCCCGCCTGTCGGCAGCGGCAGCCCGGTCAGCCGATGCTGTACGGGTCCCCGTAGACCTTCCAGTTGAGCGGTGTGTGCAGGTCGAGGTTGCCGTTCTTCAGGAAGACGCGCTGCTCGGTGTCGACCCGGCTGGTGTCGCTGTGGGCCTCCTCCTGCTGCATCGCCCAGACGCGGGCGTCGAGGAAGGCGTTGAGATACGTGGTCTCGTCGCCGCCCTGGGCCGGGGTCTTGGCCTTGGCCAGCGCCCTCTTGCGGATGGAGCCGAAGCTGGTCTTGTCGTCGCCGTCACCGTGCATGACGATGGCGTCGTAGTACGCGAACTGGCCCAGGACACCGATGCCGTCCGTCTTGCCCTGCTTGACGGCCGGGTCGAAGTACACCCGGTCGCGCTCGTCGTTCTGCGCGGTCTGGAACGCGGTGTCCTTGGCCGCGGTCTTCCAGGCGCTCTCGAAGGCCGAGCCGAGCCCCGAGTGCGAGTCACTGCCGTTGACCTTCTCCAGCGCGGGGAGGTATTTGGCGAGCGGGTTGCCCGGCTCCCGGTCGGTGTAGAGCTTCACCAGGTCCAGCATGTCGCCGGTGCCCGAGCAGAACCCGATGATGCCGGCGGTGTAGCCGCGGCCGTCTCCTATGTCCTCGATGTACTTGTACTGGGCCTTCCAGTCCAGCGAGGAGTTCTCGGCGCTGGAGACCAGCTTCATGGCGATCTCCTTCTTCGCCGGGTCGTCGAGTCCGGTCGCGGCGGCGGCCACCTGCTGAGAGCTGTGCGAACTCACCGGCTGCGCAGGGGCGTTGGCGGCGTGGGCGGTGGCCGGTACGGCTACCAGGGCCAGCCCGAGCACGGTGCGCGTGATGATCCTCTTGCTGCGTCCAGCGGTGGTGCGGTGGGGGGCTTTCACCGGTCCTCCAAGGGGGAGTTGGTGCGTCGGTGTTCTGTTAGGAAGCTTTCCTATCAGCTGCCCGGAGGGTCGTACACCCCTGAGGACAGGGGAGTTGAGCGAATCGTGTGCGATCAGGTTCGATCCGGTCAGGGGGAATAGCGGGTTTTGCCCTGATGTGACTCTAGGTGGCCAAGTCGCTTCCGTACGCGACGTGGCGTAGGGGCCGTGCCGCGCGCTGTAGCGTCTGCGGTATGGACGATCACTCAGCGGCCGACGATCACTCCGTGGTCGATGTCGGCGACGTACGGCTCGCATACCGCGCCTGGGGCGACCCCTTCGGCGCGCCTGTGGTGCTGCTGCACGGGCTCGGCGGCTCGTCCGCGACCTGGGAGGAGACCGGCCGGGCGCTCGGCGCCGAGTGGCGGGTGTACGCCCTGGACCTGCGCGGACACGGAGAGAGCGACTGGCCGGACGAGTACTCGTTCGAGCTCATGCGCGACGACGTCCTGGGGTTCCTCGACGAACTGGAACTGGAGCGCGTCGGGGTCGTCGGCCACTCCATGGGCGGTGTCGTCGCCTATCTGCTCGCCCAGGAGCACGCGGACCGGGTGGAGCGGCTCGTCCTCGAGGAGACTCCGCCGCCGTACCCCAGGGAGATGGCCGAACCCGCGAGTCCCGAAGGGCCGGTCGACTACGACTGGAACGTGGTGCCCGCCATCAGGAACGAGATCGGGCGCCCCAGCCCCGAGTGGGCCGAGCGGCTCGGCGAGATCGTCGCCCCGACGCTGATCGTCACCGGCGGCCCGGACAGCTCCATGCCGCAGGGGCGGATCCCCGACATGGCGGCGGGGATCCCCGACTCCAGGGTCATCACGATCCCGGTCGGCCACACCGTGCACGCCCTGGAGCCCGCACAGTTCTCGGCAGCGGTCAGCGACTTCTTCACCAGCTGAGCCGCGCGCGGCCGCCCACCCTCACCGCGGACGGCGTGACGCCGCGCGTTAGCCTTGCAGCGTAACGGACACGGGGTGCCCCGCCCAGGGGCTGAGATCACACCCGCCGAACCTGAACCAGTTAGTACTGGCGGAGGGATGTCGCTCATGTCATTGCCACCTGCTCCCAGCAGCACACCGGCCACCGGACCGCAGTCCGTCTTCGACGGCCGGATGCCCGCCGAGCCCGGCGACCTGCGGATCGAGGCCCGCGGGATCGCGCCGGTGCCCGGCCACCACCGCTACGGCGGCCCTGGGCGGCTGTTCACCGTGTGGTTCGCCCCGAACCTGACCATGACCGGGGTCTTCACCGGCACCGTCGGTATCGCCCTCGGCCTCGACCTGCCCACCGCGCTGGCCGCCGTGGTGCTGGGCACCCTGCTCGGCGCCGTGCCCACCGCGTACCTCGGGACCTGGGGCAGCCGCACCGGTGCGGGCCAACTGCCCCTGGCCCGGCTCGCGTTCGGCCGGTCCGTCACGGTGCCCGGCCTGCTGCAGTGGCTGTCGTCGGTGGCCTGGGACGCGCTCATCGGACTGTTCGGCGGGGACGCGCTGGCCCGGCTCTGCGGCTGGCCGTTCTGGCTCGGCGTGCTGCTGATGATGCTGGGGCAGGGGTCGCTCGGCGTACTGGGCTATGAGGCGATCCACCGGCTGCAGAAGCTGATGACCTTCGTACTCGCCGCCGCTTTCGTCGCCCTGGCCTTCAGGCTGCCGGACAGCGTCCACACCGCGGCAGGCAGCGCACACGGCGCCGACCGCGCCGGCGCGTTCATCCTGACCAGCACCATCGCGCTCAGCCTCGCGCTGTCGTGGGCTCCGTACGCCAGCGACTTCAGCCGCTATCTGCCGCAGAACACCTCCCGCCCGCGCATGTTCTGGTACACGCTCCTCGGCGTCAGCGTCTCCTTCGTGGCCGTGCAGTCGCTCGGGCTGTGGGGGGCCGCCGTCTTCACCGACCAGACCGCCCGGGGTGTCGACCGGCTGCTGGGCGGCGGTGTGCTCGGCGCGCTGGGGCTGCTGGCCGTGGCGCTGGCCGCCCTCTGCAGCAACGCCATGAACGACTACAGCGGCTCACTGGCCCTGCAGACCATCGGGCTGCGCGTTCCGCGCCCGGTCGCGGCCGCGATCGCCGCCGTACTCGGTTTCCCGCTGGTGCTGTGGATGCACGCCGCCGACACCACCGCGCGCTTCCAGAACGTCCTGCTCTTCGTCGGCTACTGGATCCCCGGCTTCGTCGCCGTCGTCGCTGTCGACTGGTTCGCCCGGGGCCGCAGGGGCGAACCGGTCGACCCGACCACGGAGAGCGTCCGTACGCGGTCCGGCCGGCCCGCCCTGGTGGCGTTCTGCGCCGCGTTCGCCGCGGCGGTGCCGTTCATGAACACCGGCCTCTACACCGGCCCGGTGGCTTCCGCACTGCACGGCGCCGACCTCGCCTATTACGTGGCCTTCCTGACCGCGCTCGTCGTCTACGCACCCCTCAGGCTGCGCCGCCACCGGACCCCGCACAGCACCTAAGGCTTCCAGTCCGGGCTGCGCCCGCTGAGTCCGATCACCCGGTCGACGAAGGGGGCGTCCCGCGCGACCTCGACGGCCGGGCCGAAGGCCGGAGCGCGTGTCGGGCTGTCCGGCTGCCCGAGCAGCGCGTACGAGACACCCAGGCTCGCCGGGTCCGGGGCGTACCGCTGCCCGGTCGCGCGGGCCAGATCCCAGCCGTGCACCACCAGCTCGTTGAGCGCGATCCGTCCGGCGACCACCGCGGGCAGGGTGAAACCGCCCGCTCTCGTCTCGCCCTCCCAGGCGCCGGGGGAGTGCCAGGCCGCGATCAGGTCCGCCAGCTGCCGGGGCAGCGCCGTGCGCCAGTCCGCGGCCAGCTCGGGGTTGGGTACGGTGCCCGGCGCGGTGTCGGTGTGCGGCCCGAACTCCTTCTTCGCCGCGGCGCAGAACGCCACCGTCAGTCCGGAGACATGGGCGAGCAGGTCCCGGACCGCGAAGTCCGGGCAGGGCGTGGGGTCACCCAGCTGCCCGTCCCCGACGGCGTCGGCGAGCCCGGCCATGTGCCGGGCCGGTGGTTCCAGATCGGGCAGACCGCCGTCCTGGTTCCTGTGCGCGCCCGTGTTGGCTGCGCCCGTGTCCGTTGCGTCTGTGTCCGTTTCGATGTCCATACCCTTGAGACCGGATCCGGTACGAGAACTCATCGGTCGGCCGGCCGCCCGCCGTGGCAACATGCGGCCCCGCGCTCCCTGTGGTCCCGTTGGCGCAGAATCCTCCGGAGCGAACAGGGGCTGCACGATGGAGCTGGGACCCAGGACCGACGCCTCCCCGGCCGGGCGCACCGCGTCAGCCGTCGTGCCGTACGCGCGGGCGAGCGGGCCCGTCACCCGCTCGGCCGCACCGGGTCCGAGCCATGGGGCCGCCGCGTGAGCACCGTCCGGACCCGGCAGGCCCAGGACGGGAAGCCACCGGGAAAACGCGGCTTCGTCTTCCCGAGCGCCCTCACCGTCCTGGCCGTCGTCACCATCGCCGTCTGGGCCCTGGCCTTCCTCATCCCACCGGGCGAATACCGCAGGAACAAGTCGGGGGCGCCCATCCAGGGCACCTACCACCGGGTCGCGTCCGACCGGGGAATCGTCCACCGGCTCAACGATCTCTTCCTCTCCCCGGTCAACGGCCTCTACGGCGTCCAGGACGCGAAGACCGGCCAGGTCGGCCCCGGTCTGGCCGGTGAACTGTACGGCAGCGCGGGCGTGTTCCTCTTCGTGCTCGCGATCGGCGCCTTCATCACCGTCGTCTTCGCGACCGGCGCGCTCGACCTGGGCATCGGCCGCCTCGCCCACCGGCTCCGCGAGCGCGGCGCGCTGCTCATCGCGGGGGTGATGCTGGTGTTCGCGCTCCTCGGTACGGTCGAGGGCTTCGCCGAGGAGACCCTCGGCTTCTACGGGCTGATCGTCCCGCTGATGCTGGCGCTCGGCTACGACCGGATGGTGGCGACCGGCACGATCATCCTGGGCGCCGGGATCGGTGTGCTGTGTTCCACCGTCAACCCCTTCGCGACCGGGGTGGCTTCGTCGGCGGCCGACATCTCGCTGGGCGACGGCATCGTGCTGCGCGGGCTGATGTGGGTGGTCCTGACCTCGGTGACCATCGCGTACGTCATCCGTTACGCGAGACGGGTGAGCCGCGATCCAGGGCGGTCGCTCTCCGGCTTCCTGCCGGGCGACCGCGAACAGAGCGCCACCGGGGCGGCGGAGCCCCCGCCGCTGACCACCCTGCACAAGGTCATCCTGGTGCTCGTCACCCTGACCTTCGCGTTCATGATCTTCTCGGTCGTGCCCTGGGCGAGCGCCCTGTCCGGAGACGCCGACGCCACCCCGTACGGATTCGAACTGGGCTGGTCCTTCCCGCAGTTGGCCGCCCTCTTCCTGGTGGCCGGGGTGCTCGTCGGGATCGTGGCTCGGCTCGGCGAGCAGAAGCTGAGCGCGACGATCGTGCAGGGCGCCGCCGACTTCATCTCACCGGCGCTGGTGATCGTGCTGGCCCGCGGTGTCACTGTCATCATGAACAACTCGCAGATCACCGACACCGTGCTGCACTCCATCGAGGGCCTGGTCTCCGGCACGTCCTCGTCGGTCTTCGCGTTCTTCGTCTTCCTCGTCAATCTGCCGCTGGCGTTCCTGATCCCCTCGACCTCGGGCCATGCCACGCTCGCGATGCCGATCCTCGCGCCGCTGGCCGACTTCGCGGGGGTGTCGCGCGCCCTGGTCGTCACGGCCTGGCAGTCGGCGAGCGGCTGGATGAACCTCTGGGTCCCGACCACCGCCGTCACGATCGGCGGGGTGGCGCTGGCGAAGGTGGGTTACGACAAGTACCTGCGCTTCGTCTGGCCGCTGCTGGCGATCCTGTTCGTACTGATCGGGGGCTTCGTCGCGGTGGGGGCGGTGTGGACGTGACGCGCGGTCCCGGGGCCTCTCAGCCGTGAGCGTCGGCGTGGCCGGCCGCCGGGCCCGTCTCCGCGAAGGCGGCGCCCGGCCAGCCCGTGACGCGCTTGGGCCTGGGGCCCGCGTAGGTGCGTACCTTGGAGGTGGAGAGGCCGAGCCTGACCAGTGACTCGGCCACGGTGACGGCGGCCCCGACACCGTCCACGACCGGGACACCGGTGCGCTTCCTGATCTGCTCGTCCAGTCCCGCCATGCCGCCGCAGCCCAGACAGATGACCTCGGCCCTGTCCTCGGTCACGGCACGTTCGGCCTGCGACACGATCGACTCGACGGCCGCGGCCGGGTCCTCCTCCAGCTCCAGCACGGCCAGGCCGCTGGCCCGCACCGAAGCGCACCGGGCGTCGAGCCCCGCGAGCTTCAGCCGGTCCTCGATCAGCGGGACCGTCCGGTCGAGCGTGGTGACCACCGCATAGGTGTGTCCGAGGTACAGGGCGGTGCTCGCCGCCGCCTCGGTGATGTCCACGACGGGCACGGACAGCAGCTCCTGGAGCCCCTCCCTGCCGTGCTCGCCGTAACCGGCCTGGATGACCGCGTCGAAGGGCTCCGGGTAGGAGAGAACCCGGTCCATGACGGCGATCGCCGCGAGATAGCTCTCGAAGTTCCCCTCCACGGACTCGGCCCCGAAGCGCGGGGTCAGGCCCACGATCTCCGTGCCGGCCGACGCCACCGACCTCGCCTGTGCGGCGATCGCCTCCGTGATGGATTCGGTGGTGTTCACATTGACGACGAGTATCCGCATGGGGGTACCTCACAGATGGTGCGCACGGGTGCGCGGCTGGATCGGATGGGCCGGTGTTCTCCCGTACGGGCGCTGCCGCCCGTGTCAGTGCACGCTCGGCACGGCGATGGCCGCGCCGGGCACGTCCTCGTGGCTGACGTTCCGCTCGGAGACGGCGACGTACACGGCGGCGGCGATACCGGCGCCGATGAACCAGGCGAACGGTGCGACGGCGGAGAACAGCGGTACGAGGGCGCAGACAACGGCCGCGACGGCCGCCGGCGCGAAGGCGGCGATGGCGCGCGGATTCACCCCGCGTGTGTAGTGGTACGCGGCCGACGGTTCCATGGTGTACAGCTCGGGCACATTGACCCGCCCCTTCCTGATCAGCCAGTAGTCGGCGATGATCACGCCGAACAGCGGGCCGAGGAAGGCACCGAGACCGCCCAGGAAGTAGTTCACGACGGCCGGGTTGTTGTAGAGGTTCCACGGCAGGATGACGATCCCGATGACACCGCTGACGATCCCGGCCCGCCGGAAGTCGAGGTGCTTGGGGAAGAGATTGGCCAGCGCGTACGCCGGGGCCACGAAGTTGGCCATGAGGTTCACCGCGACCGTGAGGATGATCAGCGCCAGGCCGGCGAGCACCACGAACCAGGTGTTGGGGATGGCCTGTACGACGTCCGCCGGGCTGTTGATGACCTTCCCGTTGATCCGGAACTGCCCCCCGGCCAGCACGACGGTGATCACGCCGAAGAGCATGATGTTCACGGGAATGCCGCAGAAGTTGCCGATGGTGATCGACTTCTTATTGGTGCAGGACCGGGTGAAGTCGCAGAAGTTCAGCGCGAACGTGCCGTAGATGGCGACCCACAGCGAGGCGCCCGCGAAGATCTCACGCCACATCTTCCCGCCGCTCAGCGGGTGGTCGTTCGACAGCGCGATGGAGCCGCCCGCCCTCCAGAACATCCAGACGGCGAGCGCGGAGAGCGTGAAGAGGATGACCGGCCCCGCGAACGCCTCGTACTTCCGGACCATCTCGATGCCGTACATGACGATGCCGATCTGTACGCACCACAGGAACCCGAAGGAGATCCAGCCGAGCGTCGACAGACCGAGGAAGGAGTTCTCGGACAGCCCGGCCAGCGGGTGGTGCAGCGTGATCAGCAGAACGTTCAGCACATGGGACGCGAGATAGGTCTGGATGCCGAACCACGCGATGGCGACGGCGCCGCGGATGAGGGCGGGAATCTGCGCGCCCCGTACGCCGAAGCTGATACGGCTCATGACCGGGAAGGGGATGCCGGTCTTCTGGCCCATGTACCCGGAGAGGTTGAGTATCCCGAAGAGCAGCGCGGCGCCGATCGCGAGAGCGAGCAGCACCTGCCAGGCGCCGAGCCCGAGGGCGAACAGCCCGGTGGCGAAGGTGTAGTTGCCCAGACTGTGCACGTCGTTCGCCCACAGGGTGAAGATGTTGTAGCTGCCCCAGCGGCGCCCGTGGACCTCGGTCGGCGCCAGGTCGTCGTTGTACAGGCGGGGGCTCAGCGGGGGCGCGCCGGCGCCGGCGGCGGCATCGGTAGCGGTATCGGCGGCGGTATCGGTGGTGCCCACGGCCGGTGTCGATCGGGGCGGTTCCACAGGCGTGTCTGCACTCGTCACCGGGCCACTCATCCTTGATTAAATTCCGCAATGTGGAATACGGGTATCGGGATGCGGCAAGGCTAGATTCGTCCAAGTGGGCTGTCAAGGGTTTGTAGTTTTCCCGAACTTGCCTGGTGGGCGCGGTCGTAGACGCGTCGCGGAGAGGCTGCGGAGAGGTCGCGGAGGACTCGCGGATGCGCGGAGCGGGGAACCGGCCGAAGACAACCGGGACAACGAAAACCGGGGCAGTCCGGGCGCCGTGCGGCGCCCGGGACTGCCCCGGTCGGGTGCGTGGTGGTGCTCGGTTACCCCAGCTGCTCGTACGCCGGCAGCGTCAGGAAGTCCGCGTAGTCGGCGTCCAGGGACACCGTCAGCAGGAGGTCGTGTGCCTGCTGCCACTTGCCCGCGGCGAACGCCTCCGTGCCGATCTCCTTCTCGATCGCGGTGAGTTCGTCCGCCGCGATCTTCCGGGCCAGTTCAGCCGTCGCGTGCTCGCCGTTCTCGAAGACCACGTTCGCGTTGATCCACTGCCAGATCTGCGAGCGGGAGATCTCCGCCGTCGCGGCGTCCTCCATCAGGTTGAAGATGGCCACGGCGCCCATGCCGCGCAGCCACGCCTCGATGTAGCGGATACCGACCTGGACCGCGTTGACCAGGCCCTCGTACGTCGGCTTGGCGTCCAGGGAGTCGATCGCGATCAGGTCACCGGGTGCCACCGTGACGTCCTCGCGCAGCCGCTGCTTCTGGTTCGGGTTCTCGCCGAGGACCGCGTCGAACGACTTCATGGCGATCGGCACCAGGTCCGGGTGCGCGACCCAGGACCCGTCGAAGCCGTCGGCGGCCTCGCGGTCCTTGTCCGCCTTGACCTTCTCGAAGGCCACCTTGTTGACCTCGGCGTCGCGCCGGGACGGGATGAAGGCCGCCATACCGCCGATGGCGTGCGCGCCGCGCTTGTGGCAGGTGCGCACCAGCAGTTCGGTGTACGCGCGCATGAAAGGCGCCGTCATCGTGACCAGATTGCGGTCCGGCAGGACGAACTTGGAGCCGCCGTCGCGGAAGTTCTTGACGATGGAGAACAGGTAGTCCCAGCGCCCGGCGTTCAGCCCGGACGCGTGGTCGCGCAGCTCGTAGAGGATCTCCTCCATCTCGTACGCCGCCGTGATCGTCTCGATCAGGACGGTCGCGCGGACGGTGCCCTGCGGGATGCCGACGTAGTCCTGCGCGAAGACGAAGATCTCGTTCCAGAGGCGCGCCTCCAGGTGGGACTCGGTCTTCGGCAGGTAGAAGTACGGGCCCTTGCCGAGCTCGATGAGGCGCTTGGCGTTGTGGAAGAAGTACAGACCGAAGTCGACCAGCGCGCCGGGGACGGGGCGGTCGTCGAGGACGAGGTGGCGCTCGTCGAGGTGCCAGCCGCGCGGGCGCACCACGACGGTGGCGAGTTCGTCGGCGGGCTTCAGTGCGTACGACTTGCCGGACCTCGGGTCCGTGAAGTCGATCCGGCGCTCATAGGCGTCGGTCAGATTGAGCTGGCCGGTGACAACGTTCTCCCAGGTGGGGGCGGACGCGTCCTCGAAATCTGCGAGCCAGACCCTGGCGCCCGAGTTCAGGGCGTTGATGGTCATCTTGCGGTCGGTCGGGCCGGTGATCTCGACGCGGCGGTCGTTCAGCGCGGCCGGAGCCGGCGCGACCTTCCAGCTGTCGTCGTTGCGGACGCTCGCGGTCTCCGGGAGGAAATCGAGCGAGGACGTCCGGGCGATCTCGGCGCGGCGCTCAGCACGGCGGACGAGCAGCTCATCACGGCGGTGGGTGAACCGCCGGTGCAGCTCGGCCACGAAGGCCAGGGCCGCATCGGTGAGGACCTCGTCCTGCCGCGGCAGGGGCTCGGCATCGACGATGGCCAGCGGAGACGGCGCTGGTGCGGACATGAGCTGTCACTCCTTCAGCGGGCGGTACCTGACGGCCGCAGGACTCTCATGGTGGCACGGAGTGCCATGGGGTCGCGATACGGTCGCGGGCGCTCTGTGAGGCACAGAGCGCTTCTGACGTGTGGATACTAGTTTCCTCATGGTGGAAGTTCAACGCTGTGTTGACATCGAGATTCTTCGGATCGACAGAAGTCGTCGCAGAGTGCCAGGCTGGTCACTCCAAGTGGAACAGGTCTTCGACGGTGTCGATGTCGTACGCCTCGGCGACATCGGAGCACTCCACCAGGGTGATCGCGTCCTGGTGGGCCTTGAGGTAATCGCGGGCCCCGCGGTCCCCGGCCGCCGTCCGGGCGATGTCCGCCCAGCGCTCGGCGCCGAAGAGCACGGGGTGGCCGCGCCTGCCCCCGTACGCGGCGGCCACCAGGCTCGTCGCGGAACCGCCCGCCTCCCGTACCCGGGCCACCGCTGCCGCCCCGATCCCCGGCTGGTCGACCAGCAGGACGAGGGCGGCGTCCGCACCCGACCCGGCGAGCGACGCCAGCCCGGTGCGCAGCGACGACCCCATGCCCTCCTCCCAGCGGGGGTTGTCGGCCAGGACGCAGCCGGACAGCTCGGCCCGTTTCCTCACGTCGTCCGCCGCTGCGCCCAGCACGACATGCACCGGACCGCAGCCCCCTTCGCGCAGCACCCGGACCGCGTGCTCGACCAGCGGCCGGCCGCGGTGTTCGAGCAGGGCCTTGGGGCGTCCGCCCAGCCGGCGGCCACCACCCGCCGCGAGCAGCAGTCCGGCGACCGCCGGGCCGGCCGGCCGGTCGTGCCCGTGCCCCGGCTCCGGAGTACCCGTCCCCGTGTCTGTGTTGTTCACTTGGTTCCGCCTTCGTGTCGCATCGGGACTGGATACCTCATGGACACCACCCCGTCCGGCTGAATTCCCGTCGTGGAGTGGCGAGAACGACGCGCGGTGGCGTTAACTGACTCGTGACCCGCGGTGTCCGACCAGCGCCACACGGTCGATCAACCGTAGGGAATGACCAGCACAGAGTTGTGCGAGGGGGAGCTTTGTTGCGAAGTGCGGGGCAGAAACGCGTCACGGGAGCCGGTGCGGATCCGAGAGTGACGGAGCTCAGCTCGTCGGTCACCCGGCTCCGCCGTGAACTGGCCGCCCACCCGGCCCAGTTCCCCGACCGTGCCATCGCCGAGGACGAACTGGCCGCCCTGGAGGCGATGGCCAGGAGCGGCGTGCCGGAGATCCTGCGGCTGCGTCGCTCCCTGCTGCTGGTCGCCGGCGCGATCGGTTCGGTCAGCGCACTCGCGGTCTCGCTCTCCGAGGTGCGGAACGCGGTGGAGCTCTTCGGCTCGGCCTCCTGATGTCCGTGCGCCGGGTGGTGCCGGACATCACGACGCACTCCATGGCCGAGAGCCGGGACTTCTACGGGCTGCTCGGGCTGGGCGAGGTCATGAACCACGGCTGGGTCATGACACTCGCCTCGTCCGTCAACCCCACGGCGCAGCTCACCCTCACCACGCACGACGCGAGCGCCGCCGTGCAGCCCGACCTCTCGGTCGAGGTGGACGACGTGGACGCGGTGCACACGGCGGTGCTGGCCTCGGGGACGGAGATCGTGCACCCGCTGACGGACGAGGAGTGGGGCGTACGGCGGTTCTTCGTACGCGATCCGAACGGCAAGGTGGTCAATGTGCTGAGCCACCGGCACGGCGGATGAGCCGCTTCGCCGATGCCACGGCCACCGCTGACGTCCGGGAGTCCACGCCCAGCTTCGCGTAGATGTGCACCAGATGGGACTTCACCGTCGCCTGGCTGAGGAACAGCGCCTTGCTGATCTGCTGGTTCGACAGGCCGTCCCCGACCAGCTGCAGCACCTCCAGCTCCCGCCGGGTGAGCGACTCGCCGGGCGCCCGCATCCGGTCCATCAAACGGTGGGCGACGGCGGGCGCCAGCGCCGAGCGGCCGGCCGCCGCCGTCCGCACGGCGGCGGCCAGCTCCTCCGGCGGCGCGTCCTTCAGGAGGTAGCCGCTCGCACCGGCCTCGACCGCGGCCAGGATGTCCGCGTCCGTGTCGTACGTCGTCAGCACCAGGACCCGCGGCGCCCCTTCGACGGCGGCGATGGCGGCCGTGGCCTCCGAGCCGTGCATGCCCGCGCCGAACTGGAGGTCCATCAGGACCACGTCGAACTCTCCCGAAGCGGCCAGCTCGACGGCCTGTTCGGCGGTCGCGGCCTCCCCGGTCACCCGGAAGCCGGGCTCGGTGTCGAGGACGGCGCGCAGCCCGGCCCTGACCACCGGGTGGTCGTCCGCGAGCAGGAGCCGGATCGTCATGGGGACACCTTTTCCGTCATGTCGTCAGTCGTGTTGTCCGTCGTGTTGTCCGTCACGGGGACACGTCTTCGGACGTGGGCGCCTCTTCGGATTCGGGCAGCGGCAGCGTGACCGCGACGGCCGTCCCCTGGCCCGGTGTGGACTCGACGGCGAAGGTGCCGCCCAGTGACTCGACACGCGACCGCATGGCGGGCAGGCCGAAGCCCGCGTCGCCTGACGCGGCACCGGCGGACAGCGGATCGAAGCCGGAGCCGTCGTCCACGACGTCCAGCGCGACGGCGGTCTCCATGAAACTCAGGGTGATCTCGGCGCGGGACGCCCCGGCGTGCTGGACGGTGTTGGCCAGCGCCGACTGCGCGATCCGCAACAGCGCCACCTCGTACGGGGTGGGCAGCTCGACCGGCGTACCGCTGGTCGAGAAGCGGACACGGGGTCCGGGGCCGCCGGTGCACAGGCGGTCGAGCGCGGCCGCCAGCGAACCGTGCTCAAGGGCGGGCGGTGACAGTGCGCGGACGAAGCGGCGGGCCTCGGCCAGATTGTCCTGCGCGGCCTGTCTGGCCTGTTCGATGTGGGCGGCGGCAGGGGCGTCGGCGGGCAGGGTGCGCCCGGCCGCCCGCAGCAGTAGCTGGATGGAGGAGAGCCCCTGGGCGAGCGTGTCGTGGATCTCCCGGGCCAGCCGCTCCCGCTCGGCGAGGGTGCCCGCGGTCCGTTCGGCCTCGGCGAGTTCGGCCCGGGTCGAGATCAGCTCCTCGATGAGCCTGCGGCGGCTCTCGCTCTCGCGGTAGAGCACCTGGTAGCCGAGGACGGTGGCGACGGCGACCGCCGCGCCGAGGAGCGGCCCGATGAACGCGCCCGGATTCAGCGCCGCACCGTGCCCCACATAGGCCGCGATGGCCGCGCCGGCGGTGACCACCACGACCGGTACCGACCAGCGCACGGGCAGCAGATGCAGCTGGAGGAAGTACAGCGGGAACGCTACCCACAGCCCGTCGGGCGAGACCACCAGCAGCCCCAGCCACGCGAGGCCCAGCACCCCGAGCCAGAGGGCGGCGGACGGGCGCGAGTTCCGTACCGACGGCCAGAGCGTGCCCGCCGCGTACACCGCGCCCATGACCGCGGCCGCCGTCACCACCGCCGGCGCGTTCGCCGTGTGGCCGGTGAGCGCCCGCGCCGCGGCCAGCACCAGCAGCCCCGCCATCAGCAGATGGAGGCAGAGCCGCAGGACGAGCAGCGCCGGGGTCAGTGCACGAGGATCCATGATCCTCCCAGCCTAGGCGGATCGTCCCGGAACGCCCTCAATCGAAAGTTTGATTGCCGGCTCCGTCTTTTGATCCTCGCGAAGCCATCCGTGGCGCGATGCCCACGCACCCCTGTGGCCAGCAGGGTTGAGCACATGTTCGTTGCATGGAGAGATCTGAGATTCGCCCGGGGGCGGTTCGCCCTGATGGGCACGGTGATCGTGCTCATCACCCTGCTGGTCGGCCTGCTGTCCGGACTGACCGCCGGGCTGGCCAAGGACAACACATCGGCCATCACCAACCTGTCCGCCGACCACCTGGCCTTCGCCGCGCCGCCCTCCGGGCAGTCCGCGTCCTTCTCGGGATCGCAGCTGCCGGAGAGCGCCTGGCGGACCTGGGCCGCGCAGCCCGGCGTGAAGAGCGCGCAGCCGGTGGCGATCGACACGGCCAACGCCGAAGCGGGCGACCGTACGGCCGCGGTCTCCGACTTCGGGGTGCGGCCCGGCTCCGGGCTCGCGCCCAAGGACCCGGGGCGCTCCGGTGTGGTGCTGTCCACCGGCGCCGCGAAGGACCTGGGCGCTGCGGCCGGGGACACCGTCACACTGTCCGGCAGGAAGCTGACGGTGAAGGCGGTCGCCGGGGACGACTCGTACAGTCACACCCCCGTCGTCTGGACCTCCCTCGGCAAGGGCGAGCAGGCCGGCGTGGTGGCCCTGACCACCGACGGGGCCGACATCGGCAAGGGGGACCGGGCGGCCCGTACGACGACGCTGACCCGGGACGGCTCGCTGGGCGCGCTCCCCTCGTACCAGGCGGAGAACGGCTCGCTCCAGCTGATGCGCGGCTTCCTCTTCGTCATCTCGGCCATGGTGATAGGCGCGTTCTTCACGGTCTGGACGATCCAGCGCAGCGGCGACATCGCCGTCCTGAAGGCGCTGGGCGCCTCCACCCGGTATCTGCTGCGTGACGCGCTCGGCCAGGCGGTGCTGATGCTGCTGGCCGGGACGCTGCTGGGCACCGCCGTCGCCGGCGGGATCGGCGCCGTCGTGCCGGAGAGCGTCCCCTTCGTACTCGATCCGCTGACCGTCCTGGTCCCCGCCGCCGTGATAGTCGCCCTCGGGGTGCTCGGCGCCGCTCTGTCCATCCGGCGGATCACCGCCGTCGACCCGCTGACTGCTCTCGGGAGCGCACGATGACCCTGACCCTGGACGATGTGACCCTGACCTACCCCGACGGGGACGGCCGGGTGGTCGCGCTCGACGAGGTGTCCCTCGAGGTCCCGGCCGGTTCGCTGACGGCGGTGGTCGGGCCCTCCGGCTCCGGCAAGTCGAGCCTGCTGGCGGTGGCGGCGACGCTCGTGACCCCCGAACGGGGCCGGGTGGTCGTCGACGGCGCGGACACGGCCGTGCTGAGCCGGGCGGAGAAGGCGGTGCTGCGGCGCGAACGCATCGGGATCGTCTTCCAGCAGCCGAATCTGCTGCCCGCGCTGACCGCCGCCGAGCAGCTCCAGGTGATGGCGCATCTCGCGGGCCGGTCGACCGCCCAAGTCCGCGAGCGTGCGGTGGAGTTGCTGGACGCGGTGGGCCTCGCCGACCAGGCGGGCAGGCGTCCGCACCAGCTCTCCGGCGGCCAGCGGCAGCGCGTGAACATCGCCCGCGCGCTGATGAACGAGCCGTCGGTGCTGCTGGTGGACGAGCCCACCAGCGCCCTCGACCACGAGCGGGGCGCCGGGGTGCTCGACCTGCTGGTCACGCTGACCCGGGCGCGTGGGACCGCGACGGTGCTGGTCACGCACGACCACACGCACCTGGACCGGATGGACAGGACGGTGTCGATGGCGGACGGCCGGCTGACGGTGCCGGTCGGCTGAGCGCGCCGGTTACCGGCCATGCCGGTCGGCCGACCGGCCGGTTCGGCCGAACGTCTGAAAAATCGGACCGAGTCCGCCGGGGCGCCCGCCGGACCGGATCCGCCGGGGCCCCCACGCGGTCAGACCTGCTGGGGCCCCGCGCTCGCGAGCGTGGCCGAGAGCTCCTGGGCGATGCCCTGGAGGATCGGCACGATCCGCTCGGTGGCCTCCTCCGTCACCCGGCCGGCCGGACCCGAGATCGAGATCGCGGCGGCCGTGGGGGAGTTGGGGACCTGGACCGCGAGGCAGCGGACCCCGATCTCCTGCTCGTTGTCGTCCACCGCGTAGCCCGCGCGCCGCACGACCTCCAGCGCGTCCAGGAATCCCTCGGGTGTGGTGATCGTCTTCTCGGTGGCGGCCGGCATACCGGTCCGCGCGAGGAGCGCCCTGACCTCGGGTGGCGGGGTGTGCGCGAGCAGCGCCTTGCCGACACCGGTGGAGTGCGGCAGGACCCGCCGGCCCACCTCGGTGAACATCCGCATGGAGTGCTTCGACGGGACCTGTGCGACGTACACGACCTCGTCCCCGTCGAGCAGGGCCATGTTCGCCGTCTCGCCGGTCTCCTCGACCAGCCGTGCGAGATAGGGGCGGGCCCAGGTCCCGAGCAGCCGGGCCGACGACTCGCCGAGCCGGATCAGGCGGGGGCCCAGGGCGTAGCGCCGGTTGGGCTGCTGGCGTACGTAGCCGCAGGCGACCAGGGTGCGCATCAGCCGGTGGATCGTGGGCAGCGGCAGACCGCTGGCGGCCGAGAGCTCGCTCAGGCCGACCTCGCCACCGGCGTCGGCCATCCGCTCCAGCAGATCGAAGGCGCGCTCCAGTGACTGGACGCCACCGCTCGGTGCTGCGGTCTTGGCGTCGGGTGCGCTGGCGTGGGACTGCGGCACGGCGGCGGTCCTTTCGAGGCGGGCGGGGCAAGGCGCCAGCCTACCGGGCCGTAGTCCGCTGTATCCCCCTAGGCGGCAGGCGTTGGGGCCGGTCAGGACCCCTTTGTCCGGATCAGGACGTCCGCTGGGTACGATCCGGACCCAGAGCCACCACGAGAAGCACATTCCGGTGGTCGAAATTTGGCTTTTGCTTTGTGGAATCATCCAGGCGGCTGGTCCAGTCTTGACGAGCCAGGATGTGCGGCGAACACTCCATTATTGGAAGTTGTATTTCGCTATATGGAAAGAGGGGCCCGGGTGTCCACCACCGAACTGGTACTGCGCTCGACGCGAGTCATCACCCCCCAGGGGACACGCGCCGCATCGGTCGCCGTCGCCGAGGGAAAGATCGCAGCAGTGCTGCCCTACGACGCGGAGGTGCCGGACGGCGCCCGGCTGACGGACTTCGGTGACGATGTGCTGCTCCCCGGCCTCGTCGACACCCACGTCCACGTGAACGACCCGGGCCGCACCGAGTGGGAGGGCTTCTGGACCGCGACCAGGGCCGCGGCCGCGGGCGGGATCACCACACTCCTCGACATGCCGCTCAACTCGCTGCCGCCGACCACCACCGCCGACAACCTGCGGACCAAGCAGGACGTGGCCCGCAGCAAGGCCCACATCGACGTCGGCTTCTGGGGCGGCGCGATCCCGTCCAACGTCAAGGATCTGCGCCCGCTGTACGACGCCGGTGTGTTCGGCTTCAAGTGCTTCCTGTCGCCGTCGGGTGTCGAGGAGTTCCCCGAGCTCGACCAGGAGGAGCTCGCCCGGTCCATGGCCGAGATCGCCGGCTTCGGCGGGCTGCTGATCGTCCACGCCGAGGACCCGCACCGGCTGGCCGACGCCCCGCAGCGCAGCGGCCCGCAGTACGCGGACTTCCTGGCCTCCCGCCCGCGTGCCGCCGAGAACGCGGCGATCGAGGGCCTCATCGCACTGGCCAGGCGGCTGGACGCGCGCATCCACGTCCTGCATCTCTCGTCCAGCGACGCGCTGCCGCTGATCGCCGCCGCCAAGCGCGAGGGCGTCCGGGTCACCGTGGAGTCCTGCCCGCACTTCCTGACCCTGACGGCCGAGGAAGTCCCGGACGGGGCAACGGAGTTCAAGTGCTGCCCGCCGATCCGCGAGGCCGCCAACCAGGACGCGCTGTGGCAGGGGCTCGCCGACGGGACGATCGACTGCATCGTCTCCGACCACTCGCCCTGCACCACCGACCTCAAGACCCCCGACTTCGCCGACGCCTGGGGCGGGATCTCCTCCCTCCAGCTGGGGCTCCCGGCGATCTGGACGGCCGCCCGCGAGCGGGGCCACACCCTCGACGACGTGGTCCGCTGGATGTCCACGGCGCCTGCCGAGCTCGCCGGTCTTTCCGCCAAGGGCGCGATCGAGGCCGGCCGGGACGCCGACTTCGCGGTGCTCGCGCCGGACGACACGTTCACCGTCGACCCGGCGGAGCTGTACCACCGGAACCAGGTGACCGCGTACGCGGGCAAGACCCTGTACGGCGTGGTGCGCTCCACCTGGCTGCGGGGCGTACGGATCGCCGAGGACGGCGTCCCGGGCGAGCCGGTCGGCCGGCTGCTCGAACGCAACGGCTGAGCCCATGGGCGGCGGCCTCGCGGGCGTTACGCCGCGTGCCCGCCGTCCACCAGCAGCTCGGCCCCCGTCACATACCCGGCCTCCTCGCCGGCCAGATACGCCACCAGCGAGGCCACCTCGTCCGCCGTCCCGAAGCGTCCCAGCGCCGTCGCCGCGCGCTGGGGCCCGGCGTACGGGCCGTCCGCAGGATTCAGGTCCGTGTCGACCGGGCCCGGCTGGATCACGTTGACCGTGATGCCCCGCTCGCCCAGCTCCCGGGCGAGCGACCTGGTCAGCCCGGTCAGCGCCGCTTTGCTCAGCCCGTAGAGGGTGGCGCCAGGGCCGCCCGCGAAGCGGGTCAGCGCCGAACCGGTCGAAATGATCCTGCCGCCCGGCTGCCCGGCTGCCCGGCTGCCCGGATCCCGGCGACGACCTCGTCGGCCGCGGTCCCGTTCCGCTCGAAGGTGATCGCGACGTCCGCGCCCTCGCGGGCCGGCCGCAGCGCCACGGCGGCCCCGATCCCGCGGCTGCCGCCCGTCACCAGCGCCACCCGGCCGTCCAGCGCCGCCCTGTCCGGAGTGCTGCCCGGAGAAGACATGGTGTCCCCGCCCCTTCGTTTCGTCGGTAGTGTTCGCAGGTCCCAGCAGAGCGGCGGACGGCCACCCGTACCGGCGGGAAACAGACCGCGCATCCGGAACCGGACGGCCGGAACCGGACAGCGGGTGCCGGTCGTTCACCTGCCGGTACGGACGTACCGGCCCCGCCACCGCCCCAAGGAGAACCGGCCGTGACCCTCCAGCAAGAGATCGTCGGCAATGCCATGCAGATGGCCGTCGTCAGCCTTCAGCCAGGCCAGACCGTCTACTGCGAGGCCGGGAAGTTCCTCTTCAAGACCTCGAACGTGAGCATGGAGACCCGTCTCTCCGGGCCCGGCGGTGGCGGCGGGCAGCAGGGGCAGGGCGGCCAGCAGGGGGCCGGCGGCATGGGCGGGATCCTCCGGCAGGCCATGGGTACGGCGATGCAGGTCGGCCAGCGTGCGCTGGCGGGGGAGTCGCTCGCCTTCCAGTACTTCGCGGCCACCGGCGGCGAGGGCACCGTCGGTTTCGCGGGGGTGCTCCCCGGCGAGATGCGCGCCCTGGAGCTGAACGGCAGCCGGGCTTGGTTCGCCGAGAAGGACGCGTTCGTGGCGGCGGAGTCCACCGTCGACTTCGGGATCGCCTGGCAGGGCGGCCGGACCGGCCGCAGCGGTGGTGAGGGCTTCATCCTGGAGAAGTTCACCGGCCGCGGCACCGTGATCATCTGCGGTGCGGGGAACTTCATCGACCTCAACCCGGCCGACTTCGGCGGCCGTATCGAGGTCGACACCGGCTGCATCGTCGCCTTCGAGGAGGGCATCGAGTACGGCGTCGAGCGCATCGGCGGGCTCAACCGCCAGGGCATGATGAACGCCGTCTTCGGAGGCGAGGGCCTCTCCCTGGCCACGCTGGAGGGCAATGGCCGCGTCATCCTCCAGTCGCTCACCATCGAGGGCCTCGCGAACGCCCTGAAGAAGGCCCAGGGCGGCGACAAGCAGGGCCCCACCGGCGGGCTCTTCTCCACGAACGCCGGATAGCCACGCCCCCCTGGCGCCGCGGCCCCGCCGCACGGGCGCCCGGTGGGGCCGAACGCCGCGGCCTTGCCGCACGGGCGCCGGACGGCAGCTCAGGAGCCCCGGGCAGGCCGCCGGACGCGGGCCCGCCGGGCTGGACGGGCCCGCCGGGCTGGACGGGCCCGCCGGGCCGGGCGTACCGCTTCCAAAGTCTCGGACCCCGCGACTTTGGTCTCGACCGCCCCTCCGGACCCCGCGCCGGGCGCGGCTCCTGCGTAGCTTTGTCGATATGACGCGTTCCGAGTACCCCTGGCTGCTGCCCTCGGCCCTCGCGGGCAGCGAGCCTGCCGTGGACCGGGTGAGGCCGCGCCGGACCCTGCGCGACTGGATCGTGGACATCGCGGCCTTCCTGATCGCCGCGGGCATCGGGGTGCTCGCCCTGGACGCCCTCAAGGACGCGGGCGGCTACTCCGCCGTCGACAGCGTCGTCGACCAGCTGGTGGGCGCCGCCGCCTGCTGTGCGCTCTGGGTGCGCAGACGCTGGCCCGTGGGGCTCGCCGTGGTGCTCGTACTGGTCAGCGCCTTCGCGCCGCTCAGCGCCGGCGCGGTGCTGGTCGCGCTGTTCAGCCTCGCCGTGCACCGCCCGTTCCGGCCGGTGCTCGTGCTGGGCGTGGCCGCGGTGGCCGCCGGGGGAGTGGAGGCCGCGCTGCGCCCCGACCCCACGATGTCCTGGATCGGCTCGACGCTCTACGGCGCGGTGCTGGTCCTCCTGGTGATCATCTGGGGCATGTTCGTGCGCTCCAGGCGCCGGCTCGTCGTGGTGCTGCGTGAGCGCGCCCTCCGCGCCGAGGCGGAGGCCGACCTCCGCGCCGAACAGGCGCAGCGGCTGGCCCGCGAGGCCATCGCCCGCGAGATGCACGACGTACTGGCCCACCGGCTCACCCTGCTCAGCGTCCACGCCGGCGCTCTGGAATTCCGCCCCGACGCACCCGCGCCCGAGGTCGCACGCGCCGCCGGGGTCATCCGGGACAGCGCGCACGAGGCCCTCCAGGACCTGCGCGAGATCATCGGGGTGCTCAGGACCCCGGGCGACGGCGAGGAGAACCGGCCGCAGCCCACCCTGGTGACGCTCGAAGCCCTGACCGCCGAGTCCCGGCAGGCCGGGATGTCGGTCACCCTGCACAACAAGGTCGACGACCCCGCCACCGTCCCGGCCGCCACCGGCCGCACGGCCTACCGCATCGTCCAGGAAGGGCTCACCAACGCCCGTAAACACGCGCCGGGGGCCGCCGTCACCGTCACCGTCGCGGGCAGCCCCGGCACCGGACTGACCGTCGAGGTACGCAATCCGCCGCCGCCCGGGGACGTGCCGAAGGTACCGGGGTCGGGCCAGGGGCTGATCGGGCTCACCGAGCGGGCCACCCTCGCGGGCGGACGGCTGGACCACGGCGCGACGGGCGGCGGCGGCTTCCGGCTCGCCGCCTGGCTACCCTGGCCCGGGTGACCATCAGGCTTCTCGTCGTCGACGACGACCCCCTCGTACGCGCCGGGCTCGCCCTCATGCTCGGCGGCGCCGCCGACATCGAGATCGTCGGCGAGGCCGCTGACGGCTCCGAGGTGCCCGCGCTGGTGGCCGCCGTCCACCCCGATGTGGTGCTGATGGACATCCGGATGCCGGGCGTGGACGGGCTGACGGCCACCGAACGGCTGCGGAGCGGCGCCGGCGCGCCCGAAGTCGTCCTGCTCACCACCTTCCACGCCGACGAACAGGTGCTCCGGGCGCTGCGCGCGGGGGCGGCCGGGTTCGTCCTGAAGGACACCCCGCCCGCCGAGATCGTCGCCGCGGTCCGCCGGGTGGCGGCCGGTGATCCGGTGCTCTCGCCCGCCGTCACCCGGCAGCTGATGGCCCATGCGGCGGGCGGCGCCGCCGACGACCGCGCGGCGCGGGCCCGTACCCGGCTGGGCCAACTCTCCGGCCGGGAGAGGGACGTGGCGGTCGCCGTCGGACGCGGCGAGTCCAACGCGGCGATCGCCGGCACTCTCTATCTGAGCGTGCCCACCGTCAAGGCCCAGGTGTCACGCATCCTGGCCAGGCTCGGCCTCAACAACCGTGTCCAGATCGCGCTGCTGGTCCACGACGCGGGCTTCCTCGACGGGGACGGCGACGTACGCTGAGGCGATGACGCTGATTGATCTGCGGCAGGACACCGAAGACTTCAACGCGAATCCCTACCCGTACTACGAGAAGATGCGCGCGGCCGGCCCCGTGCACCGCATCCGCACCCAGGAGACCGACGCTGCGGGCGTCTGGCTCGTCGTCGGCCACGAAGAGGCGCGGGCCGCGCTCAACGACCCCCGGCTCATCAAGGACTCCCGGCGGATCAACGGCTGGCAGGACGAGTCGGCCGGCATCTTCACCAACATGCTGGACACCGACCCGCCCCAGCACACCCGGCTGCGCAAGCTGGTGGTACGGGAGTTCACCGCGCGCCGCGTCCAGGCGCTGCGTCCGCGCGTGCAGCAGATCACCGACGCCTGCATGGACGCGATGCTCGCGGCCCCGGAGCGTACGGCCGATCTGGTCGACTCGCTGGCCTTCCCGCTGCCGATGACCGTCATCTGCGAACTCTTCGGGGTGCCCGACCTGGACCGGGCGAGCTTCCGGGTCTGGTCCAACGAGCTGCTCGGCCCGACCGGCAGCGACCAGGAGAGCGCCGCGGCCCAGGCGATGAGCGACTACCTCGTCTCGCTCATCGAGTCCAAGCGGAAGCAGCCGGGCGACGACCTGCTGAGTGCGCTGATCCGGGCGCGCGACGAGGACGGCGACCAGTTGTCCGCGCAGGAACTCGTCGGTATGGCCTTCCTGTTGCTCGTCGCCGGTCATGAGACCACCGTCAACCTGATCTCCAACGGGGTACGCGCACTCCTCGGCCACCCCGGGCAACTGGCCGCGCTGCGCGCCGACATGAGCCTGCTGGACGGCGCGGTCGAGGAAATGCTGCGCTACGACGGCCCGGTGGAGACCGCCACCTACCGGCACGCCGTGCAGCCGCTGCGGATCGGCGCCGCCGACATCGCGGCGGGCGAGCCCGTGCTGGTCTCGCTCGGCTCGGCCGACCGCGACCCGGCGCGCTTCCCGGACGCCGACCGGTTCGACATCCGGCGCGCCCCGCAGGGGCACCTGGCCTTCGGGCACGGCATCCACTTCTGCCTGGGGGCACCGCTCGCCAGGATGGAGGGCCGGATCGCCGTCCGTACGCTGCTCGAACGCTGCCCCGAGCTGGCGCTCGACCAGGACGCCGGGGCGTACCAGTGGATTCCGGGACTTCTGATGCACGGGGTGCGGAAGCTGCCGGTGCGCTGGTGAGGCCGGCCCCACGGCCGGGCACCCGGCGAGGACGAGGACGACGAGGACGACAGCGAGGGGGAGCGGCACGGTGAGCGGACTCGACCTGGAACTGGCCCGCCGGACACTGGACGCGCAGCCGTTCAGCCGTCTCCTCCGGGCGCGTGTCACCGAGTTCGGCGGCGGCGCGGCCGTCCTGGAGGTGGACGTCCGTGACGAACTGCTCCAGCAGAACGGCTTTCTGCACGGGGGAGTGCTGGCGTACGCGGCGGACAACGCCCTGACGTTCGCGGCCGGGACCACCCTGGGGGCCGCCGTGCTGACCGGTGGCTTCTCCATCCAGTACGTACGGCCGGGCGCGGGCCGTACGCTCGTGGCCCGCGCCGAAGTGGTGCACACCGGGCGCCGTCAGGCCACCGTCCGCTGCGATCTGGTCATGGTGCGCGACGGCGGCGACGAGGTGCTGTGCGCGGTGGCGCAGGGGACGGTGCTCTCCGCCGCACCGTCCTGACCGGTCGCCGGCGGCCGCGCTGTCCTGACCGGTCGCCGGCCGCACCGCTCGCGGGGGCGTACCGGTTCAGCCGGTGGCGAGCTCGTCCGCGCGGACCGGGCGCCGCTCGCGCCGCGACAGCTCGCACGCCTCCGCGATACGCAGCGCGGCCAGCGCCTCCCGGCCGTCGCACGGATTGTCCAGCTCGCCCCGGACCACCCGCAGAAAGGCGTCGAGCTCTGCCTCGTAGGCCGGGCCGAACCGCTCGAGGAAGCCGGGCCACGGGCGGTCCGCGGGCGGCCGGCCCGCCGGTTCGGCCGAGGTGACCGGCGTACGGCCGTCGAGCCCCACCGAGATCTGGTCCAGCTCCCCGGCCAGTTCCATCCGGACGTCGTAACCGGCGCCGTTGCACCGGGTGGCGGTCGTGGTGACCAGCGTCCCGTCGTCCAGCGTGAGCAGTGCGGCCGCCGTGTCCACATCACCGGCCTCGCGGAACATCGCGGGCCCCGCGTCCGACCCGGTCGCGTACACCTCGGCCACCTCGCGCCCGGTCACCCAGCGCACCATGTCGAAGTCGTGCACCAGACAGTCCCGGTAGAGCCCGCCGGAGAGCGGCAGATACGCGGCGGGCGGCGGCGCTGGGTCGGAGGTGAGCGCGCGCACGGTGTGCAGCCGGCCCAGCGCACCCGACCGCACCCGCTCGCGCGCCGCCGCGTACCCGGCGTCGAAGCGGCGCATGAAGCCGAGCTGCAGGACGGTGCCCGCCGCCTCGACCTCCCGCAGCGCGGCCAGCGTGCCCGGCAGATCGATGGCCACCGGCTTCTCGCAGAAGACCGGCAGCCCGGCGCGGGCGGCCCGGCCGATCAGCGCGGCGTGCGAGGCGGTCGCCGAAGCGATCACGACCGCGTCCACGTCCCGGGCGAAGATCTCGTCGACCGAGGCGGCGGCCGTCGCCCCGGTCCGCCGGGCGACCTCGGCGGCCCTCGGCCCCTCCGCGTCGGCGACCACCAGCGCGCCGACGTCCCGGTGGCCGCTGAGAGCCCTCGCGTGGAAGGAACCGATGCGGCCTGTCCCGATGAGTCCGATACGCATGGACCCCAACGTGGCCGGGGCCCCGCCCGCTGTCAAGCCTTTGTCCTGACAACCGGACCTGGGCTACCCTTCCGGCGTGTCCAAACCCGTGGCCGACCCCACCCTCAGCCTTGAGCTCGGCGTGGACCGCAGCAGCCCGGTCCCGCTGTACTACCAGCTCGCGCAGCAACTGGAGGCGGCCATCGAACGGGGCAGGCTCGTCCCCGGCAGCCTGCTGGGCAACGAGATCGACCTCGCGTCCCGGCTCGGCCTGTCGCGTCCCACCGTCCGCCAGGCCATCCAGTCGCTCGTCGACAAAGGGCTGCTGGTGCGCCGCAGAGGTGTCGGCACCCAGGTGGTGCACAGCCAGGTCAAGCGCCCTCTCGAACTGAGCAGCCTCTACGACGACCTGCTCGCCGCCGGACAGCGGCCCACCACCCGGGTCCTGTGCAACGAGTCGGTCCCCGCGCCGCCCGAGGTCGCCGCCGCACTCGCGGTGCCCGACGGCAGCCAGGTCCGCTGTCTCGACCGGCTGCGGTTCGCGTACGGCGAGCCCATGGCGCAGCTCCGCAACTACCTGCCCGAAGGGGTGCCGGCGCCGGAGACCCAGCGGCTGGAGGCCACCGGGCTCTACCGGCTGCTGCGCGCCGCGGGGATCACCCTGCACAGCGCCCGCCAGACGGTGGGCGCGCGGGCCGCGACAGCCGACGAGGGCAGCCGGCTCGGGGAGCCCGAAGGGGCACCGCTGCTGACGATGGAGCGGACCACGTACGACTCCACGGGGCGCCCGGTGGAATTCGGCACGCACATCTACCGCGCCTCCCGGTACGCCTTCGAGTTCCAGCTGCTGGTGCGCCCGTAGGAGCCGGCCGGGCCTCGTCAGAATGTTCTGACAAACCATTGACGGAGCCCGGCGCCCACCGCTAGAACTCCTCTGCCGCAACCCGGCGGCCGGGAGAGAGGGCGGACCCCTTGCGTACCACCCGCACAGCAGCAGCCCGCACAGCGGCGGCGCGCCTCGCCGCACCCGCGGGCGGCACCCGATGAATGGGCCGGGACCGGCGGTGACCCATACTTGGGCCGCCGGACCGGACGGGACCGGCCACCGTCCGCACCGGCGGGTACGGCAGCAGCCGCAGCGAGCACAGCGCCCGCGGCAGGCACAGGAACACCGAGAAGGGCATCACGTCGTGGCAAGGGTACGAACCTGGGTCAGCGGGGCGCTGGCGCTAGCGCTGGGGCTCTCCCTGGCGGGATGCAGCAGCACCGGCGGCAAGCGGGCCGAGGAGCGCGCCTCACGGGCCGCGGCCGTCGGCAAGGCGGCGGTGAACACGCCCCGCTGGAAGTTCGCCATGGTCACCCACTCGGGCGACGGCGACACCTTCTGGGACATCGTCCAGAAGGGCTCCAAGCAGGCCGCGGCCAAGGACAACGTCACCTTCCTCTACTCGCACAGCGAGGAGGGCCAGCAGCAGGCGCAGTTGGTGCAGACGGCCATCGACCAGAAGGTCGACGGACTCATCGTCACCCTCGCCAAGCCCGACTCGATGAAGGCCGTCGTGCAGAAGGCCGAGAAGGCCGGCATCCCGGTGATCACGGTCAACTCCGGCTCCGAGGAGTCCAAGCAGTTCGGCGCGCTCACCCACATCGGCCAGGACGAGACGATCGCGGGCCAGGCCGTCGGCGACGAACTCAACAAGCGCGGCCGCAAGAAGGCGCTCTGCATCCTGCACGAGCAGGGCAACGTGGGCCATGAGCAGCGCTGCGCCGGAGCCAAGAAGAACTTCCACGGCACGATGGAGAATCTGTACGTCGACGGCACCAACATGCCCGACGTGCAGTCCTCCATCGAGGCCAAGCTCCAGGCCGACCACTCCATCGACGCGGTCGTCACCCTCGGCGCACCGTTCGCCGACGCCGCGGTCCAGGCCAAGGACACCGCGGGCAGCAAGGCCGAGATCGACACCTTCGACCTGAACGCCAAGGTCGCCTCCGCCCTGCAGAAGGGCACCCTCGGGTTCGCCGTCGACCAGCAGCCGTACCTCCAGGGGTACGAGGCGGTCGACCTGCTCTGGCTCTACAAGTACAACGCCAACGTCCTCGGCGGCGGCCGCCCGGTCCTCACCGGCCCCCAGGTCATCACCAAGAAGGACGCCGGCGCGCTGGCCGCCTACACGCAGCGGGGTACGCGATGAGCAGCGCCGCACAGACACCGGACGAACGGCTGCTGCGCGCCTCACCGCTGCGCCGGCTGCTCGGCCGCCCCGAGCTGGGCTCGGTCGTCGGCGCCGTCGCCGTCTTCGTCTTCTTCTCGGTCGTCGCGGACAGCTTCCTGCGGCCCTCCAGCCTCTCCACCGTGCTGTACGCGGCGTCGACCCTGGGGATCATGGCCGTCCCGGTGGCGCTGCTGATGATCGGCGGTGAGTTCGACCTGTCGGCCGGGGTCATGGTGACCAGCTCCGCGCTGATCTCCTCGATGTTCAGCTACCAGATGACCGCGAACGTCTGGGTGGGCGTCGGCGTCTCGCTGCTGGTCACGCTCGCCATCGGCGTCTTCAACGGCTTCATGCTGACCCGCACCAGGCTCCCCAGCTTCATCATCACGCTGGGCACCTTCCTGATGCTGACCGGGCTCAACCTCGGCTTCACCAAGCTGATCAGCGGCACCGTGTCGACGAAGTCCATCGGTGACATGGAGGGCTTCCCCTCGGCGAAGAAGGTCTTCGCGTCCCAGCTCACCATCGGCGACGTCGACCTCAAGGTCACCCTCCTGTGGTGGGCCGCGCTGATCGCGGTCGCGACCTGGGTGCTGCTGCGCACCCGCGCCGGCAACTGGATCTTCGCGGTCGGCGGCAACGACGACGCGGCCCGCGCGGTCGGCGTCCCGGTCGTCAAGACCCGGATCGGCCTCTACATGGGGGTGGCCTTCGCGGCCTGGATCTCCGGCCAGCACCTGCTCTTCAGCTACGACGTGGTGCAGTCGGGTGAGGGGGTCGGCAACGAGCTGACGTACATCATCGCGGCCGTCATCGGCGGCTGTCTGATCACCGGCGGCTACGGTTCGGCGATCGGCTCCGCGGTCGGGGCCTTCATCTTCGGCATGACCAGCAAGGGCATCGTGTACGCGGAGTGGAACCCGGACTGGTTCAAGTTCTTCCTGGGAGCCATGCTGCTCCTGGCCGCCCTGCTCAATGCCTGGGTGCGCAAGCGAGCGGAGGCGTCGCGATGACGGAGCGTACAGCGGCGGAACACACGGCGCCCGAGCAGACCACACCCCTGGTGGAGCTCGACCGGGTCAGCAAGTTCTACGGGAACATCAAGGCGCTCGAAGAGGTCTCCCTCGTCGTGCACGCCGGTGAGATCTCCTGTGTCCTCGGCGACAACGGCGCGGGCAAGTCGACCCTCATCAAGATCATCTCGGGGCTGCACCGGCACGACGCGGGCCGCTTCCTGATCGACGGCGACGAGACGAGCCTCGGCAAGCCGCGCGAGGCGCTCGACCGGGGCATCGCCACCGTCTACCAGGACCTCGCCGTCGTCCCGCTCATGCCGGTCTGGCGGAACTTCTTCCTCGGCTCGGAGCCGACCAAGGGCGTCGGCCCCCTCAAGCGCCTCGACGTCCGGCTGATGCGCGAGACGACCCGCTCCGCGCTGCTGCGCATGGGCATCGACCTGCGCGACGTCGACCAGCCCATCGGGACGCTCTCCGGCGGTGAACGCCAGTGCGTGGCCATCGCCCGCGCCGTCCACTTCGGCGCCAAGGTGCTGGTCCTCGACGAGCCGACCGCCGCGCTCGGCGTGAAGCAGTCGGGGGTCGTGCTGAAGTACGTCGCAGCGGCCCGGGACGCCGGACTCGGCGTGGTCCTGATCACGCACAACCCGCACCACGCCTATCTGGTCGGTGACCGCTTCGTCCTGCTGAAGCGCGGGGCGATGTTCGGCAGCCACAGCAAGGACCGGATCACCCTGGACGAGCTCACCCGGCAGATGGCGGGCGGCAGCGAGCTGGAGGAGCTCAGCCACGAGCTCCGGCGGGCCCCGCGCCCCGGCGAGCCGGGCTCGGGCGACCCCGGCTCAGGCGACCCCGGCTCGGGCGGGTCCGGCCCCGACAGGACGGACGGAAACTCCGCCGAGGACGCCTCCTGAGGATTCGGATGGCATCATCTGACCGATGAGTACGTACCGTGACTTCGCGCACCGCGGCTCCGCCCGCGCCACGGTCCTGCGGACCGTCGGGACCCGCGAGCGGCGCTCGCACCTCACAGCGCCCCGCGTCCCGACCGTCGGCATCGACATCGGCGGTACGAAGGTGATGGCGGGCGTCGTCGACGCCGACGGCGTCATCCTGGAGAAGATCAAGACCGAGACGCCGGACAAGTCCAAGAGCGCCAAGGTCGTCGAGGACACCATCGTCGAGCTGGTCCTCGATCTCTCCGACCGCCACGACGTGCACGCCGTCGGTATCGGGGCGGCCGGCTGGGTCGACGCCGACCGCTCCAGAGTCCTCTTCGCCCCCCACCTCGCCTGGCGCGACGAGCCGCTGCGCGACGCGCTCCAGGGCAGGCTCGCCGTCCCCGTCATGGTCGACAACGACGCCAACACCGCCGCGTGGGCGGAGTGGCGCTTCGGCGCGGGCCGCGGCGAGGACCATCTGGTGATGATCACGCTCGGCACCGGTATCGGCGGCGCCATCCTGGAGGACGGTCAGGTCAAGCGCGGCAAGTACGGCGTCGCGGGTGAATTCGGTCATATGCAGGTGGTCCCCGGCGGCCACCGCTGCCCCTGCGGCAACCGCGGCTGCTGGGAGCAGTACAGCTCGGGCAACGCGCTCGTCCGTGAGGCCAAGGAGATGGCCGCGGCCGACTCCCCGGTGGCGTACAGCATCATCGACCGGGTCAAGGGCAACATCCCCGACATCACCGGGCCGCTCATCACCGAACTGGCCCGTGAGGGCGACGCGATGTGCGTCGAGCTGTTCCAGGACATCGGCCAGTGGCTCGGTGTCGGAATCGCCAATCTGGCCGCCGCCCTCGACCCGTCCTGCTTCGTCGTCGGCGGGGGCGTCAGCGCCGCCGACGACCTGCTCATCGGCCCCGCGCGGGACGCCTTCAGGCGCCAGCTGACCGGCCGCGGCTACCGCCCCGAGGCCCGGATCACGAAGGCGCAGCTCGGTCCTGAGGCAGGTATGGTCGGGGCCGCCGACCTCTCCAGGCTGATCGCCCGGCGGTTCCGCAGGGCGAACCGCCGTCGCGTGGAGCGCTACGAGCGGTACGCACAGGCTGCCCGTACCACCCGCACCACCCAGGGATCCCCGTAATGACGACGTCCGTGCCCCACCAGACCTCGCCCCCCGAGGGCGGTGGACAGTCGCCGGAGGACCACCGCCACATGATCCGTCGCAGATGGCTCACCGCGGTCATCATCGTGCTCCTCATCGGCATCCCCGCCGGCTATCTGGTCATCTCCGCGGAGCAGAGCCGCGACAGCGGCAGGTCCAACGAGAAGAAGGCCATGGCGACCGGCCTCACGCACGCCTGGCCGTCGAAGGTGCAGCGCCGTACGTTCGACGTACCGATCCCGGAGAACGCGGTGGGCGTCTGGTACTACCAGACCAGCAACTGGAAGGTCAGCCGGCTGTACGTGCGGTTCACCACCACCCAGGCCGGCCTCGACGCCTTCCTCAAGAAGGCGGGGACCAGCAGCGCCGCGCTCAAGGACGGGAAGGTCACCGTCAGCCCGCGCAACGCGAAGATCGTCGGCTGGAAGTTCCCCGACACCCGCGACTGGGCCGGCACGACCGTCACCCGCAAGGCGCCGCTGCCCACCGTCGACATCACCGTCGACCGGACCTTCCCGCGCGGCAAGAGGGTGTACCTCGTCTCGACCGACACGCCCTGAGCCGACGGGCGCCGTGCGGGCGTTCGTCGGCGCCGACGAACCGGGCCGTACCACCTTGTCGTAGCCGACGAACCACGGACAGGGCCCCCTGGCCTACCTTTCGGGCAGCACCGGTTCGCAGCCTCGGAGGTGGGGATCCGTATGTCCGCAGGGGATGAGCTCAGCCGTACGCCCGCAGGGACCCAGGTCCGTACCGCGCCCGGGCGGTCGATATGAGAGGCGGCGCGGCGGCACCCGCCGGGCGCGTCCTGCCGCTGGTGGCGGCCACCCTGCTGCTGGCCGCCGGCTGCGGTGGCGCACCCGGCCCGGACGCGGCCGGGGGCGGCACGTTGGCCAACGGCAGGACGTTCACCACGTCCTTCACCTCCGACCCGGGCGCACTCGACCCGGCGAAGACGGTGATGTCGATCGGTATCGGCATCAACCTCTATCTGTACGACCCGCTGATCCACCTCGACGGGCGGGGCCGGCCCGAGGCCGGGCTGGCACAGAAGTGGCGGGCGACGGTCAGGACGGCGACCTTCACCCTGCGCCCCGGCATCACCTGCTCCGACGGTTCGCCGCTGACCGCGAGCGAAGTGGCCGCGAACATCGACTACATCGGTGACCCGGCGAACAAGTCGCCCCTGGCCGGTGTGCTGATCCAGCCGGGCACCACCGCCAGGGCCGACGACGGGCGGCGCACAGTCACCCTGACCAGCGGCGCCCCCGACGCGTTCCTGCTGCGCAACGCGGGCTCCGTGCCGATCGCCTGCGGCCACGGGCTCAAGGACCGTACGGTGCTGGCCAAGGGCGGCAAGGGAAGCGGCACCGGCATGTTCACCATGACCGAGTCCGTCCCCGGCGACCACTACACGCTCACCCGGCGCAAGGACTACCGCTGGGGCCCGGGCGCGGCCGGCAAGGCGGCCACGGGGCTCCCGGACAAGGTGCAGGTCCGGGTGGTCCCCAACGAGACCACGGCCGCGAACCTGCTGACGTCAGGAGAGCTGAACGCGGCGGCGTTCTCCGGTCCCGAGCAGAAGCGGCTGGCCGCGCAGAAGCTGTTCCACGCCGATGTGCAAGCACCGCTGGGCGAGCTGTACTTCAACCAGAGCGCGGGCCGCCCCGGAGCGGACGAGGCGGTGCGCCGGGCACTGGTCCGGGCGCTGAACCTGCCCGATGCGGGCAAGGTGATCACCGACGGCACCGGGGAACCGTCGCAGGGCATGGTCACCGACGAGCCGCGGGCCTGCCCGGGCGACCCGGTCACCGGCAGCCTCCCCTCGTACGACGTCGCGGCGGCCAAGGCCGCCCTGGACGCGGCCGGCTGGGCACCGGGATCCGGCGGGACCCGCGCCAAGGGCGGCAGGAAGCTCAGGCTGAGTCTGATGTACGGCACCCAGAACGGGCCCACGATGGCCGCGGGCGCCGAGCTGATCCAGAAGGAGTGGCAGAGCCTGGGGGCCGAGGTCACGCTGAAGCCGGTCGACAGTCCCGCACTGAACAGCACGCTTTTCGGCTCGGGCAACTGGGACGTCTCCATGGGCCCGATCGCGGTCTCGGCGCCCAATCAGCTCGTCCCCTTCATGGCAGGGCCGAGGCCGCCGAAGGGCCTGAACTTCTCCGGAATCGACAACCCCGGGTACACGGCCCTCGTGCGGAAGGCGTCCGCGAAGGCCGGCGCCGCCGGCTGCCCGCTGTGGCAGCAGGCCGAGACGGCGCTGATCGAACACCTCGATGTGGTGCCGTACTACAACTCCCGTACCCCGGTCTTCGGCAAGGGGGCGCGTTTCGCGGTCGGTCAGGGCTCGATCGTCCCGTCGTCCATCCGTATGTACGCCAACTAGGAGGGCGGCCCGATGACGACTGCGACGGCCGTCGAGACGGCGCGGACGGCGCCGGCCGCCGACCGGCGGGGCCACCGGTGGCTGGTGTTCTCCGTCCGGCGCTCGGTCCGGCTCGCGGTGTCGCTGTGGGTGCTGGTCACCGCGGCGTTCCTGATGATCCATCTCGTCCCCGGTGACCCGGTGCGCGCCGCTCTTGGCATGACCGCTTCGCCGGACCTGGTCGCGGCACGGCGCGCGGAGCTGGGGCTCGACCTCCCGCTGTGGGAGCAGTATCTGCACTTCCTGGGCGGGCTGTTCACCGGCGATCTGGGCACCTCCACCATCAGCGGCCGGTCCGTGACACAGACGATCGGCGCCCGGCTGCCCGCGACCCTGCAACTGGCCGGCCTCGCCTTCGTACTGGCCCTGGCCATCGCGGTGCCCCTGGGGACGGCGATGGCCGCCCGGACCAGGGGCGGGCGCCGGCGCGGCACCGAACTGGCCTTCACCGCGGGCAGCGTGCTGCTGGCCGCCGTACCCGAGTTCCTGGTCGCGGTCGTGCTGGCCTATGTGTTCGCGGTCCGCCTGCGCTGGTTCCCCGTCGCGGGTATGCAGGGGCCCGGCTCGTACGTACTGCCGGTGGTGGCCCTGGCGATCGGCCCCGCATCGGTGCTGGCCCGGATCTGCCGGGTGGAGATGCTGTCGGTCCTGGCCCAGGACTTCGTGCGCACCGCGCGCGCCAAACGGCTGCCGCCGCACCGCGTCCACCTGCGCCACGCGCTGCCCAACGCCCTGACCGCCACGCTCACCCTCGGCGGTCTGCTGCTCTCCGCGCTGGTCGCCGGAACGGTCCTGGTGGAGAACGTGTTCGCCTGGCCGGGACTCGGCTCGACGATCGTGCAGTCCATCCTGCAGAAGGACTATCCGGTGGTGCAGGGCGTCGTCCTCGTCTACGGCACCGGGGTGCTGGTGGTGAACCTGCTGGTCGATGTGGCCCTCGCCGTGCTCGACCCGCGTTCCGCGATCAGGGAGGTCTGATGCCCGCACCCCGCTCCCGATGGCTGACCGCCGCCCGCACCCCGGTGGGCGCCTGCGCCGGGCTGCTGCTGCTCGCCGTCGTCGTCCTGGCCGTCCTCGCCCCGGTCCTGTGGGGGGACAGGGCGTCCGTGGTGGACACCTCCGCGCTCCAGCAAGGGCCGTCCGGCGCCCATGTGCTGGGCACCGACAGCCTGGGCCGCGACATCCTCTTCCGGGTACTGGTGGCCACCCGGCTGTCGCTGCTCCTCGCGGTCGCCGCGACCCTGCTGGGGGTGGCCCTGGGGCTGGTTCTCGGCACGGTGCCCGCGGTACTGCCGCGCCGGGCGGGGCAGTTGGTGGTCTCCGTGGTGAACATCGCCGTCGCCTTCCCCGGCCTGCTGCTCGCCCTGTTCTTCGCGGTCATCTTCGGAGTGGGCGCCACCGGCGCCGTGCTGGCGATCGGTCTGGCCATGGCCCCGGCCTTCGCCCGGCTCACCCATACGCTGAGCGCGTCGGTCGCGGGCCAGGACTTCGTGGCCGCCGCCCGGACCGTCGGGGTCGGCAGGACCCGGCTCCTGACCCGGCACATCCTGCCCAACATCGCCGAGCCGCTGGCCGTCAACGCCACCATCGGCGCGGGCTCCTCGCTCCTGGCCTTCGCCGGACTCTCGTTCCTCGGGCTGGGCGTACAGGCACCCGACTACGACTGGGGGCGGCTCCTCGGCGAGGGCCTCGGCCGGATCAACCTCACCCCCGCGCCCGCGCTCGCGCCCTGCGCGGCGGTCGTCGTCGCCGGTCTTGCCTTCAACCTCTTCGGCGAGGCCGCGGCCGCCGCCCTCGGCGTACGCACGCTGTCCCCCCGGTCCGCAGGCCCCCGCCCACTCACACCGCCGGCCCGGGCCGCAGCCGCGCAACAGCCGCCCGGCGACGGGCAGCCGGTCCTGGCGGTGGAGGACCTGCGGGTGTCCTTCCCGGCACCCGAGGGGTGGACCACGCCGGTGCGCGGGGTCAGCTTCGCCGTACACCCGGGCGAGGCCGTCGGTGTGGTGGGGGAGTCGGGCTCGGGCAAGAGCCTGACCGCGATGGCCGTGTCCCGGCTCGTCGAATCACCGGCCCATGTCACCGCCCGGCGGCTCGATTTCACCGGCACACCCCTGCTCGGCACCGGCGAGCGGGAGCTGCGTACCCTCCTCGGCACCTCCCTCGCCATGGTCTTCCAGGACCCGATGTCCTCGCTCAACCCGGTCATGAGCGTGGGACGGCAGCTCGCCGAGGTCGCCGTACACCACCAGCACCTGTCCGGGCGCGCCGCCCGCACACGGGCCGTGGACCGGCTGCGCGCCGTGCACGTGCCCGCTCCCGAGCGGCGTGCGCGCCAGTATCCGCACGAGTTCTCCGGCGGTATGCGACAGCGCGCGATGATCGGGATGGGGCTGATGGGCGACCCCCGGCTGATCGTCGCCGACGAGCCGACCACCGCACTCGACGTGACCGTGCAGCGGCAGGTGCTGCGGCTGCTCGACGAGGTACGGGCCGTGCGGGCCACCGCCGTCCTGCTCATCAGCCACGACATCACGGTCGTCGCCCGGACGTGCGACCGGGTGCTCGTCATGTACGCGGGCCGGATCGTCGAAGACCTGCCCGCCGAGAGCCTGTTCACCGCGGCCCGGCACCCCTACACACGGGCCCTGCTGGCCGCCGTACCGGATCTCGGCACCGACCGGGACCGCCCGCTCGCCGTGATCCCCGGCCGGCCGCCGGAGCCGGACCGGATACCGGAAGGGTGCGCGTTCGCCCCGCGCTGCGCCCGCGCCGACGACCACTGCCGCCGCGTGGATCCCGATCCGGTCACCTGTGCCACCGGGCACCGGATCGCCTGCTGGCACCCGGTCGCCGACGGGACCGGACCGGTGGCGGAGACCAGGACAGGAGACACCGTATGAGCGAGCTGGTCTTCGACGGGGTGAGCGTGCGCTACGGCGCCCGCCGCCATGCCCTGACCGCGGTGGACGGCGTGCGGCTGACCGTGCCGTCCGGCCAAGTGACCGGCCTGGTGGGGGAGTCGGGCTCCGGGAAGTCGACGCTGGCCCGCGCCGCTGTCGGTCTCGCCCCGCTCACCACGGGCCGCATCCTGCTCGACGGGACGGACGTACGTCAGCTGCGCGGACGCCACCGCCCGTTGCAGATGGTCTTCCAGGACCCGTACTCCTCCCTCGATCCGCGGATGAGTATCGGGGATTCCATCGCCGAGGCACTGCCCCGCGAACGGGGCCGCGGCCGGGCGGCCCGGCGCGCCGAGACCGCCCGGCTGCTCGAACAGGTCAGCCTCGATCCCGGCCGGGCCCCGATGCTGCCCGGACAGCTCTCCGGCGGACAGCGCCAGCGGGTGGCACTCGCGCGGGCACTGGCGGGGCGGCCGCAGGCCGTGATCGCCGACGAGATCACCTCCGCCCTCGATGTCTCCGTCCAGGGCGCCGTGCTCAACCTGGTGCGCGACGTGCAGCGGCAGACCGGGCTGACCATGCTGTTCATCTCGCACGACCTGGCCGTGGTGCGCTATCTCAGCGACCACATCGCCGTGATGTACCTCGGCCGGATCGTCGAGGCCGGCCCGACCGACGAGATACTCGCCGATCCACGCCACCCCTACACCCGTGACCTGCTCGCGGCCGTGCCCTGCCGTACCCCGCCGGCACGGTTGCGTACGGAAGACACTCCGTGACACTCGTAGTCCGGCCCCAACCGTTCCGTCCACGAGGAGACCGCACACTGTGATGCGACGCCTGGGTATCGACGACCTCTACTCCATCGCGCTGCCCGAGCAGCCGGCGCTGTCCCCGGACGGCGCGCGCATCGCCTATGTGCTGCGCACCGCCGACCGCGAACACGACCGCGAGGACCGTGCGTTGTGGACGGTGCCCGCCGGTGGCGGCGCGGCACGCCGGCTCACCCGCGGCCCCGCCGACACCGCGCCCGCGTGGTCTCCCGACGGCCGGTGGATCGCCTTCCTGCGCGGTGGCGACGGCCCCACCCAGCTGTGGCTGCTGCCCGCCGACGGGGGCGAACCCGAGCCGCTCACGCGCCTTCCCGCGGGCGCCGGTACGCCGGTGTGGAGCCCGGACTCCACCACGATCGCCTTCGCCGCCCCGGTCGGCAGCCGCCCCGGGACCGAAGCTCCCGGAACGCCGCCGGCCCCCGTGGTGACGGACCGGATCGACCACAAGGCCGACGGCCAGGGCCTGCTGGGCACGGCCCGCGGCCATCTGCACACCGTGGACACCGGCAGCGGCGAGGTCCGGCAGCTCACCCGGGGCGACTGGCACGCGGGGAGCCCGGCCTGGTCGCCGGACGGGCGCACCCTCGCCTTCTGCGCGGCGCGCGGCGCCGACGCCGATCTGACGCTGCGCTCCGAGGCGTACGTGGTGGACGCCCGGACCCCGGGCGCCGGGCCACGGCCGGCCGGCCCGGGTGAGGGCACCGCGTACGCCGTCAACTGGGCCGCCGACGGCGACGCGCTGCTGGTCGTGGGCCGCACGGACACCGCACTCGGCCACGCGAGTCTGCTGCGCGTCCCGCTGCACGGCGGCGCACCCGCCGACCTCACCGCAGGACTCGACCGCAATGTGATGCCCGGCGGCCCCGGCTACCCGGGCGCCCTGCCCCAACCGGCCGCCGAAGGAAGCCGTTTGCTCTTCTGTCTCCGTGATCGCGGCTGCACCCATGTGTACGCGATGGACGCCGACGGCGACGATCCCCGCCCGCTCGTCGGCGGCGCGGGCCGCGTAGTCTCGGGCCTGTCCACCGCGGGCGACACCGCCGCCTTCGTGCTGGCGACCCCCACCTCGTACGGCGAGATCGTGACCGTCGAGCTGTCCACCGGGCGCGAGCAGGTGCTCACCCGGCACGGGGCGGCGCTGGGGGAGGTGGAGCTGCTGGCCCCGCAGGAGCGGGAGTTCACCGTGTCCGACGGCACCACGGTGCACGGCTGGCTGCTGCGCGACCCGGCCGCCACCGGCCCCGCGCCGCTGCTGCTCGACATCCACGGCGGCCCGCACAACGCCTGGAACGGGGCGGCCGACCCCTTCCACCCGTACCACCAGGTGCTGGCGGCACGCGGCTGGTCGGTGCTGCTGCTCAACCCCCGTGGCAGCGACGGCTACGGCGAGGCGTTCTTCACCGCCGCGCGCGGGGCGTGGGGCGCGGCCGACGCGCCGGACTTCCTCGAACCGCTCGACACCCTGGTGGCCGAGGGGACCGCCGACCCCCGGCGGCTGGCGGTGGCCGGCTACAGCTACGGCGGCTTCATGACCTGCTACCTGACCAGCCGTGACAACCGCTTCGCCGCCGCCGTCGCCGGTGGCGTGGTCAGCGACCTCACCAGCATGTGCGGCACCAGCGACCAGGCGCATCTGCTGGCGGCGGCCGAGCTGGGCGGGGAGCCGTGGGAGAACCGTGAGCGCTACGCCGAACTCTCCCCGTACGCACGGGTGGAGCACGTCCGCACCCCGACGCTGGTGGTGCACGGCGCGGCCGACGAGCGCTGTCCGGCCGGGCAGGCCGAGCAGTGGTTCACCGCGCTGAGGGTGCGGGGTGTCCCCACCCGGCTGGTGCTCTACCCGGGCGGCTCGCACCTGTTCCTGCTCGACGGGCCGCCCTCCCACCGGGCCGACCTCGCCCGCCGCATCGTCGACTGGGTGGAGTCCTACGCGGGTGGGTCCGGGCCGGGGTCCGGTGCCGGGGCCGGACGTGCCGCGCGTGCCCCGCTGGACGCCGCGCACTGGGAGGCCAGGCTCGGTGAGCTGGCGGCCAGGCACCGGGTGCCGGGCGCGGTCCTGGGTATATCCCGCGGCGGTGAACTCGCCCTGGCCGCCTGCGGTGTGCTCAACAAGGACACCGGCGTCAGGGCCACCGATGACTCGCTCTTCCAGATCGGGTCCCTCACCAAGGTGTGGACCGCCACCCTGATCATGCAACTCGTCGACGAGGGGAAACTCGACCTCGACGCCCCGGTCAGCGATGTCCTCCCCGAACTGCGGCTGTCCGACCCGCGCGCGCTGGAGCAGCTGACCGTACGGCATCTGCTCACCCACACCAGCGGCATCGACGGCGACATCTTCACCGACACCGGCCGCGGTGACGACTGCCTCCGGGGGTACGTGGACCAGCTGGTCACGGCGGCGCAGATCCATCCGCCCGGGGTGACGTTCTCGTACTGCAACTCGGGCTTCGTGCTGGCCGGCCGGATCGTCGAGAAGCTCACCGGCATGAGCTGGGACAGCGCCGTCAAGGAGCGGCTCTGCTCACCGCTCGGCCTCACACACACGGTCACGCTGCCCGAGGAGGCGCTGCGCTTCCGTACCGCGACGGGCCATGACGCCGAGGGCGGTCAGGACCCCCGGCCGGTCCCGGTGTGGGGCCTGCCCCGCTCGGCAGGACCGGCCGGACTGATCACCGCGTCGGCCGCCGACGTACTGGCCTTCGCCCGGATGCACCTCGCCGGTGGCACCGCCGCCGACGGCACCCGTGTCCTGTCGGAGCGGGCCGCACACGCGATGACCGAGAAGCAGGTCGACCTGCCGGACGTGCACACACTCGGGGACTCCTGGGGGCTCGGCTGGATCCGCTTCGACGCGGACGGGCACCGGATGCTCGGACACGACGGCAACACCATCGGCCAGTCGGCGTTCCTGCGGCTGCTGCCGGAACAGGACCTCGCCGTCACCCTCCTCACCAACGGCGGGAGCACCCACGACCTCTACCTGGAACTCTTCACGGAGATCTTCGCCGAGCTGGCCGGGGTCACCCTGCCGCAGCCGCTCCAGCCCCCGGCCACCCCGGCGCCGGTCGATGCCGGCCGCCATCTCGGGCGGTACGAACGGGCCGGAGCGCGCATCGAGATCATCGAGGACACCGAAGGATCTCGCACCGAAGGCCCCAACACCGAAGGCCCGCACACCGAAGCACCGCACACCGAAGGACCCCGTACCGAAGCACCGCACACCCACGGGCTACGGCTGCGCCACACCGTGACGGGCCCGCTCGCCGATCTGGTACCCGAGACGGTGCAGGAGGTCGGCCTGGTGCCCGTGACCGACGACCTCTTCGTCGTCATGCTGCCCGGCAGCCGGTCATGGACCCCGGTGACCTTCTACACCCCGGCGACCGGTGAGCCGTATGTGCACTTCGGTGTCCGCGCCACCCCGAAGGTGTCCTGACATGCCAGCCATACCCGAGGGGAAGGGACCGCACGGCATGCGAATGCCTCACGAGCGCATCCCCGTCGCTCTGTTCGAGCGCCGGCTGCCTGCCATGACCGACGACATCGGGCGCCTCGTACGCACGGAGTCACCGTCCGCCGACCTCGCCGCCGTGGCCCGCAGCGCCGAGGCGGTCGCCGCGACCGCCGCACCGTATCTGGGCACCGGGCCCGAGCTGATCACTCTCGACGGCCGTACGCATCTGCGCTGGCGACTGGGGAGCGGCCCCCGGCGCCTGCTGCTGCTCGGCCACCACGACACGGTGTGGCCCATCGGCTCACTGGACACCCACCCGTTCACCGTCCTGGACGGCGTGCTCCGCGGGCCCGGCTGCTTCGACATGAAGGCCGGACTCGTCATGGCCTTCCACGCCATCGCCGCACTCGGCGCCGCAGCCGCGGCCGGGACGACCCTCCTGATCACCGGCGACGAGGAGATCGGCTCGCCGTCATCGCGGGAACTGATCGAGTCCGAGGCGGCCGGCTGCGCCGCGGCGCTGGTCCTGGAGGCATCCGCCGACGGCGGCGCGCTGAAGACCGAACGCAAAGGAGTGTCCCTGTACGAGATCCTCGTCGGCGGCCGGGCCGCCCACGCGGGCCTGGAGCCGCACCGCGGTGTGAACGCGGGGATCGAGACCGCCCACCAGATCCTCGCGGTCGCCGCCCTGTCCGACCCCGGCAGCGGCACCACGGTCACCCCCACCCGGGTGACCGCGGGAACCACCACCAACACCGTGCCCGCCCACAGCCGGTTCTCCGTCGACGTCCGGGTGCGCGACGCCGCGGAACAGACCCGGGTGGACACCGCTCTCCACCGGCTGCGGCCCGTGCTCGACGGCGCGACCGTCGAGGTGACCGGCGGCCCCAACCGCCCGCCCCTGCCGCACAGCGCGTCGGACGCGCTCTACCGCCGCGCCGCCCGACTGGCCGGAGAACTGGGCCTCGACCCGCTCACGGCCGCCGCCGTGGGCGGAGCGTCGGACGGCAACTTCACCGCCGGTGCGGGTGTGCCGACCCTGGACGGGCTCGGCGCGGTCGGCGGCGGCGCACACGCCGCCGACGAACATGTGGCCGTCATCGAACTCCCGCGTCGCACCGCGCTGTTGGCGGCGCTCATCGCCGATCTGCTCGCCGATGACCCGCGCACGGCACGCGACAGCGGCACGGCGACGACCGGCGGGAGCACCCGATGACGGACATGCCGGCCGCCACCCCGTGCGTACGGGAGACCGGGCCCGGGATCCTGGCGGACGCGCTGACGGCGGCCGGCGCCGCGGCGCACCGCGCGGGCTGCCAGGTACGGCCGATCAGTGCCCTGGCGGATCTGGAGGCGGCCTGCCGCCTCTTCGAAGGCGTCTGGAAACCGGCCGGTGAGAACGCCCTGGCGACCACCGAGTTGCTGCGGGCGATGGACAAGGCGGGCAGCTATGTCGCGGCCGCCTTCGACTCGGACGCGGGCGGCGAGCCGGCCGGCGCCTGTATCGGCTTCTTCGGCCCGCCGCCCGACGGCGCACTGCACAGCCACATCGCGGGAGTCTCCGCCCGGATGCGCGGCCGCAGCGTCGGCTTCGCCCTCAAGACGCACCAGCGCTCCTGGGCCCTCCAGCGGGGCGCGGCACAGGTGTCCTGGACCTTCGACCCGCTGGTGCGGCGCAACGCCTACTTCAACATCGGCAAGCTGGCCGCCCGGCCCGCGCAGTACCTGCCCAACTTCTACGGCCCGATGAACGACGGCATCAACGGCCCCGACGACACCGACCGGCTGCTCGTGGAGTGGCAGCTGGCCGCCCCCGAGGTCGCCGCGGCCTGCCACGGCCACCCCCGGGTCACCGGCGCGGCGGCCGAACGGGCACGCGGCGCCACCGTCGCCCTGGGCGCCGACGCCGACGGCCGGCCGCGGGTCCACCCCGTCACCGGGGGCCGCTCCCTGGTCGCGGTGCCCGCGGACATCGAGCGACTACGGCGCAGCGACCCCCGGTCGGCCGCGGCCTGGCGCTCCGCCGTACGCGAAGTACTCGGCGGGCTCATCGCCGACGGGTGGCGGGTGACGGGATTCGACCGCGCCGGCTGGTACCTCCTCACAGACAAGGACACAAGGTGAAGCTCACCGGAGTCGAAGTCCGCCAGGTCCGGCTGCCGTTGGTGGCCCCCTTCCGTACCTCGTTCGGCACCCAGACCGAACGTACGGCGCTGCTGCTCCGCGCGGTCGGTACCGACGCCGATGGCTGGGGCGAGTGTGTGGCGATGGCCGACCCGCTGTACTCGTCGGAGTACACAGCCGTCTGCGCCGATGTGCTGCGCCGGTATCTCGTCCCCGCGCTGGGGCGTCACCGGCGGCTGGACGCGGTCGGTGTCGGCCCGGCCCTGGAGCCGTTCAGGGGCCACCGGATGGCGAAGGCCGCGCTGGAGATGGCCGTACTCGACGCCGAACTGCGCACCCGTGGTGTGCCGTTGGCGCGCGAACTGGGCGCCGTCCACGACCGGGTGCCGTGCGGGGTGTCCGTGGGCATCATGGACTCGGTGCCGGAGCTGCTCGACGCGGTGTCCGGCTACCTCGACGAGGGCTATCGGCGGATCAAGCTGAAGATCGAGCCCGGCTGGGACATCGAGCCGGTCCGTGCGGTACGCGAGCGCTTCGGCGACGATCTGCTGCTCCAGGTCGACGCCAACACCGCCTACACCCTCGCCGATGCCCGGCACCTGGCCCGGCTCGACCCGTTCGGGCTTCTGCTGATCGAGCAGCCGCTCGACGAGGAGGATCTCCTCGGCCATGCGCAGCTGGCCGGAGCCCTGGCCACACCGGTCTGCCTGGACGAGTCGATCACCTCCGCCCGCACCGCGGCGGCGGCGATCACCCTGGGCGCGTGCAGCATCGTGAACATCAAGCCCGGCCGGGTCGGCGGCTATCTGGAGGCCCGCCGTATCCACGACGTGTGCGCCGCGCACGGTGTGCCGGTGTGGTGCGGCGGCATGCTGGAGACCGGCCTGGGGCGCGCCGCGAACATCGCACTGGCCGCACTGCCGGGCTTCACACTGCCCGGTGACGTCTCCGGATCCGGCCGCTTCTACCGGAACGACATCACCGAGCCGTTCGTGCCGGCCGACGGCCACCTCACGGTGCCCGAAGGGCCCGGACTCGGTGTCGAGCCGCTCCCGGACGCCCTGGAGGAGTTCACCGTCGACACGGAGTGGATCCCCGTGTGACGGGACCCGTGGGCCGGGCTCTTGTGCCGACCGGCGAAAGCACCGCACAATCCCGTCCACACCGGCGAGGAACGGCCGCAAGCACTGTCTGGGTGGACCGGGGGTACAGGGCACGGTGAACACACAACCGCGGGCCAGCCTCAGGCGGGTCCTGGAAGACCTCGGCACGACGCTGCTCGACCTCGTGTGCGGCGACCCGGACACGGCGGACGAGATCGGCGGAGTCGTCATCCACGACGCGCTGGACGAACCGGTGCTGCCCCGGCAGGCGCTGGTGCTCGGCGTCGGCGTCCACGGCGCGGACGAGACCGTCCGGCTGCTCACCACCATCGGCGACGCGGGCGCGGCGGCGCTGGTGGTCCGCGCGCCGGTACCGGCCGACGCGGCGGTCACCGCTGCGGCTGAGCGGTCGGGGGTGGCGCTGCTCGCGCTGACCCGCGGCGCGTCCTGGGCCCAGCTCGCCGCGCTGCTGCGCTCGCTGCTCGCGGACGGCGACATCGGCGAGGCCGGCCCACAGGTGCTGGGCGGCACCCCGTCCGGCGATATGTTCGCCCTCGCCAACGCGGTGGCCGCGCTCCTCGACGCCCCCGTCACCATCGAGGACCGGAGCTCCCGCGTGCTGGCCTTCTCCGGCCGCCAGGACGAGGCCGACCGCTCCCGGGTGGAGACCGTACTGGGCCGCCAGGTCCCCGAACGGTTCACCCGCTTCCTCGAGGACCGCGGGGTCTTCCGCTCCCTCTACCGCAGCGACCAGCCGGTCCACGTCGACCCGCCGGAGACCGACGGATTCCACATCCCGCGCGCCGCGATCGCCGTACGCGCCGGGGACGAAGTCCTCGGCTCCATCTGGGCCGTCGTCCCCACCCCGCTCACCCCGCAGCGCGGCCAGGCGCTGCGCGAAGGGGCCAAGCTGGTGGCCCTGCACATGCTGCGGCTGCGGGCCGGAGCCGACGTCGAGCGCCGGCTCCGCGCCGATCTGGTCTCCACCGCCCTCGAAGGGGGACCGGGCGCCGCCGAGTCGCTGGGCAGGCTCGGCCTGACCGACTACGCGGGCGTGGTCCTGGCCCTGGCCGTGCCCGACCCGCCCGAGCTGACCGGATCGACCGATCTGCACGCCCAGCACACGGCCGAACGCCAGCGCCTGGCCGACGCGTTCGCCATGCACCTCTCCGCCATCCACGCCCGCGCCGCCACCGCGCTCATCGGGGACGTGGCCTACGGCATCCTCCCGGTGGCGCTCAACCGGACGGACGCGGAGGAGCGGGCGGCGCGCACCGGCACCGACTTCCTCACCCGCATCGGGGACCGGCTGGCCCCGCTGATCGGCATCGGTCTGATGGCCCCGGACAGCAGCGCACTGGCCCGCTCCCGCGAAGGAGCCGACCGGGCGCTGCGCGTCCTGCGCGCCAACGGAGGCCCGCGCAGGCTCGCCCGTATCTCCGACGTCCATGTCGAGGCGCTCCTGCTGGACCTCGCCGACCTCGCCGCCGAGCGGGGCGATCCACCGACCGGCCCGCTGGCGAGGCTGGTCGACTACGACCAGCAGCACGAGTCCCAGCTGGTCGACACCCTCCGCGTCTGGCTCAGCGCCTTCGGAGACGTCCCGGCGGCAGCCGAAGCGATGTACGTCCACCAGAACACCTTCAGGTACCGTCTGCGCCGTGCCACCGAAGTCGCCGGGGCCGACCTCACCGACCCCGACGTCCGCTTCGCGCTGATGCTGCAACTGCGCCTGCTGCCCGGGTTCACTTCGGGCAGTACTCCGCTTCGATGACTGCCTCGCTGTTCCCCGCCCAGTCGCCGTTGAAGTTGAAGGCCAGCGAGTGGGTGCCGTCCGCCGAGGTCACGGCCTGGGAGGCCGAGCCCTGGATGTTGCCACCGTGGCCCCAGACCGTGACACCGCAGGACGGCGAGAACCTCATCAGCCCCAGGCCGTACGCGGTGATCATCCCGTAGCCGCTGACCGGGACCGTGGTCGTCATCTCCTTGAGCTGCTTCGCGGGCAGCAGCCTGCCGCCCAGCAGGGCCGAGTAGAAGCGGTCCAGATCGGCCGAGGTGGAGATCATCGCGCCCGCCGATGCCGCGGCCGACGGATTGAGCTCGGTGACGTCGTACGCAGGGTCGGCCGGCTGCGGCGTCAGGGAGAGCTTGGAGTACGCGCGGGAGCTCGGCACCGGCATCGACGATGCGGTGCGGGGGACGGAAGTGCCGTACAGGCCGAGCGGATTGATGACGCGCTGCCTGATCTCGTCCTCGTACGGGTGGCCGGTGACCTTCTCGATGATCATTCCGGCGAGGATGTAGTTGGTGTTCGAGTAGCTCCAGCTCGTGCCCGGGTCGAAGAGCGGCTTCTGACGCAGGGCGATCTCCACCAACTGCGCGGGCGTGTAGGTGTCGTAGCGGTGCTCCAGGAACTTCACGGTGAAGCCGTTCTCCAGGAACTCCGGGTCGGTCGTGTAGCTGGGGATCCCGCTGGTGTGGTTGAGCAGCTGCCGCACGGTGATGCGGCGGCCGTCGTTGCCGTTGCCCCGCACCACTCCCGGCAGCAGCGTGTCGACCGTACTGTCGAGGTCGATCCTGCCCTCCGCCTCCAGTTGGAGCATCACCGTCGCGACGAAGGTCTTGGTCATGCTGCCGATCCGGTAGCGGTCGACCGACGAACGCGGCGCACCCGTCTTGAGGTTCCCCACGCCCGAGGTGCCCGTCCAGAGCGAATTCGCCTCGGTGGCCTGCCCGGTGACCCCGGGGACCCCTTCCTCGACCGCGGTGTCCATGGCCTGCTGGGTCTGCGTATGCCCAGGGCCCGCCACGGCCGACGCGGGCGAGGTGAACGAGGCGGCGGCCAGAGCCGCCGCTGCCACCAGGCCCACCGTGCCGGTCCCGATCCGTGCTGTGCGTGCTGCCATCTGGTGCCCCTCCTGGTTCTCGAACTGGTGATGTCCGGAAGGTAGGGGCAGCCGCCGGGCCACCGCTTCGTCGCGGACGACAACGCGGAACGGCCCGCTCATCGGGGACGACGAACGGGGGAGAAGCGGAGAGCACGAGGGGTGATTTGCCCCGGACTGGGGACGGTTCGGGGTTCAACCCCTCGCAGGCGCATTGACGGAGCAGTGCTCGGCGGGCAAAGATCACAGAAAGTTGACAACGTTGTCACAGGAAGGATCGCGATGAGAGCATGGAAACGCGCGTTCACCGCCGTGCTGCTCGCTACCACCATGGCCGCGGCATCCGCCACCCCCGGCATCGCGGATGCCGGGGCGCGGGGGCCGCAGTTCGCCGGTGACCCCACCACGCTGGTCGACACATCGATCGGCAACAACGGCGACGGGACCACGTTCCCGGGCGCCACCGTCCCGTTCGGCATGGTGCAGCTGAGCCCGGACACGCAGCTCGACCAGTACGCCTCCTACGACTACAAGCAGGACACGATCCTCGGCTTCAGCCACACGCACCTCTCGGGCGTCGGCTGCCAGACCATGGGCAACTTCCGTTTCATGCCGACCACCGGCGCGGTCACATCGTCCGACCCGGCGCAGTACGCTGCGAAGTTCAGCCATGACAACGAGACCCGCGCGCCCGGCTACTACGGGGTGAAGTTCGACAACGGCATCAGGGCCGAGCTCTCCGCGACGCAGCGGACCGGCCAGCACCGCTACACGTACCCCGCCGGATCGGGCCCCGAGAACGTACTCATCGAGACCGGCCGGAGCAACGGCAGCACCTATGCCGGCGACGTCCACGTCGTCGGCAACGACACGGTCGAAGGCTGGCTCCAGGGCGGCAACTTCTGCGGTGAGACCGGCAAGGAGCGCTACCGGATCTACTTCAGCGCCAAGTTCGACCGGAAGTTCGCAAGCTTCGGCACCTGGACCGACGGCACCATCACCCCGAACCGGCGCGACGCGTCGCGCGGCACCGAGCGGGCCGGCGCCTATGCGACCTTCGACCCGGCCAAGGGCCACCAGGTCGGCACATCGGTCGGCCTGTCCTACACGTCCATCGACGGCGCGCGCCTCAACCGGAGGGCCGAGCAGCCGAAGTCGTTCGACAAGGCCCGCAGTGCCGCGCACCACACCTGGCAGGAGGAGCTGAACCGGATGCGCGTGGCCGGCGGCAGCACCGCCGACCGGCGTACGTACTACAGCGCGCTCTACCACTCGCTGCTGCACCCGTCGGTCGGGTCCGATGTGGACAACCGCTACCGCGGCTTCGACGACCGGGTGCACCGCGCGGACTCCACGTACTACCAGATGTTCTCGCTCTGGGACACCTACCGCTCGCAGAACCAGCTGGTGGCCCTGCTGAACCCGGACAAGGCCACCGACATGGCCAAGTCCGTGCTGCACATCTACCAGGACGGCGGCTGGCTGCCACGCTGGGGGCTCGGCAACAGCGAGACCAACGTGATGAGCGGCGACCCCGTCACACCGTGGATCGTCGACATCTACAACCGCGGCCTGCTCGACCGGCATACCGCCGACCAGCTCTTCGGCGCGCTGTGGAAGAACGCCAACGAAGTCCCCGCGGACCAGTCGCTCTTCCGCGGCCGCGACGGCAACCCGACGTACGTCAAGAACGGCTGGGTCGGCTACCAGAACCTGCCGGGCTACAAGTACGGCGACAGCCGCCAGTCCGGCTCGGCCACACTCGAGTACTCGCTCGCCGACTGCGCGCTGTCCACGATGGCCGGCGGTCTCGGCCACAAGGACCGGGCGGCGACGCTCGCCTCGCGCTGCGACAACTTCACCAAGCTGTGGGACCCCACCGTCACCTCGCAGGGTTTCTCCGGCTTCCCGGTGACCAGGAACGCGGACGGCACCGTCGCCGGTGACCCCGATCCGGCCCAGGCCGGCGCGTTCCACGAGGGCACCGCGTGGCAGTACGAATGGCTCGCGCAGCAGGACCCGCAGACGCTCTTCGGGCTCATGGGCGGCTCCTCGCAGGCCGAGCAGCGGCTCGACACGTTCTTCGACATGCCGACCGTGCTCACCGACCCGGCGAAGGCCGCTGCGGACTCGTGGGTGACCGGCGCGTACGACTACCACAACAACTTCGCGTTCAACCCCAACAACGAGCCGGACTTCCACGCGCCGTGGATGTACACGTGGACGGACGCGCCGTGGAAGACCTCCGCCGTGCTGCGCGCGATGCGGACGCTCTTCACCGACAACGTGTACGGAATGCCCGGCAACGACGACCTCGGCGCCACTTCGTCGCTGCTGGTCTTCGCCATGGCCGGCATCTTCGAGCCCCAGCCCGGCTCCGCCACCTATGTGATCAGCGCGCCCATGTTCGAGAAGGTCGAGATCCGGCCCGAACACGGACGCACGATCAGGATCGACGCCCGGGGCGCCGACGCGTCGAAGCTCCAGTACGTGTCCTCCGTGGCCACCGGCAAGGGTGCGCTGCGCCGGAGCTGGCTGTCCCACAAGGACCTGCTCCGCTCCGGCACGATCAGCGTCAAACTCTCCGAAAGGCCCACGAGTTGGGGAGCCGGTTCCGCCCCGCCGGCCATGGCCGGGCACTGAGGCGGTCGGCTGACGCCGGGCGCTGAGTCCCTGCGCTGAGTCCCGGCGCTGAGCCTCGGATCCGAATCCCCGGCCCCGAATCCCCGGCCCCGAATCCTTGGGTGCGGTCCCTCACGCGAGGGGCCGCACCCAAGGCTTCACCGGTCGTCGGATGTGGCCAGCCACTCGGCGATCCGGCCCGGGTGGTCCGTGGTCACGGCGTCCGCCCCGATCTCCACCCAGCGGAGCAGCTGGGCCCGGTCCGCGGTGGGCCAGGCATCCACCTGGATACCGGTCCCGTGGCAGCGGTCCACGAGGTCCCGGGTGAGCTCGGGTTTCAGCTCGGGGCAGACCCAGGTGGCCTTGAGCTCCAGCGCCTCCTTGATCATCTCGTCGCCGGGGTGGTGGGTGATCAGGCCGCGGGGGACGTGCGGCAGCCACCGGGCTGCCTCTTCCACCGCCGCCCTGCTGAAGGAGGTCAGCACGACCGACCCGGGCAGCGGGGTGTGGCGCTCCCGCTCGGCCAGCGCCTGCACGGCTTCCAGTGCCTTGATCTCGATCTGGACGACGTCCCCGCAGACCTCCATCGCCTCGTCGAAGGTGGGAATGCGCTCGCCGTCCCCGGCGTCCAGTGCCTGGATGTCGGCCAGGGTGAAGTCGGCGACGAGGCCGGTGCCGTCGGTCGTACGGTCCACGGCCTTGTCGTGGATGACGACAAGGCGGCCGTCCGATGTGAGCCGGATGTCGAGTTCGATGCCGTCGGCGCCGAGAGCGAGAGCCCGTCGGAAGGACCGCAGGGTGTTCTCCGGCTCGTCGGCCCGGGCTCCACGGTGCGCGTACACCACAGGGCGCCTCACGGGGTGGTTCACAAGTGCTCCTCGATCATGGGGCCATAACGGTCAACACCCTTGCGCAGCTGGTCGGCGACCTCCGCGAAGGCGTGCTGTGCGGGGGTGTTCGCGGACCATATGCGCTGCAGAGCGGTGTAGATACGTACATTCGCATTCGGGATCGTCATGCGCACCTGGTCGCAGGGGCGTGTGAGGTCCAGCTGCCGGACGGCCGTCGCGAAGTTCGGCTCGTCCTTCATCAGTGTGGCGAGTACGGGTTCCCTGACCGCCGCCGGCACCACGGGCAGATAGCCGGTCTCGACGGCCCACTGCGCGGCGTTCTCGGGGCGGGCCAGGAAGCGCACGAACCGGGCCGCCGCCTCCTTGCGTTCGCGAGGGACGCGCTTGAATATGCCCAGGCCGCCGCCGCCCGTGTTGACCGCGAACTTCTCCTTCTTCGGCAGGAAGCCGGTGCCCAGCTCCCAGCCGTTCGCCTTCGCCATCTCGTTGATCTTCTTCAGGCCGCCGGTGGAGGTGACGAGGGTGGCGATCAGCTGGTTGCCCATGTCGGCGGTGGGCTCGGTCGCCATGTAGGCGATCCTGTCCTTGAAGATCAGCTTGCGCTGCCACTCGCCCGCCGCCACGGCGCCGCCCTCGTCGAGAGTGACGTCCAGGCCCTTGGAGATCGCCCCGCCCCACTGCCAGGCGCTGCACTGGAACTGCCAGTCCCCGTCGACCTTCTGGTACGCCTCCAGGGCCACCCGCTTGCCGCCCACGCTCAGCCGGGAAAGGTGGTGCGACCAGTCGTAGAGCTCGTCGTAGCTCTCCGGCGGGCGTACCGGGACGCCGGCCTTCTTGAAGAGGGTCTTGTTGTAGTAGAAGAGCGGCGTGGAGCGGGCCAGTGGCAGCCACCAGGTGTGGCCCTTGCGGACACCCTCGCTGAGCAGCCGCGGATTGTAGGTCCGCTCCAGCTCACCCGGTGCGAAGTAACTGTCCCAGGGTTCCAGGGCGTCACCGAAGTAGAACTTGTACCACTTGACGTCGGACAGTACGCACAGGTCGGGGGCCTGGGCGCCGAGCAGGCTGATGACCGCCTTCTGGGCGCAGTCGTCGTAACTGCCCTGGAACTGCACCTCCACGTAGACGTCGCGCTGCTCGCGGTTGAAGGCGTCGACGAGTTTCTGCAGGGCCGGGCCCACCGGATCCGCGAACGTCGACCAGAGCACCACCCTGGTGCGCCCGCGGAACGCGCCGGGCACCGAACCGCCGGGCTGTGCGACGGTGCCCGTGGTCTGGCCGCAGGCGCTCAGCGCCGCTGCCAGGCCGAGTCCGGCGCCCGCCCCGAGCATCCTGCGCCTGCCGAGCACGGGGCCCGCGGATCCCCGCGGCGACGTCCGCGTCATTTTCCGGCTCCCTGGGTCAGCCCGGCGATGATGTAGCGCTGGGCGAAGAAGAACATGACGAGGACCGGCGCGATCACCATGACGGCTCCGGCGAGGATCGCTCCCCAGTTGGCGAAGGTCTCCGTGTTCTGGAGGAAGAGCAGACCGATGGGGAGGGTCCGCATGTCCGCGCTGCTGGTGACGATCAGCGGCCAGATGAAGTCGTTCCACTTGCCGACCATGACGACCAGGGCGACGGTGATCACCATCGGGCGCGACATCGGCAGCACCACCCGGAAGAGGATGCGCAGATGCCCCGCCCCGTCGATCTTCGCCGCGTCCGTGATCTCCTGGGGCAGGGTCAGCATGTGCTGGCGCAGCAGGAAGGTACCGAAGACCGAGCCGAGGCCCGGTGCTATCAGGCCCGCGTAGGAGTTGACCCAGCCGAGCTGGGCGATGGTCAGGAAGTTCGGCAGCAGCGTGACGTGGCCCGGCACCATCATCGCGCCCAGCAGGAACAGGAAGAGGATCTTCTTGCCGGGGAACGGCAGGAAGACGAACGCGTAGGCGCACAGCAGCGCGGCGGTCAGCTCGATCGCGGTGCCGACGACGGACACGATCAGGGTGTTGAGGAAGAAGCGGCCGAACGGCGCGGCGTTCCAGGCGTCGGCGAAGTTGGACCAGTGCAGCTCCGTGGGGATCCAGTGCGGGGGATAGCTGTAGATCTGCGGATTGGTCTTCAGCGCCGATGAGAGCAGCCAGTACAGCGGGCCGCCCGCGATGACGGCGACCAGGACGAGCAGCGCGTACAGACCGAGGCGCCGGGCGCGGCGGTTGCCGGACCGACGGCGCGTGGCGACCTGCCGGGTGTCAGGGCGGGCGTCCGGCGGGGAGTCGGTGACTGTCACTGGTAGTGCACCTTTCGCTGGAGGAAGCGCGCCTGGAAACCAGTGATCAGCAGCAGCACGACGAACATGATCATCGCGCCGGCCGAGGCCCGGCCCGCGTCGAAGGTGCGGAATCCCTGGTCGTAGATGAACCAGCTGAGGATCGAAGTCGAGGTCCCCGGGCCGCCGTTGGTCATCACGGCAATCACGTCGAACGCCTGGAAGGTGCTGATGGTGCAGGTCACCAGCAGGAAGAAGGTGACGGGCGAGAGCAGCGGCAGGATGATGCGGCGCAGCCGTGTCCACGGCCCCGCGCCGTCCAGGGCCGCCGCCTCGAACACGTCCCTTGGCAGGCCCTGCAGACCGGCCAGGTAGACCACGGCGACGAAGCCGGTGTTCTTCCAGAGGTAGACCAGGACGAGTCCGGACAGCGCCCACTTGGAGTCGGTCATCATCGCCGGCGCGGTCAGACCGAGAGGGGCCAGCAAAGGGCGTATCAGCCCGTAGTTGGGATCGAAGACGAACAGCCACAGGGTGCCGACAGCGGCTCCGGAGAGCACGTAAGGGGCGAAGGCCAGCGTCCGTACGGCGTCCCGCCCGCGCAGCCGCTGGTTGAGCAACAGGGCGGTGCCGAGGCCGAGTACCAGTCCGCCCGCGACGATCCCGACGACGAACAGCACGGTCGTCCACAGGCTGCCGCGGAAGTCGGGGTCGGCGAACAGCGACGTGTAGTTGTCCAGACCGATCATGTGCCACGACGAGGAGACCATGTCCCAGTCGGTGAGGCTCAGATAGGCGTTGTAGATCACCGGCCAGTAGGCGAAGACCAGCAGGAAGAAGAAGTTCGGGGCGGCGAACGCGGCGAACAGCAGGTACTCGCGCCGCCTGCGCCACGCGCGGGTCCTGGGCCTCGCCCCGCCGGCAGCCGCCGGGCCAGGTGAGGCGGCTCTGCCGTCCTGTATCAAGTCGGTCGTCAAGACAGCGTTGTCCTTCCGGCGAACCGTACAGCGCGCCCGGCTGGGCGCCGTATCGGCCCAGGAATACCAACAAAGTGAACGAGAAGAGAACACTCCTGCGTGTTACGAATTGACAGCCAGGGCGCAGGGCGGCCTGCGGCGGGGCCTGTGATGTCCGCCCTGAGCAGCTGGTTCACCGGGAGTTGGTGGGCCGGTGTCCGCCTCACATCCGGTATGTGAAGAAGGCCGGGCCGGTCCCGACGGGGCGCCATGCGGCGGGGTGCCGGCCCTCGGCCGCGTACTCCAGGAAGCGCCCGGGGCGGGGCATGTTACGCAACCGGCTGATGGCCGAAGGACGTCCCCCATGAGCCCCCGTCGCCTGAGCGGCATGTTTGCATATGTTCATGATCGTTAATGAATCGGAAACAAGCGCACAGCGGACGTACATAGACCACATCCTGGAGCGCTGGCAGCAGGACGAGGACGCCGAGGCGCTCGTCCAGGGCGCGCAGCGGCTGACCCGGGGGGAGGCCCGGCTGCGGCTGTTCCGGCTGGGGCACGCGCTGCGCCGTCAGGGGCTCGCGCCCGGCGACGGAGTGGGGCTGTTTCTGGCCAACCGTGTGGACTCCGTCCTGGTGCAGCTCGCGGTCCACCTCATCGGCTGCCGTGTCGTGTTCCTGCCGCCCGAGCCGGGGCCCGGCGAACTCGCCGCCCTGGTGGAGCAGTCCGGGGCGCGCGCCGTGGTCACCGACCCGGTCTTCGCACAGCGGGCCGCAGCCGCGGCCGGCCACAGCGTCCACGCGCCCGTGCTCCTCAGCCTCGGGCCCTGCGAGCAGCGGTGCGCGGATCTGCTGGCGCTGGAGGCCGAGTGCCCGGCGGAACGCCCCGACGGCGTACCGGCGCCGGGACCGGACGAGGCCGTCACCGTCCTCTACACCGGCGGCACCCTGGGCCGTCCCAAGCTCGCCGCGCACAGCCACCGGCTCTACGACGTACTCGTGGACCTGGCGGAGGGCGCACCGGACGACTCCAGGCCGGCGGTCTTCCGGACCGCGGAACCGGGCACGGACCGCGTGCTCGCGGCCACGCTGCTCACTCACGGCAGCGGCCATCTCACCGCGCTGCAGGCCCTGATGACGGGCTCGGCCCTCGTCGTGCTGCCCGAGTTCGAAGCGGGCGCGGCGCTGAGGGTGCTGCGCGAGGAGCGGATCACCGCCACCATGTTCGTACCGCCGATGCTGTACGCGCTCCTCGACCACCCGGAGTGCGAGCCGGGGGCCCTCCCCGCGCTGCGGCGGATCGTCGTCGGGGGCGCGGCCACCTCGCCCAGCAGGCTGCAGCAGACCGTCGAGTTCTTCGGGCCCGTGCTCAGCCAGGGCTACGGGCAGTCGGAGGCGCTCGGTATCGCCGCGTTCGGTGCGGACGACCTCGCGTCGGCGGCAGTCCGGCGGCCCGAGCTCTGGAGCAGCTGCGGCCGTGCGATCTCCGACACCGAGATCGAGATCCGGGGTGAGGGCAGCACGGAGGCGCTCCCCGCCGGGCAGGTCGGCGAGGTCTGTGTCCGGGGCAAGAGTGTGATGCTCGGCTACTACGAGGACCCGGAGCGCACCGCCGAAGCGCTGCACGACGGCTGGCTGCGCACCGGGGACCTGGGCTACCTCGACGCCGATGGGTACCTCTATCTCGTCGACCGGGCCAAGGACATCATCGTCACCGGCAGTACCAGCGACAACGTCTACTCCCGGGTCCTGGAGGACTTCCTGCTCACCCTGCCCGGCGTACGCAACGCGGCGGCCCTGGGCGTCCCCGACGCGGAGTACGGCGAGGCCGTACAGATCTTCCTGGCCACGGCCGAGGACGCCGACATCGACCCGGACAAGGTCGGCGCTGCGGTGACCGCCGAACTGGGAGAGCTGTACACACCCCGCAAGACGGTCCTGCTCGACCGGCTGCCGACGACGAAGGTCGGCAAGGTGGACAAGAAGGCGCTGCGCGCGGCGTGGACGAGTGAGACGGTGGGCGCCACACCGTAGGCGGCGCGTCCGCCCGCTACGGGCGGGCGGACGGTGTACGCCGTCCGGGGCCGAGGCCAGCACACCGAGTGACGGCTGACGCTCGGACCCGTGCGCATCTGGATGCCCGCAAATTTGGTTGAGCCCGCGCCCCGCAACGGTGTTGGCTGGCGGCACCGAACTGTCGTTACCGCAGGTGTCCGCCTGGCTGGAGCAGGGAGTTGGACGTGCAGGACATGGGTGTCGACCCCATTGCCCACAATCGGGCGGCCTGGGACAAGTGTGTCCAGGAGGGCAACGAGTGGACGAGGGCGGTGAGTGCTGAGGACGTCGAGCGCGCCCGCACGGGCGACTGGTCGATCGTTCTCATCGGGCGTGAGCCGGTCGACCGCTCCTGGCTGCCGTCGGACCTGACCGGCAAGGACGTGTTGTGCCTGGCCTCCGGCGGCGGCCAGCAGGGGCCGATCCTCGCCGCCGCGGGGGCGCGGGTCACCGTATTCGACAACTCACCCCGCCAGCTCGGCCAGGACCGGATGGTGGCGGCGCGCGACGGACTCGAACTGCGCACCGTGCTGGGCGACATGCGCGACCTCAGCGCCTTCGGCGACGCGACGTTCGACGTCGTATTCCATCCGATCTCCAACCTGTTCGTACCGGACCTGGCAGCGGTGTGGCGTGAGTGCTTCCGCACCCTGCGACCGGGCGGAAAGCTGCTCGCGGGCTTCCTCAACCCTGATGGGTACTTGTTCGACCACGAGGCACTCGACGAGCGCGGCGAGCTCGTCGTCGTACACAAGCTGCCCTACAGCGATGTCACGCAGTACACCGCCGAGGAACGCGCCACGAAGTTCGGCGCGGATGCCCCTCTCGAATACAGCCACACCCTCACCGACCAGATCGGCGGGCAACTCGCCGCGGGGTTCGTCATCACCGGATTCGCGGAAGCGCCGCACCAATCCAACGCATCCGCTCAGTACATGTCGAACTACTTCGCGACGCTGGCGGTCAAGCCGGGCTGACCGGGCGACGGCGGCCCGGGAAGCCCGGCTCTGCGCCGACCGGCTCAGTGGCCGCCGTGGATACCGCCGGTTCCTCTTCCTTCCCGCAGTCAGCCGATCTGTTCGGCCAGGGCGACGAGGATGCCCGCCGGGCCGCGGAGGTAGCAGAGCCGGTAGAAGTTCTCGTACTGCGCCACCTCGCCGAGGAGTTCGGCACCGTGGGGGCGCAGACGGGCGAGGGTGGCGTCGATGTCGTCGACGGCGAACATGACGCGATGCAGGCCCAGCGTGTTGGGCGGCGGGTTCGCCGGCTCGGCGGCGGACGCGGCCGGGGAGTGGTACGTGGACAGCTCCAGCTTGCTGTGGCCGTCCGGGGTCCGCATCATGGCGATGTCGCTCCGGAGGCCGTCGAGTCCGAGGGTCCGGTCCGCCCAGACGCCTTCGATCTGTCCTCTGCCTTCCAGCTCCATGCCGAGTTCGGTGAAGAACGCGACAGCCGCTTCGAGATCGTCAACAACGATGCCGACGTTGTCCATTCGCTGAATAGTCATGCCGCCGAGCATATGGACCGACGTGAGCCACCCTCCCGTTTCCCGGAGGCGACGCGCCGCGCCGGGTGGTGGCGCCCAGGGTGTCGCGGCGGGCGCAACGGACTCTGCCGGCGATCGTTGATCACCGTATGAGAAAAGCCACCGCATTGCGGCAGTTGCGCGTTCTGATCACCGTCTCCGCCCTGACGCTCGGCGTCGCGGGCGCGGGAGGCGCACCGGCGAGCGCGGCAGACCATGGGTGTCCGGCGGGGGAGGTCTTCGCCACGAACAACACCGCGATCATCACGGATCCGGCCGACCCCCGGCTCAGGACCCGTCTGACGCGTTTTGACCACGAGGTGCGCGGGATCATCCACGCCAACGGGGCACGGCCCGGCGCCTCGGAGCTGCTCGACGGCATCTTCTGGTCCGGCGACCTCAAGCAGGCCACCTACGAGCGTTCCCGTGAGTTCGACATCAACAGGGTCGGCAGGGACGGGCTGCACCACATCGCGGGCGTCATCGCCAAGCAGTACCACCAGGAGTCGGTGCTGACCTTCCGCTGTCTGCCGCGTACCTCTCCGGAGACCGACGCGGCCGAGATCCAGGCTTCCGGCGTCAGCGCCACTCGTCTGCATGACGCGCTGGTGGCGAACCCCGAGGCCCGCGACAAGCTTGGAGGCGGTTCGGTCACCCTTGACGGACGGCTCGTCCTGGTCGTCCCGCGGGCGGATCTGTCGCCGGCCGAGAAGTTCACGAAGGATCTGGGTGTCGACTGGAACACGGTCGAAGTGCGCTACGGAGAAGGGGAGTTCGTGAGCTGAGCCGCTGACGAACGGTGCGGGGCACGACAGGGCGCTCAGGCCGAAGCGTCGTCGTGCGGTCCGTCATGCAGCACGGGAGCACAGGAGATGCCGACGATCAAGCCGTCGTCCGTGAGGACCCGCGTCACTGTCTGCCCCCACGGCTCCGTACGGGCTGGATGCAGCGATGCGAAGCCCGCGCGCTCAAGCTCGTCACCGGCCGCTGCGACAGCGTCCGCGTCCTCGACCTCGATCGAGGCCTGGGGGATCACCCGGTCGGCGGGCCACGTCGGTGTGCCGAAGCACGCCTCGGCCGCCTGCGAGAGCGGCCACACACCGAAGTGCTTGCTGCCCGGGATGCTCCCGCTGGAGTAGTAGCCGTCGCCCTCACCCTCCAGCGGGAGGCCGAGGGCTTCGACGAAGAGTCTGCGGCTCTGCGGCGGGTCGGCGACGACGACCGCCGTACTCGTGATGAAGAGAATGTTCATGCGGCGGAGCCCATGGCCCGCGTCCGGCAGGAGGCGGGAACGCCGACAGCCCGGACGTGTCCCGGCCGGGAGCGGGCTTCTGAGGGGGCGCCCGGCGGTGAGGCCGGCCCTGGCCTCACCGCCAGGGCGTGCCGGCGCTCGGCCTTGGCGCTCGGTCAGCACCCAGCCGGGGCCCGAGCCTGCTGGCCGGTCGGGAGTCCGGCCGTTCCGGCTAGCGTTTGATGCCCACGCCCGCCAGCAGACTGATCTGGGCGTCCGCGATCTCCGGCTCGCCCGGGGCGGGATCGGCGGCGCGCCAGCGGTGGCAGCAGCAGATGCCGGGTTCGATCAGGTCGAGCCCGTCGAAGAAGCGGCCGACGTCGCTGTGCGAACGGAACTTCACCGGCGTCCCGGAGTTGGTGTAGACCTCCGCGACATGGTTCCAGGTCTCGGGGTCGAAGTCCGGCGTGCAGTGGTTCATGGCGAGCGCGCTGCCCGCCGGGAGCGGGTCGAGCAGTCGGCGGACGATGCTGTACGGGTCGTGCGGGTCGGTGATGAAGTGCATCAGCGCGTTGAGGGAGAGCGCGATGGGCTGGTCGAAGTCCAGGACGCCCGAGTCCTCCACGGCGCTCATCAGCGCGTCGGGGTCGGTGGCGTCGGCCTCGACATAGGCCGTGCGCCCCTGTGTCGTACTGCGCATCAGGCGTTCGGCGTACTTGAGGACGAGCGGGTCGTTGTCGGCGTACACGACGCGGGCCTCGGGCACCACGGACTGGGCGATCTGGTGCAGGTTCGGCTCGGTGGGGATACCCGTGCCGATGTCGAGCCACTGGCGGATGCCGTGCTCCTGCGCCAGCACCTTGGTGGCCCGCTGCATGAACGCCCGGTTCTCGCGGGCGGTCACGTAGAGACCGGGGTGGGCCTCGGCGGCGACCAGGGCCGCTTCCTTGTCGACTTCGAAGTGGTCCTTGCCACCGAGGAAGTAGTCGTACATCCGGGCCGAGTGCGCCCTGCTCGTGTCGAGATCCCGGCCGGCCTGCCTGGTGGTCATGTTCTCCCCTTCATCTGTCTGTCTGTCGGCCCGGAAGCCAGGTACGGGACCGGTGTCGGTGTCCTTGTCCCCTTCTTGCCCGCCGTCGGTTCACCCGGCGGCCAGGTGATCGGCCAGACCCTCCTTGACCCCGCGGACGAAGGCGCCGATCTCCTCCGGCGTGTAGATCAGCGCCGGCCCGGCCGGGTCGGTCGACTGCCGGACGGCCACACGGCCGTCCGTGAGTTGCTTCGTCTCGACGCACTGGCCGCCGTTCGGCCCGCTCCACGGGCGTTCCCAGCCCTGTTCCCCGAGCTCGCGCGCCGGCATGCCGTTGTAGATGCTGACGTCGGTGACCGTCATGAGTACTCCTTGCGCATGCGGTTCAAGAGCGCCTTGCTGTCGTCGGACGACGTCTGCAGCGACATACGGGAGTGCGCCTCGAGATGGGAGACGACGTCCGCGCGCTGGTCGAGATAGACGGCGGCGGACAGGAGTTCGCTGTAGACGATGTCCGGCAGCTCGGGTTCCTCGAAGCGGAAATACGTGAAAGGTGCGCACGCTCCGATGTGCGCACCCGCCGTGAAGGGCACGATGTCGAGACTGACGTGCGGAAGTTCGGTTATGTCCAGGAGCCGCTCCAGCTGCTCCCGCATCACCTCGGGGCTGCCCACCGTCCGGTGCAGGACGGCTTCCTCCATGACCACCCACAGCGTGGGAGCGTCCTCCCGCTCCAGCAGGCTCTGGCGGCGCAGCCGCAGCTCCACGCGGCGGGTGAGCTCTTCCTCACTGCCGTTCGGCAGCCCGCCGCGCAGTACGGCGTGCGCGTAGTCGGGGGTCTGCAGAAGGCCGGTGACGTACTGGGGCTCGTACGTACGGAGGGTCTTGGCGCCTGCTTCCAGGCTGACGTAGGCGGTGAACCAGCTGGGGACCGCATCGCGATAGGAGTGCCACCAGCCGGGCTTGTTGGCCTGCTCGGCCAGGTCGACGAACTCGTCGATCTCCTGGCGGTCGGCGCCGAAGGTCTCCAGGAGCTTCTCCACGTAGAGAGGCTTCAGCGCGACCTCGGCCTTCTCCAGCCGGCGGATCGTCAGGGTCTTCACGCGCAGCGCCTTTGCCGCGTCCTCCAGCGAGGCACCGGCGCCGATCCGCATTTCCTGCAGCCGGCGGCCGAGGATCATGCGCAGGACCGTCGGCGCGCTGGTGCTGCCGGAACGGGCTTCGCTCACGCCCAACCTCCTGAGGATCTATCAAGGCTCCCATTCTGACACCGACTTGATGCGGAAGCCATACTGATACCCGTGCTGCTGAAATTATCAGGGAGTCGGTTGCAGGGTGAGTCCGATCACGCGCATAGTGGCTGTGTGAGCGGTCAAGTCACAGTTCTGGCGCAGGATTCGGCCCGGAGGGGGAGCGTGATGCCGATGGCGTCGTCGGTGCCCCGCCGCCGGGTGTTTGCCTCGGCATGCGCCTCTCACTGCTCGAGTTGCACCCCGCATCCCCTCACCGCGCCCGTCCCCCCGGCAGGCGCTGGAAGGCGACATCCGTGATTCTGTCCACGCCCTCAGCCCCGGCCCTCGCGTTAGCCCGGACGGTGCCGCGCCGGGAGTACTGGTTCGGTCTGCCCGCTCTCTGTACCAGCGCCAGATCGGCCCGCGACACCGTGCGCGACCGGCTCCGGGCGTGGGAGCTGCCGGGGGACACCTGCTGCGACGCGGTGCTGCTGGTCTCCGAGCTGATCACGAACGCCGTACTGCACACCGCCGGCGGCCGTGTCCTGTGCGGCCTCACGCTGACGGGCGACGAGCGGCGTCTGCGTATCGAGCTCCACGACGAGTGCAGCACTCCGGTCGGTCCGCCCGAGCATCGCGCGGGCCCGGGCGAGGAGAACGGGCGGGGGCTGCTCCTCGTCCAGCAAATCGCGGACAGCTGGGGCTGCGCACGCTCGACGCGGGCCGAAGGCAAGGTCGTCTGGGCCGAGTTGACGGCCGCCTGCTGATGTCCTGGGCACGGGACGACACCGAACACGACGGCTTTGCCGGCAGCGACCGTACGGGCTCGCTGCGTCCCCTTCGCGCGGTGAGGAACCCCTCCTCCCCGATCTCTCTCCAGAAGGCGCCCATGACCCCCCACGGTGAAACGGCTTCTCCCGTCGTGCTGTACGTATGCGCCGACCGGGCCCGCGGTGCGCGCGGGGAAGCCACGCAGCGCGCGCAGACGGAAGGCCAGACGTTCGCCCGGGAGCACGGACTGACGATCGCCGAGGTCGTCACCGACACCTACGGTGAGCCCGACCCGGCCCGGCGCGGCGGGTGGCGGCGGGTGAGACAGCTGGCACAGACGGGCCACGTCACCGCGGTACTCGTCCGCTGGCCCAGCGCCATCGCCCCGGAGTCCGCGCGCGAACTCCGCCATCGCGAGGCCGCCTGGCTCCGCGACCAGGGTGTCCGCGTCCGCTACACCTGGGCGCCCCTGTCGGCGAGGGGTGTCGAGGCCAGGTGATCCCGCCCGGCGATACCGAGCGTTTCCGGACCGTGAGCGCGGAGCCATGAGCGCGGAGCCATGAGCACGGAACCGTGAGAACGGAACCGTTGTTGTTCCGTCATCCCAGGGTGTCCTGGGCGTGCGCGTGGACTGTTCGACTGGAGCGATGGCCGCCGCAGAAGCTGTTGTCCCGCGCCCTCGCGCCCTTGCGTCCCACCTGCCTCACCTGTCGCGCCTGTCCCGCCTGAGGGATTCCCGGCTCGTCCGGGGCCTGCTCGTCGGCGTCCTCGCGCTGCTCGGCTCGGGTGTACTCCCGCCGAGTACGGCCCTCGCCGACGCGAGCTCGGACGCGCAAGGGCTCACGGCGCCCGCGTCGTTCCGTATCGCCCCCTACGGCGGAAAGCCGCGCCCCGACCGCGAGAAGCACATCCTCATCAGGTACGACAGGGGAGCGCCGCGCGGTGAGGAGAACGGGTCGACGCTCACCATGGATGTCACGGACTCCTCCGACGTACTGCGACTCAAGAAGTACGGCAACGGCTGCTCGGGGACGGACCTGAGGATCGTGTGCCATGTCGGCGAGGCGTACGACAGCTGGACCGACGCGGCCGGTGCACTGCCGCACGCGGCGCCCGCGAGCAAGCCGGGGGACAAGGGCGAACTGCACGTCAGTTTCCGTGACGCGAAGGGGAAGGTGAGCCGGGTGACGACCCGCGTCGAGGTCGGCGGCCCCGTCCTCGCCCTGCGCGAGCAGGACACCCTCCGCGTGGACCCGGGCAAGGAGCACGCGGTCACGCTCGGCGTCCGCAACACCGGGGAGCTGCCCGCGGACGGCTTCACCGTCACCGCGACGGTCGACGAGGGTCTGGCCCCGGTGCGCCGCTCACGGTCGTGCGACTACCTGTCCCACGGCGGCGCGACCACCGTGCTGTGCCGCTTCCCCGGAGCACGCCTCGAACCCGGCGATGAGGCACACGTCGGCGACTGGCTCGTCCTCGGAACCTCGCGCACCCTGATGTACTCCTCCTTCCGGGCCACCGTCGCGCTCCTGGGCAGCGGCGCCGACAACGGGGGCCTCGACGGTTCCTCCCGCTCCACGGCGGAGCCCACCCCGTCGGGCACCTCACGCAGGGGCACCGGCGCCGCACTCGTCCCGCAGGTGGGTAAGGCGCGCGGCGGGAGCGAGAAGTACAGCGAGGCGAAGGACGTCTGGACGAAGGTACGCATCGCCAACCACCCTGACTACGCGGTCCTTTCGGAGCTCTCCGCCGCGGAGGGCGGCGGCCGCCGTCTGAAGGTGGGACTACGCAACGACGGCATGGGCGACGCGCAGGAGGCGAACGGCGGCGGGGGCGCCACACTCGTCCTGACGCTGCCGGACGGCACCGACGTACGCAAGGAGCCGATGGAGGAGATCGACGAGGACGAGTTCGAGCCGGTCTGCCGGCACCACGAGTCCACCTACACCTGCCCGCTGAACGCGGCCGCGCCCGGCGGTTCGTCCACCCTCGACTTCGAGGTGCGCAAGGGCGAGGGAATGGGCCACGGTGAGGCCGCGGGGAGCGGACTGGCGAAGGCCGCGCTCAGGATCGGTGACACGGGGGCGGACCACGCCGATCCGGACGCCGCGAACAACACGGGCACCTTCGACCCGTTCGGACCGGTGCCCGCCGAGGCCGGCTCAGGCCCGGGGACGGGCCTCGTCGTCGCCTGTGTGCTCGGCGGGTGCGTGGTCATCGCGGGGTCGGCCGTGCTGTGGCGGCGGAAGCGGTAGCCGCACCGCGCTCGGCGGACGTCCGCCTCAAGCGTCGAGGGCGTTGATGGCCGCGGCCAGGCGGTGCAACTGGCGGGTGAGCTGGGCCCGTTCCTCCGGCGGGAAGCCGGCGAGGGTACGTGCCTGGCGTTCACGGAGCCGCGCGCGGACGGCGCTGAGCTGGCGGGCCCCCTCCTCGGTCAGGCTGACCAGGACGCGGCGTTCGTCGGTGGGGGAGCGGCGGCGGATCACGCTGCCCTTGCCCTCCAGCTGCTGCAGCATCCGGGTCGCCGTGGGGACGCTGACATCGGCCGCGGCGGCGAGCTGCCCCACGGGCAGTTCGCTCGCCGCGGCCAGCGGGTCGATGAGGGCCAGCTGTGCGAGGGTCAGGTCCGGGCCCGCCTGGCCCGCCACCGAGCGGGCGCGGCGCATCGCGTAGAAGAGCACGTCCGCCGCGTGCGCCAGCTCTTCCACCCCGGCGTCCGGCGCGGCGCTCGCGTTCGGGGCTCCGTTGCTTCCTCTGTCCATGACTGTTACCTTACTGAAGAAATTGGTTAGCTTACTAGTGTTTAGGAGGGCAGAGGAAGTGAGCTTCCCCGCACGCATAGACGTCCACCAGCACATCGTTCCGCCCGTCTGGGCGGATGCCCTGGAATCCCGCGGCATGGACTCGGGTGGCTGGGCCATCCCGGCCTGGAGTGCGGCCGACGCGATCGCGATGATGGACCAGCAGGGCATCGCGACCGGCATCCTGTCCGTCACGGCGCCCGGCGTCCGCCTCGACGACGACCCGGCCGCCGCCCGCGCCCTGGCCCGCGCCGTCAACGAGTACGGCGCCGAGATGGTCAAGGACCACCCGGCCCGGATCGGCTCCTTCGCCTCCGTCCCCCTGCCGGACGTGGACGGCGCCCTGGACGAGACCGCCTACGCACTGGACACCCTGGGCGCGGACGGTGTGGTCCTCATGTCCAACGCCCGGGGCCGCTACCTCGGCGACCCGGACTTCGACGCGCTCTGGGCCGAGCTGGACCGGCGGAAGGCGACCGTGTTCATCCACCCGGCGCAGCCCCCGATGGCACTGCTCCCCGGAACCCCGGCCCCGCTGGCCGACTACATCTTCGACACCACCCGTACCGCGGTGAACATGGTCCTCAACGGAGTCATGAGCCGGCACCCGGACGTCAAGGTGATCCTGTCGCACGGCGGCGGCTTCCTGCCCTACGCCGCCTACCGGTTCTCCGGTCTGACCTCGACCGTGGTCGACACCGGCCGCACCGCCGATGACATGCTCAAGGACCTCAAGCGCTTCTACTTCGACACCGCGCTGGCCGCCAGCCCCAGCGCCCTGCCCTCGCTGCTCGCCTTCGCCGAGCCGGGCCACGTCCTCTACGGCAGCGACTGGCCCTTCGCCCCGCAGGACGCGGGCAGTTACTACAACCACTTCCTGGAGACCTACCCCGACTTCACCCCCGGCCAGGCCGAGGCGATCAACCGCGGCAGCGCCGAAGTCCTCTTCCCCCGGCTCGCCCGCTGACCGCCCACCGGACGGCCCCCGGCGATGGCGTCAGTCGCGAGGGGGGACCGGCTCGGGCCCGCCGTCGAGCGCTTCGAGCACCGCGTCGCCGTTGGCCCTCGCCCACTCGGTCAGCATGTGGATCGGATCGATCAGCGTCGCCCCGAGCGGTGTCAGCTCGTACTCGACACGGGGCGGCGCCTCGGCGTAGGCGTGGCGGCGGATCAGCCCGTGCGCTTCCAGCCGTCGGAGGGTCTGGGTGAGCACCTTGCGGGAGATGCCGCCGATCAGACCGATCAGTTCGCCATGGCGCACCGGGCCCCTGCTGAGGCCGTAGAGCACGACCGCCGTCCACTTGTCGGCGATGAGCTCGACCGTCAGACGTGCCGGACAGTCGGCGAGGAAGCAATCACCGGGACCGAAACCGCTCATGGCGCCAAGGTACCTGCTGGTTCCTTTCGGAAACCTAGCCTGGGTCCATCCCCTTTCCCGAGCCAGGAGAGTCATGCGAGTCATCACCCAGCAGACGCTCGGCGGCCCCGAGGTGCTCACCATCGTGGACGCGCCCGAGCCCCAGCCCCTTCCGACCGAGGTACTCGTCCGTGTCAAGGCGATCGGGCTGAACCCGGTGGAGGCGCTTCTGCGCTCCGGCGAGTTCCCTCCGGTGCTCGGCCGGCCGCCGTTCGTCCTCGGCTGGGACATCAGCGGCGTGGTCACCGAGGGGTCACTGACGTATCGGTTCAGGCCCGGCGACGAGGTGTTCGGGATGCCGCTGTTCCCGCGGGCGGCGAACGCGTACGCCGAGGTCGTCGCGGCCCCGGCGCTGCACCTGGTACGCAAGCCGGCGTCGCTCTCGCACGTCGAGGCGGCGGCGCTGCCGATCGTCGGGCTGACGGCGTGGCAGGGGCTCGTCGACCTCGGCGGCGTGAAGGAGGGCGACCGGGTCCTGGTCCACGCCGGTGGCGGCGGTGTCGGCCATGTCGCGGTCCAGATCGCGAAAGCGCTCGGCGCGCATGTGATCGCGACCGCGGGCGGGAGCAAGCGGGCATTCGTCGAGGAGCTCGGCGCCGACGAGGTGATCGACTACACGGCGGTCGACTTCACCGATGTGGTCCGTGACATCGACGTCGTGCTCGACACGATCGGCGGCGACACCGTCGAGCGGTCGCTCGAAGTGCTCCGCCCCGGTGGTCACTTGGTGACGGCGGTCGCCGAGGGCGATGCGGAGCTCGCCGCCAGGTTCGCGGCGGCCGGTATGCGGTTCAGCGGTATCGCGGTCGACCCCGATCCGGTCGCGCTGCGAGGTCTCGTCGACCTTGTCGAACGGGGCAGGCTCCGGGTCCACGTACAGGAGACGTTCCCCTTCGAGCGTGTCGCCGACGCGCACCGGCTGCTCGACCGCGGTCACCTCCGGGGCAAGCTCGTCCTCACCGTCTGATCCGGTGATGGGGGTGGTGGGGCTTCGCGGGAGCGAGGCCCCACGGGTGAACGGGCGGCGGCCTCCCGCACGAGGCGGCGGCGTGGCGCCAGGCCCCTCCCGGGCAGGCCGTCCGGGTCAGCGGCCCTTGCGTACCCGGGCCGCCGCGCGTGCTTCCGCCGTCTTGCGGGCGTCGGCCGTTCTGCGGGACTCCTTGGCCCGGCCCGGACGCGTGCCGATGCCGCGGAAGGGGGCGTTGCCGCCGCCCTTCCCCTCGATCGGCGGGCGCTTCGCCCCGGTGATGGCGGTCAGCTTCTCCTCGCCGGAGCGCACCTGGGTGACAGTCGGCCGGATCCGGGCCTCGGTCATGATCTGGTTCACGTCCCGCCGCTGGTTCGGGGTGACCAGCGTGACCACGTTCCCGGACTCCCCGGCGCGAGCCGTACGCCCGCCACGGTGCAGGTAGTCCTTGGCGTCGGCAGGCGGGTCCACGTTGACGACGAGGTCGAGCGCCTCGATGTGGATGCCGCGCGCCGCGACATTGGTGGCCACCAGCACGGTGATCTCACCGTCCTTGAACTGCGCGAGCGTGTGTGTGCGCTGGGGCTGCGACTTCCCGCTGTGCAGGCCGGCGGCCCGTACGCCGCTGGCCCGCAGGTGCCGGGTGAACTGGTCGACACCGGCCTTGGTGTCCAGGAACATCAGGACCCGGCCGTCCCGCGCGGCGATCTCGGTCGCGGTCGCGTACTTGTCGGCGGGGTGGATGTTCAGCACATGGTGTTCCATCGTGGTGACCGAGCCCGCCACCCGGTCGAGCGAGGTCACGACCGGCTCGTGCAGATAGTTCCGCACCAGCTGGTCGACATTGCGGTCGAGCGTGGCCGAGAACAGCAGCCGCTGCCCGTCCGGGCGCACCTGGTCCAGGATGTCCGAGACCTGCGGCAGGAACCCCAGGTCACACATCTGGTCCGCCTCGTCCAGCACCGTGATCCGCACCTGCCGCAGATCGCAGGACCGACGCGATACGAGGTCGGCGAGCCGCCCCGGTGTCGCGACGACCACTTCGGCTCCGGTCCGCAGCACCGCCGCCTGCCGGTTGATCGCCAGCCCGCCCACCACCGTCGCCAGCCGCACGTCCAGCGCCCGCGCGTAGGGTGCCAGCGCGTCGCTCACCTGCTGTGCGAGCTCCCGGGTCGGCACCAGGACCAGTGCGAGCGGGCACTTCGACTCCGCTCGCGCGTCCGCCGTCCGCGCCAGCAGCGCAAGCCCGAAGGCAAGCGTCTTGCCCGAGCCGGTCCGGGCACGGCCGAGGACATCACGGCCGGCCAGCGCGTTGGGCAGGGTCGCCGCCTGGATCGGGAAGGGCTCCGTCACACCGAGGCGGGCCAGCGTCGCCGTCAGCTCCGGCGGCAGCCCGAGTGCGTCGAAGGACTCGACGGGCGGCAGGCTGCGGGCGGCCCCCTGCGGCGTGGTGAGTTCGCCCTTCGGGGCCGGCGGCTTCGCGTTCATGGGGGAACCTTCCTCGGTCTGGCGCCCGGAACGCGCCGGGGCCCGTACCCCTCGGTACGGGCCCCAACGGTTTTCGAAGCGTGACCGCCAGTTTATCAGTGGCCCTCTCAGGCATGGCCTCCTCGTCAGCGGCCCCGCGCGGTCCGGTCCGTCGGGAGCGGCGGGAGCGCGCCCGAGGGTCAGGCGGAAGGCCCGCCCGGATGGAGCACGACCTTGGTCCACCCGTCCTCACGCGCGTCGAACTTCTCGTACGCGGTGGACGCCTCGCCGAGGTCGAGTTCGTGGGAGACCAGGAAGCTCGGCTCGGCCTTCCCTCCCGCGATGAGGTCGCGCAGGGCGCGGTTGTAACGCTTGACGGGTGCCTGGCCGGTGCCCATCCGCTGGCCCTTGAACCACATCAGGCCGTAGTCGAAGGCCACCTTGCCCTGTCCTTCGAGTTCTCCCTGGGCTTCGGCGCCGCCCGGATCCTCCGGCAGGAACACCCCGACCACACCCAGCGATCCGGTGAACCGCACGGCGTCGATCAGGCCGTTGAGGGTGAGGGCCGCGTCCTCCTTGCCGTGGGGATCGTGGGCCTGGTAGCCGACGCACTCGCAGCCGTTGTCGGCGCCCAGTCCGAGTGTCGCTTCCTTGACCACTTCGGCCGGGTCTTCGCGGCCCGTATCGATCGGGATGGCCCCGATCTCCTCCGCGATGCGCAGCCGGTCGGGCTGGTGGTCGGCGACCCACACGCGCCCGGCGCCCTTGAGGAGCGCCGAGTAGGCGGCCATCAGACCGACAGGGCCGGCCCCGTAGACGATGGTCTGGTCGCCGGGCTTCACATCCGCCATCTCGGTGGCGTGGTAGCCGGTGGGAAAGATGTCGGCGAGCATCACATAGTCCACCTGCCGCTCGGCCGCGTCCTCGCCCAGCCGCAGGGCGTTGAAGTCGCCGTACGGGACCCGCAGCAGCTCGGCCTGTCCGCCCTGGTACGGACCCATCTCCGCGAATCCGTACGCGGCCCCCGCCTTGGCGGGTTCCGGCTGCATGGTCAGGCAGTAGTTAGTCAGTCCCTTCTCGCACTGTTTGCAGAAACCACAGGCGATGTTGAACGGGAGGACGACGTACTCGCCGACCTTGACCTTGCTGACGCCCGCCCCCACCTCCACGACCTGCCCCAGGTTCTCGTGCCCGAGCGTGCGCCCGGTCTCGAACGAGGTCCGCCCCTCGTACATGTGGAGATCGGAGCCGCAGATGTTGGTACTGGTGATCTTCACGATGATGTCGCAGGGATGCTCGATCCTCGCGTCCGGTACGTCCTTCACCGTGACCGTCCGTGGTCCTTCGTACACTGCTGCCCGCATGGCGGACCGCCGCCCTCTCTTCTGCTCGGTATGGGCACACAGCAGCCACGACCCGCTGACCGGTCGACCGGCGCGTCGCCCCGGAACTGCCGGAGCCACGGACGCGGCCTGCTGAACCACCCGCTCCATCAACCGTCCCACCGCGGCCCGAACTGTCAAATCCGCGGCGCATCGGGCGAGCCATGGCGGGAAACCCGAATGGATCGTCTACTGGGGTACTCAGCCGCATACGGGCAGAATGAGAAACAAGGCCCGGAGCTGTCCGCGCCGGGCCTCCGTATGGACTCGGCCCCTTCGGCCGACGGATTGTACGAAGGAAGGCGCATCATGGCTGACAAGCCGCTCAATGGTCACCGCGTCCTCGCACTCGTCACCAATTACGGTGTCGAGCAGGACGAATTGCTCGTTCCTCTCAGGCGGTTGCGTGAGGACGGCGCCGACGTCACTGTCGCCGCCGCCACGGCGGAGCCCATTCTGACTCTGGTGGGTGACAAGGATCCCGGCGAGACCGTACAGCCCACCGCCACCTTCGACACGGTGGATCCGGCCGCCCACCAGCTGCTGCTGATCCCCGGCGGCACCATCAACGCCGACAACCTCCGGCTGAACGACAAGGCGATCGGCGCGGTCAAGGCGTTCGCGGCTTCGGGCCGCCCGATCGCCGCGATCTGCCACGGCCCCTGGGCCCTGGTCGAGGCGGATGTCCTCCGGGGCAAGACGCTCACGTCCTATCCCTCCGTACGGACCGACATCCGTAACGCGGGGGCCAAGGCATGGGTGGACGAACCAGTGGTGAGCGATGCCGAGGGCGGCTACACGCTGGTGACGTCCCGGACACCGAAGGACCTCGACGACTTTCTCGGCGCGGTCCATCACGCCCTGGTCGGCCCCTGAACCGCAGGTGTCAGCGGCTGTGGGGCTTGCGCGCAGCCGCGCCCGTCCTCTCCTGTACGTCCTCCACGACTGATTTGTCGAGCGCGGCTCGTACGAGGGCCGCGGCGAAGACGGCCAGCTGCTGCGCGGACACCAGCTTCGCGAGCTGCGCGGGGGCCGTGGGCAGCCCGAGGCGCTCAGCGCCCTGGACCGCCTTTCCGTCGAGGTAGGGCTCCAGCTCCGTCCAGATCCCCTGAACCTCGCGCAGGAAGATGGCCGCGCCGGCCGGGCCTATCCCGGGCAGCTCCTGCAGGAGTTCCGCCATGCGTTGCGGGTCGCCGTCGGCTTCTTCGCGCAGACGCCGCAGGTCGCCGCCGTAGCGCTCCCGCAGGAATGCCGCACCCTTGCCGAGGGTGGTGGACGTGCTCTCGTCGTACCGCCGGTAGTGGCCGGCGCCCAGTGCGTCCACCCGCTGCTGCCAGGTGGCGTCCTGCATGCGGCGGGGGGTGCGCATGTCCGCATCGAACAGTTCGCGGGCCGCGTCGACGGCGACCGAGGCCCGGATGCGGGCACTGAGGAGACAGGCGAGCACGAGGAGCTGGTAGAGCGGCTGGGGAGTGTCCCGGAGCCGGATTCCGGCCTGGGCAGCGTAGGTCTGCCCGTGCGTGTCGAGCAGCGCGCGGGCTGTTTCGCGGCGCGTGGCCGTGGTGCTCATGACGACGTCCTCCTGAGCGTATGGGCGGCCGCTTCGGACTCCGTACGACTGAATTGTCCCAAAGCGGATGGACGGCCGCAGAGGCAGAGGCCGGCTGCGGTATTTCCCCGGCGCGCGGCGCCGCGGTGGTTCTCCTGCAAACGATGTGCGGGGGCAGATCGCCGGGCGAGTCGGGCCGAAGCCGGGAAGTTCGCTGATTATCCTTTCGGGGCCGCTTGAAGACTCCATTCCTGAGTGCTCGATGACTGATGGGAATCCCCGTGAAGAATCAGTTCGCCATCGACGTGACGAGAATCCGCGAAGAGGCTCGGAAAAACATCACCAAAGGGCCGGTAACCCCCGCGAACACCGCTGACCTGGAACGCCTCATCGAGGTGCTCAACCAGGTCGTCGCCACCGAAATGGTCTGCTATCTGCGTTACACACAGAACGCGATCGTGGCGCAGGGCATTCACCGGGAGCAGGTCACCGACATGTTCCGTGAGCACGCCACGGAGGAACTCGACCATTTCCAGCGCGTGTCGGACCGGATCAACCAGCTGGGCGGGAGCCCCGACCTGGATCCTGGCACCCTCGTGGTCCGCTCCCACACGGAGTACGAGACACCTGCGGAGACCGACCTCCAGGAGATGATCCGGGAGAATTTCGTCGCCGAGCGGATCGTCATCGAGACCTACACGGAGATCGTCCGGTGGATCGGCGAGAGCGACCCCACGAGCCGCCGGCTCATCGAGGACATTCTCAAGGAGGAAGAAGACCACGCGGACGAGCTGAACGACCTCTACCAGCCCTCGTCGGCGGGTAACGCCTAGGACTACTGCCGGTTCTTCACGCGACGTGACGGCGGTTGGCTCGTTGCTCCGTCGGCGGACGACGTGTTCGCGCGTCCGGTCTCGCGGGAGGACCTGCGCGCGATGGTGCGCGGGCTGCTGGGCGAGGTGCCGCGCAAGGACCTGTGGCAGCTCGCCGAGGCGGCCGGGTCTCCAGACCCGGACCGGTCGCAGGGGTTCCTGGCCAAGGCGGCCTGGGACGCGGACTCGCCGCGCGACCGTGTCCGCGTGCTCGTGCGCTCGCCTGACCGTCCTGGCCGCCGACGACGCGGTACCGATCGCGGACGAGACCGGCGACCGGAAGAAGGGCACCAGGAGCGCGGGCGTGCGGCGGCAGCACACCGGCACTGCGGGACGGATCGAGAACTCCCAGATCAACGTGCACCTGTCCTACCCCTCCCGGCTCGGGCGCACCCTGATCGACCGGGAGCTCTACCTGGTCAGGGGCTGGGCCGATACCTCAGCCCTCAGATCCTGAAGTTTCTTGTCGATGAACACGTCGACCCCGTCACCTCATTTCCGGACCGCGAACTGTGTTTCGGGGCAGGTCATGCTGCTGCACCGCTGGGCTCTGAGCCTCGGCCATCCTGCGCCGGCCTTGCATCAAGAGCAGTGTCAGCGGCCATACTTGATCACGCGGGGGTTCTCCCGCGGCGACGCAGCAAGGGGGAAGACGGCGTGAACGGCGAACTGGGCAAGGTCGAGGTAAGGCTCCGGTGGGATCCGAGCCCGCTGGGGGAGGCACCGCACCATCTGGACATCATCGGCGCGGTCTACTCCGCCGATGACCCCCGGGGGCGGCCGGCGTACGTCGTCCACACCGAGAGCCGTTCCCCGGACGGCACCATCACCATGGACCGGCACAGCGAGACCGGCCAGGGTCTCGGCTTCGACGAAGTGATGGTCCTGGAGTTCGACCGGATCCCGTCCGACTACGGCCGGGTGGTGGTGGGGGTGGCGATTCACCAGAACGCCGGGCCTCTCACCTTCGGCGAGATCGCCAACCCCGGTGTGGTCGTCGTCGAGCGGTACCGGGAACTCCTCGAGGACGACTTCGCGCAGCTTGCGGGGGCCACTGCCGCGACAGTCGCGGAGTTCACCCGGGACGGATCCGCGGGCTGGGAGCTGCGCGAGATGCTCCGCGGCTTCGACAGCAATCCGGTGGACTTCATGGCGGAGATGGGCACGGTCGGCGAGTGACGGCGCCTGACATGAACAGGGATGCGCCGCGTTCACGAAGCGGTGATGACGCCCCAGTGCAGTGAGGTCGTCGAGCGAAGTTCCCGCTGCCGCCCCGCCCGGATCTGCGGCTACGCAGTCCGGACGGGGTGCGGCGGCACAGGTCTCGCGGGAGGCCGTGCCCACCGGGCTGAAGCCGCGCAGCGACGTAGAGCTGCCCGTCCTGCTGGATCTGCTGGATTTGGTCGATTCTGCCCAGCCGTTCGCGTTGTATGACGCGGTTGCGACGGTCCCGTGGGCATTGGTCGTACGTGTAGCCCGTCGTGCCACCGTCGGGTGCGGTTACGGTCACGAGGCGGCCGATGCTGTCGTAGGCATAGTCGGTGCGGTGCTTGTTGGCATCGGTGCGAGCCGGGACGAGGCCGGCAATGTTGTACTCAGTGGTTTCGACGTGACCGAGAGGAGACCCGGTCACGGCTGAGTGCCGCGCCGGGACTCCCGCAGTCCTGGCCGCCCGGTCCGCGGTGCCTCAGGCGAGCCGCGCCTCGATGATGCTCTGCGGCGGGGTGGTCGGCGTGATCGAGGTGAGGGAGAAGCCGGCCCGCGTCAGGAGGGCGCGCCACTCGGCGGCGGTCCGCTCCCGTCCGCCGTTGTTCGCCATGACCTCGATGTCGATGAACTTCGCCCAGTCGAACCGGTCGTCCTCGGCGATGACCGCCTCGACGAGGATCAGCCTGGTGTGCGGCCGGCCCTTCATCGCGGCGGCGACGTCGGCGAGCAGGTCGACGCACGCGTCGTCGGTGAAGCAGTGCAGGACGTTCTTGAGCACGTACGCGTCGGCGTCGGTCGGCAGTTCGCCGATCGGGCTGAAATCGACACGGTCCGCCAGGGGGTCGTCGGCGAACCGGGCACGCGCGGTCTCCAGCACGTCCGGGCGGTCGACGAGGACACCACGTGCGCCGGGGAGCGCGGTGAGCAGTCCGGAAAGGAGTTCGCCGTTGCCGCCGCCGATGTCGGCCAGGACCCGGAAGCGGGCGAAGTCGTAGTCCCTGGCGGCCTCTTCGGCGAGTTCCGCAGTCAGCGGACCCCAGGCGCCCTGGTAGCGGCGGGCCAGCTCAGGGGCGTGCGCGAGATGTTCGAACAGCGGTCGGCCGTGTGCGAGGTCGAAGGCGGGCCCTTCGCCGCGCATGGTGCCGGTGAGCGCGGCGAAGGAGGACATGGTCGCCGGATCACCCATGAAGAGGGTGAAGTCGCGCAGGCTGTTGGGCACGCCCGCGCGGAGTTTCTCCCCGACCACGGTCATTCGCCAGCCCGCGCCGCCCGGGTCGCGCGCCACCACGCCCAGGCAGGCGGCAGCGCGCAGTATCCGGCCCAGGGCGTCGGCTTCGGCGCCGACCCGCGCGGCGAGGGCCGGGGTGTCCAGCGGGCCGTCCGCGAGCGCCTCCGCGACGTCGAGCTCCGCGAGTATGACGATGGGCTGGGCCATCCACTTACCCGCCACGATGGTCATCAGCCGCACATGCGGCGGGAGTTGGGCCTGTGAGGACTCGGTCAGCTGGGTCATTGCTGCCTCCTGGGCAGATTCGCGCGGTGGGTGCGTCAGACGTGCTAACACTGTTCGCAAGAGATGCTAACCTCGGCGCTACAGGGACCGAAAGTCCCCTTCTCGCTGGCATGGGAGGACGCCATGAGGTGGCCGTGGCAGGGTGATCCGGAGGAGCGGGCCCGCCGTGAGGTGGAGCAGGACGAGCGCGACGGGCGCCGTCGCCAGGAGGAATTCCTGCGCGACGAACGGCGCCGAGTCGCGGAGGAGGAGCGCGACCGGGCGCAGCGCGAACGGCAGCAGGCCCGTGAACAGGCCCAGCGTGAAAGGCAGGAGAACCGGCGATGGCGCCGCTGACCATCGCCGCCGTCCACCGGCGCCGGCCGCGCGGGCATCCGGGACGCGGCGCCGGCCGGACCGGCCCGTGGGTACGTCAGCTGGTGGCGGAGCCCGTGCCGACCTGCAGCGCGAGACCGTCAAGCAGCAGTTCGAGACCGTAGCGGAACCGGGCGTCCAGGCCCGGTTCGGCCAGGAAGGGCGCCGCTTCGCGGACCCGTGGGAAGTCCTCGTCCGGGAAGTGCTCCAGGATGTTCCGGATGGACGTGAGCGTCAGCTCCCGGCTGAGCCCCGCCGCGTTGGACGCGGAGAGCGGCGCCTTCTCGTGCAGGACGAACCCCTGCACATGGACGATCACCAGATACAGCACATACGCGGAGTCACGCTGGTTCAGGCCGACGTCCCGCAGCGTCTGCAGGACCGGCTCGATCAGCCGTACGAGGTTCTTGCCGACAGCGAACCGGCCCGCCAGGACACGCTCGGCATCCCTGCGGCCCAGGAGGAAGGAGCGGTAGGTCGTGGCCACACGGGTCAGATACGAGCGCCAGTCGTCCTCGGGGCCGTATTCCAGAGATGGTTCGAAGTCGCCGAAGAGCGAGTCGGCCACCAGGTCGACGAGTTCCTCCTTGTTGTGCACGTGCCGGTACAGCGAGGCGGCCTGGGTGTCCAGGCGCTCGGCCAGCCGCCGCATCGACAGCGACTCCAGCCCGTCGTCCTCGATGAGTTCGCGGGCACAGCGGATGATCGCCGCCGTCGAGAGCGGCACCGCACGGCGCGTGGAGCCGCCCGACGTCTGTCGCGTCACCACGGCGTCCTCACCAGGGCCCGGCCGGGTGCCGGCCGCGCACAGCTCTTCCCCGACGCATTGGAGTGATCATGCCCACCGTTCATCCTGACTCCCGCGACGTGAGCGCTGCCGCGTCCCCGGCGGCGGCCGGCACCGCGTTGAGCCGCAGGCGCCGCACGGCGGCGCTGCTCGTGTTGTGCGTGTCCCTGTTCATGGCGATGCTCGACAATACCGTGGTCAATGTGGCGCTGCCCAGCATGCAGAACCATCTGGGGGCCGACATCAGCGATCTGCAGTGGATCGTCGACGGCTACAGCCTGAGCCTGGCCGCGCTGATGCTGACCGCGGGCACGGTCGGTGACCTCTTCGGACGCCGGAAGGTCTTCCTGTTCGGCCTGCTGCTGTTCGGCGCGGGATCCGCCGTGTGCGCGCTGGCCGGGCACGTCGGCATCCTGATCGCGGGCCGGGTGCTGCAGGGCGCGGGAGCCGCGGCCTTCATGCCCGGCACACTGTCGATCATCCGGCAGATCTACACCGACGAACGCGAGCGGGCGATGGCCATCGGCATCTGGGCCGGGGTCTCCGGCCTCGGCCTCGGAGTCGGGCCGATCGTCGGCGGTCCCATCGTGGACCACTTCGGATGGACCTGGGTCTTCTGGCTCAATGTGCCGATCGCGCTGATCGGGCTCGTCGGCGGAGCCCTGCTCATCCCGGAGTCGTCGGACCGCGACGGCCGCACCCTGGACCCGGCCGGGCAGTTGCTCGGCATGGTGGTGATCGGCGCGGCGGTCTACTCCACGATCGAAGGCCCGTTGCGCGGCTGGAGCGACCACTTCGTGCTGGGCGGCTATGTGCTGGCCGTGGTCGCGCTGCCGCTGTTCGTACTGGTCGAGCTCAAGGTGAAGAGCCCGATGCTCGACCTGGCGATGTTCCGGGACCGGCTGTTCACCGGCGCCCTGCTCAACGGTCTCTTCCTGTACCTGGGCATGTTCTCGGTGCTGTACTTCCTGAGCCTGTGGCTGCAGGAGGTGCTGGGCTGGTCGGCCACCGGCGCGGGCCTCGTCGTCATGCCGGCGATGGTGGTGGTGGCGGCGGTGACACCCGTGGCGGGCTGGATCGCCGGGCGGATCGGCGCCGGGTACCCCATGACTGCCGGGCTGTTGGTCTCGGCTTTCGCGATGGCGGCGATGGCGCAGTTCGGCTCGGACGCGTCGTTCCGCTCCTACTGGTGGCTGCTGCCGGTGATCGGTCTGGGCATGGGTCTGGTGCTCACGCCCATCACGGCGACCGCGCTGGCCCGGGTCCCGGCCCGCCGAGCGGGCATGGCGTCCGCGTCCAGCAACACACTGCGGGAGCTGGGCGGTGTCATCGGTGTCGCTGCCCTGGGCTCGGCACTGACCGCGGCGATGCACCGCGATCTCGGACACCGCCTGACGTCGCTCGGGCTGCCGGTTGACGAGCGCGCCCGGCTCATGGACCGGCTCAACGGCGGTACCCGGCTCAGCGGCGGCGACCTGCCGGCGGCGGTGGCACACGCGGCCAACGAGTCGTTCGTGCGCGGTCTGCACGTGGCGGAGTACAGCGGCTCCGCGGTGCTGTTGTTCGGCTGCCTGCTGTCACTGGTGCTGGTGAGGCGGGGCCGGCTGGACCAGGACACGCAGGCCGCCCCGGACGGGGCCTGAGCGGGCGCGCGGAAGCCACGCGGCCGGTGTCCGCGGGAGACACGGGCCGCGTGGCTGGTCGGACGGTCAGGCGCGCGAGCCGACCGGCATGAGCAGCAGCGGGATGTCCTGCTTGCCGTCGAGGCCGAGTACCCCGGCCACCCGGTCCGAGTCGAAGCCGGCCACGGCGCAGACCCGCAGACCGAGCGAGGTGGCGCAGAGGTACAGGTTCTCGCCGACGAATCCAGCGTCGAAGTGGGCGAAACAGTAGGCTCGGTTGCCGTACTTCCACCGCCCCCGCGTCAGCGCCCCCGCGAGCACCAGCACCGCCCCCGCGCTGTACATCCACTCGGTGTCGGGACACGCGTCGACCAGCAGACGGCGCATGTCACCGCGGTTGACCAGCCGCAGCGCGTCGTCCTGCGGTGCGTAGAGATACGCGCCGGGTGCGACGCCCTCCACGTCGTGGACGACGACGTAGATGTCGGTGGACTGGATCCCGCCGGCGCTCGGGGCGTAACGGCTGGGGAACGAGGGGCTGTTGTAGGCGGCCGTGGTGCCCCGGATGCCGTAGGAGTGGCTGAGGAGCCCGGCGATGTCCTCCAGGGCCAGCGGCCGTCCCGCGAAGTCGCGGCGGGAGGCGCGGGCCGCGAGTACATCCTGCAACAGATGGGTGAGCTTGGGCAGTTCGCCGGGGAAGGACACCTCGGCCCGCCCGGCGCGGTCCGGCAGCACCTGTGGGGTCTGCGCGCCCTGCATCTCCGACCTGCTCGCCATGGACGCCGGGTCGTTGAGCGCCCGGTGGGCCACGGCGACGAGGTCGAGCACCGCGCGGTCGCCGGTGCGTTCGCGTACGCGCAGAGCCGGGCGCAGCATCGCGGCGAGGGCGTCGCGGTCGCGGGCCGAGAGCCCGGCCAGCAGGGTGTCAAGTTCGTCGGTGGTACTCATCGCCTGCTTCCTCCGTCGTGTGCGGCCCGGTCCTGCCACGGCAGCGGGATGACGGCCTGGACGGCGCGTTCCAGCCCGTCGAGGCCGAGCAGCCCGTGCATACGGTCGTCGTAGAAGTCCAGCAGCACGGGCGGGGCGCTGCCGGTCGCGTCGGCGATCGCGCGCACCAGCCGGTCGGTGAGGCGCCCCGCGGTCAGCAGCAGCCTGCGGTAGCCGCGCGGGCCCTGCAGGGCGGTCCAGCGCGGAGCGACGCCGACCACGAACAGCAGCGCGTCGGCCTGCGGGGCGGCCGGCAGCAGGCAGCCGTGGATCGCGGCCACCGTGTCGTCCGCGAGCCGGGAGTCGGTGAACAGCCAGTCCCTGCCGGGGAACCAGCGGTAGAGCCGCCCGTGCAGCAGCAGCATCAGGTCGGTGCCGTACAGCAGTTCTTCGCCGTCGTCTCCGAGCGAGCCCGGCAGGTCCACGCCCCAGGCGTCGCGTACCGCCGCCGCGGGCAGCACCGCACCTTCCGCCTCGGCCTCGCGCGGGTCCCACTCGTCGTCGTGCGGTGCGAACGCGCTGCCGTGGAACCACGCCAGGATCTCGCGGAACTCGCTGTCGTCCAGCGGCGCGTTGTGCGCACCCGCCGGGGACAGGGACGAGTTGACGTGGAAGAACTCCGCGGGGTCCGGGGTGCGGGCGGTCAGCCGGGCCTGGTACGTGGCGGACGGCGACGGCCGCAGTACCAGCGTCTTGGCCGGGTCCGACACGGGGGTCTCGTCCAGCGGTACGCCGCCCCGGCCGGTCGGGGGGAAGGCGGTCTCCATGGTCGCTCCCGTCGAGGAGGTGGGCCGGCGGGCGGGGCCCGTCACAGGAACGGGTTCCGGTAGGGCGCCCGCTGCGGCCCGCAGGCAGGACAGCGCGGCAGTCTCATCACGTCCTGGTAGTCGATTTCCATGCGTTCGAAGTCGAACCGCACGGCGCGGCCGGAGGTGATCCGGTCGCTGCCGACCAGGTGTGCCACGACCGCCTCGACGGCCAGGCCGGAGACGATCTGCACCTGGTGCGGCGGGGGAGTGGCGGCCGGGCCGTGCGCGTCACGCGCGTGCCGCAGCTCCAGCATGTGACCAGTGAAGCCGACGGAGGAGTCGGTCAGCAGCTCGAACTCCAGATGGCAGGCGCTCTCGCCAGGGACGTGGGTGGGGCCGATGACACCCTCGCCGCCGTCGAAGTACACCGGGAGCCACGGGGTCTTGCCGCGGAGCGCCGTGTCGTTGAGGGCGTGCAGCAGCGTCGAGTCGGGCCTGTCGAGGGCGACGACCACGAGGGTGGCGCCGGTGAACAGCTCCTCGGGTACGTCGTCGGGAGCAGGCGCCGGTACACGGCGGAGCGTGGCACCGGCCTCGGTGGCGCCGGAGGTGGCCAACTGGCCGGCCAGGGTGTCGGCGAGCGTGCCGTCCCCCATGACGGTGACCACCGAATCGCGCAGTGCGTCGTCGGGGGCGGATGAGGCGGGGAACACGGTGCGCAGATGGGTGTGGGCCGGGTCGGAACCGGCCGGGACCACGATGCCGCGCTGCGCGAGGTGGCTGAGTACGGCGGGGACGTCCAGCGACACCCCGGGCGCCGACTCCCGGGCCCAGGAAGCAAGTTCGTCCTCGCCGGCGCAGGTGCGCAGACGTTCCAGCAGGTCGGCGAGGATGCCGCCGCCCGCGTCGTCACGCAGCAGTTCCGCGTAGACAGAGCGGCTGCCGCGGCTGATCAGCACCTCGTCGTCGGTGCGCCGGACAAAACGCAGATGGGGGTTGAGCGTATAGAGGGTCATATGTGCCTTCCGCGAGTCGGCCGACTGGGTCCGGGCCCGGCATACCGGGCCGGGGACGGAGCGTGGTCCGGCGAATGCGCCGGTGCGGAGCCGTGCGGGCCCCGGACGGGACCCGCACGGGTGGTTCACCGGCCGGCGGGAACGAGCTCCGCCTGGTCGGTCTGTACGGCACTCATACCGGTCGCCACACCGCAGCAGCAGCAGCACAGGACTGAGGAGCTGCAGCAGGAAGCGGCCAGGATGGCCCGGCTCTCGGGGTTGGTGCTCCACTTCTCCGTGGGCACGTGTTCGGTGGTCAGGTCCATGGTGACCATGACTCCAATCGTGTCGGTCAAACCTTGTGAGGGGACAGCGCGCGGACGCGCCCCCGGCCGGACGGGCCGGCCGGAGTCCGTACGGCCATTCCACGGACCCGCGTGGTGGCACCGGTCAGGGGTACGGCAGCGGCGGAGCCGCCTGTGGCTCGCCGGTCAGCGGCGAGCGCTCCCCCAACCAGTCGCGCACCCGCGCGAACCGGGGGTGACCGAGCATGGGTCGGGACTGCAGGAACGGCTGCGTCAACTCGGGTACGAAGACCCGCATCAGCCGCAGGTGGGACAGTCCTTCGGGGGTGCGGTCGAAGACGACGGGGTCGATGCCGTGGCGGTCGAGCACGGCGCACAGCGCGGCGAGCCTGGCGGCGTCGGCCGGCCCGCCCTCACGGCGCGGCGGCGCCCCGCTGATGTCCGCGAGCGCGATCTCGTCCCCGGCACCACGGTGTGCGGTCAGCAGTCCGCGCAGCTCGCGGTTGCCGTAGTAGCCGAGGGACTGGACATAGGTGAGCATCTCCGACAGCGGGGCATCCGGGGCCAGATCGAACTGGCGGGCGAACAGCTGCGAGACCGGACGGTCGGGGGCGAGGAAGGAGGAGCGCAGGATGCGCTCGGACTGTCCGAACTCGCCGATCGCCTCGCTCAGCGCGGTCTCCGCGTCGAGGTCGGCGCCTGCCCCGGCACAGAACCCGAAGCGGTGCCTCCACGGCTCCACCCGCACCGCGGTGAAGACCGGGATCTCCGTGATGTCCAGCGAGTGGTACAGCAGGTCCACCGGCTCGTTCTGGACCGCCAGTTCGGCCAGCAGCGTACGCAGCCGGTGGCCGCGCGGCGCGGTGGTGACCGTGACCCGCTCCGGCGGCACCCGCAGGTACCAGCGGAGATTGAGCGCGTCACGCTCCACGATCTCGCGCACGCCGTGGTAGATCGCGGCCTCCCGCGTGACATGACTGCTCAGGCCACCGGACGAGCCGTAGCCGATGGACGCCTCGCCCGGTTCCGCCAGGTGCACCAGCTCCACCAGCTGGCTGGGAACCCACACCTCCTCGCCCGAGACCAGATGCGACCCGCGGGTCCAGCTGAGCGGCGTGCCGGTGGTGAACGGCTCGTAGACGAAGTCGGGGCGAGCGTACTGGGCGGCGGAGAACAGGGGGATCCGGTCCGGGTGCATGCACGGCACACCGGCCCTGCACAGTTCGTCGTAGGTCCCCGAGCGCTGCTCCGCACCGCCTGTGCCGCGCAGCGACCCGATGACCCGCTCCACGGTCTCGCCTGCGCTGGAGGCGAACATGTCGAAGAGCGTGAAGCCCTTGCCGCCCGCGCTGATGCTGTCCTGGGTGCCGGGATCGAGCGACGGCACACCCGTCAGCCGCCGCAGCAGCCGGTCGATGCTGCTGAACGAGGCGGTGGACACATTGCTGTGCAGCGGCCCCGGCCCGGCGAGTTCGGTGAACACCTTCGTGATCGGGCCGCCCACCGGGTTGTACAGCGCGAGCAGTTCGGTCAGAGCGGCATGCTCCTCGTCGGCCATGGCCGCGGGGAACGCCTCGTGGCCCCGGTTGACCCAGGTGGAGCGCAGTACGGGCGCGGTCATCGCACACCGCTCGTGTCCGGGCCGGGCACGACCGGCAGCGCGGTGACGCCTCGCATCATCAGGTTGTCCCGCCACTGCAGTTCCTCCGCCGGGACCGCCAGCCGCACGGCCGGGAAGCGCTCGAAGAGGGCTGACAGCGCGACCCGGCCCTCCAGACGGCCGACGGCAGCGCCCAGGCAGTGGTGGATGCCGTGGCTGAACGCCAGATGGGGGCAGGCTCCCCGGTCCAGACGGAAGCTGTCGGGGTCGTCCACCATGTCCGGGTCGCGGCCGGCCGAGTTCAGCAGCGCGAGCACCGCGTCGCCGCTGCGTACCTGAACGCCCGCCAGGTCGAAGTCCTGGTTGGCGAAGCGCCAGGTCGGCACCTTCACCGAACCCTCAAGGCGCAGCGCCTCCTCGATCACCGCCTCCATCAACTCGGGCCTGGCACGCACCTGTTCACGCTGCTCGGGGTGGGTGAGCAGCAGCAGGGCGGTGTTGCACACGAAGTAGGCGCTGGACTCGTATCCGGAGAAGAACAAGTGGAAGACGACGTCGACAAGCTGGTGCGGGTCGAGTTCCTCCTCGCCCTCGCCCGTCGCGAGCAGCGCCACCAGGCCGTCGTCGCCGCCCCGTTCGCGGGCGCCCAGGACCCAGGGCACCAGGTGCCCACCGAGTTCGTCGGCGGCCTCCGCGAAGTCGTCGCCCTCGTCCAGCTCGGCGCGGGAGAAGGCGCGGGCGCAGGCGTGGAACGGTTTTGTCAGCTCCTGGGGCACGCCCAGCAGCCTGCACCCCACCTCGACCGCCAGAGGTACGGCGTAGTCGGCGAGCAGGTCGAAACGCTCCCGGCCCGCCGCCGCGTCCAGCAGTTCGGCCGCCCACCGCCGCATCGGCTCATCGAGGGTGGCGGCGTGGCGCGGGGTCATCGCCCGTGACATCAGCCGGCGCATCGATGTGTGCTCCGGCGGGTCTGTGCTCAGCAGGTGGCGGCCGAGGAGGGACACCTTCTCCTCGGGCCGGCCGCGGCCGATGGCCTCACGGACCGGACCGGCCGCAACGGCCGGGTCGGTGCTCAGCCGCGGATCGCCCAGCATCGACTTGACCTCCGCGTACCGGCTGACCACCCAGGGATCGAGACCCTCGCGGATGTGCACGCGCCGCACCGGCCCCTCCTCGCGCAGTCGGGCGTAGGCGGGGTACGGGTCGGCCGCCCACGCGGGCCCGAAGGGGGCGTCGGGAAGGTCCGCGGGCGGGCTGTTCACGCTGCTTGTCATCAATTCTCCTTCCGGCGGCACACCGGCCGGCCACAGCCCCTGAGTGCGCGCCGGGCCGGGATGTCCTGGCGGGCGAATTTGAGAGTAATCGCAGCGACATTCAATCCTTTCACCATCGCTGCTAACACTGTTCATTGGTGCAGTTTTCGGTGCACCAACGGGCGTTGTTCTTTCGGTACCTGCTGTGGTTGCCTGGCTTTGGCCGGATCGCCTGATGGCCTTTCCGGCCGAGTACGACAGGGATTGCCGGCCCGCCGGAATTAATTTCCCGGCCGGTCGATCTCGCGGTTCCTGGTTCTTCCCGTCGAGCGCCATTACCGAGGCGTTCACCATTCGAGGAGGTTCACCATGAAGCTCACCACCACCACCGTCACCGAGGACCGCGACGACCGTGAGGTCGTCGTGCCGGGCGCCTGTTCCTCCTGCTGTGGCGCCGTCGTGCGCCGCCGCGGCTGAGCTGTAGCCCAGTGATCGCCGGGTGCGGGCCCACGGCCCCGACGCCGCAGCCCGCACCCGGCTCCGCCCGCCCTTCGAAGAAGGAGCAGCCGTGACCGACCCGGTCTCCGCCTCGCCCCAGCTCTCCCGCGCGGCTGTGCTGGCAACCGCGCGCCGCTCCCGCGCCTCCGAGGCGGACGGCGTGGGACTGCGTACGCACTCCTTCCGCGCCGACAACGCCGGCGACCCCAGGCTGCCCCGGGTCGCCGAGGAGTTCCTGGTCTCCTCCCGCCTCAAGCGGTGGGACCGCCAGACGCAACTGTCCATCTCCGCCTACTCGTCCGACCCGCTGGCGATGTGCTGGGCGTACAACGGCGCCGAACAGGTGCCGGACGGCATGCTGACGGCGCTGCCGCCGTCCGAGCCGGTCACCGAACCGCTGACCGAAGTCATCAACCGCAGGCGCAGCGAGCGTGTCTTTGCCGACGCGCCGCTCGGCGCCGACCGGCTGGCCGCGCTGCTGCGGCACGCCGCGGGCCCCACCGCCGAAGGCGAGGTCGAGACCGCCGACGGCGTGACGCTGACCGGCTCCTTCCACGCGGTGCCCAGCGCCGGCGGACTGCGGCCCGTCCAGGTGTGGGTGGCCGCCTCCCGGGTGGCAGGCGTGCCGGCCGGAGTGCACCGCTACCTCCCCGAACGTGACGCGCTGGCAGCGCACTCGGGCCCCGAGGGACTGGCCGCACTGCTCGACGCGCTGCAGGACTCCCCGGACGGACCACACCCCCGGCAGGCCGCCGCTGTCGTCCTGCTGGTGGCGCGCCCGTGGCGGGCCATGCGCAAGTACGGGCCGCGCGGCATGCGCTTCGTGCTCCACGAGTGCGGCGCGCTGTCCCAGAACATTCATCTCGCGGTGACCGGCGCCCGTCTCGCGGCCACCGACTTCTCGGGTTTCTACGACGACGAGGCGAACGCCGCACTCGGCATCGACGGCGTTCTCGAGGCCCTGCTGCACACGGTCCTCGTCGGACTTCCCGCATGACACCGCGGCCGGGCTGCACGGAATTCAATTCAGAGCTCGCTCCACTTTCCGGGATGGAGGTTTCTCGGTGACGGGCAGAAATCCCCGAGTGCGTCAATCGGTCACGGTGATCGGGCACAGTCCGGACATCGTTGAGTTCCGAACGGGCATTTGGAATATGCAGTCGTACACGGTCACCGACGACAGCGGCGGCGGAAAGATGTTCGCTCTCGTATCGGCCCTGGACGGCACCACCACCCCCGGGGAACTCGCCGATCGGCACGGCGTCGCACCGGAGGAGGTAGCGGCCCTGACCGGCCACCTCGCGGACCTGGGGGTGCTCCAGGACGGCCCGGAGAGCGCGCTCGACGCCTACCTCGACGAGGTGTCCGGGCTCGGCCGCGCGGAACCGGCCGAGCAGGCCACGCAGGTGCTGCTGCTCGGCGATCCGGCACTGACCGATTCCGTGCACGCCGCCATGGGAAACGGGCACGGACTGCCGGTGCTGCGCCCCGGCTCCGACGACCCGTTGGTGAGGCGGCTGGCGACCGTCGATCCGGCCGTGCTCCACGACGGGCTCCAACTGCGCACCCTGGAAGCGGAGTTCGAGCCCTGGCGAGGAGCGTTCGCGGTGGTGGCCGCCGCGGTGATCGACCCTCAGCGCTTCCAGGTCTTCAACCGGCTCGCCGCCCGGCTGGGCATCACCTGGCTGCACGGCGCCGTCGACGGGCCGTACGTCTTCGCCGGTCCCACCGTGCTGCCGGGCCGGTCCGCCTGCTACGAGTGCTTCGAGACCCGCGTGGTGATGAACCTGCGCGAGAAGTCCTCCTACGTGCGTTACAAGGAGGCGCTGGCCCGCGGCGCCGCCCGGCTCGGCAGCCGCCCTTCGGCCGCTCCCGTCACCGCGCTGCTCGGCTCGCACCTGGCCCTGGAGGCCGTCAACTACCTCCACACCGGGACGGCTTTCACCATCGACAAGGCACTGGGCATCCACCTGCCGACAATGGAGATCGCCTACAACGAGGTGCTTCGGCTGCCCGGCTGCGCGGGCTGCGGCACCGTGGTCGAACGCGACGACTCGCCGCTCTACTACGACCCGAGGGCGTGGCTGGATGTCTGAGCCGATGGCCCTGTCGGTACGGCAGGACGAGATGCAGCGCGCCGAGGCCCTCAGGCGCCGCATGCACGGCCGGCTGTGCGGAGTGGTGCCGGTGCTCGACCACCTCACCCGCAGCAGGAGCGACGCGCGCATGCTCATCGCAAGCGCCGACCTGGCCGGGGTGCACCTGCTCCAGGACCTGCCCGCGCCGAAGGCCGGCAGCTTCCACCTCGGAGGCTTCGGCACCGAGCCGTTCGAGGCGCAGATCCGTGTGCTCGCCGAGTCCCTTGAACGCTACGCCTGCAACGTCGCCCCCCTGGAGGGGCGCTTCCCGGTGCGCTACGCCACTCACCGGGAGCTGGCCGCAGCCGGCGAGAACGTCCCCACCGAAGCGCAGCTGACGCTGTTCAGCGCCGCCCAGCACGGCAGCGGCGACTTCTGGTTCGACCGGTTCGACCCGGAAGCGGAACTCGGCTGGGTCCAACTGCCGTCGCTGCTCGGCCGGTTCAGCGGGTGGATACCGGCGCAGTGGTACTTCCTCGGTTACGCGCCGCCCGACCGCGAGCCGTGGATCGCGCCGGCCGTCACCACCGGCGCCGCCGCGCACACCGACCCCGACGCAGCCCTGGCCGCCGCGCTGTCGGAGGCGGTGCAGATCGACTCGGCCATCGGCCACTGGCACGGCACCCGCCCCAGCGTGCGCATCACCGGCGACCGCCGCACGAGCATCATCGACAACCTGGTGCGCGAGGTGTTCCCGCGCGGCGACCTCGCCCCGGAGTTCCACCTGCTGACCAACCCCGACCTGCCCGGATTCACGGTGGCCTGCCTGCTGCGCCGCCCGCCGGGACTGGTGCCGCAGATCGCGGTGGGCCTCGGCAGCGGCACCAGACTGGTCAACACCATGTACCGGGCGCTGCTGGAGGCAGCCGGCGTGCGGTGGCTGGCCGGCTGGCTGGCCGTGGAACGGCGGATCGACCACGGGCCCGGCGAACACCGGCCCAGCGGCGACGAGTTCTACGACCTGGAGGCCAACGTCGGCACCTACGCGGCCGCGGACGGCGCCAAAGTGGTCGAGGACCGCTTCGCCGCCTGCGACGAGGCCGCGGCGGGCGACTTGCCGGCGGACGACGACCGGCCGCGCAGGGAACAGATCGCCGCGCTGGTCGACGCGTACCGGGGCAGCGGCAAGGACCTGTTCTTCGCCGACCTGACCACCACCGACGTCCGGGCGCTGGGTTTCACCGTGGTGCGGGTCTTCTCGCCCGACACCCTGGTGCTGCCGCTGCCCGCAGCGCCGCCGGCCGCCCACCCCCGGTTCGCCGCCTACGGAGGCTTCCACCACGATGCCCCTCACCCTTACCCCTGACCTGCGGCTGTACCTGCTGATGGGGCTGGGCCTGTGCGCGCTCGCCGCGCTGAATCTGGCGGGGGCCGTGCACAGCCGCTACCTCGACGACCGGGGGACGCCGATGCTGCCGGTCTACGTGGTTCTCTGCGCCGCGGTCACCGCCGGCGGGCTGCTCGTACAGGGCCCCGGCGTGCTGTGGCGCGCCTCGCCCTCCCTGTCCCCGGCCTGGCGGCTGGCCGCTGCGGCCGGGGCGGGCGCGGCGGTGCTGGCTGTGGCGGCGGCGGGCGACGCGTGGGTGCTCGGGGCACTGGGGCGGCTGCGTACGGGCGGACGCGGCCGCCCCGGTGCCCCGACCCGTGAGGCGTCCGGTGCCGCCCCGGCGCGCGAGGCCGACGGCTCGTGGCGGCCGAGCGCGAAGGACCGGCGGTTGCCGACCGGTCCTGCGTGGACGCTGTCGGCGGCCGTGGTGGAGGAGACGGTCTTCCGGGGCGTCTGGTACGACCTGGCGGTCCGCGCGCACGCGCCGGCGCTGTGTCTGGCGGCGCTCGCGGTCGGTGTGCTGGCGTTCGGGCTCGCGCACCTGTTCTTCGGCTGGAACCAGGTGCTGGCGAAGCTGCCCCTGTCGGTGGCCGCGACCGCCGCGGTGGCGGTGACCGGCACCGTACTGGCAGCGGTGCTGGGGCATGTGCTGTTCAACCTGCGGGCATGGCTGCGCTACCGGGCCGTCCTGCGTGCCCGGGCGGTGGGTGCGACGTGACCGCCGACGTCGTACCGCCGCTGCTGGTGCTGGCGTGCTGGGCGGTCCCCGCCTCCCTGCCGGCGCGCGGAGGCACAGCGCCGTCGGCCGCGACGCGCTGGGCGGGGCGGTTCGCGACGCCCCTGGCCGCTCTGGCACTGGCCGGCGTGTGGTGCGCGGCGGCGCCGTCCGGCCACTTCGGCGCACCCCTCCGGCTCTCCGGTCACGCCTGGGCGCTGCTGCCGGCCGGGCTGCTCGTGGGCGCGGGTGAACTGGCCTGCGGCGCCCTGGCGTGCGGCGCGCTCGGCGAGCTGGCCGCCGCCCGGCAGGGCACCGGCGGGCAGGCCTCGCAGTGGTCGGCGCTCCAGCGCAGCGCCTGGATGCGCCGGACGTCCGCGCTGCCGGGTGCGGGAACGCTGCCGCCCGGTGTGCCGCTCGCACTGGGCCTGCTCGCGGCCTGGGCCGAACAGGCCGCGGTCTTCGGTATCGGCGTCGCGGGAGCGACGCGCTGGGCGGGGGCCGCCGCAGGCTGGGCCTTCGCTCTCGTGGCCGCCGCACTGCGCTCCTGCCGGCCGGACGCCCGGCGCTCCCCCCGGGTGGCCCCGGTCGCGACGCTGCTCACCATGGTCGTCGAGACCACCCTGTTCCAGTCGGTTCCGCTCGTCCTGCCGCTGGCGGGCGCGCGGTGGACCTTCCTGCTCCTGGCGCGCTCCCGGCAGGAGCCCTCGTCAACCGGCCGACCGGCCGATGTCACCACCACCGGAGGTACAAGATGAAGCACGGTATTTCGCTGCTGCCCGACTGCCGCCCCGCGGCCCGCTCGGCGCGCGACTACTTTCAGGAGGTGCTGACGCTCTCGCAGATCGCCGAGGAACAGGGCCTGCACTACGTCAAGATGACCGAGCACTATCTGCGCGACTACGGCGGCTACTGTCCCGACCCGCTGGGCTTCCTGTCCGCGGTGGCGGCGCGCACCAGCACGATCCGGCTGATGACCGGCGCCATCCAGGCGGCCTTCCACCACCCGGTGCAGATCGCGGCCCAGACGGCGATGGTCGACGCCATCAGCGGCGGACGGCTCGACGTGGGCTTCGCGCGGGCCTGGCTGCCGTACGAGTTCGAGGTGTTCGGCATCCCGATGGACGAGTCGCGCGCCCGGTTCCAGGCCACGGTCAACGCCGTCCGCCGCCTGTGGACGGAGGAGTCGGTCGACGAGGAGACGCCGTTCTTCGGCTTCCGCCGCGCCACCAGCCTGCCGCGCCCCGAGCAGCGCCCCCACCCGCCGGTGTGGGTCGCCGCCGTGCGCTCCCGGCAGAGCTTCGCGTGGATCGCCGAGCAGGGGTTCGGCCTGCTCGTGACGCCACCGCCGCACAAGGACGCGCTGCCCGGCACCCGCGAGATGGTGGAGGTCTACCTGGAGACCTTCCGCTCGGTGCACGGCACCGACGCGGTGCCGCGGGTCGCGGTCAGCGTGCCGATGTTCGTCGCCGAGACCGACGAGGAGGCGTACCGCGTCGCCGACCCGTTCCTGCGCGAGTACCTGACCGTATGGGCGGAGTCGGCGGAGGACTGGAGCGGCACCACATCCAAGGACTATCCGTCGTACGAGGCGATGGGCCAGGCGCTGCGCACCATGCGTATCGACGACTTCCGCAGTGTGGGCACCGCGGTGGTCGGCTCCCCCGAGCAGGTCGTGGAGCGGGCACAGCACCTCACGTCGCAGCTGCACGCCGACACGATGCTGTGGCAGGTGGACTTCGGCGGCCAGACGCTGGCCACGATGGAGCCGAGCCTGCGGCGGTTCGCCTCACAGGTCATGCCGAAGCTCGGCTGACGGCCACCGACGCACGGGTACAAGCCGAGGAATGGAGGAGCCGGTGGACGCACCGGTGATCGAGTGTGCGCGGCTGCGCAAGGCGTACCGGCGCAGGCCGGCGCTGCGCGGGGTGGACCTGAGGGTGACGGCGGGGGAGGTGTTCGCGCTGCTCGGACCGAACGGCGCGGGCAAGACCACCGCGGTGGAGATCCTCGGGGGTTTCCTGGCGAGAGACGCGGGCGAGGTGAGCGTCCTCGGCCACGACCCGGGACACGCCGGGCCCGGCTGGCGCCGGAGAGTCGGTGTCGTGCCGCAGGAGACCGGCGCCCTGTCCGAGCTGACGGTGCACGAGGCGGTGGCGCACTTCGCCGGGCTGTACCCGGCGGCCGCGCCCGTGCCGCCGCTGCTGCGGGACGTCGGTCTCGAAGAGGTGGCGGGGCGGCGCATAGGCCGGCTGTCGGGCGGCCAGCGGCGCCGGGTCGACATCGCGCTGGGCATGGTGGGCAGGCCCGAACTGCTCTTCCTCGACGAGCCCACCACGGGTCTGGACGCGGTGGCCAGGCGGCAGGTGTGGGATGCGGTGCGGGAGCTGACCCGCCAGGACGGCACCACGGTGCTCCTCACCAGCCACTCCATGGAAGAGGTCGAGGAACTGGCCGCGCGCGGGGCGGTGCTGGCCGACGGGAAGGTGGTGGCCCAGGGCACGATCGCGGAGCTGGCGGGCGGCCAGTCGCAGCGGTGCGTGGTGGAGTTCACCGGGCAGCGGCTGCTGCCGCCATCGGGCCTGCCGTCCGGCACCGACGTCGAGTTGCTGACGGACGACCGGGTGCGGATACGGACCGCGCAGCCGTCCGGCGTGCTGCGCGCGGTCCTCGACCGGGCGGCCGAGCTCACCGTTGTCGAGGTCCCCGGGCTGCGCGTGAGCCGTCCGACACTGGAGTCCGGCTACCTGTCACTGATGGCGGAACTGACCGGACCTGCCGAGGAGGTTGCCGCATGAGGACGCACACACAGGACACGGTGGTGCGCGCCTCCGCGGCCCGGGAGCGCGAACCGGCGCCGGCGGCGACCGCGCGTGTGCTGCGGGCCGGGTGGTCGCGGGCCGCGGTCGAACTCAAGGGCTATGTGCGCAACTGGCAGGCGGTGCTCTTCACCTTCGCGCTGCCGCTGTTGCTGCTGGTGGTGTTCGGCGCGCTGTTCACCGGGAACGTCGGGCGGACCGGGGTACCGCTGCGCCACGTGCTGGTGTGCGGGATCATCGCATCCGGCATGGTGGCCACCACGTTCATGAGTCTGGCGGTGGGCATCGCGTCCGACCGGGAGGACGGCACCCTCAAACGGCTGGCGGCCACCCCGCTGACCCCCGCGGGCTATGTGCTGGGCAAGACCGGGCAGGCCGTCGTGGTGGGGCTCGCGGAGACCGTACTGCTGCTGGTGATCGGCCGGCTGGGCTACGGGGTGGCGCTGCCGCCCACCGTCGGGCGCTGGTGGACGCTGGTGTGGGTGACCGTGCTCGGGGTGGTGGCCTGTTCGCTGGCCGGGATCGCGTTCAGCCGGCTCACCTCGTCGGTGAAGGCGGCGATGCCGGCCACTCAGATCCCCTACCTGATCCTGCAGTTGATCTCCGGGGTGTTCTTCGTGTTCACCTCGCTGCCGGGCGCTCTCCGGCTCGTCGCGTCGCTCTTTCCCCTCAAGTGGATGGCGCAGGGCTTGCGTTCGGCGCTGCTGCCGGACTCCTTCAGGGCCGCCGAGGCGACCGGGGGCTGGGAGCACGGGCGTACCGCGCTGGTGCTGGGCGCCTGGTGCGTCGGCGGCTTCCTGCTCTGCCTGCTGGCGTTCCGCCGCCGCCCGCCGGGGCTGCGCTGAAGGCGCCCGCCGGTAGCCGTTCCCCCGCCCGCCGACCGGTCAGGAGCCGTCGTGCACAACGCAACGAAGATCACGACCCAGTCCATCACCGAACCCTGGGAGGGTGTGCTCACCGAGCCTGCGGGCAGCTCCGGCCGGGCGGTGCTGGTGCTCGGCGGATCGGGTGGGGAGATAGCGGATGAGCGCTGCCGGCTGCTCGCGGCCGAGGGGCTGACGGCGCTCTCGGTCCGCTGGTTCGGCGGTCCCGGCCAACCGCCCGGCATCTGCGAGATCCCGCTGGAGACGTTCACCGCCGCGGTGGACCTGCTGTGCGCACGCGGTGCGCGGCGCGTTGGCGTGCTGGGCGAGTCCAAGGGCGCGGAGGCTGCGCTGCTGCTCGCGGTGCACGACCCGCGGGTGGCTGCCGTGGTGGCGATCGCGCCGACATCGGTGGTGTGGGCCAACCTCGGTGCGGGCGCGGACGGGCGCTCGTACCCATTCCGTTCCTCCTGGTCCCACCACGGTGTGCCGCTGCCGTTCACCCCGTACGACGCGGCCCACCTGCCGAGGCAGGACGGCACCGGTCCCGTGGGGTTCCGGGCGCTGTACGAGCACAGCGCCCGGACGTTCGCGGCGCAGGCGGCTGCCGCGGCGATCCCGGTGGAGCGAACACCGGCCCGGGTGGTGCTGGTGGCCGGCGGGGCGGACGCGATGTGGCCGTCACTGGAGTACGCGTACGAACTGCAGCGCAGGATACGGAAGTCGGGCGGCGAGGTGACCGTGGTGAGTGACCCGGGCGCGGGCCACCACCCGTTGTTGCCGGGGGAGCCGGAGCTGGCGGGCGAGCCGGTGTACGCCATCGGCGGCGGCCCCGGCCCGGACGCCGCGCTCGGCGCTGCGGCCTGGCCGCACATCCTTTCCGCCCTCAACGGCGCCAAGGAGTAAATACGGCCGGAGCTGGTACGCTCGTCGATGCGAACACTGGTAGCAGCCAGTCCTGGCAGGTGCTTGACCGAGCACGCCGGGGCGAACGGCCCGGGCGGGGCCGGCCGGTTCATTCCCGAACCGGTTACCCGGTTTCCGTACGGTGGGGTACGGGAAGCAGCGGGTAAGCAGTGCGTGCCGTCCGCCCGCTCGCGTCGTACGCGACGATGGGGGGATGTCCGTGAACCATCTGTACAGGGCTGTCCAGCCAGCGAGAACCGCGGCGCCGGTGCGGATAGGCATACTGGGTTCCGTGACCGTCGAGGTCGGCGGGGTGCGGCAGAGCGCGGGTCCGCCGCTGCGGCAGGCCGTACTCGCCTATCTGTCCAGCCTGGCCGGCAGTGTGGTCTCCAAGGAACAGCTCATGGACGCGGTGTGGGGCGAGCATCTGCCCGGCAACGCGAGCGGGAACATCCACACGTACATCGCCGCGCTGCGCAAGCAGTTGGACCCCGGGCACCAGCAGCGCGCCACCGACGGCGTGCTCGCGAGTGTCACGGGCGGCTACTGTCTGCGGCTGCCCCCCGCGCACTTGGACAGCACCCGGTTCCTCGACCTGTGCGCCCGCGCCAGAACCGACCGCGGCCGTGCCCCGGACGCCGCCGCCAGAGACCTGCGCAGGGCACTCGACATGTGGCGCGGTACCTCGCTCCAGGGCGTGCCGGGGCCGTTCGCCCAGGCCGAGCGGGAGCGGCTGACCGGGCTCAGACTGTCGACCGTCGAGGACTACGCCCGGCTGATGACAGAGCTGGGGCACTACGACATCGTTGTCCAGGAGCTGTCACCGGTGGTCCGCGACCACCCCCTCCGCGAGTCCGCGCACGCGCTGATGATGACCGCGCTGGAGCGCAGCGGGCACCGCGACGAGGCGCTCCGCCTGTACGACCGCATCGACCACAGGCTGCGCGAGGAACTCGCGGTCCCACCGAGGGCCGCGCTGCGCGAACTGTACCGGCGACTGCGCGAAGGTGGTGTCGTGCAGGGCGCCGCTCCCGCCGCACAGGGGGCCGCGCCCGGCGCGCCCCGGATACTTTCGCGGACCCCGGCCGAACGCGCCGCGCCGTCGGGCAGCGGGGGCGGCCAGGGATCAGCCATGCGCCATCTGCCGCCGCGGCCCGGGCGGTTCGTGGGCCGCGAGGGAGCGCTGGCCACCCTGAGGGAGATCCTCGCGCCCGGCGGCGCAGCACGGCTCTGTGTGGTGGCCGGCAGCGGCGGCGTAGGAAAGACCACACTGGCGCTCGAGTGGGCCCACCGCTCCGTCAAGGAGTTCCCCGACGGCTGCCTCCACGCCGAGATGCGCGGATTCAACCCGACCGCAGCACCGCTGGACGCAGGCGAGGCGCTGTACGACTTCCTCGTCGCGCTCGACGTCGCCCCCGACCGTATGCCGCACACCGTCACCGCCCGCGCCGCGCTCTTCCGCGCCCTCACTGAGGACCGCAGGCTGCTGGTCGTGCTCGACGATGTGCGATGTACCGAGCAGGCGCTGCCACTGCTGCCGTCGGGCCCCGGCTGCGCCACCCTCATCACCAGCCGCCGCCGGCTGGACACCCTCGTGGTGCGGCACGCCGGACGGCCCCTCCTGCTCGGGCCGATGAGTCACGAGGACGCCAGGAAACTGCTCGACGCCTGCGCGGGGTTCAGCCGCACCGGCGCCGAGCCTGCGGCGGCGGACGAACTCGTCCGCTACTGCGCCCGGTTACCACTGGCCGTAGCCGTGATCGGCAACCGCGTGGTGAGCAGCCCCCAGATGCCGCTGCACGAGCTGCTGGAGCGCGTACGCGACGGCGGCAACCGTCTCGACATGCTCTCCTCAGGACTCCCGGAGATCGGCGTCGACCTGCGCACCGTCTTCCGGGCCTCCATCGAGGAACTGTCCGCCCAGGCACGGGAGGCGTTCTGTCTGCTGAGCCTGTGCCCGGGCTCCCACATCGACCTCCAGGCGGCCGGCGCGCTGCTGAACCGCTCTCCCCGGCAGGCCGCAGAGCTGCTGGCCGAGCTGACTGCCAACACACTGCTGTCCGAAGTGGGTTCGGGCCGCTACCGCTTCCACGACCTGCTGGGCGAGTTCGCCCGCGAACTGGCCGCGGAGGTGATGACCACCGGCGAACTGGAGGCCGCCCACCTGCGCCTGCTGCGCTGGACGCTGCACGCGGTGTGCGGGGCCAGCACCCTGATCGCGCCGCGCCCGCTGAGGGACTTCTTCCCGGCCCAGCCCACCCCGTGGTCCACCGGAGGTCCGACCGACCGGCGCGGTGCGGCGCGCTGGCTCGCCACCCGTCAGCATTCCCTGGTCGCCACCAGCGAACTGGCCCTCCGCTGCGGGCAGTACGACGTGGCCTGGCGCATTCCCGTAGCGATGACCACCTGGTTCTACGTACGCAAGAACTGGTCGCTGTGGCTCCTCTCGCTGCGGGTGGGCGCTCTCGCCGCGCGCCGGGCGGGATCCCGTACCGGACTGGCGCAGGTCCGGGCCGCGTCCGGGCTGGCCCACCTGGATCTGCGCCGCTACCGGCAGGCCCGCAAGCAGCTCACCCGTGCGGCGGCGGAGTTCCAGCAACTCGGGGAGTACTGGCAGTTGGGCACAGTGCTGGTGCCGCTGGGCGACCTGTATCTGCGCACCGGCAGGCCCGCCCAGGCCCTGCACACCTTCGAGTCGGCCCGCCGCGCCTACGAACGTACCGACGACCACTGGGGCACCGCCTGGGCGCTCAGCGCGCTCGGCCGTGTCCTGATGGCGACCGGCAGCCCGGGGAAGGCGATCGACGTACTGCAGCGGGCGATGGGCTTCTGGCGCAAGTCGGGCTACACCCGTGGTGAGGCGGACGCGATGATGCAACTGGGCCAGGCCCAGCTCGCTGTCGGCAGCACCCGCGACGCCCAGCGATTCATGTACAAGGCCGATTCGGTGTTCCAGTCCCTGGGCGACAGCTTCCGGCACGCTCAGACGCTGGTGTGGATCGGCCGGCTGCGCGACGGAGCGGGTGACACCGCAGGCGCCTCCGAGGCGTGGCGGACGGCGCTGAAGGTCTTCGAAGGACTCGACGCCCCGGAGGCGGCCGAGTGCAGCCGCCTGCTCGGCAGCCGTTGACGGCGCCCGGCAGGGGGCGCGGCGGGCCCACCGACCGGGGCAGGAGTCGGAACAGCGGTCGGAACAGCGGTCGGAACAGGGGCCGGAACAGCGGTCGGAGTGGAGATCAGAACGGGGGCCGGAACAGCGGTCGGAGCGGCGATCAGAACAGCCCCTCGCGGACGGCCTGGGCCACCGCCTGCGCACGGTTGCGGGCCCCGAGGCGGGCCGTGATGGAGTGGACGGCGTTCTTGACGGTGCGCTCCGAGTAGGCGAGCTTGGTGGCGATCTCGCTGGTGCCCAGCCCCTCGGATATGAGCCGCAGTACCTCGATGTCACGCGGGTTGAGACCGGTCAGGGTCTGTCCTGCCGGACGCAGCACTTCCTCCTCCAGCCGGCCGAGCTGGGCGACGAGGGACCCCTGGAGCGTCTGAGGGAATACGCCCTCGCCGTTGCGGGCGGCGTGCACGGCACGGCCGATGGTGTCGCTGTCGGCCTCGTCGCGGCTCAGGACGGCGTGGATACGACAGGTCACCAGGTTGTGCAGACCGATGCCCGGTATCTTGGCCACCACCAGGACGAGTTTCGCCCTGTGCTGCTCGGCCTGGTGCCGCAGCAGACACATTTCGGTGCCGCTCACCACGTGCGAGGCGTACACGACGACGTCGGCCTCGGCCGCGGAGTCGACCAGGGACACCGACCGTGGCTCCAGTTCCCGGAGCATCGCCCTCAATCCGGCGGCCGACAGCCTGTCGGAGCCCTGTGAATGGACAAGCACAGCGGACATGTCTCTCCCTCTGTCTGCCGAAGGACGCATCTGGTGAAGCGTCAGTGTCGCCCTGTGCTCTTAACGGCCTCTGTACGGCGTCTCAACACCGGCCCGGTGATCGACAGCCCATGGCGCTCGCCCGCAGAAATTGGGAAGGGCGCGGGTGCGGATGACAGACTGACGGCAGGTTCGCGCGTACACGCCGGTGGGCGCTTACCTGGAGGTCCACCCCGGCGATGTGACATCTCGCGACAGATGAGAGGGTCGGACGAGTGAGCGAGACACCGAAGAACACCCTCCAATACCGCTTCGACGGGCCAGAAGACGCACCGGTGCTGGTCCTGGGTCCCTCACTGGGTACCACGTGGCATATGTGGGATCGGCAGACGCCCGAGCTGGCCAGGACCTGGCGCGTCCTGCGCTTCGACCTGCCCGGTCACGGCGGCGCTCCCGCCCACCCCGTCCCCTCCGTCGCCGGGATCGCCGAGCGGCTGCTGGCCACGCTCGACGGGCTCGGCGTGCAGCGTTTCGGGTACGCGGGATGCTCCATCGGAGGCGCTATCGGCATGGAGCTGGCCCTGCGCCACCCGGAGCGGGTCGCCTCGCTCGCCCTGGTCGCCGCCTCGCCCCGGTTCGGTACCGCCGACGAGTTCCGCCAGCGCGGGGTGATCGTCCGCACCAACGGGCTCGACCCGATGGCGCGCAGCGCGCCCGAGCGCTGGTTCACGCACGGTTTCGCGACGGCGCAGCCCGCCATCGTCGAGTGGGCCGTGCAGATGGTCCGTACCACCGACCCCGGCTGCTACATCGCGGCCTGTGAGGCGCTCGCCGCCTTCGACAGCCGCGCCGAGCTGGGCCGGATCGGCGTGCCCACCCTGGTCGTCGTCGGCGCCGAGGACCGGGTGACCGGGCCCGCCGACGCCCGGACGCTGGTGGCCGGGATACCGGACGCACGGCTCGCGATGGTCCCGGCCGCCTCCCATCTGGCGCCGGTCGAGCAGCCCGCGGCCGTCACCGATCTGCTGGTACGGCACTTCTCCACGGCCTGGCAGGACAACGTCGCGTCGACCTCGTCGACCACATCGCCGTCGATACCGGTCCCGCCGCAGGTACCGGGTCTCTCGGTCCCGGTGGCGCCCATCGCCGAGATCGCCCCCGCTGCGCTCCAGCCGGAGGCGGTGCCCGCCGGGCGCCCCGACCCGTACGACGCGGGCGTGAAGGTGCGCCGCGAGGTCCTGGGCGATGCCCATGTGGACCGGGTGGAGGCCGCCGCCGACGGGTTCACCGCGGACTTCCAGGAGCTGATCACCCGCTACAGCTGGGGCGAGATCTGGACCAGGGACGGGCTCGACCGCCGTACCCGCAGCGTGGTGACGCTGACGGCGCTGGTCGCCGGCGGTCATCCGCAGGAGCTCGCCTCCCACGTCCGTGCGGCCCTGCGCAACGGACTCACCCCGTCGGAGATCAAGGAAGTGCTGCTCCAGACCGCGGTCTACTGCGGTGTTCCCGCGGCGAACTCGGCGTTCGATGTGGCCCGGACCGTGATCCAGCAGGAGACCACCCCCGAGACGTAGCAGGATGGTGGGTATGACGATCGAACTGACGAAGAAGACCCACGCCTGCATCCGGCTGGAGAAGGACGGGCGCACGCTCGTCATCGACCCCGGTGGGTTCAGCGAGGCGGACGCGGCGCTCGGCGCCGACGCCATTCTCGTGACCCATGAGCACCCCGACCACTTCGACGAGAACCGGCTGCGCGCCGGGATGGAGGCGAACCCGACCGCGCAGATCTGGACCCTGCGCAGCGTCGCCGAGCAGCTCTCCGCCGGGTTCCCCGGCCGGGTCCACACCGTCGGCCACGGCGACACCTTCGAGGCCGCGGGGTTCGACATTCAGGTGCACGGCGAGCTGCACGCCGTGATCCACCCGGATCTGCCGCGGATCACCAACGTCGGCTTTCTGGTGGACGGTTCGGTCTTCCACCCCGGTGACGCCTTCACCGTTCCCAATCAGCCGGTCGAGACACTGATGCTGCCGGTGCACGCCCCGTGGAACAAGATCTCCGAGGTGATCGACTACGTCCGCGAGGTGCGGCCGCAGCGTGCCATCGACATCCATGACGTGCTGCTCAAGGACCTGGCGCGCGGTATGTACGACACACATATCGGCAATCTGGGCGGCGCCGGCCACACCCGTCTGATGCCGGGGGACACCACAGAGCTCTGACTGTCGGTGCCACGAGCTAGGTTTGGTTCCATGCGCATCGCGACCTGGAACGTCAATTCGATCACCGCCCGTATCCCGAGGGTGCTGGCCTGGCTGGAGAGCACTGGCACGGACGTGCTGTGCGTCCAGGAGACCAAGTGCTCCGCCGAGCAGTTCCCCGCCGACGAGCTGCGCGAGCTGGGGTACGAGTCGGCGGTCCACGCCACCGGCCGGTGGAACGGGGTGGCACTGATCTCCAGGGTCGGCCTGGAGGACGTGGTCACGGGCCTGCCCGGCGGCCCCGGCTACGAGGGCACCGAGGAGCCGAGGGCTATCTCGGCGACCTGCGGCCCGGTCCGGGTCTGGTCGGTGTACGTGCCGAACGGCCGCGAGGTCGACCACGCGCACTACACGTACAAGCTGCAGTGGCTCGCCGCGCTGAAGGAGGCGGCCGCCGCGGACGCGGCGGGCGCGCGCCCGTTCGCCGTCCTCGGGGACTTCAACGTGGCCCCGGTGGACGAGGACGTCTGGGACCCCTCGCTGTTCGAGGGCGCCACGCATGTCACCCCGGCCGAGCGGGCCGCGCTCGCCGCGCTGCGCGAGACGGGGCTGAGCGATGTGATGCCCCGTCCGCTCAAGTACGACCGCCCGTACACTTTCTGGGACTACCGCCAGCTCGCGTTCCCGAAGAACAGGGGCATGCGTATCGACCTGGTGTACGGCAACGAACCCTTCGCGGCGGCCGTCAAGGACAGCTATGTGGACCGCGAGGAGCGCAAGGGGAAGGGCGCGTCCGACCATGCCCCGGTCGTCGTCGATCTCGACGTCTGAGGCCCGGGGGCCCGCGCGCCTGTTGGTGCGACTGTCCGGCTGAATGCGAGGCTGAGTGGTGTGAATATCCCTTTCCTTGACCAATGGCGCAGGCGGCACGGCACGGAATACGCGGCGACACTCGCCACGGCGGTACGCAACGACCCGCAGGGGGTGGGCGAGCTGCTCTCCGAATGCGAGTTGCTGCGGGCCAGGGCCGGACAGGAAGGGCTTCAACTCGACGACTCACCCGCCTCGTTGGCCGCGCTCGACCAGCTTCCGCCGCACTGGCGCGACGATCCCGAGGAGCTGCCCTGGCTGGGCAACGACGCGGGTCTCTATCTCGGGACCATCCTCGTCAGGACGGTCCCCGGCGCCGCCTGGGACGTCCTGCCGGGCGGTACGCCGGTGGTCAGGCTGGAGTCGGGACGCGAGATCAATGTGGTCGAGGCCGGCCTCGACTGGGCGGTCGGCGGCGCACCCGAACTCTCCCAGGTCTACTCGGAAGCGGCGGAGGGCTGACTGCCCGAATTGGTGCACTTCACCGCTTTTCAATACAAATACGGTTTATGGCTACTTAGCGCGTGTCGGGTGTGAAGTCCCTTGTCGGGGTGGATAGTTTGCGTCATCGACCGTCCGCAGACGGCCGGGTCCGGCCGAACCAGGAACGCTGCTGCCGGGTGCGCAGTAGCACGTGGGGCACCATGCCCGCCCGGCAGCAGCCGGTGATCACTTCTCGCGCGACGGGACCGACAGGTATGACCGGTCGGACTCGGCGAGGAGAAGGTCAGCTGCGCGCCGGTCGGGTTGTGCTCGATGTACAGCGGGTCGACGGTGTCGGTCACCAGGGCCGGATGACGGCCCGCCGACTGCCGCGCGGCCGGGCGGGCTCATGTCGCGGCGTTACGCGACGGGAACCTCAGGCCCGCCCGGTCGCGGCGGCCGCCGCTGAGCGCCATCGGCGCCATCACGCCATTGACCGAAATTCAGCGAAACCCTGGCGCAAACGCGATCGGCGTCCCAAGCTCTCGGTGTGACGAATCTCGGTGTGACGAATTCAGAGAGCGGCGCGGACCGGAGGCGAACGGACATGACCTTGCGGCTCAGGGGGAAGCTCCAGTGGGTCCCGGTGGCGGCGGTGGTGGTGCTCGTCGCCTGGGTCCTGGCCATCCCGCCGGTCGTCTCGGGGGCGTACGGAGCGGTCGGCGGCACCCTGATGGTGATCGCCGGGCTGCTGCTCGCCTTCTTCACGGCCACGTTCGTCGGCTATCTGGTGCGGCCGCTGCGGCTCACCCCGGACGCCGGCGGCCTGGCCGTACGTCTGCCCAGCTGGCCCACCCGTACGGTGCCGTGGACCGCGGTGGCGGGTGTGTCGGCCGCCGAGGTCACCGAGGGCGGACGGACCGGTACCCATGTCGTCGTGGACTTCGAGCCGGGGGCCGGTGCGCTGCCCCGGTTCTGCCGGCCGCGGTCGATGTACCGCAGGCTCGCGCCGTCGCTCGGCCGGAGCGAGCAGGCGCAGGGCCTCTGCATCGAGGCGCAGGTCTTCGATATGGACCCGGCCGGTCTTGTGGCGCTGATCCGGGAGTGGGCGCCCGCCGGTGTGCCGGTCAGCGATCCGCGCGATGCGACGTACGGGGTGCGGGGATCGGGGTCTGGGCCGCGCGCGTGACGTCCGCGACCAGTTCCACCACATCCGGGCCGTACGCCTGCGAGTTGACCACCTTCAGCAGCAGACAGAACGACTTGTCACCGTACTTGCGCGCCAGCTTCTCGTGGTTGCGGGCCAGATAGCGGGAGGCCGCCTGGTTGGTGATGGACTGCTGGCCGCAGAAGAGGAAGACCGGCCGCGCGCCGGGCTGCGCGGTCAGCCGGGCCAGCAGGACATGGGCGAGCCGGCCGCTCTCCAGCCGGTAGCGCTCACTGCCGATCTGGAAGGCGGTCCGGTCGGGCCCCGGCTCCACATCGGTGTTCACGTCGACCCCGGGCAGCAGCGACTGGAGGTGCGCGCCCATCCGGCGGTTGGACGCGGGGCCCCCGACGCAGAACTCCGTACGCTCACCGATCCCCTGCTGAGCGGTGTCGGCCGGGAGGATCTGGGCGTGGGCGCCGCAGTCCTTGACCAGGGCGGAGAGTTCGAGCAGCGCGAAGACGTCATTGCGGGCGACCGCGCCGTCGCCGCCCGCCTCACGGTTGACGACCAGCAGGCACTCGGAGTTCCCCGGCAGCCCGAAGAACCGCTGCTTCCTGCGGAGTCCGCGCCGCCACAGCGAGGTGCGCGCGAGCCAGCCGAGTGCGGCGCTGACGCCGGCGGCGATCACGCCGAGCAGAATATTGCGCAGGTCGTCGTTCACTGGCACACACCTCGGAAGTCCGGTCCGGTACGAGGCGGCATGCTACCGACGTGTCCATGACGAAGACGGAGCGGGCGGGCTACTCTGCGTCGTACGTCTCTCCTCTGGAGGTCATGGATGCGCCGTGTCACCGTCCGGAAGCTGTCGTATCTGGCCGTCGCCGCCGCCGTGTTGTCGCTGGGCGCGACCGCGCCGCCCTCCGCCGGAGCACCGCCGGGGCAGCCCCAGGGGAGGACGGCGGCGAAGGCGGCGGGCAAGTCACCGGTCGCTGTCGGATACGGCGGCGCCGTGTCGAGCGTCGACGCGGACGCGTCGGCCGCGGGCATCGAGGTGCTCCGCGAGGGCGGTAACGCGGTGGACGCCGCGGTGGCCACGGCCGCCGCGCTCGGAGTGACCGAGCCGTACTCGGCGGGCATCGGCGGTGGCGGCTACTTCGTCTACTACGACGCCAGGACCCACCGGGTGCGGACCATCGACGGCCGCGAGACCGCGCCGCGCTCCGCCGACTCCTCGCTCTTCCTGGAGAACGGCAAGCCGCTGCCCTTCGCGGACGCCGTCACCAGCGGTCTCAGCGTGGGCACCCCGGGCACCGCCGCCACCTGGGACTCCGCGCTCTCCTCCTGGGGACGCAAGTCGCTGGGGGCCGTACTGAAACCGGCCGAGCGGATCGCCAGGGACGGCTTCACCGTCGACCCCACCTTCCGCGGCCAGACGCAGGACAACCAGGCGCGGTTCGCGGACTTCCCCGCGACGGCGAAGCTCTTCCTGCCCGGCGGCGAGCCGCCCGCGGTGGGCTCCACGCTGAAGAACCCGGATCTGGCCCGCACCTACGAGGAGCTGGGCCGCAAGGGCGTCGGCGAGCTCTACCGCGGCAGCCTGGGGCGGGACATCGTACGGACCGTCAGGAAACCGGATCTGGCCCCCGGCTCGACCCGCGACGCCCGCCCCGGCGACCTGACCACGAAGGACCTGCGGGCGTACGAGCCGCTGCACCGGGCCCCCACCGAGACCTCGTACCGCGGCCTCGACGTGTACGGCATGGCGCCGTCGTCATCGGGCGGCACCACGGTCGGCGAGGCGCTCAACATCCTGGAGCGGACGGACCTCTCGAAGGCGTCCGAAGTGCAGTATCTGCACCACTACATCGAGGCGAGCCGGATCGCGTTCGCGGACCGGGGCCGCTGGGTCGGTGACCCGGCCTACGAGTCCGTACCCACCAAGGGGCTGCTCTCCCAGCGCTTCGCGGACTCCCGCGCCTGCCTCATCAAGGACGACGCGGTACTGAAGAGCCCGCTGGCGCCGGGCGACCCGCGCCACCCGGCGCGGTGCGGGAGCGGCGGCGGCGCGGCCCCCACCACGTACGAGGGGGAGAACACCACGCATCTGACGGTGGCCGACAAGTGGGGCAACGTCGTCGCGTACACGCTGACCATCGAGCAGACCGGCGGCAGCGCCATGACCGTGCCGGGCCGCGGCTTCCTGCTCAACAACGAGCTGACGGACTTCTCGTTCGCCCCGGCGAACCCGGCCGTCCACGACCCCAACCTGCCGGGGCCCGGGAAGCGGCCCCGGTCGTCGATCTCGCCGACGATCGTCCTGCGCCACGGGAAGCCGGTGCTCGCCGTCGGATCGCCGGGCGGCGCGACCATCATCACCACCGTGCTCCAGACCCTCATCGGCCATCTCGACCGCGGGCTGCCGCTGGTGGACGCGATCGCCGCGCCGCGGGCGAGCCAGCGCGACGCCGCCACGACGGAGCTCGAACCTGCCCTGTACAACAGTCCGTTGCGTGGCCGGCTGGAGGCGCTCGGGCACAAGTTCACACTCAACCCGGAGATCGGCGCGGCGACCGGGGTGCAGCGGCTGCCGGACGGCCGCTGGCTGGCCGCGGCTGAACCGGTGCGCCGCGGCGGCGGCTCCGCGATGGTGGTACGTCCGGACGGGCGCCCTTGAGGGGGTGCCCTTCCGGGGCCGCGGCTCAGAGCGCCGTGAGGATGCGCGGGCCCGCGTCGGTGATGGCGACGGTGTGCTCGGCGTGGGCGGCGCGGCTGCCGTCCACGGTGCGCAGCGTCCAGCCGTCGGGGGCCGCGTAGTACCCGTCGCCGCCGCCCGCGATCACCATCGGCTCGATGGCCAGCACCATGCCGTGGCGCAGCGGCATGCCGCGCCCCGGCCGGCCCTCGTTCGGGACGCCGGGGTCCTCATGCATGGCGCGGCCGATGCCGTGGCCGCCGAACCCGTCGGGGATGCCGTACCCGGCGGTGCGGCAGACCCGTCCGACCGCGTGGGCGATGTCGCCGATCCGGTTGCCGACCACGGCCGCGGCGATGCCCGCGGCCAGGGCGCGTTCGGCGGTCTCGATGAGGCGCAGGTCGTCGGGGCGCGGGCGCCCGACCGTGAAGCTGATGGCGGAGTCCCCGGCCCAGCCGTTCAGGGTCGCGCCGAAGTCCGCGCTGACCAGATCGCCGTCGCGGAGACGGTATCCGTCCGGGACACCGTGCACGATCGCGTCGTTGACGGAGACGCAGAGGACGGCGGGGAACGGTACGGGGGCGAAGTCCGGGTGGTAGCCGAGGAAGGGGGATCCGGCCCCGGCTTCGCGGAGGATCGTGTGCGCGGCCGCGTCGAGCGCCCGCAGTGTGACTCCGACGCGGGCCGCGGATCTCACCGCTGCCAGGGCTTGGGCGACGACGCGGCCCGCTTCGCGCATCGCGTCTACCGACAGGTCTGTCTTGAGTTCAACCATGCCAATTACTATACCGGTCTCGGCGGTATTAGAATGACGGCATGGTCCGTACCCCTCTCACCCCAGAAGAGCGCGCACGCGGCGAGCGTTTCGGCCGTCTGCTCCGCGAGGCGCGCGGCGCGCGCACCATGACCGAGGTCGCCACGGCGGCGGGTGTCTCCGCCGAGACGCTGCGGAAGATCGAGACGGGGCGGGCCCCGACCCCGGCCTTCTTCACGGTCGCCGCGCTGGCGGCGGCGCTCGGTCTCTCCATGGACGAGATCGCCGAACGCTGCGCTTTGGCGGGGGTGGTCTGACCGTTCGGCGGATCCGGGCGCCGAGGTCCTTCGCCCGGATCAGGCCGGGGCGGCTTCCTCTCTCCAGTGCCCGGACCAGCGCATCGAAGCCCGCGCCGACGCCTTCGGTGTCACCGCTGGTCAGCCAGTCCACCCGAAAGCCGCGCAGTACGGCGAGGATCATCTCGGCGACCTCGGACTTCCGTCGCTCGGACCAGTGTTCCGGGCAGATGGACCGCAGTGAGGGCAGGTACTGCGCCGACGCCTCCCGTACGAACTCCCCGTAACGGCCCGGGTCGTACATCGCAAGCCCGATCGCCTGGTCGAGTACCCGCAGCCCCGACTCCGCCCCCATCAGGACGGGCCACATCGCGCGCACCCGGTCGGCCAGTGACCGGTCGTCCGGGCCCTGTGCGGCGGCGGCCGGCGCATTGCTGATGCGCCGCTCCCGCAGGCGCAGGATGGCCTGCTTGAGCAGGTCGTCCGCGCCGTCGAAGTGGTAGAGGAGCACCTTGTGGGTGGTCGGTGCCCGCTGCTGGTCGTCGTCTGCGACCAGGACCGGTCCGCGCTCGCCGGCCCAGCTCTCCGTGCGACGCGGCGGGTGCCCGGTGCGGAGCTGGTCAGGCTGCCCGGCGGGCGCTACGCGCCGTTCCTGGACGCGCACGAGCAGGCCGTCGACGCCGAACTGGCCTTCCTGCGCAGTCACCTGCTCGACGGCGAAGCGGGGCGGTGCGGTCCGAGGGGCGCCGCGCCGTACCGGAGGACACGCCCTAGGCCGTGTCTTCAAAGCTGTTTTAGGTGTTGAGGGATCATGTCGGTTGTGGTGCGTCGTCATGAGCTGTCGGATGCTGAGTGGGCTGTCCTGTCGCGGTTGTTGCCGAGTTCGGGGACGGCGGGGCGGCCGCGGTCGGATGACCGCGTGGTGCTGAACGGGATTGTGTGGAAGTTGCGCACGGGGTCGGCCTGGCGGGATGTGCCGGAACGCTACGGCTCCTGGCAGACGCTCTACACGCGTTTCCGCAGGTGGGCACTGGATGGCACGTTCTCTCGCATGCTGCGGGCTCTGCAGGCGGAGAAAGATGCGGCCGGGGACATCGACTGGCTGGTGTCGGTCGATTCCACGATCGTGCGGGCCCATCAGCACGCCGCCGGCGGCAAAAAGGGGTCACCGAGGGGGACGAAGCGGGTGATCACGCCCTCGGTAGATCCCGAGGCGGACTGAGCACCAAGCTCCACTTGGTCTGCGACGGACACGGCCGCCCACTCGCCTTCGTTCTGACCGGCGGGAACGTCAACGACTGCACTCGCTTCGAGGAGGTCCTGGACGCCATCTGCGTTCCCCGCATCGGTCCAGGCCGGCCACGCACCCGGCCCGACCACGTCATCGCGGACAAGGGCTACAGCTCCCGTAAGATCCGCGCCTACCTGCGAAAGCGCGGCATCCGCCACACGATTCCCGAACGCATCGACCAGGCCAGCGGCCGCCTACGCCGAGGCTCACGTGGCGGCCGACCACCGCGTTTCAACAGGGAGGTCTACCGACTCCGCAACGTCGTCGAGCGCTGCTTCAACCGGCTCAAACAATGGCGCGGCCTGGCCACCCGCTACGACAAGACCCACGAGTCGTTCCAGGCCACCGTCACCATCGCCTCAATCCTGTTATGGATCTGACCTTTGAAGACACACCCTAGGCTCCGGGCATGATTCCCGATGCGCTCGGCCGCAGTAAATACGTCAGCCTGACCACCTTCCGCAAGGACGGCACACCGGTCGCCACCCCCGTATGGGCCGCGCAGGACGCCGGCGAGCTCTTCATCTGGACCCGCACCGACTCCTGGAAGGTCAAGCGGCTGCGCCGGGACACCCGCGTGCGGGTGGCCGTCTGCGACGTACGCGGCAGGGTCGCGGAGGGCGCGACGGCCGCGGAGGGGGTCGGGCGACTGCTCGATGAGGCGGGCACCCGGCGGGTGCGGCGGCTGCTGCGGGCCAAGTACACCTGGCAGTTCGTGCTCCTCGACGTCCCGGGCGCCATCATCCGGCTCGGCAAGCGGCCGCACACCGGGATCGCGGTGACGTTCGGCTGACGGGGCTCCGGGCGGGCGGACCGGCGCTGGGCGACTGTCCGTCCGTCGCGCTGCCAAACGGAGCGGGACGCGCAATTTGATCACGGCGGGATGGTGAAGTGATCATGATGAGGCGGAACGTGATCGACTCTGCCGGTTAACGGCGATGGTCTTGCCCCAGTGTGTGACGGGGCTTACGTTCTCCTCCTACGCAAGCCATCTACGTGCGTAGAGCTTCGTGGCGCCCTGTTGAAGGAGCTGCACATGTCCCACGTCGTACGCGCCGCACTGGTCCAGGCCACCTGGACCGGCGACACCGAATCCATGATCGCCAAGCATGAGGAACATGCCCGTGAGGCCGCCCGCCAGGGTGCGCGGATCATCGGATTCCAGGAAGTCTTCAACGCCCCGTACTTCTGCCAGGTGCAGGAGGCCGAGCACTACCGCTGGGCGGAGCCCGTGCCCGACGGGCCGACCGTGACCCGGATGCGGGAACTCGCCCGCGAGACCGGCATGGTGATCGTGGTTCCGGTCTTCGAGCAGGAGCAGTCGGGCTTCTACTTCAACACGGCGGCCGTCATCGACGCCGACGGCTCGTACCTCGGCAAGTACCGCAAGCACCACATCCCGCAGGTCAAGGGCTTCTGGGAGAAGTACTACTTCAAACCGGGCAACGCGGGCTGGCCGGTCTTCGACACCGCCGTGGGCAAGGTCGGTGTGTACATCTGCTACGACCGCCACTTCCCGGAGGGCTGGCGCCAACTCGGCCTGAACGGCGCGCAGATCGTCTACAACCCCTCCGCCACCTCACGCGGTCTGTCCGCCTATCTCTGGCAGCTGGAGCAGCCGGCCGCCGCCGTCGCCAACGAGTACTTCATCGCCGCCATCAACCGGGTCGGCCAGGAGGAGTACGGCGACAACGACTTCTACGGCACGAGCTACTTCGTCGACCCGCGCGGCCAGTTCGTCGGGGACGTCGCCGACGACAAGAGCGAGGAGCTCCTCGTCCGCGATCTCGACCTGGACCTCATCGACGAGGTCCGCCAGCAGTGGGCGTTCTACCGGGACCGCAGGCCCGACGCGTACGAGGGGCTGGTGCAGCCGTGACCGACCTCTACAACAGGCACCGGGCCGTCCTCCCCGACTGGCTCGCCACCTACTACCGGCAGCCGATCGAGATCACCCACGGCGAGGGACGGCATGTCTGGGACGCGGACGGCAACCGCTACCTCGACTTCTTCGGCGGCATCCTCACCACCATGACCGCCCACGCGCTGCCCGAGGTGACCAAGGCGGTCAGCGATCAGGCCGGGCGCATCGTGCACTCCTCGACGCTCTACCTCAACCGGCCGATGGTGGAGCTGGCCGAGCGGATCGCGACGCTCTCCGGGATCCCGGACGCCCGCGTCTTCTTCACCACGTCGGGGACCGAGGCCAACGACACCGCGCTGCTCCTCGCCACCGCGTACCGAAGGTCCCACCAGATCCTCGCGATGCGCAACAGCTACCACGGCCGCTCCTTCTCGGCCGTCGGCATCACCGGCAACCGCGGCTGGTCGCCGACGGGGCTCTCCCCGCTCCAGACGCTCTACGTCCACGGCGGCGTCCGCAGCCGGGGCCCGTTCGCGCATCTCAGCGACGCCGCGTTCATCGAGGCGTGCGTCGCCGACCTGGAGGACCTGCTCGGCCACACCCGTGAACCGGCGGCCCTGATCGCCGAGCCGATCCAGGGCGTCGGCGGCTTCACCGCACCGCCCGACGGGCTCTACGCCGCGTTCCGCGAGGTGCTCGACCGGCACGGCATCCTCTGGATCGCCGACGAGGTGCAGACCGGCTGGGGGCGCACCGGCGACCACTTCTGGGGCTGGCAGGCGCACGCCGAGAACGGCCCGCCCGACCTCCTCACCTTCGCCAAGGGCATCGGCAACGGCATGTCCATCGGCGGTGTCGTCGCCCGCGCCGACATCATGAACTGCCTGGACGCCAACTCCATCTCGACCTTCGGCGGCTCCCCGGTCACCATGGCCGCCGGCCTCGCCAACCTCACCTACCTCCTGGAACACGACCTCCAGGGCAACGCCCGCCGGATCGGCGGCCTCCTCCTGGAGCGGCTGCGGGCCGTCGGCGCGCAGTCCCCGCTCGTACGCGAAGTACGCGGCCGCGGCCTGATGATCGGCGTCGAGCTGGTGAAGCCCGGCACCGACGAGGCGAACCCGGACGCGGCGTCGGCCGTCCTTGAGGCGGCCCGGGAGGGCGGGCTGCTGATCGGCAAGGGGGGCGGGCACGACACCAGCGTGCTGCGTATCGCACCCCCGCTCTCGCTCAATGTCGCGGAGGCCGAGGCGGGCGCGGCCATCCTCGAACAGGCCCTGCGCGCAGGGTAGACGGCAGATCACGCAGCAGGCACCGCGGTACGAGAGAGGGAGCACAGCGCCATGAGTACCCGCACCTTGATCCGCGGCGGTCTCGTCATCACCGCCGCCGAGGAGACCCACGCCGACGTCCTCATCGAGGACGGCCGGATCGTCGCGCTCGCCGCGCACGGCTCGGCCGTCGCGGAGGGCTGGACCGCCGGCCGTACGATCGACGCCACCGGGAAGTACGTGGTGCCCGGCGGGGTCGACGCCCATACGCACATGGAGATGCCCTTCGGCGGCACCTTCGCGTCCGACACCTTCGAGACCGGGACCCGGGCGGCGGCCTGGGGCGGTACGACGACCGTCATCGACTTCGCCATCCAGTCCAAGGGCGGATCGCTCGGTGAGGGGCTCGACACCTGGCACGGGAAAGCGGACGGGAAGTGCGCGATCGACTACGCCTTCCACATGATCATGTCCGATGTGAACGAGTCGTCGCTCAAGGAGATGGACCGGCTCGTCGCGGGCGGGGTCAGCTCGTTCAAGCTCTTCACGGCGTACCCGGGGGTGTTTCTCTCCGACGACGGGCAGATCCTGCGGGCCATGCAGCGAGCCGCGTCCAACGGCGGTCTGGTGATGACCCACGCGGAGAACGGCCTCGCGATCGACGTACTGGTCGAGCAGGCGCTGGCGCGCGGTGAGAAGGACCCGCGCTACCACGGCGAAGTCCGCAACGCGCTGCTGGAGGCCGAGGCGACGCACCGGGTGATCAAGCTGAGCCAGGTCGCGGGCGCCCCGCTGTACGTGGTGCATGTGTCGGCGCAGCAGGCCGTCGCCGAACTGGCGCGGGCCAGGGACGAGGGCCTTCCCGTGTACGGCGAGACCTGTCCGCAGTACCTCTTCCTGTCGACGGACAATCTGGCGGAGCCCGGCTTCGAGGGCGCCAAGTACGTCTGCTCGACGCCGCTGCGCCCCGCGGAGCACCAGGAGGCGCTCTGGCGCGGACTGCGCTCGAACGATCTGCAGGTGGTCTCCACCGACCACTGCCCGTTCTGCTTCAAGGGCCAGAAGGACCTGGGGAAGGGCGACTTCTCGAAGATCCCGAACGGGATGCCGGGGGTGGAGAACCGGATGGACCTGCTGCACCAGGCAGTTGTCGACGGGCACATCAGCCGCCGCCGCTGGATCGAGATCGCCTGCGCGGCCCCGGCGCGGATGTTCGGCCTGTACCCGCAGAAGGGGACGATCAGCCCGGGCGCCGACGCCGACGTGGTGGTCTACGACCCGGCGGCCGAGCAGGTCATGTCGGCCGGGACGCACCATATGAACGTCGACTACTCGGCGTACGAGGGCAAGCGTGTGACCGGCCGGGTGGAGACGGTGCTGTCCCGGGGTGTGCCGGTGATCGACAACCGTGACTACGTCGGCCACGCCGGGCACGGGGCCTATGTGCCGCGCGGGCTCGGTGAGTACGCGCACTGAGCGCTCGGCTCCGGCGGGTCCGGGCGGGCGCGGGGACAGCCGGCGCGTGATGCCCGGGCGCGGGGGACAGCCCGGCGCGTGATGCCCGGGCGCCGGCTCACCGGGCGTCGCCCCGGACGGGGCTCCTCCAGGCCGCTTCACGCAGCAGCCGCAGACCGTTGAGGCCGACGATCACGGTGGAGCCCTCGTGCCCGGCGACGCCGAGCGGCAGCGGCAGCGTGGCGACCAGGTCCCAGGTCACCAGGGCGGTGATGAACGCTCCCGCGATGACCAGGTTCTGGATCACCAGGCGCCGGGCGGCACGGGAGAGCAGCAGCACGGCGGGGACCGCGGCGAGTTCGTCGCGTACGACGACGGCGTCCGCGGTCTCCAGGGCGAGGTCGCTGCCCGCCTGGCCCATGGCGATGCCGGTGTGTGCGGCGGCCAGCGCCGGGGCGTCGTTGACACCGTCCCCGACGACCAGGACCCGGCGGCCTTCGCGCTCCCACGCCCGGACCGCGGCGACCTTGTCATCGGGCAGGAGCGCGGCGCGGACATCGGTGATGCCGACCTGGCCGGCCAGCTGTCCCGCCGCGTTCACGTTGTCGCCGGTCAGCAGGGCCGGGGCGCGGCCGGTCAGTTCGGCCAGGGCGGCGACGGTGGCGGCGGCGTCCGGCCGCAGCCGGTCGGCGACGCCGATGACACCTGCCGGAGCGTCGTCGTCAAGGACGAGCATCACCGTCTGTCCCGCGCCCTCCAGTTCCCGTACGGCCTCCCGTACGGGCCCGGCGGCCGATGCGGGCAGGAGACGGGCGGGGGAGCCGATACGGACGCGGTGACCGTCGACGGTGGCGCTCACCCCGCGGCCGGGAGCGGAGACGAAGCCGACCGCGTCGGGCAGTGACAGGTGGCGCTCGCGGGCGGCCTCGACCACGGCGCGGGCCAGCGGGTGTTCACTCGGGAGTTCGGCCGCGGCGGCCAGGGTGAGCAGGGCGTCGTCGGTCAGGCCGCTGCCGGGCAGGGCCGTCAGTGCGGTGACGTGCGGCGTGCCTTCGGTGAGGGTGCCGGTCTTGTCCAGCGCGACGGCGTCGACCTGGCCGAGGCGTTCCATGACGACGGCGGACTTGGCGAGGACCCCGTGGCGTCCGGCGTTGGCGATCGCGGACAGCAGCGGCGGCATGGTGGAGAGCACGACGGCGCAGGGTGAGGCGACGATCATGAAGGTCATCGCGCGCAGCAGCGCGGGCCCGAGCCCGGAGCCGTACGCGAGGGGCACGGCGAAGACGGCGAGGGTGGCGGCCACCATGCCGACCGAGTAGCGCTGTTCGACCTTCTCGATGAAGAGCTGGGTGGGCGCCTTGGTCCCGGACGCCTCCTGGACCATTTTCACGATGCGGGCGATCACCGAGTCCGACGGGTCGCGCTCGACCCGTACGCGCAGGGCGCCGGTGCCGTTCACGGTCCCGGCGAACACCTCGTCGCCCGCCTGTCTGGCCACCGGCAGCGGCTCGCCGGTGATGGTGGCCTGGTCGAGGTCGCTCGCCCCGTCCAGGATCCGGCCGTCGGCGCCGACCCGCTCGCCCGGCCGCACCAGGATGCTGTCCCCGCCCCTCAAGTCCGCGGCGGCGACCGTCTCCTCACCGCCGTCGGGCAGGAGCCGGGTCGCGGTGCCGGGCGCGAGATCGAGCAGACCGCGTACGGAGTCCGCGGTGCGGGCGGTCGCCAGCGCCTCCAGTGCGCCGGAGGTCGCGAAGATGACGATCAGCAGCGCCCCGTCCAGGACCTGGCCGATGGCCGCGGCGCCGCACGCGGCGACCACCATCAGCAGATCCACGTCCAGCGTCCTGTCCCGCAGGGCCTTCAGACCCTCCCACCCCGGCTCCCAGCCGCCCGTGACACAGGTGGCGGCGAACAGCGGACCCCAGGCCCACGCCGGGGCGCCGGACAGATCCAGCGCCAGCGCGCACAGGAACAACACCAGGGATGCGAGCGCCCACCGCGTCTCCGGCAGCGCCAGGACCCGGGTGCGCCGCCGGGGCGGGGCGGGGCGCGGGCCGGCCGTGGCCGGCGGGGTGCGTTGGTCCAGGACAGAAGACATGACGAAACAACCCTTCGCGGGTGGACCGGTGGCAACGCACACACCGTACAGGAATATCTGAAGAGGTATTCATGTGTGGTGCGTACGATGGCCTCATGGGCCATGGAGTCGACACCACCAGCAGCGCCACCACCCGCGAGCGTCTCGACGCGGTGGGGACCGCTGACGTCGCCGCGACGCTCCAGGCACTCGCCACCCCCTCACGGCTGCACATCCTGGCCCGGCTGCAGGAGGGGCCGTGCTCGGTGAGCGCGCTGGCGGCCGCCGTCGACATGGAGCCCTCGGCCTGCTCCCATCAACTGCGCCTGCTGCGCAACCTGGGGCTGGTCACCGGCGAGCGCCACGGCCGCTCGATCGTCTACGCCCTCTACGACGACCACGTGGCCGAACTCCTCGACCAGGCCCTCTACCACGTGGAGCATCTGCGCCTGGGCGTCCGGGACGTCCCCGCCGATGTCGTGAAGGACGCCGCGCGGCCGGGGCGCTGACCGCGGAAGCAGGGTCAGGCTGTGCCGAGCCAGGCCCGTCCCGCCGCCTTCATGGCGGCCTCCAACTCGCCGCCCCTGGTGGGGAATTCCCGGTCGACCGGGAAGCCGGACTTCTCCAGGACGTAGGCGAGGGCCGCGTAGGCGCGCGGATGGCGCCGGAACGTGCTCTCGTCGATGTCCGGGACCGTCGCGAGGAAGTTGAACGCGCTCATGTCGTACACGCTCGCCCGGTGGACGATGCGCCAGTCGCCTTCGCGCCGTTCGACGCGGTCCCAGAAGCGGTTGTGCGCGGTGCAGGCGAGATCGAGCGCGGCGTTCTCGGCGATGAGTATCGCGTTGGTCTCGACCAGGGCCCGGTCGCCGTTGAAGGTGATCGACGGGCCGCCGATCACGTGCTTGGACCGCAGATCGGAGCTGCCCATTCGCGCGGAGGCGTCCACGAACTCTCCGGCCGGGCCCTCGAACCAGGTGATCTCGATGGTGCCGTCGGGATGGAAGAGCTCACGCAGCTGATCCCACTCACCCAGGTCGCGGTGCAGCCATCCGGTCATCAGCTCGGCGATGGCGGAGCGGTCCTCGACGCGCGTGCTCACGGTCATGGCGTTCTCCTTCTGCTGGGGCCCGGGACCGGACAACAGAGGGTACTGCGGCGGGCCTTCGTGACGGCCGTCTTCCCAAGGCCGCGCGGGCGGTCCAGGATTGTCCCCTCGCGACTCGCGTCCGAAGCGCTGTCGCACCGGCTTCCGCACGGTCCGATGTGGAAGGATTCCCGGGCCGTCGCCTCATCTGACGCCCTCTCACCTCTCCTCGCCTCTCCTCATCTGTTCCTCTCCTCAACTGATCCTTTCCTCATCTCCTGACTCCGCACCCGCACTAGGAGCCATGCCTTGGACTTCGGACTCGTCCTGCAGACCGATCCGCCCGCTTCTGCCGTCGTCGGACTGATGCGGCGCGCGGAGCGCAACGGCTTCCGCCACGGCTGGACCTTCGACTCGGCCGTCCTCTGGCAGGAGCCGTTCGTCATCTACAGCCGCATCCTGGAGCACACCACCGGCCTGATCGTGGGGTCGATGGTCACCAACCCGTCCACCCGGACCTGGGAGGTCACCGCCTCGACCTTCGCCACGCTCAACGAGATGTACGGCAACCGCACGGTCTGCGGTATCGGGCGCGGCGACTCGGCGATGCGCGTCGCGGGCCGCAAGCCCAACACGCTGGCCACGCTGGGCGAGGCGATCGGCGTCATCCGCGACCTCGCCGAGGGGCGCGAGGCCGACGTGGACGGGCGGCCGGTGCGGCTGTCCTGGGTCGAGGACGGGAAACTGCCGGTCTGGATGGCCGCGTACGGCCCCAAGGCCCTCGCACTGGCCGGGCAGCAGGCCGACGGGTTCATCCTCCAGCTCGCCGACCCCTATCTGACCGCCTCGATGGTCGCCGCGGTCCGCACGGCGGCGTCCGACGCGGGCCGGGACCCGGACGCGGTGAAGATCTGCGTGGCCGCGCCCGCGTACATCGGCGACGATCTGGCCCACGCCCGCGAGCAGTGCCGCTGGTTCGGCGGGATGGTCGGCAACCATGTCGCGGACCTGGTGGCCCGCTACGGGGAGCACTCCGCGCAGGTCCCTGACGCGCTCACCTCGTACATCGAGCAGCGTGAGGGGTACGACTACAGCCACCACGGCCGGGCCGGGAACCCGGACGCCGCTTTCGTGCCCGACGAGATCGTGGACCGCTTCTGTCTGCTCGGCCCGGCCGACGCGCACATCGAGAAGCTGCGGGAGCTGCGGGCGCTGGGCGTGGACCAGTTCGCGGTGTACGCGATGCACGATGCGCGCGAGGCCGTCATCGACGCGTACGGCGAGCGGATCATCCCGGCTCTGGGCTGATCGGCACGCCCGCTGGTCGCCGTGCTTGTCACGGCACCCGCGCTGTCCACTCCGGGGTGGCGAACTTGGCCGCGGCCAACTCCCGTGCCCGGGCCATTTCCTCCTCCGTCACGCCGCCGTCGGCGAGGCCGTAACGGCCGCGGAAGGACCCGATCATCCGCTCGATGACCTCTTCGCGCCGCAGCCCCGTCTGCCGGGCCAGCGGGTCGACACGCTTCTTGGCGCTCCCGATCCCCTTGTCCGACAGCTTCTCGCGGCCGATGCGCAGCACGTCGGTCATCTTGTCGGCGTCGATGTCGTACGCCATGGTCACGTGGTGCAGCACCCCGCCGCCCGCGATGCGCTTCTGCGCCGCGCCCGCGATCTTGCCCGCTTCGGTGGCGATGTCGTTGAGCGGCTGGTACCACGCCTTGATGCCCATGTCGGCCAGCGCACCGAGCACCCAGTCGTCCAGATACGCGTAACTGTCGGCGTACGAGAGGCCGGACACCAGGGACTCGGGGACGGAGAGGGAGTAGGTGATGGTGCTCTGTGGCTCCACGAACATGGCTCCGCCGCCGGAGATCCGGCGGACGACCGTCACCCCGTGGTGTTCGGCGCCCTCCGGGTCGACCTCGTTGCGCAGGGACTGGAAGCTGCCGATGATCACTGCAGGGGCGGCCCACTCCCAGACCCGCAGCGTCGGCGGACGCCGGCCCGCCGCGACCTCGGCGGTGATGACCTCGTCCAGCGCCATGTGCAGGGCGGGGGACTGCGGACGGTCGTGGATCAGCTGCCAGCGGTGGGCGCTCCACTCGGTGGCCCGGGTGAGGGCCCGGCGTACGGCGACGGCGACGCCCTCGGGGGAGAGGCCGAGCAGCACGGCGGCCGGGGGCAGTGCGGCGGTGATGCGGGCGGCGAGGGTGGCCGCGTCGGCGTGGGCGGGGGCGCCTTCCAGGGCCGCGTCGATGTCCAGGATCGCCTCGTCGGGCTCCAGGAAGAAGTCACCGGCCACCCGGACGTTGCGCAGGGCGCCGCCCTCGACGTCCAGGTCGACGACGACGAGCTTGCCGCCGGGGATCTTGTACTCACCGTGCACAGCCATGCCTCCAGGTCCGACGGGGCCGGGCACCGGCCGATTGGCTCGATCCGCTCGATCCGCGCGTGGGCTCCGGGCAGCAACAACGCCGGAGGGTGCGGGGGCATTCCGCAGCGGGTCCGGGCCGCCGGTCTGCCGGTCTGTCCTGGCCTGGGCGTCTACCCGGGCGGGCCGCCCGGTGCGCCGGAGCGTCCGCCGGCGCTGTCCGGCGAGCGGGGCGCGGGCGCCTCTCCCGGCGGCGGCGGCGCGGTGCTGTCGTACGGCGGCGGTGCGGTGCTGTCGTGTGGCGTGGGCGGGACCTCGGGGCAGCGGCGGACCGCCGACCGGAAGAAGATCCGGAAGCAGACGCGGAAGAAGCAGACCCGGAAGCAGATGCTGAGCCAGCACAGGGCGAACAGCCAGCCGCCGGCCACGTCCGTTGACCAGTGGACCCCGAGGTACACCCGGCTCAGCCCGACGAGCACGGCCCAGCAGCCGATCCCGGCCGCGATCGTCCGTCTGCCGTGCCGCGCCCGCAGCAGCACCGCCGCGATCAGCAGCCCGGCGGTGACCGCCGACGTGGTGGTGTGGCCGGACGGGAACGACCAGCCGGAGGCTCGCGCGGCCCAGTCGCCGACCGGCGGGCGGTCCCGGGCGACCAGCGACATCACCCCGTACCGCACCAGCTGCGCCAGGACCAGACAGGCCAGGCAGGCCGCTGCCGCGATCACCCGCTGCCGCGCACCGCGTCCGGCGATCACACCCGCCAGGACGGCCGGCAGATACGGGATGATGCCGGTACCGGTGTCGGTGACGCCGCGCGCCGCGGCGACCGCGACGGGCGGCCGGTGGTGCACCGACCAGGAGAGCAGCCGGCTGTCGGTCAGCAGTGGGGCGCCGTGGTGCCCCGCCACCACCAGTGTCAGCAGCACGAACGCCACCAGGGTGCCCACCGCCGTCGACACGGCCAGGTCGGCGGCGCCGCGCCGGTTCACGACGAGACCAGCAGCGGACGCAGCCTGGTGTCCGTGAGCCTCCTCGCCAGGGCCTCGGGCCGCCGTCGCAACGCGGTCGCGAGTACCAGCGCGACCAGCGCTCCCACCAGCGCCCCCGCGACGACATCGTGCGGGTAGTGGGCGCCCACCCAGACCCGGGAGGCCGCCATCGCGACCGCGCAGACCAGGGCGGTCACGCCCAGCCTGCGGGAGACGAACAGCAGGGCCACCGCGGCGGCGAAGGCGAGGGCCGCGTGGTTGCTCGGGAAGGCCCAGTCGCCCGGTGCCGGGCACGCCTCCAGCGTCGTCACACGCAGGCTCTGGCACGGCCGGTCCTCCCGTACGACCAGCTTGACCGCGTCGTTGACGCCGTAGGCCAGCACCACGATCACCGGTACGGCCAGCGCCATCAGCCCGGCCGTGGCCCCCTCCCTGCGGGCCCGCCACCACCCGGCGACCATCAGCACGGCGAACAGCGCGAGGCCGTACGACGACCAGGCGGAGACCGCCGAGTCCAGCCAGCCGGGTGCGCGGTGGGCCAGGTCCACCGTGTCGGTGTAGAGGCCGCCGTCGACCGGCGATCCGTCATAGGCGAGGTTCATCCACTGACTCCGTCTGTGCGCGGGCGGTTCTTGCGGGAGCGTCGCAGCTCCAGGGCGAGCGGCAGCAGAGACACGACGACGATCACCGCGATGATCGGCAGCAGATAGTGGTCCACGTTCGGGACGGACTTCCCCAGCGCGTATCCGGCCAGCACCAGGCCCTGGCTCCAGACGAGCCCGCCGACCACCTGCCAGAGTGTGAACGTCCTGGCCGGTACGGAGAGCGCGCCCGCCATCGGGTTGAGCACCGTGCGCACCACCGGGACGAAGCGGGCGAGCACGACGGCCTTCGCGTGGCCGTACTTGCCGAGCAGTTCCTCCGCGCGGGCCGCGCCCTTGCGCAGATGCTCCGAACGGCTGCGGGCGAGCAGGGCGCCTCCGGCCTTGCGGCCGATCAGATAGCCGCACTGGGCCCCCGCGAGCGCGCCGACCGCCGACGCGAGCAGCACCATGGGCAGCGACAGCTTCAGCCCGGCGGTCGAACTGCCCGTGCAGAGCAGCCCGGCGGTGAACAGCAGGGTGTCGCCCGGCAGGAAGAAGCCGACCAGCAGGCCGGTCTCGGCGAACATCACCACGGCGATTCCGGCCACGCCGAAAGCGGTCAGCACGGACTGCGCGTCGAGGATGTTCACCGCGAGTGTCGAAGCTGTGAGCAAGGTCCCGGCCTTTCCGGTCGGATGAGGGAGGGCCCGGCGCGGGCGCCGCACCGGTGCGGTGGTGCGGTCCTGGCCGGAGGGTGTGGACCGCACCGAAGCGACTACAGCTCAGTAGACGGTCTACGTAACTGTAGACGATATCGCTTCGCGGGCCGGCGGGGGCGGCATGGCGTGATCGCGGGGTAAGTTCCGTTCATGGAGCGCAACGAACGGCCGACCACGGCTTCGCGGTGGCTCGTCCGCACCACGGCGACCCGGTACTTCGCGCTGGCGGGGATCTTTTTCGTCTGGGCGTTCATCTGGCTGGCCTGGGCGCCGAAACCGTACGCCTGGATCGCCACCGTCCTGTGGATCGTCATCGCGGCCGTCTTCGCCGCCCAGGGACTCCGGCTCCGCAGGCAGGCGCAGGCCGGGGAGCCCGGGGAGGAGACGGAGGGGCCCGGGAAGGCTGAGGGGCGGGAGGAGCCGAACGGGCCCGAAGGGTCGGACGGCATGGGCAGGGCCGGTGGCGGGGTACGCGGCGGTGAGGCCCGAGGCGGTGATGCCCGTGGGCCCGCCGTGCAGCGGGGCCGGACCGGGCGGCGGCCGGCGCAGCCGGTCCACCGCCCGCACCACCGGATCCCGCCCCCGAACCTCCGCAGACGCCCCCCGCACCGGCGGGAGCACGGGCCGGGCACCGGAGGCACCGGGGACCACCGGCCGTGACTGGTCACTGAGGCCAGGGCCAGGGCCAGGGCCAGGGCCAGGGCCAGGACCAGGGCCAGGGCCAGGACCAGGGCGGGCGCCGGCCAAGCCAAGCCAGGGCCGGCCAGGCCGGAGCCAGTGAAGCAAGATCCAGTCCAGTCCAGCCAAGCCAGAGCCGTAGCCTGCCGCCTGCCGCCTGCCGCCTGCCGCCTGCCGCCTGCCGCCTGCCGCCGGCCGGCCGGGCCGTGGCCCGGTGGTCCGTTCGTGGAAGCGGGCCCTCAAGACCCCGTCCAGGTCTTGAGGGCCCGCTTCTTCGTCCGCCGCTCGACGATCCGCCGTCGGCGTCAGCGTCGGAACGACATCATCTGGGCCGCGTCCGCGTGCTGCGGTGCCGTCGAGACCGAGCCGTGGCTGTCGACGCTCAGGGCGAGTCCGCTGGAGCGGTTGACCAGGCGGTACTCACCTGTGGCCCGGGAGGCACCACCCGCAGCGGGGGACTTCACGATCCTCTGGAGGTACCACTGCGAGGTGGCCGCGGCCTTGGCGCCGGCCGAACCGAGCGAGACCGGTGCGCCCCAGGCCCGGCCCTTCGTACCGTCCGCGACGCGCAGCGGCCGTCCGTCGCTTCCGGTGACCGTGTAGAAGCCGTCCCCGGTGCCGGTGACCTTCCACTTCTGGGCCCTGCCGCCGGACAGCGCGAGCTGCCTGCCGTTCGCTGCCCTGATCTCCCGGGCCCCGCCGCCCGCCGGGGATGCGGGCAGCTCCGTCTTCGACGTGGGCTCGATGGTGATGTCGGCGTACTCACCCGTGTAGGTGTCGCAGGAGAACGAGCAGTACGAGCGGAACGTCCTGCCCACCACGGTGGACGTCGTCCTGGTCTCCGAGTCGAGGAACCACCGGTACCACGAAGCGTTCTGGTTCTCCGCGACGCTGCCGATGTCCACCCACTTCTGGGTGGCCAGGTCGTCCGTCGCGTAGAAGTGCAGCGGGGACTTGGTGTCGGTGGCCTGGGCGATGTTGTTCTGCGGGGTGCCGATGTACTTGCCCAGGTAGGCGCTCCAGGTGATGTTCATGACGGCCAGCTGCGAGTTGTCCGGCATGGCGCCCTGGGCGACCTGGTCCGCGGCCTTGCCGCCGGTGGACGGCTTGTACTCGTCGGCGGGCGCGGTGTAGCCGGTGCCGTTGCCGTCCGACGGGATGATGTTGGACTCCTCGCCGCCGGTGCCCGGCGACTGCCAGGCGCCGTCGTGCCACTTCTTCCACGACGACGGCGCCATCTTCTGGGCGATGGGCGCGCGCGCCACATGCTGGTGCCAGATGTTGCCGCCGCCGGACTTGTTCAGCACCCGGTCGGCGTAGAAGACGTAGAAGTATCCCGAGGCGTTGTCCACGTACAGGCGGGGGTCGCCGTCGCCGTACTCGTAGGTGTCCTTCGGGAACTGGCCGGTGTCGTCACGCTTCGTGCTGTACGGCGAGGTGATGACGTGGTCCTGGATCGACCAGGTCTTGCCCTCGTCCCGGGAGACGGCGTAGTCGATGCCGTCGAAGTGCATGCCGTCGCCGAAGGGGCTCGGCGTGAACTCGTTGTGCACCAGGCCGTACCAGTCGCCACTGGCCGGGTCGACCCACACGCCCGCCAGGTCGCAGTAGTTGGCGTGGGCGTAGCTGGAGGTGTCAGGGGCCGGGGTGGCTTCCTTGCCGGTGGGGCTGGTGTCGCAGCGCCACGTCGTGTCGTCGTTGCGGTCCTGCGCGTTGGCGGGGTCGACCGCGCCGGATATCGGATCGAGCTTCGCGGAGTCGAAGTCGGCGCCGCTGTAGAAGCTCCACGCGCGCGGGTCGTTCGCGCCGTACTCCGCGTCCGACTGCTGGTAGAAGAACCGGCCGTCCTTCGCCGTGAACACTCCGGCCGGGGTGTCGTCGGGATTGGTGTACTCGACGGGGGCACCGCCGGAGAGGCTGTACTTCGGACCGGGCGCCGATCCGGCGGTCCACTTCTGCGCGGTCTGCTTCGGGTCGCAGGGGGCGAGCCCGACACGGGCACCGTTCGCCACCTGTCCCTGGACGGCCAGGCACTTGCCGGACTTGGCGCTGTAGATCGTGCCGTCCGGCAGATACGCGAACTTCTGCTGGTTCACCCGCGCGCAGTCGTAGAGCTGGACGAGCGCGCCGTTGGCGTCGGAACCGCCGGTGACGTCAAGGCACTTGCCGAGCACCTTCGCCGTACCGTCGTCCGCCCAGCCGAACTGCTGGGCGGCGCCGCCGTTGCAGTCGAAGAGCTGGATGGCGGTGCCGTTCGCGTCGCTGCCGTCGGTGACGTCCAGACACTTCCCGCCGATGGTCACCGTCCCGGAGGCCGCGGCGGCGTTCGCGGCGGGGACACCCACCACTCCGGTCGCCACCGCCACGGCGAGCGCGGACAGGGCCGCGATGCCCGCCCGTCGTCCTGTTCTCTGCTTCACTGTTTCTCCCTTGAAGACATGCGGAATTGCAGGTATTGCGGGGGAACATCCGGAGCGTTTCGCCGAGAGAGCTGGCTGAGACGGCCCGCTGAGAGCTCGCCGAGAGAGCTCAGGTCTTGATGTGGGCCACGAGCCCGTCGATGAACTCGGTCCAGTCGGCGCGTGTCGCCGGTTTGCCGGGGACACCGGGCCGGCTCTGCCACGGCAGCGGGCCGTCCTCCCTGCGGTACTCGACGCCGAGTGCGTCGAGCCGGGCCAGATGGGGGCGCAGCCGTACGAGGAAGTCGTCGAAGTCGCGTCCGCCCCGGCTCCACAGCGCCTCCGCGACGGCGCACAGCCGCGGGAAGACGTAGTAGTCGACGGTCCGCGGCGAATCCATGTGCTCGGTCCAGATGTTGGCCTGGCCGCCGAGGATCCGGGCCGTCTCCTGTTCGGTGAGCCCGTCGGGGACCGGGTCGAAGGCGTACGCGTCCGCGAGCGTCAGCGGCACGGCGAACGGGATGGGCTCGCTCTCCAGCTCAGACTGCCGGTAGTCCAGGTACACCTGGTCGTCGGGGCAGGAGATCACGTCGTACCCCCGGCGCGCCGCCGTGCGGGCGCCGGTCATGCCGCGCCACGAGGCGACCGCGACACCTTCAGGGACGGCTCCCTCCAGGATCTCGTCCCACCCGAACACCCGGCGCCCGCGCGCCGCGATGTGCGCGCCGATCCGGCCGAGGAACCACGCCTGGAGCTCCTTCGAGTCACCGAGCCCGCGCTCCGCCATCAGTTCCCGGGTGCGCGGATCGGCGTCCCACTGGTCCTTGGGGCATTCGTCGCCGCCGATGCCGATGAAGGGGCCGGGGAAGAGGTCCATCACCTCGTCGAAGACGCCGAGGAAGAAGCCGAGTGTCGACTCCTCGGCGTTCAGGATGTTCGTGTTGATGCCCCACCGAGGGCTCGCCTCCAGCTGCTCTCCCCGTACGCCCAGTTCGGGGTAGGCGGCGATGGCGGCCTGCGAGTGTCCCGGTACGTCGATCTCCGGCATGACGGTGATGTGCCGCTCGGCGGCGTACGCGACGATCTCGCGCAGGTCGTCCTGGGTGTAGTAACCACCGTGCGGACGGCCGTCGTTGGGCGCGTCGGGCGCCGCGCCCAGCTGGGACTCGCGGCGCCACGACCCCACCTCGGTCAGCCGGGGGTGGCGCAGGATCTCCACCCGCCAGCCCTGGTCGTCGGTCAGGTGCAGATGGAGGGTGTTGATGCGGTGCATCGCCAGCAGGTCGAGGAAGCGCAGCACGTCGTGCTTGGGCATGAAGTGCCGGGCCACATCCAGCATCGCGCCGCGCCAGCCGAAGCGTGGTGAGTCCTCGACGGTCGCGTACGGCACGGCCCAGCGCACCCCGGCCGTTCCGGCGGCGCGGTAGATCTGGGGCGGCAGGAGCTGGCGCAGCGCCTGGCAGCCGTAGAACACGCCCGCGGTGTCGCCACCGGTGATGCTGACACCGCCAGGACCGCAGACCAGCCGGTAGCCCTCGGCGGGCAGGTCAGGATCCAGGGCGAGCGCCAGCGCTGAGCCGGTGGGGGCGGGCTCGGCCCTGCCGGACACCGGCAGCGGGAGGCCCGTCGCCGGACGCAGTACGGACTGCAGCCAGCGAGCCGTCGGGGCCAGTTCGCCGGGCGCCGTGATCCGGGTGGACTCGGTCAGCGGGAACACGCCGTCGCCCGGTACGGCCGAGCAGGGGAGGGGGAGGAGCATGGCGGGGGTCATCCCTTCACGGCGCCGGCGGACATGCCGGACACCAGCTTGCGTTGGATGATCAGGAAGAAGACGACCACCGGCAGCGAGAAGATCACCGAACCGGCCATCTGGCCGCCGAAGTCGGTGCCGGTGGCGGGGGTGCTGAACGACGCGAGCCAGACGGGCAATGTGTAGTGGCCCTGGTCCTTCATGAAGGTGTAGGCGACCAGGTAGTCGTTCCACGCCGTGATGAACGCGAAGATGCTGGACGCGATCACACCCGGCGCGACCAGCGGGAAGAGGATCCGGGTCAGGGTCTGCCAGGTGGTCGCGCCGTCGAGCCGCGCGGCTTCCTCGATCTCGGCCGGGACGGTGATGAAGAACCCGCGCATGACCCAGATCGAGAACGGCAGCACTGTGGCCACGTACGCGAAGACCAGGCCGATATAGGTGCCCAGCAGCCCGATCTCGTTGAAGATCAGGAAGGTGGGGATGAGCAGTGCCGTGATCGGCAGCATCTGCACGACCAGGATCGACACCATGATGGTGCGCCTGCCCCGGAAGCGGAACCGGGACAGCGCCGCGGCGGCGAACGTCCCGAGGACCACGGCCAGCAGCACCGCACCGCCCACCACGATCAGGCTGTTGCGCAGATTGGTCAGGAAGCTGGTCTGGTTGACCGCCGCGTCGAAGTTGCGCAGCGTGGGCGATGACGGCCAGAAGTGCGGGGTCGGCGTCATCGCCTCGGAGCGGGGCTTGAAGGCCGTGTTGACCATCCAGTAGACAGGGAAGATCCACACGAGGCAGAAGACGACGGCGAGGGTGTTGTTCAGCCATCCGCCCCGGGGGCTGCCGGCCCGGTGACGGCGGTTGCGCACACGGTTGCTCACAGGTCCTCCCCCGAGCGCAGCAGATTGCGGATGTACACGGCGGTGATCCCCAGGAGGATCGCGGTGGTGATGACCGACAGGGCCGCGCCCTGGCCGATCCGGAAGGACACGAAGGCCGTCTTGTACGCGAAGATCCCCAGCGTGCTCGTCGCCGAGTCAGGACCGCCCGCCGAGACCAGCCAGATCTGGTTGAAGACGTTGAAGTCCCAGATCACCGACATGATCGTGACCAGCAGCAGGGTCGGGCGCAGGAACGGCAGCGTGACCGACCACCACACCCGCCACTCGCCGGCCCCGTCCAGCCGTGCGGCCTCCGGCAGTTCCACCGGCAGCTGGGTGAGCGCCGCGTACAGGGTCAGCGCGATGAACGGCACCGCCTGCCACACCACCAGCAGCCAGATCGACAGATACGCGAGCGAGGCGTTCTGCCCCCAGTCGGTATTGGTCATGTCGCCGAACACATGCGCCTGGGTGAGCAGCCAGTTGACCACCCCGTAGCCGGGCTGGAACAGCCACTTCCACACCAGCGACGAAGCGACGTTCGGCATGGCCCACGCGAAGATCAGTACCACCGTCACGGTCATCCGCATCGCGGTGCGCAGCCTGGTGAGCAACTGGGCCATGGCCGTACCGATCGCGATGCTGCCCGCGACCATCGCCACGGTGAACAGCACGCTGCGCACCAGCGACTTCCAGAATTCCGGGTCCTGGAACATGTCGGTGTACTGCTGCACGCCGACCATGCTGAACTCGCCGGTGAACAGGGTGCGCTGGTTGTAGTCCGTGAACGAGGTGAAGATCAGGAAGAGGACCGGGGCCACGCTGAACGCGGCCATCACAAGACCGGCAGGCGAGAGCAGCCACAGCACCGCCCACTGCCGCCCGCGCTTCACCGGCCGCTTCGGCGGCTCTGCCGTACGGTTCCCGGCCGACGGCCTTTCGGCCGGCGTCCCTGCCACGGGGGCCCGGTCCTCGGTGAGCAGATCCCCGGTGAGCAGGTCGCGGGCACCGGAGGTGCGGGGGCGGCCTGCCTCGTCAGCCGGTCGCATTGAGGGCCTTGTCCACTGCCGTGTCGAAGGTCCGGGCCGCGTCCGCCGGGGACTTCGTACCGGAAGCGACCTGGGAGAACAGGTGGTTGACCGACTTGTCGGCCTCGAGCGACGCCCACCTCGGGCTCGCCGGGGTGGCCCGGGAATGCAGGGCGGCCTCGAAGAAGCCCTTCTTGAGCGGGGTGGCCCGGCTCATGGCCTTCTTGTTCGCCTCTGCGCTGTTCGGGTTCCAGCCGTCGTGCCCGACGATCCACTTGTCCTGGATGCCGGGGCTCGCGGCGATCTTCATCCACTGGAGCGCCAGGTCCTGGTGCTTGCTCTTGGCCGCCACCCCCCACACGGCGCCGCCCAGCATCACCGGCTGCGCCGCGCCCGAGGTGCCGGGCAGCGGGAAGGAGCCCAGATCGGCGTCGGTGAGCGCGGGGTTGGCCTTCTCGATCTGGGCGATCTGCCCGCTGGTCGCGGTGATGGCACCCGCCTTGCCGTCGGCGAAGACCTGGAGCTGGTCGGGGTTCTGCGGGTCGGCGGTGCGCGACGCGGGCGCCGAGTACGCGTTCTGGAACTTCCTGAACGCGGCGAGACCGGTCTGCGCCTCGGCGGAGCTGAAGCCGCCCGTCCACTTGCCGCCCTTCTGCACGGCTATCTCGCCACCCGCGTCCCAGACGAACTGCAGCCCGGCGGCCCAGTGCTGGCCCGGCAGATAGAAGGGCGAGAAATCCGACGCCTTGTTGGCGGCCCCGACCTTCGTGAGGGCCGCGGTCAGTTCGGCGTAGGTCTTCGGCGCCTTGGTGACACCGGCCTTCCTCCACATCGTCTTGTTGTAGATCACCGCGCGCGCGGCGGCGAAGCCCGGCACGGCGTACAGCCTGCCGTCGACGGTCGAGGGGTCCGCGAGACCGGGAAGCCACTTCTGGCCCTGCCGGAGGTCCTTGGCGTACGAGGTCAGGTCCATCAGGCCACCGCTGGAGGCGTAGCTCGCGACCTGGGTGTTGCCGAGGTCCAGGACGTCAGGCGGGGAGTCGGTGGCCAGCGCCGTGGTGAGCTTGGTGGCGATGCCGTCCCAGCTCTGCGTCTCCATCGTGACCTTGGCGCCGGTCTTCTCGGTGAACTCCCGCTTCACCGCCTTGAGCGACTCGGGGGAGTAGTCGTCCTGCATGACCCAGACGGTCAGGGTCTTGCCGGTGCCCTTCGCGGCGGAGACCTTCTGCTGGGCACCGCCGGAGCCGCCCGTTCCTGAGCCGTTGCAGGCGGTCAGAGTGAGAACCGAGGCCAGGCCGACGGCGCCGGCCGCGGCGAACCGTGAGTGTTTCATCGCAACTCCTGTGCGTAAGGGGAAGGATCAGGCGGGCAGGGCGGGTGGGCGACGGCCCGGGTCACAGCACCCCGAGCTCCGCGGCGAGCACCAGGCACGCACCGCCGAGCAGGGTCAGATCGGTGTCCCCGGCGAGGGAACGGATGTCGAGGGACGTGTGGACCGGGCCCAGCGTGCGCGCCCTGACGACCTCACGCGCGGCGTCGAGGAACTCGCCGTCGACCAGCTCGGGAGGGCCGGTCAGCACGATCTCGTTCAGGTTCAGGACGCTGATGATCGGGGCGAGCACGGTGCCGAGTGCCCGGCCCGCGGCCGACCGCAGAGCAGGCCGACGTTCGGCGTCGGCCCCCGCCAGGCGCCTGCTCAAGTGGCCCGCGTCGATGGCCAGATCGAGGCAGCCGCGCCGCCCGCACATGCACAGCTCGCCGTCCTCGTCGACCGTGACGTGCCCGATCTCGCCCGCCGCGAACTGTTCTCCCTCGACTCGCTCGCCGCCGACGACCAGTCCCGCGCCGACGCCGTGCTCGATCGAGATCACCATCAGGTTCTGGGTGCGCGCGCCCCGGAAGTGCAGTACCCCCAGCGCCGCGAGGTTCACGTCGTTCCCGACGTACGCCGGGATGCCGAAGCATGCGGACAGCTCAGCGGCCAACGGCAGATCGGTCCAGCCGAGATGGGCGGCGAGGCGGATGATCCCGGAGTCGTCGATGATGCCCGGTGAGCCGACGCCGATCCCCAGCACCCGGCGCGGCGCCGCTTCGATCAACTCGGCGGCGAGCCTGAGCACCAGCGCATGTGCGGCAGCCCCCAGGGCGTCGCCGAGCGGCACATCCCGGCGCTCGACCGCCTCGCCCCGCAGATTGAGCACCGCACCACTGAACCGGTCGTTGTGCGACAGGTCGAGCACCACCAGGTTCACCGCGTCGTCCTCGATGCGTACGAGACTCGCGGGCTTGCCGAGCCGGGCGCCCTGGCGGGGGCCGATGTCGGCGACGAGCCCGTCCTCCTCCAGGTCCGCGACGAGCGCGGAGATCGTCGGCGCGGTCAGCCCCGAAGCCCGCGCGATCTCCGAACGGCTTTTGGGGCCCCCGTGGTACAGGGTCGCCAGCACCAGCGACCTGTTGTGCACCCGGCTGTCCAGCGTGCTCGCCTTCGTCCGCTCGGGAGGCCGCCGCTGCAGCGCGGGAACCTGGAGCAGACTGCGCTGCGGACGGTGGGGCCCGGCGGGGGGAACGGTGGATTCGGCCATGGAATGAGGCTGCTTCCTAAAGGGTCTTTAATTAAGATGCTTTAGATAATCAGCCGCACCTTAGCCACCGTCAAGAGGAGCGCACGGAAAACTTTCGGCCGCGGCCGGACGCCCACTCGGGCCGGAGGCGGGGAAGTGCGCGGTGTGCGCCGGTCGATAGCCTGCGAGGGGAAGCGTCGGAGGGGGAGGTGTCGGGCCTGCAACTGTTTCGCACGGACACGACACATGGCGGGGTGACTGAAGCCACGCCGCATTCTGCTGAGGTCGAGGCCGACGTACAGGGCCTCGTCGAGGCGCACATGGAGACTCTGCTGGGCGTTCGCTTTCTTGCGAGCGAGTACGGCACGGGGCCCGTGCCGGGGAACGAATGCCTCGCTCGGCACCCTGAATCGCAGATCGTCGCCGTGTCGAAGCGCGCTCGTTCGGGATCGAGCCCTCCAACCCGTACGAGGACAAGGGCATGTGGACGGACTTCTTCGATGCCGTGATCTTGTCGGAGCTGGAGGGCGTACGGAAGCCGTCGCCGCGAGAGGGTCGCCTTCCATCTCAGCTGGGTCGTCTCGCCCGAGGGTGACGACCTGAAAGCCCCCATCAGCGTGGCCGTCATCCGTCACAGGTCCAACTTGGCTGTTCACAAAGCCATTCCCGCCAGTCCGCCGGCCTGGGACGTCATCCCGAGCGACCTCGCCAACGCCCAGTCGCAGGTGCTGGACGCTGCCGGCCGAAGCGCGGCGGACTGGCGGGCCGGCGGAGCAGAAGCTCCGACCGCCACCGAAACGGCGCGGGCGTCAGCCCCGGTCCGGACGCGTCCCCCGGTCATAGCGCGCCCGCCCCACCCCCGCCGCGACCGTCAGCGGGATCGTGAGGAGGGCGGCCGTCAGGAACAGGCCCCTGTACGCGTGGTGTTCCGCGGGGCCGGCGGCGATGGCGCTCGCCAGGGCGCTGCCGACGTAGAGGGCCAGGCCGAACATCGCCACACCGGTGGCCCGGGCCGCCGGGGACAGGCCGGTGGCCCAGGACTGGATCGTGGAGTGCATGAACGACCAGCCGCCGCCGAGCAGCAGCGTGCACACCACCAGCGCGGGCACCGACCGGCTGGCCGCCGCGAGGCCGAAGGCCAGGGCCATCTGCACCCCGCCGACCACCATCAGCCGCACCGGCGTCCAGCGCCCCACCAGCCGCTTCACCGTCTGGGCCGCAGCCATGGAGCCCACCCCGTACAGCGCGGACACCGCGCCGGCCAGCGTCGCCGACGACCCCTGGGCCTCCAGGGCAGGCGCGATGTACGTCAAAAAGCCCAGCAGGACCGCGCCTTCGAGCATGGCCACTGCCATCACGTACCACTGCCAGCGCGAGCGCAGCACGACCTTGAACGGGGCGAGCAGCGCCCCCGGCGCCGCACGCGGCGGCTCCGGCAGGCGGCGCAGGGCGACGGCCAGGTAGGCGGCCATTACGCCGGGCAGCGCGAAGACGAGACGCCAGCTCACGAAGTGCGCCAGGGCGCCGGCGACGACGGTCGCCACGGCCGTGCCCAGGGCGAACGCGGTCATCAGCTCGCTCAGCGGGCGCTGGCGGACCGCCGCGGGCACGGTGTCCCCGATGTAGGTGATGGACGCGGCGATGGACGCCGCGAAGAACGCGCCGGCCGCGGCCCGCGCCACGATCAGCACCGTCGCGTCGGGCGCGAGCACCGAGCAGAGCGCGGCGACCGCGGCGCCGGCCAGGGAGATCCGCATGACGCGCACCCGGCCGAGCCGGTCGCTGGCCAGTCCCCACACCGGCTGCATCAGACCGTAGGCGAGGAAGTAGCCGCTGGCCGCGAGCATCACCGTCGGCAGCGGAACGCCCAGCTGGGCGCCGATGAGCAGCAGCATCGGGGTGATGCAGAAGCGGTCGAAGTTGCTGACAAACCCGGCGGCCCGCAGCAGCCGTAAAGAGGCGGCAGGCAGGGCCGACAGCGTGGGCGGCACGGGCAGCGCGGGTGCCTCCGGCGGCGATACGGGAGCCTCCCCGGGCGCAGGGGCTGCCGCACCACGCGCCGCCGAAGGGGCAGCGGCGTGCCCGGCTCCCTCGGCGGGCCCGGACGGGTCGGCGGGCCCGGATGCGGCGGCGGACCCGGCCGAGTCCGCGGGCCTCGCCGGGTCGGCGGGCCCCGCTGAGTCGGTGGTTTCCGTATGGGCGTCCATGACGGCTCTCCTTGTGGTAATCCTGTGGTGGTCACTCGGTCCCGCACCAGACCCGGCCTGGCTGGTGGTTCCACCCCATCACCGCCGGTGAGCGGCGCGGCCCCGCAGCCGATTACCCTTGCTCACACCCTGGGAGTGCGGGGCGAGGGGGGATCATGAACGGCGGCGCGGGCAGCGTCCGGGATCGGGAACTGGGCGCGTTCCTGCGCTCGCGGCGTGAGCGGCTGACGCCCGCCGAGCTGGGGCTGCCCGGGTCCGCACGGCGGCGCACCCCGGGGCTGCGGCGCGAGGAGGTCGCGGAGCTCGCCGGGATCAGCAGCTCCTGGTACGCGTGGCTGGAGCAGGGCCGGGTGCGCACGTCGGAACAGGTGCTCCGGTCGGTGGCGCGGGCGCTGCGCCTGGACGCGGACGAGACCGCGCACGTGCTGTCGTTCCTGGAGCACGCCGCGCCGGACGAACACCCGCCGGGATGGGTCTCGCGCAACCTGCTGACCCTGGTGGAGGCGCTGACGCCCAACCCGGCCGTGGTGCTCGACCCGCACTGGGACCTGCTGGCCTGGAACTCGGGGTACGCAGCCCTGCTCACCGATCCGGCCAGGCTCGCGCCCAAGCGGCGCAACCTGCTGTGGCTGGTGTTCCGCTGGGCGCCCGCCCGTACGCTGCTGGCCAGTTGGGAGCCCGAGGCGCGGAGCCTGCTGGGCCAGTTCCGGGCGAAGGCGGCCCGACATCCCGAGGACGGCCGATACGCCGAGATCACCGAGGAACTGCTCGCCGACCCGGACGCGGCGCGCTGGTACGGCCGCCGGGAGACATCGGCGTTCCATCCCGCCGTACGCCACTTCCGGCATCCGGCCACCGGCGATCTGCGGCTGCGCTACGTCAAGCTCGCCGCCGTCGACGAGCCGGGCCACCATCTGCTCGCCTACCTGCCCGACGACCCGGCGACGCAACAGGCCCTGGGAACGCTGGGGGCGCCGGGCCGCTGAGCGGGGTGCGGCGCCGCCCCGCGTACCGACGGCACGCGGGGCGGCGGGGCGAGGAGGGGCGGGCCCGGGCGACCGCCTCCCGCCCCGGCGCCCTCAGGTGCGCGACCCGCTCAGGAGGTGAGCACCGCCTTCATCACCGACCCGTCCGCGACCGCCCCGAGCGCGTCGGCGTGCCGCTCCAGCGGGAAGGGCGTGACCAGGCTCACCAGGTCGAAGCGGGCGGTGAGCGCGGGCAACAGGCGTACGTACTCGACGAGATGGGCTCCGGTGAAGGCCCAGGAGCCGATCACGTCCAGCTGCCGGTGCACGATCTGGTGCGGGTTGATCAGGGTGTCGCCGGCGTCGGTGTACTGGCCGATGATCAGGTAGCTACCGCCCCGGCGGGGCAGGCTCAACCCCTGGCCGACCGCGGCCGGCACCCCGGCGCACTCGATGACCAGATCGGCTCCGTCTCCCCCGGTGGCGTCCTTGACCTGGCGCAGGACGTCCGCGGGGTCGGCCGCCCCGGCGATGTCCAGGTGGACGTCACCGATACCGGCCGCCGCCGCCCGTTCGAGCCGCGAGGCCGGGCCGCCCACGACAACGACCCTGGCCGCACCGGCCAGTTGGGCGAACGCCGCCGCAGCGAGACCGACCGGGCCGCTGCCCTGCACCACCACGGTCTCGCCCAGACGCACCGGCCGCCGCTCGTACAGGGCGTGCGCCACCGTGGGCCCGGCGCAGGCCAGCGACATGGCGGCGAGCGGATCGATGCCCTCGGGCACCTTGATGACGGCGGTGCCGGGTTGCAGCACGATGTGGTCGGCCCAGGCGCCGGAGAGCTCGGGGCCGCTGTCCAGGGCGCGGTTGACGCCGTAGGTGCGGCGCTGCTCGCACAGGGTTGGTTCGCGGTGCAGCCGGCAGGGCGGGCAGACGCCGCAGGCGATGGAGGAAGCCCACATCACCGTGTCACCGGTCGCGAGCGGCGCCCCGGTGGCGTCGCGGTGCGTCCCGATCCCCAACTCCCTTACGTTGCCCAGGCCTTCGTGGCCGAGGACCAGCGGGACGGGGATGTCGAGGTGCCCCTGCCTCAGGTGCAGGTCGGTGCCGCAGACGCCGCCGTATCCACAGGCGACGATCATGCCGCCGTCGGGAGCGGGCGGGATCTCGAACTCCCGAAGTGCCAGAGGCGAGTTGAACTCTTCCAGGACGACGGCGCGTCCGGTGCGGGGCGTCACGACGCCACCATAGGCAGGGCGAGCGTCTCGGAGAACGGCGCGTCCAGGGGGCGCAGCGGCTCGGTGTCGCGGCACACCACGTAGTCCGGACGCGGCTCGCCCACGGGCCGCGGCAGGTTGGCCGTGTCGTTGTAGGTGGCGATCAGCAGGCGGCGGGCGAACGGCGACATGTTGGGGGCCGAGCCGTGCACGATCTCCGGCGAGAACAGCACCACGGAGCCGGCCGGCCCCTTGGGGCTGGTCATACCGTGCCGGTCGACGAGCGTGGCGAGCTGCTCCGGGGTTAGTGAGATGTCGTCGGGGTCGAGGTGCTGGTCGGACTTGGCGGTGGCCGAACGGCCCTCGCGGACGAGCCCCTCGCGGTGCGAGCCCGGCAGGAAGATGACGGGACCGTTGAACTCGGTGACGTCGTCGAGAAAGACGCCGATGCTGATTTGACGCGGCGCGGGCAGCCCGTCGGCCAGCCGCCAGGCGAGGTAGTCCTGGTGCCAGGCCCACTTGTCGCCGCCGAAGGCCGGCTTGGCGTTGATCTTGAACTGGTAGATGTACACGTCGTCGGTGAGCAGCTGCTGCACGGCCGGCAGGATGCGCGGATCGCGGACCAGGCCGGCGTACTCGGGCTGGCGCTGGTGCGAGGAGTAGACCGCGCGCACCGCGGTGCCGCCGTCCTCGGTCACCAGCTGCGGTCCGGGGACCTTGGCGTCGCGGTCGAGGGCCGCCCGCAGCGTGTCCACCTCCCGGGGGTCGAGAAGGGCTTCCAGCGTCAGGAATCCCTGGTCGTGGTACTGGTCGACCTGGTGCCGGGTCAGTCGCATGGGTGTGTTCTCCTGAGTTGTGGGGTGTGTCGGTGCGTGTGGGGTGCAGAGGGGCGTCCTCACCCCATGAAGTGGCCGCCGTCCACGACGAGTTGCTGCCCGGTGAGGTAGCCGCTGCGGGTGGTCACCAGGTACTCCAGGGCGTCGGCCATGTCGTTGGTCGTGCCGAGCCTGCGGGCGGGGATGGTGCCGAGGACGGTGGCCAGCCGCTCCGGGTCGTCCAGGCCGTAGCGCTCGGTGACCTCCTCGGTGTCGGTGAAGCCGGGCAGCAGCGCGTTCACCCGGACGTGCGGGGCCAGTTCGAGGGCCAGGCACTTGGTGAGCTGGATCAGACCAGCCTTGCCGGCGCAGTAGTTGGCGCCGTTGCTGCGGGGACGGATCGCCGTGGTGGAGGCGATGTTGACGATGCAGGCGCCGCCGGCCTCCACCATCGCGGGCGCGAGAGCCCGGCTCAGGTGGAAGGGGCCGGACAGGTTGGTGGCCAGCACCGTGTCCCAGTCCTCGGCGGTCATGGACAAAAAGGGCCCGTCGCGGTTGACCCCGGCGTTGTTGACGAGCACGGCGGGCGCGCCGTACTCGGCGGTGATCCGGGCGCAGACCGCGTGGATCTCCTCGGGTCGGGTGAGGTCGCAGCGCAGCGCCGTGACCCGGCCCTCGCCGGCCTTCTCGGTCTGCTCGGCGGACTCGCCGTCACCGCGGTAGAGGGCGATCACCTCGTGTCCGAGCGCGGTGAGCCGCAGGGTCAGTGCGCGCCCGATGCCGCGGGTGCCCCCGCTGACCACGGAAACCGTCATGCCGACCCCCTGAACTGGCTTGTACTCACGCTCAGTTGGCGATGAGGTCGCCGCGCTTGAGGCCGGAGCCCTCGGGCACCGCGGCCGGGTCGCCGCCGAGGTCGACGACCGTGTTCCGCTCGTCGACGAAGACGACGTGCGGGATGAAGCCGGCGGTCTCCTCGTCCGTCATGGTGGCGTACGCGATGATGATCACCCGGTCCCCGGGGCTGATGAGACGGGCGGCGGCGCCGTTGATGCCGATGACGCCGGAGCCGGCCGGGCCCTCGATGACGTAGGTGGACAGCCGGGAGCCGTTCTCGATGTCGACGATGTCGACCTTCTCGCCGGGCAGCAGGTCCGCGGCCTTCATCAGGTCGGAGTCGATGGTCAGCGAGCCGACGTAGTGCAGGTCGGCCTGGGTGACGGTGGCGCGGTGGATCTTGGACTTCATCAGGGTGCGGTACATGCGTATTCCTCGGGTTCGGGTGGGACGTGGATGGGGAGGTGGGGCGAAAGCCGGATCGGAACGGCCGGGTCAGCCGGCCGGCCAGGTGGCGTAGCGGCGCATGCCGTACAGGAGCGGCGCCGCGTCGGTCGCGGGTGCGTGGGTCTCGGTGTCCAGCACCTCGCCGATGACCAGGGTGTGGTCGTCGGCCGGGATGAGCCGGGCCACGCGGCACTCGGCGCTGGCGTGGGCGTCCTCGGCGAGGACGGGGAGGCCGGTGGCCGGCCCGGGCCGCCAGGCGACCGAGCGGAAGCGTTCGGCCGCGGGCCCCGCGAAGACCTCGGCCGCGCGACGGCCCGCACCGTGCAGGAAGTTGACGGTGAAGGCGCCGCGGGCGGCGAGGATCGGCAGGGTGCTGCCGGTGTTGGACACCGACACCAGGAGTTGCGGCGGATCGAGGGACAGGGAGCACAGGGCGGTGCAGGTGAAGCCGTACGGCGTGCCCTGCGCGTCGGCGGTGGTGATGACGGCGACGCCGCTGGGGTGCGAGCCCATCAGGGCCCGGAAGGCGTCGAGGGTGACGGCGGGCGCGTCCTGGACCGGGATCACCATGCGAAGGCCCGGGCGTCGTAGAGGTTGACGCCGACGGCGGCCTTGCCCAGGTACTCCAGGCAGTCCTGCGGCTTGGCCGGCATCACGTGCGCGAAGGACGCCTCGCGGATCAGCCGCTCCAAGGGGTGGCTGCGGCTGACGGCGGCCGAGCCGCACAGCCGCAGCGCGTCCTGCGCGAGCTGCGGGCCCACCTCGCCGACGACGTACTTGGCCGCGTGCACCATGGCGTTGGCCTCCAGACTGCCGCGCTCGGCGGTGACGAGGTCACCGGCCTCGTGCACCAGGGCGCGGGCGGCCCGCAGCCGGGCCGACATGCGCCCCAACTCCTGCTGCACCACGGGTGAATGGGCCCGCTCGGGGGAGGCCGTGACATGGTCGACGGTGTGCCGGAAGAGTGCCTCGGCGATGCCGAGGTAGGCACCGGCGTAACCGGCGATCATCCAGTGCGGCTCGCGTACGACCTTGAACAGCGACATGCCCTCGACGCCCATGTAGAGCCGGGAGCGCGGCACCGGAACCTGGTCCAGGGTCATGGGGGCGGTGCTGGTGCCGTACATCGCGGACATGCGGTGGACGCTGCCGAAGCTGACGCCGGGGTCGTCCGCGGCGACGACGAAGTGCGAGACCTCGGCGGTGTCCTCCGCGGTGTCCTCGGCCACGGCCGCGACGACGTAGTAGTCGGCGGCGCCCGCCAGCGAAACGAACGACTTGTGCCCGGTCAGGATGTAGTGGGCTGCGTCGTCGGAGAGCCGGTAGCGGGTCCGCAGCCCGTGGAGCTTGGCGCCCCGGCCGGTCTCCGAGGTGGCGGAGGCGAACAGTTTGCGGCCGTGCACCACCTCGTCCAGCATCCAGGCGCGGAACGCGTCGGCGGCCGGGGAGAGACGGGTTCCGGCGGAGTCGGCGAGCGCGCCCATCACCACGTGGTGCATGTTCACGCCGAGGGCCGCGGCCCCGTTGTGCGCGCCGAGTTCGGCGAGCACACGCCAGTAGTCGCCGAAGCCGAGCCCCGCGCCGCCCGCCTCCTCGGGGACGAGCAGGGCGAGCAGGCCGGATTCGCGCAGGAGGCGGTACGTCTCGTGGCCGTCGGCGTGTCCGGCGTCCACATCGGCGGCGAGGGGGGCGAGCCGGGCGCCGGTCTCCGCGGCGAGTTTGAGGAGATCCTCGAGTTGGGTCGGCAGCGTCATCGATGTCCTTCGGTTCGGGTCTCGATCGGTCAGTTCTCGACCGGTAGGCCGAGTTGCCGTGCGACGCCCACGCGCAGCAGGTCATTGGAGCCGGCGTAGGTCAGGGCCGCCATCGGGCTCGCCAGGTCGGCGGCCAGGTCCCAGTCGGGCAGGAAGGCCCGTACGCCGGACAGCGCGGTGGCGTGTTCGGTCAGCCGGACGTAGTCCTCGGCGACGGAGATCTTGGTGAGGGCGGCTTCCGCGGCGAGCTTGCGGGCCGGGACCCCGGCGTCGAGCCGGGCGGCCATCGCGTAGAGCTGGACGCGGGAGCGGTGCAGGGCCATGGCCATGTCGCTGACACGGGCGGCGACCTGGTGGCTCGCACCCATGCGGCGGCCGAAGTGCTCGCGCTGTGCGGCCCACTCGACGGTACGGGCCAGGGTGCGGTGCATCGGGCCGAGCGCGTAGCCGAGGATGACAGAACGCTCCCATGCGGTAGTGGAGGCCATCACCGCGAGACCGGAGCCCTCCTCGCCCAGCAGCGCCTTGGGCCCCAACCGCACGCCGTCGAAGAGGAGTTCACCCATCGGCACGCTCGGCAGCGCGGTCTTGGTGAAGGACTCTCCGCGCCGGACGCCGGGCAGGTCGAGCGGGAACAGGAACGCGGACAGCGCGAAGGGGGAGCGTCCTTCGGCGGTGCGGGCGAAGACGATCGCCCGGTCGGCGACGGGCGCGGCGGTGATGAAGGTCTTGGCGCCGTCCAGGACGAAGCCGTCGCCCTCCCGCCGGGCCCGCGTCGCCATCGAGAACGGGTCGCTGCCGCCGCCGCGCTCGGTCAGCGCGTGGCACAGCAGCACCTCACCGTCCTGGACGTCGGCGACCGCACCCCAGGCGTCCGCGCCGAGGACGGCCCGCAGCGGGAACTGCATGCCGAAGAGCTGCGAGGCCAGCGCGTAGCACAGGCCCGGATCAGCGCCCGCGAGCCCGAGGCCCTCGATCGCGGCGAGCGAGCGGGTGACGGGGCCGGGTCCGGACGCATCCGGGTCGGCGAGCCGCAGCACACCGAGGTCGGCCATGGCCCGCCACTGGGCGAGGAAGTCGTCGCCCGCGGTCTTTTCCAGGACCGGCGCCGCCAGGTCCCGGTAGGTGTCGACGAGCCGCTCCGTCTCGGGCGGGCCGGAGCGCAGCGCCGCCAGGGCCACCGCGGTCACTTGCCGCCCTCGGCTTCGAGACGCTCGATGGCGACCCAAAGGGCCTTGGGGCTGCGGAAGTTGGCGGCGACGATCTCGGTGTCGGGCAGGCTGATGCCGGCCTCGGCGTCGAGCGCCGAGACGATCTCCATGATCGCCAGCGAGTCGACCAGGCCCATCTCCAGGAGTGGGGTGTCCGGGGTCAGGGACTGCGGGTCCTCGCCCCGGCCCCAGGTGATCCGGCGGGCGATGAGGGTGCAGAGGTCTTCGACGCTGTTCATGCGGGGATCTCCTCGATGAGTACGGGGCCGGTGGGTAGGGCGCCGGTGGGTACGACGCCGGGGGGTTCGGTGCTGGTGAGGACGGGGTCGCCGTCGCCACTCAGGGCGCGGCGGTCGACCTTGCCGCTGGTGGTGGTGGGCAACGTGGTGACCGGGACGATCCGGTCGGGCAGCATCCGCTTGGGCAGTACGTCGCGCAGCGCGGCCAAGAGCTCCGGCTCGGTGGCGCCGGTCTGCGCGTAGGCCCATATCTGGCCCGCGTAGGGACCGTTCTTGGCGACGACCGCGGCGGTGGCGACCTGCGGCAGATCGAGAACGGCGCTCTCCACGTCCATCAGGTCGATGCGGTGGCCGCGCCGCTTGATCTGGGAGTCGCGCCGGCCCCGCAGGAAGACCCGGCCGTCGGCGGTGATCCGCCCGATGTCTCCGCTGGCGTAGGCGCGGCGTGTCACGCCGTCGCGGAAGGTGACGGTGCGGGTGGGGTCGCTCGGTTCGCCACCGCGCAGATATCCCTGGAAGACGGTGGGCCCGGCGATGTGGATCTCACCTTCGCCGTCGGTGGGCCGGCCGTCCTCGTCGAGCACCTCGATGTGGACGCCGCCGATGCCGCGGCCGATGGTCAGCTCCTGGTCGGCGGTCCAGTCGGAGGGCATCCGGTAGGAGGTGCAGGCGTTCGTCTCGGTGGGCCCGTACAGGTTGTAGAAGGGGACGTTGTCGAGCAAATCCAGGTAGCGCGCGAGGAGTTCGGGCGCGAAGGCCTCCCCGCCGAAGGCCGCGACGCGCAAGTGCGCCGGTGGGGTGTCGGCGATGCCGCCCTGCTGGAGCATGCCGTGGTAGAGCGAGGGCACGGCCACGAAGTGCGTGATGCGCTGTTCGGTCAGCCAGCCGACGACATCGCGCGGGAAGGCGCGCAGCAGGTCCGGCATCAAGACCGTGCAGGCGCCCGCGGCGGCGGCGCTGAACAGGTCGAAGGTGGTCAGGTCGAAGGTGAGGGCGGCCTGGGAGCCGATCCGGTCGTCGGGGGTGAGCCCGAACTCGCGGGCGGCCCACAGGGCGTAGTGGGCGACGTTCTCGTGCGAGAGCAGGACGCCCTTGGGCCAGCCGGTGCTGCCCGAGGTGAAGAGGATGTAGCCGCCGCGATCGGTGGGCGCGGGCAAGGGCGCGGGCCGCTCCTCGGCGCCGAGGACGCGCAGCCGGTGCAGGCCGTGGTCCAGGGCGGACTCGTCGGCCGGGGCGCCTTCGCGGGCCCGGGCGGCGGCCCGGTGTGCCCCGGCCAGGGCGCGGTCGCTGGTGAACAGCAGGGACAGCCCGGCATTGTGGATCATGCGGGCGGTGCGTTCCGGCGGGTCGGCCACATCCAGGGGCGCGGCCACCGCACCGGCCCGCAGGGCCGCGTACAGGGCGATGACGGTGGCGGGGGCCTTGGGCGCGTAGACACCGACCCGGTCGCCCGGAGCGAGCCCGTCGGCGGTGAGCCGGTCGGCCAACTCCGCTACAGCGGACTCTAGTTGAGCATAGGTCCAGCTCTGGCCGGCACCTTCGAGGGCAGTGCGCCCGGGGTGCAGGCGGGCGGATCGGGCCAGGAGGGCGTCGAGGCGCACGGGGGCCTCAGTGGCCGCGGGGGTGCTCGCCTGCGGGGGCGTCCGCGCGCTCGTCGGCGCGGTCATCGGACGGCCTCCGCGGCGGGGGCGCCGGTGGGGGCGGGGTCGGTGTGCGCGGCGAGGAAATCGCAGACGCTCTCGATGACGAGGTCGGGGCAGACCAGGTAGGGGTAGTGGTCGCAGCCCTCGGGCACCAGGCGCTGGAAGAGGCCGCTTACCACGCGTTCGACGGCGTCGACCTGGCCGAGCGAGCCGTACTCGTCCGCGTCGCCCTGGATCATCAGCACCGGCGCGGTGACGTCGAGGTCGTTCTCGATGTTCCAGTGGCGGAACCCGGGCGAGAGCCAGACGCCGGACCAGCGGTCGAAGACTCCCCGGGGGTCGTCGTGCACCAGGGCCAGCTTCTTGGCGAGCGGACCGGCCTCGTAGGAGGCGCGGGCGGCCTCGATGCCGAGGCGGTTCTCCTCCTCGAAGTACATGTGCGGCCCCATCCCGATAACGGCTTCCACCGGACGCACCGAGGCGTGCAGCAGGGCGATCGAGGCGCCGTCGCTGTGGCCGACCAGGACGGGGCGCTCCAGACCGAGGGCGTCGAGCAGGCCCGGCAGTACGTCCTGGGCGTGCTCGTGCATGTAGCGTGGGGTGCGCGGCAGCGGGTCGGAGCCGCTGCCGCCGTTGCCGTGTCGGGAGTAGACCAGGGCGCGGCGTCCGGTGGCGGCGGCGAGCCTGGCGGGAAAGCGGCCCCAGGCGGCGACGCAGCCGAGTCCGCCGTGCAGGAAGACCAGCGGTGCCAGGTCCGGATCCCCGTCGACGATGACGTGTTCTACCGGACCGTTGTATGTATCAATTACCGGCACATCAATATCCTTCTCGGTGATTACGGAAGCGGAACAGGCATTCCGGAAGGGTCGGCCAGAATTACGTCACGCCGATGTACCGCGCGGCGCGGAGTGAAATCCGCGCAGCCCGGACGGATAGGCGGCGCAAAAAAGTTGAGGAAAGAACTTCCGCAGGTGACGGAGGTCACCGCCGAAGAAGAGACGCGAGGCCGATACCTCGTCGGAGATCACAGCGCGCAGGCGTCCCCCGGAGTGGACGGCGCGGGCCAGCGCCCTATCGACGACCCTTGGGGCGCCAGGGGCGCCGGGCCGGAACGGTGCCGGGAGCACACGCCCGCGGCACAGAGCTGTCCCCTGTGGATTCCTTTGCTCTTGGTTGAACCGGTTTTGGCGCCAGCCCGGTTGACGGCGCGCACCAGTATTCACTCATGACGTACCCCCGTTTGAGTGCATGGCAGCACACCAGCAGTTCGCGAATGCCGGCCCTGCCGGTCATCCCGTCCGCTCGGTGACATCAAGCAGCCTATGCATACGATCGCGCCTTGAGAAATGACAGTGCGGAGCCACCTATAGGATTGCCGAATGAATATAGACCTGCGTCACCTGAGATGCTTTCTGGCCGTCGCCGAAGAGGGGGGCTTCACCGCCGCCGGCCGCCGCCTGCACCTGGCCCAGCCGACCCTGACGCGCAACATCCGCATGCTGGAGGAGTCTTTGGGGGTGCGGCTCTTCGAACGCAGCACGCGCCGCACGGAGTTGACCGACAAAGGCGCCGCCTTGCGCAGGAAGGTCACCCCCCTGCTGCGTCAGCTCGACGCGGCGCTGCGGGAGGTGCAGGAGGGGGAGGCCCTGCGCATCGGGTTCAGCTGGGGACTGCCCGAGGGGTTATCGCGGATCGCCGCGCGGTTCGGCGAGGAGGCGGGCGTGGCCGTCCAGTTCATCCGCTGCGACACCCCGCAGGCCGGGCTCGACACCGGGCAGGTGCATCTGGGTCTGCTGCGCTGTGCGGAACTGCCGTCGGGGCTGCGGGGCGTGCTGCTGTGCGAGGAGCCCCGCATCGCCGCGGTCCCCGCGAGCTGGCGACTGGCCGAGCGCACCGAGCTGGACTGGGCGGAGCTCGCGGAACTGCCCCTGATCATCAACACCGTGAGCGGCACCACGTTCCCGGACATGTGGCCGGACGGGAACCGGCCGGAGGTCGGGGCCGAGTGCCGCAACTTCGACGAATGGCTGGAGCAGGTGGCGGTCGGCCTCGGTGTGGGCACCGCGCCCGTCTCCGCGGCCCGCCGCTACACCCACCCCTTCGTCCGTCTGGTCCCGCTGACGGGGGCGCCCAAGGTCCCCGCCTACCTCGCCCACCCCTCGCACGGCGCCCATCCCCAGGCCGTTCGCTTCGCCGACCACGCCTGGCGGGCGGCGGACGAGCTCCAGCTCTAGGGTCTGTCGTCAAAGTGCCGCCTGCCGCGCGGCGTCTGGCACATCCCCAAGTTCTCGGCTGCGCTCGAACAGGGGAGGCCCCACTGATCGCGGCGTTGCCGGAATGCCCTAGTAGCTCCGCTACGAGAGCATTCCGGCGCCTTGCGCTCGCACGCACCAGACGCCGCGCGGCTGCCCTTCGGGCAACGACGGCACTTTGACGACAGACCCTAGCCCGGCCGCGACAAAGCCCGCCTCTGCCCATCCGGCCCTCTACTCGGCGGTGTGGGCCGGGTAGACCCGCACGTCGGTGTACGCGCCCTCACTCGACGCCGAGCCGCCGCCGTCCGTTGTGGCGGTGCCGCCGGAGGGCGTGGAGGGCGCGGCCGTGGAGGCGGGGCTCTTGGCGGACGCGTCGCTGCCGGAGTCGTCGTTGCCGCCACACGCGGTGAGCGAGAGGGTGGCGGCGAGCCCGACGGCGGCCAGAGCGGCGATGCGGGTGTACTTCTCGGTGTTCCCCCAGGAATGGCGGCGCGGTCCATGCGGTCAGAACTATGGGTAGCTCGCACCGAATTACGGCAGGTTCCCCATGAGATCTTCGTTCTGTCACAGCCGCATCCGGCGCACCTTCCCTACCCGGCCCCGCCGCGCCGCCCCGCCGCGACCAGCTCCGGCCCCGCGCCTTCCGTCCCTGGCCCGCCGCCACTTGATGGACCGCCGGGACGTTGCGCGGTGTGGCGGCGCCGAAGAGGAACGCGCCCAGGGTCGCGTGGACGCCGATGCGGTCGGTGGCCAGCGCCGACAGGCACAGGCCACCCGTGACGAGGACGGATGCGGGGCCCGGACGGGCGCGTTGGAGCGCGCGGGCCAGCAGCGGGCGTACGACGCGGAGCATCAGGGCCGCGAAGGCGACGGTCAGCGAGACCGTGGCCAGGGCGGAGAGCGTCGAGGTGCTGCGGGTCAGGGCGGCCACCAGGGCGAGCAGTGACCACGCCACAACGTCAGGTCAGGGCCAGGGTGCCCATACGGGTGTGGGCGAGATCGCGGTCGGTCAGGATGCGCGCGAGGACCGGGAAGGCCGTGATGCTCAGGGCGACCGCGATGAAGAGGGTGAAGGGCAGGCGGGCGGCCGTACCGGGGGCGTAGGGGTCCCACAGCGCGAGCGCGAGGAGCACTCCGCACACCAGGGGCACGATCAGGCCCGCCAGGCCCACCGTGAGGGCCGTGCCGCGCTCGCCGCGCACCTGCTCGGCGTCCAGTTCCGGCCGAGCGGGAACATGAAGCACGGCAGGCCCAGTTGGCCGAGCGCGTCCCGGACCGGGGCGAGATCGAGAGGGAAGAGGGCGGCCGTCCCCGCGGGCCACACACGGCCGAGCAGCGCCGGGCCGAGCAGGATCCCGCGGCCATCTCCCCGATGACGGGGGGCTGGCCCAGGCGCCGGCACAGCGCTCCCCCCGCCCAGCATGCGAGGAGCACGAGCGGCAGGGAGAGCAGCAGCGCCGACAGGACCGTCGGTGCGGTCACAGACTCAGCATCTTCAGCGGGCCGGTGTGAGTGATGTCGATGACGCGCTCGGGCGCCAACCCGGCCTCTGAGTAGCTATTCTGATTCCACGTCAGCCAGTCCGTGATGTCCATCTGGGACGGCTGTCCCAGATCCGAGCTGTAGACGACGCGGGGCAGCAGGGACAGCACGTCGGCGAAGTCCGCCCAGTCCTGGTAGCCGAGGAGGCGGGTCAGCGCGGTCTGTTCGGTCCACACCTGCTCCGCCGCCGCCACCTCCACCAGGTCCTTGCAGCTGAGCCCGGTCATCGGGTTGGCGGGCTGGTTCAGCATCAGGCGCGGCACGTCGAGGCGTACGACCTCGTCGACGAGCAGCCGCACCTCGTGGCCGTCGGCGTGCCCGGTGGAGATGACCACCGGCAAGTTTCGTGCGGCGCGCAGGAGTTCGGTGACCTCCGGGCGCAGCGCGCCGCTCTCGTCGGCGACGGTCAGCGGGGGCTGACCGTCGCCGAGGAGCGGGTGGGAGGGGGTGCGGGCCAGGCGGCTGCGGTGGGTGCGGCCGGTGACCGTGGGCAGGTGCACGATCAGGCGCAGCCCGCTGTCGTCGCCGTGCTGGATGACGGCCTGTTCCACCGCCCGCGGGTCGAAGCCGCCCGCGAGCCGGTTCAGGACGATCGAACCGGAGACCGGCAGGCCCTGCTGCCGGGCCTCCCACGCCTGGGCCGCGGTGGAGCCGAGGTGGTTCTTGAGGACGACCCAGCCGCGGTGCTCGGCGTAGAGCGCGCCGGCCGTGGTGGCGGTGTGGCGGCGCAGATAGGCGTCCGGGCCCACGTGGTAGTGGACGTCGATGAAGCGGGACTCCCGCGCGGGCAGCGGGGCCGGGCCCGAGCCCGCGGTGCCCGCCGCCCCGGTGGGCTCAGCGCTGCTCATCCTCGCCGCCCTCCTCCCATGGCCGCGCGTAGCCGAACCGCGCCCGCGCCTCGTCCAGCCGGGCGCCGCCGAGCGCGGCCTCCCGGATGCGGGACTCGGTGCGCTCGACTGCCTCGGCGCGGCGCACCACCTCCTCGACCAGGTCGGCCGGGATGCGCAGCGCCCCGTTGTCGTCGGCGAAGATCCAGTCGCCGGGGCGCACCGGCGTACCGGCGATGTCGAGCTCGACACCGGTACGGTCCAAGACCACCCGGTTCTTGCCGCTGACCATCGTCACATCGGTGCTGAACAGCGGGTATCCGGCGGTCCGCGTCTCCAGCACGTCGCGCACCGAGCCGTGCACGACCGTGCCGGCCACCTCGCGGTGCTGTGCGACGGAGCTGAGCAGCGAGCCCCAGTTGGTGCAGGTGCGGCTGCCGCCGTTGTCCACGACGACGACCGAGCCCGCCGGTACGTCGTCGATGTAGTTGGCGGCGTTGTGGAAGCTCGTGGCGTCGTCGATGGCGCGGTAGCGGACCGTGAAGGCGGGCCCGCAGGCGATGCTGCCGGGGGTGCGGGTGGCGATGCCGGGCAGCACGCACGGCGGGGTGCGCAGGCTGTCCATCGCGTCCGACAGGGCGGCGGTGTCCAAGCGGGACAGGCGCTCGCGCAGGGCGTCGGCTGCCACGGGGGCGGCGGTGGTCATGCGGTTTCCTCCGTGAGTAGGTGGGGGTGCGCGGTGAGGTGCCGGGCGAGCGACCAGGCGGCGAACTGGGCCGCGTACGCGGTGACTTCGGCGCCGCGGTTGGGCACGGTCAGCGTGGCGGTGTGCTCGGCGCCGGACTCGTCGCGGACGGTGCGGACGAGGTCGAGCGTGCCGGTGTACTCCGTGCGCGAGCCGCCGTGCCAGACGCCGGACAGGGAGACGGCGAGGGTGCGGGTGCCGTCGCTGGTGTCGCGCTCGAGGGCCAGTTCGGCCGCGAGCACGCCCGCGGTGAGCCGGTCGTCCAGGTCGAGGACCAGGCCGCGCTCGTCCAGCAGCAGGGCGAGTTCCTGGACGGCGGTGCGGTCGCGGTCGGTGACGATGTGGCCGGCGAGGGCCAGATCGAGGCGCATGGCCAGGTCGTCGGCGGCCTCGGGCGGGCAGCCGAGCCGGACGTCGACGTACGGGTAGTGCCAGCGGTAGGCGGGCTTGACCGGCACGCCGGTGTCCTGGACGAGCTCGTCCACCAGGGCCGCCGCGTCCGCCTCGATGATGCCGAGGGTGCGGCGGAAGACGGTCATCACCTCGGGCGGCTCGGGCAGGTGCGGCAGACCGTCGCGCAGGACCGCCTCCACCATCGGCAGGCATTCGCGCGGTGGCCCGGGAAGCATGATCACCGTGCTGCCCTGCGACTCGGTGCGGCAGCCCCAGGCGGTGCCGTTGACGTTGGGCAGCAGGTCGGCGCCCTCGGCGAAGAGCGCCTGGCGGCGGTTGTCGTCGTGGATGGCGACCCCGAAGCGGGTGAGGCGTTCCACGACGCCCTGCCACGCCTCCTCACGGTGTTCGAGGGGGCGGCCGAGCGCGCGGGCCACCCCGCCGCGGGTGACGTCGTCGGAGGTCGGACCGAGGCCGCCCATGACCACGATCACGTCGTCGCGGCCGATGGAGTGGCTGATGGCGTCGGCGATGGTGGCCTCGTCGTCGCCGATGGTGTGCCGCACCCGGACCGTGACGCCGCGCTCGCCCAGCATCCGCGAGGCGTTGGCGGCGTTGGAGTCCTCCAGGTCGCCGCGCAGCAGTTCGTCGCCGATGGTGATGATGGCCGCGGTCGGGGTGTGGGGCACCTCGAGGCAGGCGTCGATGACGGCCTGCGCAGCCTCGCCGGTGCTCGCGGAGCCGCCGAGGTCGTAGGTGACCCGGTCGCGTCGGCGCGTGACGTGGCGTACCGCGTCCTGGATGCCGGCGGCCTCGTCCGGGAAGCCGAGGTGTTCCAGCATCAGACCGATGGTGAGGAACGCGGCCACCGGGTTGGCGCGCTCGCGCCCGGCCATCGCCGGGGCGCTGCCGTGCACCGGCTCGAAGTAGTTGCCCTTCTCGCCGATGTTGGCGCTGGGCGCGAGGCCGAGGCCGCCCATGACGCCGCCGCCGAGGTCGGAGAGGATGTCACCGAACATGTTCTCGGCCACGATCACGCCGAAGCGCTCGGGGCGGCGGGCCATCCACAGGGCGACCGCGTCCACGTTGAGGACCTCGAAGGGGATCTCCGGGTAGTCGGCGGCGACGGCTTCCAGGCGCTCCAGGACGTAGGCGCTGCTGTGCCGCAGGACGTTGGGCTTGTCGGCGAGGGTGACCCGCTCGTAGCCGTGGGTGCGGGCGGTCTCGAAGGCGAACCGCAGGATGCGGTCGAGGCCGTGCGAGGTCTGGAGCCGGACGCTGGCGGTCGCGCCGTCACGGCCGCTGCGCCGGACGTTGGGGTGCTCGGCCACCAGCGGCCACATCTCGTCCGGTACGTGGTTCCAGTCCAGGCCCGCGTACAGGCCCTCGGTGTTCTCGCGGACCACGCAGAAGCGGTACGGGGTGCCGCCGCCGAGGTAGTTCTCCACCGGCCGCAGGTTGGCGAACAAGTCCAGGCGCTGGCGGAGTTGGATGATGGGTGAGATGTACTGCGGGTCGGTGGCACGCAGTTCCGGACTCAGGTCGGCCAGCGCCTCGCGGCGCGGCTTGCTGGTGGTGGCGCCGAGCAGGACGGCGTCGCTGCGGCCGATCAGGTCCCAGGTGCGGTCGGGGACGGGGTTGGCCTCGGTGCGCCAGCAGTCCCAGCCGATGTCACCGAATTCCAGGTCGATGGGCAGGCCGACGGCGTCGATCACCGGCAGCGCGGCATCCAGGACCTCGGGCCCGATTCCGTCGCCGGGCAGGACTGCGACGGTCTTGCGGTTCATGATTCTTCAGCTCCCAGGAAGCGGGCGATGGTGCCCCGGGTGAGGGCGGCCTTGTCGGCGTGCGGGCGCATGCCGGCCCCGGGGATGCCCACGAGGTGGTGGTCGGGGCGGGGTCCGGTGGCCAGGTGGTGGCGCCGCACGAGCAGCGACTGTTCGCCGTACACGTGCAGCAGGGGTCCGGGAAAGCCGCGGACGGGCTCCCGGGCGTCGGCGTCGTGCAGCAGGCGCAGTCCGGCCGCGAGCCGTGCACCCGCCAACCCTTCGTCGGCGGACGGCGGTTGGGCCGACGCGACGTCCCGCGCGGCGGGACGCGGGCCCGGTCCTCGGACCACCTCGTCCAGCAGCCCGAGGGCCGCGGCGAGGCCCTGGCCCGTGACGGCGGCGATGCGTTCGAGGGTGGTGTTCAGTTCGTCGTCGGCGACGGTGGGCCCGGACAGCAGCACCACCCGGGAGCGGTGCGTCCACTCCCGGTCGAGCAGGGCCTGGACGACGGCGCCGCCCAGTGCGTTTCCGGCCAGCACGGCCGGGCCCGCGTCCGCGGCCCCGGCCTCTTCGGCGGCGTGGCCGCCCGGTGCGAGACAATCGGCCCAGCGGTCCACCAGCGCCTTCAGGTCGTCGCCCTCGTGCAGCAGCGACAGGGTGTCGTAGACCGTGATCCGGTGCCCGCCGGCGAGCAGCGGCTCGGCGACGTGCCGGAAGAACGCGCCCTGGTCCCAGCGGGGCATGACGGGCGCGAGGACGACCGCGTGGCGCGGCGCGCCGCGGTCGCCCAGGACGGCGCGGGCCGGAGCCGGCGCGCTGGTGCGCGCCGGCTCCGGGTGCGGGGGACGCGAGGTCACCTGGCGCCCGCCGCGGTGAGCTCGCGGGCCGCCGAGAAGGCGTCGGCGATCCGGTCCAGGGGGAGCTTGGCGCGCTCCTCGACGGACAGGTCGAAGTGGCCGAGGACCAGGTCGGGCAGCGGGAGCGACGGCGCGGCCTCCGCGATCTCGGACTCCATGCGGTGCGCGAGGCTGAGGATGCGGCCGAGGTCGTACGTGGCGGTGCCGGTACGCCGTCCGAGGTAGGCGAGCCACTGCTCGGTCACCAGGTTGCCCGGACCCTTGCCCATGCCGAGGACGGAGGAGTCGATCCAGGTGGCTCCCGCGTCGACGGCCGCGATGGCGTTGGCCAGCGCGAGGCCGAGGTTGTTGTGGGCGTGCAGACCGATGGCCGCGTCGGTCACCGACCGCACCAGGGTTACCAGTTGGGACACCTCGCCCGGGTGCATGCTGCCGTTGGAGTCGGCCAGGTAGACCACGTCCGCGCCGGCGTCGCCGGACATGGCGGCGAGGTCGACGAGGCGGCGTCTGGCGAGCTGGCTCACCCGGGTGATGTTGACCGTGGTGGTGAAGCCGAGCTCGGCGGCCCGGGAGAGCAGTTCGAGCCCGGGCTCGGGCGTCGCGGAGGGAAGGCAGAACCGCAGGAGGCGGGCGCCGGCCTCGTACATGCTGCCGAGGTCGTCCTCGGTGATGTTCTTCGGGTGCAGGATCATGCAGAGGCGCTCGGGCGGGACGACCTCGGCGACCGCCCGTATGTACTCGTCCGCCCCCATGCCGGTGCGGCCGAGGCCGGGCTTGGTCTTGAACGACCCGTTGCGGTACCCGATCTCGACCCACTCCATGCCGGCCGCGACGCTCTCCCGGGCGTGGTGGAGCGCGTAGTCCAGCGGGAAGTCGAAGTTGTTGCGGTAGCCTCCGTCGCGCAGCGTTACATCAAGATTGACGATCATTACCCCTCCAGGTATGAGTTGGCAGGGCGACAGGTGGCATGTGAATCCGTCGTGACACGACGAATTGATGGAGAGTTAACTCGCGGTTTTTTTGGCGGGACTTCCACCAGGACATATCAAAAATCACCCCGTTTACGAACTTGGCGATTCCACAGCCGGACGCCCATCAGCCGGAAAGAACATCGGCGGGACACCAGGCTGGAAGCTCGTTGCTCAGAACGTATCGCACCGCCGCCATCAAAACCTAATGGGAAGGTAAAGAATTCGCCAAGCAAAATGGCTCAGTCCCCGCCCGCAACCTTTCGTCGAACCTGCCTACTCGCAGCCGTCAACAACTCGAGACGTGCGGGGTCGGCGTTTTCCTGCAGGGCGAGAAACATACGGATAGTGACCGGCTCCCCGTTAAGGGGAAGCAGCGCGATGCGGCGCGAGGACACCGTGTTGGTCGCCGTCGGGTACACCAGGGTCCAGCCGGAGCCGCCCGCGCCGATGTCGGCCAGGGTGTCCTGGAGCCGCGTCGAGGGCGGCCCGAGGAGCGGCTCGAAACCGGCCGCGCGGCACGCCGCGACGACCGTGTCGAACAGCACCGGATTCTCCTCGCGGCCGGCGATGCGCAACGGCAGTTCGGCCAGATCGGCCAGATCCAGGCGCTCACGTTCGGCCAACGGGTGCGCGGCGGGCAGCGCGACCACGAGCGGGTCGTACCAGAGCGTGAGAAGCAGCAGGCCAGGAGCGCGCTCGATGCCCCGGATGAAGGCGGCGTCCAGGCGCCCCGCGCGCACCTCCTCCAGGCGCGTACGGGCGTCCAGGGTCTGGAACTCGAAGCGGGTGTCGGCCCCGTGGCGCGGCAGCGCGTCCAGGAAGTCGTCCAGGCGCTGGCCGAGGGCGGAGCTGATCCCGAGGCGGAAGGTGGCCGCGCTCTGGACCGCGAGCTGCTGCGCCATGGAGGCGAAGGAGTCCAGCGCCTTCAGCAGTTCGCGGCCCTCCGGCAGCAGGGCCCGGCCGACCGGTGTGAGGGTCACGGTGCGGCTGGAACGGTCGAAGAGCTGGGTGCCCAGCTCCCGTTCCAGGCGGCGCACTTGCTGGCTCACGGCCGGCTGGCCTATGTGCAGGCGTTCGGCCGCGCGGCCGAAATGCAGCTCTTCGGCCACCGCCACGAAGTACTGAATCTGGCGTAATTCCACAGGATCCCCCTATCGCTGGGGCGACCCCTTTCATTGAAAGTACAACCTTCGGTGTCCGAGGGATCGCCACGACGGAGGAATCCTCGCACACCGACGAGCGGCACCTGCCACCGGGAGGGCCGCTCCGTCGGTAATGGAGTTTTGTTTACCTCGGGAATTTATTTACTCTGAGCGGTAGCTTTCTGGAAATCCGCTGCGCGGCCGTTGGTAATGCGAATTTCCCTGTCCAGTGCCTGCGCGCGGTCGGTCTGCCGGGCGGCCAGCGAAAGGAAGAGGGCGAAGGCGGCGATTCCCACCGAGGCGGCCCCGAGGACGAACCAGCCGAGCGCGAAGAGGTCGCCCGCGGGCAGCCGGCTCGAAAGGAAGATACCGAGCGAGGCGGCGAGCAGCTGGAGCGCGCCCATCAGACCGGACGCCGCACCGGCCGTCGCGCGGAAGGTCGTCACGCCCGCGCTCATCGACAGCGGGAGCAGGAAGCCGTTACCGAAGGTCATCACCGGCATGAAGACGAGGACCAGGAGCCCCCACCGCCCGCCGACCCCGCTCAGGCCGAGGCCGACCATCATCAGCGCGCCGAGCAGGAAGAACCCGTGGCCCATCCAGAGCAGCTGGTTGACGGGCCGCTTGCGCAGCAGGGTGCGCGAGGTGAGGTTGCCCGCCACATAGGCGATCGAGACGGTGATGTAGCAGTAGCTGGTGGTCTCGGTGGCCAGGCCCATCTTCTCGAAGACCAGCGGGGACGCGGCCAGGTAGCCGAAGTAACCGCCGTACGCCACCGCCAGGTTGAGGGTGTAGGCCCAGAACAGCGGGCGGGTCAGCAGCTTCGGGTAGTTGCGCAGCGTGGCGCCCAGGTGCTTGCTGCGGCGCTCGGGCGGCAGGCTCTCGGGGATGGAGGTGACCATCACCACCAGCGTCGCGAGCCCGATCAGGGCGGTCACCACGAAGGGCGCGCGCCAGGAGACGTACGTTGTCAGATAGCCGCCGACCAGCGGCGCGATGGACGGTGAGACGCCCACGATCGGCATGACCGTGGCGAACATCCGGGCCGCGTCCTTCTCGTCGTACAGGTCGCTGATCACGGCCCGGCCAAGCACCATGCCCGAGCCGGCGCCGAGGGCCTGCAGGAGGCGGGCGGCGCCGAACACCTCGACGGTGGGCGCCGCCGCGCAGATCAGGGAGGCCACCACGAACAGGCCGAGCCCGGAGACGATGACGTGCTTGCGCCCGTACGCGTCCGAGATCGGCCCGTAGATCGCCTGCGAGACCGCGATGCCGATCATGAAGGCGCTGAACGTCCACTGCACGGACGCGACCGGGGTGTTGAAGGCATGCGCGGTGGCCGGCACGCCCGGCAGGTTGATGTCGGAGGCGAACAGGCCACCGGCGTTCAGCGAGCACAGGACGGCGAGCAACAGCGCGTAGGGAGTGCGTGTTGATGCGGTCTTCATGGCAACTGGCAACTTCCTCGGTGTGGGGAGGGGCGGGGGGTTTTCAGCCGGCCGATGCCGTCACCTGGGCGATCTCCGCCCCGGCGAACCGACCGAACGTGAGCGCGCGCAGCACCGAGGTCGCCCCCGGGCAGCGGCTGTAGGAGAGGCCGGCGGTCTCGCCGACGGCGTACAGGCCGTCGATGGGCGTGCCCGCCGGTGTCAGCACCCGCGAACGGGCGTCGGTCCGCAGACCGCCGTGGGTGAAGGTGATGGCACAGTGCACCGGCCAGGCCATGAAGGGCCCGGTGTCGAGCTCCACGGCCCAGTTGGACTTGGGCGGCACCAGGCCGACGGTGTGCTTGCCGCCGGGCGCAATCGGGCTCAACCCGCGGCCGGTGGCTTTCATGTGACGGCCCAGCAGGTCCGGGTTGCCCCGGAAGCCGCCGCCGCAGGCGAGCACGGTGCGGCGGGCGGCGATGTGCCGCAGCCTGCCGCCCTCGCGCACCTCCACGCCGTTGACCGCGCCCAGCGCGTCGGTGCTCAGGGAGGTGGCCCGCACGCCGTAGGCGATCGAACCGCCCAGTCGCTCAGGCGACTTGGCGAGCTGGTCCACCAGGCCCGCGCCGCCGCAGGCGGGCATGAGCCGGGGGCCGCGCGCGGTGACGAAGTAGGTCGGCCGGGTCTCGAACTCCACCCCGTGGTGCTCGGCGAGCCAGCGCACGGCGGGTGCGGCGTTGAGGCTGAGCGTCTTGATGTGGTCGGTGTCCGACTGCCCCTCGCTCAGCTCGTGCAGCCGGCTCTCGAAGTCGTCGGCCGGAGCGCCGTCCGCGGCGAACCGGAAGAACGAGCCGGTCCAGGTCGTGTTCCCGCCGCGGTCGTAACGGCTGGAGCGCTCCAGGACCAGGACCCGGCTGCCCGGGGCGTTCTCGGCGAAGCTGACCGCCGTCGCGAGGCCGCCCGCACCGCACCCCACGACCAGCAGATCCAGGGGACCTGCGGTGCCGGCTGCGGTGCCGGCTGACGGGACGGCGGTGTCAAGCGCGTCGCTCACGACGGCTCATCTCCTGTTCGGGGTGGGCGCAAGGGGCGGCCTGGGCGACCGGGTTCGGGTGCGGGGCACCTCCAAGCCCGGCCCTGGCGGCCGGGTGGGGAGACGAAGGGGGGCCGTTTCCGGGCCGGAACGGGGGAATCTCGGTCCGGAAACGGCGGCTGCGGAGCCCTCGCGTCAGGCCGGCGGCCCGGCGGGGCCGCGGGTCACTTGGCCGCTGCGGCGGCGCGGGCCGCGAGGGTGTCGCCGGCGATCGACCAGCTGTCGGTTGCGATCTCCTGCACGGTCACCCAGACGCTCTCCGGCTTACTGCCGGTGGCCTTCACGTACGCGTCGGTCAGCTCGCGGACCAGCTCGGCCTTCTGCTCGGCGGTCTTGCCGGGGGTCTGCTGCACGTGGATGAGAGGCATGTGTTCTCCGCTGGATCGAGGTGGAACGGCTGACGCGCGGTCCCTCTGGCCGGGGAACCGCCGCGGATCCAGTCCAACACCGGGCCGTGAGCCGTCCAAGACGCAATCCGATCTGACACCGATCACGAATCGTGATGCGTGGGAGATGGCCGGCCGCGAACGGCGCGGTCTGTTCATGACACGGCGTCAGGTCTTGCGCATGGCGATGAGCGCCGCGAGGCCCATCGCGGCCAGGCACACCGCGACCACGCCCGTCCACCCCGCGCCGTGGTAGGCGGAGGCGGCCAGGGTGCCGCTGACGCTGTTGGCGATGTAGTAGAGCGTCAGGTAGACGGCTGAGGCCTGGGCGCGGCCGGTGGTCGCGGCGCTGCTCACCGAGCTGGAGGCGATCACATGGCCGGTGAAGAACCCCGCCGTGATCAGGACCAGACCCGCGACGCTGTCGGCCACGGTCACCAGGACGCCCGCCGAGGCCACCACGATGCCCCCGTACAGGGCGGTGCGCCGCCCGAAGCGCTCGTCGAGCCGGCCGACGCGCGCCGAGGTCACCGTGCCGACCAGAGCCGCACCAGGAGCGGGTCTCCTCGGCAAAGATTTCCCGCAACGCGGGCATCGCGGTGATCGTTTCGTCCTCGCGCACGTGGCACGGCATTCCGGTGCCACACTTCGGGCAAGTGGTGTTAGCCCTGGGGCCCCCGAGTGCTGTGCGACGGTGAGTGTCGATCGGCTAGTGCACGACGGTCTGCTAGCGCTCGCCTCGGGTGACACGCCTCGGGCCCCGCGGCTGTACGTGCTTCCCCTCGTCGTTGGTGATGCCGAGCCGCTGTCGGGTACGTGATGGGGCGGGCAACATGGCCGACGATCGCCGGTTACCCAAAACTGCGATTCTCCGGACCACTGGAGGAGTCCGGTCGCCGTGCGATTTGCATGTGATGGCCGGACGGCTGCGTTCATCCCCGCGCCTCACCCCAAGGAGTCTTCCCATGACCGCAGTTATCAATGAAACGCGATCGCCGCCAACACGTGGAACACCGCGATCTGGAAGCCTGCTCCGGCCAGGGCGGGTGTCATCCCTTCGCGTGCCGAGGGGGCGAAACCTTGGCAGTGGCAAGCGGCGCCGAAGGACGGGTTCCATGTGTTGAGGCACACGTATGCATCCCTCGTGCTGGAGGCAGGAGAGCCAGTCGTCACCCTCGCCAAGTGGTTGGGGCATTCATCGCCGACCATCACGCTCGATCACTACGCGCACTTCATGCCGGAGGCGGGGAAGAAGGGGCGCAGGGCGATCGATAGCCTGCTGGGGGAGCGGGTGGAGGAGAGTGCCGATCCACACTCCCCAGATTCTCTCCAGGCCCGATCCTGAGTGCAGATTCGACCGTCTGACGCGCGTAAACAGTGAGGTGAGAGCCCCTATGTTCACCACCCGCCCCACCCTGCAGGGCACCTTCGGCATGGTGTCGTCCACCCACTGGCTCGCCTCGCAGTCCGCGATGGCCGTTCTGGAGGCCGGCGGAAACGCCTATGACGCGGCCGTCGCCGCCGGCTTCGTCCTGCATGTCGTCGAGCCGCACCTCAACGGACCGGCCGGTGAGGTGCCCGCGATCATCGCCCCGGCCGGCGGCGAGGTGCGGGTGCTCTGCGGACAGGGCCCCGCCCCCGCCGGCGCGACCGTCGCCCACTACCGCTCGCTCGGCCTCGACCTGGTCCCCGGCACCGGGCCGCTGGCCGCCGCGGTCCCCGGCGCCTTCGACGCCTGGATGCTGCTGCTCCGCGACCACGGCACGAAGTCCCTCGCCGACGTCCTGAAGTACGCCATCGGTTACGCCGAGGACGGCCACGCGCCCGTCGAGCGCGTCGGCCTGACCGTGGAGACCGTAAGGGAACTCTTCGAGACCGAGTGGACCTCGTCCGCCGATGTGTACCTCCCCGGTGGCAGGGCACCGGCGCCCGGCGAGCTGTTCCGCAACCCCGCGCTCGCCGCGACCTGGCGCAGGCTGATCTCCGAGGCCACCGAAGGACGGACGGACCGCGCTGCCCAGATCGACGCGGCCCGCGCCGTCTGGCGCGAGGGCTTCGTCGCCGAAGCGCTGGTGCGCCAGTCGCAGCGCCCCACCAGGGACACCAGCGGCGACCGCCACACCGGCACCCTCACCGCGGCCGACCTCGCCGGCTGGTCGGCCACCTACGAGGCGCCCGCCACGTACGACTGGAACGGCTGGACCCTCTGCAAGGCGGGCGGCTGGAGCCAGGGCCCGGCCTTCCTCCAGCAGCTCGCGCTGCTCCCCGGCGACCCCGCAGAACTGCCCCCGTACGGCTCGGCCGACTACGTCCACCTGCTCATAGAGGGCTGCAAGCTCGCGATGGCCGACCGGGAGGCCTGGTACGGCGACGCCGGGGAAGTCCCGCTCGACGCGCTCCTCTCCGGCCCGTACAACGCGCGGCGCCGCGCCCTGATCACCGGCGCAGCCTCGCACGAGCTGCGCGCCGGCAGCCCGGAGGGCCGCACGCCCCGGCTCAGCCGGCAGGCCACCGCGGTGGCCGCGGGCGAGCCGGGCTTCGACGCCATGGGGATCCCCGCGCCCGGCTCCGGCGAGCCGACCGTCGCCAAGGACGGCGCGACCCGCGGCGACACCTGCCACCTCGACATCGTCGACCGCTGGGGCAACATGATCTCGGCCACCCCGAGCGGCGGCTGGCTCCAGTCCAACCCGGTGGTGCCCGAGCTGGGCTTCCCGCTCGGCACCCGGCTCCAGATGGCCTGGCTGGACGAGGGGCTGCCGAACTCGCTCACCCCGGGCCGCCGTCCGCGCACCACCCTCACCCCCTCGCTCGCCCTGCGCGACGGTGTACCGGTGCTCGCCTTCGGGACGCCGGGCGGCGACCAGCAGGACCAGTGGCAGGTGCACTTCTTCCTCGCGGTCGCGCTGACCGCACCGGTCCGCGGCGGTCTGGACCTCCAGGGCGCGATCGACGCCCCGAACTGGCACAACGACTCCTTCCCCAGCTCCTTCCACCCGCGCGGGATGCGGCCGGGCAGCGTCACGGTCGAGTCGCGGATCGGGGAGGAGACCATCGCCGAGCTGCGCCGCCGCGGGCACGAGGTGACCGTCGGCGGCGCCTGGTCGGAGGGCAGGCTGTGCGCGGTCGCCCGCGACCCGCTGACCGGGGTGCTGAGCGCGGCGGCGAACCCGCGCGGCATGCAGGGTTACGCAGTCGGCCGCTGAACCGGTACGGGGCCTTCACCGGGGTGTGCTGTGATGGGGGCATGACCGAACAGCTTCTGACCAGGGATGTGACCGAGGTCGACGCGGTGGTCCGCGAGGCGGCCGCCGCCGAGATCCTGCCGCGCTTCCGGCAGCTCGCCGCGCACGAGATCGCCGAGAAGAGCGGTCCGCACGACCTGGTGACGGTGGCCGACCGCGGCGCGGAGGACCACCTCACGGCCGCCCTCACCGCACTGCTGCCGGGCTCGGTGGTGGTCGGTGAGGAGGCCGTCGCGGCCGACCCGTCCTCGTACGCGGCCATACGGGGCGACGCACCCGTCTGGATCGTCGACCCGGTCGACGGCACCCGCCAGTTCGTACGCGGCGAACCTGGTTTCTGCACCCTGGTGGCGCTCGCCCACCGCGGCGAGCTGCTGGCCTCCTGGACATACGCCGCGGCGCTGGACGAGATGGCCGTCGCCGTACGGGGCGGTGGCGCCCGCCTCAACGGGGAGCTGCTCCAGGCCGGTTCACCCGCGCCGGGCGCGGAACTCCGGGTGGCCACCTCGCACCCGGACTTCACCACACCCGAGCAGAAGAGCTCGCTGCTCGCCCTGCGTACCGAAGGGGTCCGCACCAGGCCGTGCGGTTCGGCGGGCCTGGAGTATCTGGCGATCGCCCGGGGGACCCTCGACGCGGTGGCCTTCAACTGGGAGCTGGCCTGGGACCACGCGGCCGGACTGCTGCTGGTCGAGGAGGCGGGCGGCGCCCATCTGACGCTCACGGGCGAGCCGTTCCGTGTGACGGGCGGCAACGCGCTGCCCTTCACCGCCGCCCGTGACACGGCGACCGCCCGCCGGGTGCGGCAGCTGCTGGCGGCGGGCGCCTGAGGCACGGACTCACCGCAAGCCAGGTCAGCCGCCCGGCCCCGGCAGGGAGCGCGCCTCGCACACCTCGACCATCGGTGAGAGCAGACCGAGCAGGCGCAGAGTGTCGCCGTGGCTGCGGTCGTCGACGCCCGCACAGGCGTCGGACACAACCGTGACCGCCCGCCCCGCGTCCGCCGCCGCCAGAGCCGTCGCCAGCACACAGCAGTCGGTGGCGACACCGCACAGCACCAGCGGGGCGCCCGCGGTGAGCGCCGCCAGTTCCCCGCCCCACTTGCCGAACGTGGGCAGTGAGACCACCGGGGTGCCTCCGGGGAGCGGCCGGGTGAGCTCCCACAGTGGCGAGTCCTGCGGGCGGCGCATCGTGCTCCAGCGGTCGTAATAGCGGGCCCACTGGTCCGGTTCGGCGGGGTCGGGCACGAAGCGGGTGTGCACGGTGCGGCCGGCGTACCGCTCGCCCAGCGCGTCGATGACCGGCTCGATCTCCGCGTAGCGCGGCACCCGCCAGGCACTGTCAGCATCGGCGAACGCCCGCTGCATGTCGATGACGACGAGCCAGGGTCCGGGCGCGCGGTCGCCGGGGCGGGCCGCGGCCCGGTCCCCGGCCCGTTCCACCGGCTCAGAGAGCGGCGGCATCGAGCTGCCCGCCGTCGTAGAAGCCGCCCGCGCTGTAGATCAGCGGCGGCCGCTCGGAGTGGGCGGCCTGGGTGACCCGTCCGACGAAGATGGTGTGCGTACTGGTCTGCAGGCGTTCCTGGATCCGCGCCTCCAGTACGGCCGCGCTGCTGTCGATCAGCGGCGAGCCATGGGCGCCCGCGGTCCAGCGCAGCTCTGCGAACTTGTCGTCGCTCTTGCCCGCGAAGACCGTCGCGACGGGCAGCTGGTCGGAGGCGAGGATGCTGATGCCCATGTGGCCGGCGCGGAAGAGCGGTTCATAGGTCGACGAGGTCCGCTGGACGCAGACCATGACCAGGGGCGGGTCGAGCGAGATGCTGGAGAAGGCGTTGACGGCGAGACCGCGCGGCCGTTCCCCGTCCATCGTGGTCACGATGGTGACCCCGGTGATGAACTTGCGGTGCAGTCCCTTGACATCGGACTCGGCCACTTCCGCCGCCGGCCGGTTCTCCGCGGTCGTGCTCATGACGCCACCGCCGATCGCGCGTGGCGCCCCTGGGCCCCGGCCCCGGCGGGCGCCTCCGCCCGTGCGCTGTCCAGCGGGATGATCCCCAGCGCTGTCAGCAGCTGGCGGGGATCCCAGGTGACCCACTCCTCGGCGACCATGCCGTCCTCGATACGGGAGAACGTGGCGCCGGAGACCGTGACGGTCCGGCCGGTCGGCGGTACGTCCATCAGCCGCCCGGTGTGTGTACCCCTGCTGACCCAGCGGGTCGCCACCCGGTCCCCCTCGACCACACAGTCCTCGATCTCGGTGACCAGATCGGGGAAGCCCGCACGGCACGCGGTGATATTGGCCTTGAGGTCAGCCGTGCCCTGCGCGGTGCGGCCGTGCCGCCGGTAGTCCGCCGCCAGGACGGTGTCGAGCGCGTCGACCTCGCCACGCTGCCAGGCCGCACCCCATGCCGCGGAGATGCGTTCCCTGATGTCGGTGCTTCCGGTACTCATACGTCGTCCACCGTGCCCTTTCCTGCGGGAAGCGGGACCCGCGGATCGCCCGCCGGTTCGCTCCGCCGTGCACTGCTCTTGTGTGGCAGGACGCTATGAACGCTCCTCTTGCATGTCAAGGGATGGCCTCTTTCTCGCTGGTTCCATGGCTCCAACTCCCTTGTTTCGTCTAGATATAGCGGCTATTTCCCACTGAATGGGACCGTTCTGAAAAACGCCATTCCGAGTCTTGACGGCTGAAAGAAGCGGCACCTACGGTCTGTTGTATGCCAGCAGCTGCTGGCCGGCACAGAGAGGCAGGTCCATGCGTTTCTCGATCTTTCACGCGCTCGGCGCTCCTGGTCAGCTCGGTGAGTACCACCGTCTGATGCGGGAGGCACGCGAGTTCGCCGTCGCCGCGGAGGACGCGGGCTTCTGGTCGGTCTGGTACACCGAGCACCACTTCGGCCACGAGGGGCAGGAGCTCACGCCCAACCCCGTCCTGATGGGCACCGACATCGCCGCGCGCACCGAGCGCATCCGCATCGGCCAGGCCGCCAACATCGTCACCTTCTGGCATCCGCTGCGCCTCGCCGAGGACCTGGCACTGCTCGACCAGCTGTCCGGCGGACGGGTCGAGGTCGGCGTGGGCCGCGGTCTCTACGGGCGCGAGGCGATGAACCTCAACCCGCAGGCCGACCCGCGCGACCAGGAGCAGAACCGCGCTCTGTTCGAAGAGACCCTGGAGATCCTGAAGAAGGCGTGGTCCGGGGAGTTCTTCGAACACCACGGCCGCTTCTACGACTTCCCCGCCCCCGGCCTGAAGTGGAGCCACCCCCTCTCCCCGGCCACCGAGGACTTCACCACGGACGGCGAGATCACCAAGCTGGCCGTCACACCCGCCCCGTACCAGCGCCCGCACCCGCCGATGTGGCAGGTCGTCGACTCGCCCCGGTCCATCGAGTCCTGCGCGAGGAACGGGATCCAGGGCATCCTCTGGCTGCCGCCGGTCTCCGCGCTCAAGGGGCGCTTCGACCTCTACCGGCGGGCCGCCACCGAGGCGACCGGCCGTGAGCACGCCCTCGGCGAGGGGCTCGCCCTGGTCCGCGACGTGTATGTCGCCGACACGATGGAGCAGGCCAGGGAGGAGTTCCAGGAGGCGCTCCTGCAGACCTACCGGTGGGTCACGCACTGGCGCGGTCTGTCCAACCTGATGGAGGAGGGCGAGGAGCTGACCGACGCCCACGAGCTGAGCTTCGACTTCCTCCAGGACCGCAATCTGCTGGTCGGCACCCCCGACTACGTGGCCGGGAAGATCAGCGAACTCCAGGACGAGATCAACCTGGAGCATCTGATGCTGTGGACGACCCACCCCGGACTGCCGCACAAGCACGCCATGCGCAGCCTGGAGCTCTTCTCCGAACAGGTGATGCCCCGCTTCACCTCGGACGCGAGCACCGCCGGGACGAGCGGCGCGGGCCGCTCGTGACCGTCATCCGGCGCATCGTCACCTCCTGCGAGGACTTCGTCAGCGAACTGGGCGAGCCGGTCGTCACGACCGTCCGGCGCGGTGCCGTCGCGGTGGTGGTGCGCAACCCCTGGGCCGGGCGCGGCATCGTGGCCGACCTGCCGGCCGAGGCCCAGGAGCTGGCGCCCCTGGTGGCCAGGGAGATCACCAGCCGGCTGACCGCCATGCTCGGCGGCGCGGACGCCATCGAGTCCTTCGGCAAGGCGGCCGTCGTCGGCCTGGATGGCGAGAGCGAGCACGGCGGCGCCCTCATCCACACCCCGTACTTCGGCAATGTCGTACGCGAGATCCTCGAAGGCACCTCGATCATCGCCTTCAGCGAGGAGCAGGCCCCCGCGGGGACCACGGTCACCGTCCCCATCTGGCACAAGACGGCCGCGGCGACCCGCTCGCACTACGCCGCCACCCGGATCAGGGTCCCGGACGGCCCGCGCCCCGACGAGCTGGTGATCGTCGCTGCCGCCGCCACCGGGCCGCGCCCCAACGCCCGGATCGGGGACCGGCGCACCGACCCCGTGGTGACCCTGGAAACCCTGGCGACCGCATCCCCTGCGGCCCAAGCCCCGGCAAGTCCCGGCCCGGCAACCCCCGCCCCGGCAAGCCCCGAGAGGACCTCATGAACATCCGTAAGATCGTCACCCTCGTGGACGAGATCCACACCGAGGGCGGCGTCCCCGTCGAACCGGCCGCCCGTACCGCTGTGGTGGCGGCCGTCATCGACAACCCCTGGGCGGGCCAGGGCTTCGTCCAGGATCTCGGCCCCGGCATCGAGGCGACCGCTTCCGAACTGGGCGCGCTGCTCGCCCCGTTGGTCGTCAAGGCACTGGGGGAGACGGTCGAGGCGTACGGCAAGGCGGCCATCGTCGGTCTGGACGGCGAGACCGAGCACGGCTCGGCGCTGATCCACACCCTGAAATTCGGCAACCACTTCCGGAACGCGACCGCCGCCACCACCCTGCTGCCCGCGGTGGAGAAGCGCGCCGGGGCCGGCACGGTCTTCGACATCCCGCTCAAGCACATCACCGACGCCACCATCCGTTCGCACCACCAGACCGTGGAGGTCCGCGTCCCCGACGCCCCGCGCGCCGGTGAGATCGTCGTCGCGCTGGCCGCCGCGGCCCAGGGCCGCCCGCAGGCCCGCCTCGCACCGCTGGCGACCGAGCAGTGATCGGCTACGAGGACCACGGCAGCGGCACGGACCTCGTGCTGCTGCACGGGGTCGGCCTCGACCGGCACATGTGGGACCGGTGCGTACCGGCGCTCGCGGCGCACCACCGTACGCGGACCGTCGATCTGCGCGGCCACGCCGGTTCACCGCCGGCCGAGCCCGGTGTCACCCTCGACGACCTCGCCACCGACGTCCTGGACACCCTCGAAGGCCCCGCCCACCTCGTCGGGTTCTCGCTGGGCGCCCTGGTGGCGACCCGGGCCGCGCTGCTGGGGCCGGCCGCCGTCGCGTCCCTGACCCTGGTCAGCTCGGTGGCCCGGCGCACCCCCGAGGAGAGCCGGGACGTGGCCGGCCGCCTCGACCGGGCCAGGGACGACTTCCCGGGCTCGGTGGACGCGGCGATCGACCGCTGGTTCACCCAGGAGTGGCAGACGGCAGAACCGGACCTGGTCGAAGAGGTCAGGGCGACCCTGCTGGGCCAGAACCACGCCTCGTACCTGGCCTGTTACGAGGTGTTCACCCGGGCCGACGCCGAACTGTGGCCCCAGCTGCCCGCGGTCGGTGTGCCGACCCTCGCCGTCACCGGCGGGGCCGACCCCGGCTCGACCGAGGCGATGACCCGGGCACTGGCCGCGGCCGTCCCCGGCGCACGGGCCGCCGTCATCCCGGGCGCCCGGCATCTGCTCGCGCTGGAAGCGGCCGGGCAGCTCACCGACGAGATCATCCGACACACCACGGAGGTGGACCGTGACCGCACCGCGACTCCCGCGTCATGACCACTACATCGACGGCGCCTGGGTGCGGCCCGCGAGCGGCGCCTATCTGCCCAGCGTCAACCCGACGACCGCCGAACCCTGGTACGAGACGGCACGCGGTGACGCCACCGACGCCGACCGTGCCGTACGGGCCGCGCGCGCCGCGTTCGACGACCCGTCCTGGCGCGATCTGACCGCTACCAGGCGCGGCGCGCTGCTGCGCCGGCTCGCCGAACTCATCGGCGAGCACGGCGAGGAACTCGCACGTACCGAGACGCTCGACAACGGCAAACTGCTCAGCGAGATGCGCGCCCAGCTGGCCAGCCTGCCGGAGTACGTGCACTACTACGCGGGCCTGGCCGACAAGGTGCACGGCAGCACCATCCCGGCCTCCCGCAAGGAGATACTCAACTACACGGTGCGCGAGCCGCTCGGCGTGGTCGTGGCCATCACCCCGTGGAACTCCCCGCTGCTGCTGACCATCACCAAGCTGGCCCCCGCGCTGGCCGCAGGGAACACCGTCGTCGTCAAACCGTCCGAGCACACGTCGGCCTCGCTGCTCCAGCTGGCCCCGCTCCTGGAGAAAGCCGGCTTCCCGCCCGGCGTCGTCAACGTCGTCACCGGTTACGGCGACGAGGTCGGCACACCGCTGGTGGAGCACCCGCTGGTCGCCAAGGTGACGTTCACCGGCAGCACCCGCACCGGGTCGCGGATCGCGGCGAGCTGCGGCTCCCGCTTCGTCCGCACCACGCTGGAGCTGGGCGGCAAGTCGCCCAACATCGTCTTCGGCGACGCGGATGTGGCCAACGCGTCCGTCGGCATCGTGGCCGGGGTGTTCGCAGCCGCCGGGCAGACCTGTGTGGCGGGCAGCCGGGTGTACGCCCAGCGGGACGTCTACGACGAGGTGGTGGAGCGGGTGGCGGCGCGGGCCGACGCGATCCGGCTCGGCGACCCGCTCGACCCGCGGACCCAGCTCGGGCCGCTGGCGATCGAGAGCCAGCGCGACAAGGTGGAGGAGTACGTCGCCGCGGGCCGGGCCGAGGGCGCGGTGACCGTCGCGGGCGGCAGCAGGCCCGAACCGGGCGCGCTCAACGGTCTCGGCGGGTTCTTCTACCGCCCCACCGCCTTCGTCGAGGCCGACAACAGCATGCGGCTGTGCCGGGAGGAGATCTTCGGCCCGGTCGTGGCGATCATGTCCTTCGGGACCGAGGAAGAGCTGGTGGGGCTCGCCAACGACACAGAGTACGGGCTGGCCGCGGGGCTGTGGACCCGTGACCTGGCCCGTGCGCACCGTGTCGCGTCCCGGCTGGACGCCGGGACGGTCTGGGTGAACACCTACCGCTCGATGTCCCCGATGTCACCGCGCTCCGGCTTCAAGTCCAGCGGTATGGGCGTGGAGCACGGCACCGAGGTGATGGGCGAGTACACCCGGCTCAAGAGCGTCTGGATCAACACCGATGAGGGACCGGCCGACGACCCCTTCGTCCTGAAGTCCTGAAGTCCTGAAGTCCAGAGGTTCAGAGGTCCCAGAAGTCCTGGACTCCGGCGCGCCGCGGTGCTGAACCGCGGGCCGGGCGGGGGAGCGGCGCACGGGCGGTCGGGCCGACCGCGCGCCGGTCCGTCAGCCGGATTCGCCGTTCGCGCCTTCCGGGGCTTCCGGGGCTTCCTGGCCTTCCGCGCCGGGAGCGGACCGGTCGAGACCGTCCATCAGAGCCCGGTGGCTGGCCCGTACGTGCTCGCGCATCACCCGCTCCGCACCGTCCCCGTCCTTGGCCCGGATCAGTTCCAGGACATGGTGGTGTTCGGAGTCGGACCGGGTGGGGCGGCCGGGCTGGGCCAGCGACGTGTGCACCAGGCGCGGGTAGGCCAGCTGGTTCATGAGCGTGCGGTAGTGGTCGGCGAGCTTGGCGTTGTCGGCGCCGCGCATCACCAAGTCGTGGAACTCATGGACCAGTTCGGCGTAACCCTCCTGGTCGCCGCTGCGCACCGCGGCGTCGGCCGTGGACAGGTTGGCCTCCAGCGCGTCCAGTTCGGGCACCCGGCCGCGCTGGGCGAGCAGCCGGGCGGCGGCACCTTCGAGCAGTTCCTTCATCTGGAACAGTTCGGTGATCTCCCGCCGAGACGGGGCCGCGACGAATGTCCCCACCCGGGGCCTGATGTCGACGAGCCCCTCGGTCTGCAGCTGCTTCAGGGCCTCGCGGACGGGAGTGCGGCTGACGCCGAACGCCTCCGCGAGCACGATCTCCGACAGGCTGGTCCCGGGGGCGAGTTCGCCGGAGATGATGCGGCCGCGCAGCTCGACGATCACCCGGCTCTGGATGCTCATACCGCTCAGCCGTTGCTTGCGGACGGCGGGGTTGCGGTCCGCAGGGAGGGCACCCTCGCTAGAAGAAGTATCTTGCATGGCACGAACCTAGGGTGCGCTCCCGCACAGCGTCAAGACGATGTCGCGCCGCGTTGCGCCCCTGTATGCCGCTCCGCCTCTCTGCTCAAGGCTGTTGGGCGGATGTGACCGGCCCTTGCCGGAACCCTTGACAAGCACACATGGCACTTTCACTCTGACCACTGGCATACAACATGGCAGCAGTCTGTAGGAGGCATGGCATGGACAGTGACAAGCCCGCGCAGCAACCGCCCGACCTGGGATACCGCGACAGCATCGCGAAGGTGGAGCCGTACGGCGTGGACCACATCCCCGAAGTGGAACGCCACGGAAAGGCCGGCTCCCAGTTCTCCGTCTGGTTCGCCGCAGGACTCAACTTCCCGATCATGCTGCTCGGTTTCAGCGCCGCCGCACTGGGCCTGTCCATGACGGCCGCGGTCACCGCCATCATCGCCGGAGCCCTGGTCGGCTCGGCCACGATGGGGATCATGTCGCGGATGGGGGTGCGCCTGGGCGTGCCCCAGCAGATGCAGGCCCGCGGCCCGCTCGGCTTCGTGGGCAATCTGCTGCCCGTCGCGTACATCAATGTGTTCGCGGGCGTCGGCTGGGCCGCCGTCACGGTCATCCTCGGCGGCAAGGCGCTCGGGGTCCTGCTGGGGACACCGTTCTGGCTCTCGGCCGCGGTGCTGACCGCACTCCAGCTGACCGTCGCCGTCTTCGGCTACAACATGATCCACTATCTGCAGCGGATCCTCTCCGTCGTCCTGTTCGTTCTCTTCACCCTGGTGACGGTCGTCGCGCTGTACCGCGGCGGCCACTTCCTGGCGGCCAACCCCGGCGCTTCCGGATACATCGGGGCATCCGGCGGCTGGATCACGCTCGGCGGCTGGTTCCTGGCGTTCCTGATCGCCTGGCTGCCGTTCGCTTCCGACTACTCGCGCTATCTGCCGGACAGCAGGAAGGTCAGCACATCGGCCGGTCTGCTGACGGCGCTCGGCAACTTCGTCACCCTGTCGTGGCTCGGCATCACCGGGGTCGTCCTGGCCGGTGCGGCGACCACCACCGACGACCCGATCCTGGCGCTCAAGGAGCTCACCGGGCCGTGGTCGGTCCCGGCGATGCTGGCGATCCTGCTCTCCTCCTTCTCGCAGAACTTCCTCAACGTCTACGGCGGCGCGATCTCCCTGCAGACGCTGGGGCTGCCCCTCAAGCGCTGGCAGAGCGTGACCCTCATCTGCGTGGCGGCCTTCGGCGTCAGCCTGTGGGGGGTCGGCGGGATCTACACGTCCTTCGAGGTCTTCCTCAACCTCACCGCCTACTTCATCGCGCCCTATGTGGCGGTCATCCTGCTCGACTACTTCGTGGGCCCGCGCCGCGACAAGACGCGTATCCCCGAGCTGTACGAGAAGCGCCGCATCCTGGAGTGGGGCTTCGTGGCCTGGCTGGCCGGGGTCATCTGTTCCGTGCCCTTCTGGCAGTCGGACCTCTATACGGGCCCGGTCGCATCGGCCCATCCCGAGTGGGGCGAGCTGACGTACTACGTGGGGTTCGCCGTGGCAGCGGTGCTCTATCTGCTGACCTACAGGCTGCCGCCGCTGTGGCACCGCGGGCCGGCGGGCGCGGACGTGGCGGGTGTGCCGGACGCGGCGGGGGAGCCGGCGGCGCCCGCGCAGCCGCGGACCAGGCCGGAGGCGCAGGACATGGCCGGTGCGGAGCCGGGCCTGGACAGCGCCCAGACCCCGGACGAGCACGTACCGGCCAAGCCCTGACGGGCTCCGCGGCCCGGACCCCGGCTGTCCCGGCCCCGGCGGCCCGGACCCCGGTCACCACATGCACCGGTCGGTGACGCCACCCCCGGCCGCACTGTCGGCGCACGGGAATATCCTTGGGACCTCTGGCCATCGGCTGACGAAGGAGTCCGAAGGTGCCGTCGATGCTCGATGCTGTCGTCGTGGGGGCGGGACCCAACGGGCTGACCGCCGCTGTTGAGCTGGCCCGCCGCGGTTTCGCGGTCGAGGTCTTCGAGGCCCGGGAGACCGTCGGAGGGGGCGCGCGGACCGAGGAGCTCACCCTCCCCGGCTTCCGCCACGACCCGTGCTCCGCCGTCCACCCGCTGGGCGTCGGCTCACCGGTCTTCGCGACCATGCCCCTCGACCGGTACGGCCTGGAGTGGCTGCACCCCGAACTGCCCATGGCCCACCCCTTCGACGACGGGACCGCCGCCGTGCTGTCCCGCTCGGTCGCCGAGACGGCCGCCTCCTTCGGGCCGCGCGACGCGGGCGCGTACCGCAGGCTCGTCACCCCCTTCCTCGGCCGGTGGCCCACGCTGGCAAGGGACTTCATGTCGCTGCCGCTCACCGCGCCGCCCCGCGACCCGGTCACCCTCGCGCGCTTCGGACTGGCCGGACTCCCGCCGTCCACCTGGCTGATGAAGCGCTTCCGCGACGACCGGGCGCGTGCCCTGTTCGCCGGGCTCGTGGCCCATGTCATCGCCCCGCTCGACGGCCTCGCCACCGGCGCCGTCGGGCTGATGTTCGCGCTCGCCGCGCACGAGGGCGGCTGGCCGCTGCCGCGCGGCGGCTCACAGTCCATCTCCGACGCGCTGACGGGGTATCTGGGCGACCTCGGCGGTGTGGTGCACACCGGTTTCGAGGTGAAGCGGCTGGACGATCTGCCGCCCGCCCGGGCGTACATCTTCGACACCTCACCGACAGCCGCCGCGCGCATCGCGGGCCTCGGCCGCGCCTACGACGGATACCGGTACGGGGCGAGCGTCTTCAAGATCGATTACGCGCTCGACGGGCCGGTGCCCTGGACGGCGGAGGCCCCCAGGACCGCCGGGACCGTCCAGATCGGCCCGAGCAGCCGTGAGATCGGTACGGCACTGCGCCAGGCGTCCGGCGGTCGCGCCCCCGAGACACCGTTCCTGATCAGCGCCCAGCCGAGTCTGGTCGACCCGTCCAGAGCGCCCGACGGCAAGCACGTCTTCTGGACGTACGGACATGTGCCGCACGGCTGGGACGGCGACCTCACCGAGGCCATCGAGCGCCAGATCGAGCGCTTCGCGCCCGGGTTCACCGACCGGGTGCTGGCGCGAGCCACCGCGGGCCCCGCCGAACTCTTCGCGCGCAACGCGAACTATGTGGGCGGCGACATCGCCTGCGGGGCGGCCGCCGGACTGCAACTGGTCCTGCGGCCCAAGCTCTCCCTGTTCCCCTACACGACCTCGCACCCCGCGGTGTACCTCTGCTCGGCGGCGACCCCGCCGGGCCCGGGCGTCCACGGCATGTCGGGCCACAACGCGGCGAAGGCGGTATGGCGGCGGCTGCGGAGGACGTGAGCGGGCCGGCGGCCGTGGCCGGGCTGAGGGAGATGTCGGATTCTCGCCAGCCGCCGGTGCCGTGGGTGGCCGATGCTTGAACCATGCACACCGACACCGAGCGCTGCGTACGCGCCGTCCAGTCGAAGGACGCCCGCTTCGACGGCTGGTTCTTCACGGCCGTCCTGACCACCAGGATCTACTGCCGCCCCAGCTGCCCGGTCGTGCCGCCCAAGGTCGAGAACATGACCTTCTACCCGAGCGCCGCCGCCTGCCAGCAGGCCGGGTTCCGCGCCTGCAAACGCTGCCGCCCGGACACCACCCCCGGGTCCCCCGAGTGGAACGCCCGTGCCGACGTCGTGGCCCGCGCGATGCGCCTGATCCGGGACGGCGTCGTCGACCGGGAGGGCGTGCCCGGCCTGGCCGGACGGCTCGGATACTCGACCCGGCAGATCGAGCGTCAGCTCCTCGCCGAGCTGGGCGCAGGACCGCTCGCCCTGGCCCGCGCGCAGCGCGCCCAGACGGCGCGCATCCTCATCGAGACCACCGAACTGCCCCTGGCGGCCGTGGCGTTCGCCGCCGGGTTCTCCTCCATCCGCACCTTCAACGACACGGTCCGTGAGGTCTTCGCGCTCGCCCCGGGCGAGCTGCGCACCCGCGCCGCGCGCGGCGCCCGGCCGCACACCCCGGGCGCCATCGCGCTCCGGCTCCCGTTCCGCGCGCCCCTCAACCCCGACAACCTCTTCGGCCACCTCGCCGCGACCGGGGTCCCCGGCGTGGAGGAGTGGCGGGACGGCGCGTACCGCAGGACGCTCACCCTGCCGTACGGGCACGGCATCGCCGAACTCACCCCGCACCCCGACCACATCGGCTGTCTGCTCTCCCTCACCGATCTGCGCGACCTCACCCACGCCATCAGCCGCTGCCGCTGGCTCCTCGACCTCGACGCCGATCCGGTCGCCGTCGACGGCGAGCTGGGCAACGACCCGCTGCTGGCCCCGATGGTCGACAAGGCCCCGGGCCGCCGGGTGCCCCGTACCGTCGACGCGGCGGAGTTCGCGGTACGCGCGGTGCTCGGCCAGCAGGTCTCGACCGCGGCGGCCCGCACCCACGCCGCCCGGCTCGTCACCGCGCACGGGGTGCCCGTCGAGGACACCAGGGGCGGTCTCACCCACCTCTTCCCGTCGCCGCGGGCCCTGGCGGCCCTCGACCCGGAGTCCCTGGCGCTGCCGCGCAGCAGGCGCACCACCCTGACCACCCTGGTGGGCGCGCTCGCCGCCGGGTCGCTCACCCTCGGGGTGGACAGCGACTGGGACGAGGCCCGTGCCCGGCTGCTCGAACTGCCCGGCTTCGGACCGTGGACCGTCGAGGTCATCGCGATGCGCGGCCTGGGCGACCCGGACGCCTTCCTCGCCACCGACCTGGGCATCCGGCGGGCGGCGGGTGAGCTGGGCCTGCCGTCGACCCCCGCGGCGCTCACCGCCAGAGCCGCGGCCTGGCGGCCCTGGCGGGCGTACGCGGTGCAGTATCTGTGGGCCACCGACTCCCATCCCATCAACAATCTGCCCGTCTGACACCGGACGGCACCGGAGACCGGTCAGCACCGGTCAGCACCGGAGAGAGGAGCACGCTCATGTCCGCGAAGCAGCACACCGTCGTCGGCAGTCCGTACGGTCCGCTCACACTCGTGGCGACCGACGGCCTGCTCAGCGGCCTGTACATGACCGAACAGCGCCACCGCCCGCCCGACGAGACCTTCGGCGAACCCGACCCCCGGCCCTTCGGGCAGGTGAAGGAGGAACTGGCCGCGTACTTCGCTGGCGAGCTCACCGAGTTCACCGTGGAGCTGCACCTGGCGGGCACGCCCTTCCAGCGCGGTGTCTGGGAGCAGCTGCGGCAGATCCCGTACGGCGAGACCCGTTCGTACGGCGATCTCGCCGACCGGCTGGGCAGCCCCGGCGCCTCACGGGCCGTCGGCCTGGCGAACGGCAAGAACCCGGTCGGGATCATCGTCCCCTGCCACCGCGTCATCGGCTCGACCGGCAGCCTCACCGGATACGGCGGCGGACTCGACCGCAAGCAGCGGCTGCTGGCCTTCGAGTCGGGCGTCGCGGCACCGGAGGAGCACACCCTCTTCTGACCGGTCCCCATGGGCAGCGGGCCTGTGGTGCGGATAGGGTCGGAGCGGCGCGACTGCCTGTTCGAAAGCAAGGGATAAACAAGGTGACGGACGGAGCAGTAACTGAAGCCGCACGGGTGCTCGTGGCGGCCGACAAATTCAAGGGGTCCCTCACGGCCGTGGAGGTCGCCGAGCGGGTCACGGCCGGCCTGCGGCGGATCGTCCCCGGCGTTGAGGTCGAGACGCTGCCCGTCGCCGACGGCGGGGACGGCACCGTAGCCGCCGCGGTCGCGGCGGGGTTCGACCGGCACGAGGTCCGGGTCACCGGGCCCATCGGCGAGCAGGTGACCTCGGCGTTCGCGCTGCGCGACGGCGTGGCCGTGGTGGAGATGGCCGAGGCATCCGGCCTCCAGCACCTCCCCGCCGGGGTGTTCGCGCCGCTCACCGCCACGACGTACGGCTCCGGTGAGCTGCTGCGCGCGGCGCTCGACGCGGGGGCCACGTCCATCGTCTTCGGCGTCGGCGGCAGCGCCACGACCGACGGCGGCGCGGGCATGCTCGCCGCACTCGGTGCCCGTTTCCTGGACGCGGACGGACAGCCCGTGGGACCGGGCGGCGGGGCACTGAGCGAGCTGGCGACGGCCGATCTGTCCGGTCTGGACGCCCGGCTCGCGGGTACGGAGATCGTGCTGGCCAGCGACGTGGACAACCCGCTGACCGGGCCCAAGGGCGCACCCGCGGTCTACGGCCCGCAGAAGGGCGCGTCGCCCGAGCAGGTCGAGGCCCTGGACGCGGCGCTGGCGCACTTCTCCGCCGTACTGGAGAAGTCCATCGGGGCGGGTGCCGCCGAGGCCGCTCTCGCACCCGGGGCGGGCGCAGCGGGCGGTATCGGCTTCGGGGCGCTGGTCGGCCTCGGGGCGAGCTTCCGCGCGGGTATCGACGTGATGCTCGACGTCCTCGGCTTCGCCCCGGCCCTGGCCCGGGCGACCCTGGTCGTCACCGGTGAGGGGTCGCTCGACGAGCAGACCCTGCACGGCAAGGCACCGGCCGGTGTCGCAGCGGCGGCACGGGCGGCGGGCAAGGAGGTCGTCGCGGTCTGCGGCCGCCTCACGCTCCCGGCCGAGGTCCTCGGCAGGGCGGGCATCCGCCGTGCGTACGCCCTGACCGACCTGGAGCCGGACGTGGAGCGCTGCATCGCCAACGCGGGCCCGCTCCTCGAACAGGCCGCCGAGAACATCGCCCGCGACTTCCTGATCCGCGGGTGACAGCCGGTCCTTCCGGGGTGTGAACCGGGCCGGGCGGGGCGCACCGCCCGGCCCGGCCCGTGCTGTCGGCCGCGGGCCTGCCGCGCCCGCCAAGTGTTGGAGATGCTCAACTTTCCTGGCGTAGCATCGGCCCATGCCAGAAACCCCCGGAGCCGGCACCGACCGGCTCATGGAGCTGCTCTCGGTGTCGCTCGGCGCCTACTACGGCGACTTCACGGCCGCGGCAGCCGCCGAGGGCCTCACCGCCAGCCAGGGCAAGACGCTCAGTGTGCTGCGCCGGGGGCCGTCCGCGATGCGTGCTCTGGCGACCACACTGGCCTGCGACGCCTCCAACATGACGGGGGTCGTCGACCGGCTGGAGAAGCGCGGCCTGGTACGCCGCGAACCCGCTCCCACCGACCGCCGCGTCAAGAACGTCCTGCTCACCGCCGACGGCGAGCGCACCGTCGACGCGATCAGGGCGGGGATGCACGCGACGCTCGCCGGTATCGGAGCCCTGCCCGAAGACGACCGGGCCGCCCTCGCCGACCTGCTGGAGCGTGTCTTCGCCGCCCGCACCTGAGCCGCCGCGCACCGGCTGAACCGCCCCGCACCGGCTGACCCGGGCACGGGAAACGGCGGAGGCCCCGAGTGCGATGCACCCGGGGCCTCCGCCGTTGTCCGCAAGCTGCCTACGGCAGCTGCGCCGTACGCGCCTCGCGACGGTTGTCGCGGAAGGTGTTGACCCGGCGCGCCGTGGCGAAGAGCGGGATGACCGCGCCCAGCACCACCTGGAGCGCACAGCCGGTCTGCAGGAGCAGCTGGCCGCCGGGGGCGTCGAACGCCCACGCGGCGAGCAGTCCCATGGCGCCCACGATCCAGCTGAGCATCCCCACCGCGAGGACACCACGCGGCTTCGGGTACTCGACCCGGCTCACCATCAGCCAGGCGACCCCGATGACCGCGAGCAGGGTCGGTACGAAGGGCAGCTCCAGCAGCACGATGGAGACCACGGTCAGCGCACCGAAGGGGGACGGCATGCCCTGGAAGGTGCCGTCCTTCAGGGCCACGCAGGAGAACCGCGCAAGCCGCAGCACCACCGCCAGCAGCACCACGATCGCCGCCACCGCCGCGACCCGCTGGTGGGCGTCGTCCGCGACCATCCCGTACACGAGCACGAAGTAGGCCGGGGCGAGCCCGAAGCTGATCAGGTCGGAGAGGTTGTCCAGCTCCGCGCCCATCGGCGAGCTGCGCAGCTTGCGCGCCACGAGCCCGTCGCAGAGGTCGAAGATCGCGGCGAGCAGCATCAGGATCACGGCGGTCGCGGCGGAGTGCCGCCCCATGCCGGTCTCCTGGCTGCCCTGGAGGTGCGGGATGAGGATCCCGGTGGTGGTGAAGTACACCGCCATGAACCCGCATGTCGCGTTGCCGAGTGTCAGCGTGTCCGCTATCGACAGCCGCATGGAGAGCGGCATGTCCTCGGTGTCGTCCTCGGCGTCCGCCTCGGGAACCCAGCCGGTCTGTGTCTCCGGATCAATCACGGTCAATTCGAGTCACCCCCGCGGTGGTGGTCTGGCCGACCTCGACCGCGACATCGATACCTTCCGGAAGGTAGATGTCGACGCGCGAACCGAAACGGATCAGGCCGATCCGCTCGCCCTGCTCCACCTTCGTGCCCTGGGGGAGATACGGCACGATACGGCGGGCGACGGCGCCGGCGATCTGCACCATCTCGATGTCACCGAGCTCGGTGTCGAAGTGCCAGACAACGCGCTCGTTGTTCTCGCTCTCCTTGTTGAACGCCGGAACGAAACCGCCGGGGATGTGCTCGACCGACGTCACGGTGCCCGCGAGCGGTGCGCGGTTCACATGGACGTTCAGCGGGCTCATGAAGATCGCGACGCGGGTGCGCCCGTCCTTCCACGGCATGATGCTCTGCACTACACCGTCGGCCGGGGAGATGACCCGGCCCTGTGTGATCTCCCGCTCGGGGTCGCGGAAGAACCACAGCATGCCCGCCGCGAGGGCGGTGGTGGGCACGGCGACGGCAGCCCAGCGCCCGGACCTGCGGGCCCGGGTCAGGCTGAGCGCCGCGGTCGCGACAGTCGGCAGGAGCCACGGCGATGCTCCGCGCGCAAGACGGACGCGACCGCGTGGTGCAGAGGTTTGGCTGTGGGGCATGAATGACCTTCGTAGCGGATGATGCCGCGCGGGAACGGGGGACGGCGGCTTTCGGGCGATGCTATCGGTTGTGGACCACAACTGGGCAAGCCAGGAAGCCGAGTCGGCGGCTGGAAGACGATGACTGGCTGTGATCTTCTTCGCTGATATATCGCCACGAAAGGGACAATCAGCCCTGGAATCGGTACTCTTCGAGGAGTCGGCGGCCGATGATCATTTTCTGGATCTCGGCGGTACCTTCGCCGATCAGCAGCATCGGGGCCTCGCGGTAGAGCCGCTCGATCTCGTACTCCTTGGAGAACCCGTATCCACCGTGAATACGGAAGGCGTCCTCCACGACCTCCTTGCAGTACTCGGAGGCCAGGTACTTGGCCATCCCTGCCTCAAGGTCGTTTCGTTCCCCGGAGTCCTTTTTGCGTGCCGCATTCACCATCATCGCATGGGCGGCTTCCACCTTGGTAGCCATTTCGGCCAGCTTGAACTGAATCGCCTGGTGCTGGGCGATCTGTTTGCCGAACGTATGACGTTGCTGTGCGTAGCCGATGCCCAGTTCGAAGGCGCGCTGTGCTACGCCGCAGCCACGCGCTGCGACATTCACCCGGCCGACTTCCACTCCGTCCATCATTTGGTAAAATCCTCGGCCCGTAACGCCGCCAAGTACGCGATTGGCCGGAATTCGCAGTCCGTCCATAATCAGCTCGGTGGTGTCGACCCCCTTGTAACCCATCTTGTCGATCTTGCCGGGGATGGTCAGGCCCGGACGGACCTCACCGAAGCCCGACTCCTTCTCGACCAGGAAGGTCGTCATCGACTTGTGCCGGGCGGTCCCCTCGGGGTGACCCTCGTCACTGCGGCACAGAACCGCGACGAGCGAGGACGTGCCGCCGTTGGTCAGCCACATCTTCTGGCCGTTCAGGACGTAGTCGTCGCCGTCCTTGGTCCCCTTCGACGTGATCGCCGACACATCCGAGCCCAGCGCCGGCTCGGACATCGAGAACGCCCCGCGGACCTCGCCCGCGGCCATCCGCGGCAGGAAGGTGTCCTTCTGCTCCTGGGTGCCGTGCTGCTTGAGCATGTACGCCACGATGAAATGCGTGTTGATGATGCCCGACACGCTCATCCAGCCACGCGCTATTTCTTCGACACACAGCGCGTAGGTGAGCAGCGACTCGCCGAGCCCCCCGTACTCCTCGGGGATCATCAGCCCGAACAGGCCGAGTTCCTTGAGGCCCTCGACGATCTGGGACGGGTACTCGTCGCGGTGCTCGAGTTCGGTCGCGACCGGCAGGATCTCCTTGTCGACGAAGTCCCTGACGGTGGCCAGGATTTCCTGCTGCACATCGGTCAGACCCGTGGTCTGGGCGAGTCGGCTCATGACTGCTTCTCCTGTGACGTCACGCAGTTGGTGGGAGTTCGCCTAGTGGGAAGGCACGGGGCGGCCGGGCTGCTCGCCGCCGCGTTCCTTGATGTAGGTCGCGGTGGGGACCATGACCTTGCGGCGGAAGACGCAGACGACGGTGCCGTCCTGCTTGTAGCCCTTGGTTTCGACGTGGACGATCCCGCGGTCGGTCTTGGACTTCGACGGGGTCTTGTCCAGGACCGTGGTCTCGCCGTACAGCGTGTCGCCGTGGAAGGTCGGCGCGATGTGCTTGAGCGACTCGACCTCCAAGTTGGCGATGGCCTTGCCGGAGACGTCGGGGACGGACATGCCGAGGAGCAGCGAGTAGATGTAGTTCCCGACGACGACGTTCTTGCCGAAGTCGGTCGTCTCCTCCGCGTAGTTGCTGTCCAGGTGCAGCGGGTGGTGGTTCATGGTGAGCAGACAGAAGAGGTGGTCGTCGTACTCGGTGACCGTCTTGCCCGGCCAGTGCTTGTAGACCGCGCCGACCTCGAACTCCTCGTAGGTGCGTCCGAACTGCATGGCTCAGACCTCCGGGGCTTCGAAGGCGGTGGTGCGCCGCATCCCGGCGGCCCGGCCCTTGCCCGAGATGACCAGGGCCATCTTGCGGCTGGCCTCGTCGATCATCTCGTCGCCGAGCATCGCCGAGCCCTTCTTGCCGCCCGCCTCCGATGTGCACCACTCGTAGGCGTCGAGGATCATCTCGGCGTGGTCGTAGTCCTCCTGGGACGGCGAGAAGATCTCGTTCGACGCCTCGACCTGGCCGGGGTGCAGGACCCACTTGCCGTCGAAGCCGAGGGCCGCGGCCCGCTTGGCGACCTCGCGGTAGCCGTCGACGTTGCGGATCTGGAGGTAGGGGCCGTCGATCGCCTGGAGGTCGTAGGTGCGGGCCGCCATGAGGATCTTCATCAGGATGTAGTGGTAGGCGTCCGCGCCGTAGCCGGGCGGCTGCTCGCCGACCACCAGGGTCTTCATGTTGATCGATGCCATGAAGTCGGCCGGGCCGAAGATGATGGCCTCGTTGCGGGGCGAGGCCGCCGCGATCTCATTGACGTTGACCAGGCCCTTGGCGTTCTCGATCTGCGCCTCGATGCCGATCTTGCCGACCTCTAGGCCCACGGTCTTCTCGATCTGGGTGAGCAGCAGGTCCAGGGCGACGATCTGCTGGGCGTCCTGCACCTTCGGGAGCATGATGCAGTCGAGGTTCTGCCCGGCGCCCTCGACGACGGTGATGACGTCGCGGTAGGTCCAGTGGGTGGTCCAGTCGTTGACGCGCACGACGCGGGTCTTGCCCGTCCAGTCGCCCTTGTTCAGCGCCTCGACGATGGTGTGCCTGGCGCCCTCCTTGGCGAGCGGCGCGCAGGCGTCCTCCAGGTCGAGGAAGACCTGGTCGGCCGGGAGCCCCTGGGCCTTCTCCAGGAAGCGCGGGTTCGATCCGGGGACGGCGAGACACGAACGCCTCGGACGCAGCCGGTTCACGGGGCTGGTTGACTCGGTCATGCGGGGACCTCCAGAGGGTCGAGCTTGTTCGCTTTCCGGATCACTTCGACGATACGTCCGATGATCTCCGTGATCCCGAAGTCCTTCGGGGTGAAGACGGCGGCCACACCGGCCTCCTTGAGTGCCGTGCCGTCGGCGTTCGGGATGATCCCACCGACGATCACGGGGATGTCCGACGCGCCGGCATCGCGCAGCCGTTCGAGCACGTCCGGGACCAGTTCGGCGTGCGAGCCGGACAGGATCGACAGGCCCACACAGTGCACGTCCTCGGCCAGGGCCGCTGCGACGATCTGCTCGGGGGTCAGTCTGATGCCCTGGTAGACCACTTCGAACCCGGCGTCCCGGGCGCGTACGGCGATCTGCTCGGCGCCGTTGGAGTGACCGTCCAGGCCCGGCTTGCCCACCAGCAGGCGCAGCCGCCCGCTGCCGAGATCCTGGGCCGTACGGGTCACGGCGGCGCGTACGCCGGCGAGCGGGGTGCCCTCGTCGGCGGTCACCGCGACCGGCGCGCCGCCCACCCCGGTGGGCGCCCGGAACTCGCCGAACACATCGCGCAGGGCCCACGACCACTCGCCCGTGGTGACCCCCGCGCGGGCGCAGGCCACGGTCGCTTCGAAGAGGTTGCCGTCACCGGCCGCGGTCGCCTTGAGGACCGCGAGCGACTCCTGCGCCGCACCCTCGTCGCGGTTGTCGCGCCAGGTGTGCAGCGCGGCGACGACCCGCGCCTCGTTCTCCGGGTCGACCGTCATGATCGCCGTGTTCAGGTCGGCGGTGAGCGGGTTGGGCTCGGTCGACTCGTAGCAGTTGACGCCGACGATCTTCTCCTCGCCGCCCTCGATCCTGGCCCGGCGCCCGGCGTGCGAGGAGACCAGCTCCGACTTGAGGTAGCCGGACTCGACGGCCGCCATCGCGCCGCCCATCTGCTGGATGCGCTCGATCTCCGCGAGCGACTCCTCGACCAGCTCCTCGACCTTGGCCTCGATGACATGGGAGCCGTCGAAGATGTCCTCGTACTCCAGCAGATCGCTCTCCTGGGCGAGCACCTGCTGGATCCGCAGCGACCACTGCTGGTCCCAGGGCCTGGGCAGCCCGAGCGCCTCGTTCCAGGCGGGCAGCTGCACGGCGCGGGCCCGTGCGTCCTTGGACAGGGTGACGGCCAGCATCTCCAGGACGATGCGCTGGACGTTGTTCTCCGGCTGCGCCTCGGTGAGCCCCAGCGAGTTGACCTGCACGCCGTAGCGGAAGCGGCGCTTGCGGGGGTCCGTGATGCCGTACCGCTCCTGCGTCAGGCGGTCCCAGATGCGGCCGAAGGCGCGCATCTTGCACATCTCCTCGATGAAGCGGACGCCCGCGTTCACGAAGAACGAGATCCGGGCGACGACCGCGTCGAACCGCTCGGGCGGCACCTGCCCCGAGTCGCGTACCGCGTCCAGGACCGCGATCGCGGTGGACATGGCGTACGCGATCTCCTGGACGGGGGTGGCACCCGCCTCCTGCAGGTGGTAGCTGCAGATGTTGATCGGGTTCCACTTGGGGATGTGGGCCACCGTGTACGTGATCATGTCGGTGGTGAGCCGCAGGCTCGGCCCGGGCGGGAACACATGCGTCCCGCGCGACAGGTACTCCTTGACGATGTCGTTCTGTGTCGTGCCCTGGAGCCGCTCCGCGTCCGCGCCCTGCTCCTCCGCGACCACCTGGTAGAGCGCCAGCAGCCACATGGCCGTGGCGTTGATGGTCATCGACGTGTTCATCTGCTCCAGCGGGATGTCCTGGAACAGCCGCCGCATGTCGCCGAGATGGGAGACGGGCACCCCGACCCGGCCGACCTCGCCCCGGGCCAGGATGTGGTCCGGGTCGTAGCCGGTCTGCGTGGGCAGGTCGAAGGCGACGGACAGACCTGTCTGGCCCTTGGCGAGGTTGCGCCGGTAGAGCTCGTTGGACGCTTCGGCCGTCGAGTGGCCCGCGTAGGTCCGCATGAGCCAGGGGCGGTCCTTGTGACGTTCAGTCATCGGGAGACCTCAGACGTTCCGGCCGGCGGCCGCGGTCGGCGCCGCCGGGGTGTCGCGGAACAGGTTGATGGAGCCGATGTGCTTCTCGCGCAGCTCCGGGTCGCGCACCCCGAGCCCCTCGGCGGGGGCCAGCGCCAGGACGCCGACCTTGCCCTGGTGCAGGTTGCGGTGGACGTCGTACGCGGCCTGGCCGGTGTCGTCCAGCGAGTACACCTTCGACAGGGTGGGGTGGATCTTGCCCTTGGCGATCAGCCGGTTGGCCTCCCACGCCTCGCGGTAGTTGGCGAAGTGCGAGCCGATGATCCGCTTCAGCGACATCCACAGATAGCGGTTGTCGTACTCGTGGGTGTACCCGGAGGTCGATGCACAGGTGACGATCGTGCCGCCCTTGCGGGTCACGTACACCGAGGCGCCGAAGGTCTCGCGGCCCGGGTGCTCGAAGACGATGTCCACGTCCTCGCCACCGGTCAGTTCGCGGATGCGCTTGCCGAACCGCTTCCACTCGCGCGGGTCCTGGTGGTGCTCGTCCTTCCAGAACCTGTAGTCATCGGCGCTGCGGTCGATGATCGCCTCGGCGCCCATCCGGCGGCAGATGTCCGCCTTCTGCTCGCTGGAGACGACACAGACCGGGTTGGCGCCGCCGGCCAGCGCGAACTGGGTCGCGTAGCTGCCCAGTCCACCGCTCGCGCCCCAGATCAGCACGTTGTCGCCCTGCTTCATCCCGGCGCCGTTGCGCGACACCAGCTGGCGGTACGCGGTGGAGTTGACCAGACCGGGGGCGGCGGCCTCCTCCCAGCTGAGGTGGCGGGGCTTGGGCATCAGCTGGTTGGACTTGACGAGCGCGATCTCCGCCAGGCCGCCGAAGTTGGTCTCGAAGCCCCAGATGCGCTGCTCGGGGTCGAGCATCGTGTCGTTGTGGCCGTCGGAGCTCTCCAGCTCCACCGACAGGCAGTGCGCGACGACTTCGTCACCCGGCTGCCAGGCGTTGACGCCGGGGCCGGTCCGCAGCACGACGCCCGCGAGGTCGGAGCCGATGACGTGGTACGGCAGGTCGTGGCGCTTGGTGAGCTCGCTGAGCCGTCCGTAACGCTCCAGGAACGAGAACGTCGAGACGGGCTCGAAGATCGAGGTCCAGACGGAGTTGTAATTCACCGAGCTGGCCATGACGGCCACCAGGGCCTCGCCCGGGCCGAGTTCGGGCACCGGCACGTCCTCGACGTGGAGGGACTTGCGGGGGTCCTTGTCGCGGCTCTCGAGGCCGGCGAACATCTCGGCCTCGTCCTTGTGCACGGTCACCGCGCGGTACGAGTCGGGGAGGGCCAGGGCGGCGAAGTCGGCCGCCGTGGCAGCGCTGGATCCGCTTGCTGTGTCGGTCCGCGACTGGATCGCGTCCAGGATGTCCTTCACGGTGCTGCCTCCGGCGAAGCGTGTTGGGGGATTCGGTCGGGTGGGCCCCACGGGAGGCGGGGCCGCTGCTGTGTGGAGGTGTGCCGTCGGTTCGGCGTGGTACGGGGAGCGGCTGCGCCGTGGTGGGGCGCTGAAGGGGCCTGTGACGCAGGCGTCCGGGCGCGTGAACACGTGGTCCACGGGGACAGCCGGCACGCGAAGGTCGCTGCACACCGGCCGCTCGGACACCTTCAACGTATGGCACCGGGTGCCAAGCCGCAAGACACTGAGTGCCAACAAATTCCCTCAGTTGTCACCGGCGGGTCACGAATGAGCGGAAACGCCAGAAACGGCCGCCCCCGGAGGGGCGGCCGTCGCGGTGAGGGTGCGGTCGGGTGGGGTCAGCGCTTCCTCAGTGCCTGCTCGATGGTGCGCATGACCTCATCGAGCGGGGCGTCGGTACGCGCCACCGTCACCAGGACCTCACCACTGCTCCGCACGGCCGCGGCCGGGCTGCGCTCAGCGGTGCGGCCGGCGCCTATCCCGGTGCCGAAGGTGTCCCGGACGATGGCGAAGGCGTGGTCGAGCCTGGCCTCCACATCGCCCTGGCCGCCGGACCGCAGCCAGCGGCGCAGTACGTGGTTGTGCGCGGTGACCACGGCGGACGCCGCGACCTCGGCCAGCAGCGGGTCGTCGTTGCCGTCGTGCTGCTCGTGCTCGTCGAAGTGGCCCAGCAGATAGCGGGTGAACAGCCGCTCGTAGCGGGCCACCGAGGCGATCTCCGCCTCCCGCAGCGTCGGCACCTCGCGGGTCAGCTTGTACCGCGCGACCGACACCGCGGGCGACGCCGCGTACATCCGCATGACTTCCTTGATGCCCCGGCACACGGTGTCCAGCGGGTGCTCGTGCGGCGGCGCCGCGTTCAGCACCGCCTCGGCCCGTACCAGCGTGTCGTCGTGGTCCGGGAAGATCGCCTCTTCCTTGGAGCGGAAGTGCCGGAAGAAGGTCCGGCGGGCGACCCCGGCCTGCGCCGCGATCTCGTCGACGGTCGTCGCCTCGTACCCCTTGGCCGCGAAGAGCTCCATCGCGGCCGCGGCCAGTTCACGGCGCATCTTGAGCCGCTGAGCCGCCGCGCGGCTGCCTGCGGCACTCTCAGGGGCGTCGGACGACGCCTTCTTGCGGACAGGCCGTCGGACGGGGCCGGTGAGCTCGGGCATGGTCCGAACGTACTGCATGGGACCGTCGGAACGTGGCGCCGGGCTGCTGGGACCGGGCGGGCCACCCGGTCCCAGCAGCCCGCCCCAGCCGCCCGCCGGATCAGCGACGGGCATACTCGCGGAAGCCGCGCCCGGTCTTGCGGCCCAGGCAGCCCGCCGCCACCAGGTGTTCGAGGAGCGGCGCGGGAGCCAGGCCCGGGTCGCGGAACTCGCGGTGCAGCACCCGCTCGATGGCGAGCGACACATCGAGACCGACCACGTCGAGCAGCTCGAACGGGCCCATCGGATAGCCGCCGCCCAGCTTCATGGCCGCGTCGATGTCGTCGAGTGTCGCGTAGTGCTCCTGGACCATCTTGACCGCGTTGTTGAGGTACGGGAACAGCAGCGCGTTCACGATGAAACCGGCCCGGTCGCCGCAGTCCACCGGATGCTTGCGGACCGCTGTGCAGACCTCGCGGACCGTGGCGTGGACGTCATCGGCGGTGAGGACGGTACGGACCACCTCGACCAGCTTCATCGCCGGGGCCGGGTTGAAGAAGTGCATCCCGACGACGTCCTGCGGGCGCGATGTGGCGCGGGCGCACGCGATCACCGGCAGCGAGGAGGTCGTGGTGGCGAGCACCGCGCCCTGCTTGCAGACCTTGTCGAGCATCCCGAAGAGCTGCTGTTTGACCTCCAGGTCCTCGGCCACCGCCTCGACGGCCAGATCCACATCGGCGAACGCGTCGAGCGAACCGGCCGGGGCGATCCTGGCCAGCGTCTCGTCACGGGCCGCGGCGGTCATCCGGCCCTTGTCGACGGAGCGGGCGAGCGACTTGGCGATACGGGCCTTGGCGGTGTCGGCCTTCTCCGGGCTGCGGGCGGCGAGCACCACGTCGTAACCGGCCTTGGCGAACACCTCGGCGATGCCCGACGCCATCGTCCCCGAGCCCGCGACGCCCACCGATGCGACCGGACGTGCGGTGGCGGCCCGAGCGCCGTCGAGCGGGGTCAGGGCGTCCCGCACCACATCGGAGCTGCCCGGCGCTCCGTACGTGTAGAAACCGCGGCCCGACTTGCGCCCGGTGAGCCCGGCGTTGCTGAGCTGCTTGAGGATCGGCGCGGGGGCGTGCAGCCGGTCCCTGGACGCCGTGTACATGGCCTCCAGGACGGTGCGCGCGGTGTCGATGCCGATCAGGTCGAGCAGCGCGAGCGGCCCCATCGGCAGCCCGCAGCCGAGCCGCATCGCCGCGTCGATGTCCTCCCGGGACGCGTACTTGGCCTCGTACATGGCCGCGGCTTGGTTGAGATAGCCGAAGAGCAGCCCGTCGGCCACGAAACCGGGGCGGTCGCCGACCGCGACGGGCTCCTTGCCGAGTTCGCGGGCCAGTACGGTCACGGCGTCGACGGCCGTGGGCGCGGTCAGCACCGACGAGACCACCTCGACCAGCTTCATCGCCGGGGCCGGGTTGAAGAAGTGCAGGCCGAGGACGCGTTCGGGGTGCGAGGTGTCGGCGGCGAGCCGGGTCACGGACAGCGCGTTGGTGCCGGTCGCCAGGACCGCCGTGGGACGGACGATCGTGTCCAGGGCGCGGAACACCTGCTGCTTCGTCTCGTACGACTCCGGCACGACCTCGATGACCAGATCGGCGTCGGCCGCGGCCTGGAGGTCGGAGAAGGTGCGGAAGCGCGCGAGGACGTCCAGGCGCTCCTGGCCGGTGAGGCGCTCGCGCTGGACGGCCCGTGCGGTGGAGGCTTCCAGCGCGGCCACGGCGCGGCCCGCGGCTTCGGGGCTGACGTCGATACCGATGACCTCGCGGCCGCCGCGGGCCAGGACCTCGGCGATGCCGGTGCCCATGGTGCCGAGGCCGACCACGGCGATGGTGTGCAGAGGGATGTCCATCAGGGGACTCCAGGGATGAGTGACGACTGAGGGGCGCACGCGGTGCCGGTCGTACGGGAGGTACGCGCCGGGGGCGTGCGGAGGTGTCGTAGGAGAGGGCCGACGGGCCCGGTCCCGGGGCCACGTCGTACAGAACTGCTGAACCGACAGACACTCGTCGCGGCTGCGTCACCAGGCCGCGTTGAGATGGAGCTGAGGTCGAACGGACGGGATGATGTCCCGCTCACTTGAGACTAACCGGCGGGTAACGAGCGCGCCATACCTGGGGCGCTGTGATCTGGATCGCTGCCACGGATCCGGCCCGCCGCTGCCGTGCGCCGGACCGGCTCCCGGGCGGCACGCCACTGGGCCCCTGCCCGCGCCGAGACCGGCGGGGGCAGGGGGAGGAGACAGGGGGAGGAGACAGGGGCAGGAGACAGCGGATCAGGCGACGGGCGTGACGTACGCTCCCGCGATCCCGCCGTCCACCAGGAACTCGGCGGCGTTGACGAAGGAGGAGTCGTCGCTGGCGAGGAAGGCGACGGCCGCCGCGATCTCCTCGGGCTCGGCGAACCGGCCGACAGGGACGTGCACCAGACGGCGCTCGGCGAGCGCCGGGTCGTCGGCGAACAGCTTCTTCAGGAGCGGGGTGTTGACCGGCCCCGGGCACAGCGCGTTGACGCGGATGCCCTCGCGGGCGAACTGGACGCCCAGTTCGCGGGACATGGACAGCACACCGCCCTTGGACGCGGAGTAGCTGATCTGGGAGGTGGCCGCGCCCATCACGGCCACGAACGACGCGGTGTTGATGATGGAGCCGCGCCGCTGGTCCCGCATGTACGGCAGGGCGTACTTGCAGCACAGGTAGACCGAGGTGAGGTTGACCTCCTGGACCCGCTTCCAGGCGTCCAGTTCCGTGGTGAGGATCGAATTGTCGTCGGGCGGGGAGATACCGGCGTTGTTGAAAGCGATGTCGACCGAGCCGTAGGTGTCGAAAGCGGTCCGGTACAGCGCCTCGACCTGGCCGGGGTCGACCACGTCCACCTGGACGAAGAGCCCGCCGACCTCCTGGGCCGCGGCCTTGCCCGCCGTGTCGTCGATGTCGGCGCAGACGACATGGGCGCCTTCGGAGGCGAGCCTGCGGGCGGTGGCGAGGCCGATGCCGCTGCCGGCTCCGGTGATCACTGCGGTGCGGCCCACCAGCCGGCGGCACACGGGGGTCCGGTCGGTCACTTCAGTACTCCTCGGATGCGATGAAGACGTTCTTGGTCTCGGTGAAGGCGGACAGCGCGTCCGGGCCCAGCTCACGGCCGAGCCCGGACTGTTTGAAACCGCCGAAGGGGGTCGAATAGCGCACGCTGCTGTGGGAGTTGACGGACAGATTGCCTGCCGCGACGGCGCGCGAGACCCGCAGCGCCCGGCCGACGTCGCGGGTCCACAGGGAGCCGGAGAGCCCGTAGTCGGTGGCGTTGGCGAGGCGGACCGCTTCGGCCTCGTCGTCGAAGGGGAGGACGACGGCGACCGGGCCGAAGATCTCCTCGACGGCCGTACGGTCGTCGGGCCGCCCTTCCAGGACGGTGGCCGGGTACCAGAACCCCTTGCCCGTGGGGGCATCGCCGCGGATGGCGGCCGGGGCCTCCTCGCGGACGTAGGACCGTACCCGTTCGCGCTGGGCGGCGGAGATCAACGGCCCCATCAGGGTGGCGGGATCGGTGGGATCGCCGACGGTGAACGCCTTGACCGCGGGCTCCAGCAGCTCCATGTACCGGTCGTAGACCTGGCGTTGGACGAGGATGCGGCTGCGGGCGCAGCAGTCCTGGCCGGTGTTGTCGAGGAAGGAGCCGGGGGTGGCGGCAGCGGCGGCCTCGATGTCGGCGTCGGCGAAGACGATGTTGGGGCTCTTGCCGCCCAGCTCCAGGGTCAGCCGCTTGGTCCGCTCCGCGCAGCGGGCCGCGATCCGCCGGCCCGTCGCGGTGGAGCCGGTGAAGACGACCTTGGCGACGCCCGGGTGGTCGACGAGGGCGGCCCCGGTGACCGGGCCCTCGCCCGGCAGGACCTGGAAGAGGCCGTCGGGCAGCCCGGCGTCCAGTGCGTACTGCGCGAGCCGCAGCGCGGTGAGCGGGGTGGTCTCGGCGGGTTTGAGGAGCACCGCGTTACCGGCCGCGAGGGCGGGGGCCGCGCCCCAGGCGGCGATCGGCATCGGGAAGTTCCAGGGGGCGATCACGGCGACGACGCCGAGCGGCTCCTGGAAGGTGACGTTCAGGCCGCCCGCGACGGGGATCTGGGCGCCGTTGAGGCGCTCCACTCCGCCGGCGGCGTACTCCAGCAGGTCGCGGACGTTACCCGCTTCCCACTCGGCGTTGCCCAGCGGGTGGCCGGCCTCCTGCACCTCGAGGCGGGCCAGCGGTCCGCGGTGGGCGTCCACCACGTCGGCGAACCGGCGCAGCAGGCGCGCCCGGTCGGCGGGTGCCAGGGCGGCCCATCCGGCCTGGGCGGCGGCGGCCCGCCGGACCGCCGTGTCGACCTCGGCGGGGGATGTGGTGGGCACGGTGGCCACCAGGTCCTCGTTCGCCGGATTGATGATGTCCAGCTCATGCACTGTGACCATGTGGTTGTTCCTCACATGCGCTCGAAGGAGCGGAAGCGTTCCCAGTCGGTGACGGCCGCGTCGTAGGCGTCCTGTTCGACGCGGGCCATATGGCGGTAGTGGTCGACGACCTCGTCGCCGAAGGCCGCCCGGGCGATCGGGCTGTTCTCCCAGCGCTCGGCGGCCTCGCGGAGCGTGGTGGGGACGTGGGCGGCGTCGCTGCTGTAGGCGTTGCCGGTGCACGGCTCGGGGAGTTCCAGCTCGTTCTCCACCCCGTACAGACCGGCCGCGACCATCGCCGCGACCGCCAGATAGGGGTTCACATCGCCGCCCGGCAGCCGGTTCTCCAGGCGGTGCGAGCGGCCGTGGCCGATCACCCGCAGGGCGCAGGTCCGGTTGTCCGGGCCCCAGGCGACGGCGGTGGGCGCGAAGGAACCGGCGCGGAAACGCTTGTACGAGTTGATGTTCGGGGCGTAGAAGAGCGTGAAGTCCCGCATGGCGGCGATCTGGCCGGCCAGGAAGTGCCGCATCACGTCCGACATGCCGTACGGGCCGGTGTCGTCGGCCAGTACGGGCCGGCCGTCCGCGTCCTGCAGCGACAGGTGGATGTGGCAGGAGTTGCCCTCCCGCTCGTCGTACTTGGCCATGAAGGTGAGCGACATGCCCTCCTGGGCCGCGATCTCCTTGGCGCCGGTCTTGTAGACGCTGTGCTGGTCGCAGGTGGTGAGCGCCTCGTCGTAGACGAACACGATCTCGTGCTGGCCGAGGTTGCACTCGCCCTTGGCCGACTCGACGGTCAGGCCGGCCGCGCCCATCTCGTTGCGGATACGGCGCAGCAGCGGCTCGACACGGCCGGTCCCGAGCACCGAGTAGTCGGCGTTGTACTGGTTGGCCGGGTTCATGTGGCGGTAGCCGCGTGACCAGCCGTCCTCGTAGGTGTTCTTGAAGACCATGAACTCCAGCTCGGTGCCCGCGTAGGCGCTCCAGCCCCGCCCGGCGAGCCGGTCGAGCTGACGGCGCAGGATCTGCCGGGGCGACGCGGTGACCGGCGAGCGGTCGTGCCAGGCCAGGTCGGCGGTGATCAGCGCAGTGCCGGGGTTCCAGGGGGTACGGCGCAGGGTGGCGGGGTCGCCGTGCATGGCGAAATCGCCGTAACCGCGCTCCCAGGAGGACATCTCGTAACCGTCGACGGTGTTCAGGTCCACGTCCACGGCGAGGAGGTAGTTGCAGCCCTCCGTGCCGTGTTCGAGGACGGTGTCGAGGAAGTAGCGGGCGGCGAACCGCTTGCCCTGGAGCCTGCCTTGCATATCGGTGAAGGCGAGGACGACAGTGTCGATCTCTCCGGTGTCCACGAGCGCTCTGAGCGCATCGGCCGAGAGTGGGGGCGTGCGGTCAGCCACGGTACTGCCTCCTGTCACTGCATCCGGAGGTCATAAGGTATGCGCGTGAACCATTGATTGGGAAGGTGTTGGTGATGGACGGTGCGTTGGACCGGCTCGCGCCCGTGCTGCGGCCGGTGCGGGCGGGCAACGGTTTCGAGGAGGCGCTGGAGCAGATACTCCAGACGGTCCGGCTCGGTCTGGTCCCCCAGGGCGAACGGCTGCCGTCCGAAAGGGAGTTGGCCGAGCGGCTGCGGATCAGCAGGGTGACGCTGCGTGAGGTGCTGAAGGTCCTGCAGGACCAGGGTCTGGTGGAGGCCAGGCGGGGGCGGTACGGCGGCACGTTCGTCCGGGTGCGTACGGAGAATCCCGGCGAGGCCGAACTGCGGCGCCGGATCGGGCGGACCGACGTCGAGGACGTGCTGCGGTTCCGTGAGGTGCTGGAGGTCGGCGCGGCCGGGCTGTGCGCCACGCACGGGCTGACCGGAGCGGAGAGCGACCGGCTGCGCTCCGCGCTGGCGGCGACCCAGGACGCGCCGCTGGCCGAGTACCGCAGACGCGACACGATGCTGCATCTGACGCTGGCGGAGCTGTCCGGTTCGGCGTCGCTTGCGGCCCAGTACGCGGCGGTGCGGTCGGGCGTGAACGATCTGCTGGACTGCATTCCGCTCCTGGTGCGGAATCTGGAGCATTCGCAGACCCAGCACAGCGCCGTGGTCGACGCGGTTCTCGAGGGCGACGCGGACGGGGCGCGCGAGGTGATGCGCGAGCACTGCTGCGGCACCGCCGCCCTCCTGCGCGGATTCCTGACCTCGCCCGCGCCCTGACGGTCCATTGCCGCACGGGGTCTTGCGCCGGAGCGATCGGGCAGCAAAGGTATGCCGCTGAACCTTTACTCCGATCCCCAGCGGCGAGGCAGGAGCGGCTCATGGCCGACAGCGAGGAAACCGCACGGACCGCACCTCCCCTTCCGCCCCCGGGCGGCCGGGCATCGCCCGAAGACACCTATCTGGAGCGCCGCGCGCTGCGCCGCGGCAGCGCAGGGCCCCTGCTGCTGACCGGCCTGGGTGTCGCCTATGTCGTATCGGGAGACTTCTCCGGCTGGAACAACGGCCTGGCGCAGGGCGGTTTCGGTGGTCTGGCGATCGCCGCCGTCCTGATGGGCCTGATGTACACCTGTCTGGTCTTCGCGCTGGCGGAGCTGTCCTCGATCCTGCCGACCGCGGGCGGCGGTTACGGCTTCGCCCGGCGCGCGCTGGGTACCTGGGGCGGCTTTCTGACCGGAACCGCGATCCTGATCGAATACGTGCTGGCGCCCGCCGCGATAGCCATCTTCCTCGGCGACTACGTCGAGGCGCTCGGCCTGTTCGGCCTGCACTCGGGCTGGCCGGTCTATCTCGCCTGCTTCGTGATCTTCATCGGCATCCATCTGTGGGGCGTCGGCGAGGCGCTGCGGTTCAGCCTGGTCGTCACCGCGATAGCCGTCGCCGCGATCGTCGTCTTCGCGGTGGCCGCGTTCACCGGCTTCCAGGTGGACACGCTCAACGACATCCCGGTACGCGGCGGCGCCCTCGGGGCCAACTCCTGGCTGCCGTTCGGTGTGCTGGGCATCTGGGCGGCCTTCCCGTTCGGCATGTGGTTCTTCCTCGGCGTCGAGGGCGTACCGCTGGCCGCCGAGGAGACCAAGGACCCGGCCCGCGTCCTGCCGAAGGCGATGGCCGCCGCGATGGGCGTGCTGCTGCTGCTCGCCCTGGTCACCTTCACCGCGGCGACCGGCGCCCGCGGCTCCGCCGCGATCCAGTCCGTGGGCGATCCACTGGTCCACGCGCTGCAGCCGCACGGCGATCCGACCGTGGTCAGCCGGATCGTCAACTACGCGGGTCTCGCGGGCCTGGTCGCCTCGTTCTTCTCCCTGATCTTCGCCGGCTCCCGGCAGCTCTTCGCGCTCTCCAGGGCCGGCTACCTGCCCCGTTTCCTCTCTCTCACCAGCCGCCGCAAGGCGCCCTATCTCGGCCTGCTGATCCCCGGCGTACTCGGCTTCGCGCTCGCGGCGGCCACCGGTGACGGCGCCCGGATGCTGAACGTCGCGGTTTTCGGCGCCACCATCTCGTACGCGCTGATGTCCCTTTCGCACATCGTGCTGCGCCGCCGCGAGCCCGGACTGCACCGCCCGTACCGCACCCCAGGCGGCGCACTCACCTCGTCCGTCGCCTTCGTGCTCGCCTGCTCGGCGCTGGTGGCGACCTTCCTGGTCGACAAGGAGGCGGCCTTCATCGCGCTGGGTGTCTACGGCGTGGCGCTGGCCTACTTCGCCTGCTACTCCCGCCACCGTCTGGTGGCCGCGGCGCCCGAGGAGGAATTCGCGGCGCTGGCGGCGGCCGAGGCCGAACTCGAACGCGACTGACACCCGGCGGACCGCACGCCGGACCGCCGGCCCCCCACACCCACGCACGGAGGAGCCCGATGTCCCAGCCGCTGATCGGCATCAGCACGTATCTGGAGGACGCCAGGTGGGGGGTGTGGTCGCTGCCCGCCGCGCTGCTGCCCGCCGGTTACCACCGGATGGTGCAGCGCGCGGGCGGGCTCGCGGTGCTGCTGCCGCCGGACGACCCATCGGCCGCGGCGGCGACTCTCGCCCGCCTGGACGGGCTGGTGATCGCCGGCGGCGCGGACGTCGAGCCCGTCCGCTACGGTGCGGCCGCGCACCCGATGACCGGGCCGCCTGCCCAGGAGCGGGACACCTGGGAACTGGCCCTGATCGAGGCCGCGCTGGAGAGCGGCCTACCGCTGCTCGGCATCTGCCGGGGACTGCAACTGCTGAACGTGGCGCTGGGCGGCACCCTCGTCCAGCACCTCGACCAGCACGCGGGCCCGCCCGGCGTCTTCGACCGGCATGTCGTCGAGCCGGTCCCGGGGACGCTGCTGGGCCGGACGCTGCCCGAGCCGGTGTCCGTGCCGACCTACCACCATCAGGCGGCGGACCGGCTCGGGCGCGGGCTGCTCGCTTCGGCCCATGCGCAGGACGGCACCGTCGAGGCGCTGGAACTGCCCGGCGCGCGCGGGTTCGCGCTGGCCGTGCAGTGGCATCCGGAGGCCGGGGACGACACACGGGTGATGGCCGCACTGGTGGCGGCGGCGCGCACCGGGACAGCCGTGCGGTGAGAGCCGTACGGTGAAGAGGCGGCCCTCGTACGGGCGTTCACAGGCGTACCCCCCGTCCGGCCGTGAAAGCCGTCTGCCCCTCATGGCCGCGGCCCCGGCATTACGCTTCCGGCATGGACGAGGCTTCCGGCACGGACGAGGATGCGCGGGCGTTCACCGACCGGCTGCGCCGCGAGGCCGGGGGCTCGGTGGCGTACGAACGGCTGGCCGTCTCCGCGGATCCGGAGGAGCTGGCCGGGGTCCTGACCGAGCCGGGACAGCCTTTGTGGGCCAGGGAGCTGGCGGCGTTCCGGCTCGGCTGCGCCGGGGACCGCCGGGCCTTCGAGGCGCTCGTGCTGCTGCTCAACCACCGCGACCCGGAGCGCTGCGTTCCGGCGGCCCGCGCGCTCGCCCGCCTCGGCGACCCGCGCACCGCCCGCGCGGCCGCCGCCCTCGCGACCAACCCCCTGCGTACGGCCTACGCGCTGCAACCGGTGCGGCTGCTCACGGAGTTGCGGGCGCCCGAGTCCGCGCCCGCGCTGATCCGTACGCTGGCCCCGCTGCTGACCCCCGACGGCCCGCATCCGCGCGTCGCGCTGGCCTGCGTCGAGGGGCTGGGGCGGCTCGGCGACCCGCGAGCCAGGCCCGTGCTCGAAGCGGCGCTGACCCGCCCCGAGCTGCACGCAGCGGCGTCCCGCGCGCTGCGGCTGCTGGCCGAAGCGGCTGCCGGCTGACGCGGTGCCGGCTGACGCGCGTGCCGGCTGGTGCACGTGCAGGCTGATGCGCGTGCCGGCCGACGCGGCTGCCGACCTGCCCGGCTTACTGCTGCCCGGCGCCCCGCGTGGACCGAGCCCTCCGCACACCGCCGGGATCAGATCAGCGTCAGCTGAGTGGGCACCGCGGGCTCGGGCTCCTGCGGTACGGGTATCCGGCGCGGCATACCGCGCTGGGCCGGGCCGATGCCGTACTCGGCGGCCAGTTCGTGCACCTGGCGGGTGATCCGGCGCTGGTACCACTTGGGGGCGTACGCCCCCGCCGCGTACAACCGCTCGTAGCGCCTGACCAGATGCGGATGGTGCTCGCCGAGCCAGGACATGAACCACTCGCGTGCGCCGGGCCGCAGATGCAGGACGAGCGGGGTCACCGAGGTCGCCCCGGAGGCCGCGACGGCGCGGACCGTGGCGCGCAGCTGGTCCGGGTGGTCGCCGAGGAACGGGATCACCGGCGCCATCAGCACCCCGCAGCCGATTCCGGCGTCGGTCAGGGTGCGTACGGCGTCGAGCCTGCGCCGCGGTGCGGGGGTGCCGGGCTCCACCGTGCACCACAGCTCCTCGTCCACGAAGCCGACCGAGACCGAGACACCGACATCGGTGACCCGCGCGGCCTGCTGGAGCAGCTCCAGGTCGCGCAGGATCAGCGTGCCCTTGGTCAGGATGCTGAACGGGTTCGCGTAGTCGCGCAGCGTCGAGATGATGCCCGGCATCAGCCCGTACCGCCCCTCGGCCCGCTGGTAGCAGTCGACGTTGGTGCCCATCGCGATGTGCGCGCCCTGCCACTGGCGGGAGCCGAGCCTGGCGCGCAGCAGCTCGGGGGCGTTGGTCTTCACGACGATCTGTGAGTCGAAGCCGAGGCCGGTGTCGAGGTCCAGATAGCTGTGGGTCTTCCTCGCGAAGCAGTAGACGCAGGCGTGACTGCAGCCCCGGTACGGATTGACCGTCCATTCGAACGGCATACGGGAGGCGCCGGGCACCCGGTTCACGATCGAACGGGCCCGCACCTCGTGGAAGGTGATCCCGCGGAACTCCGGGGTGTCGAAGGTGCGGGTGGTCACGGATTCCGCTCCGAACAGCGCGGCCTTCTCGCCGGTCCCGCCGCCCTCGGCTGTGCGGTTGTCCCCGCCGTTCTCGGTCAGCTGGTCCCAGCGCATGGCGCCTCCTCGATAGCACGTACCCTTGAATAGAACACCTGTTCCCATGATTCGCGCAACCCGGATTTCCGTGCCCGCACCCGAGGTGGTTGGCTCAGGGCGCGGTTCATCACACCGACTGAAGAACGACAGCTGGAGGAACTGGTATGGCGCAGGTAGAGGCCACCACGGAGCGGATCATCGGGGCCGACGCGGAGACGGTGTTCGACGCGCTCGCCGACTACACCGGTACGCGCGAGAAGCTCCTGCCCGGGCACTTCAGCGAGTACGAGGTCCGGGAGGGCGGCGACGGTGACGGCACACTCGTCCACTGGAAGCTGCAGGCCACCAGCAAGCGCATCCGGGACTGCCTGCTGGAGGTGACCGAGCCGACCGACGGACAGCTCGTCGAGAAGGACCGGAACTCCTCCATGGTGACCACCTGGACCGTCACCCCCGCCGGCGAGGGCAAGTCGAAGACCGTCGTCTCCACGGTGTGGAACGGCGCCGGCGGCATCGGCGGATTCTTCGAGAAGACCTTCGCGCCCAAGGGCCTCGGCCGCATCTACGACGAGCTGCTCACCAAGCTCGAAGCAGAAGTGGCCAAGTAGCCCGCTCCGCCCGCCGCTCCTGCCGTTTCCGCCGTTTCCGCCGCTTCCGACGGGCCGTCCGGTCCACCGCGTAACCCCTTCGGGCGGAAATGATGCTCACCGGTTCGAGTGGTTTTCCGTACGGCCCAGTTGTGCGCCGTAGGGGCTCCCACCGGCACAGAAGCCCCCGGCGTGCGCCTCGCGCGCCAATCGTCGCGCTTGCACCCCCTTGTCGCCGAATGCGAGAAAAGGGCGGCGCAGGCGCGACGAGGGGAGCGGTACGTGGGTGGAATCACTCTGGTGAAGGACGGTCCGGACGGGCAGACCGATGTCCTGACGGAAGCGGTGACCGTCCCGCTCCCACCACCCCCCGCTGCGGGGGAGCAGCCCGAACTCAGCCCCGGCCGGGTGCGGATGGTCTTCTTCGGGCTGATGCTGACGCTGCTGCTCGCGGCCCTCGACCAGATGATCGTGGCGACAGCGCTGCCGAAGATCGTCGGTGAACTGCACGGCCTGGACAAGATGTCCTGGGCCGTCACGGCGTATCTCCTCGCCTCCACGATCGGCCTGCCGGTCTACGGCAAGCTCGGGGACCTCTTCGGCCGCAAGAGCATCTTCATGTTCGCGATCATCGTCTTCGTGATCGGCTCGGCGCTGGCCGGCTGGTCCCGGACGATGAACGAACTCATCGCCTTCCGCGCCGTCCAGGGCATCGGGGGCGGCGGTCTCATGATCGGCGTGCAGGCGATCATCGGGGACATCGTGCCGCCGCGCGAACGCGGCCGCTTCATGGGGCTGATCGGCGCGGTCTTCGGGCTCGCCTCCGTGGCCGGGCCGCTCATCGGCGGGTTCTTCACCGATCACGCCTCCTGGCGCTGGTGCTTCTACATCAACGTGCCGTTCGGCCTGGTCACCCTGGCCGTCATCGCGGCCGTACTCAAACTGCCGAAGCCGACGGCCAAGCCGCGCCTGGACATCCTCGGCGCGCTGCTGCTGGCCGCCACGTCGACCTGTCTGGTGCTGCTGACGACGTGGGGCGGCACCGAGTACGCCTGGGGCTCGCGCCCCATCGTGGGACTGGCCGCCGGGTGCGCCGTGACCGCCCTGCTCTTCCTGGCCGTCGAGCACCGCGCGCCCGAACCGATCATCCCGCTGCGGCTGTTCCGCGACTCGATCTTCAATGTGACGGCGCTCGTCGGGGCCGTCGTGGGCGTCGCGCTCTTCGGCGCCGCCAGCTATCTGCCGACCTTCCTCCAGATGGTCGACGGCGCCAGTGCCACCGAGTCGGGGCTCTTCATGCTGCCGATGATGGGCGGCGTCGTCATCGCCTCCATCGTCTCGGGGCAGCTGACCAGCCGCACCGGGCGGTACAAGATCTTTCCGCTGCTCGGCTGTGCGATCTCGGCGGTCGGGATGTGGCTGCTCTCGCGGCTGGAGACGGACACCCCGCAGCTCACGTACAGCGTCTGGATGGCCGTCCTTGGCATCGGCATCGGGCTGATCATGTCGATCCTGGTGCTGGCCGTGCAGAACTCCGTGGCACCCCGCGACCTCGGCACCGCCACCAGCGCCAACAACTACTTCCGGCAGATCGGCGGCAGCGTCGGCGCGGCCGTCTTCGGCGCGCTCTTCGCGGGCCGCCTCACGGACGCGCTCAAGACCCGCCTGCCGTCCGGCGCGCGGCTGCCCGACCCCGAGTCGATCACCCCGCAGCTGGTCCGCACGCTGCCGCCCGCGCTGCGGGACGGCTACATCCGGGCGTACGCCGACGCCATGCCCCGGATCTTCCTCTACCTCGTGCCGGTGCTCGTGCTCGGCCTGCTCATCGCCTTCTTCCTCAAGGAGAAACCGCTGGTGTCCCATAACGCCCCCGCAGCCGCACCGGATGCGTCCGTACCCGCAGCCCGCGCCCCGGAAGCCCCGTACGTCCCGGGCGTGCCCGTCTGCGGGACCGTCCAGCACTACGACGGATCCACCGTGCCGCGCGCGGCACTCACCCTCATCGACATCACCGGGCGCCAGATCGGGCGCGGTGCGAGCGGCGAGGACGGGCGGTACGCGCTGAGCGTGCCCGGATCCGGCTCGTACGTCCTCATCGCGGCGGCCGGCGGCCACCAGCCACAGGCCGTCAGCGTGACGGTCGGCGAGCGCCCCGTCGATCTCGACGTGGTCCTCGGCGGCGCCGGACGGCTGGCCGGCACCGTGGTCACCGCGGACGGCACACCCGTGCGGGACGCCGCCGTGACACTCACCGACGTACGCGGTGAGGTCGTCGCCTCCACCCGCAGCGGGCGCGAAGGCGGCTACGTCATCAACGAGTTGGTGGCCGGTGAGTACACCCTCGCCGGCAGCGCCCCCGCCTTCCGCCCCGCCGCGATGCCGGTGAGCGTGCAGGCCGCACGGGAGACCCGGCAGGACGTCGAGCTCGCGGGCGGCGCCCTGTTGCGCGGCACCGTGCGGGCCGGCGGCGGGCGGCCGGTCGAGGACGCTCGGGTGACACTGCTCGACGCCGCGGGAAATGTGGTGGACACCCTCACCACGGGCGCCGACGGCACCTTCCGCTTCGTGGACCTGTCGTCCGGGGAGTACACGGTGATCGCGGCGGGCTACCCGCCCGTCGCCACGGTTCTGCAGGTCGCGGGCGGAGGCCGGACGGAGAGGGACCTTCAATTGGGGCACGAGGACTGATGAGCTGATGTCGAGCGGCCGAGCCGTTGATCCGGGATCGGCCCGCTGTTGTCGCATGGTGAGCCATGGGCAGAGCAATGCTCAAGACCTGTGGATCGGCCTCGGGTTGAACGCGAAGGGCGTACCTTCCCGAGTGATCGATTGATGGTCATCGAGTAGGCCGGTGCGGCGAACACCGGCCGGGAAGGCACGCCTGTGTTCAGCGTAGTCAACGCCGACGGCACCACCGCCAACGGCTCCTCGCTCATCGACGAGATCGTCCGGGAGGGAGCGAGGCGGATGCTCGCCGCCGCGCTGGAGGCCGAAGTTGATGCCTATATAGCCGAGTTGGCTGACGAAATGGATGAGTGTGGGCGGCGGCTCGTGGTCCGCAACGGCCACCACCAGTCCCGCTCGGTGACCACCTCGGCCGGGACCATCCAGGTCAAGGCCCCGCGCGTAAACGACAAGCGCATCGACGAGGCAACCGGCGAGCGCAAGCGATTCAGCTCGGCGATCCTGCCGCCCTGGGCCCGCAAGTCCCCGAAGATCAGCGAAGTACTGCCTCTGCTCTACCTCCACGGCCTGTCCTCGGGTGATTTCGTGCCCGCGCTGGAGCAGTTCCTCGGCTCCTCGGCGGGCCTCTCACCAGCCACGGTGACCCGGCTGACCACCCAGTGGCAGGCCGATCACAAAGCGTTCGGTGAGCGCGATCTGTCCCCACGGACTACGTCTATGTCTGGGCCGACGGCATCCACCTGCGGATACGCCTGGAGGAGGCGAAGGCTGCCGTCCTGGTGGTCATGGGCGTTCGGGCGGACGGCACGAAGGAGCTGATCGCAATGGCGGACGGCTACCGGGAATCATCGGAGTCCTGGGCGAGCCTGCTGCGGGGCTGCCAGCGCAGGGGCATGCATGCCTCGGTCCTCGCCGTCGGCGACGGCGCCCTCGGCTTCTGGAACGCAATCAACGAGGTCTTCCCCGAAACCCGCCACCAAAGGTGCTGGGTTCACAAAACGGCCAACTGCCTCGACAGCCTCCCGAAGTCGGCCCAGCCCGCGGCGAAGAAGGCCATCCAGGACATCTACAACGCCGAGGACAAGGAGCACGCGGCCAAGGCCGTCGCCGCGTTCGCCAAGCAGTACGGGGCGAAGTTCCCCAAGGCCGTCAAGAAGATCGTCGACGACGAGGACGAGCTGCTGGCGTTCTACGACTTCCCGGCCGAGCACTGGATCCACCTACGAACGACGAATCCGATCGAGTCGACCTTCGCGACGGTGCGGCTACGGACGAAAGTCACCAAAGGGGCCGGCTCTCGAGCCGCCGCGCTGGCGATGGTGTTCAAGCTCGTCGAGTCTGCTCACGCCCGCTGGCGAGCCGTGAACGCACCCCACCTCGTCGCCCTCGTGAGGGCCGGCGCCCGCTTCGAACGCGGCCACCTCGTCGAACGCCCCGAAGCTCACGCAGCCTGAAGAGACCCCAACCGACCTGTGAACATTCGCTGCGGGCAGATCGCTGAGGGATGACAAACTCGTCGAACATCCCGACCGAAGAAGGGCGAGCAAAATGAAGATCGTGGTGGACGACCTGTCAGGCTCGGAGATCGCCAGGTTCCTCAACGAGCACGTCCAGCAGATGCGGTCCATCACGCCCTTGGAGAGCAAGCACGCCCTCGATCTCGATGACCTTCGCAAGCCCGAGGTCACGTTCTGGTCGATCGTGGACGGTGACACCGTGGTGGGCTGCGGTGCGATCAAGAAGCTGGACGCGGGGCACGCAGAGCTGAAGTCGATGCGCACCACGCCGACGCGCACGCGAAGCGGGATCGCATCCCGACTGCTGGAACACATCATCACCGAGGCCAAGACCATGGGGTTCACTCGGCTGAGCCTGGAGACCGGCGCAGCCGAGTTCTTCCTGCCCGCCAGAAAGCTCTACGGGAAGTTCGGGTTCATCCAGTGCGAGCCGTTCGCGGGCTACTGGCCCGACCCGAACAGCACGTTCATGACGAAGACCCTCTAAAGAATCTCGATCCACAGGTCTTGACTATTACTCCGAACCCCCCCCGCAGCTCCCCGTCCACGAACGCGCCGTCGTTATCGACGTGGTTCTGGACTCCACGTTCACGCCCCAGGTCGACCCGACTGGCCGGCCATCGTTTGGGAGGGCACTCCGGCCGAGGAGCGCCGCGCGTGGCTCGACGGACAGCTGACCGGCGTTCTTCTGCGCTAGTGCCGTAACGTCCGGCATATCGCGGCCTGGCCACGCGTCGGTTTCTGCCCACGCGTCCAGTGCGTACACGCCGGGCTCTATGAATAGTCGAAGCCAGTCAGCCTGTCCCGTGCATTTTCTTGTCCAGTGCCGCCTGTTTCTTCTGAGCTTGTTCGATTAGCTGCTTCTCTTCGTCAGGAAAAGAAGCGAAGAGGGTCTTGAGTCGCTTCATGTGCCCTTCGTGGTCAGCCCGCCAGTTGTCGGCCTTCGTACCGATCCACGTGTGTGGCAACATCTGTTCAACCTGCTTCATCGCCGACCGGATCGCCGTCACGGCGGTTTCGACTTCGTTCATGTTCTTACGGCATACGTTCTCTAGCCGATCTTCGTCAGGTATACCCACTTTGATCCTTACTTCTCGTAGGCGCGGATGGAGAGTGCGGGCGCCGGGGGCCCCGTCAAGGTGCTGGGGTTTCCCATGGCGAGTACCTGGTCACCACTTTGAACAACAAACCAGGGGATTTGACACGGGGCGTTGAGGGCAGGGAACATTTTGCCTGCCTTGCATGAGGCATGGCCGTTTTCCAGAGTTCCCTTGGCGATGACGACGACGTCACCGGAAGGCGCCAAATGCATGACGTAGGCAGAGGGGCCGGACGGACCTTTGGAAGGGTCCTTGACGGTCTTTGCGTATAGGCCGCCATCATGTGCTGCGGCCATAGTGAGCGCTGTCAGGTTGGAGAGGGGCACCTTTGATCCGGGGATATTCCCACGCAGGGTCAGGGCTCGCGGATTTTTCCCTATTGCCAGAACATGCATGTCCGCGAACGTGTCGCCCTGCAAGTAGACGGTCCCTTTGGCATCGACGATTCCTGCAGTCACACTGTTGGGTGAGGTGTACAGCTTGGTCACCTTGGAGCCCTTGAGCGACCAGGTTTGATCACGGTCCAGAATGATCACCGATCCGTCGGGGCGAACCCCAATAGGATTAGGAGATTCGAAGTGATGCGTGGTATTGAGGTGAGTAGCTATGCCGCGTCGGTTGACTTGGATCAGACCGGTGCCCCCGCCCATAATCAAGCCCCTGTCCGGGGTGGTCGCCATTCCGGATCCGACTCTCTTCTGATCCGTCGGTTTGATCCGGGCGAACTGGCTAACATTCCCATTCGGGGTAATACGTAGCACGGTGATGTCTGATGGATCCTCGGTGTTCATCGTGTAGACGTTCCCGGATCGGTCTGAGGCTACGAAACTACTGCCCGTCGCGCCATCGACAGAGCTGTTGACGTCATACTTTTTGCTGAGTTCACCGGACGCAAAGGCTGATACGTCTCCCTGTTTCGGAACAGGAAATCCAGATCTTTCGTGTTCGGTGTCGCCCCCTGAGCATCCTGCGAGCAGAAGGGTGAACAGAGCAGGCAAGATGAGAGAGTTCGCACGTTTCTTAACTGCCATCGAGAGACTGCGTAGAGTCATTGAATCCATCTTGGAAATCTTTCTGGAAATCTAGCGGTTGGAATTTCTTGAGATCCGCCGGCTGCTTTTCTCCCGCCTGTGCCCACCAAGCTTCGAAGTCTTGAATGTCTGTGGGTCCGGGGGCGACAGTTCCAGTAGCCGGGTCGTACCAAGACCTTCCTGTGGGGATAGGTACTCTGCCCGACCGAATCATTCCCTGTGCTACTGACGGAATGAAAGAGTGATATTGTTTCTTTGCTTCCTTTGGACTGATCCGCTCCTGCTTGTCAGCATTGTCAATGGAGAAAGGGTCGGTCTGCGGGGCGACAATCGTCCGACCCATGAGGACCATGTTCTGGGAGTATTTAAGGCCCTTTTCTGTGACCTTCGCCGCAACGCTCTCTGCCGTCTTGGGGCCCGGCGCGAACCCGAATAGGGTTCCGGCGGTGTTCAGCAGGTTCAGGTTAGTCTGATGTTCTTCATCCTTCTGCTGTGCTGCAGAATACTTGACACCGACCTTCGCCTTCGAGAGCATCCCCGCCGTATTTCCTATATAAGTGAGGTTTCGTGAATAGGCGTCACTTTCTGCGGCGTCCGACACCTTGTTGTGAATGGTGCTATCGAACATGATTGCAGCTTTAGTGTTGCCGTCCCGAACGAACAGCTGCATAACTTTGGTCATGTCTTCTTCGTTGGCAACGAGGAAATGATCCTTGTAGCCCAGTACACCTTCATCGGTCGACAAACCTGTGTTCCCGATGTCGTCAGCCCAGGTCGCAGTGATGCCAGCCAAAGCGACGGCAGTGCCTGTCGGGTACTTCTGGTACTGCTCCTGGCTGTCCGAGTCATCACGCCCGGTGAATGTGTCCTCTTGTTCGGCTGCCGCCTTCAGGATGTTCGCCGCTGCCTGCCCGGACTGGTCCTGGTGGGCAGCGCTGCGGTCGGTGGCGGCTAGCGTCAGGACGCGGCGTACAGGGTCCGAGTCGTCGTGCGGACCATGCTCGCCCGGCGTTTCCCACTTGTAGTCGACCAGTTCCTTGGCGTGGCGCAGCCCGCCGCCGTTCGGTTGTGTGAGCAGATCACGCGAGGCCTCGGGATTCTCGCCGACACGGTCCATCAAGGCGAACGCCGGGTCGTTGGCCTGGATGCCAGCCACGATCTTGTTGTTGGCGCCGTCGTCGTTCGTATAGACGGGGTCCAAGCCGAGAGATTGGTACCAGGCATGCCTGTCGGGACCGCCGGTGTAGCCGTTGTACCCGGCTCCCGGCAGGTACATGGGCCGCATCTCCACCTGCTTGTGGCGCCAGTCGAGCATGGCCCCTCCGACGTCCGACAGTACCTTCGCGTCCCACTGGTCGCCCTTGGGCCCGTACTTGAAGAGCGTCCCGACCGACCACATGTCGCCGCCGGGTGGGTTGGTGAGGGACTTGACGTAGGCTGGGTTCGGCGGGACTTTGCCAGCCTTCTGGTACTTGAAGATCTGGCTGATACCTCGGCCGTACTGGCCGATCAGCTGTGTTGATGCGTGGTTCAGTACCGTGCCGTCGTGCGTACCGTCCTCGATGTGCAGGGCATGACCGACCCTGGCGGCATCTGCGACGCCGCCAGCGGCGGCGAAGGCGGTGAGGTAGGACGGGTCGTTCTGGTGGTCGGCGAGTGACTGCCCGATGGCTGCGATGTCCGCGCGGGAGCCTGTGGCCTTCGGGTCGTCGAGCGCCTTCTTCAGCGTGGCGGCTTCCTGCTTGGCTTCCTTCGCGCTGAGCTTCGAGACACCGTCCATGCCCCAGGGGATGTTGACCATGTCGCCACCCGGAGTGCACAGCCCGATATCTCCGTGCTCCTCCAGGTTGCGGGCCAGATCTGCGCGCTTGGACATGTCGCGAGCGTCATTACCGACGTTATGCGTCTGCTGTGCAATCTGCGACAGATCGAGTCCGCTGTCCCAGTCGCGGAACTTGGCCCGAATGACCGCACCGTGCTTGGCCAGTGCGCCTTCCAGATCCTGGAGGCGATTGGCTAGTTTGCGCACCCGATCTGGATCGACACCGACGTATTCCCCCATGGGTAACTTCCCCTTTAACTTGCCGTCCGTCAGCGGACGATGCTCTGGATTTCCTTCACGGTGACGTCTTGCGGCGTTCCGTAACTGCCGGCCGGCAACTTGGTGGGCTTGGGATGGCCGGTGCCGATCCAGCTGATCTTCCAGGTGATGGTGGCCTTGAACTTGTACGGCCCGGAGTTCGCTGTCGAGCGCAGATATTCCAACCCGCAGGGGGGCTTACCCTTGTCGCCTGGGGTCCGTTCGGTGCCGATCCTGCCGTTGTGGATCGGGCAGTCACCACTAGCCGGGTAGGTCTGGGCGTCTGCGGTGCCGGCATCGATATGCATGTTCACCGGCGTGGCCGTAGTAGTGGCCTGGATGTTCAGCACGTCGACGCGGGCCGTGACGGAAACCGGGTGGAAGTCCGCGTTGTTCAGCCACACCCAGGTCGGCAGATTCACGACCTGGTTGCCGTCGGAGGGGGCCATGCTTGCCTTGCCCTGCGGGATACGAACCTCCCCGTAGGCCAGCTGCGCCAGAATTTCCGGGCTGACCACCTCGGGTACGTCGGTGGGTGGCTGGTGGCCTGTGTCCACCCAGAAGGGAGACTTGGTGCAGTCGGAAGCGCCGGAGTCGTTGAGGCGGTCGGACTTGTACGCGCCCCACCAGTAGCCCTTGCCCTGCTTCTTGACGTTGAAGTTCCCGTACTTCCCGTCGAGGTATTTTTCCCTGTTCGCCTTTGCAGTCAGCGCGTCGTGATTCGGGCTGAAGTCGACACTGCCCCCCAGTCGCGTCTGCGCGGCACTCTCCGCTGTCCACTTCGGCGCATACCAGCACGCCGGTGGCGACCAATTGCCAATCGGTATCAGCGGCCCGGCACCGCCCTTATTAGAATTCTTGCTGTGGTCGTAGTGGACGAATTCACCGCCAGCGGTCGCGGAAGCCTTCCCGTTAGAAACATCCGTGTGCCCTACGGAAATCTGGTTACCGTATTTCCCCCTCGCGGCATACGCGACACCCGGCGCAAGAGCTACCACTGCGGCCACCGATACGAGGAACAGTTTCCTCAGCGTGTCCCCTACGGCTGGCATTCTGCCGCCCCCCTCTTCGAGTCCACGTCTACGGTGCGCCATACGCCCTGGCCCGACTTGACAAGCCGGGTGTTGTACAAGACATATGCGTCACTCGTCGCAGGTGAACGGTCGACCTTCCCAGTCTTGTCCTTGACGAACGCCTTGCTTTCGTCCGAGCAGTAGATGACCACCGCGGCTCCGTCACTACGAAAGCTCACCTTGCGGTCGAAGTAGCGAGTAGTCCCGATCCAGGTGGCGCCATCCGCCACCCATCCCTTGATGTATACCTGCGCAGACCCGATAGCTGCGCCTGTGCTGTAGAAATCCAGAGCCTGAGTATCCGTCTTACCGCGGGAGATCGCGTCGTCTTCGGAGTTCACCATCCGTGCGTTGTCCGCCAGAACCGCGTCCTTCTTCGGATCGCCCGTGTGCTGCCCCTCGAAGACATTCTTCGTCGAGCTCGGCAGCGTGATCTTCGGCCGCTGTACTCCAGGTGATGCGGAAGCGCTCGGGTACGCGGAGTGAGTAGCTGTGTCCGCTCCCTTGATCTTGTTCGAGTTGCCGCTTCCGTCGCCTCCGCTGCAACCCGTGAGCAGGAAAATTCCTGCCGTCGCAAACGCACCGGTACGTGCCATGCCTCGCGTCACGCCCGCCCCCGTTCCTCGTTGCCCTGCGCCGCCCCGTCACTCTGCGGCGATGCCTCTGTTACCAACAGCTGCCACTCTAGGGCCGAGTTGGGCGCGATTCGCCACCGGGCTAGCCAATCGCAGCGGCCATGTGCAGTTGTGGAAGCCGGATCGTGACCATTGCTTCAGGTAATTCCGATTTGGCGCCCAGGGGTGGCCGCCGCCAAAGCGCAGCCGTAGGTACGCGGGTGAGGTGCTGCATGAGTGGTGGGCTTCGCCGGACCGCAATTGAGCCGCTCGGGCCGCGCTGTAGCGCGCCCATCCGTGTCCTCAGCCTCGAACCTTCGTGGCGGGCCGACGCATCTTCCTGTGACGTTTCGGATTGTCATGCCGGTGACTGTCAGGGAGGCCTAGACCCGCGACAGCAGCTGGCGCGACCACGCTGCGGAGCTGGTGACGGGCTAATATCCGAGATTCAAGTAGCGGTATCATCCTTCGCATGGCGCAAAAGGTAATTACGACATATGTGGACGACCTGACCGGAGAAGAGTCGGCGGAGATCTCCACGCACAGCATTCTTGTTGATGGGGCCGGGGTCGAGATCGACCTCACGGATGAGAATTACGAAAGGCTTCTTGAGATCCTTCACTCCTACCTCCAGGCCGAGGGGGCCCGGAGGGTGCGCGGTGGCATCGCAGGCAAGCAGCAGCATCGCAAGGCTTCTCCGGTCCATGGGGACACAGCGACTATCAGGGCTTGGGCCAAGGGAAACGGTTTCCAGGTCAACGACCGCGGCCGCGTGTCGGCGGCGGTGCGCGAGGCGTATAGGAAAGCGCGGTAAGCCCAGCTCAGCGCTAACAGCTCCGGCAATTCATCGGAGCAACGGGTCTCTGGTCTTGCAGTTGAGGGGAGAGTCGGCCGGCGCGTTGCTGACATGCGGCAATGTGCAGGCGCTCGACCGCAATGCCTCAAACGATCGACGTACGACCGCTGACGACCTCCTCATGGTGACGCCTCTGGACCGCAGAACGATGAGGACCCCGGCACGGTGCACGTGCCGGGGTCCTCGCGTTGTACGGGCGCGCCTCGCCTCACCCCCGTGAAGGCAGGACGCGCCCGGGCCTGTCAGGCCGTCAGGTCGGGAGCCTGCGGCGGGGCGGGCAGCGTCTTGGCCAGCAGCTTGGCCACGGCGATGACGGTGCGGTCGGACAGGTAGGGGCCGATGATCTGGATGGCGAGCGGCAGACCGTCGCGGGTCTGCCCGGTGGGCATCACCACCGCGGGCAGGCCGACGGGAGAGGCCAGGTTGACCCAGCTCGTCTGGTCGAAGAAGCTGCGCTTCTCGCCGTCCACGGTGATGTACCGGTCCGCGGCGGGCACGGACGTCTGGTCGAGGACGGCGGCGGTCGGCGCGGCCGGGGTGATCAGTACATCGTGCTCGGCGAAGTAGGCGGCCCACTTCGTACGCAGCTTCTGCCGGTCCTCGTCGGCCCGTGCCCAGTCGCGGTGACGCATGGTGCGGCTCTTGAGGTAGCGAGCGGACGGAGCGTCGTCGGCCACGGAGTCGGCTGCCTTCACCTCTCCGGCGAATGCCTCGTCGGTGGCCGAGGCCGCGGAGGTGGCGTACATCAGACGCTCGAACAGGGTGTTGCTCGCCTCGAAGTCCACGGGGCGAGTCGAGTCGTCGAGGCTGGCGCCTGAGGTACGCAGAGCACCGGCCACCTGGTCCATCAGGCTGCGCGTCGAGGCGTCCACGCGGCAGAACGCATCGTCGGCCCACACACCCACCCGGTACTGGCCGAGGCGGGTCTTCGACGGGGCGGGCAGGTCGATCTTCCACGCGGCGTTGTCGGCCGGTGCCGGGGCGGCGAGGACGTCCAGGAGCAGGTCGAGGTCATCGGCGTCCCGGGCGATCGGGCTCAGGGTGAGCATGTCGCTGGATGTGAGCCAGCCGGGCGGCCGGGGGATGTGTCCGCGGGTGGGGACGATCGGGGAGGCGCCGCGCGAGGTGCGCAGGGCGAACACGCCGCAGTACGCGGCGGGCAGTCGCAGCGAACCGGCGAGGTCCGAGCCGATCTCCAGGGCGCTGAGGCCGGTAGCGACGGCAACGGACGGCCCGCCGGAGGAACCGCCGGCGGTGTGGTCGGGAGAGAACGGGTTGTTCGTCTTCCCGAAGATCGGGTTGCTCGTCTGAATGTCCTGGCACATCGTCGGCACGTTCGTCTTGCCGATGATGATGGCTCCGGCCTGGCGGAGCAGCGCGACTACGTCTGCGTCGGCGGTGGGGACGTGGTCGCTCAGGTCGGTGCTGCCGCACGTGGTGCGCAGGCCCGAAGTCTCCAGAGCGTCCTTGACCGTGATGGGCAGGCCGTGGAGCGGACCCAGGGTGCGCCCGGTCTCGGCGAGGTGGGCATCTGCCTTGTCGGCGGCGGCGCGGGCCGCCTCGGCGTCCAGGGTCACCACGGCGTTAAGGCCGGGGTTGACCTTGGCGTGGTGGGCGAGGACCTGGTCCAAGAGGTCTCGGGCCGTGATGGTGCCGCCTCGCAGGGCGGAGATCTGGGCGAGTGCGGTCGAGCGGTACGGGGCGGTGCTGTTCATGGCGTCCTTGGTGGCTGCGGCTGAGGGTGCCGGGATGGCCGTCTTGGGTAGGGAGGCTGCGACCACCGTGGTGGCGGCGGCCAGAAGGGTTCTGCGGTTCACGTGCGGACTCCAGGGGCGCATTCGGCCTCGGGCTTCGTCGACGGTGCCGTGAAGTAGCGGGCGACGCGGACGAGGTGGCGGAGGTCCTGCTGTGGGGTCGGGGTGTTCAGGGCCGCGTCAGCGTAGGTGGCCGGGGTGCTTACCGGCCCGGCTCGACGAAGACGATGCTCGGCGCGGCGGCGGAGACGGCCTGCCAGAGCCGTTCGAGCTGCTGGTACTGCTGGCGTTCACGGCGGACACCCAGCAGGCGCGCGGCCACGATCGGTATGAAGTAGCCGATCTGAGTCAAGGTGGCGCCGATGTCGCCACAGATCCAGGCGTAGGGCTCCGCGGGCCGCACGCTGAAGCCGAACTCGGCACCGAGGATCGCGCACAGGCGGATGCCGCTGTAGCCGAGGGTGACGACAGCGCCCACGGCGATCAGGCGCAGGCCCCGGCTGATCCACCGGTCCTCGATCTCTCCGGCGTATTTCCAGCACACGCGGGCAAGGTAGATCTCGGCGACCGTGTACGTACACATGTAGAGCAGCAAGTACGCCTGGAACACCGGGTCGTGCGCGTAGTACAGCGTGAAGTCCGTGGGGCGCTGTGAGACGGGAGTCAGCAGCGCGAAGAGAACTGCCATCACCGTGATGACCGAGATCGCGCCGGCCATCAGCAACTTCGCTCGGCGTGCGGCCTGCTCAGCTGGTTTCGTCCAGAACGCGAGGACGCTGGCCTGGAGGCCGAAGACGAGCATGACGCAGCCCTGCGCCAGGGGCACAGCGACGTTGGTCACGCCGAACACGCCGTCAATGCGTACCCACACCCAGGTCAGGGAGATGACATAGCTCAGCGCGGAGAAGAAGTACGTGAAGGCGAGCGCGACAAGTGCAGGGTCGCGCTGCTCGGGGGTGCGCCAGGCAGTGCGCAGGTCGCGCAGGAGCAGCAGGAAGCCGGAACCCGCGATGATCAGGCACAGCGGGTGAAGTATGTCTTTCACTGTTTCCGTCTGGTCAGTCTTCGCGCCGCATGAGCGTGCGCGTGATGCGGTCAGCCGACTCGCTCTGTGATGCGGGGCGGCTGGTGATGACGTGTGCCTGGAGGAAAGAGCCGATGGCTTCTGCCTCGCGCTCGATGGTCTCGGCATAGTTTGTCCGTCCGAGGACGGTGGCCCACAGATCCATCTCGACGTCGCCGAGGATGATCCCTTCCTGTGAGGCAGGTTCCACGCGGCTCCCGCTGTGGCCCTTCAGGAGGTGGCCGAACTCGTGCGCGATGATGAAATCCTGGTGGGTGGGGCTCGTGTCAGGGTCGTACCTGACGTAGTGGACCCCGCCACTCTTGACCACCATGCCGCAGGGCGTGTCCCCGTCAGTAGGGCGGCCAGGCGCGATCTCGATGGGCTCACCGATCAGGGTCTCGATGTAGCCGCGGAGGTCGCGCACGCTCGACGCACGGGGGAGATCCAGAGATTGGACGAAGCGGCGGCTTTCTTCGAGAACAGGGTCCACCGATATCGAAGGCTCAGCCTTGCCGTTGCGGCGAGAGCGGCGGCGCCTCATGGATCCCTCCTCGTGCTGGTGGTCAGGTGTGCTCCCGACCGGTGTCGGGCTGGTCAGCCGGCTCGGTCGGTAGACCTTCGAGCCGGCGGACCTGTTCGATCATTGCGGCGGCAGCGGAGAGACCTTCGTCGGACAGTCCGGCGGCCCGCATCGCGATGCTGGTCACCCGGGCGTCCTGCAAGCGCTTCAGCGTGCTCGCGCTCACTCCCTGCTCATTCATCCGGGCCAGCTCGTCCAGCTGCGCGATGAGCGCTTCGGGCGCTGCGCCCTCGCTCATCCGTCTTGTGAAGCTGACGAGCTGCCTGTGCAGCTGCTCCGGCGTCGCGCCGTTGGCCTTGAACCCGTTGAGGCGAGTGATCAAGCGGTTGATGATCTGGGCCGTGGCACGGCTGGACCAGTAGTCCTTCGGGACGCCGAAGAACTCCGCGAGCCCATCCATGTTGTTCTTCGTCGGGTTGTCGGCCCGGCCAGTGCGGAGTTGCCACATGTAGGTGTTCGAGAAGCTGGGCAACCCCTGCTCCTCCAGCATCTTCACGACTGTCGGATTGGTAAACGGGCCTCGTGGGTCGTTAGTACACAAGAAATCCAGACGCTCCGCGAAGCTGCCCTCGTCGGGCCCCTCCGCAGGCAACTGCGTCCCGTGGGCATGGGTCACGGTGGTGCCTCTCCCTCCATTCATTTCAGTTGACCTCCGTTGATGAGACGATCAACCTTCGGCTTAGGATGTTAACTCAGGTTGCTCAACCGGCTGGAGCTGGGTCGTACGGACGCCGTGAGCGGGGGCTCCCTTACTGGGCTCGTAGGAGCTCATCGAACTAGTATTCGACTACGGCTCGACTGACGGGATGGATCAACGTGACGACTTTCCCCACTGAACGACGCCTGCCGACCATGCCGTCGACGATGTGGCAGCACCTCACGATGGACCGAGACATCACCTTCACCATCGGCCCAGACACGAAGCCGGTCGACGCCATGGCCCGCGCCACAGCCTTCGCCCGGAGAACCCTGCCCATGCTCCTCAAGGACGCGCCCGGCGCCGAGGCCGCGGCGAGTAACGCCATCAAGGTGCTCGCCGAACTCGTCGACATCACCGCACGGGACCGGCACAGCACAGACGTACTCGGCCGCGTCGCGTTCGACGGGGCACACATCACCGTGTCCGTCGGCGAGATGAGCAGCTCTCTGCCCTCCCCGGACGAGGAGCCCGGCCTGTACCTCGTGTGCGGTCTCACCGACGACATCGGCCAGTACCGCAGCGATGAGGGCGGTTACGCGACCTGGGCGTCAGTCCCTGTTCATTCCAGCGGCCAGGAATGAGGCGATCCGGGATTCTGTCCGCCTGCCCTTTGAGGAAATAGGCACCCGCGATTCTTCGCGCCTGACCGTGTCTTGGAGGTGGCGAGTCAATCGCTCCCGGGGTGCCGCCCAAGCGAAGCCGCCGGCTCCCGTCGCAACGCAGATCAGAGTCCGCCCGATCGGTGTTTGATCCCCAGCGATTTAGCTTCGGGCGATACCTCGGGGGCGGATTATCGTGCGACAGGCGTAACGCCTGGATATCCGCAGACGCCGCCCCGGGAAAATCCCAGGCGTTCAACGAAATCCATGAGTGCGTGACGCAAAGTCACAAGGGGAGTCCACATGTTGGACGAGTGATCGGGTGCTCTTCTGGCCGCCGTGAACCCCAAGTGTCAGTTCCCGCACGTACGGTCGTGCCGTGAATGAGCATTGGGACCCGACGCTGCACCGGCTGAACAAGGACGTACTTGAGGCTCACGGCTGGCCTCCGTTCGGCGGCATGACCGACATCCTGAATGGGTGGCCCGGCGAACTCCTGAACGAACGTGGGGTCTACGTCTTCTTGGCCGCCGGAGATCGACGGATCACGTACCCGGTTGGCGAGTCGTCGATCGTGTACTTCGGCAAGGCCGACCAGGAGCGAGGAGTGCGTGGGCGGGTGAGCCAGCATAGGGGGAGGATCAAGCGGGGCCCGCAAGAGCAGTCCCCAGGGCACCCGGCCCACGAATGGCTCATGGCACGGGGCGGTTTCTGCCTTTTCTCTGTCGCCCCTGAGCGAGTCCCAGGCGCCGGTCTGAGGAACAGCGCAGCGTGGCTGGAGGGCCAATTGGTCCAGGCGTTTCAGCGCCTGCATCGCACGCGCCCTGTGGGCAACGGGATCGCCGCCTAGTGGGGACTCGCAGCTAGCGCTCCGCTGACCTCCAGAGGCAGACTGGGATCAGGGTCAGCCCGGTGCCGCTTCGCCGACGCAGAGCCAGACCAGAGGGCCTAAGTAGCCGCCAAAGTAGCCACAGGAGCGGGCTCTCCGGACGTTTAGGCAGGTAGCAGCGCTGCGGTGAATCTCCCTCAAGGAGAAACCGCTGGTGTCCCATAACGCCCCCGCAGCCGCACCGGATGCGTCCGTACCCGCAGCCCGCGCCCCGGAAGCCCCGTACGTCCCGGGCGTGCCCGTCTGCGGGACCGTCCAGCACTACGACGGATCCACCGTGCCGCGCGCGGCACTCACCCTCATCGACATCACCGGGCGCCAGATCGGGCGCGGTGCGAGCGGCGAGGACGGGCGGTACGCGCTGAGCGTGCCCGGATCCGGCTCGTACGTCCTCATCGCGGCGGCGGGCGGCCATCAGCCGCAGGCCGTCAGCGTCACCGTCGGCGAACGCCCCGTCGATCTGGATGTGGTGCTCGGCGGCGCCGGACGGCTGGCCGGGACCGTGGTCACCGCGGACGGCACCCCGGTGCGCGACGCGGCCGTGACACTCACCGACGTACGCGGTGAGGTCGTCGCCTCCACCCGCAGCGGGCGCGAAGGTGGCTATGTCATCAACGAGTTGGTGGCCGGTGAGTACACCCTCGCCGGCAGTGCCCCCGCCTTCCGCCCCGCCGCGATGCCGGTGAGTGTGCAGGCCGCGCGCGAGACCCGGCAGGACGTGGAGCTCGCCGGCGGCGCCGTGCTGCGCGGCACCGTGCGAGCCAGTGGCGGGCGGCCGGTCGAGGACGCCCGGGTGACGCTGCTCGACGCGGCGGGAAATGTGGTGGACACCCTCACCACGGGCGCCGACGGGGCGTTCCGCTTCGTGGATCTGTCGTCCGGTGAGTACACCGTGATCGCGGCGGGCTACCCGCCGGTGGCCACCGTGCTCCAGGTCGCGGGCGGCGGGCGCACCGAGCGCGACCTCCAGCTCGGGCACGAGGACTGACAGTGAGGATGTGTGGTGGCTTCTCCGCCGGGTCTGACTCACGGACTGACCGACGCTGATCAGCTGTCTTCTAGCGGATTTGTCGGCCCGGGCGGAGGGCCACTGCACGCGACCGGACGGGCGCTCGTGACCTTATAGGAGCTTGGTCAAGAAGCCCCGCCACTGTCTTGTCCGCCCGCCCGGCCGGCGCGTGCCGCCCCACCGGTATCAGCGAGAGGACGGCAGTGACCAGCATGACGGACCAGGCCCTGGATGTCACAGGCGGCGTCGACACCCACGGCGAGACTCACCATGCGGCGGTGGCCGACCGGCTCGGCCGTCACCTGGCCGACCGGGAGTTCGCGGCCACTGGTGTCGGATACCGGCAGCTGCTGGCCTGGCTGCTGGCCCAGGGCACCGTGACCGCGGTCGGGGTGGAGGGCACCGGCGCCTACGGGGCCGAGCTGGCCCGGGTCCTGGCCAGGGCTGGGCTGAAGGTCGTCGAGGTCGACCGGCCGGACCGCAAGACCCGCAGGCTGAAGGGGAAGTCCGACCCGATCGACGCCTACGCCGCCGCCGAGGCGGTGGCCTCCGGCCGGGCGTCGGGGACGCCCAAGACCCGGAGCGGTGTGGTGGAGGCGGTCCGCGCGCTGCGCGTGCCGCGCCGCTCGGCGGTCAAGTCCCGCACCCAGGCGGTCAATCAGGCCCGGCAGTTGCTGGTCACGGCGCCCGAGGACCTGCGTGCCCCACTACGCGGGCTGTCGGCCGCCGCGCTGGCGAAAGCCTGCGCGCGGCTGCGGCCCGGCGATGATCTCGCCGACCCGCTGCACGCGGCCAAGGCGGCCCTGCGTCGGCTGGGCCGGCGGATCCTGGCCCTGAGCGAGGAGACCGACGAGCTGGAGGCCGAGCTGAAGACGCTCACCGCGCAGGCCGCCCCCGAGCTGCTGGCGCTTCAGGGCGTCGGCGCGGACGTGGCCGGGCAACTGCTGGCCACCGCCGGGGACAACCCCGGCCGGCTGCACTCCGAAGCCGCCTTCGCCCACCTCTGCGGCGTCGCGCCGATACCGGCTTCCTCAGGCCGCCGGGACCGCCACCGTCTCAACCGGGGCGGCGACCGGGCCGCCAACCACGCCCTGCACACCATCGTGCTCTGCCGCCTGCGCTGGGACGAACGCACCCGCACCTACATGGAACGACGCACCCAGCAGGGGCTCTCGAAGAAAGACATCATGCGCTGCCTCAAGCGCCATATCGCCCGCGAGGTCTACCGCGTCCTCATGCGATCCCTGGACCACCGCACCTCCAACCGGCAAACCACTCAAAGCGTCCTCACCGAAGCCGCTTGACATCCATAGGAGCATCCGGCCACCAGGGGAAACGGCCCCGGCGGCGCGCACCGGATCCGGCGGCCACCGGGTCCGGTGCGCGCCCGGCGCACCACCCGTCGGGCCTGATTCCGCCGATGGCCCCCGGGCGCCGTACGCGGGCCGTACGGTGGAGCCACGCACCGCAGAACGTTGCGGCCGGGAAGGAGCCTGCCACCCATGGACCTTGGTGTGCCGCCGCAGCAGCCGGACCGGCCGCGGGACGGTGCGGCGGGGCGTGTGCCGCTCGCCGTGGTGGTCGTCGACGCCGAAGGGCTGGTCTCGCACTGGTCGACGGGAGCCCGCCGCCTCTTCGGTGTCCCGCGCCAGGACGCGATCGGCTGCCCCGCGGGTGAACTGCTCCCGGTCTCCGGGGCGTTGCGCAGGGAGGGGGAGCGCGGACCTGACGGGACGTACGCCGACCTCGGCCCCGAACTGGACAGTCCGGTCGACGGGATCGTCGCCTACCCGTCGGCAGGCCGGGCCCGGCTCGACGAACCGCGGCGCGGCCGTATCGATGTGCTCTGGTGGGCCTATCCGCTGGCCGGGCCCGGCCCGGAGCGGCTGCTCGTCCTCGCGGCCGACGCCGCGCTGCCGGGGGACGGCGACAGCGGCGGTCTCCCGGGGACCGTCGCCCCCGGCTTCGCGCTCCACACCGACTTCCCCGGGTACCAGGAGCTGGCCGGCCGGCTCCCCGAGATCCTGCCGAACATGAGCGTGCAGGAGGCGACCGGGATCGTCGCCCAGGTGCTCGAACTGGGCTATCCCGTCGTGGAGTTCAGCCACTGCGAACAGGTGCCGGTCACCCCGGACTGGGGGGTGCCGCGGCACACCCCGCGCAGCAGGCAGGGTGACGGGCCCGGCGAAGCCGGAACCGTTCCCCGCGCGGCGCGCACCGTGCCCCGCCCCGAACTCGACCTGGAGTACGCCGCCGTCCGCGAGCGGCTGGAATTCCTCAACGAGGCCAGCGGGCGGATCGGTTCCTCCCTCGACCTGGAGCGCACCATCCGCGAGGTGACCAGCGCCGCCGTTCCGCGCTTCACCGACTTCGCGGGCACCCATCTGCGCGCCGCCGTGCTCGCGGGGGAGGGCTTCCCGGACGGCCCGCCCGACGTCACCACCGTCTGGCACCGGGTGTGGGTCGAGCACAACGACGAGCCGGGCCGCTGGGACGACACCGTGCCGGTGGGCGAGGCCATCGCGTTCCCCGAGCACACACCGTTCTTCCAGTGCATGGTCACCGGCGAGCCGGTGCTCGTGCGGTACGTGGACGAGCAGCTGAGCAACCGCATCTCAGGCGAGTTCGAGAAGCGCGACCTGCGGCCGCTGATCACCGGCAGGTCGCTGCTGATCGTGCCGTTGAAGGCCCGCGACGTGGTGCTCGGCTTCATGGTGCTGATGCGCCGTCCGGGCCGGGAGCCCTTCGACGACATGGACCGCACCACCGGCGCCGAACTCGCCGCCCGCGCCGGTCTCGTCCTGGACAACGCCCGTATGTACACCTACCAGGAGAACGTCGCCGAGACGCTCCAGGACAGCATGCTGCCCAAGGTCGAACCCCGCATGGCGGGCTGTGACATCGCCACCCGCTATCTGCCGGGCGCCCGGCTCGGCCGGGTCGGCGGCGACTGGTTCGACTCGGTGAAGCTGCCCGGCTCCAGGACCGCGCTCGTCGTCGGTGACGTCATGGGACACGGGCTCAACTCGGCCGCCATGATGGGCCAGTTGCGTACCGCCGTCCTCACCATGGCGACCATGGAGATGCCGCCTGCCCAGCTGCTGCGCAATCTGGACGACCTGGCGCAGCGGCTCGGCGAGCTGTATCTGGCGACCTGTCTGTACGCCGTCTACGACCCGATCCGCTCCGAACTCCAGATCGCCAACGCCGGTCATATCCCGCCGGTCCTGGTCCGGGCCGCCGACGGCCGGGCAGAGCTGCTCGACCTGCCGACCGGCGCGCCCATCGGCGTCGGGGGCGTCGCCTTCGAGACCGCGACCGTACGGGTCAGCCCCGGCGACCGGCTGATCCTGTGCACGGACGGTCTCGTCGAGGTGCGCGGCCAGGACATCGGGGCCGGGCTCGCCGCGCTCTGCGCCTCGGCGGCGCACCCGGCTGCCTCCATGGACGACGCCTGCGACACCATCATCCGGGCGCTGAACCCGCGCGGCGGCCGCAAGGACGACGTGGCCCTGCTGATGGCCAGGGTGAACGGGATCCCCGCGGACGACGTCGCCCAGTGGCAGCTCGCGCTCGATCCCCGCGAGGTGGCGCGGGCCCGGCGGCTGGTACGCGGGCAGCTGCTCAACTGGGGGCTGCCGGACGCGGTGGAACCGGCCGAGCTGATGGTCAGCGAGCTGGTCACCAACGCCGTCCGGCACGGCCGCACCGGGCCGGTGGGGCTGCGGCTGGTCAGGACGGGCGCCCTGCTCTGCGAGGTCAGCGACGACGAACCGGCGCCCGCCGCACTGCTGAGCACATCGGGTGACGACGAGTCCGGCCGCGGGCTGCTGGTGGTGAGCGGTCTCGCCCGGGAGTGGGGCACCAGCACCACCGCGCACGGCAAGACCGTCTGGTTCGAACAGGCGCTGCCCGGGGCGCGACGCTCCCGGGCGACGGCGCCCCCGGCGACGGTGTCATCGGTGCGGGTGCCGTCGGTGAGGGCGTAATCAAGGTGGGAGTACGTGGACGTGGGAGTACGTATGGACGTGTCGCCGCAGTACCGGAAGGCGTGGGAAGGGTTCTGGTCGGCTACGTCCGACGCCCCGGGTGAGGCGATCTGGGACTCGGATCCGTCGCTCACCGCCGTACCGCACAGCGAGCTGCTGCTGCCGTACGCCGACACGGCGCTTCCCGTCGTGGACCTCGGCTGCGGGAACGGCACCCAGACCCGCTATCTGGCCACGGTCTTCGCCCGCGCGCTGGGTGTGGACCTCTCGGACGCCGCGATCGGGCACGCGCTGCGGGCGGACACCGCGGGAGTGGCCGAGTTCGCGCAGCTCGACCTGGTCGACGCGGACGCGGTACGGGCCCTGAGCGAGCGGATCGGCGACACCAACGTCTATATGCGGGCGGTCATCCACCAGAGCGAGCCCGAGGCGCGTCCGGCCGTCGCCGCGGCTGTGGCGGCTCTCATCGGCGAGCGCGGGCGGGCCTTCGTCGTGGAGCTGACACCCGCGTCGAAGGACCTGATCCAGAAGGTGGCGGAAGCGCGCGGCGGGCCGCCGCCGAAGCTGCGCAGGGTGATCGAGCACGGCCTCAAGCCGGCTGATGCGTCCGAGGAGGAGGTGCCTCAGCTGCTCCGCGGCGCGGGGCTGACGATCCTGGCGGAGGGCGACACCGCACTGGCCCAGACCGAACATCTGCCGGACGGCACCCGGATCGACCTGCCGGCGCGCTGGTTCGTCCTCGCCCCTGCGGGCTGACGCCCCGGCAGCAGCGAGACGGCCCGGTTCCCCGGGTGCCGCCCGGACGACGGGTCAGCGGCCCGGCTCGTCGTCCGGGGGCGGCCAGATGTTCACCTGCCCCGGCGCGAGCTGCTCGACCAGGTCGGCGAGTTCCAGGCAGGCCAGCTCGATCTTGCTGCGGATGTTCTTCTGCTCGGTGACGATCGCGGCCAGCAGCAGGGCGGTCAGCGCCACCGAACCGTTGAACACGGCGACATTGGCCGTCACCTCGAACAGGGACCGGTGGCGGAAGGGGCCCTCCCTCCCGGTTGCCGAGAGGACGGCGAGTACCGAGGCCAGACAGGCGCAGGGCGCGCTGCCCGCCAGCTCGAAGCGGAGCGCGGCCCAGATGAGCAGCGGGAAGACCAGGAAGAGCAGGGTGAGCGTGCTCCGGGTGGCCACCAGGCTCACCACGACCGCCGCGACGGCCAGCGCGGTCCCCTCCAGCCACCGGTCGGCGGCCCGGGGGAGCCGGAACCTGGCCAGTACGAGCAGCACCGGGGTGACGATGAGCACCCCCATCGCGTCACCGGCCCAGTACGCCGACCAGACCGCCCAGAAGTCCCGTAGCGGGAGTTCGCCGGTCACCGCCAGCGTGCCGCAGCCGATGGTGGCGCTGACCAGCATCGCCACCACGGCGCCCAGGAAGACCAGGGACACTCCGTCCCGCAGCCGGTCGAGCTCCGGCCGGAACCCCACTCTGCGCAGCAGCAGGAACGCGCAGACCGGGGCCAGGGCGTCGCCTGCCGCGATGACGACACCCGCCTCGGTGAGCGAGCCGTTGATCGTGACGATGGCGAGCAGGGCACCGACAGCGATGCCGGGCCAGACACGCAGTCCCAGATAGAGCAGGGAGCTGAGCGCGACACCGGTGGGCAGCCAGAGCGGTGTGATCACCGCACCGTCGGCGACCACCTCTCTGAGGAGGCCGAGGCGCGCAGAGCCGTAGTACGCGGCGGCCACCAGGACCAACTGCACGGCCACCGCCGTCGGCCGCCGGGAGTCCGGCGCGAACAGAGCAGTCGCCATCAGTGTGCGCCCCGGGGAGAAGAGTCGATTTGATCCGGTATTCCCCGTGCGGGCTGCGGATGTGCCGAATCCCGGAAAGTTAGCTGAGCCAGACCAACCGGCCCCGCCGAACCGGACCTGCCAGTGGTGTGGACCTGTGGTGGTGGGGCATGTGCTGGCCAGCATATTCGGCGGCAGGTAGCGTCATGCGCATGAAGATCCTCATCAGCGCCGACATGGAGGGCGCCACCGGTGTGACCTGGCCCGGCGACGTACTGCCCGGCAGCGCGCAGTGGGAACGCTGCCGGTCGCTGTTCACGTCCGACGTGAACGCGGCCGCCCTCGGCTTCTTCGACGGGGGCGCCGACGAGGTGCTCATCAACGAAGCCCACTGGTCGATGCGCAATCTGCTCATCGAGCAGCTCGACGAGCGGGTCCAGATGCTCACGGGCCGTCATAAGTCGCTGTCCATGGTGGAGGGCGTCCAGCACGGCGACGTCGACGGGATCGCCTTCGTCGGCTATCACACGGGGGCCGGAATGGAGGGCGTACTCGCCCACACCTATCTGGCCAACTCGATCACCGGCGTCTGGCTCAACGGCGTACGGGCGAGTGAGGGTCTGCTCAACGCGCATGTCGTCGCGGAGTACGGCGTCCCCGTCGTGCTCGTCACCGGCGACGATCTGGCCTGCGCCGACGCGCTGGGGTACGCGCCCCGGGCCCGCACGGTTGCGGTGAAGGACCACGTCTCGCGGTACGCGGCGGTCTGCCGCACCCCGGCCCGTACGGCCGCCGACATCCGTTCGGCCGCGGCGGACGCCACCGCGCTCGCCGTGCGCCACTCACCGGTGACCGGCCCGTCCTTCACCGTGGAGCTGGAGTTCGACGCCGAGCATCTGGTGGGTGCCGCGACCGTCGTTCCGGGGGTCAGGCGCACGGCCGAACGGCGTGTCGCGTACACCAGCGCGACGATGTATGAGGGCATTCGAACCTTCAAGGCGGTTACGACGCTCGTCTCGTCCGCGGTGGAGGAACAGTATGGCTGACGTGAACTCGACCGAAGTGGGACGGCTGGACGCCCGGGCGCTCGACGAGGTGGTGGACTTCACCTCGGAGCTGATCCGGATCGACACGACCAACAGGGGCGGCGGCGACTGCCGGGAGCGCCCCGCGGCCGAGTACGTCGCCGAGCGGCTGGCCGGTGCGGGGATCGAGCCGACGCTCCTGGAGCGCACCCCGGGGCGCACCAATGTGGTCGCGAGGATCCCGGGCAGCGACCCGTCCGCGGACGCGCTGCTGGTCCACGGGCACCTCGACGTGGTGCCGGCCGAGCCGGACGACTGGACCGTGCACCCCTTCTCCGGTGAGATCCGCGACGGTGTGGTCTGGGGCCGCGGAGCCATCGACATGAAGAACATGGACGCGATGATCCTCGCGGCGGTCCGGTCCTGGGCGCGCGAGGGTGTGCGCCCCCGGCGCGACATCGTCATCGCCTACACGGCCGACGAGGAGGCGAGCGCCGTCGACGGCTCCGGCTTCCTCGCCGACCAGCACGCCGGGCTCTTCGACGGCTGCACCGAGGGGATCAGTGAGTCCGGCGCCTTCACCTTCCACGCGGGCCCCGACCTGCCGGTCTACCCCATCGCGGCGGGCGAGCGCGGCACCGCCTGGCTGAAACTCACCGCACACGGCAGAACAGGACACGGCTCCAAGGTCAACCGGGACAACGCGGTCAGCAGGCTCGCCGCCGCCGTCGCCCGGATCGGCGAACACCAGTGGCCGGTGCGGCTCACCCCCACCGTGCGGGCCGCGCTCACCGAGATCGCCGCACTGCACGGCATCGACACGGACACCACGGCGCCGGACTTCGACGTGGACGCGCTGCTCGCGAAGCTGGGGCCGGCGGCCGCGCTGGTCGAGCCGACCGTCCGCAACAGCGCCAACCCGACGATGCTGGACGCCGGTTACAAGGTCAATGTGATCCCCGGGCACGCCACGGCGCACGTCGACGGAAGGATCCTCCCCGGCGGCGAGGACGAGTTCCGCACCACCCTCGACCGGCTCACCGGGCCGGACGTCGACTGGGAGTTCGACCACGGCGAGGTCGCGCTCGAAGCGCCGGTGGACTCGCCGACGTACGCGAAACTGCGCGCGGCCGTCGAGAAGTTCGCCCCGGAGGGGCATGTGGTGCCCTACTGCATGTCGGGCGGCACGGACGCCAAGCAGTTCTCCCGGCTGGGGATCACCGGGTACGGCTTCTCGCCGCTGCGGCTGCCCCCCGGCTTCGACTACCAGGCCCTCTTCCACGGGGTCGACGAGCGGGTGCCGGTGGACGCGCTGCACTTCGGCGTCCGGGTGCTCGATCACTATCTGCGTACTGCATAGGGGAGTTGTCACCATGGCATCCACCGGGGCCTACGGAACGTGGCCTTCGCCGATCGACGCCGCCCTCGCGGCGTCGCAGGACGGCCGTCCCGAGTTCGTCGGCACGGTCGGCGACGAAGTGTGGTGGACAGCGCCCCGCCCCGCCGAGGGCGGCCGGCGCGCGCTGGTGCGGCGGCGGACGGACGGCAGCGAGGAGACGGCCCTGCCCGCTCCGTGGAACGTCCGCAGCCGGGTCATCGAGTACGGCGGACAGCCCTGGGCCGGGGCGGTGCGGCCGTCGGGCGGCCCGCTCGTGGTCTTCGTCCACTTCGCCGACCAGCGGCTGTACGTGTTCGAGCCGGACGCGCGGGGCGGCGCCGCGCAGCCGAGGCCGCTCACCCCGGTCTCCACCGTGGGCGGCGGACTGCGCTGGGTGGACCCGGTGGTCCACCTCGGCCGCGGCGAGGTCTGGTGCGTCCTGGAGGAGTTCACCGGCGCGTCACCCACCGATGTGCGGCGGGCCGTCGTGGCCGTACCGCTGGACGGCTCGGCGGCGGGTGACCGCACCGCCGTACGTGAACTCTCCGGTGGCGGGCACCGCTTCGTCACCGGTGCACGGCTCTCGCCCGACGGGCGCCGCGCGGCCTGGCTCGGCTGGGACCACCCGGGGATGCCGTGGGACGGGACCGACGTCATGCTCGCCGATGTCACGGACGACGGCCGCTTCGACGGCGTCCGGCGCTTCGCCGGGGGGCCGGACGAGTCCGTCGCCCAGGCCGGCTGGGCGGCCGACGGGCGGCTGCTGTTCGCCTCCGACCGCACCGGCTGGTGGAACCTCTACCGGGCGGACCCGGACCAGGACGCCGCCGCTGTCGCGCTCTGCCCGCGCGACGAGGAGTTCGGCGGGCCGCTCTGGAAGATCGGCCAGAAGTGGTTCGAGCCGCTGGACAGCGGGCTGATCGCCGTCCTCCACGGCGCAGGCGCCACCGCGCTCGGGGTGCTCGACCCGGAGTCGGGCGAACTCGTCGACGCACCGGGCCCCTGGACCGAGTGGGCCCCGGCCCTGGCCGCCGACGACAGCCGGGTGATCGGTCTGGCGGCGGGCCCGCGCTCCACGTTCGAGATCGTGGAGCTGGACACCGTCTCGGGCCACGCCCGGGTCATCGGCGCCCCGCACCGTGACGTCGTGGACCCCGCGTACTACCCCGAGCCGCGGTCCCGTACGTTCACCGGGCCCGGCGGCCGGGAGATCCACGCCCACATCCACCCGCCGCACAGCCCGGAGCTGACCGCACCCGACGGCGAACTGCCGCCCTTCGTGGTCTGGGCGCACGGCGGCCCCACCAGCCGTACACCACTCGTACTCGACCTGGAGATCGCCTACTTCACCTCGCGCGGCATCGGCGTCGCCGAGGTGAACTACGGCGGCTCCACCGGCTACGGCAGGGAGTACCGCAACCGGCTGCGCGAGCAGTGGGGCGTCGTGGACGTGGAGGACTGCGCGGCCGTCGCCGGGGCGCTCGCCGACGAGGGCGCGGCCGACCGGGCCAGGCTCGCGATCCGCGGCGGCAGCGCGGGCGGCTGGACCTCGGCCGCCTCGCTCACCTCGTCCGGTGTCTACGCCTGCGGCACCATCATGTATCCGATCCTCGATCTGACCGACTGGGCGTCCGCCGACGGCACCCACGACTTCGAGTCGCAGTATCTGGAGACCCTCATCGGCCCGTTCGCCGAGGTCCCCGACCGCTACCGCGACCGCTCGCCCGCGGAGCACGCGGACCGGATGTCCGCACCGTTCCTGCTGCTCCAGGGGCTGGACGACGTGATCTGTCCGCCGGTGCAGTGCGAGCGGTTCCTGGAGCGGATGGCGGGCCGGGGCATTCCCCACGCGTACCTCACGTTCGAGGGCGAGGGGCACGGCTTCCGCAGGGCCGATACCATGGTCCGGGCGCTGGAGGCGGAACTCTCCCTGTACGCACAGACCTTCGGCATCGAACGCCCCGACGTGCCCGCCCTGGAGCTGGGCGAATGAGCCTGCTCCCGGCGCCCGGCCCCACCGCACCGGCCCTCGTGCCGCTGACCCGGCCGGCCCGGCTGCGGCCGGGCGCCAGGGTCGCCGTCGTGTCGCCCAGCGGGCCCGTCCCCGACGACCGGCTCACCGCGGGCCTCGACATCCTGCGCGGCTGGGACCTGGAGCCGGTGGTGATGCCCCATGTGCGCGACCGGCACCCGCAGTTCAGGTATCTGGCGGGCACCGACGAGGCGCGCGCCCGCGACCTCCAGGCGGCCTGGTGCGATCCGGGGATCTCCGCGGTCCTCTGCGCGCGCGGCGGATACGGTGCCCAGCGCATGACGGACCTGCTCGACTGGGCGGCGATGCGCGCGGCCGGGCCCAAGGTGTTCGTCGGCTACAGCGACGCGACCGCCCTGCACGAGGCGTTCGCGGTACGGCTGGGGCTCTCCACCCTGCACGGCCCGATGACCGCGGCCCTCAGCTTCATCGAGAACGCCGGCACCCAGGAGTCCCTGCGCGCCACGCTCTTCGAGCCCGACACCGTCCGTACGCTCGGCCTCGGCACCGCCCGCACCCTGGTACCCGGCCGGGCCGCAGGCGTCACCTTCGGCGGGTGCCTCTCCATGCTCGCCGCCGAGCTGGGCACACCGTACGCCCGGCCGACGGGGCGCGGCGGGCTGCTGCTGATCGAGGACATCGGCGAGGAGGGCTACCGCATCGACCGGATCCTCACCCAGCTGCTCCGCTCGGGCCTCCTCGACGGTGTCGCGGGCATCGCTCTCGGCTCCTGGGAGGAGTGCACCCCGGGCGACGAGGTGCGGGCGGTGTTGCGGGACCGGCTCGGCGGCCTCGGTGTCCCGGTGGCCGGGGAGTTCGGCTTCGGACACTGCGCCACGGCGCAGACGGTGCCCCTCGGTGTGCCGGCCGTCCTGGACGCCGACGCGGGCACGCTCACCCTGGACGTCCCGGCACTGGACGTCCCGGCGCTGGACGTCCCTGCACTGGACGGAACCGCCGGGGTGCGACGGCACCACCCGGTTTAATCTGGCCCGATGTCAGACACCACCGCATCAGACACCTCCGCCTATCTCGCCGCGGGCCCGCGCGTGGGAATCCGCCACTTCTCGTACGAGGACGCCGGGGAGTTCACCGCGCTGGTCAGGGAGAGCAGGGACCTGCACCACCCCTGGCTCGCCCCGCCCGCCGACCCCGAGAGCTACCTCGTCTACGCACGGCGGCTGATCGAGGACCCGGCCAGGGCCGGTTTCCTGGTGTGCGAACGCGGGGGAGAGGCTCCCGGGCGGATCGCGGGGTTCATCAACATCAACAACATCGTCGAGGGCGCGTTCCGCAGCGGGGCGCTCGGATACGGCGCGTTCGCGCACTCCGCGGGCCGGGGCCTGATGGCGGAAGGGCTGCGCCTGGTGCGGGAGTACGCCTTCGGGCCGCTCGGCCTGCACCGCCTCGAAGTCAACATCCAGCCGGCCAACGAGGCGTCGGTGGCGCTGGTCCGCCGTGCCGGGTTCCGTCTCGAGGGGTACTCGCCCGACTTCCTCTTCATCGACGGGGCCTGGCGGGACCACGAGCGCTGGGCGTTCACCGCCGAGATGACCGCCCGCTGACAGTGGTTGCCCGCTGACGGCGGCCAGGCCGGGCGGCCGGGCCGGGTCGGGCGGCCGGGTCAGCGGCCCTTGCGGTTGATCTTCATGGTGTCCATGTCCGTGACGGTCGCGCGCAGCGGGCCGAAGCCGTGCCCCAGCTCCTTCAGCGCGGTCTCGGCCCGGTCCTCGGCGATGGCACCCGCCATCTCCTCACCGTCGGCCGCGTCCGAGACGACGACATAGCGGAACGAGAAGTGCCTGAGCGCCTTGTCGTAGGTGAGTGAACCCTGCTCGGTGAAGTGCATCTGCGTCAGCCCGTGGTCGTCCACATCGGCGAGCAGCCGGGCCCGGGAAGCCTCCGACAGCCCGTCCCAGGTGCCCCGCACAATGACCCGGTAGGTGTGCTGCTCGGCCATCTCGTCCGCCCTCGTCTCGTTCGTACACCGTTCCCGGTGCAGGGTACGGGTCGGGCCGCCTCCGGCGTAAACCATTTCCTGGAGCGCCCTTCGTACCAAATCGGCCCGCGGGAACCCCTGGTCAGACCAGCCCCACCGGTGTTCCATGGTCATCAGGGGGGCCGGGCGGACGGCTGCCCCCATGAGCGAGTGAGGTTGCCTTGGCCACGACCGTGCGACGTGCCGTAATGACGCTGCCCGCTGCCCCGTTGGGGCCGGAGAACCCGCTTCCGGCGCTGCGCCCGCTCGACGAGACACACACCGTCGACGCCGACGAACGGGCCGGACTCCCGCGCGACATGGCCCGTCAGGTCGGGTACGGGCCGCTGACCAGTGTGCTGCCGGTGCGTGTCATCGACGGGTACGGAAGGGAGCGCACGCCCACCCGCGTCGACACCATCGTGATCGAGAACGACCAGCTGCGGGCCACCGTGCTGCCCGGCCTCGGCGGCCGTATCCAGTCGCTCTTCCACAAGCCCTCAGGACGGGAGCTGCTCTACCGCAACCCGGTGCTCCAGCCCGCCGACTTCGCGCTGAACGGCGCCTGGTTCTCCGGCGGCATCGAGTGGAACATCGGCGCGACCGGACACACCACCCTCAGCTGCGCCCCGCTGCACGCCGCGCTGGTGACCGCGCCCGACGGCGGTGACATGGTCCGGCTCTGGGAGTGGGAGCGGCTGCGCGACCTGCCCTTCCAGGTGGACCTCTGGCTGCCCGACGGCTCCGACTTCCTCCACGTGGGCGTGCGGATCCGCAACCCGCACGAGCAGCCGGTGCCCACCTACTGGTGGTCCAACATCGCGGTGCCCGAGAGCCCGACGACCCGGGTGCTGGCCCCCGCCGACGAGGCGTGGCACTTCGGCTACGAGCGCAGCCTGCGGCGTGTCCCGATGCCCGGCTGGAACGGCGCCGACCGTACGTACCCCCTGCGCAGCGAGTACCCGGCCGACTACTTCTACGAGGTTCCGCCCGAGGCGAGGAAATGGATCGCCTCGCTGGACGCGGAGGGCCGGGGGCTCGTCCAGACCTCGACCGACCAGCTGCGCGGCCGCAAGCTCTTCCTGTGGGGTTCGGGCACCGGCGGCCGGCGCTGGCAGCAGTGGCTGACCGAACCTGGCACCGAGGGGTACGCGGAGATCCAGGCGGGTCTGGCCCGTACCCAGCTGGAGCACGTACGCCTCGAAGGGGGCGCCGAGTTCAGCTGGCTGGAGGCGTACGGGCCGCTCGAAGCGGACGCGTCGGCCGTCCACGGCGACGACTGGGCCGCGGCACGTGGCGAGGCGGAGGCCCGGCTCGAAGCCGCGCTGCCCCGGGACGCGGTGGAGGCCGCCCACGAGGCGTGGCGCGGCTGTGTGGACCGCGAGCCGCACACGATGCTGGCCACCGGGTCCGGCTGGGGCGCGCTCGAAGTGCTGCGCGGCGGGCACCAGTTGCCCGGCACGCCGTTCTACGCGTCGGCGCTCGGCGACGACCAGCAGCCCTGGCTCGAGCTGTACCGCTCGGGTGCGTTCCCGGCGCCCCGCAAGGTCACCCCGCCCGGCCCCTCACTGGTCTCCAGGCACTGGCGGGACATGCTGGAGACGGCGCTCGCCGAACCGCTGACCGAGTACCACCTGGGGATCGCGCAGTGGCACGGCGGCGACCGTGCCCAGGCGGTGCGCAGCTGGGAGCGCGGTCTCGAACTGGCCCCGTCCCGCTGGCCGCTGCTGCGCTGCCTCGCGGTCGCCGACCGGTGCGACGGCCATGACGGGCGGGCGGCCGACCGGTACGCGGAGGCGTTCGACGACCTCTGCGAGGAGCGCAGGACCGGCCCGAGCTGGACCGCGGTGACCGCCGCCCTGGGACGCGAGGCGATCGACGTACTGCTCGCGGTCGGACGCACCGGTGACGCGCGGGGCGTCTGGAAGCGGCTGGACCGGGAGACCCGGGCGCGCGGCCGGTTCCGGCTGGTGGAGGCCCAACTGCTGCTCGCCGAAGGGGACAAGGGGGCGGCGCGCGCCATCTTCGACGCGGGCTTCGAGGTGGCGGACCTCCGCGAGGGCGCCGAGATCCTCAACGAGGTCTGGTCGGCCCTCACGGACGATCCGCTGCCGGAGCGGTACGAGTACCGGATGCGGCCGCAGAGCTGACGGGCCCGGAAGGGGGCCCGCCGGGGCTGGCGGTGGCCGTACGGCTCAGGCGGTGGTGCCGCTGCCGGTGCCGTCCCCGTTCCTGTCGACGTACTCGAACACCGACCCGTCGGGGTGGACCGCGATCAGATTGCGGCCCACCGGGGTCGGTACCGGCCCCGCGATGACCTGTGCGCCGATGTCGGTGAGCGTGGTGAGGGCCTCGTCGACATCACGTACCGCGATGGTCGCCGTCACCTTGCGCAGAATCTCCAGCTCCGACTCCGGACCGCTCATCAGAAGGAAGAAGCCGACCGCGGCGACGGACACCCCGCCGCGCTCGAAGCGCAACGCCTTGGCGCCGGTGAGGCGTTCGTAGAAGAACACCGAAGCTTCGAGGTCGGCGACGCAGATTCGCAGCGTGGTTCCCAGGATCTCCATGCGGAGAAGCCTAGTTGACGAGGGGCGCGGGGTGGCCGGAGTGGGCCGGGAGAGGTGATGCGGCCGCTCCGGCCGGTGCCTCAGACGCGGCAGAGCACCTCGCCGTGCGGCACCAGGAACCAGCCGTCCTGCTGCGCGCCCCACTCGCGCCAGCCGTCCGAGACCGCCGCCAGCTGTTCCCGCGTCGCGTGGCCGCCGTCGACCGCCTGCTGCGCGTACACCGATTCGGTCGTACGGTCCGCCCACAGCCCGCTCCACCAGGCGCGCTCGTCCTCGGTGGCGAAGACCCAGTTGGTGGCCGTCGGCCTGATGTCCGTGAAGCCTGCCTGCTGCGCCCAGGAGAACAGCCGGCGTCCGGCGTCCGGCTCGGCGCCGTTGCCGCGCGCGACCCGGTGGTACAGGTCGAGCCAGTCGTCCATCACCGGGGACTCCGGGTACCAGGTGAACGCGCCGTAGTCGCTCTCACGGACCGCGACGATGCCGCCGGGCTTGGTGACCCGCCGCATCTCGCGCAGCGCCTGCACGGGGTCGCCCACATGCTGGAGCACCTGATGCGCGTGGACCACGCAGAAGGTGTCGTCCGGGTAGTCCAGCGCGTGGACGTCCGCTACCCCGAAGTCGGTGTTGGTCAGGCCGCGTTCGGCGGCCAGCGCCCGCGCCTTCTCCAGGACCCCGGGCGCCCTGTCCACCCCGGTGACACTGCCCTGCGGGACCAGGGCCGCCAGGTCGGCGGTGATGGTGCCGGGGCCGCAGCCGATGTCCAGGATCCGCATATGGGGCTTGAGCTCGTCCACCAGATAGGCCGCGGAGTTGGCGGCGGTGCGCCAGGTGTGCGAGCGCAGCACCGACTCGTGGTGGCCGTGGGTGTAGACGGCGGTCTCTTCCGGCATGGCGGATCTCCCTGTTCGACGTCGAACTCTCCGAAGTGGTGCCACCACCGTAGATGCTTCTGCCGCATAGTGAGATACGTATCTCGCATTCTGATACGTGGGTGTGGGGCGGCACCAGCGCCGCAGGAGAGGTACGGAAGAGGTCCGGATCCGGGTCTGCCGCCAAGCCGGGGAAACATGTGCGCGTCGCGGCCCACCGGGTACGCGGTGCAGTGCGACCGGGACAGGCTGAGCAACCGGGGCACGCCCACTCCAGGAGCGGGCCCGCTCGACACCGCACCGCCGGCCACGCTGAAGGTCCGGTCGCGGGAAGGGAACGACCATGAGCACGGAAATGAGCACGGATCAGAACGCAGAACTCTTCGAACTGGCCCAGCAGCTGCGCGTGGACGCGGTGCGCGCCGCGGACGCGGCAGGCTCCGGCCACCCCACGTCGTCGATGTCCGCGGCGGATCTGGCCGCCGTACTGCTCTCCCGGCATCTGCGCTACGACTTCGACCGGCCCGACCATCCGGGCAACGACCGGCTGGTGCTCTCCAAGGGCCATGCCACACCGCTGCTGTACGCGATGTACCTCGCGGCGGGAGCCATTGACGACGACGAACTCCTCACCTTCCGCAAGAAGGGCAGCCGCCTCGAAGGCCACCCGACGCCGCGCATCCCCTGGGTGGATGTGGCCACCGGATCGCTGGGGCAGGGGCTGCCGGTCGGGGTGGGCATGGCGCTCGCCGGGAAGTGCCTGGACCGGGCGGACTACCGGGTCTGGGTACTGAGCGGCGACAGCGAGATGGCCGAGGGGTCCGTCTGGGAGGCGGCCGAGCACGCCGGGTTCGAGAACCTGGGCAATCTGACCCTGATCGTGGACGTCAACCGGCTCGGACAGCGCGGCCCCACACGGCACGGCCGGGACCTGGCGGCGTACGGGCGCAGGCTGCGCGCCTTCGGCTGGCACACGGTCGAGATCGACGGGCACGACATCGGCGCCGTCGACGCCGCGTACGAGGAGGTGCGCGGCGTCACCGACCGGCCCACCGCGATCATCGCCGGTACCCGCAAGGGGCGCGGGGTGGCCGCCGTCGAGGACAAGGAAGGGTGGCACGGCAAGCCGCTGCCCGACGCCGCGGCCGCCGTCGACGAGCTGGGCGGCCGGCGCTCCATCCGGGTCGCCGTGCACAAGCCGGCCGACGCACAGCCGCGGCGGGCCGGCGGCGGTGGCGATCTCGTGCTGCCGCGCTACGACAAGGGCGACGAGGTCGCGACACGCAACGCGTTCGGCGAAGCGGTCACCGCGCTCGGCACCGCGCGCGGCGAAGTCGTCGTCCTGGACGGGGAGGTCGGCGACTCGACCCGCGCCCAGTTCTTCTCGAAGAAGCACCCCGAGCGGTACTTCGAGTGCTACATCGCCGAACAGCAGCTGGCGGCGGGCGCGGTCGGGATGCAGGCGTGCGGCTATGTGCCGTTCGCGTGCAGCTTCGCCTCGTTCCTGACCCGGGCGCACGACTTCTTCCGGATGGCGGCGATCGGCGAGGCCGACATCAATGTCGTCGGCTCGCACGTCGGTACGGCGATCGGCCAGGACGGCCCGTCCCAGATGGGACTCGAGGACCTGGCGATGTTCCGCTCGATCCACGGCAGCACGGTCCTGTACCCGAGCGACGCCAACCAGACGGCCAGGCTCGTGGCGGAGATGGCCGATGTGCGGGGCATCCGCTATCTGCGGACGAACCGCGGGGAGACCCCGGTCATCTACGGACCTGACGAGGAGTTCCCGGTCGGCGGCAGCAAGGTGCTGCGCTCCGGCGCCAAGGACGAACTGACCCTGATCGGGGCGGGCCAGACCCTCCACGAGTGCCTGGCGGCGGCCGACATCCTGGCGGAGGAGGGCATCGCGGTACGGGTGATCGACCTCTACTCGGTCAAGCCCGTGGACGCGGGGACCCTGCGGACCGCGGCGGACCAGACGGGCTGTCTGGTCACGGTCGAGGACCACCACCCGGAGGGCGGTCTCGGGGACGCGGTCGCCGAGGCGTTCGCGGACGGCAGGCCGGTACCCCGGCTGGTCAGGCTCGCGGTCGGCACCATGCCCGGGTCGGCCACACCGCAGGAGCAGCTGGCCGCGGCCGGCATCGACGCGCAGAGCATCGCCGCGGGCGCCCGGCTGCTGGTGGAGAAAGCGGTGATCCGCCCGAACCCGGCCGCCTGAACGACCGCCCGGCCGCCCGAACCCGGCCGCCTGGGCAGGGGCGGGGTTGCTGCCGCACCGGCCGGGGGCCCGGCTTCTCCGACACCGGCCGGGGTGCGGCCTCCGACGCCGGCCCGGGGGCCCGGCTCGGGCCACCCGGCCGGACGCGGCGCCGCGATGAAGCGGGGTGTTGCCACGCCGCCGGGTTCGGCGCCGCGGGCTGTTGCCATGCGGCCGGGTGCGGCGCCGCAGTGGGGCGGGCTGTTGCCACGCGGCCGGAGCGTCACCTGCCAGGCGGCCGGAGCAGCCGGGCGGCAGCCACGTCACCCGCCAGGGCGGCCGAAGCAGCCGGGCGGCAGCCATCGGCACCGGCACGGTCCGAGCAGCTGCCGCCCGGGCCGCAGTTGCTGGAGCGGCGGCGCCCGGGCCGCACGTGTTCGAGCGGGCAGTGCCCGGGCCGCAGTTGTTGGAGCGGCAGCGCCTGGGCCGCGGCAGCCGCTGGCACCGGCACGGTCCGAGCAGCTGCCGCCCGGGCCGCAGTTGCTGGAGCGGCGGCGCCCGGGCCGCACGTGTTCGAGCGGGCAGTGCCCGGGCCGCAGTTGTTCGAGCGGGCAGCGCCCCGGCCGCAGAAGCTAGAGCGGCAGCGGCCGGTAGACCGTGAGTGCCTCGTCGGCCTTGTCGATCCAGAGTGCGGCCGGTGCGCGGGTGATCTCCCCGTCGAACGCGAGCGGCGTGCCCGGCGTGAGTCCCGCGACCTTGACCCGGCGCAGCCGCTCCGCCGCGTGGACGGGGGAGCGGGACAGCGGCCCCGCGAGCGCCGCGGCCAGCAGCCGCAGGCCCGGCAGCCGGCCGCCGTGCACCACCCGGACATCCAGCAGGCCGTCCGCCAGATCGAAGCGCCGGCCGGGGGTCGGCCCCATCTGCTGGTACATGCCGTTGCCCGCGAAGAGCATCCAGAGGGTCCGCTGCTCGCCCTGGAACTCGGCCTGGAGCGGCCGCTGCGAGCTGAGCACCCGCACCGCGGCGAGCACCCCGGCCGGCCAGCCGCCGATCTTCGGTGACCAGCGCTCCCTGATCCGTACCAGCTCCGGATAGGAGCCCAGGCTGAAGGTGTTGAGGAAGTGCCCCGGCTCGCCGTCGGGCCCGTCGGGCCCCGGGGTGAACCTGCCCAGGTCGACCTTGACCGCATCGCCCGATGCCAGCGCCCGGCAGGTGTCGTGGACCTCCTCGATCCCGATGTCGTACGCGAAGTGGTTCAGCGTCCCGCCGGGGAAGACGGCCAGCGGCACACCGTGCCGGGCCGCGACCACGGCCGCCCTGTTGACCGTTCCGTCCCCGCCGCAGATGCCCAGGGCCCGGCAGTCCTGCGCCGCCTTCTCCAGGGTCGCCACCAGGTCGCCGGGCTCGCACTCCACCACGTCGGCGAGCGGCAGCGCGTCCCGTACCAGGGCCGACTTGGCCGCCGCCGACCCCGACGCCTTGTTGACCACCACGACGAGATCCTCGCCGCCCGGCAGTACCGGCGCCTCGGTGTGCGGGCGGCCGGGGGAGGGGAGCTGGTCGCGGGTCGGTACGAGTCCGCGCACCGCGAAGGCGGCGCCGACCCCCAGCGCCGCCCCGATCACCACATCGCTCGGATAGTGCACCCCGGTGTAGACCCGCGAGGCGGCGACGCTGATGGCCAGCGGCGCGACCACCGCGCCCCAGCCCTTCGACTCCAGCGCGACTCCCGTGGCGAAGGCGGCGGCCGAAGCCGCGTGCCCGGAGGGGAAGGACGAGGTGACCGGCTGCCGCTTGAGCTGCCTGATCACCGGTACGGCGTCCAGTATCGGTCTCGCTCTGCCGACCGAGCGCTTGGCCACCGTGTTGGCGACGGCCGACGCCACGGCCAGCGAGGCCACCCCGCGCACCGCGGCCCGCCGCGCCCGGGTCGAGCGGCCCACAGCGGCGATCCCCGCGGCGGCGCCGACCCAGAGCAGCCCGTGGTTGGCGCTGCGGCTCAGCCGGGGCAGGACCGGCGCGGCGGCCGGCCAGTGCCGGGCAGCCGCGGACCGGAACAGCGCCTGGTCCCGGGCGCCGAGCCAGCCGGTGAGCCGTTCGATGCGGACCGGGCCGCTGTGGGGGACGGCGGATGCCATGGAAACCAACCCTCTCGGTGATCGCAGCGCGTTCCGGACGGCGGCCCGTGCTTGTCGGGACCTGCCCGTGCAGGGCTCGTGCCTGCCCGTGCCTGCCCGTGCTTGCCCGTGCGGCGGACGCTGCTGTGCGCGGTTCTGCTGAACGATCGTCGTACCCCGTCCGGCCCGGGAGATGCCTCCGCAGCCCCGGCGCGTCGTCGCACGTCGCGGGCGCCACCGGCCCGCAGGGGCCCGGTGGCCACGGTCGCCCGGTCGGGCAAAGCTACGTATAAAGGTCTCGGGGGGCCGGCGACAGCGGAGGTGCGGGCATGCAGCGGACGGTTCCGGAGAGCCGTGGCCCGGTCCGCTACGGGCCGCCCGCCCCCGGCCCCGGACTGCCGGTGCTCCCCGAACTGGCCGAAGCGCTCACCGGTGCCGCCTTCCGCACCGACCCCGAGCCGCCCGGCGGCGGACCCGCGCTGCGGGCGGCGGCCTGCGGATACTGGAACCGCCGCGGACTGGGCTGCGCGCCCGGCGACACGGCCGCCGCGAGCGGCGCCCAGTCGCTGCTCCTCGCGCTCCTCGCGGCGGACGGCGGCGACCTCATGCTGCCCCGTCCGTGCCCCGCTTGGTGGATACCGCAGGCACGTCTCGTCGGACGGTCCGCCTACCCGGTGCCCACCCCGGCGGAGTGCGGCGGTGTGCCCGATCCGTACGCGCTCCTGGAGACCGTACGCAGAGTGCGCGCCGAAGGCGGCAACCCCCGGCTGCTGCTGCTCTCCGTCGCCGACGACCCCACCGCGACCGCCGCCCCGCCCGAGCTGCTGCACCAGGCGTGCGAGGCCGCGCTCTCCGAGGGGCTGCACATCATCAGCGACGAGAGCTGGCGCGACACCGGCCACCGGCCGCACGAGACGGTGCTGCTCAGCCCCGCCGAGATGTGGCCGGACGAGGTGACCGTCCTGTGCGACCTGGCGGGTTCGCTCACCCCGACCGCCTGGCCGGTCGCCGTCGCCCGGTTCGCCGGCACCGCGGACGGGGCCGCCCGGCGCGCCAGGACGCTGGACGCGCTCACCGCGATCGGGGCGGCGGTGTCCGCGCCGGTCGCAGCGGCGGCCGCCCACGCACTGACCGAACCGGCGGCCGTACGGGAACGGGCGGTGCGGGCGGCCCTGCTGCACGCCCGGCTGGCCGCAGCGGCCCATCACGCGGTGCTCGCGGCGGGCGCGCTGGCCAGGCCCCCGCAGGCCGGCCGTCACCTCTACGCGGACCTCGGCCCGCTGCGCGCCGGCCTCGCGGCCCTGGGAGTCACCGACGCGATGGAACTGGAGGAGTACCTGGGGGAGCGGATCGGCGCACCAGCACCCGGAGGCCACCGCTTCGGTGACGATCCGGCCGCCCTGCGGGTGAGGCTCGCGACCGGCCCGCTCGTCGGATCAACCCCGCAGGAGCGTCTGGAGTCCCTCAACGCGGCGGAGCCACTCGAACTGCCGCATGTGGCCCGCTCGTTGAGGCACTTCGCGACGGCCCTGGAGCAACTGAGATGACCGAATCACCGCCACCGGACGGAGCCCTTCGATGACGGAACAGACCGAGAGCTCCCGCACCGAGCCGCAGCCGGAAACACAGCCCCAGCCGCAAGCACAGTCACCGCGGCAAGCACAGCCGCAGTCGCGATCACAGCCGCAGGCCCCGGCCGAGCCGCAGGCCGGGACCGGGCAGCGCGCACCCGCCGCGCCGACCACCCCCACAGCGAAGAAGACCCAGGCCAGGCCGCACATCAGGCGCCGCCCCCGCACCCCCGGCATCCTGCGGGCCCCCGGCGAGACCAGGCTCTGGCCGAAGTCCTTCGCCGACCGGCTCACCGCCCCGCTGCCCGGTGTCAGGGCGATGGCAAGACTGGCCCGCGAGGGCGCCGTGCGGCCGCGCTCCGAAGGGCTGCGCGACATTCCGCTGCTGCCGTACGCCCCCGCCCCGCTCCCCGCGGCCGACGCCACCACCATCGCCGTCAGCTGGGCGGGGCACGCCAGCTGGGTGGTACGCATCGGCGGTCTCACCGTCCTCACCGATCCGGTCTGGTCGCGCCGGATCCTCGGTACGCCCGCCCGGGTCACACCCGTCGGGGTCCGCTGGGCCGACCTGCCGAAGATCGACGCCGTCGTCATCAGCCACAACCACTACGACCACCTGGACGCCCCCACCATCAAGCGGCTCCCGCGCGACACCCCGCTGTTCGTGCCGGCGGGCCTGGCCCGCTGGTTCCGGCGCCGGCGCTTCACCCGTGTCACCGAGCTGGACTGGTGGGAGTCGGCCGAGACCGGCGGTGTCCGCTTCGACTTCGTACCGGCCCACCACTGGTCCAAGCGCACCCTGACGGACACCTGCCGCTCGCTCTGGGGCGGCTGGGTCCTCACCGACGGGCGCGGGCAGCGGGTGTACTTCGCGGGCGACACCGGTTACGGCCACTGGTTCCGGGAGATCGGCCACCGCCACCCGGGCATCGATCTGGCGCTGCTGCCGATCGGTGCGTACGAACCGCGCTGGATGCTGGGGCCCGTGCACACCGACCCAGAGGAGGCGGTGGCGGCCTGCGAGGACCTGGGCGCGCGCCGGATGGCGCCGATGCACTGGGGTGCGTTCCTGCTCTCCGCCGAGCCGGTGCTCGAACCGCTCACCCGGGTCCGTGCGGCCTGGGAGCTGGCGGGCCGGCCGCGCGACGACCTCTGGGACCTGCCGGTCGGCGGATCCAGGGTGCTCCAGGAGGTGCCCGCAGCCGACCGGCGGGCCACGGGCTCTCAGTAACCCGCGGGACGCACCAGCCCCGACTCGTACGCGAAGACGGCGGCCTGGGTCCGGTCGCGCAGGCCCAGCTTGACCAGGATCCGGCTCACATGGGTCTTCACGGTCTGCTCGGCCACCACCAGACGCCCGGCGATCTCCGCGTTGGACAGGCCCTGGGCGATGAGGGAGAGCACCTCGGTCTCACGCTCGGTCAGGTCCCCGGCCCGGCCCTTGGGCGCGGAACGCGGGGAGCTGGTCACCCGGGAGAACTCGGCGATGAGGCGCCTGGTGATGTTCGGCGCGAGCAGTGCGTCACCGGCCGCCACCACCCGCACGGCGCGGGCGAGTTCGTCGGCCGACGCGTCCTTGAGGAGGAAGCCCGCCGCGCCCGCGCGGAGCGCCTCGTACACGTACTCGTCGAGATCGAAGGTCGTCAGCACCAGGACCCGTACGGTCGCCCCGGCCGGGCCGGTGATCCGGCGGGTGGCGTCGATGCCACCGAGTCCGGGCATCCGGATATCCATCAGGACGACGTCCGGGGCGAGTTCGGCGACCCGGTCGATGGCGTCGAGGCCGTCGACGGCCTGGCCGACGACCTCGATGTCCGGTTCGGCGTTGAGCAGCACCGTAAAGCCCTGACGGACCATCATCTGGTCGTCGGCGATCAGTACCCGGATGGTCATGAGGGCCCCTCCAGGGGGAGTATCGCCGACACCTCGTACCCGCCGCCCGGGGTCGGCCCGTCGGCGAAGTCGCCGCCCAGCATGGCGGCACGCTCCCGCATGCCCAGCAGCCCATGGCCGGTGCCGGGCGCGGGCGCCGACGCGGGCGGTCCGACCGGTGCGGTGTTGGTGACCCGCACATCGACGGCGGACGACCGGTACCCGATCTCCACCTGTACCTCCGCTCCGGGCGCGTGGCGCAGCACATTGCTGAGCGCTTCCTGCACGATACGGAACGCCGTGAGCCCGACGCCCGGCGACAGCGGACACGGCCCTCCGGTGGTCCTGGCGGTGACGGTGAGTCCGGCCGTACGCACCCGGTCGAGCAGCGCGTCCAGCTGGTCCAGGGTGGGCTGCGGCGCCTGCCGCAGACCGTCGGCCGATGTGTCGTCGGCGCGCAGCACGCCGAGGACACGGCGCAGTTCGGTGAGCGCGGTCACCGCGTTCTCGCGGATGCCCGCGAGGTTCTCCCGCAGCTCGTCCGACGGGTCGTCGACCAGATGCGGGGCGACCTGCGCCTGGATGGAGATGACCGACATGTGGTGCGCCACGACGTCGTGGAGTTCGCGGGCGATGCGGTTGCGCTCCTCCAGGAGGGTGCGCAGGGCCCTTTCCTCGGCGGTGAGTTCGGCCTGGGCGTCGGTCTCCCTGCGGGCCTTGCGCAGCCCGCGCAGCGATGAGCCGACCACCACGACGGCCAGCAGCACGGGCACCATCCGGTCGATGTCGTAGTTGTGCGGCCGCGCGGTGAACAGGGCACAGGCCGCACCGGCGAGCAGCGTGACCACCAGCGCCCCGCCGGCCCGCCGGGGCCGCACCCGCAGCGCCAGCAGGAACAGCGAACCGCCGGTCAGGAACATCCCCGGAAGGGTCCAGGGGAAGAGCACACCAGGACCGATCCCCGGCTCGGTGACACACGTGAGCGCGACCATCAGAGCCGTCGACGCCCACCAGGCGGGCAGCGGACGGAACAGCCCGGTCACCAGGGCCACCGCCTGGCCGATGCCGAACAGCACCGTCAGGCCGGGGACGGCGCCACCGCCGTTCGGTTGCAGAGAGCCGATCTGGAGCGGTGCGAGCAGCGCGGCGCAGATGATCAGCAGAATGGCCATCACCGGCCGCCAGACGGGATATCCGGGCTGTCCCGCGGCGGGCAGCGGATCGGACGGCAGGGTCAGGTCCCGGACCAGGGCGCGTGGCGCGCTCCGCAGGGCGGCCCTGAGCCGCTCCCGCCACCGCTGCCCCCGTGCCACCCGCTCCACCTCAGGCGTGGCCATGGTGCGTCTCCCCCCTCGCAACACCGGGAACTCCCGGAACCCCCGTCACGGGCGCCGTCCCGGTCCTTACGACCGTGCTGCGCCCGCGCCGCCGCCCCTGCTCGTACGGGTGGAACGCGGCCCAGCACACCAGCAGCGCGGCGGCGAACACCGGCAGCCAGACCAGCCGGGTGAGCACCCACCCCCAGCCGTCCGGGACGGTGTGCAGACCGGGCAGCACCCGACCGGTGAGCATACCGACGGCGGTGACGGCCATCATCGCGGTCTGGTGCCAGAGAAAGACGGTCATCGCGGAGAGGTTGACCAGCGCGACAGCCGCCCAGGCGGCCGGCCGGGCCAGCGCCCGCCGCAACGGGCCGAGCAGCAGCAGAGCGGCTCCGCACTGGGCCAGACCGAACGCGACGGCGGCCAGGGTGGGCGGATCGAGGTTGGATATCCGGGAGCCGGGCACGCCCACCATGGACGCCGGATATCCGCCCCACAGGACGAGCCCCGCGGTGACCGCGGCCCCGCCCAGCAGCAGGGTCCATGCCGTCCGGCGCCCCTTGAGCGCTCCGCCTGCCCAGACCGCGCTCAGGCAGTACGGAACGAGCCAGCCCGCCGCCACATTGACCCAGCCGAGCCAGGACGGGCCGCCCAGGCCGAAGCGGATCAGATCGACATGCAGCACCACGGCGACCGGCCACAGCGGGTGCAACCGGGTGACCAGCGGGGTCGCCGCGGTGAGCCCCGCGAAGACCAGCAGGAACCACAGCGGGGACAGCACCAGCTTGAGCAGCGTATGCACCGTCGGCGCGCCGACGCCCGCCACGAGCATCACCGCGGCCGCCACGGCCCACACCACGAGCAGGGCGGCCACCGGCCTGCTCAGCCGGACCAGCCGGGCTCCCAGCCACTGCCGGTAGCCGACGCCCCGGGCGCGGCCCTTCGCGTAACTCGTCGCGCCCACCCGGCCGCCCACCAGGAAGAACACCGCCAGGGTCTGGAACAGCCAGGAGACCGGGGCGAGTCGGGGCAGGTACTGCAGCGGGCTCGCGCCGTGCACCGTGCCGCTGTCGGCGACCAGCGCGGTCACCAGCCAGTGGCCCAGCACCACGCCGAGAATCGCGAGGGCGCGCAGCGCGTCGACGGCCCGGTCGCGGCCGGGCGGCGTCGCCAATTCGATCCGCCGGATCAGTTCACGCATGGCGGACCTCCCCGGCGGGTGCCTGCCCCACGACGATCCGGGCGAGGTTCGCCAGCGACAGCGAACCGGGCTTCAGATAGTCGCTGTGGCCGCCGCCGCCCGCGTCGAAGACCCGGGCGCCGAAGCCCGCCGAGACCGGATCAGCGCCGAGCCCGAGCGTGCCGGACGGCAGCGGGATCCGTACGTGGGGCACATCGGCGATCCAGTCGCCGCGGCCCCGGGCGGCCCAGATGGTCGCCGGGGTGCGCAGACCGGCGGCGCTGCCGCGCCCGGCGCCGGGGCTGCCGTACAGCACGATGTCGGCGACGTCGAGACCGGCGGCGGCCCGGCCGCAGACCACCGAACCGTAGGAGTGGCACAGCAGCGAGATCCGGTTCCCCGGTGCGGCCCGGCCCAACTCCCCGACGAAGCGCCGCAGTACGGGGGCCGCTTCGTCCGCGCGCCCGGTCGTCAGCACCTGGGTGCTCACCGTGGCCGGTGCCGCGTAGCCGAGCCACGCCACGACGGCAGCCCCGCCGCCCAACTGCTCGTGGAGCGCCTCCGCACCGGCCAGCAGCCGCCCGTACTGGTCGAGGCCGGTGTCCGAACCGGGTACCAGTACGGCGATCCGCCGGGCCCGGGACAGATCCCCGAACACCTCGGCCGTGCGGCCGCCGTCGCGCCCGTCGAAGGAGAGGAAGTGGCGCCCCGGCCGTGCCATGGCGCGCAGCGAACCGGCCCGTCGGGTGTCGCCGTGGGCCAGGGCCGTCCGCTCCGCCGCCCTGATGTCGGAGCGGGTCGCGGCGTACCGCGCGGCCAGGGCCGCGGGGGCCACGGTCCGCAGCGGGGCGAGTGCCGTGGGAGCCGGGGCGGGGACGGCCGCGGGGCGGGCCGCACCCGACACCGGCACGGCCACCGAAGCGGTGACGAGCGCGGCGAGCAGGGCGCGGCGGAGTCGGCTGTTGTGCGGGCGGGACGCCATGGTTGGTCCTTCCGTACCGGACGGTCTTCGTGCTTCCGGTACTGAAGTTATGGAGCGGACCGGGTGGCGGGCGTCCCGCGCCGGAGCGAACCTGCCGCGTCACTCCCCAGTACTACGGGTAGGGGAGGGGGCGGGAACAGGGCCCGGCGGAAGGGAAGTTGGCGGCTCCGGCGGGGCGCCGGGAGCGCTCAGCGCGGCGCCGGTGAGCCGCCGCGCGTCCTGAGCCTGCGCCAGGCGGCGGGCGCCCCGCTCACCAGCAGGGTGAGCGCCACCGCCACGACCACACCCTTCCAGGGCTCGTCGAAGAGCGAACCGCCGAGGATGCCGATGAGCTGGTACGCGGCCGCCCAGGCGAGGCAGGCCGGGATGTCACCGCGGGCGAACCCGCGCAGCGGCATCTCACCGAGCAGACAGGCCAGCATCACCGGAATCCGCCCGGCCGGAACCAGCCGCGACAGGACGAGCACCGACTTGCTGTGCCGGTCGAGCTGGTTCTGCGACTTCGCGAGACGCGCCTGCGGGACCCGTTTGCGCAGCGCCTCCAGCCAGCGCGAACCGTTCCTGGAGTGCACCCCGCGCCGGCCGAGCCAGTACAGCGCCATGTCCCCGAGGAAAGCGGCGAACGAGGCCACGGCGAACACGAAGAGCAGCGACAGCGGATCGGTCTGGTGAAAGGCGACCACGGCCGCGGAACTCACCAGCGCGCCCGTGGGCACCACCGGCACCAGGGACCCCAGGGCCACCAGCAGGAAGAGCGACGGATAACCGACGGCCTGCTGCGTCGACTCCGGAGGTACCTGGCTCACCAGTTCGGATATCACCCGGCCACCTCCGGCCGCACCAGTTCACCGTGTGTGAGCCGGTACACGGAGACCTCGGGGGCCAGCAGCGCGGCCTGCCGTACGAACTCGTCGCCCGGCGTGTGGAATTCGTGCGGGCGCACCCCGTCCATCCCCACCGGCCAGTACGTGCCGTAGTGCACCGGGACCGCCGAGCGCGGCCGCAGGACCGCCAGCGCCTCCGCCGCCCGCCGGGCGTCCAGATGCTCCTGCCCGAGGAAGGGGCCCCAGCCGCCGACGGGGAGCAGCGCCACATCGACCTCGCCCACGGCCTCGGCCATCGTGTCGAACAGGCCGGTGTCCCCGGCGAAGTAGGTCCGCGCCTCACCGCTGACGACGAAGCCGAGCGCGGGCGCGCGCTGCGGGCCGAAGGGCAGCCGGCGGCCGTCGTGGCGTGCGGGCACCGCGCGGACGACCAGATCCGCGACCCGCACCTCGTCACCGGCGCCGACCTCGGTGATGTCGAGCCCGAGCCGCCGCAGCCCCGGCACGGCGCGGGCCGCGCCGCGCGGCACGATCAGCGTGGTGCCGGGCGCGAGGCGGGCCAGCGACGGCAGATGCAGATGGTCGGCGTGCAGATGCGATACGAGGACGGCGCGGGCGGCTGCCGCTCTGGGCGGCGGCACCGCGCCGCGGCGGCGCCTGAGGTGGGCCAGCCTGCGGGTGAACAGCGGGTCGGTCAGCACCCGGACCCCGGAGTCCTCGACCGTACATGTGGCATGTCCCCACCAGGTCACATCGACCGGCACCTGCCGCCTCCTCACGTCTGGCCGTCTCGGGCCGCGGACGGCCCGGTGCGGCCCGCTCCCGGGACAGCGTGTCACGTCTGTGCCGGGAGCACGGTGGGTAGCGATCAGGCGAAACGGGAGGAGGCTCCGTGACCCAGTACTCGGAGCAGTGTCCGCGCTGCGGAGGTGTCCTCGCCGTCACGCAGGACGGCTGGAAGATCTGCCACTCCTGCGGGTACTCGTCCCCGCCGTGACCCGTGTCACCCCGGACCCGGCGGTGCCCGGGCCGCCCGCGGCCGCGGGCCGGACGCCGTCCGGTCCTGTGAAAAGCTGGCCGGCGGGCCCACCCGGGGTCCCGCGGGACGTGAGGTGGAAAAGGCGTGGCGGCAGGGCGATGGCGCAGGGCCGGCAGCGCTCTGTTCCGGGTGATCGTGGTGTGGGCCGTGTCCACACTGACCATGCTGGCGCTCGCCGGGATCCTGCCGGACTTCCAGCTGGAGTCGGTCAACGGCGACAGCGCCACCACCGTGGCGATCACCGCGGGGTGGGGCGCCGCCGCCTTCGGTCTGCTCAGCGCGCTGGTGTGGCCCCTGGTCGTACGCGCGCTGCTGCTGGTCCCCGCCCTCGTCCTCGGCCTGCTGGTCTTCTTCCTCAACGGCTCGCTGCTGCTGGTCGCCCTGGACCTGATCCCGAACGGCCGGGGCGCGTCCAACCCCGAGACCGCCGTCGTGGTGGCCGCCGTGATGTCCGCCGTCGCATCCGCCACCTCCACCGCGCTCGCCGTGCGTGACGACGGGGCGTACCGCCGCAGGCTCTCGCGCCTCGCCTCCCGCAGACGGCGCAGACGCGGCGAGGACACCGGGCGCGGCGGACCGTACGGCACGGTCTTCCTCCAGCTCGACGGGGTGGGCCACGCGGCGCTGCTGCGCGCGGTGCACGACGGGCTGATGCCCACCGTCGCCGGATGGATCGGCTCCACCCACCGGCTCGCCGCCTGGCGCACCGACTGGTCCAGCCAGACCGGCGCCAGCCAGCTGGGCATTCTGCACGGCTCCAACCACGACGTCCCCGCCTTCCGCTGGTACGAGAAGGAGACCGGCGATGTGATGGTCTGCAACCGGCCGGCCAGCGCGGCCGAGCTGCAGCGCCGGGCGGCCGCCCGTACCGGCCACAGCGGCCTGCTGAGGATGGACGGCGCCAGCCGCGGGAACCTGTTCAGCGGCGGCGCCGACGAGCTGGCCCTGGTCCTCTCGGTCGCCGCACGCCGGGACCGCGACCACCGCTCCCGGGCCGGCTACTTCGCGTACTTCTCCGACCCGGCCAACGCCGTCCGTACCGCCATCTCGTTCTTCGCCGAGGTCGGCCGGGAGATCGGCCAGTCGACCCGGGCCCGCGCCCGGCAGGAGGAGCCGCGCATCAAGCGCGGCGGCCTCTACCCGTTCATCAGGGCCTTCGCGACCGTCGTGGAGCGCGATGTGGTGGTGTCCGCGGTGATAGGCGACATGTTCGCCGGGCGCACCGCTGTCTACGCCGACCTGGTGGCGTACGACGAGGTGGCGCACCACAGCGGCCCGCACAGCAGGGACGCGGCGAAGGTGCTGGCGCGGCTGGACCGTTCGCTGGCCCTGATCGCGAAGGCCGAGGAGCACGCGCCGCGCCCGTACCGCGTCGTGCTGCTCTCCGACCACGGGCAGAGCCCCGGGCAGACCTTCGAGGGCGCCTACGGGCTGACCCTCAAGGACCTGGTGCGGGCGGGCTGCGGGCTGCCGGTGCCGCGCCGGGCGCAGCGGACGAGGAGCGGTTCGGAGGCGCGGGCGGCGGTCCGTGTGGTGCTGCACCGCCCGGTGCCGCCCGGCGACGAGACCCCGCCCGACCCCGGCTCCGACCCGGTGGTGCTGGCCTCCGGGAACCTCGGGCTGATCTCCTTCCCCGACGTGCCGGGGCGGATGACGCGCGAACAGCTGGACCGCCGCCACCCGGCGCTGCTGCCCACCCTGGCCAACCACCCGGGGATCGGCTTCCTGCTGCTCGCGAGCGAGGAGCACGGCTCGGTGGTGCTCGGGGCGGACGGCGCCGAGGTGCCCGTCGCCCTGCTGGCCGACGGCGATGGCCCGCTCGCGGGCTTCGGGCCGGGCGCCGCCGACGCCGTACGCAGGACGGACGCGTTCCCGCATGTCGCCGATGTCATGGTCAATTCGATGTACGACCCGGAGACCGGCTCCGTGCACGCCTTCGAGGGGCAGATCGGCTCGCACGGCGGCCTCGGCGGTGAGCAGTCGGCGCCCTTCCTGCTGGCGCCGCTCGACCTCTCGGCACCGGTGGACGAGGGCCAGGAGCTGGTCGGCGCCGAGCGGGTGCACGGCGTCCTGCGGCGCTGGCTGTCCGAGTGCGAGGGGCCGCAGGTGCCGCTCGGTGGCGGCCCGGTGGTCCCGGCCGCCCCGGTGCCGGACGGCGCCACGCCCCACACCACGCCCCACACCACGCCCCACACCACGCCCGACGCAGCGGCCTGACCGACCCGGGAGCCGCCGGGGCCCGGTGGCGCGTCCGGGTGCCGAGCGCTGGTGGGGCGTCCGGGTGGGGCGTCCGGGTGCCGAGTGCCGGCGGCGCGTCCCGGTGCCGGGCCCCGGCCGACGGGACCCGGCACCGGTGGCGGTCAGCCGGTGATGATCGCCGGGTCGCTCACCCCGGGCCTGCCGTTCTCGACATGTCCGGCAAGCCGCCGCAGATAGCCGCTGTCCAGGTCCGAGACCACGGTCAGGTCGTACCACCGCTGAGTCGAGCGCAGGTCCACCGTGTGCACCACGGTCTTCCCCTTGCGGACCGTGAAGGTCTCGCTCTTGCCGCCGTACGCGTTGGTGACGGTGAGATGGCAGTCGGCGGCGCCCGCGTTGGTCAGCGTCAGCTCGACCGAGCCGTCGCCCGCGCGGTGGCGGGCGGTCACCTCGGGGCCCGCGGTGGAGCCGGGGCCCTTGAACGTACGGAGGAAGCCGTTCGGGCCGAACACGGACAGATCGTAGGACCCCTTGGAGTAGGACGTGTTCCAGGTGTCCGAGAGCGTCTTTCCGGCCTCGGCGGTGTACGTCCACGGCCCGTCGCCGCGGTTGGCCGATGTCACCGTGAAGCAGGCCCCGGCGTGCACGCCGCCGCTGAAGGTGAGCGTGAACTTGCCGTCGGACGGCGCCGCTGCACCGTCCACCAGCGGGGCGTACGGCAGCGGGCGCGACGGCCGCGACCCCGCCTCCTGCTTGGGCAGCGCCGGGTCGGCGGGCGCCTTGGGTACGTAGCTGTCGTGCCGCTTGTTGTCCGGCGGCCGGAAACCGTCGGTGTCGGGCAGGGTGGCCGGCTTGGTGTTCTGCAGACCGAAGTCGAAGGCGGAGGTCAGGTCACCGCAGATGGCGCGCCGCCAGGGCGAGATGTTCGGCTCCGACACACCGAAGCGGCGCTCCATGAAGCGGATGACCGACGTGTGGTCGAAGACCTCGGAACAGACGTAGCCGCCGGTGCTCCAGGGGGAGACGACGGTCATCGGGACGCGCTGGCCGAGTCCGTAGGGCCCCGCGCCGTAACTGGCGTCGCCGGGGAAGTAGTCGAGCGAGGTGTCCACCGTGGACAGGCCCCGGTCGGCGGAGGCGGGCGGGAACGGCGGGACGGCGTGGTCGAAGTAGCCGTCGTTCTCGTCGTAGGTGACGAAGAGCGCGGTCTTGCTCCACACCTCCGGGTTCGACGTCAGCGCGTCCAGTACCTGGGAGACGTACCAGGCGCCGTAGTTGGCGGGCCAGTTGGGGTGCTCGCAGAACGCCTCCGGGGCGACCACCCAGGAGATCTGGGGGAGCTTGTCCGCCTTCACGTCGGCGCGGAGCAGGTCGAAGAAGCCGTCGCCGTTCTTGGCGTTCGTGCCGGTGCGCGCCTTGTCGTACAGCGGGTCCCCGGCCTTGGCGTTGCGGTACTTGTTGAAGTACAGCAGCGAGTTGTCGCCGTAGTTGCCGCGGTAGGCGTCGTCGATCCAGCCCCAGGAACCGTTCTTGTCCAGGCCGTCACCGATGTCCTGGTAGATCTTCCAGGAGACCCCTGACTGCTCCAGGCGCTCCGGGTACGTCGTCCAGTCGTACCCGGCCTCGGCGTTGCCGAGCACCGGGCCGCCACCCTTGCCGTCGTTGCCGACGTGCCCCGACCACAGGTAGTAGCGGTTGGGGTCGGTGGCCCCCATGAACGACGAGTGGTAGGCGTCGCACACCGTGAACGCGTCGGCCAGCGCGTAGTGGAACGGGATGTCCTCGCGGTTCAGATGGGCCATTGTGCCGGCGGTCTTGGCCGGGATCCACTGGTTGTACTTGCCCTGGTTCCACGCCTGGTGGCCGCCGGCCCAGTCGTGGTCGAGACCGGCGATGAACTTCATCCCGAGGTCCTCGGCGTCCGGGTGGTAGGGCAGAACGTCCTTGGCGCCGTCCGACTGGTACCAGACCGGCTTGCCGTCCACCGGGGTCACCGGGCGGGGGTCGCCGAAGCCGCGGACGCCCTTCATGGCACCGAAGTAGTGGTCGAACGAACGATTTTCCTGCATCAGGACGACGATGTGCTCGACGTCCTCGATCGTTCCCGAGCTGCGCTTCGCGGGGATGGCGGCGGCGCGGTCGATGCTGTTCGACAGGGCCGAGAAGCCCGCGGTCGCGCCCGCGATCTGAAGGAAGCGGCGGCGATTGAACTGAGGCATGTGGAGGGGGACCTCTCGCGATGTGAGGGGAATGATCCAGTCGAGTCTTCCCAGATGACGGGGTGAAAGGGAAGAGCTGGTGACAGGCGAGTGACGGAACATGGCATTTGGAGCGAACAACTCGGCCGATTCCGGGCAGTCTTCCCCCGACTTGTTCAGACAACTCGCCGGCCCGGTCTGACGTCGCGCGCCCGAACCGCCGTGCGGCCGCCCGGCCCGCCGCCGCGTGCCCGCCCGGCCGACGTCGCGTGCCCGAACCGTCGCCCGCCCGGTCCGCTGACGCCCGCCCGCCTCGCCGCTCGGCCGACCCGCTGTCGCCCGCCCACGGCCGAACGGCCCGCCGTCGCGCAGCCCGGGGCCGAACGGCCTGCCGTCAGGCCGTGGGCGTCCCCGTCTGCTGCTTCGGCTCCATGAAGACCAGCGGCACCTCGTTGCTCCGCACCAGCCGCCCCAGCGCCGCCGCGAGGCGGTCGCGCTCCGCCGGGCCCACCGTGTCGGCCAGTGCCTCCATCCGCGCGCTCGCGTCGGCGTAGAAGTCGCCGGACACCCGGGCGCCCTCGGCGGACAGCGCGACCCGCACCGCGCGCCGGTCCAGCGGATCCGGCTCCCGGCACACCAGACCGCGCCGCTCCGCCCGGTCGACGAGACCGGTCAGGCTGGACTTCTCCAGGCCCAGCATGGTGCTCAGTTCTCCCATGCCACGCGGCTGAGTCATCAGAACGCAGATCAACTGGGCCTGCTGCACGGGCAGTCCGTACTCCCGGCTGGCTTCCGTGTACACGGCCTGCACCAGGAACGACGTCCGCACCAGCGCGGCCGCGATCCCCATCGGCTCCTCACTCTTGATCATCGCCATCGGGCCAGCATAGGTTCGACGGTTCGCGGCGCGAACCATGTGGGGCCGCCGGATGGATCAGGGCGTGCGCCGCCCGCGTTGCGGCCGGGGGCCGGGCGCGCGAAGGTCGGAGGGGCGAGTACGAGGAGGACCCACCCATGCCCATCGCCACGGTGAACCCCGCCACCGGTGAAACGCTCCGGACCTTCGACGCGCTCGGCGCCGACGAGATCGAACGGCGCCTCGTGGCTGCCCACGCCGCGTTCCGCGCGTACCGCACCACCGAGTTCGCCGAGCGGGCCCGGCTGCTGAACAGCGCCGCCGATCTGCTGGAGAGCGAGCAGCAGGACATCGCCCGCACGATGACCACCGAGATGGGCAAGCCGGTCGCCGCCGCCCGCGCCGAGGCCGCCAAGTGCGTCAGGACGATGCGCTGGTACGCCAGGCACGCGGCCGAGCTGCTGGCCGACGAGCACCCGGCCCGGGCCGATGCCGAGGACTCCGGCGCCGACCGCGCGTACGCCCGTTACCGTCCGCTGGGCGTCGTCCTGGCCGTCATGCCGTGGAACTTTCCGCTCTGGCAGGTCGTACGGTTCGCCGCGCCCGCGCTGATGGCCGGCAACACCGGCCTGCTCAAGCATGCGTCGAACGTGCCGCAGACCGCCCTCTACCTGGGGGAACTCTTCGAGCGTGCCGGGTTCCCGCGGGGCTGCTTCCAGACGCTGCTGATCGGGTCCGGCGCGGTCGAGGCGGTCCTGCGCGACCCCCGGGTGGCCGCGGCCACCCTCACCGGCAGCGAACCCGCCGGCCGCTCTGTCGCGGCCGTGGCGGGCGACGAGGTCAAGAAGACCGTCCTGGAGCTGGGCGGCAGCGATCCGTACATCGTGATGCCGTCGGCCGACATCGAGCGGGCCGCGCGGACCGCGGTGACGGCCCGGGTGCAGAACAACGGGCAGTCCTGTATCGCCGCCAAGCGCTTCATCGTCCATACGGATGTCTATGACGCGTTCACCGAGGAGTTCACCACCCGGATGGCCGCACTGAAGGTCGGCGACCCGCAGGACGAGTCGACCGATGTCGGACCGCTCGCCACCGAGCAGGGCCGCAGTGACCTGGAGGAGCTGGTCGACGACGCCGTACGCAGGGGAGCGACCGCGCTCTGCGGCGGCGGGCGGCCCGAGGGCGCCGACCGCGGCTGGTTCTACTCACCCACCGTCCTGATGGGCATCACCACCGAGATGCGGATCCACCGCGAGGAGGCGTTCGGCCCGGTGGCGACCCTCTACCGGGTGGCGAGCGCGGATGAGGCGGTGCGGGTGGCCAACGACACTCCGTTCGGTCTGAGTTCCAACGTCTGGACCCGGGACAACGGGGAAGTGGATCTGTTCGTACGGGATCTCGAAGCGGGAGGTGTTTTCTTCAACGGCATGACCGCCTCCCATCCGGCCCTGCCCTTCGGCGGGGTCAAGCGCTCCGGGTACGGGCGGGAACTCGCCGCCCACGGCATCCGCGAGTTCTGCAACATCACGACCGTCTGGCACGGCGCCGACCCCGGCGAGTGACCCGTTGCCCGTCTGCCGTACGCATGCGGTCCACGCCCGCGATTCACGCCCGCGATTCACACCCGCGATCCAGATCCGCGATCCAGCAAGGAAAGTGAGCACGATGGCCGACACGGAGAACCAGGACACGCTCGTCACGGTGGCGCTCACCGGCCACTCGAAGGAGGACGCGGCGGCCGTCTTCGGTGCGCTGCGGTCGGCCTTCTCCAGCGACCGTGCGTCCGGGAACGCACCTCACACCGAGATCCCCGGCCGGCCGACCGTGTGGACGGCGTCCTTCGACGTGCCGGACACGGACCCGGGACCGCTCAGCGGCGCCGGCCTGTCCGCACCGGTCACCGCCACCGTGCAGGGCGGCTACCACGCCGTGGACGTGGTGCGGGCCGCGCTGGGCACCGCTTTCTCCGTGGAGGAGCAGGGCGAGGCGCTCGGTGACCAGGAGAAGGAGCTGAACCTCCAGCTGGAGAACAAGTAGCCGCCCGCAGGGCCGGCCGGTCACATCCGGTGCGGGAGGCGCACCACCGTGAGGAAGAAGTCGTCGATCTGGCGCACCGCCGACATGAACTGCTCCAGATCGACCGGCTTGGTGACATAGGCGTTGGCGTGCAGCCGGTAGCTGCGCAGGATGTCCTCCTCGGCCGACGACGTCGTCAGCACCACGACCGGGATGTCGCAGAGCTCCGGGTCCGACTTGACCTGTTCGAGCACCTGCCGGCCGTCGTACTTGGGCAGGTTCAGATCGAGCAGCACCAGATCCGGACGCGGCGCTGAGGTGTGGGCGCCGCGCCGGTAGAAGAAGTCCAGCGCTTCCTCGCCGTCCCGCACCACATGGAGCGTGTTGCCGATCTTGTTGTCCGCGAACGCCTCACGCGTCATCAGCTCATCGCCCGGGTCGTCCTCCACGAGCAGGACCTCGATGGGCTGGAGCGGGGTGTTCACGCGGTGTCTCCCTGGGCAGTGGCAGTGGCAGTGGCAGTGGCAGTGGCTGTTGTTGTGGTGGTGGGGTGGCCGCTCGCGACGGCGGCGGGGCCGGGGTTCACCGGGAGCGTGAAGTGGATGCACGCGCCCTCGGTCACCGACGCGTCCAGCCAGATCCGGCCGCCGTGGAACTCGACGATCTTCCGGCAGAGCGCGAGCCCGATGCCCGTCCCCTCGAACTCGTCCCGTGCGTGCAGCCGCTGGAAGATCACGAAGATCTTCTCCGCGAACTCCGGTACGACACCGATGCCGTTGTCCGCGACGGTCACATGCCAGCTGTCGCCCTCGGCGGTGCAGCCGACGGTGACGACCGATGGATGGCCGGCCCGGCGGAACTTGACCGCGTTGCCGATCAGGTTCTGCCAGAGCATGACCAGCGACGTGGGCTCACCGGTGATTTCGGGCAGCGGATCCTTCCGTACGAGGGTCGCCCCCGACTCCTCCGTCACCAGCGCCAGATTGGCCAGCGCCCGGTCGAGCGAGGTGTCGAGGCAGACGGTCTGCCGGCTGTCGTCGAGGACCCTGCCCACCCGGGAGAACGTGAGCAGGTCGTTGATGAGCACCTGCATCCGCTTGGCGCCGTCGACCGCGAAGTCGATGTACTGCTTGCCCCGGTCGTCCAGCTCGTCGCCGTACCGCTTCTCCAGCAGCTGGCAGAACGAGGCGACCTTGCGCAGCGGCTCCTGGAGGTCGTGCGACGCCACATAGGCGAACTGTTCCAGCTCCGAGTTGGACCGCCGCAGCTCCTCGGTCTGCCCGGCCAGCAGTGTCTCGCGCTCCAGGGAGTCGCCGAGCTCGTCGGCGAGCCGCCGCCGCATGTCCTCGACGGCCGCTCCGACAGCCCGCACATCGGCGGGACCCCCGATGTCGATCCGGTGGTGGAACTCCCCGCCGCGCACGGTCTCGGACGAGGTGCGCAGCGCGTACAGCGGCCGGCCCACGATCCGGTGCAGCAGCACACTGAGGGTGACCACCACCAGCGCGAAGGCGACGAGCAGGGCGATCAGTACCCGGTTCTGGGTATGCCGGGACGCGTCGAGCCCGGCCCTGGCCCGCACCCCGTCGGCCTCGATGTGCCGCTGCTGCACGGCCATGTCCGCCCGCAGCGCGTCGAAGGCCGACTTGCTGCGCGCGACCCGCTCTCCCGACGCCGCGCCGGGACCCTTGGCCCGTACGGCGGCGATCAGCGGCTCCGCCTGCTCGCTGCGCCACTTCTGAGCGGCCAGCCGTATCCGGTCCACGTCAGGTCCGTACGGGCGCCCGGTTCCGGTGAACGCGCCGACCCTGGCGCGGTACACCCGCTCGTCGCGGATGCCCTGCTCGTACGGTTCGAGGAAGGACTCGTCACCGCTGAGCGCATAGCCGCGGGCCCCCGTCTCCTGGTCGAGCAGGGCCTTCTGCAGCTGGAAGGCGGCGGAACGGGCCGGCTGGATGTGGTCGACGAGTGCGGTGGTCCGGTCGTTGGTACGGGCGAGGAAGACCCCGCCGACCGCGGTGCAGCCGCAGACCACGACCACGAATCCGGCGAGGATCAGACGGACCCAGTCCTGTACCGAGAGGCGGGACCGGAAGCCCGGCCGTCGTCGCGCGGGGGATTCCGCCGACAGGTCACAGGAGAGGTCCGCGTCGTCAGGGGCCGTGCCGGTATCGTTGTGGTTGCCGCCGCTGTGTCCGCCGCTGACGGTCTGACTGCTCATGGTGAGCCGGCCCCCCATCCCAGATGCAGGACGGCCACGTCGTCCGCGAGCCCTCCGTAGGGCGCTGCCCCCTCGGTGGCGCCGCGGACCAGCGCGTCGACGAACCCGGCGGCGGGGAGTGCCCCGTGTCTTCGGGCGAGATCCAGCAGCCCCGTCTCACCGAGCCGGGACTCCGCACCGGTGCGGCCCTCGAACAGCCCGTCGGTGAAGAGCACGACCTGCCCGCCGCCGGGCAGCGGCAGCTCGGTCTCCGTCCAGCGGGCGGCGCCCGGCACCAGACCCAGGGCCATCCCGCCGCCCGGTTCGGCCCAGCCGACCTCGGCGCCGTGCCGGACGAGGAACCCGGGGTGCCCGGCCCGGGTGACGCGGACGGTGCGGCCGCCCGGCGGGAAGACCAGCGAGGTCACCGTGGCGAAAATGCTCGGATCGGAGCGCTCGGCGACCAGGATCTCCTCCAGCAGCCTGATCTGCTCCAGATGCTCCATCGCGCACAGCACGGCGGTACGCCAGGCGACCCGCAGACACACCCCGAGGGCCGCCTCGGCCGCCCCGTGGCCCGAGACATCGCCTATCACCGCGTGCACGGTCTGGTCGGCGGTCTGCACCACGTCGTAGAAGTCGCCGCTGAGCAGCCCGTGGGCCCGGCCCGGGGTGTAGCGCGCGACGGCCTCGAAGTCGCGCCCGCGCAGCAGCGGCACCGGCAGCAGCCCCCGCTCCAGCCTGGCGTTCTCCTCGGCCATCAGCCGGTTGACCTGGAGGGCAGCGGCCGACTGCTCGACCTGCTTGCGCTGGAGGGCGTAGCGGACGGCGCGGCTCAGCGACTCCGGGTCGAGCCGGTCCTTGACCAGGTAGTCCTGCGCGCCGGTCGCGACGGCGGCCAGCCCGGCGTCGCCCTCGGCGAGACCGGTGAGCACCACGATCGCCACATCGGGGGCCGCGCCGACGATACGGGTGACGGCGTCGAGCCCCTGGACGTCCGGCAGATGCAGATCGAGCAGCACACACACCGGGGTACGGCAGGTCCGCAGGAACTGCTGGGCCGCGGCCAGCGTCTTGCACCAGCTGACCGGGGAGTCCAGATCGCTGTCGGCCAGCACTTCCTCGACGAGCAGCGCGTCCCCGGCGTCGTCCTCGACCAGCAGCAGGACCGCCTCGATGTCGCCGACGGACTCGCCCGTCGCCGTCAGGAGCTGCTGCCGGTTTCTGGCCGCGGGCACCACAGCCCGTGCCGAAGCGGTCACCGGCATCTCGGACACACTCCACCCCCACCCCGGACGGCGCGGGTGATGGGGCGCCGTATCGCGCCGAAGCATATGCGACCCGGCCCCGGACGGCGACGGCCCTGTGGACAACTCTCCTCATGCCGATCCCTTTACCGGGGTGGGAGAATGAGGGGTGAGGAGGCGGCCATGGAATACGTCATGCAGGCCCATCTCCAGGAGGGCTCGTCGCCCTCGGACGAGCACCCCAGGGTGGAGTACTGGCACATCGCGCACATCCGGGAGACGACCGCGCTGTGCGGGCGGGAACTCGACCCGTCCGCTCCCAAGCAGTCGACGGACGCCTGGGGGACCGACGGCAGCCAGCCCTTCTGCCACAGCTGCGGCGCCCTGTATCTGCGCCAGGTGCCTTAGGCCCTCGGGGTCTCAGGGGCCTCGGGGCCTTCTCCGGACGGCTGCTCCCGGACCGCTCTCTCCGGTCAGGCGGCCAGGGACCGCAGATAGGCGACCGTCGCGGGATCGGCCGGCAGGAACGTCTCTATCGCCAGCTCGGCCACGGTCACATCCATGGGGGTGTTGAAGGTGGAGATGGACGACACGAAGGACAGCACCAGTCCGTCGTGTTCGATCTCCAGCGGCAGCGCGAACCGCGGCACGGAACCCGGCACCTGACCCGCCCGCCCCTCCTCCTCCGATGCCGATGCGGGCGCGGGCGACGCGGGAAGCGGATAGGCGGCCACTTCCTCGTACAGCTCACGCAGTGCGTCGGAGCGTGCCAGTGCCAGCTGGCGCTTCATCTGGTGCAGCAGATGGCCCCGCCACTCCCGGAGGTTGCGGATCCGCGGGGCGAGCCCGGTGGGGTGCAGCGTGAGCCGCATCGCGTTGAGCGGGGGCGCGAGCAGCCGCTCCGGCACCCCTTCCAGCAGCATCGCGATCCCGCTGTTGGCGGCGACGACGTCGTACTGCCCGTCGACGACCAGCGCCGGATACGGTTCGTATCCCCGCAGAAGCTGGTGGAGCCCCTCGTGCAGCGCGCTCATCGAGGGGTCGTCGAGCATGGTCTCCGCGTACCGCGGCGCGTAGCCGGCCGAGAGGAGCAGGGCGTTGCGCTCCCGGACGGGTACGTCCAGGTGCTCGGCCAGGCGCAGCACCATCTCCTCACTGGGGCGGGCGCGGCCCGTCTCGATGAAGCTGATGTGGCGGGCCGACGAGTCGGCCCGCAGGGCCAGCTCCAGCTGACTGACCCGGCGCTGTCTGCGCCAGTCGCGCAGCAGCGGCCCCACTCCGGTGTCGAGAGCGACAGTTGTCATCCCCAGACCGTAACGTCGGGCGGACAGTCTTCCGGAAGGAGTCCCGTACATGCCCGCGGAACCGCTGACGCGCCAAGAGACCGAGGACCGGCTGCGCGAGCTGCCCGGCTGGTCCCTGGACGGCGACCGGATCGCCCGTTCCTACCGGTTTCCCGGACACTTCGCCGCCACCGCGATGGTCGTCCACATCGCGCAGATCCAGGAGGAGCTGGGGCACCACTCCGAACTGACCCTGGGATACAACACGGTGGCGCTGAGCGTGCACACCCATGACGCGGGCGGCGCGGTCACCGCCAAGGACTTCGAGCTGGCCCGCCGGGTCGAGGACGCGGCCACCGGGCACGGCGCGGGCTGAGAGGGCGCCCGCAGCGCGATGCCGCACCCGGGCCGCACACCGGCCCCCGCACACACGACGGCGCCGCCCGGCACACACCGGGCGGCGCCACCGTACGGGCTCGCGGGACGGCGGGGTCAGACGCCGAGCTTCATGGTGGCCGGGTCGGCGCCCAGTCGCTTGCCCTCGTCGAGCGCGGCGATGGCCGCCAGGTCGTCGGCGTCCAGCTCGAAGCCGAAGACGTCGATGTTCTCCTTGATCCGCGACGGGGTCACGGACTTGGGGATGACCACATTGCCGGTCTGCAGATGCCAGCGGAGCACCACCTGGGCGGCGCTGCGGCCGTGCTTCTGCGCGATGGCGACGAGGGTCGGAACCTCGAGGAGCCCCTTGCCCTGGCCGAGCGGGGACCAGGCTTCCGTGTGGATGCCGTGCTCCGCGTGGAACGCGCGCGACTCGGTCTGCTGCAGCTGCGGGTGGAGCTCGATCTGGTTGAGGGCGGGGACCACGGAGGTCTCGCCCAGCAGCCGCTCCAGGTGCTCCGGCAGGAAGTTGGAGACACCAATGGTCTTCGCGCGGCCGTCGGCGTGGATCTTCTCGAACGCCTTGTACGTGTCCACGTAGGCGTCCTTGGAGGGGACCGGCCAGTGGATCAGATACAGGTCGACGTAGTCGAGGCCCAGCTTGGACAGCGAGGTGTCGAAGGCGCGCAGGGTCGAGTCGTAACCCTGCTCGGCATTCCAGAGCTTCGTGGTGACGAAGAGTTCGTCACGGGCGATTCCCGATGCGGCGAGCGCCTTCCCTGTGCCCTCCTCGTTGCCGTAGATCGCAGCGGTGTCGATGCTGCGGTATCCGGCTTCCAGCGCGGTGCCGACGGCCTTCGTGGCCTCGTCGTCGGCGACCTGCCAGACCCCGAAGCCGAGCTGCGGCATCCGGGCGCCGTTGTTGAGGGTGATGAAGGGGACCTTGCTCACGAGCGGTCGACTCCTCTTGGTGCGTGGTGGTGAGTACGTCATCGGTTGATACGTCAAGGGTCAACGATCACACGGCGCGGCCCATTCCCGTCGCCCCGGTCCTGCGGCGGCGCGGTCGGCCCGTTCTCAGCGGTAGAGGGCCTCGACCTCTTCGCTGTACGCCGTCTCGATCGCCTTGCGCTTGAGTTTCAGCGACGGGGTGAGCAGGCCGTGCTCCTCGGAGAACTGGTGGGCGAGGATCCGGAACGTCCGGATCGATTCGGCCTGCGAGACCAGGGTGTTGGCCGCCACGACGGACCGCCGTACCTCCGTCTCCAGATCCGGATCGCGCACCAGGGCGGCCGGGGTCATCGACGGTTTGCCGTGCAGGGAGAGCCAGTGCGCGACCGCCTCCTGGTCGAGCGTGACGAGCGCCGCGATGTACGGCCGGTCGTTGCCGACGACCAGGCACTGCGCGATCAGGGGATGGCCCCGTACGCGCTCCTCCAGACCGCTCGGCGAGACGCTCTTGCCGCCGGAGGTCACCAGGATCTCCTTCTTGCGGCCGGTGATCGTGAGATAGCCGTCGTCGTCCAGCGAGCCCAGGTCGCCGGTGGAGAGCCAGCCTTCGTGCAGTACGCCGTCGGTCGCCTTGGGGGAGTTGAGGTACCCGCCGAAGACGTTCCGGCCGCTCACCCACACCTCGCCGTCGTCGGCGATGTACACGGTGGAGCCGGGGATCGGCTGGCCGACCGTGCCGTAGCGGGTGCGCTCGGGCGGGTTGGCGGTGGCCGCCGCCGTCGACTCGGTGAGCCCGTAGCCCTCGTAGATCGAGACGCCGGCGCCCTCGTAGAACAGCCCGAGGCGCCGGTCCATCCCCGAACCGCCGGACATCGCGTGCCGCACACGGCCGCCCATCGCGTCGCGCACCTTCGCGTAGACGACCTTCTCGAAGAACTGGTGCTGCATCCGCAGGCCGGCCGACGGGCCCGGACCGAGACCGAACGCCTTGTGCTCCATGGCCTCCGCGTAGCGCACCGCCACCTCGACGGCCTTGTCGAAGGGGCCGGCCTTCCCCTCGGTCTCGGCCTTGCGGCGCGCGGCGTTGAAGACCTTCTCGAAGATGTACGGCACGGCGAGGATGAACGTCGGCCGGAAGGCGGCCAGATCGGGCAGCAGCGCGCGGGCCGCGAGCTCAGGCTGGTGGCCCAGCTTCACCCGGCCGCGGATGGCGGCGACCTCGACCATCCTGCCGAAGACATGGGCGAGCGGCAGGAAGAGCAGGGTGGACGAGGTCTCGGCGCGCTTGGAGCGGAACACCGGCTCCCAGCGGGCGACCATGGTGTCGGCCTCGTACATCAGATTGGCGTGGGTGATCACACAGCCCTTGGGGCGGCCGGTGGTGCCCGAGGTGTAGATGACGGTGGCGACCGATTCGGGTGTCACGGCCTGCCGGTGGCGGTGCACCACCTCGTCCTCGATGCCGGCGCCCGCTTCGAGGAGTTCCTCCAGCGCGCCCGCGTCCAGCTGCCAGAGTCTGCGCAGGGCGGGCAGCCGGTCGATCACCGAGCCGATGGTCATGGCGTGGTCCTCGTGCTCCACCATGCACGCGCTGACCTCGGAGTCGTACAGCATCCAGAAGACCTGCTCGGCGGAGGAGGTCGGGTACACGGGCACCGGCTGGGCGCCCACGGCCCAGAGGGCGAAGTCGAAGAGCGTCCACTCGTAGCGGGTACGGCACATGATCGCCACCCGGTCGCCGAACCGCACTCCGTCGGCGAGCAGCCCTTTGGCGAGCGCCATGACCTGGTCCCGGAACTCGCCGGACGACATGTCGTACCAGCGCCCGTTCTCCTTCCGGCCGAGGGCGGGCCGGTGGGGGTCGTCGTCGGCGTGCTCGAACACGACGTCCGCCAGTCCGCCGACCTGGGGCGCCGTCACTATGGGTGGGACAGTGAACTCGCGCAAAATGACCTGCTCCTATGTGACGCTCCGCACAGCGCCGTGACGCTACCCCACCGTGCGATCCGGCGGGAGAGGGCTCCGATGACCGGTTTGTGGGGGTATCGCGAGGCTCTGTGGGGGCTCGGCAGGTGAAATGTACCCAGATGGCGAAGCGTTGGGCACCCTCCTGACCGAACGGTAAGTTCCGCGAGGTGGAATCTCCACCGAATCTGTACGGAGAAGGCACGGAGGCCGCCCAACCCCTGTGACCTGCGGAGCATGGGGAGCGCCTGGCATTCCGTGGACGGCAGCGTCCTGTGACGCGGCTGTGATCCCTCTGTGATCGCGGGCGGTCACCCGGTGCGGAAGGGCGGCGGGAGGCCGTCGGAAGACACCGGATGACGCCGGAAGACACGGAGGGTGCCCGCACACTCTGTGCGAGCACCCTCCGTGTCCGTCCCGCCGTTACCGGGACGCTGTCAGCCGTACGCCGTCAGCCGTACGCCGTTACCGGGCAGCGGCGACCGCCGGCTCGTCGGCGCGTACCGGCGGACGCTCGGCGGGGGCGGGCCGCAGGAAGGCCAGTACCGCGACTCCGGCCACCAGGCCCAGGATGCCCGCGACGAGCGCGGCGCCGTTCAGCCCCGAGGCGAACGCGCCGTGCAGCGTGGCATCCGGCAGGCGGGAACGCAGCGCGGACGCCCCGCCGCCCGCCAGCACATGGGCCGCGGTGTGCGCCTGCGCGGAGGGGCCGGGCAGCGCACCCTCCATCCGGGAGGTGAGCACAGTGCCGAACACCGCGACGCCCAGCGCGAACCCGAGCTGGCGGAAGGTGTTGACCGCGCCACCCGCCATCCCCGCGTTCCGCGGCGGTACGGAGGCGAGCGCCGCACCCGCCAGCGCGGGCGACACCAGGCCGACCCCGATCCCGGCCAGCACCAGACCGGCCGACAGACCCGTCCAGTCCGACCCCGCGTCCAGCGTGCCCTGGGCCAGCGCCCCGGCACCGATGAGGACGAGCCCGCCGCCGATCACCAGCCGGGGCGACCTGCCGTGCAGCAGCCGCCCGCCGACCGCAGCCACCACGAACGAGGCCACGGCCAGCGGCAGTACGGCGAGCCCCGCACGCACCGGGCTCATCCCGAGCAGCGTCTGGAGCCAGATCGAGGTGTACGGCAGCACACCGAAGGCGGCCGCGTTGAACGCCAGCGCACCCACCATCACCACGGCGAACGACGGGCGGCGCAGCAGCCCGAGGTCGAGCAGCGGATGGGCGGCGCGCCGCTCGACGACCACGAACGCGGCCAGTGCCACCACCGCGACCGCCACGGCGGCCCCGGTACGTCCGGACGTCCAGCCCACGGTGTCCGCGCGGACCACGGCGAACGTCAGGGCCCCGGCGAACACCGCGAAGGCCGCGGTCCCGGCCCAGTCGACCTTCCGGTCGGTCTGCCGCTGCGACTCGGTGACCGTACGCAGCGTGATCCAGATGGCCGCCGCACTCACCGGCAGATTGACGAAGAAGATCCACCGCCAGTCCAGCGACTGCGTCAGCACCCCGCCGAGCACCGGCCCGATCGCCGCGGCCGCGCCGCTCACCGCGCCCCACACGCCGAGGGCGACACCGCGGTCCCGCCCCTGGTAGGCGGCGCCGAGCAGCGAGAGTGTCGTCGCGAACATGGCGGCGCCGCCCACCCCCTGAAGGCCGCGCATCGCGATCAGCATCCCCGGACTCGTCGAGAGACCGCAGGCCAGCGAGGCCAGCGCGAACAGCGCGGTGCCCGCCGCGTACAGCCTGCGCCGCCCGGTCACATCGGCCGCCGCCCCGGCGCCGAGCAGCAGCGCGGCGAGCGCCAGCGCGTAGATGTCGATCACCCACTGGAGATCGGACAGCGAGGCATTCAGCGAACCGGCCATGTCGGGCAGCGCCACGATCACGATGGTCACATCGAGCAGCAGCATGAAGGTGCCCAGACAGACCGCTATGAGCGGCCCCCACTTACGCATTCGTTCTCTCCCTGTGTGCCGTGTGCCACGGCAGGCCGTCCGTACTGTTTCCGGTCACCCGTACGATCGGCGGTGGACGGCGGGATCCCCTAACCGTGGCGAGGAATTCGCCGGAACCCGACATCAGCAGGAGGAAATCCGTGGAATCGCATGACTTCGACGAGCTCGACCTCCAGCTGCTGCACGGGCTCGAAGTGGACGCCCGCGCCTCGTTCAGCCGGCTCGCGGCCGTACTCGGCGTGTCCGACCAGACGGTCGCCCGCCGCTACCGGCGGCTGCACACCGAGGGCGGGATGCGCGTGGTGGGGGTGCGCGATGCGGCGAGCCTCGGCCAGGACACCTGGATGCTCCGGCTGCGCTGCGCGCCGGACGCCGCCGACTCGATCGCCAGGGCGCTGGCCCGCCGTCCCGACACCGCCTGGATCGGGCTCACATCGGGCGGTACGGAGGTGGTCGGCCAGACCAGCGCGCGCACCCGCGGCGAACACGAGGAGCTGCTCCTCGGGAAGCTGCCGCGCACCCCGAGCATCACCGAGATCAGGGCCCACCAGCTGCTGCACCGCTTCTACGGCGGCCCGGCCGGCTGGCTCGGCAAGAGCCGCGCCCTCACCGACGCCCAGGTGGCGGCGCTGCGCCCGTCCGGGACCTGCGGGACGGCCGACCCCGGCGGCAGAGTCCCCGGCGGCAGGGAATCGGGTATCACCGCGGACGACGAGCCGCTGGTCACCGCGCTCGAACGGGACGGCCGGGCCACCTTCGCCGAACTGCGGAAGGCCACCGGGCGTTCGGAGTCGGCGGTGCGCCGCAGGCTGGACCAGCTGCTGAGCTCGGGCACGCTCTTCATCGATGTGCAGTTCGACTCCGAGCACTTCGGGTACGGCATCGCGGCCCTGCTGTGGATCACCGCGGCGCCGGCCGCCCTCGACGCCGTCGGCCGGGCACTGGCCACCCACCGGGAAGTGGCCACCGCCAGCGCCGTCTCGGGGCCGTGCAATCTGTTCGCTGTGGTGGTCTGCCGCGACACCCCTGAGCTGTACGCGTATGTGAGCGCCCGCCTCGGCCGGCTGGACGGGGTCCAGCACGTGGAGTGCACACCGATGCTGCGCCGGGTCAAGCAGCTCAAGTACGAGGAACGGCCCACCGGCCGCACGGTCTCCTAGCCGGACCTCCTGGCCGGGCCTCCTGCCCGGACCTCCCGGCTGGATCTGCCCGCCGGACCTGCCGGCCGGACCTGCCGGTGGCTAGACCTGCCGGTGCAGCCGGTCGGCGCCCGCCAGGATCGACGAGGCCAGTGCGTCGGCGGCCTCCTGGGCGCTGCCGCCCGTACGGCCGTGCAGCAGGACGAAGTCCACGTCACCCAGGTCGGGCAGCCCGGCACGGGCCGGGACCGGGGTGAGGCCGGGCGGGATCAGGCCGCGGGTGTGCGCCATGATGCCCAGGCCCGCGCGGGCCGCCGCGATCAGCCCGCTCAGGCTGGTACTCGTACAGGCGATGCGCCAGGCGCGGCCGTCCTCCTCCAGCACCTCCAGCGCGCGGGCGCGGGTGATGCCGGGCGGCGGGAAGAGGATCAGCGGGAGCGGGCGTTCGGGGTCGATGCGCAGCCGCGGGGCGCCGATCCAGGTGAGCGAGGAGCGCCAGACCAGCTCGCCGTGGCTGTGGCCGTCGCGCCGCTTGGCGAGCACCAGATCGAGCGAGCCCGCCGCCAGCAGCTCGTGCAGGGTGCCGGAGAGGCCGACGGTCAGCTCCAGATCCACCTCGGGGTGCGCGGTGCGGAACGACTCCAGGATCTCCGGCAGCCTGGTCAGGACGAAGTCCTCCGACGCGCCGAACCGCAGCCTGCCGCGCGGCCGGGTGCCCGCGAAGAAGGCCGCGGCGCGCTCGTGCGTCTGGAGGATCGTACGGGCGAAGCCCAGCATCGCCTCGCCGTCCTCGGTCAGCTCCACGCTGTGGGTGTCCCGGGTGAAGAGCGTCCGGCCCGTCGCGTCCTCCAGCCGGCGGACGTGCTGGCTCACCGTCGACTGGCGAAGCCCGAGGCGGTGGGCCGCCTGGGTGAAGCTCAGGGTCTGCGACACGGTGAGGAAGGTGCGCAGCTGCGCCGGGTCGTACATGGCCGCAAGGTTATCGCGAATGGTGATGTCAGTCAGAGCGGTATGCAGGATTCCCGATGAGGGGCGTCCCGTAGATCATGGGGAGGGCGCAGACGACAGGCAGGGCCGTGCCTGCCGGCCCCGAGAGCAAGTGGAGACCATGAGCCGCCGTAAGTTGCAGCTTCCGTCCTGGCTGCCGATCGATCCGTACATCCTGGCGCTGATCGGCACCGTCGCCGTGGCAGCGCTGCTGCCGGCCCGTGGTGCGGCGGCCGATGTGGCCACAGGCGCGTCCACCGGGGCGGTGGCCCTGCTCTTCTTCCTGTACGGCGCCCGGCTCTCCACCGCCGAGGCGGTCGAGGGGCTGAAGCACTGGCGGCTCCATCTCACGGTCCTGGCCTGCACCTTCGTCGCGTTCCCGCTGCTCGGCCTCGCGGCCAAGGGGCTCGTGCCCTTCGTGCTGACGCCCCCGCTCTACAACGGGCTGCTCTTCCTCTGCCTGGTGCCTTCGACCATCCAGTCGTCGATCGCCTTCACCTCGATCGCCCGCGGCAATGTGCCTGCGGCGATCTGTGCGGGCTCCTTCTCCTCGCTCGCCGGCATCGTGGTCACCCCGGTGCTCGCCGCGCTGGTCCTGGGCAGCAGCGGGGGCGGCTTCTCCGCCGACTCACTGCTGAAGATCGTGCTGCAGCTGCTGGTGCCGTTCGTGGCGGGGCAGCTGCTGCGCCGCTGGGTGGGCGGCTTCCTCGTACGGCACAAGAAGGTGCTCGGCTATGTCGACCGGGGCTCGATCCTGCTGGTGGTCTACGCCGCGTTCAGCGAGGGCATGGTCCGCGGCGTCTGGCACCAGGTGAGCTTCGTCCGGCTGCTGGAGCTGCTGGGGGCCGAGGCGGTGCTGCTCGCCGTCATGCTCGCCCTGAGCTGGTACGGGGCGAAGCGGCTCGGCTTCGGCCGTGGTGACCGGATCGCCATCCAGTTCGCCGGGTCGAAGAAGAGCCTGGCGGCCGGACTGCCCATGGCGAGTGTGCTGTTCGGTGCGCAGGCGTCGCTTGCCGTGCTGCCGCTGATGCTCTTCCACCAGATGCAGCTGATGGTCTGCGCGGTGATCGCCAAACGCCGCTCGCGCGACCCGCTGCCCGAAGAGGCGGTGCAGACCGGATCCGCCCGGACCGCTATGACGTGACCAGCACCACCTTGCCGAGGTTGGCCCGGGATTCGATGAACCGGTGGGCCCGCGCGGCCTCTTCGAGCGGCACCTCGGCGTGTACGGCGGTCCGCAGCAGCCCGGTGCGGTGCAGCTCCCACAGCTCGGCGCACCACCGCGCGTACAGCTCGGGCTCGTTCCTGGCGATGAGCGCCATCTGGAACCCGATGACCGACTTGGCGCCCACCAGCAGGTCGTACGCCTGAAGGGTGCCACCACCCGAACTGAACGCCACCAGCCGCCCGTTCGGCGCGAGCGCCGCCACCGCCGGGGTGAGCAGCGCTCCGCCGACCCCGTCCAGGACGACGTCCACCGGCTTGCCCCAGTCCGCCGCGTCGTACGTCACGACCGCGTCGGCGCCGAGCCCGCGCAGGAACCCGGCCTTCGCCGCCGACCCGGTGGCGGCGACGACCCGTGCGGCGCCGTCGAGCCGGGCGAGCTGGAGCGCCAGATGACCGACCCCGCTCGCGGCGGCCGTCACCAGCACCGATTCCCCGGGGTGCGGCCGTGCGGCGCGCAGTGCCCCGCGCGCCACCAGCCCGCTGCGCACCAGGGCCACGGCGTCCACCGCGCTCGCGTGCTCCGGGATCCGGGTGGCGAAGGGCTCCGCCAGGAGCGCGAGGTCCGCGTAGGCGTCGGCGAAGCAGAGCCCGGTCACCCGGTCGCCGGCCGCGAAGCCCGTGACCTGGGAGCCGACGGCGACGACCGTGCCCGCGATCTCCCCGCCCAGATGCGCGGGCGCGGTGCCCTCGCGGACTTTCCTCACGGCCGGCAGGGTCACGCCGATGGCTTCGGAGCGCACCAGCAGTTCGCCGGGCCCGGGGTCGGGGACGGGCGCGTCCTCCAGGCGCAGGACGTCGGGCCCGCCGTTGCTGTCGTACCGGACGCGGCGCATGGAGCCTCCAGATGTCTATGTCGTTGGGAGGACCAACGGTATCCGGTTTTCATTGGTGGCCCCAATGATTTTCGATACGCTTCTGCCATGACGCCCGACACCCCTCCCGCGCTCGCCCGGATCACCGCTCTGCCCAGCTGGCTGCTCGGCCGGGCGGCGGCCCGTGGCCACCGGCTGCTCGCCGACTCGTTCGCGGGGGAGGGGATGCGGCTGCCGCACCATGTGGTGCTGACGGCCGTCGCCGCGCTCGGACCCGTGTCCCAGGCGGAATTGGGCCGCACGGTACGCATCGACCCCAAGGACATGGTCACGGTGCTCAACGAACTCCAGGCCGGGGGACTCGTCACGCGCACCGCCGATCCGGCGGACCGGCGGAAGAACGCGATCGCCATCTCGCCTGCGGGACGCACGGTGCTGCACCGCCTGGAGGAGCTGGGCGACGCCGCCAACGACGAACTGCTCGCCCCGCTCGACCCCTCGGAGCGGGCACAGCTCACCGCGCTGCTCACCCGTATCGTGCACGCGCCGGACGGGGCGGCCGGTACGGAACGGTGATGCAGGGCCCGCCTGGACGGCCGGAGCGGCCGAGGTGGTCGGACACGTCGCAGGTGCGGTCAGACCCGCCGGGGCGAGGCCAGCAGATAGGGCGCGCCCGCCCGCCGGTCAGCGTGCGCCGAGGTCTGCCAGCCCGCACGCTCCAGCGTCTCCGCGTACGCCCAGGCGTCCGGCCCGTCCACCCGGACCGCCTCGGGCTGCGCCGACTCGCTCACCAGATAGCCCCGGCAGCAGCCCGCCTCCAGGGCGAGAGCCGCGGCCTGCGTCAGATGCGTACGCTCCCAGTCGCACGGCCGCTCCACCGAGTGGTCGGGGTTGGTGACCCGGCGCATCTCGATCAGGCCGGCCCACGCGCTGCGCACCTCACGCTCCCGTACGGGGTCCGGGCCGGGCGGGCTCTCTCCTGAGCTCCGGTCCGCTCCGGCCGCGGTACGGGGTCGGAACACGCCGGGCGGATCCCCGGCCGCCGAGTCCCGAACCGGTGCGGGGCTCCGTGCGTGATCACGTGCGGGGCCCCGTGCGGGGTTGGGCGCGGGATCCGGTGCCTGATCCGGTTCCGGCGGTGGCACCAGCCTGACCGGCTCGGCGGCCAGCCGCTCCCGCAGCCGGTGTCCGGCAGGCGTCAGGTAATGCCGGTGCGGGGGCCGCGGATGACGCAGCGCGAGCCCCTGGGTGACCAGCGAGGCCAGGGCCGCCGCAGGACCCTGGAGCAGTCCGGACTCGGCGTCGGCGGTGCGGATCGCCCGGCGCTGGGCTGCGGACGGCTGGCGGGTCATGCCCCTGACCGTACTGCCGTCACCCGGCGCAGGGAACACGGTCGCGGCCGCCCGCCGGAACGCCGCGCCCCTGGGTGCCCGGCCGCTCTCAGACGCCGGAGCGCAGGGCGATGCGCCCGTCGCCCGTGTACACGTTCATGGAGGAGCCGCGGAGGAAACCGACCAGGGTGAGACCGGACTCGGCGGCCAGGTCGACGGCCAGCGAGGACGGAGCGGACACCGCCGCCAGGACCGGGATCCCCGCCATCACCGCCTTCTGGGCCAGCTCGAAGGAGGCCCGGCCCGAGACCAGGAGTACGACCTGGGAGAGCGGGAGCAGCCCGCTCTGCAGGGCCCGGCCGACCAGCTTGTCCACCGCGTTGTGGCGGCCCACGTCCTCACGTATGTCGAGCAGTTCGCCCTCGGGCGTGAAGAGCGCGGCCGCGTGCAGCCCCCCGGTCCTGTCGAACACCTGCTGCGCGGCCCGCAGCCGGTCGGGGAGTACGGCGAGCACATCGGGCTCCACCCGGACCTGCGGGCTGTCGGCGATCGGGAAGCGCGCGGTGGTGCGGACCGCGTCCAGGCTCGCCTTGCCGCAGAGCCCGCACGAGGAGGTGGTGTAGACGTTGCGCTCCAGCGTGATGTCGGGCAGCTCGACACCGGGGGCCAGCCTGACGTCCACCACGTTGTACGTGTTCGAGCCGTCGGCGGTGGCACCCGCGCAGTACACGATCGACTGGAGCTCGTCCGCCGAGCCGAGTACCCCCTCGCTGACCAGGAATCCGGCGGCGAGGGCGAAGTCGTCGCCCGGGGTGCGCATCGTGATGGCCAGGGCCTTGCCGTTCAGCCGGATCTCCAGCGGCTCCTCGGCCACCAGAGTGTCGGGGCGGGTGGTCACCACTCCGTCCCGGATACGGATGGTGCGGCGGCGTTCGGTGACCCGGCCCATGGAGATCAGTCCTACTCTTCGATCGGTGCTGCGACGCTCCCATTCTCCTGGCACGGTGCGAAACCGGTCGCCGGGCCTCGGGCATCCGGCGGACGAAAGGTGTGGAACATTACGTATCGCACCCCGGTTCGGTGCCGGCCCGGTGTCCGGAAGTGATCCGAAGTCTCCAAGTGGGACGCCCGAATCCTGTTGCTTTACCTGCCGTCGTACCGGTGAGTCGCTAACGAGACTGGAGGGCTCCTGACATCAGCAGCAGAGGGGTCCCGGGCATGACCGGAACACGCATCGCCGCACTCGGCCATTACCAGCCGGCCAAGGTGCTCACCAATGACGATGTCGCCGCCCTTGTCGACACCAGCGACGAATGGATCCGGAGCCGGGTGGGGATCAAGACCCGCCATATCGCCGGTCCCGATGAGCCGGTCGACGAACTCGCTGCCCAGGCCGGAGCCAAGGCGCTCGCCTCCGCGGGGCTCGCGCCCGGCGATGTCGACCTCGTGCTCGTGGCGACCTCCACCGCGATCGACCGCTCGCCGAACATGGCGGCGCGGGTGGCCGCCAAGCTGGCCATGGGCTCGCCCGCGACCATGGACGTCAACGTCGTCTGCTCGGGCTTCACCCACGCCCTGGCCATCGCCGACCACGCGGTACGGGCCGGCTCCGCCGAACGCGCGCTGGTGATCGGCGCCGACAAGATGGCCGAGATCGCCGACTGGACCGACCGCTCCACCTGTGTCCTGGTCGGGGACGGCGCCGGAGCGGCCGTGGTCGAGGCATGCGCGGAGGACGGCATCGGGCCGGTGCTGTGGGGATCGGTCCCCGGGATGGGCAACGCCGTACGCATCGAGGGGACACCGCCGCGCTTCGCCCAGGAGGGGCAGTCCGTCTACCGCTGGGCCACCACCCAGCTGCCGCCCATCGCGCGCAAGGTCTGCGAGAAGGCGGGCGTGACCCCCGAAGAGCTGGCGGCCGTCGTGCTGCACCAGGCCAACCTGAGGATCATCGAGCCCGTCGCCGCGAAGATCGGCGCGGTGAACGCGGTGATCGCCCGCGATGTGGTCGATTCCGGCAACACATCGGCGGCCAGCATTCCGATGGCCCTGTCCAAGCTGGTGGAGCGGAGGGAGATCCCGTCCGGTGCGCCGGTCCTGCTCTTCGGCTTCGGCGGAAATCTCTCGTACGCGGGACAGGTGGTCCGCTGCCCGTGACGGCGCCGGGTCACCGGGGACCGGCTGTGGGGGTCCGGTGACGCACCGTGCTGTCGGTGGGGCGGAGAGGGGAAGTGCCCCGGCGCTCGGCCGGGGCCACCCGCTGACCACGGCAAATGCGGGTGAAGGTCGCCGCAAACCCCTGGTATTGTTGTTCTTGTCGCCACGGGGAAAACACACGTGACCGACAGACACCTTGTCCGGGTGGCGGAATGGCAGACGCGCTAGCTTGAGGTGCTAGTGCCCTTTATCGGGCGTGGGGGTTCAAGTCCCCCCTCGGACACTTCGATACACAAGCACTTCGCAGTACAGGATTCGCAGTACAAGAGACGGGTGTGCGGCCGGACTTCCGGTCGCACACCCGTCTCTCTGTGTTCTCCGTATGTTCCTTGTGCGCTCTTGCCGGGTGTCACATCAGTCGGTGCGGTCGGGTCGTCCCGCGCGACTGAGGCGGCTTGCTCCGCCGGAATTCATGGAGTGTGCGGCTGCGGCGTTACGGCTGCGCCTGGCCGCCACGACGGTGCATATCAACCCGAGTAGAGCTGTGACGCCGCCGATGACCGCGTTGCTCCAGATGATGCCCTTGTCCGGATGGCTGCCCACGATCCACGGGGCAACGACCAGCCAGGCGCCCATCACGACCATGGCCCAGCTGAGGCCGTACATCCGCTCCGGCATGATGGTGAACCCGAGGCCCAGCAGGGCGATGGCGATGCCCATGATGAGGTTGTGCGTCGTCAGTGCCGACTGGGTGCTCGAGAAGTGGATCACCCACGCGGACATCGCGCAGTACACACCGACGAGAAACACCGGCCCGTCCACGAGCGCCACATCGCGCCCGCCGAGCATGCGGTTGTACCGAGCCCGCATTTCGGGTACGTCGGGGTGGGTTGCTAGATCGCCTCTTGTGTGTGAGACGTCGGCCATGCGACTCGCCTCCTTCTTTGCTGCAAGTCCGACCGCGTGTGCACGGCTCAACGCTCAACCGCGCAAGTACCAGTTTGCTCCTGTTTGCCTGCTTTGTATAGAGAAGATAAAGCGGCTCGGATTACTGGCTCCGGGGGGTCCCGTCAGCGGGTTCCGCGGGCGGAACTGTCAGCGCAACGTGGCATAGACGATCAGGTTGTTCACCGGGTGCCCCTGCGCGTCGAACGAGCCGTCGCAGGTGATGAGCCGCAGGGCGCGGGCCGTGGTCCTGCCGTAGACCTTGTCGGTCGGGAACGCCTTCTTGCTGACGCTCTGCGTACCGGTGACCGTGAAGTGGGCCGTCTTTCCCAGCTTGTTACGGACGGCGATGTCCGCGCCCTTGTGGATCTTCCTGAGGTCGTGGAAGACGGCCCTGCCGTAGCGGGTGTCGTTGTGGCCGATCAGCACGGCGGCTCCCGGCTCGCCGGGGGTGGCGCTGCCCGTGTACCAGCCCGCGGTCATGCCCTTGTCCGCCGGCGGTACCTGGACCGTGTGGTCCGCGTTGAGGCCGAGCTGCAGCAGCTGACTGGACACCCCGATCGAGGGGATCGACACCTGGGCCGGGGGTGCGGACTGCTCGGTGTCCGGCTTGGTGTCGGTCTTGGTGTCTGTTCCGGCACCGGTCGAGGTGCTCTTGCCGGTGTCGGAGCCCGATGCCGTACTCGCCGTTCCGGCGGACTTGTGTCCGGCCGAGTCCGAAGAGCCGGACGAACAGCCCGTGAGCGCCGCCAGGGTGAGGCAGAGGGCTGCTGCGGGCAGGGCGGCGGATCGCCGTATCGGCTGGTGTGTACGGGACATGAGGGCTCCAGGACGTTCGGGGCTGCGGGAGAGGTGTGGCGGGCCGGACGCAGGCAGTGGCGCCGCCCGGTGACGGACGGCGCCACTGCTGTGGGGTGGGTCAGCCGTTGCGCTGTGCTGCGGAGCGGCGGCGCAGGACGACCGTGCCCGCGCCGGCGAGGAGGACGGCTCCGGCCGCCGAGCCGATGAGCGCCGTGGTGTCGCTGCTGCTTCCGGCCGGCCGCTCACCGGCGGCGACAGCGCCCTGCGGAGTGGCGGCCCGCCGTGCGGCGGCACGCTTCTCGGCCGCGGTGTTCGGGACGGGCTTCGCGACCCGCGCCGCCGGGGTCGGCTTGTCGCCGGCGGCCACGGCGCCCTGCGGGGCCTGCGCGGCCCGCCTGGCGGCCTCGGCCCTGCGGGCGGCGGGCGCCGGGGTCGGCGCCGCGGGCTTGGGCTTGTTGGCGGACGGAGCCGCGGACGGCTCGGTCTTGGGCGCGACGGGCTTGGGGCTGTCGGACGCGAAGGCTGCGGTCGACGGGACGAGCACCGTGCCGACCGCCACGGCGGCGAGCACAGCGGTGCGCAGGGACAGACGTGGGGACATGAACAGCTCCAGTTCCAGCCCGGCCTTGGTGATTCCTGGCTGCGGTTCGCAGCAGGCGCCGGGCACAGCGACAGACTGGCAAGCAGTTATGAGGAAGCTGTCAGGACGCTGTGGTCATCGGATCAGGGCGAGGACGGCGAGGTTTCAGCTCCTGACTCCGTGTCCGGCTCGTCCCTGTCCGCTGCCGCCTGCGGCCGTCGCAGCGGCAGCCTGAGGGTGAAGACCGAGCCTTCCCCCTCCGCGCTCGCGGCACTCGCCGTACCGCCGTGCGCCTCGGCCAGTTTCCGGACGATCGCCAGGCCGAGACCGCTGCCGCCCGTACGGCGGTTCCGTGATTTCTCGGCGCGCCAGAAGCGGTCGAAGACGTACGGAAGGTGTTCGGCCGGGATGCCGGTGCCGGTGTCGGCGACCTCCACCACGGCCTCCTGGGACGCGGCCTCGGTGGCCTGACTGCCGGCCGGGGAGGGCGTACCGCCGTGCACCCGCAGGGTGACCCGGCCGCCCGCCGGTGTGTGGCGTACCGCGTTGGAGACCAGATTGCCCACCGCCTGCCGCAGCCGGACCGGGTCGGCGGGCAGGACCAGCGCGGCGCTCTCCGGCGGCGCACCGGTGACCGTCAGCGTCACCCCCGCCGTCTCCGCGCGGGCCTGGTGCGCCGACGCGACCTGGGCCAGGAGGTCCTGGATCCGTACCGGCTCCACATGCAGCCGCAGCACCCCCGCGTCGGCGGCCGACAGATCCTGGAGGTCGTCGATGATGTGCTGCAACTGCACCGCCTCCTCCAGGAGCGAGGAGACGAACGCCGGGTCGGGCTCGGCGAGGCCGTCCTGCGCTGCCTCCAGCCAGCCGCGGATGTTGCTGAGCGGTGTGCGCAGTTCGTGCGCGACATCGCTCACCATCGCCTTGCGCTGCTCCTCAAGACGTGCGCGGTGCGCCGACATGTCGTTGAACGTCGCCGCGAGCCTGCCGATCTCGTTGTCCGTGGTGACCTCGACCGGCTCCGAGCTTCCGCTGTCCCGCATCCGCTGTGCCGCGTCGGTGAGCGCGTGCAGAGGGCGTACCAGCCGTGCTCCGGCGAGTACCGAGGCGCCGACGGTGAGGGCCAGGACGAGCGCCGCGACCCCCGCGATACGGGCGGTGTTGGCCGGCGAGAGGTTGAACCCCGGGACCGTGCCGCCGCCTTGGTCGCCGATGAACAGCAGGGCGGGCGACGCGACGTACGAGCTGAGCTGTTCACGGCGTGCGGTGCCGACGCAGGACGCGATGGCCCGGTCGTCGTCGCCGTTGCGGACGCTCGACGGTGGTACGGGGGTGGGCTCGGCCTCCGCGGCTCTCGCGGCCCTCCTCGCCTCAGGGACCGGGACCGCGGCCTCGTTCCAGGAGAGGTTCAGACTCAGATGGATCCCGGCGCGGTGCTGGCGGTCCAGACACGCGTCCGCCAGATGGTTGAGCGCGGTGAGCGCCTTCTGCTCGGTCCTGGTGGGCGCGTCCAGCGCCTCCGTCGTGCAGCTGGATCCCAGGGTGCGGTCCGGGTCGTTGCCCACCGGCTGGATACGGGGGCGGCCGCTCGGCCCCTCCACCGCGTCCGACGCGATCCCCTGGCCGCTGAGGCAGGCCACGGCCTGGTCGGCCAGGCGCTTGAGCGTTGCGCGCTCCGACGCGGGCAGCCGGAACGGTCCGACCGCACGCGGGTCGATCCGGTCGGCCGGCGTGCCGGTCTTGGCGGAAGTCCGCGCCGCCAGCGTGGTGTCCGTGGCGAGCGGGTCGACGACCGCCGACACCTGGGGCGGCAGCGCGGGCGGCGGCTTCTGGCCCGCGGAGTCGGCGACGGGCTGGTGGTTCTCGGTGGTCAGGGCGATCCGCCGGCCGGACTGCCGGGCCAGCTTCCGTACGGTCGCCTCGACACCGTCCCACCGGGGGTGCGCGGCCGCGTAGCCGAGCAGGGTGTTGTAGATACGGGTGTCGGCGGTGAGGTTCTGACCCTGCTCCTGTCTGATCGCACCCGATGTGGTCTGTGCGGCGAGCCACGCGGTCGCCACCACCGAACAAGCGGCCACCAGCGCCGACACCGCCAGGAGCCGGCCGAGCAGACTCCTGCGCAGGGGCAGCCGCGTACGCGCCGCACCGCTCGGACCGGTCCTGGAGCGTCTACCGCGCGGCAAGTCGGGGCCCCTCCGCCGGATCGGTCAGCTTGTAGCCGACGCCGAACACGGTGAGCAGCCGGGCCGGTCTGCGGGGAGCCGCCTCGATCTTCTTGCGCAGATTCATCACGTGGACGTCGACCGTGCGGTTGCTGATGTACCGGTCGAAGCCGTGCAGTTCGGCCAGCAGCTGCTGCCGGGTGAAGACCCGGTCGGGTTCGGCGGCCATCGCGGCCAGCACCCGGAACTCGCCCGGGGTGCAGTCGACCGGCAGGCCGCCGACCGACACCGAGTGCCGCGCCGGATCGATGACCAGCGCGCCCACGGAGAGCAGCGGGTCGGCGGCAGGCGTCGCGCCCGTTGACCGCCGGTTGCGGCGCAGCAGCGTGCGGACCCGCGCCATCAACTCCCGGGGGCTGTAGGGCTTGGTCATGTAGTCGTCCGCGCCCAGATCGAGCCCGAGCAGCAGATCGTCCTCGGTGGAGCGGGCCGTGAGCATCAGCACCGGCAGCTCCCGCGCCTCGGCGCGCAGGACCCGTACGACGTCCAGCCCGTCGGCGCGCGGCATCATCACATCCAGGACCAGGAGGTCGGGCGTCCGCTGCCGCACCTCCTCGAGGGCCGCGAGGCCGTCACCCACCACCGTGACGGCGTGTCCTTCACGTTCGAGGTATCGGCGTACCAGCTCGGCCTGTTTCTCGTCGTCTTCAGCGACGATGACATGTGCGCACACGTCGCTGATCGTAGATGAGTTCGGAAAACGGACGGGAGGCGCCCGCGCGGACGGGCTGCGTCTGCCGCGGAGCTAGCATCAGGCGCATGGTGAACAGCCGACTGAGCCTGCCCGAGGTCGAGGCGCTCGCACGCCGGGCGCACGCCACGCAGACCGACAAAGCCGGGCAGCCGTACACCGTGCATCTGGCGGCCGTCGCGGAGGGAGTGGCCGTACGCGGCGGCACCGACGACCAGATCGCCGCCGCCTGGCTGCACGACGCGGTCGAGGACGGTGCGCTGAGCGCCGCCCGGCTGGAGGAAGCTCCGCTGTCGCGGGCGGTGAAGGACATGGTGTTCGCGATGACGAAGCGGACGGGCGAGAGCCCGGAGAGCTACGCGGCCCGGATCCTCGCGGTGCCGGGCGCACGGCTGATCAAGGAAGCCGACCTCGCGCACAACGCGGACCCGGCCCGGCTCGCCGTACTGGACGAGCCCACCAGGGAGCGGCTCACGGCGAAGTACGCGCGGATGCGGGAGTTGCTGGGGCTGGGGGAGGGCTGAAGGCCCGACAGGTGTGCGGCCGACGGCGGTCGGCACAGGCTCACGGGGGCCGTGTACTCACACCCCGGCCTCCACCAGGAACTCGCTCGGCCGCCCCGACCACGACACATACAGTCCGTCCCGGGCCCGGGTGCAGGCCACGAACAGCAGGCAGCGTTCTGCGAGCAGGTCCGCATCGTGCTGGAGTCGGTCGATGTCCGCCGGGGTTACTGCCCTCGAGTACGGCAAGGCGCCCTCGCTCACACCGATGACCGCGACGCATCGGAATTCCAGCCCCTTGAACGAATGCATGGTGCCGACCTGGACAGCGTCTGCATTGGTGGGAGCGTCGCCCCGCAGACGCGCGGCGGAGATGCCCGCCGTCTTGAGATACTCCACCGCCCTGTCACAGTTCCTTTTGAACCGTGCACTCACCCCGATCTCGCCGGGGGCGATGCCCTTGTCGAGCCAGCCGCGGACGTGTGTCACAAGAGCTGCCAGTTCGGCCTCCTCGGTGTCTGTCCCGCACACCTCGGGCCCGTTGCCGTGCAGGGCCGAGCGGTACCCAACCAGGGACTCGTTCCGTGCGTCGTCCGCCAGTTGCTCGAAAGGGCGGCCCACGAGCAGAGCAGTGGACCAGCTCAGAATCTCGTGCGTGGAGCGGTAGTTCTTGCGCATCTTCGTCGACCGTCCGGTGACCCTGATGCCGACAGCCTTCAAGGACACCTTCGAGTCGTAGATGCGCTGATGCGGGTCGCCCGCGATGAACAGATCGTCCGGGCGGGGCGGGGCCGCCGCACGCAGCAGCCGCCATTGTGCGGGGTGGAGATCCTGAGCCTCGTCGACCACGACGTGCCGGTAACGCGGCCCGGCGGACTCCAGCAGATCAACGGCCTCGGCGCAGGTACCGAGGTACGTACGCAGCCCGTCAGCCGCGAGCCGGCCCGTGAACTCCTCGATGGTGCGCCACACCAGTGCGCGGGACGAGATGGGCAGGGCGCTGCCGCGCCCGCGCCGCTCGCAGTCTTCGTACTCCTGCACCGTCCGCAGACTCTGTGCGAGGACGACATGCTTGTACTCCTGGGCGAGGAATTGCGCGGTGCCGGTGAACCCGGTCGCCTTCGCAGCCTGCGCCCACCGGGTCTCCTCCTCACCATTGCGCAGGGGCCGCCGTGAGGTGGACACCACGCGGCCCGCGAAGGCGTCGACGGTCATGATGTCCACCCGGTCAAGCAGCACCTCGTCCTCGACCAGGGAGGCAAGTCCGGTACGCAGGGCGGCCACCAGCGCGTTGGTGTAGGTCGTCAGCAGGATGCGGTCGCCGTCCCGCAGGTGTCGCAGCAGATGGCGCACGCGGTGCAGGGCGACGACGGTCTTGCCGGTGCCGGGACCGCCGGTGACCTGCGCGGGGCCGGAGTAGGAGGGGCGGTAGGCGACCTTGTGCTGGGAGGGATGCAGAAAGACCCGCCAGGCCGCGAACGGTTTGTCGAGGATGTCCCGCAGCTCGTCGGATCCGGTGACGAGTGCGATGCGGGTGCGGGTGCGGTGGATGGCTGTGGCGAAGTCGGCGGTGTCCACGAGCGCTTCGGTGGCGGGTGTGTTGGTGAGACTGACGGACACCACGTCCCGCCACACCTCCTCCACGGTGAAGCCCGCTGCCAGGTACTCAAGGACTTCGCGCTGGTCCTGCGGGAAGTAGGGCGCGAAGATCTCCAGTTGTTCGAGATCGGTGAGCGCACGTGTCTGGCGCAGGGTGGTCTCGTCGACGCCGAGCGCTTTCAGATCCCCGTCGGACACCTTTGCGAACAGCCGCTGATCCGGAGCGGGCGCAATGCGCTCGTACGCGGGCGTCAGTTCGTCGAGCATTGCGATGTCCCTGATCTCCACCGCTCGGGTGACCGTGTTGATGCTGGCCTTCTGCTTGACCGCCCAGTCGATCGCCTTGTCGTGCGGCATCACCCTGAGCAGTACATAGGTGTCCCCGCTGTTGGGCGCGAGGACAACGCCGCGCGTCCCCTGATCGATACGGATGGTGCGGATGTGGGGATCACGGGCCCGCTTCAGTGTTTCGAGCTTCAGGCCCGGGTCCTTGAACAGCTGGTCCAGGGTGAGGCGCTCGAACTTCTCCCAGGCATCGAACACCCCTTGTTTGACGGTGCCTTGGAGCTTGCCGAGCTGAGCACAGAAACCGATGTCGAACGCGAGGTGGGGCACGGGCGGACTCTCCGGGGGAGACGGGGCAACAGGCGAACAGGCGAGGAGTCAGGCGAAAAGGGGAGGGAATCAGACGGTTGGGCCATCAAGGCCGAGGCGGATCAGCGCCAGCGCTTCGCCGACCTCTTCGGTCATCTCGTCGTCGGGCCCGAACACCAGACGCAGATCGTCGTGAAGCGGTTCGAGGATCCGGTGGGCTTCGGCTGACTGCCCCTGCGCGAGCAACAGCATCCCGATATCGCGTCGCAGCTCGACGGCTTCCTCGCTCACGTCGCCGTCGACGGCCCGCACGACGTCAAGGACGTTCCGCAGGGTGGCCAGCGCGTCGGTGACCTGGCCGAGTTCAGCACGGCAGCGAGCCGCCTGGGCGCGGCAGGCGCGGGCGTGCTCGCTGGTGGGGCCGCCGGTGCGTGCGTAGGCGTCGGCGAGGGCGTCGAACTCGGGCAACGCGGTCCGGTAATCCCCACCGAGCAGCCGGATCGCGGCGCGGTGCATACGCAACTCCAGAACCTTCCTGTTCTCGGAGCCGAGGGCGCGGGCGGCGGTTTCGATGATCTCGCCCAGCACCTCGGCGGCCTGCGCGAACCGCTCCTCCTCCAGGAGGGCGTCGGAGTGCGCGTACGCCTCCCTGATCTCCTCGCGCAGTCGAGCCGGTACGGGAGCGGGCGCGGCGGGAACTGCATCCGCGTCGACCGCGGCGGGCGCGGACGGACCGGCACCTGCACGGGCGCGCGGCGCATACGGGTTGCGGAACACCCCGGTCGGGTCGGGCGTCCCCTCCGGTCCCGTCCCATCGGGCACAGAATGCTGGCCGGGCGACGGCAGGAACGGCCGCAGCCGCTCGTACACCTCCTGCACATCGGCCGGCCGCGCCTCCGGTGACTTGAGAAGCAGATGCAGGACGAGATCTTCCAGAGCCGCGGGAACATCAGGGCGCAGCTCACGCAGTGGAGTGGGGGCGGCGTTGACGTGCTGGTACATCACCAAATACTCGCTGTCCGCCGTGAACAGCAGCCGCCCGCTGAGCAGTTCGTGCAGCACACAGCCGAGCGCGTACAGATCGGTCTGCGGGGTGGTCCGTCCGCCGCGCACCTGCTCCGGCGCCATGTACTGGTAGGTGCCGATGGGGCTGCCCGTGGCGGTCAGCTTGGTGACATCGGTCCGCAGAATGGCCGCGATACCGAAGTCCAGCACCTTCACCGTTCCGTCGCGGGCGACCAGGATGTTGCCCGGCTTGAGATCGCGGTGGATCACCGGCACGTCGTGCGCGTACGACAGCACGGTGGCGACCTGTGCTGCCACAGCAGCCGCCCAGCTGACCGGCAGGGGGCGTTCCGGGTGGATGTACGAGGACAGCGGCACCCCGTCGACCAACTCCATGACGAGGAACAGCCGCTCGTATGTGGTGTCCGTGTCGTCGAGCACCGCGTCGTACACCTGCGGCACCCCGGGATGCTGGATCCGGGCGGTGATCCGCGCCTCGCGCTTGAACCGTTTGGCGAACTCCTCCGCCAGTTGCGGGGAGCCCGCGACCGCCTGCTGCCGGATCACCTTCACCGCGACGGGCCGGTCGAGTACGACGTCGTAGCCGCGCCACACGTCCCCCATACCGCCGCTGTTGAGCCCCTCCAGGAGTTCATAACGACCAGCGACCGGCTGCTGTGGCACATTGCCCCCCGGGTGTGTGCGTGTGCGGCAGGCGCGCGCAGCGGCGGCCAGACCCCGACATAGGTGGGGCCAAGTCTCTCCGGCAAGGCGATCCCGGTCCAATAGCGGGGAGGCACGTGGAGCCGGGCTGTCGGTTTTCGGCCAGGTGGGTGGCTTACGACCTGGTGCGCGACAGAGAGTGGATCAGGTCGTTACCCGTCAGGGCGCGACGTAGCCCCTCACCCGGAGGCCGCGATGCAGGTCCGTCGGACCGGTCCGCGTGTGCCACGCGGACCTCCTTGGAAAGATCCAGCCATACCAGAAGCGTGACGGCCATTGTCCTCAGCCGCCCCTAAACTGGGCCCAGTTGTATCGAGACGTCTCGGGGGGCATACAGCGTGACCACTGCGTTAGGCACGAGCACCATCACTCTCGCACTTGTCGCCGGGTATGCCGGATCGGGCAAGTCCGAGGCCGGCAAGCTCCTGGCGGCGGCGACAGGTTGGGCCATGCTCGACAAGGACACCATCAGCCGTCCGATGACCGAGCGATTGCTGACTGCACTGGGCGGCGATCCGGACGACCGCCACAGCGCCACGTATCTGGAGCACGCCAGGCCCCTGGAGTACGAGTGCCTGATGAAGGCCGCCTGGGAAAACCTTGAATGCGGCACTTCCGTAGTCGCGGTGGCGCCGTTTCTCGCCGAGAGCGCCGACGCGCAGTGGACTTCTCGGGTGGCCCGACGGTGCCGTAGGACGGGAGCCCGTTTCGAGACGCTCTGGGTGGACAGCGACCTGGAGTCGATGCGGGACAGGCTGATCTCGCGCAACGCCTCACGCGACACGTGGAAGCTGACACACTGGCCCGCGTACACCGACGGCCTCGACGTCGGCCTCCGGCCGGTGGCACCCCACCACGTCATCGACAACCGCATCAGCGTGTCACGTCCCTTGGCCGAGCAGGTCGAGTCGATTGCTCAGCGGCTGCTGGGGGGAGCGTGAGCGCCGTCGTCCTTTACGGACCGCCGGCTGCCGGCAAGGACACCGTGACGGCAGCTCTCCGCTCGGTGGATCACCGTTTCGAACTGGTCACCAAGCTCAAGCAGGGGACGGGCCGGTCGGCCGGGTACCGGTTCGTCACCGCTGCGGAACTCGGGGACTTGCGCGCGCAGGGCAGGATCGTCGTGGAGACCCGGCGTTACGGCAACGTGTACGCGGTCGACGAACTCTCCCTCATGGAACCCCAGCAGTGCAGCCGGGTCCCGGTCACCCACATCGGCAATGTCACGGACATGCGCACGTTGTTGGGCCGGACCGCGTCGATCTCTTGGTTACGCGTCCTTCTCTGGGTTCCGAGGAGCGAGTGCGAGCGACGTTCCCGTGCGCGCGGAGACTCCGACACTGCTAAGCGGCTCATCGCTTGGGACGAGACGGCGCGGGACCTGGGTACGTCCGATGTGCGGGACCTGTTCGACCTCGTGATCCGCACGGACCGGACCGTGCCGGCAGCCGCTGCCAAGCAGATCACCTATGCGCTCGACAGTGCGCCGGACATCGTCGGCGCGGATGAGCTGTTCACCACGCTCGGACTCAGGCCGGACGCGGAACCGGCCCGGCGGGGCACGACACCGCGTCACACGTGAGTACGTCGAGGCGGGCTCATCACGACATGCACGGTCACACACAGCGGGGGGAACGCCGGTGGGAGTCGTCCGGACGTTAGAGGACTTGGCGCGCATCGGTCGGCAGCGCACCGTGCAGGACCGCAGCGTGCATCTGCGGCAGGACGAGGTCACGGCGGACCTTCTCCTGGACACAGTGTTGGCCGACCGTGTTTCCTTCGACCGTATGAGCATCGACGGCGCGCTCACCGTACGGTCCTGCCGCATCGACGAACTGGTCATCGACCATGTGGAGACCGATGCGCTGATGGTCGTGAACTCCCGCATCGGCCGCCTGACCGTCCGCAATGCGTCGATCGGGTGCGAGGTCACGGTCATCGACTCCGCCCTCGACTTCCTCGCCCTGCACTCGTGCGGGACCACCCGGCTGGAGCGCCTCCGGGTCGAGGAGCTCGTCCAGGTCAACGCTCTACGCGGGACACTCCACATCAGAGACACACGGGTGCCCTCGCTGACGGTCCGCAGCCAGGCCATGGGCGGTCGTCTCGGCCGGCCGAGTGTGGTCGTGCGAGGACTGAAGACCCGGGAGGACCTCACGTTCGACGATCTCTGGCTGTCCACGATGGAACTTGCTGACGTCGAGACGGGCGAACTCACGCTGCGGCGGGTGCGGCTGGACGAACCGCTGCGGGCGAGCGAACTCCGTTGCAGTGAGACCGTGCGCCTGAACGGGCTGGTCATTCCTGCCGAGGTCAGCACGATCACGAACAGCACGGTCAAAGGCTCGGTGGAAGTTCGCAACCTCGGGCTCTGCGACAGTTCGGGCGGCGACGTGGCCGGCGCGACCGCCCGGCTGGCTCTTCACAACACGACGGTTGTGTCCCTCACGTCGGCCTCGGCGGTTTCTTCGGTGATCAGCCTGCACGGCTCCTCGGTCACAGGCACCCTGGGGCTGCCCTCCGGGAGCTCCCGATACAGCCTCGACAGCTCCTCCAGCGTCGGCGACATGGAGCTGGCCGGGCAGGTCTTCCGCAACGGTGCACAGGTCCTCTCTTTCCTGGACCGGTCCTTCACCGAGGTGACGGCCGTCGCCCTGGAGTCCGTGCGGTCGGCGCTGGCCAAGAGGAACCGGAACCGTGAGGTCGACGAGCTCTACTATCTCGCGCGTCAGCGCGAGGCGACGGCCCTGCCGCTTCTGCGGCGCGCCATCGGACAGGGCATCCTCGGTGGTGTCCTCGGCTGGGGAGTCCGGGCACGCAACCCGGCGCGCGTGCTGGGGGTCGGGGTCCTGCTGACAGCCGTGGCGCTTCATCTGGCGGGCGCTGTGCGCGATCCAGGCCGCGGTCTGACCGACGTGACGGCCGCGGGCAGGAGCTTCGTCCTCGCTCTGGCTCTCTGGCTGAACGTGGGTACCGGCATGCCGTCGGAGTTCAGAACAGCAGGATGGACGGCGCTCGCGGTCTCGTTGACAGTTGCGGGCATGCTGTTCACCACCCTCATCGTGGGCATAGTGATCCGCAAGCTGGTGCGTTGAGCACTCTCGGCCGGACAGGTGGCAGAGTGCCCTCCATGGAACAGGGAGAAGAGGCTGAGGGGTACGTGGGAGCATCAGTTCCTGCTGTCACGTACGGACTGCGTGGCAAGTCGTTCCTGGTGACCGGCGGCAGCAGGGGGCTGGGATATGCGGTCGCGCGTCTCCTCGCCGCCGAGGGGGCGTCCCTTGCGGTCTGCGGCCGCGATCCCGGCACTCTGGACCGGGCCTCGGCCGAGCTGTATCAGGATTTCGACGCCCAGGTGGTGACGGGATCCGTCGATGTTCTGGCACCGGGTGAACTGGAAGACTTCACCAGGCGGGCCGGCCGCGAGCTCGGCGGGCTCGACGGCCTGGTCGCCAACATCGGAGGCAAGCGTGGCGGCGGCCTCCTCGACTCGACCCGGGAGGACTGGCAGGACACCTGGGAGCTGAACGGCGGCCACGCGGTGCGTGCTGTCCGGGCGGCGCTGGACTGCCTGCGCCCCGGCAGCTCCGTGGTGATGGTGGCGTCCATCTCCGGCTGGAAGCCTCGGTTCCCCGCCCAGTACGGAGCGGCAAAGGCATCGGAGATCTACCTCGCAGGCGCCTTGTGCCAAGAACTGGCCCCGTACGGTGTGCGTGTCAACACGGTCAGCCCCGGTTCCATTCTCCTGCCGGGCAAGAGCTGGGACCGCCTGCGCCGGCGTGACCCGGATACGTTCGAGGCGTATGCGCAACGCAACCCCAGCGGACGCCTGCTGGCAGCTGATGAGGTGGCCCGGGTCATCGCCTTCCTCCTCTCACCGGCGGCCGGAGCTGTGAACGGCGCCCACATCCCCGTCGACGGTGGCCAGCCGCAGGCGGGGTTGGGGACGACCGTGTCTCTGTAACCCGCGGCGGGGTGTCAGCGCACGAGAGCCCAGGACTACGGCGATGGCACTCCCAAGACCGCCCAGACGGTCTTCCCCGGCCCGTCCTCGCACGGATACCAGCCCCAGCGGTCCGCGAGCGCGGCTACCAGAAGTAGACCGCGGCCGCCCTCCAGCTCGTCGGATGGTTCGACGAGCGCAGGGACGCTCTCTCCGCGGGTGTCGGTGACCTCCACGCGCACGGTCGCGCCCTCGGCGGACAGCCGAAGACGGAAGTCGCGTCCGGGTACCAGGCCGTGGCTCACGGCATTGGCGGCGAGTTCGGAGACGATCAGCGTCAGCGCGTCGTGTGCGTCGCTCCCGTAGGCAACGCCCCACGCGTCGAGACGTTCCCCGGCCAAGTGCCGGGCGAGACGGGCGCCGCGTGGGGTGGCAGTGAAGCGCATCGTGAAGTGGTGCCAGGGGAAGCTGGGTTGGGAGGGGCGGACGGGACGTACGGGGAGCGGTGGCTTGCTGTTCATGGCTCCACGGTGACGCGCAGTGGCGTAGCGTGACCAGGGGTGACGCGCCGTCGCGGGCTGCTTGTACGCGGCGCGCGTTCGGCGTGTACGTACGTGGGACAGGCGGGTGGCGATGACGCAGGACGAGGCGGTTGTGGGGGAGTCCGGGAACCGGGCGGAGGACGAGCCGGGATCGGGGGTGATGATCGCGTTCGGTCGGCAGTTGAAGCTGCTGCGGCTGCGGTCGGGGCTGGACCGGGCGGAGTTCGGGAAGCTGGTGGGGTACGCGGCGCAGTCGGTCGCGTCGTTCGAGCAGGGGAGACGGATCCCACAGCCGGTGTTCATCGACAAGGCAGACGAGGTGCTGGATGCCGGCGGGCTGTTGAAGGTGCTGAAGGAGGAGGTCGCGCGGGCGCAGTACCCGGCGTTCTTCCGGGATGCAGCCCGTTTGGAGACCGAAGCGCTTGAGCTGCTTCTGTTTGCGGTTAGCGCAGTGCCGGGGCTTCTGCAGACTGAGGACTACATGCGCGCGCTCCTCAGGATGCGTCGGCCTCTTCTGGACGAGGACACCATTGAACGACGGGTGTCGGCGCGTCTTGCACGGCAGGAGATCTTCAACCGATGGCCTGCGCCGTTGATGAGCTTTGTGATCGAAGAGCAAGTTCTCCGCAAGCCGTTCGGTGGAAGCTCCGTACTGCGTGGCGTACTTGAGCACCTGCTTCTCGTCGGGCAGAAGCGCAACGTCGAGATCCAGGCCATGCCTATCGCCCACGAGGACAACGCGGGAGTGGACGGGCCGTTCACTCTCATCACCCGCAAAAGTGGTGAGCAGGTTGCCTACGTGGAGGTGCAAGGGCGCAGCATCCTGATGACCGACCGAGACGAGGTGCGCTCCGTGGCAGCGCGCTATGGGATTATCCGGTCGCAGGCTCTCACTCCACGGGAGTCTCTTGGATTCATCGAGAAGTTGCTGGGAGACCTATGAACACCACAGATGCTGCTGTGACGCAGGAACTGGCCTGGTTCAAGAGCAGCTACAGCGGGGCTGAAGGCGGCGAGTGCTTGGAGGTCGCCTCAGCGTCCAAGCAGGTGCATGTCCGGGACTCGAAGCAATTCGACAGCCCCGTGCTGACCGTAAAACATGATGCTTGGGCCGAGTTCGTGGGGCTGGCCACTACCTGAAGCGCCCGCAACCATGGGAGGGTCCCGCCCTGCGCAGCAAAGGCGTAACGGCGGGACCCCCGTGCGTAGTAGGGGCTACTCGTCCACGTCCTCCTCGCGGCGGATCATCCGCCACGCCGCCCGGCGCGCGCTGCGGTCCAGGTTGGACTTGAAGCCCTTGTCCGGCCCGAAGTACTGACGTCCCATACCGGCGATCGTGTCGATGTGGTCGGCCATCTTGTCGGCGAAGACCTTGTCGAAGACCTTGCCGAAATTGTCCTCGTCGTTGACGACAGCCGCCGCCCGGACCTTCGCGTCGGCCTTGGCCTCGTTGAAGGGCCGGATGAGGTCCTGCTCGGTGAAGTCCGTGCCGAACTTGGCGTTGAACTTGTCGATCAGCTCGGACAGCAGCGACTTCTCCGCCTCGGCCGCACTACCGGAGCCCTCACCGAAACCCTTGAGTTCTGCCGGGCCTTCGGACGTGAGGGAGACGTCGGCCTCACCGGTCTTCTCCACGCGCAGATAGCTGAGATCGATCTCCCCTATGTCGACGCCACCGTCCGCCCGGCGCGGGAGCCGGTTGAGGAGGTAGCGGCCGTAGAGGTGGAGACGCTCCAGCTCGGGGTCGCGGTAGGGCACGATCTGTGCGAGGAAGCCGTACTTGCGTACATAGTCGTTGAGGTCCGAGCGGAAGTCCTCGGCGGTCTCCACGTCGTCCTCGTCATCGCTCTCCACGAGCGGGGTGAAGCGGGCCACGGCGGGGGAGAGCAGCCGGTACAGCTCGGCGTGCAGCTTCTCCCACTTGGCCTGCGAACCTGCCGCCTTCTCCTTTGCCGCGAAGTATGCGGCGGCGAACTCGTCCATCTCCGCCTCGGAGATGATGGGCGCCGACATCACGCGGCTCTGCGCGGTGTAGAGCAGGTTGGGGTCGGAGGGGAGGGTCATCGCCTCCTCGAAGTACGGGCGGAACGCGTCCTGGATGTCCTCGGCTTCGTTGACGAAGTCCAGGACCGCCAGATCGGCCTGGGACTTGCGGTCGGCGGTGCGGTTGAGACGGGAGAGCGTCTGTACCGCGGAGATGCCGGTCAGCTTCTTGTTGACGTACATGGTCGTCAGCAGTGGCTGGTCGAAGCCGGTCTGGTACTTCTCGGCGACCACCAGGATCTTGAACTCCTGCTGGCCCCGCCCACCCGCGTTGGCGGCCTTGTCGTCGGCACGGGTGTACGCGAACGCCTTGGGCAGCGCGCTCTCGGTGATCCCGCCGTTCTCCTTGGGTTCGGTGGTCTCCTCGTCGTCGATGGTGAGCGAACCGGAGAACGCGACCAGGACACCCAGGTCCGGGTGCTTGGTGTCGTACTCCCGGTCCTTGATGTAACTCTTGATCGCCCGCGCCATCTGTACGGCGGACTGCCGGGAAGCGGTCACCACCATGGACTTGGCGCGCCCGCCGAGCCGGCCGCGGGTGTGCGTGAGGAAGTGTTCGACGACCACCTGGGCGTGCTGGGAGACGGTGTGCTCGTGGGTGAGTGCGAACCGGGCGAGCAGGCCGTTCGCCTTTGAGGGGTCGACCTCCTTCTCGTCCGGGTTCTGATTCACCAGCTTCCAGTACGTGTTGTACGTGACGTAGTTGCGCAGCGGGTCGAGGATGAAGCCTTCCTCGATGGCCTGGCGCATGGAGTACGTGTGGAAGGGGCGGTAGACGGCTTTGCCGTCCACCGTGTGTTCTGTGCCGAAGAGTTCGAGGGTCTTGGCCTTCGGGGTGGCGGTGAAGGCGAAGTAGGAGAGGTTCGCGGCCCGGGAGCGCTCCACCGCCTTCTTCTTCAGCTTCTCGTAGACCGTGGCCGCGCTCGCGCCCTGCTCCTCCGTGTCCGCGTCCAGACCGAGGTCGCGCAACGCGGCCTTGACGGCGGTGGAGGCGTCGCCGGACTGAGAGGAGTGCGCCTCGTCGATGACGATGGCGAAGTTGATGCCGTCGATCTCCGTCGGGTTGCGCTCGATGTAATCGATGAGCGCGGGGAACGAGTGCAGCGTGACCGTCACGATCTTGCCTGTGTCCCGGGACAGCGCGCGGGCGAGCTGCTCGCTCTTTGCTCCGTGCTTCTCGTCGACCTTCACGACCAGTCCCTCGGTCTGCGAGAAGCTGCCGACCGTTTCCCGGAGCTGGGCGTCCAGGTTGCGGCGGTCGGTGATGACGATGACCTTGTCGAAGACGGGTGACCCCGGCTTGACTCGGCTGGCCGCCAGGGCCTCCGTGTCGAGGGTGCGTGGGTCGGTGTCGGCGTGCAGGTCGCTCAGGCGGTGAGCCAGCCAGCCGATGGTGTTCGACTTACCGGAACCGGCGGAGGCCATGATGAGGTAGTTCTGGCCCACGCCGTGAGTGGCGGCGTGGGTGGTCAGCCTCTTGACGACGTCCCACTGGTGGAAGCGCGGGAAGATCGTCGACTTGGTGGTGCCGCCGCCGGGCGTCTTGGTCTTCGCCTGGTGCACGAATCGCTGGAGCAGATCGAGCCAGTTGTCCCGTGCCCAGACCTGCTCCCACAGGTAGGAGGTGGCGTAGGCGCCGTACGCGGTCGGGTCGGGGTTGCCCGCTCCGCCGGGCAGGCCGGCGCCGTTGGAGCCGGTGTTGAAGGGGAGGAAGCGCGTGTTCTTGCCGCGGAGCTGGGTTGCTACGAAGACGAGATCCGGATCGACGGCAAAGTTGGCGATCACGCGGCGGGTGAAGATCAGCTCGGTGGGGTCGCGGTCGGTGCGGTACTGCTCCTTGGCGTGCTCCACGCCCTGCCGGGTGAGCGGGTTCTTCAACTCGGCGGTGGCGATGGGGATTCCGTTGAGGAACAGGGTGAGGTCGAGCCGGTTGTCCCAGTCGGCCTGCTTGGTGGCGTAACGGAGTTCGCGTACGACGGTGAGGCGGTTGGCACGGTAGCCGTCGAGCACGGAGTCGTCGGCGACGAGATTCGGCTTGAAGTAGGCCACGTGGAGGCGGACGCCCCGGTCCTTGACGCCGTTGCGGAGGACGGTGAGCAGGCCGTCATCGCTGATGGCCTTGTCGAGGCGCCGGGCGAAGCCGCGCTGGGCCTCGTTGACGTCGTTGCCGTAGACGGCGAGGAGTTCGTGCCACTCGTCGCCCTGGGTCTCGCCGAGGAAGGTGAACAGCTCGTTGGTGTCCAGGCCGAGGTCGGCCTGGTAGTCCTCGGGCTGGGCTTCGCGCCAGCCGCGCTCGGTCATCGCGGCGACTATGGCCTTGCCGAAGGCGGATTCGTCGTGGATGGGACTCATGCCTGTACTCCGTCCGTTACGTTGCGCCCGCTGGCGGTAGAGACGTCGAACTGGCCGGTTACGGCGGCGGTGATGAGGGCTTGGCGGCGTTCGGAAAGGAGGGTGATCTGACGGTCGACCAAGGAGCGCAAGGCGTCAAGTTGCTCTCGGCTCCGTGCAATACGGTCCACGAATTCCTCTTGCGCCGCTCTCTTTACCGCTGGTACAGGCCATCCCTTGACCTCCTCGAACCTGATGTTAGCCATGGATTGAGATGCTCCGTTGGATCCGGCAGCGCTCAAAGATCTAATGCGGCTTCCTCGTGCGATAGTGGCGACGAATTCAGGCATCATGCCTTCGGATAGCCGAACCCGGAAGATTTTGTCGGGAAGGAGGAGCTTACTGCGGACTTTGGGGACGACCGCCGTTGAGCCGACCAACTGCGGTGTGTTCGCTCGGGTGATGAGGAGATCACCCTCGCGTACTTCGCTGCTGCGCTCAGGTTGAAGGTCATCTGGGAGGCGCTTGTTTTCTCCTGGGTTGAACACCCCAGGTCGCAGGCAGCTGACCTTGAGAACTCCCCACTCTTCGTCAGATGCAGGCACCGCCTCGCATTGGGGGCTCACGCCCTGATCAACGCGCCATACAAAGCGACGGAGGGGCGCAGTAGCTGATCGCGAAATTAGCTCATCGATCGCAATGTCGAGTTGTGCGGCCTCCCGCTCATTGAGTTTGTCAACTACTCTCTTTTGCAGATCAACAAGTCGATCAATGCGGGCGGTCTCGGCGTCGAGGAAGTCGGCGATGCGAAGCTGCTCGTCGAGGGATGGCAGCCAGATCGGCAAGTTGCCAATCTCGGATGCATTGATCGCGGGATAGCTCACACCCGTTGACCTGGCCACTACCTCATCAATGAATGGTTGCGAGCGGCAGTAATACCCGAGGAAGCGACTACACACCTCGGGCTCGGCGTCCAAGATCGCGAATCCCGTCGAAAAGACCAGAGGATATTCATGGTCAGGAGCCACGGCTACGGCCCGTAGATAGGTCCTTACTGTTGATACGAGGACAGAGTTAGGGAGTGCCGTACGTCGCGCTCGGGAAGGCGCGGAAGAGAAAACCGTATCGCTATCCGGGACGGACACGTTCCCGAGTCCATCCACTGAGCTGATGTCGATGTATCGAAATCGGAAGTCTGGGTCAGTGGTCTCCGGGAGTACGTGCCGGTTGATACGCGCTACATCTTTGATTCGAAACGAGGTCATTCCGTTACCTCGCCTAGCAGCGCCTGGATTTCCGCCTCAAGTTCCTTCAGCTCCGCGTCGATGTCAGTCAGAGGCCGCGGCGGTTCGTACACATAGAAGTGCCGCGTGAACGGAATCTCGTATCCAATCTTGGTTTTCGTGTGGTCGATCCACGCTTCCGGTACGTGTGGGTGCACCTCCCGCTTCAGGTACTCCTCGACGGCCTCGCCCAGCGGCACATTCTCGTAGTCCCGCAGCTCTGAATCCGGCTCCGACTGGCCCTTGATCTTCTGGACCTCGCCCTCCGGATCTCGTACGCCAACCGAGTCCCGCAACGCCTTGTTGAACGGCGCGCCAGTCGGCCACGTCGTGCCGGCCGCAACCGCCGCATCCTTCAGCGCAACCCACGCCTCTGACTTCGTTGCCCAGGACCGGACGTTCGTCGACTCGAAGGCGTCAAGAAGGACCGAAGCGTTCGGCAACTTCTGGAACACCTTGGACGCCTCCAGCGCCCCCAGCGTCTCCTCCGTCAGTTCGAACCGCAGCTTCAACGGGCGCTCGACCGTGATGCGCTGGTAGCCGAACGCCGAGTTGTCGAAGACCTTCACCTTGCTGTGCAATGGATGCTCGGCGTCCGCCGCAGCTGCCACCGCGTCCCCATACAGGCGCGTGATGTCGGCGATGTGGTTCGGCTTGCCATTCTCGCCGTCGCCCAGCTCCTTGCGCTTGTCGCCCAGCGACTTGCGCATCTTCACCCACTGGTCGCGCGCGTCCAGCAGCACGACCTTGCCCTTGTGCTGGGCGTCCTTGCGGTTGGTCAGGATCCAGAAGTACGTAGAGATCCCCGTGTTGTAGAAGAGCTGGTCCGGCAGCGCGACGATCGCTTCCAGCCAGTCGTTCTCCAGGATCCAGCGGCGGATTTCCGACTCGCCCGACCCCGCCGCGCCCGTGAAGAGCGGGGAGCCGTTGAAGACAATGGCGATACGCGAGCCGCCCCCGCCGTTCACGTCCACCGGCTTCATCATCGAGATCATGTGCTGAAGGAAGAGCAGCGAACCATCGTTGATGCGCGGCAGACCGGCACCGAAGCGGCCGGCGTCGCCCAGATTCCGGTGCTCGTACTCGACCTCCTCCTTGACCTTCTTCCACTCCACACCGAACGGCGGATTGGCCAGCAGGTAGTCGAACTTCTCGCCCCGCTTCTGCCCGGGATCGGAGAAGGAGTTGCCGAACGCGATGTTCTCCGGATACTGCCCCTTGATCATCAGGTCCGACCGGCAGATCGCCCACGACTCCGGGTTGAGCTCCTGCCCGTACACCTCCACCGTGGCGTCCGGGTTCAACGCCCTGATGTGCTCCTCGGCCGCGCTGAGCATTCCGCCCGTGCCGCAGGCCGGGTCCATGACCGTGCGCACCACGCCCGGCACGCTGAGCGCGTCGCCGTCCGGGGCGATCAGCAGGTTGACCATCAGCTTGATGACTTCGCGCGGGGTGAAGTGCTCACCCGCGGTCTCGTTCGACTGCTCCGCGAAGCGGCGGATCAGTTCCTCGAAGATGTAGCCCATGTTGTGGTTGGGCACGATCTCGGGGCGCAGGTCCAGGTCGGTGAACTTGCCGACGACCTTGTAGAGCAGGCCCGCCGCGTCGAGCTTCTTGATCTGCTGGGCGAACTCGAACTTGTCCAGGACGTCGGTGGCGTTCTCGGAGAAGGAGCCGACATACACCGTCAGGTTCTTCGCCATGTTCTGCGGGTCGGCAGCGATCTTCTTCAGCGTCAGCGCGCTCTTGTTGTAGAACGAGTGGCCCGATGCCCGGCGCAGGAAGTGATCCCCGTCGATCTCCTGGTCCTCGTAGATGGCGGCCGTCTCGGCGACCTTCTGCCTCGTCGGCTCCAGGACACACTCCAGGCGGCGCAGCACCGTGAACGGAAGGATGACCTTTCCGTAGTCGGACTGCTTGTAGTCACCGCGCAGAAGGTCGGCGACGGACCAGGCATGGTTCGCCAGCTCCGTGTGCTTGCTGCTGTTCAAGGGATTCCCCGGTTTCCTTTCGGACCCCCGCCCTGCCGGAGCGGGTTCTGGCAATTGTGGTCGTTACGTGAAGGTCATGGAGTGCGTTCAGGCCGATCCGCGGGAGGCGTCACCCGGCGGCGGACGGCGGGACAAGTCCGCCACCTGTCAGCCCTCCCGCCAGCAGTCTCGCCGTCTCCTCGGCCACCTCCGTGGCGCGCCGCGCCTCCGCCCTCAGTTCGTGTACGCGGCGGAACGCCTCGCCGTAGCGCCGCTGTTCCTCCAGCGGCAGGAGCGGTACGCGCAGTCGCCCCGGGCTGACGTGCAGGACGGTGCTGCCGGTCGACGCGCCGGCGATGTTCTCCTCCGCGCCCATGAACCCGGCGAGGAACCACGGGTCGAGCCGTGCAGGATCGGGCCGGAAGAGGTGTACCTGTGGGCCGAGCAATGCCCCTTCGTCCGCCGCGTCCGCGACGCGGGCCATGGGGCCGCTGGCGCCCGCGACGGCCCGTACGAGCACGTCGCCCGTCGCTACCACCGGCGCCGAGTCGGAGCGCAGACCGCTCGGGTCGCCGGACGGGCCGGTGCCGCGGGCGATGTCCATACCCGTGAGTACGGCGACGGCCGGCACCGGGGCGTCGGGCCCCCGCGTGTCCGGTGCCGTACGCAGCAGGGTGAGTGCGCCACCCCGGGCGAGGTCCGACGCGGTCGCCGTACGCCACTCACGGGCCGCAGGTCCGGCCGCGCGCCAATCCACGTAACCTGCCGCCTTGCCAAGGGATTTGGCGCTTGCGACCAGTCGGCGGCGTGCGTCGTCCGTTTCCCGTGCCAGCTCGGCCGGTTCGATGTCGGTCCGTGAGACGCGTACATGCCGGGCGGGGGAGAGGTCGACGACGTCGTCGAGGAGGTCGATGACGGGGACAGCGCGTGCGGTACCGGGCTCGTCGGTGAAGGCCTCCGGGGCATCCATGAAGGCCGCCCAGTGGGTGAGGGCGGTGTCCGTCAGGGCGGTCCAGTTCAGCGACGCCCCGACGGATCGAGGGCCTGAGCGCGGCCCGCCGCTGCGGGTACCGCCTGCGGCCGTCCCCGAGGCATGGGCACTCTCACTGCCCCCGATGACCGCTGCCTCCGCCGTGTCGACGAACAGCACCGACTTCCGCTCGAGACCGTCCGGTTCGGGGCGTTGCAGCACCCAGATCTGCAGTCCCACATGCCAGGGCGTCGCCGCCCCGGGCGGCAGTGCCATGACGGCCCGTACGGCTCCGCTGCGTACCATGTTCATCCGTACGCGGCGGCCCGAGGCCCGGGAGGCGGTGGCCGGCGGAAGGATCAGCACGGCCCAGCCGCCCGGCACGAGGTGCGCGAGTGCGTGCTGGACCCAGGCCAGTTCGGACTCGGCGCGCGGCGGCACACCGTAGGCCCAGCGCGGGTCGTAGGCCAGCTCGTCGTGACCCCAGTCGCGGTCGCCGTAGGGCGGGTTGCACACGACGGCGTCGGCGGTGAGCTGCCCGAAGGCGTCGGAGCGGAGGCTGTCGCCGGTGCGGACCGTGACCGTCGCGTCCGGGGCGGCAAGGAGCAGGCTCACCGCGCTGCGCTGGGTCTGCACGGGGACGCTGTCCTGGCCGTACAACTCGGTTGTGCCCTGCCGGGCCGCAGCCGCGAGCAGGGTGCCGCTGCCGCACGCGGGGTCGAGGACCCGGTCGATCCCTCCGGGAATCAGTCTGGTGACCAGGTCCGCGAGGGGCTCCGGGGTCTGATAGGTGCCACTGGCGGCACTGTCCTCCAGCTCTCGTTCTGCCAGGACTTCCAAGGTGGCCCTGCCGCTCTCGGTCCGTACAGAGAGGAGCAGTGCCCTCAAGGCTGCGGTGTCACGCGTCGAGAAGTGGACGGTCTCAGCTGCAGGGACGCTGTCCGCAAGGCTCGTTTCCGCGCTCTCCGCCCAGGCGATGAGGTCGGTGTCCGGCAGCACGGCCAGCGCGGCCAGCTCGTCCGGTGTGCGGCGGGCGGCGGCGAGCATCAGGGACAGCAGCTTTGTCGCGACTCCGCTGCCCTGTGGGTGCAGCCGCAACGTGGTGCGCAGCTCCTCCAGAGGGCTGACCGCTGCGGCGTGGCCGCGTGCGCGCAGCCACGCCCGGACTTCCAGCAGGTCGTACAGGGGGCTGCTCTCGTTGCCTCCCGCGGGGGCCGGGAAGTCGTCATGCCGACGGCGCCAGTTGCTGACGGTGGCGCGCGTGACTCCCGCGATGCGTGAGATCTCGGCGGCTGTCACCTGGGCGGATGGCTGAGGCATGGCGGGGGTCCTGGACCTCTCGGTAGCGAACAGCTCACAACATACACCAGTAGTCAGACGTCGAAGATTGTTTGACAGTGCTTTCATGTCTATGTTTACCTGGTGCTGCTTCCGATTGGAGCTATCGCCTATCCCCTGGGGGGGATTGCCATGCTCATCACCATGCCGACTGCGGTCGTCGAGGGAACCCAGCTCACCGTCATGCCGTTCCGTGCCGACGCAGTGATCGGAACCATGTCTGTGCCGACACTCGTCCAGCTCGTACCGTCGCCCCGCCGTGAAGAGGACACGAAGACGCTCAAGGCCGCCTCGGGTGCGGTGCGCCGCCATGCAGAACTGCGGTCGTTGGTGCAGCGGGCCCTGAAATCCACGCAGAAGGGGAAGAACGTCGGCTCTTACGCCGAGTACATCGCCGACGGCGTGAAGGGCGAGCTCGGCGCCGGCTGGTCCACCCCGCCGATCACCTTCTGGCACGCCGGCCCGCTCGCCGCGCTCAGCGACGAGCTGGTGCCGGGCACCGGGCTGCGGACGCTGACCATCACACCCGGTACTTCGGTCGTCGCCATCGACGGCGAGACGCAGACGACTGCCTGGCACGAGTTGTACGACGACCCGGAGCGGTTCGGGCTCACGTACGCCGAACTCGCCCTGGTGCGTGTTCCCTTCGAGCTGTACGTGGATCTGTCCGTGGCCGATGCGCGGCAGATCTTCTACGACCGCAATGTGCAGGGCGTCGTCGTCGCCAAGAACCTGGCCATGTCCATGGACCAGCGGGACTTCGCCACGCGTCTCGCTCACCGTGTCGCCGAGGCCGTCAAGATCGACGTTGACGGAAAGCTCGTACCGTTCACCAAACTCGTCAACGCCAGCAAACGGCAGGTGGGCAAGACCGACCCCGAGGTCATCACCCTGTCCGCGCTCCGCGCCCTCGTGATCACGACGATCTACGGGCGCGGCGGCCTGTCCCGCTCGGCGGAGACCGTCCACGAGGACGAGCTGCCCGCAGGGACGAACGCCGAGCAGGTGGAGCAGAGCATCGTGCCGCTGCTGGTGCGCCTGATCGCGGACCGCAGTGAGCAGTTCGTCTCGCGCAGCGCCGTCACCGCACCGGCCGTACTCGCGGGGCTCGGTATCGCCCTGCACCAGACCACACCGTGGGCCGATTCCGTGAACGCGCTCGGCGATGAGGAACTGCACCACCTCCTCGCCGGTATCAAGTGGGAGCGGGAGGCCCGCTACTGGGACGGTGTGGCAGCGAAGGCGGGCGCGTCGGGGCGCCTCAACTTCAGCGGTGGCGTCAAGGACTCCGGCGGACGGGTCGCGGACGCGATCCTGTACCCGGCCGGCGAGGCAGGGCAGAAGATCCGCGGTCAGTAGGTTGTCCTCGTACGGATCATCGTCAAGACACAGCGCTGCCGGGAATGGAAGCGCATTCGCTGACCGGCCGATCCCTGCCAGACCCCACGCGGCTGCCGCGCTTCAGCGGCAGCCGCGGCGGCGGTGGCGAACCGCCGCGGTTGCCCGACACTCAGGTACGCGGCCGCCGCCCCCGCTCCTGCCTCGGGAAGCTCTGGTCGGCCCCCGGCAGCACCGGCTTCGGCAGCGTGGCCACCTCCTCCTTCGCCTGGGCCAGCTGCTCGGCCGTGTCCTCCGGGAGGTGCGGCGGGCGGTGGTGGGTGTCGGAGAAGCGGAAGGCCGAGGTCAGGTCGCCGAAGGTGCGGCGGCGCCACTGGGTGATGTTGGGCTCCCGCACCCCCGTGAACCGCTCCAGGAACTGGAGCGCCGACGTGTGGTCGAAGCGCTCGCCCGCGACCCAGCCGCCCACCGTCCACGGCGACACGATGATCGCGGGGACCCGGAAGCCGCCGCCGATCGGCAGGCCGTCGACGAACTCGTCCTGGGTGCCCGGTTTCGGGGTGGGCGGAGCCACATGGTCGAACAGGCCGTCGTTCTCGTCGTAGTTGAGGATGAAGGCGGTCTTCGCCCACACCTTCGGATTGGACGCGATGGCCTCGATCTTCTGGGCCACGAAGTCCGCGCCCGCCGCCGGGAGATAGTCCGGGTGCTCGGACTGGTAGCTCGTCGGCATGATCCATGAGACGGCCGGCAGCCGGTCGTTGCGGGCGTCGTCCTCGAAGGTGCCCTCCGGCTGCGGGCGTACGCCGCGCTCGTACAGCTCGTCACCGGGCTTGGCGTCCTTGAACGACTGGAAGTTCTCCAGCATGTTGCAGCCGTAGTCGTCGTCCTGCTGGTAGACCTTCCAGCTGACGCCCGCCGCCTGCAGCCGCTCGGCGTAGGTCGTCCAGCGGTACGGCGTGGGGGCCGTGTTGTTCAGGATCGGGCCGCCCTGGGTGCCGTTCGGGTCGAGGGTGCCCGTCATCCAGTACAGCCGGTTCGGCCAGGTGGGGCCGAACACGGAGCAGAAGTAGTTGTCGCAGATGGTGAAGGTCTCCGCCAGCGCGAACTGGAAGGGGATGTCCTCCCGGGTGTAATACCCCATGACATAGGGGCCGTTGAGCCCGTCGGCCTTGCGGTGCGCGGGCAGCCACTGGTCCATCCGGCCGCCGTTCCACGCCTCGTGCTGCACGGACCAGGCGTGGCTGGTGGACGGGATGGCCTGGGCGCTCGATGTGTGCGTGTCCAGGTGGAACGGGAGCAGATAGCCCTTCGGGTTCACCGTGTCGGGCTGGTAGAAGACGGGCTTGCCGTCGGGCAGCTTCTGCGCGTGCGGGTCGCTGAAGCCGCGTACGCCGGACAGGGTGCCGAAGTAGTGGTCGAACGAGCGGTTCTCCTGCATCAGCATCACGACGTGTTCGATGTCGCGCAGCGAGCCGTGGCGCGGCGGCCCGGCCGCGACCGCCTTCTGCACACTCGGCGGCAGCAGCGAGAGTGCCGCGGCACCGCCGACGGCGCCTGCCGCTGAGCCAAGGAGTCTGCGTCGCGTCAACTCGGCCATGAACATCCCCTTCTCAAGCTCGGACGGGCCCTTTTTCCGGGGCCCTTCCGAACCTTCGCGGGCGGCCGGTGAGGAGGGGAGGAGCGAAACGATGAACAAGTGGCCAATGTGCGGCAAGGGGTTGGCCAAGCCGTGGCCCGGTGTTCGGGTGGGGGCGCGCACACGGGCGGATCCCGCCCGGATGTGGTCCGGGCGGGATCCGTGGGATGCGTCGAGTCCGTTGTGCGGAGGGTGAGTTGACGTTCAGCTGACGGAGGCCGTCGTGGGCGACGTCGCGCCGTTCGCGTCGCGGGCCGGTGCCGCCCGCGGTACGAGATGACGCTCGGCGAGGTGACCGAAGAGCAGCCCGAACGCGGTCCACAGAGTGAGCTGGATCGCGAGCGCGGAGAGCCTGAACTGCCAGAGCAGGGTGGCCGGGAAGTCCTTGGGCACCTCGTTGACGGCGGGCAGGAACGCATAGGCGAGTCCCACCACCACGAGGAAGGCGGCCCCCGCCGAGATGGTCGCGTTCCAGTTGCCCAGCCGGGGCGCGAGCCTTCTGCCGATGATCACCGCGCCGACGGCGAGCAGCACACTGAGAACCATCATCAGGAAGTACAGGGTGGTGCGTTTGCCGATGGTGTCGGGGTCGCCGACGGACGGCGGGTTGGCCGGGTACTTGAGGAACGGGACGACGTACACCGCGATCAGGGCACCGGCCGAGACCAGCACGGCCGTGGCCCGCGGGCCGAAACCGCCGATACGGCCGAGCGCGAAGCAGAACGCGAGAGCGGCGATTCCGCCGACCGCGACGCCGAAGACGAGCACACCTGTGGCCAGACCGGCCGTCGACTGGAGCGAGCGGCTGACCACCTCCACTTCGTGCTCATGGCTGTGCGCGCCCTCGAACGCGATGGCCGCGTCCACCCGCGGCTCACCGAGCAGATAGGCGACGACCAGAGCCAGCACGCCGGCGGCCAGGCCGGACAGCATGCCGCGGACGAGCAGGGCGCGTATGGATATGGAGTTCATGAGAGAGGTCCCCTGGATGTCAGAAGGTCGGTGACAGGGGAATCAGTGGCAGGGGAAGCCGAGCAGATGACGCCCGTCGTGGACCCACTCGTGCACATCGGTGCCCGAGACGACCGAGGTGGCGCCCTGCTCGGCGCCGACGAAGTACAGCAGAATGAGCATCAGGATCCCGAAGAAGACCGCCCAGGGGGCAATGGCCTTGAGGGAGATGGGGGCGATCGCCGGAGTGGCGGGGGCCTCCGGGGTGGGGGCAAGGGTGCTTGCCATGGCAGTACCTCCTGGGGAACACGCGTCCCGATCGTGGTGCCTGAGACGAAGGTGCCGGGTCTGACTTCCCGCAGGGCGGGTTCACAGTGGCGCGACCGTGCCGGAATCTCACCGGACTTCCATCACACCTTCGTCATGTGCACGTGGACCGTACCGCCTGACGGGCAGGCTCCGCTACGGCGCCGTACGGCCGGACGGCCTGCTCCACCCCGCGCGTATCGGCCCCGGCCCGCGTGATCTCCTTGCCCGTACGGCGGAAGACCGGGCGGACGGACAGCGGGACGGGGACAGCGATGACCGTACGAGTGATGTTGATCTCACCTGCTCACAGCGGTGCGCTGCGTGAGGCCCGCTTCGACGATGACGGGCCGCTGGACGAGGCGGGGACCCATAGGGCGGCGCGGGCCGCGGACGCCGTGCCGGGTGCCGACCGGCTGCTGACCGCGCCCGACACCCGCTGCCGGCAGACCGCCGCCGCGCTGGGGCTGCGGGCCGAGCCCGAACCCGCCGTCCGGGCCTGGGACTTGGGGCGCTGGCGGGGCAGCACCCTGGCCGATGTGACCGAGGAGGAGCCGGACGCGGTGGCCGCCTGGCTGGCGGACCCCGCCGCCGCGCCGCACGGCGGTGAGTCCCTGCACGCACTCCGCGAGCGGACCGGCGGCTGGCTCGAAGGGCTGACGGACGGGGGCGGCCGGGTGCTGGCGGTCACCGACCCCGCGGTGGTGCGGGCAGCCGTCCTGTATGCGCTGGCCCTGCCCGCCGATGCGTTCTGGCGGCTGGACGCGGCGCCGCTCACGCTGACCGAGCTGAGCGGCAGGGCCGGACGGTGGAACCTGCGCATCGGACGGCCGCTGGAGCCGTGACCCGGGATGCGCGCCCACGGGCGGTGCGCTCTGCTGGACAGGAGCCCCGGACAGGGCGGAGGGGGCGGCGCGGTGCGCGGAGAATCACATCCGGGGGCCGCCGCTGCGGGAATCTCCGCTGGTCGTGACAGGCTGAAGCCCTTGTACAACATCAACGCTTGTACGACGTCGACGCTCGTACAACATCAATACAGACGTCACCGGCGGCACCCTTTCGTACCGGCGCCCCGGTGACAGAGGCGAAAAGGCAGGGCGGTCATGGGAGAGCTGATTCTCGTACGGCACGGTGAGACCAGCTGGAGCCGCACCGGGAAACACACCAGCTGGACGGATCTGCCGCTGACGGCGACCGGCGAGGAGCAGGCCCGCAAGGTCGCACCGCTGCTGGCCGAGCGGCGTATCGCGCTCACCCTCACCAGCACGCTGACCCGGGCCAGGCGGACCGCCGAGCTGGCCGGGCTCGTCCCCGCCCACGCCGAAGCCGATCTGCACGAGTGGGACTACGGGGCGTACGAGGGCATCACCAGCGCGGAGATCCACCGGGACCGGCCCGACTGGGACCTGTGGACCGACGGAGTGGCCGAGGGCCCGCCCGAGCACCCGGGCGAGACCCCGCAGGAGGTCGGCGAGCGCGCCGACCGGGTCCTGAAGCGCGTCGACGTGGCGCTGCGCGACGCCGACCTCGACGGAGAGGGCGGCGACGTCGTGCTGGTCGGCCACGCCCACTTCCTGCGGGTGCTGACCGCGCGCCGCCTCGGTCTGCCCGCGTCGGCAGGAGCGCTCTTCCGGCTGGACACCGCGTCCGTGAGCCGGATCGGCACCGAACACGGGCGCCCCGCCCTCGCTGTGTGGAACCAGGTGCCCGTCAGCGGGTGACGGGCACCGTCCCGGCCGTCGTCTCGACCTCGAGGAGCGAGGCGCTCTGCCGCTCGGCCTCGAAGGCCGCGTGGCCGCCCCGCAGCCCGAACAGGCGCTTGCCGAGCAGGATGTAGAGCACTGCCAGGATGTTGACCGTCAGGGTGGCGATCTTCAGCCAGCTGACCTTCTCGGTCAGTTCGTAGACCTCGAGCGGCAGGAAGACCGCTGTGGCGACGACGGTCAGATACTCGGCCCAGCGCTTCGCACGCCACAGGCCGACGCCCTCGATGATCTCGATCAGCGCGTAGACGACCAGCAGGACGGCCACCAGCACCAGCGTGGAGTGCTTGTAGCCGAAGGTCTTCTGGATGGTGCCGACGACCGGTGAGTTGTCCAGGTCGTAGTTGAAGTGGCGGAACACCGGCCGCAGCACGTTCAGGTTCTCGTCGAAGAGCCGGCGCACCGCGTCCTGGCTGTTGCTGAACTTCCACACGGCCACCGCCACCAGCACGATGAACACGCCGCGCACCGCGCGCTCCACGGCGAGGAAGCGCAGGATGAAAAGATCGCGCAGCACCTTGCCGCGCGGCACCAGCGGGGCGTCCTGCGCGGGGCCCGTCCCGTGCGGGTCCCCGAGGGCGAAGTCCCCGCAGCGGAGACAGCGCCACGCCTCGCCGAACCCTGTCTCGGCGCGCAGCCGCACCGCCAGTTCCGGTTCCCGCGGTGCGTACGTCACATGTCCGCGCCGTGCGCAGGTGCGCCGGTCCCAGTCGATCTTCATGCTGTCTTCCCCGTGCTGGTCGGTTCTTGCTGTTCGGTTCACGCTGCTTGGTTCTTGCCGGCCGGACCGGTCCAGCGCGGACCGTAGCAGGGCATCGTATGCGCCGGATGACAGGGCACCGACAGAAGCCCGCCCGGCAGGGGTGACGGGGTACGGGGACGAGGGCAGGGGCGGCTCGCAAGATTACTGGCTACGCCCACCGGGCATGCGGACTTCTGCCCACTCGTGAAGAGGTCCCGCCGGACCGCCCCGCAGCCTCGGCCTGCCGGGATATTCTCGAAATCCGTTTGCAGGCAGGGGAGGAACGATGGGGTCCCGGAAGGAACGCCCGGCCGCCGTACCGCTGCTGGAGCGGGAGAACGAGATCGCCGTGGGCGCCCGCGCCGTGGAGGCGCTGTGCGCGGGGGAGTCCACCGGGGGGCTCCTCATCTACAGCGGTGAGGCCGGCCTGGGGAAGACCGCGCTGCTCGACACGGTCAGTACGCAGGCGGCGGGACGCTGCACGGTCTGGTCGGCCCGTGGCGGCGAGACACTCACCTCCGTACCCTTCCACGTCGTACGCCAACTCCTGCAGCCCGCACTGACGATGCCCGGGATCAGGGACGCCCGCGATCTGCTGGGCGACCGGTACGACATCGTCGGGCCCGCACTCGGCGTCGCCCCGCCCGGCGCGCAGCAGGCCGACCCGCAGGGGGTCCGCGACGGTCTGGAGGCCGTGGCCGCGCGGCTCGGCCGGCTGTTCCGCCCGCTGGTGTTCATCGTCGACGACGCCCAGTGGTGCGATCTGGAGACGCTGGCCTGGCTGGCCTCCTTCACCGGACGCGAGGACGGACCCCCGGTGCTCGTTGTCCTCGCGTACCGCACGGGTGAGGCGGAAGGGGACGCCGCCGACTATCTGCGCGTGCTGGAAGGGGCGGCCAGTGAGAACGTGCAGCTGCGCGCCCTCACCCCGGACGCCATCGCCCAGCTCTCCCGCAGCGCGCTCGGGGCGCACGCCGACGACCCGTTCTGCCGCGAGGTCTGGGCGGTCACCGGTGGCAACGCGTACGAGACCGTCGAGCTGCTCGCCCGGGTGCGGGACGACGCCATCGATCCCGTGGAGGACTCCGCCGGCGCCCTGCGCGCGCTGGGTGCGTCGGCCCGCGGCTCGGGGCTGATCGCGCGTCTGGAGGAGCTGGGCACCGGGGCCACCCGGTTCGCCTGGGCCGCGGGGATCCTGGGGACAGGTATCTCGCTGGGCCTGGCCGGGCGGCTCGCGGGCATGAGCGAGGCCGAGGCCGCCGACTGCGCCGAGCGGCTGCGGACCGCCCGCATCCTGACCGGTACCGACCCGATGGAGTTCGTCCATCCGCTCATCGCGGGCGCCGTCTACCGGGCCGTCCCGCCCGCCACCCGTACCGCGATGCACGGCCAGGCCGCCTGGGCCGTCACCATGGCAGGCCGGGGCGCCGCTGCCGCCGCCCCGCATCTGCTCCAGGTCCACCCGGACGACGACCCCGAACTGGTCGCGCAGCTCAGGGAGGCCGCGGCCGAACACCTCGCGGTGGGTGCGCCCGACGCGGCCAGGCGCTGTCTGGAGCGGGCGCTGGCCGAGCCGCCGCTGCCCACGGTGCGCGCCAGCGTCCTCTACGAGCTGGGCTGCGCCACCCTGCTGACCTCACCGGCCACCACCGTCGGCCATCTGCGGGCGGCGCTCGCCCTGCCGGGGCTCGACGGCGCCCTGCGGGCGGACGCGGTCTTCCGGCTCGCCCAGGCCCTGACGCACAACAACCAGACCAGGGAGGCGGCCGAGGCGGTGGCCGCCGAGGCGGAGCTGACCGAGCCCGGCCCCGCCAGGCGGCGGCTCCAGACCGCGCACTTCCTCTGGGAGGGCGTCCAGGCGGTCGAGGACGACGGCCCCGCGCGCTCCCGCCGCCTCGCGGCGATGACCGACGGCCTGGGCGGCCGGGACAACTCCGAGCGGATCCTGCTCATACTGCGCGCGTTCGACGGCACGGCCCGCGGCGAGAGCGCCGAGGAGATCGTCGAGATCTGCGACCGGGCCCTGGTCAACGGACGGCTGCCCCCGGGCATCGGCTGGACCGGCACCTCCTGGGGGTTCGAGCCCGCCGCGCTCCTCGGCCTCTCGTACGCCTACGCCGACCGGCTCGACCGGGCCGAGAGCCTCTTCTCCGAGGCGCTGCGCTCGTTCGAGGTGTCCGGCTGGAGCGGCGGGCACCTCTCCTTCGCCAACGCGCTCGTCGGCTATCTTCAGCGCAGGCGCGGCCGGCTGGCCGAGGCGGAGACCTATCTGCGGGAGAGCCTGCGCCTGGCGGAGCGGGTGGGCAACGGCCTCCCGATGAACTGGGACGCAGCCTGCATGCTCATCGACACCCTGCTGGCGCGCGGCCATGTCGAGGCCGCGCGCGAGGCGGCGGAGCGGTACGGCTTCGCGCCGCCGTACCCGTCGGCGATCGTCATCCCCGACGCACCCTCCGTACGCGGCAGGCTGCTCCTGGCCTGCGGCCGCACCAAGGAGGCCGTCGCCGAACTGGAGGCGGCGGGCGAGGCGTTGCGCGGGCGCGGCCGGCACAACAGCGTCATGGCGCCCTGGGCGGGCGATCTGGTGCGGGCGCTCGCCACCGAGGACCCGGCGCGCGCGGCGCAGCTGGTGACCTATGTCAGGGACCGGGCCGAGCGGTACGGGACGGACACCGCCATCGGTGAGTCGCTGCGGATCGCGGCCGTCCTGGAGAGCGGTGGCCGCGCCGTGGAGCTGCTCGGCGGGGCCGTCGCCTATCTGGAGGCGTCACCCTGCGCGTACGAACACGCCCAGGCACGGGTGGAGTTCGGGATCGCCGCCCGCTCCGAGCCGGATCTCGTCCGCGGGCTCGCACTCGCCGAGTCCTGCGGCGCCGACGGCCTCGCCGACCGGGCCAGGAACGCCCTGCACCTGCACTGATGCCAAGCTGCCCGCATTCAGGGGCAGTTGGGACATATGTTCGGTCACTCCTCGTGTGTGAACCGCAGCTGACTGTGTAAAACCGGCGAGTCTATTCCTCCGGAACGGCCACCGCAGAAGGTTGGAAGAATATGCCGCCGCGGTGATCTGATCGGGCTACGCTCGCTCATTGTGAGTTGAGATGACATGTATTCATGCACTTGTTCCCACATGTCTTGATAGTTCGATTCTCCCCACCGTCAACTGCCAGAGGGATCACATGGTTCGCGTTGAGGCGCCTCCAACCGATCGGACAGCGCCACTGGTTCGTGCGCTGCTGCTCTCCGTCGTCACGACGTCGGCAGCCACGGCCGTCGGCGCGGTCGCGGTGGACCGGGCCGCCCGGATACCCCTTGTCTGGGCCGGAGTTCTGGCCACCGTCGTCATCGCCGTACTCGTCACCGCACTCGTCCGCCGCGCCTCCACGACCCGTACGCTCCACCGGGCCTACGGCGAGCGGCTGGCGTTCCTGGAGCAGCGGCTCGCCGCGCACGACGCGGAGACCGTACGGCTCGCCAAGGAGCTGATGCCCGCAGCGATCCACCGGCTCAAGCACGGTGAGTCGCCCCTGGAGGTCATGCGCATCCTCGTCGACAACAACGAGATGTACCGCGACCTCCCCTCCGCGCAGCGCGAGATCCTCGCCGCACTGCTGAAGATCGTCGACGACGAGGAGTCGCAGCGCGAGGGCGCGCAGTTCGCGTTCGTCGGCATCGCCCGCCGCGTCCAGGCCATCGTCCACCAGCAGGCCGCGGAACTGCGGGAGATGGAGGAGGCCCACGGCCGCCAGCCCGAGGTCTTCGACGACCTGCTCAGGCTCGACCACGGCAACGCGCTCATCGGGCGTCTCGCCGACAGCATCTCGGTGCTCGGCGGGGCCCGGCCGGGACGCCAGTGGCCCAAGCCCGTACCGCTGTTCAGTGTGCTGCGCGGTGCGATGTCCCGGATCCTGGAGTACCCGCGGGTCGATCTGCACTCCATCGCCAAGGTCGCGATCGTGGGCCCGGCCGTCGAGCCGCTGATCCACGCGGTCGCCGAACTGCTCGACAACGCGACCCGTTACTCGCCGCCGCAGACCCGCGTCCATGTCACCGCGGTCGAGGTGCAGACCGGGATCGCCGTCGAGATCGAGGACGGCGGGGTCAGCCTCAGCGAGGAGGCCCGCAAGCGGGCCGAGGGCATGCTGATCAAGGCGCAGGCCGGCGCGGACCTCAACCACCTGGGCGAGTCGCCCCGGCTCGGCATGGCCGTCGTCGGCCGGCTCAGCCAGATGTACAACCTCAAGGTCGCGCTGCGTCAGTCGGCGTACGGCGGCGTCCGGGCGGTGCTGATCGTGCCCCGCGAGATGATCACCACAGGCCCCGCTCCCGGCATCGCGCACGGGATCGGCGCGGCCGGACAGCCCCGCACCGGAGCGGACACGGACATCGGCGCGTTCGCCGACCGCGTTCCCTCCAGGGCGCCGCGCAAGGCCACCGCGCCGAAGCGGCCCGCCCCGGCGGCGCTGTCGATGGAGGACGACGTACCGGTGGTGACCGAGTGGACCCCGAACGGGCTGCCGCAGCGCCGCAGCCGGCTGCGTTCGTCCTTCGGCTCCGAGCAGGCGGCGCCGCTGCCCGCCCAGGCGCCCGAGCCCGACCCGTACACACCCCTGGCACCCGAGGAGCCACAGCGACCTGAGAAGGAGGAGCCCCAGCCGGGAATCTGGCTGGAGGCATTCACCAAGGCGGCCAACGGAGTGCCGCAGGAGCCGTCGGCCGTCGGAGAGTCCGGCGAGTGGGACAAGGGAGACCTGGCGTGATTCAGCAACTGGGCAGCATGGACTGGATGCTCAAGGAGCTGGCCGACGGCGTTCCCGGAATCCAGCAGATCGTGGTGCTCTCCGCGGACGGCCTGCGGATCGCCCGGCACGGCGGCGACCCGGACGGCGCGGACCGGCTCGCCGCCGCCTGTGCCGGGCTCCAGAGCCTGGCGGCGGCGGTCGCCACCGAGATCCCGGAGAGCGACGGCAGGATGCGGCTCGTCGTCATCGAGATCACCGGCGGGTTCTTCTATCTGATGGCCGCCGGCACCGGTTCCTATCTCGCCGTCCTCACCGACGAACGGGTCGAAGCGGGCCTGGTCGGCGCGCAGATGCGCGACATGGTCGTACGGATCGGCGCCCACCTGGCCAGCCCGCCGCGGCACGACGGGAAGGCCGGATGAATTCGCCGCCCCGCAGAGAACGCCGGACACCGGAGCCGGACTCGGGGGACCCGGAACGGCTCTATGTGATCACCGGCGGGCCGGACGGCGGCGAACGGGCCGCGCTCGACCTGGTCACCATCGTGGTGTCCCGGGCCGAGCCGTCCCCGACCGTCCAGCCGGAACAGGCCGCGATCGTACGGCTGTGCAAGTCACCGCTGTCCGTGGCCGAGATCTCCGCCTATCTGCGCCTGCCGTTCAGCGTGGTGACCGCGCTGCTGACCGATCTCCTCGCGGCCGAACTGGTCGAGTCGCGCGCGCCCATCGTCCGCGCCGCGCTGCCGGACCGGGCCCTTCTCGAAGCGGTGATGCATGGACTCCAGAAGCTCTGACACGATCGCAGGCCCCAGGAGGGAAGACGTACTGCCCGACACGGCCACGGCCGCGGTCAAGATCGTGATCGTGGGCGGGTTCGGGGTCGGCAAGACGACGATGGTGCGTTCGGTGAGCGAGATCCGCCCGCTGACCACCGAGGAGACGATGACCCAGGCCGGGGTCGGAGTCGACGACAACTCCGGTGTGGAGAGCAAGACCGCCACCACCGTGGCGATGGACTTCGGCCGGATCAGCATCAGCGAACAACTCGTGCTCTACCTCTTCGGCACCCCGGGACAGGAACGCTTCTGGTTCCTGTGGAACGGCCTCTTCGAGGGCGCGCTCGGCGCCGTCGTACTGGTCGACACCCGCCGCCTCGAGGTCAGCTTCGACGTGATCGGCCGGCTGGAGGAGCGCGGCGTGCCGTTCATCGTCGCCATCAACACCTTCCCCGACGCGCCGCGCCACCGTCTGGAGGCGCTGCGGGCCGCGCTCGACCTGCCCGACGAGATCCCGATCGTGGACTGCGACGCACGCCAGCGTGCCTCCAGCCGCGACACCCTGATGGCGCTCATGCGCTATCTGCACTCCCTCGCCATGCGACGCGCCCAGCAGCCGTCCGGCCGATGACCCCGGACGCCCCGGCCGTCCCCCGTCCGTACGTATTGGAGTGACCGTGACAACCCCCTTCGACCATCAGCCCGGCACCGGCGCGGCAGTCCCGCCGCCGCAGTGCCCGGCCCACGGGCTCGGGCCCGGCGGGCTGCGGCGGCTGTACGGGACCGAGGCCGAGCAGGACCCGATGGGCCTGTACGAGAAGCTGCGCGACGAACACGGCCCGGTGGCGCCCGTACTGCTGCACGGCGACGTCCCCGCCTGGCTGGTGCTCGGCCACAGCGAGAACCTCTACATGACCCGTACGCCCTCGCTCTTCTCGCGTGACTCACGCCGCTGGCGCGCCCTCCAGGACGGCACCGCGGCCGCCGACCACCCGCTCGCGCCCGTCTTCACCTGGCAGCCGATCTGCGTCTTCGCGGACGGCGCCGAGCACGAACGGCTGCGCGGCGCGGTCACCGACGCGATGTCGCACATCGACACCCGCAGCACCCGCCGCTTCATCAACCGCTACAGCAACCGGCTGGTGAACGACTTCTGCCAGGACGGCAAGGCCGATCTCGTCAGCCGGTTCGCCGAACACCTGCCGATGATGGTGATGTGCCAGATCCTCGGGATGCCCGAGGAGTACAGCGAGCGTCTGGTGCAGGCCGCCCGCGACATGATCAAGGGCACCGAGACCGCCAACGTCAGCAACGCCTATGTGATGGCCGCGCTCGACCGGCTGGTCACCCAGCGCAGAGCCGTGCCGCAGGAGGACTTCGCCAGCCGGCTGATCACGCACCCGGCCGGGCTCACCGACGCCGAGGTGAGCCAGCACATGCGGCTGGTCCTCATCGCCGCGTACGAGACCACCGCGAACCTGATCGCGAACGTGCTGCGCATGGTCCTCACCGACCCGCGGTTCAGGGCCCAGTTGAGCGGCGGCCATATGACCGTGCCCGAGGCGGTCGAGCAGACCCTGTGGGACGAGCCGCCCTTCACCACGATCTTCGGCCGCTGGGCGGTCGGTGACACGGAGCTGGGGGGCCAGCGGATCAAGGCGGGCGACGCGCTGGTCGTGGGGATCGCCGCCGCCAACATCGACCCGGTGGTCCGTCCCGACCCGGCCGCCTCCATGCAGGGCAACCGGGCCCACCTCGCCTTCAGCGGCGGCGCGCACGAGTGCCCCGGACAGGACATCGGACGCGCCATCGCCGATGTCGGCGTCGACGCGCTGCTGATGCGGCTGCCCGATGTGGAACTGGCCCTGGCGGAGGACGAACTGAGCTGGACCGGGTCCCTGATGTCCCGTCATCTGGACCAGCTGCCGGTGACGTTCGCGCCGCGCCCGCCGCAGGACATCATGGTGGCGCCGTCGCCCGCGGCGATGCCGCCGCCCCGCACGGACTGGGAGGTCACCTCACAGCCACCGGCCGCGCCGCCCGTCGTACCTCAGCAGGTGCCCCAGCAGACGCCACCGGCCCAGGCGCCGCCCGTACAGCCGCAGCCCGCAGCGGCGGCGGTGCCGGCCCAGCGCGGTACGGCGCCCAAGCGGCTCTGGCGGACGCTGACCAGCTGGTGGCGCGGCTACTGACCTTCGCGGCTGCTGACGTTCGCGGCTACTGGCCGTCGTCGAGCTGGTCCCACCACCAGGAGACCGAGGCCAGCGGCAGCGGGTCCTGGTCCACCACGGCCGGGAGCTGCTTCCACCAGCCGTCGGGCCCGGTGGAGGGAGCGCCCGGCACGGTGTACCGGGGGCAGACCGATGCCCAGTCCAGGTGGCCGCGGACGAACTGGCCCAACCCGTCGACGTACTGCTGGAGTTGGGGCCCGGCGTCACGCAGCGCACGCTCCCGCAGTCGCATGAAGAGCACCATCACGCGGTCGCGCATCACCACGGCCTCCTGCTGGGCCCGGAGCGCGTCGATGCCGAACTCCTGGGCCAGCACGTCGATCAGGTTGAGATCGTCGTCGGCCCTGAGGAGTTCCTTGTTGCGGGAGTAGAGGTCGTTGTCCCAGCTGACCAGCGTCCAGGTGATCTCGGTCAGCGCGCGTATCCGGGGGTCGTCCAGCTCCTCGTCGGTGAGGGCCAGCCCGCCGGCGATCTCGATCATCGCGGTGGAGGGGGCCATCCCTATGGCCCGCATCCACAGCGTGATGTAGTCGTCGAGGGAGGGGAGGCCGGGGCTGGTGCGCCAGGACGCCTCCCAGACGAGCCCCGAGGTGTAGACGCGCATGGCCTCGGTCCAGCGGCGGAGCTGGGCCGGTGTCGCGTGCTGCGCGAGGTCGAGCCGGATGGACCGCAGGGCGGCCGTGCGGGCGGACTCGCCGGGGGCGGGGGCCGCGTACGGCGCCTCCACCGCGCGCATGATCCGGCCGGTCTCCTGGGCCAGCAGGCCCGCGGTGGCGTAGGACTCGTCGCACAGTCCGTCGTCGAGCGAGAAGAGCACGGCGTGCAGCCGGGCCATCAGCGTCAGTGGCTCGATCCATCCGTACGGCATGGTCGAGGCGGTGAGGCCGCCGAAGTCGCAGAGTGTGAGGCGGCGCCGCTGCTGCTCGTCGGTGTCCATCTCCTGCTCCAGCATCCACCGTACGGTCGCCTCATTGAGTGAGGCCGCCGCGGGGTGTGCGGCGGGTGGCACCGGGCAGTAGAAAGGTGCTGCTGGGAGCTGCTGAACCAGCCGTTGGTGCGGGGCGATGGTCATGATCAGCCTCCAAGTGCGGAATGCCTGACGATGCGCTGGAGCGTATACGCCCACGCCCGATCATTGTTTACCATACAACTAGCAGACGCCTGACCTCAATTGATCAATAATTGTCTTGATTCGAATCTAGCGCAGGTGTGTTCTGCGGTCGATGGTCTGTGGCCAGTCGGTGGTCCGTGACCAGGAGAGGGCGCCTTCCCATGTCCCGTACCGCCCCCAGGATCGTCCAACTGCGCGCCGCAGGAGTGGGACTGGTCGTCGAACTGGCCGCTCCGGTGCCCCGGATCCTGCACTGGGGTGCGGATCTGGGCGCCCTCACGGAGGACGCGTGCGCGGCGCTCGCGCTCACCGCCGACGGCGCCGTCCTGCACAACGCCCCTGATACACCACGGCAGTTCACCGTCTGGCCCACCGAAGCGGACGGCTGGTCGGGCACCCCCGCCCACCAGGGTCATCTGGCGGGCACCGCCACCGCGCCGAAACCCCGCCTCGTCGACGCCCGGGAGAGCGACGGTGAGCTGACCGTCCGCCTGGCCGAGGACACCGCGGGCCTCGGCCTCACCCTCACCTACCGCCTCGACCCGTCCGGGGTGCTCGCGGTGCAGGCCACGGTCGCCCGGCGCCCGGACGCCGACTCCGTCCCGTACGACCTCAGCGCCGTCACCACCCTGCTCCCGCTGCCGCGCAGGGCATCGGAGATCCTCGACTTCACCGGCCGGTGGTGCCGCGAACGGGCCCCGCAGCGCAGGCCGCTCGGCCACGGCAGCCATGTCAGGGAGCAGCGCCGGGGGAGGACCGGCCAGGACGCCCCGTATCTCCTCACGGTCGGGGTGCCCGGCTTCGGCTTCCGCGCCGGCGAGGTGTGGGGCGTCCACATCGGCTGGAGCGGCAACCAGCGCTGGCTGGCCGAGCAGCTGCCCGAGGGCGCCGGGGTGCACGCCTCCGTGCTCGGCGGCGGGGAACTGCTCGCACCGGGGGAGATCCGGCTGGCGCCGGGGGAGACGTACACCTCGCCGGTCTGCTGGTTCGGCTGGTCGGACGCCGGGCTCGACGGGCTCGCCGACCGCTTCCACGCACTGCTCAGGGCCCGCCCCGCTCATCCGACGACCCCGCGCCCGCTGACCCTGAACAGCTGGGAGGCGGTGTACTTCGACCACAGGCCCGAGCGTCTGGTCGCGCTCGCCGACACGGCGGCCGACATCGGGGTGGAGCGGTTCGTGCTGGACGACGGCTGGTTCCTCGCCCGCCGGGACGACACCGCCGGGCTCGGGGACTGGACCGTCGACCCGGCGGTCTGGCCCGAAGGGCTGACCCCGCTCGCCGACCGGGTGCACGCGCGCGGCATGCAGTTCGGGCTCTGGGTCGAGCCGGAGATGGTCAGCCTCGACTCGGAGCTGGCCCGCGCCCACCCCGGCTGGATCCTCGGGCCGAGCGCCGGACTCGGCCCGTCGTCCCGTCATCAGTACCCGCTCAACATCGGACACCCCGGGGCATGGGCGTATCTCCTGGAGTCGCTCGACACGCTCATCACGCGGTACTCCGTCGACTATCTGAAGTGGGACCACAACCGGGATCTGCACGAGGCGGTCCAGCGGGCGGCGGACGGCCGCGACCGGCCGGGTGTGCACGCGCAGACCGAGGCGCTGTACCGGCTGCTCGACGCGCTCAGGGAGCGGCACCCCGGCCTTGAGATCGAGAGCTGCTCCAGCGGCGGTGCCCGTGCCGACCTGGGGGTCCTGGACCGTACGGACCGGGTGTGGGCGTCGGACTGCAACGACCCCGTCGAGCGCCAGGCCATCCAGCGCTGGACCGGGCAGCTGCTGCCGCCCGAGCTGATCGGCTCGCATGTCGGCGAGGCCCGCAGCCACACCACCGGGCGGGTCACGGACAGCTCCTTCCGGCTGCTCACCGCGCTGTTCGCGCACGCCGGGATCGAGCGCGATCTCGCTACCTGCTCGCCGGACGAACTGGCGGAACTGACGGCCTGGGGCGCGCTCTACAAGGAGCTGCGGCCGCTGCTGCACGGCGGACGGGTGGTCCGCGCCGACCTCGACGGCGACGGACCGCTGCTGCACGGGGTGGTGGCACCCGACGTGAGCGCGGCCGTGTACTGCTGGGCGCAGTCGGCCACTTCGCGGGAGGCCCAGCCGGGCCGTGTCGCGCTGCCCGGCCTGGACCGTACGGGGAGCTACCGGGTCTGCGTCAGGACCGAGGCGGGGCTGCCCTCGTTCCGCGAAGTGGCGGCGCCCGCCTGGGTCACGGCCGCCCTGGACGGCTGGGTGGCGCTGCCCGGACCCGTGCTCAGCGGAGCAGGGGTGCCGATGCCGGTGCTCGATCCTGGGCAGGCCCTGCTGATCGAGGTACGACGGGTGGCGCCGGAGCGGCCGGTGACTGCGGCGCGGTCTGCGGCCGGAGCGTGACGGTGGGCGGTAGCTCGGGCCGCGCGGATGTCCGCGGCAGGGCTCGCGGCTCCGCCGCGGTCTGCGGCTCGGTGGCGGACAGCGTCGGGGGCGCGGCCTGCGGCTGAACCGCGGCCGCCGCCGACGCGGTCGCCCGGGTGAGCAGGACCACGCCCCGGGCGGCGGCCACCGCCCCCACCGCGGCGAGCAGGATTCCGACCGCCCCGCCCTGGAGACGTTCGCCCAGCAGCGCCAGACCGATCACCGACGCGGCGACCGGGTTCGCGAGTGTGACCATGGCGAGCGGGGCGCCGAGGCCGCCGCGGTACGCGGTCTGCGAGAGCAGCAGCCCGCCCACGGCGAAGGCCGCGACGAGCAGCGCCACGACGGCCGTCCGCCAGCCGACCACCGGACCGTGCGAGTGATCGGTGACCGAGACCGTCACGGTCTGGGTGAGCGCCGACGCGACGCCCGAGACCAGCCCGGACGCGGTGGCGAACCGCAGACCGGGGCGGGCACCCGGCCGGCCCGCGCGCCGGACGAGCGCGGCGACCAGGGCGAGTGCGACCGCCGCGATCCCCAGCGCTTCGGGCAGCGAGAGGGTCTCGTGCGGAGGGGTGCCCCCGGCGGCCAGCAGCAGCGCGGCCAGCCCGAGGAGTGTGAGGACGGTGCCGCGCCACTCGGTCCTGGCGACCCGGCGCCCGGCGAGGTGGGCGCCCAGCGGCACGGCGGCGACCAGGGTGAGCGCGCCGAGCGGCTGGACCAGGGTGAGCGACCCGTATTTCAGCGCCGCGACATGCAGGACGGCGCCGGCCGCGTTGAGGCCGACCGCCCACCACCAGGCGCCGTGGCCGAGCAGTCGCAGCAGGCCGGACCCGGGCTTGGTACGGGAGGCGAGGCGCTCCTGCGCGACGGCGGCCGTGGCATAGCCGACGGCGGACAGCAGCGAGAGGGCGACAGCGGCCAGCGTGGCGTTCACCGGCGCGCTCCACGGACGGCGAGCGCGCGGGCGGGCGCGGAGAGGAACCGGACGCGGGCCGCGCCGGGGAACACCGTGAGGGCACTCATCACCCCGACCCCTTTGCATTGCGTAACAGGAAGCACGAGGTGGGCCCGGGGAGCCGGATCCCACCACTAACGAAACAACAGTGTACCGATACGGAGACGTATCGGTACACCAGCGTATCGGTACACTGGCGTATCGGTACGATGAAGTTCCGATGCTGCTCGTCACACCGAGAGGGAGAGCTCATGCCGCCCCAGGACTCCGCGACACCGTCATCGCGCTCCAAGATCACACCGGAGCGTGAGCAGGAGTTCTACGCGGCGGTCCTGGAGCTTCTCCGCGAGGGCGGCTACGACGCGCTGACCATGGAGGGCGTCGCCTCGCGTTCGCGCTGCGGCAAGTCCACGCTCTACCGGCAGTGGGGGAACAAGCCGCAGCTGGTGGCCTGCGCACTGCGTGGCACCCGTGGCGGAAATCTCACCAGCATCGACACCGGTACGCTCGCGGGGGACCTGCGGGAGGCCGCCACATCGCTGGGGGCGCACTCGGGGCGAGACACCCCGCTGATGCACGCGCTGAGCCACGCGGCCCTGCAGAACCCGGAGCTCCTGGAGGCGCTGCGCGAAGGGCTGGTCGAACCGGCGGTCGCCGCGATCGACGCGATGGTCGCCCGCGCGGTGACCCGGGGCGAGGTCGCAGCGGACAACCCGGCCCTGGAGTTCGTGGCGCCGCAGCTGATGATCGCGATGCGGATCCGGCCGATGCTGGAGGGCCACTACGGTGATGCGGAGTATCTGCGCCGCTTCGTCGACGGCGCTGTACTCCCCGCGCTGGGGCTTGCGGGGAGCCGGGAGCGGGAGCTCCCGAAGGTGCCCGACCCCGCGAGTCCGGTCTGACGCACACCGGGAGGCCCGGCGGCTGAAGCCACCGGGAACCGAAGACTGGCGGCCGTCGCCGAGCGGATGACGGCGGACCGCCTGCGCCGCACCGTGGGGACGGGGGCGGCGCGCCCCTCCGCCCGGAGCCGGCCCGCACAGCGGCCGGCTCCGGGCGGCGCAGGGGCGGCCGGGCGCCGGGCCGGTCTACTGTCCGGCATGTCCCGCACCGCTCCGGTCCAGATCGAGCTGGTACTCGATCGTCCGGTGGGTCGGTGTGTAGCCCAGTGCGTCGTTGACGGCCCGCATGGGCAGGTTGTTGTCCGCGGTGTCGGTGAGCAGCCCGCCGAGCAGCGGGTGGCGTTCGCGGGTGCGGCGGATCGACTCGGCCTTCATCCAGTACGCAAGTCCGCGCCCGCGGTGCCCCGGCAGTACACCGGTGCCGTAGTGCTGGGCGTCGCCCGTCCCGTCGCCGGGGACGACCAGCTCGGTGAAGCCGGCGATCGAGCCGTCCGACTCGTCCACCGCCGCCACCGTGTACAGCAGATCGCCCCGATCGCGGACGGCCGCGGCGGCCTCCCTGACCCGGTCCGCGTCCCAGACCACGGTGCCGTAGTCCGTGTCGCCCATCGGCATGTCGTCCATCGCGCGGTGGGCCGCGGCGAACGTGTCGGCCAGCTCGTCGGGGACGGTTCCGTCCCAGGCCAGCAGCCGGTAGCCGGGCCGGTCCCGGGCGGCGGCCGGAGCGGACAGATCGGTTCCGGCGAGGTCGAGCCGGGTGAAGGTGAGGCCCAGCACCTCGCGGAAGCCCCGGCCCGCCAGGAACACCGCCCCCGCGGAACCGGCCCCGGCCTGGGCGATGACGGTGCTGCGGCCGTCCTGCCTGGCGGCGTCCACGGCCGCTTCGAGCAGCCGCGATCCCGTCCCCCTGCGCCGCCCGGCCGGGTGCACCTGGAGTTCCAGCTCGCCGAGATGGTCCTGGCCCGGCCTGGTGAACAGCCGCAGGAACAAGGAGCCGACGGGGTTGCCGTCCGCGTCGGACGCCAGCCAGACCAGTCGGCGGCTCGACGCGCTGCCGGCCGGATCGGTCAGCGGGGTGAGGCGGACGGACAAGGTAACTCCAGGGCCGGGGCGCAGGGTTGCGGTGCGAGGGGCCCGGTGAACGTAGTCAGCGGGCCGCACCCGCGGCAAGCGGATATCGGCCGGTACGGGAGCCGGGGCGCCGCCGGGTGCCGGGGGCGGGCAGAATGCTGGCCATGTCCCGACGTACTCCCCGGCCCCAGAAACCCCGGCAGGCGCAGCTGACCCGGCCGCCGGCCGCGGACTCGCCCTGCCCCTGTGGTCTTCCCGCCCCGTACGGCCAGTGCTGCGGCCGCTTCCACAGCGGGCAGGCGGCGGCCCCCACCGCCGAGGCCCTGATGAGGTCCAGGTTCAGCGCGTTCGCCGTCGGGGACACCGCGTATCTGCTGCGCAGCTGGCACCCGGAGACAAGGCCGCCCCGCGTCGACCTCGACGCGGGGCAGCGGTGGGGGCGCCTGGAGATCCTGGCGACCACCGGGGGCACCGCCTTCCACACCACCGGAACCGTCACCTTCCGCGCCCACTTCACCAGCCGGGGGAAGCCCGGTGAGCTGTGCGAGCACAGCCGGTTCGAGCGGTACGAGGGCGCCTGGGTGTACGTGGACGGAACCGTCGACGGGCCGGACGACGGCGACAGCAGTGGCAGTGGCGGTGCCGGTGCCGGTGGCGCGCAGGGGTGAGCCTGCGGTCGGCGGCCCGGTCAGCAGCCGAAGTCGACCTGCTTGAACGTGACGTAGTGGTCGGCGGTGTAGTAGTCCTCGGCGGACTTCTCGCCGGTGATGATGCGGCGGGCCCCACGGGTCGAGCTGCCGGGGGTCTTCACCGTGTACTCGTGGTAGTAGCCGGTGGACTGTGCGGGCAGGACGCCTTCCCGGTTCTGGAAGACCACCCCGTCCTGGGAGTACGGGAACGGGCCGTTGGTCTTGATGAGGTCCAGCGTGTCGTGGGCCTGGGACGGCAGGGCGCCGTAACAGATGGTGCCGCTCACGGAGGCATGGGCTTCGGTCGCGAGGAACACGGTAGGCGTGACGACGATCGCGGTGGCGATGCCGACGGCGGCAGCACGGGTGCGCAACGCGCGTAGAGTGATTCGCATGGGTCCAGGATGAAGGCGCAGGGAGCCCAGCGGAAGAGGGGTGATGAACCGTCACTTCCGCTTTACCCGGAGGCAATTGACCTCCACTGAACTTTCACCCCATACGCGCGCACCGGTCGGCCGCCGTGTGATTCCGGGGCGCGTCCGGGGGTGTCCGGGGGGCGCGTGAAGCTCCGCTGTGGCCCCGCTTAAGAAATCCTCGATGGACTTGGCGGGCCGCGGCTCGGCAGATTGGTGGCCTGCCCACCGAACCGCGAACATCACCGTCACGCCTGGAGCCGCCGCGATGAAGGCCCTTGTCAAGCAGCATGCCGAGCCCGGGCTGTGGCTCCTGGACGTCCCCGAGCCCGAGGCGGGCCCCGGCGACGTACTGATCAAGGTGGCGCGCACCGGGATCTGCGGCACCGACCTGCACATCCGGTCCTGGGACGGCTGGGCGCAGCAGGCCGTCGGGACGCCGCTGATCCTGGGCCACGAGTTCGTCGGCGAGGTCGCCGACGTCGGCGCCGATGTCACCGACATCGCCGTCGGTGACCTGGTCAGCGGTGAGGGGCACCTCGTCTGTGGCAAGTGCCGCAACTGTCTCGCGGGCCGCCGCCACCTATGCCGCTCCACGGTGGGCCTCGGCGTGGGGCGCGACGGCGCGTTCGCCGAGTACGTGGTGCTGCCCGCGTCGAACGTCTGGGTGCACCGCACCAAGGTCGACCTCGATGTCGCCGCGATCTTCGACCCGTTCGGCAACGCCGTGCACACCGCGCTCTCCTTCCCGCTGGTCGGCGAGGACGTACTGATCACCGGCGCGGGCCCGATCGGCATCATGGCGGCGGCCGTGGCGAAGCACGCGGGGGCGCGCAATGTCGTGATCACCGATGTCAGCCCCTACCGCCTGGACCTGGCCCGGAAGGCCGGAGCGACCCTGGCGCTCAATGTCGCCGAGAGCGGCATCGCCGAAGCGCAGCACAGCCTGGGCCTCAAGGAGGGCTTCGACATCGGCCTGGAGATGTCGGGCCGGCCCGAGGCCATGCGCGACATGGTCGACAACATGACCCACGGCGGCCGCATCGCGATGCTGGGGCTGCCCGCCGAGGAGTTCGCCGTCGACTGGGCGAAGATCGTCACCTCGATGATCACCGTCAAGGGCATCTACGGCCGGGAGATGTTCGAGACCTGGTACGCGATGACGGTGCTGCTCGAAGGCGGCCTCGACCTCTCGCCCGTGATCACCGGCAAGTACGCCTACCAGGACTTCGACGCCGCCTTCGACGAGGCCGCCGGCGGCCACTGCGGCAAGATCATCCTCGACTGGACGGCCTGACCCGGACCTCTTGACCCGGACCTCCTGACCCGAACACCACAAGGAGCACCCTGATGTACGAGTCCGTCCGCGACGGTCTGCGCGCCACCCTCGACGAGATCACCGAAGCCGGTCTCTTCAAGCCCGAGCGCGTCATCTCCACCCCGCAGAGCGCCGCCGTCGGCGTCGCGTCAGGCGAGGTCCTGAACTTCTGCGCCAACAACTACCTGGGCCTCGCCGACCACCCCGACGTGGTCGCCGCCGCCAAGGACGCACTGGACCGCTGGGGCTACGGCATGGCCTCCGTCCGCTTCATCTGCGGCACCCAGGACGTCCACAAGCAGCTGGAACAGCGCCTGTCGGACTTCCTCGGCCAGGAGGACACGATCCTCTACTCCTCCTGCTTCGACGCCAACGGCGGTGTCTTCGAGACGCTGCTCGGCCCCGAGGACGCGGTCATCTCCGACGCCCTCAACCACGCGTCCATCATCGACGGCATCCGCCTCTCCAAGGCCCGCCGCTTCCGCTACGCCAACCGCGACCTCGCCGACCTGGAGCAGCAGCTCAAGGCCGCGGCCGACGGCGGCGCCCGCCGCCTGCTGATCGTGACCGACGGTGTGTTCTCGATGGACGGGTACGTCGCCCCGCTCGCCGAGATCTGCGATCTGGCCGACCGCTACGAGGCGATGGTCATGGTCGACGACTCGCACGCCGTCGGCTTCGTCGGCGCGGGCGGCCGCGGCACCCCGGAGCTGCACGGGGTGATGGACCGGGTCGACATCATCACCGGCACCCTCGGCAAGGCGCTCGGCGGGGCATCCGGCGGTTACGTCGCCGCCCGCGCCGAGATCGTCGCCCTGCTGCGCCAGCGCTCCCGCCCGTACCTCTTCTCGAACTCACTGGCCCCGGTGATCGCCGCCGCCTCGCTGAAGGTCCTCGACCTGATCGAGTCCGCCGGTGAGCTGCGCGAGCGTCTCGACGCCAACACCCGGCTGTTCCGTACGAAGATGACCGACGCGGGCTTCGAGATCCTCCCCGGCGACCACGCCATCGCCCCGGTGATGATCGGCGACGCGGCCGAGGCGGGCCGGATGGCCGAGCTGCTCCTGGAGCGCGGGGTCTATGTGATCGGCTTCTCCTACCCGGTGGTCCCGATGGGCAAGGCGCGCATCCGGGTCCAGCTCTCGGCCGCGCACTCCACCGCCGACGTGGAGCGGGCCGTGGCGGCGTTCGTCGACGCACGGGCGACAATGGCAGGGTGATCGACCCCCGCCGCCTGCGCATTCTGCGGGCCGTGGCGGACCACCGTACGGTGACCGCCGCGGCCGCAGCGCTCTATCTGACCCCTTCGGCCGTCTCCCAGCAGCTCGCCGCCCTGGAGCAGGAGACCGGCCACGCGCTGCTGACCCGCAGCGGCCGTGGGGTCCGGCTGACGGCCGCCGGTGAGATCCTGCTCACCCACGCGCACGCCGTACTCGCCCAGCTGGAACGGGCCGAGGCCGAGCTGGCCGCCTACGCGGGCGGCGTATCCGGCGAGGTGACCGTCGCCGCCTTCGCGACCGGCATCGCCGAGGTGCTCGCCCCGGCCGTCCGCACCCTCGCCGAGCGCAGCCCCGGCATCCGGGTCAGGGTCAGGGACTCCGAGGGGGACGAGAGCCTCACCCTCGTCCTGGACGGGGAGGCCGACCTGGCGCTGGCCGTCGAGTACCGCGGCGCGCCCCGCGCGGACGACCGCAGGCTCGCCAGGGTGCCGCTGTACGCCGAGCCCTTCGACGCCGTGCTCCCCGCGTGCGACCCGCTCGGCCAGGGCCCGCACGTCACCCTCGCCGAGCTGGCCGACCGGGAGTGGATCGGCCCCTATCCGGGCAACCCCTGCCACGACGTGGTGCTGCTCGCCTGTGAACGTGCCGGGTTCGAGCCCCGTCTGGTGCACTCGTCGGACGACTTCAGGGCCGTCGTCGCGCTGGCCGGCGCGGGCGCGGGGGTCGCGCTGGTGCCGCGCTCGGCGCTGCGCGGGATGGAGCTGAAGGACACGGTGGTCCGCCCGGTGGAGGGCCCGGCCGCGACCCGCCGGGTGTTCGCCGCCGTACGCCGTGGTGCCGAGGACCATCCGCTGTTCCGGCCGCTGCTCGACGCGCTCGTCGCCGCGGCGGCGGGAGTGACCACCGGCTGACCGGCCGCACACCGGGTCCGGTGCGCGGCCGCGCCCCCCTGCCCAGGGCCTCGGACGGCCTGGCCTCAGAGCGTCGGCTCCTCCGTGAAGACGAAGCCGAACTCGGCCGGAGCCGCGCGGAGTCGGTGTTCCGGAAGGACGCCGGGCCCGCAGGACTGCGAGCCGATGCCGTGCTGGGCGTGGTCGAGGTTCACCCAGACCTCCCGGTCGGCCGGGCGCAGATCCGTGCGGTGCTCAGCCGCGTCCAGCTGCTCGGTCGTCCAGCGGCGCGCCGTAAACCAGAACTCCGGGTCGCCCGCCACGCGTACGCCCCCGATCGCGGCCCACCTGACGTCCGCCCTGGCACCGTTCTCCTGCGGGCGCACGTACGGCGTCTGCAGCGCGTCCACCGATGACTCCCACCGGCCGAGCCTGGACGCGGCCCGGGTGTCCGGATACGCCTCGCCGGGGCCGCCGCCGCACCACACGGCCGAGTCCGCGCCGTCCGGCAGCGCGAAACGGATGCCGAGCCGGGGGAGCGGCACCGCCCACGCGCCCTCGGGGGTGACGGACACCGTGAGCCGCAGCCGGGCCCCGTCGCTGGTCCAGCGGTACACGGTGACCAGCCCGATGTCCCGGGCCGCGGGCGCCACCCTGGTCCGTACCGTCAGCGCGGTGCCGGACAGCTCCACGGCGTCCAGGCGGTGCTGCATCCGGTGCAGGCCGACCTCGCGCCAGAGCTGTCCGCTGCGGGCGCCGGTCACCGGGTCCGCGCCGTTGTCGTTGTCCGTCGGCGCCCGCCAGACGTCCAGCCGCAGGTCCCGTACAGCGGTGTCCCCGATCGCCCGCAGCTCCCCGGTGCGCGCGTCGAAGGCCGCCGGGCCGAGGGTGACCAGCTCCCCGGCGCGGCGCGGGCCGCCGCTCTCCGGTACGGCCACGGCAGCCCGCTGTCCGGGCGCGGCGGGCAGCTGGGCCCAGGCCACCTCGTGGCGGGTGCCGTCGGCGAGCAGAGCCCGCACCGTCCAGTGGCTCTCGGCGGCGTCCTGGCCGGTGTCGGGCGGGGCGGGGAGCGGCACGTCGGCCCGCTCGCCGGGTGCCAGCGGCGGTACGTCCAGGACGCCGCTGCCCAGGGTCTCGCCCGCCGCCTCGTACGACCACTCGAAGAGGAGGTGCGAGAGAGTGGTGAAGTCGTAGCGGTTGAGGACACGGACCGTTCCCGCCGTCCCGCCCGCGTCGATACCGACCGGCTCGATGACCTTCTTGTACTCGGCGAGCGCGGGGGATGGGGTGCGGTCGGGGAACAGCAGCCCGTCGCAGACGAAGTTGGCGTCGTGCAGTTCCTCGCCGAAGTCACCGCCGTAGGCGTAGCCGAGCACCGGGTGGGTCAGCCCGTGGTCGATCCACTCCCAGACGAAGCCGCCCTGGTTGCGCCGGTGGGTGTCGAAGAGCTGCTGGTACTCGGTGAGGCCGCCGGGGCCGTTGCCCATGGCGTGCCCGTACTCGCAGAGCACGAAGGGGAGTTGGCCCCGCCGCGGCGGGCCGCCGTCCTCGCCGCGGCCGATGGCGGCCACCTCGGCGTGCGAGGCGTACATCCGGGAGTACATGTCGGTGTCCGCGCAGGACGGGTCGCCCTCGTAGTGGATGAGCCGGTCCGGGTCGCGCTCCCGGATCCAGCCGGCCATCGCGGAGAGGCCGCGGCCGGTCCCGCACTCGTTGCCCAGCGACCAGACGATGACCGAGGGGTGGTTCTTGTCGCGCTCCACCATGCGGGCGGCCCGGTCGATGAGCGCCGGGGTCCAGCGCTCGTCGTCGACCGGATTGTCCCGCCAGCCCTGCTCGGTGAAGCCGTGGGTCTCCAGGTCGCATTCGTCGACGACCCAGAGCCCCAGCTCGTCGCAGAGCCCGAGGAAGTCGGGGTGCGGCGGATAGTGGCTGGTGCGTACGGCGTTGATGTTGTGCTGCTTCATCAGCGTCACATCGGCCCGCATGGTCTCCAGGTCCAGTGTCCGGCCGGTGTCCGGGTGGAACTCGTGGCGGTTCACCCCGCGGAAGAGGATCCGCCGCCCGTTGACCTCGATGACACCGTCCTCGACCCGGACCGTGCGGAAGCCGATGCGCAGCGCCACCCGCTCTCCCGCGCTGGCCAGTTCACCGTCGTACAGGCGCGGGGTCTCCGCGGTCCACGGCTCGACCGGCACCGACACCTCGGCACCGGCCGCGAGGTCGACACCCAGCTCCGGTACGGTCACCCGGCCCGGCACCGCGCTGTCCACCCGCAGGGTCCCCCGGCCCGTCAGATGGTCGTAGGCGGCGTGCACGAAGAAGTCCCCGGCCGCGCCCTCCGGGCGGTGCAGCAGGGTGACGTCGCGGAAGATGCCCGGCAGCCACCACTGGTCCTGGTCCTCCAGATACGAACCGGACGACCACTGGTGGACGCGTACAGCCAGCACATTGCCGCCGGGCCGCAGCAGCGCGCCCACCGCGAACTCGTGGGGCAGCCTGCTGCCCTTGAACTCGCCCAGCTCCGTGCCGTTCAGCCAGACCCGGGCACACGACTCGACCCCGTCGAACCGCAGCACCGCGTCACCGGACGGCTGCCACCCCTGCGGCAGGTCGAAGGTGCGCAGATGGTCGGCGGTCGGGTTGCGGGTCGGTACGCGCGGCGGGTCGACCGGGAACGGATAGAGGTGGTTGGTGTAGATGGGCGCACCGTGTCCCTGGAGGACCCAGTGGCCGGGGACCGCCACCTCGTCCCAGCCGCTCGCGTCGTATCCGTCGGCGGCGAACGAGGCGTCGGCGGTGCCGGCGGTCGGCGAGAGCCGGAAGCGCCACTTCCCGTTCAGTGACAGTGTCATGGCGTCGGAGCGCGCGTACCGGGCACGGGGTGGCAGGGCGCCGCTGCCGGGGGACACGTCCTCGTAGTACGGGGTGCTCACGGGGGTGTTCGCCCGGGTGCCCATCGGGGCGCTCGTCGGGGTGTTCATCGGTGCAGGCTCTCCTCGCTGTGGTGGTCTCCCGGCCGGTGCGCGTCAACGCACCGCCACCGGGCCTGCGTTGTTCAGGCGTCGCCCAGCAGCGGCGCCAGGAAGGCGTTGGTGAACTTGGACCGCGGGTCGAACTCCCCGACCAGGCCGCGGAAGTCCGCCATCCTCGGATAGAGCGCGGCCAGCCGCCCGGCCGGGACGGTGGACAGCTTCCCCCAGTGCGGACGCGCGGCGAACGGCTCAAGCCGCTCTTCGAGCAGCCCCAGCACCGGCAGTACGGCCGCGGTGTCCTTCACCCAGGTGAAGTGCAGCCCGACCGTGTCACGGCCGTAGGACGGGCTCAGCCACAGGTCGTCGGCGGCCATCGTCCGTACCTCGCAGACCTGCAGCAGCGGGGCGAGCACGTCCCGGACCGCGTCGACGGCGTGCAGCGCGGCGAGCCCGTGGCGCCGGTCCACCAGATACTCCGACTGGATCTCCTCGCCCGAACTCGGCGTGAACTCGGCCCGGAAGTGCGGCAGCCGCTCGTGCCACGGCCCCGGCACCCCCTGCTGCTCGGTGCAGTGCACGGGCGGCATCCCCGCCACGGGGTGCACCGGGCCCGGCGCCTCGGGCGCCCAGGGGAACCCGGGCTCGTGGCCCGCCGCGTACTTGAGCCACACCTGGCCGAAGCGCGGGCCGCGCCAGTCGGTGAAGAGACTCACGCTGTACGCGGCCGATGTCACCGCGTCGAAGTGCTCGTCCAGGACCGACAGCGGCAGCCCGGTGCGGACCCGCTGCGCCAGTTCGAAGGCGGGCACCAGATCGAGGGTGAGCGAGGTGACCGCGCCGAGCGCGCCCAGCGAGACCACCGCACCGGCGAACCGCTCGCCGTCCCGGTCGCGGCCGAGCGTCCGCAGCTCGCCGTCGGCGGTGACCAGTTCGAGCTCCCTGACCGCGGTGGCCAGCGAGCCGAGCGCGGCCCCCGACCCATGGGTGCCGGTGGCCACCGAGCCCGCCACGGAGATGTGCGGGAGCGAGGCCATGTTGGGCAGGGCGAACCCGTGCGTGTGCAACTCCCGGGCCAGCTCGGCGTACCGTACGCCCGCCGCGACCCGGACGGTCGACGCGGCCCGGTCCACCTCGATCTCCGGGGGCAGCCCGGCCACCGATACCAGTGTGCCGTCGGTGTCCGCGAGGGTGTTGAACGAGTGGCCGCTGCCCAGTACGCGCACCCGGGCGGAGCGGGCGACGAGCCGGCGCAGTTCGTCGAGGGTGGTGGGCCGGTCGATGCGCTGTGCCGTGAAGGCGATGTTCCCCGCCCAGTTCGTCAACATGCCCGGGATGTTAATCGCAGGTCGGGCGGCACAGCAGGGGTGTTGGACGGGACATTGTGCGGGGGCGTGTGCCCGGTGCCGCCGTTCCTGGCGGGGCGGTGGTGACTGTACGGGGCGGTGGCAGGCGTGCGGGGCAGTGACAGCGGCATGGGGCAGGGTGCAGCCCTACGCGTCAGGGGGCAGCCCTACGCGTCAGAGGCGGCCGTACGCCGTCAGTGGTGGCCGGGCCCGGCCTGGGCCGCCTCGATGCCGCCGTGCAGATCCGTCGCCGCGTCGAGCGCCCCGCCCGCCGACAGCGAGAGGCACACCAGCAGCGCCCCGGCGAGCACCCGGGCGGCCCGCCCGTGCCATCCGTGGCGCGCCGCGCCGGCCGGCCGGTGGCCGAGCAGCGCGGCGACCCGGCGGGGCACGGGGCCGGCCGTGGCGGCCAGTACGACGCCGGGGCGCGCGGTGGGTGTGCGGTGGGCGGCCAGTGCCGCGCGGCCGATGGCGCGCGCCGCGAGGGAGCGGTCGCCGACCGCCCCGGCCGCCGACTCGTCGGCGCAGCGCTCCAGGGCGTAACCGAGCGGCTCCCGCAGCCCGCGCAGCGCCGGGTGGCAGAGGGAGGCCAGCTCCGCCGCCGCGCTGAAGAGATGGTGGCGGCCCGCGAGGTGCGCGCGTTCATGGGCGAACAGCGCCTCGCGCTCGGCCGGTGCCAGGGCCCGCAGCATGCCGGTGGTGACCACGATCCGGCCCGGGCGGCCGGGCAGCGCGTAGGCGTCGGGGGCGGTGTCCCGTACGACGGCCAGCTCGCCGCCGGTCCCGATCCGCAGCCGGGCCGCGCGCAGCTCGGCGCGGTGCCGCAGCACCGTCCGTACCAGCGCGCCCGCGCAGCACACGAGCGCGGCTGCGGCCGCGACGGCCGCGACCGTGGTGACCGGCCCGTCCCCGCTCACCGGGTGGATCAGCCTGCCCAGTGCGGCGACCGGCGGCAGCCGCAGCAGGCCCGCCACGACGAGCATGCCCAGCGCCGCGGCCGAGCAGCCGCCCAGGGTGAGCGCAGCGGCCGTCAGCAGCCGCACGGCCTGCCGCGGCGCCAGCAGCTCGGCGAGCCACCGGGCCGCGGGCGCCACGAACAGGGGCATCAGCAGGGGCACCCAGACCGCGTAGATCACTTGCCCTCGCTCTCCAGCAGTTCGCGCAGCAGCCGCTCGTCGTCGGAGCTCAGCCGGGACACGAAACGGGCGAGCACCGTGGAGCGGTCCTGCTCCTTCTCCAGCTCGGTGTGCATCCGGCGGGCGGTGAGGCCGGGGGAGTCCTCGGTCGGGGTGTAGGCGAAGCCACGGCCCTCGCGGGTCCTGGTGACCCATCCCTTGTCGTGGAGCCGGCTCAGGATCGTCGTCACGGTGGTCCTGGCGAGCCCGCCGCTGAGTGTGCGCTGTACATCGGCCGGGGTCAGCGGCTCGCCGGCCGCCCACAGCGCGGCGAGCACGCTGGCTTCCAGCTCGCCGGCCGGGCGCCGCTCCGGGTGCTCCTCGCTCATGGGGCTCTTCCTCCAGGAATGGGCGCTGCTGGTCCGGGCGGGCCGGAATGCCGTGGGTGTCGGGGGCCTCCGACGCGAAGGCCCCGCACACCATTATGAAAGAACGCCCGGCCACCTGATTTCGAGCCCCCGGCTCCCCGGCCCCGGCCCGGTGCGGCGCCGGCCGGGGCAGCGGGCGGCCGCCGGGTCAGCGGGCGGCTGCGGCCGTCCCGCGGGCGCGTGGCAGACCGGTGGCCAGGTCCTCGGCGAGCAGCCGCTTGGCGATGGCGTCCGCCGCCGCCCGCAGCTCGGCGCTGCGCGGCCTGCCGCTGTCCGCCTCCAGCTGGGCGTTGAGCCACTGCGCCCAGGCCGCGGTGATCGTCTCCGCCTCCCGGAAGCCCGCCGGGGTGTGCGAGAAGAGGCTGCCGTCCCGGGTGAGATAGCCCTCGTCGACCATGCGGTCGAAGACCGGCACCAGCACCTCGGGCGGGATCCGGTACCGGGCCGCGGTGACCCCGATGCTCGCGTGCCCGACCAGCCGGGTGAGCAGCTCGACCTGCATCACGGCCCAGGCCCCCGCCACGTCGAGCCGGGTGTCGGACTCCGCGACGATCCGGCGGGCGGTGTCGGGGCCCTGGCTGTGCAGGATCTTCGCGACGGAGAACTCCAGCATCCTGGCCGAGTCGCCGGACGCGGGGGCCGCGAAGCCCTCACCCATGTCGGTCGAGCCCGCCCGTGCGGAGTCGCGCAGCTTCACCTGCTTCAGGAACAGCGCCACGACGAAGCCGATGAGCGCGACCGGCACGGTCCACAGGAACACGGTGTGGATGGTGTGCGCGTACGCCTGGATGATCGGGGCCGACGTGGCGCCGGGGAGCCTGTGCAGCGACTTCGGGTCCTGCGCGGCCCCCGCGATCCGTGCCGGGGCGGTGCCCGAGGCCGCCGCGGCCTGCCCGATGGCCGAGCTGAGCTTCGGTTTCAGGGTGTTGGCGTAGATCGTGCCGAACACGGCGGTGCCGAAGGCGCTGCCCAGCGTACGGAAGAACGTCACGCCCGAGGTCGCGGTGCCCAGGTCGGAGTAGTCGACGGTGTTCTGCACGGCGATGGTCAGCACCTGCATACAGAGCCCGATGCCGAGGCCGAGCACGAACATGTACAGCGACTCGCGCCAGACGCCCGCGTCCGGACCCATCCGGGACATCAGGAACAGCCCCGCCGCCATCACCAGCGATCCGGCGATCGGGAAGATCCGGTAGTTGCCCGTCTTGCTGACGATGTTCCCGCTGAACACGGAGGCGATGAGCAGCCCCACGACCATCGGCAGCGTCCGTACCCCGGAGATCGTCGCCGAGTCCCCGTCGACGTACTGCAGATAGGTCGGCAGGAAGGTCATCGCCCCGAGCATCGCGAAGCCGACGATGAAGCTGAGGATCGAGCAGACCGCGAACACCGGGTTGGAGAACAGCCGCATCGGCAGCATCGGTTCCGCCGCGCGCGTCTCGACCACGCAGAACAGCGCGAGCGCGACCACACCCAGCGCGAACAGGCCGATGATGGTGCCGGAGCCCCAGGCGTACTGGTTGCCGCCCCAGCTGGTGGCGAGGATGAGCGCGCTCGCCCCGGCCGTCACCAGGGTGATGCCCAGATAGTCGATGACCGGGCGGCCGGCGGATCTCACCGAGGGGATGTTGCGGGCGGCCGCGATGACCACGAGTACGGCGATCGGGACGTTGACGTAGAACGCCCAGCGCCAGGTCAGATGGTCGGTGAACACCCCGCCGAGCAGCGGGCCGATCACCGTGGACACCCCGAACACGGCACCGATCGCGCCCTGGTACTTGCCGCGTTCGCGCAGCGGGATGACATCTGCGATCAGGGCCATCGCCGTGACCATCAGCCCGCCCGCGCCGATGCCCTGGACCGCACGCCAGGCGATCAGCAGGGACATGTCCGTCGCCAGGCCGCACAGGAACGAGCCGGTGATGAAGATGATCGCCGACACCTGGAAGATCAGCTTGCGGCCGAAGAGGTCACCGAACTTGCCGACCAGCACGGTCGAGACCGTCTCGGCGAGCAGATACGCGGTGACCACCCAGGACATGTGCGCGGCCCCGCCCAGGTCCGAGACGATCGTCGGCAGCGCGGTGCCGACGATCGTCTGGTCGAGAGCGGCCAGCAGCACACCGAGCATGATCGTGCCGAACACGATGTTCCGCTGCCGGACGTCGAGCACGGGTGGTGCGGCGGGGGCTGGACTGCTGGCAGTGGTCACAGCCGCACCCTCACACCGGCGCGCGAACGGCGCACACGCTGTAGGCCGGACCAGTGATCATCCGGCCCTGGGGTTCAGCCGTCCGGCGGTACCGGCGCCCGGGCGGATGTGACGTACCGCCGGTCGTGTCCTGAGGGCCATGTCCCGGGTCAGGCGCGCCGCACCCCGAGCGCCGGCAGCACGGTCTCCGCGATCCGGTACGCCTCTTCGAGGAGCGGGTTACCGGAGAGGATGAAGGTGTCGATGCCCAGGGCCCGGTACTCCTGGAGGCGCTCGACGACCTGGGCGGTGGAGCCGACGACCGCGGTTCCAGGACCCGGGCGGAAGAGGCCCATACCGGGCCAGATGTTGGGGTGTGTCTCCAGCTCACGGGCGTGTGCCGGGACCCGGCCGCCGTGCTGGCGGAACTGCCGCTGCCAGCCGACCCCGTCGTCGCCCGCCCGGCCCAGCTGCCGTTCGTAGGTGGCCTCGCCGGTGACGTCGAGCAGCCGGTCGGCGGCCGCCCACGCCTGCTCCTCGGTGTCACGGACGATCAGATGGACGCGCAGGCCGAGGCGGAGGGTGCGGCCGTGGGCCGCGGCGCGCTCCCGTACGGTGGCCAGCTTCGCGGCGAGCTGTGCAGCCGGCTCGGCCCAGGTGAGATAGACGTCGACATGCTCGGCCGCCATCTCGATGCCCGGTGCGGACGACCCGCCGAACCAGAGCGGGATGTGCGGTTCCTGCACCGGTGGCAGCTCGCGCAGTTCGGCGCCTGCGTCCTTCAGATCGTAGAAACGGCCCTTGTGGTCGAAGACCTCACCCGCCGTCAGCCGCTTCACCACGGACCAGTACTCGGCGCTGAGGGCGTAGCGCTCGTCGTGGCCGACGTGCAGCCCGTACTGCCGGAGTTTGTCCGTGGAGCCGTTGACGACGTTGAAGCGCAGCCTGCCGCCGAACAGGTGGTCGAAGCTGAGGGCCATCTTGGCGAGCAGCGGCGGGGCGATCAGGCCGGGGTGCACCGCGAGGAGCGGTTTGAAGGCGGTGCTGGTCCGGGCGGCGAGCGCACTGCCGAGCGGCCAGACGTCGTGCAGGTCGGTGGCAAGGAGCGCACCGGTGTAGCCCAGCGACTCGACGGTCCCCGCGAGCCTCGACAGATAGTCCAGGTCGACGGAGCGCCGGCCGGCCGGCTCCCAGGGGTAGGGGCCCTCGCGCGGGATGATGTACCAGAGGACTTCGGGGGCGGACACGCGTGTTCAGCCTTTCTGGGCTGTGCCGACGGGGCGGGCCAAGGCATCGGCCACGGTGACCTGTGCGGGCAGGAAGCCCGCCGCGTACAGGATGTCCGCCGCCTGCTGCTGTTCGTCGACGAAGGCGTGTCCCGGCGCCTCGGTTCGCCAGGGGAGCACGGAGAGGGCCTGCTGCCAGTGCGCGGCGCTGCCGCCCGCCGTACCGGCGATCTGCCCGGCCGCTTCCCCGGAATGGGCGGCCACCCAGGCGTCGGCCCGGTGCAGGGCCCGGGTGATCGCTGCGATCAGCTCCGGACGCCGCTCCGCGGTGTCGCGCCGGGCGAAGAAGACCGAGCGGTCGGTGATGACATCGGCCGTGGGGATCAGGACACGCAGCCCGCCGCGCTCGCGGGCCGCGACCAGCTCGGCGCCCTGCGCCACCCAGGCGGCGATCTCGCCGTCGCGCAGCAGCTGTTCCGAAGCGGAGGTGCCGCGTCGCGGGGTGATGTCGCCGCCGTAGTCGAGTCCGGCGTCGTGCAGGGCCTTGGCGACCAGATGGGTCTGCCAGGACCCGATGGCCAGATGGACGGTGGTGGTACGCAGATCGGCCACACCGCGCACAGGCCCGTCGTCGAGCACGAGCAGCGCACCGTGTCCGGGGCGGGGCGCGGAGACCGCGGTGTAGACGATGTCGTGCCCTTCGGCCTGCGCGGTGATCGGCGGAGTCGATCCGGTACCCCCGAAGTCCAGGGTGCCGTCGGTGAGCAGGGCGCCGGTGGAGACTCCGTCGGTGTAGTGGTGCCAGTCGACGGTCTCGCCCAGCGGAGCGAGTTCCTGCTGCGCGTAGTCGAGCCGGGCCAGGTGGAAGAGGGTCGGGTTGGCTGGATGTACGCCGATGGTCACGGTCACGGGGAGACTCCTGTCGGGGTGGAGACGGGGGCGGGGGCGGGGGTGGAAGCGGAGGTGGGGGCCGCGGCGGGCCGGTGCACGCCGAGGTCGTCGAGCAGACGGCGCCGCAGCGCGGCGAAGGAGGGGTGCGCGGGGTCGCGCGGGTGGGCGAGGCCGACGGGTTCGTCGGTGACGAGACGGCCGTCGCGGAGCACGGCGACGCGGTCGGCGAGCCGTACCGCCTCGTCCACGTCGTGCGTGACCAGCAGCACGGCAGGCCGGTGCACCCGGCACAGCTCTCCCACCAGATCCTGCATCCGCAGCCGGGTGAGCGCGTCGAGTGCGGCGAACGGCTCGTCGAGGAGCAGGAGTTCGGGGGAGCGGACCAGCGCCCGGGCCAGCGCCACCCGTTGCGCCTCACCACCGGACAGGGTCCCGGGCCATGCGTCGGCGCGGTCCGCGAGGCCGACCTCGGTGAGGGCCGCCAGCGCGGCGTCCCGTCCGGCGGCGGCACGCGGCAGGGCGACGGTGACGTTCTGCCAGGCCCGGCGGGAGGGGATGAGCCGGGGTTCCTGAAAGACGGTCGTGCGTGCCTCGGGCACGAGCACGGTGCCCCCGTCGCTGTGGTCGAGTGCACCCAGAATCCTCAGGAGGGTGGTCTTCCCGCTGCCGCTGGCCCCGAGGAGCGCCACGAACTCCCCGCGTGCGACGGTGAGATCGAGGCCGTCCAGGACCGCGGTGCCGTCGAAGACCCGGCGTACTCCGCGTACCTGTACCGCGACGTCCCCCGCGGGCTGTTCGGGTGCGGGGGTCATCGGGCACCTCCCTGGCGGGCCCAGGGCATGGCCACGTACTCCAGGAGCCGGACCGTCCCGTCGGCGAGCAGGCCGAGCGCTCCGTAGATCAGGATGCAGACGGCGAGGATGTCGGTACGGGCGTAGTTCTGCGCCTGCGTCATCAGATAGCCGATGCCCGCCGTGGCGTTGATCTCCTCGGCGGCGATCAGCGCGATGACACTGAGCGTCATCGACAGCCGCAGCCCGGCCAGCAGCGAGGGCAGCGCGCCCGGCAGGATCACCGTACGGATCAGACTCCAGCGGCCCATGCCGAAACTGCGCATCGCCTCCAGCAGTCTGCGGTCGGCGTCGCGTACGCCGCTGCTGGTCGCGACGTACATGGGGAAGGTGGTGGCCACTCCGATCAATGCGACCTTGGCGGTCTCGTTGATGCCGAACCAGACCATGAAGAGCGGGACCAGCGCCAGGAACGGGACCGTACGCAGCACCTGCACGGAGGAGTCGAGCAGCTCGTCGCCGAGCCGGGTGGAGCCGGTGAGGACGCCGAGGCCGAGGCCGGCCGTGAGCCCGATGAGCAGACCGAGCGCGGAACGGGTCAGCGAGGTCTCCAGGGCGTCGCCCAGCTGCCCGTTGGACCACAGTTCACCGGTGGCGGACAGGACTTGCGGGGGTGAGGCCAGCACATCGGCGGTGAGCACTCCGGTGGCCGAAGCGGCCCACCACAGACCGATCAGGACGAGAGGCCCGGCCGCCCGGATACCCAGCGCGTAACCGCGCGGCCGCGGCCGGTGCCGCGCCGGGCGCGGTGCGACGAGCAGAGTGGCAGGGGCCTCGGCTTCGGGGACGGTGAGGGTCATCGCAGCTTGTCCACATCGATGACGTGTCCGGCGGCATCGGCGCGCTTCTTGGTGATGCCCTGGGCGGCGAAGAACGCGGCGACATGGTCGAAGTGCGCCAGCTGTGCCGCGCCGATCGGCTCCACGGGAGGGCCGGTACGGGTGAGGGAGAGCTGTACGGCCTTGGCTCCGCCGGTGACAGCGGTGGGACCCGCGTCGGTGAAGACATTGACGTACTCGTCCGGGTGGTCGTGCGCGGCCGTGCTCTGCGCGTGCAGATAGGCGTAGAGGGCCTTGACGACACCGGGGTGCTTGTCGGCGAAGCCGTCCCGGACGGCCCAGACCGTGTAGTTCTCGGAGCCGATGGCTGCCCCGTCGGCGAGGAACTTCGACGTGCCGGCGCCGAGTGCGGCGACCGAGTAGGCGCTCCAGGTGGCCCAGGCGTCCACCTGGCCGGCGGCGAAGGCCGCGGCCGTCTGGTCGGGGCGCAGATAGACTCGGTGCACGGCGCCGGGCTTCACACCGGCCTTCGACAGGGCCTTGAGCAGCAGGTACTCGCCGGTGCCGCCCTGGTTGACGGCGACCTTACGGCCGGCCAGCCCCGCGATGTCCTTGATGCCGCTGTCCTTCTTGACCAGGATGCCCTCGCCCCCGTTCTCCGGTGCGCCTGCGGCGAAGAAGGAGAACTTCGGCTGCTGGGTGAGAGTGGTGGTGCCCGAGGTGATGGAGCCGAGGGCGACATCGAGCCGGTCGGCGTTCATCGCCTGGGCCGCGGGCGCGAAGGGGCCGCTGCTCCCGGTCCAGGAGACAGTGGCGCCCGCTTTCGCCAGGGCCTTCGCGAGGCTGCCGTCCTTCTTGCCCTTGGCGAGGATGCCGGAGTTGCCCGGGTCCGGGATGCGGACCGTGGTCCGGTGACCTGAGGCGCCGGTGGCCGCTTCGGTCTTCGCGCAGGCGGTCAGCGCCAGCAGAGCGGTGACCGCGGCGACGGCGGTCAGGGCGGTTCGTACGGCTGGTGGTCGCATGAGGGGTCCTCGGCTGTCGGTGATGTGGGCGGCGGCATTCAGCTGACGGCCGGTCATATGCCGGTCTCCAGGAGTGCGTTGCGGGCCGCCGCTCGGCGCAGGGGTTCCGGGTCCGACCAGGCGTCCACTTCCACCGGCTCGGGCAGGAAGCCCAGTGCGTGCAGGGCGCTCTGCTGCTCGGAGAGGAGGCCGAGCCGGTGGGGGGAGAGGTCCAGCCCGAGCCGGGTCCCCGGGCGGTAGGCGCCCGCCACCCCTTCGGGGCCGGCCCCTGTCTCGCTGCCCAGGATGGCGGCCAGCTCCTGTGGGCGCCGTGCGGCCCACTCGGCGGCACGCAACAGCACGGCCAGGAAGCGGTCGACGGCTTCCGGGTAGCGGTCGAGCAGATGCTGATGCACCGTCACCGGCCGTGGGGTGCCGTTGTTGATGCGGTGCCGCGGGTCGGGCAGTGCGTCGAGTTCGACGGCGACTTCCGCACCGGCCGCGCGAGCCGCCTCGACGGCGACCGCTCCTTTCGCGTAGACGGCGTCGACCTCCCCCCGGTTCAGCGCGGCGAGTTCGGCCGCCCACTGGCCGGCGCGGTCGGTGGCGGGGATCTCGACCAGCCGGGCGTCATCCAGCGTGAGGCCCGCGGAGGCCAGTGCGCCCTGGAATCCGCGCAGTGCCATGGCCCGCCAGAAGTCGATCGCGATGCCGTGGGCCGGGACGGCCAGCCGCAGACCGCGCAGGGCCGCGGCCCCGCTGATGCCGCTGCCCGCCCGGACGAGGACCGTCTGGCGTTCCTCGATCCATGTCAGCGCGATCAGACGGGTGTTCTCCCCGCGGGCCCTGGCCCAGAGAGCCGGTACGTTCCCGCCTTCGCGGACGAGCAGGTCGAGGGAGTGAGTGAAGTGGTGGTCGGCCGCGACCTCGGACGGAACGTCCTGGAGTGAGGAGACGGTGAGGCCGTCGGCCGCGAACTCCTTGTCGAACCAGCCCAGCCGGGCGGCCACCCCTGTGGCGGTGGGCACCGGGCAGCGGGTGTACCAGAGACTGTCGGGCAGGGCGGAGACGGGCATGATGGTTTCCCATATCGTGAGAGATTCGATCGGTGTCCCGGTGTGAACCCGCCGGCAGCCGGCCTCCTGTCGCAGCGGGCGGTGCGCGGTCCGCGGACGGCCAGGAGAGGGCTCGGTGGGCAGGGGCGCGGCCCGTGCACGGTGGGGGGCGTGCGCGGGCTCGGAGCCCTGTGCGCCGGTAGTGGCGCTACCCGGGCTGACGCGTGGGGCGGAGGGTGCCCGCACCGGGCCCCGCCGGGCGCAGGCGGCTGCCCGGCCGGGTTCGTCCGCACCGGGGCGGGAGCGGATCCGGAGCCGTCGGACGGGCGGGCCGCGGCTCACGCGGCCTGTGCGCGGACCGGTCCGCACGCAGGTGGGGGACCGGCATGCGGGGGTTGCGGGAGCTGCGGGCGACGGCTCGGCAGGTCCGCATCGGCAGCGCGCAGGGAGCACGCAGGGCGGGACCGGTCGGCGGGAGTTACCCGAAGGTCAGCGACAGCAGGCGCTGTTGACGCGCGCCAGATCGATGTGGCGGCGGTGGGTGAGTCCGGGGAGTGCGGGAAGGGTGGCGACGGCCTGACCGGCTCGCATCGAGGCACTCCTCCAGTCGGATTTCTGCACCGGTGCACGGCGGATGCCGTGCGGCGCTGACAGGAAGGAGAGTTCCATGCCGACCCCTCTGCGGGCAAGTATCTTCCCACGATGTGGGATATCCGGTCCTGCTCGCCAGGACAGCGGGGCGGCGCTAGTGTGATCGCGCGTCAGCCGCCGCTTCCAGTCGGCCGCCCCCGCCCCGGATCCCGTGGACCCGGCGTACGACAGAAGGAGTCACCATGTCCACCGCCGCTCCGGCCGGCGCGCAGGCGGTCACCAGGGCGCTGCGCATCCTCGACTGTTTTCACGACAGTGGCCCCACTCTGAGCGCCTCCGACCTGTCGCGGCGTACCGGTCTCTCCGTGTCCACCGCCCATCGGCTGGCCCGCACACTGGTCAGCGCCGGATTCCTGGAGCAGGCGACCGGCGACTCCCGCTACCGTCTGGGGCCCTCACTCACCGAACTGGGTCAGCTCTCCTACCACCAGCGCGGTCTGCACCATGCCGCGCCCGAAGTGGCGGCGCTGTCCGCCCGCACCGGGGTCACGGCGGACCTGGCGGTCCGCAACGGCGGTCATGCGGTGATCCTCGTCGGTGACTCGCTCGGCCCCTCAGGCGTCGGCCTGCGCAGGCCGCTGCACTCCACCTCCCTCGGCAAGGCCCTGCTGGCCTGGCGGCACCCCTCCGACGGCGGACCCGGGTCGCTGGAGTCCCCGCAGCGCTTCACCGCGCGCACGCTCACCGAACCGGCCGATCTGGAAGCGGAGTTGGACCGGGTACGCAAGGCCGGGCACGCGGTGAACGACGGTGAGTCCATGCTCGGCGTGCGCTCCCTGGCGGTCCCGGTCCTCGACCGTGAGCACGTCGCGCGCTTCGCGCTGGCGCTGCGCTCCACTCCCGAGATCATCACCGATGACCGCAGGGGCTGGTTCCTCAGCCGTCTCCACGACTGCGCCCGCACCCTGCAGATCCTGATGCTTCCTCCGGAGGACCGACCGGAACCGGAGTGACGCCAGGACTCCTGGAGCCCCCCAAGCACCGTGCCCGGTCGGCTTGTTGGGCCGCGCCAGCTCCGTACCAGGTCGCGGACATCCCCTGGTGGCGGCCACAGGCGCTGCGCTTCGCCGGAGCCCCGGAGCGGAACGCCCGGCGCGGCCCGGAACGCGGCCCGTCAGCGGGTGGGCCGCCTCAGGGGGTGTGCAGCCTCAGCGGATGTGCCGCCCCGAGATCGCCCGGGCGATCACCAGCCGCTGGATCTCGCTGGTGCCCTCGAAGATGGTGTAGATCTTCGCGTCCCGGTACATCCGCTCGACCGGATGCTCCCGGCTGTATCCGGCGCCGCCGAGGATCTGGACGGCCTTCTCCGACGCGGCGACGGCCAGCTCACCGGCGCGCAGCTTGGACATGGAGCCCTGGCCGGCGTCGAAGGTCTTGTCGTTCCTGGCCATCCAGGCGGCCTGCCAGATCAGCAGCCGTACGGACTCGATCTCGGTCCGCAGGTCGGCGAGCGCGAAGGCGATGGACTGGTTCTCGACGACGGGGCGGCCGAAGGCGTGCCGGTCGCCCGCGTACTCCAGCGCGTACTCGTAGGCGGCGCGGGCGATCCCCAGCGCCTGGGCGCCGACCGTCGGGCGGCTGACCTCGAAGGTGGCCATGGCGGCCTGGCCCTTGGCGCGGCCGCCCTCCCGGGCGCGGGCGAGCCTGCGGTCCAGCTTCTCCTTGCCGCCGAGCAGACAGTGGCCCGGCACCCGGACCTCGTCGAGGAACACATCGGCGGTGTGCGAGGCCCGCAGCCCCAGCTTCTTGATCTTGCGGTTGGCCGCCAGGCCCGGTGTGCCGGGCGGCACGATGAAGGCGGCCTGGCCGCGCGAGCCGAGCTCCGGGTCGACGGAGGCGACGACCACATGCACATCGGCTATGCCGCCGTTGGTGATCCACGCCTTCTGGCCGTGGAGCACCCACTCGTCGGTCGCCTCCTGGTAGCGGGCGCGGGTCCGCATCGCCGATACGTCGGAACCGGCGTCGGGCTCCGAGACGCAGAACGCCGCGAGCCGCGGGTCGTCCGGGTCGCCGAAGCACTGCGGGACCCACTCGGCGAGCTGGTCGGGGGTGCCCGACGAGAAGATCCCGGCGACCGCGAGCGAGGTGCCGAACAGCGCCATACCGATCCCCGCGTCGCCCCAGAACAGCTCTTCGTTGGCGATCTGGAGGGAGAGCCCGCTGGGGTCGCCGTACATGTCGGCGAGCGACTCGAAACCGTAGAGACCGATCCGGGCGGCCTCCTTGATGACGGGCCACGGAGTCTCCTCGCGCTCGTCCCACTCGGCGGCCGCAGGGCGCACGACACCGGCGGCGAAACCGTGCACCCACTCCTTCAGATCGCGCTGTTCCTCGGTGAGTTCGAGAGAGAAACCACTCATGTCCTGGACCTCTCTCAGGCTTTGGGGATGTCGAAGTACCGGGTGAGTCCGGCGGCGAGGGCGACATCTCCGGTGATCTTGACCTTGCGCAGCATGAAGAGGGTCACCGGGCTCGCGTTGCCGGACACCAGCTTGAGGAAGTCGGCGTCCCCCATGGTGAGCGTGAGCCGCGGCTCGGTCTCCGAGCGGCCCTCGGTGACGGTGCACGTCCCGTCGGCGACCGTGGTCTCGTACACCACGTCGCTCTCGCCGGTGATCTTCCAGCGGATCACGGCGGCGAGCGAACCGGCGGCCTCGGGGCGGAACTGACGCTCCATACGGCCGAAGACCTCCGCGAGCACCCTGGTGCGCAGATCGCCGCGGGCGATCTCCCCGAGTTCCCTGGTGGAGAGCCCCTTGATGATCTTCGCGAACTCCTGCGGGGAGACGGACGCGAAGTCCAGCTCCGCGAGCCTTTCGCTGATGTTCTCCGCCACGAACGCTTCCTTACTCCCGAGTAATCTTACTGGGGGGTCAGGTTATGGTGCGAAGGGCGTACGGGCAAGACGGGCGCTCCATGGGTCGCGAGCCAGGATCTCACCGGAGCCGCGAGCGGGAGCCGCGAGCCGGGGCCGCGAGTCGGCGTTGCATCGGGGCCGCGCCCCTGGCCCGGGCAGGTCGTGCGGTGTCAGCCGCCATTCGGTTCGATGCGCATCGCGCGCAGGACGATCTCGATGGCGAACCGCCGTTCGGGATCGGACAGTTGACGGCCGAAGATGCTCTCCAGGGTGCGCATGCGGTAGCGGACGGTCTGCGCGTGCACATCCAGGACCTCGCCCAGCTGGGCCGCGGTGCCGCGGGTCGCGAGCCAGGCGTGCAGCGTCTCCAGGAGGCGGTCCCTGCGGTTCGCGGTGAGGTGGGCGACGGGGGCCAGTTCCCGCCCGGCCAGCTGTTCCAGGAGGGCGCGGTCGGAGAGCAGCCAGAGGGTCACCATATGGTCTTCGCAGCGGGTCGTCGGGGCGTCCCCGATGATGCCGGTGTCAATGAGGTCGAGCACCCGGCGGGCCCAGCGCAGTGAATCGGCGGCGTTCGCGAGCGGGACGGTGAGGCCGATGGTGAGGTGCGCTCCGGGGAGCGCGGCGTCGAGCATCCCCTGTCTTCGCTCGTCGAACGGTCCCGGGATCAGCAGATGGGGCTGCGGCTCCGCCAGATCGGCGAGGACATCGTTGTCCAGCAGCGCGGACGTGATGTCGGCGGGCGGCCGCAGGGCGACCAGGGTGACCTGGCCCGGCAGTGTCCAGCAGGTCTGCTCGGCGAGTTCGGCGACGGCGGCACGTGGCACCGGCGACCCGGCGAGTATCAGATGCAGCAGGCGGCGCCGCTGGGTGTCCAGCTGGTCGGCGCCGGCCGTTCTGACCTCCAGATAGCCCTCCCTGGAGAGGGCTTCGAGCTCGTCGACATAGGTGAACAGGGCGTCGGCGAAGGTCAGCATCAGCGTGGGGGAGAGGTTGTAGCGCCGGCCCACCCGCTTCGCCCGCCGCAGCGCGATCCGGGCCCCGAGCCGGTAGGCGCCCTGGAGCTGGTCCAGGCTCCTGCCCTCGTACGCCTCGAACCGGCCGAACCGCCGGCACATCTCGTCCCGCAGCGCGGACGACGCGGTGGGTTCGGCGACCTGGTCGACGAAGACGGAGATGTTCTGCTCCACGCCGATCCGGATGCCCTGGGCGTAGGGGCCTTCGAGCAGCCGTGCGTACTCGGGGTAGGCGCGGGTGACCTCGAGCCCGATCTCCTTGATCAGGCTGGGGAGTTCGGGCCGCAGGACGGCCGCGAACTCCTGGGGCAGCGGCCCCAGTGGCTCCCCGATGTCCGAGGGTGGTGCGACTCCCGGCATTCCTCGACCCCTTGCTCTCCGGCGCCCGGTGGGGGGTGGCCGACGGGAGAGCGCTCCCGGAGACCGACAGGTGCGTACCGATTTGGGCTGCCGAACATAGTCGAAGCCGGGGGCCGGTGGACACAGCCGCGACACGGAGGGCCGCGAGCGGGGGAGCGTATCCGGCCAACCCGGTGGGCGGGTCCGCGCGCCGCCCGGACGCTGTGCCCGGACAATTCCGCTTCGTTTCCTGCCTGTTTCCCTTGTCAATTCCTGACAAGGGAAACAGGTGTCGTGCTGGGGCGGGCGGGTGCTGTGACGTCGGATCCCGTCGCGCCGGTGAGCGGAGAACTGGCTCCGCGGAGCGGGGGCGGCCACGCGGAATTACTCACTTTCAGCTAATGAGGGCCGGTCGGCTACTCGTCCGGCAACAGGAAATCGAGCGTGGAGAACCCGCACCCGGATTTCTTCGTACAGGCCATTGCGGACTCAGGTTACTCACTCGTAGCGTCATCGCCGCACGGTCGGAACAAGCGGTCGCCCGGGACGAAACCGCCTTCCGGCCAAGTGAACCTCGTGGGGGATCCGTTCTGCTCGGAACGGAACTCCGGGAATCCGATCAAGACGCCACGAAGGGAAATCACACCATGCACAAGCTTGCCGTAAGAGCCGCAGTCGTGACCGCCGCCGTCGGTGCGGCCGTCGGGCTGGCCGCCACATCGGCATCGGCCACCGCCACGTCCTCGTGGACGGTCTCCAACTCCGGTGCCTACACCGCACACGCGGTCAATCCCTCACTGGCGGTACCGGCGGCCACGCTCAACTGTGCGTCGTCCGACGTGACCGCGGGCTCCCTCCAGGCGACGAGCAGCGACGGCGCCGGGATCGGCTCCATCGGCACCATCACGTTCACCAACTGCAGCGTGGCCGGCATCACCTTCAACGTCACGATGAAGGCCACCCCGTGGAAGATCAACGCGAACAGCGTGAACGCCACCCACGCCGACTGGGTCGACGGCACGGTCAGCTCCATCTCCGCGCACATCGCGGGCGTCGGCTGCGCGGCCGACTTCACCGGCACGGTCAACGGCCACTACGACAACACCGCCCACGCCCTGGTGATCGACGGCACGGGCAACAGCCTGGTCGCGTCCGGCGCGAGCTGCCTGGGACTCATCAACAACGGTGACGTGGCGGCGTTCAACGCCTCGTACGCGGTGAGCACCAAGCCGGTGATCAGCACGCCGTAATCCCGGCGGGCGCACCTGTACGGGCCGGAGGCAGCGGGTGCTGCCTCCGGCCCGGATTTCACGTGTGCGGCCCGGACGGCCGACGGGGCCGCGCGCCGGCGGAAGGGCGCGCGGCGGCGGAAGAAGAGGGACCAGACCGTACGAAGCGGAGGGCGGGGCCGGCATGAATCCCAGGACACCTGTGAAGGCCGGGAGGCGGCCGGTGCGGCTGGCGTCGGCCGCGGCCGCCGCGCTCGTCGCCGGACTGCTGGCCGGCCACGGCTCGGCCGCGGGCGAGGGCGGCACCCCGGCCACCCTCTCGTACGACTGCGGTCTCCCGTCCGGCTCCGGCTCCGGCTCCGGCCACGCCACGGTCGAGGTGGCGATGAACCTCCCGGCGTCCGCTGAGGCCGGCAAGCCGGTGCAGCCGGGGCCGGTCAAGGTCACGGTGGGGCTGGCGCGCGGGGATCTCGCGGGGCTGCTGCCGAAGGGAACCGACGCGGTGCTGAGTACCGCGTCACTCGCCGTCGAGGTGAGCCAGAACGACCAGTCGGCCACCGCGATGTGGTCGGATCTCGCCACGCCCAGCACGCCGGTTCCCGCCGAGGGCGATGTACGGCTCGTCCACTCCGGGGACGTGCCCACGGTCACGGTGGGCGGCACCGGTGATGTCACCCTGACCGCGGGTGAGTTGAAACTGGGGCTGCTGAGCGCGACGCCCGGCGCCGGGTCGGGTGCTGGGTCCGGTTCCGGCACAGCCACCGGCTCTGGTTCCGGCTCTGGTTCCGGCACAGCCACGGGCACAGCCACCGGCACCGGCTCCGGCTCCGGCTCCGGCTCCGGCGATGGGAGCACCCCGCAGCCCGTGCCGTTGGTGTGCGAGCCGGCCGCCCATCAGGACCTGCGGCTGGGGACCGTTCCCGTACCGGGGGCCGGGAGCGGCGCGCCGTCGACGGCGCCCGGCAGCCCGACGGCGAGCACCCCGGGCGGCGGTAAGGGGAGTACGGACGCCGACGGCGGCATCACGGTGCAGCCCCGGTCCACCCCCGCCCCGGTGGGCAAGTGCCCGACCGTGGTGCCGAAGGGCAAGGCCGACCCGAGCGAATCGCCCAAGGCGCCGCCGGGCGCCACGCCCGGCGAGTTCGACCTGCCCGGCAGTCCTGGCTGCGCCTACGCGATCGGCGCGGCCAACATCCGCAAGCTCAACGGCGCGATGATCATCAATGATCCCGAGCACAAGCCGGTGACGATCAGTGTGCTGGCGGTCGTCCACTCGTCGACCAGGTCCAGCGTCCAGCCGGGCGGCCTCTATCTGCGGCTCGACTCGGTGGCCGACCTGCGGCTCCCGGACGCCGAATCGACCTTTCTGACGTTCGGATTCCAGCCGGTCACGGCGAAGGTGAGATTCGAGACCGGACCGGTCACCATATCGACCGGGAATGTCGGCAGCAGTGTGTTCTCGGTGATCTCCTTCGAGCAGTCCCTGCGCCTGTTCGACGTGAAGGTGAACGGGACACCGCTGGATGTCGGCAGTTCCTGCAGAACGGCGACTCCGTACAAGGTGGTACTCAACGGCGGAGCCAAATACACCAATGTCTTCTACGGCGGCACACTCGACGGCACGATCGACATTCCCAGGTTCTCCGGGTGCGGGGCGAACGGTGAGGATCTGGATCCGCTTTTCACCGCCTCGCTCTCCGGGCCAGGGAACAGTATCGAGATGAACCAGGGGACGACCTGCATTCCCGACTCACCCGACAACCTCTGCCCGCCGAATATCCCCGAGCTTCCGGGCGCCAAGGCTGTCAAGCGGTGACCTCACGCTCCGTCGCGGCGGTTGCCGGCCATGATTGGCCGGTTGTCGGTACCCGGGCCCGGTGCCGAGCCGCCTCACCTCGGCCCGGCAGGCCGCGTGCCCCAGGCCGATGGGGCCGGCCCCCGTGTTGTCGGGGCCGGCCCCATCGGCCTGCCGGGCGTGGTGGGTGCCGTCAGGGGCGGACAGCCGAGTGCCAGGCGTCCGAGAGCGCCTTGCCCTCGCCGGGGGCGGCGCTCGCCGGGTCGTTGAGTGTGGCGACATAGGTCGACGCGCTGTTCAGGGTGACGCTGTTCTTGCCCGACGGGGAGGGCAGCGCCGTCTTGAGGTTCACCGCCCAGTTCAGCAGGTTCAGCCCGCAGCCACTGGCGCCGGGCACCGCGTAGGACGAGTCGCCCTGGTTCGCGCCGATGAGATTGATGCGCCCCAGGGCGCCGTTCGGGTCGGCGGTGCCGTCCGCGTCGAAGGACTCTGTCCCGGGTGCCGGGGCGGTGAGGTTCTGGGGGCGCAGCAGGATGGGGTCGGACGCGCTGCCGATGTAGCACTTGTCGCCGAGGAACGGGTTCTGCAGATGGATCCGGACCGGCAGCGTCACGATCGGCTTCCCCGTGGTGGCTCCGGCCAGCAGGGTGAAGTCACTCGGACTGTTCACCGATTCGATGGTGGCGGTGACCCTGTTGAGGCTGTTGTCGGTGAGCTGTTCGCAGACGCCGGTCACCACGGGGACGTCGCTCGGGCACATCAGGCCGATGAGCCCGCCCGGCAGCTGTGCGGAGTCGGCCACCAGGGCGCCGTCCGACGGCGATACGAGCGTCGACGAGCCGTCGGGGTGGGTGACCACACCGAGCTGCAGATCGCTCGCCCCGGTGGGGACCACGGAGTTGCCGAGCTTGATGGAGCCGCTCGCCGAGTGCGAGGAGACGCAGAGCGCGGTGTCGGTCTGCCCGTCGGCCGCCAGCATCGCGGGCGCGTCCACGGGGCACCGGGAGAACGGCGCCCAGCTGCCGTTCAGACTGACGGGGCCGGCGGCCGCTGTGGCCGTGCCCACGGACACGAACGCGGTGAGGGCGGTGGAGCCGGCGAGCAGCCCCAGCCGCAACCGGGTGGAAACGGATCTCATGTCTTCCCCTTTTTTCGGCAGCCGGATGCGGATGCTGATGGGTAAAAGGCGGATCGTGGTCTACGTGGTCTACGTGGTCTACGGGGCCGGTTTCGCCTCCGAATTCACCGAGCCGTGAGGTTACTGGCGGGAAACACCGCTGCACAATGCTGCTGTCCGATGAACTTCGGCCGCCCTGACTTCTTGTTCCGGAATGAGCAAGGGGCGCCGCCCGCTTGTCAGTCGGTGCGCACACCTCTGGCCTGAGCCGGTCCGGGTGCCGCGCGCCAGGGGCTGCGGAATTTATCACTTCTGGATGAGTTTCCGTCCCGCACTGCTCAACCACCGCAAAGAAGAGGGCTCCTGCGCGATGGCCCGACAAAACTTGGGGAACTGGTATTGCGGCCCCAGGTTACCCGGCCGTAACGTCGCTCTCCGCGAACCACTCGGCCGGTTGAGGCCGGGGCGTACGTCCCTCACCTGCGCCCCTGCTGTGAGTGAGCACTTTTCAACAAGGTTTCCGCACGGGCTTGTCACCCCATGACAAGTAGCTCAATTTCTTCGGGAGTTACCTGTTCAAGGGCTTGTCCAGGCGGCGCCGGTGAACTTAACGTGCGCCTCTCGGCGCACTTCTGTCACTTCGTGAGTGCATGCAGGAGGTGAGATGGGAATCGAAGTAGTGGTGGAAGGGCTCACGAAGTCTTTCGGCAACCAGAAAATCTGGCAGGACGTGACACTCACGCTCCCGGCCGGTGAAGTCAGTGTGATGCTCGGCCCCTCCGGCACCGGAAAGACCGTGTTCCTCAAGTCTCTGATCGGGCTGCTGAAGCCCGAGCGGGGCAGCGTGCTCATCAACGGCGTCGACATGGTGAACAGTCCCGAGCGCGATATCTACGAGACGCGCAAGCTCTTCGGCCTGATGTTCCAGGACGGTGCGCTCTTCGGGTCGATGACGCTCTTCGACAACGTGGCGTTTCCGCTCCGCGAGCACACCAGGAAGAAGGAATCCGAGATCCGCCGCATCGTCATGGAGCGGATGGACATGGTGGGCCTCCTGGGCGCCGAGGAGAAGCTGCCCGGTGAGATATCCGGCGGAATGCGCAAGCGGGCCGGTCTGGCCCGCGCCCTGGTGCTCGACCCGCAGATCATCCTCATCGACGAGCCGGACTCCGGACTGGACCCGGTCCGTACGTCGTACATCTCGCAGCTCCTCATCGACCTGAACGCGCAGTTCGACGCGACGATGCTGATCGTCACCCACAACCTCGACATCGCGGCCACCGTGCCCGACAACATGGGGATGCTCTTTCTGCGCAACCTGGTCACGTTCGGGCCCCGCGAACTGCTGCTGACCAGCGAGGAGCCGGTGGTCGCGCAGTTCCTGAGCGGGCGGCGCGAGGGGCCGATCGGAATGTCCGAGGAGAAGGACGCGGCGACCCTCGCGGCCGAGCGGCGCAGCGCGGCCGGTTCGCGCCCCCGGGCGCCGCGGCCCCTCGTGCCGCAACTCGAACCGTCCGAAGGGATGCCCGAGCGCCAGGCCGTACTGCGGCGCAGGGAACGGGTGCTGGGCATGCTGGCGGAGCTGCCCGAAGCGGCCCGCACCGCCATCCTCCGGAGCTACACGGCCCCCGCATCCGGCAGCCCGGCGTCCGGCGGTGGCCGGTCATGACCGCACCGCCGCCCGTCCGCCCCGCCGAGCCGCCCGCGAACAGCGCCACGGGCCGGGCCACCGACGACCGGCAGCCCCGCCCGCCGCTGCGGGTGCTCGCCCCACTGCGCGAGACCGGGAAGCTGTTCGCCCTCGGCGCCACCGTGACCCGGGCCGTCTTCCGAAGACCCTTCCAGGTAAGGGAGTTCATCGAGCAGTTCTGGTTCATCGCGAGTGTCACCATCCTGCCGGCCGCCCTGGTCTCGATCCCGTTCGGCGCGGTCATCGCTCTCCAGGTCGGCTCACTCACCCAGCAGCTCGGCGCGCAGTCCTTCACCGGCGGGGCGAGCGTCCTCGCCGTCATCCAGCAGGCCAGCCCGCTGATCGTCGCCCTGCTGATCGCGGGCGCCGGCGGATCGGCGATCTGCGCCGACCTCGGCTCGCGGAAGATCCGTGAGGAGCTGGACGCGATGGAGGTCATGGGCGTCTCACCCGTCCAGCGCCTCGTCGTCCCCCGGGTGCTCGCCACCATGTTCGTGGCGGTCCTGCTGAACGGCCTGGTCTCGGTCGTCGGCACACTCGGCGGCTACTTCTTCAACGTGATCCTGCAGCACGGCACACCGGGCGCCTACCTCTCCAGCTTCTCCGCGCTCGCCCAGCTGCCCGACCTCTACATCAGCGAGGTCAAAGCGCTGGTCTTCGGCTTCCTCGCCGGGATCGTCGCCGCCTACCGCGGGCTGAACCCCAGAGGCGGCCCCAAGGGTGTCGGTGACGCGGTCAACCAGTCGGTCGTCATCACCTTCATGCTGCTGTTCTTCGTGAACATGGTGCTCACTGCGGTCTATCTGCAGATCGTCCCCGCGAAGGGGAGCTGACGGATGTCCATGCTCAGCCGGCTCGACCGCTCGGGCGACCAACTCGCCTTCTACGTACGGGCGCTCATCTGGATCCCGCGCACCCTGCGCCGCTACATCAGAGAGGTCCAGCGGCTGCTCGCCGAGGTCGCCTTCGGCAGCGGCGGCCTCGGGGTCATCGGCGGCACCATCGGCGTGATGATCGGCATGACCCTCTTCACCGGCACGGTCGTCGGCCTCCAGGGATACGCCGCGCTCAACCAGATCGGCACCGCCGCCTTCACCGGATTCATCTCCGCGTACTTCAACACCCGTGAGATCGCCCCGCTCGTCGCCGGACTCGCCCTCTCCGCGACCGTCGGCGCCGGCTTCACCGCCCAGCTCGGCGCGATGCGCATCAACGAGGAGGTGGACGCGCTCGAAGCGATGGGGGTGCGCTCCATGCCGTACCTCGTCACCACCCGGATCATCGCAGGCGTCGTCGCGATCATCCCGCTGTACGCCATGGGGCTGCTCAGCTCGTACGTCGCGTCCCGCCTGGTGACCGTCCTCTTCAAGGGCCAGTCGTCCGGCACCTACGACCACTACTTCAATCTCTTCCTCTCCCCGGACGACGTCCTGCTCTCGGTGCTCAAGGTGCTGATCTTCAGCGTCCTGGTGATCCTGGCCCACTGCTACTACGGCTTCCACGCGACCGGCGGCCCCGCCGGGGTCGGGGTGGCGGTCGGCCGGTCGGTGCGCAACGCCATCGTGCTCATCAGCGTCACCGACTTCTTCCTCTCGCTGGCCATCTGGGGCGCCACGACGACCGTGAAGGTGGCGGGATGAGCGCGCGGACAGTACGGCGCAGGCTCGCCGGAGTGGTCTTCATCGTGGTCCCCGCCCTGCTGATCTGGCTGTCGATCGCCGTGTACCGCAAGGACTTCACCGAATCGGCGACGGTACGGGTGGACACCGACAGCGTCGGCAGCGAGATGCATCTCAACGCCGATGTGAAGCTGCGCGGTGTCGTCATCGGCCAGGTCCGCGGCATCAGCTCGCACGGCGACGGCGCCCGGCTCACCCTCGCCATCCAGCCGGACGAACTGGGCCGGGTCCCCGCCGACGTCACCGCGCAGATGCTGCCGACGACGCTGTTCGGCGAGCGGTACGTGGCACTCGTACCCCCGGCCCACGCCGCCACCCGGGCGCTGCGGGCCGGCGACACCATCCCGCAGGACCGCTCCCGCAACGCCATCGAACTGGAGCAGGTGCTCGACCACGTACTGCCGCTGCTCACCGCGGTCGAGCCGCAGAAGCTCTCCGCCACACTGACCGCGGTCTCACAGGCCCTGAGCGGACGGGGGCAGCAGCTCGGCGACACCTTCGTCACGCTCGACACGTACCTCAAGAAGCTCAACCCTCAACTGCCCACGCTCAACCGGGACATCGCGGAACTGGTCAAGGTCACCAAGGTCTACTCGGACGCGGCGCCCGACATCCTCACCGCGCTCACCGACTTCACCACCACCAGCTCCACCCTCGCCGAGAAACAGGCCCAGCTGGCGGGCCTGTACGGCACCACCACCAAGACCGCGCAGGACGTCACGGCCTTCCTCCAGCAGAACAAGGACAACATCATCCGGCTCTCCGCGACCGGCCGGCCGACCCTGGAACTCCTCGCGAAGTACGCCCCCGAATTCCCCTGCACGCTGAGCACCCTGGCGGGCTTCGTCCCCGCCATGGACAAGGCGCTCGGCAAGGGCACGGACCAGCCGGGACTGCACGTCAGCCTCGACTCCGTCCCCTCGCTCGGGAAGTACACCCCGGGCAAGGACACCCCCTCCTACACCGCGAGCGGCGGGCCGCACTGCTACTCCGTCCCCTACATCGGCAAGACCATGCCGACCGCCGCCACCGCGACGGGCACGTCCGACAGCCTCGGGCTGCCCAACTCGCCCCAGGAGAACCAGCTCGTCAACGAACTGCTCGCCCCCGGCACGAAGACAGCGGCGCAGTCCCTTCCCGACTGGAGCAGCCTGCTGGCAGGCCCGGTCTTCCGCGGTGCGGAGGTGAAGCTCAAATGAAGCGCCGCAGCCTGACGGCCCCGCTCGTCAAGTCCCTGGTCTTCATCCTGGTGACCTCGCTCGCCACCGTGGTGCTCGGGCTGAGCATCGCCAACACGGACGTCGGCGACACCGTCTCCTACCGGGCCCGCTTCACCGACGCCACCGGGCTGGTCGAAGGGGACAGCGTACGGATCGCCGGGGTCAAGGTCGGCCAGGTCGAGTCGGTGAAGGTCGCCGACCGGCGGCTCGCCGAAGTGCGCTTCGCGGTGCGGAAGGGGCGTACGCTGCCCGCTTCGGTGACCGCGTCGATCAAGTACCTCAACATGGTCGGCCAGCGGTACGTCGACCTGGAGCAGGGCAGCGGTCCCGTCGGGAAGCTCTTCCCGCCCGGCCACACCATCCAGCTCTCGCACACCACACCGGCCCTGGACCTCACCGAGCTGTTCAACGGCTTCCAGCCGCTCCTCCAGGGGCTGGCACCGGCCGAGATGAACCAGCTCGCCAACTCCATCGTGCAGGTGCTCCAGGGCGAGGGCGGCACCGTCGACAGCCTGCTCCAGCACGTCGGATCGCTGACCACCACGGTCGCAGCCAAGGACAAGGTCATCGGGCAGGTCATCAAGAACCTCAACACCGTGCTGACCACGGTCAACAGCCGGGAGTCCCACTTCAATGACCTCGTCGTCACCCTCCAGCAGCTCGTCTCCGGCTTCGCCGCGGACCGCAAGCCCCTGGGTGACGCGATCACCGCGATGGGCGCGCTGACCACATCGACCGCGGGACTGCTCCAGGACGGCCGGGCGCCCCTGAAGAAGGACATCAGCGAACTCGGCCGGGTCTCGAAGCAGTTGGGCGACAGCACACCCCAGCTGCAGGACTTCCTGCGCAACACACCCGCCAAGATGCAGGCCGTCACCCGGCTCGCCTCCTACGGATCGTGGCTCAACCTCTATCTCTGTGAGGCCCGGGTGACGGGTGTGACCACATCGGACGGCAGCAAGCCGCCCACCGGCATCGGGGTCACCGAATCGAGGTGCCAGGGATGAACCGGCCCCGTCCGCGGCTCCCGCGGATCAAGCCCGTACGGGAGCGCAACCCGGTCGCCGTGAGCCTCGTCGGGCTGCTGGTCCTCGCACTGATCGGGCTCGCCGCCTACCGCGCCGACTCACTGCCCTTCATCGGCGGCGGCACCACGTACACCGCCGACTTCACCGAGTCGGCCGGGCTGGGCGCGGGTGACGAGGTACGGATCGCCGGGGTCAGGGTCGGCCAGGTGAAGGCGGTCGCGCTCGACGGCGCCAAGGTCAAGGTGTCCTTCAAGGTCAAGGGCGCCTGGGTCGGGAACTCCAGCACGGCAGCCATCGCCATCAAGACACTCCTCGGCGACAAGTACCTGGCACTCGACCCGGTCGGCACCGGCCCGCAGGACCCATCGGCCAGGATCCCGCTGAGCCGCACCACATCTCCGTACGACGTCACCCAGGCGTTCAGCGGGCTCAGCGACACCATCGGGGACCTCGACACCAAGCAGCTCGCGAAGAGCTTCGAGACGATCTCGGACACCTTCAAGGACTCCCCGCCCGATGTGAAGAACGCGGCGACCGGCCTCTCCGCGCTGTCGCGGACGGTCTCGCAGCGCGACGCCGAACTGGCGAAGCTGCTCAAGGGCAGCAAACAGCTGACCAAGACACTCTCCGACAAGAACAGCAGCTTCGACGCCCTCCTCAAGGACGGCAATCTGCTGCTCGGCGAGATCCAGAACCGGCGGGACTCCATCCGCAGGCTGCTCACCGGAACCACCGACCTCGGCACGGAACTGACCGGTCTTGTCAAGGACAACAACAAGCAGCTGAAGCCGACCCTGACCGCACTCGACAAGGTCACGGCCGTCCTGCTGAAGAACCGCAAGAGCCTGGACAAGGCGCTGTCGCTGGCCGGTCCCTACTACCGGCTCGTCGGCAACACCCTGGGCAACGGCCGCTGGTTCGACACCTACATCTGCGGGCTCGTCCCGAAGAACTACCTGCCAGCGGGGACACCTCCGGCCACCGGATGTGTGTCGCCCCGGCAGCCCGAGGGAGGCAGCCGATGAACTACACCACCAGGCGGCTCGTGGGCATCGGAGCAGGACTCGTCCTGGTTGCCGGGGTGACCACCACCGGGGTCCTCGCCCTCGACAGCTCCGGCGGCCACCGGATCACCGCCTACTTCGACCGGGCCACCGGCCTCTACGCGGGCTCCGACCTGCGGATCCTCGGAGTGAAGGTGGGCCGGGTCGACTCCGTACGGCCGGAGGGCCGCGAGGTGCGGGTGGTGCTCGTCCTCGACCAGGGCGTGAAGGTGCCCGCCGGTGCCCGCGCGCTGATCGTCGCACCGAGCATCGTCGCCGACCGGTACGTCCAGCTGTCACCCGCGTACGCGGGCGGCCCGCAGCTCAAGGACCGGGCGACGCTCGCCGCCGACCGCAACGCCGAACCGGTCGAGGTCGACCAGCTGTACGCGAGCGTGACCCAGCTGGCCACCGCACTCGGGCCGAAGGGCGCCAACTCGCAGGGCGCGCTGAACGATCTGCTCAAGACCGGCGCGGCCAACCTGGACGGCAACGGCAAGGCGATCGGCGACTCGATCGAGCAGTTCGGCAAGGCGGCCAAGACGCTCGACAAGAGCAGCGGCAACCTCTTCGACACCCTGGCCTACCTCCAGTCCTTCACCTCGATGCTCAAGGGCAACGACGGAAAGGTGCACACGGCGGAGCAGCAGCTCGCCACCGTCTCCGGCTTCCTCGACGACGACAAGGACGACCTCGGCACCGCGCTCAAGCAACTGGGCACCGCGCTCGGCCAGGTGAAGACCTTCATCGAGGAGAACCGCGGCTCCCTCAAGAAGAGCGTCAGCCGGCTGCGGCCGATCACCGACACCCTGGTCGAACAGCGGGCCTCACTCGCCGAGATGCTGGACGACGCCCCGCTCGCCGCCGACAACCTGCTCAACGCCTACGACCCCGTGCACCGCACCATCGACGGCCGGGGCAATCTCAACGAGATCAGCATGAACGGCCAACTCAACGGTACGGGCGCCGCCTCCACGAACGGAGCCGGGACCGGAACCGCGAGCGGAGCCGCCGGTGGTGTCCCGGCCGGGGCCGGGCTCGACGGGCTGGTCCCCGTACAGCCGTCCCAGCAGAAGGCGCTGCCCACGCTGCCGCTCCCGGCGGTGGGTGACGTGTACGGCTCCCCGGCGAAGACGGCCGCGAAGCCCACCGGCCACAAGGGGGCCGAGCGATGAGCCGTACCTCCCGTACCTCCCGTACGGGGATCGCCGTCGCGGTCGCCCTGGCTCTCGGCTGCACCGTCGCCATCGGCGGCTGCGCCGCGCCGTCCTTCTCCGGCGTCGAGAACCTGCCGCTGCCCGGCGGAGCCGACCTCGGCGCCCACCCGTACGAGATCACCGCCGACTTCGCGGATGTCCTGAACCTCGTCCCGCAGGCCGCAGTCAAGGTGAACGACGTGGCCGTCGGCCGGGTCTCGAAGATCACGCTCTCGCCCGGGCACTGGTCGGCGCGGGTCACCATGCGCGTCAACGGCAAAGTACGCCTGCCGCGCAACGCCTACGCCCACCTCGAACAGTCCAGCCTGCTCGGCGAGAAGTTCATCCAGCTCACCGCACCGGACCAGGGCGCCTCGGCCGACCGGCTCACCGACGGCCAGACCATCCCGATCTCGCGCACCAACCGCAACCCGGAGGTCGAGGAGGTCTTCGGCGCGCTCTCGCTGCTGCTCAACGGCGGCGGGGTCCAGCAGCTCAAGACCATCAGCACCGAACTCAACAAGACCCTGGGCGGCCGGGAGCCGCAGATCCGCTCCACCCTCCGGTCCGTCAACACCCTGGTGACCAGCCTCGACGGGCACAAGAGCGACATCACAGCGGCGCTCGACGGAGTCAACCGGCTCTCCGCGACCCTCGCCACCCGCAAACAGGACATCGGCAAGACGCTCACCGGCCTCAGCCCAGGACTGAAGGTGCTGGAGAAACAGCGCGGCTCCCTGATCACCATGCTCAAGGCCCTCGACACCCTCTCCGGGGTCGCCGTCGACACGGTGAACAAGAGCAAGGCCGACATGGTCGCCGACCTCAGGGCGCTCGCGCCGACGCTCCAGCAGCTCGCCGACTCAGGCAAGGACCTGCCCGACTCGCTGCAGGTGCTCTTCACCTACCCGTTCACCGACGAGGTGCTGCGCGGGGTGAAGGGCGACTATCTCAATGTCTATCTGGATGTGACGGCCGTGCCGGGGACCCGGATCGTTCCGCCGATCACCCTCACCGGGGGAGGGGCCCAGACCGGGGGCGCCACAGCGCAGAAGCCCGGCGCCGGTGCGCCGCCCCTGCCGCTGCCCTCCGTCACCGCACCGTCCACGGAAGGCGGCCACTGATGGTCACCAGGGCCACCCGGCTGAAGAACATCGCCTTTCTGCTGCTCACGGTGCTCGTCCTGGGCTACCTCGGGGCCCGCTACGCCGACCTGGGGCATCTGGTCGGGCTGCGCGGCTACTACGTGGTGAAGGTTGAACTCCCGGAGACCGGCGGCCTGTTCACCCACGCCAACGTCACCTACCGGGGCGTCTCGGTGGGGCGGGTCGGACCGATCCGGCTCACCGGCGACGGGGTCGAGGCCGATCTGCGGATCAGTAACTCGGCGCCCCCCATCCCCGCCGACCTCAAGGCGTCCGTCGCCAACCTGTCGGCCGTCGGCGAGGAGTACATCGATCTGCGGCCGGCCGCCACCGGCAGCCCGTATCTGGAGGACGGCTCCCGGATCACCCGGGCCGACGCCAGTATCCCGGCCCCGGTGACCAACGTCCTCACCAGCGTCAACGACCTGACGTCATCGGTGGATCTGGACGCCCTGCGCACGGTCGTGGACGAGTCCGGTGCCGCGTTCGACGGGCGCGGCGAGGACCTCCAGGTCCTGATGGACAGCAGCAAGGACTTCCTCAAGGCGGCGGACAAGGCGCTGCCCACCGACACCAAGCTGATGACCGACGGCGAGACCGTGCTCCGCACCCAGACCCAGGAGGGCGACGCGCTCAAGTCCTTCGCCAGGGGCGCCAAGGGGCTCGCCGGGCAGCTGGTGGAGTCCGACACCGATCTGCGGGCGCTCATCGCGGCCACACCGGAGGCGGCGACACAGGTCAGCGGATTGCTCAGAGATCTGAACCCCGATCTGAGCGTGGTCGTCGCCAATCTGCTGACGACATCCGATGTGGCGGTCACCCGGCAGCGCGGCACCGAGGAACTGCTGGTGAAACTGCCCGCGGTGGCCGCTGCGGGGTCGACAGCGATCAACGCCGATGGAGCACGTTTCGGGATGGCCGTCACCTTCTTCTCACCGCTGCCGTGCACCGCCGGGTACGGCGGGACGACGTACCGCAACGGTCTGGACACCAGCGCCACTTCGGAGCTGAACACCGCTGCCCGCTGCACCTCGCCGCCCAGTACGGGCAAGGAGGTGCGCGGTTCGGCGAACGCACCGAGCGGCGGCCCGGTCCCGGCGCCCGCCAAGCCCGGATCCCTGCTCCTGGGGACCGACGCGGGAGGGGCTGGCTCGCTCCCCGGAGCCCTCGGCTCACCCGCGCTCCCCGCCGCCGGCCCCACCGGTCTGGGCGGCCTGCTCGGTCTTGGAGGCCGCTCATGACCACCCGTACGAAGGCGCTGGCCTGGGTGGCCTGCGCGGTGGCCGTCCTCTTCTGTGCTGTCGCCGGCCGGGTGTACTGGCTGGCGCGCCAGGACGATTCCCTGCGGTACGCGGCGTCCCGGGACGCCGCGCTGGCGGCCGGCCGCGAAGGGATCGCCGAGCTCAACACCCTGGACGCGAAGAACATCGACAGCGGGCTTGGGGTGTGGCTCCACGCCTCGACCGGCGCGCTCCACGACAAGCTGGCCGCCAGCCGCGCCACCGACCGCACCACGCTGGCCAAGGCGGGGACCTCCGCACGCGGCACCGTCACGGATGCCGCGCTCACGGCGCTCGACTACCGGGCGGGCACCGCGGCGCTGATCGCCACTGTCAAGGTCGCGGTCACCCCCAGGGGCGGTACGGCCACGACCGACCGCAAACGCTTCACGGCCACGCTCGCCCGTACCCGGGAAGGCTGGAAAGTCACCGCACTCAGCGCAGTGCCGGTCGGTAAGGAGGGCACGTGAGCAGCACCGTCGAGGACAGCGGAGTGGACGCCTCCGGCGCGTCGGACGAGCCGGAGGCCCCGGATGCGCCCGACGCCCCGGAGGCGGAGGCGCTGGATGCCCCTGATACCCCTGATGCCCGTGAGACGGGGGCGCCGACCGCGCCGGGTGGCCGTGGGCACCGCCGGGCTCTGATCGCCGGGGGCCTGGCCGTGCTGCTGGTGCTCGGCGGCGCCGGGATGCTGTTCCGCGCCCACCAGTTGAGGAACACCCCGGCCGCCGGCAACCGGGCCCTGACCGACACGGAGGCCACCTCGCAGGTCACCGGGGACGTCAGCGACACGCTCGGCAAGGTCCTCTCGTACACACCGCAGGCCACCGACGTCACGGCCCAGTCGGCGCGCGCACTGCTCGCGGGGAAGGCCGCGAAGCAGTACACGGCGCTGTTCGGACAGGTCGGGAAGCGCGCGAAGGAGCAGCAGCTGACGCTCACCACCCAGGTGGTACGGGCCGGAGTCACCCGGCTGACCGGCACCGAGGCGCGACTGCTGGTCTTCCTCGACCAGACCGCACAGCGCAAGGGGAAACCGGCCGGGGTGGTGGCCGCGCAGCTGTCGGTGACCGCCGAACTGCGCGGCGGCAACTGGCTGATCACCGACATCACGGCCCGCTGAGGGAGACGTACATGACGCCCACATCGCTGAGGACACTCAGGACACGCAGGACGCCCGAGGTGCCCAAGGCGCTCAGGACGGCAAGGAATCCGCTGACGGTCGTGGCACTCACGCTGGCGCTGCTGGCCGCCGGTGCGGCGGGCTGGGGCGGATGGTCCTGGTATGCGGCCGCGCACGACGACTCCGCCGCGTACGCACGGTCGCGTGACCGGGCGCTGGCGGCGGGGGAGCAGGCCGTACAGAACATGAACACGCTTGACCACCGGAAGCTCGCGGCCGGGCTCGACACGTGGGAGGCGTCGACCACCGGAGATCTGCACAAGCAACTCACCGACGGAAGGGCCGGGTTCGAGAAGCAGATCAAGTCGGCGCAGACCGTGTCCACGGCGAAGGTGCTGTCCGGAGCGGTCACCGAACTGGACGACCGGGCGGGCAAGGCGAGCGTGATGGTGGCGCTGCGGATCACGGTGACCGCGCCGAAGGGCAAGCCGGCCGAGAAGGAGAGCCGGCTGCTCGGCGAACTCACGCGTACGTCCGGGGGCTGGAAACTCAGCGGCCTGGGCCAGGCGCCCGTCGGCAACACCGCCGGCTGACCAGGAGAGGAGCTGAGGACGACATGTCGACCACCCGTCATCTCATCAACCGGCAGCGGCGCCTGGCGGCCGTGGCCCCGGTGCGCGTCACGCCACGGGGGACGGAGGCACCGCCGCCGTCACCGCGAGCGGAGCCCGGGCCGCCCGGGCCGCCCGGGACACCCGACGAGACCGGCCCGGACCAGTCAGCCGCGGAGCAGTCAGAGCCGGACCAGGCAGCCGCGGACCGGACCGGCCCGGACCAGCCAGCCCCGGAGCAGTCAGAGCCGGATGCGGCCGGGCCGGATGCTGCCGGTGCCGCGTCCGGGAGTGTCCCGGCGGCGCGCCGTCCGCTCCGGGCCTGGGTGCGGCTGCCTGTGGTGCTGGCCGTTCTCACCGTGCTGCTCGGCGGGTTCGCCGCGTACGCATGGACACAGGCGTCCGCGCTGCACGACGACGACGCGGCCAGCAATGGCGCGCTGAGCGACGTGGCCCGTACGACCGAGGTGAAGGGCCAGGTCACCAGCGCCGTCAACGCCCTCTTCTCGTACGACTACGCCAACACGGCCAAGGCCGACCGGGCCGCGGCGACCCTCCTCACCGGCAAGGCCGTCGAACAGCACAAGGACATGCTGGCGGCCGTACGCGCGCAGGCCGCCAAGCAGAAGCTCGTGCTGACCACCACCGTCACCCAGAGCGGGGTGGAGCTGATCGACGGCGACCGCGCCCGGGTGCTCCTCTACGCCGACCAGAGCAACACCGGCACGGCGGCCAAGAAGGACCGGACGACCTATGCGGCGGCGATGTTCGCCGTCGACGCGGTGCGCGGCGGCGGCAAGTGGCGGATCGCGGACATCGACACCTTCACCCCCTGATCCCTGATCCCCGATTCACCCCCTGATCCCTGACCCCATGACCCAGCAGAGGGAGCGGCGTATGAGGCACGTGCGGCGGATGCGGCGAGGACTGGGGGGCAGCGCGGTGGCCGCGGTGGCCATGGCGGCGCTCACCGCCTCGCAGGCGCCCGGGCTCGTTCACCATCAGCAGCCGCTGCAGGGGAGAGCGTCCGTACCGGCGGGCGAGCCGACGGCACAGGTCGCGGGCCCCACGGACAACTCGTTCCACACCGAGATCCCGCCCCTGGTGACCCCGCCCCCGCCGGGCAACCCCGTCGACGCCGGTGACGCGGGACCTGTGTACGAACAGTCGGGGATCCCGGCGACCGTGCTGGCCGCCTACCGGTCGGCCGAGGCACAGCTGCGGCGCAGCGACCGGGCCTGCGGACTGCCCTGGCAGCTGCTCGCGGCCATCGGCAAGGTCGAGTCGGGGCAGGCGCGGGGCGGGGCGGTCGACAAGCACGGCACCACCCTCGCGCCGATCCTCGGCCCGGTGCTCAACGGCTCGGGCTTCGCACACATCCCGGACACCGACCACGGGGCGTACGACGGGGACACGACGTACGACCGGGCGGTGGGCCCGATGCAGTTCATCCCGTCCACCTGGGCCACCTGGGGACAGGACGGGAACGGCGACGGCAAGAAGGACCCCGACAACGTCTTCGACGCCGCGCTCGCCGCCGGTCACTACCTCTGCGCGGGCGGCCGTGATCTCCGCAGCGGCGACGGCCTGGACAGCGCGGTCCTCAGCTACAACCACTCCGACGCCTATCTGCGGCTGGTGCTGTCCTGGCTCTCCTTCTACCGGAACGGGACGCATGAGGTCCCGGACGGCGAAGGGGTCCTGCCGCACAGCCCGGGCGCGGGCAGCGCGTCCGACGGCACACCGTCCGCCAAGAGCCACGGACACGGGGACGGACACGGAGACGGGCACGGCGGACATGCGGGCGGCGGACATGCGGGCGGCGGACACGGTGACGGGGGCGGCGGCGGGATCGTCATCGGCCCGCCGCCCTCCCACACCCCGTCCCCGAGCCCGACCGGCGGCGGCACACCGACGCCGCCGGGCAGTTCACCGGGCGAACCGGGCGATCCGGGCGGCTCGGGCTCGCCGTCGTCCGGTCCCACATCGGGGCCGCCGGACACCTCGTCGCCCGACCCCGGCAGCGGCGGCAGCACACCGCCGGACTGCCCCACGCCCTCCCCGTCCCCGACCCCGTCCGACTCGCCCACCGCGGACCCGAGCCCGTCGGGTACGCCCGGCGACGGCTGCCCCTCCGCTCCCGGGGCCCCGGGAACGCCGTCCTGATCCGTACCGACTGTGCCGTTCTGTAGGGGGCGGCGGGTGCGGGTGCTCCACATTGTCCGGTCACGCGGGCCGCGGATTCCGTGAGGCTGGGGTGCATGCTGCGCAACTACATCAACGGTGAGTTCAAGGAGGCGGCCGACGGCCGCGCTCTCGATGTGATCGACCCCTGTACCGGAGAGGTGTACGAGACGTCCGCGCTGTCGGGCGCCGCCGACGTCGACGCCGCCATGGAGGCCGCGGCCGCCGCGTTCCCCGCGTGGCGCGACGCGACCCCCGCCGCCCGGCAGAAGGTGCTGCTGCGTGTCGCGGACGTCTTCGAGGAGCGGGCGGCCGAGCTGATCGCGGCCGAGGGGCGCGACACGGGCAAGCCGCTCGCACAGCTGACGGACGACGAGATCCCGCCGGTCGTGGACCAGCTCCGCTTCTTCGCGGGTGCGGCCAGGCTCCTGGAGGGCCGGTCGGCCGGTGAGTACATGGAGGGGCTGACCTCGATCGTCCGGCGCGAGCCGGTCGGCGTCGTGGCGCAGGTCGCACCCTGGAACTACCCGCTGATGATGGCGGTCTGGAAGTTCGCCCCGGCCCTCGCGGCCGGCAACACGGTCGTCATCAAGCCGTCCGACACCACCCCCGCTTCGACCGTCCTGGTCGCGGAGATCATCGGCGGTGTGCTGGCCGAACTCGGCCACAGCCAGGGCGTGTTCAACGTCATCTGCGGGGACCGCGAGACCGGCCGGCTGATGGTCGAGCACGCCACCCCCGCGATGGCCGCGATCACCGGCTCGGTGCGGGCGGGCATGCAGGTCGCCGCCTCGGCGGCCAAGGACGTCAAGCGGGTCCACCTGGAGCTGGGCGGCAAGGCACCGGTCGTCGTCTTCGACGACCTCGACGGCGAAGCCCTCACCAAGGCCGCCGACGACATCGCGGTGGCCGGTTACTTCAACGCGGGCCAGGACTGTACGGCGGCGACCCGTGTCATCGTGCACGAGTCCGTCCACGACGCCTTTGTCGCGGCCCTCGCCAAGGCAGCGGCAGCCACCACGACCGGCGGCCCCGACGTCCCCGACGCGTTCTTCGGCCCGCTGAACAACGCGAACCAGCTGGCCCAGGTGACCGGCTTCATCGACCGGCTCCCCGGCCACGCCACGGTCGAGGCGGGCGGCCACCGGGTCGGCGACCAGGGGTACTTCTACGCCCCCACGGTCGTCTCGGGGCTGCGCCAGGACGACGAGATCATCCAGAACGAGGTGTTCGGACCGGTCATCACCGTCCAGTCGTTCAGCACCGAGGAGCAGGCCGTGGCCTACGCCAACGGCGTCGACTTCGCCCTCGCGTCGTCGGTGTGGACCAAGGACCACCAGCGCGCGATGCGGATGTCCAGGAGCCTGGACTTCGGCTGTGTGTGGATCAACAACCACGGCGCGCTCGCCGCGGAGATGCCGCACGGCGGGTTCAAGCTCTCCGGCTACGGCAAGGACCTCTCGGCGTACGGCTTCGAGGACTACACGCGCATCAAGCACGTCATGACCGCGCTCTGACACCCGGCAGCGCGCGGTCGGGTGCTGACACCCGGCAGCGCGCCGTGCCACCGGTGAAGGCCCGCGGAGACGCGGGCCTTCACCCTTCCCCGGCAGTCTCCGGCGCGGGCAGCGGCTCCGGCTCAGGCTCCGGCTCCTCGGGAGCGGCAGGTCCGGGAACGGCCGCCCCGGGCGCGCCCTGCCGCGGGATCTCCCGCCCGGTGCTCTCCTGTGTCGCCAGGAACAGGCGCAGCTGCTCCTCCTCCACGATCCGCCGGGCCAGGCTCCCGTCGGAGACGTCCACGGCGTCGGGCGTCGCCTCGGCGACCTCGCTGCGCCGGGCGTACGCGTCGAACAGCCGCGTCTTGTCGGCCAGTACGCCGAGTATCCGCGTATCCACGCTGTCGGCGGCCAGCAGCCGGTGCACCCGCACCGTTCTGACCTGGCCCATCCGGTGGGCGCGTGCCACGGCCTGGTGCTCCATGGTCGGTTTGATCTGCGGCTCGCACAGGATGACGACGGAAGCCGCCTGCATGTTGAGGCCCACCCCGCCCGCCTGGAACTGGCTGAGCAGCACCGCGTGCCCGGGGGCTGCCGAGAACGCGTCGACCAGTTCCTGGCGGCGGGCCGCAGGCAGAGCGCCGTCGACCGGCCCGTAGGCCGTCCCGCCGAGTGCCGACCCCACCGTGGCCAGTACCTCGCGGAAGTACGAGAAGACCACGACCTTCAGCCCGTTGGCCGCGGCTTCACCGACGACCTCGCGCAGCCGTCTGAGCTTCGCCGAGCCCTCCGGGCTGGCGTACGCGGCCCGGCGCATCCGCATGAAGTGCCCGTCGGCCACGGCCTCCCGATAGGCAGCCAGATCCTCCGCGCTGAGCTCCTCCCACTCGTCCACGTGCACCAGCGCGGGCAGCTCCATGAGGACGTCCTCCTGGTTACGGCGCAGATAGGCCGGAGCGACAGCCCTGCGGAACACCTGGGAGCCGGCCGCCGCGTCACGGTCGCGTACCGCGGGCACCAGCTCGGGCTGGAGCCGGTCCACCAGACTGCGGAACTCCTCGACCCGGTTCTCCATCGGGGTGCCGGTCAGGAAGAGCACCCGCCCGGACACGCCGGCCCAGTCCGCCACGGCCCTCGCCCGCCGGGTCTGCGGGTTCTTGACGAAGTGCGCCTCGTCGACGACGAGCATCTCCGGGCGCACGTCGTCCGGGACCGTGAGCAGATGCAGCACATCGAAGGTGGTGACCGCCACCCCGCCCTGCTCGCACCACTCGGCGAACGCCGCCCGGCGCCCAGGACCGTGGACCGGCCGGGCGGTCAGCGTGGAGCGGGATCCCACCTCGCGCGTCCAGTTGATCAGTACGCTCGCCGGGCAGACGACCAGGAAGTGTGTCGCGCCGCCCGCCGCCAGGTGGGCCAGCGCCGCGATGGCCTGGACCGTCTTGCCGAGCCCCATCTCGTCCCCGATGATCACCCGGCGCTGCACCAGAGCGAACCGCGCCCCGAAGGACTGGTAGCCGCGCAGGGAGACCCGCAGCCTGCTGTCGTCCAATTGCTGGGCACGGACCCGCCCGGCGATACCGGAGGGTACGAACCCCTCGGCCGCGGCGAGATCGGGGCCCTGGCCGGCGAACTCCGCCAGCAGGCTGTAGTAGTCGGCCGAACTCAGCTCGAAGCCGACCCATGCCTCGGCGTCGGACGCGGGCACCCGGAGCAGATCGGCCGAGACCTGGGCGAACAGCAGCGGCAGCCCGTCCGCCGCCGACTGCCCGACGAGGTCCCCGACGGCTTCGAGCGCGGCGAGCGCCTCCGCACGCCTGGTCCGGCCCGCCAGCGCCATCCGGAACCTGCTGCGGGCCGGCCCGGCCTGCGGCAGGAGCCCGTCGAGCCCGGCCGTGAGCCGCTGCGCCGTGTCGTGGGCGCGGCGCAGCTCGGGCCCGGCCTGCGCCAGTACGTGCAGGGCTCTGACGAGCGCCGTCGTACGCGGCTCGGGGCGGTCTATGTCGATCCGTACGGTGACGGTCTCCTCCACCGCCCTGGCGATCTGCCCGGCGGCGGCGACCGCCTGGTCAGCGGTGTGGGCGCCGACGCCGGGCAGCTGGCGCAGCGCGTAGCGGCCGGCGTCGTGCACCTGGGCGACCGTGGTGAAACCGGCCTGCTCCAGGGCGCCCAGCCGCAGCCGCCCCTCGGTGACGTCCCGCAGGCGTGACAGCGGGATCGGCTCCAGCTCGCTCCTGGCCAGCTCCCGCTGGAGCGGGGCGAGCGCATCGCGTACGGCGCCGGCCGCGGCGGCCCGGTCGGTGACGACGGCCCGCGCCGCACCGAGCAGCCGCTCCGCCTCCAGGAGGAGGGCCCGGGCCGTTCTGCCGTCTCTTCGGCCGGCCGGGGCCGGGCCGCGCATCTCGCCGCTCACCGGACGGATGATGTCACGCGGTACGGGGCCAGGGCCTTCTGTTCTGATCGGGCCGGCGTCCGGAAGCGGGAAGGGCGGCTGCGGACCGTCCGGGATGTGCGCCAGGTACGCCATTGGGGTCGCCCGGCTACCCGCCCGGCCGTACCCGGAAGCCCTTGGCGCGCCGGACTGTCAGTGCCCGGTGCAAGACTCGGAAACGCAGTCCGACAGGGGAGACCGCCCCAAGCCGAGGAGCGCACCATGCTGAGCATCCCGTTCGTCGCAGGCTCGCCCAACTGGATCGATCTCGCGACCCCCGACCAGGAGGGGGCCAACGCCTTCTACGGCGGGCTGTTCGGCTGGGACTTCCTGTCGGCGGGCCCCGATTTCGGCGGCTACGGCATGTATGTCCTGGACGGGAAAATGGTCGGCGGGGTGATGCAGGGGATGGAGGGCCCGGCGGGCAAGGGGGCCTGGAACGTCTACTTCCAGACGCCGGACGCCGAAGCGACCGCGCGAGCCGTCGAAGCGGCGGGCGGCGGCTCGCTGTTCGGACCGCACGACGTGGCGGCGCTGGGCCGCATGTCCGGATTCACGGACACGACAGGTGCGCCCTTCTCGACCTGGCAGCCGGGGGAGAACAGAGGCATGGGCGTGGTGAACGACCCGAACGCGCTCTGCTGGACCGAGCTGTACACCACGGACATCCCCGCCGCCGCGGCCTTCTACCACGCGGTCTTCGACTGGGAGACCAACTCCGCGCCCTACCCCGGGGGTACGTACACGATGGCGGCCCCGGCGGGCCGCGGCCCCGAGGCCAACTTCGGGGGCTTCGTCCAGACCGGAGCGGCCGACGCCGGCTACTGGCTGCCGTATTTCGAGGTGTCCGACACCGACGCGGCGGTGGCATCGGCCCAGCGGCTCGGCGGCTCCGTCGTCATGGAGCCGGTCGATCTGCCGGGCGTCGGCCGGATCGCCAAGGCGAACGACCCCTATGGAGCGAGGTTCGCGCTGATCAAGGGCGAATCCGGCGGCGCGTGAGACCCGCTGCAAGAGTCTCGTTCATCGTTTGTTGAACGGACATTGATCGCCGCCGGGCACTGTGTCCAGCATGTCGATCACCACCAGCAACGCGCCTGAGCTCGCCTGGCAGGAGCGGGCGCTGTGCGCCGAGACGGGGCCGGAGTTCTTCTTTCCCGACCCCGGAAGCTCCACCCGGGAGGCCAAGCGGCTCTGCGGAATCTGCGAGGAGCGAGTGGCCTGCCTGGAGTACGCACTCGACCACGACGAACGGTTCGGGGTCTGGGGAGGACTCTCCGAGAAGGAGCGGTACGGCCTGAGACGCGCGGCGAGCTGACGTACCCCGCCCACCACTCCGCCACCCGCCACTCCGCCACCCGTTGACGCCGTCACCCCGGCCCGGTGTCCGCTCCGTGCGGCACCGGCCGGGGTGAGACCGGCGTACGGGGATGAACGTGGGGCTACGAAGCGGCGGCGCGGGCGGCCATCCGGGCCTTGCGGGCCGCGAGCTTCGCGTCGAACTTGGCGGCCTCGGCGTCCAGACCGCCCATGTACATCCCCAGCTCCTCCTGCGCCTTGAGTCCCTCCGGGCCGAGCCCGTCGATGTCCAGGACCTTCAGATAGCGCAGGACGGGCTGGAGCACGTCGTCGTGGTGGATCCGCATGTTGTAGATCTCGCCGATGGCCATCTGCGCCGCTGCCCGCTCGAAGCCGGGCATCCCGTGTCCGGGCATCCGGAAGTCGACGACGACGTCACGCACCGACTGCATGGTGAGATCCGGGGCGATCTCGAAGGCGGCGCCCAGCAGATTGCGGTAGAAGACCATGTGCAGGTTCTCGTCGGTCGCGATCCGCGCCAGCATCCGGTCGCACACCGGGTCGCCCGACTGGTGGCCGGTGTTGCGGTGCGAGACCCGGGTGGCGAGCTCCTGGAAGGCGACGTACGCCACCGAGTGCAGCATCGAGTGCCGGTTGTCGGACTCGAAACCCTCCGACATGTGCGCCATCCGGAACTGCTCCAGCTTGTCCGGGTCGACGGCGCGCGAGGTCAGCAGGTAGTCGCGCATCACGATGCCGTGCCGGCCCTCCTCGGCCGTCCACCGGTGCACCCAGGTGCCCCAGGCGCCGTCGCGCCCGAAGAGTGAGGCGATCTCGTGGTGGTAGCTCGGGAGGTTGTCCTCGGTCAGCAGATTGACCACCAGCGCGGTCCTGCCGATGTCCGTGACCTTGGACTGCTCGGGCTCCCACACCTTCCCGTCCTCGAAGAAGCCGGGGAAGTTACGGCCGTCGGAGAACGGCACGTACTCGTGGGGCATCCAGTCCTTGGCCACGGAGAGATGGCGGTTGAGTTCCTTCTCCACCACCTCTTCCAGCGCATACAGCAGCCGGGCGTCTGTCCACGCGTCCGTACTGCCGAGGTGGGGAGAGGTGATCGTCACGGGGGCTCCTGGGGACGGGAGTAGTTACCTACGGATTCGTAGGTTACGTATCCGTAGGTTAAGGCGGCAGTAAGCCTCAGCCAACCCCCGGTTCCGATATGTACCGTTACGGTCTGTTATGCGCCCAGGTCGGGCCTCGGTACGGAGAGCCACATCACGCCTCACCCCCGGGACATTCGTTCTCGCCCAGGGTGAGCCACCGGGTGATCCCGACCGACTCCAGGAACGGCAGGTCGTGGCTCGCCACGATCAGCGCCCCCTCGTAGGACTCCAGCGCGGCGGTCAGCCGGCGCACGCTCGCCATGTCCAGATTGTTGGTCGGCTCGTCGAGCATCAGCAGCTGCGGGGCGGGCTCGGCCAGCAGCAGCGCGGCGAGAGCGGCCCGGAACCGTTCGCCGCCCGACAGCGTGCCGGCCGGCTGGTCGGCACGCGCCCCCTTGAAGAGGAACCGGGCGAGCCGCGCCCGGATCAGGTTGTTGCCCGCGTCCGGCGCGTTGCGCGCCACATTCTCCACGACGCTCAGCTCGTCGTCGAGCACATCGAGCCGCTGCGGCAGGAACCGCAGCGGCACATGCGCCGTGGCCTCTCCCGACACCGGCTCCAGCAGGCCCGCGATGGTCCGCAGCAGCGTGGTCTTCCCCGCGCCGTTCCGTCCGACCAGGGCGATCCGTTCGGGTCCGTGCGCGGTGAACTCGCCCTCGACGCCGCTTCCGTACGGCAGCCGGAGCTCCCGCAGGGTCAGCACGCTCCGGCCAGGGTGGACCCGGGTGGACGGCAGCTCGATGCGGATCTCGTCGTCGTCGCGCACCGCGTCCGCCGCCTCGCTGAGGCGCTCCTTCGCCTCGTCGAGCCGCTCGGTGTGCATGATGCGGTGCTTGCCCGCCGACTCCTGCGCCGCGCGTTTCCGCGCACCCATCACGATCTTGGGCTCGCGCTTGTTCTCCATCATCTTCTGCCCGTACCGCTTACGGCGGGCCAATTTGACCTGGGCGTCAGCCAGTTCGCGTTTCTGCTTCTGCACATCGGCCTCCGCGACGCGCACCATCCGCTCGGCCGCCTCCTGTTCCACGGCGAGCGCCTCCTCGTACGCGGACAGGGCTCCGCCGTACCAGTGGACCTCGCCGTCCCGCAGATCCGCGATCTGGTCGACGCGCTCCAGGAGTTCACGGTCGTGACTGACCACCACCAGCACGCCAGGCCAGGCGTCGACCGCCGCGTACAGCCGCTGTCTGGCCTGCCGGTCGAGGTTGTTGGTCGGCTCGTCGAGCAGCAGTACGTCGGGCCTGCGCAGCAGCAGCGCCGCGAGCCTCAGCAGGACGGACTCACCGCCCGACACCTCGCCGATGGTCCGGTCGAGACCGACCGATCCGAGTCCGAGCTGCCCGAGTACCGCGTGGGCGCGCTCCTCCACGTCCCAGTCGTCGCCGACCGCGGTGAAGTGCTCCTCGCTCGCGTCACCTGCCTCGATGGCGTGCAGCGCGGCACGCTGGACATCGATGCCCAGCGCCTGGTCCACGCGCAGCGCGGTGTCGAGCACGAGATTCTGCGGGAGGTAGCCGATGTCGCCGGTGACCCGGACGGTGCCACCGGCCGGCGTCAGCTCCCCGGCGATCAGCCCGAGCAGGGTCGACTTGCCCGAGCCGTTGACGCCGATGAGGCCCGTCCTGCCGGGGCCGACGGCCAGCTGGAACCCGTCGAGTACCGACGTACCGTCCGGCCAGGAGAAGGAGAGCGCGGTGCAGGAGATATGGGTGGACGAATGGGTTGACATACGGGTCTCCCGGTTGCTGCGAAAAGGGGTGAGGGCAACGGGTGGAGACACCGCAGGACACAGAGAAGGCCCTGTTCCGGGAGGACAGCTCGAATACCGAGGTCACACGCGGTGCGCGCAGGTGTGGTCACTGCACGGCACGGTGTCTCAAGACCTCAGTAGCGCAATGTCCTACTCCGATCAACGACAACAGGGCCGGAGAGAACGTTACGGCCGATCGGACCCGGCCGCAAAGTGATTTACCGTAAGCGGCCTACCGTGCCCGCTCCGGTGCGGCAGCGCCGTCCTGTGCCGGCCGGCGCCCCCAGGCGGAGATCATGGGGGATGTCGCCAGGTCGAGCCGGCCGGTCGCGACGTTCGCCAAATGCTGGTCGATCTCCTGGTCGGTGGCGAGCCCGGCGGCCACGAGGCGGGCGCGGATCTGGCGCACGGTGGCGGCCTCCAGCCTGGTGCAGGCCGGGGATGTGAGGGGGAAGTAGGCGTCCGCCCGTACGTCGTCGAGACCGGCTTCGCGCAGCAGCCGGGGCAGGGTCCGCCCGTAGGCGAGATCCGCCCCGCGCGCGGCCATCAGCTCGCGGAAACCGGTCCGCAGCCGGTTGGCGAGCCGCTGCTCGGGGCCGGACTCGTCGGGGCACAGGAGCGGCTGCAGCCCGGGGTCGGCGTCCTCGACCAGCAGCCATCCGCCGGGGCGCAGCGCCCGCACCATCCGGCGCAGCGCTTCGGCCCGGTCGGTGACGTGCACCAGGACCAGGCGCGCGTGTACGAGATCGAAGCCGCCGGGCGGCGGCGGGTCGGCCGCCACGTCGTGGCGCAGCACCTCGATGGTCCCGCCTGCGGAGGTGAGCGCGGCCTCGGTCCAGGAGGTGTCGATGTCCGTGGCGAGCACGGTGCCCGCGGGGCCGACCCGTGCCGCCAGGCCCTTGGGCACGCTGGGGCCGCCCGCGCCGATCTCCCAGCACCGCATGCCGTCCGTGATGCCGAGCCCGTCGACGTGCCGGAAGGTCACCGGATCGAACAGCTCGGCCAGCGCGTCGAAGCGGACACCGGCTTCCGCCTGCTGGTTGTCGAGCAGATATCCGCGGTCCGCGCCGTCATCAGCCATGCGGTGAGTATCGCCGATCGGTGGTCCTGACCGGTCACAGCCCTGCGGGTGAAGCCCTCAGCAGGCGTCCCGCAGCAGTTCCACGACGTCCTGGTCCACATCGAGGTAGCGGTGCTCGCGTCCGGCGGGGACCACGGTCTCGGTCCGTTTCAGGAAGTGGCGCAGTTCGGAGGTGTGGATATGGACCATCGCGACGCCTTCGCGGGAGTGGAACTCGAGGACGGTCCTGTCGTAGCCGAAGGGCCGGATCCGTACGTCACCCACACCAGCGGGCGTACGGATGCCCGTGGCCAGCAGATCGCGTGCGAACGCCCAGGAGACCGGCTCGCCCGCCAGGGTGGCCTGCGGCGGGAAGCCGACGCTGACCGCGAAGGGGTCCGTACGGTCGTAGCGCAGGGTGGCCGGGACGGTCTCCATCCGGGGTGCGGGTGTGACCAGGCGAGCCTGGACTGCCTGTTCGACGGTATGAGGCAAGGTCTCGCTCCCTTCTCGCGGTTCGGCCGACGGTGTTCCCTCGAAGGGTCAGACGTCCGGCGGGACCGTTCCGTGCACCGGGAGAGTGGGTGACATCCATCACCCTGCCGGAGAATGGTGCATACCAATGCGCGTATCTGCTCGAAAAAGCCTTCCTGCGCGCATCATTGACACATAATCAGCCGAGTGGTCTAGTCCTCTACATCCCCGCTCAGGGGTCGGTGCCGAACCGTGGAGGATCGTCGATGTTCCGCAAAAAACCGGCCGGACCACAGCACAGCCCGCTCTCGGGACCCCTGCTCAGACCGCTCGTGGCCGGCCTCGCGCTGGCCCTGTCCACGGCCCCGCTCAGCGCGGTCACCGCCGGGACCGCGAGCGCGGCCCCGAAGACAGCGGCCCTCAAGACGGCAGCCCCCGAGGCGGCAGCTCCGAAGACGGCGGCTCCGAGGACCGCAGCTCCGAGGACGGCAGCCCCGAAGTCCACAGCGCCTGTCATCACCCCCACGCCCCGGTCCGAGTCCCCCCGCCCGGACAGCGTGCGCATCACCCCGTACGTCGACATCGTCACCGGCGGCTCCACCGACGCCGCCGCGCTCTCCCTGGTGGAGAAGTCCCTCAAGGCCGCCGGAGCCACCCATCTGTCCGTCGGGCCGAAGAGCACAGGACACGACCGGCTCGCGGTCTACGTCGGCGGCCCCGGCGAGAACCAGGCGTCCGCCACCGCTCTCACCGCACTCGGCGCCCAGGGCCCGCAGGGTCTCGCCGCCGAGGGCTATGTCCTCGCTGCGGGCCGCGCGAAGGGGGACAGCGCCGGCCGGATCGTGCTCTCCGGGGCCGACGCCACCGGGACGTACTACGCCGCCCAGTCGCTGCGCCAGGTCCTCCCGCGGCACTCCGGGCCCGGCGCGTCCGTGCGCGGCCTGGCGGTGCGCGACTGGCCGGCCACACCGGTACGCGGCACCATCGAGGGCTTCTACGGCACCCCCTGGTCGCAGGCCGCGCGCCTGGACCAGATGGACTTCTACGGCGCCCACAAGATGAACATCTACGTCTACTCGCCGAAGGACGACGCCTATCTGCGCGACAAGTGGCGCGACGCCTACCCGGCAGACCAACTGGCCACCATCAAGGAGCTGGTGGACCGGGCGCGCGCCAACCACGTCCAGTTCACCTACGCCCTCTCGCCCGGGCTGAGTGCCTGCTACAGCTCGGACGCCGACCTCAAGGCGCTGGTCGACAAGCTCCAGACCATCTGGGACATCGGCGTACGGCAGTTCGCCATCCCGCTCGACGACATCAGCTACACCAACTGGAACTGCGACGCCGACAAGGCGAAGTTCGGTACGGGCGGCGGCGCTGCGGGCGCGGCCCAGGCGTATCTGCTCAACCGGGTCAACAAGGAGTTCATCAAGACCCACGAGGGCGCGCAGCCGCTGGAGATGGTGCCGACCGAGTACTACGACGTCGCCCCGTCCCCGTACAAGACCGCCATCGCCGGTCAGCTCGACAAGGACGTCCTGGTGGAGTGGACCGGCGTCGGTGTCGTCGCACCGGCCATGACGGTCGCCCAGGCGAAGTCGGCGCGGACGGTCTTCGGCCACCAGATCCTGACCTGGGACAACTACCCGGTCAACGACTACGCGACGAACAGGCTGCTGCTCGGCCCGTTCAGCGGCCGCGAGAAGGGGCTCGCCGAACAGCTCGCGGGGATCACGGCCAACCCGATGATCCAGCCGTACGCGTCGAAGCTCGCCCTGTACACGGTCGCCGACTACACCTGGAACGACGCCGCGTACGAGGCGGACCGCGCCTACGGGCAGGCCGTGCACGAACTCTCGGGCGGCAGCCCGCGGGTGGAGCGGGCCCTGCGGGCCTTCAGCGACGTCAACTACAGCTCGGCGCTGAACAAGCAGGAGGCGCCCGAGCTGTCCGCGGTCATCTCCCGCTACTGGGACGGCAAGGCGTCGTCCGGCACCCTCGCGGCAGCGCTGCGCGAGCTGCGGGACGCCCCCGGTGTGCTCCGTGCGGACCTGCCCGACAAGGGCTTCGTCACCGATGCCGGGCCGTGGCTCGACTCGGCGCAGGCGTGGGGCACGGCGACACTCGCGGCGCTGCGCATGCTGGACGACGCGAAGGCCGGACGCGGCGCGGCCGCCTGGCAGGAGCGGCAGCAGCTGGCCGGTCTCGTCACGAAGGCCCAGGCGCCGGTCTACACCGACATGAACGGCGGGAAGATCCCGGTCGTCGTGGGTGACGGGGTGCTCGACGCGTTCGTGACACGGGCGCTCACCGAGGAGGGCAGGCTCATCGGGCTGCCGCCGCAGCCGGCGGGCCAGAGCGATCTGGGTGTCTACTCGGGCAACGCCCCGGCCCGGATGACCGACGGCGACGACTCCACGTACTTCTGGAGCAGCGCCGCGGCCGCCAAGGACGACTGGGTGGGCGTGGACCTCGGAGCCGAACGCGCCATCAGCGATGTCACCGTCACCATGGGCAAGCCGGGCAGCGAATCCGACTACCTCCACCAGGGTGTGCTGGAGTACTCGTCGGACAACAGCACCTGGCACACGCTCGGCTCGTTCAAGGACACGCCCACGGCCACGGCCAAGGCCCCGGCCGGCACCACGGCGCGGTACGTACGGGCCAGGGCGACCGCGGACCAGACGAACTGGGTGGTGGTACGGGAGTTCCACGTGGGCGGTGCGGACGCGCCGGCGGTGACGGGCAATCCGCCGGCGGCGGACGGCAGCAGCCTGGCCGCCGCGGCGGACGGGAACGCGGAGAGCGTCTACCGCGCAGCGCGCGCGCCCGCGGCCGGTGAGTCCCTCGGCATCACGCTGCCGCAGTCCAGGACGGTGCACTCGGTGACCGTGCTGGCGCCCGAGGGTGTGAAGGGCGCCGGGGCGGCCGTGCAGGTGCGGACCGGCGGCCGGTGGCGGACGCTCGGCGCGACGACCGGTCCTTACACGCACCTCACGACCCGTGCGGTCACCGCCGACGCGGTCCGCCTGCTCTGGGCCGGGGGCCCAGCGGCACCGCAGATCAACGAGGTGGCCGTGCAGTAGCCGCGGGAACACCCGCGCGGCGGCGTGGGGGCCCGGCGGCCACGAAACCCCGGGCCCCCATGGCGTACCCCCGTCGCGCACTCCCGTACCGGCACCGGGCCGGGGGCCGCTCAGCCCGCCCGCTGCTCCGTGTACGCGACCGGGTCGGCCAGTACCTCTTGCACGATCAGCGCCGCCGCACCCCGCGCGGCGTCCCCCGAGACCGATGAGGCGCGCAGCCTGCCGCTGCCGTGCGGCCAGAGTCCCGAGACCACCCGGCCGGTCAGTTCCCGGTCGGCGCCCGGCGACAGCCACGGCATCAGACCGCGGTAGATCCCGCCGAGCACCACCGCGTCCGGGTCGAAGAGGTTCACCGCCCCCGACAGCACCCGTCCGAGCATCACTCCGGCGTCCCCGATGGCGGCAACGGTGCGCTCGTCGCCCGAGCGGGCGCGCCGCTCCAGCTCCGCGACCCCGGAGGCCCCGGCGCCCTCGTCGATCCCGGCGGCCCACAGAAGCGCCGACTGGCCCGCGTACTGCTCCAGACAGCCCCGCGAACCGCACCGGCACTCCGGGCCTGCCGGGTCCACCACCACATGGCCGATCTCACCCGCGAACCCGTGCGCGCCGCGCAGCAGTTCACCGTCGAGCACCAGAGCGCCGCCCACCCCGATCTCACCGGTCAGATAGAGGAAACTGCGGACGTCGCCGAGCCCGCCGAACCACAGCTCGGCCAGCGCCGCCAGATTGGCCTCGTTGTCCGAACTGACCGGCAGCGGACGGCTGTCCGGGCGCAGCGCCGACAGCGCCTGCGCGAAGACGCCCTCGGCGGCCACCCGGTTCCAGCCGAGGTTGGGCGCCTGCCGCACGGTTCCCCCGGACACCAGACCGGGCAGCGCCAGCTGCACGCCGACGGGCCGCAGCTCCTGCTCGCGGGCCGACTCCAGCGCCCGCGCCGCGACCCGGGCGGCGCGCGCCAGCACACCGGCGGGCGGCGCGCCCCGGTTGTCGGTGTGCTCGGTCAGACGGACCCGGCCGGTGCCCGACAGATCCACCACGCACACCGACACATAGTCGACGTTGATCTCGACGCCGATCCCCGCGACCCCGGTGCGCGCCGGCTTGAGCACGGTACCGGGCCGGCCCGCCTGTCCGCTGAACGTCTTGCCCGACTCCGCGAGGAAGCCGCTCTCCAGCAGCTGCTCGACCAGCGAGGAGACGGCCGCCCGCGTCAGCCCCACCCGTGCGGCGACACCGGCGCGGGTGGCCTCGCCCTGCTCCCGTACGGCACGCAGCACCAGGCTGAGATTGTGCCGCCGTACGGTGTCCTTGTCGGCCTTGGGGCCGAGCGGCGTGAGGTGACTGGTCATATCGCCGCTGAGCCTATGCGACCTTGTACCGCGTCACTCGGGCGGGACGGCGCGAAAGATCCGGGTGCCGGTCAGCGTCCGGTCGCGGGTGCCCATTGGGTGGTGTTCGTGACATAGGCGGACAGGCCGTCGTTGTCGGAGTCCTGGTTCACCTGGAGGATCCAGAGCAGGTCGACGGTGCCTGACCTGGTCTGCACGCAGATCCCGGTGCCCGTGCGGAGCAGGTCCCCCTTCCGGATGTGCGCGATGGAGACGGGATTGGGCAGGTTGCCGGAGCGGGCGACCTTGCGGCAGTCGTTGGCTGAGATGTCGCGGTCCTTCGTCACTCCCCATGTGCCGCGGCCGTCCAGGAGCTTCAGTCCGCTCGTGGGGCCCGCGCCGCCCCGCGTGCCCTCCTCGCCGTAACTGCCGTCCGAGCAGTCGGTGTAGCGGAGGGTGTAGCCCGATGGCGCCTTGGCGTCGGTCGTGTCGACGTGCTCGGAGTCGTACTCCAGCGTGTCGAGGTTGATGAAGACGGACGTGGCCAGCGTGTTGACGTCGGTGATATGGCGGCAGATGCCCGCGTCCACGTACGAACTGGTGGTGTAGCGCGCGGCCTGGAGGGTGAACGCGTTGTTCTCGCTCTTGACGGTCAGGGGCACCGACGAGGTGTCGTGCGAGCCGCCCTTGCCCGGACCGCCGCCGCTGCCGCCGCTGTTACCGCTGCCGCCGCTGTCGAACGGGTTGTTCGCCCAGAGGACGCCCGCGGTCACCAGGATCATCGCTCCCACCACGGCGCCGATCACTCTGGCCCTGCCGCCGCGCGGTGTCTTCTTCGCCTCCGGCCCGGGGGAGGCGCCGGCGGGAGAGTCGGCGGGGGCCGGCCCGGGGGAGACCTCGGTGGGTGTGTAGGGCCGGACGTCCGGTGGCGCCGGCACGGCGGCTGTCTCCCTGCGGGTGGCCTCCGCCGCGACGGGCCGGGGCAGCCACCAGCCCTCTCCACGGGCCAGGTCCGCGCCCTGGGCCTCGGCCGCACGGCGGCACTCCTCGATGAGGCTCTCGGGCGACGGCCGCAGGTCAGGGTCCTTGGCGAGACACTGCTCGACGATCGGACGCAGTGAACCGGGGCATGCCGAGAGATCCGGGTCCTGCGCCACGATCCGGTACAGCAGCGCGTGCCCGGCGCCCTCGCCGAACGGGTGCGCGGAGGTGGCGGCGAAGTGGATGACGAGCCCGAGCGTGAAGACGTCGACCGCCGGGCCCGCCGTACGGCCCTCGACCTGCTCGGGCGCCATGTACCCGGGTGTGCCGAGCAGGACATCGGTGCCGGTGAGGGCCGTGGCGTCACCGGCACGCGCGATGCCGAAATCGATGACGCGCGGACCGTCGGATGCCAGCAGCACGTTCGACGGTTTGAGGTCGCGGTGGATGACCCCCGCGGTGTGCACCGACTGCAGTGCCTCGGCGACTCCCGCGGCGAGCAGAAGCACCGTCCTTGCGGGCAGCGGCCCGTGCCGCTGCACCGCGTCGGCCAGTGAGGGCCCCGGTACGTACGCGCTGGCGAGCCAGGGCTGGTCGCCCTCGGTGTCGCTGTCGAGCACCGCTGCCGTGTAGGCGCCCTGGACCCGCCGGGCCGCCGCCACCTCGCGCGCGAAGCGGCGCCTGAACTCCGGGTTCTCCGCGAACTCACGCCGGATGATCTTCAGGGCGACCGGCTGCCCGCCCCGGGTGTGGGACAGATAGACGCTCCCCATCCCACCGGCGCCGAGACGCCCGCGCAGCTGGTACCCGGAGATCTCCCGCGGGTCGTCCGACGACAGTGGCTCCACCAAGATGTCCGGCTCCCCCGAAACTCGACGCGTTCCCGGTCGGCCAGGTTAGTGGCAGTGGCCCCTGTGCTGAACCGAATTGGTGTCACAGCCCGTGGAGTTCAGCCTGGGGGCGGCCGCGGGGGCGTGCCGGCGGGCCGGTCAGAACGTGTGGGGCGCGGTGGTGGACGGCGGCACTCCGGCGTTGAACCTGGTGTCGACGAAGTCGGCGAACTTGAACTGCTTGGGGATCAGCTTCAGGCCCGCGAACTCGTCCGCGATCTGCTGCTCGGATGCGATGGCGGCCCGGTCGACGGCGACCCGTACCGTCGTGCCCGACGTACGCCGCACCGCGTCCAGCGCCACCTTGTACGGCACGCCGGTGTCCTTCGCCCACACCTTCGCCCACTGCTGCGGGTGCTGGTAGACCCACTTCCGGGCGCGCTGCAGCCGCTGCATGTAGTCCTTCATGGCCGACGCCTTCCCCTTGTCCGCCAGCGCGGAGGGGGCGGCGATGTCGAAGGTGAGGCCGTTGACCAGCCCCTGTCCGCTCACCAGGACGCGGGCGTCCCCGCCGTCCAGGGCCTGTGTGGTGGTCGGGTCGGCCGCCGCCCAGGCGTCGACGTCTCCCCGCTTGAACGCGGTCTTCGCCTCGGCGGACTGCAGGTAGTCGACCTTGACGTCCTTGATCGACATCCCGGCCTTCCTGAGCACGGCGAGCAGCAGGTCGTGCCCGGTGGTGCCCTGCATCACCGCGATCTTCTTGCCCTTGAGGTCCTTGACGCTCTTCAGCGGCGAGTTCTTCGGCACCAGGATGGCCGTGCCCGCCACCGAGCTGTGCATCGCGCCCACGACGGTGATCTTCGACTTGGACGCGGCGGCGAACACCGGGGGAGTGTTGCCGGTCCAGCCGAGGTCGACCGCCTTGGCGTTGACGGCTTCGAGGAGCAGCGGCCCGGAGGCGAAGTTCGACCAGTTGATCTTGTACGGCATGTTCTTGAACTCGCCGGAGGCTTCCAGCATCGCTCGGTCACCGCCCGTCTGGTCACCGACGTTGAGCGTCGTCGTGGTGTGTGCGGGCTTCCCTCCGCACGCCGTGGCCAGCAGAGCCAACGGGATGAGCAGGGCGCCGAAACAGCGTCGTTTCATGGGGAGCCTTCTTCGAGTCGAGCGGTCGAGCGGTCGAGTGGTGTGGGGGCGTGGGGGTGTGGGGAGTCGCGAGGCGGTCAGGAGCGGGCCTGAGCCGCCACTACGCCAAGTTCGGTCAGGAGTCCGGCGCGCAGCAGGGTGAACTCCTGCGCGCCCACGTCCCGGGGGCGCGGGATGCCCACCTGTTGCTCATGGGCGATGACGCCGTCCTGCATCACCAGGACCCGGTCGGCGAGCAGCAGCGCTTCCTCCACGTCATGCGTGACGAGCAGTACGGCGCAGCCCCTGCGCTGCCACACCTCGGCGACCTGCTGCTGCGCCTTGATCCGGGTGAGCGCGTCGAGTGCGCCGAACGGCTCGTCGAGCAGCAGCAGGTCCGGTTCGCGGACCAGCGCCCGGGCCAGTGAGGCGCGTTGGGCCTCGCCTCCGGAGAGCGTCTTGGGCCAGGCGTCCGCCCGGTGTTCGAGGCCGACCTCGGCCAGCGCCCGTACCGCGGTCTCCCGCCTGGGGCGGCCCGGCAGGCCCAGTACGACGTTGCGCCACACGCGTTTCCACGGCATCAGGCGGGGCGCCTGGAAGGCCACCGCCCGGCGGCGTGGCACGAGCACGGCGCCGTCGATGTCCCGGTCGAGCCCGGCGAGTATCCGCAGCAGCGTGCTCTTGCCGCAGCCGCTGCGGCCCAGCAGGGCCACGAACTCGCCCGGCAGTACGGTGAGATCCAGCCCGTCGATGACCGCCCGGCCGTCGAAGGACCGGGTCAGACCGGTGATCTCGACGACCGCCCGGTCCGCGGTCACTTCCCGGTGAACGTCGGTCGCCATTGCAGCAACAGCCTCTCCAGCGTACGGACGACGACATCGGCGGCCAGGCCGAGAAAGGCGTAGACGATCAGGCAGACCACGATGACGTCGGTGCGGTAGTACTCGCGGGCCTGGTCCATCAGGAAGCCGATGCCGTCGCGGGCGTTGACCGTCTCGCCGAAGACCAGGGCCAGCCACGCCGAGCCCAGCGCGAAGCGCAGCCCGGTCAGCGCGCCCGGCAGCGCCCCGGGCAGCACCACATGGCGGATCAGGCCCCAGCGGCCCAGGCCCAGCGTGGTGCCGGCCTCGATCAGCTGCTGGTCCACGCCGCGGATCCCGGCGTAGGTGTTGATGTACAGCGGGAAGGCCGCGGCGAAGGCGATCAGCGTCGCCTTGACCGTCTCACCGATGCCCAGCCAGACGATCAGCAGTGGGATGAGCCCGGCGAACGGCACCGCGCGCAGCATCTGCACCACGGCGTCGATCAGGTCCTCGCCGATCCGCAGCAGCCCGGACAGCAGCCCGAGCCCGACCCCGGCCGCCGCGCCCAGCGCCAGTCCGACGGCGACGCGCTGCACCGAGACCGCCATCGCCGACGGCAGCGTGCCGTCGGCGATCAGCCCGCGCGCGGTACGGGCGATGGTGCCCGGGGAGGCGAGGACGTCCGCCGGGAGTGTGCCGGTGGCGCTGCACACCTGCCACAGGACCAGCAGCAGTACGGGCCCGGTGGCGCGCCGGAGCCAGCGTGGCACACCGCGGCGCCGGGACGACGCGGAGACGATGGGTTCCAGCTCGACGCCTGCCGCGCCGGGTGTGACCAGCGCTTCGGAAGCGTCGGCCGATGTGCGGGATGTACCGGATATGCCAGGTACGGGAGGTGTGTCGTCGGTGCGGGTGTTCATGGAGGGCTCCACGTCGGGGCAGGAGGGCGCGGACCCGCGGCAGCGTGCGGAGGAGGTCACGCTCAGCGGGCCGGTGCGACCGCCCGCAAAGGGACATCTCGTAAATGCGACATGAACACGCGCCAGAAGCTAGCAGGTGGGACCCTCGGGCGGTCAACGGCGTCTCGCCCATCGGACGTCCGTCTTATGTGCCGAACGCGGCTGGTCAAGGGGGCGGAGGCCCGGCGGCCGTTGTGCCGCCCCGGGCGACCGCCCCTAAGCGGATGCTCAGCCAAAAGGCTTGTGCGGAGTGGAACACGTTCTTAACATCATCGATGTCACATCAGTTGTGTCACAGTCCTGGGGGCGTGATGGCAGAGGCAGGGAACGGTCCGCTGGCGGGAGTCCGGGTGGTCGAGCTGGCGGGGATCGGCCCCGGCCCGTTCGCCGCGATGGTCCTCGCGGACCTCGGCGCCGACGTCGTACGCGTCGACAGACCGGGCGGCGCCGGGCTCGCGGTCGACCCGGAGTACGACCTCACCAACCGCAACAAGCGCTCGGTCCTCATCGACCTCAAGGCCGACGACGGGCCCGCCCGCGTCCTCGGCCTCGTGGAGCGCGCCGACATCCTGATCGAGGGGTACCGGCCCGGCGTCGCCGAGCGCCTCGGCGTCGGCCCGCGGGAGTGCCACGCCCGTAATCCGAAGCTCGTGTACGGGCGGATGACCGGCTGGGGCCAGGAGGGGCCGCTGGCCGGACGCGCCGGGCACGACATCGCGTACATCGCCGTCACCGGCACCCTCGGAATGATCGGCAGCCCCGGCGAGCCGCCCACCGTCCCGGCCAACCTGGTCGGTGACTACGCGGGCGGCTCGCTCTATCTGGTGATCGGGATCCTCGCCGCGCTCCAGCACGCGCGCACCGGCGGGGGAGCGGGGCAGGTGGTCGACGCCGCGATCGTGGACGGCGCCGCGCATCTCGCCACCATGATCCACGGCATGCTGGCGGCCGGCGGCTGGCAGGACAGGCGCGGGGCGAATCTGCTGGACGGCGGCTGCCCCTTCTACGGCAGCTACGAGACGTCGGACGGCGAGTACATGGCGGTGGGCGCCCTGGAGCCGCAGTTCTACGACGAGTTCGTGCAGCTGCTCGGCATCGCGGCCGAAGCCCCCGCCCGCAAGGACTTCGCCCGCTGGGACGGGCTGCGCGAGGCGATCGCCGCCCGCTTCCTGACCCGCACCCGGGCGGAGTGGACGGCGCTCTTCGAGGGGTCGGACGCCTGCGTGGCGCCGGTCCTCTCGCTGCGCGAGGCGCCGGCCCATCCGCATCTCGCCGCCCGTGGGACGTTCGTCGAGCACAGCGGGATCACCCAGCCCGCGCCCGCGCCGCGTTTCTCCGCCACCCCCGGTTCCGTACGGCTCGGACCCGCGCAGCCGGGTGCGGACACGGCCGAAGTGGCCAGGGACTGGGGCGTGCCTGACCTCGCGGGAGCGGCCGCCGGACCGGACAACACCACGTCGGATGAAGACCGTTGACAGCAGGGGGAGACCGTTGAAACGCCAGATCTTCACCGCGGAGCACGACGCGTTCCGGGAGACCGTCCGCACCTTCCTGCACAAGGAGGTCCTCCCGCACTACGAGCAGTGGGAGAAGGACGGCATCACCTCCCGCGACGCCTGGCTCGCGGCCGGCCGCCAGGGGCTCCTCGGGCTCGCCGTCCCCGAGGAGTACGGCGGCGGCGGGAACCCCGACTTCCGCTACAGCGCCGTGCTCGCCGAGGAGTTCGCCCGGGCCGGGGCGTCCGGGCTCGCGCTCGGGCTGCACAACGACATCGTCGTCCCCTATCTCACCGCCCTGGCCACCGAGGAGCAGCGCGGGCGCTGGCTGCCCGGCTTCTGCAGCGGCCGGACCATCACGGCGATCGCGATGACCGAGCCGGGCGCCGGGTCCGATCTGCAGGGCATCCGGACGTACGCCGAGGACCGCGGGGACCACTGGGTGCTCAACGGCTCCAAGACGTTCATCTCCAACGGAATCCTCGCCGACCTGGTGGTCGTGGTCGCCCGCACCTCACCGGACGGCGGTGCCAAGGGCCTGTCACTGCTGGCCGTCGAGCGCGGTACCGCCGGATTCGAGCGCGGCCGCAACCTGGACAAGATCGGCCAGAAGTCGCAGGACACCGCTGAGCTGTTCTTCCACGACGTCCGGGTCCCCAAGGAGAATCTGCTCGGCGAGCAGGACGGGGCGTTCATCCATCTGATGACCAACCTCGCCCAGGAGCGTCTCGCCATCGCCGTGGCCGCGATCGCCGCCGCCGAACACCTCCTGGAGATCACCACGGCGTACGTCAAGGAGCGCGAGGCGTTCGGCCGGCCGCTCTCGAAGCTCCAGCACATCCGCTTCGAGATCGCCGAGATGGCCACCGAGTGCGCCGTCACCCGTACGTTCGTCGACCGCTGCATCACCGAACACTCGGCGGGCGGGCTCGACGCCGTACACGCCTCGATGGCCAAGTGGTGGTCCACCGAACTGCAGAAGCGGGTCGCCGACCGCTGTCTCCAACTGCACGGCGGCTACGGCTACATGACCGAGTACCCGGTCGCCAGGGCGTTCACCGACGGCCGTATCCAGACGATCTACGGCGGCACCACCGAAATCATGAAGGAGATCATCGGCCGCTCGCTGCTCGCCTGACCTTCGCCCCTCCCTCGGGCGTCCCGTATCCCGCCGCCCGTGTCCCGCACCCCGATCCGCACTCCGAAAGGCCGCTGTCTTGAGTACCGAAGCGTTTGTGTACGACGCGATCCGCACCCCACGCGGGCGCGGGAAGGCCAATGGCGCCCTGCACGGCACCAAGCCCATCGACCTGGTCGTCGGGCTGATCCACGAACTGCGCCGCAGGTTCCCCGGTCTCGATCCGGCGGCCATCGACGACATCGTGCTCGGTGTGGTCAGTCCGGTCGGCGACCAGGGCTCCGACATCGCCCGCACGGCGGCCGTCGCGGCCGGCCTCCCCGACACCGTGGCCGGCGTCCAGGAGAACCGCTTCTGCGCCTCCGGCCTGGAAGCCGTCAACCTGGCTGCGGCGAAGGTGCGTTCCGGCTGGGAGGACCTGATCCTGGCCGGCGGGGTCGAGTCGATGTCGCGCGTCCCGATGGCCTCCGACGGCGGGGCCTGGGCGATGGACCCGATGACCAACTGGGACACCGGCTTCGCACCCCAGGGCATCGGCGCCGACCTCATCGCCACCATCGGCGGCTTCACCCGGCGCGACGTCGACTCCTACGCCGCGCTCTCGCAGGAACGGGCCGCCGAGGCGTGGAAGGACGGCAGGTTCGCCCGCTCCGTCGTCCCCGTCACCGACCGCAACGGCCTGATGGTCCTCGACCACGACGAGCATCTGCGGCCCGGCACCACCGCGGACTCGCTCGCCGCGCTCAAGCCGTCCTTCGCCGCGATCGGCGAGATGGGCGGCTTCGACGCGGTGGCGCTGCAGAAGTACCACTGGATCGAGAAGATCGACCACGTCCACCACGCGGGCAACTCATCGGGCATCGTGGACGGTGCCTCACTGGTCGCCATCGGCTCCGGCGAGGTCGGCGAGCGGTACGGATTGACGCCCCGGGCCCGGATCGTCTCCGCCGCGGTCTCGGGATCGGAGCCGACGATCATGCTGACCGGGCCCGCGCCCGCCACCCGCAAGGCGCTCGCCAAGGCAGGTCTGACCATCGGCGACATCGACCTGGTGGAGATCAACGAAGCCTTCGCCGGTGTCGTCCTGCGCTTCGCCCGCGACATGGACCTGCCGCTGGACAAGATCAACGTCAACGGCGGAGCGATCGCCCTGGGACACCCGCTCGGCGCCACCGGAGCGATGATCCTCGGCACCCTCGTCGACGAACTGGAGCGCCGCGACCAGCGGTACGGCCTCGCCACCCTCTGCGTCGGCGGCGGCATGGGCGTCGCCACCGTCGTCGAGCGTCTCTGACCGCGTCCCTCCCACCCACGGCCCTCACGGAGCAGCCACACCATGAGCGAGAACACCACCATCCGCTGGGAACAGGACGGGACCGGCGTCGTCACCCTCGTCCTCGACGACCCCAACCAGTCCGCGAACACCATGAACCAGGCGTTCAAGGACTCGATCGCGGCCGTCGCCGACCGCGCGGAGGCCGAGAAGGACTCCATCCGCGGCATCATCTACACCTCGGCGAAGAAGACCTTCTTCGCCGGGGGCGACCTCAAGGACATGATCAAGGTCGGGCCGGCCCAGGCCCAGCAGGCGTTCGACACCGGCACGGCCATCAAGAACTCCCTGCGGCGCATCGAGACCCTGGGCAAGCCGGTCGTCGCCGCCGTCAACGGCTCGGCGCTCGGCGGCGGTTACGAGATCGCCCTCGCCAGCCACCACCGCATCGCGCTCGACGCGCCGGGCTCCAGGATCGGCCTGCCCGAGGTCACCCTCGGCCTGCTGCCGGCCGGTGGCGGTGTCACCCGTACCGTACGGCTGATGGGCATCGCCGACGCGCTGCTCAAGGTGCTTCTGCAGGGCAACCGGTACAACCCGCGGCGCGCCCTGGAGAGCGGCCTCGTCCATGAAGTCGCCGCCACCGCCTACGAGATGCTGGCGCAGGCGCGTGCCTTCATCGACGCCCACCCGGAGTCGTGGCAGCCCTGGGACGTCAAGGGGTACAAGATCCCCGGCGGCACCCCGTCGAACCCGAAGTTCGCCGCCAACCTGCCCGCGTTCCCTGCGAATCTGAAGAAGCAGCTGCAGGGCGCCCCCTATCCCGCACCCCGCAACATCCTGGCCGCGGCCGTCGAAGGCTCCCAGGTCGACTTCGAGACGGCGCTGACCATCGAGGCCAGGTACTTCACCGAGCTGGTCACGGGACAGACCGCGAAGAACATGATCCAGGCGTTCTTCTTCGACCTCCAGGCCGTCAACGCGGGGGCCAGCCGCCCGCAGGGGATCGCACCCCGCGAGGTCCGCAAGGTCGCCGTGCTCGGCGCCGGGATGATGGGCGCAGGTATCGCCTACTCCTGCGCACGCGCCGGGATCGACGTCGTACTCAAGGACGTGTCGGCCGAGGCCGCGCAGAAAGGCAAGGCGTACTCGGAGAAGCTCCTCGCGAAGGCGCTCTCGCGCGGCCGCACCACCGAGGCACAGCGCGACGAGCTGCTGGCCCGCATCACCCCGACCGGGAACCCGGCCGACCTCGCGGGCTGCGACGCGGTGATCGAGGCGGTCTTCGAGGACGTGGCGCTCAAGCACAAGGTGTTCCAGGAGATCCAGGGCGTCATCGAACCCGACGCGCTGCTCTGCTCCAACACCTCGACCCTCCCCATCACACTGCTCGCCGAAGGTGTCGAGCGGCAGGGCGACTTCATCGGGCTGCACTTCTTCTCGCCCGTGGACAAGATGCCGCTCGTCGAGATCATCAAGGGCGAACGGACCGGTGACGAAGCGCTGGCGCGCGCCTTCGACCTCGTACGCCGGATCAACAAGACCCCGGTCGTCGTCAACGACTCCCGCGGCTTCTTCACCTCGCGCGTCATCGGCCAGTTCATCAACGAGGGCGTGGCGATGATCGGCGAGGGCGTCGAGCCCGCGTCGGTCGAACAGGCCGCCGCCCAGGCCGGTTACCCGGCCAAGGTGCTCTCGCTGATGGACGAGCTGACGCTCACTCTGCCGCGCAAGATCCGCAACGAGGCGAAGCGTGCCACCGAGGAGGCGGGCGGCACCTGGACCGGGCATCCGTCGGACGCGGTCATCGACCGGATGGTCGACGAATTCGGCCGGCCGGGCCGCAGCGGGGGAGCGGGGTTCTACGACTACGAGGACGGCAAGCGGACCGGACTCTGGCCGGGGCTGCGTGAGCACTTCACGAAGCCCGGAACGGACGTCCCCTTCACCGACATGAAGGAGCGGATGCTCTTCTCCGAGGCGCTGGACAGCGTCCGCTGTCTGGAGGAGGGGGTCCTGACCTCGGTCGCCGACGCCAACATCGGCTCGATCCTCGGCATCGGCTTCCCGGGCTGGACCGGGGGTGTGCTCCAGTACATCAACGGTTACGAGGGCGGCCTGCCCGGCTTCGTGGCGCGCGCCCGGGAACTGGCCGAGCGGTACGGGGAGCGGTTCACGCCGCCCGCGCTGCTGGTCGGGAAGGCCGAGCGGGGCGAGACCTTCAGCGACAACTGAGGCGGGAGAGCCGGAGAGCCGGTGAGCAGGAAGGCCGGGCCGGGCCGGGGCAGGTCCGGGCCCGGCCTTCTGGGTCAGGGGGCTGCGGGTCCGTCCGCGTAACGGGCCTGCAGCTCCTCCTTGAGCGACCGCTGGAACGCGGTCACCAGCGCCTGCACCACCATGGGCTGCATATCGGCGGAGAGCGTCTTCATCGCCTCCACCGCGTCGGGGTCGCTCTCCCGCTCCCGGTAGGGCCCCCACACCTCGTCCTGGAAGAGCCGGGTCAACTCCTTCGCCGCGGCCCGGGTGTGCTCAAGGACCACGGTGCGCGCGGCGAGGATCGTCTCGTGGGCGATCGGCACATCGAGCAGCTGCACACCGAGCGCGAGCAGCCCCGGATCCACCCGGAAAGCGTCCTTGTCGCCCTCGACCCGCTCCAGCACGTTCATCGCGGCCAGCCGGTCGATGTCCGGTTCGGGCAGCGGCCGGCCCGCCCGGCGCTCCAGCTCCGCGCGGGTCGCCTCGTCCGCACCCTCCGGCGCCCACGAGGCCACCACGGCGCGGTGGATCGCGAGATCATGCGCGCTCAGGCCCTCGGGGAGCTGGCGGAGATAGCGCTCGATCGCGGCCAGCGTCATCCCGTGGTGCTGCAACTCCTCGACGAGCGCCAGCCGGGAGAGATGCGCGGGGCCGTACAGCCCGACGCGGCGCGGCCCGATCACCGGCGGGGGGAGCAGGCCGCGTGCGCTGTAGAAGCGGACGGTGCGGACGGTCACCCCGGCGCGCGCGGCCAGCTCGTCGACCGTGAGGGCCGCGGCCGTGTCCGGGCCCGTGCCGTCGGGGCAGGTCGCCATTGCTTGTGCCTCGTTTCCCGGATACCCGGTCGGTCGGGGTCGATCACTCGGTCCGGTACAACAGTATTGCTGTCGCACCACCCTTGTGAAAGTCCGGGGCGGCCGTGGGTAACCGTCAGGAGCGGTAGGCGCGCTTGGACCGGCGGCTCATCCTCGTGTTCTGGAAGGCCACGCATTCCCAGCGTCCGTCCTGGCGGTGCAGCGTGAACGTCTGGAACTTGTCGAAGCCGATCCGGCTGCCCTTGCCGACGCCGCCGACGGTGGTCACCACCGCCGTGGACTCGTCCGGCATCCGCACGTCGATCGGCTTGACGGTCATGCGCGTGCCCTTCTGCCACCGGGTGAACACCTCATGGTGTGTCCGCTCGATGGCGGCGCGCCCGAGCATGGCGTCCCCCATGAAGATCACATATGACGCGTCCTCCGCGAACTGTGCCGCGTAGCCGCTCGCGTCCCCCGCGTCCCAGGCATCCCGGATCCGTTCCAGGAATCCTTCGACCGTGTCCTGATTCGTGACCGCCATCGTCGTCTCCTCGGTCGGGTGTGGTCGGCCGCCTCACGGCAGCACCATTGCTTCCCACCGAAACTATTCCTACCGAAACGATTTGCGCAAGCCCCTGCCGGTCACCGGATCGGGGACGACCCGGACCGGGGACCCGGACCTGAAGGGCCGGTCACCAGGCCCGGACGGGACGACCTTCGGGCTCGACGGCGACATTGGCGTAGACGATGCCGAGCAATCTGCGCAGCTCGGACCGGTCGTCGGCCGTCAGCCCCGCGGTCAGCCGCTCCTCCGACGCGCCCGCGAGCCGGATCAACTTCTCCAGTTCCATCCGGCCCTCCTCCCGCAGGCGGACCAGTTTCACCCGGGCGTCGGCCGGCGACTCGCGCCGCTCCACCAGGCCACGCTCGATCAGCAGCGCGAGCAGCCCCACCAGACGGCTGGCCGGAATACCCAGCGATGAGGCGAGCTGTTGCTGCGCGTGTTCCTCGCCGTCACGCAGCCCGCGCAGTACGGCGAAATGCCGCGGCAGCAGATCCTCCGCGGCCAGGGCGGACTCGAAGGCGAGGGCCGCCGCGTTGCCCGCCGAAGCGATCACGAAGCCGAGTGGCTCGTCGGCGCCGGCGCTTCGCGTGGCAGGTCCTTTCCTCACCCGGGAAACGTAGCAGCTGACCGTTCCCACCGAAACGGCCCTGCCCTGGCGCCCGGTTGTCACCCGGTCGCGCATGACAAATGACATGGGTCCGGGCCGTGGACCGGTGCTGCAATGAGGTCATGTTGCACGCGAAGAGGATTCATCCGCCGAGCCAGGACTACGAGCTGACCGAGGACGGCCGGGCGCTGACGACGTTCTCGTTGCGCCGAGGCCGCATCGGCGCACGGTTCACCCTGAGCGGGGCCGACTACCAGGTCCGCACGCACCGCTTCAGTGGTGTCTACGAACTGCTCGACGCCGGCGGGTCCGTCGTCGCGACCACGGACCGGGTGCGCCGCAGCTGGAACATGACGTGCTCCGGGCGGGTCATCCGGTTCCGGCAGACCGCGGCGGCGGGCCGGGAGTACACCATGGCCGGCGACGACGGTGTGCCCGTCGGCACGATCCGCCGCACCGGACACGTCCACTCCGAGACCACCGCCGACCTGCCGGGCCTGGACCCCGCGCTCCAGGTCTTCGCGCTCGTCGTCGTGCTGCTGCGCAGGCGCCGCAAGCGGGCGGCGGCCATCCGGTCGACCTCCCTCGCGGGTGGCTGACGCCCGGCCGAAGCGCCGGCCCCCACTGCACTCCAGCTCCACTGCTTTATCGAAGTGAGGAGAACAACCATGCGCAGGACCTGGCTCGCGGCGCTCGCCGTCACGGTGGGCGCGGCCGCGGTGACCTCGGGTGTCTCGCAGATGGCCATGGCGGGGGCGTCGTCCCGGTCGCAGGAGGGCGCGCCCTCCAGGTCGCCGCTGCGGTGGGGCGCGTGCCCCAGCCCGACGGAGGCGGCCCTGCGGTGCGCACGGCTCGCGGTGCCGCTCGACTACGGTCACCCCGACGGGCGGACGATCGAAGTCGAGGTGTCCCGTCTGGCGAGCACGAAGCCGGCCGAGAAGCGCGGCGTACTGCTGCTCAACCCCGGGGGCCCCGGCCTGCCCGGGCTCCCCGTCCCCGCGTTGATGAAGCTGCCGCAGAAGGTGCGCGACCGCTATGACGTGATCGGTTTCGACCCACGGGGCGTCGGCCAGAGCACCCCGCTGACCTGTGGCTTCACCAGTGCTCAGGGCGAGGTGGCGGCCAACCCGCCCAACCCCGGCAGCTCGGCCGACGTGGCGAAGCAGGCCGTGACCGCGAAGAGTCTCGCCACGGGGTGCGCCACATCGAAGACCGCGGACCTGCTGCCGCACATCACCACCGCGAACACCGCGCGCGACATGGACCGGATCCGGGCGGCACTGGGCGTGCCGAAGATCTCGTACTACGGCGAGTCCTACGGGACCTACCTGGGCGCGGTGTACACCTCGCTCTTCCCCCGGCGCGGCGACCGCATCGTGCTCGACAGCAGCCTGCCGCCCGAGGGCTACGACGTCGCGGCGCTGCGCGGCCAGGGCACGGGCTTCGAGACCCGCTTCCCCGACTTCGCGAAGTTCGCCGCCGCCGCACCCCAGCAGTACCACCTGGGCAGCACACCGTCCGCGGTCCGTGAGAAGTACTTCCAACTCGCCGCGCGCCTCGACAAGAAGTCCGTACAGGGATACGACGGCACGACCTTCCGCGTCGTCACCGCGGGGGCCATCCGCGACGACAGCGACTTCGCCTACCTCGCCGCCACCTGGCACGCCCTGGACACGGATCAGCCGCCCCCGGGCTCCGGCGACACCGGCGGCGGGGGCGCGTACAGCGACAACTTCCCCGCCGCCTACCTCGGGGTGATCTGCGGCGACTCCCGCTGGCCGACGGCCCTCGCGACCTACCAGCACAACGTCGCGGTCGACCGCGTCCGCCACCCGATGTACGGCGCGTTCGTGGCCAACATCCGGCCGTGCGCCTTCTGGCCGGCCCCCGCCGAGCCGAAGGTGAGAATCACCGACCGTGGACCGTCGAACGTCCTCATGGTGCAGAACCTCCGCGATCCGGCGACGCCGCTGGCCGGGGCGCTGCGGACGCGCCGGGCCCTCGGTGAGCGGGCCCGGATGGTCACCGTCGACCAGGGCGGGCACGTGGCCTATCTGACGGGCTCGAACGCCTGCGGGAACGACGCGGTGACCGACTACCTGGCCACCGGGAAGCGGTCCGCACACGACAGCTACTGCCCCGCGGAGCCGGCCAGTCCCTGACCGTTCGAGCGGCCCGCCCGGCCTGCGCCCTGGTCGCGCGGGCCGCGGTCCTCCTGCCCCTTCCCGCTCCCCGCGCCGCTCCGGCCTCGGCCGTCGCATACTGGACGCAGGGGAGGACGGGCCGCGGGCAGGAGCCCGCTACGACCGACGGGAGCAGCGACGGGAGTCCGTGTATGAGCAGCCGCACCACACCGGACGGGCCGCCGCCACCGCCGCCGGGCGGGGTGCTGTGGAGCGAGGTCGGTGATATCCGGGTGCTGCTCACGCTTCCCGCGGCGCTGACCATGCAGGTGGCCCACCCGGCGGTCGGCGCCGGTGTCGACACGTACTCCGTCTTCCGTACCGACCCCTGGGGCCGCGGCGAGCGCTCCCTGCGGTCGATGCAGCTCTGGGTGTACGGCGGGGAGGCCGCCGCCGAAGAGGGGCGCAGGCTGCGCCGGATGCACCGGACCATCAGCGGCACCGACACCCGTGGCCGCCCCTACCACGCCCTCGCCCCGGCCACCTTCTCCTGGGTGCACGCCACCGGCTTCCCGGCCTTCCTGCAGGGCCGTAAGTACCTCGGGCGCCCCTACACGGACGCGCAGGAGCGGCAGTTGTACGCGGAGTGGCTCCAGGTCGGGCGGGTGCTCGGGATCAACGACCGGGACATGCCGCAGACCATTGAGGAGTTCTGGCCGTACTACCGGAAGATGCTCGCCGACGAGATCGAGGCGACCCCGGTGGTGCGGGAGCTGACCGATCCGCACAGCCCCGTACCGCCGCCCGACCGCGGCCCGCGCCCGCTCCGCGTGCTGCTCCGGATGTGCTGGCCGGTGCTCCTGCCGCCGCTGGCACGCTTCCGGCACTTCGTCACGGTCGGGCTGATGCCGCCGGACGCACGTCAGGCGATCGGCCTGGAGTGGACGGACGCCCAGGAGCGGGCGTTGCGCCGTTTCGGCCGGTGTGTGCGGGCGGTGGTGCCGGTGCTTCCCGAGCGGGTGCGCTTCCTGCCGCTGGCCCGTGCGGCACGGGCCGAGCACCGGGCGGAGCACCGGGCCGCGGTCTCCGGTGGCAAGCCGGACGTCACGCGGAGACCCGGCGCACCAGATCGGTCGGCATGATCACCGAGTCCGGTGCGGCGGCGCTCGCGCCGTCCAGTCCGCGTACCAGCATCCGGACCATCAACCGCCCCATGCCCTCGATGTCCTGACGGACCGTCGTCAGCGGCGGGTCGGTGCACTCGGCGACCTTCTCCATGTCGTCGAACCCCACCACCGCCACATCGTCCGGCACCCGTCTGCCGTGTTCCCGCAGGACCTGGAGCGCCCCCGAAGCCATCAGATCGTTGGCCGCGAAGACCGCGTCCACCTCGGGCCGCCGCTCCAGCAGCCCGGACATCGCGGCGGCGCCGCTCTCCGCGGTGAAGGTCCCCTGCACGGTGAGCCCGGGGTCGACGTCGATGAGCACATCGCGGTAGCCGTCCCGCCGGTCTATCCCCGATGTCTGGTCCTGCGGGCCCGCGATGTGCGCGATGTGCCTGCGCCCGAGCGAGACCAGATGCCGGACGGCGGCGCGGGCGCCGCCCCGGTTGTCACAGTCGGCGTAGGGCAGCGCGAGACCGGACTCCGGGCCCGCCCAGGCAGGCCGGCCGCCGAAGACCGTGGGGATCCCGGCGCGGTGGATCACGGCGGGCAGCGAGTCCTCGGTGTGCAGCGAGAAGGCCAGCGCACCGTCCACGTGGCCGCCCGCCAGATAGCGGCCGATCCGGTCGTAGTCCTTTCTGCCCTCCACCAGAAGCAGCACCAACTGCGAATCATGCGCGGTCAGTTCACGGCTGATGCCGCGCAACTGCTGGGAGAAGAAGGGGTCCGAGAAGATCCGGATCTCCGGCTCCGCGATGATGACCGCGACCGCGCCGTTGCGCCGGGTGACCAGCGTCCTGGCCGCGTGATTGGGTACGTAGCCCAGTTCATCGACCGCCAGCCTGACCCGGTCCACCAGGGGCTGCCGTACCCCGGCGCCGCCGTTGACGACACGCGAGGCCGTCGCCCGCGACACACCCGCGCGGGCCGCTACGGCTTCCAGGGTCGGCCGGGAGCCATGGGTCGGATCGGGCAAGGGTGCTCCTCGTCGGGCGCGGCCGCAGGCACGCGGGTCTCGTTCCGCGGCGGCCTCGTGCCGCGGTGCCGGAGCAGCCTAACCACCAGCCGCCGCACGCAGGAAGCCGCGCCGCCCGGTCCACCGGCGCGGCGCGGCCTCCCGCACGGGTCAGTGGTCGTGGACGGTGTGCGCCCGCTCGATCCGCTGCCAGGACTTCGGCGCCACGGGCCGCGCGTCCGGGTGCGCGATCCGGGCCTGCCGCGCCGCACCCGCGGCCGGCTTGGACGGGGTGAACAGCCAGGTGTCGAAGAAGGCCGCCAGCGGCTTCCCGGAGACCTGCTCGGCGTACTTCTCGAAGTCGGCAACGGAGGCGTTGCCGTAGGCGTGCTCGGCCGGCCACCCCTTGAGGATCTTGAAGAACGCGGTGTCACCGACCTTGTCGCGCAGCGCCTGGATGGCGAGCGCGCCCCGGTCGTAGACGGCGTCGTCGAACTGGTTCGCCGCACCCGGGTCGCCGGGCTTCACCGTCCAGAACGCGTCGTCGGCCGGGTGCGAGGCGTACACGTAGTCCGCCAGCTCCTGCGCGGTCCCGTCGCCCTGGCTCTCCGACCAGAGCCACTCGGCGTAGGAGGCGAAGCCCTCGTTGATCCAGATGTCCTTCCAGCCCTTGAGCGACACGTCGTCGCCGTACCACTGGTGCGCCAGCTCATGGACGACCACCGAGACATTGGCGCCGTTCGCGAACTGCTTGGGGCTGTAGAACGGCCGGGTCTGGGTCTCCAGCGCGTACCCGGTGTCGGTGTTCGGCACATAGCCGCCGAGCGCGTTGAAGGGGTAGGGGCCGAAGTACCCGCTCAGCCAGTCCGCGACCTCGCCCGTCCGCTCCACACTGGCGCGCGCCGCGCCCGCGTTGTCGCCCAGGTCCTTGCTGTACGCGTTGGTGATCGGCACACCGGACTCGGTGGTGCCGGTGGTGATGTCGAACTTGCCGACCGCGAGCGTGGTCAGATAGGTGGCCTGCGGCTTGTCGGAGCGCCAGTTGTACGTGGTCCGGCCCAGCTGCGAACGCTGCGACTGGAGCACGCCGTTGCTGATCGCCTGGGTGCCGTCGGGCACCGAGACCGACACGTCGTACGTGGCCTTGTCGAGCGGGTGGTCATTGCTCGGGAACCACCACCAGGCCGACTCGGGCTCGTCCGCGGCGACCGCGCCGTCCGGGGTGCGGTGCCAGGTGGAGAAGCCGTACGCCGACTTGGTCGACGGCACCCCGCTGTAGCGGACCACGATGGTGACGGCGGAGCCCTTGGCCAGGCCCTTGGCCGGGGTCACCACCAGCTCGTGCTGGCCCGATGTGGCGAAGGACGCCTTGGCGCCGTTGACGCGCACCTCGCTCACATCGAGCAGGAAGTCCAGATCGAACCGGGAGAGGTCCTGGGTCGCGGTGGCCAGGATCGTCGCGGTGCCGTCCAGCCGGTCGGTCGACGGCTGGTACTTCAGCTTGAGGTCGTAGTGCGAGACGTCGTATCCGCCATTGCCGTACGCGGGGTAGTACGGGTCGCCGATGCCCGGAGCCCCGGGCGTGAAGCCGGCCGCCGATGCCGGGATCGCCAGCAGAAGCGAGGCGGCCGCGAGCACGCTCGGGACGATGAGTCTGCGGTGCACTGAAGCTCCAAGTCGTGGGGGTCGTCGTTGTGTTCGACCCTATTCAGCCCAGCTGCCCCTGGTCATGTCCACGGTCACAGCTGTCACAGGATCGCCATTCGGCCGACATAGACCCTGCCGCACCGCCCAGGGCCGTGCCGCCCGCCCCGCCGGAGCGCGGGCCGCCTGGTCCCGAGCGCCCGCCGCACCCCGATTAGGATCGGTCCCCTCATGACTGCAACCCTTGTCGCCAAAGACCTCGCCGCGGGCCACGGTGACCGCTCGCTCTTCTCCGGCCTCGACCTCGTCGTCGCTCCGGGTGAGGTGATCGGTCTCGTCGGTGTGAACGGCGCGGGCAAATCGACCCTGCTGCGCCTCCTCGCCGGGCTCGACACCCCCGAGGAGGGCGAGCTGAGGCTCTCCCCGCCCACCGCCACCGTCGGGCACCTGCCGCAGGAGCCGGAGCGCCGCGAGCACGAGACCGTACGCGCGTTCCTCGCCCGCCGTACGGGGGTGGCCGCCGCGCAGAGCGCCATGGACGAGGCCACCCAGGGCCTGGTCGACGGGGTCGCTGGCGCCGACGACGCGTACTCCACGACGCTGGAGCGCTGGCTCGACCTCGGCGGGGCGGACCTCGACGAGCGTGCCGAGGAGGTGGCGGCTTCACTGGGTCTCACCGTCGGCCTCGACCAGCCGATGACCTCCCTCTCCGGTGGCCAGGCGGCCCGCGCGGGGCTCGCCTCGCTGCTGCTCTCCCGGTACGACGTCTTCCTGCTCGACGAGCCGACCAACGACCTCGACCTGGACGGACTGGACCGGCTGGAGCGCTTCGTCGGCGGGCTGCGCGCGGGCACCGTCGTCATCAGCCACGACCGCGAGTTCCTGACCCGTACGGTCACCAAGGTCCTCGAACTGGACCTCGCCCAGCAGCAGATCACCCTCTACGGCGGCGGGTACGCGGGATATCTGGAGGAGCGGGAGACCGCCCGCAGGCACGCCAGGGAGGAGTACGACGAGTTCGCCGACAAGAGGGCGGCGCTCGAAGGCCGGGCCCAGATGCAGCGCGGCTGGATGGACAAGGGCGTCAAGAACGCCCGCCGCAAGGCGTCCGACAACGACAAGATCGGCCGTAAGTTCCGCAGCGAGGCCAGCGAGAAGCAGGCGGCCAAGGCCCGGCAGACACAGCGCATGATCGAGCGCCTCGACGTCGTGGACGAGCCCCGCAAGGAGTGGGAGCTGCGCATGGAGATCGCGGCCGCTCCGCGCTCCGGCTCCGTGGTGGCCACGCTCCGGGACGCGACCGTCGTCCGCGGGGACTTCACCTTCGGGCCCGCGCACCTCCAGATCGACTGGGCGGACCGGGTCGCCATCACCGGAGCCAACGGCGCGGGCAAGTCCACCCTGCTCGGTGCGGTGCTGGGCCGCGTCCCGCTCGACACCGGGCACGCGGCGCTCGGCCCCGGCGTCGTGGTCGGCGAGGTCGACCAGGCCCGCGGCCTCTTCTACGGTACGGAGACGCTGCTGGCCGCCTTCTGCGCGGCGGTCCCCGACACCGAGCCCGCCGAAGTCCGTACGCTCCTCGCCAAGTTCGGCCTGAAAGCGGCGCATGTCCTGCGCCCGGCGACGACCCTTTCGCCGGGGGAGAGGACCAGGGCCGCTCTCGCGCTCCTCCAGGGCAGAGGTGTCAACCTCCTGGTGCTGGACGAGCCCACGAACCATCTGGACCTGGAGGCCATCGAGCAGCTGGAGTCGGCGCTCGACTCGTACGAGGGGACCCTGCTGCTCGTCACCCACGACCGCCGGATGCTGGACGCGGTCCGTACGACGCGCCGTATCGAGGTGGCCGACGGCAAGGTCACCGAGGTCTGAACCGGCCACGCATCTCGACCTCGTACGCCCTCAAGCACATCCGCTCATGCGCATCCGCTGACGCGCATTTGCCCACGCACAGCGCCGGGCGGGCCAGGACAGGCCCGTCCGGCGCTGTACGTCACGTCATCCGGCGGCGCGGACCACCGGTTCAGCCGCGGCCCTTGCCCTGCCCCGGGTCCGTGAGCCCGGCCCGGCGCAGCGCGTCCGCCATCGCGCTGTTGACCGGCGCCGGAGCGGAGGACGCCCGGCCGCCACCGCCGCCGCCGTTGCCACCGCGTCGGCCCCCGCCGCCCTGCCGCTGCTGCGGAGGCCGGCCGCCCTGGCCTCCCGGCCCGCCCTGGCCGTTCTGCGGCCGCTTGCCGCGGTCCTGCCGGTCCTTGCCGCCGCCCGGCTTGGCCCCGGCCTCGTCGTCGAGCCGCAGGGACAGCGAGATCCGCTTGCGCGGGATGTCGACGTCCATCACCTTCACCTTGACGATGTCGCCCGGCTTCACCACATCACGCGGGTCCTTGACGAACGTCCTGGAGAGCGCGGACACATGCACCAGGCCGTCCTGGTGCACCCCGATGTCCACGAACGCGCCGAACGCCGCGACATTGGTGACCACACCCTCCAGGACCATCCCGGCCGTCAGATCGCCCAGCTTCTCGACGCCCTCCTTGAAGGTGGCCGTCTTGAACGCGGGCCGCGGGTCGCGCCCCGGCTTCTCCAGCTCCCGCAGGATGTCCGTCACCGTGGGCAGCCCGAACGTGTCGTTCACGAACTCCGCCGGGTCCAGCGAGCGCAGCAGCGCCGCGTTCCCCACGAGGGACCCGCCGCCCGCCTTCTTGGCCATCGTCCGCACCACCGGGTACGCCTCCGGGTGCACGCTCGACGCGTCCAGCGGGTCGTCGCCGTCCCGGATGCGCAGGAAGCCCGCACACTGCTCGTACGCCTTGGGGCCCAGCCGCGCGACGTCCTTGAGCGCCTTGCGCGAGGTGAAGGGCCCGTTGGCGTCACGGTGGGCCACGATGTTCTCGGCGAGCCCGGAACCGATCCCGGAGACCCGGGAGAGCAGCGGGGCCGACGCGGTGTTGACGTCCACGCCGACACCGTTCACACAGTCCTCGACGACCGCGTCCAGCGACCGGGAGAGCTTCACCTCGGAGAGGTCGTGCTGATACTGGCCGACCCCGATCGACTTGGGGTCGATCTTGACCAGTTCGGCGAGGGGATCCTGGAGCCTGCGGGCGATCGACACGGCGCCCCGGAGCGTCACATCCATGTCGGGCAGCTCCTGCGAGGCGAAGGCGGACGCCGAGTAGACGGACGCGCCGGCCTCCGAGACCATCACCTTGGTGAGCTTCAACTCGGGGTGCTTCGCGCACAGTTCACCGGCGAGCTTGTCGGTCTCGCGCGACGCGGTGCCGTTGCCGATCGCGATCAGGTCGACCGCGTGCTCCTTCGCCAGCCGGGCCAGCTTGGCCAGCGCCTCGTCCCACCGGTTCGCGGGGACGTGCGGGTGGATCACGTCCGTGGCCACGACCTTGCCGGTCGCGTCGACGACGGCGACCTTCACACCCGTACGGAACCCGGGGTCGAGGCCGAGCGTGGCGCGGGTCCCGGCCGGCGCGGCCAGCAGCAGGTCGCGCAGATTCGACGCGAAGACCTTGACCGCTTCGTCCTCGGCGGCCGTCCGCAGCCGCAGCCGCAGGTCGATCCCCAGATGGACCAGAATGCGGGTGCGCCAGGACCAGCGCACCGTCTCGGCAAGCCACTTGTCGCCCGGCCTGCCGCGGTCGGCCACCCCGAAGCGCCGGGCGATCATCGACTCGTACGCGGTGGGACCCGCGGCGTCCGACGGCTCCTCCGGCTCCAGGACCAGGTCGAGCACGTCCTCCTTCTCGCCCCGGAGCATCGCCAGCACCCGGTGCGAGGGCAGCGCGGTGAACGGCTCGGCGAACTCGAAGTAGTCGGCGAACTTGGCGCCCTGCTCCTCCTTGCCCTCCCTGACCTTCGCCGTCAGCCGGCCGCGGGTCCACATCCGCTCGCGCAGCTCACCGATGAGGTCGGCGTCCTCCCCGAACCGCTCGGTGAGGATGGCACGGGCGCCTTCCAGGGCGGCGGCCGCATCGGCGACGCCCTTGTCCGCGTCGGCGAACGCCGCAGCGGCCGTCAGCGGCTCCACCGACGGGTCGGCCAGCAGCCCGTCGGCGAGCGGCCCGAGACCGGCCTCCCGGGCGATCTGCGCCTTGGTCCTGCGCTTCGGCTTGAAGGGCAGATAGATGTCCTCCAGCCGCGCCTTCGTCTCGGCGGCCCTGATCCGCGCCTCCAGCGCGTCATCGAGCTTGCCCTGCTCCCGTACGGACTCCAGGACGGCCGTCCGCCGCTCCTCCAGCTCCCGCAGATAACGCAGCCGCTCCTCCAGCGCGCGCAGCTGCGCGTCGTCGAGCATCTCGGTCGCTTCCTTGCGGTAGCGCGCGATGAACGGCACGGTCGAGCCGCCGTCGAGCAGCTCGACAGCGGCCTTCACCTGCCCTTCCCTGACGCCGAGCTCCTCCGCGATCCTGCTTTCGATGGAAACTGGGGTGGTCGTGGTCACGATCCCGTACCGCCTTCTCGCTGAGCTTGCCGCATTCTTCCGGAGCAGCCTCCGGACCCCGCCGGGTGAACGGACCGCCGGTGGGGGCCGGACCGCCGTGCGGGGAAACAGTGCATCAGCATTGTGGCAGGCGGCGCCGACAGAGTGGGGAGCACGCCCGCACGCGCCGATCGGCCCGGTGCCCCGGGCCGGGCCGGTTGTGGGCAGGTCAGCTGAGGCCGGACGGGAACGCTCCGGCGGCCGCGGCGGTGGTGAGGAAGCCGCGCGCCAGCTCGGTGAGGCGCTCCACGCCGTCGGCGCCCAGGTGTTCGTACGGTGCGAGGTCGAGGCGGTCGGTGTCCGACTCGACGTCCTCGCGCAGCCGGGTGCCCGCTTCGGTGAGGCCGCCTTCCGCGTCCAGCAGCCCGCGCCCGCGCAGCCGCTCGACAGCCGCGTCCCAGTCGCTCCGGTGCCAGCCGCGCGTGGCGAGGATCCAGCGGGGCGCCATGCCCTTGCCGGTCGCCGTGTGGCTCACCAGCGCCTCCAGCGGGTCGAGCCCGGCGGCGAGCAGCACGGCGAGATGGCCGTCGCCCCGGTGCTCGCGCAGCAGCGTCGCCGCGTGCCAGAAGGCGAGGTGGGGCTCGGCGGGGACCGGCAGATCGGCGTGGGCGGAGTACAGCGGCCGGGCGTGCCGGGTGCAGGCTTCGGCCGCGCGCAGCGCGAGTTCGGCCGCTTCGGCCATGGCGTCCGACGCGACCGCCTCTTCGCCGAGGAGCCGCCTGAGCGTGGCGTCGGCGGCGCGCAGCCGGGCGTCGAGCACCTTCTGCGGTGCGGCCGTCTCCCATACGGCCGGGACGTGCCGGGCGATCAGCTCGGGGTTGAAGTTGTAGAAGGTGGCGGCGACGGTGCCGGGGCCGACGGCCCCCATCGCCGCACCGCGCCCGGCGAAGTAGGCCGCGGCCGCGTCGTCGATCCCGATACCGGCGAGCTGCTCGGTGAAGTCGGGGGAGAAGTAGAGCGTCGAGTGGAGCGGGTTGACGGAGTGGTGGCAGCGACGGCCGGCGCGCGGCTGGAGGGAGGTCATGCCCCGAAGGTTACCGACTGGTCGGTACGTGAGGAAGGGCGGGCGGAACGGGGGAGTGGGGGAGGGCCCGGGCGGAGCCGCTTCACCCTCCGGTGGTGCCCCCCGGGGCGGTCCCGGGGCGCGGCGCCCAGGTGAAGCAGGGCTCCCGCCGCTCCAGGAAGGCCGCCACCCCCTCCGCCGGGTCGCCGGAGTCCCGCGCCGCCGCCCGCCAGTACGCGCCCCGGTCGTCGCGGCCCGCGGCGAACTCCTTGGCCGCGGCCTGCGTCAGCTGTGAGCGCGAGACCAGCACCCGGCTGAACTCCGCCACCCGCGGTCCGAGCGTGTCCCCGGGCACCACCTCGTCCAGCAGCCCGGCCCGCAGGGCGTGGTCCGTACCGATCAACTCGGCCGAGAACAGCAGGTACTTGGCGGTCGCCGGGCCCACCAGGGACACCAGCCGCGCGGTGGAAGCCGCCGGGTAGACGATCCCGAGCTTCGCCGGGGTCACCCCGAACAGCGCCCCTTCTTCGGCGAACCGCAGATCGCAGGCGGCCGCCAGCTGGCAGCCGCCGCCCACGCAGTATCCGCGCACGGCGGCGAGTGTCGGTTTGGGGAAAGCGGCGAGTGCCTCCTCGGCCCGGACCGCGAGCCGCTGGGGGTCCTCACGGGGATCCGGGTCCCGCAGTGTCGATATGTCGGCGCCGGCGCAGAAGGTGTTCCCGGCGCCGGTCAGGACCAGGACCCGGACCGCCGTGTCCTCCGCCAGCCCGTCGAGCAGCTCAGGCAGGGCCCGCCACATGGCCGCTGTCATGGCGTTGCGCTTGGCGGGGTTGCTGATCACGACGGTGGCGACCCCGTCGGCGACGCTGTGCTGCAGCTGCGGCTCCATGGGCCGGATGCTATCCGCAGCACCTGGCCCCACGATCAACAAGGCGCCATCACCGGCGCCAACACGGACAGAAGTGGTCGCATCTCTGGCAGGAGCAGACGTGTTCCATCGAATAGCGACGATTGGTGCTGACTTCTGTTCAGCTGCCCGGCGCGGACCAGCTCATTCCCAACACTCGATGCGTGGTCATCAGCGAGCGCGAGGGCGGGAGCCGGGATATGGAGAGCCGCGGGAGCAGTAGCCCGCCCGACCCGGCGGTCGCCGACTCCCTGCCCTACGAAGGTGTCTGGCGGTTCACCGCCCCGGCGGTCGACATGTCCGTGCCGCAGGCCCGGCACGCCGTACGGGACCTCCTGACGCGGCAGCAGGTCCCGGTCGGCGGTGACACCGTCCAGGGCCTGCTGCTGATCGTCTCCGAGCTCGTCACCAACGCGGTACGCCATGCCGCGCTGCTCTCCCCCGAGGTGGCCGTCGAGGTCGCCGTCGGGGCCTCCTGGATCCGGGTGTCGGTGGAGGACAACCACCCCTACCGGCCGAAGGCGCTGGACGCGGACCAGGGGCAGACCGGCGGACGCGGGCTGATGCTCGTACGGGAGATCACCGCCGAGGCCGGCGGGACCTGCGGTGTCGAGCAGACGGCGAGCGGCGGCAAGGTCGTCTGGTCCGCGCTGCCGCTCGCCCCCGTCGTCACCAGCCCCCGCTCGGCCCCGTCAGCTCTCTGACCGCGGGGCGCGCGGCGTCGAGCACCGTCATGAACCACGCGGAGAACGGCGCCGACGCGTGCCGCTCGGCGAGTTCACCGGCGGTGACGAACGCCGTGTCGTCCACCTCGTCGGGGTCGGGCCGCAGTTCCGCCTGGGCGAGTCCGACGAACAGATGGTTGAACTCCTGCTCCACCAGGCCCGAATCGGGGTCCGGGTGGTTGTAACGCACCGTGCCCGCCTCGGCGAGCAGCGCCGGCGAGATCCCCAACTCCTCGTAGGTGCGCCTGGCCGCCGCAGCGAAGGGGGACTCACCCGGATAGGGGTGCCCACAGCAGGTGTTGGACCACACGCCGGGGGAGTGGTACTTGCCGAGTGCCCGACGTTGGATCAGCAGCCGCCCCGCTCCGTCGAAGAGGAAGACCGAGAAAGCCCGGTGCAGCTGACCGGGGGCCTGGTGTGCGGCGAGCTTCTCCGCCGTTCCGATGGTCCTGCCGCTCTCATCGACCAGTTCGAGCATGATCGCTTCTGCTGCGCCGTTCGACATAACCATCCTTCGCATCGGGCGTCACCGGCTCCTCAGTCTGCCGTACAAAAGCGGCTTGTCCGCACTTCGGAGCGCGGGACGTGTCGGTGCCCCCGCCACACTGCGTGGCGGGGGCACCGACCGGAATATCAGAATTCGCCGTCCGCCGGGAAACCGGCCCCGTGCATCGGGCGCAGCACATAGGCTGCGTAGCCGTATTCGGCGCCGTGCTCGCGGTACATGGCGAGTTCCTCGCGGCTGCCCGCCAGCGCCTGCTCCATGGCGGGCCCTTCGGGCACCTGGGCGGCCACCCGCTCGGCGAACGGGCCGTAGTACTCGTCCCAGTCGCTCGCGGGCTGCTCGTACATCCCGAGGACGCGGTAACCCGCGGCCTCGGCGGCCAGCGCGGCCTCACCCGCGGTGCGCAGCGGTGAGCCCGCCGTCTCCCAGAAGGCCCGGCACTCGGCGGAGGGCTCGTCGGTGGTCCACACGCACTCGGTGACCACCAGGGCGCCGCCGGGCGCGAGGAGCCGCCGCCAGCTGCGCAGGGCGTGGTCGGCGCCGATGATGTACGCGGACCCCTCGGCCCAGACAAGATCGAACATTCCGTCGGAGAGGGGGAGTTCGGCCATGTCCGCCACGAGCGTGCGGATCGATCCGGTCAGCCCGCGGTCCGCGGCGCTCCGGCGCAGCTCCGCCAGGAACGGCTCGTGCAGATCGACGGCGGTGACGTCGGCGCCCGCCTCGGCGGCGAGCAGAAGTGAGGCACGGCCGGGGCCGCAGCCCAGATCGAGTACGCGCGGCCGCTCGGGCAGCGGTCCCGTGAACGAGAGCAGGGTGCGGGTGGTCGCGTCGGAACCGGGGCTCTGGCGCGGCAGACCGTGGTGCAGGGCGAAGAAAGCTTCAGTGACAGAGGTCTCTGACAACGTGGTGATCCTTGGACGAGGAGCTGTTGGGGCGGGGTCGGGCGCTGCGCGGGGCAGCGTTCACGGCGACGGTCATCAACCTCAGCTCCTTCCAAGGACGGCCCCCGAGGCTAACATCCGGCGCCCCCGGCCTCCGTGGCCCGGCCGGACCGGACCCTCGCCGCGCTCTCCCCGCCCGCTCCTCTCCCCGCCCGTTCAGTGGCAGAGCTTCGCCTCGTGCTCCGCGTGGCCACCCGGCTCCAGCTGGAAGGTGCAGTGCGCGACATCGAAGTGGGTGCCCAGACAGCCCTGCAGGTCGTGCAGCATCTTCTCGTGCCCGATCGCGTCCAGTACGTCCGGGCTGACCACCACATGCGCGGAGAGGACCGGCATCCCGGAAGTGATCGTCCAGGCGTGCAGATCGTGGACGTCGGCCACTCCGGGAAGGCCCAGGATGTGCGCCCGGACCTCGCCCATGTCGACGTTCTTCGGGGCCGCCTCCAGCAGTACGTCGAGCGTCTCGCGCAGCAGCTTGACGGTACGCGGGACGATCATGAGGCCGATGACGATCGAGGCCACCGGGTCGGCCCCCCGCCAGCCCGTCGTCAGGATCAGCGCGGCCGAGATCAGCACGGCGACCGAGCCGAGCGCGTCGGCCATCACCTCCAGATAGGCGCCGCGGACATTGATGCTGTCCTGCTGCCCCCGGACGAGGATGGAGAGCGAGATCATGTTCGCGACCAGCCCGATGAGGCCGAAGACGATCGTCAGGCCGCCTGCTGTATCGGCGGGCGTGATGAACCGCTGGATCGCCTCGTACAGGACGTATCCGCCGACGCCGAGCAGCAGAAGGCAGTTGGCGAGCGCGGCCAGGATCTCCGCCCGCGCATAGCCGAAGGTGCGGTTCCCGGTGGCCGGGCGGTTGGCGAAGTGGATCGCGAGCAGCGCCATCGCCAGCCCGAGGGCGTCCGTCGCCATGTGCGTGGCGTCCGCGAGCAGGGCCAGCGAGTCGGCCAGCAGGCCGCCGGCGATCTCCACCACCATCACGGTCAGCGTGATGCCGAGCGCGATCCGCAGCCGGATCCGGTGAGCGGCGCCCGCGGTCCCGGCCGGCGGCGGCCCGCCGTGTGCGTGCCCGTGGTCGTGCCCAGCCCCCATGAGAGCGCCTCCCGATCGTGAGCGTGCCGGTCCGAGAGGTCAGCCAACTACGGGGCAGGGGTATCGGGCAACACGAGACCGAACACCATTGTCAGCTACTCTGACCTGCGGAAATCATGGCAGGTCAGGGCAGGGCGCGAGATCATTTACCGCGAGCCCCGGGGTGTCGCAGACACCAGCCGTCCCAGGCCGACTCGACCATTTCGCGCACCCCGCGTGTGGCCTTCCAGCCCAGCTCCCTGGCGATCAGCTCGCCCGACGCGACGGCCTTCGCCGCGTCCCCCGGGCGGCGCTCCTCGATCACCGGTGACATCGGCAGCCCGGTGACCGAAGCGACGAGGTCCGCCAGCTCACGTACCGATACGCCCGCACCGCGCCCGACATTGAGCGTCAGATCCCCCGGTACGTCGTCGGCGGCCAGCTTGGCGGCCACGGCGAGATGGGCGTCGGCGAGATCGGCGACATGGATGTAGTCGCGGATGCAGGTGCCGTCCGGTGTGGGGTAGTCGGCGCCGAAGATCCGCGGTTCGTCGCCGTGGGTCAGCCGGTCGAAGAACATCGGGATGACGTTGTACACACCGATGTCGGCCAGCTCGGGCGCGGCCGCACCGGCCACGTTGAAGTAGCGCAGACAGGCCGTCGACAGGCCGTGCGCCCGGCCCGCCGCCCGTACCAGCCACTCACCGGCCAGCTTCGTCTCGCCGTACGGATTGATCGGCGCGCAGGGCGTCGCCTCGGTGATCAGCTCCGCATCGGGGACGCCGTAGACCGCGGCAGACGAGGAGAACAGGAAGCGCCGTACCCCGGCCGCGACCGCGGCCTCCAGCACCACCGTCAGGCCGTGCACATTGTCCCGGTAGTAGCTCAGCGGCTGCTCGACGGACTCGCCGACCTGTTTCCTTCCCGCGAGATGCACCACACCGGAGATCCCGTGGCCGGCCAGGGTCGCGTCCATGAGTCCGCGGTCCAGGACCGAGCCGCGCACCAGCTCCACCCCGTCGGGAAGACGCTCGGCCAGCCCGCTCGACAGGTCGTCGATGACGACCACACGCTCGCCGGCCGCCTCCATCGCCCGCGCCACATGCGCTCCGATGTACCCCGCACCACCTGTGATCAGCCACGTCATACCGGCCAGCCTAAGGGGGACCCCACCGGCCCCCTGCTCCCCGGGCGGACCCGAGCGCGGTTTGTGGGGTGAGGCATGGATCGATCATGATGACCGCGGCAGGTGGCGCGGGGTCATGCCCACCCGGATCGGGACGTAAACGGGCCGTGAACTCCTGCTTCCGTCCATCGGATAGCCTCTGCCGACATGCCGCCCGCCCCTGCCGGGAGCGGGCCGTCTCCGCGTGTGTCACGCCAGCTCCAAGGAGTGAGTTCGTCTGTCGACCGCCATCCTCGCCGGTGTGCCGGTACCCGGATCGTCGCTGGAGGGCGATCTGCGGTCGCTGGGCTTCGACGTACGCACCGCAGCCGACGCGGCCGAGACCGCGAAGCTGCTCACCGCCGCACCCGCCGACGAACGCGTGGCGGTCGTCGACACCCGGTTCGTCGGCCACCTCCACTCGCTCCGCCTGGCGCTGACCGACCCGCGCTTCGCCGCGGCCGCGGTCCCCGGGGCGCTCGCCGTCCAGCCCGAGGCGCGCCCCGCCCTCAACCGCGTACTGGCGAGTGCGGGGCCGGGCCCCGACGCCCTGGCCACGGCGCTGGACGGCGCCGGGACCCCGGTCCAGCGCCCCGAGCTGGGCAGCCTGGTCGCCTCGGTCCCGCAGGACCCGCAGAGCCGCCACGAGGCCAGGGCCGCCGTCGCCGCCGTCGACGACGAGGCCGTACGGCTGCGTACGGCCGTGAAGTCCCGTGACGGCTTCTTCACGACGTACTGCATCAGCCCCTACTCGCGGTACATCGCCCGCTGGTGCGCCCGCCGCGGGCTGACCCCGAACCAGGTCACCACCGCCTCACTGGTCACCGCGCTCATAGCGGCGGCCTGCGCCGCGACCGGCACCCGCGGCGGTTACATCGCCGCCGGTGTCCTGCTGATCTGCTCCTTCGTGCTGGACTGCACGGACGGCCAGCTCGCCCGGTACTCGCTCCAGTACTCGACGCTCGGCGCCTGGCTCGACGCGACCTTCGACCGGGCCAAGGAGTACGCCTACTACGCGGGGCTCGCACTGGGCGCGGCCCGTAACGGCGACGACATCTGGGTGCTGGCGCTCGGCGCGATGGTCCTGCAGACCTGCCGCCATGTCGTGGACTTCTCCTTCAACGAGGCCAACCACGACGCCACCGCCAACACGAGCCCCACCGCCGCGCTCTCCGACAAGCTCGACAGCGTCGGCTGGACGGTCTGGGTGCGGCGCATGATCGTGCTCCCGATCGGGGAACGCTGGGCGATGATCGCGGTGCTCACCGCGGTGACCACCCCCCGGATCGTCTTCTACGCGCTCCTCATCGGCTGCGCGCTCGCCGCCTGCTACACCACGGCCGGCCGGATCCTGCGCTCGCTGACCCGCCGGGCCACCCGTACCGACCGGGCCGCCCAGGCCCTGGCCGACCTCGCCGACTCGGGCCCGCTCGCCGAGCTCTTCGCCCGGTTCGTCAAGGGGCCGCGCAGCGCCCTGCCGGTGATCGCGTTCGCGGGCGGCGCCCTGGTGGTGGCCGTATCGCTCTTCGCCCCCGTCGGCAGCTGGTGGCCCGCCGTGGCCGCCGCCGTGTACTGCGTACTCTCCGGCGCGGCCGTCTCGCGCCCCCTCAAGGGCGCGCTCGACTGGCTGGTGCCGCCGGTCTTCCGGGCGGCCGAGTACGTCACCGTGCTGGTGCTCGCGGCCCGCTCCGATGTCCACGCGGCCCTGCCCGCGGCCTTCGGACTCGTCGCGGCCGTCGCCTACCATCACTACGACACGGTGTACCGCATCAAGGGCGGCACCGGCGCGCCCCCCCGCTGGCTGGTGCGTACGATCGGCGGCCACGACGGCCGGACCCTGGTGGTGGCCGTACTCGCCGCCGTACTGACGACACGGCACACCACGGGGAACGGCTTCGCTGTCGCCCTCACGGTGTGCGCCGCGGCCGTGGCGGTCGTGGTGCTCGCGGAGAGCATCCGCTTCTGGGTGTCATCCGGCGCACCCGCTGTACACGACGAAGGAGAACCCGCATGATCGGCCTCGTACTGGCGGCCGGCGCAGGCAGGCGTCTGCGTCCCTACACCGACACGCTGCCCAAGGCCCTCGTGCCCGTCGGCCCCGAGGGGGAGGGCGAGCCGACCACCGTTCTCGACATCGCGCTGCGCAACTTCGCCGAGGTCGGGCTGACCGAGGTCGCCGTCGTGGTCGGCTACCGCAAGGAGGCGGTGTACGCGCGCCGTGCGGAGTTCGAGGCCAAGTACGGGGTCACGATCACGCTGATCGACAACGACAAGGCCGAGGAGTGGAACAACGCCTACTCCCTCTGGTGTGCCCGTGAGGTGCTCAAGCAGGGCGTGATCCTCGCCAACGGCGACACCGTGCACCCGGTCTCCGTGGAGAAGACGCTGCTCGCCGCCCGCGGCGAAGGCCGGCGGATCGTCCTCGCCCTCGACACGGTGAAGCACCTCGCCGACGAGGAGATGAAGGTCATCACGGACGGCACCGACGCCGTGACCAGGATCACCAAGCTGATGGACCCGGCGACCGCCACCGGTGAGTACATCGGCGTCACCCTCATCGAGCCCGAGGCCGCCGAAGAGCTCGCGGACGCGCTCGAGGTCACCTTCGAGCGCGACCCGGACCTCTACTACGAGGACGGTTACCAGGAGCTGGTGAACCGCGGCTTCCGGATCGATGTGGCCCCCATAGGGGACGTGGCCTGGGTGGAGATCGACAACCACGACGACCTCGCGAAGGGCCGTGGCATCGCGTGCCTGTACTGACGAGGCTCATCCCGTCCCCGGTCGTCGTGGACATCAGCAGCGGCGCCCTCGACGACTTGGCGGGGCTCCTCGCCGACCAGCGGATCTCGGCCTCGGGCAAGCTCGCCCTCGCCGTCAGCGACGGCTCGGGCCGGGCGCTGCGCGAGAAGCTCGCCCCGGTGCTGCCGGGCGCCGACTGGTACTCGGTCGCCGACGGCACCATCGACGCCGCGGTGCGGCTCGCCGACGGCATCAAGGGCAAGCGGTACGACGCCGTGGTCGGCCTGGGCGGCGGCAAGATCATCGACGTGGCGAAGTACGCGGCGGCCCGGGTGGGCCTCCCGATGGTCGCCGTCGCGACGAACCTCTCGCACGACGGCATCTGCTCGCCGGTCTCGACCCTGGACAACGACAACGGACGCGGCTCGTACGGGGTCCCGACCCCGATCGCGATCGTCGTCGACCTCGATGTGATCCGCGAGGCACCGCCCCGCTTCATCCGCTCCGGCGTCGGCGACGCGATCTCCAACATCTCGGCCATCGCCGACTGGGAGCTGTCGCACAAGGTCAACGGCGAAGCGGTCGACGGACTCGCCGCGGCCATGGCCCGCACCGCGGGCGAGGCGGTCCTGCGCCACCCCGGCGGGGTCGGCGACGACGAGTTCCTGATGGTGCTCGCCGAAGGGCTCGTCCTCTCCGGTATCGCGATCTCGATCAGCGGCGACACCAGGCCCTCGTCCGGCGCCTGCCACGAGATCTGCCACGCCTTCGACCTGCTCTTCCCGCAGCGGGCCGGCAGCCACGGCGAGCAGGTCGGGCTCGGCGCCGCCTTCGCGATGCATCTGCGCGGCGCGGCCGACGAGGCCGGCCTCTTCGCTGACGTCCTGCGCAGGCACGGCCTGCCCGTACTGCCGGGGGAGCTGGGCTTCAGCGTGGACGAGTTCGTCCGGGCCGTGCAGTACGCCCCGCAGACCCGCCCCGGACGCTTCACCATCCTCGAACACCTCAACCTGTCCGCAGACCAGATCAAGGACGCTTACGCCGACTATGCAAAAGCCATCGGTAGCTGAACTCCGCCCGGTCGTGCACCCTCCGGGCGTCAAGGACCGGCGGAGCGGTGAGCACTGGGGAGGCCGGCTCTACATGCGGGAGATCTCCCTGCGTGTCGACCGGCACCTGGTGAACACGCGGATCACGCCCAACCAGCTGACCTACGTGATGACCGTCGCCGCCGCCTTCGCCGCCCCCGCCCTCCTCGTGCCGGGGATCTGGGGCGCGGTGCTCGGTGTGCTGATGGCTCAGCTCTATCTGCTTCTGGACTGCGTCGACGGTGAGGTCGCCCGCTGGAAGAAGCAGTACTCGATGGTCGGCGTCTACGTCGACCGGGTGGCCGCCTATGTGCTCGACGCCGCGGTCCTCGTCGGTTTCGGTCTGCGCGCGGCCGACATCTGGGGCTCGGGGCGTATCGACTGGCTGTGGGCCTTCCTCGGCACCCTCGCCGCCCTCGGCGCCGTCATGATCAAGTCCGAGACCGACCTCGTCGGCGTGGCCCGCCACCAGCAGGGGCTGCCGCCGGTCAAGGAGACGGCGTCCGAGCCGCGCTCGTCCGGCATGGCGCTCGCCCGCAGGGCGGCCGGGGCGCTGAAGTTCCACCGGCTCGTCCTGGGCATCGAGGCGTCGCTGCTGATCCTGGTCCTGGCGATCGTGGACCAGATCAGGGGCGACCTGTTCTTCACGCGGCTCGGCGTCGCCGTGCTGGCGGGCATCGCGCTGCTGCAGTCCCTGCTCCACCTGGTGTCCGTCCTCGCCTCCAGCAGGCTCAAGTGACGGCCCCCGGCGCGGACGGCTCCGCGAAGGTCGGCGCGGTCATCATCACGATGGGCAACCGCCCCGACGAGCTGCGCGCCCTGCTGGACTCGGTCGCCAAACAGGACGGCGACCCGGTCGAGACCGTCGTGGTCGGCAACGGCGCACCCGTACCTGACGTCCCCGACGGCGTACGGACCGTGGAGCTGCCCGAGAACCTGGGCATCCCCGGCGGCCGCAACGTCGGCATCGAGGCGTTCGGCCCGGCCGGCACCGACGTGGACATCCTGCTGTTCCTCGACGACGACGGGCTGCTGCCGCGCACCGACACGGCGGAGCTGTGCCGCGCGGCCTTCGCCGCCGACCCGGAGCTGGGCATCATCAGCTTCCGGATCGCCGACCCCGACACCGGAGTGACCCAGCGCCGCCACGTCCCGCGGCTGCGCGCGTCCGACCCGATGCACTCCTCGCGGGTCACGACCTTCCTCGGCGGGGCCAACGCCGTACGGTCCCGGGTCATCGCCGAGGCCGGACCGCTCCCCGGTGAGTTCTTCTACGCCCACGAGGAGACCGATCTGGCCTGGCGGGCCCTCGACGCCGGCTGGATGATCGACTACCGGTCCGACATGGTGCTGCACCACCCCACCACGGCCCCGTCCCGGCACGCGGTCTACCACCGCATGGTGGCCCGCAACCGCGTCTGGCTGGCCCGCCGGAATCTGCCCGCGCTCCTGGTGCCGGTCTACCTGGGGGTGTGGATGCTGCTCACGCTGGTCCGCCGCCCCTCCGGTGCCGCGCTCAAGGCGTGGTTCGGCGGCTTCAAGGAGGGCTGGACGACTCCCTGCGGACCACGCCGTCCGATGAAATGGCGTACGGTCTGGCGGCTGACCCGACTGGGCCGGCCTCCGGTGATCTGAGAAGCTGACTGAGAGCATCGGACGTACTTCGGGACCCGGCATCCGAGCCCGGCCCCGATCCGGCAGCGCATCTTGAACACGAAAGTTTCAACTTGTGAGTGACACAACCCATGGCGGTGCGGTCGCGCTGAGCGACCGCCCGTCTCCCGACGACGGTCTGTCATCGGCCGAGCTGGCCGGGAAGTACGGCCTGTCGGTGAGCGGTGCCCGGCCTGGACTCATGGAGTACGTCCGGCAGATCTGGGGGCGGCGCCACTTCATCCTGGCCTTCTCGTCCGCGAAGCTGTCGGCCCAGTACAGCCAGGCCAAGCTGGGCCAGGTCTGGCAGGTGGCGACCCCGCTGCTGAACGCGGCGGTCTACTACTTCATCTTCGGCCTGCTCCTCAACACCAAGCGGGGACTGGCGCCCGACGTCTTCATCCCCTTCCTGGTGACCGGGGTCTTCGTCTTCACCTTCACGCAGAGCTCGGTGATGGCCGGTGTGCGGGCCATCTCGGGGAACCTGGGGCTGGTGCGGGCGCTGCACTTCCCACGGGCCTCACTGCCCATCTCGTTCGCGCTGCAGCAGCTCCAGCAGCTGCTGTACTCGATGATCGTGCTGATCGTGGTAGCGGTCTGCTTCCACAGCTATCCCTCGCTGTCCTGGCTCCTGATCATCCCCATCCTGGCGATGCAGTTCGTGTTCAACACGGGCCTGGCGCTGATCATGGCCAGGCTGGGCAGCAAGACGCCCGACTTCGCGCAGCTGATGCCGTTCATCATGCGGACCTGGATGTACACGTCGGGCGTGATGTTCTCCATCACGGTCATGCTCAAGGGCAAGCCGCCGTGGATCGCGCACGTGCTCCAGTGGAACCCGGCCACCGTCTACATGGACCTGGTCAGGTTCGCCCTGATCGACGGGTACGGCGCGGAGAACCTGCCTCCGCACGTCTGGGCGGTCGCCGGTGCCTGGGCGGTTCTGCTCGGTGCCGTGGGCTTCGTGTACTTCTGGAAGGCTGAGGAGCGGTACGGCCGTGGCTGAGGAAACCATTCAAGCGCGCATCCCCACGGTGATCGCGGACGATGTGCACATCGTGTACCGCGTCAACGCCGGTGGCGGCGGCAAGGGCGCGGCCACCGCGGCGCTCAGCCGCATCGTGGGCAAGGACAAGAGCGCCGCACGCGGAGTCCGCAAGGTGCACGCCGTACGCGGGGTGACCTTCACGGCCTACCGAGGCGAGGCCATCGGCCTCATCGGCTCCAACGGCTCGGGGAAGTCGACCCTGCTGCGGGCCATCGCCGGACTGCTGCCGACGGAGAGCGGCAAGGTCTACACCGACGGCCAGCCGTCCCTGCTCGGTGTCAACGCCGCGCTGATGAACGACCTCACCGGCGAGCGCAACGTCATCCTCGGTGGTCTGGCCATGGGCATGTCGCGCGAGGAGATCCGCGAGCGGTACCAGGGGATCGTCGACTTCTCCGGCATCAACGAGAAGGGCGACTTCATCACGCTGCCGATGCGGACGTACTCGTCCGGCATGGCGGCCAGGCTCCGCTTCTCGATCGCGGCGGCCAAGAACCACGACGTCCTCATGATCGACGAGGCGCTGGCCACCGGCGACCGCAAGTTTCAGATCCGTTCGGAACAGCGCATCCGCGAACTCCGCAAGGAGGCCGGCACGGTCTTCCTCGTCAGCCACAGCAACAAGTCGATCAGGGACACCTGCGACCGCGTCCTGTGGCTGGAGAAGGGCGAACTGCTGATGGACGGCCCGACCGAAGAGGTCGTCAAGGCGTACGAGAAGGAGACCGGCAAGTAACGGCCGGCCCCGACCTTCCCGCCCTCGCGCACCGCGGCAGCGGCCCCCGCCGGAATCTCCGGCGGGGGCCGCTGCCGTTCGCGCGCCGCCGTTCCCGGACATCCCGACACGCCGGTATGAGCAGGGTGTTCAGGCCACTGCCTGACCGTCGTAAAAAGCTCCCGGCGAGTCAAGTGATCGTCAAGTAGTGTGCCTGCGGGGAAGGTTGCGATGGATTGAAGTGTTCTTGTAATGCACGCTGCACCCCGCTGACGTGCCAGTCGTTGTACAACGTAAGCTGTACCGGTGCTGATTCACGGCAAGTGGGGCCATAACCCTGCGTCGCCAACCCGGCGTCGCCTTGCCTGACGGTCTGCGCGGCGTGTCCGAAATGGGTTGTATTGAGTCGGCAGTGTAGAACGGGAGATGTGACGGCAATGGCAACGGACGTGTCCCAGCTCCGCGATGGCTCCGCCGTTCCCGCGCCTGGCAGCATGCGGTGACGGGCGTCCGGGAAGCGGGCGCCGACGGTCATGCGCGCACCACGCTGGACAAGGCTTCCGGGGAGAACTTCCCGGTAGCGCCGTTCTTCCTGCCGCGCGCCTGGCGCGACGACCTGATGGCGGTCTACGGCTACGCCCGGCTCGTCGACGACATCGGCGACGGAGACCTCGCCTCGCCCGCCACCGAGGCCCGGCTGCTGGGTCTCGACCCCGCCCGCGCGGACGACCGCCTCGCGATGCTCGACGCGTTCGAGGCCGATCTGCGGCGTGTCTTCGCCGGACCGGGCGAGCAGCCGCGCCACCCCATCCTCCGCACGCTCCGGCCGACCGTCCGCCGCTGCGCCCTCACCCCTGAGCCGTTCCTCGGGCTGATCGCCGCCAACCGCCAGGACCAGACCGTCCGGCGCTACGAGACCTTCGACGACCTCCTCGCCTACTGCGAGCTCTCGGCCAACCCCGTCGGCCGTCTCGTCCTGCAGATCACCGGCACGGCGAGCCCCGAGCGCATCCGGCGCTCCGACGCGGTGTGCACGGCGCTGCAGATCGCCGAGCACCTCCAGGACGTCGCCGAGGACCTCGGCCGTGACCGTATCTACCTGCCCGCCCGGGACATGAAGGAGTTTCACGTCCAGGAGGCGGATCTTGCCGTCCCGAGCGCGGGCGCTTCGGTGCGCGCGCTGGTCGCCCACGAAGCCGAACGCGCCCGGGAACTGCTGAATGAAGGCGGCCCGCTGGTGGGTAGCGTCCATGGCAGGCTCAAGCTGCTGCTCGCCGGGTTCGTAGCCGGTGGAAGCGCCGCTCTCCAGGCGGTCTCCGCCGCCGGATTCGAGGTACTTGCCGGACCGCCCAAGCCCACCAAGCTCGGCCTGTTGCGCGAAATGGGAGCCGTCTTGCGAGGAACGCGTAGAGAGGGGTGAGCCGGACCGTGGAGGGACAAACACCGGTTTCGGGGCCCGTGATGGCCGCGTACACGTACTGCGAGGCCGTCACGGGACAGCAGGCGCGGAATTTCGCGTACGGGATCAGGCTGCTGCCCGCCGACAAGCGGCAGGCCATGTCCGCGCTGTACGCCTTCTCGCGGCGCGTGGACGACATCGGCGACGGAGAGCTGGCACCCGACGTCAAGCGGGAGCGGCTTGAGTCGACACGTGAACTCCTCGGCCGGATCCGCGAAGGGGCCGTGGCCGAGGACGACACCGACCCGGTCGCGGTGGCCCTGACCGACGCGGCACGCCGGTTCCCCATCCCGCTCGGCGGGCTCGACGAACTCATCGACGGCGTACTGATGGACGTACGCGGCGAGACCTACGAGACCTGGGACGACCTGGAGGTCTACTGCCGCTGCGTCGCCGGCGCCATCGGCCGGCTCTCGCTCGGTATCTTCGGCAACGCCGCGAGCACGGCCGCGGCCGAGCGGGCGTCGCAGTACGCCGACACGCTCGGCCTCGCGCTCCAGCTCACCAACATCCTGCGCGACGTCCGCGAGGACGCGGGCAACGGCCGCACCTATCTGCCCGCCGACGACCTCGCCAAGTTCGGCTGCTCGGACGGCTTCCACAGCGCGACACCGCCCGCGGGCTCCGACTTCGCCGGCCTTGTGCACTTCGAGGTGCGCCGCGCCCGCGCGCTGTTCGCCGACGGCTACCGGCTGCTGCCCTTCCTCGACCGCCGCAGCGGGGCCTGTGTCGCCGCCATGGCCGGTATCTACCGGCGCCTCCTGGACCGTATCGAGCGCGACCCCGAGGCGGTCCTGCGCGGCCGTGTCTCGCTTCCCGGCCGGGAGAAGGCGTACGTCGCGGTCCGTGGCCTCTCCGGTCTCGACACCCGGACCATCACCCGGCAGAGCGCCCGGAGGCGCGCCTGATGCCCCTCGACAGACCCGCTCCGCCACGCTCGGCCGAGCGGTACTCAACCTCCCGGGAAGATCACGCGTCCCTGACTTCGACGACCTGCCGTCCGTGCCCGGACGGCCGGGTCCGGAAGGGGGGCGTATGACAGCCGACGTGGCGCGGCCCGCGCACGCGGTCGTGGTCGGCGGAGGGCTGGCCGGCGTCACCGCCGCACTCGAACTCGCCGACGCGGGCGTCCGCGTGACCCTGCTCGAAGGCCGGCCCCGGCTGGGCGGGCTCGCCTTCTCCTTCCGGCGCGGCTCCCTGACCGTGGACAACGGCCAGCATGTGTACCTCCGCTGCTGCACCGCCTACCGCTGGTTCCTCGACCGCGTGGGCGGAGCCGGCCTCGCGCCCCTGCAGGACCGGCTCGACGTGCCGGTGCTCGACATCGCGCCCGCGGGCGGCCCCCGCCTGGGCAGGCTGCGCCGCAGCGCGCTGCCCGTGCCGCTGCACCTCGCCAGGAGCCTCGCGACGTACCCGCACCTCTCGCTCGCCGAGCGCGCGAGCGTCGGCCGGGCCGCGCTCGCGCTCAAGGGGCTCGACCTCGCCGATCCCGCCCTGGACGACACCGACTTCGCGAGCTGGCTGCGCGGCCACGGGCAGTCCGACCGCACCATCGAGGCACTCTGGGACCTGGTGGGCGTCGCGACGCTCAACGCCACAGCGCCGCACGCCTCGTTGGGGCTCGCCGCGATGGTCTTCAAGACCGGGCTGCTCTCCGAAGCGGGCGCGGCCGACATCGGCTGGGCCCGGGTGCCGCTCGGCGACCTGCACGACACGCTCGCCCGCGAGGCCCTCGACGCGGCGGGTGTGCGCACCGAACTGCGCGCCAGGGTCGCCGGTCTCGACCGGGCCGCGGACGGCAGCTGGCGGGTGGCGACGGACGACGAGACGCTGGACGCCGACGCCGTGGTGCTCGCCGTACCGCACCGCGAGGCCCACGCGCTGCTCCCCGAAGGGGCGCTCGACGCACCGGACAAGCTCCTTGAGATCGGCACCTCACCGATCCTCAACGTCCATGTCGTGTACGACCGCAAAGTGCTCCGCCGGCCCTTCTTCGCCGCGCTCGGCACCCCGGTCCAGTGGGTCTTCGACCGTACGGACTCCTCGGGCCTGCAGGGCGGCGGCCAGTATCTGGCGCTGTCCCAGTCCGTCGCGGACGACGACATCGACCAGCCCGTCTCCGTACTGAGGGAGCGCTATCTCCCGGAGCTGGAACGGCTGCTGCCCGCGGCCAGGGGCGCCGGCGTGAGCGACTTCTTCGTCACCCGTGAGCGGACGGCGACGTTCGCGCCCGCCCCCGGTGTCGGACGGCTGCGTCCCGGCACCCGCACCCGGATCCCCGGCCTCTGCCTCGCCGGGGCGTGGACCGCCACTGGCTGGCCCGCGACCATGGAGGGCGCGGTGCGCAGCGGTCTCAGCGCCGCCGGGACCGTGCTCACCACGCTCGGCCGTACCCACGACCATCCGCTTCAGGAGGCGGCATGAGCACTGTTACTGGAACAAGAGGAGAGCCTGTGACCCCGGCCGCAGACACCGTCGATATTGTCGCGCTCCTGGAGCGCGGACGGACCCTGTCCTCACCGGTGCTGCGCGCTGCCGTTGACCGGCTCGCACCGCCCATGGACACGGTCGCCGCCTACCACTTCGGCTGGATCGACGCCGAGGGACGCCCCGCGGACGGGGACGGCGGCAAGGCCGTACGCCCCGCGCTCGCACTGCTGTCGGCCGAGGCCGCCGGCGCGGCGGCGGAGGCCGGTATCCCCGGCGCCGTCGCGGTGGAACTCGTGCACAACTTCTCGCTGCTGCACGACGACCTGATGGACGGTGACGAACAGCGCCGCCACCGGGACACCGTCTGGAAGGTGCACGGCCCCGCCCAGGCGATCCTCGTCGGCGACGCGCTCTTCGCGCTGGCGAACGAGATCCTGCTGGAGCTCGGCACCGTCGAGGCGGGCCGCGCCACCCGCCGGCTGACCACCGCCACCAGGAAACTGATCGACGGTCAGGCCCAGGACATCTCCTACGAGCACCGCGAACGGGTCACCGTCGAGGAGTGCCTGGAGATGGAGGGCAACAAGACGGGCGCCCTGCTCGCCTGCGCCGTGTCCATCGGCGCGGTCCTCGGCGGCGCCGACGACCGCACGGCCGACACGCTGGAGGCGTACGGCTACCACCTCGGCCTGGCGTTCCAGGCCGTCGATGACCTGCTCGGCATCTGGGGAGACCCGGAGGCCACCGGAAAACAGACCTGGAGCGATCTGCGCCAGCGCAAGAAGTCCCTGCCCGTCGTCGCGGCACTCGCGGCCGGCGGACCGGCGTCGGAACGGCTGGGCGAACTGCTCGCCGCCGACGCCAAGAGCAGCGACTTCGAGACCTTCTCCGAGGAGGAGTTCGCCGCACGGGCGGCTCTGATCGAGGAGGCGGGCGGCCGTGAGTGGACCTCGCAGGAGGCCCGCAGGCAGCACGCGATCGCCATCGACACACTCTCCGGGGTCGAGATGCCGGAAAGGGTGCGGGCGCAGCTCATCGCGCTCGCCGACTTCGTCGTAGTACGGAAGAGATGATCACCATCGCCACATAATTCGCGGTCGCCGGCCGGTGTCCACGGGACACCGGCCGACGGAGACCCCAGCACAGCAGAGGAAGCACTGCACGAAGGGGAAGCCATGACAGCGACGACCGACGGAAGCCCCGGAGCCATGGAGCCCCGCGCAGCCGCGGCAACGGGACCAGCTGAGACAATTGAACCCAGTGGAAATACTGAAAATACTGACACGATTCTTGCCGGCCGCCACCCGGTACGCGACGCCGCCGAGCAGGCCGCGGAGCGCTCGGTCGAATATCTGCTGAAGGCCCAGGACGCCCAGGGCTGGTGGAAGGGCGACCTGGAAACAAACGTGACCATGGACGCCGAGGACCTGCTGCTGCGGCAGTTCCTGGGAATCCAGGACGAACGCACCACGCGCGCCGCCGGACAGTTCATCCGGGGCGAACAGCGCGCGGACGGCACCTGGGCCACGTTCTTCGAGGGCCCGGGCGAACTCTCCACGACCATCGAGGCGTACGTGGCGCTGCGGCTGGCCGGGGACGAACCCGACGCCCCGCACATGGCGTTGGCGTCCGAGTGGATCCGCGCCCATGGAGGCGTGGCCGCGAGCAGGGTGTTCACCAGGATCTGGCTCGCTCTCTTCGGCTGGTGGAAATGGGACGACCTCCCCGAGCTACCACCTGAGATGATTTTCCTGCCCAAGTGGTTCCCGCTGAACATCTACGATTTCGGCTGCTGGGCCCGGCAGACCATCGTGCCGCTGACCGTGGTCTCCGCGAAGCGCCCGGTCCGCCCGGCTCCCTTCGCGCTGGACGAGCTGCACACCGATCCGGCCGACCCGAATCCGGCCAAGCGGCCTGCCCCGCTGGTCAGTTGGGACGGGGCGTTCCAGCACCTGGACAAGGCGCTGCACCTCTACCACAAGGTCGCCCCGCGAAGACTCCGCAAGACGGCCATGAACGCGGCGGCCCGGTGGATCATCGAGCGGCAGGAGAACGACGGCTGCTGGGGCGGCATCCAGCCGCCCGCCGTGTACTCGGTCATCGCGCTCCATCTGCTCGGATACGACATCGACCACCCGGTGATGCGGGCGGGCCTGGAGTCCCTGGACAGGTTCGCCATCTGGCGCGAGGACGGCGCCCGCATGATCGAGGCGTGCCAGTCCCCGGTGTGGGACACCTGCCTGGCCACGATCGCGCTGGCCGACGCGGGGCTGAGCCCCGACCACCCGGCGCTCGTCAGGGCCGCCGAGTGGATGCTCGCCGAGGAGATCGACCGGCCCGGTGACTGGTCGGTGCGCCGCCCGGGGCTCGCACCCGGCGGCTGGGCCTTCGAGTTCCACAACGACAACTACCCCGACATCGACGACACCGCCGAGGTCGCGCTCGCCCTGCGCCGGGTCCAGGTGCCCGACCGGGCGAGGCTGGAAGGCGCCATCGCACGCGGGGTGCGCTGGAATCTCGGCATGCAGTCCAAGGACGGCGGCTGGGGCGCCTTCGACGCGGACAACACCAGTCCGTTCCCCAACCGGCTGCCGTTCTGCGACTTCGGTGAGGTCATCGACCCGCCGTCGGCCGATGTCACCGGCCATGTCGTGGAGATGCTCGCCATCGAGGGCAAGGCGCACGACCCGCGCACCCGGCGCGGGATCGAGTGGCTGCTCGCCGAACAGGAGGCGACCGGCGCCTGGTTCGGGCGCTGGGGTGTCAACTACATCTACGGCACAGGGTCGGTGGTACCGGCCCTCGTCGCGGCCGGGATGCCCGGCTCCCATCCGGTGATCCGCCGTGCGGTCTCCTGGCTGGAGTCCGTACAGAACGAGGACGGCGGCTGGGGCGAGGACCTGCGCTCGTACAAGGAGGAGGCGTGGATCGGACACGGCGCTTCCACCCCCTCCCAGACCGCGTGGGCGCTGCTGGCGCTCCTCGCGGCGGGGGAGCGGGAGAACAAGGCCGTGGAGCGGGGCGTCAGCTGGCTCGCCGGGACACAGCGCCAGGACGGCGCCTGGGACGAGCCGTACTTCACCGGTACCGGCTTCCCCTGGGACTTCTCGATCAACTACAACCTCTACCGGCAGGTCTTCCCGCTGACCGCGCTCGGCCGGTACGTCCACGGTGAACCCTTCGCCGGAACCCGGCAGGGGAGCTGATGGCAGAGGCCCCGGGCAGCGCCCCGCTGCTGATCGCCTGCGCGCTGGGCATCGAGCGGTTCGCCCTGCGCACGGGCGGCGGCCGCGGCGGCGCGCCGGGTCCGGTGACCGTACTCCGTACGGGCATGGGGCCCGAGGCGGCCGCGTACGCCGTCACCCGCACACTCGGCGCGCCTCCCTCGCGGGATTCCGCCGTGATCGCCTCCGGCTTCTGCGCCGGTCTCGCGCCCGGAATGCATCCGGGCGATGTGATCGTCGCCGATGAGACCAGGGACAGCAGGGGCGCGACCGCCTGCGTCGGCACCGAGGTGCTGGCAAAGGCCCTCGCCGCCGCCCTGCCGGGGCGTACTGTGCACACCGGTCCGCTGACCGGATCAGACCATGTTGTACGCGGCCACGAAAGGGCCGAGCTGCGTGCCACAGGGGCGATCGCCGTGGACATGGAATCCGCGGCGACGCTCTGGAGCGCCGTACGGACCGGGCCCCGCCCGGTTGCGGCCGTCCGAGTGGTCGTGGACGCTCCAGAACATGAACTCGTCCGAATCGGGACGGTGCTCGGTGGAATATCGGCCTTCCGCGTACTCCGTGCCGTCCTTCCAGCTTTCTATGAATGGCACCGTTCTTTGCTGCTCCCCAGGAGGTGAGCTAGATGGCCATGCCGCTCCGTCAGACCATCAGGGTCGGGACGTATCTCTTCGAACAGAAGATCCGCAAGCGTGAGAAGTTCCCGCTGATCGTCGAGCTGGAGCCGCTTTTCGCGTGCAACCTCGCCTGCGAGGGCTGCGGGAAGATCCAGCATCCGGCGGGAGTGCTCAAGCAGCGCATGCCGGTGGCGCAGGCAGTGGGGGCCGTCCTTGAATCGGGTGCTCCGATGGTTTCCATCGCGGGCGGTGAGCCCCTCATGCACCCGCAGATCCATGAAATCGTGCGCCAGCTGGTGGCGAAGAAGAAGTATGTCTTCCTCTGCACCAACGCGATGCTGATGCGCAAGAAGATGGACAAGTTCACGCCGTCGCCCTATTTCGCGTTCACCGTGCACATCGACGGGCTGCGCGAGCGGCACGACGAGTCGGTGGCGAAGGAGGGGGTGTTCGACGAGGCCGTGGAGGCCATCAAGGAGGCGAAGCGGCGCGGTTTCCGCGTCACGACCAACTCCACGTTCTTCAACACCGACACCCCGCAGAACATCATCGAGGTACTCAATTACCTCAATGACGACCTGGAGGTGGACGAGATGATGATCTCGCCCGCCTATGCCTACGAGAAGGCCCCGGACCAGGAGCACTTCCTGGGGGTCGAACAGACCCGGGAACTCTTCAAGAAGTCCTTCTCGGGTGGAAACAGGCGCCGCTGGCGGCTGAACCACTCACCGCTCTTCCTGGACTTCCTGGAAGGCAAGGTGGACTTCCCTTGCACGGCGTGGGCCATTCCCAACTACTCGCTCTTCGGCTGGCAGCGCCCCTGCTATCTGATGAACGACGGGTATGTCCCCACGTACAAGGAACTGGTCGAGAAGACCGACTGGGACAAGTACGGCCGGGGCAAGGACGACCGCTGCGCCAACTGCATGGCGCACTGCGGTTACGAGCCGACTGCCGTACTGGCCACGATGGGCTCCCTCAAGGAGACCATCAGGGCCGCCCGCGAGACCGTTTCGGGCAACCGCGGGTGATGTGAGGGCCGCAGGAGAGCCTGTCGCACCCCGGGCTCCCCGAGCCGCCGGCCCGACCTGTCCAGGTCGGGCCGGCGGCCGTAGGCGCACAGGCGCCGGTTCCGGTGCTGTCGACGACCGGGCGCCGGTTCCGGCGCCGTCACCGGCCGGCACCGGGTGTGTGAGCTGAACAGAATCCGAGAGGGGGCCCAGCGTGTCGATCTTGGAGAATATCCGGGGACCGCACGACCTGAAGGCGCTCGCCGAGGCGGAACTCGGTGAACTGGCCGTAGAAATAAGGGAGTTCCTGATCCAGGCGGTGGCCAGGACCGGGGGACACCTGGGGCCGAACCTGGGGGTGGTCGAACTCGCCGTAGCGCTGCACCGGGTCTTCGACTCACCCGTCGACCGCATCCTGTGGGACACCGGCCACCAGAGCTATGTGCACAAACTGCTCACCGGCCGGCGGGACTTCTCCAAACTGCGCAGCAAGGGCGGCCTCTCCGGCTACCCGTCCCGCGAGGAGTCCGAGCACGACGTCATCGAGAACTCGCACGCCTCCACGGTGCTCGGCTGGGCCGACGGCCTCGCCAAGGCCAACGAGGTGCTCGGCAGGACCGGCCATGTGGTCGCCGTGATCGGCGACGGCGCGCTCACCGGCGGTATGGCCTGGGAGGCGCTCAACAACATCGCGGCCGCCAGGGACCGCCCGCTGATCATCATCGTGAACGACAACGGGCGCTCGTACGGCCCGACGATCGGCGGCCTGGCCAACCACTTCGCCACCCTCCGTACGACCGACGGCTATGAGCGGGCCCTCGCCTGGGGCAAGGAAGTGCTCCAGTCGACGCCCGTCGTGGGACAGCCGCTGTACGAGTCGCTGCACGGCGCGAAGAAGGGGTTCAAGGACGCCTTCGCACCGCAGGGCATGTTCGAGGACCTGGGGCTCAAGTACGTCGGCCCGGTCGACGGCCACGACCTCGCGGCCGTGCAGTCGGCGCTGAACCGGGCCAAGCGCTTCCACGGCCCGGTGCTCGTGCACTGCCTCACCGAGAAGGGGCGCGGCTACCGGCCCGCCCTGGAGGACGAGGCGGACCGCTTCCACACCGTCAGCGTGATGGACCCGCTGACCTGCGCACCGCTCGCCCCGCCCGGCGGGCCCTCCTGGACCTCGGTGTTCGGTGCCGAGATCGCCGCGATCGGCGCCGAGCGGCCCGATGTCGTCGCCATCACGGCCGCGATGCTCCACCCGGTCGGGCTCACCGAGTTCGCCGAGCGCTTCCCCGAACGGGTCTGGGACGTCGGGATCGCCGAACAGCACGCGACGGTCTCCGCCGCCGGGCTCGCCACCGGCGGTCTGCATCCGGTGGTCGCCGTGTACGCGACCTTCCTCAACCGGGCCTTCGACCAGCTGCTGATGGACGTGGCCCTGCACAAGTGCGGTGTCACCTTCGTCCTCGACCGGGCCGGGGTCACCGGGGTCGACGGGCCCTCGCACAACGGCATGTGGGACATGTCCGTGCTGCAGGCCGTGCCGGGACTGCGGATAGCCGCGCCCCGGGACGCCGACCAGCTCCGCGCCCAGCTGCGGGAGGCGGTCGACGTGGACGACGCGCCGACCGTACTGCGCTTCCCCAAGGAGTCGGTGGGCGATCCGGTCCCGGCGGTCGGCCGGGTCGGCGGCATGGACGTCCTGCACAGGGCCGACCGGCCGCAGGTGCTGCTGGTCGCCGTCGGGGTGCTCGCCCCGGTCTGCCTCCGGGCCGCCGAACTCCTCGAAAGCAGCGGTATCGGCTGCACGGTCGTCGACCCGCGCTGGGTCAAACCGGTGGACGCCGCACTCCCGGGACTGGCCGCGGAACACCGGCTGGTCGCGGTCGCCGAGGACAACAGCCGCAGCGGCGGCGTGGGTTCGGCGGTCGGCCAGGCGCTGCGCGATGCCGGGGTCGACGTACCGCTGCGGACCTTCGGGATCCCCGAGCAGTTCCTCCCGCACGCCAAGCGCGCCGAAGTGCTGGCCGACATCGGGCTCACGCCCGTCGAGATCGCAGGACGGATCAGCGCCGCCCTGAAAGCCAAGGAGAAGACGGAATGACGGAAGGCGCACCCAAGGGTCTCGAACCGAAGGGTTTCGATCTGACGACCCTGCTCGCCGAGCGAGGTGCCGAGCGCTACGAGCTGCACACCCGGTACCTCAACCACCAGCTGCCGAGGATGCTGCACACCATCGGCTTCGACAACGTCTACGAGCGCGCCGAGGGCGCCCACTTCTGGGACGCCGACGGCAACGACTACCTCGACATGCTCGCGGGCTTCGGCGTCATGGGGCTCGGCCGGCACCACCCGGTCGTCCGCAAGGCGCTGCACGACGTCCTGGACGCCTCGCTCGCCGACCTGACGCGCTTCGACTGCCAGCCGCTGCCCGGGCTGCTCGCCGAGAAGCTGCTCGCGCACTCGCCGCACCTGGACCGGGTGTTCTTCGGCAACAGCGGTACGGAAGCCGTCGAGACGGCGCTCAAGTTCGCCAGGTACGCCACCGGGAAGCCCAGGATCCTCTACTGCTCGCACGCCTTCCACGGGCTGACGACCGGCTCGCTCTCGGTCAACGGGGAGGACGGATTCCGGGACGGATTCGCACCGCTGCTGCCCGACACGGCGATCGCGATGGGTGATCTGGCCGCGCTGGAAAGGGAGTTGAAACGCGGTGACGTGGCGGGCTTCGTGGTCGAGCCGATCCAGGGCAAGGGCGTCCTGGAGTCCCCGCCCGGCTTTCTGCGCGCGGCCCAGGAGCTGCTGCGCCGGCACAAGGCGCTCCTGATCGCGGACGAGGTGCAGACCGGGCTCGGCAGGACCGGCGACTTCTACGCCTACCAGCACGAGGAGGGCGTCGAACCGGACCTGGTCTGTGTGGCCAAGTCGCTCTCGGGCGGCTACGTGCCGGTGAGCGCCACACTGGGCAAGGACTGGATCTTCAAGAAGGTCTACTCGTCCATGGACCGGGTGCTGGTCCACTCGGCCAGCTTCGGCTCCAACGCGCAGGCGATGGCCGCCGGGCTGGCCGTGCTCTCGGTGATGGAGGACGAGGAGACCGTCGCGCACGCCCGTGCGACCGGTGACCTGCTCAAGTCCCGGCTGGCCGCGCTCATTCCCCGCTACGAGCTGCTGCACGACGTACGCGGCCGGGGGCTGATGATCGGCATCGAGTTCGGCCGCCCCACGTCGCTCAAGCTCCGCAGCCGGTGGACCATGCTCCAGGCGGCCCGCAAGGGGCTCTTCGCGCAGATGGTCGTCGTACCGCTGCTGCAGAAGCACCGCATCCTCACGCAGGTGTCCGGGGACCATCTGGAAGTGATCAAGCTGATCCCGCCGCTGGTCGTCGACGAGGCCGACGTGGACCGCTTCGTCGAGGCGTTCACCGCGGTGATGGACGACGCGCACGGCGGTGGCGGACTCATGTGGGACTTCGGACGGACCTTGGTGAAGCAGGCCGTCGCCAACCGCTGAGCACCCGTCGGCGGACGCGTTTTTGCCTCAGAGGCAAGGAAATTGCCTCTGAGGCATTTTGCTGTCCCAATGGGGTGTATGAGCACCCCCGCGGACGACCTGCCCGATGTCGCCCCGCGCCTGCGTGAACTGCGCCGGCGCGGGCGGCTCACCCTGGAGGCCGCGGCCCGCAGGGCCGGTCTCTCCCCGGCGCACCTCTCCCGCCTGGAGACCGGAGCCCGGCAGCCGTCGCTGCCCATGCTGCTCTCGCTGGCCCGCATCTACGGTACGTCGGTCTCCGAGCTGCTCGGCGAGGTGCCGCCGGAACGGGACCCCGTCATCCGCGGGGACCGCCAGGGCTCCGTCGAGGCCGACGGCTGGACGTACCACACGGCGGGCTCCCCGGGCCGGGCGATGCAGCCCCTGCGGGTGCGGGTGCCGTTCGGGGCGCAGGGCGAGCTGGTCCGGGTCCATCCAGGCGAGGAGTGGCTGTACGTCCTCAGCGGGAAGCTGCGGCTGACCCTCGGCGACGCGGCGCACGACCTCGACCCCGGGGACAGCGCCCACTTCGACTCGCTCACCCCGCACCGGATCGCGGCGGCCACCCGGGACGGGACCGAGCTGCTCTTCGTACACACGCTGCTGCAGAGCCCCGACCTGCACTGAGCCCGACCCGCTTCCGAACCCCCGACGAGAAGAGGCCCGCCATGCCGGAAACACCCGAGGACACCCAGGAGAAGAAGTTCCCCAGGGGACTCGTCATCAGGCTCTTCGCCTATCTGGTGGCGGGCCATCTCTTCGCCGGATTCGTCTATCTGCTGTTCACGCTCGGCGGCCGGCAGTAGCCCGCCACCGGCGATCGCCTCAGGAGGCGTCGTCGAGCAGCCGGGCGCGCAGCTTCTCGCGTGTCTCCGGGCTCAGCGCCAGGCCCTCGGTGAGATAGCGGTCGGTGGTGCCCCAGGTCTCGTCGATGGCCGCGAAGGCCGTCTCCAGATACTCGGCGCGGGCCTCGAAGAGCGGGCTCAGCAGCTGCATGACCTCGTCGGCGTGCGGGTCGGCCGACTCGTTGCTGCGCTTGACCAGATAGCGCCGCCGGGGATCGTTCGACTTGAGGTAGTCCGCCTCGACGGCGTCGCGCTCCACGCCCACCGCGAGCAGCGTCACCGCTATCGAGAGTCCCGCCCGGTCCTTGCCCGCCGCACAGTGCATCAGCGCGGGCACGCTGTCCTCGGCGATGGCGTGCAGCACCCGGCTGTGCTCGGCGGTCCTGGTCGTGATGATCGTCCGGTACGACTTCGCCATCCGGCCCGCGGCCCGGTCGTCGGAGAGCACCCGCCGCAGCTGCTCCAGATCGCCGTCGCGGACCATCCGCCAGAACTCGGACCCGTCCGCCGGGTCGGTGAGCGGGATGTTGACGTGGCGTACGCCCGCCAGCTCCACGTCCCGTCCGTCCAGGGCCACGTCGGCGGCGTTACGGAAGTCGAAGATGGTGTGCAGGCCCAGCGAGGACAGGAAGGCCGCGTCATCGGCTGTGGCGTGGGCGAGGTGACCGCTGCGGAACAGCCTGCCGGGGCGCACCCGCCGTCCGTCCACGGTCGGCAGCCCGCCCACGTCACGGAAGTTGCGGACCCCGGACAGCTCGGGTTCTGCCGACGGGACCTGCGGAAGTTGCTGCGTCACGGGGCTCCTCGGTGTCCTGCCGGCGGGGCTGGTCGCCGCCGTCGGCGCGTGGTGGACCTGGCGGTCCGGCCGTGTCTGAGGAGCGTGGTCCTCACGGCCCTGGATTTTTGACGATACGACATCGATGCGTGATGCAGGCATCGTGCCCCGGAGAAGCCGGGCGGCCCTCCTTATTCCGTCTTTAGACAAACTGACCAGGTGGCCTTTCTCACGGCCCGTCACCCCCTTAATACGGTCGCGTAGGTCACAGCACGAGGTGCAGGATGGGCCGTTGTGGCAGACGATTCGGCAATCAAGAACAGAGACATCATCGGGTCGTACGCGGCGATCGGCGACAGCTTCACCGAGGGAGTCGGGGACCCCGGACCCGACGGGACCTTCGTTGGCTGGGCCGACCGGCTGGCCGTACTTCTGGACGACCGCGTCCCCGAACACACCTTCCGTTACGCGAACCTGGCCGTACGCGGACGGCTCCTCGACCAGATCGTCGACGAGCAGGTCCCGCGGGCCAAGGAGCTCGCCCCCGACCTGGTCAGTTTCTCGGCGGGCGGCAACGACATCATCCGGCCGGGCTCCGACCCGGACGACGCGGCCGAGCGCTTCGAGCGGGCGCTCGCCGACCTCACCGCCTCGGTCGGCACCGTCATGGTGACCACCGGGTTCGACACCCGCGGTGTCCCGGTCCTGCGCCATCTGCGCGGCAAGATCGCCACGTACAACGAGCATGTCCGGGTGATCGCGGCCCGGCACGGCGCCCCGGTGCTCGACCTCTGGTCGCTCAAGACGATCCAGGACCGCCGCGCCTGGGACGCCGACCGGCTGCATCTGTCGCCTGAGGGCCACACGCGTGTCGCCCTGCGTGCCGCGCAGGTCCTGGGCCTCGACGTGCCCGCCGACCCGGACCAGCCGTGGCCCCCGGAGCCGCCGCGCGGCTCGGCCGAGGTGCGGCGCGACAACATCCAGTGGGCCCGCGAACACCTGGTGCCCTGGATAGGCCGCAGGCTCCGCGGTGAGTCGTCCGGCGACCACGTCGAGCCCAAGCGGCCCGACCTGCTCCCGCTCTGACCGCTGCCGCTCCGGCCGCTGCCCGGCGGCGTGGACCGTTCACGGACTCGTTCCTCGCCGGACGTGCCCGCCGCACATAATGGATCGACACCGCACACCTGGAGGTCCTTGTGCCCGCTTCCCGTTCTCTGCCTCCCCGGATCCGCGCGCTGCGGCCGGAGGGCTTCGGTGCCGACCCGGCCGGAGAGCGGATGGCACGTATCCGCCGCTCACCGAACTTCGCCGACGGCGTGTTCCAGAACCCGGTGGGCGCCAGGACCCGGCCGTCCGGCTCCATGGCCGAGTTCGCGAAGGTCTACTTCCGCAAGGAGGAGCGGGTCCTCAGGGTCCCCGACGGCACCGTCCCGGTCCACGCCACCACCGTCGCCGACCTCGCGAAGGCACCGGCGTCGGGGCTGCGGCTCACCTGGATGGGGCACTCCAGCGTGCTCGCCGAGATCGACGGCCGGCGGGTGCTGTTCGACCCGGTCTGGGGCCAGCGCTGCTCGCCGTTCTCGTTCGCCGGGCCGAAGCGGCTGCACCCCGTGCCGCTGCCGCTCGCCGCGCTCGGGCCCGTCGACGTGGTGGTGATCTCGCACGACCATTACGACCACCTGGACCTCCCCACCATCAAGGCACTCGCGGGGACCGGCACGGTCTTCACCGTACCGCTCGGCGTGGGCGCCCATCTGGAGCGCTGGGGTGTCCCCGCCGACCGGCTGCGCGAGCTGGACTGGAACGAGACCACGGAGGTCGCGGGCATCCGGCTCACGGCCACCCCGGCCAGGCACTTCTGCGGCCGCGGGCTGCGCAACCAGCAGCACACGCTCTGGGCGTCCTGGGCCGTCGCCGGACCCGAGCACCGGATCTACCACAGCGGTGACACCGGCTACTTCCCCGGTTTCGCGGACATCGGCGCCGAGCACGGCCCGTTCGACGCCACGATGATCCAGATCGGCGCGTACTCCGAGTACTGGCCCGACATCCACATGACACCGGCCGAAGGCGTCCAGGCCCATCTGGACCTCCAGGGCGGGAAGCCCGGCGGCGCGCTGCTGCCCATCCACTGGGGCACCTTCAACCTCGCCCCGCACCCGTGGGCCGAGCCAGGCGAGTGGACCCGGGACGCGGCGGGGGAGGCCGGGCAGGCCGTGGCGCTGCCCCGGGCCGGCGAACCCTTCGAGCCGTCGGGCAAGCTCCCGTCCGAGCCGTGGTGGCGCGCGGTGTCGCCGCCGATCGCCCACCCGTGGCGCCGTGCCGCGGGACCGGACACGGCCCCGGCCGGCCGGAGGGGTCTCGACCTCGCGGAGGAACAGCACACCTGAGCGCGGGGCGGCAGAGTCCTACGGCCGGGGCACCGCGAAGTGGAAGCAGCCGTACTCCACGGCGCGTACGTGCACCAGCGCCACCTCCCGGACCGCGAACGCCTCGTCGAAGGCCCGGTCGAACCCGGCGCCCGCGTCCGCGTCCGCGGGGATCTCGAAGAGACGGCCGCCGACGATGTGCCCCGCGGCGTCATAGCGCCGGATGGTGCGCAGCGCGCCCGGCCGGGCGAACGGGTAGCCATCGGTGTCGCGCGGCCCCGGGCACGCGTCGGCGTGGATGAAGACCGGCCCGGCCTCGTCGTACGCCCCGGGCGCCGCGCCCGTCTCCGCCGCCCAGCGTCGCAGCGGCGCGTACGAGACGAGTGCCACCCGCTCACCGGGCTCGATGGCCCGCAGACAGCAGCGCAGCGGGCTTCCGACGCAGTCGACGGGGTCGCCGTCCTCGCGTGCGGTGTACGGGTGCGGGGGCCGGCCGGAGTCGTCGCTCACGCGGAGTTCCCGCAGCGCGGCCGGGGGGATGGGAAGAGCCGTGTAGGTGGTCATGGCTCCAATGTCGTCGGCGCGCGCCGCGGGTGCTGGCGGAATTCTGACGCCGAGGCCGCCCGCGGTGGGCGCCGCGCTCAGCGGCTCCGGCCGGCCTGCTCCCGGCTGCCGCCCGCCTCCCTGGCCGCGGCCACGATGTCCTGGAGCGCGGTGAGGTGGTCGTCCAGCGCCTGCCGGCCGTCGGGGGAGAGGGACAGCCAGGTCCGGGGCCGCTTGCCCACATGCCCCTTGCGTACGTCCAGATATCCGGCTGCCTCCAGTGCGGAAGCGGTCTTGCTGAGCACCGAGTCGGACACCTGGCAGCCGTCGCGTACGGCCGCGAACTCGGCCTCGTCGCACGCGGAGAGGAAGGCGGCGACGGCCAGCCGGGTCGGATGCTGGATCGTCTCGTCCAGCGTGGGCCGCCCCCGGCCCGGCGGGGCGCCCGTCACGCCGGCTCCGCCAGGGCCCGCCTGATCGTCGCGTTACGGGCCAGGCATGTCACCCACACACCGAGCCCGAACACGACGAACGCCGTGAGCTGCGCTGTGCTCTGACCGGCTCCGAAGGCCCAGCACAGCCCTCCGGCCAGTGCGCCCGCCACGAAGACGGCCGGCAGCGCGACCCGGCTCCGCCACAGACGCGCGGGCCAGGACCGGTCGATCACGACCCCGGCCCCCTTGCGTGCCGCCCGCGCGAGCAGGGCGACGACGACGAGCGCCAGGAGCGCCACCACCAGCGACACCAGAGTCGCCCAGGCGCCCTTGCCGTTGCTCCACGCCTGGACCGCGGTCGGCACTATGACCGCCACGGCCGCGGCCGGGCCGTACCAGGCCGGGACGAGACCGGCCTTGAGACGGGCCCGCTCCTGTGCCGTCTCCACGTTCCGCAGGGCGCCTGCGGCGTACTCGGCCGATGCCGCACCGGCCTCGTGGCGTACGGACTCGTTCTCCTGCGACGGCATCAACTCACGGGCCTTTCCCGGTCATAAGTGGGGGCTGACGCTTGCCATCCTGACACATACTTTCCGAAGTGGAAAGTATTTTCTTATCCCGTGGAACGGCTGCGGGCGTTGGCCTCGGCGACGCGGGCCTGCAGCAGCTCGGCCGGGCCGACCGGGCGTACGCGTGCCGGATCGGCATCCCACTCGCGGCCGCCGCCCAGCGGCCGGAGCTGGAGCCACGGGCCCTCGTGCCCCATGACGATGCCGACGCGGCTGCTCGCGATGTCGCGGACGGCCGTTCCGGGAAGGGGTGGCGAGGTCCCCGGGTCCGGCTGCGGGGCGGTGCTCACCGGCCAGCGCCCTTCGCGACGACCGCGGCCAGCGCGAGTGCGACCGGCGCTGAGCACACCCCGAGGTACACCAGCGCGTAGCGGGTGCTCGCCGGGGCATCCTCGCGCTCCGGTCCTGACTCGAACCACGGGGTGCGTACGTCCATGGCGGGGAGCTGGATGCCGGCGCCGGTCAGGGCCCCGGCGAGCGCGTCGCGCGCTTCGAGCGCCTCCTGGATCTTCGGGCTGTCACCGTCGGCGCGGTACGGGGTGCGGCGGGGGAGCGGGGGAGGCGTGGTCATGGCGGATCTCCTTGCGGTCGGTGTGGCTGCGCGGTTTCGCTGCCGGGTCCACCAGGCGTGAACTACGGTGCGTAGTGGGGGCGTTACGAGAATGCCGCCCGGCCGGACCGGGCACACCGACGGCGCGATCTCGTTCCCCCGCGGCCGTGCACGTTCCACACATTCCACATGGAATGCGGCGAACTGGCGGGCGCGCGTGTATGTGTACCGGTACGGGGGCGGATTCCGGGTGGGCCGGACGCCCTGGAAGGAGCGCCATGCCGCAACGACGCCTCGTCACCAGCCGCAGCCAGGAGCCGCGTCAGCGGTTCGCGGAGGAGTTACGGAAACTGCGCGCCCAGCACGGTCTGAGCCTGCGGCAGTTCGGCGACCGGATGGGCTGGGACTATTCGCTGTTCGGGAAGATGGAGAAGGGCGAGACGCTGGGCGGGCCCGAAGTGGTGCAGGCGATGGACCAGTTCTTCGGTACGCCGGGGATGTTCCTCGCCCTGTGGGAACTGGCCATGGCGGACCGGACCCAGTTCCGTGAGCGCTACCGGCAGTACATGGCGCTGGAGTCGGACGCCGTCAGTCTGTGGCACTTCGCGGTGAGCGTTCTGCCTGGTCTGCTTCAGACTCCGGCCTACGCGCGCGAGGTTCTGGGGGCAGGCGGCCTCAAGGGGGAGGAGCTTGACCAGCAGGTCAAGGCACGAATGGGGCGGCGAGAGCTGCTTGCCGGTGAAGACCCTCCGCAGTTCCGGACCATTCTCTCGGAGGCGGTTCTGCGGACTCCGCTGAGGGACCCGCTGGAATGGCGGCAGCAGTTGGAGTATCTGCTGGAGGTTGGAGAACGCGATGAAGCGACCGTGCAGGTAGCGCCGTTCGGCGCGGGGCTGCACGGTCTCATCAACTCTGACGTGATGTTCCTCCGCCTGCCCGAGGGGCGTACCGTGGCCTACGTCGAAAATGGGTACAGGGGCGAACTCATCGAGGATGCTGCCCCGGTGGAACGGCTGCAACGTGCGTACGATTCGGTACGCGACCTGGCTTTGTCACCAGCCGAGTCGCGGAAGTTCATTCTGCGCATTCTGGAGGAAGTACCGTGCGATCCCTCGACCTGACCGCAGTGACGTGGCGTAAGAGCAGCTACAGCAACCAGGATGGCGGCCAGTGCCTGGAGGTCTCCGACGACTTCGCCGCCGTTGTCCCCGTACGCGACAGCAAGCGCCCGGACGGCCCCGTGGTCACGTTCGCCGCTGACCACTGGTCGTCGTTCGTCTCCGCTCTGCGGGACGGCGTGCTGAACGCCTGACCGGCAGCCGCCCCTGTCAGGTCACTGCGAGACAGGGGCGAGCCAGATCCCGGCGATCGCGTCGTTCAGGCCGATCGCGGTCTGCTCCCAGGTGGCCCGTGGTGTGGGGCTGCCCTCGGCGAGCGCGCGTTCCCGTTCGGCGACGACGAGCACCACCAGATGCCGGGTCATGGCGCCGCGTTCCAGGCGTACTTCGGGCGGCAGGCCGGGCAGGCAGCTGTTGAGGCCGTCGACCGCCCGGACCAGGGCCGGTGAGTGGAGGGACGCGTCCGTCATGATCTCCCGGTGGACGGGGTCGGTGCCGATCTGCGCGTAGAAGCGGCCGAACCAGGAGGGCACGCCGAGGCCGGCGACATGGAGCACGAAGGGATCCACCAGGCAGGCCACCCAGTCGCGTACGTCGGTGGAGCCGGTGGCCTGCTCGACCCTCTCCGCGCGCATCTGCTCGACCCGGTCGTTGTGCTTGTGCACGATCGCCCTGATCAGATCGGCCTTGGAGCCGAAGTGGTAGCCGACGGCCGCGTTGTTGCCCTGGCCCGCCGCCTCGCTGACCTGACGGTTGGAGACCGCCACCACGCCGTGCTCGGCGAACAGCCGCTCCGCCGCCGAGATGAGCAGCTCCCGGGTGGCGGCGACCCGTGCGTGCCGCGCCGTGGCGGCGGTCACCGCGGCCACCGCACCGGTGTGTACCGCTGGGCTGTGTCACTCACTGCTCGTCTCACCGCATGGCTTCCGTAGACGCGAACTCCGACGTCACCCAGTTAAGCGCCGCCCCCGATCACCGGTCAAACATCTGACTTAACCGGGGGCGGCCGCACTCCGCCCGGTCAGGCCGTGGCGGTGGGCAGGGCCTTCTCGCCTTCCGTCTTCGCCGTGCCGAGTGCGGCGGCGCGTACGGCCGGGATGAGGGCCGCCACGGCCATCGACACGATCGCCATGGCGCAGCCGACGAGGAGCGCCGTGCGGAAGCCGGACTCGGAGGTGAAGCTCCGGCCCGCCGCTGTGGTCGTCATCTGTGCGAGGAGTACGCCGATGACCGCGGCGCCGACGGAGGTGCCGAGCGAGCGCATCAGGGTGTTGAAACCGTTGGCGGCCGCGGTCTCCGACTGTGGGACGGAGCCCATGATGAGGGCGGGGATCGAGCCGTAGGCCAGTCCCACGCCGCTGTTGATGACCATGACGGCCAGCATGATGCCCCAGGCCGAGCCCATCAGCGCCAGCGAGACGCCGTAACCGCCGGCGATCACGAGGGCCCCGCTGATCAGGGTGAATTTCGGGCCCTTGGCATCGGTCAGCTTTCCGCCGAGTGGCGAGACGAGCATCATCATGATGCCGCCCGGCGCCATCCACAGACCGGAGGCCAGGAGCGACTGCCCCAGCCCGTAGCCGGTGGCCGAGGGGAACTGCAGCAGCTGCGGCATCACCAGCATGCTGGCGTACATCGCGAAACTGGTGAAGACCGAGGCGACGTTCGTCAGCAGCACCCGGGGGCGGGCGGTGGCGCGCAGATCGATCAACGGGTCCTTGGTGCGCAGCTCCCACAGGCCCCAGGACGCGAACAGCACCGCGGCGCCCGCGAAGAGACCCAGGGTGGTGCCCGAACCCCAGCCCCAGCCGGCTCCCTTGGAGACCGCCAGCAGCAGACAGACCAGCCCCGCGCCGAGGCCGAGCGCTCCGGGGACGTCGAACCGCTGCCCCGTGATGGTGGGGGGTACCTGCGGAATCAGGGAGCGGATCAGCAGCGCGAGGATCGTGGCCAGTACGGCGGCGCCCCAGAACAGCACACGCCAGTTGGCGTACTGGGCGACCGCCGCAGAGATGGGCAGCCCGATGCCTCCGCCGATGCCCATCGACGCGCTCACCAGCGCGATGGAGGAGCTGAGCTTCTCCTTCGGGACGGTGTCGCGCAGCAGGGCGATCCCGAGCGGCACCATGCCCATCCCCATGCCCTGCAGCGCCCGGCCGATGATCATCGGGGTGATGCCGGAGGACAGCGCGCACACCACCGATCCCAGGATCAGCGGCACCATGCAGGCCAGCATCATCCGGCGCTTCCCGAGCATGTCGCCGAGGCGGCCGGTGACCGGCACGCACACCGCGGACACGAGCAGCGTGACGGTGATGACCCAGGTGGCGTTGGACGCCGAGGTGTGCAGCATGCCCGGCAGCTTCGCGAGCAGCGGGGTGACGAGTGTCTGCATGACCGCCGCCAGGGTGCCGGCGAGCGCCAGGACGCTGACCACGCCCCTGGAGCCGGACGGCTCTTGTGTGTCCTTCACGTGCGTGTCCTTCAAGACGGAACTCTCCTCGCAGATAGTTGCTCGGGGAAACATTAAATCAGTCGATTGACTTAATCCAACCGCGAGGTGTTGACTGCTTCCGGAGCGTGATCCGTCGACCCGAGTGTGCGGAGGAGATCTGTGGTGACCGGCCCGCAGGATGTGGAACCGCTGCCCTATCCGCTGGACCCCCCGTCGGCGCTGCAGCCGCCGGAGACGTGGGAGGAGCTGCGCCGGACGTGCCCGGTGGCGCGGGTGAGTCTGCCGAGCGGCGACGAGGCGTCGTTGCTGACCCGGTACGAGGACGTGCGTACGGCGCTGTCCGACCCCCGCTTCAGCCGCGAGGGGCTGACCAGGCCCGACGCGGCCCGGGTGGCCGCCGGGGGTTCGGACGGGATCTTCAAGAGCCCGATGGCGAAGACGCTCAACGCCCAGGGGCACGAGCGGTGGCGGCGCATGGTGGGGAAGTGGTTCACGGCCAGGCGGATGGCCGCGCTGCGCCCTGACATGGAGGCCATGAGCGACCGGCTCATCGACGGAATGCTGGAGCGGGGCCGTCCCGCGGACCTGGTGGCCGGACTCGCGTTCCCGCTGCCGGTGTTCGTCATCTGCCGCATGCTCGGCGTACCGGAGAGCGACCGGGACCGGTTCAAGACCTGGTCCGACATCTTTCTGAACGTCACCCGGTACACGCGGGACGAGACGGAGTCGGCGTACCAGGAGTTCGCCGCCTATATGGCCGGCCTCATCGACGGCAAGCGTGCCGATCCCGGGGACGACCTGCTCAGCCTGCTGCTGACCGGTGCCGGTGGCACGGACGAGCCGATGTCCGACGAGGCGCTCGTGGCCACCGGGCAGGCGCTGCTGCTGGCCGGCCACGAGACCACCGCGGGTTTCATCGGGCTGATGGTGGCGCACCTGCTGTCGGACCGGCGGCGCTGGGAGCGGCTGCTGGCCGATCCCTCACTGGTCAGGGCGGCGGTGGAGGAGAGCCTGCGGTTCGATCCGAACGGCGCCAAGACCGGAATGCAGCGCTACGTCCACGAGGACGTCGAACTCTCCGGCGGTGCCGTACCCACGGGGACCACCGTGGTGTGCAGCATGGCCGCGGCCAACCGCGACCGGAGCGTCTGGGAGAACGCGGACGAGATGGACATCGGCCGCAGTCCCAACCCGCATCTCACCTTCGGCGCCGGGGCCCACTCCTGCCTCGGGCAGCCGCTCGCCCGTACCGAGATGCAGGCCGTGCTCAGCGTCCTGCTGCGACGCCTGCCGACCCTCGAACTCGCCGTGGCCGCGGAGGAACTGCGCGCCGAAGAGGGGCTGCTCACCGCTCCGCTGCACGCGTTGCCGGTGACGTGGTGACCGCTGCCAGGACCACCGGGGCTCCCCGGGCCGACCGTACGGAAGGGACCCGGGACGCGATCATGGCGGCGGCCGAGCGGCTGTTCGCCGAACACGGTCTGTCCGCGGTCTCGCACCGGCAGATCGCCCAGGCGGCGGGGCAGCGGAACGTCACCGCCGTCAGCTACCACTTCGGTACCCGGACCGAGCTGGTCCGCGCGATCATGACCAGGCACGGTGAGCAGGCCGACCTGTTCCGGGAGCGGTACGTGGCGCTCGCGGAGAGCAGTGATGAGATCCGGGACTGGGTCGTCGCCCTGGTCCGGCCGGTGCCGGAGTATCTGGCCTCGCTCGGCAACCCGTCCTGGAACGCCCGGCTGTCCGTACAGGTCATGACCGACCCGACGATGCGCACGCTGGTGACCGAGCAGGCCATCGCCCGCCCGAATCTGCGGCGGGTGCTCGACGGCCTCGGGCGCCGCCTCGCGCACCTGTCGCCCGAGGTCAGGGCCGCCCGCGGGGAGATGGCGCGGCATCTGATCGTGCACACCTGCGCGGACCGGGAAGGGGCTCTGGCCGCGAACACCGGTGTGCCGCCGGCCTCCTGGGACCGGACCGCGGCCGCGCTGACCGATGCGATCGCCGGGCTGCTGACCGCCCCGGCCACCTTGCACACCCCGAAACGAAAGGGAGACACCTGACATGAGGATCAGCGTCGACGAAGAGAAGTGCTGCGGCGCCGGGCAGTGCGTGATGATCGCGCCCGAGGTCTTCGACCAGCGCGACGAGGACGGCATCGTCGTCCTGCTCGCCGCCGAACCTGCGCCAGGCCGGCATGAGGCCGTACGGGAATCCGCGAGTGTGTGCCCCGCTGCGGCCATCCACATCACCGAGCAGGCGTAGGCGTTCCCTGACCCTCCTGCTCCTGCTCCTGCTTCTGCTCCCGCCCCCCACGTAGAAGGACGACCGAATGACCTCAGCGCCCCGGGCGGACACCGCCTCCGCCGACACCCCCGCGTTCCCCGGTCCCCGCTCCTCCGTGTGCCCGTTCGGCGTCTCGCCCGAGATGCGTGCCCTGCGCGACCGCGGAGCGGTCAGCCGGGTCACGTCCTGGGGCGGAAGCACCCCCTGGGTGGTGACCAGCCACGCCGAGCAGAAGCAGCTGCTCGGCGACCCCCGCCTCAGCGCCGTCTTCTCCCATCCGGGTTTCCCCAGCCCCGTCGACCCCGAAAAGGCCGGCAAGGGGAAGGCGGACATGAGCTTCGTCGGGATGGACGATCCGGAACACGCGCGGCTGCGCCGTATGGTCAGCGGCGTCTTCACCATCAAGCGGATCGAGGCGATGCGGCCCGTCGTCCAGGAGATGACGGACGGCTTCATCGACACGATGCTCGACGGCCCCAGGCCGGCGGATCTCGTGCAGGCGCTCGCGCTGCCCATCCCGTCCCTGGTCATCTCCCGGCTGCTCGGCGTCCCTTACGAGGACCACCAGTTCTTCCAGACCAACAGCAAGACCATCGTCTCCGCCTCCGCCGACGCCGAGGCCCGGCACACCGCCCACACCAACCTCGCCGAATACCTCGACGAGCTGGTCGGCAGGAAGACCACCGGCCCCGGCGACGACCTGCTCTCCGCACTCGCCGAGCGGATCACAGCCGGAGAGATCACCCGCCACGACGCGGGGGCCATGGGGGTGCTGCTCCTCCTCGGCGGCCACGAGACCACCGCGAACATGATCACCCTCGGCACGCTGCTGCTCCTGGAGCACCCGGAACAGCTCGCCACCATCCGGGACACCGACGACCCCAGGGTGGTCGCCGACGCGGTCGAGGAACTCCTGCGGTATCTGTCGATCGTCCATCTCGGGCGGCGCCGCACGGCTCTGGAGGACATCGAGGTCGCGGGCCGGACCATCCGCGCGGGCGAAGGCGTCATCCTCCTCAGCGAACTCGCCAACCGGGACCCCCAGGTCTTCCCCGACCCCGACACCCTGGACATCACCCGCAACGCCCGCCCCCACCTGGCCTTCGGCTCCGGCACCCACCACTGCGTCGGTCAGCCGCTGGCCCGGATGGAACTGCAGGTCATCTACCCCACGCTCTTCCGCCGCATCCCCACCCTGCGGGCCGCGGCCGATGTGGAGCGGATCCCGTTCAAGTACGACTCCGTCATCTACGGCATCCACGAGCTGCCCGTCACCTGGTAGCCGTCGCCCAGTGACATACGACATGGCCGGCCGCGCCGGGATACGGACACTATGGGCGGATGCACACAACCGGAACCGGTCGCCCCGACCGCCCCGATCACCCCGACCACGGCCCCACGCTGGCCCAGCTGCTCGCGATGATCGCGGCCGGGACGCTCGACGTCGTGGTGGCGCCGCGCGGGACCGGTGTGCCGGTGTCCGACGTGGTGCTGCACGACACGGGTGAGGAGCGGGACGAGGAGATATGGGCGGCCACCGGGCTCGTCCTGCTCGCGGTCGGAGTGGAGGCCGCCTCTCCCGAAGCGGTCGGTGTGCTGCGCGCCGCGGACCGCGCGGGGGCGGCGGCCGTGGTCATGCGGCCCGGCCGCCGGGGCCCCGGCCCCGGGCTGCTGGAGGCGGCGGAGCAGGGGCGTACGGCGCTGCTGACCCGGCGGCCCGGCCCTGGCTGGACCGAGGTGCTCGGCCAGTTGCGGACGGCCCTGGCGCACAGCGTGCCCGACCGGTCCGCGGGCGCGGCCGGGGTGGAAGGGCTGCGGCTGGGCGATCTGTCCGGCCTGGCCAACACCGTGGCTGACCTCGTCGGGGGCGCGATCACGATCGAGGACCCGCAGTCGCGGGTCCTGGCGTACTCGCGCATGGACCACGAGCCCGACCCGATGCGCCGGCTCACCATCCTCGGCCAGGAGGTGCCCCGTTGGCGGGTCGTCGAACTGCGCGAAAGCGGCTTCTTCCAGGCCCTGTGGAACACCGACGACGTGGTGCGGCGCCCCGCCGACGACCGGTACGCCGAGCGGCTGGCCGTCGCGGTGCGGCACGGCTCCGAGGTGCTCGGCTCGATCTGGGCCGCGGCCGACGGACGCCCGCTCGCCGAGGACGCGGTGGCCGCGCTGCGGACGGCGGGCCGCGCCGCGGTCCCGCATCTGGCGCACCACCGCACCTGGGGCCGGGCGGCGGCCTGGGCCCGCGAGGGGGCGGTGCACGCACTCCTGGCGGGCAGTCCGCAGGCGGCGCACGACCTGGGGATCGTGCGGGGCCGGCCGTACGCGGTGCTGGTGGCGGAGGCGTACGACGGCCGCGAGCCCGCCCCGGACGATGCCGGGCAACGGGTGCTCGACGTCCTGGCACTGCAGGCGGCCGCCTACCGTCCGGGGTGTGTGACCGCGCGGTCGGGGCACCGGCTGTACGTCCTGGTGCCGGCCGCAGACGAGGAGACCGACCCCGCGCGCACCCTGCTGGCGACGGCCCGTTCGGTGCCGCGCGCCGAGCTGTTCGCGGGTGCCGGTCCTGTGGTCGCCGACCTGGCGGAGCTGCCCGCGTCCCGTGAGGCCGCGGAACTGGTGGTACGGGTGCTGCGGGACCGGGCCGCACAGCTGCCGGCCGCCGGGACCGGGCCGGCGGTGGCGTCGTACGCGGAGGTCGCGGCCGACGCGGCGGTGCTGCGGCTGCTCGACCGGGTGGAGCCGCTGTGGGAGGCGCTGTCGGGCCCGGTGCACGCGATGCTGGCGCACGACCGGGCGCACGGGTCGCGGTACGGCGAATCGGTCGCCGCGCACCTCGACGCCTTCGGCGACACGGCCACGGCCGCGCGGCGCCTCAATGTGCACCCCAACACCCTGCGCTACCGGCTGCGCCGGGCCGGAGAGCTGTTCGGTGTGGACCTCGCCGACCCGGCCGTACGGCTGCTGGCCGACGTCGGACTGCGCCTCGGCCGCCGTACCGGGTGAGCCGTATGCGGCCGCGCCGGACCTTCCATGATCGTTTACCTGTGGGCCAGGACAGGTGAACCGGCCAGGCGTGGTCGCGGATGACGAAGACATGCCGGGCCCCCTGCACCGAAGCTGGGCACAACGTCCCGCGGTCCGAACGGGCGCGGTGCACGAGCGATCTCTCTAGGAGTGTTTCAGGTGACTTCCGGTCCGGCCCCCCAGCGCCAGCGCGCCCGCGAGGCGGCGCTCGCCCGCGCCGTCGACGAGGGGCTGCTCGGCCCCGGCTCGCCCCTGGTCGGGCTCCTCGACGTCGACGGCGTGCTGGCCGCGGTGGAGGCACTGCACCAGGCGTTCGACGGCCCGGCCACCGTGCACCACACGTTCGCGGCCAAGGCGTGCGGTCTTGTGCCGGTGCTGCGGCTGCTCGCCGAGGCCGGCATGGGCTGCGAAGTGGCCTCGCCCGGCGAGCTGGAACAGGCGCTGGCGGCCGGTTTCACCCCCGACCGGCTGGTCTTCGACAGCCCGGCGAAGACGGTCGACGAGCTGGAGTTCGCGCTGGCCCACGGCATCGCGATCAACCTGGACAACTTCCAGGAGCTGGAGCGCGTCGACCGGCTGCTGGCCGGGCGCGAGCCGTCAGGACCCATCGGGCTGCGGGTGAACCCCCAGGTCGGTGCCGGTGCCATCGGGGCCATGAGTACCGCGACCGCGACCTCCAAATTCGGTGTCGCGCTGCGCGACCCGGGAGCCGTCGACGCGGTGATCGACGCTTTCACCCGGCGCCCCTGGCTCAACCGCCTGCACGCGCACGTCGGTTCCCAGGGCTGCCCGCTGCCGCTCATCGCCCAGGGCATCCGTGCCGCGTACGACCTCGCGGAGCGCGTCAACACCGGGCTGGGCCACGCCAGGATCACCGGCCTCGACATCGGCGGCGGCCTGCCCGTCAACTTCGACAGCGAGGACGACAGCCCCGGCTACGCCGACTACGTCGCCGAACTGCGCAGCGCCGTCCCCGGGCTCTTCGACGGCCGCTACACCCTCGTCACCGAGTTCGGCCGCTCGCTGCTCGCGAAGAGCGGCACCATCGGCTCGCTCGTCGAGTACACCAAGTCGGCCGGCGGCAGGCGGATCGCGGTCACCCACGCCGGAGCCCAGGTGGCCACCCGTACCGTCTTCATGCCGGACGCCTGGCCCCTGCGCGTCGGCGTGTTCGACGCCGCGGGCCGCCCCAAGGAGGGCCCGCTCCAGGTCGTGGACATCGCCGGACCCTGCTGCTTCGCCGGTGACCTGACCGCGACCGCCCGCGAGCTCCCGGCGATCGAGCCGGGGGACGTGGTGACGCTGTACGACACCGGGGCGTACTACTTCTCGTCGCACTTCTCGTACAACTCCCTGCCCAGACCCGCGGTGTTCGGCTACCGCACCGACTCCGGGGGGCAGGTGCGCCTGGCGACGGTCCGCGCGGCGCAGAGCGTGCGCGAAGTCGTCGAGGAGAGCGGGCTCTCCCACGCGGACTCCCTGGTGGCGCTGTGCGCGGACGACGGGGACAGTCCCGACAGCGCCGAGTACGGAACGAAGAAGGAGGTGGAGCAGTGACGCACGTCCTCATATCCGCCGACATGGAGGGGGCGACGGGCACCGTCTCCCCGGCGGACGTCACAGCGGGAACACCGCGCTACGAACGCTTCCGCCGACTGCTCACGCAGGACGTCAACGCGGCGGTCGCCGGGTTCGCCGAGGCCGGCGCGGACGAGATCGTCGTCAACGACGCGCACTGCGGCATGGACAACGTACTCATCGAGGAACTCGACCCGCGCGCCGTCCTGATCACCGGCCGGCACAAGCCGCTCGGCATGATGGAGGGGCTTGCGGAGGATGTCGACGCGGTGGCGTTCGTCGGATACCACACCGGCGCGGGCGAGCAGGGCGTCCTCGCGCACACCTACCTCTCGCACAGCATCCTCGGCGTCCGCATCGACGGAGAGCCGGTCGGAGAGGGCCAGTTCAACGCCCTGGTCGCCGCCGAGGCCGGGGTCCCCGTCGTCCTCGTCACCGGCGACGACATCACCTGCCGGGAGGCCGCCGGGTACGCACCCGGCTGCCGGACCGTCACCGTGAAGAAGGCCATCTCCCGGCACGCGGCCGTCTGCCGTACCCCGGCCGTCACGGCCGCCGACATCCGGCGTACGGCAGCGGCGGCCCTCTCGGCGCCCCCGCCACGCGCCGCCCCGCGCCCCGCGCCGCACGTGGTGGAGGTGGACGTGGACAGCCCGCACCTCGCGGACCGCGCGAGCGCGCTGTCCGGGGCCGGACTGTCCGGGCCCAGGACCGTCCGTATGGAGACCCCCGACGCCGTGACGGCGCTGCGCCGCTTCCGGGCGCTCAGCTGGGTGATCGGCGGCGGTCGCGAAGGCGACTGGACCTGACACCGCCGCCGTCCCCCCGCGTGGATTCCCCGCCCCCGTACGTCTTCTACGCCGTCGTCCATGACTGGAGCTGCCATGACCTCCTCCGCACCGCAGAGCAATCCGCAGAGAAACCCGCAGACGGGACCACCGCAGGGCAAGGCGCCGGCCCCGAAACCTGAACTCAACCGCTCCCTGCGCAACCGCCATATGTCGATGATCGCGATCGGCGGTGCGATCGGCGCCGGACTGTTCGTCGGCAGCGGCTCGGTGATCAAGACCGCGGGGCCCGCCGCGATCGTCTCCTACTGCCTGGCCGGCGCGCTGGTGCTGTGCACCATGCGGATGCTCGGCGAGATGGTCGTGGCCAAGCCCTCGTCGGGGTCCTTCGCCGACTACGCCCGCACCGCCATCGGGCCGTGGGCGGGCTTCACCATCGGCTGGCTGTACTGGTACTACTACGTCATCATCGTGGCCGTGGAGGCCGTCGCGGGCGCGGCGATCCTGCACGAGTGGATCGGGCTGCCGCTCTGGGTGCTGGCCATGGGCCTGATGGTCCTGATGACCGCGACGAACCTGCTCTCCGTGAAGTCCTTCGGCGAGTTCGAGTTCTGGTTCTCCTCCGTCAAGGTCGCCGCGATCGTGGCCTTCCTGATCGTCGGCGGACTCTATGTCTTCGGCGGCTGGCCGGGCTCGTCCTTCGACTTCTCCCACCTGACCGCCCACGGCGGCTTCGCACCCAACGGCGTCACCGCGATCTTCTCCGCGATCGTCGTGGTCATCTTCGCGTTCGGCGGAGCCGAGATCGTCACCATCGCCGCCGCCGAGAGCAAGGAGCCCGAACGTTCGGTGGCCCGCGCCACCACCGGGATCATCTGGCGGATCATTCTCTTTTACGTCGGCTCCATCGTCCTGGTCGTCACCATCGTGCCGTGGGACAGCGCCAAGGTACTGACCAGCCCGTACGTCGCCGCATGGAAGATCATCGGGCTGCCCGGCGCGGGCGTCGTGATGGACATCGTGATCCTCACGGCCGTGCTGAGCGTGCTCAACTCCTCGGTCTACGTCTCCTCGCGGATGCTGCGGGCGCTCGCCACCCACGGCGACGCCCCCACCTGGCTGGTGGCGACGAACAAGCGCCAGGTCCCGGCCCGCGCCATCCTGGCCGGCACCGCGGTCGGCTGGATCTCGGTGCTGCTGGCCTATCTGTCCCCGGACACCGTCTTCACCTACCTGGTGAACTCGTCCGGCGCGATCGCCATCTTCATGTACCTCATGATCGGTGCGTCCCAGCTGCGTATGCGGCGGAGGCTGGAGCGCGAGGAGCCCGAGCGGCTGACCCTGCGCATGTGGCTCTTCCCGTATCTCACCTGGGTGGTGATGGCCGGCTTCGCCGCCGTGCTGGTGGCCATGGCCGTCATCGCCGACCAGCGCACTCAACTGCTCACCAGCCTCGGCAGTCTGGCCGTCGTGCTCGTCGCGTACGCGGTGCGCAGGGCACGCGGCAGCGGCCCGGTGCGCGCCGATGACACCCCGCGGCCGGACGCGGTGCCCACCTCCTGAACCACCGGGCGCCGAACCGCCCCGCCCCTGCCGATGCGGGACCGGCCGTGCGCCGGCCGGCCGGTCAGCCCAGGCGTACGGGCAGCGAGTCGACGCCGAACACGGCGGAGTACTTGCGGAACGCCAGCTCCTCCGCCGGTACGGCCAGCGACATGTCCGGGAAGCGCCGCAGCAGCGCCGGATAGGCCGCGCACAGTTCCATCCGGGCGAGTTCGGCGCCGATGCAGCGGTGGATGCCGTGGCCGAATGCGATGTGCGAGGAGGACGGGCGGGCCGGGTCGAACGTATCCATCCGCGGGCCGATGGAGGCATCGCGGTCGGCGCCGCTGAGGGAGCACAGCACCACGTCACCGGCGGATATCCGGGTCCCCGCTATCTCCATGTCCTCGCGGGCGAAGCGCGGGAAGGCGACCTGGACCACCGTGAGATAGCGCAGCAGCTCCTCCACACAGGGGCCCACGGCCTTGTCGTCGTCGCGGACGGCCGTGAAGTGGTCCGGGTTCTGGAGGAGGACCAGGGTGCCCAGGGCAAGCATGCTGGCGGTGGTCTCCAGGCCGCCCGTCAGCACCCCGTCGGCGAGACCGGTCAGCTCCTCGTCGTCGATGGCGTCGCCGTGCTGCTTGATCAGCATGCCGAGGAGGCCGTCGCCCGGGTTCTCCCGCTGCTTCTTGACGATGTCCCGGAGGTAGGAGAGCGACTCGGATATCGCGCCGAACGAGGCGCCGGCCCCGGCGAAGAGGTCGAACCGGGTGGTGCCGAGGCGCTGGAAGTCCTCCCGGTCCTCGTACGGGACACCGAGAAGTTCGCAGATGACGAGCGAGGGGATCGGCAGCGCGAAGGTCTGGACGAGGTCGACCGGCCCGGGAGTCCGCGCCATCTCGTCGAGCCTGTCGTCCACGATCTCGTGGATGCGCGGGGTGAGCCTGGCGAGCCGGCGCATGGTGAACTCCGGTGTGAGCAGACGGCGCAGCCGGGTGTGCACGGGCGGGTCGGAGAAGCCGAGGCCGCCGGGGTGCTGGCCCTCGGTGACGCCGGCGTTGCCGATCAGATTGGTGAAGTCGTTGCTGAAGCCCTTGGTGCGGCCCAGTACGGCCTTGGCCTCCTCGTAGCCGGTGACCAGCCAGACGTTCATACCGAGCGGTACGGACAGCTTGCTGACCGGTTCCCTCTCGCGCAGTTCACCGAGATCGGCCACCGGGTCGAGGCCGGTACGCCGCAGCGGCATGAGGGTCGAATCGGGGAGCAGCGCCGCATTCGAAAGGTCGAAGCCCTTCTTGCGGATGTTCGCCAGATAGCGGCGGCCCAGCCATGTCGTCATGCGTGAACGGATATTCGTCATGCGCGCAATACTGCCCCGACCATATGCGGGGCCGTTCCGCAGCCCCGATGCCCGCGACAGCGGCATAATTTTCGGCCGCGCGTACGAACCCTCATACCAGAGCGGGACGCTCGGCGCGCAAGTTCGGCAACTAGACGTCAAGTGCCACGGCGTGGCGACTACTGTGAGTGGCTGCTGATCAACAGGGAGACGCGTCAGGTGAGTTGCCTTCCCTGTCGGTGAGCCCTGGTATCCCACGTACCGAGGACGCTGATGTCTCAACTTCGCGCACCCGAAGCGCGGAACGACCGGCCGGAAGGCGGACGGCACGGCCGGACGGGCAACCGCCCACCCCGGCCGGGCCCCTCCCCGGCTCCGTCCGCCCGCCGCTCGCGGTCCGTACCGCCGACGCCCGAGGCCCGTATACGGCCGCAACTGCTGCGTACCGCCATCCTTCCCACCGTCGTCGCCGCGCTCAGCGGCACCGCGGCCGTGGTCTTCACCATCCACTCCGCCGGGGTCCACCCCTCGGCGTCGCTGCGCGGCGTACTGGCCGGATGCGCCGCACTCGCGGCAGCCGCCATGGCCGCGGCGGCGCTGGGGGCCGACCGGGTCACCAGGACGGTGCTCGACCGGTGCAACGCGCTGCGCCGCTCCAGCGCGCGCGGCCAGGCCGACCTGCGGGCCGTGGTCGACCGGCTCGCCAGAGGGGAGGCACCGCCCGGCGGAGGGGGCGGTACCGCCGGGCCGTCCCGGGGCGACGCCTTCGACCTGCTCGCCCTGGAACTGAGCCGCGCCCAGGAGGCGGCCGTGGAGTCCGTGGTGCGCGCCGCGCGCATCGCACCGCCCGCGGTGACCACGGTCGACGAACAGAAGGTCGAGGTCTTCGTCAACCTCGCCCGGCGCCTCCAGTCGCTGGTGCACCGGGAGATCCAGCTGCTCGACGAGCTGGAGAACCAGGTCGAGGACCCCGAACTGCTCAAGGGCCTCTTCCAGGTCGACCATCTGGCCACCCGGATCCGCAGGCACGCGGAGAACCTCGCGGTGCTCGGCGGCGCCATCTCCCGGCGCCAGTGGTCGAATCCGGTGTCCCTGACCGAGGTGATGCGCTCCGCCGTCGCCGAGGTCGAGCAGTACCCGCGCGTCAAACTGGTGCCGCCGGTGGACGGAACGCTGCGCGGCCACGCCGTCGCCGACGTCATCCATCTGCTGGCTGAACTGGTCGAGAACGCCACGGTGTTCTCCGCCCCGCACACCCAGGTACTGCTGCGCGCCCAGCACGTCACGGCCGGACTCGCCGTCGAGGTCGAGGACCGGGGCCTCGGTATGTCGGTCACCGAGACGGACCGGATGAACGCCCTGCTGGCCGAGCCCGACCAGGTCAATGTGGGCCATCTGCTCCAGGACGGACGGATCGGCCTGTACGTCGTGGCCGCGCTGGCCCGCAGGCACGGTGTCTCGGTCCGGCTGCAGGCCAATATCTACGGGGGAGTCCAGGCCGTACTGGTCCTGCCCGCCGCGCTGCTCGGCGCCGACGAGGCCGGACTCCAGACACCGACGGCCGCACGCACACCCCAGCCCCACCAGGTTCACCACACCCCCCAGGCCCACCAGGTCCCGCAGCAGGCGACCGTACCGGCCCCGCCGCCGGCCCCCCGGGATTCCCCCCGGCCGCTTCCCGTACGGGAGCCGGAGGCCGAGCGGCCCAATCCGGCCGCAGCCCTCCCGGGCGCGCACCACGGGCCGCCGCAGGACACCGGCGCGCCCGCCGACAGCGCGCGGTACGACAGCGCACGGTACGACACCGGGCCCGTCCCGCTGATCTCGCCCGCCGACCGCCCCGACCTGCCCCGGCGCCGGAGCCAGCAGCACCTGGTCCCGCAGCTCAAGGACGCGCCCGCGCCCCGGACGGACGAGGAGCACCCGGCCGTCCACGATCCGGGCCTGATGGCCGCCTTCCAGCGCGGCATCAGCCTCGCCGAGGCGGAGCCCGAACCCCACGGCCTCCCCCGGGACTTCCCCCACGACCTCTCCGCCCACGACCTCCCCGCACACGGCCTCCCCGTACCTGGCCTCACCACGAACGACCTCTCCAAGCACGACCTCTCCAAGGAGGAGATGCACCATGGCGAGTGAAGCGCCGACCGCGCATGTGTCCGATCTCGACTGGCTGCTGAGCGGCCTGGTCCAGCGCGTCCCATTCACCCGCAACGCCGTCCTGCTGTCCGCCGACGGGCTGGTGAAGTCCGTGCACGGCCTGGACGCCGACAGCGCCGACCACATGGCGGCCCTCGCCTCCGGTCTCTACTCACTGGGCCGCAGCGCCGGAGCGCGCTTCGGCGACAGCGGAGAAGTACGGCAGGTGGTGGTCGAACTCGACTCCACCCTGCTGTTCGTCTCCACCGCTGGTTCGGGCACCTGTCTCGCCGTACTCGCCGGGCGCGAGACGGACGCGGCCGTCCTCGGATACGAGATGGCCATGCTGGTGAAGAGCGTGCGGCCCTATCTGGTGACTCCGGCCCGCAGCCGGGTCGGCGCATCGAGCGCCACGGGGCGCTGAACGTGCCGTTCCAGCAGGACAGCCCATGGCTGGACGAGGCGGCCGGCCGGCTGATCCGCCCGTACGCCGTGAGCAACGGCCGCACCCGCCCCACCGCCCAACTCGACCTGCTCTCCCAGGTGATGGCGACCGGGGCGCCGCTCCCCGCACACCTCGGGCCCGAGCACGCCCAGACGCTCGGGCTGAGCGAGCGGCCCACCTCGGTGGCGGAGATCGCGGCCCATCTGCGGCTGCCCGTCGTCATCGCCAAAGTCCTGCTCTCGGACCTGATGGACAGCGGGGCCGTCACCACGCGCGCGCCCCGGCCCGACGAAGACCCCACCGACCTTTCCTTGCTGGAGGCAGTGCTCGATGGCCTACGACGACGGCTCTGATCTCTTCCCCACCGCGCTGAAGATCCTCGTCGCGGGCGGTTTCGGGGTCGGCAAGACGACCTTCGTGGGGGCGGTCAGCGAGATCTCACCGCTGAGCACGGAGGAGATGCTCACCCAGGCCGGTGAGCAGACGGACAGCCTGGAGGGGGTCGAGTCCAAGTCCACGACCACCGTCGCCATGGACTTCGGCAGGATCACCCTCGACCGGCACCATGTGCTCTATCTCTTCGGCACACCCGGCCAGGAGCGCTTCTGGTTCATGTGGGACGAGCTCTCCGCCGGAGCGCTCGGCGCCGTGGTGCTCGCCGACACCCGCCGCCTCGCCGAGTGCTTCGGCGCGATCGACTTCTTCGAGCAGCGCAGTATCGGATTCGTCGTCGCCGTCAACGAGTTCGACGGGGCGTTCCGCTACGGGGCGGACGAGGTCAGGGCGGCGCTCGACCTCAGGGCGGAGATCCCCGTGGTGCTGTGCGACGCCCGAATCGCCAGTTCGGGAATCCGCACCCTGGTCACTCTCGTAGGCCATCTGCTCGACACCGCGCCGGAGGCCGGACCCGAACCGGGCCCGGTGGCGGACCAGGTCACCACCCAGGGAGTCCACCCATGACGTACGACCCGACAGGGCGGCTGCTGCTGACCCCCGTCGACCGGGACGCGCCCGTCCGGGCCAGGCGGCTGCGCAGACTCGGCCTCGGGCAGCACCCCGACCCGGTCTTCGACGCGTTCGCCCGGCGGCTCGCCGAGGCGACCGGGGCGCCGTACTCGCTGGTCAACTTCATCGACGAGAACCGGCAGTTCTTCGCGGGACTGCACACCCCGGCCGGTACGCACTCGGGCAGCGACCTGAGCGCGGTGGCCGCGGCCTGCGGGATCAACCGTGTGATGGCCCGCGACCACGGGTACTGCCCGCATGTGGTCGCCCGCCGCAAGGCGCTCGTCCTGGAGGACGTCTGCGACTATCCGCGGTTCGCCGGGAATCCGGTGGTGGACGAGATCGGCATCCGCTCCTATCTGGGCGCGCCCCTCATCGACCGTACGGACACCGCACTCGGCGCGGTGTGTGTCGTGGACACCGTGCCGAGGCAGTGGGGGCTCACCGGTCTGCAGACCATCAAGGCGGCGGCGGCCGAACTGGTCGCGCAGATCCACCACCGGGAGGACGCCGGGCTCTGACGCCGGGCTTCCGGCGCCGGGTTCCGGCGTCCTGGCGAAGGGCGGCACGGTCAGGCCGTCACGGTCGTCCCGTCCGGGAACACCAGCTCGACCGCTCCGTCCCCGGTCGCTCCGTCCCCGGCCCGGCCGTCCCCGACCGTGACCGTGATCGACTCCTGCAACGCGGCGGGGTGCACCGCGTCCCGGGACAGGGCGACCAGGCTGACGTGCACGGTCCGCCCGCCGGGGTGTCCGGCGCGGCTCAGAGTCGGTGTCGCGGAGTGCGGGCCGTACGCGTTGGCCTGCACATTCCGGGCGACCGCCGCATCCGCCCGGTCCCAGCCGTACAGCCCGACCAGGGCGCTGGTCAGACCGTCCGCCGTCCGGGCCAGCGCCCACCCGGCGCCCTCGTCGGACGACGGGCGTTCCCGGGCGGCCACCGGATGGCCGCCCTCGCGTACGGTCACGCCCTGCGCGGCGTCCACCCGGTGCACCCGGATCTCCCAGGGACCGTGCAGCACACTGGTCGTCTCCACCCGGACCCCGGCGTCCTCGTACCAGGAGGACGCGGTCCGCCCCGCGCAGGCCAGCCGGTTGACGCGCCGCCGCCGCGACGGCACACCGTCCGGGCCGAGCACCGCGAGATGGTTGTCCACGGCCCGCTCCCACGCGTGCGGCGCCGACTCGGGCGCGGTGGCCGTGGAGTAGCCGAACGTGGCGTAGTGCGGGTCGTCCTCCGCGTCGCCCTGCGGCGGGTTGTGGTCGCTGCCGTGGTTGACGAGCCGGACGATGCCGTCGTGCCGGGTCCCGTGCAGCAGCCAGCCCGGCGCGGGCAGCGCGGTGTACTGGTCCGACTCCTCGATGGGCAGGGCCTGTTCGCGCTCCGTCCAGGTGGGGTGACCGGCCGGCAGCAGCAGCCCCAGAAAGCCCTTGGACGCCCAGTACGGCGACGCGGGACCCGAGTACGGCTGGGTGGTGGGCAGGAAGGTGTCGTACCAGCCGAGCGTGAGCAGCCCGCGCTCGTCGGGCACCCCGCGCTCCGCGAAGTGCCGCATGGTGCCCGACGCGAGACGGCGGGTACGGCCGGGGGAGAGCGGCGTGCAGTCGGCCAGCGCGCCCATCCAGACCGGAGCGAGCGCCGCGTACCGGTAGGTGAGGGAGCGGCCCTGGTGCACGGGCGCGCCGTCCCCTCCGAAGAAGTGCTGGTAGCCGTCGAGGAACTGGCGGAGCCGCTCCCGGTAGACCTTGGTGCGCCCGGCGTCCGGATCCTCACCGGCGATCCGGGACCAGAGCAGCGGGTACAGATGGAGCGCCCAGCCGATGTAGTAGTCGAAGTTCTGCCCGTCGCCGTCGGTGTACCAGCCGTCGCCGACGTACCAGTCCTCGATCCGGTCCAGACCGCCGTCGATGTCGGACTGGCTGTACGGGGCGCCGACCGAGGCGAGGAACTGCTCGGACACCACCTGGAAGAGCCGCCAGTTGTTGTCCCAGGTGCGGCTCCCGACGAAGCCGGAGAACCAGTCCACGACCCGCTCCTGGACGCGGGTGTCGAGCTTGTCCCAGATCCAGCGGCGGGTCTCGTGCAGCGCCACGGCGACCGACGCCGCCTCCACCATCTGCTGCGAGCACTCGGTCAGCCTCGGCCAGGCTTCGCGCGACGCCGGATCGGTGCCGGTGGCCAGGCCCTGCGCGTACCGCTCCACGAGACGCGGATCCGCGGCGTCGCCCGCGCCCGCGATCCGGAACGCGGCGAGCAGGAAGGAGCGCGCGAACCCTTCGAGACCGTCCGACACCACCCCCGACCAACTGCCGCGCCCCGGCAGCCGGTACTGCGCGAAACCGGGGGTCGCGTACGGCACGAGACCGTCGAGCAGCCGGTCGGCGAGCGCCTCCCAGTGGGCGCGGGTCCAGCCGGTGCGCGAGGAGAGGAGCCGGTCGGTCGGGGGCAGATCGAGGAAGGGCGGGGTCATCGGGGTGGTGCTCCTGGGCTGTGTGAGGGGGGGCCGGTGCCGGCGGGGCGGGCCCGCCGGCACCGGTGGGACGGGCGTCAGCGGAGTTCGGCGGTGTGCGTATGGCCGCGTGAACCGTCCACCGCGACGGTGAGGACCGGGCGGCGCCCGGTGGTGACGGTCACCGTGGGATCGGCGCGGACCACCTCCCGTACCCGGAAGGGCAGTTCGAGCGTCACGGCCTGCCGGCCGTGCCCGGGGTCGGCGACCGCGACCGACACACCACCGCCGTGCCGGCGCAGCAGAACCGACGCCGGGCCACTGGAGGTGAGGCCGGCCGCGGTCCCCGGCTGCCAGAAGGTGGCCGCGGTCAGCCCCGTCCTGGCCACCTCGACCAGCTGCACGGTGGCGTTGTTCGCCACGATCCGCACCGGCCGGGTGTGCGCCTGGACCGCGGTGGCGGCCGGGGAAGCACCGGGCAGCAGAATGTAGGCGTACGAGGCGTCGGCGGGGGACACCCCGTGGTCGAACCAGAGCGTCGCGTAGATGCGGGTGACCGGGGTGGTGGAACCGGCGGTGTCCGCACCGGTGTCGAGATCGCTCCAGCGGCCGGTGCGCTCCTCGCGCAGCGCGTGCAGCGAGGTGCCGGGCGAAGGGAACACATACCCGCCGACACCGTCCAGATGGGCCCAACGGGCGCCGTGGAACGTCCTGTTCCAGCCCGGCCCCGACGGCTGGTGCTCGCCGTCGACGGTCAGCCGCCGCTCGCCCGACGTGTGCAGATTGCGGTTCTCCACGACGGTTTCGACCGTGCGGCCGTCGCTCGCGGTGATGCCCGCCCCGAGCGCGATCACCGCGTTGTCGACGAGGAACCACGACTTGCGGGCCTTCAGTGTGCTGCCCTGCGCCGCCAGCTCCATGGCGGCCGCTCCGTACCGCCCGTCGAGGACAGCGCCGCCCGCGACGGTGTTCCCCGGCAGGTAGGTCCCGGTACCGGAGCCGGGTGTGATGTCCGCGCGCCGCCGGGTGTCCACGGTGGTGCCGGGCAGCCGGTAGGGGTCGACGGTCGGCCAGAAACCGTCGCCGAACTGGCCCAGGTCGTCGCCCGTGTAGAGGTACGTCATACCGTCACCGGTGTACCAGCCGTGCAGGTTCTCGCCGTTGCCCGCCTCGTACGCCGCGATCCGCTTCGATGACAGGGCGAGCGCCAGGGACCAGCCGGGCCGCCGGTGCACCACCCGGTCCATGTCGGCGAAGACGTGGTGACCGGTCGCCCGGTCCGCGGCGACGACGCTCCGGTCAGCGAGCAGCTCCTTGGCGAGCGCGACCTGCGGAATCCCGACCAGGCCCAGATAGGGGTCGGTACGGTTGCGCTCGATCCAGCCCTTGACCGCCGCCCGCCAGCGGTCCGCCACGGAGTCGGGCGCGGCGCTCGCCAGCAGCAGAATCGCCGAGACGGCCGCGGCGCCGTCGGTGTGGTCGGCGGCCCGCTCACGCGAGATCGCCCGGCCGCGCACCGCGTCCATCATCAGCCCGTCGAAGATCACCGGTGCGAAGGTCCCGGTGACCGCCTCGTACATCACGGAGATCCGCGGATCGCTGACCGCCCAGGGCGAACCGGCGAGCAGCGCGCTCAGATACGCGGCCCCGGCCAGCAGCACCGTGCCGTACGAGCCGGTGTACGCCACCGTGTCGTGCTGGACGAAGGAGCCGTCCGCGTAGAAGCCGTCGCCCGAAGTGACGGTCTGGAAGAGGCTGTTGAGCCCGTTGTCCCGTACGTCGGAGAGGCCGTCGCGGGCCAGCGCGACCTTCGCCGAGTCCTGGGCGAGCAGCCCGTGCAGCGCCACGATGACGGCCTTGTCCGACCGGTTGGCGCCGGTCTCCGCGAGCGACGGGGAGTTGGTGCGGCGGTCCGGATCCGGTGCGAACTTCTCGACGCTCGCCAGCTGGGCGGTCAGGTCGGCGGCGGGGATCCGGGACCTGAGGAGCACACAGCAGTCCAGCAGCGCGCGCGGCGCCCCGATCTCCCAGAACCACCAGTTGCCGCTCTCGGTCCTGTCCGGGTTGTACGCCGTGTCGTGCAGGAAGCGCAGCGCGGACACCAGCGCGTCCGCCACCTCGTCCTTCCCGCTCAGCGCGGCTCCGGTGGTCGCCCAGGCGGTCGCGAGGGTCCGCAGCCGGGTGTAGCTCTGGCTGAACATCCCCGGGTCGGTCACCGGGACGTAGTCAGGCCATAGCGCGGTCCGTCCCTCGCTGCGGTCAAGACGCTGCCAGAGGTCGGCGGCCGTGGTGTCGAGTGTCTTCAGCGCGGTGGTGAAGTCGGGGTCGGCGGCGTCGAACGCGCCCCCGGTGATGAGCTGTTCGGCGCGGGCGAGCGCGGTCTCGTACACGTCGGCCGCCGGTGCGCCGGTGGTGGTGGGGGACGCGGGTGCGGCGGCGCGCGCCGTTCCCGCGCCCGCGGTCCCGGCGACGACCGGCACGACGACCGACGCGGCCCCGGCGGCCAGGAGTGTTCTCCTGCTGAGCGCGGAATGAGGCTGATCCATGGCGGTTCCCTTCGGTTCCGGAATCGGGGGCGGTGTCAGTCGCTCAGCGAGCTGGGGTCGACGGGCGGTTCGGGCAGCCGCAGCGCGGCGATCTCGGCGATCCCGGTGGCATCGATGGGGAAGGCCCACTTCCGTACGAAGAAGTCCGTCAGGTCGTACCCCGCGACCCGGCTCGCGTAGGTGGACAGCGCCCGGTACTGCCTGGCCTCCACGGCCGGGTCGTGGTCGTAGTCCTCGACCGGCGCGTCGTGCTGGTGCTCGGTGCGGACCAGCTGGTGCAGCCTCGGCCAGAAGTCGTCGCCGAAGGCCAGTTCCAGCTGGCGCAGCGGGACCAGCTGCTCGTACGGGCCGAACGTCGTCTCGTACGCGATGCCGGGCGTGCCGACCTTGGGCGCCGCCGACTGGAACCAGTTGAGCCCGGTCGTCGCGTCCTTGGTGAGCAGGTTGGACGGCTGGCCCAGGGTGCGCTGGGCGGCCAGTGAGTAGATGTTGACGGTGACCTCGGTGAGCCCGCCCGCCTGGTAGGCGGCCTGCTGGTTGAGGTGGCCCAGCTCGTGGTAGAGCCCCCAGCCCCTGGTCCGCAGTCCCTCGACGGTGCAGAGGCGGTCCATATAGGCGCGCGGGAAGCCGTTGAAGCCGTGCCAGGCGTAGGCGCCGACGCCCTTGGGGACGACGCTCACCTCGTTGAAGTGGTAGCGGCCCGCCTTGGGGCGGTTGAGCGGCTTCGGGCCCACCAGGCCGCTGATCCTGTTGTGCGAGTCGATGATGGTGTCGAAGAGCCGCAGCAGCGCCGCGTGGTCCTCACCCCGGTAGAGCAGCGCGCCCTCCCGGGTCAGCGTCAGGATGGTGTGTCCGGTGGTCAGCTCCACCCAGGGCACATCGGTGATGCTGTCCAGCTGCCGCTGGAACTCGGCCTCGGTGGTGCGGCCCAGCTCGAAACCGGCCATCCGCGCCGTGCCGGAGACGAAGGTGACCGCCGCCTGCTGCCCGTGGCCGGCGAAGCTGAGGTAGAGGGGGCCGCCGTAGACGTCGGAGACGGTGTTGCGCCCGGCCCGCAGCGGGAACACCCGGGGGGCCTTGAGGTCGGGGTTGGTGTTGTAGTCGTCGAAGGTCCCGATGTGCAGGACGGGCAGCGCCCCGTGCCCCGGCCGGATCCGCACCGTGACCTGCTCGCCCGGGGCCGCGTAACGGCCGGTGGGGATGAACTCGCTGGCCCGCAGCGAGCGGTCGAGCCGCAGCCGCTCGGTCTCCGCGCCGGGGAACGCCTCGATCAGCAGGGTGTCGCCCGCACGGGACGCGGGGGACGCGGGGGACGCCGGGGAGGCGGGGGCGGTGCGGGAGCGGCCGTCCGCCGCAGCGCTCCCGGCGCCGAGCAGGGTGACGGCTCCGGCGCCCGCCAGTGCGGCGAGCGCGGAGCGGCGGCTGACCGCCGAGCCGGTGAGGGGCAGGTGAGCAGGGCGCATCCGGACTCCCAGGGGGCAAGAGATGGTGGAGTGGCGTACGAACTGCGCGTCAGCATGTAAGCGGTTGCTATCAACCCGCAAGAGGATCGGGGAAGTTACTGTCTTTTACTATGGCCAACTGGGGACAGGCCGTAAGTAACCGGTCACGGAGCACCCGGTCCCCAGACAGGCGGCCACGGAGCAACCGGTCACGGCCGGCGGCCGCGCGCGGGCGGCGGCGCCACGGAGTCGCGCACCACGAGATGGGTGCCGAGCCGCACGGTCCCGGTGGTCGGCTCCCGCCACTCGTCCTCGTCACCGCCGGGCACCGCGAGCCGTACGGCCTGGCGTCCCATCTCCTCCAGCGGGATGTGCACGGTCGTCAGCCGGGGCCGCAGCTCCTGCGCCACCGGGATGTCGTCGTACCCCGCGAGTGACATGTCCTGCGGCACCCGGACACCGGCTTCCTCCAGCGCCTGGGCCGCGCCGGCCGCCACGATGTCGTTCGCCGCGAAGACCGCGGTGAAGTCCGGTCCTTCCCGCAGGAGTTCGGCCATCCTGCGACGCCCGAAGGCGCGGCTGAAGGAGCCGAGCTGCTCCAGCTCCGGGTCGCGGGGCACCCCGCGCAGCTCCAGCGCCCGCCGGTGCCCGGCGAGCCGGTCGCGGGTGGTCGACAGAGCCGGCGGGCCGCCGAGGTAGAGGATCCGCTCATGGCCCTGGGTCAGCAGATGGTCGGTGATGGAGAAGGCGCCGCCCTCGTTGTCGTACTCGACGGCGGCGCCGCGCGCCTCCTGGTCCAGCGGCGGCCGCCCGCACAGCACCAGTTTCGATCCGCCGGACTCCAGGTCCCGGGCCCTGCGCCCCAGTTCGGCGGTGTGCGCGCGGTCGGCGACGGAGCCGCCGACGACGACCACGGCGTCGGCGCGCCGCTCGTGCATCAGCTCGATGAAGGCCAGCTCGCGCTTGGGGTCGCCCTGGGTGCAGCAGACCAGGCAGAGGCGTCCGCCGAGGCTGGCCTCCCGCTCCACGCCGCGGGCGATATAGGCGTAGAAGGGGTCGATCAGCTCGTTGACGATGATGCCGACCGTGCGCCCCGACACCCCGGCGAGCGCGCGGGCGTGCGCGTTGACGACATAACCCAGCTCGCGCATCGCCTCCTCGACCCGCTCCCGGGTCGCGGCGGCGACCGGGTAGTTGCGGTTGAGTACGCGCGAGACGGTCGCGGTCGAGACCCCCGCCAGCCGTGCCACGTCCGTGACGGTCGCGCGTCGCCGGCTGTCGGCTGCCGAGGTCTGGCGGCGCATCGGTCCCACCCCCTGGTTGTCGTCCTGTGCCGCTGAGCTTATGGCCTGCGGGACGGGGCCGTTCATGCGATCCGCTCCAAGTCGGCCAGGTGCACGGGGTGATTGAACGGCAGCCCGTCGGCGTAACGGCAGAGTTCGTCCACGGCGAGCGCTCCGAGCCTGCCGACCTCGTTGCCCTGGGCGCCCGCCATGTGCGGGGTGATGAAGACGTTCGGCAGGTCCCACAGCGGGTGGTCGGGCGGCAGCGGTTCGGGGTCGGTCACATCGAGTACGGCGTCGAGCCGCCCGCTGACCAGGTGTCCGGTGAGCGCCTCGGTGTCGACCAGGCGCCCGCGCGCCGTGTTGACCAGCAGGGTGCCCGGGCGCATCAGCCCGATCCGCCGGGCGTCGAGCAGCTGCCGGGTCACGGGGGTGTCGGGCGCGTGCACGGTCACCACGTCGCTGGTGGCCATGAGGGTGTCGAGGTCGGTGGAGACGGCCCCCAGCAACTGGGCCTCGGCCGCGCCGACATACGGGTCGTACAGCAGGATGTCCGCGTCGAGCACCCGGAGCAGTTCGATCACCCGGCGGCCGATCCGGGAGGCGCCGATGACGCCGACCGTCAGGCCGTGCGTACCGATCCAGTGCTGGCGGTCGAGGTCGGCCGCGGTGCGGTGGGTGCGGCGGTCGCGGAAGAGCCGGGCGAACGGGAAGGCGCGCTTGGCGCCCATGATGATCGCGGCCAGGGTGAACTCCGCGACCGGCACCGCGTTCGCGTCGGCCGCGGACGACACCGCCACCCCGCGTTCGTACGCCTCGGGCGCGAGGAACGTCTTGACGGTGCCCGCCGCGTGGATGACGGCCCGCAGCTTCGGCGCCCGCTCAAGCAGCCCGGCGTCGATGGGCGGGCAGCCCCAGCCGGTGAGCAGCACCTCGGCGCCGGCCAGCGCGGCCATGGCGTCGGGGGAGCCGAACTCCCTGATGACATAGGGCGGATGGAGATCGGCCGACTCCTCGAGACGGGCCCGCACCCGTGGCGGGAAGATGTCGTCGATCAGTCCGGGGTCCATGGCCAGCACGGTGCGAGGGCGCCGCGGGGGCGGGTCCGGCTCGTCCGTACCGGTCTGGGCCGGTGCCTCGTCGGTGGTTCGCACCCTGCCTCCGGACAGTAAACGCGTTCTATTGATGAGCGGCACGCTAGGGAGCCAAGACGCCACACGTCAAGCGATCTGTGCGGCCATCTGACCGGTTTGCGCCGCTATTTGAGGACATTTCCGGGCGATCCGATCGACAGAAACATCGAGTAACGCAGACGTTTCTCCGGATCTCTTGACGGTGGGGTTAACCGCTTACTACGTTGCGGCGGCAGAAGGCTCGCTCTGCGCCACCCCAGCCGAACAGGACTGCACCATGGCTGAAACAGCACCTCCGATGCCGCTGGACAAGCGGCGCAGGAAGTCCCAAGCACCATCTCCACCCGTCGTCGCCCAGCACCGGCTGTCCCTGTGGCAGCGGATCAAGCGCGACAAGGTGATGCTGCTGCTGACCCTGCCCGGGCTGCTGTACTTCGTGGTGTTCCACTACATCCCGCTGCTCGGCTACATGGTGGCCTTCCAGGACTACCAGCCGTACCTCGGCTATATGCACAGCGCGTGGACGGGCTTCGCCAACTTCTCCAGCGCCTTCGCCGACCCGGCCTTCTGGTCGGCGACCGTGAACACGGTGGAGATCGCCTTCGTCCAGCTGATCTTCTTCTTCCCGGTGCCGATCGCGCTCGCGCTGCTGCTCAACAGCATCGTCAGCGACAAGCTCCGCCGGTTCATCCAGAGCGTCGTCTATCTGCCGCACTTCATCGGCTGGGTCATCATCGTCTCGATCTTCCAGCAGGTGCTGGGCGGCGCCGGGCTGCTGCCCGACCTCCTCGGTGATCTGGGCCTGCCCCGCTACGACATGATGAGCGACCCCAACGCCTTCCCCTGGCTGATCGCCCTCCAGTCCATCTGGAAGGACGCGGGCTGGGGGACGATCATCATCCTCGCCGCGCTGCTCGGCATCGACAAACAGCAGTACGAGGCCGCGGCCATCGACGGGGCGAACCGCTGGCGCAGGCTGTGGCACGTCACCCTCCCCGGTATCGCCCCGGTGATCATCCTGCTGCTGATCCTGAACCTCGGCCAGATCCTCTCCGTCGGCTTCGAGCAGATCCTGCTCCAGCGCGACGCGGTCGGCCCCGGCTCCGGCGAAGTGCTCGACACCTACGTCTACTACCACGGCATCAAGGACAACCAGTGGGGCATCTCGGCGGCTGTCGGCCTGGTGAAGGCAGTCGTGGGAACCGTCCTCGTCCTGGGCGCGAACAAGTTCGCCCACCGTCTCGGCCACGAAGGGGTGTACCGCGGTGCGGACAGCTGAGAAGTCACCGGCGAAAGCCCCCGTCACGGCAGCGCCGCTCGCGGCCGCGCCCGTGATCAGGCCGTCGGACGGCCGCCCGCCGTGGATGGAGCGGCCGACGCGCCTCGGCCTCACCGGCAAGGGCATCGTCCTGGTCCTGGTCGTGGTCGCCGTGGCCTATCCGCTGCTCGGTGTGATCGGCACGAGCTTCGCCTCGCAGACCGACATCATCAAGTCGACCGGTCTCGTCCTGTGGCCCGACCACCCCACGCTCGACGCCTACCGCACCATCTTCACCGGCGGTGTCGTGTCCCGGGCGCTGCTGGTGAGTGTCGGCATCACCGTCTTCGGTACGGCGGCCAGCCTGCTGGCCACCATCGGCATGGCGTACGGGCTCTCCCGCCGCAATGTCACGGGATCCCGCTTCATCCTGATGACGGCCCTGTTCACCATGCTCTTCAACGCCGGCATCATCCCGAACTTCCTGCTGGTCAACCAGCTCGGCCTCTACAACACCTACGCCGCTCTCGTCATCCCCACCCTGATGAGCGCCTTCAACCTGGTCGTGCTGCGCGCCTTCTTCATGAACCTGCCGGAGGAGCTGTACGACGCGGCGCGCGTCGACGGCGCCGGGGACTTCCGCATCCTGCTCCAGGTCGTCCTGCCGCTCTCCAAGGCGGTCATCGCGGTCGTGGGCCTCTTCTACGCCGTGGCGTACTGGAACGCCTTCTTCAACTCGCTGCTGTACCTCCAGGACTCCGACAAGTGGCCGCTGCCCATGGTGCTGCGCACCTTCGTCCTCCAGGGCCAGAGTCTCAGCGGCGCGGCGGCGGGCGAGAGCGTCGCCCCGCAGGAGGCCGTGCAGATGGGTGTCCTGGTGGTCGCCGTCGTACCGATCCTGCTCGTCTACCCGTTCGTCCAGCGCTACTTCACCAAGGGCGTGCTCACCGGCGCCATCAAGGGCTGAACAGCCCCGTCGGCTGAGCGGCCGGCCCGCGTCGGCCGAGCAGCCCCCGCCACCCCCCGGCCTTCCCTCCCTTCTCTCAAGGAGATGTCCGTGCCGAGCTCCACCTCGATCAACCGCAGAGCCCTCTTCCGTATGGGCGCGGGTCTTGGCCTCGGCCTCGCCGCGACCCCGCTGCTCGCCGCCTGCGGCGACGGCGGTACCGCGGCCAAGGCCGAGACCAAGAGCGCGAGCCTGCTGCCGGCCACCGCGGTGCGCAACATCGGCCTCAAGCCCGACCTGCCGGGCACGGCCGCGGGTGTGCCGCAGGCGTTCTACAAGTACCCGGCGACCACACCGCGCGCCACCAAGGGCCAGGTACTCAAGGGCGCGAAGCCGATATCGGCGGCGATGGAGACCTTCTCGCCGCCCCCTCCGGCGCGCGGCAAGAACGCCGCCTGGCAGGCGATCGAGAAGCTGCTCGGCGGGAAGGTCGACGTCACCGCCGTCCCGACCGACGACTACTCGACCAAGTTCACCACCATGGTCGCCAGCGACACCCTGCCCGACCTCTTCATGTATCCGGAGACCGGCGGCGTCGACAACAAGGCGGCCTTCTTCGCGGCCAAGTGCGCCGATCTGACGCCGTTCCTGGCCGGTGAGAAGGTCAAGGACTATCCGAACCTGGCGGCCATCCCGCAGGCGGCCTGGCAGGGCGGCATCTTCGGCGGGAAGCTCTACGGCATTCCGATCTCCCGGATGGGCACCGGCGGCGCGGGCTTCTACCGCCACGACCTCTTCGCCGAGGTCGGAGTCTCCAGCCTCGACGAGATCTCCAGCCTGGACAAGTTCGTGGAGGTCTGCAAGGAGCTGACCCGCCCGAAGAAGGACCAGTACGCCATCATCGCGGGCGCCAACAACCTGCTCGCCATGTCGGCGGGGGCGCCCTGCTACTGGCGGATGGACGCCAAGACCGGCAAGTTCGTGACGGACCTGGAGACGGACGAGTTCCGTCTGGCGATCGACACGGCGCGCAAGCTGTACAAGGCGGGCTGCTACTACCCGGGCACGATCGGTATGTCGGGCGCGCAGAAGTCCCAATACACCGACATGTTCAAGAACGGCAAGGGCGCCTATGTGTACGACGGGATCCCGTCGTACTACACGCCCAGCACCGGGTACGTGGCGGCGATGGCGGCCGTCGACAAGAAGTTCGACCCCCGGCCCATGACCCCGTTCAGCGACCAGGCCATCGCCTGGATGGACAACGTCGCCCTCCAGAACACGCACATCAAGAAGGCGTCTCCCGAGCGGGTGAAGCAGATCCTCGCGCTCGCGGACTTCGCGGCGTCGCCGTTCGGCAGCGAGGAGTACACCCTCATCATCTACGGCGTCGAGGGCACCGACTTCACCCGCGATGCCAACGGCAACCCGATCCTCACCAAGAAGGGCAGCCAGGACGTCACCGTCCCCTGGAAGATGTTCGCGTCCGCCGTCCCGGCCGTGTTCAGCACGGACACCGAGAAGGGCGTCCGGTACGTCCACGAGGCGTACGCGAAGATGATCCCGATCATGGAGCAGGACCCGACCCTCAAGGTCTCCTCGCCCACCTGGGACTCCAAGGGCTACGGCAGCCTGTACACCCTCAAGCAGGACGGCCTCAAGGACATCGTCTCCGGCCGCAGGCCCATGTCGTACTACGGCCAGCTGACCAAGGAGTACCTGGCGAAGGGCGGCGAACAGGCCCGCCACGAGTTCGAAGAGGCCGTCCAGAAGGGGAAGAAGTGACCAGTCGGCGCACCGTACTCCAGCTCGGCGGCGCCGCGGTGGCGGCCGTCGCGGCCGTACCCGTGATCGGCACCCCCGCCCTGGCCCGCTCCTTCGACCCGGAGCCCGGCTCCAGCGGTGTCGGCGACCCGCTCTTCCCGACCCTCGGCAACGGCGGCTACCAGGTCACCCACTACGACCTGACCTTCGACTTCACCCCGGTCACCTACGACTTCACCGCGACGGTGCGGATATCGGCGCTGGCCACCCAGGACCTGTCCGCCTTCAACCTGGACACCGACGGCCACACCATCGACCAGGTCACCGTCGACGGCCACGCCGCCCGCTGGGCGCTGTCGGCGGGCAGCAGCGGCCAGGAGCTGACGCTCACCCCGGCCCGCCCCTTGCACGACGGCAGGCCCTTCACCGTCGAGATCCGCTACCACGGCAACGGCAAGGACAAGCGGCTCGGCCTGAACGGCTGGGTCTTCGGCAGCGAGGGCGGCTTCGCTGCCGCCGTGCAGTCCTCCCGCGCCGACACCTTCCTGCCCTGCAACGACACCCCGTCCTCCAAGGCGACCTGGGCCTTCCACATCAGCGCCCCGAAGGGCTATGTGGCCGCGGCCAACGGCGAGCTGCTGCACCGGACCCCGCGCGCCGACGGCTCGGCCGTCTGGCACTTCGCGCTCCGCGAGCGGATGCCCACCGAACTGCTCGGCATCGCCGTCGTCAAGGGCACCTATCTGTACGGCAGCAGCCACACCGGTCTGCCGCTGCGCCACATCGTGCCGCAGGGCCACGAGGACACCTACGCGCCGGTCGTCGCGCGCACCGCCGACCATCTGGCCTGGCTGGAGGCCAAGTTCGGGCGGTTCCCGTTCTCCACGTACGGGGTGCACATCTACGACGGCTACACCGACGCACTGGAGAACCAGACCCTCACCCTGATGGGCACCAACTGGTTCAAGCCCAGCGCCGACGGCAACCCGACGTACGAGAACACCATGGTCCACGAGCTGACCCACCAGTGGTTCGGTGACTCCGTCACCCCGCACGACTGGCAGCAGGCATGGCTCAACGAAGGGCCGGCCACCTACTACGCCGCCGTGTACAGCGAGGAGCGCGGCTGGTCGGTCGTCGCGGACAAGATGAAGGCCGTCTACGGGACGCTCGACGCGGTCCGCGCCGCCGACGGCCCGCCCGGACTGCCCAAGGCGCTCGGCGGCACCAATATCTACGACGGCGGGGCGCTCGTCCTGTACGCGCTCAACCAGCAGGTCGGGCAGCGGACGTTCGACCGGATCATGCGCGAGTGGGTCCGGCGCTTCAAGGACTCGACCTACACCAGCGAGAAGTTCATCCAGCACACCGTCGACATCACGGGCGACCGGAGCCTGGACCGTTTTCTGCGCGACTGGCTGTTCGGCGCCACCAACCCGCCGATGCCGGGCCACCCCGACTGGAAGGCCGCCGCATGAACCGCCGCACCACCCGACCCCCGGCCGGTCACCGGCCCACCGCCCGGCGTATCGGCACCGCACTCGCCGCCGTCGCCGCGCTGCTCGCCACCGCACCGCTCGCGCAGGCCGCCCGCCCCGCCCACGGCGACACCCTGTACGCGGCCCCGCACGGCGCCGGATCGTCCTGCACCCACAGCCGCCCCTGCTCCCTGGACGGCGCCCGCGACAAGGCCCGCACCCTGCACGGGCAGGACGTGACCGTGCGGCTCGCCGGGGGTACGTACACCCGCGACGCGGCCCTGAAGCTGACCGCAGCCGACTCCGGCACCACCTGGACAGCCGCACCCGGCGCCCGCCCCGTGCTGTCCGGCGGCCGCACCGTCACCGGCTGGACGAAGACATCCGGCGGGGCCTGGACCGCCCGGGTGCCCGACAACGTCACCCCGCGCCAGCTCTTCGTCAACGGTGTACGGGCCACCCCCGCCCGCGGCGCGGCCTGCGCCGCCAGCGTCTGCGACGCCACCAAGACCGGCATGACCGGCGCGAAGGCCACCGGGATCGCCGACTGGAAGCGGCCCACCGACGCCGAAGCCGTCATCAAGGTCCGCTGGCGCAACTACCACTGCCGGATCGCCGGGGTCAGCGGCGACACGATGACCTTCGCGCAGCCGTGCTGGACCAACTCGGCGAGCGGCACCGACCGCACCGGCCCCGCCTGGGACTCCACGACGGTCGACTCGGCACGCTACTCGGGCGTCGCGTTCTTCGAGAACGCGCCCGAACTCCTCGACCAGCCGGGTGAGTTCGTCCACGACTCGGCCACCCACACCCTCACGTACCTGCCGCGCAAGGGCGAGGACATGCGGCGCGCCACGGCCGTCACACCCGCCACCGAGCAGCTGGTGACGGTGGACGGCGCGCACGACGTCCGGCTCCGGGGGATCGGCTTCGCGTACGCCGCCTACCACCAGCCCGACACCGACGAGGGCTACGCCGGGATGCAGGCCGGACTCACCCTCACCGGCGCCACCGGGCCCGTCGACCACTCCGGCCGCTACTACACCAAGCCGTCGGCCGCGCTCACCGTGCACGCCGGCCGCCATGTCACCGTCGACGGGGCGTCGTTCACCCACCTCGGCGGCGCCGGCGCGATCCTCGAAGCAGGCACCAAGGACTCCGGAATCACCCACTCGGACTTCAGTGACCTGTCGTCGGGCGCCGCGTACATCGGCGACACCGATCCGACGCCGACGCCCGAACTGGCCGGTGAGCGCAACACGTTCGCCTACAACACGGTCACCCGCGCCGCCGTCGAGTACACCGACGCGGCCGCGGTCTGGGCGGGCTACGAGGCCGGACTCACGGTCGACCACAACACCCTCGACCAGCTTCCCTACTCGGGCATCTCGGTCGGCTGGGGCTGGAACCAGCCCGAGGCGCAGAAGTCGGTCCTGCGCGACAACCGGATCACCGACAACCGCATCACCAACGTCATGCAGGTCAAGGACGCCCAGCACGACGGCGGCGCGATCTACACCCAGGGCGCCCAGCCCGGCACGGTGGTCTCCGGGAACTACATCAACCGCTCCGCGTACGGCAACACCGAGCGCGACGGCAACGGCATCTACCTCGACGAGCAGTCCTCGTACATCACTGTCGAGAACAACGTCCTGACCCGGCTCGGCTACAAGTGGGTCTCCAACTGGGCGGATTACGGCATCCAGAACACCGCGCGCGGAAACTGGACCGACACCGACGCGCCCGCCATCGCGGGGACCGGCTCGACCATGAGCGACAACCACACCCGGTTGGAACAGCTCCCGGCGGCGGCACTGAAGACCGCCTCGGCGGCCGGTGCGCACCGCGGCCCCGTCGAGCAGCTCAGCCCCGACCTGGCCCGTCACGGCACCGCCACCCAGTCGTCCACCGACGGGGCCGCCGCCGCACTCGCCATCGACGGGGACACCTCGACCGACACCAGGACACTCTCCGAGCAGGGCGCCTGGTGGCAGGTGGACCTCGGATCGGTGCGGCACGTCGGACGGATCGAGATCTGGAACGACGCGTCGGCCACGACAGCGGGCTTCGACGTCCGCACGGACCACAGGACCGTCCATGTCGCGGGCAAGGCGCTGCGGCCCACGGTGCTGGACCTGAACGCCCGCACCCGGTACGTGAAGATCCAGCTCACCGGCACCGGACGGGTCGGTCTCGCCCAGGTCGCCGTCCACCCGTAGGAGTCCCGGCGGCCGCCCGGCCGGCCCCCTCCTGGGGGCTTGCCGGGCGGGCCGGGTCCGGGACCGATCCGGGGGAGCGGCGGACCTCAGGCCAGGAACCCGCTGATGCTCCGGTGCAGCGAGGCGGCGTCCAGGCCGTGCGCGGCGACATGCTCCTCGATCTGCCCGTACCGCCGCAGCTCCGCCCGGCCGACACCGAGGCCGAGCACCCGGTGCGGCCGGTCGGCCAGGGCGTCGTTCGCGGAGGCGGTCGACGTGCCGGCCAGATACGGCTCGGCCAGGACCACATCGGCCCGGCCGGACGCGTCGGCGGCCCGGCGGAGGGCGGCCCCGTCGAAGGGCCGCACGGTCGCCGCGTAGAGCACGGTGACGTCCATCCCCTCGGTGGCCGCCAGGACCGCGTCCAGCATCGGCCCGACCGCGATCACCACCCCGCCGCGGCCCTCCCGCACGGTGAGGAATCCGGCTCCGGTGACCGGTCGCGGGTGCTGGTTGGCCTGCAGCGACAGCCGTACGTACACCTTGTCGTCCCCGCGCACCGCGTGGCGCAGCAGGGCCTCCGCCTCGTCGGGGTGGCCCGGTACGTGCACGGTCCAGCCGTCGAGCGTGTCGAGGAGCGCCACATCGCCCGGCGCCATATGGGTGAAACCGCCGGCCGGCCAGTCGTACGACCCTCCGGCGCTCACCAGTACCGCGCCCACGCCCTGGTGGCCGAAGTCCAGCTTGACCTGCTCGAAGGGGCGCTCGACCAGGAAACTCGCGAAGGTGTGCACGACAGGGCGCAGCCCCGTCAGCGCCATCCCGGCGCCCGCACCGATCAGCAGCTGCTCCCGGATCCCCACATTGACCACCCGGTCCGGGTGGGCGCGTGCGGCGTCGGCGAAACCGTCGCGGGTGATCTCGGCCAGTACGACCGCGACCCGTGGGTCCTCGTCCAGCAGCCGCGATGTGGTGGCGGCGAAGCGTTCACGCATGTTGTCCATGACAAATCCCTCTCGGAAGATCGTCGGAAGGCAGGGCGGCGGAAGTCCCGCTCAGGCGTTCTTGGGCTCGACACGGGCGACCACGGCGTGCGGCCGGCCCGGATGCGGTGCGGTGAAGGCCGCGTACAGCTGCTCGTGGTCCCGCCCGTCGACGGTCTCGACCGACCACCCGCCCGCCTCGAACCTGGCCGCGATCCCGCCGGGGGCGCCGTAGCTGGCGGAGGCGTTGTCGATCACCACGGTGTGCAGCTGGTCGAGCCCGGCGGGCCCGGCGTAGGCGATGGCCTCGTGCACCGAGCCCTCGTCCAGCTCGGCGTCCCCGATCAGTACCCACACCTGCGGATCGGTGCGCCCCTGCGCCCGCAGCCCGAGCACGGTCCCCACACCCAGCGGCAGCCCGTGCCCGAGGGACCCGCTGCCGATCTCGGCCCCGGGCACGAGCAGCCGGTCGGGGTGGTGGCCGAGCGACGATGCGTACGAGCCGAAGCCCGCGAGCAGTTCCTCGGGGAGGAATCCCTTCGCGGCGAGGACCGCGTAGTACGCCATGGGGCCGTGCCCCTTCGACAGCAGAAAGCGGTCGCGGCCTGGCGCCGAGAAGGTCTGCGGGGTGACCCGCAGCACCCGGTCGTACAGCACCCAGAGCGCGTCCAGCGTCGAGGTCGCCGCCGGTCCGTGCTTCTCGTCGCCCGTCATGAGGGCCATCAGCCGGTTCAGGTCTGTGTTCATGCGGCCGACGATCCGACATCAAGCGCACTTGAGGTCAAGTGGTCCGCCGGGGGAAACGGGTTCGTGACCACCGGGTGGAGTGCGGTATTGTTTCGGTGCGCGTTCGGCCGGGGAAGCCCCGGTCCGAAGCGGCACCGGGACGTGGCGCAGCTTGGTAGCGCACTTGACTGGGGGTCAAGGGGTCGCAGGTTCAAATCCTGTCGTCCCGACTGGAGACAGTCGCAGATCAGGGCCGGTTTCGGAGCAATCCGAAACCGGCCCTTGATCATTTTTGGGGACCAGTTGGGGACCAGTTGGGGATCAACCGGAGGTCCGGCCTTCCCTGACCGGGTCAGCGGGTCATGACGACTGGGCCCGGCAGTGAGCGTGGTGCGCGCAGCGCGCTGAAGTGGGCCGAGAGCGCCGCCCCGGCGGCCGTGATCTTGCGGACGTCCGGGTGGAGGTAGCGCTGGGTGGTGGTCAGTGAACCGTGACCGGCGATCCTGCGGAGCACGTGTACCGGGACCCCGGCGTCGGCGAACCAGGTCAGCGCGGTGTGCCGGAGGTCGTGGCGGCGCAGATGCTCGTAGCCGAGCTTGGTGACCACGTCGTCCCAGTGTGTGGCGTCGCGCAGGACGGCGGTGGAGATGCGCCCGCCTCGCGGGCCCGTGAACAGGCGGGCGTCCGGATTGGGGCCGGCGGACAGGATGCGCTGCGCGACCAGGGGGCGGATCTCCTCGACAATGGGAACCTTGCGCGCCCGCTTGCCCTTGGTGCCCTTGTCGGTCAGCCCGCCGGGGGCGGGTGTGGTCTGACGGCGCACGGTCCAGATCCACTGGGTGGTGTCGATGTCTCCGACGCGGCAGCCGGAGATCTCGCCGATCCGTGCGGCGGTGCACGCGGCGAAGATGACCACGTCTCCCCAGCCGCGGTACTCATCGTGGGAGGCGGCCACGAGCGCGTCGGCCAGTGCGACGAGTGTTTCCCAGTCCGGCAGGGCGAGCGCGCGTGGGTCGAGGAGTTCGTCCTCGGCCTGCTTGTAGAGCTTCTGCCAGCCGGTCACCCGGGCGGGGTTCACCTTGATGATGCCGTCGCGCACTGCCTGCTCCATGACGCGGACCAGGACGGCGATGGTGTTCTTGACCGTTGAGCGGCTGAGCTCGTCGGCGATCCAGTTCTGCACGGTGCGGTCGACAGCACCGTTGGTGATCATCCGGACCGCGAGGTGGCCCAATGCGGGCACGACGCGCATCCGCCAGCCGGCGAGATAGGGGTCGAGAGTCTTCAACTCCAGCCCTCGCAACGCGAGGTCCATATTCGCGTTGCCGTACTCGGCGAGCTTCATGGTGGCCAGCGACGGGGACAGCCCTGCCTCAGCCGCTTCGATGATGGACTGGAGCCACTCCTGCGCTTCGTCCTCGTCCGCCTTTCCTTCCGACAGGGACAGGCGCCGCTTCGTAGTCGGGTCGAACCAGCGGACTCGCGCACGGTAGGGGTTGAGGCGATCGGGGCGGTACTCGATGTCGGTAGTGAGTCGGACACCGACTGGCACGATGGCCTTGTCGGCCATCAGACGTCTCGGCGCGGGTTGGTCCGGCGGCTGAGCAGCCATTCCTCAACGTCGTTCGCGCTGTACATGACGACGCGTTCCGAAACGGAGACGAACGGCGGGCCCTGGGGCGGCCGGGCGGTGCGCCAACGGCGCAGAGTCGAGGCGTCTACACGCAGCCAGGCGGCAAGTTCGCGTGTCGAATACCAGGCACTGGCCAGGAGAGGCGACCTGCTATCAGCTAGGGCGAATTGGGAATTTTTCTCATTCTTTGTGTGCGTCTGACGGTTTGTGTAGGCTGCTATCGGTCCGATGGGCAAGGGTGGTAGATCTCCGGGGGTATGGAGAGCGCCAGAGGGATACAGCGGAAAGCGGTCGGCGACAGGCGACGCAGCCCGCAGGTGGAGAGTCGGGGGATTCTGCGTGCGCCAGAAGCGCTTAGTCCCTTCTGATGGGCTGATCCGCAGTGGCGCTCGGGGCAAACGGTGGACAACAATCGTCTGCAGATACGCCGGTTTGGCTAACCGGCGATGGGCGGCTACATTGCCCTCGCTCGCGACACGGCGAGTGTCAGGCGCTGTGCCGATTGAATGCTTCTCTATGACGCACCATGTGGAGTGCGTGGCGATCCTCGAACCTATCGCAAAGGCTGCCTGACCTGCGGGTTTGGGTGGTGTGCGTTATGTGCGGTGTGTGCGTTACGGGCGATATCTTGACGCTGAAGTGACGCTCTACGAGGCATCTTGACGCTCATTTGACGCTCGTTCTGATAGGTCGTCAGGTGCATTGCATCGCTGTTCAGGTGGCCTCCTGACTGTATGGGTGCGGCGAGGTGCTGGGGATTTCGTGGTGCTGAGCGGTCTCACTCAGCCACCTGCGCAGAGTGCAGGTAGGTTCTTCGTCTGCTGGTGGTACATGCCTCGCATGGCCGCTGACCAGCGGAAACGGCCACGATTCGGCCAAGCTGCAGGCGGATGGTCCGCGTATGGCCCGGATCTTGGTCGGCACGGAGTGCACCCCTGGTCGTCGACCCGTGGCGGCGGCGAGCTAGCACATAAATGAGGGGTGTGCTGACAGGGCCCACGGAGCGTGCCTCGACGTGACGCGCTGGACTGCCGACCGCCGATAGAAGTGCGAACCATGGCGGCACCGCAGCTCCTCAGCCGTGCGGACCGGGCCGACGAGCCTGACCCAGCAGAGCGGCGTGCCGACTACTCCGGGCGAGGGCTGATGCTGCCTCGGCAGCCCAATCTCGGGTATCGGCGGAGAGCCGCCGGTCGTGGGCCATAGCGGCGGGCGTCTGCTTTGTGCTTCTTGAGCAGGAGGGATCAAGGGCCAGCCGGAGGCTCTGCCAAGGACTCGCTGAGTGAGCCTGCGAGGGCAGGGTACAAGCCTGTTCGCCGACGGGATGAGCGCAAGGCGTGAGACTGACTCTGCATGAGCAGGCTCAAGTTCGAACCGGCCGTCGAAAGCCGACGTGCCATGCGGCACTTTGCAAGCCGACGCCGAGAACACGTACGGCGTCGGCTCATCACACGTCGGCTGACCCTCGGGCGGTTGTAAGCCGCCCACGATGCCCGGTATGAGAGGTGGCCAGTATTCTCCGGTGCTGCTCAGGTAAGCGTGACAGCATGCGTAGAGTTCCTTACAGTGACCTTCTCGCGTCTCATCCGTTTGCAAATCAGGCTTGAACAGGACCCGGTGACGGGCAATCAGGCACTGCGGGGGACGTGGGACGAGATGGTCAGCAATTGGGGGAACGATGATCATCACCGAACAGCCGAGTGCTGCGGCAGCAGAGGTGGTCCGTGGTCACACAGTACTGCTGGACCAGGAGGGCGACAGCTCTCGTACCAGCAGCGACCCCCACACAGAACAGCACACGACGGTTCTGGCGGTTGAGGCGAAGGCGGCTGCCGTACGGATCTCCCCTCCGCAGCCCTCCGACAACCTCCTGGCCCCCTCCAAGCAGCCCTTCGTCGGACGTAGGAGAGCGCTCGCCCGATTAGCCGGCTCTCTGGACGGTGGGGGCGGAATCATCACCCAGAAGTCGACGATGACACTGAGCGGGTTGGGCGGCATCGGCAAGACGGCGCTGGCCCTGCACTACGCGCACCAACATCGCTCCGAGTACACCCTCGTCTGGTGGATCACCTCTGAGAGCGAGGAGCAGATTGCCTCGGGCCTGGCAGAGCTCGCGCTCACCCTGTACCCAGAGTGGGCGAGAGCGGCCACTCCCAAGGAGCGGACCGAGTGGGCCTTGACCTGGCTGGAGGCCCACGCCGGCTGGCTGCTCGTCTACGACAACGTCGAACGGCCGGAACACCTCACGCCCTTCCTCGGCCGCCTGCTCAACCGGGGTCACCAACTGGTGACAAGCAGATGCCGTACAGGATGGCTCGAAGGCACCGAGCTGATCAGTCTGGACGTCCTCAGCCACGAGGCAGCGGTGGATTTGCTGTGCGCGCCGGGGACGACGCAGCAGGATCCGGTCCCGGCCGGGCGCACCCCCGCCGAACGCGCGGAGGCGGAACTGCTGGCGGACGACCTGGGCTACCTGCCGCTGGCCCTGGCCCAAGCACGCGCCTACCTGCGGGAGACCAGAACGGGGTTCGCGGACTACCGGGCGAAGTTGACTCACAAACCGGAAGCCGGACTGGGCGGCGACAACGCGGCGGTCCGCGCCGTCGCCCGTATCTCCCGCACCAGTTTGGAGGCGATCCAGACGCGACAGCCGTTGGCCGTGTCCATGCTCCACACACTGGCCTGGTACGCCCCCGAGTCCCTGCCTCTCGCGGTGCTCCCGCACATGGAAGGTGACGCCGAACGGACCGACGCGGCGCTGCAGGCACTGCGGAACTACCACCTGGTCAACATCGGACCCGGCGGAATCGCGCTGCACCGGCTGCTCCAGCGCACGCTGAGGACATCGGCGGCGACACAGATCCCCGACGCCCGCGGGCGGGCGGAACGTGCGCTGGCCGCCGCAGTCGGATCGGCGCCCGACGACGTCAGACCGTTCCTGACCCATATCCAGGCGCTCGCTGCGACGGGAACAGCGCAGGACGCGGAGGCCGACGCGGGGCTGGTGGCCATGTACCGCCGCGGCGCCGAGGAGTTGGTGGCCCGCGAACAGCATGTCCTGGCCATCGTGCCGATGGAGCGAGTCGTCGACTGCAGCACGCGCTTGTGGGGCATCGATCACGACACCACGCTGGGCCACCGCGACCGCCTCGCCGAACTCCACGCCAAGGCCGGCGATCCAGCCACGGCCGTTAGCCTCTGCAAAGACCTCTTCCTCGACCGCAAGGCTGTCTCCGGCGACGAGGCACCGCAGACACTGGCCAGCCGGGAACGGCTGGCATACGCCTACCGCAAGGCCGGCGAGGTGATGCGTGCGGTCACGGAGCTCCACGAGGTTGTCGCCATCCGGCTCCGCGTCCAGGTACCGGACCACGAGGACACGCTCCGCAGCCGCAACGATCTGGCGTACGCCCTCCAGATGGCAGGACGCCACGTGGACGCGGTGAAGGAATTCGAGGCGGTCGTGGCCGACCGGGAGAGAGTTCTCGGCCCCCGGCACAAGGAAGCGCTCACCAGCCGCACCAACCTGGCCTACGCCCATCGCTCGGCGGGCAATCACGCCACCGCCGTGCGCCTGTACGAGCAGGCGGTCGAGGACCGGAGCTCCGTCCACGGCCCCGACCACCCGGACACTCTGACCAGTCAGGGCTGGCTCGCCTCCGCGCAGCTAGCGGCGGGCAGCCCCCGGACCGCAGTGGAGATTTACACCGCGGTGGTGGCCGACCGGACCCGGGTGCAAGGGGCAGATCACCCGGACACCCTGCGCAGCAGACAGGATCTCGCCTACGCCGTCGTCGACGCCTCCGGCCCGGAAATCGCGCTGACCGACTTTGAGTCTCTCGCCCAGGACAGCGCGCGAGCCCAAGGCCTGGACCATCCCGCGACCCTGGACTACCGCGAAGACATTGCCGAGATCCACGGGCTCCTCGGCGAATTCACCCGGTCTGCAGAGTGCTACGAGGCGGTAATCTCCGGCTACCGGCGCGCCCGAGGGGACAACCACCAGGACACGCTGCGGGCCCGGGACTCCCTCGCGCACACCCTGCAGATGTCCGGCGACCTCCGGCGCGCCCTGAGCGAGCGCGAGAGGCTGGTGGCCGACCGGACGAGAGCACGGGGTAAGGACCACCCGTCGACCCTTACAGCCCGCGTGAGACAGGCGCACACCCTGCGCGCCGTCTCAGAGTTCAAGGCAGCGCTGGGCCTTTACGCCGAAGTCCTGCACGACCGAGTTAAGTTGTTGGGACCCGAGCATCCAGACGTCCTGTGGACGCGCGAACTCCTGGCCTTCACCCACCAGGACGTCGGCCAGCATGCAAAGGCGGTCAAGCAGTTACGGGACTTGCTCACGGACATGAAGGAGTTCCTCCGCGCTGACCACCCCCGCATCCTGGCGGTGCGTCGCTCACTGGCCGACCTGTTCTCGGCGGAGGAATGCCACGCGGACGCCGTCCACGCCTACCGGAAGCTGGTCGAGGATCACGTGCGGGTCCACGGCCCGGATCATCCGAGGACCCTGCAGACCCGCGAGCGGCTCGGTGTGGCGCATCACGACGCCTCCGAATTCGATGAATCGCTGGCCCTGTTGGACGCGCTTGTCGCCGACCGCTGCCGCGCGCAGGGCCCCCAGCATCCCTACACCCTCAGTACCCGTTCCCTGCGTTCCTGGGTCCTGCGGTCGGCCGGCCGGTACGACCGGGCGATCACGGAGTACGAGCTGCTGATCGACGACCGGACGCGGCTGCTCGGCCCAGAGGCGGCTAAGACGCTGGACGCGTACAACGGCAGAGCTTTGGCCTACCTGGGCGCGGACGACCATCCGCGGGCCGTCGAGGAGTTCTCCCGGCTGCTCGACATCCGCTGCCGGGTCCTGGGCCGGGAGGCGCCGGCCACCCTGCTGGTGCTGGAGAACCTCGCGGACACCCATTCCGCGGCGCAGAATCACGACCGGGCTGTGGCTCTGTACGAGGAAGCGGTCGCAGCGTGGGGCCGGGCCTGGGGGCCCACGCACCGTCGCACGCTGGCGGCCCGGCGTGACCTGGGCCTGGTCCAACGGGCGGCCGGACGGCACGAGGCGTCGTTGGCCACGTTGATGGCCGTGCTTGAGGAGGAGGCCGAACAGACCGGGGACGATCATCCCGGAGCCCTCGGTCTACGGCTCGACATCGTCGCCGGACACATGTCCGCAAGCAATTACCTCCTCGCCGAGGAGCTGGCCGTTCCGCTCGTGCACGACTGCGTCCGGGTCCGCGGCCGGGACCATACGCACACCCTGGACGCCCGCTTGTGGCTGGCTTACGCCTGGATGGGTTCGGGCCAGGTAAGCAAGGCCATCACCGGTCTGCGGTCCCTGTTGGCGGACCGCGACGGGCTGCAGGGGCGCGCCCACGTGTCGACGCTGAGTACGCGCTTCATGCTCGCGTTTGCCTTCGAGGAGGCGGACGACTTCGAGTCGGCTCTGGCACTGTATGACGAGGTGGTGGCGGACCGGACGCGTGTCCAAGGCGCGGATCACCCGCGGACTCTGGCCGCCCGGGCGACTCTAGCCAGGGGACGCGAACTCGTCGGCGATCGCGCGGGGGCCCTGCGGGAGTTGCATGCACTGCTCGGGGACCACCAGCGCCTCCTGGGGCCGGATCACCCCGACACGCTCGAAGCGCGTGACGACATCGTCTGGGTGCTCCTGGGCGGTTCCGCGGCCCGGCCGGCCGTACGGGCGGCCGGGCACCTGGTGGCTGACTGCCTCCGCGTCCTCGGCCCGGACCATCCCCGTACGCTCAACGCCCGTGCCCGGCTTGCCCTGACGTATGTGCAGGCCGGGGAGCTCGTCAAGGCGCTGCGGTTGCGCGAGGAGCTCGTCGAGGACTTTGGGCGGGCTCTCGGACTGAGCCACGAATCGACTCTGCGGGCCCGCGCCGAGCAGGCCCGGTCGCTCAGTCTAGTGGGCGAGCGGCAGCAAGCAGTGCGGCAACTGCTCGATCTGGTCGCCGCGAGCGACCGGATCCGTGGTGCCGACCACGTCCTGACGATCGCCTGCCGCTCTCAGCTGGCCGTCGCCATCCGGGAGACCGGCGACCTCGCTTGGGCCTTGTCCGAACTGGAGAAGTTGCTCAAGCAGTGCGAGGAGGTTCTGCCGGAGGAACACCGGTGGACGTCCGAGGTCCGCTCCACCCTGGCCTGGACACTCGCCGACGCGGGACTGTCCGAACGAGCCGTGCCGCTGGCACAGGGGACGGTGGAGACAGCTGTACGTCATTTCGGCGCGGGCCACCGGCGTACATGGGAGCCGTCGGCGGTACTGGGACACGCCCTGCTGCAGGCGGGAGAAGCCAACCGGGCTCGGGTGGTGCTGGAAGAGCTGCTCCTCTCCGTGAGCCGGCTGCAGCACGGACCCGACTGGCCGACCGATGTCGACGGCCTCGTCCAGGTCCACCTCCGGGCGGCAGCTCTCGGCCCCTGGGAGCCCGACGGATCCGGGACGGCCGCTTCGGAGGTCCTGGCGGCCGATGAGGAGATCGTCCGGCTGGGCCTGGTGGTCGCTCTGTACGCGGAGCGCTTCGGTGGGCTGATGCCAAGCCTGCCCGTCGAACTCTCCCGCGCGCTCGCAGACTCCGAGCACCGCGCGGCGGCCGTGACGCTGCTGGAAGCGGTGCACGCGGGCAGGGCGGCAGTGCTGGGTGCCGACCATCCGGAGACACTGGAGTGCCACGCCGAGCTGGTCCTAGCCCGTCTGGAGACCGACGCGCCCGCGTGCCTAGCCTGGCAGAGCGAGCTGTTGAACCGTTGGGAGCGGGTCTTCGGCGCGGACCATCCGGGGACCGGGGAACTGCGCTGGCGGCTGCGTACCGCACGGCCGGCCTGGCAGCCCAGGATGACCCTCATCGACGAGACCGGCGTCGGGCGGACGTCGGCCGTGGAGCTGAGCCTGGAGCGGCAGGAGGACGTTCCGGCCCCTGAGCTGGCGGCTGTCGAGGTGGTGGCGGACTGCCGCTCCAACGCCGTCGTGGTCCCCGCAATCGTGGAGTACACCCCCGGGGGCCCGCCCGCCGTCTTCTCCTTCACCCCTCGGGAACCGGGGGCGCACAAGCTCCGTTTCACCCTGTACGACCATGCGTCGGGCTTCGCCCTGCAGGAGCTGGAGACGATGGTCCATGTGCCCGACGCCGAAAAGCGCAGCGATGCGCAGGAGCATGGGAGCGACTGACCCGCATGCGACAGGAACTCCCCGTCGAGATAGTGCGCAACCCGTCGTCCGGGTACACGGTCCCCCCGCCGCGCCCCGAGCCGGTCCCGGGCGTCGGCGCACCGCGTGATCTGAGGATCGTGGTCCGTCAATCGGGGCACGGCGGGCTGACCCTCATGTCCCACGCCTCGTGGCTTCCGGCCCGTGAGCAGTGGCTTGATGCACGCCTGGAGACGACGCCTCAGACGCTGCTCGACAGAGCTGGCACTCTTCGCTCCGAATGGAAGCGCCTGATTGTCGACCACACCACGACCACTCCGACGCCGGGGGCACGGGTAGGGGGGCGCCCGCTTGCGGAGCAGACAGACCTGACCCCTCACTCGCCCCTGGTCGGGACTTTGGTGAGGCGCCTCGCGGAGGAGGGCTTCGACGTCCTGGACGTCATGCTCGACGGACACGACTCCGCGCTGCGACGTCTACGCTCGTTCCTCCTGGACGCCCTGGCCGAGGAGGAGGACTTGCGAATCAGCTTCGACTCGGAGCTCCCGCTGCCCTGGCCGATGCTGGCCGTCGACCCGGCTCGCTGCGCGGACCCGTGGGATGCCTTCCTCGGCTACCGGCACCAGGTCGAGCAGTCGAGTCCCGGCCGCTCCTGGGTGGAGCAGATGAGGCTGGCGCCACGGCAGCAGGCGGTGACCAGCCTGAACACCGACACCACCTTGGACCTGGTGGGCCGGGCGTCGGAGGTGCGGGATCTGCTGAGCAGCCGTTCCCGTCTCACCGTCCGCACCAGGGCGGAGGATCTCCTGGACGCGCTCAACAACGCGGTCCTGCCGGAGGACCTCATGTACTTCTGGTGCCACGGAACGTTCATGGACGAGGGCACCACGAACCGGCGTCTGGTCATCAGGCTCTCCGACCCGGATTTGATCGACAGCGCCAAGGTGCGTCGCAAGCGCCGCCGTCTGCGTGACCTGCCCCAGCGTTTCCGGCCCTTCGTGCTGCTCAACGCCTGCCACACTGGCCAAGGCGCCGCCAACTCGGACGTCGAGCACCTTGGTTCCGCACTCATAGATCTCGGCGCCGACGGTGTTCTCGGCCCGCAGATCGAGATACCCCAGGTCTTCGCGTCGGAGTACGCGTACTCCTTCCTGGAGCTGTACCTGACGGGCCGGCACACCGCCGGGGAGATCAGCCAGCGCCTGGTTAAGGCGTTCGCCAAGGACTTCAACAACCCGCTCGCCCTCACCTACTCGCTCCACTCCGGTCTGCACAGCCGCCTGGACCTTGCCTCATGATCGCCGACGCGGCGCTGCCTGCGTTGCCAGAACCGGTCGTGGTCGACCTGGACGCGCAGGGGCGGCTGCGGACGCCGGAGGGCATGCCCGTCCCGGCCGACCGGGTGGCGGACCATCTGGCACGGCGACTGCGCATCCCCGCCTGGGCGAGCGACATCCATGTCTACGTGCACGGCTGGCGGACGCCTCCCGCGACAGCCGTGCGCAGCGCGACGAAGTTGCTCTACGCGGCCTCGGGACTGTGGACCGCCCGCCCCGACCGCTACCCCGGGCTGAATGATGGGTACCGGCCGTGGTGTGTAGTGGTGCGCTGGCCGTCCTCCAGTCGCCCCACTCTGGGGGGTTACCGCCTGATCCGAGACCGGGCCCACGCCATGAGCGCCGATGGGGACGGCCACGCGCCGTACGTCATCGGGCATCTGCTCGGCTATCTGGACGCGGAACGGGCCGACCCCCGCACGGCGGCTGTCCTGGCCAACCGCCATGGCCAGTATCTCCATCTGATTGGCCACTCGTTCGGGGGCCGATTCCTGTGCGAGGCTGTGCAACGGGCCGCCGAGCGCCCGCCCGTCCTCTCGTGGAGTTTGCCGCGCGACTCCCGGCGCCCTTTCACCGTCGACAGCACGCTGATCTTCCAGATGGCAGCGCCACGGGACGCATTCACCCGGGACTTTGCCAAGCTGTTCCCCTCGGACGAGCATCCTGGCGCCCCCCTCGGGGGGCCGCTCGTCCTGACCCACTCGCGATGGGACCGGGCCACCGGGTTCTGGCATCTGCGGGCCGAGGGTGCACCGGGCATCGGGCACTCGGGGGTGGGCCCCGCGCCCGTTCCGCAGTTCTCGACCAGACTGCTGGAGACGGGGGCTCGGTATCCTCCGCACGTCCTGGATCACCGAGTCGTCAATATCGACGCGGACTGGCTCTACCGCGGCGGTCGCCGCACCAGACTCTCCCCGGCCGGCGCGCACTCTGACTTCCTGCATCCCGAGTCCGCCCACCTTCTACTGACTTTGGCGGAGCGTTCCCGTTGATCTGACTACGGTGCACCACGGCAGAAGAGCCGTCCGGTCAGTCGGGTCCCCGGTCCGCGCATGCCGTGCGTCTAAGCCTCATTGTTTCGAGTTGCCACAGAAGGTGGCGGAAAGACCACCCCGCCCCGTGCAGGCCGTGCTCAGGAGAAGCCCGTGGGGCTTGGAGAGGGCAAGACGTTGAGCGTTGACGACTGAGTGCTGGTCAGATGTCCCGGAAGAGACCAGCGAGTGCGGTGACCTGCCGCGATGAGCGGTTGGCGGTCGCTGACCTGCGCGAATGACCTTTCGGCTATTTCACGTTCGTGCCGCTTGATGGGGCCGGAAGTCCCAGAAAAGTCCCAGGGGACTCCCACAACTGACGGATGCCTTTCGGCTCTGTACAGGTGCTTGGAAGGAAGCGTCCAGTTTCCGTCCCGTAGCTGTTCGCGCCGTAGTGGAATCCGGAGCGCTGGGAACGACGTCCTGGTGTTCGCCATCTGAGTGCGGGAGCCGACCCGGACGCCCATCGGTCGGACGGCCAGGCAGCCGCAGTGATGCTCCGGACGGAATCCGGAGTGCTGGACCGGCGGGGGTGATCCCCTCGAAGTCGATTACCACCCCGCAGTGGTGCTCCGGACGGAATCCGGAGTGCTGGCCGTACGGGCCACGACCACCGAGGCCCGGGAGGCGGACCCGCAGTGATGCTTCGGACGGAATCCGGAGTGCTGGACCGATTCGGGGGGCCGAACCCTGGCAGCGCCATGCCGCAGTGGTGCTTTGGACGGAATCCGGAGTGTTGGTGCCGCCACGCATTCGCGGTTGCCTGGGTAGCAACGCCGCAGTGGTGCTCCGGCCAGGATCCGGAGTGCTGGAGTATTGCCCTGGAGGACCTGAGTCGTCTCGATGCCGCAGTGGTGCTCCGGACGGAATCCGGAGTGCTGAAACGGTTGGCCGGCAAACCAGCCCGTCAGGTAGCAGCCGCGGTGGTGCTCCGGACGGAATCCGGAGTGCTGGCACGGCATCGTAGTCGCCGGTCGCGACACGGGCGATGCCGCAGTGGTGCTCCGGGGGAAACCCGGAGTGTCGGCGCGATCGCCTGTACGAGCGACATCTCTGTCTTGCCGCCGCAGTGGTGCTCGGGAGGAAACCCGGAGTGTTGGCGCATCCGGGGCAATGCCTTCGGTCGGCCTGGGCCGCCGCAGTGGTGCTCCGGACGAATCCGGAGTGGTGGGGGATGTATGCCTCTCCGCCAGTGGGCGGCTCGGCGCCGCAGTGGTGCTCCGGACGGGATCCGGAGCGCTGAGGCCGCGGACCGGATCGCCGAGACCCTCGGCACACCGCCGTAGTGGTGCTCCGGCCGGGGTCCGGAGTGTTGGGGTGCGGGCGTAGTTGTGGAAGTCGTCGCTCACGGGGCCGCAGTGGTGCTCCGGACGGGACCCGGAGTGTTGGGCAGGACCCCGCGCGCGTACGACTGCAACGTCTGGACGCCGCAGTGGTGCTCCGGCCAGGATCCGGAGTGTTGGACAACGTCGCCGCTACGATCTTTCCCACCCCGATAGCCGCAGTGGTGCTCCGACCGGGAGCCGGGTGTTGGAAGCTCTCGTAGCGCTGGCGCCATGAGGGAATCGAAGCCGTAGTGGTGCTCCGGAGGCAATCCGGAGTGTCGGTGTCTTTCCGGTCCTGTACTGCCTCGACGTCGAGGATCCGCAGTAGTGCTCCGGACGGGATCCAGAGTGTTGGTGTCGTGGTCCCGGCAGTAATGGTCAAGGAGTCGCTGCCGTAGTGGTGCTCCGGACGGATCCGGAGTGTTGGCAAGCTGTCCGGCATCGTCGTCCACCTTGCTGACCTGCCGCAATGGTGCTCCGGGACGGGATCCGGAGTGTTGGGCTCGCCCCGTCGTGGCAGGGCAATTCCATTATCCTGCCGAAGTGGTGCTCCGGTCGCAATCCGGAGTGTCGGCGTGCCCCGTTCGCACATTGATCAGCGCCAAAAGCCGCCGCAGTGGTGCTCCGGACAGAATCCGGAGGGTTGGGGTGGAATGTCATCAGCGATATCGCGCTGATCGACGTGCCGCAGTGGTGCTCCGGACGCGATCCGGAGTGTTGGAAGACCGGAGCACATGGGCGTGGCCAGGGCGTCGCCGCAGTAGGGCTCTGGTCGGGCCCCCGGAGTGTTGGTCGCCTTGGGTTTGATGGTCCCCGGCTTGCCAGACTTGCCGCAGTGGCGCTCCGGACGGAACCCGGAGCGTTGGACCGGGGTGTGCTGTACGCCGCGTACGGGCTCACACCGCGGGGTGTCCGGGCGCACCCCGGAGGTTTGGGACGGCCTTGATCGCGGTGCTCTTGCGCCAGACAGTGCCGAAGTAGTGCTCCGGTTGCAACCCGGAGTATTGGCCGTTCGACTGCAAGCTCAACCCGGCCAACCGGTGGCCGGAGATGTGCTCCGGTCGGAGTCCGGAGTGGTTGACGAATGCTGGCGTGGGCCACACCGCTGGGACGCTGCCGCAGTGGTGCTCCGGAGGGAAACCGGGAGTGCTGGTGCGCGAGGGTGACGCGTAGCCTCCGCAAGCGCAAGCCGCAGTGGTGCTCCGGGCGGCACCCGCAGTGTTGGGTACCAGCAGGTTGGCCCACACTCGTTTGTACGTCGCGCCGCAGTGGTGCTCCGGGGGAAACCTGAAGTGTTGGCGCGATCGCCTGTACGAGCGACATCTCTGTCTCGCCACCGTAGTGGTGCTCCGGATGGTCTCCGGAGTGTTGGGCCAGACCGCTGGCACCACCTTGCGCGGAATATTCGCGCCGCAGTGGTGCTCCGGACGGAAGCCGGAGTGTTGGCAGGCCAGGCCAGGCCAGTCGGTCGCCTTCCGTCAGGGGTGCCGCAGTGACGTTACGGACGAAATCCGAAGTGCTAAACGGGTGAGCAGATCCAGCACGGCGTCGGCGGATGGCCGTAGTGGTACTCCGGACGGAATCCGGAGTGTTGCTCTGGAGGTGCGCACAGATGTGCCGGACGACGTCGCCGCAGTGGTGCTCCGGACGGAGTCCGGGGTGTTGGCCCGCCCAGCCTGCAACGCTCCGGGGGAGCGAACCGGGCCGACCATGATCATGGATGCATGGTATAGGCATTTCGGTCATTTCGCTTCGGAGTGGTGGCGCATTTCGTGGGGTGCCTGTGGTTCCGAGATCTGTGGGTGACGCGCTGTCCTGGGGAGAGCGGTCCGTCGCCTTGGAGGAGACGGGTGCGTTGTGCGGTGTAGATCGCGGTGACGCCTAGGTTTTCGAGGACCGCTGGTTTGGAGGGGGTGCGGATGGCTGAGTGTTCGAGGAGGGTGGTGAGTGCGGTGGTGGTGAGGGGCGGGTGCCAGGTGGGCCATGTGAAGGCGTTAGTGGTGGTGTTCCAGCTTGTGGCTTGGGGGCGGTTGGTGTTGCCGATGAGGCGGATGGCGGCGAAGCCGTGGAGGGCGAGCCAGGTTGCTCCGGGGACGCCTTGTTGGGTGGGTTTGCCGTGGCTGACCATGTGGGCGTCGCCGAGGGAGCTGTGGTCGAGGTTGGCGCCGGCGTAGCCGTCGACTCGCTTCCAGTTGGTGAGGGCTGCGTGGAGGTGGTTGGGGTTGTTGATGCAGTGTTGGGCGGCGGTGGCCCAGCTGCTCGGGAGGGTCATGCGGCCGGTCCGCCCGAAGAGCGGGGTCGTACGGGTGTAGAGGGCCTGGGAGCTGTCTTTCGTTGTCCTCTTCGGTGCGGTGGTGTCTTCGGTTTTGCCGGGGCTGGCGCTGAGCGTGTTGATCAGCGAGGTGAACCAGTGGGCGTGGTTGTCGTTGTGGTCGCGTTCCGCCTGGGCGTGGGCGCGGAGGTGAGCGAGGGCTTCGGGGAGGGGCATGCGGAGGGGGTCGTTGGGTGCGCCCGGGCCGGATGAACGGGGCTGGTCGAGGATGCCGGGGGCGAGGGCCAGGGCGTCCTTCTCGGGCTGGATGGGCAGTTGGGTTGCCAGGAGGTCGGCGAGGCTGTCGTGGGTGAGGGGCTGGTGTGTGTGGAGGATGGCTGGTGCGTCCGGGCCAGCCCAGGAGAGTTGCGGGGCTTGATCGAGCATGTGGTGGGTGAGGTGGAGGGTGCCGAGAGCGGCGAGGAACCCGAGGGGTGAGCTGCCGTAGAGGGCGGGGAGTTCGAGGGAATGGCGGGTCATGGTCAGGTTCCTTCCTCGGAGCAGGCCATGTCGGCGAGACGGAGGGTGGCTTCGAGCAGGGCCAGTCCCCAGGGCCCGTAGCGGTGGTTGAGTGTGTGGAACCGGTCGGGGCCGGTCCAGTCGGTGCCCATGTCGGCGCTGTCGACGATGACCTGTTGTTGGTCGGGCATGGTGCACGTCACCTTCTCCGGGGCGGGGTCGGTCATGGGGGGAAGGAGCGGGCGGGCGTGGCCGTGGTGTGCGGCGACGAGGTGGAGCACCAGGTGGTCGTCGTCACCCCGGGGGTGGTCGGGGCGGGTGTCCAGCCAGGCGGTGACGGCGAGCGCGCTGATCGCTTCGTGTCGCATGTCTGGATGCCACTGCGCGAGTTGGGCTGCGCGGCGGCGCGCGTGGTGATCGGCGGGGTCCATCCCGGATTTCGCGCGGGGTTCGTCCAGGATTTCGGCCAGGAGTCTGTCTCCGGCGCAGAGCATGCATTGGAACCGGCGGTGTGATTTTCCACAGTCGTGGGCGTGTCCTGCGGCCCGGAGGGCGTCGATGAGCGGGGGAGGCAGGCGCAGGGCCGTGGCGAAGGCGCCGGCGCGTTCGGCGACGGCGACGCTGTGTTGTGACAGCGAAACGGGGCGGGTCAGCGAGCTTGCGTCGGAGGCGTCGTCGGCGATGCCTGGGGTCCGTTCGCGCTGTCCGCGTGGCGGCCGTGCAGGGATGAGGACGAGGCGGCAGAGGTCTTCTGGGTCGAGGACAACATGCCCTTGTTCCTCGGTGCGGCCGGTGGGTGCCGTGGTCCACCGCTCGACAGTGCGCAGGCGGTGCAGACGGTTCTGGGCCAGGTCGGCATACGGCCCACCGAGGAGGGAAACCGGGGCGGCGAGGAGGACGTCCAGGAGTTCGTTGACGATGCCGGTGGTCTCATCCGGGTCCTCAACGCGCAGCCGTTGGGCTGCGTGGGCGGTCGCTGTCGTGAGGCGGACGGTGACCGAGTCTTCGCCGGTGGTTCGGGGAGTGAGGACGTGGGCGTCGATTCGGGTGGGCGCGGTGTCCGTGGTGGGGTAGTCGCCGAGGTCGGTGACCGGTTGGTCGCGAGTGCCGGTCCAGCCGTAGGCGTCATGGCCTCCGTAGCGTGCGGGCAGGACTACGGTGCTACCGGGCCGGATTTCGCGGGGCTCGGTGGCTGGCACCCACTGGTTCTCGCGGTCGTCGTAACGCAGCACCGGCGACATAGTGGGTGCCGGTTGCCTCTTGGCCGTGGGAGCCGTGTCGAGGGTGGGCGTCGTGCCTTCGAGGTCGCTGGTGTCGTCGTCGGCGGGGGCGCAGGTGAGGAAGCGGCGCAGTTGCCGGGCGGGGATCGCGACTGTTTCGCCGGCGTGGGGCGGGGTCTGGCTCATGCGGGTGGCCCATTGTGCGAAGTCGGGCTGTCCGTCGGTCTCGTGAAGGTCGGCGCGCCAGAGCACGAGGACGTCTTCGGGTGAGGTGTCCAGGCCATGGAGGAACGGGGCTGGCGCCTGGTCGGGGACTGGGGCGGGGCTGGTGCGGGTCCAGGAGTCGACGAGGGTGCGATGGACTACAGGGATGAGGGGCGGCTCCACGTTGAGGACGCTGGTGTCCACGTCCGCGAGCAGCGCGGGCAGGGTTACAGGATTGACGAGCAGGCCCTCGGCAAGAACTCCGGCCAGTGAAGGAGCCTTGAGTCCGGACATTATGACGGTGGGCGCCTTCTCCGTCAGATGCGCCCAGGTGCGTTCGGCGGACTCACCGTAGACGGGGATGGTGCTCTGCTTGGTCTGTGTGCTGGTGCGCAGGACGATGGCGGGTGCGAGGTTCAGGTCGCCGGTGCGGTCCAGACGGCCGAGGCGCTGGATGAGTGCCGCGAGGGAGGCGTTCTCGGTGACCATGCCGGCGAAGGAGATGTCGATGCCGACCTCGACGGTCTGGGTGGCGATGACGATCAGCGGCCGTTCGCGGTCGGGTTGCACGCTGGCGAGGAGTTCGGTGACCAGCGGGTGGGCCAGGAGACGCTCGCGGTCGAGGGGGCGTGTGCGGCCGGTCAGCAGCACGGTGTCGGCGTCCTCGCGCTGGGCCAGCAGGTGATGGGTGGCGCGGGCGGCGCGGATGGTATTGGCGATCACGCCGATCACCGGTCGCTCGATCACCGGAAGCAGGGATTCGACCGCCAGCGCGGCAGCCTGCGCGAAGGCTGCCGCCGTGTCCTTCACGTTCGGCGAGGCATCCAGGAGCGTGAGGCGGCGCTGCGCGTTCAAGCGCCGGCTGGCCACAGGGTGGGCACGGTCGGCGTCGGTGATCGAGTGCCGGGGCCGGTCCGCGGCGGCCGAAGCGGTCGCGGAGAGGCTGACGACCTGGACGGCACGGCCGGCGAAGTCCGGTTGGGAGGCAGTGGCCTGGTAAGCGGCGCAGTCGGTGGCCGTGCGCAGCAGCGGCAGCGCGATGTGAGCCTCGTCCACGGCGAGGAGGGCGTCCATGCCGCACAGAGCGGCGTCGATGGGGCGCATGCGCGGGCTGGTGTGATAGCCGCGGAACAGCAGACGACTGCCGTACTGATCGACGGTGCTGGAGATGACGGCGGGCTGAGCCGGGGAGCGCAGCCAGCGGGAGCTCCAGTCGGCGCCGCCCCGCATGCGCACGCTCTCCATGGCGGTGTCGCTCGCGCCAAGTTCACGCAGCGCCTGGGCGACACGGCCGGTCACCGTAGTGGCACCGCTGTCGTGGAGCGCCCGTTGAAGGGAGCTGGCGCTTTCGTGTGCCTGGTCGACGACCAGGCGTCGGTCCACAGCGAAGAACAGCCGTACAGGCACGGTCCGCCGGGCCCCGCTGGAGTGCTGCCAGGCCAGGAGGAAGCACCAGATGTCGATGGTGCTGGTCTTGCCGAGGCCGGTGGGGATGTCGAGGTCGGCCCAGATGCCGCTTTCCGCGACCCGGTTCAGGTATGCGGTCTGCCAGGGAAAGGGCCGGTGTCCTCGGACTTCCTGGACGAAGTCGGAGAACTCCTCCAGATGCAGGGCGCCTTCAAGGGGGATGGTCATGCCGTTCCTTCTCGCGCGGGGACCGGAATGCACAGGCCAAGGCCGTAGCTCTTTTTGCTGCCCAGGATGATCGGCCCGGTGACCGGCTCGGCGAACCGCAGGCGGACGTGGCGGCTCAGGAGAGGCCGCTCGCCGGCCTTGCGGCGCAGCGCATACGGGGGGAGTTCCGGCGCGCCGGGTACGTATGCGCCTCGGTGCAGGACCTCGACCGATCGCGGCTCGGGGAATCCGGCCAGGACGCAGCTGGTCGCCACTGATGTCTCGATCCCGTTCGGGGTTCTTCTGGGAAAGTGGTCCAGGACCATCGGCAGGGCCGTCGTCCACTGGGTGGACGGGGTGGTCCATCGCTCCGCGCGCACTGCTTGCAGCGTGCTCTGCACGGTGTCGCCCGCACCGGCGTATGACAGAGGAACGGGGCGGGACAGCGTCGGCACGGACAGCTTGCGCAGCCCGCCACCGAGACGGAGGAGAACCGCCAGCAGCGCCTTGCGGTGCGCCGGATCGAGATCTCGGGGCAACGCGATGCCCACCCCGCGCAGCCGGCCGTCCGCGTGGCGATGTCCAACGAACGGCAGCGCAACGAAGGCGCAGACGTGCCGCTGGTCCCCGGCAGGTTTGTGCCCGTGCACCGCGATCATCTGGTCCACGTCGTGCCCTGCCGCAGAGAGCATGCCGCTGACCTTCGAACGCAACGAGGAGGTCACTTTGAGCGTGAGGGACGGGTCGAGCGAAAGCCCAGAGGGGAACGCGAAGGGGAGCAGATCGACATACGGGCCCTCCACCACCATGTCCTTCGGCCCCGCAGACTCGATGCCGACGAGCTGATAGGCGTGGGGCCGGGCCTGCTGGAACGCTCGCTGACCCTCGGCATGTGCGCTGCGAAGACGTGTGAGGAAGCCCGGGTAGGGAGCACGGAGAAACTCCACGTTCCTGGCCTCACGGGAAGCGGGAGACCACTCACGCCACCCTTCGCCCACGGGCGTCACCTCCGCATCGCCGACCACGGCCGCGGTGAGAAGCGCGTGCCCGCTGGCCCGGCCGAAGTAGCCGATGCGGGACAGCAGGAGCTCAAGCACCGCCTGGATACCCGGGGACGGGCACTGCGGCCAGATGAAGCTCACCATCGGCTCCGCGAGATTGCGCTGGGGCCATTGCTTCGGCTGGCCGCCGGAGATCCGTCCGGGAAGCACCGCGTGCCCAGGCTTCTTCCGCTCCACCGCATTGGTCGGCACCCATGCCCGCCGAGTCTCGGCGGCTTCCACCGACCGAGCCGGGACCCGGACCGTGGGAGGGGGCTGCTCCTCCAACCACGTCAGCGCAGCGTTCTGGACCGGGTCATCCTCATCGGCCACCGAGACCAGAGCGCAGAACAGCCGATAGGGGTGTGGCGGCCACTCCGCACCGGAACGATTCAGTGTCGAGGCGTGGTACGAACTGTCCAGCAGATGCACGTCAAGATGGAACGGCACGAGGTCACTCCTCTTCGGCCGCGCCGATTCCGGCGATCTCGTAGGACTTTTCGATCGCTTGCTGCAGACTCGCGTTCGGGCGGACACGGAACGGCTCGACCGGCCACTCCAGCCCGGACTTACGGGCCCGTTCCAGAGCGATCTCGAACAGCGCCTGTGCATCGCGGGACGTCGTGCACTCCATCGGCTCCGTCACCGGCACCCCGTTGCGCCCCCGCTGCACCCATTCCACCTGCTCCGAGACGACGACAAGGTCGCAGCCCGAACGTAGGTGCAGAGCCGACGCACCGAAGGCCAGCCGGTCTCCCAGAAGCGCGATGGACGCGAGCAACGCCCGGCCTGCGGCCGTGAACTCCTCGGTGACGCTCCCGAAGCGCAGCGAGGACAGTTGCGCCAGGGACACCGTCGCCTGCCGGTGCACCGCCTTGACCGAGACCCCGCCGATGCCTTCAGAGGGTGGGATCATGCCGTGGCCCAGCTCCGACATCCTTGCGGACGCGACGCCGCGGGGCGGCTTCGCACCATCGAGCGGAGACCACCCCGTCTCGGTGACCGCGACGGTGTCACCAGCCAGGTTCAGCCGGTCCACGCGCCCGGCCGCCCGCACACCCACGAGGGGCGAGACGCCGTACATCTCCGAGGTGTAGGCGCGGGGGACCTTGACCTGGATCCGGCGCTTACGGTGCGAGTCCCACACGCCATACACCAGGTCCGCCGGCGACTGATCCAGATAGGCGCGGAGGTCTGCTGCTCCCGCCCGGCGCAGCGCGGCCCCGACCTCGGTCTTGTCGAACGTTGTCCCCTCTTCGTTCTGGGAGTCGCGGAAGTAGGCGTCGCAGGACCTGTGCGGCGCCTCCAGGCTCGTGATCGATACGGCCGTCCCCCCGGCCTCCGTCGTCAGCTCCAGATGGGGAAGGAACAGGTCTTCACGGCGTACCGCGTCCAGGAGCGCCCGTTCGCACCGGTTCGCCTGCGACTGGCGCTGATCGAGGAGCACCACCCTGACCTCATCGCCCTCCACGTAGCGGGGCTCGATCAGGTAGCCGGCCGCGTCGGTGGACTTGGCCTTCACCGTCGGCGGGCAGATCCTGCCGCCCGAACCGCTGGTCGGCTCATACGCTGCCCGGACCCGAATAGCGCTGTCCTCCGACAGCGCATTGGCTGCGGCATGCAGCCGTTCGTACAGCTCCTCGATCACGATCGACCTCCCAAGATCGGTGAGCGCAGAGGACGGAATGGCCACCCAACCTCCCTCTAAAGCAGCCCACTTCGGCAATTGCGGATCATCGAAGCATCGAGGAAATGGGCGAGCAAATAGGTTCAATGGTGAGGGATACGACTCTGTCAGTGGTGGCCGATAGGGTCCTTCGCTCGTCGGTGACCGGCCTCCTCCCAGCGCTGGGCGCAGCGCGCCGATGGGCGTTGCGTTTTCGCACGGCCAGGGTTCCAGCGTGGCTGACGCGCAGGTCAACATCGTTCAGCATCCGTGCATCTGATTGGAGGTGCGAACAGCACTCGTTCGAGGGTGCGGCCAAATGGGGGATGGCGTTTCGGGGTACGGCCGACCAGGTTGTTCGACGTCCGGCGCTGACGGCAGGCTTAAGGAAGTCAACGGGTATAGAAGCAAGGACCTCACGCTATCCGCCAGCAACGACGAGGAATGCCGCGTGCCTTCTCCGTGGTTGCGGGACCTGCGGAGGCTCCCTCGGCGTAGGGGACGCGTCGAGCACGGAGACTCAGTGCCCGGCCAGCCGAGACCTGCGGCCAAGCGCTTAGAAGGCACCTGCTCTGTCTCCGTACTTCCTGGCCGCCGAGAGGCAGGTATGGGTGGGTTCGCGCAGATTCGCCAACAGCAGACATATTGAGTCGTATACGGACTGGATTAACTCGGCGAAGGAAGCAAACCTAGAGCGGTCCTCGGGAAGCGGAACCTGTTCTCTGCGTAGCAACCGGGTTCGCGAGGGGTGCGTCGCGGGCGCAACATAGCCGACGATCGCCGGTTAGCCAAACCGGCGTTTCTCCAGACCATTGAATGACCAGGGGGCGCTGACGCGTCCCGATGTCTCGTGTGAGGAATCAAGTAGGTTGTCGCAGCTCGCAATAGATGAATCGTCCTTGCTCTCTGCGGACCGCGTCCGTGCCCTCCTGGAATGGGTTCAGGAGGAATCTCCGGGAGCGATTTACCCCTTCTTCGTCTCGTTGGCGAGCACTGCGCTGTCGCCGGGTGAAGCTGCCTCGGTTCGGGTGCACGACGTGACGCTCCCGGACGGGGAGTTCGGGGAAGTGCTGGTCCGCTCCGGCGAGGGCCGAAAGGTCCCTCTCACGCCAGAAATCGTAGGCATCCTGAGGCGCTGGATCGACCGCGCGGGCCTGAAGGCCGGAGATCTGTTGTTCCCCGGTGAGCAGGGCGGGCCGTTGCCGTCCTGCGAATACAGGAGGGTGTGGAGGCAGGCTCGCCAGGCGGTGTTGAGTCCGGCCGAGGTCCGAGCGGGCGTGGGAGAACATGTCTCCAGCCTGCGTGATTCCTCTCTGGACGCCTGGCTGAAGGCGGGGGTTCCTGTGTGGGGCGTTGCCGAGTGGGCTGGTGTGAGCGCGAGCTGGATTGCGGTGCGGTACCCGCACCGCTTCCGGCTGGAGGACGTCGAGATCGACTGGGATCACTTGGAAGAGATCCTGCGCCTTCTGAACACCGCAAAGCTGTAAGTTCCGTTCCCGTGCTCGGACTCACGGTCCGAGCACGGGCCCTCCGGCCGAACAAATCCCGATCGTCGGCGGTCCACGCCTCGCCGCGGCGGCGACCTGTCACGTGCCTCAACCCCCTGAGCGATGTGGTCCCACTGCCCTGACAGGGCTGATAGCCCCTCGTTCTGGACCGCAGGCAGTCCCGCTCAACCAATTCGCCGGGTTGGTCATCCCACACCCGTTTCCGAGGACCGCGCATGCCTGCCCATTTGTTGTCCATCCCCGCTGTCGCCGCCGCCCTGGATGTCGACCGCCGCACCGTCTACCGCTTCATCGCCGCCGGAGATCTCCCCGTCGTCGACCTACGCACCGGGACAGGACGTTCCCGCGTTCGTGTCCCTGCTGCCGGGCTGGAGGAGTTCATCGCCAGGAGGCTGGTTGTTTCCCCGCGCCCCCGTCGCTGACCTCTCGCCCCAAGTCCGGCGCTCAACGCTTCCGAACGAAGGAGTAGTACCGCGTACCTGCGCAAATTGAAGTCCGGCAAGTGGCAGGCGACCGTACGCAACCGAGCCGGAGACCGGTTCAGCGAGTCCTTCCCCCTCAAGGCCCAGGCGAGAGCCTGGGGCATCGAGCTGGAGACCCAGTTTGCCCGCGGAGGCATGCGCGACCCGCGGGCCGGCGAAACCACGTTCCGGGAGTGGCACGACCGGTGGTGGAACGCCCGCATCGTCGAACCCCACACCCTCCGGGGCGACGCGTCCAGCATCAAGAACCACGTCATGCCCTACTGGGCGGACTGGGAAATGCGGGCCATCACCCGCATGGACGTCCAAAGCTGGATCCGCTCCCTGGTCGAGAAGGGCGCAGGCCCCGCCGCGATCAAGCGGGCCTACAACCTGACATCGTCCATCATGCGCGCGGCCGTCGACGACGATGTGATCGCGGTGAGCCCGTGCCGCAGCATCGATCTGCCGCCCATCGCGGTCAAACCGCCGCAGTGGTTCACGCCCGACCAGGCGCAGAGCATCCTCGACGGACTTGCCCCCGCCTGGCGGACAATGTGCCTGCTCGGCTTCTACACAGGACTGCGCTGGGGAGAGCTCTCCGGCCTGCACCGCCACCGCATCGACACGCGCCGCTCCCGCCTGTTCGTGGTAGAGGTCAATACTAAGAGTGCGGAACGTGAGCTCTTGTCCGTTTCGTCGTTGAGGTTGGACAAGGACGGCTGGTCACGGGTGCGTAATGGTCCTCAATCGCTGGGGCGGGCGAACAGGCCGGGTTCGGTCTCGGCGAGGATGCCGCGGCTGACCAGGCGCTTCAGTTTCGAGCGGATGCCTTCGGTGTTCTTCGGGAGGATCGGCAGGTCGAGGGCTTGGCAGAGGTCGCGGGCGCGCATCGGCCGGTCGGCGTCGGTCAGGGTGGTGAGGATCTGCTGGTAGGCGGGGTGGTCCGGGATATCGGGCCGGTCCGGCTCGGTGGCGGGTGCGGGCGGCGTGAGCGTGAGGAGGGTCTTGCGGGTGATGCGCAGGTTCTCGCTCTCCGCCTCGATCTCGCCCAACTGCCCGGTGAGCTCCTCGATGCGTGTCCTCAGCTGCTCCGCTTGGGCAGCGAGTTCACGCTCCCGTGTCTCGATGTGTTCCAGGATGGGTGTGACCTGCGGGTTCTCGCTCATGCGGTCCTCCAGGAGGAGATCGTGCGGCCGGTGAGGCGGCGGCTCATGACGGAGGTCATCGCCCACAGGACGCGGGAGCGGGAGGAGGTGGGACGGTGTTCGTAATCGCGGACGAGACGGCGGTAGAACATCAAGATCCCGTTTGTCTGCTCCACGATCCATCGCTTCGCCTGCGGGACGAATCCGCGCTGGTACGGGTTGCGTTCGACGATCTCGACGTCGATGCCCAGGTTCTTGCCGTGCTCGACGACCTTGTTCTTGAAGCCCCGGTCGACCAGGGCCTTGGTCACCGTGTCGCACTGGGCGGCGACACCGTCCAGGAGCGCGATGCCGGCGGTGTTCTCGTGCGCGGAGGCGGGCAGGACGACGCAGTCGATGACGAGGCCCGATACATCTACGGCCAGGCATCTCTTCCTGCCTGGCACCCGCTTCGAAGCGTCCTTGCCGGTCGTTGCGGCGGGGACGCCGACGGCGGCGTGGACGCTCTGGGTATCCAGGATCACCAGGCTCGGGTCGGCTAACCGCCGCCTCTTCTCCCGAAGTTGCCATCGGAGCAGATCGTGGATGGTCTGGTCGGTGCCGTCATCGCGCCACTTGTAGAAGTAGTACTTCACCGCGCCGGCGGGCGGCAGGTCATGGGGCAGCAGTCCCCACTGGCAACCGCTTCGGTTCTGGTACAAGATCGCGTTCACGATTTCCCGCATCTCGTATCCGCCCTGGTGGCCGCTGACCGACGGATGCGCGGCCTTCCAGGCTGTGATCACGGGCTCGACCAGGACCCACTGCTCATCGGAAACGTCGCTCGAATACGGCTTGTGCATGCTCATGCCACAACTCAAGCGAACACCGAACGCCCGACCGGCAACCATGCACCAACCTCACACCATCGAGCGATAATAAACCGGACAGAAGGTCACGGTTCCGCACTCTCAAAGTGCCCCATATTCCTGACGGGCGACGGCATGATGATCACGAGGGTATGCCGATGAAGATGCCGCAGTCGGTCATGTGGAAAGTACGTGGCTGTCTACGAGGTCCAGAAGCGCTTGCAGTGCCGAGCTCGGGCGGCGGTTCGTGGCGGTGCCCAGGTATGTGGTCCAGCGCAGGTCGGAGCCGTGTACGTCGAGTAGCCGTAGTTCCGGTGTGCGGGGGACCGCGAAGGCGGGCAGGAAAGCCAGGCCGAGTCCGTTGCGGACGAGAGCCGCCGCCATCGTAAAGTCGGGGATTTCGAAGGCCACTTTGCGTTCGATCCCGGCAGTGGCGAATGCGCGGTCGACCACTTCGCGGTTGCCATGGCCGGGTGGGGAGTCCACGAACGATTCGTCGTGGAGGTCGGCGAGCGTCACGTCCTGACGCGCTGCCAGACGGTGGCCTCTGGGGGCGACGAGGGCCAGGGGCACGGAGCTCAGCTCGCGCGCATCGATCCCAGCCGGCCGGTGCCCCGGCAGCGCCAGGAAGGCCACGTCCAGGTCGCCGTTGAGCAGTGCCTGGGAAAAGCCCGACGAGCCGGTCGTCGAGAATCGCAGCCGGACCTCGACCGCCGGGTGAAGGGCGTGGAGTTGCCCAAGGAGGGCGGGCAGGTCGACGACCTGGACCGATGCCATGGCGCCGACGTTCACCGTGCCGCGCAGCGTGCCCTGCGCATCCCGTACCGCATCCTGGGCCACCTGTGCGGCGTGCAGGGTGGCACGTGCCTCCGGGAGGAGAGCCGCGCCGGCTCCGGTGAGCCCGACGCCCTGTGAGGAGCGCTCGAACAGCTGGCAGCCCAGCTCGCGTTCCAGGGCCCGGATGGCGGCGGAGACCCCGGACTGCACGACGTGCAGGCGGTGGGCTGCGCGCGTGAAGCTCAGTTCTTCGGCCACGGCAATGAAGTGCTCCAGCTGTCGTAGTTCCATTCCATCAGTATCACTCTGAATGATGGCTCTCAGCAAAAACAATCGTTTGCAGTGATTCTTGCTGGTGGCGACTATGGAGAAGTCACTGAGCATGTGGAGAACCGGGAGAAGCGTCGTGGATTGGTCCGCTGCCATGAGGCACCCCACGTCCGGTACGAAAGCCCGGCTCGGCCGTCGCCTGCTGCGGCTGTATGCCGGTCTGGCGTTGTATGGCGCGAGCTCGGCACTGCTCGTGGCGTCCGGTCTCGGCCTTGAGCCGTGGAACGTGCTCCACCAAGGGCTGGCCGAGCTGACCGGGCTGTCCATCGGCGTAGTGTCGATCATCGTCGCCGCTGTCGTGCTGCTGCTGTGGATCCCGCTCAGACAGCGCCCCGGCCTTGGCACCGTCTCCAACGTCTTCGTCGTCGGCCTGGCGATGGACGGCACCCTCGCTCTGCTGCCGCATCTGCACAGGCTGCCGGTTCGTGGCGCGGTGCTGGTCGCCGGGATCGTACTGAACGGCGTGGCGACCGGTCTCTACATCACGGCACGGTTCGGCCCCGGTCCGCGGGACGGTCTGATGACGGGATTGCATCGGCTCACCGGCCGCTCGATCCGTCTGATGCGGACGTCTGTCGAGGTCGTGGTCGTCGCCGCGGGCTTCGCTCTGGGCGGCACCGTGGGCGTCGGCACTCTCCTGTACGCCCTGTCGATCGGGCCGCTCGCCCAGTTCTTCCTGCGCGTCTTCACCCTCGTCCCGCCGCCACACAACCCCTCCGCCCTTGCTGCGCAAAGGCGGCGGCCGCGCGGGACGCCTCCTCGCCCCGACCAGCCGTAGCAACTCTCCAAACCGCGCCGCGACACCTCACACATCCCTTGCCCTGTAATGAACACGGAGTCTGCATGTCCACCGTCCAAACGCCGCTCAGCCGAGGCGCCTCCCAGCCAGCCCCCGCGGCCGTGACCCACCCGCCCTCCCCGGCGAGACCCCGACCCGGGGCGGCCGGAACCGGCGCGCCTCGTACGCCGCCGGATTCTGGTTCGTGGCCACGGCCTTCGCCGTCCTGATGACCTTCGGCACCGTTCCGACCCCGCTGTGGCAGCTGTACGCGGCGCGGGACCACTTCGGCGCGACCATGGTGACCGTGGCCTACGCCTCGATGGTCGTGGGCGCCGTCGGTGCGTTTCTCGGCCTGGGACATCTCTCGGACCGCCTCGGGCGCCGTCGCGTCGTCGCGCCGGCGCTCGCGATCGGCATCATCGCCTCGGTCGTAATGATCACCTGGCAATCCCTGCCGGGCCTGATCGTCGGCAGGGTTCTCACCGGTCTCGCGATGGGGACCATGGCCTCGACAGCGACGACGTATCTGCACGACCTCCACCGTCGGGCCCGGCCGGAGCAGGCAGGGTCGCCGCTGCCCGGCATCGTGGCGACCGCGGCCAACCTCGGCGGACTGGCCGCGGGCCCTCTGGTCGCCGGGATCGTCGCGCAGTGGCTGCCGGCGCCGCTGACCATCGCCCCGGCGCTCTGCTCCGTCGCGCTGACGGTGTGCCTGCTGCTGGTACTCGCCACGCCGGAGACCGTGGACCGCAAGCCGCGCACCTCCCGCCCGGCCGCCCGGTTCGCGCTGCGGCCCGGGAGCGGGGTGGCCTTCGGCGCCGCCGGAATGCTGGGCGCCAACGCCTTCGCGAACTTCGGTCTGACCTCCGCGCTGGGCTCCAAGGTGCTCCAGGACACGCTGCGCATCGACTCCCACCTGGTCGCAGGGGTGGCGGTCTTCCTCATGTTCGCCTCCGCGGCGGCCGCCCAACTGGTGCTCGGGCGTCTGCCCCTGCCGCGCATCCTCCGCCTGGGCTGCCTGGCCTTCCCCACCGGTCTCGCTCTGTGCGCGTACTCCCTGAACCACCCCGCGCTCTGGCTCTATCTGGTCGCTGTCTCCTTGTCGGGGGCAGGCTCCGGTCTGCTGTTCAAGGGCGCCATCGACCGCGCCATGTCGGCGGCCGCCCCCGACTCCCGCGCAGGGGTGCTCGCCGTGTACTTCGTCATCGCCTACATCGGCATAGGCGTGCCGGCCATCATCTTCAGCATCGCCATCGACCACATCGGCATCGAAGCCGCGATGATCGGATTCGCATCCGTCCTGTCCCTGGGCGCTGCCGTCTCAACCGCTGTCGCCTCGCACAACCGCAACAAGAAGGCTTGATCCCATGCGCTACATCATCATCGGAGCAGGCGCGATCGGCGGCACCGTGGGTGTCCGGCTCGCGGAGGTGGGGCACGACGTGGTGCTCGTCGCTCGCGGCGCCCACTACACAGCACTGCGCGAGCGCGGCCTGCGTGTGACGACACCCGACGGAACCCGTACCCACCAACTGCCCGTCATCCAGCGCCCGGAGGAACTGGGCGAACTGCGTCCGGACGACGTGCTGTTCCTCGCCGTGAAGACGCAGGACAGCGAGGCAGCCCTCGATGTCCGGCGCCACCGCCCGGTGGCCGGCGGCGGCACGGCTGCCGAGCGACTTCCGCTGATCTGCGCACAAAACGGCGTCGAGAGCGAACGCATGGCCCTGCGCCGCTTCCGCCACGTCTACGGAATGTGCGTCTGGCTGCCTTCGACCTACGTCGAGCCCGGCGCCGTATCCGCCGCAGGCACCCCCTTCACCGGCATCCTGCACATCGGCCGCTACCCGACGGGCATCGACGAGACGGCCCGGAACATCGCGGCCGACCTGGAGGAGACCAAGCTGCTCGCACCCGTCGTGCCCGACGTGATGCGCTGGAAGTACGGCAAACTCCTCGCCAACGTGATCAACGCCCTTGAGGCCACCACCGGGCCGGTCACCTCCGGTGCAAGCATCGCGCTCCTCAACCGAGCCCAGGAGGAGGGCGAGGCGGTGCTCAAGGCGGCGGGCATCACGGCGACAGACGACCAGGAACAAAAGGAAGCCCGCGGTGACCGGATCCGCCTCACGCCCCTCGAGGGCGCCCAACGAGGCGGAGGCTCCTCCTGGCAGAGCCTCGCCCGCGGCACCGGCACCATCGAGGCCGACTACCTCAACGGCGAGATCGCCCTCCTGGGCCGCCTGTACGGCGTACCGACTCCGGTGAACGACACCCTCCAACGCGTCGCGAATACGTTCGCCCGGGAGCGGAGGCAAGCCGGATCGATGCCTGTGAGCAAGCTGACGGCGCTCGTGGACGAGGCAACCCCCCGATAAGCGCAGCCGACTGTCCCAAGGCGTAGTCGCGAATACGCCAACTCCTACGCAGACAAGCGCGAAGGTCGGGCGTCAGCCGGCACCCGAATCGAGCCGCACACCGTGCAGCGGCCGGTCAGCCCGACCCCCGGGAGCAGACTATGACGCCAACACATTTATCCGATTCTCGTGCTGTGAGAGTGCGGAACCGTGACCTTCTGTCCGGTTTATTATCGCTCGATGGTGTGAGGTTGGTGCATGGTTGCCGGTCGGGCGTTCGGTGTTCGCTTGAGTTGTGGCATGAGCATGCACAAGCCGTATTCGAGCGACGTTTCCGATGAGCAGTGGGTCCTGGTCGAGCCCGTGATCACAGCCTGGAAGGCCGCGCATCCGTCGGTCAGCGGCCACCAGGGCGGATACGAGATGCGGGAAATCGTGAACGCGATCTTGTACCAGAACCGAAGCGGTTGCCAGTGGGGACTGCTGCCCCATGACCTGCCGCCCGCCGGCGCGGTGAAGTACTACTTCTACAAGTGGCGCGATGACGGCACCGACCAGACCATCCACGATCTGCTCCGATGGCAACTTCGGGAGAAGAGGCGGCGGTTAGCCGACCCGAGCCTGGTGATCCTGGATACCCAGAGCGTCCACGCCGCCGTCGGCGTCCCCGCCGCAACGACCGGCAAGGACGCTTCGAAGCGGGTGCCAGGCAGGAAGAGATGCCTGGCCGTAGATGTATCGGGCCTCGTCATCGACTGCGTCGTCCTGCCCGCCTCCGCGCACGAGAACACCGCCGGCATCGCGCTCCTGGACGGTGTCGCCGCCCAGTGCGACACGGTGACCAAGGCCCTGGTCGACCGGGGCTTCAAGAACAAGGTCGTCGAGCACGGCAAGAACCTGGGCATCGACGTCGAGATCGTCGAACGCAACCCGTACCAGCGCGGATTCGTCCCGCAGGCGAAGCGATGGATCGTGGAGCAGACAAACGGGATCTTGATGTTCTACCGCCGTCTCGTCCGCGATTACGAACACCGTCCCACCTCCTCCCGCTCCCGCGTCCTGTGGGCGATGACCTCCGTCATGAGCCGCCGCCTCACCGGCCGCACGATCTCCTCCTGGAGGACCGCATGAGCGAGAACCCGCAGGTCACACCCATCCTGGAACACATCGAGACACGGGAGCGTGAACTCGCTGCCCAAGCGGAGCAGCTGAGGACACGCATCGAGGAGCTCACCGGGCAGTTGGGCGAGATCGAGGCGGAGAGCGAGAACCTGCGCATCACCCGCAAGACCCTCCTCACGCTCACGCCGCCCGCACCCGCCACCGAGCCGGACCGGCCCGATATCCCGGACCACCCCGCCTACCAGCAGATCCTCACCACCCTGACCGACGCCGACCGGCCGATGCGCGCCCGCGACCTCTGCCAAGCCCTCGACCTGCCGATCCTCCCGAAGAACACCGAAGGCATCCGCTCGAAACTGAAGCGCCTGGTCAGCCGCGGCATCCTCGCCGAGACCGAACCCGGCCTGTTCGCCCGCCCCAGCGATTGAGGACCATTACGCACCCGTGACCAGCCGTCCTTGTCCAACCTCAACGACGAAACGGACAAGAGCTCACGTTCCGCACTCTTAGAGCCGGATATTCCAGGTCTGGAGCGCTTCACTGCTGCTGTTGGAGCCCCTGCTCTACCTCACACTGGCTTGGGGCCCGGGGAGGCCAAAAAATTGGCGGGCTGCCCAATTGGAATCTGCGGGCTGGGTGGCTATGAGCGTTAATAGCCTCCGGCGATGCGCACTGCAAGAAGACGGCCGGTGTCCACATTTTGTGGAAAGGCGCAGTCAAGCGATTCTTGAATCCGTCGCATCGCGTTTACGTGGGCCTCTGTGCGATCCCCGTTCTTGATCGCCTCAATATGACCGGTGAGCCGTTCGAGGACTTCGGGGCTCTTTCCGTAGTCATTATCTGGGAAGAGCGGATCGAACGACGACAGGGTCTCACCATTCTCTAGGTATGAGATCCATGCTGCTGCTGTCTCTGTTTCACTTGCCGCGAGTACGACAGTGTCACGAGATATTGATTTGAGGATATCGACATCGGCAAGATATGGACCTTCTGATTCGATGGCGAAGCTCCAGTTTCCACAAGAACCGGCACGTATCAGTGGGCCGTCGGTGCCGGTGATTTTGCTACTGTGTAGTACCTCTATATCCAGGTCTGGGATGTCGTCGTCCGACAGGTCTTCCCCGAATGCCTTGACGGCATCTGATTCGGATCTACTCAGGAAGATGGGCGGAATGTCGCGACCCGTCACTCGTGCAAGCAGCTCACGCGGGGTGATGCCCCTGGCGAAGACGACGCAATAACCATTTTCGTAGATTTTTGAGTTTGGGAAGATCTCTGTATTCATTAATGCCCCACATGTCGTGAAAATGCATTCGTGGCCCGGCCTGTTGAGTTTCAAGCCGGGCCACGAATGTTATTCTGTTACCCGTTTCCTGCGTCTACCCAGTACGCGTCTCCGTCGATGAGGCGCCAATCGGTTGTAACTCTTCCAAGGCCACCCCCAACGCCCTCGTTTTCCACTTTTGGCATGCTGGCGCGAGCGCACTTGGCATTCGCTGGAGGCATCTTACCTTGATTCAGCCCTGGCCAGGTGAGAGAGGTATATACCTCCCCCTCAAGGGTTTCGGTAATCACAGCATATTGCTGGCAGGAAGATCCCTTGGCTCCCGAGCTCCCTCCGCTTTCCTTCGATTTGGCGAAGGGCCATTCGTCGCATTGTGCAGGAGGTGGCGTCGTGGGGTTTGCTTTGAATGTTCCGTCGCAAATGGCGTTTCGATTGTCTCTTGCGGCCTTCTCGTTGGCTTCGCGATGCAGTGGCTCTCCGTGTCCTTCCCATCCGGGATGAGTGGACATACTTGCCTGCACCATTCCTATGTACTGGCGCGACAGGTTGTATTTGCTGTCCACGGTGTAGGTGGGAGTGAAGCTAGGAACAATGCAGCCCGCGTATTTGCCGACCTCGTTATCGCAGCGTACCGCGTACTCGAAGGCCCCCGGTTGATTAAGGCCGCCCCACGAAGCGGTTCCGATTGTGGCGCCTGGGATGCTGACGGCAATGGTGTACTCCATATTCATCACATCATGCATCTTGGACTTCATCCAGGTGCGCAGCCAGTGGCCTTCCATGGGGACGCCGATCGTTACCGGCTTAGGTCCGGTCCATGGACCGGGACCTTGTTTGCAGGTCGATTTAGGGGAGACGTTACAGATGGAGGTTATTTCCGCCGTCATGGTGTCCGACACGACATCACTGGACTTCAACTCGAATTTGAAGTACTCGCTGTACTCCACGTTCGAGTTCGAGGTATCTATCTCTTGCTCGATAGTAGCCTCAGCGTTGCCAAGCACCATCCCGGTGTCAATGTTCACCACTACGATGATCAAGACTCGGTGGGAGCAGATGGACCAGCGTGTCACGAACACGGTGTTGTCCGCCTGCAAGCTGCACCATATTGGGCTCGTGGGTGCACTGCTCTTTCGCGATATCTCCTTCGCAGGTTTCCACTCGAAGCAGATCGCCTTCGTCTTCCCGGCCTTGCGCAGGGCCGGAAGGTTGCGCTTGGTCGCCGGACAAGTGGATTGCGCCTGGCCTGAAGTAGGCAGGGCGAGCGAGCCCTCGCTATTCAGGACTTTGCTTTTTACCTGACCTGCCGAAGCGATGCTGCTTACAGGGCTTTTCGGCGTCGTTTCTGCGGCGGCTGTACTCGGCAAGATCAGCGCGAGGGCGGCCGCGGCGGCGACTGCTAAGGATCTTCGAATTCTAGTATTCAAAATGCCCCCCCTAGGCGAATGTTGAACGAAGCATGACAGCTTCTTTCCTCAGGTGATCACGCCAGGGTGTTCTTGGTCAACGACGATTTTCGGTCAGAGGTGGTGGTCTACAGTCTTTGGCCTCGGCGTTCCCGCAGTCGGGAAGTCTTGATCTTGTCGGTAGCCTGCTGGCTCTGAAACCTTGTGTGGAAGCCCGTCGGTTTAGGCCGGAACAATCTTTACCCCTACAACAGTCGGAGATGATCCCAGCCATCTGGGCCGACGCTGAAGACGAGTAGCCCTGCCGTCGGTACCTTGCCGCTACGAGCCGTGTAACAACGGCTAACACAATGAGTTGATCTGTCGGTGGGTGATCAGGCAGCAGGCGAGCTTGAGGAAGGCTTCGTGGATGTCTGCTCGGCGTTCCCAGCGGATGCGGAGGTGTTTGAAGCCGTGGAGCCAGGCGAAGGTCCGCTCGACGACCCAGCGGTAGGTGCCGAGCCCTGTGCCGTGGAGGGTGCCGCGGCGGGCGATGGCCGGCACGATGTGGCGTTGGCGGACCTGGTCACGGTAGATGTCGTGGTCGTAGCCGCGGTCGGCGAAGAGCGAGTCCGGCTTTCGTCGCGGGTGCCCGACCCGTCCCCTGACGGGTGGGATGGCGTCGATGAGTGGCATGAGCTGGGTGACGTCGTTGCGGTTGCCGCCGGTGAGGATCACGGCGAGCGGGGTGCCGTGTCCGTCCGTGATCAGGTGGTGTTTCGATCCGGATCGGGCACGGTCGACCGGACTCGGTCCCGTGTGGCCCCCCCTTTTACGGCCCGAACGTGGCTGGAGTCGACCACCGATCGTGACCAGTCGAGGCGGGCCGCCGCGTTCAGCTCGGCCAGCAGCACTTCGTGTAACTGCTGCCAGACGCCTGCCTCGTTCCAGTCCCGCAGGCGTCGCCAGCACGTCATGCCGGAGCCGAAGCCCAGCTCCTTCGGCAGGTATTCCCACTGGATGCCTGTGTGCAGCACGAAGAGGATGCCGCACAGCACTTGCCGATCGGTGCGGCTTGCGGCCCGGGTGGCGGAACCGGCGTTCCTTGCGCGGCAACAGCGGCTCGATCCGCTCCCACAGGTCATCCGACACGATCCACGGCGAAGTCCCCATGCACCGCCAACGCCCAACCCCTCGCGCGGACACGGCCACCAGGACCGCACCACCTCATTGTGTTAGCCGCTGTAACAGTCGCCCTTGACCACCTTTCCGGAAGCCCGCGCTCGTGCCTTCTCTCGCCCATCGGTGGCGAGGCCGGACAGGCGCAGGGCGCATGGCAGGCCGGGCAACATAGCCGACGATCGCCGGTTGGCCAAACCGGCGCTTCTCCTGATCGTTGATTGCGTTCGTTGACGGACATTGGGATCTCCTTGCCTGCGTCAGGCGATGACTGCGTGCGTGCGGGTGGGAGGGGGAAACTGCTCGTCGGTCGGGGACCAGACCTGGGGACCAGTGCATGGTGCACGCAGTGGCCTCGCAGTGTCGGTGTTGATGAAGAGCATGCAAGTGATGAAACGGCGTCCTTCAAAGACTGGACGAGACGCCGTTCTGGTGCCTGGAAGGGGCAGTGGTGTTGCGGGGTTCGAGTTGTCGAGGAGCAGAGTCGGGGGAACTTGTGGGTATCGAGCTGTCGTTGGCTGACGTTCCGCTCGGGCCGTTCGAGGGTTCGTTGGTCACCGTGTATTCGGCCAAGAGCAAGGGGGCCAATCTGCACGTGTCGAGGCAGTGCGGACAGTTGCGCACGTCCGAGGTGCGGACCGCCGACGTGCCGCTGGAGACAGCGATGTTGCGGCGGTTGTGCGCGCGATGCGCGGCATGGGGTGTCTGGGGCCGGCCGGGTACCGGACTGGGCATGTTCCTCGGGGCTCTCGGCGGAACGGGGCTGTTGTACCAGTTGCAGTCCTACGTGGAGCCGGACGAGGAGGAACGCTGGACCGAGCGCGAGGCACGGGAAGCCGCCGAACTCCTTCGCACTGAACAGGATGTCGACCCCGGTGATGACGAGGAGGAGGTGGAAGGCGGCATATCGCGGCGGGAGGCACGTGAGGATGCAGAGGAGTTGCGCGGTCTGATCTTTGCCCACTGGCGCGGCGCGGGACGGAGCCTGCATCGGGCACAGGCCACCCTTGCTCACTTTCCATGGCTAGAGGAGTGGGCGAAGCCGGCTCTGACGGTCAAGACGCTGTACCTGGAGACGCTTCGGGCGCAGGCGGCGCGGTTTGTAGACCCGGAGGAGCTTGTCGCGGCTGCTGCCGCAACGGCTCTCGCTATGCCCGAGCTTCCGCACGCGGATCCGGCCTTCGCAGTGCTCGGTGGCAACAGTCGGGTGTCCAGAGCGCTGGTGGACCTGTGGCACCGGTGGCAGAGCGCGGCCGGTCGGCCCTGGGAAGGGCCGAGGACGCGTGCGTACCTTTCGTACGAGATCGTGCGAGGAATTCGCAGCAATCGGAAGGGCTACGACGAGGCCCGCGCCGAGACGGCGCGCCTGATTGCCTCTTGGGAGGAACAGGCCCGGGCGGCAGCGGCGCCGGCGGACCGGGCACCGAGATGCCGGCTGACGGCGCAGATGCCGGAAGCATCCGAAGCCATGCCACGTCATGGTGTCCGCGATTTCCTGGACGGGCTGGATACGTGGACGCTCGGCGTGCTGCTCACGTGGACCGTTGATGCCGACTGGGGCAGCGGCGTCCTCACCCTGGAAGTGCCCGATCTCGTCGCCGAACGGCTACTGAGCTCGGTGAGCAATCTTCCGTGCAGTCCCGCCGCTGCGGCGCGGGATCTGCCCGAACGTTACCGCGGTCCGGGAAGGCAGCAGGGCATCGTTCGGCCGGGTGTCTTCGATGACACCCCGGTCTTCGACCGTCGCCCGGTCACCCCCGATCACATCCGTGCGCTGCGCACACTTGGGCCAGGTCCCGACGAGCTTTACCTTGTCTTCTCGGCGGGCGGGGGAGCGGAAGTACTGCCTCTGGACACCATCGAGAAGCGGCTGGCCAAGGGGTGGCTGGGCGTCCTCATCGCAGGGACCCGTGACCTGCCCGGAAGCGTGCTTGACCCGGCGGAGCCGAAACAGAGTCCCGAGCCGGAGGCAGGTGAGGCCCAGCGGTCCGGTCGTGGCGAGGGCGTCCACGATCTGCATTTCGGCGAAGGACTCGGTCTTGCCGAGGGCACACGCCGGACCCTCCGCCAGACCTACGCCACCGAAGACCGGAACCTGAATCTTCGCCTGCTGGCCCTGGCGCGCAGCGCGCACGACCTCCGAAGCCTGGACGCCGGACAGCCTGGCGGGCTGCCGACGGCCGTATGGCACGGCCTGCTCACCGAGGACCGCCTCAGCCTCGCCCCTTTCCGGCAGCCCGGCAGTGATCGTTGGCGAAGCGGTAGCGGCCTCCCTCTGGGGCCCCTGGCTGCAGTCCAGGTCTACACCACCAATGCCAGCCCTCTGATCGAGGGCAAGGGCCACTCGCCGCTGTGTCGGCATGCCCACGAACGCGCGGTTGTGGCCGGAGATGACCTCCTCACGGTCGCCGACCTCATGGCGCGCACGGACTTGGACTGGTGCAGCAAGTGCGGCGGCTATGCCATACGCAGGCTCAGCGACACTCAACTGTCCTACTACCGTGCGGCTCACCAACTGCACGACATCAAAAAGCGGCTCGACGGCGGGACTGGAGTGGCCGACACTGAGACCTCCACGGTGATCACCCGACTGGAGGAACTGGCGGCCTGGTCGCCGGTCGACGAGGAACAGTGGCGGGGCAGCGATTCCTGGCAATGGCAGGACACCATCCGCGAGCTCAGACGCAAGGTGAGCCGCTACGGGATCGGTGGAGGCTCTATGCGTTGACTCCAACGGTGGTTCGGGGCTGGAGTTGAGTGTAGCGGGTGGTTTCGTCCTCGTGGGGCGGAACGTCTCCGATCCCGCTGTGGAGGCGCTTGTTGAACCAGTCGACCCGTTCCACGGTGCCGAGTTCTTCGACCGCAGCCCGCTGCCATCCAGAGTCGAAGTCTCCCTGGCCCCAAGCCCGTACGCCGCCTGTACGCCCTGTATCGCCCCCGCGCGGCTCTCTGGCTGGTGCCTGGCCGAAGAGGTCGGCGCCGGAAGGGCGTTGGCAGGGGGCGTCTCGGACCGCTGTGTCCCATCGGTAGGATCTCGGGCCTACTCGGCACTTGACGGACCTGCGGGGGGAAGCAGACCGATGGCAGCTATCGTGATCGTGCACGGCATCGGAAACCAGTACCTGGGCAAGTACACGCTGCACAGTAGCGTCGCGCCCGCGCTGCTGGACGGCGTACACCTGGCCGACGGCCCGCCGCTCAAGCCCGACGACGTGGAAGTCGCCTTCTACGGACATTGGTTCCGACCGCCCGGCACCACCTCCGGCAAGGGCGAACCGGCTTACGCCCACCGTGATGTGACGGATCCGTTCGAAACCGAACTGCTGCTGGCTCTCTGGCGGGAGGCGAACCGGCTGGAGCCGGACCGGGTGCCCGCGCCGGACCCGACGGGCACCGGCACGGCACGGAGCAAGGCCGCCGTACCGCACTCGGTGCAACGAGCGCTGTACGCGCTCAGCAGGTCGTCGTTCCTGGCGGGCGTGGCCGACCGTTTCCTGATCGGGGTCTTGAAACAGGTACACCGCTATCTCACCGACGACGTCGTCCGCGCAAGCGTCCAGCGGGAGATCGCCGACTGTGTGACCTCCGAGACCCGCGTGCTCGTCGGCCACTCCCTCGGATCCGTGATCGCGTACGAGGCGCTGTGCGCCCACCCGGAGTGGCCCGTCACGACCCTGGTTACCATCGGCTCTCCGCTCGGCATCCCCAACCTGGTCTTCGACCGGCTGCGCCCGGCACCCCGGGCGGGCCGGGGCGCGTGGCCCGGTGGGGTGCGCCGCTGGCACAACCTGTGCGACCGACGGGACGTCGTCGCCCTCGCCAAACGGCTCGCCCCTCTGTTCCCGGACCTGACGAGAACGGTCGACGACGTCCTCGTCGACAACGGCTGGCGGGCCCACGCCCTCGAACACCACCTCACGGCCGCCGAAACCGGCGCCGCCATAGCCGAGGGCCTGGCCGGGGGAGCGCGGTGACGGACACCGCCGTACCCCGGTGGGCGCTCGTCGTGGGAAACCGGGAGTACGAACACCTCGATCAACTGCCGTACGTCGACCTGGACCTCGACGTCATGGTCGGAGTGTTGTCCCGGCTCGGTTACGGTACCGCGCGCCGGGTCTCCGGCTGCACGACTGAGGGACTGCGCGCGGAGCTGGCCGACTGGGCCGAGTCCGACGACGACCGAGGCGAGGGCACTCTGGTCCTCTACTACACCGGCCACGGCGACCGCAGCGCCGACGACCGCCACTACCTTCTGTGCAGGGACAGCCGCCCCGGGCGCCTCAAGGGCACGGCCCTGGCCACCGAGGACGTCGTCGGCATCGTGACGGAGACGGGCCTGCGGCGCCTCTTGCTGATCATCGACACCTGCTACGCCGGTCAGGGGTCCGTTGATGCCGTCCGCGAACTGGCCCGCAGCCTGACCGCGACGCGCGAGGCCGGCCAGCACCGCCTGACGTCGTTCTCCGTCATCGCCGCCGCCCGGCCACTCGAACTCGCCGCGGACGGCGCCTTCGCCGCGGCCCTGCGCGACGCCGTCGACGACCCGACCCTCGGTGGCCCGCGCCAGCGCAAGCTGTTCGTGGAACAGGTCGTCGACCGGGTCAACGAACTGCTCGCCGAACGCAGCCCCGGCCAGCACGCGACCTTCGGCACCCTGTGCGGCGACGAGGTCTCGCTGTTCCCGAACCCCCGGTACGCACCGGACGTTCCGGCGGAGGGCGTCGACCTCTCCGAGCAACGCGTCGCGCTCAGCGCGGAAGGGCGACGGCGACGGGAGGAATTGGTCAGCCACTTCGGACCATGGGGTCGGGGAACCGAACGGGCGGCCGAGTGGGGGACGTACTTCACCGGGCGGCATGAAGCGTTGCGAGCCCTGACGGCGTGGGTGCACGGGAAGGAGGACGACGACGAGTACGTCATGCACAGAATGCTGACCGCGGACATCCGGCCACGCCGGACGGTGTTCAGTGCCCAGCGTCAAGTCGTGGTAACCGGCAGCCCAGGCGTGGGCAAGTCCGCACTGCTCGGCCGCCTTGTCGTGGAGAACTCCGAGGTCACCCGTCGGCCCGACCTGAGCGAACTGAGCGAACGGACCGGCCTGGCCGATCCACGAGACCTTGAGTGGCTTTTCGGCGTCTTCCAGGAAAAGGGGCGTATCCACGCGGCGATCCACGCCCGTCACAAACTGCTGTTCGACCTGGTCGCGGCGGTCGCGGACGCGGCCGGGCTGCCGGGCGGCACCGGTCGGGAGGAACTGCTGCATGCTCTGGCGGAGCGGTCCGAACCGCTCGTCCTCGTGATCGACGCCCTGGACGAGGCGGGCACGGCGAGCGGCGACGGCAGGGGCGGCGAGGCCGAACACATCGCCTCGGTGCTTCTCGCGCCCCTTGCGAAGATCCCGTGCGTACGGCTCCTCGTCGGCACCCGACCGAGGGTTGTCGAAACCCTGGGCCGCCGGTTCACCACCCTGGACCTGGACGACCCGCAATGGGGCAGCGTCCAGGACGTGGCCGATTACGCGCACAAGCTGCTCCGGGCCCCCGACGGTCTCGGCAGTACCGGAGCGTACGAAGGCGTCGCCGGCTCCCGGCAGGTCGCCGAGGCGATCGCCGTGCACGCCGAGGGCAACAATTACCTCGTCGCCCGCTTGATCGCCCGGGCTCTCGCCCACCGCCCCGATGCTCTCGACACCAAAACCCCTGGCTGGCGGCAGCAGATCCCGCGTCCCACGGACAGACCGTCCCTCACAGCCGGCCCCGCCTTCCGCTGGGCCCTGCGCGACCAGCTGCACGAAGACGCCGACCGAGCCCGTTCCCTGCTGCTTCCCCTCGCCCTGGCCCAGGGTGCGGGGCTGCCCAGTGCCACGGTGTGGCCGGCGGTCGCCTCGGAGCTGACGGGCGTCCCGGTGACGGCGGACGACATCCGGTGGGTGATGCGGGCCGCGGGCGCGCACATCGTCGAGGAACTGGACGCCGACGGTCGCTCGGTCTACCGCCTCTACCACGAGTCGTTCGCGGACGAGTTGCGCGCGGACGCGGCACCTGGTGCCCTGCCCGCCGTCACCCGCGCCCTGCTCTCCCTCGTCCCCACCGGCGCCGCGGCGGGCCTGCGCGACTGGTCCGGAGCGGACCCCTACATCCTGGTCCACCTCGCCACCCATGCAGCGGGCTGCGGCCTCCTCGACGACCTGGTGTGCGACCCGGGATTCCTGATTCACGCCGAACCGACGGCCTTGCAACGAGGGCTGCCGACCGTACGATCCACTCCGGCAAGAGCCGCGCGGGCCGTCTACGAGCAGGTGGGGCCGGAGCTGTCCCGGGAACCCGATCCACGGGCACGGCTGGCCCAACTCCGGCTGTCCGCGCTCCAATCGGGCGCCCATGAGCTCACCGCAGCGGCAGGGGCCCGGGGCGACGAGCGTCCGCCGTGGGACACCGAGTGGACCCTGCCCCTCGACGACAGGGCCGCGGGCTACCGGGCGATCGGTAGTTACGAGGGTGAGGTGACTGCTGTCGCCCTGCTGGAGTTCGACGACCGGAAGGTGGTCGTCACGGCGGAGACCCCGAACCGGGTACGGCTGTGGGACTTCGCCACGGGAACGAGCCTGGGCGAACTGCCGGGCGCCGCCGCTCATCCCATTCGGGCCCTCGCCCCGCTGCCCGGCGCGGAGTCCTCGCGGCTCCTCGTACTGTCCGGTGCCCAGGAGGGGTTCGGTTCCCGGGCGGTGCTCGGGCTCTTCGATCTGCGTACCCTCGCCCCCTCAGGACCCTCGGTGCCGACTCGGGCGTTCGCGTGGGCGGTCACGGACGTCGAAGGCCAGCCCGTCGTGGCGCTGCTGGAACCCGGGGCGATTCTCCTGGTGGATCCGACCGACGGCAGAAGACTGACGCGTGTTCCGGTGCCCCACGTCGGACACACACCCCTGTGGTGGTACGGATCGCGCGGCGGCTGGCGGATCGGCATGGGCATGCGCGCGGGGCGACTCGTGGTGGTGATCGCTGGCAGTGACGTGGACAGCGTGGGCAACGGACGGATCTGGGAGTGGGCCGTCGACCCGGGTGCCGGGTGGCAGGTGACGAGGTCCTCCCCTCCACGCCGTGCCAAGGGCCACCTGATCCTTTCCGTGGCTGTATGGGAGGACAGGACGTGGGTGGTTTCGACGCTCGCGAATCCGCCGCTGGCGACGGATCGGCAGCGCCAGCGGATCGTGCGCAGCAACACCCTGGCCGAGTGGACGGAATACCGGCGGCTGAGCTGGGCGGAGCTCGTCTCGGCTCCCGGTGAGAAGTTCCTGCTCTGCTACGGAGAACCCGACGACGAGCTCGGTGTCGTCGGGCTCGACGGCCGCCTGCGGGCTGCCGCCACGGTCAGTGGATCCCCCGCGTTCTTCCGCCATGTCCGGACAGACACCCAGGGACATCAGGTCCTGTCCTGGCAGGGCGACAGCCCCGCTCCGAGGGTGTGGACCCTGCGGTCACCGACGGGTCCGCCGAGCCGGCGTAAACACCGCAACAGGCTCCGGCCCACCCTGAGCGCTGGTCAGTACGCCGGCCGCCAGTCGTTCTTCGTCCTCGACAGGTTCCTTGACGCCGCCACGGGGGACGATGTGACTCCCCCGCGCGGGCACGCGGCGAACCACCGCACAGTCGGCCACCCGGAACTGCCACCCCTGCGATACAGCTGGCAGGACATGGTCTGGGGCCCGACCCACGTGACCTTCATGGGCGAAGACCCGCTCGACCTGCGGCTCCCGAACCGTATGACACCAGGACTCGGCCGGCTCCAGGGCAAGGACGTGATCGTCGGCCCCCACAGCGACTGGTTCAGAGCATGGTCGTTGGACGGAGAGCTGATCGGGCAGTGGAGCACGCACGGCAACGGGGTACCGGTGCAGTACGTCGAACACGAGGGAAACCTGCTCGCCGCGGTGCCACACGCACAAGGCGGTGGGATCCAGGTCTACTCCTTCCCGGACGGCGCGCCCGGTTTCTCTCTGCTCAGGTCCTCCGTCCCTCGGCTGAGTGGCCATCACCTGGGCCTGTGGCGCGGCGAACCGGTGATCGGCGTCCTGCTCGACGGCGGAATCTCGGTGTTCCACGCCCTCTCGGGCAAGCCGCTGTGGCGCTACGAGGACATGAGCCACCGCCGGGCTTACCCGATCCTCCGGCTGCTGACCGTGCACGGCCGCCGCCTCGCACTCGTCGTCCGCCCCGACCAAAGCCTGACCTTCCTGGACGCCGACGCTGATCGAGTGGCCTTCCGTGTCCATCCCGGCGCCAGGGTAGACGCCGTTGCCCTCGCGGGCGAAGACCTCCTCGGTGTCCTCACCACGAAGGACTTCACCTGTCTCCGTCTGCCCGCCCACTGAGGCGACACCTCACCGGCCTCGCCACCTCACCCCGTTCCAACGTCCCGGATACGGCCGGATTCCGAGAGCCCGGCCGCCCCACCCTCGTCCAACAGACACGACTGTCGGATGAGTCACCGTTGCGCGGTGTCGTCCTTGCTGCTGTGGCGATCGCTGGCCAACGGAACGTGCCCCATGGGGACCAGTTGGGGACCACACGGTGTCCGCACACCTGAACGGCACGCACGTCGCCCCGCGCCATGCTCCCTAATTTCTAGCTGTATGTGCAGACAAAAGGGATGACCCCTGCTCCTGGGGGTCAAGGGGTCGCAGGTTCAAATCCTGTCGTCCCGACGGTGCAGTACAAGGTCAGAGGGGTCCTTCGGGGCCCCTCTTGATCGTTTCCAGAGGTGCCGTCTCACAATTTCTCACAAACGCTGTTGATCAAGGTCAGCCGAGCAGTTCGGCCAGCTTCTCCGAACCCGCCCTGAGCGACTGCGGGTCGGGGTGCACGTAAGTTCGCTTCGTGAACCCGAGGTCCGAGTGACCGGCCCACGCGGAGACCACCGTGTCCGGCACCCCGTTGTTCGCCTCTTCGCCGGGGACGACCCGCACCGGCTGAACGAACGCCTTGTGGTGTGGGAGGGGCCGCCCCCGACGGACCTCGCCCGCCGCCCCGAGACCCTGATGCGCATGTGCGAGCAGGCCGGGGCGGACACCGTGGTCGTGGACTCGCTGAAGGGCGCGGCCATCGGGCTGTCCTACGACGAGGTGGGGGCCGGGTGGAACCGGGCGCGGCAGTTCGCGCTGTGGGAGGGCGTGCAAGTGCTGGAGCTGCACCACACGGTGAAGCGCGGCGAGAAAGGCGCCGAGCCGAACACCCTCGCGGACATCTACGACTCCACGTGGATCACGCCGGGTGCGGGCTCGGTGATCTCGCTCTGGGGCGAGACGGGCGACCCGATCGTGAGCCTGCGCCACCTGAAGCAGCCGTTCGCGGAGGTGGGCCCGTTCAGCCTGCTGCACGACCACACCACCGGCACCACGACCGTGCACCACACGGCGGACCTCGTGGCGCTGGCCGGTGCGAGCCGGGGCGGGGTCTCCGCTCCGGACGCGGCGCGGGCGATCTTCGAGACGGAGAAGCCGAGCGCGGCCCAGAAGGAGAAGGCGCGGCGCAGTCTGGCCAAGCCCGTGGAGGCCTGGCAGTTGGAGGCTAAGGCCGGCCCGGCCGGCTCAGGCGCGGTCTATCGGGCGGCCGCCGGCGCCCTGTCCTGCGCACCGCGGGCGTACCGTGGCAGCGTGGCAAATGAAGACCTGGGGAAGACTCTGCGCCGCCTGCGCCGTCTGGCCTCCCTCACACAAGAAGAGCTGGCCGAGCGCTCCGGCGTATCCGTTGACGTGATCCGTCAGCTCGAACAGGGACGGAAGCACTCGGCGCGGCTCCCCACGCTGCACGCCCTGGCGAATGGCCTCGGCGTGGAGCTGACCACGCTCCTCGGGGACCCGCCTGCCGTGTCCTCCACCGGGGAGAACGACGGTCCCCGCTTCGTGGCGGTGCGCCGTGCCATCATGCCCGCGCTCTGGGGACCGGCGCCCGAGCCGCCCGGGCCCGACTTTTCCATGGACAGTCTGCGTGAGCAGATCGCGGACGGCTGGACGCGGTACCACTCTGCTGAGTTCGACACGGTCATGAAGGCGCTGCCGGACCTGATCTCGGATGCGCGTTCCGCCACCGCATCGGGCAGCGAGGACGAGCGCAGGGCCGGTTTCGCAGCCCTGGGGAAGGCACTTCAGCTCGCCGGGCACGTTGCCGTGCGGATGGGCAAGACGGACCTCGCTCTGATCAGCCTCGAACGCGCCGTAGACGCTGCCGGACAGTCCTCCGACCCGCTGCTACTGCCGATGATCGTCAACTCCACGGCGTGGACGTACCAGCGGCAAGGCCGTCTGGAAGACGCGCTGGGTATCGCCCTCCGGGCCGCCGAGGACATCGTGAGCGCAGGCCATACCGATACGGCCGACGGCCTGAAGGTGTGGGGCGCACTGACCATGAGCGCCGCCACGTCGGCTGCGCGTAGCGGTGACTACGAGCGCGCAGCCGCGATGATGGAGACGGCCGAGAAGGAAGCCGCCCGCGTCTCGAAGTTGCCGGACGGCGGAGACAACCGCATGGTCAGCGTCTTCAGCCCTTCATCGGTCCGCATCGAACGCGTCCGGCTCGCAGTGCAGTACGGGCACCCGCAGGACGCCCTGGCTCTGGCGAAGGGGATGCGGCTCAGCAAGGACACACCTCCGTCGTGGCGCACGTGGCTGCTGCTGGACGTGGCCCGGGCCCACACGGACACCGGGGACGCGGCTGGAGCCGTGAAGACTCTGGAGTCCCTGCGCCGTGTGGCGCCGACGTGGATGCAGCACCACACCTTGGCCGTGGCGATCGTGCGCGACCTGTGGGCGCTACCCAATCACCCTCCGGGCCTGCGGCCGTTGGCGGAGTTCCTGGGGGTCTGCGAATAGCGTGGTGAAAGTGGGACGTTGCGCCCCTGTCAGCGTTCCAGGCATGTCGCTTACATGAGCGGACAGCGCCCCGGCGGCCGTGCGACCGGCCCCGGGGCTTGGCCGATCTGAAGGAAGCAGACCGACATGCCGCAACCTACAACCCGGGCCCGCCAGACCGGGCACCCCGGGTACAGCGAGACCCTGCCGAGGGAGCCCGAGAGCGCAGCCACCGCCCGGCGTCTGCTTCGTACCGCCTGCGCTGTCTGGGGGCTGGACGAGTTGGCCGAGGACGGGGCGCTGATCGTCTCCGAGTTGGTGGCCAACGCCGTGCAGCACGCCCGGCGGGAGTCCATCCGAGTCGTCATCGACCGCCCCGACGCCGCGCGGGTGCGTGTCGGCGTCGCGGATCTCTCTCGGGCGCGGCCGGTGGAGCGCGAAGCGCACGACGACGAAGAGGGCGGGCGCGGTCTGCGTCTCGTGGCGGCGCTGGCCGCCGATTGGGGCACGGACGAGCGCCGGTGGGGCAAGATCGTGTGGGCGGACCTGGAAGGGCGCGGGTGACCACGGGAGAGACCCCTGGCGGCAGTGGGGCCCGTGCCCATCTGTCGCAGTTGATCGAGCTGTTCGGCACGGACGGATGCCTGCGGATCAGTACGGCCCCTGCTGAACCCGGCCCGCCCGCTGTCGGCGGAGAGTCCGAGGACAACGAGCAGAACTGACCGTCCCAAGGCGCGGCGAAGCCCCGGCCGGTGAACTCCACCGAGCCGGGGCTTCGTCGTCTCACGGCCGTCTCACACAGGTCTCACGAACTGCACGGACTGACCTGGAATTTGTGCGCTGACCTGGACGCTTCTGCTCTCCCTGGCTCTCACGGACCCCCTGGACGGTGTTTCGTTCACTGGGGGGGGGCAAGGGGTCGCAGGTTCAAATCCTGTCGTCCCGACGGTGCAGCAGGGCTTCGAGCCCAGGTCAGGGCCTCGTATCACTTCGGTGATACGGGGCCCTCGATCGTTTTCGGGGGCCGTGGGGCCCCAGCCCGGCGTAAGTGTCCGCGTCTCGGCGGCCTATTCTGAACGCATGGCTGATGGGGCGGGACGGGCCGAGCCGTTCGGAGTGTGGGCCACCGCCGTGGGCGTGGCCCGGGTGCGGGCGAGGGAGACGGCACGCGAGCAGCCGCTGTTCCGGGACCCGCTGGCGTCGGCCTTCGCCACGGCCGGCGGGATCGGCCCAGGGCTGCAGTCCCCGCGCGCGGACGAGGCGGACGAAGCGGCCCGGCGCCGCCGGCTCGGCGTGGTCGTCTCGATCGTCATCCGGACGAAGTTCCTGGACGATCTGCTGGACCGGGCGGTCACGTCGGGCGTCCGGCAGGTCGTGCTGCTCGGCGCAGGGATGGACAGCCGCGCCTTCCGGATGGACTGGCCCGCGGGGACCCGGCTGTTCGAGGTCGACACGGCCGAACCGCTGGACTTCAAGGCCGCGGTGCTGCGCCAGGAACAGGCCGTTCCGCGCTGTGAGCGGATCACCGTCCCGGTCGACCTGCGCGACGACTGGCCCGGCGCTCTGGCCGCGGCCGGACACGTTCCGGCGCGGCCGACGGTGTGGATCGCCGAGGGACTGCTGATCTATCTGCCCGAGGACGCGGTGCAGTTGCTGCTCGAACGGGTCGGCGCGCTGTCCGCCGCGGGCAGCAGGATGGGCCTGACCCTGGGCGCCCGCGGTGTGGTCGAGCGCTTCCGCGGGGACGCCGCTCCCGGGTCGGCGGCTTCGATGTGGATCTCGGAGATGCCGGAAGACCCGGTCGGCTGGCTGGACGGCCTGGGCTGGGAGGCGGAGACCTTCACCTTGCGGGAGCGCGCCGAAGCCTACGGACGACCGTTGCGCATCCCGCCGCAGCACGACGAGGGCCCCGGCGGACTGGTCTCGGCGGTCCGCGCGGCGCACTGAGAACGCCGAAGGCCGGCCCCCGCGTGTGACGGGGGCCGGCCCTCTCCTGACGGCCCTCTGCTGACGGCTGTCTCCCGACGGCCCGCTAGCGGACGACCCGGCGGACGGCCCGCTAGCGGACGGCCCGGTGGGCGCCGCTCACGCCCGCTGGGCCGCGTCGTACAGCGGCTCGGTGATCGCCGAGCTGAACTGCGGGCCGACAAGGTAACGGACGCAGTCGTCGTGGGAGTCGACCGGGCAGGGGGCGCCCGCGGTGTCGAAGAACGCGCTCTGCGTGTTGTCGCCGACCACCGTGCCCACGCCGGTCACCGGGTGCAGGCCGGTGATCCGCGGCCCGCCGCTGGAGCCGCCGCCCATGGTGCACGGCAGGCCGAACAGGCCAGGCGGCTCGGGGAATTCGGGCGTACCGGGGTATTCCCTGCCGGTCCCCGAGCAGTACGCGAGACGCTCGCCCGTGTACTCGGGGAGGCCCTCGCGCGAGGGGTCGTTGGCGGCGCGCGGGTAGCCGAAGGAGTCGCCGGTCACGTCGCCGGGCCGATCGAAGCCGATCTTCTGTGCCGCGCCGACCGCGTCCTGTAGCTTTTGGCCCCGCTCGTTCGGGTTCAGCACGACGAACGCCTGGTCGTAGGCGTCGTACGTCTCGGCGTGCTGCTGGTCGTTGGCCAGCCAGGTGGCGTCGGCGACGCCCGTGCGGCCGACGAATTTGCCGTAGGGCGCCTGGCCGTCGTGGTAGCCGGGCACGAACATCTCGTTCGTCGCCCACTGGTTGTTCTCGCCCAGCAGGTCGGTGTTGTCCACGCAGTGGCCCGCGGTCACCACCGTGCTGCGGTTGGCGCTCCGGACCACGGTGGCGGTGCAGCTGACGTCCTCGCCGTGGTCGGTGAAGAACAGCCGTCCGACGGTCTTCGGCAGCGCGTTCTCGGTGGTCCAGGGCGCGCCGTCGGGGCCGCCGGCGGGCGGGTTGCCGGACGTCGGCGTGGTGAGCGCGGCGATGCGCTCCGGCGTCCAGTAGTGCAGGACCGCCTGCTGCTGTGCCGCGGTGACCGCCTGCTGGTGGACGGCCACCTGGCCGGCGGCGGGGTGTTCAGCTGCCGGAGCCGGGGCGGCGACCAGCAGGGACACTCCTGCTGCCGCCGCCGCGGCCACCGCGGTGATGCGCCGCAGGTGCGGACGGGACAGGGGCCCATGGAAGGGATGTGGCAGATATCGCATGGGCAGAGAATGCGGAACCGCTGTCAGCTTCTTGTCAGTTTTCTGTCAGCCGGTGATGTCGGTCCTGAGCGCCTCGACGCAGGGGCGTTCCGCTCCTGGGACCCGGGGCCGTTCCGGGCCGGTGTCAGGGTGTCAGTTCCTGCAGAGCGGCAGTGTCCGCACGTATCCGCCGAGGTTCTCGTCGTCCGTGCCGAGAAGGGCCTCGGTGGTTCCCGGCAGGCACTCCACCCCCTCGATCTTGTGCTGGGGGAACGTCTTGAGCACGGTCGGTGAGGCCGCCAGTGTGACCCGCACCTGCCCGGCCCCCGACACGGTGACCCGGCCCGCTTCGCTCACCGCGGATTCGAAGGGGCCGTCGTCGCCCTCGTCCGCCGCCGAACTCACCACGATCCGGCCGGAGTCGGTCACCGAGATATCGGAGATGTGCCTGGTCTCCTGATCGGTCGGATACGCGGCCCGGTACGCCTGGTGGGTCACGCCGCCGAACTGCGCCTGCCCCCACTCGTCGAAGCTGAGGGACGCCGAGTACAGCGTGGCGGGGCGGTCCCGGCCCGCTCCGCGGTCTGCCCACAGGGCGGCGAGGTGGTTGTCACGGGACACCAGCGCGAGGCTCTCGAAGTTGTCGCCCTGGCCGATCGCCGGGAGCGGCGCGTAGTCGAGGACCTTCGCCGTGGAGCCGGTGACTTCGAGGTGGTAGACGATGCCACGGCCGGCGAGCGCCAGATACTCCGAGGGCTGCCCCGGAACGGCTTCGACGGCCTCCAGGTCCACGGGCTCCGGCCCGTCCCAGGTGACCGGAGAGACGCGATCGGAGTCCTTGCCCAGGGTGATCCGGGACAGGCGCTGCTGCCCGGTGTCCTTGTTGTCGTGCACGACGAGGGCGCTCACGCCCGCTCCGTGCGGGGCGTGGCCTTCGTACGCGATGCCGCTGACACCGCTCCGGGCGTCGCCGCCCACCTTCTGCCATCCGGTCGCCGCGTCCTGCCGCCCGTCGGCGGTACCGGCCGTACCGTCCGCACCGGCCGGGGCGATGCCGAGCGCCGTCAGCAGCGCCGTCGCCGCCGTGAGCCAGACCATCCGCTGCACCATGGGGAGTTTCACTGGAGTTCGCTCGCCTTTCTCTCCGGCAGACGCGAGGTCACGCGTCTGCCGACAGAGTATTGATCATGGTGAGCGAAGGGCTGTTCCGGTGCGGCGTTTCAGCCGTCGGACGTGAGGCGGGCCAGCCACTCCCTCAGCAGATGCTGCTCCGCGCCGCTGAGCGTCGTCTGGTCGGGGAGCGTGGCCAGCAGGGTGCGGGCGGCGCCCGCCGGGCCCGCGGTCCGCACAGCCGGCTCGTCGTAGGTCACCGCGGTGACCATGGACTCCCGCAGGGTGGTCAGCAGTGCCGGGTCGCGCCGCTCCTCGGGCAGTGACAGCCAGGTGAGCACCGCGCCGCGCGCCGTGGCGTGGATGATCGCGGCCGCGAGGTCCTCGTCGACACGGAGCCAGCCGTCGGCGGCGAGGCGCCGGATGCGGCCCATGAGGATCTTCATGCCGGCCTGGAAGGCGGCCGACGTGCCCCTGGTGGGCTCGCTGTACATCAGGGTGTAGAGGGCCGGGTTGGCCAGGCCGAACTCGACCGCCAGGTCCCAGCCGGCCCGCAGGCCCTCGATGGGGTCCTGCGGCTCGGGTGCGGCGTGCTCGCCCTGCTTGGTCGCGAGGAACGTGGCGAAGCCGTACTCCGACACCGCGTCGAGCAGCCCCGCCTTGTCGCCGAACAGCCGGTAGATGGCCGGGGGTTGCAGACCGGCCGCGACCGCGACCGCGCGGGTGGTGACCGCGTCGCGGCCCTCGCGCGCCAGCAGATCGGCGGCCGCCTCGATGACTCGCTGCCGGGGCTCCTCCCGGTCCGCGGCCGGGGTGGCGGAGTCGACGGCGGTTGCGCCGTCCCTGTCGGATGGGCGTGGTGACATGAGTCAACGATACCGCTGATACCGCTCGGGCTGTTCCCTCGGAAATATCGGTGTTATCGTGAAGGTGATTCCACTGGAACTATCGCTGGAGAGAACCATGATCATCGTGACCGGAGCCACCGGAAAGCTCGGACGCCAGGTCGTCGAGAGGCTGCTGACCCGCGTCCCGGCCGGCCAGGTCGGCGTGAGCGTTCGCGACCCGCGGAAGGCCCAGGCGTTCGCCGATCAGGGTGTCCGGGTGCGGCGCGGTGACTTCACCGACGCGGACAGCCTCGCCCACGCCTTCGAGGGCGCTTCCCAGGTGCTGATCGTGTCCGTCGACAAGATGGGCGAGGAGACCGTACGGGACCACCGCGCCGCGATCGACGGTGCCGTCGCCGCCGGCGCCCGCCGCATCCTCTACACCAGCCAGATGGGCGCGGGCGCCTCGTCGCACTTCCAGGCATGCCGTGACCACGCCGCCACCGAGGAGGCCCTGCGCGCGTCCGGCGTGCCGTTCACCTCCCTGCGCAACGGCTTCTATGCCGCCAGCGCCCTCCAGCTGGCGGGCCCCGGTCTGGCGGCGGGCGAGATCGCGCTCCCCGCGGACGGCTCCGTCACCTGGACCGCGCACGCCGACCTCGCCGAGGCCACCGCCGTCATCCTGGCCGACGAGGGCCGCTTCGACGGGCCCACCCCGCCGCTCACCGGGGCGCAGGCGCTGACCTTCGACGACATCGCGCGCCTCGCCACCGAGGTCACGGGCCGCACCATCACCAGGACCACCGTCCCCGACAGCCAGTACCGGGAGGACCTGCTGGGCCATGGCGCTCCCGCCGAGGTGGCGGACCAGCTGCTGGGTATCTTCGCGGCGAGCCGGGCGGACGAATTCACCGCCGTCGAACCGACGTTGGCCACCCTGCTCGGCCGCGAGCCCCTCACCCTGCGTACGGTCCTGCGCGAGCACCTGGCGCAGGATGCCGTGCGCTGACCAGCCCCGCCTGGAGGGCGGGCATACGCCAACAGGCCCTCCGGCAGGGCCCGTCGGCATCGGCCGGGCCGTCTCAGGTACCCGGTGTGCGCAGCCCGAGGTGGTCGCGGAGCGTCGTCCCCTCGTACTCCGTACGGAAGACCCCGCGCTCCTGGAGGAGGGGCACCACCGTGTCGGCGAACTCGTCCAGGCCGCCGGGGACCAGATGCGGGGCCAGGATGAAGCCGTCGGACGCCTCGCTCTGCACGGCGTCGTTCACCGCGGCGGCGACCGTGGCGGGCGAACCGATGAACGTCTGCCGGGCGCTGGTCTCGATCACCAGCTCCCGGATGGACAGCCCCTCCGCCTTCGCCCGCTGCCGCCACTCGGCCGCGGTGGCCAGCGGGTCACGCACCATCCGTACGCTCGCCCGGCCCCGCGCCACCGTGTGCTCACCCGTATCGGGGTCGATGTCGGGCAGCGGCCCGTCCGGGTCGTACGCCGACAGGTCCCGGTTCCAGACGTGTTCCAGGAACTTGATGGCGGTCTGGCCGCTGACCTGGCTGCGCCGCACCTCATGGGCGCGTTCCTGGGCCTCGGCGTCGGTGTCGCCCAGTACGAAGGTGGCCGCGGGCAGGATCAGCAGCTCATCCGGGGACCTTCCGTGGCGGGCCAGCCGCCCCTTCACATCCCGGTAGAAGACCCGGCCGGCTTCCGGCGCGGAGTGCCTGCTGAAGATCGCGTCGGCGGTCGCGGCGGCGAACTCCCGGCCCTGGTCGGAGTCGCCCGCCTGGAAGATCACCGGCCGGCCCTGCGGCGAGCGCGGCACATTGAACCGGCCCGCGATGTCGAAGTGCTGGTCGCGGTGGGCGAACGTACCGGCGTCCGGCGTCCGCAGGAACCGCCCGCTCTCCCGGTCGGCCGGCACATCCCCGTCGGCCCAGGAGTCGAACAGCTCCCAGGCGGTACGGAGGAACTGCTCGGCGCGGGTGTAGCGGTCCGCCTCCGGGAGGAAACCGCCGCGCCGGAAGTTCTCCCCGGTGAAGGCGTCCCAGGAGGTGACGACGTTCCACGCGGCCCGGCCTGCCGACAGATGGTCGAGCGAGGCGAACTGCCGTGCCACCTCGTACGGTTCGTTGAAGGTGGAGTTGATCGTGCCGGCGAGACCGATCCGCTCCGTGACGGCGGCGAGCGCGGCCAGCACCGTGAAGGTGTCGGGGCGCCCCACCACGTCCAGGTCGTAGATCTCGCCGCCCTGCTCCCGCAGACGCAGCCCCTCGGCCAGGAACAGGAAGTCGAACCTGGCCCGCTCCGCGGTGCGCGCGAAGTGGCTGAAGGAGGCGAAGTCGATCTGGCTGCCCGCCTCCGGGTCGCTCCAGACCGTGGTGTTGTTGACCCCGGGGAAGTGGGCCGCGAGGTGGATCTGCTTCAGGGTGTCGCTCATGACTGTCCTCCGGCCCGGACCCGGGCGTAACGGTTGGCGGGCCGCGTCAGGCCGAGCAGCCCGCGCAGCGATCCGGCCTCGTAGGCGCGGCGGAAGGCGCCCCGGCTCTGGAGTTCGGGGACCAGGCCCCGGGTGATGGCCGGCAGGTCGTGGCCGGTCACGGCGGGGCGCAGCCGGTATCCGGTCAGGCCCGCGCGCTGCCAGTCGAGCAGCAGGTCGGCGAGTCCAGCCGGGGTGCCGGTGAACACCTCGGCGTCGCTGGTCAGCGGGGCACCGGCCGTCTCGTCCAGCCGCTGCCTGCGGGCCTTCGCGGCGGTGGCGGTGTCGTCGAGGAAGACCACCAGGTCCCCGAAGACATGGACGGTCTCACCGCCCCGGCCCGCGGCGTCCCGGGCGGTCAGGATCTCGTCGGTGACGGCCCGCGCACCGGCGGCGTCGTGCGGCGTGACATACCCGACGTCCGCCGAGCCCGCCACGAGCGCGTACGGCACGGGCCCGTGGGCGAGTGCGGTCACCAGCGGCTGCCCCTGCGGCGACCGCGGGGTGATGGACGGGCCCTTGACGCTGAACCGCTCGCCCTCGAAGTCGATGTAGTGCAGCTTCGTACGGTCGATGAACCGCCCGGTGGCGGTGTCGCGTATCTCGGCGTCGTCCTCCCAGCTGTCCCAGAGCCTGCGCAGCACCTCGACGTAGTCGGCCGCCTCGCCGAAGAGTTCACGGATCAGCTCCTGTGCGGCCGGGTGCCCGAGGTCCTGCGGCCGGAACTCCGGCAGGTCCCGGCGGCCGAAGTGCGCCGCCTCGTGCGCCGATGGGGAGACCCGGACCCGGACGCCCGCGCGCCCCCCGCTCACATGGTCCAGCGTGGCGATGGCCTTCGCGAGGTGGAAGGGCTCGGTGTGGGTGACCACCGCGGTCGGTACGAGCCCGATGTGCCGGGTCAGCGGCGCCACGGCGGCGGCGGTCAGGACCGCGTCCAGCCGGCCGCGCACCTGGTCGGTGCGCCGGTCGTCACCGGTCGGGTCGGTCGACTGGAGGGACAGCGCGTCCTCGAACGTCACGAAGTCGATGAGTCCGCGCTCGGCTTCCTGTACGGCGTCCAGCCAGTAGCGGGCGGTGAAGAGTCCCTCCGGCCTGGACCGGGGATCACGCCAGGAGGCCGGGTGCCAGCCCGCGCCGTCCAGCGCCACGGCGAGATGAAGCGGTCCGGGAGGAGCGGAAGGGGTGGGAGAGGGTGACATGTCCGCGGGGTGCCTTTCCTGAGGGGCGGGGGTGCGGGGAGAGCGGGGGAGGAGCGCCAGGTCCGGTCAGGCCCCCGGTACGGCCGGGGCGTCACCTCCCGGGACCCGGACCACGACGAACAGATTGCGCAGCCGCAGCGTGAAGCCCATCGACAGATAGAGCCGGATGGCGTTCTCGTTCTCGGCCGCCGCGTGCAGGAACGGAGTGTCCCCGCGGTCCCGGATCCCGTCGGCCACATGGCGTACCAGCCGGGTGGCGAGCCCCTGGCCCCGGTGCCCGTCATCCGTGCAGACGGCGCTGATCTCGGTATGGCCCGGCGGGCGCAGCCGCTCGCCGGCCATCGCCACCAGCCGCCCGCCGCGCCGGATCCCCCAGTACGCGCCCAGTTCGATCGTGCGGGGGAGGAAGGGGCCCGGCCTGGTGCGGCTCACCAGGTCCAGCATCTCCGGTACGTCCGCCGGGGTCAGCCGGACCGCCTCCGGGTCGCGGGCCGTACGCAGGGTGGTGGCGATGAGCTGGACGCCCGAACCGCTGCGTACCGTCTCCCAGTTGTCCGGCACCGACGTGACCCCGGTGACGGCGGTCTGCCCGCCGCGGCCGACCAGTACGGCGAGGTCGTCCCAGGCCGCGGGGGACGCAGGATCGGCCAGTGCGACGAAGGGCGCGACATCCGGCTGATAGCGCGCGGCGGCCCCCACCGTCTCGGCGAAGCGCCGGTGCGGGCCGGTGAGCGCGGCCCAGGCGGCGTTGTCCAGCAGATGCGGAGCGGCCGGTCCGGGCGGCGGCGCGGGAGCGGGCGGCGGGAGGGGCGGCCGCGGTGGCTGGAGTTCGGTGGACATGCGGCGCCTTCTCTTCTCTGCGGGGAGTGTTCTGGGCGGGCGTTTCTGCTGGGTCACCGCCTTCGGAGCGGAAGGCGGTGATGTGGCTCGGCAGTCGTCGGTGCCACGGCTCAGGAGTTGCTGACCGGCAGCCCCGGCGGGTTCACCTGGGCGTTCTTCACGGCCTCGTTCCCGAGGTTCCACGCCCGCAGCCACTTGGCGTACTGACCGTGCCCGATCAGGTAGTTGATGGCCGCGGCCAGTGGCTTCGCGAGGCCGCTGCCCTTCTTGGCGGTGGCGCAGATCAGTCCCTGCAGCGAGGCCCCGGCCCCCGAGAAGGTGCCCGCGCTGCGGGTCGCCTGCGGGGTCGATGCGGTGCGGGTGATGTGGTACGAGAGGCTCGGGTTCGGGCCGAAGTACGCGTCGATCTTCTTCGAATTCAGCGCCAGATAGGTGCTGTTGCTGTCCTGGTAGTACTTCACCGTCAGCTTCTTGCCCTCGGCCGCCAGCTTGCCCCGCCATTCGAGCAGGAGCTTCTCCTGGTTGGTGCCCGCTCCCACCGCGACGGTCTTCCCCGCCAGGCTCTTGTACGTGCCGTCGAAGTGCCAGCCGGAGTCCTTGCGCACCTCGAACCCGAGGTTGTCCTCGCGGTAGCAGGCGAACTCGTACTTCTTCTTCCGCTCCTCCGTGTCCGTGATGTTGGAGAAGCCCGCCTCGGTGCGGCCGCTGTCGATCCCGACGAACAGGTTCTCCCAGGTGGAGTTCTTCAGGTCGGGCCTGAGGCCGAACACCGATGCGACCAGCCGGCCGAGATCGGGCTCGGATCCGGTGAGGGTCTTCTGGTCGTCACCGACATACCCGAGCGGCGCCGAGCCGGCCGGGAGCATGCCGAGCCCGACGGTCAGCTTGCCGTCCGCGGTGACGGACTTGGGCAACTGCGCCCGGATGGCGGCCACTTCGGGGACGTGCAGGGTGGTCTGCTTGGCGGCGCCGTTCGAGACCGTGCCGATGACCACCGACCCCTTGGCGGCGGGGGCCGGCGAGCCGGTCCCGTCCTCGGCGCTGCCGGCACCGCAGGCGCTGAGTCCGGCGGCCAGGGCGAGCACGGTGCCGGCGGCGGCGAGAGCGGACAGTGGTGAGCTGCGGCGGAGCATGTCGGATTCCTCGGTGGTGGGTGCGGGTGGTGACGGGCGGGAGGCGATGCGGACGGAGCCGCTCAGGGGACCTTGCCGAGGAACTCCCTGGTCCTGGCCTCGCGGGGATGGTCGAGTACCTGTCCAGGCGGCCCCTGTTCGACGATCAGCCCCTGGTCGAGGAAGACGACCTGGTCGGCCACCTCGCGGGCGAACCCGATCTCGTGGGTCACCACGATCAGCGTGGTTCCACCCGTCGCCAGCTCCTTGATGACGGAGAGGACCTCGCCGACAAGCTCCGGGTCGAGCGCCGATGTCGGCTCGTCGAAGAGGATCACCCCCGGTTCGAGGGCCAGCGCCCGTGCGATGGCCACCCGCTGCTGCTGGCCGCCGGACAACTGCCGTGGATACGCGCCGGCCTTGTCCCCGAGACCGACCCGCTCCAGCAGGGTGCGGGCCAGGGCCCGGCCGCCCTCCCGGTCGGTACGGCCGATGGCGGTCGGGGCCGCCGCGACGTTCTCCAGCACCGTCAGGTTCGGGAACAGGTTGAAGTGCTGGAAGACGAAGCCGATACGGCTGCGCTGGGCCCGGATCGTACGCTCGGCCAGCTCCTTCAGCCGGCCCCTGAAGTGCCGTACGCCGATGGGCTCGCCGCCGACCGTCACATGGCCGATGTCCAGCTTCTCCAGATGGTTCACGGCCCGCAGCAGCGTCGACTTGCCGGACCCGGAAGGCCCGATGACGACGGTGACCGACCCAGGGTCCACGGTCAGATCGATACCGCGCAGGACCTGGTGGTCCCCGAACCACTTGTGCGCGCGGTGGATTTCCACGGCGACCGGCGCGGAGCGGACGGACTCCTCGCCCTGCGGTGCTGTGGTGCTGAGGCTCATATGCCCGCTCCGATCGCGATACGGGCACGCGCGCTGCGGATCCCGGCCCTGAGCTTCTGCAGTGGAGTGGGGGGTACGGTGCGCAGCGCACCGCGGGAGTAGTGGCGCTCCACGTAGAACTGGACGACCGAGACGGCGCTCGTCAGGACGATGTACCAGAAGGTGGCCACGAGCAGCAGCGGTACGACATCCCCCGGGTAGGTGCTGCCCAGGCTCTGCACCGTGCCGAAGAGGTCGAGCAGGGAGACGTAGAAGACCAGCGAGGTGCTTTTGACCAGGCCGATCAGCTGGTTGACATAGGTCGGCACGATGACCCGCAGGGCCTGCGGGAACACGATGCGGCGGAACCGGAACCCGGGCGGCAGCCCGAGGGCCGACGCCGCCTCGTGCTGGCCCTGGTCGACGGAGAGCACACCGGACCTGACGACCTCGGCGGCGTACGCGGCCTCGTTGAGGCTCAGACCGACGACGGCGACCACCAGGTCGGTGGCGAGATGGGACTCGTCGAACCGGAAGAAGGCGGGCCCGAACGGGATGCCCAGGCTGAGCGTCCGGTACAGCGCGCTGAAGTTGTACAGGAAGAGCAGGACGACGATCAGCGGGACCGAGCGCAGCAGCCAGATGTAGACCCAGGAGGCCGACCTGAGTACGGGGTTGGGGGAGAGCCTGCAGAGCGCGAGGACGATCCCGCCGATGAGCCCGGCCACCGCGCTGAGCGCCGCGACTTCGAGGGTGATGAGCAGCCCGTCGAGCACGACCGGGCGGAAGAACCAGTACGAGAACCGGCTCCACTGGTAGAACGGGTTGCTCACCAGGCCGTGCAGGAACTGCGCGACCAGCACCACGACCACGGCCGTCAGCACCCAGCGCCACGGGTGACGCAGCGGCAGCACCCGCTCGGCCGCGAGCCGGGGGTCGCGCACCGGGGCGGCCGTACCGGCACCCGGTTCGGAATCCGGCCCTGCGTCCGGTCCGTCGTCCTGTCCGGACGCCGTACCGGACCGTGGCGGTCCGGGAGGAGCGGGCAGCGCGCCGGCGGTCACCGGCTCGTCCGGGGGCGCGGACGTCTCGGGCATGGGTACTCCAGAGATCAAGAGGTCGCCGGGCGGCGGGGGCCGGCACGGCCGGGGCCGGGCCGGGCGCCCCGGGCAAGGTGCCGGGAACGGCGGTACGGGAGAGAGCGCGGGGAACTGGGGGAGCGGGCCGGATCTGCCGGGGCGTCAGCGGCCGCGGTGCGGAGCACCGGCCGGCAGCCCGGCGGTACACGAGCGACACCCGCCGGTACACGAGCGACAGGGGTGGGCCGCCGACGACGGCGTACGCGCGGAGCCGGGGTGCGGCAGGGCGCAGCGGAGGCGGCGTACGGCTGCCGTCCTCTCCGGTGCGCGTTCCATGCTGGTCACCCTGGTTCTCTCCGCCGTGCGGGCGCCGCCGGGGGGCGCGCTCGGTGAAACGGGCGGCACACGGGAATCGGGGCCGCCGGACCGGCGGGGGATCACCGGGCCGGTCCGGCGTCAGTAACCCATGCGGGGAAGTGGGCGTCAATGCGCGTCCAGGGAGTGTGAACAGCCCCGGGCCGTGGTCCGCCGACGCCGGGGCGGGACAGCCGTACCCGCTCTGAGCAGGGCAGACGCCGACGGGACACGGGCGGTGTGCGCGTGCGGCCGGGGTGCGGGCCGGGCCGCCGGCCGCCGTTCATTTCGCGATGCCGTAACACGGGCTTCATCCCCGGCGGGATACCGGCCCCGCAGGCCGTGAACCCGCGGCCCGCAGCGGTCATACCGTCGGGCGCGGTGCGTGTCTAGGAGGGCGCCGTGTCGTCCAGGGCCGCCAGCCGGGTCGTCACGTCGTCCGTGAAACGGGTCAGCAGCCGGCCGAGGTCCTTGCGGTCCTGTTCCGGCCAGTGCGCGACGGCTCCGGTGAACCATCCGACGAGCGTGCGCGCGTAACGGTCGGCGGCCTGCGCGCCTTCGGCTGTCGGCTCGATCAGGCTGACGCGTCCGTCGTCCGGGTCGCCGATGCGGTGCACCAGGCCACGCCGCTCCAACTGCTGGACCTGGCGTGTGGCGTGGGGCTGGACGACCTGCACCTGCTCCGCGATCTCCTTCACCCGAAGCGGCTTGCCCGCGAAGTGCAGGGCGAGCAGTACGGAGAAGGCGGGCCGGTCCACCGTGGCCCCGGCGGCCTCCATGGCGTGGTGCACCAGCCGGCCACGGCTGATGGCGTTGCTCAGCTGGGCCAGGCGGGGCATCACGGCCAGTACGTCGTCCTGGTTGCCGGCCTGCTCGGGCTCGCCCGGTGTTGGCGTGTTCATCCCATTCATCCCAGCTCCATTTGCATACTTAACACAGGTATCTATACGGTGGTCTTGCTCGTCGGTGTCCGGGGTGTGCTGCACCCGCAATAAGGATACCTAAAGTAGGCATCTACTGCCCCGGGTGGGAGCCCGGACGAGGAGGACTCATCATGTACCCCAAGGTCAACCGCACGATCCTCATCTCCGGCGCCAGCATCGCCGGCCCGTCCCTCGCCTACTGGCTCGACCGGTACGGCTTCGAGGTCACCGTGGTGGAGAAGGCCCCCGCGATGCGCGGCGGCGGGTACGCGATCGACGTCCGGGGCACCGCGCGTGACGTGGCCGACCGGATGGGGCTGCTGCCGCAGCTCCGGCGGGCCCATGTGGACACCCGGAAGATCTCCTTCCTCGATGCCGATGGTGGTGTCGTGGCCGCTGTACGGCCCGAGGCCGTCACGGGTGGGGCGGAGAACCTCGATCTGGAGGTGCGCAGGGGAGACCTGGCCGACTGTCTCCACGGCCTGGTCCGGGACAGGGTCGAGTTTCTGTTCAACGACTCGATAGCGACCCTCGACGACCGGGGCGACGCCGTGGAGGTCACTTTCGACAGCGGCACCCGGCGCACCTTCGACCTGGTGATCGGTGCCGACGGGCTGCACTCCAACACCCGCCGCCTGGCCTTCGGTCCCGAAGAGCGGTACCACCGCTACCTCGGTTACTGCTTCGCCGGATTCACGTTGCCCAACGACCTCGGCCTCGCGCACGAGGCCCGTATGTGGAACGTCCCGGGCAGGGCCGCGACGCTCTACGCCCACGACCCCGCCGACACCCTGCACGGATTCCTGACGTTCGCTCAGGAGAAGGCCCCCTTGGGGGCGTTCCGCGACCCGTGGGCCCAGCGTGAGCTGGTGGCATCGGAGTTCCCCGACACGCAGTGGGAGATTCCGCGCATGGTGGCGGCCATGCGGAGCGCCGACGACCTCTTCTTCGATGTCGTGAGCCAGATCCATATGCCGACCTGGTCCACCGGACGTACGGCGCTGGCCGGGGACGCCGCCCACGCGACCTCCTTCCTGTCCGGCCAGGGGTCGAGCGTCTCGCTGGTGGGGGCGTATGTGCTGGCGGGTGAGCTGGCCACCCGCGCCGACCACACCACGGCCTTCGCTGCCTACGAGAAGACGGTCCGTGAGTTCGTGGAGCTGAACCAGGCGCTGGCCCTGGGCGGCAGCGCCACGGTCACCCCGCGCACCCGGGAGCAGCTGGACGCGCGCAACGCCGCTCTGCGCGGGGGTGCCGCTCTTCCGTCGGAGGGTCAGGGCCGCACGGCCAGCACGGCTCTTGTGCTGCCCGATTACGGTCACGCCGGATAGGCGCCGGCCCATGGGGCGGGCCGTGGGGCTGTCGTGGGGCTGTCGTGGGGCGGGCCATGGCTATGACCGTCGTTACATGCACACGGGCGTGCAAATATGGGGTGTTTACCCACAATGACCCGCCCTATGCCTGTGCTTTTGTTCACGGTTGAACAAGTGTGTAATACACGGGCACTCGGGACAAACGGAATATCAGGCTCCTCTAAGGTGCCGGAACATGAGCACTGCCACTACTCACCGCACCCCCGCACAGCATTCCGTACGCGTTCTGCGCCATGTCTGGATCCCTCTCGATGACGGGACCCGTCTCGCCGCCCGGATCTGGCTTCCCGCCGACGCCGAAGGACCGGTTCCCTCGGTCCTGGAGTACATCCCGTACCGGAAGAACGACGGGACGGCCCCCCGCGACGTGACGCTGCACGGTCAGTTCGCGCGGGCCGGCTATGCCGCTGTGCGGGTCGACTGCCGTGGCAGCGGTGACTCCAGCGGCATCATGCTCGACGAATACCACGCCACCGAGCTGTCCGACGCGCTCGAAGTCCTCGCCTGGATCGAGCGCCAGGACTGGTCGGACGGCCAGGTGGGCATCATCGGCAAGTCCTGGGGCGGCTTCAACGGCCTCCAGATAGCCGCCCTCCAGCCGCCCCAGCTGCGCTGCATCGTCACGGTCTGCTCGACCGACGACCGGTACGCCGACGACGTGCACTACGCGGGCGGCTCGCTGCTCGCCTCCGAGATGCTGCCCTGGGCCGCGACGATGCTCGCGTACAACGCCCGCCCGTCCGACCCCGCCGTCATCGGCGAGTCCTGGCGCGACGAGTGGCTCGACCGGCTGGACAAGACCGTCCCGTACGCCGAGGAGTGGCTGACCCACCAGCGCCGGGACGCCTACTGGCAGCACGGCTCCGTCTGCGAGGACTACTCGGCCATCAAGGTCCCGGTCTACGCGGTCGGCGGCTGGCTCGACCCGTACCGCGGCGCGGTCTTCCGGCTCATGGAGAACCTGCGGGTGCCCGCCAAGGCCCTGCTCGGCCCCTGGGCGCACACCTACCCCCACCAGGCCGAACCGGGCCCCGCCATGGACTTCCAGGGCGAGTGCGTGCGCTGGTTCGACCACTGGATGGGCGGCGCCGACAACGGCATCATGGACGAACCCGCCCTGCGGGCCTGGATACCCGACCCGGCCCCGGTCGGCTCCGACCGCGAGGAGCGCCCTGGACGCTGGGTCGCCGAACCCTCCTGGCCGGCCCCCGGCGTCGAAGCGGCCGTCACCCCGCTCGGCGCGCTCGGCGGCGAGCCGGGCACGGCCGTACTCCGGTCGCCGCTCGCGATCGGCGCCTCCGGCGGCGACTTCCTCAAGTTCGGCGACATACCGGGCCAGAACGGCGACCAGGCACCCGACGACGGCCGCTCCAGGACATTCACCGGGCCCGCCCTCGCGGAGCGTCTCGAAATCCTCGGCGCCCCCGAGGTGACCCTGCGGGTCACCAGCGACCGGCCGCAGGCGCAGCTCGCCGTGCGGCTCTGCGAGGTCTGGCCCGACGGCAGCTCCAAGCTGGTCACCACGGGCTTCCTCAACCTCACCCACCGGGACGGCCACAGCGACCCGCAGCCGCTGGAGCCGGGCCGCGCCTACGAGGTGGCGGTGCCGCTGTTCGCCACCGGCCACGCCTTCGGCGCCGGCAACCGGATCCGGATCTCCGTCTCCGCCTCGCTGTGGCCCTGGGTCTGGCCCTCGCCCGAGCAGGTGGCGCTGGAACTCGACACGGCCCACGGCGAGCTGACCCTGCCGGTACGCGCGCCCCGCCCCGCCGAAGAGGCGGAGCTGCGCCCGTACGGACCGCCGCTCGATGTTCCTCCGCACAGCATCGAGCTGACCTCCATCCCCGGGGACAGGACGGTCGGCTTCGACTACGAGACCGGTGAGCAGATCATCGTCACCACCCCGGCCGACGGCACCATGACCGACAGGGCCGACGGCCTCACCCGCACCGGCAGCGACCTCAACCGCTTCCGGCTGGTCGAGGGCGACCCGCTGTCCGCCGTGGTCGAGAGCGAGCGCGAGGAGTCCATCAGCCGGGGCGGCTGGGCGACGCGCATCAGCACCAGGTCCAGGATGACCGCCGACGCCACGGACTTCTGTGTGGTCAACCAGCTGTCCGCGTTCGAGGGCGCGGGCGACGACGAGCGCGAGGTCTTCAGCCGTACCTGGTCCTTCAGCGTCCCCCGGGACCAGGTGTGAAGGGCCTCAGGCGCGTACTGGCCGGCTGTCTGGCCCTGATGGGTGTGGCCGCGCTGTCCGGCTGCGGCGCGGTGTCCGAGACCACGGGCAGCAAGCCCACCGTGGTCATCGGGGCGAAGGAGTTCACCGAGCAGTGGATCATCGGTGAGCTGTACAAACAGGCCCTCACCAAGGCCGGCTACAACGTCGAGCTGAAGTCGAACATCGGCAGCACCACCGTCATCGACGGGGCACTCACCTCCGGCCAGATCGACCTGTACCCCGAGTACACCGGGGTCATCCTCCAGGTCCTGGCCCGCAGTAAGACCATGCCGCACTCCGCCGCCGGGACCTACCGCGCGGCCAAGGCGTACGAGGAGACCCGCGGGCTGACCATGCTGCCCCCGACCCCCTTCCAGAACCGCGACGCGGTCGCCGTCAAGCCCGCGTTCGCCAAGAAGTACGGGCTGAGGACCATCAGCGATCTGAGGAAGGCGGGACATGTCGTCTTCGCCGAGTACCCGGACAACATGGAGGGCGCGCTCGGCTACCACGACATGGTCAAGACCTACGGGCTGCACAACACCGAGGTGAAGACCCTCAACATCGGCCTGCAGTACTCCGCACTCGACCACGGACAGGTCGACGCGGCCGACGTCTTCACCACCGACCCGCAGCTCGCCCGCGGCGGCTACACCCTCCTCGACGACACGAAGGGCTACTACGGCTTCCAGAACGTGGCGCCCGTCGTACGCAAGGGCGTGCAGGAGAAGCAGGGCCCGGAATTCGCCAGGACGCTGAACAAGGTGGACGCGCTCCTCACTGACCAGGCGGTACGCGAGATGAACCGCGCGGTCGACACCGTACGGCTTGCCCCCTCCGAAGTCGCGGCCAAGTTCCTGAAGGCCAACGACATCAGCTGACGCAGGCAGCCGCCGCGCGACGACCCGCGGCGGCGTCCCGCCACCCATCTGCGACCTTCCGGTCGCTCTCCAGGAGAAAAAGCCCCCAATGAGCCAGGAAAGCCATAAAATTTCCACCTCCGCGCAGGAGATCGTCTTCGACCACGTGGTCAAGACGTACCCCAACTCCGCGACGCCCGCGGTCGACGACCTGTCGCTGACCGTGCCCGCGGGGGAGATCTGTGTGCTGCTCGGCCCGTCCGGCAGCGGCAAGACCACCGCGCTGATGATGGTGAACCGGCTCGCCGAGCCGACCGGCGGCGACATCCGCATCGGCGGCCGGTCCATCCGCGACCTCGACCCCATCCAGCTGCGCCGCTCGATCGGCTACGTCATCCAGCAGACGGGCCTCTTCCCCCATCTGTCGATCGCGGCCAACATCGCCACGGTCCCCAAAGTCCTCGGCTGGGACCGGAAACGCACCAAGGACCGGGTGGCCGAACTGCTCGACCTGGTCGGCCTGCCCGTCGGCGAGTACGGGTCGCGCTACCCCACCCAGCTGTCCGGCGGCCAGCGCCAGCGCGTCGGCATCGCCAGGGCCCTCGCGGCCGACCCGCCGGTCATGCTGATGGACGAGCCGTTCGGCGCGCTCGACCCCATCACCCGTGAGCATGTCCAGGACGAGTTCCTGGCGCTGCACGAGCGCATCCGCAAGACCGTGATCTTCGTGAGCCACGACATCGACGAGGCCGTGAAGATGGGCGACCGCGTCGCGATCCTCCGCGAGGGCGGCAGGCTCGCACAGTACGACCCGCCCCGGACCCTCCTGAAGAAGCCGGCCGACGAGTTCGTCGCCCGGTTCCTCGGCGCCGACCGCGGACTGAAGCGCCTGTCCCTGGTCAGGCTCAGCGATCTGGAGCTCACACCGGCCCCGGACACCGGCGGCGGCGAACTCCCCGGCCTGCCCGGCGATGCCACGCTCCGCTCCGCGCTCTCCCTGATGGTGGCCGAGGGCGCCGACGCCGTACGGGTCACCGGGGACGGCGGCGCCGTACTCGGCACCGCGTCCATGGACGCCGTACGGAAGGCGGGCGCGGCATGAGCGCGGGACCCGTCATCCCGGACTACGGGAGCCCCAGCGCCTGTGTGGCGAACAACTCCACCTTCTGCGTGGACTGGTTCACCGCACACTGGTCGACCCTCTTCTGGCCGGCGCTCGTCCAGCACATCGAACTCACCCTGATCGCGGTCGTCGCCGGCTTCGTCATCGCCTTCCTGATGGCCGTACTCGCCCACTTCCAGGGCTGGTTCGCGATGCCGGCCTCCGCCCTCTCGTCCTTCCTCTACACGGTGCCGCCGCTGGCGCTCTTCCAACTCCTGGTCCCGGTCACCGGGTTCTCCGTGCTCACGGTGGAGATCGCCCTCATCGCGTACAGCCTCTATCTGCTGTTCACCACCATCCTCACCGGGCTCCGCGAAGTCCCGGAGGACGCGGTGCGCGCGGCGCGCGGCATGGGGCTGACCAGACGGCAGATCCTCTTCAAGGTCGAGCTGCCGATGTCCCTGCCGTCCCTCATCTCCGGACTGCGGGTCACGACGGTCATGACCATCGGGACCGTCGCCATCGCGGCCTACGTCATCGACTCCGGCCTCGGCTCGCTGATCCTCAAGGCGCTGCAGTCACCGTTCAACACCCAGTTCATCGGCGCGGGCGCCCTCGCGGTCGTCCTGGCGCTCACCGCCGACGGACTGCTGGTACTCGCCGGACGGCTGCTCACCCCGTGGGCCCGGAGCAGGAAGGCCGCGTAAATGGACACCTTCATCGGTTCGTTCACCTTCATGCACGACCGGATGTCGCTGATGCTGGAGAAGACGGGGCAGCACGTCTGGATGTGCGCGATCGTCATCGCCGTCTCGCTCGTGGTCGCCGTCCCCGTCGGGCTCTGGCTCGGCCATCTGCACCGCGGTGAGTTCCTCACCACCAGCATCTCCAACGTGGGCCGGGCCCTGCCCAACCTCGCGGTCATCGCGATCGGCCTGGGCATCTTCGGCCTCAACTTCGTCAACATCGCGGTCGCGCTGCTGATCACCGCCATCCCGCCGATCCTCAGCCAGGCGTATCTGGCCGTCGACCAGGTCGACCCGGACATGGTCCGAGCCGCACGCGGAATGGGCCTCACCCCGCTGCAGGTCCTCCTCAAGGTGGAGCTGCCCCTGGCCCTCCCGCTGCTCTTCTCCGGCATCCGGATCGCGGTGGTGTACGTCATCTCCGCGGCCACCCTGGCCACGGTGGCCGGGGGCGGCGGGCTCGGGGACATCGTCCTCGGCCAGGCCAACTACGGCCTTGAGGGCGTGATCGCCGCGGCGCTGTGGGTGGCGGCGCTGGCGCTCGCCGCGGACGGGCTGATCGCGCTGATCCAGCGGCTCCTGGTCCCGAAGGGGCTGCGCGTGTCGCGCGCCTAGGGGGTGTCCGGGGTTCGTCGCCGTACCCGCCCCTCGTCCGGACAGACCGCCGCCCCCGGCGCCGCGCAGTCGCGGTACCGGGGGCGGCGGGTCGCTGATCAGCGAGCCATGAACCCGAACCAGCCCTCGCTGGCGTTCTTGTAGGCACCGGCGTCCGTGATGCCCGCCGGGCCACCGAGGTTGTGGTAGTAGATCCCGCCGGCCTCCTTGTGGAAGCTGCCCGCCGCGGCGATGCCGTGGTGGCCGTGGTGGTGGCCGTGGCCGTGACCGTAGTCGTGGGCCGAGGCGGACGCGGCGCCGCCCAGCACCGCGGAGGCGGCGAAGGCGCTGGCGACGAGCATGCTGCGAAGACGCATAGAGACTCCTAATTCGACAACTACATGGGCAAGCACATGCATATCGGTTAGGGGGTGCATCCGGAAGCCGCCCCGCCCGGCCCCAGCCGAACGGACGCACCTGTCCGGGAAACGGGGTACCGGACGGGTCCTGACATGGGGACACGGGTGCGGTTCTCGTACGTTCCGGCGGTGTCCCGGGCCCGTGCGCCGAAGCCCTGGCTCACTCCTCGAAGTACGTGTCCAGGACAGTATCGAGCCGCGCCGACCATTCCTTGAGCTCGCCCCGGCCGGGCGCGGTGACATCGGCCTGGTAGGTGTGGCGGTTGGGCAGATGGACGAAGACGGTCAGCCGGCGTCCGTACTTGGACGTCTGGAACTCGACGGCACCGATCTCGGTCCAGTCGAACTCGGCCTCCTGGTCGTCCAGCCTGAGCACCATGCCCGCGCGGTTCGCGATGATCACCGAACGGCGGTCGGAGACCTCGAAGACGGGGGCGTCGGCCGGGTCGTCCCCCGCCTCGCGCTCGTCCTCGCTCTCCCGCGCGGTGTCCGCCGATGCCGGTGCCGGTGCCGGTGCCGATGTCGGTGCCGGTGCGGCCTCCGGCTCCGGTGTGCTCTCCGGCTCCGGCTGCGCAGACTCCTCCGTACGCTCCGGGGCCGCCCCTTCTGCCGGTCCGTCCGGTTCCGGCGCATCGGCGGCCGCCGTCTCGGCGCGCGGCGGCATCAGGCCGGGGACGTACGCCGGATCGGTCGCGGCGGCCGGCACGGGAGGGGGGCTCTTCGGGCCTATGTGCTGTTCCACGGTGCGCAGTATGGACGATGGACCTGTGTGACAGCCAGTGGCCCCGAGCACCGTCCTGCGGGCCGCGTGGACCGGGGGGCCGGGGCGGCCGGTCAGTGCGCCAGCCGGGCGTGGATCACGTCCGCGTACGCCTGCTCGCCCCGTGCGTTGGGGTGCAGCGGCGCCGCCGGAGCGGTGGGCAGGAAGCCCTCCACCCATTTGGCGCGGGGCGACCGGCAGGCGTCGTGCCCCCGGCTCGGGGTGCGGACGTCGACGTACTCGGCGCCGTGGGCGGCGGCCGCGGCGGCGATCACCCGGTTCATCCGGTCGATGCTGCCCTGCACCCAGTCCGCGTCGCTGCCGAGCAGCGGGACGGCCGGCCAGCAGCCGCCCGCCCTGAGGTAGTCCCCGTATCCGGTGACCAGCACCCTGGCCACCGGGGAGCGCCGGTGAATGGCGTCCAGTACGGCGGCGAGCTTCGGGCCCAGGCCGTCGATACGGGTCGCCTCCACGTCCACACCGTCCTTGAGATACGTGTCCTGGCAGTGCCCGCCGAGCGTGCTGAGCCGGACGCAGCTGCCCGCGACGCCGACCAGACCGGCGTCGTTGCCGCCGATGGTCAGGGTGACCAGCGTGGTCCCCGCGCTCAGCGCGTCGAGCTGGGGCGGTGCGGTGCCCGCGTCCGCGCCGAGGACCGAGAGCTGCTGGGGAGCGGTCATGTCGCCGGTCACCGCGCCACTGCAGGTGACGTCGCGGAAGACATCGGCCTTGAGCCGGGCGGCCAGGACGTGCGGGTAGTTGCGGGTCGAGCGGCCGCAGGCGAAGGGGCCCGTGCTGTGCGGTACGAAGGGGGCCGCCGCCATCGAGTCGCCCAGCGCCACATACACCTGCCGGCCGCCGCCCGGTGTGCCCGCGCTGTCCGCCACCGCGGGGGTGAGGCCGGCTGCCGTGGCCGAAGCGGCGAGTACCCCGGCGGCGAGTGCGGCCCCGGTCAGCCGTCGTACTCCACGGCAAGTGCCTGTGCGGCGTGCTGAGTTCACTGGGGGCTCCCGGCTCCTGGCTGTGCGGTGACGCGGTGCGTGATGCGGTGGGGCGGGCATGCTGTGCGTGGGCGGGCTGCGGTGGCGGCCGCCCACCACAACTTCCGTCACTTCACCGGCGTTGTCGAGCACCGACGCGGTGCGCCGGTGGCCCCGTCAACGCCGCTCAACGCCGCTTTTCCGGCACGGTGTTCGCCCGCTCCGGTGCGGCGGGCGGCTCCCGCGGTGCCAACGGCCCGCGGAGTAGGCGAGACTGGTGCCGTGGCGGGCTACCTTCCCCACGAGACCACGAGTCTCGTGGGGCGACAGAACGAGTTGGGCCATCTGCGGAACGCTCTCGCGGTGCACCGGCTGATCACGCTGACCGGAATCGGCGGGGTGGGCAAGACCCGTGTCGCGCTGCGCGCGGCCGGCCGGGCCGCACCGGACTGCCCGGACGGTGCCTGGTGGGCGGACCTCTCGCCGGTCCACGACGAGCGGCTGCTGCTGCCCACCGTCTGCGACGCCGTCGGATTCTCCGACCACACCACCCGCAGCCAGGCCGACGCGCTCTGCGCCTGGCTCGCCGACAAGCAGGGGCTGCTGGTGCTCGACTCCTGCGAGCACCTGGTCGGACCCTGCCGCAGCCTGGTGGGCGACCTCCTCACCGCGGCCCCCGGCCTCACGGTGCTGGCGACCAGCAGACAGGCGCTGGCGGTCGGCGGCGAGTACGTGGTCGAGATCGAGCCGCTGCCCGTCGAGGGCGACCGGGCCGCTCTGACCCTCTTCACCGAGCGGGCCGGACAGGTGGCGCCCGGGCTCTCACTCGCGGATCCGGGCGCCGCCGAAGCGGCCGCCGACATCTGCCGCAGGCTCGAAGGGATTCCGCTGGCCGTCGAACTGGCCGTCGCGCAGCTGCGGGACAGCTCAGTGGAGAAGGTGGCGGAGAGACTGGGCTCCCGCTTCGAGACGCTGGTGCGGGGCGAGCGGACGGGGGCCCTGCGGCACCAGACCCTGCGGACCGCCATCGGCTGGAGCCACGAACTGTGCGAACCGCTGGAGCGGCTCCTCTGGGCGCGGCTGTCCGTCTTCCGCGGCCCCTTCGACGCCGAGTCCGCACGCGCGGTCTGCTCCGGCGGGCCGCTCTCCGCCGATGAGGCCGGCCGAGCGCTGCGCGGGCTCACCGAGAAGTCGGTCGTCGGCTGGGACGGCACACGGCACCGCATGCTCGACACCGTCCGCGATTACGGCCGGATGTGGCTGGCCGAACTGGGTGAGGGCGAGGAACTGGCCGACCGCCACGCCGAGCACTGTCTGGCCCTCGCCCGCGACGCCGACGCGGGCTGGCGGAGCGCCGAGCAGAGCGAGTGGTACCGGCGGGTCGCCGACGTACACATCGACATCTGCACCGCGCTGGACCGGCTGCTGGTCACCGACCCGGGGCGCGCGGTCGAACTGGTCGGCCTCGTCGGCTTCTACTGGAGCTGCTGCGGCCACCTGCACGAGCTGCGCAGCTACGTGGAACGCGCCCTGGCCCTCCACCCGCTGCGAGGCCCGGTCCGCAGCCGGGCTCAGTGGGTGCTCGGGGTGAACGCGCTGCTCCAGGGCGAGCACGACCTGGCGCACGACCTGGGGCTGCGGTGCGACGAGGAGGCCCAGCAGGGGGACGACACGGAGGCGTCGCTCGCCGCCGGCTATCTGCTCGGCCTCAGCCACCTCATGGCGGGCAGGCCGCTGGCGGCGCACACCGTGGCCGTCCGGCTGCCGGGGCCCGCGGACATGACGGCGGACTCGGCGTCCCGCCGCAAGTGCCGGCTGGTCGAGGTGTTCGCGCTCACCGGTATCGGCATGCTCACCGAAGCACACGGTCTGGCCACCGAGTTGCGGGCCGCGTGCGCCGAGACGGGGGACTGGTGGACCCGCTCCTACACCGAGTACCAGCTCGCCCTGATCGCGCTCTTCCAGGACCGGCCGGGCGACGCCGCGGCCCATGCGCGGTCCATGCTCATGGGCAAGCGGCACATCGGTGACGCCTTCGGGATCGCCCTGGGCCTCGATGTGCTGGCGGCCGCTCTTGCCGCGCAGGGGGACGGCGAGCAGGCCGCGCTGGTCTTCGGCACGAGCCAGGCGTACTGGCACACGGTCGGCCATCCGCAGCGGGGCACCCCCGAGCTGGGACCCGTACGCGAGGAGTGCGAGCGCAGCGCCCGCGCCGCCATCGGGGACGAGGCGTACGACGAGGCGTTCCACCGGGGCGCCTCGGTACGGACCGCCCCGGCCCTGGCCCGCGCCCTCGACGGCCAACTGCCCCTGCCCTGATACCAGATCGGCCACCGCCTCGGGTGCGGTTGCGCACATGGTCTTGAAGGTGGCCGCACACCTGCGATGATGTTCACACTTTGTGCACAGATGACCTGGGGGGGGGGCCATGGGATCCGTCGGGACCGCGCTGCTCGAACTGCGGACGGCGCAGAAGTCCGCCAAGGGAGTGTCGCTCTACTCCCGCTATGTGAACCGCCCGGTGGGCCGCTATCTGGCGGCCGGATCGCACGCCGTGGGGCTGAGCCCCAATCAGGTCACCCTGGTGAGCGCCGTTTTCAGCTTCGCGGCGGTGGCCGGGGTAGCGCTCGGCGACCCGTCCTGGGGCCAGGGCGGCGCCGTATGGGCCGGTCTCGCCGTGGGGTTCGCCTTCGACTCGGCCGACGGCCAGCTGGCCCGGCTGCGCGGCGGCGGCAGCGCGGCGGGGGAGTGGCTCGACCACGTCGTGGACTGCGCGAAGATCACCGCACTGCACTCGGCCGTACTCATCGCCTTCTACCGGCACCCCGGCCACTTCGGGGTCACGGACGACGCCTGGCTGCTGGTGCCGCTCGGCTTCCAGTTCGCCGCCGTGGTCACCTTCTTCGGCGGACTGCTCACCGAGAAACTCACCCCCAGGCCGGCCCCCGGCAGCCCGGCCCCCGGCAGCCCGGCCGCCGCACCGTCGCGGCTGCGCGCGGTCGCGCTGCTCCCCGTCGACCACGGGATCTTCTGCCTGGTCTTCCTGCTGCTCGGTGCCGGAACGTACTTCCGCTGGGCCTATACGGCGCTCGGGGCGGTCAGCGCGCTGTTCCTGGCCGCCTTCCTCACGAAGTGGTTCCGGGAACTGAGCGCAGTTCGGCGCTGAACTGCGCCTCCGGCTGGGCCAGTACGTCCAGGGCGCGGCGCAACTGCGTACTCGACGTGTGCACCGTGTACGGGAAGTAGACGATGTCCACCCCCACCTCCGCGAAGTCCCGCTCCAGCTTCTCGCCCTTCGCGGTGCCCCGCCAGTCGTCGCCCTTGAACAGCACGTCGAAGCGCACCTGCCGCCAGGTCTCGACCTTGTCGGCGACCGTCTCCACGAATGCGGCGTCCACGTACTTGACGCTGCGGACGATCTCCAGCCGCTCCACCAGCGGGATCATCGGGCGGCGGCCCTTGGCCCGCTCCGCCATCTCGTCGGAGACCACTCCGGCGACCAGGTAGTCGCACTGACTGCGCGCGTGACGAAGGATGTTGAGGTGACCGATGTGGAAGAGATCGTAGGCGCCGGGCGCGTATCCGACCCGGTACGGTCTGTCTGCCGTCATGACTGAAACCCCCCAGCGAACCACACCCCCCGGCGTGGTGGAAGGTACTGACGATAGCGTGCACATTCCGTTCAGGATGAGTGAACGATCAGGGTGGCCAACGTGATTCACCTCTGGGGGGAAGGGACCGCCGCGTGACACAGACGCGACGCAACGATGAACAGGCGGCGAAACAGCGCCGGTTACTGCTCGTTTCCACCAACTACGCTCCCGAGCACGCCGGAATCGGACCGTATGCGACCCAGATAGCCGAGCACTGGGCGCGGGCCGGCCACGAGACCCATGTGCTCACCGGGATGCCGCACTACCCGTCCTGGGTGACGGACCCGGCGTACGCCGGTGTCTGGCGCCGCTCCGAGGAGCGCGAGGGGGTACGGGTGCACCGCAGGCGGCACACCGTGCCGCCCCGGCAGACCGCCGTCAGACGGGCGCTCTTCGAAGGCTCGATCCTGCTGCACGCCCTGGCGGCGCCACCACGGACCGGACGTCCGGACGCCGTGCTCGCACAGATGCCCAGCCTCGCGGGCGGTGTCGTCGGGGCCCGGCTCGCGGCGCGCTGGCGGGCGCCGTTCGTCCCGGTGGTGCAGGACCTGATGGGGGCCGCCGCCGCGCAGAGCGGGATACGCGGCGGGGACCGCGCCGCCGCACTGGCCGAGCGCGCCGAGTCGTACGCCCTGCGCCGCGCGGCCCTGGTGGGCGTGATCCACGAGACGTTCGTCGAGAAGGTACGGGCGATGGGCGTCGACCCCGGGCGGATCCGGATCGTGCCCAACTGGAACCACATACCGGGCCCTTCGCGCCCCCGTGCCGAGAGCCGGGCCCGGCTCGGCTGGCGCGAGAGCGACACCGTGGTCCTGCACTCCGGGAACATGGGACTCAAACAGGGGCTGGACGTCCTGGTCGAGGCGGCCAGGCGCGACCCGGCCCTGCGCGTGGTGCTGATGGGCGAAGGGAACCAGCGCGGGACGCTGGCCGCGCTCGCTTCCGGCATACCCAACCTGGAGTTCCTGCCGCCCGCCGATGACGGTGAATTCCCGGACATTCTCGCGGCCGCGGACGTCCTGGCGGTCACCCAGCGGGCCACGGTGCTCGATATGAGCGTCCCCTCCAAGCTGACCTCGTACTTCGCGTCCGGGCGGCCCGTGGTCGCCTCCGTGGCCGAGGGGGGCGGCACGGCGGGGGAAGTGCTCCGCTCGGGGGCCGGGGTGCTCGTTCCCCCGGAGAATCCGGACGCTCTGGTGTCCGCGGTGCGTAGAATCGCCGCAGATCCGGTGACCGCCGATGCGCTGGGGGCTGAGGGGCCGCGTCATGTGGCGTCCCACTTGTCGAGGGACGCGGGACTGGCGCGGATCGACGCACTGATCGAAGAGGCTCTGGGGGGTCCACACACGTGACGGACACGCACGCTTCCGCGTCGAGGGACGACGAACCGGACCTGCTGCGGGACCAGTTCAGGCAACTGCTGCGCTACCGCCGCCTCATCGGCCTGGGGATCGGGGTCGGCCTGCTCGGCGGTGCCTGGCTCGGGGTGACATCGGCCGAGAGCTACGCGGCGGCCAGCGACATCCGCCTCCGCGCCCCCACCAACGACCCCTTCAACCCGGCCGTTTCGGTGGACAAGACCATCAACATGGGCACCGAGCGGCAGACCGCCGTCAGCAGCAGCGTCGCCGAGATCGCCGTCCGGTCCCTCGGCCTGCCCGACAGCCGGCTGGCCGCCTTCCAGCGCGGACTCCAGGTCACCAACCCGCCGCAGACCATGGTCCTCCACTTCACCTACACCACGACCTCGCCCGGCGAGGCGGCCCGCCGGGCCAACGCCGTCACCAAGGCATACCTCGATCTGCGCAAGAAGCAGTGGGGCGACCTGCGGGACAGCATGGTCAAGAAGTCCCAGAACCAGCTGAACCCGATCGCCAAGGAGCAGAACGACCTGGCCAAGCAGCTGGCGGCCGAGGGCAGCGCGGCCCCGGACTCCTCACGGGCCCGCAACGACGACCTGCTCAGCAAGGTCGGCACGCTCAACAGCCAGATAGCCAGCCTCAAGGCGCTCGACATGACGGCCGGCACCGTGATCGTCAAGGCCGTGCCGCCGACCGCCTCCAGCGGTCTGGGGCTGGCCGTCTCACTCGGCGTCGGCGGCGCCGTCGGCATCGCACTCGGACTGCTCGCCGCCTGGGTCCGGCTGGTCTTCGACCCGTCGCCCCGTTCGTCCGGCGACGTCGCCCGTGCGGTGCGGGCCCCCGTACTGGGCAGCCTGCCGCGCATCGCCGACGGCGGTCCGCTGCTCGCCGTCGACCGGTCGGACTCCCGGCTCGCCGAGGAGTACCGCTCCGTCGCCTTCCGGCTCGCCTACGACCAGCGCTTCGCCGACCGCAGACGGCTGCTCGTCGCCGCCCCGCGGGGCGGCAACGGCGAAGCGGCGGCGGCCGTGGCGGCCAACCTGGCGGCGTCGTTCGCCGAGACCGGCAAGGACGTGCTGCTCGTCGAGGCCGACCTGCGCACCCCTTCGCTCACCTCCCGGCTGCGCGCCGAAGCCCCCAGCCGCCCGGGGTGGAGCCTGCCGCCCGACTTCGACGAGTCCGGCTGGCCAGGGCCCCGTCAACTCCAGGTCGACGCACACGAGTCGGGTGCCTTCGACCTGATCCCCGGCGAGCGCGTACGGAATGTGGCGCGCGCCCTCACATCGGCCCGGGTGACCCGGCTGATCGCGGAGGCCGACTCGCCGAACGCCACCGTCGTCGTGCTGGCACCGCCCGTCCTCGCCTACGCCGACGCGCTGGCCCTGGTCGACCGGGTGGACGGGGTGCTGATCGTCTGCGACCCGCGCGCCGTGCACCGGGCCGACCTCGTCCGTATCAGGGAGCTGATCACCGGCGCCGGCGGTACCGTACTGGGCGCCGTCACCCACGCGGCGTCCCGCAGGCCCAGCCGCCGGAGCGCCGCGGGAGCCGGGCACCGGGGAGGGGCCGGGCGGGCATCGGACAGACCGGCGCCGCCGGGCGCGGCGCCGCAGCCTCCGGCGCCCTACCCGGCGGCATCCCGCGTCCCCGCCGGGGACGACACCGTCGCCCTCCGCACGATCCGCGCCGGAGACCGGTGAGACGCTCGGCCGTCGTCGCCGCGTCAGTGCTCGACCAGGCCGCTTCCAGCCTGACCAACATCCTGGTGCTGGTGATGGCGGCCCGGGTCTCCACCACCGCCGGGTTCGCCGCGTTCTCGATGGTGTATCTGACGTTCACGGTGCTGCTCGGCCTCAACATGTCGTACGTCGGGCAGGCCGTCGTACTCGAACGCGGCGACCCCGCGGCCCTCGCGTCGGCCTGCCGCTCGGCCGCCGCGTTCACCGCCTGCGCCTCGCTCGTCGCGGGCGCGCTGCTCGCGGCGGGCGGCGCGGCCGTCGGCGGCCGCCTCGGACACACCTTCATCGCGCTGGGGCTCGTCCTGCCCTTCGTCCTGCTCCAGGACGGTCTGCGCTACTCGTTCTCCGCGCTGCAGCAGCCGCACCGCGCCCTCGCCGCCGATGTGCTGCGGCTGGTCTGTGTGGTGCCCGCGCTGCTGCTCCAGCCCCACCACGCTGCTCCCGCCCGGCTGGTGGCCGTCTGGGGGCTGTCCGCCGTCCCGGCGCTGCTGGCCGGGCTGCTGCTGTTGCGGCCGCTGGTGCGCGGGGCCACCACCCAGGTACGGCGCTATCTGCGCCGCGGCCACCTCGGGATGCGCTTCGTCGTCGAGTTCGCCGTCGGCAACGCCTCCAGCCAGCTGGCGGTCCTCGGCCTCGGACTGTTCGCCAGCCCGCTTGCGGTCGGCGCGCTGCGCGGTGCCACCACCCTCTTCGGCCCGCTCAACGTGCTGTTCAACTCGGTCAACGCCTTCGGCCCGCCGGTACTCGGCAGGCTGGGCGGCCGCCGCGCCACCACGCGGGCCGCGGCCGTCCTGGGCTGCGTACTGGCCGGCGCGGGCTTCGGCTGGGCCGCGGTCCTGTACGCGCTGCCCGACCGTATGGGGCGCCAACTCCTCGGCGCCACCTGGCAGTCGGCGTCCGCGCTGCTGCCCGCCACCGGCAGCCAGTACGCGGTGATGGCGCTGGGGACCTGCGCCCTGGTCACCCTCAGGGTGCTCAGCCCGCGCGCCACCCTCTCGCTCCAGGTGGTCTTCTCGCTGGTGTCCGTGGCGCTGATGCTCGGCGGCTATCCGCTCGGCGGCGCCACCGGCGCGGCCTGGGGGCTCGCGGCCGGTTCCGCGCTCAAGGCGGTCGCCGCCTGGACGCGTGTCGCCCGGCTGGGACCGGCCGCCGAGCCGGTCACCGGCGGGGACGCTCAGCGCAGCGCGGCGCCCCTGTCCTGACGGTAGGTGGTGACCATCGCGACGCAGATCACCGCGATGGCCACCCGTCCCGACGCCTGGAGCAGCGGACCGCGCAGCAGGATGAAGGAGTAACCGGCGACCAGCGGCACCACGAGCGAGATCAGACTCCCCGGCGGCGTGCGCCGGATCGCACGCCTGGCGTACCGCCGGTCCACCCGCGCCGCCGCGTACCCCATCGCGAGCAGCCCCAGCGTCATCCCGGCGGGGCCGAAGTCGATCCACAGCTCCGCCCACACCGGTGAGGAGAGGTTGGTGTTGACCGCGTCCATCCACTCACCGACCATCACCCCGGTGTCGTGCGGTTTGCCGTGCCACACCGAGCGCGGCACCGCGAACAGGATCGACCCGGCCAGCTGCTTCCCGTACAGGTGCCCGACCCCGGACCGTTCGAAGGTGATGGTGTTGGCGAACATCCCGATCTGGTCGTAGTCCTTGAGCGCCAGCGGTTCGAGCACCGAAGTGGTCTCCACCGGGTGGTAGTTCTGCTCGTCGTAGCGGAAGCGGTCGGCGAACGGGAAGACCACCAGCGCCACCACGACCCCCAGGCTCAGCGCCGAGCGGTACATCGCCGCGCTGACCGGGAACAGCGTGAACAGCAGCGCGAGCAGGACGGTCAGGAACCAGTAACGCGGGTTGGAGATCGGGTTGTTGACCACTGTGTTCAGCGCGGCCAGCGCGATCCAGACGGCGATCACCGCGGGGGACCTGCGGGCCCGCCGGGAGGTGACCAGCCAGCGGGTGTACGCCAGCAGCGCGAACAGCGCGGGAACGGTGCCGAAGCCGCGCAGCAGGGCCTGGCCCGCCTGCGAGTCGGCCTGCGAGATGCCCGCCTCCTCGATCCCGGCGATGATCTCCTGGCGGCTGCTGAAGAAGACGGCGGGCCCGCCCAGTCTGACGATGAGCGCACCGCTGCACACGAAGGCCACCACGACCAGCAGATACAGCCGTTTGCGGTGCACCAGCGCGGGCCGCGTCTCACCACGGCCCCTGCCGCCCGGCCGGTGCCGGGCGAGCAGCGCCCCCACATCGAAGGCGGCGCACCCGATCAGGACGAGCGCCACCGCCTCCGTCACGTCGGAGCGCGGCCCCACCACCGGAGTGGGGACCTTGCCGAGCACCGCCTGGGCCAGTGGCGCCACCCCCATCGCCATATAGACGAAGAGCCAGAACGCTCCCTGGAGCAGCTTGCGATGGCTGGTCAGCACCATGCCGGACAGCCGGGCCCCCGCGTACACGGTCAGGGTGAGCTGGAGCCAGTACGCGGCGTCGTGCACCCCGTCACCGGGCTGTACGGCGACGAGCAGCGGCAGTACGAGCGAGAGCCCCAGCGCGAGCGGCACCGACAGGGCCCGGGAGAGCAGCGTGCGCGGGGACACGGCGGGCGCGAAGCGGAAGGGGCTCGCGGTGGCCCCGGCCGCGACGGGGAGCGCACCGGGCCCGGTGGCCGGCGCCGGGGGCTCCGGCCGGACGCCCTCGCTGGTGTCCGTCGCCATGGCTAGGCCCCCGCCCCCTGGTTGAACGCCCCTGGTTGAACGCCCTGTTGTACTTCCCCTGTACTTCCCCGGCCGCAGTCTACCGACGTCACGCCGCCACCACCCGGCAAGCACTAGGCTGACCGCCAGGCGTCTGGGGAGGCGCCAGTGGGGGTGAAGTGATGCGGAATCTACCGGCGTTCACGCTGGCCGGATACGACAAGGGCCGGGGCAGACTGACCCAGGCGCTCTGGTTCGCCGTGCTGAACACCGTCTTCATGGCGTGGTTCTGCCCGGCCCGGCTGCGGGTCGCGCTGCTGCGGGCCTTCGGCGCGACGATCGGCGAAGGGGTGCTGATACGCCACCGGGTGCGGGTCCTGTGGCCGTGGAAGCTCACGGTGGGCGACCACACCTGGATCGGCGAGGGCGCCTGGCTGCTCAATCTGGAGCCGGTCACCCTGGGGGCGCATGTCTGCGTCTCGCAGGAGGCGCTGCTCTGCACCGGCAGCCATGACCACCGGGCCGCGGACTTCCGGTACCGCAACGCCCCGATCGTGGTGCGGGACGGCGCCTGGATCGCCACCCGCGCCACGGTGCTCGCGGGCGTCACCATCGGCGCGCAGTCCGTCGTCGCCGCGGGCACGGTCGTCCACCGGGACCTCCCCGACCTGACGCTGCACACGGCCGCAGGCCGACGGCCGGTGGAGGAGCCGGTATGAGGGTCCTGCACGCCGTCACCCTGCACAGCCCGACGCATGCCTTCGGCGGCCCGGTCCGGGTCGCGCTCAACCTCGCGCAGGGGCTGCGGGCGCGCGGTCACGAGGCGCGGCTGCTCGCCCTCGGCGACGGCTTCGGCGCCAGGGGCTGTCCGGTCGGTCTTGTCGGATCAGCCCGGGGTGTCTGGTGCGGTGCATCGCAAGGCGCCGAAGTGTCCGCAGGGTGGTTTCCTGCGGACACTTCGGCAACGCGGCGAGGTGCCGTGCCAGACACCCCGGGCCCGGCAGAGACCGGCCGGGCAGCCCCTAGGGGAGAGCGGCTGCCCACCGAGGTGGAGGGCGTGCCCGCCCGGCTCTTCCAGGCCCGCAGACTGCTGCCGCTCGGCTTCAGCGGCATCACATCGCCCGCACTGCTCGCGGCCGCCGGGCGCGTGGTGCGCGACGCCGACATCGTCCATGTGCACCTCGCACGCGACCTGGTGACCCTGCCCGTCGCCCTGGCGGCGCTGCGCGCCGGCAAGCCGCTCGTGCTCCAGACGCACGGCATGGTCGACCCGAGCGACCGGCTCCTGGCGAAGGTGCTCGACGCCCTTGCGGTCCGCCGAGTGCTCCGCCGGGCCTCGGCGGTGCTGTATCTGACCGGCCATGAACGCAGGGGCCTCGAAGCGGTGGCGGCCGGGAAGCGGGGCCCTCTCGCTCGCCCCGGCAGCCAGGCCCGTTCCGGTGACCCCGGCGGCCCTCTCCGGCTGGTCCGCCTCGTGAACGGCGTACCCGCCCAGGAGGCGCGGCCCACCCCGTCAGGCCCCCCGCGCATCCTGTACGCGGCCCGGCTCCAGGCCAGGAAGCGCCCGCAGGACTTCGTGGCCGCGGTACCGGAGATCCTGCGCCACCACCCGGAGGCCGAGTTCGTCGTCGCGGGACCCGACGAGGGCGAACTCGCCTCCGTACAGGCGCTCATCAGCCGCCTCGGCCTCGGTGAGCGCGTGCACTGCCCGGGGCCGCTCTCCGCCGGTGAGATGCTCGCCGAGCTCCGGCACGCCCATGTGTATGTGCTGCCGTCGGTGGACGAGCCGTTCCCGATGTCGGTCCTGGAAGCCCTCGCGGCCGGGACACCCGCCGTGGTCACGCACTCCAACGGGCTCGCCGGTGACATCGCGGACGCCGGTGCGGGCCGGGTGGTCGACGGCGCGCCGGAGCTGGCCGGGGCCGTGCTGGAGCTGCTGGACCCCGCCACGGCCGGAGCGGCCTCCACCGCGGCCCGGAAGCTGGCGGCGGAGTCGTTCTCGATGGACGCCGTGCTCGACACCCTGCTCGGGGTGTACGAGACGTGCTGAGCGCCGACCGGACGGGCCCGGCTAGGCGGGCACCCAGGCGTAGCAGCCCGACGAGGTGAACTCGGCGGCGCCCGCCGGGATCCGGGCCCTGACCTTTCCCTTGGCCCCGGTGCCGGGCCCGGACGCGAGGAGCTTGCCGCCGCTGCCGGTGACCCGCCAGGTGCAGTCGGCGGCGGCGGTCAGCGCCCGGTAGGTACCGGCCCGCGGGTTCTTCCGGGTGCCGTCGGGGAAGCCCGCGTCCGCTGCATCGAGTACCGGCTTCTGGTCCGGGCAGAGCAGCGTGATGGCGGCCTTCGCATCGGGGATGTCGCCCGCGATGACCGCGCCCACCGCCGCGTCCTTGTCGTGCGCGGCGGTCCTGGCCACCCGCTGGCAGCTCTCCTGTCCGGTCTGCAGCACGGCGGACGGATCCATGTTCTGCGGCACCCGGCCGCTCAGATACTTCTTGTCCTTCTTGCTGAACGAACCGGTGACGGGCGTGAGCCGGGAGTCAGGCAGCACCGGCTCCTTGACCGAAGGGGACGGCGAAGGACCAGCCCCGGCCTGCGGGCCCTGGCTGCTCGCCGCCGGGGCCGGAGTGTACGGGCCGCCGGCCGTGTCCTTCCCGTCGTGGGAACCGGAAGACCCGCAGGCGGATACGGAGACGAGAGCGGCGAGCGCGGCTGCCGCGGCGGCCGCACGGCGGTGGAGTGGACGCATGAGAGGGCTCCTGTGGTACGGGTGGTGCGGGGCCCGGCCGACCGGGCCCCGCACACGGTCATGGTGGTGTCAGCGCCGGATCACGGTGCGCCGAAGGTCAGGACGAGCTGCGGAGTGCCCTCGGCCGCCGCGGCCTCGTGGGACCACAGCCAGAGCGGGTCCGTGCCCGTACTGGTCAGGGCCAGGCCGTAGGCGCTGCCCAGGGCCGGGGTGAGCGCGGTCGTGTCGAGCGGGGCCGCATAGACGGTGGACCCGTCGGTGGCACCGCCCAGAGTGCCGAGTGTGCCGGGTCCCGGCGTGGGCCGGTTGTTGTACGTCAGACCCGACTCCGTCCAGTCCCCGGTGACCGGCACGACCGACTGGGTGTCCGTCGAACCCGCACCGGTCTCGGTCGAGGTCTTCACCGACAGCCTGGCGCTCTTCAGCACCGTGCCGGTCGGGGCCTTCGGCAGGGTGAAGCGCAGATAGGACGCGTACGCCGACGTGCCGCGCACCGCGAGCGAGCTGGAGGTGCCGTAATTCGCGTTCGGCGCGCCCGCGTTGACGTAGGTGTCCTCGGACGCCCGGACCGTGGCGACGGTGTCCGCCGGGGCGCTCGCGAGCTTGTGGTGGTTGGCCACCTGCGCCGCCGTGAGCACCGAGGGGTAGATGGCGGTCTCGTCGACCTGGCCCGCGAAGAAGTTGCTCGTGGGCTGCTGCGGCCAGCCGCTGAGCTGGTCACCGCCGACCCGCCAGTAACCGGAGTACGCCTGGTTGCCCGTCACCTTGGACGACGCCTTCAGCGCGCCGTCGACATAGAGCGCGATGCCGGACGCGCCCTGGGTGGCGACCACCTGGTGCCAGGCGCCGTTGTTGTAGGTGCCCGGCGTGGAGACGGTCTTGGCCCCGCCCGTGTACACGCCGAAGACCAGATTGCCGTTGTCGGTCAGGTAGATGTTCTTGTCGTAGTTGCTGCTGGTCTTGGTGGTGTTGTTGCCGAACCCGACGAGCTTGCCGCCCCGGTCGGTGGTCGTCCTGAACCAGGTCTCGATGGAGTAGTCACCGTCCACGGTCGTCCTGCGGTCGCTGTAGACGACCTGATCGGTGCCGTCGAAACCCATCGCCGTCCCGGGGCCGTTGACCGCGGCGGGCGTCTGCCGGAGCGACGGCCCGTTGAGCTGGATGCCGCTGCTGTCCGACGGGGACGAGTCACCGGTGAACGGGCCGCTCGTCTCGTCGTAACGCCAGTACTGCGTCGCGCCGTCCTTCAGCACGGCCGCCGGGTACGCCTCGGCCGACGAGGGGACCGTGACCGTGGCGGTGGGGGAGAGCCCGCTGGTGTTGCCGGCCGCGTCCGATGCCGTGACCCGGTACGTGTAGGTCTGGCCCGCGGTCACCGAGGTGTCCCGGAACGACAGCTGGGGCCGCGACCACGGCAGCGATTCGCCGTCCACGGTGTACACCGGGGCAGACGAGCCGTTGCGGTAGACCTTGTACGTCAGCCTGCTGTCGTCCAGGTCGGTGCTGGAGCGCCAGCGGACCTGCACCTCACCTGGTTTGATACTGGCCGCACCGGCCTGCGGCACCCCCGGCACCCCGGTGTCGGGGCTCGACGCGAAGCGGGTCAGCCCCTGGGCGGGCGCGGCGTTGACCGTGGTGAACTCGCCGCCGACCCACAGGTAGGTGTCGGACCCGGTGTCCGAGACCGCCAGCGCGCGCGGGCCGATGCCCTCACCCAGGCCGTCGTTGGTGTTCGGGAACCAGCCCAGTTTGCCCACACTGGTGGTCGGCTGGGCCAGCAGATGGTTGCGCGCGCCGTCGGGGAACTCGCCCACACTGGAGCAGTCGTGCGCGTGCGAAGCGCTGTAGAGGACGTTCTCGTACGACAGCACGGCCTGGGTGGCGCCCAGACAGGTGTCACGCCAGCGCTGCCCGAGATCGCTGAGGTTCAGCGCGATCCGTCCGTCGAAGACACCGCCGCCCGTGCCCTCGTTGCCGGTGTAGAAGCCGGTGGCGTCGGTCCCGATGGTCTTGACGACCGAGTTGGTCTCGATGAAGCCCGGATAGGTCTTCACGTTGTCGCCCGACGTGGCGTCGACCACGGCGAGCGCGTGCGAATCGGCGCCGTTGACGGTGAAGAAGTCACCGCCGAGCAGCACGTCGTGCCCGTCGGGCGTGACCGCCACGGCCCGGCCCGGCAGATCCGCGTCCGCCCGGAACGGGCGCAGCGCCCCGGTGGAGCTGTCCACCGCCGCGAACCGCTTGCGGGTCTCGCCCGCCACGGTCCCGAAGTCGCCGCCCGCGTACACCGTGTCGCCGGTGACGGCCAGCGCCCGCACCGTCGCGGGGAAACTCGGGTGGAAGTCCGGCTTCGGGGCGCAGGTGGCGATGTCGATCGCGGCCAGGCTGCTGGCCTGTACGCCGTTGACGGCGCCGAAGTACCCACCCGCGTACAGCGTCTTCTTGTCGGGCGATACCGCCAGCGCGCGTACGGTCGCGGTGCCGCTGCCCACGGTGAACGACAGCTTGCAGGACGTGGGCGCCCCGGTGGCGGCGTTCATCGCCACGAAGTCGACGGCGTCCTGCGGTGTCCCGCTCGCCCCGTCCGGCGGTCTGACCTGTGAGAACGTACCGCCGGCGAAGACGGTCCCCTGCGCCTCGGCCAGCGCCCAGACGATGCCGTTGGTCTGCCAGGTCGGCAGGGCGTCGGCGGTGAACGCCACCGGCGGGGTGACCGCGGTGGCCGGCGCCGCCGCCGTCACCCCCAGACCCGCTGTGACAGTCAGGACAAGGGCGGCCGAAAGCCCTCTGGATCTACGCATATCCATACCCCCCAGGCATGAAGTCGTGCACCTCAGCGATCGATGCGGACGTTCGCACCGGCCAGTTGGTCCGCCACCTGACGCATATCGGCGTCCACCATGATCCGGGCCAGCTCCTCGACGAGCACCTCCGGTTTCCAGCCGAGCAGCCGGTGCGCCTTGGCCGGGTCGCCGATCAGCGCGTCCACCTCGCTGGGGCGCTCGTACTTCGGGTCGTAACGGACGTACTTGTTCCAGTCCAGCCCCGCGTGGGCGAACGCCGTCTCCACGAACTCCCGCACGGTGGCGGCCACCCCGGTCGCCACCACGAAGTCGGTCGGCTCGTGGTGCTGGAGCATCCGCCACATCGCGTCCACGTACTCGGGGGCGTACCCCCAGTCCCGTACGGCGTCCAGGTTCCCCAGATAGAGCCGGTCCTGCAGCCCCGCCCGGATCCGGGCCACGGCGCGGGTCACCTTCCGGGTCACGAAGGTCTCGCCGCGGCGCGGGGACTCATGGTTGAAGAGGATGCCGTTCACCGCGTACATGCCGTACGCCTCACGGTAGTTGACCGTGGTCCAGTACCCGAAGACCTTCGCTGCGCCGTACGGGCTCCGAGGGTGGAACGGCGTGCGCTCGTGCTGCGGCGGCGGGGTGGCGCCGAACATCTCGGAGGACGACGCCTGGTAGTACCGGGTCTCGATACCGCTCGCCCGGATGGCCTCCAGGAGCCGCAGCGCACCGAGGCCCGTCACATCACCCGTGTACAGAGGGGCGTCGAAGGACACCCGGACATGGGACTGGGCCCCGAGGTTGTAGACCTCGTCCGGTCTGAGGTCACGCAGGAGATTGACCAGCGCCACCCCGTCCGTGAGGTCGGCGTGGTGCAGTACGAAGGACCGCTCGGGCTGCTGCGGGCCCTGGTAGATGTGGTCCACGCGCTCGGTGTTGAAGCTGGACGAGCGCCGCAGGAGCCCATGGACCGTGTACCCCTTGGAGAGCAGCAGCTCCGCCAGATAGGAACCGTCCTGACCGGTGACCCCGGTGATCAGCGCGGACTTGCTCATATGGGATGTCCCTCTCTGGCGGACCGGTCCGGGACCGGCCCGGACGCCGCGGATATAGTGTGGTTCACGGAATAAGTCAGCATCTTGGGCGCAGTGATGCGCTTCGTCCTGGCATGATCCGGCTCATGACTGAATCGCTGTTCCTGCCGGCCGGCGCCCGTATATTCGTCGCCGGCCACCGCGGCCTCGTCGGATCGGCCGTGGCCCGCCGGCTCACCGCCGACGGATACCAGGTCCTCACCCGCCCCCGTACCGAGCTGGATCTGCGCGACGCCGCGAGCACCGCGCGCTACCTCCACGACACCCGCCCCGACGCGGTCGTCCTGGCCGCGGCCAAGGTCGGCGGCATCATGGCGAACAGCACCGAACCGGTCCAGTTCATCGAGGAGAACCTGCGGATCCAGCTGAGCGTGATCGCCGGTGCGCACGCGGCGGGCGTCGGCAGGCTGCTCTTCCTCGGCTCGTCCTGCATCTACCCCAAGCTCGCCCCGCAGCCGATCAGCGAGGACGCCCTGCTGACCGGGGCGCTGGAGCCCACCAACCAGGCGTACGCCCTGGCCAAGATCGCCGGGATCGTACAGATCCAGTCCTACCGGCAGCAGTACGGCGCGGCCTACATCTCCGCCATGCCGACCAACCTCTACGGGCCGGGCGACAACTTCGACCTGGAGACCTCGCACGTGCTGCCCGCGCTGATCCGCCGCTTCCACGAGGCCCGCGCGGCCGGCCGGGACGAGGTGGTCCTCTGGGGCTCCGGCGCACCGCGCCGCGAGTTCCTCCATGTCGACGACCTCGCCGCCGCCTGCGCGCTGCTGCTCCGCTCGTACGACGGCCCCGACCCGGTCAACGTGGGCTGCGGAACCGATCTGACGATCCGTGAACTCGCTGCTACTGTCGCCGAAGTGACCGGTTTCGAGGGGCGGATCGGCTGGGACACGTCCAAGCCGGACGGTACCCCGCGCAAGCTGCTCGACATCAGCAGGCTGCGCGCGCTCGGCTGGGCACCGGGCATCGCGCTGCGTGACGGGATCGCCGGCACATACGCCGCGTGGCAGCGCTCCTGACGGCGGGCACACCAGGGTCCGGGGCCGGGTCCGGCACCGGAACCTAGGGCCTGTCGTCAAAGTGCCGCCTGCCGCGCGACGCCTGGCACGCGCGATCGCGGCGTTGCCGGAATGCCCTAGTAGCTCCGCTACGAGAGCATTCCGGCGCCTTGCGATCGCACGCACCAGACGCCGCGCGGCCGCCCTCCGGGCAACGACGGCACTTTGACGACAGGCCCTGGTGGACGGCGGCCGGTGCGCCGCGGCCCGGGTCCGCACGGACGGCGGCCGGTCAGTACGCACCGCGGCCGTCGACCACGGCGCGGAGCGTACGGGCCATCACATCGACGTCGCTGGTGAACGACCAGTTGTCGACGTACTGGAGATCGAGCTGGACGGTCTCGTCCCAGGAGAGGTCGGAGCGGCCGCTGACCTGCCAGAGCCCGGTCATCCCCGGCCGCACGGCCAGCCGCCTGGCCTCCGTCTCGTTGTAGAGCGCGGCCTCCTCGGGCAGCGGCGGCCGTGGACCGACCAGGGACATGACACCCAGTAACACATTGATGAGCTGGGGGAGTTCGTCGAGAGAGGTGCGGCGCAGCAGCCGTCCCGCCCGGGTGACCCGGGGGTCGCGCCGCATCTTGAACATCGGCCCGTCGGTCTCGTTCGCCGACGCCAGCTCGGCCTTGCGGGCATCCGCGTCCAGCCGCATCGTGCGGAACTTCCACATGACGAACGGGGTGCCGCCCTGCCCGATCCGCCGCTGCCGGTAGAAGACCGGGCCCGCCGAACTCAGCCCGACCGCGAGGGCTATCACCGCGAAGAGCGGCGAGAGCAGCAGCAGCCCCAGTCCGGCGCCCACCCGGTCCATGACGGACTTCAGTATCGGCTGGGCGCCGCGCCGCACCGGCGGCACGATCCGCAGCAGCGCCATCCCGGCCGCCGACGAGGGCTCCATCCGCTTGACGGAGATCTCCACCAGGCCGGGGGCCAGGGCCAGTTCGACCCCCGCGTCGTGCAGCGCCCAGGACAGCCGTCGTAATCTCTCGCCCGCCATGCCCGCACCCGGTGCGACCAGCACGACATCGGCGGCCAGTTCACGTGCGGCGCCCAGCAGCGGCACGGTGTCGTCGGCGGGGGCCGCCGGGGCGTGCGGTGCGAGCCGGCCCGCCAGCCGCGAGCCGCCGTCCACCGCACCTGCGCCGACCGCCACGATGCCGACCACGACGTACGGATGGTCGGTGCGGCCGGCCAGATGACCGGCCACATCGCCGGCCGCCGCCGGCTCGCCCACCACCAGCACCCGGGTCATGACCTGGGCCTTGTGGCGGGCCGCCGTGAGGTGACGGTAGGTCGCCCGGCGGCAGACCAGCGCGGCCAGCAGGGCGGGGATGAGCACCAACAGGCAGAGCAGCGGCGGGTGATGGAGCTCGGCCGCGCTGCGGATCACGGCCAGCACGCCCAGGAGGATCAGCCAGTCGTGCAGGACGGGCAGCGCACCCCTGGACTCGCCCAGGGCGCGCTTCGTGTAGCGGTGCCGGAACGCCTGCACCCCGAGCCAGGTCACCGCGGTGACGGCGGCCGACCGGAGTGCGTACGGCTGTCCCTGGGCGCGGAGGACCAGAGCCACCGGCAGTGCTGTCGCCGCGGTGTCGGCGAGCAGCGCTGTCGGTAAGTACCACGGTGCTTTCAGGCGCATCCCCTGCGGGATCGCGCCTGATGAAGTGCTGAGGTCGGACGCACTTGTCTCAGGCGTTCGGACATGCCACATGTACCCCCCCGGCACGTGTTGACTGGTTCGTCCTGTTCGCCGATTCCCCGATCGACGAACTGGAGTCGCAACAGGGACAGTACGACAAACTCCAGGTCGCACAATGCCGTTTACGTAAACGTTGCGACCGATTGGCCCCGCATCCATCGGGAGACGATGTGGCGAAGTGGTGGTGACCTCGTGCAATTCCGTCCCGGGGGCTTCCGGAGCCGCCGCTGCCCATATCCGGGTTCACCCGACGGCCGTGCGTGCGAACGAGAAGGCGCCGGGGCGGGCCTGTTTCGCGGTACGTGAGGCGGAGGGGCGGCCTCAGCCGACTGCGCCGCTGGTCACGCCGGGGAAGCGCCGGACGGCCGTGGGCGCGGGGCGGCCGCACCGGGCTCCGTCCGGCCCCGGCCCCTGTTGTCCCGAGGCCGCATTTCGGTTCTACTACTGCCCAACCCCCGCACTGCGGGCGGCTTTCCGGGGAGGAACGACGATGGCCCAAGCGCCGGTACGACCGTGGGCGCACCACCGCCGCAGAGCCACCGGGCGGCGCGTCCTGCTGCCGGGGGCCTTCGGGCTCGGCCTGCTGCTGATCTGTCTGCTGGCCGGCAGCGGAATGGCCTGGTCGCCCTTCGGGACGGACGGCGGGTCCGCGGGCGGCAAACCCGCGGCCGGGCCCTCCGCGCAGGGCCCGGCGGACCGCGCCGGAGCCCTCACTCCGCGGCCGCAGCGCGTCACCGGCAAGGAACTGCCCTTCGACCTGCCCGCACCTGCGACGCTGCGCGGCGGCCACCACCTGGTGTTCGCCCACTACTTCACGCCGTATCCGCTGTCCCTGGACAACAAGCCGGCCGGGCAGGACTACTACAGCCGCAACTACCTGACCGCGCGCGGCGAGCACGGCAAACACGCCCTGTACGGCGGCCTGTTGCGGGACCGGCCGCTCCCCGTCGCACCCCGGAGCGGCGACTGGCAGCTTGCCAACCTCCAGCAGGAGGTCCGTACGGCCAGGGCCGCGGGCATCGACGGGTTCAGCGTCGACATCCTCGCGCTGACCGGGCCGAACTGGGAGCGGGTCAACCTCCTGCTCAGGGCGGCCGCTTCGGCCGCGCCCGGCTTCCGGATCATGCTGATGCCGGACATGACGTCGCTGCACACCGACCCCACGACGCTCGCCGACGCCCTGGCGGGGCTTGCTGCCTCACCGGCCGCCCACCGGCTCGGCGACGGACGGCTGGTGATCTCGCCCTTCAAGGCGGAGGCGCACGATCCCGGCTGGTGGTCGCAGCTGACGACGCGGCTGCGCACACAGCACGGAATCCGGACCGCTCTGGTGCCGCTGTTCCTGGACTTCACCGCGAACGCCGACCGGTTCGCGCCCATCAGCTACGGCTTCTCGGAGTGGGGGAACCGCAGCTACACCGCGCAGGCGGGCGCCACCGCCGATGTGGCCCTGGCACACCGGCTGGGCAAGACATGGATGCAGCCGGTCTCGGTGCAGGACGCCCGGCCCAACCAGGGCGTGTACGACGAGGCGGGCAACACGGCGACGCTGCGAGAGGGGTGGGGCCACGCGATCGACGACGGCGCCGACTGGGTCCAGCTGACCACCTGGAACGACTACTCGGAGGGCAGCCAGTTCGCACCGTCGCTGCACAACGGATACGTCTACCTCGACCTGTCCTCGTACTACCTGACCCGCTTCAAGACGGGGCAGTGGCCCAAGATCGTGCGTGACACGGTCTATCTGACCTCGCGGGTGCAGTTCGCCGCGGCCCGGCCCGTCCCCGGCGGGCAGCGGAAGCTGATGAGCCCGCGCGCCGGGACGGCCGCCCCACGGGACACCGTGGAGGCGCTGACCTTCCTGACCGCGCCCGCCGACCTGGACACCGTGGTCGGGACCGACCGCCGGAGCCACCCGGTCCCGGCCGGGGTCAGGGCCACTGTGGTGCCGCTGCACACCGGCTGGAGCGCGGCGACCGTCCGCAGGGACGGCCGGACAGTGGCGGAGGTGACCTCGCGCCACCCGGTACGGAGCCAGGTCCGGGTCCAGGACCTCCAGTACTACGCGGCGAGCAGCGGCCGCCCCGACATGCCCTGAGGGGCGGCCGCTCCTCGCCGCGATCTCACTCTGCGGATCTCACTCGCCGCGATCTCACTCTCCGGATCTCACTGTCCGGATCTCGCGCGGCCTGGCCTCACGGGTACGAGACGACCGTGGAGGGCACGGTCGACGTCCCCGATGTGGCGGAGCCGGTGTTGTTGATGACGTGGTTGTACTGGCCCTTCCCGCCGAGCGACACGACCAGCAGATCGTGGAACTTCACCCCCGCCTTGTCGGGCGCGGCGAATCCGTGGTCCTGCTGGATGGTCGGATCCGCGGTGAAGTTGCAGTAGCTGCCGAGACCCCAGCCCTCATGGGTGTTCACCGAGTCGGCCACCTTGTAGGCGGCGTACCCCTTGGTGTCACCGTCCTGGACCGCGGCCTGGTTGGGTGCGTCGTACGCCTTCTCGTTCTGGAAGAAGATCGTCTTGCCGTTCTCGCCGTTCCACTGGACGTCGTACTTGTTGAAGTGCTCGACGAACAGCCCGGTGGCCAGCACATTGTCGCCGTTGACGGTGAGTCCGTAGTCGGCTCTGTTGGTGTCCCAGCCGACGCCGTCACCGTGGTCGGCACGCCAGAGCCAGGTGTGGTCGACGATGGTGTCGTTGCTGTTGATCTCCATGCTGGTGGTGGCCTTGCCCGGCCCGGCGCCGCCGATCCGGACGAAGACGTCCTGCACGGTCGTCGGATTGGCCGAGTGGTCGGCGGACGAGCCCTCGGGGCCGACCTGGAGCAGCGTGTCCGAGTTGGTGGTGCCCGCGTCGATCAGCAGACCGGCCAGCTTGACGCCGTCCACGTCGGCGACCTTCATCGCCGTCACCCCGTTGTCGGGGACCAGCGTCGCGTATCCGAGACCCAGCACCACCGTGTTGGCCCGCTTCACGTCGATGGTCTGGTCGAGGTGGTAGATCCCGGGCGTGAAGAGGAGGTTGAGCCCCTGGTCCAGCGCCTGGTTGATGGTCGCAGCGGTCGCGCCCGGCTTGACCACGTAGAACTGGTCCAGCGGAATCGACTCACCCTTCGGCGCGCCGTTCCCCCAGGTGGTGCCGCTGGCGTTGGTGCGCTTGTCCGGTGTGAACACCTTGTAGTCGTTGCCGTCCAGGTACAGGAACGGCTTCTCCCGGGAGACCGGGGTGGTGTCCAGGGTGGTGTACGTGGGGTCGGGGAAGCCCTGTGCGGGTGCGCCCTGCACGCCCGAGAACACCATGTTCCAGACGCCGTTGGCCCAGCCGCCGACCGAGCTGTCCCGGGTGTACCACTGCTGCTGGGAGTACGGGCTGACCGTCCCGTCGATCTTGCTGTCGGCGATATAGCCGCCGCTGGCCCAGCCGTAACCGTCGGGGGCGAGGTTGAGCCCGCCCTTGACGTGCATCCGGCGGAACGGGGCGGCCTGGGCGACGGCCCAGCGGTCGGTCCCGTTGGCCGGGGTGAGGGCCAGGTTCTCCGCCGAACGCCAGAAGTTCTGGGTGGCGTTCCCGTTGAACCAGCCCGCGTCCACGGTGACATCGCCGTTGATGTTGGTGTCGTCGGGGGACAGGCCGAGACCGGCGATCGAGGTGTAGAAGCCGAGCTGGGCGTTGATGTTGCTGTAGGTGCCCGGCTTGAAGAAGAAGGCGTCCCTGCCGGTGCCGAACTGTGCCGACTCCTGTTGCTTGAACACCGAGTCCAGTTGGCCCTGGATATCGGGTGTGGACGGGTCGAAGACGTGCACGTTCGGTCCGAGGTCGCCGCCGCCCGGCAGATCGGCGGCGTGCGACTTCGACGGGGCGACGACGAGGAGGGCGGCGGCGAGTGCGGCCGCCGCCACCACCGACATCCTTCTCCTGCGTGCCGTGGGGGGAACAAGCATGGGGAAATCTCCCGCAGTTGGTGGCTCAACGGTGAGCCTTCAAGAAGTGAAGAGCGAAAAGCTCTGGGAGCGCTCTCTGATGGGTTGGATCGTTCCTCCGGGCGTGCGCCACGTCAAGAGTTGTGCAAAAAGTGGGGGAGATGGCCGGTGTTTCTCCAACTCTGTTGAATAAGGGGTTATTTGAGCGAGCCGGACGGTGTTGCGCGGTGCCGATGGCGAAGGTGACGGCCGACCGGGAGCGCCCCCGCGCGAGGGGGGTGGATCGCGCCGAAACGTTGACATGTACTGACCCCAAGGTGAATTGTGATGCTCGAATTTCCAGTGTTCCAAGCATGTCTGCGCAGGCATTGCACATTTTGCTGTTCGGTACGAACGGAGAACACTCCTTGCGAATCCTCAGAACCCGCCCCCGGCAGGGCGCGGCCGCCGCGGTGTCGGCGCTGGTACTCGCCCTCACCACCTTGACCGTCCCGGCGTCGCAGGCACACGCGGCCGCCGCCCCGTCGGGAACCCTCGACAGCGGGACGAAGAGCGTCACCTGGCAGAGCCCCGTCTACGCCAAGGGCACCGTCGACGGGCCCGACAAGTGCGGTACGGCGGCCGACGACCCGGACCAGGCCAAGTGCGCCCGGTTCGATCTGACCGTGAACCCGCCCGCGGGCCAGTGGGACGACAACCCCGAAGGCGGTGTCCCGGTCTCCATCCAGTGGCAGACCCCCACCGACGACTTCGACATGTACATCTACGACAAGGACAACAAGGAGGTCGCGTCGAGCGCCGGGACCGCCGACCCCGAGGCGACGGTCATCCCCAAGGCGTCGGGTACGTACCACGTGGTGGTCGTCCCGTACACCGTGCACAACAACTCCTTCACCGGCAAGGCGTATCTCCCCGAGTCCACCGACGCGGGCAACCTCACCGGCTTCAGCGGCTCGCACGGGACCTACGACTTCGCCGCCGGTGATCTGAAGGCCCGCGCCTCGTTCTTCACCGACGAGACGATGCGGCTCCAGGCGTCCCCCGACGGCGACCTCTCCGGTCCCGCGGGCAGCCACATGATCCAGCAGCAGCCCAAGGCCGAGCCGCACACCTCGTCCTTCAACGCCGGTTCCTACTACGGAATCCGCTCCAAGGGCGTCGTGCTGCGTGTCTACAAGAAGCCGCTGAAGCTCGCCCTGTACAAGGCGGACAACCGCACGGTGATCTGGGCGGAGGCCGACCCGCTCCGCTGGACGTCCGGCGGTATGCGGCAGAGCCTGAAACGCGGTCCCAAGGAGCAGTTCTTCGGCGGAGGCGAGCAGAACGGCAGCTTCTCCCACCGCGACCAGGTCATGAACGTCGGCAACAACACCGACTGGGACGAGGGCGGCTACAACAACTCCCAGCCGTTCTACATCTCCACCGCCGGCTACGGCGTCTTCCGCAACACCATGACGGCCGGGGTGTACGACTTCGGCTCACCGGTCAGGACCGGCCAGCAGGAACGCCGCCTGGACGCCTACTACTTCACCGGTGACACCAAGAAGGTCATCGGCGAGTACACCTCACTGGTCGGCAAGCCCTTCATGCCGCCGGTGTACGGCCTCGAACCCGGCGACGCCGACTGCTATCTGCACAACGCCAACCGCGGCGAGCGCCACACCCTGGACTCCCTCAAGGTCGCGGACGGCTACGACCAGAACCAGATGCCGCTCGGCTGGATGCTCGTCAACGACGGCTACGGCTGCGGCTACGAGAACCTTCCGCAGACCGGCGCGGGGCTGAACAAGACCCACACCCAGCTCGGCCTCTGGACCCAGGACGGTCTGCCGAACCAGGCCGACGAGGCCAAGGCCGGCGTACGCGTCCGCAAGCTGGATGTCGCCTGGGTCGGCAACGGCTACGGCATGGCGCTCGACGCCTGCGACCAGGCCAAGGCCGGTATCGAGGACAACAGCGACGCCCGCGGCTTCGTCTGGCTGCCGGTCTCCTGGGCCGGCGCCCAGCGCTGCGGTGTCCTCTGGAGCGGTGACCAGAAGCTCTCCTGGGACTATCTGCGCTGGCAGATTCCCACCTACGCGGGCGCGACCCTGTCCGGGATCGCGTACAACACCGGCGACGTCGGCTCGATCTACAGCCACGACCCCAAGATGTACGCCCGCGACCTGCAGTGGAAGGCGTTCCTCCCGGCCATCATGACGATGGACGGCTGGGCCACCGACATCACCACCAAGAAGCCGCACGACCAGCAGCCCTGGCTGGACGGTGAGCCGTACACCTCCATCAACCGGAAGTACCTCCAGCTGAAGGAGCGGCTGCTGCCGTACATGTACACGCTGTCCAAGGACGCCACGAAGACCGGGGTCGGGCCGGTGCGCCCGCTGTCGCTGGAGTACCCGGACGACCCGGCGACGCTCGGGGCCGACGCCAAGTACGAGTTCATGTCAGGCTCGGACTTCCTGGTGGCGCCCGTCTACAGCGACACCGACGTCCGCAACGGCATCTACCTGCCGAAGGGCACCTGGACCGACTACTGGACGGGCAAGACCTACCACGGCCCGACCACGGTCAACGGCTACAAGGCGCCGCTCGACACCCTGCCGCTGTTCGTCAAGGGCGGCTCGATCGTGCCGATGTGGCCCAAGGGCACCACGTCCTGGGAGACCCGGAACAAGAGCGAACTCGACTACGACATCTACCCCAAGGGCACCACGGACTACACGCTGTACGAGGACGACGGTGTGACGCGGAAGTACGCGAAGGGCTCGTCGGCCACCCAGCACGTCCAGGTGAAGGCCCCCACCCACGGCAAGGGCGCCACCACCATCAAGGTCGGTGCCAGCAAGGGCAGTTACACGGGCAAGCCCGCATCCCGTTCGTACACCTTCTCGGTGCATGCCAAGAACGCGCCGTCCCAGGTGGGCATGGCGGGCGGCAAGCTGCGGCGCCTCGGCTCCGCGAAGGCGTTCGCCGCGGCGAAGTCCGGCTGGTACCGGGACCCGGCCACCGGAGTCACCCAGGTCAAGACGCCGTCCCTCTCCACGGGACACGGCTTCTCGGTCACGCTGCGCGGATAGCGGTACCCGCGCACGTATGAGACGGGTCAGGGGTCGTCGGGCACCGGCGGCCCCTGACCCGTGTCCGGGCGGACGCCCTGTTGGCCCGGCTGACCTGTGGCATACCATCCTCAGCTCTATGGACACGCTGAGCATCACGGGAAACATATGGGGCATGGCCGCCCTCGCGGCGGCGGCGATGCTGGTCGGCTTCTCCAAGACCGCGGTCAGCGGGGCCAACACCATCAGCCTCGCGGTCTTCGCCGCGGTCCTGCCGGCCCGGGAATCGACCGGGGTACTGCTGCCCGTACTGATCGCCGGGGATGTGCTCGCCGTCCTCACCTACCGCAGACATGCCCACTGGCCCACGCTCTGGCGGCTGTTCCCGGCCGTCGCGGTGGGGGTGGTGATCGGTACGGGGTTCCTGTTCTGGGCCGACGACGCGGTGGTCCGCACCTCGATCGGCGCGATCCTGCTGCTGATGGCCGGTGTCACCCTCTGGCGCAGACGCGCCACCGAGACGGCGCGCACGACTGCTGCCGTTACCGCTGCCGGTGCGGCTGCCGCCGGAGCCGCCGGAGCCTCCGGTGGAGCCGTGGACCGAGCTGCCGACGGAGCCGCCGGAGCCGCCGGTGGAGTCACCGACAGCCCTGGCGACGCACCGCAGGGGCCGACCGCCGGGCGCGGCCGGGCCATGGCCCGCTCGTACGGTGTGCTGGGCGGCTTCACCACCATGGTCGCCAACGCGGGCGGCCCGGTCATGTCGCTCTATCTGATCTCGGCGGGCTTCCGGAAACTGGGCTTCCTCGGCACGTCGGCCTGGTTCTTCCTGATCGTCAACGTCACCAAAGTGCCGTTCAGCGTGGGCCTTGGCCTGATCGGCACCAAGTCGCTGCTGCTGGACGCCGCGCTGGTCGTCTTCGTCGTCCCCGGCGCCTTCATCGGGCGGGCCTGTGTGCACCGGATCAACCAGCGGCTCTTCGAGCGGCTGGTGATCGGCGCGACCGTGCTGGGCGGCGTTCAACTGCTGCTGCGTTGAACCGGCCCGTCCCGCAGGTCCATCACCATGACCGAGCCCCAGTCCTGCCGTTCGGCCTCGGTGAAGCCGAGCGCCAGATAGAAGGCGCGCGCCCCCGGATTCCCGCCGCCCACCCCGAGGTGCAGCCCCGGCACGCCCCGCGCCCGCAGCTCGTCCAGCACGGCCGCCATCAGCCGGCGGCCGAGCCCGGCGCCCTGGCCGCGCGGCAGGATGTCGATGTGCAGATGCGCCGGGTGGCTCTCGTACAGCGGGTCGCCGTCGCCGGGCGGGGTGCGGTGGAGCTGTGCCACCCGCTGCCAGTCCCTGCTGCCGTCGCCCGGATCGTCGGCCATGGACTCCGGGTGGCGCAGCCGCAGCGGGGCGTACCAGTGGACCTCGCGCCACTTCTCGTACGCCGCCGAGTCGGCGGTCGCCACGACGTAACCGACGACCCCGTGTGCGTCGGACGCCACGAACGTCAGGCCCGGGTCGGCGGCCGGGTACGGGCCGGCGTACACATGGCCGAGCAGATCGGGGTCGTGGTAGAGCGCGGTGGCGTCGCCGCCCGAGTCCCCGGTCAGCAGGCAGACCCGGTACATGCCCGGCAGGTCGAAGGGCTGGAACGGCCGGATGCCGATACTCGTCGGGCGTCCGTGTGCGGCGGGTTCTGCTGTCATCCCGCCAGCGTAGGCGGCTGGTCGGACAGCCGGGCTCCGGTGCCCAGGCCGAGGTAGGTCAGCGGACCCGGGTCGGGCACCGGGATCTCGTGGAAACCGATGCGGTCGTAGAACGCGCGCGCCGGGGTGTTGGCCGTGACCATGCCCAGATGGACGGCGGGCACGTCCTGCTCGGCGAGGGCGCCGATGAAGCGCGTCATCAGCGCCCGCCCGAACCCCGCACGCTGATGGCTGGGCAGCAGATCGATGTGCAGATGGGCGGGGTACGCGGCCAGTTCGGGCAGCAGCATGCGCTGGGGCCGGTGCAGGAGCGCGGCCATCTGATCGGCCGGCGTCCGCAGCGGACCGGGCGGGTCCGGATACCGTCCGGCCAGCGCGGGCAGCCACTCCGTACGGAAGCGCTCGACGAACTGTGCGGTGTCCGCGGTGCCGAGGACATAGCCGACGGGGAGGCCGCTGCCGTCGTCGACCACGAAGGCGAGACCGGGTTCGAGCTCCACGTAGGGGCCGGCGAAGACACTCGGCAGCAGCGCGTGATCGGCGTACAAGTGCCGTGCGTCGCCGCCCTCTTCGCCGGTGCGTATACAGATGTCGTAGAGCGCCGGCCGGTCCTCGGGACGGTAGGGGCGCACGAAGGGCTGAGGAGTCACAGCAGTCACAGCGTCACTATGAGGGCCGGGGGAGCGCTCCCACAACCCGTTTTCGGGTGCGTGGCGCAACAGCCGACCGGCCCCTCGGCGGCCGACAGACTTCCCGGCAGCCGACCGACTACCCGGCGGCTGACCGGCTTCCCGGCGGCCGACCGACTACCCGGCGGCTGACCGGCTTCCCGGCGGTCTGTGGTCGTCAGCCGGCCGTCAGCTCGTACGCCCACAGTCCGTCCACGTCGGCCAGCCGGACGAAACCGGCCCGGCGCAGGACCTGCTGCGAGGGCAGATTGCCCGGGTCCGTCATGGCCACGATCGTATGGACGGTGGGGAGTTGCAGCGTCCAGCGGGTGAGGGCGAGCACCGCGTCGGTGGCCCAGCCGGCGCCCCGCGCCGACTCCGTCAGGTCGTAGCCGATCTCCACCGAGCCGTCGGACGGCGGCCCGTGGAAGCCGATCCCGCCCAGCGTGACGCCGTCGGTGGCGCGCTGGATGGCGAACAGCCCCCATCCGGGCAGATACGCCCCGGCCTCGGCCGCCATCGCCACCATCTTCCCGGCGATCTGTGTCCCGCTGCCCGGGACCGCGTCGAGCCAGTCGAGTCCTGCCGTGCCGCCCTCGGCCAGCACGGCGGCTGCGGCGGGCGACTGCTCGCGCAGCACGAGCCGTTCGGCCTCCAGGACGAGCAGGCCGTTCTCTCGGAAGGAGCGCAGGGTCATGGCGTCGGCCACCTCGGTACGGGAGTGGAGACCGGCGCCTCCGTGAACTCGGCCCGGACAGTATCTCCTGGATCTCCCGGCCCGCGCCGCGCATCAGGACGGGCTGCGGTCGGCGCAGGGCGCGCGCTCTCCGTTACGATTCCCGCTCATGAGCACTCCTGACCAGAGCGAAGCGGTGGACACGGATCCGACCGAGCCCGGGAAGCCGGGGCTGACACCTCGTCAGGCGCGGCGGATACGGATAGCGGTGGCGTCGGTGGTGATGGCCGCGCTCGCGCTGGTGCTCGCGGAGCGGATCACCAGCCGGTCGTCCCTGCTGGTCGTGGCCGACTACGGGATGGCGCTGATCCTCTGCGGTGTGGTCATCGAGCTCAGCCGCAGCGGCCGCACCAGGGTCGCGAGCTGGCTGCTGTGCATGGGCCTGGTGGCCGCGGTCGGCGCCGACTGGCTCGTCCTGCCTTGACCGGGGCCGGGGCCGGGGCCGGGGCCGGGCTTTGGGCCTGGGCCTGACCTCATCCTGACTTGACCGGGCCTGGCGTACGGCGGCGCCCCCGGCCCAGGGGGGGCGGGGGCGCGGACGGGCGGTGAGTCAGGTGAGTCAGGCGCCCTCGCCGGACCCGGACCCGGACCCGGACCCGGACCCGGACCCGGACCCGGAAGGGGAGGCCGCCTTGATGCCCTTGGTGATCGTGTCCATGACGGAGAGGGCGGGCGCCTTGGCGTTGATGTCGAAGCCGGAGCGGACCATGATCAGCATGCCTTCGGCCCCCGGGGACGGGAAGGCGAGCGACTGGACGTACCCGTCGTCGCCCTTCTTCGTCGTCACCTTCCAGCGCACCAGGTACCCCTGCTGTCCGGCCACGGTGACGGCCTCGGACTTGAGCAGTTTGTGCGAGGTGATCCCCGACGAGGTCTCCCCGTACGACTCCTTGGCGTTGCCCGCGATGTCCTTCTTCGCCGCCGCCTTCGCGGTGGTCGCGGAGATCTTCAGGGCGATCGCCGGCTCCGAGAACACCCCGCCGCGCACACACTTGGCGGGCTTGCCGTCCGAGTCGGTGCCGCCCGGGCAGTCGTACTTGCCGATGGTCACGCCCGCGCCGACCGTCCCCGACTGGCCGGTCCAGCCCTTCGGTACGGGGATGCTGATCCCGCTGGCCGCGTCGGTGGCGTAACCGTCCTCGGTCGGCGGTGCCTGCTGCCCGGGGCCCTCCTGGTCCCCGCCGCCGCCGTTCTGACCGTTCCGGCCACTCTCGCCGCCCGGCCGGCTGGGGGCGCCCGAAGGCGCCTTGGACGGCGCGGCCGCCGCGTCCGATGTGTGCCCGGAGCCCGATCCGTCCGTCAGCAGGTAGATACCGCCTCCGACGGCCGCCAGGACCACCACGGCGGCCGTGACCGCGGCCCCGATCCGCAACCTGCGCCGCCGGATCGCGGCAGGCGGCACCCGCAGCTGGTCGGTCCACTGGGCGCCGTCCCACCAGCGTTCCTGGACAGGGCCTATTCCTGTATACCCGGGGTCTCTGTGCCAGCCGGGAGGGCTCATCTGGGTCACAGCCGCCACCGTAGCCGGGCTGCGTGAAAATCACATGAATGAGGGTCGCCGGGCTGCCTGGCCGGGTGGACCTCAGCGTTCGGTGACCTCGGTCAGTGCCTCGGTGAGCCAGGCGATCCAGTACTTCTCCAGCTCGATCCCGCCCCGGAGCACCAGATGCTGGAGCCGGTCGTCGGCCGGGAGCGCGGAGACCGAGAAGTCGCGCTCCTCGATGGCCAGATACTCGGCCAACTGCCGCTCGTGCAGGCCGAGGTGGCGTTCCAGCTCGGCTCCGATGCCGTGGGTCCCCACCACGGCCGCGGCCCGCAGTCTCAGCAGCAGCGGATCGCGTACGGGTCTGGGGTCCTCGGTGCCGGCCACCCAGGCCGTCAGCTCGGCGCGCCCCTCGGGCAGCACCTCGTACTCCCGCTTCCGTCCCCGTGAGGGCTGCTGGGGCAGCGGCCTGATGAAGCCGGACTGCTCCAGTTTCGCCAGTTCGCGGTAGATCTGCTGGTGCGTCGCCGACCAGAAGTAACCGATCGATCTGTCGAATCTCCGGGTCAGCTCCAGCCCCGACGACGGCTTTTCGAGCAGAGCGGTGAGGATCGCGTGGGGGAGGGACATGCGGGCATCCTAAAGAGATCCCGGCCGGGGGCCGCTGTCGCGCCGCACCGGTTCAGACCCTCGCGGCCAGCTCGGTCCCCTGGCGTACGGCCCGCTTGGCGTCCAGCTCGGACGCCACATCGGCCCCTCCGATCACATGCACCGGGTGCCCGGCGGCGCGCAGCGCCTCGTACAGCTCACGGCGCGGTTCCTGACCGGTGCACAGCACGACCGTGTCGACCGGGATCAGCCGGCCGGCCCCGTCGACCGTGATGTGCAGGCCCTCGTCGTCGATCCGTTCGTACGTCGCGCCCGCGACCGTCGTCACGCCGCGGTGCTTGAGCTCCGCACGGTGGATCCACCCCGTCGTCTTCCCGAGCCCCGCCCCGACCTTGCCGGTCTTGCGCTGGAGCAGATGCACGGTCCTGGGTGAGGCCGGGCGGACCGGTGTACGCAGTCCACCGGGAGTGCGGTGCTCCGTGTCGACCCCCCACTGCCGGAAGAAGACCTCCGCGTCCTGGCTCGCCGACTCGCCGCTGTCGGTGAGGAATTCCGCCACGTCGAAGCCGATCCCGCCCGCTCCGATGACGGCGACACGCCGTCCCACCGGGGCGCCGTCCCGCAGGACGTCCAGATAGCTGACGACGCTGGGGTGGTCGAGGCCGGGGATGTCCGGGGTGCGCGGGACGACTCCGGTGGCGAGCACGATCTCGTCGAAGCCCTCCGCCGTGAGCGTCTCCACCGTCGCCAGGGTCTTCAGCCGGACATCGACCCCGCGCAGGCCGAGCTGGACCCGGAAGTAGCGCAGGGTCTCGTCGAACTCCTCCTTGCCCGGTATCCGCCGCGCCACGTTCAGCTGTCCGCCGATCTCGTCGGCGGCGTCGAAGAGCGTCACCGCGTGGCCGCGCTCGGCGGCCGACACGGCGAAGGCGAGCCCGGCGGGACCCGCGCCCACCACACCGACGCGCTTGCGGCGCCGGGTCGGGGACAGCACCAGCTCGGTCTCACGGCAGGCCCGCGGATTGACCAGACAGGAGGTGATCAGCCCGCTGAAGGTGTGGTCGAGACATGCCTGGTTGCAGCCGATGCAGGTGTTGATGGTGTCCGAGCGGCCTTCCCGGGCCTTCGCGACGAACTCGGGGTCGGCCAGGAAGGGACGGGCGAGCGACACCATGTCCGCGCCGCCGCCGGCCAGCAACTCCTCGGCGAGCTCAGGGGTGTTGATCCGGTTGCTGGTGACCACGGGAATGGAGACCGCACCCATGACCTTCTTCGTCACCCAGGTGTACGCGCCACGCGGCACCGAGGTCACGATGGTCGGGATCCGGGCCTCGTGCCACCCGATGCCGGTGTTGATGATGGTCGCCCCCGCCGCCTCGATCTGCCGGGCGAGTGCGATCACCTCGTCCTGCGACGAGCCGCCCGGGACCAGGTCGAGCATGGACAGCCGGTAGATCAGGATGAAGTCGGGACCCACCCGTTCCCGTACCCGGCGGACGATCTCCAGGGGGAAGCGGACACGGTTCTCGTACGACCCGCCCCAGCGGTCCTCGCGGTGGTTGGTCTGCGCCGCGATGAACTCGTTGATCAGATAGCCCTCGGAGCCCATGATCTCGACACCGTCGTACCCCGCGCCCCTGGCCAGCTCGGCGGCCCGCACGAAGTCCTCGATGGTCCGCTCGATCTCGTCGTCGGTGAGTGCGTGCGGGGTGAACGGGCTGATCGGCGCCTGGATCGCGCTCGGTGCCACCAGGCCGGGGTGGTAGGCGTACCGGCCGAAGTGCAGGATCTGCATGGCGATCCGGCCGCCCGCCCGGTGGACGGCCCCGGTGACGGCCGCGTGCTGGGCGGCCTCGGCGGCGGTGGTCAGCTTCGCGCCGCCGTCGAGCGGCCTGCCCTGTTCGTTGGGGGAGATCCCGCCCGTCACGATGAGCCCGGCGCCGGCGCGCGCACGGGCCGCGTAGAACTCGGCCATCCGCTCGAAGCCGTCGGGTGCCTCTTCGAGCCCGAGGTGCATCGATCCCATCAGGACGCGGTTGGGCAGCGTCGTGAAGCCGAGGTCGAGGGGGCTCAGCAGGTGGGGGTACGGGCTCATCCGGCGCCTCCGGTGCGCAGTGGTGGTCAGCTCTTTCTAGACCAGCCGGGTCCCGTTGTGCAACAAGTTGCATAATGGGGTGCGTCACTGCCCGTACGGCACACTCGCCGGACTCTCCGGATCAGCCCTGTACGCCTCTCCGGGCTGCGGACAGCGGCGATGCGCCGGGCGTCTCCGGCCGGCGAGCGGCGGCAGGGGCCGCCGGTCAGGCGCCGGTGAGGCGTGGGGCCGAGACCCGCGGGTCGACCGGTCCGCGGAGCCCGCCCGCGAGTTGCTCCGCCCAGGCCGCCAGCCCGCCGATGTCGATCCCGTACGGCATGGGCTCGGGATACGCGGCGAGTCCGCCCGCACCCCTGAGCAGCAGCCGTGCACCGCCGGCGGTATTGCCGCGGGCGGCATGCGTCAGCCCGACGGCGAGCTGCGCCAGCCCGCGCCACAGGGCGCGCTCCGACTCGGGCCCCGACTTCCAGGCGTCCTCGAACACCTCATGCGCGTGAAACGGCATCCCGGCGTCGAGCAGCCGCTGCGCCTCCCGCAGAGTCTCGACGGGCGTGCGCGCCACCCCTTCCGGCTGCCGCTCCACGCCCTCGGCCCCGTACGGAAGCGGACGCCCGAGCCCGTCCCTGGGCCGCGCGTTACGCGCCCGGCCCTCCGTGTCGCGATCCCTGCCGGTGCCGCCCGAGCCGTCGCTCTTCTCGTCCATCCGCCGATTGTCCCCCTGTTGCGGCCCCGCGTGCCGACGTGGCCGTTTATAGCGGAGTCGGTCGGGCGGCCGGAGTGGGGTATGGTTCTCATGCAGGTCAGGCCAGGGGAAACCCCAGGTCAGGCGGGCATCGGGACGTGGCGCAGCTTGGTAGCGCACTTGACTGGGGGTCAAGGGGTCGCAGGTTCAAATCCTGTCGTCCCGACTCGTGAGAGTCGCAGGTCAGAGGTCGTTTTCGGAGAAATCCGGAACCGGCCTCTGTTCGTTTTCGGGACCAGTTGGGGACCGGCGTGCTCGACCGGCGTCAGCGGTTCCCGACGATCCGGCTCGGCCTGCAGTGCGGAGAGCGCTGCGCACGGAGGGCGTGACCTTGTGCATGCCGGGTGGCGATCCCGCTGGGCAGTGGCTGTCGGCCAGGATACGAGCGGCCGGGGGCTCCACCGTATCGATGCGGTGGAGCCCCCGGCCGGCTGGCTTACTTCTTCTGCCAGCCGATCAGCTCGGGCGGGCCGGTGACGCCGTAGTTGCCGTAGAACTGAGCGGCGCCGTAGTTGGCGAGGCCCTTCTTGACCGCCCAGATGGTGGGGCCGTTGTACGTCGGCATGACACCGTAGGTCTTCATCGCTTTGAGCTCGACCTTGTTGCCGGCGGCGAGCTGCTCGTCCAAGGTCGGCAGGTTGGTGACGGCCTTGGTCTCCTTGTCCATGCTCTTCGGCACCGAGCGGGAGACGTTGAGAGTGGAGTCGGAGCAGTACATCTGGCAGATGTAGAGCATTCCGTTCGGGTCGCTCGAAATGAAGCCCATCCCGAATATGTCGAAGGCGCGCTGGGTGAACACCTTGTTGAAGTCGGCGGAGGGGTGCGCCTTGATGTCCAGCTTGACGCCGATGTCCTTCATCATCTGGGCGAGGGCAGTCGCACGGGCCTTGGTGGTGGACCTGTCACCGATGGTGGGGAAGGTCAGTTCCAGCTTCTCGCCCCCCTTGGCACGCACACCGTCCGAGCCGGCCTTCCAGCCCGCGGCATCCAGGTCCTTCTTCGCCTGGGCGGCATTGAACTTCACGAGCTTGCCGAAGTTGTCCTGGTACCCCTTCTGGAAGGGGTAGAGGTTGAAGGATCCAGGCAGCGGCTCGGTGTAGCCAAGCCCCTGGAACGTGATCTTCGCGAGCTGGGAACGGTCGATTCCCTCCATCAGTGCCTTGCGCACCGCCGGGTCCTTCAACTGCGGCGAAGTGCTGTTGAAGACCAGGGGGTTGTTGGAGGTGGTCGTGCCGCGGCGAAGGTCGGCCCCCTTCACCGACTTCACCTGGTTGAGCTGCTCGGCGTCCTGCACCTCCACCGCGTCGATCTGGCCGTTCTTGAAGGCGTTGACGGAAGCGCTCTCCTCCATCTGCACATAGGTGAACTCGTCCAGATGCGGCTTGGCGCCCCACCACTTGGGGTTGGGCTTGTAGGAGACGGTGCCGCCCTTGGCGTCGAACTTGGAGATGGTGTAGGGACCGGCACCCCACTCCGGGTGGGGGTTGCTCACGTAAGCCTTGTTGAAGGCGTCGGCTTTGGCGATGTGGGGGTTGGCCAGCTCGTAGAAGAGGGACTTCCAGTACACGAACTTGCCGTCGAAGGTGACGATCGCCTGCTTGGCGTCCTTGCCCTTCTTGACCGAGGCGATGCTGGAGTAACCGTCGGTGGAGCCGACGACGTAATCCTTGTCCTTCCCGTTGAGCGCGTTCCAGGTGTCCCGGAACGCCGTCCAGTCCATGTCCTGGCCGTCGTTCCACTTGGCCTTGGGGTTGATGTCGTAGGTGACCTGAGTGTTGCCGCCTGCCGTCGTCTGCTTGACGTCGGTGAGGTAGTCCTTGTTGAAGGTGATATTGCCCTTGGGGTCGTTGAAGGACAGCTGAGGCTGGTAGAACCAGGCGATCTTCGATGTGTACAGCGACCCGTTGCCGTTCAGGGGGTTGAGCTGATCAGGGATCTCCACGATGGGAAGCGTCATCTTGCCCCCCTGCTTCAGGTTGCTCGCAGGCTGGGGGTCGTACGAAGTCAGTACCTGGCTCTCCGAGGTGGCGCCCTTGGAGTTCTTCTGCCCGGAGTTGTCGGTGTCGCCACCGCTGCACCCGGAGAGGACGAGGGAAGCGGTGGCGGCGAACGCCAACCCGCTCAGAGCAATTCTTCTCATGACAGCCTTTCAGCTCAGTTGTCGACAGACGTGGTCGTGTCCGCGAAATGGCATGCGTCGAGGTGGTCCCGGTCTCCCCTCCCAGTGAGCTGCGGAGTGACCCCGCGGCACTGCTCCTTCTGTGGCTCCGGCAGCGTCAAGTGGAGGGGACACCTGGTGACGAACCGGCAACCGGGCTGATCGTCGGTCGGACTGGGGAGGTCGCCTTTGAGCAGGACTCGTTCCCGGGTGCGTTCCGCGACCGGATCGGGCAGGGGGATCGCGGAGAGGAGTGCCTTGGTGTAGGGGTGCCTGGGTTCGTCGAAGACGGAGTCGGTGGTGCCGATCTCGACGATCCGTCCCAGGTACATCACCGCCACCCGGTCGGAGATATGGCATACCACCGACAGGTCGTGGGCCACGAAGAGGTAGGACAGGCCCAGCTCGGCCTTGAGATCATTGAGCAGGTTGATGACCCCGGCCTGCACCGAGACGTCGAGAGCCGAGACCGGCTCGTCGAGAACCAGCAGTTGAGGCTTCGTGGCGAGCGCCCGGGCGATGCCGATGCGCTGCCGCTGCCCGCCGGAGAAGGCCGCGGGGAAGCGGTCCTGGTGCTCGGGGTCGAGTCCCACCAACTCCATGAGCTCCGCCACCTGGGTGCCGAGCGCCTTCGTGTCGCGTTCACCGACCGCGCGGAGGGGTTCGACGAGGATGTCGAAGACCGTCATGCGGGGGTCCAGCGCTCCCATGGGGTCCTGGAACACCATCTGGATATCTCGGCGAACCGAGCTGATGTCCTGCTTCCGCTTCAGGTCCGTCGTGTCCTTGCCGCAGACGGAGATGCTGCCCTGTTCGGGCGGCTTCAGCTCCATGATCTCCAGCAGTGTGGTGGTCTTGCCGCACCCCGACTCGCCGACGAGTCCGAGCGTCTCTCCCTCGCGGATGTCCAGGTCGATGCCGTTGACGGCGAAGACGGTGCCCACCTTGCGTTTGAGCAGGCCGCCCTTGGTGAGTGGGAAGGTCTTGGTGACGCCGGAGAGTTCCAGGACCTTCGGCCGGTCGGTGCGGGGGACAGCCGTGGTTCGGTTCTCCCTGTCGGCCGGGACGAGGTAGATCGGCTCGCCGCCGATAGCGCCGTCGTTGATCTCCGCGGCACGTCGGCAGGCAGCCTTGTGTCCGCCGCCGATGTCGCCCTCGTCGATTGCCAGCAGGGGCGGCTCAGCCTCCCGGCAGGCGTCCTGCACCACGGGGCAACGCGCCGCGAAGGGGCAGGCGTCGGGAAGGTCCACCAGAAGCGGCGGAGTCCCCGGAACCGGGATCAGGGCGTCCCTGGTGCGGTCGTCCAGGCGGGGAATCGCGCTCATCAGGCCGATGGTGTACGGCATGCGTGGTCGCGAGAAGAGCTCGTCCACCCCGGCATGCTCGACCGGGCGGCCGGCGTACATCACCATGACGTCGTCGGCCGAGCCTGCCACCACTCCGAGGTCGTGGGTGATCATGATGACCGCGGCCCCGGTCTCGCGCTGGGCGGTCTTGAGGACATCGAGGATCTGCGCCTGCACGGTGACATCGAGAGCGGTCGTAGGCTCGTCGGCGATGATCAAGTCGGGGTCGTTCGCGATCGCCATGGCGATGACCGCCCGCTGCCGCATACCGCCCGAGAACTCGTGCGGGAACCCTTTGGCACGTCGGTCGGGGTTGGGAATGCCGACCAGGTCCAGCAGTTCCACGGCCCGTTTCCACGCGGCAGCGGACGAGATGTCCTGGTGGATCTGGAGGGCCTCGACGATCTGGGCTCCGATGCTGAAGATCGGAGTGAGCGACGAGAGCGGGTCCTGGAAGATCATGCCGATGCGCCGGCCGCGCACCTTCGACATCCGTCTGTCGTCGAGATCGAGGAGGTTCATCCCGCCGAGCATGACTTCGCCGGTGACCGAGGCGTAGTCGGGCAGCAGCCCCATGACGGCCATGGACGTGACGGACTTGCCTGACCCCGATTCGCCTACGATGCCCAGCGTTTTGCCGCGGTGCAGATCGAAGGAGACGCCGCGGACGGCGTCCACCCGGCCTGCTTCCGAGGGGAAGGCCACCTTCAGGTCACGCACCGACAGCAGAGGCTGTTGGGTCTCGGGGTTGGTCGTGACAGCGCGCCGCTCGGTCATGCGCGGCCTCCAGACTGCGAGGTGGGGTCGAGGGCGTCCCGCAGACCGTCGCCGATGAGCGCCATCGCCACGGTGAGCAGCACCACCATGGCGGCGGGCAGGTAGAACAGCCAGGGAGCAGTGGACAGGGTGTTCTGGCCGTCGGCGAGCATCGAACCCAGCGAGACGTCGGGCTGCTTGACGCCGAAACCGATGAAGGAGAGTGCCGTCTCGGCCTGCACGGTCGAGGCGACACCCAGGGTGAACGTCACGATGAGCAGGGACCCGATATTCGGTACCAGATGACGGACGATAGTGCGCATCGGACTGACGCCCATGAAACGGGCCGCCATCACGTACTCGCGCTCCCGTAGTGAGGTGGCCAGGGACCAGATCACCCGGGCTGTGAGCATCCAGCCGAACAGCGTGAGGACCACGACCAGGACCTGCCACTCGCCGCGGTAGTGCGTCCCGACCAGGGCGATGATGAGGAAGGAGGGCAGGATGAGCAGGAAGTGCACAAATCCGAGCATCGCCCGCTCGACCTTGCCACCGAAGTAGGCGGCGGTGGTGCCGAACAGTCCGGCTATGGCAGTGGTCAGCAGTGACACCGTCACCGCGATGATCAGCGATCGACCGAGGCCGTGCACGAGCTGGGCGTAGACGTCATTGCCCGCGCCGTTGGTGCCCAGCAGGTGGCCGCCGACCCCGGGGGAGACAGTGAGCGCGGTGAAGTCCGCCTCCTGGTAGTCCCAGTGGGTCAGGTACCGGCCGAACAGCGAGAAGAAGACGAGGAGGGCGAAGAGGACCAGACCGCCGAGCGCCGCCCTGTTGCGCGCGAAGCGCCGCATGTAGAGCCTGGACCAGGAGAGGCGCTTGCCACCGGGGCCGGCCTTCCCCAGTTCCTTCGCTTCGGCCTCGTCGGGACGCACCTCTCCGGCGCCGGGTCCGGCTCCGGGCATGTTGATGGCCACGTCAGCTCACCCTGATCCTGGGGTCGAGGGCCACGATGACGAGGTCGGCGAGAATCGCGCCGATGGCCGTCATGAGGGCACCGAAAGCTGCGACGGCGACGACGCCGTGCACGTCGTTCGTGCTGATGGTCCTGGTGAAGTACTCACCCATCCCGTGCCAGGCGAAGACCGTCTCTGTGATCACCGCGCCGGTGAACAGCGCCGGCATCGCGAACGCGACCTGAGTGGCTACGGGAATGATCGAAGTTCGCAGACCGTGCCGGTAGATGGCCTGTTGCCGCGTCAACCCCTTGGCCCGTGCTGTACGGACGTAGTCGGAGTTGATGTGATCCAGCAGCAGCGATCTCTGCAACAGGTGGTATCCGGCGTAGGAGATGAAGGTGAGCGAAATCGTGGGGAGGATCGCGTGAGTCGCCCTGGACCCGAAGACCGACCAGAATCCTGCGACGTCGGGGCTCTGCGCTCCTGCGACAGGCAACAGGGTGCTGCCGAGGGCCTGGTTCAGCGCGATGGCGCCGAGCACCACCGCAAGGGAGGCCACTGCGGAGGGTGTGTTGAAGGAGAGGACGGAGAGTCCCTGCCACACCCGGTCGGCGGCTTTGTACTGGCGCGACGCGGTGTAGACGCCCAGTCCGACTCCGATGATGATGGACAGGATCGTCGATCCCAGGACCAGCTGACCGCTGACGAAAATGCGATAGCCGACCTGCTCGTTGACGCTGCCCCCGGTCGGCGACTGGCCCCAATCGAAGTGAGTCACGATCTGAGATATCCAGTGCCACCACCGATCCATGATCGGCTTGTCTGGATTGAGATTGTAAAGCGCCAGCGAATGATTGATCTGGGCTGGAGTTCGAGGCGGTCGCAACGCGGTGTAGTTCGACGCAGGTTTGAGGAATGCGTTAGCGAGGAAATACGTAATGTTGGTTGCGATGGCGATCATCAAAAACCAGCCGACTGCTTTGCGGGCGATGTAACGCAGCACTGTTAGCCGGCCTTTCGTGATATGGGGCTTGTCGGCCCGCAAATCCGGTGAGTGGCCGGACGCTTGGCCGCATTGACCGGGCGCCGGTTCGCGAGCGCTCGGACAGGACGTGCGGATCCTCGGAGGGTCAGAAAATGATTGGCGCGGGACCGCGCATGTGCGGGAGCCTGAGCTGTGCTGACGGAGCTGCATCGGTAGGTGAAGTGGGAGTGAGCAGTCCGCAGGGCATGGAGCGACAACCTCGCTTGGGAGTAAGCCAATTCAAGGCGGCCGAACGATTCAGCAGCGCCGATGCTGACGATCGCAACTGCCCCTGTGGCACGTCAAGGCTGGTCAGGTCGCGATCCGATTAAGTCGAAGCCGCATATCAGTCATTCTTCGCGAAAGTTTTCAACGTCGTGGTGGACGCGCGATGAACGAGGGAGCTCTGGAGGCTCCAACTGCCTTTTTGGGGCTGCTGTTACGGATCGGCCGGCCGCTGATCGGTCACGAGCTGTACCCGGGATCGGCGCCGGTACGGCTGTGCCCTGGCCGAAGCCGACTGGTGCGGCGCTACGGGCGACGACGGGCCTCGGCGGGACCTCGTCCATCTGCGGTCGGTCAGCCGCTCCGTCGATGCGTACCGGAGCAATCCGGCACGGCCCCTTGAGTCCTTCTACAGGTCCAGAACCAGGCGTGGCGAAAGCGCGCGGGACACACACGGGTACATCCGGCCCTCGGGCGCCCCGATGTCGTCGCGGTGTTCGGGCTCGCCGTCCAGGACGGTGAGTTCGCAGCTGCCGCAGACACCTTCGCGGCAGCCGGACGGGACCGAACGCCCGGCATGGTTCAGCGCGTCGAGCAACGACTTATCGGCATCGACCTGGACCGTCTGTCCACTTCGGGCGCACACCGCCTCGAACGCCGTTTCCGGTGCGAACTTCCGCGCGGCGGGCCGGAATCTCTCGATGCGCAGCCGCCCGGCGGGGAAGGCCGCTTCGAGCGCGGCAAGCATCGGCGCGGGGCCACAGCAGTAGACCAGGGCGTCGGAAGCCACACCCGCTGCCGACGCGGCGAAATCCGGCCTGCCGTGTGTGTCGGTCGCGACGACGGTCACTCTGCCGCCGTACGCGGCACGCAACTCGTCGGCGAACGGCATGGAAGCGCGCGAGCGGCCCACGTACACCAGTTTCGCCGCGGCGCCCCCTTCGGCCGCCGTACGCAGCATCGGCAGGATGGGCGTGATGCCGATGCCGCCGGCCACGAAGAGATACTCCGGCGCGGGTTCCAGCGGGAAGTGGTTGCGGGGCAGGGAGACTTCGAGTGTCCGGCCGGGCCGCAGGAAACGGTGTACGTACTCCGAGCCGCCCCGGCTGAGCCGTTCATGGCGGACCGCGATGCGGTACCTCTCGGGCTCCGCGGGGTCGCCGCACAACGAGTACTGCCGCGTCAGCCAGTTCGGCAGGACGAGGTCGATGTGCGCCCCCGCCTCCCACGGCGCCAGTGGCCCTTCGGCGCCGCGCAGATCCACGGAGACCACGCCGTCGGCGATCTCTTCGATCCGGTCGATGACCGTGTGTTGCATGGGAAACCCCTGTCAGTACAGCTCGCGGTAGCCGGCCTCGAGGCCCGCTTCGAGCATCGCCGGATCGATGTCGACGTTGAACTGGGCAGCCGCGACCTCGCCCACCGACGGAAGCTCGTCGGCCAGCGTCTGGCTCGCCGGATCCCACAGCCGGGACCGGATCAGCGCGCGACCGCAGTGGAAGTACGCCTCCGTCACCTCGACGACGATCGCAAGGACGGGCTCGCGCGCCTCCGTCTGCATCCGGGCGAGCACGTCGGGCTCGTCGGTGGGATAGCCGCGTCCGTTGACGCGCAGCGTCTCCCTGGCGCCGGGGATCAGGAAGAGCAGCCCGACCCCGTCGTGCTCGGCGAGGTTGGTGAAGGAATCGGCGATCTTGTTGCCCGGCCGGTCGGGGATCGCGAGCGTGTGCTCGTCGAGCACTTTCACGAAACCCGGGTAGTCGCCCCGCGGCGAGCAGTCCAGATGACCGGCCGCGCTGGAGGTGGCCAGCGAGAGGAACGGGGAATGGGCGATGAAGCGGCGGGAGAACTCGTCGATCCGGTCCTGCTTCTTCTCCTTGAGCATCGCTTCGGGTTCGCCCAGCCGGGCACGGACCTCGGCGGGTGCCACCCTGCGCGGCCGGACACGGGCATGCGTCATGACGGGCTCCTTCCGGTTTCGTTCCGAGTGGGGTGCGCCTGCGCAGTCGGCGCGGCGGCCCATTCTGCTGAGCAGCAGGTCATGGCGCTATTATGAGCAATTACTCAGTACTGGCGCTACTCGCTTTGGCGCCGCTTCGAAGGGGGTGCCATGGGGTCGGAGAAACGACGACTTCAGCCACGTAAAGAGCCACGACAGGTCCGCGCGGAGCTCACGCGGCAGCGCATCCTCACCGCGGCTGCTCACGTTTTCGCCGAACACGGCTACGCCGCGGGCACCACCAACCGGATCGCCGAACGGGCCGGGGTCTCGATCGGTTCGCTGTACCAGTACTACCCGAACAAGGACGCGATCCTGGCCGAACTGGTCACCCGGCACCTGGACGCCGGCGCCGCGGCCATGAGCCGCCGCCGCAGCGGCGCGCTGCCGGAGTCGTTGGAAGAGATCGTCCGCCTGTTCGTACGGACGTCGATCGAGAACCACCTCGGGGATCCGCACCTGCTGCGGGTCATGATGGAACAGCCGCCGCTGTCGGCTGAACTGCTGCAGAAGGTCGCCCGGCTCCAGCAGGCGGACATCGAATACATCCGGAAGCTCTTCGAGACCCACCCGGAGGTCCGGGTTGCCGACACCATGACGGCGGCGCGGGTCGCGGTGTCGGCGATCGAATTCATCGTGCACCCGCTCATCGCCGAGCCCTACCCGATCGACGCCACCAGGCTGGAGAACGAACTGGTGGCGATGCTGACCCGATATCTGCGCGGCTGAGCGTCGGGGCCGCAGACAGGTGCGGTGCGATGGCCGGCCGCCGCCTCGTTGACCGGCTGTGCGTCAGGCCGTGTCGGGGGAACTGAGCCAGTCCTTGGCGCGCGCTGTTTCGGCCGCGGTGCGCAGTAGCCGGGTGACGGCGGGACGACCGGTGAGCCCCCGGCTCAGCAGATGGATCTCAATGGTCGCAACGGGTGCCAGCGGCCGCCATGCCAGCCCGGCCGGCAGGCCCGCCACGGATGACACACCGGTGACCGAGACCGCGGCACCGTCCGCCACGAGGGTGTGTGCGGCATCGAAGGCAATGGTACGGAGCAGGAGCCGCGGAGTGATTCCGGCCCGCGTGAAGATGCTCGTGATCGCGTCGTAGTGACCGGGGTTGGCGTCCCGGGGATGCACCAGCACGGTCTCCTCCGCCAGCAGCTCCGTCTCCACGACGGAAGCGGCTGCGAACGGATGCCCCGCGGGCATGAGAACGCCCTGCGGTTCCAGTCGCACGAGGGTGCGTACCAACTCGGGCGTGGGCGGCGGGCAGCGCAGCAGACCGGCGTCGAGCGTGCCGTCCGCGACCCCCGCGAGTATCTCCGCCGTGGACAGCAGCCGGGTGGTCGTGGTGATGCCGGGGTGGGCTTCGGCCAGTGCCGCCAGCAGAGCCGGGGCCGTGTCGTAACTGGTGCTCGTGCTGTACCCGAACTCGAGCGAGCCGCTCGCCCCCGCGGAGAATCCGCGCACGTCCCGCCACAGCCGGTCCGCCTCGTCGCACAGCACCGTCCCGCGGTCCATGAGCAGTCGGCCGGCCTCGGTGAGCTCGACCGAGTGGGTGGTGCGCGAGAGGAGCTCCACACCCAGCTCCTGCTCCAGCTGACGGATCTGCCGGCTCAGAGCGGGCTGGGCTATGTGCACCCGCTCGGCGGCCCTGGTGAAGTTCCGCTCGGCGGCCACCGCGAGGAAGTAGCGCAGACGGCGCAGATCAGACATGCCCCGAAGCGTACGGCCTGCGCCGACCTGCGGTGATGCCGACCGGGTCTGAGCTGATCAGAAACAGGTCTTTCCCTTGGCGCGGCCGTCCTTCCTAGGGTTCAGGCATCGGGAAGGAAACAGCACCGACGGCACGGAAAGAGACGCGGACATGAGCACCGAAACGCACCCCACCAGCATCACCGAGCGCAGCAAGGCCGTGGTCCTCGACTACATGAAGGCCCTGACCGAGGGCGACTTCGATGCCCTGCACGCCTTCTTCGCACCGGACGCGACGTGGACGCTCGCAGGCGAACTGCCCTTGTCGGGCACCTGGACCGGACCGGACGAGATCCTCGGTGTGTTCGTCCCGGCCATGGTCGACCGGATGGCCCCGGGGTCGATGGAGATGGAGTTCGAAGGAGTCATCGCAGAGGGCGAGCGGGTGCTCGCCGAGTGGAACACCCGCGGCCTTGCCAAGGCAGGTGGCCGCTATGACCAGCACTGCCTGGCGGTCTTCACCATCCGGGACGGACGCATCGCGGCCGTGCGCGAACACTTCGACACACTTCACGCCCACAACGTTGTCTTTGCGTGAATCCACCCCACTGACCGGCCACCCACCTGCCCCACCGGAAGGAACCCGCCACCATGAAAGCCGTACTGCCCCCGGCGTCACCCACCAGCACCCGTGCCCCGGTCGTGCTGGGTGAAGCACCTGAACCGGAGCCCCGGGACGACGAACTGGTGCTGGCTGTCGAGGCGTACTCCGTCAATCGCGGCGAGACCTTCCAGCTCGACGGACAGCTCGACCGTCGCTGGCCCGGATGGCGGCCGGGCAAGGACGTTGCCGGCACGGTGCTACGAGCCGCCGCCGACGGGACGGGGCCCATCGCCGGTACCCGCGTGGTCGCCCACCCGCCCGCCTACGGGTGGGCCGAGCGTGTCGCCGTGGCCACTGCGCATGTCGCCGAACTCCCGGACTCTATCGACGCGGTGACCGCCGCGGCGCTCCCGCTCGCCGGCATCACCGCACTGCGCCTGCTGCGTGCGGCGGGTCCGGTCGCCGGCCGGCGCATACTGCTCACCGGAGCGAGTGGGGGAGTCGGCCACTACGTGACGGAGCTGGCGGCATCCTCCGGTGCGGCGGTGACCGCGGTCAGCGCGACCGCGGACCGTGGCGCGCGGCTGCTGGAACTCGGAGCGGTCGAACTGGTGACCTCGGTCGAGGAGGCACTGGGCCCGTTCGACGTGGTGCTGGAGTCCGTCGGCGGAGCCTCACTTCCCGCCGCACTGTCCCAACTCGCCCCGGGCGCACTGCTCGTGTGGTTCGGCCAGGCCGGCCGCACTCCGGTGACCCTCGACTTCTTCGACTTCTTCAAGGGCCCCCTCCAGGCCAGGATCGCCCACTTCGACTACACCTCGTCCGACGCGCCGTACAGCGATGACCTCGCCACGCTGGTCCGGCTGGTCTCCGCAGGACGGCTGCATCCGGAGATCGGCACCGTACGGGACTGGTCGCGTACGGGTGACGTCATCACCGAGCTGCGCGAGCGACGGGTGCGGGGCAACGCGGTTCTGACAGTGGGCTGACCGGCTGACCGGCTGACCGGCTGACCGCCCCGCACACCGCCGAGTCGCCGGGGTTGCCGGCCGGACGGTTGGGTACTGTCCGGTGCGGCCATGATGTGCTCGGTCCAGGGGTGGGTGGTGTCGTGAACGGGTTCGGCGAGAGTGCGCGTTCCGTGTGGTCGGGGCGGGCTGTTGCGTACGCGGAGTCCTTCGCCGCGTTGTGCGCGTATCCGATCGAGCAGTTGCTGGACGCTGTCGGGGCCGGTCCCGGTGTCCGTCTGCTGGATGTGGGCACCGGGTCGGGAAACGTCGCCGCGGGGGCGTGCGCGCGGGGTGCCCGGGTCAGTGCGGTCGATGCCGAGCCGGGGATGGTGGAGTTCGCGGCCAAGGCTGTGCCCGCCGCTGATGTACGTGTCGCCGAGCTGCCCGTTCTGCCCTTCGACGACGACGCCTTCGACGGAGTGACCGCCAACTTCGTGCTGGACCATGTCGGCCGGCCGCGGGCCGCGCTGGCCGAGTTGGGCCGGGTGACCAGGCCGGGCGGACGGATCGCGGTGACCATGTGGTCCGTGCCGGCCGGGGCCGGGCGGGACCTGCTGGTACGGGCTACGGAGGCCGCCGGTGTGGAGCGCCCGGCCCACCGGACCGTGCTGGCGCCCGAGACCGACTTCCCGCGTACTGAACAGGGGCTTGCGGACGTGATGTTGGCAGCCGGGCTCTCCGAACCCTCGTGCCGGACCGTCGCCTGGGACCATCGGACATCCGTGCAGGAGTGGTGGCACGGTGCGGCATCGGGTGTCGGCTTCACCGGTCACCTCATCGCCGCCCAACCGGCCGGGATCAGGGCGGAGATCAAACGGCAATTCGACCTGCTCAGCAAGGAGTTCACCGGCTCTGACGGCCGGCTCGCCCTGCCGCACAGGGCGCTGCTCGCCTGCGCAACAGCCTGATCTGCTGTCTGCTGTCCGCTGTCCGCCGTCCGCTGTCTGCTGAGAACGACAACGACGCCGAGGTCCGTCGCCTTCTGGATGTGAGTTCGCTGCGCGGGAGTGTTATGTCCGAGTATCGTCCAGTGCGTCGGGGTGGTTCGCCTCTGGCGGGGCCCGTGGTCGGTACGGACGTGAGGAGCGCGGATGGACGGGGCGAAAGCACTGCGGGCGGGCGCGGTCGCGGCCCTCGTTGTGGGGCTGGCCGTGGGCTGTTCGGCCTCGGAGAGTGGCGGCTCGGGCCGCTCGGTCCTGACCGGCGAGGGCGGGGCCGCGGGCCGGGTCCTTGCCGTGAAGGTCGACAACGTACGCGCCGCCCGGCCGCAGACCGGGCTCAATGACGCGGACCTCGTGTACGCCATCGAGGTCGAGGGCGGGCTCTCGCGCCTCATGGCCGTCTACGACAGCAGCCATCTGCCGCCGACCGTCGGGCCCGTCCGCAGTGCGCGGGAGACGGACCTCCAGCTCCTCCAGGCTTACGACAAGCCCGCACTCGCCTTCTCCGGTGCCCAGAGCATGCTGCTCCCCGTGCTGAAGAGCTCGGACATCGTCACCAGAACCGGCACCGGTGCGTTCTTCCGGGACCCGGACCGGCCGGCCCCGCACAACGAGTACGTGCACACGAAGGGGCTCGCCGACGGCGCCGGTACGGCCAAGGACATCGGGCTGCGCTTCGCCGCGAAGGTCCCCGGCGGCGGGCAGTCGGCGGGCGTCACGTCGGCCTCCATGCCCGCCGCCAGGTTCACCTTCACCTGGGACGCGCCGCGCTACCGGGTCGCCATGGACGGTGCGGCATCGCCCTGGACGGCCGACAACGTGATCATCCAGCGGGTGAAGGTCGAGGAGTCACGCTTCCACAGTCGCACGGGATACGTTCCGTTCTCCCGGACCGTCGGCAGTGGCTCCGCGGTCGTGCTGCGTGACGGGCGGTCGTACGGCGTGCACTGGAGCAGGCCCGCTGCGGACGCCGGGACGACCTATACGTACCAGGGGCGGACCCTGCCGCTGCGGCCCGGCCGGACCTGGATCGTCCTCGACCCCGGCTGACGGAGCGGACAGAGCAATCGGAGCTGACGGCCGTGTTGGTCGTGTTGGCCGCCTCGGTCATGGCGGCCGTGTCGGCCATGTCGGCCGTGCTGCCCGGCAACGATGTCAGCCGGCTCCGCCCGGCCGGCTGTCCGTGGTGCCCGCGGTGTCCACCGGTGTCGTGACGCCGAGCAGTCGGTTCGCCGCCGACCGGGCCGACGCCAGGGCCGCCCTGCGGTCCGCGTCCCGCTGGCCCAGTGCCACCCGGGTGCTCAACCCGTCAAGGAGCGCGAGGAGTTCACCGGCCCGCGCCGGTACGTCGTCGATCGCGAAGCGCTGCTGCGACGCGCCCTTCGCCAGGACCGCTTCGAGGTCCTCCTGCCAGCCGTGGTCCAGCTCCTCCTGGGCGGCGCGCAGCTGTTCGTTCGAGCCGGCGCGCGCCCACAGTTCGATCCAGAGCATCCAGCGCGGATCCCGCGGGCCGTTGGGCAGATACAGCTGGAGGAAGCGGTCGAGCAGGCGCGTGGCCGCCGTCCGGCCCGCGAGCAGTGCCCGGCGCTCCACGGTGAGCGCGTCCTCGCTCCACCGCAGCGCCTCCAGCAGCAGCCGGTCCTTGCTGCCGAAGTAGTACAGGATGTGGCCGCCGCTTGTCCCCAGCCGCTCGGCCAGTGCGGACATGGTGAGCGCGGCGAGACCGTTCTCGGCGATGGCCGTCATGGCCTCTTCGAGCATCCGGTCCCGTGCGATCTTCCCGTCCTTGCGATGTGCCACTTCCGCCCCGCTCACGCTGGTCTGCTCCGGACGCTGTCGAGCCTATCCCCGACCTGTGAGATCAATTCGGCCGGAGGTCTTGACGTGCCGCCGGTGCGGGGCGCATCTTGAATGCCGTTCTAACACTTAGAACGGCATTCAAAGTATGGATGCGGAATGCGGAGGCTCGTATGGCGCGACAAGCGACGGACGTCACCGACCCGAGCGCGCCGCCGGGCGCCCCGTCGAGTGCCGCGCGGCCGGCCGGTAGGGGGACCGGCGTCAGCAGTGACGAGGTCTTCCAGGTCGAGACGCACGGCATCGACCCGATCCCCGACGAGGAGCGGCACGGCAGCGCCAAAGACCTCTTCTGGCTCTGGTTCGGCTCCAATCTGACCTTCACCTACGTCATCAACGGCGCCCTCGCCGTCAGTTTCGGGCTCTCCTTCTGGCAGGCCACCGCCGTCGTCGTGCTCGGCGGGCTGACCTTCTTCGTCATCAGCGCCGCCGGACTGAGCGGCATCAGGACCGGCACCGCGACCCTGGTCATCTCCCGGGCCTCCTTCGGTGTCCTCGGGAACTTCCCCGCCGGTCTGCTCAACTGGGTCGTCTCCATCGGCTACACCATCGTCAACACGGTGGTCGGCACCCTCGCCCTCGAAGCGCTCTTCGCCGACCTCGGCTGGCACGGCGGCGGTGACGCCGCCAGGGCGCTCGCCTTGGTGATCACCCTCGCCGTGACGTTCGCGGTCGCCATGTGGGGCCATGCCACCGTGCAGTTCGCCGAGCGCTGGATGGCGTACGTGCTCGCCGCCGGGTTCGGTGTGCTGCTGGTCTTCCTGCTGCCGGGCGCCACGACGGGCGCCGCCTCCGGCGGTACGCCCGGGTTCTCCGGCTGGACGCTCGCCTTCGTCGTCATGCTGGCGGGGCCCTTCTCGTATCTGCCGATGCCCGCCGACTACACCCGCTATCTGCCCCGCGAGACCTCGCTGCGCTCCATCACCTGGAGCGGCGCGCTCGGCGGTCTCATCTCCTCCGTCGCGCTCGGTGTCGCCGGTGTCGCGGCCGCCACTCAGGCCGACATGACGGACGCCGTGGCCGGGGTGGAGAAGCTGCTGCCCGGGTGGTTCCAGCCGGTCTTCCTGCTGCTCGTACTCGGCGGTTCGGTCACCAACTCCATCCTGACGCTGTACTCCTCCAGCCTGAACCTCCAGGTGCTCGGCATCCCGTGGAGCAGGGCCAAAGCGATCATCGTCAGCGTCGCCGTGACCGCGCTCGGCTCGCTCGGCGCGCTCTTCCTGGTGGACTTCACCGAGTCCCTGCTGAGCTTCCTCTCCCTGCTGATCATCGTGTTCGCCCCGTGGGGCGGGGTCTTCCTCGCCGACATGCTGATACGGCGCTGCCACTACGACACCCGGTCGCTGCACGCGGGACGCGGAGGGGCGTACTGGTATCGCGGCGGATTCCATCCCGCCGGGATGGCCGCCCTGGTCTCCGGTATGGCCTTCGCCGCACTGACCTGCAACTCCGAACTGTGGACCGGGCCGCTGGTCGCGCCACTCGGCGGTGGTGACCTCACGCTGCTCGGCTCGGTCGTCTCCGGGCTCGTCTACTGGGCCCTGACCCGCCGCAGGCTGCGTACAGCTCCCGCCGGCAACTGACTGACCGGTACGCGTACGGCCCGCACCACCTGAAACGGCCGCATCGTCCGCACCACCTGTACCGCCCGCATCGTCCGCACCACCTGTACCGCCCGCACCATCCGCTCCACCCGTACTACCCCAGGAGTCCGTCCCTCATGACCCGCACCACCGCGCCCGCCGACCTGGTCCTGCGCAACGCCCGTATCCACACCGTCGACCCGCGGCTCCCCGCCGCCGAGGCGCTCGCCGTACGCGACGGCCGTATCGTCTGGCTCGGCCCCGACGCGGAGGCGGCCGCCTGGGCGGGCGACGACACCCGGATCGTCGACGGGGCCGGCCGGCTGGTGCTGCCCGGTTTCATCGATGCCCACAACCACGTACGGCTCGGGTCCGACGACGCCTGCGTCCAGCTCGCCGGAGCCCGTACGCTCACCGAGATCCACCACCGCATCACCGCCTGGTGCGCCGAGCACCCGGACGCCGAGTGGATCGAGGCCGAGGCGTTCGACTACTCCGCGATCCCGGACGGCCGGATGCCGAACGCGGCCGACCTCGACCAGGTCACCGGCGACACCCCGGCCTTCGTCCTCAGCTACGACGTCCACACCGCATGGCTGAACACCGCGGCCCTGCGCAGGCTCGGCGTCAGCAGGGAGACCACCTCGCTGCCGTTCGGGCGGGCCGAGACCGACCCGGCCACGGGCGAACCCACCGGATTCATCAAGGACTTCGCGGTCAAGGGGCTGTCCCGCGACGGACACCGGGCGCTGCGCGAGCTGGGGGTGCCGTGGGCCGCGTCCGACCGCCAGTACGGCCGGCTCGTCAAGAGCCTCGACGACGCGATCCGCTTCGGCATCACCACCGTGGTCGAGCCGCAGAACTCCCTGGACGATCTGGAGCTGTTCACCCGCGCCCGCACCGAGGGCCGGCTCCGCTCGCGCCTCGTCGCCGCGCTCTTCCACCCGCGCGGCACCACCGACGCCGACCTGGACGACTTCGCCGCGACCGCCGCCCGCTTCAACGACGACCGGATGCGGGTCGGTCCGCTCAAGCTCTACATCGACGACGTGGTCGAGCCGCGCACCGCCGCCCTCCTGGAGCCGTACACGGGCTGCGGCAGGCACCGGGGCGACACCTTCTACCCGGCGGAGGAGTTCGCCGGGCTGCTCGCCAAGCTGGACGCCCGGGGATTCCAGTGCTTCGTGCACGCCACCGGCGACCGGGGCATCCGCACCGTACTGGACGCCGTCGAGCACGCCGCCGCGGTCAACGGACGGCGCGACGCCCGCCACCAGGTCGTCCACGTCGAGTGCCTCGACCCGCAGGACACGGCACGCTTCGCGGAGCTGGGCGTCGTCGCCTGTATGCAGCCGAGGCACTGCGCCCCCGAGATCGCGGGACCCGGCCAGGACTGGGCCGAGAACATCGGCTCGGACCGCTGGCACAAGGCATGGCCCATGCGCAGCCTGCACGAGGCGGGCGCGGTGCTGGCCTTCTCCAGCGACTGGAACGTGGCCGAGATGGACCCGCTCATCGGTATCTACACCGCGGTCACCCGCCGTCCGCTCGGCGGCGGCGAGCCCTGGCAGCCCGGCGAGACGGTGGACGTCGAGACGGCCGTCCACGGCTACACCATGGGTTCCGCCTACGCCAACTTCCTCGAGGACGAACGGGGTTCGCTGACCGTCGGCAAGCTGGCCGACTTCACCGTGCTGTCCAGGGACATCCTGCGGATCAGCCCGGAGGACATCCCGGGTACGGAGGCCGAGCTGGTCGTCGTCGGCGGTGAGGTGGTCGCCGGTACCGGGGCCTGAGCCCCGGGCGTACGGTGGCGAGGAGACCGTCCGTGACCTGCGGGCCCACCGGATCCTGGAAGGAACCAACGAGATCATGCGCGTCACCATGGCCCGTGGGCCGAGGCAGGTGTTCCCGTGACCGCCGGCGAGCAGCATGTGCTGCTCCGTACCGAGGGCCGCGCGGCCCACATCACGCTCAACCGGCCACGGGCGCTCAACGCCCTCACCCACGCGATGGTGCGGCGCATCGACGAGGCCCTGGCGGCCTGGGAGAGCGACCCGGCCGTGGAGACCGTGATCATCACCGGTGCCGGGGGCCGTGGCCTGTGCGCCGGTGGTGACATCCGGTCCATCTACGAGGACGCGCGCGCCGGAGGCACTGCCTCCTTCGGCTTCTGGCGGGACGAGTACCGGCTCAACGCCCGTATCGCCCGCTACCCCAAGCCGTACGTCGCCGTGATGGACGGCATCGTGATGGGCGGCGGCGTCGGCGTCTCGGCGCACGGCAGCGTCCGTATCGTCACCGAGCGCTCGCGGATCGCGATGCCCGAGACGGGCATCGGCTTCGCACCTGACGTGGGGGGTACGTATCTGCTCGCCCTCGCGCCCGGTGAACTCGGCACCCACCTCGCCTTGACGGGCACTCAGGTCGGTGCGGACGACGCCCTGTTGTGCGGGCTGGCCGACCACTTCGTACCCTCGGACGACCTGCCCCGGCTGCTGGCCGGCCTCGCCACACAACCGGTCGGGGACGCGCTCCGGCCGTACGCAGGTGAGCCGTCGCCCGGTGAACTGGCCGGGGACCGGGCGTGGATCGACGACTGCTACGGCGCCGACACCGTCGAGGAGATCGTCGCCCGGCTGCGCGGCCACGGTGCGGCCGCCGCCCGGGCGACGGCCGACACCCTGGCCGGCAGATCGCCCACGGCCCTCAAGGTCACGCTCGCCGCGATGCGCAGGGCCCGGCGGCTCGGCTCGCTGGAGCGTGTTCTGGAGCAGGATTACCGGAGTTGCTGCGCCGCGCTCGCCTCGCACGACCTGGCCGAGGGGATCCGCGCCCAGGTCATCGACAAGGACCGCAGCCCCCTCTGGAAACCGGCCACCCTGGCCGAGGTCACCGGCACCGAGGTGGCGCGCTACTTCGCCCCACCCGCCGGGGAGGAGTTCCGGCTGGCCACGGCCCCATAGCAGGGGGCGACCCCGCCACCCGGGCACTAACTCCGGGCGTGCAAGGTGTGCGCGAGCGCGCTCATGCTGATGTCGACCACGGTGCGGAGCTGCTGCCGGCTCGCCCTGGTCCTGCTCATCACGGCCAGTGCCTGGTTGACCCCCGTGAGGTGAACCGCGAAATCGTCGGCATCGTCCTCGGTCAGTTGCGCGGCCTCCAGGGCGGTCCGCAGCCGCGCGCGCTGAAGGCCCAGGGCCTCGACGGCGCGGGCGGCGATGGCGGGGCCGAGCACCGGTGCCGCCATCGCGGTCTGGGCGATCAGGCATCCATCAGGTACGTCGGGGTCGGCGATGCGCCGCAGGGTGACCTCGAAGAACGCCCGTACCGCCTGGAGCGGCTCCTCGGACGCACACGACAGCGCCTGGTCGTACCTGCCTCCGTACCGCGCGGCGTAGCGGTCCAGGCAGCGCAGATAGAGCGAGTCCTTGTCGCCGAACGAGGAGTAGAGGGAACTTCGGTTCAGCCCGGTCGCCCTGGAGAGGTCGTCGAGAGACGTGTCCGCGTATCCGGCCCGCCAGAACTGGACCATCGCCGCGTCGAGCGCGACGTCCATGTCGAACTGCTTCTTCCCGGCCATCACGCATGCACCTCATTTCTGGATCAGCCGCTGCGGCCCTGCCCATCCTACCCATCTTGAACTAGTCAGTCCAAGATGGGTTAGGCTCTGCGGCATGTCCGACGACGCCATGGCCACGAACCACTCCCCTGACCGGAAGAACCCGCTCCCCGGGCTGCCGCTGCACGACCTCGCGGGTTTCACTCACCGCTGGGTCGACGCGGACGGAATCCGGCTGCACGCCGTGGAAGGCGGCCGGCCCGACGGCCCCACCGTCGTCCTGCTCGCCGGTTTCCCGCAGACCTGGTGGGCCTGGCGAAAGGTGATGCCAGGGCTTACCGAACGATTCCGTGTGATCGCGATCGACCTGCCGGGGCAGGGGCACTCCGACCGCCCTCGGAGCGGCTACGACACGCACACCGTCGCTTCGCGTGTCCAGGCCGCGCTGACCGCGCTCCATGTGCCGAAGTACTGGCTCGTCGCCCACGACATCGGGGCCTGGGTCGCCTTCTCGCTGGCCCTGAAGTATGAGGAGCGCCTGCACGGTGTCGCTCTACTGGACGCCGGCATTCCCGGAATCACCCTCCCGGACTCCATCCCGACGGACCCCGACCGGGCCTGGAAGACCTGGCACTTCGCGTTCCACCTGGTGCCCGAACTGCCCGAGACTCTGCTCACCGGGCGCGAGCGTGCCTACGTCGGCTGGTTCCTGAAGGCCAAAGCGCTGTCCCCGGACGCGTTCGACGACGCCGAGATCGACCATTACGCCGCCGCCATCGCGGCCGAGGGAGGACTCCAGGCGTCTCTCGCCTACTACCGCGACGCCGCGGAATCGGCCCGCAAAAACCATGAGGCTCTCGGGCGGGGGCACTTGAGCATCCCGGTGCTGGGAATCTCCAGCTCCCACGGCTCGATCCCCGACATGGCCGCCTCCATCCGCCCATGGGCGGAGAAGGCGACGGGTGTCTTCATCCCGGAAGCCGGACACTTCATTCCCGACGAGCAACCCGACGCGACTGTTGAGGCGTTGACCGCGTTCATCGACCAGGAGCGTGCCGGGCAGTAGTGGGAATGCCGAAGCCCTCACCGCGCACATCGAGGGCCGCGCTGCCCGCCGGCTCTCGGCCCCCACGGCCGAGAACCTCACCCTCCACCGGAGCGTCGACCCCACCGTCCTGGTCACCGAGATGACCGTCCCGGCGAGGGCGCACCCGAGCGTCCCGTCCGCGTCACCCCTCGCGGAGCAGACCCCGTGCCCATGCCGCCCGGCGCGTCCCGGCCGGATAGGGCAGAAGTGCGGCCATCGACTCGGCCCGGGTCAGCTCCTGTGCGCCTTCCGGTGTCCGGGCGAGCCGGGACAGGGACGCCCCGAGAGCGATCCGTGCTTCCACCTCGGCGAGGCGTTCCCCGGTGCGCCGCGCTCGCGCCACCTCGGCGCGTGCGAGGCGCAGCGCGGTTTCGGCACGCCCCGCCAGGAGTTCCGCCCAGGCCACCAGCACGGGCGCGTCGTCGGCATGTCCGTCCAGGACGCGCAGCGCGTCGTCCGGTCGGCGGGCGGAGAGCGCCAGTTCGGCACGGGCCGTGCGCACCTCGTGCTCCGCCTGCCGGTCCCCGAGCGCGTCGGCGACGGCTTGGGCGCGGTCCAGGAGGGCGGTGGCCTCCGCTGTCTCGCTCAGGAACACCCGCACACGCGCCAGTGTCGTGAGGGCGTACGTGAGGCACCAGGCGTCGTACGCCTCCGCTCCCGCCACTGCCTGTTCGGCGAGGGCCAGGGCCGGCTCGGGTTCTTCGAGCAGCAGCCGCAGTTCGGCGAGGTTCGCCCGCTCGAAGGCGGCGGCGGTCGGATCACCGGACTGTTCGGCCAGGCCGAGCGCGCGGGCCCCGATCTCGACGGCCTCACACAACCGGCCGGCCCGCCGGGCGTTTTCGCGCAGCGTCGACAGGACAGATCCGAGCAGAGTCGGATCCCCGTACGCCTCGGCAGGTGCGAGCGCTCTGTCACCCGCCTCGCGTGCCTGGTCGAAGTGGCCGGCGAGTCCGAGGTTGGCGGCTTGCAGGGCGTAGGCACGGGCCACCAGCCCCTGCCCCCGCACGCCCGGCATGCCGCGTGCGGCCGCCAGGGCATCCCGGGCGGCTTCCGCCCCTGCCGCGTAACGCCCCTGGACACAGCGGACGACGGACAGGGCGAGGAAGTGGCCGGCGGCCGGTTCCGGCGCGGTGTCCGCCGTCACCGGGTGTTCCCGCAGAGTCCGGCGGCCGGCCCCGGATGCGCTCGTCTTGACGAGTGTCTCGGCCAGCAGCGCTGCCGCGAGGACCGCGTGGTCGTGGTCGCCGCGCCGCTCGAACTCGGTCAGGGCGATACGCACCGTGCCGACCGCCTGCTCGAAGTGGCCCATTCTCCGCAGGACATGCGCGTGTGCCAGCCGGGCGCGAGCCGCGTCGACATCCAGCCGGGCCACCAGGTCCTGGTAGTAGCGGTCGGCGGTGTCGTTGGCGTACAGGGCCGCGGCACGCTCAGCGGCCCGGCGCAGATATTCGGCCGCGCGCGGGTCGTCGGCGCGAGCGAAGTGGGAGGCCAGGGTGTCGACGGCGTCGGGCCTGCGGCGCTGCACCGCCTGCGCGAACGCGGCGTGCAGTTGCCTGCGGCGGACCACGGTCAGCTGCTCGTAGCAGGTCAGCCGGACCAGCGGGTGCCGGAAGGCCACCCCTTCCTCGGGCCGCCCGGCCACCACGACATGGCGTTCCTCGACGAGCGAGGCGGAGATGGCCTGCTCCAGCGCGTCGGCCGCCGCAGCACCGGACACCGGCGGGTGCAGCCCGTGTTCGGCGACGTCGAGCAGCTCGGACAGCGCGGCGTCGCCGCCGGCCACGGAGAGTGCCTCGACGATGCGGCGGGCGTCCGTGCCGAGCCGTACGAGCCGGTCGGCCACCAGTTCCCGCACACCGTCGGGGGCGAGGCCGCCGCTCTCCTCGTCGGCCAGGCCACGAGCGAGTTCGAGGGCGAACAGCGGGTTGCCGAGGGAGAGTTCCCACACGCGGTGGATCCGCTCGCCGCGCGATACGTCCGCCGCGGCGTCGCGCACCATCGCCAGGCACGCTTCCCTGTCGAGCCGCGCCAACACCTCCCGTACGGCGAGGCGCTGGCGCACCAGCGATGCCAGGGCCGAGCGGCGTGCATCGCCCTCGGGGAGTTCCTCCTCGCGGTACGTCACCAGGAACCGCACCGACGCCCCCCGCTCCACGGCACGTCGGGCCAGATGGCTGAGCAGTTGGTAGGAGCCCGTGTCGGCCGCGTGCAGATCGTCGAGGACCACCAGCACCGGGCGCAGCGCGGCCAGGTCACCGATCAGCGCGGTGCTGCCCCGGAAGAGCCGGTCCCGCTCCTCCTCCGGGCTGCGCTCGCCCGACGTCCCCACCTGCCCGAGCGACGGCAGGAACGAGGCCAGTTCGGGGTACTCGGCGCCGGCCCTGGCGCGCTCGGCCGCGCTGTGTTCGGCGAGCCAGCCGTCCAGCGCCTCCGCGAAGGCGCCGTACGGGGTGTGCCCCTCCGCGTCCTGGCTGCCGCCCCACAGCACGGCGGTGCCGACCGCGGTGGCACGCCGCGCCACCTCGCTCACCAGGCGGGTCTTCCCCACCCCTGCCTCACCGCTGAGCAGGGTGACCGGTGGCCCGTCCGCCGCGAGGAGCCGTTCGAGCGTGGCGGCGCGGCCCCGCAGCGGGAGCGCGGTGCGGGCGGCCCGCAGGGGTGCCGGGAGCAATGGGGCCGCGGGGACGGGTGTGGGGGCGGCGGCCAGCGCGGCCTTGTGCAGCCGCTCCGTCTCCGGACCCGGCCGTACCCCCAGCTCCGCGTCGAGCATCTCGCGGCACACGTGGTACTGGTGCACCGCGCGCCTGCGCAGTCCCTGGCGCAGCCAGGCGTCGATGAGGACGCGGTGGGCCAGCTCCTCGGCGGGGCTGGCCGCGAGTACCTGCTCGGCGGCGGCCACCGCGTCGTCGGCTGCGCCGCGTTCCAGGTGCTCCTGGGCGAGCCGGAGCAGCAGCTGCTCGCGCAGCAGCGTGAGCTGTCCGCGCCGTTCGTCGGCCCAGCTCGCATAGCGGTCCTCCGGCAGCATCTCGCCGGCGAACCGTCGCAGGGCGCCGGACAGTTCGTCCACTCCGCCGTCGGCGAGTGCCGCCCGGGCCGACGTCTCGGCGTCGTCGGCGTCGATCCACACCGTCGATGGGCCGAGGCACAGGAGCGTCCCGTCGGAGACGAGGTACGACGAGGCGGCGCGCGGGGCCAGCTCGGGTTCCAGCGCGCGGCGTGCCGCGTGCAGGGCGACACGCAGGCTGCCCGCGGCGGCCTTCGGATCGGCGTCCGGCCAGCAGATGTCCATGGCCTGTTCGCGGTGGAGCCGGTGCCCGGGGACGACGGCGAGGAGTTTCACCAGGGCCCGGGCGCCGGGTCGTGGCCACCGTTCGGCGAGCGCGGGGCCGCCGTCGCGCGTCACTCTGAACCCACCGAAAAGGTGCAGACGCAGCAGCGGTGCGGCCGATGTGCCGCCGTCCGGGAGTTGCGCGTCCATGAAGGCGCACTGTAATCGAACATGCTGAGGGCCCCCCGGGCGAGGCCCGGGGGGCCGGTGGATCAGGTCAGCACCGGCTCAGGAGAGCTTGTACGTGCCGACCTGATGGATGCCGTTGTCGGTGGACAGGTAGCGGCCGCCGAGGTCCTCGGCGATCCGGTCCATTCCGTAGTCGTCGGAGTTGAGCGACAGCACCTCGGTGACGCCGTCGCCGTCGAGGTCGGCGGCCAGGTAGTTGCGGCCGCCGGTGGCGATGGCATCGCCGACGCTGGACGCGTAGGAGTTGGTGGAGCTGAAGATGCTCGGGTCCCAGGCGAAAAGGCCGCCTTCGACGCCGCCGATCAGGAGCTTGCGCCCGCCAGGGCCGGTCGCGAAGGCGGCATTGTGGGACTCGGGCACCGCGAAGATGGTGAAGTCGTCCGTGCCCTCGCCACTGAACCGTCGGAAGGACGACGTGCCCACCTGGTACAGGCTGCCGCTGTCGGTGAAGAAGTCGCTGTGCGTCCACAGCCCGCCGACCGTGGTGGAGTGCACGACCTCACCGGTACGGCCGTCGCGGATCTCCATGTACTGGTGCGGGCCGTCGGCGTCGGTGGAGCCGACGCCGGCCGGCGACTGGATGTCCCACAGGTAGACGACCGCGTGGCCGTCCGCGTACGGGATCTCCTTGGAGGCGAATGTCGCGTTGTACGTGAGGGCCGCGTGGATGACGCCGTCGCTCGACGCGGCCGGAGCCTTGGGCGCGACGTCCCATTTGGCCTTGCCCGTCCTGGCGTTCAGCGCGACCGCGTCCGCGGCCGGGTCGGCCAGGTCGAGCGAGTTCACCTTGGAGTACGAGGTGTAGACACGGCCGTCGAGGACCGACGGGTCGGAGAAGACGGCGTCGTCGCCGATGGCTTTGGGCGCCGCGTACGACCAGATCCGGTGGCCGTCACCGTAGTAGGCGTTGAGTTTGTTCGTCGGGACGAGGATGTCCAGTGTGCCGTCGCCGTCGAGGTCGGTGAGCTTGGCGGAGTGGACGAACCGGCCGCCGCCGTCGATGGTGGCGAGCGTCTTGCCGGTCCTGCCGTTGAGGACGACCACGGCGCTGTCCGCGGCGACGACGATCTCGGGCTTGCCGTCGCCGTTGACATCACCGGTCTCGATGTCGTGCACCGCGCCGGGAACCGTGGCCTGCCACAGTTTCTCGGGCTTGCCGGCGGCCAGCGACGGTCCCGAGTAGGCCCACACGCCGCTCGACGAACCGCCCATGACGACATCGGACTTGCCGTCCTTGTCGAGGTCGGTGGCCCGCGCGTACGAGACGTCCGCCTGCAGCGGTGTCACCGTCTCCTGCTTGCCGTTGCCCAGCTTGAAGGTGCGGACGTTCTGGCTCTGGTCGACGACCCGCAGATGGGTACCCCGGTCGTCACTGAAGACGTCCTGGTACATCGGAGCGGCGTCGGTGCCCTTCTCCCGCCACTTGACCGCGCCCTTGCCGGAGAACACGGTGAGCGTCGCGTAGCGGCCGCCGCCCGCGTTCTGGGACGTGCCGAGCTTCTCGTCGTCCTGCGCGGCGGTGACGAGCTTGCCGCCGACCACCTGGAGGTTCCAGATGCTGGGGCCGTCCTCGGAGTTGGCCGCGTCACGCTTCACCGTGTCCGACCACAGCGACTTGCTGGGGTCGGCACCGTTCAGCACCCGGACGGTGCTGGCGTTCACATACAGGTCGCTGTCCAAGGAGGATTCGGCGACCGCGTACTCGTCGCCCGCCCTGGCCGTGAGGTCACCGATGGTCAGCGCGGTCGGCACCACGTTGATCCGGCTGTCCAGCGTCGAACGCCGGCCGGTCTTCGGGTCGTACGACGCGATCTCGTAGCGCACCCCGTCGGTGGAGTCGGCCTGCTCGACGGCGACGATCCGCTTGCGGCCCGTGTCCACCCGGATCTGACGGCTGTAGAGCATGCTGTCGGTCTGCCAGGTGACCGACCCGTCGGCCGTGTCGAGGACGAGGGTGCGGCCCCGGCCGTCGGCGGTGGCGGTCTTGGCCAGATCCCAGGAGACGACGGTCCTGCCCTTGCCGAGGGCCTGGATGTCACCCCAGTTGACCATGGCGCTCTGACCGGTGTCGTACGTCCAGGTGTCCGCAGGGGCCAGCGCGCCGTCCGCGTGGGAGAAGCGGATGCCGGACAGCTTCGCCGTGTCGGCGGCGGGGGCGTCCTGGCTCATCCGGGGTGCGTCGGCGACCAGCAGTGTGCCGTCGACGATCTTCACCATCGACGCGTAGTCGTACAGCTTCGACCACAGCGTCTTGCCGGTCGATCCGTCGAGCACGGTCACGAACGTGCCGCTGGGCAGCGACGAGCCGGGCGAGGTGAACGGACGGTAGGGCACCGCGCCGACGCTCGCCGTGAAGACGATGTCGTCGACACCGTCACCGGTCAGGTCTCCGGTGGAGTATCCCGAGTCGGAGTTGGGCGAGAACGGCGAGACCGCGTTGTAGCCCATGAGGATGCGGGCCGGGTACGGCTCGGTCTGGTACACGCGCTGCGGCTTGACGCCCCAGTCCGTGTAGAGCGAGCTGTTGGTGCGCTCCCACTTCGAACTGCCGTCGGCGGCGTGGCGCTGCACATTGCCCAGGCTGTGGACGGTGAAGTAGTCGCCGTTCTTGCCGACGGGCACGGTGGCGCCCATACCGCGCACGCCTTCCAGCGTGGACTTGGCGGTGAAGGTGACAGGGGTGGAGGCGTCGCCGGTGGAGGCGCCCGCCGTCTTCGGGCCGGCGGCCGTGCCTTTCGCGCTGTCGGGCGCGGCGGCTGCGTCGGTCGTGCCGTCGGCCTTCGAGCCGTCCTTGGCGTCCTCGTACGGGTCGAGAGTGACGTGGGCGGCCAGTGTCCTGGCCTCGGCGCTGGTCAGTTTCATCCCCGAGCCGCTGTCGTCGGCGGCCAGGGCCTGCGGGGCTGCGCTCAGGCAGAGCCCGGCGGCGACCAGGGCGGAGGCGAGCTGGAGGGCCCGCCGCGAGTGGTGGGCTCTCATCACTTGGCTCCCTGGGTGAAGCGGATGGCCGAACCGTCGGCGATGACCGACTGGTTGTACGCGTACTGGAGGGCGTCGGTACCGGCCTGGTTCTGGATGCCGACGGTGGCACCCTCGCCCCGGTCGGCGAGCGACTTGTACTGCAGGGTCACGGCGCCGGTGGCCTCGTCGAAGACAGCCTCGAAGGTGGCGCGTCCCGACGTTCCGTTCGCGTAGGCGGCGTTGTTCCAGACGATGGCGAACTTGCGGCTGCCCTTGGTACCGGTGGTGGCCGTCTGCACGGAGGACTTCTTGTCGAGGGTCAGATCGTCCCAGAGCGGGGCGACGAAGCCGTTCGGGCTGTTCGCGCCCGCGGTGGGCAGCGTGGTGTTGCTGTAGTCGCCGACCCGGGAGGACAGGAAGTTCACCAGGCCGTCGGTGGTCACCGACGCGGTGGAGTAGGAGACGCCGTAGTGCTTGACCGGGAAGGGCAGCGCGACCTTCGCGGAGTCCTCGTCACCGCTCAGGGCGACCTTCTTCGTACCGGCGATCCAGGAGTACGTGGCCGGGGCGCAGGCGTTGCCTGCGGTGTCCGAGCGGGCCGGCACCCGGACGTCCTCGGTGAGGTCGGCGGCGACGGTGAGCGAGCCCGTGTAGACGCCGTTGCACAGGACCGGTGCGGCGGGCTTCACCGTGAGGGTGTAGACGCCTTCGGCTACCTTCGGCAGCGTGTACGTGCCCTGGGCGTTGGTGGTGACCGGGGCGACGGGCGAGCCGGTCACTTCGACGGTGGAGCCGGGCAGGGGCTTGCCGGTGGCGTCGAGGACGGTGCCGGTGACCTGGTGCGAGGGGACCGAGGACAGCGTGGTGTCCTGCGTCAGGTCCTGGTTCTCGGTGATCTCGACACCGGTGACCTTCGCGTCGGCGTAGCCGTAGCCGCTGAGCGCGAAGTCGTACGTGCCCGGGTTCAGGGCCAGCGTGTACGTGCCGTCGGTGCCGGTGGTGACGGTCCGGGTACCGGTGGTGGCGTTGGTGGCCCTGACGGTGATGTTGGCCAGCGCGGCGCCGGTGGACTTGTCGGTCACCTTGCCGCTCACGGTGCCGGCGGTGTGCGGCGCCTTGTCGATGGAGGCGAGGATGTCGAGCTTGCCCTGTCCCCAGACGTTGTTCATGTCGGCGGTGCCGCCGCAGTGGGTGTCGTCGACGTCGCGGGCACCCTCGTTGAGCAGCTCACGCGTCTCGTCGATGTTGCCGATCAGCGACGGGGCGGCCGACCACAGCAACGCGACCGCGCCCGCGACATGCGGGGTGGCCATCGACGTACCGGACTCGGTGTTGTACGAGGAGCCGGGCCAGGTCGACTCGACCGCGACGCCGGGCGCCGAGATGTTCGGCTTCGCCGAGCCGTCGACCAGCGACGGTCCGAAACCGGAGAACGAGGCGATGGTGCCACTGGAGTCGTACGCGCCGACGCCGTAGGAGGTCTCCTGCGAGCCGGGGGCGTGCGCGGTGGAGCAGGTCACACCGTCGCCGTCGTTGCCGGCCGCGAAGGCCTCGAAGATGCCGGCGGCGTTCCAGGACTCGACGATGTTCTGGTAGAACGTCGTGTCGTCACCGCCCCACGAGTTGTTGACGATGTTCGGTGCCAGATCGGGGCGTGGGTTCTGGCCGTTGTGGTCGGTCGGCGCGAGGATCCACTGGCCGGCCGCGAGCAGGTTGTCGTCCGAGCACTGGTCGGACTCGCAGCCCTTGGCGGCGATCCACTTGGCATTCGGGGCGACGCCGATACCGTGCTTGCCGACCATGGTGCCCATGGTGTGGGTGCCGTGGCCGTTGTTGTCGCACGGGGTGCCGTCCGACGGACAGGTGCCCGAGGGGTCGTAGAAGTTGTAGTCGTGCGTGAACGTGCCGTCGCCGTTGTTGCCCCGGTACTGGGCCACGAGGTCGGGGTGGTCGTACTGGACGCCCGAGTCGACGCTGGCGATCACGATGCCCTCGCCGCGGGCGCCGTACTTGTCCCAGACCTGATCGGCCTTGATGTCCGAGACGCCCCACTCGGGGGTGTCGTCACCGTTCGCGGAGGAGTCCGTGCGCGACTTGGTGATCTTCGTGTCGGCGGTCCGGACATCGTCGAGCTTGTACTTCTGCTCTTTGACGATGGACGCGACGTCGGACCGCGCGGCCAGTTCGTCGACCAGGTCCTGATTGCCGGTCACTTGGACGGCGTTGGCGATCCAGTAGTCGGTGTGGCCGGCCTTGTGGGCGTCGAGGAAGGAGTTGATCGACTTCTGGCTGGTCCTGGCGTGCGCGGTCAGCGCACTGTAGGCGGCCTTGGCCTTCGACGCGTGCGTCTTCTGCTTCCGGGCGCCGGACAGGTCGGCCTGATCCTTCAGAACGACGAAGAAGGAGGCGTCGCCGCCCTTGGCCACGGCGGCGGAGAGGGCGGAGTCGACCTTGGCCGACGGGGTGGGGCCGGCGGCGGCCGCGGGCAGCGTCGCGGTCAGCAGGGCGGCCGCGGTGAGGGCGGCCGCCGCCCAGACCGCGCGTCTGCGCCGGGGCGGTGGGGGCAGGTGCATCGAGGGCTCCTCCAGGAACGGTACGGGGGAGCCCGGACGCTAGACAGCCGCCGTTACTCGGGCATTACAGGGCTCTCGGCAGACCTGGCCGCCGATGAAAGACCGCCGGCCGTCCCGCCTCATGACGCTGGGCCCGCTCCGGAGGGGAGCGGGCCCAGCGAGGGCTGACGGGCAGCTGTGTCGTCACGTGTCAACGCGCCTGACCATGAGGGGCCTTGAGGGGCCTTGAGGGGCCTTGAGGGGCCTTGAGGGGTCTTGAGGACACTCAGGGTGTTCAGGGCGTGACGATGGCGAAGTCGGGGTCGGGGTCGGTGAGGTAGCTGAGGAGCTCTGTCATCTTGCTCGCGTCGCCGCTGATCTCGACGCCCGGGCGGGCCGTCAGCTCGTCGGGGCTCATCGTGCCGAGGAGCAGCGAGCGCAGATCCGCCTCGGTGAGGGCGACCTCGGCCTGCGGGTCGGGCGTGGCGGGGCCGTGGCCGAGTGTGTGGACGAGCACGCCGTTGTGCAGATGCAGGGTGACGGGGTCCTGGCCCGTGATGTTCCACCGCAGGGCGATGTCCGCGTCCCAGGCCCGTGGGCCGTCCACGCGGATCGCGAGGGCGTCGAAGAGCTGATCCAGCGTCAGCGCGGCGAACATGTCGGGGGACGTGGTGGCGGTGGGGGTGCCGACCGGTCCCTGGCGCAGTTCGAGGGTTCCGGTGAGATAGAAGTTGCGCCAGGTGCCGTTCTCGCTGCCGTAGCCGAGCTGCTCCAGTGCGTCCGCCTGCAGTTCGCGGGCGCCCGAGTGGTCCGGGTCGGCGAACAGTACGTGATTGACGACCTGGGCGGTCCAGCGGAAATCGCCGTCGGCGAACGACTGCCTGGCCCGGCGCACGACTTCGTCGGCGCCGCCCATGAACTCCACATAGCGGCGGGCGGCCTCGGTCGGCGGATGCTCCCACAGGTGGGCCGGGTTGCCGTCGAACCAGCCCAGATAGCGCTGGTAGATCGCTTTGGTGTTGTGGCTGACCGAGCCGTAGTAACCGTGGGTGTGCCAGGCACGTTCGAGGGCGGGCGGCATCCGCATGGCTTCGGCGATCTCCAGAGCGGTCAGCCCCTGGTTGAGCATGCGCAGTGTCTGGTCGTGCAGATAGGCGTACAGGTCACGCTGCTCGGACAGGAACCGTGTCAGGCGCTCCCGGCCCCATACCGGCCAGTGGTGCGAGGCGAAGGCGATGTCCGACGCTCCGGCGAACAGCCCGATCGCCTCCGTGAGGTAGCGCGCCCAGACGCGGGGGTCGCGGACCTCGGCGCCGCGCAGGGTGAGCAGGTTGTGCTGGTTGTGGGTGGCGTTCTCGGCCATGCACAGGGCGGCATGGTCGGGGAAGTGGATGTTGAGCTCGGCCGGGGCTTCGGTGCCGGGGGTGAGCTGGAAGACCATGCGGATGCCGTCGACGGTCTCGGTCTGTCCGGTGTGGGTGATGTCGAGCGTCGGCGGGATCAGGCCGACCGCGCCGGTGGACAGGGTGAGGCCGAGACCCGCGCCGATCTGGCCGCGGTCCCCCTTGGGCAGGGCGGCGCCGTACGTATAGGCGGCGCGCCGGTTCATGGCCGTGCCGGCGTAGACGTTCTCGCTGACCGCGTGCTCCAGGAAGCCCTGGGGGGCGAGGACCGGTACGCCGCCGTCGATGTCCTGGCCGGTGACGACGCCGCGCACACCGCCGAAGTGGTCGGCGTGGCTGTGGGTGTACAGGACGCCTGTGACGGGGCGGTCGCCGCGGTGCGCGCGGTACAGGGCGAGTCCGGCTGCGGCGGTCTCGGCGGTGAGCAGCGGGTCGATGACCAGGATGCCGCGCTCGCCCTCGACGAACGTCATGTTGGAGAGGTCGAAGCCGCGGATCTGGTAGATGCCCGTGGTCACCTCGAACAGGCCGTGGTCGGCGCAGAGCCGGCTCTGCCGCCACAGGCTCGGATTCGCGGTGTCCGGGCAGTCCTGGTTCAGGAATCCGTACGCGTGGAGGTTCCACACGGTGCGCCCGGTGTGGTCGGCGATCAGGTTGTCCCCTGCCGTGCCCATGAAGCCGCGCTTGGCGTCCTCCATGTCCTGCCTGTCGTCGAACGGCAGCCGGGTCTTGAGAGCCTCGTTGGCGGCGGCGATCGTCGGCTGCGCGGGCTTGGGGTCGGTGTGCTGGGACAACTGAGATCTCCCTTGCTGAGGGTTGGGCCGCTCGCAGGGCCGGCGCGACCACCTCCACTCTCGGCGGGGCAGTGGCCTCGCACGAGTGCAGGCGCGTCGTCCGAGGCGGTACGCAGGGGCCGCGCGGCCCGGGATCTCGGGCGAGGCGGTCTGTGCCGGCGGGCTCCGGTGCGGGCATCGCCTCGGCGGAACCTTCGGGTCCCCGGGGAGGCCGGACGGGTGATACGTCACTCGTGGCGGGGCCCGTGAGGGACCGACAGCTCGGCCGGGCTGCGTAGCGGCGACACACCTGTCTGGCGGAAGGTGCGCCCAGTGCGTCGGGCGGAGCGGTCTCATGCGGCCATGCCGAAGACTCTCCCCGCTTCGCCGGGGAAGCGGCAGCCTCCGTCGTAGGGCGGCCGGGCACAGGCGTCATCTCCCCAGGCGCACGGGAGGTCTCCGCCGACCGTTCGCCTGGGGCCGGCCCCCTCCCGACCGGGGCGAGGCAGGCGGGGACCCTCACTCGTGTGGGTCCCGTCAGGTCGCAGTGTGCGGTGGTCTCGCGGAGCCTGGGGAGCGTTCGGATGACGGGAGGCGCTATGGCTCGGCGGACTGTTCCACCAGTTCACCCGAGGAGCGGGAGCACGATCGTCGGTACCGGGGTGAGCCGCTGGTGCGGCCGGGCCGCGTGGTGCCGTGGGTGACGCGGTCGGACAGATGCTGGCGTCCGCCGTCGGGATCGCCATCAGCCCGCTGCCGCTGATCGCGGTGATCCTCATGCTGGCCACGCCGCAAGGGCGGGCCAACGGTACGGCGTTCACCGCAGGTTGGATCGTGTCGTTGGCCGCACTTGTCACGGTCGTGGTGCTGGCGGGCTCCGGGGGAGACGCTTCGGAGGGCGCCGGCGGGCCGGGGCGCTGGACGTACTGGCTCAAGCTGGCGCTCGGGATGGTGTTCCTGGTGCTGGGTGCCGGTCAGTGGCGCGGGCGCCCGCGCGAGGGCCAGGAGGCGGAGCCCCCGGGGTGGATGCGGGCCATCGACCGTTTCTCTCCCGTGAAGTCCGCCGGCCTGGCGGCGGGACTGGCGGTCGCCAACCCCAAGAACCTGGTGCTTGCCGTGGGCGGGGGCCTCTCCATCGCCGCCTCAGGAGCGAGTCCGGGCGGCAAGGCCGGCGCCGCCGTCCTGATGGTGCTGATCGCGTCGCTGTGCGCTCTGCTGCCGCTGGCTACGTACCTCATCGGCGGTCACCGTTCCGAGGCCGTGCTGGGCGAGTGGCGTACGTGGATGACCCGGCACAACTCGGCGATCATGACAACGGTGCTGGTTGTTCTGGGCGCCAAGTACGTCGGTGACGCGATCAGCGGTCTCACCCGGTGACCCCGCACAGGAGGGCGCCCGCGGCCGCGGCCGCGGCATCCGGGAGAGGTCACTGATGTCCGAGGACGAAGAGGACGCCTCCGGATCCGGACCCTGGTGGCAGCGGGGCGAGGAACCCGACTACCGGGCGACCATGGCCAACGAGCGGACTCTGCTGGCCTGGTCGCGTACCGCGCTGGCGTTCCTGGCCGCCTCTTTCGCCGTCGTCAAACTCACCGACATCACACCCCGCGCCCTGCGGCTGGCGCTGGCCGGCTATCTCATCGCTCTGGCGAGCGGTGTCACGGTCACCGGATACATCCAGTGGCGCACCCGCCAGGACCGGATGCGCCGACGGCAGCCGCTGGGCCGCATCGTCAGCCCGCCCGCTCTCTCGGCGGCCATGCTGCTGCTCGCCGGTTTCGTCGTCGCGGTCATCGTCTTCGCACCATGACGAGCCGCAGGAGACCGAAGACCGTCCGCAGACCTCGATGACGGAGGGGAGGTGGACCAGTGGCCGAGTGGCCGCACGCGCTGGTCCGTATGCGGTCGCTGCTGCACGCCACGGGCCGCGGCGACGTGCTCGGAGCGCTGACCGCGTGGGCCCTGATCGTGCCGGAGTGCGTGGCGTACGCGCAGATCGCCGGTGTGCCCCCGCAGAACGCCTTCTACGCTGCCCCGGTCGCCCTCATCGGGTACGTCCTGGTGGGCCGTTCGCGGTTCCTGATCATCGGGGCGACATCCGCGGCGGCGGTGCTGTCCGGTGCGACGGTCGCCGATATCACCTCGGACCCGAAACGGGCTGTGGGCCTGTCGGCGGCGCTCGCGGTGATCGCCGGCGGTGTGCTGCTGGCTGCGGCGCTGGCCCGGCTCGGATTCGTGACGAACTTCCTCGCCGAGCCGGCGCTGAACGGATTCCTGTTCGGGATGGCCCTGACCATCGTGGTCCGCCAGGCCGCGAAGATCGCCGGAACGTCCAGTGGTGACGGGCAGTTCTTTCCCCGCCTGTGGACGCTGCTGCGGCACCTGCCCGACTGGTCGCTCGCCTCGCTGGCGACGGGCGCCGTGGCACTGGCCGCGCTGCTCGCTCTGGAAAGGTATGTGCCGAGAGTTCCCGCGTCGCTCCTGGTGCTGGTCGCGGCGTTGGCGGTGTCCGCCGCGACCGGGCTGGAGCACCATGGCGTGGCGGTGGTGGGGAGGATTCCATCGGCCGTGCCGGTGCCTCACCTTCCGGGGATCCCGGCCGCCGACTGGTGGCGGCTGGCAGGCGGTGCCTGCGGGGTGTCGCTGGTGGTGTTCGCGGAGGCGTTCAGTATCGCCTCCCGCTTCGCGCGCGAACACGGTGACGAGGTGGACGCCGACCGGGAGATGGCCGCCGTCGGATTCGCGAACATCTGCGTCGGATTCTTCCGCGGCTTCACCGTCTCCGGCAGCGCCTCGCGCAGCGCCGCCGCAGAGGCCGTCGGCGCCCGCTCCAGGGCCACCTCGGTGATCGCCGCCGCGCTCATCCTGCTCACAGGTGTCTTCCTCACCCCGCTGTTCACGGATCTGCCCGAGCCGGTGCTGGGCGCGATCGTGATCGTGGCCGTCCGCGGCTTCCTGTCCGCCGTGCAACTCCGCCGCTACGCGGCGGCCGACAGGGCGAGCCTGTGGGTGGCGCTGACCGCGCTTGCCGGGGTGCTGCTCTTCGATCTGCTGCCCGGCCTGCTGCTGGCGGTGGCACTGTCGCTGGTGCTGTTCATCGCCTCCGCGAGCACCACGCACGTGGCGGTCCTGGGCAAGCTGCCCAACAGCCCGCTGTACGGGGACACCGCCCAGCACCCGGGCGCGACCGCCGTTCCTGACGTCCTCGTGGCCCGCCCCGACGGTGCACTGTTCTTCGGCAACGCCGACCGCACCCGTAAGGCCGTGCTCGCCCTGACAGCGGCAGCGCAGCCACCACCGCACAACGTCGTCCTCGACCTCAGCGCGACCTACCACCTCGGTGTCCCGGTCCTCGACACCCTGGACGAACTGCGCGACGCGCTGAAGCGGCGGGGGGCCGCCCTGCACCTCGCCCGGCTGCGCGAGGCGGCCCGTCACAACCTCGACCGTCACCGCCTGGCCACCCGGCTCGGTCCCGCCGCGCTCCACGCCGACGTCGATGGCGCCGTGACGGCGATCACCGACCCGCCCTCCGAGAGGCAGAAGTGAGCACCATGCGAACCGTGCTGACCGGGCGAAACCGGCAGCGGGCCCACCGGCCGCCCCGTGCCGCCTGGCCCAATCGCGGCCTGGCCGTCGCTCTCGTAGGTGCGTCGGTCCTGCTGGGCTGGTGGCTGCCGCACGCCGAACGGTCCCGCGATCTCGGCGGGTTGTCCTACGACCCGGCGGCCGCCCAGGCCACGCTGGGGGCGATCGCTTCGGGCATCATCGCCCTCACCGGCTTCGTCCTGACCGCGGTCACCCTGGTCATCCAGTCCGTGCAGAGCATGTCCCCGAGGCTCGCCGGCATCCTCGGCTTCTTCGAGCGTTCACTGGTTCTCTTCGGCTCGCTGACCGGTACGGCCGTCTACGCCCTGGTCGTCCTCGCCCAGGTCAGCGAACGCCATGTGCCACGCCTGTCGGTCACCCTGGCCATCGCCTTCGTCGTCCTGTCCACCGGTGCGACGCTGCGCACCCTGGCCGGACTGCGCGAAGTGATCACCGGCGGAGGTCTCGTACGCGCCGTCGGCCTGCGGCTGCACACCACCCTGGACCACACGTGGCGAGTGCCGCACGGTGCGGAGAGTGAACAGCGGGCCGAGGAAGCCGTCGTCACCGCGACCCGCAGCGGAGTCGTCCGGCACATCGACGGCCCCGCGATCGCGGAGATCGCAGCCGGTTGCGACGTCCACATCACCTGTCTGCCGGCCGTCGGCAGCTTCGTCGAACCCGGCGCACCCCTCCTGCGCGTCACGACCGGAGCGCTGCCCGATGCGGCCGTACGCCGCCTGATCCGCGCCGTGCGCCTCGGTCCTTCCCGCCACATCGACCACGACCCCGCCTACGGCCTGCGGCTCCTCGTCGATGTCGCGATCCGTGCCCTGTCGCCCGGAATCAACGACCCGACGACAGCCGTCCAAGCCCTCGACCAGATCGAGGCGGCCCTCCTGCGCCTCGCGACCCGCCCCCTCGGGCCGGTCGTCGTCCGAGACCGTGCGGGTGCCCCCCGTCTCACCGTCCCCCGCCCCGACTGGGACGCGCTCCTCGACCTGGCCCTCGCCGAAATCCTGCTGTACGGCGCGGGCTCCCTCCAGGTCCAGCGCCGTCTGCGGGCCCTGCTCGACACCCTCGCCCGTACCATCCCGCCCTCCCGCACCGCCACGCTCGCGGCCTACCGCGGCATCCTTGACCGGACCGCACTCTCCTTGCCCGACCCGGCGATGACCCGGACCGCCACCACCCCCGACCCCCAGGGCATCGGCGGCCCGGCCCCGGACATGGCCTAGCTGTATTGCCCTGGCTGCCCGTCCACCCGCGCCCGCCCGTCGACCCGAGCCGCCGCCCGTCGACAGGTCAGAGCTGCTGCCCGGACCGGATGGTCTTGGCCTGGCGGCTGTGGCGTACACCCCAGCGTGTGCTGAGCTGCCCCGAGCCTCCGGGCTCCGGGCCGGGCAGCCGGACCGGGGAGTCAGACGGGGAGGCGTTCGAGCAGCCCCCCGAAGTCCGTTCCGGCCGGAAGGGTGCCGAATGCCAGGCCGCGGTCCCCGGCCAGGCGGGACTCGCAGAAGGCGTCGGCGACGGCAGCCGGAGCGTGGCGGACGAGCAAGGAGCCCTGCAGCACGAGCGCCGTGCGCTCGATGACACGCCGGGCGCGCAGGGGAGCATCCTCGGTGAGGACGAGTTCGCCCTGGAGTTCCCGCCAGGCGGCGTCCAGACGGCGGTCGGTGCCGACGGCGGCCTCGATCTCCGTGCGCAGAGCCTCAAGGGACTCCGGCTCACGTGACAGGGCGCGCAGCATGTCCAGTGCGTTGACGTTGCCGGAGCCTTCCCAGATGCCGTTGAGCGGAGCCTCGCGGTAGAGACGGGGCAGGCCGGACTCCTCGTCGTAACCGTTGCCACCCAGGCATTCCAGGGCCTCGGCGACGGCGGCCGGCTGCCGTTTGCAGACCCAGTACTTGCCGACCGCGGTGGCCAGCCGGAGGAAAGCGCGTTCCCGAGCGTCGCCGTGCTGTGCCCGGTCCGCCGCTCCGGCCAGGCGCAGGGCGAGTGTGGTCGCCGCCTCGGACTCGAGTGCCAGGTCGGCGATGACGTTGCGCATCAGAGGCTGGTCGATGAGCTTGGCACCGAACACGGCCCGGTGGCGTACGTGGTGCGCTGCCTGGGCGAGCGCCGCCCGGGTGCCGGCGGCGGAACCGAGCACGCAGTCCAGGCGGGTCATGGTGACCATGTCGATGATGGTGCGCACGCCCCGTCCCTCGTCCCCGACGAGCCAGGCCACGGTGTCGTCGAACTCGGGCTCGCTGCTGGCGTTGGAGCGGTTGCCGAGCTTGTCCTTGAGGCGCTGGATGCGGAAGGTGTTGCGGCTGCCGTCGGGCAGGATCCGCGGGACCAGGAAGCAGGACAGACCGGCCGGTGCCTGGGCGAGTACGAGGAAGAGGTCGTTCATCGGGGCGCTGGTGAACCACTTGTGTCCGCGCAACCGCCACGTGCCGTCGGGCTGTTGCACAGCGGCGGTCGTGTTGGCGCGCACATCGGTGCCGCCCTGTTTCTCCGTCATGCCCATCCCCGCGAGCAGTCCGGGCTTCTCGGCAGGCGTGCGCAGACCGGCTTCGTACACCCGGCTGGTGAGCAGCGGCTCGTACGTCTTCGCGAGATCGGGGGCGTGGCGCAGGGCCGGAACCGCCGCGTACGTCATGGAGACAGGACAGCCGTGACCCGCTTCGGCGCTGCTCCACACCATGAAGCCCGCCGCGCGCGCCACATGGGCACCACGCCGCTCGTCCGCCCAGGCGGCGCCGCCGAGCCCCTCGCTGATCGCCACGTCCATCAGGGCGTGGTACGAGGGGTGGAATTCGACCTCGTCGACGCGGTGGCCGTAGCGGTCGTGGGTGCGCAGGACCGGTTCGTGGCGGTTGGCCTCGTCCGCCCAGCGCTGGACCTCCTCGCTGCCGGCCCTGCGGCCCAGCCGGTGCAGGTCGTCCAGATGCCACTGCGCGCCCTCCCGGCGCACGCCGTCGATCAGCACCGGGTCATCGGCGACATCGTGGCCGGTCAGCGGCGGGGGCTGGTTGGTCACCTCGTGGGTCGTCGCGGTGGGACGGCTGCGCGGTGCAGGGGTCACAGGCATGAAGAGCCCTCCTGGGCAGAGACGGATCAGGGGCGGGGAGACGCGGTGGCCGCTCCCGCGCAGCGCAGCGCCATGGTGGTCAGCTCGGCGAGAAGCCCGTCGGTGTCGTTCCCCTCCGGGGCGCCGAGGGGCGCCACGAGGACCTCACCGATCGCGCCGGTGAGTGCCGCGGCGGTGACCTCCCCGTTCTGGGGCGGCAGCGCTCCCTGTGCCATGCCCTCACGGATCACTTCGGCGAACAGGGTGCGGTAGCGGCGACGGAAGGCGAGGCGTTCCGCGCCGACGGCCGGTTCGGCAGGCGCGGCGAGCAGCGCATAGGCCAGGCCACGGTTCTCCAGGGCACGGCGGGCGAAGACCTCGACGCCGTCGGCGAGCCGGTCGACCGGCTCGCCGGGGCCTCTCAGCACGGAGTCGAGGACCTCCACCTCGTGCCCCGCCGCACGCCGGAAGACCTCGACCGCGAGGGCGGCCTTCGACGCGAAGTGCTGGTAGACCGAGCCCGCCGCGATACCGGCGGCGTCGGCCACAGCTGTCACGGATGCCTGGGACCAGCCCACATCGGCGACGACTTCGGTGGCGCGGGCGACGAGATGCTCCCGGGCCGATTCGAGACGCCGGATTTCGGCTGGGGTCTTGCGGTAGGCCATGAAAGAAGTGAAGCATCATTCATAGTTTCCCGACAAGGGCCGGGCGCCCCGGCCCGCGATCCCAGGAGAACGCGTGCACCTCAGTGCCATGCTGGACGGCGTCGTTCGTTCGGCCGGTCGCAAGGAAGCTCTGGTCTACCGCGGCCGGAGCTGGAGTTACAGCGAGTTCGGTGCCGCTGCCCGCCGTGCCGCGACCGTGCTGCGGGAGGCGGGGCTCGGACCTGGCGACCGCTTGGCCGTGATGACGTACAACACCCCGGCCTTCCTGTTCGCCGCGTTCGGTGCCTGGCTCGCCGGCGCCACGCTGGTGCCCGTCAATCACAAACTGCAGACCGCCGAGGTGGAACACCAGCTGCGCCACTGTCGTGCCCGGCTGGCGGTGGTCGACCAGGAGATCGGCGAGCGGGCCGTCGGGGCCGCCGTGGACATCGCCTGGCTGGTGAGCCATCCGGACGCCGAAAGCCCGCCGGCGGGCTCCTTCGAGGCGCTGACCGCCGCCGCGTGTGAGTGGCCGGGGGAGCCCGGGCGGGACAGCGACATCGCTCAGATCCTCTACACCTCGGGCACGTCCGGGCGGCCGAAGGGCTGCGTCCACACCCACCGGGGCATCGCGCTGACCGCCACGTACACCGCGGCGACCGTTCCGCTCCGCCGGGACGAACGATTCCTGGTCTGCATGCCGATCTGGCATGCGTCGCCCCTCAACAACTGGGCGATGGGCACTCTCCTGCTGGGCGGCACGGTCGTGCTGCAGCGTGAGTACGAGCCCCGCGTCATGCTGGAGACCGTGCAACGGGAGCGGGCCACAGCGGTGTTCGGCGCGCCGGTCGCCCTCATCGCCCCCGTGCAGGCGGTGCCCGACTTCGACGCCTACGATCTCTCGTCCGTCCGTTCCTGGATCTATGGAGCGGGCCCGCTGGACGCGGCGACCGTGCGCCGGCTGATGAAGGCGTATCACTCGGAGAACTTCCACCAGGTCTACGGAATGAGCGAGATGGGGCCTGTGGGGGCCTCACTCTCCCCCGGGGAACAGGTGGAGAAAGCCGGTTCGATCGGACGTGGCGGCATGGTGGGTGTCGATATGCGGATCGTGCTTCCGGACGGCACGGAAGCCACCGCGGGGCGCACTGGAGAGATCTGGCTGCGCTCGGACACCCGCATGGTCGGTTACCTCGACGACGAACAGGCCACCCGGGAGGCGTTCGTGGACGGCTGGTACCGGAGCGGCGACCTCGGCAGGGTGGACGAGGACGGCTTCGTCACAGTGGTGGACCGGCTCAAGGACGTGATCATCACCGGTGGGGAGAACGTGGCTTCGCAGGAGGTGGAAGGGGCGCTGCGCGGGCACCCCGACGTCCTCGATGTCGCTGTCATCGGCCGTCCGCACGAGGAGTGGGGCGAGACCGTGGTCGCGGTGGTGGTGCCGAGGGAGGGCGTTCGGCTGAGCCTTGAGGACGTACGGGAGTGGCTGGCACCACGGCTCGCGCGTTACAAGATCCCGCGCGAGCTGGTCGTGCGGCGAGAGCTTCCGCGTACCCCCTCGGGGAAGGTCACCAAGCACCTGCTCCGAAGTGGCCCCGCCGCGGTCTGAACGGGCCGGGTGCCAGAGGGCTTTGTGGGGGCCTGGACCCGCAGGGAGGAGCCACCCCGTACAGGCGTGACAGCCGTGGCCGCGTAAGGTCACGGTATGGCCGAGGACCGGATGAAACAGCCGCGCAGGGGCCCGGGCCGGCCCCGGGAGGAGCGCGTCACGGGTGCGGTCCTGGACGCTGTCATCGAGCTGGTGGCCGAGAGCGGCATGAGCGCCCTGACCATGGATGCCGTAGCGGCACGCGCAGGTGTGAGCAAGCCCGCCATGTACCGCCGCTGGTCCACCAAGCAGGATCTGGTCATCGCCGCGGCCGAGTCGCGCATCGGCCCGCTGTCCGTGCCTGACATGGGCGATTTTCGCGCCGAGTTGCAGGCCGTGCTGACGGCACGCGCCGAGGCGTACAGGCAGCCCGGTGTCGGCCGTCTGCTCGCCGGGGTGATCGGCGCCGCGGCGGAGGCGGAAGCGGAACCCGGCGCCTACCGTGCCTACACGGCACGCGTGATGAGCGAGACCCGGCATCTGCTGGAACGTGGCGTCGCCCGTGGGGACGTGCGGCCGGACGTCGACCTGGCCGCCGCTGCGACGCTGGTGGCCGCGTCGTTGGTGTTCCGGATGGTCGGCGAACAGCAGGAGCCGGACGAGGCTCTCGTCGCATCCGTGGTGGAACTGATCAGCCGCGCGGTCGCGGTCTCGCCCTGAACCGCTAGGGCCTGTCGTCAAAGTGCCGCCTGCCGCGCGACGCCTGGCACGCACGATCGCGGCGTTGCCGAAATGCCCTAGTAGCTCCGCTACGAGAACATTCCGGCGCCTTGCGATCGCACGCACCAGACGCCGCGCGGCCGCCCTCCGGGCAACGACGGCACTTTGACGACAGGCCCTAGGCGCTGTCCGGCGGGCAGCCCCCAGCCGCCGGCAGCCCTCGGCTGCCCCCGCGGCGCCAGTTCCGTGCCCGGGGCGGCGGGCCGAGGCGGGGGCGTGTCTATTGGCGTCCTGCGTATCACCGGCATGCGGCGTGCGCCGGTGCGCGCCGCCTCGGGGCTCGTGATGCCGCCCCGGAATCTCTTCGCCCGGACCCCTTGCCCTGCCGCGATGCAATATCGATACTGCCGGTTACGTAATCAATGTCGATCGTGGGAGGAACCCATGGCTGCCACCGTGACCACCGATGGTCCGAAGCCCGTACTCGACAAGCCCCTGATGCGCTACGGCCGCCGGACGCTGGAGCGGCTCGCGCCGGGAGCCGAGACGCCGCAGTACCGGATTCTGGGCATCAGCCCGCTGACCCCGCACATCGGAGCCGAGATCAGCGGTGTGGATCTGTCCCGGCCGATCGGTGAGGAGCTTGCCGCCGAGCTGCGGCAGGCGCTGCTCGAATGGAAGGTGGTCTTCTTCCGGGGGCAGGCCGGGCTGCAGCCGTGCCACCACCTGGACCTGGCTGCCGTCTGGGGTCCGCCGGAGGCCAACCCGTTCTTTCCGGAAGCCGGGACGGCAGGGGTGTCACGGCTCGCCAAGGACGCGATGGCCATCGGCAACGAGAACATCTGGCACAGCGACCATTCCTTCATGGCCGCACCGGCTCTCGGCTCGGTCCTGCGCTCCGTCGAGGTGCCGTCCGCCGGGGGCGACACCATGTGGGCCGACATGGGCGCCGCGTACGACAACCTCTCCGAGAAGATGAAGGCCCGTATCGAGAACCTTGCGGCGGTGCACGACTGGGTGCCCAGCTGGGGCTCGACCATGACCGGGGAGCAGATCGCGGACTTCCGTACGAGCCTGCCTCCGGTGGAGCACCCCGTTGTGGTGCGCCACCCTCGCAACGGCCGCAGGCTCCTCTACGTGAACGAGCCGTTCACCACGCGCATCGTGGGTCTGTCGGACACCGAGAGCCGCGAACTGCTGGACGAGCTGGTGCTCCAGGCTCGCGTGCCCGAATTCCAGGTCCGCTTCCACTGGGAGCAGGACTCGGTGGCGATCTGGGACAACATCGCCACGCAGCACTACGCGATCAGCGACTACTTCCCCCGGCGCCGGGTCATGGAGCGCATTGCCGTCGCCGGAGTCCCGCTGTCCTGACCGGCGCCGTTCGACCAGGTGATTCCGGTTCGCGTTTCGCTTGTCCCTCGCCCCACCGCTCCCTCACGGAGGATCCATGAACGCGGCACCGACGATGTCCGAGCGGCCCTCCGGGACCGCGGTCCCCCACGGTGGTGGCGCCAGGGCCTGGACGGTGACCGCGCTGCTGGTGGTCTTCATGATGGTCAACTTCGCGGACAAGTCGGTGCTGGGGCTGGGCGCCGACGAGATCCGCGCGGACCTCCATCTGAGCGCCACCGAGTTCGGGCTCGCCAACAGCGCGTTCTACCTTCTCTTCTCGCTGTCCGCCGTCGTGGTCGGCCTTGTCGCCGACCGTGTGTCGCCGCAGTGGCTGCTCCTGGTGATGGCTGTGCTGTGGTCAGTTGCCCAGGTGCCGGCGGCATTCGGCGGCGGTCTGGCCGTACTGGTCGCCTCGCGCGTGGTCCTCGGAGCTGCGGAGGGGCCGGCCTTTCCCGTCGCCCAGCAGGCGACGCTGGCCTGGTTCCCCAACCACCGGCGCAATCTGCCCGGCGCCCTCATCTCGCTCGGCGTCACGCTCGGCGTCATCGTCTCCGCGCCGGGTCTGTCGTGGGTCATCCAGCACCACGGCTGGCGGGCGGCTCTCTGGGTTCTCGCCGGGGCCGGCCTCGTCTGGGCCCTGGCCTGGAAGCTGTTCGGAGCGGACGGCGGCCACCGCACGGGAGGGAACCGGGTGGCGCCGGCTGCCGCCACACCTGGCATGTCCGATGTGCCTGAGGCGACCGGTACGGCCGCGGCCACCGCCGTTCCGTACCGGCTGATCCTGGCCAGCCGCACCTGGATCGGCGCCACGCTCGCCTACTTCACCAGCTACTGGTCGGTGGCGCTGATGCTGGTCTGGCTGCCTTCCTACCTGCGCAACGCCCTCGGGTACCCGGCGCACACGGCGGGCACCCTCGTCGTCGTCCCCTGGGCGATCGGCGCCGTCGCCCTGCTCGCGCAGGCCGGCATCACCGGCCGGCTGATGCGCCGTGGTGTCAGCAGCCGCCGCGCGCGCGGCTGGGTCGGCGGCTGGCTGCTGGCGCTGGGCGCCGCCTGCCTGCTGGCCCAGGCACTGGTGGACGGTTCCACCGGCAAGACCGTGCTGGTGGCCCTGGGATTCGGCCTCGGGGGCTCCTATGCGACGGTCGCAGCGACCACGGTCGCCGAACTCGCCCCCGCAGGCCGGAGCGGCGGGCCACTGGGTGCCATGAACGCGGTGGTCACGGCTGCCGGCCTCGCGGCACCCGCCGTCGTCGGTGCGCTGGTCGACGCCCGGGGCGTGGACGGCTACCACCTCGCGGTCACGTTCTCCGGGGCGCTGCTCGTGATCGGAGCAGCTGCTTCCTTTTTCCTGATCGACCCGGCCCGCGACATAGCCCGGCGGGTCCGGTGATCCCACCGTCGTGCACGGCGCAGACGGTCCGTCAGCCCCTGCCACCACGCCCCCAACATCGAGGAGCCATCTGTGAGCGCCACACCGGTACTCGACACCGAACCACTGGACCGCGCCGTGGCCGCACTGCGCGACGGCACCCGGACATGGACCCGAACCGGGACGGCCGAACGGATCGGTCTGCTGGAACGAATGCTGCCCCGTATCGCCCACGGCGCCCCCGCCATGGTCGCCGACGCCGCGCGCGCCAAGGGGTACGAAGCCACCTCGCCCTGGGCCGCCGAGGACTGGGTGACCGCACCCTGGGCGCTGGCACAGAGTGTGAGCGCCCACCTTCACGTACTGCGCAGGCTGTCCGACGGGCGCGGCCCCGTCCCTGCCTGGGCAGTACGTGACCGGGACGGCCGCACCGTGGTCGACGTCTTCCCGGCCACAGGCACGGACCGTCTCCTGCTCAGCGGTTTCTCGGCACAGGTGTGGACACGGCCCGGCACCACTCGCGAGCAGGTGCTCGCCAGGGCCGCCGGCGCCTACCGGGACAGGCCCGGAACCGCCGCCGTCGCGCTGGTGCTGGGGGCCGGGAACGTGGCGGCCATCACCCCGCTCGACATCCTGCACAAGCTGTACCTGGAGGACCAGGTCGTCATCGCGAAGATGAACCCGGTCAACGGCTATCTCAGGCCGCACTTCGAGACGGTGTTCGCGGAGTTCGTGGACCGCGGGTGGGTCCGCTTCGTGGACGGCGGCGCCGCCGAAGGCGCCTATCTGACCTCGCACGAGGGCGTCGACACGATCCATGTGACAGGGAGCGAGCGTACGCACGACGCCATCGTCTGGGGTACGGACGGACAGGCGGAACAGCGCCGGCGCGAGGACACCCCCCTGAACAGCAAGCCGTTCACCAGTGAACTCGGCGGAGTCAGCCCCTGCATCGTCGCCCCGGGCCCGTGGAGCGACGCGGACCTCCGCTTCCAGGCGGAACACATCGTCACCAGCAAGATGAACAACTCCGGCCACAACTGTGTCGCCGGCCAGATCCTCGTCGTGCCACAGGACTGGGACGGCACCGAGCGTCTGCTCGACGAGGTGCGCCGGGTCCTGCGCGCGCTCCCACCCCGCAGCGACTACTACCCGGGGTCGGCCCTGCGGTTGCGGGATGTCGTCGAGGCCCATCCTGGTGCCGAGACCTTCGCCGGGGAGGAAAGAAGGGTTCTCGTACCGGACATCACCCGTCCCGACGATCCTCTGCTCACCGACGAGGTGTTCGCCAGCGCCCTGGGAGTGGTGCGCATAGCGGGCCGGGACCCCGCCGAGTTCCTGCGCGGAGCCACCGACTTCGCCAACGACACCCTGCCCGGCACCCTCGGCGCCACTCTGTTGGTTCACCCCAGGACCGAACGCTCGCACCGCACGGCCGTGAACACCGCCATAGCCGAGCTGCGTTACGGGACCCTGGGCGTGAACTGCTGGTCGGCGTTCGGCTTCCTCCTCGGGTACACCCCGTGGGGGGCGTTCCCGGGGCATACACCTCAGGAGATCGGCAGCGGAATCGGCTTCGTGCACAACGCCTTCATGCTGGAGGACGTGGAGAAGACGGTGCTGCGCGCTCCCTTCGCGCCCTGGCCGCGAGGTCTGTTCACCGGCTCGCCCTCGCTCTCCCCGCGCCCGCCGTACTTCGCCACCAACCGGACCGGCCGTACCACCATGCGAAGGCTCACCGATTTCACGGCGGCACCGAAGCTCTCGAAACTGCCCGGTATCTTCATGTCCGCGCTGCGCGGCTGAGGCATCCACCCTCTCCCGGCCGCGGCCGGGGCGGCCTCGGGCGGTGCGGATGACCGCGGTCCTGGGTGCGACCGGCTCATACAGTTCTCATGTTCGGCACCTCGTGCAGGTCTGGCATGACGTGCCATTCGAGGCGTAGGTTCTGCCCATGGCCTCCTCGATGCACAGTGCCGTGATGGCGGCGCTCACCCTGGTCCTTGCCGTGGTCGCGGTTGTGGCGCACCGGCCGGTCGCGCGGAGAACCGGCTGGTCGGCAGGGGCCACCCTGGGGGTGCTGCTCGCGGTGGCGGTCTGTCTGGGGATCACGCTGCCCGATCAGCTCGTCGGCGGGGTGGCCGGGCGGCTCGGTGCGTGTGTGACCGGTGATTCGGTCCGCACGCTCACGGGCGGCTTCGCGCACAACGCGGTCAACGTGGTCCTGTGGGTGCCCATGGGGCTGCTGGGCACCCTGGCCTCGCGCCGGCCGCTGCTGGTGACACTCACGGGGTCGGCGGCGTGGGTGGTGGTGGAACTGCTGCAGACACTCGATCCCGTACGGTCCTGCCAGCCGCTCGACTGGGCGAACAACACGCTGGGCATCGCGGCCGGCGCGCTGCTGGGGTGGCTGATCGGCCGGCCCCGAGTCCGGGCCGGCCTGCCCGGCTAGTATGCGGATCCGGCGCTGCGTACGCTCCAGACGAACACACCCGTGGGGTTGACCAGCACATGGTGATCGCGGACCGCGGTGACCGTGCGCCGGCGCGGGTCGTTCAGGATGGTCTTCCGCGTCCGGGCGTCCCGGCAGACGATGAAGTCCGGGTTCCACGACAGGACGCTCACCGGGTCGGCAGGCCCAGCACGATCGACCGGCCGGGTCCGGCGGTACGCGGACGCAGAGCGGGAATCACGGGCCTCCTCTCGGCCAGGGCGAGTTCGACGCCTGGATGCTAGGAGGGAGGCCGACGGCGGCGATACGGACGGCCGGCCAGAAAAAGACGCTGGTCACGGCGGGCGTACCGGTGATTCGTACAACAGCCGCAGGACCGGGAGGACGCGGGGTGTACGCGTCCTCCCGGCCCTGCGGCCGGCCGGTGAGCGCTCAGTGGCGGCCCACCGGTACTGACACCGTCAGACGGTGAGAGCGGGCGGAACCGCTGCCAGCGCCTCCTGGATCGCGGCGACCAGGGTGCGGGCGGACTCGGCCGTCAGCTCCAGGGCGACGCGGGCCGACGGGCCCTTCGACGGATCGGTGAAGTCGATGTTGAGCGTGTGCCCGGCCATCGCGTGCACCGGGTGGTCGAAGTACACGGTCACGTCCGACACATGGAACCAGGAGCTGCCCGGACCCTTGGCGCTGCCGTCCACCGTGTCCTTGATCGTCGTGTAGGTGCACATGCTCAGGCCCCCAGGTGCTTGGCGAAGAAGGTCTCGATCCGCTCCCAGCCGTCGTTGGCGGCCGCCACGTTGTACGAGGGACGGTCGGTGGAGAAGAACCCGTGACCGGCGCCCTCGTAGGTGTGGAACTCGAAGTCCTTGCCGTGCTCCGTGAGGATCTGCTCCAGCTCGGCGACCTGCTCGGGGCCGGGGAAGCTGTCCTCGGCCCCGAAGAGGCCGAGCAGCGGAGCGCGCAGCCGCGGGAGTTCGCCGACGAGATTGGTGACCTTCAGCGGGAAGCCCTCGGGCGGTGTCCCGGTGACGAAGGCGCCGTAGCAGTCCACCGCCGCGTCGAGGTCGAGACGGCAGGCGGCGAGCACGCTCTGCCGTCCGCCGGAGCAGTAACCGATCGAGCCCACCTTGCCGTTGGAGGTGGGCAGGGCGCGCAGATACGCCGTCGACCCGGCCACGTCCCCGGCGAGCCGGTCGTCCGGCACCCCGCCCGCGGCGCGGTTGGCCGCCGCCGCGTCGTCAGGGGCCGCGCCGGGCGCGTCGCGGTAGAAGAGGTTCGGGCAGATCGCGTCGTACCCCAGCTCGGCGAACCTGCGGACGATCTCCTTGCTGCCCCGGTCGTATCCGGGCATGTGGTGGATGACCACGACGCCACCGCGTGGGGATCCGCCTTCCGGGCGGGCCAGATATGCCTCGATCTCGTCGCCGTTGTGACCGGCGAGCCTGACGGTTTCCGCGGTAAGTGAGTCGCTCATGAGACACCTATACCATAAGGCTGGACTCATCAGTTTATGCTGATGACCATGGTGAACGAGGTTGATTCGATGCGGATGGCGGCGGACCTGCGGGCCTGCCTCGGTCCGCTGGTGCGCAGGCTCAGACAGGTGCGGCCGGACGGCGAACTCACGCTGTCCCAGACCTCCGTACTGGTACGGATCGACCGGGAGGGCCCGACGACGCCCGGCAGGCTCGCCGATGCCGAGGGCATCCGCGCCCAGTCCATGTGCACGATCGTCTCCGCGCTCCAGGAGCGCGGTCTGGTGGTCCGCAGCCCGGACCCCGACGACGGCCGCCGGGTCGTCGTCTCGCTCACCGCGGCGGGCGTCGAGGGCCTGCACGGCGCCCGGCGGGAGCGGGCACGCCGCCTCACCCGGGCCATCGACGACGAACTCAGCGCCGCCGAACGGGAGCAACTGGCCGCGGCGCTGCCCCTGCTGGCTCGCGTCGTCCACCGGCTCTGACGCTCCACCCGGCCGCCCCGGCCGCGGTGGCTACCCCGCGGCAGGCTCCCGGGGCCAGCTGCCCGTCGTACGGAGCAGGGCGATGAACGCCCGCTCGGCGGGGGAGAGCAGCCGGTCGCGCCGGCTCACCAGACTGATCGGGCGCGAGCGCGGCCGCGGGCCGACCGGCACCACCGCCAGTGAGCCCGCCCGTATGTCGCCGTCCACGGCGTGCTCGGAGATCAGGGTGAGCCCGAGACCGGCGGCCACACACTGCTTGACGGCCTCGGGGCCCCAGATGTCGCCGTGCGACACCTCCGTCAGGCCCCACTCCGCCAGCACCTGTTCCTGCAGCTCGCGCGTCTGCGAGCCGGGTTCGCGCAGCAGGAAACGCGAGCCCGCCAGCTCGGCGGGACCGACCTCGCCCGCCCCCGCCAGCGGATGCGACGGCGCGGCGACGAGCACCAGCCGTTCGTCCAGTACGTGTTCGACGACGAGCTGGGCGGCGGTCGGCGCTCCCGCCACCACCGCGACCCCGATCCGGCCGTCGACCAGCCGCTCCAGCACGGCCTCGTTGTTGCCCACGAAGATGTCGCACTCGATGCCCGGATGCGCCGTCTGGTACCGGGCGAGGAGCGACGGCAGCAGATAGGTGCCGACCGTCGTCGTCCCGCCGATCAGCAGCCGGCCCGACGCCAGCCCGCTCACCTGCTGCACCGCCGCCACCGCCTCGTCGGCCAGCAGGAAGACCCGCTTTCCGTACTCGGCCAGCACCTCGCCCTCGGCGGTGGGCCGGGTCCTGGCGCCCGACCGGTCCACCAGTGTGACCCGCAGGGACTGCTCAAGTCTGCGCACCTGGTTGGAGACGGACGGCTGGCTCATATAGAGCTTCTGCGCCGCTGCGGAGAAGCCGTGGTGCTCGACCACTTGCATGAAGATCCACAATCGGTGGAGGTTCAGTTCCACGGGCCTCCTGACGTCGCTCCAGGAAGACCCTAGCCGCGAACGCGCCTGGTGGGGAGGGGGTGCACCGGTCGCTGCGCGGCTATGGCCCCCATAGCGATTCCGGTGGTTCTCCACGGTCGGCGCCGGGTGCTACCCATGAAGAGGAGAGCGGAAGCCCCCGCTCCGGACTTCGACCTCAGGGGTGGATCCGTACATGAAGGAATCTGTTGCCGAACCGCTCGATGTGAACGGGCGCGGCTACGGCCGGCCCCGTCGGCCCGTCGTCGTGGTCTGCATCGACGGCAGCGAGCCCGCCTACCACGAACGGGCCGTGGCAGACGGCCGGATGCCCTTCCTCGAACGCATGCTGCAGCACGGCAGCGATCTGCGGGCCGACTGCACCATGCCGTCCTTCACCAACCCCAACAACCTCTCCATCGCCACCGGCACACCGCCCTCGGTGCACGGCATCTGCGGCAACTACTTCTACGACACCGCTTCCGGCACCGAGGTCATGATGAACGACCCGGCGCTGCTGCGGGTGCCGACCCTCTTCGCCGCGTTCTCGGCCGCGGGGGCGAAGGTCGCCGTCATCACGGCCAAGGACAAACTGCGCAGGCTGCTGGGGCGCGACCTGGTCGACGGCATGTGTTTCTCCGCGGAGAAGGCCGACCAGGTCACCGAGGAGGAGAACGGCATCAGCAAGGTGCTGGAACGCGTCGGCCTCGACCTGCCGTCCGTGTACAGCGCCGGGCTCAGCGAGCTGGTCATGGCAGCCGGTACGGACGTACTGGAGCAGGAACGGCCCGACCTGATGTACCTCTCGCTCACCGACTACATCCAGCACAAGCACGCACCGGGCTCGCCCGTCGCCAACGACTTCTACGCGATGCTCGACGGCTACTTCGAGCGCATCGACGCGCTGGGCGCCGTCCTCGTCGTCACCGCCGACCACGGGATGAACGCCAAGAGCGACGCACGGGGCGACGCCCGGGTGGTGTTCCTCCAGGACGTCATGGACGCGCGGCTCGGCGAGGGCACGGCGCGGGTCGTGCTGCCCATCACCGACCCGTACACCGTGCACCACGGGGCGCTCGGCTCGTACGCGACCGTGCATCTGCCCGCGGGCACCGACGCGGCGCCACTGGTCGCCGCGCTCGCCACGCTGGACGGGGTGGACACCGTCCTCACCCGGGCCCAGGCATGCGAGCGCTTCGAGCTGCCGCCGGACCGGATCGGCGACATCGTCGTCATCGCCGAACGCAACACGGCGCTGGGCACCACCCCGGCACGCCACGACATCTCCGGCTTCGCCGAGCCACTGCGCTCGCACGGCGGGCTGACGGAGCAGCGGGTGCCGTTCCTGGTCAACGCACCGACCGGGCCGCTCCCTGACGGCCACCGGCTCCGGAACTTCGACGCCTACTGGGTGGGCACCGCACTCGCTGCGGACCGACCGCTCACGGCCTGACCGGTCCCGAAGCCCCTCCGTTCCTGACCACCGACCGATCGCTCCCGCACCACTGACCCGGCCCCGGCGTGCGCTGTCGAGGCGTGTGCCGGGGCCGAGCCATGTCCAGGTACGACTCCGATCCCTCACCCGCACCCACGCGCCGAGGACAGGACACCGCCATGGCAGACACCCCACCACAGCAACGACCACCGACCGGCACTCCGGTCAGCACCAGGGAAGCACTCAGCACAAGGGAAGCACTCGACGAGATCTCGCCGCTGCTCCGTTCCGCACCGTCCCGGCGCTGGCGCCGGCAGATCTTCGCGATCACCTGGCTCGCGTACGTCGGCTTCTACTTCGTCCGGCAGGCGTTCTCCGTGGCCAAGCTGGGGATCCTGGACGACCCCTCCGTGAACACCGTGCTCACCGAGCACGTACTCGGCATCATCGACGCGGTCTATCTGGCGGCCTACGCCGCCGGTCAGTTCCTCTGGGGCATGTGGGCCGACCGGTTCGGGCCCCGGGTGGTGGTGATCGGCGGGATGGCCGGTGCCATCGCCGCCGCCTGTGTGATGGGGCTGAACAGCGCGCTCCTGGTGTTCGGCGGCGCCATGGTGATCCAGGGGCTGTCCCAGTCGGCGGGGTGGGCGCCGCTCTGCAAGAACATGGGGAACTTCTTCGCGGTGGGGGAGCGCGGCCGGGTGCTCGGTGTGTGGAGCACCAACTACGCGTTCGGCGGGCTCGTGGCCCCGCCGTTCCTCGGCTGGATCGCCTACTCGCTGCTCGACAGCTGGCGGGCGGCCTTCCTCTCCGGGGCCGCCACCCTGGCCGTCGTGCTCCTGCTGTTCGTGCTCCTGCAGCGCAACTCGCCCCGGGACGTGGGCCTTCCGGACCCGGGCGAACCCACGGGGCCCGCAGACCCCACAGGCCCCACAGGCCCCGGGGAGCCGACGGAAGCCGCAGAGCACACGGAGCACACGGAGGCCCCGGGGCATACGGACACCCCGGGGCACGCGGAGACCCCGGAGGCCGTACGGAGTGCCGTGCCCCGGGCCGATGACGATGACGCGCCGCGCCGCTCGGCCATCGGGCTCTACCGCGAGACCCTGCGCGACCGCATGGTGCTCACCCTCGGCCTCTGCTACTTCCTCCTCAAGCCCGCCCGTTACGCCATCCTGCTCTGGGGGCCGGTGATCGTCAGCCAGCGGCTGCCCGAGATCAACAAGGTGGGCGCCACGCTCATCCCCATCGCCTTCGGCGTCACCGGCGTCCTCGCCCCGATCCTGGTGGGCTGGGTCTCCGACCGGCTGTTCCGGTCCCGGCGGGTGCCGGCGTGCGTCCTCGCCCTGGGCGTACTGACCGCGGCGCTCGCCCTGTTCATGCCGCTCACCGCGGCCGGCAGCGTCGGCGTGATGATCGCCGTTCTCGCGGTGATCGGACTCTCCGTGTACGCGGCCGACGCGATGATCTCCTGCGTGGCCGCCGTCGACTTCGGCAGCGCCAAGGGCGCCGGGACCGCGGCCGGGCTGGTCAACGGCTGCGGCTCGGTCGGCGCCATCCTCGGCGGTCTGCTCCCCGGATTTCTCTCCGGCGGTGTGCTGTTCACCGGCTTCGCGGGAGCCGCGCTCCTCGCCGGACTGCTGATGCTCCCGCACTGGAACCGCGTACCGCGCCCCACGTCCTGAGCCTCCTGCACCCATCGAGAAGGAGAACTCCATGACCGTCAACCGTGCCGACACCGCCGTCGTCGGCGGAGGCATCGTCGGCCTCGCCCACGCGCTCGCCGCCGCCCGCCGCGGGGACCGCGTCGTCCTCTTCGAGCGCGACGACTTCGCCGTCGGCGCCTCCATCCGCAACTTCGGCATGATCTGGTCGATCGGCCAGCAGCGCGGCGAGGTGTACGAACGCGCCCTGCGCACCCGGGAGATCTGGCTGGAGATCGCCGCCAAGTCCGGGCTCTGGGCCGCTCCGACCGGATCCCTGCACCTCGCACACCACCCCGACGAGGTCGCGGTCCTGGAGGAGTTCCTCGCGATCACACCACCGGCCCGCGACCGCGGCGTACGGATGATCACCCCCGCCGAGACCCGCGAGCGCAGCGCCACCGCGCGCACCGACGGACTGCTCGCCGCGATGTGGAGCCCGACCGAACTCAACGTGGACCCGAGGCTCGCCATCCCGGCGGTCGCCAGGCACCTGGTGGCCGAGTACGGCGTCGACATCCGGTTCGGCACGGCCGTACGCGGCATCGACCTGCCGACGGTCTCCACCACCGAGGGCGACTGGCACGCCGACCGCGTCTATGTGTGCAGCGGCAACGACTTCGCGACGCTCTACCCCGAAGTCTTCGTCCGCAGCGGCCTGGTGCGGTGCAAGCTCCAGATGATGCGCACCGGGGCCCAGCCGTCGGGCTGGCAGCTCGGCCCGATGCTCTGCGGCGGGCTGACCCTCCTGCACTACGCGGCCTTCGACGACTGCGAGGCGAAGGCGGCGCTCGCGGCCCGGATGGGCGAGGAGTTGCCCTTCCACCGAGAGAACGGCGTCCATGTCCTGCTCTCCCAGACCGCGGACGGCCGGCTGACGATCGGCGACAGCCACGCGTACGCGAAGACCCTCCACCCCTTCGAGAGCGAGGAGATCAACCAGGCGGTCGTGGACTACCTGGGCACGTTCGCCCAGTTGCCGAACCCGGCCATCACCGAGCGCTGGAGCGGCTACTACCCCTCGCTGCGGGACGGCCGTACGGAGCTGGTGACCGAGCCCGAACCCGGTGTCACCGTCGTGAACGGTGTCGGCGGCGCCGGGATGACGCTGTCGTTCGGACTGGCCGAGGAGATCGTCGGACGCTGACGCAGACTCACACGGAGGTGCCCCTCACCGGAAGTCCGGTGAGGGGCACCTCCGGTTGTGAGACAACCGGATACCGGCGGGATCAGTAGCTGATACAGGCCGAATGCCACTCCGTGTAGAAGTCCCACACCTCGGGCGAGCACTCCGGCGGGCCGTACTGCGACGCCTTCGATCCCACATGCGGCAGATGGGAGTACGCCCCGACGCCCGGCCGGTTCACATGGAGCATCCCGGCCTCGAACCGGTCGATCGCCTCGAACGCGCGCGACTGGGACGCCGTGAAGACGGTGCCCGACATCCCGTACTTCACCGAGTTCGCCACCGCCATCGCCTCGTCGAAACCGTCCGCGTCGATCACGGCCAGCACCGGCCCGAACACCTCCTCCTGCGCCAGCGAACTGTCCGCGGGCACATCGCGGATGACGGTCGGCTGGACGTAGCAGCCATCGGGCAGATCGTCCCGTTCCTCCCGCTCCCCGCCGCACAGCACCTTGCCGCCGTCGAGGCGTGCTCCGGCGACGGCCGCCAGCGCCGCGTCCATCCGGGCGGTGTTGACGACCGGGCAGACCCGCGACTCGGGATCGTCGCCCGGCCCGACCCGCAGACCTGCGACGCGTTCCACCAGCCGGTCGAGGAACTCCTCCCGCACCCGGACATCCACCACGGCCCGGCTCGTGGCCGAACACCGCTGGCCCGCCTGGCCGAAGGCGCCGTTCACGACGGCGTCGACGGCCTTGCCGATGTCGGCGTCGTCGCAGACGATCAGCGCGTTCTTGCCGCCGAGTTCCAGCTGGGTACGGAGCAGCCGGTGCGCTCCTCCGCTGTGGATGGCGGTGCCGACCGGCAGCGAACCGGTGAAACTGATGCCCGCCACCGCCGGGTTGGCGACCAGGGCCTCGCCCGCGGCCGCGTCACCCTGCACCAGATTCAGTACCCCGTCGGGAACCCCGGCCTGCTGGAAGATCTCGACCAGCAGCGCCGATGTCAGGGGCGTCAGCGGGGACGGCTTGAGCACCGCCGTGCACCCGGAGAGCAGCGCGGGCGCCACCTTCCACACCGGGATGGCCAGCGGGAAGTTCCACGGGGACACCAGCCCGACCACCCCGATGGGCTTACGGAAGGTGTACGCGAAGGTGCGTTCCTCCTCGGCGGGGGCGGTCACCCCGCCGAGCAGCCGCGCCTGTCCCGCGGTGAAGTCGATGACGGCCCGCGCCCTGGCCACTTCGCCGCGGGCTTCACCGAGCAGCTTGCCCTGCTCGCGGGTGATGGCCGCCGCGACCTCCGCCGCCCGCTCGCCGAGTATGCGGCTCGCCGCGGTGAGATACCCGGCGCGCACGATCGGACCCTGGGCGCGCCAGCCGGGCAGCGCCGTGGCCGCCGCGTCCACCGCGTGATCCACGTCGACGCCGCCCGATTCGGTGAACTCGCCGATCACATCGGAGAGATCGGCGGGATCGATGTTCTCCCTGAGCTGTCCCGATTCCGCCGGGAGCCACTGCCCGTCGATGAAGTTGAGCCGAAGGTGCTGCGGAACCTGATTCCTCTGCGCAACGCTTGTCATGCCCTCCCCTTCGCTGGACCTGCCGGCGCCGATGCCGGTCCTGGTCAGGCTCGCTCAGGGGACGGGCCGTCACAATGCGCGATTGGCGAATACGCCCGATAGCCGCCGCCTATCGGATCACCGCGGGCCTTGCGCTGCTTGGCCTGCGCTGCTTGCTCCGTGCTGCTTTTCCTGCGCTGCTCGTCCGGGCCGGGCCGGGCCGGGCCGGACCCTAGCCCGCCCGCTCCACGGTCCTGGCGAGGATGCCGAGCGTGGCACGCAGCCCGGCTTCGGGGATGACCGGGAAGATGCCCTTGTCCCGGTAGCGCTCCTCGATGCCGCTCCAGTCGTAGTACGACGTGACGAGCGTCCCCGTCTCGCTCGGGCTGAGCCGGTAGCCGTACAGGTGCCTGATCGGCGGCTGGATCGTCCCGGAGATCGTCCACTCGATCAGGGCGTCCTGCTCGAAGCGGGTGATGATGACCGTGACGTCGTACTTGCCCATCGGGAAGTCGTTGAGCGCCTCCCGGTCCATGTGCACCAGGAAGGTGTCGTCCACCTTCCGCACGGGGTCGCCCTCCGCGGACTGGAGCATTCCGGAGCTGTCGATGGCCACCTGGCCCTGTGGGTCGCACAGCAGCGCGAACACCGTGGCGGGGCTCGCCGCGATCTCCCGCCGGACTTCGAAGCGTTCCGGGGAAGCCGCGGGCCCGGAGGGGTCCGAGGAGTCCGAGGAGTCCGAGGAGTCCGAGGGATCTGAGGGGTCTGAGGGGGCTGTCGTCATGGCCGCCACCGTACGGTGCGCGGGCCCGGTGCGGAACGGCCCGGGGGCGGCGGACGATCGCCTCGTCCGCCGCCCCCGGGCCTCGTGTCCGTCCGCCTGGTCTCAGAGCAGCACCGGCGTCAGGTCCGGGCCGCCCTCGCTCTCGTACGCGTCCTCGTCGAAGGGGTACAGCGGGCGCTCCACCCGGTGGTGGCCCAGGCGCAGCAGATCCTGGTCGACGCCGCCGGGGGTGAGGGCCAGCAGCCAGTCGGCGGCCATGTCGTGCAGCTCCGGCTCCAGGTAGCCGATCTTCACGACGACCAGGTCGAAGGTGCGCGGGTCGATCCCCAGACCGCCCTGCGCCGGGCCGGTGAAGTCGGCGACCGTGTGGAACGGCTTGCGCTGCCCGGTGACGACGACCGTGAGCCCGCCGACGGTGATCGCCGCGAGGTCGCAGCCCCGGTCGTACGCACCGCCCTCGGCCCGGTCCGTCTTGTCGGCGGCGCGCTGCAGGCCCGTCACCTCGCCGGTGACCTCGTACGGTCCGCCCTGGCTGGTGTCGACCTTGCCGCCGACGCCGACCGTGACGGTGGCGCCGATCCCGGCCTCGAAGCAGGCGCGGACCGCGGCCGGGTCGGTGATGCCGGGGTGGACGGCGGTGACCCGGCCGGAGGCGATCTCCTCGTTCTCCAGCAGCTTGCCGAGCATGTACGCGAGGTCGCCCGCGCCGCCGGCCGTCGGGTTGTCCCCGGAGTCGCTGATCAGGAACGGACGGCGGTCGGACGCCACCGCGGCCGCGACGCACTCCTCCGCGGTCCCGGTCGGGCCGACGAACTCGAAGTCGCGCCGTACGTCCCAGTACTGGCGGGCCAGCGACTCGGCCTCGGCGGCGGCGAGCGCGGCGTCGTCACCGGTGACCACGATGGCCGCCTTGCAGCGAGGCTCGTCGGCCCAGGCGTATCCGACCCAGATCGCGGCGTCCACGATGCCGGGCTTCGCCTCGATCCCCGCGAGCCGCCCGTACAGCCCCTTGGCGGGTTCGAGGCGGGTGCTGGTCTTCTCGCCGGGCAGCAGGACGGGCACCTGCACCCAGGCGCGGTGCGGGCGGCGGTCGGCGGCGGGCAGCCGCAGCCGCTCGACCAGCTTGCGGGCCGCGCGCTCGCGGGTGTCCCAGGCGTCCTCGTGCGGGGCGAGCCGGTGCGCGGTGAGCAGCTCGATCGGCTCGGCGAAGCGGCGCGAGACATTGCCGTGCAGGTCCATCGCGGCGGACATCATCGGGCGGCCGGACGCCGGGTCCTCAGGGGTGCCCACCGCGTCCAGCGCGGCGCGCACGGCCTCGGTGAGATCGCCCTCGGCGTCGGTGAGGCCGATGACGCTCATCGCGCCGTGCAGGTCGTACACCATGCCGTCGAGGGGGCCCGCCGCCCGGATCCGGGTGACCAGCTCGTCCTTGAGGAGCAGATACGACTCCGCCTCGACGGGGCCGCCGGGCAGCGCGGTGGCGTGCAGCAGCGGGACCCACTCGACGAGTGCGCCGAGGTCGGACGCCGGCTGTGTCCAGGTGTAGCGGTCGAGGAGGTCCTGGCCGCGGGTCTGGCGGAAGTCGGCCGCGGTGGAGCGGTGCGGACAGAAGGTGGACGACTCGATGCCGATGCCGCCGATGGCTATGCGCAGACGGCGGGCGGGGGTGGCGGTGGTCATGTGGCGCTGCTCTCCGGGTTGCGGGTGGGGTGGTGGTACGGGGGCCGGGCCCGTGGGGCGCCGGGCGCGGCGGGAGGGCTCAGGGCGCTTCGGCGTACGGCAGGCTGTCGCGCAGGGCCGTCAGCCCCGCGCCCAGCAGGCCCGCGTCGCGGCCGGAGACGGTGGTGGTGATTTCGAGCCCCGCCGTGGCCATGGGCAGGCAGCGCTCGTACAGGACGCCGCGGACCGCGGCCACCAGGGGCTCCGCCGACGCGAGCGCACCGCCCAGTACGACGGCCTGCGGGTTGAAGAAGTTGACGACGACGCTGAGCACCGTGCCGATGTGCCGCCCTGCCGCCCTGACCAGGGTGGTCGCCTGCGGGTCCCCGTCGGTCACCAGGCGCAGCAGCTCCGCCGTGCCGTCCACCGGGGTGCCGCCGCGGGCGAGTTCGCGCAGCACGGCCGCGCCGCTGGCGACGGTCTCCAGGCAGCCGATGTTCCCGCAGCTGCACGGGCGGTCCTCGGCGGCCTCGACCCGGACATGGCTGATGTCGCCCGCGCAGCCGTTGGCCCCGCGGTGCGGGCGTCCGGCGGAGATCACTCCGCAGCCGATGCCGCGGCCCGCCTTGACCACGACGAGGTGCTGGAGCTCCGGCCTGGCGGACTGGTGCTCTCCGACGGCCATGAGGGTCGCGTCGTTGTCCACGACGACCGGCAGCCCGAGCCGGTCGGCGAGGACGTCGCGGAGCGGGAAGTTGTGCCAGCCCGGCATCCGGGAGGGGGTGAGTACCCGGCCGGCCCGCACATCGACCGGGCCGGGGAAGGCGATGCCGACGCTCCGTACGGTGCGGCCCGCCGCGCGCTGGCGGTCGGCCAGTACGGTCAGCCGCTCCACCAGCCAGTCGGCGGCCTGTTCCGGCCCCGCGGTGAGGTCGTGGCTGTGGTCGGCCGCGTCCCGGACCGTGCCGTCGGCCGAGACGGCCGCCAGCCTGCCGTGGTGCGAGCCGAGGTCCGCGGTCAGCGCCACACCCCCCTGCTCGGGGATGCGCAGCAGCCGGGGGCGCCGGCCCCCGCGGGACGCGCCCTCGCCCGACTCCGTGAGGAGCCCGGCCGCGACCAGCTCCTGGACCCGGAGCGAGACGGTGGAGGCGGCCAGACCCAACTCCCGGACCAGATCGGCCCGGGAGGACGCGGTGCCGGACGTGACCATGCGCAGAATCTGCTGGTTCGATGCGCTGTCCGTCATTGGTCTCCCCGTCATCGCGCTCCTCGAATTGCTCTGTATGCCTTCGAGTTACTTCGATATGTCAAAGCAAGTCTGTGCTGTCTCGATGAAAGTTAGCGATCCGGGGGCAACTTTCGCCAGGGGTAATGGGAAAGTTTTCAGCAATTCTGCATCTCAATATGGGACATAAGTGGCTAAAGACTCCAGGAAGGCTGCCCTTAGTCGAACATCTACTCTTGACTTAGTTTCGGCCACCGTCCTAACTTTCAAGCATTCTCCAGCCGATGTTCATGTCGGCTCGCTGCTGGAACCCGATGGAGGCCCACCCATGCGCCCAAGGCGCTCATCCGCGCGGCGTCGCGCGCTCGCCGCAGCGGTCACCGGGGCGGCGCTCGTCGTGGCCCTCTCGGCCTGTTCGCAGGACGGCGGCAAGATCGACATGGGGCCCACCGGCGGTACCCCCGTCGAGGGCGGCACCGCGACGATGGCGCTGCCGCCGGCCGCCACCCCGAACTGGATCTTCCCCATCGGAGCCCCGGGGTACGGCGCCACGTACAACTTCGCCATCCAGTCGCTGCTCTTCATGCCGGTCTACGACGCGGTGAAGAAGGACGGCGCCCTCACCACCACCGGGCCCAACACACTGGGTACGAAGCCCGTCTACAGCGACGGCAACAAGACCGTCACCGTGCCGCTGCGCAAGGGCATCAAGTGGTCCGACGGCAGGCCGGTGACGGCGCGCGACATCGAGTTCTGGTTCAACATGGTCAAGGCCAACAAGGCGGAGTGGGGCAGCTACTCGGTCGGCACCATGCCCGACAACGTGAAGAGCTTCGAGACCGTCGACGCCCACACCGTCCGGCTGCACCTCAACCGCTCGTACAACCCCGACTGGTTCACCGCCAACCAGCTCACCCTGATGCGCGCCCTCCCGCAGGCCGCCTGGGACGCGAAGAAGGACGGCGGCCCGATCGGCGACTGGGACCGGACCACCGCCGGCGCCAAGGCGGTCTTCGCCCGGCTGACCACCCACTCCAAGAGCCTGGGCGCCTACTCCAAGGACCCGCTCTGGAAGACGGTCAACGGGCCCTGGAAGATCGCCGAATGGCAGAACACCGGCCAGGTCACCCTCGTACGCAACCCGAAGTACACCGGCCCGGACAAGGCGCATCTGGACAAGGTCGTCCTCAAGCCCTTCACCACCGCCGACTCCGAGTTCAACGTGCTGCGCTCCGGCGGCGTCGACTACGGCTACATACCCCCGTCGGTGCTCGCCCAGAAGAAGAAGTTCGAGAGCCGTGGCTACCGCGTCGACCCGTGGGAGGGCTGGGCGGCCACCTACATCGTCTACAACTTCAACTCCTCGCACGGCGGCGCGGCCATGCGCCAGCTCTACATCCGCCAGGCCATGCAGCACCTCGTCGACCAGAAGTCGATGAGCAAGGTCATCTGGCAGGGCAGCGCCGACCCGACGCTCGGCCCGGTCCCGGTCACACCGAAGACGCAGTACACCACCCCGGAGATGCAGAAGAACCAGTACCCGTACTCGGTGAAGGCGGCCCGTACGCTCCTCACCGACCACGGGTGGACCGTCCGCGACGGCCAGGCCCGCTGCACCCGCCCCGGCACGGGCGCCGACCAGTGCGGAGCCGGCATCGCCAAGAACGCCCCGCTCGACCTGACCCTGCTCTCGCAGTCGGGCTCCACCGAGTCCACCAACATGATGCAGGAACTGAAGTCCTCGCTGAGCAAGGCCGGTATCGACCTCAAGGTCCGCCAGCAGCCGCTCAACTCGGTCCTCGGCAACTCCGTGCCCTGCAAGGCGGGACAGCCGGGCTGCGACTGGGACATGTCGTTCTTCGGCACGGCCGGCAGCTGGTACTACCCGCTCAACCCCAGCGGTGAGCAGCTCTTCTCGACCGGAGCATCCGCCAACTTCGGCAACTACTCGGACCCGAAGGCCGACAAGCTGATCCGCGCCGTCCAGTACTCCAGCGACCCGAACGCCATCCACGCGTACGGCCAGTACCTCTCCCAGCAGCTCCCCGTGATGTGGATGCCGAACCCCGCCTACCAGGTGTCGGTGATCCGCAACGACCTGCGGGGCGTCGACCAGAACCCCACCGTGACCCTCGCCCCGCAGGACTGGTACTACGTCAAGAAGGGGGCCGACCAGTGACCGGCTTTCTCCTCAAGCGCCTCCTCCAGGCGGTGGTCGTTCTCTTCCTGGTGTCGGTCATCGTCTTCGTCCTTCTGCACATGCTCCCCGGCGGCCCGGCCCGCGCCATCCTCGGGCCCAAGGGCACACCGCAGCAGATCGAGCACTTCAACCACGCCCAGGGCTACGACCGCTCGCTGCCCTTCCAGTACTTCGAGTATCTGAAGCGACTGCTCACCGGTGACCTGGGAGTGTCGTACAAGCTGAACCAGCCGGTCTCCGACCTGCTCATGCAGCGGCTCCCCAAGACACTGCTGCTGACGGCGCTCTCCACCCTCCTCGCGGTGATCGTCGCGATCCCGCTCGGTCTGCTCCAGGCCGTACGCCGCGGGAAGATCACCGACTACCTGCTGACCGGGGGCGCCTTCCTGGCCTACGCGACGCCGGTCTTCTTCCTCGGCCTGATCCTGATCATCGTCTTCTGCCAGACGATCCCGATCTTCCCGTCGGAGGCACCGCAGGGCGAGTCCCTGTCCAGTATCTTCAGCGGCTTCTCCGGCATGGTGCTGCCCATCGTCACCATGGCGCTCGGCGTCATCGCGATGTTCAGCCGCTACATGCGCTCCGCCACACTCGACAACCTCACCGAGGAGTACGTCCGTACGGCGATGGCCAAGGGCCAGTCCAGCCGGCGGATCCTCGCCAAGCACGTGATGCGCAACGCGCTCATCCCGCTCGCCACCCTCCTCGGCCTGTATCTGCCGACGCTGTTCAGTGGCGCCCTGGTCGTCGAGGCGATGTTCAACTACCCCGGTATGGGCCTCCTGTTCTGGAACGCCGCACAGGGCTCCGACTTCCCCGTACTGCTCGGAGTGACGCTGGTCGTGGGCGTCGCCACCGTGGTCGGATCGCTGCTCACCGACATCGTCTACGCCGTCCTCGACCCCCGGATCCGGAGCGTCTCATGAGCACCGCCGTCATAGCCCCCGGGCACGAGGACGCCGACCTCGCCACGCCTTCGCTGGCCCGCCGCACCGTGCAGGTCTTCACCGGCAACAAGCTCGCCCTCACCGGCGTGATCGTGCTCGTGCTGCTGCTCGCGTTCTGCTACATCGGCCCGCTGGTCCACTCCACCGACCAGGTCCACACCGACCTGTCCCAGGCCAACCTGGCACCCGGCAGCCCCGGACACATCCTGGGCACCACCGACCTCGGCTACGACCTGCTCGGCCGGCTGATGCTGGCCGGCCAGTCCTCGCTGGAGGTCGGGCTCGCCGCCGGACTGCTCGCCACCCTCTTCGGCACGCTGTGGGGCGCGGTCTCCGGCTACTTCGGCGGCTGGACCGACGCCGTGATGATGCGTGTCACGGACGCCGCGCTCGCCATCCCCGCGATGTTCCTGCTGGTGGTCGTCGCCGCGATCATCACGCCCAGCAAGAGCGTGCTCATCGTGATCATCGCGGCGGTGGCCTGGCTCTCCCCGGCCCGGCTCGTCCGCGGTGAGGCACTCTCGCTGCGCGACCGCGAGTACGTCCAGGCCATGCGGATGATGGGCGGCGGCGGAGCCCGCGCCGTGTTCCGGCACATCGTGCCCAACGCCATCGGCACCGTCATCGTCAACTGCACCTTCCAGATCGCCGACGCCATCCTCTACGTCAGCTATCTGGCGTTCCTCGGCCTCAGCATCCCGCCGCCCGCCACCGACTGGGGGTCGATGCTCTCCTCGGGCATCACCTACACCCAGAACGGTTACTGGTGGCTGATCTTCCCGCCGGGCATCGCCATCGTGCTCGTCGTCGGCGCGTTCAACTTCGTGGGCGACGGCCTCCGGGACGCCTTCGAAGTACGGCTCCAGAAGAAGTAGCCACACCCCCGCCTGCTTTCCTGCCTGCACTGCCCGGAGGACACTCCCATGACCGAGCCGCTGCTGCGGATCGACGATCTCCATGTCGACATAGCGTCCCGCAATCGCACCGTCCACGCCCTCGACGGCGTCAGCCTGGATCTCGCCCCCGGCGAGGCACTCGGCGTGGTCGGCGAGTCCGGCTGCGGCAAGACGATGACCGCGCTGAGTGTCCTTGGGCTGCTCCCGCCCGGCGGCGCCGTCGCGTCGGGGCGGGTCCTCTTCGACGGACACGACCTCGCGTCGGCCGGCGAACCCGTACTGCGCGACGTCCGGGGCAACACCATCGGCATGGTCTTCCAGGACCCGCTGACCTCCCTCAACCCCACCATGACCATCGGCGCACAGGTCGCCGAACCGCTCCTGCTGCACCGCCCCATCAGCAAGCAGGAGGCATGGGCGCGGGCCGAGGAGATGCTCGGCCTGGTCGGCATGCCACAGCCGTCCGAGCGGATGAAGGCGTATCCGCACCAGCTGTCGGGCGGTATGCGCCAGCGCGTCGCCATCGCCATGGCACTCGTCTGCGAACCCAAGCTCCTCATCGCCGACGAGCCCACCACGGCCCTCGACGTCACCACCCAGCACCAGATCCTGGAACTCATCGACGGGCTCCGCTCCCGCCTCGGCATGGCGATGATCCTCGTCACCCACGACCTGGGCGTCATCGCCAACCGGGTCGACCGGGTCGCCGTGATGTACGCGGGCAAGGTCGCCGAGACCTCCGGCGTACGGGACCTCTTCGCCCGCCCGCGCCACCGCTACACCCAGGCGCTCTTCGCGGCACTCCCCGAGAAGGCCGTCGAGGGCGAGACCGAACTGCGCACCATCCCCGGCCTGCCGCCGAACCTCGCCACCGCCCAGCAGGGCTGCCGGTTCGCCGCCCGCTGCGCCTTCGCCACCGACGTCTGCCGCGCCGACGAGCCGCAACTGACCGAGGGCGACCACCGGTTCGCCTGCTTCCACCCCGTACCCGAGGACGGCGAGCCGGACGCCGGGGACGCACCCGTCCAGGAGCGGCGGCCGACCGCGGTCGTCCCGGACGGCGCGACGCTCCTCGAAGTCACCGACCTCCGCAAGGACTTCCCGCTCACCGGCGGCCCGTTCTCCCGCAAGCGCGGCACGGTCAGCGCCGTCGGCGGTGTGTCACTGACGGTGCGCAAGGGCGAGACCTTCGGCATGGTCGGCGAGTCCGGCTGCGGCAAGACCACCATCGGCCGCATGATCGCCGGACTCGAGGACCCCACGGCGGGATCGATCGTCTTCGAGGGCCAGGACCTGGCCACCATGGACCGCGGCCGGCGCCGCGCCCACCGCCGCCGGATCCAGCTGATGTTCCAGGACTCCGCCGCGGCCATGGACCCGCGCATGCGGATCGGCACGATCCTGCGCGAGCCGCTCGTCATCCAGGGCGTCGGCGACCGGGCCGAACAGGACCGGATCGTCGCCGGGCTCCTCGACGCGGTCGGGCTGCCGCGCGGCGCCGTCGACCGCTACCCGCACGAGTTCTCCGGCGGCCAGCGCCAGCGCCTCGGGCTCGCCCGCGCGCTGACGCTCTCGCCCGACCTGATCGTCGCCGACGAGCCGGTCTCCGCGCTCGACGTCTCCGTACAGGCCCAGATCCTCAACCTGATGCGGGAACTGCAGCGCGAGCGCGGGCTGACGTACCTCTTCATCTCGCACGACCTGGCAGTGGTCCGCTATCTGGCCGACACGGTCGGGGTGATGTACCTCGGCAAGCTGGTCGAGTCCGGCCCGGCCGACGAGGTGTACGCGAACCCCCTCCACCCGTACACCCGCGGTCTCCTCGACACCGTCAACGTCCCGGACCCCGAGACGGCGGGCGCCGGCCGCACCCCGCTCGGCGGCGAGACACCCTCCGCGGCGAACCCGCCGTCCGGCTGCCGGTTCCGGACCCGCTGCCCCATCGCGAAGGACATCTGCGCCGAGACCGAACCGCCCGCCAGCACGCCGGAAGGCGCCGACCACCAGGTGGCCTGCCACTTCCCGCTGGTACGGGAGGCGGCGGCCTGAACCGGAGCGGCGCACACCGCGCGGGGCGGTGCTCTCGTTACGCCACCGCCTCGCGCAGCGCCCGCCGGCAGAGCGCGTCGGCGCGCCGGGTGGACTCCGGAAGCCGGTAGTCGGGGGAGAGCCGCAGGGTGTGGGCGCAGGCGTTGTCGATGCCGACCCGGTGCCCCACGGAGACGAACACCGGCTTGACCTCGTCCTGGGTACGCAGCGCCCGCCCCACCTCATCGCCGCCCTCGGCCAGCAGCGGGCTCCGCGCACCGCGCCGGGCGCCCGGCTGCTCGTACGAGAAGGTGAAGGGGTTCTTCGCCACCCCGATCACCGGCAGACCGGTCAGCACCCCCAGATGGCTGGCGAGGCCGAACCGCCGCGGGTGGGCCAGCCCGTACCCGTCGCAGACGACAAGACCCGGTTCGGCGGAGAGCGCTTCGAGCGCCGCCAGCACGGTCGGGATCTCCCGGAACGCGAGCAGCCCGGGAACATAGGGGAACGTCACCCGGCCGACCGCCGTGGCCTCTTCCACCACGGCCAGCGTCGCGGCGTCGAGCACCACGGCGGCGGCCGCCACCACGTCGCGTTCGTCGTCGTACGCCACATCGACACCGGTGATCAGCCCGGTGCCCGGCGCAGGACCGGGCTCGTCCAGCACCACACGGGTGCGAAGTTCGTCCTGGACCGCGCGGGCTGCCGTCTCATCGGCGGGTGTCTCCATGGGCTCACCCTACGAGGGCGGCTCTGCGCCGGGCCCAACCGCGGTGACCTGCGACTTCGCCCGGATGGGCCAACCCCGTTGCGAGCGGGACGGGCGGGGCGAGGAGAGTGGGTACGTACGTTCGCCGCCGGGACCGCGTCGAGGCCCCGCGGGCGGTCGTCGCCCGTTGACCCGCTGCCACAGATCTGGAGACCCCGATGACCTGCATCAACCGACGTGACCTCGGACTGCTCGCCCTGCGGGCCGGTACCGGGGCGGTGCTCATCGCACACGGTTCGCAGAAGCTGTTCGGCTGGTTCGGCGGCGGCGGGCTGGCGGGGACCGCGGCGGGGATGGAGCACATGGGATTCCTGCCGGGACACCGGAACGCGGTCGCCGCCGGCCTCGGCGAAGCGGGCGGCGGGGCGATGCTGGCCCTCGGCCTCGGCACACCCGTCGCGGGCGCCGCTGTCGCGGGCACCATGGCCGGAGCGGTGTCCGTCCACGCGCCCGCCGGCTTCTTCGCCCAGTCGGGAGGCTATGAGTACCCGGCGCTCCTCGGCTTCACCGCGGCGGCCATCGGAGTCGCGGGCGCGGGCCGCTACTCGCTGGACGAGGCCACAGGCAACCGCTTCGACCGCCCCTGGATGCTCGCCCTCGCCTTCGCCGGAAGCGCGGTGGCGAGCGCCGCGGTGGTCACCAAGCGCAAGAAGGCGCTGGCCGCCAGGGCGAAGGCGGAAGCGGAGGCCGACACGGTGCCGGGCGCGGGGGCGTAACGGGGCCGGGAGGGCCGGTGCCGGGTGAGCCCCGGTGGTGCGTGAGCCGGGGTGCGCGCCTGTTCCCGCTGTGCCCCCCCTGTTCCCCTTCGCCCCCTGCGGTCTATCCCCGCAGCAGGTCGGCGAGGACCGTGGCCTGACTGATGTCGGCGCGTTTCGTCGCCGTCAGAAGCGTCAGCTTCCGCTTCTTCGCCAGGTCGCGCAGATGAGTCAGCGCCTCGGCGCGATCGCTCTCCGCCAGCTCGTTCCGGTAGCGGCGGCCGAACTCCTCGAATCGGTCCGGGTCATGGGCGTACCACTTGCGCAAGTCGGTCGACGGGGCGACGGCCTTGCACCATTCGTCCAGGTCCGCCTTCTCCTTGGAGAGACCTCGCGGCCAGATGCCGTCGACCAGCACCCGTGCCCCGTCCCGGTCCGACGGGTCCTCGTAGACCCGGCGCACTTCCACTTTCGGCCGGGCTGTCATGCCTGCTGCCCGCCTTCGCCGTACCGCTTCTCGAATTTGGCGACTTGGCCTTCCGCGTCGACCACCCGCGCCTTCCCCGTGTAGAAGGGGTGGCTCTCCGCGGAGATCTCCACGTCGATCACCGGATACGTCTGCCCGTCGTCCCACTCGATGGTCTCGTCGCTCCCGGCCGTGGACCTGGTGAGAAACGCGTATCCGGCGGAGCGGTCGCGGAAGACGACCGGTCCGTACGAGGGGTGCTTGTCCTCTTTCATCTGCTACTCCTTGCCGGTCGGGCGCGGGTGTACTTCGAGCGGCGGCACATGGGCCTGATGGCCTCCTGACGCCAGCATGCGCACCTCGCCGCCCTGGCTGATCTCTGCACGCACGATGCCCGTGCCGTCGGCGTAGACCGGGGCACCGCCCGCGCCGGTCATCGTGGTGCGCCGGACGAGGACGGTGTCGCTTCCCTCGCCGGGTGTGTTGAACACGAGCTCGTAGCTTTCCGGAAAATCAGGTGTGTTCATGGTTGGCTCACGCTTCCCGGTTGAGCTGCGCCCTTACCGGGCGCGCCCCAGTACGTGCACGGGCGCGCCCCAGTACGTGTGCACGGGCGCGCCGACCGGAGCCCCGTACACACCACGATGCCGGGTTTCGCCGGGCCACGCATGCCGAGATGCACGGAGAGTGAGAGATCGCGTGCTGCCTCTACGGTGTGTGAGCACCGGGGATGCGGGGCGGAGCGGTCCCTGGTTCGCTGGGAGGACCCCTTTCCACGACCCTTCCAGAACACCAGGAGCGGTGATGAGCGGTGCGGGCGAGAGCGGCAGCCGGGTCCAGCAGATGCGGGCCAAGGCGCAGGACCTGAAGCAGGCGGCCGAGCAGACGACCGACCCGGAGGAGCGGCGCCGGCTCAAGGAGAAGGCCGACAGGCTGGACCGGCAGAGCGTGCAGGAGAGCAGCATGGCGGCCGGGGACATCTATCCGTCCGAATAACGGAGTTCGACCGGGCTGCGCCGGGGCGTGTCGGGTCGGGGGCGGGGTGCGGCGGGGCTCTGTCCGTTATCCCGCGGCCCGGTACGGGCGGAAGAACTCCCGCAGTTCCTCCGCGTAGAGCTCCGGCTCCTCGAACGGCGCGAAGTGCCCGCCCCGCGCCGGTTCGGTCACGCGCACGGTGTTCGCCGTGCGGTCGAGCCAGGCCCGCGGCGGGAGGACGATGTCGCCGGGGAAGAGCGAGAAGCCGGACGGCACTTCGACCCGGCGGGCGTGCTGCGCGGGTGGGATCGCGCCGTTCGCGCGGTACATGCGCATCGACGAGCCGATGGTCTCGGTGAGCCAGTAGAGCGTGACGTTCGTGAGGATCTCGTCCTTGGTGAAGCTCCGCTCGATGTCCCCGCCGCAGTCGCTCCAGGACCGGAGCTTCTCGACGATCCACGCGGCGAGCCCGGCCGGTGAGTCGGTGAGTCCGAAGGCGGGGGTCTGGGGCTTCGTACGGTGCATGGCGGCGTACGCACCCTCGGCCGCGCCCCAGGCCGCGCCGCCTTCGAGCCAGGCACGCTCCTCGGGCGTGAGGTCCGCCGGGTCGCCGGTGAAGACCGGCAGGCCCCCGTCGGTGCGGTGGACGGCCACGACCCGGCCGGGGTGGTCGAGCCCGAGATAGCGGCTTACATGGCTGCCGATGTCCCCGCCCGCCGCACCGAACCGCGCATAGCCGAGAACGTCCATGAGCTCGGCCCACAGACCGGCGACGGCGATGGAGTCGAGGGCCGGGCCCGTGGGGCGTTCGGAGTATCCGTAACCGGGCATGTCGGGCACGACCACGTCGAACGCGTCGGCGGGGTCGGCTCCGTGGGCGCCGGGGTCGGTCAGCAGCGGGATGACTTTCGAGTAGCGCCAGAACGAGTCCGGCCAGCCGTGGCAGAGGACCAGCGGAAGGACGGGCCCGGTGGGCGCCGCGGCCCGGGCGTGTACGAAGTGGATCCCGAGGCCGCCGAGCGGGACGCGGTAGCGGGGCAGCCGGGCGAGCTCCGCTTCCCTGGCCGGCCAGTCGAAGCCGTCCGCCCAGTAGGCGACGAGTTCGCGGAGGTAGGCCAGGTCGGTTCCGAGCGACCAGCCGGCGTCCTCGGGAGCGTCCGGCCAGCGCGTGGCACGCAGCCGAGTACGGAGATCCTCCAGGGCCGCGGGGGAGGCCCGCGGGGTGAACGGCTCGGGGCGGGGCGCGGTGTCCGGCATGGCAGCCAGCCTATGCGTTGGCCGGTGGGACCGCTGTCCTGCCGCGATGCGGACGGCGCCGCACGGCGTGGCACCGCATCGCGGACGTGACGTCCGGCCCGGCTGCCCGCTGTTGGCGGTCGGCCGGGCCGGACGGTTAGCGGTTAGCGGTTAGCGGTTCAGCTGGGCGAGGACGAGGTTGGGGTCCTTGCCCGTGACATAGGCGGCACTGCCGACGTAGACGGTGTTGCCGCGCAGCGTGACGGAGGTGGGGTTCTGGAGACCGTCGGCCCCGGTCAGGACGGTGGAGTGGGAGCCGTCGGGCTGGATGAGGGCGACCTCGCTGGGGCCGTTGAGCGCGGCCAGGATCTGGTCGCCGCGGCCGGTGAAGGCGAAGTCGTCGATCCCGGTCAGACCGGTGGCCCGGGTCCGGACCGGGCCGCCGCGCCCGTCCCGGCCGATGGGGATACGCAGGACGGTGCCCTGGTCGAGGTTGGTCGCCCAGAGCGCCCCGTCATGGATCTTCAGGCCGTTGGCGCCGAGGAATCCGGTGGCGGCCAGCTCGGGGGCGGTGGACCAGGCGGTGGGAGTGCCACCGGCGACGGGCACGCTCCAGATGGTGCCGAGGACGGAGTCGGTGACGTAGAGGGTCCCCGTCCGCGGGTCCAGGGCCAGGCCGTTGGGCAGACCGGCCGGGGGCAGTGCGGCGATCCGCTGCGGTGTGCCGCCGGGGCGCAGTCGCCATACGCCGGTCAGATCGGCGGTGCCGGTGGCGTACAGGAAGTACAGCGTGCCGTCGTGGGCGCGGACGATGCCGGAGGTCAGGGGGAAGTTCAGGCCAGGGGTGTGCAGGCCGCCGTCGGCGGGCAGCGGCAGGGTGGCCAGGGTACGGACGGTGCCTCCGGGGGAGATCCGGGCGACCTGGCGGGCCTTGGCGAAGGTGACGTACGCGCTGCCGTCGGGGCCCAGGGCGATGTTCTCCGGTGTCTGGTCCTTCGCCAGGTCGAAATGGAGCGCGGTCCGCGCGTTGCTCAGCGGGGCGGAGACGGCCGAAGCCGGAGCCGGGCCGATCGCGGGGAGCACGATCGCGGACAGCACAGCGGCCGCGGCGGCGGTCTTGGACAGCTTCTTGAACATGATGCCTTCACTGTTTTCGGGCATGCGGCAGCGGTACGCCGGCGCACAGGTCGGATGGATGGGTGTTCTTGAGCGGGCGTCCTCGGGCGGGTGGGCGGTTCAGGGGCCGTCCGTTGCCCGGTGATGGGGTCGGGTCAGTGGGCCTCGGCCCGGGCGCCCGGCCGCGCAGGATCGCCCTGAGCGGTGCCCCGGGCGGTGAGCTGGGAGAGCAGGGCCAGCGCGGCTCGCGCGGGGGAGTCGGCCTGGGTGGTGGCGACCACGATGTTCTGGTCGGGCCCCTGGCCCAGGGTCTGTTGTGTGACGGTCAGCTGACCGACCAGCGGATGCCGCATCCCGTAGGAGGCCACGGCACATGCCTTGACGCGGTGGTCGGCCCACATCGAGGCGAAGTCCGTGCTCTTCGCGCTCAGTTCACCCACCAGCGCGTGCAGCGCGGCGTCGTCCGGGTGTCGGCCGGCCACCAGACGCAGATTCCCCACCACGGCCCTGGCCTTGCTGGGCCAGTCCGCGTACAGGTCACGGGTATGGGCGTCGAGGAACACCAGCCGCGCCATGTTGGGGCGCTCCGCAGGCCGGTCAGGGGCGCCGGGGTCGAGGTGTGCGGCGAACAGCGCGTGGCCCAGCCGGTTCCACGCCAGGACGTCGCTCCGGCGGCCGGTCACGATCGCCGGGACGTCCGCCAGCGCATCGAGCAACTGGCAGGTCGCCGCGGTCACATGCTCGGGCGCCGGCCGTCGGCCCCGGCCGGGGCCCTTGGCCGACCGGGCCAGGTTGTGCAGGTGCAGGCGCTCGGACTCGTCCAGGCGCAGCGCCCGGGCGATGGCATCCAGGACCTCCGGTGAGGCGTTGAGCGACTGCCCCTGTTCCAGCCGGGTGTAGTAGGAGCTGCTCACACCGGCCAGCAGGGCCAGCTCCTCGCGCCGAAGCCCCGGCACCCGCCGCCGCTCCCCGTAGGTCGGTATCCCGAGATCCTCAGGAAGCAGCTGGGAGCGCCGCGTCCGCAGGAAGTCCCCGAGCTGCACTTGTGCGTTCATGGATCCGAGTATGGGCCGGACCGCACCGGACAGCCTGTCCCTGCTGGGGATAGGCACCCGCGGGTCCGGCTCCCCGGCACGACCGGGTTTCCGGTCCGGTGAGCGGACCGAAGCCATTCCACCGCCCCGCCCCACCGCGGACAATCCGAGTGCGGGACGGCCTCCGTGTGCGGGACGACCGCGGTTGTGCTCATGAAACAATCAAAGACGGCACCTGGCTTGTCGGTGAACTGATCAATTACTGGATCGCACAGGGGGTCCGAGGTGGCTGAGACGGCGTCCGAGTCTGTCGTGTACATCGTGGACGACGACCAGGAACTGTGCGCGTCGCTCGCCTGGCTGCTGGAGTCGGTCGCCATCCGGTCGCGGTGCTTCTCCGACGCCAGGTCCTTCCTGGACTCCTGTGACCCGGAGCAACCCGCCTGCGTCGTCCTGGACGTACGGATGCCGGAGATCAGCGGGTTCGGCGTACAGGAACTCCTGAACCGGGCCGGATCCGTGCTCCCGGTCATCTTCGTCTCCGCCCACGGTGACATCAGGATGTCGGTGCGGGCGCTGCAGAGGGGGGCCGTGGACTTCCTGGAGAAGCCCTACGACCCGCAGCACATGATCGAGGTCGTTCAGTCGGCGCTGCGCACCGCCGAGGAACGGTTCGCGGCGGCGGCCCGGCGGCGCGGCCTCCTGGAGCGCCTCGACGGCCTGACGTCCCGCGAGAGCGAGGTCCTGGATCTGGTGATCGACGGGGCGCCCAGCAAACACATCGCCGCCCGGCTCGGCATCAGCGCGAAGACCGTCGATGTGCACCGCACCCGTATACGGGAGAAGACCGGGGCGGAGTCCATCGCCACCCTGGTGCGCGATGTGCTCCGGGCGGGGCTGCGGCTGCCGACCCCGTAACCACGAGGAACCCCTATGCGCCCTCCGGAACCGGCCGACTACCAGGCGTTGGTACAGGCACTCAAGTACTGCGTGCTGGTGCACGACGCCGAGACCAAAGAGATCGTCTGGGCGAACAGAGCGGCTTGTGAGCTGCTGGAGTTCACGGTCGACGAGCTGAAACCGCTCAAGGCTCCGGACATGAGCGGCAACGCCCGGCAGTACAGGCGCGAGATCGGTGTGGCCTGGCTGCAACGGGCCGTCGACCACGGGGAGAGCGCCACCGAGTGGTGCTACCGCTCCAAACGGGGCGACGAGGTCCTCACCGAAGCCATCGCGATCCGGGTCGACCTGCCGTCCCGCCCCATCGTGATGGTCCAGTTCCGGGACATCGCCGAGGAGAAGGCGACCCAGCGCGACCTGTTCAGGACCGAGGGCCGGCTCCAGGCGTTTCTGCGCAACCTCGACGAAGGCATCGTCGTCCTGGACGACGACCGAACGGTGACCTTCGCCAGTGAGTCGGCCGCGAAGCTGCTGGACATGGATATCGCCGAGCTGCGCGGATCCGACTTCGGGGAGTACTGCGACGCGGCGTCGTACGCGGAGCTGAACGAGGTCGTCGCACGGACGCTGACGGGCTCGCCGCCCCAGGACTCGCGGTATCGGCTCGCCGCCCCCGGCGGTGCTCCCCGGTGGTACGCCGGGACCTGTCAGTACATCGAGATCGAGAGCGATCTGCGCGGGCATCTGCTGCTGTTCCACGACATCTCGGACCGGGTGCGCGCGGAGGAGGAACACCGAAGGGACACCCAGCACCTCAATTACCTGGCCCGCTACAACGCCATGGGGGACATGGCCATGGCCGTCGCACACGAGGTCAGCCAGCCCCTGGCGGCCGCCTTCAACTTCGTCGAGGGCGCGCGCGGCAGGCTGGACTCCGCCCCGGGGGCGGGTGCGTCGGTGAGTTGGGGGCTCGACAACGCCACACGGCAGATCGGCCGGGCGAGCCGGATCCTGAAGAGCCTGCGGCAGTACGTGGTGCGACTCGAACAGTCCGAGCAGCTCATCGACCTCAACACGATCGTCGCCGACTGCCTCTACTTCATCGAACTACGGGCCGCTCAGCATTCCGTCGTTCTCACCCTCGACCTCGCCGACGAGCCGCTTCCGGTCCGCTGCGAGAACGTCCTCATCGGACAGGTCGTCATGAACCTCGCCTTCAACGCGATCGACGAGATGTCCCGATGGCCGGAAGACCGGCGGAGAGTCGAGCTGAGTACGCGACGCTCGGCCGACGACCACGCCGAACTCACCGTCCTCGACCACGGCCAAGGACTCTCCGCCATCCCCGGCGGCCAGATCTTCGAGGGTGTCTTCACCTCGAAGGAGAACGGAAACGCCATCGGTCTTGCGCTGAGCCACCGCATCATCACCCGGCACCGCGGCCGCATCAGCGCGACCGAGAACGAACCTCAGGGTGCGGTCTTCTCCTTCGCGCTCCCGTTCGGCTCCGGCGCGTAAAGAATTCCTTACCCCGGTACGGGAATTACGCACAACCACGCCAAGTGAATCCCCATGGCGGGATATCCGGTCGCGGAAATAACCTCGAAGTGCACTCGCCGACAGGGAGCCCCACACCGAAGAACGAGGAGACCCGTGTGCTGACCTTCGAGGATACGCTGGCGCAAGTGGCCAGGCGGCGCGCAGAATTCACCGCAGGGCACCATGTGCCGCGCGACATGATCGAGGAGTTCAAGCGGACCGGCATCTACCGCGCCGCCACCCCGAAGCGCTTCGGCGGTGACGCGCTGCCGCCGAGTGACTTTCTCCGCGCCATCGAGCGGATCTCCGAGGTGGACGGCTCGGCGGGCTGGGTCGCCAGCTTCGGCTCCGCCTCGGTCTATCTCGCGGCCCTGCCGCTGGACACCCAGGCCGACCTGTACGCGGACGGCCCCGACGTGGTGTTCGCGGGCGGGCTCTTCCCGCTCCAGCCGGCCGAGCCTGTCGACGGCGGCTTCAAGGTCAGCGGGCGCTGGAAGTTCTCCAGCGGGTGCAAGGGCGCCGATGTCCTGGGCGTGGGGATCGGGGTGGGCGGCGAGGGGCCGGGCAAGCCGCGGACCGCGGTGCTCCGGCCCAGCCAGGTCGAGATCGTGGAGAACTGGGACGTGGTCGGTCTCGAAGGGACCGGGAGCCACGACCTCAGCGTCGACGGTGTCACCGTCCCCGAGGAGTGGACGTTCGTGCGCGGCGGCGAGCCGACCGTCGACGAACCCCTCTACCGCTATCCGACGGTCGCGTACGCCGCGCAGGTGCTGGCCGTGGTCAACCTGGGCGTCGCACGTGCCGCACTCGACCACGCCATCCGCGTCGGCAGCGGCGCGGGCGGGATCACCGGCGCCCCGGTCCCCGCCGACCGCCCGTACTTCCGTACCGCGGTCGCCAGGGCGGAGGCGGAGCTGCGATCGGTCCGCGCCTTCTTCTACGAGATGACCGACGAGGTGTACGAAGCCGTGGCAGGCGGTGCGACCGCAACGGACGAGCAGACCGGTCTGCTCCGGCTCGCCGCCGCCCACGCCGCGAAGGTCGGCTTCGACGTCGTACGCGCCGCCTACAACGTGTGCGGGACCGCGGCCATCCACGCGGGCAACCCGATGCAGCGCTATCTGCGTGACGCGTCGGTGGTGCCCCAGCACGCCTTCCTGACGGAGGGCATGTACGACGGCGCCGGGGCCGTCCTGACGGGCGTCAAGCCCTTCCCCGGCTTTGTGTGACCCAGTCCCGCCGAGGGCGCAGGCCCTCCCGAGAGCTAAGGAAAACCATGTCCGAAACACCCGCGACCCCGCTCCGCGTGCTCTTCTGCATCGGTATCAACCAGAACTTCTTCGACCTTCCCACCGGACAGGGCGGCGCGGTGTGGGAGGCGTTCACCGGCATGATGACCGCGCTGGGCGAACTGCCCGGCGTCACGGTCATCGGTGACATGGACGACGACCAGCACATGGTCGGCCCGTCCGCCTCCTGGCCCTGGACGTCGTACATCCTCGCGGACGTCCCCGACCAGCAGACCGTCGCCGCTGCCTGCAACCTGTTCAGGACCACGCGGGTCGGCGAACACTCCCTGTGGCGTTACGCCCAGGTCGAGGCCCGTATCGGCCGTCCGCTCACCACGCCCGCGAGCATGGCGGGGGAGGCGGGACAGTGACCTCCGGCACCGGCGGTCCGCCCGCCAGGACCGCACACAGCAGGCTCGGACCGGGCTCCGCGGTCGCCGTGGTGACCGGCGCGGCCGGCGGCCTCGGACAGGTGATCGCGGCCCGGCTGCACGAGCAGGGCTACCGGGTCGCGCTCACCGACCTCTCCGGCGAGCGGGCCGAACGGGCCGCGTCCGCACTGGATCCCAGCGGCGGGACCGCTGCCGGGCTGTGTCTCGACGTACGGATCAAGGCCGACTTCGAGCGGGTGAGGGACGCGATCACCGCACGCTGGGGCGAGGTCCATGTGCTGGTGAACAACGCGGGGGTCTCGAAGGCCGAGCCGCTGATGGACATCACGCCGGAGAGCTTCTCGTCCGTCGTGTCGACCAACCTCGACGGTGCGTTCTTCGGCAGTCAGGTGTTCGGGGCGTACTTCGCGAGCCGCGGGTACGGCCGCATCGTCAACGTCGCCTCGCTCGCGGGCCAGAACGGCGGTACGGCCACCGGTGCGCACTACGCGGCGGCCAAGGGCGGCGTCGCCACCCTGACCAAGGTCTTCGCACGCGATCTGGCGAACCGGGGGGTGACCGTGAACGCGGTGTCCCCGGGGCCGCTCGACGTACCCGCCGTGTACGAGATCGTCGGGCCGGAGCGGATCGAGGGGATGAAGGAGAACATCCCGGTGGGCGACCTGCTCTCGCCCCGGTTCGTCGCCGACGCGGTCGCCCTGCTGGCCGCGGAGCACGCGGGATCGGTGACCGGAGCCTGCTGGGACGTCAACGGCGGCCTGTACATGCGCTGACGCGCGCCCGGCCGGGGAGAGCAGACGGGAAAGACCGCCCGACCCGGCAGTCAAGCAACGCATCGCTCGAGGAGATGACACGTGATGACGACTACGAGCCCGACCCGGGCGGACTTCCGTGAGGCGATGGCGCACCTGCCGGCAGCCGTCAACATCCTCACCACGGACGGCGCCGGCGGCCGGTGCGGAATCACGGTCAGCGCGGTGTGCTCGGTCACCGACTCGCCCCCCACCGTGCTGGTCTGTGTGAACCGGAGCAGCGCCACGCACGATCTGTTCAGCGCCAACAGCCGCGTCTGCCTGAACGTGCTCGGCGGCGAACACGAGGAACTCGCCCTGCACTTCTCCGGCGCCACGAAGGTGCCGATGGCGGAGCGCTTCTCCTGGGACATCTGGGAGCCCGACGAGACCGTCCCCGTACTCCGCGACGCGCTCGTCAGCATGGTCGGCACCATTCGCGACCGCAGGCCCACGGGCTCGCACACCGTGATGTTCGTGGAGACCGAGCGGATCACCATCCGGCAGGGCGGCGACAGCCTCGTCTACTTCAACCGGCGCTTCCACCGGCTCGACCCCGCCGCATGAGGCGGACGACCGCTGTGCCGGCCGCGGGTATTCGCCCGTGGCCGGCCCGGCGGCATTGATATCGCCGGCGTCTTAATACCCGCTGAACCGATATTGGTCGTGCCCGGAATCCGGCTCTAAGCTGAGGTGCATTCGAGGGGGCTTTTGATGGAACTCAAGCACTTTCGGTATTTCGTGGCCGTCGCCGAAACGCGTCATTTCGGAAAGGCCGCTGAACGGCTGCACATGGCCCAGCCGCCACTGTCCCAGGCGATTCGCCGCCTGGAGACGGAACTGGGTGTGGAGCTGTTCACCCGCACGACCCGGCAGGTCACCCTGACCGGCGCCGGCGAGGTGTTCCGCACCGATGTGCAGCGGATCCTCAAAGCCGTCGACGACGCGGTGGCCAGAGTCGGGCGCTTCACCTCAGGCACGGAGGGAGTACTCCGGATCGGCCTGACCGGATCCGCCTCGTACCGCCAACTGCCCTCACTGGCACGGCTGGTGAAGCTGGAGATGCCGCACGTACTGCTGGAGGTGCACACCGAGATGCTGACGCCCGCCCAGGAGAAGGGACTTGCCGAGCGGCGCATCGATGTCGGAGTCCTCCGCCCGCCGGTGCGGGAGGACGGGATCACCCACCGCCCCATCGCCGCCGAACCCCTGGTCGCGGCCGTCCCCGCGGAGCACTGGCTTGCCGGCGCCGGGTCCGTACGGGTCGAGCAGCTGCGGCACGAGAACTTCATCATGTACGGGGCCACGCTCGGCTCCGTCGTCCACGACCTGGTCGTACGCAGCTGTCTTGCCGCCGGTTTCGCTCCGCACTGCGCCTACGAGGTCACCGAGACCTCGGCCGCCCTGGCGCTGGTCGCCGCGGGCCTCGGTGTCGCCGTGCTCCCGGACTCGATCCGCTCCGCACCCCGCGAAGGGGTGCTGTGCAAGGAGATCGAAGGCGCGCTGTCCGTCCGGCTCGACCTGGCCTGGCGGACCGATGACACGTCGCCGCTGCTGCGGAATCTCCTGAAAGTGCTCGAACGGAACGACATATTTCTTGAAGGAGCGGCATGAAGATCGTCAAGGTGGAGGCCGTACCCTTTGCCATTCCCTACAAGAAGCCGCTGAAATTCGCGAGTGGTGAGGTGCACAGCGCCGACCACGTCCTGGTGAGGGTGCACACCGACCAGGGGCTGACCGGAACCGCCGAGGCCCCGCCCCGCCCCTACACCTACGGCGAGACCCAGGAATCGATCGTCGCGGTGATCGACAAGATCTTCGCGCCGCAGATCCTGGGGCTGACGGCCCTGGAGCGAGAAGCGGTCCACGGCAGGCTCGACCGGACCGTCGGCAACCCGACTGCCAAGGCGGCCGTCGACATGGCCCTGTGGGACATCCTCGGTCAGGCCGCGGGCCTGCCGGTCTCCGGACTGCTCGGCGGCTACACCGACCGTATGCGGGTGAGTCACATGGTCGGGTTCGCGCCCACCGACCGCATGGTCGCCGAGGCCGAACGGATCCGGGACACCTACGGCATCACCACGTTCAAGGTGAAGGTCGGCCGGCAGCCCTACCGCGCCGACGTCGAAGCCTGTCGGGCGCTGCGCGAGGCGCTGGGCCCGGAGACCGAGCTCTACATCGACGGCAATCGGGGCTGGAGCGCGTCCGACTCGGCGCGTGCCCTGCGGGAGATGGCCGATCTCGGTCTGACCTTCGCCGAGGAACTCTGCCCCGCCGACGACGTGTTGGGACGGCGCCGGCTGGTCGCCCAGTGCCCCGTCCCCTTCATCGCCGATGAGAGCGCGACACGCCCCGCCGAGGTGACGCGTGAACTCCTCGGCGGCTCCGCCACCGCCATCAGCATCAAGACCGCCCGCACGGGGTTCACCACCTCCCAGCGTGTCCTGCACCAGTGCGAGGGGCTGGGCGTCGAGGTGGTGATGGGTAATCAGATCGACGGCCAGCTGGGCACGTTGTGCACGGTGGCCTTCGGGGCCGCCCACCGCGCGTCCTCCGCGCACGCCGGTGAGCTGTCCAACTTCCTCGACATGACCGATGACCTCCTCGCCGAGCCGCTCACCATCGCGGACGGCACCCTGCGGATCCGCGAGGGTGCCGGACTCGGAATCGACATCGACCCCGACAAGCTGGCCCGCTACCGCCAGGACCGCTGACCGGCGCATCCGCCGCAGGACGACCGACAGACAAGGAACGGCACAGTGACCGACATCATCACGGACCAGCCCGCCGACCAGCCCGCCGAGCAGGCCACCGCGGCCGCCTCCGGAGCCGCCGCCACCGAGCGGTTCCGTACGCATGCGAAGCAGAACTCCGGCGCCGCCGGCACCGACACCCGCCGTGTGGACACCCTGGTCTCCGAACTCCTCGCCGCCACACACGCCGTCATCCGGCGCCACCAGGTCACCTACGCCGAGTACGACGCCCTCAAGGCATGGCTGATCCAGGTCGGCCAGGACGGTGAGTGGCCGCTCTTCCTCGACGTATGGATCGAGCACGTGGTCGAGGAGGTCGCGGGTGAGAGCCGGGAGGGCAGCAAGGGCACCATCGAGGGCCCGTACTACGTCCCGGACGCCCCGCGTCTGCCCGCCGACGCGACCCTCCCCATGCGCGACGACGAGGAAGGCACCCCGCTCCTCTTCCAGGGGCAGGTCACATCCGTGGACAACACCGTGCTGGCGGGCGCCACGATCGAGATGTGGCACGCCGACAACGAGGGCTACTACGCGCAGTTCGCCCCCGGTCTGCCCGAGTGGAATCTGCGCGGCACGGTCATAGCCGACGACCGGGGCAACTTCAGGATCCACACCATCGAGCCCGCGCCCTACCGGATTCCCACCGACGGCTCCTGCGGCCGGCTCATCGCCGCCGCGGGCTGGCACGCGTGGCGCCCCGCGCACCTCCACCTGAAGGTGTCGGCCCCCGGACACCAGCGTGTCACCACCCAGCTGTACTTCAAGGGCGGCAGCCACGTCCAGGACGACATCGCCTCCGCGGTGAAGCCGGAGCTGATCCTCGACCCCGCCCCCGCGGCGGACGGCGACGGCCGCGAAGTCACCTACGACTTCGTGCTCGACAAGGCGTGACACAACAAGCGAACCGATCGGCCCCGGCAGAGGACACAGGCATGCTCTTCGCAGTGAAGATGAACGTCGAGATACCCCGCGACCTGGACGAACAGGTCCGAGTAGACCTGGTGGAGCGGGAGAAGACGTACTGTCAGGAATTGCAGAAGTCGGGTACCTGGCGCCATATCTGGCGGTGCGCCGGACAGTACGCCAACCTGAGCATCTTCGATGTGGCGGACAACGAGGAACTGCATCGCATCCTGTGGAACCTGCCGCTCTTCCCGTTCATGACCATCGACATCACCCCGCTGGCTCAGCACCCGTCCGATCTGGCGGCCGGTGCGCGGTGACCCCCGGCCGCCTCCTGCACCACGAGATCTCCGGGCCCGCGGACGCACCCCTGCTGATCCTCGGCCCCTCCCTGGGCACGTCGACGACGGTCTGGGAGCCGCACCTGACCGCGCCGGCCACGGACTTCCGCGTGCTGCGCTTCGACCTTCCCGGCCATGGCGGCTCCCCGGCCGCCCTGCTGCGGGACACCGGGCCCGGACGGACGACGGTGGAGGATCTCGCGCAGCTGGTCCTGGCCATGGCCGATGAGCTGGCCTACGACGAGTTCCACTACGCGGGCATCTCCCTGGGCGGTGCCATCGGCGCGTGGATCGCGGCCCGCTGTCCCGGGCGGGTCGCCTCACTGGCCCTGATCTGCACGTCCGCCCACTTCGGAGAGGAGCGGCCCTGGCGGGAGCGTGCCGAGCTGGTACGGCTGAAGGGCACGGAGCCTCTGCTCGCCACCAGCCCAGGACGCTGGTTCGCCGATCCGCGCCAGGCCGGCACACCTCTCGGCCGGGCGCTGCTGAAGAACCTCGCCGACGCCGACCCCATGGGGTACGCGGCCTGCTGCGACGCCCTCGCCGCTTATGACCTGCGGGCCGAGCTGACACACATCACGGTGCCCACCCTGGTCATCGGCGGCTCCCGGGACACAGCCACGCCACCGCACCACGCCGAGGAACTCGCGGCCGGTATCCCGCACGCCACTCTGCGGACGGTCGACTGCGGACACCTCGCGGTGGAACAGCCCGGGACGGTGGCGCTCGCCCTGGACACTCTCCTCCGGCCGGAGCGGGCCAGGTGCTCCCCGGCCGGCCCCGGCATCGGCGAACCGCAGTCCGTATCCGACTGAACCGCCCGCTCCCCCGGCGGCCGCCCACGTTTCGGCTACTGCCGTGCGCGGGCGGCCAGTTCGACGGCGTGACCGAGGGCGAAGAGCTGTTCCGGGCGGTCCGGATGCCCGATGAGCTGCACCCCCAGCGGCATGCCACGGCGGTCCAGGTGACCCGGTACGGACAGGGCCGGCAGACCGAGGAGCTGCCACGGCCGGCTCAGTACGGGGGAGCCGGTGGCCGCCAGCCCCTTCGGCGCGGGCCCCGGGGCGGCCGGTCCGAGGACGGCGTCGACATCGGTGAGCAGTGACAGCATCCCGGCGCGACCCTCCTCGGCGACGGACAGCGCGCGGTGGTAGTCCCCGGCCGTGATGCTGCGCCCGTGCGCCAGAAGCTCGTTGAGCTGTGGGCTCAGCCGGTCAGGGCGGGCGCTCTCCGGCGCCAGGCTACGAGCGGCCTCGTACGCCATGACGGTGGTGTGGGCCTCGACCAGCCGGGGAGTCAGCGCGGCCCAGTCCACCTCGACCAGCACCGCGCCGCTCGCCACGGCGTCATCGGCGGCCAGCCTCAGAGCGGCTCGCATGTCAGCTGCGATCTCGGCCAGTTCGGTGCCAGGCCACACCGCCAGCCTCGGGTGCGCGGGCGGTTCGGAAGGGCCGCCGAGCGGGTCGGCGCCGGTCAGTGCCGCGTAGGCGAACCGGAGATCGGCGACGGTGGCGGTGAGCAGCCCGGCCGCGTCGAGGCTGTGGGACAGGCCCACGAACCCCGTGGTGTCGAGTGGGCCCCCGACCGGAGCCACGAACCCCGCGACACCGCAGTACGCTGCCGGCCGGATCAGCGAGCCGGCGGTCTGACTGCCGAGAGCCAGGGGGACCACACCCGCCGCGACGGCAGCCGCGGAACCGCTGGATGAACCACCGGGCGTGTGCGCCGTGTTGTGCGGATTCCTGGTGGGGCCGGGGGAGAAGTAGGCGAACTCGGTGGTGACCGTCTTGCCCAGGGGCACGGCACCGAGTCTCCTGAGCGCGTCGACCAGCGGAGCGTCGGCACCTGCCACCCGGCCGCGCCGCAGCGGGGATCCGCACTCGGTGGGCAGGCCACGAACGTCGACGATGTCCTTGACCCCGAACGGGATCCCGCGCAGGGGCCCGCCCGCCGGCCCGGCACCGAGCTGCCGGGCGGCGGACAGCGCCCCGGCGCGGTCGACCCGTACCCATGCCCGCACCTCGGGCTCCGTACGGTCGAGGTGTTCCAGTGCGCCGCCGACCACATCGCCGGGGCTCAGCTCGCCCGAGGCAAGCCGTTCCGCCAGGGCGGACAGGGTCCTCTCATGCGGTACTGCCCGCATCGGGTGTCTCTCCTTCCGGGGACGCCCCGGGGTATTCATACCGGGACGTCCCCTGTCACCTGGTTCGTTGACGAGGCGGGCTACAGTTCCAGCACCAGGCGGTCCGTCCTGGCCCGTGACACGCACGCGGCGATCTGGTCGCCCGCCTCTTTCTCCTTGCGGGTCAGACAGTTGTCGCGATGTTCCGGCACCCCGTCGACGACCGTGAGCACACAGGTGCCGCAGATGCCCTCGCGGCAGGACGTGTCGACCATGATGCCGCCGTCCTCCAGCACCTCGACGATGCTGCGTCCGGGCGGGACACGGAATACCTCACCGGTGTCCAGCTCCACCTCGAACTCGCCGCCCGCATCGGCCGTCGGCTCCAGCGCCTGGAAGTGCTCGAAGTGGACGTGGTCCGCCGCGGGCGTCCCGGCCGCCGCATCGGCGACCCGTTGCATGAACTCCTTGGGACCGCAGGTGTAGACGTGCGTTCCGGAGTCAGCGTGCGACAGTGCTTCGGCCAGCACTCCGGGCTGTTCGCCGCGCCCGAGCCCGAAGTGGAACTCGGTGTCGGCGGCGAACTCCGCGCTCTCCAGCAGCGGTACGAACGCCGCGCTCTCCCGGCCGGTGGCGAAGTAGTGCAACCTGAACGGGCTTCCCGTACGGCGTAGTCGGTACGCCATACTCAGCAGCGGCGTGATGCCGATGCCGGCCGCGACCAGCATGTGCCGGCTCGCCGTCGGCTCGATGCCGAAGAGGTTCCGCGGCTCGCTGATGGTGAGTTCGTCGCCCGCATCGACCTGGTCGTGCAGCGCTGCGGAGCCGCCCCGGGAGCAGTCCTCCCGTTTGACCGCGATCAGATAGGAGCCGGTCTCGTCGGGCGGGCCGCACAGTGAGTACTGCCTGGTGGTCCCACCGGGGCCCAGGACGTCCACATGCGCCCCCGCCTCGTACGGCGCGAACGGGCGGCCGTCGCTGCGCCGCAGCCGGAAGCACTTCACCTTGCTGGTTTCGGCCGTTGTCTCGCTGACCGTGACTCTGATCATCCTCGCCTCATCTACAGCAGGAAGCCGGACGCGTTGACGGCGTTCTCGGAGTTGACGAGCCGGATGATCTTCGTCTGGATCAGCGGCTCGGGTCCGTCGACACGGATGCGGTGGGTGAGGTCCGCTGCGAGTACCTGGGTCGTGTCGTGTTTGTGGCCGACGAGTACCTGTGCGGAGCTGAGCTCGACGGTGTGGTCGTCGGCGGCGGTGACGACGAAGCGGGACACGGTCCGTACGGTGCGCGCGGCGGCCACCGCGGAGATGGAGTATCCGGTGGTGAGGCGTTCGATGCGCATCCGGCGCATCCGGTCGTCGTCGTAGACCATGTTCAGGGTGGCCGCGAAGTCGTCGGTGTCGGGGTCGATGGGGATGACGTACGTGCCACCCGGGGCCCACAGCCGGTCCCACTCCTGGTACCGCTTGTTGTCCAGGAGCCGGGCCTCGCGCCAGATCAGCTCGACGGCCGCGACGGCCCGGGGGTCGGTGAGCCCCAACACCGGTCGTGCGATGGCGTGTTCACTGGTCATCGGTCATCATCTTCTTCCACATCGCGTATGCCTCGCGCATGCCTGTCTCGTCGGTCGAGTGGGCGGTGCGGTCGCCGTTCTGGTCTTCCGTCTCGCGCGAGAGCCCGCGGTTGACGAGGATCGGGAGGCCGGGCCCGGCCGCTGCGCCGCGCTGGACCCGGTCCCAGGCTTCGGAGTCGTCGGACGTGCCGAATCCGAACGGTCCCTGGAAGTGTTCGTGGATCCGCAGGCGTTCGCGGTTGACGATCTCCGGTCCGCCGTCGAGGCCCAGGGCCAGGTGCCGTATTTCGGTCTCGGTCACCGAGAGCGGGCGCAATACCCGCAGGAAGGACATCGACATCGCGACGTTGGGGAACAGGTTGAGGTTGAATCCCGCGCCGTGCATCGAGCGCACGATGCGGCGTACCTCCGCAGGTTCGAAGTCGCGTGAGAGGTCGTCGACGATATGGGCGAAGCGCTCCTGCAGGGGCTCGGTGCCGTCGTCCTCGTCGAGGTCGACGTGTTCGGGCACCATGATCATGACGCTGTGTCCGTTGCCGAGGGAGTGCGTGACCGCCTTCTCGTCGGTCATGAACGACAGCATGTCCGCCGTCTCGGCGTCGACCGACGACATCCAGGACCGGTGCACGATCGGGAAGTGGTAGCCGTCGGTGGTGTTCTCCAGCTGGATCTTCCAGTTGCCCCGGAAACGGAACGTGTGCTCGCCCTGCACCTTGACCGGGTATCCGGCTCCCTGCTTCATGAACAGGTCCATCCAGCGCCTGGCCGGTCCCAGGAAGTCCGCCAGTGGTTCCACACCGGGATCGAGACAGGCGAAGACCATCCCCGCGTAGCTGTCCACCTTCAGCCGGTGCAGCGCCAGGTCCTTCTTCTCCAGCACATCCTCGTAGCCGTCCGGGTACGGGATGCCCCGCAGCTTCCCGTCCAGCGCATACGACCACGCGTGATACGGACAGGTGAAACCGTTCCCGTTGCCCTTGGGCGTCTCGCACAGGCTCGCCCCGCGGTGACGGCACCGGTTGAGCAGAACGTTGATTCCGCCACGCCGGTCCCGCGTCACGATGACCGGCTGACGGCCCACCACCGCCTTCTTGAAATCCCCGGCCCGCGGGATCTCACTCTCGTGCGCCACCCACACCCAGGTCCGGTGGAACACCCGGTCCATCTCCGCCTCGAACACCTCCGGGTCCGTGTAGAGGGAGACATCCACCCGGTCGTGCCCGACCAGGCCGGCTGTGTCGCCGCCGGTGCGGCCGGTTGTAGCTGGTGTGTTCATTCCGTCATTCCCCTTGAGTTCGTGGGTTCGGCCCGGTCGTCCCATACGGCGGCTGCCGTCCAGTAGTCGCTTCCGTCGGCCCGGATCCCGTGCTGCCACTCGGTGGTTCTGCGCAGGGTGGGCTCGACGGCGGCGCAGGCGGCGTCCGCTCCGGCGGGGCCCTCCTCCGCGGTCTGCCAATGGACCCAGTTCAGTTCCCTGCCGTCGCGGTCGTGCAGGAACAGATCCACGTGGTGCCAGCCGTAGTCACGGATGTCCCGGTAGCAGGTGAGGAGCATCGCCCGGCCGTCCCGCGCCGTCATCGCGTTGTCACCTCCTGGAGACCGGTCGCCAGGGCCGGGCCCAGCTCCGCGTCGAAGACCCGCCGGGTGCGGAAGTGGGAGATCAGAGCCCTGCCCCCTTCGGCGTCCCCTCGGCTGTCCTCTTCGCTGTTGTCTTCGATCCGGAAGTCCAGCTCCAGCCGGGCCAAGACGAGTTCGGCCGCACCGGACTCGTACCGGGTCAGCTGCTGCATCAGCCACTTCCCGCGGACCTCGTTGTATGCGGCGTGGGTCGTGCCGTGGTGGAGCAGGTGAACGTTCGCCTGGAATCGCCCGTTCGGGGGCAGATGGGCCGAGAGCATCGCCGCGATGGCCCCGGAGCCGGTCGTCCGGCCGAACTTCGCGGCGTAGAGCGGCCCGACGCCCTCCCACACGGCGTCCGGGGTGAACAGATCCTCCAGGCGGCCTGTCGTGTCCGGCGGCCGGGGAACGTCACAGAGCTCCAGGTAGCGGGTCAGCGCCTCGTGCGCCAAGGATTCGGGTGACCGCGGAACGGCACTGGTCGATGGCATGGATGAACAGCCTCCTTCCTGTGATCGGGGAACTGGTGGTGGTGGATCGGGGTGCCGAAGCCGGGACGGCGGGCTGAGCGCGCCGGTCAGGTGGTTCGGGCCGCGGCCGCCGCTGTGGCTTCCTGCGGCATCTCGCCCTCGTCGAGGGCCTGCGCGCGGGTCTCGGGAGCGAACGCGAGGGCGACGACGGTGACCACGCCCATACCGATCAGGAAGAGCGAGATCGGCCAGGACGCGCCCGCCCAGGCGAGCAGCGCGGTGGCGATGATGGGGGAGAACCCGCCGGCGACCATCGAGGCGAGCTCGTGCCCGAAGGCGACCCCGCTGTAGCGCACCCGGCTGTCGAACAGCTCGGTGAAGAGCGCCGGCTGGGTGCCGATCATCGCGCCGTGGCAGACCACGGCCGCCACGAACACGGCCAGGAACACCAGCACAGGATTGCCCGAGTCGAACATCGCGAAGAACGGGTAGGCCCACACGATCATCGCGATCGCACCACCCATATAGACCGGACGGCGTCCGACGCGGTCGGAGAGCGCCCCCCACACCGGCATCGCGAACGACTCGAACAGCATGCCCACCACGACCGCGGAGAGCACGAGACCGCCGTTCAGCCCGATCTTGGTCGCGTACGTGAGGCAGAAGGTGAGGAAGACGTAGATCGCGCCGTTCTCCGCGATGCGCGCGCCGAAGGTGATCAGTACGGACTTGGGGTGGCTGCGGATGACGTCGAGGATCGGGGCCCTGGTCTTCTCGGGTTCCGGAGTCCTCTGCCGGAACGCCGGTGTCTCCATGACCCGGAGCCGGATCACCAGCCCGACCGCGGCGAGCAGGATGCCGGACATGAACAGGATCCGCCAGCCCCACGCGAGGAAGGACTCCGTGCCGGCCAGGGCGTGGACCAGCGAGTACGCCGACGCGGAGAGCACGAACCCGAGTCCCACCCCGGTCTGGCTCCAGGCCGAGTAGAAGCCGCGGCGGTGGTCCGGTGCGTGTTCGCTGACGATCAGTACGCCGCCGCCCCACTCGCCGCCGGCGGCGATGCCCTGCACGATCCGCAGCACCACCAGCAGCACCGGGGCCCACACCCCGATGGTGGCGTAACTCGGCAGTACGCCGATCAGGAAGGTCGCGACGCCCATGATGCCGAGAGTGACGGCCAGCACCGACTTGCGGCCGATCCGGTCGCCGAAGTGCCCGAAGACGATTCCGCCCAGCGGCCGGGCGAGGAAGCCCGCCGCGTTGGTGCCGAAGGCGGCGATCGTGCCCACCAGCGGATCGAAGGTGGGGAAGAAAAGGGTGTTGAAGACGAGGGCGGCAGCGGTGCCGTAGAGAAAGAAGTCGTACCACTCCAGCGTGCTGCCGACCAGGCTGGCCAGCACCGCCCTGCGCACCTCACGAGGCACACCATTCGTATCCGCCATGCTCACCCTCCAACCGCAGCTCCGGAACAGGTCGACGACTGCGGCCCGGCTGCTCATGGATTGTTCGCGAGGACTCCGGCGGGGGAAATGGCATTGGTCCGGTCAACGGACCGAAAGGTTGGCGATGTTGTCGGCGAGTTGTCGGCGAGCTGTGGGTGGATGTTGTGGGGGATGTTCCGTGTTCAGTCGTTCACGGACTCGAAATCCCGTGTCACCGCGCGGCCGGCCGCTGTGACCACGGGCGCGAGCCGTGGCACGTCCAGCCGGTCGATCGGCCCGGTCACGGTGAACGTCGCCACGGCGACACCCCTGGCGAAGACCGGCGCGGCGACCGCCCCGTACCCGACGACGAGCTCCTGACGGTCGATGGCGTAACCCTGCCGACGTGTCTGGTCCAGCTCGGCCTCCAGCCGCGCGGGCTCCGTGATGGTCCACGGAGTACGGCGGCGCAGCGGTGACGCCATGACACGCTCGCGTATCGCGGGGTCGCCGAAAGCCAGCAGGGTCTTGCCCGACGCCCCGCAGTGGAACGGCACCCGGCCTTCCACCTGGGTCACGGCGACGCCGCCGCCCCGCTGGCTGAAGTACTTCTCGACGAAGAGGACGTCCTGGTCACCGGGGAAGGAGAGCACCACGGTCTCCCGGGTGGTCAGCGCCAGGTCTTCGAGGTACCGGGCAGCGATCAGCCGAAGGGCCCTGGTCCGGGGGACGCGCTGGCCCAGCTCGAAGAGCAGCGAGCCCAGCTCGTAGCGGCGGCCGTGCCGGTTCAGCAGGCCGACACCGACCATCTCGGTGGCCACCCGGTGCACCGTGGTCTTCGCCAGCCCGGTCCGCCGCGCCAGCTCCGACAGACCGAGCACGGGCGCCCCGGTGCCGAAGGCGCCCAGGATCAGCCGCACCTTCCGCAGCAAGGAGTCGCCGTCAAGTCCGTTACCCACCCCGGTCACCCGCCTCGCCCGAGGCCCGATGGCTCAGGCGTCCAGGAGTGCTTCTGCGGTGTCGCACAGGACGGTGCCGCCGGTACGCCGGGACGCTCGCGGTGTGCGCCGCGCGGCCCGCGACTCACAGTCCGCGCCAGACGTTGGCGAAGGCCGCCTTCTCGATGGACCGCCGCTGCCGTACGGCCTCCAGCTCCATCAGCGCGTCATGGACCACCGCCACCACGGTCGTCACCGCCTCGTCGTCGAAGCCGGGCTCGTCGCCGGACTGCTCGCCGTCGATGCCCACCGCGGAGGCGAGAGCGGCCAGGACGGGCTCCTCCTCCCTCCAGCGCTCGGCCGACCGGCGGTGCGCGGGAGTGTCGACCGGCTCCACGCGTTCCGGGCCGAAGGGCAGCCGGCCGCTCCGCCTCCGCGTCAGCTCGCCGTCCTCCTCCAGGGTGGCCTGGTACGCGGCCGAGAGGTCTCGGCCCCGGCGCCAGAGCCAGTCCTCGATCCGCTCGTACGGCGGCTGCCGGGTGAGCCCCGCCGCGGCCTCGCTCATGAGCCGGTCGTCCAGCACCGGCGGGGCACCCGGCACGATGCGGTCGCCGTCCACGGCAACCGCTCCCGCGTCGATGAGATCGATCAGCTCGGCTCCCGCGAGCGCGAGCGACAGGTCACCCTGTCCCACCGGACGCTCCGGGTCCATGGCGATGATGAACAGGTCTTTCGCCGTGGTCATGAACGGCTCCCCTCGCAGACATGGACAGAGACGCGTCCCCACCGCCCGATCGGGGCCGGCCCGCGTCGGGGACCGGCCCCGACAGCTGAGGCCGCGTGGTCAGGGTCGCACGGCAGCCCCGGCGGGCGGGGGTACCGGGGCGGACTCGGGCCCGGACAGCAGCCGCATGACGTGGTCCACCGTCGTGAGCCTCTCGTCGACCGAGGCGCCGACGGGAACCTGGACCTTCGCCCCCGCGTAGGAGAGCGCGCCCCCGGCCGCGCGGAGACAGCGGCGTACCTCGTCGGCGTCCATGAGGGAAGTCGGCTCGTCCTCGGTGAGGGGCAGGTGCGCGTCCGCCCACGGTCCGCCGAACCGGTTCGCGGCCGGGCCCGCGCCCGAGAACATCACGCCCTCCAACAGGCCGTCGGAGGCGAGCCGTTCGATCTGGGCGAGCGGCCGGCCCGGGTCCCGCGCCTCGATCGCCGAACGGCCCCAGTTGACGGCGATGCCGATTCCCCCGTCGCGTGCCAGGGGGATTTCGTCCTCCAGCGGCAGGAACCGCTTCTCGCCCGGGACGTCAGGTGTGTACGCGTCGCAGTGCTCCAGGACGAGCCGGGTGGACCAGGCGCCCGCGGCGGGTACGGTCGCCGCGATCTCTCCGAGGGAACGGGCGAACATCTCCCCGGCAGCGGTCGTCGACGGTGCGGTGTGGATGTGGATGGCGGTGACCGACTGTTCGCCGGTGAGCTGGTTCACCTCCTCGGCGGCCGTACGGGCCTCGCGGAGGAACGCGAGCGCCGCCCGTCGGCCTTCCTGGTCCGCCGAGGCGAGCCCGAAGGTGCCCGACGCGCCCACGCGCACCATCGTGCCGGGAATCAGGGTGATCACCGAGCGGGTGAAACGGCCGCGCAGCTGTGCGGCCAGCCACCGGATGTCCTCACCGATGCCGTCGTCGCGGAACGGGATCTCCAGCCCGTCAGCGATTCCCCGGCCGGCGAGCCCTTCGTAGAAGCGTTCCCGGTCGGCACGGAGGGCGGGCAGCGCCGCATACGCGCCCACCAGCGCGGCGGGCCGCCGCCGCTCTGTGTTCATGGTGCGAGGTCTCCGGAGCCGACGGGTCCCGTGCTGCTCGCCGGTGATGACTTCGTCGCGCCGAGTGCCCTGTCGAGGGGGTCGTAGTGAGCCGTGACCGCGGCGTGGAAGGCGCGGACATCGCCTGCCTCGGCCGCGTCGAGCATGAGGCCGTGTGCTCGCGCCGTCTGATCCATGTCGGCCGCGACGGACAGCCCCAGGGTGGGCACCACCACCGTGTGCACTTCCCAGAACGCGCTGACGAGCTGTCCGACCAGCGCGTTGTCCAGCCGTGCCAACAGGCCGGTGTGGAACGCGCGGTCCTGCTCGGGGAAGGTGCGCCCTTCCGCGGCCACGGCGACCATCTCGTCCACCAGCGCGTGCAGATCGGCGTTGAAGGTGCCCGCCAGACTCGCCACGATGCGCACGGCCATCCCGTGGTCGAGTACCTGGCGGATCTCGACCACGTCACGCAGCGCGCGCAGGTCGTCGCCCGGACTCAGCACCCCGCGGAAGACGAGCATCTCGACGAGGGCGTCGAGCGACATGGCGCCCACATAGGTGCCGTGGCCGTGGCGGACATCGACGATGCCGAGGGTCGACAGGGTCCGGATCGCTTCCCGCACACTGGAGCGGGAGACACCGAGCCGCTCGCAGAGTTCGGCCTCTGTGGGCAGCAGATCCCCGGGACACAGCCCCTCGACCAGGATGAACTCCTTGATCCGGCCGGTGGTGGCGGCCCGCCGCGAGGCGTCCGTCCCGCGCGACACCCCGGGCACGAGTGTCCTGAGACTCGGTTGTGCTGCGGCCATGCTGACCCCTTCGGTTCGCGGTCCTGAGGGGTGACTTTACCCAAGATCGGACATCAGATGTCTAGAAGGGCATTCGCTGTCGCGAGAACGCGCTGAATTCCGCGGTCGGTGAGCCGGCCGTCAGGCAGCCCGGAGCGTCAGGGCGCCCTCCGGGTCCGGCGCGGAGCACGGGCGGAAGCCCTCCGAGAGCCGGTCGAGGAGGGAGCGCAGCCACCGGCAGTCGTCGGACGAGGGGTGGCACAGGCGCATGCGCCTGGCCTGAAGTGGAGTGATGCGCAGCTCGGTGAGCCGGCCCGTGCCGGGCTCCAGCGAGGGGAGGTAGAGGAGCCGCAGGTCGTCGCGGTACTGCGCGTGGCCGGTGATGCCCTCGTAGTCGTTGATGAGGTCCCCGCAGCCGTACAGGACGAGCTTGCCCCGGTACACCTCCAGGGGGCGGGGGTGGTGCGAGGAGTGGCCATGCACGATGTCCGCTCCGGCGTCGACCAGGGCGTGGGCGGTGGCGACTTGGTCCGGGGGCAGGCGGTAGCCCCAGTTGGAGCCCCAGTGGACCGAGATCACCACGAGGTCGCCGGGGCGCTTCATCTCCCGGATACGGCCGGTGACTTCGGCCGCGGCGGCGTCCGGAGGACCGGCCAGGAAGCCGACTCCGCCGCGCGACCCGGTCGCGGCCCAGGACTGCGGGACACCGCTCGACGGCATGCCGAAGGAGAAGACCAGGAGCCGTCGGCCACCGTCGAGGGGGACGGTCGCCGGGCGGCTCGCAGCGGCGGCGTCCCGGCCCGCACCGGCCGTCCGTATCCCCGCGCCGGCCAATGAGCCGAGTGTCTCCGTGAGGCCGCGGCGGCCGAAGTCCAGGACGTGGTTGTTGGCCAGTACGCAGACGTCGGGACGGGCGGCCGACAGACAGGGGAGGTTGGCGGGGTGCATCCGGTAGTGGATCTCCTTGCCGGGGGCGAACGAGCCGCTGCGCGTGACGCTGGTCTCCAGATTGAGCACGCGGGCGTCGGGCGCGGCCGACCCAAGGGCTTCCAGTGCGTCGCCCCAGGGCCAGGCGAAGCCGACCGGACGCGGGACGGGTCCGTTCAGCGCCTCGGCCAGACCGATGTAGTCCCGGGCGTCCCTGACGTACCTCTCGCGGAGTTCCGGGTCGCCGGGGTGCGGCAGGATCTGGTCCACGCCGCGGCCGAGCATGACGTCGCCGCAGACGGACAGGGTGATCAAGCCGGCCCTCCGTTCCGTGTGCCGTACCACCATTGTCGCGCCGCGATACGCCCTCGGCTCAGCCCGAGTCCGCAGCCAGGCGGTCCAGGAGGGCAGGCAGCGCGGCGAAGGAGTCGATGACGTGGTCGGGTGTGCCCGTGGCCGCCCGGTGGGTCTCGGGTGTGTACTTGCCGGTCCTGACGAGGACGCCGGTGATCCCGCCGTGCTGGGCGGCGAGTACGTCGGACTCGATGTCGTCCCCGACCATGAGCGCCGTCGACGGCTCGGCGCCGAGGTGGGCGAGCGCGGCGGCGAAGAACGCCTCCGACGGTTTGCCGGTGATCACCGCCTCGGCCCGGGCGGCCCGCTCCAGGCCCAGGAGGAAGGCGCCGCTGTCGAGGCTGAGACCGTCTGCGGTGCGCCAGGAGAGGTTGCGGTGCATCGCCACGAGGGGGACTCCGCGCTGCAGGTGGCGGAACACGCGGTTGAGCGCCGGATAGCCGAACTCGTCGCCGGCCCCGCCGACGACGACCACGTCCACGTCGGCGCCCGGATCCGTGTCGTCGACGAGCGTCACACCCGGCAGATCGTCCCCGATGTCACCGGAGTTGAGCAGCAGACAGCGGGCGCGCGGCCAGTGCTCGCGCAGATACGCGGCGGTGGCGGCGGGCGCGGTGAGGATGTCGTCGACGGTGACGGGGAACCCCGCCCCGGCCAGGCGTTCGGCGATCGAGGCGCGAGTCCGCGAGGTCGTGTTGGTGACCAGGGCGAAGGGGCGCTCCGAGGCGCGCAGCCGCTCCATGGCCGCGACGGCGCCGGGCAGCGGCTCCCAGGAGACCGTGAGTACTCCGTCGATGTCGATCAGGACCGCGCCCAGCGCCGCGCCGCTTCGTTCCATACGACCGACGGTAGCCACCCCCGTACGGCAGCGCAGCGTGTACGGAGCCCATCGCGCATCCGCCCCGAGTTGCGGCATACCGCGAACAGAGCTAAGCCGAGAACAGGCAGCGGGGACAGGTCTGCCGTCTCTTCAGGGAGGAGGCGAAGACGGTGTTGTTCGCCGACCGTACGGACGCCGGACGGCGTCTCGCCCCAGCAGTGGAGCACCTGCGGGAGGAAAGGCCCGTCGTCCTGGGCCTGCCCAGGGGCGGTGTGCCGGTGGCTCACGAGGTGGCGCGGGCGCTCGGCGCCCCGCTCGACGTCGTCGTGGTGCGCAAGCTGGGGGTCCCGTACCACCCTGAACTGGGTTTCGGCGCGATCGGGGAGGGCGGCGTACGGGTGCTCAGCGATGACATCGTGCGCCGCAGTGGGGTCCGGCAGCCGGAGCTCACGGCGGTCGAGCACGCGGAGGAGCAGGAGCTGCTGCGGCGGGCGCGGCGCTACCGCGAAGGGCGGCCCCGGGTCGCCGTCGACGGCCGGACGGTGATCGTGGTGGACGACGGGGTCGCGACCGGCGCCACGGCGGCCGCCGCCTGCCAGGTCGTACGGGAGCAGGGCGCCGCCCATGTGGTGCTGGCCGTGCCGGTGGCGCCGCCGGACGTGGTCGGGCGGCTGCACGGGGCGGCGGACGACGTCGTGTGCCTGTCCAGGCCCGACCTGTTCAGCGCCGTCGGCGAGTGGTACCAGGACTTCGCGCAGACCACGGACGAGGAAGTGATCACCCGCCTCACCGAAGCTGCGGCGGCCCGTTCCGCACCGGTCACCGCCGAGGTCGATGTGGACGCGGACGGTGTCCGGCTGGCGGGAGACCTCGCGCTGCCGGCGGGCGCGACAGCCGTGGTGATGTTCGCCCACGGCTCCGGCAGCAGCCGGCACAGCCCGCGCAACCGGTCGGTGGCGGCGGCACTGCGCGACGCGGGCCTGGGCACGCTGCTCTTCGACCTGCTCACCCCGGCCGAGGAGGCCGACCGGGCGAACGTCTTCGCCGTCGACACCCTGGCCAGGAGGCTGTCGACGGCCACCCGCTGGCTGCGGGAACGCGAGTCCCTGCCGATCGGCTACTTCGGAGCGAGCACCGGGGCCGCCGCCGCGCTCCGGGCGGCCGCGGACGAGGAAGCGTCCGTCGGCGCCGTGGTGTCGCGGGGCGGACGGCCCGATCTCGCCGCGCCCCGCCTCGGCGACGTACGGGCACCGACGCTGCTGATCGTCGGCGGGGACGACACATCGGTGCTCGACCTCAACCGCGCCGCCCAGGCCGAGCTGCGCTGCGAGAACCGCCTCGACATCGTCCCGGGGGCCACGCATCTCTTCGAGGAACCCGGAGCGCTCGACCAGGTCGCCGACCTCGCACGTGCCTGGTTCGTCCAGCATCTGACGGCGGGCGGCGGTGGTGCGTAGGCCGATGCCGTCATCGCGTCAGGTGAAACGGCAATCGGCCGGTACGAGCCTCGGATATCCGGCGGAGGCGGGGCCGGGCACACGACTCGTTGTAAAGTAGGGCAACGGTACTTGACCTGCAAAAACGCAGGCAGGAAGCCTAGAATCGGGAGTGCCCTCATGATGCGCACCATGTTCAAGTCCAAGATCCACCGTGCCACGGTGACCCAGGCCGACCTGCATTACGTCGGTTCGGTCACCGTTGACGCCGCCCTGATGGAAGCCGCCGACCTGCTGCCCGGCGAGCTCGTACACATCGTCGACATCGACAACGGCGCCCGCCTGGAGACGTACGTCATCGAGGGCGAGCGCGGCTCGGGCGTCATCGGGATCAACGGCGCCGCCGCCCACCTCGTCCACCCCGGCGACCTGGTGATCCTCATCAGTTACGCGCAGGTGGACGACGCCGAGGCGCGTACGCTCCGGCCGAGCGTCGTCCACGTCGACGCGGACAACCGGATCGTCGCCCTCGGGGCCGACACGTCCGCGCCCGTGCCCGGCACCGGTCAGGTGCGCCCTCCGCATGCCAGGCCCCTGGCCGCCGGAGCCTGACGCAGGGCCGCCCCCGTTATGTTTTCCGCGGCTCCGCAATGGGGCCGCTGGCCTCCGGGCCCGGCATGACTGTTGCCCCCTGTCGAAGGCATGACCTGGGGGGTGGTGTTCACCGGGCCCGAGAGGTGTCCGTCGGAGACGCTGATCAGAGGTCCGGCCACCGTCCGGCCCGGCGCAATGCCGGACAGTTCGCGGGCGGCAGGTCTGCATAACGTGGATGCGCGAGCACGACACCCAAGCCGAGGCCGGCACCGTCAACACCCCGGAAAGGGAACGATGTCCGAGATTGAAAATGTCGGCGTATTCCTGGGCCTGGACGTCGGCAAAAGTGCCCATCACGGTCACGGACTCACCCCGGCCGGGAAGAAGGTCTTCGACAAGCCCCTGCCCAACAGCGAACCCAGGCTGCGGGCCGTGTTCGACAAACTGGCCGCGAAGTTCGGCACCGTCCTCGTCGTTGTCGACCAGCCCGCTTCCATCGGCGCCCTGCCGCTGACCGTCGCGAGGGACGCGGGCTGCCGCGTCGCCTACCTGCCCGGCCTGGCCATGCGGCGGATCGCCGACCTCTACCCGGGCGAGGCGAAGACCGACGCGAAAGACGCCGCCGTGATCGCGGACGCGGCCCGCACCATGCCGCACACCCTGCGCTCGCTGGAGCTGACCGACGAGATCACCGCCGAACTCACGGTCCTTGTCGGCTTCGACCAGGACCTCGCCGCCGAGGCCACCCGCACGTCCAACCGGATACGCGGCCTGCTCACCCAGTTCCACCCCAGCCTGGAGCGCGTTCTGGGTCCCCGCCTCGACCACCAGGCCGTCACCTGGCTCCTGGAGCGCTACGGATCCCCGGCCGCCCTGCGCAACGCCGGCCGACGCAGACTCGTGGAACTGATCCGCCCCAAAGCCCCCCGCATGGCACAGCGACTGATCGACGACGTCTTCGACGCCCTCGACGAACAGACCGTCGTGGTCCCCGGCACCGGCACCCTCGACATCGTCATCCCTTCTCTGGCCGCCTCCCTGACCGCCGTCCACACCCAGCGCCGGGCGATGGAAGCCCAGATCAACACCCTGCTGGAGGCTCACCCTCTTTCCCCGGTCCTGACGTCGATGCCCGGCGTCGGCGTCAGGACCGCCGCAGTCCTGCTGGTCACCGTCGGCGACGGCACCAGCTTCCCCACCGCCGCCCACCTCGCCTCCTACGCCGGACTCGCCCCCACCACCAAGCAGTCCGGCACCTCGATCCACGGCGAACACGCACCCCGAGGAGGCAACCGGCAACTCAAACGGGCGATGTTCCTGTCCGCCTTCGCCTGCATGAACGCCGATCCGGCTTCCCGCGCCTACTACGACAGGCAACGGGCCCGCGGCAAGACCCACACCCAGGCCCTCCTCCGCCTCGCCCGCCAACGCATCAGCGTCCTGTTCGCCATGCTCCGCGACGGCACCTTCTACGAATCCCGGACACCGAAGGGCGTCGAGCTCGCCGCATAACCTCAGCAACCCCGAACCACCCCAAACCCGGCAGGAGTGCCTTGACGAAAGACATAGAGGCACCCCCCCGCCCCGTCGTACGGCCCTGCGCCACCCCGGGCTCTCTCGGGCCTGCCGGTGCGGCCCCCGGTTGGCGGAAAGCCCCCGGAAGTGCTTCGGGGCGAGAGGCCGCGGCGGGCGGTGGCCGGGCCGGTTCGGTCCGCTTCGGTCCGGTTCGGTCCGGCGCGCGTGGGCAGGCGGAGCGGGAGACATTGGAAGGACATGCCGCCGAACTGTGGGAGGCCCACCGTGACGCATCCATATCCAGACCCCGTACCCCCGAATCCGACCCCGCCGCCGGGCCCCGGCCCGGCCCCGGTGCCGCCGCCGCTGCCGGATCCGCTGCCCGACCCCATACCGCAGCCGCCCGGCCCCGAGCCGACACCGACGCCAGGACCCGGTCCTGGCCCAGGCCCCGACCCGTCGCCCGAGCCGCAGCCCGGCCCGGTGTCACACCGCTGACCGGGCCACCGACCGGGCGCGGCCGCCACTGGGCCGGCCGGTCACCCGGCGCTCGCCCCCGCCGGAGCGGCCACCGCCCCGGACCGGGCGGCACGAGCCGCGCCCGGTCGGCCCTGCGGTCGGTGCACGCGGCGCAGGAGCCGCGGCTGCTCCGTCTCCGTTACTGCTCCGTCTCCGTCCGCCCCGCCTCGAAGTCGAAGTCCTCCACGAAGTAACTGTCGTGGCGGACACGGAACTCCTTGAGTTCCTCCGGGCCGCGCCGAGACATCTCCGCGACCCGCTCGAAGTACTCCTCGCGCGGGGAGCCGGGGGAGAAGAGCATCAGCATCGACACGGGGTCGTCGGTCACGTTCTTGAAGGCGTGCAGACCTCCGACCGGCACATACAGGAAGTCCCCCTCACGGCCGGTGACCCACTTCTCGCCGTTGAACAGCTCCAGTTCGCCGGAGAGGATGTAGAAGGACTCCGACATCGCCCGGTGGAAATGGGTCTTCGCACCGGCCGACCGTGGGCCCAACACCCCTTTGTACAGACCGAATTCGCCACCGGTCGACTCCTGGGTGGCCAGGTAGCTGGTGGATCCGCCGGGCGAGGAGACCTCCGGCGGTGTGTCGGCCGAACGAAAGGACGCGTTCACCTCGCCCCTGGTGCCGTGGTAACGGGGCTCCGGGTACTGCAAGTTCTCGAAGTACGACATCGTGCGCTCCTTGTCGGCAGGTTCACCACAAGCATGTACGCCGCGGCCGGGGGCCGGTGGTCGGGCGGTGTGCCGCGGCGATGGAAGGCGAGGGCGGGTCACAGCCGTGCGGCCGTGCGGATCAGCCCGGCGAGAGCGAGGGAGCGGCTGTGCGCGGGCCAGGCGATGTGGGTGACGACGGGGGTTGCGTCGGTCAGGGGAACGGCCGTGTGTTCGGCCCACAGCCAGGCGCGGGCCGAGTCGGGGAAGACGGCCATGGTGCGTCCGAGGGCGATCAGCTGGGCCAGCTGCGTCTGATCGTGGATCTCAGGGCCCGGGCCGGGCGGATACGTGCCGTGGCGGGACCAGCGGGCGAGCGGAAGATCAGGGATGTCGCTGATGTCGGCCAGGGACAGAGTCCTCCGCGCGGCGAGGGGGTGCGAGGCGGGCAGGATCGCGATCTGCCCCTCGGTCATCAGTTCCTCGCTGTCGAACCCGGCGAGGGAGTTGAACGGCGCGTGCATGAGAGCCACGTCAGCGCGGCCGTCGCGCAGCATCCCTTCCTGCTCGCACGTGCCGCTCGGCAGCACCTCGATCTCGGCGGCGCCGGGCTCGGCCGCGTAGGCGTCGAGGAGCTTGTGCAGCAGCTCGTGGGACGCGCCCGCCTTCACGGCCAGTACCAGCCGGTTGCGGGGGCCGCGCGGACTGTCGGCGCCACCGGCGCGACGGGTGCGGCGAGCGGCAGCGGTGGTCGCGTCGAGGGCCGCGCGGCCCTCGTGCAGCAGCATCTCTCCGGCGGCGGTCAGGGTGACGCCCCGGCGGTTGCGTGTCAGCAGGGAGACGCCGAGACGCCGTTCGAGCTGCTGGATCGCCCGGGACAGCGGTGGCTGGGCCATGCCGAGGCGCTCGGCGGCGCGCCCGAAGTGCAGTTCCTCCGCGACGGCCATGAAGTACCTCAGCTCGCGGGTCTCCAAGGTGTCCATGGGCGCAGCGTATCCCGGTGATACCTAGCGGGTATGACAGGGCACGGTGTCGGTATTGGATGCGCCGCTTGTCCGCGAGCGAACATCGACGGCATGAGCGAAACCACGAACACACCCTCCGCGTCACTGCCCGGCGGCACCTGGACCCTGGGCGATCTGACCGTCACCCGCTTCGGCTACGGCGCCATGCAGCTCGCCGGCCCCGGGGTCATGGGCCCGCCTGCCGACCGCGACGGCGCGCTCGCCGTTCTGCGCGAGGCCGCCGCCCTCGGGATCACCCATATCGACACCGCCGGCGCATACGGACCACGCGTCACCAACGGGCTGATCCGGGAAGGGCTGCGCCCCTACCCCGAGTCGCTGCACATCGTGACCAAGGTCGGCGCGGTCCGCGACCAGCAGGGCGGCTGGGTCCCTGCCCGACAGCCCGAGGATCTGCGCCGCGCCGTCCGCGAGAACCTTGAGGACCTCGGCCTCGATTCCCTCGACGTGGTCAATCTCCGGCTCGGCGACGCCATGGGTCCCCGGCCCGGCTCGCTCGCCGAGCCCCTCGCGGCCCTCGTCGAACTCCAGCAGCAGGGTCTGATCCGGCACCTCGGAGTGAGTAACGCGACGGCGCGACAGGTCGCCGAGGCGCAGGCGATCGCGCCGATCGTGTGCGTGCAGAACATGTACAACCTCGCCTACCGCCAGGACGACGAGCTGATCGACGAACTCGCCGACAAGGACATCGCCTACGTACCGTTCTTCCCGCTCGGCGGCTTCACCCCGCTGCAGTCCACGGCGCTCTCCGCCGTGGCCACCCGGCTGGACACGACACCGATGTCCGTCGCCCTGGCCTGGCTGCTGCAACGGTCGCCGAACATCCTGCTCATTCCCGGCACCTCGTCGGTGGCGCACCTGCGCGAGAACGTCGCCGGCGCGGGGCTCTCGCTCTCCGGCGAGGAACTCGTCGAGCTGGACAAGATCGGCCGATAGCAGGACGCGGCACGGCCCCCGGCAAGGCCGAGGGACGGTGTCGGCCGCGTCAGCTTTCGATCTCTGTCTTGTCCCCGCCCCAGAGGGTGTGGAAGGTGCCGTCGCGGTCGGTGCGGCGGTAGGTGTGCGCGCCGAAGTAGTCGCGCTGGCCCTGGGTGAGGGCCGCGGGGAGGCGTGCGGCGCGCAGTGAGTCGTAGTAGGCGAGGGCGGCCGTGAAGCCGGGGGTGGGTACGCCCTGCAGGACGGCGGTCGCGGTGACGGCGCGCCAGTCGTCCTGTGCGGCGGCGATCTCGTCGGCGAAGCCCTTGTCGGCGAGCAGGCTCGGCAGCTGGGGCTGTGCTTCGTAGGCGCCGGTGATCCGGTCGAGGAAGGCGGCGCGGATGATGCAGCCGCCCCGCCAGATCGCGGCGATCCGGCCGAGGTCGATGTTCCAGTCGTACTGCCGGCTGCCCGCGGCGAGTTCGTGGAAGCCCTGGGTGTAGGAGACGATCTTCGAGGCGTACAGGGCCTGTTCGACCTGGTCGGCGAAGGCCGCCGCCTCGTCGTCGCCCAGGGGCTTCGCGGTGGGTCCCGCGAGGTGCCGGGAGGCTTCGCGGAGGTCCGCGTGGCCGGAGACGGAGCGGGCGAAGACCGCTTCGGCGATGCCGGACACGGGCACGCCGAGGTCGAGTGCGATCTGGACGGTCCAGCGGCCGGTGCCCTTCTGCTCCGCCTGGTCGAGCACGACGTCCACGAAGGGCTTGCCGGTCGCCGCGTCGACGTGCGAGAGCACCTCCGCGGTGATCTCGATGAGATACGAGTCCAGGCGCCCGGTGTTCCAGGTGCGGAACACATCGGCGATCTGCGCGGGGGAGTAGCCGGCCACGTCCCGCAGCAGTTGGTACGCCTCGCCGATGAGCTGCATGTCGGCGTACTCGATACCGTTGTGCGTCATCTTGACGAAATGGCCGGCGCCGTCAGGGCCGATATGGGTGACGCACGGAGCCCCGTCCTTGGCCTTCGCGGCGATCTTCTCCAGCATCGGCCCGAGCGACTCGTACGACTCGGCGGAGCCGCCCGGCATGATGCTCGGCCCGTGCAGCGCGCCCTCCTCGCCGCCCGAGATCCCGGTGCCGACGAAGTGGATGCCCCGCTCGCGCAGCTCCTTCTCGCGGCGCCTGGTGTCCTCGAAGTGCGCGTTGCCGCCGTCGATGATCACGTCGCCGTCCTCCAGGAGGGGCGCGAACTCCTGGATCACGGCGTCGGTGGCGTCACCCGCCTTCACCATGACCACCAGCCGGCGCGGGCGCTCCAGGGCCGCGACGAACTCCTCGGGGCTCTCCGTCGGCACGAAGATGCCCTCTTCGCCGAACTCCTCCACCAGCTCGTGCGTCCTGGCCGCGGTGCGGTTGTGCAGTGCGACGGTGTACCCGTGGCGTGCGAAGTTACGGGCGAGGTTGCGGCCCATCACCGCGAGTCCCGTGACGCCGATCTGGGCTGTTCCACTCATTGGCCGTGCTCCTCGGAATCGTGCGGACGCTGCGCCCGGCTTCTACCCGGACTACCTGGACCGTACGTCCGTTGCCGCGCTCCCGGCGGGATCTGTGGGCCGGGCGGGCGGAGGCGGCAGCGGACACGCCGACGGGGCCCCGGCAGCGCCGGAGCCCCGTCGGTGGCATGCCTCGGTCAGCGGGGCACGCGAGTCACGCCGTGGCAGGGCGGCTCACGCGGCCCGCCGGCCCCGGCCGCGGGCCGCCCGGACGATGTCCGCGTACCGGTGGCCGCTGCTCTTGACCGTGCGCCGCTGTGTCGCGTAGTCGACGTGCACCAGGCCGAAGCGCTTGTCGTAGCCGTACGCCCACTCGAAGTTGTCCAGCAGCGACCAGGCGAAGTACCCGGCCAGCGGGACGCCCTTGCGGGCGGCACGGGCGCAGGCGGCCAGGTGCTCGTCGAGGTACTGGACCCGCTCCGGGTCGTGGACCGAGCCGTCGCCGCGGACCACGTCGGGGTAGGCGGAGCCGTTCTCCGTGACGTAGATCTTCCGCGCGCCGTACTCGTCGGCCAGCCGCACCAGGATGTTCTCCAGGCCGTCCGCGTTGACCTCCCAGTCCATCGCCGTGTGGCGGGCGCCGGGCAGATAGACCTGCTTGGCGTGCGGCAGCGGGCCCGTCGGGTCGTCCGTGACGACGTTGCGGAAGTAGTAGTTCACGCCCAGCCAGTCGAGCGGGGCGGCGATCGTGTCGAGGTCGCCGGTGCGGACCGGGAGGTCCACCCCGTACAGGTCGACCATGTCCTGCGGATAGCCGCGCCCGTGGATCGGGTCCAGCCACCACCGGTTGGTGTGCCCGTCGGCCCGGACGGCAGCCGCCAGGTCCTCGGCGCGCTCGGTGGCCGCCTCGCAGGGGCTGAGGTTGTTGACGATGCCGACGCGGGCACCGGGGACGGCCGCCCGGATCGCCTGCGTGGCCAGCCCGTGGCCCAGATGGAGGTGGTACGAGGTGCGGACGGCGGCGGTGATGTCCGTGAGGCCGGGCGCCATCCGGCCCTCCAGATGGCCGATCCAGGACGAGCAGAGCGGCTCGTTCAGCGTCGTCCAGTCCTTCACCCGGTCGCCGAGCCGCCGGGCCACCACGGCCGCGTACTCGGCGAAGTGCTCGGCCGTCTCCCGGGCCGGCCAGCCGCCGCGGTCCTGCAGCGCCTGCGGGAGGTCCCAGTGGTACAGGGTCGGGAACGGCGTGATCCCCGCTTCGAGGAGGCCGTCGACCAGCCGGTCGTAGAAGGCGAGCCCCTTCTCGTTGACCGGCCCGTCGCCGCCGGGCACCACCCGTGGCCAGGCCACGGAGAACCGGTACGCGTCCACACCGAGCTGCTTCATCAGCCCGATGTCCTCGCGCCAGCGGTGATAGTGGTCGCAGGCCACATCGCCGTGGTCGCCGTTGTCGATCTTCCCGGGGAGGTGCGAGAACGTGTCCCAGATCGAAGGCGAACGGCCGTCTTCGGCCACGGCCCCCTCGATCTGGTACGCCGCCGTGGCCACCCCCCAAGTGAAGTCCGCGGGAAGGGAGTTGTACTCGTTCACGGGCTGCCTTTCTGCTGCGGGTGCTGAGCGGTGGGGAGGTGCGGGGTGGGAGGGGCGCGCGGTCACTTCACCGCGCCGGCGGTCAGACCGGCGACGAGGTACCGCTGGAGCAGCAGGAATCCCGCGACGACGGGCACGCTGACGACGAGCGACGCGGCCATGATCTGGTTCCAGTACACGTCGTTCTGCGTCGAGTAGCCCTGGAGCCCCACGGCGAGCGTCCGCGTCGTGTCGTTGGTCATGACCGAAGCGAAGAGCACCTCGCCCCACGCGGTCATGAACGCGTACAGGGCGACGGCCACGATGCCCGGGACCGCCGCGGGGACGACGACCCTGAAGAGCGCCCCGAGCGGCCCGCAGCCGTCCACCATCGCCGCTTCGTCCAGGTCCTTCGGGATGGAGTCGAAGTACCCGATGAGCATCCAGATCGAGAACGGCAGCGAGAACGTCAGATACGTGAGGATCAGACCGCCGCGGGAGCCGTAGAGGTTCACGCCGGTCGAGTTCCCGATGTTCACGAAGATGAGGAACAGCGGGAGCAGGAACAGGATGCCGGGGAACATCTGGGTGGAGAGCACCGTGACCGTGAAGACCCGCTTGCCGCGGAAGCGGTAGCGGCTCACCGCGTACGCGGCGAAGATCGCGACCACCACCGAGCAGACACTCGCCGTACCCGCCACGATCAGCGAGTTCATGAAGTATCTGGCGAGCGGGATCGTGCTCCAGATGTCGATGTACGGGCGGACGGTGAACCCGGAGGGGATCCAGGAGAACTTGCCCGACACATCACCCAGCGGCTTGAGGGAGCTGCTGATCATGACGTACACGGGCACCAGCGTGAACAGCGACACCAGGGTGAGCGCCACGCGCCGGGTCCAGATGAAGGACCGCGGCGGCGCGGTGGGGGAGCGGGGGACGGTGGCCGGGCGCTGGGCCGCGGGGGAGCGCGGCGCGGTGCTGGTACTAGACATCGGTGCTCTTCCTCCCGCGCGACGTGAAGATCAGGTACACGGCCGTCACCAGCAGCAGGAAGAGCAGGAGCAGTACGGACATGGCCGAGCCGCTGCCGAAGTTCCAGGTGTCGAACGAGGACTGGTAGATGTGGATGGAGACCAGGTCGGCGGCTTCCGGGGCCGACTTGCCGAACAGGACGTACGGCGTGTTGAAGTCGTTGAAGGTCCACAGGAAGAGCACCAGGACCAGGACCTGGTTGACGGAGCGCAGCGACGGCAGGGTGATCCTGCGGATCTGCTGCCAGATCCCGGCGCCGTCGATCGACGCCGCCTCGTACAGCTCGCGCGGGATGTTCTGCAGCGCGGCCATCACCATAAGGAAGGCGAACGGCCAGGACTTCCAGATGGCGACGATGACCAGCGCGTAGAAGCTGTTGTCGCCGATCAGCCAGAACGACGGCTTGGCCGTGATGCCCAGCTGGTCGTGGAGGACGTGGTTCACCAGGCCGTTGTCCCGCTGGAACATGAACGCCCAGGTGATGATCGCGGTGTAGGCCGGCAGCGCGTACGGGATGAGGAAGACCGTCCGCAGCAGGCCCCGCCCGCGGAAGTCCTCCTGGAGCAGGATCGCCACCCCCGTACCGATCAGCCAGGAGAGCCCGACGGCCAGCACGGTGAAGCCACAGGTGACGTAGAAGGAGTGGAGGAGAGCCTTGCCGATCGGGGCGTTGAAGTCGACGGCGACGCTGAAGTTGTGCAGGCCGGTCCAGGGCGCCTGGCTCCAGTTGCGGATGAAGAACTGGGTGAGGCCGCGGAAGCTCATCACGATGCCGATGGCCATCGGCACGATGTGGATGAGCAGTTCGAGTACGAGCGCGGGCAGCAGCAGCAGATACGGCAGGCCGGCGCGGCGGATCCGGTCGGGGACGCGCGGGAGGCGTGGCCGCGTACCGCCGGACTTCTGTGTGCCGGCGCCGGCCGCCGGGGGCGTGGTCTCCTCCAGCAGGAGGGGTGAGGCGGAGCCTCTCGCGAGGGGGTGGGGGCCGGGTGGCGGGTGGGAGGTCATCGGAGTCAGTGCCTCACTGGGTCATCTGCTGCTGTGCCTTGGTGAGCTTTTCCTTGACCGAGGCCGTCGTGATGGCCTTGCCCGCGGCGGCGTCGGACCACAGCTCCTTGATGGCGGTTCCCACGGTCGTCTCGAACTGCGACTCCGACGGCACCTGCGGCAGCGGCGCCGCGCTGTTGGTCAGTGTGTCCTTGAGGACCTTCACACCGGGCACGTTGAAGGCGGGGTCCGACTGGGCGGCCGTGACGGGCGGCACCGATCCGTAGGCTTTGTTGAGGATCTTCTGCTCGCTGTCGCTGGTCATGAACTTCACGAACTTCAGCGCGCCCTTGGTGTTCTTCGTGTTCTTGAAGACGGCCATGTTGATGCCGGCGACCATGGAGTTGACGTTCTTGCCCTGCCCGGGGGTGCCGGAGGGGACGGGCGCCGGGGCGGCCCCCCAGTCCTGCGGCTTCATCCCCTGGGAGGCGAAGGTGGACGCGGCGGCCTGCCACAGCACCATGGCGGTCTTGCCCTTGGAGAAGTCGCTGAGCGACTGGTTCTGGGCGTACTCGGCGTTGCCCGGCGCGATGACCTTGTCCTTGCCCATGAGGTCGACGTACTGCTTCACGGCGGCGACCGCGCCGGGTGAGGTGAAGGTCGGCTTGCCCGACGCGTCGAAGAAGTCGGCCCCGTGCTGCTGGGCGAGTACGAACGCCTGGTGGATGTTCTCGGAGAGGTTGCCGCCCTCGGCGCCGAGGCCCCACTTGCCGCTGGTGCCGTTCTTGGAGATCTTCCGGCCGTCGGCGACCAGTTCGTCCCAGGTGGCCGGGGGCTTGGCTATGCCCGCGTCGGCGAACATCTTCTTGTTGTAGTAGAGCGCGTACGAGAGGGAGTACAGCGGGACGGCCGCCGGGTCCTTCTTCGCGGCGCCCGCCGATGCCACCGCCGCGTCGACGAACCGGTCGCGGCCGCCGATCGCGTCGAAGTTGGCCTTGTCCCAGGGCAGCAGAGCGCCGGTGGCCTGCAGCGAGGCCGACCAGGTGTTGCCGATGTTGAGCACATCGGGGCCCTGGCCCGAGGTCGTCGCCGCGAGGATCCGCTTGAGCAGGTCGGCCCAGGGGACGACCTCCAGCTTGACCTTGATCCCGGTCTGCTGCTCGAACTTCTTCAGCTCGGGCGTGAGGATCTTCTGGTCGGCGGGGATGTTCGGCCCCTGGTTCGACGCCCAGTAAGTGAGCGTCTTGGGGGAGGCGTTGCTGCCCCCGCCACTGGAGTCACCTCCCCCGCACGCGGTGGCTCCGGCGAGCGTGGAGACGGTGATGGCGACTGCTGCTGCGGCTCTGATACTGCGCATGTGCGTAGGCCCCTTCCCGGGGAGGGCTGCGTTCAGGATTCGAACGGCCTTCACGACTTAATTCAGATCGTGAGTTAAGTAGTGAGAGAAGGTCGCGTCAAGAGCTTTCACAGGGGTATGTTGCCTACCGGGAAGGAGCCACATGGCTGAACAGAGCAGACGAACTGTGCGTGACCTGCGGCGCGGCAACCGCGCCGAGGTATTGCAACGGTTGTATTTCGACGGGCCGCTCAGCCGCCAGGAGCTCGGCACCGCCACCGGTCTGAGCTCGGGTTCGATCAGCAATGTGGTCGCCGAACTGGCCGCGGACGGACTGCTCGAAGAGGCCGGAGTGGTCGAGTCGGAGGGCGGCAGGCCGCGCACCCTGCTGCGCGTCGCCCCCGCGAGCGGCCATCTGATCGGGATCGACGTGGGGGAGACCCGCGTCCGGGTCGAGCTCTTCGACCTCTCCCTCGGTGAACTGGCGCGCGCCGAACGCCCGTTGGCGCACCACGGCTATGACGTGGACCGGATCGTCGGCCATATCCGCGCAGCCGTCGCCGACGTACTGCGGGACGGGGACGTGAGCGCGGACCAGCTCGTCGGAGTCGGAGTGGGAGTCCCGGGGATCATCGACCGGGGCGGCTCCGACGGTGTCGTCGTACACGGGCAGACCGTCGGCTGGGACGCCGTCCCACTGGAGGCCATGCTCCGGGAGTCGGCCGAACTCCCCTCCTCCGTACCGTTCTTCATCGACAACGGGGCCAAGACCCTCGGCCAGGCCGAGATGTGGTTCGGCGGCGGGCGCGGCGCGAGCGACGCCGTCGTGGTGCTGTTCGGCTCCGGAGTGAGCGCGTGCATCGTCGTCGACGGTGAGCTCTACGGCGCGGACAGCAGGGCCGTCGAATGGGGCCACACCACCCTGCGGGTCGGCGGACGGCGCTGCCGCTGCGGTTCACCGGGCTGCCTGGAGGCGTACGTGGGCGCCGAGGCCATCCGCGAGCGGTGGCTCGAGTCGGGCGGGCCCGCGGCCGCTGCGGCCGACGAGGAAACCGCTCTCGCCACCCTGCTCGCAGCGGCGCTGCCGGCCGCCGGGGGCCTCGCGGGCGACACCGCGGCCGCCGGCCTGCTGGACGAGACCGCCGAGTACCTGGGGGCGGGCATCGCCGACCTCATCAACCTCTTCCGCCCCGAACGGATCCTGGTGGGCGGCTGGGCCGGACTCCTGCTCGGCCCCGCGCTGCTGCCCGCCGTACGCCGGTACGCGAAGGAGTACGCGATGCACCACCCGGCCGAGCGCGTCACCATCGACCTGGGCACGCTGGGCGCGGACGCGGTGACGCTGGGGGCGGCCACGCTGCCGCTGGCCGACTTCTTCGCCCGGGGCGGCAGACACCGCAGACACGATGCGCAGGACCCGGGGGCCGACCCTGCCGCCCTGCTGGGGCAGGGGAGTTGGCGGCCTGTGGTGGTCGAGCGGCGGTAGGCCGGGCGCCTCGCCGCCCGGCCTCGCTGCCAGGCCCCGAGGCCCCGCGCTGGCGGGCGCTGGCGGGCGCTGCCGGGTGCGCGGAGCGTCGGCGGCCGGGGCCTCAGGCGTGCGGGGCCTCAGCCGTAGCGGGGTCTCGGCCGTGCGGGGTCTCAGCCGTGCGGGAGGGCTCTGGTGGCCGTGGACGTCGTACGGGCGAGCAGGCCGCGGGTGCCGCTGACCGTCAGTGTCACCACCAGTACGGTCAGGGCCGTCGCCTGGATCCAGCCGCCGACAACGAGAGCGCGCGGGGCCTGCGCCGACGCCAACAGGGCCAGCAGGGCGCAGCGTTGGGCCAGTACAGCTGCGGCGAGAACCGCCAGCGCGAGAGGCAGGGCGGGCTCCGCGGTCCCCGCCCCGGCCCGCGCCGACCGGATCCGTACGACCCACCAGGCGGCCCCGGCCACGACCACGGCGGTACCGCTGCCCCAGACCGAGTCCGCGCCCTGCGGCCACGCCACCGTCGAGCCGCCCATGAGCACACAGGCGCCCAGGAGCGCTGGACCGGCCGGGGCGAAGGGCAGCCGGGCGGGCAGGGCGTCCGAGTGGTATCCGCACCGCACGGCCGCGACCGTCAGCCAGGCCGTGGCCGCCGTCACCACCGTCAGCGCGGACGGCGCCATGTCCGGCCCCCCCGCCGTTCGGCCGGCCGGCGAGAGAGGACAGCCAGGGCGCCGCGGCGAGCAGGGCGAGCACGAACGCGGCCCGCCGGCGGTCCCTGAGCAGCGCCGCGTACGCCACCGGCCAGGCGAGCGGAAGCGCCCAGAGTAGGGCCTGCACCACCCCCATGAGTACGCCGTCACCGGTGAACGCCCTCAGATAGTCCGCCCGGTCCTCGGGACCGGCCCCGGCGAGCCAGGCCGCGGGCAGGGCCCGCTGGACGAGGGCGTCGGCCGCCAGCAGCCCCACGCTCAGCAGGGCGAAGAGGCGCACCGCGGAGCCGATGGCCGCATAGCGCGGCGGGGATCCCGCGCTGCCGAGCCTCGTGCGGACCGCGAGGGCGGCGATGCTCGCCACCTCTCCCCAGGCGGGGCGTGACAGATCCTGGTCGGCCTCGTCCATGTCGTCCAGATAGGTCTCGACCATCTCCTCCTCGCGCTCGGCCCGGTAGTACGCGGGCAGCAGCCGCAGCACCGTGCGGTAGCGCTGTTCGAGCAGTGTGGTCATGCGCCACCTCCGGCGAGGCCCGGGCGTCCCGGCCGGGCGGTGGGCTGCGGGCGGGCGTCCGCAGGGCGGTGGGCGGCCAGCCGGCCGGCCGCGGTACGCGCCCCGGCCGCCATCCGCGCCGCCTCGGCCGAGACCGCGGCGGCGCCGTCGTCGGTGAGCGCGTAGTACCGCCTGAGCCGGCCCTGCTGGACCTCCTCGCGGTCCAGCTCGATGAGCCCGTCGGCCGCCAGCCGGTCCAGTACGCCGTACAGCGTCCCGACCCGGAGCCGGACATCGCCGTCGGAGAGCTCCTCGACCTCGCGCACGATGCCGTACCCGTGTCTCGGCTCGTCGATCAGGGCGGTCAGTATGAAGAACGCGGCCTGGGTCATGCCTCGGGAAGCCATGAGGGTCATGTTATATCGGCTTCCGATATATAGCGAGGCGCGAGCCGTGTCGCCTACGGCACGAGCCCCACGCCGACATAGCCCGGATACGGCGTGAGCTCGGGGGCGGGCGTGTCCTTGTACCACTCGGGGCCCGTCACCACGCCCGGCTCCACCAGGTCGAGCCCGCCGAAGAACCGCTCGATCTCGGCGCGTGCCCTGGGGCGGAAAGGGATCTTGCTGGAGTAGGTGTTCGCCACATGTTCCTCGGCCTCGGGGAACGCGTCGAGGCTGGCCTGCGCGAGGATGAGGCAGCTGCCGGGCGCCAGCTGGGCGACCAGCTCCCGCACGATCGTGTGCGGGTCCTCCTCGTCGAGGATGAAGTGCATGACGGCGATCAGCGACAGGGCGACCGGCCTGCTGAAGTCCAGGAACGTACGGGCGTGTTCGAGGATCAGCTCCGGCTCGCGGATGTCGGCCTCGATGTAGTGCGTGGCGCCCTCGGGGGAGCTGACCAGCAGGGCCTCGGCGTGGCGCAGCACGATGGGGTCATTGTCCGCGTACACGACCCGGGCCGCCGGGACGATCTCCTGGACGATCTGGTGCAGATTGGGCTCGGTGGGGATCCCGGTGCCGATGTCCAGGTACTGGTCGATGCCCCGGTGCGCGGCCCAGGCGACCGCGCGGTGCATGAACGCGCGGTTCTGCTCCGCCCCGACCCGGATGAAGTCGGCCAGCTTCTCACCCAGTTCACGGTCGACGAGATAGTGGTCCTTGCCGCCCAGCAGATAGTCGTAGACGCGCGCGGGGTGCGGCTTGCTGGTGTCGATCTGGTGCTTGGGGCTGCCTGCCGTCATGGGTGCTCCGTTGCGGTCCGAACGTGGCGGGAACGAGCGGGGCGGGCGGCGCGGCCACGGCGCTCACACACCGCGCGGCCTCCCGTCCCCCTCTCGGAGTCTGTCACTTCCCCGCCGGTGGGTGCCGGTACCCGGACGCGGTACCCGCGGCCGGGCCGGGGCGCCGCGCTCAGGCCCGGTACGCGTCAGAGCAGCGCGCTCGCCACGGGCGCGGTCACCGGTACGGTCACCTCCGTCATGAGCGGCAGATCCCCGGCCGACCGACCCGCGTACACCGTGAACGCGCCCGGCTCGACGCACCAGCGCCGCTCGTCGACGGCCCAGTGGCGCAGGGCCCGCCAGGACACCCGGACGACCGCGTCCACCGCCTCACCGGGCCGCGCCCGCACGGCGGTGTGGCCCGCGAACCAGCGGACCGGGCGCTCCAAGGCCGACGCCGGGCGCGCCAGATAGAGCTGGACGACCTCGCGCCCCTCGCGGCCGCCCGTGTTGCGGACCCGTACCCGTACGTCGAACGAGCCGTCGGCCGACACCTCCGCGGGGGCGTCGACCCGCTCGTACTCCCAGCTGGTGTAGCCGAGGCCGTGGCCGAACCAGTAGGCGGGCGCCACCGTCCCCCGCAGCCAGGCCCGGTAGCCGATGTGCAGGCCCTCGGTGTACCGCAGCGCACCGTCGCGGGGTGTGGTGGTGAGCACCGGTACGTCGTTCTGCCGGGCCGGCCAGGTGGTGGGCAGCCGCCCGCCAGGTTCCGCCCCGCCGAAGAGGATGTCCGCCACCGCGTGGCCCCCCTCCTGGCCGGGGAACCAGCCGATCAGCACCGCCGCCACCTCGTCCCGCCAGGGCAGGAGGACAGGGCCGCCCGCATTCACCACCACCACCGTGTCGGGGCGGACCCGGGCCACAGCCCGTACCAGCTCGTTCTGCCCGCCGGGCAGGACGAGCGAGACCCGGTCGGTGCCCTCCGACTCGCTCTCCTCCGTGGTCCCGACGACCACCACGACGGCATCCGCCGCCCGGGCCGCCGCGACCGCTTCGGCCAGTGCGGCGGCGCGGGCGGCGGGTGGCGGGGCGGCGGCGAGGATCGTGGCGATCCCGGTGCCCGGGGCCAGCCCGCGCCGGGCGACGATCTCGGTCTCCTCGCCCGCGGTGAGGGTGATCCGCCCCGACCGGTACGGGGGCGCCACATGGATATGGGTCGGATCATCGCTGTCCGGGGCGAACACGCCCGCCACGACGGTCCGGCCGTCCGCGGTCAGCGAGACCGGGCCGAACCCGCCGACCGCCAGGGTCCATTCGCCGCTCACCCCGGGCCGCAGCAGAGCGCGGATCTCCACCGTGGCGGCGCCGTCGAGCCTGGCCGGTTCCACGATCCGCCCCGACAGCCGGTGTTCCGCGTGCAGTACGGCCCCCTCCGCGTCCAACAGGCGTACGAGAACGCCCGGTTCACCCGTATCCGGGTTCCGGATCAGCTCGCCGGTGAGCGGCACGGGCCCGCGCTCCGGCGGCACCCCTGGCGCATGCGGCACCCGCGCCCCCGGGCCGAGCGCCGCACGGATCCCCTCCAGCGGGGAGACCACGGACGCGGGGAAGACCTCGGCGCTGCCACCGCCCTGGATACGGGGCTCGGCGGCCCGCGGCCCCAGCACGGCCACGGTCCGCAGGCCGTCAGGGTCGAACGGCAGCACCTGCCCGGCGTTGCGCACCAGTACCGTCCCGGCCGCCGCCGCCCGGCGCAGCAGCGCACGCCGCCCGGCCTCCGGTACCACCGGACGCCACACCGGCGGCGGTGTGCCGAGCGCGCCCACCCGGCCGGCCAGCCGCAGCAGTCTGCGCACCTTGTCGTCCACCGCCGACCGCGCGACCGCCCCTGTCCGTACGGCCGCCAGCAGCGCGTCCCCCCAGGCGCCGTCCGGGCCCGGCATGGCGAGGTCCTGGGCGGCCCGCGCGCTCTCCACGGTGGTGCGCACCGCACCCCAGTCCGAGATCACCACGCCGTCGAAGCCCCACTCGCCCTTCAGCGGTTCGGCCAGCAGCGGACTCGCCGACATGGTGGTGCCGTTGACCCGGTTGTACGCCGACATCACCACCCACACACCGGCCTCGACAGCGGCTTCGAAGGGGGCCAAGTACACCTCGCGCAGGGCCCGTTCACCGACGCGGACATCGACCGTGAGGCGGTCGGTCTCCGTGTCGTTGGCCACGAAGTGCTTGGCCGTGGCGGCGACTCCGCCCGCCTGCACGCCGCGGATCAGCGCGGCACCGACCAGGGAGGTCAGCAGCGGATCCTCGGAGCAGCACTCGAAGTGGCGGCCGCCGAGCGGTGTCCGGTGCAGGTTCAGGGTGGGCGCCAGCAGCACGTCCACGCCTTTGTGCCGGGCCTCGGCGGCCAGTAACCCGCCCAGTTCCGCGGCGAGTTCCTCGTCCCAGGCGGCCGCGACGGCGGTGGGGGACGGCAGTACCAGTGAGGTCTCCCGTTCGTCCCACGACTCGCCGCGCACCCCCACAGGTCCGTCGGACGTGACCAGCGCCCGTAGCCCGGCAGCCGGTTCGGCGTGGGTCCGCCAGCCGGATGCGCCGGTCAGCAGCCGCACTCCGGCCGTCAGGTCCACCGCGGCGACCAGGGTGTCCAGCTCTTCTTCCGTCATGAAGACCCCTCCGCGCCCACCACTTGGAGAGCGCTCTCCCGTAGGGGCTCCAAGGTTACGGTGAACACGCGCTCTTGTCATTCCCTCCACAACCGCCTTACTTTTGCGCCCTGCGACGTGCCCGGAGGGCGTGTCCGACACGCGAGTGGGGGAGCCGTCATGGCCGCATCCGGTCGTCATCGCCGTTATGAGCCGAGCCGGATCAACCGTGCCTCGCTCGCCGTCACCGCCGGCGGCGCCGGACTCGCGCTGCCGCTGCTCACGGCCGGATCGGCCGGCGCGGCTTCGGTGGACGTCTGGGACAAGGTGGCGCGCTGCGAATCGACCGGCGACTGGCAGATCAACACGGGCAACGGCTACTACGGCGGGCTCCAGTTCAGCCGGTCCACCTGGCAGGCGTACGGCGGTGGCGTGTACGCACCGCGGGCGGACCTGGCGAACGAGCGGCAGCAGATCGCGGTCGCCGAGAAGGTGCTCAGGGCGCAGGGGCCCACCGCCTGGCCGGTCTGCTCGGTACGGGCCGGGCTCAGCAGGGACGCCGCCGCGCCGCGGCCCGCCGGACGGACCGGGACTCCGAAGGCGGCGGGGCGCGAAGCGGCACCGAAGCCCAGGACCGCGGAGCCGCAGCACACCCCGCACCCCGCATCCGCGAGTCACCCGGAATCCGCGAGACCGGCGGCCGCCGCTCGCGCCGCGCACCCCGACGCCTACACGGTGGTCAGCGGTGACTCGCTCTCCGGGATCGCCGAGGCCGAGAAGGTCGACGGCGGCTGGCAGCGGCTGTACGAGGGGAACCGTACGGTGGTCGGCGCCGACCCCGACCTGATCATTCCCGGCCAGCGCCTGACCATCGGCGGGCAGCAGCAGAAGAAGGCCGGCGCCGGACACACAGCCGCCCCTGCCGGACACGCGGCCCCTTCCGCCGGACACACGGCAGCAGCGCACCCGAAACCCCACCGGACGGCGCCGCCCGCGCAGCACCACGCCACGGCGCCGCCCGCCAAGCGCCACACCACCGCGCCGGCCGCCGCAACATCCGCCCTGGTCGCGCCCGTGCCAGGGCACCACACCACGGCGTACCGCGCCTCCGGCGGTTCCTGGTCGAGCGGCCACCACACGGGCATCGACTTCCCGGTCCCGACCGGTACTTCGGTCAAGGCGGTCGCCGCGGGCTGGGGCGGGGCCTACGGCTACCAGGTGGTCATCCGGCACGCCGACGGCCGGTACACCCAGTACGCCCATCTGTCCGCACTGACGGTCCGGATGGGCCAGAACGTCCGGCAGGGGCAGCGCATCGCCCGCTCAGGGGCCACGGGGAACGCCACCGGCCCGCATCTGCACTTCGAGGCGCGGACCGGGCCGGACTACGGCAGCGACATCGACCCGCTGGCCTATCTGAGGGCGGGCGGCGTCGCCGTCTGATCGCCCTTCCTCGGCCGCCGCGCGGGCGCCGCCACCAGGTGCGGCGACGGCCCGCCGGGTGGCGGGACCTGGGCCGCGGCCGGCCGGTCCTGTGAGCCGCGCTGCTCCCCGGGTCCGCGCTGCTCGCCGGGTCCGTGCTGCTCCTTGGAACCGCTCCGCTCCCCGGGTCCGTGCTGCTCTTCGGAACCGCTCCGCTCCCCGGAACCGCCCTGCTTCCCGGAGTGCGGCCGGTCCGCGGAGAGCCGCTCCGTCGTCAGCAGGATCAGCCCGCCCGCCGCCACGACGCCGCAGGCGAGCGCCAGCACCTCACCGGTCACCCCGTAACGGAACTCCTCGCCGAAGAGCGTGACCCCGATCGCCGCCGCCAGGACCGGATTGACGACGGTGACGGTGGCCAGCGGCGCCGCGAGTCCGGCTCCCCGGTACGACGCCTGCGAGAGCAGCACCCCGGTCCCCGCGAACCCGGCGATCGCCAGCAGGCTCAGCCACTCCGCGGTCGGCGCGTGCGAGGTCAGGTCCACGGCGACGGTCTTGGTGAAGACGGAGGCGGCGCCGAAGGCCACACCGGCCGCCGTCGCCAGCACGATGCTCCGCACGACCGGCTTGCGCACCCGCAGGGCGACCAGGAAGAGCACCGCGATCCCGCCGAAGGTCGCCAGCGCCAGTACGGTCCGCTCACCGCCCGGCAAGGTGCTGTTGTCAGCGCCGCCGGTCAGCGCGAGCAGCCCGGCCAGACCCACGGTCGCCATGATCGCGCCGCGCCAGGCGGCGGCGCCCGCCCTGCGCCGTACGAACACGGCGGCCATCGGGAGCGCGAAGACGATGGTCAGCGCGCCCAGCGGCTGCACCAGGCTCAGCGGCCCGTAGGCCAGGGCGATCACATGCAGGCCCGCTCCGACGCCGTTCAGCGTCATCGCGGCCCACCAGCCGCCGTGACGCAAGGGTGCGTACGGGCTGCCGGGGGTGGCCGCGGCGACGCGTTCCTGCACGATGGCCCCGGCCGCGTACGCGACCGCGGAGACCAGCGACAGCAGCACGGACAGCGCGAGGGCACTCATGTTTCAACGATCTCTCCTTTCGGCCGGAATGTCGTCGTACCCAGGCACCGAATCCTTCGTACTACCAGAGCAGTACACGGCTGCACGCCACGTAGTACTCGCGGCGGTCGTGCGGGCGGCCCGAATCCGTCCGGTGCGCGGCCCCGCACCGGACGGCGTCACAGCATCCTGCGGCGCCTGCCCAGCCAGGTCTGGGCAATGACCACGGCCGCCAGGAAGGCACCGCTGACCACCTGCTGATACGCGGAGTCCAGCGAGCCGATCTGGTTGATGACGTTCTGGATGACCTTCAGCAGCAGCACCCCGACCAGCGAACCGCTGATGAAGCCGAAGCCGCCGGTCAGCAGGGTCCCGCCGATGACCACGGCCGAGATCGCCTCCAGCTCCATGCCCGAGCCGAGAATGGTGACACCGGAGACCAGCCAGGCGGCGTTGAGCGCGCCCGCGAGCCCCGCGCAGACCCCGGAGAGCGCGTACACGGTGGTCTTCGTACGGGCGACGGGGGCGCCCATCAGCGCGGCCGCGTCCTCGTTCCCGCCGACCGCGTACACATACTGGCCGAAGCGGCTGCGCCGCAGCACGACCGCGCCCAGCACGAAGAGCACCACGGTGATCCAGACCGGCACCCCGACGCCGAGCAGCTTGTCCTGGCCGAGGTGGGCGAAGAACGACGTGTCGTCGACCAGGTAGGTCGTCGCGCCCTCATGGGTGATCGCCAGCAGAATGCCGCGCGCGGCGAGCAGGGAGGCGAGGGTCACGATGAACGGGGCAAGCCGGGCCCGAGCGATCAGCAACCCGTTGACCAGGCCGATCAGCCCGCAGACCGCCACCGGGAGGAGCAGCGCCACCAGGGTCCCGTACCGCGAGCCCCAGGCGCCGAGCACACCTCCGAGCGCGAAGAGCGAGCCCACCGACAGATCGATCCCGCCCGTGATGATCACGAAGGTCATACCGAGGGCGACGACGGCGAGGAAGGCCGATGAGACGGCCATGTTGCCGAGGTTGTCGGCGGTGAGGAAGGTGTCGAAGCTCAGCGAGGCCGCGATCACGGCGACGACCAGCGTCACCAGGGCGCCGTGCTGCTGCGCGACGGCGCTGATCCGTTCCCCGCGGGCCGGTCCGTCCGGCTCGTCCCCTCCGGTCGGCCGACCGGTTCCGATGGTCTGCACGGCGGTCACGGCTTCCCCCGTTCCCGTGCCGCGTACACCGCGAGCACGATCACCACGGCCTGAGCGATCTGCGTCCAGGACGGCGGCAGATCGTGCTTGATGAGCGTGGCGGTGAGCAGCTGGATGAGGACGGCCCCCGCCACGGTGCCGCCGATCCTGACGCGGCCGCCGCTCAGCGGCGTACCGCCGACGACCACCGCGGTGATCGCGGAGAGTTCCATCAGAGTGCCGAGCGAGGTCGGATCGCTGGCCTGCAGCCGCGCCGACGCGAGGACGCCCGCGACGGCGGCCAGCACCCCGGAGCAGACATAGACCAGGATCAGCACCCGCCGCACCGGAAGCCCGGCCAGCCGCGCGGCCGGCCGGCTGTCACCGATGGCCAGCAGCTGCCTGCCGAAGGTCGTACGCCGCACGGTGAACGCGACGATCAGCGCCAGGGCGGCCGCGATCAGCACCAGGTACGGGATGCCGAGCACGGCCCCCGAGCCGAGCGACGCCATACCGGGGTCGTGGATGTCCTTCAGCTGGGGGAGCAGCACGAGGGCGAGTCCGCGCCCGGCGACCATCAGCGCCAGTGTCGCGACGATGGGCTGCACACCGATGAACGCGATCAGCGCACCGTTGGCCACCCCCACCACGATCCCGCCGACGACGGCCGTGATGAGCGCGATCCACACCCCGTAACCGAGATAGAGCGAGACCAGCGAGGTCGAGAGCGCCATCACCGAGCCCACGGAGAGGTCGACGCCCTCACTGCCGATCGCCAGCGCCATCCCGAGCGCCACGATGAGGACGGGTGCGACCTGCACGGCCTGGGTGCGGAAGTTCTCCGCGGACAGGAAGTGCGGCGTGAAGGCGATATTGGCCAGGATCAGCACGGCCACGCCGGCGTACACCCCGTACTCCTGGAGGAGCCGCAGCAGCCGGTCGCGGTCGTACGAAGTGCGCCGCAGCGCCAGGTCAGTCATGGTCCCCGCCCTTCGCGGCGATGGCCCGGAGCAACTGCTCCCCGGTGACGGCGTCACCGGACAGCTCCGCCACGACGGCGCCGTCCCGCAGGACGACCACCCGGTCGGAGCCCTCGATCAGCTCCTCCATGTCGGACGAGATCAGCAGCACGGCCAGTCCGTCCCGGGCGAGTTCGTCGATGAGTTTCTGCACCTCGGCCTTGGCGCCGACGTCGATGCCCCGCGTCGGCTCGTCGAGCAGCAGCACCTTGGGCCGCATGGCCAGCCAGCGGGCGAGCAGCACCTTCTGCTGGTTGCCGCCGGAGAGTTCGCCCACTTTCTGGTGCGGGCTCGCGGCCTTGATCCGCAGCCGCGCCATGAACGTCTCCACGATGCTGTCGATACGTTTCTCGTCGACCAGACCGAAGCGCGAGAGCCCCGGCAGCGCGGCGAGCGCGATGTTCTCCCGGACCGAAAGGCCCGGCACGATGCCCTCGGCCTTGCGGTCCTCGGGCAGCAGACTGATGCCCGCCCTGATGGCCGCCGGGGTGGATCCGGTACGGACGGCGCCGCCCGCGACGCGCACCCGGCCCGCGTCGGGCGCCAGCGCGCCCGCGATGGCCTTGGCGGTCTCGCTGCGGCCCGAGCCGAGCAGCCCGCCGAGCCCGACGACCTCACCGGGCCGGATGGCCACCGACACATCGCTCAGGACATGGCGGACCGTCAACTCCTCCGCCAGCAGCACGGGTTCCGCGTCATCCGCATGGCCTCCGGTGAACTTGGTGAGGCCCTCGCTGCGTACCTCGCCCATCTCACGCCCGAGCATCAGCGAGACCAGCCGCAGCCGGTCCAGCTCGGCGATCGGCCCGCTGTGCACGACCTTGCCGTCCCGCAGCACGGTGACCGTGTCGCAGACCTCGTACAGCTCCTCGAGGCGGTGACTGACGTAGATCACCGCGATCCCGCGCTCGCGCAGCATCCGGATCACCCCGAACAGGGTCCTGACCTCGGCAGGTTCGAGCGAGGACGTCGGCTCGTCCATGATGACGACCCGCGCGTCGACCGAGACCGCGCGGGCCAGCGCCACCATCTGCTGGGTGCCGACGCCGAGTGAACGCAACGGTCTGCGCACATCGGTCCGTACGCCCAGCGAGCGGAGCGCCTCGTCCGCCTCACGGTGCATCCGGCGGAAGTCGATCAGCCCGATACGGTTACGGGGTTCGCGGCCCAGGAAGAGGTTGCGGGCCACGCTCAGCAGCGGGACCAGGTTCACCTCCTGGTAGATGGTGGAGATCCCGGCGTGCTGCGCGGCGAGCGGCGTGGCGAAGGAGACCGCCTCACCGCGGTAGGTCAACTCCCCTTCGTCGGGCCGGTAGACGCCGGTCAGCACCTTGATGAGGGTGGACTTCCCGGCGCCGTTCTCACCGATCAGCGCATGGACCTCACCGGGCCGCACCGCGAAGTCCACCCCGTCGAGCGCACGGGCGCCCGGGAATGTCTTGGTCAGACCGGTGACGGACAGCACCGGCGGTTCCGGCGCCCCCATGCTCAGAACGCCTTGCCGATGTCGGACTTGGCGTTGTCCTTGCTGTACTCGCTGTCCTGGATGATGATGTCCTGCGCGACCGGCTGGCCCTTGGTGAAGTTGTCGAGCGTCTCGAAGGCGAGCGGCCCGAAGCGCGGGTTGGACTCCACGTCGCCGCTCATCCAGCCGTCCACGATCTGCTGGACGCCGTTGCGTGTGCCGTCCACCGTCACGATCTTCACCGCGCCGGCCTTCTTGCCCGCTCCCTTGAGCGCGTTGACGGCGCCGAGGCCCATCTCGTCGTTCTCCGCGTAGATCCCGGCGATATCGGGATTCGACTGGATGAGCTGCTCCGTGACCTGCTGGCCCTTCTCGCGGACGAAGTCACCGGTCTGCTCGAAGACCACCTTGAGCCCGGGGGCTTTCGCCTTCAGCTCGTCCTTGAACCCCTTGGTGCGTTCGGTGGTGACGTTGTTCCCCGCGGAGCCCAGCAGAATGGCGAGCTTCCCCTTGCCACCGGTCGACGCGATCATCCGGTCGGCCGCCCGCTTGCCCTGCTGGACGAAGTCGGAGCCGATGAAGCTCACATAGTCCTTGCACGGAGTGGCGTTGATCTTGCGGTCCACGGTGACGATCGGGATGTGCTTCGCCCGCGCCGTACGGAGCACCGGGCCCCAGCCGTCCGAGTTCAGCGGGGCGATGACGAGCAGGTCGGCGCCCTTGGCCAACAGGTCCTGGACATCGCTGATCTGCTTCGAGAACTGCGACTGGGCGTTGGCGGTGAGCAGCTTCAGGCCGCGCTTCTTGGCCTCGGCCTTCATGGACGCGGTCTCGGCGATCCGGAAGGGGTTGGCCTCCTTCTCGGACTGCGAGAAACCGATGGTCGCGCCCTTGATGTCGAGCTTCTTGCCGCCGAACTGGCTGATCGTGCAGCTCTTGGCGTCGCCCGCGGACGGAGTGGCGACGACCTGGCCCGAATCGCCCTTGCCGGACGACGCGGAGGTGTCCTTGGCACCGTCGTCCTCGGACTTGGCGCAGCCGGACGCGAGCGCAAGGCTCGCGGCGAGGCCGGTGGCGAGAAGGGCTTTGCTGGTGGTACGTCGAAGGAGCATGGTCGGATTCATGGCGTCCCCAGATTTGGCGCAGGCCCGTGGCTACGAGGCACGGGAGGCGGGCTCGTACGAGTCGACTCAGCGTTCCGGGGCACTTTTTACAACGTTAGAAGGGTCCTGTAAACCCTTCGCGTACCTGACAACCGATACCGGTGCCGATGCCGGTGCCGACAGCGGTGCCGATACGGGTCCCGGTACCGCGTCACCGGCGCCCCAGCGTGCTCTCCCGCTCCACCAGCCGGAATTCGGCGATGAGTTCACGCCCGGCGGGCCCGTCGGCCGGCTGCTCGGACCGCCGGTCAGGGCCCGTCTCAGCACCCTTTTCCGGGCCCTGGAGGCCCCCGATGACCGACTCCACCGCGAGCCGCGCGATGGACTGCTTGTCCGGCGAGACGGTGGTGAGGGTGACCGCGCCGAACCGGCCCTCCGCGATGTCGTCGAACCCCACCACCGCGACGTCCCACGGCACCCGCAGCCCCCGCTCCGACAGCACCCGCATCGCACCGACCGCGACCAGGTCGTTATAGGCGAAGACGGCGTCGGGCCGCTGCCCCGAGTCCAGCAGCCAGGCCATCGCCTGCGCCCCGTCCCCGCGGTCCCAGCCGCTCGTCGGCGCCACCAGTGTGTCGGGCGCCGGCAGCCCGGCGGCGGTCAGCTCATCGCGCCAGCCGCGAAGACGCAGCTGGGCGGGGAAGTTGATGCGGTCGGTGCGCGCGCCGAGATACGCGATACGGGTGCGGCCGAGCCCGATCAAATGCCGCACCGCCCGGCGGGACGCCGCGACGTTGTCGATCGCGATGTGGTCGTACGGCAGGTCGTACTCACGCTCGCCGAGCAGCACCAACGGGGCGTCGTGGCTCCTGCTGCGCAGGTCCTCGGCCTCCAGCTCGATGGGGGAGAGGATCAGCCCGTCGATGACCCGTCCCCGGAACCCCTGGCTGACCAGGATCTCCTGTTCGCGCTCGCCCCTGGTGTGGTCGAGCAGCACCGTGTAGTCGTGCTCGGCCGCCGCGTCGATGACGGCCCCCGCGAGTTCCGCGAAGTACGGGTTGCCCAGCTCGGGCACGGCGAGGGCAAGGATGCCCGTCCGGCCTTTCCGCAGGTGGCGTGCGGTGAGGTTCGGTACGTAACCGAGCTCGTCGATCGCCGCCTGCACCCGGGCCCGCATCGCGGGTGTGACGTGCTGGTAGTTGTTCACCACGTTCGAGACGGTCTTGATCGAGACGCCCGCGAGCCCGGCGACGTCCTTGAGGCTTACGCCCACTGAGTCTCCCCTCCGAGTGGTCATGCCCTGGACAGCAGGCAGGAGTCGTGCTGTCATGCCAACTGCCGTTCCTTCCAACGTTGTACAGACTGTTGCAACGAGCCGCCACCCTTCCTCACCAAAGGAGGATCCGTGCGCACCAGAAGAAATCTGGCCCTACTCCTCGCCGCCGTCACCGGCTTCGCGGGGCTCTCCGCGATGCCGGCCGCTTCGGCCGCGTCCACACCCGCTCCGGCCGCGTCCGCACCCCGCGCGTCCACTGTCACCGCCCATGGTCTGAAGGGGGAGTACTACACCCAATCGGCCCCGGGCGCCTTCGACTTCGGGCAGCTCAAGGCCACCGGGTTCGACCCCGACATCGACTTCCCCACCTTGGAGTCACGTCTCCAGTCGGCCACCGGGCAGTCGGACAACGACAGCGTCCGCTGGACCGGGAAGATCGTCCCGGAGAAGACCGGCGCCCACACGTTCTCGATGATCGGCGACAACGGTTTCCGCCTCTGGATCGACGGGAAACCCGTCATCGACCACTGGGTCGACGACTGGGAGAAGGAACAGACCTCCCAGCCGGTCGAGCTGACCGCGGGCAAGGCGTACGACATCAAGGTCGAGTACTTCGAGCACGAGGGCGGTTCCGACCTCCATCTGAAGTGGACCCCGCCGGGCGGCACCAAGACACCGGTCCCGCAGTCCGCGTTCCGGCTGCCGGACGGGTACGACTACGACGGGGCCATCGCCGCCACCGTCCAGAAGTCCGGCCGCACCCTCAAGCTCGACTTCGCGCAGCAGCTCGCGCCTCCGCCCGCCGGCCTCGCGGGCCATCTCGACGCCGAGATCGGCGGCGCGACCTGGCCGCTGGGCGCCGTCAAGGCCGACCCGTCCGACGCGCACAGCCTCACCGTCGCGCTCAAGGAGCCGGTCGTCGGCAAGAAGGGCGGCGGTGCCAACGGTCTCGCGGACATCCGCTACGACGGACAGGGCGGACTGAAGGGCCGGGACGGCAAGGCGGTCGGATCCTTCTGGTCGAGCGGCGCCAACAACTCCGAGTACGAACTGCGCACCAAGTGGGCCGACGACGTCAGCTCCTCCCACGCGCACCCCGAGTACCCGAGGCCCCAGCTCACCCGGGACGACTGGCAGAACCTCAACGGCAGCTGGCAGTTCGCCGCGGCCAAGGCGGGCGAGAAGCCGCCGGTCGGCAAGAAGCTGGCGGAGAAGATCCTGGTGCCGTACCCGGTGGAGTCGCAGCTCTCCGGGGTGGAGCGGCACGAGGACCGGATGTGGTACCGGCGTACGTTCACCGTGCCCAAGGGCTGGAAGGTCGGCTCGGGCAAGCGGCTCCAGCTCAACTTCGGCGCGGTCGACTGGCAGGCCGATGTGTACGTCAACGGCACCAAGGTCACCGAACACAAGGGCGGCTACGACAAGTTCAGCGCGGACATCACCGACGCGCTGAAGCCGGGCCGCACCCAGGAGGTGATCGTCGGCGTCTACGACCCGACCGACACCAAGGGCGGCGAGAACCCGCCGATGGGCAAGCAGCGCCAGGACCCGAGCGGCATCTGGTACACCCCGTCGTCCGGTATCTGGCAGACCGTGTGGATGGAGCCGGTCGCGGCCGACCACGCGGACTCGCTCAAGCTCACGCCGGACGTCGCGGCGCAGAAGGTCGCCGTCGACGTGCAGGGCGTCCGCGCCGGGGTGCCCGTCACGGCCACCGCGTACGACGGGAAGCGCAAGGTGGGCACCGCCACCGGCCGTACCGGTAAGGCGCTGAACGTCCCGGTGCCCAAGCCGCACCTCTGGTCGGCCGACGACCCGCATCTCTACCAGCTCAAGGTCACCGTCGGCTCGGACCGGGTCGGCAGCTACTTCGGGATGCGCTCCATCGCGGTCGAGAAGGTCAACGGCACGCCGCGCACCGTGCTCAACGGCAAGCCGGTCTTCATGATGGCCACCCTCGACCAGGGGTTCTGGCCGGACGGCCTGTACACAGCGCCGACCGACGAAGCCCTCGCGTACGACCTGAAGATGCACAAGGCGATGGGCTTCAACGCGGTCCGCAAGCACATCAAGGTCGAACCGGACCGCTGGTTCTACTGGGCGGACAAGCTCGGTCTGATGGTGTGGCAGGACATGCCGGCCATGGAGGCGGGCACCAACCCGTCGCCGGCCGCACGCACCGAGTACGAACACGAGATGAAGCAGATGATCGACCAGCACAGCAGCCATCCGTCGGTCGTCATGTGGGTGACGTTCAACGAGGGCTGGGGCCAGTACGACGAGGCGCGCATCGCCGACCAGGCGAAGGCGTGGGACCCGACGCGGCTGGTCAACAGCATGTCCGGCATCAACCTGGGAGCCGACGGCGGCACCGGCGACATCATCGACGAACACGGCTACCCGAGCCCGGCCCTCCCGGCACCCGACGGGAGACGCGCGCTGGTCAGCGGTGAGTACGGCGGACTGGGACTGGCTGTTCCCGGGCACGCCTGGGCGGTCCAGCAGTCGTACGTCGCGGTCGACCCGGCCACGTACACCGACGACTATCTCGCCAAGCTCGACGAGGTGCACAAGCTGGCCTGTCAGGGCAGCAACGGCGCCGTGTACACCCAGATCTCCGATGTGGAGGGTGAGTTGAACGGTCTGCTGACCTACGACCGGAAGATCGTCAAGCCCGATGTGAAGCGGGTCAAGGCCGCCCAGGACGCGCTGATCCACGACGCGTCGCAGGCGGTTCCGGCAGGGTGCCCGGCCTCCTGACCTGTCCGGGTGCCCGGACCGCGCGCGGCCCCGGGCACCCGGAGCATTCCGGTCGGAACTCTTGACGCGAGCCCGACAGGAACCAACAATGATCGCGTTCTGACAACGTTGTCCAAGGAGGCGGAGCGGCTTGCCCCACCACCCGTACGAGCTGAGCCGGCGCCGTTTCGCCCAACTCCTCGGTCTCTCCGCCGCACTGACGGCCACCCCACTGGTGACGGGCGCCCCGCCCGCCGCAGCCGAACCCGCGCATCCGCGGCATCCGGACGCGGTGGCGGAGACCTACTACCGGGTCCTGCTCGACCACACCCGCTGGTCCGAGACCCAGTGGGAGGCGGACACCGGCCACTACACCGCCACCGACTTCGGCTTCGCCGTCGTCCTGGGCAACGCGCTGCTGCTGACGCGCGGCCGCTACGACGCGGACGCCGCCGGGGTGGACGAGGGGACCCTGCGGAAGCGGACCCTCGCCACGATCCGGCACTTCGCCGCGTCCAACCGGCTCACCGGCGGCACCGAATGGGGCCGCACGCTCTTCTTCGACACCACCTTCCAGTCGTACTTCATCCTCGCGGCACGGCTGCTCTGGGCCGGCCTCGACGAGGAGACCCGGAGCCGTGTCGACACCATCGCCCGCGCCCAGGCCCAGTACACGACGGCCCTCGGCACCGGCGACGACCCGGCGTCCGGCGACTGGACCCCGCACGGCTCCACCGGCGGTTTCCGGGGCGACACCAAGCTGGAGGAGATGGGCGTCTACGCCCAGTCGCTCGCCCCGGGGATCGCCTGGGCGCCGCACGACAGCCAACAGGGCGACTGGCGCGCCGCGTTCGGCCGGTGGAGCCGCAACGAGACCGGGCTGCCCCCCGCCGACCTCGCCAACCCGGCACGGGTGGACGGCGTCCCGGTCAGCGACAACACCGCGCAGAATCTGTACGACACCTTCATCGTCGAGAACCACGGCTCGTTCGGCCCGCACTACCAGGCCGAACTCTGGCGCACATCGGGCCGCAACGCTGCCCACTTCCTCACCGCCGGGCAGCCGCTGCCCGAGGTCCTCACCGCCCAGCCGAACGCGGGCCCGCTCTGGGACACGCTGCTCACGGTGATGAGCGACGCGGGCGAACCGCTGATGCCGATGGTCGAGGACCGCGAGCATCTGTACGGCCGCGATGTCATCCCGCTGGCCTTCCTCGCCCAGGTCGCCGGGGACCGGTCCGCGGCCCGCGCCGAGGCCGCACTCGCCGGGCGCCTCCTGGCGTACCAGGCGTATCCGCCGGAGCACCGGATGGCGAAGTTCTCCGGGGAGCCCAAGTACGAGCCCGAGGCCCGCGCCGAGATCGCCATCAGCTATCTGCTGCACGAGTGGCGGGCCCGTACCGGCACCCCGGTGCGCCCGCTGAGCGAACGTGAACTGTTCGCGCGGGCGAGCGGCGCCAAGGACTTCGGCACCGGGCCCGGGCTGCTGGCCCACCAGTCGCCCGGTGCCTGGGCCGCCACCGTCACCAAGCCCGGCTTCGTGAAGTTCGCCTGGCAGCCCGCCCACGACGACTGGCTCTTCGCGCTCAGCGGCCACACCCCGATGTTCCTGCCCGGCAGCGGAGCCACGGTGCGTGCCCGCACCACCGTCACGTACAGCGCGCTGCGCGACGGTTTCGACGGAAGCGCGAGCCTGCTCACCCTGGATTCCGGCTTCGCGGGCATGACCACGCTTCCCTCCGGCACCGTGGTCTACGCGACTTCGGGCACCGGCGCGGGGGAGGGCCATCTCGAGGTGCGGAACCTGACCATGCCGGGCATGCCGGGACTGGACGGCAGCCGCACCTACACCGCGGCGGACGGCGTGGTCACCGTGCCCGCGCAGGACAGCGCGGGACCGGCTCCGGCCTCCGGGCGGACCGATGAACTCACCCTGGAAAAGGGGAAGGTCCGGTATGTCCGGATGCAGGGGATCACCCCCGATCCCGCGTACGGATACTCGCTGTACGCCTTCGAGGTACGGGACGGCGCGGCGGGCACCGACCTGGCACAGGGAGCCACCGCCACCGCGTCGTCCGAGGACCCCGGCAAAGAGGCCGCGCTCGCGGTCGACGGTGACGCCACGACCCGCTGGGCCGTGTCGCGCGCCGACCGGACCCGCGCGGACAGCCGGCTCACCGTCGACCTCGGCGCCGAGCGCGGCTTCGACCGCGTCACCCTGCGCTGGGAGGCGGCGGCCGGCCGCGCCTACACCGTGCAGGGGTCGGCCGACGGGCAGCACTGGACCGACCTGGCCCGCTACCCGCACCCCGACCTCACCAGCGCCGGCGGCTGGCTCTGTGTGGACGGGCGGGCCGGACTCGTCGTACGCGGGGCGCGCAGCCCGCTCGCGGTGTACGGCGACACGGTCGTCCTCTGCGACGGCCCCGCCCAGCCGCTGCTCGTGGAGGGATACCCGTCGGCCGGCGCCGACCGGACCCGCACGGCCGCCGCCAGGACCGCCCCCGCGTCCGGCCGCCCCGACGTCCTGGTCAGCGACGCGGAAGGCTGGCTGAGCCTCTTCAACCTCACCGCGCAGCCGGTCACCACCACGGTCACGCTCCCGCAGGACACCCGCTCGGTTCGCCTCTATCCCGGCGACCAGCGCGTCACGGGGGCGGGCACCGCCTATGCGGCCGAACTCGGCGCGGCGGCGGCCCTCCTGGCACCCGCGCGCCTCACGCTCCGTACGTCCTCGGGCGCACGGGTCCCCGCCGGGCTGCGGGCCGAGGTGACCGACGCGGGCACGGTACGGCTCACCGGCCCGTCCGGCCGGTACACCGTCACCGCCCAGGACGGCCGCGGCGCCCGCGTGACACTGCGGTCGGGACGCCCGTACGAGGTCAGGGTCCCCGGGGCCGCCCGCTATCCGCTCACCGATGCCGCGCTCGGCAGGACCACCTTCCCGACGGCCCCGCTCCCCGCGGGAATGTCGGACCCGGCGGCCGCGGTCGACGGGCAGAGCCACACCTCATGGACGCCGGGTCCCGGCGGCCGGATGGTCGTCGACCTCGGTTCCGTGCGGCCGGTGAGCGCGGTGCGGGCCCGGTGGACCGGCGGCCGTACCCCGGCCGCGCACCTGGAGCTGAGCACCGACGGCACCGGCTACCGGCCGGCGGGTGAACTCTCCCGGCGCGGCCGTGAGAGCACGCTGACCGTGGACGGCCCGGCCCGCTATGTCGCGCTCGACGTCCCCGGCTGGCGGCGCGGCGACGCCACGCTCGTCTCGCTCAGCCTCTCCTGAACAGCCCTTCCTGAAGCCGGCCTCACCTCGGCCCAGCTTCTCCCGACCCGCACGCCCCCGGTCCCGACCGTCACGTACACCCAGGTTCGCCCCTTACCCGTGGAGGTTCCCACCCATGTACTGGACACAACGGCTGCGCGGCGCAGGGACGGCCGTGGCCGCCGCCGCGCTCATCGGCGGGGTGCTCGCCGCGCCGGCGGCCCAAGCCGCGGGCGCCGGGCACGGCGGTCGACTGACCGATCTGGTCAACCCGTTCATCGGCACCGAGAACGAGGGCAACACCTACCCGGGCGCCGCGGTGCCGTTCGGGATGGTGCAGCTCTCGCCGGACACCGGGCACAACACCGGATACGACCACGCCCAGAACGAGATCCGCGGCTTCTCCAGCGTGCATATCTCGGGCGTGGGCTGCGGCCTCGGCGGCGATCTGCCGACCCTGCCGACCACCGGTGACGTCACGGAGACCGACTACGCCAAGTACGCGGCGAAGTTCAGCCACGACACCGAGAAGGCGAGCCCCGGCTACTACAAGGTCGGCCTCGACTCCGGCATCACCGCCGAACTCACCGCCACCCAGCGCACCGGGGTGCAGCGGTACACCTTCCCCGCCACGGACAAGGCCAACATCCTGCTGAACGCGGGCCAGTCGCTGCACAAGACGGTCTCCACATCGGTGGAGGTCCTCGACTCCCGCACCATCCGCACCGCCATCACGGGCAGCGGCTTCTGCCAGGACACCAAGCCGTACACCCTCTACACCGTCACGCACTTCGACCGCCCCTTCACCACATCGGGCACCTGGAAGGACGGCACCGTCACCCAGGGCTCCCGGAAGTCCACCGGGACCGGCGGCAACGGCGCCTGGGTGCGCTTCGACACGTCCAGGGACCGCACGGTCGAGGCCACCACGGCCATCAGCTACGTCGACGCGACGGGCGCGGCCCGCAATCTGCGCGCGGAGGGCGGCAAGAGCTTCGACCGGGTCCACCGCGCCGCACAGGCCGGCTGGGAGGACCGGCTGGACGACGTGCAGGCGCAGGGCGGCAGCGACACCCAGCGCCGGACCTTCTACTCCTCGCTCTACCGGTCGTTCCTCGCGCCCAACATCGGCAGCGACACCGACGGCCGCTACACCGGCTGGGACCAGAAGATCCACCGCGCCAAGGGGTTCGACTACTACCAGAACTGGTCGCTGTGGGACACCTACCGCACCCAGACCCAGCTCCTCTCGCTCCTCGCCCCGCGCGAGGAACGGAACATGGCGATCTCCGTACTGAAGATCGACGAGCAGAGCGGCTGGCTGCCCAAGTGGGGCTACGGCACGGTCGAGACGAACATCATGACGGGCGACCCGGTCACCCCCTTCCTCACCAACGCCTACCGGCAGGGGCTGCTCAAGGGGTACGAGGAGCAGGCGTACCGCGCGCTCAAGAAGAACGCCGACGGTACCCCGCCCGCCGACTCCCCGGCGGTCGGGCGTGAGGCCAACGTCCAGTATCTGAAGGACGGTTTCGCGCCGTACATCAAGGACCGCGCCCATGTGAAGCCCGGTGACTCGGACTTCGACCACGGAGCTTCGGCCACCCTGGAGTACGCGCTCTCGGACGCGATGCTCGGCCAGATGGCCGGCGACCTCGGGCACAAGGCGGACGCCAAGCGCTACGCGGACCGCGCCCAGAGCTACCGCAACATCTTCGACCCCTCGACTGGCTTCTTCCGGGCCCGCGACGAGAACGGGAACTTCACCGGGCCCGCCGACCCGGCGCAGGGCGAGGGCTTCCACGAGGGCACGGCCTGGCAGTACCAGTGGATGGTTCCGCAGGACCTGTCCGGCATGGTGGACCTGATCGGCGGCAAGGACGCGGCCAACAAGCGCCTCGACTCCTTCTTCGCCTACGACCAGCTCCTCGCCGACCCGGCGAAGACGGCCACCGACGTGTGGGTCAACGGCCCGTACGACTACTACAACGCGGACAAGTACAACCCGCAGAACGAGCCCGACCTGATCGCCCCTTACACCTATCTCTCCACCGGCCAGCCGTGGAAGACCACCGATGTGGTGCATGCCGCGCTGACGCTCTTCACGGACACCCCGACCGGTATGACGGGCAACGACGACCTGGGGACCATGTCCGCCTGGAACGTCCTGTCCTCCATCGGCGTCTTCCCGGTCCAGCCGGGCACCGACACCTGGGGTCTGTCGACGCCCGCCTTCCAACGCGTCGATCTGAAGCTCGACCGCCGCTACTACCCGCACGGCGGCTTCACGGTGAAGGCGCCGGGAGCCTCGGACACCGACCGGTACATCCAGTCGGCGGCCGTGGACGGCACGGCCCACGCGAAGACGTATCTCACCACCGACGAGATCCGCTCGGGCCGCACCCTGTCCTTCGACGTCGGCGCCGAGCCGTCCGACTGGGGTACGGACGCCTCCGCTGCCCCGCCCGCCGTCCACTGACCCACTGAGGCTGTGAGCAAGCCGCCCGCCCCCGCCGCCGGATCAGGCGCCCGGGGGCGGGCGGTCCCCGTCGCGTGCGGGCAGTACCCCCACGACCAGTCCGGCCACGGCCGCGACCGCTCCGGTGCCCGCCACCGCGGGCCAGCCGCCGGCCGCCCAGGCCAGCGAACCCACCAGCGACCCCAGCGCGATCCCGAGGAAGCGGAAGGTGAAGTACAGGGTGTTGAGACGGCTGTGGACGCGCGGCTCCAGCGTGAACAGCACGGTCTGGCTGACGGCCTGACCGCCCCAGACCCCCACATCGAGCACGATCACCCCGGCCACCAGCCACCAGAAGCCGGTGCCTCCCGGCAGCAGGATCAGCCACCCCGCGATGACCAGGCCGATCAGCGCCGCCAGCGCACCGCGCCGGCCGATCCGGTCGGCCAGCCGCCCCGCGAACGGCGAGAGCAGCGCGCTGGCCGCGGCGACAAGACCGAACAGCCCGACGCCGGTCGGGCCGACGCGGTAGTGCTGCTCCAGCAGGAAGGTCAGCGTGGTCCAGAAAGCGCCGAACGCGATCCCGACCAGCGCCCCCGACACGGTGATCCGGCGGACCAGCGGGTGGGCCAGGAAGAGGCGCGGCAGCGAGGAGAGCGTGGCGCGGTACGAGGCGGCCCCCGCGGCGGGCGGAACGTACGGCAGGGCCCCGCGCAGTACGAGCACCAGCGCCAGGGTCAGCAGACAGGAGCACCCGAACACGGCCCGCCAGCCCGCCAGTTCGGCCAGCGAGCCCGCATAGGCACGGGACGCCAGCACTCCCACCAGCAGACCCCCCTGCACGGTGCCCACGATCCGTCCCGCGCCCGGCCCGGCCCCGCCGCCACCCGCCAGGGCCACGGCGAGCGGAGTGACCAGCTGCGGGACCGGCGACAGCAGACCGACCGCGAAGCCCGCGACGACGAGCCAGCCCAGCGAAGGCGCCAGCGCGCACCCGGCGAGCGCGACGGCCGACGCCGTACCGAGCCCGAGGATCAGCCGCCGCCGGTCGTGGCTGTCACCGGCCGGCACCAGCAGCAGGATGCCCGCCGCATAGCCGAGCTGGGTGGCGGTGGGAACGGCGGCGAGCGCGTCGGGCCCGGCCCGGAGCGAGGCCGCAGCCGCGCCCATGAGCGGCTGGCTGAGATACACATTGGCGGCCGTGACGGCGCTGGTAGCGGTGAGCAGCAGGGTGAGCCGCCCGGCCCGGACCCCGCTCGCACCGTCCTGGCCTGCGGAAACGTTGGATTCGATCACATAGGCCGACGTTAGGGCGGGCACCCGCTGGCATACTTTCTCCGGTACGCCAATGTCTATCGAGAATGCGCCAATGTACGGGAAGAGCGAGCTGCGCGACGACTACCAGTCGGTTCCCCGGCCCCTGGCCGCGATGGCCAGGGACCTGCCCGACGGCCACCACATCCCGCCGCACCACCACCGGCGTGCCCAGCTGATCTACGGCACGAGCGGCGCCATCACCGTGGTCACCCCTCATGGGGCCTGGGTCGTCCCGGCCACCCGCGGTGTCTGGGTGCCGGCCGGTCTGACCCATGAGATGAGCTGCGCGGGCGCGGTCGCGATGCGCACCCTGTACATCGAGCCCCAGCCCCACCTGCCCCGGGAGCCGACCGTCGTCTCGGTGTCACCGCTGCTGCGCGAACTGATCGAGGAGGCCGCGCGGCTGCCCGTGGAGTACGAACCGGAGAGCCGCGACGGCAAGGTCATGGAGCTGCTGCTGCTCCAGCTGACCCCGCACCCGGTCCCGGCCCTGCATCTGCCCGCCCCGGCGGACGCGGGTCTGGAGCCGCTGTGCGCGGCCGTCGTACGGGACCCCGGCGCCCCCTGGCGTACGCGGGAGGCCGCGGCCTTCGCGCATCTCAGCCCGCGCACGCTGCAGCGCAGATTCCCGGCCGCAACGGGAATGAGCCTGGCCCGCTGGGTTCAGCAGGCCAGGCTCATTCACGCGGTCACACTTCTCGCCAGGGGAGTGGCGGTCACGTCGGTGTCCGGCGCTCTGGGTTATGCGACACCGAGCGCCTTCACCGCGATGTTCCGCCGTGCACTCGGTACCAGCCCCACCGGTTACTTCACCCCGGGGCGCTGAGCGCGCCGGGGTGCCGAACACCCCGGACGCGCTCGGCGGAAGGGGCTGATCAGCCCTTGGCGCCCTTCGGCACCGAGTTGAGCATCTCGCGGCTGCTCTTCTGGACGTCCTTGCAGTAGTTCACGTAGCCCGTGTTGTCCACGTAGCGCGCCGAGATCCAGGTGTTGGAGTCACGGAGCAGGTACCAGATGGTGTTGCCGTCGATGTTCTGGGCGCGCACCTTGCACCGCAGGCCCACCTGCTTGTGGTTCGGCAGCGAGCCCCGTACGGACGAGTCCGTGCTGGGGTACATGCGCTGGATCAGGCCGGTGGGGGAGGTGACCGTGCCGTAGGGGCGCGGCGGGGCGGCCTGGGCCGGGGCGGCTGCCATGAGGGTGGCTCCGAGGGTCAGGGCGGTGGTCAGCGCGCCTGCGCCCGCGATGACGTTCCGGCCGCGGACGGTACGGAGGACAGCGGTTGTGGACAAGGGGTTCTCCTGTTTCTTGAAGCGCAATGACACTCATTGGCGCGAGTGGGACATTACGCCGCAAAGTGCCCAACGAGCGGGCGAACACGCGGTGTTGGGCCGAACGTGTGAGGCCGGAATCCGGCCGCCGCCGGGCGGTGGAGGCGGGCGGGCCGCCGACGGGGCCCGCAGGGTGTAGGGTCGCCAGTTTTGGCTTCCCGCTCCGCTGCGTATATCTTCGTCAGTTGGTCGATGGCCGACTGCTGACCTGGGGCTCTGCTGACCTCGGGCTGGGGAACACAGAGGAACGACGATGACGGTGACAGAGGACAGCCAGGCATTCGGTCCCGGCATCGATCCTGAGCGGCTGGCTCTCTGCCTCAGCGTGCTCGACGAGCTGGAGAAGATCGAGGTCGACCACCCGGACGCCGTCGCGGTGCGCCGCGCCACCGCCGGGGTCTACCGCACGGTCAAGCAGCGCCGCCGCCAGGAGCGCCGCGCCGCCAAGACCGCCCACGACAAGGCCGTCACGGAAGCCACCGCGACCGGCTCCGCCGAGCGCATCGACGACGAGACACAGGGTGTGCTGCCCTCCTCCCGGGCCCAGGGCGACATCGCGGGCATACTCCAGCGCCCGCGGTCCTGCTACATCTGCAAGACCCGGTACGTCGAGGTCGACGTCTTCTACCACCAGCTCTGCCGCGACTGCGCCGCGGAGAACCGCGCGCGCCGCGACGCCCGTACCGACCTCACCGGCCGGCGGGCCCTGCTCACCGGCGGCCGGGCCAAGATCGGCATGTACATCGCGCTGCGGCTGCTGCGCGACGGCGCCCACACCACCATCACCACCCGCTTTCCGAAGGACGCGGTCCGCCGCTTCAAGGCGATGCCCGACAGCGACGAGTGGATCCACCGGCTGAAGGTCGTCGGCATCGATCTGCGCGACCCCGCCCAGGTCGTCGCCCTCGCCGACTCGGTCGCCGCCGACGGCCCGCTCGACATCCTGATCAACAACGCCGCGCAGACGGTGCGCCGCTCCCCGCAGGCGTACAGCGAACTGATCGCCGCCGAGACCGCGCCCCTGCCCGCGGGCGAGCTGCCCTCGTCTCAGGTCATCGGCGCCTTCGGCAGCGGGGCGCAGGTCTCGCTGCCCAGCGCGCGGCCCGGCGGCCTGAGCGCCCAGGACGTGGCCGAGCTCGCGCTGGTCACCGGCTCGGCCTCACCCGCGCGGATCGAGGCGGGCACCGCGATCGACGCCGGCGGACTCGTGCCCGATCTGCACGACACCAACAGCTGGATCCAGACCGTCGAGGAGGTCGACGCGGTCGAGCTGCTCGAAGTCCAGCTCTGCAACTCCACGGCGCCGTTCATCCTGATCAGCCGGCTGCGCCCGGCGATGGCGGCAGCGGCGGCAGGCCGGACCTATGTGGTGAACGTGTCCGCGATGGAGGGCGTCTTCAGCCGCGGCTACAAGGGCGCAGGCCACCCGCACACCAACATGGCCAAGGCCGCGCTGAACATGCTGACCCGCACCAGCGGCCAGGAGATGTTCGAGTCCGACGGCATTCTGATGACCGCGGTCGACACCGGCTGGATCACCGACGAGCGCCCGCACCCCGACAAGATGCGCCTCGCCGACGAGGGATTCCACGCGCCGCTGGACCTGATCGACGGCGCCGCCCGGGTCTACGACCCCATCGTGCGCGGCGAGGCGGGCGAAGACCTGCACAGCGTCTTCCTCAAGGACTACGCCCCCGCGAACTGGTAGGGACACCGGCTCTCCCCGGCGGCCTCCTTCCCGGGGTGCCGCCGGGCTGATTCGAGCCGATGATGGCCGGATGGAAGTCCCTCTGAACGGAAGGCAAAGAAAACTTGGCCATCCGACTGTCGTCCCTATCGAGCGGAACCCCGCTCATTTGGTTACTCTGATGCGGACGGACAGTCGATGGGGTTCCACCAAATCTCTCGTCCCGTCCTGGGACAGGCACGCACCACGGCCGCGGTCCCGCCAGGAAACCGGCGCCACCGCGTCCGAACTGCCCCTGTCCATGCGGTTACGCGACACAAAGGAGTGCGCGGTGACATCAGAGACCATCACGAAGCGCGAGCAGCGCCCGGCAGAACGTACCGGGACTGTCCGGCCCGAGAAGCTTCTCAATCTCGACGTCTGGGCCAGGTCGGCCCCGATCCGGCTGGCCGGCTACGAGGACGACCTCGCCGAGCCCCACATCCTGCAGGGGATCGACTGACCGACCGCTGCACGCACGCCCGACGGCCCGCTCCGCACCCGGAGCGGGCCGTTCGCGTGGCGCGAGCGGACGGGCGGACGGTTCGCGGCAGAAGGCGGGGAAGGCATCCGATGTCTGGTGGGGGATTATTTCTCGGGTTATTTCTCTGTGCGGTGTTCTGCGCTGTGAGGTGTATTGACAGGCACTCGTCATGCTCCAATCATCGGACCTCATGACCGAACTTCCAAGACGCCATGTACTCGGAATGACGGCGGGGGCGGCAGTCGGCGCCGCCCTGCTCGCCCCGGCCACGGCCGACGCGGACACCGGCACCCCGGGGGCCAGGCCCCCCGGTGCGGCAGCGGCGGCTCCCGCCGCACGGACGAAGGGCGACTGGGGTGCGGTCCCGGCCGCGGTCCCCGTACCGCTCGACCAGTGGTACGACAACGACGGCATCGATACCGCGGACGCCCGCGGCGGCGACTTCGACGGCTCCGGCTACACCTTCCCCGGCGAGGAACTGCCCTCCGGTGCAGTCCAGTTGAACGGCACCGCGTTCGATTTCCCGGCCGCGACCGCCGGGGCCAAGAACAACATCGTCGCCCTCGGGCAGCGGCTGGACCTGCCCAGGGGGCGCTATCTGTCCGGATCGTTCCTCGTCGCGTGCAGCTACGGGGAGGCGTCCGGGCAGGCGACCCTGCACTACGCGGACGGCTCCACCGGCACCGCCGGCCTCGGCGGACCCGACTGGTACACCGGCAGCGGTCCGCTCTCCGCCCCCTACCGCTACACACCGTCCGGCGAGAAGGACCAGCACCAGGTCGCCATCGGGCTCTCCGAACTCGCGGTGGACGCCACCCGGGAACTGGTGGGGATCACCCTGCCGAAGACCGGTCCCGCCGAGGCTGACAAGGCGGCACTGCATGTCTTCGCCCTCTCGCTCCAGCCCGCGGCCGAGGGCCGGGCGCTGACCGTGCGGGACGCCCACTCCACCACCGCCCTGCTCGACTCGGGCGCCCAGAGCGTCGAGGCCACCGTCGTGAACGCGGGCACCGTCGCGGTGCTCGGCTCCGACGCGCTCACGCTCTCCGTCGACGTCCAGGGCGCTCGTACGGTCGTCCCCGCGCGCGTGCCGCGGCTCGCGCCCGGCGACCAGGCCAGGGTGCGGATCGGCATCCGCAGCAAGCCAGGGGTGAAGCCCGGCACCGCGCGCGACGGCCGGGTCGTGGCACACGGCCGCGGGTCCGACGCGGCCGCGGCGGCGAGCAGGCTCACCCTCGGCGTACCGGAGTTCGAGGCCACCGACGCCTCGCTCTCCACCCACCGGGCGCCGTACTGGTTCCAGGACGCCAAATTCGGGATCTTCATCCACTGGGGTGTCTACTCCGTGCCCGCCTGGGCGCCGGTCGGCAAGCAGTACGCCGAGTGGTACTGGAACCAGATGCAGGACCCCAGCAACCCCACGTACACGCACCATCGCGACGTCTACGGCGAGAACTTCAACTACGACGACTTCATCCCGCGGTTCACGGCGGAGAAGTTCGACCCACGCTCCTGGGTCGAGCTGTTCCGGGACGCCGGCGCGAAGTACCACGTCCTCACCTCCAAGCACCACGAGGGCTTCGCGCTGTGGGACACCAAGGTCTCCGACCGCAACGCCGTGAAGATGGGGCCGGGGCGCGACCTGGTCAAGGAGCTGTTCGACGCCTCCCGCCGGTACGCGCCCGAGCTGCACCGGGGGCTGTACTTCTCGATGCCCGAGTGGTTCAACCCGGACAACCCCTGGAGCGGGGACCTCTACCCGCCGCGCAACCCGTACACCCTGGAGCCCGTCCCGTACACCGGCTACACCGCGGGCAAGGACTACATCAAGGACTACCAGGCCCCGCAGATGCTGGAGCTCATCCACAACTACGACACCGAGCTGCTCTGGTGCGACATCGGCGGGCCGAACGACAGCCACCGGGTGATGGCCGAGTACTACAACAACGCCAAGGACCGGGCCCGGCCGATCGGGGTCGCCGTCAACAACCGCTCCGGCATCGGACCGCACGACTTCACGACCCCCGAGTACACCACCTACGACCAGATCGTCACCGACAAGTGGGAGGCCAGCCGGGGGCTCGATCCGTACAGCTACGGCTACAACCAGGCCACCCCCGACAGCATGTATATGTCGGCGGAGGAGATCGTCCACACGATCGTCGACACATCGAGCAAGAACGGCAACTTCCTGCTCGACATCGGGCCGCGCGCGGACGGCACCATCCCGGAGATCATGCAGACCAGGCTGCGGCAGACCGGAAAATGGCTGGAGGTCAACGGCGAGGCCATCCACGGCAGCACCTACTGGGCGCGGATGCCGCAGCTCGGTGACGATCTGCGCTTCACGGTCCGGCCGGGCAAGGCGTTCTACATCCACTCGCTGGTCCGGCCGGGCGCCACGCTCACCGTCGGGGCGCCGGTGCCGATCCGCAGCGGGGACAGGGTCACCATGCTCGGGTACCGCAGGCCGCTCACCTGGCGCACCAAGGGGGACAGTCTGGTGATCGACGTACCCGCGGGGGCGCGCTCCGCCGGTGAGTACGCCTGGGTCTTCCGGATCGAGCAGAGCGGGTAGCTGCCGCACCGGGTCCGGGAGCGGTTCCCGGATCCGGTCCCCGCCCCGGCAGGAATCGAACTGGTATTCGGTAATGGAAGGCGAGACCTCTCGAAGAATTGGACAAACCATGACAGAGTGAGCGCATGGTTGAACGGGCACAGGGCGCCCTGTCGCTACCGTCGGACTGGCCCGCCCACCCGGATCTGAGCCTTGCCCTCAACCGCATGGGCAGCTTCGACTGGGATCTCGACACCGGGCTGATGCACCTCGATCAGGCCGCCCTCGACGTGTTCGACCTCTACGCCGACGAGTACGACGGCCGCCCCGAGACGCTCTCCCGCCGGGTGCCGCCCGACGAGTCGGGCCGGCTGGACGCCATGGTCTCCCAGGCGCTCAAGAGCGGCGCCACCTTCTACGGCGCGTACTTCCGGATCCGCCGCCGTGACGGCGCTCTGCGGTGGACCCATACGCAGGGCGTCGTCCGGCGCGATGTCTCCGGCCGCCCGCACCGGATCATCGGCATCGTCCGGCACGCGGCCCAGGAACTCGCGGACGCCTCGGTCCGCGTCGCCATGGACGACGAAGGCCGGCGGAGAACCAGCGTCGTGGCCGGCACCACAGCGGCCCTGGCCCACGCCAGGACCGTCCAGGACGTCACCGATGTGCTCAACGACTCCCGGGGACTCGAATATCTCGGCGCCACCAGCGTGGTGATGGGGCTCGTCGAGGGCGGCCGGATCCGGCTGGTCGCGGACGGGCCCGAGGGGAGCTTCGTGCCCGGCACCCGCTACACCCGGGTGGACGAGCAGTTCCCGATGGGTGAGGTGATCCGCACCTTCGCACCCCGCTTCATCGAGTCCGCGCACGACTTCGCCGTCTCGTACCCCCGGCTCTGGCCCCACATCAAGAGCCTCGGCATCACATCCGCCGCCTATCTGCCGCTGATCGCGCAGGCCAGGCCGATCGGCGCGATCGGGCTGCTCTACCGCGACAAGGTCGGCTTCAGCACGGAAGAGCGGGACCTGCTGATCGCGCTCGGCAGCTCCATCGGGCAGAGCCTCCAGCGCGCGATGCTCTACGAGCAGGAGCACGACCTCGCCCAGGGGCTCCAGCAGGCCATGCTGCCGCGCCGGATACCCGAGGTCGCCGGCGGACAGGTGGCGGTCCGCTACCGCTCCGCCGGGACGAGCCGTGACATCGGCGGCGACTGGTACGACGTGATCCCGCTGCCCAGCGGCAGATTCGGCATGGTCATCGGCGACGTACAGGGGCACGACACCCACGCGGCCGCCGTCATGGGACAGCTGCGTATCGTGCTGCGGGCGTACGCGGCCGAGGGGCACAGCCCGGCGACCGTGATCGCACGGGCATCCGACTTCCTGCACCAGCTGGACACCGACCGCTTCGCGACCTGTCTGTACGCGGAGGTGGACCTGGCCACCGGGGTTGTCCAGCTCGTCCGCGCCGGGCACGTCGACCCACTGCTGCGGGCGCCCGACGGGACCTGTCGCCGGGTGCCGGTGGATGGCGGGCTGCCGCTGGGGCTCTCGGCCGAGTTCGGCCGGCTCGACTACCCGGTCGCCACCCTGGAGCTCGACCCGGACCACACCCTCCTGCTCTTCACGGACGGACTGGTGGAGGAGCCGGGCGCCGACCTGGGCGACGGCATGCGACGGCTGACGAATCTGGTCAAGGCGGGCCCCCGGGACCTCCAGCTCCTCGCGGACCAGCTGTGCGAGGTGGTCGACGACTGGGGCGGCACCGACGACGTCGCGCTGCTCCTGCTGCGCAGACACGGGCTGGAGGCCCCGCAGAACGGCGGCAGGCTCCAGCAGCGCGTGGCCCAGTCCGATCCCGAAGCGCTCACCGCCGCGCGCCACATGGTCAGGGCGGCGGTCCGGGCCTGGGGTGCGGCGGAGCGCGCCGACGACATCGAGCTGGCCGCCGACGAGCTGATGACCAACGCCCTGATGCACACGGAGGGCGGAGCGGTGATCACCCTCAGGGTGCTCTCCCGGCCGCACCGCAGACTGCGCGTCGAGGTCGACGACGCGTCGAGCGCGCTGCCGCGCCTGCGGGACGCGGCGGAGACGGAGGTCTCGGGGCGGGGGCTGATGCTGGTGGAGCGGCTCACGGACCGGTGGGGGGTCGAGTCACGGGGCGGCGGCAAGTGCGTCTGGGGTGAATTCGCGGTACCGGACAGGACGTCGATGTGATGGATACCCATTGGTAACTGTCAGTATCGAGATCACACTTGACCGTAACTGACCATGGAGTCCGACTGCCGTACCCGGGTGTCTGCCGACGGCATCGCGGCCCCGGAATCGGCACCGGCTCCCGACGACATCGAGGATCTGTTGAGCTCCGAGCTGCTGGCCCCGCTTGATCTCGCGTTCTGGCACCTCGAATCCGCCGAGCACCCCATGCACCTGGGTGCCCTCGCGGTGTTCGGGCCCGGTCCCGCTCCCTCCCCTGGCCCCGGGGAGGTCATGGACCTGCTGGCGGAGCGCGCCGCCGCGATCCCCCGGCTGCGGATGTGTGTGCGCCCCGTGCTGCTGCCGCTCGGCGGCGCCGCCTGGTCCGAGGACAGGCACTTCGACGTACGCCGCCACGTACGGCACGCCGTTCTGCCGGACGGTGACTTCGCCGCCGGGGCCAACCGGCTCGCGGGTGAGCTGATGGAGCGGCCGCTGGAACGCGGGCGCCCGCCCTGGGAGATGTACGTACTGACCGGGCGCGCGGGCGACCCCTTCGCGGTCCTGGTCAAGCTGCACCACGCGCTGGCCGACGGGATGCGGGCCGTCGCGATCGGCGCCGGGATCTTCGACCAGATCGCGGGCGGGAACGGCGCGGGCGGCAGGCGGCCGCGCCCGGTTCCGCCGCGCTCCTGGCTGCCGGGTCCCGGCCAGTTCGCGGGGTTCGCCAGGGAACGGATCGAGGAGCTGGGCCGGGCCGTGGGGATCGGGGCCTCCGTCATGCGGGCGAGCCGCATCGACCTGTGGGGCGGATCCGCGCTGGCCGCGAGCTCCAGCGGCACCCGGCGGCTCGCCACCGCGGTGCTCGACCAGGACGAGGTGCTGAGGGTGCGCAGAGAGGCGGGCGGCACCTCCAACGATGTGCTGCTCGCGGTGGTCGCGGGCGGGCTGCGCCGCTGGATGCTGGAGCGCGGTGAGCGGCTGCCGGGCGCCGATCCGCGCGCCCTGGTCCCGGTGTCCAGGCGCCGCCCCGGCGCCCCTGCGGGCTCGGCCAACAAGCTGTCCGCGTACCTCCTCGGCCTGCCGGTATCCGACCCCGACCCCTGGCGGCGGCTCGACCGCGTGCGGGCCGCCATGAACCGCAACAAGGCGGCGGGGCCCGCACGCGGCGCGGGCGCGGTGGCCGTACTGGCCGACCGGCTCCCGCCGCTGGCCCACCGGGTGGGCGCCCAACTGGCCGGGAACGCGGCGCGGATGCTCTTCGACGTCCTGGTGACCAGCGTGCCGCTGCCGCGCTCGACGCTGTCGCTCGGCGGCTGTCCGCTCCGGGCGCTCTACCCGCTGGCGCCGCTCGCCCACGGGCAGTCCCTCGCCGTCGCGCTCTCCGCCTACGGCGGGCGGGTCCATATCGGCCTGGTCGCGGACGGGAAGGCGGTGCCGGACGCGGAGCGGCTCGCCCGGTGTTTCTCGGACGAGCTGACCGAACTGCTGAAAGTAACGGACGAGAGATCAGGCAGGGGTGTTGACGCCCTGAAGTGATCCGATGAATATTCGTCTCATGCGGCGCAACAAGATCGGCAACAGTACGGTCGGCACCACCGAACTGTCCTTCGGGGCGGCCGGGATCGGCAATCTCTTCACCCCGGTGGACCCGGCGGCGGCCAGGGCGGCGGTCGACGCCGCCTGGGAGGCGGGGATCCGGTACTTCGACACGGCCCCGCACTACGGGCTCGGCCTCTCCGAGCGCAGGCTCGGCGAAGCGCTGCGCGAGCGGCCACGCGACGCGTACGTGATATCCAGCAAGGTCGGACGACTGCTGGAACCGGGGCCGGGTGAAGGCGATGACCTCGCCCACGGGTTCGCCGTCCCCGCCGACCGTCACCGGGTCTGGGACTTCAGCGCGGACGGGGTACGGCGCAGCATCGAGGACAGCCTGGTACGGCTCGGCACCGACCGGATCGACATCGCCTATCTGCACGACCCTGACGACCACGCCGACGACGCCTTCCGGCACGGCTACCCGGCGCTGGAGCAGCTGCGCTCCGAGGGGGTGGTCGGCGCGATCGGCGCCGGGATGAACCAGACCGCGATGCTCACCCGCTTCCTCCGCGACACCGATGCCGACGTGGTCCTGTGCGCCGGGCGCTGCACCCTGCTCGACCGGTCCGCGCTCGACGCCCTGCTGCCCGAGGCACAGGCGCGCGGCAGGAGCGTCGTCGTCGGAGGCGTCTTCAACTCCGGCCTGCTGGCCGACCCCAGGCCCGGTGCCCCGTACGACTACGGCGCGGCGCCCGCGGGCGTACTCGACCGGGCGTTGCGGATGAAGGACGTCTGCGGGCGGCGCGGGGTCCCGCTGCGCGCGGCCGCCCTCCAGTTCCCCCGGCGCCAGCCCGCGGTGGCGAGTGTGCTCGTCGGTACCCGCTCGGCCGCCGAGGTGCGTGACGCCGCCGAGATGCTGCGGCTGGACATCCCGGAGGCGCTCTGGGACGAGCTCGCCGAGCTGGGGGAGGGCTGAGAGCCGATGCGGATCATCGACGCCCATCACCATGTGTGGGACCTCGCCGTACGCGACCAGGACTGGATCACCGGCCCTGAACTCGCCCCGCTGCGAAGGGACTTCTACATCAGCGAACTCGCGCCGCAGGCGCGGGCCGCGGGGGTGGCGGCCACCGTCCTCGTCCAGACCGTCACCGTCGCCGACGAGACCCCCGAGTTCCTGGCACTCGCCGGGCGGAGCGACCTGGTCGCCGGTGTCGTCGGCTGGACCGATCTCACCGACCCGGCGATCGCGGACACCCTCGCCGCGCTGCGTGAACTGCCCGGCGGGGACCACCTGGTCGGCATCCGCCACCAGGTGCAGGGCGAACAGGACCCGGGCTGGCTGCTGCGCCCCGACGTCCGGCGCGGGCTCGCCGCCGTCGCTGCGGCCGGGCTGGCCTACGACCTGATCGTCCTCGACCACCAGCTGCCCGTCGCCACCGCCGTCGCCGCGCGCCTGCCCGAACTCACCTTCGTACTCGACCATCTGGGCAAGCCGCCCATCGCAGGCGGCGCGCTCCAGCCCTGGGCATCGGATGTGCGGGCCCTGGCCGCCCGCCCCAACACCGTCTGCAAGCTCTCCGGAATGGTCGCCGAAGCGGGCCCGGACTGGACGGTGGACGGGCTCAGGCCGTACGCCGACACGGTGCTGGAAGCCTTCGGCCCCGGCCGGCTGATGTTCGGCTCCGACTGGCCGGTCTGCACGCTCGGCGCCTCCTACGGTGAAGTTGTCGATACCGCACACCGGTTGACGGACGGGCTGAGCGAGAGCGAGCGCGCCGAGGTGTTCGCGGCCACCGCCGCGCGGGTCTACGGCATCTGAGACCGCACGGCATCACCGCTTCGCCGCACCCGTGTCAGGTCCTACACTCCGGGTCATGCTGCGCGTACTGGCCGTGGACGACGAGGAGCCCGCCCTGGAGGAGCTGCTCTATCTGCTCCGCAGTGACCCCCGGGTCCACAGCGCGGAGGGTGCGCTGAGCGCCACCGAGGCGCTGCGCCGCATCGGCGGGGCGCTCGGCACGGGGGCCGGTGCCGACGCGGCTGCCGTCGATGTGGTCTTCCTCGACATCCACATGGCGGGGCTCACCGGGCTCGACATCGCCCGGCTGCTCGCCGGGTTCACCCGGCCCCCGCTGATCGTCTTCGTCACCGCGCACGAGGGCTTCGCCCTGCAGGCGTTCGACCTCAAGGCCGTCGACTACGTACTGAAACCGGTACGCAGGGAGCGCCTCGCCGAGGCCGTGCGCCGGGTCGCCGAACTCGTCACCGACCGGACGGCCCCCGTCCTGGACGCGGCCGCCGACCAGGTCCCGGTCGAACTCGGCGGTGTCGTACGCTTCGTGGCCGTCTCCGACATCGCCTACGCGGAGGCCCACGGGGACTACGCCCGGCTGCACACCGCCGACGGCAGCCATCTCGTGCGCGTCCCGCTCTCCGCCCTGGAGGAGCGCTGGCGCGCACGCGGGTTCGTACGCATCCACCGCAGCCACCTCGTCGCGCTCGACCGCATCGACGAACTGCGCCTGGACGCGGGCTCCATGAGCGTCCGCGTCGGTGCGGCCGAACTCCAGGTGAGCCGACGCCACGCCAGGGCGCTGCGCGACCGCCTCATGCACCGGCCGGGCCGCTGATCCCGGGCCGCTGAATCCCGGCCGCTGAACCCGGGCCCTGATCCCGGGCCCTGATCCCGGCCGTCGCGCCCCGGCCAGTGGGTTCGGGCCCCCGGACCGTGTGCTCCTTACGCGTTCGGCTGCCGCCGGTACGCCGCGCTGCGTACACTCCGCGCCATGTCCGCAGAGCCGCTACCCCGACGCGAGACCGTGACGGGCCGGCCCCGACGGGTGCGCCCGCTGCCCCGGCACCGGGCGCAGTCCGAGATCGACGAACAGACCGCGCTCGGCGACGCCTACGTACGTTCCCTGATGCGTGGCCAGCTCCGGGCCGGGCTCGGTGCGTTCACACTCGTCGCCCTGCTCGCCGGCACCCTGCCGCTGGCCTTCGCCGCGCTCCGCAGCGACCTGGCCGTCTGGATCGTCCTGGGCCTCGGCGCCTACCCGCTCCTCGTGGGCGTCGCCTGGTGGTACGTCCGCCGCGCTGAGCGCAACGAACAGGACTTCGCCCGCCTCGTGGAAGGCCGCCCCGCACGGTGAGCCGGACGTACGCCGTGGTGGCGGTGGCCGTCGTCGTCCTCGCCACCGTCCTCGTCGGCGGCTTCGGCCTGCGGATCTCCCGGACGACATCCGACTTCTACGTGGCGTCGCGCACCGTGGGCCCCCGGCTCAACGCGGCCGCGATCAGCGGCGAGTACCTCTCCGCCGCCTCCTTCCTCGGGGTCGCGGGACTCGTCCTCGTCCACGGCCCCGACATGCTCTGGTACCCGGTCGGCTACACCGCCGGATATCTGGTCCTGCTGGTGCTCATCGCCGCGCCGCTGCGCCGCTCCGGCGCCTACACCCTGCCCGACTTCGCCGAAGGGCGTCTGGAGTCACGGCAGGTACGCGGTCTGGTCGGGGTGCTCGTCACCGGAGCCGGGTGGCTCTATCTGGTGCCCCAGCTCCAGGGCGCCGGGCTCACCCTGGACATCCTCACCGGGGCGCCCGGCTGGCTCGGCCCGGTGATCGTCGCCGCGGTCGTCGTGCTCTCCGTCGCCGCGGGCGGAATGCGCAGTATCACCTTCGTCCAGGCGTTCCAGTACTGGCTCAAGCTCACCGCCCTGCTGGTCCCCGCGCTCTTCCTGGTGCTCGCCTGGCAGGGCGACGGGCAGCCCCAAGTGCCTTCGGTCGGCCCACGCCTGGCCGTCGCGGCAGGCTTCGACCGCGCCGGTCATCCGCTGTACGCGACCTACGGGCTGATCGTGGCGACCTTCCTCGGCACCATGGGCCTGCCCCATGTCGTCGTCCGCTTCTACACCAGCCCGGACGGCCGCACCGCCCGCCGCACCACGGTCGTGGTCCTCGCACTGATCGGCGCTTTCTATCTGCTGCCCCCGGTGTACGGGGCGCTGGGACGGCTGTACGCGTCGGAGCTTTCCATCGGCGGCGACGCCGACGCGGCCGTGCTGCTGCTGCCGGGCCGGGTGATCGGCGGCACCGGCGGCGCCCTGCTCGGCGCACTCGTCGCGGGCGGTGCGTTCGCCGCGTTCCTGTCCACGGCGTCGGGGCTGACCATGGCGGTCGCCGGGGTCCTCACCCAGGGGGCCCGCGGCATCCGGCACTTCCGCCTCGCCACCCTGCTGGCCATGGGGATCCCGCTCGGCGCCGCCCTGCTGGTCAGCGGTGTACCGGTCGCCGACGCCGTAGGAATGGCCTTCGCCGTCTCCGCCTCGTCCTTCTGCCCGCTGCTCGTCCTCGGCATCTGGTGGCGCCGTCTCACTCCGCCCGGGGCGGTCGCCGGGCTGCTGCTCGGCGGCGGCTCCGCGCTGATCGCCGTGTCGGTGACGATGGGCGGCGGCGTACGGCCGGGCTGGGCGCACGCTCTGCTCGCCTGGCCCGCCGTGTGGTCCGTACCGGTGGGCTTCCTCGCGATGATCCTGGTGTCGCTGGCCACCCCCGGCCGTATCCCGCCGGGCACCAGCGCAGCCATGGCCCGCTTCCATCTGCCGGAGGCGCTGACCGCGGCCCGGGGCGGCGGCCGGTGAGCGGAGCCGCACTGGCCGCGCTGATCGTGCTCGGGCCGCTGCTGGTGGCGGGCGGCTTCCTGCTCGGCCGGCGCACCCGCCCCGCGCCCGGCAGCGGCGTGGGAACGCCGGTCGAGCACGCGACGTTCGAGACCCTGCACGCCGCATCGCTCGCCGCGCCCCCGCTGCGGGCCGGGCTCACCGGGGAGAGCGCCCGCAAGGCCGCACGCCGGCTGCGCTCCCTGCTCGGCACCGACGCCCTCTGCCTCACCGATGGCGAGCGCGTCCTCGCCTGGGACGGCAGCGGCGAACACCACCGCGCCCCCGTCATGGAACAGCTCGGCGCCCTGCTGGAGACCGGCAGGGACCAGGCGTTCAGCAGCGCCTGCGACGATCTGGACTGCCCGCTGCGCTGGGCCGTGGCGGTCCCGCTGACCGTCGACGGCCGGGTGCTCGGCGCGCTCGTCGCCTACGCGCCGCGTGAGTCGGCGGTCCTCGCCCGGGCCGCCGGTGAGGTGGCGCGCTGGGTCTCCGTACAGCTGGAGCTGGCCGAACTCGACCGCTCCCGTACGCAGTTGATCGAAGCGGAGATCAAGGCGCTGCGGGCCCAGATCTCCCCGCACTTCATCTTCAACTCCCTCGCCGCCATCGCCTCGTTCGTCCGCACCGACCCCGAGCGGGCCCGGGAACTGCTCCTTGAGTTCGCCGACTTCACCCGCTACTCCTTCCGGAGCCACGGGGACTTCACCACGCTCGCCGACGAGCTGCACTCCATCGACCAGTACCTGGCCCTGGTGCGGGCCCGCTTCGGCGACCGGCTGGCCGTCACCCTCCAGGTCGCGCCCGAGGTGCTGCCGGTGGCACTGCCCTTCCTCTGTCTGCAGCCGCTCGTCGAGAACGCCGTCAAGCACGGCATCGAAGGGGAGGCGGGCCGGAGCCGCATCACGATCAGCGCACTCGACGCGGGCGCCGAGGCCGAGGTGGTCGTCGAGGACGACGGCGCGGGGATGGAACCGGACCGGCTGCGCCGGATCCTGCGCGGCGACGCAGGGGCCTCGTCCGGTATCGGACTGCTCAATGTGGACGAACGGCTGCGCCAGGTGTTCGGGGACGACTACGGCCTGGTGATCGAGACGGCGCGCGGCGCGGGCATGAAGGTGACGCTGCGCATCCCGAAATACCGTGCGGGCGTGCACGGTTCATGAGCCCGCCGGCGGAAGGGCCGCGTGCCTGCGGCTCCTAGAAGAGATGGATCGCCAGATGGCCCAGCGGCAGCCCCAGCTGCCAGGCCGGGGTCCACACCCGGGGCTCGTCGTCCCGGCCGGGCACGGCCCCCGGGGCGACCGCGTCGAGGTCGGCCGCGAACAGCTCGGTGCCTTCAAGCCAGCGCCACGCCGCCAGGGCCAGCGGCAGATCGGGCCCCTGACCGCCCGCCGCCACCAGCGCCGCGATACGGCCGCACACCCACTCACGCCACCGGGCGTCGTACGCGGTGAGCGACAGCCACTCGTCCAGCCTGGCCACCACGCGTGCGCCGCCGACCGGGCCGTCGGAGAGGAAGACGGTCAGCGCCAGCGCGTCCCGCCCCGCCTGGTACTCGATCGTGGTCGGCGGCATGAGGTCGCCGGTACGCAGCAGTTCATCCGCGATGTACTCGGCGTACATCCAGTCCATCGGGACCAGCAGTTCGTCACCACTGGTCCCGTTGGTGCTCTCGGGACGCATCCCGTCTCGCCTCTTCCATTGACTCGGCCGGCCGGTTCTCCGGCACGTCGGCAGGTGCGCCGTCGGACGCTCCCGGGAGCATTGAACCCGTGCCGGATGATCCCCGTGGCCATAAACCCAGGATTCACCGGGCCGTGCCGGGGCCGCGGGATACTCAGGGCGGTCCGTCCGGATAGCCCGGCAGGCTGCGGCCCAGGGCGCGCAGGGCGTAGTGCGAACGGGACTTCACGGTGCCCGCGGGGATCCCGAGTGCCGACGCGGCCTCGTGGACGCTCAGCCCGCGGAAATAGAGCTGCACCAGCACCGCCCGGTGCTCCGGGCTCAGCGTGCGTACGGCTTCCCGGACATCGAGGGCGGCGGCCGACCGCTCGGCGGGATCGCCGTGGGCCGCGGTGGTTTCCAGCAGCCGCTCGCTGACCTCGGCCGGACGGGCCAGCCGGGACCTGCGGGCGTCGATGGCCAGCCGTCTGCCCACCGTGAACAGCCAGGGCCGTATCGACTCGTACGGCTTCTCGAACGCCTCGGGGTGCTGCCAGGCACGCACCAGCGTCTCCTGCAGCAGGTCCTCGGCGCGCTGCCGGTCTCCGTACGTCAGACGCAGCAGGAACCGCAGCAGCGCGCCGCCGTGGCTGCGCTGGAGCTCCAGGAGGTCCCGCTCGTCCGTTCCGCGGCATGTCCGTGTGGAGGTCACCGTCGTATACGAGCGCAGCACGGCGGGAAGGGACAGCGGCCGGGCACGGCTCTGCGGCGAGCGGTTGAACGGTGCGACGAGCGGCACGGTGAGCGGTCGGCCCTCCGCGCGCCGGGGCCCGGCAGGGCGGGCGTGCGGCCTGGGCAGTGCGGCCTCCCGGGCAGTGCGGCTTCACAGACGGGGGGCTTCCCGGGCAGCGCGGCTCCCCGGGCCGTGCGGCCTAGGGGACCACGGTGACCGGCCAGCGGCCGGCCTTGACCAGCCGGATGGCCACCGATCCGACGATCCGGTGGCCGGCCGACTCGGAAGCCCCGACGACCACGGCGTCCGCCTTGAGCTCGTCGGCCGCGGTCACCAGACCGTTGTACGGGTCGCCGCGGAAGGTGTGGAACTCCCAGCGCACGGCGAATATCTCCTTGACCCGCTCGGTCGCGGTCCTGATCTCCGCCACCAGCCCCTCGGCGATCTCTCCGGTGGTGTCTCCGACCGGGGCGCCCATGGACACCCCGGCGGAGAGCACCGGCTGGACGTAGACGATGGCGAGCAGCGCGTTCTGCCGCCGGGCGAGCCCGGCGGCGTACGAGGCGGCCCGCAGCGACGGCTGTGATCCGTCCATCCCGACCACGATCACCTTGGGACCGTCTGTACCGCGTTCGAACTGGTGAGGCTGCTGATCTGTCACGCCGAGAGGTTATCGCTCCGGCGTTCGGGCTCCTATTTGGCCGCGTGCGGGAAGAGATCGAGGAACGGTCCTGCCGTGGCGGAGATGACACCACGGCCGAAGGGCGCGTCGAAGTCCCAGATCAGGAACAGCAGAAAGGCGATCAGCGCGCTGAAGAGCCCGGCCAGCAGCAGTTCCTTCGGGGAGCGCCGGATCTGGAGGGTGAAGATCAGCCCGACGGTGATCACGGCACCGACGATCAGGCCGAACCAGACCACCCCCGGCATCGTCGCCTGCGCGGCCTGCGCCCGTGAGCTGCGGGCGTCGTCGGCCGCCGATACCTGGTCGACGAGGGGCTGGTACGCCTCGCCCTCGTGATCGTTGGCCGGTTTGTAGTCGGTGACGTCCCTCCGTACCTGGCCGAGGAGTTGCGCGCCGCGGTCGGTGAGATCGCCGTGCTCACCCATGTGCTTCCACTCGGTGTCCAGAACGTAACTGACATAGGTCTCCACATCGGTGTGGATGCGCTGGTGGACGGCGGGCGGATAGACGGCCGAGCGGGCGTCGACCTCGTGCAGGGCCTGGGCCTCCATCCGTACGGATTCCTGGGCGGCGCCGCGGCCCTCCCAGACGCCCGCGATGGCCAGACCCAGCACGATCGCGTAGATCACGCCGATCATCATCGTCATGTACTCGATGACGTCCGGGGTCTGTGAAGGGTCGTCGTCATCGGCGATCCGGCGGTTGCTGAGCAGGGTGATGGTCAGGACGACGGCACAGGCGGCCGCCATCGCGATAGTGAGAACAAGCCATTCCGACACGGGTGTCTCCGTCGGTCAGCGGGTGAGATTCAGCGGGAGGAGCGCGGGCGCAGAACGGCCACGGCGAAGACGGCCGGAGCCGTCACCAGAAGCATCAGCGTGACGATGGGCGGCCCGGTGTGCGGCTTCTTGCGCACGGGAGCCTTGTACGCCGGGAGGGCGACGGGCTTCGGTGCGGGCGGCCGCGGGCGTACCGAGGGCTTCGGTGGCGGGGGCGGCTTCGGCCGTGGGGCCGGCGGCGCCGCGCGGTGCTGGACGGGCGGCGGCGGGTGGTACACGGGACGTGGCGGGGGAGGCGGAGGCGGCGGAGGTGGCGGCGGCGGGGGTTTCGGTTTCGGCGGTGGCGGTGGCGGGGGCTTCGGCCTGTGCGTGTGCTCCGCCGTGCAGCTGCCGCTCCCGCCGATGGCGACGGCCGTCCCCGAAAGGATGTGACCCGACTGGGAGATGGAGGCGTAGGAGCAGTCGGCCGCGGCTGCGGGGGCGGGTATCAGCGGGAGCCAGAGGAGGCCCGCCACCGCCAGCAGCCGGCCGGTGAGCGGAACCAGCGTCCGCGGCGATCGGTACATGCCGAGCAGCATGATCCGCCCGGCGCGGCGCCATTCCGGCCTTGTCGCCGATTCGCCGGAAGGGGGGATATCTGTGCCTTTGCGTTTGGCGCGGCCATCTCACGTGTCACCCGCGGGAATTGGCCCGGAGGAGGGTGCCTACGATGGGCTCCGCCACGCTCGCACGGAGCGCGCGGCGGCAGGCCGGAAGCACTTGCCAGCGGCTAGTGACCAATAACGGACCGCCAATTTCCGTTTTTGCTCGCTCTCTTGCCGGGTGGTCAGTAGATTCGGCCCGAACAGTGGCCATGGATATGGCCGGACCGTCGTGCCGACTTGTTGGAGACATTGATGGAGCGTCCTGCCTGGGCCCCGCAGGGCATCGATCTTTCGGTGCCGAGCGTGTCGCGGATCTACGACTACTACTTGGGCGGTTCGCACAATTTCGAGGTGGACCGTGAGGCCGCCCGCAAAGCCATGGAGTTCATGCCGGGACTTCCGAAGGTGATGCAGGCGAACCGGGCCTTCATGCGCCGTGCGGTCAGGTTCGCCGTCGAGCGGGGAATCAACCAGTTTCTCGACATCGGCTCCGGCATCCCGACCTTCGGGAATGTGCACGAGGTCGCCCAGTCCGTCGACCCCGGCTCCCGGGTGGTGTACGTCGACCACGATCCGGTCGCCGTCGCCCACAGCAAGGCCGTGCTCGAAGGCAACGGACTGACCGCCGTGGCCGCCGCCGACCTGCGCAAGCCCCGGGAGATCCTGGACAGCCCCGAGGTCGCGGCCGTCCTCGATCTGGACCGCCCGGTGGCGCTGCTGCTGGTCGCCGTACTCCACTTCATCGAGGACGCCGACGACCCGTACACGGCGGTGGCCGCCCTGCGCGACGCGCTCGCGCCCGGCAGCCTGCTGATCCTCACCCACGCGGCGTACGAGGGCATCCCGGTCCCGCAGGAGCAGGCGGGCGGCGCGGTCGGGGTCTACCGCACCATCCGCAACCCGCTGGTGATGCGCTCGCGCGACGAGGTCGCCCGGTTCTTCGACGGGTACGAGCTCGTGGAGCCCGGGCTGGTCGCGATGCCGGAGTGGCGGCCCGACACCCCGGTCGACCAGGAGGACCCGTACGCCTTCTCGGGTGTCGCGGGCGTGGGGCTCAGGCTGTGAACGTACCGCGGCAGAAGTCCGCGTCGACGGCCGACCAGGACAGCCCCGAGGACAGAGTCGGCCGCTTCGCGACCATCTGGTGCCGGGCCATCTTCCCCTCCACCGCCACCTCGCTGACCAGGCCCGAGTTCGAGCAGCATCTGCTGCCGCTCGCGCGCGGCCTCAGCGACGCGCTGCACGCCTGGCCCTTCGACCCGGCGCCCGCCCACCGGGTCGGCGGCGATCTGGTCGCCGCCCACTGCACCGACCCGGACGCCCTCAGCAGGACCCTCGGGGTGGTCGACTCGTATCTGGTGCTCTACTGCGGCGCGCGGGACGCGGGACTCGACCTGACCGCCGAGGAGTTCCGCAACCGCTGCGCCCGCCTGCAGCACTCCCTGGCCGCCGGTTTCTCCCAGGCGCTGCGCGAGCGCACGCTCGCCGAGCAGGAGGCCATCGCCCGCTCCGCGCTCTCCGCCCGCAGCGCAGCCGAGGAGGCCCTGCACGTCACGGAGACCCGTTTCCGCGCGGTGTTCGAGGACGCGGCCGTCGGTATCGGCATCGCCGACCTGGACGGGAACATCCTGGAGATCAACGGCGCCCTGCTGCGGATGTTCGGCGGCGTCGACCACCATGTGCGCAGCCGCAAGGTCAACGAGTGGGTGCACCCCGACGACGCCCCGCATGTCTGGCGGCTCCATGCCGAGCTGGTGCGCGGCGACCGTGAGCACTACCGGGTCGAGAAGCCTTACTACCGCAACGACGGCACCGTGCTGTGGACCAATCTGACGGTGTCGCTGCTGCGCGACGCGGAGGGCAAGCCGCAGTACCAGCTGGCGCTCATCGAGGACACCACCGAGCGGCGGCTGCTCAATCTGCGGCTGCGGTACGAGGCGACGCACGACGCGCTGACCGGACTGCCCAACCGCACGCTCTTCTTCGAGCGGCTCGAAAAGGCGGTCACCGCACCCGACGCGATGCGCTTCGGCCTCTGCTATCTGGACCTCGACGGCTTCAAGGCGATCAACGACAGCCTCGGGCACTCGGCGGGCGACCGGATGCTGGTCGAGGTCGCCGACCGGCTGCAGAGCTGTGCGACGGCGTCGGGCGAGATGGTGGCCAGGCTCGGCGGCGACGAATTCGTCGCGCTCACCACCGGCTACGAGTCCGCCGACGAGGTCGAGGAGCTGGCCGTACGCATCCTGTCGGTGCTGGCCACCCCCATCCGGATCGACGGCCGTGAGCTGACCGTACGCGGGAGTGTCGGGGTCGTCGAAGGGCTGTCGGGGACGCAGAGCGCGGCCGAGGTGCTGCGCAGCGCCGACATCACGATGTACCGGGCGAAGGCGGCGGGCGGCAACCGCTTCCAGCTGGCCGACGCCGAGGCGGACGCCCGCGCCATCACCCGGCACGGGCTCACCACGGCGCTGCCCGCGGCCCTGGAGCGCGGCGAGTTCTTCATCGAGTACCAGCCGCTGGTGCACCTCGGCGACGGGAGCGTGCACGGCGCGGAGGCGCTGGTGCGCTGGTCGCATCCGCAGCACGGGATACTCGGGCCCGACCGGTTCATCTCGCTCGCCGAGCACACCGGGCTGATCGTGCCGCTCGGCCGCTGGGTCCTCGAGGAGTCCGTACGGCAGGCGCGGGGCTGGCAGCAGCTGCACCCCGCGCACAGCGACGGCGGCCCGCTGCGGATCAATGTGAACCTCTCGCCCACCCAGCTCTACCATCCGGGTCTCGTCGCCGACACGGTCGCGGTCCTGGAGCGCACCGGTCTCGACCCGGGGGCGCTCTGCCTGGAGGTCACCGAGTCGGCGCTGATCGGCGCCGACGACGATCTGCTCAAGCCGCTGCGGCAGCTGGCCGACATGGGGGTGGACATCGCGCTGGACGACTTCGGCACCGGCTACTCCAACCTCGCCAATCTGCGCAGGCTGCCGGTGAGTGTGCTGAAGCTCGACCGGTCGTTCACGCAGTCGATGCAGCAGCACCCGGCCGACCCGGTCGACCTCAAGATCGTCGAGGGGATCGTCGCGCTGGCGCACAGCCTGGAGCTGGCGGTCACCGTCGAGGGCGTGGAGACCGGCGCGCAGGCCGACCAGCTGAAGGAGCTCGGCTGCGACACGGCGCAGGGCTGGTACTACGCGAGGCCGGGCGCACCCGACCGGATTCACACCCTGTCACTGGCCGACGCCGTGTGAGTCGCGCGCGAGCAGGACCTCCTGGAGGACGCGGGCGGCCCGCGGCGGCGCCACGTCGCTGCGGTGCGCCAGCGCGATCGTACGGCGCAGGCCGGGCCGGGCCAGCGGCGTGACCCGCAGCCCGTGCCCGGCCCGTGCCGCGATCATGCTGGGGACGACCGCGATGCCGAGCCCGGACCGTACGAAGCCGAGCACGGCGTCCATCTCGCCGCCCTCGACGGTGAAGTACGGCTCGAACCCCTTGGCGCGACAGGCCGACAGGGTGAGGTCCCGCAGGTCGTAGCCGTGCCGGAACATCACCATCGGCTCGCCCCGCAGATCGGTGATCCGCAGGGGTGAGCGCGGCGGGGCCACGGCCGGCGACGAGACGACGACCAGGTCCTCCTGGAGCAGCTCGATGGTGGTGAGCGCAGGCGACGGCGTGGGCAGCGGGAGGACGACGAGCGCCAGGTCGAGGGTGCCGCGCGCCAGTTCCCTCACGAGGTCGTGGGAGCCGCCCTCCTCGATCATCAGCTGGATGCCGGGGTGCTTGTCGTGGAAGGTGCGCAGGACGTCCGGGAGCAGACCGGTGCAGAGGCTCGGGGTCGCGCCCAGCCTGACCCGGCCGCGTCTCAGCTGGGCCAGCTCCTGCACCTCGTGGCGGGCCGTCTCGGCGTCGGCGAGGATCCGCCGGGCCAGCGGCAGCAGGGTCTCGCCGGCGTCGGTCAGCGTGATGTTGCCCCGGGCCCTGCTGAACAGTTCGGCGCCGAGCTCCTTCTCCAGCGCCCTGATCTGCTGGGAGAGCGAGGGCTGCGCGACATGCAGCTCCTCGGCGGCGCGGGTGAAGTGACGGGTCTCGGCGACGGCCACGAAGTAGCCGAGCTGCTGGAGCTGCATGGCGTCCACCGTAACCCCGCACGATAGCCAGGGGCTATGGATATGAGCTGTTTCATGTCTTGGACCTCTGACCATCCGGGGTCGTAACGTCTTCTGACATGGCACTGGCAACGAAGACGGACCAACGGCCGTCCATGGCGCGCTCGGTCTGGGGCTCGACCGTGGGCAAAAAGACGATCATGGCCGTGAGCGGTCTGATCATGCTGCTGTACCTGGTCGTCCACATGTTCGGAAACCTCAAGATCTTCTTCGGCTCCGGCCAGTTCAACAGCTACGCGCACTGGCTGCGCACCATCGGTGAGCCCTTCCTGCACTACGAGTGGGCGCTGTGGATCATCCGCGTCGTGCTCGTCGCCGCCGTGGTGCTGCACGCGGTCTGTGCCTACCAGCTCAGCCGCCGCGACCAGCGGGCCCGCCCGGTCGCGTACGCACACAAGCGCCCGCGGGCCAGCTACGCCACCCGCACCATGCGCTGGGGCGGCATCATCCTCGCCCTGTTCATCGTGTGGCACCTGCTGGACTTCACCACCCTCACCGTGAACAAGAACGCCCAGCCCGGGCACCCGTACGAGAACGTCGTGGCGACGTTCCACACCTGGTACGGCGACGTCATCTACATCATCGCGATGCTCGCCCTCGGCCTGCACATCAGGCACGGCTTCTGGAGCGCGGCCCAGACGCTCGGCGCCGGAAAAGCCACCCGCGACCGGGTGCTGAAGGGCATCGCCAACATCCTCGCGCTGGTGCTGACGGTGGGCTTCATCTCGGTACCCGTCGCCGTCATGACCGGAGTCGTGAGCTGACATGACCGACTACACGCAGTACACGACCGGCACCCCGGCCGTCGACACCAAGGCCCCGCAGGGACCCGTCGCCGAACGCTGGGACACCCGCCGCTTCGAGGCCAAGCTGGTCAACCCGGCCAACCGCCGCAAGCACACCGTCATCGTCGTCGGCACCGGCCTCGCGGGCGGTTCCGCGGGCGCCACCCTCGCCGAACAGGGCTACCACGTGGTGCAGTTCTGCTACCAGGACTCACCGCGCCGCGCCCACTCCATCGCCGCGCAGGGCGGGATCAACGCCGCCAAGAACTACCGCAACGACGGCGACTCCGTGCACCGGCTCTTCTACGACACCGTCAAGGGCGGCGACTTCAGGTCCCGCGAGTCCAACGTGCACCGGCTCGCCCAGATCTCGGTGGAGATCATCGACCAGTGCGTCGCCCAGGGCGTGCCGTTCGCCCGTGAGTACGGCGGACTCCTCGACACCCGCTCCTTCGGCGGCGTCCAGGTCTCCCGTACCTTCTACGCACGCGGCCAGACCGGGCAGCAGCTGCTCCTCGGCGCCTACCAAGCGCTGTCCCGGCAGATCGCCGCCGGCACCGTCGAGATGCACCCGCGCACCGAGATGCTCGACCTGATCGTCGTCGACGGCAAGGCCCGCGGGATCGTCGCCCGCGACCTGATCACCGGGAAGATCTCCAGCTACTTCGCGGACGCCGTGGTGCTGGCCAGCGGCGGCTACGGCAACGTCTTCTACCTGTCGACGAACGCCATGAACTCCAACGCCACCGCGGCCTGGCGCGCCCACCGGCGCGGCGCCTGGTTCGCCAACCCCTGCTTCACCCAGATCCACCCGACCTGCATCCCGCGCACCGGCGAACACCAGTCGAAGCTCACCCTGATGAGCGAGTCGCTGCGCAACGACGGCCGGATCTGGGTGCCCAAGGCCAAGGGCGACGACCGCCCCGCCAACGAGATCCCCGAGGACGAGCGCGACTACTACCTGGAGCGCACCTACCCGTCGTTCGGCAACCTGGTCCCGCGCGACATCGCCTCGCGCGCCGCGAAGAACGTCTGCGACGAGGGACGCGGTGTCGGCCCCGGCGGCCAGGGCGTCTATCTGGACTTCGCCGACGCGATCAAGCGCATGGGCCGCCGGGCCGTCGAGGAGAAGTACGGCAACCTCTTCGACATGTACGCGCAGATCACCGCGGAGAACCCGTACGAGACACCTATGCGGATCTACCCGGCCGTGCACTACACGATGGGCGGACTCTGGGTCGACTACGACCTGCAGACCACCGTCCCCGGCCTGTTCGCGGTCGGTGAGGCCAACTTCTCCGACCACGGAGCCAACCGGCTCGGCGCCTCCGCGCTGATGCAGGGGCTCGCCGACGGCTACTTCGTCCTGCCGTCCACCATCAACGACTACCTCGCCCGCAACCCGCACCACGAGGAGGTCACCGCCGACCACCCGGCGGTGACCGAGGCCGTCGCCGAGACCGAGGACCGGCTCCATCTGCTGCTCTCGGTCGACGGCGACCGCACCCCCGACTCCTTCCACCGGGAGATCGGTGAACTGATGTGGGAGCTGTGCGGAATGGCCCGTACGGCCGACGGCCTGCGCAAGGCGCTCGACCGGCTGCCGCAGATCCGCGAGGAGTTCTGGCGCCGCATCAAGGTGCCGGGCACCGGCGAGGAGTTCAACCAGTCGCTGGAGCGCGCCAACCGCGTCGTGGACTACCTGGAGCTCGCGGAGCTCATGTGCCTCGACGCCCTGCACCGCGCCGAGTCCTGCGGAGGCCACTTCCGCGAGGAGTCACAGACCCCGGACGGGGAGGCGGCGCGGCGCGACGAGGAGTTCTCGTACGCCGCCGCCTGGGAGTTCACCGCCACCGGTGACGCCCCCGTCCTGCACAAGGAAGACCTGGTCTTCGAGTACGTCCACCCCACTCAGCGGAGCTACGCATGAAGCTCACCCTGCGCGTCTGGCGCCAGCAGAACGCGGCCGCCGCCGGCGCCATGACGACCTACGAAGTCGACGACATCTCACCGGACATGTCGTTCCTGGAGATGCTCGACACCCTCAACGAGGAACTGACGCTCAAGGGCGACCAGCCCGTCGCCTTCGACCACGACTGCCGCGAGGGCATCTGCGGCGCGTGCAGCCTGGTCATCAACGGCGACGCGCACGGCCCGGAGCGCACCACCACCTGCCAGCTGCACATGCGCTCCTTCCGGGACGGCGACACCATCGACGTCGAACCGTGGCGCGCCTCGGCCTTCCCGGTCGTCAAGGACCTCGTGGTGGACCGGTCCGCCTTCGACCGGATCATCCAGTCCGGCGGCTATGTCAGCGTCCCGACCGGCGCGGCACCCGAGGCGCACGCGGCGCCCGTACCGAAGGCGGACGCCGACTACGCCTTCGAGCACGCCGAGTGCATCGGCTGCGGTGCCTGTGTGGCGGCCTGCCCCAACGGCTCGGCGATGCTGTTCACTTCGGCGAAGATCAACCATCTCAATGTGCTGCCGCAGGGGGCTCCCGAGCGGGAGACCCGGGTACTCGACATGGTCGCGCAGATGGACGACGAGGGGTTCGGCGGCTGCACCCTCACCGGGGAGTGCGCCACCGCCTGCCCCAAGGGCATCCCGCTGCCCTCCATCACCGCGATGAACAAGGAGTGGCTGCGGGCCACCCGCAAGGTCAGCCGCTGACCCGGCGGTCGTGCCGCGCGGGGCGGCACACGGTCACGCCCCGCGCAGCGCCCGCGCCAGATACGGCGCGGTCCGGCTGCCGGACGCGGCAGCCACCTCGGCCGGCGGGCCGGCGGCGACGATCCGGCCGCCGTCGCCGCCCCCGCCGGGCCCGAGGTCGATCACCCAGTCGGCCCCGGCCACCACCGCCATGTCGTGCTCGACCACCACCACCGTGTGGCCCGCGTCGACCAGCCCGTGCAACTGCCTCATCAGCACCTCGACATCGGCCGGATGCAGCCCGGTGGTCGGCTCGTCCAGGACGTACAGGGTGTGCGCTCCGCGGGCGCGCTGCAGCTCGCTCGCCAGCTTGATGCGCTGCGCCTCACCGCCCGACAGCTCGGTCGCGGGCTGTCCGAGCCGCAGATAGCCGAGCCCCACGTCGAGCAGGGTCCGCAGACTGCGCGCCGCGGGCGGCGAACCGGCGAAGAAATCGGCGGCCGCCTCCACCGTCAGATCGAGTACCTCCGCAATGGAGAGCCCCCGGTGCCTGATCTCCAGCGTCCGCGGGTTGTAGCGCGCGCCGTGGCAGTCCGGGCACGGCGTGTACGTACTGGGCAGGAACAGCAGCTCGACGGAGACGAACCCCTCGCCCTGGCAGGTCTCGCACCGCCCGCCCGGCACATTGAAGGAGAACCGCCCGGCCCGGTAGCCGCGGGCCCGCGCCTCGTCGGTGGCGCTGAACAGCTTCCGTACGGTGTCGAACAGACCGGTGTACGTGGCCAGGTTGGACCGGGGAGTACGGCCGATCGGCTTCTGGTCGACCGTCACCAGCCTTTGTACGCCGGGGAGTTCCTCGGTGATCTCGCTGACCAGGGTGGACTTCCCCGAGCCCGATACCCCGGTCACCGCAGTGAGCAAACCGAGCGGGACCACGGCCCGCAGGGCGTCGAGATTGTGCCGGGTCACCGGCCCGATCTCCAGCAGCCCGGCCGGCTCCCGCACCGCGCGCTCCGGAGCCGCCGACCGGTCGAAGAGATAGTGCCGGGTCACCGAATCGGCCACGTCCGCGAGGCGTTCGGGCGGCCCGCTGTGCAGCACCCGGCCGCCGTGCTCGCCCGCTTCGGGCCCCACATCGACCAGCCAGTCCGCACGGCGTACGACATCCAGCTGGTGCTCGACCACGAAGACGGAGTTGCCGCTCTCCCCGAGCCGGTCGAGCACCACCAGGAGCGCCTCGGTGTCCGCCGGGTGCAGACCCGCCGACGGCTCGTCCAGCACATACACGACGCCGAAGAGCCCCGACCTCAACTGGGTGGCGAGGCGCAGCCGTTGCAGTTCGCCGGAGGAAAGACTCGGGGTGCTGCGGTCCAGGCTCAGATAGCCGAGACCCAGTTCGGTGACGACGGCGATACGGGCCAGCAGGTCGGCGGTCAGCACCTTCGCCGTCTCGCTGCCGTCGTGCCCGGCCAGCACCCCGGCGAGGCCGGACAGCGGGAGCGCGGCGAGTTCGGCGATCGTACGGCCGGCGAAGGTCACCGCGAGCGACTCGGGGCGCAGCCGGTGACCCCCGCACACCGGACACGGGGCGCTCGACAGGAAGCGCTCGGCCCTGGCGCGCAGCGACTGGCTCTTCGAGTCCGCGAAGGTGTGCAGCACATAGCGCTGGGCGCTCATGTACGTGCCCTGGTAGGGGCGGTGGATCCGTCCCGCGTCCCGCACCGGGTGCACGGTCACCACCGGCTGCTCGTCGGTGAAGAGGATCCAGTCGCGGTCACGCTGCGGCAGTTCGTGCCACGGCCGGTCGACGTCGTGGCCGAGCGCGTCGAGCACATCGCGGAGGTTCTTGCCCTGCCAGGCCCCGGGCCAGGCGGCGATGGCGCCCTCCCTGATCGAGAGCGAGGGATCGGGCACCAGCAGCGCCTCACTGGTCCTGTGCACCCGCCCCAGGCCGTGACACTCCGGACAGGCGCCGGCCGCCGTGTTCGGTGAGAACGCGTCGGAGTCGAGCCGGTCCGCGCCCGCCGGATAGTCGCCCGCCCGCGAGAGGAGCATCCGCAGCGAGTTCGAGAGCGTGGTGACCGTCCCGACCGAGGACCGGGACGTGGGCGCCGACCTGCGCTGTTCGAGGGAGACCGCGGGCGGCAGACCGCTGATCGAGCCGACCTTCGGCGCGCCCACCTGGTGGATGAGACGCCGGGCGTACGGGGCGACCGACTCGAAGTAGCGCCGCTGGGCCTCCGCGTAGATCGTGCCGAAGGCCAGCGACGACTTGCCCGAGCCCGAGACCCCCGTGAACACCACCAGGCAGTCGCGGGGGATGTCCACGTCGACGCCACGCAGATTGTGCTCGCGGGCGCCACGGACACGGACATACGGGTCATGAGGGCTTTGCATACCGGAATTCTAGAGCCGCGGCACCGGACGGCGGCCACCTGGCGCGGCCACCCGGCGCGGCCACCTGGCGCGGCCGCCGTCAGCGGCCGGCCCCGCGCCGCCGCACGACGGCCGCTGCCAGCTCGCCGATCAGCCGCTCGGTCTCCTCCCAGCCGACGCAGGCGTCGGTCACGCTGCGGCCGTACGTCAGGGTGCTGAGCGGGCCCGGCTCCTGGCGGCCCTCCAGGAGGAAGCTCTCCAGCATCAGCCCCGCGATGCCCTGCTCGCCCGCCGCCACCCGGCCGGCGATCTCCCGTACGACCTCCGCCTGGCGGACCGGGTCCTTGCCGCTGTTGGCGTGGCTCGCGTCGATGATCAGCCGGCCCGGCATGTTCGCCTTGTCCAGCAGCGCGAGTGCGTCGCTGACGTCCTGCGGGCCGTAGTTGGGCCCGCCGCGGCCACCGCGCAGGATCACATGGCAGTCCGGGTTGCCGGACGTCGAGACGACCGAGCCGTGGCCCTCACCGTCGACCCCGAAGAACACATGGCTGCCCGCAGCCGTCCGGCAGCCGTCGATCGCGGGCTGGACGTCGCCGTCCGTCGCGTTCTTGAAGCCGACCGGCATCGACACACCGGACGCGAGCTGGCGGTGCACCTGGCTCTCCGGTGTCCTGGCGCCGATCGCACCCCAGGTCACCGCGTCCGCGATGTACTGCGGGCCGGTCGGCTCCAGGAACTCGCAGCCGACGGGCAGCCCGGTGCCGAGCACGTCCAGCAGGACCTGGCGGGCGGTGCGCAGCCCCCGCTCCACATCGTGTGAGCCGTCCAGTCCGGGGTCGTTGATGAGGCCCTTCCAGCCGAGTGTGGTCCGGGGCTTCTCGAAGTAGACCCGCATGACGACGCAGAGTTCACCGCTGAGCGGGGCGACGGCCGCCGCGAGCCGCCTGGCGTAGTCCAGTGCCGCCGCCGGGTCGTGGACGGAGCAGGGGCCGACGACGAGCAGGAGTCTGTCGTCGTCGCCGCTGAGCACGGACCGCACGGCCTGCCTGCTGTCGTGGACCAGTGCCATGCGCCCGGCGTCCAGGGGGAGTTCACCGCGCAGGGCCGACGGCGCGACGAGACGCTGGAAGCCGGTGACGCGCAGATCGCCGGTGTCGGACGGGCCGGATGTGCTGGTGGTGGGGGAGGGGGTGTTCATGGGGCTTCCCGTTCTGCTGCGGCGGGAGGCCCTGTGCGTGGAGTGCCACGCCGTCCGGTACCAGCCCGCCTGTACGACGAAAGGCAGAGACGGTGCGTCTCTGCCTTGCTGGCTCCGGGTGATCGGTCGGTCAGCGCAAGTGACCTCCGGCTCCACCCGGAGCCGGCTCATAGCGCTGATACCAACGGATCACTGACATGCGGAAACCGTAGCAGAGCCGGAGCGGCCACCAGGACGGGGAGCCTCCGCTTGATAGGCAACCAAATGGTTGCGTATCCTGGGGGCGTGAGCATGGATGAGGCGTTCAGGGCACTGGCCGATCCGAACCGGAGACGGCTCCTGGACCGGCTCAACGCCCGGAACGGACAGAGTCTGCGGGAGCTGAGCGAGGGCCTGGACATGAGCAGGCAGGCGGTGAGCAAACACCTCGCGGTGCTGGCCGGGGCCCAGCTGGTGACGTCCGTCAGACGCGGCAGAGAGAAGCTGCACTACCTCAACCCCGTGCCCATCCAGGAGATAGCCGACCGCTGGATCGGCCGGTACGAACGGGGGCGGCTGACGGCGCTCTCGCAGCTGAAGCGTTCCTTGGAGGGACCAGTCATGGACAGGCCGGAATTCGTCTACGTCATCTACCTCAGGACCACCCCCGAGAAGCTCTACCGGGCCCTGACCGACTGGGAGTTCATCAAGCAGTACATGGACGGCTGGGGCCCCCGCTCGGACTGGCGGCCGGGGTCGGTCGTCGAGTGGAAGATGGGGTCCGACGGCGACTTCGAGGACCTCGGCCAGCGGGTCCTGGAGGCCGAACCCGGCAAGCGGCTCTCGTACACCTGGCACACGCTCCAGTCCATGCACCGGGAGCTGTTCGACGAGACCTCGGACGAGCAGTTCGAGGCGGCCCGCCAGGAGCGCTCGAAGGTCACCTTCGACATCGAGCCCGCCGCGACGCCGTCCGCCGGGGTCAAGCTCACCATCACGCACGACGGCTTCGACAGCCCGGACAGCAAGATGCTGGAAGGTGTCAGCGGCGGCTGGGTGGTGATCCTCTCGGAGCTGAAGAGCCTGCTGGAGGGCGGCAGGACGGTCGTCTGACAGCCCTTTCGCCCCTCGACCAGGCCGGATCTGAGGACGCTGGACAGGCCGGGCGCGGCGGCTCGGCGGCCGTCCGTTCAGCCGGTGATCCGCGCGAGCCGCCGGTAGGAGTCGAGCAGCGCCGTACGGTCGTACGTACTGGTCGTGACCAGGAACTCGTCGGCGCCGCTGCGGCTCAGCACCTTCTCCAGCCCCTCCGCCACCTCGTCATCGGTGCCGTGCAGCTGTCCGCGCTGCGCCTCTTCGAACAGGGTCCGCTCCCGTTCGGTCATCCGCAGCCCCGCGATCCGCTCGGCCGGGGCGAGCGGCGGGAAGCTGCCACGGGTGCGCGAGCGGGCCGTGGACCACGCCTCGGGCAGCAGGATCCGGCGGGCCTCCTCGGTGGTGGGTGCCACGGCGACGGTGCCCGAGAGCACGACGTACGGGCGCTCGCCCCAGGGCGACGGGCGGAACGACGCGCGGTAGCCGTCCACCGCGCGCAGCATCTCGTCCTCGCCCCACACCGCGGCGATCACCAGCGGCAGCCCGGCGGCGGCGGCCACCCGGGCTCCGGCGCCGGTCGCCAGGATGAAGGCGGGCGGCCGGAGCCCCTCGGCCGGCCGGGCGTGCACCTGGGGGTGCGCGGTCTGGTCCCCGGTGAAGTAACCCAGCAGCTCGGCGACCTGTCCGGCGAAGTCGTCGGCGTCCTCCCTGCCGTGTCCCAGCGCCCTGCGGATGCCGTCGGTGAAGCCGACCGACCGGCCCAGGCCCATGTCGATCCGGCCGGGGAAGAGCGCTTCGAGCACCCCGAACTGCTCGGCGACGACGAGCGGCCGGTGGTTGGGCAGCATCACCCCGCCGGTGCCCACCCGGATCGTCGACGTGGCGGCAGCGACCGCCGCGGCCAGGACGGTGGGCGCGGAGCCCGCGACGCCGGGGACGCTGTGATGCTCCGATACCCAGAACCGGTGGTAGCCGAGTGCCTCGGCCTGCTGCGCGAAGCGCACGGTGTCCCGCAGGGCCTGTGGCCCGTCGCCTCCCTCGCGGGTGCGGGAGCGGTCCAGTACGGAGAATCGGGTCGAGGAGATCGCAGAACTCACAACAGGGTCAACGCCCCGGCCCGGCGCGCATTCCCCCACCGGCTCCCACGGGCGCCCGCCGGTGGGGGAGCGCCGGGGTTCACCCCTCGTCCTCCAGCCGGAAGCCGACCTTCAGGCCGACCTGGTAGTGCTCGACCCGGCCGTCCACGATCTGCCCGCGCACCTGGGTGACCTCGAACCAGTCGAGGCCCCTGAGTGTGCTGGCCGCGCGCCCCAGGCCGTTGCGGATGGCCTGGTCCACGCCCTCGTGGGAGGTGCCGACGATCTCCGTCACCCGGTAGGTGTGCTCCGTCATGACCGCTCCTTTCGTCGCCTTCCTCCACGGTGACGCACCCGGCCGTACTCCGCGCGCCGCCGCCGGGGCCTTGACCGCGAGGATTGGTCTGTACCAAAATCCAGCCAACCCGTCCGAGCCGTCCGCGCTTCCCCCACGTCGGGTCATGAACTGCCGTTTCCTTACGACAGAGGTGACCTCCGTGAAGAACCGTCCCGGCCCGCACCGCAGCGGCCCCCACCGCTTCGGCCCGCACCGCACCGCCCCACGCTGTGCGGCCCTGCTCGCCGCCACCGCACTGGCGGCGAGCGCGCTCACCGGCTGCGGCTATCTGCCGGGCACGGGTGACGGCGCCACCACCGTCACGGTGTGGCTGATGAAGGGCAGCGCGTCCGACGGCTTCGTCCAGCGCTTCACCAAGGACTTCGAGAGCAAGCACAAGAACATCAAGCTGGATGTCCGCATCCAGGAGTGGAGCGGAATCGGCGCCAAGGTCACGGCGGCCGTCCGCTCCGGCGACGGCCCCGACCTGATCGAGGTCGGCAACACGCAGGTCGCGATGTACGCCGAGAGCGGCGGGCTGCGCGACCTCACCCTCGAATCGGTCCGCGACCTCGGCAGCAAGGACTGGCTGCCCGGCCTCGCCGACCCCGGGAGCATCAACGGCGCCCAGTACGGCATTCCCTGGTACGCGGCCAACCGCGTCGTCATCTACAACAAGGACCTGTTCCGGGACACCGGGATCACCGCGGTGCCGAGGACGCGTACACAGTGGATCAAGGACACCGAGCAGCTGAACAGCGGCGGCCGGCAGGGCATCTATCTGGCCGGACAGGACTGGTACACCCTCTCCGGCTTCATCTGGGACGAGGGCGGAGAACTGGCCGAGGAGGCCGGCGGCAATTACACCGGCGCCCTCGACACCCCGGCCGCGATCAGAGGCATGGACTTCTACAAGCAGTTGCAGGGCCTGGGCGACGGGCCAAAGAACGCGGACGAGGCCCATCCGCAGCAGGCCGACGTGTTCGCCAAGGGCGACGTCGGGCAGATCATCGCGGTGCCCGGCACGGCGCAGACCATCCTCAAGGACAACCCACGGCTCAAGGGCAAGCTCGGTTTCTTCCCGATCCCCGGGCGGACGGCGGCCAAGCCGTCCGCCGTGTTCACCGGGGGCTCCGACCTGATCATTCCCGACAAGGCCCGCCACGGTGACGCGGCGGTCGGCGTCGTCGAGGCCCTGGCCGGCCGCACCTGGCAGACCGAGCTGGCCAGGACCATGAGCTACGTCCCCAACAAGACCACGCTGGCAGGTGTGGTCAAGGGCGAGGAGGGGACGGCCGCGATGGCCGCGGGCGCGGCACGCGGCCGGGCCACCCCGAACTCGCCGCGCTGGGCGGCGGTCGAGGCGGACAACCCGATCAAGCCCTATATGGCGGAAGTGCTCACCGGCCAGGACGCGGGAACAGCGGCGAAGAAGGCGTCGAAGCTCCTCACCGACGAGCTGGTGGACCGCTGAGCGACAGCGCGAACCGCTCGCCGGAATCCGTCCACCAGTGCTGCAACGCCAGCCCGGCGGCGTCCAGTTCGTCCCGTACCCGCTCCTCGCGGAACTTGGCCGACACCTCCGTCCGCATCTCCTCGCCCGCCGCGAACGGCACCGCCAGATCCAGCTCGGGGATCTTCACGGTGAACGCCGCGCGCGCCCGCAGCCGCATCTCGATCCACTCGTTCCCGGCGTCCCAGACCGCGACATGGTCGAAGGCGGCCGGATCGAAGTCCGCCCCCAGCTCCCGGTCGATGACGCTCAGTACGTTCTTGTTGAAGGCGGCGGTGACACCGGCCGCGTCGTCGTACGCGGGCACCAGCACGCTCTCGTCCTTGACCAGGTCCGTGCCGAGCAGCAGATGGTCGCCGGGCTCCAGGAGACTCCGTACGGACCGCAGGAACGCGGCGCGTTCGGGAGGCAGCAGATTCCCGATCGTTCCGCCCAGAAAGACGACGAGCCGGGGGCCGGGAGCGGCCGGCAGCGCCAGCTCGCGGGTGAAGTCCGCGATCAGCGCGTGCACGGTGAGTCCCGGCCGCTCGGCGAGCAGCGCGTCCGCAGCGGCGGTGAGCGCGCTCCCGCTCACGTCCACCGGGATGTACGTCTCCAGTTCGGGCAGCGCGTCGAGCAGATGCCGGGTCTTCTCCGACGACCCCGAACCCAGCTCGATCAGGGTGCGCGCACCGGTGGCGGCCGCGATGTCGCCCGCGCGGGCGAGCAGGATCTCCCGCTCGGCGCGGGTCGGGTAGTACTCGGGCAGTGCGGTGATCTCCTCGAACAGCTCACTGCCGCGCGCGTCGTAGAACCACTTGGGCGGCAGCGTCTTGGGCGTACGGGTCAGGCCCTGGAGCACATCGGCGCGCAGTGCCGCGTCCGTGGCGTCCTCGGGCAGGGTGCGGGTCAGCTGGAAGGGACTCACGCCGTGGGCTCCTTGAGGGGGGTCAGCTGGACATCGGTGCGGGTCGCCACGAGCAGGGTGCGGTCCGGGACTTCCCGCCAGCCCGGAGCGTCGTCGTACGGCTCCGAAGCGACGACCGTGCGGCCGGCCGCACCGGCGCTCGCTCCGGCGGCCACTCCGGCGCTCGCCTCGCCGGCCGTGTCCGGCTCGGTGAGGTACCAGAGGGTGTCGCCCCAGGCGGTGGCGGCGACGGCGGCTCCGTCGGTCAGCAGCAGGTTCAGCCGTGAACCGGGCGCGGCCGCGGCGAGTTCGGTGACGGTGTCGGACAGCGCCTGGCCGAGCGGATCGCCCTCCCGCAGCCGGTGCAGGACGAGCGCCCAGACCAGCGCGGAGTCGCAGCGCGCCGCCATGCCGAGCAGCTCGGCGGCCGGGAGTGTGGCGGCCAGTGGTGCGGCGCTCGCGGGCCAGCCGGTGAGCGCGCCGTTGTGGCTGAACAGCCAGGGCCCTGCGGCGAACGGCGCCGCCGCGGCCTCGCCGTCGGCGCCCGCCTCGGTGGCGTCGCGGACCGCCGCAAGCGCCGCCCCGCTGCGTACGACCCGGGCGAGATCGGGGAAGGACAGGTCGGCCCAGATGGGCCCGTTACGCCGGTAACGTGCGGGCACCGGGTCGCCGTCGGCGTACCAGCCGACCCCGAACCCGTCGGCGTTGACCGTCCCGTGCCGCTGTCTGCGCGGTTCCCACGACTGGCGGACCAGCGAGTGCCGGGGCCGCACCAGCACCTCGCCGAGCGGCTCCGGCGGTCCCAGGAAAGCGATATGACGGCACATCAGGCATCCCTCGCGGTCCGGAAACCGGAGAAGATCTGACGGCGCACCGGCAGGTCCCAGTTACGGAAGGTCGCCCGGCAGGCCACCTCGCCCACGGAGAACGCGCCGCCCCGCAGCACCTTGTGGTCCGGGCCGAAGAACACTTCCGAGTACTCGCGGTAGGGGAAGGCGGCGAAGCCCGGGTAGGGCAGGAAGTCGCTGGACGTCCACTCCCACACATCGCCGATCAACTGCCTTACGCCCAGCGGGGATTCACCCTCCGGATAGCTGCCGGCCGGGGCGGGGCCGAGATGGCGCTGGCCCAGGTTGGCCCGCTCAGGGGTGGGGTCCTGGTCGCCCCAGGGGTAGCGGTACGAACGGCCGGTCGCCGGGTCGTGGCGTGCGGCCTTCTCCCACTCCTCCTCGGACGGCAGCCGCCGCCCCGCCCAGCGGGCATAGGCGTCCGCCTCGTACCAGCTGACGTGGAGCACCGGCTCGTCGAGTGCCACGGGCTCCACGGCGCCGAAGCGACGGCGCAGCCACTGACCGCCCTCCCGGCGCCAGAACAGCGGCGCGGTCAGCTCGTGGCCGCGGACCAGGTCCCAGCCCTTCTCCTGCCACCAGCGCTCGTCGCGGTATCCGCCGTCCTCGATGAACCGCAGGAACGCGCCGTTGGTGACCGGGGCGGTGTCGATACGGAAGGCCGGTACGAGCCGCTGGTGCGCGGGGCGTTCGTTGTCCAGCGCCCACGGCTCGTCCGATGTGCCCATGGTGAACGGGCCACCGGGGACGAGGACTTCGTCCGGCAGGGCGGTGCTGTCCGTGTGCTGCGGCGCGGGGGCGGTCAGTGCGGTGGGGCCGTTGCGCAGCTGGTGGGTGATGAGCATCGTCTCGTCGTGCTGCTGCTCGTGCTGGGCGATCATCCCGAAGGCGAACCCGGCGTCGACCAGCGGCCGCCCGTGCAGCGGCGCGCTCTCCAGCACGTCGATGACCCTGCCCCGTACATCCGACGCGTAGCGCCGCGCCTCGGCGGGCTGCAGCAGCGGCAGGGAGGGGCGGGTGGCCCTCGGGTGCTCGAAGGCGTCGTAGACCGAGTCGATCTCGGGGCGCATCGCCTCACGGCCGGCGACGGCCCGCAGGAGCCACTGCTCCTCCTGGTTGGAGATATGCGCCAGATCCCAGACGAGAGGGGACATCAACGGCGAGTGCTGCGCGATGAGTTCACTGTCCTCGACGCAGTCCGTGAGCGCGCTGGTACGGCTGCGGGCCGCGGTCAGGGCGTCGAGCGCGCTGCGACGCACAGCGGCGGGGTCGGCTGTGGGGTCGGCGGTCATGAGCGGTGATCCTTCCCGTGGTCGGGATCCAGCAGATCGTCGGCGGGGCACCTGCCGCGCGCGACATAGCGGGCGGCGAAGGCGGAGACCGCGTCCAGCACGGCGGTCGAGGCACCGAGCCGGGGGAGCGCCTCCTGCGCTGCGGCGAAGCAGAGCACGGCGGCCGCGCGCAGCTCGGGGTCGGCGAGGCCGCTCCTGGCCGCGGTCTCCCAGAGCGGGTTGCGCGGCGCGGGCGACCGGCCCGCGGTCTCCGCGAGGGGTTTGACGGCGCGGTACACGGTCTCGGCCGCGGCAGGGTCGTCGAAGAGCGCCGCGGTCACCGCCAGGGGCACCGTCCAGCCGTCCTCACCGGGCTGCGCGTCGATCATGCGCAGTTCGAGATGGCCGCGCGGCCGCACCGGAGGGAACAGCGTCGTCAGGTGGTAGTCCAGATCCTCCCGGGTCGGCGGTCTGGGCAGGCCGGTACGCAGCCACTGCCGGAACGAGAGGTTCTCCGGCACCGGCCAGGGGCCCGCGTCGGCGCGGATGCACATCACCGGAGCGTCCAGGACATGCGCCGCCCAGGCCGTCCTGGGCTCCGGGCCGTCGTACGGCGCGAGCGACCGCACCGGGTCGAGATCGGCCCACTGGGACTGCCGGGTGGAGAGCCAGCCGGTCGTACGGCGCTGGCGGTGCGGGGAGTTGGCGAACGCGGCCACCAGTACCGCACCCAGCAGATGCGCCAGCTTCCAGCGCCTGCCGTAGCCCAGCGGACCCGGCTCGGCGTGCCCCGCGTCCAGGCAGACCTGGATGGAGGCCGAACCGCACATCATGGACCGGCCGGCCGGGCCGTGCCGGTCCAGATACGTCTCCATCGCGTCGTACCGCGGTTCGCGCAGCAGCCTGCGCGGCGGATGCCAGGGGTCCTGCCCGAGACCGGTGAGCACCAGTCCCTCGCCACGCAACGCACCGCGCACAGCGGCGAGATCCGTGGACACCGAGTCGACGCACTCGGTCAGTGACGCGGCGGGCAGCGAGCTGAGCTCCAGCTGTCCGCCGGGCTCGAAAGTGAGCGCCGAGACGAGCGGCAGCGCACGTACCACCGTCTGCGCCCGCGCGATCCGTTCCTCGGACACCGGCGACTCGGGGTGGTGCAGGTCGTGCACGAGCCATTCGAGCTCGACACCGACCGTACGGGGCGGTCCTGTCTTGAAGCAGATACATCGGAGCAGGTGCTCCGCGTTCACCTCGGTCAGCAGCGGCATGGTCATGATCGGCTCCTCGTGGCGAAGATACCTTCGGCCGTTGTCCGGTGCCTCCCGGAAAACGCTCCGTCCCACCTAAGCCACTGCCGACGGTCCGCACAAGAGCGCCCCGGGCGGCCGGAATCCCTGTTGTCCGGGGATTCCCCGGGCCTTCACCGCCGGGCCGCGCCTGCCGGGCAACGCTCGGCCACCCGGGGCGCGTCCGTCGTCGGCCGTGCCGGGTCACCGCCAGCCGTAGCGCTCCCTGAGCCGGTCCACGACGGCGTCGAAACGCGGCCGGTCGAGTGCGCACGCCTCGCGCCGCATCCCGCCCTCGTGCACGCGCAGCACCCGGTCCAGATCGACCCAGGACTCACGCCCCTCGCGGTCCCACGGCCCGGCGCCGATCGCCAGCCACTCCCGGTCCCTGTCGTGCGGCTTGCTGGAGAGGCGTACGGCGAGCAGGGTGCCCGCCTGCTCCCGCGCCACCACCAGGACCGGGCGGTCCTTGCCGCGGCCGTCGTTCTCCTCGTACGGCACCCACGTCCAGACGATCTCGCCGGGGTCGGGATCGCCGTCGTGGGCGGGGGCGTACGACGTCCTGACCGGGCCGATGTCACGCGGTTCGGCCTCGGTCGTGGCGGTCGGGCCCGTGCTGCCGGGCAGGTCGGTGTGGTCACCCTGATATGTCGTCATCCGGGTCACGTTAGAACCTGGACGGACCAGCCCGCAGGGCGGGACCCGGCGATCGTCGTCACGCTCTGGCCATGATCACTGCGCTTGCCTCCCGCACCGCCCGTTCACTGACCGGTCTCGTATGCGCCCTGGCCGTCGCCCTCCCCGCGAACGCGGCCGCGTCGAGCCCGCACGAGCCGCCGGACACCGGAGCCGGCCGGCGCACCGCCTCGGCCTGGCTGCCCTACTGGGACCAGGAGACCGGCTACCAGGACGCCCTGCGCCACGCCGGTCAACTGCACACCGTCAGCCCCTTCTGGTACAAGGCAGCGGCGGCGGACCGTATCGAAGGACACCCCGGCGCGGGCGACACACGCATCATCGACGGGCTGCACAGGGCCGGGATCCAGGTCATCCCCACGGTCATGGACATGGACACCATGAAGCGCGGCGAGCTGGCGAGGATCCTCACCACACCCGCCCTGCGCACCGCGCACACCGCGGCCCTGGTCCGGCTCGCGCGCGGCCACGGCTACGACGGCATCGACCTCGACTACGAGACCATCACCACCACACCCACGGCCGGCTACCGGAAAGTGCGCTCCGCGTACGCGGCCTTCGTCACCGGCCTCTGCGCGAAGCTGCACGCCGTGCGCAAGCAGTGCGTCGTCACCGTCTCCCCGCAGACGGCCACCACCGGCCGCATCTGGGACTACGCGGCGATCGGCAGGGCCGCCGACCGGATGCGCATCATGGCGTACGACCTGCACTGGTCGGGCGGCCCGCCGGGACCGCTCTCCAGCACGGCCTGGTACGACGAGATCCTGCGCCGGGCGACTGCACTGGTGCCCGCGGCCAAGATCGAGACGGCGCTGCCCGGCTACGGCTGGGACTGGCCCGCCGACGGCAGCCGCCCGGCCCGCCATCTGACCTGGAAGCAGGCGGACGCGCTGCGCCGCAAGGTCGGCGCGCCCTATGCGCTCGACCCGGAGTCGGGCACCCCGCACTTCACCTACCGGGACGGGGCGGAGCCCAGGACCGTCTGGTACCAGGACGCGCGGGGCGCCGCCGTGCAGCTGGCCGCGGTCCGCGGATACGGGGTGCGCGACACCTCGCTCTGGGCACTGGGCTTCGAGGACCCGGATCTGTGGAAGGTGCTCGCCCGGCAGTGAGAGGGTGCGGGCGTTGACAGGGAGCGAGGCCGGGCAGAGACTCGGGCCGACAGCCGTCCTGAACGATCGTTCACCCGGCGAACGGCCGGGTGGCCTGGGAGAGATCCGATGAGTATCCGCGACGTCTACATCGTCGACGCAGTCCGTACGCCGGTCGGGAAATTCGCGGGGGCGCTCTCCGGGGTACGCCCCGACGACCTGGCGGCCCACGTCGTCGCGTCGCTGGTGGCGCGCGCCCCCGGCCTCGACCCGTCCCGGATCGACGACGTGTACTTCGGCGACGCCAACGGCGCGGGCGAGGACAACCGCGATGTGGCCAGAATGGCCGTGCTGCTGGCCGGACTTCCGGTCTCCGTCCCCGGGGTCACCGTCAACCGGCTCTGCGGCTCCGGGCTCGAAGCCGTCATCCAGGCGGCCCGCGCGGTCGCGGTGGGCGACGCCTCGGTGGCTGTCGCGGGCGGCGTCGAGTCGATGTCGCGGGCGCCCTGGGTGCTGCAGAAACCCGAACGGGCCTTCCCTGCCGGACATCAGCAGCTGCACTCCACGACGCTCGGCTGGCGGATGACCAACCCCCGGATGCCCGCGGAGTGGACCGTCGCGCTCGGCGAGGGCGCCGAACTCATCGCCGACAAGCACGGCATCAGCCGGGCACAGCAGGACGCCTTCGCCCTGGCCAGCCACGGCAAGGCCGCCGCGGCCTGGGACGCCGGCCTCTACGACGGGGAGGTCGTGCCGTACGACGGGGCCGACCTCACCCGCGACGAGTGCATCCGCGCGGATTCCAGCATGGAGGCGCTCGCCCGGCTCAAGCCGGCCTTCCGCGAGGACGGCACCGTCACCGCGGGCAACGCGTCCCCGCTCAACGACGGGGCCGCCGCTCTGCTGCTGGTCGACGACGAGGGGCTGCGCGCCACCGGCCGGGAACCGCTCGCCCGGATCCGGGCATCCGCGGTGACCGGGGTCGAGCCGCAGCTCTTCGGGCTCGGCCCGGTCGAGGCGGCCCGGCGGGCCCTCACCAAGGCGGGCAAGGGGTTCGCCGACCTCACCACCTTCGAGCTGAACGAGGCGTTCGCCGCCCAGTCCCTCGGCTGCCTGGCGGAATGGCCGGAACTCGACCCGGCCGTCGTGAACCCACGCGGCGGCGCCATCGCGATCGGCCACCCGCTCGGCGCTTCCGGGGCGCGGCTCGCGGGCTCCGTCGCGCACCAGCTGGCCGCGGCCGGCTCCGGCACCGGGCTCGCCGCCCTCTGCATCGGTGTGGGCCAGGGCCTCGCGCTCGTACTCGAACGCTGAGAGCCGCAGACAGCAGTGAGCCCGGGTTCCGGCCGGAACCCGGGCCCGCTCAAGCTGTCGGAGCGAGGTGCGAGGGGCTACGCCTCGCCCTCCTTGGCGTTCTCCACCGACTTGCGGACCTCGTCCATGTCCAGCGCGCGCGCCTGCCCGATCACGTCCTCCAGAGCCGCTTCCGGCAGAGCGCCGGGCTGCGAGAAGACCGCGACGTTGTCCCGCACGATCATCAGGGTGGGGATGGAGCGGATCTCGAAGGCCGCGGCCAGTTCCTGCTGGGCCTCCGTGTCGACCTTCGCGAAGACAAGATCGTTGTGCCGCTCGGACGCGCCCTCGTAGACCGGGGCGAACTGACGGCACGGTCCGCACCAAGAAGCCCAGAAGTCGATGAGGACGAAGTCGTTGTCGGTCACGACATCGTCGAAGTTTTCCTTGGTGAGCTCGACCGTGCTCATGCTGTGCCCGCCTTTCGTGGCTGACCGGTGTGTTCGCCCGCGTCAACCGTGGTGTTCGCTGTCCTATTCCGACTGCCCATGTGGCCGCACGGCACACCCCGTACCAGACTGGCTCCCATGACCGATGGCATGGAGAACACGGTGTACGACGTGGTGGTGCTCGGCGCGGGCCCGGTCGGCGAGAACGTGGCGGACCGCGCCCGCGCCGGCGGCCTGAGCGCGGCGGTGGTCGAGAGCGAACTGGTCGGCGGTGAGTGCTCCTACTGGGCGTGCATGCCGAGCAAGGCCCTGCTGCGCCCGGTGACGGCGCGCGCCGACGCCCGGCGGGTCCCCGGTCTGCGCGGCGCGGTGCAGGGGCCCCTCGACGTCGCGGAGGTGCTCGCCCACCGGGACGACTACACCTCGCACTGGAAGGACGCGGGCCAGGTCGACTGGCTGGAGAGCATCGGCGTGGACCTCTACCGCGGCCAGGGGCGCCTCGCCGGCCGGAGGAAGGTCGTCGTCACCGGTCCCGACGGACAGCAGCGACAGCTGACCGCACGGCATGTGGTCGCCGTGTGCACGGGAAGCCGCGCGGTCGTGCCCGAGCTGCCGGGGCTGGCCGGGGCCCGGCCCTGGACCAGCCGGGAGGCGACCAGCGCCCGGTCGGTACCGGCGCGTCTGGTGATCATCGGCGGGGGAGTGGTGGCCACCGAGATGGCCACCGTCTGGCAGGCACTCGGCTCCCGCGTGACGATGCTCGTACGCGGCGGAGGGCTGCTGCCCCGGATGGAACCCTTCGCGGGCGAGCTGGTGGCGTCGGCGCTGCGGGAGGCCGGGGCAGACATCCGGCTCCACACGTCCGCCGCCTCGGTCGAGCGGGGTGAGGGACCGGCGACGGTGGTGCTGGAGAACGGCGAGCGGATCGAGGCCGACGAGATCCTCGTCGCCACCGGCCGCGCCCCGCGCACCGACGACATCGGCCTGGACTCGGTGGGCCTGACCGCTGGTTCCTGGCTGACCGTGGACGACAGCTGCCGGGTCGACGGCACCGACTGGCTCTACGCCGTCGGGGACGTCAACCACCGCGCCCTGCTGACCCACCAGGGCAAGTATCAGGCCAGGATCGCGGGTGCCGCGATCATCGCCCGCGCCCAGGGCGTCCCGCTCCTGGAGACCGACCGCTGGGGCGCGCACGCCGCGACCGCCGACCACGCCGCGGTCTCCCAGGTGGTCTTCACGGACCCGGAGGCGGCATCGTCGGGTCTCACCCTCGCCGAGGCGGAGAGCGCCGGATACCGGGTCAGGGCGGTGGACTACGACATGGCGGGCGTCGCGGGAGCAGGTCTCTACGCCGATGGCTACCGGGGCCGGGCCCGTATGGTCGTCGACCTCGACCGTGAGGTCCTCGTCGGCGCCACTTTCGTGGGCCCCGGGGTCAGCGAGCTGCTGCACTCGGCGTCCGTCGCGATCGCGGGGGAGGTCCCGATCGACCGGCTGTGGCACGCGGTCCCGGCGTATCCGACGATCAGCGAGGTGTGGCTGCGGTTGCTGGAGACGTACCGCCTGGACTGAAGCGCATGGCCGGGCGCTCATCACGCCGTCGCGCCCACTCCTCCAGCGCTAACTGCCTTTATGAGCCCGGCAGTAGAAGTACGGTCCCGGAGGCCAGGGACCAGCCGAGGGAGCAGTCGAGGGACCAAGGGCGAACGCGTGTGCTCACCTGTGCCCACCCGTGCTCAGCGAGGAGCGGTGTCGCCCGGAGGGTCTGCTCCCAGGAGGGCGAGCAGCCCGGGGAATCTCTTCTCGATGTCCGCGCGTCGTAGACGGATGCCCTTGCGGTTGCCGTAGTCGACCTCGTCGATGAGACCCGCCTCGCGCAGGACGCGGAAGTGGTGGGTCTGACTCTGCTTCGAGATCGGAAGATCGAACGAGTTGCAGCCCCGCTCGTTGTCGCTGCGGTCGGCGGCCAACTGCGTCAACACCGAACGACGGCGCTCGTCGGCGAGGGCACGGAACACCGCACCCAGGTCGAGCGCATCGGCCTCCGGGCCCTCCAGGTTCTTCCCGGTCACGCGGCACCCCCTTCAGGTACAACTTGAATCGTACCTGAAGGATGTGCTCCACTGAGGTACCAAATCTTTTTTACCTTGGTTCCGGTTGTGCTGCCCCGTGCCGCCGTGCCCCGAGACCCGGCCCCGGCACTCACCGGGGACCGGGTCATCGACACTCCGAGAGGTCATCGTCATGAAGAAGCCCGAGGTGCTGATAGTCGGTGCCGGAATCGCAGGGCCCGCACTCGCGTACTGGCTCTCCCGGAATGGCTACCGCCCGACGGTCGTCGAACATGCCCGGCAGCTGCGCTCCGGTGGTAGCGCGATCGTCGTGAAGGGGCCGGCGATCCCGGTCGCCGACCGCATGGGCATCCTCCCGCAGCTCCGCGGGCTCGCCACCCGCAATCGGTCACTGACGCTGCTCGACCCCAGCGGCAGGCCAATCCTTCAACTCCCGCTCACCTCGGACGAGGCGCCGACGGTCGAGGTGACCCGGGCCGACCTGTCCGAGGTGCTCCACGGGTCGGCGCAGACCGAGGCCGAGTTCCTGTTCGACGACACGGTCACTGCTCTCGACCAGGACGAAGGTGGGGTCGACGTCACCTTCCGGCGGTCCACGCCACGGCGCTTCGACTTGGTCGTCGGTGCCGACGGGATGCACTCCACCGTACGGCGCCTGGTGTTCGGACCCGAGCGGCAGTTCGCGAGCGGCCTGGGCCTGTACGGCGCGACCGTGCCGCTGGAACCCGACGCCATCGACGACCCGAGCGAGATGACGATGCTGACGGTGCCCAACCGGATGCTGGTCGTCCACCCCTCGCGGACCACTCCGCTCGCGATCTTCACCTTCCGGGCCGCGCAGCCGGCCCCTCACGACCGCAAGAACATCGCCCTTCACAAGCAGACCGTGGCGGACGCCTACGCCGACGTGCGGTGGCGGGCACCGGAGCTTGTGGCGGCGTTCCTCGGCCACCCGGCTCCGTTCTTCGACCCCCTGACCACCATCCGGGTGCCGTCATGGTCCCGCGGACGGGTCGTACTGCTCGGGGACGCGGCGGCGGCGACAGCCCTGCTGGGTGACGGGTCCAGCATGTCGATGGCGGGCGCGTACGCCCTCGCGGAAGAGCTCGCCGCCCATCCCGGAGATCACGCCCGCGCCTTCGCCGCCTACGAGTCGCGGCTCCGCCGTGAGGTGGGTCCGCGGCAGCGACGCGTCGGTCTGCTCTCCAGGCTGATGGTGCCCCGCACCCGGCCGGGCCTCGCGGTGCGCAACACGGTGGGCCGCGCGGTCGTTCGCACGAACCGGATCGCCTCTCGCGAAGCCGCGAACCGGTAGGCCGGGTCCGCACCGACCGGTGGGGTATTGAGCGGGCGAGCGACGGTGAGGTCGCGGAATGGAGTGGGGCCATGCGGACATCGGCCGACCCGTCGGTGCCGACCCCGATGAACGGCTCGCCGAGCTCAGCCGGCATCTCTTTCCTGGGTTCTGATCTGCCGTCGGCGCGATGCGCCGGGGCCCGGAGAAACGGCCCTCAGGAAGTCGCGGCCTCTGCGCTGCTCCCCGCCCCGCAGGGGTGCTCCCCAGACGTCTTGAACCACAAGCGTTGGTGACAGGGGGCGTGCGGGCGCCGGTGAGGCCCCCGACGAGAGTTTTACGTCAACCTGTCGTAAACTTTACGACAGAGCGTCGCATCCCTCGCCACTGGACTGGAGCCCCCCTCATGAACACACTCAGTGATCGCGCCGAACTCATCGAGCTGATGGGTCGCTATGCCGATGTGGCGGACCTCAAGGAGTTCACCGAGCTGCCTGGCCTCGTCTTCACCGATCCGGTAACGCTCGACTTCTCGTCGGTCGCCGACATTCCGCCGACCTCCATGGCGCTCGGCGACTACGTCGAGGTCCTCCGCGGCTCTTTCGCGCCTTTCGCCGCGACGCACCACGTCATCTCCGGCCATGTCATCGACATCGAGGGCGACAGCGCGAGGATCCACGCGCACGTCCGTGCCGAGCATTGGCTCCCCGACGAGGTCGCAGGCGACGGCCCCAACCGCTGGCTGGTGGTGGGCTTCTACGACAATGAGGCGGTCCGCACTGCGGACGGCTGGCGGCTCAGCCGCGTCAAGCTCACCTCGAAGTACCAGGAGAACTCGCACCTCTCGGGCACCGGCGTGACCGCCGGCCAGTCGGGTCCGGGAGCGTAAGGGAGAATGCTCGGATGCCGAGAATCCGGGGCGCCAGCATCGAAGAGCACCACGAGATGGTGTGGGCCGGCCTCGCTGAGGCGCTGCGGCGGCTGCTGCTCGAGCGCGACTACGACTCCATCACTCTGGGCCACATCGCGACCCGCGCCGGGCTCGCGCGCAACACGTTGTACAACTACGCCCGTGACAAGGGCGCGCTGGTCCTGGCGCTGACTCAGCGGGCGGGCCGGCCCGGGATCGATCGGGTGGCGGCGATCGCCGCCCGGACTTCGGACCCGGCGGCGCCGCGGTTGCGGGAGATCATCGAGGCGGTTCTGGAAGCATTCACGGACCCGGTCCTGCAGATGATGTTCCTGCCGGGCTCGGGCCGGCCGGCCGACGATGTGCCGCGGGAGCCGGACAGTCCGTTCCACGCGATCGTGGTCGAGGTGGAGAACGTCATCCGGGACGGCATAGCGCGCGGGGAGTTCCGTGATATCGACGAGGTGCGCCTCACGGTCGAATTGCTCTCCGGTGCCATGCGCGCCGGCGCCGAACGCGTCAGCCGAGACCCGGCCGCCCTCGCGGCCACGGTCGGTGCGGCACAAGAGATCATCCTGTCGTCCCTGCGTCCGGCCAACGCCGGAGACATGTCCCCCGGCCAGGGCCCGTCCGGTGGATGGATCACGGGGCCCTGAACGCTTGCCGGTAGGCACCCGGGGTCGTGCCCGTCCGGGTGCGGAAGCGGCGGCGCAGGTTGACCGCGGAGGCGAGGCCAACGCGGGCCGCGATCGTCTCGACCGGCAAGTCCGTCTCCTCCAGCAGAGTGCGCGCCGCGGCCACCCGCCGCGAGAGCAGCCATGCACCCGGACTCGTGCCGAACCACTTGGCGAAGCGTCGGGCAAGGGTGCGGGGCGAGACGCCGAGGTATGCGGCCAGGTCGTCCACCGACAACGCTGTCCCCAGGCGCTCGTCGGCCCACTTGGGCAGGCCGTTGAGCGCGTCCCCGGGCGGTGGAGGCGGCGCGTGCTGCGCCTGGCCGACCTCGCGATGCGGCGGCAGCACCATGTGCCGTGCGAGCAGGGCGGCGTATGCGGCCCCGTGGTCGTGCCGGACCAGATGCAGGCACAGGTCGAACCCCGCTCCCGCGCCGGCGCTGGTAGCGACGTCGCCGTGATCCACATAGAGCCTGTCCGGCTCTACTCGTACCCTGGGGAACTCGCGTCGCAGCTGCTCGGCGCGCGCCCAGTGCGTGGTGGCCGAGCGGCCGTCCAGCAGCCCGGTGCGGGCCAGCGCGAACACCCCGGAGCAGATGGTGACCAGCCGTGCCCCACGCGCGTGGGCCCGCAGCAGCGCTCGGCGTACGGGATCGGACAGCGGCTCTTCCACCGGCAGCCAGCCCGGGATGATCACGGTGTCCGCGGTATCGAGCGCCGACAAGTCCCGTGACACGGACATCGCGTACCCGCCCGTCGTCGGCACTGGGCCGGGCGTCTCCGTGCACGCCTCAAACCGGTAGTGCTGCGACATCCCTGGCCGCTTCGTGCCGAAGACCTCGACGGCGCAGCCGAGTTCGAACGTCGACTGCACCGGGCGTACCAGGGCCACCACGCGATGCATGGCACGAAAGTACCCCACGGTGTCATCGCAGACTCTGTCCCGTCGCGGCCCACGCACGGCACTGTTGCAGGCATGCACCCCGAAATCCTTACGCAAGAGGGCTACACCTCCGTCTCTGTCGACGAATCCCCGGTCCGTGAACTGTTTCCCGGGATCCGGCTCCGCCCCCTGTGGCAGGGGCCGTCCGGCGCGCACGCCAACGTGCTGGAGATGGACGCGGGCGCCTCCTGGCCACACCGCGACGTTCACGAGCCCGGCCCGGAGGAGGTCTACGTGGTTGCCGGCACCTTCAACGACGGAGCACGCGACTACCCGGCCGGGACGTTCCTGCACGCCCCGGCCGGGTCGTGGCACGTGCCCTCGACCACCACGGGCTGCACGCTGTTCCTCTTCTACCCTGAGGGCTAGCGGTCTGCCGGATCACGTGGGGAGCCGAGGTCGGTCGAGACGACGGTGCCGGTGACGGTGCCGTGGAAGATGCAGGCGACACACACGGCACGGTTGCTCTCAAGGGTGCGTCGGCCCCGAGAGGCGCATCGGCCAGATGACGGGTGTCAGGCGCATTTCGGCTTGCGGGCGGCTGTTTTCGTCACTTTGGCGGGGCCGATTCGACGAGCGCGGGCTCGCGGTGGTCTTAGCGGCAATCAGTTCCTGCACGGCCTCTTCGTGGGGGTCGGTGAATCCGCTGATGTCGTCCTGAGCCACGTTCTCCAGAGTCGGACGGCCGCGTCGCTCTCGGCATCGCTCACTTCTGCCTCCGTGAACAGATGACCCTTGAGCAGCTACACCTGGCCTCGGCCCGCTCCGAGGATCGTCATGGCTTGTTCCCCGCTGTGTTCTGGCGGAGCGGCGCGGCCCACGGGGCGTGGGTCGCGCCGGTGCGTGACTGACTCAGGCCGGGGTCAGCCGATGGACGGCCACAGTTCGCGCCCGTAGATGAGGCTGCCGTCGGTGGTGGCGTAGAAGGCGTGGATGTTGCCGTCCTTCGTGATGGCCGCGACGTCGGGGCGGCCATCCTTGTTGAAGTCGGCGGTGGTCACCATGTTGGTGACGTCGGCTACGAGATCGACTTCAAGGGCGAGACTTGCACGATCGCCGTGAGTGTAGGAAGTAACGGTTTCGTGGTCGGCGCCAATCCCACCACCATGAAGTGAGGCTTAGCATGCGACGAACCATCAAAGTAATGGCCGACTACGAGTGCTTTCCTCTATGGGTGTCTGAGCCGAACCTGGAGAATCTGGCACCGAACGACAAGCGACTGGGACTATCAGTCATTTTGGCGGAGCGTTTGACGGAGTGGTCTGACGAGTTTGATGAGGTGATCAACTTGGATGATCCTGCTTCCTCGAAATTCTCATCGAAGGGTGCCGAGCATCTTTTTGTTGAGAAAGGGGAGAGGATCGCACAGGATCTTCTCCATGAGTTGGGTCCGGACTGGCGGGTCTATTACCACGACATTCGTTCGGGCGTTGTACAGGAAATCAGCAATGTCTGATTGAGTCTGTGGCTGCGTAGCTGCAACGACCTACGCAGCCACTGTCGTCGGGCGAGACCGTTGCGCGGTGAGTTCGGCCCCGGACCAGGGCCCCGGCAAAGTCGTTGATCATGCCCGCAGGAGCAGGTTCATCGGGCGGTCGGTGTCGCGGGCGTGATGTCCTGGGGTGGCGGCGATGTTCTGGTGGCCGTCCAGGCGGAGCAGGGTGATCGCGGCATTGCGGAGGCCGGCCATGCTGCGGGGTGCGTTTCCGGTGCGGGCCTTGGAGCGGTCCTCGGCGAAGGTGACGTCACGGACCCAGTGCTGGCGGTTCTCGATCTCCCGGTGCGACTGCACTCATGCGGCCAGGACTGCAGGCGGGGGCGGCAGCTGCGTCCGCGCTGGTGATCCGATGGACGATCTCGACGGTCCGTCGTCCCATCTTGGTGACAGCACGCCGCAGTTGGGCGACCTGCACGGCTCCGCTGAACTCGACCCACACCGGCATGTCGACGACCTTGATCGTGCGGGTGGGCGGCGTCCGTGTCCCGGCGCTGTCGGGTGATCCGATGCGTCACTTCACCCGGTACCAAGCGGCACCGGCCCGGCTTGCAGTTTCGACCTGGGCGGGAGGGCGGTAGCTGCTGTCGGATCCGCCTACCGCCCCCGACCTCAGGAGACGTGTCGGACCGGCTCTGCTCCGGTTTGGATCAGGAAGTCGGTGAGTACTTCGGCTAGTCGTTCGGGCTGGTCCTCGGGGATGAGGGTGGACGAGTCGGCGATCTCGATCAGCCGGCCCTGCGGGTACAGCTCGGCCAGCCGGGGGCCGTGCTCACGCGGCATCAACCGGTCCTCGGTCGCCCAGACGACCAGCACCGGGCGGTCGAAGTCACGCAGTCGCTCGCTCCAGGCGAGCAATGTCTTACGTTCGGGTGCCCCGGTGGCGAATTTGGCGAAGTCCCTGCGGATGGCCCTGCTGCGGGTGGCGGGAGCGAACCAGTCGTCCATGATCTCGTCGGGAACCCCACGCAGGCTCATCCCGCCGTATCCGCCCCGGCTGTGACGGAAGGCGGGAACTCGCATGAGTCGCGTCAGGAGCCGGACGCCGCCGGGAACTCTGCACACGTGCGCCATGGCCTTGGCCGGTCCTGGAGGAAAGTTGTCGAATGCCTCGCAGGCCACCAGCACCAGGCGCGCGATGTGCTGGTCCTGCCCGTCCAGCAGCAGGAACTGGCCCCCGCCCCAGTCATTGAGTACGAGTGTCACCCTGTTCAGACGTAGCTCATCGATGAACTCGCCCAGGATCCGGGCGACACCGCGCTGGGACAGGTCGGCATCCGGGTTCATCGGCTGACGGTGACCACCCAGGGGCAAAGTGGGCAGGACGCAGCGGTATCCGTCCAGCAGCGGTACCACCTTGCGCCACTGGGTCTCGTTCATCGGTAGACCGTGGCCGAACACCAGCACAGGCCCCTCGCCGCCGGTGTCCTGATAGTCGATTGGTCCGGACGACAACTCGATTCTCGGCATCCTTACCCCCCCACCTGATAGATCGTTGTACTGGAATCTTGGAGAGGAAAGGGGTGGAAGGCAACGGGACAGTCAGACACGCGAGCCCGGATCCGGGGTGGCGGTGCGGTGCTGTTCCGTCGACACGGCTACTCGGCCGCCGACCTGAAGCGGATCGCGGCGGAGGCGGACGCACCGTTCGGCTCGATCCACCACTTCTTCCCTGGTGGCAAGCAGTAACTGGCAGAGGACATGATCCGCGCGTCCGGAACCGAGTACGGCCGAATGGCACTGGCTCTGCTGGACCGCGTGCCGGACCCGATGGAGTCCCTCGTGCACGCTTTCGAAGCGGCTGCGGACGACCTTGCAGCGGCCGACTATGCCGACGCATGCCCGATCGGGACGGTGGCCCTGGAAGTCGCGAGCAGCAATGAGGTGTTGCGGGTCGCGACGGCAGAGGTTTTCGAGGAGCGGGTCGGTACGGCGACGCGGTGGTTCGGCCGTTGGGTGGCCTTACCGGAGACGGTGCAGTCCCTCGCGTAGTCGATGGTCATGATGCTGGAGGGGGCTTTCATGCTCAGTCGGGCCGCCGGCGATCCTGCACCGCTGCGGGCGGCCGGCCGATCGATGGCCAAGCTGTTGCGCGCAGTCATCATTCAGGCGGACGAGGACTGATCTCGAACAACGAGAACGACAGCCTGCGCGTGAGCGGCGCGCAGGTTGACGACCGGCTCTACGTCCTTGAGGACCGCGGCACCGCCGCAAGGGCGTCGCCGCCCCCGCCCAGGCCGGCAAGCGCTGGGTGGCCGAGCGCACACGCTCGTTTGATGGACGACTACGGCACGAGAAGCCGCTGCCGTTGGAATGGCCGCCCCACCACTCGACGCCTCGAGTGAACCATTTGCCGGTCGGTCAACGTCACACCGGTCGGTGACAACAAGTCAGCCTCAGTGACAACTCTGGTGCTTCGGCTCACAGACATAAACGGGGCGAACGTTGCCTGACGCGGCACTAGGCGTACTGCCCTGCGGTGTTGTTGACGTGGCTCGCCCCGGCGACGCCCCTCTGTCCAGCGGTCACCTCAGCCGTACGGCTGCCATCCCTCCGTGATGCGCGGGACGAGGCCGAGGGCCGCCGAGCGCCGCAGCTGGTAGTTCACAGACGATGTGCTCGATAGGACGACGGCGTCTCCGATCTCGCGCATCGTCGGACGGCGCCCGAATTCCGCAACCGCGTCGCGTAGAAACCGCGGAACGCGCGCCTGCCGGTCGGTGATGCCATCATGCTCGCGCCGACCAGATTCTTGGCGGCCGCACGGAGCGCCATCCGTGCGGCCGGGGTAGTCCCGGTCGGTGTCCACCGGTAGGGGCGGGCGGCAATGCGCGCGGACAGCTACTGGAGGCGGCTTGATGGACGCGAGTTTGTGTCATCGAAGATGGAGCGCGTAGGTCAGAGGCCATGTACGTAGCGACCGACGGCGGGTCCCGCAGGGGTTGAGCCGAGATACGCGCCGGGGCAGTGAGTTGATCTTGATGCGACTCGGCGCGTGGTCAGCGCTCCGTCACGGGCAGGCACTCGGCGAGCAGGTCGACGATGTCATGCCAGGCTCGCTGCGCATGCCGCGGGTGGTATCCGACGCCGGGGCGCACGGTGTGGTCGACCGGCGGGTGGTGGAAGGCGTGCAAGGCGCCGCCGTAGACCACGAGGCGCCAGTCGACGCCCGCGGCTTGCATCTCGGCCGTGAACGCGTCCCGTTGCGCAGGCGGCATGATCGGGTCTTCCGACCCGACCCCGGCCCACACCGGGCAGCGGATGCGCGCCGCCTCGTCCGGTCGGCCGGTGGTCAGCCCGTTGACGGTCCCGATCGCGCTCAAGTTGACTCCGTCGCGCCCGAGTTCCAGCGCGATCACGCCGCCGGTGCCGTAGCCGACAGCGGCGATCCGGTCGAGGTCGGTCCGCGGTTCGGCGCGTAGCACATCGAGCGCCGCGTGGCCGATGCCCCGCATCCGGTCGGGGTCGGCGAGCAACGGCATGCAACGGGCCAGCATCTCCTCCGGGTCGCCCAAATAGCGTCCGCCGTGGATGTCGAAGGCAAGCGCCACGTACCCCAGTTCGGCGAGGGTGTCGGCCCGGCGGCGCTCGACGTCGCTGAGCCCCGTGCCCTCTGGTCCAAGCAGCACTGCGGGCCGGAGGCCGGTACCGGCCGGAAGTGCGAGGTACCCGAGCATCGTCAGGCCGTCGGCCGGGTACTCGACCGTACGCGCCATAATCGTCGTCATGAGGCTGGACTCTAGTGATCGTCGAGCCCGGTCCGGCCGTTGTTCTGCCGCCGGCAGAACGGCGCGGGTATCGCCCTCAAGTACGGCGAGGGACCACGAGAATCGTGACAAACCTTGTCCTCATGGCGGCGCTATCCATCCCGTTGCCCCTTTGACTCATGTCTCGGTTAGCCCCGCCGAACCAGGGGGTTCGCTACTCAACCTTCGATGACACTCATTCAAGGTTTGGGTGACACAGGACAGCGGGTCGCTGTTGTCCCGTGTCGCCGAACTTTGACCGCGTGCCATCGAGTCTGCGGCCGGACACGACTCCGGCCGACTGCGGGCCGATCCGATCCAGCAGCGCTCCGCGAGTAGCGGACCCGTGCGCCGCAGCGGCGCACACGCACCAATGAACGTACGCACGTAAAGGAGAGAAAAAAATGCGCAAGCTCCAGCGCGCAGCAGTCGCCGCCGCCGGCGTCCTGGCCTTCTCCGGCCTCCCCTATGTCGAAACGCAGGGCGACGCCGCGACGGACTGCTTCACCCAGGAGACCCAGCAGCAGATGGACCAGGGAGCGGGCCACCACGTCACGATCGTCCACCGCGAACGCGATTCCCAGAACCCGGGCAGCATGCTGGTCTTCGACTACCGGGGCTGAGTCACGGACGAGGCTGCGTTATGGTGAGCCGATTTTGGGACCCGCACGTATGGGGGCGCAGCAGGGATGACCGACGTGACGCCCGAACTGGCCGAGGCGATCCAGCGTGGCTACGACCGGCGCGACCGGGCGAACATGGCGCCGACGATCGCCTACTTCCAGACTCTGCTTGCCGAACACCCTGACCACCCAGTCCTCGTCTACGAGGTGGGTGGCGCCTACGACACGGCGGGCCAGGAGGAGACCGCCCGCGGCTACTACGAGCGGGCGCTCGCCCTCGGCCTCGACGGTGACGTGCTGCGCCGGTGCCTGTGCCAGTACGCCAGCACCCTGAGGTGGCTGGGCGAGCTGGGCGAGTCGCTGGCGGTACTCGACCGCGCCCGCAGGGAGTTCCCCGACTCGGACTCCGTACGCGTCTTCCGGGCGCTGACCCTCAACGACGCCCGGCAGTCGGACAAGGCGGTGGCCGAGTTGCTGACCGTTGTCACCGGGCACGCCGAGGTCACCGACCTCGGACGGTGGGCGGTCGGGCTGCGTGGCCTCGCCCAGTGGCTCGCCGACGGCCGGCCCGAGTAGGAAGCAGTTACCCCGTACCAGCCTGCGCGGAAGGGGCTTGGCCGGTGGGCGTGTCCGCGACCGGTATGGACACGGCAGTGTCCTATGGGCGATCGGTTTTCTGCGGCGATGAGCGTGGCTGTGAGGGCGAAAGCTTCTTTCGCACTCTGAGCAATGGTCGCTCCGCACGACGACGTGGCACACCCGAGGTGTCACACCGATCGTGCAGCCGTACGCGGCGGCGCACGGTGACCAAGTACGCCGACAACGCGGTCCTGAACCCCTGTGGCCGGTCCCAACGGGACCTGCACAAGCCGTGATGCCGTGATGCCGCGATGGCACCTGCGGGCAGTTGGAACGGTCCACTGCGAGCGGGCGTCCGGACGGTCAGGCAGCCGTGGCGGTGACTCCGACGATTTTCCCGAGAGCCTGTTGGCCGCTCTCCAGATACCGGTGAGCCTCGCCGATCTCGTCCAGCGCGAACACCTTGTCGACCGTGGGGTTCAGCGCACCGGTGCGGAGCCCGGCGAAGAGGAACGCCGCGATGCGCCGCACGGCCGCGGGGTCGAGGGTGTGCTCGAAGCTCATGTAGCGGTGGGTGGTGATCGCGTTCGACGGATAGGGGGCGGGGCGCGGGTCGAGCCAGCCGACGGTGACGAGGGTGCCGGTGATGCGCTTGGCGGCCTTGGCCAGGTCGGCGAGGCCGGGGCCCATGACGGAGTCGAGGATGATGTCGACGCCCGTGCCGTTGGTGTGCGAGTAGGCGGCCTCGGCGATCTTCTCCGAGTCGGTGGCGACAACGGCGTGGGCGCCCGCGGCAAGGAGTTCAGCCTTCTTCGCCGTGTGCCGGGTCACCGCGATGGGCACGGCGCCGATCTGGTTGGCGATCTGGATGGCGGCGAGGCCCACAGTGCCGGACGCAGCGGTGATCAGCACGTGGTCGCCCGGCCTCATCCCGGCCTTCTCCGCGAGGGCGCCGTAGGCGGTGGAGTAGGCGACCCACAGAGCTGCCGCCTTGACGGGGTCCAGGCCCGCCGGGCGCTTGATGACCCGGGCGGCGGGCAGAACGGTGAAGTCGGCGTAGGTGCCGTTGGACGTCATGTCCGGCACGGCGGTGATCAGAACGGCGTCGCCGACGCCGAGGCCCTCGACGCCGGAGCCGACCGCGTCAATGATCCCCGTCCCCTCGCAGCCCAGCCGGGCGTGCGGGAGACGGATCGGCGCGGGGGAGACGCCGCGGCGCGTGAGTTCGTCGAGCCGGTTGACGGCGAACGCTTCGATCCTGACCCGCACTTCCCCGGGCCCCGGGTCGCCGGCCGACTCCTCGACGACGCGCAGAACCTGCGGGCCGCCGGTCTCGTCGAAAACAACTACTCGCGCCATAGGGCGACTCCTCCTCGAAACGGGGGCGGCGCCATCCCTGTGCGATGACGCGGTTTGCTCCTTACCACTATTCTTTGTACGGTCGTTCTATTAAGTCAAATCGGACCAGGCAGGAGACAGCGATGGCAGGGCGGCCCGTGGACCACGAGCGACGCGCCGAATTGCTCGACCGTGTGGTGGACTACACGGTCGAGCACGGCTTCAACGACCTGTCCTGGCGGCCTGTCGCCGCCGCTCTGGACGTATCGCCCACCACGCTGGTGCACCGCTTCGGATCGAAGGACCGGATGCTGCAGGCCGTGCTCGGGCGCCTGCGAGAGCGCATCCTCGAAGCCACCGGCACGACACCGGACGGGGGCGGGCTCGCCGGCGCGGCACGGGCGGTCTGGGAGCGAACCTCCGCCCCGGCGCGGGACGCCGAGTTCCGCCTGTTCTTCGCCGCCTACGGGCGCGCGCTGCAGTCAACCGAGTCGTACGCCGACTTCCTGAGCCACGTCGTCGACGACTGGATGACGTCCCTGCGCGACACCCAAGGACCGCACGTCGACCCGGCGACAGCCGAGCGCGAAGCCACCCTCGTCATCGCGACCATCCGCGGCCTGCTCCTCGACCTTCTGGCCACAGGCGACCGCGCCAGAGTGCAGGACGCAGCGGAACACTTCCTGTCGAAGCTCCCCGGCAACCCCGGACAGTCCACCGCCGGCATCACCCCGCCGAGCCCGGAGACCGGCTGACGCACCAGAGCCGGCCTCTCTCGCGTCGGAGCGCTACGTCCGGGCCGGGGCGGGATGGGGGGCTATCGCGTCGATGGCGGGCCCGAGCGGTCCGCTCGAGGAGTAGGACAGGGAGCCCCCAGCCTTCAAGGGGGTCTGTCCTACAGCGAATTACTGGGTGGCTCTGTCTCGGTGAAAAGACGGGCGCCGCGGGTGAGGAGATCCACGTCAGCTTCGGTCAGCCCGTTGGGAGGAAGACCGAGTTCCCCAGCCGTGTCGAAGTGCTCGTGGGCCACTTTTTCGTTCCCTGCCTCCAGCGCTATCAGACCGAGCACGACATGGCCGCGGGCATCTTCGGCCGAGCCTGCGTTTGCCAGGAAAGTGGCCCAGCCGGGATCGGTCTGGTGGTACTCCATGGCCATGATGACGAGTTCATTCGCGTGGCCGGCTGTTACGGCCGCAGCAGCCATACGCGAGGCGCCGGGAAGATCCCCGGCGATCAGCGCGAGCCGTACCAGTGGCGGCAGTGCCGTCGTGTCCCCCGATTCGGCGAGTTCCAGGTAGAGGCGTTGTGCTCCATAGAGATCACCCGCTTCCATCCGCAGCCGCGCGAGAAACCGGCGTGCCTCCGGCTGCGCTGCGGCAGCAGACTCAGCGAGCGACTGAGCGTGATGAAGGCTGCCTTGGGCCCTGGCTGTCGACGCCAGATGGAGTTGATCCGTAGGAGCGGCGTGGCGGGCGGCGGCCTGCCAGAAGACCTCAGGGACCGAAGCGGAGTCGAACCCGCCGGATTCATCCAGGTATTCACTGAGCCTGTAGTAGGTACGGCCGTCCTGCTTGCCGCCGCGCGTGCGCATCAGCAGTCCGGGAACTCCGCGGCACGGCTGCGCGCAGTACGAGAAAGCTTCCTGTGCCCAGTCTTCGGTCAGGTAGGCCGTCTCTCGATCGGTCAGCAACTCCAGTGCGGTCTCCTCCAGCATGACTGCGGAGAGCAAGGTGCTGTGGCCGAGCCGACGGTAGGTCTGGGCAGCACGGATGAGACAGGCCGCTGGTGGGGGAGCGGCGCGGTGGCGGGACTTGAGTTCCGGGAAGCCTGCCAGTAGTTGGGTGATCTCCCCATCGCGGGCCGTGCGCGCCGCGAGAGCCAACCGAGGATCATCCGAGTGCGCTGCCGCTTCGATCTCCTCTGGGAGAAATGCTCGTGGGACAAACCAGTGGTGCCCGATCGACGTGAGGAGCTCCCGTTGTTGTGCGTAGCAGTCCGAGCGCCAGGCCTCGGGGCGGGTCGTGAGCTTCTCCCAGATGTGCGGCCATAGCGTCGCCAGGACGAGCACGGGGCCGCGGCGGGGATCACACAGCAGTGTGCGGATACCCGCGGTGACGCGTTCGGCGGTTTCGGCGCCCGGATCGTGGAGGTAGTGATGCGCGTCATCGAGCCAGACGACCGTTCTGGGTCCGACTTGTGCCATGTGCTCCAGGGCCGCTTGCGGTCGGGTCGGGTCGTAGGGATGCCACAGACGCCACCCTGTGGGAAGCCGGCGTAAGAACTCCTGTAGGGACCGGGACTTGCCGAGCCCTGAACTTCCGACCAACGTCACCATGGCGCTGTGTCCGCGCTCTGTGCCGTCCGCGAACCCACCGAGCCACTGGTCCTGGGCGCGCTTCACGAAGTAGGGCAGTGACGGAAGTGGCGGGCTCTGTTCCATGCTGATGGAACGGCTCACGCCCAGCGCAAAGGGGTCGAGGCTCTCGATCTCATCGCCCAGAGGGGCAACGAGCTGTGCGGCCACCCACAGTGCGCGGACGCGCATCACCGTATCGTCGATGTCCCAGCCGGCCTGCCGCGCCAGAACCGCTGCGACGGCGACGGTATCGGGCTGGCTCGGCGGAACATCGGAGCCGCCGATGATGCGATGCACTGTGTCCTTCGATGGCATGCCGGGGAGGTCACTGTCGGCTATCAACCCGGCAATTCGGGCAACAGGCGGTGCCATGGCCTCTACGTACAGTCGATAGAGCATGTCCTTGAGGTCCCGTAAGGCGCCCGGGGGTGTCGCCGGCCGCTCGATACGCCGTTGGCTACCTCTTGGCACGTCTTTCGTCACAACTCATCGCATCATCATCACTCAGCCCGCTGCCCCGCCCGACGAGTTGCGACGAGCCCGTCGGGGCGGGCTGCCGGAGGCGTCATCGCAACTCGTCGTCAGGCCCCAGCCCACGAGCACGGTAGTGAGCGCGTCATCTGATGCGTCACCACTATCCCTGGAGCTCTCGTGCCCAATCGCCCGCTCACCCGACGCGAACGACTGGCCCTGATCGGCATCACCGTCAGCAGCCTGATCACTGGCTTGGTCAGCCAGACCACTGACTACCTTCTGCGCACGCTGTTCTGATCTTGACCCGCGACGGTCTACTGCCCGGCACCTCACCACCCCCTGAATCCGAGGACGATGCCCTCCCACGCAGCCCCCGCCAATCCGAACCCGAGGAAACATCACCGTGCCGTTCCCAACGGTCGGTTCGCCGCCTTGTATGAGGCCAGGCTGCCACCGGCTACCGGCTCGCACGACGGATCCCTTCCCCTGACCCGGCCCTGACCGGTTTTCGCCGTGCACCCCGGTCGCCCCTGAGTGGTCCCCGACCCGACCCGGAAAAACCCCTGACAGGGACACCACATGGGCGACAGCGCACCTAACGTGACGACGGTGCCCCGGCCGGCTCGCGCGTCTGACACAACCGCTCTCTTCACGAGGAGGATCCGTGCCGTTAAGGGGCAGATCCGCACTGCGGCGCATCGCCGCGCCGGGCACGGCCATGGTGGTGGGAGCCGCCATGGCCGTCGTCACCGGCCTCGCCGCCGCTCCCGCGGTCCACGCGTCGCCGTCTGCCAGCGGGGCCCTGCGATGGGCACCGTGTGACGACCCGGCGAATCCGGGAGCCGAGTGCGCCACTCTTACGGTGCCGGTCGACTGGGCCCACCCGGACGGGCCGAGACTCGGCCTGGCCGTGGCCCGCCGCAAGGCCACCGACCCCGGCGCACGCGTCGGCTCGATGGTGTTCGGGCCCGGCGGGCCGGGCGACTCGGGTGTGGAGATGGTGGTGCGCGGTATCAGCCGGTTCAGCCCCGAGGTCCGCCGCAGCTTCGACATCGTCAGCTTCGACCCGCGCGGCGTGGGCGGCAGCAACCCGGTGACCTGCTCCGGCGACCTGCTTGCCGAGCGGCCGTCACCGGAGTTGAAGAGCCAGGCGGACCTCGACGCCACCATGGCGTACAACAGGCGGCTCCGTGCCGACTGCCGGGCCCGTACCGGACCGGTGTTCGACCACCTTGACACCGGCCAGACGGTCCGGGACTTGGACGCCCTCCGGGCCGCCCTCGGCGAGCGGAAACTGACCTTCCACGGCAGCTCGTACGGCACGTTGCTCGGGGCACAGTACGCCGAGACCTATCCGCGCCGCGTGCGCGCGATGGTGCTGGAGAGCGTCATGGACCACAGCGTCCCGACCACCCGTGACTTCCTGCAGTCAGAGGCGGCCACCGCAGAGGATTCATTCCAGGAGTTCGTGAAGTGGTGCGACGGTGCCGCGGAGTGCGCGCTGCACGCCCGCGACGTCCGCGCCGTCTGGCAGGGCCTGTTGGCCCGGGCCGGGCGCGGCGAGCTGGAGGACCCGGCGAAGCCGGGCAGCTCGCTGTCTTCTTCGGACCTGGTCAACAAGATCGCGTTCCGGAATTTCTACCAGGCCGGCTACGCGGGTCTGGCCACGGCGATCGCGGGGATGGACGCGAGCAAGCCGCTGCCCGCGTCGCCCACCTCGATAGCGTCGCTGCCTTCGGCCACCCCGGTCTTCTGCTCCGACTGGCACCTGCCGGTGCGCGACTACCAGGAGTACGCCTCACTCGTCGCCACGATGAACACGACCGCGCCTGACCTGCCCTACCTGCTGCCGATACACATGGCAGCGGCGTGTCTGGGCGCGCCGACCGCCAACCCGCAGCACCGCCTGGACCCACACGGTGCCCCGCCGGTCCTGGTCTCCAACGCGCTGCACGACCCCGCCACCGGCTACCCGTGGGCGGTCTCGGTGGCCCGGCAGCTCGGCCGCAGCGGCGTGCTCCTCACCTACGAGGGTCATGGCCACGGCAGCGTCACCAGCGGCCCGTGTATGGAGGACGCCGTGGACAGCTACCTCATCGACCTTGCAGTGCCACGCCGGGGCACCAGCTGCCCCGCCGTGCCGTCCTGACAGCCTGCCGATCCGGATCCGCCTGGGGGCGGATCCGGTAGGAAGACGATCGTGACCCGCAGGCAGCTCACCGACGACCAGGAAGCGCTGGCAGTTCGCCACCATCGCAGCAGCTGGCCGAGCCCGCCCCGCCCCGCGCGGTCTCGCTTGTACTTCACGTTCACGGCATCGGTCCCTCCGCTGCCTTTGTACCCAGCGGCGGCCGCGGGAGATGTACCGGTGCTCACAGCTCCCGGCGGATCACGTACGCCGTCCGGCGCGGGCGGGCCCCGGACCGTCCTGGACTGGGCCCGCCCGCGCCGGTGCGGTGTCCGTGTCAGCCGACGTTCACGTCGATGCAGGTGTAGAAGGCGTTACTGGTGTCCGCGATGTTCCAGACCGCCAGGACCTTCTGCTGGCCCTTGAGGCCGCCGAAATTCACCGAGTGGGTGACGGTCGCGCCGGGCTTCGCCCCGTGGTCGTCGAACTCGGCGATCTTCTGGCCGCCGACGAAGTACTGCCAGGTACTGGTGGCGTGCTGGGCGGTCAGCGTCCACTTGAACTCCGTGGTGGAGGAGACCGGTGTGACGGCCCAGCCCTTGGAGTCGTCGTCCAGCTCGGCGTACTGGGCGTTCCCGCCGCTGCAGCTCTGCAGGCCCTTGGGCCCCTCCACGCTCTGGGGCTCATAGGTGATGGCACCGCAGCTGACGGTGTGTGCGGCGCACTGTGCCTGCCTGCTCGGCGGCGACGAGATGTATCCGTGGGCGCTCGCGGAGCCGACGGGCAGGCTGAGCGCGAGTACGGGCGCGAGGATCGCGCCGAGGATCGCGGCTGTCTTCCTTTTCGCGTGCATGAGAACTCCTTCACATCAGGTCTTCCCGACGCGCCCGGCCTGTGGGGGGCCGGGCACGTACAGGCCGGCCTCTCGCGGGTGGGGCCGAGAGGCGCGAAGGGGAGCGGTGCCGACCGCCTTGTGGCGGAGGGAACCGCGGGGTGCAACGGCGTCAGTGGTCTCCACCAACTTGGTCCAGACCATTTCAGCTCGACGTGTTCGCGTCAAGAGTGGGTAAGTGTGGGCTCGGTGGGTGCCGTCGGTGCCGCTGGTGCCGTCGACGCCGGACCGGAGGCACCCGTCCGGGTGATGCCCCTTCGGGGGCCGTCACACCCGGTCGCGCGCCACAGCTTGCGCCGGTGCGCTGCTGCACGTCGTATGGGGTATGCCGGTGTGCGTCCTTCGGTCGTACGGTGCGTCAGTCTGCCGCCCCCTGCCCCTGCGTGCCGCCGGCCGTACGTCTCAGCCCGCATTGTCTGGAGGCAGGTGTCCATGTCAAAAGGCGCAAAGAGAACGGGTCTGGTCGCTGAACTGTCCGCCGAGTTCGCAGGCACCCTGATCCTCATCCTGTTCGGATGCGGGGTAGTGGCGCAGGTCGTGGCCGCCGGCCTCGGGGACCACGACAGCATCGCCTGGGCCTGGGGCCTCGGCGTCACCCTGGGTGTCTATGTCGCCGGCCGGATCAGCGGGGCCCACATCAATCCCGCGGTCACCCTCGCCTTCGCCCTCTTCCGCGGCTTCTCCTGGGCGAAGGTCGCCCCCTACATCGTGGCGCAGACCGCCGGTGCCTTCGCCGCCGCGCTGCTCGTACGGTGGAACTACACCGAAGTGCTGGCCAAGTTCGACCCCGGCCACACGTTCAAGTCGCAGTTCGTCTTCTCCACGCTGCCAGGCAACGGAAACCTGCCGGTCAGCGAGTGGGGGGCGCTGCGCGACCAGATCCTCGGCACGGCGATCCTGCTGTTCGTGCTGTTCGCACTGACCGACCTGCTCAACGACCCGCCCGGCGCCAACCTGGGGCCGCTGCTCATCGGTCTGCTCATCGTCGCCATCGGGATGGCGTTCGGCGCCGACGCCGGGTACGCCATCAACCCCGCCCGCGACTTCGGCCCCCGGCTGGCGAGCTTCATCACCGGCTATCACACGGCATGGCGAGATCAGTACGGCAACTTCTACTTCTGGGTGCCGATCGTCGGGCCGCTCATCGGCGGTGCGCTCGGCGCGGGTCTGTACAAGCTGCTGATCGGGCGTTACCTGCCGTCGCTCGGCCAGCAGGAGGCCGGGAGGATTCCGGCAGCCGACTGACCGACTGGCCGGAGGCCCGGCGGTCCGGAAGGGTATCGATCGCTCGACTCGTGGCCGGTACCGGTGGCGGGGACCCACGGCACATACGTGGGTCCCCGCCACCGTGCGTTCCGCCACCGCGTGCGAGTCCGGGTCCCGTGCACCCCCGGGCCCGCAGCCGACCGCGGGCCCGGGGGCGGGCTCTGCCGTCAGCGAATCTGCTGCGGGCCGAGAAACCCCGGCAGGCGCCGCCATCGGGCCGACAGTGGGGGCAGAGCGCGGAGCAGGAGTCCCGCGCCCCGACAAGGAGGACCGATGCCAACTCCCCCTACTGGCTGGGGCACCGCACTCGCCCCCCGCGCGACCGACGACGACAGCACACCCGCCACCCGCTTCGACGACCACCTGGCCGCACAGCTCCTGATGCAGCGCATCGTCCTCCTGGGCACCCAGGTCGACGAGGTGTCGGCCAACCGGGTCTGCGCCCAGCTGCTCCTGCTGTCGGCCGAGGACCCCAAGACCGACATCAGCCTGTACATCAACAGCCCCGGCGGCTCGGTGACGGCAGGACTGGCGATCTACGACACCATGCAGCTCATCCCGAACGACGTCTCCACGCTCGCGATGGGATTCGCCGCCAGCATGGGCCAGTTCCTGCTCACCGTCGGTACCAGCGGCAAGCGCTTCGCCCTGCCGAACGCGCGGATCATGATGCACCAGCCGTCGGCCGGCATCGGCGGGACCGCCGCCGACATCGCCATCCAGGCCGAGAACCTCGAATTCACCAAGAAGGCCATCGAGCGGATCACCGCGGAGCACACCGGCCGCAGCGAGGAGACGATCTCCCGCGACGGTGACCGCGACCGCTGGTTCACCGCGGTGCAGGCCCAGGAGTACGGCATGGTGGACCGGGTCGTGGAGTCGCTCGACGACGTCCGCCCGGCCGGCCCCCGGCGACGGACGGGGCTCTGAAATGGACCGGTACGCACTGGACATGGGCCAGTACACGATTCCGAACGTCGTCGAGCGCACCCCGCAGGGGGAGCGGTCCTACGACGTCTTCAGCCGGCTGCTCTCCGAGCGGATCATCTTCATCGGCACCGAGATCGACGACGGTGTGGCCAACGTCGTCATCGCGCAGTTGCTGCACCTGGAGTCGTCCAGCCAGGAGACCGAGATCTCCCTCTATCTCAACTCACCCGGCGGATCGGTCACTTCGCTGATGGCCATCTACGACACGATGACCTTCGTCAGCTCACCCATCTCGACCTTCTGCGTCGGACAGGCGGCCTCGACCGCCGCGGTGCTGCTCGCCGGCGGGGACCCCGGGCGGCGGTTCGTCCTCGACCACGCACGGGTCCTGCTGGGGCAGCCTGCGAGCGGCGGCCAGCAGGGCACCGTGTCCGACCTCAGCCTGCGGGCGAAGGAGATGCTCCGGATCCGCTCGGAGGTCGAGGAGGTGCTCGCCCGGCACACCCACCACGAACTCGCCCAGCTGCGCGCCGACATGGACCGCGACAAGGTCTTCACCGCCCGCGAAGCCGTCGCGTACGGGCTCGCCGACCAGGTGCTCAGCCGCCGGAACGCAGTCGCGTAACAGGGAGCGGGGCGGGGGCAGGGACCCGGGGCCTGCGGGCAGGGAGGGCCGTACGGGGCGTGAGCCGCGCTCCGTACGGCCCTCTCGGGCTCCTTCGGGCCGGGTGCTGAACCCTCAGGCAGCCAGCCGCACTTCACCCTGCCGCGAGACCGGGGACGCAACCGGCGACACGGTCTGCGACACGGCCGGGGACGAAACCGACGAAGCGACCGAGGAAGCGACCGAGGAAGCCACCGAGGCTGTGGCCGGGGTCTCGGCCAGGGACACGGCCGGGGACGCCGCCGTGCGGCGGGGACTCAGCTCCGCCACCGGCACCCCTGCACCGTTCTCGTCGGCACCGTTCTCGCCGGTGCGCGCGGGAGGCCGTCCCGAGCCCGGACCGCGCGCCGGGGACGCGGGCGCGGTCCGTGGCCCGCCCGGCCGCGGCGGGCTGAGCCGGGCGAGTTCGCGCTGGCCGAGGGCGAGCAGATCGCCTAGGCCGAGACCGAGTGCGCGGGCGGCGGCCGCCAGGACCTCGGACGAGGCTTCCTTGCGGCCGCGCTCCAGCTCCGAGAGGTAGGGCATCGAGATTCTGGCCGTGTCGGCCACATCCTTCAGCGTGCGCTCCTGCGCGAGGCGCTCGCGGCGCAGGACGTCTCCCACGACATCCCGCCACAGGGGCTCTTTCGTCCCGTCCCCCGGAGCCGGCGCGGCAACGGCCGCCACCGGGCGCAGGGGAAGGACACGGGCTTGGTTCGGCGCGTGGCTGCTCACCTCTTCACCCTAGGAGCCCGGCGCCGGGCAGGCTGCCGGTGGCGTTCTGCCATGGGCGAATTCATCCGTCGGCGGACGCCGGTACGGCCCCGGCGCCCGCAGGGCCGGGCGGGGCAGGAGGCCGGTGTACGGCGGCGGGGCCGGGGACGGGACCATATGGATGACCGGTGCACAGCGCACCTTCCGTATGGCCCAGGAGGCATGAGAGTGATCAACCGCGAGGACCCCGGGACAGCGATAGCCGAGGCCGCCGAGGTCTGCTCCAACTGGGGCCGTTGGGGCGAGGACGACGTTCTCGGCACGCTGAACTTCCTCGACCCGGCCAAGCGGCGCGAAGGCGCGGGACTCGTACGCAGGGGAGTCAGCTTCTCGCTCTCGCAGTCCTTCGACATGGACGGCCCGCAGCAGGGCTGGCGCCGGCGGACCAACCCGGTCCACACCATGCTGGAGACCGGCACCGACGCCGCGCTGGGCAACCAGGGCTTCCCGCACGGATTCGGCGGTGCCGACGACGCGATCGCCATGCCGTTGCAGTGCTCCACCCAGTGGGACGGGCTGGGGCACATCTTCGACCACGGCAGGGCGTGGAACGGGCGCGCGGCCGAGAAGGTCGTCACATCGGCCGGCGACATGGTCACGGGGATCGAGCACATGGCGCCCCATGTGGCGGGGCGCGGCGTCCTGCTCGACGTCGGCCGCGTCGTCGGACACGAGGCCCGACGCGAGGCCGGACACGAGGCCCGACGCGAGGCCGGACACGGGGCCCGACGCGAGGCCGGACACGGGGCCGGACGCGGGGCAGGACAGCCGGACGATGAGCTGCCCGACGGTTTCGCCATCACCGAGGACCACCTGGCCGCGACCGCCGAGGCGCACGGTGTGACGGTCGGCCGCGGTGACATCGTGCTCGTACGGACAGGACAGCTGACCCGGGCCCGCCGGGAGGGCTGGGGCGATTACGCGGGTGGCGCGTCCCCGGGCCTGTCCTTCACCACCGCGGGCTGGCTGCACCGTACCGAGATCGCCGCCATCGCCACCGACACCTGGGGCTTCGAGGTCCGCCCCAACGAGTTCGACAACGCTTTCCAGCCGCTCCACCAGGTCGTGATTCCCCATATGGGGCTGCTGGTCGGTGAGATGTGGGACCTGGACGCGCTGGCCGACGACTGCTCGCGGGACGGGGTGTACGAGTTCTGGCTGACCGCCGCCCCGCTGCCCATCACCGGGGCCGTCGGCTCACCGGTCAACCCGGTCGCCGTCAAGTAGCCCCGCACCGCTCCCACCTGCGCGGGGTCAGACGACGGGCAGCCCGGTGTAGTTCTCGGCGAGTGAGGCCGACGCCGCGGCGGACGAGGTCAGGTAGCGCAGGTGGGAGAGTTGGAGCCGCCGGTCGAAGCCGGTGGCCGCGGGGTCGGTGTGCAGCAGGCCGGTCATCGTGTACGAGAAGTGCTCGGCCCGCCAGACGCGGCGCAGCGCGGTCTCTGAATAGGCGTCGAGCAGGGCCTCGTCCCGCCGGGTGTGCCAGTGGGCGAGGGCCCGCGCCAGCAGCGTCACGTCGGCGACGGCGAGGTTGAGGCCCTTGGCGCCGGTCGGCGGAACGATGTGGGCCGCGTCCCCGGCCAGGAAGAGCCGGCCGTGGCGCATGGGCTCCGCCACGAAGCTGCGCATCGGTGTGATGCCCTTCTCGGTGATCGGCCCGCGCGCGAGCTTCCAGCCGTCGTCGGTCTCGAAGCGGGTGTCGAGTTCGTCCCAGATCCGCTCGTCCGGCCAGTTCTCCGTGCTGTCGGCCGGATCCACTTGGAGATAGAGGCGGCTGACCTGTGGGGACCGCATGCTGTGCAGGGCGAAACCGCGCTCGTGATGGGCGTAGATCAACTCGTCGCAGGAGGGCGGCACATCGGCCAGGATGCCGAGCCAGGCGAAGGGATAGGCGCGCTCCGTCACGGTGAGGACGCCGTCCGGCATCGCGCGGCGGCCGATGCCGTGGAAGCCGTCGCAGGCGACCACGATGTCGCAGTCCAGGGTCTGTTCGGCCCCTCCGTGGCGGAAGCGGATCGACGGGGCCGTCGTGTCGATCCCGTCGACGGAGAGCGCCTCGGCCTCGAAGAGCACGGCGCCACCGGCCTGTTCGCGCAGCGCGATGAGGTCCTTGACCACCTCGGTCTGCGCGTAGACCAGCACCGACCGCCCACCGGTGCCCGCGGTGAGGTCGATGCGGTGGGAGCGGCGGTCGAACCGCAGCTCGATGCCCCGGTGCGGGTTGCCCTGACGGTCCATCCGCTCTCCAGCCCCCGAGGCCCGCAGCACCTCGACGGTGCCGTGTTCGAGGATTCCGGCCCGCTGGCGCTGTTCGACGTACTCCCGGGTGCGCAGTTCCAGTACGACGTTGTCGATGCCCTGGCGGTGGAGCAGATGGGACAGCAGCAGACCGGCCGGGCCTGCGCCGATGATGCCGACGCGTGTGCGCATACGGACTCCTGGGACGGAGAGAGAAGCAGGACGGGGGATCGCGGCGGGTCTCAGCCGGTTCTGTCGAGCTCGTCGAAGACGCGCTGGGCGGTGGCGAAGGCCGCGTTCGCGGCGGGAACGCCGCAGTAGACCGCGCTCTGCAGCAGCACCTCGCCGATCTCGTCGCGGGTCAGCCCGTTGCGGATCGCCGCGTCGACGTGCATGGCCAGCTCGTCCAACTGCCCGTGGGCGACCAGCGCGGTGAGCGTGACGCAGCTGCGCGTCCGGCGGTCGAGGCCGGGCCGGGTCCAGATCTCGCCCCACGCGTAGCGGGTGATGAGGTCCTGGAAGGCGGCGGTGAAGGGCGTACCGCGTGCGGTGGCGCGGCCCACATGGGCGTCGCCCAGCACGGCCCTGCGCACAGCCATCCCCGCGGCACGGCGCGATGCGTCGTCGTCGGCCCGGGCGGCGAAGTGTGCCTGGAGCGCGGCGAGTACGGGCTCCGGCTGCTCGACCGGGGCGAGATGGGAGACGCCGGGCAGTTCGAGCAGGGCGGCACCGGGGATACCGTCGGCGAGTTCCCTGGCGTGGGCCGGGGGAGTGACGGGGTCATCGCGCCCGGCGACCACCAGAGTGGGTGCGTGGATACGGTGGAGCGCGTCCCGGAGGTCGTACGCGGCCAGCGCGTCGCAGCAGGCCGCGTATCCGCCCGAGTCGGCGGCGCACAGGTCCGCGACCATACCGGCGGCGGCAGGTGAGCCCGCGAAGCCGGGCGTGAACCAGCGCCCCGGCGCACCCGGCGCGAGGGCCGCGGTCCCTTCGGCCCTGGCGAGTGCGGCGCGCTCACGCCAGCCGGCCGGGTCGCCGAAGCGGGCGGACGAGCAGACCACCGCGAGCGCGGTGACCCGTTCCGGGTGGTGCGCCGCGAGGTACGCGCCGACGGCCCCGCCGAGCGAGATCCCCGCGTACCCGAACCGGTCCCAGCCCCGGGCATCGGCCAGCCGCAGGACGAGCCCCGCCAGGCCGGCGACGGTCGCCGAGCCGTCCTGCGGGAGCAGCCCGGCGGGCGAGCCGCCGTGGCCGGGCAGATCGAAGCGGAGCACCCGGTGGGTGCGGCCGAGGGCGGTGGCCTGGGCCGCCCAGACCGACACCGACGTACCCAGGGAAGGCCCGAGGATCAGCGGGGGGCCGTCGTCCGGGCCGTCGAGCAGATGGTGGGGGAGAGAGGTCACGGCTGGCGCCCTTCGTCGGGGTCGGACGGTTCGAGTCCCGCGGGCCCGGCCCGACCGGGGCGGGGGGGCACGCGGCCTGTCGGCCGGCATGCGCAGCAGGGCGTGGTCGGTCAGGGCGGCGGCCGAGCCCGAGTACCGGGCCGGGTCGGTGAGTTCGCGGAGTTCGTCGTGGGTGATCAGGCCGTCCAGGGCGGGCTCCGCCCGCAGCGCGTCGGCCAGAGCGAGCGAATCGGCGGCGGCCCGCCGGGCGGCCCGGGTGAGCAGTTCCCGGGCCGGGCCACGGCCGAGCAGACGGCCCAGCTCGGCGGCGATCCGTTCGCTGACCACGAGGCCCTGGGTGAGCCCCAGATTGGCGGCCATCCGGTCGGTGAACACCGTGAGCCCGTCGCTGAGTCCGGCCGCGAGCAGGGCCGCCCCGCCGGTGATCCTGAGCAGATCGCGCAGCGGCTGCCACTCGGCGTGCCAGGCACCGGAGGGCCGTTCGTCCTCGGCGGCCAGCGAGCCCAGCAGCACGGAGGCGAGCGCGGGTGCTCGGCGGGCCGCGCTCGCGATCAGGGTCGCCCGTACGGGGTTGCTCTTGTGGGGCATCGCGGACGAGCCGCCTCCGCCGCCCTCGGCCAGTTCGCCGATCTCGGTACGGGAGAGTACGAGCACGTCGGCGGCGAACTTACCGAGCGCGCCCGAGGTGAAGGCGAGGGCCCCGCCCGCGTCGGCGACCGGGGTACGCAGGGTGTGCCAGGGCAAGTCGGGTGCGGAAAGGCCGAGTTCACGCGCGAAGGCGGCGAGCAGCCGGGGTCCGCTGCCGGGCTCATCGGCCAGCACGTCGAAGGCCGCCAGGGTCCCGGCGGCGCCGCCGAGCTGAGCCGGCGGCCGCAGCGCGGACAGCCGGTCGGCGGCGTCCAGTACGAGACTGCGCCAGCCCGCCGCCTTGAGCCCGAAAGTCGTGGGGACGGCGTGCTGGGTGAGGGTGCGCCCCGCCATCGGGGTCGCCCGGTGCCGGGCGGCCAGCTGCTCCAGGGCCCCGGCCGTCCGGTGCAGATCCCCGACGATGCCCGGCAGACTGCGGGCCACGGCCAGCATGACCGCGGTGTCGACGATGTCCTGGCTGGTGGCGCCCCGGTGCACATACGGTGCGGCCTCGGCGGACACGGCGGCGGTGAGGTCGGCGACGAGCGGGATCACCGGGTTGCCGCCCCGGCGGGCGCGCAGCGCGAGATCACGTACGTCGAACCGCTCGGCGCGGGCGGCGCCCGAGATCTCGGCCGCCGCCCACGGCGGGATCTGGCCGAGCGCCGCCTGCGCGCGGGCCAGGGCGGCTTCGGCGTCGAGCATCGCCTGCAGCAGGGCGCGGTCGCCGGTGGCCGCTTCGACGGCCGACCCGGCCCGTACCGGATCGAGCAGACCGACATCGGCCGCTGCCCGCTCGCCGTCTGCGGGATGTCCGGCGGGATCTTCGGTGCCGAATGCGGCGACGGATTCCATGGGCCGGTCGGCGGGCTGCTTGGCGGGCCGGCCGGTGGGGTGTTCAGCGGAAGTCAAGGAAGACCGTTTCCTCGGCGCCCTGCAGGCGGATGTCGAAGCGGTAGGTGCGCGGCGCCGTTTCGGCGGCGACCAGAGTCCGCCGGCGGTCCGGGTCGAGCGAGGCGAGCAGCGGGTCGCTCCCGGTGGAGTCCCCGGGGAGGTAGATCCGAGTGTAGAGGTGGTGCAGCAGTCCGCGGGCGAAGACACAGACCGACAGATACGGCACGCCACCGGGCGGCAGGGTGCGCACAGCCCACCGGCCGTCCGTGTCGGTGGCGACCCGGCCGAAGCTGGTGAAGGTGAGGCCGTCGCGGCCGAGATGGCCTCCGGTCACCGGGTCGCGACGCATCGAGCCCGGCGCCCCGGTCCTGGAACCGTCCGGGGCCGGCTGCCAGAACTCCAGTACCGCGTCGGGGACCGGCTCGCCCGCGCCGTCGACGACCAAGCCGTGCACGGTGAGGGTGCCGGGGTGCCCGGCCGGGGCGATCTCGGGGCCGCCGGGGAACGGCAGCGCGTATCCGTAGAAGGGGCCCACGGTCTGGGAGGGGGTGGGGAGCGGGGTCATCGGCCTTCCTCGATCCAGGTGGCGGCGGGGCCGTCGAGGACGATGTCCCAGTGGTAGCCCAGCGACTGCTCGGGGCACGACAGTTCGTGCTCGTAACGGGCGACCAGCCGCTCCCGGGCGTCGTCGTCGGTGACGGACTGCAGGATGGGGTCGTAGGCGAAGAGCGGGTCGCCGGGGAAGTACATCTGGGTCACCAGCCGCTGGGTGAAGGCCGTGCCGAAGAGCGAGAAGTGGATGTGGGCCGGGCGCCAGGCGTTGGCGTGGTTCCGCCAGGGATAGGCGCCGGGTTTGACGGTGGTGAAGGAGTACCGGCCCTGATCACCCGTCAGGCAGCGGCCCGCGCCGGTGAAGTGGGGGTCGAGCGGCGCCGGGTGCTGGTCGCCCTGGTGGGCGTAGCGTCCCGACGCGTTGGCCTGCCATATCTCCACCAGCTGGCCGCGCACCGGGCGGCCGGAGCGGTCCAGGACACGGCCGGTGACGGTGATCCGCTCGCCCAGCGGCTCGCCCGGGTGCTGCCGTGTCAGGTCGGCGTCCAGTGCGGTGACATCCGTGCTGCCGAAGGCGGGACCCGACAGCTCCACCGCCTCCGGGTCCCGGACGACGGCCAGGGGCTGCCGGGGGTGGCGGAGCACGGTGCTGCGGTAGGGCGCGTAGCCACGGGACGGATGGTGGCGGACCGCGCCGGAGCTGACGTACGCCTCGTGCTCCTGGGCGATCTCGCGCGAAATGTCGGGCTGGGTGAGCGGCATGGTGGACGGCTGCCTTTCCGGTACCGGGGGTTACGGAGAGCGTGCGGGCCGGTACCCGGCAGCGGGTGCCGCGAACGTGCCCATGAAAGCCTCTGTTCGCCCAGTGAACTTTCGTTCATAATTGCCTGGGCTTGAGTGTCCGCCGAGCTTTCGGCTCTGTCAACGCCTCCGGGTACGGTTTTCCCAGCGTCACCGGCCCGGTGACCGCTCCAAGGAGGTAAGGCGATGCCGCAGGCCACGCGGGAGTCCGCAGCGGCACTCGCCGCACCCGGCGAGGCGCTCGGCCCGCTGGAGCGCGGCCTGACCGTGCTGCGTGTGATGGCCGCCGACCCGGACCCCCGCAGGCGCGCCGGCGACCTGGCCCGCACGACCGGACTCGCGCGTTCCACCGTCGACCGGATCGCGGTCACACTGGCCAGGCTCGGCCATCTCCGCACCGAGGGCCGCGATCTGCTGCTCGCCCCCCGGCTGATGGAACTCGGCAACGCCTACCTGACCTCGTGCGGACTGCCGGACGCCCTGGAGCCGTACGCGGTCGCCCTCGCCGACGAGCTGGACGAGTCCGTCTCGATCGCCGTACCCGACGGCGACGGGGTCCGCTTCATCACGCAGGCCACCCGCAGGCGCGCCATGTCACTCGCCTTCCGGATCGGCGACCTGCTGCCGGCCGAGCGCTGCGCGCCCGGGGCCGTCTTCGCCGCCGGATGGGACGAGACCGACCGCGAGCGGTGGCTGGCCCGCCGTCGGGAGGACCCGCTGGACACCGGATTTCCCGCCGTGCCGCCCCGTGTCGCGCCGTCCGCGCCCGGCGTGACCGAAGCGGCGTTCGGTACGCGGGTCCGCGAGGCGGCCACCACCGGCTGGTCGCTCGACGACCAGCTGATCGAACCCGGCCTGGTCGCCGTGGCGCACGCCGTCCGCGATCCGTCCGGGGCCACCGTCTGCGCCCTGAGCGTCGTCAGCCACACCAGCCGCCACACCGCGCGGACACTCCGCGAGCACGCCCTGCCGCGCCTTCGGCGGGCCGCCGCGGTCATGGAGGAGGCGCTGCGTACGCAGTCCGCCGGCTCCGCGCCGCAGTCCGCCGCTCCCGCCCCCGCTGACGGAGCGGTGGACAGCGGGCTCAAGGCGGAGCTGGGTCCGGAGTTCCTCCAGTCGCTGGCCAGGGGGCTCACCGTGCTGCGGGCACTCGGCTCGGCCCGCGGCGGCATGAGCCTGACCGCCGTCGCCGGAGCCGCCGCCCTCCCGCGTGCCAGCGCGCGCCGCGCCCTCATCACCCTCCAGTACCTCGGCTATGTGCGCGCCGACGGCGGCCTCTTCACCCTGCTCCCGCGCGTACTCGAACTCGGCTACGCCCGGCTGTCCCGGCTGTCCTTCGGTGAGATCGTCCGGCCGCACCTCGCCGAACTCGCGGGCCGGGTAAGGGAGTCGGCGTCCATCGCGGTCCTCGACGGCGACGAGATCCGCTATGTGGAGCGGGTGCCGACGGCCCGGATCATGAGTGTGGACATCACCGTCGGCACCCGGTTCGCCGCCTACGCGACCTCGATGGGCCGGGTCCTCCTCGCGGACCTGCCCGCCGAGGAACAGGCAGCCCGGCTGGCGCGCATCAGATTCGAGCCGTTCACCCGGCACACCGTACGGTCCGCCGTGGCCCTGGCCGACATCCTCCAATCCGTCGGGCGCGAGGGTCACGCCCTGGTCGACGAGGAGCTGGAGGAGGGGCTGCGCTCCGTCGCGATGCCGCTCCGAGACCGACTGGGGCGCGCCGTGGCGGCCGTCAACGTCTCGCAGCACGCGGGCCGCGCCACCCGGCAGCAGTTCCTCGAAACCGTTCTGCCCGCCCTGGCGGCGGCGGTCGCCCGGATCGAGGCGGACCTGGCGGTCGCGTCCGAGCGGCAGCACATCGCCGCGGGCTGAACCGCCCGGCGGGCGGGCGGTCCCTCTCGTATCGCAATGAGACGAGAGCCGGCCGCTGAGCGTGGCCATCTCGTCCGTCACGCCCCGTTCACGCGGCCTGGAAGCGGCGCAGCCGCAGGGAGTTGCCGACGACGAAGACGGAGGAGAAGGCCATGGCGGCTCCGGCGATCATCGGGTTGAGGAGGCCGCTCGCGGCCAGCGGGATGGCTGCCACGTTGTAGGCGAAGGCCCAGAACAGGTTGGACCTGATGGTTCCCAGTGTGCGGCGGGAGAGCCGGATGGCGTCGGCAGCGGCGGTGAGATCACCCCGTACGAGGGTGAGATCGCCCGCCTCGATCGCGGCGTCCGTACCGGTGCCCATGGCGAGGCCCAGATCGGCCTGGGCGAGGGCGGCGGCGTCGTTCACGCCGTCACCCACCATGGCGACGCTGCGGCCCTCCGCCTGCAGTCTCTTGACGACGGCCACCTTGTCCTCGGGCATGACCTCGGCGATGATCTCGTCGATCCCGACCTCGGCGGCCACGGACCTGGCGACGGCCGTGTTGTCGCCGGTGAGCAGGATCGGGGTGAGACCGAGCGCACGCAGCCTGCGGATCGCCTCGGCGCTGGTCTCCTTGACGGCGTCGGCCACTTCGAGGACGGCCCTGGCCTCGCCGTCCCAGGCGACCGTGATCGCCGTACGGCCCGCCGCCTCCGCCGCGTGCTTGGCGCGGCCCAGCCCGGTGGGCAGCTCCATGGCCCAGTCCTTGAGCAGCTGCTCGCGGCCGACGACGACGGCATGGCCGTCCACGACGCCCTGCACACCGAGGCCGGGGACGTTCGCGAAGTCCTCGGGGGTGGCCAGGGGGCCGGTCCGCTCGGTGGCTCCGGTGGCGACGGCCTGGGCGATCGGGTGCTCGGACGCGTTCTCCAGCGCCCCCGCCAGCCTCAGCACTTCGGACTCGGTGGTGCTGTCCGCGGTGTGCACGGCGAGCAGGGTCATCCGGCCGGTGGTGACGGTGCCGGTCTTGTCGAGGACGATCGTGTCGACCTTGCGGGTGGTCTCCAGGACTTCGGGTCCCTTGATCAGGATGCCGAGCTGGGCGCCACGCCCCGTACCCACCATGAGCGCGGTCGGGGTCGCGAGCCCCAGGGCGCAGGGGCAGGCGATGATCAGCACGGCGACCGCCGCGGTGAACGCGGCTGTCAGGCCGGAGCCGGTGCCCAGCCAGAAGCCGAGGGTGCCGAGCGCGAGTGCGATCACGACCGGGACGAAGACGGCGGAGATCTTGTCGGCGAGGCGCTGGGCCGCTGCCTTGCCGTTCTGCGCGTCCTCGACCAGCCTCGCCATCCGGGCGAGCTGGGTGTCGGCGCCGACCCGCGTGGCCTCGACGACGAGCCGGCCGCCCGCGTTCAGCGTCGCGCCGGTGACGGTGTCGCCGACCGCGACCTCGACCGGGACGGACTCACCGGTGAGCATCGACGCGTCAACGGCCGACGCGCCCTCCACGACCGTACCGTCCGTGGCGATCTTCTCGCCCGGCCGGACCAGGAACCGGTCCCCAGCCTGCAGTTCGGCGGTCGGGATGGTTTCCTGCCGGCCGTTGCGCAGGACGGTGACCTCCTTGGCGCCGAGTTCGAGGAGGGCCTTCAGCGCGGCACCGGCCCTGCGCTTGGAGCGTGCCTCGAAATACCGCCCGGCGAGGATGAACGCGGTGACGCCCGCGGCGGCCTCCAGATAGATGTTCCCGGCGCCGTCGCCCCGGGCGATCGTGAATTCGAAGGAGTGCCGCATTCCGGGGGTTCCGGCGGTGCCGAAGAACAGCGCCCACAGCGACCACAGGAATGCCGCCGATGTGCCGACCGAGATCAGTGTGTCCATGGTCGCGGCGCCGTGCCGTGCGTTGGTGAACGCGGCGCGGTGGAAGGGCCAGGCCGCGTAGGTGACCACCGGCGCGGCCAGGGTGAGGCTCAGCCACTGCCAGTAGTCGAACTGCAGGGCCGGGACCATCGCCATGGCGATCACCGGGACCGCGAGCACCACGGCCGTGACCAGCCGCTGACGCAGCGGGGCCAGAGTGTCGCTCTCCTGCTCGGCCGGTCCGGCGGACTCGCCGGAGGCCGAGGGCCGAGGGGGTTCCTGGGCGGTGTAGCCGGTCGCCTCGACGGTGGCGATGAGGTCCGTGACGTCGACGTGCTCGGCGAAGGTGACCTTCGCCTTCTCGGTCGCGTAGTTGACGGTCGCCTCGACGCCGTCCATGCGGTTGAGCTTCTTCTCGATCCGGGCCGCGCATGAGGCGCAGGTCATCCCGCCGATCGCGAGCTCGACCGCGGCGGTGCCCGCCGTAGTCGTTGGGGTCCCCATGGCTTGCTCCTCGGGCTTGAAAGCGGTCCATACCCCTGGGGGGTATAAATAACGCCTCCATATATACCCCCCAGGTGTATGTGATGCAAGGGGTGACCGGCGCAGGGCGGAGGGGAGGGGAGATCCCGACGCCGAAGGGGCGGACCGAGTCGGTCCGCCCCTTCGGAGGTGCTGGGCGCTGCCTGGCGAGGCGCGGGGCCCGGCGCTGCTTACCGCTCCCCGCTGCTGCTCACCGTCTGCTCTCGATGGGATTGTGCGGTGGCTTTACGGAGCTTCCGCATGCGCGGTCGGGCCACGCGGGGCGCGGGGCGGGCTCCGCCAGCCGTGCGGCGAGGTGTTGCAGAAGTGCCACCGCGACGACCCTGACCAGCGGATGCGCCGCGGCGGTTCCGGGTTCCGGTCCGACGGCCCCAGCCCCGCCGAGTCCCGCCGAGTCCAGTCCGTATCAGCTTGTCTCAGTCCTGGGCCCTGGCCTGCTGGTAGAGCTGGGCGACGCTGTTGCCGAAGTACGCGGCGTAGGACACGTCGTCCTCGTCGCCGCCGCGTTCGTACCCGCCGAGGACACCGATCACCGTGCCCGTGCCGGCGCTCGACGCGCCGTCGACGACCCAGGGGCTGCCACTCGTGCCACCGGCGAAGTTGGTGCAGTGGATCCGCATCTGTGTGCTGCTGAACCGGGTGGTGCGGTTGCGGCAAGAGATCGGCGTATCCCGGTTGTTGGGGTAGCCGGTCACCTTGACCTTGTTCTGGAAGCCCCGGTTGATCCCGAGTGCGTTGCCGCCGAGGACGTCCTGGATCCGCTTGCCGTCGTTGTTGCCGAGGATCAGGAAGGCGACATCGAGGTCCGGGTTCCCGTTCTGGGCCCAGCGGTCGTCAGCGACGACCTTGCGGACTTTCCACAGCCCGGCGGGCTTCTCGCCGGACCGGTAGGCGGGGGCGAAGACGAGATCGTCCCTGGGTGTCCCGTCACTGTCGAAAGCACAGTGCGCGGCGGTGACCAGCATGTTCCGGCCCGGACTGGTCACGACGCTCGCGGTGCAGAAGTGATCACCGCTGTCGTCCTTCTCGAACAGCGCGCCCACCCGGGCGTTCTGCTGCGTTCTCAGAGGGGTGTACGCGGTGCCGTCAGCGGTCCGCGCCGCCCGCGGCTGGTCCTGCTCGCGCGCCGCGGCACCGGGCATCCCGGGGCTGGTGTCGGCATGCCGTTGCGCACTGCTGGTCTCGGCCTGGGAGGCGTAACCCAGCAGTGCGAGCGCCCCGATGACGGCGAACGTCAGGGGCGCCAGAAGTTTCCTGTCCTTCGGAGCCACGGCGCCATTATCGGCGGGCCCGAGCTCCCGCGTGTGGATTGGATGGATCGCGCCGCGCGGTGCGCACGCATCATTCTGCTTCGTAAATCTTCGAACGAAGCGTGCCGTGTGGACAGGCGGGATCCGCTTCGATGGTCATGAGGGGCGACAAGCCGTCAATTACATGGTCAACAAGGAGTGACGCGCAGGGATTTGACGGATTGATGTCGCCTGTCTTTCGGTATCGTTCGTAACCGTGCCAGCATGCACGAGCGCGAACGCCGTCATTCGACGTTCAAGTGCTGTCGTTTCACCCCCTGTGTGACGACTACTTGTCCAGGTTCATGCGCAATACCACGATGTCGAGGAGCAGAATGACCAAGCTTCGCCAGGTATCGATCTCCCTCTGTGCGGCAGCGCTGACAGTTCCCTTCCTGCTGTCCCAGTCTCAGGCGGCAGCCCAGCAAGGGACCTTGCGCACCAGGCCGGTGGCCGCGCAGACCGCCAAGCAGGTTCTGGGGGTGGACTATGAGAGCGGCACCCTGGACTCGGGAGTGAAGGGACTGACCACCACCCATGCGACGGCCCCGGACGCCTCGGGCGTCGTACGGCCAGGACGGGCGAGCTCGTACGCGGTCCAGCACAAGGTGACGCTCGGCGACCCCGGATACGAGTCGAACGGCGCACCGCGCAGCGAGACCGCGACGGACCTGCTCAAGAACGGGCAGTTCAACGTGGGTGACACGCAGCGCTACGAGTTCAGCGTTCTGCTGAAGGACTGGCAGCCGTTCAAGCCGGGGGACAGCGAGTCGGGCGACATCATCTTCCAGGGCAAATACGCGGGCGGCAACGTCCCGGCCTTCTATCTGATGACGAAGCGCAACGAGGTGGCGTTCCGCTCCCCGCACCTGAACCGCCAGACGACGGTGGTGGCGGATCTCCGTCCCAGTATCGACAAGTGGATGAACTTCCGCATCGACGCGCGCTGGACCACCGACAACACCGGGTACTTCCGGGTCTCCGTGCAGCTTCCCGGGCAGTCCGACTACAAGTCGGCCGCTTCGTACGAGAACGTGCGGACCTATCAGCCCGGGAACCCGGCCGACCACGGCTACATCAAGTGGGGGCTCTACCGGCCCTCGCAGTCGATCGACAAAGGCGACGTCCCCACGCGGATCGTCCAGCACGACGACATCCGCATCTTCAACCTGTCCTGACGCCGTCCCGCAGAACCCATACCCCCAGGAGTACACATGACGGATCATCCGTTTCTCAGCAGGCGCCGGCTGATCCAGGCCGGTGGTGCGCTCGGGCTGGCGACGGCGGCCGAATCCCTCGTCACCTCCCCGGCACTTGCCGCCACCGGCCGGCCTCCCCGGACGGCGGTGACCGATCTGGGGCCGGGCCTGGTCCAGATCTCACTGATGAGCGGGCTGCTGGTCGCTGACACCGTCTACATAGGCTCCCGCAATGTGAGTCCCGCAGGAGTGAGCGGCTTCCATCTGCCGAGCCGGAAGGTGGTGTCGCACACCGCCCTCGGTGCGGGGCCCGAGCCCTCCATCCAGGCGCTCGCCGCTGACTCCACGGGCCAATACCTCTACATCGGCGTCCTGGTCAAGGCGGATGAGGGCAAACCCAACCTCTTCCGCTGGGACTTGAAGACGCCCGACAAGCCCGCGGTGGCCGTCGGCAGAACCGGGGACCGCGACATCCGTGATCTGGCGGTCGCACCCGACGGCACGGTGTACGCCGTGGGCGGTCTCCCGGACAAGGCGCCCATTCTGTGGGAGTACGACCCGGCCACCGGCGCCGTCACCGACCGGGGCGTCCCCGACCCGAAGGCGACCCTGGCCAGGGCGGTCGCGGCCACGGATACCACCGTCTTCTTCGGGGCGGGCAGTATCCTCTCCGGCGGGGGCGGCGCGAGCAAGGCATCGCTGTTCGCCTTCGACCGGAAGAAGCACACGTTCACCTCGGTCGTGCCCAAGGAGATGGAAAAGGACCCCAGTCTGCGCGAACTGGCCGTTCTGGACGGGCACTTGATCGTCGGCACTTCGGGCGGCGTCGATCCCGCGAAGCTCGCGGTGATGGACCTGGACGATCTCTCCTCGTACACCGTGCTGTCCACCACGGGCACCACCATCAAGTCGTTCACCGCCGATGACGACCGTATCTACTTCGCCTCCGAGTCGGGCGTGCAGGCTTACTCGAAGGCGGACAAGAAGGTCTCCCCGCTGGAGTTCGACGGGACGGATCTCGGTGAGATCTGGGGCCTGGACCAACTCGACGGAAAGCTTGAGGTCGTCTCGGGCTACGGCTTCGTCGCCGAGATCGATCTGTCGGCGGGTACCTCGGTGGTCACCCAACTGGACAAGGCAGGCGCGCCCGCCAGTCCGCAAGCCGGTATGGGGGTTGCCGCCGGACGCGGTTACGTCTACCTCGGAGGCAACGGCGCCATCTCCCGGCGCAATCTGAAGACCGGCGAGGTTGTGAACCTGCAGGCACCCGGTGAGGCGAAGGACGCCGAGGTGATCGAAGGCTGCCTGTACACCGGCCAGTACGACGCTCAGGGCATCTGGCGGTACGACCCTGCCGGGCGACGCCAGCCGCAGCAGGCCGCGCACTTCCCCAGTGAGCAGAACCGGCCGCTGGACACCTCGTGGGACCCGGACAATCAACTGCTCCTGGTGGGTGTGCAGTCCGACACCGAGGGAGGCGGCGCGCTGTGGACGTACTCGCCGAGGAGCGGCACATCGGCCTCCTACGTCAATCCGATCGATGACGTCCAGCTCGTGCGAGCGGTGGCCAACCGGAACGGTGTCGCCTATCTGGGCGGCGACAGCGCCTCCGAGCAGGGACCGCGCGCCACTGTCGTCGCCGTCGATCCGGTCACGGGCAAGGAGAAGTGGCGGGTCGATCCGAAGCAGGAGGCGGGTGTTGCGGCCCTGGCGGTGCAGGGCCGCAACCTCTACGGACTCACCACGGGGGGCGGGTTGTTCGTCATCGATGTGCGGACCCGCAAGGTGGTGCACACCGCTGATGTGGGAGATGTCAGCAAGGGGTTCGCCGCGATGGTCACCAACCGTGGCGTGGTCTACGGCGTCTCGGACACCACGCTCTTCCGTTTCCACCCGAGGACATTCGCCGTGAGTACCGTAGTCGCCGACATCAATGGCGTCTGGTACAGCGGTCCGCACCTCAACGTATACAAGGGCATGCTCTACACACTGCGCGACCACAACCTCGTCGAGGTCGACGACAGGCCGTCGTACTGACACGACAGCCGTCGTACTGAACAGCCGCCGGCCAGCACATCTGTCGATCCAAGCCAGTACCTGCCTTTGATTGATATCTTTCGGTTGTCGAGTGAAAGCGGATGACTCACTCGTTACCGAGAGGGGACCCAAGGTGTTGGCCGACGAGCGGCGGCAAGCGATCCTGAGCGCTGTGGAGCGCCAGGGTTCGATCACAGTCAAGGAACTGGCGGCGGAGATGGGCGTCTCCGCCGTCACCCTGCGCCAGGACGTGCGGGAGCTGGCCGACCGCGGACTGCTGGCCCGTGTGCACGGCGGGGCGAGGGCCCTGACCCCGACCGCGGTCCCGGCAGCGGCCGAGGTCCGTGCCCCCGCTCTGCCGGACGCGGGGGAACGGCACAGCATCGGCCTGGTAGTGCCTCCGGGCGGGTACTACTACGCGGAGGTGATCCGCGGTGTCCAGAGCGCGGCACGGGGGCGCGGTGTCCGTGTCGTACTGGCCGTATCGGGGGAGTCGCTGTCGGAGCACCAGGAGCAGGTCCGCCAGCTCATGGCCGGTGGTATCGACAGCCTGCTGCTGATGCCGCACCCGGGTCTGAGCCCTCTGGACGAGGCCGAACAGTGGCTGAGCGGTCTCGATGTGCCGGTCGTGCTGGTGGAGCGCCGGGCCGGGCTGATGGCCGGCCGGCTGGAGCAGGTGGCCTCGGACCATGCCTACGGTGCGGCGCTCGCGGTACGGCACCTGGCCGGGCTCGGACACGACAGGGTGGCCCTGGTCGCCAGGGTGGAGAGCCCCAACACGGCTCTCCTCAGCGCCGGATACGCCGACGCCGTGGAAACCATGGGACTCACGCCGGGGCCCGAGTACCGCATCACCACCAGCGGCGATGCGGCTCCGGTCGACGGGCGCTTCGAGGAGGTGGTCCGGGCCGTGGAAGCAGGAGAGGTCCGGGCGGCGCTGGTGCACAACGACATCGACGCGATTGCCCTCGTCGGCATCCTGCGGGCCCGGGGTGTGCGGGTGCCGGAGGACCTGGCCCTGGTCACCTACGACGACGAGGTCGCCGAGCTGAGCGAGGTCCCGCTGACCGCGGTGGCGCCGCCCAAGCAGGCGGTGGGTGCGTGGGCCCTCGATCTGGCGGTGCGCCGGCTGGCCGACCCTGCCACACCGCTGGCGGAGATGCTGCTCAGGCCGGAGCTGCGAGTGCGTGCGTCCTGTGGCGCCGACCGCCGGACCGGCGTCTGAGAGCGACCAGCATGTGATGCCGTATTGCTTTCGTGTCAAGCAAACGAAAGCAGATGTATTGACTGTCTGTCGTCTGTATCGAATGATTGCGGTGACACCCCAGCGAACGATCGGTGACACCGCATGTTTTATAGACGTCTGCCAGCTCTGGTCTGTTCCGTCGTGGCACTCGGCCTGCTCGGTACGGGATGCGGAGGCGCGGACAACGGGGGGTCCGCGTCGGACAAGAAGACCGGTGAGGTCACTTTCTGGTCCTTCGTCAAGGGCTCCGACAAGGTGGCTGAGGCATTCAACCGGACCCACCCCGGTATCAAAGTGCACTTCGAGTCGGTGCCTTCGGGCCAGGAGTACTACTCGAAGCTCACCAACGCCGTGAAGGCCGGCACGGTCCCGGACGTCGCGGTGATCGAGTACCCGCAGCTGCCGGAGTTCGCCACCCAGGGCGAGTTGGAGAGCCTGGACAAGCCCCTCGGCTCCCTGGTCAAATCCCATTTCCCGGCGTCGGTAAGCCGGTTGGTCGAGCTGGGGGGCCGGACGTGGGGCGTTCCTCGTGATGCCGCGCCGCTGATGCTGTACTACCGCAAGGATTTCTTCAAGAAGAACAACATCGACGTCCCCAAGACGTGGGACGAGTACCGGGACATGACCGTCCAGGTGAAGAAGGCCGATTCGAAGGCCCGCGGCGGGGTCATGTACACCGACAACCCCGGACTGCTGAGTGCACTGTCCTGGCAGGCCGGAGCGCGGTGGTTCGGTACGCAGAAGGACGCATGGAAGGTATCGCTCGACGATGCCCCGTCCCGCAAGGTGGCCGACTACTGGGGTGGTCTCGCCCGGCAGGGGCTCGTCCGGTCGCTGAGCACGCTCGACCCGTTCTGGACCAGCGTCCAGCAGAACCGCACCGTCGCCTATGTCTGTGCGAGCTGGTGCGCCGGATCCCAGCAGGCCACCGTCCCCGACCAGTCGGGCAAGTGGTCGGTGGCCCCGGTCCCGACCTGGGACGGCAAGCCGGCCTCCGCCATGTACGGCGGCTCGTCCTTCGTCATTCCCAAGGGTGCCAGGAACAGCGGAGCCGCCGCGGAGTTCATCAAGTGGATCACGACCGACCCTGCGGGGATGAAGGCGTGGGTATTCGACGGCACCAGCAGTATGTTCCCCGCCGACCCCCGGCTCGTCCCAGTCGCCAAAGCGGCTTTCCCCACGGGCTACTTCGGTGGCCAGGACGTCTATGCAGTGGGCAGCAAGTCCTACGGGGCGGTGGTGCCGGACTGGACCTGGGGCCCGGTCATGGGAACCACGAACACGGCCCTCACCGACGGGCTGCCGAAGGTGGCCGAGGGCAACGTGAAGCTCTCCGACGTCCTCACCGGCGCGCAACGGGCCACCGTCGAGGACATCAAGCACCGCGGTATGAAGGTCGCCCCGTAGACCGCGCACCCCTGCTGGGGCCCGATGCACGCCCCGTTGGGCGGGGTGTGCATCCGCCCTGCCCCGCACTTTTCCGTTCCCTATGAGGAAGGCCGGTATGGCAAGCCCGTCAGCCCGTGCACAGCGCCGTACTGCCGCGCTGCTCCTGGCACCGTTTTTCGTCCTCTTCACCGTGGTCACCCTCGCCCCGCTGGTCTACGCGGGCCGGCTGAGTCTGTTCACCACCCGTACGTCCGGTCTTGGCTTCGGCGGCAGCAAGGACGTCTTCGCCGGCCTGGACAACTACACCAAAGCACTGTCGGACCCGGCTTTCCGTGACGGGTTCATCACCATCGCCGCCTACGTCGCGGTGTACATCCCCGTGATGATCGGCGGCGCGCTCGTCCTGGCTCTCCTCCTGGACTCGGCACTCGTCAGGGCACGGGCCTTCTTCCAACTGGCCCTGTTCCTGCCGCACGCGGTGCCCGGCCTGATCGCGGCGCTCATCTGGGTCTACCTGTACACGCCGGGCCTGAGTCCGGTGATCGATCTCCTCAGCCACGGCGGCTTCGACATCAGCTTCCTGTCGGCGGACAACGCGGTGTTCTCCGCGGCGAACATCGCCGTCTGGGAGTGGATCGGGTACAGCATGGTCATCTTCTACGCCGCACTCCAGTCGGTACCGCGCGAGACCCTTGACGCGGCAACGATCGACGGGGCCGGCGGCATCCGTACCGCCCTGTCGATCAAGGTGCCCATGATCCGCCCGGCCATCGCGCTGTCCGTGCTGTTCACCGTCATCGGTTCGGTCCAGCTCTTCACGGAGCCCAAGGTGATCTACAGCGCCTCCAGCTCGATCGGCAGCAGCTGGACGCCCAATATGTACGTACAGACCGCGGCTTTCACCCACAACGACTTCGGCCTGGCCGCGGCTGCCTCGCTGCTCATCGCGGTGTTCGCCGCGGCGCTGTCGTTCCTCGTGACCCGCCTTTCGCGCAGCAGGAGCCAGCCGTGACCAAGTCCACGACACTCAGCGTCCCGGCGCCCGCTGCGGCCCCGGACTGCGACAACCGCGGGGGCGGCACCGCCAAGGACACCCCCCGGCGTCCCCGGAAGCGTCCCTCGGCTCTGCTGTCCAAGGCCGGCGTGACAGCGATGCTGGGGCTCGCCACCCTCTACACACTCCTGCCGATGCTCTGGCTGGTGCTTTCGTCCACCAAGAGCCGCCAGGACCTCTTCGCCACGAACGGCTTCGCACCGGGCCACCACTTCGCGCTCCTCGGCAACCTCGGGCACCTGTTCAAGGCCGACCACGGCATCTACGTGCGCTGGATGGCCAACACGGTCCTGTACGCCGGAGCCGGCGCGCTGCTGGCCACGGTGTTCAGCGTGGCCGCCGGGTACGCGTTCGACAAACTGGCCTTCCCCGCCAAGGAAAAGCTCTTCGCCTTCGTCCTGCTGGGCGTGATGGTGCCCGGAACGGCGATGGCCATACCGCTGTACCTGATCGCCGCCAAGGTCGGCCTGGTGAACACCTTCTGGGCCGTGTTCGTCCCCGGCCTGGTCTTCCCGTTCGGCGTGTACCTGGCCCGTGTCCTCAGCGCGGCCTACGTCCCCAACGAGGTTCTGGAGGCAGCCCGGATGGACGGCGCCGGCGAGTTCAAGGCATTCTGCCGCATCGCTTTCCCCATGCTCGCGCCCGCCTTCGTGACCATCTTCCTCTTCCAGTTCACCCAGATCTGGAACAGCTTCTTCCTGCCCTTGGTGATGCTGTCCAACCAGAAGCTCTACCCGGTCAACCTCGGACTGTATGTCTGGTACTCCTCCGCGCTCTCCCAGGGGCACCCGCAGGACTACCTCCTGGCAGTCGTCGGATCACTGGTGTCCGTGGCTCCGCTGGTCGTCCTCTTCCTGATGCTCCAGCGGTACTGGAAGTCCGGCATGACAGCCGGCGCCGTCAAGTAGGCCATAGCCATGAGGATCCCCATGCCCTTCACCCAGCCCCGCCCGCGCGCCCTGTTCGCCATGGGCCGCCCGCACCGCGACGCACTTTTCCCGCCGGCCGCAGTCCAGGAGCTGACCCGGCACGTCGACATCGTTCCGCAGTTCGTCGCCGAGGACTTCGACCGGGTACCGGACCTGGCAGCCGTGGAACTCCTGATCACATCCTGGGGGTGCCCCCCGCTCGACACCGCCGCACTGGCCCGCATGCCGGCACTGAAGGCGGTCGTGCACGCCGCAGGGAGCGTCAAACACCATGTGACGGAGGCGTGCTGGGACCGCGGACTCCTCGTCTCCACGGCAGCCGCGGCCAATGCCCTCCCCGTCGCCGAGTACACGGTCGCCGCCGTTCTCTTCGCCAACAAACGCGTACTGGAGATCGGCGGACTGTACCGTGAACATCGAGCCGCCCTGGACTGGGCAGCGCACTTCCCGGGCTTCGGCAATTACCGCAGGACGGTCGGCGTGGTGGGCGCGTCCCTGGTGGGGCGCAGGGTGCTGGAACTGCTGAGCCCCTACGACTTCGACCTCGTGGTGGCAGATCCCCACCTCGACCCGGTGCGGGCCCGGTCGCTGGGAGCCCGGCTCGCCGGACTGGACGAGATGATGACCGTCTGCGACGTCGTATCCCTGCACGCCCCCGCGCTGCCCGAGACCCACCATCTGATGGATGCCCGTCGGCTGTCGCTCCTGCGGGACGGCGCGACACTGATCAACACCGCGCGGGGCTCGCTCGTCGACACCCGGGCCCTCACCGCTGAGGCGTCGGCAGGGCGTATCCACGCGATCCTCGACGTCACAGACCCCGAGGTGCTGCCGGCGGCGTCGCCGCTGTACTCACTGCCCAACGTGCTCCTGACACCGCACATCGCCGGATCGCTGGGCGGCGAGCTCCAGCGCATCACCCGCAGTGCCCTGGACGAGATCGAACGCTACTGCGCCGGGAGGGGGTTCGCTCACGCTGTGACCCGTGACGTACTGACCACTTCGGCCTGAGCGGCTGATTCCTCCCTGCCGCGCCTCAAAGGCTTCGGGGTGGTACGTGAGGCCAGGTCAGTGCCCGGCCTCCTCCCCCGCCACGGCCGGGATGATGCCGCCCAGCAGCACCGTCCGGCGCCGGTGGGCCGGCAGCCTGTGGTGCACCGGGTAGCTCTCGTCCCGGGTGGTGTTGACGGCCAGCAGGGACGGTTCGGCGTCCGGTGCGAGCGCCGCGTGCAGACCCTCCAGGAGGATCTCGTCGCCCTGTCCGACCCGGTCGTAGTCGGCCGGGTCGTCGAATTCGAGCGCCAGGACACCGAAGTTGGCGAGGTTCTGCCAGTGGATCCGCGCGTACGACTTCGCGATCACCACCCGCAGCCCCAGATACCGGGGTGTCAGTGCCGCGTGCTCGCGCGAGGATCCCTGCCCGTAGTTGTCCCCGCCGACGACGAGGTGTCCGCCCGCGTCCCGGCACTCCGCGGCGCGGGACGGGTAGTCCGGGTCGATGCGGGTGAAGGTGAACTCCGCGAGGCGCGGGATGTTGGAGCGGTACGGCAGCGCCTTGGCGCCCGCCGGTGAGATCTCGTCGGTCGACACGTTGTCGCCCATCTTCAGCAGCACCGGCAGACGTACGGTGTCCGGCAGCGGGTCCAGGTCGGGCAGCGCGGAGACCCCGGGGCCGCGCTCCAGCTCCACGCGGGCAGCCTCGTCGGGCGGGAGCGGGGGCTCCAGCATCGCGGTGTTGACCGGCTCCGCCCGCAGCGCCGGGACCTTCGGGTACGCCAGCCCGGTCTCCGCCGCCCAGTCGCGCGGATCGGTGATGACACCGGTCAGCGCGGATGCGGTCGCCGTCTCCGGCGAGCAGAGCCACACGGCGTCGTCCTGGGTGCCCGAACGGCCGGGGAAGTTGCGCGGGAACGTACGCAGTGAGTTGCGGCCCACCGCCGGTGCCTGGCCCATGCCGATGCACCCCAGGCAGCCCGCCTGGTGGATCCGGGCTCCCGCCGCGATCAGGTCGAAGACCGCACCGGAGTGACTGAGGTCCTGGAGGATCTCCCGGGAGGTCGGGTTGACGTCGAAACTCACCCCGGGCGGGGTCTGCCGCCCGCGCACCATCTCCGCCGCCATGGCGAAGTCGCGCAGACCGGGATTGGCCGAGGAACCGATCACCGCCTGGCCCACCGGCTCGCCCGCCACCTCACGTACGGGCATCACATTGCCCGGCGAAGTGGGCCGGGCGATCAGCGGTTCGAGCGCCGCGAGGTCGATTTCCTCGTCCAGGTCGTAGACCGCGTCGTCCGCCGCCCACAGCGGCGTCCAGGCGTCTTCGCGGCCCTCGCTGCGCAGAAAGGCCCGTACGGCGTCGTCGGAGGGGAACACCGTGGTGGTGGCGCCCAGTTCCGCGCCCATGTTGGCGATCACATGCCGGTCCATCGCCGACAGCGACGCCAGTCCGGGACCGTGGTACTCCAGCACCCGGTTCACCGCGCCCTTCACCCCGTGCCGGCGCAGCATCTCCAGGACGACGTCCTTGGCGCTCACCCACTCCGGCAGGGCTCCGGTCAGCCGGACGCCCCAGATGTGCGGCATGGTGATGCGCAGCGGGCGGCCCGCCATGGCCAGCGCGACCTCCAGGCCGCCGGTGCCGACCGCGAACATCCCGAGTGATCCGGCGGCGCAGGTGTGCGAGTCGGAACCGGCGAGTGTCCGGCCCGGAACACCGAAGTGCTGCATGTGGACGGGGTGCGACACCCCGTTGCCCGGTTTCGAGTACCAGACACCGAGGCGGCGGGCCGCCGAGCGCAGGAACGCGTGGTCCTCGGCGTTCCGCTCGTCGGTCTGGATGATGTTGTGGTCCACGTACTGCACACTCGCCTCGGTGCGCACCCGGTCAAGACCGAGTGCCTCCAGCTCCTGCATGACCAGTGTGCCGGTGGCGTCCTGGGTGAGGGTCTGGTCCACGCGCAGCCCGATCTCGGTGCCCGGGGCCATCCGGCCCTCGACCAGGTGATCTTCGATCAGCTGTTGGGTCACCGTGCCGTGCGCGTTCCGGCCGGGCCGCCCGGCCGGTCCTGCCTCTGCCGCCTCTGTTGTCTGCGCTGTGTGTGGTGTCCGGGCCGTCCGTGCTGTCTGAGCCGTGTCGCCGGTGGCTCGCTCCGGCTGTCCGCTCGCCTCCATGCCGCACCTCCGACAGTGTGCCGCGTGCCCGGATGCCGTGTCCTGGCCTCTCCGGGCCCGAGTACCCCATTGTCCGTGGACATGGCGCTTCCTGCTCCCCGGAGCGGCTGCGGGAAGGCTGCGCGGGCGGCTGCACGGGCAGCTGCGGGGCGGCTGTGCGGGCGGCTGTGCGGGGTGGCCCACCGGCAGACCCTGACCGAACCCCTGTACCGGTCAGGGCCGGGCCGGTGGCCCAAGTGCGATGCGCTCGTCCGCCCCAAGCGGTCATGACGTCAAAACCGCAGGCGGGAGGCCATCTCCCGGAGGACGCTAGCCCGCGGCCGCGGACGCGCGGAACGGTGCCGGTGCACAAGTTTTCCCCGTCACCTGTCACAGCTGCACAAGCCGGCGCGCGCCCCGGCCCTTCAGCCACCCGTCAGCCACCCTTCGGTCAGCCGTCGAGCAGCCTGCTGTCGATGATGCCCAGCTCGGGGGAGGCGACATGGAGCGCGAGTACGACGTCGTGCGGCCCGTTGAATCCGTTGGCGCTGTCGTCACCCTCTGTGACGCGCCGATGGGTTTCGATGAGGGGGCGCTGCAGCACCTGCTCCGCCGTGGCCAGATGGGCGAGCACGGTCTTGTAGTGCAGCCGGAGCCGGCCCGCGGTCTCCTCCGTCCTGGCCCCGCAGAGGACCCATGTGGTGACCGTGCGCCGCAGACTCCGGCGCCCGGCCGTATCGAGCGGGGCCAGGAAGCGGGCGGCCCACTCACGGCAGGGCGGCTGCTGCAGCAGCTCGCGCAGACCCGTGTCCGGTACGGATGAGGCCGCGCTGTCCGCCGCCAGGTCGTCCTGGACGCGCAGCGCCAGACTCAGTACGGCCCGGTCGCCCAGGCGTCGCAGATCGAGCCCGAGCAGCTGAGCGGTGCGTGCGAGATGCGCCCGTACCGTATTGCGATGCTGCCCGCTCAGCTTCGCGGCGCCACCGATACCGAAAGCGAGACCCAGGCGTACGGAGTGCGCGATCTCCGGCCTTCTGCCCGCCGGAAGCCGGGCGAGCGGCTGGAGGAAACGCTCGGCCCAGGGGCACGCGCCCGGCGGGAGCAGCCGTGTCAGGTCGGCCTCCTCCTCGTACTCGGCGACCCGGCCCGTCCGGTTGCGCGCCACGGCGAGCGCCTGGGTCGCCTCCTCGTACGCGCCCGCGGTCGCCGCCAGAGGGGCCCGGCGGCTGGTGCCCAGCCGGTATTCGGGAGCTTCGGCGACGAGCGTCATCAGCGCGTCGCGGGCCGGGTCCACCGCCGCATGACCGCCGGGCGCTTCGGAGATGACGATCACCTGACCGTCGTCGACCGGGCACCGCACCACAAGGCCCGTCTCGCGCAGCCGCTGCCTGCACTGGCCCGCGGCGGTGTCACGCAGCCCCGGCGGGCACTGGAGGATATGGACCCGCACCGCGGACGCCGCCATGGCGGTACGGCTCAGCCGCAGCGCATGAGCCGTTCTCCTCGCCCAGGTGACCAGCCCGCCCATCAGGAGCTGCAGCACCGCGACTTGGGCGCTCTCCAGGCCCTCGGGGCCGGTCAGCGGATGCCGTACGGCGCCCTCCAGGAAAGGGAGCACCCGTCGCACCGACTCCACCGCCCCGGGCGGGAAGTCCCCCGGCCGGGTCACCACGAGCACCGGGTGCGGCCTCGACGCCCCGAGCGCGTACATCCGGATCTGGGCGGGGCCGCTGCTCGCCGCGGAGGCCGAGGCGTGTCCCGTACGGAGCGCATCGACGGCGCCGGGATCGGGTATCCGCGCAGCGTCCTCGTGGGGTGCGAGGATCTCGGCTGTGCCCTCCACCGCGGTGGACAACCAGCCGAGGAGCAGCCCGGCATCGCCGCCCCTGTCCGGCCGGGCGGCCTCCAGCAGGTCACTGAGCGAAGCCGCCTTGCCCTCGGCTGCCCGGAGGCGGAGATCGCTGATGATCCGGGCGGCGCGGAGCCAGGGCAGACCCGAGGCGAAGAGCACCGGTACTGAGCTGTGCCGGGCGGCCGATGTCACCGAGGCGTGCGCGGCCGTGCCGAGCGGCCCGTTCACCAGGAGCCCGGTGGCGCCCGCTCCGGCGAGTGCGCGCAGCCGGCGGGCGGCGGCGTGCCGGTCCCGCAGCCAGGGCTCTGCGGCATCCGCGACGACCAGCAGATCCCGGATGTCGTCGCCGGAGTACGGCTCACTCGCGGGCACCGCACCGGTCACGGCCCGGCTCGCGTACCCCGCCAGGTCCGTCGTGTCGGCCGGAGCCGTCGTGTCGGCCGGATCCGTCTGCCCCGTCTGCCCCGCTGGATTCGCGAGACCTGTGTGGCCCGCCGGGTCATCGTGGCCGGCGGCTTCTCGTCCGACGTACCTCAGGAACTCACCCAGCGTGGGCAGGGCGGCCGCCCCGCCCCCTGTTCTCTCCACAGCTATCACCATGATCGTCGGTCTTCGTCCCCGCGGGCTTCATTCTCGGGCGTACGCCGTCAGGTGCAAGGGGGCATATGCGTGGGGACGCCGGTGGCCGTGCACTGATCACACGTCCCCGTTCGAGTGAACGGAGCGCCGAGACCAATCCCAGCGGCGGATCCTGACGAAATACGCGCACACACTGGGAGACAGACCGCGGGCGAAAGGACGCCTGCGGGCGTCCGTGGAGGCGCTGTTGTAGGTCTCCCCGCGGGCAGCGGCGGGCCACGGGCCGTGCCCCGCCGTCCGGACCCTCTGCCGAGAAAGGCGTGTCGCATGCGAACGTTCCCCAAGCTCCTGGCCGCAAGTGCACTGATCGCTCAGGCCGTTCTGGGCAGCGCAGGCGCGGCGGCCGCCGAGTCGGGTCCGGCGTCCGGACACCACGAGCCGTCCGGTTCGGCGGACCAGGCCGGGCACCGGCTCGTCACCGAGATCCTGGGCACGGACCTGACGTCGTACGTGACCGGGAACGGCAGGCAGGGGACTGCTGCCTGAACCGAACTCGGGCACGGCGGCCATGGGACGCGGGAGCAGCGGGACACGGTTCGCTGTCGTGGTCAGATCCGCCAGGACCTGATGCGGTCGGCCGCGTCGTACGCGTCACAGCGCCCGGTGTCGATGTCACGGGCGAGATCGATCAGCGCTCCGTAGGGTGCGTCGATGCCTTCACCTGCGGCGTCCATGTACGCGACCACCAGGCCCACGCCGAACAGCGCGTTGCGGGCGGGCAGGGGGCGCAGCCGGATGACGGCGTGCATCAGAGCGGCGGCGCGCCAGGAGTTGTCGACCGTGGCGCCGACCCGGGGGGTGTTGACGCGATGCCTGCCGACCGCGGCCACCAGGCTGGAGAAGTCGTGGATGTGCGGATGCTTCGGCAGGGCCTCCGCCTGTCGCTCCAGGAGCCAGCGGATGTCGACATGGAGCTCCACGTCAGGCGGCCCGCCCCGGTGCGTCGAGCAAGGACGGGGCGTCCTCGGGGAAGGCGCTGTCGAACGCGGCCGCGTTGTCGGTGACGAACGTGCGGAAGACCTCGGCTGCGCCTTCGAGACGGGGGTCGCGGACGGCGTCGTGCGCGGCCCGGGTGATCAGCGCGGTCACCGTGGTGCCCTCGGCTTCGGCCCGTTCCTTGAGCAGTGCGTGCAGCTCGTCATCGACCCTGATCGTCACTGGCTTCGACATACCCCGACCGTACAGCAAGGTGTACAGCACCGGTACGGCCCCGGCAGAACCGGTGGGGCTCCCGTACCGCCAAGTTCCGGACGGGAATCGGAAGGAACCGGTCCGCGGGGCCTGGCGTCGCCTTCGACATGACAACCAGAGACATGGACCTCCGGGCCTGTCCGATGGGCACCTGGGAGGCCGCCGACGCACTTCCGCACCCCCGATTACGGCCCGGGGTGCTCGCCTACCGGGGTTTCCGGCTGGCGCTCGACCACCCCCGCCTGCGCCTCGAGGCGCCGATCAGCGCCGCGACCCTGCTGCTCGCCTTCGAGGAACACCCGATCACGCTCATCCGCTCCGACCGTCCGGAGCGCCGGCTGCGCCGGACGTCTCTCCTCTCCGGGTTACGGACCTGCGCCACCCGGGCCGAACACGCGGGACGGCTGTACGGGATGGAGGTGAGCCTCGCCCCGTGGATGGCGTTCGCGCTCTTCGACGCGGACCAGCACGACCTGGCCGCCGAATCGGTCGATCCGCTTCAGCTGCCGGGTGGCCGGATCGCTGCCCTGACGGACGCACTGGCCGAAACTCCTTGCTGGCAGCGGAGGTTCGGACTGCTGGACGCGGCACTGGCGTCCTGGGCCGCCACCGGGCCGCGGCCCGCCCCGCAGGTCGTACGCGCCTGGGCCCTGCTCAACCGCTCCGGCGGGACGCTGCCCATTCCCCGGCTGGCGGACGATGTGGGCTGGGGAGTACGGCAGTTGGAGCACCGGTTCCAGCAGCAGATCGGTCAGTGCCCCAAGGCGGCGGCGCGGGTGCTGCGTATGCAGCGGGCCCGCCGCCAGCTCGCCCTGGGGCGGCCGTCCGGAGCGGTCGCCGCGGCCTGCGGTTTCTACGACCAGGCCCATCTGTGCCGCGAGTTCAAGGCCATGACGGGGCTGACGGCGACCGCCTTCATCGGCGGCCGCTCGCCGGTCAGGCCCGGCGGACCGCCGGTGGACCGGCTGCCGGGGGAGACCACCAGCCTCGTCCTCGCCGGATGAGACCGACCGGACGACCGGTGAGCGGGGGAGAGGAGTAAGCGGAGGAGAGGAGGAAGCGGGGGAGAGGCATCGGGTTTTCGCCGTTCGGCGGCGGTGCGCGATTTTCTCCAATACGCGGGGCCGGACCAGCAGCACCGTGGAAGGGCAAGGGGCCGCGACCAGGCGGCCATGAGCGCGAACCAGCGCGGAGCCGGCTCCGCTCAGTTCGACTCAGTACCACTCAGCTCTACGGGGGTTCAACCATGCTGTACCGACGTGCACTGATAGCGGCGGGGGCCGTCACGCTCACAGCGGGAGCGCTGCTCGTGGCGCCCACCGCGCAGGCGGCCGACGCGCAGCTGGCGTCCAAGACGGTCTACGTCTACGCCACCAGCGTCCACCTGCGCGAGGCACCGCGTACCAGCGCGACCGTTCTCGCCACCGTCTCGCACATCCACCTCACCGACTGGTGCCAGACCGACAAGAACACGACGCCGGTCGCCGACCCCAGTGGCGGGACCAACAAGTGGTGGAGCAAGGTCACGCTGACGACAGGCAGTGACGACGCCTGGGTCAGCAACGTCTTCCTGCAGGGCGGGCGCAAGATCGCCGGCGTTCCCGACTGCTGAGAATGCCGGGCACCGGGGGCGTCCGGGGGCGCCCCCGGACGCAGACAGGAGGACGGACCATGACTCGAATACGGCGCACGGTGACGGCTTTCGCTGCTGCGGGGCTGCTCACGTTCACCGGCGCGGCCACCGCGCACAGCGCCTCGGCCGCGCCGTCGGACGGCATGTCGCCGCAGGCGGCGTGTGCCTACTACAGCGGTAGGGCACTGACCGTGTACGGCGACCACGGATCGCATGTCTCCCAGGCCCAGTGCCTGCTCGCCAACTGGCACTATCTGCCGTGGAGCGGCGTGGACGGCGCGTTCGGGAAGACGACGCTGGCGGCGGTCAAGAAGTTCCAGAGGGCGCACGGCCTCAGCGTGGACGGAGAGGTGGGCGCCCACACCTGGGCGAAGCTCTACGCGTGAACCGGCCGGAACCGGCGCCGTCCGGGAGGACGGCGCCGGGGGCGTCAGAACGCTGCGGGCGTCAGGACGCGTCGGCCGGCCGGACCGTGGCCCGCTCGGTCGGTCCGGCGAAGGCCAGGAACGTGGACCGCGTACTGAGCAGCCACTCCCCGCCGACCTTGCGGAACGCGTCCTCGTAATGCCCCACCTGTGTGGGGATGCGCGGGGGCGCCATGCCGCCGGTGTGGCCGTCCATGCGGTACGTCGTGAAGTACGTGGTCGCCGTCGCCTCCGACCCGGAGACGACGGTCACCAGAATGTTCGTACAGACGCGCCGTGACAGCCGGTCGGCTGGCCGGGAACCGAAATAGGCGCGGAGTGCTTCACGGCCCTGGATCCTGCGGTCGCCCTCGGCCCACTCCCAGACCCCGTCGACGGTGAACAGCTCGGCCACGCCGCCCGGTTCACCCAGGTCGAGCCGGCGGACGAACTCGGTGATCAGCCGCTCGCAGGCTCGCTCGGCGAGCAGACGGTCCAGCGGATCGAGCGGAGCAGGTGGGGAAGGCGGGCTGAGTGAGTCACGTGGTTCAGCTGTCATGCCACTTCCTATCAGTGGCGCGGTGGATCCCACGACCGGTTTTCGCCCTGCGAGGGCCGGACGTACTCCATCGCGGCCGGCCGCGTGTTTTAGTTCCCGTATGACTGATCTTGACGTGGTGCGCGTGTTCGTACGCCAGGACGGGACCGGCGGGAGCCCGCTGGGTGTGGTGTGTGACGGAGCTGCCGTGCCGGGTGCGGCCGAGCGTCAGCAGGTCGCCCGGCAACTCGGTTTCTCCGAGACCGTGTTCGTGGATGACACGGCCCGGGGCCAGGTCGACATCTATACGCCCAGCGCGCGGCTGCCCTTCGCCGGCTATCCGCTGATCGGGACCGCGTGGCTGCTGGGGGCCCAGGGCACACCGGTCGACGTCCTGCGGACGGTGGCGGGAGACGTGGCCACCTGGACCGAGGGCGAGTTCACCTGGATCCGCGGCCGGGCGGAATGGGTGTCGGGCAAGCGCACCCAGCGGTTCCCGTCCGTGGCGGCCGTCGACGCCCTGCCCACGCCTCCCGAGGGCGACGGCTGGTTGTACGCGTGGGCCTGGGCGGACGAGGCCGCGGGCACGATCCGTGCGCGGGGGTTTCCCCGGCGGGGTGACGCCATCGCCGAGGACGAGGCGACGGGCGCGGCGGCGATGCTGCTGGCGGGGGAGCTGGGGCGTGACGTACGGATCAGCCAGGGCCGGGGTTCCGAGATCCTGGCGCGGGTCTCCGACGGGGGCTGGATCGAGATCGGCGGTCGTGTCACGGCGGCCGAGGTCCGCCCGCTGCACCAGCGGCCCGAGGGCTGAGCGCTCAGGGCTCAGGGCTCAGGGCTGAGATCTGGGGGTTGGGGCTGAGATCTGAGGGTTGGGGGCTGGGGGTTGAGGACTGGGGGCGCTGAGGGGCGGCCCCCCCCGATGAACCTCCCGTGGTGACGGGCGCATGTCCGGCCCGCGTGCACGGGCGGCACCGGGACGTGGCGGGCGAGGTGCGGGGAGGCCCGGCGATCTGCCCGTAACCTGGGCGGAACGTCACGCCAGTTGCGAGGTCATTCACCGTGAGGTCCCACTTTTCACTGTCCGCGGTGCCGCGGCTGGTCGTCGCTCTGTTCGCCGGGACGGTGGCCGGGCTGCTCATCGGCTGTCTGATCGACGCGCGGCTGGGCCTGCTCGCCGGGATCACCGTGACCGAGCTGGCCTTCGTGGTGGTGGGCTGGCTGGCGCTGTGGCCGATGGACGCCGCCGGGACCCGGCTCAATGTGCGCCGCGAGGATTTCCGCCCCGTCACGGAGGAAGTGGCGATCGTCGTGACCGCGCTGGCCGGACTCGTCGCGATCGTCCTGCTGCTCCTGATCGGCGGCTCACCCGGGAAGAGCCGAACCGCCGCGGCGCTCGCACTCGCCGGGGTCTTCACCTGCTGGGCGGCGCTGCACCTGATGTACGCCGCCCGGTACGCGTACCTGTACTACCGGTCGCCCACCGGAGGGATCGACTTCAACTCCGAAGAGCCGCCCGCCTACCGCGACTTCCTGTACTTCAGCTACAACCTGGGCATGACCTACCAGGTGTCCGACACGAGTGTCTCGAACTCGATGATCCGTGCCGTCGCGCTGCGCCACTGCCTGCTGTCCTACCTCTTCGGCACCAGCATCCTCGCCACCACCATCAACCTCGTGACCGGAATCGTCACCGGCTGACGCACCTTCGCCCCCGTCGCCGTGCTGGTTCGCGCGGCCGCCTCCGCCGGGGCGGAGTCCTTCTTCCCCGGGGCGGCGGCGGAGTCGTCGCCGCCGATCTGGCAGGCGGTCAGCGAGAACGCCGCAGCGGCCGCGAGGGCCACCAGGGCGGCGGAACGGACGGTACGGCGAGCACGGCGCGTGGTCATCAGTGAAGCCCCAGGGGATATCAGGATCCGGCCCTTCCGTCTGTTCCCGCAGGCCGGGCGGCCGGATCTGTTTTTCGCTACACCCTGTGAGATGGCACCCGGACAGAATTTGTTCGCGCGGATCTGCCTGTAGTCCGAATAGCGCCGTGCTATTCGATGTGGAAACGTGGAAACGCCGGAAACGGAGTGTCTGCCGCGCTTCCCCAGGTCAGGTGCTCCGTGAGACCTGCTACGCGGGAGGTGACCCATGTCGTCGAAACGACGCCGTAAGAAGAAGGCGCGCCGCAAGCACGCCGCGAACCACGGACGACGACCGCAGTCCTGAAGACCGTAGTCGTGATGACCGCAGTCCCGGGCGGCTGTAGGGTGCCATGATCCGACAGCTAGGAGGCAGGTTCTGTGGTCGAGTCGCAGTCCGTGATCGCCCTACCGGCCAAATCCGCTCTCTTCCTCGTGTGCACCATCGTGCCCGGTGGCGAATCCGCGGTCCGCGATCTGCTGCCCGATGTGGCCGGGCTGAAGCGGTCGGTGGGGTTCCGCGTACCGGACGCCGGGCTCACCTGCGTCGTGGGCATCGGCTCCACGGCGTGGGACCGGCTCTTCGACGGGCCGCGCCCCCGCGATCTGCATCCCTTCGTGCCTCTGGCGGGCTCCCGCCACGGTGCACCGTCCACCCCCGGCGATCTCATCTTCCATCTGCGGGCCCGCCAGATGGATCTCTGTTTTGAGCTGGCCCGGCTGATCGGGGAGCGGCTCCGGGGAGCGGTCACCGTGGTGGACGAGGTGCACGGCTTCAAGTCCTTCGACGAACGCGACCTCCTCGGCTTCGTGGACGGCAGCGAGAACCCGGAAGGCGCACTCGCGGCCGACTCGGTGTTCATCGGTGACGAGGATCCCGATTTCGAAGGCGGCAGCTATGTCACCGTGCAGAAGTACATCCACGATCTCTCGGCCTGGGACGCACTTCCCACCCGCGAGCAGGAACTGATCATCGGTCGCACCAAGCTCAACAACGTCGAACTGTCCGACGACGACAAGCCCGTGGACTCCCACGTGGCTCTCAACACCGTCACGGACGAGGACGGCAACGAGCAGAAGATCGTGCGGGACAACATGCCGTTCGGCCGTATCGGACAGCAGGAGTTCGGCACGTATTTCATCGGCTACGCGCGCACCCCCGCGGTCATCGAGCAGATGCTGCGCAATATGTTCCTCGGAGACCGGCCCAGCGTTCATGACCGGATTCTCGACTTCTCCACAGCAGTCACCGGCTGTCTCTTCCATGTACCGAGCGCCGACTTCCTCGACGACCCACCGGGACCGCCCGCCGGCGCCACGGCGACCGAAGGTTCTCTCGGTATCGGCAGCCTCAAAGGAGTCTGATTCCATGTCCGTGCCCACCGGTATGAACAACCTCTACCGCGACCTCGCCCCGATCACCCCTCTGGCGTGGGCACAGATCGAGGAGGAGGCCCGACGCACGTTCCAGCGCAACGTCGGGGGCCGCCGTGTCGTGGACGTGACAGGACCCGACGATCCCGCACTGGCCGCCGTCGGCACGGGCCACCTCACCCCCATCGACGCCCCGGCGACCGGTGTCATCGCGCGACTGCGCCAGGTGCGGCCCCTGGTCGAGCTCCGCGTTCCCTTCAAGGTCACCCGCGCGGCGGTGGACGACGTCGAACGCGGCGCGCAGGATTCCGACTGGCAGCCCGTCAAGGACGCGGCCCGGGCCATGGCGTTCGCCGAGGACCGAGCCATCTTCGAGGGGTACGCCGCAGCGGGCATCGAGGGGCTGCGCGAGCGTACGACCAACCCGGTGCTCAGCCTGCCGTCGGAGGTACGTGAATACCCGGACACCGTCAGCCGGGCCCTGACGACGCTGCGTCTCGCCGGAGTCGCCGGCCCGTACTCACTGCTGCTGGGTGCCGACGCGTACACCGAGGTGAGCGAGACGTCCGACCACGGGTACCCGATCGCCGCGCATATCGGCCGGCTCCTGGACGCACCGCCCATCTGGGCACCCGCGCTCAACGGCGCCTTCCTGGTCTCCACCCGGGGCGGTGACTTCGAACTGCGCCTCAGCGAGGACCTCTCCATCGGCTACACCGCGCACGACACGGACGAGATCGAGCTGTACTTCCGCCAGACGCTGACCTTCCTGGTCCATACCGACGAGGCCGTGGTCGCGCTCACCTCCTGAGCGGGCCTGCGGATGCGTGGGACGCGCACTGCTGCCCCCGGGGCCGGCCGTTCCTACAATGCGGCCCATGGACAGCTCAGCCGCACGCCTGGACCGTGCCCGCAGGCGCCGCGCCGCCGCACTCGACATCCTCGGCGAACTGGATCTGGTCCGCCGCTGGCGGACCTGCGGCGACCCCGTCGTCGTCGGCTCCGTGGCCCTGGACCTGGTGGTCGAAGCTGACATCGATCTGGAGATCTACTCCGAAGTGCCATCGGTGGCACAAGGATTCGCAGCACTCACACCGTGCGCCGAGCTGCCCGGTGTGCGGCGGCTGCGGTTCACCAACGCCCTCGATCTCGCCGACCAGGGCCTGTACTGGCGTCTGGACTACGAGGCCGCGGGAGGAGAGACCTGGCAGGTCGACATGTGGTGGCTCCCGTCCGGCCACCCGGGCCCCCGCGCGGCAGATCTGGTCGGGCCCCTGCGCGACGCGCTGACGGACGAGACCCGGAACGCCGTCCTCACGGTCAAGGAGGGAGCCGCCGAGGCGGGCGAGTCCCTCGCGGGTGTCTGGGTCTACCAGGCGGTCCTGGACCACGGCGTCCGTACGTACCCCGAGTTCGTCGCCTGGCGCGCCCGCACGCCCACGGACCGGCTCACGACCTGGCTGCCCGGGCGGCAGCACAGCTGAGGAGGCGAGGGGCCCGTCCGTCCGGGCCCCTCAACCACCATCCCCGGGCCCCTCAGCCGTCGCGCAGCATCTCCAGGACGAACGCCGCCGACCAGGAGAAGTTCGTGGAGTTCCGTCCCTCGCCCGTCAGCGGATGGTAGTTCTCCCGGATCGGCCCGTCACCGAGCAGGCCCTCCGCCTGCCGGAGCAGCTGTTCACGGATGGCGCGGGCGTCCCGGTCGTAGCCGTAGTCGGACAGGCCGCGGATGGCGAAGTACGCCTGGTCGAGCCAGACCAGACCGCGCCAGTAGCCGGTCGGGTCGAACTCCGGGTTGTTGCGCGCGACCGTCGGCAGCGGCATGGGGGTGGCGAACTGCGCGGGGTCGGTGAGCGCGGCGCGGGCCCCGGCCGCCTGCCGGGCGGACGCGACACCCGCCCACAGCGGGACAGCTCCTTCGATGCCCTTGCCGTCCGCCGTGCGCGGTCCGCCGCCGTCCGGCCCGCAGTCGTAGAAGAATCCGGTGGCCGGGTCGTAGGTGTGGGCCCCGATCCGGTCCCGCAGGGCATCCGCCTCGTGGTCGAGGTCCTTCGCCTCGCCCGGCCAGCCGAGTTCGGCTGCCATCCGTGCGAGGAAGCGCTTCTCCGCGTACAGGAAGCAGTTGAGATCCACCGACTGCTGGGCCAGCGAATAGCCGACCGTGTGTCCCGACCGGTCGGTGTTGGCCAGTACCTGCGCGCCGTCGAACCTCGGAGCGTTGTCCATCCCGCTCTCCCAGGCCGCCGCCAGCCGCCGCTGCTCGGTGCTGTCGTTGGCCGGGTCCACCGTGGCGCCGTACTCGGCCAGGCCGTTCCCGTCGTGGTCCCGGTCGCGGTACCACCACGCGTGGTACGCCCTGAGCTTCGGATACATCCTGCGCAGGAATGTCCTGCCGCCGCCGCGCCCGTACACCTCCCAGACCGCCCAGGCGGCCAGCGGCGGCTTGGAGTTGCGTTCGTTCCAGTTCAGGCCGCCGTTCCGGATGTCGTTGTAGAACAGCGCGTCCGGCACCATCCCGGCGTCCTGCGGACGGTCCGTGGAGTCCGCCGTGATCTGGTGGTCGAACATCGACTCAAGGGTGGAGACGGCCAGTTCGGGGTCGAAGACCGCCGTCGCGACGGCCTCCTTCCACGAGTCCCAGGCCCAGAAGCCACCGGCGAACGAGGTGTTGGTGAGGGAGGGAGTGATCCCGTCCTTGCGCAGCTCCCCTGCCGGGCTGCGCCAGTTGGTCACCAGGGTCTGTACCGCCTTCGCGGCGACCCGGCGGCGGCCGTCGGCCACGGTGTCCAGGGCGCGGGACAAGTAGAGCTGCCAGCGCCGGTCCGCACGGTCCGCGACACGGTCCGGGTGCGCCAGCGCCTCTCGTACGGCCGGGCCGCCCGCGCGGCGCTCCGCGTCCGTGAAGGTGTACGACTCGGCCCAGGCGAACGTGGCCGTCGCCCCCGGCGCCAGCCGCACGGGCCGGTCCGCGGTGGTGCGGTACGCGTCGCCGTGGACGGTCGTCCGCACACGGGCCGCGTGTGCCACAACGAACCGGGTCTGCGCGGTGGTCAGGAAGTCCTTGTACGAGCGGACCTCGGCGAACCGGACCGCGACGCCGTCAGCGGTCGCGTGCAGGCTCGGCGCGCTGCGCACCGGCTCGCTGGTGTGGCGCAGCAGCGAGCCCGTCCAGTGGGCGCGCAGCTCGCGGTCGCGTGTGCCGCGGTGGTGGACCGTCGCCCGGACCAGGGCGGTGCGGTTGTCGGCGTACCGCAGCTCCAGGGTCACGTACAGACCGTCCACGGCGTACGACTGCGTCAGGACGCCCGGCCGGGCCTCCAGCAGGGGCGAGGGGTCCGCCGACAGGTCGACGGCCCGCGCCGACCGCTCGTCGTCGAGTCCGAACCGGGTGAAGGCACGGCTCAAATACCAGGGGTACTCCTCCGCCACGTACAGGGGGCCGCTGAACCCTCCGAGGTACGCGTGGTCAGCCGCGGACGGCAGCCCGTAGGCGTGCCAGGCCCCGAGGTCGGCGAAGACGTTGAGGGGATTGTCCCCGGGGGGCTGCGCCGCATCGGGCAGGCCGTGCAGATCGAGTACGTCGGACAGCCCGTCCCGGAAGGATTCTCCGGAGCCGTGCGAGGGCGCCGGCGCCGCTCTGTCCTGGGCATGTGCGGGAACCGCGGGCAGTATCGCGGCCCCGAGCGGTACGAGCGACGAAGCGGCGAACTGCCTCCGCGAGAGGTGTTTCATCGAGAGCCTCGGAACATGATCGGAACATGCAGGGTGACGGAATCCGGCCACGCTAACAGCTTGTTGACAGCCCGTTCAGAGTCCCGGCCTGCTCACATTCGCCGCACCCCGCCGAGGCTGGAGCGGATCGGCCCGGCCGCCCGCCCCCTGGGGGAGGAGGCCGGTCACGGGCCATATGGCGCGTATCCGCCTATCCTGATGTGGGGGGAGACCCGGCCGGCACGGAGGGTTCGGTGCCGGTGTGGATTCCGCTGCCCGCGTGGATGAGGAGCAGAGCAGATGCAGATCGGCTACAAGCTCGCCTCCGAGGCGTACGGCCCCCACGAACTGATCCGGCAGGCGGTACAGGCCGAGCGGGCCGGATTCGACTTCGTGGAGATCAGCGACCACTACCACCCCTGGCTGGACAACCAGGGCCACTCGCCGTTCGCGTGGACGGTACTGGGCGCCATCGCCGCCAGGACCGAGCGCATCGGGCTCGCCACGGGCGTCACCTGCCCCACCGTGCGCTACCACCCGGCCGTCATCGCCCAGGCCGCCGCGACACTCGCGCTGGTGTCGGACGGCCGCTTCACCCTGGGCGTCGGATCGGGCGAGCGGCTCAACGAGCACGTGACCGGCCGGGGATTCCCCAACTCGGTGCCCGAGCGCCATGCCCTGCTGCGTGAGGCGCTGGACATCATCAGGCTGCTGTGGCAGGGCGGTTACCGCTCGTACGAGGGCCGTCATCTGCGGCTGGACGACGCCCGGGTCTTCGACCTGCCGGAGCGACTCCCGCCGATCGCGGTCGCGGCCGGTGGCCCGCTCGCCGCGCGTATCGCCGCCGAACTGGGGGACGGGCTCTTCGCGACCCAGCCCGACGGCGACCTCGTCCGGGCCTACGGGAAGGCCGGAGGCAGCGGCCCGCGGTACGCGGAGGTGCCGCTGGCCTGGGCGCCCGACGCGCACACCGCCGCACAGGCCGCGCTGGACACCTCGCGCTGGGCCGTCACCGGGTGGAAGGTGATGAGTGAACTGCCCAACCCCGCCAACTTCGCGGCGGCCACCACCACCGTGCGGCACGAGGACATCCTGGAACTGTTCGCCTGCGGCCCCGATCCGGCCCGCTGCCTGGAAGTGGCCCAGCCGTTCGTGAACGCGGGATTCGACCGGCTGGTGATGCAGAACGCCGGCCCCGACCCGGACGGGTTCATCGAGTTCTACCGCGCCGAACTGGACCACCGTCTGCGGGCGTTGACCCCGCAGAACGTACCGGGCTGACCGCCGCCGTATCCCCTTGCGGATCACTGCTCCGTACAGCGATGATCGTCGGGCGTACCAGCAGGATCACCGAGTACGGCTGGAGAACCGATGCCCGACGTGCGGCGGGACCACGATGCCGCTCGCGCGATCGCCGAAGCCGCCCTGGGACACGACCCCGGCCCCCTGGCCGCCGTCGAGAGCCGCTCTCACCACGTCTACGTCGGCTCGGACACCGTCGTGAAGATCATCGATGCCGGCGGCCACACCCGGCTGAACCGGGAGATCGCCCTCGCGCCCCACCTGCCCGCCGGGCTGGCCGCGCCCCTGCTCGGCAGCGGCGTTCACCGGCTGGGGACCGACGACATCCGCTACGCCTGTTACGTCCGGGTGCCGGGGGCCGCGCCCGGCATGGGGCTGCCCGGTGTGGACGGTGAGACCGCGCGGCTGCTGGCGCGGGAGGCGGTCCAGCGGCTCGGCGCCCTGCACGACTGGGTGCCGTCGGGTGACGTCGAAGAGCTCCTGCGGGAACCTCTCGACCACGGCGGTTTCGTCAGCGGGCCCGCGCTCATCGGTGAGGTCGAGAACCTCGCGGCCCTGGACGGGCAGGGGGCCGTTCCCCGGCGTGTGCTCGACGGCCTGACGGCCATCGCGGAACGGGCGCCGCTGCCCGCGCGGGCGGTCGTCCCGGTCCACGCGGACTGCCACTGGGACAACTGGCTGGTACGCGACCGGAGTGTGACGGCCCTGCTGGACTTCGAATGGGCCCGCTTCGGCGAACCGGCCGACGACTGGTTCTTCCTGGCCCGGTTCAGCGGCCCGCACCTGGAGACCGTTCTCGACGTCATTGCCGGGGCGACGGGGACTCCTGCGGAGACCCTCCGGGGGCAGTGCGAGGCCCGGGAGGCCGCCCACCTCGTCGCCGACCTCCGTATCGCGTTCGAAAACCCCGGAAGCCACGAGGAGATGGCCGCTGACCGGCTCCGTGACCTGGAGGAACTCACCGTCGGACGTTACTGGTGGCACCACGCCCGGTGACGTACGGCCGTGTGGCCCCTCATGATTCCGCCTGGCCGGGCGGGCTGATCGGCGCCACCATGGAGGGGGAAGAGGTTCAAGGGCTCTGGCCGGGGGCCAACTGCGCAGCATCCGGTGAGTTCCGGAGGCCGGACCATGACAACGCGGGATCACCAAGGGCGGAGCGGCCCTCCATCACGTCTTCGGACCGCGTGGAACTGTATCGCCCCACCGTGGCCGTACGACCGTGTGCACTACGTCTGCAGCCTTCTGTTGCTGCTGGTACTGGTGGTGGGGAGCCCGCTCGCGGGGTGGGCGGCGGGCAGCACCGCCTATGACCACAGCCTGCACGAGACCCGGGCCAGGAGCGCGGGACGGCACCTGGTGACAGCGCATCTGACCGCCGACACGAAACGGGTCGTGCCCGGCGCGGCTCCGGGAGGCGCGGTGGGGTCCGCCCCCGTCCGGTGGACCGACCGGAGCGGGTCGCACACGGGCGTGGTGGCGGCCACGGAGAACCAGAAGAAGGGAAGCCGGGTGCTCATCTGGGTGGACCGCTCGGAGAAGGCCACACCCGTCAACTCGGCGGAGGTGCAACCGGGGCTCCTCACCGGAAGCGTTGTGGGCGTCGCGACCGGCGCGGGGGCGGCGGCCCTCGCGGGCGGCGCCCGGGCAGGGCTCTGGCGATGGCACGACCGGCAGTGCGGGGTCCGCTGGGAGAAGGAGTGGGCAGAGGTCGAACCGCGGTGGTCCCACCGCAGCGAACCGTGAAACCGCGGCCCGAGGCTGACGCACCCGCGGCCCGAGGCCGAGGAGCCCGCAAACCCGAGGACCAGGACCGGCAGGCGCCGGGCCCCGTTCGTCCGCAGGCCGACTTCCGGGTGGGGCCAACTTCCGGGTGCTCAGCCGGGTACGAGCACGGCGGCGCCACGGACACGGCCGGCCGCCAGGTCGGCGAGTGCACGGTCGGCACCGCTCAGCGGGTAACGGCTCACGGTGACCCGCACTCCGACGCGCTGGGCCAGCGCCAGGAAGTCCCTTCCGTCCTGGCGGGTGTTGGAGGTGACGCTGCGCAGATCGCGCTCCTGGAAGAGATGGCGCCGGTAGTTCAGTACGGGCACATCCGTGAGGTGGATGCCGGCGATCGCGAGTGTGCCGGAGCGGTCCAGCGCCTCGAGCGCCACCGGAACCAGATCGCCCACGGGAGCGAACAGGATCGCCGAGTCCAGCGGCTCGGGGCGGGGGTTCGTACGTCTCGCCCGCCGAAGCGGCACCGAGTTCCAGCGCCAGCGCACGTGCCTGCGCGGACCGGGTCCGTACGTGGACGGTGGCCCCCTCGGCCATGGCCACCTGTGCCGTGAGGTGGGCCGACGCCCCGAAGCCGTAGATACCCAGCCGTCCTCCGGCGGGCAGCGCGCTGCGGCGAAGCGCCCGGTAGCCGATGATCCCGGCACAGAGGAGCGGAGCCAGGGAAGTGGCATCCGCCGCGTCCGGAAGGCGGTAGGCGAAGGACGCGGGGACGAGCGTCAGCTCGGCGAATCCGCCGTCCGCGTCCCACCCCGTGTACGTGGACCGTGGGCACAGGTTCTCCTGCCCCGCACGGCAGTAGCGGCACCTCCCGCAGGTGCCGCGCAGCCACGCCCCGCCCGCTCGGTCACCGGTACGGAACGCTGTCACCGCATCGCCCACGGCGACCACCCGGCCCACGATCTCATGGCCGGGAACGGTCGACGGCCGGTGCGGCGGGAGGTCACCCTCGGCCAGGTGCAGATCGGTGCGGCAGACACCGCACGCCTCCACCCGGAGCAACAGATCACCCGGGCCCGGAACCGGTACGGGCTGCCGGCGCCGGACCAGGGGGCCGGAGCCGATCGGCCTTCTCCACGGCCCAGGCCGGCTGAGTCTCCGCACCGGGGGCGGCGAACGTCATGCCACCAGCTTGCGTTTGCTCTCCAGTCGGCGCAAACGGGCCCGGACGGCCCAGGGGGACCGGGCCGGCCTGTTCCGGGTCCCGTACGCGAGGAGCATGCTTGAGGGAGAAGGGATGTGTTCGGGGGAGAGGATTGCGTTCGGGGAGAGGATTGCGTTCGGGAAGAGGATTGCGTTCGACGTTGGATGTGCTCGGGGAGCTGGATGTACTCGGGGAGATGGACGCGCTCAGGAGGCCGCCATGAACACCCCCGTCACCGTAGGGTTCGATGGCTCCCCCGAGGCCGAGGCCGCTGTCGACTGGGCCGCGCAGGAGGCCGTCCACCGAAAACGGCCGCTGCGGATCGTGTACGCGTGGGAGTGGCAGCCGTACCGGCTCACGCTGATGGACGCCCGCACCGAGCGCCACTGGATCAGACATGTGCCGCACCAGGCCGCTTCCGCTCTCGCCGGGCGCTACCCCGGGCTCGAAGTCACCGCTGAGGTGCTCGGCGGGGCGCCGGTCCCGACACTCCTCTCGGAGAGCAACGGATCCGAGCTGCTGATTCTCGGCTCCAGAGCGCTGAGCGCCTGGCACGGATTCGTCATCGGGTCGGTGGCGCAGTCGATCGTGGCCCACTCCACCGGTCCTGTGGCCCTCGTACGCGCCTCCGCCGGGCCGGGCGACGCCGCGGCCGGGGCAGCGACCGGACCCGCGCCGGAGCCCGCCGGGCGCGAAGTGGTCCTTGGCGTTGATCTGGACAATCCCAGCGACGACCTGATGAGTTTCTCGTTCGCCACGGCCGCCAGGCGTGGCGCACCCCTGCATGTGGTGCACGGGTGGAAGGCGCTCGCCCCGATCCTGCCGGACACCGCCCACCTGGGGCGTGAGCACAAGGAGCACCTGGTCGAGAAGGAGAAGGAACGCCTCGGCGAGGCACTGCGGCCGTGGGCCGAGAAGTACCCGGACGTGACGGTACGCGAGGACTCGCACGCCGGAAGCACCGCCGACCACCTGGTGAACTGCTCCCGCGGCGCCCAGCTCCTCCTGGTCGGCCGCCGTGCGCCGGGCCTCCACCTGGGGGCGCGCATCGGCCATGTGACCCACGCGGCCATGCATCACTCCGCGGCCCCGGTGATCGTCGTACCCCACAACGAGTAGCGCCGGCGGCGCTCGACGGCCGAGCGGTGGAGCCGGCTGCGGGCGATGAGCTCGACCGTCATGGCCACCGACAGGGCCTGTAGGGCCATGAGGGCGACGAGTACGAAGAGTTGTACGGCGCCGGCGGTCAGCGGGGACGCGCCACCCAGCAGCATTCCGACGAACGCCCCGGGCAGGGTCACGAGCCCCACGGTGCGGGTCTGGTCGAGACCGGGCAGCAGGGCCTCCGAAGCGGCGGGGCGGGCCACTTCCAGCCGGGCCTCCCGCGGCAGGAGACCCAGAGCCAGGTATGCCTCGAACTCGCCATGGCGGCTGTGGAGTTCGTCCAGCGCGTGGCGGCCGGCCGACACGGCCGCGGTCAGCGTGCCACCGATGAGGATGCCCGTCGCCGGGACCATGGCGATCCCGTGCACCGGCAGCAGCCCGGTCAGGGGCAGGTCCACGACGACCGGCACCACGGGCGTCACGATCGGCAGGGCCGCCCACCACCAGGTGGAGTTGGGGGTGATGGGTACGGGTGGTGCCCGGCGGGGCGTCCGGTGCGGCGCAGCGGGTGGCCGGGGCCGCCCGGGCGGCGTACGCGGCCGGAAGGGGGCCGGCCTCGCGCACCGCGCCGGGCGGTGGGAGTGGTCAGCGGGTGACCATCAGCTTCCGTACGCCGTAGTTGGTGCCGGTGAAGTCCATCGGGACCTCCTCCAGCGGGGTGGCGAGGCGCAGATTCGGGAAGCGGGCGAACAGCCTGGGCAGTACGGTCCGCAGTTCGGCCCGGGCGACGTTCTGGCCGAGACAGGCGTGGACGCCGTAGCCGAAGCCGATGTGCCGGGTCATCCTGCGGTCGAAATCAAGTGCGTCAGGGTCCTGGAACACGCGGGGGTCGCGGTTGGCCGCGTTCATGGCGACGACCACCAGCTCACCCTGCTTGATCCGGGCACCACCGATCTCGAGGTCTTCCTTGGCCACCCGGCCCAGGCCGAACTGGACGATGGTGAGGAAGCGCATCAGCTCCTCGACGGCGCCGCCGATCTTGTCCGGGGCCTCCATCAGACTGTGGCGCTGCTCGTCGTGGGTGAGCAGGGTGAGGGTGGACAGACCCATCATGGCGGCGGTGGTGTCGTGCCCGGCGAAGAGCAACAGCACACCGAGACCGATCAGTTGACGGTCGGTCAGTGCCGCGTTCTCACCCTCGGTCCTGTTGATGAGTTCCGCCAGGATGCCGTCGGTGTCGCCGGTGCGGCGCTTCTCGGCGACCAGGCCGGTGATGTAGTCGATCAGCCAGTGCGCGCCCCGGTCGCGCTCCTCGCGGCCGCGGCCCATGTCCATCATGGCCTCGGTGGCGTGATGGAACCCGTCGCGGTCCGCGTAGGGGACGCCGAGCAGTTCGCAGATGACCAGGCAGGGGATGGGCAGTGCCATGGCCTCGACGAAGTCGAAGGTCTCGGGCCCTGCGGCGATGGCGTCCAGATGCTGATCGACGATCTTGTCGAGGTAGGGCTGGAGTCTGGTCTGTACGGCCTTGGGCGTGAAGTGACGGGTCAGAAGCCGCCGGTAGGCCCCGTGTTCGGGCTCGTCCATGAAGACGAAGCCCACATCGAACGGCGAGTCGTCGCCGGGTTCGGCCACTTCGCCCTCCGGGGTGTCGTGGCGCCACCGCCTGGCGCTCATCCGCGGGTCGCTGAAGACCTGGCTCCCCTCTTCGAAGCGGGTGGCCAGCCAGCCGGTCGACCCGTTGGGGAAGCGGACCTTCAGGATGGGCTGTTCCTCGCGCAGCTCCGTGAACTCCGCAGGAGGATCCAGGGGTTTCGCGGGGTCACGGTTGACGGGCTGGCTGACGAGTCGCTCGGTCATTTCTGCTCCTGGCGGTCGGAAGCGCCTTGTGATCGGGGAGTGTTGGCAGCGATGGCGGCGGTGACACCGGCATGGGTGGCGGTGGCGTTGCACCAGCCGGTGTAGACGGCCAGGTGGAGGACGGCCTCGCGGAGCTGATCCGCGGTCAGTTCGCCGTTGACCAGACCGCCATTGGCGATGATCTCGATCAGCTCGGCCCGGCCGGTGGAGGCGGCGACACCGAGGGTGAGCAGACGGCGGTCGCGTACGGACAGTCCGGCCCGGCCCCACACCTGGGCGAAGAGATAGCCGACGGTCTCGTCCAGGAACGGATCCGCCGGCCTGTCCCGCAGCGTGGAACTGAAGCCGGGGCCATAGACCTGGTCCATCATCTCCAGACCGAAGTCGTGCAGTTGGTCCTCTTCGGGAGGCGGCTGCTCGCCCACTTCCAGGGTCCGCCCGGCCTCGGCCCTGGCGATGTCCACCAGCGGCACCGGCACCCCGAGGGCGGCGCCCAGGTCGTGGGCGGCGTCGAGGTCCTTGGTCATCAGCGGTTCGATCTGCCGGCCGACGGCCTCGGGCAGGGCGCCGTCGGGGCCGTGCAGGCGCAGAAGCTGGAGCAGCGTACGGCCGTCGGGGTCGGCGCTGTCGACGACCTCGGCCAGCCGGGCCGGGTCGACGCCTGCACCACGCGCCAGAGCGGCGGCCTCGAAGACGGCGCGCCAGCTGCCGTACGTGATGACATTGCGCGCGATCTTGGTGGCCATACCGGCGCCGACCGGCCCGCAGTGGACGACCTTCCTCGCCCAGCCGTCCAGGACGGGACGCGCCGCGTCCACGGCGTCCCGCGCTCCGCCGACGATGGCGACCATGCCGTTCTCGGCGGCCTTGTCGCCCGGCGTCACCCCGCAGTCGAGGAAGGCGACCTCGCTGTCCGCGCACAGCTGGGCGAGCTCCCGGACCACCGGCAGCGCGACCGTGGACAGCAGGACGACCGTCAGCCCCGGCCGGGCCTGCGACAGCAGCCCGTTCTCGCCGCCGATGACGTCACGCGCCTGGGCGGCGTCGACAACGGCGACCATCACGACATCGCTGCTCCGTGCCACGGCGGCGGGGGAGCCGACCTGTTGCGGGACGCCTGCGAGCCCGTCCGCCGCGTCCGGCCGGATGTCGTACGTCACCGGCGGCCGGCCGCTCCGGGCGAGGCTGACGGCCACTCCCGCGCCGATCATGCCGAGCCCCACGACACCGGCCCGACTCTGCTGACCTGCTGTCATGTCAGGTTCCCCGTTCCGGCGGCGCCTGCATCGGTGACGTCGGCGTACGACGGGGTGCGGTCACTCACTCGCTCACCTCGATGGCGGCTGCCGGGCACACGGCGGCGGCCTGGCGCACGTTCTCGTACTCGGTGGCGGGCGGGCCGGGGTCAAGCAGGACCACCACGCCGTCCTCGTCGCGCTGATCGAAGACCTCGGGTGCGGCGAGCACGCACTGCCCCGCCGCGCAGCACTTGTCGTAGTCGATGGAGATTTCCACGCGAGTTTCCTCCCGTCCAGCCCCGGTGAGGGCGGCGCGGACCGGGTGACCGGGGGCACCAGCATCGTTGCCCCAGTCACCTAACTAAGTTCAGTCAGGGACGCTAGTCCTCCACCCGGAAGTCGTCAAACGTGTCGGCGTCAGCCGGAGTTGGTGTCCTGACCGGCGTCCTGGCCTGCCAGCCCGGTGAGCATCGCCCTGATCCGGCGTGAGGCGGCGGTCTCGGCCGCCTGCGGGCGTACCGCTCCGTCGGCGGGCGGGTCCGGCACCAGGGAATCGACCAGCCCGTCGGCCACTTGCAGGATGAGGTCGCCCATGGGGGCGCTCTGCGGCAGGGCGTGGTTCAGGGCGATGTTGCCGTGCAGACCTGACCAGAGGGTGAGTGCCGCCTGCTCGACCGGCAGAGTGGGAGTGAACCCCTCGCGCAGACAGCGGTCGAACGCCGTGCGCAGCCCGGCGGACACATGCCGGGAGGGGTGCCGGTTGATGCGGCCCTGTGCGACAGCGGGCTGCGGAACCTCGAACAGGAGCCGGTAGTGCCCCGGATTGTCGAGCGCGAACCTGCAGTACGCGTGTACCTGGGCCCGCAGCCGCTCCCGGGGCCCCAGCTCTGCCGACGCGCTGTCCGCCGCGTGCATCCGCGCGGCCAGGTCGGCGTACTTGTCCTCCAGCGCCGCCCACACCAGCTCGGCCTTGTCCGTGAAATGCAGATAGATGCTGGGCGCCGCGACACCGACCTCCCGGGCGACCGCCCGCATGGTGAGCCGCTCGATCCCGCCCCAGTGGCCGAGCAGCCGGTTGACAGCGGCAAGAATCTCCTTGCGCAGCTGGTCACCCTCGCCGCGTGCGCTGCGCGGCCGTGCGGCACCCGCAACGGACCCGGCCTTCGCTCTCGCCGACTGCTCCACCACGAACCGCTCCTCCTCGTATATCCACGAGGTTAAGGGGTTCGGTCACCGGCGCGTCCGCGGAGCGCCCCGCGCTCACCCCCAGTGATCGCCCCAGCCCCAGGGATCCGGGACCGTGGTGAGCGCCGCCGGGGTCTCGATGCCGAAGCCGCCGCGGTAGAACAGCATGGGCTCCCGGTCGGTCACGGTCTCCAGCCCGAGTACCCGGCCCACCACCACGTCGTGGTCACCCGCGCCGTGCACGTCGTACACATCGGCGTGCACCCGGCTCAGGACGCCCGGCAGTGACGGTGTTCCCCAGCGGGAGAGCTCCCAGTGCAGGCCGTCGAACTTGCGGCCTCTGCCGGACCCGAACCGGGCGCACAGATCCGTCTGCTGTGCGGTCAGGATGTTCACGGTGAACCGCCCCGACTCCCTGATCATCGGCCAGGTGCGCCCCCGGTGGTCGGCGCAGAACAGGACCAGGGCCGGTTCGAGGGAGACGGACGCGAACGACTGGCAGGCGAAGCCCACCGGGGCGCCGTCCCGGTCGGTCCCTGTGACCACGGTGACCCCCGACGCGAAGGTCCCCATGGTGTCGCGCATCCGGGGCGGCGTCGGCGCGGTCTCCTCGTCGGCGGTCTCCTCGTCGGCCTCGGGCGGGGACACGGACTCTGCGGTCATCGGTTTCACCTCGAGGGGGACGGTACGGAGTTGTGCCCGGGAACGGGCAGGGAGCCGACGCTAGGACAGCGGCCCACGGTGCCGACGTCCGTTCCCGATGAGTGGAATACCGGCCCCTGACGGGTGCTACGGGGGCGGCTGCGCGGGCCTCGGCGGCGCCCCCCGGCCGTACGTATCCCGCGCATCCCGCTGACCGGGACGCCCGCCGTGCGGACCCGCCGGCCCTGGCTACCGTCCAGAAGCCGGCCACGACAACACGGCACCCGTAACCGCCCGCACCGGGCGGCCACCCGGCCCCTCCGTGCCCGGCCCCGGCGCTCACGACCCTGGAACACCGGCGCAGCCGCGCCACTCCGGCTCCGTACCGAGATCGAGAAGCCCGTACGAGATCGAGAAACCCGTCCTCCGGGTGAGAGGGACCGACGTTGCCACATCAGACGATTGCCGACCTGCTGCTCGCCCGTGCCGGTGACGACCACCCAGGTCTTGTGACCCGCGAACAGACCTGGACCTGGGACGAGGTGGTCGCGGAGAGCGCGGCCCGCGCCGCCTGGGCGGAGGAGTCGCGCACCGAGGGCCCGTTCCACATCGGCGTACTCCTGGAGAACGTGCCCGAGTACATCTTCTGGCTCGGCGCCGCCGCGCTCTGCGGGGCCGCGGTCGTGGGCATCAACCCGACCCGACGCGGCGCCGAACTCGAACGCGAAGTACGGCACACCGACTGCCAGTTGATCGTCACCGACCGGGCGGGCACCGACCTGCTGCGCGGTCTGGACATCGGTGTGGACCAGGACCGGTTCCTCGTCGTGGACGAGCCGCGGTACGCGAGCCGTCTCGCCGCCCACGCCGGGCGCCGGCCCCTGCGGGCCGCCCCGGACGTCGCCGCCGGGACCACGATGCTGCTGCTCCTGACCTCGGGCACGACCGGTACGTCGAAGGCGGCGATCTGCTCGCAGGGCAGGCTCGCCGCGCTGGGCGCGTCCAACAGCGCCAAGTACGACATCACCCGCGCCGACATCTGCTACTGCCCGATGCCGCTGTTCCACGGCAACGCCCTGATGGCGCTATGGGCACCCGCCCTCACCGCGGGCGCCACGATCGCCCTGCCCCGCGCGTTCTCCGCCTCCGGATTCCTGCCCGACGTACGGCACTTCGGGGCCACCTACTTCACATACGTCGGCAAGGCCATCGGCTACGTCCTGGCCCGCCCCGGGACACCCGACGACGCCGACAACCGGCTCACCCACGCCTTCGGCACCGAGGCGTCGCCCGAGGACGCGGACCGCTTCCTGACCCGTTTCGGCTGCCGGCTCATCGAGGGCTACGGCTCGAGCGAGGGCAGCGGCATGCTCAAACGGGTCTCCGGCGGACCGGCCGGCGCGCTCGGCGTGCCCGCCCGGGAGAGCGTCCGCATCGTGCACCCCACCACCCGGCAGACCTGCCCGCCCGCACTCGTCGACGTCTACGGCCGGGTACGCAACCCCGAAGAGGCCATCGGCGAGATCGTCGACACCGAGGGCGCAGCCCGGTTCGAGGGTTACTACGCCAACGAGGCCGCCAACGCCGAGCGCGTGCGCCACGGCTGGTACTGGACCGGAGACCTCGGCTATGTGGACGAGGCCGGTTACTTCTACTTCGCCGGGCGGTCCGGCGACTGGATCCGTGTGGACGGCGAGAACATCTCCGCCCTGCTCACCGAACGGGTCCTGCGCCGGCACCAGGACATCGTGGCGGCCGGAGTCTTCGGGGTGCCCGACCCGCGCTCGGGCGACCAGGTCATGGCCGCGGTGGAGATCGCCGAAGGCACCCGTTTCGAGGATCTGGACCTGCCCGGATTCCTGGCCCGCCAGGAGGACCTGGGCACCAAGGGCGCCCCCCGCTTCGTCCGCGTATCGCACGCGCTGCCCACCACCGGCTCCAACAAGCTGCGCAAGAAGGAGATGCAGCTGGACGGCTGGCGCACCGACGACCCGGTGTACCGCTGGCAGGGCCGGGGCCGGGCCGTGTACGCGCCGATGACCGCAGACGACAAGGCGGCCCTGCGCGCCGAGTTCCTGGCCGGCGGGCGTGGGCGCTTCCTGCCCTGAGAGGCCCTGGAGGCACTTCCCGCGCTGAGCGGCTGGTCCGGTTCCGCGCGGCGGCGACAACCAAGGAGAACGACACATGCAACTGCGCGAGAGCGCCGCGCACCGCGAGCTGCGGCGAGAACTGCGGGCGTACTTCGCCGGCCTGATGCCCGAGGACGAACGCCGTCGCGTCGGCGAGGAGGGCGTCGGCGGCGACCGCTTCCGTGAGGTCGTGAAACGGCTCGGCTCGGACGGCTGGCTCGGCATCGGCTGGCCCACCGAGTACGGCGGCCAGGGGCGCCCGGTCGAGGACCAGTACGTGTTCTTCGACGAGGTGCAGCGGGCCGGCCTGCCCTTTCCGTTCGTCACGGTCAACACCGTCGGCCCGACCCTCATGGCGTACGGGTCGGAGGAGCACAGGAGGCGGTTCCTCCCCGGCATCCTCTCCGGCGACATCGTGTTCGCGATCGGCTACACCGAGCCCGAGGCCGGCACCGACCTGGCCTCGCTGACCACCCGGGCCGTCCGGGACGGTGACGCGTACGTCGTGGACGGCGGCAAGATCTTCACCAGCGGCGCCAACACCGCCGACTACGTGTGGCTCGCCGCCCGAACCGACCCGGACGCCCCCAAGCACCGGGGCATCTCCATCCTGATCGTGCCCACCACCGACGACGGCTTCTCCTGGAGCCCCATCCGCACGGTCGGCGGCATGGTCGTCACCGCCACGTACTACAGCGGCATCCGGGTGCCGGCCGGCGACGTGGTGGGCGAGGTGGACGGCGGGTGGCGGCTCATCACCGCCCAGCTCAACCACGAGCGGATCGGTCTCGCCGCTCTCGGCGGCCGCAGCATCCAGCTGTGGGAGCAGGTCCTCGACTGGGCCGACGCGAACGGGACCAGTGAACTGCCCTGGGTGCAGCGGGAGTTCGCCCGTACGTACGCCAAGCTGGAGGCGATGCGGCTGATGAACTGGAAGATGACAGCCGCCGTCGCCGCCGGCACCCTGACAGGGGCCGAAGCGGGCGCGGCCAAGGCGTACGGCACCGAGACCCACATCGACGTCCAGCGTGCGCTGACACAGATACTCGGGTCCGCAGGGCGTATCCGCCCCGAGTCGCCGGGCGCGGTACTCGCCGGGCAGATCGAACAGCTCTCCCGGCAGGGGATCGTGAACACCTTCGGCGGCGGCGTCAACGAGATCCTGCGGGACATGGTCGCCGTCCAGGGCCTCGGGCTGCCGCGCAAGGGGCGGGCCGCGTGACCGGGCACAGCACCCGGCAGGACACCGGGTACGAAGAGCGGCTGCGGGCCTTCACCGGACGGGAACTGCGCGCCGCGACACCGGCCCAGGACCCCGTCAACCAGCCGATGATCCGGCACTGGGCGGAGGCGATGGGCGACACCAACCCGGTGTACACCGACGCCGGTTCGGCCCGTGCCACCGGGCGCGACGGGGTGGTGGCACCCGCGTCGATGGTCCAGGCGTGGACGATGCCCGGATACGCGGCCACCGTCTCGCCGCAGGCCGTGCGCAGCGGCTTCGACGAACTGGTCGGCCTCCTCGCCGAGGGCGGATACACGTCCGTGGTGGCGACGGACTCGGAATTCAGTTTCCTGCGGGAGCTGGTGCCCGGGGACCATGTCACCGTCCGCGAGACCGTGGAGTCGATCTCGGAGGAGAAGCGGACCGGGCTGGGCGCCGGACGGTTCGTCACCACCCTCAAGACGTACACGGACCAGCACGGTGAGACCGTCGCCACGCAGCGCTGGCGGACTCTCAGGTTCCGTCCGGCATCCGCGGCGGCTCGCGAGGAGGGTCCCGAGGGAAGTCCCGCGGCGGCCCGCGAGGAGGGCCCCGAGGGGAGTCCCGAGGCGGCCCGTGCCCTGCGCCCCCGGCCGGCGGTCAACCGCGACAACGCCTTCTTCTTCGACGGCACGAAGCGGCACCGGCTGCTCGTCCAGCGCTGCACCGCGTGCTCCCTGCTGCGCCATCCGCCGGGACCCTGCTGCCCGGAGTGCAACTCCTTCGAGTGGGACACCGTGGAGGCGTCCGGCCGCGGCCGGGTGCACGGCTTCGTCGTGAACCACCATCCGCGGCACCCCGCCTTCGACTTCCCGATGGCCGTCGCGGTCGTGGCACTGGCCGAAGGCACCCGCCTCATCGCCGGTTTGACCGGTGTCGCACCCGAGGACGTGGAGATCGACATGCCCGTGGTCCTCGACTGGCTCGACGCCGACCCCGATCTGACCCTGCCGGTCTTCCGGCCCGCCCCGACGGAGGCACCCTGATGGATTTCTCCCTGGGAGAAGAGCTCGAAGCCGTCCGTGACCTGGCACGCGAGATCTTCACCGACCGTGCGACGCCCGAGCGGCTGCGCGAGGTGGAGACCTCGCAGGCCCGCGTCGACGAAGCCCTGTGGGCCGATCTGGCCGCCGCAGGTCTGCTCGGCGCCCTGCTGCCCGAACGGGACGGCGGCGCCGGGCTCGGGATGGCGGGGCTCTGTGTCCTCCTGGAGGAGCAGGGCCGCCGGGTGGCGCCGGTACCGCTGTGGCCGGCCCTGACCGGCGCGCTCGCCGTCGCCGCGTACGGCACCGGTCGGCAGCGGGCTGATCTGCTGCCGAGCCTTGCGGACGGGGGCGGCCGGATGACGCTCGCCCTGGAGGAGTTCGGCCCCGCCGATCCGCGCGCCCCGCGGACCACGGCCGTGGCGGACGGCCCGCACTGGCGGCTGACCGGCGCCAAGGCCGTGGTGCCCGCGCCGTCCGGTGCGCGGCACGTCCTGGTGACGGCCACCACGCAGGCGGGCCCCGGGCTCTTCCTGGTCGCCCAGGACGCCCCCGGGGTGTCCTGGGACCACGCCGAGACCACCAGCCACGACCTGAGCGCCCACCTCACCCTCGACGGGGCCGCGGGCGATCCCGTGGGCACCCCGGGCGACGGGGGAGTCGCCCGGCTCGTACGCGACGCCTCGGTGGCGCTCGCCGCCGTCCAGCTGGGGGTGGCGGAAGGCGCGCTGCGGCACGCGGCCGACCACCTGCGCGAGCGCCACCAGTTCGGCCGTCCGCTCGCCACCTTCCAGGCCGTGCAGCACCAGCTCGCCGACTGCTACATCGACGTCGAGGCGATGCGGGTCACGCTGTGGCAGGCGGTGGACGCGCTGACCGAGCCGTCCGGCGACCTCTCCGGTACCCCGGCCGGCCCCGCGTCCGCCGACCGGGCGGCCCTGGTCGCCAAGTGGTGGGCCACCGAGGGCGGTCTGAACACCGTCCACCGGGTCCAGCACCTGCACGGCGGCATCGGGGTCGACACCGACTACCCGGTGCACCGGCACTTCCTGTGGGGCAAGCAGATCTCGACCACCCTGGGCGGTGCGGGCGCCGACCTGGAACGCCTGGGCGCCCTCCTGACGAGCGCGGCGGTGGCCTCATGACCGAGCCGGACACCAGTCCAGTGACCCAGCCGGACACCAATCCGGTGACCGAGCCGGATGCCACCCCCGTGAGCCCGCCGGACGCCCCGGTACCCGGCACCCCCGCATCGGCCGCCCCCCTGCCCCGTACCAGGGCGTACGGAGAGGTGGCCGCGGGCGACGGGCTTCCCCGCCTGGAGATCCCGGTGACGCGCACCCTCATCGTGGCGTCGGCGCTGGCGAGCCGCGACTACCAGGATGTGCACCACGATCCCGGACTCGCCCGCGAGCGCGGCTCCCGGGACATCTTCATGAACATCCTGACCAGCAACGGCCTGGTCGACCGGTACGTCACCGGCTGGGCGGGCCCGGCCGCCGTCGTCAAGGCCATCCGTATCCGGCTCGGCGCCCCCAGCCACCCCGGCGACACCCTGGTGCTCACCGGCACGGTGACGGCGACGTCCGACGCGGACCGCACCGTCGACATCGCGGTCGAGGGCACCAACGGCCTCGGCACCCATGTGGCCGGAACCGCGACCGTACAACTGCCGGAGGCCGGGTGAGTCCACTCATCGGGACAGCACCGGATGGAAAAATAGAATAGATACTAGTTTCGCGAGTGAGGCGCACCCAGGGGGTGCGCCGGCGTATCCAACGGCTCGACGGAACACGGAAAGAGGCAGCATGAGCTCGACGAACACCCTGGAGGGGCGTACCGCCGTCGTCACCGGTGCCGGGGCCGGACTCGGCCGCGCCGAGGCGCTCGCACTCGCGGGCCTCGGCGCCAACGTGGTGGTCAACGACGTGGGCCCGTCGGCCGACGGTGTGGTCGGTGAGATCAAGTCGCTGGGCGGTGCGGCGGTGGCGGTGACCGGCGACGTCGGGGACTGGGCCATGGGCGACCGCCTGGTGCAGGCGGCCGTGGAGACCTTCGGCAGCCTCGACGTCATCGTCAACAACGCGGGTGTGCTGCGCGACCGGATGCTGTTCAACCTCAGCGAGTCCGACTGGGACGACGTCATCCGCATCCATCTCAAGGGCCACGCCGGGCTCTCCCGGGCCGCCGCCGTGCACTGGCGCGCGGCCTCCAAGGCGTCCGGCGGTCCGGTCTTCGGGCGCGTGGTCAACACCTCGTCCGAGGCGTTCCTGTTCGGTTCCCCCGGGCAGCCGAACTACTCGGCGGCCAAGGCCGGGATCACCGCTCTCACCCTGGCCACCGCCCAGGGAATGGCCCGCTACGGCGTCCGCGCCAACGCGATCTGCCCGCGGGCCCGTACCGCCATGACCGCCGAGTCCTTCGGTGAGGGCGTCAACGCGCCGGGCGGCCTCGACATCATGGCGCCCGAGCGGGTCGCCACCCTCGTCGCCCACCTGGCATCGCCGGCCGCCGACGAGATCAACGGGCAGGTCTTCGTCGTATACGGCGACATGGTCGCCCTGCTCGCCCCGCCGACCGTGGAGCGGAAGTTCAGCGCGGCCGACGGCAGCTTCACCCCGGAGGAGCTCGACGCCCAGCTGACGCCGTACTTCAGCGGACGTGACCCGTACCGGACGTACGCGGCGTACGACGTCGCCGGGCTCGACACCACGGGGACGCAGAAGCCCGCCACTGCCTGAGGTGCCCCGAGGGGCGGACACGGGACCGGTCCCGTGTCCGCCCCTCACGCGTGTGCGGCGGCCGGACCGGCCGAATCAGGTCCGGAGTGTCCGATGTCTTCCCCGGAGGGAGGAGTCCTGCTACGTTTTTCAAGAATTCATTTCAGTTCTGTGAACTTCCGTCGCTCTGGCGAAGGACTCGGAGGCTTCGATGCCCCTCGTCGCATCACCCCACCCCGGGTGGGCCCCACCACGACCCTGTGAGCTCCCGCCGTCGATGATCGGGCGGATGACCCTGATCATCGACGCGTTCGAAAGCCGTTCCGCACGGCTGACCCTTGAGGAGGTCGCCCACCGCACCCGGCTTCCGCGCTCGACCGCGCACCGGATCCTGGACCAGCTGGTCGGCTGCCAGTGGCTGGACCACACCTCGTACGGCTACCGGCTCGGCCCGCGCGCCCTCGGCCTCGGCGGCCAGGACGGCAGCCGCGGTGAGATCCGCGAAGCCGCGGCGCCGCTGCTCCACGAACTGCACCTGCGCACGGGCATGGTGGTGCATCTCGCCGTGCTCGAAGGCGCCGAAGTCGTATACCTCGACAAGATCGGCGGCCGCTTCGCCAGCGGACTGCCGTCCCGGGTCGGCGGGCACGCGCCCGCCCACGCCACGGGGGTGGGCAAGGCGATCCTCGCCTGGCTCGAACCCGAGCTGGTGGACACACTCCTGCCCGAGGTGCTGTTTCGCCGCACCGAACGCACCATCGCCGACCTGCCGGCACTCCGGCAGGAACTCGACCGCATCAGGAGGCGGCACGGCCTCGCCTTCGACCGGGGCGAAGCGCTCCCCGGTGTGTCGTGCGCCGCTGCGCCGCTGCGCGGACCCGACGGCCCGGTGGCCGCCATCTCCCTCAGCGGCGACGAGCGGACCGCCCGGCTGGAACGGGTGGCCCCGCTCGTGGCCAACGCCGCCCGCGAGGTGTCCCGCAGTCTGTTCCCGGAGCGGGAGACCGTACGCCGCAACAGCCGCGAGGCACAGATCCCGGAGCGCACCTGGTCGCCGGAGCTCATGGACCGGCTGACCAACGCGGGCCGGGACGGGGAGTGGATCTGAACCGCGGCCGTACAGGGCCCGTGCGCCTGATCCCGCTGATCGGGGCACGGGCCCCGGCACGGCCACCCGATCCCGCTGATCGGGACGGGCCCCGTGGGGCCGGGACCGGCGGCCTACGGTCCTGAAGACGGCACTTACCCCCTCCCTTTTCTGACCGAGGCGGACGATGACCACTGACCCGAGCTACGAATCCACCCTGCGCGAACTGGCCACCGACCGCGGCGTCCTGCGCTACCACGAGGCCGGCGAAGGCCCGCCGCTGCTGCTGTTGCACGGGTCGGGGCCCGGGGTCACCGGCTGGCGCAACTACCGGGGCAACCTGGGCTTCTTCGCCGCGCACTTCCGCTGCCTGATCCTGGAGTTCCCCGGGTTCGGGGTCAGCGACTCCGCCGGCGGCCACCCCATGGTGACCGCCGAGCAGAGTGTGACGGACTTCCTCGACGGGCTCGGTCTCGACAGGGTGCACATCGTCGGCAACTCGATGGGCGGGATCGTCGCCACCCGGTTCGCGATCAGCCACCCCGAGCGGGTGGACCGGCTGGTCACCATCGGCGGCATCGGCAAGAACGTCTTCAGCCCCAGCCCCGGCGAAGGCATCAGGCTGCTGATGGACTTCACCGAGAACCCCACCCGCGAGGCTCTGGTGCGGTGGCTCCACTCCATGGTGTACGACCCGGCCCTGGTCACCGAAGAGCTCATCGAGGAGCGCTGGGCCCAGGCCACCGCACCGGACACCCTCGCGAGCGCCCGCGAGATGTACGGCAGGGCGGCCTTCGCCGCACGGGCCACGGCGGCCTCCGACACCGCGCCGTACTGGGCCATGCTGCACAAGGTGCAGGCGCCCACCCTGCTGACCTGGGGCCGGGACGACCGGGTCAGCCCCGTCGACATGGCGCTCCTGCCGATGCGCACCCTCCCCCGGGGAGAACTCCACGTCTTCCCCGACTGCGGGCACTGGGTGATGATCGAGCAGAAAGCGGCCTTCGAGAGCGCGGTACTCGCCTTCCTGACCCGCGAATCCACCCGCGAAGGGAGCGGGCGATGACCGGGAACACCACCCGCGCCACGGACCCCGGCACCGGGTCCGACGGCTGGGACCAGGAGGTCGACTTCCTGATCGTCGGCAGCGGGGGCGGCGGCATGGCCGCGGCTCTGACCGCGGCCGATGCCGGGCTCGACACACTGATCGTCGAGAAGGGCGGCACGTTCGGCGGCTCCACCGCGATCTCCGGAGGCGGGATCTGGATCCCCGGCAACCCCACCCTGCGCCGCGCGGGCGTCGTCGACGACCGGGAATCCGTACTGCGCTACCTGGAGGCCATCACCGAGGGGACGGTGCCGCAGGCCCGTCTCGACGCCTTCGTCGACCAGGGCGCCCCGCTGATGGAACTCCTCGACCGCAGCGCGCATCTGCGCTTCTTCTGGGTCAGGGGATACTCCGACTACCACCCGGAGGAGAGCGGCGGACGCCCGCTCGGCCGCACCATCGAAGCGCTGCCCTTCGACACCCGCAAGCTCGGCGACGACGAGGCCCACCAGCGGCCCAACAGCCTCAAGGGGCCGCTCGGCCTCTGGCTGACCTCGAAGGACTACCACGACCTGGCCATGGTCAAGCGGACCTGGCAGGGCCGCCGCGCCTCCCTGGTGGCGGCCTGGCGGGTCTCCTCGAACGTGATCCGCCGGCGCCATATGTCCACCGGCGGACGCGCCCTGGTGGCCCGGCTGCGGATGGCACTCAAGGACCAGGGCGTTCCGCTGTGGCTGCGCTCCCCGATGCGCACCCTGCTGACCGGCGCCGACGGCACGGTCACCGGCGCGGTCGTGGAGCGCGAGGGCCGGATGCTGCGGATCCGGGCCCGTCAGGGCGTCCTGCTCGCCAGCGGCGGCTTCGACCACCACGCGGGCCTGCGCGCACGCCATCTGCCCGACGGCGGCCAGGAGGACGTCAGCGCCGGTGCCCCGGAGAACGTCGGGGACGGCATCGTCGCCGGACAGCAGGCCGGCGCGGCCGTGGACCTGATGGACGACGCCTGGTGGATGCCGTCGGTCAAGCACCCGTCGGGCGCCGTGATCCCGCTGGTCTCCGAGCGCTGCATCCCGCCGTCCGTCATCGTGTCGGCGGCGGGGGAGCGGTTCACCAACGAGTCGGCGCCCTACGTGAATTTCGTCCACGACCAGCTCGCGGGCGGGCACGTCCCCGCCTGGTTCGTGATGGACGCGAAGGCCCGCGCCCGGTACCCGTTCGCCCAGGTCCTGCCCGGAGCGCCGTTCCCGCAGGGCTACTACGACAGCGGAGTCGTCCACCGGGACGCCACCCTGGCCGGACTCGCGGAGCGCATCGGCGTACCGGCCGACGCCCTGACCCGTACCGTCCAGCGGTACAACGGCTTCGCCGTCACGGGCCGGGACGAGGACTTCGGCCGGGGCGACAGCGCCTACGACCGTTACTACGGCGACCCGACACTGAAGAACCCCAACCTCGACGAGATCACCCGGGCCCCCTTCTACGCCATCCGTATCGAGGTCGGCGACCTGGGCACCAAGGGCGGGCTCGTCTGTGACGAACACAGCCGTGTACTGCGCGCCGACCACAGCGTGATCGCCGGCCTGTACGCCACGGGGAACACCTCGGCCTCCGTCATGGGCCGCGAGTACGCCGGGGCGGGCGCGACGATCGGACCGGCCATGGTGTTCGGCCACATCGCCGCACAGCACGCGGCCCGGGCCCGCCAGAACAGCCCGGCCTGACGCAGGACCCCAGGCCGTGTCGCACACCCAGGAGACCGACCGATGTCATATCCCCGTCCGCTGCGCGTCCGTGTCGCCGAGGTGATCGCCGAGACGCCGGACGCCTGTTCGCTCGTCCTCGAACCGGAACCCGGTGACGCGGGCCGGTTCGCCTACCGGCCGGGCCAGTTCCTCACCGTCCGGATCCCCGAGGCCGGCGGCGGGCCCGGCAGCGTGGCCCGCTGCTACTCGCTCGCCAGCTCACCGGTCATCGGCGAGCAGCCGAGGATCACCGTCAAGCGCACCCGGGGCGGCCACGGCTCCAACTGGATCTGCGACACGGTCAAGGAGGGCTGCACACTCGAAGTCCTGCGCCCCGCGGGTACGTTCACCCCGGCGACCCTGGACACCGACTTCGTCCTGTTCGCCGCGGGCAGCGGGATCACGCCGGTCATGTCCATCCTCAAGTCGGCGCTGCACGCGGGCTCCGGCACCGTGACTCTCTTCTACGCCAACCGGGACGAGAGTTCGGTGATCTTCCGGGACGAACTGATCGCCCTGGCCCGGGCGTACCCGCTGCGGCTGCACGTCGTGCACTGGCTGGAGTCGGTCCAGGGCCTGCCCACCGCGGCCGGGCTGCGCCAGCTGGCCGCGCCCCGCGCCGAAGCCGAGGCGTTCGTCTGCGGTCCCGGCCCGTTCATGGACACCGTCGTCGAGGTCCTCACCGGGCTCGGCACCCCGCCGGGCCGGGTGCACGTCGAGCGCTTCTCCTCGTCGGCGGGCGACCCGTTCGCGGAACCGGAATCGGCCGGTGACCCGGCCCCGACGGGCACCGCTGCCCCCGCGGGCTCGGTGGAGGTCAGGCTCGACGGCGAGACCCGTACGGTGCCGCTGCCCGCCGGCACCAAGCTCCTCGACGCGCTGCTGGCAGCGGGTCTGGACGCGCCGTTCTCCTGCCGGGAGGGCTCGTGCAGCGCCTGCGCCTGCCGCCTCCTGTCCGGCGAGGTCACGATGGAGCACAACGAGGTACTCGAGCAGGCGGATCTCGACGAGGGCTACATCCTCGCCTGCCAGTCCACGGCGCTGACCGAACAGCTCCGCGTCAGCTACGACGCCGAGTAGCGCAACAGGGGCGGCGCCGCACGGCCGGACGCGACTCCCACTGAGCGGGAGCGTGCTCCCGCTCACCGCGCGCGGCCTGGAACCTTTCCGGTAACCGGCCGGCCGGCCCGCCCGGATCCGCGCCCTCTTCCCGTTCCTGTTCCCTTCCCGATCCTGTTCCAGGAGGTCCCGATGCTCGACGCGGCGCAACGTGCCGAAGCCGCAGATCTGTTGTGGGCGGCGCGCCGGGACCGTACCCCGGTCTCACCGCTGACGGACGGCTACCCCGGCATCGACGTGGTCGACGCCTACGAGATCCAGCTGACGAACATCCGCAGACAGGTCGCCCAGGGCGCCACGGTGCGCGGTCACAAAGTGGGTCTCTCGTCGGAAGCCATGCAGCAGATGATGGGGGTGGACGAGCCGGACTACGGCCATCTGCTCTCCGACATGGAGCTCTCCGAGGACGTCCCCGTACCGGCCGCCGACTACTGCTTCCCCCGGGTCGAGGTCGAGGCCGGGTTCGTGCTGGGCGCAGCCCTGCCGGGCGAGGGCTGCACGCCGGCCGACGTGCTCGCCGCGACGGAGTACGTCGTACCGGCCATCGAGCTGATCGACAGCAGGATCAAGGACTGGCGGATCGCGCTGCCCGACACCGTCGCCGACAACGCGTCGTCGGCGGGCCTGGTGCTCGGTGCGGCCCGGGTCCGCCCCGCGGACCTGGATCTCACGGACGTACCGGCCGTCCTGCGCCGGGGCGGCCGGGAGGTCGCCCGCGGCAACACCCGTGCGGTGCTGGGCGATCCGACCAACGCCGTCGCCTGGCTGGCCCGCAAGGTCGCCGCCTTCGGGGTACGGCTGGAGGCCGGACAGGTCGTCCTGCCCGGCTCGTGCACCCGGGCGATCGACGTCCGGCCCGGCGATGTCTTCCAGGCCGAGTTCGGCGGACTCGGCTCCGTGTCCGTCACCTTCCAGTGAGGCGAGTCCCAGTGAGGCGAGAGAAGTGACCAAGGCCAGTGCAGCCATCGTCGGTTCCGGGAACATCGGCACCGATCTGATGTACAAGTTGCTCCGCTCGGAAGCGATCGAGCCCCGCTGGATGATCGGGGTCGACCCGGACAGCCCCGGGCTGAAGCGCGCCGCCGACCACGGCCTGACGACCGGATCGGCCGGGGTGGACCCGCTGCTGTCGCAGGACGAACTCCCCGACATCGTCTTCGAGGCGACCTCCGCCCATGTGCACCGGGTCAACGCCCCGCGCTACGCCGAACTGGGCATCCAGGCCGTCGACCTGACACCGGCGGCCCTGGGCCCCGCGGTCGTACCTGCGGTGAACCAGGGCGAGCACCTGGATGCCCCGAACGTCAGCCTCATCACCTGCGGAGGCCAGGCGACCATCCCCGTCGTCCACGCCGTGTCCCGGGTGACCGACGTGGCGTACGCCGAGATCGTGGCCTCCGTCGCCTCACCGTCGGCGGGGCCGGGCACCCGGCAGAACATCGACGAGTTCACCCATGCCACCAGCCGGGGCATCGAGCGGATCGGCGGCGCCCGCAAGGGCAAGGCCATCATCATCCTCAACCCGGCCGAGCCGCCCATGCTGATGCGGGACACCGTGTTCTGCTCGCTCCCCGACGACGCCGACCGTACGGCCGTCGCCGCCTCCATCCACCGGATGGTCGCCGACGTCGCCGCGTACGTACCCGGCTACCGGCTGCGCGCCGAGCCGCAGTTCGACGACGCGGGCCCCGGCAACGGCGGGCTCGCCCGGGTGGCGGTCTTCCTGGAGGTGGAGGGTGCCGGTGACTTCCTGCCGCCCTACTCGGGGAACCTCGACATCATGACCGCCGCGGCCACCAGGGTCGGCGAGGGCTTCGCCCGGCGGATCACCGCCGCCCGTGCCTGACCGTGCCACATCCCGGCAGGCCGGCCCCCACGCGCGTCCCCACCCGCCCGCATTCCTCCGAGGGAGACACCTGCACATGCCCTACAGCGCAGACCTGGACATCCGGGTCACCGACTCCTCGCTGCGGGACGGCTCGCACGCGAAGCAGCACCAGTTCACCGTCGAGCACGTCCGCTCCATCGTGGCCGCCCTGGACGACGCCGGAGTGCCCGTCATCGAGGTCACCCACGGCGACGGACTCGGCGGCTCGTCCTTCAACTACGGCTTCAGCCACACCCCCGAGCAGGAACTGATCAAGGCCGCGGTGGAGACCGCCACCCGGGCCCGGATCGCCTTTCTCATGCTGCCGGGGCTCGGCGTACGGGACGACATCCGGCGCGCGGCCGACAACGGCGCCGCCATCTGCCGTATCGCCACCCACTGCACCGAGGCGGACATCTCCGTCCAGCACTTCGGACTGGCCCGCGAACTCGGCCTGGAGACCGTCGGTTTCCTGATGATGTCGCACAGCAGCCCGCCCGAGGCCCTGGCGGCCCAGGCCCGCATCATGGCCGACGCGGGCTGCCAGTGCGTGTACATCGTGGACTCGGCGGGCGCGCTCATCATGGAGCAGACCAGCGACCGCGTGGCGGCCCTCGTCGCCGAACTCGGTGACGACGCGCAAGTGGGGTTCCACGGGCACGAGAACCTCGGCCTGGGTGTCGCCAACTCCGTACTCGCCGTACGGGCCGGGGCCCTCCAGATCGACGGCTCGACGCGGCGCTTCGGGGCCGGAGCGGGCAACACCCCCGTCGAGGGCTTCGCCGCGGTGACGGAGAAGCTCGGCATCCGTACCGGCATCGACACGCTGAAGATCATCGACGCGGCGGAGGACGTGGTCCGCCCGGTGATGGACGGCGAGTGCCTGCTCGACCGGCTCTCGCTGACCATGGGTTACGCCGGTGTGTACTCCAGCTTCCTCAAGCACGCGGACCGGCAGGCCCGGCGCTACGGGGTGTCCGGCGCGGAGATCCTCATCGAGGCCGGACGGCGGGACCTGGTGGGCGGCCAGGAGGACCAGCTGATCGAGATCGCCGTCGGTCTGGCGGCGAAGCACGAGGCGAACAACGAGGCGCAGAGCAAGCCGCAGAGCAAGCCGAAGAACGAGGCCGCCGTCGGCGCCTGAGAAGCCCTGCCCCGCAGTGGCGCGGCGCAGCAGACGAAAGAGGAAGAGATGGCGGACACCGTACTCGACAAGATCGTGGCCAGGGCCGATGAGCTCCGCGAGCTGGGCCCGGACAACGAGGCCAGGGGCAGCCTCACCGACCGGACGGCCGCGCTGCTCCGCGAAGCGGGAACCATGCGGATGCTCCAGCCGAAGACACACGGGGGCTTGGAGGCGCATCCGAGAGAGTTCGCCGAGACCGTGATGGGCATCGCGGCGCTGGACGGCGCCACCGGCTGGGTCAGCGGTGTGGTGGGGGTGCACCCGTGGGAGATGGCCTTCGCCGATCCGAAGGTCCAGGAGGAGGTCTGGGGCGATGACCAGGACACCTGGATCGCCTCGCCCTATGCCCCGATGGGCCTGGCCAGGCCGGTCGACGGCGGCTATCTCTTCAGCGGGCACTGGCAGTTCTCGTCCGGTACGGACCACTGCCGGTGGATCTTCCTGGGCGGCTTCCTGGCGGACGCCGACGGCGAACGCGTATCGCCCCCGCAGTCCCTGCACCTGATCCTGCCCCGCTCGGACTACCGGATCGTCGACGACTCGTGGGACGTCGTCGGGCTGCGCGGCACGGGCAGCAAGGACATCGTCGTCACCGACGCCTTCGTCCCCGAGCACCGTGTCATCCCGTACAACAAGGTGGTCGACGGCACCGCCGCCCGTGAGGCCGGCCTCACCAACCCCGCCTACCGGCTGCCGTTCTCCTGCGCCTTCCCACTGGGCATCACATCGGCGGTCATCGGCATCACCGAGGGCGCGCTCGCGCACCATGTGGACTACCAGCGGCACCGGACCACGGTGGCCGGCACCAAAATCAAGGACGACCCGCACGCCCTGTACGCGCTCAGCGAGGCCGCGGCGGAGATCGCCGCCGCCCGTGCGGCCCTGCTCGACAATCTCTCCCGGATGTACGACATCGTCGCGTCCGGCCGTGAAGTGACCTTCGGGCAGCGGGCGGTGGGCCGGCGCACCCAGGTCCAGGCCGCCTGGCGCGCGGTCCGAGCGATGGACGAGATCGTCGCGCGCTCCGGCGGCAACGCCATGCGGATGGACAACCCGGTGCAGCGCTTCTGGCGCGACGCGCACACCGGTCTCGCCCACGCCATCCACGTACCCGGCTCGGTGTTCCACGCCTCGGCGCTCACCGACCTCGGTATCGAACCTCCGCAGGGGCCGATGCGCTCGATGATCTGAGCCCATGCCGTACCGCACCCCCGACCGAGCCGGGCCGACCGGACCCGGCCAGACCTGACGATGGAGCTGAGACAGATGGCGGATGTCCTCGCACTGGGATATCTCACGGTCCGTACCCGACACCTCGACCGCTGGCGTGAACTCGCCGTCGAGGCACTCGGGTTCGCCCCGGGGTCGGGGCCCGTCCCCGAAGCGCTGTATCTGCGCATGGACGAGCGCAGGGCACGGCTGACCGTGCTGCCGGGGGGCACCGACCGGGTGGAGGCCGTGGGCTGGGAGGTGCGCGACCAGTTCGCGCTCGCGCGGGTCCGGCAGGCCGTCGAGAAGTCAGGTACGGCGGTCCGTCAGCTCTCCGCCGATGAGGCGGCGGAACGCGGAGTGGAGGAGGCGATCGCCTTCAGCGATCCGGGCGGCACCCCGCTCGAAGTCTTCTTCGCCCCGATCCTCGACCACAGTCCGCTGCTGACCGGCACCGGCCAGCGGTTCGTCACCGCCGGAGCAGGTATGGGACATGTGGTGCTGCCCACGACCCGGATGGAGGAGACGCTCGCCTTCTACACCGAGGTGCTGGGTTTCCTGCCGCGGGGCGCGATGCGGCTCGGCGGTCCCGGCGCGGCGGGGCCGGTGCGCCGGGTGCGCTTCATGGGGGTCAACGAGCGCCACCACAGCCTCGCGGTCGTGCCCGCCCCGCACGGTGAGGCGCCCGGCATGGTGCATCTGATGGTCGAGGTGGACAGCCTGGACGCCGTGGGGATCGCGCTCGACCGGGTGCACCAGCACGGCTTCTCGCTCTCCTCGACACTCGGCCGGCACACCAACGACAAGATGGTGTCCTTCTACGTGCGGGCGCCGGGCGGCTGGGACATCGAGTACGGCACCGACGGCCTGCTCGTCGACGAGGCCCACTACACGGCCGAGGAGATCACGGCCGACAGCTACTGGGGCCACGACTGGTCGGGCACCGAGCCGCTCGCGGCCTTCGCGCCGCGGTCCTGAGCAACCGGACCCCCGGCCCACCCCTGTTCGGGCAGCTGGGCCCATCACGACTCGGGCCCCTGGGCCCCTCACTACGAGGCCGGTGCGATCACGCCCGGCCTCGTAGTGGTGCGTCCGCCCCCCCCCGCACTACCGGGCGGCCGGACGGAGCGTACGGTCACACGCCGCCGGACAGATGCCGCACCGCGAGGGCGGCGAAGGTCATCGCGGTGCCGAGCGGGATGCCGGGGCCCGGGTACACGCTGCCGCTGAGCGAGGCGGCGGTGTTGCCCGCCGCGTACAGACCCTCGATCGGCGAACCGTCCGCGCGCAGCACCCGGGCGTCCGTGTCGGTGCGCAGCCCGCCCTTGGTGCCCAGGTCACCGAGGACGATCCGGGCGGCGTAGTAGGGCGGCCGGTCCAGCGGCCGCAGGCACGGATTGGGCACACCGTCCGCAGCGGGACCGGTGAAGAACAGGTCGTAGGGGTCCTCGCCGCGGTGGAACGCCTGGTCGGTGCCGGACCGTGCACTGGCGTTGAACTCCTCCACGGTCCGCCCCAGCGCGGCGGCCGGGACGCCGATACGGTGCGCCAGCTCGTCGACCGTATCGGCCCTGACCCACACCCCGGACTCCAGACAGGCGCGCGGATCGAGACCGGGGACGGCGATCGCGGGCAGCGCCCCCTCCTCACGGGAGTCGAAGACGAAGTGGGCCGGTATGCGGCCGGCCGGATCGGCGGCCATGGCGCGGCCCATCCGGTCGTAGGGCAGCGACTCGTTGGCGAACCGCGCTCCCGACGCATCCGTGAACAGTCCGCCGCGCAACCCCAGGACGAACGACACCGCGCCGTCCGGGCCCTCGGCGGCGGGGCAGAACCACCCCTCGTCCATCAGCGCGGTCGCGGCCCCGGCGGCGACCGCCGCCCGGATGGGATCGCCGGTGTTGCTGCCGCTGGGCGCCATGCTCCAGGAGGCGTCACCCGGTACGCCCTCCTCGGTGCGCATCGCCGCGTCACGTTCGAAGCCGCCCGCCGCCAGCAGGACCCCGCGACGGGCCCGGAGAGTGACCGTCCGGCCGTCGCTCTCCGCGCGCACACCGACGACCCGGCCGTCCTCCACGACCAGGCTCCGCAGCGAGGTACGGGTCCTGAGCGTGGTCCGGCCGGTGCCGTTCAGGGCCAGCAGCAGCCGGCCGATCAGGGCGCGGCCCGCTGTCAGCGGCGTACCGGGCTGGCCCAGGCCCGCCCGGTCCCGGTCGACGGCCGGCCGTACCAGCGGGAGCAGCTCGCCCAGGGCTTCGGCGGGCAGGTCGACGGGGACGATCGAACGCCCCCGGTCGAGCCGGCCCGGCGCCGCGAAGTAGTCCGGGAACGCCTGCCAGGCGAAGGCGATGTCAGGGTTCTGCTCCAGGAGGTCGACCACGGCCGGGGCGTATGCGACGAAGACGTCCTGCCGGTCGGCCGTCTCCTCACCGAGCAGCGCCCGCAGGTAGGCACGGGCCAGCTCCGTGGAGTCGCCGGCCCCGGCCCTGGACTGCACACGGCTGCCGGGGAGCCAGCAGGCCGCGCCCGAGTAGGCGGAGGTGCCGCCGAACAGCGCGGTGCGTTCGATCACCGTCGTATCGAGCCCTCCGGCCGCGGCCGCGTACGCGCCGGTGAGCGCGCCCGCACCGGATCCCACCACCAGTACGTCGCACTCCGTCTCCAGGTCCTGCGGGGTTCCGCTCACCGCTCCTCCTCCATGAGTGCCTGCTCTCCCTGTGTGCCTGTTCGCCACGCGCCGGAGTGTCCGGCGAGGGACGGATTCCTGCCCGCACGAATCAACCGCAGAACGGGTCACAGGCCCGCCCGCTGTCCCACTCACCGGAAGGAAACCCGCACAGCGGGCCGATCTGGTGTCGGCTGGGGGCAGCCAGTGTCGCGGGCGGCGATGTCCGCGCACTGACCCAGACCTGGTCCATCACGCCGAAAGCCGACGAACGGGGAAGCCGGTGCCCAGAGTTGCCGAGAACCGGGCGGCCGCGGAGCCCAGCTCGCCGGGCCAGCAGGCCCGGCGGCTGCGGCTGCTGGAGGCCGCCGCCCACCTCGCCTCACTCCACGGGCTCGACCGCGTGCAGATGCATGAGGTGGCCAAACAGGCAGGCGTGGCGATCGGGACCCTGTACCGCTACTTCCCGTCCAAGACGCATCTGTTCGTCGGCGTACTGGCCGACCAGATCGACCGTCTCGGCGACACCTTCGGCCGGCGCCGGCCGACCCCGGGGCTGCCGCCCTGCGATGCCGCGTTCGCCGTACTCCAGCAGGCCAGCAGGGCGCTGCTGCGCCGCCCGGCGCTGGCGACCGCCATGCTCACGTCCGCCAACAACGCGGAGGTGGCCAAAGTGCCCGAAGCCGCGGCCACCGACGGCGGCATCCGCACCGTCCTCCTGGACGTCATCGGCCTGGAACACCCCACGCCCGGGGACCAGGCGCGGCTGCGGCTGCTGCTCCAACTCTGGTACGGCGTACTCCAGTCGGGGCTCCAGGGGCGGATCTCGATGCCCGAGGTGGAGTCCGATCTGCGGCTCGGCTGCCGGATGCTGCTGAGCGGTCTTTCGCATCCGCCGCCCGCGCGGTGAGCGCTCCGCCCGGGAGCCGGGCGGAGAGGCAGGTGGGCCCGGTGCGGCCCGGCTGGGTATCCTCGGCCGGTCGGACCATGACACGGTGGAGGAATGGTGCCCAGAGTCGCAGCGGGCAGAGCCGCGGTCGAACCGAGCTCGGTCGAGCAGCGGGCCCGCCATGTCCGGATCCTGGAGGCCGCCGAGGAGCTCGCCACCGAGAAGGACCTCGACCGCGTCCAGATGCACGAGGTGGCCAAGCGGGCCGGGGTCGCGATCGGGACCCTCTACCGCTACTTCCCGTCCAAGATCCATCTGTTCGTGGGTGTGATGGCGGACCAGGTCGACCGGATGAGCGAGGGCATCGCCAGGCGTCCCCCCAGCACGGCGGACGCCGCTGAACGGGTCTTCGGGGTGCTCGTCCGCGCCAACCGGTCACTGCTGAGCAAGCCGGCCCTGGCGAAGGCCATGATCCAGTCGTCGAACGCGGCCAACGCGGCCGTCGTGACCGATGTCGCCCGGATCGACTCCACCTTCCGTACGGTGCTGCTCGCCGCGGCCGGGGTCGACAGGCCGACCGCCGACGATCTCGCCGTCGTACGGCTGCTGCTCCAGGTCTGGTTCGGCATCCTGCAGTCCAGCCTCAACGGCCGTATCTCCATGCCGGACGCGGAGGCCGATCTGCGCCTCGCCTGCACCCTGCTGCTCCGGGGCATGTCGCTCGGTGACGACGACCGGTGACGACGACTGACGACGCCACGGGCTCCACGGGCGGCCGGGCGCTTACGTTCGGGTGGTTACGGTCCGCCGGATCCGGTCGTCTCCGTCACTTCACGTCACTTCACGTCAATTCACTTCACGTCCCGGAGCCGAAGCCCGACGCGAGCAGCCGGGGTGACTCCTGCCGTCCGTCCAGTACGCGGTTGGTCCGGTACGTCACCTGCCACCCGTCCTGACTCCGGCGCAGCCGCCAGTGGTTGGCGGTGGCCCGGCGTACGGTGAAGCCGCTCGCGTCGTGTACGACCATCAGCGAATGGCAGACCGCCACCGCCTCGTCGCCCGTCACCGTCACACGGGGCGGTCCCACGACATGCGCGCAGCCGCCGGAGACCCACTGTCCGTGCCGTTCGGAGCCGACCATCGCGGCGATCTCGGTGCGGCCCGTCATCAGCAGTTCGTCGACGTCGTACACACCGTCCGGCTCCCAGAGGGCCGCGACGGCTTCGGCTTCCGCACTGTCGATCAGTGGCCCGTACGAAGCGATCAGCCGGGCGATCTCCCGTTCGTCCTCCAGCAGGGCGAGGCGTGCCTCCAGGGCGGCGATCCGCCGCGCGGTGTCGTCCATGTCTGTCTCCTGCTCCTGGGGCGGTCAGTCGGTCTTCCCGGTCAGTGCCCACAGGGCTTCCAGCTGCTCGCAGTAGTGCGCGGCCGACCGCGCGTCGATGCCGACGCTCACCACGGTGGCTCCGGCCTCCCGCACCCGCCGCACCGCCCGTACGGCGGCCTCCGGGGCCCCGGACGGATCGACGCGCCCCGCGGACAGCACCACGTCGAAATCCTCGGGGAGTTCCCTGCCGCCCAGCATCTCCGCCAGCCGGTCCACCGGCAGCCCGAAGGGCACCCATCCCTGGCCGTACGTCACGGCCCGGCGCAGCGAGCGCGGGGTGCGCCCGCCGATCCACAGGGGGACCCGGTCCTGCACGGCGTGCGGTTCGACGACGAAGCCATCGAAGTCGTAGAAGGCGCCGTGGTACGCGGGTTCGCGCCGGGACAGCGAGGCGCGCAGCGCCGCGAGCGCGTCGTCCGCGCGCGCCCCGCGCTCCTCGAACGGGGCGTCCAGCAGGGCGAATTCCTCCTCCAGGCTGCCCACACCGAGCCCGAGGACGAGCCTGCCGCCGCTGATCCGGTCGAGTGTGCCGTAGCGCTTGGCGATCTCCAGCGGGTGGTGGTAGCCGAGCACGAGTACCTGCGTCGCCAGCCGGATCCGCTCGGTGACCGCGGAGAGATGGCCGAGGGTCGCCAGCGGATCCCAGTAGGTCCCGCCCCGCTGTACGGCGACATCGGCCGGGACGGCGACATGCTCGCTGCAGGTGAGGTGGTGGAAGCCCAGAGCGTCCGCGGCGCGCGCGACGCGGGCGAGTTCCTCGATGCCCGCGGAGCGTTCCCACTCCGCGTGCCCGCCGGGGACCTGGGTCACGACGGGGCTGACAATGCCGATGCGCATCGGCGCACCTTTCGTTGAGGAGGAGGCGGTGGTGTGACGGTGCTCAGGTGCGGCGCAGCAGCCGCTTGGACGCCTCGTGCGCGCCGGCCGCCAGCGCGGCCCGGTCGGGCCCGCCGCGCCGCGCCGCGGTCTCCTCGTTGCCGCCCGCGATCCACACCGGCCCCTCGTGGAGATGGGCGAGCCCCTCGCGTGCCACGTCGTCCGGCTCGGCGACCCGGAGGCCCGGGAGGGTGAAGTCGAGGCCGGCCCGGACCATGGCGGGGGTCCGGGTGACGCCGAGCACCAGCTCCAGCACCTGGACGTCGTACTCCCCGAGCTCCAGCCACAGCCCTTCGGCGAAGATCCTGCTGAACGCCTTCGCCGCCGAGTAGATGCTCATGTGAGCCTGGCCCAGATAGCCGGCGAGCGAGCCGACCAGGAGGATTCCGCCGCGGCGGCGCTCCTTCATCAGCGCGCCGAAGTGGTGGGTCAGCCGGAGCTGCGCGGTGATGTTGAGGTCGATGACACCCTGTACGCCGTCGAGATCGCCGGTGACGAACTCATGGCCGTAACTGTTCGCGCCCGCGTTGAAGACCAGCAGCCCGACCTCCAGGCCGTCGGTGGCCTCGCGTACGGCCGCCAGCGCTCCGGGGTCGAGCAGGTCGAGTTCGAGGGTGCGGACCTCGACCCCCTTCGCGCGTACCTGCTCCGCCGTCTCCTGGAGCGGTGCGGGCTTCCGGGCGATCAGCACCAGATTGATACCGGCGTCGGCCAACTGGTGGGCGAAGGCGGCGCCCACCCCCTCCGAGCCGCCCGCGACGACCGCCCACGGCCCGTAGGTACGGCTGTCGACGGTCCGGGCGCGGGTGGTGCGGGTGTCGTTGGTGCCGCTCACAGTGTGTCCTCCTGGTCGCCGGCCCCCGGGTCCGGTACGTCGATGACGCCGTCCAGCGCGGCCCGGCGGACCGTGTCACGCAGCCGGCCGCAGGTTTCGAGCCGGGTGCCGCTCCGTTCACCGTCGACCGTCACGGTCGACCGCCTCTCCTCGCACGCGTCCATGGCCGCGCCGTCCCACTGGATGCTGGTCTGGTGCCAACTCCCCTTGCGGACCAGCACGGTGGCCGCGCACCGCTCGCACACCACCGGCCGCATGGGTGCGTCCAGCAGCCGGTTGTCCTGCCGCGTCACCGCGGCGACCCGGTGCGGGTGGTCCCGGTTCCGGCGGCCTCGGCGGCGGCGTTTTCGGTTTCGGCGTCTTCGGATCCTGCGCCCTCGGCGGCCTTGCGCGCGAGGTTCTCCTCGACCTCCTGGCGCCATGCCTCGATGGGCCGGTCCGTGTCGAGCTCGAACTCGTAGCGCTCCACCATGTCGGGCCGGACGTCGGCGACATCCACGTAGAACTGCTCGTACCAGCGGCGCAGTTGGTAGACCGGGCCGTCCTCCTCGCACAGCAGCGGATTGTCGATCCGGGTCTTGTTCTTCCAGATGGCCACGTCCTGCTCGAAGCCGAGCTTGATGAAGTCGGCCATCTTCGCCGCCAGTTCGTCCGCCGCGCTGCCTTCCAGGGCGTCGCCGCGCTGCACCATCACGCCGTACTGGAGCACGAAGGAGTTCTCGTCCACGGGGTAGTGGCAGTTGATGAGGATGGAGTTGAGGTCCGTGCTGTCGTAGTGGTACGTCAGCTCGTCGATCATGAACGACGGACCGTGGTACGACGCGACCGAGGTGTTCCCGAGGAGCTTCGGCTCGTCCCCGGTGGCCTGGGGGCGCATGTCCTCGCGGCCGACGCCCTTCTGGAACTGGGTGGCGACGTTCCCTTCGAAGACGTTCTTGAAGTAGGTCGGGAAGGAGTAGTGCACATAGAAGAAGTGCGCCATGTCCACCACGTTGTCGACGACTTCACGGCAGTTGGCCTCGACGGTGATCTCGCTCCAGAGCCAGTCGGTCCAGTCGTCGCGGCCCGCCCCCTCCATCCGCGGGATCGTCACGTCCGGCGGCGGGGGATTGCCCTCCGGGTCGTTCCAGAGGAACAGCAGACCGTCCTGTTCCATGGTGATCCAGGCGGCCGTGCGCGCCCTGAGCGGGACCCGGCGGCTGTAGGGGATCTGCCGGCAGCGGCCGTCACCGCCCCAGCGCCAGTCGTGGAACGGGCAGGCCAGCGCGTCGCCCTTGACCGTGCCCTGCGACAGGTCACCGCCCATGTGCCGGCAGTAGGCGTCCAGGACGTTCAGCGAGCCGTCACCGCTCCGGAAGACGACCAGCTTCTGCCCGAAGGCGTGGATCGCGTGCGGCGAACCGTCCTTGAACCTCTCGGCCAGGCCCAGACAGTGCCAGCCACGGGCAAAGCGGGCCGGCGCCGCCGCGGCCTCGATGCTGCGGACCACGTCGTTCTGAGACTCCACTGCGGTCATGCTCACCCATCCCTTGAGAGCCCGGTTTCCTCCTGCCGCAACGTAGGCCGGGGCCGCGGGCGGGCGCCCGGCGAGTCCCACTGACCGGAACCGCCGGGGTGCGGGGCGGCGGGGACGGCGCACCATCGGCTCCGGCAGTTCCGACACCCTGGGAGGACACATGGCGAGCAACGACGTTCTGGAGTCGGTCCGCCCGCTGCTCCCCGCCATCGCGGCCCGCGCGGGAGCAACCGACGAGAACCGGGCGGTCCCCGCCGAGAGCATCGGCGAACTCACCGCCGCCGGATTCTTCCGGATGTTCCAGCCGAAGCGGTACGGCGGGTCCGAGAGCGACCCCACACACTTCTACGAGGTGGTCAGGGAGGTCTCCGGCGCCTGCGGCTCGACCGGCTGGGTGGCCTCCGTCCTCGGTGTGCACGCCTGGCAGCTGGGGCTCTTCCCCGAGCGCGCCCAGGACGAGGTGTGGGGCCCGGACCCCGACACCCTGGTCTCGTCCTCGTACGCCCCGGTCGGCCGGCTCACCCACGTCGACGGCGGCTACGAGCTGAGCGGCCGCTGGAGCTTCTCCTCGGGCTGCGCACACGCCTCCTGGGCGCTGCTCGGCGCACTGGTGGTGGGGGCCGAGGGCAGGCCGGTCGACTTCTTCACGGTCCTGGTGCCGCGTGCGGACTACCGCATCCTCGACGTCTGGGACGTCATCGGGCTGCGCGGCACCGCGAGCAACGACATCGTGGCCGACAAGGTCTTCGTCCCCGAGCACCGGACCCTGCGCAACTACGAGCACTCCAGGCTGCGCGGGCCGGGACAGCAGGTGAACCCGGGGCCGCTGTACCGGATGCCGTTCGGCGCCGTCTTCACGTCCACGATCACCGCACCCGTCGTCGGCGCCGTGGCCGGCTGCTACCGCTCGTACGTCGACGCCACGAGCGACCGGCTCCGGCGGAGCCTGGGCGGCGGACGCTTCACCGAGGACGGGTTCGCGCAGGTCGCGGTGGCGCGCGCGGCCTCCGAGATCGACGCCGCGATCCTCCAGACGGACCGCAACATCGGTGAGCTGTACGCCTGCGCGGCGAGCGGCGGCCAGATCCCCATGGAACTGCGGCTGCGGACCCGCCGGGACCAGGTGCGCGCCACCGAGCGGGCACTGGAAGCGGTCGACATCCTCTTCAAGACGGCGGGCGGCAACTCCCTCAAGCGCGGCAACCCCGTCGAACGCGCCTGGCGGGACGCCCACGCGGGCAGCGTGCACGTGGCGAACGACGCGCCGCGCACGCTGGCGATGTACGGCAAGGGCGTGTTCGGCCTCACGGTCGAGGACAACCTGGTCTGAGACGGGGGCGGCCGGCGGCCCGGACCGGAGCGGACGGAGCGGGCCGCGACCCGGGCCGCCCTGGCCGTGCCCGGGTGCGTCGCGATGCGCCCGTACGCCTGTACGTCGGCCGGAACCGTATCGCGGCCAGTGAACCGCAGCCGGCCCCGCTTCGGTGGGCCCGTCCCGCTCAGTGGTACCGGGGCGCGGTGGAACGGGCGCGTGCGGGTGCTTCCTCCCGGTCACCGGGAGGAAGCGCGTGCGCCGATCCCGCGCCCGCTAACGTCCGCCGTCAGCACGAGCGGCGCGGGAGCGCCCCGGGGAAGCGGTACCGCCTCGCGCTGCCGAGAGACCCAGCGGCATCCTCACCAAGGAGAACCACATGACACGCCACGTCGCCGTCACCGGCGCCGCATCCGGAATCGGCCGCGCCCTCGCCGCCCAGCTCACCGCACGCGGGGACACGGTGATCGGTGTCGACCTGGCCGGCGCCGAGGTCTGCGCCGACCTCTCCACGCCCGAAGGGCGCCGGGAAGCGGCCGCCGGGATCAGGGAACGCTGCGGCGGTGTCCTCGACGCGCTCGTCACCTGCGCCGGGGTGGCGAAGCCCGGCCGGCTGATGGTCAGCGTCAACTACTTCGGCACCACCGAACTCGTGACCGCGCTGCGCCCGGAGCTCGCCGCGGCGGAGCAGCCGCGGGTCGGAGTGGTCGGCTCCATCTCCGGTACGCAGCCGAACGATCCGCGGACCGTGGCCGCCTGTCTGGCCGGTGACGAGGCCGCGGCCCTCGCACGGGCGGACGAGGTGGTCGCCCTGGACGAGGCGCAGAAGCTCTACCCCTCGACGAAGGCGGCGCTCGCCCAGTGGGTCCGGCGTACGTGTGTGGCGCCGGGCTGGGCCGACGCCGGGATCGCGCTCAACGCGGTGGCCCCCGGTGTGGTGCTGACGCCGATGTCGGCCGCGCTGGTCGACGACGAGCGGATGCTCGAAGTGATTCGCCAGGCCGTCCCCATGCCGCTGAACGGACACGCGGCGCCCGAGGCCGTGGCACACGTCCTGGGCTGGCTGATCGCGCCGGAGAACACCCACATGACCGGTCAGGTCGTGTACGTCGACGGGGGCGCCGAGGTCACCCTGCGCGGGCCCGAGGATTTCTGACACTGCGACAGATTCGCCCGTCCCGCTCTTGTCCTGAACGAGAATTCATTCTAGTTTTGCTGTGATGGCCGCTGTCCTGCGGCCACCCAGCGAGGAGAACCCATGCCTGAGGCCGTCATAGTCGAAGCCGTGCGTACCCCGGTGGGACGCCGCCGCGGCGTCCTGTCAGGACTGCACCCTGCGGAACTGCTCGGAGCCGCGCAGCGGGGTGTCGTCGAACGCGCCGGCATCGCACCCGACGAGGTGGGACAGGTGATCGGCGGCTGTGTCACCCAGGCGGGAGAGCAGTCCAACAACGTCACCCGTACGGCATGGCTGCACAACGGCCTGCCGTACACCACCGCCTGCACCACCATCGACTGCGCCTGCGGCTCCTCCCAGCAGGCCGTCCACCTGGTGGCAGGACTGATCGCGTCGGGCGCCATCGACGCCGGGATCGGCTGCGGCGTGGAGGCCATGAGCCGCGTCTTCCTCGGCCAGGCGCGCACGCCGGACACCGGATCCCCCACGCCGGACAACTGGGCACTCGACATGCCCGACCAGTTCACAGCGGCCGAACGCATCGCCCGCGAGCACGGCATCACCCGCGCCGACGCCGACGCCCTCGGCCTGGCGTCCCAGCAGAGGGCCGCCGCAGCCTGGGCGGCCGGCCGCTTCGACAGCCAGATAGTCCCCGTACAGGCGCCCGCCCCCGGGCCGGACGGTACGCCGGGCGGCACCGCCGAAGTCACCCGGGACCAGGGGCTGCGGGAGACCACCGCCGACGGGCTGGCCGCACTGCGCCCCGTGGTGCCCGACGGGATCCACACCGCAGGCAACTCCTCGCAGATCAGCGACGGCGCGGCGGCCGTCCTGCTGATGAGCGCCGAGCGCGCCCGGGAGCTCGGACTGCGCCCCCGCGCCCGCATCATCGCCTCCGGGCTGATCGGCTCCGACCCCTACTACCACCTCGACGGGCCCATCGCCGCCACCGACCACGTACTGCGCAGGGCCGGAATGTCGCTCTCCGACATCGACCTGGTCGAGATCAACGAGGCGTTCGCCTCCGTCGTACTGGCCTGGGCCCGCGCCCACAAGGCCGACATGGACCGGGTCAACGTCAACGGCGGCGCCATCGCCCTGGGACACGCCGTGGGCTCCACCGGTGCCCGGCTGCTCACCCAGGCGGTGCACGAGCTCGAACGGTCCGACAAGTCGACCGCCCTCATCACCATGTGCGCCGGCGGAGCCCACGCCACGGGCACGATCATCGAACGGATCTGATCCACCATGACCATGGCACTGACCGAGGAGCACCGCGATCTGTGCGACTCCGTCCGCGGCTTCGCCGCACGGCACATCACCCCGGCCGTCGTCCGCGCCGCGGTCGACGCGGACTCCGAGCGGCTTCCGCCGTTCTGGACCGCTCTGGCCGACCAGGGCCTGTTCGGCCTGCATCTCCCCGAGGAGGTCGGCGCTGGGTACGGAATGCCCGAACTCGCCCTGGTGACCGAGGAACTGGGCCGCCACCTCACCCCCGGACCGTTCCTGTCCACCGTGCTCACCAGCGCGATCCTGGACCGGGCCGGCCACCGTACCCATCTGCCGCGGCTGGCGGACGGCAGCGCGGTCGGAGCCACGGCCCTCAGCCCCGGCACACTGCGAGCGACCCGCGACCCGGCCGGCACCCTGAGTGTCTCGGGCACCTCAGCGCCGGTACTCGGCGGCGGCCTCGCCGATGTGTTCGTGCTGCCGGTCGAGTCGGAAGGCCAGACCCTCTGGGCCGCCGTGTCACGTACCGAGGCCGAGGTCACCCCCATCGACGGCCACGACCCGACCCGCCGCCTGGCCCGTGTGACCGTCGAGCGGCTGCCGCTCGACGCGGACCGGCTGCTCGACGCCATCGCCCCCCGGCTGCCGCTGGACCTCGCCGCCACGCTGTTCGCCGCCGAGGCGTCAGGGCTGGCCGACCGGGCCACCGCCACCGCCGCCGACTACGCGAAGGTGCGCGAGCAGTTCGGGCGGCCGATCGGGCAGTTCCAGGGCGTCAAGCACCGCTGCGCACGGATGGCGGCCCGCGCCGAACAGGCCCGCGCCTGCGCCTGGGACGCGGCCCGCGCCCAGGAGCCCGGCGCCGTCGCGACCGCCGATGAGGCCGCACTCGCGGCAGCGGTCGCGGGCGCGACGAGCGTCGAGGCGGCCTTCACCACAGCGAAGGACTGTGTGCAGACACTCGGCGGCATCGGCTTCACCTGGGAGCACGACGCCGGCCTCGGGCTGCGCCGGGCCCAGACCCTCCGTATCCTGCTCGGCCCGACCGCGGCCTGGCAGCGCCGGGTCGCCGAACTGACCCGGGGCGGCACCAGGCGCAGGCTCTCCGTCGACCTCCCGCCCGAGGCCGAGACGGTCCGTGCCGGGATACGGGAGGAACTGCGGCCCGCCACCGCCCTGGACGGCGCCGAGCGCACCACCTACCTCGCCGACCACGGCTACACCGCACCGCATCTGCCCGCCCCCTGGGGCAAGGGCGCCGACGCGGTGGCGCAGCTCGTCATCGCCGATGAGCTGAGCGCGGCCGGCCTGGAACCGGCCGACATGATCATCGGCGGCTGGGTGGTGCCCACCCTCATCCAGCACGGCAGCCAGGAACAGCAGGCGCGCTTCCTGCCGCCGACGCTGCGCGGCGACCTCGTCTGGTGCCAGCTGTTCAGCGAGCCGGGCGCCGGATCGGACCTGGCCGGGCTCAGCACCAGGGCCGAGAAGACCGAAGGCGGCTGGAAACTCACCGGCCAGAAGGTCTGGACGTCCATGGCACGCCAGGCCGACTGGGGCATCTGCCTGGCCCGGACCGACCCGGACGCACCCCGGCACAAGGGGATCTCCTACTTCCTCCTGGACATGAGCAGCCCCGGGATCGGTATCCGCCCGCTGCGGGAACTCACCGGAGAGGCGCTGTTCAACGAGGTCTTCCTCGACGAGGTCTTCGTGCCCGACGAGATGCTGGTCGCCGGTGAGGGGGACGGCTGGAAACTCGCCCGCACCACCCTGGCCAACGAGCGGGTCTCCCTCTCGAACAACTCCTCGCTCGGCTCCGGGGGAGAGACGCTGCTCGCACTCGTCCAGGACGCCTCTGGGCAGGAGCCGGGCGAACAGCGGCTCAGCACCCTCGGCCAGATCCTCTGCGACGCCCAGTCGACGGGGCTGCTCGCCCTGCGCCAGACGCTGCGCTCGCTGGCCGGAGGACAGCCGGGGCCCGAATCCAGCGTCGCCAAACTCCTCGGCGTGGAACACATCCAGCAGGTGTGGGAGACCGCGATGGACTGGCAGGGGTCCGACGCGCTGACCGTGACGCCCGCACCGGAGTCCGGCCCGGATGACGGGCCGCAGTCACTGCGTACCTCCGCACCGCGCACCGCCACCTGGATGTTCCTCAACACCCGCTCCCTCTCGATCGCGGGCGGCACCACGGACGTCCAGCTGAACATCATCGGCGAACGCCTGCTCGGGCTCTCCCGCGACCCCGCGCCGCCCGCCCGTACCTGAGAACCCCGCCGGCCGTCACCCGGACAGGGAACGGACCGGCACCCGAACACGGAACGAAGGAACAGCGACGATGCCCATCGATCCCGACAAGGCGCTCGGCGCCAGCACACCGGCCGACCGCGTGAGCTGGACCGCGCGGGACGTCCTCCTCTACCACCTCTCGCTGGGCGCCGGCGCGGACGCGGCCACCGGCCCCGAACTCCCGTACACCTACGAGCGCGGGCTCCGGGTGCTGCCCACCTTCGCGATGGTGGCCGGCCGCGGACCCTCCGCGGGCGAGCAGACGGCGCCGCCGATGGACCTGCCCGGCCTCGACCTGAACCCGCGCGGAATGCTGCACGCCGGACAGAGCCTGACCGTGCACAGGCCGCTCCCGGCCTCGGGCACCGCGGACATCACCACCACGGTGACCGGACTCCGCGACAAGGGGAAGGCCGCACTGGTCACCCTCGAACAGAGCGCCGCCGATCCGGACGGTGTGCCGCTGTGGAGCGCCACCATGGACATCTGGGCCCGGGGCGAGGGCGGCTTCGGCGGCGACCCCGGTACGGAGGAAACCTGGCAGCCGCCGGGGCGGGCACCGGACCACGTCATCGACGCACGGACCACACCGGGGCAGGCGCTGCTCTACCGGCTCAACGGCGACCTCAACCCGCTGCACGTGGACCCGGAGTCCGCGGCAGCCGCCGGCTTCGAGCGGCCGTTGCTGCACGGGCTGGCGTCGTACGGGGTGGTGGCCAAGAGCCTGGCCGACGGAGTGCTGGGCGGGGACACCGACGCCCTGACCGGGCTCTCGGTCCGGTTCGCGGGGCCGCTGCTGCCGGGAGAGACCCTCCGTACCGCGGTGTGGCGCGAGGGCGGCACACTCACCCTGGAGACGACCTGCCCGGAACGCGACGGCGCACCTGTGCTGAGCCACGGCACCGCGGCGGTGCGGTCATGACCACCGAGCCCGGAACGCCCACGGCTGAGACCACCGCGCAGCCCACGGCTGAGACCACCGCGCAGCCCACGGCTGAGCCCGGCGCGCAGCAGCCCGCCGCCGAGTCCAGCGCCGAGCCCACCGATCAGCCCACGGCTCAGCCCGCCGGTCAGCGAACCGCCCGCCCCGACGGAGGGCCGGCCCTGATCGCCGACACCCGCGAGGACGGCCTCGACGCCGCGGTGACCGCGGCCCGCAGGGTGATCGCCTCGCTGCTCGGCGCGGGTGACACGGCGGACGCCGATCTCCGCCGGGTGGCAGGCACGCTGCACGCGCTGGCCGACCATCTCGACTCGCACGCCCCGCCGTTGAAGGAACGCCTCGTCGCCATGTGGGCCGGGGAGGGCGTCAACCGCCACGACCCGGTCACCGGCCCCGAGAACGCCATCGCACCGCCGCTGCCGCTCAGCGGCAACGACGACGGTTCGGTCGCTGCCACGGTCACGCTCGGCCTGCCCTACCAGGGGCCGCCCGGATATGTGCACGGGGGGATTTCGGCGCTGCTGCTCGACCACACGCTCGGCGTCGCCAACCACTGGGGCGGCCCCTCCGGTATGACGGCCGAACTGACCCTCCGCTACCACCGCCCGACCCCGCTGTTCGAGCCGCTGACCGTGACCGGGCGACAGACATCGGTCGAAGGACGCAAGATCCGCACGGTCGGCACCATCGAGGCCGACGGCGAGGTCTGTGTCAGCGCCGAGGGACTGTTCATCGCCGTACATCCCGCGCGCCCGCGCTGAGCGGACGGACGACAGCGGGACGGGGGCGGGGCACCGGATCTCTCCGGTGCCCCGCCCCCGTCCCGCTGTCGTGTTGTTGCGTCGTCGTGTGGCCGTGTCAGAGCCCGACGTCCCGGCGGATGACCTTCCCGCTGGCCCCGCGCGGCAGCGCGTCGCCGGTGATCCGCCACCGGGACGGCACCTTGAAGTACGCCAGCCGCTCACGCGCGTACGCCGTCAACTCCTGCTCGGTCGGTGCCGTACCGGCGCGCGCCACGATCACGGCGCCGACCTCCTGCCCGAGGTCCGGGTGGGGCGCACCCAGGACGATGCACTCGTGGACGTCCGGATGCTCGGTCAGTACGTTCTCGACCTCCGCCGGGTAGACGTTCTCGCCGCCCCGCAGGATCAGGTCCGAACGCCGGCTGGTCAGCCGCAGCTTTCCGTCGTCGATCCGGCCGATGTCGCCGGTGTGCAGCCAGCGGCCGGCCTTGATCGTCGCCGCTGTGGCCTCCGGGTCCTCCCAGTAACCCAGCATGTTGAACGCGCTGCGCACACACACCTCGCCCTCCTCGCCCTCGGGAAGGGGCGCCCCCGACGGGTCCCGGATCTCCAGCGACACCGTGGTCACGGGACGCCCCAGGGTGCCGGGTGACTCGGCGAGGTCCGCGGGTGAGGCCGCGGCCACGGCGGTGGACGTCTCGGTGAGCCCGTAACTGTCCACGAGCGCCTGCCGCGCCGCGGGCAGCGTCTCGCGCAGCCGGTCCTTGAGCGCCGGTGACGAGGGTGCGGAGGCGAGCGAGAAGGCGGTCAGCGACGACAGGTCGTAGCCGGAGAGATCACCGTGCTCGACGAGCCGACTGGCCATGGTGGGCACGGCGCCCCAGTTGGTGACCCGCTCCTGTTCGATCAGCCGCAGCACCCGGTCCACGTCGAACGCGCCCCGGTGCATCACCACCGTGCCCCCGCACGCGAGCTGGGGCACCGCGAGATTGTGCAGGCCGGCGATGTGGAACAGGGGCAGCGCGAGCAGATGGCGGCGCGGGCCCGCCGGGACGCCCGCGGCCTGCGCGAGGGCGTTGTTCAGCCCCAGGAAGTCGATCACCGCCAGGAGGTTGCGGTGCGAGTGGACCGCGCCCTTCGGCAGACCCGAGGTCCCGCTGGTGAACAGAATGACGGCCGGGTCGTCCTCGTCGACGTCGCAGGACGGCAGCGCGGCCTCCTGGTACTTCCGCGCGAGGGACGGCACATCCTCCTCGACCGTCAGTACGGGCACCTGCGGATCGTCGATCAGGGCCGCCCGCTTGGCGTCCGCGATCACGACCGCGGGACGGACATGTCCCATGCCGTACGCCAGTTCACGCCGCGACCACCAGGCGTTGAACCCGACGACGACCGCCCCGATGGAGGCGGCCGCCCAGAACGTGACGATCCACTCGGGCGAGTTGGCCGCGGCCACGGCCACCCGGTCGCCCTTGCGTACGCCGTAATCGGTACGCAGCGCCTCGGCCAGCGACGCGACCAGTGCGGCGTGCCCGGCGAAGGTCAGCCGTTCGTCGGCGGTGACGATGTAGTCGTGCTCGCCGTGGCGCACCGAGTCGGCCAGCACCTCGTGCAGGGCCTTGCGCCGGTTTCTGAACACCGGCATCCGGGCGCCGAGCACCTCCTCGTCGACGAGTTCGAACGGTTCGCCCGGCCCGGTCGGGCCGGGCGCTGGGGCTGAATGAACCACACGCTGATCCGTCGGCCTGACCATGTCGTATCTCTCCCTCGGTGACGTCGAGCCCCGTGCGCCGACATTGTCGCCGTGCCGCGGGAAACGGGCGGGTCTCCGGTCCCGATGAGCGGGACAGCCGGCGCCGCCCGTGTCATGGCGTGCCGATGATGGGCCATCCAGCAGACGATCACGGGAGGAATACCCATGGGAAGCCTCGCGGGGAAGGTCGCACTCGTCACCGGCGCGGGCCAGGGGGTCGGCCAGGGCATCGCGCTGGCGCTGGCCGCCGAGGGAGCGGACATCGCGGTCGTCGGACGTACCCGCGCCCCGCTCGATTCGACCTGTGCGGCGCTGCGGGAGCGGGGCGTACGGGCGGAACCGTATCCCTGCGACGTGAGCAGGACCGAGACGATTCCCGCCGTCGTCGACGCGGTGGCCGCCGGCCTCGGCGGGGTGGACATCCTCGTCAACAACGCCTACAGCGGTGCCTACGGGCCGCTGCTGTCCATGAGCCAGGACGACTTCCGGCGGGGATTCCACAGCGGCCCGTTCGCCGCCTTCGCGTTCATGAAGGCGTGCCATCCGTACCTCAGGCGCAGCGGCGCCGGCTGCATCGTCAATCTGGTCACCTCCGCCATGGTGCGCTGGGACCCGACGACGTACGGGGCCTACGCCGCCGCCAAACAGGCACTGCGGTCGCTGACGCGTACCGCCGCCGCCGAGTGGGGGGCCGACGGGATCCGCGCCAACTCCATCGCCCCGCACGCGCTTTCCCCCGCCCTGAAGAACTGGGCGGAGACCAACCCGGACGAGGCGGAAGCCTTCCGGCGGACCATCCCCCTGGGATACATCGGCGACTGCGAACAGGACATCGGCCGTGCGGTCGTGATGCTCGCGGGTCCCGATGCCCGCTATCTGACCGGCGCCACCATTCCGCTCGACGGCGGCCAGGCGCACTTCGGATGACCGGCCGCCGGCCGGCCGCCACCCGCCACACGCCCCACGCCCCGCGCGTGGACGGAGGACTTTCATGAGCCCAGAGACCCCTTCGACCTCTGACAGCCCCGCGGTGCCCGACGTACTGGCGCCCGCCCGGCTCGGCCCGGTGAACCTGCGCAACAGGATCATCAAAGCGGCCACCTACGAGGCCCTGAGCTACCGCAGCCGGGTCACCGAGGAACTCATCGAGTTCCACCGGCGGTACGCCGCGGGCGGGGTGGGCATGACCACCGTCGCCTACTGCGCCGTGGCGCCCGAAGGGCGGACCGACCGGCACCAGCTTCTCTGGGAGGCCGGGGCCGCGCCGGGTATGCGCAAGCTCACCGAAGCGGTCCACGGCGAGGGCGCCGCGATATCGGCGCAGATCGGGCACGGCGGGCCCGTCGCCAACCCGAAGGGCAACGGCATGCCCGCGCTGTCGCCGAGCCGCCAGTTCCACCTCACGACGCTGAGTTTCGCGCAGGAGGCCACCCACGACGACATCGGCCGCATCGTCCGCGCCCACGCGGACGCGGCACGGATGGCGGCCGACACGGGCTTCGACGCGGTGGAGATCCACCTCGGTCACAACTACCTGGCCAGCTCGTTCCTGAGCCCGAAGATCAACCACCGTACCGACGGCTACGGCGGCAGCCTCAAGAACCGGGCCAGGTTCGCCCGCGAGATCACCCGGGCGGTACGGGAGGCCGTCGGCGACCGGATCGCGGTCCTCGCCAAGCTGAACATGGACGACGGCGTTCCCGGCGGCATCTGGCTCGACGAGGCGATCCCGGTCGCCCAGTGGCTGGAGGAGGACGGCTGCCTCGACGCACTCGAACTGACCGCGGGCAGCTCGCTGCTGAACCCGATGTACCTCTTCAAGGGCGATGCGCCGCTCAAGGAGTTCGCCGCGGTCATGCCGCAGCCGGTCAAGCTCGGTGTCCAGCTCTTCGGGAAGCAGAAGCTGCGCAGCTACCCGTACCGGGACGCCTACCTGCTGGAGGACGCCCGGCAGATCAGGGCCGCCATCAAGATGCCGATGGTGCTGCTCGGCGGTATCACCGACAAACCGGTCATGGACCGGGCCATGGCCGAGGGCTTCGAGTTCGTGGCCATGGCCCGTGCCCTGCTCCGGGAGCCGGACCTCGTCAACCGCATCCAGCAGGACGAAGCCACCCCCTCCCTGTGCATCCACTGCAACAAGTGCATGCCGGCGTCCTTCACCGGCACCCGCTGCGTCCTGGTGGAGGGGACCAGCCCTCGGGGCGACCACTGGGGCCAGACCGTCGTGTCATGACACCGACCGCGACAGGTCCCGGGTCCGCTCCGCGCGGACAGTGAACGAAGAAGACAGCGGGGTGCGGCGGCGCAGGGCCACCGCACCCCCGTCCGACCGGCTTCCCCAGGAGGAACCCCGATGAACGGCCTGTCCGGAGCCGCGGCGATCGCCGGTATCGGCGCGACCGAGTTCTCCAAGAATTCCGGCCGCAGCGAACTGCGGCTCGCCTGCGAAGCGGTGCTCGCCGCGGTCAAGGACGCGGGGCTCGAACCGTCCGACGTCGACGGGCTGGTGACCTTCACCTCCGACACCAACTCCGAGATCCACATCGCCCGCAACACCGGCATGGGAGAGCTGACGTTCTTCTCCCGCGTCGGATACGGCGGGGGAGCGGCCTGCGGAACGGTGCAGCAGGCCGCCATGGCGATCGCCACCGGAGTGGCCGAAGTCGTCGTCTGCTACCGCGCGTTCAACGAACGCTCCGGTGAGCGCTACGGGCTCGGACAGGCCGGCCGGGTCATGGACACCGGCGCCGACAGTGCCGCGTACGCCTGGATGACCCCGCACGGACTGAGCACCCCCGCCCAGTGGGTGGCGATGTTCGCCCGCCGCTACATGCACCAGTACGGCGCCACCAGCGAGGACTTCGGCCGGGTCGCGGTCGTCGACCGCAAGCACGCGGCGGCGAACCCGGCGGCGTGGTTCTACGAGCGGCCCATCACCCTGGAGGACCACCAGGCGTCACGCTGGATCGCCGAACCGCTGCGGCTGCTCGACTGCTGCCAGGAGAGCGACGGCGGCCAGGCGCTGGTACTCGTATCGGCCGAGCGCGCCCGTGATCTGCCGCACCCGCCGGCCCGCGTACTGGGCGCGGCACAGGGGTCGGGCCGCGACCAGCACATGATGACCAGCTACTACCGGACGGAGACCTCCGCCATCCCGGAAGTGGGACTGGTCGGTGCGCAGCTCTACCGCCAGAGCGGCCTCGGCCCCACCGACATGGACGCCGCCGTCCTGTACGACCACTTCACCCCGCTGGTCCTGCCGCAACTGGAGGAGCTGGGCTTCTGCGCGCCGGGCGAGGCGAAGGACTTCATCGCCGACGGCCACCTCGAAGTGGGCGGCCGGCTGCCGGCCAACACCCATGGCGGCCAGCTCGGCGAGGCATATCTGCACGGGATGAACGGCATCGCCGAGGGGGTACGACTGATCCGCGGCACCTCCGTCAACCAGCCGCCCGACGTGGCCCATGTCCTGGTGACCGCGGGCACCGGGGTGCCCACCAGCGGCCTCGTCCTGGGCACGGCAGGATAGGAGCGTCGGCGGTCCGGACCCGGGATCACGACCGGACCCGGGAGCGCCGGGTCCGGCCCCGGGGTCAGGGCGGGACGGGAGCAGCGCGTCCGGCCCTCGGGTAGGACCGGACGCGAGCACCGGTGGTACCGCGCCGGTCACGACCGGACGGGAGCCCGGCAGCACCGGGCGGATGCTCCTATGGATGTCAAGCGGCTTCGGTGAGGACGCTTTGAGTGGTTTGCCGGTTGGAGGTGCGGTGGTCCAGGGATCGCATGAGGACGCGGTAGACCTCGCGGGCGATATGGCGCTTGAGGCAGCGCATGATGTCTTTCTTCGAGAGCCCCTGCTGGGTGCGTCGTTCCATGTAGGTGCGGGTGCGTTCGTCCCAGCGCAGGCGGCAGAGCACGATGGTGTGCAGGGCGTGGTTGGCGGCCCGGTCGCCGTCCCGGTTGAGACGGTGGCGGTCCCGGCGGCCTGAGGAAGCCGGTATCGGCGCGACGCCGCAGAGGTGGGCGAAGGCGGCTTCGGAGTGCAGCTGGCCGGGGTTGTCCCCGGCGGTGGCCAGCAGTTGCCCGGCCACGTCCGCGCCGACGCCCTGAAGCGCCAGCAGCTCGGGGGCGGCCTGCGCGGTGAGCGTCTTCAGCTCGGCCTCCAGCTCGTCGGTCTCCTCGGTCAGGGCCAGGATCCGCCGGCCCAGCCGACGCAGGGCCGCCTTGGCCGCGTGCAGCGGGTCGGCGAGATCATCGCCGGGCCGCAGCCGCGCGCAGGCTTTCGCCAGCGCGGCGGCCGACAGCCCGCGTAGCGGGGCACGCAGGTCCTCGGGCGCCGTGACCAGCAACTGCCGGGCCTGATTGACCGCCTGGGTGCGGGACTTGACCGCCGAGCGGCGCGGCACGCGCAGCGCGCGGACCGCCTCCACCACACCGCTCCGGGTCTTGGGCGTCCCCGACGCCCGGCCGGAGGCCACCGCCTCGGCGGCGGCGTAGGCGTCGATCGGGTCGGACTTCCCCTTCAGCCTGCGGGTCTTGCGGTCCGGCCGGTCGACCTCGACGACCTTCAGCCCAGCCCTGGCCAGGACCCGGGCCAGCTCGGCCCCGTAGGCGCCGGTGCCCTCCACCCCGACCGCGGTCACGGTGCCCTGGGCCAGCAGCCAGGCCAGCAGCTGCCGGTATCCGACACCAGTGGCCGCGAACTCCCGGTCGGCCAGGTGACGGCCGAGCCGGTCGGCCACCGCCGCATGGTGAGTCTCGCCGTGGGTGTCGACGCCGCCTGTGACATCCAGGGCCTGGTCCGTCATGCTGGTCACTGCCGTCCTCTCGCTGATACCGGTGGGGCGGCACGCGCCGGCCGGGCGGGCGGACAAGACAGTGGCGGGGCTTCTTGACCAAGCTCCTATAAGGTCACGAGCGCCCGTCCGGTCGCGTGCAGTGGCCCTCCGCCCGGGCCGACAAATCCGCTAGAAGACAGCTGATCAGCGTCGGTCAGTCCGTGAGTCAGACCCGGCGGAGAAGCCACCACACATCCTCACTGTCAGTCCTCCCGCAGGAGCGTGCTCCGCAGCAGCTCGACCAGGTCGCCCGAATCGGCCCGGGCCAGCTCGTCGAAGGCGCCTGAGTGCCGGCCCAGCAGGACCCCGGTCACGGCCGCCACCACCAGCTCGGCGCGCAGCGACGGGCGGTCCGCGCCCTCACGGGCGAAGCGCTCGCGGAGCGGCTCGACGAGCCGCGTGTGCAGCGCCGCGCGTGCGGCGTCCTGCGCCCCCGGATCACTCAGCGGCTGTACCGCGACCTGGAGCAGCGGGACCGGGCCGCGCCGGTCGGTCCTGTCCAGGACCTCGTGCAGCCGTTGCTCGTCGAAGAGGTCGGCCGGGGTCACATCGCCCTGTTCGGCGTGGAGCGCGGCCACGTAGAGCAGGGTCTTGCTGCCGAAATAGCGTGCGATCAGGGCCGGATCGACCCCGGCGCGCTCACCGATGTCGCGGATGGTGGTGCGGTCGAAGCCCCGCTCGGCGAACAGCTCGCTGGCCGCCGTGAGCAGCAGTTCGCGGCTGCGGGCCGCGTCGCGGCGCCGCCCCTGAGTCCCGCCGCTCACTGTTCGGCCCCGGTGTTCCTGAGGAGGTCCCCGCCGTCCGGGACCGGGACGGTTAGGCCCCCGGGTGCCGGACGTCCGCCCCGGACCGCCGAGGTGCGACGGGCGCCCGAGCGGGTCAGGACGTACGCCACCACAGCGGTGGCGGCCCACACGGCGCAGCCCGTGAGCCCCGCCGTACGGTATCCGCTCTCCGGGGGCAGACCGTCCCCGGACGTGGTGGCGGCCTGCAGGATCACGGCGCTGAGGGCGCTGCCGGTCGAATAGCCGATGTACTTCACGACCTGATTGAAACTCATCGCGCTCCCCGTTTCGTGCGCGGGCACGGCTCCGACGACGAGCCCCGGGGTGACCGCGAAGTTGACGCCGACGCCGAGTCCGGCCAGGGCCATCGTCACGAACACCTCCCACAGACGGTCGTGGGCGAACACGAAGCTCAGCAGGGCGGCGAAGGAGAGCAGACAGCTCACGGGCAGCATCCGGACCGGCGGCTGGGTGCGGACCAGGAGCCGCACCACACGGCCGGCCACCAGGCTGCCCACCGAGAACGGCACCAGGACCAGGCCGGTGACGACCACCGAGGCCCCGAATCCGTACCCGGCGCCCGACGGCGTCTGGACGTACCGGGTCACGAGGGAGATCAGCAGATACATGCCGACGCCGCCCATCATGGTCGTGAGATGCGCGGCGAAGACCGTACGGTCACGGACCAGACGCAGCTCCACCAGAGGGTGTGCGGTACGCAGTTCCTGCAGCACCCAGCCGGCCAGCAGCAGCACCGAGACGGCGCCGAGCACCAGCAGCCGGGGCGACCCCCAGCCCCAGTGCTCACCCTGGGTGAGGGTGAACAGGAGCCCGCTCATCCCGAGCGTGAGGAGCAGCGCACCCGGGATGTCCATCGGGTGTGCCGGCCGCGGCGGGGACGCGGGGAGGACGACGGCCGCCGCGACGAGGGCCACCGTGGTGGCGATCACGGCGAACCAGAACCCCGCGTACATACCGAAGCTCTCGGCGAGCAGACCGGTCAGCGGGTAGCCGACACCGACACCGGCCGCCGTCGTGAGCGAGAGGGTCGACAGCGCCGACCTGGCGCGCTCGGGCGGCACGGAGTCCCGCGCGGTGGCGATCGCCAGCGGAACGAGGCCCATGCCCACGCCTTGGAACGCCCGTCCCACGATGAGGCAGGCGAACCCGAGCGGCAGAGCGGCCAGCAGACTCCCGGCGAGCACCACGGCGAGACCGGTCAGGATCACCTTCCTGCGGTGGGGGCCGTCTCCGAGCCGCCCCATGGCCGGGGTGGCGACGGCCCCGACCAGCATGGTCACCGTGAGGGACCACTGCGCGCTCGCCACCGATACGTGGTCAGCGGCCGCGATGGTCGGAATCAGCGGGGCACCCAGGCTGCTGATGATCGCCACCAGCATGCCGAGGGAGACCAGTACGGGGACCAGTGCCCGCTGCCGCCAGGGGGAGGGGACGGGGGAGGCGGCGGGGGTGGGGCCGGATATCGGATGCACGGGGGCGGACCGTTCCTGTCGTCGAGCGTTGCCGTGGAGTGCGGGTGCCGAGCGCTGTCGTCGCACGATGCCTTCGTGATGTCTTCGGCTGATGTCTTCAGTCGATGTCTTCACATGATGACAAGAGTGTCTCACCTGTCGGCAGAACAGTCTGTAAGGGGTCCGCGGGGGGCTCCCGAAGCCGGTGAATACCCCCTTGCCTCTCGGCGGTGTGGCGGGTCCAATGACCGGCACCGAGATCGCCGTCCTGAGCAGGGGACGCGGACCGGAGCACGCAGAGCACGCAGAGCACGCAGAGAACCGGGCCCGGAGCACGCACCGGAGCACACAGAGGGCACATGGGAGAGGCCACATAAGACAGAGAGCTGCGGAGCACATGGAGGGGCCGTCCGTCCGCCTGGGCAGCGGTCGGTCCAGGTCGTCGACCGTGACCCGGCGGATCCAGACCGCTTCCGGATCCTCCACACCGGCTGAGAGAGCACGGCTCCCGGGCACGAGCCCCTACCCGGCGGCCTGTCCGTCCAGAGCCATCGCGGCGTCCAGCGAGACCAGACGCGAGTTCAGCAGTGTCGCGACCTCCCAGCGGTCGTTCTGCCAGACCAATGCGAACAACTGCAGGAAGTAGCGGCTCGGCAGCGGCTCCTCCTCACCGGCCATCACCATGCCGAAACGGTGGTGCACCACGCCCCAGCCCGGCCCGACGACCCGGGCGAACGACACCTCGCCCCGCACGAGCCGGGAGCCCTTCAGCACCGTGTCGAAGACCGGCTGCTGAGACGCGATCACTGTGTCGCGTCCCTTGTGGACGGTTCCATCGAAGTCCACGAGCTCGGCGTCCTCTGCGAAATCGGCGACGAACGCGGCGGCGTCGCCGCGGTTCCATCCCTCGATCATCCGGGCGGGAACAGCACTCAGAGCTTCAACCGTAGGTTCCATGCCATGTCCTTTCTGCCTCTTGCGCTTTCAGCCACCATCCTCGCCGGGCCGGGCAGTGGACCCCTTGACCATCTGTGCACACTCGTTGGACACGTGCGCCCCCGGGCTGTATCCGTAGGTGGCCTTGAACAGCCGGCTGAAGTGCGCCGGATCGGTGAATCCCCAGCCGGCGGCCACGGCCGCGATCGTGGAGTGCTGCCGGGCGGTCAGGTCCGCGCGGCACCGCTCCAGGCGCCGCCGGCGGATCAGGGCCGCCACCGTCAGCGGCTGATCCTGGAACAGCTTGTGCAGCCGCCGTACCGACACATGATGTGCCGCGGCGACCTTGGCCGGGGTGAGGTCCCGGTCGGACAGCCGCGCCTCGATGAAGCCGATGATCCGCGTGCGAAGCACCTCGTCGGCGACCGGACGCGCGTCGCCCAGCCGGGCCGACAGCGCCACCGCGATCAGCTCGATCACCGCGGCTGCCGACCGGTCCGCCTCATGGGCGCGGAATCCGTCCAGGGACCGCGCCATGTCGCGTACGAGCGAGGACACCAGAGCGCCGGGACCACGGTCACCCGGAATACGTACACCGGTCAGCCGGGCAGCGTCGTCCGCTCCGAGCCGCAGCAAGTGCCGCGGCATCAGCACGGTCACATGTGTGGTCGCGGAACTGGCGAACCGGACCGGCCGCACCGGGTCGATCAGGACCAGGTCCGTGGCACCCAGCACGGCGGTGCTGCCGCCCTGCTCGGCGCGGACCTGCCCTCGCGCCACCACCTCCACCTGCCACAGCTCGCTGTCGGCGGCGCGCACGGACCGCGCATCGCGGAAGCACTCTCCCTGCGGGGTCACCAGCTCGGTCAGCCGCAAGGGCCCCAGATCACGGCTCACCACGCTCGCCCGGAAGCCTTCGGCAGGAGGCCGGCCGCCGCGCAGGGGCGGCAGACCGCGCTGGTCGAGGGTCTCCAGAAAACTGTCGGCGCCCTTCATACGACACCGGTACCCGGCACGCCGTGCGGCAGCCCCTTGTCACTGTCCATCGCGCCAGTCTTCCATCGGCAACAGCCGTGGCGGATGGCCCGGATATGACGGACTGCCTTCATGGGGCAGCCCTTAGGATGCCGGGATGGACGGGGACGGCAAGGACGACATACGCCGCACCTTCGATCTGCCGAAGTACACGCGGGCTCGACGGCGCCGCCGTCTGAAGGCCGCGGTGGTGGCCGGAGCCGTGGCGGTCGTGGTCGCGGTGGCGGTCCGGCTGGCCGTGTGGCCCCCGCACGACGACCCGGGCGACCACGCGTCGGCGGCGCCGTGCGCCGAGGACCCGACCGGGCAGGTGCTGCGCGCCGACGTCGACGGCGACGGGCGGACCGATCGCGTCGAGGACGGCGCGGACCGTGCGGGCCAACCGAGGGTGAGTTTCGCCGGGGGCGGGAGCGTGAGCGCGATCTCCACGGTCCTCACCCCCTGGCAGAAGGCCCGCGTCCATGCCACTCCGGCCGAGGAGACCCGGGCGACGTTCGGTGATTTCGACGGTGACGGGCATGTGGACCTGGCGGTGTTCTCGGCGGCCCCCGACGAGGGCGACGACCCGCAGGACACGATGACCGTGCACGAGACACACTGGGGCCCGCTGGGCCGCGACCTGCGTGGCCGTCGGACCACCACCGTGCACATGCCGTACAAGCACTGGATCGCGGGCGTCCGCGGCGTCGACCGGGAGCCGGGCAACGCAGCCGAGCTGCGTGTCTACCAGTCGGCTGGCGACGGCATGGTCGAGGAGTACAAGTCCCGCATCGAGGGCCGCTCCATCACGGTGTCCGCCGACCCCACACAGTCCTCCAACTGGCCCCACCAGCAGGCGGGCTGGGCCGACTTCGGGGTTTGCGGCGACTGATGTGGGGGCTCCGGCCGCCAAGGTGCGGCACCTGATCCGCGCAAGCGCCGTGCGGCCGGTGAGCCTTCCCGGCTCCCGGCCGCACGGGCGGATCAGTGCGGTCCTGCGGAGAGGCGGATCGGCGCAGGCAGGTCAGCGCAGTCCGGCGAAGAGATCGTTCTCCGGTACGGCCGCGCCGGTGGCGTCCTTGACGCGTACATAGGTCTCCATGCCCATGAAGTCGCTGAACCTCTCCTTGCCCATCTTGAGGAAGAAGATGTTCTCGCCCTGGCTGGCGTGCGCCGCCAGTGCGTCGAACTTCTGACCGCTGAACGCGGTGGTGTCCACCCACGTGGTGATCTCGTCGTCGGGCAGGCCGATCTCGGCCAGCGCGGCGGCCTCGGCGGGGTCCGGCTCCTGCACGTCGTCCGAGAACTCGCGCACGGTCTCCCCGAACCGCTTCATCATCGAGTGCGGCATCGTCGTCCAGTACACCTTCGGTGTCAGATCGGTCATCTCCAGCGCGGCCATGGTGATGCGGTTGGCCTGGATGTGATCGGGGTGTCCGTAGAAGCCGTTCTCGTCGTAGGTGACGACCACATCGGGCCGGTAGTGACGCATGAGTTCCGCGAGCCGGGCCGCGCCCTTCTCCACGGGGGTCTGCCAGAAGGACCCGGGGGCGTCGTTGCTCGGCCAGCCCGTCATCCCGGAGTCGGCGTAGTCCAGCATCTCCAGATCGCTGATCTTCAGGACGTCACAGCTCGCCTCGAGCTCCTGACGGCGCATCGCGGCGACGGCCGCCGGATCGTGCCCGGGGTCGCCCGGCTTGATACCGCCCGGTCCGTCACCGCAACCGCCGTCGGTACAGGTCACGAGAACCGTGCGGATTCCTTCCGCCGCGTACCGCGCGAGGACCCCTCCGGTTCCGGTGGCCTCGTCGTCGGGGTGGGCGTGTACTGCCATGAGCGTCAAGGGCCGGTCAGCCATGGAAAAAGTCCTCCTGCGGAAATACATCGTGGTCCGAGGGTGCGGCGGGTGTACCGCGGTGCCGGGCCCGGGCGTGGTGATACGGACGGCCTCATGGCCGCCGTGTCCCCGCCCGTGGACACCGGTCCCTCGAACGATGCAACCGTGCCGACCGGCCCCGCTGTTCCCGTGCGGCAGCCCGGCCTTCCGCCGACGGTCTCCAGGAGGCGGCGTACGGTCAGTCCGTTGTGTCGCTGTCGCTGTCGCTGCCGCCCGCGCCGGCGCCGGATGCGGCAGGGTGCGGCACCCGGCCGCTCAGCAGGCTCCCCGCATCAGGGACGACCGTGTCCAGACCGAGTTCCGCAAGGATGCGGTACGTCGTGGCGGTGGCAGCCGACAGCACCGGCAGGCCCGCTTCGTCCTCGACGGGCTGGATCGCGGCCAGCGACGGCATCTGCACACAGGCGGAGAGCACCAGCGCGTCCGCCCTGCCCAGGTCCAGCTTCCGCCAGTGCTCGCGCAGAGCGGCCGGGTCGAGGCGGGCGACCGCCAGATTGTCCGGGACCTCCAGGCTCAGCGCGTCGACGACCTCCACGCCCGCGTCCTCGATGTAGTCCACGACCAGCTGGGTCAGCGGCTTCAGATACGGGGTGATGACGGCGATCCTGCGGGCGCCGAGCGCCGCGACGCCGTCCAGCAGCGCCCCCGCGCTGGAGACCACCGGGGCCTGCGCGCCCCCTTCGCGGAGCGCGGCTGTGATCTCGGCCTCCGCCGTGCAGTGGTGGCCGGGGCCCTGCGCCATGATCGCCACCAGACAGGCGGAGGCGACGACATCGGGCCGTGCGTCGGCGAGTTCGAGCGCGGCGCGCTGGGTCTGTGCGTTCATACCGCGCAGCTGCTCGGGCGTGACGTGCTGCATCCTCATACGGCTGCTGTGGAAGACGAACCGGTCATCGGGCCGGTCCTGCTCGCGTGAGCGGAGCATGCGCGGCAGCTCGGTCTCCATGGTCAGGTTGGAGCTGGGGACGATCATGCCGATGTGGTGGTCCGTCACGGGTTCTCCTCGGTAAGGCGGTATCGGAAGCACCCGTGTCGTCCGGGTGCGGTCAGGACTCCCTGGCCAGGGCCTCCCAGTGGTCGGCCAGGGACGTCAGCAGGTGCATGAACTCGGTCTGCCGCTCCGGGTCGTACGGCGCAAGGAGCCGCTGGTCGAGCAGGCGCGCCCGTCTGTTCGAGTCATGGAGGGTCTTCGTGCCCTCCTCGGTCAGATACAGCAGCTTGCGGCGCCCGTCGTCGGCAGCGGTGCGGCGCACCAGCAGGCCGCGGCTCTCCAGGCGCCGGGCCACATCGGCCATCGTGGAGGTGTCCAGGGCCACGGCCGATGCCATCGACCGCTGGTCGTGGCCCGGCGCCGCGTCCACGGCGGTCAGTACGGCGAACTGCGGTCCGGTGAGCGTCGGGTCGACGGCACGTACCCACGCTGCGAGATACGCCTGGTAGAGGCGGCGTACCTGATAGCCGGGCGCGGTCGTCAGGGCCGCGGGAATCACGGGCGAGGACTCTGGGGCGGATTCGTCAACCATGGGCCAACTCAATCACGGCGTATCCGGGGGTCCCGCCCGGCCCGCAGTGTGATCACGCAGGCATCCGGCGCAACGTCTCGCGCAGCGCGCCGAGCGCGGCAGGAGGGTTGTCCCAGAAGAGCATGTGGCCCGCGTCCGGGACCCGCGTCAGGCCGGCCGACGGCTGCGCCGCGGCGGCCTCCGCGGCCCCGGCTGCCGTGACCACCGGGCTGTCCGCCCCGTACAGCAGTGCCGTCGGGCCGGGCACCGAGGGCCACCAGTCGAAGAAGTCCTCCGTCTCGAAGCCCCGGTGCGTGGCCGCGATCGCCTCCCGCGAGCAGCTGGACAGCCAGCGGGCCCGCAACTCCTGTTCCCGGCGCGGCCAGCGGGGCCAGGCCCGGGCCACACTCTCGGCGTCCGTGCCGCGCTCGGCCTCGGCCAGCTGGCCGAGGAAGGCGTCGAGGCTTGTCGGGTACGGGCCACGGCCTGGGCCGCTCATCGGCGGATCCCCCAGCACCGTGCCGGCGAGCGGAACCTTGCCGCGCGCCGCCACGACCGCCGCGATCCGCGCGCCCATGGAGTGTCCGAACAGCAGCGGACGTTCCAGGCGGAGCCCTGACACGACTGCCTCGGTGTCCTCGGCGTACTCCTCCAGGGTGTACGTCCCACCGCCGTCGGACAGCCCGCGGCCGCGGATGTCGACCACCAAGGGGCGTACCAGATCGGTGAGTTCACGGGCGACGAAGTCCATGGTGACCGCGGGGCTGCTGATGCCGGGCAGGACCACCAGCGGGGTGCGGTCGCCGCCGTAGTCGAGGATGTGCAGCCGGGCGGATCCGGAGCGCACCCATCGGCCGGTGGCGGTGATGTCGGCGAGATCGGCGAGAGCGGACTGCGGTACGGACCGCTGCGGGTGTGGCACGGGAACCTCCTGAAGGGATACGGGGGGAGGGGGGCGATTCAGCGGGCCGAGACGGGCTGGGCGGCGGGCAGTTGGCCCAGATACGCGGCGGCATCGGTGAGGTCGATGACGTCCCCGTACTTGGCCTGGATGTCGAAGAGATTCGCCTCGTGCGGGCCCGGGGCGCGGTCGCCGACGCATGCGCGCGGCACCAGAACCGAGAAGCCCGACTGCACCGCGTCGACAGCGGTGGCGCGCACACAGCCACTGGTCGTCGCACCGCACACCAGCACGGTGTCGCAGCCCAGACCGGTCAGGGTGGCGGCGAGCGAGGTGCCGAAGAACGCGGACGCACCCTTCTTCACCACCAGCAGATCCTCCGGGCGGCGCGGCAGGCGCGGGTCGATGGCGACCGCCTCGCTGCCCTCGACGAGCGCCCGCATGCCCTGTGCCTTCTGGAGCCAGGTGACCGATTCACCGGCCGCCTCGGCGGGGGAGTAGGCGATGGCGGTGAAGATGACCGGTACGCCGGCCGGGCGGCCCGCTTCGATCAACTCACCTGTCGCGCGGACCACTTCGGTCAGATCGGCGCCGGACGGGAAGGCGTCATCGGTGAAGCCGCGGGTGAGGTCGACGACGACGATCGCGGGCCTGCCGCCACGGCGTACCGGTGCGCCGAAACCGGCGCGGGCGTAGGTGCTCTCGGTGGACGGTCCGTACCGGCCTGTGTCCGAGGCTGTGTCCCCGCCCGCGCCCGTGCCCGCGATGCTGCCCGTGCCCGTATCCGTACCCGCGCCCGTGCTCACGACCGCTTCGCTCACGACCGCTTCGCTCACGACTGCGTCGCTCATGCTTGCTTCGCCGCCTTCAGCTGTCGGCTCATGGTGGTCAGCCGGCCCAGCAGCCAGCCCTCGAAGAGCCCGAAGGCAAAGGCGGCCGCCACCGGTCCGTACGTACGCAGAGCCGGTCCCGCCACCAGTGCCAGCCCGTCGAGTTCCGCCGCCGGGGCGGGCGCGGCCTGCCCCGCCTGCTTCGGGGCGTTCGCGACCGGCGACACCGCCGCGGCGGCCCCCTGGCCGCGGTCCTGGTCGAGGAGGCTGCCCAGGTTCCTCGCGAACTGCTGGAGGATCCGGTCCGACACCGCACCGATGGCGCCCTTGCCGAACTGGGCGATCTTCCCCCGGATGACGAGGTCGGTGGACAGCCGCAGCAGGGCGCCGTCCGGTGCCTCCTCCACCACGATCGTGGCCGCGGCCTCCGCGTCACCGCTGCCGTGTGTGTCGGCGCCCCGCGCCTGGACCCGCAGCAGCCGCCGCCCGGCGTCGACCTCCAGGAACCGGACCGTCCCTGCGTACGCGGCGGTGATCGGGCCGACCTTGACCTTCACCTTGCCGTGCCAGGAGTCGCCTTCCTGCCCATCGAGGGCGGCGCCCGGCATACAAGAGGCGACCCTTTCGACGTCGTTCATCAGGGCGAAGACCGCGTCCGGCGGGGCCTTGACCGGAACGGTGTTGGTGAGCTGCATCAGTTCTCCTTCTCGCGGCGCCGGGCGGTGGCGCAGCCGTCGATCGCTTCGACGATGGTCTGGTAGCCGGTGCACCGGCACAGATTGGCGGCGACGATCTCGCGGATCTCATCCCTGGTTGCGTCGGGCCGCTCGGCGAGGAAACCCTCGGCGAGCATCAGGAACCCGGGGGTGCAGAAGCCGCACTGCAACGCGTGATGTTCGCTGAACGCCCGCTGAAGATCGTTCAGTTCACGCCCGTCCACACCGCCCGACAGGGATTCCACGGTGCGGATCTCGGCGCCCTCGGCCTGCGCCGCGAACATCAGACACGCGCGTACGGGTCGGCCGTCGACCAGCACGGTGCAGGCACCGCAGATGCCGTGTTCGCAGCCGACGTGCGCCCCGGTCAGCCGCAGGTCGTGGCGCAGCACATCGACGAGTGTGCGCCGCGCCTCCGTGATGACCTCGTGCCGCTCGCCGTTGACGTCGAGTGTCAGCAGATGCGGATCCCGCTGATCGGTGCTTGTCATGAGGCGTGCTCCAGATTCCCCCGCAGTGCGCCGTGCACTGTCCCGGGTGTGATCGGGGTGTGGTCGAGTTCGATGCCGGTCGCACGCAGGCCGTCGTTGACGGCGTTGAGCACGGCGGCGGGTGCGCCGATCGTGCCGCCCTCACCGGCGCCCTTGGCCCCGGTCTCCGTGAAGGCGCAGGGCGTCGAGAGGTGATGGATCGTCACATCCGGAATCTCCTGCGCGGTGGGCACCTTGTAGTCCATGAAGCTGGTGGCGGACGGCTCGCCCTGCGCGTCGTACGTCACCTGCTCGAAGAGCGCGCCCGCGATGCCCTGGGCGATGCCGCCCCGGCACTGGCCCTCCACCACCTGAGGGTTGATCGCGACGCCGACGTCCTCGACGCAGATGTACCGCAGGATCTCCACCTGGCCGGTGCCTTCGTGCAGCTCCACGACGACGCCGTGTGTGGCATTCGAGAACGTGCCGTCGTTGAAGACGTCGAAGGTCGCGGTGGCCGTCAGGCCCGGCTCCACGTCCTTGGGCAGCAGATGCGCCCTGAGATACGCGATGTCGGCCAGCTGCTCGTAGCCGATCACGGCGGAGTGGTCGTCCTTGCGGCGTACCCGGGCGCGGTCGAGTTCGGTCTCCTCCGGGGCGATGTCCCAGTGGGCCGCCGCGATCTTGCACAGTTTGTCACCGAGCTTGGCCGCGGCCAGCCGCACCGCGCTGCCGCCCACCGTGATGGACCGGCTGGCGAAGGTGCCCCAGCCGTACGTGATGCGCTCGGTGTCGCCCTGATGGATGCGGACCTTGCCGATATCCAGGCCGAGTTCGTCGGCGACGATCTGCGCCATCGTCGTCTCATGGCTCTGTCCGTGGCTCATGGTGCCGGTGGTGACGGTCACCGCTCCGCTGGTGTCCATGCGGACCTCGGAGATGTCGAAGCCGGGGACGACCGCCATCTTGCGCTGTGCGAAGGCGGTGGACCCGTAACCGGTGCGTTCGCTGAAACACGAGTAGCCGATGCCGATGTGGCGACCCTCGGCTGCCGCCGCGGTCTGCCGCTCGTACCAGCCCTCGTCCCTGACCGACCGCTCGCACAGGTTCAGTGCCTCCAGGTAGGAGCCCGGGTCGTAGGTGATGCCGTTCACGCCCGTGTACGGGAAGTCGGTGATGACGTTGCGGCGACGGATCTCGACGGGGTCGATGTCCAGTTCGCGTGCGGCACGCTCGAAGAGCCGCTCCACGACCATCACGTACTGCGGCCGGCTGACACCCCGGTACGGCGCGGTGGGCGCCTTGTTGGTGGTGACGGCCCGCCCGCGCACCCGGTAGGCCGGCACCTTGTAGACACCGGGCATCTCCGCGGCCGCCATCAGCGGCTCGATTCCGGCGGTGAACGGGTAGCAGGAGTACGCCCCCATGTCGCACACCACATCGGCGTCAAGGCCGAGGATCGTGCCGTGCGCGTCGAACGCCGCCCGTACCTCGTAGTGCTGCTCGCGGGCGAGGAACGACGCGGACAGCGCGTCCTTGCGGTCCTCGATCCACTTCACCGGCCTGCCCAGCCGCAGCGCCGCGGCCGCCGCGGCGATCTCCTCGCGCCCGACCGCGCACTTGAGGCCGAAGCCGCCGCCCATGTCCGGCACGATCACGCGGACCTTGCGTTCGTCGAGCCCCAGGGAGCGGGAGGCCACCGTCCTTACCTGGTGCGGGACCTGGGTGCAGGTCTGCAGGACGAGCTGCTCCTCACGGTCGTCCCAGTGGGCCACGACACCGCGCGTCTCCAGCGGCAGCGCGTTCTGCCGGCCGGTCCTGGTGGATACGTGTACGACGCAGGGGGCGTCGTCGAAGATACCGTCGATGCCCTCCGTGGCGAACAGCGAGACATCCACGAGTGTGTTGTGCGCGGCCTCGTCGTGGACCAGCGCCGCACCCGGCGCCAGCGCCTGTTCCTCCGATGTGAGGGGCGCCAGCGTCTCGTAACCGACTCTGGCCGCCTCGAGCCCGTCCTCGGCGGCGTACGCGTCGCGTGCCACGACGACCGCCAGGGGCTCACCCACGTAACGGACCCGGTCACGGGCGAGGACGGGCATCGCGGTGGGGACGAACTCGTGCGTCGGGCGCCCGAGCAGAGCGGTGATGTCGCCGAGCAGCAGATCCTCCGCGGTGTACGCGGCGACCACACCCGGCACCTCCCGCACCGCGGACAGGTCGATCGAGGTGATCAGACCGTGTGCGACGGTGCTCCGCACGAACTGCGCGTGCAGCATGCCGGGCAGCTGGATGTCGTCGACGAACCGGCCACGCCCGGACAGCAGCCGGGGGTCCTCGCGGCGGGCGACCGACCTGCCGATCAGACGGGGGTCGTCCATCGGTGCGCCGCTCCTCGGCGCGTCGTCCTTGGGTGCGTCGTCCTTGGGCGCGCCGCTCTTCGGCAGGATGTTCTTCTCCTGGACGTTCTTCATCGGGATGCCGCCTCCTCGCAGGCGCGCTCGACCAGCGTGCGGATGAGCTGTTTGCGGTACTGCGTACTGCTGTTCGCGTCCCCCGGCGGCTCGACGGCGGCCGCTGCCGCCGCGGCGCACTCGGCGAAGGTCCCGCCGCCGGCCAGCACCGCCTCCGCCTCCGGCACCCGAACCGGCATCGACGCCACCCCACCGAGTGCGACCCGCCCGCCGCGCACGGCGGGCCCGTGCAGATCGAGGTCGACGGCGGCGGCCACGATCGCGAAGTCCCCGCGCCGTTCGGCGAATTCGGTGAGTGCGGCATGGGGTGCGGGGCGCGGGAAGACGATCTCGACGAGGAGTTCGTCCGGGTCGAGCGCGTTCGTGTAGTAGCCGAGGAAGAACTCCCCGGCCGGGATACGGCGCTGCCCGCGCGGCCCCGTGGCCACCAACTCGGCGCCCAGCACCACTGCGAGCAGACACCACTCGGCGGTGGAGTCGGCGTGCGCGATGCTGCCGCCGGCCGTGCCGCGGGTACGGATCGGCAGATGGCCGATCCACCCCATGGCCTCCCTGATGACCTCGTAACCGGGCCCCAGTGTGTCCAGCGGGGCCGTCTCCACGGCGTGGTGCGTGGTCAGCGCGCCGATGTGCAGGGTGCCGTCACCATCCCTGCGGATCCCGGCCAGTTCCCGCAGGCCGCCGATATCGACGAGATGCGCGGGCCTGGCCAGCCGGAAGTTCATCATCGCGACCAGGCTCTGGCCGCCGGCGATGACCTTGGCGTCGTCACCGAGCTCGGCCAGCAGCCGGGTGGCGCCCTCGGTGTCGCGGGCCCGGTGGTAGCGGAAGGGGGCGGGCTTCATGTCTCTCCTGTTCGTGCGAGGGGGCGCCGTACGCCGGGCCCGGACGGCAGCTGTCAGGCGGCCGCGTTCTCGGGTGCGGATGCGGTGGCCTGTGCGGGCTCCGCGCCCGCCGTGTCCGTGTCATCCGCGTCGTCCAGGGCCCGGCCCTTGGTCTCGGGAGCCGCGAACGCCATCCATACGACGGAGACGAGCACGGCGAGTCCCAGCACCCCGAAGGTCAGGGGCAGCCCGAGCGCCGGCCACATCACCGAGCCGAACAGCAGAGGGGCGAACCCGGTGGCGGCCCGGCTGACCGAGGAGGCCCAGCCGAAGCCGCTGGCCCGCAGACGCGTCGGATACAGCTCGGATACGTAGGCGTACAGGACCGGGATGGTCAGCTGCATCAGCAGTCCGAAGGCCGCGATGGCCACCACGGATCCGGTCGGCATGTCCATCACGAGCGCGAACACCACGAGGGCGAGCGAGGCGAGCGGCGCCGAGACTCCGATGAGCCACTTGCGGCCGATCAGGTCCACCAGCGCGGTGGAGACGACTACGCCGACGATGCCGACGCCGCTCATCACGGTGGTGCTCATGAACGCGGCCGTGTCGCCCAGACCCTGGTCGCGGAGGATCGAAGGCATCCAGCTCAGCGCCGCGTAGTACACGAGCATCACGGTGACGAACAGCAGCCAGGCAGCCGATGTGATGCGCGGGCTGAACGTCCAGAGCCTGCACAGCTGTTCGGCCGCCGCCCGCAGTCCCTTGGCCCCCGTGTCCTCGGCCGGTGCGGGGATGACGTACGGCTCCACGGGGGCGCCGGTGCGGGCCACCAGGTCGTCGATGACGGTACGGGCCTCGGCCTCCCGGCCCTTCTTCGAGAGGTAGATCGGTGATTCGGGAACGCCACGCCGTACGAAGAACAGCAGCAGCGCGGGCAGGCTCATCGTCGCCAGCATCCAACGCCAGTTGTTGTCGAGCGTCAGCATGGCCGTCGACACCAGGCCGCACAGTGTCACACCGATCGGCCACCACACATCGAGGGCGGTGAGGACCCGTCCGCGGTACTTCTTCGGCGAGAACTCGCCCACCAGGGCGTAGTCCACCGGGATACAGCCGCCGAGCCCGGCGCCCGCCAGGAACCGGAGACCGAGGAAGACCAGGTAGTCGGGGGAGAGCGCCCCCAGCACCGAGAACAGTCCGAAGACGAGCAGCGTGACGCTGAACGCCTTCTTACGGCCGATACGGTCGGCGACCGCGCCCCAGGCCACCGCGCCGACGGCCATCCCGACGAGATTCGCCGTGGCGACGAGCCCGCGCTGAATCAGCGAGAGGTCGAAATGTTCACCCAGCAGCGGCATCAGGAAGCCGTTGAGCGCGATGTCGTACGCGTCGAACAGGTAGCCGAGGCCACCGATGATGAAGATCCTGCCTTGGACTCCCCAGCGCCAGGGGAGGTTCTGGACGATCTGATCGCCTGTTTTCACGTTCGCTCCATGGTGGGTGTTCACGGGGGACGTCCCGCACCATCGCGGACACCGGGCCGGGCCCGGCGGGGGCATCGAGTGCTCCTGTGTTCGTTCGTGGCTGCCTGTGTGGAGAGTGGAGAGTGGAGAGGTGGCGAGGGAGGGTGAGCGGCGGCGGCGGCGCGCGCGTTCAGCGGGCGAACTGGTAGGAGAACGCCCCCAGATCGGGGTCGCTGAGCGGGGTGCCGCTCCACAGCCAGTCGTAGGACAGGTCGGACTCCCCGCTGAAATTCCTGAGCTTGGCGTCCCTGGCCTGCTGTTCGGGCCCGTCGGGGAAGTGGTAGAAGGTCTTGTTCCGCAGAGAGGCGTCCTGCACCATCCCGGCGTGCTTGGCGCGCCGGTCGACATACCGGCGCAGCGCACCGTCGATCCCGGAGCGGGTGACGGAGCCCAGTTCTTCGGCGAGTACCGCCGCGTCCTCCATCGCCTGGGACGCACCCTGCGCCTGGTAGGGGAGCATGGCGTGGCAGGCGTCGCCGAGCAGTGCCACCCGGCCGTCCATCCACACCGGGTCACGGCGGCGGTGGTAGAGGGCGAAGCAGGTGACGTCCTCCTTGGCCTTGGACAGCATGGCCGGGACCCGGTCGTCCCAGCCGGGGAACGCGGCGACCAGGTCCTGCGCGGTGGCGGACACGGTCCACTTCTCGGCGACCTCGTCGGTGCACGGCACACACGCGACGATGTTCAGATACTCGCCGCCGCGGATCATGTAGTGGACGAGATGCCGGTCGGGGCCGTACCAGATGGTGCTCTGGTAGCGGTCCACCAGCCAGCGCGTGGACGGGTCGGCGGCGATCAGGTCACCGGGGATCAGGGCGCGGAACGCCATCTCGCCGGAGAACTGCAGGGTGTCGGGGACGTCCATCAGCTCGCGTACCCGCGACCGGACGCCGTCGGCGCCGATCAGGACGTCGCACGCGTACCTCCGGCCGTCCTCGGTGACAGCCACGGGACGCGCGGGGTCCGTACGGTCGGCCTCGACGACCCGGCTCGCGGTGTGGATCTCCACGACCGGCCCCGGGCCCGCGGGGTCCAGACAGGCGTCCATGAGCACCCGGTGCAGATCGGCCCGGTGGTAGTGCCAGTAGGGGGCGTTGAACCGGTCCTTGCAGTACTGGCCGAGGGGGGTGAGACCGACGATGCTGCCGTCCTTCCAGCGCCGCCTCACCTGGTCGAGCGGCTCGGTGCGGATGGCCTCCAGCTGGTGGCGCAGGCCGAGTCCGAGCAGGATCCGGCTGGCGTTGGGTGCGGTCTGGATGCCCGCTCCGACCTCACCCAGCCGGGCCGCCTGTTCGAGGACGGTGACCCGCAGGCCGCGGTGGCGCAGGGCCAGTGCGGCGGTCAGACCTCCGAGGCCGCCTCCGGCGACGATGACTTCGTACGACTGGCTGGACGCCACTGACTTCCTCCAAGACGTTGAACGGGTGATGGCCGGTGACCGCCGCCTGCCGGCCGCCGCACTGGTCGCCGGGCTGGTCGCCGGGCTGGTCGCCTCACTCGTCGCCGGCGAGCTTGCCGTTCACGACGGTGTCCGTACCGTCGACCGAGACGGAGCAGCCGCGCATCGCGATGTCGAGGTGCGCGTAGGACTCGCGCCCCAGAACCGGGTGCGGGCCGGTGGACCACAGGAAGTTGCCCGCGAAGGCCCGGGCGTCCATGCCCATCAGCTCGTCCTTGCCGTACATGGCGGTGGCGAACCAGTCGGCCGTGCGCATCAGGCCCCATCCCATGTGGGAGAGGCTGCGCGCCCACTCGTCCCGGGCGTCGTCGAAGAAGGTGTTGAGCAGCTCGGCCTCGGCGCCGCCGGTGACCTTCTCGATGTGGCCGCCGGCGATCTCCAGGGTGACCGGGGTGCGGACGTACTCCTTGAAGGGCAGGAGGATGTCGCCCTCCGCGAGCACGATCCGGCCGTCGGAGATCTCCGGCCAGCACAGCACCATCGTGCTGGGCCAGTGGTCCCAGCGGCCCGGGTCGTCGGCGAAGCCGCACTGGAACTCGGGGTGGGCGCCACTGAGCTGGACGGTGAGATCGGTGCCGGCCGTGGACGTGACCCGCATGACGGAGGATCGCTTCAGCAGGTCGACTCCTTGCAGCACCTGCGCCTTGTCCTCCTCCTTGGGGAGGTTACGGATCAGGACGTCGGGCGCGTCGCAGACGAAGATGATGCGGGTGCCGGCCTTGAGGATCTCCTGCTGTACGGGGGCGTGGATGAAGCCTTCACGGGTCAGGTCGACGACGAGATCCGCGGACTTGAGCAGCTCCTGGGCCGTCGTGTCGTTGAGTACGGACGTCAGACCGGGGCCCGCACCGGTGTGAGTGCTGGGCATGGGCGCGGGGGTGCCGCCGGGCACGGTGGCCGCGATGACATGGGCGCCGCACGCCTTGGCCGCCCCGAACGCGGCAGCGACGTAGTCACCCCGGCTGCCCGGCTCGGAAAGGACGACGACATGCTCGGTGGATGTGAGTTTGCAGAGCCGGAGTTCACGGGTGAATGCGTCGAGCAGATCGACGGACGAGAGATCGAACACGAGAGAACCCTCCCGGGCGTGAGGATGCGTCTGGCAGTGGGGACGTCGGCCACTCCAGCGCGGCGGTTACGTACGGAACGGCTCGCACCTGGCATGCAGGACGGGCGTCCTGGCCCAACGAAAACGCGCTGAACTGCGGTGATGCACTGGCGGTGCGTCACCCGACAGAGATAATCCGAACACGTACTATCTGGTGCTGGCAAGGGGTGCGACGGCCCTGGACGCAAAAACGCCCGGCTGGGAAATCCCAGCCGGGCGTCTCGCCGATCTGTCTATTGTGCCGTCTATTGTGCCGTGATCGCGAAGATGTGCAGGGCGTCCTCGTTCGGGAGCGTCACCGTGCGGATCGTCTTGCCCGCGTCGAGCGGTACGGAGTTTCCGAACAGCTTGTAGCCGCCGCCGAAGTTGGCGGGCCCCTGCGGTGTGTTGCGGTGATCGGTCGTGGCGACCGTCGTGGCGCCGTACTCGGTGCCCGCCGTGCAGCACCAGTTGGGCAGCCCGAGATCGCCGCTGCTGGTGGTGCCGTCGGTGTACGTGACGGTCACCTTGCCCTCTGCGGAACCTGCCTCGGCGCCCAGGAACCACAGCTTCGTCCCACTGCCCGCCAGGGTGATCACCTGACCCGCTGTGGTCACGTTGTCCGGTGTGCCGGGTGCCGTCTTCGGGAACTCCCAGCTGACGCCGTCCTTGGTGACCGTGCCTCCCGGTGTCACACCCGCGGTGGCCAGTGCCTGGGCGGAGTAGCTGTCACCGTCGCCGTCGAAATTGCCCAGCGTGTAGTTGCCGTCCGCCGGCGGGGCGTCCTCGCTGGTGACACCGACATTGTTGAAAGCGTCGGCCAGAGCGGGATAGGGCACGACGGACACGACGGAACCCTGTCCTGTCGTACGGGACTCGCCTGCGGATCCGGCGCGGTACCGAGCGGTCGCGCTCAGCGTGACGGTCGTCGTGCCCGGCTTCGCCTCCGGGCCCTTCACCGTGAAGTCCGCCGTGGCCGAGCCGCCGGGGGCGATGCGGCCGAGCCGCGCCTTCGAGGGGCTGACCGACCAGCCCTGCGGCACGTCGACTTCGAGTGCGGCGCCGGACAGTGCCCCGGGGCCGTGGTCGGCCAGGCCGACCTGCCAGGTCGAGGACGTCCCCTCGCCCCCGGTGCGCTTCCAGGTGATCGCGGTGGCCGGCGGCACCTTGTGTGCCTGGCCGGCGTGTATCCGGTACAGGACGGTGCCGTGGGCGGGGACATTGGCCGCGATGGTGCCCGTGGACTGTGTTGTCCGCTTCGACCAGAGGTCCTTCAGCAGATAGGAGGAGCCCTTCGGGAGCCCGGCCTTGGCCGCCGTGGTCGTGATGGTCCGCGCCTGGTCCGACGAGTTGAAGAGTGCCACGGCCCTGTCCCCGCCGCGGAGCTGCTTCGACAGTACGTCGTAGCCGTCGCCCTGCTGGACGATGCGGCCCTGCAGACCTGTCGGATCCTGGTCGACCGCGATGACGTCACGGTTACCGAGAACGGACAGGGCGTCAGCGGACGCCTTGGTCAGGTCGGTACTGGAGATCAGCGGTGCGGCCATCACCGACCACAGGGACATCTGGCTGCGGATCTCGTCACCGGTCAGCCGCGACTGGCCCGCGAGCAGGAAGTCCGGGTCGTTCCAGCGGCCGGGGCTCTGCAGGTCGGCGAGCGGGACGTTGTAGCCGTAGTTGTACTTGATCGACGACCACTTGGAACTCGCCGAGGCCGGTTCCATCGCGATGTCGGCGCCCTCGCGCCATAGATTGCCCACCTGGGCCGACCAGCCGATGACGTCGTGCCAGTCCTTCTCGCCCTCGAAGTACGCGGGGGCGGAAACGGAGAAGGTGATGGGCCTGCCGGTCTGCAGGAGAGCGGTGCTCATATCGCTGTAGAGCGAGTGGTAGACCTCGTCGGGCGTCCGGTCGGAACTCTCGGGCACGTTGCAGCCGTCGAGCTTCAGATAGTCGACGCGCCACTTGGCGAAGAGGTCGGCGTCCTGCTTGATGTGACCGTACGAGCCGGGGTATCCACCGCAGGTGGAGGTGCCGGCGTCCTCGTAGATGCCGAACTTCAGCCCCATCGCGTGCAGTTGCTGACCGATGTAGGCCATTCCGTGCGGGAAGCGGTCGGGGTCGGGGACCAGGTCGCCGTCCGCGTTCCTGCTGTGTGTCATCCAGCAGTCGTCGGTGGTGACCGTGTCGTAGCCCTTCGCGGCGAGACCGGAGGAGACCAGGGCGCGGGCGTTGGACAGGACGGTGGCTTCGTCGATGTCGCAGCCGTAGTAGGACCAGTTGTTCCAGCCCATGGGCGGGGTGGGGGCAAGATTCGGGTACGAGCTCCCCGAAGCGGCGGTGGTTCCCGGGCTCTGTGCGGGAGCCGGGGTGCCCGCCGCCGCGGCGGACGGGCCGGCGAGCCCGCCGAGGGCGAGTGCGGCGGCCGCCGTCAGGGCGTACAGGCTCCGTCGCAGGGATGCAGGGATCGGGGTCGTTCTCGCGGACAAGGCGTCTCCCGTCATCGAGCGCGCCTCAGTGACGGCGCGATGGCCAACACCGTGCCTCTGTAAGTTCATTTGTGCAAGATGCCGTCGAGTTTCTTGCACAAACAGTCATCTTGGTGGCCTGGGGTCGGAGTCGTGATCCGGCCTGTCCGGCCTGTCCTGCCTGTCTGAGGCTGTCCGGCTGTCCGTGCCGCTGGGCGGGGGAACGCACGCTCCGATGACCGGCTCAACGGCCGCTGGCGAGCATCCAGATGCCGATGGCAGAGAACAGAGTGCCGAGCGCGAGAGAAAACGCGACATCCTTGACCCGCCTCCTGGCGAGGTCGATTCGCGCGCTCTTGGGGGCGTTGCCGGGAAGGTAGCGCACCGGGACCCCGCCGCCCACGGGAAGCCCCCTGACTCCGGATGACCCGGACTGGAACGTATGCCGACTGCCCTGCACATCAACGAATTCGACTATCGCGAAGTGGACAGGGCCGTCCTTCCCGAAGTTCACGCGGTGACGGACCACCAGGCCCTGGACGCGGATCCCCTCGCGTCCGAGGCGGTACTGGACCACGGCCTCATGGGTGCCGAACCCGAGCGCGGTGAGCCCTGCCAGTAGCGACAACGTAACCACCCTGCTGCCCCCCCCCGTGCCTAGGATTTCTGCTCTTCGAGCACCTCTTGTCGCATGAACGGACGCTGCATCGGCCGGGGTTGGTTCCTGGTGAAAAGACTGGGCTGTGCTGAGCAGTCCGACGCGAAGTCGGGGGGGGAGGGAGAGAGGGCGGAAGGAGGGCTCGGCGAGGTCGGGTTCGGGGCCGAGGTCGGGCGAGCGGCAGTCAGCGTCCGATGCGTCGCCGTGGATGGTGATGGGCGAGGTGTCGGCGCAGCAGGTCGCGTCCGTAGTCGCCCCCGTTGGGGGTGCGCACGATGGTGTGGACGTGGAACGGTTCGGGCTGGTCGTTGTCGAGGAAGACGCCTTGGTGGCAGTCGTATTCGATCAGGACGACCGGGCTGTGGATGCGGTAGTAGAAGGCGTCATCGTCGCCGCTCCCGCCGATCCAGGCGATGTGCGTGTTGCCGAGATGCCGCGCGACGTTGTCCACGAACGCGGTGGCGGGGCCGTCCGGGAGTCGCTGCGCGTAGGTCTTCACCAAGTGGAGCATCAACTCCCTTTGACTGGGGGACAGTTCACGGGCCGGGAGGCCCGCGTAGGGGATGACGCGGTTGTCCTGGGCGGGGCCGCCCAGGTGCCTGCCGTTGACCGGGTCGGCGAGTTCGGCGGGCAGGTCCTGCACCCGGATCGATGAGTGGAGAACGGCCTGACGCGCCTGGCCGGGGCGGAAGCTGCGCCGCAGGTCGAGTCCGGCCGTCCGCTGCTCGTCGAAGAGGCGCAGACCCTTGTGGGTACCGCGGTCGGCCTCGGTGGGTTCGGCGCCGATGAAGGTCGGGGTGAGGACCATCTGCCGCCCGATGATGAAGCAGTGCACGTCGAGGTGGTGGCCCCACAGTTGCCATCCCCACGGCTCCGTTGCCGATGGGGTGCCGAACACCGCGAAGGAGTAACGGTATTCGGTGAGGGTGTCGCGGTACTGGCCGATCAGCTCACCGAGCGCGGCGTTGAGTTTCATCGCCGTCCGGGCGTCGGAGTAGCCGGTGGCGGACAAGGACGCCTCAAGGACCGCGAGCGCACGCCCGCGCTGAGCGGGCCCGAGGTCCTCCAGGCTCAGGCCGTGCGGATCCCAGTCGGGAAAGGCGTTGATCCACATACGCCATTCGTCCGCGTCGACGGCGAACAGGACGGCTTCGCGCTGCGCGGGAGTGAGACAGTCGAGGAAGGCGGCCGCCGCCCTGCTCGCGGGCTCGGGATCCCAGCCGGTGTCCTGGAGGGCGAACAGACCGGGTACGACGTGCCCGTCCGTCGTAATGCCGACCAGTGGCTCCTTCGCCCTTGCGAGTACGGGCGGGAACGCCTCCTGCACCACGGTCCGTAGATCCGGGGGGAAGGCCGAGAGATCCACCCGGCCGTCCTGGATCGGCAGCCCCGGGACGGGCCCGAATCCCCGGTAGTGCGTCTTTTCGTCATCATCGTGCATGGCAGAACACGCCTTTCTTACCCTCGGGCGCCAGACGGTCAGGACGCGGCGGTGCGGCGAGGGATGGGGTGACAGCGGCGGCGAGCGGGTTTGCCGGCCGCGGCTGTAGAGGGGAGATCCGGGGCGCGCTTCGTCCCGCGCGCCCTGCGGTGTCTCGGTGAGGGTGGCTGCGTCGTCCTGCTCAGCGAGGGCTGGGACCAGGTCAGTGGCCGAGGCTGACCTGTGCCCTGGGGGTTTGTCGTTCTTCTCGGTCAGATCGACGAACCCGAGCGCGCAAAATCAGCGGCGGAGACCCCGGACCGAGCGGCTCGGGGCGGTGATGACGTGATGACCATGACCGTCGGCCTTCGCGACGATGGCCCAACCGGCAGAGCCGGCACCACCGATGACGGAAATGCAAGACATGAGGTGTCTTCCTATGAAAAAGGTGGCGCTGGAGGATGCGCTGCGATTACCGTACGAGCGCAGCTCTCTGACGGGAAGAAGGCACTTTGTGGTAACCACCCGGGCCGATTCGGCGCTCTGCGGCAGCCCCTACCGCGCGGACTGCCCGACCCGCCACATCCTGGATCGCATCGGCGACCGTTGGACGGTGCTCATCGTGGGTGCCCTCTGGGACGGCAACGTCCGCTTCTCGGAGCTACGCCGACGCATTGAGGGCATCTCGCAGAAGATGCTCACCCAGACCCTGCGCGGGCTCGAACGGGACGGGCTCGTCCGCCGCACCGTCCACCCCGAAGTCCCGGTCCGCGTCGAGTACGCGCTCACGGATGCGGGCCGCACACTGCGCGAGCCGCTGCGCGCACTGCAGGAGTGGTCGATCGCGCACCTCGGCGACGTATCGGCGTCGCAGGAAGCCTACGACCGCGCGAGGACACCTCCTCCTGACTCCGCGGTGCGCGGCAAGTAACGCCGCGATATCGGCGCCGTCATGCACGCGATGCAGACGGAGCGGACGTCGTGTGGCTCGCGTACCGCGCTTTCCTGGTGGTGGCCGTCGGGGATGCGATAGACACATGCACATGGCAGACAAGGTGCGGATCGCAACTGCGCAGAGCCCCGTCACTACCCACCCAGTGGCCAATGCGACGGCTGTGCGGGACTTGATGATTCAGGCGGCAAGATCAGGCGTCCGGCTCCTGCACTTTCCCGAAGGGGCGATCTCTGGATACCCCTCAGGAGGAGAAGCCAGAAAGGCCCTACGAGGCTGGGACGTCAACTGGTCTTGTATAACGGAGCAGTTGGAACTCATAGCACGGCTGGCCGGCGAGATCCGCCTCTGGGTCGTCGTCGGCTCCAGCCACCGGCTCACGACTCCGCACCTGCCGCACAACAGCCTCTACGTCATCTCGGATCGAGGCCAGTTGACCGATCGCTATGACAAGCGTCGTTGCTCGCACAACGAACTGTCCAACTGGTACTCGCCCGGCTTCGAGCCAGTGCTGTTCGAAGTCGACGGCTTCCGGTTCGGCACGGCGCTGTGCATCGAGGTCAACTTCCCTGAACTCTTCATGGAGTACACCGCCCTGGGTGCGGACTGCGTCCTCTTGTCGTCCTTCTCCGAGGATCCGATCTTCGACGTGCTCGCACGCAGCCACGCTGCTACTCAGAACTGCTGGGTGTCCGTCTCGGTTCCGGCCCAATGCAGTTCGGCCATGCCCTCCGGGATCGTCGGCCCACACGGCTACTGGCTCGACAGGTGCGCCGTAGGCGACGCGCAGGGATTGGCCTGCGTGGACCTCGATCGCACCCAACCCGGCCTGGAGTTCGCGCTCAAGAAGGCCGGCCCCTGGCGGCAGTCGGCTCGGACTGGTGAGATCTATCGGGCGCGGCGTGTCCATGACGCGCGCAGTGCGGACCGCACGCACTTCTGACTTCGCTGAGAAGCGGTACCGAAGTGTCGGTCAGCGGTTGCCGAGATACTCACGCCAGAGGAACGGCCGTCCGGAGGGCGAACCAGCCCCGGAGGCACCGTCCTGCTGACCGATTCCCGGGGCCGGCGGGGAAGCCGTGGCGGATTCCGGGGGCCGGCTAGTGCTCTGACTGGGAAGGTTCGCCGGGGCGGTCGTCCAGGCGGTTGGATGCACGGTGACGTCCGCTCCGACTGCTGGGGGTGTAGTGGCTGAGCTTGTCCGTGTGCGCAGGTTGACCGACCAGGAGGGGCAGAAGCTGCAGCAGATCGTGCGCCGGGGCAGCACCAGTTCGGTGCGCTACCGGCGCGCGATGATGCTGTTGGCTTCGGCCGGCGGGAACCGGGTGCCGGTGATTGCGAAGCTGGTGCAGGCCGATGAGGACACCGTCCGGGATGTGATCCACCGGTTCAATGAGATCGGCCTGGCTTGCTTGGACCCTCGTTGGGCGGGAGGCCGTCCCCGCCTGCTCAGTCCTGACGACGAGGACTTCGTCATCAAGACGGCCACCACCCGTCCGAGCAAGCTCGGCCAGCCCTTCACCCGCTGGTCCATCCGCAAGCTCGCCGCCTACCTGCGGAGAGTGCACGGCCGTGTCATCCGGATCGGCCGCGAGGCGTTACGGTGCCTGCTCGCCCGCCGGGGCGTCACCTTCCAGCGGACCAAGATGTGGAAGGAGTCGCCCGACCCCGAGCGCGACGCCAAGCTGGACCGCATCGAGGAGGTGCTGGAGCGTTTCCCGGACCGTGTCTTCGCGTTCGACGAGTTCGGGCCCTTGGGCATCCGGCCCACCGCCGGGTCGTGCTGGGCCGAGCAGAGCCGACGCGAGCGGCATCCCGCGACCTACCACCGCACCCACGGGGTGCGCTACTTCCACGGCTGCTACTCGATCGGCGACGACACCCTCTGGGGCGTCAACCGCCGTAAGAAGGGCGCCGCGAACACCCTGGCTGCGCTGAAGTCGATCCGTACCGCCCGGCCCGACGGCGCCCCGATCTACGTGATCCTGGACAACCTGTCCGCCCACAAGGGCAGCGACATCCGCCGCTGGGCGAAGAAGAACAAGGTCGAGTTGTGCTTCACCCCGACCTACGCCTCGTGGGCCAACCCCATCGAGGCGCACTTCGGACCGCTTCGTCAGTTCACCATCGCGAACTCGCACTACCCCAACCACACTGTGCAGACACGGGCCCTGCAGGCCTACCTCCGCTGGCGCAACGTCAACGCCCGCCACCGCGATGTCCTGGCCGCCGAACGCAAGGAGCGCGCCCGCATCCGCAGCGAGAAAGGGATCCGCTGGGGCAGACGCCCCCTCGCCACCGCAGCCTGAACGATCCAACGAATCTACGCGGTCACAGCACTGGCGAGCAGGGGTTGACCGGGCAGGCGAACCGCTCGTGACCATGGACTCATGCGGGCGAGAGCATCTCCTGAAGGATGCGCTGCAGCTCGGTGCGGTCCTGCGGAGTGATCCTTGCCAGCCTGCGGTCGTACTCCGCCGCGAGGGCTGCAAGTGCACGATCCCGTGCCTCTGTGCCCTCAGCGGTTAGTACGAGCCGGTGACGTCGCAGGTCCGCGTCGTCGATCTCGCGCCGGATGAACCCCTTGGCGACGAGGTTGCGGACGTAGACCGTCACGCTCGCTTTGGGGAGCAGCAGTGCCGTCGCGATCTCGGCCGGGTACGGCGAGGCTTCCACCTCGGCCAGGACGAAGAATTCCTTCGTCTCCAGTCCGAGCTCGGCCAGCTCCTGCGTGCAGGCGTCCATCACGACGCTCAGCAGCCGCTGGTTCAGAGTCCACAACTGCGCCCCGCCGACCGTCATGCGACTCCTCTTCCCGGCTAGTACAGTTCTGTACTAGCCTCAAACCGTATTAGTAAGCGTTTCGTACTGGGCATCTATGGAACAACAATCTCTCGAAGGCTGCCACCCATGCTTCGGCACATCACGATCCCGCGCGGACCGATCCAACTCGCCGCCGACCTCCACCTGCCCGACAACGCCGACAGCACCGCGCCGCTGCGCGCCGTGGTGCTCTCCACACCCGGCAGCAGCGTGAAGGAGCAGATCGGCGCGAACTACGCGTCCCGCCTCGCCGCCCGCGGCATCGCGGCGCTCGTCTTCGACCCCGCTCACCAAGGGCAGAGCGCAGGCGAGCCCCGCGACCTCGAAGACCCCTACCGCCGCGGCGAGGACATCTCCTACGCCATCGACGCGCTCACCACGACCCCCGGCATCGACCCGCAGCGCATCGGCGTCCTCGGCATCTGCGCCGGCGGCGGCTACGCCGTGCACACCGCCCGCACCGATCACCGCATCAAGGCCGTTGGAACCGTCGTCCCCGTCAACATTGGCACCTCGTTCCGCAGCTTCCAGCCCGACGGCCCGGCCGCCGCACTCGACGCCCTCGCCGACGCGCGCATCGAAGAAACCCGGTCCGGCGAGATGACCCGGATGAACTGGCTGCCCGACACCCTGGAGGATGCCACGACAGCGGGCCTGACCGACATCGACACCACCCAGGCGATCACCTACTACCGCACCGAGCGCGGCGGCAACAAGCACTCCACCAACCGCCGCCTCTCACGCAGCGAATCCCTCCTGCTGGGCTACGACGCGTTCCACCTCATCGACCAGCTCATGACCCAGCCACTGCAGGTCATCCTCGCCGGACGCATCGGCAACACCGGCTCCTACGACACCGGCATGCAGCTGTGGAAACTGGCCCCCAACCCGGTCAACCTCATGATGATCGACGGCGCCGGCCACTACGAGATGTACGACGAGCCCGAATACGTCGACGCCGCCGTCGAAAGGCTCACCACCTTCTACGTCAACCACCTGTAAGGCATCCAGCCCGGCGAACCTATGCGGTCACAGCACTAGGCAGGGGCGTAGCCCCAGGTGTGTCGGAATCCGGTTCCTGAGCAACGAGCCCTCCACGGATCCCTGCGGAGCACCTGCGGAGCAGCACTAGGATCTTCGACATGGCGAAGCGCAAGGTGCAGCGGCGGGCCCGGAAGATCCTGGGCGAGGAACCCGTCGCCTTGGTCTGGTGCGAGATCCACAAGCCCATCCCCACACCGCCCAAGGACGTTCACCGTGCCGCAGGCAAGGGGCGTCTGAAACCGCGCCACCACTGGCTGTTGTACGCCGGGGCCGTCGTGTTCTTCTTCGTGATCGTGCCGATGATGCTGATCGACAAACTCGGCCGCACGCTGGAGCAACTGCTGTCGGGACGGAGACACGGCCGCCGTACCGAACAGCGGTCAACTCCACCCGACACACGGCGCTCCAGCCATGACCGTTCCCCTGAGAACGACCGAGAACAGGACCCGACCAATGGTGTCTTCGACGGAGACTGGAACCTGACCGCCGGACAGCTGCTGTTGCGCTGGTACGGCCATTCGCCCAACCCAAAGCGCCTGGTCATGCTGGCCCGTGACCGCATCTGTCTGGCTGCGTCCCCTCGCCGTCGACTGTCTCCGACCAAGGCCGACGACTTCCGGAGCGTCATGGAATTCGCCCTCGACCAGGCCCGTATCGAGGGCGAGGCGGGCCAGCCGCGCGGGTACGCCACCTTCCGGCTCCGCTTCGCCGACGGTTCCTGGCTGGAGGTAGGCAGGCTGGGCGAGCCGGAAGATGCCGATCACTTTCTGCGTACGGTCAGCAGCTGATCAGCGGCCCAGGGCGCTGAATGGTTGAACAACTTCCGCTCTGCTGCCGCCGGGTGGGCAGGTTTACGCCAAACGTCGTTCACGAGAGGCCCCCTAATCGATCACTGCGGTCCGGTGTTGTGGCCGGATGCTTCTCCGTACGAACGAGCTGGTCATCGACCATATGACTCACGTCTGTCGGCCGGGGCGTTGCGACCTTTTACGTATCGCCGATGTGGGGAGGAGGACTCACGACGGCCGGCGCGGCCTAGGGTGTGTCTTCAAAGGTCAGATCCATAACAGGATTGAGGCGATGGTGACGGTGGCCTGGAACGACTCGTGGGTCTTGTCGTAGCGGGTGGCCAGGCCGCGCCATTGTTTGAGCCGGTTGAAGCAGCGCTCGACGACGTTGCGGAGTCGGTAGACCTCCCTGTTGAAACGCGGTGGTCGGCCGCCACGTGAGCCTCGGCGTAGGCGGCCGCTGGCCTGGTCGATGCGTTCGGGAATCGTGTGGCGGATGCCGCGCTTTCGCAGGTAGGCGCGGATCTTACGGGAGCTGTAGCCCTTGTCCGCGATGACGTGGTCGGGCCGGGTGCGTGGCCGGCCTGGACCGATGCGGGGAACGCAGATGGCGTCCAGGACCTCCTCGAAGCGAGTGCAGTCGTTGACGTTCCCGCCGGTCAGAACGAAGGCGAGTGGGCGGCTGTGTCCGTCGCAGGCCAGGTGGAGCTTGGTGCTCAGTCCGCCTCGGGATCTGCCGAGGGCGTGATCACCCGCTTCGTCCCCCTCGGTGACCCCTTTTTGCCGCCGGCGGCGTGCTGATGGGCCCGCACGATCGTGGAATCGACCGACACCAGCCAGTCGATGTCCCCGGCCGCATCTTTCTCCGCCTGCAGAGCCCGCAGCATGCGAGAGAACGTGCCATCCAGTGCCCACCTGCGGAAACGTGTGTAGAGCGTCTGCCAGGAGCCGTAGCGTTCCGGCACATCCCGCCAGGCCGACCCCGTGCGCAACTTCCACACAATCCCGTTCAGCACCACGCGGTCATCCGACCGCGGCCGCCCCGCCGTCCCCGAACTCGGCAACAACCGCGACAGGACAGCCCACTCAGCATCCGACAGCTCATGACGACGCACCACAACCGACATGATCCCTCAACACCTAAAACAGCTTTGAAGACACGGCCTAGTACTCCAGCCGTACTTCTCCATTAGTGCTGGTCAGCGGCTTGTGTGTGGGGATTGTAGTGGGGTGGATCGGAGTGCGGGGCGGTCTTAGCGGACCGTCCCGCGAACGTGTGACCACGCCGCATGTAGTGGCAGCGGACCGAGCAGTCCGCAGGTGTGATCAATGATGTGCCCACGAGCGCCTGGGGCCATGAACTCGAGAACCTGTTCCTCCGGGCCGGAGCCTGCTTCGCAAGAATTGAACCCCGGCGCCGGATACGCGACTACGTACGAGGACTGCTGGGTCCGGTAGGTCGCAAGAACGGCTGGCAACTCGCCGAATACGCCGGCCATGCCACCCCGGACGGGCTGCAGCACTTCCTCGCCCGCAGCCGCTGGGACGCCGACCGCCTCCGCGACGACCTGCAGTCTTACGCGGCAGAACAACTCGGTTCCTCAGATGGCGTGTTGATCATCGATGACACCGGCTTCATCAAGAAAGGCACCACCTCAGCCGGGGTGCAACGGCAATACTCCGGAACGGCAGGCCGCACCGAAAACTGCCAGATCGGTGTCTTCGCCGCCTACGCCACCACCCGCGGTCACGCGCTGGTCGACCGCGAGCTCTACCTGCCCAAGTCCTGGACCGAGGACCGCGAACGCTGCCGAACGGCCCAGGTCCCCGACGAGCGCGACTTCACGACCAAGAACGACCTCGCCCGCTCCATGATCCTTCGAGCCATGCGTTCCCCGCTGGTCTTCTCCTGGGTCACCGCGGACTCCGCTTACGGCCAGGACTTCCGCTTCCGCCGTTTTGTGGAGGACGCCGGGCTGTCCTACGTCGTGGCGGTGCCCAAGTCCCAGCAGGTCCACGGCCCGCGCATCGACTACCTCATCGGCCAGGCCCCGCCCGAGGCATGGCAACGCCTCTCCTGCGGAGACGGCGCCAAAGGACCGCGCCTCTACGACTGGGCGGCGGCCCGACTGCCGGCCGTCTGGGAGTTCGACGGCGACGAGCCTACGCGGCAACGCTGGATGCTCGCCCGCCGCAGCATCACCAGGCCCGATGAGATCGCGTACTACCTGGCCAGTGCCCCGTTGGACGCCACCGTTGCGGACCTGGCCCGTATCGCGGGCTGCCGTTGGAAGATCGAGGAGTGCTTCCAGAGCGCGAAGAACGAGTGCGGGCTGGACCAGTACGAAGTCCGCCGCTATGTCGGCTGGTACCGGCACATCACTCTCGTCATGCTCGCGCATACCTTCCTCGCGGCGATGGCCGTCCAGGCACGTGAAAAAGGGGCGACACGGCCGACACACCCGACCTCGTGGACCTCACCCCGGCCGAAATTCGCCGTCTGCTGGCAGTTGAACCCCAACGCTGTCCTGCACAACGCGATCACGCAGTGAGGTGGTCGCACTGGAGACGCCTCCACCAAGCACGCGCCCGCCGCTGCCACTACATCCGGCGTGGTCACACGTTCGCGGGACGGTCCGCTAAGACCGCCCCGCACTCCGATCCACCCCACTACAATCCCCACACACAAGCCGCTGACCAGCACTAATGGAGAAGTACGGCTGGAGTACTAGGCGATGATCGGTACATGACGATGATCCGAGCGACGAAGATACAGCGGGGAATGCTGCCGCTGGTGGTGCTTGCCCTGCTGACGGCAGGCTGTGGAACGCAGCAACAGGAGAGCGCAGGCGACGCGTACCGGAGTACCCACCCCACACCGACTGGAATATCGAGGCCGAGCACACCGGCGAACTTCCGATGCCCCGGTGAGAGACCCACGCCAACACCGACAGCCGCGCGCAGTTCGCCTTCGGCCGCACCCGGCGACCACTACGCCGAGAACCACGGGTTCCGGACCCCCTTCGCCCTGTACGGACAGAGTCGCTGCGACGGACTCGCGGCCGTCGCACGTATCGAGAAGGCACTGGAACCGCTGCGCAAGAGCGGCGACTTCACCTCGGCAAGCACCCGCAGCGCGCTCACGGGCCTTGGCTATCCCGCCGACACCGTGGAGTCGCACGAGAACGGCCCCACTGCGGTCGGTTTCCTCGTCGAGGTCAATGCCTCCCCGCTGTGCGTCGACGGCACCCTGAACCGCGACGCCACGCAAGCTCACGCCTTCGGCGGCTACCCCGACCACTCCGGCTGCGACATACCCAGCGGCGGCCACTGACCCGCCGCCCTCGTCGCGATCGTGAGGAGCGCGACGAGGGCTGTAGCGGTGGTAGTGAAGAGACGTAGGCGCCAGCAGATCGGCGCACCCGCGCCCGGGGCTTCGGGACCACTGGGGGCAGTACGGTCACACGCTCGTGGCACCGGTCTGGGACACCAACTGCTGTCTGCCCTCCCGGCCGCGGCGACGTCGCGTGTCGCGGCGGCTCTGTTCGGGGGAGGTGAGGCTGGCCTCGGTCATGGTGATCTCGCCGACCCGGCCCTGCTCCTTGGTCGGAAGCAGGCGAGGGCCAGTCGAAGTTGAGGCGGCGCCCCACCTGGCGGACCTGGGCTTCCGCGGCCTGGACAACGACGTACTCGACCCTGTGATCGTTGCGGCTTCCACGCCACCCGCACCCACAAGCTCCCCCCCCGTTATGTTTTTCGTGGTCCTGCAATGGGGCCGCTGGCCTCCGGGCTCGGCATGGCTGTGTCCCCCTGTCGAAGGTATGACCTGGGGGGTGGTGTTCACCGGGCCCGGGGGGTGTTCGTCGGAGACGCTGATCAGAGGTCCGGCCACCGTCCGGTCCGGCGCAATGCCGGACAGTTCGCGGGCGGCAGGTCTGCATAACGTGGATGCGCGAGCACGACACCCGAGCCGAGGCCGGCACCGTCAATACCCCGGAAAGGGAACGATGTTCGAGATCGGTGACGTGGGCGTGTTCCTCGGCCTGGACGTCGGTAAAACCGCTCACCACGGCCACGGACTGACCCCGGCCGGGAAGAAGGTCTTCGACAAGCCGCTGCCCAACAGCGAACCGAAACTGCGGGCCGTCTTCGACAGGCTGACCGTGAAGTTCGGCACTGTCCTGGTCATCGTGGACCAGCCCGCCTCCATCGGCGCCCTGCCACTGACCGTCGCCCGCGACGCCGGCTGCCAGGTCGCTTACCTGCCCGGCCTGGCCATGCGCCGGATCGCCGACCTCTACCCCGGCGAAGCCAAAACCGACGCCAAAGACGCAGCCGTCATCGCCGATGCCGCGCGGACCATGCCGCACACCCTGCGCTCGCTGGAACTGACCGACGAGATCACCGCCGAACTGACCGTGCTGACCGGCTTCGACCAGGACCTCGCCGCCGAGGCCACCCGCACCAGCAACCGGATACGCGGCCTGCTCACCCAGTTCCACCCCAGCCTCGAACGCGTCCTGGGACCGCGTCTGGACCACCAGGCCGTCACCTGGCTCCTGGAGCGCTACGGCTCCCCGGCCGCCCTGCGCAAGGCAGGCCGCCGCAGACTCGTGGAACTGATCCGCCCCAAAGCCCCCCGCATGGCACAGCGACTGATCGACGAGGTCTTCGACGCGCTCGACGAGCAGACCGTCGTCGTCCCCGGCACTGGCACCCTGGATATCGTCGTCCCTTCCCTGGCCGCTTCCCTGACCGCCGTGCACACCCAGCGCAGGGCGATGGAAGCCCAGATCAACGCCCTGCTGGAGGCCCACCCTCTTTCCCCGGTCCTGACCTCGATGCCGGGAGTCGGCGTCAGGACCGCCGCAGTCCTGCTGACCACCGTCGGCGACGGCACCAGCTTCCCCACAGCCGCCCACCTCGCCTCCTACGCAGGCCTCGCGCCGACGACGAAGTCATCAGGCACCTCGATCCACGGCGAACACGCACCCCGAGGCGGAAACCGGCAGCTCAAACGCGCGATGTTCCTCTCCGCCTTCGCCTGCATGAACGCCGATCCGGCCTCCCGCGCCTACTACGACAAGCAACGCGCCCGCGGCAAGACCCACACCCAGGCCCTCCTCCGCCTCGCCCGCCAACGCATCAGCGTCCTGTTCGCCATGCTCCGCGACGGCACCTTCTACGAATCGCGGACACCGAAGAACATCGAACTCGCCGCATAACCCCAGCAACCCTGAACCACCCCAAACCCGACAAGGGTGCCTTGACGAAAGACATAGAGGCACCCCCCCGTTATGTTTTTCGTGGTCCTGCAATGGGGCCGCTGGCCTCCGGGCCCGGCATGACTGTTGCCCCCTGTCGAAGGCATGACCTGGGGGGTGGTGTTCACCGGGCCCGAGAGGTGTCCGTCGGAGACGCTGATCAGAGGTCCGGCCACCGTCCGGCCCGGCGCAATGCCGGACAGTTCGCGGGCGGCAGGTCTGCATAACGTGGATGCGCGAGCACGACACCCAAGCCGAGGCCGGCACCGTCAACACCCCGGAAAGGGCACGATGTCCGAGATTGAAAATGTCGGCGTATTCCTGGGCCTGGACGTCGGCAAAAGTGCCCATCACGGCCACGGACTCACCCCGGCCGGGAAGAAGGTCTTCGACAAGCCCCTGCCCAACAGCGAACCCAGGCTGCGGGCCGTGTTCGACAAACTGGCCGCGAAGTTCGGCACCGTCCTCGTCGTTGTCGACCAGCCCGCTTCCATCGGCGCCCTGCCGCTGACCGTCGCGAGGGACGCGGGCTGCCGCGTCGCCTACCTGCCCGGCCTGGCCATGCGGCGGATCGCCGACCTCTACCCGGGCGAGGCGAAGACCGACGCGAAAGACGCCGCCGTGATCGCGGACGCGGCCCGCACCATGCCGCACACCCTGCGCTCGCTGGAGCTGACCGACGAGATCACCGCCGAACTCACGGTCCTTGTCGGCTTCGACCAGGACCTCGCCGCCGAGGCCACCCGCACGTCCAACCGGATACGCGGCCTGCTCACCCAGTTCCACCCCAGCCTGGAGCGCGTTCTGGGTCCCCGCCTCGACCACCAGGCCGTCACCTGGCTCCTGGAGCGCTACGGATCCCCGGCCGCCCTGCGCAACGCCGGCCGACGCAGACTCGTGGAACTGATCCGCCCCAAAGCCCCCGCATGGCACAGCGACTGATCGACGACGTCTTCGACGCCCTCGACGAACAGACCGTCGTGGTCCCCGGCACCGGCACCCTCGACATCGTCATCCCTTCTCTGGCCGCCTCCCTGACCGCCGTCCACACCCAGCGCCGGGCGACGGAAGCCCAGATCAACACCCTGCTGGAGGCTCACCCTCTTTCCCCGGTCCTGACGTCGATGCCCGGCGTCGGCGTCAGGACCGCCGCAGTCCTGCTGGTCACCGTCGGCGACGGCACCAGCTTCCCCACCGCCGCCCACCTCGCCTCCTACGCCGGACTCGCCCCCACCACCAAGCAGTCCGGCACCTCGATCCACGGCGAACACGCACCCCGAGGCGGAAACCGGCAACTCAAACGCGCGATGTTCCTCTCCGCCTTCGCCTGCATGAACGCCGATCCGGCCTCCCGCGCCTACTACGACAAGCAACGCGCCCGCGGCAAGACCCACACCCAGGCCCTCCTCCGCCTCGCCCGCCAACGCATCAGCGTCCTGTTCGCCATGCTCCGCGACGGCACCTTCTACGAACCCCGGACACCGAAGAACATCGAACTCGCCGCATAACCCCAGCAACCCTGAACCACCCCAAACCCGACAAGGGTGCCTTGACGAAAGACATAGAGGCACCCCCCCCAGGCCAGAAGCCCGCCAACCAGGTCCTCGCCAACAGACGCGCACCGGTCGAGCACAGCTTCGCCCACCTCAAGAATTTGGCGGATCCTCACCGAACTCCGCACCGACCCGGTCCGCGCCACCTGCCTCCCGCGCGCCCTGCTCGTTCTGACGAACCTCGAAGTCAAGCGCTGAGGGATCCGCTCAGCAGGCAGTCGCCCACGGCGAATTGGAGTGTCCCGGTACCGGTTCCGGGCGTACTGGCCCATTGCCAGTGACCCATTGAGCCGGCCCCGTCCGGTCCCCTGGAACCGGTGGGCGTCAGGGCTGAATGGTTTCCAGGTCACCGAGGAGGCTGGAGTGGGTCGGCTGCCACCCGAGGGCATCGCGGGTGTGGGCGCTGGACGCCGGCTGGTCCATGGCGAAGATCGGGCCGAACGGGCCGAAGTTCTCCTGCGGAACCTCCTCGACCGGCAGGCCCAGCCGTCGGCCGATGACTGTGGCGATGTCCCGCACCGCGTCGCCCTCGTCGCCGACGGCGTGCCAGGCCGTCCCGGCCGGTGCGGACTCAAGGGCCAGCCGGAACAGGACGGCTGCGTCGAGCGCGTGCACGGCCGGCCAGCGCTGGGTGCCGTCGCCCGGGTAGCCGGCCACCCCGGTGCGGCGCGCTTGATCGGTCAACAGGCCGGCGAATCCGCCCTGGCCCTCGTTGTGGACCGTGCGCGGCATGCGGACAGCCGTGCTGCGCACACCGCGCGAGGCGAGGTCCAGCAGTGCATTGACCGAACGGCCCCGACCGCCCACCGGTCCGTCGGTCGGCAGCGGATCGGCCTCGGTGGAGGCGCGTCCCGGCACCCAGGGCGTCCCGGAGACCGTGACGATCGGGCGGTCGCTTCCGATGAGTTCCTGCCCCAGCGTGGCAAGAGCGGCGCTCTCCTCGGTGATGGCCCGCGCGAGAGCGTCCGGACTGCTGTAGTCGCGTCCGAACGCCAGACTGATCACGCCGTCGCACTGCGCTGCGCCGGACCGCAGGACGTCGAGGTCCGCCAGATTTCCTCGCAGCACCTTGGCACCAGCACTTTCAAGGACCTGCGCGGAGCCGTCCGAGCGAGCCAGTGCGAGAACGGTGTGGCCGTTGCCGAGGAGTTCGGCGACGACGGCGGAGCCGATGGTGCCGGTACCGCCGGTGACGAAGACATGCATGAGCTCTCCCTGAAAGTGATGGGACTGTTGTCCCATCACTGACCCTACACGGTGACGGGACAGGTGTCCCATCACCGGTCCTGGTCGCATGGCTATATGGCAGCCGGGGCGACCTAGCGACTCGTCGTTGCGGCCGTCGACCTGTTCACCGAGCAGGGGTACGACGCCACCACGGTGACGCGGATCGCCGAGCGCGCCGGTGTCACCAAGAGCACCTTCTTCCGGCACTTCTCCGACAAGCGCGAGCTGCTGAGGGCTGCCAGTACATGCGGCGCGAGCCCTGCCGTGTCAGTGGCCACGGTGGAATGGCGGCGACCCTCGCCAGGCCCACCCTCACATTTCGTCAGCCTGTACCGCGCCGTCAGTGACATAGCCGGCTCGCTCGCAGAAACGACCTGCCGTTGTGTCTCGTTGAGGACCCACAACAGCGGCGGACCGGGTCGTGCGATAGGTCGAGGTTTCGTGCGTGGATGCGGCTGGTCAGCGGCCGCCATGGCGAGGATCCTGCCGTGGATACCGTCCTGAGCCGTCTCTCACCGAGGACGCAGATCGGCCCCGGGCGCGGGCAGGGGGAAAATGATCTTGCCGCGAGCTTGGTGGCCCCGCACGCTGTCGCCCAGGCTTCTTCAACGGCCGTGGGCTGGCGGAAAGCCGTTTGTCGGCATCGGCGTCGTAGCAGGGACGAATACCCTGTGAAGCGTGCCGACTTCGATTTACCACGTACGCAAGACCTCGCTCGGTCTCAAGCGCAAGTACCGGATCTCCGCCGACGATGGGAAGGGGGGAATCCGGGCAAGCCGCTCGGCTACGCCGAGAAGCAGCTGAAAATGTCCGACGAGCTGGACATCTATGCCGACGAGCGGCGCAGCGAGAAGCTGGTGACCGTCCGGGAGAGCTCGAAAGGCTGGCTCGCCGCACTGACCGGCTACGAGGCGTTCGATCATGAGGGTCGTCTGCTGGGCTCATTCGCGGTACTGCCGAAGAAGTCGGTCGACCGTACGACCTGGGAGTTCGAGCAACCCGGCCTCGGTAGGTTCGTCGGAAGGGAGCGCAGCGTCGCGACTGCGCGGGCCCGGCGGCTGCTGACGCTCTTCGACACGGCCGGAGAGATCGCCGGGGCCTTGGTGAAATACCACTTCGACTTCACGCGGGACGGCGAGCCGGTGTTCAGTATCGACAAGCCCAAGGTGTTCGACGACTGGTATCGCCTGACCGTGCACGAGGACGCCGTCGACAGGCAGTTGCTTTTCGCACTGGCGGTGACGATGGAGGCCCGGCAACGAGGCTAAGGCTTGTCCCGCAATGGTGGACAGAAGTGTGAGTGAGGTCTTCTCGGGCACTTGTGCATGCATACTCGCGTGCACACTGGAGAGCGCACAGAAGGCCCGTGACCGGCATTCCTGCCGGTCACGGGCCTTCTGCGAAAGTAGCCCCGACGGGTCGCACAACAAATAGATGCTGGACGTGCCGCTGGTCATCAGATCCGTGTGCTCGCTTGGCCGATCTGTCGTACGAGTACCGGTTCACGGTTCGCTTCGGACGGGCGTGAGGTCTGCGGACGGGGCCAGCGGGGCCGCCAGGCCGGCCTGAACGTCAGTGCGCCGGTCAGTCGACGCCTTCGATGATGCGGAAGTCACGCTCGACGCCGTCGGAAAGGGCGGCCAGCGCCTCCTGGTAGGCCGCGCTCTCGTGTGCTGCGACCGCCTGTTCAAAGGTGTCGAACTCGACCAGGACGGTGCGCTCGGCGATTCCGGCGTCGTGGGCGACGACCCGACCGCCGCGGGCGAGCGTCCGCCCGCCCCCGGCCTGGACGGCCGGACCGGCCAGCTTGTTGTAGGCGGCTAGCTTCTCGGGGTCGGAAATGGTGCGGTAGGCGCTGACCCAGTAGCCCTTGGCCATGGAAACCTCCTGTGTTTGGACGAGCGTGCCAGGTTTCGCGTAGCCCCTCGGATTGATCGGCCGCGGTGACGGATCACCGGGCATTCCAGAGGCGGTTCGCGAGGAAGGCTGATGGCGGTGTGCTGTTGAGGTAGGACGATGTCGTGAACGATGCCCAGCCCAAGCTCTCCTTGCTCTACATCTGGCCAGTTCAGCATGAAGTTGAAGGGCTCACCGTGCCGGGAACGGGACGCCCCAGGGCTCCTCGTCCAGGAGAAGCCCGTTGGCCAGGTAGCTGATGGTTCGGTACCAGCCGGCCAACACCAGCAATTCCAGGAGTTGTGCGTCTTCGTAGTGGGCGCCCAGGGAATCCCAGTGAGGTTCCCCCGAGATGCGGAGGTCGGTGACAGAGGGTCAGGTGGGACTCATGAGAGGAACATCGACCATGGCCGCTCCCAGGAAATACTCGCTCGAGTTGCGTGAGCGAGCGGTGCGGATGTATCGCACCTCGGATCCGAAACCGCAGATCAAGAAACTCGCCGTCGACCTCGGCGTCCATCCCGAGGCTCTGCGCGGCTGGATCCGGCAGGCCGAGGCGGACGCCGGCGAGCGTGATGACCGGCTGAGCACCGACGAACACGCCGAGCTGGTGGCCCTGCGCAAGGAGAATGCCCAGCTCAAGCGGGCGAATGATGTCCTGCGGACGGCCTCGGCGTTTTTCGCGGCGCAACTCGACCCGACCCGGCCCAGGTGACCACGCTCCTCAGGGAGCATCCACGCCTGGGAGTCGAGTGCGTACTTCGGGAACTACACATCGCCTCTTCCACCTACTACCGCTGGCGCCGCGCGGAGCGCGAGCCGTGCGAACGCGTGCGCCGGGACGCCGAGCTGACCGAGCAGGTCAAGCAGATCCACGCCGATTCCGGCGGGATCTACGGCTCACCGCGCGTCCATGCGACCCTGAAGCGCGAAGGCGTACACGTGGGCCGCAAACGGATCGAGCGCCTGATGCGCGAGGCCGACATCGTGGGTATCAGCCCGCGGCGCAAGGGTTTCACCCGCCGTGATCCAGGTGCCAGACTCGCCCCGGACCTGGTCGAACGCGAGTTCACGGCCCCCGCGCCGAACCGGCTGTGGGTCACCGACCTCACGATGATCCCCACGGCAGAGGGGCCCCTGTGGCTGTCCGCGATCCGGGACGCGTTCTCCCGCCGGGTGGTGGCCTGGGAGACCTCCGCCCGCGCGGACGCCGACCTGGTGCTGTCCACCCTCGAGTACGCCCTCGCTTCCCGCGAGGTCGAGCCCGGACAGCTCATTCATCACGCGGATCACGGCTGTCAATATACGTCGATCAAGCTCACAACCCGCCTGCTGCGGGCGGGAGTCCAGGCGTCCATGGGCTCCGTCGGGGACTCGTACGATAACGCCCTCGCGGAGAACCTGTGGATGATCACCAAGACGGAGTGCATCCGCGGCCGCGTCTTCGCGACCCGGGCCGAGGCGAACCTGGCACTGTTCGAGTACATCGATGGGTTCTACAACTCCCGGCGCATCCAGAAGCGGCTCGGCTACCTCAGTCCGATCGAGTTCGAGGAGAAGCACTACGCCAACCAGGCAACGGCCGAACGAACGAACCTGAAACCCCGTCAACCCCACCTGACCAGCTGATCAGCATCTCCCGCAGGCCGGGGGAACCTCACAGGCGGGTTGTGAGAGGTGTGCTGTGTCGTGCAGTTCGTCCACGGCCTTGAGTAGTGCCGCATGGCGAGGCGGCCACGCGGTGTTGGCCGCTGTGTCGATGTCGGCTGTGGCCTGGAGCTGTTCCTGGGTCAGTCCGGCCTGCTGGGCGAGGGTCGCGGCGTGTGCGCCCCATTCGTAGGCGCAGCCGGTGCGTGCGGTCACGCGGGCGATGACGATCTCGCGGTCGACGGCGGGAAGAAGTCCGTGGCCCAGCAGGCCGGCTCCCAGGGAGAACATGCGTGAGGCCAGTTCCGGGTTGCGGTGCAGTACCCGGAACAGTGCGAGCGGTTCGTGTGTCACACCGGGAGGCATCCATCGGCGCAGTGCCTGATCGATGGGTGCGGGGTATGGCGGGGTGAGCGGTTCGATGCGTGGCATAGGCACCTCCTGCTTCGATTTTCGAATCACTATGATGCTTCGAAAGTCGAAGCGCAAGGAGTGGGTATGGAAGCCAGAACGCCTCGACCGGGCTCACCGGTACGAGGGTCCCATTCGGGGCGCCCGGTCATGGCTGCACTCGATCTGCTCGGGCGGCGCTGGACGCTGCGTATTCTGTGGGAACTGAGCCAAGCCCCGGCAGGCTTTCGGGAGTTGCAGCGCCGTTGTGAACGCATGTCATCGAGCGTGCTCAGCACCCGGCTGGGCGAGCTGACCGGCGCCCGCGTGCTCACTCTGCACGGCGACGCCTATCACCTCACCCGGCTTGGCGAGGATCTCGTTGAGGCGCTCAGCCCATTGAACGCCTGGAGCCGACGATGGGCTGAGGAAATGGGTACCGACAGGGCCGGAGACTGCGAGAGTTGACGGCGTGCCAACGGCAGAACATCTACTCACCACACTGGAACGACTGGCTTGGCCGTTCACACTGCTCAGATTGGGCAGCTCTGCTCCGATGGTGCCCAGCGTCTGCTCAATCTCTCCGTCTGGGACGAGGACGCGGTCCGCGACGACGTTCGGGGCTTCGTCGTGGAGACGATCGGTGACCCCGACGGTGTCCTGATCTGTGATGACACCGGTTTCCTGCAAGGGGGCAGCAGGTCGTCCGGCGGCGTATACCGGCACCGGGGCCGCCGGGAGAACCGCCGGATCGGCACCCGCGCCGCAGAAGCCGCAATAGGGGCAGAGGCAGCCCGGCACGAGCCCACCGTTCCCCGTGCGAACGCCGAGGCCACAGCCTCCAGATGCGGTTGCAGCACTAGGCTGCGAAGGGGGCGTTGGTCGTGGTTGATCCCCCACTGGTTGGTGTGCCGGTGCCAGGCATGGTTATGCCGGGCGGCCCATCAGGTGACGTAAGGGGCAGAGCGGTGACGGTGGGAATGAAGGCGGTGCCGCTGGTCGGTGGGCCAGTGGAGTTACGGGGTGCACTGGATCTGGAGACCACGGAGGCGGGGGTGATGCCGCGTCGGCTGCCGGCGTGGACCAAGGTGCAGTACCAGGATCCCTCGGTCTACGGGGTGACCCTGATGCCCTCTGGGGTGCGGCTGGTGTTCCGTACCGACGCGCGCGAGGTGGAGTTGGACGTCCTCACGTCCACGGGGCAGCTCGACACCGAACCTCGACCCCGCCCGACCGGGATGATGGAACTCCTGGTGGACGGCGTGCTGTTCGGGCGGCAGCAGGCGCCGCTGGGCAATGTGTTGCGGATGGCGGGCCCCGGGGCCGAGCAGCGACTGATCCCGGGTGAACCGGGGACTGTCAGGTTCGGCGGGCTGCCGGCCGGCATGAAGCAGGTCGAGCTGTGGCTGCCGCAGCAGACCCCCACAGAACTGGTGGACCTGCGGGCCGACGGCAAGGTGTTGGCGCCGCTGCCGGACGGGCGACGCAGATGGGTGCACTACGGCAGTTCCATCAGCCACTGCCTGGAGGCCGATGGCCCGACCGGCACCTGGCCGGTGGTGGCGGCAACGCTCGGGGGAGTGGAGGTGATCAATCTCGGCCAGGCGGGCAACGAGATGCTGGATCCCTATGTCGCCCGGACGATCCGCGATCTTCCGGCCGACCTGATCAGCCTCAAGGTGGGAATCAACATCGTGGGCCTGGCCGCCTTTCGGCAGCGGTCGTTCGGCCCGGCGGTGCATGGATTTCTCGACACGATCCGCGAGGGGCACCCGGAGACCCCGCTGCTGCTGATCTCCCCGGTCAGCTGTCCGACGTTCGAGGAGCGTCCGGGTCCGGGTGCGATGGGTGCGGACGGGAGGATCACGGCCCTGGGTGACCCGGCGGACGTGACCGCCGGGGCTTTGTCGCTGACTCTGGTACGTGCAGAGCTGGCCCGGATCGTGGCGGCCCGGCGGGCGAACGATCCCCATCTGCGCTATCTCGACGGACGCGAACTGCTCGGGCCCGACGAGGTGGCCGACCTGCCCGATGGCCTGCATCCCAACGCCGCCGCGTACCGCCGTATGGGCAAGCGTTTCGCCGCACACGCCTTTGCGGACGGCGGTCCGTTCGCCTGACCAGCCTGGCTCCGGGCCCACGCTGCGTGTGGGTCCGGAGCCAGGCAGGCCGTGGCGCTGCAGTTCCGTGACGAGGCGCACTGACGGGCCGACGGGGCCGGTCAGTTCGCGCTGCCGAGGACATCGCTGGCTGATACGCGGAAGTCCTTCACGGCCTCGTAGAGGGCGCGCTCTCGTTCGGCGGCGGAAGCGGCATCCACCGTCTTCTGGGAGGAGTCCCCTGCAAGGGCGTTCTGCACCATCCGGTGCATGACGCTGGAGAGGTCACCGGATGCGTGCGCCACACGGTCGGCCGTTTCCACCGTGGGAAGCGGACCTTCAAGGATGACGACTTCCGCGGCACGGTGGACCTCACGGGCCAATGCGACGAAGCGGTGGACCTTCTCCTCCACGTCCCGCAGGTCAGGAGTCTCCGGCCGGAGCGCACCCAACACCGCGTCCATGGCGATGTCCCGGTCATGAAGAGCACCGAGGTAGTTCGCGTAGGTGTCCCGGCGCTGCTGCCTGCGCCACTGATCGAACTGCGAGCGTGCGGTTGCGCGTCCGTTCACCCACGCCGCGCCGATGGTGGCGAGGGAACCTACGGCGGCCCCGAGCAGTGCAGCAAGTCCGGCATCCATGATTCCCATTCTGTCTGCCCTTCCGATATGTGAGCAGCCAGGTCTACGGCCTTTGGCAGTGCGGGAGTTGGGTGACTCGCCATTCTGTGAGGCATGGTGGGGATCGTTGAGCGGCTGGTGCCGGACGAGTTGTGGGAGTTGTTTCAGCAGGTGGTGCCGGAGGCACCGTCGTCTCCGCAGGGTGGGGCAGTCGGCGTCGGCACGGTGACCGGGAGATGCTGGTCGCGATCGTCTTCGTGGCCACGTCGGGTTGTACCTGGCAGCAGCTGCCTTCGGCGTCGTTCGGCCCGTCCGTCGGCATCTCCGGGGCCGACCTGCACGACAGCCAGGCCCTGATCCCGCTCGGGAAGGGGATTCCGCCGATTTGCTCGCGCCGCGGCCGTCGGCGCGCAATCCCGGCAAACTCCACGCCGACGAGGGCTACGACTACGCCCACCTGCGGCGGTGGTTACGGGATCGCGGCATCACCCACCGCATCGCCCGCAAGGGAGCCGAGCCCTCACAGAGGCTGGGCCGCCATCGCTGGACCGTGGAGCGGACGATGGCCCGGCTCGCCGGCTGCCGCCGTCTCCATCGACGCTACGAACGCAAGGCCGACCACTTCTTCGCCTTCACCAGCATCGCCTGCACCCTCATCTGCTATCGCAGGCTCACTAAATGAGATGACGTCTCAGTAGACAACCGGAGGATGTGTGTTGCTGGCGGTTCAGTTGTCTGGCCTACTGCTGTCCTGCCCGCTTATCTCTCATCAGCCAACGTCAATTTGTTCGGGTGGGGCCTCAAGGAGAGTGGGCTGAGCATGCGTCCGCCGCTGCGAGGCGGGTGAGCACGGGGGTGGGATGTGCATTCAAGCTCTTGTGAGGAGTACCAGCGCCGAACGAAGCTCGTCGTGCCCCGCGGTCGCGGGGAAGGAACAGAAGCAGGGGAGAGGTCATGCTGCGCAGGATCGTTACCGTTCTTGCCGCTGGTGCCATGCTTGCCGGGTTCGGACTGGCAGCCAGCGGCACCGCGCAGGCCGGCGAGGGCGGCTACTGGGCCACCCAGTGCGACTACGGGCGGGCATGCCTGCACCTGTCGGGCCTACGGCAGGGCCCGGGTGGCGCGTACTGGAACATGATCGGCTGCGGGCGTCATCCCATCAACGACTACTACGACGCCGGCCTCGCGCACGGAAACACCTTCATTGTCACCTACCTGGACAACCGCTGGGACCGCGTGGACGCCTGGACCGGCCGTGGACTGGACGCCTCCAACCTGGTGACCGAGGTGTTCATCCCCTGCTAGGGAGACCTCTGTCCCTCCCGTCCCGGTTCGGTGCCCTGCCCCGCGGCGTGCGGCTCACACTTGACACGTCATCACGCCAGCTGCGGCGGGACCCCGCCACGCAGCTGTCCGGAGAAATGAGGAAGACACAGATGCGATCTCCTGGCCGGTTCACCGCATGCGCCGCCGCCCTGGCAACAACTGCAGCAACCATAGTCATCTCCGCAGGCAGCCCGGCCGCTGCTGACGGCGGGGGGTACTGGGCCTGGGGGTGCGACGACGGACGGGCATGTATCCAGCTCTCCGGCTCACGCCGGGGCCCGGGTGGGGCGGTCTGGAACGTGGTCGGCTGCGGATCCCACCAGATCAACGACTACTACGACTCTGCCACCGCCCACGGCAACCACTTCATCGTTACGTACCGAGACGACCGCTGGGATCGGGTCGATGCGTGGACTTCCCGGGGGCTGGACCCCACCAACCTCGCCACCAACATCTGGGTGTACTGCTAACAACCGCTCAACGCGCCAACTGCAAGGACCGGGACCGACTCCGCCCCGGACGGCAGATGGCGGACGCTGTCGGCGATGGCTTCGAGCTCGCTGATCACCGCACCGGTCGTCGTCGAGCCGGGTACGGAGTTGGGACGGCCCGAAGGAAGGGGCGGCTATCCGAATGGGGTAACCGCCTCTTACTGGTCCGGTGGGCCGCTTACCACGGTGAGGGGGCCGGTCACCGCTGCATCGCCCGCCTGGACCGGGCCCATACCTGCACTCAGTGAAGCGGACGACCCTGGGCACTGGCACCGACTGTACGAGATGGCCTCGCGCGCGCTTTCCGCGTTGGGAGGGCGAACGGGTCTGGGACAACAACAACCTGGTCGTGACAGCGATGTTCGGCTCAGGTGGCCATGTGTATCTGGGTCGGACCCTGCGATCCGGGCCTCTTTCCCGGCGACTGGACCTGCACCGCCATGACTGTGATCGAGGCCGGCGAAGGAATGACGGCCGTAGCGGCGGATCTGCAGGCGTTCCTTCGCGAGGAGTAGGTCTCGACAGGCTGCTGCCCGACCCGTGTCGCGGTGGACGGTCGACGGTGCGTCCTGTCGAAGACTGGTGGGACGTTTATGACCTGCTGGAAACCGTGCGGCAACGGCCGAACGCATAGGTGCGTAAAGGTTCGTTGGAGGAGCTGGCGGTGCTGCTCTTCGGGTACCACCTCGCCCTTCAGGTCCACGATGTCGACGAGCCGTTCGAGTTTCACCGTTGGAGCGGAGGATTCGCCTGCTGGCTCAGCAGGACCCGTGGGTGGTCGATGGCGATATGGCGATCGGGTGGGACGCCGCGATCGTGGAGAACCTGCCTGGCGCCCCCCCACTCGCAGGCCAAGGCAAGCGTGGAGGCAGTCATCGACAGCCTCGTGCTGTTGCCGGAGTTCGGCGGTCGGTGTTGGTCCGGCTTTTTCGGGATGTATGCGGGTCAGCGCACCCGTCCCCGTGGCTTCAGGGCCACCGGGGGCAGTTCGGGGGCGGACAGGGGAGACCCGTCGTAGCCCTTTACCTCGCCGAAGCGAGTTCCTGCCGTCCAGTCCGCGCGTGCCTGTCGGATGTCTTCGTCGGACCGGCCGATGAAGTTCCACCACATGACGATCTCCTCCGCGAACGGCTCGCCGCCCAGCAGCATCAGGCCCGCGTCCGACCCCGCGCGAAGGGGGAGTTCGGTGCGGCCGCAGCCGAGACAGAGCATCGAGCCGGGCTCGACCGGTACGCCGTCCACGGATGCCTCGCCCGACATCGCCAGTACCGCGTACTCGAAGTCCGGGTCCAGCGGCAGGGCCGTCTCCGCTCCTGCCGTGAGGGACAGGTCGGCGCCGATCAGCGGGCTGTACGTGGTGCCGGGGGAGAGGGCTCCGTCGAGTTCGCCCAGGATGACCGTGGCCGTGAAACCCGGGGCCCGCACCGTCGGCAGGTCCGCGTGGTGCTGGAAGTGCGGCTCGACCGTGCGGTGGGCCTCCGGCAGTGCGACCCAGAGCTGCGCGCCGTGCAGATAGCGGGCGTGTGCTGCGGGGCTTTCCTCCGAGTGGCTGATCGCCCGCCCCGAGGTCATGAGTCCCAGCTCACCCGGGCGCACCGTCTGCAGGCTCCCCGTGCTGTCCCGGTGCAGTACCTCTCCCTCGTGCAGCCAGCTCACGGTCTGGAGGCCCATGTGCGGGTGCGGCGGGACCTGCATCCCCGGCTCGTCGGCGATGTCGTCGGGCCCGTAGTGGTCCACGAACGCCCAGGCGCCGACCATGCGGCGGCCCAGGTTGGGCAGCAGCCGGCGTACCTCGGTCGATTCGCCGAGCTGCACCCTGCGGGGACTGAGGAGCTCGCGTACCGGCTCGGCCGCGACGAAGCCGCGGCCGCCGCAGACGGAGAGGGCCGCCTGCCGATCGAGATTGCTCATGCCGCACAACCTAGTACTGATCGCACGGGATCTGTTCACCTGTCGCCCGGTCGGACCCAGGGTGGGGCGGACGCTCGCCCGGGCCCCGCTTCGGGGGCCCCGCCCCGAGCGTTGCCGACCCGCCCTGGTCCCCGCCCCCGCCTGCCCTGGTCGGCGCCGCCCCTGCCCTGGCCCCCGGGCCCTCGCGCCCCGCAGACCCGAACAGACCATCAGGACGGGCATCGCCCCCGGTGGCGGACTCCAATGGACGGATGACCGTGCCTCCGCACGACTGCCTCGCGCGTAATGAGTGGATCTGCGGTGCCTATGTGTCGACCCGCAAGTCCATCCTCTGGGATGCGGTCCTCCAGCACCTCCAGCTGACCGCGGTCTCCGTGCTGGTCGGTCTGCTGCTCGCCGTGCCCCTCGCGGTGGCGGCCCGTCGCTGGCGCTGGGCCGCCGGACCGGTGCTCGGGGTCACCACGGTGCTCTACACGATCCCCTCGCTCGCGATGTTCTCGCTGCTTCTGCCGGTGTACGGGCTCTCCGCCTCCCTGGTGATCGCCGGCCTCGTCCTCTACTCGCTCACCCTGCTGGTGCGCAACATCCTCGCCGGCCTGCGCGCCGTGCCCGAGGAGACCCGGCAGGCGGCCCGGGGCATGGGGTACGGGCCGATCCGGCTGCTGCTCGCCGTCGAGCTTCCGCTCTCGCTGCCCGCCGCGATGGCGGGACTGCGTATCGCCACCGTCTCGGCGGTCTCGCTGGTCACCGTGGGTGCCATCGTCGGGTACGGCGGTCTCGGCAACCTCATCTACACCGGCATGAACAGCTACTTCAAGGCGCAAGTGCTGACCGCTTCCGTGCTCTGCGTGATCATCGCCGTCGCCGCCGACCTCGTACTCCTCGCTGTGCAACGGCTGCTCACGCCATGGACCCGCCTGTGAACACCCTCTCCTCGGCCTGGTCCTGGCTCACCAGCTCCGCCAACTGGTCCGGCAGTGCCGGAATCACCCACCGGATCACCCAGCACGTCTTCCTCACCCTCGTCTGTCTCGCGCTGAGCTGTCTGATCGCCCTGCCGGTCGCCGTGGTGCTCGGGCACATCGGCAAAGGCGGTGCGCTCGCCGTCAACATCTCCAACGTCGGCCGTGCTGTGCCCACCTTCGCCGTCCTCGTCCTGCTGCTGCTCACCCCGCTCGGCAAGCACGGCGACTGGCCGACCATCATCGCGCTGGTGCTCTTCGCCGTACCGCCGCTGCTCACCAACGCCTATGTCGGGATGCGCGAGGTCGATCAGGACGTGGTCAGAGCGGCCCGGGGGATGGGTATGACAGGACGACAACTGCTGTTTCACGTGGAACTGCCGCTTGCGTCGCCTTTGATCCTCACCGGTATGCGGATCGCCGCTGTCCAGCTCGTCGCCACGGCCACCCTCGCCGCGCTCGCCGGCGGCGGCGGACTCGGCCGGATCATCACCGCCGGCTTCAATCTCGCCTCCACACCGCAGGTCGTGGCGGGTGCCGTGCTGGTGGCCGTGTTCGCGCTGCTGGTGGAGGCGCTGTTCGTGATCGGGCAGCGGCTGGCGCCCGCGTGGGCCAGAGGGGGTACGGAGTGAGGGCCCGCCGGGCCGGTCCCCGGCTGCTGCTCGGCGCGCTCCTGCTGACAGCCACGGCCTGCGCCACCGGACCCGCGCTGGAGAGCCGCGGAACGGTCACGGCCCCGCCTGGCGACAGTAAACAGCTGACCATCGGCACGGCCGGCTTCACCGAGAGCGATCTGCTCGCCCAGATGTACGCGCTGCTGCTCCACCGGGCCGGATACCGTACCGACATCCTGTCCGTGACCAACAGGGAACTCTATGAACCGGCCCTGGAGAGCGGCCAGATCGACGTCGTCGCGGAGTACGCCGCCACCTTCGCGGACTGGCTCAACACCAAGGTGAAGGGCTCCGGAGCGCCGCCCGCCGGTTCGCCCGACCTCGGGGCCACCATGAAGGCCCTGCGCGCCCTGGCGGCGCCCCGCGGCCTCACGGTCCTGAAACCGGGACGGGCGGTCGACCAGAACGCCTACGCGGTCACCACGGCCTACGCCGCCCGCCACCATCTGAAGACCCTCAGCGACCTGGGGGCTTCCAAGCTCCCGGTGCGGCTCGCCGCCGGTGACGAATGCGTCCAGCGCCCCTACTGCGAGCCCGGACTCAAGAAGACGTACGGCATTCACATCACCGGGATCGACCCCAAGGGCGTCGGCACCACTCCGGCCAAACAGGCGGTGCAGAACGGGCAGGACCAGATGGTGCTGACGACGACCACGGACGCCACCCTCGGCGCCTTCGGGCTCGTCATCCTCCGGGACGACAAGCATCTGCAGAACGCCGACGCCATCGTGCCCGTCGTCAACCGCTCACGGGCCGGGAGCAAGGGTGTCACCGGCGCGCTCGACCGGCTCAACGCCGTACTGACCACCAAGGACCTGGCCTCCCTCAACGAACAGGTGGACAGCTGGCGGCGGCTGCCCGAGGACGTCGCCAGGAACTACCTGAAGTCGAAACACCTGCTCTGAACGACTCCTCGTCTCCTTCGGACCGCCCGTCGGCGCAGAGCATGTGCCCGGCCCCCTCCTCACGCGTCCGAGACCGACTTGAACTCCACCTCGTCCCGCGCGAGCCCATGCGCGTCCGCGTCCACCGACCGCCGCAGCGCCTCATGCAGTTTCGCCGGGGTGAGCACACCGAGGAACCGGTCCCCGTCCAGTACCGCCACCCACCCCGCGTCGTGCTGCAGCATCTCGCTGAACGCCTGCTTCAGCGGTGCCCCTACCGGAACCCACGCCTCCATCCGGCGGGCGAGGGGACCCACCGCGCCCCCGGCCCCCGGCAGGGAGTCCGCGGCCACCCAGCCGTGCAGCCCGCCGTCCTGCCGCAGGACCACGGCCCACCGCGCCCCTTCCGTACGCAGCCGCCCGGCGACCGTGCCGGCCGTCTCGTCGAGGCGGGCCACCGGCGGCTGTTCCAGGTCGTCCGTCTCGATCCGGGTGACGGACAGCCGCTTCAGCCCGCGGTCGGCGCCCACGAACTCGGCCACATAGGGGGTCGCCGGAGTGCCGAGCACCGCTCCCGGGGTGTCGAACTGCTCGATCCGCCCCTCCCCGTACACCGCGATCCGGTCGCCCATCCGGACGGCCTCCTCGATGTCATGGGTCACCAGCAGCACCGTCTTGCGCACCGCGGCCTGGAGCTTGAGGAACTCGTTCTGCAGCCGCTCGCGGACCACGGGGTCGACCGCGCCGAACGGTTCGTCCATCAGCAGGACGGGCGGATCGGCGGCGAGTGCCCTGGCCACTCCGACCCGCTGCCGCTGGCCCCCGGACAGCTGGGCCGGATACCGGGAGCCGTAGGTTCCGGGGTCGAGGCCGACCAGATCGAGGAGTTCGGCGGCGCGCTCCCTCGCCCTGGCCTTCTTCCAGCCGACCAGGGCGGGCACGGTGGCCGTGTTGTCGAGGACCGTACGGTGCGGGAAGAGGCCGACCTGCTGGATGACGTAGCCGATGCCGCGCCGCAGCCGGACCGGGTCGATGCCGGAGATGTCCTTGCCGTCCACCAGGATCCGGCCCGAGGTCGGTTCGATGAGCCGGTTCACCATCATCATCGTGGTCGTCTTGCCGCAGCCCGACGGGCCGACGAGGGTGACGAGCTCGCCCTCCGCGACGTCGAACGACAGATCGTCCACGGCGGCGGTGCCGTCCGGGTAGACCTTGCCGACCTGCTCGAACTCGATCATGGATCAACGCTAACCGCGAGGGGCGCACCGCGCTCACCAGCGGCCCCCGCGCAGGGGAGCGGAGAGAAGCGGGAGCGGCAGCGGGGGAACTGGGCCGCGGCAGCGGGGGAAACGGGCCGTGGCGCGGCCCGGGACCGCTCCGGCAGGCGGCCGTCGCCCCCGCCGGAGAACCACCTGGCCGACGCCGGATTCTGATGCCGGACTCTGTGAACGACGCTATGAATCGTTTCATTATCCCGAGGGTACGGCTGTTTGTCCAGGGTGGATTCAACGGGCGCCCCACGGTGCCAGGCGCGGCGAAATTTTCTGCTGCACGCCCATTGACGTGGGGCGAACGGCGCCCCTAGCTTCCGTGCAATCGAGTTGAAACCTTTCATGTGTCCGAGGCGTATGCCCTCAGCCACCGAGGAGCTTCCATGACCCAGTCCGACCCGGGCGCGGGCCCCGCTCCCGTGCTCGCGCTGGAGGACGTCTCCAAGTCCTTCGGCGCGGTTCGGGCCCTCCAGGACGTCTCCCTGCATCTGTTCGCCGGTGAGGCCCACGCTCTCGCCGGCGAGAACGGGGCGGGCAAGTCCACCCTCATCAAGATCCTCGCCGGTGTGCACAGGACGGACTCGGGCCGGATCCTGCTGGACGGTGAACCCGTCGAGTTCCACGGACCGGCCGGCGCACGCGACGCAGGGGTCGCCGTCATCTACCAGGAACCGACGCTCTTCCCCGATCTGTCCATCGCCGAGAACATCTTCATGGGCCGTCAGCCGCGCCGGTCGCTGCGCCGCATCGACCGCAGGGCCGTGCTGGAGGCGACCGCCGCGCTGATGCGCAGACTCGGCGTGGCGCTCGACCCCGAGCGGCCCGCACGCGGACTGTCCATCGCGGACCAGCAGATCGTCGAGATCGCCAAGGCGCTCTCCTTCGACGCCCGTGTCCTGATCATGGATGAGCCGACCGCGGCCCTCACCGGCAGCGAGGCGGCCAGGCTCTTCTCGGTCGTGGAGGCGCTGCGCGGCGAAGGTGCCGCGGTGCTCTTCATCTCGCACCGTCTCGAGGAGATGTTCCGGCTCTGCCGGCGCGTCACCACCCTGCGCGACGGGCGGCTGGTCGCCACCGAACTCCTCGAAGGGCTGACCGAGGACGACCTGGTACGCCGGATGGTGGGACGTGATCTGGGCGAGCTCTACCCCAAGCAGCCGGCCGCGCTGGGCGAGACCGCCCTGTCCGTCAGCAGACTGACCCGCGAGGGCGTCTTCCGGGACATCAGCTTCGACGTACGCCGCGGCGAGATCGTCGCACTCGCCGGGCTCGTCGGCGCCGGGCGCAGCGAGGTCGTCCAGGCGGTCTTCGGCGTCGACCGGGCTGACGCGGGTGAGGTGACCGTGAACGGCCGGAAGCTGCCCCCCGGTTCGCCCACCGCGGCGATGGACGCCGGGATCGCCCTGGTCCCCGAGGACCGGCGCCAGCGCGGCCTCGTCATGGAGATGTCGATCGAACGCAACATCGGCCTCACCGGACTCGGCAGCCTCGGCCGCGCGGGGCTGATCCGCCGGACGCTGGAGACCGCACGGGCCGCGGACTGGGCGGTGCGGCTCCAGCTCAAGTACAGCAGGCTCGGCGACAGCGTCGGGGTGCTCTCCGGGGGCAACCAGCAGAAGGTCGTCCTCGCCAAGTGGCTCGCCACCGAGCCCGGCGTCCTCATCGTCGACGAACCCACCCGCGGTATCGACGTGGGCACCAAGGCCGAGGTCCACCGGCTGCTCTCCGGGCTCGCGGCCGAAGGGCTCGCCGTGCTGATGGTCTCGTCCGATCTGCCGGAGGTCCTGGGCATGGCGGACCGGGTGCTCGTCATGCGCGAAGGGCGGCTGGTGGCCGAGATACCCCGTACCGGCGCCACCGAGGAGTCGGTGATGGCCGCCGCCGCGGGACGCGGCAGCACCGAGGAGGACGCGGCGGCATGACCACCACTCTCGACGAACCCCTGCCCGCACCGGACTCCTCCGCGCGCTCGCTGCTCGACACCGTCTTCCGGGCCCGCGAACTGAGCATCGGCGGCGCGCTGGTGCTGCTCATCCTCTGCACCTGGCTCACCAACCACGGTTTCCTCGACGACCAGGGCATCAAGGACCTGCTGCTCAACTCCTCGATCCTGGTGCTGCTCGCGGTCGGCCAGTCCGTCGTCGTCATCACCCGCAACATCGACCTGTCGGTCGGCTCGGTCACCGGACTGACGGCCTTCGCCTGCGGCCACTTCGTGTCCGGCACCGACCACAGCGCTCTCACCGTCGTCCTCCTCGGGCTCGGCCTCGGTGTCGTCTGCGGACTGGTCAGCGGAGCGCTCGTCAGCTTCGGACGTGTACCGGCCCTGGTCGTCACACTCGGCATGCTGTACGTCGTCCAGGGCCTCGACCACGCCTGGGCGCACGGTGAGCAGATCAACGCCGTCAACGTCCCCGACGGGGTGCTCTCGCTCGGTACCGGCAGCGTCCTCGGCATCCCCTATCTGCCGCTGATCTCCGCGGCCGTCCTGGCGGGGACCGCGTACTACCTGCGGAGCTACCGCAGCGGGCGCGAGCTGTACGCCATCGGATCCAGCCCCGAGGCCGCCCGCCTCGCGGGCATCCCGGTCCGCCGCAGGATCCTCGGCGCGTACGCCTTCTCCGGCGCGGTCGCCGGATTCGCCGGAGCGCTCTGGCTGGCCCGCTTCGGCACTGTCGTCGCGGACGCGGCCAACGGCTGGGAGCTGACCGTGGTCAGCGCCGTCGTCGTCGGCGGTGTCGCCATCACCGGCGGCACCGGCGCGGTCTGGGGAGCGGCGCTCGGCGCGCTGCTGCTCACCACCATCGGCAGCGCCCTGGTCGTGCTGAAGGTCGACTCGTTCTGGCAGCAGGCCATCACCGGCGTGCTGCTGCTGGCGGCCATCACCACCGACCGCGTCGTGCAGGTACGCACCACCAGTGCCCTGCGGAAGAGGAGCAGGCGATGACCACTCTCACCAAGTACGTGCGCTGGGACACCGTCGTCACCGTGCTCCTGGTCGCCGTCTTCCTCGCGGGCGCGGGCAGCACCGACGGCTTCGCCGACACCTCCAATCTCTCCGCCGCGCTCGACGACACCGCTGAGATCGCCCTGATCGCCCTGCCGATGACGCTGCTGGTCGTCGCCGGACAGGTCGACCTCTCGGTGGCGTCGATGCTCGGGCTCTCCAGCGCACTGGCCGGGGCCCTCTGGGACGCGGGCTGGACCTTCGAACTGATCGTGCCCGTCTGTCTGCTGGTGGGAGCGGCGGGCGGCGTACTGAACGGCTGGCTGGTCACCAGGATCGGACTGCCCTCGCTGGCCGTGACCATCGGGACGCTCACCCTCTACCGGGGGCTGGCGTCCGTGGTCCTGGGGGACAAGGCCGTCGCCGACTTCCCCGACGCGTACGCGAAGTGGGCGGCCTACACCAGGACGGTGCCCGGCACCTTCGTGCCGTATCCGGTCGCCCTGTTCATCGTGCTCGCCGTGATCACCGCTGTGGTGCTGCACTGCACCGGCTTCGGACGTTCGCTCTTCGCCATAGGCGCCCAGGAGGACGCGGCGTACTTCGCGGGCATCCGCGTCAAGCGCGTCAAGATCGCGCTGTTCGCGGTGTCGGGACTCGTCGCCTCCTTCGCGGGGATCGTCTACACCCTGCGCTACGGAAGTGCCCGCGCCGACAACGGCATCGGCCTCGAACTCACCGTCATCGCATCCGTCCTGCTCGGCGGAGTCGACTTCGACGGCGGAAAGGGCACGCTCGGCGGCGCGGTCGCCGGGGTCCTGCTGATCGGACTGCTCGGCAATCTGCTCACCCTCAACGATGTGTCCAACGAGGTCCAGGTGATCGTCACCGGCCTGCTGCTCATCGCGTCCGTCCTCACCCCGCGCGTCATCAGCGCGGTCTCCGAACGGCGCGCCACCTCCGACCTAACCCCCGACCAGACCCGAATCGAGAGGCCCTCCACGTCATGAAACTCCGCAGCACGCAACCGCGCACCCGCGCGCTCGCCGTCACCGCCGTGGTCTGCTCCCTCGCTCTCGCGGGCTGCTCGGGAACCACCAAGGACTCGGTGAAGAACGACGACAAGCCGGCCGCGAGCGGACAGAAGGCCAACCCGGGCGCCCCGTTGAAGAAGGGGCTCAAGCTGGCCTTCCTGCCGAAGCAGATCAACAACCCGTACGAGCAGATCGTCGACAACGCGGGCATCGCCGCCGCCAAGGAGTTCGCGTCCAGCGGGAAGGAGGTCGGCCCGTCCGACGCCAAGGCGTCCTCGCAGGTCTCGTACATCAACACCCTGACCCAGCAGCGGCAGAACGCCATCCTCATCGCGGCCAACGACCCCAACGCGGTGTGCGGCCCGCTCAAGCAGGCCATGAAGCAGAACATCAAGGTCGTGGCGTACGACTCGGACACCGCCAAGGACTGCCGGCAGATCTTCATCAACCAGGCCAGCTCCGAACAGATCGGCCGCACCCAGATCCAGCACATCGCCGAACAACTGCACCACAAGGGCCAGATCGCGATCCTCTCGGCCACCCAGAACGCGACGAACCAGAACACCTGGATCTCGTACATGAAGGACGAGCTGAAGAAACCGGCGTACAAGAACATGAAGCTGGTGAAGGTCGCCTACGGGGACGACGACGATCAGAAGTCCTTCCAGGAGACACAGGGGCTGCTCAAGGCGTACCCGAAGCTGAAGGGCATCATCTCGCCCACTACGGTCGGCATCGCCGCGGCCGCCCGCTACATCAGCGCCTCCTCGTACAAGGGCAAGGTCGTCGTGAACGGCCTGGGCACGCCCAACCAGATGCGCAAGTACGTCAAGGACGGCACCGTCGCACAGTTCGCGCTCTGGGACCCCAAGAAGCTCGGCAAGCTCGCCTCGTACGCGGCGGCCGCGCTCGCCTCCGGGCAGATCACCGGGGCCGAGGGCGAGAAGTTCAAGGCCGGCGATCTGGGCGACTACACCGTGGGCAAGGACGGCGAGGTCATCCTCGGACCGCCCACCGTCTTCGACAAGGCCAACATCGACCGGTTCAACTTCTGAGCCGTTGACAGGACGGGAGCACCGGACACCATGAGCGCACGCACACCCGCCGTCGCCCGCAGGACCAAGGTCGGACTCGTGGCGGGCGGACTCGGCGCCTACTGGACGCAGTTCCCCGAGCTGCTCCCGCGGCTGCGCCGCTCCTCGGCCAGGGTGGCGGAGCGGCTCGGCGGGCTCGACGCCGATGTGGTGGACGCCGGGTTCATCTCCGACGCCCAGGAGGGCGCCGAGGCGGCGGAGCGGCTGCGCACCGCGGGCTGCGACCTCATCGTCTGCTTCGTCGCGACGTATCTCACCGCGACCATGCTGGTCCCGGTGGCGCAGCGCAGCGGCGCTCCCGTTCTGCTCGTCAATCTCCAGCCCACCGAGGTGATGGACCACGACACGTTCGGTACGGGGGACTGGCTGGCGTACTGCGGCGCCTGTCCGCTGCCGGAGATGGCCAGCACCTTCGCGCGGGTGGGCGTGGAGTTCCGCTCGGTCTCCGGCCATCTGGAGGACGAGCGGGCCTGGGAACGGATCGGCCGCTGGGTCCGGGCGGCCGGGGTGCGGGCCGTGCTGCGGCAGGGCCGGCACGGGCTGCTCGGGCACCTCTATCCGGGGATGTACGACGTGTCCACCGACCTCACCATGGTGCCGGGCAGCCTCGGCGGACATGTCGAGGTGCTGGAGATCGACGATCTGCGGGTCAGGGTCGAGCAGGCGGATGACGCCGCGACGGACGCGAGGCTGGCGGAGACCCGGCGGCTCTTCGAGATCGACGGCTCCGTCGCGCCCGGCGACCTGGCGTGGGCGGCCAGGGTGTCCGCCGGTCTCGACCGGCTCGTCGCCGACTTCGACCTGGACTCGCTCGCGTACTACCACCGCGGCCTCGACGGCGACATCCACGAACGGCTGGGCGCCGGGCTGATCCTGGGCGCCTCACTGCTGACCGCACGGGGGGTGCCGGTCTGCGGCGAGTACGAACTGCGCACCTCGCTCGCCATGCTGATCGCCGACCGGCTCGGCGCCGGCGGCTCCTTCACCGAACTCCAGGCGCTCGACTTCCGGGCGGGTGTGGTCGAGATGGGCCACGACGGCCCGGGCCATCTCGCGATCAGCGACGGACGGCCGCTGCTGCGCGGCCTCGGGGTGTTCCACGGCAAGCGCGGCTGGGGGGTCTCCGTGGAGTTCGACGTCAGGCACGGCCCGGTGACCCTGGTCGGGCTCGGGCAGACCCGCGACGGCCGCTACCGGATCGTCGCCGCGGAGGGCGAGGTCGTCGGCGGCCCGCGGCTGAAGATCGGCAACACCACGTCCCGGGTCGACTTCGGGGTGGACCCGGGGGAGTGGACCGACGCCTGGAGTGCGAGCGGCGTCGGGCACCACTGGGCGCTCGCCACCGGGCGGCTGCTGCCCGACCTGCGGGCGCTGGCCGGACTCGGCGGCCCGGAACTGGTGGAGGTCGGCGGCTGACCGGGTCCGGCCCTGCCCCGTACCTGGACCGCCGGGGGGCCACCGGCCGGACCCCGCCCCCGGGCCGCTGGGGCCACCGGTCGGCCAGGCCCGGTGGGCATGGGGGATCATGAAGGCGCCGCACGCCCGATCAGGAGCACCGATGACCCGTTACCACCAGCCCGGCCTCACCCTCACCGACCACCGGTTCCAGGTCCCCCTGGACCACACCCGGCCGGACGGGGAGCAGATCGAGCTGTACGCCCGCGAGGTCGTCGCCTCCGACAAGACCGACGCCGGTCTGCCGTGGCTGGTCTACCTCCAGGGCGGCCCCGGGTTCGGTGCGAACCGGTTCCACGGGAAGCAGGCGTGGCTGGGCCGCGCCGTGCGGGAGTTCCGGGTGCTGCTGCTCGACCAGCGCGGCACCGGAGCCTCCACGCCCGTCAACCGCCAGACGCTTCCGCTGCGCGGCGGCCCCGCCGAGCAGGCCGGCTATCTGGCGCACTTCCGCAGCGACTCCATCGTCCGGGACTGCGAACTCATCCGCCCCCGGCTCACCGGCGGCGCCCCGTGGACCGTACTCGGCCAGAGCTTCGGCGGGTTCTGCGCCGTCCGCTATCTGTCGGCCGCCCCCGAGGGCCTCGCCGCCGCGCTGATCACCGGCGGTCTCCCCACGCTCGACGGCCACGCCGACGACGTCTACCGGGCCGCCTACCCGAGGATCGCCCGCAAGACGGCCGCGCACTACGCCCGCTACCCGCAGGACGTGGCCGGCGCCCGCCGCATCGCCGCCTTCCTGCGCGCCAACCGGCCGGTGTTGAACAGCGGCTACACCCTTACTGTCGAAGCCTTCCAGTCCCTGGGCATCGCACTGGGCGGCGGGGACGGCAGCCACGCGCTGCACTACCTCCTGGAGGACGCGTTCGTCGACACCCCGCAGGGTCCGCAGCTCTCCGACTCCTTCCAGGAGCGGGTGCACGCGGCCCTGTCCTTCGCCGCGCACCCGCTGTACGCGCTGGTCCACGAGGCGATCTACGGCCAGGACAGCCGCCCCACCGACTGGTCGGCGGAGCGGGTGCGCGCCGAATTCCCCGCCTTCGACGCCGACACGGCGCTCGCCGGTGACGCCCCGCTGCCCTTCACCGGCGAGTCCGTGCACCCCTGGCACTTCGAGGTGGACCCGGCGCTGCGCCCGCTGCGCGAGACCGCCGAGCTGCTCGCCGCCCGTACGGACTGGCCCCGGCTGTACGACACGGCGCGGCTCGCGGCGAACGAGGTGCCGGTGGCCGCGGCCGTCTACCACGACGACATGTACGTCGACACGGAACAGGCCCTGCGCACCGCACGGTCCATCCGGGGCCTGCGCACCTGGGTCACCGACGAGTTCGAGCACGACGGGCTCAGGGCCGGCGGGCCGCGGGTCCTCGACCGGCTGCTCGCGCTGGTCCGGGGTGAGATCTGAGCCGTTGCCCCCGGCGGCCCGGTGGGCGATCATGCGGTTATGACCGAGCAGCTGGAACCCATGCCCGCCCGGTGGGAGCGCGCGCTCGCCGTCGTCGCCCACCCGGACGACCTGGAGTACGGCTGCGCCGCCGCCGTCGCGGTGTGGACGGACGAGGGGCGGGAGATCTCGTACCTCCTCGCCACCCGGGGCGAGGCGGGCATCGACAGCATCGAGCCCGCCCGGTGCGGTCCGCTGCGCGAGCGCGAGCAGCGGGCGAGCGCGGCGGTGGTCGGCGTGGGGTCGGTCGAGTTCCTCGACCACCACGACGGAGTGATCGAGTACGGTCCAGGACTGCGCAGGGACATCGCGGCCGCCATCCGCAGGTACCGGCCCGAGCTGGTCATCACGCTCAACCACCGGGACACCTGGGGCGGCACCGCCTGGAACACGCCGGACCACACGGCGGTCGGCCGGGCCGTGCTCGACGCGGCGGGCGACGCGGGAAACCGCTGGATCTTCCCCGAGCTCGCCGCGCGCGGGCTCCAGCCGTGGGACGGCGTGCGCTGGGTGGCGGTGGCCGGTTCATCCGTCCCGACGCACGCGGTCGACGTGACCGGGGGCCTGGAGCGTTCGGTACGTTCCCTGCTCGAACACCGCACCTATATCGAGGCGTTGACCGACGACGACCCCGAGACGTACTGCCGTACGTTCCTGACCGGCAACGTCACGGCGGCGTCCGCGCGGTTCGGCGGCAGGCCCGCGGTGACCTTCGAGCTCTTCCCCCGCTGAACCACTGAACTGCCCGACTGCCCGACTGCCCGACTGCCCGACTGCTGAACCCCTGGACCCCTGGACCGCCCCCTTCGGGAAGCGCTGTCTGGTCCTGTCAGGTGGGGCCGATCTGGATCTGGCCAGAAGAAGCACCCGGACGGAAGGTTACCGGTGCTAGTTACTCGCATCACTCGTCTTTCGTAAGGAGCGCCGGCCGGGCCGCCTGCCACCGTGCGGAGCTGGTCATCGGCGGCGTGCCCGCCTGAGCCTGCCGACAACGAAGCCAAGGGGTAGCACCGTGGACGAGCAGCAGACCATCATTTATCCGGCCAGTACGGTGCGTACCATGGATCCGGCGCGGCCGGAGGCCGAGGCGGTCGCGGTGCGCGGCGCCCGTATCCGCGCGGTCGGCTCCGTCGCCGAGCTGCGGGCGTTCCCCGATGCCGTGGTGGACGACCGCTACGCCGACAAGGTGCTGCTGCCCGGGTTCGTCGAGGCCCACAGCCACGCGGGGTCCGGCGGGATGTGGGAGAACGCCTACGTCGGCCGCTTCGACCGGACATCACCGGACGGCCGGCGGTGGCCGGGCTGTGCCACGGTCGCCGACATCCTGGAGCGACTGCGCGGCGCCGAGCAGCAACTGCCGGCCGATCCTGCGGTGCCGCTGCTGGCATGGGGTCTCGACCCGATCTACTACCCGGGGGACACCGTGCTGGCGCGGGAGCTGGACACGGTCTCCACCGTACGGCCGGTCCACGTCCTGCACGCCAACGGGCACCTTGCGGCGGTCAATTCGGCCGCGCTCAAGCTCGGCGGCGTGGACCGCGCCACCCAGGTGGAGGGCGTCGTCAAGCACGCGGACGGCACACCGACCGGGGAGCTGCGGGAATGGGCGGCCATGTCGCTGGTGCAGCAGAAGATCGGCGGCGGTATCACCGGGGGGATCACCGCCGACGCGATCCGCGGCTTCGGTCAGGACGCGGTCAATACCGGTACCACCACGGTGACCGACCTCGGCTCGATGCAGCTGATGTCGGACGAGACGATGGCGCCGTACCTGGAGGCGGTGACCGAGGACTTCCCGGCCCGGCTCTCGGTGTTCCACTTCGGCGCGGGCAAGGGCGGGGTGATGCCCGCCGAGGCCGCCGCCAGACTGCTCGAACTGCGCGAGCGCAGCACCGGCAAGCTGCGGACGGGGCATGTCAAGCTGATGCTCGACGGCTCCATCCAGGGCTTCACCGCCCGGTTGCAGGAGCCCGGTTATCTGGGTGACCGGCCGAACGGTATCTGGATCGTCTCGCCCACCGAGTTCGAGGCGGCGCTGAGCACCTATCACCAGGCGGGTCTGCTGGTGCATGTGCACTGCAACGGCGACCAGGCCACCGAACTCTTCCTGAACACCATGGAGAAGGTCCTCGTCGCGCACCCGCGCCCGGACCACCGGCACACCGTCACCCACTCGCAGATGACCACCCCCGCGCAGTACAAGCGGATGGCGGCGCTGGGGATGTGCGCCAACATCTTCGCCAACCACATCTGGGCGTGGGGGGACCAGCACATCGACATCACCGTCGGCCCGGACCGCGCCGCCCGGATGAACGCCACGGCCACCGCGCTGCGTTGCGGCGTTCCGTTCTCGCTGCACTGCGACACACCGGTCACGCCGCTGTCGCCGCTGGCGACGGTCAAGCACGCGGTGACCCGGCGTACCGTGTCGGGCCGGGTCATGGGCGTCCATGAGCGCATCACCGCCGAACAGGCCCTGAGCGCGGTCACTCTGGGCGGGGCCTATCTGCTGAAGATGGACCACCAGGTCGGCTCGGTGGAGCCGGGCAAGTTCGCCGACCTGGCGGTGCTGGACGCCGACCCGCTGGCGGTCCCGGCCGAGGAGATCGGCGACATCGAGGTGCTGGGCACCGTCGTCGGCGGGGCGCACCACGCGTCGACCGTCCACGGGGCCTGAGGTGACCGCGCGGCTGACGGTCATCGGAGGCTATCTGGGAGCGGGCAAGACGACCCTGCTCAACGGTCTGCTGGCGGGCGCCGGAGGGGCGCGGATCGCGGTGGTGGTCAATGACTTCGGGGCGGTCAACATCGACCGCCGGCTGATCACATCGGCCACCGATGACACCGTGGAGCTGAGCAACGGCTGTATCTGCTGCACCCTCCAGGACGACACATCCGCGGTGATGACCCGTCTGGCCGGGCGCGGTGACCTGGACCATGTGGTGGTGGAGACCAGCGGTGTCGGTGACCCGGCGGCGCTGCGGACCTGGGGCAACTACCCGGGCTTCACTCCGGGCGCCACCGTGGTCTGCGCGGACAGCACCGCAGCCGTGCGGTTGCTGCGCGACGAGTTCGTCGGGGACACCGTGGCCCGGCAGCTGACCCGGGCGGACATCCTGGTGCTGACCAAGGCGGACCTGGCCGGGGAGGCGCGGTTCGCCGACGCCCGGCAGCGCTGCCTGGAGCACGCGGCCGATGCCCGGGTGGTGGAGTCCACCGGGGGTGACGTGCACCTCAAGGACCTGCTGCGGCCTGCTGTTTCGGCCGACCCGGCCTCGACCGGCATGGCCCCGGGCGATTCGGCCTCGGTCGGCACGGCCTCGGCCAACCCGCCCCCGGACGAACCGGATGCGCACGGGACGGTGCATCGCAGTGCCTCGGTGACCGGCTCAGGACCGGTGGACCGGAGTGCGCTGCTGGCGGCTCTGCGGGAGCTGCCGGGGTCGGTGGTCCGGCTCAAGGGCGTCGTCCGCTGCGCCGACAGCCCTCGGGCCCGCACGGTGGTCCAGTACTCCGGCGGACGGCTGGAGATCACCACCGACGGTGACTGGCAGGACGCGGACACCGGCGGGCTGGTGATCATCGTCGCCGGGGACGGGACCGCCGACGCCGAACTGCGGTCGGTGTCCGACCGCCTCGCCGAAGTCCTGCGCGGCTGATCGGCCCACGCCGAGGCTCCTCCCACGCGTGCACCGTCACCGCGTACCGTGCCGAGGCCGTCAAGGGCCTCACGGAGGGGGCGAGTTCATCCACACCTGAGTGCAGTCGACCGGAGCCGGCACCTCGTCTCCCTGAGCTGAGCCGCATGAAACCCGAGCTGAGCCCCATGAAAGGTGTCCCATGCCGTCGCGAACCGCCCGGCCGTCGGGCAAGCGCACCGCCCTCAGCGTCCTCATAGGACTCGTCGCTCCCTTCCTCTACGTCGCCGTGGCGCCCTTCCTGCTCGGCGGCGTCTCGGTCAAGATCTTCGGTTTTCCCTTCCTCTATTTCTGGATCTTCAGCTCGTTCGTGTTCACGTCCGTGTGCCTGGCGATCTGCTGGTACGCCATCGACGGCCCGGTCCACCAGGAGTTCGACGCCGGGTTCGACACCGGTCCCGGCGCTGGTTCCGACGCCGGTGAGGAGTGGTGATGCAGACAACCGTCTTCATCGGCATCGTCGCGATCGCGGTGCTCATCGCCGTCGTCGGCACGTTTCTCGTCAAGCGGGTCACCCTCGACCAGATGCTGGTCGGCAACCGGTCGTTCGGCAGTTGGACGCTGTTCTTCATCTCGGCGGGCGAGTTCTACACGATCGGCACCCTGGTCGCCTTTCCCTCCGGTGTGTACGCCAAGGGGTTCAGCTACGCGATGTGGTTCCTGGGGTACATCGTGCTGGCCTGGCCGGTGGCGTACTTCCTCGCCCCGTACTGGAACCGGGTGGGACGGCGCTACGACGCGATGACCCAGGCCGACGTGTTCCGGCGCCACTTCGACAGCCGGACGCTGGAGATCGTCATCTTCTTCGTGACGTTCATCGGCGCGCTGTTCGGCGCGCAGTACAGCTTCGCCGGGCTGTCCTACGCGATCGCGGGGGCAGGCATCCACATCTCATCGACGCTGACGCTGATCATCGCCTCCGTACTGGCGCTGCTGTGCGTGGTGTTCGGCGGGATGCGCCAGCAGGCGACGCTCGCCCCTCTCAAGGACGCGCTGATGATGATCGCGATCTTCGTGGTCGCGGTGGCGGCCATCCTCGTCACCACCGGCGGGGTGGGCGACATCTTCGACGCCGCCGCTTCGACCACAGCGCAGCGCCCGGCCTTCGTCGCCGACTCCGTTCCCCCGTCGGCGTTCCTGTTCACGCTGACCACGATCATCGCGCAGATGGTGCCCGCGGGCGGCACCGGCTCCCAGACGGCGGGCACGCACGCCTTCACCGCGAAATCGGAGCGGGCGCTGAAGAAGCAGTACGTATGGTTCCCGCTCTACATGCTGATGTACCCGTTCCTGATCATCGCGACGTACTTCGCGGTCGACAGGCTGCCACATGTGAAGGACCCGAACAGCGTCTTCATCGTCACCGCCATGCGGATCCTGCCGCCCTGGCTTGTCGGGCTCGTCGCCGGAGCCGCGTTCGTGTCGGCGATCTTCGTCCTGGCCTTCGGCGGTCTCAGCCTCGGTGGTCTCATCAGCCGCAACGTCGTACCGGACATGCCCGAGCGGCGGCAGCGGTTCTGGGTCCGCACCGGAATCATGCTGTTCTTCTGCCTGTCGATCCTGCTGACCCTCTACACCTCGCCGACCCTGCTGGTGACGATCCTCAACCTGCTCTACTACGTCGGCGTACAGCTCGTGCCCGGCACCATGGCCGTCTTCTTCATGCGCGGTATCCGTGCCGTGGGCGTGTCGGCCGGCCTGATCGGCGGTACGGTCCTGGCGCTGGGGCTCTACTACGGCCACGTCGACACGTACGGCGTCAACATCGGCCTGATCAGCGGGGTGCTCAACTTCGTGCTGATGATCGTGGTCAGCAGGACCGTGCACCGTGGCCGCACACCCCTGCCGGCGACGGCGTGGCGCGGCTCGCGCCCGGCGCGGCCCGGTGCCCCGCTCGCGGAGGAATCGGCCGGCTGACCGGCGCCGCCCCGGCCCGCAGTGGAGCCCCGGGGGTGCTGAAGCGGGGATCCGGCGGTACGGAACCGGGGATCCGGTGGTGCGGAAGCGGCGGCCCGGGGGTACGGGAGGAGAGATCCGGCGGTGCGGAACCGGTCGGCGGGGACGGTTCACAGCGCGGCAAGCGACCGCTTAGTATGCGCTGAGCGCAGTACAGCCCAGCTGATGGAGGCCCCCGATGCAGGCATGGCAAGTCCACGAGAACGGCGAGCCCGGCGCGGTCATGCGCCTCGACGAGGTGGCGGAGCCGCAGGCAGGCCCGGGACAGCTCAAGCTGAAGGTCCTGGCCGCCAACATCAACTTCCCCGATGCGCTGCTCTGCCGTGGCCAGTACCAGGTCCGCCCGCCGCTGCCCTTCACCCCGGGCGTGGAGATCTGCGGCGAGACCCCCGACGGGCGCCGGGTGATCGCCAATCCGGCACTCCCGCACGGCGGTTTCGCCGAGTACGTCGTCGTCGACGAGGCCGCCGTACTCCCGGCACCTCCCGCGCTGGACGACGCCGAGGCGGCAGCCCTGCACATCGGCTACCAGACAGGCTGGTTCGGCCTGCACCGCCGCGCACATCTGCGGAGCGGCGAGACGCTCCTGGTGCACGCGGCGGCGGGCGGCGTCGGCAGCGCCGCCGTGCAGCTGGGCAAGGCGGCCGGGGCCCGGGTCATCGGAGTGGTCGGCGGCCCGGAGAAGGCCCGAATCGCCGAAGAGCTCGGATGCGATCTGGTCATCGACCGCCGCGCCGACGACATCATCGCCAAAGTCAAGGAATTCACCGGCGGCAAGGGCGCGGACGTCGTCTACGACCCGGTCGGCGGTGACGCGTACGCCAAGTCCGTCAAGTGTGTGGCCTTCGAGGGCCGGATCGTGGTCGTCGGGTTCGCCAGCGGCGTCATCCCGACCGCCGCGCTCAACCACGCACTGGTGAAGAACTACACGATCATGGGCCTGCACTGGGGCCTGTACGCCCAGAAGGACCCCGGGTCGATCGGCCGCTGCCACGCGGAGCTGACCGCGCTCGCCGCCGACGGCACCGTCAAACCGCTGGTCTCCGAGCGCGTCGCGCTCAAGGACGCGGCGGCCGCGGTCCAGCGGGTCGCCGACGGCATCACCACCGGCCGCGTCGTGATCGTCCCGGAAGGGGCCGCCCGATGACCGGGAACAGCACACCCCCGGACGCCGCGCCACAGCTGGACGCCGAGGCGCTGCGGCTGCGTACCCGCGAACTGCTCGCGGCGCACCCGCCGGAGTCCACCGCCCGCACCGACTTCCTGCGCGCCAGGTTCGACGCCGGGCTCGCCTGGGTGCACTACCCGGCCGGGCTCGGCGGCCTCGGCGTACCGCGCTCGCTGCAGCCCGTCGTGGACGCCGAGCTGGAGGCCGCCGGCGCGCCCGACAACGACCCGCGCCGGATCGGCATCGGCCTCGGCATGGCAGCGCCGACGATCCTGCGCTACGGCACCGACGAGCAGAAGCGCCGCTTCCTGCGGCCCCTCTGGGTCGGGGACGAGGTGTGGTGCCAGCTCTTCAGCGAGCCGGGCGCCGGATCCGACCTCGCCGCGCTGGCGACGCGCGCGGTGCGCGACGGCGACGACTGGATCGTCACCGGGCAGAAGGTCTGGACGTCCAGCGCGCACCTGGCCCGCTGGGCCATCCTCATCGCCCGTACCGACCCCGACGTGCCCAAGCACCGGGGGATCACCTACTTCGTCTGCGACATGACCGACCCGGGCGTCGAGGTGCGGCCACTGCGCCAGATCACCGGCGAGGCCGAGTTCAACGAGGTGTTCCTGACGGAGGTACGGATCCCCGACGCGCACCGGCTCGGTCCGGTGGGCGACGGCTGGAAGGTCGCCCAGACCACCCTCATGAACGAGCGGGTCTCCATCGGCGGCTCCCGCCTCCCGCGCGAGGGCGGCATGATCGGCCCCGTCGTCAAGACCTGGCGCGAGCGCCCCGGACTGCGCACGCACGACCTGCACCAGCGCCTCCTCTCGCTCTGGGTGGAGGCCGAGGTCGCCCGCCTCACCGGAGAACGGCTGCGCCAGCAGCTCGTCGCAGGCCACCCCGGCCCCGAGGGCTCCGGGATGAAGCTGACCTTCGCCCGCCTCAACCAGGAGATCAGCGGCCTCGAAGTCGAACTCCTCGGCGAGGAAGGGCTGTTGTACGGGGACTGGACCATGCGCCGCCCCGAACTGGTCGATTTCACCGGCCGCGACGCCGGCTACCGCTATCTGCGCTCCAAGGGAAACTCCATCGAGGGAGGCACCAGCGAGGTGCTGCTCAACATCGTCGCCGAGCGGGTGCTCGGGCTGCCTTCGGAGCCGCGCAACGACAAGGACGCCGCCTGGAAGGACCTGGCCCGATGACCGACCTCCTGTACTCCGGGACCGAGGACGACCTGCGCTCCGCCGTCCGTTCGCTGCTCACCGACCGCTGCGGCGCACCGGAGCTGCTGGCCGCGGTGGAGGCCGGCACCCCGGGCGATCTGCGGCTGTGGCCCGCTCTGGCCTCGGACATGGGGCTGGCAGGGCTGCTCGTACCCGAGAAGCTCGGCGGCCAGGGCGCCACGCACCGGGAGGCTGCGGTGGTGCTTGAGGAGCTGGGGCGCAGCGTCGCCCCGGCGCCGTATCTGACCAGCTCGGTGGTGGCGACCGAGGTGCTCGGCGGGCTGGGGGCGCGCAATGAGGCGGCCGCCGAACTGCTGGCCACGCTCGCCTCGGGGGAGTGTGTCGCGGTCCTCGCCGTGCCGCTGACCACCGAACCGGGCTCCGTGCCCCTGCTTCCCGGCCTGTCCGGCACGGTGAGCGGCGTCGCCGACGCGGCAGCGGCCCAGGTGCTGCTCGTCCCCACCGACGACGGGCTGTACGCGGTCGGGGCCCGGGACCCCGGCGTCACCGTGGAGCCGCTGGTCCCGCTCGACCTCACCCGCCCGCTGGCCGCCGTCACCCTCGACGGGGCGCAGGGCACCCTGCTTGCCGGTGCGCGGGACGCACGGGCCGCGCTGGACCGGGGGCTGCTCGCCGGGGCCGGGCTGCTCGCGTCGGAGCAGCTGGGGCTCGCCGAATGGTGCCTGGAGGAGACCGTCCGGTACACGCGGGAGCGCCATCAGTTCAACCGGCCCGTCGGCGGGTTCCAGGCGCTCAAGCACCGGATGGCACAGCTCTGGCTGGAGATCGTCTCGGCCCGTGCCGCGGCCCGTAACGCGGCCGACGCGCTCGCCACCGACAGCTCCGAGAAGGCACTCGCCGTCTCGGTCGCGCAGGCGTACTGCAGCCGCGTCGCCGTGCACGCCGCCGAGGAGTGCATCCAACTGCACGGCGGTATCGGGATGACGTGGGAGCACCCCGCGCATCTCCACCTCAAGCGTGCCAAGTCCGATGCGGTGGCCTTCGGTTCGGCGGGGGCACACCGGGAGGCGCTGGCACTCCTGGTCGACCTGCCGGGACCGGACAGCGCCTAGGGTCTGTCCGGCCGGTCCATACCGGCCCCGGGCCCGACCATTACAGCGAGTCAACACCCGTACGGCGTACAGGTCTTACGCCCGGAACAGGGGTCTCCTCCGCCACACTTACGGCCGAATGCCGCATACCCGGTGTGGCGGAGGAGGACGACCATGGCCATTTCGATCTCACTTGTGCTGCTGCTCGTGGTCCTCGCGGCGATCTTCCTTCGCGGCGGCGGACTCAAGCTCTCACATGCGATCGTCTGCGCTCTTCTCGGCTTCACGCTGGCCAGCACCAGCCTCGCCCCGACCATCCAGCAAGGTGTCACGGGCACCGCGGACATGGTCGCGAACATCAAGCCCTGACTGTCTCAGGGACTTCGTCCGGTGTGAGGCGGCGCAGGTAGCGGGTGGCGGGGCGTTCACCGATTCTGGACTCCGCCACCGCGGTGAACCCGTTGTGCCGGAGCACGGCCGCCGACGCCGGATTGTCGAGGGTCACGACCGCGGTGAGCGCGGACAGCCCGTACGCACCGGCGGCGAGGCGGCACACCTCTTCGACGGCGGCCGTCGCCATGCCGCGGCCTGCGGCGCGCTCGCCGATCCGGTAGCCGAGTACGGCCGTCCCGTCCGTGACGTCCACGAGATTGACGCGGCCGGCCAGCGCGCCGTGGTCGTCCACGACGACATGGAAGTGGCACACGCCGGCGTCCTGTTCGGCGAGCCGGTCGCGCAGTTCGTCGGCGAACCCGGCGAAGTACGCGTCCCCGCGGTCCGATATGAACCGTGTGAAGTACGCCCGGTTCTCCCGTTCGAAGGCCAGCAGGGCATCCGCGTGTCCGGCCCGCAGCCGCTCCAGCGTCATCATGCCCGGCAGCATACGACCGGGGCCGGGGCGGCCCGGAACGCGGACCGGGCAAGCGGACCGGGCAGGGGGACCGGGCAGGCGGACCGGGGCCGCCCGTCAGAGCAGGCGGGACCTGATCAGGAACCTGACGCCTTCCGGGGCCTCCAGCGAGAAGCCGCTGCCGCGTCCCTCCACGACGTCGAGCACCAGCCGGGTGTGCGCCCACAGCTCCTGCTGGCTCGCCGAGATCCAGAACGGGACGGGTCCGGCCACGCCGTCCACGACGAGTGATTCGAGGAGGACATCCGAGCCTCCGGTGCGGAATTCCCCGGCCGGGTAGCACATGGGGGCGCTGCCGTCGCAGCAGCCGCCCGACTGATGGAACATCAGCGGACCGTGTGCGACGGTCAGTTGGCGTATCAGATCGGCGGCGGCGGGGGTGAACTCCACTCGCGGGGCGTCGGACATCGCACTCTCCCGGTTGTCACTCGACCAGTGGTTGCCGCCCGGCCGGCTCGGGGAGCGGCCGGGCCCGGCCCAGTCAACTCCGGGCAACGTTGCGAGGAGGTTGCACGGGGCGGGCCGGGGCCGGACTCAGTACGTGCCCCGGGTGGGCCGCATGGTGCGGTCGGACGGGACGACCCGGGCCACCTCGGCGGCGATCTCCACGACGCGCGGGGCCAGTTCACGGATCCGGGAGTCCGGCAGCCGGACCGAAGGCACCTGGACCACCACGGCGGCGTGCGCGAAGCCTTGGGAGTCCAGCACCGGGGCGCCGATGCAGCGTACGCCCTCGACGTTCTCCTCGTTGTCGATGCTGTACCCGCGCTCACGGGTGCGCTCCAGTTCATCGGCGAACCGCTCCGGGGTCCCGATGGTGTGCGGTGTGACGGCACGCAGTTCGGGAGGGAGCGAGGCGAGATACTCGCCCGGGTTCTCCGCGAAGCTCATCAGCGCCTTGCCCGACGCCGTGGAGTACAGGGGGAAGTGGGCGCCCGGGTGCTGTTCGAAGCGGAGCGGCAGCGGTGAGGGGACTCGCATCACGACGACGGACTCCTCGCCGTCCCGCACCGCGAGGTTGACCGACTCGTTGGTCTCGGCGTTGAGCTGACGCAGGAGGGGGAGGGCCCGGTCGGTGCCGAGGGCGCGCTGGGCGGCCTGTCCCAGCAGGATGGCCGTGCTGCCCAGATAGTAACCGTCCGTCACGGGATTGCGGCTGAGGAAACCCTCGGCGGCCAGCGCACCCACCACCCGGTGGGCGGTGCCGGGGGTCAGCCCGAGGCGCTGGATGATCTCCGTGACCTGGACGTCGCCGTCCGCCTCGATGAGCAGCCGCAGGACGGCCATCGCCCGGTCGATGGCCTGGGTGCCCGCGCGCGCGTCAGTCGTCTTGGCCGACCGTTCGGCCGGGTCCCGTCGTCCGGGAGGAGTGCCGGCAGCCACCTGGTGTCGGTCCTTTCGGCTCTGACCACGATTTCCGTGCAGCCTACCGGTGCCGCGGGTGCGGTGCGGCGGGTGCCCCGGCGGCGCAGGTGGGCGCAGCACGGGGCAGACGCCGGATCGCAGCCGATTCCTGTCATGGGCATTGACCGGCCGGGCGGGGACGTCCTAGCGTGACGGCACTCCACAATGTGGATGTCATTCCAAAACTCTTCCCAGGCCCCGGATCCACCGGCGGACAGCGGCCCGCCGCACCCCGCCGGAACACCCCCACCAGCCAGGAGACTTGATGCCCAGCTTCGAGAACCCCACCGAGTCCGTCTTCACCTGGGCCGCGCCCCCGCTGAAGTTCGGGCTCGGCGCCATCGCCGAGATCGGCGAGGACCTGCAGGCACTCGGCGTGACCAACGCCCTGATCATCACCGACCCCGGTGTCGCCGCGACCGGCGTCCCCGACCGGGTCGCCCACGCGGTGAAGGCCGCCGGTCTCGACGTCCGGATCTTCGACGGTGTCGCCGTCGAGCCGACGGACGTGAGCATCGGCGAAGCCGTCGACTTCGCCAGGTCGGGTTCCTGGGACGGCTACATAGCGGTCGGTGGCGGCTCCGCCATGGACACCGCCAAGGCGGTCAACCTGCTCACCACCCAGCCCGGCACGCTCATGGACTACATCGCCCCGCCGATCGGCGGCGGCAAGGTCCCCGAACTGCCGGTCAAGCCCCTGGTCGCCGTGCCCACCACATCCGGCACCGGATCGGAAGCCACCACCATCTGCGTGGTCGACCTCCTGGACCTGCGCCTCAAAGCGGGCATCAGCCATCCGCGGCTGCGCCCGGCGCTCGCCGTCGTCGACCCGCTGACCAGCATGACCGTACCGGCGGCTGTCACCGCGGCCAGCGGCATGGACGTCCTGACCCACGCCGCCGAGAGCTACACCGCGCTCTCCTTCGACGCGCGACCCGCCTTCCCCAGCGCCAAGGCACGCGCCGCGTTCTGCGGCGCCAACCCGATCAGTGACGTGTGGTGCGAGAAGGCCATGGAAATGGTGGGCACCCACCTCCGCCGGGCGGTGATGAACGGCAACGACCTCTCGGCCCGCTACGGCATGGCGTACGCCTCCGCCGTCACCGGCATGGGCTTCGGTAACGCGGGCACCCACATCCCGCACGCCAACGCCTACCCGATCGCCGGCGCCGTCGAGAACTACCGCGCCCAGGGCTACCCGGAGATGCCGATGGTGCCGCACGGCCAGGCCGTCGCCTCCACCGCCATGGCCGCGTTCCGCTTCACCTATCCCTCCAACCCGCAGCGCCATCTGCGGGCCGCCGAGCTGATCGGCGGACGGCCGGTCGACCCGGACGAGGGCGCCGAAGCCCTGCCGCGCGTACTGCGCGAACTCCTCCGCGACATCGGCATGCCCAACGGCATCACCGCCTTCGGCTACTCGGAGACCCAGCTCGGCCAGCTCGTCTCCGGCACGATGAAGCAGTCCCGTCAACTGAGCGTGGTGCCACGCCCGTTGACCAACGAGGCGGCGGAACAGATCTTCCGCGAGTCGCTCCGCAACTGGTGAACGGCGCGCGGCGGCGACCGCGCACAGGCCGCCGCCCGCACCGGGCGGCGGCCGGGCCGGTCCCGCGCCGCGGCCCCCGGTGCCTCTGGCACACAGCCCCCCTGCGCCCTCGACCCGGAGGCATCCCCCATGCCCGCACCAGCGCAGACGCCGATCAGCAAGGTCGCCCTGGCCGGCGCCATCGGCACAACGATCGAGTGGTACGACTTCTTCCTGTACGGAACGGCCGCCGGAATCGTCTTCGACAAACTCTTCTTCCCCAGGTTCGACAGCCTCGTCGGCACGCTCCTGGCCTTCGCGACCTTCGCCATCGGCTTCGTCGCACGTCCCCTCGGCGGGGTGGTCTTCGGCCACTTCGGCGACCGGGTGGGCCGCAAGACCGCCCTCGTCGTGACCATGTTCATCATGGGCGCGGGCACCTTCCTCATCGGCCTGCTGCCCACCTACGACAGCATCGGCGTCTGGGCCCCCGTCCTGCTGATCCTGCTCCGTATCGTCCAGGGCGTCGGGGTCGGCGGTGAGTGGGGCGGCGCCGTCCTGATGTCCGTCGAACACGCCCCCGAGGGCCGCAAGGGCTACTACGGGAGCTGGCCGCAGATCGGCGTCCCCGCGGGCCTCATGCTCGGCACCGGGGTGTACGCCCTGCTGTCCAGCTCCCTGTCCAGCGCCCAGTTCCTCGACTGGGGCTGGCGCATCGCCTTCCTGCTCAGCGGCGCGCTCGTCATCATCGGTCTCTACATCCGCCTCCAGGTCTACGAGACACCCGCGTTCAAGGCCGTACAGGAGAAGCAGGACCAGGCCCGGATCCCTATCGTCGAGCTGCTGCGCACCTCCAAGCTGAACCTGCTGCTCGGCATGGGAACGCGGATGGCCGAAGGGATCGCCTTCAATACCTGGGGCGTCTTCGCCATCGCGTACACCACCACCGAACTGAACGTGTCGAGGACCCACGCACTCATCGGCGTGATGGTCGGCGCCGCGGTCTGCATCCCCATGATCCCGGTGTGGGGCGCGATCTCCGACCGGTACGGCAGACTCCGCATCTTCGGGCTCGGGACCGTGCTCTTCGGCCTGTCGGCCTTCCCGGCGTTCGCCCTCTTCAACACCGGCTCCTCCCTGGTCATCGCGGGCACCCTGGTCGTCACACTCGGCCTGTTCTACGGGGCGATGTACGGCCCGCAGGCGGCGCTGTACGCCGAGCTGTTCCCCGCGAACGTCCGCTACAGCGGCGTCTCCTGCGTCTACCAGGTCTCCGGGGTCTTCGCGAGCGGGCTCACCCCGCTGATCCTCACCAGCCTGCTCGCATCCGGCGGCGGCCGCCCCTGGCTGATGTCCGTCTACATCGTGGCCATGTCGGTGCTCAGCCTGGTGTCCGTCATCCTCATCGCCGTACTGCGCCGCAGGATCGGCGCGCAGACACCGCAGCCGGTACCGGTGCTGCAGAGCTGAACCGCGAGGCACGGGGGACCGTAGCTCCTCCGGCCGTACCCCGTACCCCTGCCCGCCGCGCCCCGCCCCGAGATCAGGGCGGGGCGCCCCTGACCCACCGTGAGGTAGCGCTGTGCACACGCCCCATCCCCGATCCGCGCCGGAGATCACCGACGCGCTCCGCCGCGCCGGTGTGGCGGAGGCCGACGACTCCCCGCTGGCCCGGTCGCTCTACGCGTCGGACGCCTCCTTGTACCGGGTGCCGCCCCGCGCGGTCGTCTTCCCCCACGACGCCGACGAGATCGCCGCCGTCCTCGCGGTGTGCCGGGAACAGCGGGTCCCGCTCACCATGCGCGGCGCGGGCACCTCCATCGCGGGGAACGCCGTGGGCCCCGGCGTCGTCATCGACACCTCCCGGCATCTGAACCGGGTACTGGAGATCGACCCGGACGCCGGAACCGCCCTGGTGGAACCAGGAGTGATCCAGTCCGGCCTGCAGCGCGCCGCCGCGCCGCACGGCCTGCGCTTCGGCCCCGACCCTTCCACCCACAACCGCGCGACCCTCGGCGGCATGATCGGCAACAACGCCTGCGGCTCCCGCGCCCTCGGATACGGACGCACCAGCGACAACGTCCTCGGCCTCGACGTGCTGGCGGGAACGGGGGAGCGGCTGCGCCTCGGCGCGGTACCGCACAGCACGGCCGCCTCGCCGCTGCTCGACGGCCTCAGGGACATCACCGGAAGCGAACTCGAAGTCATCAGGACCGAGTTGGGCCGCTTCCCCCGGCAGGTCTCCGGCTACAGCCTCGAACACCTGCTGCCGGAGCGCGGCTTCGACGTGCCCCGTGCGCTCGTCGGCAGCGAGGGCACCCTGGCGCTGACGCTCGCGGCCCGGGTCCGGCTCGTACGCGACGAGCCCGAGCGCATCCTGATCGCTCTCGGCTACCCGACCATGGCGGACGCGGCGGACGCGGTCCCGGCGATCCTGCCGTACGCACCGGTGGCCTGCGAGGGGCTCGACGCGCGGATCGTCCGCGTGGTCGTCGACCGCAAAGGGGCCGCCGCACTCCCCGAACTGCCCAGAGGTGAAGGGTGGCTGCTGGTCGAGCTGGCCGGGGACAGCTCCGCCTCGCTCCTCGCCGACGCGGACCGGCTGATCGCGGACGCCGGGGCGCTCGACTCCCGTACCGTCGTCGACACCGCGCACGCCGCCGCGCTCTGGCGCGTACGCGAGGACGGCGCCGGGCTCGCCTCCCGTACCCCGGCGGGCGAACCCGCCCACTCCGGATGGGAGGACGCGGCGGTCCCGCCCGCACAACTCGGCGCGTATCTCAGGGAGTTCGAAAGCCTCATGGCCGAACACCGGCTGACCGGACTGCCCTACGGGCACTTCGGCGACGGCTGCGTCCATGTCCGGATCGACTTCCCGCTCGGCTCCGCCGACGGGACGCGTGCCCTGCGGGACTTCCTCTTCCAGGCCGGTGAACTCGTCGCCAGGCACGGCGGATCCATGTCGGGCGAGCACGGCGACGGGCGCGCCCGCGGAGAGCTGCTGCCGCTGATGTACTCCCCGAAGGCCATCGGCCTGTTCGAACGCGTCAAGAGTGTCTTCGACCCCGACGACCTGCTCAACCCGGGCGTCATCGTACGGCCCGACCCGGTGGACCACGCCGTCCGCGTCGCGGAGGCACCGCCGCTGCGCCGCAAGGAACTCCCCACCCTGGGGCTGGCCTACCGGCACGACCGCGGCGATCTGTCGATGGCGGTCCACCGGTGCACCGGCGTCGGCAAGTGCCGCGCCGACACGACCGCGAGCGGCGGGGTGATGTGCCCCAGCTATCTCGCCACCCGCGAGGAGAAGGACTCCACCCGCGGCCGGGCCCGAGTGCTGCAGGACGTCGTCTCCGGCCGGCTCGGCCCGGACGGCTGGCGCTCCCCGGCGCTGCACGACGCGCTCGACCTCTGTCTGTCCTGCAAGGGCTGCTCGTCGGACTGCCCGACCGGCGTGGACATGGCCGCGTACAAGGCGGAGGCGCTGCACCAGAAATACCGGCGCAGGCCGCGCCCGCGCAGCCACTACGCGCTCGGCTGGCTGCCCCGCTGGGCCCGCCTGGTGCGCGCGCTGCCCGGCCTCACCCGGCTGGCGAACCTGCTGATGCGCTCGCGGGCCCTGCACCCGCTCCTCGTCCGCGCAGCCGGGGTCGACGCGCGCCGCCAACTGCCCGTGTTCGCGCCCGAGACCTTCCGCCACTGGTTCGCCCGCCGCTCCGCGCGGTCCACCGGCGGTACCCCTGCCCCGCGCCACGGTGATGTGGTCCTCTTCGTCGACACGTTCACCGATGCCTTCTCGCCCGGGACCGGCGCCGCGGCCGTCGCCGTCCTGGAGGACGCCGGATACCGCGTGACCGTCACCGAACGCCCCGTCTGCTGCGGGCTGACCTGGATCTCCACCGGTCAACTCGACGGTGCACGGCGGCAGATACGGGCCACCGTGCGGGCGCTCGCGCCACACGTCAGGGCCGGCGCACTGGTCGTCGGCATCGAGCCCTCCTGTACGGCTGTGCTCCGCTCGGACGCGGCGGAACTCCTCGGCGGCGGTACGGGAGACGAGGACGACGCGGACGGCAGGGCCGCCGCCGAGGTCGCCGCTGCCACCCGTACGCTGGCCGAACTGCTCGGCCGGACCCCGGACTGGACCCCGCCCGACCTGACCGGCACCACCGTCGTCGCCCAGCCGCACTGCCACCACCACGCCGTCATGGGCTGGGAGGCGGACGCCGAACTGCTGCGTCAGGCCGGCGCCACGGTCCAACGGCTGGGCGGCTGCTGCGGGCTCGCGGGCAACTTCGGTGTCGAGGAGGGCCACCACGACGTGTCCGTCGCGGTGGCCGGGCAGCAGCTGCTGCCCGCGGTCCGGAAGGCGGCCCCGGAGGACACGGTCCTCGCCGACGGTTTCAGCTGCCGTACCCAGCTCGACAGCCTCACCGACCGCTCAGGCGACCACCTGGCCCAGCTCCTGGAGCGACACCTTCCGTAGGTTCCGTAAGGGCGGGACGCACCGCGCCGCCGCTGCCGTATCCGGGCAGCGGCGGCGCGCGGGTGTCAGGGCTTCCGGCGGTCAGCGGCGATCGCCGCTTGACCCCTTCGTGGTCACTTACGGGAATCCAGCACGGGGGCGGGCTCGGGGCCTGGTTCGGGGCCGGACTCAGGACCGGACCGAGGACCGGACTCAGGGCCGGACTCAGTGCCGGACTCAGGGCCGGACTCAGTGCCGGACTCAGGGCCGCCCGGGGCGGGGGCGCCGGCCGTCCGCGTCCGTACGCGGTCCCGGTAGGCGCGAATCCCGTACGCGCCCAGGACCACCGCGACGGTCAGCAGACTGGCGGCGAAGTCGGAGCGGGTGGACGGCAGGACCGCCATCGCGATGATGACCGCGGCCATCGCGGCGATCGTCAGCCAGCTCAGATACGGGAAGCACCACATCTTCAGCGTGAGCGACCCCGGGTCCTCGCGCTCCAGCCGCCGCCGCAGCCGCACCTGGGAGAGGGCGACCAGGAGATAGACGAAGAGGGCGACCGCGCCGTAGGAGTGGACGATGAAGGAGAACACGGCGTCCGGTGAGACATACGCGATGATCACCGACACATAGCCGAGCACCGTCGCGAGCAGGATCGCGCGCCGGGGCACGCCCCGCTTGCTGAGCTTGGTCAGACCGTGCGGGGCGTCGTTGTTCCTGGTCAGCGCGAACACGATCCGGGAGGCGCTGTAGAGACCGGCGTTGAGGGAGGAGAGCACCGCCACCAGGATCAGTACCCGCATGAGGGTGCCGGCGCCGGAGATCCCGATGTGCTGGAGCGCCGAGACGTACGGGCCCTGCGCCACCGAAGGGTCGTTCCACGGGACGATCGCGATGACCAGGAAGATCGAGCCCACGTAGAACAGCAGGACACGCAGCACGACCGAGCGGGTCGCCTTGGCCACGCTGCGCTGCGGGTTCTTGGACTCGGCCGCGGCCAGCGCGGCGATCTCGGCGCCGGTGAAGAAGCCGACCGCCGGAATGACGGCGGTGAGTACCGCGCCGATGCCGTGCGGGGCGAACCCGTGGTGCTGGGTCAGATTGCTGACGTCGGCGTGGGCGCCGGGCCACAGCCCGAGCACGAAGATCAGGCCGACGACGAGGAATACGGTGATGGCGGCGACCTTGATCGAGGAGAACCAGTACTCGAACTCGCCGAACGAGCGCACCGAGAACATATTGACCCCGGTGAGCAGCACCATCAGACAGAGGCTGACCACCCACAGCGGGACACCGGGCAGCCAGGCATGGATCTGGCTGGCCCCTGCCACCGCTTCGAGAGCGACCACGTTGACCCAGAAGTACCAGTAGAGCCAGCCGATGGTGAAGCCGCCCCAGTTGCCGAGTGCGAGCCTTGCGTACGCGTAGAAGGAGCCGACCGCCGGGCGGGCCACGGCCATTTCGCCCAGCATCCGCATGACGAGGATGACAAGTCCGCCGGCGAGCAGAAACGAGATGATCGCGGCCGGCCCGGTCTCGTCGATCACCACTCCGCTGCCGACGAAGAGTCCTGCTCCGATCACCCCGCCCAGGGCGATCAGGGTCATATGCCGCTGTTTGAGTTCGCTCCGGAGCCCGGCCCCTCCGGACTCTTCGCGTCCGATCTCGCCGGACCCGTTGTTCTCTGCCACGGGGACCCCTTATTTCGGAAAGTGCGTGGAGCTGCCGTCGGGAAATCAGCAGTGCCCGGCATGCTGGCCGAAAAGTGAAGGTGAGAGGAAGATCCAGAACGGGCCCCCGGCCGGGTACCAGAGCCCTGAATTCCGATTCCGTGCCCGTTCCACGGGAATTCCGTCCCCTATCCACACGCTATCCGCACGGCTATGGGAGGGGGAATTCCGGCCACGGAATGGGGAAAGCCTATACGGAGGCACACCGATGCAGCCGGCGCGGGGAGGGAAGCGCTGGAAAGCGCTGTCCCTCCCCGCACCGGCGTACGGCCGCCCCCGGTCAGCCGATGACGCTCTTCTCGACGTCGTCGACCATCGTGTCGACCGCGCTGAGCAGCTCGTCCAGCACCGTCCGGTCGGCCACCAGCGGTGGCGAGATCATCAGCATCGTCGCGCCGCGGTCGTCCGGGCGCAGGATGACCCCGGTCTTCCTGAACGCCTGCGGGAGCACCTCGCGCAGCACCTTCTGCGACTGCTCCGGGCTGAGTTCGCGCCCGGAGTCACGGTCGGCGGTGAACTCGACCGCGTAGAAGAAGCCCATGCCCCGCACGTCCTTGACGACACGGTGGCGCCGCTTGATCTCGTCGAGGCCCGCGCGGAGTTCGGGGCCGAGGCTGCCGACGTTCTCCAGGACCTTCTCGTCCCGCATCGCGGTGATGTTGGCGACCGCCACGGCGGTGGAGACGGGGTGGCCGCCCCAGGTGGCGCCGTGGGTGAACGTACCGCCGGAGGGGGAGTCGTAGAGCCCGCGGACCAGCGGCTCGCGGGCGATCATGCCGCCGAGCGGGGCGTAGCCGGAGGTGGAGCCCTTGGCGAAGGTGATCATGTCGGGGACCACGCCGAAGTAGTCACTGCCGAACCAGTGGCCCAGCCGTCCGAAGGAGCAGATGACCTCGTCGGCGACGAGCAGCACGCCGTAGCGGTCACAGATCCGCCGCAGTTCGCGCCAGTACCCGTCCGGCGGGACCAGTGCGCCGCGCCCGTTCTGCACGGGCTCGGCGAAGACGGCCGCGACGGTCTCGGGGCCCTCCTCCAGGATGGCCGCCTCGATCGCCCGCACACACTCCAGCTCGTCGGCAGGACCGCAGTCGCCGGTGTGGCCAAGGGTGTTGGGCACATGCCGGATGCCGGGCAGCAGCGGCAGGAACGGGTCCCGGATCTTCGGGAGGCCCGTGACGGACAGGGCGCCCAGGGTGACGCCGTGGTACGACATGTTGCGGCTGATGATCTTCGTACGCTCGGTGTGACCCTGGCTGCGGTGGTACTGCCGGGCGAACTTGATGGCCGTCTCGACAGCCTCAGAACCGGAGTTCACGAACCAGGTGACGTCCAGATCGCCCGGGGCCAGCTCCGCTATCAGGCTCGCCGCCTCCACGGCCGGCGGGTGCGCGGCGCCCCAGTTGGTGGAGTAGGCCAGCGTCTCCATCTGCTGGGTGGCGGCCGCGACGATGTCCCCGCGGCTGTGCCCCATGTTCACGCAGAACAGGCCCGCGAGACCGTCGAGGAAACGCCGGCCCTGCTCGTCGTACAGATAGCATCCCTCGCCGCGGACGAAGACAGGCAGTTCGTCGCTCCGCCAGACGTCCTGGCGGGTGAAGTGCTGGCCGAGATGGCGCTGCGCCCTGGCACGGAACGCGGACTCGTTGGTCACGATGGATCTCCCCTCCTGGCCCGGCGGCCGCCGGGCGGGTGGTGTGCGGTGGTGGGCCGGGTGGCCGGTGTACTAGACGAGGGCCTGGGCGGCGTCGACGTACTTCAGGCCGTGCGCCTCGGCCACCGGGCGGTAAGTGACCTGGCCGCCCACGATGTTGATGCCGCGTCCGATGGCCGCGTCCGACTCGGCGGCGGCGGCGATCCCGTTCGCGGCGATGTTCAGGATGTACGGAAGCGTGACATTGGTCAGCGCGTAGGTCGAGGTGTTCGGCACCGCGCCCGGCATGTTGGCGACGCAGTAGAAGACCGAGTCGTGCACCCGGTACACCGGGTCCGCGTGGGTGGTCGCCCGGGAGTCCTCGAAGCAGCCGCCCTGGTCGATGGCGATGTCGACGAGGACCGAACCGGGCTTCATGCGCGAGACCAGCTCGTTGGAGATCAGCCGGGGCGCCCTGGCGCCGGGGACCAGCACCGCGCCGATGACGAGATCGGCGTCCAGCACCGCCGCCTCGACCTCGTACGCGTTGGAGGCGACGGTGGTGATCCGGCCCCCGTACATCCGGTCGGCGGCGCGGAGTTTGTCGATGTTCTTGTCGAGCAGCACCACATCGGCCCACATACCGGTGGCCACCGCCACCGCGTTCATCCCCGACACCCCGGCGCCGATGACGACGACCTTGGCGGGCCGGGTCCCCGATACGCCTCCCATGAGCACACCGCGGCCGCCCGCGGCCCGGGTGAGGTGGTGGGCGCCGGCCTGCGGTGCCAGCCGGCCCGCCACCTCGGACATCGGGAAGAGCAGCGGCAGCGAGCCGTCGACGGCCTGCACCGTCTCGTACGCGACCCCGGTGATCCCGGACTCCAGCATCGCGTCGGTGCACTCCCTGGAGGCCGCCAGATGCAGATAGGTGAAGAGCGTCTGGCCGTCGCGCATGCGGTGGTACTCCTCAGCCACCGGCTCCTTCACCTTCAGTACCAGCCCCGACCCCGCCCAGACCTCGTCGGCGGTCGGCACGATGGTGGCGCCGGCCCGGACATAGTCGTCGTCCGCGATCGACGAGCCGGCGCCCGCGTCCTTCTCGATCTGGACGGTGTGGCCCGCCCGGACCAGCTCATGGACGCCGGGGGGAGTGATGGCCACCCGGTACTCGTGGTTCTTGACCTCGCGCGGAATCCCGATCTTCACGATGATCTCCCCTCGGTGGTGCGGGGCGCTTCCGGCCCGTGCCGGAGCGACGGAGCCGTGCCGGGACAGGCCCGGAAACGGCTGACCCGCAGTACGGACGGGTGCCCCGGCGGGGCACACCGTGCTGAGTGCACCACCAGAGTGACGACCGGCTGGTCCGGACAGAAGCGCCAGATCCGCGCCATCCGACGGGTCCAGTCCCGAAACGCGATCCGGGCAGCCGACCCGGTCCGACCTCTGGAGTAAAGGCTGTTGTACGGCTACGCTCCCCGTCAGCTGGTACCCCCGAGCAGAGCGGAAGCAGCCCGCCGGATGGGGACAGCGGAGTACCGCGCCCGGGGCCCGGCCCCAGGGGCCGCGCGCGGCCCACGTGATCCGCAGGAGGCGCGTATGCCACGTACATTGATCGAGATCGACCGGACGTCGGGGGAGCCGCTCTACCGGCAGATCCGCAAAGCGCTCGAACACGGCATCGCCGTCGGCACCATCGATGCCGAGCGGCGACTGCCGTCGTCACGGGAGCTGGCCCGCGAGCTGAGCCTCTCCCGCAACACGGTCAACGCCGCCTACCAGGAGCTGGTCGCCGAAGGGTTCGTGGAGAGCCGCGAGCGGCAGGGGATCTTCGTCAACCGGGAGATGCGCCCCTACTGCGCCGTGGAGGAGCGCCCGCCCGCCGAGCGGTTCGACTGGGGGGCGCGGCTGCGCGGCCACCCCGAGGACCGGCTCCCGCACATCGAGAAACTGCCCGACTGGGCCGACTACCCGTACCCCTTCCTCGCCGGACAGGTGGACCTGCGGGCCTTCCCCGCCCGGGACTGGTCCAGGGCGCTCAACGAGGCGCTGTACCAGCCGCACGCCCAGTACAGCCTCCAGGACAGCATCGCAGCCGACGACCCGCTGCTCGTCGAGATGCTCTGCCGCCAACTGCTGCCCGCGCGCGGGGTGGAGGCCGCGCCGGACGAGATCCTGGTGACCGTGGGCTCCCAGCAGGGCCTCGACCTGCTGAGCCGGGCCCTGCTGGGAACCGGCTCGACCGTGGCCGTGGAGGACCCCGGCTATCTGGACGCCCGGCACATCTTCGTACGCGCGGGTGCCCGGCTGCTCCCGCTGCCCGTCACCGCCGCCGGGGTGGTCCCGCCGGCCGGTCTGGCCGGGGTCGACCTGCTGCACGTCACGCCGTCCCACCACCACCCGACCAATGTCACGCTGAGCATCGGCCGGCGCAGGGAACTGCTCTCGCTGGTACGGGAGAGCGGCACGGTCATCGTCGAGGACGACTACGACAGCGAATTCCGCTACCAGGGCAGTCCGACGCCCGCGCTGAAGGGGCTGGACACCACCGGCCAGGTCGTCTACCTGGGCACCTTCTCGAAGTTCCTGGCACCAGGGCTGCGCATGGGGTACGTGGTGGCGTCCCGCGAACTCATCAGGGAGCTGCGCGACTTGCGCCGCTACTCCGTACGGCACCCGTCGGGCCACATCCAGCGCGCCCTCGCGCTGCTCATCCAGTCCGGCGAGTACCACCGTGCCGTACGCCGCTACCGCGGCCAGCTGATGCGCAAGTGGGAAGCCGCCACCGCCGCCGTCAACACCCATCTGCCCTGGCACACCACGCCGTCGCCGGGCGGAGTGAGCCTGTGGATGACCGGGCCCCGTGAACTCGACTGCCGCAGACTGGTGGAGCTGGCGCAGCGCCGCGGCGTGCTCATCGAGCGCGGCGACATCTACTTCCTGTCGGGGCAGCCTCCGCTGAACCACTTCCGGATTGGCTTCGCCGCCCCGCAGGTACGCGCGATCGACCCGGGCATCAGCATTCTGGGCGGGCTGGTGGAGAAGATGCTGGCGGCGGCGTGAGGAGCGGCGCCCCCGCGGGGACGGCCGGCGCCGCGGGCCGGTAGCGGCCGGATGTCGCGGTGGCCGCCGCCACCAGGGCCGCGGTTGCCGTCGCCGCGCAGCTGACGACGAACGGCGCGCCGGGACCGTACGCGTCCGCCAGGCGGCCCGCGAAGATCACGCCCACCGACTGTGCCACCAGGACACTGCTCACCAGCATGGCCATCGCCTCACCGATCCGTTCGCGGGCGACGATCCGCTCGGTCAGACCGAACACGGTGATCAGGTGCGGGGCGACAGCCGCGCCGACCAGTGGCACCGCGAGCGCGAGGGACACCATGGAGTCGGCCACCAGCAGCGGCAGCGAGGCCACCAGCAGGGCGCAGGTCGCCAGCCGCAGGCGCAGCGGCAGCCCGATCCTGGCGGGCAGAGCGGCGGTCGCGATCCCCACGAGGGCACTGGCCCCGCCCAGCAGGGCGTAGATGAGCCCCGCCGCGCCGGGGCTGCCGAGGTGGGCGGTCGTCGCCGACACCCCGGCCTGCACCGAGCCGAACAGCAGCCCCTGCATGGACATACTGCACAGCAGCAGGGCCAGCGTCGGCGTCATCAGCGAGCCGGAGCCCCGGCCGCCCGCGGGCGGGCCACTGCCCGCCGGCGCGGACGGATGGACGGCGAACAGGGCGCCGCAGACACCGACGAGCACCGCGGCCAGCACCATGGCGGGCGCCGGTGCCACGAGAGTGGCCAGGACGCCGGTCACCGCGGGACCGAGGGTGAAGGACACCTCGTCCGTGGTGCCGTCGAAGGACAGCGCCGACCCGATGAGCCGTTCCTCGTCCGGGCGGCCCTTGACCATCGACAGCCAGCGGCCACGCGCCAGCGGGCCGACCTGCGGCACGGTCAGCCCCACCACCGCGGCGAAGACGATCTGGAGCGCCACCGGCCGGTCCGTCACGGCCGCCGCCACCAGGGCCAGGATGGCCGTCGCGTTGACCAGTGAGGCGGTCAGGACGACGGTGCGCTGGCCCCGCCGGTCGGCGAGCCGTCCGACGAACGGCCCGCCGGTCGCCTCACCCAGGGCCAGCGCCCCGCTCACCAGGGCGGCGTCCCCGACGCTGCCGGTCTCGGCGCCGACCAGCAGCAGGGTGCCGATCGGGCACATCGCCGCCGGCATCCTGCCGAGGAACGCCACGGCGGGCAGCCAGGGGCCGAGCACCGACAGCAGCTCACGGAACCGCGCAGTCGTCCCGTTCGTCGGCGGCACTCCGGTGTTCCCCTTCCCGATGGCTGTGCCGTGGACGTTACGGATCACGGGCACGCCCCGGCTACCGGCGGTGGTGACAACGGGAACACCCCGACGAGGGCCGCCTCCTGGAGAAACCTCCAATCAGCCGATCAGACCGAGGATCTCCCGGAACACCCCGTTGTCCGGGCCCCGTGAGAGGTCCAGGACGCGGGAACGGCGGTAGTACGGGCTCAGATCGAGGCCCAGCCCCACCCCGTACATCTCGACCGCCCCGGACTGTTCGTACCGCGCCACCACATCCCTGAGATGCCGGTCGAGGAAGCCGGGACCGTTGGCGCGCTGGGTCGCGGTGTCCATCGGGCCACCGTCCGACAGCACGAACAGCAGCCGTCGGCTCCCCGGTTCGCGCTCCGCCGCCGTGCCCTGGGCGCGGCGGGCCGCCCAGGCCACCGCCTCGCCGTCCACGCCCTCGCGGAAGAGGTCCGGTTTCAGCAGGGCCGCGATGTCCCGGCGGGCGGCCCGCCACGGTGTCGCGGCGTCCTTGAACACCAGGTGGCACTGTTCGTTGAGGCGCCCTGGGCGCGGTGGCCGGCCGGCGCGCAGCCAGTCGCGGCGGGCCCGTCCGCCGTTCCAGGCTCCGGTGGTGAAACCCAGGACCTCGCACTCGGCACCGGCCCGGTCCAGGGCCCTGGCGAACACGTCGACCAGCAGGGCGAGCGCTTCGCCGTACTCCTTCATGGAGCCCGAGCAGTCGATCAGGAACGTCACCCGGGCGTCGGTCGCGGGTTCGGTCCGCTCGGCTCTGAACACCCGGCGCTCGGTGGGGGAGCCGATCAGCCGGGCCAGCGCCCGGCCGTCGATGTACCCCTCCTCCTGCGCCCCGTCCCAGCCCCGGGTCACGGGCGAGGCCAGCCGCGCCGTCAACTCCCTGGTGATGCCTGCCATGTTGATGCCCTGCGCGGCGATACGGCGGTCGAGCCGCTCGCGGTAGTCGGTCAGCGCCGCCGGGCGTACCAGGGAGCCCGCCCGCCGCTGCCGGTCGTAGGCCGTGGTGAAGACGCGGTAGCCGCCGCCCTCACCGGTGTCCGGGCCCGCGGGCGCGGCGGCGCCGGCCGGGCCGTCGTCGAACTCCGTCACCAGGGTGAATCCGTTGCGCGCGGGCGGGGTCCGCTCCTCGTCGTCGCGCTCCGGGCGGCCCCGGCGGGCGGCGGCCCGGGCGGACGCGGTCATCTCCGCCACGGCGTGCGCGATCGCCAGGGCGTGCACCGCGAACCTGGCCTGGTCGCCGCGGTCCCTGCGCAGCCCCGCCAGTGGGTGGCCGATCACCGGGGCCAGGGCGCCGCGGGTGGTCTCGATGGCGTCCTCGGTCTCCTCGACGACCGGGCGTCCGGTGATCCTGGCCCGGCACACCTGCGCGACCGTGTGGAGGAGCAGACCGCTCGCCGTCTCGGTCAGCCCCGAGTGGTGGAAGGCCAGCGACCACTGCTCGTGCCGGTGCTGGAGGTTGCGCTCCACCCCCGGCAGGTGCGCGGGCGCCAGCGACTCGGCCCTGAACTGCTCCAGCATCTCGAAGACCAGCCGCGCCGTCCGGTCGTCCGGGCGCAGCCGCCGGTGCAGCTCCTGGTCGGAGTGGGCGAGCCGCAGCGCCAGGCCGTCCGCCGCACCGCGGAAGGAGCCGAAGTCGTCCTGCGCCGAGGGGTAGAGGTGCGGTGCGAACACCGGGAGCGCCTGTTGCCCGCGGTGCGGCCGCCCGCCCTTGAAGTGCAGGTCCCGCACACCGCTGAGGGCGCGGACCGCCGCCCCGCACAGCTCCTGGACACGTTGCCGGTGGCGGACCGCGGCCTGGGTGCCGCCCATGTCAGGCGCCCCGGACCGGCTCGCCTGCGAGCGGTCCGTGCCCCGGCACCCGTCCCGGCTCCTCCGCCTCCCGGCCGAAGCAGCGCTGGAAGTACTCGGCCACGACAGGGCGTTCGTCCTCGTCGCAGCGGTTGAGGAACGACAGCCGGAACGCGGCGGCGCTGTCGCCGAAGATCTCGGTGTTCTCCGCCCAGGTGATGACCGTACGCGGCGACATCAGCGTCGACAGGTCGCCCGCGCGGAACCCGGCCCGCGTCAGCGAGGCGACCGCCACCATCGCGGTCACCAGCTCGCGCCCCGCCTCGTCGGCGAACGCCGGGACCCGCGCCCGTACGATGGCCGCTTCCTCCTCGGCGGGCAGGTAGTTGAGGGCGGCCACGATGTTCCAGCGGTCGATCTGGGCGTGGTTGAGGCGCTGTGCCCCGTGGTAGAGCCCGTTGAGATTGCCCAGGCCCACGGTGTTCGCCGTGGCGAACAGCCGGAACTGCGGGTGCGGGCGCAGCACCGTGTTCTGGTCGAGCAGGGTGAAACGGCCCTCGCGTTCCAGCAGGCGCTGGATGATGAACATGACGTCCGGGCGCCCCGCGTCGTACTCGTCCAGGATCAGGGCGACCGGCCGGCGCAGCGCCCAGGGGATGATCCCCTCCTGGAACGCGGTCACCTGGCGGCCTTCGCGCAGCACCACCGCGTCCTTGCCGACGAGGTCGAGGCGGCTGAGGTGGCCGTCCAGATTGACGCGTACGCAGGGCCAGTTGAGCCGGGCGGCCGCCTGCTCGATATGGGTGGACTTGCCGGTGCCGTGCAGCCCCTGGACCAGGACCCGCCGGTTGTGGGTGAATCCGGCCAGCAGCGCCAGGGTCACATCGGGGTTGAAGCGGTAGGCGGGATCGGTCTCGGGCACGTGCTCGGACGGTTCGGCGAACGCGGGGACCGTGAGCGGCGATTCGATGCCGAAGACGTCCTTCACGGCCAGCGTGATGTCGGGTCCGGGCGCCGGGGGAGCGGGCTCGGCCTCTGCCGCGCCGTCGGTGGGGCCCGCGGTCGCGGTACAGGTCGTCATGGGGGAAATTCCCTTCGTCAGGGGGAGTCGGTGGAGCCTTCCGGCGTTCCCTCCGCCTCGATGCGGCTGATCGCCGCCGCGGCGCGCTGGAGCGCGGGCAGGACCTGCAGGGCCTTGTCCGCGGTGAGCCGTACGGCGGGTGCCTGGACGGCGACGCACATGTTGGAACGGGCGCCCTCGCTCGGTACGAGAACCGCCACGCAGACCAGGCCGGGCAGGAACTCCTCGTCGTCCAGGGAGAATCCGTCGCGGCGCACGCGCCGGAACTCCTCCTCCAGAGCGTCGAGATCGGTCACGGTGTTGGGGGTGCACCGCTTGAGCGGTGCGTGGGCGAGCAGCTTGCGCCGCTGCGCCGGGAGCATCTGGGAGAGGATCATCTTGCCGCTGGCCGAGCAGTGGGCGGGCACCCGGGAACCGGCGGTCAGATAGAAGCGCAGCGGCTCGGGGGTCTCGACCCGGTCGAGATAGACCACCTCGTTGCCCGAGAGCGTGGTGATGTTGCAGCTCTCGCCCAGTTCGTCCACCAGGCTGCGCAGCACCGCGTGGCGTGCGCCGTGGTGGGTGGCGTTGAGCAGCAGGTTCTCGGCGAGCTTGCGCAGCCGCGAGCCCGTGCCGTAGTGCCTGCCGTCGCTCTGGCGGATGAGCAGGCCGGCGCTCTCCAGCTGCTGCAGCATGCGGTGCAGCGTCGGTTTGGGCATACCGGTCTCCTCGACCAGACCCTGGAGCGAGACCAACTGGTCCTTGGAAGCGATCAGTTCGAGCAGCGCGAAGAGCCGCATGGTCGGCGTATCGCCGTTGAGCGCGGCGGGGTCGGATGCGCGTGACAGGTCCACGGTAGCTCCAGGTCGGTCCAAATTCCGGAAACTAGCGTATCAGGTATCGATTTTCGGAACCTACCGTTGACGGAGTGCAATCGGGTCCCTATGGTCCACTCAGATCCTGATTTCAGGAACGCCACGTACCGATTCTTTATGAGATCCGGTGTGCTGAAGGAGTGGAACCATGAGCGAGAACCCCGCGGACACCAGCCGTACTGTCGCGGCAGGCCCGCAGCGGATGACGCCGTCGGAGGCGTTCGTCGAGACGATGGTGGCCAATGACGTCACCGATATCTTCGGCATCATGGGCTCGGCGTTCATGGATGCCATGGACATCTTCGCCCCGGCCGGCATCCGCCTGGTGCCCGTCGTCCACGAGCAGGGCGCCGCCCACATGGCCGACGGATACGCCCGGGTCAGCGGCCGGCACGGGGTCGTCATCGGCCAGAACGGCCCCGGCATCAGCAACTGCGTCACCGCCATCGCCGCCGCGTACTGGGCACACAGCCCGGTCGTCATCGTGACCCCCGAGACCGGCACCATGGGCATGGGCCTGGGCGGCTTCCAGGAGGCCAACCAGCTGCCGATGTTCCAGGAGTTCACCAAGTACCAGGCCCATGTGAACAACCCGAACCGCATGGCCGAGTTCACCGGCCGCGCCTTCGACCGGGCCATGTCGGAGATCGGCCCGACGCAGCTGAACATCCCGCGCGACTACTTCTACGGCGACATCAACACCGAGATCCCGCGGCCGAACCGGCTGGACCGCGGCGCCGGCGGCGAGAAGAGCCTGAACGAGGCCGCCGAACTGCTGGCCACCGCCGAGTTCCCGGTGATCATCTCCGGCGGCGGCGTCGTCATGGCCGACGGCGTCGACCAGTGCAAGGCGCTCGCCGAGCGGCTCGGCGCCCCGGTCGTCAACAGCTATCTGCACAACGACTCGTTCCCGGCGAGCCACCCGCAGTGGTGCGGGCCGCTGGGCTACCAGGGCTCCAAGGCCGCGATGAAGCTGATCGCCAAGGCCGATGTCGTGGTCGCGCTCGGCTCCCGCCTCGGCCCGTTCGGCACCCTGCCCCAGCACGGCATGGACTACTGGCCGAAGAACGCGAAGATCATCCAGATCGACGCCGACCACAAGATGCTCGGCCTGGTCAAGAAGATCACCGTCGGTATCTGCGGCGACGCCAAGGACGCGGCGGCCGCACTCACCGAGCGGCTCGAAGGCCGCACCCTGGACTGCGACGCCACCCGCGAGCAGCGGGCCGCGACCATGAAGGCCGAGCAGGACGCGTGGGAGGAAGAGCTCAGCGCCTGGACCCACGAGAAGGACCCCTTCAGCCTCGACATGATCGCCGAGCAGGAGGAAGAGGAGGGCGACTGGCTGCACCCGCGCGAGGTGCTGCGGGAGCTGGAGCGCGCCATGCCGCCGCGCGTCATGGTCTCCACCGACATCGGCAACATCAACTCCGTCGCCAACAGCTATCTGCGCTTCGAGGAGCCCCGCTCCTTCTTCGCGCCGATGAGCTTCGGCAACTGCGGCTACGCCCTGCCGACCATCATCGGTGCCAAGGCCGCGGCCATGGACCGCCCGGCGATCTCGTACGCGGGGGACGGCGCCTGGGGCATGAGCATGGGCGAGATCATGACCGCCGTACGGCACGACATCCCCGTCACCGCCGTCGTCTTCCACAACCGCCAGTGGGGCGCGGAGAAGAAGAACCAGGTCGACTTCTACAACCGGCGCTTCGTCGCGGGAGAGCTGGAGAACGAGAGCTTCGCCGCGATCGCCGAGGCCATGGGCGCCGACGGCATCGTCGTGGAGAAGCTCTCCGACGTCGGCCCCGCGCTGCAGAAGGCGGTCGACGCCCAGATGAACGAGGGCCGCACCACGGTCATCGAGATCATGTGCACCCGTGAGCTCGGCGACCCGTTCCGCCGCGACGCGCTGTCCAAGCCGGTGCGCTACCTGGAGAAGTACCAGGACTACGTCTGAGTGACCCGGGCCGGCCGCCCCTCGTGCCGGCCGGCCCCCTCCCGCTCGGGCCCGGGACTCCCGTCGGGCCCCCTCGGGCCCGGGACTCCCGTCCGGACGGGAGTCCCGCCCGATCCGGACGAGAACCGCGGACAGCCCCTGAACCGCGGGGGTTCCGGTCCCGGCTGCCCTGCGCGGTCCCGGGGCCCCCGCGACACCGGCCGGGGGCGCCGCGTGCGCCCCTCATGCGCACGGCGCCCCGGCGCCCCCGGCCTCTCCACCACGTCGCTCTTCCGATCCCTCCCGCACCGCCCACGCCAAGGGAACAGCCCCATGCTCATCGATCCGCTCGCCCCGGCGCGGCCCCCGGCAGGACCGGCCGGAGCCGCCGTGCAGCACCTCCTCGACACCTGGTCACAGCGGCTGCGGCCCGCTTCCAGGCGGCCCCGTGTAGCCCTGGCCGAAGGCACCGACCCACGGGCGCTCTGGGCCGCGGCCCACCTCGCCGAACAGCACGCGGTCACCCCGGTCCTGGTCGGCGATCCGGCGCGCATCCGCGCGAGCGCGGCCGAAATCGGTCTGAAACTGCCCGACGACCCCGACCGGCTCGACCTCCTCGACCCCGCGGAGCTGGCCGCCGACGACGAGTGCGCCGCCACCCTGGCCGAAGCGCTGGCCGCCCGGCGCGGCCTCACACCCGACGGGCGGCGCACCCTGGCCGCGGACCCCCTTTACCTCACCGCGACCGCACTGCGCCTGGGACGGATCGACGCATGCGTCGCGGGCAGCAACCGCCCCACCGCCGACGTCCTGCGCGCCGGCCTGTACGTCGTCGGTCTCGCCCCCGGCATCCGCACCCTCTCCAGCAGCTTCCTGATGGTGATGCCCGACGGCCGGCTCCTCGGCTACGGGGACTGCGCGGTCGTCGTCGACCCGACCAGCAGGGAACTCGCCGACATCGCCCTCGCCACCGCCGCCACCCACCGTGCCCTCACCGGCGAGCCGTCCCGGGTGGCGCTGCTGTCCTTCAGTACGAAGGGCAGTGCGTCCCACCCCCAGGTGGACCGGGTGCGCGAGGCCCTGGCCCTGGTCCGCGCCACCGAGCCCGGTCTCGCCGTGGACGGTGAGCTGCAGTACGACGCGGCCGCCGTCCCGGCCATCGGCCGGTCGAAGGCGCCCGCTTCGGAGCTCGCCGGCCAGGCCAACACCTTTGTCTTTCCCGGCCTCGCCGCCGGCAACATCGGCTACAAGATCGCCCAGTGGGCCGGCGGCGCCACCGCGGTCGGCCCGCTGCTCCAGGGCCTCGCGGCGCCGCTGCACGATCTCTCCCGCGGCTGCACCGGGCCCGACATCGCGGCCCTCGCCCTGGCGGCCGCCCTGCAGGCGGACAGCGTCCGCCCTCCCCAAGCACCGGAGGAAGCACCGTGCCCGTGACATCCCCGACCGCGGCCCCCGGCACCGCTCCCCGCGCCGCTCACCGCGCCGGATCCCCCGACGGCATCCGCCTCGCGGTCCTGGACATGGCAGGCACCACGGTCACCGACGCCGGCGCCGTGGAGGACGCCTTCGTCCAGGCCCTGTCCCAGCTGGACGTCCCCGAGGGCGGTGTGGCCCACGACCGCATGATGGAACACGTCCGCGCCACCATGGGCGAGTCCAAGATCTCGGTCTTCCGCCATCTCTTCGGCGACGAGAGCAAGGCGGAGCGGGCCAACGACATCTTCGAGCGCGCCTACGCGGAACTCGTCGCGGCCGGCCGGTGCAAGCCGATCCCGGGCGCCCGCGAGACCATCGAGGCACTCCGCGCGTCCGGAATCGCCGTCGTCCTCAACACCGGCTTCTCGCCCCGCACCAGGGACAGCCTGCTGGCCTCCCTCGGCTGGCTGGACCTCGCCGACGCGGTGCTCTCACCCGCCGACGCGGGCCGCGGCCGCCCGTACCCCGACATGGTGCTCACCGCACTCCTGCGCACCGGGGCGCCCTCCGTCCACCACACGGTGGTCGTCGGCGACACCCCGTACGACATCGAGGCGGGGCTGCGCGCCGGAGCGGGGCTGGTCGTCGCCGTACTGACCGGCGCCCACACCGAACCCCAGCTCCGTGCCGCGGGAGCGCACTACGTCATCGACTCCGTCCGCCGTCTCCCGGACGTCCTGCGCGGCAGCTGAGCCGCGACACCCCACCACCGACCACAAGCCGCCCGGGGCGTGAGCGGCGGCGGTACGGCACGAGCCCGTACCGCCGCCGCCCGCGCCCTACCGGTGTTTGGCCACCCGGAGCAGATGGAGCGCCGGTTCCGGCAGCTCGCGGCCCTTGGGCCAGACCGCGTGCAGGATGCGGTGCAGCCGTACGGAAGGGTCGACCTCGACCTCGACCAGGCGGCCCGACGCCACGTCCTCGCGCACGGCGAGCGCGGAGAGCACAGCGGGGGCCAGACCGCGGGCCGCCGCGCTGCGCAGCGGGGCGGTCGAGCCCAGTTCGAGTACCGGGACGGCGATCCCGTCGTACGGGCGCAGCGCCCGCTCCAGCGTCTCCCGGGTGCCGGAGCCCGCCTCCCGCAGCAGCAGCGGGGTGTCGGCCAGCTCGCGCCCGGTCAGGGCGCTGCGGCGGTGTGTCCAGGGGTGGCCCGGCACCACCACGACGGCGAGCCGGTCCCGCCCCACCGCCGAGCGGTGCAGATCGTCGGGCACCCGCGGGCCCTCGACGAAACCCAGATCGCAGCCCCCTCGGCGCAGCGCCTCGACCACACCCCAGCTGTTGGTCACCGTCAGCCCCACATGCGCGTCCGGCGCGGTGTCCCGCAGGGTGACGAGCCAGCCGGGCATCAGCTCCTCAGCGATGGTCAGACTCGCGGCGACATGCAGCCGGCTGTCCTGCCGCGAGCGCAGCGCCGCCGCGCCCTCGACCAGCGCCGCGGCCTGTTCGAGCACCGCGCGCGCCCAGTCGGTCACCACCGCCCCGGCCGCGGTGAGCCGCGACCCCGCGGTGGAGCGGTCCAGGAGCTGGAGCCCCAGATGGCGTTCCAGCGTCCGCATCCGCGCACTGGCCGACGGCTGGCTGATGAGCATCCGGGCCGCGGCCCTGCCCAGGCTGCCGGTCTCCGCCACGGTGACCAGCAGCTGCAGCGACTGCAGATCGGGCAGCGGCCGCTGCCCGCCGTCCTGGGTCTCGCCGCGCTCGCTCACCTGTGCCCCCTCGTACGGTGCGTCCTCCATGGCAGAACCCTCATAGGAAAACCTTCATAGGGGAACCCTATGGCCTGGGCCCGGATTCGCGTCTACCGGGCCGGACGGATCCGCCACACGCTGGTGATCATGACACTGAGTACGGAACGCACCCAGTCACCGCCCCCCGGTCGACAGCCCGCGAAGCCGTCGTCCGGCGGCAGCGCCTCCGCACCGGGGCCGGTGCGCCGCAACGCTCCCGGCCTCGCGCTCGCCGTCGTCGGACTCGGTCTCGCCGAGGCGGTGCACGCCCTGCTGCCCGCCGTGCCGATGCTGACGGCCGCCGTGGTGCTCGGTGTGGTGGCGGCGCATGTCCCGGGGCTGCATCCGTTCGTACGCGGCCGGGGCCGGGCCGGGCTCTCGACGGCCGGCAAGCGGCTGATGCGGGGCGGGATCGTGCTGCTCGGGCTCAAGCTCAGCATCGGCGATGTCCTCGGCCTCGGCTGGGCGACGGTGACCATGGTGCTCGGTGTGGTCCTCGCGACCTTCTTCGGGACCTGGTGGCTCGGCAGGAAGCTGGGCCTGCCCGGTGACCAGCCGCTGCTGATCGCCACCGGCTACTCGATCTGCGGAGCCTCGGCCATCAGCGCCGTCAGCGGTGCGCTCGGCAAGGACGAGGACGACGAGCAGCTGGCGTCCGACGTGGCCACATCGGTGGCCCTGGTGACGCTGTGCGGGACCCTCGCCATCGCGGTCCTGCCGCTGCTGCACCACCCGCTGGGGCTGGACAACCTGCAGTTCGGCCGGTGGGTCGGCGCCGGTGTCCACGACGTCGGCCAAGTGGTGGCCACCGCGCAGACCGCCGGCCCGACCGCGCTCGCCGAGGCCGTGATGGTCAAGCTGATCCGGGTGGCGATGCTCGCACCGCTCGTGGCCGGGGTCGCGGTGGCCTACCGCAGGCGCCGCGCCCACGAGGCGGCCGGCGGCAAGCAGGCGACGGGCGTCCGCCGCCCGGCCGTGGTGCCCCTCTTCGTGGTCGGCTTCCTGGCGATGACGGCCCTGCGCAGCACCGGCGTGCTGCCCACCGGAGTCCTCGACGCCGCCGACACCGCACAGCAGCTGCTGCTGGCCATGGCGCTCTTCGGCCTCGGCAGCGCCGTCCATCTGCCGTCCCTCGCCCGCTCCGGGGCCAGGACGGCCCTGCTCGGCCTCGCCTCCTGGGTGGTCGTCGCGGGGGTCAGCTACGGGGGCGTCCTGCTCACGACCTGAGCGCACCTGGGCCCGCGTACCCGAGCCCGCGTACTTGAGCGCCCGCACTTCCTTCGCGTACCTGAACCGCGCACCCGAGCCGGCCGCAGCGTCGCGGCCGGTGACGGGAAGTGCCCCGGCGGGGCAGCCACAGTCGGCTGCCCCGCCGGGGCGTTGCGCGTACGGAGGTCTCGCCGGACGTACGAGCCGTCAGGCCCCGCTCCGCTGCTGTTCGGGCAGCGCGGTCGCCGGTGTGTCCGGCAGCTCGGCCGCCAGATGGTCATGGATACCGTCCGGGTCCGTCAGCCGGTTGAGCCGGGCCGGCACATCGAAGCCGACCAGCAGGACGACCAGGACCGTACCGGCGAAGGTCAGTACGGCGAGGGCACGGCCCAGCGGCATCCCCGAAGCCAGATGGGCCCCCAGGACCGGGGCCACCGCACCGCCGAGCGCTCCGACGTTGTACGTGAAACCGAGCGCAGCGGCCCGGCTCCCGGTCGGGAAGTGGCCGCCGATGTAGCGCGGCAGCAGCCCCGAGATACCGAAGCTCAGGGCCTGCAGCACGAACAGCAGCACACCGAGCAGCAGCAGATTGTCGTGCACGGCGAACACCGGGAACACGAAGACCATCGACGCGAGCAGCGTGAACGCGTACGCCTTCTTCGTGCCGATCCAGTCACCGACGAATCCGGCGAGCCAGCAGCCGGCCATGGTGCCGAACCCGGCGAAGAACAGCGCGTCACTGACCTGGCTCGGCGAGTAGCCCAGATCCGTCTTGAGATACGTCGGCAGCAGCGCCTGGATGGGCCAGGTGTACAGGAAGGCGAAGAAGACCGTCACGATCATGGATACATACAGCAGCCAGCTGCGCCGGCCGCCCAGCTGCACCGCGAGGGCGAGGATGCTGAGGCCCGCCAGTACCGAGAGGACGGGGACGAGCCCCGCACCGGTCGGGGTGAAGACCGCGAACAGGGTGACGGTCGCGACCACCACCAGCACCGTGTTGACCGTGGCCAGGCCGGGAGAGGCGAAGAGCGGGCGGAACGGATTGGGCCTGGCCTTGTCCTCCTTGACCGTCTCGCTCCACTCGGGGGCCTCGGGGAGGGCGCGCCGCAGCCACAGCGCGACCACGATCGGCACCAGACCGATGTAGAACATCCAGCGCCAGCCCAGGTTCGGGACGATCCACTTGTACGCCTCGGCGGCCAGCACCGAGCCCACGGAGAAGCCGGAGATCAGGAAGCCGCTCGCCCGGTTGCGCAGCCGCGCCGGCCAGCTCTCCATGGCGTATGTGGCGCTTGCGCTGTACTCCCCGGCCATACCCATGCCGATCGCGAGGCGCGCGACGAACATGCTGGTGTAGTCCCACGACAGACCGCAGGCGAAGGTGCCGAGCGAGTAGAGCAGGATGCTCACGATCATCGACAGCTTGCGCCCGTACCGGTCGCCCAGGGCGCCGAGTACGGCCCCGCCGAGCCAGCGGGTGATGAAAGCGGCGGAGACCAGACTCGCGGCCTGCACCGTGCTCAGATGGAAGTCGTCGCTGATCTCGGTGAGCACCAGGGTGATCACGACGAAGTCGAAGCCGTCCAGGACATAGCCGATCCAGGCGGCGAAGAACGACTTCCACTGGGTGCGGGATACCTCGCGGTACCAGGGGAGCGTGGCTTGGGTGTTGTTGTGCACGGTGCCTCCAGAATGCCGGACGGACTCGGCGTTGAGGCCGTCCGGCAGGCGGTGATGCGCTATCGCTGGGCCAGTTCCGAGACGAACGTGGCGGTCAGGGCGGTGGGAGCGGTGATGGCGGTGCCGACGACGACGCTGTGGGCACCGTGCGTGAGTGCTGCGGCGGCTTCCCGCGGATTACGGATACGGCCTTCGGCGACGACCGGGACGTCCACCGCGGCCGCGAGGGCCGTGACCAGGTCGAGGTCGGGGCCTTCCTGCCGCGGTGAGCCGGGAACATACCCGGAGAGGGTGGTCGACACCAGGTCCGCGCCGTCGGCCGCGGCGGCCACGCCCTCTTCGAGCGTGGAGACGTCGGCCATCACCAGGGCGCCCGCCGCGTGGACCGCCTCGACCAGAGCGGCGAAGGTGCTGCCGTCGGGGCGCGGCCGTGCGGTGGCGTCGGCGGCGACCACATCGGCCCCCGCCGTCACGAGCGCCAGGGCGTGCCGGACGGTCGGCGTGATGTACACGCCGGTGTCGCCGTCCTTCCACAGCCCGATCAGGGGGAGACCGACGGCCTCCCGGATGGCGGCCACCACCTCGGGTTCGTTGGCGCGTACGGCTGCCGCGCCGCCCGCGGCGGCGGCCCTGGCCATCCGTACCAGCGTGCCGGTCTCCCGCATCGGGTCACCGGGAGGGGCCTGGCAGGAGACGATGAGCCGGCCCCGGAGCGCCTGGGCCGGCGCTGCGGAGGGCGAATGGGGCTGCGTGCTGGGCGGTGTGCTCACAGAAGGGCTCCCGGTCGGTGCAGAGGGGCGGTGGTGGTCAGGGCCGCGGCGCCGAGTACGGCGGCGTCGGCGCCGTGGAGCGGCGCCACGGGGCGCAGCCGGCGCAGCGGTGGCATGAGCTCGCCCGTGAAGGCGTCCGTCAGGGCGTCCCAGTAGAGCGGGCCGATCCCCGGTACGCCGCCGCCGACGACGACCCGGTCGGGGCCCAGCACGTTGGCGAGGCCGCCGAGCGCCCGGCCCATCGCCCGCGCGCCGGTGGTGATGGCGCGGACCGCGCTGCCGTCACCCGTGGCGGCCCGCTCGGCGACGGTCTGGAGCCGGTCGGTGGCCCGCCCGGTGAGCCGCTCGTACAGGGCGGTGATCCCGGGTCCCGACGCGATGGCTTCGAGGTGTCCGGAGCCGCCGCAGGTGCAGTCGAGGCCGACAGCCTCGGGGCTCGGCAGATGCCCGATGTGGCCCGCGATGCCCGCGGCGCCGTGCAGCATCCGCCCGTCGCAGGCGAGCGCGCCGCCGACCCCGGTGCCGACCGCCGCGAACAGCAGTGACGCCTGCTCGCCTTCGGTCACGGCGAGTTCGGGCCCCGCGGTCGCGCGTACGTCGTTGTCGCAGGCGACCGGCAGCCCGGTGCGGTCCGCGAGGCGGGGCCCCAGGGCGGTGCCCGCCCATCCGCGGATGGTGTCGGTGGCGCTGGTGACGGTGCCCGAGCGGGGGTCCACCACACCGGCCGCGGCGACACCGACCGCCGTCGCGGCCCGGTCGAAGCCCAGGCCGGCGGCGTCCCGGCCCACGGCGCGGGCGGCGTCGCGCAGCGCGTCGAGCACCGCGTCGGCGCCCTCGGTCGCCGGGGTCGGCAGGGTGTGCCGGGCGAGCACCGCCCCGTCCGGCCCGATCAGGGCGGCGGCGATCTTCGTACCGCCCAGGTCGAGTCCGATGACAGGACCCGCGAGAAGGGGACCGGTGTGCGCCTCCGGGGCCGCCTCCGTCGTCCGTGCCGTCGGTGCCGTCCGGGCCGTCGGTGTCGTCATCGGGACGGGGTCAGTCCGGCCGTGCGCAGCCGCGCGTCGATCAGTGCGACGGATTCGGCGCTGAGCTGGATCTGCGGGAACGCGGTGTCGCCGCACGCGATGACACCGAGGAGCCGCAGGGCGCCCTTGAAGGAGCCGAGCGCCGACGAGCTGCGCCCCATCTCGGCCTCGGGGCCGACGTCCACGATGTCGAAGAGCGAGATGAGCCGCTCCTGCTCCTTGGCGGCCAGCGTCCAGTCACCGGCGCGGGCGGCGTCGTACAGCCGCGCATAGGCCGCGGGGTCGACATTGCCGATCCCGGGTACGACGCCGTCGGCTCCGGCCAGCAGGGCGGCGTCGACGGTGAGTTCGGAGCCGGTGAGGATGCTGAAGCGGGGCACGGGGCCCTGGCTCCGGCCGTCCCGGCCACCGAGCTCGACGATCAGCCGGCGCAGTCCGCCCTCGTCGCCGCTGCTGTCCTTGAGCCCGGCCAGGGTGCCGTCCTCGGCGAGTTCGCGCACCAGGGAGGCGGAGAGCTTGCTGTGGACCGAGACCGGCAGGTCGTACGCGAACAGCGGCAGGTCGACGCTCGCACGGATACGCCGGAAGTGTCCGGCGATCTCCTTGGGGTGGGTGCGCGTGTAGAAGGGCGCCGTGGCGACGAGCGCGTCCGCGCCGAGCCGGGCCGCGGCCCGGGCGTGGGCGATGACCCGGGCGGTGGTGGTGTCGATGACACCGGCGAGCACCGGGACACGGCCGGCGGCCGTGCGGACCACGGTCTCCAGGACCGTCGCGCGCTGGGCGTCGGTGAGGTAGGCGACCTCACTGGTCGACCCCAGGGCGAACAGACCGTGCACGCCTCCGCCGATGAGGTGCTCGACCAGACGGGAGAGCGAGTCGGTGTCGATCTCCCCGTTGGCGTCGAGCGGGGTGCAGACGGGCGGTACGACCCCGCGAAGGGGGGCGGTCAGTGCCATGGCGGTACTCCTGGTGCAGATAAGGGCTGGAGATTCTCTCCACAACATGAGACATCAGATGTCCTATGTCCTGCGGTTAGAATAATCCCCACCCCGTGTGAATCGTCAAAGAGACCCCCGTCACACACCAGGAACCCGGAAAGGAGCCCCCAGTGGTCCGCAGTACGGCGTCCGAGGACGTCCAGGCCGGTATCCGGCGGCTGATACTCGACCGTGGACTGTCCACCGGCAGTCCGCTGCCCACCGAGACCGAGCTGACCGGCATCTTCGGGGTCGGCCGGGTCACGGTCCGGGAGGCGCTCAAGGCGTTGCAGGCCCTGCGTGTCGTGGAGATCCGCCGCGGCTCCGGCACCTTCGTCGGCTCGCTCTCCCTGGCCCCCCTGGTCGAGGGCCTCGCTTTCCGTGCGGCGGTACGCCACCGCAACGGCGAGGCGAGCCTGTACGAACTCATGCGGGTGCGCGAGGCGTTGGAGGCCGGACTGATCGACAGCGTGGCGGCGTCGGTGCCGGACGAGGATCTCGCGGTGCTGCGGGGGATCGTGGCGGAGATGGGGGGCGAAGCGGCGCGGGGGCGTATCGCCCGGAGCACGGACCGCGCCTTCCACCTGGTGCTGTACAGGTCCCTCGGCAACCATCTGCTCAGCGAGGTGCTCGACGCGTTCTGGGCCGCCCTCGACCAGGTGCGCGGCGACACCGGCGACGGACACCAGGACCCGGCCGCCACGCTCGCCCAGCACCGGGAGATCGTCGACGCCATCGCGGCGGGCGACGGCCCGCGGGCCTGCACGGCGATGCGCACACACTTCGACGGCATCAGGGCACGGCTGGAGCCCGGCGCGACGGGGTGAGGGGTGGGGTGTCCTCCAGGACGGCCCGGGTCGGTCAAGGCCCCTCCGCAGGGCCGCGGTTCACCCGGACCGAGTGCGTGCGACACGTCGACCGGTAAAACAAATCCAGTCGCCAGGGCTGCCCCCGTTCGGCAGACTCCACCGGGTGGACCAGGTAGTAAGAATCGCGAACCAGCTGGCCGGTATCGACGGCGTTGTCGCAGTCTGCCTGGGCGGCAGCCGGGCACGCGGCACGCATCGGCCCGACTCGGACTTCGATCTCGGCCTCTACTACCGTCCTCCGCTGGACGTCGCCGCCCTCCAGCTCCTCGCCTCCGAGCTGACCGGTGGCGCAGCCGAGGTGACCGAACCAGGTGGTTGGGGTCCCTGGGTCGACGGCGGTGGCTGGCTGACAGTCGGGGAGACGCACATCGACTGGATCTACCGGGACCTGGACCGCGTGCACCGGATCTGGCAGCAGTGTCAGGCCGGGCACTTCGAAGTGGGCACCCAGCCCGGCCACCCGCTCGGGGTCTACTCTCACGCCTACGCCGGTGAGGTGGCCATGGGATGCGTCCTCACGGACTCCACCGGTGAACTGACCGCCCTGCAGGGGAACATCCGGGCGCGGTACCCGCAGCCGCTGCGCGATTCGCTGATCGCCAACGCGCGATGGGAAGTGCCGTTCACCCTGTCCATCGCCCGCAAAGGTGTGCGGCGGGGCGATGCCTTCTACGTCGCGGGCTGTCTGTTCCGGGTCGTGGGACTTCTCGTACACGCCATCCACGCCCAGGCCGGGCATTGGATCGTCAACGAGAAAGGGGCCGTCGAGGCAGCGGGGCGGCTCCCGACCGCTCCGGCCGACTTCTCCGCGCGCGCCCACGCCCTGTTCGGCACCGTCGGCGCCACACCGGACGAACTCACCACCGCGATCGACGCCGCGGACCGGCTGGCCGCCGATGTCCTGGACGGCCTGCCGTCCTCACCGGGCTGACGGGCCCGAACCGCGACCGGCTCCGCAACGAGCCGGAACAGCCCATCTCTGCGAGGGTGTTCGGCCATGAACAAGGCACAGCCCACCGGGGCGGACAGTGCCGCAGTCGTCTGTCATGCCGCGGGGCTCACGGGAAGAGCGCCACTCCCACCATGATCAAGACGATGATGCCGACGACGATGGCAGCGCCGGCCCAAGGTCCGCGGTGCTTCATCGGCGCCCTCGGACCACCGCCACGAGGCCGGTCCTCCGGTAGCACCGGATGCGCGGGCCTGTCACTGGCGTAGAACTCCTTGTCCTGCAACTCAGTCATCGGAAGTCCTTCCGTAGTGACCTTTGCTGCAATTGTATGTCCGGCTCGCCAGGAATGCGTGAAATATAATGATTCGCTCTTCAGGTGAGGCTCCCACTCCGGTTCGCAGCCTCGCCCTCTCCGGTCGGCCGGCCCCGAGGGCGATGAGGCCGACGGGACTAGATCATTCCGGGGGCGCGGCGTCTATGCTCTCCGGACACCGGGCGCAGCACCGAGAAGCGAAAAGGGCGGTAGAGGATGAGCGAGCGGAACGAGCAGGTCCCGGTTCAGGGCAACCGGGCGAACTCGGCGCGGGTGTACGACTACATCCTGGGCGGCAAGGACCACTACGAGGTGGACCGGGTGGCCGCCGAGGCTTCGCTGCGCGCCTGGCCCGGGCTGCGCACGAGCATGCTGGCCAACCGGGCGACCATGCGGCGGATGGCCCACTGGCTGGCCGCCGAGGCCGGGATACGGCAGTTCCTGGACATCGGTACCGGGATTCCGACGGAGCCCAACCTGCACCAGGTCGTCCAGCGGCAGACCCCGGACGCACGCATCGTCTACGTGGACAACGACCCGATCGTCCTCGCCCACGCGGACGCCCTGATGCGCAGCACCCCCGAGGGGCGGACTTCCTACATCCAGGCGGACATGACCGAGCCGGACACGCTCCTCACGGACCCCGCCCTGTCCGAGACGCTCGACCTCGGCCGGCCGGTGGGCCTGACGGTCATCGCCATGCTGCAGTTCGTGAAGGACGCGCACGGACTCATCGAGACCCTGATGAGGCCGCTGGCGCCGGGCAGCTATCTCGCGATCACCCTCGCCACCGGGGACCTCGCCCCCGAGTCCGCGGCGTTGGCACGTGAGTACACGGAGCGGGGCATCCCCATGTATCTGCGCACCCGCACCGAGGTGGAGGCCCTGTTCGCCGGGCTCGACCTGGTCGACCCGGGCGTGGTGCCGATGACGTCCTGGCGACCCGCGGACGGCGTCGCACCGCCGGAGAACGGGACGAACATGTACGCGGGCGTGGCCCGCAAAGCCTGACCTGCTTGCCTGCCTGCCGCGCCCTGTCACGTCCCGCCATTTCTGTCAGGGCCCGTCACCTCGTGTCGCGTCGTGCCGCGCCCTGTCACGTCCCCGTCCGCCGGTCCCGGCCGGCCCTCCCGATCCCGCAGCCCGATGGAGCCCCCGCATGACCAACCCCCTGCCGGTCACCCTCGATGACATCCGCGATGCCGCCGCACAGATCAGGGGCGTGGCCCACCACACCCCCGTGCTGCGCTCACGCACCCTGGACCGGCTCGTCGGTGCGGAGGTCTTCCTCAAGTGCGAGAACTTCCAGCGGATCGGCGCCTTCAAGTTCCGCGGCGCCTACAACGCGGCCTCCCGGCTGTCGCCCGCGCAGGTGGCCAAGGGCATCGCCGCGTACTCGTCGGGCAACCACGCGCAGGCCGTCGCGCTGGCCGCGAAGGAGCTGGGTACCACCGCGGTGATCCTGATGCCGGAGGACACCCCGCAGTCGAAGCTGGACGCCACCGCAGGCTACGGCGCGGAGATCGTCACGTACGACCGCTACACCGGTGACCGCGTCGCCATCGGTGAGGCGCTGGCCGCCGAGCGCGGCCTCGCGCTCATCCCGCCGTACGAGCACCCGCACATCATCGCCGGACAGGGCACCGCCGCACTCGAACTGCTGGAGGAGACGGGGGAGCTCGACGCGCTGGTGGTGCCGGTCGGCGGCGGCGGACTCATGGCGGGCAGCGCCACAGCGGCCAAGGGGCTGCAGGACCGTATCCGGGTGATCGGCGTCGAACCGGAGGCCGGGGACGACACGAAGCGGTCCCTGGAGGCGGGCCGGCGGGTGTCCATCCCGGTCCCGCGCACCATCGCCGACGGCCAGGCGGCCGACATCCCCGGCGAGCTGACCTTCTCCATCAACGAGCGGCTGGTCGACGGCATCGACCTGGTGAGCGACGACGGGATCAGGGACGCCATGCGGTTCGCGTTCGAACGTCTGAAGATCGTCATCGAGCCGAGCGGAGCCACCGGACTCGCGGCCCTGCTGGCAGGACGCGTCGAGCGGCTCCCGCGGCGCGTCGGAGTGATCATCTCGGGCGGCAACATCGGCGCCCGGCGGTTCGCCGAACTCTGCGGGGGCTGACGGGCCCGGGCTGGGGGAGCCGGCTGCGCCGCCCTTGACGGGAATCACAGGTTTGAGTGGGAGTGCCGCGATTCCGTGTGGGTACGCGAGCGCCGTAAAGGTGCCGACGCACCCACGTAAGGGGGTGCGCTTTCCTATCGACGTACGGTCGGAAGCGCGCCGGACAACGATGTCAGTCAGGTGATTGTGTTCATGGCCGAGACGGCTCATCCCACAGACGCACCCCACCGCGGCGGTAAGGCTGTGGGTATTTCCATTGCCGCCGCGGTGGGCGGTTTTCTTTTCGGCTTCGACTCGTCCGTCATCAATGGCGCGGTCGACGCACTCGGCTCGCATTTCCATCTCGGTTCGTTCCTCTCCGGCTTTGTGGTCTCCATCGCTCTGCTGGGCTGCGCGGTCGGCGCCTGGTACGCGGGGCGGCTGGCGGACAGCTGGGGGCGGCGGCGGGTGATGGTGCTGGGAGCGGTGATGTTCATCATCAGCTCCATCGGGTCGGCCACCGCCTTCTCCGTACCCGACCTCATGGTGTGGCGGGTGGTCGGCGGACTGGCCATCGGTATCGCCTCCGTGATCGCACCGGCGTACATCTCCGAGGTGGCGCCCGCGAAGGGGCGCGGCGCTCTGGGATCCCTGCAGCAGCTGGCGATCACCGTCGGCCAGCTGGTGGTGCTCAGCTCCAACAAGGGCCTGGCCGGGGCCGCGGGCGGCGCCTCGCAGAATCTCTGGTTCGGCATGGCGGCCTGGCGCTGGATGTTCCTGGTCGGTGTCATCCCGGCCCTGGTGTACGGCCTGCTGGCCCTGCTGATCCCGGAATCCCCGCGCTATCTGGTGCTGAAGGGCGAGTACGGCAAGGCGGCCGGAGTGCTGGGGCGGGTGACCGGCGAGAGCGACCCCGAGGGCAAGGTCGCGCAGATCCGGGAGACCCTGGACAAGGAGCACCGCAGTTCGTTCGCCGACATCCGCGGCAAGCGGTTCGGGCTGCACCCGCTGGTCTGGGTCGGCATCATCATGGCCGCGTTCCAGCAGCTGGTCGGTATCAACGCGATCTTCTACTACTCCACCACGCTCTGGAAGTCGGTCGGCTTCAGCGAGTCGAGCTCCTTCACCACCTCGGTGATCACCGCGGGGATCAATGTGGTGATGACCGTGGTCGCCATGCTCTTCGTGGACCGGGTCGGCCGGCGCCGGCTGCTCACCATCGGCTCGATCGGTATGTTCCTGTCGCTGCTGCTCACGGCGGTTGCCTTCTCCCAGCAGCACGGCAGCGGCGACCATGTGTCCCTGCCAGGCCCCTACGGTCCGCTGGCGCTCGTGGGCGCGAACGCCTTCGTGGTCTTCTTCGCCCTGTCGTGGGGCCCGATCCTGTGGATCATGCTGGCGGAGATGTTCCCCAACCGGATGCGCGCCATGGCGCTGGCCATCGGTACCGCGTCGAACTGGATCTTCAATTTCATCGTCACCTTCGCCTTCGAGCCGATGACCCGCCAGGTCGGCCTCTCCTGGCTGTACGGCACGTTCGCCTTCTTCGCTCTCGCCTCGTTCTTCTTCGTACGCGGAAAGGTCCCGGAGACGAAGCAGCGCGAGCTGGAGTCGATGACCGGCGAGACATACCAGCGCCGGACGGCCGGACAGACGCCGTCCGCCCACTGATCGGGTGGTGACGGCCGCTGCCGTCCTGGAGCGCCTTGTCCTGGGCGCGCATCAGGACGGCGGCTGCCTCGGCGCTCCGGCCGTCACAGGCCCTCGTTGCCGCGCAGTTCCTCCACCGCGACACGGGCGGCCGCGCCGATCACGGCGTCGGCCCGCGGCAGGGTGCTGTCGGCGCGGGCAGCCTGGGTGAACACCACGGCGGTGTACGCGCTGCCGTCGGCGAGTTCGACCACACCGGCTTCGTGGCGCATCGATCCGAAGGTGCCGGTCTTGCCCGACACCGTCACGTCGTCGTAGGGGAAGCCGGACGCGAGCCGGTGCGTCCACGGCTGCTTTCCCATGAGGCCGCGCATGAAGGCGCAGCTCTCGGCGGAGGCCGCCCGGCCGGTCCAGATCGCCCGCAGCAGCAGGGCCATGTCCGCGGGTGTGGCCGATGCCTTGGACAGGGGGTCGTAGACGGCCGGTGGCACGGTGGTGTCGTTGTCCGAGATGCGCTCCATCGCCGCGCTCAGCGATTCGGCCCCGGTCTCCGTCACCAACCGCGCGAACGTGGTGGCCACTCCGCCGTGCACGGTGGTGTCCCGCATACCGAGGTCACGGCACACCTCGTCCACCGCCGCCGTTCCGATCCGCCGCAGCACGGCGTCGGCCGCGGTGTTGTCGGAGATGGTCATCATGAGGGCGACCAGGTCCCGAAGCGACATGGACACCGCGTCCCGGAGAACGGAGATACCGGTCGGGCCCGGCATCCGGTCCGAGGGTTCGAGCGTCACCCGCAGGCGTGGGTCGACAGCCCCGGCGTCGGCCAGCCGGCAGAAAGCGACCATCAGCGGCATCTTGTAGACCGAGCCGACAGGGACCGGCTCGTCGGGATCGACCGATACGTGCGCCGCCGGACGCCGCAGCTCGGCCACGTGCAGCCAGCCGCGGACACCCGCGTCGGCGAACATGCCGCGGATGGTGCGCTGTACGCCGCCCCGCCCCGCCCCGTTCATGCCGCCGCCTGCAGGGACAGCGCCTCGACCAGCAACTGCGCCGTCCGCGCGGTCGCTTCGCAGTCCGGGCGCCGCGCGTCCCACACCACCCGCAGCCGCAGGGGGAGGGGCGGGTCGGTCGTCCTGACCCGCTCGACGCCGTCGGCTGTCAGGGTGTCGTCGGCGGTCACCAGCACCGCCTGTCCCGCGGCGACCAGTGCGAGCCCGGCGCGCTCGTCGGACACCACCAGGGTCTCCACCCGGCGCCCGCGGCTGGCCAGGGTGTCGACGAACAGATCGTGCGCCGCCGGGGCTTCGTCCCGCGGACGCACGGCGACGGGCAGCCGCCGGGTGTTCGCACGGGCTCCCGCGGGCGGGCCGGCGGGCGAGAGCGCCCAGGTCGGGAAGAGCACCACACGGTCGGCCGCCAGGCCGTGCAGTACGGCCGGATGCCGGATCACCGCGAGGTCGAGGCGTCCAGCGGCGGTCTCGGAGAGCAGCGTGACGGTCGGCGCCGTCGTCACGGCGATCCGGCTCCGCTCGCCGGCCCGGACCGGTGCGGCCGCCACGGCCGCCGCGACCCGCGCCGGCACCTCGGGCGCAAGGCCCAGCCGGAGCCGGCGGCCGTCGGCCCGCTCGCGCACCCCGGCCTCCCGCAGCTCCGTGAGCGCGGTCAGGGCGCGGCGGGCGTGCGGCAGCAGCAGGGCTCCCTCATCGGTGAGCGTGACGCCCCGGTCGCGGTCGAACAGCCGGACACCGAGCAGGGTTTCCAGCCGGCGCAGCCCCTGGGACAGCGGCGGCTGGGTGATGCCCACACGCAGCGCGGCGGAGCCGAAATGCTCCTCCTCCGCCAGCGCGACAAAGATCTCCAGATGCCGTTCGGTCAGCAACATGCCCTCCGACGTGCGCAGATATCAAGTCCGAATCGACCTGAGCCCGAGAGTGTATTCGACATGGCTCCGGGCCGCCGACTTGACTGTGTGCCGGTGGAACCGGGCCCCGCCACCGCTCCTGCGCGGCCCGGACACCCCTGACCACGCGACGAGGAACGAGGCCATCGTGCAGATCTCCGAAGCTGTTCCGTCCCGCCGGACCGTACTGGCCATCGGCGCCGGCACGGCCCTGGCCGCCCTGGTCCCCACCGCGGGCCGTGCCTATGCCGCACCGCCCGGTGACGGCGGCATCTCCCGGCAGCTGAGGGCGCTGGAGGAGGAGTACTCGGCGCGGCTCGGAGTGTTCGCCCGTGACACGGCCACGGGGGCGACCGTGCAGTACCGCGCCCGCGAACGCTTCCCGATGTGCTCGGTGTTCAAGGTGCTCGCGGCGGGGGCGGTCCTGCGCGACCTCGACCGGCACGGCGAGTATCTGGCCAGGCGCGTCCACTACACCCAGGAACTCGTCGAGAAGTCCGGCTACACCCCGGTCACCGGGAAGCCGGAGAACATCGCAGGCGGCCTGACCGTCGGTCAGCTGTGCGCCGCGGCCGTGAGCGAGAGCGACAACGCCGCGGGGAACCTTCTGCTCAGCAGGCTCGGCGGCCCCACGGCGATCACCCGCTTCTGCCGCTCGGTGGGAGACGCCACGACGAGGCTCGACCGCTGGGAGCCGGAGCTGAACTCGGCCGAGCCGTGGCGGACCACCGACACCACAAGCCCCGGTGCCATCGGGACCACGGTCGCCCGTCTCGTCGTCGGCCGGGTGCTGACGCCGTATCACCGCGAGAAGCTGACCGGCTGGCTGACGGCGAACACCACCGACGGCGAACGCTTCAAAGCCGGCCTGCCCGCCGACTGGATCCTGGCGGACAAGACGGGCGGCGGCGACCAGTACGGCGTCGCCAACGACGTCGGCGTCGTGTGGCCCCCCGGACGCCCGCCGCTGGTGCTGTCGGTCCTCTCCACCAAGTACGACCCGCAGGGCCCGACGGACAACCCGCTGGTGGCCAGGGCCGTCGCACTGGTGACCGACGCACTCACGCCAACCGCGTGACCACAGTGGCTGGTTGAGCGCGGTGGCGGTCCGGGCCCGGTGGCTGCCCGGGTCCGGTCACGCCGTCCTACTCGAACCGCGAGGTGTCGCCCGCCCCGCGGCGTACGATCTCGGGCTCACCGCCGGAGAAGTCGATGACCGTGGTCGGCGCGGTCCCGCAGTCGCCCGAGTCGACCACGGCGTCGAGCACATGGTCGAGCCGCTCCTTGATCTCCCAGCCCTGCGTCATCGGCTCGTCCTCGTCGGGCAGCAGCAGCGTGCTGGAGAGCAGCGGCTCACCCAGCTCGGTGACCAGCGCCTGGGCGACGACATGATCGGGAATCCGGACACCGACCGTCTTCTTCTTCGGGTGCAGCAGCTGACGCGGCACCTCCTTCGTCGCCGGGAGGATGAACGTGTAGCTGCCCGGGGTCGCCGCCTTGATCGCCCGGAACACGTCATTGTCGATGTGGACGAACTGCCCCAGCTGGGCGAAGTCCTGGCACACCAGGGTGAAGTGGTGGCGGTCGTCGAGGTTCCGGATCGAGCGGATCCGGCTGATGCCGTCGCGGTTGCCCAGCTGGCACCCCAGCGCGTAACAGGAGTCCGTCGGATACGCGACGAGCGCACCGGAGCGGAGACTCTCGGCCACCGTGCTGATGGTGCGCCGCTGCGGATTGTCCGGATGCACGTCAAAATACTTCGCCATCCGTCGAGCCTACGCGGTCGGCGGCCCGGGTGACGGCAGCTCGTCGGAGGTGGATTTCCGGCCCCTGGCGTGTCACCCGCCGCTCCGCCCCCACTCTCCTCACCGGACCCGCGGGAGGACTCCTCTCTCACCCATCATCGTCGCTGGACGATAGTGTGTGCCACACAGTAACGTGTCGGTCGTGACTGAATCTGAGTTGCTCGACACGCACCGGCAGGAGCTGCGCCGCGGCTCCGTGGTGCTCGCGAGCCTGCTCGCACTGCGAGAACCGGAGTACGGCTACCGGTTGCTGGACGTACTGGACCGCGCCGGGGTGCCCGTGGCGGCCAACACGCTGTATCCGCTGCTGCGCCGGCTCGAGGGCCAGGGGCTGCTGCTGAGCGAGTGGGACACGAGCCAGGCCAGGCCGCGCAAGATCTACCGCACCACCGGCGAGGGCGTCCTCCTGGCGAAGGCGCTCCAGCACGAGTGGCTGGCGATCGGCACAGCCCTGGCAGGTCTCGACCCGGAAACCACGGAACGGGAAACCACAGAAGGAGAAGAGCGGTGACCGCCACCCTGACCGACCGCTATGTCATGACCGTCGCGCGAGGCGTACCGGAGAAGCAGCGGAGCGACATCGAGCGGGAGCTGCGCGCCTCGATCGGCGACGACATAGACGCCCGCGTCGACCGCGGACAGACCCCGGACGAGGCCGAGTACGCGGCACTGAGCGACCTGGGCAACCCGGCCAGGCTCGCGTCGCGTTACACCCACGGGCCCGTCGCGCTCATCGGCCCCGACTTCTACCCGAGCTACCGGCACGCGCTGCGCGGGCTGGCCGTCACGGTGCTGCCCGCGGTCTATGCGGTGCTCGCGATCGTCTGCCGCGCCCGTGGCGGGAGCGTGTGGGCGACGCTGTTCCGGCCACTTGGGGACACCGTGACCGTGGCGCTCTGGCTCGCCGTGTGTGTGACCGTCCTGTTCGCGGCCGTGGACCGGGCCGTCACCGCCAAGTCCGGTACGGGTGGGGTGCGCACCGGATGGACGCCGGACCTACTGGCGCCCGTCCAGACGCGCCGGGAGACCGGGCGGCGCGATGTGATCGGGGTGGGCGGCAAGGCCGCGCTGGTCATCGCGCTGCTCCTCGTGCAGAGATGGGTCTCCCCGGTGCACGACGGTTCGGGTGCGGCGGTGCCCGTCATCGACCCGGCGCTGTGGGACGTATGGATCCCCTTCTTCCTGACCCTGATCGTGCTCGCCGTCGTACTCCGGGCGGTCGAGGCGCGGCTGCGGCGATGGAGCCCGGTGACCTCGGCGATCGACACGGCTCTCACGCTCGCCGGAGCCCTGCCGCTGGCCTGGCTGTTCTGGCAGGCGCGGGTGCTGAACCACGCGCTCCCCGGCGCCGGCGGGGCGCTCACCACCCACGGCAGCTGGATCTCCTGGGCGGGTGTCCTGTTCGCCGCTGTCGTCATCCTTGCCCGGCTCACGGACATCTGGCGCGGCCGCAGGCCCGCCGATGCCCACCGGCCGTAGCGCGGACCGACCCTCGGCAGGGCAGGCGTGCGCACCGCCGCAGGCAGAAAGCCGCCCTCGGTCTCCCGGTCAGCGGGAGAGCACGGGATCCGGACTCCCCTCCTGTGTTAGGAAGTTACGACCCTGCGCAGTGCACATTCCGCCCAGGGCACGGGCCTCCGAAACGACAGGAGCGACGATGACCGACACCCCCGGCACCCTCGACGACCGCCGGCTGATCACCGAACGGCTCGCCCGCCTCGCCGCGGCGTTCGACACCCGGGACTGGGAGGAAGCCGCCGCCACCTTCACCCCTGAGGCGTCCGGTTACGGGGCGACCGGCGTGGAGAACGTCGTCGCTGTCGTCAGACGCCATCTGGGCGGCTGCGGCCCCTCCCAGCACCTGCTCGGCAACCACCGGGTGACCGTCGACGGCGACCGCGCCAGGTCGCTGACGTACGCGCGCGTCCTCCACCAGGGCGCCGGCCCGATGGCCGACCGGTTCTACGAGTGCTGCGGTGAGTACGACGACCACTGGCGGCGCACGCAGGGCCAGTGGCTGTTGTGCGAGCGCCGGTTCACCGTGACGATCCAGACCGGAGACTTCGGCGTACTGCGTCCGGAACCGGCGCCGGCCTGACCGGTCCTGGGCTGCTCGCCGGAGACCGGCGGCCGCCCCATCGCCGTACGAGATCGCCGTACGAGATCGCCGTACGAGACTGCCTTACGAGTGGAACGGGCCGCCCGGCCGCGGTGGGAGACCGCGGCCGGGCGGCCCGTTCGGTGGCGCAGGAACGCCGGACTCAGCCGGCGGCCTCGGTCGGGGACAGCCGCAGGTCGTCCTGCGGCCGGATGAGATCGTCGTCCGGCTCGTCGAGGCCGCCCTGCGAGGGGGTACGGCCGTGTTTCATGACCAGGGCGACCACCACTCCGATGACGCCCACCAGCGCCGCGTACCCGTAGGCGTGGGTGAGCGCGCTGTCCGCGTACACCACGGCCCGGGTGGCGGGATCGACCGTCAGCACGTGGTCGGACATGACCACGCCGGTGATCGCCGTCGCGATGCCGGCGGACAGCATCGCCGTCATACCGGCGACCGAGTTGCCCATGGCGCTCTGCGAGACCGGCAGGGAGTCCTGGACCAGGTTGGCGTTCGACGAGTGCAGGAAGCCGACGGCACAGCCGCCGGCCAGGCTCACCAGACCTATCTCCCACTGCACGGTGAACAGCCGGGAGCCCAGGAACATGACCAGGACGAACAGCGCGCCGGAGGCGACCAGGACGTTGCGGGCGCCGATCCGCGTGGACAGGTAGCCGCCCAGCGGCCCCAGGATCATGGCGACGATGCCCAACGGGAAGGTCCAGACGGCCAGTTCAGTGGCCGAGAGCCCCGCGCCGTAACTGATGCCCGGGATGCCGACCGGTGTCCTCAGCATGGTGGGGCTGATCAGGGCGTGCGCGTTCATCATGTACGACACGCACACGACGGCCAGGACGGTCGGGCCGAACCTGCGGCCCAGCAGCACGTCGAGCGAGATCAGCGGCGCACTGCAGACGCGCTCCCAGAGCGTGAAACCGACCAGCATGGCCACACCGAGGATCAGCAGCGTCAGGGTGGAACCGGCCGTCCAGCCCCAGCTGCTGCCCTGGGTGATGCCGAGCAGCAGCACACCCGTGCCCGGCCCGAGGAGAAGGGTCCCGATGTAGTCCACGGGACGGTTGGCCCGCACCGGACTCTCCGGGATCACCAGCGCGTAGACCGGCAGCAGCACGACCCCGTAGAGGGCGAGGAACCAGAAGATGCCATGGAACCCGTACTGGTCGATGAGCCAGCCCGCGAGGAAGGGGCCGGCGAGCGCCGCCATGCCGATCCCCGTCACCACGGTCCCCAGGGCTATCGGTACGAACTCACGCGGCATGACGTCGCGCACCAGGCTGTAGGAGAGGGAGACGATGCCGACGAGAAAGCCCTGCATCGCGCGGCCCACCAGCAGGACCGCGAACGAGGACGCGAGCGCGCAGATGACGCTGCCGACGACGAAGACAGCGCCGAGGCAGAGGATGGCCCTCTTCTTGCCCCAGTTGTCCGCCGCCTTGCCCACCAGCGGCAGGACCGTGGCACCGGTGAGACTGACGACGGATGCGGCCCAGGCGATGTGCAGCGTCTTGAAGCCGGCAGCCATGTCCGGCATCGCCGGGTAGACCATGGTGATCTCGAAGGTACCTGCCTCCGAGAGAAGGATGACCAGGACGAGCACGGCTATCGCCCTGCCTCTGGAGACCGTGGTTGAGGTCGGGGTGAGGTTCTCTGCCATCGTGATCCTTTGCCGAGGAGTGCCGACCGGGGGGAGCGGTGCTGGGATGTGTCAATCGCCCTTGCCTGCCGGGGCGCCGGAAGCCCAGGGCGCGGCCTCTTCCAGCTGTGCGGCCAGCGCGAGCAGCAGTCCCTCGCCACCGAGACCGGCGGCGAACTGGACGCCCAGCGGCAGTCCGTCGCCGTCGTGCCCGAAGGGGACGGACATCGCCGGCATGCCGGTGACGTTGTAGACGCTGGTGAACGCGGAGTAGACCGCGGCGTGTTCGTAGATCGTCTCCGGCCGGCGGGTGTCGAGGAGGCCCAGCCGTGCCGTCGGCCGCGCGAGGGTCGGGCTCAGCAGCACGTCGTACTCCGTGAACGCCTCGCCGACCTGCCAGCCGATCTCCTGCACGCGCCGCAGTGCCCGGCTGACGTCGGCGGCGGCGAGCGAGCGGTAGTGCTCGTAGAGCACCCTGGTGAGGGGTTCGAGGTCGTCGTCGGCGAGTGGCCGCCCGAGCTGGTCGAGACGGGCGTCGATCTGTACGACCAGGTCGCTGTTCATCAGGACGCCGGAGGCCGCGCCCACCTCGTCGGGCCGGTAGGGCGCCGTCGCCTCGGTGACCTTGTGGCCGAGGCTCTCGCACAGGCGCGCGGCCTCACGCACGGCCCGGTCCGGCTCGGGGTGCACATCGGGGCCGCCGGGCAGGGCGGTGATCAGTCCGATCCGCAGGCGTCCCGGATCGCGCCGTGCGAGGGCGGAGAAGGAGTCGGCCGCGGTGGGCGCCGCGTAGGCGTCCCCGGGGAGCGGGCCGGCCGCGATGTCGAGGAGGAGCGCGCTGTCGCGCACCGTCGAGGTCACCGCGTGATGGGACGAGACCAGTCCGGACAGCGTGGTGGGCCGGGGCGAGGGGGAGATCCGACCGCGGCTGGGTTTGAGGCCGAACAGCCCGCAGGCCGCCGACGGGATACGGATCGAACCGCCGCCGTCGCTGGCGTGGGCGACCGGAACCATCCCGGCGCTCACGGCCGCGGCCGACCCCCCGCTCGATCCGCCGGGCGAGTGCCGGAGGTCCCACGGGTTGCGGGTGGGCCCTCGGAGCACCGGTTCGGTACTGGCGTTGAGGCCGAATTCGGGGGTGTTGGTGGTGCCGAGTACGACCATGCCGGCACGGCGGTAGCGCGTGACGAGTTCGCTGTCGCGGGTGGCGACGGCATCGGCGAAGAGTCTGCTGCCGCCGGCGGCCGGCAGTCCGGTGACCTCCATGCCGAGGTCCTTGACGAGGACCGGCACTCCGCGCAGCGGGCCGTCGGGCAGCCCGGCGTCCACCTCGGCGAGCGCCTCGTCGAACCGGGTGTGGATGACGGCGTTGAGTTCGCCGTTCAGCTTCTCGATACGGGCGATGGCGGCCTCGACCACGGCCCGGTCGCTCACCTCGCCGTCCACGATCGCGGTCGCCGTCGCGACGGCGTCCCACCTGTCGGCCACTGGCTTCTCCTCACACTCGGACAATCGCGCAGCGGGGGACCGGACCCTGGTGGCGGGCGCAGCTCGCCGCACGGCGCTGCTTCGTTGTGGTCTGCGGTCCGTGGTCCTGTCGCTCCCGTGCCACGGCGCGGGGAACGGGCGGAGAACGGGGCGGAGCTTTGGGGGGTGAGGGGAAGTTACGGCGCGACACGGCCGCCGATGTGACGCGTCCCACTCACCGGGAACTCCGGGGACCCGACGTGGGACCACTGATCCGGCTCATCCGGCTCCGGGCAGCGCGCGGCACCGGGCGCGGTCCGTCGTACGGGGGCGCCCGGTGGCCGGTGAGAGGGCTCGGGGATGCGCGGTGAGGCGGGACGGTCAGCTGTTGAAGCCGGCGTGCACGTGGTCGTGGTGGGTGGCGTCCGAGAAGAACTGGTTCGTCGTCGCTCCGCCCCCGAGCTGCACCGGGCCGCCGACGTTGTACGAGCCTGCCGCCGCCGCGGCGCGCATGAAGGACTCGATCAGGGAGCGGGGCGTCGACGTGGCGACCACCGGGTGCCCGTTGATGCGCCAGACGTCGAAGGCGCGGCCGAGCGGGTGATCGCTGGGCCGGTCGGTGCCGAAGACGTCCAGCGGATGCCCGGACCGCACGACGCTCACATCGATCCGGTAGGTGCCCGCGAGCCGGAGCAGTGCGCTGAGCGCGCTCGGGTGGACGGCGCCGCTGCGGATGTCGGCCGCGGAGGCCGGCGGCAGGCTGATGCGGCGGTCGGCGAGGATTTTGCGGGCCGTGGCGGACAGCGTCGACGAGGCGCGCCCCGGAGCCGCCGGGTGGAGCGCCGTCACCGACCAGCGTGGCCGCGCCTGGCTCAGCCGTACGTCCACCGTCGTACCTCCGGCGGTCACCTTGCCGCCCCCGGTGCGGGTCCACTGCCGGCATACGACCAGGACACTGGCGGAGTCGGCGAGGATGCCGCCGTACTGCGCGTCGATGACCTGGAGGGCGGCCTCGTCCGCGCCGGACAGCAACGGCCCCGCCTGGTCGGCCAGCCGGGCGGGCAGCCCGAGCGCGGTCACCCTGGCCCGGGCCTTCGCCGCACCCTCGCCGCCCGGCCGCCAGGTGCCCAGCGCCTCGATCAGCTGCACGGCGCGCAGCTTCACCGCGGGGTCCACGTCGGCCGCGTTCGGCCGCCAGGCCGTCGTGTGGGGCAGCGTGGCAGCCGACGGCGATGCGGAGGCCGCCGGCGCCGGGGGCTGTGCGCCGCGGGTCGCCGTACCTGAGCAGCCGGACGCGGTGAGTGCGAGCGCCGCCGCGCCGAACAGGACCGAGCGGCGGCCGGCGTCCGCAGGACCGCGCGGACTGTCGGGGGTCCGGGGCATGTGCGGCTCCCAATCTGTTCTGGACGGCGGGCCGGACGCCGTGAGGGCCGGCCCGGGCGGACGTGTACGGACGGGTGCAGATACCCACGGGCGTGTACGAACGGGTACGACGCCTACGGACGTGCGGCCACCGTGCTCCGCAGGCGGCGACCCTAGGACCGCCGCCCGGCCCGCGCCCGCGCCACGCCACCCGGCCGCCCGCAATGCACCCCAACGGCAGGCGACGGCCTCCGCCGGGCGGGGCACCGCCTCCGGGGCCCCGGACCCGCCGCGTGTCGCAACCGCGGTGATCACCCGTTCGGCCGGGCTGCCGCCGGAGCGCTTCGAGAGCTTTGTGTACCAATGTGACCTGCGAGGATCCGGCTGACGGCCTGCCAGGCGGGGAAGCAGGACCATGCTCCTGATGGGTGGTCAGAGAGACGGCTGGTGGTGGCTGCGTTGTGATCGGTCCTGTGCGTACGGACTCGATCGTCTGCGGTGCACAGGTGCTGCATCCGTACGCGCGGAAGGTTGGATCATGCGTTCTATACATGCGCTTCTGGGCACGGCCGCTCTCGGTGCGGCTGTCGTACTGACCGCTCCCTCGGCCCACGCCGCCGTGGTGCAGGCTCCGCAGACCAGTGCGGCCTGTTCGAAGGCCACCTCGGACGCCCAGAAGGCCGAGGCGGATTACCAGGCCGCGCTCAAGGACTACAAGGACCAGACCGCCCAGGGCGGTCACCCGGGCAAGGCCGAGCAGGACAACCTCGACAAGCTCCAGTCGAACGCCAACGCGCTGGCCTCGGACGCCGCCCGCATCTGCCCCGACTCCAAAATGCCGTCGGGCACCATGCGCACCGGCAGCGGCAGCACCAGCCAGGGCGTCAACAGCACGGACGTCGCGCTGGGCGCGGGCCTGCTCGCCGCTGTCGCGGCCGGGTCGCTGCTCCTGCGCCGCCGCGGCGACCGCCAGTCCTGACCAGGGTCCGCCCGCCGGACGCAGCCGCGCCCCCCTGTGCCCCGGGCGCTGTCCCGGGGCACCAGGGGCGTCGGCGCTCCGGCCCGTACGTCAGGCAGGCAAACCGTGGACCCAAACGTCCCCGCCGGCGTCCGTCCGCCACCGACGGAGACCACCGGCACCCTGCGCCGCGGCACCGTCGCGATGCTGGTCACCATGGCGGTCTGTCTCGCGGTCGCGCTGATCAGCAACGGTCTGCTGATACAGAAACCGCCGCCGCAGCCCGGAGCCGCCCAGGGGTTCTCCGCCCCCGGACACCCGTACGCCGGTGACGGGTCGGCCGCGCCCGCGCCCGCGCCGCTGCCGCCCTCCGTACCCGAGCGTGTGCGCATTCCCGCGCTGCGGGTCGACGCCCCGCTGACGCCGCTGGCCCTGGAGCCGAACGGCAGCCTCGCGGCCCCGCCCGACAACGTGCGTAACCTCGCCGGCTGGTACAAGGACGGCACCAGCCCCGGCGCGAAGGGCACAGCCGTCATCGCAGGCCACGTGGACAACCAGCAGGGCCCGGCCGTCTTCTACGGACTGGGCTCGCTGAAGAAGGGCAACACCGTCCGGGTCGTGAGGACCGACGGGGTGACCGCTGTCTTCACCATCGACGCCATCGAGGTGTACACGGCGAAGGACTTTCCCGACCGGAAGGTCTACGGAGCTGCTCCGCGGCCGGAACTGCGCCTCATCACCTGTGGCGGAGGCTTCGACAAGAAGCATCAGCACTACCTCGGCAACGTTGTCGTCTACGCCCATCTCACCGGGACCGGCTGAGGCGACCCCCGCGTCACTTCCGCCAGAACAGATGGTGGGTCACGCCGCTCGGGCTGGGGACGACGTCCAGATGGAACCGGTCGAGCAGCTCGTCGGGCGACTCCCAGAGCCGCAGCCCCGCCCCGAGCTTCAGCGGCGAGACGGCCACATGCAGAGTGTCGACGAGACCGGCGTCGAGGAACTCCCTGATGGTGGTGACTCCGCCGCCGAGCCTGACGTCCTTGCCCTGTGCGGCCTCCCGCGCCTGCTGGAGAACAGCGGCCGGGTCGCCGTCGACGAAGTGGAACGTCGTGTCGGAGAGCGTGATCGAAGGACGCTTGTGGTGGGTCAGGACGAACACCGGGGTGTGGAACGGAGGTTCATCGTCCCACCAGCCCTGCCACTCCAGGTCGGTCCAGGGCCCGCGCTGGGGCCCGAACTTGTTGCGCCCCATGATCTCGGCGCCGATGTTGTGCGCGAAGTCCCGTGTGAGGTAATCGTCCAGGCCGCGGCTCCCACCGGAGTCGGTGCGCATCGGCCAGCTCGCCGTGGCGCCCGCCCAGGAGAACAGCCTCTCGGGCTCGGCAAAGCCGAAGGGCCGCTCCAGGGTCTGGTCCGGACCGGCCGCGATCCCGTCGGCCGAGACGTTGAAGTTCTGGACTCTCAGTAGCTGCGTCACTTCTTCTCCTGTGGTGGTTTCGACAACGCAGGTATGACCGGCCGGGACGGGAAAACTCATCGGTCGCCGGTCAGCGAGGCCAGCCGCCGCGCCTGAGTGCGGGTGTCGCGGGCGACGGCGTCCTCGTCGACGGTGACGAGATGGCTGTCCTCCACGACCGGCTCGCCGTTGACGAGCAACAGCGTAAGCGGGGCCGGAGCGCCCAGCACGAGAGCCGCGACCGGGTCGGCGATGGAGGAGTGCAACAGACCGTCCAGCCTCCACAGCGCGAGATCCGCCAGCTTGCCGGTCTCCACCGAGCCGATCTCGTCCTCCCGGCCCAGTACGCGCGCACCGCCCATGGTGCCCATCCGGAGTGCCTGGCGGACGGTGAGGGCCTTCTCCCGGTGGTCACCGAGACGGTTGATCAGCAGTGCGTTGCGCAGCTCGGCGCCGAGCTGCCCGCATTCGTTGGACGCGGAGCCGTCCACGCCAAGCCCCACCGGTACGCCCGCCGCGAGCAGGTCGGGGACGCGGGCGAGACCGGCGGCGACCCGGGCGTTGGAGGACGGACAGTGCGCGACACCGGTGCCGGTGTCGGCGAAGCGGGCGATGTCGGTGTCGGACATATGGATGCAGTGGGCCATCCACACGTCAGGGCCGAGCCACCCGGTGGACTCCAGCAGCTCGGTCGGCGTCATGCCGTACCGCAGCATGCAGTACTCCTCCTCCTCGCGGGTCTCACTGCCGTGGGTGTGCAGCCGGACGCCCTTGGCACGGGCCAGAGTTGCCGCCGAACGCAGCAGCTCGGACGAGACCGAGAAGGGCGAGCAGGGGGCGACGCCGACGCGGAGCATGGAAGCGGGGGACGGGTCGTGCCAGCGGTCGATCGCCGTCTCGGTGGCGAGCAGCGCCTCTTCCGTGCTCTCCACCGCGAAGTCCGGCGGCAGCCCGCCGTCCGACGCGCCCCGGTCCATGGAGCCGCGGGTGGGCGAGAACCGCAGGCCCATACCGGCGGCGGCACGGATCTCGGCGCCCAGCAGGTCACCGGCCCCGCGGGGAAAGACGTAGTGGTGGTCGGCTGCGGTGGTGACCCCGGACAGCGCCAGGGCCGCCAGGGAGCCCTGCGCCGCGGCGTGCACCATCGGTTCGTCGATCCGGGCCCAGACGGGGTAGAGGCTGACCAGCCAGTCGAAGAGATTGCAGTCCTGCGCGAGGCCGCGGGTGATCCACTGGTAGAAGTGGTGGTGGGTGTTGACAAGGCCGGGAGTCAGCAGATGCCCGTCGCCGTCGATCCGCCGGACGACGTCCGTCAGATCCGTGGGCGCGGGCCCGGGGCCGGCCGACTCGATACGGTGACCGGCGACCACGACATGGCCGTAGGTGTACTCGGTGCCGCTCGCGTCCATGGTGGCGAGGGCGCAGTTCTCGATGACAAGTCGGCCGACCGGCACGGTTGTTCCTCTCTGCTCTGCTTCGGTTCTTCTCTGCTCCGGTGTGCTCCGGTGTGCTTCGGGGCGTTCGCGTACGTGGCTGTTCAGGGGGCGGTCCGCTGTCCGGTGCGCCGTCGCGGGGTGTGGTTGAACAGCAGGTTGAGCGCGAAGGCGCAGACCGCGGTGCAGGTGATGGCGCTGCCGAAGACGATGCGCGCCCCGGCGGGCAGCCGGTCGTAGATGTGCGGTGCGGTGACCGGGACCATCCCGGCGACCAGCGAGATGGCGACGATCAGCAGGTTCGAGGTGCCGTCGAAGTCGACATGGCGCAGGATGCGGATCCCGACCCCGGCCACCATGGCGAACATGACCAGTGCGGCGGCGCCCACCACCGGGTCGGGCAGCGAGGCGACGAGGGAGCCGAGCCGGGGTACGCAGCCGAGCACGATCAGCAGGACCCCGGCGGCGGCCGTGACCCAGCGGCTGCGCACCCGGGTCATCTCGACCAGCCCGAGATTCTCCGCGAAGACCGTGTCGGGGAAGGAGTTCATGACCCCGCCGATCACCCCGGACAGCCCGTCGGCGGCCAGCCCGCGGGCGAGGTCACCGGTGGTCAGGGGCCGGTCGGTCATCTCCGCCACCGCGAGCATGCTCGCGGTCGACTCCGTGAAGATCACCAGCATGACCACACACATCGAGACCACGGCGGCCACCGGGAAGTGCGGCGCCCCGAAGTGGAAGGGCTCCGGCAGCCCGGCCCAGGGGGCCCGGGACACCTCCGAGAAGTCGGTCTGCCCGAGCAGGACCGCGGCGACCGTGCCCGCCACCATCCCCACCAGTACGGCGACTTGGCCGAGGAAGCCACGCGAGATCCGCATCACCGCCACGACCAGCGCGAGCACCCCGCCCGCCAGCAGCAGCCGTACGGGGGCCGCGTAGCCGGGGGCCGACGTGTTGTCCCCGGCCACCATCTGGGTGCCCACCCCCAGCAGGGACAGCCCGATGACGGTGATCACGGTGCCGCCGACCAGCGGCGGGAAGTAGCGCACCAGACGGGCGAACGGCGCCGCGACGAGCATCCCGAACACCCCGCCGGCCAGCATCGCCCCGTAGACCGCCGCCATCCCGTACTGCTGCGCGATGAGGATCATCGGCGCCACGGCGCTGAAGCCCGCACCGGCCACGATCGGCAGCCGCACACCGAGCACCCGGCCCACCCCCACGCTCTGCAGCAGCGTCACCACCCCGGCCACCAGCAGATCCGCGTCGATGAGCAGGGTCACCGTGGCGTGCGGCAGCCGGGTCGCGGCGCCGAACAGCAGGGGGACGGCGATGGATCCGGTGTACATCACCAGCACATGCTGGGCGCCGAGGAGCAGGAGCGCACCCCACGCCGGGCGCTGGTCGACCGGGTGGCGCGGGGGCGGGCAGGCGTCTTCCACAGGGCAGGCGTCTTCCACGGGACGGGACCTCTCCATACCTCTCGGCACTCTCCATGCGCGGTGCGTGCGTCTCCGCAGGCGCGGTTGCTTCTCCGCGCGGCCCGGCGGGGCGGCCCTTCACCCCCGGCCGCTCGCCGGGCGCTCGCCGGCCGTTCGTCGGGCGGGCGAAGGCCGTGCGTTCCCGGGGCCAGGTCAGCGATCGCCGGTGCGGGTGCCGGATTCATCGGCGGCGAGCAGCCGTGCGCTCTCGCGCGCCGCGTCCTCGTGCGGCCGCAGTGCACGCGAGCCCGCGAGTTTGGCCGTGATGTGGTCGCCGATGGTGACCGGCGGGTAGAGCGGGTCGGCGCCCGCGGGAACGCAGCCCGGCAGCGGGCTGATCACGGCGTTGTGGTTGCCGTCGTGGAAGTACGCGGCGGACCTGCGGCGCACCAGCCGCCCCTCGGCGTCGGTCGGCGGCAGCACCCGGTGCAGCGTGGAGCGCCACTGGTCATTGGTCCAACGGGCCAGTGCGTCACCGAGGTTGACCAGCAGCGCGCCTTCGGCGGGCAGTACGTCGTGCCACTGCCCGGTGTCGCCGAGGATCTGGAGCCCGGGCACCCGGTCGGCCCAGAGCACGGTGACGATGCCGTAGTCGGTGTGCGCGCCCATCCCCATCCGGCCCCGGTCGACATGGGTCTCCCCGGCGGGCAGCGCGTAGTTGTTCATCCGCAGTACGTCGACGGAGTGGTCGGTGTACGGGCCGAAGAAGCCCTCGTCGAGGCCCAGCGCGTGAGCGAATACCCCGGTCAGCAGCCGCGCCAGACCTCCGGCGTGCCGGAACCAGGTGTCGACGGCCGCCCGGAAGCCGGGAACACGGCCGGGATCGGGCCAGCGGTTCGCGGCGAAGTGTGTGGCGGGCAGGGCGCCGCCGGTGTGCCCGGCGCCGTCCACGCCGACGTTGAACGCCTCGAAGAGGTCCTCCGGCGAGGTCACGCCCAGGCTGAGGCTGAGTTTCTCCGCACGGGGCGGGGTGTAGCCCCGGTTGATCTCGGGCGGGGCGACCAGGGCGCTCTTCTCCGCCCGGGGGAGGGCGAAGAAGGCGTCCATGGCGTCGGCCAGGTCCCGCCCGGCGGCCGCGGGAATGCCGTGGCCGGTGATCTGCATGAAGCCAACCGTGCGGGCCGCGGCGTCGACGGCCGACGCGAGGGCGGCGCGCACCGACGCGCCGCCCTCCGCCCAGCGCGCGACATCGATGACAGGAACGGTGAAGTCGCCTTGCTGCGGGGGGACTTCGGTCATCGAAGGGCCTCCATCCGTGCGGGCGTGGACAGCGGATCGCTCCACTGACGGTGTGTCACACGGTGACGGAAGCGCGGTGAGCGTGTAAATGCCCGGCTCCGGATTCTGGCCGTCCACCCAAGACGGGCGTGTTCCGGGTCCGCGGACCTTGGTCGAACCTCCAAGGCGGCACTCTTCCGCGGCACTTGGAGCAGATGCGCGGGACGCGTCCTGGCTCCCTCATATTTACCACCCGTGCTGATGATCAGGGCCGCATCTGTGACATCTCATCGGCGTCAGGACCAATCCGGATTCCGGGCACCTTCGAATGAGGTGCAACAGGGGAGCGGGTCGGCCGCTCTCACGCAACGAAGGTGGCTGCCGTGCTCACGTTGATCCTCATCGGGCTGCTGGGCGGGCTCATCACCGCTGTCTCGCCGTGCATCCTCCCGGTGCTCCCCGTCGTCTTCCTCGCCGGCGGCCCCGGCTCCCGGCAGCCGCCCGGTGCGGCGCCCCCGCCGGGCCGACCGAGTGCCGCACAGCAGGACGGCGACGTCCTGCTCGCCGCGTCCGACGCACCACCGGCACCGAAGGCTCCGCGCAACCGGCGCCCGTACGCGGTGGTCGCCGGGCTGGTCATCAGCTTCAGCTTCTTCACCCTGCTGGGCGTCACCCTCATCTCCGCCCTGGGCCTGCCGCAGGACATCCTGCGCTACGTCGGGCTCGCCCTGCTCGTCCTGATCGGCCTCGGGCTGATCTTCCCGGCCGTGGAACGGCTGCTGGAGAAGCCGTTCGCCCGGATCCCGCAGCGCCAGGTCAACAAGGAGGGAAGCGCCCTCGTCCTCGGTCTGGGGCTCGGCCTGCTGTATGTGCCGTGCGCGGGACCGGTGCTCGCCGCGATCACCGTGGCCGGCGCACGCGGCCGGATCAACGCCGACATCGTCGCCCTGACGGTGGCCTTCGCCGTCGGGACCGCGATCCCGCTGCTGATCTTCGCGCTGGCCGGCCGGCGGGTCGCGGAGCGGGTGAGCGCGTTCCGTACGCGGGCCCGCAAGCTGCGGATCGCCGCCGGGGCGCTGATGATCGTCCTCGCGCTGGCGCTCGCGTTCAACGTCACCGACGCCATCCAGCGCGCCCTGCCCGACTACACATCCGCCGCCCAGCAGAAGGTCGAGGACAGCGACGCCGCGCGGCAGAAGCTCTCCGGCCTCTACGACAACAGCAACAAGGAACTCTCCCGCTGCGAGGACGGCGAGGACGCGCTGCGCTCCTGCGGCAAGGCGCCCGCGATCGGCGGCATCGCCAAGTGGCTCAACACGCCCGGCGGACAGCCCGTGGACCTGAAGGCGCTGCACGGCAAGGTCGTCCTGATCGACTTCTGGACGTACTCCTGCATCAACTGCCAGCGCAGCCTGCCGTACATCGAGGCATGGAACAAGACGTACAAGGACAGCGGGCTGCAGGTCATCGGGGTGCACTCACCCGAGTTCGCCTTCGAGAAGAATCCGGCCAACGTGGCGGACCAGGCCAGGAAGCTCGGTGTCACCTATCCCGTCGCCCTCGACAACAAGCTGACCACCTGGGACAACTACCGCAACCGCTTCTGGCCCGCGAAATACCTGATCGACGCCCATGGCACCGTGCGTTACTTCAAGTTCGGCGAGGGCCAGTACGCACAGACCGAGGACCTGATCCGCACCCTGCTCAAGCAGGCCGACCCCGGTGTGCGGCTGCCGCCGAAGACCGGCCGGAGCGATGCGGCGCTGACCGCCGACCGTACACCGGAGACGTACCTCAGCAATCTGCGGATCCACGGCTACACCGGTGACCCGCTGGTCGACGACAAGCCGGCCTCGTACCACCTGGCGTCCCCCATCCCGCTCAACAGGCTCTCCATCGGGGGCACCTGGACCGCGGGCTACGAGCACTTCACCGCCGGGGCCGGTGCCCGGCTCGCCATGACGTACAGGGCGAAGAACGCCAATCTGGTCCTCGCGGGCAACGGACCGGTCAAGGTGCTCGTCGACGGCAAGCTCACCAAGACCCTGCGGGTCCACGGCGCTCCCACGCTCTACAAGCTCGTGGACGGGAAGACCGCCCGCCGGGCCACGGTGGAGATCCGGCCCGCCGCCGGTATCCAGGCGTACTCGTTCACGTTCGGCTAGCCGTGCCGAAGCGCCGAAGCGGTGGACGTCCGTGATCGGCCCTTCGTGGTCAGCCCTTCGGGGTGCCGTAGCGGAGGCCGTCCACCAGCAGGGCGATCATGCGCTGGGTGTGGCCGTCGTTGTCCTCCCCGGCGGGCAGCGTCAGGTTGCCTATGGCGCGCAGCAGGTCCCAGGCGTCGGCGTCGGAGCGGATCTCGCCGGCCTGCGCCGCACGGTCCAGGAGTGCTTCGAGCGCGGGCTCGAAGCGCCGCTGGAAGTAGGGCGGCAGGCTGTCGTACGCCGGGTCGCCCGAGTGCAGGGCGGCGCTCAGCCCGCGCTTGGTGGCGATGAAGCCGGCGAAGCGCTGCAGCCACCGGCTCAGGGCCTCGACCGGTCCGTGCTCGGCTGCGAGCACGGGGGCTGCGGCGGCGCAGGCGTCGACCTCGTTGCGGAAGACGGCGGCGATGAGGTCCGAGCGCTGCGGAAAGTGCCGGTAGAGGGTGCCCGCGCCGACCCCCGCCTTCGCGGTGATCTGCCGGACGGGGGCGTCCACGCCCGATGCGGAGAACACCTCAGCGGCTGCGGTGAGCAGGGCGTCGATGCTGCGCCGCGCGTCGGCGCGCACGGCCTGGCGGGGCTGGTCTCCCGTCGTCGGGACGTCCGTCATGGGGTCTCCTTTTGCCAACCGGAACAACGTTCCGTATCGTGATGGTGGAACGTTGTTCCGCTTCTGCCAGCGTATCGCGCTGCGGCGGAACGCCCCACCCCAGGAGGACCACCATGAAGTACCGCACGCTGGGCCGGACCGGCATCAAGGTCAGCCCCTACTGCCTGGGCGCGATGATGTTCGGGGCCATGGGCAACCCCGACCACGACGACTCGGTCCGCATCATCCACAAGGCGCTGGACGCGGGCATCAACTTCGTCGACACCGCCGACGCCTACGCGCGCGGCGAGTCCGAGGAGATCGTCGGCAAGGCTCTCAAGGGACGCCGCGACAACGTCGTACTGGCCACCAAGGCCCACCTCCCGATGGGGGACGACCCCAACCAGCGGGGCAACTCCCGGCGCTGGCTGGTCCGCGCGCTCGACGACTCGCTGCGCCGGCTGGGGACCGACCACGTCGACCTCTTCCAGGTCCACAGGCCCGACCCGGACACCGACGTGGAGGAGACCCTCTCGGCCCTCACCGACCTGGTGCGCGCGGGCAAGGTCCGGGCCATCGGCGGCTCCACCTTCCCCGCGTCGGACATCGTCGAGGCCCAGTGGGTGGCGGAGCGGCGCGGCCTCCAGCGGTTCCGCACCGAGCAGCCGCCGTACTCGATCCTCAACCGGAGCATCGAGCGTGAGGTGCTGCCCGTCTGCGAGCGGTACGGGATGGGGGCCCTGGTCTGGAGTCCGCTCGCGGGCGGCATGCTCACCGGCCGCTACCGCAAGGGCCGGCAGGCCGACACCCACCGGTCCGGCTTCGGCTTCAAGCACCTGGTCGACGAGCGGCGGCTCGACGTCGTCGAGCAGCTCATCCCGCTCGCAGACGAGGCCGGAATGCCGCTGAGCCATCTGGCGACGGCCTTCGCGGTCTCCCACCCCGGCGTCACATCGGCGATCATCGGCCCCCGCACCATGAACCACCTGGACGACCTGCTCGCAGGCGCCGGGACGGTCCTGAGCGACGAGATCCTCGACCGGATCGACGCCATCGTGCCCCCGGGCACCGACATCGGGACGCTGGACATGGCCTACAACCCGCCGGCCGTCGAACGCGCCGTCCTGCGCCGCCGCCCGGCGGATGAGCGCTCCGCCGCCTGACCGGCCGCCCCGGTACCGGCCTTCCGGTACCGGCCCCGGAACCGGCCCCGGCCCCGGAACCGGCCCCGGAACCGGAACCGGAACCGGCCCCGGAACCGGAGGGCCCGGCCGGCAGTGGCCGGCCGGGCCCGTGGTGCCGGGGGTCAGGCGTCCCCGGCGGCCAGTTCGGCGCGGACCTCGCGGGCGGCGCTCACCAGGTTCTCCAGGGATGCCCGGGTCTCGGGCCAGCCGCGGGTCTTGAGCCCGCAGTCCGGGTTGACCCAGAGCCGTTCGGCCGGGATGGCCTCAAGTCCCTTGCGGAGCAGGGCTGCCGCTTCCTCCGCGCTGGGCACGCGCGGGGAGTGGATGTCGTACACACCGGGCCCCGCCTCGCGCGGGTAGCCGTGCCCGGCGAGTTCGCGGGCGACCTGCATATGGGAGCGGGCCGCTTCGAGGCTGATGACATCCGCGTCGAGGTCGTCGATGGCCTGGACGATGTCGCCGAACTCCGCGTAGCACATGTGCGTGTGGATCTGGGTGCCTGGCCGCACACCGCTGGTCGTGAGCCGGAAGGACTCGGTGGCCCAGTCCAGATACGCGGGCCGGTCGGCGGCGCGCAGCGGCAGCGTCTCCCGCAGCGCCGGCTCGTCGACCTGGATGACCGAAGTCCCTGCGGTTTCGAGGTCGTTGACCTCGTCGCGGAGGGCGAGGGCGACCTGGCGTGCGGTGTCGCCGAGCGGCTGGTCGTCGCGGACGAAGGACCAGGCGAGCATGGTGACGGGGCCGGTGAGCATGCCCTTGACCGGGCGGCCGGTCAGCGACTGGGCGTACGTCGTCCAGCGCACCGTCATCGGCTCCGGCCGGGAGATGTCGCCGGCGAGGATCGGCGGGCGGACATAGCGCGTCCCGTACGACTGGACCCAGCCGTGCTGGGTGGCCAGATAGCCGGTGAGCTGTTCGGCGAAGTACTGCACCATGTCGTTGCGTTCGGGCTCGCCGTGCACCAGGACGTCCAGCCCCGCCTCCTCCTGGAAGGCGATCACCTGCTGGATCTCGGCCCTGACGCGCTCCTCGTAACCGGCACTGCCGATGCGCCCGCTCCGCAGCCCGGCGCGCGCCGTACGCAACTCGGTGGTCTGCGGGAACGAGCCGATCGTGGTGGTCGGCAGGAGCGGCAGCCCCAGGTGGGCGCGCTGGGCTGCGGCCCGCTCGGGGTACGGCTGGGGGCGGTGCGCGTCGGCGTCCTTCACGGCCGCGGCCCTGGCCCGTACGGCGGGGTCGCGGGTGATCGCCGATGCGGCCCGGGAGGCGAGGACGGCGCGGTTGGCGGCCAGCTCGGCCGCGATGGCGCCGGTCCCTTCGGTGAGCCCCTTAGCGAGGGTCGCGATCTCGGCGGTCTTCTGCCGGGCGAAGGCCAGCCAGCGCAGGATCTGCGGGTCGACATCCCGTTCGGCGCTCGCGTCGAGCGGGACGTGCAGCAGCGAGCAGGAGGCGGCGACGTCGACCCGGTCGGCCAGCCCCAGCAGGGTCCCCAGTGTGGCGAGCGACTTCTCCAGGTCGTTGACCCAGATGTTGCGCCCGTCGACCACACCGGCGACCAGCCGCTTGCCGGGCAGCCCGCCGACAGCGGCCAGCGCGTCGACATTGGCCGCGGCCGTACCGGTGAAGTCGAGCGCCAGGCCCTCCACCGGGGCCTTGGCCAGCACAGGCAGGGCGTCACCCAGCCGGTCGAAGTAGGAGGCGACCAGGAGCCTGGGGCGGTCGGTGAGCGAGCCCAGTTCGCGGTACGCGCGTGCGGCGGCGTTCAGATCGGCGGGGGTGCGGTCCTGGACGAGGGCCGGCTCGTCCAGCTGGACCCACTCGGCGCCCGCTGCCCGCAGATCGGCGAGCACCTCGGCGTAGACGGGCAGCAGCCGGTCCAGCAGGGTGAGCGGTTCGAAGTCGGCCGCCACGCCCGGCGCGGGCTTGGCCAGCAGCAGATAGGTGACCGGGCCGACCAGTACCGGGCGGGCGGCGAGCCCGAGCGCCAGCGCCTCCCTGAGCTGCCCGGTCTGCTCTGTGGAGTCGGCGCTGAACACGGTGTCCTGGCCCAGTTCGGGCACCAGATAGTGGTAGTTGGTGTCGAACCACTTGGTCATCTCCAGCGGCGCCACGTCCTGGGTGCCGCGTGCCATCGCGAAGTAACCGTCGAGCGCGTGGGTTTCGACCGCCTTGCGGTGCCGTTCGGGGACAGCGCCGACCATGACGCTGGTGTCCAGGACATGGTCGTAGTACGAGAAATCACCGGTCGGCACCTCCTGGATGCCGGTGTCGGCCAGGCTCTGCCAGTTCGACCGGCGCAGAGCCGCCGCGGTCTCCCGGAGGCCGTCGGCGCTGACGCGGCCCTTCCAGTAGCCCTCGACGGCCTTCTTCAGTTCCCGGTTCGGGCCCTGGCGGGGGTAGCCGTACACGGTGGCCCGTGCTGCCGCGGCTGCGGGCTTCGCTGTCACGGAAATCTCCTTCGCGAGATGACTCCTTGAGATCCCGGGGACGGGACGCGAGCGCGAAGGGATGACGGAACCGGGCGGTCCGCGCGTGCCACCAGGCACGGCTGTCCGCCGGTATACGCGTCGACCCGCCCACGAGGTCACCGGGATGTCCGCACGCGATCGGTCACGTACGGGCAACGGGCAGGTCTTCGGACTTGTGGGCGCGGGCACCCGGAAGGGCATCCACCTACTGGCCGTCGCTTCCCAGACCCGGCCGGGCCCAGTGCGTATGACGGCGGTCGTTCCCACTCACCGCTGCGGGGCAGTCCCGGATTTCCACCGGGTTCCCTCTTACGACGCATCCCGCCTGGCGGACGGGGCGAACCAGTTGCACCCGCCAGCCTAGGCCGAGATGTCTCTCCGTGGAGACATCCGCCCACATCGCGGACCGGTCGTGGACCGCGGCGTGAGACACCGGCCCTCCGGGTCCGGATGGCCTAAATGCCGCTATCCGGTGATCAACCGGGCACATACTGCACAGGCACGGGCCACCCCAGGCCCCCGGCGCCGCGGCCGTGCGGCAGAGCGCGGCCCGCGCCCCGAGAAGGACGGAGCACTCATGATGAAGCGCCTCACCAAGGCCGCGACAGCGGCGGCAGCCGGCCTCCTGCTGCTCGGCACCCTCGCCACCGCCACGGCCACCGCGGCGAGCGGGACGTCCGCGGCGCCCGGCGGTGTGCTGGGTCCCGGCGGCTACAAGGGACTCCGGCTCGGGCAGTCCGAGAGCGACGCGGAGAAGACCGGCCTGCTGGTGAACAAACAGACCACGCCCGGCTGCGACTTCTACCGCCTCGCCGCGAGCGAGGGAAAGCCGAACCTCGGCGGCGGTGTCTTCGTCGAGCCGCACAAGGGCGTGGTGGTGATCACCGGGACGAACCTGATCCGCACCCCCGAAGGGATCACCATGGGCACCGGCCTCGACCGGGTCAAGGCCGCCTACCCCCGGCTCACGAAGGTCGGCGACTACATCTTCGAGACCCCCGTCCCCGGCGGCACCCAGGACGAGCGGTACCGGTTCGCGGTCGACGAGCAGAACCTCGTGGCTGACTTCGCCCTGGAGGCCACGGACCGGGGCACCTGCGACAGCTGAGGACGGAGCGGGGACGGAGCGGGGACGGAGCGGGGGCGGGCGGGGCTCCCGGGTCGCCCTACTTCTTCACTCCGAGCCCCGCCCAGATCGGTGCCGATGCGGCGTCCGGCCCGGCGGCCGGATCGCCGATCTCGGGTACGTCCGTACTGGGCCGCCACGCGTGGGGTGCGACCAGACCCGGATCGATCAGCTCCGTGCCGTCGAAGAAGCGCAGCGTTTCGTCCCGGGTCAGGGGCCGCAGAGCCGTGCCCTCGGTCGCGAAATCGTCCTGCAGGGTGGCCGAACCACCCGCCAGCTCCCGTGCGAACACCGATATCACCAGACAGCTGCCGACGGGCAGGGCGTCCATCAGACGCCGGACGACGGCATGCGGCTCGTCCTTCGGGTCGATCCAGTGCAGCAGCAGGCCCATCGTCAGGGCCACCGGCTGCCCGAGGTCGAGTGTGTCGCGCAGTTCGGCGGAGGCCAGGATCGCCTCCGGATCGGTGAAGTCGGCCTGGATATAGGCGGTACGGCCGACCGTGCTGCTGATATGCAGGGCCCGGGAGTGGGCGAGGACGATCGGATCGTTGTCCGCGTACACCACCCGGGATTCCGGCGCGGTCTCCTGCGCGACCTCGTGCAGATTGGGTGAGGTCGGTATGCCCGTGCCGATGTCGAGGAACTGCCGGATGCCCGCCTCACCGGCGAGATACCGCACGGCGCGCAGGACGAACTCCCTGTTGAGCCGGGCGGCCAGCTGGACCGACGGCATCTTCTCCGCCACGGTCGCGGCCATGGCCCGGTCGGCCGGGTAGTTCGTCTTGCCACCCAGGAAGACGTCGTAGATACGGGCTGGATGGGCCCGGTCGGTACGCAGGTCGATCGGCGCACGCGCGTCGGTGTGGCTCATCCACTCGTCCGGTGACGGCAACGGAATCTCTCCCTCAGGTCTCAACGCTATGGGACGATAGTGAACTTGATCCGCGGTCATGTCCAACACGGGGGTGGTGCGGGCACCACCATGGATCCGGGTCCCAAGCCTCCTGACGCGCGGCGCTGTTCGGAGCAGGCTTTCCCTGTCACCGACGGAAGATCCGGCAGACCGCTGCCGGCCGTCGGCCACGAAGGGGGAGAGCGGGATGGCCAGTCACACGCGGCGGAGGATTCTGCAGGGTGCGGCGCTCACGGCGGCGGGGAGTGTGGTCGGGGGTCTCGGGCTCGGCCCCTGCGTCTCGTCGGCGTCCGCGGCGGACCTGGCGTCCACGGCGGACCCGGCGCCGGGGGAGGGGGCGCGGTCGTTCCCCTTCCTGGAGGGGGCGTTCGCGCCCGTCACCGAGGAACTGACCGAGTACGGCCTCACGGTGACCGGCCGGGTGCCGCGCGACCTGGACGGCCGCTATCTGCGCACCGGACCCAACGCGCTCGGCATCGAGGACCCGCGGGCCCACCACTGGATGCTGGGCGACGGAATGGTCCACGGGGTGCGGCTGCGCGACGGGCGGGCCGAGTGGTACCGCAATCGCTGGGTGCGCTCCTCCCAGGTGGCGAAGAAGCTGGGCGAGAAGTACCGGGGAGAGGTGCCGCCCGACGACTTCGCCGCCAACACGCACGTGATCCCGTACAAGGGACGCATCCTGGCGCTCCAGGAGAGCGGACCGCTGCCGTACGAACTGGACGGCGAGCTGAACACGGTGCGCCCGTACGACTTCCGGTCCACGCTGGAGGGCGCTTTCACCGCGCACACCAAATACGACGCGGCGGCCGACGAGCTGCACGCGGTGGCGTACTACCCGACGTGGGACCACGTCCGGCACATCATGATCGACCGGACCGGCCGGGTGGCGCGGTCCACCAGGATCCCGGTGGCCGGCGCTCCGATGATGCACGACTTCGCGCTCACCGGGACGTATGTGGTGATCGTGGATGTGCCGGTCACCTTCGACGCGGCGGCCGCTGGGGCGGGCGCCGCCGTGCCGTACCGCTGGAACGACAAGCACCCGATGCGGCTTGGCCTGCTGCCCCGTACGGGCGGCGCCACACGGTGGTTCGAGATCGACCCGGTCTACTACTCGCACACCCTGAACGCGTACGACCAGGGCGACACCGTGGTGCTGGAGTTCACCTCGATGCCCGCCCCGTTCTATGCGGCGGGCCGGGGCAACGGCGGGCCCTCCGCGACCGGCACCCCCACGGTCAACCGGTGGACGGTCGATCCGGGCAGCGGCCGGGTGGCCGCCACCCGGCTCGACGACCGCCCGCAGGAGTTCCCCCGGATCAACGAATCGCTGGTGTCCCGCAGGCACCGCTTCGCCTACACCGCCAGTGCCGCCGAGATGTGGGTCGCGTACGAGACGGTCGACGGGGTACCGCCGGACGACACATTCACCAACTGCCTGGTGAAACACGACATGCTGCGCGGCAGCACACAGGTGCACCGCTTCCCGAGGGGCGCCGCCGTCAGTGAGCCGGTCTTCGTGGCGCGCCGGGGCGCACGGGACGAGGACGACGGGTACGTCCTGGCCTATGTGAACGACCCGGAGCGCGGAGCGACCGACCTGGTGATCCTCTCCGCGCAGGACTTCACCGGGCACCCGCAGGCCCGTATCCAGCTGCCGGGCCGGGTGCCGCTCGGTTTCCACGGCAGCTGGGTGGCGGACGCCTGAGGACCGCCCCGCTCACAGGTCGCCGAACCGCAGATCCGCCACCGTGGCAAGGAAGTTGCGCACCGAGGGAGTGTCCTGCCGGTCCGCGCGGCACACGGCGGAGACCGTGGAATACGCAAGAGGGTCGGTCAACGGTACGTACCGCAGGGCGGGGAGCCGCAGGACCCGCAGGCAGTCGGGAACGATGGTGACGCCCGTGTTGGCGGCGACAAGCCCCAGCAGGGTCGGGAACTGCACCGCCTCCTGGGCGGTTTCGAGCCGCAGTCCTGCGTGATGGCACAGCGCGGCGATGTGGTCGTACAACCGTGACACCTGGTGCCGGGGGAAGGTGAGGAAGGGTTCCCCCGCCAGGTCGGCCAGCTCCACGGAGCCGCGGCCGGCCAGCCGGTGGGACTCGTGCACGGCGACGACGAGCCGCTCGCGGTGGATGCGCCGGACGACAAGACCGTCCGCCGCGTCCATCTCGCGGGCGATTCCCACGTCGAGGCGGCCCTCGCCGATCGACTCCAGCTGCGCGTCGGTCGTGGCCTCGGCCAGCTCCAGGTGCAGACCCGGCCAGGACCGCTGCATCGCCAGCACACTGCGCGGCACGATGCTCAGCGCGGCCGAGCTGACGAAGCCGATCCGCAGCAGGCCGATGTCGCCGTGCGCGGCATGCCCGACGGCGGACAGCGCGTGATCGGCCTCGGCCAGCACCCGGCGCCCCTGAGCCAGCAGCACCCGGCCCGCTTCGGTCAGCTCGACGCTGCGCGTGGTCCGCCGGAACAGAGGCGTCCGCAGTTCCTTCTCGAACTTGCTGATCTGCTGGCTCAGCGCGGGCTGGGCGATGTGCAGCCGCTCGGCGGCACGGCGGAAGTTCATTTCCGTTGCGACGGCAATGAAGTACCGGAGTTGACGGAGCTCCATGCGATTGATACTTGCAGCATATCAATGCAAAGGCAATAGATACTTCTCTCGTGTCCGGTGACTGCTTAACGTTTGAGGCGAAGCCGCTGTCGAACACCGAGGAGCTCCGCCGTGCCGGACATTCCGAACACCCCTGACCGCCCGACGACGCTGCGGCATCTCGTCGCGGGAGAGTGGGTGGACGGCGAGGGGGCCGAGGCACACAGCACCGACCCCGCGCACCCGGACCGGGCCGTCGCCGTCTACCGGACGGCAGGCAAGACGCTCCTGGACCAGGCGGTCACCGCCGCGCAGGCGGCGCAGCCCGACTGGTCGGCGCAGGGGCTGATCCAGCGCGGCCTGGTCCTGCGCCGGGCGGCCGCGCTGCTCGCGGACCGGGCCGAGGAGATCGCGCTGCTGATGACGCGCGAGGAGGGCAAGACCCTCCCGGAGTCCCGTGCCGAAGTCGGCGCATCGGTCGAGACCCTCTACTACCACGCGTCCCGGGCCCGTGCGGCGGACGGCGCCACCTTCCCGTCCGCCCACCCCGAGGAGATCATCCGTACCCTCAGGCGCCCCCTGGGGATCGTCGCGGCGATCACCCCGTGGAATTTCCCGCTGCAGATCCCGGCGTGGAAGATCGCCCCCGCCCTGCTGTGGGGCAACGCGGTCATCTGGAAGCCGGCCAGTGACACCGTCGCCGTGGCCGCCGCCTTCGCCCGGGTCCTGGCCGACGCGGGAGTGCCGGCCGGCGTACTGAACCTCCTCCTCGCACCCGGCAGCGTCGGCGCGGCACTGGTGGCCCGCGAGGAGATCGCGGGCGTGACCTTCACCGGGTCGGTGACCGTCGGCCGGTCCATCCAGGCGGCAGCGGTCCCGCGTGGAGCCAAGGTCCAGATGGAGCTCGGCGGCCACAACGCGGCCATCGTGCTGCCCGACGCCGACCCGGCGGCGGCCGCCGCCGACCTGGTGGCGGGCGCGATGGGCAGCACCGGCCAGAAGTGCACCGGGACGCGCCGGATCATCGCCGTCGCGGAGGCGTACGACGCCCTTGTGCCCGAACTGAAGAGCCGGATCGAGGCCCTGGTGGTCGGCGACGGCCTGGCCGACGGTGTGGGGATCGGCCCCCTGGTGTCGGGCAAGGCACGGCAGGAGGTCGAATCGGCGGTCGAGCAGGCCCTGTCGGAAGGCGCCCAGGTGCTCGCGCGCGCCGATGCCGGCCCCGCGTCCGGTGCCGAGTCCGGCTCCGCTTCCGCCCCCGCGTCCGACGGAAGCTGCTACTACCCTCCCACGCTCCTCGCCGGCCACCCCGGCCTGACGATCTGTCACGAAGAGGTCTTCGGACCCGTCACCACCCTGGTGCGCGCGGCCGACCTGGACGAGGCGATCCGTATCGCGAACGGCACCAGGTTCGGCCTCACGGCAGCCGTGTTCACCTGCGACGAGCGGGCCGTACGGCGCTGCGTCGAAGAGCTGGACGCCGGGCTGGTCAAGGCGAACGCGCCCACCACCGGATCGGAGCTGCACGCCCCGTTCGGCGGACTCAAGGACTCCTCCTTCCCGGCCCCGCGCGAGCAGAACGGCGACAGCGGCGCCGAGTTCTTCACCTGGTCCAAGACGGCGTATCTGCGCACCGGCACCCCGGCCAGGAGCCGGTCGTGACCGGCGGGCCACAGCAGCGCCCGACCGAACGGCTGCGCCGGGCCCAGCAGTCGGCACGCCCGGCGGACCAGGTCCTCGACCCGGAGGACCTGGGCTCCGCCCGCCACACCCGCCACAGCTTCGCCCGCTCCTTCCTGCGCGTCGCCGCGGCGCAGCGCTGGACCGTGACCCGCGAGACCTGGGACATCGACGCCCAGGGCAGAGGCGAAGCCGTCTACCGGATCGACGCCGAAGGCCACGAGCTGCGGCTCGCCGTCTTCTCCACGGTCCTGGCCGACGGGCAGCGTACGGACAGGGTCGTCGCCGACGCGTGGGACATCACCGCCGCCCTGGTCGAAGGCCCCTGGAACGAGACGCGGCACGCGGAACTGCGGGCACAGGTGCCCGGGCAGGAGAGGGGCCGTGCCGATGCCGCGACCCTGGTGTGGACGCGGGCCAACCGCAGCAGGCGGTTCTTCGACTACGTGGTGGACCGGCTCGCCGAAGGCCGGCAGCCCGATCCCGCCGAACTGGGCGACGCCGCATACGTCCTGCGCAGCACCGCCTTCTACAGCAACGGCAAATTCGGCCTGGCCGACTACGGCCGGCTGCCCGCGGACCACCCGCTGCGGCTGCCCTACCGGTCGCAGATGCTGACCGCGTGGCTGCTGCGCGAACTCAGCTACGACCTGGTCGAACACTGCGCCGCGGCGAAGAGCCCGGACGCCGTGGTGCTGGACGGCGACTGGCGATGCTTCCTGGGGCTCGGCAACGCCACCGGCCTCGGCATGGTCCCCTATGTCATCAACCACCCGCAGGTGCTCGACGCGTGGTGCGCGGTGCGTGAACTCCCTCTCGCGTACGCCCTCGGCCGGACCACCTCACCGCAGGACGCGCGTACGGCGCGGGTACGGCTGCTTCTCGACCGGGCACGCGCGTACTACCGCGAACGCGACACCCTGGCCACCGCGCCCTATCTGCCGGGCCCCGAACTGGCCGGGCAGCTCGACAAGGTGGCGGAACTGCTCGCCGAATACCTCGCCACCGGCTCGATCCTGGGACACCCGACCGACCGGGCATGGCACGAACTGCACACGGCGGCCGGGGAGATCGGCCTGGAAGCGCGCGGAGTCGTCGACTCGGTGCTGGTCGAGGTCCACGACGAGCTGGACCCGGACATCGACGCCCTGCTCCACTGCGACCAGACCCTCCAGGTGGCACCCGGACAGACCTGCGGTGAGCTCCGCTCCGATGTGCTCGACCGCTACGGCTGGGTGCGCCGATTCGACTTCGACGACCCCGGCCAGCAGGCGCACTTCTGGTTCTCGTCGCAGGACAACGAGGAACCCAGGCGCGGCCGGCGGGGCACCGATCCAGGCGAGGAGGTGGAGCACCCGGTCGACATCGCCCGCGCGGTGACCGCGCTGCTCGGCGACCTGGAGCGCGCGGACGACGGCAGGCTCGTCGGAGAGTTCCTGCTGGCGCACCCGTGGCACCGCGGCGCGGTCGGACGGGTCCAGTCGCTCGCGGGGCTCCCGTACGCGGAAGTGCGGGCCAATCTGCTCGCCGAGGACTTTCTGCCCCTGCACCTGCAACGGTTCCAGCTGGCCCTGTACGGCATGGACAACTACAGCCCGCAGTCGACCGACTGGCTCCGGGTCACGCTCTTCTCCGGCGCCCCGCGGGCGTCCGACACAGCGGCCGGGACCGATCACGACTGGTTCTTCGTCCGCAAACCCCGAAAGGAGGCACCGTGAGTTCGCTCGCGCATGAGGACCTGGTCGTCGTGGACGGCCTGGAGATCAACAACTGGGACCGCAAGGTGCTCGAAGAGCTCCGCACCGGCGGTGTCACCGGTGTCAACGCCACCTGCGCCGTGTGGGAGGGGCCGAGCGAGACCACCCGGGCCATCGCCGACTGGTACCAACTGGCCCGGGACAACCAGGACGTCGTCGTCCTCGCCGGGACGGCCGACGAGATACGGGCGGCCAAGGCCGCCGGCCGGGTGGCGGTGCTGCTCGGCTTCCAGAACACTTCGCCCTTCGGTGACGACTACCGGCTGGTGGAGGTGTTCCACCGGCTCGGTGTGCGCGTCGCGCAGCTCACGTACAACATCCAGAACCTGGTCGGCGGCGCCTGCTACGACGCACACGACTCCGGGCTGACCGCCTTCGGGCGGCACATCGTGGACGAGATGAACCGGGTCGGCATGCTCATCGACCTCTCGCACGTCGGCAACCGGACCTCACGCGATGCCATCGAGGCGTCCGAGGGGCCGGTGGCCATCACCCACGCCAACCCGACCTGGTTCTTCGAGCATCCGAGGAACAAGCCCGCCGACGTCATCAAGGCCCTGGCCGACCGGGGCGGAGTCATCGGATGCTGTCTGTACCCCAATGTGCTGGGCGGCGAGCTGACCACCCGTGAGCAGTTCTGCACGATGGTCGCCCGGCTGGTCGACGAGATCGGCCCCGATCATGTGGCCATCGGCAGCGACTGCACACGGAACTGGTCGCAGGACTTCGTCGCCTGGCTGCGCAACGGGCGATGGCGGCCCGCGTCGGCCAACCCGGTCGAACCCGAATGGCCCGCGTGGCCGCAGTGGTTCGGCGGCCCGGAGGACTTTCCCGCCGTCACCGAGGGTCTGCAATCCGCCGGCCTGGACGACACCACCGTCACGAAGGTGATGGGAGAGAACTGGCTCCGGCTGTTCTCGGAGGTCTTCGACACCACGGAGGCACAGTGAACGGCGGGCCCGACGGCGCCGGTCACCGGGTCGCGGTACGCGAGATCCGCGAGGCCGCCTTCCGGGCGGTCGTCGCGGCCGGAGCGTCCAGCGGAGAGGCCGCGACGGCGGCGGACCTTGTCGTGCTCGGCGAGGTCCTGGACGGTACGGGAGTCCGCGCGCTGGCCGACGAACTCGACCGTGTCCCGCAGGGCAGGCACCCGGTCTCGTGCTCCGGCGACACCCTGGTCGTACTCCACGACCCGGCCGGGCGCGGGCCCCTGCTGCTCGGGCCTCAGGCGGCGGACCTCGCGGCGGCGGGCCGGCACCCGGTCCTGCTGCCCGGGGCGTGGACGCCGCCGGTGGAGTGGATCCTCGTCAGCGCCGCGGCCCGGACCCGGACACCGCTGCTGGCCACCCGGATACGAGCGGACGGCTCACCCGGCGCCTGTGCGCTGGCCACCGCCGACAGCACGGTCCACCGGGCGGACCACCCCGGCGCCTTCGAACCCGGCGCCTTCGGCGGGCCGCACGACGGGCCGGCCGCGGACACAACCGGCCCGCGCATGGCCGTACCGCCCGGTGAGGGCGTCCTGCTCAGCCGCTGGAACGGGGCAGCCCGCACCCCGGACCTGCTCGCCGGCCTGACGCCGGCCCGCACCCCGGCCCGGCAGCACGAGCGCTTCGCCACCGCCCTGACCCACGGTCTGCGGGTCGCACCTGAACCGTGGGCGACGGTCTACGCCGCCTCACGCCGCTACCTGGTCCCCGAACACCGCTGAGCCCCGACCCCGCACACAGCACATACCGGACCGCATACACAGCACCGCACCGCAGAGGACGTCCCACGATGCCGACTCCGACTCTCTTCACCCACCCCGACGGCCGGCCCCGGCCCTACGCCGCCGCGGCCGTACACAACGGCACGCTCTGGGCCTGCGGCCAGGTCCCCGTCACCGCCGACGGCGAAACACCCACCGGCATCGGCGACCAGGTACGGCTGGCCCTGGACAACCTCGAAACCGTACTGACCGCGGCCGGCGGCAGCCTGGCCACGCTGCTCAAGATCACTGTGTACCTGGCCGATCTCGCCGAATTCGACGCGTACAACACGGCCTATCTCGCACGCCTCGCGGATGTCCCGCTGCCGCCCCGCACCACGGTGCAGGTCGCCGCCTTCCGCGGTGCCAAACGGGTCGAGATCGACGCGGTGGCGGCGGTCGTCCCCGGCCCGTAACGGCCACCGCGCACCTGCCCGTAACGGCCCACCGCGCACCTGCCCGCTCCCGCTCCCCAGCCCCTCCCGCTCACGCAGCCCCTCCCTCAGCCGCTCCCGCTCCCGGTTCCGCCGACCGGGGCGCGTCCGGTCATACCCCCGTGCTCCTGAACCCTTGATGGGACGGACCCGATGGACGTCGATACCTCCGCCGCAGCCGGCCACCGGACCGGCTCCTCGCTCGACACCGCTCACCTCAACAAATTCCACATCAAACTCACGCTGGTCTCCTCCGGAGGGCCGTTCCTCGACGGCTACATCCTCGGCATCATCGGCATCGCCATGGTGCAGATACAGGACCAGTGGAAGATGAGCATCCTCTGGTCAGGACTGATCGGAGCGTCCGCACTGATCGGCGTCTTCGTCGGCGGAGCGGTGTTCGGAGCGGTGACCGACCGCATCGGGCGCAAGTTGATGTTCATGATCGATCTGATCGCCATCATCGTCTGCTCCGTACTGCAGTTCTTCGTCACGAACGAGGTCGAACTCTTCGTGCTCCGGCTGCTCATCGGCATCGCCGTCGGCGCGGACTATCCGATCGCCACATCCCTGGTGACCGAGTTCGCCCCGAAGGCATGGCGCGCGAAACTCCTCGGCGGGCTGAACGCCATGTGGTTCGTGGGAGCGACGGTCGCCGCCTTCGTCGGGTACGTCCTGCTGCGCTCGCCCGACGGCTGGAAGTGGATGCTGGCGTCGTCGGCGATTCCCGCGGCCGTCATCGTCTGCGCCCGTGCCCGCATCCCGGAGTCCCCCCGCTGGCTGCACAGCAAGGGCCGCACCCAGGAGGCCGTCGACGTGCTGCGGCAGACGGTCGCCGAGGACGCCACCCTCGCCGACCTGCCCGAGGAGGAGGGCGCGGTCCCGATGCGTGCCCTGCTGACCGGCGGCTATCTCAAGCGCGTCATCTTCATCTCGGTCTTCTGGACCTGCACCATCGTCACCCTGTTCGCCATCTACGCCTTCGGGCCCCAGGTCCTCGCCCTGTTCAACCTGAACGGTGGCGCCGACGAGGCCAATCTGGGCTACGGCCTGATCAACCTGTTCTTCCTGATCGGCAATGTCGTCGCCCTGCTCCTCGTCGACCGGCTGGGCCGGCGCCCCGTCCTCATCGGCGGATTCGCGGTCTCCGCACTCGGTCTGCTCTACCTCGCGGTCGCACCGGACTCGGGCCTGTGGATGGTCGCCGTCGCGTTCGCGGTGTACGCGGTGTTCAACGGCGGTCCTTCGATCCTCGAATGGATCTATCCGAACGAACTGTTCCCCACCGAGGTCCGCGCCACCGCGGTCGGACTGTGTACGGGGATCAGCCGGATCGGCTCCGCCATCGGCACCTTCGCGACCCCGTGGTCCCTGGCGTCGCTCGGCCTGAGCGCCACGATGTACATCGCGGCGGGCATCGCTCTCGTGGGCGCCCTGGTCAGCTTCTTCATGGCACCGGAGACCAAGAACACGGACCTGCATGTGACGGCCGCCCTGGGCTGACCGGGCCGGACCGGGGAGCACTGGAACCGGGGAGCATCAGGAACCTAGGAGTACCAGGAACCGGTCAGTACCGGGACCGGGCAGCACCGGGACCGGTCAGTGGCTCTCCCGCCCGGCCGGTCCCCCGGCTCGCTACCCGGCCTGTTCCCCGGAGAGCGCCCGCCACCCCGTCCAGCGCGTGACCCGGACCTCCACCACCTCGCCGGCCGGCGGCCGGTCCGCGTACTGCTCCGGGTACTTCGCGACGAGCAGGGCCGTGTGCCGCGCCGCCTCGGCGGACCGCTCGGCGGGCGGCAGCACCCGGGCCTGCCCGTCCGCGCGGGCCCACCAGAGCTGGTCCCAGTCCTCCCGGTAGCAGTCGGCGAGCAGGCACACCCCGGGGCTGGCCCGGATGTTGGCCAGCCGTTGGAGACGGGCCGACCGCTTGGGCTTGTGGTCGACGGCCATGACCAGCGTGTCGCCCGTCACAGCGAAGACCACAGGCACCAGATGCGGGCGTCCCGCGGCGTCGGTGGTCGCCAGCCGCGCGACCCTGGACGCCGCGAACCGCTCGCGTGCCTCGGCCGCGGTCATACGGGGCATCAGCGGAAACGCGCCGCGACCTCGGCGAGCCGGTCGAGCCGTGCCAGGGCGGCGGGCTCCGGATCGGACGGCAGATAGAACAGCACCCGCTCCACGCCGAGTTTCGCGTACTCCTCGATCCCCTCGGGCGCATCGGGCACCGCGTAGACGGTCACGGGCACTTCGCGGCCCGCCGCGGCGCGTACCTCCGCGATCTGCGGCCGCAGCGTCTCGGGCGGCACACCGTTGGCCAGCCAGGCGTCACCGAGGTTGGCGACCCGGGGGAAGGCGCCCCTGCCGCCGCCGACGTAAATCGGCGGGTGCGGCTGCTGTACGGGCTTGGGCCAGGAGTACACCGGGTCGAAGTCGACGAACTCGCCGTGGAACTCGGCCTTCTCCTTGGTCCACAGCGCGATGATCGCGCGCAGCCGCTCGTCGACGAGCCGGCCCCGGGTGGCGGCGTCGGTGCCGTGGTTGGCCATCTCCTCACGGTTCCAGCCGACGCCCACACCGAAGACCGCCCGGCCCCCGGAGATCAGGTCGAGCGAGGCGATCCCCTTCGCGGTGTGGATCGGGTCGCGCTGCGCGACCAGGGCGATACCGGTACCCACCAGGATCCGTTCGGTGACCGTGGCGACAGCGCTCAGTGCCACGAACGGGTCGAGCGTGCGGTAGTAGATGTCGGGCAGATCGCCACCGCCGGGGTACGGCGAGCGGCGGTCGACCGGGATGTGGCTGTGCTCGGCGATGAACAGCGAGTCGAAACCGCGTTCCTCGATGGCACGTCCGAGGGGAGCGGGCCGGATGCTCCGGTCGGTGATAAAGGTGGAGATCCCGAACTTCATACAGCTCCTTCGTCGCTGATTTCCGCCGGGCTCCGGCCCGCCGGTCCGGGGTGCGCGGGGCCGGGGCTACCGACGGCGCGGCCCGCCGACCATTGTCGGCACCGGTGGAGGACAGCAGCGGTGCGGCGCGCCGGGGCCGGGGCTCCGCCGGCGCGCTCGGCGGCCGTCCGGGACCGTATGCCCCGGCGGGTTCGTCCCCGGCAGTCCGTTCCCTGCGGGCCGTTCCCGTACACACAGCCGACAAGAAGTTGTCATACCAGGACCGGAATGCGGGGCAGCCCGCTGATCGTTGGGAGCGACATGACTGTGGGAGTGACACTCAACGCGGCCGACGCCGACAACCAGATCGACGCCACCGTCCAGCTCGCCGGAGAGGCCGCCGCCGCCGGGCTGCGGTCCGCCTGGTTCGGGCAGACCTTCGGCGCCGACTCGCCCCAACTCGCGGCGATCGTCGGACGCGAGGTACCCGGCCTGAACGTGGGCACGTCCGCCATCCCCGTCTTCGGACGCCACCCGCTCCTTGTCTCCAGCCAGGCCCAGACCGCCCAGGCGGCCACGCACGGCCGCTACCACCTCGGCCTCGCGCTCGGCACCAAGCTCCTCACCGAGGGAGGCTTCGGGATCCCGTTCACCCGGCCCATCGCCCGGCTGCGTGAGTTCCTCGTGGCCCTGCGGCAGTTGACCGAGACCGGCACCGCGGACTTCCACGGCGATCTCCTCACCGCGACCACACCGGTCTCCGCACGCGTGACAGGCGCCGAGGGCGGTGTGCCGCTGCTCGTGGCCGCCATGGGGCCGCAGGCGCTGCGGGCCAGCGGTGAGCTGGCGGACGGGATCCTGCCCTTCCTGGCCGGGCCCAGGGCTCTGGCGGAACACATCGTCCCGGCCGTCACAGCGGCGGCGGAGGCCGCAGGCCGGCCGGCGCCCCGGATCGTGGCGCTCGTGCCCGGCGTGGTGACCGGCGACGCCGACGCCGTACGGCAGAAGGCGGCCGAACAGCTCGCGTTCTACGAGCAGATCCCGTCGTACGCGCGCGTCATCGAGCTGTCCGGCGGCAGTCGGGCCGCCGATGTGGCCGTGATCGGCGACGAGGAGACGGTCGCCGCCGAGGTGCGGCGCTACCGCGACGCCGGGGCGACCGAGGTGGTGTTCTCGGGCACGGAGATGGCGGGGGACGCGGACCGGCGCCGCACCTGGGCCCTCCTGGGGGAGCTGGCCCGGTGAACACCGCCGCCCCGCCCGCCCGGGAGACCGTCTCCCGGGCGGGCGGGGCGCGGCCGGGATGTCCCGGCCGCGGGGTGATCCCTCAGTCACCCCCTTCGTGGTCGCTGCCCGCGTCGCCTGCACCGGTCTGGGCGTTGGCCGTACGGTCGACCTCCAGCCAGGAGTCGGCCTGCGAGTTGTCCACTTCGAGCGCCACGATGCGGGTGGGCAGGGCCACGGAGGACACGAGCAGCGGCCCCTGCGTCGCGGCAGCCGAGACCCCCTGGCCCCAGACGGCACTGATGGCCAGCCCGGCGGCCACGGTGAGGACGCCCCGGACGCGCGCCGCACGAGGTGACCCGGTGCAGGCGGGAACGGCAGGGGGGTCGAGAGGGTGATTCATGGCGCGACGCTCCTCTCGGCCACCCGTCAGACCGTCAGGGGTGACGGCGCGTCGTGGTGACGGCTGATGTTGCGTTCGAGGAGCTGTGTCGACTCCGGTACGCCGACGCTGCGCGGGCCGCCCCTTTCGGGAAGCCGCCCGTCCGCCGCCCGCAGACCGCGCATGGCCGCGTCGATGGCCTCGTGCGCCGCGAAGAGGCAAGGGGTGGAGTAGATCGCGACATCGACATCCAGCGCGTCCAGCTCCGGGAGGGAGAGCCGCGGCGACTTGCCGCCGGCGATCTGGTTGAAGAGCAGCGGCTTGTCCCCGATGACCTCCCGGATGCGGCGGATCCACTCCACACTGCGTACGCCGTCGACCAGCACCACATCCGCTTCGGTCTTGGCCAGCGCGGCGGCCCGGTACAGGATGTCGTCCTCCTCGACCGCGTCGGTGCGGGCCACCACGACCATCTCGCCACGGCATTCCAGCACCATGGTGAGCTTGTCCAGGTACTCGTCGAACGGCAGGACCTGCTTGCCGTCGGCGTGCCCGCAGCGGCGGGGGCGTTTCTGGTCCTCCAGGATCACGCCGGACGCGCCGGCCCGGTCGAGGCGTTGTACGACGTGGCACGCGACCTCCGGGTCGACATACCCGTCGTCGATGTCGACGAGAAGGTGCCGGCCGGGGAAGGCCAGGCGCAGCCGCTCCACGAAAGCGACCATGTCGGGCCAGGCGATGTAGCCGATGTCGGGGAGTCCGTAGTGAGAAGCGGCAAAACCGAATCCGGAGACGAAGAATCCGTCGTAGTGCTGGGCGGCGACGGAGGCCGAATACATGTCGTAGATACCGATGAGCGGTGTGGTGCCGGGCGCGGCGATTTGCTCGCGCAGCGCGGGTCCATAACGCATTGAACCTCCAGGGTTCCGATGCCCGAAGAGCGCGATCGCCCTTCGCTTGACCCGGAATTTACAGATATTTGAAGTTCTGCTCGGCGGCTTCGGATCCCGTTCACCCGGTGGCAAGAGGTAAGGGCGCCCCTTTGCGGATCTGGGCAGAATCGTTTCGACGTGAGAGCTGTTCGGATGACGTGGAAAGTTTTCCGGCCCGGGGTGTCTGGGCGTGTCGGCCTGGCGGCCGGCCGGCGTCCGACCACCGTCCGCAGGCCGGGACGCCGTCGCACCGTGGGAAGCCGGCTCGGCATACTGCCTCCGCTGGATCACCACGACACACAGGAGGAGTTATGGCCGGCAATTTCAGAACCGTCATCGATGTGGGCTCGGACCACCTCGATCAGGCCAGGGCCGTCGACCGGGTATTCCAGGAGGCGATCGCCCCGGCGACTGTCAACTTCGACTTCGACAACATCCGGGCGGCCGCGGCCGCGATACCGGACGGCGCGGTCGTCAAGATGGTCCGCGGCTGGGGACTTCAGGAACACGCCCCGATGGGGGTCATCGTGGTCTCCCTGAAGGAGGCTGTGCGGCAGGCTCTCCCGGAGGCGCTCGCCGGGGCCTCCTTCTGGGACACGATCGACAAGGAGCTGGTGCACGCCTTCACCGGTCTCGCCGCGCAGGAGGGCGAGCCGGGCCTCGCGTACTACGAGGAAGGCGCGGAACGCACCAGCTTCTACCGTGACCTGTTCTTCGCCCTCCAGGACGAGGAGACCGGGACGGGGATGTACGCCATCGCGTTCTGCGTGGACGCGACCATCGGCCTGGACAAGGCCAGGGTCGGCGCCCTGGGGATCTTGGACATCGCCCCGTTCGCGCTCCGGCTCAACGCGATTGTGGTGCGCCAGGATCTGCAGCCGGCCGCCCCGCTGACTGCCTGACGGGCGGTAACCCCGTCCGGCCCGCCGTCCCGGGCCGGTTGGCCGCCGCGCTCCGCACAGAGAATTCCTCACATGCGCCGAAATGAAGGAAACAGAACCTACGCCGTGGCCAAGGCCCGTGAGGCGTACGGGAGATGGCGGCAGCCGGGACCTTGTCCCACAGTGCGGCAGCCAGGCACATAGAGTGCGGGCGCATCACTGTATTCGTGCTTCGGGGCGCACGGAACAGGGCGAGGGGCAGGGGGATCGGACCATGGTGAACACTTCGGAAGTATCGGCCGACGACGAGGGCGTGCGGCCGGATACGGGCCCAGGCGAGGCGGAACCGGTCAAGACTGCGGCGGATTTCGACCGGCGGGTGCTCGTCGTCGCGGCTCTCGTGTTCTGCGCGCTGATGGCGCTCTCGACGCGCTACGGCTTCCACCGCGACGAGTTGTACTTTCTCGACAGCGCCCGTCATCTCCAGGCCGGCTATGTCGACCAGCCTGTCCTGGCACCGCTGCTGGCCCGGCTCTCGCTGTCGCTCTTCGGCGTCTCGGTGGCGGGACTGAGGCTGTGGGCCGCGCTGGCGGCGGCCGGCACCGTGATCGTCGGCGGGCTGACCGCACGCGAGTTCGGCGCTGCGCGCCGCGCACAGTTGCTCGCGGCGATCGCGACCGCCACCATGCCCGTCCTCCTGAGCAGCGGGCATGTCGCCAACACAACCTCGTACGAGATCCTGGCGTGGGCCTCGATCGCGCTGGTGGTCGCGCGGATCGGCCGCACGGGCGACACCCGGTGGTGGCCGGCGGTGGGCGTACTCGTCGGCGTGGGCGCGGAGTTCAACCATCTCGCGGGCATCTTCGCGGTCGCCCTGCTGATCGCGGTGCTGGCCGGTCCCGCACGCCGTACGGTGGCCAACCGCTGGTTCGCCGCAGGCGTGCTGATCGCCGTGCTGCTCGTGCTTCCCGACCTGTGGTGGCAGGCGCACCACGGCTGGGCGATGCTCGCGATGACCCGGGCCCTGAACGCGGAGAACGGCGGCGTCGGCAACATCGCCACCTGGATCGTGGGCCAACTCACCATGTCCTGCCTGGCGATGGCCCTGCTCTGGCTGGCGGGGCTGAGGTTCCTGTGGCGGTCGGGCAATCCGCTGTGGCGGTGCCTGGCGACGGCGTACGGTCTGCTGTTCGTCGTCTTCGCCGTCACCACCGGCGCCCAGACGTACTACCTGGGCGGGCTGTACGTATGTCTGCTGGCCGCCGGGGCGGTCGGCATCGACGAGTGGCTGCACGCCGAACGGCCCCGCAGGTTCCGACTCCTGACGGCGACCGCGATCATGACGGCGATGTCCGCCGTGGTCGTCCTGCCGGTGCTGCCCCCGTCGAACGCGGGCTGGGCGTACAAGGTCAGCGCGACATCGGGCGAGACGATCGGCTGGCCGCAGTTGGTCAGCACCGTGGGGGAGGTGTGGAAGTCCCTCCCGGCCCAACAGCGCGCCGAAGCGGTCGTGTTCACAGCTGACTACAGCGAGGCCGGGGCCATCAACGAACTGGGCCGGGGCAGCGGGCTCCCCACGGCGGTGGGCAGCCAGAACACCGACTGGTGGTGGGGCCCCGGCAATCCGCACGCCACGACCGTGGTGGCCGTGGCACCGGCCCCTGAGTACGCGCCCGACTACGCCGGCCATCTGCGGCGGTTCTTCACCCATGTCCGGGTGGCCGCGTCGCTGTCGAACCCGTACGGCGTGCACAACATCGAATGGGGCGGACACGTCTATGTCTGCACCGGCCCCCGCAAGCCCTGGGGCGCCATGTGGCCCGATCTGCGGCACTATGAATGAAGCCCGTGCGCCGCGCTCGCCCGGCCGCTGGACGGGGGTCCGTCACACTGTTCGTGATACCCGCAACTCCGTCAGGTACCGCTTGGTGATCCGGCCTCCGTACCGTCCTTCGATCAGCCGGGCGATGCACCTCAGCAGCCCTGCCCGGGCCTCCGGCGACAGCGCCCGGTGGCCGGAGTAGGTCCGCAGCACGTCCAGGTACTCCGCCGCGGTGTAGGTCAGGTCCCACTGGTACCGCCTGACGGTGACCGGGCCGAACCGGCCGCTGCGTGCGACCTCGTCCGCGTAGTACGAGGTGTCGAGGTCCTCCGCGGCGGGCAGCCGCAGCCCGGGAGGCGTGGCCGGGTCAAAACGCTCGTAGCAGTGCTGGGCGTCGGCGAAGAATTCCTCGCTGCCTCCGGCGACATGCTGCGTGCCGACCACGGCGAGGGCGCCGCCGGGCCGTAGCGCGTCGGCGGCCCTGTCCATCCGTACTGCCGGGTCGATCCAGTGGAACGCGGTCGCCGAGACCACCGCGTCGAACGGCTCGTCCGGCGGCGACCAGCTCTCGAAGTCCGCCGTCACGACCTCTACCGCGTCGTGCCCGGCCAGGTTGCGCCGGGCCACGGCGGCCATGTCGGCGCCCAGCTCGACGGCCGTGATCCGGCACCCGCGCTCGGCGAGCGGCATGGTCGCCTTGCCGGTGCCCGCCCCGACCTCCAGCACACGGCAGCCGGGCCCGGTGCCGGCCAGTGTGCCGAGGTCGTCGAACAACTGCGGCGGATACCCCGGCCTGGCCCGGTCGTAGAGCTCGGCGTCCTCGTTGAAGGTCCGGCTCAGACGGGCACGACGTGTCTCGTCAGGGGTGTCGTCGCGCATGGGGCCATGCTACGGCGTACCGATGCGATGCGGGGTAGGAGAGATGATCAGAATGCTTGACGATATCGTCAGCAATTCTGACCATATCGAGGGGGTGTCGAAGTCTGCTGTTGTCGGCGGCGGGAGGCTCGGGGCGGCCGGGATTACCGCGCGTACGGGTCGGTGATCTCGCGGAGTTGATCCAGGATCTGCTGCAGCAGCGTGAAGTTGCGGGTGCCCAAGTAGGCTTTCCACTCCGCGAGGATCTCGTCGAGTGTCGCCGCGGCCACCTCGACCGCCCGCCGGCCGCGTTCCTCGATCACGATCAGACGGGCGCGGCCGTCCGTGGGGTCGGGGACCCGGCGGACGTAGCCCAGGTGTTCCAGCTGGTCGACCAGTACGCCCGCGCTCTGCTTGCTCATTTGTGCCTGGTCGGCGAGGTCCGTGAGGCGCGAACCCTCCGGGGAGATGCGTTGGAAGACCCGGCACTGGGTGAGGGTCCAGTCGTCGAACCCGGCGTCCTGGATGGCCCGGAAAATCCGGTCCTCGCTGTACCGGTACGGGATGAACAACGACACCCCTAGATCAACCCGCTGCTCGTCATTCATGCCGCTCTCGGCCCCATCGCTCACCTGATCCCACGAGGTTCACACCCTACGTCAACGCTGCCGGGCCGGATCGTCCCTGGCCCGGGTAGTGGCCCGGCGGTGGTGACGGGCGGCAGCGCTGTGCGCGCCGCGTTCCGCACCCGGCGTCTGCCCCTCGGCGGCTTCGCGCCTGCTGCTGTTGTCATCGGTGCCGCTGTATGGGTACGGTAGTAAAGAAAGCTGACTAGTTCGAAGTCTTGAGTGGCGGGTCGGCCACCGCGGGGCGCCGAGGGCCTCCACGCACGCCGTCATGCACACACCGCATCTCTGTCGAAGGGAAACACCATGTCCACTGTCATCACCGGAGCATCAGGTCATCTCGGCCGGCTCGTCGTCGAACAACTCCTCGCAGCCGGAACGCCGCCCGCGCAGATCGTGGCCACCGGCCGGGACGTGGAAAAGCTCGCCGGCCTCGCCCAGAAGGGGGTCACGGTGCGGCGCGCGGACTTCGCCGACCCGAGCACCCTCGACAAGGCTTTCGCGGGAGCCGACACGATGCTGCTGGTTTCGACGACGACGGTCGGGGAGCGGTTCGACCACGCCCGCAACGCCATCGACGCGGCAGCCCGGGTGGGTGTGCCCCGGATCGTGTACACCAGCATCGTCAACGCCTCGTCCGCGCGAATGACGCTGGCTGACGAACATCGCCGTACCGAGGACTATCTGCGGGCCGGCGGTTCGGGGTTCGTCATCCTGCGCAACGGGTGGTACTTGGAGAACTACACCGACCAGCTCCCGATGATCACGCAGTACAAGGCGCTGTTGGGCAGCGCGCGCGACGGTCTGGTCAGCGCGGCCGCCCGGCGTGACTTCGCGGCCGCCGCCGTCGCGGTACTGACACAGGACGGGCACCTCGGAGCGACGTACGAGCTCGGCGGAGCGCCGTTGACCCTGACCGAACTCGCCGCGACGATCAGCGACGTCCTCGGTACCCACATCGCCTACCGGGACATGCCGGTCGCCGATTACGCCGGCGCCCTGACCGCTGCGGGGCTGCCCCCGGAGATGGCCGCCGCAGTGGCCGACGCCGATGCCGGTCTGGCTCGCGGCGAACTGTTCACCGCCGACGACGACCTGGTGCGGCTCATCGGCCGGCCGGCAACCACGGCGCGCGAAGCCGTCCAGAGCGCCGCTGCCGCTGTCAGCGGTTCCTGACACCGGCCCGACGCTCACGCGTCACAGGTGCCCGAAGCGTTCGTCCCGCAGCCCCTTGACACCCGTAAGGGCATCCAGGGCTTCGAGGGCATCGAGCGGCACCCCCGAAAATCACCCCCGAGGAGTCATGATGGCGGCAGCCGAAACGCCGGCCGGCGCATCCCTGCCCGGCAGGGAACACGCCGGCACCGGCCCGATCGTCGATACCCACGAGATGGTTCTGATCCACCGTGTCATCCGGCGCGAGTTCGGTCAGCTCCCCCGACTCTTCCGCTCCGCGGCCCATGACCGTGCGCGATCCAAGGTCATCGGCGTGCACGCCCGGGAGATGCTGGACTTCCTCCATACGCACCACACAGGCGAGGACGAACTGCTCTTTCCCTTGCTGCGCGAGCGAGCTGTGCTCGACCCGGAGCTGATGGACCGGATGGATGCGCAGCACACGCAGGTCAACGATGCGGTCGGGGCCATCGGCGCGGAGCTGCCGGCGTGGACGGCGAGCGCGGACGCCGCCGGCGGTGAGCGGATGGCGGCTCTCATCGAGGCCACGATGCCGACACTGATCGACCACCTGGCTGAGGAGGAGCAGTATCTGCTGCCGATCGCCTCGGTCACGCTGACGCAAAGCGAATGGGACGCGCTCGGCAAGCACGGCATGAGTGCGATTCCGCTGACGCGGCGGCTGGTCCTGCTCGGCCACATCACCGAGGAAACCGATGAAGCGGAACGGCAGAGGTTCCTGCAGGTCGTGCCGGCCCCAGCTCGCTGGGCCTACAAGCTGATCGGCCACCGCCAGTTCACCCGCGAAACCACCGCGATCCGCGGCTGACCGGCTCGCGGCCCGGCACCACAGACCGAGTTCTCGCTCGGGCTGTGGTGCCGTTCCAGTTCTCGTTCCCGAACACTCCCTCAGAATCAGACTCAGCGCACAGCCGCTGTGCGCCGAGCGGCCACAGTGCTCCGGTCCGGCGTGGAGGTCCGGCCCGCCGTGCGGGATTCCACCCACTCCGCGAGCCGGGAGAGCAGCCAGTTCATCACCACGAAGATGACCGCGACCTCGAAGTAGACCTGGAGGAAGTCGTTCTCCAGGTAGGAGCCCAGCACGTTGCCCTGATGCATCAGCTCGGGGTAGCTGACCACGTAGCCCAGGGTGGTGTCCTTCAGGGCGCGTACCGCCTGCCCGATAATGGTCGGCAGCAGGGCCCGTACCGCCTGCGGCAGCACGATGAGCCGCATGACCTGGCCGTGCCGCAGGCCGATGGCGTAACCCGCCTCGCTCTGGCCGCGGGGGAGCGCGAGTACACCGGCCCGGAAGATCTCGGCGAAGTTGCCGATCGAGTGCAGCACGATGGGGATGACGAGCTGCCAGAACGGTGGCAGCCGCAGGCCCAGTGCGGGCAGTGCGAGCAGGAAGAAATACACCACGAACAACAGGGGCAGTGAGCGGAGCAGTTCCACCACCGCACCCGACGGTACGGACACCAGCCGTCGCCGGGAGAGCCGCAGCAGTCCCATGACGGCGCCCACCGGGAGCCCGATGGCGATGGACACCACACCCGCCAGCACGGTGTTGCCCAGGGCGCTGAAGATGAACCGCTGGATCGAGACCTGGCTCAGCGGCTGCCACCGCTCCCAGTCCAGCTGCCCGTGGCGGGTCAGCTGGATGAGGACCACGGCCGCGCACAGGGCCACCACCGCTGACGCCGCCGCCGACGCGATGCCGCGCCGTCTGCGGCCGCGCTCGCCAGGCGGCTCGAAGAGCACACCTGCGGCGCCCCCCAACGGGCGTGGCGCGGATATGAGTTGGCGGCGGCCGGTGGTGGTGGTCCGCGGAGTGGTTTCGGTGGGGCCGCCGCGCGGCCTGGTCCCGGTCGTCACTGGTGTGCTCTCTTCCGTCCTGTTCACCGGCGGACCCGCAGTCGGCGCTCCAGGCCCCCGGTGATCAGCCCGCCCGCCAGGGTGAGTGCCACATAGAGCACGGTCGCGGACGCGAACAGCGCGATCGGTTCCACGTACTGCACGTTCAGCTGCCGGATGACCCCGGACAACTCGTTGACCCCTGCCACCGAACCCACCGCCGTGCCCAGCGCGGTGGCGATGAACATGTTGCCCAGGGGCTGGACCATCGCGCGCAGGGCCTGCGGCAGTACGACCAGCCGCAGGCACTGGGCGGTGCTCAGCCCCACGGCCCGGGCGGCCTCGACCTGTCCGGCCGGCACCGTCTCCATGCCGGACCGCAGGATTTCGCAGATGTAGCTGGCGATGTAGACAGCGAGTCCCACGGTCACGGATGTCTCGAGCGGCAGGGTGAGCCCGAGCTGCGGGAGCACGAACACGGTCACCACCACGACCAGCAGCAGCGGCAGGTTGCGGACGATCTGTACGTAGCAGGACGCCACCGCGCGCAGCACGCGCAGCGGCGCCACCCGGCAGAGCCCGAGCACGCCGCCGAGGATGAGGGCGGCGGCGAAACTGACGAGGGTGAGCAGGACGGTGCGTCCGAACCCGGCCAGGATCTCACCGAAGTGGTCGGCGACGACGTTCACGGCCCGTCCTCTCAGGAGTCGGCGGATGCCTTGGCGGAAGCGGCCGCGCCCGCGTTCCCCGGGGTGGGCGGCTTGGGCGCCGGGGCCTTGGTCAGGGGAGTGACGTTGTCCGTCCAGGACTGCTTCCACAGCCCCTGCTTCTCGACGGTGCGCAGGAATCCGTCGACGATCGCGGTGAACGCCGGGTCGTTCTTCGGCAGTCCGATGCCGTAGGCGGCGGCGCCGAAGGTGAAGGGCGCCACCGACAGGGTGGTGTCCTTCTTGGCCCGGGCCACGATGACGGCCTGATTGTTGACGAAGGCGTCCCCACGGCCGTCGCGCAGCGCCTGGAGACACTGGCTGATGGTCTGGAAGACCACCGGTGTGGCGTGCGGGGCGACCTTCTTCAGCGACTCCACCGATGGACCCGCCGTGGTGATCACCTTGCGTCCGTCGAGGTCGGACACCTTGGTGAGGGCCGACTGCCCCTTGCGGACGAGCACCGCCTGACCGAGGTTCATGTACGGGCCGCCGAAGGAGACCTTGCGCAGCCGCTCGGGTGTGATCTTGTACGTGGAGAGGACCGCGTCCGCCGTCCCGTTCTGGAGCAGTGCCTCCCGGGTGTCCGCGTTGATCGCGACGTGCTTGACCTCCGGTTTGCCCAGCAGATACTTGGCCAGCATCGCCGTCAGATCCGCCTCGAAGCCCTCGTACTTGCCGGTGACCGGGTTCTTCTCCGAGAAGCCCGGGTCGGTGTCGGATGTGGCGGCTGTCAGCCGTCCGTTCTTCCGGATGCGCTCCAGGGTGGGAGTGCTGGGCAGGTCCTTGCCCACCGGGGCACGCGAGAGCAGTGCGGTGGCCGGGTCCTTGCCGCCGGCGGACTTGGCCGCGGGCAGCGCCGAACCTGAGCCGCAGGCGGTGAGGGCTGCCGCGCAGGCGGCGGCGGCCACGAGCGCAGCGGTTCTCCGGAGAGTCATGACCGGGTTCCTTTCACGGCCGCGGACGGCGGGCCTGGTCACTGGAGAGTGGAGGCGGAGTCCGGGCAGGGGAGGCAGACAGAGACTGTGTCGCAGAAACTACGAGAGGATGAACCTCTGTAGTGCGCTCACCATAGTCGTGCTCCACGGCGTGTCAAGGGGCGGAGGCGCGTCAGCTCGCGTCGTCGCCCGTGCCCCGCCTCCGCTGCCGGCGCCTGGGCACATAGACCGCGGGGTCACGGCCGGTCAGGGATTCCCGCAGGCGGTTCAGGGTCTCGCCGGCCTCGGACGCGCGGGCCGCGTCGCGCTCCTGTACGGCCAGGAGCAGCGCGTCGTTCAGCGTGATGGCCGCCAGCTCCTCGCTCGCCAGGCCGCCGCTGGAGTAGAGCGCGGTCAGGGCGACGTCGACCCGGTCGCCGAGCACGGGGCCGAGCGAGTCGGTGACCAGGACGCTCGCCGCTCCCGTCCGTGCCGCGTGGTCCAGGACCACTTCGACGTCGGTCAGCAGACGCCCGGGCGCGTACACGACCACCACGTCATCGACGGTCAACGGCAGCAGCGCGTCGGCCAGTTGGAAGCCGGTCGCCGCGGCCACCTGTGTACGGAACCCCAGGCGGCCCAGGCGGAGCGCGAGATGGCGGGCCGACAGCTCCGACGCCCCGACCCCGAAGGCCGTCACTCCGCGCGCACCGGCCAGCAGGTCCACCGCGCGCCCGAACGACGCGGTGTCCAGCAGGCGGCGGGTCTGCTGCAACCGGTCCACCGCCTCGTCGAAGATCTGGTCCAGGGCCGCGTCGCTGTCGCCCGATGTGGTCCGGCGCCGCACGGTCGAGGGGCGGCTGCTGTCGACGAAGCGCTGCCCCAGCTCCCGCTTGAGCTCCGGCAGGCCGCTGTAGCCGAGCGCCTTGGCCGTACGCACCACAGTGGCGTCACTGGTCCCGGCGGCCTGGCCGAGCTGCTCGGCGGTGGCGAACGGCACGTCCTGCACGTGGTTGCGCAGATACTCCGCCACCTGCCGCTCCGCCGGGGAGAGATGGGCCAGCCGTTCGGCCACGCGGGTGTGGAATCCGGGCTGTGTCGCGCCGGAGCCGCTTTCGGTAGTTGTCATGACGGGTATTGACTCCTCTGTAGTGTCCACTACTACTATCGGGTGCCCGTAGCTACGAGAGCCCGAGCGACTCGTAGCGGATGCTACATACGCCGAGCGCGCCATTCCGGAGAGAAGCCCCATGCAGACACCCCCCATCCCCTTGATCGAGATTTCCGGGCCGCCCCGGGAGCGCGGGCGCCAGTACGGCGAGGCGGCCCGCCCGCAGATCGAGACCGCTCTCTCCTTCTACCGGGAGTCCTTCGCGCGCCGCCCCGGGCTGGAGTGGCACGAGGTCACCCGGCGGGCCAGACTCTGGCTGCCCTGCGTCGAGGACTTCGCCCCCGATCTCCTGGAGGAGCTCCGCGGCGTCGCCGAAGGCGCGGGCACCGGACTCCTGGACCTCATGGCGCTCAACGCCCGGGGGGAGATCGCCTACGACCGGACCTTCGCCCGGATGGGCGCCGAAACGGGCCGGGCCGGTGCGGGTCAGGACGGTGCGGGCCCGGATGGTGCTGAGGCCGCTGAACCCGATGCCGCCGAACCCGACGCCGACGGGTGCTCGTCCTTCGCCCTGCTGCCGCCCGCCGCCGGGGACGGGCACGTCTGGTGCGGACAGAACTGGGACTGGCGCACCGGCGCCGGTGCGACACTCGTCGCCCTCCGTATCGTCCAGCCGCCGCTGCCGACCGTGGTGATGGTCGTCGAAGCGGGCCAGATCGGCAGGCACGGGGCCAACTCCGCGGGTATCGCCCTCAACGCCAACGGGCTCGGCGGACGTTTCGGGGACGAGATCGGCGTACCGCAGCCGTTCATCCGGCGGCGGATCCTGGACCGGGCCGGATACAAGGACGCCCTCCAGGTCCCCTTCACGGCACGCCAGCAGATCCCCACCAATCTGCTCCTCACCCACCGCGACGGCGTCGCCATCGACCTGGAGACCACCCCGGCCCGGCACCAGTGGCTGTATCCGCAGGACGGTCTCCTGGTGCACGGCAACCACTACCAGGCGGACGTCCCGCCCCAACTAGCCGCCACCTACCGCCCGTTCTCGGTCGACTCGCTCTACCGCGTCCCGATCATCGAAGCGGCGCTGCGCGGGGCCCGTGAACGTACCGCTTCGGCGGACGTCCGTACGGTGATCGAGCGGAGCCTCACCGACCACTTCGGTCTGCCGCACTCGGTCTGCAACCACCCGGACCCCGAGGTGGATCCGCTGCTGCGCACCAGCACTATCGCCTCCAACATCGTGGACCTGACGACCGGTGAGTACCACGTGTCCGCGGGACTGCCCTGCGAGGCCCCCTACGCACCCCTGCCGTGGAACATCTACGACGGACCCGGGGGACAGTGACATGCCGCCCTCCTCTCCCTCCCCGGCGGACACGGCCGGGCCTCCCGCGCAGGACGCGGCCGAGCCGGTCATCCATATGCGGGGCGTCGGCAAGTCGTTCGGGGCGCATCAGGTTCTGTACGACATCGACCTGGACGTCCGGGGCGGTGAGACCGTCGTCCTGCTCGGCCCGTCGGGGTCCGGCAAGACCACGCTCTGCCGCTGCGTCAACCGCCTGGAGACCATCGACTCCGGCGCCATCACGGTGAACGGCTCTCCGCTGCCTGAGGAGGGGCGGGAGCTGGCGCGGCTGCGGGCGGATGTCGGAATGGTCTTCCAGTCCTTCAACCTCTTCGCGCACCGCACGGTGCTGGACAATGTCACGCTCGGCCCGCTGAAGGTGCGCGGGGTGCCGCGGGCCGCGGCCGAGGACCGGGCGCGCGCTCTGCTGGAGCGGGTCGGTCTGGCGGACAAGGCCCGTGCCCGGCCGGCGGAGCTGTCCGGCGGGCAGCAGCAACGGGTGGCCATCGCACGGGCGTTGGCCATGGAACCCAAGGCGCTGCTCTTCGACGAGCCCACCTCGGCACTGGACCCCGAGATGATCAACGAAGTGCTCGATGTGATGGTGGATCTCGCCGACGAGGGCATGACCATGCTGGTGGTCACGCATGAGATGGGATTCGCCCGACGCGCCGCCGACCGTGTCGTGTTCATGGACGGCGGACACATCGTGGAGTCGGCGCCGCCGGAGCGGTTCTTCGACCATCCGGAGACCGGCCGTGCGGCCGAGTTCCTCTCCAAGGTCCTCCAGCACTGAAAGGTCCTCCAGTACTGACGTGCCCGGCGCCTGTTTGCCCGGCCGGTGGCTGTGCGACCCCGCTCGCTCACGGGGTCGCACAGCCGCGCGGCAGGTCAGGAGAGGTGGCTCAGAAGGTGAAGACCGCGCTGTCGGAGAGCGCCGCGTTCATCTGGCAGGCGTTGCCGTAGGTGGCCCGCCAGGCCACCCGCCGGCCCTGCCAGACGCCGTCGGCCGTCACGGTCACGGGTGCCCAGAGGAGTGAACACCGCTCGTCCGTGGGGGCGCCGGAGAGCAGCGTCAAATCCCCGCCGACCGCCTCCAGTTCGGCACACGCGGCCTGGCTCGCGGGGTGGGTTCCCCGCGGCTGGGGCGCACAGCTCAGGGTGACGGCGCGGACGACCGTCGACGCCGCCTCGTCTCCGCGGCCGATGGTGAGGACCAGCGCGGAAGGGGCGTAGATGGTCGCCGTCTGCGCGTGTGCCGTTCCCGCGATGCCCGTCACACAGGCCGCCGCCGCGAGTGCCACCGCGCCGAGCGTCTTGAGGCTGTGCCGCATGTCGAATCTCCTGTCGGAGGGGGGTGGTTGGTTGCGGACAGGAGTCTGACCGGTGCGGAGAGTTGCCGCACGTCGCTGATCGATTTTCGGACGCGGGTGTCCGTTCAGGGCGCCGTACGGGGAAATTCGGGCAGCTCATACGGTGGGAGGGGTGCGAGGGGCGCGTGTCCAACATGTGGACAAAATGAATTGGTCTCATCGTAAACTGCCTTCTGATCTGCGGTGATGAGATTCTGGTTTCTTTTTCAAGCGCACGCTTTCGGCTCGAAACAGGTGCGATCGCTTGCCGTGCGTGCGGGGTCAACGCAGGGCGGCGAGTGTGGCCTTGGTGGCGTCCGCGATCAGTGCGTCGTCGGAAGTGGCGTCCGGACGGCCGCGGTCAGTGAGGACGGCGAGGACGACAGGGCTGCCGTGTGGTGGCCGGAGAACGGCGATGTCGTTGCGGGTTCCGTAGCCCCCGTTACCCGTCTTGTCGCCGACCTTCCAGCCGGCCGGGACCCCGGCACGGATGTAGGGCCCGCCGGTGGTGTTGTGGAGCAGCATGGTGTTCAGCTGGTCCCGGCGCTTCGCGGGCAGGAGGCCGCCGAGGGCGAACCCCCGCAGATCGGTGCCGAGGGCGCGCGGTGTGCTGGTGTCGCGTACGTCTCCCGGCACGGCGGTGTTGACGCCAGGCTCCGCACGGTCGACATGGGTGGTGCTGTCACCCAGACCGCGCAGGGCCCGCTGGAGCGCCTTCGGCCCGCCGATCCGGTCGAGCAGCAGGTTGGCCGCGGTGTTGTCGCTGTACCGCAGGGCCGCGTCGATGAGGGCGCGCAGGGTCATTCCGGTGGACAGGTGCGGGCGGGTGATCGGCGAGTAGTCCTGGAGGTCGGCGGCACGGTAAGTGATCACATGGTCGAGGTCGGCGTCCGACACGGTACGCAGCAGAACGGCGGCGGCCGGCACCTTGTACGTGGAGGCGAACGCGAAACGCTCGTCGGCGCGGTATCCGACGGTCCGGCCGGAACCGGTGTCCAGCGCGTACACACCCAGCCGTGCGCCGTAGCGGTGTTCCAGCTTTTTGAGGGCGGGTGCGGCGGAGCGCGCCGATGCCCCTGAAGCGGGCGCGGACGAGGCCGGTGCGGAAGAGGCTGGTGTGTGATGGGCAGGGGCGGATGAGTGTCCACCGCAGGCGCCCAGGGCGGTCACGACGAGCAGGGCCGATGCGATGTGCCGGAGACGGCGGGCCGGAAAGTTGTTCATGGGACCAGACTGTCCCGGCACGGCCGCTGTGCGAAGTCCCGCATCCCGAAGAAGCGTGATTCGCGAACGGGCAACCTGTCTCCGTCACTTCGACAGGGCCGCCCGGAGGAACGCGAGGATCTCCGCCCGGGCGGGCCGGGCCTGTGGTTCCACGCCGGGCAGGGTGAGGAACGCGTGCTTCGCTCCCGGGTATTCGGAAAGCCGCACGGGGGTCCCTGCCGCGCGCAACCGCTGCGCATAGCGGCGCCCGTGATCGGCGACCGCGTCCTGCGTGGGTACGACCACGAGCGCCGGGGCGAGCCCGCTCAGGTCGTCCGCGTGCAGCGGCGAAAGGGCGCGGCCGTCGGTTCCCGGCGGGACGGCGAGCCGCTGGAAGAGCCTCAGTTGCGGCAGGATCCCGGTCGGGCTGCTCGCGTACGCGGCGACCGAGGGGTAGTCGTACATCGTCCCGGACACGTCGACCGCCGGGTTGACCAGCACCTGTGCCCTGAGTTCCAGGCCGGCCTCACGGGCCCGAATGGCCGTCAGCGCACTGATCAGCGCGCCGCAGCTCTCGCCGAATACGGCTGCGCGCGCCGGGTCGGCGCCCCACCGCGCGGCGTGCCGCACCACGTGCTGGAGCACGTCCCAGCCGTCGTCCGCGGCGTTCGCGAGCGGGCTGTCGGGGGCGAGGAGGCGGTGTTCGACCGAGACGACGAGGGCGGGGAGCCTTGCGGCGAGGTGGCTGTTGGTCCAGTCGCACTGCACCGCCGTGCCCACGAAACTGCCGCCGTGGACATGGATCACGAGCGGCAGGTCGGCCCGGCCCGCGGCTTCGCCGTCTCCTGCCGGGGCCGGCCGGTGAACCCGCACCGGCAGATCGCGGCCCGGCAGCTCGATCTCCTGCCAGCCGATCGCGGCACCGGGGTCCGGCTCCCCGAGGATCGTCCGCGCCGCACCGGAGGCCCGGAAGCGGTTTTCCGCGTCGCGGTAGGCGATCAGTTCTGTGGCCGTGATCGCCGAGAAGTCCGGCTCAGGCGGCCGTGTCGTGGCGGGTATCTCGCTCATGACTCCCTCTCGTCTCCCGGCTGGATGCCGGGTCTGTCGTGACGTCCAGCAGTGTTGCCCTCATTATGCACGCACCGCGTGCATTGCCAAGTGCATACGTTAGGCTGAGCCCGGGACGAGAGGGGCACGATGACTGGCCGAAGGCGATGGTCGACCGAGGAGATCCTGGACACGGCAGCGGAACTGCTGCGCACGGGCGACGCCGAGTCGTTCAGCGTGCGCAAGCTCGCCGCAGCGCTCGGGACCGACTCCTCCAGCCTCTACCGGCACTTCCGTAACAAGACCGAACTGCTGCGCGCGGTCGCCGACCGGATCCTGCTGGCCGCCATGGACGGCTACCGTCCCGAGGGCGACTGGAAGCAGCGCGTCACCGCGCTGGCCCTGCGCCTGCGAGCGGCATTCGGCGAGCAGCCCCAACTCGCCTCGGTGTGGGGGCGCTACGCGTCAGGCGGCACCGGATCCCGATTGGTCATGGAGGAGCTGCTGGAGGCTCTGCGCGTGTCCGGCCTGCCCGAGGAGGAGATCCCGGCGCGGTACCACCGTGTCGCGATTCTTCTCGCCTCGCTGATCGCCTCCGAGGCCGGTATCAGCACCATCACCCCCGAGGAGTACGAACAGGGCATGGAGCAGTTCCGCGTCGCGGTGCTCGGCGCCGACCCTGAACGTTTCCCCGCCCTGGCTCACTTCGCCCGCGACATCCGCCCCCTCGGAGCGGACCGCGACGCCGCGTTCGAGGAAATCCTCGCCGCCCAGCTCGCCCACATCGAGGCCCGGATCTGCTGACGTACCGGAGCGCGTGCGCTGCGGCGGGGTCGCAGTGCTGCGGGAGCTGCGGTTGTATGGCTGCCTCTCGTGCGGGGCGGCGCCGATGACGTGTTGGCGGAGCGGATCTGGCTGCCCCGGCTCGCGCCTCACCTGCCCATGGCCATCCCCGAGTTGCTGGGGGAGGGTGAGCCTGTGGAGGGGTATCCGTGGCCGTGGTCGGTGTACCGGTGGCCGGCGGGGGAGAATCCCGAGGCGGGAGCCCTGAGCGAGCCGGTGCTGCTGGCCGGGGACCTGGCCCGGTTCGTGGCGGCGATGCGGAGCATCACCCTGCCGGGTGCGCCGCAGGCCCATCGCGGAGGGCCGGTCGCCTCGCTCGACGCGGGGACCCGGGCGGCGCGTCGACCGCTGCCGTGGCTCGTCCGTTACGGCCGCCGGAGCGGCGAACTCTCCCCGTACGGAGGCGCTGTGCCCAGAAAGGCGAGGCGGTACGCCTGGGGTGCGAGGCCCACGCAGCGGACGAAATGACGGCGTAGATTCGCCGCGCTGCCGAGGCCGCTGGCAGCGGACACCTGTTCCACGGGCAGTGTGCTGGTCTCCAGCAGGTGCTGCGCGCGGCGGATGCGTTCCTGCTGGAGCCAGCGCATGGGCGGCACCCCCATCGCCTCCTCGAAGCGGCGCGCCAGGGTCCGGCGGCTGAGGCCGGCCCGGCGTGCGAGGTCCGTGAGGGTGAGGGGCCGGTCGAGCCGGGACCTGGCCCACTCCAGCAGCGGCCCGAGGGTGGTGTCGTCGCGGGCCACCGCGGGCAGTTCGACGTACTGGGCCTGGCCGCCCGTGCGGTGCGGAGGTGTCACCAGGCGCCGGGCGAGCGCGTTGGCCACGGCGGCTCCATGGTCGATACGCACCAGTTCCAGGCAGAGATCGATACCGGCGGCGGTGCCTGCGGAGGTGTGGACCCCGCCGTCCTCGACGTAGAGCACCTTCGGATCAAGCCGCACGTCCGGGTGGCGGCGGGCGAGTTCACCGGCGTGCATCCAGTGGGTGGTGGCACGGCGCCCGTCCAGGAGGCCGGCCGCCGCCAGGACGAAGGCGCCCGAACAGATGGCCGCGATGCGTGCCCCGGCCGTGTGGGCCGCCCGGACCGCGTCGACCAGCTCGGGCGGCGGCGTACGGTGCACGTTCGCGCAGGCCGGCACCACGACCGTGTCCGCGCTGACCAGTTCGTCCAGGCCGGCGGCGCCGTGCGCGACGAAACCGTGCGCGACCGTCGTACCGGGGCCGGCCGCGCACACCCGCAGCTCGTACCACGGGTCGGCCAGGTCGGGGCGGTCGATGCCGAACACCTCGCAGGGCACCGCCAGTTCGAAGAGCGGCGCCTGGTCCGTCACGGCGAGCGCCACGCGGTGCGCGGCAGGATCCGTTCGCATGTCGGCAAGCTTGCCACTGGTCCGCGGGCAGCGGAATACCGAACCTGGGGGAGACCGCCGCGAGAGAGAAGGACCGGAATGAGCGCCACCGGGCACCCCCCGAACACGCACGACAGCAGTACCGCGGAAGCCTCCCCTCCGCAGGGCACGATCGGCTACGGACAGGCCGTGGCTCTGTACGTCGGGGCCGTACTCGGCGCCGGAGTGCTGGTACTGCCCGGCCAGGTCGCGTCGCTGGCCGGGCCCGCGTCCCTCGTGTCGTGGCTCTTCATGGGGCTGCTCGGCCTGCCGCTCGCGATGACGTTCGCCGCCCTGGCCACCCGATTCCCCGACCCCGGAGGCATCTCCACCTACGCCACCCGCGCCTTCGGGCCGACGGCGGGCGGGCTCGCCGGGTGGTTCTACTTCGTCGCCGGGTCGGTCGGGCAGACCATCGTCCCTTTGACCGGGGGTTACTACATCGCTGCCGCGCTCCGCCTGGACCAGGACCGCGCGTTCCTCTTCGCTGCGGTCATTCTCGCGCTGGCAGTCGCGGCCAATCTGGTGGGGCTGCGGCTGAGCGGCCGCGTACAGCTCGCCCTTTCGGGCGGTGTGGCGCTGCTGCTCCTGGCCGCCACGCTGACCGCCTTCGCGCATGTCCACGCGTCCGCGTTCTCCTCGTTCTCCGCCTTCGCGCCGCACGGCCTGTCCGGTATCGCCGACGGGGCCGTCGTGCTGTTCTTCGCCTTCGCGGGGTGGGAGGCGGTCGCCCATCTGGCGGGCGAGTTCCGCGACGTACACCGCGACCTGACCCGGGCGACGGCGACGACGGTCGCCGTGGTCGTCGTGCTGTACCTGGGGGTCTCCTTCGCCGTCGTCGGCACCGGGACCTACGGCAACGCCCGGCTGGACCGGATCGCGGTCGGCCAGGTGCTGGGGGCGGGGCTCGGGTTCAGCGCCACCGTCGCCGCCGCTGTCCTCGCCACCGTGATCAGCCTCGGCACCACCAACGCCTTCATCGCGGCCGTCTCCCGGCTGGGCTACGGGCTCGGGAGGGACGGCTGGCTCCCGGCCCCCCTGGCGCGCCGCAACGCGCGCGGCGTGCCGGTGGCCGGGGTGCTGGCCGTGGGCGGCATCGGAGCGGCCGGCCTGGTGGTCACGCGGCTCGGCGGCTGGGGTACGGAGGACGTCGTCCGCCTGCCGGCCTCCCTCGTCCTGGTGACCTACCTCATCGGCACGGCGGCCGGGGCACGGCTGCTGACCGGCCGTGCTCGGGGGTACGCCCTGACGGCCCTGGTCCTCACGGTCGTGATCGCGCCCTTCGCAGCCGGATACATCGCTGTCCCCGTACTCGTCGCGGCCGTCGCGCTCGGCTACCGGTGGAGCCGTGGCCGCTTCCCGCGCCTCCTCGGCGGCGAGAGGGCGGCGGCGGTGCGAAGGTCCCGGGGGTCCCGGGGGTCCCGAGAACCGGGAGGGCGAAGTGGCGGGTGATGGAGCGGTGTTCAAGTGATGAAGCGGTGTTACGGACAGCTCGGTCAGCGCGGGCGCAGCGCGGGCGCGGAACCCAGCGCGGAACCGGTGCGGGCCTGGTACGGACCCGGTACGGACGAACCCTGCCGGGGAGCGCCGCAGGCCCGGCAGCCGCCGCCCCGGACACCGCGCAGGTACGGCGCGCGTACCGGACATGCCGGGGCACGTGGTGGGTCGCAGAATATGAGGGCGGGCGGCCTTCCCCTTCGACGCGGCCGTCCGCAGCGGAGGCAAGGAGCCGACATGTGCGCGCTGCAGGACCCCTCGGCCGGGAAGCCGGAGAAGGACCGCCCGGCGGAGGAGGCCCGTCCGCCGGGGGCGGACCGTCCGGCGGAGAAGGCCCGTCCGCCGGGGGAGGGGCGTGCCGCCGCCGACGACGAGCCTTACGAGGTCGACGAAGAAGTGCAGCACGCACTCGACCGGCTCACCCTCCTCATCAATGCCGCCGAAGCCCTGGCCAGCACCCTCGACACGGACACCGGAATCCGGCGGCTCTGCCGCACCCTGGTCCCCGGCCTCGCCGACTGGTGTGCCGTCGACCTGCTGGACGGGGACGGACAGCTGCGCCGTGTCGCCGTCGAACACCGGGAGGCGGAGAGGGCGGCCCCCGGCCTGTACGAGGGGCTCCTGCCGTCGGCCGAGGGGTCCGAGGCCGGCTGGGCCCGTGCGCTGCAAGGCGTGGGGCCGGTGCTGCTCACGGACTTCCGCTCCCCGCGTGCCGACGACGACCCGCTGCTGGCACGTGAACTCGAACTCTTCCGGAGGCTGGAGACCGACACGGCGGTGGTCGCCCCGCTGCGGGCGCGGCGTCAGGTGTTCGGGGTGCTGACCCTGGCGCGTACCCGCCGGGAGGCGGCGCTGACGGAGGACAGCCTCGCGCTGGTCGAGGATCTCGCCCACCGGGTGGCGCTGGCCATCGACAACGCGCGCCTCCATTCGGAGGTGCAGCACACCGCTGAGCACCTGCAGCGCTCACTGCTGCCGGATCTGCCCGCGCACGGGCCGCTCGAGCTGGCGGCCCGGTACCGGTCGGCGATGGCCACCGCGCGCGTCGGCGGCGACTGGTACGACGCCTTTGTGCTGCCCGACGGCGCCCTGGCACTGATCATCGGCGATATCGCGGGGCACGATCTGCATGCGGCGATCATGATGAGCCAGACCCGCAACGTGCTCCGGGGTATCGCCTGCGACCGCAAGGAACCACCCGGCAAGATCCTGGCGCGGCTGGACGCCGCGCACCAGATCCTCTCCCCGCACCAAACGCTGACCTGCGTCTACGGACTGGTCGAGAAGACGGCGCCCGACCAGTCCTGGCAGTTCCACTACTCGGTCGCGGGGCATCCCGCGCCCCTGCTGGTGACCCGCGAGGGGGAGACCCGCTTCCTCGACGGCGGCCGGGGCATGCTGCTGGGGATGGACCCCGATGAGCACCGCCCGGGAGCCATCGAACGGCTGCCGCCCGAATCCACCCTTCTGCTGTACACGGACGGTCTCATCGAGCGCCGGGCTGAAGGGCTGGACCGCGGCCTGGCCCGACTGCGGCAGCACGCGGCAGCCCTTGCCCGTAAGCCGCTGGAGGTGTTCTGCGACGAACTGCTCGCCGGGCTGGCGAGCGACGGAACCGACGATGTGGCGTTGATCGCGGTCCGTACCGGCCCACCGCGGACCGGGCCCGCCGTGGCGGTTCCGTGAGGGGCCCGCCGACGGGCGCTGTCGCGGCGGGGGCTGCCGAACATCACCCGGCCGACGGGCACCACCGGCTGACGGTCACCACCGGTCGGCGGGCATCACCGGCCGACGAACACCACCGGTCCAGTGTCACCGACGGGTCATGACCGGCCGGTCGGGCCGTGCAGCTCGGAGACACCCCACCGGGTGACTTCCACGGCGTCACCCAGCGAGACCTTCCCCGGCCGCAGCACCGCGTACTTGGAGCCGAACGCGACACCGCCTGTGGCCGCCCTGCGGTACAGAGCGAGCGTGCGCATCGGTTCCGGGCCGGCCTTGGCCGCTGTCTCCTGGTCCACCAGGGTGACGGCGCACCGGATGGCGAGCTTGGCGTACCTCAGTTCGGCGTCGCCGACCCGGATTCGGAGGGCGCGGTCCTCGGTGTGCGGCTCGGCCCACCCGTCCACCACGATGTTGGGCCGGAAGCGGTTCATGGCCAGCGGATGCGCACCGCGGGCCAGGAGCCTGCCGTTGAGGTGGTCCAGACTGGACGCCGACACGATATGCAGGGCGCAGCTGTCGGCGTAGCCCGAAGTGCCCGGCGTCCGCCCGTCGGTGACGCGGTCGTGTTCCGGCGGTACGCGCACCAGCCGGCTCCGTACGCCCAGGAAATCCGACAGCCACCGGGCGGCCGCGGCTCCCTGGTCGATGCCCTGGTACGAACTCCCGAAGAGGTCCACGTCCCGGCGTGGCCCTGTCGTGTCCACGGGAACACGCACCGCCCCGTGGCGCTCATCCGCGCGCAGTGTGAGGGTCTGCTCGTCCGCGCTGACGGCGGGCGCGATCAGCGCGAGCCGTGGGTGACGGCGCTGGGTCATGAAGACGCCCTCTTCGCTGACGACCATGAAACTCCGGTCGTGCGTCAGCCCGGCCGACGTCACGGTGGCGGCCGTCGCCGAGACGACGCCACACCCCTTCACCGGGTAGTACAGCAGTCCAGCGACCTTCGGCATGGTCCGTTCCCTCCCTCGCAGGCGTTCAATGACCCTACGGGTGCGGCGAGTTGTGGGGAGAGAGTAGGCCCCGTCCGCCGTACCCGTCTCAGGCGCCCAGCGGCTCGTCGGCGAGGTAGGGCGGCGCGGGCTCGTACTGGATGTAGCGGCGGACGGCGCGTGCGTGGTCGCGGCCGTGCAGGCGGCCGACGAGCCACAGGGCCATGTCGATTCCGGCGGAGACACCCTGGCTGGTGACGAGCGACCCGTCGACGACGTAGCGGGTATCGCGGACCACAGTGATGTCACCCCTGGCCTCCAGGGTGTCCTCGAACAGACAGTGGGTCGCGACCCGCCGGCCGCGCGCCGGACCCGCTTCGTGCAGCAAGAGGGCGCCGGTGCAGACCGCTGTGGTCCAGGAGGTGGTGGCGGCGGTCTCGCGGATCCACTCCATGAGTACGGGGTTGGACACCTCGCGGCGGGTTCCGTTGCCACCCGGAACCAGCAGGACGTCCAGCGCGGGGTGGTCCTCCAGGGTGTGGTCCGGCAGGACCCGCATGCCCTTGTTGCAGCGCACGGCGCCGGGTTGCTCGGCGATGAGGACCGCGGTGTCAGCCTGGTCGCGCAGCATCGATGAGGCGGTGAACACCTCCCAGGGCCCGGCGAAGTCCAGCTCCTCAGCGCCGTCGAAGATCAGCAGTCCATAGGTGGTCATCGGTGCTCCCTGCTCATGGGTCATGGGTAATGGGTACTTCCCGGTCATCGGGATGCTTACGGCACCGGGATCTCCGGTCACCGGTGTTCCTTCGTGGACCGGAACCGGTCGCGGTAGTCGGACGGTGCGACGCCGAGGTGCCGGTGGAAGGCACGGCGCAGCGTCTCGGCGGTGCCGAAGCCGTACCGCCGTGCGAGGGTCTCGACGGGATGGTCGCTCTCGGCCAGCGCCCGCTTCGCGGCCTCGACGCGTACGCCCTCGACATACGTGGTGGGCGGAACGCCGAGCTCTCCCGTGAACCTGCGCTGGAAGTGACGGGGGCTCAGCCCGGCGTGGGAGGCGAGGTCGTTGACGGCGTGCCGGGCGCGGGGATCGGCGTGGATCGCCGTCACGGCGGCACGGATGGGGTCGGTGGCCGGCTGCGCGGACCACAGCGACACACTGAACTGCGACTGGCTGCCGGGGCGGTGCAGAAACAGCACCATCTCCTGCGCGATGGCGTGCGCGACCTCCCGGCCCACGTCGTCCTCCACCAGGGCGAGTGCGAGATCCATCCCGGCTGTCACTCCCGCCGACGTCCACACCGGCCCGTCCCTGAGGTAGATCGGGTCGCAGTCCACGACCAGGTCGGGGTGCTCCCGTACGAGCTGCTGCTCACGTGACCAGTGGGTGGTCACCCGCCGTCCCCCGGCCAGACCGCTCGCAGCGAGCAGGAACACCCCGCTGCACACCGAGGTGACGCGCCGGGCGCCGGCCCCGGCGGCGGAGAGCCAGGCCGTCAGCGCCGGGTCGTGCCGGGCCTCGTCCACTCCACCGCCGCCCACGACCACCACGGTGTCGAACCCGCCAGGGTCCAGGTCGGCCACCCCCTGGGGAACGTGTACGGAAAGGCCGCTGCCGGACCTGACCAGGCCCGGCCGCGGCGCCGTGACGAGGCAGGAGTAGCCGCCGGTCAGCCGGCCGGCATGGTGGAAGACCTCGTAGGGGCCGAAGAGGTCGAGGGACTGGAATCCCTCGAAGATCACAAAGACGGTGCGGCGCTGTTCCACCCCTCCACCCTGCGGTCCGGGCCGGATGGCGTCAACGACACACATCCCACGTTTTGCGCCATGTCCCGGAGCGAAGGGCGCGTTCCTGGGCGGTGTGCACATGCCGGGGCTCGGTAACGTGTGCGCGGAGAACGAGGAGAGGGGACGGCACGATGACGGACGGCTTGGCCTGGATCGGCGAGCACTGGTACAGCGGAGCGATCGCCAGCAGCGGGATGCTCTCGGACATCTCCCTCACGGCGGTGCGCGGCGTCGACCCGGTGGACTTCGTGGTCCGCCTCGGTGCCGACCGCCGCATGGCCGAACGGCCCACGCTGTTCAAGGACTTCGACCGGCTGAGCGTGGACCCGGGCGACAGCGTGGCGATGTTCGGCCGCAGCGGCGAGTGGTCGTACGTCGTGGAGGTCGAGCGGTCCACCTGGCACCTCGTCTTCCTCGACCGGCTGGGCCAGGACACCTTGGTGGAGCAGGGCGACGAACTCATCTGTCTGGACCGCTTCCTGCACGAGCACCCATGGGTGTGTTACGTCGACACGGCCGGCGAAGTGGGTTCGGGGGAGCCCGGTGACAGCCTGCTGGAGAGCGCGGTTCCGCCGGGGGGCCGGCCCGGGACGCTTGCGGCGCTGGACGCGGCCATGCGCACGGCCGGGGCGGTGCGGGACACCTTCCCCGGCTGCGACGACCCCGAGGACGAGGACGAGGAGTTGGCGAAGCGGCTGTTCACCGCGGTGGGCGACGCCCTTGGGCTCTCGCTGCCGCGTCGGGAGATCGAGCTGGGGCTGCTGCCCGCGGTGCACCTGCCGTCGCCGGTGTGAACCGGTTGCAGTGGGGGCGCCGCGCCCTCTCGGCGCGGCGCCCCTGTGAGCCGCTCTCCGTGAGCTGCCCCCTGTGAACCGGGTTGCTGCTACCGGTTGTTCGCGGTCATGGTGCACTTCACGGTCGCGCTGTCGGCGGAGCACGCCGCGCTCATGTTGGTGTCCAGCCAGTACGGGTCACGGTCCAGCAGTCGCTGGTTCGCGTTGAAGGCCCCGAACCCGGCCATCGAACCGCTGTTGTCGTTCCCGGAGATCGCGGACCGCCCGCAGACCTCCTTCCAGGTCGGCGTGGAGCCGTCGATGTTGAACAGGTGCACGGTGCCGTCCTGCTTGCTCGCCAGGGTCTGCACACAGGCGTTTCCGCTGCTGACCGGGTTCAGGCCACCCGCGAGCGAGGGCATCCCGCCACTGTTGTAGGTGGCGTTGAAGGCGAACTCGTCGCAGTTCAGCTCCTTGTCCGTGGCGCCGTTGAGGGCGCTGGTGTCGCCATTCGCAGCCGCCCATCCGGTGGGACAGATCACCGTCCGGTTGCCGCTGATGTCACCGTCGGGCAGGAAGTACAGCGGCTTGCTGTCGGCCTTGCTGCCGGGGTGGTTGGCCAGCTTGTGCTGGATCAGCCAGGCGTGCGACGACGCCTGGGGGTACTTCGCCGCGTTGAAGGTGTAGGCCGGCACGTAGTTGTGGAACACGCAGCCGGTGGTCGGCACCTTGCTGATGATCTTGGTGTTGTCGCAGCGGATCTGGTCGGGAGCCCCGCCGTTCTCCAGGTCGCCGCCCGCGACGTCCATGAAGTACGCGGGGGTCGTCTGCACCGTCTGGCCCGGGATCTTCGGGTTGCCCTGCAGTGCGACGGCGACGCCGAGCTTCATCACCTGCGGCTTGGTGCTGTTCGGTCCGGTCAGGTCCGGCCCCCAGATGTAGGAGGCATCCGCGGACACGCTGTGGTGGTCGCCCGGCACCCACGCTGCCGCACCCGTCCAGCCGCTGACGTCCTGGACGCCGCAGTTCCCTGAGGGCTCGCAGTCGATCTTCGGGGGGTCCAGGGTGAACGCGGGGATGGTCGACGGAACGTCCACGTCGGTGACGTTGATCCGCTCGGTGATGTTCCCCGACTTCGGGTCGAGCTGACGCTCGTTGACCACCAGCGCCTTCACTGTGCCCACGGGAGCGTCGTTGAGTGTCGCCTCCCACTCCAATGTGAACGACGAGCACTCCTCGAAGCGCGTGGTCCACAGGCCCGCCCGCGGGTTGGCCGGGTCGCAGCCGCTGACCAGGGACGATGGTGCGGCGGCCGTCGCCTGCGGGCCGGCGCCGCGGTGGAGGGTGAAGTTGTGGCCGTCGTAGGGCTCGGCCGTACCGCACACCTTCACGCCGTCCGACGAGGTGGTGCAGTGGGTTCCGAACGCCCCGGGTGCGACGGAGCGGTCATGGCTCGGGGCGGCCGTGGTCGCCCAGGGAGACGGCGGCGCCAAAGTGTTGGTGTACGGCTGGGCCGTCTGGTCCGGGTTCGCCGCCGAGGCATTGGGGTTGGGCAGGGTCAGGTCGACGGGCATCGTGACGCGGAACCGGGCCCAGGGCGACCACGACGTCTCGTACAGACCGCTGCCCTTGGCATAGGCGGACGTGTGGAAGACGTAGTCGACGTTCGGTTTCAGATATCCGGCCCCCACGGTCACGGATGCGGTCGCACCGGACTTGACGAAGCCGGACACCAGGACGCCGTACTGGTCGCCGCTGATGGCCACCTGGGTCTTGGCCTTCCCCGCGGAGTCGGCGGTCCAGACCTCGAAGGTGAGGTCGGCCGTGCTGCCGTCGGAGTTGGTCACGGTGTTGCTCAGCTTGACCTTGGGGGTGCTGACCTGCCAGACGCCGGAGGTGTCCTTCGTGCCAGGCCCCGCCGAGGGGTTCTTGCCCGACACGGGCCTGGACGCCGCTGCGGCCATGGCGTTCATCGCGGGCCCGGCGGCCGGCCGGGTCGACGGCGCGGCATTCGGATTCGTGTTGCGGACGAAGCCGCCGCCGTCGGCTGCCGTCGCCGTCGCCACCCCGGATCCCAGGAACAGCAGCGCAGCGACACCGACGGCCGTCCGGCGCAGGACGCGCATCCTTCTGGACCTGCCGGACAGGATATTTCCCTTCCGGTTCCGGCCCTCCGGTCTCTCGAGCCGGAACTGAGTCCTTCTTAAGTTCTTCCCTGACACGGGTGTTGGTCCTCTCACGCTGCCCGCGCCCACCGGCAGCGACTCGTAGCTGACTGCGACACGCCTTCGATGCCGCGGCACCTTCATATGATGACCAGCGCATGACATGCCACCGGAAAAATCACGACGAACCAGATAGGGCGCCCAACTCGACTGTGACGATCCCCACGGTTTGTTCATGGTTGTGCTCCGGTCGTGAAGTTTTCTGGTTCTCCCGACGGTTCGATCCGCGAGTGCGGAACGGGCCGCCCGCCGGAGGCCGGTGATCTGTGCGTGCATGGGTGGCCGGGGGTGGGGCACACGGTTGAGCACGAAGGGATCCAGCAGCCGCCGATCGCGTGGCAGGCCGGGATTCACCTGGCCCGGAACGCAGCGGGCAGGGAAAGGGTGCGGCGGATCTCGCGCGACGAGACCCGCACGTACCGAAGAGATGTGAAGATCGGAGCTGTCATGATTGTTCTTGGTGCAATTCTGCTCATCATCGGCCTGGTGGTCGGTGTCTCGCTCTTGACGACGGTCGGCGGGGTGCTCGTCGTGGTCGGCGCGGTCCTGTGGATCCTGGGGGCGACCGGACGCAAGGTCGGCGGACGCAAGCACTATTTCTGAGCCGGCACGGCCGGCCGGTGTGACTGCCAGGCGCAACCCGGGGCCCGGCGGAGGGGAATATCCTCCGCCGGGCCCCGAGCCGCGTACACGGACCGCATAGGGTCGCGTGGTGACGCCTCCGACGACTGTGACATCGCCCGTTGAGCAACTCGACGCCCTCGACCGCCGTATCGCCGCCGCGCTCCAGATCGACGGGCGGGCTCCCTGGCGGCGCATCGCCGCCGCGCTCGGGGAGCCGGAGCGCAAGGTCGCGCGGCGCGGTCTGCGGCTCCTGGAGAGCGGCCGGGTGTCCGTCACCGGCCTGGTGGTACGCGGGGAGACCGTGATCCTGCGGATGAACTGCCGCCCCGGTGCCGTACGGGAGGCGGCGGCCGCCGCGGCCGGGCGCGACGACGCGATCTTCAGTTACGTACTGGCGGGAGCTGTCGACTGTGTGGCCGAACTGCAGTGCTCACCAGGGCAGTTGGCACACCTGATGCTCGACGAGGTGCCCGCCCTGCCCGGACTCCTCGCCCAGAACGTCTCGCCCGTCCTGCGGTACTTCCGTACGGTGCACGAGTGGCAGCCGGAAATCCTGGACGAGGACGAGATCGCGGCACTCGGCGGCCGGTCTCCCGTCGCGGACGGCGTCGGTGTGCCGGACTCCGAGGTGGGCCCGGAGGAGCGGGCGATCCTGAGGGCGCTGGCCGAGGACGGCCGGTGCACACACGAGGAACTGGCCGCGGTGGCCGGCGTCTCGCTGGCGACCGCGCGACGGCGCGTGGAGTCGCTGACCCGCGACGGGCTCGTCAGCATCAGGGCCTGCGTGGAGCCCGCCCTGCTCGGACTCCCGGTCGAGGCGCTGCTGTGGATCAAGACGCGCCCCGATGAGGTGGAGGACGTCGGCCGGCTGCTCGTGGCATCGCCGCTCGTGCGGTACGCGGCCGTGGTCATGGGGGAGTTCCAGCTGCTCGTGGATGTCACTCAGCCCTCGAAAGCCGCGCTGCACGAGTTCCTGACCGCGGCGCCGTGGGTGCGGCGGGTGCAGGCCGTGCAGTCCCATCTGGTGGTCGAGGCACTGAAGCGGAGCGGGACGGCCACCCCGCTCCTGCGCCGCCGCACCTGACAGCCGCACCCCGACCATAATTTTCAAGAAGGGCAAATCTGCGTCTGAAACACTCACCCATGCAGAGGTGTTGACTTATATGGTCAGTCACCCTCAGTGTGTGCCGCATGATCGAAGACACGGCCGACGGCCTCTGCATGCTCGACGCCACGGACCTCGCGGAGCGGCTGCGCAGCCGCGACCTCTCTGCCCGTGAGGTCGTCCGGGCTCACCTCGACCGCATCGCGCGGGTCAATCCCGCTGTCAACGCCATCGTCACGCTGGACGAGGAAGGCGCACTCCGCGCGGCGGCCGGGGCCGACGAACGTATGGCCAGGGGTGAGGCGACCGGCCCCCTGCACGGGCTGCCGATCGCGTTCAAGGACACCCACCTGACCCGCGGAATGCGCACCACACACGGCTCGCCGCTCTTTGCCGACCATGTGCCCGACGAGGACGAACTCCTCGTCCAGCGCATCGAGTCGGCGGGCGCCATCCGGATCGGCAAGACCAACGTGCCGGAGTTCGCGGCGGGTTCGCACACCTTCAACCCCGTCTTCGGCGCGACCCGCAACCCGTACGACACCGGGCGCTCGGCCGGTGGCAGCAGCGGCGGCGCCGCGGCCGCGCTCGCCGCCGGGCTGCAGCCGCTGGCCGACGGCAGCGACATGGGCGGCTCACTGCGCAACCCCGCCTCCTTCTGCAACGTCGTCGGGCTGCGGCCCACGCCCGGCCGGGTGCCGTCCCATCCGTCCGGCGATGTGTGGGACACCCTCGCGGTACCGGGCCCCATGGGCCGTACGGTCGCGGACACCGCCCTGCTGCTGTCCGCGATGGCCGGGCCGGATCCCCGCTGCCCGCTCTCCCTGGAGTCACCGGGCTACACCTTCCGACCGCCTCCGGCCCGCAGGGATCTGACGGGGCTCCGGGTCGCCTGGGCGCCCGACCTCGGTGGGCGGGTGCCCGTCGACCCGGACGTGTCCGACGTCCTGGCCGGGCAGGCGGCGGTCTTCGAGGAGCTGGGCTGCCATGTCGAGGAGGACTGCCCGGACCTCGCCGGCGCCGAGTACGTCTTCCGGACCCTGCGCGCCCAGGCGTTCAGCCTCGGCTTCGGGGCGTTCCTCGACGAGCGGCCCGACGCGCTCAAGCTCAGCCTCATCCGGAACATCGAGGAGGGACGGCGGCTCACCGGCGCGGACCTCGCCCGCGCCACCGCCGAGCACACTCGCATCCATCTGGCCGCGACCGGCTTCTTCGAGCGGTACGACGTGCTGCTCGCACCCGTCAGCCAGGTCTCCCCGTTCCCCGTCGACGACGAGTACCCCACCGAGATCGACGGGCAGCCGCAGCACAGCTACCTCGACTGGATGCGCTCCGCGTACTTCCTCTCCGTACTCGGCACACCCGCCCTCTCGGTGCCCGCCGGCTTCACCTGCGCCGGACTCCCCGTCGGCCTGCAGATCGTGGGCCCGCCGCGCGCCGACGCGGCCGTGCTCGAAGTCGGCGCCGCCTATGAGGCCGTGACCCGGCACGGGCGCCGGCGGCCGGTCCTTCCCCCTGCCTGAAGCTGTCGCACCCAGGGAGTCCCCATGAGGAAACTGCACGTGATCTGGGCCGTCGTGCCCGTCATGGCGTTCATCTGCACACCGTTCCTGCCCTTCGTGAACGGTCCGTACCTGTGGCTCGGTGTCCCCTCGGTGCTGGCCTGGTGCCTGCTGTGGACGGCCGGGACGACGGCCGGGCTCGCGCTCACCGACCGCTTCGCCCGGCCCGCCGACGCGGGCGAGCACCACACCGAGACGGAGACCCCGGCATGAACAGCACCAGCGTCATCGCCACGATCGGCATGCTGGCCATCGCCGTGGTCGGTATCGGCAGACACCGGCCGGCCAGGGGGCCGCTCGGTGAATGGACCGTGGGGGAGAGGAAGTTCTCCACCTTCACCACCTGGTTCCTGCAGGCGGGCGAGTCCTTCACCACCTTCAGTTTCCTGGGACTCGCGGGACTGGCCTTCGGCGGCGGAGTCGCGGCCTCGTACGCCCTGTGCTATCTCGCCATCAACTTCGTCCTCCAGTACTTCACCGCTCCGAGGATGCGTCAACTCGGGAGCGAGCACGGCTATCTGACGCAGGCGGACTTCTTCGCCGAGCGCTACCGGAGCCCGCTCCTCGGCAAGGTCGTCGCCGTCGTCGGGGCCGTTTTCCTGCTGCCCTACCTCCAGTTGCAGATCACCGGTCTCGGCCTGATCGTCCAGCTGGCGACGGGCAGCCGCACGGGCGGCAACCTCAGCATGATCCTGGCGACGGTCCTCACCGTCGGCTTCGTGCTGTGGTCCGGTATCCGCGGAGTCGCCCGCGTCGCCTATCTCAAGGACGCCCTGATGGTCGTCGGGCTCCTCGTGTTGTTCATCGGGGTCGCGGTCTCGGTGAAGGGCGGCATCGGCGGTCTCTTCGAGACCGTGCGCGACACCCGCCCTGACCTGCTGACGCTGCATCAGAAGGACTACGACGCGACCTTCTTCGTCAGTGCCGTCATCATCTCCGGTATCGGCGGCGGCCTGGGCACCATGGCGCATCTGTGGCCCCCGGTCCTCGCGGCCCGAAGCGGCCGCGCGCTGCGTTCCAACGCCGTCTGGCTGCCCCTCTACCAGATAGCCCTCGGTATCCCGGTCGTCGTCGGCTTCGCCGGTATCCTCATGGTGTCGCCCCACTCGCCCGGGAACGCGGTGGCGCTGACCCTCGCCGGTCAGACCCTGCCCGGCTGGCTGGTCGGTGTGGTCGCGGTGGCCGCCGCGTCGGCCGCGATGGTGCCGTCCGCCGCCATCATCGTGGGCATCTCCAGTCTGCTGTCCCGCAATGTCCTGAGCGCCCGCAGCGAGCGCACCCAGCTGCGCACGAACCATGTGTGCGCGGTCGCCGCCGCGGCCCTCGCGCTCTGTCTCGGGCTGTCCCGCCCCGACCTCCTCGCCAATCTGCTGCTGCTCACCTTCGGCGGGCTCAGCCAGCTGGCCCCGGCCATCACCATGGGACTGGCCAGAAAGGTGCGCCTGGACGCCGTCCCCGTCCTGCTCGGCATCCTGACCGGGGTGGCGGTCCTCACCTGGCTGACCTTCGGCGGCGTGGATCTCGGGACAATGGACCCGGGCCTCGTGGCGCTGCTGCCGAACCTCGTCGTCACCGGCGTGGCACAACTGGTGGTGCGGTCGCGTGCGCCCCGTGAGCAGCCCGGTGGCGTACCGGGTAAGAGGGTCGGGGTGGTCTGAGAGGAGCAGACCCGTCACCGGCCGCCCGGAAAGCAGCCGGTCCCGTAGCCCAGTTCCCGTATCCCTTACCGACCAGCCCCCGCAAACCCCCGTACTGAGGAGTCCCGACCCATGTCCTCTCTCTTCCCGGCCCTGACCGCGGGCTCGGCCCGCCCCGCGCTGACCTTCGGCGACCGGTCGCTCAGCCACGCCGGACTGGCCGCGGCGGCGGGAGCCCACGCGGCCCGGCTCGCCGGCGCCGGACGGGTCGCCGTCTGGGCGACGCCCACCCTGGAGACGGCCGTGGGTGTCGTCGCCGCCCTGCTCGCCGGGGTGCCCGCCGTACCGCTCAACCCGCGGACCGGCGAGCGCGAGCTGGTGCACATCCTGTCCGACAGCGCCCCGTCGCTGGTCCTCGCCGCGCCCGGCGACGTACTCCCGCCCGTGCTCGCCGGCATCGACCGGATCGACATCGACGTACGGCCCGCGTCCGGACCGCCGACGCTCCCCGATGAGCCGTCCGCCGCGACACCCGCGCTGATCGTCTACACCTCCGGCACCACCGGGCCGCCCAAGGGTGTCGTCCTGCCGCGCCGGGCGATCACCTCCACCCTGGACGCGCTGGCCGGCGCCTGGGAGTGGACCGGAGACGATGTACTGGTCCACGGCCTTCCGCTCTTCCACGTCCACGGCCTGATCCTGGGCATCCTCGGCCCGCTGCGCCGGGGCGGCGCCGTGCACCACATCGGCCGCTTCGAAACCGCCGCGGTCGCCCGTGAACTGGCGGCGCACGGCACGATGTTCTTCGGCGTCCCCACCATGTACCACCGCATCGCCGAAGCGCTCGCCGGCGACCCGGCGCTGGCCAAGGCCCTGTCCGGTGCCCGGCTCCTGGTGTCAGGGTCGGCCGCGCTCCCCGTGTACGACCACGAGCGGATCGCCTCGGCGACGGGACGGCGGGTCGTCGAGCGCTACGGCATGACCGAGACCCTGATGAACACGAGTGTCCGCGCCGACGGCGAACCGCGTCCCGGCACGGTCGGTGTGCCGCTGGACGGTGTGCGGGTGCGGCTGGTCGAGGAGACGGGGGAGGAGATCACGGCGTACGACAGCGAGACCGTCGGCGAGATCCAGGTGTGCGGCCCGAACCTGTTCACCGAGTATCTGAACCGTCCGGACGCGACCGCCGCCGCGTTCGACGGTGAGTGGTTCCGTACCGGAGACATGGCGACCCGCGACCCCGACGGGTATGTGCGCATCGTCGGCCGGAAGGCCACCGACCTCATCAAGAGCGGCGGCTACAAGATCGGTGCCGGTGAGATCGAGAACGCCCTGCTCGACCATCCCGCGGTACGCGAGGCGGCGGTCACCGGAGCGCCCGACGCGGACCTGGGCGAGCGCATCGTCGCCTGGATCGTCCCCTCCGACGCACAACACCCGCCCACAGTCGATGACTTGGCCCGTCATGTGGCGCAGCAGCTCGCCCCGCACAAGAGGCCGCGCGAGGTGCGGCTGCTCGACGAACTGCCCCGCAACGAGATGGGCAAGATCATGAAGCGTGCGCTGCATGACTGACACATGGACGGCCCGCGAGGCGATCGACGCCGTGGCGGATCCGGGCTCCTTCACCGAGCTGCCGCTTCCGCCGCGTGCGGGGGAGCCCGACGGCCCGATCGGCTGGCCGGGGTACGACGAGTCGGCCGCGCGGGCAGCGGAGCGGACCGGGGAGCGCGAGTCCGTCGTCTGCGGCGCCGCCTCGATCGCGGGCCGGGAGACGGTCATCGTCTCCTTCGAGTTCGGCTTCCTCGGCGGCTCGCTCGGAGAGCCCACGGGCGACCTCCTGGAGGCCGCCTACACCCTGGCGGGGCAACGGCGCGCCCCGCTCGTCTCACTGATCGCCACCGGTGGCAGCCGGATGCAGGAGGGGATGCGCGCGCTGGCCCAACTGCAGCGTGTGGCACGTCAGTCGGCCCGGCTGCGCGCCGCGGGTGTCCCGCAGATCGCGGTCGCGCGCGACCCCTCGACGGGCGGCGGCTGGGCCACCCTCGGCGCCGGGGCCGACATCGTCCTCGCGCTGCCCGGCGCGCAGGTGGGCTTCGCCGGATCGCGGGTACGGCCACCGGGCGCCGACCCGGCCGCGTACAGCGCCGAAGGGCAACTCGCCGCCGGGCAGATCGACGCACTGGTGGACCCGGGCGAACTGCGCACGGCCCTGGCCGACTGGGTGCTGCTGCTGTCCGGACCACGGGGCACCGGGGCGCCGGAACCTCCCGGCACGCCCGTGGCGTGGCCGGCCCGCGTCACCTCCGGGCAGGAGGCCGTGGCGCTGGCCAGGTCCCCCGGGCGCCCACGAGCGGATGCCTGGCTCGCCGCCTACTTCGACGGCCCCGTCCGGGAGATCGGCGGGGACCGCTGCGGCGGCACCGACCCCGGTATGCGCTGCGGATTCGGCATCCGCCGCGGCCGGACCGTCGCATACGCCGCACAGTGCGGCACCGCGACCCGCCCGGCCGGCTACCGCACGGCCACCCGGCTGGTCTCTCTCGCCGGCGTCCTCGGTATCCCGGTCCTCACCCTCATCGACACACCCGGCGCCGCCAACGACGCCGAAGCGGAGCGCTCAGGGGCGGGATCCGCCATCGGCGGGCTTTTCCTCGCCATGGCCACCGCCCGCGTCCCGCTCACCTCGCTCCTCATCGGCGAGGGCGGCTCCGGCGGCGCACTCGCGCTGGCCGCGCCGGGCAACACCTGGGCCACACCCGACAGTTACTTCTCGGTCATCGCGCCGGAGGCCGCCGCCGCCATCCTCAAACGGCCTCCGGAGCGCACCGCGGAAACCGCCGACCAGCTGCGTCTGCGCCCCCACGATCTGGTGGAGCTGGGCATCGTACGCGGGGTGGTGAGCCTCGACCGGGAGCCCTGAACGCGGGGCTGCACGCGCCCCGCACTCACCTCGTACCCGCCAATCGCCGCGCACCCCTTGACACGTTTCCATTCATCGATGAACCTACTTGAAACTTGCTATTCATGGCGTGGACAGGGGCGCGCAGCGGGCGTTCGCCGTCTGCCGTCCTGGGCCTGACCGCACGTGGGCGGGCGCCGGGAAAGACAACTTCCACGAGGATGGGACCTAAGTGGGACGATGCCTGAAAACAAGCTAGCTCCAGTTCCGGTGGCGGATCCGGGACTCGTCCCCTTCGACGACGCGCCCCTCAACAGATTCCACATCAAGATCACCGCGCTCACCTTCGGCGCCAACTTCTCCGACGGTTATCAACTGGGCGTCATCGGGATCGCGTTGACCCTTATCAAGCCGCAGATGGGATTCGGTTCCGCCTGGGAGGGGCTGCTCGGGGCATCGGCGCTCATCGGAATCTTCCTCGGCAGCATCACCCTCGGCTGGCTGGCCGACCGCATCGGGCGCCAGCAGCTCTACATGCTGAACTTCGTCCTGATCACCCTGGCGTCGATCGCGCAGTTCTGGGCGGGCGGGCCCGCAGAACTGTTCGTCCTGCGGCTCCTCATCGGTATCGGCATCGGAGCCGACTACGCCATCGGTCCGACACTCGTCGCCGAATTCTGCCCCCGGCGCCACCGCGGCTTTCTGCTGGCCTCGCTCACCGCCATGTGGACGATCGGCTACATCTGCTCCTTCTTCTTCGGCAACTACCTCATCGACCAGGGCGGCGACGCCTGGCGGTGGCTGCTGGCGAGCAGCGCGCTTCCCGCCCTGGTGGTGCTGCTGATGCGGATCGGCACCCCGGAGTCGCCCCGCTGGCTGATCAGCAAGGGGCGCGTCGAAGAGGCCCGTGCCGTCGTGGAGAAGTACATCGGCCGGCATGTGGACTTCGACTCCATCGCGGCCGAGCCCGGCACCGAGAAAGCGCCGCCGGCCTCCTACCGCGGGCTGTTCAGCGCCGAGCAGTGGCGCAAGACCGCCTTCGGCGTCCTCTATTACAACTGTCAGGTCATTCCGTACTTCGCCATCTACACGTTCCTGCCCATCGTCATGGCCAAGTTCGGCCTGAAGGGCGGATTTCTCGGTGACGGGCTGCTGAACGTATTCCTGTTGCTCGGCAGTATCGCGGGACTCTGGTTCGTCGCACGGTTCTCGCGCCGCGGATTCGTGATCGGGTCCTTTGTCGTGATGGCCGTCGCACTGGGCCCCATGGGTGTCTGGCCCGGAGCGCCGAAGCTTCTGCTCTTCGTTCTCTTCCTGGTCTTCACCTTTATGATGTCGGCCTCGTCCAATCTCGACCAGGTCTATCCTCCGGAGCTCTTCTCGACGGGGCTGCGCAGTTCCGGTGTCGGACTGCTCAACGGCCTCAGCCGGATCGGTTCGGCCGCGGGCACCTTCCTGCTGCCGATGAGCATCGACCATCTCGGGTTCTCGCCGTCCATGACCATCCTCAGTGTGTTCCTGGTGCTCGGCGCCGTGGTCTCCTTCGCCTGGGCACCCGAGACGTCCGGAATGACCCTGGACTGAGCCCGCCTGCCCGCACAGCGCCGCGCCGCTCGTTACGGTGTCCGCTATGTACCGAGGATCGAAGAATCCGGAGCGGCAGAACCCGGGGCAGCGGAACCCGGGGCAGGGGCGGCCCTGGCAGTACAAGGCGGCCGCGTTCACCTTCGCGGTCGGCATGGCCGGGACCACGCTGCCCACCCCGCTGTACGGGCTGTACCAGGAGCACATCGGGTTCTCGTCGCTGATGGTGACAGTCATCTACGCGACGTACGCGGCCGGCGTCATCGCGGTGCTCGTCCTGGCGAGCAACTTCTCCGATCTGCTCGGCCGCCGCCCGGTGCTCCTGGCGGCGCTCGGGCTCTCCGCGGCGAGCGGGCTGTGCTTCGTCCTGGAGGGTGGCCTGCCGCTGCTGTTCACCGGCCGGGTGCTGTCCGGGCTGTCCGCCGGACTGTTCACCGGCACCGCCACCGTCTTCGTGATGGAGCTGGCGCCGGATGACCGGCGCGGCCGGGCCGGCTTCGCGGCGACCGCGGCGAACATGGGCGGCCTGGGGTGCGGCCCGCTGCTGGCCGGGATCCTGGCCGCCTACGCGCCCTGGCCGCTGCGGCTGCCGTACCTCGTCCATCTGGGGCTGCTCGCGGTGGCGGTCTCGCTGACGCTCCCGCTGCCCGAGACCGTCCCCCACCGGCAGCCGCGCCCCGCGCTGCGGCCCCGGCTCCCGCACGTACCCCAGGAGGTACGCCGGGTGTTCGTGCCCGCCGCGCTGGCGGCGTTCGCCGGCTTCTCCATGTTCGGGCTCTTCACATCGGTCGCGCCCAGCTTCATGGCCAGGACACTGGGCGTGCACGACCTCGCGGTCTCCGGAGCCGTGGTCTTCTCGGCGTTCGCCGCCTCCACCGTCGGCCAGCTGGCGATGCCCCGGGTCGGCGCCGGGCGGGCGCTGCCGGTGGGATGTTTCGTACTCGTGGTCGGCATGGTGTTCATCGGCTGCTCACTGCTCTTCACCTCGCTGCCGCTGCTGGCGGCGGGCGCGGTGGTGTCCGGGCTCGGTCAGGGGCTGTCGTTCCGGGCCGGGATGGCAGCGGTGAGCAGCCGCGCGCCGCAGGACCGGCGCGGCGAGACCACTTCGGCCTACTTCGTCGTGGCCTATCTGGGTATCTCGCTGCCGGTGATCGGTGTCGGCGCGCTCTCCCTCGCGATCGGCCTCCGCGACGCCGGTCTGGTCTTCGCCGCCTGTGTGGTGGTGTTCGCCGCGGTGGTCGGCGGCTGGCTGCTGCACCACCTGGCCACCGAGCCCATCGGGGCCGAGTGACGGCGGGCCGGCCCCGGTGCGCGGTGGCCCGCGTCCCGGACCGGGAAGCCTCCGGCGGCAGCTCCGTACGTCCTGGTACGGTGCCGGGCGGCGCGGCGTGAACCAAGGGAGAGACACACCATGACAGCGGTTCGGACCGTGACACTGCCCTCCGGAACCCAGGTGCCCGCTCTGGGACAGGGCACCTGGTACATGGGGGACGACCGATCGCGGCGCGCCGGTGAACTCGCCGCGCTGCGGCGCGGAATCGATCTGGGCATGACACTGATCGACACGGCGGAGATGTACGGGAGCGGTGCAGCCGAAGAGCTCGTCGGCGAGGCGATCCGCGGCCGCCGTGACGAGGTGTTCCTGGTGAGCAAGGTGCTGCCGTCGAACGCCGACGCCCGCGGCACCGTCGACGCCTGCCGCGCGAGCCTGCGCCGCCTGGGCACCGACCGGATCGACCTGTATCTGCTGCACTGGCGCGGCGGCGTCCCCTTCGCCGAGACCGTCGAGGCTTTCGAATCGCTGGTGGCGGACGGCAGCATCGGCTCCTGGGGCGTCAGCAACCTCGACGTCGACGACCTGGCCGACCTGCCCGGCGGCGCGCGCCTCCAGACGGACCAGATCCTCTACAACCTCACCCGGCGCGGCCCCGAGTACGCCCTCTTCCCCCGGTGCAGGGAACTCTCCGTGCCGGTCATGGCGTACTCACCGATCGAGCAGGGCCGTCTGCTGGGACACGAGGCGCTGGGCGCCGTTGCCTCCGCCCACGGGAAGACCCCGGCTCAGGTGGCGCTCGCCTGGGTACTGCGGCACGAGGACGTCATCGCCATCCCCAAGGCGTCATCCGTCGCGCACGTCGAGGAGAACCGGGCCGCCCTCGACCTGCGCCTCACCGACGACGACCTCCGGACGCTGGACGCCGCCTTCCCTCCGCCCGCGCGGAAGGAACCGCTGGACATCCTCTGAGGCCGGAGCGGCCGGGCCCGGTCATCGCGGGCCCGGTCACCGCGGGGCGCCGTCGGCCGGGGTGCTGTCCGCCGGGGCGCTGTCCGCCGGGGCGCTGAGGAGGGAGTGGGCGAGCGTACCGAATGCCGTGACGAGGCGGCCGCGGTCCCCGGCGCGTACCGCCAGGACGACGTGGCTGGGCTCGACATCGCGCAGGGGAACGGCCGCGAGGTAGGGGCGGCTGCGGCCGCCCGTGTCCGGCACGATCGCCACGGCCCCTCCGGAAGCGATGAGTTCGAGCTTGTCCTCCAGGTCCTCGGCCAGGGGGCCGTCGGGCGCGCGGCTGCCGTCGGGCCGGGGATCGATGCGCCAGAAGGCGTCCCGGGCCGGGTCGCTCCCCCGGATCATGGGCTCGTCGGCGAAATCAGCCAGAGTGACTGATTCCCTGCCCGCCAGCCGGTGGTCGACGGGGACCACGAGCACCCGCGGTTCCTCGTGGAGGACCGTCACCCGCAGCTTCGCGGTCTCCAGCGGCAGCCGGGTGACCACGGCGTCCACCCGGCCGTCCAGCAGCGCGTGACGCACATCGTCCCAGGGCAGGTGTGCGGTGTTCACCTCGGCGTCCGGATGCCGGCGCCGCAGCTCGCGGACCGCGGGGGTGACGATGATGTTCGCGGTGTAGCCGATGGTGATGCGGCTGGGCTCGGCAGCTGCCCTGGTGAGAGCGGCGGTCCTGGCCGCGGTGCGCAACAGCGTTCTGGCGCCGGGCAGGAAGACCTCGCCCGCCGCCGTGAGCCTGCTGCCCTGCGGCGTACGGTCCAGCAGCCTGGCCCCCAGCTGCTGTTCGAGGCGGCGGATCTGCCGGCTCAGCGAGGGCTGGGTGAGGTGCAGTGCCTCGGCGGCCCGGGCGAAGGTCCGGTGCTCGGCGAGGACGACGAAATACCGCAGCAGCCGAAGATCGAGGTCTGCGGGGGGAGGCGCGTCCGGCATTCCTGGAGCGTAACCCCGGAAACCCGGCGGTTCATCCCGAACACCGCGGTGACCTGTGGTAATGCCTTTTACGTATGGCGGGTTACGGCATGGGCCTTGGACGCGGGGCGGCGCACCTTCCTAGCGTGCAGGCACCGGACCGAATTCCGTCACACGGGCGACCGCGCCCGGCCCTGCAGCGCAGCGCACGGCACCGCACCGCACCGCACCGCACCGCACCGCACCCAAGGAGAACAGCATGTCCGCACCCGCAGCTCTGATCACCGGTGGAACCAGCGGAATCGGCAGGGCCACCGCCGAACTGCTCCACGAACGCGGCTACCGGGTGATGGTCACCGGACGCGACAGCGTTGCCGAAGCGGAGCAGAACCTGCCGCCGGAGATCGCCGTGGTACGCGCCGACGCCCGCTCGCTGACCGATATCGACCGTGCCATCGACCGTGCCCGGCAGCGGTTCGGCACCCTGGACGTGCTCTTCCTCAACGCCGGGATCTCGCGGGTGAAGCCGCTGGCGGCCACGGAGGAGGCCGACTTCGACGCCCTCTTCGACATCAACGTCAAGGGCACCTTCTTCACACTGCAAAAAGCCCTTCCGCTGCTCAACGACGGCGCTTCCGTCATCCTCACCGTCGGTGCGGGCACCGGGATCGCAGCGCCCGCCATGGTGGCGGCCAAAGGCGCGCTGCTGCCCTTGATGCGGGCAGCGGCCCTGGAACTCGCGCCGCGCCGGATCCGTGTCAACGCCGTCAGCCCAGGAGCCATCGACACCCCTGCCTACAGCCGTCTGGGTATCTCGCGGGAGACCCTGGAGTCCTGGGGCGAGGGCATCCCCCTCGGACGCGTCGGCCTGCCCGCCGACATCGCCGAGGCCGTGGCCTTCCTCGCCTCGGACGCCGCCGGCTACATCACCGGGGACAACCTCGTCGTGGGCGGCGGCATGGGCATCGGCGGGTAAACGCCGTACACGAGAGGGGAGTTGACGGTACGCCGCCGGGGCCGCGACCTGACGGCGTACCTCATCCTCGGCGGCGTACCTCATCCTCGACGGCCGGTCCGCACGCTACGCCGGTGGTGGCTGGAAGCCGCCGATCCTGTCCTCCAGCAGTTCGGCCAGCCGCAGCGGGGTGCGGTCCTCGAACATCGGGCCGATGAGCTGCACACCCACCGGCAGGCCCTCGGGAGAACGGCCCGTCGGCACGGCGGTGGCGGGCAGACCGGGCATGGTGGGCAGACCGGCCCACGCGAGCTGGTCGAAGTACGGGTACTCGGCGCCGTCGATGTCGATCCGGCGCGCCTCCAGAGCCGGGCTGTGGTTGTGGGGGAACGCGGGTGTCGGAGTGATGGGACACACCACGGCGTCGAACCCGGCGAAGAGCCGCCGCCAGGCGTGGCGGTGCGCCTCGCGACGGCTGTCGGCCTCCATCCAGTCGCGGTGGCTGAACACCATGCCGCGCAGCCGCGCCGCAGCGAGGCTCCGGTCGTCGGCGCTCAGTTCGGCGGCGCGGGCCCGCAGCTGATCGAGTGCGTCGACGGGGAAACGCGCAACGGTGCTCGAAAACAGCAACTGCGTGTAGAGCAAGGCGGCTTCGGCCAGATCGGGCAGCAGCGGACTGTGCCGTTCGACGTGGGCGCCGCCGTCGACAAGCGCGTCAGCCACCCGGTTCACGCCCGCCCGCACCGCGGCCCCGGTGGGAATGAGCGGATGGTCGTCGAGGACGAGCACCCGGAAGTCATCGAGCCGTTCGTGACGCGCGGGCGGCAGCCGCACGTCGTACGCCACACCGAAGGTCAGCGGGTCGGGCCCGGCCATGACGTCGAGCAGGAGCGTGAGATCGCGGGCGGTGCGCGCCATGGGGCCGACGACGGCGAGGTCGAGGCCGACCGGCAGCGCGGGCGTGCCCGGCGGAACCATGCCGCGGTTCGCCGCCAGCCCGAGGGTCGGCTTGTGCGCGTAGATCCCGCAGAAGTGCGCGGGGGTGCGCAACGAACCCGCTAGGTCCGATCCGATGGACAGCGCGCCGAACCCGGACGCCAGGGCCGCGGCCGATCCGCCGGACGACCCGCCCGACGTACGCCCTTGGTCCCAGGGGTTGTTGGTGGTTCCGTAGATGTCGTTGAAGCTCTGAATGTCCTGCAGCCCAAGCGGCACATTGGTCTTCCCGAGCACCACCGCGCCCGCGTCCTTGAGCCGCGACACCTGCACCGCGTCCTCGGCCGGCAGGTGGTCCCGGTGCGCGGGAATGCCCCAAGTCGTGGGCAGCCCCGCGATGTTGTAGCACTCCTTGACCGTCACCGGAATGCCGAGCAGCGGCCGGTCCTCACCGCGGGCACGGGCCTCGTCCGCGTCGCGTGCGGCGGCCCGTGCCCGGTCGAAGTCCGGCACACAGATCGAGTTGATCGCTTTGTCGTCCTGTTCGATGCGGGCTATCGCATCGTCGGTCAGTTCCGCCGAGGTCACTTCACCGGCACGCAGGGAAGCCTTGAGTTGCCCGGCCGTCGCGAAATTCCACTTCATGAATCGGGACCGTACCGGGCGCTCGGGGTCGCCACAGAACACCATTTCGCGCAATGGGGCGGACGCCTGGATTCGCGCCGGCGGTCAGGTCAGGAGCGGCAGGTCCAGACGGCCCGCGAGATCATCGACGGTGGGGCCGAAGGTCTCCCGCACCACCACTCCCCGCGGGGTGATGTCGAAGACGGCGAGGTCGGTGTAGACACGGTCGACACAGGCCAGTCCGGTCAGCGGGTAGGTGCAGCCGGACACGAGCTTGGGCACGCCGGTCTTGGTGAACAGCGTCATCATGACGAAGACCTTCTTTGCCCCGATCGCCAGGTCCATCGCTCCGCCGACGGCGGGGATGGCGTCCGGTGCGCCGGTGTGCCAGTTGGCGAGGTCACCCGCCGCCGAGACCTGGAAAGCTCCCAGGACACAGATGTCGAGGTGGCCGCCGCGCATCATGGCGAAGGAGTCGGCGTGGTGGAAGTACGCCGCTCCGGGCAGCTCGGTCACGGGGACCTTGCCGGCGTTGGTGAGATCGGGGTCGATGGCGTCGCCCTGGGCGGCGGGGCCCATGTTGAGCAGGCCGTTCTCCGTGTGGAGTACGACACCGGAGTCGGCAGGGAGATGGTCGGCGACGAGCGTCGGCTGGCCGATGCCGAGGTTGACGAAGGCGCCCTGCGGGATGTCCCGGGCGATGAGCGCGGCGATGTCGTGCTTGCCCAGGGGACGCCGCTCGGCGTCCACGGAGGTCCGGTCGGGGTTCATGCGCTTGCCTCCTGCAGCACGCGGTCGACGTAGATGCTCGGCGTCACCACGGATTCCGGGTCGATCATGCCGGTGTCGACCACCTCGCGGACCTGCGCGATCACGGTGGTCGCGGCGGTGGCCATGACCGGCCCGAAGTTGCGGGCGGTCTTGCGGTAGACGAGATTGCCCATCCGGTCGGCCCGGTGGGCGCCGATCAGCGCGACATCGCCCCTGATCGGATACTCCAGTACATGGGTACGGCCGTCGATGACGCGGGTCTCCTTGCCCTCGGCCAGCAGGGTCCCGGCTCCGGTGGGGCAGAAGAACGCCCCGATCCCGGCTCCGGCCGCCCGCATCCGCTCGGCGAGACTGCCCTGCGGTACGACTTCCAGCTCGATGTCGCCCGCCCGGTAGAGACTGTCGAAGACGTAGGAGTCGGCCTGCCGGGGGAAGGAGCAGATGACCTTGCGGACGCGCCCCTTCGCCAGCAGCGCGGCGAGGCCGGAGTCGCCGTTTCCGGCGTTGTTGGACACGACGGTCAGGTCCTTGGCGCCCTGCCGGATGAGCCCGTCGATCAGTTCCACGGGCATACCGGCCATCCCGAAGCCGCCGATGAGGACGGTGGAGCCGTCCTGTATCCCGGCGACCGCCTCGTCGGCGTGGGCACACAGTCGTACGGTCATCGGTTCGCCTCCGTGACGTTCTCCAGGACCACGGCGAGCGCCTGGCCGACTCCGATACAGATGGCGGCGAGCCCCCACCGTTCGCCGGACTCCTCCAGCCGGTGGGCAAGCGTCCCCAGCAGCCGGCCGCCGGACGCGCCCAGCGGATGACCGAGAGCGAGGGCGCCGCCCTTGGTGTTGACGATCGAAGGATCGATCTTCCAGGCGTCCACGCAGGCCAGTGCCTGCACGGCGAACGCCTCGTTGAGCTCGACCGCCGAGATGTCCGCCCAGGTGATGCCCGCACTCCTCAGCGCCAGGTTCGCCGCCTCCACCGGCGCGAAGCCGAACAGCTGCGGATCCAGCGCGAACACCCCGCGCCCCGCGATACGGGCGAGCGGGTCCGCGCCGATACGCGCGGCGGCGGCCCGGGAGCCCAGGAGTACGGCCGAGGCGCCGTCGCTCAGCGGCGAGGCATTGCCCGCCGTGATCACACCGTCGGTACGGAACGACGGCTTGAGCCCGGCGAGTGCGGCGACCGTGGATCCGGGCCTGATGCCCTCGTCCCGTGCCAGGGTGTTCCCCTTGCGGTCCACCGTGACCGGCACCACCAGGTCGTCGTAGAAACCGGCCGACCAGGCAGCGTCGGCCAGCTGATGGGACCGGACGGCGAACTCGTCCTGCCGCTCCCGCGGTATCCCGAAGCGCTCGGCGAGCTGCTCATTGGCCTCTCCCAGGGAGACCGACCACTCCTTGGGCATCCGTTCGTTCACGAGCCGCCACCCCAGCGTGGTGGAGACAGCGGTCACGTCCCTGGTGGGGTAGGCGCGGTCAGGTTTCGGCAACACCCACGGAGCCCGGCTCATCGACTCCACACCGCCGGTCAGCACGATGTCCGCGTCGCCCGTCTCGATGGTGCGCGAGGCGATCATCGCGGCGTCCAGGGAGGATCCGCACAGCCGGTTCACGGTCGTGGCGGGAACGGAGGTGGGCAGACCGGCCAGGAGAACGGCCATCCGGCCGACGTTGCGGTTCTCCTCGCCCGCGCCGTTGGCGTTCCCCCAGACGACATCGCCGATCCCGCCCGGATCGAGCGCCGGAACCCTGGCCAGGACGCCGCGCACGGCCAGCGCCGCGAGATCGTCGGGCCGTGTCCCTGCGAGGGCCCCGGAGAACCGCCCGAAGGGTGTCCTTGCTGCTGCATACACGAAGCTGTCGGTCACACAGGCACGGTAGGTCCGCGGGCTTCATCACGTCCAAGACTTGATTGTTCTCCATTAATAAGCCGGCCTTATCGAGCCTTATAAACTGGAGCCCATGGAACTCCGCCAGGTCCGCTCCTTCCTCGCGCTCGCCGAAGAGTGCCACTTCGGGCGTGCGGCAGCCCGCCTGCACGTCGCCCAGCCCGCCCTGTCCCAGCAGATCAAACAGCTGGAGCGCGAACTGGGCATCCCCCTGTTCGACCGGTCGACCCGGCGCGTCGAGCTCACCGAGGCCGGGCGCCATCTGACCGGATACGCCCGCACGCTGCTCGCCGAGGAGGAGCGCGCCCGGGTCCATATGACGGAGCTCGCCACCGGTCACGCGGGCCGCGTCTCCGTCGGCTTCATCGGCACCGCCACCTACGACGTACTCCCACGCGTCGCCCGCACCGTCCGGGCCCAACTGCCCGGTATCACCATGGACCTGCGCGGTGAGCTGCTCGCACCCCAGCTCCTGGACGGCCTGCTCGACGGCACCTACGACCTCGCGGTCTTCCGCCCCGGCGCCGCCACCGAAGGGGTGAGCATCACGCCGCTGCGCACCGAACCCCTGATGGCCGTCCTGCCCGCCCACCATCCGCTGGCCGCGAAACGGCGGATCCCACTGGCCTCGCTGGCCGGTGAACCCTTCGTCATCCACCCCGCACAGGCGCGATCCGCCATGTACGACCGTGTCCTGTCCGCCTGTGCCCGGGCGGGCTTCCAGCCCTCGCCCCTGGTGGAAGTCGGTGAGACCGCCACCCTGGTCGTCCTCGTGGCCGCCGGACACGGTGTCGCACTCGTACCGGAGTCGGTGCAGAGCCTGCGGCTCGACGGCGTCACCTATGTGCCGCTCGCCGAGACGGAGACCGTCGACCTCGTCCTGGGTTGCCGGGCCGATCGCGAATCGCCCTCCGTGCGGCAGGTGGCCTCGGTCATCGAGGAGTGCGTGGACGCCTAGACGGCGGAGCCGGTCCGTATGCGGCTCCTTCGTCGCCCGCACGCCCCGCACGCCCCGCACCTCGCGGACCGAGGTGGGTTGAATGGATTCAAATGGATCCCGGCGAAGGTACGCGGATCCGCAAGTAGCGGTCAACCTCTTCGCGTTACGGCGGAATGTCTTGACGGACTTCTCTCGTGCAGGTCATGTTTGAGTCGTTTCAATCCGTACTCCCACCCCTGCCCCGCACCAGGGAATCAGGCGGGCCGGGGCGCCAGGACCCCGTTCGTACCCACCCCTCACCCCGTAAGGACGTGCTCATGGCCTCCGCCACCACCCCTTCCCAGGACCTGCTGGCCCGCTCGCACCGGCTCGGCGCCGACCCGCGCAACACCAACTACGCGGGCGGCAACACCTCCGCGAAGGGGCCTGGCACCGACCCGGTGACCGGCGGTGAGGTCGAGCTGATGTGGGTCAAGGGTTCGGGCGGCGACCTCGGTACGCTCACCGCCGGCGGCCTCGCCGTGCTCCGCCTGGACCGGCTGCGGGCGCTCAAGGACGTGTACCCCGGTGTGCGGCGCGAGGACGAGATGGTCGCCGCCTTCGACTACTGCCTGCACGGCAAGGGCGGCGCGGCGCCGTCCATCGACACCGCCATGCACGGCCTGGTCGACGCGGCACACGTCGACCATCTGCACCCCGACTCGGGGATCGCCCTCGCCTGCGCTGCGGACGGCGAGAAGCTGACCGCCGAGTGTTTCGGCGCGCGTGTGGTGTGGGTGCCGTGGCGGCGGCCCGGTTTCCAGCTCGGGCTCGACATCGCGGCCGTCAAGGAGGCCAACCCGCAGGCGATCGGCTGTGTCCTGGGCGGTCACGGCATCACCGCGTGGGGCGCCACCTCACAGGAGTGCGAGCGCAACGCACTGCACATCATCCGCACGGCGGAGACGTTCCTCGCCGAGCACGGCAGGGCGGAGCCGTTCGGACCCGTGGTGGAGGGGTACGAGGCCCCGGCCGCCGGCCCGCGCAGGGAGCGGGCCGCCGAGCTGGCCCCGGTGATCAGGGGGCTCGCCTCCCAGGACCGGCCGCAGGTGGGCCACTTCGACGACTCCGCGACCGTCCTCGACTTCCTCGCGGGCGCGGAACACCCGAGGCTCGCGGCCCTCGGCACCTCCTGCCCCGACCACTTCCTCCGTACGAAGATCAGGCCGCTGGTCCTCGATCTGCCCCCGACCGCCCCGCTCGACGAGGCGGTCGCCAGGCTCAGGGAACTGCACGCCGCGTACCGCGAGGAGTACGCCGCCTACTACGCCCGGCACGCGGAGCCCGGCTCACCGGCCATGCGGGGCGCGGACCCCGCGATCGTGCTCGTCCCCGGTATCGGCATGTTCTCCTTCGGCAAGGACAAGCAGACCGCGCGGGTGGCGGGGGAGTTCTACGTCAACGCGATCAATGTGATGCGCGGGGCCGAGGCCGTTTCGACGTACGCGCCGATCGAGGAGTCCGAGAAGTTCCGTATCGAGTACTGGGAGTTGGAAGAGGCGAAGCTGCGGCGGATGCCGGAACCCAAGCCGCTCGCGACCCGGGTGGCCCTGGTGACGGGTGCGGGCAGCGGCATCGGGAAGGCCGTGGCGCACCGTCTGGTCGCTGAGGGCGCCTGTGTGGTGGTCGCGGATCTGAACGGTGAGAGCGCCGCTGCCGTGGCCGATGAACTGGGCGGCCCGGACAGGGCCGTGGCGGTGACCGTCGACGTGACGTCCGAGGAGCAGATCGCCGACGCCTTCAGGGCCGCGGCGCTGGCGTTCGGCGGCGTCGACCTGGTGGTCAACAACGCGGGCATCTCCATCTCCAAGCCCCTGCTGGAGACGACGGCGCGGGACTGGGACATCCAGCACGACATCATGGCGCGTGGCTCGTTCCTCGTCTCACGCGAGGCGGCCCGGGTGATGACGGCGCAGTCCCTCGGCGGCGACATCGTCTACATCACCTCCAAGAACGCGGTGTTCGCCGGCCCGAACAACATCGCGTACTCGGCGACGAAGGCCGACCAGGCCCACCAAGTACGACTGCTGGCAGCGGAATTGGGGGCGTACGGGATCCGGGTGAACGGTGTCAACCCGGACGGCGTCGTACGCGGCTCGGGCATCTTCGCCGGCGGCTGGGGCGCACAGCGCGCGGCGACGTACGGGATCGAGGAGGAGAAGCTCGGCGAGTTCTACGCCCAGCGCACCCTCCTCAAGCGTGAGGTGCTGCCCGAGCATGTGGCGAACGCGGTGTTCGCGCTCACGGGCGGGGATCTGACGCACACCACCGGGCTGCACATCCCCGTGGACGCGGGCGTCGCGGCGGCTTTCCTGCGCTGACCCCGGCCCGTCCCTGCCACGGCGGACGCGCACGGCAACCGCATCACACCGCACCGCACAACAGCGCGCCGTGTCGCACAACGACACACCGTGCCGCACTATCGCAGCGCGCGTCCGCCGCCCCCCGACCATCCCGCCCGCGAGGACCCCTGTGCCACCCACCGACTCCCTGACCTTCGCCGCCGTCGACCTCGGCGCCTCCAGCGGGCGCGTCATGACCGTCCGGGCGGGGCCGGACGTACTGGACCTGACCGAGGCCCACCGCTTCCCCAACCGCCCCGTACGCACCGGTGACACCCTGCACTGGGACGTGCTGTCGCTGTACGCGGGCGTGCTCGACGGGCTGCGGGCCTCGGGGCAGGTGGCATCCGTCGGCATCGACAGCTGGGCGGTCGACTACGGCCTGCTCGACGCGGACGGCGCACTGCTCGGCAACCCGGTGCACTACCGCGATAGCCGTACGGAAGGCGTCGCGGAGCAGGTGTGGCGGACCGTGCCGGCCGCCGAGCTGTACGCGGCGACCGGGCTGCAGTATGCCCCCTTCAATACGCTCTACCAGCTCGTGTCCGCCCAGGGGAGCCGTCAACTGGCATCGGCCGAACGGGTGTTGCTCGTCCCCGACCTGTTGACGTACTGGCTGACCGGCAGGCCCGGCACCGAACTCACCAACGCCTCCACCACACAGCTCATCGACCCGCGTACCGGTGACTGGGCGTACGCCGTCGCCGAGCGGCTCGGTATCGACCTCGGGTTGTTCGCGCCACTGCGCAGGCCCGGTGACCCGGCGGGGGAGCTGCTGCCGCACGTCCTGGAGGAGACCGGTCTGACCGGGCCCGTTCCGGTGACCGCGGTCGGCTCGCACGACACCGCGTCCGCCGTGGCCGCGGTGCCCGCTACAGCCGGGCGCTTCGCGTACATCTGCACCGGTACCTGGTCGCTCGCCGGCCTGGAGCTGGACGCACCCGTCCTGAGCGAGGCGAGCCGTGCCGCCAACTTCACCAACGAACTCGGCATCGACGGCACGGTCCGCTATCTGCGCAACATCATGGGCCTGTGGCTGCTCCAGGAGTGCCTGCGCGCCTGGGGCGGTCCGCAGCTGGCCCCGCTGCTCAGGGACGCGGGCGACGCGCCGCCGCTGAGATCGGTCGTCGACGCGGGGGACGTCGCGTTCCTCGCGCCCGGCCGGATGCCCGAGCGGATCGCGGCCGCCTGCCGGGCCACCGGGCAGCCCGGGCCACGCACCCACGCCGAGACCGTGCGCTGCATCCTCGACTCGCTCGCCCTCGCGCACCGCCGCACGATCGGCGCCGCCGTACGGCTCGCCGACCACCCCGTCGACACCGTGCACATCGTCGGAGGCGGAGCCCGCAACGCCCTGCTGTGCCAGCTGACCGCCGACGCCTGCGGCCTGCCGGTGGTGGCGGGGCCGGCCGAGGCTGCCGCCCTCGGCAACGCGCTCGTGCAGGCGCGCGCCCACCGGCTGCTCGGCGACCGTACCGCCATGCGTGAACTCCTCGCCGCGACCCAGCCGTTGGCGCGCTACGAACCGCGGGGCAACGCCACGGCATGGTGCGCGGCCGAACGCCGGGTGCACGAGCGGTGACCCGTCGAACACCTTCCGCACTCCATGAGGCCCGGACCGGGCCCCGAAGGTCACCGAGTGTGACCGCCGCGTGTGTACGGGAGGGCGCGGGCCAGGTCCGGCGTACCGCTGCCCACCGGTGTGCGCTTCCCCGCCCGGCCGGGGAAGCGGATCACGGGCTGCGGCAGATCATTTCCGTATGCTCGGCGCCGACTGCTGAGCGTGAGGAAGCGTGAACGGGGTACCTTCCATCGACAGGCCCACAGACCACCATGGTCGGGCCCCGACCCCCGGCAGAACGATTCCATGGCCAAGAAGAGCAGCTCATCGACCCCCGTCCCGGACACCGCATGGCTGGGGCGAGGGCGCCACCTGGGCCCCGAGCCCGAGCAGGACGTCCGGCGCAACCTGATCGCCCTCAAGGCGGCCGGGGTGCTCGACGACTTCCTGGACCTCGACCCCGTCGAGGCGGCGCGTTCCACCGCCCTGCACCCGAAGGACGCGTCCGCCGACCCCGGCCCCTCGGCCCGCCGGCTCTTCGAGGCCCGCTGGCGCGCGGGCGACGACGTCACGGTGCGTGCGCAGCTGACCACGTACGACCCGGAAGGCCGGCGCAAGGAAGGCGAGGGCGTCACCTGGGTGCTCGCCGCCGAGGCCGAGCGGCCGTGGGGCGCGGACTGGCCCTCGCCCGCCACCATGTTCTGGCCGGACAGCGACCAGGTGGCCTGGGACCACGACATGGTGCCAGGGGTGCGGCTGCGGACGACGAACCACCTGCCGAAGGACGACGGCGAGCTGCGCCACCGGCTGCGGGACTGCACCCGGCAGAGCCCGTTCATCCATGTGGTGGTGCATGAGGCGATGACGCCGGACGCGCGGGGGCGGCAGCCGGTGGCGACGTTCCTGCCGCCGAGCCTGCGGCACCGGGTGGTCGAACACCGGGCGACCCCGGAGCAGGCCCAGATCGCCGACGTCGCGATGAAGCGGGAGTTCGGTGTGCGGATGCCGCGCGGCGGCGCCGTCATCCTGCCCATGGCGTCGCAGGGGCCGGAGTACGACGCGGAGCGCTTCACGGTGCGCAATGTCTTCCTCGACGGCTCGGCGCCGACCGAACTCCTCGCGAAGATCAGGGAGTTCGCCGCACTGCCGCGGCCTCTGCCGGAGGACGCGGAGCGTGCGCTGACCCGGCTGCGCCTGGGCTGGCACCTGCTCACCCCGGACGAGGAACTGGTCCACGCCCAGGGCATGGTCGCCAGGTACGCCGAGGCGCTCGAAGCCATGACCAACTCCCGTGATCTGTACCGGGAGGCGGCCGAGTCCGCGCACGCGGCACTGGCCCAGGCGGCCGACGGCGGCGGTGTGCCCCTGCCGCCCGCCCCGGGGCAGACCAAGGCGGACGGCTCGCCGCTGGGTGCGCTCACCAAGGCGCTGGGCCGCTTCCGTACCCCCAACAAGTAGGACACGAGCCTCCGGCAGATAGGTCGCGAGCCGACGCCCCCGGGTTCGGCGGGGGCGTGCGCCACGGGCAACACGCCGCCCGAAACCCAAACTTAACAAGAGTTTACCGGTGAGAAACCACACTCCGGTGGGCCGTTGCTGTGGGTGGTGGACCGACCACCAGAAGAGAGATGGTTGTTACACCTAATTCCCCCCACGGAGAGGTTGTCCCCTGTGTGCGGCATAACTGGATGGGTTTCCTACCGACGCGACCTGACAGCCCATCGGGAAACGGTGGACGCCATGACCGAGACGATGACCTGCCGCGGTCCTGACGCCCAGGGGGCCTGGCTGACACCGCGGGCCGCACTCGGCCACCGCCGGCTCGCCGTCATCGACCTTCCCGGCGGCGCCCAGCCGATGGAGGCGCGTACCGAGAACGGCACGGTCGCGATGGTGTACTCCGGCGAGGCGTACAACTACACCGAGCTGCGCGAGGAGTTGCGCCGCAACGGGCACCGCTTCGAGACCGACTCCGACACCGAAGTCGTGCTGCGGGGCTACCTCCAGTGGGGCGAGGAGCTGGCCGCCAAGCTCAACGGCATGTACGCGTTCGCGATCTGGGATCCGCGGACGGAGAAGCTGGTCATGATCCGTGACCGGATGGGCATCAAGCCCTTCTACTTCTACGAGACCGACGACGGCGTGCTGTTCGGATCGGAGCCCAAGGCCATTCTGGCCAACCCGCTGGCTCCGGCCGTCGTGGGCCGGGACGGGCTGCGGGAGATCTTCTCGTTCGCCAAGACGCCCGGTGCCGCGATCTGGGAGGGCATGCGGGAGCTGAAGCCCGGCCATGTGGCGGTCCTGGACCGCAACGGCCTGCGCGAGCACGCCTACTGGCAGCTGGAGGCCACCGAGCACACCGACAGCCAGGAGGCCACCGTCGGACATGTGCGGGACCTGCTGGAGGACATCATCGCCCGCCAGCTCGTGGCCGACGTGCCCCGCTGCTCCCTGCTCTCCGGCGGGCTCGACTCCTCCGCGATGACGGCTCTGGCGGCCAAGCAGCTCGGTGCGCAGGGGGAGACCGTACGGAGTTTCGCCGTCGACTTCCCCGACCAGGAGAAGAACTTCCGGGCCATGGACATCAGCCCGACACAGGACACCCCGTTCGTGCACGCGGTCAAGGAGCACATCGACTGCGACCACAGCGACATCATGCTGGACGGCGCCGCGCTGTCCGACCCGGCCGTACGACGCGCCGCCGTCGGCGCGCGCGATCTGCCGATCGGGCTCGGTGACCGCGACAACTCCCTCTATCTGCTGTTCGCGGCGGTCCGTGAACAGTCCACCGTCGCCCTGTCCGGTGAGTCCGCCGACGAGGTGTTCGGCGGCTATCCGTGGTTCCATGACGAGCGCCGGCAGGCGGAGACCTTCCCCTGGCTGGCCGGGGACTCGCCGGTCAACTTGACGGGAGCCCTGTCCGACGACCTCGCCGACAGCCTGGAACTCGACGCCTATCTGCACGACAGCTACTCGTCGGCCGTGGCCGAGGCGCCGCTCAAGGAGGGGGAGAGCGGCCTGGAGAAGCGGATGCGGCAGGTCTGCTATCTGCACCTGAGCCGCATGGTGCAGTCCCTGCTGGACCGCAAGGACCGGATGAGCATGGCGGTGGGGCTGGAGGTCCGGGTGCCGTTCTGCGACCACAGGCTGGTGCAGTACGTCTTCAACACCCCGTGGGCGATGAAGACGTTCGACGGCCGGGAGAAGAGCATCCTGCGCGAGGCCACGCGCGACCTGCTGCCGGACTCGGTGGTGCAGCGCAAGAAGAGCGGCTACCCCGGCAGTTTCGACCCGAACTATGTGACGGCCATCCAGTCGCAGGCATCCGACCTGCTGGCCGCGGGCCACCCCGCACTGGACCTGTGCCACCGCACGCGGCTCCAGGAGGCCGCCAAGGCGGACGGGGCGACGATCACCACACGCCAGCGCTCCCACCTGGAGAGGGCGCTCGACCTGGCCACCTGGTTCGACCAGCACAAGCCGGCCATCAGGCTGGGCTGAGCGGTCCCGGGGCCCCTCCACCAGGACGGCCGACGTGGTGGAGGAGCCCCCGGGGGTCGTGGTGCGGCGGTACCACGGCTGAGCGCGATGCGGGCCCAAGGCGCCTGTCCTGAAATGCGGTTGGGTCTTGTGGGCCGGGCGGAAAGGCGCTTTCATGGCCGTCCCCCACATGAGGAGACACGCGATGCGCTTGACCAAGCTGCTGACAACGTTGTCTTGTGCGATGGTCGTCGGCCTGGCGGCACCCTTGATGACAGCCGCGCCCGCGCAGGCGGCGACGGATCACCATGTCGTCGTCTACTACCAGACCCAGTTCGCCAACGGTTCGTACGTGTCCCCGAAGGGGCTGACCGATCACGACACAGGTGTCACGGATGTGACGGTCGGCGCGATCCACCTCAACGAGGGCGGCAGCGTCTCGCTCAATGACACGTCGCCCGACGACGCCAAGTTCGACCCGATGTGGAACGACCTGGCGGCGATGCAGGGCAAGGGCGTCCACGTACTGGGCATGGTCGGCGGCGCCGCCGCGGGCAGCTTCCAGCGGCTCGACAGCGACTTCGACACGTACTACCCGAAGCTGAAGAACGTCGTCTCCACGCACCACCTGGACGGTCTGGACCTCGACGTGGAGGAGGGGATGTCACTCGCCGGCGTCGAGCGCCTCATCGACCAGCTCCACAGCGACTTCGGCGCCGGCTTCCTCGTCACGCTGGCCCCCGTCGCCACGGCCCTGAACGGCGGAGGAAACCTCTCCGGGTTCGGCTACGACGCCCTCTACCGCGACCGGGGATCGTCCATCAGCTGGTTCAACGCCCAGTTCTACTGCGGCTGGGGTTCACTGGACGACACCAGCGGCTACGAGGCCATCGTGAACCACGGAGTCGTCCCGGCCGCCAAGGTGGTGGCGGGCACCCTCACCAACGCGGCCAACTGCGGCAGCGGATACGTCCCCATGGACACCCTCAAGTCGACCGTCTCCCAACTGTCCGGCAAATACAGCGACTTCGGTGGAGTGGCGGGCTGGGAGTACTTCAACTCGGACCCGGGCGGAACGGCCGCCCCCTGGGAGTGGGCCGCGAACATGTCCGCCGCGATGAAGGGCACGATCGCCTGATGCGCCGGGGGTGACTACCAGCAGGGCCGCAGCGACCTCGACCTGATGGCCGTGCGCGCCCGGCCCTGCACAGAGCCGGTGCCGCCGCCCTGTTGGGCAGTCAGCCCGTCGCCGGTGCGCCCGGAGGGAACCCGTATCCGGCCCAGTTCGCCATCACTCGTTCCCGCAGGTCCTCCGGGAACGAGTGCCGGAAGGACGCGGTGCGGCCCCGTGTGGTGCCCCCGAACTGTTCAGGGAGCAGGCAGCTCATGACCGACTTGCCGCCTCGGCCCGTGCGTGCCTCGTCCGGAGTCAGGTACGGGACCATCGGGATGCCCGGCGCATCCGGATAGACGTACTCGCCGGTGCCCGGGTGGTAACGCGTGGCCAGGGCCCACACCAGCTGGTTGATGTCGGTGATGTCGATGTCGTCCGCCACCAGGATGACCTTGGGTACCAGCCAGCCGGTGTGCGAGCCGAAGAGGACGTCCGCCACCGCGTCGGCCAGCTGCCGTTCGCTCAGTCGCATCCGTGCCAGCCGCTCGATGTCGATGGACACGGCGATCCAGCACGTCGCCGCCTCGTACGAGCACCAGGCCAGGTCCACGGGCAGGCCGCTGGAGCGCAGCAGGTCGGTGCTGGCGGCGGAGATCATCGTGCCCCAGATGGTGTGGTTCTCCTCCGGGGGGAGGCCCGCCACGCAGACCGGCAGAATGGGATCGTCCCGGTGTGTCACCGCCTCGACATGGAAGACGGGCTGCTGCTTGCTCCCGGCGAACGAGTAGCCGTGATATTCGCCCATCGGCCCCTCGGGAGCCGTCTCGTCGGGGCTGATGTACCCCTCCAGGACGATCTCCGCGTTGGCCGGTACGTACAGATCGTGCAGTTCCGTCCTGACGACCTCGACCGCACTTCCGGTCAGGGCTCCGACGTAGCCGTCCTCGCTGACGCCGGCGGGCAGCGGCATCCCCGCCGCGGCCAGCGCCGCGGGCGGGGCTCCGAGCACCATGGCCCAGGGGGTCGGCAGCCCCCGCTCGCGCCACATGGCGTGGATCATGCCGAGGTGCTGCTGCGGCATGGCCGGGCCGACCAGGGTGTTCCGGCCGTTGAGCATGGTGCGGCTGACCGACCAGCTCGTCCAGCGCCCGTCGGGGGAGCGCACCACATGGAAGCCGTACGTCCCGAAGTACCGGCCGCCGTCCTCATGGTGCAGCAGCGGCACAGGGAACCGCTCCAGGTCGACGTCGTCGCCGGTCAGCACGTTCTCCTTGCACGGCCCCGTCTCCACGGGGCGCGGGGGCACGGGGTCGGCGTGCATGGCTGAGATGAGCCGTTCCAGCAGCTGACGCGGTACGGTCCCGCGCTCCAGTCCGAAGTGCGCGGCGAGCCGGCCGTACCGCCCCTCTCCCGTGCCGCTCAGACCGGCGGGCGCTCCGAGGATCCGGCAGCCTGCCCTGCCCTCGGTCAGCCGGCTGAAGAGCGGGGCGGGGCTCCCCGTCTCGTAGACGCGCCGGGTGATCGCCCCGACCTCCAGTGTGGGGCTGACCGGCTCCCGGATGTCGACCGCGTCCCCCGCGGCGAGTGAATCCTCGACGAAATCACGGAAGTTGAGCGCGCTGCCGTGTTGTGTCATGGCGGGACCTTTCTTGTCCGGAATGCGTGGCCGACGCCCCCGTCGCACCACGGCGACTGTTGAGGCGGTGAATTGAGGGCGCGTCAGAACGTGTGGGCGTCCCGGGTCCGTGGGGCAGGCGCACCGGTTCTCATGCCCTGCCACCGCCGGGCGGTCGGCAGGTCCAGGCCGAACTGGTCCAGGACACGCGCGACGAGGTGTTCGACGACATCGGAGATCGTCGAGGGGTGGTTGTAGAACGCGGGGGCCGGTGGCATGACGACGGCGCCCATCCGCGTCAGTGCCAGCATGTTTTCCAGGTGCACAGCCGACAGGGGTGTCTCCCGGGCTACCAGGACCAGTTTCCGCCGCTCCTTGAGCATCACGTCCGCGGACCGGCCGACCAGGCCCTCTCCGCAGCCGGTACGGATCGAGGCCAGGGTCTTCATGCTGCATGGCACGACGGCCATGCCGTCCACCCGGAAGGAGCCACTGGAGACCGCCGCCCCCTGGTCGTCCGGGTTGTAGCAGACCGAGGCGAGCGCCCGCACGTCACGCAGTGAGTACCCGGTCTCCTGCGCGATGGTGGCGCGGGCCCAGCGGCTGACGACCAGGTGCGTTTCGACCCCCAGCTCGCCGAGGGCCTCCAGCAGGCGTATCCCCAGGGGTGCACCGGTCGCTCCGGTCATCGCGACAACGAGCTTCACGTCGTCACCTCCCGATTCTTCGTCGCGCTCAGTTATGGCGTGTGCGTCCTAGTTCTTCGACGATATAGTACGTGTACGTCCTAATCAATTCGGCGGATCGAAGGAACGGCGGCGGGACATGTCATCGCAGGACCACCAGGACCAGGAGCAGAACCAGGGCTCCAGCGATCCGCTCACCGCGATCGGCGGTCTCGGCCCCCTGGCCCGTCAGTTGAACCAGGTGCACACCCGTCTCTGGTACGAGCAGGTCCACCAGGACCTCACCGGGCCTCAATTCACCGTGCTGAGCCTGCTGCATGCCCGCGGTGCCATGGATCAGGGGATGCTCGGGGCTCTGGCGAAACTCGACAAGTCGACCGTGGCGCCGTTGCTGGACCGTCTGCACCGGCGGGGGCTGGTGGACATCGCGAAGGACGACAGCGACAGACGGAGAAAGCTGGTGAGCATCACCGGAAGCGGCCGGGAGCTTGCCACCTCGCTCGCTCCGGCCGTCGTCGCGGTGAGCGACCAGATGCTGGCGCACTTCTCCCCGCAGGAGCGCGACCAGTTCCTCGCGCTGCTGCGGCGTGCGGTCCAGGGACCGACGGAGTAGGACGACGGGACAGGCAGACGGCGTAGGCCGACGGGGTGGGCCGACAGGGCGGGCCGACAGAGTACGCGGCAGGGCGGCTGGGCAGCCCCTCAGGTCCGCTGTTCGCCCGCCGGTTCCGCTCGCCGCAGACTCTCCCGCTGAGGTGTCACCGTGTACGCCGGGTCGTCGGCTGAGGCGATACCCGCGGCGAAGATTCCGAACCGCGTACAGGCCGAGCCCGCGAGCAGCAGCGCGCCGCCGCCCACCGCGGCTGCGCGGTGACGGTGCCCGATGAGCGCGGCGCAGGCCGCCCCGCCGACGGTGAGCGCGCGTGCCGCCCGCAGCAGGGTGCCCGCGCGACCGGTCCGGTAGGTCTCGGCGACCATCCCGAGGCGGCGTTCTGCCAGCTCCATGGAGGTCAGCTCGCCGGCCGCCGCCAGTACGGCCGCGTACCGGGCGGGAGCGGACTCGCGGGGCGGCGACACCACGAGCGCCATGCCGGACGCGGCCGCCGTCGCGGATGCCACGAAGACATAGGGCAGTTCGCGGTGGGCGCCGTGCCAGGCCGGTACGGCGGTGTCGGCGGCGAGCACCGCCGTGTAGGCGGCCACGGCGGGCCCGAGACACGCGGCTCCGCCCGTCGCCACGGCGCCCGCGGTCCGCAGCCTGCCGGTCACCGAGCTCGCGGCTGCCGCACCGGCGAAGGCACCGTATCCGGTGAGCAGCCAGGAGCCGACGCTCATCGGGGAGGTCGGCTTGAACACCCGGAGCATGTGGTGGAAGCGGTCGGGCCGCCCGAGATCGTGAATGAGCGCCGCCGTGGAGAGCGAAAGCGCGCCGATCGATGAGAGCTTCATGGCACCGGCCATGGTGGTGCGGCCCGTCGCCTGGGCCGCGGCCGCCAGCACCGACCCGGCGCCCGCGAGACCGCCGAAGAAGAAGTACCCGGCGATGTCCGTGGCCGACCAGGAGGGCGCCTTGATGATCGGCCGCCCGTAGTACGAGTCGAACTCGGCACGCGGCACCATGAGTTCCTCGCCCCGCCGACGCCCCCGGCCACCGCGGCCACCCCGGCCACCGCGGCGGCCTGCCCGGCTGCCGCCGTGGCTGTCACCTCCGCTGCCGCCGCCCGGCTGGAGGCCGCGCGGCGAAGCGGTACGCCCGGGGCGTCCTCCGCCGGAGCCGTCCCTGGTCACATCGGAGCCGGTCATCGGTGTGCCTTCCTTCCGCGCAGTGCAGACACGGCGAACGAAGCAGCGAACGGAGCGGCGAACGACACGGCCACACCCCCGGCCAGCGACAGGGCCGCGATCCCCGCGTGCTTCCACATGGTGGGCAGGTCCCGGGTGGTGACGACGGGCGCCGGCGGCAGTCCGTACACCTCGGGTTCGTCGAGCAGCAGGAAGAACGCCCCGTCACCGCCGACTCCGTCCCCGGGGTCGGCGCCGTACAGCCGTGCATCCGTGATGCCCGCCTCGTGCAGCTGGCCGACCCGCAGCGCCGCACGCTCCCGCAGTTCGTCGAGCGGCCCGAACTGGATGGACTCCGTGGGGCACGCCTTGGCGCAGGCGGGCTCCTGCCCGGCGCCGAGCCGGTCGTAGCACATGGTGCACTTGAACGCCCGCCCGTCGTCGGGGCGTTGCTCGATCACCCCGTACGGGCAGGCCGGTACGCAGTAGCCGCAGCCGTTGCAGATGTCCTGCTGGACGACGACCGTGCCGAACTCGGTACGGAAGAGGGAGCCCGTCGGGCAGACGTCCAGACAGGCGGCATGGGTGCAGTGCTTGCAGACGTCCGATGACATCAGCCAGCGCATGCCGTCGGCGGCCGGCTGTCCTGCGGCCGGCTGTCCTGCGTCCGGCTGGGTCTGTGTGCCCGCGGCGGGCGCTGCGGCGGCGAGCAGGGGCAGTTCGGTACGTCCGTCCGGCGACGGCGCCGGCACCTGCTGCTCGATGAAGGCGACATGGCGCCAGGTGGAAGCGCCTAGCCCGAGGGTGTTGTCGTAACTCATCCCGGACAGCGAGATGCCGTCCTCCGGGATCGCGTTCCACTCCTTGCAGGCCACCTCGCACGCCTTGCAGCCGATGCACACGGAGGTGTCGGTGAAGAACCCGACCCGGGGCGGTGCGTCGTCATGTCCCGCGTCCCCGGCGGGGTCCGGCTCGGGACCGCTGAGCAGATGGCGCGACTGGCCGGTCACTTCGGTCACTTGACAGTCTCCGTTCCCGTGCGGTCCGTGATGCCTGCCCTGACCCGGTACTCCTCCACCAGCTTCGGCAGCGCAGGCCCCCGGGGCCTGCGGCCCTCGATGATGTCGGCGGTCAGGGCCTTGTCCTCCTGGATGTGCGCGTTGGGGTCGAGCGCCATCGCCACGAGTTCGTTGGCCGCGTCTCCGGTGGCCACCCCGTTCGGGCCCCAGTGGAAGGGGAGCCCGATCTGGTGGACCGTGCGGCCGTGGACGGTGAGCGGCCTGATCCGCCTCGTCACCAGGACCCGCGCCTCCACGGCGTTGCGCGCCGTGATGATGGTGGCCCAGCCGCCGTTCTCCAGACCACGCTCGGCGGCCAGTTCCGGGGAGACCTCGCAGAAGAACTCCGGCTGCAGCTCGGCGAGATAGGGCGACCAGCGGCTCATACCGCCCGCCGTGAAGTGTTCGGTGAGGCGGTGGGTCGTCACCACGTACGGGTAGACCCCGGCGCCCGGTTCGTCACCGCTCGGGTGGTACCGGTTCCCTTCGTGCGGCATCAGGTGGCGCACGGGGGAGCGGGGAACCTTCGGATGGAGAGCGTTCGGGAAGGGCGAGTCCTGCGGCTCGTAGTGGGTCGGCAGCGGCCCGTCCTCCAGGCCCGCCGGGGCGTAGAGCCACCCCTTGCCGTCCGCCTGCATGATGAACGGGTCGTCACCGCGCAGCGCGTCAGGGCCGGTCGCCCCGTCCGGCGGCACATAACCGGGGGCCCGGTCCGGTACGAAGTCCGGGACGTCGTGGCCGGTCCAGGAGCCCCGGACCTCGTCCCACCACACATAGGCCTTCCGTTCGCTCCAGGGTGCTCCGTCGGGGGCGGCGGACGCGCGGTTGTAGAGGATGCGGCGGTTCGCGGGCCACGCCCAGGCCCATTCGGCGGCCACCCAGTCCTGCTCGGTGTGGGGCTTTCTGCGGGCCGCCTGGTTCACACCGTCCGCGTACACACCGCAGTAGATCCAGCAGCCGCACCGGGTGGAACCGTCGTCCCTGAGCTGGGTGTAGGCGCTCAGCGGTGAGCCGTCGGCGGCGTGTCCGTTGATCTCGGCGAGCACCGCGGCGGCGACGGGCTCGGCCAGACCGCCCTCGACCGGGTAGTCCCAGGTGAGGTCCTGGACGGGCCGGTCCGCCGGGTCGGTGGACCGGGCGAGACGCTCCTTGATGCGGCGGCCGAGGTGGTAGGTGAACCAGAGGTCGCTGCGTGCGTCGCCGCCCGGCTCCACCGCGGCGTGGTGCCACTGCACCCAGCGGTTGGTGTTGGTGAACGAGCCGGACTTCTCGGTGTGGGCGGCGGCGGGGAAGAAGAACACCTCGGTGCCGATGTCCTCCGTACGGAGTTCACCGGTCTCGATCTCGGGGCCGTCCTGCCACCAGGTCGCCGATTCGATCAGGGAGAAGTCCCGCACCACGAGCCACTCCAGATTCGCCATCCCCAGCCGCTGGAGCCGTGTGTTGGCCGACCCCACCGCCGGGTTCTCACCCATCAGGAAGTAGCCCTTGCAGACTCCTTCCAGCTGGGCCAGGACGGTGTCGTACGTGGCGTGCGAGCCGGTGAGGCGCGGGAGGTGGCCGAAGCAGAAGTCGTTCTCCGCGGTGGCCGCCTCCCCGTAGTACGCCTTGAGGAGGCTGACGAAGTAGGCCCGCATGTCGCCCCAGAAACCCTTGTCGGTCCTGCTCGCGTCGACGAAGGTGTCGAGATCCTCATGGGCGTGCGCGTGCGGCATCGGCAGATAGCCCGGCAGCAGATTGAACAGGGTGGGGATGTCGCTCGACCCCTGGATGGACGCGTGGCCGCGCAGCGCCTGGATGCCGCCGCCCGGGCGGCCGATGTTGCCGAGCAGGAGCTGGAGGACACTGGCCGCGCGGATGTACTGCGCGCCCACGGTGTGCTGCGTCCAGCCGACCGCGTAACAGAAGGCGCTGGTGCGGTCGCGTCCCGAGTTCGACGTGAGGGCCTCGCACACCTCGAGGAACGTCTCGCGCGGGACGCCGCACGTCTTCTCGACCAGTTCGGGTGTGTAGCGGGCGTAGTGGCGCTTCAGCACCTGGTAGACGCACCGCGGGTGCCGCAGCGTCTCGTCCCTGGGCGCCGCCGAGCGTGCCTGGGCGCCGCCCGCCCCGTGGGTCTCCGATCCGCCGGCCTCGCCGATGCGCCGGCCGGCCTCTGCGCTCTCCTCGCGTGCCTCGTACTGCTGGTCGGGGTCGCCCGCCGGCGCCTGTACCTCCGCGCCCTCGTACTGCCAGCTCGAAGGCTCGTAGCGGTGGGCCTCCTCGTCCAGACCGGAGAAGACGCCGTCCAGATCCTCGGTGTCCCGGAAGTCCTCACTGACCAGCGTCGCCGCGTTCGTGTACGCGAGGACGTACTCGCGGAAGTCCTTCTCCTCGGACAGCACGTGGTTGATGACCGCGCCGAGGAACGCGATGTCGCTGCCCGCGCGGATGGGGACGTGCAGATCGGCGAGGGCGCTCGTCCGGGTGAACCGCGGGTCCACATGGATGACCTTCGCGCCCCGCGCCTTGGCCTCCATCACCCACTGGAAGCCGACCGGGTGTGCCTCGGCGTAGTTGGATCCCTGGATGACGATGCAGTCGGAGTGCTGGAGGTCCTGCATGAAGGTGGTGGCGCCACCGCGGCCGAACGACGTGCCCAGCCCCGCGACGGTCGAGCTGTGGCAGACGCGCGCCTGGTTCTCCACCTGTACGACGCCCAGACCGGTCAGCAACTTCTTGATGAGGTAGTTCTCCTCGTTGTCGAGCGTGGCGCCACCGAGGCTCGCGATACCCATCGTCCGCGCGGTGCGCAGCCCGTCGTGCTCCCACTCCCAGGTGCGGCGCCGGGTCTCCACCACCCGCTCCGCGACCATGTCCATGGCCGTCTCCAGATCGAGCCGCTCCCACTCGGTGGCGTACGGGCGCCGGTGGAGGACCTCGTGCCTGCGGGCGTCACCGGTGGTGAGCTGGAGCGTGGCCGAACCCTTGGGGCACAGACGGCCCCGGCTGACCGGGGAGCCGGGGTCCCCCTCGATCTGGACGACGGCGTCGTCCTTGACGTACACCTGCTGGCCGCAGCCGACGGCGCAGTAGGGGCAGATGGACTCGACCACACGGTCGGCGGTGTCCGTACGCGGTCTGAGGCCGGCCGTACGGGGTGAGACGGCGGCGCTGCCCCTGCCGAGCGGGTCGGATCCGGTGAGCTGCCGGTAGACAGGCCAGTCCGTGATCAGCCTGCGGATCCCCATCGCTGCCTCCTGCGGCTCTCGGTCCCCGCCACCAGACTCACCTGACGGACGCCGTTCGGCAACGCCGGCAGGGCCCGTCGGCGGCGGCCGGAGGGCTCATCGCTCGCGGTGGGGGAGAGGCTCAGCGTCCTGCCGCGGGGTAGGCGATCCTCGTCGTGATCCGCGCGATGCGCCGGGCGGACTCCTCGGGGGACGCAGCGGGCTGGACGATATGGCTGACGGTGAGCCGGACGATGGTCTCGACGGCGAGGCTGCGCGAGTCGGCGTCGACTTCGGGCCAGGCGTCGGTCGCGTACGCGTCGAGCATGGCCATGGCCGTGTCGAAGACGGGCTCGGCACGGGTGGTCAGATAGGCCAGCAGGTCGTCCTCGCCGCCGCGCGCCGCCAGGAGCACGGCCTTGATCAGTGAGTTGTCGACGGCCTGCCGGAGCGTGAAGCCGACCCCCGCCGTCGCCGCGGCCTCGAGATCGCCGCGGTGCGCGTCCAGCTCCTGCTGGATGCCGAGCAGGAAACCCTCCAACTCGCGCTGGATCAGCGCCTCACCGATGGCTTCCTTCGACCCGAACTCGTTGTAGAGGGTCTGCCGGCTCACACCGGCGGCTCGCGCCACGGCGGCGAGGCGCAGCTTGCCCCAGCCGTCGGCGGCAACGAGGTGGTAGGCGGCGTTCAGGACCTGGTCGCGGAGCAGTGACCGAACGCTTTCTCGAAAACGTGTCATCGTGCCCCTACTTTAGCCAGCTATGACTGTCCAAAGTATTGACGCTTCCTTATGAAAGTGTCTAACTACTGGACGGTAGTCGATGAGGGTGTCCGAGGCTCGCCGGCGGAGGAGGCTGCTCCGGGCCCCTGGCGTCTCACCCACCCCTGACCGTGCGGACGCACCGGAGGACTGATCATGACTGACACAGGAACTCGGCCTCAGCAGCGCGCCGCGGCCGATGACGACGTATCGGAGCGCCTGCTGGAGTCGGCCGCCACGCTGTCGTACGACCCGGCGGTCGAGGTCGACTGGGACGCACCGCTCCCCGGCGACCTCTACGGCCTCAACCCCGAGTGGAGCACGCTCTACGGCACTCCGCTGTGGGACGAGATGACGCCCGATCAGAAGGTCGCACTCACCCGGCACGAGGTCGGGTCGATCATGAGTACCGGCATCTGGTTCGAGATGATCCTCCAGCAGATGGTGCTCAGGGACCAGTACGTCAAGAACCCGGTGAAGCCCCAGTTCCGGTTCGCGCTGACCGAGATAGCCGACGAGTGCCGGCACTCCATCATGTTCGCGCGCGCCTGCGAGAAGATGGGGGTGCCCGCCTATCTCCCCGCCCGCAGCGCGATCGAACTCGCCCGTGGCTTCAAGACACTGGCCACCGCCGAGGTCGCCTATGGCGGGATCCTGGTCGCCGAGGAGATCCTCGATGTGATGCAGCGGGACTGGATGCGCGGCGAGGACGTCCTGCCCATCGTGCGGACCACCTCGCGGATCCATGTCGTCGAGGAGTCCCGCCACATGAAGTTCGCGCGTCAGCAGATGCGTGAGCGGCTGCGCGGGGCGGGCCCGGCGCGCAGGCAGGCCAGCAGTGTGGTCGTCGCGACGGTCGCCGCGGTCATCATCACCAGCATGGTGAACAAGGACGTCTACGCGGCGGTGGGCCTGGACACCGGGCGAGCGGTGGCCGCCGTCCGCGACAACGCGCACCGCAAGTCGATGATGCGCACCAGCTCGGCCCATCTCATGAGCTTCCTCTCCGAGGCCGGGCTGCTGACCCGCCCCGCCATGTCCATCTACCGGCGCATCCACATGCTCTGACTGCTTCCCATTCCGCCGCCACAAGGAGAGCGACCGGGCCATGGCCTACGCGATCACCCAGACCTGCTGCAACGACGCCTCCTGTGTGTCGGTCTGCCCGGTCAACTGCATTCACCCCACACCGGACGAGCCGGACTTCGGAACCACCGAGATGCTGTACGTCGACCCGCAGACCTGCATCGACTGCGGCGCCTGCGCGGACGCGTGCCCGGTGGACGCGGTCTTCCCCGTGGACCGGACGCCCGGCCCCGACAGCCGTTACGCCGAGCTCAACAAGCAGTACTTCGAGGCCCGCCCGGCCGACAACACCTGGGCGCAGCCGCACTTCCCCCGCTCCGTGCCGCACGAAGCGGGCACACTGCGGATCGCGGTCGTCGGCACAGGACCGGCGGCCGGCTACACGGCGCAGTCGCTGCTGCGTGCCGCCGGGGCGGAGGTCACCCTGATCGACCGGCTGCCGGTCCCCGGCGGCCTGATACGACATGGCGTCGCTCCCGACCACCAGCCGACGAAGAGGATCGCCGACGCCTTCGCGGGGATTTACCGCCACCCCAGGCTGCGCATGCACCTCAACGTCGAGATCGGCAAGGACCTCACCCACGCGGAGCTGGCCGCCCACCACCACGCGGTCGTCTACGCGGTGGGCGCCATGTCCGACCGCACCCTGGACATCCCCGGCGAGGACACCGCGGGCAGCATCGCCGCATCGACATTCGTCGGCTGGTACAACGCGGACCCCACCGTCCCCGCCACCGCCGTCGATCTGTCGGCGGAACGTGCCGTGGTCGTGGGCAACGGCAATGTGGCCCTCGACGTGGCGCGCATCCTCGTCACGGACCCGGAAGAGCTGGCCAGGACCGATATCGCCGACCACGCGCTGGACGCGCTGCGTACGAGCAAGGTCCGCGAAGTCGTCCTGCTCGGCCGCCGTGGGCCCGGCCAAGCGGCCTACACACGGCCGGAGTTCCTGGCTCTGCGCCACCTCAGGGGCGTCACCGTGGTCGTCGACGACCGCCCCGGTGTCCGCGACGCCATCGCCGCGGCGGACCCCTCATCCAAAGCGGCTCTCCTGGACGGCATCGCCATCGAGGAGACGGACCTGACGTCGCCGCCGGCCGAGGGGAAGCGGATCGTCCTGCGATTCTTCTCCTCGGCAACGGAGTTGACCGGTGAGGGGCGGGTCGAGGCCGTCCGTGTCGCCCACAACACGGTCACCCACCGCGACGGAACACCGCATGCGGAACGGACCGCCGAGCAGGACACGATCTCCGCGACCCTCGTGGTCCGGTCGGCCGGCTACCGGGGCGCACCGGTGGCCGGCCTGCCGTTCGACCCGGTGACGGCCACGGTGCCCAACCACGCCGGACGGGTCACCGACACCGGGTCGGACAGCCCCTGGCCCGCGACCTATGTGGTCGGATGGGCCAAACGCGGACCGTCGGGCGGTATCGGCACCAACCGCACCTGCGCCGCGGAGACCGTCGGAGCACTGATGGACGACGCCGCGGCAGGACTGCTGCCCGAGCCGTCAGGAACACGACGGGACTTCACGCGCCTGGTGCGCCGGAGGCAGCCGCAAGCCGTCGGGCTCCGCGAGGTGCTGGCCGTCGACCGGGCCGAGCGGGCGAACGGGCTGGCCTCGGGCCGTCCCCGCGTCAAGTTCGCGACCCTCGCGGAGCTGCGCAGGGCCGGGAGGCGGTTCGGCCGGGCCGGGAGCGCCTGAGGGGCGGGTGAACGGGGGCCGGACATCGGGGCGGACGGCGCTGATACGCCCATTCAGGAGACCACGCAGTGTGTCGAACTGCTTTGTGAGGGGTTGACGCGGGGGCGGCAGTACGTTGCTCGTGCTGAGGCGGTCGGCCCCTCTCACCGGGGCGCTCGACGTCGGATCGTGCGACACCTGTGTCGCTCGTGTCGGCGCACCTGGGGACGTCGTCTCACGCATCTACCCATCGGTCTGTGACCTCGTGGAGGCAATGCGTGTTCAAGCCCAAGACCAGCAAGCTCGTCATGGCACTGACTGCCGGTGCCATGGCCGTCGGCGTGGCCGCAGGCCCCGCTCTGGCCAGTGACTCCAGCAACAGTGGGGCCACCACCTACAAGGGCCAGGTGACTTCTGCCGCGACGGCGTACTACAAGGGCCGCGTGATCACCAAGGCGGGAGTAGTGGTGCGCAGTGGCCCCAGCCAGCGCTACCGGGTCGTCGGCTCCTACTCGTACAACTCGATCATCTCGATCGTGTGCAAGGTGCGAGGCCAGAACGTGAACGGCAACAGCCTTTGGTACAAGACCCCCAAGGGCAACTTCGTGTCGGCACGGTACGTCGCCAACGTCGGCAGCATTCCGCGCTACTGCCGGTAAGTGAAACCCTCGCAGTGTGACGTCTGAGCGGAACATCGCGGCGTCGATGGGCGCAGCCTCTCCTGGAGTGGCTGCGCCCCGCTTTTTTGTGCCCGGCGTTACCTCGGCAGGAGTTCCTGCTCGATCTGTTCCAGGCTCTTGCCCCGGGTCTCCGGGACGCAGCGGACGGCGAACACCGTCAGCAGTGCGCACACCACCGCGTACAGGGTGAACGTGCCCGCTCCGCCGAAGACGTCGAGCAGGGTCAGGAAGGTCAGCGAGACCAGGAAGTTCATCGTCCAGTTCGAGAACATCGTGGCACTCATCGCCGTCCCGCGGATACGGAGCGGGTAGAGCTCCGACGGGATCACGAAGACCACCACGTTGAGTGTCGTGGCGACGGCGGCGATGAACAGGACGACGAACAGCACAGCGAGCCAGGCGACCGAGGAGCCCTGGCCGCCGGCGGCCAGGGTGACGGCCAGGCCGGCCAGTGAGAAGGTCATGACGCAGGCGCCGGACGCGAGCAGTTTCTTACGGCCGAAGCGGTCCACGGCGAACATGCCGACCGGCGTCATCAGAAGGTTGACCACGCCGACACCGACGGTCGCGAGGATGGACGACGAGGAGCCGAGTCCGCTGCTCTCGAAGATCTTCGGAGCGTAGTAGATGACCGTGTTGACACCCGATGCCTGGCCGAGCAGCTGCAGGCCGACACCGGCGATGATCGCAGGCCGCACCGAGCGGGCGGTCAGCGCCTTCCACCGGCCCCTGCCCGGCGCGCTCTTCTCCGTGTCGCCGGCCCCGGCTATCGCCTCGGCCAGTTCGGCCTCCACCGCCGCCGGGTCGCCTGGCCCCCGCAGACGGGTGAAGACGGCCAGCGCGCGATCGGTGTGGCCGCGCAGCGCCAGCCAGCGCGGGGATTCGGGCATCGCGACCATGCCGAGGCCGAACAGGACGGCGGGAACCGCGGCGAGGCCGAACATCCAGCGCCAGCTGTGGGTGACATCCTCCAGCGAGTAGTTGGCGACGTACGCCAGAACGATGCCCAGCGTGATCATCAGCTGGTTGAGGCCGACCAGCCGTCCCCGGTAGAGGGGCGGCGCGACCTCGGCGATGAAGACCGGCACCAGGTTCGATGCCACGCCGATGCCCAGGCCGAGGACGACACGCGCCGCTGTGAGCATCACCGCCGACGGGGCGAAGGCCGCCATGGCGGCGCCGAGCGTGAAGATGCCCGCGGCCGCGACCAGGACGGGGCGGCGCCCGTACCGGTCGGAGAGGTTGCCAGCGACCGCCGCGCCGATCATGGCGCCGACCAGGATCGAACTGACCACGACACCGGAGCTGAACGAGCTGAGGTGGAAGTCCGACTCGATCGTGAGCAGTGCTCCCGAGATGACTCCGGTGTCGTAACCGAACAGCAGACCGCCGAGAGCGGCCACCAGCGCGACGCCGATCACCGGCCGCAGACTGCCGCTGCTTCCCCGCGTCACAGTGGTCTCGGGTGACGCCATGGCACTGTTCCCTTCATGAAACGGACGGCCGGAGTGGGTGGCGTGCCACGCGGCCGGACGCTCACGGATATCGCCGGTGTGGAGTGAAGCTCAGCACGCCCGGCCGTCCAAATTGGTTGGGACCAATCTTGCACCCCACTTGGCCGTATGCAAGATCTGACGTAATAATTGCTTTATTGGTTGGTACCTATCGGATGTGAGAGTGGTACGCGTGGCCAGACAGGCCAAACACGAAGAGCTCCGGCTGGCGCTGCTCACCGACATCGCCGGGGCCGCGCCGCACGCCCCGTTGCCGACCGAGCGGGACATCTCCGCCCGCTACGGCGTCTCGCGCAACACCGTCCGGCAGGCCATGGACGCCCTGGAGGCCGCCGGGAACGTCTACCGGGTGCAGGGCGCCGGCACGTTCGTCTCACCCGCCGTGGTCTCCAAGTCGCTCACCCTCACCTCCTTCTCCGAGGACATGCGGGAGCGCGGCCTCGAACCCGGCACCCGGCTGCTGGCCGCCGAGACCGTACGGGCCGGGAGGCGCATCGGTGAGCGGCTCGCAACCACGCCCGACATGGAAGTGGTCCGTGTCTCGCGCCTGCGCCTCGCGGACGGCTCCCCGATGTGTCTGGAGACCGTCCACCTCCCGGCGCGGCGGGTGCCCGGCCTCCTCGAAGCGGACCTGACCGGCTCGCTGTACACCCTGCTGAGCGAGCGCTACCAGCTCGACATCCGCTCGGCCCAGCAGATCGTGCGGTCCGTGGACCTCGGCGACACCGAGTCGGCGCTCCTGGGCGTACCGCCGGGCAGCGCCGGGCTGCGGGTCGAGCGCGTCGGCCTCGACCACCGCGAGACCCCCGTCGAGGCCACCACGACGATCTACCGCGCCGATCTCTACGACATCCGCTTCACCGTACGCAGGACACAGCCATGACCACTTCGCACCGGCCGCCGGACGGCGCCTCGGCACAGCGCTCCCTCGTCGGTGTCGACGTCGGCGGCACGAAGATCGCCGCCGGTCTCGTCTCGGCCGACGGCACCCTGCTGACCTCCCTGGTGCGGCCCACCCCCGCAGCCGAGGGACCGGCCGCGGTGCTCGACGCCATCGCGGCCGCGGTCCTGGACCTCCCCGGCCACCAGCAGGCCGAAGGGCTCGGCATCGGGACCGGCGGCGTCATCGACCGCGACAGTGGGGTCGTCCTCTCCGCCAATGACCTGCTTCCGGGCTGGGCGGGCACCCGGCTGAGCGAGGAGCTGACCGCCCGGCTCGGTCTGCCCGTGGCCGCCGACAACGACGCCAATGTCTTCGCCCTGGCCGAACAGACCTATGGCGCGGGCGTGGGCTGCCGGTCCGCGCTGTACGTCAGTGTGGGCACCGGCATCGGCGGCGGCCTGGTCATCGGCGGCCGGCTGCTGCGCGGCGCGCACTCCACCGCCGGCGAGTTCGGGCATATCGCCGTACCCGAGGCGACCGGGCTGAGCTGCAACTGCGGCCGCACCGGCCATCTCGAAGCGGTGGCCTCAGGTCCGGCCATGACCGCGCGCTTCCGTGAACTGACCGGAAGCGACAACGGCGACGGCCTCCGGCATGTCGCCGCCCTGGCCGAGACGGACCCAGGCCCGGCCGGCACCGACGGCGCCGCGGCCCGCAGGGTACTCGCCGGGGGAGCAGGGGCGCTGGGCCGCGCACTGGCCGGACTGGTCAACACGGTGGACCCCGAGCGGGTCGTGATCGGTGGCGGCGTCGCCTCGATCGGCGCGGCGTACTGGGAGCCGCTCACCGACGCGTTCACGGCGGAACTCCTGCCGTGCCCCTCCGGGCTGCGCCCCGTCCCGGCGGCTCTGGGCCCCCGGGCCGCGGTCGTCGGCGCGGCTGCCCTCGTCCTGGAGGGCCGTGGGGGAACCACGGCCCCGTGACCAGGAAGACCGCACCCCCCAACCAGCCGCATCACAGGACGAAGGAACGCCGTATGACCAAGCCCGCCCCCTCCGGCAGCGAGGCCAGGCCCAGCAGGACCACGATGCCCGCCGACCGCGTCCGGGCACTCCTCGACGCCCTGCGCGGACGGCTGATCGTCTCCTGCCAGGCACCTCCGGGGGATCCGCTGCGCGCCCCCGAACACATGGCGGCGGCGGCCGCGTCCGTCGCCGCGGGTGCCTCCGTCGCCGCGATCCGGGTGCAGGGCGTCGAGGACATCCACGCGGTGCGCGCGGCCGTCACGCTGCCCCTCATCGGGCTGTGGAAGGACGGCGCGGAGGGCGTGTACATCACTCCGACCGCCGCGCACGCGCGAGCCGTCGCCGAGGCCGGAGCCGAGATCGTCGCGATCGACGCCACGCGCCGCCCCCGGCCGGACGGCCGCCCCCTGCGCGACACCGTCGAAGCCGTGCACCGGCTCGGCCACCTGGTGATGGCCGACGTCTCCACGGCCGAAGAGGGTGTGGCGGCGGCGTCGCTCGGCGCGGACCTGATCTCCACCACCCTCTCCGGATACACCCCGTACAGTCCGCAGCAGCCCGGCCCCGACCTGGGACTGATCGCCGAACTGACCGGCCTTGTCGACGTTCCGGTCTGCGCCGAGGGACGCCTGCACACCCCCGAAGAGGCCCGCAAGGCCATCGAGTTGGGCGCCTGGGCTGTCGTCGTGGGCGGGGCGATCACCGCTCCCGCGGCCATCGCGAGCCGGTTCGTGGCCGCGTTGCCGTAAAGCCCCGTACGCCGATGAATGTGAAGTGGTCGTCCGCCGAAGCCGTGGACCGGAACGCGCCGCAGGAGACATGGATACGGCGGTACGCGCGGTCGGGAGCGGGTCTCGTGCCCGATCCCGACAGGTATCCACGACTCGATCGAGCGGCGACCCTGTGGCCCTGGGTACGGTTTCCCGCCGTCTCCTCCTGGAAGGGCATGTCGTCGGTGACGTCTTCGACTACGGGCGCCGGTAGGCGGGGCGGCTCAGCAGCGCGTACGTACCCAGAGCGCGAACAGGCCCGCCACCGCGGTGCCGGCGCCATAGCCGACACCGCGCACGAACTGGTCAGCCGCCATCCTGCGGCGGCTCAGCGCCCACCTGCCCACCCCGCGCACCGCATGCCACACCCGCGACCGGGCCACACCCCTGAAGTCGCTCATGTTTCCCCTCCGTTGACCGGTCCGACACCACGCAGCGCGCCGGCAAGGCCGCGTGGCTCGCTGCTCGGCACCACGCTATTCAGCGGTGCCGACCGCCATCCGGTACGGGACCTGCCGAGTCCGGCCAAGGGGCCCATGGTGAAAATCGTGATGCTCTAACCTGAGCAATGAGCAGGGAGCGCTACACAATCGGCACCCCACCGGTACAGGAGGCACAACGTGCACGGGCTGGACCGGCCGGACGCCACTCACGGCACACAACAGGCCGCCCGGGCCACGGTGCGCCGTCAGGAAACACCGAACCGCGCGGCGGCTCAGGCCATGACCGGTGGGCCTCCTGCCCTGTCCCCGGGCAACCTTCGGCTGTTACAGGGCGCAGCGGGAAACGCCGCGGTGGCTTCGGTGATCAAGGGCCGCACCGGTGCCGAGCCGGCCGGCGCGGAATCCGGCGGGCAGCACAACGCGGCGCCCTCCGGGCAGAGTTCCGGTGCGGCCGCCCGTGCGACGGCCCTTGAGTCCGGAACAGGCGCCTTGGCCGTGGGCAGCGACGCGGCGGCGATGGGCGGCGGAGCCACGGTCGGCAGCCAGTACCTCGACCCCACGTTCAGCACCGATTCCTCGTACCACACCGGCATGGCCGGCCCGTTCGGGGCCATGATCGCGAACGGTTACGGCGTCGCCACCGGCGTGTCCACCATGCACAAGGCCGGGCGTGAACGCCAGTCGGCTCCGGCCGGCAGCGCACGGGGACGGGAAGCGGACAGCGCCTACAACAGCGCCGCGGCCGACACCGCACAGAACGCCTCGGGCTTCGTCGGCCAGGCACTCGGCGGCGCAGGTGGAGCGATGAGCTTCGCCGGGCAGAACCTCGCGACCTACAACACGGTGCTCGCCGGCGGTGCGGGCGCCGGCCTGCCGGCCGGGGTGATCCAGCTCGGCCGCTACATCCGCAAGGCCACCCACGCCCAGCAACGGGTGGAGCAGCTCACGAAGTTGATGGAGCAGCAGGGCGATCCTGCCGCGGCGTTGAGCGCCGCCAACAAGGAAGTCGAAGCGCGGAAGGCCGTGGTCGCGGCCCTGGAATCCGACCTGGCGGCGCTGGAGAGCGAAGCCGGTGTCCTGTACCAGGACATTCAAGAGGGGTACATGTCGGCCGCCGGGCCGTCGTCGCAGTCGGCGACCGATGCCGAGAACGAGGAGGCGAGACGCAAGAAGGCCGCTGAGTGGTTCGATCTGGAGAGCGCCAGATCCGGGATGGAAGCGCGCCTGACGGATGCCCGGCAGCAACTCGGTGCGGCGCGGGGGCGGGCGAGCGAGCGGCAGGCGTTCAGCGCGGCCATCGAGGCCGCTCTTCACGAGCCGGCCGCAGAGGCGGTCGGTCTGGAGCGGGACGAGTCCCAGCCCCTCTCTCTGCACATGATCCAGCTGTACGCGTTGCAGAAGAACAAGCACGGATACATCAAGAAGATCATCGCCGCCCTGGGCGGTGGACTCAGCGCCTCGGCCTCCGTGGCCACGCTGGTGGCAACCATCGCGGTGGCCGCCGCGGGAGCGGGCGCCGGTGCGGTGCTGATAGCGACTCCGGTGGGCTGGGCCCTGGCCGGGGCCGCTGCGGCGACCGCTCTGGGCCTGGCGTCCTACAAGACCTGGCGCTTCTTCGCCAAGCGCTGGCTCAGGACAGCCGAGAAATCTCCTGCCGAGGGCGCGCGCGCCACGTTCAAGCACCTGGGCAAGACACTGGCGTTCTGGCAGAGCACCGGTCCCGGCGAGCGCGTGAAGTACGCCACCGCGCTCTACGAGTTCAGTGTCGACAAGGACGCGGCAAAGGCGGAACAGGCTCAGCTGACGCTGCGGGCTCTCGGCCTGGACCGGTACGGAATGCCGGATGACCGGGAGGCGGCCATCCAGCTGATCGCCCGCAAAATGGCCTCGTAGGACCCACCGCCTGCGCCTGCCTCACAGCCGGTGGGAGCCGGGTGCCGGGCCGCCGGAGCTGTTGGGCTCCGACGGCCCGGTCATGCCACCGCATCAGGCGTCGGTCACGGGGCGTGCGGGAGACACCGGACAGGTCAGTGTCCCCCGCACAGAGGGGGCCTCACTCCACCGCGTTGACCAGCCCGAGTACCGGCGCCGCCTGGTCGGTGAGCTGGTGCAGCTGGTTCAGTTCGCTCAGGTGGTTCAAGCCGGCCAGCTGGTCCTTCACCTTGGGCAGCTTGCCGGCGTCCTGCGCGGGCATCCCGGTCGTGGCGATGGCGTCGAGTTCACTGACGGGATTCAGCTTCTGGCCGGCCCGGTCGTTCGTGCCGGCGGCGTGCGCTGACGACATGGCAAGGCACGGGAGAGCGGCAGCCAGAGCGAGACAAGTGGCAATTCGTCGCGTTGGGGTCATACCTGTGCAAACGCGCTACGGGGCCGATGGACACGGCGCACGCCCCTTCCGGCCTTCGAGTCATGGGCGAACGGACGGCGTGTCAGGCGGACGATGTGTCAGCCCGGGCGGCCGGGCCCGTGGTGTGGAGGCTGCGCAGGGCGCTCTGGTGGGTGAGCCAGCCGACGAGCCGGGTCTCGTCATGGACGGGCAGGCCGGTGCCGGGGGCCGTGACCAGGGAGTGCAGCGCGGTGGCCAGCGACATGTCGGCGGTGATCCGGGGCGGCAGTTCGGCGAGTTCGCCCGCGGTGTGCGGGGGCCCGGAGTCGTCACTCACGGGGGTGGCCAGGGCCTCGGCGACGGCTCTGGCGGTGAGGGTGCCGAGGTAGCGGCCGTCGGAGTCCAGGACGGGCAGTGCGCCGTGGCCCGACAGGCCCAGCGTCCTGGCGGCCTGGCGGAGTCCGGTGTGCGCGGGAATGGGGGCGGGCAGCTCCTCCATGGCGGTGACGACCTGCTGGGAGCCGAGTGCCGCTCCCCGCGCGGGTGCGTGGAGGTCGATTCCGCGGCGGCGGAGCTTGAGTGTGTAGACGGTGTCGCGGGAGAGCAGATGGCTGGTGGCGGTGGCGAGTACCACGGCGAGCATCAGCGGCAGGATGATCGTGTACTGGCCGGTGAGTTCGAAGAGGATGACCACGGCGGTGATGGGGGCACGGGAGGATCCCGCGAAGACTGCGCCCATGCCGACGAGAGCGTAGGCACCGGCCGATCCGGCGGTACCGGGGAGCAGGCCGTGGGCCGCACTGCCGTAGGCGGCGCCCAGCATGGCGCCGATGAACAGGCTCGGGGCGAACACCCCGCCCGAGCCGCCGATCCCGATGGTCAGGCTCGTCGCGAGGATCTTGCCGACGAGCAGCAGGAGCAGGAAGCCGACGACGTAACTGCCCTTGACGGCGTTCTCCAGGACCGGGTAGCCGACCCCGTACATCTGCGGCAGCGCCAGCAGCAGCGCGCCGAGAAGGATGCCACCGGCCGCCGGGCGGAGCCATTCGGGGCCGCGCCAGATCCAGTCGCAGGCGTCCTCGATCCAGTACAGGATGCGGGTGAAGCCGACGCCGACGGCGCCTGCGGCGACACCGAGGACGGCGAACAGGCCGAACTGGGCGACGTGGTCCACATGGAAGGGCGGCAGTGCGAGGAAGGCGGTGTCGCCGAACGCGGCGCGGCCGATCGCGCAGGCGACGACGGAGGAGATCACGGTCGCGCCGAACGCCTCGGCGGTGAACGCGCCCAGGATCAGTTCCATCGAGAAGAACACCCCGGCCAGCGGCGCGTTGAAGGTGGCAGCGATGCCTCCCGCCGCACCGCAGGCCACCAGCAGCCGCATCCGGCCCTCGGTGACCTTGACCACGCGGCCCAGCGTGGAGCCGAGTGCCGAGCCGATCTGCACGATCGGGCCTTCGCGGCCCACCGAGCCGCCCGATCCGATGCACAGCGCCGATGCGAGCGCCTTGACCACGGAGACCTGGGGGTTGATCCGGCCACCGCGCTGAGCGACGGCCAGCATCACCTCGGGAACCCCGTGTCCGCGTGCCTCCTTGGCGAACCGGTCGACCACCGGCCCGTAGAGCAGTCCGCCGACGATCGGGGCGAGCAGGACGAAGTAGACGCCCAGCCACGGCACGTGAGGATTGGCGGCGTGCCCGGCGCCCGCGTAGTCGGCATGTCCGGAGAACAGATGCGTGAAGGTGGTGATCAGCCGGCGGAACGCGATCGAGCCCAGTCCGGCTCCGGCTCCGACCACCAGCGCCAGCACCATCAGCCCCCATGAGGCGGTGCGCAGCCCGGCCACCGGGGTCGGAGCGGTGCGGCCCGGGGGTGCCTGGACGGTGATCGGGCGGACGGGTTCCGCCGTGTCTGTATCGCTCATGGACCTGCCTCTCTCTACGTTTGCATTATGCAAACGTTGTCAAGGGAGGATCCACCCGGGGTACAAAGGTCCACATGGTTGAAGCCACAAACCCGCCCCCGGGTGCAGCCGCCGACGACGTCGACGCCGTGACGCGGGCGGTACTGACCGCCTCCCGGGTGCTCGTCGCGGTCTCCGCGCGCTCGCTGGCCGCGGTCGAGGACCGGGTGACGCTCCCGCAGTTCCGGCTGCTGGTGGCGTTCTCCACCCGTGGCGCGGCCAAACTGGTGGACGTCGCGGAGTGGCTGGCGGTCAACCCGTCCACCGCGATGCGGATGGCCGACCGGCTCATCGCCGCGGGCCTGGTCGACCGGCAGATCAACCCCGACAACCGCCGCGCCACCCTGCTCCAGCTGACCGACGAAGGGCGCAGCATCGTCGAGCAGGTCACCGCCAGGCGCCGCGCCGAGATCGCCGCCATCGTCGAAGAGATGGCGCCCGGCCAGCGCGCCGCGCTCGTGGGCGCACTGACCACATTCGCCGACGCGGCGGGCGAGGCGGCCGCGGGTCACCCGGCAGACCTGTACCCGCTGGGCTGGGCCACCCCGGCCTCACCCGGCGCCTCCTGAGCCACCACCCGTTCGACAGGCTCACGGGCTGCGCACCGTGGGCGGCCGTAACTTCCACCGCAGGCTGAGCGAGCGGCGCCTCCATAGCCTCACGCTATGTACGGGGCGCTGTTTGATTGTTGATGCCGGACCTACTCGACTCCTAGCGTCCTACGGGGCAACGGCCCAGCCGTCTGCCGAGTGCCGCACGGCCCGCACGCGATGGAGAGTCGAACGTGAGCAATTCCTTGTCGAGACCCGCAGCGCAGGACCAGCTCGAAGCGCCCGGAGCCGACATACCCGGAGCGGAGGTGGCCGGGGCCGAGATACCCGGAACCGAGGCGCCCGACGGAGGGGCCACAGGCGATGCGGCCGCTGCGCCGTCGAGGTTCCGCTCCCTGGTCGATCTCGTCGGCTACGGCTTCTTCCCGCTCGCCTTCGTGAGCCGCCTCCCGTTCGCCATGACCGTGGTCGGCGCGCTCACCCTCGTCTCCGACGTCCGGGGCTCGATCGCCCAGAGCGGTGCGGTGTCCGCGGTGATCGGCATCGGCACCGCGGTCTTCGGGCCGACCGCCGGATCGTTCGCCGACCGGTACGGGCAGCGCCGCGTCCTGCTGGTGTGCTCCGCCGTCAACGTGGCGGCTCTGGCCGCGTTCGTCCTGCTGACGTACTCATCGGTGCCGGTCGTCTGGGTGGGGGCCGTCGGCTTTGCCGTCGGTGCGAGCGCCCCGCCGGTCGCGCCGCTGTCGCGGACCCGGCTGATCACTCTCGTCACCGCGAGGACCGGCAGCGCGCAGCGGCGTGACGCGATCCTGTCGCTCGTCATGAGCTATGAGTCCGTGGCGGACGAGTCGGCGTTTGTGCTGGGACCCGTCGTGATCGGCCTGCTGGCCACCGCGTTCGGGGCCGGAGCCCCGCTTGCCGTGGCGGCCCTGATCGCGGCCGTGTTCGTGGTGGCCTTCGCCGTCCACCGGACGGCAAAACTGCCGGGGCCGCTCCGCGACGCGGCCGGTGGCGGTGCGCCCGTGGGGCTCCGCGGCGTCCTCCGGCCCCGGATCATGATCCTTCCGCTGGGCATGTTCCTCGTCGGCGGGTTCTTCGGCTCGACGTTGACGGCGCTGACCGTGTTCATGCGGGCCCACGGCATGGAGCTCTCGACGGGGATCGTCTACGGCGGCATGAGCGTCGGCTCGGTCGCCACCGCGGTCCTGGTCGTCTTCGCCCCCGCGGGATTCGCCCTCCGGGCGCGGTGGCTGGTCTTCGCGGCCATCGTCCTCGCGGCCTCGGGCGCGCTTGTCGCGGCGTCCTCGGTGGCGATGGTCACGGCTGCCCTGACCTGCGCGGGATGCGGGGTCGGCGGAGTCATCGTGACGCTGTTCAGCATCGCGGGCCGCCGGACCCCGCGGGGGAGGACGGCCACGGTCATGACGATGCTCGCCAGCGCGCTCATCGTCGGTCAGGCGCTGTGGACGGCTCTCGGCGGGAGCATCAGTGAGGCGTACGGGTCGACGGCGGGGTTCCGGGTGACCGCAGCGACCGCGGCGGCGCTCATGCTCACCGGCCTGACGAGCTGCGCGATGGACCACCGTCGGGGAACGCGCCGGGTGCGCCGCGGAGTCTGAGCCGGGGAGCGCGCCGGGTGCGCCGGAGAGTCCGAGCCCGAAGGAACGGGCCGGGTGCGCCCGGCGTCCGAGTCGGGCGGTGCCTGCGTCAACTGCCGTTCAGGCGAGGGCCGCTGCCTCGTCCACGATGAGCTCGCACAACGCCCTCGCGTAGGGGCGCGGGTCGTCGTCGCGCCACTGCATCTCCAGCGGCAGGGTCGCCGGCTTCTGCAGGGAAACCGTCCGCAGATCGTCGGAGAGATGGCCGACGGCGGACCGGGGGACGAGAGAGAAGGCCCTGGCTTCGGAGAGGAGATACTGCCGCGAGCCGACGATCCGCGGCGGGCTCACCAGCACCATCGGGTTGAGCCCCCGTTCCACGCAGATCGCCCGGACATAGTCGTAGTACTGCGGATGCTGCTCCCGTGACCACAGGAGCAGCGGAAGGTCGTGCAGTTCCTCCAGGGCGATCCGGGCGGCTCCGGCGCACGGGTGGTCGCGGCTCAGCGCCACGAGGATCTCCTCGTCGGTGATCACTTCCGTCCGGAAGCCCTCGATCGGATCGAGGAAACGGCCGAGCCCGATGTCGCCGTGTCCCGCGGACAGCAGGGGGGACACGGCTCCGGTCTCGACGGCGATGTCCTCGATGTCGAGACCGGGAAGCTCCCTCTCGCACCGGCTGATCACGGCGGGCAGCAGCCGGTTGACGACGCTCGGTGTCGCGGCCACCCGGATCGTCTTCATCCGGGACTCCTCGTACAGCCGCACCTTGCTGACCAGGTGGTCGGCCTGGGAGAGCAGCCGACGGCCTTCCTCGACCATCGACTCGCCCGCGGGCGTCAGCGAAGCCGAACGGCGGGTGCGGTCGAAGAGGGCCAGACCGAGGGCCCGTTCGAGCCTGCCGACCTCCTGGCTCACCGTCGGCTGGGAGATGTGCAGGGCCTCGGCCGCCCTCCCGAAGTGCAGATGCTCCGCCACCATGACGAAGATCTCGATCTGCCGCAGCGTAATCCTCATGGTCAAAGCCTATTCGCCGGGCGGTAGTTGATGGTGATACTCGGTGGCTGGGGGAGGGGTGACCCAGGAAGGCCCTGAGAAGGCCGCGGACCTGGCGTCATCCGTTGCGCGCGGCCTCGACGAAGCTGCGGATCAAGTCGGCACTCTTGACGCCCCTCGACGACTCGACCCCGCTGGAGACATCGACCCCGGCCGGTCCCGCGGAGCGGATGGCCGAGGCCACGTTCGCCGGGTCCAGACCGCCCGCCAGGAGCCAGAACCCCCGCGGCGGCCGCGCCCCGAGCCGGCCGGTGTCGAAGCGGGACCCGCCGCCCGGCAGCGGCGCGTCGATGAGCAGCCGGTCCACCGGGTCAGGCGCCGGATGTGTGAGGTACCGGTCGCTGGACATCGCGCGGATCGTCCGGAACCCCGCCGCGCGCACCCGCTCGAAGTCCCCGTCCTCCTCGTCCCCGTGGAGCTGGACGGTGGTGAGACCCACCGCCGATGCCGTCGCCAGAACCTCGTCGACCGGCTGCCGGCGGAACACACCGACGGTCTCGACCGCGGCGGGTACGCGCCCGGCCAGCGCGCGGGCCGCTTCGGGGCCGATCAGCCGCGGACTGCCGGGGGCGAAGACGAAACCCACGGCATCCGCACCCGCCTCGACGGCGGCATCGACGGTCCCAGCGGTGCGCAGACCGCAGATCTTGACGTACATCGAATCTCTTCTCTTCTTCCTGATCCCGTTCCGGAGGCCGGTCAGTCCGCCGTCTCCGCCTCGACAGGTTGCGGGATCAGCAGCGACATCAGCAACGCGAGCGCCATGATCGCGGCGCCGACGAGCAGCGCCCAGGTGTACCCGGCCCTGCTGCCCTGCCCGTGCGCGTCCGCGGCCACCTGAACCGCGGGCAGGATCGCGAAGCTGAGCCCGGCGCCGAGACCGAACCCCGCGGAGTTCAGACCGGGCAGGAAGCCCGGGTTGCCCGGTGGGGAGAGTACGACACCGAGCCCGTTGAGCATGATGTTGGCCATGCCCGCGTAGACCACACCGAGGAGCAGGGTGGCGCCGACCAGGAACACCAGGCTCCGGGTGCCGGACACGGCGAGCCCGGCCAGACCGGCCACGCTGCCGGCCAGCCCGATCCGCAGGATCGCGCGGTAACCGATCACGGGCGCGAGCCGCCCGGCGAAAGGCGCGACGATCCAGCCGAGCAGCGCGTACGGCGTCAGCAGGAGCAGCGAGGCGGAATCGGCCCCCAGACCGAACCCGGCGGCACTGTCCTGCGCGATCGACATGGCGATCCCGTTGACCGCCGCGATCACGCCCGCCAGGGTCAGTACGGTCGTGCCCACGGTCGCCCAGGTCGCCCTGCGCTTGAGGAGGGCGGGCGAGGCCAGCGGCTGGGCGACGGCGCCCTCGATACGCCAGAAGACCACGCCGCAGACCGCGCCCCCGGCCAGCAGCGCCCCGATCAGCGTCCAGTCGGCGCCACGCCCCTTGCCCATCTCGTTGACCGCCGACTGGAACAGGAAGACGACCCCGGCGAGGAACAGCACCCCGTACCAGTCCAGCCGGACCCCACGGGAGGGGCGCGACTCGGGGACACCGCGGTAGCAGAACACCACCGCGACCACGCCGACCACGGCGATCAGCCAGAAGACCGAGCGGAAACCGAAGGTGGTCCCGAGCATGCCGCCGACGATCGCGTCGAGACCGGCGATGCCGCCGTTGATCGCGGTGACGACGCCCATCAGGGTCCCGTAGCGCCGCGGATCCCGGACCTCGTCACGAAGGATCATCAGACAGATCGGCACCACCGCGCCGGTGACGCCCTGGATGCCGCGCGCGACGATCAGCACCGTCATGTCCGGGGCCAGTGCGGCGAGTACCTCACCGGCGATCATCACGGTCATCATCCCGAGCAGGACCCTGCGCCGGCCCGCGATGTCGCTCAGCCGCGGGAGGAACAGCCCGAAGATGGCCGTGCCGGTGTAGAACGCCGTCTGCGAGAGCCCGACGGTGATCTGGTCGGCATGGAGTTCTCTGCCCATGACGACCAGCACCGGGCTGAGCATGCTGGCGTTGAGCTGGAAGGCGGTGCAGGCCGCGAGCAGCGCGACCACCAGCGCCACGACCGAGGTCCGCCGGTCCGCCGGCTCCGGCCCGGTGGTCGACTCGGCCGTGTCGTACCGCGGCCGTGTCATCGGGTTCCCGCGCTCAGGCCGGGGGCGGCCGAGGGACCGGGCGCCATGGTGGAGCCGGGGGTGGCGAGGACGTGTGCGGCAGCGCGGTGGCCGCCGACGCACGCCTCGTGCAGGTTCCTCGTCGCGAGATACGCGGACAGGAAACCGGCGGCGAAGGCGTCGCCCGCACCGGTGAGGTCGCGTATCCGCCGCACCGGCGGCACCGGCACGGCCATGGACGCGCCCCCGGGGAAGTGGACAACGGTCGGATCCGGCCCGGCTTTCGCCACCACGACCGTGTCCCGTACCAGGTCCCGGTTGGGTCCTTCCGCACCGCCCACCGACAGGCCCAGGCACGCGGCCTCGCTCTCGTTGGCGATCAGGAAGTCAGGCCGCAGATCCGCCATGAGGTCCAGAAAGCGCCGGACACCGTAGTGCGACAGCATCCCGGTCGACGAGGCGTCGATCGAGACCAGGACACCACGCTTCTTCGCCCGGCGGACCACATCGGCCACGGTGGTGCCGGTGGGTTCGCCGTCGAAGGTGTAGGCGGGTACGTGCAGGAGTTCCAGCCCGTCGAGCCACTCGTCCGGGACCTCGTCGAGCAGTGTCGACGCACCCCGGTGCGGCAGCATGGTCCGCTCGGCGTTCTCGTCGATGAGTATCACGATCGTGCCGGTGCTCCCGTTGCGCTGGACGCGGACGTCCACACCGTCCGCGTCCAGCCCGGCGACCAGCGACGAACCGAGGGGGTCGTCGCCGACACAGCCGATGAACCGGGTCGGTCCGAGACGCGCCGCGCAGGCGGCGACGTTGGCGCCGCTGCCGCCCCGCGTGTGGAAGATCTCGGCCTCGGTGTCCGTACCGTGCTGGATCGGCTCCGCCGGCCACACGACGACGTCCTGGACGAGATCGCCAATGATCCCGAGCAAGGTATGCCTCCTTATTCCGCTGTACGGCGTGCCGCGCAGCGTGGGCGGTTCAGCGTGTGAGGGCGGTGGCGATACGGCCGCCGAGGGCGACGTTGCCGCGGTAGACGTCGATGTTGACCTGGAGGCTGCGGCCTTGGGTGTCGCGCCGGATGTGGTCCAGGAGGAAGGGGGTGGTGTCGTTGCCGGTGATGCCGGCCTTTTCGGCCTGGTCCCATGCGCGGGCGAGGATCGCGTCGAGTTCCTCGGGCGGGAGCTGCTTGTCGTGGGGTACGGGGTTGGCGAGCAGGACGGCCTGGGGCAGACCCAGGGCGTCACGGGCGGCGAGGATACGGGCGGTCTCCTCCGCGGTGGAGACCGAGTAGCCGATCTCGTGCCCCGAGTCGGTGACGTAGAAGCCGGGGTAGCGGGTGGTGCCGTAGCCGAGTACGGGAATGTTGAGGGTCTCGAACCGTTCCAGGGTCGCGGCGACGTCCAGGATGGACTTCACGCCCGCGCTGATGACCAGGACCGGGGTGTGGGCGAGCGTGGTCATGTCCGCGGACTCGTCGAAGGTCTCCGACGCACCGTGATGGACACCGCCCAGACCACCGGTGGAGAACACCTTGATCCCGGCCCGGTGCGCGAGGAACGCGGTGGCCGCGACCGTGGTCCCGCCATGGACACCCAGCGTGGTCACGACCGGAAGATCACGCAGACTCACCTTCACGATCCCGTCCGCGCCGGACAGTTCGGTGATCTCCTGGGTGCTCAGACCGACGGTCGGGCGCCCCTCGAACACCCCGATCGTCGCGGGCACCACCCCCTGCGCCCGCAGCATCTCCTCGGCCTCCAGGGCCACATCCAGATTCCGCGGACGCGGCAGACCATGCGTGAAGATCGTCGACTCCAGAGCGACGACCGGACGCCCCTCACGCACAGCCTCCCGGACCTCGTCGGACACCTGGACAGCGGCAACAGACGTACTCATCACGGACAACTTCCCTCTTCAGCGACGACGCTCCGGAGCGGCGGGGCTGCGCAGCCGCGGCACTCCGGAAACCAGCCGGTCGGCCGGTCGCCTCACGGTAGGAAGCCCATCACCCAAAAACCATAAACAGATCCGGCCGGTTTCATTGACTTCGTCTATGAGTTGTCCAGGGGGCTCCGCGGAGTTGAGTTCGGGCAGCGCGCGGACGGCGGTGCGCCGGAGCGAGGCCGACGCGTTACGCCGTGACCCGGCCCGGAACGGGGGCTACGGGGGCGCCGTCCTGGCGCGCCGAGGACAGCGCGGCATCGACCACGGCGACGGCCGCGTGGATGTCGGCCGCCGTCACCAGGGGCGTACGTCCGTAGCGGATGTCGTCGCGGAACTCGGTGAACAGCCGCCGCAGCGCCGTCGCACCTGCGGCCCCGCCGATCCGGCGCGACACCCTGCCGCCGTCCGCCCCGCGCACGGTGACCGAGGGGGCGTCCTCGTCGGCGAGCACATGGCCGTGCGAGCCGAGCACGCGCAGGCTGGACGAGACCGGGGCCGGGCCGACGCCGGCGGGGGTACGGGCCACGGTGGCCGTCGCCACGACCCCGTTGCGCAGACGGAGCGAGAGGACCGCCGCGTCCTCGACCCCGTACGCCCCGTGCGGGCCGTCGAAGAGCGGCGCACGGGGTGCGGCGCTGCTGAAGGCGACCACCTCCTCCACCTCCAGACCGGTCAGATGACGGATCGCCAGCGCCGGATACCACCCGAAGTTCATCAGCTCACCGCCGCCGGACAGGGCGGGGTCACAGACGAGTTCGGGCCGCTCGACGGTGGTTCCGTCGAGGCCGCCGGCCGCGAGCCACTCCGCGTCGACGGCCAGGGGCAGACCGATGGCACCGGAGTCGACGATGCGCCGGGCGCGCACGAGCTGCGGCGAGTAGAGCCGGTGCACGGCGGTGAGCAGCCCGGGGGAGCGGTCGGCGGCGTCCCACAGGCGCTGTGATCCGGCGGGGTCGGTCGCGGCGGGTTTGTCGACGACCACATGCCGGCCCGCTTCGAGTGCCCGCACCGCGAGGTCGACATGGCGCGTGGGTTCGCTGCACACGAGGGCGATGTCGCAGGAGGCGAGCCCCTGGTCCAGGCCGAGCAGCGGAACGCCCGTCGTACGGGCGAGTGCGGCGCTCTCCTCGGCGAAGGGGCTGTCGGCGGTGTCGGCGCAGCCGATGACCTCGATGCCGGGCAGCGACCGCAGCAGCGGAACGTAGTCGCGGGCGTGCCGCACCCCGGACGCGATCAGGACTCTCATCTCAGCGGACCTCCTTGATGTCGACGGGGCGGCCCTCGTCCGCGCTGAGCTGCGCTGCGAGGGCGGCGGCCATGGCGGCGCGCACCTGACGGGGCGCGGTCAGCGGGGGCGCGGCCCCGTCCAGCACGTCGCGCAGATGTCTGGTCTGCTCGGTCATCGCCCCCTCGATCGAGGCGGGGGCGACGGGGGACGCGGAGTGTGCCCGCGGTTCGTCCTCGCTGCTGTGGTGCAGGGTGCCGGTGGTGCCGGACAGCATGAGGCGGCGGACGAACGTGCCGCGTGCGGCGAGCGCGTAACACAGTTCGACGGTGGCCAGGGCGCCGCCGGCGAAGCGCACCAGGATCTGGAAGCTGTCGGGGGTCGGCATCCCCGGCGCCCATGTACGGCAGGGGCGGGCGAAGACCCGGACCGGCTCGTCGTCCATGAGCCAGGTCAGCAGATCGAGGGCGTGCACACCGTTGTGGGCGACGTGTCCTCCGGACCGGGACGCGTCGAGCTGCCAGCCCCGCCAGCCGCCGGGCCAGACATGGCCGGTGTACCAGGTGAGGTGGGCCAGCCGGGGCGTGCCGATCGCGCCTTCGGCGACAGCCCGGGCGATCTCCAGATGGACGGGCTGGAAGCGCGCCGTCTGGGCGATGAGCAGGGGCCGGCCGGCGGTCTCCGCGGCCGTGAGGACGCGGTCGACATCGGCGACGTTCAGCGCGGCGGGCTTCTCCAGCAGGACCGCCTTGCCGGCCCGGAGCGCGGCCACGGAGAGGTCGGCATGCGATTCGGGGGAGGTGCATACGGCCGTGACGTCGATACCGTCCGACCATGCGGTCGCCGGGTCGGTCGACCAGGTGGCGCCCTCGGCGAGGGCGGCCAGCGCGGCGGCCCGTTCGGGATGGCGGTCGACGACGTGGGCCAGCCGCAGGCCGGGCACGCCCGCGAACGCGGTGACGTGATCACGGGCGATGGCACCGGCACCGATCACGGCCACTCGGTGCGCATCTCCCTGCTGTCCGGGGCCGCGTGGCCCCTTCTGCCCGGGCACAGGATCGAGGTCCACCCGCGACTCCTCACAGTGGGTTTCATGATCAAAGTTAAGACATCAGACATCTTATCTCCGGGGTCTGGCTGTGAATAGCCCATGTCGGCGGCGGGATCCGGTGTCCGTTGTCCGGGCTGCCGGGCCCCGCAGCCCGGACACCAGGGGCGCCGTATCGGCGCCGTCACCCGGATGGCGTCTTCCGCTATGCGTCCGGCTGTGGAAGCCAATTGGCTGGGCACGCGGGTCCGGTTTTCCCCTTTTCCGGCGGCGCACGGGCGTCGCGTGCCGGCTCGCTGGAAGGAACACCCCCATGCCTATAGCCCGTCTCATCGCCGGCACCGCGCTCGCTGTCGCCGCAGTGGGTCTCCCGACGTCTTCGGCGTTCGCCGCCGGCGGCGGAGTCGAGGTCAACCCCTCGACCGCCGCTCCTGGCTCGGTCGTCACGGTCAACACGACCGGATGTGGCAGGTCGGCCTCGGCGGCGGACGGCGACAGCACCGCCGGTGGCGAGTTCCAGCTGGCCACCGGTACCCACAAGGGCGACCTGGTCGGGCAGTTCACCGTCCCGGCAGGAACGAAAGCGGGCTCGTACGGTGTCGGCGTGATCTGCCCGGACGGGACGAAGCTGCAGAGCACCTTCACCGTCTCCGCCGGCAGCCGGCCCACCGGCACGATGAAGACGGGCATCGGCAGCACCAGCCAGGGCGCCGACAGTACCAACAGCACCGAGATCGCCGTGGGTGCCGGGGTGCTCGCCGCGGTCGCGGCAGGCGCCATGGTCATGCGCCGCCGCAGGACGGACGGCCGGGCGTAGAGCCGTACCGGCGCCAATCCCGGCACACTGCACGCTGCATGCCACGACGAAGACGGGTGGGACCGCCGCCCTGTCTTCGTATCCTCGCTCCACCGCGCGCCTTCAAGGGCTCCCGCGCAGGGCAACTCCCTGTGCGGGAGCCGGCAGCAGGACATCCGCACACGATTTTGATTCTGAAGCGAACCTGTGGAAGGTGTTGTTCCGTCCTGACGTGCAACGGCCCCTCCAGCACACCTGGTGGGGCCGCACACGCGAACGCAACAGGCCGGGAGGCGACAGCGCATGACAGGGAGCGACACCGGGACCGACGCTGGACGGCGACGCGGGGGACTCTCCCGGCGACGGCTGTTCACCCTCTCCGGGGCCGCCGCACTGGCGACGCTGGGAGTGGCGGGATGCAGCAAGGAGCAGAGCGGCGGGAGCAGTTCCGCGACCCGCACCCCCACCGCGGCGCCCTCCTCCACCGCGGGCAAGGTGTCCGCACCGCCCGCCTCCGGGGTACTCGCCGCCAACGTCAACCAGGCCCTGGACAAAATCGACTTCGCCGAGCTTGAGGCGGTCTCCGCCACTTGGATACGCGGCTTCTACGTGATGTCCGACGCCGACCACGGGGACCTCGCCGGCCAGACCGGGCCCGCGAAACTGCTCCAGGGGGCCGCCCGCGGCTACGGCACCGTACTGACTCTGAAGTTCCAGTACCACGACGCGCCGCTACCGACCCCCGGCACCCCGGCCATGCGGACCGCCCTGGCCCGGCTGGACAAGGTGCTGGCCGCGGCCATGGGCAAGGTCGACATCCTGACCGTCGGCAACGAGCCGTTCTTCGAGACGAGGAAGGCCGACCGCGAAACCAGCCGCATCAACGTCTTCTACGAGGAACTCGCCCGGCACACCGCCCAGTACCGGCAGACGCACTTCGGAGCGGACTGCAGGACGAAGATCTACATGGGCGCGCTCAACGCCCTCGACAAGCCCGGTGGCCAGACCGCGCAGACCCATCGCTGGATGACCTTCACCGCGCATACCCCGTCCATCGCGGGCGTGGACATCCACCCGCATGTGGCCGCCCCGGCTGCGGCACAGAAGTACGTCGACTACGTGCTGCCGTACCTCCGCAGCGACCAGAAGTTCCTCGCCACGGAGTTCTCCCTGGTGCAGCTCTGGAAGCAACACATGAACGATCCGGTGAACCCGGCCTTCGCGAGCCGCCACGGCATCGCGAAGGGGACCCCCGTGTGGCAGGTGATCAACAACGCCACCCAGCACCCCGTCGACGAGAAGGAATGGAACGACTTCCTGCTCTCCAACCGGTGGTTCGCCGCACACAAGACCTTCCTGACGGACCAGATGGCGCGCTTCCGCAGCACCGGCAAGCTCGCCGTGGCCGCCTACGGCATCACCCAGGACGCCGCGATGTCGAAGAGCTTCGGCCCGCACAGCACGCCCTGGGTGCTCAACAGCATGTTCTGCCCGTACGTGTGCAAGCCGGAGCCGGGCGGCCTGCCGGGCCGGAACCACACCTGGTGCAGCACGTTCCGCGGCGTGCAGCACCAGTGAGAGCGTGTCCGGTGCCGCGGCGGGACGGGTCGGATCCGCATCCGGGCGAAAATCCCTTGCCCAATGGTCAAGAAGTGTTGACCATTGGGTGCATGCCCACCGACGATCTTCCCGAGACGTTCCACGTCACCACTGATGAGCAGTTACGCGCCGTTTCCAATCTGACGCGTCACCGGATCATGGCCGCGCTCCGCTTCGAGCCCGCGACCATTACGCAGATCGCCGAGCGAGTGGGCCTTGCGAAGGGGAGTTCCAGCTACCACGTACGGCTGCTCGAACGGGCCGGCCTGGTACGGGTGGTACGAACGCGGAAGGTCCGGGGCGTCACCGAGCGGTACTACGCAATGGCCGCGCGCGCGATCGTGCTGCCGGATCCCGGAGCGGGAGGGCCGGATGTGCTGATGCGACATGCGGTGGCGGACCTGGAGGCGGCGCCCGCGGACGGCGAGCGGCACGTAAGGATGGCGCATCTGCGGCTCACCGGGGAGCAGTTCGCGGAGCTGGGGGCGCGGCTGCAGGCGCTGGCGGACGAGTACCGGCAGCTGTCCGATCCGTCGCTGCCGGACGCCTCGCTCGTCTTCGCGCTGTTCCATCCGGCACCGCGTGAGCAGGCCGAAGGGGACACCGAATGACGTCGGATGCAAGGAAGTTGCCGACCGGGTTCGGGCGGTTGTGGACTGCGCAGACGGTGTCCTCGCTCGGCGACGGGGTGTCACATGCCGCGCTGCCGCTGCTCGCGTTGACGTTGACGCGGAATCCTATGGCACTCGCCGTCGTCACGGCCGCCGGAACGCTGCCGTGGCTGCTCTTCGGTGTGCTCGGCGGTGCGCTGGTGGACCGCTGGAACCGCCGGCGCACGATGTGGGTCATGGACGCGGCGCGTGCGGTGCTGCTCGCGATACCGGCGGCAGCGGCCGCGCTCGGCATGCTGAGCATTCCACTGCTCGCGGCCGTCGCCTTCCTGCTGGGCCTCGGCGGACTCTTCTTCGACACGGCCGCCACGGCCTATCTGCCGGATCTGCTCGGCCGCGAACCCGCCCTCCTGGAGCGCGCCAACTCCCGCCTGCGCGGCGCCCAGACCGCCGCTTCCGGCTTCGCCGGGCCGCCTGCGGGCAGTGCGCTGCTCGCGCTCGGGCGGGCGTTTCCGCTGCTGGCCGACGCGGTGTCGTTCGCGCTCTCCGCACTGCTCGTACGGTCGCTGCCTGCCGCGCCCCCGCCCGTACCGCAGGCGCGTGAGCCGCTGCTGCGGCAGGCGCGGGCCGGCGCCTCGTACGTGTTCCGGGACCAGTTGCTGCTCGGGCTCGCGCTGCGTCCGGCGGTCGGGAACATCGCCTTCCTCGCCGTGGAGACCGTACTCGCCCTTTTCGCGCACGATCGCCTCGGCATCGACACCTTCGGGTTCGGCCTGCTCCTCACGGCGGAGGCCACCGGCGGTCTGCTCGGCTCGGGCATCGCCTCCTCCCTCGGCCGAAGACTCGGCACCGGTGCCGCGCTCACCTGTACGGCCGCGGTCGAGGGACTCGCCATCCTGGGCCTTGCCGCCGCCCCGAACCCGTACGTCGCCGGCCTCGCACTCGCCGTCTGCGGAGCGGGCATGGGCGCCACGATGGTGCTCGGCCCCTCCCTCCGACAGGCGATCGTTCCCGCCCACCTGATGGGCCGGGTCGCCTGCACCTCCCGCATGCTCGCGATGTGCGCCGCCCCGTTCGGAGCCTTCATCGGCGGCTGGCTGGCCACCACGTACGACGTACGCACCCCGCTCTACACCGCCGCCGGTCTCCTCCTCACCATGACCACCGTCACGGGGACCATGACCGGAAACCGCCGGGTCGAGGCGGCGCTGCGTGCCGCCGCCCCGGCTGATGAGCCGGATCAGCCGGAATCCTGGGATCCCGTTCAGGAGAGTCCCATCGAGGGCTCCGCGAGGTCGTAGAGCCAGCGCTGAGCCCAGCCCGGCGGTCCTCGCCCGGGCCCGGGTGCGGCGGGCGCCTGGCCTCCACGGGCTCCGGACCTGCCGGCCGCCCGACGACCTGTCGGCGACCAGGCGCGTACGGCTCCGCATCACCGCCCGGGCGGCTGCTCCGGGGAAGCCGCCCGGGTCCGCCCCGTGAGCATGCGGGCGGGGTTCTGCCGGGTGAGGGTGTCGATCACGGTGCGGTCGATTCCGCGGGCCGCGAGCATTTCGGTGAAGACCGTGGGGACGTAGATGAGCCCGTTGCCGCCGTGCTGGGTCCACATCTGTTTGAGGAAGAGGTCGTGGCTGAGCAGCAATTGCCCGGCGTGGCCGCGGTCGATGTGGCCGGCGACGGCGTCCGCCGTGTCGGTGGCCGCGGGTGACCCGCCCTCCTTCGGGAACGTGACGTCCATACCGATCATGTCGAACTCGAGCCACACGCCGCGATCGGCCACCGAGCGCTGGTAGTCGACGTCGGCGCCCGAGGGGTCCATGTGGGCCAGGACGACCTTCGCCGGTTCGACGCCCACCTCGTCGAGCACGATGTCGAGCACCTCGTGTGCCCGTCGCTGCCAGCCGGGCAGGTGGATCATCAACGGCACGGACGGATGGCCGAGCTGTGCCAGCGCGGCCGCCCGGAGCGATCCGCGCTCGGCCGCGGTGAACTCGGGTGACACCCCGATCTCGCCGATGACGCCCGGCCGGACGCCGGAATCTCCCACACCGTCGGTGAGCTCGTCGGTGATCGTGGCCGCCTGCCGGTCGACCTCGCCGGCCGGGATCCGGTCGGCCTCGAACTTCTCCAGGTAGGCGCCGCAGCCCATGACGATGTGGAGACCGCTGCGGCGCGCGAGGTCGAGGAGGCGCCGGGGGTCGCGTCCGATGGTGGGGCTGGAGGTCACGTCGACGACCGTGCGCCCGCCGACGGCCTGGAAGGCCGCCACCTCACGGTGTACGTCGTCGACCGGCTTGGCGGTGACGTTGTCGAAGCAGCAGTAGGGGTCGTGCCGCAGGGCCCAGGCGGAGGAGGCGCTGACCTTCTCGTTCCTGAGCGCCGCGGAGAACCGGTAGCTCGGTTCGTCGAGCACGCTCGACAGGTTGTTGAACAGGTGCTCGTGGGGCAGTACGAGACCCAGCTCGGCCGCCGGTACCGCCCCCGTGACTGTCTGGACGTACGGCTGCCCGCCGGTGCCGGTCATGAGGCGCCCACCGACGACGTGGAGCGGGAGGGGATCATGCCGATACCTGCCGCGACCAGTGCGATGACGGTGCCGATGACGGTCACCACGTGCAGAGGCTGGCCGACGGACGGGCTGATCACATCGAGGAGCAGCGAGCCGACGAGCTGCCCGGCGATCGAGGCGAGCCCGAGCAGCAGGAGGCCGAGTCCGCGTACCAGCAGTGCCATGAAGGCGATGGAGAGCAGGCCGAGCACACCGCCCGTGTACATCCACCAGGTGCTGGGGAGTGTGAAGCTCACCGAACCCGTGGAGGCGCGCACCAGCAGTCCGATCCCCAGGACGATGAATCCGACCAGGAAGTTGAGGCCGATCGAGACCAGCATGGATCCGCTGCCCTGAGCGACCGCGGAGTTGCCCGCGGGCTGCCAGCCGGCGAGCAGTCCGGCGGCGAACGGCAGGACCGCCAATGCGATGGTGCCGGGGACCTGGAAGTTCGGCGAGATCGCGACGGCCGTCGCGACGATGGCCAGCAGTGCGCCCAGCCCGCGGGGGAGTGTGATGGGCTGCTTGATCGTGGAGGTGGCCCCGAGCCGGTCGCAGACCACACCCGAGATGACGAGCCCGGAGATCAGCGCGATCTGGAAGACCGCGACGCCGAGGGTGCCGACGGTGATGCCTTCGGAGAGCACGACGGCGGCGCCGCACAGGCCCGCGACACAGTTCCACCAGGGAATGGTGCCGTCGCGGAGCATACGGGGGACGCTCAGCGCCTGCCTGCGGGTGGTCGGCCGGGCGAACACGATGACGGCCATCAGGATCAGGCCGGTGCCGAAGGAGATGACGGCTGCGGCGTTTCCGTCGTTGATGTTCTTGCCCAGAGCGCCGTTGACGGTGGACTGCAGGGGGCTGAGCAGTCCGGCCAGCACGGTGGCCAGGACCAGCACTGCCGTGGTGGCGCGGCGGGCGGTCCGCGCGGGTGCTGCGGGCACGGTGCCCGGTTCGGGTCCTGCGGTGTTGAGGCTTGTCATCGTGTATTCGCTCTCCTTTGAGCCAGTATGTCCGACGGGACCGATGCAATCTCTGGGCGTGTGGGGGTTGTCACAGCGGGCGCGCGTGTGGCCGCTTTCGCGGCCATGTCGGCCCGGCGGGCGGTGGCCCGACGGGCCTGGCGCGTCGGGGGTCAGTCCGAGGGGCCGGCGAGCCAGGTGACGGCCTGGTGGAAGAGCTGCTGGTAGCCCTCCCACTCGATGAACTCGGTCGGGGCCCAGTGCGGTGAGATGTCCGATGCGAAGGCGAGGGTGCGCCCGGAGCCCTCTTCGCGGACCGCGAGCAGCGGGCGCGATTCGATCGTGGCGAGGACGTGTGCGTCCGGCTTCGCGGTGAGCCGCTGGTAGCCGAGGAGGATCGGCCACTGGGCCGCCAGCCCGGTGGTGACCTCGTGCGCCTCCCCGGTCAGTTCGCCGCCGACGCCTTCGGGGCACTCCACGCGGTCGTCGTACGGGAGGATCTGCACCGGCAGGATGTCCTCGATCGGGGTCGCGTGGTAGTTGGCCTTGGCCTGGAACCCCTGGAAGCTCAGGTAGCCACCGGCCATGGCGAGGCCGCCGCCCTGCCGGACCCACTCGGCGAGGAGCTTGAGCCGGTTCGGGAACGGGCGCCCCTGGGCGAACACCTGCGGGTGGAGCAGCAGCGAGTTCGCGCCGATGTCCGACAGGATCACCACGTCGTAGGCGTTCAGCTTCTCCAGCGTCTCCGGGAAGTGGGTCGCCACATCGTGCGAGAGCAGATGCGTGACCTCGTGGCCCGCGCGCTGCAGGGCCTGGAGCAGCGGGGTGACGCCCACTTCCAGCTGGGCGTGGGGGAAGGCGTCGTAGCCCTTGAAGTCGGTGGATGCGTTGATCCAGGACTCGCCTGCGATGAGTACGCGGCTCACACGTACCTCCTCAAAGATTGTGCGCAACGTTGCGCTAATTTTGCGCAACGATAGAAGCGTGTGGATGCGCCGTCAATGCCCTACCGTGACCGCACTAGACTGCGCGGAAGGTGAGGGAGGTTCGGATGACGTTGACCAGCGTTGCGCAACATGCGCAGGTGTCGGCCTCGACGGTGTCGCGGTACTTGCGCGGACAGCTGAAGGTCCAGCCCGAGACAGCGGCCCGCATCGACGCCGCGGTGCGCGAGCTGAACTACGAAGTACCGGTCGCGGTCCCGTCAGGACCCCGCGCGGGCCGCCCCGTCATCGCCCTGGTCGTACCGGACCTGGTCAACCCGTTCTTCGCTGATCTGGCCGAAGAGGTCGCCGCGGCGGCCGCCGTCAGCGGAGTGGCGCTCGTCGTGGGAATCACCGGCCAGCAGGCCAGACGCGAGTCACTCTTCAGTGACTTCGCCGCCTCGACCGAAGCCATCGACGGGCTGATTTACGTCGGAATGCACCGCCAGAACCCCCGGCTGACCCAGGCGATCGCCGACGGCCTGCCCGTGGTCCTCCTGGACGAGGAGGTCGCCAGCCCGTCCGAGGTCGACACCATCGCCGTCGACAACTACAGCGGCGCCCACCAGGCCACGTCCTATCTGGTGCAGCTGGGACACCGGCGCATCATGCACATCGCGGGGCCGCGAGAGCTGTCCACCACCCGCGACCGGCTGCGCGGCTACCGGGACGCCATGGCCCACGCGGGGCTGGACGTCGACGAGGACCTCGTCCTGCACGGCCCCTACACCGAACAGTTCGGCGCCAGCACGTTCCCCTACCTCGCGAGCGCCGCGCATCCGCCGACCGCGGCCTTCGTGGGCAGTGACATCGTCGCGGTCGGCATCCTCGGCGCCGCGGAACTGCACGGGCTGCGCATCCCGGAGGACCTCTCGGTCATCGGCTGCGACGGCATCCGGGTCGGCGAGTGGCTGCGCCCCAAACTCACCACCCTGCAGCAGCCCGTCGCCGACCTCGCGCGCACGGCGCTGGAAGTGGTCCAGAACCGGATCGAAGCCCCGGACGGCGCCCGGGTGACGAAGTCCTTCCCCTTGCATCTCGTGATCCGCGGCTCCGCGGTTCCCCCGCAGCACTGACAGGAGACACTCGCGTGCTCGACCCCGTTTCGCTGACCCAGCAGCTCGTCGGCCTCGACACCAGGGCGGGGAACGAGAAGTCCGCCGCCGGGCTCCTCGCCCCGATCCTCACCGACGCCGGTTTCAGCGTGCGCACCGACGAGCCGGAGCCCGGACGGGTCAATCTCGTCGCCCGCTTCGGCAGCCGCACCCCGCTCACCCTCACCGGGCACCTGGACACCGTCCCCGCCGACGCGGCCGGCTGGTCGTTCGACCCGCTGATCGGCGACATCGAGGACGGCCGGCTCCGCGGGCGCGGCAGCAGCGACATGAAGGCCGGTGTGGCCTGCATGGTGGCGGCCGCGGCCCACCGGGTCTCGACCCACCCCGACGAAACCGACGTACAGCTCGTTCTCACCTTCGGCGAGGAGACCGGGTGTGAGGGAGCGGCGCGGCTGGAGGGTCTGACACCGAGCCCCGTGCTGCTGGTCGCCGAACCCACCGCCAACAAGATCGTCCTCGGGCACAAGGGCGTTCTGTGGCTGCGGCTCACCGCCGAAGGCCGCAGCGCACACGGATCCCGGCCCGAACTCGGCGACAACGCGCTCGCCCGGCTCGCCGCGGCGGCGGTACGGATCCACGAGCACCAGGACTGGCCGCGCAGCGCCACGCACGGTGCGGCCACCGTCAACGTCGGCACCTTCCATGCGGGCGTCCAGCCCAATCTCGTCCCCGACCACGCCGAGTTGATGCTCGACATCCGCACCATCCCGGGGTTCAGCTCGGACGACGCGCTCCTGGCGGTCGAGCGGCTGGCCGGCCCCGGCACCGGGATCGAGCGCGTACTCGACCTGAACGGCGTGGTCACCGATCCCGCCACCGTCCTCGTCCGCGACCTCGCCGACGTCCTGCGCCCCGCGGAAGCCGACGGGCGTCCGGAGTACGCGACCTACTTCACCGACGCGTCGGTGCTGGCCGAGAAGCTGGACGCCCGCGCCGTCGTCATCTACGGTCCGGGCGACCCCGACCAGGCGCACGTCACGGACGAGACCTGCTCCGTGGCGGCGATCCCCGAGGCGGCCGAGGCCATGCACCGGCTGCTCGCGTCCTGGAGCGGCGACCGTTCGGCCGTCGCGTCACCCTCTCGCTGACAGTTCGTCAAACCCGCGCCGGAGCAGGCTCGTACGCTCCACCGCCGTGCCGGGATCGCGCCAGCAGCCCCAGGCACGCCAGTGGGTCGTCCCGCACCGGCCGGCGTGTGACGGCGGCGCCCAGCGCCCTCACCTTGTCCAGGCGGTGGTGGTAGAGGCCGAGCAGACTCCGCACCACCGGCCGGTAGGCGTCGGGCACTTCGCCGACCGTGCGCTGCGCCGCGATGAGCGAGGCACGGGCGCGGCCGGCGGTCTCCGAGACCAGGGCGCCCACGGCCGGGGTGCTCCGGCCGGCTTCCAGGTCGGCGCGGCTGACGCCGTGACGGTCGAGGTCGGCCAGGGGCAGCGTCAGGCGGCCGCCCCGCAGATCCTCGGCCAAGTCCGTGAGGAAGTCGACGCGTTGGAGCCCGTCGGCGACCAGACGGCACGAGGACGCGAAGTCCTGGTCCGGTACCAGATGTGGCGTGAGCCCCGTGCTGAGCATCAGACCGGGCCAGGTCAGCGTCGCGACGTACCGCTGGTAGTCGTCCTCGTCGGCGAAGCCGGGGAACTCCAGGTCGATCCGCGTCCCGGCGAGATAGGTGTCCGCCCAGCCGCGGGGCAGCCCGCGGACCCGCGCGGAATGCAGATAGGCCCGCAGCAAGGGGTGGTTCGATGTGCCGGAGTCCAGCGCCGACTCCACCCGGCCCGCCCACGCATCGAACCGCTTCACACGGCCCGAGGCGGCGCCCCGGTCGCAGATGTCGTCGGTGAAGGCGAGCAGTGTGGCCCCGGCGAGGGCGTGCGGCTGGAACGGGGGCGGCGCCAGCAGTCGCACCACACCCCACATGGCGAGCTCCCGGCGTCGCAGATACCGGGCGGCCGCCGTGTAGTCGGCCCGCAGCCGGGGAGTCCGTACGCCGCTCATGTCCAGACAGTGTCGCCACGAGCGCACGTGCAGCCCCCGAAAATGGTGGTCAGCGGGAATCAACGGGAAACAAGCGGCCGCCAAAGCTATCAGTGTGCGAGCTGCTCCTGGACGGCCGCCTCCCCGCGGCACCGCACGGCGCGCGGTTCCGCTGCGTGCCTTACGCCGGCTCCTTGAAGTAGTGGCCCTCCCCGATGTCGGCGGTCAATCCGGGGTGCGTGGGCTTCCAGCCGAAGCGCTCCCGCGTCAGCGCGCTCGATGCCGGGCTGTCGAGTGACACCAGCGGGGCGAGGAGGCCGAAGTGCCGGCCGGCCTCCTCGGCCGTCAGACTCACCGCTGGAAGCCTCAACTGGCGGCCGATGGCCTCGGCGATGTCCCGGAACGGCACCCCCTCCTCAGCGACCGCGTGCACCGGCGTACCGGGCGAGGCGGACTGCAGGGCCAGCACGAACAGGGCCGCCGCGTCACGCCGGTGCACCGACGGCCAGCGGTTGGATCCCTCGCCGACATAGGCAGACACCCCTGACGAGCGAGCGATGCCGATCAGCATCGGGACAAAGCCGCGCATGTCCTCCTGACCATGCACGGTCGGTGCCAGCCGCACTGACGACGAACGCACCCCCCGCACGCTCATGGCCAGGACGGACGTCTCGACCGGAAGCCGCAGAGCGGCGGGGTCGGGAACGACGGGGGTCTCTTCGGTCAGCAGCCGTCCCGGCGTACGGCCGATGACTCCCGATGCGACCACGAAGGGCTTGCCGGTCTGTTCCAACACCGGTCCGATCGCCTCCACGGCCTTCAGCTCGGCCCGCGCGCGGGCGCCCGCGTCGGTGGTCTCGGAGAGGTGCTGGTTCGCCGCGAAGACCACACCGTCCGCCCCCGCCGCGCCCTCCCGCAAGCTGCCCAGATCCCCGAGGTCGCCGCGATGCACCGCGATGCCGGCCCCCGCCAGAGTCGCGGCGGAGGCGTCGGACCGGGCGAGACCCACAACCTCGTGGCCCGCTCGGAGCAACTCTCCGACGACGGCCGATCCGATGTATCCGGTTGCCCCTGCGACGAAAATACGCACGATGGAACCCCTCGTCAGCTTGCGGGTCGACCCGCCGCATCAAGGCGCCGGGCTGGTACGCAGACGGTAGGACTCGACGGAGCGCGGCGTCCAAGACCTGTTCCGCACCGACTGATACGGATCGGGTATCACGGAGTACGCTGCGCGAGTGCCCATCGCTCATGTGGCCCCAGCCGACTTCGACCTTCGCGTGGTCCGGTATTTCACGGTCCTGGCCGAGCACGGCAACTTCCGCCGTGCGGCAGCCGAGTTGCGCCTCGCGCAGCCCTCGCTGAGCAGACAGATCCAGAGCCTCGAAAAGCGGCTGGGCGTCCGCCTGCTCGACCGCACCACCAGGGGCTGTCACCTCACCGATGCCGGACAGGCGTTCCTGCCGCAGGCGAAAGCGCTCCTGCGCGCCGCGGAACTGGCCGCGACGACGACCCGCGCGGCCGCGGTACCCGGCGCCGTCACCATCGGATACGTGGGCGGAATCATCATCACCGCCGCGGTGCGCGAGCTGCGCACCAGCCATCCCCGTGCTTCGGTCGCCACCCTGCACGTGGACTGGAGCGATGTACGGACGGCGTTGTTGGACCACCGCGTGGACGCGGTCGTCGCCCGGGAGCCGTTTCCGGCCGACCGGCTGCAGGTGACGCGCCTCTACCAGGAGCGCCGGGTGCTCCTCGTTCCGACGACGCACCGCCTCGCGAACAAGGAGTCGGTCACTGTGGACGACTTCGCCGGCGAACCCCTCATCCGCTACCCCGACCCCGCCTACGACGCATTCTGGCGTCTCGACCCCCGCCCGGACGGACACCCGGCGCCCGACGGCCCGCTGGTCGAGGCACACGCCGACAAGCTTGAAGCCATCGCCGGCGGCCAGGCCCTCGCTCTGGCACCGGCCGCTGACGGGAACGGCGCGCCGAGGCGCGATCTGGCGGCCGTGCCCGTCCGGGGGATCGAGCCGTGCAACGTCGTGCTCGCGACCCGCACGCGCGAACACAACTGCCTGGTCGCGGCCTTCCTCGAAACGGCCCGATCGCATCTCACCGGTCGTGAAGCTTAGGGCCTTTCGTTCAGGCCTCCCTTGGACGTCCCACCGTCCCGCGCCCACGAGCCGACCGCCGGAAGGCGGACCGCGCGGACGCGGTCGGTGGTGGCGATGTCGGCAGCGGTGACCGATTCCTGCATCCGGTGCCCTCCCGGCGTATGAATCCTTCGATATCCGAGGCTCCTTGCGCCGGGCTCGCACAATGGCGTGACCAACTGTCCACGCCTGGCACCGAGATGACAGGAAGGAAGCAACATGGCTCCCTATTCCCGCCGCACGGCCCTGAGGGGCGCTGTCGCCGCCGGAGCAGGTGCGCTCGGTATGAGCGTGCCCGTCGCACCGGCCGCGGCAGATCCCGGCGCGGTACGTCTCACCGTGCTCGGCAGCGCGGGTGCGGTCCCGACCAAGACGGAGCCCTGCTCGGGATACCTGCTGGAATGCGCGGGATACCGGCTGATCCTCGACCTCGGCTACGCGGCCTTCCCTGCCCTTCTGCGGCACTGCCGGCCCGACGACATCGACGCGGTACTGATCACCCACCGCCACCCCGACCACGTCGCCGACCTGAGCCCGTTCCTGCGCGAGCGGGCCTTTCTCCGCGAACCCGGCCTGCCGCCCGTTCCGTTGTACGCACCACCCGGGGCACTCGACCCGGTGCTCGGACTCGACCGGGCGGACTTCCTGGGCAAGCCGTACACCGTGCACGCGATCGACCCTCCGAGCACACTCCGCCTGGGCCCGTTCCGGGTCGACACTGTCAGCCTGCCCCACTTCGAACCGAACGTGGGTTTCCGGATCAGCGCGGGCGGCGTCACCGTCGCGTACACCGGCGACAGCGGCCCGGTCGAGCAGCTGGCCACGCTTGCCCGGGACGCCGATCTCTTCCTCGCCCAGGCCATGTACATCACGCAGGTCCCCGAGCAGGACCGCGGCTATATGTGCAGCGCGGTGGAGGCCGGGCACTTCGCGACCGAGGCAGGTGCTGCCGAACTCATGCTGACGCACCTGTATTTGATGCAGGGCGTCACGCCGGCGGAGGCGAAGGCGGCCGCCCGCACCACCTACCGGGGCCCCATCACGGTGGCGCGCAGCGGACTCGTGTGGTCGCGGCGCATGAGGCAGCCTTCATGAGACAACCTTCCCTTTCCCGGCCTGCGAAGCGTCCGGGCAAGCCCGCCCGGCCGGATGACCGCTGTCACGGAGCCCGCACGGGCAGTCCCTCACGCCGTACCCCCCTCCGCCTGCGGCGCTCGGCGGACCCGTGGGCAGCGGCCGCTAGACGGGGATCGGCAGGCGGGTGAGGGCTGTGCGGTACTCGGCGACGATGCGTTCGACGACATCGGCCGCGGGCAGCACCTCGTCGACGAGGCCCGCCGACTGTCCCGCCTCCACCTTCCCTTCGCGTACCCGGCCGTGCAGGGCGGCGTCCTTGAGGCTCGCGGACTGGAACTCCGCACGCCGTAGGCCGAGTTCGGCGGCGTCCTCCTCCAGGCGTTGCATACGCGCGGTGAATTCGTTCTCAACCGCCCGTATCAGGCCGAGGCCGTGTCCGACGGTGCGGGTGTCCTCCACACCGGCGGCGACGACGGCCGCCTTGTAATCCGGGTGCACGGTGGCCTCCCGGGTGGCGAGGAAGCGCGTGCCGAACTGGGCGGCGCCCGCACCCAGCGCCAGCATCGCTGCCAGTCCCGCGCCGTCCGCCATGCCCCCGGAGGCGATCACCGGAGTCTGCGGGACAGCGGAGACCACCGCGCGTACGAGGACCTGGGTGGTCACCAGGGCGGGCGGCGGGTGCCCGCCGGCCTCCGCACCGACGACAACGAGACCGTCGACACCCGCGTCGGCCGCCTTGCGCGCGTGCTCGGCCCCGGCCACGACATGCAGGCAGACGGTGCCGATGTCCTGGAAACGCTTCAGATAGCGGCGCGTCCCGCCCTGGGAGGCGATCAGTACGGGCGGGCGGCGGGCGAGGAGCAACTCGATGACATCCTCGGCTCCCGCCCGGTGGAGCGGAAGGTTGACGCCCCAGGGGAGGTCGGTCCCGGCCGCCGTCTCGTCGAGCACCCGGGCCAGATCGTCCAGGCGCATGGGGCCCGCGGCGACCACACCGAGCCCACCGGCCCGGCTGACCGCGAGCGGCAGGGCCGACGAGGAGGAAGCCCAGGACATGCCGGCCTGGATCACCGGGAGGCGGATGCCGAGAAGGCGGGTGACGGGGGTGGGGATGCTGGTCATGCCGGTACCTCGTGGTCGGCCCTGCCGAGCAGGGTACGGGCGTGGGCGGCCAGCCGGTTGCGCTGTACCTTGGAGCTGGCGGTCATGCCGATGTCCTCGAACCCGTCGACGACACGCAGGTGCCTGGGCACCTTGAATCCGGCCATGCGGGTACGGGCCCAGGCGATCAGTTCGTCGCCCGTGGTGCCCGGTTCGGTGAGGACGACGAACGCGAACGGTACTTCGACCAGCCGCTCGTCCGGCACACCGACCACGACGGCCTGCCGTATCCGGGGATGGCGGTGCAGGGCGTCCTCCACGTCGGCCGGTGCGACGTTCTCACCCCCGACCCGGATGATGTCCTTGGTACGTCCCATGAAGTGCAGCCGGCCGGTGCCGTCCAGCGCGCCGACGTCGCCGGTGTCCAGCCAGCCGTCGGGGTCGATGGCCGAAGCGGTCGCCTCGGGGGCGTCGAGGTAACCGCGCATGACGTTCCAGCCGCGCACCAGGATGGCGCCCGGTTCGTCCGGCGCGCAGTCACGGGTGCTGTCCGCCGCCCGGATACGTACCTCGACACCGGGCTCCACCAGCATCGCGCCCGACGCCCGCACCCGGTCGTCCTCCCACCAGCAGGACTGGGCGACGTTCGGGGACGCCTCGGACAGTCCGTATCCGGCGACGCACTCGGCGGCGCCCAGTTCGTCGATGACCCGGCGGATGACGGTGGGGGAGGCCGCGACCCAGGCGCCCCGCAGCCGGAGCCTCCGGCGGGCGCGGTCGGGGTGGTTGAGCAGCAGCAGGGCGATGGTGTCGTTGCCGGAGAAATGAGTGCACCGCTCGGTCTCCATCAGCCTGAGCGCCTCGGCCGGTTCGAACTTCGGCATGGTCACCAGTGTGGTGACGTGCTGGAGGCAGGACAGGACGGAGAGGGTGCTCCCGGCGACGTGGAAGAAGGGCCGGGCGCTGTGGAAGCGGTCGCCGGTCCGCAGACCGAGACGGACGCCGGAGAAGAACGCGTCGGCGCACATGCCGCGCTGGGTGAGCAGCACGCCCTGGGGGCGGGAGGTCGTGCCGGAGGTGTACTGGACGAGCAGGATGTCGTCCGGGGTGCTGGTCGCGGGGGCCTCGCCGGTGGCGCCGGCCAGGAACTCCGTCCAGGCCGCCGCCCGGCCGGGATCCGTCCCGCCGCACCCGACGACCCGCCGCAGTGCGGGCAGGGCGGGGCAGGTGCCGTCCGCGCCGACGCCGATCTCGTCCAGGACGGCCCGGAAGTCGGTGCTGAGGACACGGTCGGCGACGAACAGGGTGGAGACCTGTGCGTGGGCGAGGGTGTGTCGCACCTCGTCGGCGGTGTAGCGCGTGTTGACCGGTACGGTCACGGCGCCGACCGATCCGATGGCGAGGAACAGGGCGACCCAGCGGGGCCCGTTGCCGAGACAGAGGCCCACCCGGTCGCCCCGGCCGACACCGGCGGCGGCGAGCGCGGCCCGGATCCGGGCGACCTCGGTGGCGAGTTCGCCGTAGGTGACGCGTTCGTCGGCGGTGACCACGGCCTCCACATCGGGCGCGACGAGGGCGGCCCGCTCCAGCGCCTCGTGGACGGTCAGGGGACATGTCGCTTCGAGGTTCATCACTTCTCCCCTTCGGTGGTGCCTGAGTTGTCGGAGCCGCGGCGGGCGAACCGGTCGACGCCCTCGCGCCAGCCGCCGTCGGCCAGGCACTGCTCGATCGTCGCCATCTCGATCCTGATGCCGCGGTCCAGGTCGGTGTCGCCGCCGAGGTCGATGGCTCGTTTGGTCAGCCCGATGGCCAGCGGCGGCGCCCCCGCGATCGTGGCGGCGATCTCGGCGCCCGTCCTGGCCAGCAGCTCGTCGGGGACCACGCGGGACACGATGCCCAGGTCGAGTGATTCGGCCGCGGACATGGCGCGGTTGGTGAAGAGGAGTTCCTTCGCCCGGCGCTTGCCGATGGCCCGCTGGAGGCGCTGCGTGGCGCCGACCGTGCCCCAGTGCGGCTCAGGGAAGCGGAACGTGGTGCTTTCGGCCGCGACGGCGAAGTCGGCCGCCAGGGTGATCTCGCCGCCCGATCCGACCACCGCGCCGTGCACGAGCGCGACGACCGGGTGGCGGCACTGTTCGACGGCCTCGTACGCGGCGAACGAGGCGATGCGCCTGCGGCGTACCCAGGCGGCGTCCTGGCCGGCCCGCTCCCTGAGGTCGGCTCCGGCGCAGAACGCGGGGCCCTGCGCGGACAGGAGTACGACGCGCACGTCGTCGGCGGCGTCGATCTCCTCGAAGGCGGACCGCAGTTGCCGGCACATCGGCAGGTCGACGGCGTTACGGGCCTGCGGCCTTGCGAGTTCGACGTGGGCGATCCCGTCGGTGACCGTGCGGTTCACCCGTGGGGAGTCAGTGGGCGGCGGTTCGTTGGTCCCGTTCATCTCAGATCACTCCCGCGGCCCGCAGGCCGGCTATCTCGCCGTCGTCGAATCCGGCGAGCCGTGCGAGCACGTCGTCGGTGTCGGCGCCCAGCAGGGGCGGGACGCCGGCCGTGGTCGGTTCGCCGCCGGTCTCCCGCAGCGGTGTGCGCAGGGCGCTGAAGGTGCCCTCCGTGGGGTGTTCGAAGTCGGTGACGACCTCCCGGGCCCTGACGTGCCGGTCGGCCAGCGCCTCCCGGACACCCCGGACCTCGCCGGCCGGAATGTCGGCGGCGCGGAACTCCTCGATGAGCCGGTCGCGGTCCCGGGCGCCGATGGCCGTCCGCAGGGCGCTCATGACGCGTTCACGGTCGGCGACGCGCCCCGCGTTGTGCCGCAGCGCGGGGTCGTCGGCGAGTTCGGTGAGACCGAGGACGGAGCACAGCGGCGCCCAGTGCTGGTCGCTGCCGCTGATGTGCAGCCAGCCGCCGTCCGCGGTCTCGAAGGCGGCGGACGGGACGCGCCCCGGATGCTGGGTTCCGGTGCGTACGGGGTCCTCGTCCAGGGCGAACAGCCGGGCCGCGTTGAGAGCCTGCAGACTGAGCTGGACGTCCATCATGGAGATGTCGAAGTGGCGGCCCCGCCCGGTGATACCGCGCCCGGCCAGACCGGTGAGGGCGGCGATGGCGACCCACAGCCCGGACGTCATGTCCGCCACCGGGATGCCGGACTTGCTGGGTGGCCCGCCCGGTTCCCCGGTCATCTCCATGACGCCGGAGAGCGCCTGGAAGACGGTGTCGTACCCCTTGCGCATACGGTCGGGGCCGCTCTGCCCGAAGCCGGTGGCGGAGACGTACACCAGGCCCGGGTTGTCGGCGGACAGCTCGTCGTACCCCAGCCCCAGCCCTGCCATGACGCCGGGCAGGAAGTTCTCCGTGACGACATCGGCGCGGGCGGCGAGCCTGCGGGCCACGTCCCGGCCCCGGGGGTCCTTGAGGTTCAGGGTGATCGAGCGCTTGCCGCGGTTGAACGCGAAGAAGTAGGCGCTCTCACCGTGCGGCAGGCGGGGCTCGAAGCCACGGGTCTCGTCGCCGCTGCCGGGGCGTTCGACCTTGATGACGGTGGCGCCCAGCTCGGCGAGGATCTGGGTGGCCATCGGAGCCGCCAGGACCCGTGAGAAGTCCAGGACCGTGACACCGTCGAGCGGGCCTGGCACTGCGGAGGAGTTCACCGGCGGAACCCCCGCATCAGCGCGTTGACGTCCTGGCCCGTCCGCATCGCGGCGTCGGTGGGCAGATCCGCGACCCGGTAGAAGAGGTCCTTCGCCGCACGGAGCGCGCGGGGTTCCACAGCGGCCCACCGCTCGGCTGTCTCCAGCGCGGCGCCGACCACCTGATCCGGTTCCACGACCCGGTTGGCCAGGCCGTGTTCCGCGGCCTCGGCAGCCGACAACAGCCTGCCTGTGCTGATCAGTTCGAAGGCGAGCTTGCGGTTGAGGTGGCGTTCGAGTCCGGTCATGACCAGGGCGGGGACGATCGAGTGCCGCAGCTCGGGATAGCCGAACTTCAGGTCGGTGCCCACGATGGTCATGTCCGCGCCGATCGCGAGTCCTGCGCCACCGCCCACCGCGGCGCCCCGCACGGCGGAGACCACCGGCGTCCCCATCCGCTGCATCTGCGTCTGCAGACGTGCGGTGAGCGCCGCCCGTTCCAGGACGGCCTCCGGCTGGTCCGGGGTGAGGTGCGAGAACTCCGACAGGTCGGCGCCCGCGCAGAAGCCGCGGCCCGCGCCGGTGAGCACCACGGCGCGGATCCGTCCGTCGTCGTCGGCCGCGGCGAGCGCGGCGCTGAGGGCCCGGGTGAGTGCGGTGTTGAGGGCGTTGAGCTTGGCGGGACGGTTGAGGGTCAGGACGCGGACGAAGCCGCGGTCCTCGACGAGCAGGACGTCGGCATCCGCCGGGTCCGGATCGGTCGGCTGCCCGCTGGTCGTGACGGTCACGGAAGGTTCTCCTCGGTCGGGCGGTGGTGGGGGCGGATCAGGCGGCGGCAGCGGAGTGCCGGAAACCGGCGCGGGCCACCATGCTGTGCAGGGGCCGCCCCAGAGCCTCCTCGCACGCCCGGGACACGGAGGCCAGCGCGTCCAGGTCGATGCCGGTACGGACGCCCATCGCATCGAACAGGCTCACCAGGTCCTCGGTGCAGAGGTTTCCGGTGAGCCCGGCCCCGTAACCGATCTTCGAGGGATGGCCGCCGACGCCGCCGAGTGCGCTGTCGAAGTGGCGGCAGCCTGCCTCCAGGGCGGCGACCGCGTTGGCGAGTGCCGTTCCGCGGGTGTTGTGGAAGTGGGCCACGACCGCCAGTTCCGGGTGGGCCCGCAGCAGCCGTTGGAAGAGGGAGGCGACCGCCGCGGGAGTGGCGACGCCCGTGGTGTCGCCCAGCGTCACGGCGTCGGCGCCGAGCTCGGCGAAGCGTGCGACGTCCTCGGCGACGAGGCCGGGGTCGACCTGCCCCTCGAAGGGACAGCCGAAGGCCACGGAGACCACCCCGATGAGCCTGAAGCGGCCTCCCGCCAGGGCGACCATCTCCTCGACGCGCTCCCACTGCCGGGCCCGTGTGGTGCGCAGGTTCTTCCCGGTGTGGCTCTCACTGGCCGACACCAGCAGGCTCAGCTCCTCGGCTCCCGCACCGCGGCCGAGGTCGGCCAGGGCGCGCTCGACGGCCCGCGGGTTGGGGCAGGTCGCCTTGAACGCCACGCCGGGGCGGTGGGTGACCCCCGCCAGTACCTCACTCGCGTCGGCGAAGGCCGGCACCCACCGGGGATGGCTGTAGCTGGTCGCCTCGATACGGCGGAAGCCCGCGCCGGCGAACGCGTCCAGGAGGGAGGTCTTGGTGTCGGTCGGAACGAATGTGGGTTCGTGCTGCAGCCCGTCCCGGGCGAAGCATTCGCAGATGGTGACCGCGTCGGTCATGGGCCGCCTCCTCAGGGTGACGCGACCAGAACTATCCGAAGGGTGTTGATAATGTCAACACCTATACGTCGTTCGGGCCCTCGCGCTCCTGCTGCTCCAGGGACAGGGCGAGGTCCGCCAGCTTCTCCAGCGCGCGGTCCAGGACCCGCATCTCCTCACCGGACAGGACCGCAGCGAAGGCCGCGTCCCGCTCGTTGGCGGCCCCGATCAGGCCGCGGTACACCGCCACCCCGGCTTCCGTGAGGGCCAGTTGACGGCTGCGCCCCGCCCCCTCGGTGCGGTTCACCAGGCCCCGCTCCACCAGCCCCCGGACGACCCGGCTCATCTGGGCCTTGTCCAGTCCGGCCCGCCGGGCGAGTCTGTTCAGTGTCAGCGTCGGATCGGCCGCGATGAGTGCGACGGTCCGCCACTCGCCGAGGCTGACGTCGAACTCGCGGCGGTATCTGAGCGCCGCGCTGCGCGACAGGGCCGACGACGTACGTGACAGCCGGTAGGACAGCAGATCGGAGATCGGCACCAGGTCTCGACCATCCTCGCGATTAACCATGGGCAGCATGCTATGCCCAACGAAGGTGTTGACTTTATCAACTTAGGCGGCTGAGACTCGCCCTATCCGCCACTTCCGGCGACACACCTCAGCAAAGGAGCTGTACGTCGTGGCCGATCCCTCAACGTGCACAGAATCCCAGGACGCCGTGGACACGGCCGGGGTCGACCGCACCGCGACCTACCGCACCATCGCCTGGCGCGTCATGCCCCTGCTGGTCATCTGCTACATCGTGAGTTTCATCGACCGGACCAACATCGGGATCGCGCAGCAGGGCCTCGAACGTGACCTCGGGTTCGGCTCCGCGGTCTACGGCCTCGGTGTGACCCTCTTCTTCGTCGGCTTCATCATCTTCGAGGTACCGAGCAGCGCGCTGCTCGCCCGCTTCGGCGCCCGCAGGACGCTCGTCCGCATCATGGCGTCCTGGGGTGTCGTCACCGTCGGCACCTCACTCGTCAACAGCGAGTTCACCTTCTACCTCGCCCGGTTCCTCCTCGGCGCGGCCGAGGCCGGCTTCTTTCCCGGGGCGCTCTACTTCCTCTCGCGCTGGTTCCCGTCCGCACGGCGTACGCGTATGACCGCGCTGTTCTTCGCGGGTGTCCCCGTCTCCGGTGTCCTGGGCTCCCTCATGTCCGGCAGCATCATGAAGGCGTTCGGCGGCAGCGGCGGCCTCGCGGACTGGAAATGGCTGTTCATCACGGAGGGCATCCCGCCCATCCTGCTCGCGGGCGCCGTCCTCCTGTGGCTCGTCGACGAGCCCGAGCAGGCGCGCTGGCTGACACCGGTGCAGCGGGCGGCCGTACGGGACGACCTCCGGGCGGACCAGCGGAGCAAGGGGGAGGGGAAGGAGCGGACGGCCGGCGCCGGGCACGCCCGGCTGTTCCTCGCGCTGCGCGACCCGAAGGTGTGGGTCATCGGGCTCTGCGCCTGCGGCGCCTACACCATCGCCAACGCCGTTTCGTTCTGGACACCGCGGATCATCGCCGAGGCGGGCGTCGGCGACGTCCTCGACCTCGGCCTCTTCTCCGCCCTGCCGCCCCTGCTGGGCATCGTGGTCATGCTGCTCGTCGGACGGCACTCCGACCGCACCCTGGAACGCCGCTGGCACGCGGCCCTCAGCTGGACCGTCGCCGCCCTGGCCCTGGTGGCGCTCTCCGTGTCCGGAGGCGACGTCGTCCTGGTCATCGTGCTCCTGGCGGTCCTCGCCGCCGCCCACTACTCCGGCCTCACCGTCTTCTACTCCATCCCCTCCATCTACCTGGGTGAACGGGCCGCGGCCACCGGAATCGCCCTCGTCACGTCGATGGGCTCGTTCGCCGCCGCCGCGTCGCCGTCCCTGCTCGGTTTCATCCAGCAGAGCACGGGCAGCCTGGCACTCGGGCTGCAGATCAGCGCCGGTGTCGTCCTGGTCGCCGTCGTGCTGCTGCTGGTCGGCGTCAAGCCGGGCGACCTGCGCGAACACCACCCGTCCTGAGCGGTGTGAGCGGTGTGAGGGGGCCGGAAGGGTGTCCGGCCGGCCGCCGCGACGGGCCGGCCTGACACCCGCCCCGCCACCCTCTTTGGTCTGCCGTACTGCCTTGCGGCTAGTTTGTGGGCAGGACAGGTACGGCAGGCCCGTGGTGGCAGAGTGCACGGGGGACAGGAGGTCGGGGAGAGTGTCGCTGCGCGGAGGTGATCCAGCCGAGATCGGCGGCTATCCGCTCGAGGCACGGCTCGGCTCGGGCGGCATGGGCACGGTCTTTCTGGCCCGCACGAGTTCGGGGCGGCCTGTCGCGATCAAACTCATCCACCAGCAGTTCGCCGGGGACGACGAGTTCCGTATCCGTTTCCGGCAGGAGGTGGCGGCCGCGAGGCGGGTGAGCGGCGCCTTCACCGCCGCCGTGGTCGACGCCGACCCGGAGGCCGAACAGCCGTGGATGGCGACGACCTATATCGAGGGGGACACGCTCGCCCAGCGCATCGACAAGAAGGGCCCGGTCACCGGAGCGGAGCTGAGGCGGCTCGCCATCGGGCTCGCGGAGGCACTGCGCGACATCCACCGGGTGGGAGTCGTCCACCGCGATCTGAAGCCCTCGAACGTGGTGCTCTCGCCCGAGGGCCCGCGCGTCATCGACTTCGGCATCTCGCGCGCCGTCGACCAGCAGACACTGACGATGACCGGACGGGTCATCGGTACGCCGCCCTTCATGTCGCCCGAGCAGTTGCAGGCGCCGCGAGGCGTGGGGCCGCGCTCCGACGTGTTCTCGCTCGGGACGCTGCTGGTGTACGCGGCGACGGGCCACGGGCCCTTCGACGCGGACAGCCCGTACATGACGGCGTACCAGGTGGTGCACGAGGAGCCGTCCCTTGGGCCGGTGCCGGTCATCCTGCGCGCGGTCGTCGAGCCGTGCCTGGCGAAGGAGCCCGAGGGGCGCCCGTCGGCGGACGAACTCCTCGTACTGCTGCGGGACCTGCCCGCCGACCTCGGAGGGACCGAAGGGGATGGCGCGGGAACGGACGTGGCAGGAGCAGGCCGCACCCGAGATGTGAGCACCCAGCATCACCTGGAGACGACGCGGGGCGCCGCCGCGTCCACCGACCCGACCGTCGCCCCGGCGGCCGGACCCGGGACCGGGACGGGGTCCGGGAACACCAGCACCGCCATCGGCCTTCGGCTGCGCCGCCGCTGGCGGCCCGTGCTCGCGACCGCGGTCGCGGTGGCGGCGATCGGCGGGGGAGCCGCCGCGCTGAACGCGGGCGCCCTCGGAGGGAACGACGGCGACAAGGGCAACAGCGTCGCGGCGCCGGTCGCCGCCCTTCCGGGCGGCTTCGTGCCGTGGCGCAAGACCGTGCAGGGCGGCCGCCCTGACATCCCCGACGAGCTGCGCTGCGTCGCGCGCGGCGACGCGCTGTTCTGTGGGGGTGGCAGCGTGGTCGCGACCCGCATCAGGGCATCGGACGGCTCACGGGTGTGGACGGCGAAGAGCCCGGGCGTCCCCGTCCAGGGCATGCATCTGGTGGGCGCCACCGACGACACCGTGCTCGGATACCGCTTCGCCGCCGAGAACGCCCCGCAGGGCCCGCCACGCGAGGTGGTGGCCATCGACGCGAACAGCGGCCGGGAGCTGTGGTCCGTGGCGTCCGGCGCCCAGTCGGAGGCTGTCACGGGCCGCAGCCAGGACGCCCTGGTGGTCGGCTCGGCCGTCGTGACCGTCGACTCCTCCAACTCCCGCTTCGAGGCCCGCGACGCGCACAGCGGCAAGGTCCTCTGGACGACGCCGTTCCCCGCGGGCGCCCAGTGCGCACCCGTCAAGGCGGGCCCGCAGCTCGCCGCGATGTGCGCGAAGAACGCGGAGGTGAACGCCGTAGAGGTACGCCACCCCACCCTGCACACGCTCGACCGTGCATCGGGGGCCCTGGGCCGGCCCCTCGCGGTTCGCGGGCCCGCCGTACCGATGGGCGCCGCGGACGGCCGGCTCGTACTCCTCCAGAAGGACCTGGGCGACACCGAGTCGGCAGGCTACGACGGGGTGGCGCGGGTCGACTTGGCCGCGCGGAAGGTCAGTTACTCCCCGCTGCCCAGGTCGTACGAGGGGACACCCGGCATGGTGGACGGCACCGTCTACCTGAGCGGGCAGACCGGACTCGTCACGGCGCTCGACCCCGAGACCGGCCGGAAGAAGTGGTCGCGGCAGACGGGCGTGGACGGCGCTTCGGGACCCGTGGCGGGAGCGGGCGCGCTGTACTTCAGCTCGGCCACCGGCCGGGTGGTCGCGCTGGCACCGGGCGGCGGCCGGCCTCTGTGGACGACGAATCCGCAGGCCGACGGTCTGACGGGCGAGCAGGGCGCGAGCCCGCGGGTGACCGTCGTGGGACGTGCGGTGGTCGTGGCCGCGGCCAAGAACACCCTCTTCGCCTTCGACACACAGAAGCCGCCGAAGTCGGGCTGACTCCGGCGGCTGCACCCGGCCTGACCGCCGAAAACGGCGGTAGCTGTGGCTCTCGGGAGGGCAGGCTTGGGGCGCGGAGAGGGAGCGGGACCGGTGACAGCACAGCGTTCCCCCGACCCCGAGAACAACAAGGCGAGTGACGCGTGCGAGGTCCGGTCCCGCAGCGCTCCGTCGTGCGACGTATGAGGACGGGGGTACAGCCGGCGTCGGCGGATCAAAGGCCGAGCAGCCGCTCGGCGTTGCGGTGGGCGATGTCGAGCTTGGCGTCAGCCGGCAGGTCGCAGTTCTCCAGGAAGCTGCGGGCGCCCGCGTTGCCGACGAAGGGGTAGTCGACGGAGTAGATCATTCGGTCGGTGCCCAGGACGTCGGTGCAGAAGCGCAGGTGCGGTGTGGTGAACATGCCGCTGGGTGTGTAGTAGACGTTCTGGCGTACGTAGTCGCCGATGGTTCGGTCGAGTCCCGTCGCCCGCTGGGGAAGTGCCTCGTCGAGGCGGTCCAGGAACCAGGGGACCATCTCGCCCCAGTGCCCGAGGATGAACTGCAGGTCCGGGTAACGGTCCAGCGCTCCGCTGAGTACGAGGTGGAGGAAGTGGATGCCCGACTCGTTGTGCCATCCCCATCCGGCGGTGGCGAACCGCGTGGCGACCACGGGATCGAGGCCGGCCTCGTAGTTGACCGCGCTGGTGCTCCGGGTGGGCGGGGCCGGGTGGAGATAGACCGGGACCCTCAGTTCGGCGGATGCCCGCAGGATGGGGTCGAAGCGCTCGGCCGACAGGAACTCGTCGTCCGTACGGCCGTGGATGAGCGTGCCGACGTGGCCGAGTTCCTCGACGGCGCGCTTGAGTTCGGCAGGGGCCTGGTCCGGGGCGGACGTGGGCAGCGAGGCGAAGGCGGCGAAGCGGTCGGGGTGGCGTGTGCAGGCCGCCGCCAGCCGGTCGTTGACTGCCCGCACCAGCTCGGGCGCCACGTCGGCGGGCAGGAACTGCGTGGTGAGGTTGGACAGCACTTGCATGTCGATGCCGTGCGCGTCCATGTCGGCGATGCGCCCGGTGTCGAGGTCTTCCAGCTCCTCGGGTGTGGGGCAGTAGGGGAGCCCGCTGGCCGGCGAGTACGCCGTTCCGAAGTGTGGGCTCACTTCCGTCGTGCGCCCGGCCGAGGCCCGCGCCACCGCGGTGTCGAGCGTGTGTTCCTCGATGGTGATCAGCTTCATGTCGCGTCACGCTCCGGCTTCTTCGTCGAGCCAGGCGAAGGCCGGCTCCTTGATGTCGCGTTCCAGTTCGCTGCCCTTGGTCGCGAAGGTGCGCCCGACGGGGAACCCGCTCCTGTCGAGTACGTAGGCCAGCGCGCCGTACTCGCGCGGGTACTTGGCCACCACCTCGGCGTCGATCTCCGTGATGCCGGCGGGGAAGGTGAACGTGGCGAAGTCGTACACGCTCTTGCGGTCGACGATCCGCCAGACGCCGTCCCGGCGCTCGATCCGGTCGATGAAACGGTTGTGGCCGTTGCAGCCCAGGCCGATGCTGCTGTTCTCGGCGACGATGACCGCGTTGGTCTCGCTGACCGCCCGCGTGCCGTCGGCCGAGAAGGTCACGCGGGGAGCTGTGACGAGGTGCTTGGTCCGCAGATCGGTGGTGGCCATGCGCGCGGACGCGTCGACGAAGTCCGAAGCCGCGCCCTCGAACCAGGTGATCTCGATCCGGGCGCCCGGGTGGAAGAGGTCCCGCAACCGGTCCCACTCTCCCAGGTCGCGATGGATCCAGCCGACCATGAGGTCGGTGATGTCCTGACGGTCCTGCAGTGTTGGTGTTGTAGGCATATCCACAGTCTCCGGCCGCGGCATCGATAGATCCAATTGATAGATCTGATCTATTGTTCGCTGTAAACGATCGGAGGTCGCGTGTGGAACTTCGTCACCTGCGCTATTTCGTGGCTGTCGCCGAGGAGTGCCACTTCGGACGTGCGGCCGCGCGGCTGCACGTCACTCAGTCGACGCTGAGCACCCAGGTGAAGGCGCTGGAGCGCGAGGTGGGAGGCCCGGTCTTCGTCCGCACCAGCCGTCGGGTCGAACTGACGGAGGCGGGGGAGTTGCTGCTCGTCGAGGCGCGACGCACGCTGGCGCAGGCCGACCGCGCCCTGGACGTCGCCCGGCAGTCGGTCAGAGGGGAGACCGGCGTGGTACGGATCGGGTTCTCCGGAATCGCCGTGCTGGCAGGCACCCTGGCTGCGGACCTGCACCACTTCCACAGGGCACACCCGCGTGTGGAACTGCACGTGACCGAACTGCCGCCCGCCGCACAGGTGCAGGGCCTGCGCGACGGCACGCTCGACATCGGATACAGCCCCGACAACGGGCTGGGTGACGTGGGTGATCTCGTGGTGGGGCGAGGGGTGCGCACGACCTTGTCGATCGCCGTACGCCACGATCACTCACTGGCTTCCGCCGCCTCTGTCGCCCCCGCCGACCTGGAGGGCGAGAACCTCGTCGTGTACGCGGCCGACGAGGACGACGACAGCGTGCTCGACCGGCTGGGGGCAGAGCAGAGGGCGCGCGTCCACCGGGTGACGGGCACCCTCGGCGCGCTCGTGCTGGCCTCGGCCGGTGTCGGCGTGGCCGTCGTCCCGGCCGCCACGGAACGCGTGGGACTGCCGGACATCGTCTACCGGCCCCTGCGCGACATGGAGGCCGACGTAGAGGTGGTGACGCTCAGTCGGCCCGACGAACTCGGCGGTCCGGTCCGCGCGTTCGTTCGCTCCTGGGATCGGGCCGGTCGGCTCACGCAGTCCTGACCGGAAGCTGCAGGTACGACGCACGGTCACCGCCGGTGTAACGGCGCTATAGGGCACCCTCGTGGCCCCTCGCCTCTGCGGCGGTACGGGATGTGAGTTCGCGAGCGTCTGGGACGTGCCGCACGGTGGGCGTGGCCGGCGGAGTGTCACCAACGGCGCCGAGGACTGATTGCAGCTGGTGCAAGGCGTCGAGCAGCGTGGTGGACGGCACTGCGGAGAGGGTGCGGTGGAGCGCCGTGGTCACCGCGGAGGTCGTGTCCAGAGCGGTGGAGACCCCCGCGGGTGTCAGCCGGACGTTGTGACTCCGCCTGTCCACGGGGTCGGGAACGCGGGAGACGAGGCCGCGGGTATCGAGCCGGCGCAGGACGTTGCTCAGTCCGCCGGTGGTCAGCAGCAGCCGGGCCGAGAGCTCTGTGGGCCGTAGTTGGTAGGGACTGCCGGCCTGGCGCAGCGCTCCGAGCACGTCGAGTTCCGCAGGTGTGAGTCCCTGTGCCGTCAGGGTCGGCGCGATCGACTGCGCGAGCAGGCCCTGTAGCCGCACGACGTGCTGGGAGAACGTCAGTGCCAGCTGCTCGTCACCGGGATCGTTCGTGCTGTGGGCAACCATGACCTCATCGTACCCACAATAGTTTTTCTGATAGCTTTCGGGACAACTATATGGAGAGGGATCACGATGACGACTGTTACCGCGATCGACGGCGTCCGTGTATTCACCGGCGACGGACTCACGGAGCCGCAGCGCGTATGCATTGAGGAGACGCGGATCGTCGCCGATGGAACCGCTGATGTGGTGGTCGACGGCGCGGGCAAGGTGCTGCTGCCGGGGCTGATCGACTCGCACATGCACACCCTCGGGCGGGACGATCTGGCGAACCTGGCCCGGTGGGGTGTCACCACCGGCCTGGACATGGCGGCCTGGCCGCTCCCGTTCGTGACCGAGATGCGCGCACAGGCAGGCGTGGCGCAGATCCTCAGCGCGACGACCCCCGCGGTCGGTCCCGGCGGCAATCACGCCAAGATGCCTGGATTCCCTGCTGACGGCATCGTCACGACCCCGCGGGAGGCGCACGCATTTGTCGAGCGCCGCATCGCCGACGGCGCCGACTACATCAAGGTCGTCACCGAGGCCGCCCCCCCGCAGGGGATGGACCAGAAGACCGTGAATGCGATCGTCGAGGCGGCGCACGAGCACGATCTCCTCGTCGTGGCGCACTCGGTCACCACCGGCGCGTTCCGTGTCGCGGTCGAGGCCGGTGTCGACATCAGCACGCACGCACCCCTGGACGCGGTCCTCGACGACGACACCGTTCAGCGCATGCGGGACGCCGGGACGGTCTCCTCGCCCACGCTGACGATGATGCGGGGCATCGCCACCGTCCGGGCCGGGGCAGGGGCCACGTACGAGCACGCCCGCGACACGGTCACCAAGTTCCACGAGGCCGGAATCCGGCTCCTGGTCGGCACCGACGCGAACTCCGTGCCCGGCGTCCCGTTCGCGCCCAGGCACGGCGAATCCATGCACGACGAACTGGGGCTCATGGTCGACGCCGGACTCACCCCCGTCGAAGCACTCCGCGGCGCCACGACACTGACCGCGAAGACGTTCGCCCTCGACGACCGCGGGACGATCGAGCCGGGCCGACGCGCGGACCTCCTCCTCGTCGACGGAGACCCGACCACCGACGTCAGCGCGACCCGCAAGATCGACGGCATCTGGATCGCCGGGAAGCGGGTGCGATGAGCGGGGCACCCTGCCCGAGTGGCTGAACACCGCTTGACCAGGGGCCTTCCGTCGAAACTCGCGCGAGCCGGCTGGGCGAGGGCGCGAGGCCATGCGCCCTTTCCTTGTGCGTCTAGAAGAAGCCCAGCTTCTTCGGCGAGTACGACACCAGCAGGTTCTTCGTCTGCTGGTAGTGGTCCAGCATCATCCGGTGGTTCTCCCGCCCGATCCCGGACTGCTTGTAGCCGCCGAACGCCGCGTGCGCCGGGTAGGCGTGGTAGCAGTTCGTCCAGACGCGGCCCGCCTGGATGGCGCGGCCCGCGCGGTAGGCGGTGTTCATGTCCCGGGTCCACACGCCGGCGCCGAGGCCGTACAGCGTGTCGTTGGCCGTGCTGATCGCGTCGTCGAAGTCGGAGAAGGACGTGACGGCGACGACCGGGCCGAAGATCTCCTCCTGGAACACCCGCATCCGGTTGTCGCCCTCGAAGATCGTCGGCTGTACGTAGTAGCCGCCCGCCAGTTCACCGTCGTACTCGATCCGCCGGCCGCCGGTGAGGATCTTCGCCCCCTCCTGCTGTCCGATGTCCAGATACGAAAGGATCTTCTGCAGCTGGTCGTTGGACGCCTGCGCGCCGATCATCGTGTCCGTGTCCAGCGGGTGCCCCGGCTGGATCTGCCGGGTGCGCGCGATGCCCGCCTCCAGGAACTCGCTGTAGTGACCGCGCTGGATCAGCGCGCGCGAAGGACAGGTGCACACCTCACCCTGGTTGAGCGCGAACATCGTGAAGCCCTCGAGCGCCTTGTCGCGGAAGTCGTCGTCCGCCGACCACACGTCGTCGAAGAAGATGTTCGGTGACTTGCCGCCCAGTTCGAGCGTGACCGGCTTGATGTTCTCCGACGCGTACTGCATGATCAGCCGCCCGGTCGTGGTCTCGCCGGTGAACGCGATCTTCGCGACCCGCGGACTGGACGCCAGCGGCTTGCCCGCCTCCGAGCCGAAGCCGTTGACGATGTTGACCACACCGGCCGGCAGCAGATCGGCGACCAGGCTCATCCAGAAGTGGATGGAGGCCGGGGTCTGTTCGGCCGGCTTGAGGACCACCGCGTTCCCGGCGGCGAGAGCCGGCGCGAGCTTCCAAGTCGCCATCAGGATCGGGAAGTTCCACGGGATGATCTGGCCGACCACACCGAGCGGCTCATGGAAGTGGTACGCGACGGTGTCGTCGTCGAGTTCGCTGAGCGTTCCCTCCTGGGCCCGCAGCGCGCCCGCGAAGTAGCGGAAGTGGTCGATGGCGAGCGGGATGTCGGCGGCCAGCGTCTCGCGCACCGGCTTGCCGTTCTCCCAGCTCTCGGCGACCGCCAGCTCCTCCAGGTGCGCCTCCATCCGGTCGGCGATCCGGTTGAGGACCGTGGCCCTCTCTCCTGCCGGGGTACGGCCCCAGCCGGGGGCCGCGGCGTGAGCGGCGTCCAGGGCGCGTTCCACGTCCTCGGCGGTGCCGCGGGCGATCTCGGTGAACGGCCTGCCGTTCACCGGGCTCGGGTTCTCGAAGTACTGCCCGCGGGCGGGCGGGACGGACTCCCCGCCGATCCAGTGGTCGTAGCGCGACTCGTACGAGACGATCGCGCCCTCGGTACCCGGCGCTGCGTAACGGGTCATGTCAGTGGCCTCCCGGAATCCGCGCCGCCCGCCGTCGGCCGGCGCTCGCTGCCGAGAGTAGGAACCACGACGTTGCAACCACGTTGCGCGACGACGGGCCCGCCCCGGGCCGCCGCTGACGCCGGTCAGCCGCCCCCGGTCAGCCGGCCCCCGTTCAGCCCGCCTTGATCATGTCGGCGCACTTCTCGCCGATCATCATCGTGGTGATGCAGGGGTTGACCGTCGGCAGGAACGGCATGACCGACGCGTCGGCGACCCGCAGCCCGGTGACGCCCTTCACCCGCAGCTGTGGATCGAGCGGCGATTCCGGATCCCCGGCCGCACCCATCCGTACTGTCCCCGCCGGGTGGTACACGGTGTTGTGGGTCTCGCGGATGTACGAGAACAGCTCCTCGTCGGAGTGTGCGCTCGGTCCAGGAGCCAGTTCCGTTCCCGCCCACGCGGCCATCGCGGGCTGGGAGACGATCTTCCGCGCGAGCCGCAGCCCGTAGGTCATCACCCGGATGTCGTGGTCGTCGGTGAAGTAGCGCGGGTCGACCCGGGGCTTGTCGCGGAAGTCGCGGGTACGCAGCCGGACCGTGCCCATAGAGCGGGCCCGGGTGACGTTCGGCGTGAGACAGAACGCGTTGTCCGTCGTGGGATAGCCGCGCCGGTAGGTGTTCATGTCGAAGGGCACCGAGCCGTAGTGGAACATCAGGTCGGGCCGGTCGAGGCCCGGCTCCGTGTCGGAGAAGATCCCGATCTCCCACCACTGCGTGGACGACGTGACCATGGGCTGCTTCGCCTCCCACATGATCACGCCCTCCGGGTGGTCCTGCAGATGGGAGCCGACACCGGGGGAGTCCACCCGTACACCGATCCCGCTGTCACGCAGGTGCCCGGCCGGTCCGATGCCCGACAGCATCAGCAGCTTCGGCGAGTCGATGGCGCCGCAGCTGACGATCACCTCGCGGCGGGCGGTCACCGAGCCGCTGTGAACGGTGTCCGGCTCCAGATACTCCACGCCGGTGCACCGTTCGTCCGCGTCGAAGATCAGCCGCTTGGCCTGCAGCCCGGTGCGGATCTCCAGATTCGGCCGGTCCGCGAGCACCGGGTGCAGATAGGACACCGAAGCCGACGAACGTGTGCCGTCCGCACGGGCGTTGATCTGGAACCAGTGCGCACCGCGCACCACCGTCGTCCCCGTGTTGAAGGGCGTGCGGGGGATACCGGCCTCCGCGCACGCGTCCAGCAGCGCCGTACCGCACGGGTCGGCCGGCGGCACGGTACGGATGGTCACGGGACCCGAGCGGCCGTGGTGGTCCCCGGGCGCGTCATTGCTCTCCAGCCGTTTGTAGAGCGGGTAGCAGTCCGCCGCGCTCCACCCCGTACAGCCCAGCGCGCCCCACTCGTCGAGGTCCTCGGCCGGTGCCCAGAAGGCGATGCAGGAGTTGTGCGACGAGCAGCCGCCCAGCACTTTGGCCCTGGCATGCCGCATGAAGCTGTTGCCGTTCTCCTGCGGCTCCACCGGGTAGTCCCAGTCGTAACCGGACTCCAGCAGGGCCATCCAGCGGTCGAGCCGCAGCACATTGTCGTCGCCCGCGTCGGACGGACCGGCCTCCAGCACACAGACGGTGACGGCGGGGTCCTCGCTGAGCCGGGCCGCGACGACCGCGCCCGCGGTACCGCCGCCCACCACTACGTAGTCGTACGTGCCGCGGCCGTCGGCGCGCTGGGACGTTTGCTCGGACATCGCTGCTCCAGATCAGGGGTTCGGCGGGGGAGGGGAGGAGACGGGAGAACCGCTCGGGGTGCGGTGGTTCATACAGCCGGCGGCTGCGGCTCGTCCAGGACGGCCCGGTGCGCGTCCAGGACACCGGTCTTCTTGCGCTGGACGAACCAGTAGTACGCGAACCCGCCGCCGCCGACGATCCCGATGAAGAGGAAGGCGCCCCACTGCAGATACCAGTGGTGCGGGCCCGTCGCGTTGTAGACCTTGCTGCGCGGCCAGGCGAGGTTGAGCGACATGGCGAAGCCCCACAGCACCGCGAGGATGTTGATGGGCAGCCCGAGCCGGCCGAGCGTGAAGCGCCCTTCGGCCGGCTCCCAGGTGCCGCGCAGCCGCCGGATCAGCATCGGTGTGGTGACCAGCAGATACGCCACGTAGATCATGATGATCGCGATGCTGGTGATGACGGAGAAGATCTGCGGCTGATTGATGTTGATCACCAGGATCACGATGCCGACGAGCCCGATGATGATCGCGGGCAGGACCGGTGTCTTGAACCGGGGACTGACCCGGGCGAGCAGCGAGGAGGCCGGCAGACAGTTGTCCCGGGCCATCGCGAAGGCCAGCCTGATGCCCGCCGCGTGCACCGCGAGCTCGCAGACCGTGATGGCGATGACCACGCACCACAGCACGATCTGGCCGATCGTCGAGCCGAGCGTGGAGAGCACCACGTACTGCAGTCCGTCGGCGGCCAGTTTCTTCGAGCCCAGATCGGGCACGGCCAGCAGCGCGAACAGCAGGATGAGCCCGCCGAGCAGGAACGAGAAGAACAGCGCCCGCAGAATCGCCCGCGGGGCGTTCCTGCTGGGGTCCACGCTCTCCTCACCGAGCGAGGACGCCGTGTCGAAGCCGTACATCACATACGCGGAGGCGAGCGAAGCGGTCAGGAACGCGCGGAAGTAGCCCAGGGTCTGTCCCGCTCCGATGCCGTGGGTCTGCGTGATCGCGGCCGGGCCCCGGGTGATGTGCGCGGCCAGCAGGATGATCAGCACGACGGCCGCGATCAGCTCGACCATGACGCCCGCTGAGTTGATCCTGGCCATCAGCTTGACCCCGAAGGCGTTCACCAGGGTGGTGAAGAGGATCAGTACGCTGCCCAGCAGGACGGCGTTCTCCGCCGCGTCGGTCTTGCCGGTGCCGTCCCCGATGAACTGGAACGTCGACGAGATCTGCGGCAGCGTGATCTGGTACGCGAGCGCCACGGCGGCCAGCGACACCATCGTGGCGGTGAGCATCATCCAGCCGCCGAGCCAGCCGACATGCGGACCGCCGAGCTTCTTCGCCCAGTTGTAGACGGAGCCCGCCACCGGATACCGGGCGGCCAGTTCGCAGAAGCAGAGGGCCACCATCAGCTGGCCGATGAAGACCATCGGCCAGGACCACCAGTAGGCGGGTCCGCCGAAGGTGACACCGAAGTAGAAGAGCTGGAAGGTACCGGTGAGGATCGAGATGTAGCTGATCCCGGCGGCGAAGGTATGGAAGTTGCCGAGGGTGCGCTTGAGTTCGGGTTTGTAGCCGAACGCGGAGAGCGAGTCGTCGTCGTCCTGGCTCTGCGTACGGGCCGCGCCTCCGGGCTCCGGCCCGGCGCCGTCCCCACCGGAACCGCCCGGGACCCCCGAGCCGCCCGAGCCGTTCCGGCTCACTCGAACCACCTCAGCGGACGCGGTGACAGGTTGCGCCACACATGCTTGGCCTCCTGGTACTCCGCCAGCCCCGCGGGGCCCAGCTCGCGCCCGAAGCCGGACTGCTTCATCCCGCCCCACTCGGCCTGCGGCACGTACGGCTGGAAGTCATTGATCCATACGGTGCCCGCCCGCAGCCTGGACGCCACCCGGTGCGCCAGGCCGACGTCCTGCGACCAGACCCCGCCGGACAGCCCGTAGACCGTGTCGTTGGCGAGGGCGACCGCTTCGTCCTCGTCGCGGAACCGCTCGACCGTCAGGACCGGGCCGAACGACTCGTCACGCACCACGGACATCTCCGGGGTGCACTCGTCCAGCACCGTCGGCAGATAGTAGAAGCCGTCGTCGAGCGCCGGGTCGTCGGGCCGTGCGCCCCCGCAGCGGAGCACCGCGCCGTCGGCGATACCCGCCGCCACGTACGCCTCCACCTTCTCTCGGTGGGCGGCCGAGATCAGCGGACCGGTACGCGCGTTCTCGTCGAAGGGCCCGCCCAGCCGGATGGCCCGCGCCCCGGCCACCACGTCGTCGACGAACCGGTCGTGCAGCTCGTCCTGGACGAGCAGCCGCGCCCCGGCCGAGCAGACCTGTCCCGAGTGGAGGAACACGGCGGTCAGGGCGTAGTCGACGGCGCTCTCGTACTCGGCGTCGGCGAAGACGATGTTGGGGTTCTTGCCGCCCAGTTCCAGGGCGACCTTCTTCACCGTGGGGGCGGCGGCGGCCATGATGCGGCGCCCGGTGACCAGCCCGCCGGTGAACGACACCATGTCGACCCGCGGGTCCTCGCTGAGGGGCGCGCCGACCGCGGGTCCGGTGCCCAGGACGAGATTCGCGGCCCCGTCCGGCAGCCCGGCCTCGGTCAGCAGCCGCATCAGGAAGACGGCGGTGTGCGGGGTCAGTTCGCTCGGTTTCAGTACGAATGTGTTGCCCGCCCCGAGCGCCGGCGCGACCTTCCACGCCGTCTGCAGCAGCGGGTAGTTCCACGGGGTGATGAGCGCGCACACCCCGACCGGTTCGTGCACGATCCTGCTGTCGATGCCGGGGTCCCCGGTGTCGACGATGCGGTCGGTGCCGCCGGACGCCACCAGATTGCCGAAGTAGCGGAAGCAGTTGGCGATGTCCGCCATGTCGTACTCGCTCTCCACGAGTCGCTTCCCCGTGTCCAGGGACTCGGCGCGGGCGAGCGCGTCCTGGTCGCGTTCGAGCAGGGCGGCGACCCGCAGCAGCAGCGCACCGCGCTCGGCGGCCGGGGTGGCGGGCCACGGACCGCGGTCGAACGCCTCACGGGCCGCGGCGACCGCCGCCGACGCGTCCTGCGGGCCGCCCTCGTCGACGGTCGCCACCAGGGTGCCGTCCGCGGGGCAGCGGATCTCCCGGAGACCCCCGTCAGCGGCGGCCGTCCAGGTCCCGCCGATGAACAGCTCAGGCATGCGGACTCCTCGGGTTCGGGCGTCCGGCTTGCGCGAGGACACTCCATGCGGGCGCCGATGGCCGTGCCGTGCCGTACCGGCCGGCCGGCAGCGTTCTACCGGCGAACAGTGCTCTACCAGCCGACACTAAGGAGCCTTCGGCGTCCGCGCAGTGCGGGAGTGGCAGCCGGGGGAAGCCGCAGGCCCGCGGTCCCTCAGGAACGCAGCCGGCCGCCCGTCAGGAACGCAGCCAGGAGTCCAGCTCCCGCACCCGCGACACGGCGGACGCCCGCTGCCTGGCGGGCAGCGCCGTGGCCAGCGCCCGCCAGACGGGCAGGTCGTCATCGCCCCAGGGGCTGTACGCCCAGTCAGCGAGCAGCCCCGGGTCCCCGCGTGCGATCAGCGCGTCCCGCAGCTGGTCCGCGAGACGGCGGCGCAGCCGCACCACGGCGGGCGCCCGGGAGCCGGGCAGCAGCGGACCCGCGTACGCGTTCATCGCCGAGGTCACCGCCCCGGACGCCAGCAGACGCACCACGCCGTCGAAGTCCGTCTCGACCGGGGCCGCCAGCCGGTAGGGGCGCGACCGCAGCAGCTCGGGGCCGAGCAGCCCGCGCAGCCGGGACAGCTCGGCGCGCAGGGTGACCGGGGTGACCGTCTCGTCCTCGTACAGCTCGATCAGCAGCTCGTCCCCGGTGACGCCCTCCGGGCGCTGGGCGAGCAGCGTGAGGATCTCACTGTGCCGCCGGCTCAGCGCGTACTTGCGGCCGTCCGCCACGAGCAGTGCCGCGTCCCGACCGAGCACCGACAGCCGGACGGACCCGGCGGCGGGCGGCGGTGCGAGCAGCGCGAGCTGCGACTCGGCGGCCCGCGCGACCGCGCCGACGAAGGCCAGGCTGTGCGGATGGGCGAGCCGGTCGCCGCCGGTGATGTCCACGGCGCCCAGCAGCCGCCCGGTGCCCGGGTCGTGGACCGGCGCAGCGGCACAGGTCCACGGGTGCACCGGCCGCTGGAAGTGCTCGGCAGCGAAGACCTGGACGGGACGGTCGACGGCGATGGCGGTGCCGGGCGCGTTGGTCCCCGTCGCCGCCTCGGCCCAGCGGGCCCCCGGCACGAAGTTCATCAGGCCCGCCTGTCTGCGGGAGGTCGCGTGCCCCTCGACCCAGAGCAGCCGCCCCTGGGCGTCGCACACCGCGAGCAGATGCTCGCCGTCCATCGCGTACGCGCCCATCAGCTCGCGGAACAGCGGCATCACCTTGGCCAGCGGATGGCTGTCCCGGTGCGCGGCGAGCCCGTCGTCGGACAGCTCGACGTCCGCCGTGCCCTCACGGCTGACCCGGGCGCGGGCCGAGCGCCGCCAGGACTCCGCCACCACGGCACGCACCGGACGCTCGACACGCCCCGCCGCCGCGAACGACTCGTACGCTCCGCGCAGCGCCCTGCGGCGCTGCGCGGGATCGGCCCCCGCCTGCAGAGCCACCCATGTGTCGGTCAACTCGCCTCCCCGGCTCGGTGCACCGGACGCGGGACACAGCCCATCGTCGCCCCGGTGGCGCCGCCGGGCAAGCGTCCCGTCAGGCGGAGTTGACCAGCCGCAGGTAGCGCACCCAGTCCCAGTGGGGGCCGGGATCCGTGTGGTCGGTGCCCGGGACTTCGACATGGCCGATGATGTGGGTGCGGTCCTTGGGGATGCCGTACCGGTCGCAGACGGACGCGGTGAGCGCCGCCGACTTCTCGTACAGCGCGTCGGTGAAGTACTCGGGCTTGTCCACCCAGCCCTCGTGCTCGATGCCGATACTGCGGGTGTTGTAGTCCCAGTTCCCGGCGTGCCAGGCGATGTCGTGCTCCCGGACGCACTGGGCGATGTACCCGTCGGCGGAGCGCACCACGTAGTGGGCGGTGACCGCCTTCGCCGGATCCTGGAAGATGGCCAGGGTGTTGGGGAAGGTCTCCTGGGTGACGTGGATGACCACCCGGTCGATCGTGTACGCCGACGGGCGGTTGGACGCCGTGTAGTTGGCGGTCGACGCGGGGTGCCAGTGCGCGGTGGGGTAGTCGGTGGCGCTGTCCGCGTCCGCCTGCGTCGCGGGCAGCAGGACGCCCGCCGTGGCCACGAGCGCCGCGCTCTGCAGGAGCCGTCTGCGGCTGGGGCCCGATGCGTTGCGTTCCATCTGTGTCTCCTGGGGTGGGGGGAGTGGGTACGTCCGTGTGCGGTGGAGGTCCGGGCGGGGCGGTCAGGGCCGCGGGAGTATCGCGGCGGTCTCCCTGAGATGACGGTGCAGACCGCGGTGCGGTTCTCCCGCGGGCAGCCATTCCTTGCGGATCTTCGCCACGCACGTGTAGTTGGTGTCGCAGACGTTGCCGAGCGGGGCTTCCCCCGCCTGGGAGAGCAGCTGGTACGCGTCCAGTTCGGACAGGCCGTAGTCGCGCGCCAGCCACTGCACCAGGTCCAGCTGCGAGATCCGGAAGGCGTCCTCCAGCGGGCGCGCGGAGCCGGTCGACATCAGATGCGTGTCCGACTCCATGCGGGGCCACGGGGTCGCCACGCCCTTCAGCAGCTCGACCACGACGACGGTGTTCATCGCGCACTCCACGGCCACCCCGCAGGTCTCGCCCTCGCCCTGCCTGGCGTGCCCGTCGCCGAGGCTGAGCAGCGCGCCCTCGACGTTCACCCCCAGATAGCAGGTGACGCCCGCGCGCATCTCCGGGGTGTCCATGTTCCCGCCGTGCGCGTCGGGCACCAGCGCGGAGCGCACCTCGAGATTGGCCGGGGCCACCCCGACCGTGCCGTGCATCGGATCCATCGGCAGGGCGATCTCGATGTCGCTGTCCCGCGCCCGGAAGAGACAGGTGCGCCGCTCCCGGTCGAGCTCCCACATCCACACGACCTCGGGAAGCGGCGGCTGCAGGGTGGCTGTCGTGTGGGTGGAGGTCAGCGCGCCGAACAGCGGGACGGTCGTCGACGCGGCCCGGTCGCGGGCCGGTTCGACCGACACGAAGTGCACGGCCACCGTGTCCCCGGGCTCGGCGCCCTCGATGTGGAAGGGGCCGGTCTGCGGGTTGAGGAAGGGGAACTCGCAGACCTCGGACACCAGGTCCTTCTCGGAGCGCACCCGGCCCGCGAAACAGTCCTCGGTGAACAGGTCGAGGACGGTGCCGGGCGCGATGTGCGCCACCGGCGCCGCACCCCCGAACGTCCAGGCGTACTCACCCTCGCGGGGACGCACTGTGAGGATGCGCGGATCAGTCATGCGGGTAACTCTCCTGTCTCATCGGTCGTGCCGGCCGTGGTGACGCCTTCCCCGGCAGCGGAGCCGGTCACTTCGGGGCCTGCGGCTCCGGAGGGGCCTGTGACCTTGGCGGGGCCGGTGGCTCCGGCTGGGCCCGCGGCTTCGGAGGGGAGCGCGGGATCGTCCAGATGGATACGGCCGGTCTCCGCGAGCCGCCCGGGGTGGCGGCGCACCAGCACGGCCAGCACCACGGCCCCGGCCAGCATCCAGCCGCCGACGACCGGTCCCGCGTACGAGACGGGCGGTGCGAGCCGGGAGACGAAGTCGAAGGCCGGGATCCCGGCCGCCGTCAGGAGCGCCGGCACGAACGCGGCGATCCCCAGCACCGGGAAGAGCAGATGGGGCACCGGGCGGAACAGGTCGCGCCTGCGCCGCAGGAAGTACCCGGCGCAGGCCAGGTTGACGACGATGTAGACGCCGATGACCACCGTCACGATGACCGTGGCCAGCAAAGCGAAAGCCGTCTCGGGGCCGTACGCGAGACCGAGCCCCAGCACCGCGGCCACCGCGACGGCGAACTGCGCGGCCACCCCGGTGACGGGGGAGCGGTGGCGCGGATGGACCCGGGCGAACGGGCGCGGGAACACCCCGGCACGCCCGAGCGCGAAGGCCGTCCGCGTCGACACGTTCGCGCACGCGTTGGCGTTGGCGATGGTCGAGTTGACGACGGCGAGGAAGAGCAGCACCCAGAAGAGCCCGAACGAGGCGCGGGCCACGCCCTCCCACGATGAGGCTCCCGAGACCCCGAACCCGGCGAACCGGTCGGGGCCGAAGTACACGGACATCGCGTACGTGGTCAGGACGTAGAACAGGCCGATCGCCAGCGCCGCGCCGAGCACCGCGCGCCGCATGGTGCGCCGCGGGTCGCGTGTCTCCTCGGCGAGCGGCGCGGCCGCCTCGAAGCCGGAGAAGGCCAGCACCGTGTAGACGGACCCGGCGAAGACACCGCCGACCCCGGTGTACCCGTGGGCGGTGTGCGAAGTGCCGAACACCGAAAGGGTGTTGGCGTCCCCGGCCCGCACGATCAGCAGGACGGCGAAGACCAGGAGGACGAGCACCTCGAAGACGCCGAGGACCGTACCCAGGCGGGCCGACGCCCGGACCCCGTAGAACCCGGCCAGTGCGATGACCACGGCCCCGGCCAGGGACCACGGCCACCACAGCGCCGCCGGGTACGCGGCCCACTCCTGGTGCAGGGTGCCGGCCGTGGTGAAGCCGAGCTGGAGCAGCAGCAGCGCGGGCACTAGGGCCTCGACGAAGACATACCCCCAGCCGACCAGGAATCCGACCGCCGGATGCAGACCCTGCGCGGAGTACGTCGCCACCGAGCCCGCGGCGGGCAGCTGCCGTGCCAGCTCGGCGACGCACGAAGCGGTGAACAGACAGGCCACCAGCGCCACCAGCACCGACAGCGGCAGGCTGCCGCCCGCGAAGGCGGCGCCCGAGGGAATCGACGCCGCGACGGCCGCGGCCGGGGCCATGGCGGTGATGCTCTGGAAGAGGACTTCGCGCAGCCCGATGGCGTCCCGTCGCAGCCCTGGGCCCGATTCCCCCGGCATTCTCCGGCTCCCTGTGTCAGCCGGCCGGGTGTCAGCCGACCGGCACGAGTCCCGCCCGGCATACGGTACGGGCTGACGCCGGAGGGACGGAAGAGGCCACAGCGCCCGCGGGGCCGGGGAGTTGGCCGGTAAGGCCGGTGTGCCGGGCCTCACTCGCGGCGCTCGTCCCCGCGCAGCAGCGGGCCCGCGTCCGAGAGCGCGGCCCCGATCCGGTGCAGGGCGGGCCCGTCCACGGGGAGCGGCGCGTACTGCGGGCCCCGGGCGGTGTCCCAGCGCCGGGCGACCTCGGTGGCGTCCTCGCCGAGCACCAGACCTGCCGCCTGCGCCGCCGCGCCGAGCGCCACCAGCTCCTTCGCCACGGGTACTTGGACGGGCCGCCCCGACAGCCGCCGTACGGTCTCCCGCCAGGCGGTCCCCTGGGCCCCGCCGCCGATCAGCAGCAGGGGCGCGCTCGGGTCGGCGTCCTTGTCCAGGACCCGGTCCAGGGCGGCGAGCAGTGCGTAGACGGCTCCGTCGTAGGCGGCCTGGAGGAGCTGTCCACCGGTCGTGTCGTGGCGCAGCCCGTACAGCAGACCTGCCGCGTGCGGCAGATGAGGGGTGCGCTCGCCGCCGAGGAACGGCAGCACCACAGGACCGCCGCCCGCGTCGACTGCCTCCCGGTCGAGGTGGAGCAGTGCGGCGATCCGGTCGACGGCCAGGGTGCAGTTGAGGGTGCAGGCGAGCGGCAGCCAGTCGCCCCGCGCGTCGGCGAAACCGGAGACCGTGCCCGAGGGGTCGACGGGCCGCTGCCGCGACACCGCGTACACCGTGCCCGATGTGCCGAGGCTGAGTACCGGCCGGCCGGGGCGCAGCCCTAGGCCGAGCGCCGCGGCGGCGTTGTCACCGGTGCCCGGTGCCACCAGGGTGCCCGGGGTGAGCGGCAGACCGGGCAGGCCGCGCACGGTGCCCGCCGCGTCCGAAGGGCCGGCGACCTCCGGCAGCAACTCGGGGGAGAGACCGGCGAGCCGCAGGATCTCCTCGTCGTACGCCTCGGTCCTGGTCGCCCACCAGCCGGTGCCGGACGCGTCGCCGCGGTCGGTCGTGCCCCGGCCGGTGAGCCGCTCCGTGAGGTAGTCGTGCGGCAGCCGTACCGCCGCGGTGGCGCGGGCGGCGTCCGGCTCGTTCTCCAGCAGCCAGGCCCATTTGGTGACGGTCATGGCGGGGCCGGGCAGGCCCCCGGTGCGCTCGGCCCAGGTGTCCGCGCCCAACTGCCCGATGAGGCGCTCGCTCTGCGGTGCGGAGCGTACGTCGTTCCACAGCATCGCCGGGCGCACCGGCCGGCCGGCCGCGTCCAGTGTGACGAGCCCGTGCTGCTGGCCGCCGACCGAGATGGCGGCGGCGCGGCCGGCGGCCGGCCCGCACTGCTGGAGCGCGTCGGTGAGGGCCAGCCACCACTGCTCGGGGTCGCTCTCGCGGGCGCCGTCGCTGCCGGTGACCGTGTGCGGGGCCTGGCCGTGCGCGACGACATCGCCGGTCGCGGAGTCGACGACCAGCGCCTTGGTCGACTGGGTGGAGGAGTCCACTCCGATGACCAGAGGGCCTTCGGGTGCTGTCATCGGTCTGCTCCGCTCTGAGGGCCGGGCGCCGGGCGGCTTTCCGGCGGCGCCCTGGATACTAATTTGTCAGGCACCATGACGAAACAGGTAGCGGGACGGCGCCTTCCGCCGGAACGGGAGACGCCGTCGTCTGCGGGCTGCCTGGTCACTCGCCGTCGGTCACCGTCGCCAGCGCGGCCGCCGGATCCGGATCGCCGGGCCCTGCGGGAGCCCAGTGGCCCCGCTCCTCGCGGTAGGGCCACCAGCGGCCGTCCCGCCCGCACCGCAGCTGGGCCCCCTTGCCCACCACGGTCCACAGATCGCCCGCCGCGTCGAACCGCGGACCGGCCCCACGCTCCCACGCCCGGTCGAGCTGGGCGTGTGCCCGCGCCAGCTCCTCCGGTCCCGGCGTCCACCGTTCCTCCAGTACGGACAGCGCCGCCGCGCCGCCGCAGCGCCAGGCCAGGACAGCGAGGTCGAGTTCAGCGCGCGTCCGGCCCGAGCCCGCGGCGAGACGCTCCGATATACGTACGTCCGTGGCCGAGGCGGCCAGCCGTACGGCGTCCTGCTCCGGCGTCAACTCCGCCTCCAGCGGGCTGTGTTCATGGTCCGGGGCGAGCGCTTCGGCCAGCAGGTCCGCCGCCCTGCGGGCCGCGTCGGCCGCGAGGAACTCCAGTGCGCCCGGGTCCAGACCCGGCGCGGGACCGGTCTCCGTGTCGAGGGACGGCGGCCGGCCCGGTGCGTCCGGGAGCGGCGGCGGCGCGGGCAGCGGCGGCAGTGAGCCCACGGCCGCGAACGCCTCGTCGGCCCGTACGCCCCCGGGCTCTCGGCCTTCTCCGTGCGCCCCGGGGCTCTCCTGACCGGCCGCCTGCCCCGCGCTGCGCCGCTGCAACTCGTCCAGCAGCTCCCGTTCGCCCCGCCCGCGCATCAGCAGCAGCACGAACGGATCCTCGTCGAGGAGGCGCGCCACCTGATAGCAGAGCGCGGCCGTGTGCGGGCAGTGGTCCCAGGCATCGCAGGAACACTCCGGCTCCAGATCACCCGGCCCCGGCAGCAGATCCAGTCCGGCGGCGGCCGCGTCCTCCACCAGATGCGGTGGCATCTCCCGGTCGAGCAGCGCCGCGATGTGCCCCGCGCTCTCGACCGCCATGCCGAGGAACCGGTCCCACTCCTGATCGCTCAGCTGCTGCAGCAGGACATCACCCCGGTACCGCGAGGAGTCGGGGTCCTGCACGACGGCGGTGATGCGACCCGGCCGCACCGACACCGCGCCGACGGCGCCCTGACGGGCGTACCGGCGGCCCTTCTTCAGCTGCTGTCCGTCGAGAGCCGTGTCCTCCAGCGCCTTGAGCCAGGCGTGGCCCCACCAGGTGCCGGCGAAAGCGCGGCCCGCGGACGGTGCCAGGGCCGCGAAGGTGCGCTCCGGCGTGTCGGTACCGCTCATCGTCCACTCCCTCGCAGTTCCACCAGATCCGCCAGTTCGGCGTCCGTCATCCCGGTGAGCGCGGCCTCGCCCGCGCCGAGCACCGCGTCGGCCAGTTCGCGTTTGCGGTCGAGCATCTCGGCGATCCGGTCCTCGATGGTCCCCTCGGCGATCAGCCGGTGCACCTGGACCGGCTGGGTCTGGCCGATCCGGTACGCGCGGTCGGTGGCCTGGGCCTCGACGGCCGGGTTCCACCAGCGGTCGAAGTGCACCACATGTCCGGCCCTGGTGAGGTTGAGGCCGGTGCCTGCGGCCTTCAACGACAGCAGGAACACCGGCACTTCACCGGCCTGGAACCGGTCCACCATGTCCTGGCGCCGGGCGACCGGCGTCCCGCCGTGCAACAGCAGGGTGGACACTCCGCGGGCCGCCAGATGCCGCTCGATGAGCCGGGCCATCTGCACGTACTGGGTGAAGACGAGCACGCCCGCACCCTCGGCCAGGATCGTGTCGAGCAGTTCGTCCAGCAGCTCCACCTTCCCCGAGCGCCCCTCGACGAGGGGCTGTTCCTCCTTGAGGTACTGCGCGGGGTGGTTGCAGATCTGCTTCAGCGCCGTGAGCAGTTTGACCACGAGACCGCGGCGGGTGATCCCGTCGGCCGAGGCGATCTCCGCGAGTGTCTCGCGTACCACGGCCTCGTACAGACCTGTCTGTTCCCTGGTGAGCGCCACCGCGCGGTCGGTCTCCGTCTTCGGCGGCAGCTCGGGCGCGATGCCCGGGTCGGACTTGCGTCGGCGCAGCAGGAACGGCGCGACCAGCCGGGAGAGCCGCTCGGCGGCTGCCGGGTCCTTTCCGCCCTCGACGGCCTGGGCGTAGCGCGTCCGGAAGCCGCCCAGCCGGCCCAGCAGTCCGGGTGTGGTCCAGTCGAGGATCGCCCACAGCTCGGACAGGTTGTTCTCCACCGGGGTGCCGGTGAGCGCGACGCGGGCGCGGGTGCCGATGGTCCGCAGCTGCCGTGCGGTGGCGGAGTACGGATTCTTCACATGCTGGGCCTCGTCGGCGACGACCAGTCCCCACGCGGCACCGGCCAGCCTTCCGGCGTCCAGCCGCATGGTGCCGTAGGTGGTGAGGACGAACTCCCCGTCGGCCAGGTGCTCCAGGCTCCGTGCCGCCCCGTGGAAGCGGCGTACGGGAGTGCCGGGCGCGAACTTCTCGATCTCCCGCTGCCAGTTGCCCATCAGGGAGGCAGGGCAGACCACCAGGGTGGGGCCCGCCGACTCCTTCTCGCTCTGCCGGTGCAGATGCAGGGCGATGAGAGTGATGGTCTTGCCGAGTCCCATGTCGTCGGCGAGGCAGCCGCCGAGCCCGAGCGAGGTCATCCGGTGCAGCCAGTTCAGCCCGCGCAACTGGTAGTCGCGCAAGGCCGCTTCGAGTCCGGCCGGCTGCCCGATGGTCTGCTGCCCGGTGCCCTCCGGGTCGCCGAGGTGGTCGCGCAGGCGCGCCAGCGGGCCGGTCGCGGTGACCTCCACCTGCCGCCCGGCCAGCTCTGTGGTGCCGGTGAGCGCCGCCCCCAGGGCCTCGATCGGGGCCATCGCGCGCCCCGGTGCGTCGCGGGCCTCGCGGGCGCGCCGGATCTCCTCCGGGTCGATCAGCACCCACCGGTCGCGGAGCCGCACGGCCGGTCTGCTCGCCTCGGCGAGCTGGTCGACCTCGGCATGGCCCAGCTGCTGATCACCCAGCGTGAAGCGCCAGTTGAAGGCGAGCAGGGAGTCGGCCGACAGTACGGACGGCAGGTCCGAAACGGGCTTCTCGGCCGCACGTGCGGAGTCGGCCGAGCCGGCGGCCTCGCTCGCGGACCCCGGAGCGTCGTCGTCCGCGCCGATGACGGCCCGCGCCGTCAACGTACGGGAGAACTCCCGCGGCCAGTGGACCCGTACCCCTCCGGCGGACAGCGCCCGCGACGCTTCGCCGAGCAGTTCGGCGACCTCCTCGTCGGCCAGCTCGACCGCGTCGGGAACGGCGGCCGACAGCAGGGGCGCGAGCGGCGCCCAGGCGCGGGCCGCCCTGCGCAGGGCGAGCAGGGCGTCGAGCCGGGCCCGCGGCCCGAAGCCGGGCGCCGAGCCCGACCAGACGTCCGCGGCGTCGGCGGTCAGGGACGGGTCACTGACCCCGTGCATCTGCAGGACGGCCCGGAAGGCCGGCCCGTCACCGGCCGCCGTGTCCGCGGCGGACAGCCCTGACACGTCCACCCGCAGGGAGATGCGGACACCGGCGTCCTGACCTGCCGCGACATCGGCGGCCCAGCCGCGCTGTCCGGGAAGTTCCATCGGTTCGGCCGCGGCGAACGCGGGACCGCCCGCGGCGAAGGCCGCGGCGGGCGTCCGCGGCAGGCCGTCCGCCACGGCGTCCAGGAACGCGCGTACCAACTCGCCCTGCGCGGGCAGCTGTACGGGGTCCGCCGCCGGGTCCAGGGGCACGGCGTGCGCGGTGGGCGGCATGGCCGCCGCGAGCTCCTGTACGCGTACCAGGTCGGCGGCGTCGAGCGGCCCCGCCCGCCATGCCTCGTGGCCCGCGGGGGTGATCCCCGGCAGCAGCCGCCCCCGGGCGGCGAGTTGGAGAGCGAGCAACGCGGCCGATCCCCAGAAAGTGACAGCCGCTGACGCGTGTGCGGCGCCCCGGCCACGGCTCAGGACGGGCAGGGCTTCCTGTACGGTCAGCACAGTCGCCTGTACGGAGTGCGGGCGTGTGTCGCCGCCGACGACGAGCAGCTCCTCGATGGAGCCGGGGCTCGTGGGCGGCTCGCTGCCATCGGGGTGCCAGAAGGCGACCCTTCCGGTACGTGCCGGATCCGCAGGCAGAAAGACCGCGGAGCAGCGGGAGAGTCGGGCGATCTCGGAGAGCGTTGCCGTGGGGAGTCCTTGCACAGCGATAGCGCATTCCTCAAATTTGACTACTGTGGGCCGGGATCGCCGAGGGTACCTCATCAGAGGACCGCCGGTGACGCCGTCACTGTGCGGCGCGGCCTGCTCCGGCGCACGGTGGAGGTAGCACCACCTCTCCAGCCGGGGGCTGCCCCCCTGCCAGGGCCGGGTGGTGGCGCCATGGTCCCCCGCAGTCCCGAAACCATACGTTTCATGAGGTCAGCGCATGGGCCAACAGACCGGAGACCGACATGCCACAGACCGCCTCACTGCTCGTGGAACCCGAGCAGAAGACGGGCAGCGACTTTGCCCCCCTCCTGAGGGCGGTGAAGGCACACGGGCTCCTGGAGCGGCGCCCCGGCTGGTACATCCTCAGCGCGAGCGCCAACCTGCTGGCTCTCGCCGCGACGATCGTCGGCATGGTCATGGTCGGTGACTCCTGGTGGACCCTCCTGCTGGCACTCCCGCTGGCCGTCCTCTGGTCGCGCACCGCCTTCTTCGGGCACGACGCCGGGCACGCGCAGATATCCGGTGACCGCAGGGTGAGCCGGGCCATCGGCTTCTTCCACAGCAATCTGCTGCTCGGTATGAGCTACGGCTGGTGGAACGACAAGCACAACCGTCACCACGCCAACCCCAACCACGTCGACAAGGACCCCGATGTGGGTGTCGGCGTCATGGTCTGGACGCAGAAGCAGGCCGCCGAGCGGGAGGGGCTGTCCCGCTGGCTCACCCGCAACCAGGCGCGGCTCTTCTTCCCCCTGCTGCTGCTCGAAGGCATCGCCCTGAAGATCTACGGCTTCCGTACGGTGCTGTCACGCGAGGAGCACGACGGGTGCCGTCAGCCGGGCCGCGAGCGCACCGTCGAGGGCCTGCTGCTCGTGCTGCACCTGGCCGGATACGCCGCACTCCTGCTGACGGTCATGTCCCCGGGCAAGGCCCTCGTCTTCGCCCTGGTGCACCACGCGCTGTTCGGACTGCACCTCGGAATGACCTTCGCCCCGAACCACAAGGGCATGGAGATGCCCGACTCCGACGGCGAGCGCTGGGGGCATCTGCAGCGCCAGGTGCTGACCTCGCGCAACGTACGCGGCGGGGCGCTCACCGACTGGTTCCTCGGCGGGCTGAACTACCAGATCGAGCACCACCTCTTCCCGAGCATGCCCAGGCCCCACCTGCGGCGCGCCCAGCCGCTGGTGCGCGAGCACTGCAGGTCGCTGGGGATGCCGTACGCCCAGACGTCCCTGATCGACTCGTACCGCCAGGCGCTGGCGCATATGCACGAGGTCGGGGAGCCGCTGCGCGCGTCGTAGCGGACCGGAGTGGAACCGCGGGGACCGCCCGTGCGTTCCACAGACAGAGAGCGGCATCAGCCGCTGAGGAGGCGTTGATGTCCAAGCCCGCAATGATCGCCGTCGGCGGCGTGGTCGCCGGCATCATCCTGATGATGCTGATCGGATTCCTTCCGGGACTGCTGGTCCTGATCGGTGTGCCCGTCGTGGCCTATCTGCTGCTCGACCCCAGTCAGCGCAGGAGGCTGCGGAGGATCACTCGTAAGGAGATCGGCCGCTGAGGCCGGGCCCCGGTCCTGGCCTCCGGTGAGAGCCATCAGAGCCCCCGGGCGGGTGTGTACCGCATCTGCACAGGGGACGTACACGTACGGCCTGATGCGTACGGCCTGATGCGCCCTGCCGCGGAGGTTGATGCGCAGAGCCCGGGGCGGGGGCCCGGGCCCGTCAGGCCGGGCGTACCGCCAGTTTCTCCAGCGCCTCCAGCAGTGCGGGCAGGGACGGGCCCCGGCCGATCGGCACCACATCGCCCGGCTGGTCGTCGAGGAGCACGAAGGCCATGTCGTCGGTCCTGGCGACGAGCGACCAGCCGGGGCCGTCGGCCCGCAGCGTACGGGCGCCGTCCGGCGCGAAGGCCGACCGTATGCGCCCGAGCGGTGGCGGTGCGTCGAGATAGCCCCGTAGCTCGTCGATGACCCGCCGGGCGGGGCCGGGTCGGCCCTGCCCGGCCCCGGCGGGCTCGGCGAGGACGGCGGGTTCGCCGCCTCCGCCCGCCTCTCCGGTCTCCTCGGGTGCTGCCGGTGCTGCGAGCGGTCCTGGTTCGCCGGATTCCTGCGGGCTCACGGGTACGAAGTTCTTGTCGTCACCGATCTGCTCGCGCCACTGCGCCCACTGCAGCGCGATCTCGTCGGCGCCCAGCCGCCGCTGCGCCGGCCCCCAGGCGTCCGACGGAGGCGGCGAGAGCGGCTCGGGAACGCCGGCGGGGAGCCCTTCGGGATCGTGCGGCGCGGGCACGCCGGGCGCGGCGACAGCGACGTCCAGCGGCCACCCCGGGAGCGAGGCGACGATCGACCGGTCGTCGGGCGACAGGTCGTACTCCATGCCGCAGTCCCAGGAGGCGATGGCCACGGCGACCAGCGACACATCGTCGATCACCACGGTCCACCGCGCACCCGCGCCGTCCTGCCCCAGGACCACGCCGTAACCGTCGGGGCGCGGACCCAGCCCGAGCGTGCGGCACGCCGAGGGGAAGTCGTCGCCGAGAACGCTCGGGAACTGCGCTGGGGTCAGCAATACCGCAGTCAGGACATAGAGCGAGTCGTCGTCGGTATCGTCCGTCCCCGTCACAGGAGCCTCCTCTTGATCAGTCGTCGGCGCACCTTAACCAGTCGGTAACGCCAGCGTCGAGTGGTCGATCGGAGGCATTGGCTCCGCTTGTGGTGAGCCGGTGGATCACTGGTGGCGGGGGTGGTCGCGGCCGGTGACGGGGCTGTTGACGGGGGCTGTCCTCAGTCCTGGCGCACGGCCAGCGCGAGGAAGCGGCCGGGTTCATCCGTGTACGAGGTCAGGCGCCAGCCGGCGGCGGCGAGCAGCGGGCGCAGCCGCCCCTCGCCGCGCAGGTCGTCGTCGGTGAGCCTGCGCCCCTGCCGGGCCGCCAGCGCGGCCCGGCCGATCGGATGGAACAGCGCCAGGAGACCGCCGGGCTTCACGACGCGGGCCAACTCCCGCGCCCCCTCGTCGGGCCGGGGCAGATGGGCGATCAGCCCCGCGGCGAACACCCCGTCCAGTGACTGCGACAGAACCGGCAGCCGGGCGGCGTCGGCGAGCACCAGCTGGGCGTCCCGGTGACGTCCCGCCCGTACGGCCGCCGCCAGCATCTCGGGCGTGAGGTCGGCCCCGACGACGAAGCCCGCGGCCCCGACCGCCTCGCGCAGCGCGGGCAGGGCCCTTCCGGTGCCGCAGCCGGCGTCGAGCACGGCGTCGCCGGGGCGCAGCCCCATGTCCGCGACGGCGGCGGCATAGGCGGGGCCGTCGTCCGGGAACCGGGCATCCCAGCCGGCGGCCCGGGCGCCGAAGAACTCCTGGACGTGTGTGTGGTCATCGGTCATGAGGAGATGATCCCCCCGGTGGTGCCGGACGCCGGTGCCGGGCCCCGCGACCGCCCCTGTCTTCCCCGTCCCTCTGTCGCCCCGCATCGAATACCATGAGTAACAGTGAATGGGGGCATATCGGCCCATCGAGTACATCCTGATCGGTCGACCGGGGCGGGATGCCTCCGGAAACGGAGGAGGACCAGAGATGGCTACGAGCCATACCGTGCGCGCTCCCCGGACCCGCTTCGTCCTGGACGAACATCTGCCGGTCGACCACAAACTGAGCCGCGTCTACCGGTTCGGCGCCGGTCTGATGGGCCTCGCCCTGGTGGTCTTCGGGATACTCGGCGTGATCGACAAGATCGGGTTCTTCAGCACCGGCGGAGACATGGTCGCCGGACTGAACACCAACGGCGCGCTGAGCGTCCTGTCGATCGTGATCGGCATGATCCTGCTGGCGGGCTCCGTCATCGGCGGGAACATCGCGTCGACGCTCAACATGGTCATCGGCGTGGCCTTCATCATCAGCGGCTTCGTCAACCTCGCCCTGATCGGCACCAGCTCCAACTTCCTGGCATTTCACATGCAGAACGTCCTGTTCAGCTTTGTGGTCGGACTTCTGCTGATGACCTTCGGGATGTACGGCAGAGTGTCCGGCGGCCTGCCGCACGACAATCCGTACTGGCGCGCACGGCAGGAGAGGCGTGAGCGGCGCACACGGCAGGCAGCCGCGCGCTGACGGGCCCGCGAGCCACACGTGACACGCCCTGCCGGTGGATGTACCCGCCTGGCCGTGGGTGGACATGCCTGCCCGGCGGGTGGACATGTGTGCCCGGCGGGTGTCAGCCGCCGGTGGCGTTGAGGCCGGCCAGCTGCCTGGCCAGCGTCTCCGTCGACTGGAACGTGGCGCCCAGCAGCGCGACATGCTTCCAGTGGAGCGTCCCGTCGGGGGCGATGAGGAACACGGCGCGGCGCAGGCCGATCCCCGGGGCGGCGATGCCCAGGGCGCGTGCCACGGACCGGTCGGTGTCGGCGAGCAGCGGCATACGGAGGCCGTACTTCCTGGCGAACTCCTCGTGGCTGTCCACGCTCTGCGGACTGATCGCCCAGACCTCGGCGTCGCAGTCGGTGAACGTCTCCAGACCGCTGGAGTACGAACAGAGCTGCTTGGTGCAGACGCTGGTGTCGTCGCCGGGATAGAAGGCGAGGACCAGCGGATGCCCGCGCCGCTCACTCAGTACGAAATCCCGTCGCTCGAAGACGTCGTTGCTCAGGACTCCGCCGGGGAGCGAGAAGTCCGCAACGGCTTGGCCGGGCGTGGGCGTTGATGCCATCAGTTCACTCCAGGAGAAGTACGGGTACCGCCGAGTATGCCGACCCGGGCGGTGCGGGGACACCGCGGGTGCGGGTGCGGGTGCGGGTGCGGGTGCGGGCGCCGGTTCCGGTGCCAGTGCCGGTGGGACGCCCGCGAGGTGGGTCATTCCGCCGTGACGACGACCGAGTGCCAGCCGCTCGCACCGTTCGGGATCGTGTCGGTGCGTTTCGACGTCTGTGTCGTGCCGGTCCGGTCGGTCGCCCGGACGGTCAGGGTGTGGCTGCCCGACGCGGTGGGCTTCCAGGGGAAGGACCACTGGCGCCAGGTGTCCGTGGTGGCCTGTGACGCGAGGTGGGCGCTGTTCCACGGCCCGTCGTCGACACGGACCTCGACCCGCTCCACACCGCGGTGCTGGGCCCAGGCCACCCCGGCGATCATCACGGTGTTCCCGGTCTTCGGGCGGGCGAACGGCTTGGGCGTATCGATGCGCGACTCGGTCTTGATGGGGCCGAGCCTGGACCAGTCCCGCTTCACCCAGTACGGGTCGTAGTCGTCGAACGTGGTGAGCTCGATGTCCTGGATCCACTTGCAGGCCGACACATATCCGTACAGCCCCGGGACGAGCATCCGCACCGGGAAGCCGTGCTCGAACGGCAGCGGTCGGCCGTTCATGCCGACCACGAGCATCGCGTCACGGCCGTCCATGACGTCCTCGACGGGGCTCCCGATCGTCATGCCGTCCACCGAGCGCGCCACCAGCTGGTCGGCGGGGCCGCCCTTGGACGGCGGCTTCACACCGGCCTCCTCGAGCAGATCGGCCAGGCGTACGCCGATCCAGCGGGCAGTGCCGACGTACGGTCCTCCGACCTCGTTCGACACACAGGTCAGAGTGATGGTCCGCTCGATCAGATCCCGGTGCAGCAGGTTCTTGAAGTCCACGGTGAGGGGGCGGGTGACGCCCTTGCCGTGGATGCTCAGCTGCCAGCTGTTGGCATCGACCTTGGGGACGACGAGGGCGGTGTCCACCCGGTAGAAGTCCCCGTTGGGCGTGACGAACGGGCTCGCGCCGGGGACCCGCAGCTGGGCGCCCTTGGGAATGGGGGCGGCGGGGGAGGCGGGCCTGGGCAGCGTGACGGCGTTGCGGGATGCCACGGCGTTGCCCCCGCTGGCGTTGTTGAGCGATCTGCCCAGTGCTCCGGCGCCCGTGGACACAGCGGCGGCTGCGGTCGCGGCGATGACGAAGCCGCGTCGGTCCCAGCCTCGCTCGCCCTCCGGTTCCGTCCTCTCGTGGACGGACCCGGCGGGGCTCGGATGTGCGGTAGCGGTCTCGGCGGTGGGGGTGAGACGTCCGACCAGCCAGTACAGCAGGCATGCCGCGACGACGGCGCCGACGATGGACGGCAGGGCATCGGGGAAACCGGTGGTGTCGGGGCGGCTGGTCGCCGCCACGCTGCCGATGACACCGAAGACCAGGACTCCTGCCGCGCCGATCCGCCGGTGGCGCAGCGCCAGTGTGCCGAGCGCGGCGGCGAGGAGGGTGAGGACGGCGAGGATGCCGAGCTGGAGTACCAGCTTGTCGTTGGTGCCGAAGTGCCGGATCGCCCAGTCCTTGAGCGCCGGGGGAGTGCGGTCGATGGCTGCGGAACCCACTGCCACGACCGGTCCCGACTCGGGGCGGACGGCGGCCGAGACCAGTTCGGCGACCGCCAGAGCCGCATAACCTGAGAGCAGCCCGCACAGCGCCGCCAGCGGCATGCGGATCCATTTGCTGGGATTTTTGGTCACGGTCTGTTCTTCGGAACCGACCGGCCGCCGGATTGGTCGGGGCGACGGCCGGGCATCGCTGCGGCATTCGGCTGACCTGCGGCACCCGCGACCAATCCCGGGCTCTCCCGCCACCGAATGAAGGGCGAATGGTTGCCGGCTCCCCGCCGGTCCGGAGACCGGGAGGGTGCGGTGCCAGTGGATGACGCGCATACGGCGATCGGTGCTTATGCGCTGCACGCACTCGCCGACGACGAACGGGTGATGTTCCTGGCGCACTGCGCGCAGTGCCCGGCGTGTTCACAGGAGTCGGACGAGCTGGCCGCGACCGCGGCGAGGCTCGGCAGCGCGCTGCGTACCGGTGTGCCCGCCGGGCTGAAGGAGCGGGTGCTGAACGATATCGCGGGTGTACGGCAGGAGGCGCCCGGACGCTTCACCGCAGGTCTGGCGCGCTGGCGTGCCAGGGTCCGCAGGCCGGGCGCCTGCTAATCCGCCACCGAGGCGAGTGCGATGACCTTCTCGATCCGCACCCGCACAAGCATTTCGCCCGGTACGCCGTTGCGCTCGGCGAATTCCGCCGCGCGACCCTCGCCCATGTACCGGGCGCCGATCCGGCCCGCCCAGTGCCCTACCTCGGCCAGATCGTCGCTCAGCGTCGCGTGCCCCTGGAGCACGACGAACGCGAACGGCGGGCGGTCGTCGTCCACGCACAGGGCCACGCGTCCGTCGCGAGCCAGATTCCGGCCCTTGACGGTGGTCCTGCCCGTGTTGAACACCAGATCCTGGCCGTCCAGGACGAACCAGATCGGGGCGACGTGCGGGCTCCCGTCGGCGCGTACGGTCGAGAGCTTGCCGGTACGAGTGGAGTGCGAGACGAATGCCCGCCACTGTTCTTCGGTCATCTGCTGGGCCATGCCCACATCATCAGCCGTGCACGGCCACGTCGCGATCCGAAGGCCAACCTGAGCCGAGTCCGAATTCGAACTCGAGCCGCCCGTGAGGCCGCACCCGAACCCGAGCCGAACCTGAGCCGAATCCGAACCGAACCGGTCCGGAACGCGTCTCCTTGCCCGGAGCGCGGCTGTGGTGAAGGCTGGCCGCAGTTCGCGGGACCGGGGAACGGAATCAAGGGGGAGGGCCGGGACATGGCGCTGAGCAAGGGACTCGACTGGCTGCTGGACGACCTGACGGACCGGGTGGAGCACGTCAGGTACGCGATGGTGCTGTCCAACGACGGGCTGGTCACCGGGGTGAGCAAGGAACTGGCGCGGGAGGACGCGGAGCATCTGGCCGCGGTCGCCTCCGGGCTGCACAGCCTCGCCAAAGGGTCGGGACGGCACTTCCGCGCGGGCGGTGTCCGCCAGACGATGGTCGAGTTCGACGAGGGAATCCTGTTCGTCACCGCGGCGGGGGAGGGCAGCTGTCTCGCCGTACTGGGCACGGCCGAGGCGGACATCGGGCAGATAGCGTACGAGATGACCCTGCTCGTCAACCGGGTCGGTGAACACCTGGCAGTCGCCGCCAGACAGCCCGACGACCCCACGTCCGCGACGTGGTGACACCTTCCGTCCACGACCTGGTGGCAACTTCGCCGACAGCCTGATGGCGCCTCGCTGACCTGCGCCGTCCGTCCGGCCCATGGAGTTATCCACAGGGCGGCCCGGCGCTGAGTCTCTCCCGGCTACTCTGATTACAGAGAGTATTTGTTCGTCACGGGGGAGGATGTCATGGCTGTTACCGAAGCAGATCGCGGACGCGGGACCGCCGCGGCGGGAGACGCCGGGAGGGCGCTGACTTTTGGCCGGGCCGCTCAGGAACTTGACCTGAAGCGGGGGGAGTTCGAGCTGGCCGTGCAGCTCGGCCTGGTCAGGGTCACGGCGGATGCGGTCGATGCCCGGCGCCGGATCGCCAGGGAGGAGATCGACCGGCTGAGGGCCGCAGAGGGGTTTCCGGACGCCTTGCGGGGGCGGGTGAGGACGGTGGGGACGGCCGCGGCGGCCGAGCTCATCGGCATCAGCCAGGCCCGGTTCACCAGGCTGGCGCGGGCCGGCTGCTTCACGCCCGTCTCGTTCCATCTGAACCGCTACCGCGCCGTGGTCTGGATGTATCTCGCCGCGGAGGTCGAGAAGTTCGCGGAGGACCAGCCCGCGCTGCTCACGGGCCGCACCCCGGAACCGCTGCGCGGCAGGCTGGGCGCGGGAGAGGACTGGCGTGCGCGGAACTGGCGGGGGCGCAGGCAGGCGCTGTTGCTGCGGCGGGCGGACGGGGCCTGGGCCCGCGCCGCCGTGCTGGCCGGCGCACTCGATCCGGTGCAGTTCGCGGAGGTGGTGGACGATCCGTACGAGCGCGCGTATCTGAACAGGCTCCGGCCGGATCCGGTGGCGGTGCGCCCGGACTCCCCGGCGGCGCGGGAGGTGGTGGAGCGGCTGCTGGCGCCGGATGATCCCGACGAGATCCTCTGGTGCAGGACGAGTCTGATTCTGGCGCTGGAGGAGGCCCGCGCGAGTCAGGAGGCCCCGCGCCCCGGCGATGACGCCCGCCCGGCTGCGGCCGTCGCTGCGGGGGCTCGGCCGGTGGCCGGGGTGGCGAGTGGGGCGGCGGCTGGGGTGGCTCGGCCGGAAGGGGGCGGCAGGGCTTGGGCGTTGCTGGCGAAGTGGCGCCGCCGGGAACCAGGCCGGAGCTCGGGCCCGGCCGACGGTCACCCTGCGGACTGACAACCGATGGTTGACGGCCAGGAGGCTGTCAACCTAGGGTTGTCACATGGAGAATTCAGTCCCCCAGGCTCATCCGGTCCGGCTGGACGACCTGATCGAAGCCATCAAAAAAGGCCACTCCGACACTCTGGAACAACTGACCGACGCGGTCCTCGCCGCCGACCATCTGGGAGAGGTGGCCGACCATCTGATCGGCCACTTCGTCGACCAGGCGCGGCGATCGGGCGCGTCCTGGACCGACATCGGCAAGAGCATGGGCGTGACCCGGCAGGCAGCGCAGAAGCGCTTCGTCCCCAAGGGGGCCGGTGAAGCCGTGACTCTCGACCCCAGTCAGGGGTTCGCCCGGTTCACGCTACGGGCGAAGAGCGTCGTGACGGCCGCGCAGGACGAGGCCCGCGCGGCGGGCAACGCCGAGATCGGAGTCGGGCACCTGGCGCTCGGGCTTCTGACCGAGCCCGACGCGGTGGCCGCGCAGTCGCTCATCGCGCAGGACGCCCCACTGGACGCCGTGCGGGGAGCGGTCACGGCCGCACTGCCGCCCGCGGCGGAGACGGTGCCCGAGCTGATCCCGTACGACGCCGCCGCGCGCAAGGTGCTGGAGCTGACCTACCGGGAGGCACTACGACTGGGCCACAACTACATCGGCACCGAGCACATCCTGCTCGCGCTGCTGGAGTTCGAGGACGGCGCGGGGCCCCTGCACGGGCTCCACGTCACCAAGGCGGCCACCGAGTCCTACGTGGAACGGGTGCTGGCGCACATCAGGGCCGGCCGGGGGCAGGGCTGACCCCGGCCGGGGCAGGCGTGCGGCGGGGGAGACGGTGGTGAAGTCCCGCCGCCCGAGGGGTTCGTGGTCCTGTCCTCGGTACCGCAGTCACCGGCTGCGGTACTGATCACACCTCCTACCGGATACGGTTCTGGTGTGATCAATGGGGACGATATGACACCGGGAACCGCGCTGCTGCTCGCGGCCGCACCGGAGGGCAAGGGCCGTTTGACCGACGCGACCTCCGTGCTGGCGACGCTCGCGGCGGTGCCCCCGAGCGCGCTCACCGGCACCACGGTCGCGACCGTTGTCGAACTCGCGGACCCCATGGACCCGCAGACGGTCCTGACGCGGCTGCGCGCCGTCTCGGCGGCTCCCGGGCCGCTCTATGTGTACATCGCGGGCCAGTTGCAACTCGACCGTAAACAGCGGCTGGTTCATCTGGCTCTGGCCCGTACCACGGCGACCACCGTGCGCTACAGCGGCCTGCCGTGGCACTGGCTCGCGACCGAACTCGCCGTACGGCCTCCCGGCACGACGACCGTGGTCGTCGACCTGGTCGCCGATGCCGCGGTCTGGGAGCAGCTGGTACGCGGGGGCCTCGGGCCCGGGGTGCGGCTCTACGGGCGGGTCGCCCCGCCCCCCGGTCGCCGCGCCACGCTCGGGCCCAGCTATCTCAAGGCCATGGCCGAGATCTGGCGTACCGGAGCGAGGCCGCCGATGGCACAGCTCCATGAACTGGCCGCGGCCCAGGGTGGATCCGACGGCGCGCTGCTGTTCGCTGCCGACGAGGGCGCGTACGAGGATGCGAACGGAGGCGTGAACGGGGGACTGGGCCGGGGCGCAGGCTGGGATGTGGCCGGGGGTGGCGGGGGTGCTGCGGCAGCCCCGGTCCCCGGGCTCGCGACGCAGCACGAACGGGTCTCCGCCCCGCGGCCGTTCAGCCCGAACGCCGACCCGCCCCCGCAGGACCTCAGCCGGTCCGCTGCCCCTGCTTCTGCCCCGGCCTCCATCCCCGCACCTGACCCGGCACCGGCACCCGCACCCGCACCTGACCCGGCACCGGCACCCGCACCCGCACCCGGGTCGGCAACTGCACCCGCCCCGGGACCCGCGCCCGCGCCGGCACCTGCACTTGACCCGGCTCGCGCACCCGCACCTGCACTTGACCCGGCACCGGCACCGGCACCGGCACCGGCACCCGCCTCCAGCGCGGCCCCGCCATCCGCCCCCGTTCGGGCTCCCCTCCCCGACTCCTCCGCAGCAGTGGCCCAGGTCTCCATGCCGGCCCCGCCGGTCCACGATCCGCACCCCGCGATTCTCTCCGCGGCGCGTGCCGGGCGTCATACCGAGGCGGCTGCCGCTGCCGCCGCCTGGGAGAGCGAGGCGATGCGCTCGTACGGGCCCGGTTCGGCACAGGCCCTCCACTGGCTCGAAGTGCGGGCCGACCTGGCCCACCTGGCCGGGGACGCGGGACGCAGCTGCGAACTGTGGCTGATGGCAGCGGGTGCGCGCCTGCAGAGCGGCCAGCCCGAGGACGACGCCGAGGTCGAGGCCGCGGTGGACCGGGCGCACCACGAGTGGGGCCAGATACCCGACCCGGCACGGGTCCGTACGCTCGCCCCGGATCTGGTCGGGCTGCGCCGCCGGGTGCCCGGACGCCAGCGCGGGGCACTCCAGTTGCTGCAACAACGCCTGGAGCAGCTGGAGATCCGCATCCCCGGCGCGACACAACAGGCGTAGCCAACCGCCGACAGCGGCAGCGTGAGTCAGGGCCAGGCCCGGGACGGGCATGTCCGGCTCCGCGGGAACATCCCCGATACAAACGCGTACATGGACATTCCCCCTCAGGGCGCCGACCGGACCGTCGGCGCCCTGATCAGTGATGTAACAAACCGGTCACCGGGATTGATGAAGTCTTTGCCTGTGGCTTGATCTAGTCGTTCTGCTGGTCGGGCGCGGAGTGACGAGGCGTGCATGGCAGGGGTTCTTCCCGCGGGGCGCCCCGGCGCCGGGAACCCGGGACGGCTGAAATGCCTGGGTAGGTGAGGGCCGTTGTGTTAACCGTGCGTTGACTGCATGCAGTCGTGTGACTCACGCTCGTCACATAGGTGCTGATTACAACTGATCCGGTCCGGCAGCCGGTTCGCCCCCGTATATCCGCTGATCAACGCGGGGGCGAGAGGCTCCGGCCGCGGTCGGAAGCAGGAGGAATCACATGTGTGGGATCACCGGCTGGGTCTCTTTCGACCGTGATCTGCGGGCCGAGTCCGAGACATTGGATGCAATGACCGAGACGATGGCCTGCCGGGGCCCGGACGACCGCGGCACCTGGATCAACGGTCCCGCGGGGCTCGGACACCGACGCCTGGCCATCATCGACCTCCCCGGCGGACGCCAGCCGATGACCGTCGGAACCGACCAGGGCGACGTGGCCATCGTCTACTCGGGCGAGGCGTACAACTTCACCGAGCTCCGCCGCGAACTGACCGGCCGCGGACACCGCTTCGTCACCGAATCCGACACGGAGGTCGTGCTGCACGGCTATCTGGAGTGGGGTGAAGGGGTGGCCGAGCGGCTCAACGGCATGTACGCCTTCGCCATCTGGGACAGCCGCCACCAGAAGCTCGTGATGATCCGTGACCGGATGGGCATCAAGCCCTTCTACTACTACCCGACCGCGGACGGTGTGCTGTTCGGGTCCGAACCCAAGGCCATCCTCGCGAACCCGCTGGCCAGGGCGAAGGTCGGTCTCGGCGGGATGCGTGAGCTGTTCGCCATGGTCAAGTCACCCGGCCACGCGTTCTGGGAGGGCATGCACGAGGTCGAGCCCGGCACGGTCGTGACCGTCGACCACGGCGGGCTGCGCCGGCATGTGTACTGGTCGCTGGAGACCAAGCCGCACACCGACGACAAGGAAACCTCGATCGCCAAGGTGCGTACGCTCCTGGATGACATCGTCCGCAGGCAGCTCGTCTCCGACGTGCCGCGCTGCACCCTCCTCTCCGGCGGCCTCGACTCCTCCGCGATGACCGCGATAGCCGCCCGCCAGCTCGCCGAGACCGGCGAGACGGTCCGCAGCTTCGCCGTCGATTTCGTGGGACAGGCGGAGAACTTCGTCGCCGATGAACTGCGCGGTACGCCCGACACCCCGTTCGTCCACGATGTCGCCCAGGCATCCGGCACCGAGCACCGCGACATCGTCCTCGACTCGCACGCGCTGGCCGACCCCGACGTGCGCGCCCGGATGATCACCGCCCGTGACATGCCCATGGGCTTCGGCGACATGGACGCCTCCCTGTTCCTGCTCTTCAAGGCCATCCGGGAGCAGTCGACGGTCGCGCTCTCGGGGGAGTCGGCCGACGAAGTCTTCGGCGGATACCTCCAGTTCTTCGACGAGGGGGCCAGGAACGCCGAGATGTTCCCCTGGCTGGTGCGCTTCTCGGAGCACTTCGGGGACGACTCCGACGTACTGCGCTCGGACCTGAGCGCCAAGCTGGACCTGCCCGGTTACATCCGGGACAGCTACCAGGGGGCCGTCGCCGGCATCCAACGTCTCAGCGGCGAGAGCGACTTCGAGTACCGGATGCGCAAGATCTGCTACCTGCACCTCACCCGGTTCGTGCGGGTGCTGCTCGACCGGAAGGACCGGGCGAGCATGGCGGTCGGGCTGGAGGTCCGGGTGCCGTTCTGCGACCACCGGCTGGTCGAGTACGTGTACAACACACCCTGGTCGCTGAAGTCCTTCGACGGCAGGGAGAAGAGCCTGCTGCGGGAGGCGACGGCCGATGTGCTGCCGAAGTCGGTCTACGACCGGGTGAAGAGCCCGTACCCCTCCACCCAGGACCCCAAGTACGCCATCGCCCTCCAGGAGCACGCCAAGGACCTGCTGACCAAGCCCTCCCACCCGGTCTTCGACCTGGTCGACGCGGACCGGGTGCGGCGCGCGGCCCAGCGCGACGTCCCGCAGATCACCCAGGCGTCCCGGCGCGGCCTGGAGCGCACGCTCGACCTGGCGCTCTGGCTGGACCTCTACAAGCCGGAGCTGACGTTCTCCTGAGCCGCGCTTCCGGCGCTTGGGGTGCTTCCGGCACTACTTGCGGGGCCGGCGCTCCTGTGGCGCTTCCGAGGCGCCGTTGAGCCAGGGCGGGTGGTCGCAGCACTGCGACCACCCGCCCCCGCGTGTGTCACGGCCGCCGTTCTCCCCTCGCTGTGCGAGCGCGTGCGGGCGACGACAAGAAAGTCCAGGTCAGTGCGGTGTCGCCGCTGCGCGTTGCGGATTCACCCGGATGGGGTGACCCTGGTGGAAGTCATAGTGTGTCCATCCGATTACTTTCGGTGTCCTCGGGGCTGTCATGTCAGACGAGGTGAGGCCGGTGCACCGCCGCCCACCCTGATGAGGAGACGCAGTCGTGATCACTGAAACATTCCGCGAATACGTACTGGACCTGGAAGCAACACCCGACAGGGTGCCGCAGGTCCGGCGTATCGTCGCAGCGCATCTTCGCCACTGGAGGCTCGAAGAGCTGATCCAGCCGGTCAGTCTGGGCGTGTGCGAACTGCTGACCAATGTCCATCGGCACGCCGGCGAGGACAAACGCTGCACCCTGGAACTGCGCTGGACCGGCCGCCATCTGACCGCGGCCGTACTGGACGCCAGCCCGCGGCTGCCGCAGCTGCGCTGTGCCAGCCCGCTGGTCACCCACGGACGCGGTCTGCCGATGGTCTCCAGTCTCAGCGACAGCTGGGGCACGCATGCCATCGAGGGCGGCAAGGTCGTCTGGTTCACGATCCGCGCCCAGGCCGCCACCGGCAGCCCGCTCGAACCCCGCAAGCCGCTCCCGGCCGTCTCGACGGCGGCCCGCAGTCTCGTCGTCGCGGAGCCGTCGGGGCTGCCCCAAGGACGTGCCGAGGACGCCCGGTTCGCGGAACTCGTGGACGCGGGCTCCTGACACCACCATGGTCCTGTCGCGCCGCCCGGCGCCGCAGGACGGCACCGGTTCCACCGTGCCCTGCGCCGGCGATCAGGCCGCGCAGGGCACGCGTGGTGTCCGAGAACGGGAGCGCCATGGCCCCTCGCGATGGGGCCAGTTGTCCCGCCTGCTGAGGCCGGGCAGGGCCGTCGGCCCCGGGGGGCGGTGAACGTTCGGACAGTCAGTCCCGCAGCAGTCCCGCCACCGCACGGCCGAAGAGCAGCCGCCCCGACCACGCGGTGAGTCCGTCGAAAACCCCCGGGAGCCTCGCGACCCGCAGTTCCTCGTGCCACACGACGCGACAGCCGCGGCCCTCCGGCCGTACCTCGATCCCGGCCCGGCCCAGCACCACCCGGCCGCGCTTCTCCAGATCGCAGAAGCCCGGGCGCCCCGGCAGCGGCGGATCCCAGCGGACGACTTCCATCGGATCGTCGAACCCCGCGGGGCCGACCCCGGTGTGTGCGACGAACACGGTCCCCACCCTGTTCGGGCCGGGGGTCACCACACTGATGCGGGTCAGCGGGACAAGGGCGGCGTGCAGCTCCCACCGGGTGAGCCGGCGCCAGGCTTCCTCCGGTGGCAGCGCGCTGTGGCGCTCGACGCGGAACTCAGCCATGGGCGCGGACATCCGGACGGCTACGGGCGGGCTCGGTGCGGACCATGTGCGGAAGGCTCCCTGGTCGTCCGTCCGGTGGGACGGTGTTGTCGGCCGGCGGGCCGGTCTTCGCTCCGGCCGGCCCGTTCCAGCGTAGGCGTCCGTACGGAGCACCCGAGCCCCCGGCACACAGCAGAAGGACGGCAGTCCGCAGAGGGCGGCACACAGCAGGACGGCCCTCAGCAGAGGACGGCAGTCGGCAGAGGGCGGTGTGTCTCCACGGGGGAGACACACCGCCCTCTGCCGGGCCGGGCCGGCCGCGCCCCAGCCGCGTCCGGAACGCGCCGGGCCCGCGGCTTCAGTGCCCGGTGCCCTCCGTGTCCCCACGCTCCTTCGCGGCGTGGCCGTCGTCGTACTGGATCTGCTCCTTGCGGACCTCGGCGGAGACTTCCTTCTGCTCGGTGACCTTCTCGGTCTCCATCCGTACCCGCTCGACGGCCACGGCCTCCTTGCTGACCACGGGCTCCTCGGCGTGCAGGATCACCTCCGACTCGGCCTCGCCGATCCGGGCGCGGCCCGCGCTGGTGCGGTCGCCCTCCTTGATGGGCTCGCGTACGACGTGGACCTCTTCGTGACTGACCGGGACCGTGGTCGTCACGTTCTCGGTGACCACCACCTTGCGCAGCCGTGCACGGCCCGAGACATGCTCCTCGGTGCCGACCCGCAGCTGCTCCTCGGAGCGGATCAGCTCCTCGTTCTCGGCCATCGACGCACGCGAACCCACGCCCGCAGGGACGCCCCTGGCACCGGCGGCGGTGTCAGCGGGGGCGTTGGTCCCGCCGTACATGCCGCCCTGTGCGTCACGGCTGCCCGTACCGGCCTGGCCTGTCGTCGTGCGCCGGGTGCCCGCGGTGTCCGCGGCCTCACCGTGCATCGGCCCCGCCGCCTTCTTGTTCGCGGCCCCGGCAGCGCCCGCAGCCCCCGCGGCTCCCGCCGCGCCCGCCGCCTCAGGGGCCCCGGCGGACTGTCCCGGGTGGGTGAGGCCGTAGTGCTGGTACAGCTCCTGCTCCTGGGCGAGATCAAGGTGCTGTTCGGCGTCGAGCCGCGGGGCGTCCTTGACGAGCTCCTTGGCGTGGGGGATGTGCAGGGCGTTCTCCTCACGCCGGGCACCTTCGAGCGGGATGAAGGTTTCCTTGGTGCCGAACAGGCCGGTCTTCACGGTCGCCCACTCGGGGCGGCCACTCTGGTCGTCGAGGTAGACCTGCTCGACGCCGCCGATCTTGTCCCCGGTGATGTCGTAGACCATCAAACCGGTCAGCTCATCGGGGCTGCGGAAGTCGGCTGCCATCTGTGATCACTCCCTTTTACGTGGTCCGGCAGAGGCTCGGACGGCCACCGCCCGCGGATTGCACGCGTTCTTCCATCGGGTGCTCCTTGCCGCCTCCCGGCAACACGAATGGACGGTGCCGACTGCCGGAAAGCCTGGACAGGGCGGTGGGCACGCCCTGACGCCGGGTTCGTGAAGACAGCCACCCATTACGCCGAACGGGTGAACCTGGAGGGTGCGCCCCGGCCCCCTGGACCCCTCATCGCACCGGCCGGTTCCGCCGGGTGCCGTTGTGCGGGGCGGTGATTGCGGCGAGCATGGTTCCGGAGGTCGATCTTGCTGAAGACACGCGCCGCCAGGCTGTCCGCCGTGGCCGTGCTGCCCCTGCTGGCGGCCGCCGCGGGAGCCGTCGACGCGCTGGCCTTCATCGCCCTCGGCCATGTCTTCGCCGGAGTGATGACCGGCAATCTGATCCTGCTGGCCATCGGGCTCGGCAGCGGATCACCGGGCGACGCCGTGTATCCGCTGGTCGCGCTCAGCGGGTTCGGGGCCGCCGTGCTCGTCGCGGGCCGCTTCTGCCGTACGCGGCCCGGCGGCGGACGGGATGCGGCCACGGCGGACGACGTATCGGGCGCCGACTGGAGCCGGGGAGTGTTCGGCTGTCTCGCGGTCGAAGTCGCCCTCCTCGCCGCGGTAGGGGTGGCATGGGCGGCCGTCGGAGGCCACCCGGACGGCGACGGGCGTGCCGCGTTGATCGCCGTACTGTCCGTGGCGATGGGCCTCCAGACCGCCGCCATGTTCGCCGCCGGTCCCGCCGGCGCGCCGACGACGTACTTCACCGGGACGCTCAGCTCCCTGCTGACCGATCCCTCGGGCGGGCGCCCGGCCGGCAGCAGGCTCGCCGCGCTGCTCGCCGGCGCGGTCGGCGCCGCCGCACTCCGGACCTGGGCACCGGCCTGGGCCGCGCTGCCGCCACCGGTGTGCGCCGCGGGAGCCCTGGCGCTCGCCCTGTCGGCCGGACCCCGCGCGGCGCAGCCGTGACAGGCCGCCCCGCACAACCGGGCACCGGCCCGCCACCGATTCCGAAGTTCCCGTGCCAGGAGGCGCCATGTGCTGGAGTGCGACGGCCGACCTGGTGGCGGGCTCCGGCATCGCGGCGATCGGCGTGGTCTGCCTGGCACAGGTGCGCCGGGCGCGGGATCTGCCCCTGGCCGCACTGCCGTTGCTCCTCGGAACGCATCAGCTCATCGAGGCGGCCGTCTGGCACTCCGGGGGCGGCGCCGGCCCGGCCACCACGGCATGGGCCGTCGTCGCCATGCCCCTGCTGGCCCTCTGGGTGCCCTGCGGCGTACTGCTCGCCGCACCGAACCCGGCGCCCCGCCGTCTGTTGCTGCCTCTCGCGGCCGGAATCGCCACGGCCGCCGTCCTTGCGGTCTGTATCGCTGTCCGTCCGGTCACCGCCGAAGTCCGCGGCCACACCGTCGGATACGTGGTCGACCTGCCGCTTCCCGGGCTCGTCGTCGCCGGATATCTGCTGGCCACGGTCGGAGCCCTGCTGCTCACAACGGACCCGCTGCTGAGGCTCATCGGCGCGCTCGTCGGTGCGGGGGCACTGATCTGCTTCCTGCTCTGGAAGCTGGAGTACGTCTCCACCTGGTGCGCCTTCGCCGCGGTCAGCGCGGTCCTCATGGTCGGCTGGGTCCGCAGGGGCCCGGGAAAGCCCGCCCGTACCCCCGGACTCCGTACCCCCTGAAGCGGCCCCAAGGCCGCGGATCCGGCGTCCGGCACCCGGCCGGGATGCGGACCCGGCCAAGTGCGCACACCCTGGAGTGGAGGGGGAACCGCTGCGAGGAGGACGACTCATGTCCATGATGGACAAGCTGAAGCAGATGATGAAGGGCCACGAAAGCCAGGTCGGGAAGGGGGTCGACAAGGCAGGAGACGCCGTCGACAAGAAGACCGGCGGCAAGTACAAGAGCCAGGTCGACACCGGACAGGACCAGCTCAAGAACCGGTTCGGGGCGAACGGCGACCAGAACGAACCGCCCAAGTCCTGACCGCGCCCCACCTCTCGCCCCACCCATCTCGCTCGCTGCTCACGGCGGCTCCGGCCCCGGGCGGTGAGGTCCGCGGAGCCGGGCCTCACCACCCGGGGCCGCTGTGTGTCCCGGCCGGGAAACAGCCGCCCAGGCGGCCCGTGGGCGGATCAGCCCGCTCAGTCGGCGAGTTCGCCCTTGATGGACGAGACACTCAGCACGCCCTCGAACTCGGAGAGTTCCGCCACCAGCTGATGGACGCTGCCCGTCCCCTCGATGTCCATATGGACGAAGGCCGTCCCCGCCTCGTCATGTCTGAGCTCGGTGTCCTCCGGAGCCTTGCCGTCCGCGCGGTCCACCCGCACCTGAACGACCTGGAACCCCTTGCTCGTTGCCCGCTCCAGGATCCTGGTCAGCACGCTGGTGCCGATCGTGTACGCGAGGTGCAGCCGGGTCTGCTCCGTGGTCGCGATCGACGGGATGCGGCGCGTCACCCAGGAGTATCCGTGGACCACCAGGAAGTGGACCATGGTCGCGCCGATCGCCAGGAGCGGCAGCCCGCCGCCGCACGCCATGCCGATGGCACAGGTGAGCCAGACGGTGGCCGCGGTGGTCAGCCCGCGTACGGCGTCCCGGCGTACGAAGATGAGCCCGCCGCCGATGAATCCGATGCCGGAGACGACCTGGGCGGCCACCCGTGACGGGTCGAAGGAGACGTTGTGCAGCGCGAGGACCGCGTTGAACCCGTGCTGCGACACCTCCATGAACAGCGCGCTGCCCACACCGACCAGAGTGTGGGTGCGCAGTCCGGCGCTCTTCTGCCGGGTGGCCCGTTCGGCGCCGATGAGAGTCGACAGCAGAAGGGCCAGGCCGAGTTCGGCGAACTGACGTGCCCCCTGGCCCGCTCCGGGGTCGAACAGGGGCGTGGCTACAGCGTGCAACAGACCCTCCATACCGTGCTGGAACAACAGCTCCGACCCTACGGCCTCGCCTGCTGACGTCCGTCGCCGCCACGGCACACCCGCCCGTACCCGGGTCCGTACACGGGTCTCGACACCGCTCCGTACACGAGTCCGCGCACGGATCCGTACGTGAGTCTGAGGACCGGTCTGTGCACCAGTATGCGACCGCGCTCTTGACAGGTCCAGACCAATCAGGCTTGAGTGCCCTCACCCCCACAAGCGGACATCGTTGTCGCGATGGCCGCGCGAAGGAGTGATCACGTGTCACGACGCCTCACGGCTCTGCTCACCGCCCTGGTGGCGGCCGTCGGATTCGCTGTCTTCCTGCCGATGACGCCGGCCTCGGCCGCGACGTGCGCCGCGGCCTGGAATTCCTCTTCCGTCTATACGGGCGGACTGGTCGCCTCGCACAACGGGCACAACTGGTCGGCGCAGTGGTGGACCCAGAACGAGACCCCAGGCTCCGCCGACGTCTGGTCGGACCAGGGCGCCTGTGGTGACGGCACCACCACACCGCCCGTGGACTCCGACTTCGTCGTCAGCGAGGCGCAGTTCAACCAGATGTTCCCGAACCGCAATTCCTTCTACACCTACAGCGGGCTGACCGCGGCGCTGAGCGCCTACCCGGCCTTCGCGAACACCGGCAGCGACACGGTCAAGCGCCAGGAGGCCGCCGCGTTCCTCGCGAACGTCAGCCATGAGACCGGCGGTCTCGTCTACGTCGTCGAGCAGGACACCTCCAACTACCCCCACTACTGCGACACGTCACAGCCCTACGGATGCCCCGCGGGCCAGGCGTCCTACTACGGCAGGGGGCCGATCCAGCTCAGCTGGAACTTCAACTACAAGGCGGCGGGCGACGCGCTGGGCATCGACCTGCTCAACAACCCGAGCCTGGTGGAGACCGACCCGGCCGTGGCCTGGAAGACCGGCCTCTGGTACTGGAACACCCAGACCGGCCCCGGCACGATGACCCCGCACAACGCCATGGTCAACGGCGCCGGCTTCGGCCAGACCATCCGCAGCATCAACGGCAGCATCGAATGTGACGGCGGCAACCCGGCGCAGGTGCAGAGCCGCATCGACAGCTACCAGAGCTTCGTCCAGATCCTGGGCACAACCCCGGGATCCAACCTCAGCTGCTGACCGGCGGCGCACACGGAACGGTCCGGCGGGGCGGGACACCCACAGGTGTCCCGCCCCGCCGGGACGAAGGGCCGCGATCAGGCGGGCGGTTCACCCAGCACGTACAGCTCGGGAAGGTTCACCACCACGGCTTCCTGGGTGCTCCGGGCGATGACGACGACAGCGGTCTCGCCGGGGCTCGGATTCTCCTCCCGGTGCGGCACATACGGCGGTACGAAGATGTAGTCACCCGGCGCGGTCCGGATCCTTACCTCCTCGGGGGCCCCGCCGGCATCGTCGAGAAAGACGAACTCCGGGTGCCCCTCGACCACATGAATGGCCGTCTCCGACGCACCGTGATGGTGGTTGGACGACGCCGTGTCCGGGGCGACATGCGTCTCGCCCATCCAGATGCGCTCCGAACCGACCGTCTTCCCGCTGATCGCCGCGAACCGCCGCATACCGTCGCTCTGCGCGGTCCCGTCGTCGAGGGACCCGGCGCGCACATGGTGCAGCCTGGAGCGCAGCGGCCCTGGGCCCCTGTCGGCGTCACCGGCGGTGAAGTCGGGATGGAACGCGTCGTGTCCCGCCGGGGGAGCGCCGCCGTCGGCGGGAGGAGGTTGCGAGGCCATGGGATTCCTGCTCTTCGATAGGGACCGGTGCCGGCCGCGACCGTAGGGAGCCCGGCGAACGGAAGTCAAGACGGGACCGGTTGGCACGGCACACCGGCCACCGCCCAACTGCCCGGTACCGCTCCGTACAGGGGCGTCCGCTCGGAGAAAGCCCGATCGCCGCCCCGCGGAGTGCGGAGCGGCGATCGGCGGGACACCCCGTGCGGGGCGTCCGTCAGGCGACGTTCTTGTACGAGGACGACTGCTGCGGCGGATTGCCGGACCGGCCACGGGGGGCGCCGGCGGTGCGGCGGGCCTGGGCGGGGCGGCTGCGCCGGCCGCGGGCCGACGAGGGGCTGCCCTTGGTGCGCTCGGCGACCGGCGATGAGACGGTGACCGGGACACCCGAGGGCGCCTGGGCGCCGGTGATACGGCTCAGCTCGGCCTCCCCCGACCGCACCTGGGCGACCTTCGGGGTGATACCGGCGTCGGCCATCAGCCGGCTCATCTCACGCCGCTGGTTGGGCAGTACCAGGGTGACGACGCTGCCGGACTCGCCGGCCCGTGCCGTACGGCCACCGCGGTGCAGGTAGTCCTTGTGGTCGCTGGGCGGGTCGACGTTGACCACCAGGTCGAGGTTGTCCACATGGATACCGCGGGCCGCGACATTGGTCGCCACCAGCACCGTGACATGGCCCGTCTTGAACTGCGCCAGGGTCCGGGTGCGCTGCGGCTGGGACTTCCCGCCGTGCAGCGCTGCGGCCCGTACACCGCTGTTCAGCAGGTGCTTGGTCAGCTGGTCCACGGCGTGCTTGGTGTCCAGGAACATCAGCACCCGGCCGTCACGCGCGGCGATCTCGGTGGTCGTCGCGTACTTGTCGGACCCGTGGATGTGCAGCAGGTGGTGCTCCATCGTGGTCACCGCACCCGCGGAGGGGTCGACGGAGTGGACCACCGGGTCGTGCAGATAGCGGCGGACCAGCAGGTCGACATTGCGGTCCAGGGTGGCCGAGAACAGCATGCGCTGTCCGTCGGGGCGCACCTGGTCGAGCAGTTCGGTGACCTGCGGCATGAAGCCCATGTCGGCCATCTGGTCGGCCTCGTCCAGCACCGTGATGTTGACCTGGTCGAGCCGGCAGTCGCCGCGCTCGATGAGGTCCTTGAGCCGGCCGGGCGTCGCGACGACGATCTCGGCGCCGCCCCGCAGCGCGCTCGCCTGCCTGCCGATCGACATACCGCCCACCACGGTGGCCAGCCGCAGCCGCAGCGACCTGGCGTACGGGGTGAGCGCGTCGGTGACCTGCTGGGCCAGCTCACGGGTGGGTACGAGGACCAGGGCCAGCGGCTGGCGCGGCTGGGCGCGCTGACCCGCGGTACGGACGAGCATGCCGAGACCGAAGGCGAGCGTCTTGCCCGATCCGGTGCGGCCGCGTCCCAGGACGTCCCGGCCGGCCAGCGAGTTCGGCAGCGTGGCGGACTGGATCGGGAACGGCTCGTTCATGCCCAGGCTGGTGAGCATCTTCAGCAGCTCGGGCGGCAGCTCCATATCGGCGAACGAGGCCGCCGGGGGCAGTGCAGGGGTGATCGTGACGGGCAGTGCGAATTCGCCCTGCTGCGCGGGCTTGCGGCCGCGGCCACCGGAGCGGTTGGGGCCACCGGAGCGACCTGAGCCACCGGAGCGGCTCGGCGCCTGGGAGCGGAAGCCGCCCCTGCCGGAACCGGCGCCACCACCGGTGCGGGTACGCGAGTAACGGTCGTTCGTGCGTGCTGTGCGGTCCATATGGATCCTTCCTCGATGTGGCACGTATCGAGGAATTCTCGGCAGCGGGCATGGGCCGAAGAATCGCAAGAACGAGCCGAAGTGAAGAACGAAATCAAGGCCGGGCTGATCGGGGAAAAGCCGGGGCGGTGAGTTCGAAACGGCCGGAAACTGCCGAACAGAGGCGGCTGGTGTACCGGCGTACAGGGGTTCAGGCGGGCCCTCGTCCGTCCTGCGGAAGCGACGGGCCGCGCACCCTGCCCAGCGGGGCTGCGATGCGCACCTGGTTACGGGGCCTCTCCGGAACCGTAACAGGGAACCGGGCGAAGCCCGAAAAAGCAACGAGCTGGGGCCCGCACCCCAAGGTGCGGGCCCCAGCTGCGTGTCATGCGTCAGGCGGGAACGATGTTCTCGGCCTGCGGGCCCTTCTGGCCCTGCGTGACGTCGAAGGTCACCTTCTGGCCTTCCTGGAGCTCGCGGAAGCCCTGGGCGGCGATGTTCGAGTAGTGGGCGAAGACGTCAGCGCCGCCACCCTCCTGCTCGATGAAGCCGAAGCCCTTTTCCGCGTTGAACCACTTAACGGTGCCAGATGCCATGTGAAACTCTCCTTCGGGGCAAAATGCCCGGAGGCCCGCACTGTGCGAACCCCACGTCGCCGCGATGATTACCACGTCCGGAATGAACCGGAAATACAAAAGTGCGCCCACCGGCACAGAAAGCCAGTGAGAGCACTTGAAGTCTTTGGGAACCACAACTGCAACTGGTAACGACAGTAGCACGCTGAGCACCGCGATGCGTGGCAGATTTTCCCGGTGGACGCCCGGGTCGCGGAAAATCAACACATCGTGGAGTTATTCCTTCCTGGCGGAAAATTAATTTCCGGCCTCCACCGCTTCCAGGGCTCGACCGCCCTGACGAGCGGTGCCAGCTCGGGATCGGCCGCCGCCCGGTCGAGAGCGGTACGCAGGGCCGCTTCGTTCGTGGGGCGGGCCTGTGCCAGAAGCAGCGCGCCGGCCGCTGTGACATCGGTGTAGATGCCGCGCCGGTCGGTGGGGCAGAGATACCTGGAGAGCAGACCCCGGTCCTCCAGCCTGGTGACGAGCCGGGTGGTGGCGGAGTGGCTGAGCACCACCGCGTCGGCGACCTGCTTCATCTGCAGATGGCCGCCCTCGCCGTCGTGCTGGCGGCTCAGGACGTCGAGCAGGGAGTACTCGCGCACGCTCAGCCCATGGCCGGCCTGGAGAGCGCGCTCGATATGCGCCTCGATCCTTCCGTGCAGCAGCGAGAGGGCGCACCAGCTCTGGCTCAGGGCGGTCATCGCCGGGTCCGTCGCGGTCATCGGTACCTCCTCGGGCGGGAGCCACCCGGACGGTTGTCGACCCGGGTGCCTGTGTCTCCGCGCGGACAACCATAACGCGCCTGCAAGTAAGCGGCGCCTGCAAGTACCTGCGGCCGGGCACCGCGCACCCGACGGCGGCGCCGCGGGCGTTCAGGCGTTGAGGATGTCCGCGAGACCGGGGCCGGCCGGTTCATCGAGCTGGGCGTAGGTGCAGCTCAGCGGGGACCGGTCCGGGCGCCACCGCCGCCACTGGGTGGTGTGCCGGAACCGTACGCCGTTCTCCATGTGGTCGTACGCCACCTCCAGCACCCGCTCGGGCCGCAGCGGAATCCACGACAGATCCTTCTTGCCGCTCCAGCGGCTGGGCGCTCCCGGCAGCCGCGCCGTCTCGTGCGCGGTCTCCTGCGCCCACGCGGCCCACGGATGGCCGTCGGTCGACTCCATACGCAGGGGTTCCAGCTCGGTGACGAGTTCCGCCCGGCGCTTCATGGAGAACGCCGCGCACACCCCCACGTGCTGGAGTACGCCCTCGCCGTCGTACAGGCCGAGGAGCAGTGACCCGACGACCGGGCCCGACCGGTGGAGGCGGTAGCCCGCCACGACGACATCTGCCGTGCGCTCGTGCTTGATCTTGTACATCGCGCGCTCGTTGGGCAGATACGGCAGGCCGAGCGGCTTCGCCACCACACCGTCGAGACCCGCGCCCTCGAACGTGTGGAACCAGGCGTCGGCCACCGAAGCGTCGGTCGTGGCGGGCGCCAGGTGCACCGGCGGCCCGGCCGCGGACAGTGCCGCGGTCAGCCGCTCGCGCCTGACGGACTGCTCGGTGGCCATCAGCGACTCGTCGCCCACGGCCAGCAGGTCGAACGCGATGAACGACGCGGGGGTCCGTTCGGCGAGCAGCTTCACCCGGGACGCCGCGGGATGGATCCGCTCGGTGAGCGCGTCGAAGTCCAGCCGGCCGTCGCGGGTGATGACGATCTCGCCGTCCAGGACGCACCGCTCGGGGACGTTCCCCAGCAGCGCCTCCGCCAGCTCGGGAAAGTACCTGGTGAGCGATTTGCCCGTACGGCTGGTCAGTTCGACCTCCGGGCCGTCCCGGAAGACGATCGCCCGGAATCCGTCCCACTTGCCCTCGTACTGCATACCGGGCGGGATCTTCTTCACGGACTTGGCGAGCATGGGCCTGACGGGCGGCAGAACAGGCAGATCCATACTCGGATTCTGCGGCCGCACGCCGTGATCCGCCCGATATGCGAAGTGGGCACCCTGCGCTTACCGTGACGCGCATGGGTGCAGCAGTGGAGCTCGAAGCAGGGGGGCGCACGGTACGGCTCTCCAGTCCCGACAAGATCTACTTCCCGGAACGGGGCTTCACGAAGCTCGACCTGGCCCAGTACTACATCGAGGTCGGCGCGGGCATCACCCGGGCCCTGCGCGACCGCCCCACCACACTCCAGCGCTACCCGGACGGGCTGGACGGCGAGTCCTTCTACCAGAAGCGCGCGCCCAAGAACCTCCCGGACTGGATCCCCACCGGCACCATCACCTTTCCCAGCGGCCGTACCGCGGACGAGATGTGCCCCACCGAGCCGGCCGCGGTGCTCTGGGCCGCGCAGTTCGCCACCTTCACCTTCCACCCCTGGCCGGTGCGCCGCCAGGACCCGGACCACCCGGACGAGCTGCGGATCGACCTCGACCCCCAGCCGGGCACCGACTTCGCCGACTCCGTGCGCGCGGCCCACGAGATGCGCTCCGTACTCGACGACTTCGGCGGTCTGCACGGCTGGCCCAAGACGTCCGGCGGCCGCGGCCTCCATCTCTTCGTGCCCATCGAGCCCCGGTGGACCTTCACCGAGGTACGGCGGGCCGTCATCGCATGCGGCCGCGAGCTGGAGCGCCGGATGCCGGACCGGGTGACCACGGCCTGGTGGAAGGAGGAGCGGGGCGAGCGCATCTTCGTCGACTTCAACCAGACGGCCCGCGACCGCACCATCGCCTCCGCCTACTCGGTCCGCCCCCACCCCCGCGCCCAGGTCTCGGCGCCGCTGCGCTGGGACGAGGTCGACAGCGCGCACCCCGCCGACTTCGACATCGCCTCGATGCGGGACCGCTACGCGGACCTGGGCGACGTGCACGCGGACATGGACGACCGCCGTTTCTCCCTCGACGCCCTGCTGGAGCTGGCCGACAGGGACGAGCGGGACCGCGGCCTCGGCGACCTCCCCTATCCGCCCGAGTACCCGAAGATGCCGGGCGAGCCCAAACGCGTACAGCCGAGCCGTGCCAGGCACGACTCGGAGCACGACGCATAGCAGGGGATACGTCCGGCGGAGCGGGGTCCGTCAGCCGCGTGCCGTCATCGACGCGGTGTGCTCACGCACCTGCTCCGGGGTGAGATAGGCGTCGGTGTACTCGAAGTCCCGCAGGGTGGCGGGCTTCTGCGACTGGAAACCGGTGCGTACGAAGTCGTCCCCGGCGATGGCGTTGATCAGCCAGTTGGTCATCACCCGGGTCTTGGCGACATTGGTACGCAGCGCCGACCAGTGGTAACCGCGGGCCACGGCCTGCGCCGACAGTCCGCGCAGCTCGATGCCGAGCGGCTTCGAGACGGCGTCCCTGCCGCCCAGGTCGACCACGAGCCCCAGATCCTTGTGCACGTACGGCTGGAGCGGCTGGTGGCGCAGCGACGCGACGATGTTGTCCGCGAGCCTGCGTCCTTGGCGCATCGAGTGCTGTGCGGTGGGCGGGCAGACCGCACCGTCCCCCTTGGCGAGGTCGGGTACGGCGGCGGCGTCACCGAGCGCGTACACCCCGTCGAGCCCCGGCACGTTCATCTCGGGCGTCACCGCCAGGCGTCCGCGTACCGTCTCGGCGCCCAGCGTGCCGATCAGCGGACTCGCCGCGACACCCGCCGTCCAGATCAGCGTGCGGCACGGGAGGACCCGGCCGTCCGTGAAGGTCACCTTGTCCGCCCCGGCCTCGGCGATCGACACCCCGAGAGAGACCTCGATACCGCGTTCGCGCAGGATCTTCAGCGCACTGTTCCCGAGCTTGTCGCCCAGCTCCGGCATCAGCTTCGGGGCGATGTCGATCAGATGCCACTTGATCAGCTTCGGATCGATGTGCGGGTAGTGCTTCACGGCGTTCGTCGTGAGGCGCTGCAGGCAGGCGGCCGTCTCGGTGCCCGCGTAGCCGCCGCCGACCACCACGAACTGGAGCCGGGACGCCCGCTCCGCCTCGTCGTGGCTGGCGTCCGCCAGGTCAAGCTGGGCGATCACATGGTCGCGGATGTACGCGGCCTCGGCGAGCGTCTTCATCCCGCGGGCGTTGTCGACGAGCCCCGGGATATCGAACGTACGGGTGATGCTGCCCGGGGACAGCACGATCCGGTCGTAGCGCTCATTGGCGATCTCGCCGGTGATCTTGCGGATCACGCAGACCTTCGCCTTGGTGTCCACCCCGATGGCCCCGCCGGGAATGATCCGGGTGCGGTGCTTCTGGCTTCGGCGCAGCGAAACGGCGACCGACTGCGGGGTGAGGACGCCGGAAGCGACCTGGGGCAGCAACGGCAGATAGAGCTGGTAGGAGAACGGCGCCACCAGTGCGATCTCCGCCTCCCCGGGGGCGAGCTGCCGCTCCAGGCGGCGTACGCACCCCACTCCGGCGAAGCCTGCGCCCACTACGAGAATCCTGGGTCGTCCCACGGTGTTCGTCCCTTCTCAGGTCTGCACGGTCGTCCCCTCCCCGCCTGCCCCGTGGGACGGGTGACGCCACGTGTGAATCGCGTCCTGACCGCTGCCTGGCACAGCCCATCTTCGCGGGCCTGCGGAGAGTCCGCCTGCTGAAACCCCGGGAAGGGTGCCCGCGGGGGGTTTCCGCCCGGTGTGCGGCGCCGGCCGGCCGGTACGTCCTAGAGTGGCGGTATGGGGGATTCACGGCCGACATCGGCGTTCCACTCGGAGAACATCACACCCGCGGCCACCGACCGGCTGGTCGGTGCGCTCGACGTACAGGCGGCGAACGCGGGCGTGCGCCGGCTGCGGGAATGGGCGCACCGGGCGCTGGACGTACGCCCCGGTGAGCGCGCGCTCGACATCGGGTCCGGGACCGGCTCGGAGACCCAGGTGCTCGCGGCAGCGGTGGGCGACAGCGGCTCGGCGACCGGAGTGGAGCCGAACCCGGGGCTGCGGGCGGTCGCCGGGCACCGCGCGGTCGAAGCGCGGAGCGGCGCCCGCTTCGTACCCGGTGACGCCTGCGCGCTCCCGCTGGGCGACGCCGCCACCGATGTCGTCTGGTGCGAGCGGGTCTTCCAGCACCTCACCGAACCCGACCGGGCGGCTGCGGAGATCGCGCGAGTGCTGCGGCCCGGCGGGCGCGTCGCCCTCATCGACACCGACTGGGCCACCACGATCCTGCACCCCGGTGATCCGGATGTGGTGGCGGCCCTCACCGGCGGCGCCCTGACCACAGCGGCCAACCCGCGTGCCGGGCGCAGGCTGACCGGCCAACTGGCCGCCGTGGGGATGGAGATCGACGACCTCGGCTCCCAGGCGCTCATCCAGGACCACAGGAAGGTCAGCTGGCCCCTCATCCGGATGCTCGGTGAGACGGCCGTGCGGCGGGAACTGATCTCGGAGCAGCAGCGCGACCAGCTGTACGCGGACCTCACGGAGGCCGCCGAGCACAGCGCCCTGCACATGTCGGTCACCATGTTCGGCGTCATCGCGCACCGGCCGGGCTGAGCCCGGCGCCGCAGTCGGAGCGGGCGCCGCCCCGTTCGCCGGTATCGTGCGGGTCCATGGAGACCGACGCCGGCACCGACGCCGTGAGGGACCGTACGAGCAGCGAGGCCGTGGCCCGTGCCGTGACCGACGTACTCCAGCCACGCAACGTCCTGTTGGCGGGGATGACCGGCATCGGCATCGCGGCGGCGGGGGACTGGACAGGAATCCTCTGGGGTCTGCTCGGCGCCGTGTGCGCGGGGCTGGTCCCGGCGGCGTTCATCGAGTGGGAGCGCCGGCGCGGCACCTGGGGCGACCGGCATGTCGTCGACCGCAGGCAGCGCGCTCCGATCTTCCTCGTCATCCTCGGATCGGTCGGGACGGGCGCGGCCCTGATGATCGCGGGCGGCGCACCCCGGGGTGTGCTGCTGGCCATGCTCGCGCTCTGGGCCATGACCGTCGTCCTGCTCGCGGTCAACACCGTATGGAAGATCAGTGTGGACGCGGCGGTGGCGTCGGCGGTCGTCGCGATGCTGGCCGCCGTCCACGCGCCGTGGTGGACCGCCGGATACGTGCTGGTGGCCGCGGTCTGCTGGTCCCGGGTCGCGCTCGCCTACCACTCCGTCGCGCAGACGCTCGCCGGTGCCTCACTCGGCGCGGCCACGGCCGCCGTGCTCGTCCTGGCTTGACCGCCCCGTACCGGTGTCCCGCGGCCTCGCCCGGACCCGGTTCCGGCCGGTCCGGGCAGCCCGAACTCCCCGCCCCGGGAACCGTTTTGGAGATATGGGGGCAGGCTCCGTACGATCCGGTGATGATCATGAGAAAACGGCTGGCGGCCGGGGTGTGCACCCTCCTGGCTGCCCTGGTCGTCGGAACCTTCCCCACCGGCGCCTCCGCGGCCGATGAACCGTCCGGCAAGCCATCGCCCAAGGTCGAGTTGGTGCTCGACGTCAGTGGCTCGATGCGGACGCGGGACATCGACGGCGGCTCGCGGATGACAGCGGCCAAGCAGGCGTTCAACGAAGTACTCGACGGTGTGCCCGAGCAGGTGCAACTGGGTATACGCACGCTGGGTGCCAACTACCCCGGTGACGACCGCAGGACCGGGTGCAAGGACACCCGTCAGCTCTACCCGGTCGGCCAGCTCGACCGTACCGAGGCGAAGACCGCGGTCGCCACGCTCGCGCCCACCGGCTGGACCCCCATCGGCCCCGCACTCCAGGCGGCGGCCCGGGACCTCAAGGGCGGCGAAGCCACCCGCCGTATCGTCCTCATCAGCGACGGGGAGGACACCTGCGCGCCGCTCGACCCGTGCGTCGTGGCACGCGACATCGCGGCCCAGGGCATCCACCTCGTCATCGACACACTGGGCCTGGTGCCCGACGCCAAGACCCGCAAGCAGCTGACCTGTATCGCCGAGGCCACCGGCGGCACCTACACCTCCGTACGCCACACCAATGAACTCACCGGGCGCGTCACGCAGTTGGTGGACCGCGCCGCCGACCCGGTCACCACACCGGTGGCCACCGAGGGCACGGACAGCTGCACGAACGCCCCGCAGCTCAAGGCCGGTCTCTACAGCGACCGGGAGAAGTTCGCCGAGCACCGCTGGTACCGGGTGGACGTCCGCCCCGGCCAGGAACTGCGCGCATCCGTCAGCGTCGCGGCCGACCGTGCCGTCAACAACGACTACGGCGTGCTGCTGCGGGCACTGACCGTCCACGGGCGGGAGATCGTCCGCGGACAGGAGTCGGGCACCGGGCGCACCGATGCCATCTCCACGGGCCTGCGCTATCCGAAGCCGTCCGTCGACTCGGACGACGCACAGACCGCGGCGGAGACCGTCTGCCTCCAGGTCAGCAACTCCTTCTCGGCGCCGCCCTCGGTCAAGACCACACCCGGTCTGCCCGTCGAACTGAACATCGCCGTGGTGGACGCGCCCGAGGACGCCGCCGACGTGGCCGCCTTCGGGCTCGGCCGCGGCTGGTGGCTGCTCGGCGTCCTCGTCCTCACCGGCCTGGTCTCGGGCGTGCTGTGGGGCTGGATTTCACGCTTGCGCTTCGCCGGGAGGACCAACTGATGCGGATCAACCGGATACTCCCGCTCACCGTCCTGGCCGGCCTGGCCCTCCTCGGCGGGGCCGGCGCCGCCGGAGCCGACACCCGGACACCGTCGCCGTCCGCGTCCGCGTCCTCGTCGGCGGACGGCAGCGGCGCACCGTCCCAGGCCGGCACCGACTTCCGTACGGCGACCGCCGTCAAGCAGGACCAGCACGCCACCGCGAGCGCCTCGACGGGCGACTATCTGTACTGGGTCTTTCCCGCCGACGCGGGCCAGTCGGCCACGGTCGACGCCACGGTGAAACTGCCGGAAGCCTCCGCACGGCACGGCGCATCGACCTGGCAGCTCGACGTCTACGACGGGCTGCGCAGGCGGCAGTCGTGCCGTTACGGAAGCCAGACCCGGGTGGCGGCCGCGGACGCCGCGTCCGTCACCCTGACCTGCCATCTGCGTGCGGTCAGGTCCTGGGCGGAGCCCTGGGCGAACGACCCGCTGCCGGGCAGCTACTACATCAGGCTGACGGTCCTCGACCTTCCGCAGGAGGACCTGGGGCTGCCGGTGCAGGCCGATGTGGTGGCCAAGGCATCCGACAGTGGTGGAGCCCACGCGGTGGACGGCTCGCTGGCGTCCCCGCTGACAGCGGTCACGGCGCCGGACCCCTCGGACACTCCGGACGCTGACGCGTCCGCTTCCGGCTCGGACACCTCGTCCGGCTCGGACACCTCCGACTCCGCGGCGCCCGCCGGTACCGCCGCCGAACCGGAGGACGGCTGGTCGTCGGGCTGGTGGTCCGACCGCTGGATCTGGACCGTGGGCGGCGGAGTCCTGGGCGCGCTCGCAGGCGTCGCCGGCTACTCGATGGCGCGCGGCCCCGGCCGCTCCTACCGGCGCCCGCCGGGCATCTGAGACCAGTTGCCCCCTGCCCGGCGCCGTCTGCGCCGGGCAGGGGAGCGGCCGCGGGTGCGTCAGGCGGAGCGGCTGCGGCGGTCAGGCGGGGGAACGGCTGAAGCGGTGCGTCAGGCGGAGCGCCCGGCCAGCTCCGTGAGCAGCGTGACCGCTTCGTCGGCCAGCTCCAGCGGCACGAAGAGGTGGTCGTGGTGGAAACCGGCCACCACATTGCAGCTCAGCCCGTGCCCGGCGAGCTCCCCGGCCACCGCGGCGGTCAGCCCCACGGCCTCCAGCGCCGAGTGGACACGCAGAGTGATCCACGCCGCCGTGTAGTCGTACGCCAGCCCGGCCGCGTCGGCCTCCTCCCGCGGGACGACCAGGGTGCGGCCCTCCCGCTCGAGGACCGTGACCACGGGGGTCACACCGGGGGGAACCGGCGCCGACGGCGGGACCGTCGCGAAGACGTAGCACCCCGCGTTGAGTTCCGGACGCATCCCGCTCAGCAGTTTCCGCAGGTCTCTCTCACCGCTCATGCGGGCCAGATTACGGGTGGGTGCAGGCCGTGCCGGACGCCGGGACGGCGGGCCAGGCGCTACTCGGGCCAGGCGGAGTTCAGGATGATGTCCACGAAGTCCTCCCGGGTGAAGCCCGGTACGAAATGGGCGAGCACATCGTCGTTCATGGTGCCGAACGTGGTGTCGGGGCGGTCCTTCATCCCGTCCGTGAAGGCCCGCAGGATGCGCTGCTTGAAGTCGGGCCTGTGGTGGGCACCGGTGACCGCCGCGATCTGCCCGGCGGTGATCTCGTCCAGGCCGAGACCGAGCACATCCGTCTCCACACCCGCGGTGACCAGCGCGATCTCCGGTTCGAGATGCTCGGGGATCCCCGGGGTGGTGTGCAGGGCGATGGACAGCCACACCGCACGGGCCTCCGCCTCGCTCCGGCCGTGCTCCAGGAGGAAGTCCCGGGCGAGATCGGCCCCGTCGACCTCGAATCGCTGGTCGGTACGGCGGTAGCGCTCGGTCAGCCCCAGGTCGTGGAACATCGCCCCCACATAGAGCAGTTCCGGATCGGGGGAGAGCCCGCGCCGCATCCCCTTGAGGGAGCCGAAGAGGAACACCCGCCGTGAGTGGTCGAAGAGCAGCGGCCCGGCGGCCTCCCGGACCAGCTCGGTGGCCTCGCGGGCCAGCGCGGTGTCGGGAACGGCGATTCCCGCGATCGTCTCGGTCATGGTGGTCTCCATCGGTCTCGGCCGGTTGCGTCGGTACCTATAGCGTGGGGTCGGCCCGGGGCGCCGCGCTCCCCGTGACCGGCCACACTCCGCACGAATCCGGACGCACACCCTCCCGAGGAGCCCCCATGACCATCGTCGGGAGCCACCGCCCGCACCGGGTGGGCGTCGTCGTCTTCGACGGGGTGAAACTCCTCGACGTCGCCGGGCCCAGCGAGGTCTTCAGCGAGGCGAACCGGCTGGGAGCCGGCTACGCGCTGGAGCTGTGCGCGGTGGGCGGCGCCGAAGTGCTCTCGTCCACGGGGATGCGGATCCCCGTGGACGCCGACGCCGCCCGGAGCGGCCTGGGCTACGACACCCTGCTGGTCATGGGCGGGGACGCGCTCCCGACGTACCCGATCAGCCACCCGCTGCGTGACGCGGTCGCCGCGCTGGCCGCCCGTTCCGGCCGGGTCTGCTCGATCTGTACGGGGGCCTTCATCCTGGCCGAGGCCGGCCTGTTGGACGGACACCGCGCCACCACGCACTGGCGCCACACCGAGCTGCTCCGCAGCGCCTATCCCGCGATCGATGTCGAGCCCGACGCCATCTTCGTCAGGGACGGTACGACGTTCAGCTCGGCCGGTGTCACGGCCGGGATCGATCTGGCGCTGGCGCTGCTGGAGGACGACCACGGGGAGGACATGGCGCGGCAGGTCGCCCGGTCGCTGGTTGTGTTCCTGCAGCGGCCCGGCGACCAGTCGCAGTTCTCACCGGCACTCCAGGGACCCCGGCCGCAGACGTCGGCGCTGCGTGCGGTCTTCGACGCGGTGCTGGCCGATCCGGCCGCCGGACACTCCATCGCGGAACTGGCGGCGCGGGCGGCCCTGAGCCCGCGCCATCTGACCAGGCTCTTCCGCGAGGAACTCGGCACCACGCCCGCGCGCTACGTCGAGTCGGTGCGCTTCGACACCGCGAAACGCGCGCTGGACGCAGGGCACACGGTGGGCGAGGCGGCGGGGCGGGCCGGATACCGCAGTGCGGAGACACTGCGGAGGGCGTTCGTCTCGCGTCTCGGGGTGTCTCCGCGGACCTACCAGCAGCGCTTCAGATCGGCGCAGCGGCGCGACGCGGTGCCGCCGGGCAGCTCCTAGGGTGTGTCTTCAAAGGTCAGATCCATAACAGGATTGAGGCGATGGTGACGGTGGCCTGGAACGACTCGTGGGTCTTGTCGTAGCGGGTGGCCAGGCCGCGCCATTGTTTGAGCCGGTTGAAGCAGCGCTCGACGACGTTGCGGAGTCGGTAGACCTCCCTGTTGAAACGCGGTGGTCGGCCGCCACGTGAGCCTCGGCGTAGGCGGCCGCTGGCCTGGTCGATGCGTTCGGGAATCGTGTGGCGGATGCCGCGCTTTCGCAGGTAGGCGCGGATCTTACGGGAGCTGTAGCCCTTGTCCGCGATGACGTGGTCGGGCCGGGTGCGTGGCCGGCCTGGACCGATGCGGGGAACGCAGATGGCGTCCAGGACCTCCTCGAAGCGAGTGCAGTCGTTGACGTTCCCGCCGGTCAGAACGAAGGCGAGTGGGCGGCCGTGTCCGTCGCAGACCAAGTGGAGCTTGGTGCTCAGTCCGCCTCGGGATCTACCGAGGGCGTGATCACCCGCTTCGTCCCCCTCGGTGACCCCTTTTTGCCGCCGGCGGCGTGCTGATGGGCCCGCACGATCGTGGAATCGACCGACACCAGCCAGTCGATGTCCCCGGCCGCATCTTTCTCCGCCTGCAGAGCCCGCAGCATGCGAGAGAACGTGCCATCCAGTGCCCACCTGCGGAAACGCGTGTAGAGCGTCTGCCAGGAGCCGTAGCGTTCCGGCACATCCCGCCAGGCCGACCCCGTGCGCAACTTCCACACAATCCCGTTCAGCACCACGCGGTCATCCGACCGCGGCCGCCCCGCCGTCCCCGAACTCGGCAACAACCGCGACAGGACAGCCCACTCAGCATCCGACAGCTCATGACGACGCACCACAACCGACATGATCCCTCAACACCTAAAACAGCTTTGAAGACACGGCCTAGGCCCCGTCGGCTGCGGCGCGGATCGCGGCCAGGTCGAGCTTCTTCATCCCGAACACGGCCTTCATCGCCCGCTCGCCGCGGGACGGATCCGGGTCGTTGAGGATTTCCTGCATCCCGCTGGGCGCGACCTGCCAGGACACGCCGTACTTGTCCTTGAGCCAGCCGCACGGGCCTTCCTGGCCGCCCTCGCTCAGCTTGGCCCAGTAGTAGTCGATCTCTTCCTGGTCGGCGCAGTCGACCATCAGCGAGATGGCCTCGTTGAAGGTGAACTGGGGGCCGCCGTTGATGGCGATGTACTCCTGGCCGTCCAGGACGAATTCGACGGTCAGCACCGTGCCGGCGGGCCGGGGTCCGGCCGGTGTGTAGTACGTGACGTTCTTGATCTCCGAGCGGGGGAACACCGACACATAGAACTCGGCGGCCTCCTTGCTCTCGGTGTCGAACCAGAGATTCGGGGTGATCCGGGGCATGAGGTTCTCCTGCGGTCGTCGTCGTACCGGCTTCTGCCTCTGTTCAGACTCTCGCGCGGACCGGAACTCATCGCCGGGTCTCAGACCCGTCCGTGCGACTCCACCGGCAGCCAGATGAGGACGAGAGCGCCCGCGGCGAGGACCAGCCCGGCCAGCACCAGCATGCTGGTGCTGAGCGAGTCGGTGAATGCGGTGATCACGGCCCGGTGCAGCTCGGGCCCGGTCCTGCTCTCGGCGGCGGCCACGGTGGTGGGCGCGTCGGGGCCCCGCAGTACGGCGGGCAGCCGGGCGGTGAAACCCGCGGTGATCAGGGTGCCGGTGAGGGCCACTCCGAGCGCGCTGCCCAGCTCGCGGGTCAGGCTCTGCAACCCCGAGCCGAGCCCCGCCCGGTCCGGCGGCAGGGCCGACATCAGCGTCTCCGAGAGCAGTGGCGTGGCCAGCCCGCACCCGGCCGCGGTCAGCCCCGCCCCCAGCGCGTACACCGGATAGGGGGTGTCGGGGCCGACCTGCGAGACGGTGCACAGGCCGCCCGCCAGGACGAGCAGCCCGAGGCTGATGACCGTACGGCTCTGCAGCAGGCGCCGGAGCGCCGTCGCGCACCGGGGGGCCAGCAGCAGGGCGGCGGCCATGGGCAGCAGGCGGACCCCGGCGCCGAGCGCGGAGTAGCCCTTCACGTACTGGAGGTACTGACCATTCAGATAGAACAGGCCGAACATCCCGAGGAAGACGGCGACCATGCCCACGGCGCCCGCCCGCACGGCCGGGCCCGCCAGCAGCCGCGGATCGAGGAGCGGGTGCTCCTCGTGCAGTTCATGGACGGTCCACAGCGTCAGCAGCAGGACCGCGGCGGCGAAGGCGCCCAGGACCTGAGCGCCGGCCCAGCCCTGTTCGGGTCCGGAGACGATGCCGAAGAGCAGGGCCAGGAAACCGAGGGTCAGCAGCAGAGCGCTGACCGGGCCGACCGGACGGGTGAGCCGGGGCGGTGCGGGGGCGACAAGTGCTGCCAGCAGCAGGGCCACGACGGCCAGCGGGGCGGCGTACAGGAACAGCGACCGCCAGGATCCGCTCTGGATCGCCGCGCCGCCGCCGACGTTCCCGAGCACGGCGGCCAGTCCCGTCATGGCTGCCCACAGGGCGATGAGATGCGAGCGACGGCCGTCGGGAGCGCCGGTGACCATGAGGGCCAGGGTGGTGGGCAGGACGGCGGCGGCCCCCACACCGCTGAGCATCCGTCCGGCGATCAGTACGCCCACGTCGGGTGCCGCCGCGGCCAGGACACAGCCGAGGGTGAACAGGGCCAGGCCGGTGAGGAGCACGCCCTTGCGGCCCATCCGGTCGGCGACCGCGCCCGCGGGCACGACCAGGCAGGCGAAGACCGCCACATAGCCGTCGACCACCCAGAGAACGGCGGCCGCGGACGGGTGCAGTGAGCCGGCCGACAGCGAGGGAATCGCCAGGTTGACCGCCGAGACCATGCCCACCACCAGGGTGACGCACAGGCACATGACGACGACGGTGGCGCGCGATCCGGCCGTGCGACGGCCGGGTGTACGAGTGGCGGGGAGCCGGAACTGGGGCCGGACAGGCTCGGGAACGGCCGGGCGACGGGGCAAAGGACCCTCCTGGTCGGCGGGCGCGACAAGCACCCGCGGCGGAGCGGACAGCTGAGAGCGGGGCTGACAGGGACAGCGGAGCGGACGGCCGGGAGTGGGGCCGGCAGGGGACAGCGGAGCGGGCAGGTGAAAGCGGCAGCCCGGGCGGCGTCCGGGCGGCTGGTACGGAACGGAGGGCGGGGTAGGCGCGGGGCGGGTCAGCCGGTGGCCGGACCCGTGCGGTGCAGATCGGCCTGGAGCGTGAGCCTGTCGCCGCGTACGGAGAGGAACTCCAGGTCCACCGGCCGCCCGTCCGCGAGCCTGCTGAGGCGTTCCACCGCGAACAGGGCGGTCCCCACGGGCGCCCCCAGGATCCGGGCGGTGTGCGGATCGGCGTTCACGGCCTGGACCGTCACCTCGGCGGCGCCCAGCCGCTGCCCGCAGGACTGCTCGATCAGCGCGAACACGTCCTGGTTCTCCAGGTCGAGGTCGAGCAGCGGCAGTCCGATGTCGGCCGGCAGATAGGTGAGGTCCAGGGAGAGTGGCATCCCGTCCAGCCGGCGCAGCCGTTCGAGCCGGACCACCGGTTCGCCGTCCGGCACGGACAGCCGGCGGGCGACCTGCGCCGGCGGGACGACCGTGCCGCGGGCCCTGACCTCGTTGTCGACCGTCCCGTGGGACTTCAGCGTCTCGGCCAGCCCGGCCAGCCGTTCCAGCGGATGGGAGTGCTTGCGGTTGAGCAGGACCGTTCCCACACCCCGCCGGCGCTCGACGAGGCCCTCGTCCCGCAGGATCAGCAGGGCCTGGCGGACCGTGTTGCGTGAGACGGCGAAATCCTTCGACAGCAGGCGCTCGTCGGGCAGGAAACCCGTGGGGTACAGGCCGGCGGCGGCCTGCTGGCGCAGCACCTCGGCGACATTGCGGGCCCGGTCGGCGCGCCGGGCGGGGGAGGGCGCGGAAGAGGCCGCCGGGGTGTCCGTCGTGGGTTCCATGGACGCCGCTCCCGTTCTCCCGTATGCCGTGGCCGGGCCCGGTGGTGCCGTTCACCACCGGTCGCCCAAGCTACGTCCAGAATATTTCGCCCTTGTTACGCCACCTGCTTTGACCTGCGGTGATGCCTGGACCTGGGGGAATGGGCGGCGGCCGTCGGGATCCGCCACCGGACGGCGGTCGCGCGCGGCGCTCCCGGGCCGTTCCGGACCGCCTCGGCCCTCTTTCCCGCCCTCTCCCGACTGCACCGGGCCGCTCCGGGTCGCTGTGGACCGCCCGGCCGGGAAGGTGATCGCTGGTGCCGGCGGAATTGTGGCTTGTTCTGGTTCCACGGAGTGGCAGGGGCCGTTAAGAATCAAGGCCGTGTCTCTTGTAATCACTTGCCGCTCGCGCATCAATGAACAACGGCATCCGACGGACCGTCAGATGAACGCAATTCTCTCCGGTAAATGATCGCGACAGCTGCGGGAAATCGGCGATCACCCGGAGGTGAAAAGGGACGGGTATCGGTGCGCCTGAAAGGCCAACCAATCGGAAGGAAGAAGGACTTATGAGGCACGGAAGCAGAAGCAGCAGAGCCGCCCTGCGCGCGGCGGTCGCTGTGGGAGCGGCGGCGGTGGTGGGCCTCGGCTTCACCTCATCGGCGTCCGCGGTGACGCCGCAGACGGCGACAGCGACCTACGACTGCGGTGTCTGGGGCGGCGGTTCGGCCACGCTGACCGCCACCCAGAGCGGTACGGCGGCGACGATCACGCTGACCTCAGCCGTGACCACCCCCGTCCACGTCGACCAGGACTCCATGGCCGCGACCCTCACCCTCGCGAAGAACGGCAGCGGCACCACCGTGTTCTCCGGCACGAAGAACCCGGACCTCCCGGCCGGGTCATCCGTCACCATCGGCCCGCTGACCGGGACGGTCGCCGCGGGCGACAGCCTCGACTCGTACACCGGCGGTACCGCGCTGTCGATGACCATCTTCGGCGTGGCGGTCAGCTGCAACGCCACGACCGCGCAGTCGCCCGGGCCGTTCGTCTTCTGAGACAGGTGATCAGCGCCTGAGCGTATGAGCAGGCCCATGGGGAGCCCTCCGGATCCCGCGAAGCCTGCCATTCCGCACCGCGCTCGGTGCGTCCGGGAATTCTTCTACGGCGCTCTCCTGTTCATGTTCTCCCCGCTTCTTGATTCTCTTCCTGCGTTCGGCCAGGGCGAATTACTCTCCCTGATTTCTGTGGCAGGGCTCGATCGGCGGGCGGCTGCGGTAGTACGTTTCTGTGGACCCCGTTCCGTCCGGGGCCGGTCCGCTGTATCCGCCTGTATCCGCCGCTTTCACACGGAGTCCCTGTGCCTCTTCAGCTGCCCAGCCGCGCGACCGTCCTCTTCCAGGGCGACAGCATCACCGACGCGGACCGCGTGGTACATCCCACGGACGAACTCGGCCACGGCTACGCCGGATTGAGCGCCGGACTGCTGCGGTCGGCCCACCCCGACAGCGATTTCACCTTCATCAACCGTGGCATCGGCGGAGACCGCGTCGCGGACCTGCGCGCCCGCTGGCACGAGGACGCTGTCGCGCTCGCCCCCGATCTGCTGTCCGTGCTGGTCGGGGTCAATGACACCTGGCGCCGGTACGACGAGGGCCGCGTCACGACCACCGAGGCGTACGAGGACGACTACCGCCACATCCTGACGCGGATCAAGGAGACCAGCGGAGCCCGGCTCCTCCTCATCGAACCCTTCCTGGTCCCGGTGTACGCCGAGCAATGGGCCTGGCGGGAGGACCTGGACCCCCGGATCCACGTGGTGCGCAGGCTCGCCGAGGAGTTCGACGCCGCGCTCCTGGCGGCCGACGGCCTGCTCAACGCGGCCGCCAGGAGCGCGGGCGGCGCCGCCCATATCGCCGGGGACGGTGTGCACCCCACGCCGTTCGGCCACCGTGTGCTGGCCCGCGCCTGGGTGGACCTGGTCACGGGCGGAGCGGAGACTGCGGCGGACGGCGCCCCGGCCCGCTGACCGCCCGGCCGCCCGGGCCTGCCGACTGCCCCTGCCCGCCGGCTGTTCGCCGCGCCGATCGCACCGTGCGGCAGGGCCGACTGCGCCCGTGGCCGCGCCCCCGCGTGGCACGCTGGGCACCCTCAGGTCACGCAGCAGGCGAGGAGACGTGTCACGTGCCGCAGAACCAGCCACCGGAGACACATCCCCTCCCCGCCGCACTCGCCCAGGAACACCGCCTCCGCAAGGACCTCGGGTTCTGGGGCCTGACGGCCATCGGGTTCTCCAACATCCTCGGTTCCGGCTGGCTGTTCGCCGCCCTCTACGCCGCCCAGACAGCGGGCCCGGCCGCACTGCTCTCCTGGATCGCCGCAGGTGTGCTGTGCGCCCTGGTCGCGCTGGTGATGGTGGAACTCGGGGCGACGCGCCCGGAAGGCGGCGGAACCGTACGCTGGCCGCTGTACGCCAGCGGGCGGCTGGTCGGGACCGTGATCGGCTGGTCCGTCCTGCTGTCGGTCGGCGGGACGGCAGCGGAGATCAGCGCCATCATGCAGTACGCGGCGCACTATCTGCCCGGTCTCTACGCCGGAGGCAGACTCACCGCGACCGGCCTCGGCGTGGCCGCCGCGCTGAGCGTGCTGCTGACCGCGCTCAACTGGTTCGCGGTGCGCGTGTTCGCACGGCTGAACAACCTGGTGTCCCTGCTCAAGGTCGTCATCCCCGTCGTCACCGTCATCGCCCTCTTCCTCTCGGGCACCCACTCCGGCCGCCTCACCGACCACGGAGGCTTCGCACCGTACGGCTACGCGGCCTGCCTCACCGCGCTCGCGGGCGGCGGCATCGTCTACTCCGTCAACGGTTTCCAGGCGCCCCTCGACTTCTCCGGTGAGGCCCGCAACCCGCGCAGGACCGTACCCGCCGCCGTGCTCACCGGGATCGGACTCGCCGTCCTGGTCTACCTCGCGCTCCAGCTGGCGTTCCTCTTCACCGTCCCCGACTCCCTGCTCGGCCACGGCTGGCACGGCGTCAACTTCGAGTCACCGTTCGGCCAGCTCGCGCTCGTACTCAATCTGCACTGGCTCGCGACTCTGCTCTACGCGGACGCCGTGCTCTCACCGGGCGGCTCGGCGTACGTCGGAGTGGCCATCGACGCCCGCCACACCTACGCGCTGGCCAAGAACGGCCTGCTGCCCCGCTTCTTCATGCGGATCGACCCACGCTCCGGGATGGCGCACCGGGCGCTGCTGCTCAATCTCGCGGTCATCATCATCTTCATGCTGCCGTTCGGCGGCTGGCAGGACATCGTCAGCGTCATGGGTGACATGTATCTGCTCATCTACGCGGCATCGGCGGTCGCCGTCGCGGTGTTCCGGGCGCACGACCGGGAGCGCGGAGTGCCACGGGCGGACGGCCAGGTGCCCGGGGTGCGCTGGATCGCGCCGGTCAGTTTCATGGTGGCCGGTGAGTTCGTCTTCTGGTCGGGCTGGCACGATCTGCGGCTCGCGCTGCCGCTGGTCCTCGCCGGCGTCCCGCTGTTCCTGGTGCTGCGGCGTGGAGCCGACGGGCCTTCGCCGCGCGACGAGCTGCGGCACGGGGCCTGGCTGGTCTGCTATCTGGCCGCGCTGACCCTGCTGTCCTGGCTGGGCACCTTCGGCGGATCGGGGCGGCTGCCGGCCCCGTACGACTCGGTGGCGGTGGCCGCCGTCTCGCTGGCGGTCTTCGGGTGGGCGGTCCGCTCCGGCGCCGGCCATCTCAGGGAACGCCCGGGCGCCGGGGGCGGATCCGGGCTGCCCGATCCCAGCAGCCCCTGACCTGGCCGGATCCAGGAGAACCAGGCCGTGCGATGCTGGGGGCGTAACCGGGCCTGGGCCGGAGAACAGGGGAGTACGGCAGCGAGATGGCAGCAACACGGCGGACACGGACCGGAACCGGAACATGGGACCGCTACGCGGCATCCGACCCGGGATTCCTGCGACTGATGGCGGGGCTGCGGACCGTCGCGTCGATCGGGCTCGCGCTCATCGTGCTCTCGCTGATTCACACACCTGTCCCGCTCCTGGTCGCCGGGGCGATGGCGGCCATGGTCTCCACCTTCGCGATCAGGGAGAAGGACGTACGCGGTCAGGCCATCACGCTCGGCCTCGGCCTCCCCGTCGCGCTCACCTCGATGTCCCTGGGGGCGCTGCTCAACAGCCGCATCATCGCCGGTGACGCCTTCTTCGTCCTGCTGATCTTCGCCGCCGTCTACTCGCGGCGCTTCGGCGACCGGGGCACCGCGCTCGGCCTGATCGGCTTCCAGGTCTACTTCGTCTCGCTGTTCGTGCACGCCACGGTCGCCACCCTGCCCCAGCTGTATCTGACGCTGACCGTCGCCTTCGCGAGCAGCGCCGTCGTACGGTTCGCCGTCGTACCGGAGACGCCCGAGCGGACTCTCGGCCGGCTGCGCGAAGCGTTCAGGGCGCGGCTCGCCCAGCTGGTGGCCACCCAGACAGAGCTGCTGGACGCCACCCCGGCGCAGCTCGACAAGATCCTCGACGATCTGCGTACGCGTACCGCACGGCTGCACCAGACCGCGCTGATGATCCAGGGCCAGCTGGAGTCAGGCACCCGGGACACCGCGTCGGCCGCGCTGGTCCAACGCAGGATCGCGGACGCGGAGATCGCCGCCGAGCGCCTGGGGATGCTGCTGCTCAACGCCCGCAGCGCGGAACGCGCGGACACCCTCACCCTGCATCTGCCGAACGCACCGTTCCCGGCCGCCGCGAGCGCCGCGCAGCCAGGCGACGAAGCCCCGGGCATCGGCGGGACGGAAGAGGTCACCGCCCTGCTGCGCCGGGACCTGAACGCGCTGCATCTGGTGGTGACCCGGCTGGCGCCCGACGAGCGCGGCACCGCCCTGGCCCATCTGCGCAACAGGCTGCTCGGCTACCGGGACGAGGAGAACCTGCCGCGGGCCTCGCTCGCCGTACAGGACGTGTTCCGCGGGCTCGGTGAGGCAGCGCGCTCCGTGCTCGGGCTGCGCCTGGCGCTGGACGGACCGCAGGACGAGTCGGACGACACCCCGGAGACGACCCGCTCCCGCGAGGAGTTCGAGGCCGAGGACGTGGCCATCACCCGCGCGGAGGAGACCGAGGAGGACCGTACCGGGCTCCAGCGGCGCACCACACGGACGGCGTTCCAGGTGTCGGTCGGCTCGACGCTGGCCATCGTCGGCGGCGAGTTCCTGTCCAGCCAGCGCTGGTACTGGGCGGTGCTGACCTGCTGGGTGGTCTTCCTCAACACCGCGTCCACCGGCGAGATCCTCGTCAAGGGCTACCGGAGGCTGCTCGGCACGGTCTTCGGCGTCATCGCCGGTGTCGGTCTCGCCGGGCTGGTCGGCAACCACACCTGGACCGCGTTCGCCCTGGTCCTGCTCTTCATCTTCGGGATGTTCTTCACCGCGCCCCTGTCGTACGCGCTGATGTCCTTCTTCGTGACGGCGATGCTGGGCCTGCTCTACACCCTCCTCAACACCTACAGCCTCTCCGTGCTGGTGCTGCGGATCGAGGAGACGGCACTGGGCGCCGCCTGCGGTGTCATCGCGGCCGTGCTGGTGCTTCCCGTGCACACCGACCGCCGTACCGACGAGGAACTCGGCACGGTGCTGGCCCGGCTGCGCGACGTCGCGTCGTCGGCGGTGTCCCAGCTCAGTGGCGGCCCGCCGGCCGACCTGCTGGACCTGGCGCGCGATCTGGACACCGCCCTGGACGACCTGCGCCGCTCCACTCAGCCGCTGACGCACCCGATCACCCCGCTGCGGGTACGGCGGCAGACCGCCCGCTATCTGGTGGCGGTGCTGGAGACGTGCGCGTACCACGCGCGTTCGCTCGCCGCGACGGCCGAGCTGGTGCCGTACAGCAAGACCATCGCGGCCGACCCCCGGCTGGAGCGGTCCGGGGTGCGGATCGCGCACAACATCGACGTGATCGCCGCACGGCTGGCCGACGAGAACGCCGACGGGGAGGTCGAATCGGGCGCCAGCATCGCCGCCATGCTGGAGAGCAGCTCATCGGAGGTGCTGCGCTCGGGCACGGTCACCTTCCGTGTGCTGCGCCATCTGCAGCGCCTCGACGAAGGGGTCGTCGGCCTCGCCCGCACCCTCGACGTCCCCATCGCGTCCCGCGAGGAGCGCAAGGCGGCCTGACAACGGGCGGGGCGCAACCGGGCCGGGCGGCGGGGTTGTTGCAGGGTGGCCCGGGCTGCTGGTCAGGTGGTCAGTTCGGTCTGAGCGGATGCCGCAGGAGTGGGGGTGTGCCGGATGTACCACTCGGTGGCGAACAGTCGCTCCCGTGCGTCCGGCGGAAGGCCGGCGATCACCCCCGGCAGGGCTCCACGCTCCACCTCTGAGCGATGCGCCAGTACGGCAGCGATCTTCTGGTCCATCCAAGGACCGACATCGACGGTTGCGGTGACCTGCTCGTCCGGAACGCTGAACGCCGCCTTGCGCGCTCCGATCACCTCGCTCAGCGCCGGCACGGCCGATCGAGGGTGCGTGGCCAGGTAGAGGGCACGCGGCTGCCAGGGGGCACCGGCATCGGGGTAGAGCTGTCCGAGACCGGACGCCTGGGCAGCGATCATGGTCACCCGATGGGTGTGCACGTGATCCGGGTGACCGGGCAGCCCGCCGTAGGCGTCGTGGGTGACCATGATGTCCGGGCGGAACTCCCGGATATGTGCCACCAGTCTCCGCACCGCTTCATCGAGTGGCACATCGCAGAAACGCACGCGCCCAGGGGCCGACTGCGGCGCTCGCGCATCGGCATAGCCGAGCATCCGCGGCTTCCCGGCTCCGAGGATCCGCAGTGCCTCGGCCAGCTCCGCGGCTCGTGAGGTGTCCGTGGCCCAGGTCGCCGTGACGACCGCGGTACGGGCACCCGCAGCCGCGTGACGGGCGAGCACGCCGCCCGCCGACAACGACTCGTCGTCCGGGTGGGCGAAAACCGCAAGCAGGCTCGGTACGTGCATGAACGGACCACCTTCCGGCACTGAGGAGCCTGATCGTACGTCGCCTGGGGCGGGGCGCGGCGGCCCTTGGCCCATCCTGGGTGGCTGCTTCACGGAGACGGAACCCCTGGCGGTCGGATGCGCCCCACCGGTGAGCAGGACCAGCCGAATCCGCCCCAACTGACTCGCACGGCTGGACAAGCGTCAAGCTCACTGACTCGCGTGGCTGGACTGACGTCAAGCTCACAGCGCGCAGCGGAACCCGCCGTGCCCCGTCGTGCTGTCGGGCGTGTTCGAGGTGCGGGCCGCCACCCGGTAGCGGTTGCAGTACGAACGGTGGCAGAGGTACGAACCACCGCGCAGCACCCGGTTCTCTCCGGTGGGCGGCCCCGTCGGGTCGGTACGGGTCTCCGGGCGGTCGGCGCTGTGCCAGTCGGCGCTGTAACGGTCGGCGCACCACTCCCAGACATTGCCCGAAGTGTTGTACAGCCCATAGCCGTTGGGCGCGTACGCGGTGGCCGGGGCCGTGCCGCCCGGGCCGCTCGCGCGGGGGTCGCGTGCGGGGAAGTCGCCCTGCCAGATGTTGCAGCGGTGCCTGCCCCGGGGCGTCAGTTCGTCGCCCCACGGATAGCGGGCTCCGGCCAGGCCGCCGCGGGCCGCCTTCTCCCACTCGGCCTCGGTGGGCAGCCGTTTGCCCGCCCAGCGGGCGTAGGCGTTCGCGTCGTTCCAGGACATATGGACCACCGGGTGGCCCCGGCGGTCCCCGACCGACGAGCCGGGGCCCTCGGGGTTGCGCCAGTACGCGCCGGTCACCCCCCGCCACCAGGGCGCCCCCGGGACGGTGCCCGGCAGCACGGAGCGGCGCGCCTGCGGGGGTATGAAGGAGGCGAACACATAGGACCAGCCGATGAGTTCGGCCTCGGTACGGTAGCCGGTGGCCTTCACGAAGGCGGCGAAGCTGCCGTTGGTGACGCAGGCCGCGTCGATGTGGAACGCGCCGACGGTCACCTCCCTGACGGGCCCCTCGCCGTCGCCCGGGAACGCGTCGGAGTCTTCGCCGCCCATCAGGAACGGCCCGGCCGGGACGGGCACCATGCCGCGCAGGACATCGGCGGGACGGCGCTCGGGGACGGCGAAGTCCGCCGGAGGAGCGAGCAGGGGAGCCGGCGGGGGAGAGGTGAGGGGGTCGGACAGGGATGTCGTGCCCGAGGCCGTTCCCCGCGCGGGTCCGCAGCACGCACTCATCGGACGGTCTCCCTGTCGTCGGCGCCGGTTGCGGCGACCTCCGCCCGGGACCGGCCGGGCCCCGGCTCATTCTGCCCGGTCGCCTCCCGCGCGGCCGCGCCGGGGACCGGCCGGTCCAGCAGCTCGTCCAGGTCCTGGCCCGTGGTGTGCAGCAGCAGCGCCACACCGCCGAGCGCCGCAGCGTCGGCGCCGAGCGCCGAACCGCAGACGGTGATGGTGCGGGGAGCGGACGGCAGGGACAGAACCGCGAGCTGCTCCCTGATCGGGGCCAGTACCAGTGCGTCGAGCGCGGCCGGTTCGCCGTACACCACGATGCACTCGGGGTCGACCTGGGCGGCGAGGGCCGCGAGGACCCGGCCCGCGGTCGTCGCCGCGTCCCGCAGCACGGCCGCCACCTCGGGCTGCCCCTCGGCGGCCAGCGCGATCAGCCCGGCCGCGTCCCCGGCCGCCACACCGCGCTCCGCGCAGGCGGCCAGCAGCGCAGGGATCCGGATGACGCCCTCCAGACACCCCCGGCCGCCGCAGTGACAGAGCGGCCCGTCGGGATCGCAGCTGGTGTGGCCGATCTCGCCGGCCGCGCCATGAGCGCCGTGCACCAGGTCGCCGTTCACGACGAGCCCGCCGCCGACCCCGTGCGACCAGGCGAGGAAGACCGTGTTGTCACGGCCCCTGGCCGCACCCCAGGTGACCTCCGCCAGCGCGGCGAGCCGTGAGTTGTTCTCCGTGGCGACCGGAACACCGAAGTGACTGCCGAGCGCCGTGGCCACGTGCTGGGCGAACGGCGTCTTGCGGTCCGGGTCGCCGGACGCCGGGTTCTGGACGAAACCGGGCAGACCGAGCCCGATTCCCTCGACGGGCGCGAGGCTGATCCCCTCCCGGCGTACCAGTTCCTCGACGGCCGCGACCGCCTGCGCGGCCCGTTCGGCGGGGCCGCTGTCCAGGGGGAGCGGGGCGCTGTACCGGCCGACCACCTCATGGGCGCAGTTGGCGATGATCACGTGGATCCGGTTGCGCTGGAGGTCGATACCGATCAGCTCGGCGCCCTGTGCGTTGAGCGAGATCTCCAGGGCCGGCCTGCCGCGGCCACGGGGCAGCTCGGAGTCCGCGGCGGGCTGCTCCACGATCGCCTTGCGCGCCAGCAGGTCCGAGACGATCGCGAACAGGGTCGTACGGGAGAGCCCGATCCTCGCCTTGAGTTCGCCGCGGCTGAGGGCGCCGGAGCGGCGCAGCTCGCCGAGGACGGCGGCTTCATTGGCCCTGCGCAGGCGCTGCAGGGCATCGGTCGGTTCTCCCATGACCGCATGGTCCGCCGGTCGGACAGTTTCTGTCAACGCGGCGGAAGAATTCACACGCAGTTTATTCCCGAGGGTTGACGTAAAAATCCCGGCGTCCCTACAGTTCCGGTCACTTGCCTGCCGTCAGACCTCCGTTTCCCACCACGGCCCACCGCAGACCACGCTCCGGCACTCCACAGACCGGCACTTGGCCAGACCCGCAGACGCACACCGCAGACGCACCGCACCCCGCACACGCAACCGCACGCGCACCCCGCACACGCGTCACGAACGACTCCACCGGAAGGGCGGCCAGCCCATGGCTCCGCGCAACGTCCTGTTCCTGATGACCGACCAACACCGGGTCGACACCCTCGGCTGTTACGGCAACCCGCTGGTCAAGACCCCGGCCCTGGACTCCCTGGCCGCCGACGGCACCCGGTTCGACCGCTTCTACACACCCACCGCGATCTGCACACCGGCCCGTGCCTCCCTGGCCACCGGCCTCCACCCGTTCCGTCACGGGATGCTGAACAACCCCGAGCGCAACGGCGGAAGCAAGGACGAACTGGACGACGAGAGCCCCATGCTGTGGCGCCAGTTGATGGACCACGGCTACCAGGTCGGCCACGCGGGCAAGTGGCACATCGGCCGCGAGCGCGGCCCCGAGTTCTACGGGATGGACGGCGAGCACCTGCCCGGTGCGCTCAACCCCGTCCACCACCCCTCGTACGAGAAGTGGCTGGAGGACAACGGCTTTCCGCCCTTCGCCGTCACCGAGCCCGTCTTCGGCCGGGCCGCCAACGGGACCGGCCGCGGCCACCTCATCGCAGGCCGCCTCCAGCAGCCGCCCGAGGCCACCATCGAGGCGTTCCTCACGGACCGGACGCTCGGCCTCCTCGACCGGTACGCGGCCGACTGGAAGGCGACCGGCCGGCCGTTCATGCTCTCCTGCCACTGGTACGGCCCGCACCTGCCGTATCTGATCCCCGACCACTTCTACGACATGTACGACCCCGACGACGTCCCGCTGCCCGCCTCCATGGCGGAGACGTTCGCGGGCAAGCCCGAAGTGCAACGCCAGTACAGCGCGTACTGGTCGTCCGACGGGTTCGACGCCGCCGCCTGGCGCAAGCTCATCGCCGTCTACTGGGGCTACGTCACCATGATTGACCACCAGGTCGGCAGGCTCCTGGCGGCGCTGGACGCGCACGGTCTGCGCGACGGAACGGCCGTCTTCTTCACCGCCGACCACGGCGAGTTCACCGGCGCCCACCGGCTCAACGACAAGGGCCCCGCGATGTACGAGGACATCTACCGCATCCCCGCGATCGCCCGGGTGCCCGGCGCCCCCGCCCAGGTCTGTGACGCCTTCGCCAACCTCATCGACCTCAACCCGACCATCCTCGAACTGGCCGGGGCGCCGCGGCCCGGCCAGTGCGACGGACAGAGCCTGCTGCCGCTGCTGCACGGCGAACCCGCCGGGGACACCCGCGACGAGATCGTCGCCGAATTCCACGGCCACCACTTCCCGTACGCGCAGCGCATGCTCCGCGACCGGCGGTACAAGCTCGTCCACAACCCGGAGAGCGTCCACGAGCTGTACGACCTGGAGACCGACCCGCACGAACTGCACAACGTGTACGAGGCACCGGCGTACGCGGACGTCCGCCGTGACCTGACCGTCCGCCTCTACCGCGAGCTGCTGCGGCGCGGCGATCCCGCCTACAGCTGGATGAGTTACATGGCCGACATCGGCGGCGACCGCGCACCCGATGTCGACGGCGTCGCGGAGGAAGTCGCATGAAGGAGAAACTGCTCCCCGGATCCGGTGCTCCCGGTTCCGCCGACTCTCCCGGTTCCCCCGACTCTCCCGGTACTCCGGGCACCGCCGGTGCCTCCGGCGCACCCCGTGCCCCCGGCGTACAGGCCGCGCATGACCCGAGCAGGGCCGGGCGGGCGGAGCGCGGGCGGGGGCCACGGGGTGCGAGCCGGGTCACCTCCGTACTGCTCGGGACCGGCTCCGCCGCACTGGGGCTCATCGTCTGGGTCGTCCTCGCCAACAGCGGTATCGACGGCTTCCCCGGACCCGCCGCCGTGGCCCGGCGGGCGGGGCAGCTCATCGCGGACGGGACCCTGTTCTCGGACGCCGGCGCGAGCCTGGAACGCGTCCTCATCGGCTATGTCATCGGCGTCGTACTCGCCGTACCCGTGGGCTTCCTGATGGGCTGGTACCCGGTCGTCCGCAGGCTGATCGAGCCGTGGCTGCAGTTCTTCCGGATGGTGCCACCGCTCGCGATCATCCCGCTGGCCATCGTCCTGATGGGCATCGGCGAAACCCCGAAGATCTTTGTGATCTTCCTGGCGTCGTTCCTCTCCTGCGTCGTCTCCACCTTCCAGGGCGTCGTCGCCGTCGACGTCACCCTGGTCAACGCGGCGCGGGTACTCGGGGCCCGCGACCACCAGGTCTTCGCCGGCATCGTGGTGCCCGCATCGGCCCCCTTCATCCTGGTCGGCATGCGGATCGGGCTCGGCGCGTCCTGGGCCACCGTCGTCGCCGCCGAACTCATCGCCGCACAGGGCGGACTGGGCTTCCGTATGCAGCAGGCGCAGCTCTACTACGACCTGCCCACCATCTTCGTCCAGCTCATCGCCATCGGAGCGATCGGACTCGTCATGGACCGGCTGCTGCTCCTCGCCGAGCGCAGGCTCACCCACTGGCAGGAACGGAGGTAACCATGCCCACCATCAACTTCTCCGAAGTCAGCAGGAACTTCGCGGTGAAGGACGGCGACTTCCTCGCCCTGGACCGGGTGAGCCTGGACATCGAGGACGGTGAGTTCGTCACCGTCGTCGGACCGTCCGGGTGCGGCAAGTCCACCCTGATGAACATCGCGGCCGGACTCACCGAAGCGACCGGCGGCCAGGTCACCGTCGACGGCGCGCCCGTCCGCGGACCCGCCCCCGAACGCGGCGTCATCTTCCAGCAGTACGCGCTCTTCCCGTGGATGACCGTCACGGCCAACGTCGAGTACGGCCTCAAGGTCGCGGGAGTGGGGAAGGCCGAACGGCGGCGCAGGGCCCGCGAGGTCATCGAACTCGTCGGCCTCACCGACTTCGCCGGGGCGCTCCCCAAGACCCTCTCCGGCGGCATGAAACAGCGCTGCGCCATCGCCCGCGCGTACGCCGTCGATCCGAAGGTCCTCCTCATGGACGAGCCGTTCGGCGCCCTCGACTCGCTGACCCGGGTCCGGATGCAGGAGTCACTGCTCGACACCTGGAGCCGTGACCGGCGGACCGTCATGTTCATCACGCACGACGTCGACGAGGCCGTCTATCTGGGCAACCGCGTCGTCGTCATGGCCGCGCGCCCCGGACGGATCCAGACCGTCATCCCCGTCACGCTGCCCTACCCCCGCACGGAAGAACAGCGGCTCTCGCCCGCATTCGCCGAACTCCGTGCCCAGGTGTGGCACGCCGTGCACCATCAGCCGGCCCCACTCGAAGGACTCGCCCCGTGAAGAGGAAACGCGCCGTCGGGCGCCGCACCGCCGGCCTGTTCACCGCTCTGCTGCTCGTCGCCGCCGCGTCCGGCTGCGGCAAGGGTGCACCGGCGGCGTCGGGCCACGGAAACAACATCACCTTCGGCTACATCGCGGACTACAGCGGATCCGCCGCGCTCGCCGTCGCCAGGAAACAGGGACTCTGGAAGAAGGCGGGCCTCACACCCCACCTGAAGGTCTTCACCAACGGCCCGCTCCAGGTACAGGCCCTCGGCTCGGGCGACCTGGACTTCGGGTACCTCGGCCCGGGAGCCCTCTGGCTGCCCGCGTCCGGCCGGGCCTCCATCATCTCCGTCAACATGCTCGGGCTCGCCGACCGGGTCATCGCCAGGCCGGGCTCCGGCATCACCGAACCGGCGGACCTCAAGGGCAAGAAGGTCGCCGTAGCCGAGGGCACATCGGGCGACATGATCCTCAATCTGGCGCTCCGCAAGGCGGGGCTGAAGCCCACCGACGTCCAGAAGGTCGTGATGGACGCCTCCACCGTCGTCACGGCCTTCTCGTCCGGCCAGGTCGACGCCGCCGCCACCTGGTACCCGCTCATCGACACGATGAAGAAGAAGGTGCCGGGCCTCAAGGAGATCAGCAGGACCCAGGACTACTACCCCGAGCTGACCTTCCCCAATGTCTTCGTCACTCAGCCCAAGCTTGCGTCCGGCAACCCGGCGCTCGTCAAGAAGGTGACCGGAGTCCTCCGGCAGGCCGACGACTGGATAGCCCGGCATCCGGCCGAGTCGGAATCGGTCGCCGCCGACTTCCTCGGGCTCCCCGCGGCGCAGCTCAAGGGCTCCACGGACCACGTGAAGATCCTCTCCTCAGCCGAGCTGACGAAGCTCAGCGGGAACGGCACGGTCGACGGCTGGTTCGACCGGCTCTCGGAGCTCTTCGTGCAGATGAAGGAACTGCCCAAGGCGGAGAAGGCCAAGGACTACTACCTCAGCGACCTGTACGCATCGGCCGGAAAGGCGGACCGCACATGAACAGCGGACGGGACATGAGCAGCGGACAGGACTTGAGCACCGGAGGGGACATGCGCAGCGCACAGGACACGCGCACCGGAAACGGCCTCGGCACCGGTACCCGCAGAGCAGCGGACGGGGTACGTCGGCGCGGCTTCCTCGCGGGAGCCGCCGGGCTCGCGGGCGCCACCGTACTGGCACCGGCCACCGCAGCTCCCGCGGCGGCGGCCACCGGGAAAGCGGCCGGGCCGGGTACGGCGGCGCCCGCCCTGCCCGTCGTCTCCGGTGGCCGCGCCCAAGCCACCGTGCTGTGGTGGGGCGAGGGCAGCGCACCCTTCGCCGCCACCGAACTCCGCGACTACATCCAGCGGATCACCGGCGTCCGGCTGCCGCTCCGCGCCGCGACGCCTCCCGCCGCGGGCTCCCTGCCCGACGCCGTCACCGGTCTCGTGGCCGTGCGCGCGGGCACCGGCCGCACCACCACCGTCCCCCCGGCCCGGCTCACCGAAGCGGCCCAGGAGCTGGACGGTGCGCCCGAGGACTCCTTCACTCTCATCGGCGACCACCGCGACGTCCTGCTGACCGGCGTGGGCGACCGCGCAACGCTCTACGCCGTGTACGCGCTGCTCGAACGGCTGGGCGTACGCTTCTTCGCCCCGGCCTTCCCCGCGTACGAAGGCCACAGCGAACACATCCCCACCGCCCGCACCCTGGCACTTCCCGCCGTCCGCCTCACCGACCGGCCCGGCTGGGAACTGCGGCGGCAGTACGCGGAGGAGGGCTTCAGCCACACCGCCGAGAGCCTGCCCCCGCTGCTCGACTGGATGGCCAAGAACTGCCTCAACACCTATGTCCACCCGGCCGATTACCTGGGCCTCGGCGTCACCACGTACGACAGCGTACGGACCGTCGTGCGCCGCGAGGCCACCAGGCGCGGCATCCGGATCGAGACCGGCGGCCACGGCTACGACAGCTTTCTGCCCCCGGAGAAGTACCCGCAGTACTACACATCCGGCGGCCCGCTCTTCGACATCTACAACCCCGAGGCCCTCGACGCCTACATCGCCGCGGTCGTCGCCTTCCTGCGGGAGCGCCCGGAGATCACGGTCTTCGACTGCTGGCCGCCGGACGTCGGCACATTCCAGAAGGAGATCCTCGACCGGTACGGCAAAGCGGCGAACGCCGAGTCGGTGGTCGTCAACAAGCTGGCCCTGACCCTCCGTACGGAGCTGCCGGGCGTACGCGTCGAGCGCATCGCCTACAACTCCACCATCGAACCACCCGACCCGGACTACGCGTCCGACCCCGCGGTCATCGTCGACTTCGCCCCGTACAGCCGCACCTACGACGGACCCCTCGACGATCCCGCGGTGACCGCCAACGCGCCCTTCGCGAAGGCGCTCACCGCCTGGCGGAACGGTTTCCGCGGCTCGCTCGCCATGTACGAGTACTACCGGCGCTACCGCTGGCGCAGCCGGCCCGCGCATCCCCTCGCCACCATCGCGGGCGATGTCTCCTTCGAGTCGCATCTCGGCCTGAACGGCATCGGGATGTACAGCGAACCCGGCGACTGGATCACCTACGAGCACGTCCAGAGCCTGTTCGCGGCGCTCGCCTGGGACAACGGGCTGGACGCCGCCGGGTACACCGACGGCTACCTCCAGGCACGCTTCGGCGCCCGGGCCGCCGAAACCATGCGTGAGTACTACGACCTCACGCGCACCGACCCGGACACCGTGGGAGCGGCCGCACTGCTCGACCGGTACAGCCGGGCGGGTACGGTGCTGCGGAGCGCCGCGGGCCAGGCGGGCACCGCAGCGGCACGCGCCGTGATCGGCCGGCTGGGCCTGGGCCTCGACGTGGCCCGCGCCGATCTGCGGATCGGACTCGCCCCGGACGGCTCGGGCGAGCTGACCGAAGCCCGGGAAACCTACCGGACCCTGCTGCTCCAGAACCGGTTCAACGGGGTCGTGCTGCCGAACGTCCAGACCTGGTGGCGGCGGTACGGCACGGACACGTCGATGCCCTACGACGACGCGGACGTCCGCCGGGAGGTCGTGGACAACTACGCCTCCCCGGCAGCCGGGTTCGGTGCTCCCGGGCTGCTGTCCCTGGAGCGCGGGGGAGCGGCGGCCAGGCTCACGGTGGTGGGCCAGGACGTCGACTTCACCGGCCACACGGTGTGGTGGACGGCGTCGGGCCCCGACGGCATCCGGCTGACCCCGCAGAGCGGCACCTTGCGCGTGAGCGGGACCAGGAGCGCCTCGCACCGGGTCACGGTGAGCGCCACGGCGGCCGCCGCCGCGGGAAGCGGGCGGATCACCCTGGAGTTCCGGCTCGCGGACGGCACCCGGCTGACACCGGCCCACGTGGACCTCACCGTCGAGTGAGCCCCGGGTGAGAGCCGGGCGGGAGAGGAGGCCGCACCGCCACACAGGGTGGGCTGTCAGTGGTGGCTGAGATGCTGAACCACATGAACGGACAGACCTGGCGCCGGGTGTACGGCGCGGACCACGACGACCCCGACCCGGGCCCGCGGCCCGGCCACGACTACCGGGAACTGGTGGGCGGACCGCTCGACGGCCTGCTGCTCGACGTCACCGGATGGCCGGGCCCACGCCTCGCGGAGGGCGCGGCCCTCGCCACGGAGATCGGCTCCCACGGCCCCGGCGGCCACGCGCGCTACGGCCCGCGGACCGCCGGGGCACTCCTGTGGGACTGGCAGGGCGACACCCCGTGAAGAGGCACTTCCCTGCGGGCCGGTCGCCGGAAAAGGCGTTGCCCGTGACCCTGATGGTGCGCGAGGCTGCCGGGCATGTCCGACACCACAACCGGCGGTTCGCACGGGGTCATGGCGCTCTTCTCCCGTGGCCGTCTCACCGCGATCCCCCGCAAGGCAGCACGCCGGGAACAGCTGCTCGCCCACCTGGCGGAGACCCTGTTCGAGCGGGACCGTGAATACACCGAGCCCCAGGTCAACGACGCGCTGCGCACCGTCCACGACGACTGCGCCGCGCTCCGCCGTTACCTCGTCGAGTCGGGCCTGCTGACCCGTTCCAGGGACGGCAGCGGTTACCGGCGGGGCCGGTAACCGCTGCGTTCCGGGTCGGTCAGCCGAGCCCGACCGCGAACACATGCAGCTGCGCGTTCTTCGGCAGCGTCACGCTCTTGATCTGCTTCCCGGCCGGGACCTGGAAGGGCGCGGTGGCGTAGACGCTCGCCGCGCCGCCGGTGCCGCCCGACTGGTTGCGGTGCGCCGCGCGCGCCACGAGCGTGTTCCCGAAGACGGGATCCGAACCGCCGCCCGGCAGCGTCCAGTCACCGAACGAGAGACCGGCCGTTGCGGTGCTGCCGTCGGTGAAGGTCACCTTCGCGCTGTCCTGGTGATCCCCGTTGGTGGCCGACCCCACGAACAGCAGCCGCTTCGCGTCCTTGGCGCCGGCGGCCAGATCGAGCGTCTGGCCCGCCGCCACCACGTTGTCCGGGCGTCCCTGCGGAGCCGCGGGCCACACGAACGATGTGCCCGACGCCTCGATCCGGGCTCCGCCCTTGAGACCCGCGGCGGCAAGCGCCTGGCGCGAGTAGCTGTTGCCCGCGCCGTCGAAGTCGGCCTGCCCGTGGTCCGCGTCGTCGGACAGGCCGGTGTTGTCGTACGCGGCAGCAGGACTGCCGTCCGCCGCCACCAGGACGATCGCGGACAGCCGTACGGAATTGCCCTTCCCGGATCCGCGTACCGTGAGCGGAACCTCGTAATAGCCCTCGGGCGTCTTCGGCCCCGCTGAGACCCTCAGGTCCACGCTCCCGGAGCCGGTGGCCCGATCCAGCTTGAGCTGCTTCGTGGCCGCGGAGACCTTCAGACCCTTCGGCGGGGCTGCGGTGACGGTCAGACCACGGTCCCCGCCGGCGAGGCGCTGTGCGTCGACAGTGACCTCGGCACCGTCGCCGCCCGGCGCCGCTGTCACCTGGTTGGGTGTCGCGTTCGCCAGGAAGGACCGCTCGCCCGTGCGGTACGACGGGGGCGCGGCCGCCGCCGACGTCGCCCAGTGGGTGTCGGGCTTCCCGGACAGCGTGAAGTCCAGCCGGCCGCCACCGGAAACGGCGGACTTGGGCAGGTAGGTGCGCTCCCAGTCGCGTCCGTCGAGCTTCAGATCGTGGACGTACGGAGTGTCCGTCGATGCCTTCGGAGCACGGATGTCCAGGTCACGGGCCTTGCCGGGCAGATCGAGCACCGCGCGTTCGAACAGCGGGCTGTGCACGGCCAGATCGGATGTGCCCGGCGTGGCCGGGTACACCCCGAGCGCGGCCCATACGTACCAGGAGGACTGAGCGCCCAGATCGTCATTGCCCGGCTCGCCGTCCGGGGTGGGGCTGAACAGGGTGGTGGCCACATCCCGAACGGCCTTCTGCGCCTTCCACGGCTGACCGAGGTAGTCGTAGACCCACGGCACCCCGAAGTCGATCTCGTTGCCCGCCCACATATACGGCTCGTTGGGGCCCGCGTTGAGCTTCGAGAAGAACGTGTCCAGCCGCTGGGACGCCGCGTCACGGCCGCCCATCGCGGTGATCAGGCCCGCGGTGTTCTGCGGCACGAGCCAGTTGTACTGGGCGGCGTTGCCCTCGTCGAAACCGTCCTGGCCGAACTTGCCCTCCGGCGGCGGCTGGAAGCCAGGACCGTCGGGGAAACGGCCGTCCTCACCACGCGGCTGGAGGTAATCCGTCGCAGGGTTGAGGATGTTCTGCCAGTTCTGACTGCGGAGGGTGAACGTCCGGGCGGTCTTCCTGTCCCCGGCCGCGGTCGCGAGCTGCGCGATGGAGAAGTCGTCGATCGCCCACTCCAGCGTCACCGAGCCGCCGACGCGCTGATGGTCGCCGCGGGCGGCGTCGTTGTTCGGCGCGTAGCCGCGCTCCACGTAGTTGGCGATGTCCGGGCGCTCCTGGTAGGCGCCCGGCGTGCTGTCCACGGTCGTCGCACCCTTGACCAGGTACTTGAGCGCTGTCTTGAGGTCGAAGTCCCGGGCGCCGTACGCGTACAGATTGGCGATCAGCGCCACCGAGTTGTCGCCGGTCATCTGCCCCGTGTAGCCGTTGGCGAACGGCCAGCGCGGCCACCAGCCGCCCTGGGTGGCGTCGTTGACCAGGGACTGCGCCATGTCGCTCGCCTCCTTGGGCCAGAGCATGGCCTGGAGCGGGGCGAGCGAGCGGTAGGTGTCCCAGTCCGAGAAGTTCGCGTACTGCGTACGGCCCTTGGGCAGTTCCCGCACCTTGTTGTCGAAGCCGATGTAGCGTCCGTCCACGTCATTGAACGTGTTCGGATGCATCAGCGAGTGGTACAGCGAGGTGTAGAACGTCTTCAGCTGCCCGGTGTCCCGGCCCGCGACGCGGACCTTGCGCAGCGCCGACGTCCACCGGTCGCGCGTCTGCTCGCGCAGGCTGTCGAGGCTCCAGCCGGGGACCTCGGACGCCATGTTGGCCTTGGCGCCGTCCACCGAGACGTACGACATGGAGATCTTGGCGCGCACGGTGCTGGTCCCGGCGGTGCCGAAGGTCAGATAGGCGCCGGCCTTCGGCGCGTCCACCGTGTCACTGCCCTTGGACACCGTCTTGCCGTCCCAGGTGCCGTGGGCGGTGAAGGGGCGGTCGAAGGTGATGGCGTAGTGGACGGTGTACTCGTTGCCCTTCCCGCAGAAGTTCCCCGTGGTGGCGGAGCCGGTGACCTGCCGGTCGCCGACGACACGCATATCGGCCCGCTTGTCGCCCGCGAGGCTCGCGCCGCCCTTGACCAGCACCTGCGCCGTATCAGCGCCCTTGGGGAAGGTGAAGGCGGCGAGACCGGTCCGGGTGGAGGCCGTCAGCTCGGCGCGCACCTTGGAGTCGGCGAGAGTGACCGCGTAGTAGCCCGGCTCGGCCTTCTCGTCGGTGTGCGAGAAGTGCTCGGTCCTGTCCCACGGGGCCGGGCCGACATCGCCCGTGACCGGCAGGATCGGCACATCCCCGAAGGCGGTGCAGCCGACCGACGCGTGATCGACGCTGAACCCCCGCAGGGCGTCGCTGTGGTACTGGTACCCGGCGTACGAGCCGACCGTGTCGGGGGAGAACTGCATCATGCCGAACGGGGTGGCGGGACCGGGGAAGTTGTTGATCTCGCCCACCGTGGAGCCGCCGCTCCCGGTGCCGATCAGCGGGTCCACATAGTCCGCCGGGTCGTCGACGAGCTGTGCTCCCGGTGGGGCGGAGCCGTTGGACAACGTTGTCAAAGCGGCTGAAGCCGGAGCTGCTGTTCCGGCGAAGAGCAGCGCCGCGACCGCGGCGACTGCGCCGCGAGTCTTCCAACGTCTCACGTGTACCTCCTGGGAAAGGGGTGCGGGCCGGGCCCACCACACACTCAGGTAGCTGACCGTGCCCGGTCAAGAGGGCGGGGGAGACGAACACCGCCGCATCAGGACCGCGTCCGCACCGCTGCCCAGGGGGTACGACGCCCCGTCAGCCACCGACCGAGCCTGAGAGTCGGCTGTGCGGGACGACGGCGTAGGCCGATTGTGCACGGGGCGGAAACAGGGGGCGGGCCCGCAGCTCCGGGGCAAGGAACGAGAGGGCTGCCGCACCGGCGGCGGTTGTGGCGGAGCGGAGGGTTCGCCGACCGGAGCGACCCGGACGCCGTGGTGATCGCCCCCGGATATCTCGACGGCCGCTGGACCACACGGTCCTGGACCGGTCAGGGGCTGCGGGACAAGGTGGGAGCGGGGCATCTGCCGCTGCCCCGCCTGCTTCAGGCGTTGGTGAACGCCGGACTCGTGCTGGAGGAGTTCGCCGAGCACGGCGCGCCCACCCCGGTCGTCCTGGATGTCAGGGCGCGTAAGCCCCTGTGAGCGCCGTCAGTCGCCGGCCGCGCCCGACCAGGAACAGCGCAGGGCCGCGGTGACGAACCCGGGTCCGAAGGCCACCGCGACGCCCGACTCGCCCGCCGCGGGCGGCGCCGAGTGCAACTTGTCGAGGACGGCCAGCACGCTGATCCCGCCCAGATTCCCCATCTCGGCCAGCACGGCCCGCGAATGCCGGGTGTGCTCCTCGGTGAGCCCGAGGCTCTTCGCGACATCGGTGATGATGCTGGGGCTCCCCGGATGGATGACGGCCCAGTCCGGCACCTTGTGGTCCAGCCAGTCGAGCACGTACGGCATCGAATCCAGCGCGCCCTTCTGCCCCGCCTTCGTACTGTCGAAGTGGAGCCCGGTGGTGTCGAGTTTCCCGCTGTACAGATCCTCCGTATCGGGCAGCAGCAGTTCGAAGGTGTTCGCGCTCACCGGATCCTCGATACGGATCCCCGGTGTGCCGGGAGCGGTCGTGGAGACGACGCAGGCGCCCGCGGAGTCCCCGAACAGCGCTTTGTAGATCATGGACTGCATCGTGGTGTCGTGGTGGTTGTAGACGGAGCTGATCACCTCGGACACCACTACGAGGACCTTCGAACCCGGTTCCAGGGCGGCCAGTTGCACCGCCCTGACGAGCGCCTGTATACCGCCGGCGCAGGCCACGGTGGTCATGGCGATGCGCCGGGTGCGCATCGGAAGTCCGAGCGCGTTGCTGAGCAGTACATCGTGGCCCGGAATGCCCCAGGTGGTGGCGTGCGAGGTGACGATGGCGCCGATCTCCGACGGCTGAACGCCCGCCCGCGCCATGGCCTGTCGCGCGGCCTGCTCGCCCATCCGTACCGAGTGGCCGAAGCCGGAGCCGACCCGCTCCGTGATGTCCGCGTCCCCCGAGATGGCCGGTGAGTCGAGGGGGGACACGAAGTACCGCTTGTCCACCTGGAGGTTGCCGATCACCCGCTCGTACACCTTCAGCCGCGGGTCGTCCGGGTGGTTCCGTGCGATGTCGTCGATGATTTCGCGGGTGCTGACCTCGTGCTGAGGCAGAACGATCGCGGGACGGCTGACGTAGGCGGGCATGGGTAGCTCCCATTAATGCTCGATTACATGTACGAACAACGTACGCCAGTGCGATACATCTTTCACGAAAGTTACGCGGTCTGATCACCTGTGAAGTGATGGGGTGGCCTGGTGTGATCCTCCATCAGCGCCGCTTTCAACCAATTGAAGTGTGCGCCGCCCGCAGATCGGCGTTTCTGCGGTGCTCGCCGGGCGGCCCGGGCTGGAAGGAGAGCAGGATCAGCCGGGAGCCCACCGACGTGACCGGCTCGGCCGCGCAGACGCTCACCATGCCGTCACCCAACTGTGGGTGACGTATGGGACGTTGGGCGCCGTCCGGAAAGGGCAGCGCCAGGAAGGGAGTTGCCTCGTACAGCGGGCCCGCCACCGGATCGCGCAGCACGCACTCCTCGATGCGCGCCAAGTCCTTGTTGTCCGGGCGCTCCTGGGTGGCCCGCCGCAACTGGCCGAAGACGAAAGGCGCCCAGCTGCGCTCCCAGTCCAGCAGTACGGTATGGCGTTCCGGGCTGACCGCCATGAACATCAGCGCGTTCTGCGGAGCCTCCCCGCCCGGAAACAGCTCCCTGTACTCCTGGTTGCACGTGATCAGATTCCAGGCCGAGTCGACCAGATAGGCCATGACGCCGTGGATCAGCTCGACGGCCTTCCACGCGCCGGGGACTTCCATCCCCGACGTGTTGTGGAGCGGGGCGGGGACTTCACGCCGGGTCAGCCAGTACAGCGTCGTCCACTCCTGCTCCGTCATCCTCAGTAACCGGGCGAGATCGCCGAGATACGTCGGATTGGGCCGGTGCTCCGGCCCGTTGATGAGCCGCCCGTAGGTGCCACGGGCCCGGTGTGTGAGGGTGTCGATCTGTTCCTGGCTCAGGCCGTTGACCGGCCGCCCGGCTCCGCTCCGCTCCGTATAGCCCACCGATTCGGGCGCGATCGCTGCCCGGCGGCTCTCCAGCAGCGTGCGCAGCGCTGCCGCATCCTGGGTCGAGAGTGTCACATTTCCCCCGTAACTGCCCGCCTGTCGGCGGGTCCACAATTATCTGCAGTTCTTTTGCGTGGAAAGACCGCCCGGTGACCGCGAGACTCTGTCCTGTCGCAGGTGAACAATGCAGAGTGTCTGCTGCATTCGCGAAAGGTAGGGGACTTGCAATGCCATCCCAGCGGTCCGTGCTCATCGTTGATGGTCACAGTGAGGTAAGCCAGGGGATCACGACGGCGCTGCAAGAGTGCGGTGACAGCGTCGCCGCGATGTACTCCGGCCCGCAGGCACCCGTCGGCCCTGACCTCACCGTGGCGTGTGATGTGACGGACGAGTCGCAGATCGACGGGGCGCTCGCCCTCGTGGAGGAGCGGCACGGGCCCGTCGGTATCGTCATCGCCTCCATCGACCTGTCGTGCGATCTGATGCTGAGGGACGACCGGTTCGTCTCCGTCGCCGACAACCGGATCATCGGCACCTTCCGGCTGATCCGCAGGGTCGTACCCGCCCTCAGGGAGAGCGGGCAGGGACGCATCATCTTCCTCTGCACCTCCGCCCAGGACGGCCTCTCCGCCCGGCAGTTCGGCAGTACGTCCGAGGCGGCGCTGCGCGGATTCGTCAGCCGGATGGCCCGCGACGAGGCATTTCACGGCATCACCTGCAACGTCGTCACTCTCAACTCACCCCTGGGTCAGCGTGTTTCGGTCCGCGGCGGCGAGCACCCGGCATCCTCCTGGCGGACACGGGTCGACGCGTCCCTGGTGGCCGCGGCGGCCAAGAACGTCAAACTCCTCGCCTCGCCCGACGCCGACGGGGTCAATGGCGAATACATCGGAGTGGAAAGCCGTCTGCTCATGGTCTCCTGACTTCCTTCCGACCCGGCGCCGTCTCTGCGAACGGCGCCGGCATTCCGGCCCGGCGCTCGCCGGTGAGCCGGGAAACCGCAGCGGCGCCACCGTGTTCAGGTCACGGTGGCGCCGCTGTCCGGGGAGAGCGCCCGGGCGATCTGCTGTGACGGGGATTCGCGTCAGGCGCTCTGGGGGGTAACGGTTCGAAGGGCCTCGGCCGATATGTCCTCGTGATCGCCCTGCTGAAGATTCACGAAGATCATTCCGTATCGTATGACGCACCGGACGGGCTGCGGCGCGCCACGTGGTCGTCGCAGACACCGGTATGCCTCGAGTTCTCCGTCGGAGGCGTTGCGGCAGACGACGACGGGCTCGCCCAGGATGGTCACCATAAGGGAATCGCCTGGCTCGGGCAGTGCGCTGAGCAAGTCGATGAGATGCCATCCAGACCTGTGGGCCACGGCCATCTCACGCCGGAACCTCCGGTCATCCGGGGGGGTTGTCATGGTCGAGACGCTATGGGCGTGGATATGTCGTTGTCGAGATCTCAGAGGCGCCGAGCAGGGTGAACGAATAGTTTCGGACACAGCTTGGGCAAAAACCGATGGTCTGGATCGGGCGTCTCGCCGCGCACCCGCTGATTTCGAAAAAGTCCTGGCGAACCCAGATTTTTCCGCCCGGAATTCCACGACGCCCCGTCAGTGATTCCGCCCCGCTGCCGTCGTTCACGACGGATATCGCAGCGGCGGCCGCAGGCTTCGCGCGGCCCGATCGCACCCGGCCGGCCCGCATTCCCGCAGGGCAGCGGTCTGTCCGCGGCCACCGGCGGAACACAGAGTTGGCCCGTCGATCACCCGGTGTCCTCCCGAGGGATACCCAGGAGGGGATACGGCGCTGAATGATCGGACGTGTTCGAAAGCTTCTTGTTGCCAACAGAAGGTTGCAGCCACATGGCCACGTTCGATCGTCGGCGTTTCCTCCAGGCAGGCGGCGCGACCGCCGCATCGGCCGCCGCGCTCTCCGTCTTCCCGCCGGCGATAGGCAAGGCCATGGCCATGCCCGCCCTTTCCCGCACCCGGTCCATCAAGGACGTCGACCATGTGGTGATCCTGATGCAGGAGAACCGCTCGTTCGACCACTACTTCGGCGGTCTCCGCGGTGTACGCGGCTTCGCCGATCCGCGCCCGGCGCTGCTGCCCGACGGCAGACCCGTGTGGAACCAACCGGCCGCAGGCACGCACACCGCGCGCTACGACGCGCGCGGCCTGCCGGACACCGCGACCGAGGTACTGCCCTGGTACATCGACCCCAGGAACACCACGGAGTACCAGGCGGGCACCGACCACGGCTGGAGCAGCGGGCACCTCTCCTGGAACCAGGGCCGCCACGACCAGTGGGTGAACCAGAAGCAGGACACCCTGACCATGGGCCATCTCAAACGGCAGGACCTGAGCTACCACTACGCCCTGGCCGAGGCGTTCACCATCTGCGACTCCTACTTCTGCTCGGTGCACGCCGACACCGCGCCGAACCGGATCTACCTGTGGAGCGGGACCTGCGACCCGCGCAATGTGTACGGACGCCGCCCCAACGGCCCCGGCCTGAGCGAGCGCAACGAGACCAACGGCTACACCTGGACCACGTACCCGGAACGGCTCGAGGCCGCGAAGGTCAGCTGGAAGCTGTACCAGGGCGGCACGGGCGAGCCGGGCAGCCCCACGGACAACTACACCGACAACTCACTGATGTTCTTCGAGCAGTACCAGGTGGCCGAGGGCGCCACCGGACCCCTGGTCGAGAAGGGGGCGTCGGACCACACCCTCAAGGAGCTGCGGGACGACGTGGAGCACGGCACCCTGCCGCAGGTGTCCTGGATCGTGCCGCCCTACAAGTACTCCGAGCACCCGTCCGCCTCGCCGACCGACGGCGCCGCGTACATCAACCTGGTCCTCGAAGCGCTCACCTCCAACCCCGAGGTGTGGGGCCGTACCGTATTCATCGTCAACTACGACGAGAACGACGGCCTCTTCGACCATGTCGTCCCGCCCATGCCGCCGGTCACCAGCGCCGCGGGCGCCCAGGGCATGGTCTCCCGCGATCTGGTGCGCAGCCTCGGCGACGAGATCCTCGACCTCGGCAGATACCCGGGGGAGATGAGCCCGCTGGTCCCCGGCGCCGACCCGGGCGGTCTCCAGCCGATCGGCCTGGGCCCGAGGGTGCCGATGCTGGTCATCTCGCCCTGGTCGCGCGGCGGCTGGGTCTGTTCGGAGACCTTCGACCATACGTCGGTCCTGCGGTTCCTGGAAGCCAGGTTCGGGATCCACGAGCCGAACATCAGCGCCTGGCGCCGCTCCGTCTGCGGCGACCTCACCTCGGCGCTCGACTTCTCCGGCGCCGACCCCGCGCCCGTCTCCCTGCAGGTCCCCGCGCCGATCGTCTCCTCGGGTAAGCCGTACCAGGTGCCGCTGCCCCAGCGGATGCCCGAGCAGGAACCGGGCGTCCGCCGCGCCCGCGCCCTGCCGTACGACGTGCAGGTCAACGAGGGCGACGCGCACCGGGGCAGGTTCCAGCTGGAGTTCGCCAACCACGGCCGGGCCGGTGCGGCGTTCTACGTCCACGACCGCAAGCAGCCGCAGGCGGCGCCGCGCCGGTACACCGTCTCCGCCCGGGACACCCTGAGCGACCACTGGCTTACGGCCGCCACCGGCGGCGCGTACCAGCTGGCCGCCTACGGCCCCAACGGCACGCTCTGTGAGTTCGCCGGGTCGTCCGACGACGCCCTGCGTGCCACGTTCACGCACCAGGGCGGCGAGCGGGTCCGGATCAGGATCGCCAACCGCGGCCGTACCGCGCGTACGGTCCGGGTGGCCGACGCCTACGGCCGGGGGAGCGGCACATCGCACCGGCTGCGTGCCGGTGCCTCCACCGAGGTCACCCTGTCGGTCCGTGAGCACTCCGGCTGGTACGACATCTCGGTCACCGAAGCGGGACACCAGGACGGCGGATTCCGCCGGCGCTGGTCGGGACACCTCGAGAACGGCCGCCCCAGCACCAGTGACCCGGGCCCGCACCGAGGCTGACCGGCCGGCGGCCCGGGCGTCCGGGGTGGCCGGCCGGGGGGGCGGTCACCCCGGACGGGTCACCCCGGGGTGTTCCCCTGGAGTGCGCGGACCAGGCCCGTCTCGGCGTCCCCCGTCAGGCTGCGGTGGTAGGCCCGCTCATAGGCCGGATCCCCGGCCGCCTCGCGGGCCGTGCGCTCCCAGACCTCACGGATCTCGCCCAGCTCCGGGGTGCCGCGACGCGGGTGGCCGATCATGAGCCAGTAGACATGGCCCGTGCCCGACGTACGCGCGGCCTCCACGCCGTCGCCCCGCGCGGCGATCGCCCCGGCGAGCAGATCGAGGCCGAGGGCGATGCCGAGACTGTCGTGCAGCTGGTGCTTGCCCGACAGCATCGAGCGCGCGTGGCTCTCCGCCTCCTGCGGTCTGCCCTGCAGCAGATGTATCAGGGCGAGCTGATGGTCGGCGTAGGAACGGGCCCAGTACTCGCCGTAGCGCAGGCTCAGCTGCTGCAGGTCCGTGGCGTCCTCGTACGCCTCGTCCAGGCGGCCCAGGGCGGACAGCGCGAAGACCCTTATCACCCGGCACCGCAGCTGTGACGGGGCGTCCAGCGGATCGCCCGGCAGGCTGCGCAGCGCGTGGTCGCTGACGTCGTGCGCGGTCTGCGGGCGCCCCATCATCAGGTAGTTGAAGCTGACGGCGTGGGCGGCGGAGAGCATCGACTCCGTGTCGCGGTCGTGCCAGGCTGCGACGCTGCACCGCTCGCCGAGGCCGCGGGCGCTCTCGTGGTCGCCCTGCAGCGTGAGGGTGATGCCCAGGGCCCACAGGGCGCGGGTACGGTGCGGGCCCCTGCTGGTCTCCAGGGCGAGAGCCCGCTCCAGGAAGTCGCGGGCCCGCTGCAGATGACCACAGCAGCTCCAGAAGAGCCCGGTGCACCCGGCCATCTCCACGGCCCGCTCCGGATCCTCGCCGATGAGGTGGTCGAGCGCGGCACAGAGATCGGCGTCCGCTTCGGCGATCCTGCGGTACCAGTCGACCTGCCGCGGGCCCAGCCATCCGCTGTGGGCGCTGCTCGCCAGTGCGGCGAAGTGCGCTCCGTGCCGGGCTGCGAGCGCCCGTTGCTCGCCGAGTTCACCGAGCCACATCGCGCCGTACTCGCGCAGGGTGTCGAGCATCCGGTACCGGGCGCCGTCCCGCTGCAGCACCGACTGGGCGGCCAGCCGCTCCAGCAGAGCCGGAATGTCCGCGGCGGTGAGCGGCCCGCCCGAGCACACGGCCTGGGCGTCGGCCGTGTCGACGGCGCCGGGAAAGACGGAGAGCCGCGCCCACAGCAGCCGTTCGGCGGGAGCGCACAGTTCATGGCTCCAGCCGATGGCGGTACGCAGCGCCCGGTGCCGCTGCGGCCACACCGGGGCGTCGGGGGTGCTGAGGAAGTCGAGCCGGGAGCTGAGCCGTTCGGCGATCAGGTCGATGCTGTTCTCCGCCAGCCGGGCGCACGCCAGCTCGACGGCCAGCGGAATGCCCTCCAGACGGCGGCAGATGTCCCCGGCTGTCGCCGCGGCGTCCGGTGAGTCGAGCGAGAGGCCCGGCGCGGCCACGGACGCCCGGTCCCGGAAGAGCCGCAGGGCGTCCTCGCCGTCACCTTCGGCGCCGAGGGGCGGCACCTCGAGCAGGTACTCCCCGGGAACCCCGAGCGGCTCCCGGCTGGTGGCCAGCACGGCAAGGCCCGGAGCCGCGCCGAGCAGCGCGCCCACGAGATGGCTGCTCGCGGCGAGCACCCGCTCGCAGCAGTCGAGCACCAGCAGCAGATTGCGGTCGGCCAGCCGTCCGCACAGTGCCTCCACCGGGCGGGCCAGATCGTGGTCGAGGAGGCCCACGGCGTCGGAGACCGTGCCGATCAGCAGCCGGTCGTCGTAGAGGTGGGACAGGTCGGCCCACCACACTCCGTCGGCGTACCGCCCGCCGGCCCGCTCGGCGGCGCGCAGCGCCAGCCGGCTCTTGCCGACGCCGCCACCGCCCGTCAGAGTGACCAGCCGGTGCTTCTCGAGTGCCCGTGCGGCACCACGCAGTTCGCCGGTCCTGCCGACGAAACTGGTCGTGACGACGGGAAGGTTTCCCACCACGCGTACATCTTGGACCCGGGGCGATCCCTGGCCGATACGCGCGACGAGGAACGGCCAGAATTGGCCGATTGTGAATCGTGAACAATCAGATGATGAAACGGAGTTGGCCTGATCTGTCGCCATCGGCTCCCGGTTTGCACCGACCACCGGCGCAGTGGACTATGCCCTTCCGCGCCGGGGAACCATTGCGCCCAGGTCTGCCGCCCGTTCGGGCCGTCCCGCCGGCGGGCGTCAGGGGTCCGCGCCGGCGGGACGGCGGCTCATGCCGTCGTCAGCTCACTGGCCCATGACGTACTTGACGGTCGGCCCGGTGGTCCAGCCGCCGTCCACCGCGAGCTCGGCCCCGGTGACGTACGACGCCGCGTCGGAGAGCAGGAACACCACGGCGCCCGCGATCTCCGGCGGCTCGCCGACCCGGCCCATCGGGGTGTTCGGGTAGTTCCCCTCACCCTTCTGGATGCCGATCGAAGCGGTCATCGGGGTGTATGTCATCCCGGGGTGCACCGAGTTGATGCGGATCCGCTCGGTGCCCAGCTCCACCGCCCCGATCTTCGTCAGGCCGCGTACGCCCCACTTGGACGCGCCGTAGCCGCCGGTGCGCGCCAGGCCCATCAGGCCCGCGGCCGACGAGATGTTGACGATCGAGCCGCTGCCCCTCTCCTTCATCGCGGGGATGACGGACTTCATGCCGATGAAGACCCCGGTGAGGTTGATGTCGAGCACCCGGCGGAAGTTCTCCACCGACTCGGTCTCCAGATAGGCGCCGGTGGATATACCGGCGTTGTTGACCAGCCCGTCCACCCCGCCGAACTCGGAGACCGCGAACGCGACGACCCGCGCCCAGTCGTCCTCGGACGTGACGTCGTGGTGCAGGAAGCGCGCCTGCGCGCCGAGTCCGGACGCGGTGGCCGCGCCCTCCTCGTCCAGGACGTCGGTGATCACCACCCGGGCTCCGGCGGCGACCGCCTGGCGGGCGGCCTCGGCGCCCAGTCCGCGGGCGCCGCCGGTGATGATGACGGTCTTGCCTGTGAGGTCGTTCATGACTCATTCCTTCGTTCTGCGTGGGCATCGGCTCCGTCCGGAGCCGTATGCGGTACGGGGGCCGTCAGCAGGGCGGCCGTCATCGAGACGAGGTCGGCGAGGAACAACCGCTCGCCGGTGAGGGGCTCGGCACCGGACAGGTACTGGCGGGCGCGGTCCGCCATCGCGGCGCCGATCAGCGTCAGGGCCAGATCCACCCGCTCCAGCCGGACCGGCTCGGGCAGCGTGTCCAGGCAGTCGGTCAGCAGGCCGATGAGCTGCCAGTAGACGGTGCCTTCGAGCGTCGGGTGCGGCACCCGGGTGCGTACTCCGCTCTCGTGGCTCAGCTGTGCGGAAACCCGCAGACAGCGCTGCCCGCGCTCGGTGCGCAGCTCGGTCGCCTCCGCGGTGACCAGGGCGGTGAGCAGCCCGTCGAGATCCTGCCCGCCGTCGCCCAGCAGCTCCGTCAGGACGGCTTCGGTACGCCGCTGGCGCCCCGCCATCACGGTGTCGAGCAGCCCGGCGCGTGAACCGAAGTGATACTGCACGGCCGATGGATTGCTCTGCCCCGCCAGCCGGATGATGTCGCGCAGCTGTGCGCCGTCGACGCCCTGTGCGGCGAAGATCTCCTCAGCCGCGCGGATCAGCTTCTCCCGGGTCTCGGGCCCTGATGTCCTCGCCATGCGTTCATTCTAATACTGGCCATTATTAATGGCGAACGACCAGGTCAGTGCATATGCCACGGATGTTCTGGGGTCTCTCGGGCGACGGGCGGGGCGGTGTTTCAGCCGGCGCGCCGGGGGCGCCCGAAGCGCACCGGGACGCCCGGCGAGTAGAGCACGCTGACGGGCTCGCCCGCCGGTGCGGGAAGCCCTGCTGCTGCGACGAGGTTCTCGGCGTACCCGGTCAGTTCCGCCCGGTACAGGGGCCAGCGGGGGTGGGTGTTCGGCAGGTAGAGCGGTCGGCCGAGCAGGCTCGTGTGCAGCCCCCACCGCGCGGTGACGAAGTGTTCGAGCTCGCTGGGCTCGCGGATCCGCTCGCCGACCCGGATCGCGATCCGGCTGTGCGCGTCCCGTGGCCCCGGCAGGCGACGGCGGCTCGTGTACGTGAGGGTGTCCCCGTCCCGGTCCACCGTCATCCGGGACCACACATAGGGCAGCCGGAAGACCGTCCGGCCGACGGTCACCGGAATGAGGCGGGAGGCGTCGAGCGAGCGGAACACCACACCACGGCGCCCCTGCCCGTCCACCGAGTACAGCCGCACATTGGTCTCGGGGAAGGTGCCCAGATACGGCAGGCCGGGCAGCCGCAGCCAGCCGATCCGGTGCATCCGGAAGGCGACGAGCCCCACATAGGTCACCCCGTCGATGACGTCGGGAAACGTGCCCGGCGGGAGCAGTGGTGCGACATCCGCGGGGTCGGCCGCCCAGTGCAGAAAGGCCAGATCCAGCCAGGACTGGGTGAGGAGCGGCCTGGGCTCCTCGCGGGGCGGGTCGGCCGTGACGGGCTCGGGGGCGTTCGGACCTGACTGCACGCCGCCAGCATGGCAGACGGGCAGAGTGCGGCGCCCGGAAAACTTCTCGCGCCCCTTACGCATCCTTTACGGCCTTTCAGACGTCTCATGTGCGAGCGGGACTCTCAAGAGACCGAACTGAAGCGGCATTTGGAGTATTTATCTTGAACATCGGTATTCAGGGCATTCGGCGCATGTCTGTGGTCGTCGTGACGGCAGGCGCTGTGTCGACGGCCGGGGCATTCGGCGCTTCGGCCCAGGCCGCCGCCCCCAAAGCGCCCGCGATCGTCGCCAAGGGCGGCTTCGTGATGAACAACGGCACGGCGAAGACGCTCTTCACCAAGGCCGCGGACACCCGCCGTTCGACGGGCTCCACCACCAAGATCATGACGATCCGGGTGGTGCTGGGGCAGAAGAACCTCAACCTGGACTCCAAGGTCACGGTCCAGAAGGCGTACAGCGACTACATCGTCTCCAAGAACGCGTCGTCGGCCCGGCTGATCGTCGGCGACAAGGTCACGGTCCGGCAGCTGCTGTACGGCCTGATGCTCCCGTCCGGCTGCGACGCGGCGTACGCGCTGGCCGACAAGTACGGCAGCGGCTCCACCCGGGCCGCGCGCGTCAAGTCGTTCATCGGGAAGATGAACTCCACCGCGAAGACGCTCGGGCTGAAGAACACCCACTTCGACTCGTTCGACGGCATCGGGAGCGGCGCCAACTACTCCACCCCGCGCGACCTGACGAAGCTCGCCAGTAACGCGATGAAGTACTCCACTTTCCGTACGGTCGTGAAGACGAAGTCGACCAAGCAGAAGGTCACGACGAAGAGCGGCGGTTACCGCTACATGTCGTGGACCAACACCAACAAGCTGCTCAGCAGTTACTCCGGCACCATCGGCCTCAAGACCGGGTCCGGCCCCGAGGCCAAGTACTGCCTGGTCTTCGCGGCCACCCGCAGCGGCAAGACCGTCATCGGCACGGTCCTCGCGTCCTCGTCGGAGGCGAACCGCACCGCTGACGCGAAGAAGCTGATGGACTACGGCTTCAAGAAGTAGCCCAGCCCTGCACATCAAGCACACCGCGCACCTCACGTACACCGCGCACCTGGGGCCTGCGCGTGGCCGGTCCGGCCACGCGCAGGCCCTGCTCGGTACGGGGGCCCGGCTCAGGCACCGGCCGCGTACCGCCAGAAGTCGCGCATCAGCGGGTTCGGGGTCGGCCCCGTCATCGCCACCTGGCTGAGCAGGACGGCCACCGTGCCGGTGGACGGGACGATGTGCGCCGCGGTCCCGGTGCCGCCGACCCAGCCGTACCGGCCCGGCACATTCCACGGATCGGCCTCCGTGACATCGACCGAACCGCCGAAGCCCCACCCCTGTCCCTCCAGGAAGAGCGTGCCGGCGGCGCGCTGCCCTGGTGTCAGATGGTCGGTGGTCATCAGCCGCACCGAATCGGGCGACAGCAGCCGCCACCCGTTCGCGGTCCCTTCGGCGAGCAGCATCCGGCCGAAGGCGTGCCAGTCGTCGGCGGTCGAGACCAGCCCGCCGGCCCCGGACGGGAACGCGGGCAGACTGCCCCACTCCTCGCCGTCGGCCGCGACCGGTTCCAGGCCGTCCTGAGTGGGCTGGTAGAGGTGGGCGAGCCGGTGCCGCTCGGCCGCCGGTACCGCGAAGCCCGTGTCGGTCATGCCGAGCGGCCCGAAGAGCCGCTCGGCGAGAAAATCGGGGAACGAGCGGCCGGAGGCCCTGGCGACGAGCACCCCGAGAATGTCGGAACAGGTGTTGTACAGCCAGGCGTCCCCCGGCTGATTCAGCAGCGGAATACGGGACAGCGTCGCCATCCACTCGTCCGGCGCCGGGACCGGATCCGGCTGCGGAGGCCCCTGCCGCAGTTCGCTGAAGAGCAGTCCGACCGCGGGCAGCGAGAAGTCGGACGGGAACCCGTACCCGGCGCGGAAGGTGAGCAGGTCCCGCACCGTGATCGCCCGGACCGCGGGCACGACATCGTCGACCGGGCTCTGCGGCGTACGCACGACGGAGGGCGCAGCCAGCTCGGGCAGCCGGTGCCCCACGGGCTCGTCGAGGGCGATACGGCCTTCGTCGACCAGCATCATCACGGCGGCCGCGGTGATGGGCTTGGTGATCGAGGCGATGCGGAAGACCGAGTCCCTGGCCATCGGTGACGTACCCCCGGTGTCCGAGAAGCCGGCCGTCGCGACCTCGACCCGGTCGCCCCGCGCCACCAGGGCCACCGCGCCGGGGATGGTCCCCGCGTCGACGTACGTCGTGAGAAGTGTCTGCAAGCTGGTCATCGGTCCACCTTCGTGAGCGAGCGGTCATGGAGAGGACCCTCATCACAGTGAAAACTCATCGGCCGGTCCTGGACCGATGAGCGGAACCGGAGCAGAGCCGGGAGAAGAACCGGGAGAAGAACCGGGCGCGGAAGCGGGAATACGTGCAGGCAGAATGGGCTTTTCGCTGGAGGAATACCGGGCTGTGCTCAGCGCCGGTGCCCTGATCCGGAGTGAGGGAGTTCATGCCCAAGGCGTACGTATTCACCCGTAACGGCGGTCCCGATGCGGAGGCTCAGGCCGAGCTCGACATGCCGGTTCCGGGCCCCGGAGAGCTGCTCGTCGCCGTCCGGGCGGCCGGGGTGAATCCGGTGGACTGGAAACTCCGTACGGGATACCGCAGGCCCGGCAGCGAGGAGCCCACGTTCCCCGAGGTCTTCGGCAGCGAGGCCGCCGGGACCGTCGTGGCGACCGGTCCGGGCGTCGAAGGGTTCGAACCGGGGCAGGCCGTCTTCGGCAACCCGGTGACCGGCGGCTACGCCGAGTACACCCTGATGCCCGTCACCGTCACGGCGCACAAGCCCGACGCGCTGCCGTTCACCGAAGCCGCCGCGCTGCCGGTCGCGGGGGCCACCGCGTACGACGGCATTCAGCAGCTCGACCCGGCGCCCGGCTCGACGCTGCTGGTCAACGGCGCCGGCGGCGGTGTGGGCGTGGCCGCCGTACAGATCGCACGGCACAGGGGTGTACGGGTCATCGGCACCGCGAGCGCCGAGAAGAAGGAGTTCGTGGAGGAGCTCGGCGCTGTGCACGTCGCATCGGGGCCCGGCGTGGCCGACCGGGTACGGGCGGCGGCCCCGGACGGCGTCGACGCCGTCTTCGACCTCGTCGGCGGGGACGCGCTGGAGGAGGTGGCCGCACTGGTCGGGGACCGGACGAGGCTCATCAGCGCGGGTGGCAAGGAACTGGTGGTGGAGCTGGGCGGTGCTGCGGTCGTACGCGCCCGCAACGCGGCCGTGCTCGACGCGGTGGCACGTCTCGCTATCGACGGTGCCCTGCGGGCCTGTGTCACCCGGACCTACCCGCTCGACCGTGCGGCCGAAGCCCTGCGCGCCGTCGAGGGCGGGCACACCCGCGGCAAGATCGTGATCGAGGTGCCCGCATGAGCATCCCGCACCCGACTGCCGTAGGGCCCGCGGCTTCCGCAGAGCAACCGGCTCCCGCCGGGCATCCGACCCCCGCCGGACACCCTCTGGACGACCCGGTCGGCGCCGCGCTGCTGGGCCCGCACGCCCGCTTCGCGATCTCCCGGGGCCGAGTGCTCTGCTACCCGGCCGCCGTCGCGCCCTGGTTCGCCATGCCCGAGAGCCCGGACGCCGCGGACTGGGCCGATGTCGCCGCACTGGCCGGCCCCGGCGGTGCCGTCACCCTCACCGCGTTCCGCGAGCCGCCCCCGGACGACTGGGAGGTCGTCTTCCACGCGCCGGGCGTCCAGCTCGTCGACGACGGTGTGGCCGCCGCACACGACCCGGAGGCGGTACGGCTCGGACCCGACGACGTGCCCGAGATGCTCGCCCTGGTCGAACGCACCCGTCCCGGCCCCTTCCTGCCGCGCACGGTCGAACTCGGCAGCTACCTCGGCATCCGCCACGAGGGCAGACTCGTCGCGATGGCAGGTGAGCGGATGCGCCCACCGGGCTGGAGCGAGATCAGCGCGGTCTGCACGGACGCGTCGGTGCGCGGACAGGGTCTCGGCACCCGGCTGGTGCACGCCGTCGCGCAGGAGATCAGGGACCGTGGCGAGACACCGTTCCTGCACGCCGCGGAGTCCAACACCAACGCCATCCGGCTGTACGAGTCCCTCGGGTTCCGGCTCCGCCGCCGCACGGAGTTCCTCTCGGCACTCGTGCCGGAGCACTTCGCCGCTGAAGCCAAGGCCGGAGCCGAGGCCGAGGCCGGAGCCGAGTCGGAGTCGACGGACGCGCGGACCACGGCGCTGTACTGAAGGCCGCGGCGACCTGCCGTACCGCCTTGCGGCCGCCGGCGGAGACCCACTCTCCACCGGCGGCCGCTGACCAGCCGCCCAGCCGCCGTCAGTTGCCCAGCACGGCGCGCAGCGACGGCTGCAGCGCCTCGCCGTGAGCACGCACCATGTCGTCGCACAGATCCCAGATCCGCTCGACGGGCAGCGCGGCCGCGGTCGCCGGGTCGGTCATCGCGGCCTGCCGGATGTGGCGCGGCTCGTCGTACAGCGCGGCGCGGACGACGAGGTCGTTCATGCTCAGGTAGGTGCGGTTGAGCGCGGCGCACTGGGCCGGGAGCGCGCCGATACGGGTGGGCTGCACACCCAACGCGTCGACCAGGCACGGCACTTCGACCGTCCCGGACGCGGGGAGGTTGTCGATGAGCCCGCGGTTGGGCACATTGCCGTAGACGGTCCGGGGCGTGCCCGTGACGATGCTGTGGATGACCTGCGGGGCGTACTCCATGGTTCCCTCGACCGGCAGCGGGGACCCGGACGCGAGGGCGGCCCGCGTCTTCTCGTACTCCGCGACGTTCTCGTCGACGATGCCCAGATAGGCGCCCACCGGGAGCCGCAGCCGCTCGATCTCCTCGGCGTGGTGCAGATACCAGGGCACGTACTCGGCGGAGTGCTCGCTGGTCTCCGTCGGGTAGTGGCCGAGCCGCCGGTACATGTCGACCCGGACCCGGCGGCGCAGCTGCGGGTCGTCCGCCACCAGGGCGTCCAGCCGGGGGTAGAGGTCCGTACCGCCCTGCTCGAAACGCAGCACCCACGCCTGGTGGTTGACGCCTGCGGCAAGGTAGTTGACGTCCTCGTACGCGACCCCGAGCAGTTCCGAGAGGTCCCGCATGGTCCAGTACACCGAGTGGCACAGACCCACGACACGGGTCAGCCCGGTGGCCTGGCTGAGGTACTGGACGTTCATCGCCATCGGGTTGGTGTAGTTGAGCAGCCACGCGTCGGGGCAGAGCTCGGAGATGTCGTCGCCCAGCGACTTGAGGAGCGGGAAGGTGCGCAGCGCGCGGAAGATGCCGCCGATGCCCAGTGTGTCGCCGATGGTCTGGCGCAGGCCGTAGCGCGCGGGCACGTCGAAGTCGGTGCGGGTCGCCTCGCCCATACCGACCTGGACGATGTTGATGACGAAGTCGGCGCCTTCCAGGGCGGCCCGCCGGTCCGCGTGGGCCGTGATCCGGGCTGCCGCGCCCCGTTCGGCCGCGATGTGGCGGGCCGCGCCGTCGGCGGTGGCCAGCCGCTCGGCGTCGATGTCGTGCAGCGCGATATGTGCGTCCGTCAGCTCGGGGAAGGCGAAGAGGTCCGCCAGCAGCCCCTGGGTGAAGACGACGCTCCCGGCGCCGATGAATGCGATCTTGGTGGTGGTCATGAGTGGTTCTCTCCGTTGTGGGTGGCGGCTGCGACGGCTTCGTCCCAGGTGGGCTGTGCGGCGGTGCCGCCGTGCGCCCGGGTGGACAGCGCGCCGCAGACCGCGGCGAGTTCGAGGGCCCGCGCGGTCGGCAGACCGGCCAGGACGGCGGCGACGAAACCGGCGTCGAAACTGTCGCCCGCGCCGACGGTGTCCTTCGGGCGGACCGGGAACGCGCCCGTGCGCGTCAGGCTGTTGCCGTCGTGGGCGAGCGCCCCTTCGGCCCCGTCCTTCACCACCACCAGCGGGCCGACGGCGGCCAGCAGGGCGGCCGCCGCGTCCAGCGGTCCGGCCGGTGAGCCGGCCAGCGCACGGGCTTCCCGGGCGTTCGGCAGCAGGACGTCGGTGACCGCGAGCACCTCGTCAAGAGCGCCAGGTCGCCGCCACTGTCCTGACGGGTCGTCATTGGTGTCGAGTGAGGTGGTCGCACCATGGCCGCGCGCGGTGCGCAGCAGGCCGGGCAGCGCACCGGCCAGCTTCGGCATCAGGAAGTACGACGCCGCGTGCACATGGCGGCAGTCGGCGAGCAGTGCGCCGGGGACGTCGTCGCCGCTGGTCGCGGCCAGGGTGCCGGGTGCGGTGAGGATGGCACGGTCGGCGCCGTCGGTCACCACGGCGGTGAGCGGGGTGGACAGGTCCGGATCGACCACCAGAGCGTCGGTGTTGACGCCCCGGTCGGTCAGCGCGGCCCGTACGAAGCGACCTGCGTCGTCGTCCCCGACGCGTCCGGCGAAGGCGACACCGAGGCCGAGCCTGGCGGCGCCGCACGCCATGATGGCGCCGGAACCGCCGAGGGTGAGGACACCCGTGTCGACGAGTTGCTCGCGCTGCCCGAAGGCGAGGGGCGCGCGGAGGGGGCCGAGGACGATGTCGGGGTTGGCGTCCCCGATGACGAGCAGATCGAAAGTGTGCGGCATACGGCTTCCTGGAGTCGCGGGGAGAAGAGGACGGGGGGAGGTGAACACAGGTGCGGCGATGGGGTGTTCAGCCCTTGAGACCGCTCGACGTGATGGACTGGACGAAGGTCTTCTGCGCCGCCAGAAAGGCCAGCAGCACCGGCAGTACCGTGATCACGTTTCCCGCCATCACCGCGGCCCACTGTGTGTGGTGCTGGCCCTGGAAGGTCGTCAGGCCCAGCTGCAGGGTGTAGTGGGTGTCGTGGTTGATGGCGATCAGCGGCCAGGTCAGATCGTTCCAGGTGGAGAGGAACGTCAGCACGGCCACGGTGCTGAGTGCGGGCCGTGACAGCGGCAGCACGATGAGGAAGAGGACCCGCAGCCGCGAACAGCCGTCGATCCACGCGGCCTCCTCCAGCTCCCTGGGCAGCGACAGGAAGAACTGCCGCAGCAGGAACACCGCGAACGGCGTGACCAGCGACGGGACCACCAGGGCGCCCAGTGTGTCGATCAGTCCGAGGCGCTTCATCACCAGGAACGTGGGGATCATCGTCAGCTGGAACGGGATCGCCATCGTGGCCAGCATCAGCCCGAGCAGCAGCCGGGAGCCCGCGAACCGCATCCGGGCGAACGCGTAACCGCCCAGTGAGCCGAACAGCAGATTGGACGCGACCGCCACCACGGACACGATCAGCGAATTGGCGAACCAGCGCGGGAACATGGCGTTGCCCAGCACATAGCGGTAGCCGCCCAGATGGATTCCGGATGGCCACAGCGCGGGCGGGAACCTGTTGATCTCCGCGTTGCTCATCACGGAGCTGAGCAGCAGCCAGATCATCGGCACCGCGAACAGCAGGGCGAGCGGGGCGAGCAGCAGATGCCAGGCACTGAACGGCAGCCGCAGCCCTGTCCGCCGGCGCGGAGGCGGTACCGGCACCGCCTCCGTCCGGTTCGTACGCGGGGGCAGGGGGGTGGTCACGGTCATCGGACGGCTCCTTCGATGGCGGGTTGGCGCCGCCGGACCACACGCATCCCGCCGGCGATCACGAGCAGGGCCAGCGCCAGGACATACGCGGCCGCCGCTCCGTAGCCCGCGGTGAAGTTCTTGAACGCCTGCTCCCAGATGAAGTAGACGATCACCGTGGTGGAGCCGAGCGGCCCGCCCTTCGTCGTCACGTACACCAGGTCGAAGACCTGCAGGGCGTTGATGGTCTGCCACAGCAGCAGGAACACATTGACCGGGGTCAGCGCCGGCAGGACGACATGGCGCAGCAGTTGCAGCCGGCCGGCGCCGTCAAGGCGCGCGGCCTCGATGAGCGAGGGTGGCACATCCTGCAGCGCGGCGAGATACACCACGACACAGAAGCCCGTGCCGCTCCACAGCGAGATCGCCACCAGGATCAGCAGCGCCTGCCCCGGATCGCTGAGGAACCCCTGCGGGGAGACCCCGATGGCGTGCAGGACCGAGTTGGCGACACCGAACTGCGGGTCGAGGATGAACGAGAACAGCACGCCCTGCGCCGTCGCCGAGATGACGAACGGCACGAAGATCAGCGTCCGGTACAGGCCGACCAGTCTGATGCGGCGGTTGAGTACGAGGGCCAGGGCCAGCCCGAGGAGCATGGACAGCGGCACGTACAGCCCCGTGTACTCCAAGGTGTTCCACACGGCCTGGCTGAAGTGCGGGTCCTTGGTGAGCGCCCGGTAGTTGTCCAGGCCGACCCAGCGGCTGGGCGTCACCAGGTCGTCGGCCTGGAACGACAGCAGCACCGACCAGACGACCGGGACGACGCTCAGCCCCAGGATGACGAGGACCGCGGGGGAGATGAACGCCCAGGCGGTGGCCGATTCACCGCGGCGCCTGCGGCGCAGGGCGCGCAGCTGCCGTTCGTGGCCGGGGTCGGAGAGAGTGAGCGGGGTGGGCAGACCAGGCATGGCGTGAGCCTCCTCAACGCGGTATGAGCAGGGCGGCGTTGGCGTCGTCCGCACAGCGGCGCAGGGCCTTGGCGGGGGTGCTCCGGCCGAGCAGCACGGCGACGATGGCCTCTCCCAGCGCCTGGGAGATCTGTGGGTACGCGGGGTGGGCGGGCCGCACCCGGGCGGACTCCAGCGCCTTGGTGAACACCGCGAGCCCCTCGGTCTTCGCAGCCTTGGCCCGCCAGCGCGGCAGGCTCTGGGTGCGCCGGCTCAGCGGCAGGCTGCCCGCCCGGATGTCCCAGCGCACGTCCTGCGCCGGCTCCATCAGCCAGCTCACCAGGGTGCGTGCCGCCTCGACACGGGCTGAGCCGTTGTCGAAGACCGTCCAGGTGTCGGGGCCCGAGATGGTGACGGGCCGGCGGCTGTAGCTCGGCAGCGGCACCACCTGGTGGTCGACGCCCGCCTGGACGATGTCGGGCAGCTGCCACGGACCGGTGAGGACCATGCCCATCCGGCCCGACTCGAACACCTGGTACATCTGCTCGCTGCCCGGCTTCGGGTCGATGTAGACGCTCCGGTCACGGGCGAGCCCCGCCACCGTCTCCAGCGCCCGCACCCCCGCCTCGGCGAATCCGATACTGCGCCCGTCGGCCGCGATCACCTCGCCGCCCAGGTCCCACACCAGCGGCCAGAGCCGCCACACCGTGTCCTCGTCGCCCACCCCTGGCCAGCCGGTGCCGAAGACACCCCGCCGCGCATCGGTCAGGCGCTTGGCGGTCTCCTGGAACTCCCGCCACGTCCAGCCGGGTTCGGGCAGCGGCACACCGGCGTCGCGGAACAGCTTCCTGTTGCACACCACGGCGAGCGAGTCGAGCAGCGCGGGCGCGGCCCTTACCCGGCCGTTCACCGTGACGGCTTCGCGCGCCGGGGCCCAGAACTGGCTCCAGGGGACCGGCCCCGCGTGGACGGTGCCGGTCAGATCCACGACCTGCGGGCTGCGGGCCACCCCTGCCAGGTCCGAGCCGAAGACATAGGCCACATCCGGGTACGAGCCGGAGGCCAGCGCCGCCGTCACCTTCTGGAGCATCGAGTCGGCCAGCACACCCCCGCCCGAGTCGACGCGGATGTGCGGGTGGGCGCGCTGGAAATCGGCCACCAGCGATTCGATGGCGACACGGCCGGTGTCGGTCTGGCCGTGCCACAGCTCGACCGTGACCCGTCCGCCCGCTGCGGCACCGTCATCGGTGTCCGCGCCGCAGCCGGGCAGCGCCACCGCGGCCGAGGCTGCGCACGCCAGGCCGGTGCCACGCCGCAGTACGGTCCGGCGCGAGGGACCGAAAGGGCGGTGATGGCCGACAGCCATCCGGACCTCCAGGGGAATCAGGGCACGACGCGGCTGCGCACGGAGGCGCGTGGGTCGTACCGGATGGGGTGCGCGCGCCGGGCGTACGGGAGAGGACCCGCGCGGCGCGGAAAAGGGCGGGGCGACCCCGGTGCGCCCTGTTCACGGGGGGCGCACCGGGAACGCGGGGTGTCAGCAGGTCTTGCGGACGTAGCCCCTGCTGCCGCTGGGGGAGACGTCCAGATCGCGCTCGACGACGCTCAGCCGGTCACCCCAGCCCGAGCACGCCTTCGACAGGCCCTTGTCGGTGTACTCGATGACGATCACATTGCTGCCGAACGCGTCGGTGTAGTCGCCGCATTCGTCCCAGGTGCCGCACTCCTCGGCGATGGCGAAGTCCAGGCCGGTCTTGGCACGCGCACCGGACAGCTGCGAGGTGTTCTTCTGCGCGATGGCCAGGCCGCGGTCGTGGGTGTGCTGGGAGAGCAGGGTGATGTACGCCTCGGCGTTCGCGGCGGTGAGCAGCTTCGACGAGCGGGTGTAGCTGTCGTAGTTGTCGGGCTCGACCGCCTGGAAGCCCTTGTCGGCGCAGCCGTCGATCCAGCCGTCGACCTTCTCGGCCACCCGCCGGCGCTTGTCGGCCGTCCTGAGGTCGAGCAGCGCCTCGCCCCAGTTCTTGTCGTAGACGACGTCGCCGTTGGCGTCACGCAGCAGGAGATCGGAGTCCCAGTCCTTTTCGGCACCCGGCTGGGCCTGGAAGGCGTTGACGTAGCAGATGTTGTACAGACCCGCGGCCGGAGCGGCCTCGTGGTCACGGCTGACCACCTTCACCCCCGACGGTGGCGCGTACGCCCCGCCGATCTGGTAGTCGAACCCGGCATGCACCGGTGGCAGAGCGGGGGAGGCGGCCGCCGACGCGCCGGCCGGCGCGAGCAGCGGGACGGCGGCCGCCGCGGTCACCGCCGCGACAGCGGCCACGCGGCGCGCCGCGGACAGGGACAGCAGACGGGGCCGTGCGGGAGTGATGGTCATCATCGAGCTCCAGATGAGGGAGGGTACGTCCCCGCCTCGGACGCTGACAGCGATCCTGGCGACTTTGTCCGGGCTTGCGGCTCATGAGCCGCCCACCGGCTAGGCGTACCTCTGGCGCCGAATGCTCGAACTCGGCGTTGAACGCAGTAAATCGAGCAGGAATCAGCATGTCAAGAGCGCGAACATGAGCAGTGCTGCGCATATTCGCGCACCCTGGAGCATGGGTTACCTCATCCGCGCAGCGCTATGCTCACTTCATGCTGAGAACTGAGCGCCATGCGCGGATACTTGAGCATGTGTCCGCGAAGGGCAGCGTCGACGTCGGGGAGCTGACCGGCCTGCTCGGTGTCTCGGGGGCGACCGTCCGGCGCGACCTCCAGCATCTGGGCGCGCTGAATCTGCTGCGCCGTACCCATGGCGGGGCCGCCGTCGGCAGCATCGGTCTTGAAGTACCCGTGCAGTACCGCGCGGAGCGCAGCAGGCCCGAGAAGCGGGCCATCGCCACGGCAGCGGCCGCGCTGGTTCCGGAGGGGGCGGTCGTTGGCATGACGGGAGGGACCACCGCCACCGAGATCGCCCGGCTCCTCGCCGAGCGGGGCCCGGTCACCATCGTCACCAACGCCGTGAACATCGCCGCCGAACTGGTCCTGCACAAGCACGTCACGCTGGTCGTCATCGGCGGCAACGCCAGGACCGAGAGCTATGAACTCGTCGGCCCCATCGCGGAGAAGACGCTCGCCGACTACCACATGGACATGACCTTCCTCGGGGTGGACGGCATCAGCGCGGTGCGCGGCTGCACGACGTACGACCAGCTGGAAGCGGCGACGGACCGGGCGTTCGCGACGAACAGCAGCCGGACCGTGGTCGTCGCCGACCACTCGAAGATCGGGCGGACCACCTTCGCGAAGATCTGCCCGCTGGCCGCCGTCCACCATCTGGTCACGGACCGGGAAGCGCCGGAAGGTGAGTGCGCGCGGATCTCCGACGCGGGGGTCGCCGTGACCATCGCCTGAGGCGCCGAGGGTGCCCGTGCCGCGTCGTCCCGGCGGCCCGGTCCACGGACAGCGTCCCGGCGTCCCCGCCGCGCGTCCCAGGCCCTCAGCCTCAGCCGGCGTCGTCCCCCGTGGACCTGGGCGCGGGCGGCTGGTCCCGCTCGCGGTCGGACTGACCGGCCAGCTCTCCCTGGACGAAGGGATCGACCTCGGGGTCGTAGTACCCGGCGTGATCGGCGAGCGCATCCGTGATGCGCTCCCACTCCTCGATCTCCGCCTCCGCACGGGCCCGCTCGGGACCGTCGCCGGGCGAACTCCGCTCGGCCGCCTCCCGGGCCGCCTCCCGGGCCGCCTCCAGGGCCGCCTTCGCCTGGTGGTGAGTCATACCCCTGGCGCGCTGCTGCACCCCGTGCCAGCCCGCCCGCTGCTCGTCCGTGGGCGGCAGCGCGTCGTCCGCGTCACTGCCGCCGGGTCGCGTCCCGCGGTCTTGATCAGGACTCATCCGGTTGCCCCACATCCCTCTTGACCTGCTGATCGGTGGCGCCCGCTGATACCGGCGACGGTGGCCCGCACCGCGTCGCCAACCCCCGTCGCGTACCCCAGTATGCGACGCCGCACCGACGGCGCGGAGCAGGGTGGCCGCAGGCGGCGCTGCCGGATTACGGGCGGCCCTGGCGCATACGGTCACCCACGATGCCGCCGTCGGACTCCCACCACGGACGGACCCGCTCCGGCTCGGCCGGGACCTCCGGCCCGGTGGACGCGACCGCCGGCGACGCCGCGGAGCCGCCGGGCCCGGCCGGAGTCGCGCGGGGAGCGGCAGGGATCAGCTCCGCGTCCAGCCGGCGGTCGAGCGCCACCGTCCTGGCCCGCTCGGAGCGGACCCACTGCACGAAGATCACCAGCAGGAAGGGCACCCCGACCAGTTCGGCGAGCGTGATCATCGCGCCGCCGCCGATCTGCTGGTCCCGCTGGACGTCGGGCGCCCAGGAGGGGGAGTGCTGGCTGTACCAGGTGCCCGCGATCAGGGTGCCGCTGGTCATGACCACGATGCCGGGGACCGCGTCGATGAGCCCGTCGAAGAAGACCATCGCGGCCCGCACCGGATGGCTGCACCAGCTCGGGAGCAGCGCCTCCTCGGTGAGGACCGGCAGCACGAAGAGACACCCGACCAGCAGGAGTTGCGCGTACATGAGCTGGTGCAGCGCGCCGTGGCGCAGCGCGGTCTCGAAGTACGGCGTGAAGTACACGCACAGCTCGGACACCAGGACCAGCAGCGAACTGACCAACGGGAAGGCCAGCAGCCTGGCGAACCTGCCGGTCACCGCGCGCCGCAGCCGGGCCGCCGCCCGCCCCGGCAGCGCACGGCAGGCCAGCGACAGCGGGTCGCCCAGAGCCAGGCCGAGCGGGGCGATCAGGTCCAGCAGGATGTTCTGTACGGCGGCCGGCCAGAACAGCACCTCGTCGTAGACAGCGAGCGCCGACATCGTGGCGACCACGATCGTGCCGAGACCCAGCAGGGCGAAGACGGCGGTACGGCCGGCCGACCACCGTTCGCCGCGGCGCCGCAGCCGCACCACACCCCAGCCGTAGAGCCCGCCCAGGACCAGGACCAGCAGCAGGGCCGGACCGTCGAGCTGCCACATGGCCGGAAACCGGGAAAAGGTCAGATCCGGCAGGTTCATTCCAGACATCCTTACCTCTCGCACCCGCCCGCGAGGACCGCCATGGGGGCCGTACCACGGTAGTCCCGTGGCATCCGGCGCCTCCGGTCGGGGCGCCCGTGCGGCACACCACCGCCGGTGGTCCGTACGCGGCGTTCCCGACGATGATTCCCGCTCCCGCCGACGGCGTCGCCGCGACACCCCGGTGCGCCTGTCGGCGCGTCGGCCCCGAGCGCCGTCACACTGGCCGCTGTCGTGTGCGGACGGACGCGACGCCACCGGGGACACGGAGGCACCACCGCGCAGAGAGGAACCCGGCATGCCTGATGTGTCCGCACCCGTGGTCAATCTGGTCCGGCGGACCGTGGAGCCCGTCGGGGTGCAGACCCTCCGCTCCACGGCGGCCGCGGTCATCGCGTACGTGGTCGCGCTGGTGGCCCTGCCGCAGCACGCGCCGCTCACCGCGCCCCTGACGGCCCTGCTCGTGGTCCAGGTCACGCTCTACGCGACGCTCACCACCGGGGTCAGACGGGTGAACGCCGTCGTCGTCGGCGTGCTGCTCGCCAGCGGCTTCAGCACCCTCGTGGGACTCACCTGGTGGAGCCTGGGCCTGACGATCTTCACCGCGCTGATCGTGGGACGCTTCGTGCGCGTGTACGAGTTCGTGCCCGAGGTCGCCATCAGCTCCATGCTGGTCCTCGGCGTCTCCCAGGTGGCCGCGACCGCCTGGGACCGGATCCTGGAGACGCTGATCGGCGCGGGTGTGGGACTGCTCTTCAACCTGCTGCTGGCGCCGCCGGTATGGGTCCAGTCCGCCGGAAGCTCCATCGAGGAGATGGCGGAGTCGATGGGCGGGATGCTCCGCGACATCGGCGCGGAGGCGGAGGGCCACACCCCGGTCGAGCAGGCCGCCGCACGGCTGCACGCGGCACGCAGGCTCGACCACGACATCGTCGAGGTGGACGCGTCACTCCGGCAGGCCGAGGAGAGCCTGCTGCTCAACCCCCGGGTGCGCCAGGGCCTGCTGTCGCGAGTCGTGCTGCGCACCGGTCTTGACACCCTGGAGATCTGCGCCGTGGTCCTGCGGGTCCTGACCCGGACCATGACGGACCTGGCGAAGGAGCGGACCGACGAGCCGCTCTTCCCCGACGATGTGGCCGCGGCTCTGCAGGAGCTGATGGCGGACCTCGCCGACGCCATCGAGAGCTTCGCCGTACTGATCACCACGCCGGTAGCGAAGAGCGCGCAGGACGCCGAGTCCCGGCTGACGGACGCGCTGGCGGACGCCGGTGTGACCCGCGACCGCGTCGCCCACCTCCTCCTGGAGAACGTGCAGCAGCACCCGCGCCAGTGGCAGCTGCACGGCGCGCTGCTCGCGGAGATCGACCGCATCCTGGACGAACTGGACGTGGAGAAACGCGCCGAGCGGCTCACCGAGGAACTGGACCTCCGCTCCGAGCAGCTGGGCGAACGCCACCCGCAGCTCGCGTCCGCCGTGCGCCGGCTGCGGGGCACCGCGGTGGTCCGCAGGATGCGGGCCGAGATCTGAGCGGACGGGGCAGCGGGAGAGGCCGGACAGGGGCAGCCGCTGGGCCACCAGTTCCCGCTGGACGAAGTCGACCAGCAGCTCCCGCATCACCGTCGTCGTCATCGCGGTCTGCGCACACCCGACGGGGCCGCCGGCACCCGCCGACCTGATCGGCCCGGACAGGCTCCGGGCGGTGCGAGGATGACCGGGAGCGGAGCCGCCGCGCGGCGGCCCGGGCCGAGTCGAGCCGACTCGTCCGATCCGATCCGTGGAGGTGTCGTGCCGGAGCCGGTCGAGAGCTGGGACCCGTCGGCGGCGGGCGTACTGCGGCTGCCGTCCGGCCGCCTGGTACGGGGCCGCGGCCTGAGCAAGCCGCTCCCCGCGGGCCCCGTGCCCACGTTCGCCCTGTATCTGCTGGGCCGCGCGCCCGGCGCCGTCGAATGGGAGTCACGGTGGGTCCGCTGGCCCGACTTCCGGCTGCCGGCCGACCGGGCCGCCGCGGCGGACGCCCTGCGCGACGCATGGGAGCGCGCGGCCCAGGAGCGCGTCGAGGTCGCCTGCGCGGGCGGCCGCGGCCGCACCGGCACGGCGCTGGCCTGTCTTGCCGTACTGGACGGGGTACCGGCCGCCGACGCCGTCGGATACGTCCGCGAGCACTACGACCGGCACGCGGTGGAGACCCCTTGGCAGCGCCGCTTCGTCGGACGCTTCCCGCAGTAGGAGCGGTCACCCGCCGGGGCTCACCCGGCGCCGAGCCACCCGCGTGCGCGCAGTTCGGCGACGAACCGCCCGTACGACGCGTCGAGTTCGGCCCGTTCCCGCTCCACCGGGTCGACCGTCCGCCCCGCGCCCACCATCGCCGCCACAGCGGCCGAGAGGTCCGGATGCAGGGTCCCGGACGCCGCCAGCAGGGCCGCGCCGAAAGCTGTCTCGGCGCGTTCGGCCACGCTCAGGGGCCTGTTGAGCACCGTCGCCCGGATCCGGCTCCACACCGCGCTGCGGCTGCCACCGCCCGCCGCGTACAGCGGACCCCGCACCTCGATCCCCAGTGCCTGCACCCGTTCCACGGCCAGCCGCTCCAGGAAGGCCACCCCCTCCAGCGCCGCCCGGTGCTCGTCCGCCTCGTCGCGCGGTGTCCCGCTACGGAAGCCGTGTGCCGCGCCGGAGACGAACGGGAACCGCTCGCCCTCGCGGCGCAGCGGATACGCCAGACAGCCGGCCGGACCCCGTTCCCCCGCCGCCGCGTCCAGCGCCGGCAGCCGGGCGGCGTCCACCGCGGCGACGGCCTCACCGCCCGTGTTCGACGCGCCGCCCGGCAGCCACCAGCCGTCCGGATGGCGGTGGCTGTACAGGGCGCCCGCCGGGTCGGTGACCAGCTCGCGGGTCACGCCCTTCAGTACGTACGTCGTCCCCAGCACGCCCACGAACCGGCCGGGTTCGACCGCGCCGGTGGCGATCTGGCCCGCGCAGCCGTCCGTCATCCCGAGCCGGACCTCGCAGCCGGCGGGCAGCCCGGTCTCGGCCGCAGCCCGCGCCGAAACCGTGCCGCTCCGGGTGCCGGGGGCCTGCACCGTGGGCAGCAGCCGCGACGGTACGTCGAACGCGTCGAAGACCTCGGTGGCCCACTCGCCCGCGCGCGGGTCGTAGCCGGACTTCAGCGCATGGCTCCAGTCGGTGGCCACCGGATGCCCGGTGAGCCTCAGACCCAGCAGGTCCGGGGTGTGCAGCACCAGCTGGCCCGGGAGGGCACGGGACGCGTACCCGACCAGCTTGCCCAGCGCGGCCGTCGGCCCGACGGTCAGCCCCAGCGCCCGCCAGCGCGCCGCGCCCAGCTCCTGGGCCCGCGCGTTGACACCGGCCGCGCTCCGGTCGTCGTACATCAGGGCCGGGCCGGCCGGCTCCCCGTCCGGGCCGGCCAGCACCAGGGTCCCGGAGGTGGCGGACACGGCGACAGCGGTCACCTCCCGCCCGCCGCCCGGCAGTTCGGCGGTCGCCTGCCGCAGGGCCGCCGCCGTCGCCGGCCACCAGGACCTGGCGTCCTGCTCGCTGCGGCCGCCCGTACCGCGCTCCGGCGGCGCGATCGGCACCCGGGCCGCGGCGAGGACCCGGCCCCGGGCGTCTGCGCACACCACCCGGACCGCGGCGGTGGCCACATCGACCCCCGCGACGACGGGGACGGGCACGGGCCGGGCACCGGTGGCTGAACTCATCTGCGGAGCAGGTCCTCTCGTACGCGGAAGGCAGGGCGGGCACACGGTCAGCCGGCGGGCGCGGTGAGCGGCTCGTCGTCATCGGTGGCCTCGTGCAGGGACTTGCCCTCCCTGATGGCCTCCTCCGACGCCTTCGGCAGCCGCAGGAAGAGCGTCAGCACAGCCGCGACGACATACAGCCCCGCGAAGATCAGCACCACCCCGTCCCGGCCCAGCGGGCCGAGGAAGAGCGACACGATCGCGGGACCCACGAAGGCGGCGCCGCCCGCACCCAGGTTGAGCAGGGCCATCGCGCCGCCCTTGTTCCCTGGGGCCAGCGACGGCATCAGCGCCGAGATGGGCACGAACCCGGCGAGCGTGGCGCCGTAGACCATGCCGACACCGACCGCGACCCAGTAGTTCCCGGTCAGCAGCTTCGGTACGAAGTAGAGCGCCAGGACGCTCACCGCACAGCCGACCGCACCGAACCAGCCGATGGTGGTGCGCCAGCCGATCCGGTCGCTGACCACCCCGAAGAGCAGATTGAAGAAGATGTTGGTGGCGAACATGATCGAAAGCAGTCGCAGCCAGTCGCCGTCGGTGAAGCCCATCTCGTCGGTGAAGAACGCGGGCAGGATCACCCAGAGGCCGAACTGCGGCGCGGTGTTGATGATGCGCACGACGCAGCCGACGGTGACCTTCGGATGGGTCCAGACGATGGAGAGGCTGCGGGCCAGCGACTGGACCGGCCGGACCCCGGGCGGCGCCAGCCGTGCGAAGCCGGTCCGCTCACGCACCCCGATGAGGCAGAAGGCCCCGCCCACGGCGATCACACCGAGCGCGATCCACAGCGTGCCGAACTTCCCGAACAGCGGGTTGGTGACGGACGCGGTGAGCGAGCCGAGGGTCGGCAGCCCGCCGGTGAAGGCGAAGTAGAACCAGCCGACGGCCGCACCCAGCCTGGCCACCGGCGCCGTCGCCGTCACCCACACCAGGAACGAGAAGGCGAAGAGCGGATAGCCGAAGCCGCGCAGCCCGTAGAAGACCAGCATCAGCGGGTAGTTGCCCTGCGCGGCGCCCAGCGACAGGAACAGCACGTCGAAGACGATCCAGACGGTCAGTCCGATCTGCATGACCCGCCGCGGCCCCCACAGCTCGGACAGCGCGCCCGACAGCCAGGAGGCGAGCATGACGGTCACGCCGTACGCCGTGATCACATAGCTCGCACGGACTTCGGTGCCCGCGCCGTTGCCCTTGATGAACGGGGCGATGAACCCGGACTCGACCCCGTCGCCGATCATGAAGATCAGGACCCCGATGAAGCCGAACAGCAGCGGCCGGGGGATACCGGCGCGGTCCCAGACCGTTCCCGTACGTGCGGCGGTGCTCGCGGCGGTGCTGCGCATAGCTCGTGCCTCCACAGTGAGGTGTCATCGGCCCACGGGCGTACAGCCCCGACGAGAACGCATCATGACCTCTGTGAAATTAACACGCAATACTTTAAGAAGCCGTGTTATCGGCCCGTGGCCGCGACCCTGACATCGGTCCGCTCCCGCAGCGCGGCCAGCAGCTCCGCGTCCACCCGGTCGTCCACCACCAGATGGTCGAAGTCCTCCACCGGGCCGAGCCGGTGCAGCGCCGTCCTTGCCAGCTTCGTACGGTCCATCAGCAGCACCTTCCTGGTGCCCGAGGCCAGCATCGCCCGCTTCACCAGCACCACGTCCTGCTCCTGGTGGTACGTCATCCGGGCGTCCATCGCCGATGTGGAGACCAGCACCATGTCCACCGAGAGCGCCTCGACGGCCTCCAGGCACGCGACGCCCAGGAAGGAGTCGTGCGGGTGTGAGTACTCCCCGCCCAGCGAGATCAGCCGTATCCCGTCCCGGCCCGCGAACAGGTCGATGACCCGCCTGGCGTTGGTCACCACCGTCAGCGGCTCCAGCTCCACCAGCAGCGCGGCCAGCGCGAGCGCGGTCGTCGAGTCGTCGAGCAGCACCGACATCCCCGGTTCGACCAGCTCGGCCGCTGCCTTCGCGATCGCTTCCTTCTCGGTGGTGTTGACACCGAGCCGGTAGTCGAGATTGGACTCGAACACGGTCGAGGGCAGCGCGGACACCCCGCCCCTGAAACGGCGCAGCACCCCGCGCCTGGCCAGCTCGTCCAGGTCCCGGTGCACGGTCATCAGGCTCACGCCCGTCAGCTCCGCCAGCTCGGCGCCGCTCGCGGTCCCGCTGGCCAGGACGTGCTCCGTGATGATCTGCCTGCGGGCCTGGGCACCGTTCGTCGTCATACGGCCAAGTTTCGCGTACCGCCCGCGGAAGCCGGCCGGGTGGGGACGTTCAGCGACCGCAGCGCCGTACGGTCACCGCTCACCTCGATCTCCGTCACGGCCGCGTTGTCGAGCCGGGGGAACACCAGCCGGTAGCGCCCCACCGGGATGCCCAGCATCGTGCACAGGGCCATGCGCAGCAGCGTGTTGTGTGCCACCACCAGGACCGTCGCACCTGGGTGGCGCCCGGCCAGGGCCCGCAGCGCCTGCGACGCTCGGGCCGCGGCGGCCGACGGCGGCTCGGAACCGGGGAAGGCCCCGGTCTCCGCATCCTCGCGGAACCGGCGCACCGCATCGGCGTCCTCGGCGGCCATCTCCGCGATGGTGCGGCCCTCGCCCCAGCCGAAGTCCACCTCGCGCAGAGCCTCGACGACCTCGGGCTCCGCGCCGAGCGCCCGGGCGGCCGGACGGGCGGTGAGCAGGGCCCGGCTGACCGGCGAGCAGGCCACCGCGTCGACACCGCGCAGCCGCGCCCAGTCCGCGAGATCCTCCGCCTGCGCCAGGCCCTTCGTCGTCAGCGGTACGTCGGAGACCCCCGCGTACCGGTTCTCCGCATGCCACCGCGTCTCGCCGTGCCGTACCAGCAGCAGCCGGGCCTCCATCGGATCTCCCTCCCTCGCGGCGGGCCGCCCACGCCCGGGACGGGACCGCCGGGACCGTGTCGGCCCATTGATTCTTCAAAACGATGATGTTAAATCTATCAACGCCCATGATAGCGATGCAGCGGCCGGGCAGGTGCGGCACCGCTGACGCACCGCGCCCCCGTGACCCGAAGAAGGGCCCAGCCCATGCGCATCCTCGCCGCCGGTGACCACTTCGTCCTCCCCGCTCTGCTCCGTACCGCCCTCCGCGAAGAGCTGGACACCGCCGCCGAGCCCGGCGGAGCCGTGGAGATCGGCGAACTCACCCTGCCCTGGCCGCACGAGCCCTTCGGCCCGGTCGGCGACGTCCACGAGGCCAGCGGCACCGAGGACCAGATGATCGCGGCCCTCGAAGGCGCCGCCCTCTGCGTCACCCAGATGGCCCCGTTCACGGAGCGGGTCTTCGCCGCCTGCCCCGACCTCCGCATGGTCGCCGTCTCCCGGGGCGGCCCGGTCAACGTCGACCTCGCCGCCGCCACCCGGCACGGCGTCGCCGTCTCCTTCGCACCCGGCCGCAACGCCCCGGCGGCGGCGGAATTCGCCATCGGTCTGATGCTGACCGCCATGCGCCGGATCCCCACAGCGGACGCCGAACTCAAGCGCGGCGTCTGGCGCGGGGACTTCTACGCGTACGACGAAGCGGGCACCGAACTCGACGGCGCCACCGTCGGCCTCGTCGGGTACGGCGCCATCGGCCGCATCGTCGCCCGCGTGCTGCGCGCCTTCGGCGCCCATGTCCTGGTCGCCGACCCGTACACCGACCCCGTCGCCGCCCGCGCCGACGGCGTCGAACCGGTCACCCTCGACCAACTCCTCACGCGCAGCAGCGTGGTGAGCCTGCACGCCAGGCTCACACCCGAGACCCACCACCTCATCGACGCCGAGAAGCTCGGTCTGCTCCCCGCCGGAGCGGTCCTGGTCAACTCCGCCCGCGGCGGCCTCCTCGACTACGCCCCACTGCCGGAACTGCTGCGGAGCGGCCGAATCGGAGCCCTCGCCCTCGACGTCTACGACATCGAACCGCCGCCCGCGGACTGGCAGTTGCACACCGTGCCGAACGTCGTCACCGCCCCGCACCTGGCCGGGGCCACCCGCCAGACCGCCCACCGCGCCGCCGCCATCACCGCGGCCGAGGCCGGCCGCTTTCTGCGCGGCGAGAAACTGGCCCACCCCGCCAACCCCGAGGTCCAGGAGGCCGCGCGGCCATGAGCGTCATCATCGGCGTGGACATCGGCACCTCCGTCACCAAAGCCGTCGCCTTCGACGGCGAGGGCCGGCCGCTCGCCTCCGCGACCCGCCGCAGTCACCTGGAGCGGCTCCCGGGAAGCCGCGTCGAGCAGGATCTCGACGATGTCGTCCGTACCGTCGCCGAAGTCGTACGGGAGACCACCGCCGCACTGCCCGCGCCACCCGCCGCACTCGCCCTCACCGGCCAGGGCGACGGCCTGTGGCTGCGCGACGGGCAGGGCCGCGCGGTCCGCCCGGCCATCTCCTGGATGGACGGGCGCGCATCCGACCGGGTCGCCGGGTGGCTGGCGGACGGCACCGTACAGCGGGTGTACACGCGGACCGGCTCCGGCATGTTCCCCGGCTGCCATGCCCCGCTCCTCGCCCACCTTCAGGAACACGAACCGGAGAGCCTGCGAAGTGCGGCCGTCGCCGGGTACTGCGTGGACGCCGTCGCCCAGCGCCTCACCGGCAGCATCAGCGTGGACGCGTCCGACGCGACACTGCCGTTCCTCGACCCGGTGACCCGTACCTACGCACAGGAGGCGCTCGCCGCCTGCGGAATCGAGAGCCAGGCCCGTCTGCTGGCGCCCCCGGCGGCCCCCGGCACCGTCCTCAGCCTCGACACACAGGGCGCCGCGCTCCTGGACCTGCCCGTGGGGCTGCCGCTCACCTCGGGCCCCTACGACCTGCCGGCCTGCGCCATCGGCAGCGGGGTGCGGGAGGTGGGCGACGGCCTGCTGATCGTCGGCACCACCCTCGCCTGCCAGGTGCTCACCGACCGTGCCCGCACGGACAGTTACGCCGAACCGGCCGGCATGTCGCTCTGCACCCCCGACCCGGGCCGCTGGCTGCGCTCCATGCCGGCCATGGTCGGCACCGCCGCCCTCGAATGGATCCTCACGCTCACCGGCACCGCCACCGCCGACCTCGGTGCCCTGCTCGCGGACAGCACGCCGGGCGCCCGCGGAGTCACGGCGCTGCCGTTCCTCTCCGACGCGGGGGAGCGCGCGCCCTTCGTCGACCCGCAGGCCCGCGGCCAACTGGACGGACTCACCCTCGCGCACACCCGCGCCGACGTGGTCCGCGCCATGTGCGAGGCCATCGGCTACGCCGCGCGCCACTGCCTGGAGGCCGCAGGGCTCTCCGGCACGCTCGCCGCGTGCGGCGGCGGCACCAGGTCGGGCCCGTGGACCCAGCTCTTCGCCGACATCCTGGGCCGGGAGATCCGCGTCCCGGTGGAGAGCGAGGTGGGGGCGCTCGGCGCGGTACGGGTGGCCCGCCGCTTCCTCGGTGAACCTGCCGGTACGAAAGCGCAGTTGTTCCACACCGTCGAGCCGGGGGAGGGGTGCCGCGAGGTGTACGAGGACGGCTACGCCGCCTACCGCACCGCACTGGCCGCGGCGCGCACCCAGTGGGACGGGCCGCCTGCGCGGGCGACGACCGGGGCGAGCGTCGCGTAAGGCCGCGGCCTGTTCGGCGCGTATGCTCCCGGCCCGTACATCTCCAGCCCCGTGCGACTCCGGCCTTGTGCGACTCCAGCCCGTACGGCTTCCGTCCCCGTCCCCGTCCCCGTCCCCGTCCCCGTGCCGACTCCGGTCACCGTGCGACGCTGTCCCGTGCGCCCCGCCCCGTAAGAAGTCTGGATTCCGAACGGCCCGCAGGCTGTGGCGAGTTCTTGTTCCGGGCCTACTCAGCCGCCCTACCAGACAGTAGCCTCAACGGAGTTCTCCGTACTCACCGTTGGAGGCTCCATGCGCGTTTCCCTGTTCAGACCCGCCCGGCTCGCGCTGACGGCCGTGCTCCTCGCCGCGGTCGCGCTGCTGGGCTTCTCCGCCCCGGCCTCCGCCACCGGAGCCGCGGCACCGCGCTACTACCTGGCGTTGGGCGACTCACTGGCCGCCGGATACCAGACGCTGCCCGGCGGCGGACATGTCACAGGCCGCGGCTACGCCCAGGACATCGCCCGGACGCTGTCGGCCCGCGCGGCCGGTGCGGGACAGCCCTTCGACTTCGTCGGGCTCGGGTGTCCCGGCGAGACCACCGGCTCCATGATCGACGGCCCCTGCCCCTACCCGCATTCGTACACCGGCTCGCAGCTGGCCGAGGCCGAGCACTTCCTCCGCCTCCACCACGACGACCGGGTGGTGGTGACCCTGGACATCGGCGCCAACGACGTCGACGGCTGTCTGACGGACGGGAACATCGACCTCGGATGCGCCGTTTCCGGTGTGGGGAAGGTGGGTTCAGGTCTCCACACCATCCTGGGCCGGCTGAAGGCGGCGGCGGGACCGCAGACCCGGATCGTCGGCATGAATCTCTACGACCCCTTCCTGGCAGCCTGGCTGACGGGCACTCAGGGCAAGGCGGCGGCCACTCTCTCCGTACCGCTCGCCGACACCCTCAACACCACGATCGGGCTGGCCGACGCCGCTCACGGGGTGCCGACCGCCGATGTGGCGTCCGCGTTCCGTACCAACTCCTTCCTCCCGACGGCTCCGCTGAACGGACAGCAGGTGCCGTTGAACGTGGCGCGCGTCATGCAGTGGACGAACATGGCGCGCGGCGACATCCATGCCAATGACACCGGGTACCAGGCCATCGCCGACGCGTTCCTGAAGAAGATCTGATGCCGGGCGCCGCGGAGCCCTGAGGTCCGGTTCAGCCGAAGAGGCGCTCCAGGACGACCGCTATCCCGTCTTCCTCGTTGGAGAGCGTCACCTCGTCCGCGGCGGCGATGAGTTCGGGATGGGCGTTGGCCATGGCCACCGCGTGTCCGGCGCGGCGGAACATCGGCAGGTCGTTGGGCATGTCGCCGAACGCGAGCAGCCGCGCCGGGTCATGACCCAACACCTCGGCGGCCAGGGCGACTCCGGTGCCCTTGTCGACACCGTGGGGCGCGAGCTCCACGGTGCCGGGGCCCGCCATCGTGACGGTGGCCAGATCGCCCACCGCGGTACGGGCGACGGGCGCCAGCGCGTCGTCCGACAGCAGCGGGTGACGTATGAGGACCTTGATGACGGGCCTGGCCCAGAGCTCCGACCGCTGCCCGACCCGCAGGACGGGCAGCGCGGGGTGCGGCATCAGGTACCCCGGCTCGGCCAGTGTCCGGCCGTCCGGCCCGTCCTGATCGACAGCGGCGAAGACCGGCCCCGTCTCGGCCTCGATCTTGCCGAGCGCCGTGTCGGCCGATTCACGGTCGAGCGTCACGGAGTTCAGCATCCGCGCCGACCCGGCGTCGTACAGCTGGGTGCCCTGCCCGCAGACGACAGGGCCGCGGTACTCCAGAGCGCCGATCAGTCCGAGGACGCCGGGGAGCGACCGCCCGGTGACGATCAGATGCCTGGCCCCGGCCTCGGCGGCCAGGGCCAGCGCGGCACGGGAACGGGGGCTCACCGTGTCACCGCGGCGCAGCAGGGTGCCGTCCAGATCGGTGGCGACGATGTCATATGCGGGTGTGGTGGACATGGGCGTCAGCCTAGGGAGATCCTTCCTGGCCGGATCACGCGGTACGACCGGATCACGCGGTACGAGGCGAGCCGGCCGCAGCACGCGGTGCGAGACGGCCGGCCGTGTCATCCGGTACGAGTGTGTGGCCGGCCGCGGCATGCGGTAGTGAGTGCGGCCCGGCCTGCTCACGTGTCGATGTGTGAGTGCGCGTACGGGCCGCGGGGCCAGGGCTCAGCCGGCCGTCCAGTCGGCGTTCGCGCCGCACAGCACCACACACGGCAGCTGTCCCGGCACCTTGCCTGCCAGCCACGCGGCGAAGGAGGCGGCAGCCGCGGGCTCCACGGCGATCCGGCACTCCTCCCACAGACGGTCGCGGGCCCGGAGGATTTCTTCGTCGCTGACGAGCACCGACTCCACCTCGTACGAAGTAACGATGCCGAACGGCACCGCACCGATCTGCGAAGCACCCAGCGCCGACGAAGCGACCGAGTCCACAGGGGAGTTCACCGGTTCGCCCGCCGCGAGCGCGTCGTGCAGCGCACGGCAGCCGTCGGGTTCGACGGCCACCACATGACGCCCGCCCGCCGCGAGTGCCGTGCCCGCGGTGAGTCCGCCTCCGCCCGCGGCGACAGCGAAGGCGTCCGTCCCGGGGACATCGGCCACCACCTCGGCCGCCAGGGTGCCCTGCCCCGCGACGACCGCCGGATCGTTGTACGGGTGGAGGAAGCGGGAGCCGGGCCGCTCGGCGGCCTGCTGCGCGGCCTCGGCGGCCTCGGCGAAGGTCGCGCCATGCCGTATCAGCCGCGCGCCGGCCTCCTCGATGCGCCGGGCCTTCGCCTCGGGGGCCGTCTCGGGGAGGTAGATGGTCGCCGGGAGGCCGAGCAGTGCGGCGGCGGTGGCGACGGCGAGACCGTGATTGCCGCCGGAAGCGGCGACGATGTGGCCGTCCGCCGCCGATTCCAGCATCGCGTTGACCGCACCGCGCAGTTTGAACGAACCGCTGCGCTGCAGGTACTCCAGCTTGAGGACGACACGGCGTCCGTCGATCTCCAGGTCCAGCAGGGGTGTGCGGCGGACATGAGGGCGGATTCGGTCTGCGGCCGCCGCGACGTCGGTGGCCGAGAGCGTCTGGATCTGGTTCATGCTCCCCATCCTCACCAGGCCGGACCGTCAGCACCAAACAGGGGCTGCGACGGATGCGGCCGTCGCTCAGGCGGTGGCCGCCGGAGCCCGGTCCGTCGCGAGCTTCACGGCCAGTGCGCCGAGGACGGTTCCCATGAGATACCGCTGGACCCGCAGCCACACCGGGCGCCGTGCGAGAAAGACGGCGATGGTTCCCGCGGCCAGAGCGATGGCCAGGTTCACCGCGAGACTGACGGCGATCTGGATGCCGCCCAGTACGAAGCCCTGGAGGAGGACGTGTCCCGCGTGGAGGTCGATGAACTGCGGGATGAGCGAGAGATACATGATGGCGATCTTCGGGTTGAGCAGGTTGGTCACGAGGCCCATGGTGAAGAGGCGCCGGGAGGAGTCCGGTGGCAGCTCCTGAGGGGCGAAGACCGATGTGCCTCCGGGGCGCAGGGCCTTCCAGGCCAGCCATGCCAGATAGGCGGCACCGGCGAGCTTCACGGTCAGATAGAGCTCGGGGACGGCCAGGAAGACGACGGAGAGCCCGAGGTTGGCCGCGCTGAGATAGACGAGAAAGCCGACGGCCACCCCGGCCAGCGATATCACTCCGGCGCGTCGGCCCTGGGTGATGCTGCGCGAGACGAGGTACATCATGTTGGGCCCTGGGGTGAGCACCATCCCGAGTGACACCGCTGATACGCCGAGGACGGCGTTTGCACCGATCATGGCCCCATGATCGGCGCAAACGGGGTTCGGGCACCAGTGACTATGTGCGGGTTTCCCGTGACCGGCTCTCTGCTCCCGGTGCGGACGGCAGGCGGGCCGGGTCCGCGCGACGGCCGGGCCCCTGTGGCTCGTTGGGGCCCGGCCGTCCGAACTCCGTTGTGCGGGAGGCTGATGCGTACTGACTGCTCCGGTCAGCCGCCCAGGATGTCCGCGAAGGCCAGCTGGCCCTGGGTCACACCGCTGCACGTCGGCGAAGCAGCCGTGGTGACGGAGCCGCAGGACTGATCCCGGTTGACCGACCAGTACGACAGCCGCCCCACACCGTTGCTGTCGGCCCAGCTCTTCACCGTCGAGGCGTCGGCCGTCGAGAAGACCGAACCGTCGTCGTTCACACCGATCATGGGCGTGATGCCGAGATTGGCGTAGGTGTAGCTCGGGTCGACCGACTGCATCTGCGCGAGGGTGGCCTTCCCCGCGCTGATCGCCGCCTGCCCCATGTCCTGGGAGCCCTGGTAGTAGTCCATGGTCATGACGTTGACGACGTCGATTTTGACGCCCGCGTCCTTGGCGGCCTTGAGGATGTTGACGCCGTCGGCCGTGAGGCCGTCGGGCAGGACGGGCAGGGTGACCGAGAACGTCAGGCCCGGATTCGCCGCCTTGAGCGTCTTCATCGCGCTCATGTTGCGGGCCGCGGCAGCGGTGTCCGCGATGGCACCGCCCTCGATGTCGAAGTCGAGCGAGCTGGGACCGTACGAGTCGATGATCTTCTGGTACCCGGCGTTGATCGCGCTCTGGTCCGTACAGCTCCAGGCGAGCGGCAGCCCGGCCGCGCCGCCCGACGACACGATGACGGATGCGCCCTCGGACTTCGCGTTGCTGATCAGCGGGTCGGTGTACGAGTCGCCGCCCACCGGGAGTGTGTCGCCCCAGATCTGGTTGCACCCGGAGCCGATGACGAATCCGGCGGTGAACGTCTTGACCCCGTGCTGGGTGATCGCGGTGTCGAGCAGCCCTTCCTGGGAGTTGGACATGTCCGTGTACGGGGCGAAGCTCGCGGCGGCCTTGACGCTCACCGGTGTCGCCGCTGCGGGACCGGCGGTCAGGGCGGCTCCGGCTACGGCCAGCCCGGCGGCCGCGAGAACGGCGGCGGCCCGGGAGGCGGAGGTCGTTCGACGTGACGTGGTGGGGGGACGTCGACGCATGGTCCGGTCCTTTCGATGACAGTGGGGAACGTCATCAAGGTGCAGTGGGCCGGAGGAGCAAGGGGTCGGCCTGGGCGACAACTTGACGGCGTGCAGACATGAGATTGGACTAGACCAAGAGGGCTGTCAAGGTTGTGGCCCGAAGTCATGGACGGGCGTGGGCGGATGGCGTGGAGCCTCGGGGCGGGGGATGTGAACAGCCGCTGCCGGGCTGGGGTGTTGGGGGTCGGGGCTCGGTCAGTAGGCTGCCGGACGTTCGCCCGCGGGTGACTTCGGAGGGTGCGGGCGTGGGGCCGGGCGGGGTCCCTGAAATGGGGCCGAGGTGTCCGTGGCGGGGGTGTTGGCGCGGCCGCTCCGGCCTCGTGTGGGCGGTACTGGGGCGTGGTCGCAGGGTTGGCGAATATCACACGTCGACATACCTACTCAAAACGGACATTCCGCACCGTGTGTCCGATGTTTGGGCCGCGGATGCCTCTACGGTTGGTCTGATCCAGGAACGGGAATCCGAGTCGGCCCGCACGGCGGCCGGCCCCCGTCCGGCAACTCTCCCTGCGGGTCACGCCCCGGATCCGGGCTGTCCACCGCAGACCGTCCTGCCGGGCGGAACTCCACCGAAGCAGCGGTAGACCGGCCTTCCGGCCCGGTTGTGCGAAGTCGGGCGATATCGACTTCGAGCCACCGCGGGAACAGGACGTACCTCCATGCACCGATCACGCATACCGGCCTGCGCGCGGCGCGGACTCGCCGTTTCTGTGGCAGCCGGAGCGCTGCTCAGCCCGTTCGTCGGGGCGGGCACGGCCTCGGCGAGCACCGCAGGGGCCCCGAAGAGCGCCACCGGCTCCGCGAGCGCCGCTGTGGGCGGCTCGAAGGTCGTCTGCACCTCCAAGAAGGCCGGCCTGGCCCCCGAGCTGTCGCACGACATCGCCGGCGCGCTCAAGGGCCGCAAGGACTCCTCCGCGCTGGCTGTCTACGACCGCAAGACCGGGACCAGCTGCGAGTTCCGGGCGGGAACGCACTTCGACTCGGCGAGCGTGGTGAAGGTCACAGTGCTGGGGACGCTGCTGCGGGAGGCCGAGGAGTCGCACCGCAAGCTGACCGCGCGCGAGGTGAAACTGACCACCGCGATGATCACGAAGTCCGACAACGACTCCACCTCCGCTCTCTGGAATCAGCTCGGAGCGGCCCGCGTCAAGCATTTCCTCGGGCTCGCGAAGATGCGGCACACCGTCCCGGGCTCCGGTGGAACATGGGGCCTCACCCAGATCACGGCGGCGGACCAGCTCACCCTCATGCAGCTCCTCACCACCAAGAACTCGGTGCTGAGCGAGACCTCGCGGGGCTACGCCCTGGGGCTGATGTCCAAGGTCGAGGCCGACCAGAAGTGGGGCGTGCCCACGGGATCACCGGCCACTGCCACGACGCACGTCAAGAACGGCTGGCTCTCGCGTGCGAAGGACGGCTGGCGGGTGCACAGCGTCGGGTTCTTCACCGGGAAGGGCCATGACTACGGCATGACGGTTCTCTCCACCGGAAACCACACCATGGCGTACGGCATCGACGCCATCGAGGGTGCGTCCCGCGTCATCCATCGCGATCTGAACAGCAAGGTGCGGGCGGCTGCGGGCCACTGAGCGGATTCCTCTGGATATCCACTCCTTGGAGTGACGGAAGTGTCACGGTGTGTGAGGCGGGGCAGATCGGGAGCGCACACACGCACCGTCACGAAGGGACTCCGTCATGAACCCTCAGCCCCGTCCGCGCCGTACCTTCCGCCGCGTCGTCACCGCCGCCCTGGGCGCGGCCGCCCTGACGCTGACGTTCTCCGGTTCAGCCCAGGCGGCGGAAGGCGAATTCGTCTACGTCTTCCATGATTCCAGCGGCGCCCCGGAACTGGGCCGCCTGGTCAATCCCCCGAGCCGGGAGTGCATCACGCTCCCCGAGGCGGCGGAGGAGTGGATCACGCCCGCTGCCGACAGCCCGCGCAACTTCACGGACGCCACGGCCGTCGTCTTCTCCGGCGCCGACTGCAGGGGCGACCACTTCGCTCTACGACCTCACGGAGGGCACGCGTCGGAGCGTCTGAAGCTGCGCTCGGTCATCTTCTCCTGATGCGCTGATGCGCTGATGGGCTGATCCCCTGATGTCCTGAATCACGGATCGGCACCGCGACGCTCGGTTCCCCGGCCCGGGGGAGCCGAGCGTCGCGGTGCCGTTCCACGCAGGGGTGGGCTCCCGGCCCCTAGGTATGATTGCGTTAATACCTGTAAGGGTGGGCCGGACTGAGCGGTACGAGGCAATCCGTATCCGAGGGTGAGTGATCATGGCAGACGAGCTGGGGCATCCGAGCCCGGAGGAAATGGACTTCGGCAAGGTCCTGACGGCTCTCTCCGATCCGCTGCGCCGCCGTGTCGTGACGGAGCTGATCGCCGAGCAGGGGGATCCGGAGCGCACCTGCGCCTCATTCAACTTGCCGGTGTCGAAGTCGACTTGTACCCATCACTTCCGAGTGCTGCGCGAGTCCGGTCTGGTCACGGATGTGGACTACGGCAACCGTCGTGGGGTGCGACTCAGGCGGCCGGAGGTCGAGCAGCGGTTCCCCGGCCTGCTGGGACTGCTGGCCCGGGAGAGCCGGGCCGCGCGCTCGTCGGCGTAACACCGCGAATCCCGCTCGGTGGGTCTCCCGTACTGAGGGGGTGTCCGGGTTCCCGTCCCTCAGCGGCCGATACTTTTCGGGGTGCGGCGGCGCAGCCATTCCGACGGCTTGCGGTGCGGGGGACGGGCGGTGATGTCACCGCCGCGGGACCGCCCGGACAGCCGGACCCGCAGCGTGACGGGGGAGTCCGGGGCGGATGAGGGCCGGATCTTGATGTCGCCGCTGCTGCGTTCCAGATCGTCGGTGTCGATCACGATGCCCGGCCGGGTGACCAGAATGAGGTTTCCCCCGATACGCAGGTCGACATCGATGTGCAGGGTGCTGTGGGTGATCACCGCATCGGTGAAGTCCAGCTTCGCGTCGCCGAACATCATCCGGATCTCCATGCGGCGCGGGACCAGCCAGCGGCCGTTTCGGGTGATGTCGCCGAAACGCTGGTCGATCCGTACCAGTTCCCTGGCTTGCGGCGGCATACCGTCCGAGGGCAGATCGGCGGTCAGCTCGGCGAGTTGGCCCATGGTGCGGGCCGACAGTGCGGCGTCCAGACGCTCGTCCAGCTCGGCTGCGGTGAGCCGGCCGTCGCCCGCCGCCACTTGCAGAATCTCGACGACCTGGTCCCGCTCCCGGTCGGATGCCCGCAAGTCCGGCGACATGCCGCTTCCGGAAGAGTCGTCGGCCGATTTCGGTTCACCCGTCATGCCCGCATTCTGCTGGATGGCCCGCAGCGCCGCAATGTCGGCCCTACGGCGGGGTGGGGACGACTGACCGACGATGTCTCTCCGTACCGGAACAGCCTTGTCCGGTCAGCTCGATACGGCGGACAGCGGCCGGGTCGGGGTGACACTCCGGGCGTGCAGAATGACGTCGAACCAGGCCGAGAGAGAGCCCCCTGCCAGGTGATAGGCGGCGTTGTCCGCGGCGTCGTAGGCCGGGCCGATCATGCGGGTCCTGCCCGGTTCGTCGAGCCAGGACCGCACGGGGGCGGGGCCTTCCGCGTGCAGGTCGAGGAAGAAGGCATCCAGACCCGCGTCCCCCAGGACCGCGTCGGCGAACTCCGGCGGCGGGGCGGGGATCGGACAGGGGGCCATGCCGTGGTGGAACATGACACCGATGGGCACATAACCGGCTCCGAAGTGCTCGCGGAGGTAGCTCCCGCAGTTCCGGTGTGTCAGGGGAGGGGACGAAGGGGAGAGGGTGCGCGGGGTGCCTTGCCCTGTGCCGATGTGCGCGCCGAGGCCGAGCCTCTCCGGGTCGTCTCCTTCCAGAGCCAGGGAACGGAACCCCATCTCCTCGACCAGGAACCGCGCGACTCTGTGCGAGAAAGCGGACAGCTCGTGGGCCTGGCGGGCCGAGGTGCCGAGCGCCACGACCTGCGCGTCGCCCACGAGTGCGGCCAGCGGGAGGAGGTCGGTCTGCGGGGCGTGGACATCCAGGGTGGTGAGGTGGTGAGCGTGGTCCCTGATCCACTGGATCACTGTCGTACGGGGTGACTTCGGCACTGTCGAGCCTCCTTGTCCGGCGAACCGGTGGACCGGTTCCGCGCCATGAGCCTCGGTCATCAACCGTGCTTGAGGTCAAGGGACTTCATGAGCGGACCAACGGCGCACCGGACAGCCCGCACGGCTCAGGGGATGATTTTCCGCCTGCGGAATTCGTCGAAGATGCCGATGAACATCTGCTCGGTCTCGACGTACTCGTGAAAACCGGCCCGTCGTGACTTCGATGTGTCGGCGAACATGTCGTAGTCGAGCCCGAACACGAAATCGCCGAAATTCCAGCAGGAGACCTCTTCGTACGAGTGCGTGAGACCGTACCGGGCCGCCATCTCGTTCCACAGGGCCTCTTTGTCGGCCATGACGGTGGTGAGGGACATCTGAAGCGGCGGGGCGACGTCCATCCCGAAGTACGCGGCGATCCTGGGCCACATCTCCTCCCAGCGGAACAGGTCGCCGTTGGCGATGTTGTACGCCTGGCCCGCACCGTCCGTGCCGGACGCCGCCCAGACAGTCGCCTTCGCGAGCAGCCCGGCATCCGTCATCTCGAACAGGCCGGTATAGGCGCCCGGCTTCCCGGGGAAGCGCAGGGGCAGGCCGAGTTCCTTGGAAATGGACGCGTACACGGCGATGACCAGAGCCAGGTTCATCGGGTTTCCCAGAGCGGCGCCACCCACCATCGAAGGCCGGATCGCCGACCAGGTCCAGGACTTCCCAAGGCTCCTGCGCTCCAGGAAGGACTGCTGGTCCACGTTGAACTCCGGCGGCATGTGCCCCGCGTCGGTCTCCCTCGCCGGTGTTTTGAACGGGCCCAGATGCGCGCCGTAGACCTTGTAGCCTTGCATCAGGCTGATGTGCCGCAGCCCGGACGCCGCCGGCTCGACGGCGTCGACGGAATTCACCAGCATGGCGAGGTTCGGCGGTACGAGCTCCGCCCAGGTGGGCCGGTCCTGGAACGCCGCGTAGAAGATGTGCGTCACTTCGCTGAGCCCGCCGAGCTTCTCGCGGGCGTCATCGGCGTCGAGCAGATCCACGGCGACATAGCGGACCCTGCCGCTGTCCGTGCCTCCGCGCCGGGAGGCGCCGATGATCTCCCAGTCGTCGAGACCGCGAAGATGCTGGATGATGTCGCGGCCGACCACCCCGTTCGCCCCGACGACCAGGGCGACTTTGCGTTCCGGATTCATGACCCCGCTCCTGAATATGTCTCTGGCCCTGTTTCTGGCTCTGGCTCTGTCTCTGGCGCTCGGAAGCGGACGTGTGCGCCGCTGCCGATTGGTACGACTTGGTTCGTACCTGCGGTAGTGAATCACGCCCGAAGGTATGACGCAAGGCGTACCTTGAGGTCGGGGTGTGCGGGGAGACCGGCGCTGTCCGGAGCCCGTGGTTCCGTACGCGGGCGCCTGTCACCGGAGCGGTGAACGGGACCTGCGGAGCCGTCGGCTGTTCTAGAGTTCCCAGGTCAGTCCCGTCACTTGATGACCTGAGAAGGAAGCACGGATTATGCCGACAGAGACGTTCGAGTTTCAGGTGGAAGCGCGCCAGCTTCTGCAGATGATGATCCACTCGATCTACTCGAACAAGGACGTGTTCCTGCGTGAACTCGTCTCCAACGCCTCCGACGCGCTCGACAAACTTCGTCTCGAAGCCCTCCGCGACGACTCTCTCGGCGCGGACGTGTCCGATCTGCACATCGCCATAGAGCCGGACGAGAAGGCTCGTACGCTCACCGTGCGCGACAACGGAATCGGTATGTCGCACGATGAGGTGGTCCAGCTCATCGGCACGATCGCGAACTCGGGTACGGCCAAGTTCCTCCAGGAGCTCAAGGAGAAGGAAGCGGAGGGCGCCGCCGCCGACGGTCTGATCGGTCAGTTCGGTGTCGGGTTCTACTCCAGCTTCATGGTGGCTGACGAGGTCACCCTGCTGACCCGCCGTGCGGGCGAGAGTCACGGCACCCGCTGGGTGTCGACCGGCGAGGGAACGTACACCGTCGAGACCGTGGACGACGCGCCGCAGGGCACCGCGGTCACCCTCCGGCTCAAGCCGGAGGACTCCGAGGACCGGCTGTACGACTACGCGTCACCCTGGAAGATCCGGGAGATCGTCAAGCGCTACTCGGACTTCATCACCTGGCCCGTCCGGCTCATCAGCCAGGCACCGGCGGCCGGCACGGACACGGCGCAGAACGAGTCGGAGCCGGGCACCGGTGAGGACGCGGGTCAGGACGCGGGCGAAGGCACCGACGCGGCCGCCCCGGCCGAGCCCGAGACCCTGAACTCGATGAAGGCGCTCTGGGCGCGCTCGCGCGACGAGGTCACGGACGACGAGTACCACGAGCTGTACAAGCACATCAGCCACGACTGGAACAGCCCCCTCGAAACCATCAGGCTGCAGGCCGAGGGCACCTTCGAGTACCAGGCGCTGCTCTTCATCCCGGCACACGCGCCGCAGGACCTCTTCACCCAGGGCTACCAGCGCGGAATCCAGCTGTATGTGAAGCGCGTCTTCATCATGGACGACTGCGAAGCGCTGATGCCGCCGTATCTGCGCTTCGTCAAGGGTGTGGTCGACGCGCAGGACCTGTCGCTCAACGTGTCGCGCGAGATCCTCCAGCAGGACCGGCAGATCCAGCTGATGCACCGCCGTCTGGCGAAGAAGGTGCTGTCGACGGTCAAGGACATGATGTCCGGCGAACCGGAGCGCTACGCCACGTTCTGGCGGGAGTTCGGCCGCGTCCTCAAGGAAGGACTGCTGAGCGACTTCGAGAACCGCGACGCCATCCTCGGTGTCTCCTCCTTCGCCACCACCCACAGCGACGAGGAGCCGGCCACCCTGCGGCAGTACGTGGACCGCATGAAGGAGGGCCAGGAGCACATCTTCTACCTCACGGGTGAGTCCCGTCAGGCCATCGAGAACTCCCCGCACATGGAGGCGTTCCGGGCCAAGGGCATCGAGGTGCTCCTGCTCACCGACCCCGTCGACGAAGTATGGGTCGAGGCGGTCCCGGAGTTCGACGGCAAGCAGCTGCGGTCCGTGGCCAAGGGCGAGGTCGACCTGGGCACCGAGGCGGAGAAGAAGGAGGCCGGGACCGAACGCGAGAAGCAGCAGCAGGAGTTCGAGTCCCTGCTGACCTGGATGACGGAGCGGCTGGGCGAGAACGTCAAGGAGGTGCGCCTCTCCTCGCGGCTCACCGTCTCACCCGCGTGCATCGTCTCGGACACCCACGATGTGACGCCGGCGCTGGAGAACATGTACCGCGCCATGGGCCAGGCCGTGCCGCACGTCAAGCGCATCCTCGAACTCAACCCGGGACACCCGCTGGTCACGGGGTTGAACAAGGCGTACACGGCGCGGACGGACGACACCGGTCTCGGCGGTCTCGAAGAGACGGCGGAGCTTCTCCACGGCATGGCGCTGCTCGCCGAGGGCGGCGAACTGACCGATCCGGCACGCTTCGTCAAGCTGCTGGCCGACCGACTGGAGCGCACCCTGTAGCTGTAGCCGCGGCTGTACGGGCCTCGCGCCCGGGGGAGCGTCCCGCCGCACCGCGCGGGGCGCTCCCCCCTGCCTTCGACCGGTGCCCCCGTCAGTGCATCGGGACCTGGTGCGTCAGCCAGCGGAAGACCTCCGGGACCTGCTGCTTCCACACCACGGTGGCGTGCCCGCCGGCGCCGGCGGGCAGTCTCACGGCCTGTACGGTCGTCGGGCGCTTGGCCACCTGCTTGAGGGCGAGCGCTCCCGGGTAGCCGTCCGTCGGCGCACCGGAGACGAACAGCGCGACCCTGGGCGGGACCCGGTCGTGCTGGAGGATCTTCCACGGGTTGTTGCGGTCACGCAGCCGAGGCGTCCGCGCCGTGAGCGAGGCCGGCTCGCCGACCGGGTCGTTGTAGCCGGAGAGACCGACCGCGGCCCGGTAGCGGTCCGGGTGTTTCACCCCCAGCTCGACCGCGCAGTGCGCGCCCGCCGAGTAGCCCGCGACGGCCCAGCCTGCCGGCTTCCGCTCGGCCCGGAAGGTGTCCGTCACCATCTTGCGGACGTCAACACTCAGCCAGGTGTCCGCGTTGACCTTGCCGGGGATGTTGGCACAGCCGGTGTCGGCGTTGCCCAGCAGTGTCGTACGGGGCGCGACGACGATGTACGGGGCCACCTCACCGCGCAGCATCAACGGCGCGAGCTGCGTATTCACCTGGAGGGCCCCGAACCAGGCCCGGGCCGAGCCGGGATAGCCGGGAAGCACCTCGACCACCGGGAAGTCCCGGTGCCGATAGGCCGGTTGACCGTACTGCGGCGGCAGCCAGACGTAGACCTCGCCCGACACCCCCGATATCCGCCCCTTGAGCTGGGTGACCTGCACTCCGGGGCCCATCCGGGGGTCGCCCGCGGGCCGGAAACTCTGCTTGATCCGTGGCTCGGTTCTGACGGACTTGCCGCCGGTTCCGTCCGGGCCGAGATCGGCGGCGGCGTTCACATGGTTGCCGGTCCCCAGGAGGTCGTCCCAGTTGTCGTAGAGACCGTTGGAGTTGTTGACGATCACGAACACCAGGAGCACCCCGGTGGCCTGGACGACGAGCAGCATGACCACACGCGCGGTGTGCCGCACCGCCCCGGGGCCGCGGATCCGGCTCCAGAACACCAACGGCAGGGCGAGGGCCGCCGCCACCAGCACGATCGACGTCAGAAAGAAGGGTGTCCCCGTAAGGCTCATCAGAATCTCGTCTCCGGATAACGAGGAGCCGCGGGGGCATCCCTGCCCGTCCCGGGCCCCGGTCCGGTGAAGGAGATGGCCGGGGACGCGCCGGGGTTCCCGAATGGCTCACGGTGTCGCGAACGCCTGGGCCACGGCGAGACTGTCCTCGTAGACGTGGTGCCGGGTGACGAGGCCGTTCTCGACCGTGAGATGCAGCGCGAACCGGGCCCGGTAAGCGCGTCCGGTGGCCCGGGCGGTCTGACGGATCTCGCCGAGCACGACCGCGTCGCAGCGGTCGATGAGGATGTGCTCGATCTTGGTGGCCGCGAGCCCGGGGGCATGGTGCTCGGCCAGCTCGCGATAGTGCGCGGCAGCGTCGGCGCGGGTGGACCGGTGGCGGATCCACGGGGTGGCCGTGCGCCCGTGTTCGGCGTCCGGCCAGTTCAGCTTCCAGTCGCCCCTCTCTGCGTACAGCTCCGCGATCCGTTCCGGGTCGCCCTCACCGATCCGGTGGAGCAGTTCCTCCACCACGTGGCGGGTTGTCATGGGTTTGGCTGTAGGCACGGTGCGGTTCCTCTCGTCTGTGGCTCTTCGTGTGTCAACTCTGGTGCGGAGACTCCTGCGTGGGCCTCCGCGTCGGCACTGTCCGCCTCGCGGGGACGCGGGGTGTCGCCATCCTCGACGTCACTGGGGGCGACCGGCAATTACCTCCCGGGTAAGTACGGCAGGCGTGGCCGGATCTGGCACGTGCAGCCATCGAGGGGCGAGGGGGTGACTGAGGTGCATGGCCGTTTTCCGGTATCAGTTGGCAGAATATTGGAAGTGCGACAGGCGCGGTGTGCCGAGCATGGAGATGTGTCCAGGAACAAGTTGATCCCTCTGTTGTCCGTCGGCCACGCATGTGTGGATGTGTACCAGGGCTCGGTGGCGGCGCTGGTGCCGTTCTTCGTCGCTGAGCGCGCGTACAGCTATGCCGCCGTGTCCGGCATCGTCCTCGCCGCGTCACTGCTGTCGTCGGTGGCCCAGCCCGTGTTCGGTCTGCTGACCGACAAGTGGGCGATGCCGTGGCTGCTGCCCGTGAGCACTCTGCTCGGTGGAGTCGGGATCGCGCTCAGTGGCGTGAGCGGCTCCTACAAGCTGACGTTGGTGTTCGTGGCGCTCTCGGGGCTCGGTGTGGCGGCCTACCACCCCGAGTCGGCCCGGGTCGCGCGGCTGGCCAGCGGCGGCAGCCACAGTGGTATGGCGTGGTTCTCACTCGGTGGCAACGTCGGGTTTGCGGTGGCGCCGCTCATGGTCTCGGCGGTGGTGCTCTCCGGCGGTCTCCGGCTGTCGCCGCTGCTCGTGATCCCTGCCGTGGCGGGAAGCGCGCTCTGTGTGCCGGCGCTGCGGGCCTTGGAGAGGAGTGGCTCGGGGCGCGCCGCTGAGGCGGTGAACGCCCGTCGTGATGACCGTACTTCGTTCGTGAAGCTGTCGCTCGTGGTGGTCTGCCGCTCCATCGTCTTCATCGGCCTGAGCACCTTCATCTCGCTCTACGCCAAGCAGCGCATGGGGGGCAGCGCACCGGCGGGCACCGCCGCACTGTTCGTGCTCTACCTGGGCGGCGCGGTGGGCTCTGTGCTGGGCGGCAACCTGGCGGGCCGGTGGGACCGGGTGACGGTTGCCCGCTGGTCGTATCTCGCGACGACGGTCGCGGTGGCGGGGATTGTGACCGTGCCCGGGCCGGTGCTCTATCTGTTCGTGGCGCTGGCGTCGGTGGGTCTGTATGTGCCGTTCTCGCTCCAAGTCACCCTGGGGCAGGACTACTTGCCGTCGAGGGTCGGCACGGCCAGCGGGATCACACTGGGTCTGACTGTGAGCATTGGTGGTCTGGCCAGCCCGCTGATCGGTGCTGTCGCTGATGCGACGTCACTCCGTACGGCGCTGGCTCCGCTGGTGGTGTTGCCGGTGGTGAGCTGGCTGCTGTTGCGTACGCTGCCTGAACCGGCCTTGCCGGGACCTGTACTGCCCGGACGGGAGCCGCTTGAACCGGTACTGCCTGAACCGGTGCGGTCTGAACCGGTCATGCCGCCACCACAGGTGACGGAGCGAAAGGCTGACAATGGCGGGGCAGCGTCTGCTCCCTGACCTAGCCGACAGGAGGAACAGTTCCTCGCGTGTGTCGGGACAGGTCGGTGGCCTCCCAGGCTGCCTCGATCATCTGGAAGATCTCGTCCACGGCGGCCTGCGGATCGGCCGCCTCCCGGGCCAGGGAGTAGGCGTCGATCGCGAACCTCGCGATGGTCCGGCAGGCCGTTGTGGCCTGCGGCAGGCCGTGGTCGGTGGCGATGGCTGTTGCCAGCGTTTCCGCGTGGCGCAGTCTCATCGACTCTTCGTACTCGCGCAGTGCGGGCGATGTGTCGATCATGTGCCAGATCGGGGCGGCGCTGTCTGCTGTGCAGTGTTGCACCAGGGCCTGGATCGCCTCGTGCAGTGCGGGGATGAGGGGTGCGTGCGGTGGCCGGCCGGTGGCGGCCTGTGTGAGGCGTTGCTCGAAGTTGTCGTCCTGCTCGAACACCAGGGCCTCTTTCGAGGCGAAGTGGGAGAAGAGCGTGGTGACGGCAACGTCGGCCTCGGCGGCCACGTCGCGGATGCCGACGGCGTCGTACCCGCGTTCCAGGAAGAGCCGCAGGGCGGCGTCGGCGATCTTCTGGCGGGTCGCGGCCTTCTTGCGCTCGCGGCGTCCGGACTGCTCGGGCATGCCCTCACGCTATCAGGTGCGAAGCCGTAGCAGCTTCAAAAGACTAACGGTTAGTGTTATGGTCCACCGCATGAAGAAGATGAGCTTCGCCGAGTTCGGCGGTCCGGAAGTTCTGCGACTCATAGATGCCGAGGAGCCCCACGCGGGCCCCGGCCAGATACGCATTGCCGTGCGGGCGGCGGGTGTGAACCCCGTCGACTGGAGGATCCGTGAGGGCCAGATCCTGGGGGCCCATCCGACCGAGCTGCCCGCCGGGGTCGGGATCGATGCCGCGGGAGTGGTGGACGAGGTAGGTGAGGGCGTTGAAGGAGTCGAGGCCGGTGATCAGGTGTTCGGTGAAGGGGCCAGCACATATGCCGAGTTCGCGGTGTTGTCGGCTTGGGCCGGGATGCCTGAGGGGCTGACGTTCGAGGAAGCGGCGGGGTATCCGTCTGTGATGGAGACCGCGTTGCGCATCATCCGCGAAGTCGGTGTGCGGCCGGGGCAGACGTTGCTGGTCAGCGGTGCGTCCGGGGGAGTTGGATCGGCGGTGCTGCAGATTGCGCGAAGTCGTGGGATTGCGGTGATCGGTACGGCAGGGGCCGGAAACCAGGAGTATCTGCGGGGTTTGGGTGCCATTGCCACGACGTACGGGGAGGGGTGGGTCGAGCGGGTGCGTCGGCTGGGCCATGTCGACGCGGCTCTTGATCTGGCCGGCTCGGGCGTGATCCGTGAGCTTGTCGAGCTGACGGGTGATCCGGGGAGGGTGGTCTCGATCGCGGATCTCGATGCGCCGGAGTTCGGTGTGCGGTTTTCTGGTGTGGCGGGGAGTGTGGTGGAGGCGTTGGTTGAGGCTGTGTTGCTGGTTTCGCGGGGGGAGCTGCGTATTCCGGTGGAGAAGTCGTACGGGCTCGCGGAGGCTGCGGCGGCACATGTCGACAGCCAGGCCGGTCATACGCGGGGGCGTCGGGTGGTGGTTGTCTGAGTTGTAGTTCACCCCCACCGGTGCGGGGGTGCCGGTGGGTGCGCCGGTGGGGGTGTTTGTGTGTGGGCCTTGCGGGTGGGTGTGGTCCTAGCCGACGAGGAGTACGAGCTTTCCGCGTAGGTGGCCGTGCTCGCCGGCCTGGTGCGCCTCGGCGGCATCGGCGAGCGGGAAGGTATGTGTGGGCGGGGGCTGGAAGCGCCCGGACTGGATCAGTTCGCCGATGGTGTCGAGGGCGTGGAGGGCCCGGCCGCTTTCCCCGGTGCTGAACCTGACGCCGTGTTTGCGGGCTCCGGGGACGTCGGCGAGTGTGATGACGTGCTGGGCGCTGCCGGTGAGTTGGCTGAGCTCGGGCAGAATTCCGTTGCCTGCGATGTCGAGTGCGAGGTCGATGCCGTCGGGTGCGAGTGTGCGGACCCGGTCCGGGAGGCCGGGGCCGTAGGTGAGGGGTTCGGCACCGAGGGTGCGGAGGTATGCGTGGTTGGCGGGGCTGGCTGTTCCCAGCACGCGGGCGCCGCGTACCACGGCGAGTTGTACTGCGGCGCTGCCGACGGTGCCGGAGGCGCCGTTGATGAGGAGTGTGGTGCCGGGTCCGGCGCCGAGCTGGTCGAGTGCGCGGGTGGCCGTTTCGATGGCGGCGGGCAGCGCTGCGGCGGCGGTGAAGTCGAGGGGCGGCGGGATGGGTGCGTAGTGGGAGAGCACTGCGAGTTCGGCCTGGGCGCCTTCTTGGGCGGTGAAGCCGAATACGGGGTCGCCGATGGCGGTGTCGGTGACGCCTTCGCCGAGTTCGTCGACGGTGCCTGCTGCTTCGTGGCCGAGGGTCTGGGGGAGCCCTTGGTCCATGAGGCCCTTGCGCTTTTTCCAGTCGCTGGGGTTGATGCCGGCGGCGCGTACGGCGATGCGGATCTGGCCGGGGCCCGGGTGCGGGTCGGGGAGTTCCGTTGTCTCGAGGACTTCGGGTCCGCCGAACCGGCTGAATCGCACTGCTTTCATCGTTGGCTCCGCTTGTGGCCGGGTGTTGCTGGTGTCAGGTGCTTGTCGGTGGTGAGTGTGTCATGGGGTGGCGGGCGCACGGCACTTGGTGGCGTTGGTGGGGGTTAGTAGGCGGAGTTGACGTTGTCCATGGTGCCGTATTTGTCGGCGGCGTAGTTGGCTGCGGCGACGATGTTGGCGACGGGGTCGGTGAGGCTGTTTTTGGTGCCCTTGACGTGGTAGGTGTCGAAGGTGGGCTGGATGACTTGGAGGAGTCCCTTGGAGGGGATGCCGTTCTGGGCGTTGATGTCCCAGTTGTTCTGGGCGTGGGGGTTGCCGCTGGATTCGCGCATGATGTTGCGGTGGAGGCCTTCGTAGCTGCCGGGGATGTGTTTGGTCTTCATGATGGCGAGTGATTCCTTGATCCAGCCGTCGAGGTTGTTGCTGTATTTGGTGCTTTTGACGATCGCGGTGACGGCGTCGGTGTGCTTGGCGCTGGGGGTCTTCTTCGCCGTGGTCTTCGTGGCTGTGGTTTTCGTGGTGTGGTGTGCGGTTTTTTCGGTGTGGTGGGCCTGTTTGGTGATGGCTGCGGTGGTGATGGCGGCGGCGGAGACGGGGGTGGTGGTGTGTGTGGGTGTGGTGGCGTGGGCGTGGGGGGCGAGGGTGAGGGTGATGGCGGCGGCGCTGGTGGTGGCGAGGGCGGTGATGGTGGTCTTGCGGAGGGTGCGGGGGGTGGTGGCAGTCATGGGGGTGCCTTTCGGGTGGGGTGTGGTGGGGAGGCCGGCTGGGGGTGGGTGACACGGGTGGCTGTGGTGGCCGTGGTGTGTGTCGTGGGGCCGGTGTGTGGGTGGCGGGCGGTGGTGTTCCGTCCGGTCCGGTGTGTGGCTTCCCGGTATGTCCATCACCTTGCGAGAGGGTCCCTGCTGGTGGCAATTATGTGACCTACGACCCCAGATAGTGACAAAACGGACATGGGTGTTGTGGGGCCTGTGCTGGTGGGGGTGGGGGTGGGGTGTGGGTCTACTAGGGGGTGTCCTGTGTGACGGGGGTCCTATGTCCGGGCTCACAGTCCGCTGGTTTCAGCGCCTCTGATTCCTACTTTGTGTCACTGCCCGTGTACGGCGATGGCCCCGGTTCTGTGGTCCTGTTCCCTGTCCGGCGGAGGGGGATGGGGTGGGGGTGGGGTGGGTTGGTGTGGGGGCGGGGGTGTGCCGGGAGCCGGGGCGTGTCCGTTGAATGGTGGCGGCTCGACGGCTGCGGTCGGGGATTGTGCGGGCCGGGCGGCGAAGGCGGTTGAGGGTATGCGGACTGCTCTGGCTGCTTCGGGGTATCGCTCGAGGACGTCATCAGTACGCGGGTTCTTGTTGCGTCGGTTTGCCGGGAGGATTTGGTGGCCGCGTGGCGGGTCGTCCGGGACGCGTTCGCTGATCATGATGTCTCGAGCACGCTGATGGGTGTGACGGTGCTGGGTTACGAGGATCAGCTGGTCGAGATCGAGGCTGTTGCTGCGGTGCTCGATTCCTGGGCTTCTTCACAACGGCACGACACGGCGCGGCAGGATCAAGGGGGCGTGGCACGGCAGGTGCCGGCGGCCGGCCCCCCGGCCCCCGGAGGAACACCCCCCGGGGGTCGGAGGAACACCCCCCGGGGGTCGGAGGAACACCCCCCGGGGGGTCGGAGGAACACCCCTGGGGGTGTTCCTCCGGAGCTTTCCGGGGGTGGGGGTGCCGGGGTGTTTGGGTGCTGGGTGTTGTGGTGGTTGCCCCGCTCTGCGGGGAGGGTGCTGCTGTTGTTGTTGTGTTGATGGTGGGGGATCAGTGTGGGGGTGGGGTGGTTGGGCGGTTCAGGGCGTACACCGTGATGGGGTTGTCCTGGAGTTGGTCTTCTCGGCGGGGGGTGAATCCGAGGCGTTGGGCTACTGATATTGATGCGTTGTTGCCTGGTCGTATGAGGGCGGTGACGTAGTCGTTGTCGAGTGTGCTGAAGCCCCAGTCCAGGCATGCCTGGGCGGCTTCGGTTGCGTATCCGTGTCCCCAGTGGCTGGTTTTGAGGGTCCAGCCCAGTTCGACTTCGTCGAACTGTTCCCAGTACTGCAGGCCGGTGCGGCCGATGAATGTGTGGCTGGGTTTGAGTTCGATGGCGCACAGGCCGTGGCCTCGCTGGTTCCACTGCTGCTCGGTCTTGGTGAGCCGCTCTCGTGCCTGCCGGCGTGAGAAGGTCCCGGTGAAGTGGCTGACCTGTGGGTCGGCGTGGAGTTCGGTGAAAGCGTCGAGGTCGGACAGCCGGAGAGGCCGCAGGAGCAGCCGGTCGGTCTCGATCATGTCTTGAGCCTAGTTTCGCTGTCCCGGGGCTCTGGTGTGGTTCCGGCCGTTCTGCGGGGCGGGCAGCACGTGTGGGAAAGGGCGGGCCGGGCCTGCCCGTTGTCGCCAGCCTCGTGGGGGAGCGGAACACACACCCCCGCTGCGGTGTCCTGCTGCTCGGCGGTGCCCACGGCATTGCGGGCATGACGCTCAGCGGCCACCTCAGCACGTGCAGATTGCGCACTGCCTCCGACGAGCTCGTCGACGCCCTTATCTGCATGGTCACCACCACCAGCACCAGCACCAGCACCACCACCGGAGCCGTCGGAGCGGCATGCACCGGTACCGGCGAAAGCGCACAGCAACGCCCGTGCCCCGCCCCAGCAATGCCCGCGCCCCGCTTGGCAACACCCCTTGCCTCGCCCCAGCAATGCTCGCGCCTCGCTTCGCCTCGGCTGGCTGCGGCCGATGCTGTGTTTGGTGCCGGGGGTCGGGCGCTTTTCTTCGGGTGTCTGGTGTTGGGGGGTGTCGGCTGGCTGTCTTGCCGGTACGTGTATGTGTACGTGAACGGTGTTCGGCGGTCACGCAGTTGCCACGCTCTGTTATCGCCGGTAGTTCTCCGGCAGTGTTTGGGTGCCCGCCGCCGGCCCCCCGCCGCCGCCCCCCGCTGTCGGAACCCGCCCGTTGCGGGGCCACCCGCCGTCGGACCCACCGGCTGCGTGGCCCCTCGCCGCGTGGCCGCTTGCCGCGTGGCCGCTTGCCGCGTGGCCGCTTGCCGCGTGGCCGCTTGCCGCGTGGCCGCTTGCCGCGTGGCCGCTTGCCGCGGGTGTGCTGCGGCTGGGTCACTTGCTGTGGGGCCGCTCGCCTTCGACCGGGCGGGTCGCTGCTGGGCTGGCCGCCGCGGGGGCGGGCTGCTGCTTGGGCTGCGTTCTGTGTTGTGTTGTGGGTGGTCTGTTCTGTCTGGCGACCCTGGTCACATGGGTTTTCGTGTGGGCTTCTAATATTTGAATTCTGTGTTCTTCGACGGGGCGCTGATGCCTGTTTGGTCGTGCTCGGCGTCTCATGCCTGACATGGCGGCGTCCACCGTACGGGGGATGGAGCCGAGTACCCGAGGAGAGGAACGTTCATGCGCGCCCGGAGTATCGCAGCGGCCACCGCAGCAGCAGTAGCGGTGGTGGCGGCCCGTGACCTCGTTCAGAAGAAGCACGCGTTGCTGCGGAACTTTCCGGTGATCGGGCATGCCCGTTACCTGCTGGAGACGATCGGGCCGGAGCTGCGGCAGTACATCGTGACCTCCAATGATGAGGAGCGGCCGTTCAGCCGGGATCAGCGGACCTGGATCTATGCGTCGGCGAAGGAGGAGAACAACTACTTCGGGTTCGGGACCGATAATGACGTCGAGCACATGCAGGGGCACGCTTACCTCAAGCAGCGGACGTTCGCCGGTGAGCTGCCCGATGTGCATGATCCGCAGGCTCCGTTGCCCTCGGCGAAGGTGCTGGGCGGGCCGCGGGGGCGTGCCGGGGCGTTCCGGCCGGCGAGTGTGGTGAATATTTCCGCGATGAGTTTCGGGTCGCTCTCCGGTGCGGCGGTCACCGCGCTCAACAAGGGTGCGGCGCTGGCGGGCACGCTGCAGAACACGGGGGAGGGCGGGCTCTCGCCGTATCACCGCAACGGTGGTGACCTCATTCTGCAGATCGGTACGGCGTACTTCGGCTGCCGTAACGAGGACGGCACTTTCAGTATCGACAAGCTCAAGGATGTCGTTGCCGGTGCTCCGGTCAAGGCGATAGAGATCAAGCTTTCCCAGGGTGCCAAGCCGGGGCTCGGCGGGATGCTGCCGGGTGCGAAGGTGACTCCGGAGATCGCTGAGATCCGTGGTATCCCGCTGGGCAAGGACTGTGCTTCTCCGTCGCGGCACACCGCGTTCAGTGACGTGGACTCGATGCTCGACTTCGTCGAGCTGATCGCCGCGGAGACCGGTCTGCCGGTCGGGGTCAAGAGCGCGGTGGGCGAGATGGGTTTCTGGCAGGAGCTGGCCACGCTGATGGCGCGGGGGGACCGCGGTGTCGACTTCGTGACCATCGACGGTGGTGAGGGCGGTACCGGGGCGGCGCCGCTGACCTTCACCGACTCGGTGTCGCTGCCGTTCCGGATGGGTTTCTCCCGGGTGTACGGCACGTTCGCCGAGCTGGGGCTGACCGACGATCTGACGTTCATCGCGTCCGGCAAGCTCGGTCTGCCCGAGAACGCCGCGGTCGCGTTCGCTCTGGGCGCCGACATGATCAACGTGGCGCGTGAGGCGATGCTCTCGATCGGCTGTATCCAGTCGCAGAAGTGCCACACCGACAAGTGCCCCACCGGTATCGCCACCCAGAACCCGCGGCTGGCCCGGGGTATCGACCCGGTCTCCAAGTCCACCCGGGCGGCTGTCTACCTGCGGACCCTGCGCAGGGAGCTGATGAAGATCTCAGCGGCCGTGGGTGTCGCCCACCCGGCGCTCATCACGGCTTCCGACATCGAGATCATGAACGGCGACTACGACGCCCGTACGCTGCTCAGCGTCTACGGCTACAAGAAGGGCTGGGGCGAGCTCGGCCCGCGCCTCACCGAGGAGATCACCGCCCTGCTCACCACGAAACCGGCCTCCGGGCAGGAACCGGTCGTCTGAACCCGCCGGCAGCGGCCAGCACCGCGCCCACACGCTCACATGCTCACGCGTTCACCGTTCTTATGCTGCGTGGACGGGTGTGGTGCGGGTCCGGTGGCAGCGCCCCCGCCCCCCTCTTTTTTTGTCCTGCGAACAGTCCTTGCCTAGGTGATCACAGCATGAGTGAAAAAGTGAGATTCCGGAGCACTGTCGGCCCTGAACTGGCCGGAGTGATCGACCTTCCCGAGGGCGAGACGCGGGGCTGGGGACTGTTCGTGCACGGGTTCACCCTCGGCAAGGACTCGCCGGCCGCCTCGCGTGTCAGCAAGCAGCTGGCACGCGAAGGGATCGGGATGCTGCGCTACGACAACCTCGGGATCGCCGACTCCGACGGTGACTGGGGGGACGGTTCCTTCACCATCAAGGTTCAGGACACGATCCGCGCGGTGACGCTGATGGCGGAGCGGGGGACTCCGGTGGATCTGCTGGTGGGGCACTCGTGGGGAGGCGCCGCCGTGCTGGCCGCGGCGGCCGGGGCCACTGGTGTCCGGGCGCTCGCCACGATCGGGGCGCCCATCGATCCCAGTCACGTCGAGCGGCAGTACGACGCGGTCATGGACCGTGTCCTGAGCGAAGGGGCGCACGAGTGGTTCGTCGGCGGGCGGACCCTGGTCCTCAAGCGGGCCTTCGTCGAAGACGTCCATCAGGCTCATCTGCGCGACCGGATAAGCGAGTTGAACCTGCCGCTCCTCGTCCTGCACTCGCCCACCGACTCCACTGTCGGTATCGACAACGCGGGGGAGATCTTCCGCGAGGCACGCCACCCGCGCAGTTTCGTCGCGCTCGAGGGAGCGGACCATCTCCTGACCGCCCGGGGCCAGGCCCAGCGCGCCGCCCACATCATCAGCGCCTGGGCCGACCAGTACATCCACGGGACCCGGCCCGCAGGAACACTCCCGCCGGCCAGGGAGAGCTCACACAGCTAAGCCCTGGGCATCCTGCCCCTGCTCCTGTTCGCCCCCGGCGGGTCGCCTCGCCCTCGCCCTCCCCGGCTCTGTCTCTGGTTCCGGTTCCGGTCGGGCAGGATCCGGAAGCCGTGGCCCGGTGGTGTCCAGGGAGCTGGTGTCGGTCGCCGGTCCTAGCCTCGTTCCCGGGCTGACCGGCACCCGGCTGACCAGTCCCCGGCTGAAGGATTCGGCCGGCCAGTACGAGCGTCCGGAGAGCAGCGCCATGGCATCGATCCCGCAGAAGATCACCACTTTTCTCATGTTCGAGGGCAGGGCGGAGGAAGCGCTGACTTTCTACATGTCGCTGTTCGAGGACGCGGAGATCGTCGACATCTCCCGCTACGGCGCCGACGGCCCCGGCGAGGCGGGCACGGTCCAGCGCGCTACGTTCTCGCTCGCCGGACAGCGGTTCATGTGCGTTGACAGTTACGTCAAGCACGGCTTCGGGTTCACCCCGGCGGTGTCGCTGTTCGTCGAGTGCGGCACAGAGGCTGAGCTCGACCGCCTCTACGGTGCCCTCGCCGAGCAGGGCACGGAGCTCATGCCGCTGGGCTCGTACGGCTTCAGTGCCAAGTTCGGCTGGGTGAACGACCGCTTCGGTGTCTCCTGGCAGCTGAACCTGCCCGAGTGACAGCGGTGCGGGTTCGGTTCGTATCCCGCAGCGGAAGACCGTGAACGGCCGCCGGCGCCGTGTACGGGGGCTCGCCCCCCCGGGGCCGCTGTGGCCGGAGCCGTCCGCCTGTACCTCGGGCTGTGAGCGCCACACCAGTGTGTCCGCCCGTGGCGGTGCGTGCGTGGCGATCTTGCGCCAGGCTGGGGCCGAACCGTTCCGCCGGCGGCGCCTGCCCCACCCCCCTTCGGCGGTACAGCCAACGCCACTGGAGGTGACGGGTGGACCAGGGCCCTGCGAACCACGGCCCCGACCCCGACGGCCCCGACCGCGACCGCGACGGCACGAACCGCGACGGTACGGCACACGACGGCCCGGACTTCGACGGCCCGGACCGCGACGGCCAGGACTTCGACGGCATGGACCGCGATGGCCCGGACTTCGACGGCCCGGCTGGCGGTGACACGGCTCGTGGCCGGGGTTTTCCCGCCGGTGCCGTGTCCGAGGCGGCGGGCCGGGCCGGTTCCGGGCGGGCTGGTTCCGGGCGGGCGGGGAGTCTGCGGCTGGCTTCCCCGGCCGGGCGTGGTGTGCTGGCCTGCGCGGTCCTCGGCTCGGGCATGACCATGCTGGACGCCACCGTGGTCAACGTCGCGCTGCCACGCATCGGAGCCGACTTCGACGTCCCGCTCTCGGCGCTCCAGTGGACCATCACCGCGTACATGCTCCCGCTCGCCGGGCTGATCCTGCTCGGCGGCAGCCTCGGAGACCGCTACGGGCGGCGCCGGATCTTCATGACCGGGGTGGCCTGGTTCGCGGTGGCGTCCGTGCTGTGCGGGCTCGCACCCAACGACGGCGCGCTGATCGCCGCCCGCGCCCTGCAGGGAACCGGCGGAGCACTGCTCACCCCCGGCTCACTGGCCCTGGTGCAGGGCACCTTCCGCAAGCAGGACCGTGCCAAGGCGGTCGGACTGTGGTCGGGGCTGGGCGGCGTGGCCACCTCCGTCGGCCCTTTCCTGGGCGGCTGGCTGGTGGACGGGCCGGGCTGGCGCTGGATCTTCTACATCAACGCCCCGCTGGCCCTGGCCGTGCTGCTCCTCGCGGTGCGCTGGGTGCCCGAGAGCCGCGACTGGCTGGCGGCCGGGCGGTTCGACGCGGCGGGCGCCGCTCTGGCCGCTCTCGGCCTGGCCGGCATCACCTACGCGCTGATCGACGCGACCGGCGGTTTCGGGCCGGCGGTGATCGTGGCACTGCCGGCCGGGCTGCTGTTCACCGCGCTCTTCCTGCGGCGGGAGGCCAGGACCGGGCATCCCATGCTGCCCCTGGGAATGTTCCGGGTGAAGCTGTTCACCTCGGTCAACCTGGTCACCCTGTGCCTCTACGCGGCGATCGGCGGGGTGTTCTTCCTGCTGCCCACCCAGTTGCAGAACGGTCTGGGATACGAGGCACTGGCCGCCGGGGTGGCCTCGCTGCCCATCACCGTCCTGATGATGCTGCTGTCCGGGCCGGCCGGCGCCCTGGCCCAGCGGACCGGCCCGCGCCCGCTGCTCACCCTGGGACCGCTGGTCGCCGGGGCGGGCCTGGCCCTGCTGCACCGGGTGCATCCCGGCAGCTCGTACGGGGCGGACGTCCTGCCCGCCGTGCTGGTCCTCGGGCTGGGCATGAGTATGTTCGTCGCACCGCTGACCGCGACCGTCCTGGCGTCCGTCGACGTACGGCGGGCCGGAATCGCCAGCGGCGTCAACAACGCCGCCGCCCGGGTCGCCCAGTTGCTCGCGGTGGCCGCGCTGCCGCTCGCGGTCGGCCTGTCCGGCAGCGGATACCGCACCGTCTCCACCGTCGACCGCGCCTTCGGCCAGGCGGTGCTGGTCTGCGCCGGGCTCATGGTGCTGGGCGCCGCGCTCGCGTGGTTCACGGTGCCGGCCGACGTACTGCGCCCCGACGAGGACACCCCGCACGCCCGCCCCCAATGCACCGTGCACGGCGCACCCGCGCTCCCGCCGCTGGAGCCCGGCGCCCGCCGCGACCCCGGCCCCCCGCCCTCCCAGGGCCCCGGCACCGCACCCGCCTAGGCTGCCGCCCGCCAACAACCACAGCAACGCCCACGGCAACGCCCTGGCCGATGGGACTGGTGGGACCGGCGGGTTCGTCGGGCCCGGTCCAGGGCCCGGTCCGGGGCGGGGCGGTGGCGGGGCCTAGCATCACGACGCGGGACGGACCGGCAGGGCAGTGTGACGGTGGGACAAGGGGAGGGCGGGGCGGTGGGTGTGACACGGCAGGACACCACGGCAGGCGGCGAGGGCACTGTCCCGCCCGGCGGGCGGCTGCATCCGGTGGCGGACACTCTGGGCTACCTCGCCGGGCGGTGGCGGGTCGAGCGGACCGTGTACGACCTGTCCCAGGACCGGAACGGCACGTTCAGCGGCACGGCCTGCTTCACCCGCCGGGAACAGCCCGCCACCGGGCTGCTCCATGCCGAGCGCGGCGAGTTCACCTGGGGCGGGGTGACCCGGCCCGCTTCCCGTGAGCATCTCTTCGAGCCGGCGGGCGACGGGGCGGCCTTCGTACGGTTCGCCGACGGCCGCCCCTTCCACCTGCTGGACCTGCGCGGCGGACACTGTCTGGCCGACCACCCGTGCGCCGAGGACGTCTACCGCGGCGAGTTCAGTGTGCTCACCGCGGACCGCTGGCGGGTGGTGTGGACGGTACGGGGCCCGGCCAAGGACCTGCGGCTGGTGAGTGTGCACCACCGGATCTGAGACCCGCGGTGCGGTGAGTGTGCACCACCGGATCTGAGACCCGCGGTGCGGTGAGTGTGCACCACCGGATCTGATCCCGCGGTGCGGTGAGTGTGTACCACCGGATGTGAGTTCCGCGGCGGCCAAGGAGCAGCCCGCGCCGCGCAGGACAGGGCGTCCGGGGGCCGTGCACCTCGGCGTACGATGCCGGGATGTGCACGGACAGCCCTCTGGGCGCTTCGGCCCTGCTGATCAACGGCACTGTCGGGGTGGGTAAAACCACCGTTGCCGGCGCGGTGGGTGATCTGCTCGCCGGGGCCGGGACCCCGCACGCGGTCCTCGACCTCGACTGGCTGAGCCAGTCGTGGCCCGCTCCTGCTGGTGACCGGTTCAACTTCACCATGCTGCTGCGGAATCTGCGGAGCGTCGCCGGTAACTACCTCGCCGCTGGAGCGACCCGTCTCGTACTCGCCGGCGTGGTCGAGCGGCAGGAGGAGCGGCGGCAGCTGGCCGCTGCGGTGGGTGTCGGTCTCACGGTGTGTCTGCTGCGGGCCGAACCGGCCGTCGTCCACCGGCGTCTGACCCGCCGCCATGACGGGGAGCCCGGAGCACTGCGGTGGCATCTGGAGCGGTCCGGTGAACTGGACACCATCCTCGGCAGGGCCGCGGTCGAGGACTTCACCACCGACACCACCACAGGCTCCGTCCCCGCCATTGCCGCATCGGTGATCGGGGCAGCCGGCTGGCAGTGACCACCCCGGGGGCAATCCCGCTGTGCGGCACGAACAGCCTCCCCCCACACCAGCCGTTTCCACGGCATGGGTCACGCCGTCCGCGCCCCGGACCCTCACCGGGAGGCGGGGGAGGGGTTCTCAGGCGGCGGTTGCCGCGCCGCTGTCCGCGGTCTCCGTGCCGGCCGGCTTGGTCTGGTAGTAGACCGAACGGCCCTGCTTGGAACGCTCGATGACCCCACGGGCAACGCCCTGCTCCAGAGCATTGCGTACGACGGTCACCTGCACACCCCGCTCGGGGTGTGCCTGGGCCACCGCGGCGGCGACTTCGGTGGACGACTTGGGCTCACTGTGCCCGGCGAGGCAGGAACTCACCAGCTCGAGCCATGTGGGCCCGCCCGCACCCTGTGCGGGGGCAGCCTTCTTCGCGGGAGCCTTCGCGCGGCGTACGGGCTCGGCCCCGGCCTTCGGCGAGCGCCCCGCCTTCGGGGTCTTCGCACCGGCATTCTTCGCGCCGGTGTTCCTCGCGCCGGTGTTCTTGGCGGTCGCGGTCTTGTTCCTGGGGCTGCGTGCCGCGGGCACCTTGGCCGGCTTCCTGCCGGGCTTGGCTGCCGGCCCGGCAGAGGTGCCGAGGATGTCCTGCATCTTCACGAGGACCTGTCCGCTCTCCTCGAGCTGGACCAACTCCTCCTGCAGGCGCACCAGTTCGGCGCGGACCCGGTCTTGCTCACTCTGGTTGGCCGCGAGGTCATCGGCGACCTTCTGTGCGTACTCGGCCTGCACACCGGATGCGGCGTTGACTGTGGACATGAGGCCCTCATCTTTTAGCTGTGTGGTGGACGGGTGTGCTGGGGATGCTACTCACTTCCGCGAGGGTGATTCCCCAGTGGTACTGCTCGAACGCAGGCACCCCCGCGCAGGCTGCACACACGTCCAGGGCCCGCCCGCAGTGCCACGGCACCCCGGGCGGGCCCTGCGATTGACACTTCGGCCGCCTGCGGGACAGCTGACCGGGCCCCCGCCCTGGCACCAACCCGCCCCCGTACGAACGGTGTTGGACGACAGAAACTGCCGGTGCCGGTGCCGGTGCCGGTGCCGGTGCTTCACCGCGCCGGTGCTGTGACGGGTGTTCCTTCCGGTGCACGCGTGTCCCGGTGCTGTGCTCAGCTGTAGTAGGCGATCTTCTCGTCGAGGACCTCCATGGCCCGGCCCAGTGCCGCCACCCGCTCCTGCAGGGCGGCACGGCGCTCACGGAGGAAGACGACCCGGTCCTGCGGCGGGTGCTCGGCGCGCAGGATGGCGATGAACCCCCGCAGGTCCGCGATCCCCAGACCGGCCTCGCGGAAGCATGTGACCAGACCGATCCAGAAGACGTCGCTCTCGGTGTACTGCCTGCGCCCGCCGCCCGAGCGCCGGATCGGGCCGATGAGCCCTTCCCGCTCGTAGTACCGCAGCGTGTCGATGGAGACGCCGGTACGGTCGGCGGCCGCTGCCGGGGAAAGGGTGGTCATCGGGCTCCTCCGTGACTGCTGCTACCGCGCCTCGGCGAAGCGCGCCACGTGCTCGTCGTCGAGTTGCACCCGGCGTGCGGCGAGTGCCTCCTCGATCTGTTCCACCCGGCTCGCGCCGACGATGGGATCGATCCCCTGCCGCATCAGCCACGCGAGGACGACCTGGTTCCTCGTGGCCGCGAGCTCACCGGCGACATCGTCCAGGACCGCGAGTACCCGGGTGGTCCCGGGGTGATCATAGGCGGGCGGAAGCGGCCTGTCCGCGCGTACGTACGAACCCCACAGCAATGAGCTGTACGACCACACCCCGAGCCCCTCCGACCGCGCCAGGTCCAGATCTTCGGGGGTGAGCATGCGGTGGCCCGCCTCCGCGACGGGGGTGAGCGGGCGCGGCCCGACGAGCGAGTGGCGCAGCTGCAGGGCCGTCCACGGTTCCACGCCCCGCTCCCGCGCGAGCGACCGGGCCTGCCCGACACGCCAGGCGGTGTGGTTGGCCGCCCCGATGCGCAGAGCCACCCCCTTCGCGACCAGGTCGCCGAACACGCCGACCGTCTCCTCCAGCGGCACGGTCCGGTCCTCGGCGTGCGCCCAGAGCAGATCGACATGACCGACTCCCAGGCGCTCCAGACTCCCCTGCACACCGGCGCGGACGGCGCGGGCGGAGAGACCCTCGGCGCTCTGCGGCCAGGAGTGCGGGACCAGCGGGTTCTGCCGCACCTTCGTCGCGATCCGTACAGCGTCGCGAGCGCCCGGGCGGGCCCGCAGCCACGCGCTGATCAGGCGCTCGCTGGCGCCGCCGGTACCGCTGGGGTCGGCCCAGAAGGAGTAGCAGTTCGCGGTGTCGAGCCAGACACCGCCGCCGGCGACGAACGAGTCGAGGACCGCGAAAGCCCGGCCGGGGGCAACGCGGGTGCCGAAGTCCATTGTCCCGAGGACGATCTGGGGGTCGTTGGTGTGCATGCGGCCCATCCTCCGATCTGGTGCGCGCTCCAGGTCAAGAACCACACCCCGCCCGTGCCCGGCCGGCCTGCAACGCCTGTGCGAACACCACTTGTTGGAACACCACTTGTTGGAACGCCGCTTGTTGGAACGCCGCTTGTTGGAACGCCTCTGGGTTCCTGTGACGTCAGTAGGGGTGGACGGGGAACGCGGAGATGGAGAAACATGCTGGTTCTGGTGCTGATCGGTGTCGTGGTGCTCGCTGCCGCCGGGTGCGTGTGTGTGGTGTGGGCCCAGCGTGGCGGGCCCCGCTGGGTCAGGGCGGCGGCGTCCGTGACACTCGCCGCGGGCGAGGTGGTACGCCGCTCGAACCGGCGGCGCGGCCTGAACAGGACCACCGGTAACGGCGACGGCTGAACAGCCCGGGCCGGACCAGGCCGGGCCGGGCTGGGCCGGGCCGGACGGGCCGGGGACAGGAGGCGGGGGCGGGGGCGGCCGGTCCGGTGTGTGGACAACGGCCGTTCCCCACCCCGCCCCGCCCCGCCCCGCCCCGCCCCCGCCCCCTCCCTTCCCTTTTCCTTCGGTGTCAGTTCAGTGTGCTGACGCCTCAGTGTGCTGAGACCGCTGCCGGTTTCGGGAGTGTGCAGCCCGCGGCCGGCAGGTCGAGCTTGTTGCCCGTGGTGAAGCAGGCGGGGATGCCGTAGGTCTCCTCGGCGTATCCGATTCCCTTGCGGATGGTGACGGTGCCCTGCTCGTTCACCTCGCAGGGGTTGTCGAGGGTGCAGCTCTCACCGCTCTCGTTGATGGTGTTGTTGACCGCCGTGACCTGTCCCGTCGCCGTGTCGATGACCGGGGAACCCGAGGTGCCCCCGATGACCTGGCACTGCGGGGTGTAGCGGACGGCGTCCTTCCATGTCCACTGGTCTTCCTTCAGCCGGTAGGCGAATCCGTCGACGGAGCAGGAATAGACCTTTTTCCAGTAGCCGGAGACCACGTCGACCGCGTGCCCCTGCACCGGGTGAGCTGCGGAGAGTGTCAGCGCTGCGATTCCCGTGGACTGCTGTATCTGGGCGTAGGTCTGGGTCAGCTGGTAGAGCGTGACGTCGGTGTCGGTCATCGTCGAGTAGACGACTTTGTTCGCCTTGAGTGTTCCGGCGGTGCCGGCCGTTGCGTTGAGCAGTGTGAAGCTGCGGGTGGAGGGCTGGTCGGTGATGACCTGGCCCGCGCTCGGGAAGCCGGTTTCGAGACAGTGGCCGTTCGTCAGGACCAGGCCGGGGTCTGTCGCCTGCGAGTCCGGCATACGGATCAGGGAACCCGAGCAATTGCTGAGTGCCACGGTGCCGGCGAAGGAGGCGGCTTTCACCGGGACGGGGGTGCGTTCGGGGTGCGCGGCGGCCGCCGCGGCGGCGGGGGTCGTCCCGCCCGCATGGCCGGACGCTGCGGCTGCGGTGCCCGTGGTGCCCGCCAGGGCGGCGGCACCGAGGGTCACAGCGGTGAGGGTGGCGAGGAGAGGCTTGCGCATGGTGATGGTCGGTCCTCTCGGTTCGGCCCCGGGGGCCCGGTGGCCCCCGGACGGCGAAGGGTGACCGTATTGTCGGCGTACCGACAAACTCTTCGCTACCCCGCCTACCCCACCGGCCCCCCCCGCGCCCCCTGGCCCACCTGGTGGACCCGGTGGCGGGCCGGGTGGTGGTGGGGGCGGGCCCTGCGGGGTTCAGTCGGCCGAGCGGCCCGGCAGCCGGGTGAAGCGGCGCAGCCCCCGCCGGGTGGGCTTGAGCGGCTTGTCCTCGGGGGCGGCCGGGCCCTGACCGGCCGTCAGTGCCGCCGCGGGGGAGGAGGGCGGTGGCTCCACGGGCCGGGGGCCGCGTTCGAGCCGGCTGCGTACGGCCTGGGCCATGGTGTGGTGGGACGCTTCCTGCAGCAGGCCCTGCGCGGACAACCGGTCCCACATGTGCAGCAGTTCCTGCCCCCGGGTCGCCACCTGCTCCTCGTCCTGCAGCCGCTGCCACGCCGCGGTGGCCCGGGCCACATCGGGCGCGGCCCGGTTCAGGTCGGTGCGGCAGCGGATCCGCGCGACGGTCAGCGCGAGCACGGTGGAGATCATGTAGTCGCCGCGCAGATGCGCGATGTACGCCTCGATCGCCCGCGCCTCCAGCGACAGTTCGTCCTCCGCGCCCCGGCGCAGCGTCAGATGCTCCCGCAGCGCACCGGCGAGGACGTACGCGGCGTGCAGCTCCTCGCGCTGCGCATGCTGGATGATCCGCTCGACGCGCGCGAGCGGGGGGAACGCCTCTTCCTCCGCGGCGGTCCGCTCCCGGCCGGGCGGCAGGTCCTCCTCCTCGGCGATGGTGCGGCTGGAGCCGTCGGGATACACCCGCAGCCGCGCCACCTGCCGCACACTGCGGTCGATGACGGTCGCCGCGACCGGGGCCCCCAGGGTGCGGGCGAACATGGCTATGGCGTCGAGGATCGCCTCGTTGGGCGGGCGCATGCCGCCCATCTCCAGCAGATGGCCGTTGACGACCGTCGACCCGTCCTCGGCCACGTAGGCGTCGAGACGGATCAGCGGCGGTGCGCTCAGCGCGGGCAGGTTCCCCTTGTCACGGGGTGTCAGTGAATGGGACATCCGCTCAGACTCCGGGCCGGACCACGCCGAGGATGGGCATGGAGGCGGCCGGCGCGGTCGTGACCGTGCGTCCTGGCCGCGGGGCGTGGACGATCTGCCCGCCTCCGATGTACATGCCCACGTGCGTGGCGTCGTAGTAGATGATCAGGTCGCCGGGCCGCGCCGATGCCAGGCTGACCCGGGTCAGTGCCTGCCACTGCGCCTGCGAGGTACGCGGGACGGGGTGTCCGGCCGCCGCCCACGCCGCGGAGGTGAGCCCCGAGCAGTCGTACGACGAGGGGCCCACGGCCCCCCACACGTACGGCTTGCCGATCTGGGCCATGGCGAACGCGACGGCTTTCCCGGCCGCTCCGCTCACCTTCGTCCCGCCGCCCGGGCCGCCCCGGTCCGAGGGGCCGCCGCCGCCCTGCCACTTGGACTTGGCTTTCTGGGTGTCCTGTTTCTCCAGCTGGGCCAGCTTGCGGGTCTGGTCCTTCTGGAGGCCCGACTCGATCCGCTCGGCGTCGGCGATCTTCTTCTCGATCTTGTCCTTCGCCCTGGCCTTGTCCGTACGGGTGCGTTTCAGCTCCCGCAGCTCCTTCTCGGCGGCCTCGGTCCGCCCGTCGAGCTCCGCGCGGGCGGTCTTCTGGGTCTGGGCGGCGTTGACGAGGCCGAGCATGGCCTGGCGGGACTGGGCGGCCTCGTCCAGGACCCGGTCGGGGTGGTTGCCGAGCAGCAACTGCAGGCCCGTGGAGGCGAGATAGCCCCCGCGGTACTGCGTCCGGGCCGCCTCACCGGCGAGGTCGCGCAGGGTGTTGACCCGGTCCTCGGCGCGGGCGAGGTCCGTGTGCAGCGCCGCCAGCCGCTTCGTCTGCTTGGTGGCCTTCTCGTTGGCGGCGTCGTACGCCTCGGTGGCCACCTCCGCCTGGCGGTAGAGGCCGTCCAGCTCGGTACGGATGTGCTCGATCGACCCGTCGCCCTGCGGGCCTGGATCGTGGGGGGCTGCGTAACTGGGCCCGGGTATCAGGGCGATCGCGCAGACAAGGGCTGCTACGGTGGCCCGGCCTCGCAGCTGTCCGCCGCCCATCGACACGTTCATCAGCTCCACTTTCAGAGTCGCGTGCGGGCAGCCCGGACGGCCGGCTTGCCAACGCGGTCGCCACCACGGGGCATGAGGAGATCTGTTCGACCTATGAACACACTACCCTCACCCGAACGGCCGGTCCCGGTATCCCCGCGCGTGTCAGCATCCCCGTGAGCAACCCGCCCACCGCGACACCCCCGCACAAGCCGGCGCCCGCCGTGGCAGCCGCCCCCTCGGGCCGGAGCGAGGCAAGTCCCGGGACGGGCGAGAGCCTTGAGGCGGGCGCGGCCGGTTCCTGACGGGACGGCGGGCAGGGCCGGTTCCTGACGGGACGGCGTGCGGGGCCGGTTCCTGACGGGACGGTGGCGGTGGGTGCGGGGTCAGTTTCCGAGGTGGCGGTGGGTGCGGGGTCAGTTCCCGAGGTGGGTGAGGACGGAGCGTACCGCGTCGTGCACGGCCTGCCGGGACTCCTCGGTGGGGCCCGCCGTCTCGAAGCCGTGCACGCCGTCGGGGACGTCGATCACCTCGATGTCCCGGCGGCAGGCGGCCGCGGCGGTGAGGAACTCCTCGACGGTCGCCGCGATCTCCACGCGTTCGTGCTCCACCCGGGTCAGCACGATCGGCAGCGCACCGCCGGTGCGCAGCGCGGCCGCGGGCCTGAAACGGGTGTCGCTCAGGCCCCAGCTCGCCGGCGGGGCGAGGACCGGGTACGTGGCGGCCACGCAGCGCAGCCACGGCGGGGGCGCCGCGATCCAGTCCGCCGCGATCAGGGCGCCGGCGGAGAAGAACCAGAGGGCGATGCGGTCCTCGTCCACGCGCGGGTCGGCGCGGACCCGTTCGACGGCCGCGGCGATGTCCCCGGCGGCCTGCTCGTAGCCGGTGATGTCGTGCAGCCGGTGATCGACCGTCACACCGACGGCGCCCAGGCCCGCCACGTACTGGCCGTAGCCGGTGAAGGCCGGCCAGTCGCGCGGGGTCGGCAACACACCGGCGGGCACGGGGCCGCCGTGCACGAACACCACCGCGGGGCGGGGGCCCTGCGCCCGGGGCAGGTGGAGATCGATGTTTTGTGCCCGCTCGCGCGGCTGCTCGGGTACGTCGAGGAGGAAGGGCCGCAGATGCGCCGGCCGTTCACCGGCCGCCGGGTCCAGCAGGTGTCCGCCGCCCGCGGCGGCTTCGAGCAGGACGGTGCACAGCTCGGCGGGGGCGGAGAGCATCGGCCAGTGCCCGGTGTGGAGTTCGAAGAAGGTCACACGGCGCTCGACGAGTTCCTGGACGCGGGGGTCGCCGAGCCCCACGAACGCCTCGACGGTGGCGATGCTCGACCCGTTCCGGGTGCACAGGATTCCCGTCGCGGGCAGCGCGGCGGCAGCGCCGGTCAGCCGGAGCGGCTGGGTGAGGGTGCCCGCGGGGTGCGGGGCGGCCAGGCGGGTCAGCCGGGCCAGCGCCTGCTCGGAGAGGCCGGCGGTGCTGCCCCAGCGCTGCCACTCCTCGCACGCCGGCACCGGGACCACCCGGCCGGCCCCGGCCCCGGCCCCGGCCCCGGATGCGGCTCCCGCCCCTGCTCCCGCTGTGGCTGTGGCTTCGGCTGTGTCTGCCGCGTCGAGGAGCAGTTCGCGGATCTTCTGGTCGGGGACCAGGCTCAGGGCGGGCTCGCCGTCCTGGGGGATCCCGGTGTCCAGATGAACGATCCGGCCGATCCGCTCCGGGCGCCGGCCGGCCGCGCCGAGTACCGGGTGGATGCCGTAGCCGTGGCCGACGAGCACCAGCTCCTGCGTGTCCACCTGGTCTTGGGCGTTCACCTGGTCGATCAGAGTGACCAGGTCCTGGATGTGTGTCTCCAGGTCCGTCCCCGGTCCTGCCAGGTGACGCCGGTCGCCGAGGCCGGTGAGTGTCACCGGATGGGCCTGGGCTCCCGACTCCCGCAGCAGGCAGGCGAGTTCCTCCCAGATCCAGCCGCCGGTGTACGTGCCCGGTACCAGGATGAATACCGTCATGAACCTCTCCTCGCACGTGTGGGGTGCGCGGGGGCCCCGTACGGCCGTCCGCGCTCGCCGGTACCGTATGAACTCCCCCTGAGGGAGGTTCAAGCCTTGTCGCCCGACGGCATGTGGTCCATCGGAGAGCTCGCCGGGCACGCCGGTGTCTCCGTCAAGACCGTCCGCTTCTATTCGGACCGCGGTCTGCTGCCCGAGACCGCACGCAGCGCCGGGGGACACCGCAGGTACGGGCCCGTGGCGCTCGACCGGCTGCGTCTGATCCGCTCGCTGCGGACCCTGGACCTGCCGGTGCGGGAGGTGGGGCGGGTCCTCGACGAGGAGGACGCCCTGGAGGACGTCGTCGCGGGGCAGTTGAGGGCGCTCGGTTCACAACTGGCCGCCCTGCGCTGGCGTGAGGCGGCCCTGCGCCTGCTGCAGGACTGCACCGCGCAGGAACGCGCCGAGCGGCTGCACCTCGTCGGGGCCATGACCGCCCCGCCCAGCACGCAAGCGCTGGCCCGGTTCTGGCGGCGCTGGCTGCCGCCGCGGCTGCCGGCCCGGCTGGTGACCGCGTTCCTCGAACAGACCGTTCCGCAGCTTCCCGATGACCCGGACCCGGCCCAGGCACTGGCCTTCGCCCGGCTGCACGCGTTCGTCTCCCGCCCCTGCCCCGGAGACGAACGCGGCCAGCCCGCGGCCCACCGGCCGCAGGAGGGCTACCGCCCGGCGGTGCTCTACGACGGGCTCGCGGAGGCGTACGCCCTGGCCTCCCCGGCCCTGCGAGCGGAGCGCCCGCCGCAGCCGGGCGAGGCACTCGACTGCTTCGTCGCCGCGTACGCCCGCTCACGCGGGGCCCGCGACACCCCCGCCTTCCGGCACCGGCTGGGCGGTGTGCTCGCGGCGGACCCCCGCATCGACCACTACTGGCAGCTCGTCGCCGAACTGACCGGCCCCGCCCGCCCCACCCCGGGCGCGGCGCACGACTGGCTGCTGGGTGCGCTGGACGCCGACAACGCGGGCTCCGCCGCCTGAGGGCCGGCTCCCCGCCCAGTGTGTGGGGGGAGCCGGTTCTCAGGCGAGGGCGGGCGTGAGGGGTGGCGCGCCGTTCAGCATCGGCAGGGCATCGAAGTACTCGGCCGGCAGGTCGAACGCGTCGACGAGGGACTGCAGATGTGGTGCGAGTTCGGCCGTCACCGTGTCGATCGCCTCCGGCAGCGCGCACACGTGCTCGGCGGTCAGCCGGCCGTCGGCCAGCAGGTCCCCGGTGTGTTCACCGAGCTGCCGCAGCAGAAACAGTCGGCACAGCCGCTCGAGCAGACCCCGGGCCGTGGGGTCGAGGGCGTGTTCCACAGCGTTCAGGAAGGCGTCCGCCGCCCGGACCGCGGCGTGTGCGCCGACCATTTCCAGGGCGGCGTCCGACGCCGTGTTCCAGCGCCCCAGCGGATTGCCCGCCGGTCCGCGCCGAAGCGCCGCACCGGCGCGGGTGCGCCACAGCCGCTCGGCGTCGGCCAGCAGCTCGCGCAGGAACCGAAGATCCGTCAGCGTACGTTCGGCCACCGGTACGTCACCCTCTCCGGGGGCTTCGGCGGTGGACCGGAAGAGGATCTCGCCGGCTGCCTTCACCCAGATGACGAGGTTGTCGCCCTCGGCGGTGATCGTCCCCTCGGTGTACTGGGGGAAGTCGGCGAGCCCGTTGGCGGAGAACAGTCCCTGTGCGCCGCACCGTTCGCGGCACTCGGTCGTGATGGCGCGCGCCTGCCAGGTGATCCAGCCCTTCATGACGGCAGCCTGCCGCTCGGCGTCCTCGCGCTCCGCCGGATCGTGGGCGCACCAGCGGTCGACCGTCTCGCGGTGCGCGAAGGTCATGGCGTATGCCGTGGCCAGCGAGTCCAGGAGCCGGCTGTGGTGGCTGCGGTGCGCCTGCAACGGCACCCGCTCTCCGGGTCTCGGCCCGCTGACGTGGCGGTGCTGCGCGTAGCGCACGGCGATGGCGAGCGCGGCGCGGGAGGCGCCGACCGCGGCGCCGCTCATGCACAGCTTGCCTGCGGTGACCCGGCTGATGGAGTGCAGGAACCGCTTGCGTCTGTTGCCCAGGGTGCTGCTGAGCCTGCCCTGTGCGTCGAGCCGCCCGTGCTCCGCCTCCAGGAGCGCCGACCGGCCGAGGCGGACATGGTCGAAGGCGGTCAGGCAGTGGTCCACGGGGGCGCCCGGTCGCAGGGGCAGTGGGCGGACGTCGATGCCGGGCAGTGTCCCGTGTTCGTCGCTCAGCGGTGTCAGGAAGAGGAAGACGCCTTCGTCGTGCCCGTCGACGACGAGCCGGGCGGCTACGAGCGCGCTCTTGGGGCCGCCGACGGGGCTGGTGTTCGGCATGAATTTGCGCGCGCCCTCGGTGGGCGTGTGCAGAATGAAACCGTCGTTCTCCCGGTCGTACTCGGCAATGGTCTCCAGCGCGCCGGCGTCGTTTCCGTGCTCCAGCTCGGTGCACAGAAACGTTCCTGTGCGGCGCATCGACGTGAAGTCCGACAGGTCGCGCCGGCCGGAGTCCTCGTGGTCGAGCAGGCTGCCGAGGAACAGGTTGTAGTGGATGCTCGCCACGGTGCACAGACCCCCTCCACCATCCACGATCGCGGCCCACTCGTGCAGGGAGGCCAGCAGCCGCGGGTCGCGGGCCAGGCTCTGGGGATCGGCGAGGAGGGAGTTGACCTCGCGCAGCCGCTCGTAGGCAAGAGCCGCGCGCTCGGCGGGTCCGAGGCCGTCGCGGTGGCGGTAGGAGGGGGCGGAGATGAGTGTGTGCCAGGGCGCGTGGACGCGCTCGCGGTCGCAGCCGTCGAAGAGCAGGTGGCGCAGTTCGTCAGCGGCGGCCGCGGGCGTTCCGATCCGGGCCAGCGCACGGGAGGTGCGGCGTTCCACCGCGTCGGGTGAGAGTGCCGTTGCGAGCGGCTGAGGTTCGAGGAGGCCGCTGGAAACGGCCGAAACGTTGTGCCAAGTGACCAAGGTCATGCTTCTCCCCCGGAGTTGTCACGGATCCTCTGGCCGATTGGGGCCGAGACGCAAGATACGTACCAACCGGTTTTGTTTTCAAGGTGCGGAACCTGTCGGAATCCAGACGCCGCAAGGGGAATCCAGGGTTCAGCGTGGACGGGTGCCAGGGGCGGCGGGGTCGTCGTGTGGGGGTCAGGCATTGAAAAACCGTCTGACTGGTTTTATTCTCGTATCACTCGGAGGGACGATGAAGATCACGCTCCGTATGGACGTCACGGACGGCCTCTGGTTCAGCGGACGCTGGGCGCTGAGGGTGGCGGCCCCTGAGGTCCGTACCGCACGGCCTTTGGTTTCAGGCGGGTTCGGGGCAAGGCACGGAGGTGGCGGTGGCCAGGCAGGAACGAGCGGTGAGGACGCGTGACGCGATCCTGGTCGCAGCGGGTGAGGTGTTCGACGAGGTGGGCTACGAGTCCGCCGCGATCTCCGAGATCCTCAGCCGCGCCGGGGTCACCAAGGGGGCTCTCTACTTCCACTTCGCCTCCAAGAAGGAACTCGCGCAGGCGGTCCTCGCCAGCCAGGTGACGGCGGTTCCCGAAGTCCCGGAACGTGAACTGGCTTTGCAGCAGGGCCTGGACGAGTCCCTGGTGATCGCGCACATGCTCAGCACGGGCGACGCGATCGTCCGGGGCAGTGTGCGTCTCACGGTGGACCAGGGCTCGCGCCTGGACGGGCTCGACCGGCAGGTGCCCATGCGGGCCTGGGGGGAGCGCAACGTCGCGGTGCTCACCAGGGCCAAGGAGAACGGTGAACTCCTGCCGCAGGTGGACGTCGAGGCCTCCGCGCGCCTGTTCGTGGGCTGTTTCACCGGAGTGCAGATGTTGTCCAAGATCATGACGAATCATGCGGATCTGGTGGTGGGCGTGACGAACATGCAGCGTCATCTCATGGCCGGTATCGCGGTGCCGGGGGTGCTCATGCGTCTCGACATCTCGCCGGACCGGGCCGAGCGCGTGTACGAGGAGGCGCTCGCGGCCCGAGACAGGCCGGCGGCCACGCTCGACGCGAGCGGCTGACCCGGCGCAGCGGGACAGGGGAGCGGCAAAGGCGCGGGCGCCGGTACGGAGCAGGACCAGCACGGGTACGACCAGCACGGGTACGACGCACAGACTCAAGTCGACTTCGACCCTGGGGTGGGAATGACGGACCTTACTGCTTGCCCGTACGCACTGGACGTCACGGGCAGTGATCTCGCCGGAGAAGCCGATATGCTGCGCACTCGGGGGCCGGCGGCCAAAGTGCTGCTGCCGGGCGGTGTGACCGCCTGGGCCGTGGTGCGCCAGCCACAGGTCGAGCAACTGCTGCTCGACACACGGGTGTCCAAGGACGCGCGCAGCCACTGGCCGGCCCTGCGGGAGGGCCGCATCACCGACGCGTGGCCGCTGTATCCGTGGGTGGCGAACGAGAACATGCTCTTCGCCTACGGAAATGAGCATGCGCGGCTGCGGCGGCTGGTGGCGGGCGCCTTCACGGTGCGGCGCTCGCAGGCCATGCGGCCCCGCGTCGAGGAGATCACGGCCGAACTCCTCGACGACCTCATCGCGCTGCCGTCGGGCACCGCCGTCGACCTGCGCGCCCACTTCGCCGAACTGCTGCCCATGCGCGTGATCTGCGAGCTGTTCGGGATACCGCAGGGCGCCGCGACCAGAACCCTGTGCGCGGCCCTGCACACCGTGTTCAGCACCACAGTGTCGGGCCAGGAGATGGAAGCCGCGCGGATGGAGGCTTTCGGGCTGCTCAGCGCGCACGTGGCCGCCAAGCGCGCCGAGCCCGGCGACGACCTGACCTCCTCACTGATCCAGGCACGGGACGAGGGCGACCGGCTCACCGAGTCCGAACTCCTGGGCACCCTCTACCTGATGGTCGCCGGCGGCCAGGACACCACGGCCACGCTGATCACCAACGCCCTGGGCGCGCTCCTCACCCACCCCGACCAGCTCGCCCATGTCCGTGCGGGCCGGGCCGGCTGGGACGATGTGGTGGCGGAGACCATGCGCATGCACACGCCCGGGGCTTACTCACCGATGCGCTTCGCGGTGGAGGACATCGACCTGGACGGCGTCCGGATCGAGCAGGGCGACCCGATCCTGGTCTCGTTCGCCGCAGGCGGCCTCGACCCGGAGCGGTACGGCAAGGACGCGGCCGAGTTCGACCTGCTGCGCACCGACCGGGACACCCTCGGATACGGGCACGGAGCGCACCGCTGCATGGGACTTCCGCTGGCCGGGATTGAGGCGACCACCGCTCTGGGTGCCCTCTTCGAGTCCTTCCCCGAGGTGAGTCTGGCCTGCGCTCCCGATGAACTGGAGCCCATGCCCACGTTCCTGATGAACGGCTACCGCGCACTGCCCGTCCTGCTCGGCGGCCCGGCCGGCTGACGGCGCCGGGCGCGGCCTCGCGCCCCACCGGAGCTCCGTGCCCCTTCCCGGGCGCGGAGCTCCGCGCGTTCGGGGCCCGGAGCGGGCCTCGACTCCGGCTGCACCGTTGTTCGAGCGCTCCGGCGGACCGTGGGCCGGTGACTCGATGAAAGGAGGCCGTGTGAGCAGTCCGGCACGCACCGAGGACGTGATCCGCGTGGAGCGCGGCGAGGCGGACGAGGAGGAACTCGCAGCGCTCGTCGCGCTGTTGTCCTTCCTCGCGCGGGGCGAGGAGTTGCCGAAGACCCGCCCCGGGCGCCCTGCGGCGCATGGATGGCGGCCCCGGGAGGAGGGCTCCTACCGGGCCCCGCACAGCTGGCACTGACCGGTCCCCGGGCGTTCGCCCCAACCGGGGACCACGGTCAGGTATTTCTGCATCTGACATCTACAAACCGCTTGTGCGGTTTGTTAGGCTGCGCGGGTGGTCAGGGCGCACGCACCGCATCCGCGGCGACGAGAGGAAGGGGGCGTCATGACGACGTATCCCTCATCGGTCGGCGTGGAGCCGGCCCGGGAGCGCACGCATGTGGGAGAGCTGCTCGCGCTGCGCGAGCGGGCCCTGCGCGGACCTGGCGGGAAGGCGACCGAGGCCCAGCACGCCAAGGGCAAGCTGACGGCGCGCGAGCGCATCGGACTGCTCCTGGACGAGGGGTCGTTCAGCGAGGTCGAGCAGCTGCGCCTGCACCGTGCGCAGGGCTTCGGCCTGGAGGCGAAGAGGTACTACACCGACGGTGTCGTCACCGGGTGGGGCACGGTCGAGGGCCGCACGGTCTTCGTCTACGCCCATGACTTCCGGATCTTCGGCGGCGCCCTGGGAGAGGCGCACGCCGCCAAGATCCACAAGATCATGGACATGGCCGTCGCGGCGGGTGCGCCGCTGGTCTCGCTCAACGACGGTGCGGGCGCCCGGATCCAGGAGGGCGTCACCGCGCTGGCCGGGTACGGCGGCATCTTCCAGCGCAACACCAAGGCGTCCGGCGTCATCCCGCAGATCTCGGTGATGCTCGGCCCGTGCGCGGGCGGCGCGGCCTACAGTCCGGCGCTCACGGACTTCGTGTTCATGGTCCGCGAGACGTCGCAGATGTTCATCACGGGTCCCGATGTGGTGAAGGCGGTGACGGGCGAGGAGATCACCCACAACGGCCTGGGCGGCGCCGACGTCCACGCGGAGACCAGCGGCGTCTGCCACTTCGCGTACGACGACGAGGAGACCTGCCTCGCCGAAGTGCGGTACCTGCTCTCGCTGCTGCCGCAGAACAACCGCGAGGCGCCGCCCGCCGTCGCCGCCGACGACCCGGCCGGGCGGCGGACCGAGGCGCTCCTCGACCTGGTGCCCCTGGAGGGCAGCCGCCCCTACGACATGGCCAGGGTCATCGAGGAGATCGTCGACGACGGGGAGTTCCTCGAGGTCCACGAACGCTGGGCGCGCAACATCGTGTGCGCGCTCGCCCGCCTCGACGGGCAGGTCGTGGGCATCGTCGCCAGCCAGCCCCAGGTCCTGGCGGGCGTGCTCGACATCGGAGCGAGCGAGAAGGCGGCCCGTTTCATCCAGATGTGCGACGCTTTCAACATCCCGCTGGTGACCCTGCTCGACGTACCGGGCTTCCTTCCGGGTGTCGGCCAGGAGCACGGCGGCATCATCCGGCACGGCGCCAAGCTGCTGTACGCGTACTGCAACGCCACCGTGCCGCGGATCTCGCTCGTCCTCAGGAAGGCCTACGGCGGCGCCTACATCGTCATGGAGTCGCAGTCGATCGGCGCCGACCTGACGTACGCCTGGCCGGGCAACGAGATCGCGGTGATGGGGGCCGAGGGCGCGGCCAACGTCATCTTCCGCCGCCAGATCGCCGAGGCCGACGACCCCGAGGCCATGCGCGCCCGCCTGGTCAAGGAGTACAAGGCCGAGCTGATGCACCCCTACTACGCGGCCGAGCGCGGCCTGGTCGACGACGTGATCGACCCCGCCGACACCCGTGCGGTGCTGGCCCGCGCCCTTGCCATGCTGCGTACCAAGCACGCCGGTCTGCCGTCGCGCAAACACGGGAACCCGCCCCAGTGACCCACGTACACAGCAGGCGACGGGAGCGTGCGCCGTGTTGAGCCCCAGGAGAGACGCCATGGTCAAGCAGGAACGTGCCCAGCGCACGCGGACGTCGCTGATCCACGCCGCGGCCGAAGTGTTCGCGCAGGAGGGGTACGCGCCTGCCTCGCTCACCACGATCAGCAGACGGGCGGGCGTCAGCAACGGCGCACTGCACTTCCACTTCGCCAATAAGCAGTCACTCGCCCAGGCCGTCGAGGACGAGGCCGTCGCCTCGGTGGCCCGGATCATCCGGGCCGCGCGCCCCGCCGGTGGCTGCGTGCTGCAGGCACTGGTCGAGGCGACGTACGAGCTGATGAGCCGGCTCGCGGACGACATCGTGGTCAGGGCCGGGTTCGGGCTCGGCTCCGACCGGGCCCGCGCGGGCGGTTCCGGCCCGCGCCGGGACTGGGAGCGGTGGGTCGGGGAGATGCTGCGTCTGGCCGAGCAGGAGGGGCGGCTGGCCGAGGGCGTCTCGGGCCGCAGCGCGACGCACGCCGTCGTGGCGACGACGGTGGGACTCGAAGTGCTCGGGGGAGAGGACCCCGAGTGGCTCAGCCGGCGCAGGATCGCCGGGATCTGGGAACTGTTGCTGCCGCACCTGAGGTCGGAGATCCGCTCGTGAGCGTACCGACGCGTCCGGAACCCTGCTGAAGCGGCGCCCCCGGAAAAGACCAAACGTGTCTTTTCCGAGGGCGCACCGCCCGCGGGCGCAGAGAGAACGCGCCCAGGTCCAGCACTATCCGCCCCCTCAAGTGCCCCCGCCTGTACGGCTGCAGGCCGCCCGGCTGCATCACGATCAGTAAAAAAACAGCCTGGACGGTTTGATATTGACAAACCGTCCGGACTGTTTTTAACTTCGATGAGGGCCGAGAAGTGCCTCTTGACGAGGTCTCGGGCTGCTGATGACTCATGCGTGACGAGGGGGAAACGGCATGGACATCGAAGTACTGGGCGCGTTGGCCGTCACAGAGGGCGGGATATCGGTCACCCCGACGGCGCCGAAGGCGCGACAGGTTCTGGCTCTACTGGCCCTGCACGCCGATCGCGTCGTGCCGGTGGCCTCGCTGATCGAGGAACTGTGGGGGGAGGAGCCGCCGCGCAGTGCCCGCACCACGCTGCAGACGTACGTGCTGCAGCTGCGCGACCTGATCGCGGCGGCTCTGGAACACGACTCCCGAGGAGCCCCGCCCCGCACGGCCAAGGACGTCCTTGTCACGGCTCCCGGCGGATACATGCTGCAGACCTCCGGCGGCACCATCGACGTCCGTGAGTTCGAGCGGCTCGCAGGGCGGGGCTACCGCGCGATGGACGCCGGCGACTTCCCGCGCGCGGCACGGGAACTGCGCGACGCGCTGGAGTTGTGGACCGGCTCCGCGCTGGCCGACGTCCACACGGGCACCCAGCTGGACATGGAGCGCCGGCGTCTGGAGGAGACTCGGCTGTGCGCGCTCGACCAGCGCATCGAGGCCGACCTGCGTCTGGGGCGCCACCGGGAACTCCTCAGCGAGCTGACCGTCCTGGTCCGCAGGTACCGCACGCACGAGAACCTGCACGCCCAGTTCATGCTCGCACTGCACCGCTCCGGCCGGCGCAGCGAAGCACTCGATGTCTACCAGCGGCTGCGTGCATCTCTCGTGCGTGAGCTGGGACTTGAGCCGTCGGCGGGGCTGCGTCGGCTGCAGCGCTCGATCCTGATGGCAGGCCCCGAGCAGCCGCGCGAGGCGACCGCGGCCGACTCCGGCGAGCGGCTGACCCGGGTCGGCTGAGCGCCCGCGGGGCGAGCGCCGACGGATCCCAGGGAGGGGCGGATGCAGGACAGATCGGAGCGCACCCGGCGCAGGCTCCTGGAGGAGGGGGCGAAGCTGCTCACCAGGAGCGGGTACGCGCATACCACGCTCGGGCAGATCGCGGCGGCCGCCGGCATGACCAAAGGCGCGCTGTACTTCCATTTCACGTCGAAGGAGGGCCTCGCCGACGCGGTGCGCGAGCAGGGCCGTGTGCGGCTGCTGGACTTCCTGGGCGAGCGGCGGGACTCGGGTGATGAGCCCGTGCAGATCCTCATCGACCTGACGCACTGGCTCGCCCGGGCCCGGCGGGAGGATGCCGTGGTGCGCGCCGCCTTCCGGCTGTCCGACGACGGCACCGACGGGCGGCCCGAGAGCACCGGCCTGCGCCGGATCTGGCTCGATGAGGCCGTGCGCCTGCTCGGCGAGGCCGAGGCGGCCGGTCAGCTGAGCGAGGCCGCACGCGGTGACGGCATCCGGACGCTGCTCGTGGCGATGCTGTACGGCATAGCGGCGCCCGGACCCGACGGCCCCGCGCAGGCCGGAGCCCCGCGCGGTACGGCCGAGTTGTGGCGGCTGCTGCTGACGGTGCTGGTCGCTCCCGGGCGGGCCGGCCACTACCGAACGGCGCCGCCGCGCACCCGGTACATCCCTGCGCGCGCCGCGTGAGTATCCCGCCCCAGACCGGCCTGACCCAAACGAAAGACCCTAGCTCTCCGGAGCCGTGACCGCGTCGACGCGATGGGTCAACTCATGCTGTGCTAGGCCGAGTTCGGTGACCCGGTGGCGCAGCCGGCCGAGTTCCTCCAGCAGCGCGGGGGCGGGCGCCGCGGACAGGCCGGGGGAGTGGGCGAGGATCGCGTCGAGCCGGGCGCGCAGTGCGGGGCCGGGCTCGATTCCCAGAGCGCCGACGAGACGGCGGCGCGCCCGCTCGTACACCCCGAGGGCCTCCGTCTGCCGGCCGCTGCGGTACAGGGCCACCATCAACAGGTCGTAGAAGCGCTCGCGCAGCGGGTGGTCGGCCGTGAGGCGTTCCAGTTCGCCGATGCTCTCGCCGTGCCGCTCGCAGCGCAGGTTCGCCTCGTGGAGGGCCTCCAGTGAGGTGAGCCGTATCTCGTCGAGCCGCTCGGCCTCGGCCTCGCAGATCGGTCCGGTGCGGCAGCCCTGCAGCGCGGGGCCGCGCCACAACTCCAGTGCGGAGTGCAGGAGTTCCGCCGCCCTCGCCGGATTCGCCGCGAGCGCGGCCCGGCCCTCGCGCGAGCGCCGGGCGAAGTGCTGGACGTCGGTGCGGGCGTTCCCCAGGTTGAGCGTGTAGCCCGTCGGCAGGGTCCTGATCCACTCGTGTCCGCCGCCCGCTGCCGGCAGCAGCCGGCGCAGCCGGGCCACGTGGGCCTGGAGCGCGTTCGCCGCGTTCGCGGGCGGCGCACCGTCCCAGAGCTCCGCGGCGAGCCGGTCCACGTCGAGCAGCACCCCGGCTTGCGTGACGAACGAGGCGAGCAGGGCGCGCTGTTTGGATCCGGGCGGTGTGATGTCCCGGCCGCCGGCGCCGTCGTGGACCGTGACCGGGCCCAGGAGGCGGAACTCGACACATCCGCTCGCGGATGCCGCCCGGCCGGTCCGGGCCGGCGCGGCGATGAGCGCCGGCTCGTGGTGCGAGGTGGCGACGACGCTCATCGTGTACCCCTCCGTCGTGGTCCGTTCGGACTTGGACGGTATCGGCCACCCGGCGGTCGTGCGCCCTGGCGCGAGCGGGCCTCCAGCGGTCGTACGAGTGTTCTCGAGACGGCCTTGCGGGGGCCGACTGCCTTGTGTGGAGGGCCACTTGAACGCCGGTCGAGAGATCGGGGCGGGTGGTGCGGCCGGGGTTAGCGTGCCTCGCACCGACGGCATTCGGCCACCGAGGCGACCGAAGGGACAGCGCCGGCGCAGCCGACCACACAGTCGGGGGAACGTAATCGGTCCTTGGGGAGGACACCGTGCGGATACAGGTTCTGGGCCCGCTGAGCGCAGAGGTCAACGGAGTGTCGATCGTGCCGACCGCGGGCAAGCCGAGGCAGCTCCTTGCCCTGCTCGCCTTCTACCCGGGCCGTGTCGTGCCCGTGCCCACACTCATGGAGGAGATTTGGGGAAGCAACTCGCCGCAGAGCGCGATGACCACGCTGCAGACATACATCCTGCAGCTGCGTCGGCGTCTCGGCACCGCGATGGGCCCCGATGCGCCCGGCGCCGCCAAGGAGGTCCTGGCCACCCGGCACGGCGGCTATCTGCTGCAGATCGCACCGGACGCTGTCGATGTGCACCGTTACGAGCAGCTGGTGGCGCAGGGGCGCCGAGCGTTCGGCGAGGGCGAGGACGAGCGGGCCGCGCTGCATTTCCGCGACGCGCTCGGCCTGTGGCAGGGGCCCGCCCTCGTCGACGTACGCCTCGGCCCGGTCCTGGAGATCGAGGTGATGCGCCTTCAGGAGAGCCGCCTGGCCACCGTCGAACGCTGCATCGACGCCGAACTGCGCTGCGGACGGCACACCGAGGTCATCGCCGAGCTCATCGACCTGATCGCCCGTCACCCCCAGCACGAGGGACTGCACTCGCAGGCGATGGTGGCCCTGTACCGCTCGGGGCGGCAGGCCACCGCGCTCGATGTCTACCGCAGGCTGCGCATGCGCCTCGTGCAGGAGCTCGGCGTGGAGCCGTCGCCGCAGTTGCGACGCCTGCACCAGGCGATGCTCGCCGTCGACCCCGCCCTCGACGTGGCCGGCGGGCCGCGCGGCCTGTCCACGTTCGACCTGTACGCGGCCTGAGCGCGAGCGCCGTTCGAGCGGCCCCTGCCAGGCTGCGGTCGGCCAAGGCCAGCAGACCCGGCCCGGCCCCAGGACGAAACCGCGCGAGAGGACGGCCCATGACCGACGAACGGCCCGTACGGCTCCACTGCTTCGCGCATGCCGGGGCGGGGGTCTCCGCCTTCTACGGCTGGGGCCCCCGTCTGGGCGCCGGCGTCGAGACCGTGCCGCACCTGCTGCCCGGCCGCGAACGGCGCCGCCGCGAGGCCCGCCTCACACGCCCCGCGGACCTGATCGACGACCTGCTGGGCCACTTCACCACCCAGGACCGCGACGTGCCGTACGTGCTCTACGGGCACAGCCTGGGCGCGCTGGTCGCCTACACCCTCACCCGCGCCCTGCACGAGGCGGGCCTTCCGGGGCCCTCGCTGCTCGTGGTCGGCGCCTGCCCGCCGCCCGACGCGCTGTCCGACCTGTCCAACTCCTGCCGGGCCGGCGACGAGGACCTGCTGCACCTGCTCGACGAGGTCGGGGCGCTGCCCCGCGGCGCGCAGCCCGGCGGGCTGTGGCACCGGGCCGTGCTGCCGGTGCTGCGCGACGACCTCGTCCTCGCCCACGAACTGCGCGCCGCCGCCCGCGAACCGTCCCCCGCCGGCCCTCTCGGCGTCCCGGTGCTGGCCGTGGCCGGCGCCGACGACCCGCTGGCGCAGCCCCGGGCGATGGCGCGGTGGCGGCTGTGGACCACCGGCCGCTTCACCGCGCGCACCGTGCCCGGCGACCACTTCTTCGTCCGCGGCCCCGAACTGCCGCGCCTGGTGGGTCGCGCGGCCCGCGTCGTGCGCCGGCTGACGCCGGAGCCGGCAGGGGTGAGCAGCTGATGCGACGCGTCGTCATCACCGGGATCGGGGTGGTCGCCCCCGGCGGGATCGGCACCAAGGCGTTCTGGTCGATGCTGACCGAGGGCCGCACCGCGACCCGCCGCATCACGCGCTTCGACGCCGGCTCGTTCCGCTCACAGGTCGCCGCCGAGGCCGACTTCGACCCGGCACTGCACGGGTTCGGCGCGAACGAGGCACACCGCCTGGACCGGGTCGCCCAGTTCGCCCTGACCGCCACCCGGGAGGCTGTCGCCGACAGCGGTGTCGACCCCGCGGCCCGGGGCGAGCGCACCGGGGTGGCCCTGGGCACCGCCGTCGGCTGCAGCAGCGGACTCGACGAGGTGTACGCCCATGTCAGCGAGGGCGGAAGCCACTGGCTCCTCGACCCGGCACGGGCCCAGAAGCGGCTCGGCGACTATCTCGTGCCGAGCTCCGTAGCCGCCGAAGTAGCCCGCGAAACAGGGGCGTTGGGCCCGGTCACCGTCGTGTCCACCGGCTGCACCTCCGGCCTCGACTCGCTGGGACACGCGGCGGAACTCATCCGCGAGGGCAGCGCCGATGTGATGGTGGCCGGCGCGTCGGAAGCCCCGATCACCCCGATCACACTCGCCTCCTTCGACGCGATCCGTGCCACCTCGGCCCGCAACGACGAACCGGAGAGCGCCTCACGCCCCTTCGACCGCACCCGCAACGGCTTCGTGCTGGGCGAGGGCAGCGCGGTCCTCATCCTGGAGGAACGCGAGCACGCGAACCGCAGGGGCGCCCACATCTACGCCGAGATCGCGGGCTTCGCCGGCCGCTCCAACGCGTACCACATGACCGGACTGCGCCTGGACGGACGGGAGATGGCGGAAGCCATCCGCGTCGCCCTGGACGAGGCCCGCCTCGACGCCACCGCCGTCGACTACGTCAACGCCCACGGCTCCGGCACCAAACAGAACGACAAGCACGAGACGGCCGCCTTCAAGACAAGCCTGGGCGAGCACGCCCGCCGGGTGCCGGTCAGCTCCATCAAGTCGATGATCGGGCACTCACTCGGCGCGATCGGCTCCCTGGAGATCGCCGCCGGTGCGCTGGCCATCGAGCACGGTGTCGTGCCGCCCACCGCCAACCTGCACGACCCCGACCCGGACTGCGACCTCGACTACGTCCCCCTCGTCGCCCGCGAACAGCGCACCGACACGGTACTCAGCGTCGGCAGCGGTTTCGGCGGCTTCCAGAGCGCGATGGTCCTGACCGGCGCACGGACAAGGACGGCGGCATGACCGCGCCCGCCTCCGAGCACAGCGGACTGCTGGGCACCCAGGGGATGCGTGCCGCCGTCACCGGGATCGGAGTCGTCGCCCCAGGAGGCGTCGGCACCGAGGCCTGGTGGTCCGCGATGCTGCGCGGACAGCGCGCCATCGGGCCCGTCACCCGCTTCGACGCCACCGGCTACTCGGCCGGCCTCGCGGGCGAGATCACCGGCTTCGACGACGCCGCCCACGTGCCGGACAAGCTGCTGCCCCAGACGGACCGGGTGACCCGGCTCGCTCTCACCGCCGCCACGGAGGCCCTCACCACCGCACACCTCGATCCGGCGGCCCTGCCCGACTACGCCATGGGCGTCGTCACGGCAGGCGGCGCGGGCGGCTTCGAGTTCGGCCAGCGCGAACTGCAGGCGCTGTGGAGCAAGGGCAGCCGGCACGTCGGCGCCTACCAGTCGTTCGCCTGGTTCTACGCCGCCAACTCCGGCCAGATCTCCATCCGGCACAAACTCCGCGGACCCAGCGGCGTCGTCGTCTCCGAGCAGGCCGGCGGCCTCGACGCGGTGGCACAGGCCCGACGCCAGCTGCGCAAGGGCGGCCACGCCGTGCTCACCGGGGGCTTCGACGCCACCGTGTGCCCCTGGGGCTTCACCGCACACCTGGCGGCCGGCGGCATGAGCACGAGCCGAGACCCGGCACGCGCATACCTGCCGTTCTCCGCCGACGCCTGCGGACACGTCGTGGGGGAGGGCGGGGCCCTGCTGGTCCTGGAGGACAGCGACGTCGCGCACGCCCGCGGCGCCCGGGTGCTTGCCACCGTCGAGGGCTGCGCCGCCACCTTCGACCCGGCACCGGGACGCGGCGCACCCCGGCTGGCGGACGCGGCGCGGCTCGCGCTCGCCGACGCGGACATCGCCGCGGCCGACGTGGACGTGGTGTTCGCCGACGCGGCAGGAGGACGAGACGCCGACCGTGCCGAGGCGGCCGCCCTCACCGAGCTGTTCGGGCCGTACGGGGTGCCGGTCACCGCCCCCAAGTCGCTCACCGGGCGCCTGGGCGCGGGCGGATCGGCACTCGATCTGGCGGCCGCGCTGCTCGCCCTGCGCGACCAGGTGATCCCGCCGACGGCCCGGGCCGGACCGCTCGCCGACGACTGCCCCGTGGACCTGGTGACGGGCGCCGCACGCCCGGCCGGGCTGCGGCACGCGCTGGTCCTGGCCCGCGGGCGCGGAGGGTTCAACGCGGCGGCCCTCGTGCGCGGGGCACCGCGGTAGCCGTGCCACTTGTGACAACCAACAGAGAACCGACCCGAAACCAATCCCAGCACGGATCCAAGCACGGATCCAAGGACGAGGAGGGGGCACATCGTGGAACGCCTTCAACTGACCGACCTGGCCACCTTGCTCCGCGACGCGGCCGGTGACGGCGGGTCAGTGCCCCTGGACGAGGCGGCCCTGGACACCCTCTTCCTGAACCTGGGCTACGACTCGCTGGCCCTGCTCCAGGTCACCGGGGTCATCGAGCGCGACCTGGAGGTGACACTCGACGAGGAGGCCCTCGACGAGGCACAGACGCCGCGCCAGTACCTCGACCTGGTCAACGCCGCCCTCGCGGCCCGGGCCACGGCCTGAGATGCCGGACGGCCGGCTCACCGAGGTCGGCGACGGCGTCCTGGCCTACGTACAGCCCGACGGCGGCTGGTGCCTGAACAACGCCGGGCTGCTTCTCGGCGGCGGACAGAGCGCCCTCGTGGACACCGTCGCCACCCAGGCACGGGCCCTGAACCTGCGACGCCAGGTACTGGGCGTCACGCGGCGTCCGCCCCGCCTCCTCGTGAACACCCACTTCCACGGCGACCACACCTTCGGCAACTTCGTCTTCCCCGAGGCCGTCGTGGTCGGCCACGAACGGGCCCGCACCGAGGCCGAAGCGGCCGGGCTTCATCTGGCCGGCCTGTGGCCCGATGTGCGCTGGGGCGACCTCGAAGTCGTCGTCCCGCAGGTCACCTACCAGGAGCGGATGACCCTGCGCGTGGGGCCGGTGCGCGCCGAACTGCTCCATGTGGGGCCCGCCCACACCACCGGCGACACCGTGGTGTGGCTGCCCCGACAGCGGGTCCTGTTCGCGGGCGACGTGGTGATGTCCGGCGTCACTCCCTTCTGCCCGATGGGCTCAGTGAGCGGCTCGCTGCACGCGCTCGACACTCTGCGCGCGCTGGACCCGCTCACGGTCGTCCCCGGCCACGGCCCCGTCGGCGGCCCCGAACTCCTCGACGCCGACGAGGGCTACTTCCGCCATCTGCAACGACTGGCCCGCGAAGGCCTGGCCGCCGGGCTGACCCCCCTCCAGCTCGCCCGGGAGGCGGGCCCCGGCCCGTACACCGAACTCCTCGACTCCGAACGCCTGGTGCCCAATCTGCACCGCGCCTACGCAGAGCAGCAAGGCGCGCCGCCCGGCGTCCCCCTGGACATCCCGGCCCTGTTCCGCGAGATGGCGCAATACCACGGCGGCCTGCCGCCCTGCCACGCCTGAAACCCGCAGCCGCCGGCCCCGACCGGTCACGCACCGCCCTCACCCGCCCGGCCCGTGCCCCTCTCCCGGCAGCGGCCCTCAAGCGGTTCACACCCCTGCCTGCGCCACCGATCGAGTGTTCTTCGACGATTCCTCAAGCGCCCCGCCGGACGCTGAAAACCGTTCGGCGGCGCTCGTCGCCGCGAGTGGAAACAGGGACAAGGAGACACGGTGCGCGACTTCCCGCACGGAGACCTTCCGGTGGACGGCCTGCTGCGCCGCGCGGCACGGCGCCACCCCGAGGGTGTCGCCGTACGCACCGCGACCCGCACCCTGCGGTTCGCCGAACTCGACGCGTACACCGACCGGATCGCCGGGTGGCTGGGCGGGACCGCGGGTGCCGGGCCCGGCACCCGGGTCGGCGTCGCCCACGTCCTCGCCCCGGACTTCGCCGCCGCGTACCACGGGGCCATACGGGCCGGCGCCACCGTCGTCCTGATCAACCCGCTCACCGCCCAGGAAGGCCTTCGGCACGTGCTGGCCGCCGGCCGGGTCGAGATCGCCCTCGTCCCGTCGGCCACCGCCCCACTGATCAACGAGATCCGGCACGCACTGCCCTCGCTGCGCGCTGTCGTGGTCACCGACACGCCCGACGGCGTCGTGCCCGACGGCACTGTGCCGCTGCACGCGGCACTCGACGAGGCAGGCCCCTGGCAGGCGGGCCCGGCACCTGACCCGGGCGCCGTCGCGTGCGTGCAGTTCACCACGGGCACGACCGGCGCCCCCAAAGGAGTCCTGCTCACCCACCGCAATCTGGTCGCCAACGCCCGGCAGACTGCCCTCGCACACGGCCTGAGCGCCGACTCCATCACCCTCAACCACCTGCCGCTGTACCACGTCATGCACCTCAACTCGGCCCTGTACGCGGGCGCCTGCCAGGTGCTGTGCCAGGACCCCGACCCGATGGCGTCCCTGACGGCCGCCGCCGATGTGCGGGCCACGCACTACTACGGGCTGCCCGCGCGTCTGCACGCCCTCGCCGCGGACGAGCGCCTGGCCCGGGGCATCCCGCGCGGGCTGCGCCTGAGCGCCGTACTGTCCGGCGGAGCCGCGCTCAGGCCGCAGGCCGCCCGCACCCTGCAACAAAGGCTCCGCGTCCCCGTCATCCAGGGCTACGGCATGGCCGAGCTCTCCCCGCTGACACACTGCCAGCGGCCCGGCCGCTACCGCCCCGGCACCGTCGGCACCGTCGTCGCGGACACCGAGTGCCGCCTCGTCGACCTGATGACAGGGCGCCCCGTCGGACCCTGGGCCACCGGCGAAGTCCAGATACGCGGACCGCAGCTGATGGCCGGCTACCTCGACGAGGGGCAGCCCGCCCGGATCGACGCGGACGGCTGGTTCGCCACCGGCGATGTGGGCTACGCCGACGACGAGGGAAACCTGCGCCTGATCGACCGGCTCACCGACGTCTTCACGTACGACAACGAGATCGTCTCGCCCAGCCACGTCGAGCAGATCCTCGCCGACGACCCGCGCGTCGCCGACTGCGTCGTGGCCGACTGGCCCGACCCGGAGCACGGAGCCCTGGTCTGGGCCGGCATCGTGCTGCACCCGGGCGCCGGGGCCGATCCGCACACCCCGGCCGCCGCTCCCCGCGGCGTCAGCATCCTCGATGTCCTCGACGCGGTCACCGAGCGCGCCAACGAACGCCTCAGCCCCTTCGAGCGGATCCGCGTCACCGAGGCCCTCGACGCGGTGCCCCGCACCCGCACCGGCAAGACCGAACGACGGGCGGTGCGCCAAAGGCTGAAGACGCGGGCCGCACCCTGATCCGGCGCACCGGCCCCCACGACCTGCGACCCGACCCCACCACCCCGGGAGACCGACCATGGTGATCTCCGCCCAGCAGCACGACACCCGGCCCCAGGTGCTGATCGTGGGCGCCGGGCCCGTCGGCCTGACCGCCGCCCACGAGCTGGCCCGCCGCGGCCTGCGGGTGCGCCTGGTCGACGCGGCACCCGAGCCCGCACGCACCAGCCGCGCCGTGGCCACGCACCCGCGCACTCTGGAGACCTACGACCAGATGGGCGTCGTCGACGCCATGCTCGAGCGGGGCCGCGAGAACCGTGCCTTCACCATGTACGCCCGGGGCCGCCACCTGGTGCGCCTGGAGGCCGACTACGCATCGATGCCCACCGCCTACCCGTTCACCCTCGTCATCGGGCAGACCGAGACCGAGGCCGTACTGCGCGATGCCGTGGCCAGGCTCGGCGTCCGGGTCGAGTGGGGCGTGCGCCTGACCGCACTCAGCCGGCATGACGACAGGGTGCACGCCACCCTCGAAGACGCCACCGGTGCCGAACACAGCCTCGACATCCCATGGCTGGTCGGCTGCGACGGCGGCCACAGCACGGTGCGCACACTGCTCGGACTCGAACTCATCGGCACCAGCAGCGAGACCTGGATGCTCGCCGACGTGCCCGTCGCCATGGACCTGCCGCCCGACACCATCTACTGGGCTCACACCGGGCAGCAGGCCCTGATGATGGTGCCCTACGCCCGCGAGGGCCACTGGCGGCTCCTCGACACAGCACCACCGGACGACGCCCCGCAACCCGGCCGCGCCGAGGAGCACCTCGCGGCGAAGCTCTCCAAGGGCCTGGGCCGCGACGTCACCGTCGGCCCGAGCGAGTGGACCTCCGTGTTCACCTTCCAGCAGCGCATGGTCGAACGCATGGGCGACGGCCGCGTCTTCGTCGCCGGTGACGCCGCGCACGTACACAGCCCCGCCTCCGGGCAGGGCATGAACACCGGCATCCAGGAGGCGTACAACCTCGCCTGGAAGCTCGCCCTGGTCGAACAGGGGCATGCGGGGGCGCCGCTGCTCGACAGCTACAGCAAGGAACGGGTCCCGATCGGCGCCGCGCTGCTCGACTCCACCCGCACCGCTACCGTCCTGGTCCAGCTGCGCAACCTGCTCGCAGGAGCCGTGCTGCCCCTCGTCTTCGCAGTCGTCCGCAGGGTGGGCCCACTGCGCCGCGCCATCCAGCGCAAGGTCCTCGGCGGCATGTCGGGGCTGCGCATCGGCTACCCCACCTCACCGCTGACCACGACCGACGGCCCCGCCGGCCCCGCGCCCCGTACCGGCCCCGGCCCCGGACCGGGTGAACGGGCCAGAGCCGTGCCCCTGGACAACACGGACCCCGCCGCCCGCCGGGCCTTCAGCGCCGAACTACGCGACGTGCGCTGGACGTTGCTGCTCAGCGCGCACCCCGGCAGCCCCGGCCGCACACCCGCAGACGTGGCCGTCACCGCCGCCGCCCAGTACGGCGAATGGCTGTCGGTCCGCACCCTCGGAGGCCGGCCCGACGCCACCGACGGGCCCGCACCGCACACCGACCCGGGCGCCACCTTGCGCACCGCGCTCGGACTACCGCCCGGCGCCTGGCTCCTCGTGCGCCCCGACGGCTACGTCGCCGCCCGCGGCCCCCTCCTCACCCGCGACGCCCTGCGCCGTGCCCTCGCCCCGGCCGGACCGCCCGCCCCCCTCGCCGACGCGGCGCACCCCGAGCCGGCCCCGCCACCGACCCCCGCCGGCACCTTGACGAAGGAGCACTGACCATGTCCGACACCCACCCCGTCGCCCTGGTGACCGGAGGCACGAGCGGCATCGGCCTGGAAGTGGCCCGCACCCTCGGCAGGGCGGGACACCGCGTCTTCCTGTGCGCCCGCCACGAACTGCGGGTCAAGCAGACCGTCGAGGTACTGCGGCAGGAGGGCCTGGACGCCGCGGGGCAGGCCGCCGACGTGCGCTCGCACGCAGACGTCACCGCCCTGGTGCGCGCCGCCGTCGACACATATGGGCCGCTCACCGTCCTGGTCAACAACGCCGGGCGCAGCGGCGGCGGCGTCACCGCAGACCTCACCGACGAGCTCTGGTACGACGTCATCGACACCAACCTCAACAGCGTGTTCCTCATGACGCGTGAAGCGCTCAAGAACGGCGGCCTGGACGGCGCCGCGCACGGGCGGATCATCAACATCGCCTCCACCGCGGGCAAACAGGGCGTCCTGCTCGGAGCCCCCTACAGCGCCTCCAAACACGGCGTCGTCGGCTTCACCAAGGCACTGGGCCGCGAACTCGCGCCGAGCGGTGTCACCGTCAACGCCGTCTGCCCCGGCTACGTCGAGACACCGATGGCCCAGCGGGTACGCGAAGGCTACGCGGCCGCCTGGGGGACCACCGAGGACTCGGTGCGGACGCAGTTCGAGGCGAAGATCCCGCTCGGCCGCTACTCGACCCCCCAGGAAGTCGCCGCCCTCGTCGGGTACCTGGCGTCCGGACCGGCCGCCTCCATCACCGCGCAGGCCCTCAACGTCTGCGGCGGCCTGGGCAACTTCTGACTTCCCGACCTGTGCGAGCGACCGAGAAAGAGGTAAATGTGGTGTCCGACGAACATATCCACCGTACGAGGCACTGTGTCGACGTCGACGCCCGGCCGGGCGTCGTCTACGGGCTGATCGCGGACGCCGTGCGCTGGCCGCTGTTCTTCCCGCCGAACGTCCACGTGGAACGCCTGGAGTTCGACGGCCGCGCCGAGCGGCTGCGGATGTGGGCGAGGGCCAACGGCGAGGTGAGGTCCTGGATCTCCCAGCGAACCCAGGATCCGCAGGAGCGCCGCATCACATTCCGCCAGACCCGCCCACAGGCACCCGTCGAGACGATGGACGGCACCTGGACCGTCGAGGAACGCCCCGGCGGCACCAGCCGGCTGACCCTGCTGCACACCTTCACCGTCGCCGGCGACCGCCCTGACGACGTGGCGTGGGTCGAACGCGCCTGCGAGACCAACTCCCGTGCCGAGCTGGACAACCTCAAACGTCTCGCCGAACGCTGGACGCGCCTGGACGAACTCGTGCTGTCCTTCGAGGACTCGGTGCGCGTGAACGGCCCGGCCGAACTCGTCTACGACTTCCTGTACCGCGTGAGCGACTGGCCCGAACTCCTCCCGCACGTCTCGCGCCTCGACCTGGCCGAGGACACCCCGGGCGTCCAGGTCATGACCATGGACACCGTGACCGGCGACGGCAGCACGCACACCACCGAGTCGGTCCGGGTCTGCTTCCCCCACGCGGGACGCATCGTCTACAAGCAGACAGCCACACCCGCCCTGATGGAGGCGCACACCGGCGAATGGTCGGTGGTGCCCGACGCGACGGGTGTCACGGTCCTCGCGCAGCACAGCGTCGTTCTGCGCGAGGAGGCCATCGAGGCGGTCCTGGGCCCCGGCGCCGACCTGGGGTCGGCGCGCCGCTACATCCGCGAGGCACTCGGCCGCAACTCCACCGCCACGCTCCGCCTGGCCAAAGCCCACGCCGAGTCGGCGATCCGGGTGCTATGACGCACAGGACCCGGCGCGTCAAGGATCCTGCACGGGTCCTGGGCCGTTTCCCGAGCATCGCTCCACCGGGACGCGACCAGGAGCCCGCAGCCTCGACGCACAGGCCCCGCACACCCCCGCACACCCGCGCCCGCACCGACACTCCGTACGACGAGGAGGCGAACGCCGCCGTCATGACCACCACCGCCGAGACCCCCGGGCACCCCACCGTGACCCGCGGCCGCGCCGAGGCGGACGCCCGGTCCCGCGCGCAACGGCTGGAGGCCCGGCTCGGCGACCCCTATGACCCCGCCAACCCGCACGGCCTCGCGGCCCTGTTCGCCGCCGACGCCCGGCGCACCCCGCCCGCCGAGACCGAGGCCCTGCTCACCGATGAAGGGCTCGGCGCCGAATTCGTGCCCGCCCGGCTCGGCGGCCGGCTCACCCGCGCCGACCTCCTCGCACGCGCCCTGCGCCCCGTCTTCCGGCGGGACGTGGCCCTCGGCTTCGGACACGGGATCATCTCGCTGTTCGCCGCGGGCGCCGTATGGGCGCAGGGCGACACACGTCAGCGCCAGGAGATGGCCGGCCTGCTGCTCGGCGGCGGCCGGGCCACGATCCTGCACCACGAACTCGCCCACGCCAACGCCATCCTGCGCCACGAGTTCACCGCCCGCCAGGGCCCGGACGGATACCGGGTCGGCGGCCGCAAGGACGTCATCATCAACGCGCGCCGCGCCGGCCTCCAGGTCGTCTACGCCCGCACCGAGCCGGCCCGCGGACCACGCAGCCACTCCGTGCTGCTCCTGGACCCCGCCCAGCAGGACACGGCGCACCTGCGGCACCTGCCCCGCGTGGAGACATCCGGGATGCGCGGGGCGCTCTTCTCCGGCCTGGAGTTCACCGACTGCCCCGTGCCCGCGGACGCCCTGGTCGGCAGCCCCGGCGACGGCGTCGGGCTGGCCCTGCGCGCCTTCCAGGTGAACCGGAGCCTGATCTGCGGAGTCGTCACCGCGGCCGCCGACACCGTGCTGCACTCCGCGGTGCGCGCCGCGACCGAAAACCGCGCCAAGCCCGTCGCCAGACGGTGGCACAAGCCGCTCGCCGGGGTCTTCGCCGACCTGCTCGCCTGCGACGCCATGGCCACGGTGGTACTGCGCGCCCTGAGCCTGCTGCCCGCGAGCGCCCACGTCCTGGCCGCCGCCGTCAAGTACGTCGTGCCCGACCTGCTGCGGGAGAACCTGGAGGAGCTCGCCACCGTCCTGGGCGCGCGCGGCCACGACCACGCGAGCCCCCAGTACGGGGCGCTCGACAAGCTCGTGCGCGACCTGCCCGTCGCCGGCCTCGGCCACGCCGGCAGCGCCTCCTGCCAAGCCGTTCTGGTGCCCCAGCTACGCGGCCTGGCCGAGCGGTCCTGGTTCGTCGAGCAGGAGCCGCCGCCGCAGCTGTTCGCCGCCGGGGCCGAACTCCCCGACCTGGACTACAGCCTGCTCGGCATCGCGGGCGGCGGCGACTTCATGGCCGCCTCCCTCGTCGCGAGCGCAGACCGGACCGCGGCACTCCGCGGCCCCGGCGCACACCTCGGCGCGCTCGCCGGGGCGTTCGCCACCGAACTGCGCACCCTGCGAGAACAGTGCCGCCGCATCCCGCCCGGCACCGCGGCCCTCAACGACCCGGCCGTCGTCCGGCTCAGCGACCGCTACGCCCGTGTCGCCGGCGCCGCCGCCGTCCTCGGAACCTGGGAGAGCCAGGACGGCACCGACCCGTTCCTCACCGACCCCGCGTGGGCCGTACTCGCCCTCACCAGAACCGGTCAACGCCTCGGCATCCCAGTGCCCCAACTGCCCGACGGCGTACAGGACACCGTCCTGGGCGAGCTGCTGCGCCGGCACCGGGAAGACCTCAGCTGCGACCTCGACGCGCTCGCATACACACCGTGATCCAGCGACGAGATGCCGCACCATGCTCCAGGAAGGAGAGGCCATGACGACCACCGCACTGCCCGGCGCCGAGCGGATCAGCGCGCCGGTCCACGCCGCGGGCCCGGACGCCCCCTGGCACCGGGTACGCGACGCCATGGACCGCCACGGCAACGCCGTCGTCCACACCACCTGGGGCGAGTGGCTGACAGCCGCCGTCACCGACCCCGCCCTGCGCCCGCTGCTCGGCCACGACTGGCAGCGCTACCGGCGCACCCAGGACCCCACGATCCGCTACCGCTTCGTCGCCTCACGGCTCGCCACCAAGTACACGGCGGCCGCAGCCCTGCACACCGCACCGGCCGAACTCGACCTCGCGTACAAGATCGGTGGACGGCCCTATCTGCGCGGCCTCGACCAGATCGACGTGAGCCTGACCCACACCGACGACGTGATCGCCGTCGGCATCAGCCGCAACGGACGGATCGGCGTCGACGTCGAGCCCGCCGGCCGGCACATGTCGTACGAGCTGCTGCAGAGCCACGTCCTGACACCCGCCGAGAAAGCCGCACTCGAACGGCTCCCCGAGCGGGAGCGCCCTGCACGGCTGCTGCGCCTGTGGACCCTGAAGGAGGCCTATACGAAGGCGCTCGGGCAGGGGCTCAGACTGGACTTCACCGAGTTCGGCTTCACAGCCGACGGCGGCCGGCTGCTCGCGCCGGGCGGCCGGCCCGCCGCCCACGGCGAGTGGGCGTTCGCCACCCATCACATCCTGGGGCGCTACCTGCTGAGCGTCGCCTGCCACGACACGGGCCTGGCCACCTCGCGCGACACGGCGGCGCACACCATGCTCGACGAGGGCTTCCTGGGCGCCGTCACCGAACTCCTCCACTGACCACGAAGCCCCTCGGCCTCTCGAGGCCGCCTCCAGCCCCGCTCAAGACACCGGGCATGCCGCGGCACACCCGGTTAGCGTACGGGGGCGGTCACCTCCCTCCGGGCCCGCCGCCCCACCCGTGCCGTACGACCGCCGGACCACCACCGTGTCAGTGCCGTATCAGGGCCGCGTGGGCAGGCCCCGCACACTCGTCCCGCACTCGTCGAGAGAGGGGAGGGAGGGGGTTCTCCACCCGCACGCACACCACGGCCACCAAAGCCGCGGACCGTGCGCCTGCGGCGCCCCCTACGACCATGACCACCGGCCACTCCTCGCACGCCACACCCGCACAGGCCACCCCGGTCGGGCCGATGACCGTCGTCGTGGACCTCGCCCGTCAGGGCGCGGACACACCACCCGTCCTGGAACTGCGCGGCCCCGTCGACCCGCACCGGATCGACGCCGCCCTCGACCGCCTGGACCGCCTGACCGCCCGGCCCGGCCGGAGCTGGCACCCGAGGCTGCACCGCACCGGGCCCGGACACCACACCCTGCACCTGACGGCCACCGGCCCGCACGAGCGCACCGGCACGACGGGCCCCGCCCCGTTCCCCACCGGGCTGCTCGCGGACCTCCTGACCGTCGGACCCGCCGGCCCCGGCCCGGCAGCACGCATCGAACCGACCCCGCTGCAACGTGAGTTGCTCGCCGATGCCGACGCACATCCCGGCATCGAGGGCTGGTGCGAGCAGCTCGCGCTCACCTGGCGCGGCCCGCTCGACCCGGGCCGCCTCGCCACCGCCTGGCAGTCGGTCGCCGAGCACGAGAAAGTGCTGCGGTCCGCCTTCGAGGACGGCCCCGAGCCGTGGATCGTGTGCCACCGCCACACCGGGCCCGAGGTGCTCCGGTTCCCGCACGGCAGCGTGCAGTGGCACGCACTGGTCGAAGCCGACCGCCGCCGCGGCCTCGACCCACGCAGAGAGGGACCGCTGCGCGTCACCGTCCTGGGCGGCGGCACCGACCCCGCCCGCGCCCAGGACACCGCGCCACCGGCCGGCGTGCTGCTCAGCTTCCACCCCGCCCTGCTCGACGACTGGAGCGTGCGCCTCCTGCTGCACCAGTTCTACCGTGCCTACCTGGCCGACGGCACGCTGCCCGGCGGCGAACGCCGCCCCGACCTCGGCGACTACGCACGCTGGCTCGCCGCCCAGGACCCCGCTCCGGCACAGCAGTTCTGGCAGGCGGCACCCCCGGGACCCGCCACGGAACTCACGACCGGCGACGGCCCGCACGACGGCACCGGCCAGATCCGGGCCCGGCTCACTCCCGGCCAGAGCGAACGGCTCCGTGCCTGGGCGGCCGGCCACGGCTGCCCGGAAAGCAGCGCACTGCACGCCGTGTGGGCGCTGGCCCTGTACCGGGCCGGCGCCCTGGCGGGCCCCTCAGAGATCCGCTTCAGTGCCACCGTGTCCGGCCGCGGCGTTCTCCTCGACGGCATCGAACGGCTGCCGTCGGCACTGCGCAACCCGCTCCCGGTGACCGCGAGCATCGACCCCACCGCACCCGTCACCGCTCTCCTGTCCGGTCTGCGCGACCAGGCACTGGACCTGGCCGGCTACGAATGGGTGTCCCAGGGCCGCATCCGGTCCTGGACCCAGCCGGCGACCGCGGAATCCCCGAACCCCGCCCGCACCGGCAGCCTCGTCGTCTTCGAGCACCGACCGCACCCGCCCGAGGACCTCACCATGGGCCTGGCGGCGATGGACATCCAGGTCACCACCCCCGAGACGCTCGGCGCCCGCACGGCCTTCCCCCTCACGCTCGTCGCCCACCGCGACGAGAAGGGAGGCATCGTTCTCACCGCCTCCTGCGTCGACACACCCCTCGCCGACGCAAAGGACCTGCTCACCTACGCCGTCGGAGCGCTGCGTGAACTCCCGCACACGGCAACCCCGTCCACGACCGTCGGTGACCTGCTCGCGCTGCCTCCCACCCCCGGCCGCACCCCGCCCACCGCGCCCCGCACCCGGTCCCGACCGCGCCGCCGCAGCCGGCCGGCCCAGCTGCGCCCCGCCGCACGGCCCGGCGCGGGCACCGTCTGTCTCGTCCGGGGGCCGGGCACACCGCTCTCCTCCCTCACCCGGGTCGCCTACGCCTACGAAGGCCCCGAAGCCGTCCTCCTGCTGCACCCGCCGCCGGCCGGACAACCGGCAGCGGGCCCGCTCACCGGCCTCCAAGGACCCCTCGTGCTCGGCGCGTTCTGCGGCGCAGGACAGACGGCGTACGACATCGCACGAGACCTCGTGGCAGCCGGAGGCAGGCCGCCCGGAATGGTCCTCACCGCAACCGCGTCCCCGGCCGCGGAATTCGCCCGGATCCTCGAAGCGGTGGCCCGCCGCACCCGATGACCGCACAGGCCGCCGCACAACCGCCCCACCTCACACCTCAGGAGAGTCATGACGACACGTCTGTTCACCTCGGAGTCCGTGACCGAGGGACACCCCGACAAGATCGCCGATCGGATCAGCGACGCGATCCTGGACGCACTGCTCACCCAGGACCCCGCATCGAGGGTGGCGGTCGAGACCCTCATCACGACCGGGCAGGTACACATCGCCGGCGAGGTGACCACATCCGCGTACGCCGATGTCCCGGGAATCGTCCGGGAGACGATCCTGGACATCGGCTACGACTCGTCGGCCAAGGGCTTCGACGGGCAGTCGTGCGGAGTGTCGGTGTCCATCGGCGCGCAGTCCCCGGACATCGCCCGCGGCGTCGACACGGCGTACGAGAAGCGGATCGACGCCTCCGGATCCGACGAGCTCGACCAACAGGGCGCGGGCGACCAGGGCCTGATGTTCGGCTACGCGTGCAACGAGACACCGAGCCTCATGCCGCTGCCGATCGACCTGGCCCACCGGCTGTCGCGCCGCCTGACCGAGGTACGCACCGGCGGCACCGTCCCCTACCTGCGGCCCGACGGCAAGACACAGGTGACGATCGAGTACCTGGGCAGCAGGCCGGTGCGCCTGGACACAGTGGTCGTCTCGTCCCAGCACGCCCCGGACATCGACCTGTTGGGCCTGCTGACACCGGACATCCGCGAACACGTGGTGGAGCACGTCCTCGACGAACTCGCGGACGCCGGGATCAAACTGGACACGGACGGCTACCGGCTGCTGGTGAACCCGACCGGCCGCTTCGAGATCGGCGGCCCGATGGGCGACGCCGGACTGACCGGCCGCAAAATCATCATCGACACCTATGGAGGCATGGCCCGGCACGGCGGCGGAGCGTTCTCCGGCAAGGACCCGTCGAAGGTCGACCGGTCCGCCGCGTACGCGATGCGCTGGGTGGCCAAGAACGTAGTGGCGGCGGGGCTCGCGGAGCGCTGCGAAGTGCAGGTCGCGTACGCGATCGGCAAAGCGGAGCCGGTGGGCCTCTTCGTGGAGACATTCGGCACCGGCACGGTGGCGCAGGAGCGCATCGAGAGCGCCATCCGGGACGTGTTCGACCTCCGTCCGGCGGCGATCATCCGCGACCTCGACCTGCTGCGCCCGATCTACCGGCAGACCGCTGCCTACGGGCACTTCGGGCGGGAGCTGCCCGACTTCACCTGGGAGCGCACCGACCGCGCCGAGCGGCTCAAGGCCGCCGCGGGCCTGTGACCGGGCAGCGGCGACCCCGCCGGAAGGGACAAGGACTCCCCATGCGTATCGCGGTGACAGGATCGATCGCCACGGACCACCTCATGGTCTTCCCCGGCCGGTTCGCCGACCAGCTGCTGGCCGGCCGGCTCGACCACGTGTCCCTCTCGTTCCTCGTCGACGACCTGGAGGTGCGGCGCGGGGGAGTGGCGGCGAACATCGCCTTCGGGCTCGGCTCGCTCGGCCTCGCACCGCTCCTGGTCGGCGCCGTGGGCAGCGACTTCGGCGCGTACGAGGTGTGGCTCAAGGAACACGGCGTCGACACCGGCGCGGTGCGGGTGAGCGCCGACCGGCAGACCGCCCGGTTCTCGTGCATCACGGACCAGGACAGCAACCAGATCGCCGCGTTCTACACGGGCGCCATGGCGCAGGCCAGGGACATCGACCTGACGGCGGTGGCGGCAGCGGCCGGCGGAGTCGACCTCGTCCTCGTCTCACCCGACGACCCCGCAGCCATGCTCCGGCACACCAAGGCGTGCCGCACACTCGGCGCCCCCTTCGCCGCCGACCCCTCACAGCAGCTCGCCCGGCTCACCGGCGCCCAGGTGCGTGAACTGGTCGACGGAGCACGCTGGCTGTTCACCAACGAGTACGAGGCCGCCCTGCTCCTGGAGCGCGCCTCCTGGACGCACGACGACGTGCTGCGGCGCGTCGGGACGTGGATCACCACGCTCGGCGGCAGGGGAGCCCGCATCGAGAGCGCGGACGCCCCCGCACACACCGTGCCCGCCGTCGCCGGCGTCGCGATCGCCGACCCCACGGGTGTGGGCGACGCGTTCCGCGCAGGCTTCCTCGCGGCCGTCAGCCAGGGCATCCCGGCCGGCCGGGCGGCCCAGCTCGGCTGCTGCCTCGCATCGTTGGCCTTGTCCCAGGTGGGATCCCAGTCCTACGTGCCCGCCCCGCAGCGGCTCACAGCGGTGCTGGAGCGCCAGTACGGGGCCGCAGCGGCCGCCGAGCTGGCCCCGGTCCTGGAAGCGGCGTCGTGACGGCCGGGCGCGTCACCCTGCTCCGTGAGGCACTCGCCACCCGTGTGGTGGTGGCCGATGGTGCGATGGGCACGATGCTGCAGGCGCAGGATCCCACTCTTGAGGATTTCCAGCAGCTGGAGGGCTGCAACGAGATCCTCAATGTGACCAGGCCGGACATCGTGCGTTCCGTCCATGAGGAGTACTTCGCTGTCGGTGTGGACTGTGTGGAGACGAACACCTTCGGTGCGAATCATTCGGCGGCGAACGAGTACGAGATCTCCGACCGGATCGTCGAGCTGTCCGAGGCGGGTGCCCGGATCGCCCGGGAGGTCGCCGACGAGTTCGGTGCCAGGGACGGCCGTCAGCGCTGGGTCCTGGGTTCGATCGGCCCCGGTACCAAGCTGCCCTCGCTCGGTCACACCACGTACGACGTCCTGCGGGACGGCTATCAGCAGAACGCCGAGGGCCTGCTGGCCGGTGGCGCCGACGCCCTGATCGTGGAGACCACGCAGGACCTGCTGCAGACCAAGTCGAGTCTCATCGGTGCGCGCCGGGCGCTGGATGCCCTGGGGGTGAGTGTGCCGCTGATCTGCTCGCTGGCTTTCGAGACGACCGGTGTCATGCTGCTCGGCTCCGAGATCGGTGCCGCGCTGACCGCGCTGGAGCCGCTGGGGATCGACCTGATCGGGCTGAACTGCTCGACGGGCCCGGCGGAGATGAGCGAGCACCTGCGGTATCTGGCACGCCATTCGCGTACGCCGCTGATGTGCATGCCGAACGCGGGACTGCCGGTTCTGACCAAGGACGGTGCGCACTTCCCGCTGGATCCCGAGGGGCTGGCGGACGCGCAGGAGACCTTTGTGACCGACTACGGGCTGTCGCTGATCGGCGGGTGCTGCGGCACGACGCCCGAGCATCTGCGCCAGGTGGTCGAGCGGGCCCGTGCGCTCACCCCGGCTGTCCGTGAGCCGCGCCCCGAGCCGGGTGCCGCGTCGCTGTATCAGAGTGTGCCGTTCCGGCAGGACACGGCGTACATGGCGATCGGTGAGCGGACGAATGCCAACGGGTCGAAGAAGTTCCGTGAGGCGATGCTGGAGGCCCGTTGGGACGACTGTGTGGAGATGGCCCGCGACCAGATCCGCGAGGGCGCGCACATGCTGGACTTGTGTGTCGACTACGTGGGCCGTGACGGGGTGGCCGACATGGCGGAACTGGCCGGCCGCTTCGCGACCGCATCCACCCTGCCGATCGTTCTGGACTCCACTGAACTGCCGGTGCTGCGGGCCGGGTTGGAGAAGCTCGGCGGGCGGGCTGTGCTGAACTCGGTGAACTACGAGGACGGTGACGGGCCGGAGTCGCGTTTCGCGAGGGTCACGGAGCTGGCTGTCGAGCATGGTGCGGCGCTGATCGCGCTGACCATCGACGAGGAGGGCCAGGCACGGACCGTCGAGCACAAGGTTGCCGTCGCCGAGCGGCTGATTGCGGATCTCACGGGTAATTGGGGGGTCCATGAGTCGGACATCCTGATCGACTGCCTGACGTTCACCATCTGCACCGGTCAGGAGGAGTCGAGGGGTGACGGTGTTGCCACGATCGAGGCGATCCGTGAGCTGAAGCGCCGCCACCCCGACGTTCAGACCACGCTGGGTCTGTCCAACATCTCCTTCGGTCTGAATCCGGCCGCCCGCGTGGTGTTGAACTCGGTGTTCCTGGACGAGTGTGTGAAGGCGGGGCTGGATTCGGCGATTGTGCACGCGTCGAAGATCCTGCCGATCGCGCGGCTGGAGGAGGAGCAGGTCAAGGTTGCCCTCGACCTGATCTACGACCGCCGGGCCGAGGGTTACGACCCCTTGCAGAAGCTGATGGAGCTGTTCGAGGGCGTCAACATGAAGTCCATGAAGGCCGGCCGGGCCGAGGAGCTCATGGCCCTGCCGCTGGACGAGCGGTTGCAGCGGCGGATCATCGACGGCGAGAAGAACGGCCTGGAGGCTGACCTCGCTGAGGCCCTGGAGTCCCGTCCGGCCCTGGACATCGTCAACGACACCCTCCTGGAGGGGATGAAGGTCGTCGGCGAGCTGTTCGGTTCGGGGCAGATGCAGTTGCCGTTCGTGCTGCAGTCGGCCGAGGTGATGAAGAGTGCGGTGGCGTACCTGGAGCCGCATATGGAGAAGACGGACGACGACGGCAAGGGCACCATCGTGCTCGCCACGGTGCGCGGTGACGTCCATGACATCGGCAAGAACCTCGTCGACATCATTCTGACGAACAACGGCTACAACGTCGTGAACCTGGGCATTAAGCAGCCCGTCTCCGCGATCCTGGAAGCCGCCGAGGAGCACAAGGCCGACGTCATCGGCATGTCCGGCCTCCTGGTCAAGTCGACAGTGATCATGAAGGAGAACCTGCAGGAGCTCAACCAGCGCGAGATGGCGGCCGACTTCCCCGTCATCCTCGGCGGCGCCGCCCTGACCCGCGCCTACGTGGAGCAGGACCTCCACGAGATCTACGAGGGCGAAGTCCGCTACGCCCGCGACGCGTTCGAGGGCCTGCGCCTGATGGACGCCCTGATCGGTGTCAAGCGTGGGGTGCCCGGAGCGGTGCTGCCCGAGCTGAAGCAGCGCCGGGTGCCGAAGCGGGAGACGGCGGCCGTGCTTGAGGTGGACGAGCCGGAGGGCTCCGTACGTTCGGATGTGGCCACGGACAATCCGGTGCCGGAGCCGCCGTTCTGGGGCACCCGTGTCGTCAAGGGCATCCAGCTCAAGGAGTACGCGTCCTGGCTGGACGAAGGCGCCCTCTTCAAGGGCCAGTGGGGCCTCAAGGGCGACACAGCCGAGAATGAGGGCCGACCGCGGCTGCGGATGTGGATGGACCGGCTCCGGACCGCAAACCTCATCGAAGCGGCCGTCGTCCACGGCTACTTCCCCTGCGTCTCCAAGGGCGACGACCTGATCATCCTGGACGAGGACGGCCGTGAACGGACCCGGTTCACCTTCCCGCGCCAGTCGCATGGCCGGCACCTGTGCCTCGCCGACTTCTTCCGCCCCGAGGAGTCCGGCGAGAGGGACGTCATCGGACTGCAGATCGTCACCGTCGGCTCGAAGATCGGCGAGACGACCGCCGAGCTGTTCGCGGCCAACTCCTACCGCGACTACCTCGAACTGCACGGCCTGTCCGTCCAGTTGGCCGAAGCCCTCGCCGAGTACTGGCACGCCCGCGTCCGCGCCCAGCTGCGGATCGCGGTCGACGACCCGGCCACCCTCGACGGCATGCTGCGCACCGGCTACCAGGGCTGTCGCTACTCGCTCGGGTACCCGGCGTGCCCGGATCTGGAAGACCGCGCCAAGATCGCCGAACTGCTCCAGCCGGAGCGGATCGGGGTCCACCTCTCGGAGGAGTTCCAGCTCCACCCCGAGCAGTCCACCGACGCGCTCGTCGTCCACCACCCCGAGGCGAGCTATTTCAACGCGGGCCGGGCAGGTGGCGGCCGATGACGTGCACCGCGGCACCGACGTTCTCCTTCGAGTTCTTCCCGCCCAAGAACGCCAAGGGCGAGCAGACCCTGTGGAGTGCCGTCCGCCGTATCGAACCGCTCGCCCCCGACTTCGTGTCCGTGACCTACGGGGCGGGCGGCTCCTCACGCGACCGCACCATCGAAGTCACCAAACGCCTGGTGTCCCAGACGACGCTGCGGCCGGTCGCGCACCTGACCGCCGTCGGGCACTCGGTGGCCGAACTGCGGCACATCATCGGCCAGTACGCGGACGCCGGAGTACGGGACGTCCTGGTACTGCGCGGCGATCCGCCCAGCGCCCCCAAAGGGCCGTGGCGGCCGCATCCGGACGGCTTCACGTACGCCTGCCAACTGGTCGAACTCGTGCGTTCCCTGGGGGATTTCACCGTCGGAGTGGCTGCCTTCCCGGAGAAGCACCCGCGCTCGCCCGACTGGGACAGCGACATCCGGCACTTCGTGGCCAAGTGCCGTGCGGGCGCGGACTACGCGATCACCCAGATGTTCTTCGACGTCGAGGACTATCTGCGGCTGCGCGACAGGGTGGCCGCAGCGGGCTGCAACGTGCCGGTCATCCCGGAGATCATGCCCGCCACCGACGTCCGTCAGATCCGCCGCTTCGCCGAGCTCTCCGACGCGGCCTTCCCCGAAGCCCTGGCCCATCGACTCGAAGCAGCACGCGAGCGGCCCGACGACGCCTACCGCATCGGGGTCGAGTACGCCACCGCCATGGCGGACCGGCTCCTCGGTGAGGGCGCCCCCGGCCTGCACTACATCACTCTGAACAAGTCCACGGCGGCCCTGGACATCCACCGCAACGTACTGAGTTCAAGGAGCCTTCATGCCTGCTGAGTTCACTGATTTCAAGGTCGCGGATCTTTCCCAGGCCGCCTTCGGGCGCAAGGAGATCACGCTCGCCGAGCACGAGATGCCCGGTCTGATGTCGATCCGCGAGGAGTACGCCGCGGCGCAGCCGCTGGCCGGTGCGCGGATCACCGGTTCGCTGCACATGACGGTGCAGACGGCTGTGCTGATCGAGACCCTGGTCGCGCTGGGCGCCGAGGTGCGCTGGGTGTCGTGCAACATCTTCTCCACCCAGGACCATGCGGCGGCCGCGATCGCCGCAGCCGGGATCCCGGTGTTCGCGTGGAAGGGCGAGAGCCTGGAGGAGTACTGGTGGTGCACGGAGCAGGCGCTGACCTGGCCCGGGCACACCGGTCCGAACATGATCCTGGACGACGGCGGTGATGCCACCCTCCTGGTCCACCAGGGCGTCGAGTACCAGAAGTCCGGGACGCTTCCCGAGGCATCGAACGACGAACTCGCCGTGGTGCGTGCCCTGGTGGAGCGCAGCACCCTCGACTGGGCGGCTCTCGCGTCCGGGATCCGTGGGGTGACGGAGGAGACGACGACGGGTGTGCACCGTCTGTACGAGATGCACCGTGACGGCACTCTGCTGTTCCCGGCGATCAACGTCAATGACGCGGTGACGAAGTCGAAGTTCGACAACAAGTACGGCTGCCGTCACTCGCTGATCGACGGCATCAACCGCGCCACTGACGTCCTGATCGGCGGCAAGGTCGCCGTCGTCTGCGGTTACGGCGACGTGGGCAAGGGCTGCGCGGAGTCGCTGCGTGGGCAGGGCGCCCGGGTGATCATCACGGAGATCGACCCGATCTGTGCGCTGCAGGCGGCGATGGACGGCTTCCAGGTGTCGACCCTGGACGACGTGGTGTCGATCGCGGACATCTTCGTGACGACGACGGGCAACAAGGACATCATCATGGCCGCGGACATGGCCAAGATGAAGCACCAGGCCATCGTGGGCAACATCGGTCACTTCGACAACGAGATCGACATGGCCGGTCTGGCGAGGATTCCGGGCATTGTGCGGGACGAGGTCAAGCCGCAGGTCCACACGTGGACGTTCGCCGACGGCAAGGTGTTGATCGTGCTGTCGGAGGGGCGTCTGCTGAACCTGGGCAATGCGACGGGTCATCCGTCGTTCGTGATGTCGAACTCGTTCGCGGACCAGACGCTGGCCCAGATCGAGCTGTTCACCAAGCCCGCCGAGTACCCGACCGATGTGTATGTGCTGCCCAAGCACCTGGACGAGAAGGTCGCCCGGCTCCACCTGGATGCCCTGGGCGTCAAGCTGACGACGCTCCGTCCCGAGCAGGCCGCGTACATCGGTGTCGAGGTCGAAGGCCCGTACAAGCCGGACCACTACCGCTACTGATACCACCGCTGCCGACCGCTCCACGAACGCTGGCCGGATCCCGCCGCTGTGCTCAAGGACCGCTAGAGGGCGGGCCGGGTGGCATGGCTGCGGCGGCGGGCAGCTGCCTACGCTGCCGGTGACGGCCGGCCACGGGCCCCAGGCCCCCGGACCGGACTTCCCATGACCAGCACACGGATTACCCAGACCACCCCCACCACCACGCCACGACAGACGGGACGACCATGACCAACACGACCCTGGTAATCGGCGGCACGGGCAAGACCGGACGGCGGGTCGCCGAGCGGCTCTCCGCCAAGGGGCTCCCCGTGCGTATCGGATCCCGCGCCGGCTCGCCGCCCTTCGTCTGGGAGGACCCCGCCACATGGGACGCCGCCCTCGACGGTGTCGGCGCCGTCTACATCACCTACTACCCCGACCTCGCCTTCCCGGGCGCCGCCGAGACCGTCGGCGAGTTCGCCAAGACCGCCGTAGCCAAGGGGGCGCGCCGCCTGGTGCTGCTGTCGGGGCGCGGCGAGGAAGGTGCCGTGATCAGCGAGAACAAGGTGAAGGAGTCCGGCGCGGACTGGACCGTCGTACGCGCCAGCTGGTTCAACCAGAACTTCAGCGAGAGCTTCTTCCACGACCTCGTCATCGGCGGTGAGATCGTGCTGCCGACCGGGGACGCGGTGGAGCCGTTCGTCGACGCCGACGACATCGCGGACGTCGCCGTCGCGGCGCTCACCGATGACAAGCACATCGGCAGGACGTACGAGCTGTCCGGGCCCCGCCTGCTCAGCTTCAACGACATCGCCCAGGAGCTCTCCAAGGCGACCGGCCGCACCATCACGTACATCCCCGTCGGGGTCGACGAGTACCGCGCGTCCCTTGAACAGAACGGACTGCCCGTCGAGTTCGCCGACCTGTTCGGGCTGATCCTCGACGGCCGCAACGCCCACCTCGTGCACGGTGTCGAGGAGGCCACCGGCCACAAGCCCAAGGACTTCGCGGACTTCGCCAAGGACGCCGCCGCCACCGGCGTCTGGAACGTCTGACCCGCCGGACGGGACCCGCAGCCGCGGGCCGGCCGGGTGCGGTGGTCCGCACCCGCGCCCGCCCCCGGCCAGCCGCCCCTCTCCTCCCCGCCCGCCTTCCCGCTCCGTCAGGAGTCGCCACCATGACCGCAGCCGAGCCGATGTCGAGCGAGCGTCTGGTGACGCTGCCCGGCCACTTCCACGGGTTCGCCCTGATGCACATCGCCATGCGCCGCGACGCCGCCCGGCTGGCCGCCGCCGCACGCTCGGCGAACCTGGGGAGTCCCGAACGGATCGGCGCGTGGTGGCGCGGTCTGCGTGACGTGATCGACTGGCACCACCACAGCGAGGACGAGATCCTCTGGCCCGAACTGCGGCGCGCCGTACCATCGTTCGCAGCCGCCGCGGCCGCACTCGACGGCGACCACGCCGGCCTGGACAAGGCCATGGACACCGTCGGTGCGGCCCTGGCGCCCGGCGCCCCGGCCACAGCCCTGGTGCCCGCCGCGGACGCCTTCGGCGGCCTCCTCCGCGACCACCTCGCCACCGAGGAGCACGTCGTCTTCCCGGCGTTCACGGAACTCGGCGAACAGCGCTACCTCGCCCTGGAACGACGGCTCCTGCGCACCGCACCGCCCCGCGTCCTGGGCCATCTGCAGCCCTGGATGTTCGACGCGGCCGACCCCACGTCCGCCGCGCACGTCGCGGCGACCATCCCGCCACCGGTGCGCCTGCTGGGCCGGACCGTACTGCGCCGCCGCTACGAACGGCTGCTCGCCCCGGTCGTGCGCCACACCGGCCCCGTGCCCCCACCGAGACCGAAGGAGAAGCGATGACCGCTCAACCCGCCGCGCCCAGCGGGCCGTTCACACCGGAAGCGGCCCGGTCCGACGGCCGCGCGGACCTGCCGCTGTACGCCGCCACGATCGCCATGGGGCTGAGCGCGGGCCTGTACTTCGCTTTCGACGTCGGTGTCATGCCGGGCCTGGAACGCGGCGACGACATCGCCTTCGCCTCGACCATGGGACACATCAACGACGCCATGGAGAACGGCCTGTTCGGCATGGTTTTCTTCGGCGCCTTCCTGGCCACCGGGGCGTCCGGCATCCGTCTGCGCCGCCTCGGGCAGGCCCGGGCCGCCCGGTGGGCCTGGGCGGCCCTCACCCTGTACTCGGCGGCCGTGGCCGTCACCATGAAGGTCAACATCCCCATCAACCGGCAGCTCGCCCGCCTCGCGACGGATGCCTCCGGCGGTGAACTCGCTCTGCTCCGCGAAAAGTTCCGCGGCACATGGACGCCGGCCAACACCGCCCGCACCCTGGTCTGCACGGCGGCACTGGCCTGCCTGGGCCGTGCCCTCGCCCTGCGGGGCCGCCCCTGAGCCGCGCCTGCCCTCCGGACATCCCCCGCACGGAGGGCAGGCGCCCCCCTTCTGCACACCGGCACCGTACGTACACACACCGAAGGGGCATGAGGTGCGGTCCGCCACCCGGTCAGGTCGCGGACCGCACCTCATGCCCCTTCGGCGACGCCGTGGACTACGAGCGCCCCTGCGTCAGCTCGTGCACCGCGCTCACCACCGCACCAGGCGCCTCCAGCGGCAACATGTGCCCTGCATCGGGCAACTCCTCGAAGCGGGCCCGCGGAAGGGCCTCGGCCACGACGCGGCCCAGGCGGGGCGGGACCACCTTGTCGCGGGCGCCCGCCAGCACCACCGTGGGCGCGGTCACCGAGACCAGCGCCGCGCGCAGATCCATGCCGCGCGAGGAGCGGAACGCCTCGGCACGCACCGCGGGAGAGGTGGCCGCGAACATCTGCCGGTTCACCTCGCGCAGCTGTCGGTCGGCGCCCGGGCCGAGCATGTTCTGGCCCAGCAGCTTGCGGCCGAGCGCCGGCCGGGAGACCGCCCGCTGGAACAGGGCGCTGCCCATCATGCGGACCTCACCGTCCGGCGTGTCCTGATCGTGTGCGGCCGTGCCGAGCAGCACCAACCCGCCCAGCGGTCCGGTGGGTCCGGCACCCGAGGCGTGCGACGAGGCGTACGACAACGCCGCGAAGCCGCCACCGGAGTGGCCGACGACGAGTGTGTCGGCCGAGGCCACATGGTCGAGCACCGCGGCCAGGTCGGATCCGAGCCGGGCAATCCCGAACGGCTCGCGGCCCTGGCTGGAGGCGCCGTGGCCCCGCTGGTCGTACGCGACCACCCGGTGGCCGCACCGGATCAGCCGGTCGGCCACCGTGCTCCACACCCGGCGTGAGGCGCCCCAGCCGTGCGCGAGCAGCACTGTCGTGCCGGTCGCCGGGGCGAGCGGCGCCAGCACGGACACGGCGAGCAGCGCGCCGTCGTCCGTGGGCACCTGGGTCTCGGTCGCCGGCGCGGCAGTCACCGCCGTCATCGTGCGCTGCCCTCCAGATGACGGTCCGCGACGGTGGACCGGCCGGTCCCGGGGGAGTCCTCAGCCAGGACGCGGCCGAGGCGGACGAATGCCTCGCTGGTGCCCGCGGAATGCTCCGCGCCGATGTCGGCCACCCTCGCGAGCAGCTTCAGCCAGCCGTGCGGGCGGCCCACGAAGTGCATGCCGACCTTCGTGCGCCCCCCGTCGAGCGGTTCGACGACGAAGTCACTGGTGCCGCGGAAGACCCCGTCGACGTAGTCGACCGACAGCAGCCGCCCGGGCTCGACCGCGCGGGTCCGCGAGGTGAACCGGAGTTTCGGGCCGCCCTTGTCGACCCCCTTGGTATGGACCGTGACCGCGACCTCGCCGCCCACCTCGTCCGGCGAACCGGAGACGACGGCGAAAGTATTGGCCGGCACCCACCATCGGGCGGCACCGCGGAACTCGGCGATCAACGCCTCCCACACCGCCTGGGGTGGAGCGTCCACGACCGCCTCGTCGATCAAGTCGTATCCTGTCATGCCGATTCTCCTGTCGGATGTCGGATGGCCGGTCAAGGGGCATCGACCACGGCCCGGTGCGGGCCGGTTCAGCCGAAGAAACCCTGACCGGGGGTGAGGACGCCCGCCGGGTCGTAGCGCCGCTTCGCGGCGACGAGCCCGTCCCAGCGGGAGCCGAAGTGGGTCTGCCAGTCCGCCTGGGTCATCCGCGGAATGGCGCCGACCAGGTACCGCTTGGCGCCCAGGGCGACCGCCTTGTCGTACAGCCGCCGGTTCTGCTCCAGCATCGCCTGGGCATCCGCGCCCGGCGCGGGGAACCGCAGCACGTCGCACAGGTACGCCGTCGACTCCTTCGGCTGCACGGTCAGCGGGCGGGTCAGCTTCGACGTCGGGTACGGATAGAAGAGCAGGAAGCCCCCGCCCAGGTCGGACGCGGTCAGTTCCGCCGTCAGCGTCGCGGCGAACGCCTTGGCCTTGGACGCCGGCAGGAACAGGCTCAGCCACGGCTTGGGCTGGTCCCAGTACCCGTTCTCCTTGAGCCACGCCTCGTCGTTGTCGGTGCTGAACACGCAGTCGCGGTAGGAGAGGTCCTCAATGGTCGCCGAGGCCCGCTCGTCGCGCAGATCCGCGAGGAGCTTGTCCCGGTCAGGTGCGGTGGTGCCCGCCCAGTAGGCCGTGGCCTCCAGCTGGTACCACCAGCCGGTGCCGTCGGGGGTGAGAGCGATCTCGCCCGCCTGGCCCTGGAACCGCTTCTCGGCCATGAGCTTCTCGGCGTCGGCGAGGTACGTCGACACGTCACGGTAGTAGAGGGTGAAGACCGTCGTCTTCTGCGGCGCGGGGACGAGGGCGACCGTGGCACGCACGATGATGCCCACCTGACCGCCGCCGCCCAGTGCCGCGTTGAACAGATCCGCGTGCTGGGAGGGCGACGCGGTGAGCAGGTCACCTTGGCCGGTCACGATGTCGATGGACTGGACCGTGTCGACCTGCAGCCCGAACCGGTGCACGGTGGCACCGATGCCGCCCATGCTGAGGGTGCCGCCTATCGACAGGTGCAGATAGTCGGTGAGCGCGGGCGGGGTCAGGCCCTTGGCGAGTGCCGCGTCGGTGAGCTGGGCCCAGGTGACTCCCGCCTCCACCACGGCACTGGACGTGCCGATGCTGACGATCTTCGCCAGGCCGCGCGCGTCGATCGCGATCCCGCCCTTGGGCACCTGGGCCTGCCCGTAGCAGGAGTGGGACTCCTCGTCACCGCTCTGCCCGCCGCGGCCGTTCATCGCGATCTTCAGCTTGTTGGCCCGGGCGTAGTCGACCATCTTGACGATGTCCTGCACGGAACCGGGGCGCAGCACCCCCCAGCACGCCCCGGGCACCATGCGCCCGAAGTCGTGATTGAACGGGGCGGTCGCGTCAGCCGTCGTCTCCAGCGTGCCGTCCAGCGCCGGCAGCGCCGCGGCCGTGTCGGCGAAGTCGTCCGACTCCCGCGCCCAGGACTGGTGCGTGGAGCTCCAGCCGATGACAGCGGCGGCCGCTATGCCCCCGAGGACGCTGCGCCGCGTGATGGAGGTGCTGCTTCTCATTCGCTCTGTCTCCTGTCCGTTACGTGCGGTTCAGGGCCGGCAGGCCGGCGCCCGCGCTGGTGGCGAGCCGGTACTCGGAAGGATCGAAGCGCTTCGTGTGGCGCCTGAAACGCCAGGTGTACGTCGGCCAGATCGACGGATTGCGCCCGTGCTCGTCGAGGTACCAGCTCTTGCAGTTGCCTGCGTTCCACACGGTGCCATCGAGGCGCGCCTGAAGCCGTTTGTTCCAGTCGTCCTGGACCGTCTTTCGAACCTCCACCGAGGCCAGGCCCTTTTTGTCCATGACCTTCAACGCGTCCAGGACATAACCGATCTGCGCCTCGATCATCACGACCTGCGAGGAGTGCCCGAGCGTCGTGTTGGGGCCGAGCAGCAGGAACAGGTTCGGGAAGCCCGCGACGGTGGTGCCACGGTGCGCCGCCATGCCCTGCTCGTGCCACACATCGCGCAGCAGCCGGCCGTCGCTCCCCGTGATGCGCCCGGCGACGGGGCGGTCCGTGGCCTTGAAACCGGTGCCCAGGACGATCGTGTCGATCTCGCGCTCGGTGCCGTCGGCCGTGACGACCGCGTGCGGTTTCACCCGCGCGATGGCATCGGTGACCAGGTCCACGTTGGGCTGCTGGATCGCCGGATACCACGCGTTGGAGAACAGCAGGCGTTTGCACGCCATCACGTAGTCGGGGGTGAGCCTGGCGCGCAGCGTCTCGTCGGCGACCGACTTCTTGAGGTGGTCGCTGGCCATCTTCTGCATCTTCCCGGCGACCTTGGGCCGCTTCATCACGAAGGCGAGGATCTCCCTGCCCCACATGTTGAAGTTGCGCCGGAAGTTCTGGTAGCCGGGGACGCCCCGCAGCAGCTTCGTCTGCAGCGGGCTCGTCGGCTTGTCGTTCTTCGGGCCGATCCACGCCGGGGTGCGCTGGTAGAGGTCGAGCCGTCCCACCGTGGGCTGGATCTTGGGGACGAACTGGATGGCGGAGGCACCCGTGCCGATCACGGCGACGTTACGGCCGGCCAGGTCGTGGTCGTGCCGCCAGCGCGAGGAGTGGAAGACCGTGCCCTCGAAGTCCGCAAGCCCGGGAATGTCGGGGATCGCCGCCTCACTGAGGTAGCCGGTGCCGCTGACCAGGACCTGGGCGGTGTAGTCGCCCTGAGAGGTCTCGATGTGCCAGCGCCTGGCCGTGCCGTCCCAGCGGGCCGCGAGCAGTTCGTGGCCGAAGCGGATGTGCGGGCGCACCCCGAACCGGTCGGCGGTGTCGCGCAGATACGAGTACAGCTCGTCCCGCTTGCCGAACGTGGACTTCCAGTTCGGGTTCTGCGCGAACGAGAACGAGTACAGGTGCGACATCACGTCACAGGCCGCGCCCGGGTAGGAGTTGTCCCGCCAGGTGCCGCCCACCTCGTCGGCCCGCTCGAAGACGAGAAAGTCGTCGATGCCCTTCTGCAGCAGCCGGATGGCCATGCCCAGGCCGGAGAAACCGCTGCCGATGACGGCCACCCGCAGGTGCCGCTGCGGCCCGCCGCCGCTGCCCGCGCCGGCCGGGCGGGTGCTCCCGTCGCTGCGGGCCGGTTCGAGAATGCTTGTCACGTCAGCCTCCTAGCGGCGCGCGATGGTGACGCGGAAGTTGTTGAAGAACTTGTCCTCGAGCGTGTACGCGAAGATGTCGAGGTAGCGCTCGAAGCGGGCCACGACCTCCTCGCCCTCCAGGGCGACAGCCTCGTCGCGGCGCTCGGCGAGCAGCTGGAGCCAGGCGCGGCAGGCGACCGCGAACGACTCGCGCTCGTTGACGATCTCGACGACGTCGAACAGCCCCTCGGCGGCCTGCGTGAGCTCGTGCAGGTGCGGGATGTGGCAGTTCTCGAACTCCGAGCGCTGCAGGAACTTCAGGTCGTCGAGCAGCTGCCGGTTCATCGGCAGCGCCTCGGCGGTCATCGTGTGCAGCACGAAGCGGGCACCCGGCTTGAGAGCCGCGCCGACCTGCTGGAAAAAGACCCGGTACTTCTTGGTCCGCTCGCGCGGCGCCAGCGTCGAGGAGACGAAGTGCTCAAGGGCGTTGATGCAGAACGCCGCGTCGTACGGGTCGTCGGTGGTGTGGTCCTCCCAGCTCTCCACCCGTGTGGTGATCCTCGGGTTGTCCAGGCCGGCGATGAACTGTTCCTGCGTACGGCTGAGCGTCAGGCCGACAGCCTGCTCGACGCCGTGCACGGTGGTGAGGCGGTTGAGCATGGTGCCCCAGCCGCAGCCGACGTCCAGGACGCGGCGGGCGCCCGCCGCACCCGCCAGCTCGGCGAACTTGTCCAGCTTGCGCTCCTGGGCCTCGTCGAGAGCCTCGGTCAGCCCCTCGCCCTCCTCCCAGTAGCCGCCGGAGTACATCATCGTCGGGCCCAGCAGGAGGCGGTAGAAGTCGTTGCTCACCTCGTAGTGGTGCCTGATCGCCTCGACCTCGGGGACCGACTGCTTTGCGACCGTGGTCATCTTCGTCCTCAACTCCCGTCCGGTTCATGACTCTTGACGTGCTTCCTGCTGCCGGGCCGGTCGTCGGACTCCCGTAGCTCCTACGGGCGGCGACGGGAGCTCGACGACCGGCCCGGCGCGAGACGAGAAAACCTCCCGGCTCGCAAGAGATGTGCAAGACGAGGGCAGGCGGCCGCTGTTGCGCACCGATTGCGCGCGGACGGGTTCCATGCATCTCGAAAGACCAAGCCCCTGCGGAGGAAGGACCCACCTCATGTCTCTGCCCACCATCGAAGAACTGGCGAGCCAGCTCGAGGCCGTGTCCGGCGCACAGAAGGTCGACCCGGACCACCCGCTGCAACACATTCCGGACGTGGACTCGCTGGACCTGATGGAGTGGCTGTACGGCTTCCAGAACACGTACCCGGACATCCCGGCCGACGAGTCTCTCTTCGCCGATCTCGACGACACCACGACGCTGCGTACCGTCTACGAGCGCATCCTGGCGCTCGTTCCGGCGCAGGCCTGAGCGGGCCGCGCATGAACGGCTTCGATATCACAGGGTGGGGGATGTCCGTCCCCGAACGCGTGGTCACCAGCGCCGAACTGGCCGAGCGGTTCGGCGTCGACGAGCACTGGATCACCAGCCGGTGCGGGATCAGTGAACGGCGCGCCGTCGGGCCGGGCCAGACGACCGCCTCCCTGGCGGTCGAGGCCGGCCGGCGCGCGCTCGCGAAAGCGGGCCTGAGCGGCGGCGACATCGCTCACCTGATCGTCGCCACCGCCACGCCCGAGCAGCCCTCGCCCGCGACATCCGCGTTCGTCCACCACGAACTGGGCATCGCCGGCAGCGCACACGACGTCAACTCCGAGTGCGCGGGCTTCGTCTACGGGCTCGTGTCCGCGATGGCGCTGATCGCCATCGACCCGCGGCCCATCCTGCTCATCGGTTCGGACACCCACACCCTCACCGCCAACCCCGCCGACCGGGACCTGTCGATCCTGGTCGGGGACGGCGCGGGCGCGGTCGTACTGGAACCGGCCGCAGACAGCCAGGTCCTCGCCTGGAACCTCGGCGCGGACGGCGCCTGCACCGGCAGCCTCAAGGTACTGGCCGGCGGAAGCCGGATGCCCACCACCGAGGAGACGGTGCGCCAGGGCCTGCACTATGCCCAGATCAACGGCAACGAGATCTACCTCAACGCCGTGCGGTACACGGTCCGCACGGTGCGCGAGACGCTGCGCAAGGCCAAGGTCGAGGCGGCCGACGTGCAGCACGTCATCCCGCACCAGGCCAACATCCGCATCATCAACTCGATCCTGAGCCACACCGGGCTGCGGCCCGAGGCACTGGTGGCCAATCTGCACAAGTACGGGAACACGGCGTCCGCGTCGATCCCGATCGCACTGACCGAGGTCCTGGACGAGGGCCGTATCAAGGAGGGCGACCTGGTCCTGCTGGCCGGTTTCGGCGCCGGCATGACCTGGGGGTCGATGCTCCTCGAATGGCGCGGAGGGACACGATGAGCAACAGCGGAAAACGCGCGGGCGTCCGGCCCGAGCACCCCGTCGCCCTGGTGACGGGAGCGTCCGGCGGGCTCGGCCAGGCGCTGGCGCTCGAACTGGACGCGCTCGGCTGCAAGGTCGCCGTCCACTACAACAGTTCCCAGGACGCGGCGCGCGCCGTGCAGGACAAGCTCACCAACGACTCCGCCCTGGTGACCGGCGACGTCGGCTCGTACGAGGCGGTGACCGCCCTGTACGAGCAGGTCACCGAGAAGCTCGGCCCCGTCGACGTCCTCGTCAACAACGGCGCCATCCGCCGCGACCAGGTCATGGCGATGCAGAAGCCCGAGGACTGGGCCGCGGTGATCCAGACCAATCTGATCGGATCGTTCCACACGGCGCGGGTGTGCGTCCCGCACATGCTGCGCACACGGTGGGGGAGGGTCGTCAACGTGGTGTCGCCCTCGGGCCTGATCGCCACCGCAGGACAGACGGCGTACTCCGCGTCCAAGGCCGGCCTGATCGGCTTCACCCGCACCCTGGCCGCCGAGTGCGGGCGGCGCGGAGTGACGGTCAACGCGCTCTCGCCCGGATTCATGATCACGGGTATGACGCAGAGCCTCCCGGACCAGGTGAAGGATTCGATGGAGGCAAAGGCGCCCGTGCCCCGCTTCGTTACGGTGGAGGAAGTCGCCCGCAGTATGGGCCTGTTCCTGGAACAGGACTGCATGACGGGCCAGGTCATCAGTATCGACAGCGGGGTCTCCATCACCTGACCCGGTCCGCAGCGGCCGCCGGCGCCCCCCTTCTCCGGCGGCCGCTGCGGACTGTGCCTGCTCCCGGAAACGCGGGAACAAGTAAAAACGAGCACACGCCACAACAGGACCGAGGTATCGGGAAAGCCTTCTGGTGAATGCGCGAATGCATTCACCAGAAGGCTTTCCCGATACCTCGTTGTTCTTATGCCGCCGGCGGCCACAGCGCATCGAAGGCCGCCATCAGGAGCGGGTCCAGCGCCGCGGCCGCTTCCTCCACGGCCGGATCGGGAGCGAGCGGCCCCTGCGGGCCCGGCTCGCGCAGCAGGTCGAGATAGAGGGACTGGGTGCGCGGGGAGGGCCCGATTCCGAGCTCGTCCGAGAGCAGCTCACGCAGCTGCTGGTAGACGCGCAGGGCGTCCGCCCGGTTGCCGGCGGCCGCGTGCGCCGCCATCTGGCACCGGTGCGCGCTCTCCCTGAACGGCGCCCGGCGCACCGCCTCATCCGCGTACCGCAGGGCATGGTGCCCGTTGCCCAGGGCCGCGGCCGAAACGCTGGCCAGCTCCAGTGCGGTCAGCCGCAGTTCGTCGATGCGTTCGCGCGTCGTGTTCACCCAGTCGCCCTCGTGTGCGGGCAGGAACGAGCCACGAAGATTGGCGACCGCCCCGGTGGCGAGCTGCTGGGCCACCGCGTGCGCGCGGTCCCGGCAGGCCTGGCGGGCCTCCGAGACCGCCGCCTCCGCGGCTTCCAGGTCCGTCACCGCGTCGCCGGGCAGGTGCAGCAGATAGCGCCCGCTCTGGGCGATCAGCGGGGTCTCACCCGGCTTCTGGCCCTCGCTGGTGACGAAGGCACGCACCCGGCTGACGACGCTGCGCAGCGCGGAGGCCCAGGTGTCGGGCAGACCCTGGGGCCAGAGTGTGTCCGCGAGCTGGTCGCGGCTGGTGCCGGCCGAGCGCTCCAGGACCAGCCGGGCGAAGGCGACCTGGGCCTGCGCACTCGACAGATGCCTGGGCGGTTCGCCCTCGTGCTCGATGGTGACAAGTCCTACGAGTCGTATCAACACGTCGAAACTCCCCCAGCGGCGGATCAGGAACCGAGCGGGGAATACGGCGACCGCTTCCGCGTCGCGCCGTCTGATTCTCGCCATTCCCCGTGATGTCGACGTGACCTTCGCAGGGGCGTTCGACGCCTGTCAATCGAGGCCGGGAACATACCAATCGGAATGACTGGAAGCCCAAGTTCCAACGTTCAGCAGGCCAGTTGTCCTGCGATTCTCCGGGCGTACTCAAGGGCCTTTCAAGCGAATCCCGAGGGTGTTCCGGCGGATTTCGACAAGAGAGCCGAATCTCGTGTTGCGTCCGTCTTGCGGAGCGCGAAGTAGAAATTCCCCCAGGAATACAGGAGCGCCGAACTGGCTGAGGAGACTCACGTGAACGCACCCGGAGGTTGGGAACGCCTCGAGCCGAAACTGCACGCCACACTCAGGCGCGTACAGGCGCTGGAGCCGGTGCCCGACCGCCGCAACAGCTTCGTCGCCTACACGGTCGAGCGGGACACCGCCTACGCCGACCTCGACGGGCGCCGGCTGCTGATGATGTCCGGCTACAGCTACCTGGGCCTGGCCGGTGACGAGCGCGTGGTCGCCGCCGCCAAGGCCGCCGTCGACCTGTACGGCACCGGAAACCACGGAGTGCGCGCACTGGCCGGGTCCATCCCGCTGCACGAGGAACTGGAGGCCGAGGTCGCCCGGTTCGCCGGCCGTGAGACCGCGATGGTCTTCGGCTCCGGCTACGCCGCCAACGTCGGCACCGTCGGCGGCATCGTCGGAGCCGGCGACACCGTCTTCATCGACAAGTACGACCACGCCTCCATCGTCGACGGCTGCCGCCTGTCCGGCGCCACCGTCACCCGCTTCCGGCACAACGACGTCGACCACCTCGACCGGCGCCTCGCCTCGGCCTCCCCGGACGGAGTCCGCCTCGTCGTCGTCGACAGCGTCTACTCGATGGACGGCGACATCGCACCACTGCCCGAACTGCGCAAAGTGTGCGACGAGCACAACGCGCTGCTCATGGTCGACGAGGCGCACGCGCTCGGCGTCATCGGCTCCACCGGACGCGGCATCGAGGAGCACTTCGACCACCGGGTGAAGGTCGACATCAAGCTTGGCACGCTGTCCAAGGCCATCCCGTCCATGGGGGGCTGGGTGGCCGGACCCGCCGAGCTGATCGGCCATCTGCGCTACGCGGCACGGCCGTTCCTCTTCTCCGCCGCCCTCGCGCCCGCCCAGACCGCGGCAGCCCTGGAGTCGCTGCGCATCCTGCAACGCGAACCCGAGCGCGTCACCCACATCCAGCGCGAGTCCGCACGGCTGCGTTCCCTCATCAACGCCGAAGGGCTGCGCACCCAGGACAGCGAGACAGCGGTACTCCCGCTGATCGCCGGCTCCGACGACGCGGCGTACGACCTGGCCACCACCTGCCGCAAGAACGGAGTCATCGGCATCCCGGTGGTCACCCCCGCGGTCCCCAACGACCTGGCCCGGCTGCGGATCGCGGTGACCGCACGGCACACGCCGCAGGACATCGACTTCGCAGCCGAGGCATTCATCAAGTCCGCTCGCGAGTGCGGCATCCTCCCGGCCTGAAGAGGCCACCGAAGGACCTGGGACACCACACAGGACGGAGACGAGAGAGAAGATGACTGCCGCAGCCGCCCCCCGCCCCCCGGTGGTGATCACCGGGATCGGCGTGGTCACGCCGGCCGGGTGCACGCCCGAAGCCCTGTGGGCCGCGCTGCGCGCCGGCCGCTCCACCGCCGCCGAGCTCGACCACTTCGACCTGAGCCGCCACCGGGCCCGCATCGGCTGCCGGGTCAGCGGGCTCGACATCGACGGGCCCCGCGCGCTGGTGCCCGCCAAGGACGCCCGACGCATGGACCCGTTCGCGCTGTACGGCACCACGGCCGCGCTGGCCGCCCACCGCGACGCGGGAGCCCCGGCACCCGACCCGCAGCGCACCGCGATCGTGGTCGGCAACGCGGTGGGCGGGCGGGCCACCAGCGACCGCGAGTCGGCGCACTTCAGCGAGGCGGGCCCGCACCGGGTCAATCCGCTGATGCCGCTGCTGACCATGCCGAACGCCGCGGCGGCCCAGATCGCGATGCGGCTGGGCTGGACCGGCCCGGCCACCACCATCGCCACCACCTGCGCGAGCGGAGTCGACGCGATCGGGCACGCCACATCGCTGCTGCAGTCCCACCGCGCCGACATGGTGATCGCCGGCGGCTGCGAAGCCACGCTCACCCCCGTCACCCTCGCCGCGTTCGGCAACCTCAACGCCGTCTCCGCGCGCAACGACGATCCCGCGCACGCCTCACGCCCGTTCGACACCGGCCGCGACGGGTTCGTCATGGGGGAGGGGGCCGGATTCGTCGTCCTGGAACGCCTCGACGACGCACGGGCACGCGGCGCCCGGCTCTACGCGGAGATCGCCGGGTACGCCGCCACCGCCGACGCCCACCACCTGTCGATGCCGCTGCCCGACGGCGCAGGCGCCGTCGCCGCGATGAACGGTGCCCTCGCCGACGCGGGCCTGGCCCCCGACGAGATCGTCCACATCAACGCACACGGCACCTCGACCCCGCACAACGACCGCGCCGAAGCGGCAGCCCTGACCAAGGTCTTCGGCTCGCACGGACCCCCCGTCACCGCACCCAAGGGCGTCATCGGCCACCTCATCGGGGCCGCCGGGGCCGTCGAGATCATCGCCGCCGTGCAGGCGATGCGGGCCCAAGAGGTACCGCCCACCGCCAACCACGAACACCTGGAGCCCGGAATGGAGATCGACGTGGTGCACACAAGCCCACGGCCCGTCGCCCTGGGGCCCGCCCTGTCGAACTCCTTCGGCTTCGGCGGCCACAACGCGAGCCTGGTGGTGGCACCGGTATGACGACCACCATCCCCACCCCGGCGCACACCACCCAGCACACCGTCACCCAGGACGAGGTGAGCGCCCTGCGGGCCGCCGTCCGCGCGATCCTGCCGGCCCCGGCCCCGGCCACGGCTTCCGGAACGCACTGCGCCGCTTCGCCGGTCCACGCCTTCGTCCTCGCCCACACCCTCGCCGACGCGACCGTCCGCGAACTGGCCGCAGCCGAACCGGAGCCCGTCTCCGTGGTCCACCTCGGCCAGGACATCCGCATCGAACGCCCGGTCCGCCCGGGCGAGCAGATCACCGTAACGCTCGACGTGCTCGGCGCCCGCCGCGAACCGCGCGGCACCCGCGTCGCCGTCCGCGCCCGCCTCACCGGACCGGACCGCACCAGCCATGCCGAACTCCTCACCAGCGCCCTCCTGCTGGGCGCGAGCACCATCGAACCGTTCGGACAGATCCCCTCCCCGCCCGCGCCCGCCCCCCTGGGCGAGGCGGGCGGGACGGCCCACGCCGAACACCGACCGACCCCCGAATGGATCCGCGGCTACGCCCAGGCCTCCGGCGACCTCAACCCGATCCACCTCGACGCCCTGGCCGCCCGCGACGCCGGCTTCCCCACCGTCATCGCCCACGGCATGAGCGTGCTCGCCCTGGCCCTGGAGGAAATCGCCGACCGGTACGCGGACGGCGACATCACCCGGATCGTGGCCGCCGGCGGCCGGTTCTCCGCACCGGTGGCACCCGGCGCGACGCTGCGCGTGGAACTCGCCCCGGACGCCGCGCCCACCCTGGTCCGCTTCACCTGCCGCACCCCCGACGGCATCGCCGTCAAGAACGGCTGGGCCCAGCTGGCACTCGCAGCACCACTGCCGGACGGCCACCATGACTGACCCGGTCACCGGGCTGCTGCACGGCTTCCTCACCCAGGTCCGCGCGCGACCCGACGCACCCGCACTCGTGTGGCACGGGACACAGACCAGCTACCGCGAGCTCTACGACATGGCGGGCCGCGAACGCGAACGCCTCGCCCTGCTGGCCCTGTCCGCCGGCGAGCCCGTCGGCATCCTCGCAGCCAAGTCACCCGCCGCCATCGCCCTCGTCCTCGGCTGCCTGCTCGCCCGCCGCCCGTTCCTGCTGCCGTCGCCACAGCTCGCCGACACACTGCTCACCCAGCTGTTCGCTCAGGCCGGCTGCCGCCACGTACTGGCCCCCGAAGGCGAACCGCAGCACACACCCGCACCGGACCACAGCCGCACCCCCCACCCCGTTCCGCGGGACACCACATTCATGCTGACCACGTCCGGCTCCACCGGACTGCCCAAGATCGTGCCGCTCGGCCCCCAGGCGGTGAACCACTTCGTCGCCTGGGCCGGACCGGCGTTCGGCATCACGGCCGGCACCACCGTCCTCAACCACGCACCGCTCAACTTCGACCTGTGCCTGCTGGACGTGTGGAGCACCCTCGCGCACGGCGGCCGCGTCGTCCTCGTCGACCCCGAGCAGGCAGTCGACGGCAGGCATCTGCTCGGCCTGCTGCTCCGCCACGACGTACAAGTGGTCCAAGCGGTACCGATGTTCTACCGGATCGTCCTGGACGCCGCGCACCGGGCGGGCGTGATCCTGCCCTCGGTACGCCGTGCTGCTTTCACCGGCGACGCCCTGCCCGACCGCACCCTGGCCGAACTGCGCGAACTGCTGCCCGCGGCACGCCTGGCGAACATCTACGGCTGCACCGAGACCAACGACAGCTTCGTCCACGAGATCGAACCCACCGCCACAGCCGTCCCGCCCGTGCCCATCGGGATCCCGCTGCCCGGAGTCTCGGCACTCGTCCTCGACGCCGACGGCGCCGAGGTGACAGGACCCGGCACCGGAGAGCTCTACGTCAGGACACCCTTCCAGTCCGGCGGATACCTCGACCCGGCCCGCAGCCGGGGCAAGTTCACCGGCCACCCGCTCGGCCACGACGACAACCGCTGGTTCCGCACCGGCGACCTCGTACGCCGCGACACCGACGGCCTGCTGCACCTGACCGGGCGCAGCGACTTCCAGGTCAAGGTACGGGGGGTCGCCGTCAACACCGCCGAGATCGAACAGGTGCTGCTGCGCCACCCCGCCGTCCTGGAGGCCGGTGTCGCAGCCCAGCCCGACCCGCTGACCGGCAAGCGGCTGGTCGCCGGGGTGCGTCGGGCACCCGGCAGCGGGCTCAACAGCCTCCTGCTGAAGGAGCACTGTGCCCGCGCCCTGCCCAGGGCGGCCGTCCCCGGCGTCCTGCTGATCACCGACGAACCGCTGCCCAAGACAGCCACCGGAAAGGTCGACCGCACCGCGCTCGACCGGCTCCGCGGACCATCCCCGGCACCGCCGGCGGACCGTCCCCGGGAGCTGACCCCAGTAGAAGGAAGGACGTCATGAGCAACACCGCCACCATCAAAAAGTTCCTCATCGAGGAGTTCCTGCCCGACCTGACCGAGAACCAACTCGCCGACGAGCAGGACCTGTTGTCGAGCGGAGCCATCGACTCCCTCGGCCTGCTGAAGCTGATCGCGTGGGTGGAGGACCGCTTCGGGCTCGCTGTCGACGACACGGACCTGGACCCGGACAACTTCCGCAGCGCCGCCGCCATCGACGCCTTCATCGTGGGCTCGCGCCAGGGGGTGACCAGCTAGCCATGCACGACGCGCTCACCGGCCTGCTGGCCCGGCGCACGGTGGCCGAGCGCGAGACCTGGCGGTCGCTGTGGGACCAGCTCGGTGACGGCAAGCTCCCCGCGGAGCAGGCCGTCACCCTGCTGGCCTCCCTGACCACCCGGCTCCCCGACCCCGCGACGCTGGCCGCCCTGCACGCCTCGCTTCTGGAGCGGCGCCCCGCACGCCCCGGGCCCGCCTGGCCCGCAAGCGTCAACATCGTGGGCACCGGTGGCGGCCCCGCCACCTTCAACGTCTCGACGGCCGCCGCATTCGTGGCCGCCGCCACCGGGGTGCGTGTCGTCAAGACCGGCTCGCGCGCCTACACCTCCAGCCTCGGCTCCGTCGACCTCCTCGAACGCCTCGGGGTGCGCCTGACCTCCTCGTACGAGCAGACCCAGGAGGACCTGGAGCGGGACGGGATCGCCTTCGCCGGGCCCTTCGTCTACCCGGCCGAACTCACCCGGCTCGCCCGCACGGTGGCACCACTGGGCATGAAGGCCTTCGGACGCTTCCTCAACGCGCTCGGCCCCTTCCTCGCCGACCTGCCCGTCACCGCCCAGGTCACCGGCGTCTCGCACACCATGCCGCTGGACGACCTGCGCACCCTCGCCGACACGATCACCACCTGCTCGGTGTGGCTGACCACCAACGACCGGGGCGCCGACGAACTCCTCGGCTTCGCCGACAACACGATCCACCAGGGCCATGGACGCCAAGTCCACATCCGTGCGGGCCAGTGGACAACGGCGGACGGCGGCTTCGAAGCGCTCGCGCCCGCCCCCAAGGGCGAGGCCGTCGACCACTTCCTGGCCGTGCTCGGCGGCCGCGCCCACCCGGCGGCCACCGCCACCGTGCGGCTCAACGCCGCAGCCCTCGCGCTCGCCGGCGGCCTGCACACCCAGTGGAGCACCGCACTCGCCGCCACCGACGAGGCCGTCACCAGCGGCGCCGCCGTGGCCCTCGCCCAGCGGCTGCGGACCCGGCGCCGCGCACCGCTCGCCACCGGGGCGGCACACCATGGCTGACTTCTTCACCCACCGCCCGCCGGGCCTCCCCGGCCTGGCCCTGTTCCTCAACGCCGGGGACCCGCCACTGGACGAGCTCACCGATGTCGTCCTGATGCTCGACGAAGAGCGCGTCGACTGCCTCGAACTGGCCGTGCCGTTCCCGGACTCCTTCACCGACGGCCCCGTCGTACGCCGCTCCGCGCGCCGCGCCCTGGACCGCGGCACCGGCCTCGACGACGTACTCACCTTCATCGCCCAGGTCAGGCCCCGCCTGCGCCACCTGCGCATCGCACTGCTCGCCGACTGGAGCCACTCGCTCAAGCACCGCGACCTGGACGCCGCCGTCAAGGACATCACCGCATCGGGCGCGGACGGCCTGCTGGTGCACGGCCTACCTCCCCGCCTGCGCACCGCCTACCGGCAGGCGACACAGGAGGCAGGCACGGCGGTGGTCAGCACCTGCTACCCCACCAGCCCCCCGGCGACCCGGGCCCAGGCTGCCCGGGACGCCTCCGCCTACCTCTATCTCGTGGCCCACTACGGCCGCAGCGGCACCGCGCCCCCCACGGGCCACGCCGCGCTCGCCCCGACCGTCACCGGTCTGCGGGCGCACAACGACTCCCCGATCGCCGTCGGCTTCGGGGTCAGTACGCGCAGCCACGTCGCGGCCGTCGCCGCGAGCGGGGCCGACGCCGCCATCGTCGGCTCGGCGGGCGTGGCCCGCGTCGAGCAGGCCCTCGACGAGGAGGGCTCTGTCACCACAGTGCTGCGCGACTTCGTCCGGTCGATCCGGCCGGAACCGGGCGAAGCCGGCACACCCGTCTCCCGTACACACCAAAGGAGTTGACCGTGATCATCCGCGACCTGGCAAGCGTCAAGACCGTCGACTGGGGCAACGGGCTCAGCGCCCGCTTCCTGACCAAGGACGACGGCGTCGGCTACTCGCTCACCGACACCACCGTACGGGCCGGCACCAAGTCCCGCCTGGAGTACCGCAACCACCTCGAGGCCTGCTACTGCATCGGCGGCTCCGGAGAAGTGGTCGAACTCGACGGCACCGTGCACCCCATCACCCCGGGCCGTCTGTACGCCCTCGACCAGCACGACCCGCACTACCTCGTGGCATCCGAACACGAGGACCTGCACCTGGTCTGCGTCTTCACCCCGGCCCTGCGGGGCGACGAGGTGCACAGCCTCGACGCCCACAACTCCTCCGCGTACTGAACCGCGGCCCCCTGAAGGGGCGACACACCCGTGAAGGGGGAACCACAGTGATCCGCTGGAACACCGACCAGACCGACCTGCGGGACGGTCTGGTCCGGTGGGGCGAAGCGCTCAGCGCCGACCACATCACCCAGGAGGAACAGGGAACCTTCTCCTGGGACAAGTGGAAACTCGTGCGGCAGACCGGGATCCTCGCCCTGCCCTTCCCCGAGGAGCACGGCGGCCTGGGCCAGTCCCTGCTCACCACCATGTACGTCCTCGAAGGCCTGGGCGAACACTGCCGTGACGCGGGACTGAGCTTCTCGGTCACCACCACCATGGCCAGCACCGGCGTCCCCCTCACCCGGTTCGGCACCGCCGGACAGAAAGCGAGGTATCTCCCACCGATCTGCTCCGGCGAGGCGATCGGGGCACACGCGATCACCGAGGCCGAATCCGGCAGCGACGCCATGGCGATGACCACCCGGGCGGAGCGCGACGGTGACGACTTCGTGCTGAACGGAACCAAGATCTTCGTCAGCAACGGGCCCGTCGCCGACGTGTTCGTCGTCTACGCCCGCACCCGCCCCGACAGCGGCGCCCTGGGCGTCACCACGTTCCTCGTGGACCGCGGGACGCCCGGCCTGACCATCGGCAGGCCGGTCAAGAAGATGGGACTGCGCACGTCGCCGCTGAGCGAGCTCCACTTCGACGGCTGCCGCATCCCCCGCACCCAGGTCCTCGGCCGGGTCGGCGGCGGGTTCATCGTGCTCGACCACGTGATGAAGCGGGAGATCCTCCTCTCGTTCATCGTCAACGTGGGGGAGATGCGGCACCGGTTCGGCCGCTGCGTCGAGTACGCCCGCACCCGGCGCTCCTTCGGCAAGCCGATCGGCTCCTACCAGACGGTCGCCAACAAAATCGTCGACATGAAGATCGGCCTCGAATCGGCGAGGAAGTGGCTGTACGACACCGCCGAGCGCCTGGAGGCAGGCCAGGACGTCACCGAGGACCTGGCCATCGCCAAGCTGGTCACCAGCGAGACCAACATGGCCAGTGCGCTGGCCGCGGTCCAGGTATTCGGCGGGCACGGATACATGAGTGAGTACGGACTCGAACAGGAAGTGCGCAACGCCGTGGGCGGCACAATCTACTCGGGCAGCAACGAGATCCAGTACAACCGCATCGCGGCCCAGCTGGGCCTGGGCCGATGAGCCCGGCACCCGCACCGCCGTCCCCACGGACCCGCACACTCAAGGTGTGCGGAGCCACCAGCACCCGCGACATCGCCGTGCTCGCCACCGCAGGGGCCGACCTCGCCGGCCTGTGGCACGGCGTGCCCGGCGGCCCCGCCGAACTGCCGGAGCGCGAGGTGGCGGCCCTCGCGGCGGCCGCCCGCGCCACCGGCGTGCTCCATCCGGTCCTGGTCACCTTCCTGAGCGACACCCACGCGCTGAGCGGTGTACTGGCCCGCACCGGCATCGGCACCGTCCAACTCCACGCCTACCAGCGCCCGTCCACCGTGCGAGCCCTGCGCACCGCCCTGCCGGACGCCGTCATCATCAAGGTGCTGCACGTCACGGGCAACACCTGCCTGGAGCGCCCCCTGCTCGGAGCGTACGAACAAGCGGGCACCGACCTCTTCCTCATCGACGCCACCACCCCCGACGGCCGTGTCGGCAGCACCGGGCAGTGCCTGTCCGAGGACACCGTCCTCGACCTGGCCGACCGGTTCACCCTGCCGTTCTGGCTCGCCGGAGGACTCAACCCTGCCAACCGGTCCGACCACGAGAGGGTCCTGCACCACCCCCGGCTGCACGGCATCGACGTCGACACCGCGGCCCGTGGCGGCGACGGCCGCATCGCGGGCCCCGCCGTGACCCGGCTCGCCCGAGTCTGGGGCACCTAAGGAGCATCCATGAGCCACCCCTTCATCGAATCCCTCCTGACGGCCGAGCGGCCCTTGGTGATGGAGGTCAAGCGGCGCGACGCGCACGGCTTCGACCTCATCGCGGGCCATACGCCCGCCGAGATCGTGACCGCCTACGAGAAGGCCGGCGCCCCTTGTATCTCGGTGGTCACCGGCCGCTGGTTCGGCGGCACCCACGAGCTTTTGCGCGACGTGGCACGCCTCACCGAACTGCCCCTGCTGCAGAAGGACTTCATCACCCGCAGCCAGCAGCTCGACACCGCGAGAGAACTGGGCGCGTCAGCCGTCCTGCTCACCGCGGGGCTACTGCCCGCATCCGCGCTGCGCACCCTCGTCACCGCGGCGCTGCGCGCCGGACTGACGCCGTTCGTCGAGGTCACCACCGAGGCCGAGATCGCGGTGGTGCCGCACGCCGACGAATGCGTCATCGCTGTCAACAACAAGGACATCAAGACCAAGGAACGCGACCGTGGCGACCTCACGCGCAGCTTCGACCTGCTGCCCGCGCTGATCGCGAGCGGCACACCCTGCCCGGTCAGCGCCAGCGCCATCGACACCCCGCAGACGGCGGCCCGGCTGCTGGACGCGGGCTTCGGCGGCCTGCTCGTCGGCACGGCGCTGCTGCGCAGCGGCGAACGCGACGCGTGGCTGACCACGCTGGACGGCTCCCGGACGACCGTGCGCACGGTGCTGAACACGGTGGCCTGAACAGCCGGCTACCGGCGGCCCCGCGGCGCTCGGCCACGGGGCCCACCAGACGTCAGGGAGGCTCCCGGACGCGGATCAGCTGCTCCGGGGGCAGCCGCTCAAGCGCCGCTCGACGGCCGCTGGAGGAACGCTCGCGATGCTGTCCAGAACAGACCTGGACGCCGTGGCGGCCCGGGGAAATCCGCTTAAGCTCATGAACAGCGCGCCTCGGCACCGTACTTACGAATCTGACCAAAGCGAGGACGTACCGATGACAGCCAACCCGTACCAGCAGCAGTACGGCCAGCCCGGCGCCTACGCGCCGATCCCGCAGCCGCCGCAGCAGCAGCCCGCCCGACCGAACAAGGCCGCGGGCTGGCTGCACATCGTGTCGGTCGTCACGCTCGGCCTCATGGCAGGCCTGTTCTTCGCATTCGACATCTCGGTCATGCCCGGACTCGCCAAGACCGACGACCGTACCTATGTGACCGCGATGCAGCAGTTCAACGCGGAGATCGACGGCAACGGCCTGTTCGTCCTCATCTTCTGCGGAGCGATCATCGCGGCGGGTCTTGCGGCCGTGCTCGAGTTCCGCCGGGGGCGCAAGACCATCGCCCTGTGGGCGGGCCTGGCCGCCGTGCTCTATCTGATCGTCCTGATGCTCACCATGGGCGTGGAGATCCCGCTCAACAACCAGCTCGCCGACCTCGGCAACCCTGCCAAGATCCACGACTTCTCCCTCGTCGACAAGTTCAAGGGCTCCTGGGAGTCCGTCAACATCGTGCGGACACTGCTCAACACGGCGGCCCTGGGCTGCGCCGCGTACGCCGCCAAGCTGCACGGCCGCGCGGAGGCCCTGCTGGGCAGCGGCCGCTGACTTGCCGGGAGGCTTCTCCGGTGAAGGCGGGCGCGGGCACCGAGCCCGCGCCCGCCTTCCACGTCACCGCTTCCTCAGCTCGCCCCGTGCAGGACGAGGGACCAGCACAGCAGGCCCGTCGCAGCGCTGCACAACACCGCGCGCACGACGTTCCAGCGCACCCACCTGCCCTCGAACTCCTCACGCACCGCGTGCGGCCGGGCGATGCCGTCGCCTTGTCCCGCCGCGTCGAGGGCGTTGTTGAGCGGGATGTTCACCCGGCTGGTGACCGCCATCGATGCCAAGTAGCAGACGAACGCGCCAACCGTCGGCGCGACCGCGTCCCGGTCGCCGCCGCCGAACTGCAGCCCGATCGCGAGTGCCATGAACACGAACGCGCCGATGTAGCCGAGCACGAACCAACCGTTGAGGATCGCCGTGTTGATCCGCTGCATCACGTCGATGAATGTCCGGTCGTCACCGCCGCGCAGCGCCGGCATCACCGAGCAGGCGAACCCGTAGAACAGTCCGCTGACCAGACCACTCGTCACCGTGGCCGCGACGAGCGCGAGCGCTTGTGCGATGTCCATTGTCCGACCCCTCCCTCTCTGCCGCATTGGTGCGCGGGCCAGTCAACTCTACTGAGCGCAAAGGAAATGCAAGAGAAGAGTCAAGTGGTGTGCTCAGTGCGGGGGTACGCACTACTCAGCGGACCGACCTTAATGAGCCCGGACCGTCACATCAGCCATACAGCCATCCAAACAGCCGCCCAGGCTCACGCCGCCCGGTGACCAAGGCGGCTGTCGAGCAGCTGACCCGTGCGTGGGCTGCCGGCCTGCTCCGGCCGCCGGCCGCCGGCCGCCAGTCCCCGGTCCTCAGTCCTCCAGGCGGACCGGCATCAGGACCGAGAAGCTGGTCTCGTCATCGGGCCGGCGGATCGCGAGCGGCGCCGTGGGAGCGCCGGACTCCAGGATCAGCCGCTCCCTGGACCCGGCGGCCAGCGCATCCAGCAGGAACCGGCGGTTGACGGCGATACGGTCCGCGCCCTCAGCTCCCTCAGCGCCCTCGGCTTCCTCAGCGCAGAGGGTCAACGCGCCGCCGTCTTCCGCCCTGAACACACTCAGGTCCGGCCCCCCGGTCGCCCCGCGACGGACAGGGCCGGTCTCCAGGGACTTCCGGAATGCCGCCACCTCGACGACGGTGCGCCGTTCCGCGGCCTGGGGGAGGAGACGGCGGTAGTCGGGAAAGTCGTGGTCGAGACACTGACCGGCTGCCTGCCTGCCGCCGGCCTCCAGGGCCACGCGGGCGCCGTCGACGGAGAGCCGTACGGGGCCCTCACCGTCCAGCAGGGCCCGCATCGCGTCGGCGAGCGGGGCAGGCACAACGGCCTGCACCCGCTTCCCGTCGTGCCCGGTGACCGCGGCCTGTGCGACAGCCATCCGGTACCGGTCGGTGGCCACGACCCGCAGGCTCTCGCCCTCGATGTCGAAGAGGACCCCGGCGAGCATCGGCAGCTTGGCATCGGTGCTCACCGCGAAACGGACCGTATCGAGTGCGGCTGCCAGTTCGGGCGCGGCGGTGACCAGCCGGGCCGTGGGGATGTGCAGTGACGTCACGACGTTCTCCCTGTGATCGAGTAGTGCGCAAAGCGCGGAGAACTCACCGCGGGCAACGGACAGTTCCTGCTCGAGGCGGCACAGATGCGCCTTCAGCAGTTCCCGGACCAGACCGGTATCCGCACCGGACCAGCCGGCCAGTACCAGCCGGACGTCCGCCAGAGGCATCCCGGCCCGGCGCAGGCGGGCCAACAGCCGGGCCTCTTCGAGCTGTTCCGGCCCGTACCAGCGGTATCCGCTCACCGGATCCACCCAGGCCGGGACCAGCACACCGGAACGGTCGTAGAACCGCAGGGCACTCACACCCAGGCCGCTGTCGCGGGCCAACTCGCCGATGCTGCGCATGTCGTTCTCCACACCCGGCACTGTGGGCCCTGCACAAGGTCGAGGGTCAACCGTGTCTGAACGACGGGCCGCGGCCGGTGGGCCGGCCCCCGTACAGTCATCCACATGGTTGAGCATCGCATGGTTGACGTGAACGGCGTCCGGCTGCACATCGCCGAACAGGGTGAAGGCCCCCTGGTGGTCCTCCTGCACGGCTTCCCCGAGTCATGGCACTCCTGGCGCAACCAGTTCGGCCCGCTCGCCGAAGCGGGCTTCCGGGTGGTCGCCCCCGACCAGCGCGGGTACGGACGAAGTGACCACCCCGCCGACGTCGACGCGTACACCATCCTCCACCTGGTCGGCGACGTGGTCGCACTGATCCAGGCCCTGGGCGAGGAGAGTGCCTACGTTGTCGGGCATGACTGGGGAGCGCCGGTCGCCTGGCACACGGCGCTGCTGCGGCCGGACATGGTGCGCGGGGTGGCCGGACTGAGTGTGCCGCCCCCGTTCAGGGGGACACAGCCTCCGCTGGCCGCCATGGAGGAGAAGTACGCCGGCCGCTTCTACTGGAACTACTTCAACCGCCCCGGCGTCGCTGACGCCGAGTTCGCCAAGGACACCCGGACCGCGTTGCGCAAGTTCCTCTATTCGGCCTGCGGTGACGCCCCGGGCGCCCTCGAGGGCAAGCAGCCGCTGGTCGACCCCGAGCGGGGCTGGCTCGCCGCCATGCCGGATCCCGCGGTACTGCCGCACTGGTGCACCGAGGACGCCCTCGATGTTCTGACCGACAGCTTTTCCCAGGGCTTCACCGGGGCCCTCAACTGGTACCGCAACCTCGACCGCAACTGGGAACTGACCGCCCCCTGGCACGGCGCCGTCGTCACCCGGCCCGCCCTGTACATCTACGGCGAACGCGACGTCGTCGCCAGTTTCCCCGGCACCCCCGAACTCATCGAGCGCCTCCCCGGCCTCATGCCCAGCCTGCGGCGCGAGCCCATCGAGCTGGCCGGCTGCGGACACTGGACTCAGCAGGAACGCCCGGACGAGGTGAACACGGCACTCATCGACTTCCTGACCGCCTAGCCGTGCGGCCGGGGAGACCGCGCCCCGGTGCCCGGTACCCGGCGGCCGCCCCGGCGTTCAGGGGTGTTCAGCGGTTCTTGAACTCCTCGATGGCGTCGCGGACCACCTGGCCCGCGGTGTCACTGCCGGCGTGCCCGGCGTCCTCGATGATGTGCAGCCGCGCGCCCGGCCACGCCTTCGCCAGCTCCCACGCCGTCTGGACCGGACAGCCCCTGTCGTGCCGGCCCTGCACGATCACCCCGGGAATCGGGGCCAGCCGGTGCGCGTCCCGGATCAGCTGCCCCTCCTCCAGCCAGGCGCCGTTGCTGAAGATGTGCGCACAGATCCGTACGAACGCGATCCGCGCGTCGGCCTCGCGGTCGCTGTACATGCCGGGCACACCGTTGGGCTCGTCGCTGATGACCGCGTCCTCCCAGGCGAGCCAGTCGGCGGCGGCCTTCTCGCGGACCGTACGGTCGGGGTTGTCCATCAGCCGTGCGTAGGCCGCGAGCAGGTCACCGTCCCGCTCGCCCTCGGGAACACCCGCGCGGAACCGGTCCCACGCCTCGGGGCGGAACAGCCCGGCGCCCCGGTAGAGCCAGTCGATCTCGGAGCGGCGGGAGGTCATCACCGCCTGGATGACGATCTCGCTGACCCGCTCGGGGTACTGCTGCGCGTAGGCCAGGACGAGTGTGGGGCCCCAGGAGGCCCCGTTGAGCAGCCACTTCTCGATGCCGAGATGTTCGCGCAGCAGCTCCATGTCGGCAATCAGATGGTGTGTGGTGTTGAGGCTCATGTCGGCGGCCGGTGTGCTCGCGTGCGGGGTGCTGCGGCCGCAGTTGCGCTGGTCGTAACGGATCACCCGGTAGGCGTCGGGATCCCAGGACCTGGTCGGCCGCCGCATGGCGCCGGCGCCCGGGCCGCCGTGAACCATCAGGGCGGGCTTGCCCCCGGGGTTGCCGAGCTGCTCGTAGTAGAGGCGGTTGCCGTCTCCGGTGTCGAGGAACCCGGAATCGTAGGGGCTTGTCGGGGGATAGAAGTCGACCATGACCGCCGATCCTAGGGGCAGCTCGCGGCCGGGCAACTGGATTGAACCGGGCGCCCGTTCATGCCGCAGCCCCCCACTCGCATCCTCTTCTTCCTTTCTTTCCTTGACCCTCTTTCCTTGACCGCCCGTCACGGCACAGGGCAGCGGTCGCGGCAGGACCGGGCGGACAGGCGGCATGAAGAACAGGGCAGTGGGCAGGTGCACGTCCACACATGCGCCCGCACGGTCGGGAACGACCCGGTGCACGACGGGCGGTGGACCAGCTTGGAGCGCGCTGCACCGTGACGCATACCGACGTGTCCGCGCGGTGGACCCACAGCCGCACCGGGCAGAGCACACCAGCCGCAGAGCCACGGAGCCGCGGGCGCCCGGCAAGCACACCGCCTCCCGTCAGCACGCCGTGACACCCGGCCACCCGCAGGGCGCGACGACCGCCGCAGCCGACCGGCGGACCGGACGGACCGGGCGACTGCCGCAGCCGACTCGTTCGCCCGGTCCGACTGGTCCGATCGGTCCGGCCGGTCCACCCGATCCGGCTGGTCCGTCCGCCTCCGCCGCAGCCGACCGGTCCCGACCGATCCGGCTGGTCCGTCCGCGTCCGCCGGAACAACCGAACAGCACGAAAGGCCCCGCCCATGAGCACAGCCGCCGCGATACCGCCGACAACCGAAGGACCCAGCCCTCACACCCGCCGCTTTCTGCGGCGCCTGACCGTCGCCACGGGCGGGGGCATGTTCGTCGACGGGTTCGTCTTCGCCTCAGTGGCCTCCGCCCTCGCCGGCAGCGCCATGGCCCGCGACATCGGCGTCACCTCGACATGGAACTCGCTGATCTCGTCCTCGACACTGATCGGCACGTTCTTCGGCGGCCTGCTCCTCGGCTATGTCACCGACCGGCTGGGCCGGCGCCCGATGTTCACCATCGACCTCTCGGTCTTCCTGGCATCCGCCCTGCTGATGCTGTTCGTCACCTCCCCCTGGATGGTCTTCGCACTCGGGCTCGTCATGGGCCTCGCCGTAGGGGCCGACTACTCGATCGGCTCTCCGCTCCTCGCCGAATTCGCACCCAGCGAGAAACGCGGACACTACCTGGGGATCCTCGAAATCCTCTGGAACGTCGGCTACGTGATCGCCTACCTCCTCGGCTACATCATCAACACCACCTGGCCGGGCGCCTGGCACATCACCCTGGCCGCCAGCGCCGTCCCCGCGGTGTTCTGCCTCCTGATCCGCCACGGCCTGCCCGAGTCACCGCGCTGGCTGATCTCCAAGGGCCGCAGGGACGAAGCCGTGGCCGTCATCGAGCGCGACCTCGGAACCACCCTGGACAGCGAGGACTTCACCTCCGAAGAGGCCGAACAGACGCGCTACCGCGAGCTGTTCTCAGCCGCATACCTGCGCCGCACCGTGTTCGTGTGCACCTTCTGGATCTGCATCGTGCTGCCCTACTTCGCGCTCACGTTCTTCCAGCCGACCGTCCTGCGCGCCATCGGCCTGGGCGGCAACGCACTCGCCGGCGCACTCATCGGGACCGTCGTCGCCCTGACCGGCGCGGCCACCGGCTGGTGGCTCGTCGACCGCACCGGGCGCCGCACGATCCTGGTCTGGCCGATGTTCGGCTGCGCGCTCGCCCTGTTCCTGGTGAGCCTGGGCCATGTGCTGCCGGTGTGGCTGGCCACCGTGTGCTTCTTCGGCTACCTGTTCTCGTACGGGATCATGAGCATCCTCCCCGGCATCTACCCCGACGAGGTCTTCCCCACCTCGATCCGCACCTCCGGAGTCGGCCTGGCCTCCGCCGCCAGCCGCATCGGCGCGGCGATCGGCACATTCCTGCTCCCGGTCTCCCTGGACCACCTCGGCCTGAGCTGGTCCATGATCTTCATGGCGATGGTCTCTCTCATCGGCGGCATCACGGCCCTGATGTGGGCACCGGAAACGAACGGCCGCCAACTCACCGCCACAGGACACCGCGAGGCCGACACCGGCGGCTGGTGGTCGACCAAACCGGCCCTGGCACAGGACAGCTGAGCACACCCGTACAGAGGCCGGGGCGCCGCCCGGCCGCACACCCGGCAACACCACCACCGCCCCCGAACGGGCGTCCCGCGCTGGTGGGGTGCCCCTGCCGGCTCATGATGACTCCGACGCGCGCACACCTGCACCGGGCAGGGCGGACTCGTGAGAGGTTCGGATGGGCGAGGACACGGAGCGGCACGACCGCCGCGCGGGCCACCCCGCGGACAGTGCCGGAGCCCGCCCGGACACGGACGGAGCCGGAACCCGCCCGGACACGGATAGTGCCGGAGCCGGCCCGGACGCGGACGGTACCGGAGCGGGCCCAGGCCGCCGGCGCTTCCTCGGGGCCGCCGCCGCGCTGGGCGCCGGCGGCCTCACGGCCAGCCTGGTGGCCGGATGCGGCACCTCACCGGGCGGCAGCACCGCCACCGCGCCCCGCCCCACCGCCACCGCCACCGCGCCCCGCCCCACCGCGTCGAGCTCGGCCGCCGCGCTGGAGTCCGCCGCCGGCGCGGAGCGTGCCAGACCCGGCAGCCCCGACTGGCGGATCCGCTCACAGGGCCCGCCCGAAGCGGTCCAGGGCTACACCGACAAGGTGAGCGTGCTGCCCGGCGAGGAGTTCGGGCTGCACGTCTCCACCACCGCCCCCGGCTTCCGGGTCTCGGCCTACCGGGTCACCCCGGGCGCGCCCACCCCGGCGCCCCTGGAGATCCTGGCCCACTCCCCGCTGGTGTGCGACGGCCGCGACAGCCACGCGGACTCCGCGTACTACACCGTCCCCAGCGGCGCCGGCGTCTTCTCCTGCGGGACGATGCGGTGGGTCGAGGCACTGATGGCCGCAACCCGGGACGGCGGCCGCCACCACGGGATGGACGCCAGGACACGGGCCTTCGTCACCCGCACCACCGAGAACCTGCTGCGGGCCTTCGCCACCGGCCCCGCGGCGACGACCCGGCCCGCGCCGAAGGACAACGTCCGCAGCGTGTACGCGAACTGACCCGCTCCCGGCAACACAACCCCACCCCACAACCCCCAACCCCACCCCGATCGCCGCAGGCTGCAGGCGTGCTCACGGAGGAACCCCGCAGGGCACACGGGGTACCCGAAAGAACGTGCGGCATTCCCTCCCGTCTCTTGTCGCGCGCGCCGGCGCCGTATAGACAGAGGACAGAAGGCAGAGGACGAAGAACCGACAGGCCGGACAACAGGCTTGCAGCGCACAGCCACGAAGGAGCCGGTACGTGCAGGAGCGGAAGCAGGACGCGGGCGCTGCGCAGCGACAGAGCAGCGAGTCGCACAGGCCCGCTGTGCTGCCGCACTCCGATACGCCCCGGACGGCGGCCGCTTTCACGGGACAGCTCCCGGACGGGCGCGGACACTCACCGGCGGCCGTCATGGCGTTGCAGCGTTCTGCCGGAAACGCCGCGGTGGCCCACCTGCTGGAGGTCCAGCGCCACGTTCACGGCTCGTCCTGCGGCCATGGCGAGACCCCGTCGAAGGAAGACCAGGCGCAGGGCCTGATGGCCGCGCCGGATGGGGCTCCCGTGCAGCGCCGGATGGCCGCGCACGACGTGCTGAGCCTTCCCGGTACGCCTCTGCCGGGGCCCGAACTGCACGACATGCAGGAGCGGTTCGGCGGCACCGACTTCAGCGACGTACGCATTCACAATGACGCGGCCGCGAAGAGGTCGGCGCAGGAGATCGGGGCCCGCGCCTACACCTCCGGCAGTCACATCGTCCTCGGTGAGGGCGGCAGCGACCGTCATACGCTCGCCCATGAACTCACGCATGTCGTCCAGCAGCGGCAGGGCCCCGTCCTGGGTACGGACAACGGCAACGGGCTGAAGGTCTCCGACCCGTCGGACCGGTACGAGGTCGCCGCCGAGGAGAACGCCCGGCGAGTCCTGTCCGGGGCCGCCCCGGCCGCGGGACAGACGGCCCAGCGCGCGCCGGCCGGCGACACGGACACCGCGCACACGCACACCGTTCACGCGCACACCGACACCGCGCACACGGACAGCGTTCACGCGCACACTGTGCAGCGCCGCAAACCGTCGGCCGACGCACCCACCGAGCACTACGCGACGAAGGCGCAGGACCACCCCGAGTGGCCCGTGTTCCAGAAGATGATGAAGGAGGGCGGCTTCCCGGCGGACGTGACCGAGACCGCCTGGCAGCTTCTGCTGGGCGGGGTCTCCGAGCAGGAGACCCTGAACCGGCAGTCGGCGGACGAGTCGATCGACTCCGCGGAGCGGCGTAAGATCCGGGCCTCGAACACGTGGTACCGGGAACTCGTCAATCTCGTGGGCGACCACCTGAAGATCACCACACCCACCCTGGCCCTCTGGTCCGGCGGCTTCGACGTGAGTGTCTACGCCCATGGGAAGGGGCATACGTCGCTGGAGTTCAGCCGGCTGGGGAAGATCATGGACCAGCTGGAGCTGAACGCCAACTGGAAGCTCCAGGCGCCGTTGTGGAATGTCCTGTCCACCGCGTTCGTCGAGCGGGCGACGGGACCTGTCCATGTATTCCTGCGGGCCTACAACCCCGACAGTGTCCTGATCGCGCAGGAGATTCCCCAACTGCGCCTGATCCAGCGGCTGAATCCCGCGGTGACTCTCCTGTGGCATCCGCTGTACACCCTGCCCGACGGGACGATCAAGGAGATCTCCGCCGATATGCGCCTCACCGGGAACGCGGAATACCGGAGCCGCGACAAGTGTGTGGGCGTGATGTACAACTACCTGATGCGTTTCCACGACGAGAGCAACACCAAGGCGTCGATGGCGTACGGGGAGATGAACGAGCTCCTCGCGAAGAACGTCAACCCGAAAGCGGAAGCGGTCTAGCCCGGGGCGGTGCAGCCCGGGCGGTGCAGCCGGAGGCGGTGCGGAGCTGTGCGGCCCTACGGTGTGGTGAAGAAGTCGACGAGGGCCTTGGGGGCTTCGTCGTTGAACAGCATGTCGAGCCCGTAGGCGGACTGGAGCGCTGATTCGGCGCCGCGGGGGAACATGGTCCGCTCGTACGCGGTGACGGCCTGCTCGATGTCGTCGTTGGCGATGATGGCGCGGGCGAGATCGGCGCCGTCGATGAGGGCGATGTTGGCGCCCTCGCCGGCGAACGGGGACATGAGGTGGGCGGCGTCGCCCACGAGCGTGATCCCCGGGACGCGGTCCCAGGTGTGTCCGGTGGGCAGCGCGTGGATGGGCCGCGGGATGATGGTGTCGTCGCAGTGCCGGATCAGGTCGGTCAGTGCGGGCGCCCAGTCCGCGTACAGGCCGAGCAGGGTCTGCCGGGCGGCCGCGGGGTCCTGTGCCCAGTCGACGCCGGTGGTGGCCGCCCAGTCCTCGGGGACCCGCAGGCCCAGGCCGAGCCAGATGTGGTCGCCGCCGTGTCCGCCGATGTACTTGTTGTCGGACGCGGCGAAGAGTGAGCCGCGCCCGACCAGTGCCAGGGCTTCGGGGTGTTGGGCGGGGGCGTCGTCGAGGTGGATCTCGACCATGGTGATGCCGGTGTAGAAGGGCTTGACCGGGGTCAGTGCGGCGCGGGCCTTGGACCACGCGCCGTCGGCGCCGACGACCAGGTCCGCCTGCGTGGTGGTTCCGTCGGCGAACTCCAGGACGGGTCCTGATTCCGCGGGGCTGACGCCGACGACCTTGCTGCCCCAGCTGATCACGCCGGGGTCCAGGGAGTCCACGAGCATCTTCCGCAGGATGGTGCGGTCGATCTCGGGGCGTCCGCCGGTACCGGTGTCGCGTTCGTCGATGAAGACCCGGGCCGATTTGTCCAGGACGCGCATCGCTTCGCCGCCCTCGTGGGTGTGCTGCAGGAACGTCTCGTAGAGGCCCGCCTCCTCGAGCGCGGTCCGGCCGGTGTCGTGGTGGATGTCGAGCGAGCCGCCCTGCTGGCGGCTTCCGGCACCGGCGTCACGTTCGTGGACGGTGCACGGGATGCCGTGGAGCTGGAGGATACGGGCGCAGACGAGACCGCTGAGTCCGGCGCCGATGATGGCGATACGGGGTGTGGGCATGGTCAGTTCCTTCTGTCGGTGGTACGTGAAGTGGCGGCGATGAGGCCGTCGATGAGCACGTTGAGGGCCCATTCCGCGCGGGCCTGCGGGCTGCCCGAGAAGAGCTGGTCGGCGAGGGCGGCGATGTGCGGGTACTGGTCCGGGGCGGTCGTGAAGCCCGGCGCCGCCGGCCGGCCGGCGGCGCCGGGGGGCGCGGTATCCGGTGATGTGCCCCCGTGCTCGGCTGCCACGGCGGCCGGATACTGCAGCAGGATGTCGACGCCCCAGGCCGCGGTCTGCCCGGTCACGCCGCCCCGGTCCAGCTGCTGGAGCACCGCTTCGACGAGGGCCGCGTAGTTCGGGCCGTCGGGGCGGGTCCGGATCGCCATCCGGGCGATCTCGGCGTGCGAGAGCAGGACCCGGCCGTAGTCGAGGAGGAGCGTCACCAGGCTTGCGCGCCAGGGCCGGGAGGTGCCGGGGAGAGAGACCGATCCCAGCTCGACGTCGAGTACTTGAGCGTGCAGGTCCTCGGTGTTGCGGACGTAGACGTACAGCGACGCGTGGCCGGTGTCCAGGGCCTTCGCGACGCTGCGCATGGTGACTTTGGCCAGGCCCTCCGAGCGGAAGATCGCCGCTGCGGTCGCGACGATCCCGTCCCGGGTCAGGGCGGGCTTGGCGGGCCGCTCGCGGCGGCTCCTGCCGGTTTCGGGGGTTCCGGTGTCCTCCATGCCTTCACCGTAACACGACCATGGTCGTAACGACCATGGTCGTGTTCGATGGGTGGGAGTGGGGTGGGGGTGGGGGTGGGGGTGGGGGTGGGGTGGATTCAGGCGTCGCCGGACAGCGTCGTGAGCACCATCGCGGCCAGGGCCGCGCGCTCCGGCATGCCGGAGACGAAGACGTCGTCGGCGCCTGGCGCATCGGGATGATGTACGACTCGATCGATGACCTCGGGGTCGAACACGTCCCAAGCCCGCCGGGCCTTCGGTGAACAGGCCGCCACGGTGCAGGCGCGTCCCGGCCAGGGCCGCACACTCCCTGGTCTCTGCGTCCTTCGGCTCGCAGCACGTCTCCGACGTCCCGTCCTCGGCAGCCGCGCGGATGTGGTGCCGCGCCGGCGGGATCTGAGCGCCCTGCTCTTCCGCGCGGTCCGGGCCGGCTGAGGGACTCGTAACGCTCTTCCGCGCACCGCGTGCCCGGGGGACGGCGCACCACCGCCGTCCAGCGGTGCACCGCTCCCCGGGCACGCGATGCTCCCGTTAGGCCGGGTCCGTCGCCTGGCGCCGGGTGGCGCGAACCACCAGGCCGCCGATGACCGCGAGGCCCATCAGGACGACACCGAAGACCGTGGCGCCGTTGGTCAGGCCCACCGTGTCGCTGAGGTAGCCGGCGGCGACGGGCAGAATGCCGGCCGGGATGTAACCACCCACGTTGAGCGCGGCATTGGCCTCGGCCAGGCGCTGTGGCTCAACGCTGGAGTTGAGCAGTGACAGGCCGCCGAGCTGGCCCATGCCCTGGCCGCCTCCGGCGAGCAGCGCGGAGATGATCAGGACTGCCACCGATGAGGTGTGCACGGCGACGATCAGCGTGATCATGCTCAGCGTGGTGCTCGCCGCGCCGGCCGTGAGAATGGTGCGCCGACTCAGCCGCCGCACGGCGAACTGGACCCCGGCGGCGGCGAGGAACATCACGAACGCCATGGCTCCGGCGACGATCCGGCTGGTCGTGCCGAGCAGCCCGGAGAGCAGCGAGGGGCCGAGCGAGAGCACGAACGATGTGGCGGTGATGCCCGGCGCGAATACCGCGATTCCCAGAGCGAGTTGACGGCCGTTGCCGCGCGGCACGCCGGGCACCCGCACCCAGGCACCCTTGGCGCGCGCCTCTGGACGCCGTACCGGCATGCGGAGCACCGCGAGCACCGCGGTGGCCAGGAGTACCGCCTCGACAGCGAAGACAGTAACCGTCGGCGCGGGCGCCGTCTCGGAAAGCCCCCCGGCCAGGAGCGGTCCGAGCCCGGCGCCGAAGACCATCGCGCAGGACGCGAGCAGGGCTGCGATCCGCTTGCGCTCGGGCCCGGCGACGTCGGTCACCGCAGCCATGCCGGCCGATACGACCGCGCCGACCGCGATCCCGCTGAACAGTCGCGCCACGATCAGCGCGGCGACGCTGGTGGCGGTCGCGAAGATCAGGCAGGCGGCCAGGGCGAGCCCCAGAGCGGGCAGTAGAACGGGCTTGCGGCCGACCCGGTCGGAGACCACGCCGGAGACCAGGAGTGATCCGATGAGGCCGACGATGTAGAAGGCGAACACCACGGTCAGGGTGCCCTTGGAGAATCCGATGTCGCGCTGCCACAGCACGTACAGCGGTGTCGCCGCGTTCGAGAGCACGAAGACGGCCGTGACCGGCCACGCGGCGAGCCATACCCACCACAGCGGCGCGATGACCCTCCCGCCCGCCTGCATGGTCGCTGTTCGGTGCCTCCCGTCGACGGCCTGGACGGATGCGGTCCGTGTCTCGGACATGACTGTTCCTCCCGATCGTCTCCTGCCGGCACCCCGGCAGTACGAGTAGAGTCGAACTTAGCATCCAGTACGATCGAAGTCGTACATAGGAATCGCGTTATGAGGAGTTGCCTATGCCCGCGCCCGCGGCCGACGCACCTGTCTTCAAGGTGCTCCCGGAGCCTTCCGGCCTGCCCGAACCGCTCCCCGAACCGGCGGTCGACGAACTGCGCCTCGAAACCGTGCTCGGCGCGCTCAGCGACCCTCTGCGGCTGACCATCGTCCGCAAGCTCCTCCTGGAGTCCGAGGACTTCGACCACACCTGCGGCTGGTTCGGCTTCGACCGCCCCAAGTCGTCCCTCACCCACCACTTCAAAGCGCTGCGCGGTGCGGGGATCACGCGCCAGCGCCAGTACGGGCTGGAGCGCCGTAGTCATGTGCGCGTCGACGACCTCAACGCACGCTTTCCCGGCCTGCTCGGCCTGGTGGCGTCCTGGACCCCGCACGCCTGACGAAGGATCACGGCACGTCTCCCGGCGAGGTGGCTCACCAACCACGCGTGGAAGGGCAACCGGCCCAAGAGCGTTGAAGGAACAGCAGTCCCTGCGGGTGCTCTGATGGGTTCTCATGACCGCCTGACCAGACGGTTCAACAGTGAGAGCAGCGATGATTCCCTGCGGCGGCGCTGGAACTGGCGACTCGAGGCGTTGGGCGAGGACCCGTTCAGTGATCCCCACCGCCCCTCCGAAGCCCGGGATCGGGCCGGTCCGCATATCCCGAAGCTGTCCTACTCACCGGCCTGTTCGCCCCCGTTATGTTTTCCGCGGCTCCGCAATGGGGCCGCTGGCCTCCGGGCCCGGCATGACTGTTGCCCCCTGTCGAAGGCATGACCTGGGGGGTGGTGTTCACCGGGCCCGAGAGGTGTCCGTCGGAGACGCTGATCAGAGGTCCGGCCACCGTCCGGCCCGGCGCAATGCCGGACAGTTCGCGGGCGGCAGGTCTGCATAACGTGGATGCGCGAGCACGACACCCAAGCCGAGGCCGGCACCGTCAACACCCCGGAAAGGGAACGATGTCCGAGATTGAAAATGTCGGCGTATTCCTGGGCCTGGACGTCGGCAAAAGTGCCCATCACGGTCACGGACTCACCCCGGCCGGGAAGAAGGTCTTCGACAAGCCCCTGCCCAACAGCGAACCCAGGCTGCGGGCCGTGTTCGACAAACTGGCCGCGAAGTTCGGCACCGTCCTCGTCGTTGTCGACCAGCCCGCTTCCATCGGCGCCCTGCCGCTGACCGTCGCGAGGGACGCGGGCTGCCGCGTCGCCTACCTGCCCGGCCTGGCCATGCGGCGGATCGCCGACCTCTACCCGGGCGAGGCGAAGACCGACGCGAAAGACGCCGCCGTGATCGCGGACGCGGCCCGCACCATGCCGCACACCCTGCGCTCGCTGGAGCTGACCGACGAGATCACCGCCGAACTCACGGTCCTTGTCGGCTTCGACCAGGACCTCGCCGCCGAGGCCACCCGCACGTCCAACCGGATACGCGGCCTGCTCACCCAGTTCCACCCCAGCCTGGAGCGCGTTCTGGGTCCCCGCCTCGACCACCAGGCCGTCACCTGGCTCCTGGAGCGCTACGGATCCCCGGCCGCCCTGCGCAACGCCGGCCGACGCAGACTCGTGGAACTGATCCGCCCCAAAGCCCCCGCATGGCACAGCGACTGATCGACGACGTCTTCGACGCCCTCGACGAACAGACCGTCGTGGTCCCCGGCACCGGCACCCTCGACATCGTCATCCCTTCTCTGGCCGCCTCCCTGACCGCCGTCCACACCCAGCGCCGGGCGATGGAAGCCCAGATCAACACCCTGCTGGAGGCTCACCCTCTTTCCCCGGTCCTGACGTCGATGCCCGGCGTCGGCGTCAGGACCGCCGCAGTCCTGCTGGTCACCGTCGGCGACGGCACCAGCTTCCCCACCGCCGCCCACCTCGCCTCCTACGCCGGACTCGCCCCCACCACCAAGCAGTCCGGCACCTCGATCCACGGCGAACACGCACCCCGAGGAGGCAACCGGCAACTCAAACGGGCGATGTTCCTGTCCGCCTTCGCCTGCATGAACGCCGATCCGGCTTCCCGCGCCTACTACGACAGGCAACGGGCCCGCGGCAAGACCCACACCCAGGCCCTCCTCCGCCTCGCCCGCCAACGCATCAGCGTCCTGTTCGCCATGCTCCGCGACGGCACCTTCTACGAATCCCGGACACCGAAGGGCGTCGAGCTCGCCGCATAACCTCAGCAACCCCGAACCACCCCAAACCCGGCAGGAGTGCCTTGACGAAAGACATAGAGGCACCCCCCCGCACTGGCGAGACCACGGCTACCTGCACCCCCCGAAGTGGCGCGGAGGCTTGGCCTCGTTCCTCAGAAGTGGGTGGTGATCCCGAAGACTCGCCGGAGTTGAGTCATGTCGTGCCGGTCGCGGTCCCTGGGCTCGTATCCCTGATGGAAGTAGACCTGCTGCTCGGCGGACAGACACGGGACGGGCGTTCCCTTGATGGTGCCGGTCACGAAGCACGAGGAGGGATAGATGAAGGGACGCTCCGGTTCGGGTGACGCCTGCACCGCCGTGCCGTCGTCGGCGAAGACGAGGGGATGAAGGTCGATCTCCCGGCCGTCCGGTGCCGTGACGACGAACCGGATGGGCCTCCAGCTCAGGCTCTCCTTGAAACTCGCCTCGGCGAGGGCCGCCATCACAGTGGCCTCCTGGTTTTGCCGATGCATCAGGTCCAAGTCGCTGTGGTGCCGGGTCTGTTCGCCGACCAGAGCGTCAATTCCCCACCCTCCGCCGATCCAGACCTCTACCTCTGCCCGCCGCAGCAGAGCCAGGACAGACAACACGTCTTCAGCCGTCATCACATGACGCAGGCTAGGAGCGATCACCTCGGACGGCGAGCGAATTCCTCCGACTGCGGCCAAGCCCTGCCTCGGCGGACTTACCAGGAAACTGTCCCCTTCAATGAGAACGGTGGGGCAGACGTCCCAGCATCCTGACGCACCCCAGCTCAGGGCGCACCGCCTCCGCCATGGTCGACGAGACGCGTCCCTGCGACCCGTGAGCCACAGCCGAGACGACCTGCCGGACCTGTCACGAATCCCACTCCAACCTGTCACCCCGCAGGGGCAACGGCCTTGCCTCTGCACGATCTAATGCGACGGGGGAGTGCTGCTGCTCAGCGCCTCGACTCGTACCTGGTCAGGACCACGCCGCCGGGAAACGTCCGCGTCTCCACCAGGTTCAGGTTCACCCAGCTGTCCAGCGCGGTGAAGAACGGCGTCCCGCCGCCGACCAGGACTGGATAGGCGGCGATCGCGTACTCGTCGATCAGCCCGGCGCGCATGGCCGCCCCGGCGAGCGTTGCGCCGCCGATGTTCATCGGGTCGCCGTCCCCGGCCTTGAGCCGGATGATCTCGGCGATCGCGTCGCCGGTGACCAGACGGGTGTTCCAGTCGACCTTGCCGATCGTCGAGGAGAACACCACTTTCGGTGTGTCCCGCCAGTTCCGGGCGAACTCGATCTCCGCCGGGGTGGCGTTGGGCTGCTGGTCGCCGGTCGGCCAGTAGGAGCTCATTGTCTCCCACAGCTTGCGCCCGTACAGCGACAGGCCACTCGCCTGCTCGTGGTCGAGCCACCACTGGAACAGCTCGTCGCTCGGCGGCCCGCCCCAGCCGATGTCAGCATCGGCCGCGGCGATATAGCCGTCCAGAGTCAGGTTCATGCCGTAGATCAGTTTCCGCATGGCTCAGCCTTCCGTTCGTGGCTGTCCGGCGTATGGACCAGCGCGGCGCGGAAAGCTCATCGGCGGGCGATCTGGGCTCGCTGGCAGCCTTTGTGCCCAGGGCTCAGCGTGGTGTAGTCGGCCGACTCGGACAAGCCGTCTGATCTCGACCTCGCGAGGAAATGCCACGGAGTTGAGACTGGTCATGGGTGACAAGGCCGTGTGAAACCAAGAACGCCCAGGTCACGCAAGATCGACATGTCATGAACGGTGAGCCCCTTCACCCGGCGAGCGCGCCGGCGAGCCGGCACCAGGGATCCATGCCTCCATCCTCGCCTCGGAAATCCTGGCACGCACCCCGGACGCGCGCACGCCGCATACTCGCCGGCGCTGCTTCGCTGGTCCCGTGAGGACGGCGTGTCGGCGTACTGCTGTGCGATGCGGTCACTTGACCATTCCCCAACGGAGACCAAGAGCCGGAGCTGGGCTCAGAAAACAAGACACTCGACTCAGACGATCGATTTCAAGCCGTCAGTGGTCATAGGCAGTCAGCGACCGCATGACGAGCTGGCCGGTGTGCTCGTTGTGCCGGATGGCAGCGGTCAGCGCGAGGCTTCGCTGGAGCACGCGGACGATCACCCCGCCTGGGGTGCGGCCGCGGTGCCGTTCGGGGGCAAGCCGGCCCTTGAAGGTCTCGTTAGATGGGCCCGGGCATGCCGCAGCCACCGAGCTTCGGAGGTGTAGCCGAACATGACCTGCATCATCGACAGCGTCACCAGTCCGGCATCGCTGAGCTGCGGCGAATCCATCAGCAGGTCGTCGGTCCTGACGTAGGGCGCGGTCGCGAGGGGGCATGCCTGACGTCACAACCTGACTGAGGATTCCCTCGTCCCATGCGCGCAGCCAAGCCTTGGAATCGATCATCCAGTGAGACCGCCACCGTTCGGTGCGAGTCCGTTGGCGATTCAAGCGGCCGGTTTGTGCGCGGTGGCGTGTCGTTACGCCCAGTCCTCCGGTTCCCAGGCGAGGAGCAGGTCGAGCAGCTCCGGGTCCCCGTCGAGTTGCAGGGGGTCCACCGAAACGCGGTTGTACAGCCAGAGGACCAGATCACTGGCCGTGCCGCGAATGGAGAGGCCCGCCGCGTCCGGGTCCTCGCCGGTGGCGGGCAGCCGGGTGGTCCGTGCACCGTCGCCGTCGGCCGTGAGGCGCCAGGAGCGGCCCTCGGTGGCGTGGAAGTCGAAGGCGGTGGGCTTGTGCGGCCAGGCGCTCGTCGTGAAGCTGGCGATGAACAGGTTCTCCTCGACACCGTCGAGCGCCACCTCGAGAGGCAGTGAGGCCGGCTCGCCCACGGTGAGCTGGGCGTCGTAGGTGTGCACCGCGATCTCCTGCACCTGGTGCCGGGCGACGCCACCGGCGGTGTGCGGCGTCTGCGTGTTACCCCAGCCGGTGAAGCAGCCCTGGTCCGGGCCGGCCTCCCCAAGGGCCTTCAGCAACAGCTCGGTTGAGTCGGCCAGCCAGGCCGGCACGGCCTCGCGCTCCTGCGGCGCGACCGCGTCACCCTGGGCCGGGGTCCTGGACGTGGCGTCCGGCCCGGCGGCGACGGTGGCGGCCCAGCGGCGGCGCCCCTCGCCGATGTGCTGCACCAGGTCGGACAGTGTCCACCCGGGGCAGGTCGGCACGGACAGGTCGAGGCTGGGGGCGGCGGCGATCGCGGCGCGGAAGGCAGTTGCACGTTCGTCGATCAGCCGCAGCAGATCGGGATACTCCAGAGTCTTGTGCACGGCGGTACTTCTATCATCTTGATTCATTTGCCCGACAGCGGTTTTCCCAGCCGGTACGGCGGGGGAGTCCGGCCCAGGCGAGCCCACGCTCGGGGCTTCCGCTACGCCACAGCCGAGCCCCGAGCCCCGAGCCCCGAGCCCCGAGCCCCGAGCCCCGAGCAACTCCCAGGTCCGAAAGCGGCTTTACGCCGTCTGCCGGTGCTGCTCGTCCCCTGCTGCTGCCGACAACCGCACCAGGAGACCGTGTTCTTGCCGTTCAGCGCCTCAACGCGCAGCCCAGGACCCCTTTGGAATCAATCATCAGTCTTCGGGGGCGGACTCGGTGTGCCAGTTGTCCGGGGAGACGGCCTGCGGGGCGATGTCCTGATACTGGTTCCCCGGCATGGCCGCCGCGACATCCGAGGTGGACCAGGAGTGGTCCGAGCCAACGGACGTAAAGGGCGTGGCGGCGAGCACGCCACCGGCAAGCAGAGCCGTAACGGTCAAGGCCGCGATCTTGTTGCCCATGGTGTGAATCCTCCCCGCCCGCCCGGACCGTCCGGCAAGCTTCGACAACTCTGACGTAGGCGGATAAACAGATGCTTGACGCCTTATTCAGCCGCGTAGGGGCGTCTCGTGACCAGGCTTCGCCCGGCCCTTCCCGGATCGCCCCCTCTCCGGCCATGCCGTGGTGACACGCGCCCGAGCCGGCCGGCGCACCGCCGCCCTGGCCACCCTCCTCGCCCGCCCGGGGCGCACGCCATGTGGCCCGGCCCTGTCCACCGTTCGACGGCCACGCCCCTGCTCTGCGGCCACCATCCGACGTTTGACACTCCCCTTTCAGGCAACTACTTTCCTATCAGGAAACAGGTTCTGATTGAGAAACACCAAGGAGGCCATCATGACCCGAAACCCCACACCCGCCGAGGCATCAAGGGCGCTCCAGGACGTCCAGCAGCGGCGGGAGGAGGCGCTCGGCTCGGCGCGGGACTCGCGCTGGGTCGCCGTCCTCTTCGGCATCGCCGTTTTCGCTCTGCTCGCCGCGCCCGACTTCTTCGGGCAGGGCGTCGAGTCCGCGGTGAACGTCGCCTTCGCGGCCGTGGCCGTCGCCTACGCGGCACTGCTGCGCAGCAGGCGCGGTTCGGCGCTGCTGGGGCGGCGGACCAAGGTGCGGCAGGACGCGGTCTCGCCCCGGTTCGCACTGTGGAGCAGGGTCATCATCCTGACGGTTCTGGCCGTCGGCATCGTCGCCGCCTTCGTGCCGCACCCGGGCCTGTCCGTCCCGTACGCGCGGACGATTGCCGGCGCGGTACTGGGCGCGGTCCTGATCCTCTTCGGGAGCCGTCTCCAGAGTGCTCTCGCCTCTCTTGCCACGGGCGCAGGGCGCGGACGATCCGGGGCGCTCGATGGATCGGCCTGACTTCGACCCGGTGCTGCTGGACCCCACCCGCCTGTCGATCGTGTCGTTGCTCGTCGGCACCGAGTGGGCGGAGTTCGGCTGGGTGCGCGAAGCGGCGGGACTGTCGGCCTCCGCACTGTCCAAGCAAGTGGGCACGCTCGGCACCCACGGATACGTCGACGTGGAGAAGGGCTACGTGGGCAAGCGCCCCCGCACATGGCTGAACCTCACCACCGCGGGCCGCGAAGCCCTGGAACGCCAGGTCACGGCATTGCAGAAGATCGTCGACGACTCCCGGGCAGAGGGCTCCGAAGCACGAGTCCAGAACCCCGGACCCGGCGAACGCGGCGGGCGCACCACGCACGGGACGTGACGGTGCACGGGAGGTGAGCGTGCGCGGCGGCGGGACGCGAAAGCTCGCGGCACCCGGACCGCCAGAGCGACGGTCGGACAACCCGCATCACTGGCCACTGGGTGAAACCCGGTCATGAGACGTGCAGTGGTCCGAACCCACCCGGTTCACAGTGCTGGTGGCCACGCCGGACACGGCATCTGCCCAACAACGCATCGCCCTGACCCCCCAACGTCAACGCCGACGGGCGTCGGACCGGCGAGACGATCGCACCCAACTGGCCGCGTGATACCGCGTGATACCGCGCGGAGCTCGACGACATCGCGAAGAAGGAGCCGAATGATCAGCCGCAACCCCCAGAACGTGCACGCTCCGGTCGCGGACTACGCCCATCAGATCGAAGTGAGCGCACCCGGCCGCTGGCTCGTACTCTCGGGACAGATCGGGATGCGACAGGACGGCAGCGTGCCACCGGACCCCATCGAACAGATCGACGTAGCCCTGGAGAACCTCCGGAGCAACCTCGACGCCGCCGGCATGGTGGTGAGCGACCTGGTGAAGCTGACCTTCTACCTGGTCGGCGACATGGACCCGGCGGCACGGCGCGCCACCGTCGCTCAATTCCTCGGCGGCCATTTGCCCACAACCACGCTCCTCTACGTCAGCGCCCTGGCCGCCCCGGCACTGCGTGTCGAGGTCGACGCGTGGGCGTTTCAGTGACATCCGCAACGAGTTCAGCTGTACTCCGGCGGCGTTCCTGGCCTGTTTTTTGCGGAATCGCAACCGTATGCCTCGGGGTTGGAATGCTCGCGGCGGTGCTTAAAGTGAGCTCACTGGTCGATCACTTCAAAGGCTCTAGCGACAAGGCGGAGCGCAAGATCAATAATTGGCTGCACTCCACACGCGCGGTGCACGAACAAAATGCTGCCGCGCCGCAGGTCCGCTGGACGCGTTGCCGGAGTGCTGACGCCTCTCTCGTCCTGTGCGCTGCTGTATCGGGTGCAGGCGCTGTCTGGATGGTGCTCAGCGGCAGTTGACAGCCTTAACCGCCTGATCGCGACGGTTCGGAAGGCGTTGGACTCGTCGTGGCCGGAGCCTCGTAAGAAGCTGCCGCCCCGAGCCGCGACCTTGGACCCGTATCTGCCCGAAAAGCAGCCGGTACCTCGACCTCGAAATGGCTCGCCGGATAACTGGCGAGCCATCACGAACGAGTCGAAGCAGGAATCGACTAGGAACAGGTTCCGTAGTTTTGATGCTGCACGCGAGCGGTGTACTGGTCGCTCACCTTGACCCACACCCGGTCCTTGTGCGAGCGGTTGTACCAGCGGTAGTAGCGGTGGTAGAAGCTGGTGAACTCCACCTTGTAGCACCACCCGGCATCGACACGGAATGTGTCCCAGTCCTGGTTCTTGGGCGTCCCCTGCCCCGAATATATCCACTTGAATTTTTGAGGTACTTTCTTGCTGCCCGCCTTTGAGCTGCACTTCGGGGTCGAGTCCGTCCAGTCCCCGTTACCGCCGCCCCCGCACCAGTTCCGGGCCACGTAGACGGGTCCCGGAGTCTCATCCACCGTCCTGGAACACCCGAGAACGGTGCAACTGGCGTCCGCGTGAGCCGATGGCGCCGCGGCGAGCGAAAAACCCAGCAGCGTGGCCAAGAATATCGCGGCCGGAACAGCCTTCTGCTGCCTGCGGAGATCAAGGACTGATCGCATTTTCTCCCCTGTCCACTGTGATGGCGTTCTGAACGGGCACAGCGCTTCCAGTTTGGTTTTCCTGCCTTCGGATCACGTGCTCAGGCAGCGAGTCAGCAGGAACCGCCGCATGTCAGAGCCGCGGGCCACGGTCGCCGCGGGCCACGGCACATCGAGCGTGCCGGGCGGTGCAACTGCGCGGCAAGGCTTCGGCGTCCCTGGCAGGGGAAGGGATGAAACGAGGCCTCTGACCTGCTCCGACGGGGCGGCCTGGGACGCCGGAGTGGGGATGCGTATCGGGGAGTTGGGGAATGTCCGATCTGGCGGGACGCCTGCATGAGCTGAAGCAACGCAGTGGTAGCAGCTACGCCGAACTTGCCGTTCGATGCGGAATCAGTACCTCCACCCTGCACCGCTACTGCCGGGGCCAAGTCCTGCCGGACAGCTACGGGATGGTCGAGCGCATCGCCCGGACCTGTGGAGCCGAACGGGCCGAGCTCTACCAGCTGTGGGAACAAGCCGACGCCGCCCGGGCCGGAGCAGCCGCTGAATCCGTCCCCGCCCCTCACGATGCCGGCGAGGCACCCGCCCCGGCCCCGATACCCGTGCGGGACGCGGGTGTTCCGTGGTTTCCCGGTCGGCGGTCCGGCCGGGTGCGGTGGTTCGCGTTCGTGAGCTGTCTCCTGCTCACCCTGGTTTTCGGGGCGACGGCGTCGTCTCCCGCCCGGCACCATGACGCGCGGGCGGTTCAGCGCGTATCGGGCCCGGCCTGGTCGCAGTACCCGTCCGCGGTGCCCTCTGTGTTCTACGGGGTGACGATGAACAACGGCAGCGGGGCGATGCCCACGTTCCGTGTGGGGGCGGTCCGGCTGTGGGACAGCGAGACCCGCTGGGCACAGGTCGAGCCCGCACGCGGCCGGTACGACTGGACTGTCCTGGACCGGCTGGTTAACGGGGCTGAGCACGCACACCTCCCGGTCCTGTACACGTTCGGAGCGACCCCGTCGTGGGCAGCCCCGGATGCGCCGCTGGGCCCGTACACCGACAGGTCACGTGTAGCCCCGCCTGACGACATCAACGACTGGGTCGACTTCGTCCGGAAGGTCGCCACCAAGTACGCGGGCAGGATCGGGGCATACGAACTATGGGCCCTCGCGCCTTCCCCGCATTTCTTCACCGGCGACGCCGCGACGCTCGCCCGCATGACCCAAAGGGCCGGCGCCGTGATCCGGCGGGCCGACCCGAAAGCAACGGTCGTGTGCCCCTCCATGGGAAATCTCTGGGAGCCGGCATCGCTTCGGTTCCTGCGCGACTTCGCGGCAGCCGGCGGCTACCAGGACTGTGACGTCGCCGGAGTGAAGCTTTCTCCCCGCAGCGACGGCGACCCTCCGGAAACCTTCATCCGCCTCGCCCAGACCATCGAAAAGACCTTCCACGAAGCCGGAGTACACCCCCGCCTGTGGAACACCGGAACCACCTACCGCATCCCTGAGGACCAGCCACTGGACCAGGCCGATGCCATCGCATACGCGGCGCGCTTCTATCTGGTCGGCATGTACCTGCGCTACGACCGCATGTACTTCTACAACTGGGGCGGCACGAAGATCCCGCTCGTCCTCCAGGCCGCCGGTGGTCAACCGACGGCCGCCGCCCGTGCGGTGGCCGTACTGCAGCACTGGCTTGCCGGGGCCCGCATCACGTCATGCGGCCACGGACAGCAGGACGGGCTGGCCGGCCCGATCTGGGAGTGCCGCTATCTCCTGGCCGCAGCAGACGGAAAGGCATCACTCCCGGCCGTCATCCGCTGGACGGAATCCGGAACCGCATCCATGCCCGTCGACCGCGGCGCACACACCGTCCAGTCCCTGGACGGCACCACAACCTCAGCCCCACACACCTTGCGCATCACCGGGCAACCCGTATTGATCACACTCTCCGAGGAAGCAGGAGACACTCCGTGATACGCGGGGACGGCCCCCTGCCCACATCGCACGACGGGCAGGACCTGTCCGGGCCACGGACGGCCTGCTCGTTGCTGCGACGGCACTCCTCGGAACGGATGTCTACGGCGTAGCCCTGGGCCTCGCGGTTCTGCGGCGCGGCCGTGCTGGTCGCTGGTGTCGTGCCGGCCCCGTTCGCCACCCGTCCCCGCACCACCAGCAGCCCGGCCAACGGCCAGTCGTACTTCGCGTACTTCGCGACCGCGGGGCCGGACGCCATCACCGGCGTCCTGGCAGCGGACCGGCACCCCGCCCGGCTCCAAGCGCTTCGCCGGGGCACGCTCAGGCCGAGCGGTTTTGTACGCACTCCGACTGCATGCCTAAGCCGCAGCGTGAATGCGGTATCCGCATGCGATAGGTACTGTGTGGGTATGCTGATGAGCACCGAGGAAACGCTGCGGGTGACAGTGGCCGCGATCGCGCACCGCACCGGTGAGCAGCAGTCCGTCCTGGCCGCCGCCCTGGGCCTGACGCAGAGTCAGATCAGCCGTAGGCAGCGCGGACAGGCCGCATGGACCCTGACGGACGTCGACCGCCTCGCCGAGCACTGGGGGATGCCCGTACTGGATCTGCTCGCCGGTCCCACGCACGCCATGACGAAGCTGCCCGCGGACCGCATCGCGGGCGGCGGCACACAGACGCTGATCCCGCTCGACGCCCGGGCCCCGGCGCCCCGGCGCACCCCGGCTCCGACCCCCGCCGCGGCCGAGGCCAAGGCGGCGCCGGCCCCGGAGCCGGCCGCACCACCTGCCCCGAAACGGGTGGCCGCACCACCGCCCCCGAGGCGGGTGGCAGCGCCCGCCGGCCCGCTCGCCGACCGTGTCCACGCCCGCGTACGGGCTGAACTGACCGCGCATGAAGGGGACTTGGAAGCGGCGCGGAACGCGCTCATCAAGTCGGCGGTCCCGGACGTGATGGCACTGTTCGCGGCCTCGCGGGTAGGCGGCCGCTACGAGCACTCCGAGTTCCCGCCCACCGCGGCGATCCTCACGAAGGCGCGACAGAGGGGCGCGGACCAGGTCTGGGAAGCCCGCCCGAAATGGCGCTCCGAGGAACTGCACCGCGCCGCACGCGGCGGCCACGTGACCCTCGAAGTGACCGCCCTGGACATGAACGCCGCCTACCTCAGTGCGCTGAAATCATGGCTGCCGATCGGCAAATTGGTGCACTCCGAAGGCGGGTATCACGACGCGAAGCGCTCCGGCATCCACCGGGTCACTCCGGCCGCCTGGGAACAGCCGGACCTGCCCTCACCACTCGGCGCACGCAAAGAACCCGGAGACCTGTGGGTCACCGAACCCACACTCCGCCTTCTGCTGCGCTGCGCGAAGCTCGGCTACTGCGACGCACCCGTCATCCACGAATCCTGGACATCCGGCGCCTCCGAAGGACTCCTGGAAAAGATGCGCCGCGCACTCGCCGAAGTACGCAAGGACGCCATTTCCAGGAATGACGAAGTGGCCCTGGAATACGTGAAATCCATGTATTCTAAGTTCGTGTCCACTATCGGCGAGAGCAGCGCGAACCGGGAGATCCGGCGACCCGACTGGATGCACATCATCCGCTCCCAGGCATTCGCGAACCTGTGGCTGAAAGCGCATAAAGCCCACACGTCAGGGCTGACGGTCGTTCAAATGTCAGGCACCGACGAACTGCATATCGCCGGAGACTGGAAAACGGTGTTCCCGGAAGGCCGAGACCTGACCCAGGTCAAAGCCAAAGCCATCTACACACTGGGGGAGTAGTCCGTGTCCGGCGGAGCAACCGACCTCTGGGGCCAATGGCAGAAACACGGCGCCCAGGGACTGAGCGGCGCCCAGGCACTCGCCACCGAGCTGGACCGCATCACCCGCGAAGGCGCCATCGCCTCACCCGTCACCACCAACCGCGGCCTCTTCGCCCGCCTGCGCTACCTCAACACCCGCCCCGGACGCCAAGTCCTCACCCAGCACGGCGTATCCACCCGCCTCCTGCGCTCCTGGCAGCGAGGAGCGCACCCCAGCCGCCCCAAGCTCGAAGCCGTCGACCGCGCCTACCAGGAACGCCGCAAGAACAACCTGGTGCGCTCGGGCACGCTCAAGCGGCTGCTGGACAACGAAGGCCGCGGCCGCCGTATCGAGATCTACCCCGTCGACCAGGCCACCGTCCCCGAGCAGTACCGCCGGGCGAACCTCAGCGAGCGCTCCGTGCAGGCGCGTTACGTCTGGGACGACATGGTCGACGCCTGGGGCAAGGGCGACATGGGCACCCTGGACGAGATCTGGGACGACATCATCACCGACCTCGACTCCGACTACGCCGCATACGCCTACGTCGGAGCCATCGGAATCGGCGCCTGACGACCACACCGGTCTTACCCGTCAGAAAGCGCCCTCCGCCCCGCCATGAGTGTTCCGGACGGCCGCACGGGATGGTCTGCCCCGAGTGAGCCAAGGGCTGCGGCTGCGCGTACGGCCGCACCGCTCGCGGAGATGCGGGCCGCGACCGGCGGCCAGGGAAACGATTCGGGAACGGCACCGCTGGCAGGGATCCGCTGCGATACGCAAGCGGAGAGTGTGCGCATTATGCGGATTATAAAACCACCGGCATTCGCAGATTTGGACATTCGAGGGATGGAAACCGGCCTCTGCGGCAACGCCGGCGGCCGTATGCGCCGTCCGTGCAGGACTCTCTGCCGAGTAAGTAAAAGATGAGGCAGAGATGGCTGATCTGCAGGGTGAATATCGCTGGCGTTGACCACCCCTGGCCTGGTTCCTGGCCTGGCCTCTGGCCTCCGGATCCAGGCGCACTGCGATGAAAAGCCCCTGGTCCGCCATCCAGAGCAAGGAGGATCTGTGATCTCACAGTTGAAGAAGGCCACACGTTCTGCGGCCGTGGCCCTCGCGGTGGCCGCCGCGTTCACCGTCACCATGCCGGCCAGCAACGCTTTCGCCATCGATAAGGTCGCCTGCCGCGGCGGTGAGAACTTCCTGAAGATCTGGTCGCACAGCGGCGGCACCCAGCGTGTCGACTGCTACGCGAACCGCGGGAAGACGTCCTTCGGCGGATGGTGGGTGGACAAGATCTCCACAGGGAACAACGACCTGATCTACTACGACAACAATGGCGACTCGGTGAAGGTCGACAGGTGGCATGAGATCTCCTTCCCGAATCGCCCGCCGAAGGTCAACGCAATCGAAATTCTGTGACGTCCTCACCAGGTGAGTCCGAAGAGCAGCCGTTCTCCTGGACTTCGAGCCGTGCGTAACGCCGGTTCGGCGGATATACGGTGCCGGTTCCCCCGGCCGTGAACCCGTTTCCGTATGGCTCGCCGAGCCGGCTGCGCCTTCGCGGTGTGGCCGGCGCCGGTACCCCGGCATCAGGTGGCTCCGTGACGCAAAGGACCGGCGGTGGCTGCGCGACCGGCGTGGTAGGCAACGGCTTGGGCGGACGTAAGGCCCGCCCCGTCGATGTCCACTACTCACACGTGGACTGCCCCGGCCACGCCGACTGCGTCAAGAACATGATCACCGGTGCGGCACGGCTGGACGCAGCGATCCTGGTCGTCGCCGCCACCGACGGCCCGATGCCGCAGACCCGGGAGCACCTTCTGCTGGCCCGCCAGGTCGGAGTGCCGCGCATCGTCGTCTTCCTCAACAAATGCGACTTGGTCGACGGCGAGGAGTTGGTCGAGCTGGTGGAGATGGAGGTCCGGGAGCTGCTCTCGCAGTACGGCTTCCCCGGTGACGACGTGCCGGTCATCCGCGGCTCCGCGCTCAAGGCCCTGGAGGGCGAGGCGGAGTGGGAGGCCAAGGTCCTTGAACTGGCAGGGGCCCTGGACACCTACGTACCCGAGCCGGAGCGGGCCATCGACAAGCCGTTCCTGATGCCGGTCGAGGACGTCTCCTCCATTCCTGGTGGTGGCGCCGTCGTCACCGGCCGCATCGAGCGCGGCGTCATCAGAACCGGAGAGGAGATCGAGATCGTCGGGATCAAGGACACGGTCAGGTCGGCCTGCGCCGGTGTCGAGATGTTCCGCAAGTCGCTGGACGAGGGGCGAGCCGGTGAGAACTGCGGGGTGCTCCTGCGCGGCATCAGCCGCGAGGACATCGAGCGGGGCCAGGTCCTGGCCAGTCCCGGCTCGGTCAAGCCGCACACACAGTTCGAGGCCGAGCTCTACATCCTGAGCAAGGAGGAAGGCGGCCGCCACACGCCCTTCTTCAAGGGCTACCGCCCGCGGTTCCACTTCCGCACCACGGACGTCACCGGTGCCATCGAGCTGCCCGAAGGCGTTGGAATGGTCATGCCCGGTGACACCATCAACATGGAAGTCACCCTGATCCACTCCATCGCCATGGAAGCCGGGCAGCGGTTCACCATCCGTGAGGGTGGCCGGACGGTGGGCGCCGGCGTAGTGGCCAAGGCCGGAGCGCGGCAGGAACCGTAGGCGCTCGTGCCCATCGGCACGTGATCTTCGGACGCTGTCTTCTGCGGGTCCCTCGCACGTGACGCCGCGGAACACCGAACCCCCGCTACCTCGATGCGCCCGTCACCCAACTCCGCGCCGAGGCCACCAGATCCGGGACGAGGACGCCGCCCGGCTCTCCCCGTTCGAGGAACGGCACATCGGGTGTTGCGGCGAGACGGATGACGGGCCCGGCCGGCCCTGGGCGTGGTGGCGTTGGGGGACCGATCTCCAGGGCGGGACGGGCAAGGGGCGCGGGCGCACCCGAGGCGGCCGTCCCCGACGGGTTCGATTCGAGGGCCTCCCGGAATCTCCGGCCGTTGTCCGGCCGGCTCTCGCACGGTGGGGGCCACCGGTCGGCCAGGCCAGGTGCCGCCCGGGTGCGGGACGGAGGCACGGCGGTCAGGGGCACTGGTGTGCTTCGCGCACATCGATGTGCCTTTTGTGAGGTCCCCAATACATCCCTACGGTGGGGCTACGCACTAATCGTAACCAAGCGTAGGAGTGACATGCCGGTCCAGCGTCTCAACCACGCCGTGCTCTACGTCCGCGATGTCGAACGCAGCGTCGCCTTCTACACCGACCTGCTGAACTTCCGCACCGTCTTCCGCCTCCACGCCGACGGCGGCAAGGTGCCCGAGGGCGCGTTCTTGCAGGCCGAGGGGTCGGCCAACGACCACGACTTGGCCTTCCTCCAGATCGAAGGCCCGGCTTCCCCGCAGAGCCCGGGCCGGCGCCCCGGACTCGCGCACCTGGCATGGGAGGTGAACACCCTGGCCGAACTCCAGCAGATCCGCGGCACGTTGCTGCAGAAAGGTGCACTGGCCTACGACACCGATCACGGCACCACCAAGTCGCTGTACGCCAACGACCCGGACGGCCTGGAGTTCGAAGTGTGCTGGCTGGTGCCCGCCGACAGGACGAACGAGGTGCACCCCGTGGCCTTCGCACCACTCGACCTGTACGCGGTCATCGCACAATTCGGTGCCGACCTCCCAGGCGGGATAGGAATCTCCGCTCCGGCCCGCCACTGAACCACCCGGCTGATCGTCGGTGTCTGGGTGGACGTGCTGTGCCCGTCAGCCCGATCCGGATGCCCCGACCGAGGCCGTCCCGACCCTGGAGTACCGGCGGCGAAGTATGGGGGTGGGCCAGACACAGGCGCGTGCGTTGGAGGAGGGCCTGCTCGTCTCTCTGGTCGCCCTGTTGGTCTCGCAGAGCTGCACCATCGGTCTGACCCCGGTCATCGACCCGCAGAGCGAGGCGTTGGCCCGCCCGCGGCTGTCCCGCGCAGACCAGAACTATGTACGCCGCTGACACCCTCGCCGCGGCGAACGCCACGCTGGTCGCTGCCCAGTCCCGCATCGAGCCGGCCCGGATGCGGGGCGGCGGCCTGCTCGCCTCCGCCGGCGGCCTGCCCAATGGAGAAGTGCCGACCGTTGGGTACGGGCCGCTGGAGGCATTGGCCTGCTGCAAGGTCAACTTGAAGCGGATCGAAACACATTGGCCGGACATGCTCCGGGTGGCCGGGCCGCTCATCACCCACCAGGGCCGGGTGCGGGCGGATCGGCAAGACTTTGAACCTGCTCGCCTTGGTCGACCCGATGGACGACACTTGTCGCCGTCTGATGAACCGGCAGCTCACCGTGCAGGAATCCCCAGCTCGCCCGCGCGATCCGCCAGGGCGGCCGGGGCCAGATCCGTCAGGCGTACCGCTAGGGGCAGGAGGACCAACTCGCTGTCAGTCGGTGGAGTCCATGAAGCCCAGTATCCGGCGGTTGATCTCGTCCGCGTGGTCGATCTGGGGTCCGTGGCCGGTGTCGGAGATGATTTCGGCTCGGGCACTCGGTATGAGGCGCGGGACGCGCTCGACTTGCCTGTGCGGGTGCAGAAGGAGGCTTCGCCTGCCGAGTGCCAGGTAGAGCGGGGTGCGGATGGTGGAGAGCTCGCCCTCGGACAGAGGCAGCGGGGCGGGACGTCGTATGCGGAATGCGCGAACGCCCAGCCTGATCATGGTGCGCAGCTCCGGCACGACCAGGACCGGCTGTTCCAGCCACGCCGCCAATCGTGGGCGCAGCGCCTTGGGTGCGAAGGTCGCGAACAGGCTGGCGAAAATCCAGACGAAGAAACGCAGACCGACTTTTTCCAGGCCGCCGGGGTCGAGGAGGGTGACCGAGGCGAGGCGGCCGGGCCTGCGGTGCGCTTGGTTCAGAGCGAGCCAACCGCCGTAGGAGGAGCCGAGCAGGTGCACGCGTTCGAGCCCAAGTCCGGCAAGCGTCTCGTCCAGCCACTGTGCGGCACGTTCGGGTTGATGGATGGGTGCGCGCTGGACGCTACGGCCGGGATCGCCCGGGGTGTCGATCGCGTAGACCGGGCGGGCGGTGCTGAGGGCTGGGGTGTTCGGGTACCACATGGCGGAGCAGGAGCCCGCTCCGTGCACCAGGACGATGGGGGTACGTGACTGGGCGGCCGGGTCCGTGGGGTCGTACTTGTAGACGTGCGTGGTGCCGAAGGAGGTCTCCACGTCCGTCTCCGCGTGAGCGAGTGCTCCCATCGCATAGACCGCGTCGCAGGCCGCGAAGTAGCGGTCGCGCCGGGTGTCACTCACATAACGGCCGACGTCGGCCTGGGTGCGGGTCTCGGTCCGGGACACGGCCACCTCCGGGTGTCGATTCTTGATGATACGAACGTATCACCTTGATAATACGGCTGTACCATCAAGGCGACGGGGGCGACCCCGGCCGGTGAAAGCGGCGAGCGGAGGAGCGGTCGATGCCCAAGCGGGTGGACCACGCAGTGCGGCGTGCCGAGATCGCCGAGGCGCTCCTTCGGGTGGCGGCGCGACGCGGGTTGCACGCGGTGGGTATGCGCGATGTGGCAGCGGAGGCGGGCGTCTCGCTGCGGCTGGTGCAGTACTACTTCGAGACCAAGGAGAAGCTGCTGCTCTACGGGCTGCAGCATCTGGCCGAGAGGTTCGGGGAGCGGGTCACCGCCCGTGTTCGGGCCGCCGGCCATGATCCGGGACCGCGTGCCGTGATCGAGGCGATGTTGATGGCGGCGTTGCCGATCGACGCGGAGAGCCGCGTCTTCCACCTCGTCTACACCTCGTACGCCGTTCTGTCCGTCACCGACAAGGTGCTCGCGGCCCAGCCCTTCATCACGAACCCTGATGCCGCCGAGAGCGCCCTCGTCGCTCTCCTCCGGGAGGCAGAGGATGGCGATCTCATCCGGCCCGAGGTGGACGCGGGTCTGGAAGCTGTCAGCCTGCTCGCCATGTCTGCAGGACTCGGCACCAGCATCCTTGTCGGCCAGCGCAGCCCCGAGTCGGCCGCAACGGTCATGAACCACCACCTCAACCGAATCTTCCGAGGCGACCTTGCCGACGCGGAGGCGCGGACGCAGGAGTGACGCCATTTCCCGGAACATCACCCGTGCCTGTTGGAGGCCCGTGGGTTCAGCCGAACTGAAGCTTGTTCAGAGGGAATTCGGGGGTCGGCCCGTGTGTGCCAGCTGGGGGTATCCTTGGGTTCGACAGGGATAGGTGTGTGGTGCGGCGTGGCTGCCGCGCAGGACTATCCCTGGGCGGTGGGGCGAACGACGATGTCACCTACATCGACACCGTCCGGCTGTTCGATGGCGAAGGCGATGGCGCGGGCCACCGCGTCCGGCGAAAGAGCGGTCTCCATCATCTTGTCGATCTGGTCCTTCACGGCCGGATCCATGCGCTCCGCGAAGTCCGTGCGGACGGCGCCGGGCGAGACGACGGTCACGCGCAGGCTGTCGCCGGCCTCCTGGCGCAGGCCCTCGGAGATGGTGCGCACGGCGTTCTTCGTGCCGGCGTACACCGACTGGAGCGGCACGATGCGCAGTCCGGCGGTGGACACGGTGTTGACGAAGTGTCCGAAGCCCTGCTCCCGGAAGACGGGAAGGGCTGCGGCGATCCCGTACAGGACCCCTTTGAGGTTGACGTCGATCATCTCCTCCCAGTCCTCGACGCGCAGGTCGTCCAGACGGGAGATCAGGCCGATCCCGGCATTGCTGACGAGGACGTCGAGCTTGCCGTATCGATCGCGTGCCAGCTTGACGAGGCCGGACAGGTCCGCGTGCCGCGTCACGTCCGTGCGGGCCCAGGCGGCTTCACCGCCGGCCTTCTCGATGCGGGCGGCCAGGGCCTCAAGACGCTCCGGACGGCGTGCCCCGAGGACGATCTTCGCGCCGCGCTCGGCGAGCAGCAGCGCGGTCGCCTCGCCGATGCCGCTGCCGGCGCCCGTGATCGCCACGACTTTGCCGTCGATTCCCGACATGATGGGCAGTCCTTCCGGTAGGGGAGTGGGGGCGGCCATGCCCTACAGTGAAAGTGGAGGCCCCGCCACTTCATCCACACTAAGTGGCGGCTCCTCCACTTAGCAAATGGAGACAGGGGAGAGCCACCGATGGCCCGGGACGCAGGACGCCCGCTGAGAGCTGACGCACAGCGGAACCGGGACAAGATCCTGGCCGCCGCGGTGCACGTGTTCACCGAGGAGGGACTGGACGCGCACTTCGAGCGCATCGCCAGAGAAGCGGGCGTGGGAACCGGCACCCTCTACCGCAACTTCCCGACCAGGGAAGCTCTGATCGAGGCGGCGTACCGCAACGAAGTGGCCCGGCTGTGCGACGCCGTCCCCGGCCTCCTCGCGGCGATGTCGCCGCCTGAGGCCCTGCGCGCCTGGACGCGCCGCTTCATCGACTACGCCACCGCCAAACTCGGCATGGCCGACGCCCTGCGAGCCGTCGTCACCTCGGGAACCAACCCCTACGCCGACAGCCACGAGATGATCCAGACCGCCCTCTCCTCCCTCATGGACGCCAATACCGCTGCCGGAACGATCCGCTCCGACATCAGCCCGACCGACATGTTCGCCGCCCTCGCCGGTATCGCCCTCACCTCGGCCAGGCCCGAGCACCGAGAGCGGGCCGAACGCCTCCTCGACCTCACCCTGGACGGACTGAGACCTACGCCGTCGCGGCCCTCCGAAAACTGACGGCAGAAGCCAGGACGTCATCGAAGCCACTGTTCAGCGGCCTGTTCCAGTGGTGCTCGCGCGGAGCCCGCGTAGCGCATCGCGGTCTTGTCGTCAAGCCCGGACACCACCTCGGCGACACCACCTCGGCGACACCACTTCGGCGAGGCGGAGCGGGCCGGGCCTACCGGCAGACGCACTGTGATGCGGTCGCCGCAGGCTTTGAGGGCGAGAACTGCCGGGGTGGCGGTCCGGGCGCTCTTACGGCCGCCGCCTTCGACGTGAACTCGGGTGGTGGCGGCGGGCCCACCACCGCGATGCACGGCACCTGCTACGCCGTGTCCGGTACTACACGGCGTCCGTGGCGACCTGTTGCCGGTGGACCGCTTCACCCTCAGCCGCTCAGCCGCGCCTGACCCGCCTGCGGGGCCGGTCCTCCGGGTTGACTTCGAGCGCGCTCCAAGTCCTAGTGTCGGCGCCGTTCGTCAGCCCGTGAAGTACCGCCCGGTCCGCCGGGCAGGAGGAGTATCCGCGCATGAACACCCGAACCACACTCGGCTCGCCCGGTCTCACCGTCAGCGCGATGGGCCTGGGGTGCATGGGGATGAGCGAGAGCTACGGCGCCGCCGACTGGGACGGCGGCCTGGCCACCATCGACCGGGCCCTGGAGCTGGGCATCACGTTCCTGGACACCGCCGACGCCTACGGCACCGGGCACAACGAGGTGCTGGTGGGCCGGGCCATCCACGGCCGCCGGGACCAGGTGCAGCTGGCCACCAAGTTCGGCATCGACCGCAGTGCCGGCGACCGGGCACGCCACATCCGCGGTGCCCGGGACTACGTGCTGCGCTCCTGCGACGCCTCGCTGCTGCGGCTGGGCGTCGAGGTGATCGACCTGTACTACGCCCACCGCCCGCCCCAGGACGTGGAGATCGAGGAGACCGTCGGAGCGATGGCCGAGCTGGTCGAGGCGGGCAAGGTCCGCCGTCTGGGCCTGTCCGAGGTCGACGGCGAGCTGCTGCGCCGGGCGCACGCGGTGCACCCGATCACCGCGGTGCAGAGCGAGTACTCGCTGTGGACCCGCGACGTCGAGGCCATCACCCCGGTGATGGCCGAGCTGGGGGTCGGGCTGGTGCCGTACTCGCCGCTGGGGCGGGGGTTCCTGACCGGCACCCTGGACCGCTCCGCACTGGGCGAGAAGGACTTCCGGCGCACCAACCCCCGCTTCGCCGGCGAGGCGGGCGAGGCCAACGAGAAGATCGCGCAGACCGTACGCGAGGTGGCCGACCGGCTGGGTGCCACCCCGGCCCAGGTGGCGCTGGCCTGGGTGTACGCCCAGGCCGAGCGGCTCGGGGTGGCGGTGGCGGCCATTCCGGGCACCCGCAGCCCGGCCCGGCTGGAGCAGAACGCGGCCGCGCTGGAACTCACCCTGGACGCCGAGGCGCTGGCCGCGCTGGACCCGCTGAGCGACCAGGTGACGGGCGAGCGCTACACCCCCGCGCACACCGCTGAGGTCGCTCGGGATTAGCCGGTGGGCCCGACGCGTACGACGTCCAGCTCGACGACGTCGTAGACGTCCCGCCCACCGGTGACCTCGCCGGTCACGACCAGCCCGGGGCGGGCCGGCGGCGCCCCGTACTGCCCGACGGCCAGGATCGCCCCGGTTGCCGGAGCCCGGGGCGCTCTCGCCGTAGGAGACCAGCGCCCGGTACCCGTCCGGCCCAAGGACCCTCCCGTTGCGCCATCTTGAATTCTCCGGGCGACCCGACAGCCATCACTGCACGTCACCCGGTCTCGGTGTCATACGGGACGGCGTGAAGGCCGGCGATCTTGTGTTCGGTGCGACGCCGACGGAACAGGCCAGTGGTTCGGAGCAGGCCAGTGTTCGGGGCATGCCTGAAGTGCGTCTCAGCGTCGCGTAGGGGCACGCGACGCTGAAGCTCTCCCCGGCCCTTCGCCGAACAGCCGGCCCGACTCCGGCGGCGTGCCGGGGCCCAAGTACGGCTGATCGCCCGCCACCGCGCCCGCCACGGACTTGGCCGCCGACCGCGCCTTCCAGGCGAGCCCCAGGCATCCGACGCCCGTCCCCTTGAGGCGCATACGGTGGCGTGAGTTCGCCGTTGGCCTCATTCGAAGGAGTCCTATGCCCGACCTCTCCGCCGCGCAGTCTGTCGTTCTCCACTTCCTTGAGCGGGGACAGGGGGAGGGGCTGGTATTGGTCCACGGAGTGGCCGGCTCCATCGCCGGCAGCTGGGGGAGTCTGCCGGAGTATCTCGCTGAGCACCATCGCGTCATCGCCGTCGACAACCCCGGTTCGGGCCACAGCCCGCTCCCCGGTGCTCCGCTTCAGTTGGACGTGCTCGCCGACAGCATCGCCGCGACAGCCGAGCGCGCCGGTCTCCATCGCTACAGCGTCGTCGGGTATTCGATGGGCGGTGCCATCGCCGTGCGGCATGCCACCCGGCACCCCGCCCGCACCGCCGCGCTCGTGCTGGTCGCCGGATTCGCCCGGCCTGACTGCCGGCTGCAGTTGGCGCTGCGCAACTGGCGGGATCTGCTGGAGGCCGATCCTCGGGTGCTCGGTCGTTACCTCATGCAGCTCTCGTGCGGCCCGGCCGCCCTGGCGCAGCTGGACGGCACGGATCTCGACCGGATCGCGCAGGAGATGGTCACCGGGATGGCGCCGGGCACACGGCACCACATCGACCTCGCGCTCGATCTCGATGTCCGTGCCGACCTTGGGCGCATCGATGCACCCACTCTCGTCGTCGCCGCGTCCGAGGACATTCTCGTTGCCCCCAGCCATTCCGACGAGCTCGCCCAGGGCATCAGGGGAAGCCGCCTTGTCCGCGTACCGGCCGGGCACGACGCGCCCGCGGAGCAGCCCGCTGCCATCGCCGCCCACATCCGCGCACTCACCCGGTGTTGACCGGCCGCCCCGTATGCGCCGAGACGGGACTCGCCCGATGCGGTGCGCCATCTCATGCGGTTCCGGGGCGAGTTGGGGCGCAAACGCTGGAGCGTCACGGTGCCGCCGGCTGACAGCGGGGCCGTCAGCCGGCGGAGCGCGATCCGAAGTCGCCCGGCTCGTGGCGGAAGGTGCGTCGGTAGGTGCCGGGAGAGACCCCCACGGCGGCCCGCAGGTGCTGGCGCAGAGTCGTACCGGAGCCGAAGCCGGCGTCGCAGGCTACCTGGTCGATGGGCAGGTCGGTGGTTTCGAGTAAGTGGCGGGCGCGGGCGATGCGTTGCTGGAGGACCCACTGAGCCGGGCTCAGGCCGGTTTCGTCGCGGAACCGGCGCGTGAAGGTGCGTACGCTCGTTCGCCCGTGCCGGGCGAGGTCGGGGAGCGCCAGGGGCTCGGCGAGGTGGTCCAGGATCCATTGCCGGGTCGGTCCTGTGGTGCTGCCGGTCGCCTCGGGGACGGGTGTCTCGACGACCTGGGCCTGGTTGCCCTCTCGCCAGGGAGGCACCACGCAGCTTCTGCTGGCGCGGTTGGCCACTTCGCTGCCGTGGTCACGGCGGACGATGTGCAGGCACAGATCGAGTCCGGCGGCGCCGCCCGCGGAACTCAGGATGGTGTCGTCATCGACGTAGAGGACGTCCGGGAGCAGTTCCACATCGGGGAAGAGCGAACGGAAGTGCTGCGTGTAGGACCAGTGCGTGGTGGCCTGCCGGTGGTCGAGGAGACCTGTTGCGGCGAGGACGAATGACCCGGTGCAGATGGTGACCATGCGGGTGTCGTCCGCGGCGGCGGTCAGAGCGTGAGCCAGGGCCGGCTGGAGGGTCCCGTCCCGGATGGCGGATGAGCCGTTGGGGGTGGGGATGACGACAGTGTCGGCCCAGGCCAGCGAATCCTCGCCGTACGCGGGATGAATCCGGTAACCGGCGTCAGTGCTGACCGGTGCGCCGTCCAGCGTGCAGGTGATGACCTCGTACAGGCAACGGCCGGTGCTGTCCTTCGCGGCGGCGAAGACCCGTTCGGCAATGCCCAGATCGAAAGGGGTCACCTCCTCCAGGGCGAGGACGGCGACACGGTGGGGTTGCGGAGACTCTGCTGGCATGACCCAGATCCTTCATTTTTTGGCCCGGCATTACTCGCGGGCGCAGTGAGAGATGCGGCAGTGTTCTTGGCGGGGCGAACACCACGGCGCGTCAGTACACAAAGTGGAGGTCGGACAGACTTTTTACCGAGGGTTCATCGGAACCTCATCAGAATTCAGGCCAGATGGCTGGGATTCGCTCCTTGGCGACCACAGGGGCCACCGAGGTGACGCTCACGCTCCGCGGGAGAGGCGCAGTGAGGACTCGGCGCCTTTTCGTTGAATCCTGGACGGAAGACGTGCCTGATATCCGCCGCAGGCCAAGAGACCGCCCCTGCCGAACAGGGGAGCGGGCGGCCCTCGGGCTGCCGCCGGAGCTTCCGTGACTGCGTCGAGTGGTGCATTCCCCCGCCCCTTCTCGTCCGGTTCCCGTCCGGCATTCCAGGCGCGCCACTGTGCCGGCGCCCGGACAACCAACGACCGTAGCAACACATTCGAAGACTGACCAGGCCGTTCAGAATCGGTGCCGAATCAGTGCTGAATCAGTGCTGTGTGTGCAGTTCCAGTGAAAGGGAGGAATCCTCGCCATATGTCCAGTTATTTGCGGGCGATGAAAAAGGCCGTAGCCGGCGACCCGGACGCCGTGTTCGTCTTTCTCTGCAATTTCGAGGTGGAGCGGAATTGGGCAGAGGATTACGTTGGGCTGCCCGGGCCCCAGCTGTCCGGATCGGACGAAACCGTTCAGCGCATGGAAGAGCTCGGAGCGCTGCTCGGCGCGGAGAGCGATTTTCTGCTGGTGCAAAAACCGCTCGACCCTTCATTCCGCGATTACGCCGCAGCACTCGGATTGACGCCGCCGACCGAACTGATACCTGAAAACTGTCCCGAGGGCGCGGGAACTGCCGCAGCGGTCCTCTCCTCACCGCAGCTCCTCGCCCGGTTACGGGAATTGGCGGAGAACGGGGCGTACCTCATGCCCATGGGTACCTCGGCAGAGGAACAGAAAATAGCCGAAGAAACCGGGCTGCGCCTGGCAAGCGCCCGGTCGGATATCGCCGAAAAGGTCAACAGCAAGATCTACAGCCGCCGGATCACCGACGAACTGGGCCTGCGGACCATCGCCGGCCGGTGCTGCGAGAACGCCGGGGAACTGGCTGACGCCTTGACCTGGGGGCTCGCGGATTCCCCTGCCGTCATCGTCAAGGAGGCATACGGCGTCTCCGGACGCGGCCTCATCGTCATCGACAGCCCGAAGAAGGCGGACCGGCTGCTGCGGATGGTGCAGCGGCGCGCCGGACAGTCGGGCTCGGACCGGATCGACGTCGTCGTCGAGCGCTTCCTCGAGAAAAAGGCCGACCTCAACTACCAGTTCGTCATCGGCCGTGACGGCTCGGTGTACTTCGACTTCGTGAAGGAAGCCCTGACGGAGAACGGTGTCCACAAGGGCCACCTGATGCCCGCCGGACTGACCCCACCGCAGTCCACGGAGATCGAGCAGGCCGCCTACGCCCTCGGTACGCGTCTGTACGCCGACGGGTTCTTCGGCGTCGTCGGCGTGGACGCCATCCTGGGCGCCGACGACCTCGTCTACCCCGTACTGGAGATCAACGCCCGCCTGAACATGTCCAGTTACCAGGGCCACGCCATCGACATGCTCGCGCCCAACGGCGGCACCGTGCTGGCCAAGCACTACCCGCTGCAACTGGACCGGCCCCTGACGTTCGAGGACATCCGCGCAGTACTCGGCCCGTACGACGGCCTCGACGAGAACACCACCGGTGTCGTCATCAACTGCTTCGGCACCGTCAACGCACAGGCCCAGGTCTCCCCGGCCGGCTTCGACGGCCGGCTCTACACCCTGCTCTTCGCTCCCGACAAGGAACGACTGCTGCAGCTCGACACGGCAGCCACCGCACGGCTGGCCTGCCTCAGCACCAAGGAAGGCGCCGCACGATGACCGAAACCCAGACCTCGCCCACCCAGACCTCGCCCACCCAGACCTCGCCCACCCAGATCTCACCCGCCCAGACCGCGCCTGCCCATGCCGCTCCCGGCCCGGAGCGACACTTCCAGGGCGTGCCCGTCTCAGAGATCGCTGAGACCTTCGGCACCCCCACCTACATCTACGACACCGACACCCTGCGCCACAGCTATCAGCACCTGCGCGACCTCCTCCCGCCCGCGGTCGACATCTTCTACTCGCTGAAAGCCAACCCGAACATCAGCATCTGTGGCTACCTGCACTCGCTGGGCGCCGGGGCGGAACTGTCCTCCCGGGCCGAGCTGGAGACCGCCCTGCGGGCCGGCGTCGCCCCGCGCGACATCATCTTCCTCGGCCCCGGCAAGACCACCGAGGACCTCCAGGCATGCCTGGACGCCGGCATACACGCCGTCGTCTGCGAATCCCTGGAAGAACTGCGTCTGCTGGACCGGCTCGCCGCCGAGCAGCAACTGACCGGCGTGCGCGCCATGCTGCGGGTCAATCCCGACTTCCATACCAAGGGATCAGGACTGGCGATGGGCGGCAAGCCCCGCCAATTCGGCATCGACGCCGGCATTCTGCGCTCCGCCGCCCCCGAGATCGCCCGGCTTCGCGCCGTGCGAGTCAGCGGCCTCCACGCCTACATGGGCACGCGCTTCCTCAACCACAGCGACATCGTGCACAACACCGAGCAGATCCTCAGCACTGCCGAAGAGCTCAGCGCGGACCTCGGCATCGCCCTGGAGACGCTCGACTTCGGCGGCGGCCTGGGCATCGCGTACTTCGACAACGAGAAGGACCTGGACCTGGAGGCTCTGGCGGCCGGACTGGGCGAGATCATCGCCCCCTTCGCCGCCCGCCACCCGCAGTGCCGCCTGATCATGGAGCTCGGCCGCTACCTCACCGCACCGGCCGGCACGTACGTCACCCGCGCCCTGTACGTAAAGGAATCCCTCGGGGAAGAGTTCGTGGTGGCCGACGGCGGGACCAACCACCACATGGCGGCCGTCGGCATCGGAAGCTTCGTCAAACGGAACTTCCCGGTCACCTCGCTCACGCACTACCAAGCCCCGGCCACCCGGCAGTACACGCTGGCCGGTCCGCTGTGCACCCCCAACGACGTCATCGCCAAGCGCGCCACCCTGCCACCGGTCCAGGCCGGCGACCTCATCGGCGTAGAACGCTCGGGCGCGTACGGCCCGAGCGCCTCACCGGTGAACTTCCTCAGCCACGGCCACCCGGCCGAGGTCCTGGTCCACGGCGGCGCCGCCCACCTCATCCGCCGCCGCGCCACCCTCGATGACCTGCTCGAACCGCAGCACCTGATCGACCTGTGACAGCGCTCAGTGCCGGGCCGCCGCACCCGGCACGACCGCTGCCCCGCACATCCCGTTCCGGACGACACCACCCACACGAAGGAGCAGCCATCATGCAGCGCACCGACGCCGTCACAGCCATCGAGACCGCCCTCACCGAGGTCCTGGACCGTGAGGTGACCGGCACTCAGCAGAGCACCCGCCTCTTCGAGGACCTGCACCTCGACTCCACCTCCGTCCTCGAACTGCTGATGTCCCTGGAGGACTCGGCCGGCATCGAGGTCGACCCGGAAGAGATCGACGCCGACGACTTCCGGACGATCGGCACCCTCACCGACTTCGTACTCGCCGCGACGGGAACCCCGGCCGACGCACCGGCCGCGGCCGCCGCCCACTGAAGCGGAAGAACACCATGGCAACCCTGACCGCCACCCACCACGTGCTGGCCCCGTCCCGACGCCCCGTCCCCGACATTCCGGGCCTGGCCCAGTACCACGCCGACCTGTTGCGCCCGTACGGCACAGACCTCGATGAAGAGCGGTGGGAAACCGGGCCCCAGGTCGGCTTCCCCGACCTGGCAGACGGTCTCCTCGGCACCCACGGGGCCGAGGCCGCCCCGGCCCCCGACCTGATCATCGTCGCCTATGCCCTCCCGGACCTGCACCCCTTCACCACGACGGCCTCCTACATCAACCACCACTTCGGCGACCGGGCCAGGAGCTTCGCCGTCTCCGAACAGGGCCTGCTCGCCCCCTTCACGGCCCTGCAGATCGTCTCGGCCTATCAGCGCAGCGGCCGCAGCCGGCGCGCCGTCATCGCGGTACTGGAACAGACCACGCTGCCCGCGTACGACCCGCTCGTGCACGACGCCGCATTGATCGACTCCGGTGTGCTGCTGAGCCTTGACGCTGACGGCGGCGGCCTCCCGCGCGTCCTGCGCGCCGGCACCGAAGGCCAAAGCCTCGGCGCACTGCATACGCTGCTGGACGCCCCGGAGCACGGCGCCACTCTGCTCGTCACCAGTGAGCGGACCGAACTGCCCCCCGCCACCAGGGCGGACATCCACCGCACACGCCCCGACACCTACTGCACCGGAGTATGGCTCGAACTGAGCAACCGGCTGCCGCAGTGGCGACGCCAGTACGAAACGCTCGTCCTGCACGACGTCGATCCGCGCTCGGGAGCCCGCGCCACCGCCGTCATCGATCTGACAGGACGGCGCACCTCGTGGTGAGCGCCCCGGCCGTCCGGCCGGCCTCCGCAGAGGCCCGGGAGACCACGTCCGCGCAGGCGGCCGGGCCGGCCACCGCCATGCCCGGCATCGGCATCGACCTGCTGTACCTCGATGAGCTGGACGCACTGCTCCAACGCCCCTGGGTCCTCAGCTACCTCTACGCCGAAGCCGAACTGCGGCATGCCGACACCCTCACCGGCGGGCGCAGGCGTGACTTCCTCGCAGGCCGCTTCGCCGCCAAAGAAGCCGTCCTCAAGGTCCTCGACTGCGGTCTGTTCGGCGAGGTGCTGCCCCGGCACATCGAAGTACACCGCACCGCTTCCGGCCGCCCCGACGTGCAGCTGGCCGGCAGCGCCCGCCACCGCAGCAACACCCTGGGGCTGGCGGGCATCACCGTCACCCTCACGCACAAGAGAGACGTGGTCCTGGCCCTGGCCCTCGGCCTACCGAAAAGGAGCCTCACCCCGTGACGACCCCCTCCCGCACCGCCCCGACTTCCCGCACTGTCCCGGCCTCCGGCAGTGCCCCGACCGCCAGTACCGCCACCAGCGCGCTCCCGCCGGAGGGTCTGAGCGCGACCCTGCGTGTACGGATCAGCGCGGGCGACGTGCACTACGGCGGAGACCTCGTCCCCGGGGCCCGAGTCCTGGAACTGTTCGGCGACGTCGCCACCGAGCTGACCATCCGCACCGACAGCGACGAAGGGCTGCTGACGGGCTACGCCGACGTCAGCTTCACCGCCCCTGTGCACGCCGGTGACTTCCTGGAAGTAACAGGCACCATCCGGCGCCACACACGTCTGCGCCGCACCATCGCCTTCGAAGCCCGCAAGGTCATCGCCGCCCGGTACCAGGACGGCGCCAGCAGCGCGGCCGTCCTGAGCGAATCCCAGGTGGTCTGCCGGGCCACCGGCACAAGCGTTGTCCCCATGGCCAAGGCACAAGCCGCACGCCACGCCGGATGAAAGGCGCCCGGCCCACCGGCATACGGCCGGGCGCCGCTCTGCAGAACCAACTGACCAGGAACCGCTGATGAACGAACTCGACACCGCCACGCACACACCCACCGACGCTGACCCGCACACACCCACCGACACCGCCACGCACACACCCACCGACTCCGACTCCGCCCCGCAAGACCACCCCCGGGCGGGCACCGGCCTCCCCGCCGGCCTGAGCAAGGCATCCCGTCTGCCCTGGGTCTGGATCGTCACCGTCGTGTCCTTCCTGGCCCTGACCGGCTCCTCCGGATTCCGCGCGGTCCCCGGCGTGATGATGGACCCGCTGCACATGGAATTCGGCTGGAGCCACGCCTCCATCGCCACCGCGGCGTCGGTCAACATGGTCCTCTACGGAGCGGTCTCCCCTTTCGCGGCCTCCTGGATGGAGAAGTACGGCATCCGCCCCGTGGTCACCACCGCCCTTCTCCTGATCGCCGTGGGCAGCGCGCTGCCCACGTTCATGAGCTCCCCCTGGCAACTGACCCTGTACTGGGGGGTCCTGGTGGGCGTGGGCAGCGGGGCCGTCGCCCTCGCCTTCGTCGGTACGGTCACCAACCGGTGGTTCACGCGCCGCCGCGGCCTCATCACGGGCATCCTGACCGCCGGCAGCACCGCCGGACAACTGGTCTTCCTGCCCCTCCTGGCCTGGCTGGTCAACCACACCAACTGGCGCATCGCCTCCTTCACGGTGGCGGCCGCCGCCCTGGCGGTCGTTCCACTGGTCATGTTCTTCATCCGCGAGCACCCGAAGGACGTGGGCCAGCGCCCCTTCGGCGAGGACCCCGCGACCTCACCGAAGGACGACACCACCGACACACCGGAGGCCACTCGGACCGCCCCGGAACCGGAACCGGAACACAACCCCCTCGGTGTCACCGGCGCCTTCCGTGTCCTGCTGGCGGCCGGCCGTACCCGCCCGTTCTGGATGCTCTTCGCGGGGTTCGCGATCTGCGGTGCGACCACCACCGGACTCGTACAGACCCACTTCATCCCGGCCGCGGGCGACCACATGATGCCGCAGACCACGGCGGCGAGTCTGCTGGCCATGGCCGGCCTCTTCGACCTGGTGGGAACCATCGCCTCCGGCTGGCTCACCGACCGCTTCAACGCCCGCGTCCTGCTCTTCGTCTACTACGGCCTGCGCGGCGTGTCCCTGCTCGCCCTGCCCTCACTGTTCGCCCGGACCGCCACTCCCAGCATGCTGTTGTTCGCGATCTTCTACGGCCTCGACTGGGTGGCCACCGTCCCGCCCACCATGGCCCTGTGCCAGGAGCGCTACGGCTCCGCCTCCGCCATCATCTTCGGCTGGCTGTGGACCGCCCACCAGGTCGGCGCAGGAGCCGCGGCCATCCTCGCCGGCACCGTCCGCGACCAGCTGGGCGACTACGCGATGGCCTGGTACGGCGCCGGAGCCCTGTGTCTCTTGGCCGCCTTCCTCGCCCTCGCCATCGGCCGCAACACCACATCCCCGGCCCCGGCCGCCCTTCCGCACCCCAAGGAAGCCGTATGAACCGCATCGCCACCATCGAAGCCGTCGAGTCATTCCTGCCCGACAACTCCCACACCATCGAGGAACTGGCCGGCCCCCTCGGCCTCAAGCGTGCCCAGATCCGCCTGCTGCAGAAGGTGCATGGGCTGCGCCGCATCCGCCAGGACCCCGACGCGAGCCTCCTCGACCTGGTCCTTCCCGCCGCCCGGCGGGTGCTTCACCGGGTCCCCGACCCCACCGACATCCGGTACGTCCTCTACGTGCACTCCACCCAGGAAGTCACACCCTCCCACCTCAACGCCGCCGCCCTGATCAGCGACGCCCTCGATCTCCAGCACGCCGCTTCCTTCGCCGTCACCCAGCAGAACTGCGCCACCGCCCTGGCCGCGATCGAACTGGCGGGCACCTTGCTGGAGGACGACGGCGACCCCTACGCCCGCGTACTGATCGTCACCGGCGACAAGGCGTTCACCCCCGGCAACCAGCTGCTGTACAACACCGGGGCCCTCATGGGAGAAGCCGGCGCCGCCATGCTGGTGGCCACCGCGGACACAGCCGGCGACCGCGTCCTGTCCTACGCGACCCGAACCATGGGCCAGTACTCCGGAGGAGTCCTGCTCTCGCCCGAGGAGTCCAAACAGTACGGCCGCGACAGCGCCCGTGCCCTGGCCGACGTCATGCAGGAGGCCGTCGAGCAGGCGGAACTGACATGGGACGACATTGACTGGGTCATCCCCCACAACGCGCCCCTGACCGAGACCGTCAAACACCTGGGCATCGACCCGGCGCGCGTCTACCTGGAAAAACTGGCCGAGTACAGCCACTGTTTCGCCTCGGACGTGTTCCTCAACTACACCGAGCTTCGCGACTCCCACCGGCTACAGCCAGGCCGCCACTACATCTATGTGGCCTCCGGGCTGGGGGCCACATACTCCTCCATGACCTTCCAGCACCAGGCACCCGCTCTGCCCCGCCTCACCACGATCTGACCCTCCGCGCAGCCGCACCGGGCGGCCCCGGCCCAACACGGCGCTCGGGCATTGATCGCGGCTGTCCCGCATACCGGGCGTCCACGCCCGGCAGGACCGACCGCGCCCCGTGGCACGACAGCGCGTGCGCCCGTGAGACGGTTGCTGTCATGGCAAGTGGCACACCGGGCGGCGAGGTCGCACTCGAGACGAGCCGCCTGCTGCTCAGACCCTGGCGGGCAGCCGAGGCTGTCGTCCTGCGTGAACTGTGGACCGAACGTGATCCACGGGTGCCGCCCCACCGTCGAGTCGACGCGGACGGACACCCCACGGTCGCGGAGCTCGAGGATTCGATCCGCACCGACAAGGTGTGGTCGACCGGGCTGCTGGCGGTCGAACGGAAAACCTCTCGTGACGTCATCGGCTACTGCGGGCTGGTCGACAGCGGACGAGGACCGGCAGGGGAACCGGAACTGGCATTCGAGCTGCTGCGCCGGGTCTGGCGTCAGGGATACGCGACCGAGGCAGCGTCGGCGGTCGTGGAATGGGCGCGATCGTCTGGGTACGGACGTCTGTGGGCCACGGTCTGGGACTGGAACACCGCTTCTCGCCGAGTGCTGGCCAAGGCCGGGTTCACCGAGACCGGCCGGAAGGAAGCGGACGCGGTGCACGGGACCACCTTGTTCACCACGAGAGGGCTCTGACACGCCAGGCGTGTGACCTACGGACGGCTCCGTGCAGTGCCGGCAGGCGGCAGGTGGCCCCAAAACTGTCAGCAGGCAGAAGCGGATGCGGCACATACTCCACCCCGGAGCGAACGGGAGCGGGGGAGCGGCGCAGCAGGTAAGCCGGGAGCGGCCCGCGATGGCCTGTCCGGCGCAGGGGCGTATCACCAACTGGTCGGAAGTGGCCGACCGTTGCATGTGACGTTCTAATATGGCGTTCTGCGCCGAGACCGCACGCACCACTGCGGCATCGGCGCTACCCGCACGTCATGCCCCGTCCCGCAGAGAACGGGGGGATACGGAGCCTCTTGACTGTGCAGCTCACCCGCTTCTGCGCGCACGGCTTTCGCTCGCCGGCCCATGGCGAGGAGATCCCGGTCCTCGGTCCGTACGCCCTCGGCCACGGAGGCACGGCCGGCGCACGGGTGTTCGCGAGCCCGCGTCTCGGGATCGGATACGGATACGGCCGGAACCGGTTCGCGCTCGGGGACAGCGCGGAGAAGGAGAACATCCTGCTGATCGACGAGGTGGTCAGGGCGATCGGCCGCATCGCCGCTTAGGGGCTTTCGTTTGGATCAGGCTGGAATCAGCGGCTCCGCAGCACTCGTCTGAAGTGCCGCGGAGCCGCTCACGGGGGGACGAGAACATGGAAGAAGAAAACGCGGAACGAGGGACGACGACCAGAGGGCTGTGCTTCCGGATCCTCGGACCACTGGAGGCAGCGGTCAGCGGGAAGCGGCTCCTGCTGTCCGGTGTGGTGCAGGAGCGGGTGCTGTCCATGCTGCTCCTGGAACCCGGCCGGGTCGTGCCCATGCCCCGGCTCGTCGAGGCGGCCTGGGAGGATCCGCCGGCGACCGCCTCCCACCAGGTCCGCAAGGCCGTCTCCGACCTGCGCCGCCGCCTCCCGGACGACGGGGTCATCCTCACCGACGGCAGCGGCTACCGCATGGTCGTGGCCCCGGGGCAGCTGGACCTGCTGGAGTTCGACGCCCGGATCCGGGCCGCCGAACAGGACCTGCGCGACGACCGGCGGCCGGAGGCCGCCGCCCGACTCGATGCCGCGCTCGGGCTCTGGCGCGGGTCCGTCCTCTCCGGCCAGGGCGGCTCCGTCATCGAGGCGGCGGCCACCGCCCTGGAGGAACGCCGGCTGGTGGCCACGGAGGAGCTCTACGACCTGCGGCTGGCACTCGGACTCAGCGGTGAACTCGTCGCCGGCCTGCGCATGCTGGTCTCCGCCCACCCGCTGCGCGAGACCTTCCGCAGCCAGCTCATGCTTGCTCTCTACCGCACCGGGCGGAAGGCCGAGGCACTCAACGAGTACGGCCAGGTCCGTGAGTTCCTCGCGGACGAGCTGGGCGTCGACCCCGGCCCGCCGCTGACCAAGCTCTACGAGGGGATCCTGCGCGACGAGCCCGGACTGGTGCTGCCGTGGCAGGAGTCCGCGCCCGTCCCGGACGAACCCCCCGCCCCGCCCGTCCGGGTCTGCACCCTGCCCCAGCCGCTGGCCGACTTCACCGGCCGGGCCAGGGAACTCGCCGAACTCCTGAACTGCGTCGACGCGGCCGATCTGCAGGAAGGCTCCGACAGCAGATCCGCCCGGGTCGTGGCCGTCGACGGCATGGGCGGATCCGGGAAGACCTCGCTTGCGGTGTGGGCCGCGCACCGGCTCGCCGACCGGTTCCCCGACGGGCAGCTCCACGTGGACCTGCGCGGGTTCACTCCGGGCGAGCAGCCTCCGGTCCCGCCCGGCACCGCGCTGCATCACCTGCTGCGCTCGCTGGGCGTGGACGACGACCAGATCCCCAGCGACACGGAGGCCAGGGCCAACCTCTGGCGGGCCACGGTCGCCGGGCGACGGCTGCTGCTGCTCCTCGACAACGCCGCCCATGTGGACCAGGTGACCCCGCTGCTGGCCGCTTCCCCCGGCTGCCTGGTCCTGATCACCAGCCGCTCCCGCCTCCTGGACCTCGACGGTGTCAGCTGGGTCTCCGTCGGTCTGATGACGCCGCAGGACAGCGCCGCCCTCGTGGCGGCGACCCTGGGGGCGGACCGGGTCGAGGCCGAGCCGGAGTCGGCGGCGGAACTGGCCGAGCTCTGCGGCCACCTGCCGCTGGCCCTGCGCATAGCCACCGCCCGGCTGCGCAACCGTTCCTCCTGGACCCTGCGCTACCTCGCCGAACGGCTGCGCGACGAGACCCGCAGACTCGACGAACTGCGCTCCCCACAGCGCAGCGTCTCCGCGACGCTGCACCTGTCGTACATGGCACTGGACGAGCCCCAGCGTGCGGCCTTCCGTACCCTCGGACTCCACCCGAGCACCGGCGTCGACGTCCACTCGGCTGCCGCCCTGCTGGGTACTGGACCCCACGATGCCGAGTCGACCCTGGAAGTCCTGCTGGACATGCGGCTGGTGCAGCAGCCGCAGCTGGGCATCTACACCCTGCACGACCTGGTACGCAGCTTCGCCCGCGGCCTGTGCGGCCCGGCGACGGCGCAGCAGGACGCGGCGGTGGTGGAACGGCTGCTCGGCTACTACCTCACGGCGACGGACGCGGCCTGCCAGATCCTCTTCCCCGGACGCGAGCAGCGCGACACCGGCATCCCGGCGTACGACGGCAGCCTGCCGCCCTGCCAGGACGCCGAGGCCGCCCGCGCCTGGTTCGACCGTGAGCACAGCGGACTGCTGGCTGCCGTCTCGCTGGCGGTGCTGCACCGCCTGCCCCGCCACACCGTCTGCCTCACCCGTAACCTCAGCTTCCACCTGAACGCCCGCGGGCAGTTCGACGACCTGTGGAACATCTGCCGGAGAGCCCTGGCGGCCGCCCGCGATCTGGACGATCCCCAGCTGCTCTGCGTCACCCTGTCGAACGTCGGGGTGGCCTGCTGGAAGGTGGGCAGATTCGCCGACGGCCTGGAAGCCGCGCAGGAGGCCCGGGACGTCGCCGTGGGCCTCGGAGACCGGCGCATCCAGGCCCACAGCGAATCGACCATCGGACTCCTCGCCTCGATGCTCGGCCGGTACGAGGAGGCGCTGACGCTGCTGAGCGAGGCCGTCACCCGCTCCGCGAAGCTGGGCGCCAGCCGCTCCGAGGCGGAGGGCCTGTCCACGCTGAGCACGCTGTACGAGAAGTGGGGCCGGTACACGGAGGCAGCCGACACGGCCCGGCGGGCCCTGGAGATCAGCCGGTCCATCGGCTACCACGGCAACCTGGTCATGTCGCTGACCGATCTGGCTTTCGCCCAGGTGGGACTGGGGGAACTGAAGGAAGCGGACGAGAACCTGGCGCAGGCGCGGCTGCTGAGCGAACTGCGGACGGCGCCGGGGGACGTGGGACTGGTGCTCGCGCTGTCCGCGAAGGTGGCGTATATGCGGGGGAGGGCAGCCGACGCCGAGGAACTCGCGCTGCGTGCCCTGGAAGTGGTCCGCACGGGGGCGACGCCGGTACGGCTGGCGGAGGTGGAGAACATCATCGGCCATCTGCGGTACGCGCTGGGGGACCACGAGGCTGCCCTGGTCCTTCACCGGCACGCCAGGAAGGCGGCCGTGGAGATGGGCTTCTGCTCGGAGGAGGCGTCCGCGCTGGCCGGTATCGCCCGGGCGCAGGAAGCCCTCGGCGACAGGGAGGACGCCGAAGGACACCGGGCCGAGGCCGACCGCCTCTACGCCTTCATGGGCGTCCGCAATCCGCAGACCGTGTTCCCCTGACCCCGGGGCCCCGGGCTCAGGGGGCCGACGGGGGAGTCGCGGGACCGGCGTTGGTGGCGAGGACCGTGGTTGTCGCGGCCGCACCGTCCTCGGGCAGTTCGTTGCCGACAGCCACTATGAGCGCCGGCACCGTCAGGACGAGGGCGACGATCGCGCCGACGATGCGTGCGGTCCGGACCGGGTTGCCGTTCAGGTTCTCGTTCATCTCGAACTCCTCGCAGATCTGTGGACGTGGTGAGCGGCCCGGTTCCCCGTCCCGCTCTCGACAGATCCCAAGGTGCCCGGAGCCGGTCCCGGGCGGTTACCGCTTCGTTCCCGGCCCGAGGGAAGAGACCAGGACCGAGGTCCCCGCGATCCCGACCGGGTCGGGGCCGGTGGGGGTGAGCGCCACGTCCGTCCGCGTCCCTCCGAACTGGTGCCCGATCAGATCGAGCAGGCAACGGACCGTTTCCCGTACGCCGGCCTGCTCCGACTCACCCATGGGCTGCCGAGACTCCGGCCAGGCAATGCCCAGGAGGAGGTGCATACCGCTCACGGACACCGTGTCGACCTGGCACACCGGCGCCGGCTCGACACCGGCCGGGGCGGGCCCGGGCACCGGGCCCCACCCGAGGATCTCCCGCAGTTCGGCCCGGTCCGGAAGCCACGGCCCCGTCCGCCCGGGACCGAGGGCCAGTCCCCGCAGGGCGTCGAGCACGGCTGGCTCGGTGTCGCCGCCGCTCACGACGAAGTCGATACCGTGCCCGGCGTCCTCGTCCGCGGCCAAGTCCCGCAGGGTACGGGCCGGGTCATCGGTGGTCAGGGTCCGCTCCGGCGGTATCCCGCCAGGCGCCCCGGCGCCGGTGCGGCGCAGGGCCCAGGGCTCCAGCCCGGTGTCCGAGACGGCCCGGATCAGTCCGGCGTCGGGTGTCAGCAGCAGGACTCGGCAGGGCTTGTACATCAGGTTCGCCTCGTTCGTGAACTGGGCCGGCCCGAGGGGGCGTGGAGTACTGACGGGCCGGGGGCGTGCAGGTGTCGGCGGCCGGCGCCGCGGAGCAGCACCGTCGGGCCGGGCCGGGCGCCCCGCAGCACCGCGGTCACCGAACCGAGCCGCCGCCCGGTGCTGATCTCCAGCCCCAGCCCGTCCAGGGCGTTCAGCACGGCCTCCTGGGTGTACGGCAGGTCCAGGCCAACCTCGGGGCGGGAATGCACAGTCCGCCGCAGCCGGACCATGTCGTCCTGGATGCTCCGCGCGTCGTCCAGCAGACCGTCGGACGGGCGGCCGCTCATCGGGCCACCGCTTCGCGCAGCCGGTGCGTGCCGGCCCCGGCCACCTCGTCGCGTATCACGTCCGACAGCCTCCGCACGCCCTCCCGGACAGCACTCGCGGGCGGGTAGGAGTAGGAGAGCCGGAGGTTCTGCGCACCGCCCCGGGTGTGAAACCCGGAACCCGGCACATAGGCCACCCCGCTGTCGATCGCACGGGGCATCATCGCGCGTGCATCCAGCCGGCCCGGCAGCGTCACCCAGACGAAGAACCCTCCCTCGGGCACCGTCCAGGACACCCCGTCCGGCATGGTGACAGCCAGTTCGTCGAGCATGGCGTCACGGCGTCCGCGGTACAGGCTCCGGGCGGCATCGAGATGCCCCTGCCAGGACCACTCGCCCAGAAACCGGCTCACCGCCCGCTGGGCCAGTCCCGAGTGGGAGAGCATCGCGCTCTCCGCGGCGAGCACCAGCGTGCCGGCGAGGGCGCGCGGAGCGCGGACCCAGCCCACGCGCAGCCCGGGAGCGAAGGTCTTGGAGAACGAGCCCAGATAGACCACCCCGTCCGGGGCGTCGGCGCACAGAGCGCGGTGCGGCTCCTCCCCGAAGTGCAGCAGCCCGTACGGATTGTCCTCGACGACCAGGACACCGGCCCGCCGGCAGATCTCCAGGACCTCCTTCCTGCGGCCGGCGCCGAGCACCAGGCCGGTGGGGTTGTGGAAGGTCGGCACCGTGTAGAAGAACTTCGCCGGGCGTCCCTCCGCCGCGCAGAGGGCGAAGGCGTCGGCCAGCGCCTGAGGCACCACGCCGTCCTTGTCCATGGCGACTTCGACCACCCGGGCCTGGCCCGCCGCGAAGGTGCTCAGCGCGGTGACGTAAGTGGGGCCCTCCGTCACCACCGTGTCGCCCGGGTCCACGAGGATCCGGGTCACCAGGTCGAGCGCCTGCTGCGATCCGACCGTGACCAGGACCTCGTCCGGGGTCGCCGCGATGCCCTCCGCCGCCATGACCTCGCAGATCTGCCCGCGCAGCACCAAGTCCCCCTGCGCGGAGCCGTACTGGAGCGCACCCGGCCCGTCGGTTCTGAGCACGTCCCCCAGGACCGTGCGCAGCGCCTGGGCCGGCAGCGCTTCGGAACTGGGCATCCCCCCGGCCAGCGAGACGACGTCCTCCCGGGCGGCCATGGAGAACAAGGCCCTGGTGTCCGAGGGCACCATGCGGCGGGCCCGCTCGGCGAGGAGCAGCGGTGGGGCCGCGACCGTGTCCAGGGGCAGGACCGGCTGGCACGAGAGCATGGTGTCTCCAGAAGACGTGGGACGGCGGATGACGTGAAGGGTGGTACGAGCGGTGCGCGCTCCGGGCAGTTCAGGCGGGCGTCAGCTCCGGCTGCGTCCCGGCCTCGTCCTTCGCCGCGCCGGCGGCGCGGGGGATGAAGCGGAACGCGGCCCAGAACCCGCAGGCCGCGAAGGGCACGAGCAGGGCGGCAAGGGTGAGGAAGGCGGTGGTGAGCGACTGCCGGGCGGCCACGCCCAGCACCGGCATCAAGGCGGCGGTCCCGCCGCCGATCGCCAGCAGCCGCAGGGAGGCCATCTTCGCCTTGTCCAGCGGGCCGGCCTGCTGCTGAAGGAGCGTCAGGAGCAGGGTGATGGCGTTCAGGTTGGCGAAGCCGGCCAGGAAGAACTCGACGTAGTGCAGGGCGGGCGTGGCGGTGAAGGCGAGCGCCACTGCGATCACCGCCTGGAGCGACACCCAGAGCGGGAGCAGCGCCAGACGCACGGTGTGCCGGGTGAAGAAGGTCGCCACGATCATCCCAGCTCCCAGCGTGCCCTCCAGAGCCGAGATCGCCCACGGCTGCCCGCCGTGCCAGGCGTCGACGAGAGGCACCACCAGGGTGGAGAGGCTGTAGGAGTACACGAAGTCACCCGCGCACATCAGGACCATCCCGAAAACCACGGCCTCGTGACGGTGCCGGCGGAACAGCCCCGCCCAGTCGCGCAGCAGATCGGGCAGCGCCGAGCGCAGGGTGCTGTCCCGGAGCCGTCCCGCCGATTCCTGGCGAGGGGCACGCAGCCTCGAGACCACCGTCGCCGCCACCAGGGAGACCGCCACGTCGACCAGCAGGGCCTGAGTGGCCGTACCGATCATCAGGACCAGGCCGAGCGCCGCCATCCCGATCAGGCTGCCTGCCTGGATCGCGATGCCGATCAGGCTGTTGAAGGCCACGGCACGTTCGCCCGCGATGCGGTGCGCGGTGAATTTGAAGAACGCCGTGCGCTGGATGTTGTCGAAGACCGCCAGGAACACGGCGGCCGTGCCCACCACGGTGACGACACTTCCGTCGCCCGTGGACAGGGCGACCACGATGACGCCCACAGTCAGGGCCCGCAGCAGGCTGCAGAGCACGTAGACGGTCCTGGAATCGAAGGCATCGACCACCGGCCCGGAGAAGGGGAGGACCGCCACCGCCCCCAGCCCCTGGAGGGCGAAGATCATGGCGAACGCCTGGGCATCCCCGGTGTGGTGGAACAGCGTCTGCCCGAGCGCCAGGGTGTACAGGCCCATCCCGATGCTCGACACGAGCATCGAGCCGAGCATGGTGCGCGCCGTGGTGTCCCGCAGGATCATGACCCCACCACCCGAACCGTCGCCTTGCCGGTGTTGCCGCCGGCCAGCATCCCCAGGAAGGCGTCGACGATCCGGTCGAAGCCCTCGGTGACCGTGTGCCGGTCCGTGACCGTGCCCGAGGCGAGCGCGGGCACCAGCAGCTGCTCCAACTCGTCCTGCCTGTCACGGTGGTTGCGTACCAGGAAGCCTTCCAGCCGGACGCTCTTCTCCACCAGGTCGAAGAGGTTGCGCGGCGCGGGGGGCGGCTCGGTGGCGTCGTACTGGGAGATCGCGCCGCACCAGGCGATCCGCCCGAACTCGCGCATCGCCCCGATCGCGGCCTCCAGGTGCTCACCGCCCACGTTGTCGACGTACACATCGATCCCGTCGGGCGCCGCCTTCGCCAGCTGTTCGGCGAGCCGGCCCTCGCGGTGGTCGAACGCCGCGTCGAAACCCAGTTCCCCGGTGAGGAGGCGGACCTTCGCGGGGGAGCCGGCACTGCCGACCACCCGGCCGGCACCCATCAGCCGTGCGAGCTGCCCCGCCGCACTGCCCACGCCGCCCGCCGCGGCGGAGATGTAGACCGTCTCCCCGGGGGCGAGCCGGGCGATGCGGCTGAGAGCCACGTAGGCGGTGAGGCCGGTGCCGCCGAGGATGCCGAGATAGGTCTCGGGCGGCACTCCGGGTGTCCGCGGCAGGACGCGTACGTCCTCCGGGCGCACCACGGCGTGGGTGCGCCAGCCCTGACGGTGGAAGACCAGGTCGCCCTCCCTCAGGCCAGGAGCGCGGGATTCGGTGACCCGGCCGATGGAGCGGCCCTCCAACGGGGCGGACAGCTCCCACCCGGCGTCCATGTTCTCCCGCATGTACGGGTCCACGGACAGGAGCTCGTTCTCGACGAGCGCGGTGCCGGCCTGCGGTACGGGCACCGGCTCCTCGGTGAAGACGAACTCGGCACCGGTCGGCCGGCCACGGGGGCGGCTGACCTGCTGAACGGATCGGGCGGTCTGAGACATCGGAAAGCTCCAGAACTGTGCGGAGAGGGACGGGCGGAGGGGAAGTGCGGGGCGGCGGGAAGTCAGCTGAGCCGGCGGTCGATCACGGTCCGGATCTTTCCGCTGACCGGGTTACGCTCCAGCCCGCCCTCCGGGTGGCACTCGACCACCAACTCGAACAGGCGCAGGCCGTCGTCGTAGAGGTGATCGCCGCTCAGCGCCGGGAAGGCGCCGGCAAGGAAGGACTTCAGAGCCCCGGGGTCCAGCTCCTCCCGCGACTCGGTGCGCAGCACCAGCGTCTCGGTGCCCTCCCTGGTTGTCAGCTCCGCCTGGAGCTGGGACACCTGGAACTCCTCCAGGGCGGCGGCGATCTCGCCGTAGTGCACGGTCGCCGACTTGAACTTCAGCAGGCCGTCGCTGCGCCCGAGGTACTCCAGCACCCGCCCGGACACCCCACAGTCGCAGTCGCGTTCGGTCACCCGGCCCATGTCGCCGATGCGGTAACGGATCAGCGGCCCCTCGAACTTCTGCATCGCGGTGATCAGCAGGTGCCCGGTCTCGCCGTCCGGCAGGGGGGCGCCGTCCTCGTCGACGACCTCGACGAGGTTGTAGTCGTCGTTGACGTGGTGCAGCGTGCCGCCGAGCCCCTCGCACTGGTAGCCGATCTGCGCACCGTCGTTGGCCGCCAGGATGCTCGTGATGGACCGGGTGCCGAGCTCCTCCCGCAGCCACCTCTTGTCGGACTCGGTCATCGGGGTTCCGCCGTAGACGACCTTCTCCAGACGCAGACCGGGATCCTTGCGCCTGGCCTCCCGGAGCAGGGGCAGCACCACGGCGGGCTGGCCCAGCAGGACGTTCACCGAGAAGTCGCGGACCAGCATCAGCACCAGGTCGGCGGTGACCTGCTGGCCGGCGGAGAAGGCCTCCACCGGCATCCGGGTCAGCTCGCTGGACGTCGTCAGCAGTCCGCCGTACAACCCGCCGCCGACCAGCGCGTTGAGGACCCGGTCCCCGGGGTGGATACCCAGCGCCCGCAGGAGCGGGATCGCCTCGCGGACCATGTTCTCCCAGTCGGTCCGCGAGTACACGATGTACCGCGGCTCCCCGCCGGACGCCCCGCTGCGGAGCACCTCGCCGCTGGGGCGGGCACCGCTGGACATACCGGTGGCGCGGGGCAGGGACCCCGCCTCCAGGGCCGCCTTCTCCAGGACGGGCAGCGCGGCCAGACCGGATACACCCTCGACCCGCGGCAGGTCCCGGTAGTGGGCCGTGCGCCGGGCCATCCCGACCAGATAACGGACCCTGGCGTCCATACGCGATGCCCGCCCGGGGTCGTCGCGGCGCGCGGCATCCAGCGAGGTGCCGGCCAGATAGACGGAAGTGAACAGCTGCCGGAACCACGGCGACCTGCAGTCAATGTCGGCCACGGGCGCCTGCGGGCCGTCCTGACCGGACGTCACCCTGACCCGCACCGACGGGACCCCGGGGCGCCCGGCCCCCGCGTACAGCTCACCCGAGGCGGACACCGCCTCCTCGCTGAGCACCACCAGGTCAGGGACCACGACGACGGTGCCCTCCACCTCGGCCCCGGCCGCCGCAATCTCTGCCGCGGGCAGCGGGAAACCCGGCTCGCGCAACGCCTCGGTCACCGTGGTCCACAGAGCAGGCCGGGAGGTACGGACGAGAACGGCGTTGCCCACCGCCCAGGCCAGCAGCAGCCCCCGCAGTGTGTTGCCCGCCCGGCCGTCGTCGAGGACGACACGGCCCACCGGTGTCTGCTCCCAGACGTCGCCGGTGTCGGTGAGCGGGCGCCAGGGGAACTGGCTGAGACCGCCGAGCGCCTCGTCGAGGGCGTGGGCCAGCGCGTCGGCGTCCAGCAGGCCGCCGACTTCGAGAAGGTCGGCCTCCTTCAGAGCCCTGGCCACCGGCGACGACACGTCGTCGGCCAGTACTTGCTGGACGTGCTCCACGGCCAGCAGGAGATCGGTCGGATAGTGGCGGACCGGGCGGCAGCTCATGCGGCGCTCCCCAGGACGGCCGGCTCACGGGTCCGGGAGATGACGGTGATGCTGTCCGCGCACACCCGCAGAAAACGGCCCAGTTCCGCGGCGTCGGTGTGCGAGGCCTCGATGAACACGGGGCACTCCCATTCCTGGTAGGTGATGTGTGCGGTCAGCGGACGGTCGGCGGGCAGCACGTACAGCTGGTCCACGCAGGGGTGGCCGGCCAGCCCCGGGGGCAGCGTGACCTCGGCGGTACCACCGGGGAGGTGGTGGCCCGGGAAGGCCAGCCAGCCGTGGTAGCGGCCGCTGGGCTCGTCCGACGGCGGGCGTTCCAGACCGAGGCGTACCGCGATCTCGTGGGACGGCAGGTGGACACCGGTCCGGCGTTCGTGCGCGGTGACCACACCCGCCCCGCCCACCCGGTTGGCGACCTCGAGGAAGACCAGTTCGTCGTCGGCCGTGTGGAACGCCTCCAGGTGGACACAGCCCTCCTCGATACCGAGGGCGACGGACACCTCCTGCGCCAGGCCGCGGTGTGCCTCCGTCAGCGGGATCTGGTGCGAGCCGAGCGGCAGGCCGCCGGCGAACTCCACCGGCTTGTTGATGTAGCGGCTGGTCTCCAGCTCCACGAACCTGCCGTCCTGCATCAGTCCGTCGATGTGCAGGATGTCGCCCTCGATGTGCTCCTCGATCTGGTAGTTCTCCGGGTCGGCCAGCTTCCGGTAGGCGCAGAGCGCCTCACGGGCGGTCTCCAGGACCATGACCCCGTCGCTGGAAGCCCCGTTGCGGGGCTTGAGTACCGTCTTCCCGCTCCAGGGCAGCGGTCCGCACGGGGGAGGCGCGCTCACGAAACGGGGGTGGCGGATTCCTGATCCCCTCAGCGCCTCCTTCATCCGGACCTTGTCGCGGACGAGTTCGGTACGGCTCTCCGACGGACCGGGGAGCCCCAGGTGGCGGCGGATGTGTACCGCTTCCAGAATCCCGAACTCGGAGAGAGACAACACCTTTTCGTAGCCGTCGGACGGTTTCACCCGGGCCGTCACCCCGGCCACCAGGCCGTCGTCCTCACCCATCGGGATCCGCGAGCAGCGGAGGTCCCCGGGGATCTGCCGCAGTGACGCCGGCCGGCCGATGTAGGTCACCTCGTGCTGGTCGTGGTCGACGCCGCGGTGGTAGGAGATCTTGCGGTAGGGCACTTGATGGATCACGAGAATCTTCATCCGGAGTACTCCAAGGCAGTGACGCCCCAGCTGAATCCCATGGCACTGGTGACCAGCAGGATCAGGTCCCCCTCACGGAGCTTCTTCTCCTCCATGAGGCCGTCGAGGGCGATCAGGGTGTCGGCTCCGCCCATGTGGCCGAGCCGTCCGTAGTTGAAAACGCTGCGCTCAGCGGGGATGCCGAGAGTCGTCAGCAGACGCTCGTGCATCCCCTTGTCGCCTTGATTGATCAGGAACCACGCGACATCACCGATGGTCCGTCCGGTCACCGTCAGGGTTTCGTCGACCAGGCGGGTGAAGTTGTCCACGTAGGCGGAGGCGAGACCCCGCCGGTGCGCACCCCGCCGGATGACGACCCGGCCGTCGCGCCATTCGCCCTGGTAGTAGTCGGCCCATCCGGGGTCGGTGCGCATCGCCGAGTGGAGGACCCGGAAAAGAGGGTTGTCATCCGCCAGCAGCACCGCCGCGCCCGCATCACCGAAATTGAAGAGCGCCTTGGAATCCGGGTCACCGTAGTCCACCATCCGGCTCAGCCGGTCCCCGAGGAGAACCAGCGTGTACGTGCCGGGCCTCTTGCCGGTGGACTCGGCCGCCAGCCGGATCGCCGTCAGGCCCGCGTTGCAGAAGTTGGTGAGCTCGTAGCAGTGGGCGTTCCTGATGCCGAGTTCGCCGGCCACCTTGGCCGCCGGCGACCAGAACGGGATGTCCCACTCGCCAGAGCCTGTGTAGATCACCTCGTGTACGGCCGAGCGGTCGGTCCCCAGCCGCTCCAGCAGCCGGGACGCGGCCCTGACCGCCAGCCCCGACGCCGTCTCCCCATCCGCGAGGACCGGGAAAGACTCGGTGTGGGTGATGGCGGCCAGGTCCGCGACGGACACCCCGGAGACCTGATGCATGTCCCGGATGTCGGCCGTCGCGGACGGGAAGCACACGTCGAAGTCGACTATGCCGCCCACGGGTCCCTCGCCTCGATGCTCACGCGGTGCACGGTGCGGTCGACGCCCGGCTCCACCGCGGTGGCCGCGTGGTACGTCAGCTCGCACTTCCAGATCACCAGGTCCCGTGGGGTCCACCGGTGCTCGTAGACGTGCGCCGGGTCCTGTATCAGCTGGTCCAGGAGGGCGAAGAACTCCTCGTTCTCATTCGCGTCGAAGCCGATCACCCGCTCCATGTACTCCGGCGCCCCGTACACGTACCGGCGGCCGGTCGTGGGGTCGGTCTTCACCAGCGGGTGCTGGACCGGCGGGTACTCCACCTCCACCAGCGCCTTGAACTCCGCGATGGACAGGCCCGCGTGCTTGTCGGAGATGCGCTGGCGCTTGGAGACGGTGTGGACCGCCGTACGCCCCTCGATCTTCTCCTTCCACTCCTGGGGCAGGCGGTCGTAGACATCGGCCGCGTTGGCGTAGAGCGTGTGGCCGCTGGTGCCGGGGACGTCGATACCGTGCAGCATCGTGTAGGGCGGCGCATCCTTCTGGTAGGAGGAGTCCTGGTGCCAGAAGTTGCCGACCCGGGCGACACCGATCGCCATGTTGTTCTTCTTGGCGTTGGAGGAGATCATGATCTCCTCGTGTTCCGGGTGGCGGTACTTGGCCATCAGGAAGGGCTTCGGCCGGCCGATACGGCTCGCCAGCTCGATCTGCTGCTCGGAGGTGATGTCCAGGGAGCGGATGACGACCAGCTCCCGCTCGTGCAGCAGCGTGCTCACCTTGTCCCAGAGCCCGGAGTCCTGGAGATCCTCGTAGGTGACTCCGGTCAGCTCGGCGCCGATGAACGGCGTGAGGTCGTTGATCCGGATACCGGTGGCGGTGGCGGTGGTGTCGGGCACGGTCATGGTCATGGTTCTGTCGTCTCCTCGGATAGGAACGTGAACGTGAAGGGGAGCGAGGGGAGCAGCGGAACGGGAAGCCGTTCAGCTGGGGTCGTCCGCGAGGCACCGGGCGAGCGCCTCGACGAACCGGTCGATCTGCTCTTCCGTGCGGAAGGGGGCGATGGTCACGCGGAACCGCTCGCCGCCCTTCGGCACCGATGGGAAGTTGATGGGCTGCACGTAGACGGAGAACTCGTCGAGCAGCCGGCGCGATATCCGCTTCACCCGGTCACCGCCCGGCACCAGGACCGGGACGAGGTGCGTGGGGGCAGGCACATGGCCGATGCCCGCCTCGGTGAGCCGACGGCGCATCAGCTCCGCCTTGCTGTGCAGCTCCTCCCGCATCGCGGCGCCCTCGGCGCTGCGGATGACGGCCAGGCTCGCCAGGGTGGCGTCCAGGGAGGCCCGGGGGATGGTCGTGGTGAAGATGAACCCGGGGGCATGCGAGCGTACGTAGTCCAACGGGACGTCGGGACCGGCGACATAGCCGCCGGTGGTGCCCACCGCCTTGCCGAACACGCCCTGGACGAAGGTGACCCGGTCCTCGCCGATCGCCTCGCTGATACCGGCGCCCGTGGGTCCCGAGACCCCGATCGCGTGGGTCTCGTCCAGGTAGGTCTCTGCGTTGTACCGCTCGGCCAGGTCGCAGATCTCACGGATCGGCGCGATGTCGCCGTCCATCGAGTACACCGACTCGAAGACGATCAGCTTCGGGCGGTCCAGCGGCTGCCCGGCGAGCGCCAGTTCGAGGTCTGTCAGGTCGTTGTGGGCGAAGATGTGCTTGGTGTTGCCCGAGGTCCGTACCCCCTCGATCAAGGAACGGTGGTTGAGGGCGTCCGAGAACACCACGGTCTCCGGCGCCGCCCGCAGCAGCGTGGCAAGCGTCTCCACGTTGGCCACGTAACCGCTGGTGAAGATCAGCGCCCGCTCCTTGGCGTGCCAGCCGGCGAGGAGCGTCTCCAGCTCCACGTGCGCCTCGCTGGTGCCCGCGATGTTCCGCGAACCGCCGTTGCCCGTCCCGTGCCGCAGGGTCGAGGTGAGCTGGGCGTTCATGACGTGCTGGTGCTGGCTCATGCCCAGGTAGTCGTTGGTGCACCACACCTGGATACGGCGCCCCTGGTGCAGGGCGTGACCCCGGTCCTCCGCCAGGTAGGAGCAGGCGACGAAGTCGCGGTAAAGGCCTTCCGCCCTCAGACGGTCGAGTCCGGCGCGGAGGCCGGCGTAGGTATCCGGGGCACGTGGCGGAGCAAGGGTGGAGATCACGGTGCTGCCCTCTCGGGTCGGTGACTCGGACTGGAATCACCATGGATCCATCCGTTCCCGATCCGCTCCCTCTCCGTTCCCGCACCTCCTGGGGCGGTCGTCAGAACTTCTGCTGGGGTCCGGATGAATGATCGTGGCAACACCGGGCAGTGGGGCACAACACCGTATGCCGACCGTGGCTACGATCACGCAGGGCATCGACGGTGTGGCCCGCCGTCGTCCGGGCCGGGGCGGGCCCGCGCGCGGAAGGTGCGGCGGTAGGTGTCCGGCGGCACACCGACCGTCCGGTGGAAGTGCCGGCGCAGTGTTGTGGCGGTGCCCATACCGGTGGCCGCCGCAATGGCGTCGACGGTGTCGTCGGTGGTCTCCAGCAACTCCTGCGCGTGGCGGATCCGTTGGGTGAGCAGCCATTGCAGCGGGGTGGTGCCGGTCACTGACCTGAAGTGACGGCTCAGGTTGCGCGAGCTCATCCGTGCCCGGCGGGCCAGGTCCTCCACGGTGAGCGGCTGGTCCAGCCGCTGGATCACCCAGGGCAGGAGTCCGGCGAGCGGGTGGTTGTCCGGTGCGGGCACCGGAGTGGTGATGAACTGGGCCTGGCCGCCGTCCCGGTGCGGCGGCACGACAAGGCGGCGGGCGAGGGTGTTGGCGATCGACGAGCCGTGGTCGAGGCGGACGAGGTGCAGGCACAGGTCCATGGCGGCGGCCTTGCCTGCGGAGGTGAGCAAGCTGCCGTTGTCCACGTAGAGGACGTCCGGGTCAACCGTCACACGGGGGTGGCGCTCGGCCAGCTCCCGGGTGTGCGCCCAGTGCGTGGTCGCCCGTCTGCCGTCCAGCAGGCCGGCGGCGGCCAGCACGAAGGCGCCCGTGCAGAGGGAGACCACGCGTGCGCCCGCCTCATGGGCCGCGCGCACCGCGTCGATCAGCTCGGTCGGCGGGTCCTGGCCGATGTCGGCCCAGCCCGGGACGATCACGGTGTCGGCGCGCGCGAGACGGTCGAGCCCGTGGTCGGGCTCCAGCCAGAAGCGGCCGGCCCGCACGGCGCCCGGTCCGCAGAGCGAGAGGCGGTACCACGGGTCCGCCCCGCCGGGTGGGTCGGCTCCGAAGACTTCGCACACCAGGGCCAGTTCGAAGTGGAGCATGCCGTCGGTGACGGCCAGCGCGACAGTACTCATGTCCGGAACTGTATGGGTGATGGCGTTCCAGACAGTCGCGGTGAGTGGGCAGCCTTCGTCAGGATGTCCGTGACAGAGCGAAGCGGATCACCGAGTGCGGGGGAGAAACTCATGGGATCGGGCCAGAAGGTGGCTGTGTTCGGCGCCTACGGGCACACCGGGCGGTTCGTGGTGGCGGAACTGAGGGAGCGTGGGCTGCTCCCGGTTCTCTCCGGCCGCGACGCCGACAAGCTGAAGACGCTGGCGCAAGAAGCCCAGTCGGACGCCCGCCCGGCATCGGTCGAGCACCCGGTCTCGCTCGACCGCGCACTGGCCGGCACGGCCGCCGTGATCAACTGCGCCGGGCCCTTCGCCACGACGGCCGCCCCCGTGATCGAAGCGGCCCTGCGGGCCGGGATCCCGTATCTGGACGTGGCGGCCGAGATCGAGGCCAACATCGACACCTTCGCGCACTTCGCCGACCGGGCACGGGACGCGGGAGCGCTGATCGTCCCGGCGATGGCCTTCTTCGGCGGCTTCGGCGACCTGCTGGCCACCGCGGCTATGGGTGACTGGACGGCGGCCGACGAGGCACACATCGCGTACGGGCTGAGCAGCTGGCACCCCACCGCAGGGACACGCACAGCGGGCGCGGTCTCCCGGCAGCGGCGGGGCGGCCGGCGCATCCTCTACACCAAAGGGAGGCTGGAGCACCGTGACGATGCCCCGCCGGCCCTTGAGTGGCCCTTCCCCGAACCGATGGGCCCCCGTCCCGTCATCGGGGAGTTCACGATGGCCGAGGCCGTGACCGTACCCAGCCACCTGTCCATCCCCGAAGTGCGCACCTATATGACGGTCGAGGCGGCCCGGGACATCGCCGCCCCGGACACGCCGACGCCGGCCGCGGTCGACGAGCGAGGCCGGTCCGCTCAGACCTTCCTCGTCGACGTCGTCGTGTGCTCGGGCACCGCCGAACGCCGCGCCGTGGCCCGCGGTCAGGACATCTATGCCGTCACGGCGCCGCTCGTGGTGGAGGCGGTCGACCGTATCCTCACCGGCCGGACCCATGCGTACGGCGTCGCCTCCGCAGGAGAGATCTTCGACGCCCCCGACTTCCTCCGCGCACTGTCCCCGCACATCACCCTGGAACTGCGGCCGTAGCGGGCCAACTGCCCCTACATGCACCGTACTTATTCCACAGACGGGACCCGGGGCTGCGGCGTCCCAGCCGATGCCGATGAGGGTCCACCGCGTCTCGTCTGCGACCACGGGGGTTCCAGGAGGTTCCAGGGGGCCAGGTCGTTCGAGGCGTGCAACGCGAGCCGGCTGTCGAGCTGGTTCCATGCGTCTGTACGCCGTCAGCCCTGAGCGGCCTCCTTCGCGATCCGGTCGAACTGCTCCGCCATCGCCGCTTGCAGGGCGTTCGCCGCCGACAGCGGGCGGACCATGACCGTGAACTCGTCGATCAGGCCCTCGTCGTCCACGTGCAGGAAGTCGGCGCCGCTGATCGAGCGGTCGCCGACGCGCGCCTCGAAGACGAGAACGTGATCGCGCCCGCTCGTGTCGTTGATCTCCCGGACGTAGCGGAAGTCCTCGAAGACGCGGGTCACCGCGCGCAGGATCGCCATCGTGACCGCCTTGCCCGGGTACGGCTTGAAGACGACCGGGCTGGTGAAGACGACGTCGTCGGCGAGCAGCGCCTCGATCGCCCCGTGGTCGTTCGCCTCCACGGCTTTGCGGAATGCCTGCATGACGACACCTCTCCTGATCCGGGCCCCGATGCACCCATACGCAAATTGTTTAATAGGTGTGGATGAAAATAATCGCATCACTGTACGGTGTCCAGATGTCATTGAAATACGCCGTGCTCGCGGCCCTCCTGGAGGGTGAGGCTTCGGGCTACGACCTGGCGAAGATCTTCGATGTGTCCGTGTCCAACTTCTGGGCCGCGACACCCCAGCAGCTCTACCGCGAGCTGGAACGACTCGCCGCCGACGGCCTGATCGAGGCCCGGGTCGTCCCGCAGGAACGCAGGCCGAACAAGCGGCTGTTCACACTCACCGACAGCGGGCGTGCCGGCCTCGCCGCGTTCACCACCAAGCAGCCGCGGCCCATCGCCGTGCGCGACGAGCTGATGGTGAAGGTGCAGGCCGCGGACCTCGGCGACACAGCCGCCGTACGGACCCACATCGAGGAGCGCATGACGTGGGCCACGGGCAAGCTGGCCCGGTACGAGCGCGTGCGCACCCACCTGCTGCAGGGCATGACCGAGGAGGAGTTCCTGCGGGACGGCGAGCGGATCGGCCCCTACCTGACGCTGCTGCGCGGCATCTCCCTGGAGGAGGAGAACCTGCGGTGGGGCGAGCGCGCTCTGGAGATCCTCGACCTGCGCACGGCGAGGTCCGGCCGATGACGGCCTACCTGCGCTACGTGGCCCTCGGCGACAGCCAGACCGAGGGCGTCGGCGACGGCGACGACAGGACCGGTCTGCGCGGCTGCGCCGACCGCCTCGCCGAGCGGCTCGCGGAGCTCGACCCCGGGGCGCGGTACGCCAACCTGGCCGTGCGCGGCCGGCTCGCCGGACAGGTGCACGCCGAGCAACTGCCGCTCGCGCTCGCCCTGCGCCCCGACCTGGCGACGGTCGTGGCCGGGGTCAGCGACCTGATGCGGCCGTCCTTCGACGCTGACGAGACCGCCGGGCACCTGGAGGCGACGTTCGCCGCGCTGTCCGGCGCGGGCACCAAGGTGGCCACGGTGACCTTCCCCGACGTCGGGCGGATGATCCCGGTGGCCCGCCCGCTCGCCGGCCGGGTCGCTGCCCTCAATGCCCGGATACGCGCCGCCGCCGACCGTCACGACGTCGCCCTGGCGGAGACGGACCGGGCGGAGGTCTTCGTCGACCGGCGGCTGTGGAGCGCCGACCGGCTGCATGCGAGCCCCCTCGGCCACGCCCGGATCGCAGCCGCGGTCGCCCACGCCCTGGAGCTGCCCGGCAGCGACGACGCCTGGCGGCGGCCCCTGCCGACGATCGGAGCGCCGACCGTGACCCGCACCGTGCTGACCGAACTCGGCTGGATCTCCTCCTATTTGGGACCCTGGCTCGGCCGGCGACTGCGAGGCCGCTCTTCCGGCGACGGCCGCAGCGCGCGGCGCCCGCAGCTGCTGCCGGTCAGGGACACGGCACCGTGACCAGCGCCTCGGGCGCCAGATCCGCGAGCGTCGGACAGCCGTCCACCGCCACGGTCAGGCCGGCCTCACATCGCGGCCTGCCGCGGCGCGAGGTGCCCCGGCGGACTGCCGGTACGCCCGGACCGCAGCGAGCTTGTTCTCCCAGCAACTTGATCTCGTGCACTGCCTACAGGCCGTCGCCACCTTCCCAGCTTCGACGCCCCAGCCGGGAGCCCCGCCGCGACACGTCCCGCCCCCACCCGGAATACCCGAGGCACCCGCACGGCCAGGACCACCGCGGCCTGCCGCGCCTCACCGATCGCCGCGCGCAGCCGCTCTGCAGGGCGGCCCGCATCGGCCCACCCTGCCGACGCCAGCGCCGCGCCCCGGTCCTCTTCATCGTCGGTAGCCGCAGATGAATGATGCGGGCGAACAGGCGGGCCGGACAGGTGGCCGGCACCCTGTACGTCAGAGCGCCCCGCGTGCAGCTCCGATGGGCAGCGGCTGCTAGGGCCGAGGAAGAAAGAGCTCCGAAAATATGCCATCTCGCATTTAAAATGCGTTAATCGCATACTGATGAGCGCGGAGGGAATCCTGTGGGTGACGGTGGCCGCGCTCGCGCACCGGACCGGCGAGCAGCAGTCGCCCTACCGACGGCACTGGAATTGACCTAGAGCCAGATCGGCCGCAAGCAGAGCGGAATAGCCTACTGGGCCCTATCCATGTACACACTCAGCCCTTTCCAACCTGGCCGGCCGGTGTCTGCCCCCTCGCCGCGCCTCCAGGAAGCCCTGGGGCTGCTCCGCGCAAATTCGTGGGGGCGGCAGAAGACGAGTGCGCGGGCGTAGGGCCGGTCTGTCAGCTGAACGAGAAGCGCTGCGCGGCTTCGGCGGGAGTCACCCCTTGACTACGCCCGGGAACGTCGTGAACGACGTGTGCGCCCTCCGAGCGCAGTTGGTCGCTGCCGGCGTGCCGGGCCATGAGCGCGGCGAAGGCATGGACGTCGGCGGTGGTGATGTCGGTCCGGCCACGCTCCGCCTGCTGTTCGAGGAGCACGCCGAGATCCGGGTTGAACCGCAGCATGGTCACCGGAGCGTCGAAGCGCCTCGCAATGGCGATGAGACGGGCGCGCGCCTGGGGGGTCACGTTCGTGGACTCGGCTACTGCTGTGTGTCCACCGGCGAGCCGGGCGACGATCCGTCGGTCGCGTTCCATGAAGATCCGAGCGTCCGCCGCGTCGGTGTGCGCCTCGGTGGGTGCGATGCCGAAGAGCTCCGCGCGGATCTCGTCGCTGGACACCACAGCGTCCTCGTCGATAAGCCCGCGTGCGATCAGCGCTCGGATGAAGCTGCTCTTGCCCGAAGCCGGCGGGCCGACGAGGACCACGAGTCCCGCGGGTATACGCGTCAGCCCTGACGGTGCCGGCCCGTGGGGCTCTGGGCGGGGCCCCTCGGAGGGAGGGTCCGCCGGGGCCGTCTGTGATGGGCCGTTCCGTGCGGTCCTGCACTCCATCAGAACTCGGCTTCCCCGTGCGGCGACCGGGCGGAAGCCTGCCTTGCTCCATGCTCTGACCGCCGGGCGGTTGGCCGCTTCGGGATCGACTGTCACCCGGTCCCATCCCCCGACGGCAAGGAGATGCCGGACGAGGGCCCGAGCGGCGTCAGGGCCATACCCCTGACCCCGTGCGCGCGGCAGGAGCACCATGTCCACACCGCCCTCGCGCGGGCCGGAGGCGACGTACTGGGCGTACCCCACGGGATCACCGCCTCGGAGCACCAGCAACGAGACCACTGCGGGACGCCGCCTTCCGATGTACTTGGCGGCCACTTCCTCGCGGGTGAGAGGCCGCCCGCCCCAGTTGCGGACGAACTCGGCGTCGGCGAACCATCCGGCGAGCAGCGGCAGGTGGTGCTCGGTGGCGGGAATGAGCGATACGGCCTCGCCCTCGATGCGCCCCTCAGGTGTGCCCTTCACGGAATGCGACCCCTTTCGTGTGCGTGTCCCCCTCATCCTTCCCGCGCGGGCCGGATGAGAGAGGGGAGAGAGACGGTACGGAGCGGCCAAAACCGCATTGCACCGGTTCGGGACGGGGGAGGATGCTGACTTACGGAGGTGTTCCACGTGACGAGCGTCGTGCTGGGACTGACCGTGCGGGATCTGGTGCAAGCGGATCTGGCGTCGTGCGGCTGGTCCGGATCCGCGCATCATCTCAACAATGTCGCCATGCAGTTGGATCGCGGGTCGTCCGGCGACGTCGACTATCTGGCCGTGTGTGCCCGTGCCGGGATTCCGATCGCCAAGGGCGGTGTCGACTACCGGGCGAAGGACGGCGTAGGCACGCTGTGGCAACTCGCCGTCCACCCCGCACTGCAGTCCTGTGGCGTGGGCACGGTTCTCGTCGAGGCCCTGGAACAGCGCATCAGGAATCGGGATCTGTGCCAGGCCGAGCTGTGCGTGGAGGACGGCAATCCACGTGCCCGTGCCCTCTACGAGAGGCTGGGCTACCGCGCCTACGACCACCGGCCGGACGCGTGGGAAGAGCAGGCCCCCGACGGGACGCTGTACCGCCACGAAACGATATGCACCATGATGCGCAAGGACCTGTCGTAGGACTTCGCCCTTCTCCGGGCCGGCCACCCGGGGTGCGAGCCGGGCTTCCGACCGAACCGGTGTCCTGGAGGGGGAGGGAGCAGATGGAGGCCGGTCCGATCGGAGGCGCTTCACCACCGGCCGCCTGAACCGTCTGGTGAAAGAGCAGATGTTCGGCCGCGCAGGATTCGAACTTCTCCGCAAACGCGTCCTACTGGCGTGACCGAGCGTCACCGCACCACGCGAAGCGGAACAGAGCCCGCTCTCGCCGCCGACCCCTATGAGTTCTCATTTCTCTTGCGGTAGAGAGATCGCTCTGACCTGCGAGGATGCAGATGGCTGAGAGATGCCTCGCTATGCTTTCTCCGTGCGGATCAGGACCTTGAGCTGCAGTACCGCAGGCTTGTTGAGAATCCCGCAGATGTATTGAGAATTCCGGTAGCAGCCAGGGGTGTCTGCATGCCTTCGGCTGACGAACCCTTGCCGGTGGGCGTCTGTCATGGACTGGGCATCCAGTGCTCCTGACGCGTATAGAGCAGTGGCTGGGGGAGCGCAGATGCCCGCTCTGCGCCCTTTCTGATCTTTGCAAGCTGGTCAGCGTCGGGCGGGCCCGAGAACGCCGTCGTTCAGCCCGACGGGCTTCCAGCGTTGATGGGCTGGGCGCGGGGAGGGTTCGCGGGTGATGATCTGCTCGTTGGCTGCGGTATGGCGGCCGCTCGAATGGGAGACCGTGTTTCGTGCCTGACTTGCCTGCCCCGAGTTCGACGGGTGTTCGTATCGCCGGTGACCGGTACCAGTGGCTGGTCGCGTGGCAGGGTTATGTTACGGCGGTGCGTGACGCGGCGCTGCGCGTGCCGAACCCGGTGGTGGCGGTCGGTGTTGAGGTGGACGGCGTGGGAAACGTGGATGACGTCGTCTTATACCGCGAGGAGCCGCCCCACACCTACATGCAGGTCAAGTACGCCGCAGACAGTTCCTCACCCGTCAACGAGGAGTACTTGCTCAAGCCAAGCGACCAGGGCGGCCCGTCGATCCTGCGCAAGGTGGCGCAGGCCTGGCAGCAACTCGCCGGGGGCGGCACTCCGGTCGATCTTGCCCTGTTGAGCAACCGGTCCCCGGATGCCGGGGATCCGCTGATCTCACTGAGGGATTCCCGCACCCAGTTGCTCGTGCCGAAGGCGGCGCAGCAGGGACCGCGATCGAAGAAGGGGCAGGCGCGCAGCCGTTGGGCCGCCGGTATCGGGCTGAGCGAGGACAGGCTGCTGGATCTGTTGAAGGTGCTGCGCTTCGACCTGGCACGGGACGTGATGCACCTGCATGAGCACTTGCAGATGCTGATGTTCGCTGCTGGGCTGCGGTTCGATGAGGAGGCCATGCACGCCGGCGCGGACTGGGTGGCCCGCCGAGTCGCCGATGGGCAGCGCAGGCTGTCCCTGGCGGACGTCAGGGAGGCGATCCGGTCTCTGCGTCTGGAGGCCGGCACGTCACGGGCGGTGCTTTCCGTCGCCACTTTGAAACCGGACCCGATGGCGGAGGACGCCGACTACACGGTGGACTGGGCGGACCGCTTCGAGGGCGCCTCGCCCTACGTGAAGCGGCGTCCGCTTGCCCCGGCGACCTGGGCGCAGTTGCAGGCGGACATCGAAGCGGCACCGTTTCGGATGCCGCCGGGCACGACCTCCATCGCCGTCACCGGCAGTCTGCGTCTGGCACCCGCGTTCGTGGTCGGCGCGGCTTTCCGCATGGTGACTGGAGTCGACTTGGCCGTGGCCCAGCGCGGACAGGTGTGGTCGTCCGCTGCCGGGTACGACGCTGTGCTGGCCCCGGAGGTCGACGAGCACGCTCTCGGCCTAGGGTGTGTCTTCAAAGGTCAGATCCATAACAGGATTGAGGCGATGGTGACGGTGGCCTGGAACGACTCGTGGGTCTTGTCGTAGCGGGTGGCCAGGCCGCGCCATTGTTTGAGCCGGTTGAAGCAGCGCTCGACGACGTTGCGGAGTCGGTAGACCTCCCTGTTGAAACGCGGTGGTCGGCCGCCACGTGAGCCTCGGCGTAGGCGGCCGCTGGCCTGGTCGATGCGTTCGGGAATCGTGTGGCGGATGCCGCGCTTTCGCAGGTAGGCGCGGATCTTACGGGAGCTGTAGCCCTTGTCCGCGATGACGTGGTCGGGCCGGGTGCGTGGCCGGCCTGGACCGATGCGGGGAACGCAGATGGCGTCCAGGACCTCCTCGAAGCGAGTGCAGTCGTTGACGTTCCCGCCGGTCAGAACGAAGGCGAGTGGGCGGCCGTGTCCGTCGCAGACCAAGTGGAGCTTGGTGCTCAGTCCGCCTCGGGATCTACCGAGGGCGTGATCACCCGCTTCGTCCCCCTCGGTGACCCCTTTTGCCGCCGGCGGCGTGCTGATGGGCCCGCACGATCGTGGAATCGACCGACACCAGCCAGTCGATGTCCCCGGCCGCATCTTTCTCCGCCTGCAGAGCCCGCAGCATGCGAGAGAACGTGCCATCCAGTGCCCACCTGCGGAAACGCGTGTAGAGCGTCTGCCAGGAGCCGTAGCGTTCCGGCACATCCCGCCAGGCCGACCCCGTGCGCAACTTCCACACAATCCCGTTCAGCACCACGCGGTCATCCGACCGCGGCCGCCCCGCCGTCCCCGAACTCGGCAACAACCGCGACAGGACAGCCCACTCAGCATCCGACAGCTCATGACGACGCACCACAACCGACATGATCCCTCAACACCTAAAACAGCTTTGAAGACACGGCCTAGGTGTTCTGTCCGGGGAGGTTGTGGTCGGGTGAGGGAGATCTCGGCTGAGGGATCTTGAACGGGTGAGGGCCTTCCGGGTTCGGTGTGGATTGCGACGTCTACACCGACCAGAAAGGCCCTCGTGGTTCACCGTAATGCACCCCTGACCGAGACCGGCCGCCTGCGGGTTGCCCGTTGCGTTGTTGAGGACGGCTGGCCCCTGCGCCGGGCCGGGGAGCGTTTCCAGGTCTCCCCGACGACGGCCCGGCGGTGGGCAGACCGCTACCGGGCCCTGGGCGAGGCCGGCATGAGCGACCGCTCCAGCCGCCCCCACCTCAGCCCCCGTCAGACACCGACCCGCACCGAACGCCGCATCATCAAGGTCCGCGTCCTACGCCGGTGGGGACCGGCCCGTATCGCCTACCTACTCGGGCTGGTGCCCTCGACCGTCCACCGCGTACTGACCCGCTACGGTCTGGCCCGCCTGACCTACCTGGACCGCGCCACCGGCCGCGTCATCCGCCGCTACGAACGTGACCACCCGGGCGAACTGGTGCACGTCGACATCAAGAAGCTCGGCAACATCCCCGAGGGCGGCGGCCACAAGACACTCGGCCGCCCAGCGGGACGCAAGACTCGCTCAGGTGTCGGCTACAGCTACATCCACACCGCTGTCGACGACCACTCCCGCCTGGCCTACAGCGAGATCCTCACCGACGAGAAGAAGGAGACGGCCACCGGGTTCTGGAGCCGCGCCCAGGAATTCTTCCTCTCCTGTGGGATCACCGTGGAACGCGTCCTGACCGACAACGGCGCCTGCTACAAGTCCTCCCTCTGGCGCGATGCCCTGGCAGCGGCCGGGATCACCCACAAGCGAACCCGGCCCTACCGGCCCCAGACCAACGGCAAAGTCGAACGCCTCAACCGCACCCTGCCCGACGAATGGGCCTACGCAAAGCCCTACCACTCAGAACAGGAACGACGCGACGCCTACCCCGCCTGGCTCCACACCTACAATCACCACCGCGGACACACCGCGCTCGCAGGCAAACCACCCGCCAGCCGCGTCCCCAACCTCACAAGGCAATACACCTAGTGTTCTGCGCCTGAAATCCTGGCGTTAAGTTGCTACGGTTTCTGGATGTCGTTTTCGGGGCGCTCTTCCGTCGAGTTCGTGTTGACCGCTGACGAGCGTGACCAGCTGGTGCGCTGGTCGCAGGGGTCGTCGAGGTTGGCTGTTCGGGCGCGCATTGTGTTGCGGTGTGCCGAGCCCGGCGTCGTATACGCGCGGGTTGCCGATGACTTGGGTGTGTCGGCCATGACGGTCGGCAAATGGCGCAAGCGGTTCGCGGAGTCACGGTTGGAAGGCCTGGAGGACACCGACCGGCCGGGACGGCCGAAGACCTTCCTGATCCTGAGTGATCTGGAACGGGAACAGCTGACGCGTTGGGCCCGCCGTGCGAAGTCCTCGCAGGCATTGGCGTTGCGGTCGAGGATCGTGCTGGCGTGCGCCGCGGATACGTCGAACAAGCGGGTCGCGGGCCGGTTGGGGACCTCGGTGTCCACGGTGGCCCGGTGGCGACGCCGGTTCGTTGAACTGCGACTCGAAGGTCTGGCCGACGAACTGCGGCCGGGCCGGCCACCGTCGATCCTCCTCGACCGGGTCGAGGAGGTTGTCGCCACCACGCTGGAGAGGTCGCCGCGTGATGCCACGCACTGGTCGCGGGCGTCGATGGCCGAGCAGACCGGCCTGTCGAAGTCGACGATCGGACGGATCTGGCGGCAGTTCGACCTGAAGCCGCACGTCCAGGACACGTTCAAGCTGTCCACGGATCCGCAGTTCGTGGAGAAGGTCGTCGATGTCGTCGGCCTCTACCACCACCCCCCGGAGAAGGCGGTGGTGCTGTGTGTGGACGAGAAATCCCAGGTCCAGGCCCTGGACCGCACGCAGCCGGTCCTGCCGATGATGCCCGGCATGCCAGAGAGGCGCACCCACGACTACCAACGGCACGGTGTGACCAGCCTGTTCGCCGCGTTCGACATCGAAGACGGCAGCGTCATCAGCTCCCTGCACCGCCGCCATCGGGCCGTGGAATTCAAGAAATTCCTGGTCAAGATAGACAAGGCAGTGCCGACCGAACTCGACGTCCACCTGATCTGCGACAACTACGCCACCCACAAGACGCCCGCGATCAAAGCCTGGCTCGGACGACACCCCCGATTCCACGTCCACTTCACACCAACTGGTTCCAGCTGGATCAACCAGGTCGAGCGGTGGTTCGGGCACCTCACCGACAAACTCATCCGCCGCGGGACCCACCGATCGGTCCAAGCGCTTGAGGCCGACATCCGCACCTGGATCCAGACCTGGAACGAGGACCCCAAACCCTTCACATGGACCAAGAGCGCCGACGAGATCCTCAACTCGTTAGCGAAATATATCGCCAGGATTTCAGGCGCAGAACACTAGGGCCGGAGCTCGCCGTGGCCATCGCGGTCACCATCGACCCCACCGAGGATGTGCTGGACTTCCTGCGGGAGCAGCGTGCACCCGTCTCCCGGCTGCTGGTGCTGCGCCCGCCCGGTGGCGCCAAGGACAACTCCGTCCCGGATGCGGCGACGGCCAGCGCCCTTGCCGTCGGCATCCGGGATCTGCTGCGTCGTGCCTGCCGCGCGCATCCTGCGATCCACCTCTTCCAGGCTAGCCCGATGGGCTTGGCTCTGCTGCTGGGTAACCGGTGGAACCGCCTGCGCCCCACCACCGTGTACGAGGACGTCAACGCACAGCAGGTGTATGAAAAGGCGTTCGTCGTCGACGCGTAAAACCCGCCCGCATCTCCACCATCACGCTGCCCGGGTGAAGCGGTTGCTCAGCGCGCCTCGTGCAGGTCGTGGGAGACCAGGGTGAGGCGGTCACGGGCCGTCAGCCCAACGCGACAGCGATCGGCAGCGGGCCATGGAAGAACAGCAATCAGCAGCTCCTCCACCGGGGTGGCGTCGCCGAGTTGCGCTGCCCACTGCCGGTGTGCCGTCTGCCAGCGCTCCCATATGTGGGTGGTGACGGCGGCATGGAGCGCGGAGTCGTCGGGCAGGTAGGCGTTGCCGGTGTCGATGACGAGGTAGGCGCCGCACGGGCCGTTCGCACCGGTGGTGTCCTCGGGCGGAGGTGGTAGCCGGTGTGGTGTCCCGGCCCGTGGGCGACCTGACCGGTCGTTGCCACGTGGCGGGCGTCGTCGACCATGGAAGCGGCCGATGCCAGACGGACGATCAGCGCGCGACCCGGGGGCGCTGCTGTCCGGGAACTCGTGGGATGTCCATGAGCTGCGGAGGACCGGAGGCGGCAGATGCCAGGTGGTGGCAGAGCCGGCCGTGCTGGCGGGGGCCGAGTTCGGCGCGCAGCGCACTGCCGAGGCTGACTCCGGACTGCGTTTCGTCGGTCAGGCGTCGCCCCAGAAGGAATCCGTCGTGCAGGTGGGTGGGCGAGCACGTAGAGCACGACCTCGGGATCCGCTGCTCCCGCTGCCCGGAGTTCCTCGATCTGCGCGTCGACGAGCCGGGCGACGAAGTCGACGACGTCCGATCGGTGTGGGGCGGAGGGCTCGCCTGGCCACAGGACCGCGCGGTGGACGACCAGCGTCGTGCTGTGTGCTTGGCGGGAGGCCTGCCTTGAAGGCCACGACCCGCGAGGCCCGCGTGCGGCGTGCCGGATACAGGCTGATCACCACGCCGAGGCCGCGCGGGCGCTGCAGTCCCCATCCCACGACGATCAGGGCCAGCGCACCGGCGAAGACCACGGCGAACACCCGCGGTCGGCTGGTCAACTGCTCCAGGATGTTCGGCACGACACCAAGCGCGACGGCCGTGCTTGCTGCCGTCACCATCGTGCCGCCGCCTTCCCGGGACAGCGCAAGTCGCCTCAAGTGCCCGAGCCATCTCATGCCCCCCAACTCGTCGGTCGGAATGCGCTCTTCTGGGAGCGCACTGCGTGCGATCCCGCTCTACGGGCGAGCGTTCCATGCCTGCCGGGGCAGATTCCTAACCGCCCCGACGTGCTGCCCCCGGCAGCCGGATCGGCGACAGACACGGGACAGCACCTCATCCTGAAGATCAACGCGGTTTGATCCGAAGGGTGTTGTCAGTGGGGGCCCGTACCGTGGCAACGAGCAGCCAGCGAACGTCCTTTTTCGGCCGCGCACCACAGAGGTGCCACGTCCGGGGCGTGCACCGGGCTGAACGGCGAGCCCGAGGAGGCACACCGCATGAGGATCGACGAGGCATTCGACGCGCTGCAGCAGACCGTCGACGAGGACATTGAGAAAACGAGGCTGGCCCGCGGGCGCCGGGACCTGTTCAAGGAGGCGCTGCTGAAAGAGCCCGATGTCCTCGAGACGTTCGGATCGGGCTCCTTGAGCCGCAGCACGCAGCTCAAGCCCATCCACGACGTCGACATCGTGGTCGTCTACGACCCGGACGAGCACCCTGAGTGGGGGAGCAGCGGGCCGAGCGCGGAGGAGGCCCTCGAGCACATCCGCTCCCAGGTCAACCGGCTGCTGAGCCAGAGCAAAGGCACCCACGCCACCGTGGTCCGACACACCCTGCTGCGCAACCACGCTGTCAAGTGCTTCCTCGACGACCCCGACGACCCGGAGGCCTTCACCGTCGACGTGATGACCGCGCTGCGGCAGCCCGACAACTCGCTGCTCATACCCGAGAAGCTCAGCGCCAGGTGGGTGCCGGCCAACCCCGAATACCTGATCGAACTGGTCGCCGAACACCAGCGTTCCTGGTCATACTTCCGGCCGATGGTCAGGCTGCTCAAGCAGTGGCGGCTCGACGCACCGGTCGAGGGACGCGTCAAGTCCCTCGTCATGGAGGTCCTCGCCCTGCAGTGCCTGCCCATGTCCGGAAACCGCTCCCAGGGGTTGAAGACGTTCTTCACCGCCGCCGCGACCCGGGTCAACGAGGGCGTGTGGGACCCGGCCGGTCTGTGCGGCGAGGTCCAGCCCGACCTGGACCGCCAGGGCCTGTCGGCTGCGTTCGCCAATGCCGCGGACCTGGCGGACCAGGCCTGCGCGGCGGCGGCCGAAGGCGACACCGACGAGGCGTTGCGACTGTGGCAGGAGATCTTCGGTGAGGACTTCCCGGCGCCCGCCCCTGCCTCCAAGACCACCTCGCTGATCGGCGCGCCCGCGCTCATCACTCCCCGCCCCATCAAGGACGCACCCCAGGGATGACGACCGTACCTGCTCGCAGCACCCGCACTTCCATCACCTGGTGGGAGTGCGAACCACGCCGACTGCGACGAGACCAGGAGGAGATCCCCGCCCCCTTTCCCCACCTCGTCTTCAGCGACGAGGGAGCGGGAGGATGGGAGGGCATGCTGCCTCGCTGGCCGTTCGACCGGCCCGAGCCCGCCCACCTCACCGACTGGATCGGCGAGCGCGGCCTCCGGCTACGCCTGGAATACGGTCAGGCCTACCCCATGGTGGCCCCCCGGATCTTCCCTCTGGACCCGCTGCCCGAACCGTTCGAGTGGACCCAGCACCGCTGGCATGTCAACGGCGACTCCAGCCTGTGCCTCCTGCGCGACGACGTATGGACGGGCCGCGAGTCCGTTGGCGACCTGCTGCTGAAGGCCGCCGGCTGGCGGATCGAGTACGCGCTGATGAAGCACCAGACGATCGAGGGGATGACCGGCAGTGGAATAGTCACCGACAGTCGCCTCGACCACTTCCTGGCCCAGCCCCCGACACCCACGGACACCACCGGGCACGGTGAGCCGGACACCGCCGGGCAGGACGGTCCCGCGTGCTGATCCTCATCCCAAGGGGCGCCGCGACCAGACTCCGCACCGCGGGCCCATCGGGCCGGCTGTCGTTGCGCATCAGCCGGCCCGACGACCTTGCCGTCGTGAGCGGCATCTCCGACGGAGCGGACGGATCCATCATCTCGGTGGATCCCGCACCCGGAAACCGGCTGCTGGCGGGCTGCGACTCCCTTCCCACCGGCTACTGGTACCGGGCCACCGGCGAACTGCAGGCGCTCTGGTACCTCCTGCGAGTACGGCGCGGTACGTCCTTGAAGCTCGATGCGTTCAAGGACGCCGTACCCAGCGGTTTCAAGACGCCGGGCGACGGCGGCTATGTGGCCATCACCCACGCCCCCGGCGTGAAGGACGCGTTTCCCGAAAGCGGTTTGCCCGACCTCCTCGCCTGGCACGTCACCCGTGCGGGCATCCAGCCGCTTGAGGTGTCGGTCGAGCCCGAAGTCACCGGGGTTCCGCAGCTCGAGGGCCACTGGCCCGTCGAAGAACTCCGTAGCACACGCGTCATGTTGATCGGAGCGGGGAGTATCGGCTCGGCCACCGCGCACGCGCTGGCCGGCTACGGCGTCGGCCACCTCACCCTCGTCGATCCCGACCGCCTCCAATGGCACAATCTCGTCCGACACACCAGCTCCCGCAAACACATCGGCCGCACCAAGGCCACCGCGCTGTCCGAGGAACTCACCCAGCTGCGCCCCGACACGCGCGTGGCGCCCCTGGCCCTGGACGTCATCGAGCACGCCGACCGGATCCGAGCCCTCCTCACAGACACCGACCTCGTCGTGTGCGCGGCCGACGGCGTGGCCGCACGCCGCGTCACCGGCCACCTGGCCCGCCGAGCGGGCCTCACCGCCGTCCTCGCCTGCGTCCTGCAGGACGGAGCCCTCGGCGAGATCCTCCGACTGCGCCCCTGGCCCCAGCACGGCTGCCTGACCTGTCGGCGGCAAACCCTCGCCGAAGCCGGCAGCGTCGACCCCGAGCCCGCTCTGGACGCCGGATACGGCACCGGCACGCGGCACCGGCCGATGACCGCTGTCGGACCTGACCTCCACCTCGTCGCCCACCTCGCGGCGAAGAGCGCCGTCGCCACTCTCCTCGAACGCGCCGGACACCCCGACCAGCGCCTGCCCGGAGAGCACGCCCTGCTCGGACTGCGCCGCCAACCCGGCTGGGCCCCGCCCTTCGACCTCCACCGCACCGCCGAACTGCGCTGGCTTCCCGCTACCCCACCCAGACCCGGCTGCCCCACCTGCGAAGAGCCATGACACAACAGCCCGTGGCCGTCGTGCACCTCACTGCCCCGGCCGCTCGCGTGATCACCACCGAACTGCGCACGGCCGACCACACCACCGAGACCGGAGGAATCCTGCTCGGACACCACACCCGTGACACCGTCACGGTCCACCACGCCGGAACTCCCGGACCCGCCGCCGTACGCACCCCCACGTACTTCCTGCGCGATCTCGTGCACGCTCAGGCGCTCGCCGACGCGGCCTTCGCGGCCGACAGCAGCGTTTGGGTCGGCGAATGGCACACCCACCCCACCGGGCGTCCGGTCCCCAGCGCGCGCGACACGGCCACCTACCGAGATCTCTTGGACGATCCCGAGCTGGGCTTTCACAGCGTCATCGCAGTGGTTTTCGCTCCCCGGCAAGGCCGTTGGACGGGGGCCGCCTGGACCTGCCACGGCCGGCGTGTCGCCCCCGTGGAACTCACCATAAGCCCCGTGGACGGGCCGAGGTGAGAAGACCCGCCTCCCCGGCCATGGCGCTTCCGGCCTCCGCGCCGGCCGGCACCCGCGTCACCGCACGACGAACCCGCCATCGCCGCCCGCAGTCCTCAACCCGGCCGTACGCACCCGCGATAACAGTGAACTCACCGCGCAGGCTTGGGCCCGTCACCAGGTCCGCTCACCCAGGCCTCGGCATGGTCTGTGCTTTTCGGCAGAAGGCTCTATTCCCAGCCGTTTTCAGGGTCGCCTGAGACGACCACCGATCAGCAGAACGGGCACTGCGCCTGGTCCCCGGCGAGTTGACACCTCGCGGCCCTGGGAGGGGACCAGAACCCCCACGCCCGCGCGCTGTGCGTCACCATGCGCCGTTGGTTTCAACCTTGCCCGGCAGATCGAGGTAGCGGGCGGCGTCGTTCAGGACCTCGGGTGTGATCGCTTCAGTGCCATCGAGGATGGCGATCTGCGCGGCCATGCTGAGCAGTGGGGTGAGGTTCTCCATGAGCCCGTCGGTGATCTCGTAGAGCTCTTCGGCGAGGTCTAGGAGGCTGGTGGGCCGGTGGTGGCACAGGTGGAGTCTTCCATCGAAGCTGGCGAGGGCTCGGGGCCACTCGTCGGGGTGTTCGGGGCAGCGGGGCGGCAGCCGGTTGACCCACAAGGTGGGTACGGCCCGCTGGCGCAGTGGTGCGGCGTCGCTTGTCCGGCGCAGGGCGGGGAGACGGGCTGTGCGTGCTTCACGGAGGATGTCGCTGGAGCCGATGCCGCTCCAGAAGATGGTCAGGCTCAGTTCGTCCGCGAGGTAGTCGAAGAAGTCGAAGGTGGGCTGCAGGTCCTCGGTGCGCAGCCGGTCGATCCCGTCGACCAGGCACACCTCCACGTGGCGGGTGCGCATCACGTGCACGGCGGGCCCGGTGAAGTCCTTCATGCGCTGCACGGGCCGGCTGTCGGTGTCGGGGCGGTAGAGGTCCCAGCCCAGGAACGTGGCCAGGGCTGCGGACCAGTCGGCCGGGGTACCGGGGGTGGGCGGGGCGTTGATGCAGACGACCGGGATGCGGGTGTCGTCGATGCCGTGCAGCTGCTCGCGGCGCCCTTGGTGGCCCATGCCGATGTGGTGCAACAGCGTGCGTTTGCCGGTGCCGCGATAGTCGCTGTCGATGGCGACGTGCGGGCCGATCTGGCGGCGCTCGCCGTTTCGCCGGAGCATCCGCCGTGCCAGGTGCAGTCCGCGCTCGATGTCAGTGGTTTCGATCAGGCCGAGGTCGGCGTGGTAGCGGACGCGGGGATCGTTCTCCCTTGCCTCCTCGCTGTCGGCGCAGGAGGGGTCTTGCGGCGGCAGCGGAACCAGGGGCGGGGGCTGGGAGGGCGGTTGCCGCAGGCGGGTGCGCCACCCCAGCAGGGTGGTCGGCGGACCGGCGAGGTCGGGGGCCGGCGGGGCTGGTGGAGCGGGCGGGGACTGCGGATCACGCACCGGGGCTGTCAAAGGTCCTCTCCTTGCCGGCCACTTGAGCCGTTATCGCCGTCGGTGGGCGGGTTCAGTTCGGGCAGCGAGGCGAGGAAGGCATCGACGCTCTGCCCGCTGTCCGTTACGGGCTCGCCGGCGGTGAACAGTTGCGCAGCGGGGCGATCGAGGCGGCGGAAAGGCCGCACCGATTGTGGATCCAGCGGCGGCATCCCGGCGGCATAGGGCTCTTTGGGCGCCACCGTTTGACGGCGGGGCGCGGGCAGGGAGCGGGCACGTGCGGCGGGCACGTCATCGGGCCCGGGCCCGTCGGCGGCTTTGGACAACAGACGCTGCGTGGCCCGGGCGATGGCGGCCTCGTCGTGGCGGCGGCCGCCGGCGGCGAGATGGACCTGCAGCCCTTGCTCCCAGCTCTCTTCGGTCCACCGGTCGCGCAGGAGGCGCCGGTGGATGAAGGGCACCTCCACCCACGGGTCGCCGTCCGGGTCGACCCGGTGGTCGAACAGCCAGGCGACCTCGGGCTGGTTGGGGGAGTAGTGCACCTCCCAGCGCCCCTGAAAGGCCGCGAGCCCGGACGAGCCGCGGAAGGGATCCAGGGCCCCCTTGTCCAGGTTGTAGGTGCGGTTGTTGATCTGGAAGCCCTTGCGGTTGATGCGCACCCACACGGTCGGTAGCAGCTTGCGGTTCTCGCCCTCGGTCAGCGCCGTGGCCCGATAGCCGCGCAAAGAGATCAGCGCCGCATACATCTGGTTCGGGGTGAGCTTCAGTCCCGGGGTGAACGGGCTGCGCAGCGCGCCGTGCGGGGTCTGCTGCCAGTGCAGCGCCACCCACTGCTCGAACAGGTCCTGCAACTGGGCGATCGTCCACAGCGGCTGCTTGCGGACGTGTTTGCCGCGCAGGTCCAGACGATGGTGGGTGTAGGAGGCCAGGTGCTGGCTGAAGCCGATCTTGATCGCCAGCATGGCGCGCTCGACGATCGCCTTGTCGACGGGGGTGCGCAGCCGGGCCTCGCGCACCTCGATGCCCAGGGAGTTGCAGGAGCGGGTGAAGTCCGCCGAGACGAACGGCGAGCCGTGGTCGACGACGAGCGTCTCGGGTTTGATGACCGGCCGGGCGGCCGCACCGGCGAACCGCTCGTCGGTGGCCAGCAGTTCAGCGAAGGGAAGATCCGAGCCGTCCATGAAGGTTTCCGGGGCCCACCCCGGCCGTGCCGGCAGCGGCGCGGTGCTCTGCGCCACGACCTGCACCGTGTCGAAGCTGCGGGTGGCCCGCCCGCCCAGCCACCGGCCCGCACCGGCACCACGGCGGAACCGCTTGGGCACGATCAGGGCACCGACGATGCTGCGGGTGGCCACATCGATCGCAATGGTCAGCTCCACCGAGATGATCTGTCCGTCGTCACCGATGGCCAGGACATCCAGCCCGGTGGTGTCGATCTGCACCAGTTCCCCGGGCCACCGTGCCGTGGTCGCCCGCCGGCTGCCGGGCCGGGCCACCGACAGCGGCGGGCCGGCCGCACGCCGGGCCGCGACAACATGCGCATTGTGTGCCGTGATCCCCAGGCGCTGCAGCAGCCGGTAGTACGTGGCCTGGCTGGGCAGCAGCGCAGCGGTGGTGGCCGTATCGGCGTCGGTGAGCTCCTTGGCATAGCGGGCCTGAACCGTCTGCTGCACACGGCCGATCAGCCGTGACAGGGTGCCCGGCGACAGTCCCGCTTCGCGTTCGCCGTCCAGGGTCTCCCACATCAGGTCGATCACCCGCTGGTCGACGCGTCCGTGCGCGGATGCGGCGCGCTGGCTACGCCGGTCGATCAGCCCCAGCAGGCCCTCCTTGCGCCAGGCGAGGCACTTGCGCTCGATGGTGGCGGGTGAGGTCGGCCAGCCGGCCGCGGTCAGCTGGTCGGCCTTGGTGCGGTAGCGCTGCTTGAGGGGATGAAGCTCTGGGTCGAAGGCGGGTTTGGGCCGGGTGGGCGCCGGCACGTTCGGGGCCTGCTAGTGCAGTACCTCCTTCACGATGCGCTCCCACCGGATGACCTCGCGGCGCAGTGCGGCGGGCAGGGCCTTCAGCTCGTGCCCGCGGTGGGCAACCACGGTGCGGGGAGCCTCACGGCTCAGGACCGCGAAATCCTTCGCGGACGTCAGCACCGGCTGGAGGATGATCAAAGGCTCGGCTGTGGTGTCACCGGGCGCGGTGAGGAAGATCCGCGGACCGTGAAAGGCGGTCACCAGCCAGTGAGTCCCGCTGAAGGCGATGGTGTCGCCGAGTGCCAGGGTGTCGGCGCCTGCCCGGACCGCGTCATCCGGCACGGTCATTCATCCTCCCCAAGCCATGCCGTCGATGACGGCGTCAGGGGCCTGGTCATGTCGGTGTGCAGCCGCCGTTTCCAGATCAGGTGATAGGCCAGGTCGATGCCCGCAAACGCGGGCAGGCATGCCGCACGCACCCCGGAACGGATGGTGCGTGCGGAACCGAAGTGGCGGGCCAGCGCCTCGGCATCGCCCGGGGAGAGCCGCTGTGGGCTGCGGGCGGCGTACAGCAGCATCAGGTTGTCCAGTTCCACACCGTCCGGCGGCCGCATGACCCGCACCCGCCAGTCGGCCACAGCGGCGGTCCTGGCCAGCAGTTCCTGCCCGGCGCGCCAATCGTCGGTGAGTTCCTCCGGCTGCACACAGATGACTTCCCGCCGCCCCGCCCGCAAGGCGACGAAGTGCGGCCGCACGCTTTGTATGGTGCCGTCCCGCGCCCAGCGCAGCTCCATCGGCCCGGCGCTGCGCGCGGCCACCGCCGGGTCCCGGTCCAGCAGCATGCCGCAGCGCTGCTGGCGCAGCGAACCGCACGCCAGCGACTGGCCGGTGGCCGAGGCCCAGGCCTTGGTGACGAAGGACTGCCGGCCCGGATAGGGCACCGGCATCTGCAGGGGCGCCAGTTGTTCGAACGGCACCTGAGCGGCCTGCTCCACCGGCAGTTCTCGCCGGCGCCCGAACCGGTCGAGATAGCAGACGGTGATCGTCTGCTGGCCAAGGGGAGTGTCCGGCACGCGCGTCCCCCCTCCGTCCGCTCGCTGCCAGGCAGGCCCGCCTCAGACAGACCCGATCCATGATCCGCCGAGCAGGGTGGCGCTCGCAGCCACTGCAGCAGCCGATCACCCGAATGAAGGGCATAGCGAACGCCAGCCCGAAACCTGCGCAGTTGAGGCCGACGAGGCATCGGGCGCTGCCGCGCCGACTTCACACCGGCACGGACGGGTCGTTCCAGTCCCAGGGCAGACAACACCGCTCGGCCAGGGACCGCTGCTGTTCGTCGTCGGCGTGGATGAGCGCCGTCACCGGCCGGCCCGGCCCGGCCACCGGCGGCATGCACCGGTGATGCTGGTGCAGCCACTGTGCCACCGGGATCCGCCACGTCCCGGACGGCAGCTCGAGCGCAGCGGCCAGCCGCCCCAGGCGCTCCAGCAGCTGCGCCTCGGCCGCGGCCCACGGCCCGCCGGGCCGCATCGCGCGCTGCCGCTCGTAGTCCAGCAGCGCGCGGGCCACTGCGACGGCCTCCGGGTACATCCACAGCCACGCCGACTCCAGGTCGCCCTCCGGCCGCCCGGCGCGATGCGCCCGCCGTGCCCAGCACTCCACGACCGTCGTGCGCCACCACCAGCCGGTGACCGCGAACGCGTCCGCGGCCAGGTACGCCCCGACGGGTCCGTGCCGGCGTTCGAACCGCCGGCGCTGCCGGTGCGCCACCATCACCTGCGCCAGCGGGGCCAGGTCCACGCCGGAGCCGGACTGACGTACATGGGTGAACTGGCCATGTCGGTCGCAGATCTTCCAGGACTCGGGCCAGACCAGCCAGATCGGCCCCCACCCGCCGCCGCGCAGCGCCACGCACCGGCTGCAGGCCGGGATCAGATAGTGCTCCATCGGATACCACGGCCATTCCCACCGGGCCTGCTTCCCGGGCAGCAGGTGGGTCGCGCGCAGATGAGGCAGTGCCCATTGCAGCCTCGGCAGTTCCACATTCAGCATCGCGGCGAGCCGCTCAGCGGCCGGAGCGCTCAAGAAGACCTCGGCCAGATGCGGCTGCACCGCATGCTGCCCCGGCCCTCCCTCGCCCAACTCGTCCAGCAGGAAGGCGATGTCCACGCCCTGAGCCGCCGCCACGCGCCACAGCAGCGAGCAGTTCGACTCATGACCGGCCAGCCGCACCGACACGCGTGCCAGACTCCGGCCCCACACCATGCGGCCCTCCGCCCTGCCGACAGATCGGCCTCGCGCAGCCGCCACCTGTGCTGTATCTGAACAGTTAGATCGCGCGCGAACACCGAACGGGCCGGTTTTGTGCGACAGTTCACCTGATCGTGTGGCAACACCGCAGGCGGGCAATACATGGCCGTTCTGCTGCGCAATCTTCGGGCAGACCCACTGACCTGCCAGAACCGCGGAGTTGGCCCGTGCAGCTTGACCTTCCCGGCGAACGCCTGTCCAGCAAGCTGTGGACCCGGCAACGTGATGCCGCGGACTGCGTGCTCAACGCGTTCGCGATGGGACGCACACGACAACAGGTGATCATGCCGTGCGGTACAGGCAAGACCCACCTTGCCGTCCACGTCGCCCACGAGATCACCGCCAACAGCCGCAGCCTGACCCTGCTGCCCACCCTGGAGCTGCTGAACCAGACCGCCCGCGTCTGGTACACCGCCGGCCGCCCGGGCCGCTACCTCGGGCTCTGCTCCGATCCGCAGACCAGCGAGCCCGTTCTCGACGGCATCCTCACCATGACAGGCGACCCGGCAGGTCTGGCCCAGGCCGTGCGAGAGGCCGACGGCCCGGTCAACGTCTTCGCCACCTACGCAGCCCTGAAGAAGCTCCGCCTGGCCCACCGCGAGCATCAACTGCCCCGCTGGGACATCGCCATCGTCGATGAAGCCCACCGCACCGCCGGGGCCCGCAGCAAGGCCTGGGGCACCATCCACGACGACGCCGCCATCCCCGCCCGCCACCGGCTCTACCTCACCGCCACACCCCGCATCTGGGACGTCAACCGGGGCGTCGTCACCGAACCAATCGCCTCCATGGACGATGTATCGCTCTACGGCACCGTCGCCTACCGCTACTCCCTGGCCGAGGCCATCCACGAAGGCAGGCTCGCCGACTACCGCATCGCAGCCCCCGAGATCCACCACCCGCAGCTGCGCGCCTTCCTCACCAGTCGCACCAAGCGGGGCCGCACCCCGCAGGCCGATGCCGCGCGGGTCGCCGCCGCCCAGCTGGCCCTGCTCAAAGCCCGCGAGGACCACCACATTCAGCGGGCGGTCTCCTTCAGCCGCAGCATCGCGCAGTGCGAAGCCCTCGCCGAAACCCTCCCGCAGACCGCCGCCGCCATCCCCGGCCAACACGCCGACGGCCTGTGGGTGTCCAGCATCCACCACAAGCACTCCCGGCCGGTGCGGCGCGAACGCATGAGCTACTTCGGGCAAGCTCCCGCAGCCGGGCCCGAAGGCTCGCTCGCCGAACTCCGCGTCCTGTGCAATGTCCGCCTGTGTGTCGAAGGCGTCGACTTCCCGCTGGCCGACTCCGTGCTGTTCGCCGACCCCAAGCAGTCCACCATCGACATCATCCAGGCCATCGGACGGGCCCTGCGCATCGGCCCCGGCATGAACAAGGTCTCCACCCTGATCATCCCCGTTCTGTTCGGACCCGGGCAGCGCCCCGAAGAAGCAACCTTCGGCACGCCCTACCACCTGCTGCACCAAGTCATGATCGCGTTGCGGGCCTACGACGAGCACTACTTCTACCGCCTGCCGATCAGCGGCCGCCGCCTGCTCATCGCCACCCCCGACTACGCAATCCGCCCCGCACGCGCCCTGGACATCGCCCCGCACCTGATGCTGCGCATCATGGAACCCGAACCGGACATCTGGGACGCCGGGATGGCCGCTGCCCGGGCCTTCCACACCGAACACGGGCATCTCGACGTCCCCAGCAACCACATCACCGACGACGGGTTCCATCTCGGCTGCTGGCTCGGCTACCAGCGTGCCCTCAAAGCCGCCGGGCACCTGCCCGCCGTCCGCGTCGCCGCACTGGCCACCTTCAACATCACCTGGCGCCACGACCCGGACAGCACCGAGGCCTTCCTCGAAACCGCCCAGGCCTACGCACGCGAACACGGCCACCTCCTTCCCCGCGACGCACAGGAGACCTATCAGCGCCGCCCCCTCGCGCAGTGGCTCCTGCAGCAGCGCCGCCAGGACGACGAGGGCAACCTGCCCGCCCCCTACCGGCGCGCCCTGCGCGACATCGACCGCTGGTGGAACCCCCACTGGTCCGACGCATGGCAGCGCACCCTGACACGGGTCCGCGACAGCACCTCCCCTCCGATCATCACCCCCGGCCACCTGCCCGACGACGCAGACCACCTCACCCGCTGGCTCGACCGGCAGTTCGACACGTTCCCCACCCTGGCCAAGGAACAGCGCCAGCAACTGGCGGCACTGCCCTTCAAAGACAGTCCCCTGGCCCTGGCGTTCCATCGCACCCCCACCAACCACTTCGCGGGCGGCCTGCGCGCCGCCCGGCACTTCTACCGCCAGCACCACCACCTGCGGGTCCCGCCCGACTTCCACGTCGGCGAAGGCGACCGGCGTTTCCCGCTGAGTCCCTGGATCACCGACCTGCGCGCCCAGGCCCGCCAAGGTGCCCTCAGCAGCGAGGAGATCGCATCCTTGGACGCACTGGCCATGAAGTGGACACCGGCTTCCCAGCGCGCACAGACGCCGCCGGCACCGCTTCCATCAACACAGACCCCCGCTGCCGTCACGAGCAATTTCGCGGCTGGGGAGGAACCGGCTCTCCAGGACATTGCCGCGTTGGTGGGTGCGCACGACCCGGTGTTTTGGACGGCCGAGAGCGAGCCGCCACCGGGCCTGGCCCCGATGATCTTCGGAGGGGGCGGCCGCCGGACGCTGATCAACATGCCCGCCGGAGCAGGAAAGACCACCACCATCGCGTCCGCCGTGCTTGAACTCGCCCCCGAAACCTGCCTGATCCTCGGCCCGGATGTGCTTTACCTCCGCAAAGCCGCCGCCACCTGGCGGAAAGTGGGTGACAGGCCGCAGGCGGGCCTGGGCTTCAGCCCGCACGGTGGTACCCGTCTGACCAGCGCTGCCGATCTGGCCGACTGGATCAGACAGCAGCCGCCCGGAGCGCTGGTGTTCGCCCGCTACGCAGATGCCCGACTGGTCGCCGACGGCCACCATCGCCACGACCTTCCTGCCTGGGGACACCTCATCGTCGAAGAAGCGCACCGCACCGCAGAAGGCATCATCACGCCGGAACACCCCTATGCCAGCGTCCACTACGACGACCGCGTCCTGGCCCGGCGGCGTAGCTATCTGACGGCCACTCCACGCATCCCCCGCCAGATGGCACCCGGCCTCAAAGCACGCGACGTGGACTGGGCGGTCCACATGCCTGCACAAAAGATCTTCGGGAGTCACATCGTCCCGACGAGCCGGCAGGCACTGGAGGACGAAGAACTGCTGGCGCCCTGCCAGCTGGAGTTGGTCCGCGTCCGCAGAAACCCCGCCTCGCGGCGTCCGCGGCAATGGTCCACCGAAGCCAACGCAACCGCGCAGATCATCGAACGGCTCCAGCTGCGCCGTGTCGCGGTCGTACTGGCCACGAAGGGCGAGGCCCAGAAATTCGGCATGCAGCTGGCGGTGGACATGCTCGACGCGGAGATCCTCCTGGAAGACGACCCGCCAGCAGGGCGGTACGCACACGACCAGCCGGTCATCCGCTGCGTACGCAGGAGCTACAACCCGTTGCCCCACGATCTCGACGCCATCGTGCTGCCGGACCCCAACTGCACCGCAACACAACTCGTCAACGTCCTGCGCCCGCTCATGGCACAAGACGTACGGCGCGTGGCCCGCACCAGGGTCCTCGTGCCGCATGCTGTGGACAGCGATGATGACCCGCCGAGCGACCAGTCCCTCCTCGTCCAGCGCGTCACCGCCGCCTTCTGGGCGCACGACCCCACAGACCCCATCGCCCCACTGCGGTGAGCAAGGCCGCGGCACCTTCCCTCGGCCGCATCGCCTCCGTCGACCCCGTCAGCGGTGAAGGTGCAGCGGCCGTCGGCGTCGGTGAACAGGTGGCCGCGCAGGTCGTTCTCCTGAGCGCCGCCGACCGCTCAACTGGCCGGGTTCCGGGCGAGGGGCGGAGCGCGGCCAACGAAACGAACCCGCATCGCGCCCTGCCGCCCTGGCAGCGGGCATTTTTTCGGGCTCCGGTCCTTGGGACCGGAAGCGGAGTGTAGCCTTGTGGCAGGCCGAGCGCATCGGCCCACGCCGAGGGGCCGGCCCATGAACGACCCCTTGTTTTCGCGGCGAAGGTGCCCGGACCACGTTCCGGCGAGGCAGCATCAACTGCGCGAGCTGCACCATGTGCAGCAGACTTCACCACTGCCCGCATGCCACTCGACGCCGCGCCGTGGACATGGGGCAGCGCGCGGCGGGACTCGAGGTCATGTCATGCCCAAGGACCACGCCCGCAAGAGCAGCGCCCGTCGGCGGGCCTACCGCACCGGATCCTCCTACACCTCCGCCAACGCCCGCACCGTGCACGAGGCCCCCACCCCTACCGTCTGGCTGGCGGGGCGGTCCTGGCCGCACGGACTCGAGCTGGTGCTGCGCGACGGCGGACGGCGGCTCACCTTCGCCATGCCGGCCGGGGGCGGCAAGACCACCGTGGCGGCGAGCGGCCTCAGCCAGGCACAGCCCACGGCGAAGACCCTGCTCCTGGTCCCCGATGCAGCGGCTCTCCGCGACGTCATCAAAACCTGGCGCCTGCACTGCGACACCCCCATCGCCACCTTGAAGGTAGTGACGGTGGGGCAAGGCAGCACCGCCGCTTTGGCAACCGCCCGGGACGTCGCCCTCTGGATGGCAGCCCAAGGAGGCGGAGCCATTCTGGTGGCCTGCCACGACGACGCCGAGGTCATCGCCAGCAGCCACCTGGATCACCAACTCCCGCCGTGGGACCAGATGGTGATCGAGGAGGCGCACCGCACCGCCGCCGAGCCGGTCACGGCCGACCACCCCTATGCGGCGATCCACTACGACGACGCCATTCCCGCCTTCGCGCGCCTGTACCTGACCGCCACACCTCAGATCCTGCCCACGCCGACCGCCCGCGACGGGGAAGTGGACGACGGCGGCGTCGACATGCCGGGCAACCAGTTGTTCGGGCACATCCAGCCGTCCGTGTCGCGCACCGAACTCGTCCGCAAGGGGCTGCTTTCCCCCTACCGGATCGATGTCCTCGCGGTGCCCGATCTGGCCCACTTCCCGCGCCTGCGCGCTGCGGCGATCGGCACCGCCCACGCCATCGAACGCCATTCTCCGCGCCGCATCGTGTCCATCCACAGCACCCGCGACCAGGCCCAGCACTTCGCCCTGCAGCTGGCGACCCAGATGCTCGACGCGGAGATCATCGTCTCGCCCGAGCGCCGTACGTCCGACACCCACAGCCAGCCCGTCATCTGGTGCCAGTGTCCCACCGATCCCTGCCCGCAGGACATCGACGCCGTCGTGCTTGCTGACGCCTCCTGCACCGCCGTACAGCTCACCGACGGCCTGACGCCGCTGATGCGCCAACGCCACCACCTCGTGGGGCAGACATCCGTCGTCGTCCCTATCCCCATCCACCCGGACGCCGACGGCGAGGACCCCGAATCGCTGCTCCAGTCTCCCCACCTCGACCGGGTTTTTGCCGCGCTGAAGGCACACGACCCCGCATACGCCGAGGCGTTCCGCAAAACACGCGACCAGTGAGTGCACCACCGCTGCTTCGCTCCCTTATGAGCTCGCCCTCCGCCCGGACGGCGGGGACCCAAGCCGCATCCGCGCCGCCTACGACCGGGTGCGGGCGCGCCTGGACGGGATCACCACCGTCACCGCCGGGCTCACGGCACTCGCCGTCCAGGGCCAAGCTGCCTACCAATCGGTCTTTGGCACCTGACACCCAGAACTCGCCGGGCCACTGTGACGGAACTCTGCGACCTGAGCCGATTCACCTCAAGCCGGTACCGGTTCCGCACAGCGGTCGCGAGCAGGCCGGGCTGGCCCGCCGTCTTCAGGGGACGAGCGGGTTGTCCCGGCTCAGCTCGATGACGTGCATCTGATCGAGCAGCCGCTTGGGCAGCTGGGGCAGATCGTTGTCCACGATGATGATCTGGTGGGGCCGGGCGCGCAGCGCACCACCGCTGCGCACTCCGGCGATGTGATCGAGGAAGTGGGTGTAGAGCCGGCCGACGAGCTCTTGGTCGTCGGCCCCGTACCCGACGTTCTTGCGGGGGGAGTCGATGACGAGGAAAGACGGCAGGTCCGTCGCCCCGGTCACCAGCGCGTAGCTGAGGAACGCCATCCGGTACACGACGTTGATCGCGCAGCGGACCCCGTGCCCGACCTTGGTGAGGTTCCCGGCGCGTACCTGCGGCAGCAGCGAGGTGTGGTTGAGCCGGGCGCCCGGATCGCCGGGCAGGCCGACGGAGCCGACGAGTTCGGTGAAGTGCTCCTCGAACTCGCCGAGCGTGGTCCGCCGGTGGGCCAGCAGGTTCTTGCGGGTGCGGATCTCCTCCCGCACGCCCTTCAGCTCGTCCTCGCACGTCTGGACGGAGCGGTGCAGCTCGGCCAGCCGGCGGTGCGGCTCCAGCTGCCGTTCCAGCAGCGTGGTCCGGGTGCGGGCCGTCGCATGGGCCGCGGCCAGCCCTTCGATCTGCGCGGCCAGCGGGCTGATCTCCTCCCGGGTGCGGGCATCCAGCTCGATGCGGGCCTGCTCCCACGCGGTCTGTGCCTCGCTGTGGGCCTTGACCTGTTCGGTCAGCTGCCGCTCCGCCGCCGCCAGCGCGTCCTGCGCCGCGTGCAGGGACTGTGCCAGGACGGCGGGATCGAGCGCGCTCAGACACAACGGGCAGTCCCCTTCGGGAACCGGCCGCACGGTGAGATCGGCGCGGCACACCGGGCAGGGTGAGCACGGCTGGGGGCCGTGGGCGCGCTGGTCGGTCAGCTGCTGTACCTGCTGCTGGCGCCCCAGCGCGTGCTCGCCCTCGGCGACCGCACGCCGGCACCGCTCGAGCACCTGCTCCGCCTCCAGGACACGGCGGCGCAGCGGGTCGGCGTGCGCAGTGGCGGCCCGCATCCGGCCCTTGAACTCCTCCAGACGCTGCAGCGCCGCGCACTCCTCCTCGTGCGAGCGCGCCAGCTCCGTCTCGAGGTCGGCGGCGCTGCCGGTCAGAAACGCACTGATGGTCTCCGTCCGCCGCCTCAGGTCAGTCAGGGTGCGCGTCAACTCGTCCTTGCGGGCCGTCAGCACCCGCATCGGTCCGTCGGTCAGCCCGAGCAGCAGTTCGACCACGGTCCGGTAGGACTGGGCGGTGTTGGCCTTGCCCCTGACTGACTCCGTGCCGTCCACCACGTCCTGGGTGAGGTAGCACATCGCGTACAGCTGCTCGAAGGTCAGCCGTGCCCCGGCGCCCAGCAGGGCCACGGCGGAGGGAGGTGCGAACATCTCGCCCAGGCCGAGCAGGTCCAGCAGCACCTCGCCCACCACCCGCCGCCCGCCGTCCGGCTGCGTCTCCACACCGAGGATCTCCTCGGCGCCGCCTCCGTTGCTGTCCAGGAGCTCGACGTCGGACACGTCCCGGACCAGGGAGCGTCGCAGCCCGATGCGCATCCCCTCGATCCGTACGAACAGCGTCACCGTCTGCAGACGCTCCCCGGGCACCTCCCGCCAGGCGACGGGCAGCCCGAGCGCGTACTTGATGCAGTCGGCCAGCGTGGTCTTGCCGGTGTCGATCGGCCCGACGACGCACACCACCGCGTGGGCCAGATCGATCTCCCGCACCCCGCCGTCCGATGTGAGCACCAGCCGCTCACAGAAGAAGTCCCTTGCCACCGCGGTTCCTTCGGATCGCCCGCCTGCTGTCGGGTACTCCAACGGCCCGTCCCGGCACGGGAAGCGGGGCCGGGCGCGCACCCACCGGATCGAGTGGGCAACGCGCGCAGGCTGCCCACCCGATCCGGCGCAGCCACGGTGCGGGCGCGGCGTGGCACCAACCGTCCCGTGCCGCCTCCCGGTACCGGGAGGCGGCTGCTCCCGGTGAGCGGCCCGCACACTGCCACGGGACCGCCCGCGGCCGCCGTGCGTACGCCGGGCTCGCACCGGTTCCGGCCGGGCACCGCCTTGTGCCCGGTGGGCAGGACGCACCCCACGTGAGGCGGGCGGACACGGTGACGCGACCGCGGATGCGGGTGGGCGGCCGGGTGCGGGCTGTCTCACAGGGCCTCCACCCACTCGCCGTGGTCGGCGGCGAGTTCTGCAGGCGGGGGTGAGGAGGTGAGCGGGGCGGCACGAGGGGGTTCGGGGACAGCGGCGGCGTGGGGGATCGAGCGGGAACATCCCCGGCAGGCGTCGGCCAGGCGCCAGGTGCGCCCGTTGTCGCCGCAGATCAGCAGCAGCGCCAGTGGTCCGGAGCAGGCAGTGGGCGGCCGGTGCCAGACGCACCCGTGCTCACGGCACTGGCAGGTCCGCAGGTGCGCGGGCAGCGGAGTGTCGAGGAGATGGCCGGCGAGGTGGTGGCGCGCCTGACGCGACACCGGGATGCCCGGCTGGGCGGCGAAGGAGCGGCACGCGCTACAGGTGACGGTCGGGCGTCCGGCATGCGCGCTGATGGTCACGCTCCAGGCGCGTGCGGGCAGGGCCATGGAATCCCTTCGGCCATGTAGTGAGGGCGGGATCGGGGCGCCGCCGGGGGAGGGGCGACGAGCGGACACCGTAGTGCAGAGCTCTGCCCTGCCCGGGCCCACAAATAGGGCAGAGGTCTGCACTGTCAGGGCGGGGGACTGCACCATCGGATGGGCAGGTGACGATCTTCCCGCCGCCGGACCCGGACCCGACGGCGCTGCGCCAGGACCTGTCCCGGCTGCGCGCCGAGCGCGGCTGGAGCTACGACGAACTCGCCGCTCGCAGCAGCCTGTCCAGGCGCACCCTGATCGAGATCGAGCAGGGCCGCACCATCGGCACCCTGGCCACCTGGCACGCCCTCGCTCACGCCTTCGGCCTCCCGCTGGGCGAGCTCCTCGCCCCCCTGTGCACCGGCCACGAACCCCCGCACGGAGAACCCCGGGCCCGCTGAGAATCCTCACCCGATCGGGACCCCGCACTCGCCCATCCGTGCGAGCGCAGCCCTGGCGTTCCCTTTCCGTCACCCTCTCGAAGGCGTCAGGCGCGACACGCCCCGAAGACCGGTTCACCGGCTGCCACCTTTCACTCCGGCACCTGCATCAGCCGATGCAGGTCCGTCCCGCATGCCCGCACCCGCGGTCTGCCACGGCCTTACGGAGACCCCCACCCATGAACTTCACCCCCACGGCAGAACAGGCCGCCGCACTCGAGGCGTTCACGAGCGGCCACCACCTGGTCATCCAGGCCGGCGCCGGCACCGGAAAGACCTCCACGCTCGCCTTCCTCGCTGAGCAAAACCCCACCCGCCGCGGCCGCTACCTCGCCTTCAACCGCGCCATCGCCCAGGACGCCGCCGCCCGCTTCCCCTCGACCGTCCAGTGCAAAACGGCCCACTCCCTGGCCTACGCCGCCCTCGGCCACCGCTACCGCGACCGCCTGAACAGCCCCCGCCGGCCCGGCTGGAAGACCGGAGCGGACCTCGGCCTGAACACCCCCGTACGCATCCTGGGCCGCGACCTGCTGCCCGCCACCTTGTCCAATACGGTGCTGCGCACCGTGACCCGCTACTGCCAGTCCGCCGACACCGAACTCGCCCACCACCACGTGCCGCACCTGCGCGGCATCGAAACCGAGGCCGCCCACGCCGAACTCGCCGACCTGCTCCTGCCGTACGCCGCGAAAGCCTGGCAGGATCTGCAGGACCCCGCAGCGGGCACGGTCCGCTTCGAGCACGACCACTACCTCAAGATGTGGGCCCTGACCGAGCCCGTCCTCGACGCCGACTTCCTGCTCCTGGACGAAGCCCAGGACACCAACCCCGTCCTCGAGCACATCGTCCTCGCCCAGCAGGAACGCACCCAGGTCGTCATGGTCGGCGACTCGGCCCAGGCCATCTACGGCTGGCGCGGCGCCCGCGACGTCATGACCGGCTTCACCGGCCACCACCTCACCCTTACCCGCTCCTTCCGCTTCGGCGCCGCGCTGGCCGCCGAAGCCAACCGCTGGCTCACCCTTGCCGACGCCCCCATCAGGCTCAGCGGAAGCGCCGACATCCCCACCGTCATCGGCCCCCACTCCCACCGGACCGGCGCGGTGCTGTGCCGCACCAACATCGGCGCCGTCACCGAAATCCTCGCCCTCCAGCAGGCCGGCACCCCCACCGCACTGGCCGGCGGGGGAGACGCGCTGCGCGCCCTGGCCCACGCCGCCCGCGACCTCATCCAGGGGCGGCGCACCCACCACCCCGAACTGGTGCTGTTCACCACCTGGAACGAACTGCGCGACTACGCCGAACTCGACCCCGCCGGCGCCGACCTCCAGCCCTTCGTAGGCCTCGTCGACGGCCACGGCCCCGACGCCATCCTCCAGGCGGTCGACCGGCTGGTCCCCGAAACCCACGCCCAGATCACCGTCTCCACCGCCCACAAGGCCAAAGGCCGCGAATGGCCCCAGGTGCGCATCGCTGCCGACTTCACCCCGCCTGCCGACACCGACGAACTCGACGCCGAAGGCCGCCCCGTGCCCGGCCCCATCGACCCTGACGAGGCCCGCCTGGCCTACGTCGCCGTCACCCGCGCCCGCCATCACCTCGACCCCGCCGGCCTGGCCTGGCTCGATCAGCACCCCGATGCCCCGGCCTGCTGACCCGGCACGCAGGCTCGGCCAGGGCGGGATGACGCTGTGAAGACTGCTGCCGGGATCGGCGGCTTTCAAGAGCGGGGGAGGCGGACTGGGTGTGGTTTCCCATGGTCTAGGTGCGAATCGGCGGTGAAGAACCGACAGGAGCGTCGGAGTTCATGGTGCACTGCCAGGGTGGCCTACAAGTCGGCTATGCTGCGGCGGCCCCCTGACATACTGCGAGGAGCCATGGCGACGCCCGGGAGATCTGGCGTGACACGCGTCCGGGGCGGGGTGGCGTCCGGCTGCACGGGGCAGTGGATGAAGACTGCCGAGGAAACGTCTAGCGCGGTCGTGAGCCGATCACAGTTTCCGTTGACAGGTTTCCGACGCCGCCCAGCCTGCGTCCGCCGCACCGCGACTCCACCAACAATTCGTTCATCGTCACGGAGCTCACCGGGCGGAAGGCTTCCGGCCGTGGCCCGGGCTCAGTTCTCCGCCGCCCGCGATGGTTCCGAATCGACGTGCGAGGGCGCGGATCGATAGGCCCTGACCATGTGGAGCAGAAAGGCCCGTTCGCCCGCGAGATCTGTGCGGCCCGTCGAGTTGAAGCGCGGTGTACAGGGCGCCGGATCGAGCCCCCGCAGTTTCGCGTCCCGGGCGCTCTTGACGGCGGCGGCCAGGGCAGCGATGTCCCCGCTCGCCTCGGCACTGGGCCGCCTGCGGCGCGGCGGCGCCTGAGGCGGAAGGCCATGGTCCGTAAGCGCCAGAATGGCGTCCCTGGTCTCGATGATCCTGCGGTAGGCGAGCATGTGATAGGGTATACGGGGCCACACAACGTCCCAGATCCGGTGGCGCGGTGAAGTCAGGGCGACGTGCGGGACCGCCATCACGAGGTCGTGCCACATTGGCCACAGCCGCCAGGCGGCGGCGATGTCGGAGACGGCGCGCCGGAAGGCGGAGTACGTCGGCACCAGGATGGCCAGGGCGCGCAGCCCACCGTGCAGGTTCATGAGCAGGGGAAGCCAGGGCAGGGGCCAGTCGGCATCCGTGGTGACCCGTAGGAGATACCCCAGCCAGTAGACCTCCACCAGAGCCGTACCCAGACCGAACAGGCGCAGGCTCAGGGTCAGCGACCGGTGCGCGGAAGTCGCGCCGTAGCGCAGGCACATCGACACGCACAGGGCGTTGGCCGCCAGATGCGTGCTCATGAGAACGAGCCAGTAGACGAGGGAGGGGTGCGGCGCCCCGCTGGTCGGGATGCCGATCTTGAGGTGCGGCTCGGCCGCGAGATCCAGGACGAGCAGGAGGGCTACTATGGCGCCGGCGGCGAGGACGATGGCCGTCTGGAGGCGACGGCCCTCCGCGGTCACCTGGGCCACGAAGGAGAGCACGGCTCCTGCAGACAGGACGCCGATGGCGTTCCTGGCCGCCGCCACGACGTTGGCCTCACTGTGGTGGGCGGCCTCGTGCAGGACGGACGGCTGATCGAGCGTCATGGCCGCGGCTGCGGTGGCCACGGCCAGCAGCACGCCACGCTGGGCCGCCGAACGCAGGCCGGAGGGCGCGCGCAGCAGCACCGCGATCCATAGCAGCAGCACACTGGGCAGCTCCAACTCGGAGCCGAGCGTGGCTGCGTCGTGGGTCATGCCGTGCCGTGCCGTGGGTTCACTCCCAGGGCCGCCTCCAGGCGGCCGAGGGCACCATCGGCGTGCCTACGGGAGGTCTTGCACACGAGGGTCCCGAGAACACTGGCGAACAACTCCGCCTCCCGTTCCTGGCTGGTAGCGTAGTTCGTGCGGCGCAGGAGACGCTGCACCGCGTTCACGTCGAGGTCGGGCAGGAACGAGCCCCAGCCGGTGCCGTCCTCGTCCGACGCCCCATGGTCGAACAGCATGTGCCCGATCTCGTGCAGCACAATGTGTTCCTGGTGGAGGAGCGCGGTGCGCTGTTCGTAGAAGATGTGGTCTTCGGCATCGGTGGCCAGCCACATGCCGCAGGCACCGGCGGTGGCGGCCTCACGCGGCAGCGGATGAAGATGCAACGGCCGCCCGCGCCGCGCGGCGATATGGCGGCACAGGATCTCGATGGACAGGGTGGAGGGGAGTTCCAGCCGGTCGATCACCGCTCGGCAGCGACGTCGCAGCCTGAAGGATCCGTAAGACATGAGTGTCCGCGTCGGGGCCTTTCTTCAGGTGGGGGGACCGGGACCGAGGGAGCGGGCACGGGGTCAGTGTCTGCGGGCTCCGGGGCGGTCCAGCCGGTCGTCGGCGTGGGGTGCGTCGTAGGGCAGGGCGTCATGGGTGCGGGTGGGCGGCGGGGGCTCCTCCTGTTCGCTGACGTGCTCCAGATGCTCCACGCGCCGGGCTTCGTTGACGATGGTCAGGAGGGCGTCCAGGCTCGCGGACGACAGGCCCTCGGCCCTGAGCGCGAGGCTGCGCACCTTCGTATCGCGGAGCGCGATGGCGAGTTTCAGCTGCGCATCGACCCGGCGCGACACCTCGTCGTTGACGAAGTACTCGAGCGGAACGCCGAAGAACTCGGCGAGTACCGCAAGTTGTTCCAGTGTCACATTGCGCTTCCGGCCGGTGGCGAGTTCCCACAGATAGGTCCCGGAGATCGTTTTGCCGGTGCTCTCGTGGATCAGTTGGGCGAGCCGCGCATATCCCGGGCGTTTGCGCTCGTCCGGGTAGTAGGTCGAGACCAGGTGGCTGAGCCGTTCGTCGAGGTTCTCCAGCAGCGGCCGACTTGTGTCGCGATGATCTGCCTCGCCCCTGTCCATACGCCACCTTTCGTACGTCCGCTCCAGTGGACAGCGCCACCCCGGATCAGTGTGGCTCATTTCAGGGCGCGCAGTGAGTGCAATTCGGTCGACCTTCTGGGAGTTGAGCTCGCGCGTGGCTCGTCTGTGACGGGTGCGACGCCGGGTGCGCGAGCGGCCGATGAGAGCGATGACCTGGAAACAAGGTGTGAGAGGTACGGGCCGGATGCGCCGCCCCGGGCGGTCACGGGTGTTCGACCGGGGCGGCTGGAACGGGCCCGTCTGCTCCAGCGGACGGATTGACGCTCCACCGTCCGCTGCCTAGCGTCCTGTGGCGTGAATTCCGCTCGAGGTGTGAACGACTCAGGGCAGGCCGCGGATCTGGAACGAGCCACCCGGGACGGGTACACCCTGGCGGCGCTCCTTCTGCTTGACGTGCCGGGGTGGACCGACCCGCCGCGGATCGCGGGAGTGGACGAAGCGGATGTGCGGGAACTCGCACGCGTGATTGGGCCGTTGCCCTCCGTCGTCGCGCATCGGGTGACCGTGTGTGTCGTCGGCGGGCTTAGGCGCGTTCATGCGGCCCGGCTCCGGCGGGAGGACCGCGTCGGCGTTCGCTGTTCGGAGCAGCCGGCGCAGGGATGTGGTCGGCGAGGTGGTGCGGTCGGACTCGTCTTGCGGGCTGCCGTTGCTGGCGCTGGCCGGATGTCCCGATGCCTCGCCGAGGCGGACCGCAGTAGAAGCCGGAGTCGCCTTTGCCGCTACTCGTGACACATGACGCAATCGTGGGCCGTCCTCAGGGTGTGCGCTCCGGAGGCCGGGCCCGGCTCGATGGAGAAGGGGGATCATGGACGCCTCGGACGGCATGATGCGCGTGGAATCGGAACCCGGCGACCGGAGAACGGTGCGTTCCCTACCGATAGCCTCACTTCACGTGGGTGATTCGCTGCGGCAGAAGGGAGTCGACAACCATCACGCCTGTCTGCTGGCCGAATCCGAGGGCAAGCTTCCGCCGATCCTGGTGCACCGTTGGACGATGAGGGTGATCGACGGGGCGCATCGGCTGCGGGCGGCGGAACTGACGGGCCGTGAGGTGATCGCCGTCGAGTTCTTCGACGGTGACGAGGACGAGGCGTTCGTCCGGGCGGTCCAGGCAAACGTCAGACACGGACTGCCCCTGACCCTCGCTGACCGAACGGCGGCCGCCACACGCATCGTGCGTACCCACCCCGACTGGTCGGACCGCAGGATCGCGGGCCTGGCCGGTCTGTCGCCCAAGACAGTCGGCGCCGTACGGGCGCGGTCGACTGAGGAAATTCCTCAGTCGGCGGTACGGGTCGGCCGGGACGGCAAGGCGAGGCATCTGCCGAGGCGGAAGACGAGCCCCCCCATCCAGGAGGCGCCCGCGGAACGGGTGTCGGCGGGCGGCGGCCCACCGGTCGCCGTGACGCGGCCCGGCCCGCCGTCCCATCCTCTCCCGCAGCGCGCCCCGCGTACGGCGGGACAGGCTCTGCGGTGCGGCCCGGCGGTCGTCCCGTGCCGGGACGGTGCCGCGGACCGTATGGCGAGGTACCAGGCGCTCTGCCAGGACCCCTCTTTCCGGATGACTGAGACCGGTCGTTTCCTGCTGCGTTTGTTGGAGCTCCATATTGCCCGTGCGGGGGAATGGGATCGTTTGATCGCCAACGTGCCGCCGCATCAGGCTGATTCGGTGGCAGACCTGGCGCGGGAATGCGCGAAGGCATGGCTCGACTTTGCAGAGCGGGCCGCACGTCCGGGTGCTCGGGTGTAATCGCGGTACAACCGGTTTCATCGTGGCTTGCCGGCGTCCGACGACCGTCGTCGGCAGGGAAGAAGTTTCCGTATCTCCGGACGGAAGCGCAGCTTGACGTCGAGAAACAGCCCTGAGTATCGTCTTGTCCGCTTAATGATCAGGCCCGGTTCTCGGTGGTCGTAAATCCCGCTGAATTCAGTTCGTGGCTATGCTCCGTGGGTTGGTGTAATTCCTCTGATTCCACAACTGGCGGCCTCGCTGAAATGGTTTCTGCGTAGGTTCACGGAAAGGTTGGTCATGTCCAAGGTGCTCTGGAAAATACCTTTCATCGGCGGCCTCTTCAGGAAACTGTCGTTCCGCCGGAAGAAGAACGAAGATGGCGACTCCACGATGTATCCGCTGTACTGATCCCGGCCTTGGTCTCACCGCACCCGAGGGGACGTTGAAATGCCTGACCTGGTGCTCGGGATCTCCTCCTACTACCACGACAGCGCCGCGGCACTGGTCGAGAACGGCACCCCCTGCGCGGCTGCGCAGGAGGAGCGGTTCAGCCGACGCCGGCACGACCCCTCGTTTCCCGCCCAGGCGGTTCGGTACTGCCTCCAGGAGAGCGGAGCCAAGCTCGACGACGTGTCGGCTGTCGTCTACTACGAGGATCCGAGTCTGAAGTTCCGAAGAGTCCTGACGACTTTCGCCGCGGCCGTCCCGTACGGTTTCGCTCCCTTCCGGGAGGCGCTGCCCGACTGGCTCGCGTGGAAGCGACGTGCCGGCGAGACGGTGCGTGACGAGTTGGCCGGGCTCGGCCTCGGACAGGTTCCCCCCGTTGTCTGCCGACGCCATCACGCCTCCCATGCGGCGTCCGCTTTCTTCCCGAGCCCGTACGAGTCCGCTGCGGTGTTGTGCATCGACGGTGTGGGGGAGTGGGCCACTACCACGCTCTGGCACGGTCGCGGCTCGCGCCTCCGGCAGCTGGCCGAAGTGAGATTCCCGCACTCGCTCGGCCTGCTGTACTCGGCCTTCACGTACTTCTGCGGCTTCAAAGTCGACTCGGGCGAGTACAAGTTGATGGGGCTGGCGCCCTACGGCCGGCCCCGCTTCGCGGAGGTGATCCGCCGCAGGCTCATCCACATCAAGCCGGACGGCTCCTTCCGCTTGAACATGCGCTACTTCGCCTATCTGCACGATCACGTGATGACCGGCCGCCGCTTCGAGGCGCTCTTCGGAGGACCGCGACGCAGTCCCGAAAGCCCGCTCACCGAGCGAGAGTTCGACTTGGCCGCATCGGTGCAGCAGGTCACAGAGGAGGTCGTCACCCGGCTGGCCCGGACAGCGCGCTGGCTCACCGGGGAGCGAAGGCTGTGCCTGGCCGGCGGAGTCGCCCTGAACTGCGTCGCCAACGGAAAGCTCGCCGACCGCAAGATCTTCGACGAGATCTGGGTACAGCCGGCCGCGGGGGACGCGGGCGGCGCCCTGGGCGCGGCCCTCTCCGTCGCGTTGGAGCGCGGTGCCTCGCGTGCCCACCTGGGCACCGGGCGCGACGGGATGGCGGGAGCCCTCCTCGGACCCGCCTACGACGACGACGCGATCCGGGCCTGCCTCGACGAGCACGGGCTGACCTACTCAAGGCCAGAACCGGACGCGCTGATCCAGGAGACCGTGGTGGCGCTCGACGGCGGAAAGGTCGTCGGGTGGTTCCAAGGGCGGATGGAGTTCGGGCCGCGCGCGCTGGGCAACCGGTCGATCCTGGGTGATCCGCGCGATTCCGCCATGCAGTCGACGATGAACCTCAAGATCAAGTTCAGGGAGTCCTTCCGGCCCTTCGCACCGTCCGTACGGGCACCCGACGCACGCGACTACTTCCTGCTCAACCAGGACAGTCCCTACATGCTGTTGGTGGCCGACATCGCGCCCGACAAGAGGCTGACAGGGCCCGTGCCCGATGGAGTCTCCGGCCTGGACCTGCTGAAGGTGCAGCGATCCCTGCTGCCCGCCGTCACCCATGTCGACGGGTCGGCGAGAATTCAGACGGTCGCCGAAGTGGACAATCCCCTGTACTACCGCCTCCTGTCCGCCTTCAAGGAACGCACCGGCTGCCCGGTGCTGGTCAATACCTCCTTCAACGTGCGCGGCGAACCGATCGTGAACACGCCGGCCAACGCCGTCACGTGCTTCATGCGGACCGACATCGACATGCTCGTCCTCGGTGGCTTCATCCTGCGCAAGGAGGAGCAGCCCGCATGGCACGAGGGCGGCGACTGGCGCAGCGACATCCCCCTCGACTGACTCCACCAGGCACCCGGAGGCGCACACATGCGCAGAGCCGCCCTGTTCCTCTTCTACTACCTGGTCCTGACGCCGGTCGGCCTGCTGTGCCGCGCGGTGCGCGACCCGCTGCACCGGGGCATCCGGCCCCGAGTGAGCAGCTACCTGGTCCGGCGGTGACACCGCCCGGCGTCCGCTGCCCGGCGCACGTGGCCCCCTTCCCCACCGCATTCCACGGCGAATGCACCGACAGCGCGGAGAAAAAAACCATGGCATGTCCCACGACCGAATGCCGGGTACCGGACGCCGGACCGCACCCCGACGACCGCGGACGCTCGGACCGGCATGCCGGCGTCTGATGCGGCGCGGGTCGCCGCCGAACTCGCGCTGACCCTGGCCCTGTACCGCTGGGTGGTCTCGCCGGTGACCGGGTGGTGCGCCGTGCGCCTGGGCACCGGCCGCTATCCCGCCGCGGCACTCAACGGCGCTTATCCGGAGGGGGCGACCAGGCTGCGGAAGGTGGTTGCGGCGGGCTCCGTCGTCGCCGTCCTCAGCGCGGTCGTGGCGGTCTGCGGGGACACGGCCCGCGCGGGCCTGGCGTGGGTGCCGACCGTGGCGCTGGCACTCGTCCTCTGGAAGTACCTCACCCTGGACTACGACGCGGCCCTGGGCCTCGGCTGGCAGCGCGCCGACAGGCTGACCGTCTTCGTCGCCGGTGCCGCCGCGCTTCGCTGGCCGTGCCTGGCCCTGATCGCCGTGGTGCTGCTGTGCGGGCGGCTTGGCGGCTGGACGCACCACTCGAACGTCTGCATCCGGATGGTGAAAGCCGGCTTCTGTCTGTCGCTCGGCGCCGGTGTGACGCACACGCTCGGGGTGGCACCGGCGGCCCCGCGCAATACGACCCTGGCGGTCCTCCTGGGCGGTGTGTACCTGAGCCACTATGTGACGGCGGCTTGGAGCAAGGCGAGACTGGGGCGCTTTCCCTGGTCGTGGATGCTGGACAACCGGACCGACCTACTGGTGGCCACTTCCTACTCCTGGGGGTGGGCGCGATTCGTGCCGGCCCGGACCGTCTCACGGGTCGTCAGACGACTACGTCCAGCCGCCGCGCTGCTCAACAGCGCGACGATGCTCATCGAACTCGCGGGGCTGCTGGCCTTCGCGCACATCTGGCTCTTCGTTCTCGCAGTTCTCGGCGCTGTCCTGTTCAACTGCGTGGTCGCGCTGACCTCCGGCCTGCTGTTCTGGGAGAACATCGTCATCGGCGTCGTGCTGGCCGTCTTGTCCGTCCTCGTCGTCTCCCACGGCGGTGATCCGATCCATTTCGGTGTGTGGCCCTGGCTTCTCAGCGTGGTTCTCATGGCGCTGGTTCTGGCAGGATGGGCCTGGCGCCCCAATATCCTCGGCTGGTGGGACACGCCGCTTTCCGCCAAGATCCTGTGGACGGTGCGGACCGACGGCGGTGAGACGTATGGGCTTTACAACGACTTCATGAGCCCACATGATCGTGAGTATGCTCGGGCCGCCGGGAATGCACTGATCCGGGAACCGGTGGTGACTTTTCCGCTCGGTGGCGTGGAAGACTCCGACATACGCGATGTCCTGGTCGGGGCGCGGCCATGTGACGAAGACATCGAGCAGGCCAAGAGTCTGTTCGGGACAAAGGTGTGGGACGAGCGTCGAGCAGAGCGGCACATCAACTACATTCGCAACCTTCTGGCCGCGGTGAACAGCGGGAAGTCCAAAAGCCCGCTGCCCCGAGCATTCCGCTGGTTGAAGGCGCCGGGCGGTCATCTGTATTACTGGGGAGACCTGCCGCGCTACCGGATATCGAAAGGCCACGTCTCAAGGGTCGAGGCGTGGTACCGGGAAGAGCTGTACGCGAGCGATCAGTGCGAATGGATCCGCTTGCGCGACGAATTGCTCGTCGCCGTCGACATTCCCGGTACCAGTCGGAACTGAGTCCAGCATGTGTATCGGAGGACAACCATGCACGTCGTACTCGTGGGGCCGCGCGCAGAGATCGTACGTGGGCTGCGTGCCGACGGACACGAGATCACCCTGCTGTACGAGCCGGGCCACCGGGGACGGGTGGCCGCCCTGCGCGACCAGGTGGACCGCGTCTGCGCGGTGGACTCCTATCGCAAGGTCGAGTCACTCTGGTCCGCCGTCCACCACCTGGAACCGATGAACCCGATCGGCGCGGTCGTCACGACGACCGAGTGGGCCGTCGTCGCCACGGCGGTCCTGGGCCAATTGATCGGGGCCCGATCGCTGTCTCCCGCAGAGGCGCTCGCCTGCCGCGACAAAGGGGTGCAGAAGAAGAAATGGAATGCCGCCGGGGTGCCCACGACCGCGTGGCGCGTGCTGTGCAACAGCCTTGAGTCGGAAGCCGAGGCGGAACGCTGGCTCGCCGAGAGCGGTCTTCGGTTCCCGCTCGTCGTGAAGCCGCTGGCCGAGGGGGCGAGCAAGTCGGTGAAGGTGGCACGCTCCGTGGGCGAGTTCGTCCTGGCAGCCAATTCCATCGACGGTGGGCGGGCCATGGTCGAGCAGTTCGTCGAAGGCCGGGAGTGGCATTTCGACGGCATCGTGCAGGACGGAAAACTGTCGGCCTTCATGGTCTCCCGATACAGTGAACCGCTGTTGTGCACGAAATACGGCAAGCCCATTCGCTCGATAGCCATGACGCCGACACAGCATCGGGACGTCTACGATTCGGCCGCCGACCTCGCCTCGCGCGCGCTGCAGGCACTGGGACTCACCACCGGGGTGTTCCATCTCGAAGTGTTCGGTGAACCGGGAACATTCGTCGCCAGTGAATTGGCCTGCCGTCCGGGCGGCGGGATCGTGGGCGAGATGACGGAGCGGGTAATCGGTGTGGACATCTATGAGGCGAGTGCGCGCGTCATCACCGGGGATCACATACCGCGGTGGGCCGGGGAAACGGAATGGACCCACGGCTGGACCATCCTCCCCACCGCCCCGGGGAAGCTGAACCATGTCGAAGCCGGAGAAATCATGAAGGTTCCGGGAGTGGATAAAGTGATCATGCGACTCGAACGCGGCAGCACCATGCGGGACATGGCGGACGCCTCGACCCTGGGGGTCGGCTGCGCGGCGGTGAAAGCACGATCCGTCGACGAGTGCCAGCGCATGATCGATGCGGTGGTGGCCGCCGTGGAACAGATCCACGACGGAGCCCCTCTGGAGGCAGCGCGGTCATGAACCTCTCCCACGACGCCTCCGCCACCTCCTCGCTGCACTACGACCCGCTCGATCCCGGCACACTCACCTCCCCCTATGCCCTGTACGCCCGTCTGCGGGAGGAGACCCCCGTCTTCTGGCACGAACAGCTGGCGTCATGGGTGCTCACCCGCTACCGCGATTGCCGTGACGTCCTGCGTGACCACGCACTGTTCGCCAGGGACCGCCGCCGAGTGGGCGAGGATGTGCCGGAATTCCGGCAGAGCGTGCAGTCCCTGGACCCGCCGGACCAGACCTCCTTACGGGGCCTGTTCATCAACTCCTTACGGGCACAGGACCTCGACGGCATCGGCCGCCGGGCACGCCGGCAGGTCGCGGACATCTTCGATCGCATGTCCAGCCGGGCGGAGTTCAACTGGATGACCGAGGTCGCCGCTCCCGTCTCGCTGTCGATCACCGCCGAGCTCCTCGGCGTCGAGGAGCCAGAGCTGGGGCCGTATGTGCAGATATCGGACGCGCTCGCGCGCCGGATGGACTACGGACTGCTGCCTGGTGTCGTCGAGACCGGGGACCAAGCCCGGAAGCAGTTCAACGCGTTGGTCGACTCCTGGTTCGAGACCAACGACCGGCCGGGGACCCTGCACGACGTCCGCAAGAACGCGGCCAAGGCGCGGGTCCCGGAGCACTACATCCGCAACACCACCAGCGTCACGTTCAACGCGAGCTTCGGCACCGTGTACGCCACCGCGGGCAATGTGGCACTCACCCTTCTCCAGCACCCCGAAGCGCTGGCCCGGTTGTGCGACGAGCGGCTGCTCGACACCGGGGTGGACGAACTGATCCGTTTCGACGGACCGGCGCAGGGCACCAGCCGCGTGGCGACCCGGCGGACCACGATCCGGGGCACCGCCATCGAGCCCGGCCAGACGGTGCTGACCCTGATGGCGGCCGCCAACCGGGACCCGGAGCAGTTTCCGCGCCCGGACGAACTGGTCCTGGACCGTTCTCCCAATCCGCATCTGGGCTTCGGCTGGGGGCCGCACGCCTGCCTGGGAACGATATTCGGCCAGCTGGCGGTCAAGCAGTTGGTGCTCGGGCTCCTTGACGCCGATGCGCCGCTGAGGCTCGTCGGCCCCCCCGAGCGTCGGCGCACGGCAACGGTGCGAAGCCTTGACCGCCTGCCCGTCACCTTCCGCCGGTGACGGCAAGCCACTCAGGTTTCACGGGCGCGGATCCGCAGACCCCGCCGTCTGCGAGTCGTTGCCTTCCCTGGCCCAGCCGGGCCACGGGAAGGACGTCGTGTCCGTGATGAGTCCGCCCACCGATCCGGGAGGAGGTGCCCCCATGAGCTACGACCACTGAGAATGAGCCGGTGGACGGGTCCGGCCGCTGCCGGACCCGTCCACGCCGGGGAATCGAGGGCGGCAACTCGAACACGCATCGTGGGTGCAACGCCGCCCGGACGAATTTTCGGGAAGGCCAGAAGGTAAGAAACTCTTGTTCATGAGTGGCCTGGACTATCAACTGCACAGCAGGCACGAGCCGTTGATGTTGTAGTCTCTGACGTCGATTCGCTGGCTCCTTACGTGTCAAAGCAAGGTTGGAAATGAGTCTGAAAACCGAAGTCGCAGCAGACGATCCAGACCAGGGGGCAGATGTCGCCAGCCCCTTCCATGTGCCAGCATTCCGGTGGTTCTTCACGGGACGACTCGTCTCGCTGCTCGGCAGCTCGATGACCCCGGTGGCACTGTCCCTCGCAGTTCTCAATGCGTCGGGCAGCGCGGGCGACATGGGGGCGGTGCTCACCGCCAACACCATTCCTCTCATCGTTTTCACACTGGCCGGCGGAGTGGTCGGAGACCGGTTCTCTCGGCGACTCGTACTTCTGCTGTCGAATCTCGGTGCCGGTCTTACGCAGGCTGTTGTCGCTTATATCCTGATCTCAGGCAACTACCATCTCGGTGCTCTGGTTCTGCTCGAAGCCCTGAATGGGACCCTGGCGGCATTCACGAACCCGGCACTGCGTGGCATCGTCCCGGATATCGTGCCCAAGTCGCAGATCCAGCGCGCGAATTCAGTGCTGGGATCGGGCAAGAACGCGGCGAAGGTCCTGGGCCCCACCGCTGCTGCCACCCTTGTGGCGACCACGAACGGCGGCTGGGCGATCTCTGTCGACGCCGCCACGTACTTCGTCGCCGCGGTCTGTATGTTCCGGCTCAAGATGACCGGCAAGACGCCACCCCGGAAGGCCAGCGCGTTCGTCGCACTCCGTGAGGGATGGACGGAATTCCGGTCCCGGACCTGGGTCTGGACGATCGTCGCCTCGTTCGGCGTCGCCAACTACATTCAGGTGGGTATCTGGACGGTCCTGGGACCGCTGATCGCGAAGGACCGGATCGGCGAGACCTCCTGGGGGATGGTGCTCAGCGTCAGGGCGATCGGCATCCTGCTCATCGCGGTTGTGATGTACCGCATCACCTTGAAGCGGCTCCTGCCGGTGGCACAGCTGTGTGCGAGCCTGGTGGGCCTCCCGCTGATCGCCCTGGGACTCGTCGCGAATGCGTACTGGCTGGCAGCCGCAGCGTTCCTGGCCGGGCTGAGTTTCGGTCTTTACAGCATCGCCTGGGAGACCACGCTGCAGGAGAACATCCCCCAGAACATGCTGTCCCGGATCTCGTCGTACGACAATCTGGGGTCCTTTATCGGCATTCCGGCGGGACAGCTTTCGGCCGCACCCTTGGCGAGTGCCTTCGGGGCTCCCCGAGTCGCGCTCATCGGCGGATTCCTGTGGATCGCCCTCACGCTCTGCCCGCTCGCCGTTCCTTCTGTGCGGGGACTTCGGCACGCGACGTGAAACAAGCATCCGGACGGATTTCCGCTCCGGTCGACCGCTCCCGCACAGTGCACTCCTGTCCGTTTCCCCACAGGCCGGCCGACAGCGTGTGACGAATTCGCTGTCCTCACCCTCGGAGGCCACCGTTTCTCGCGTCCTGCTGACCGGCGTCGAACCCTTCGGCCGAAACCATCTGAACTCCGCCTGGGAGGCCTGCCGACTCCTGGCCAAATCACCGCCGCAGGAAATCGAGTTGGAGGTGGTCCTGCTGCCGTGCGCATTCGGAGATTCCATAGCCGAACTCCGTAAGCAGATGCTGCGGCTGGAGCCGGACCTGGTCATCTCCACGGGCCAGGGAGGCAGCCGCCCCGACATCACCATCGAGCGCGTCGCGATCAACCTCAACGACGCCGAGGGCGCGGACAACAACGGCAATCAGCCCATCGACGAACCCATCGTCGCCGACGGGCCTGCGGCGTACTTCTCCTCGATACCGGTCAAGGCCTGCACCGAATCCCTGTTGAAAGCCGGCATACCCGCGTCCGTCTCCCACACCGCCGGCACCTTCCTTTGCAACCACATCGCCTTCGGTCTGGCCCATCTCATCGCCACCGAATTCCCGCACGTCCAGGGCGGGTTCGTGCACATCCCGTTCACTCCGGCACAGGCCGCCGACCGGCAGCGGCGCCCGTCCATGGCCAGTACCACCGCCGCCGACGCCCTGCGCATCGTGATCTCCACCGCCCTGAGAACCTCCTCGGAACACTCCGCGTCCTCCCGTAGCACGCGATCAGGGACCGCGCGCTGGTTCCCCCGGCGATCGCGGAAGTAGTCCGCCGTGCGCCCCTCGCCCGATGCCCGCCCCCGCCTTCGTGAGCAGGAGGGAGTCTCCCGTGCGCATTCTTGTCCTCGGTGATTCGTGCAGTGCAGGTATCGGGGCTCCTCAGGCGGTGTATCCGTCCGTCCTGCACACGCTGCTCGACGGCGCCCACCGGATCGAGAACCACGCCGTTCCGGGTTTCACGAGCGCCGACGCGGCACGGTACTTCCGGCGGAGAGCGTCACGGCGGGGCTGGGATCTGGTCATCGTCTACCTCGGCAATTCCGATGGTGCCCAGTCCCGCTACAAGGGGGTGTACCACGCCTGGCGCGACCGGGACCGGTTGCGGTCGCGCGCTGCGAGCAACCGGCCCGTCGTCCGCATCCGGCGCAAGGACACCGGAGAGTTCGACGAACGGGACGAGCGCCGCACCGTGGCGACCACGCCGCGGGACTTCCGGCGGAACCTGGAGTCGATCGTGCGGGAGGCGGATCGCAGTGGCAGCCGTGTCCTGCTCATCAACCCGATCGCCAATACGCGTTTTCCGGCGGCCATGATGGGGCCACGTGCCCCCTACTACAAGATCGTGGGACTGCCGGCCCGGCTCGCCGACGCATTCACCGGCCGCACCGCCCCGGCCCGCACACTGATCGACGCGGTGCGCCGCCATGAGGAGGGCGACGCGGAGAAGGCAGCCGCACTGTACCGGCAGTTGGCCGACGGGCAGGGGCACGCACCAGCCATCGCACGGAACAACCTGGCCGTTCTGCTGCATCAGCACGATGGAGCCGAGGAAGCCGTGGAACTGCTGAAGGAGCTGGCCGAGACCGAGGGCGCGTCCGGCGCAGTCGCCGCGTACAACCTCAGCCGGATCCTCGACGAGGGACAGCATCAAAACGCAGCGCACGGCTACGCGATGCGCGCCGTCGAGGCCGACATCCACCTGTACCGCATGAAGGGGGCATACCGGCGGCAGATCGACGAGATGGCCGCGCGGCCGAACGTCGAGGTCGTCGACCTGGCCGAGTTGCTCGGCCCGGCTGACTTCGTGGACTACTGCCACCCGACCGCCGAGGCGCACGTGATCCTCGCCGAAGCCATCGCGTCGCGCCTGACCCCGACCGGCGGCGCCAAGGACAGCGACGCCGGGTATGTGTGCGTCCACCCCAGCCCGGACGCCTACTTCGACGTGATGCCCACCCTGGCCGACCACTTCACCCTCGACTTCGATGTCGCTCGGCCGGTCGTCCGGCAGGCGGCGGCCGAAGTGCTCCAACAGGCAAGGGAACAGGGCCCGGACGACTTCCTCGCCGGCGAGCCGAAGTGGCCCGAACCCGCGTCGGATCTCCAGGCCAACATCATCAACACCTTCCGGTACGCGGCCGGCCATCCAGCGATCACCTCGCTGGACGACCTCGAACACTGGCTCCCTGAGTACGGCTGGGAGATCGGAAGGTTCCCGGAGTACTACCTCTGCCGGATCCTGCGCGACTACGCGCTGGCGGCGGAAGAGTATTCGCCCGACGAGCGCGCCGCCGCCGCCCTTCGCCGGCAACTGAACTCCGCGGTGCAGCGGGAACGCGTGCTGCCAGGCATTCCCTCCGCCGCATACAGCCGGCTGCGGATCGACACGTCGTACTCGCACCGCGTCTTGCTCAAGGTGCGGCACCAACTCGCCCAGGACACGGTGCTGTTCGAGGACTCCCGGGCCCACCGGATCGCGACGGTACGCACCTGGTACCTGCGCGAGGCGTTCCGGTTCGGCGCGCATTCGCGCAGCAGCATGCTCTACCCGGCGTGGGCCCTGGAGCAGCTGACCGAAGGCGTCTGCGTCGCCCTTACCATCGCGCTGCGTCAGAAAGCGGCGGAGATCGAGCGCTCGGCCCTGTCCCTGCTGGATGGCCTGGGCAGGCTCCGAGACGTGCACGAGAAGTACACCGCTCGGCACCCGAGGTCCTGGGACCTGGCCGAGTGCAAGGACTACCGCACAGAACTCGCCGCGCTGCGCGGCCTGTTCGTACGGCAGTAGCCGACCGCCTGCACTGAAGGGAACCCGATGGTCCGAAAAATGCACATCAACGCGTTCTTGAGCGGCGTTGGGCACCATCAGTCGGCCTGGCGGCTGCCGGAGAGCGATCCGCTGGCCAATACCGATGTCAGGCACTTTCAGCACCTTGCCCGGGTGGCGGAGCGCGGCAGGCTCGATTCCCTGTTCCTCGCCGACCATCCGGGGCTGTGGGGCGACATTAGCCGTCAGCCGGCCGCTGCGCTGGAGCCGACGGTCCTGTTGACCGTGATGGCCGCGGTGACCGAGCGCATCGGCCTGATAGCCACGGCCTCCACGACCTACAACGAGCCCTTCAACCTGGCCCGTAGGTTTGCCTCCGTCGACCACGTCAGCGGCGGCCGGGTCGGCTGGAACATCGTGACGACGGCCACCCTGATCGCGGCGTACAACTTCGGGCTGGACAAGCTTCCGCCCCACGCGGACCGGTACGCCCGCGCCGATGAATTCGTGGGCCTGGCCCGGAAACTGTGGGACAGCTGGCAGGACGACGCGATCATCGCGGACAAGGAGGCGGGGGACTGGGGCGACAACAGCCGGCTGCACCCCGCGGCACACGTGGGAACGTACTTCAGTGTCTCCGGACCGCTGGACGTCGCGCGCAGCCCTCAGGGATATCCGCTCCTCGTGCAGGCCGGATCGTCCGAGGACGGACGGGACTTCGCGGCCCGCCACGCGGACGCCGTTTTCACCGTGCAGAAGACCCTGGAGGACGCCCAGGTCTTCTACGCCGACATGAAGAAGCGCGCGGCCCGCTCCGGCCGTGATCCGCAGACCGTCACGATCCTGCCGGGCATCGTGCCGACCATCGGCACGACACAGGCCGAGGCCAAGGCCGCCGACGCCGAACTCGCCGGCCTGATCAAGCCCGAGCACGCCATCAAGCAGCTGGCCGGCGTTTTGCAGGTGTCCGCGGACGAGCTGCGCCTCGACGAGGAGCTGCCGGCCCACCTCACCACCGACCGGCACGTCGAAGGGGCGCAGGGACGCCAAGCGTTGGTGGTTGGTCTTGCCCGGCGAGAGCACCTGACGGTACGCCAGCTGATCAGCCGGCTGGGGGCGGGCCGCGGCCATCTCACCATCGCCGGCACCCCGGAACAGGTGGCGGACACGATGCAGCAGTGGTTCGAGAACGACGCTGCCGACGGCTTCAATATCATGTCGCCGGTGCTGCCCTCCGGTCTGGAGAGCTTCGTCGACCATGTGGTGCCGATCCTTCAGGCCCGCGGCCTCTTCCGCACCGAATACTCGGGAACGACGCTGCGCGACCACTACGGAGCGGCCCGCCCCGCCAATCAGTACGTGAACGGTGAAGCCGGGTAGTGCCGCCTCAGGAAACTTTCACCCGGCCTCACTTGACCAGAATTCCTGGAACGGTACCGTTGGTACATCCATTCCTTTGATTTCCCCTCGTGGGTGATATGTGTGCGAAGGAGGGTTTATCATGCAACAGCAGGACAAGAAATTTTTGCTGAGTTCGCAGGAAATTGATCGGTTCCATCGGGACGGGTTCATCGGACCGTTCGACCTCTACCCGGAAGAGGACATGGAGCGGGCCCTGCGTCGTACCCGGCCCAAACTGATCAACACCAAGACTTCCATCTACAGCCAGAAGCAGGCTGCCTCGGGTACCACCAACCTGGCCAACTATGATCGCCACCTGGACGTCGACTTCCTCGCGGAACACATCTCCCGACCGGAGATCGTCGACCGGGTGGCGAGCCTGCTCGGACCCGACGTGCTCTGCTGGCGCACCGAATTCTTTCCCAAGTACCCCGGCGACGAGGGAACCGACTGGCACCAGGCGGACAATTTCTCGAACGTGGCGGGCTCGAAGCATCCGCAGATCGTCTGGCCGGAGGATTCCGAATTCGGCGGCACGATCACCGTCTGGACGGCTTTCACTGAAGCCAGCGTCGAAAATGGCTGCCTGCAATTCGTCCCCGGTTCGCACCGGAGTATGAACTACGACGAGTCGAAGGTGATGACGTACGACCTGGAATCCATTAACAACGTGGAGAAAGGCGGCGTCAGGCGGGGCTTCTTCGGATATGACTACCGACAGCTGCAGAAGGACCCGAACTGGACTCCCGACGAGTCGAAAGCGGTGTCACAGGTCATGCGGCCCGGCCAGTTCGTCATCTTCTGGTCGACCTTGATGCACGCCTCCCACCCGCACAGCGGTGCCGGCCGCATGCGGCTGGGTTTCGCCTCCCGCTACGTCCCCACGCAAGTACGGGTGTACCCGTACTCCGAAGGCCTGGAGGAATTCGGAGGAGCGGCCAGTCTCGACCGGTACGGCACCGTCCTGGTGTCCGGTGAGGACCGGTTCCACCACAACAGCATCATCGATCAGACCGTCAATGGCTACCGCTTCCCGGTGCGTCAGTAGGAGGGGTCATGTCCGACACAGTGGACGAGCAACATGTCGAAGTGTGGCTGATCAGCGTGTGTCAGGCACTGGGCCTCGACGTCGCCGCGGCCGAGGACGACTTCTTCGAGGCCGGCGGCACCTCGCTGAGCGCGATGAAACTGATCGCGCGGGTCGAGGAGACGTTCGGCGAGGACACGCTGCCGCCCGACGACCTGTTCGCCCAGAGCAGCGTCCGGGCCCTCGCCTCGGCCATCGAACGCAACCGGTACCGGCCCGCACCGCTGGCCGGTACCTAGCTGGCGCCGTGCGTCCCGGTGGCAACCCGTGGCTGCTGACGTGCGGGCGCCCGGTCCGTGACCCGTACGTCACGCTGATCTGTTTTCCGTGGGCCGGTGGCAGCCCGGATGTCTTCCGGCCGTGGGCGGGCGGACTGGCTGACGGCATCGAACTGCTTGCGGTCCGGCTCCCCGGCCGGGGGCCACGGATCAGGGAGCGACACTACGAGGACTGGGAGTTACTGCTCAAGGACGTCTCCTCCGCGCTGGCACCCCATTTGGAGCGTCCCCACGCCTTGTACGGTCACAGCTTCGGTGGGCGGCTGGCCTACGAGCTGGCCCGGTTCGCAGCGACCGCTCATCCCGGCCGGACCCGAAGGCTGTTCGTCTCCGCCTGCCGCAGTCCGGACATGCCCCAGCGCCGTCCCCTCCTGCACACCCTGCCCGATCACCAGTTGCGGGAAGCCCTGCACCGCCTCGGCGGAATGCCACCGGAACTCGTAGGCGACGACAGGCTGATGAGGCTGATGCTGCCGACGATACGGAGCGAGATCCGGCTCGCCGAGATGTGGGGGAGCCGGGACGGCGACGGTGTGGAGGCGCCGATCACCGCGATGTTCGGACGCCGTGACGCGGTCGACGGCCGCGCGGACATGGCCCGCTGGAGATCGTTCGGGCGTCGCGGCTGCGAACTGGTCGACATGCCGGGCGGGCACTTCTTCCCCCTCACGCATCGCCCTCACCTGCTCGACGTCCTCAACTCACGCCTGGGAGCGGCTGGTGGACAGGATCAGTTGTGGTGAAAAGGCCGTGTCGATCCACCGCAGGATCAACCAGACGGCCCAGCCCTACCCGAGCCACGACAGTCTCAAGGAACTCTTCGAAAGGTGTGCCGCACGGTATGCGGACGCGGTGGCCGTCGTACACCGCGACCGGCGTCTGACCTACCGGGCACTCAACGATCTCGCCAACGCGATCGCGGCCCGGCTGCTCGAAGTGGGCGTGCGGGCGGGCGACACCGTCGGGGTGTGCGTCGAGCGCTCCCCGGAAATGATCGCGGCTCTCCTGGCGGTGCTGAAGTGCGGAGCCGCCTATCTGCCGGTCGATGCCTCCTGGCCCGACGCCCATCTGCGTACCGTGCTTCGCGCCGCGGGAAGCCGTCTGGTCCTCGGCGATCAGGCCACGGCGCTGGCAGAACGCCTGCCGGATCAGCGGACTCTCCCCGTACGCTCTGTACGCTCCGGACAGGCGGGAGCGGAGACGGCTCCGCGGCACGGAAATCCCCGTACGCGCGTTGGCCCGGACGACATCGCCTACATCAACTTCACCTCGGGGTCGACGGGACACCCCAAGGGAGTGCCGATCCGTCATCGCAGCGTGGCCCGCCTGGTCTTCGGCGCACGCTACGCCCGTATGGGTGAGGACAGTGTGGTGCTGCATGCCTCTCCGGTCCTGTTCGACGCGGCGACCTTCGAGATCTGGGGGCCGCTGCTCCACGGAGGCACATGCGTCCTCTACACGGCGTCGTTCATCCGGCTCTCCGAACTCCGACGGGTGCTGGTCGACCAGGGCGTCACGCTGGTCTTCCTGACCACGGCGCTGTTCAACACCGTGGTCGACGAGGCCCCGGACGTCCTGTCCGGCGTACGGACCATCCTGACCGGGGGCGAGGCGCACTCGATCTCCCACATGGGCAAGGCACTGGCCCATTACGGCCCGGACCGGCTCGTCAGTGTGTACGGCCCGACCGAGTGCACGACGTTCGCCACCTACTACCCGGTCCGCCGTCTTCCCCCGGCCGGCACGGCACTGCCCATCGGACGGCCCATACAGAACACGCGGATGTACGTGGTTGACAGACAACGGCTGTGCGCGGCCGGTGAGATCGGCGAGGTATGGCTCGCCGGCCCCGGCCTCTCTCCCGGCTACCTCGGTCAACTCGACCATAGGGAGGCCCCGTTCGCCGTGTGCGATATCGACGGCCGCCCCGAGAGGATCTACCGGACAGGTGATCGGGGCTACCTCCTGGAGGACGGCAATGTGGTGTTCCAGGGGCGGCTCGACCATCAGGTCAAGGTGAACGGTTTCCGGGTGGAGATCGGAGAGGTCTCCCACCACCTCGACCAGGATCCGACGGTGAAGCAGAGCTATGTCACGGTGACCGAGACCTTGGCCGGCGGGAAGGTGCTGATGGCCTTCGTGGTGCCCGCTGTGGCGGATTGCACCCCCACAGCGGTGCGTGAAAGACTCGGCGCGCAACTGCCCGACTACATGGTTCCGTCGGCGGTGCACCTGTGCGGCGCGCTGCCTCTCACAGCCACCGGCAAGGTCGACCGTCGCGCCCTCCTCACCGTTCAGCACCCTTTCGGAGCGTCATCGTCATGAGCCTCAGCAAGCGTGCCCGCCAATTCCAGGACCTCCTCGACCAGCGCGGCCTCGACCTGACCGTCGTCGAACTCCCGGAGTCGACGCACACAGCCGATGACGCGGCCCGGGCCCTCGGGTGCGAGAAGGCACAGATCGTCAAATCGCTGGTGTTCCGTGGCGTCGCCACAGGGGAGGCGGTGCTCGTCCTGGCCAGTGGCCCCAACCAGGTCAACGAGAAGACCGTCGCGGCCGCCGTGGGCGGCGACATCGCCAAGGCTGACGCGGACTTCGTCAAGACCGTCACTGGTTACAGCATCGGCGGGGTCCCGCCGCTGGGACACAAGGAGGACCTGACGGTCTTCGTCGACGAGGACCTTCTGGCCTTCGCCGAGACATGGGCCGCGGCCGGCAATCCGCGGGCCGTCTTCAGGATCCCGATGAAGATCACCGACATTCTGCCCGCGCACACCGTCCTCTCGGTGACGTGAGGCGCGACGACCCGGGCGGCCCCGGCCACGCCGACTTCCTCGCGGCAGACCACGACGGATTCCGCACCCGCGTACGTGCTCTGCTGGACAGCCTGGTATCCGCGAACGCAGAGGACTGGGAGAGCGAGCGACGGATATCCCGCAGCGGCTGGCGGAGCCTGGGCGAGGCCGGGCTGCTGTCGTTGGACCATGCCGGTCCCGGCTTCCTGCACAGCGCGATCTTCCTGGAGGAGCTCGGGGGGCTCGGGTTCGGCGGCATTCGCGCCTCCGTGGCCGTGCACGCCTACATGGCGACGTCCTATCTCCATATGTTCGGCACCGAGGAGCAGCGGCAGCGGTACCTGCCCGGCGCTCGGCAGGGCCGGTTGATCGCCGCGCTCGCCCTCACCGAGTCGACGGCGGGTTCGGATCTGAGGGATCTGGCCACCCGGGTGTATGCCACGGAGAGTGGGTACCGCGTCCAGGGCGAAAAGCTCTACGTGGCGAACGGCTCCCAGGCCGACTTCCTCATCACCCTGGCCGCGAGCCGCCCGCCGCGGGGCTGCAGCGGCCTGGGCGCGGCGAGTCTGCTGGTGGTCGACGGGGACGCGGCCGGCGTGAGCCGGCATCCGGAGCCCATGCTCGGCTGGCACAGCGCGGATGTGTGCAGGGTGCGCCTCACGGACGTGGACATCGGCGCCGGCCAGTTCGTCGGCCGGCCCGACCGGGCGATCCTGCATCTCGTCCAGGCGCTGGACTTCGAGCGCCTGGTGGCCGGACTGCTTGCCGTGGGAGGGGTCGGCCACTGCCTGGCCCTCCTGCACGCGTTCGTACGCGAACACCACGTCAAAGGCGTGCCGTTGGGGGCCCACCAGGCGGTGCGGCACCGCATCGCGGAGCTGGAGAGCTCGTATGAGCTGGTCCGATTCTACGGTTACCGGGCGGCCTGGCTGCAGGCCAACGGGCGCCTCGACACCCGTACCGCGTCCGTCCTGAAACTCCGCGCGACCGAACTGGCCGTCACGGCGGCACAGACGTGCCTGCAGTTCCACGGTGCGCGGGGCTACGCCGCCGACGCCGTGGCAGCCCGGCTGTACCGGGATGCCATGGCCGGGCCGATCGCCGGCGGGGCGAGTGAGCTCCTGCGTGATCTGGTCTACGAGACGACATGAGAGACGTCCGGCACCATGCGCGGGACGGGCGGTCCCCAAGCTCCGACGACCAACTCCCTTGTGTCCACCCTCATCCGCATGACAGGATCAAAAAGATCCCGCCGATATTCGCAGAGATGCGGGCGGGTGTCCGTGTGACGGAGACAAATCTCGCTCCGTGCAATAAGTGTCACCTCAAAGCCGCCTCGAAGCGCGGTGAATTCCGAAGAGTCCCGGCCCCGGAAAGAATCCGCCTCCGGCTCGTTCCACTCTCGCGCACCCAGTATGACGGAAGAGGTTTCCGTGATGGATCTGGACATGCTCGTAGCACCTCTCACTGCCGACGAATTCATTCGAGATCACTGGCCGAATGTACCGGGCTGCTTCGCAGGAGACCCTGCGCGCCTCGCTCCACTGGTGGAGTCGATTCCAGAACTCGCCTCCGCCACCAGCGCCCTGGAGGTTTTCGGGGACCGGGTCTCGATCATCCGGCCCGACGGATTCTTCGCCAACGTGGCCGACGGGAAGTCGGCACTGCCGTTCTACAATGCCGAGTTCACCGTGCTCCTGCGCAGCGCCGAGCGATTCATCCCGGGACTGCAACGGGCCATCGACCAGATCTCCGGGGAACTCGGCATGCCCGGATCTGTCTTCCATTGCGACATCTTCGCGTCAACCGGACAGAATGCCTCGGCCTACGAGGACGCCAGTGGGCTCACTATGCACAGCGATGCCGAGGTGAATCTCGCGCTCCTACTCACGGGGCGCAAGGTGTGGCAATGGGCAGCCAACGAACACGTGCGGAATCAGACGACCACGGTTCTGCGAGGGGACCAGCAGGTGAGCAAGTCGCACTTCAGGTTCGCCGACAAACTGCCGTTCCCAACGGCGATGCCCGGTGACGCGATGTCCGCCGAAGTGACAAGCGGCGGAATGATGTTCATGCCGCGAGGATGGTGGCACGCCACCAAGGCGTACGGGGAGTGCCTCCAGGTCAACTTCGCCATGATCGGGCCCACCTGGCTCTCCGTCCTCACGGAGGCACTGTCGGATCGCCTCATGGAGGATGTCCGCTGGCGCGAATACGCCTATGGGATCACGGGAACGGGCGGACCTCGGGTGAGCGCCGAAGCTGAATTCGGGCGCCTTCTGGGCAACTTGGCCAGCTATCTGAAGCAGGACACGGCGGCGAAGGAACTGTTGAGCGGCATCGCGCCGCACGACGCCGAGGACCAGGCACGGTCGGGAAAGGCCTGACAACGGGCGAGGGACGGCCGGTGCCATCGGCCGCGGAAGCTGGGCGCGATTCCATGCTGGGTGTGAACAACCGGACGGACGGAGGTCGTTGTGGCAGACGCTGATCTGGACTATTTGGTGGTGGGTGCAGGGCCGGCCGGGCTTCAGGTGGCGCAGCTCCTGGAGGCTGGAGGGCACACGTACGAGGTCGTGGAGGAATCCAGCAGGCCGGGGTCCTTCTTCGCCACGTATCCGCGACACCGTCAGATGATCTCGGTGAACAAGCGCTACACAGGAAGCAGTGATCCGGAGTTCAACCTGCGCTCGGACTGGAATTCGCTTCTCTCGGACAGGCCCGAACTACGGCTCGCCCGGTACACTGAGCGCTATTTTCCCCTCGCCGACGACATGGTCCGCTACCTCGGCGATTTCGCGGAGGCGCACGGCTTGCGTGTCCGTTTCAATCGACGCATCACCAGGATCGCCCGCACGGCGAGCGGATTCGAGGCCTCGGACAGCAGCGGGGACACGTATCAAGCGCGCCGAGTCGTCATCGCCACCGGCGTGAGTCGGCCCAACGTTCCAGACATCCCCGGTGTCGAAGCGGCAGAGCCGTACGCGACAGTTTCTGTCGACCCCAAGGATTTCATCAATCAGCGGGTGCTGATCATAGGCAAGGCGAACTCGGCACTGGAGACCGCCGACAATCTGCTAGAGACGGCCGCCGTCGTCCACGTGGCCGGTCCCAACCCGCTGCATCTGGCTTGGCAGAGTCATTTCGTGGGACATCTCCGGGCGGTCAACAGCAATTTCATCGACACTGCTCAGCTGAAGATCCAGAATGCCATCGTGGACGCGCGGGTCATCGGAATCGAGAAGGAAGAAGAAGGCGGATACCGCGTCCGGTTCAAGTTCACCCGGGCGACGATGGAGCATCGCTACGACCGGGTGATCGTGTGCACGGGATTTCGCTTCGACACCTCCGTCTTCGAGGAGGGGTGCCGTCCGCGGCTCGCCGTCAACGACCGTTTTCCCGAACTCACTGAGGCCTATGAGTCGACCAATGTGCCGGGTCTGTATTTCGCAGGGACCCTCACCCAGCAGATGGACTTCAAGAAGGGAACCAACGGCTTCATCCACGGATTCCGCTACGGCGCACGCGCGCTGTGTCGCATCCTGGAGCAGCGGTACCACAACGGGGTCTGGCCGCACGACGAACTGCCGCCGGAACCAGGTGAGTTGACGGCCGCCCTGATTGAGCGGATCAACCGGTCGTCCGGGCTGTTCCAGCAGTTCGGTGTGCTGGCCGATCTGCTGGTGGTGCCGAGCGAGGGGCCGGTCAGGCACTACCAGGAAGTGCCCGTCGGACACCTTCACGACTCCGCGTTCGGCGAGGCGGAGAACACCTTCTCCGTCAGCCTGGAGTACGGGCCGGACCACGAACTCATGGATCCGTTCAAGCCAGGTCTCTCGGCCTCGGTGCTGGGAGACGGTTACATCGACGCCTTCCTCCACCCGGTGATCCGGCACTACCGCCACGGCGAGCTCGCCGAGACGCTCCACCTCCCGGACGACCTGGAGAACGAATGGCGACGATCGGATGTCCACATCAAGCCGCTCGAAGCCTTCCTCACCGGCACGATCGAAGGCGCGCGCGTCGCTCGCAGGTGACACGCCGCCCCACGTGACGACGATGCGAAACGTTACGAGCAGAAGCACAGGACGGCGGCCGGGAAGGCCGGGTAGGCGCGGGCGTGGCGTTCAGGGCGGCCCCCGAGCCCGCCCTGAACGCCACGCCCGCGCCACGAGACCAGGCCCGCCGGGCCACGGCGGCACCTCCGCAGGCCGACCAGGAGCTGACCATGCACGCACGAGCAGACGCCCTGATACCCCGTCCTGTGCTGTTCTGGACCGGCGTGCTCCTGACCTGCGCCGGTGTCATCGAGCATCTGTGGATGTATGCCGACTCCGCCTCTACGGGCTTCGACATGTCGATGATGCGGATGTCGCCAGCGATGTGGGCGGCGATGATCGTCATCGTCGTGGGCGTGGCCATCTCGGCCTGCGCGGTGGTGCAGCCAGGCGGAACCCGTCCCGCGGTCGTGTCCGGCCCACCTCAGACACCCACGGTGAGCCGTCACCGCCTCATCGCCAGCCTCACCTTCGCTCTGCTGGTGGATCAGATGAAGCCCGCGACATTGGCGTTCATCTCGCCCGGCATGCGCGCCGAGTACCACCTCAGCACCACCGGGATCTCGTGGTTGCCCACGGTGGCCCTGACCGGCACCGTGCTCGGGTCACTCGTGTGGGGGCGCGCGGCGGACCGTATCGGCCGAAGGGCCACCATCCTCATCGCGTCGCTGCTCTTCCTCGGTACGACGGTGTGCGGCGCCATGCCGAGCTTCTGCGGCAACCTCGTCATGTGTGCCCTGATGGGCATGGCGGCTGGAGGCATGCTGCCCGTCGTCTACGCATTGATGACGGAGAGCCTGCCGCCGGGCCGGCGCGCGGGGATCATGGTGCTGCAGGCCGGACTCACCACCACCGGCGGCTATATGGCCGCCTCCGGGCTGGCGGCGATCCTCATTCCGCTGGCCGGCTGGCGCGTGCTGTGGTTCGCCCAGCTTCCGCTGGTCCTGGTCCTGATCGCGTTCAACCGGTGGATCCCGGAATCCGCTGCCTTCACCGACCGGCAGTCACGGCCCGAACGCGTTCCCGCCTCCGCCCTGTTCAAGCACCCCCAGACAGTCAAGACCCTGGTCGTCAGTGCCTACGCCCTCGCCTGGGGCCTCGTCTACTGGGGCTTCATCACCTTCCTGCCCAGCCAGCTCGCGTCCTCCGGCACCGACGGCATGTCCGCCACCACCCTGCTGTTCATCTCCTCCTTGCTGGCCGTCCCCACCTGCGCGGTCGCGGCATGGCTCTACGTGCGCTGGTCGGCCAGGGGCACCATGGTCGTCTACGCGGCCCTCACCTGCACGGCCTTGCTGGTGCTTGCCGCCGTAGGCATGGACGGCAGCCGACCGGTTCTCCTCACCACCGTGATGCTGCTGTTCGCCGGAACTGCCGGCGTCATCGCACTTGTCGGTCCCTACACGGCCGAGATCTACCCGCTGCCCATCCGCGGCACCGCCGGCGGATGGACAGCGGCGGTCGGCAAGTCAGGCGGAGCCTTCGGGCCACCCCTGATCGCCATGATTCTCTCGGCACACGCAGGCATGCGCACCGCCGCGGTGTTCGTGGCGTTTCCCATGGCCGTGGCAGGGATCGCGGTCGCCGTCCGCGGCAGCACTCCGCAGACCGTCTCCCAACGCCCAGGAGGCGCCGAACCATTGGACACCGAACTCGGCGATCTCGTATGCGGCGAGGCCCTTCCCGCCAGAGCCACGCCAGCAACGCCCCTACAAGGCGAGGGAGGAACGGCGACGTAGGGGGCGAAAATGGTGGCCGGTGCTGTGGTCGTGCCATATGGGTCGAAGCACTCGGACTTCCAGGGCGCTAGGCAGTGTCTTCAAATGATCTTGCCTGGTGGATCATGGTGGCGTGATACGTCGTCATGAACTGTCTGATGTCGAGTGGGAGTTCGTCCGGCCGTTGCTGCCCGAGTCGTTGCGGGGGCGGAAGCGGCTGGATGACCGCAGGGTCCTGAACGGGATCGTGTGGAAGTTCCGCACCGGTGTCGCCTGGCGGGATGTGCCCGAGCGTTACGGGCCGTGGGCCACGCTGCATACCCGTTTCCGCAGGTGGGCGGTGGACGGAACGTTCGACCGGATGCTCCGAGCCGCCCAGGCGAAAGCCGATGCGGCTGCTGACGTCGAGTGGCTCGTCTCGGTCGACTCGACCGTCGTCCGTGCCCACCAGCACGCGGCCGGGGCTCGAAAAGGGGGCTCCGGAACCCAGCTCTCGGCCGGTCCAGAGGCGGTCTGACCAGCAAGATTCACCTCGCCTGCGACGGCCGGGGCCGTCCCCTCGCCTTCGTGGTGACGGGCCGCAACACCAACGACTGCACCCGGTTCACCGCCGTGATGGAAGCGATCAGGGTGCCCCGGATCGGGTCGGGTCGGCCTCGCGTCCGGCCCGATCACGTCCTGGGCGACAAGGGCTACAGCTCGAAGGCGATCCGCACCTGGCTCCGCCGCCGCCGCATCCCGCACACGATTCCCGAACGGGCCGACCAGATCCGCAACCGAGCCCGGCGGGGCAGCCGGGGAGGCCGCCCGCCGGCCTTCGACCGCGAGGCATACAAACACCGCAACGTCGTGGAACGGTGCTTCAACCGGTTGAAGCAGTGGCGCGGGATCGCCACCAGGTACGACAAGACCACTGAGTCTTACGAAGCAGCCGTCACCCTCGCCTCACTCTTGATGTGGGCGTGACATTTGACGACAGAACCTAGGGGGCCACCGGCTATGAGGCTTCTGGCACACGGACCCGATCGCGCAGAAGGCTCCCGCGCGGCGACACGAGAGGCCAGGCCGGCAGTTGCGGATAACTCTTTAACTTGTTGCAAAGTTATCCCCGTTGCTGGTAACTTCGCAACAAGTTGAAGTGTTTCTTTTGCGGGAGGGTGAACGGGGGTGCTGCAGATCCAGCTGGGAGCCGAACGGCCCGCCGACACGGACGACGGTCTGGGACGCACCATGATCGGTTGGCGTCCCGGGATGTCTGAAGATGAGGCCTGGCTGGCTGGGCGCGGTATCTGGAAGTTCAACGCCGACCGGGCCCTGTCCCAGGACGAGGTGCAGATCATCAGCACCGGCGGCACGGTGCTTGCCGTCGCGAGGATCACCGGGATCTCCAAGCACGGTGACCGCTACGCCCTCGAGGGCGACCTGCTGCGCGACGATGCGCGGGTGGGCCGCCCCACTCCGAGCCCGCACCTGTCCCGTAACCCCGTCACCTACATCTGAGAGCGGCGCATCGATGAGCGACTTCGACGCGATCGACTCGCTGCTCGCTTCCCTCACTCCTCAACCCGCGCTGCCCGAGGCGCAGGTACGCCGTGACCTGCGTGAGCGGGCCGGCCTGTCGAAGGCCCAGGTGGCCCGGACTCTCGGCGTGAGCCCGTCCACGGTCACGGGGTGGGAGACCGGCCGTGACCCTTCGGGGGAGCTCAGGGCGAAGTACGCCTACCTCTTGGACGGCCTGGCCACGAAACTCGCACCCCCCGCCCCACCGCCCGCAGAGGAAGCCATTGCGCCCCAGCCCGCACTGGACGAGAGCGCAACGTCCCTGGCACCCGGCGATGCCTCGACCGCAGGGGACGACACGGACGACGTCGAAGCTCTGGCCGCGCCCGAGCCGTGTGTCCTGTGCGGGCAGCCTGCTCGTCACCAGGTCGCCGGTTTCCCTCAGCACCTCGACCCCACCCAGTGCGCCACCCCAGAGTTCCCACCCGCCCAGCGGCCGCAGAGCCGCACGACGAAACCCGTACAGGCCGCGCCCGCCGGCCGGCGTGTGCGGGCCGCGTCCGACACCGACCCGTCGTCCGCCCCGATCGCGGCGGCCGTGGTCGAGGCGCTCGAGGCGCACGAGGGCGATGTGGAGGCGGCGACCGCAGTCCTGGTCAAGCGGGCGATCCCGGATGCGATGGCTCTGCTGGACGACTGCCGCAGGGGCGGCCGCTACGCGATCGTTGCTCACCCGTGGATCCCGGACATCCTGCGCAAGCAGTCCGGGCGCGGTGCCGACCAGGTCTGGGAGGCCCGTCCCAAGTGGGCCCGCCCCGAACTGCCCGCAGGCCGGCACGAGGTGACGGCCTTGGACATCAACGGCGCCTATCTGTCCGCGCTCAAGACACACCTGCCGCTCGGCCAGCTGGAGCACACCACAGGCAATGTGCACGACCGCCGCCGCGCCGGCGTTCACCTGATCACCCCGCCCGCATGGGAGCATGGCGCGTATCTGCCCAACCCGATCGGCAACCGCGACGAGCCCGGCCCGCTCTGGGTCACCGAGCCCACCCTCCGGCTGCTGCTGCGTCTGTCCGGCCCCAAGTACGCCCTGTGCGAAGTGCCTCAGATCCACGAGTCGTTCACCTCGGGTGCGACGGAGAGCCTGCTGGAGAGGTTCCGCATCACGCTCAAGGACGCCCGCGACACCGCGATCGCCGCCGACGATGAGGTGATGCTGGAGTATGTGAAGGCGATGTACTCGAAGTTCGTGTCCACGATGGGGGAGTCGAATTACAACCGGGAGCTGTACCGTCCGGACTGGATGCACCTGATCCGCTCGCAGGCCTTCGCCAATCTCTGGGCCAAAGCCCTTAAGGCGCACGACGCCGGCCTGGCGGTCGTCCGTGTGATGGGCACCGACGAACTCCACGTCGTCGGTGACTGGCGGCGTGTCTTCCCGGAAGGCCGTGGAGTTTCCGAGGTGAAGGTCAAGGACGTGTACGCCGTCGGCACATCACCCACAGACCCGGCCGCGGCCGGACACACCGACGAGAACTGACAGAGGGAGGGGACCTCAAGTGCCCGAGCGCACCATCGATTTCGGCAAGTACGGCGCCCAAGGCATCAAGGGCTACGAGGCCGTCGCCCGCCAGCTCGACGCCCTCGCCGACTTCATCGCTTCGCCCGCCACCACCCGGCGCGGCCTTATGGCCCGTCTGCACTACCTCACCCGCACCCCCCGCGCCCGCGCTGCCGCCTACGACGCGGGCCTGACCGTCACCGACCGCACCCTGAAGGCATGGCTGGCCGGCACCCGCAATCCCACCCCGCAGAACCTCGCCCGGATCGAAGCCGCCTACCGCACGGTCCGCCGTCACAATGTCGCCCGCTATCTCCTGGCCCGCCTCAACCGCACCGGCCGCGGTACCCGCGTCGAGATCCACCCGCTCAATCAGTCCGGCGTGCGTCCTTCCCAGCAGCGGGTCGTGGAATTCCGCATTCTCAACGTCCGCCACTGGGAGGCCATCATCGACGCCTGGTCCACTGGCGATGACAGGGCCATGGACGAGGCCTGGATCGAGCAGATCGTCGACCTCGGCTCGCAGTGGGGCCAGTACGAGTACGTCACCAACGTCGGCTTCGCCGCCTGAACCCCACGCGCTGCACCACGCCCGAAAACCAACCTGCACGGCCGAACCGGTCTCCGGGCTCTCGGTGTGGTGGACCAACGGGCCTTGTCCCTGCCCTACTAGAAGATCTACCGCTGTGCCGCGTGTTCGCCGTTTTGCGGCCGCTGTGCACCCAGGGCGCGCGACGATGGAACCGTAATGCCGGGGAATGAGCCTTCCGGAGGGGACTGTGGGAAAGACCGTGAGCGGCGTGGACCATGTACACACTGCGGCCACGGTCCGTCGTCGGCAACGGGAGTTCGTGCCGCTGTCCGAACTGCACCCGGACCTCAAGACCAGGGCCGACACCGCTCTGTTGGACCAGCTATTCTACGCGACGGTGGACGAATGCCCTGCCCCCCGCTGCCGTCCGCTGCTCCTCGACCGCGTCGCGGCCGATGTGTGGTCGACGCGCAAACTGGTCGACTGGGCGTGCTACATCACGTCGGAGACGTACTGCGGGCTTCCTGCTGAGCTCGTGGATGAGCGCGCGGCGGCGGATTCCGTTTTCTGTCCCTCGGTCACCTTCCGTCGGCTCGCCGCGGAGTACCGCAACTCAAAGGGCGACCAACGCCATATACGACGCGTGCACAGCCGCACAGCTCCGGGAAGCGGCGGACAACGCTGTTGCTCTGGCCGACGGACTCCAGGTGTGGGGAGCGGACTTCCTCTACCAGTGACCCCCGTCCACCCCCGCCCCTTGCGAACCTTCAGCAGATGCTCCCGAGGAACCACCTGATGGCCATCGACCCCCGCCCCGCTGTACTGGACAGCCCCCTGCCTCGGGCCGACAGCTCTGCTCCCGCCTGTCCCGTCCGCCGTGCGCTGCGCCCGGATCAGCGGGCGGCGGTGGACCGTGGGGTACGCGGCCTGAGGAAGCCCGGGAGCCGCGGGCACATGGTGTCGGCGTGCGGAACGGGCAAGACGCTGATCGCTCTGCGGACAGCGGAAGCTCTCGAGACCCGGTTTCTGCTGGTGGTGGTACCCAGCCGGGATCTGATCGGCCAGTGGGCGGCGGCGGCCCGCGCGGACGGCCGCACCGAGGCGTTGGTGGCGGTGTCGTCGCTGAATGCGAACAAGCACCCCGTGCTGGCCGAGGCAGAAGTGGTGTCCACGGGTTCGGGGGAGTACCTGGCGTACTGGCTGGCCCAGCGGGCCAAGAAGAGCGAGCCGGCGACCGTGTTCGTGACCCTCGACTCGCTTCGGCGGATCGAGGAGATCCAGCACTCCGTCTTCCCAGCTCCGGTCTTCGATCTTGCGATCGTGGATGAGGCGCACCGCACCGCGGGCTCCTGGGACAAGGAATGGACCATGGTCCACGACCAGTCCCGGATCCGCACCGATCGCCGCCTGTACCTGACCGCCACGCCCTATGAGTGGGAGGCACCGCGCCTGGCCGAGGCCCCGGATGCCCGCCCGCGCCCCAAGCGGACCGCGTCGACCGTCCCGGCCTGGGAGTCCCCATCCCTGATCGCCTCCATGGATGACCCGAAGGTGTTCGGCCCCCGCCTGCACACCTACACCCACGCCCAGGCGATCGAGGACGGCGTCCTTGCTGACTACCAGATCCTCATCCCCACCATCACCGGCACCGACCTGCGCACGGTCCTGACCGACCCCGACCACGCGCACACCGGTTTCGCCCCGACCGCACGCCGGACCACCGCCCTGCACCTGGCGGTCCTCAAAGCGATGACCGAGCACGACCTCAAGCATGTGATCGTGTACTTCCAGCAGGTCGCCGACGCCGCGGGCTTCGCCCGCCAGTTCCCCCACACCCTGCGCACCCTCCCGCCCGAGCAGCGCCCTTCCTGGGCTGGCACTCTGTCCCTCTCGTCGATCAACGGCAACCACACCCCCGACCAGCGCACGAAACTCCTCGACCGCTTCGCGAGCGCCGATCGCGCTGTGATCACCAACGCCCAGGTCCTGTCCGAGGGCATCGACCTGCCGGCCGTCGACGCCATCGTCTTCGCCTCTCGCACCGAAAGCGTGCGCCGGATCGTTCAAGCCCTGGGTCGCGCTCTGCGCAAGCCCCCCACGGTCGACGTGAAGACCGCGAGCCTGGTCATCCCCGCCTACATCCCACCCGACTCCGACCCCACCGACCTCCTGGACACCCCCTTTGAGGCCCTCTGGCTGATCACCGCCGCACTGCGCCACCACGACCAGACCATTGCCGCCCGCGCCCCGCGCAAGACCACCGCGCACCGTCTGGACGACACCACCCACCGCCTCCTCGACCGTCGGTTCCGTTTCGACTTCACCCTCGACCCTGGCACGATCGTCCGCGCCATGGACCTGCTGGCCTGGCCATCGGCCGGCGCGGTGCTCTCCGCGCCTCGCCGTGCCGGCCTGGCAGCGGCCATCCGCTACCACGCCGAACACGGCCACCTGAAGGTCCCGGTCGACTACACCGACACCTACGGCTACCGCCTCGGCTCCTTCATCGACGGCCAGCGCACCGCCCACGACCAAGGCACCCTTACGGCTGACTGGGTAAGCGAGCTTGAGGATCTGGGCATGATCTGGGACGCCCACGAGGCCGCCTGGGCAGGCCACATGGCGACCGTCGAGGCGTTCCACACCACCTACGGCCACCTCGCCATCCCCGCCACTGAACCCGGCGGCCAATTCCTCGTTGACCAGCGCGCTCTGGCCCGCAAACACCGCCTGCACCCGGACCGCGAAGCCCAACTCACCAGCCTCGACGCCGACTGGACGCTCCCTCACGGACCCGACTGGCACCGCAAATACCACCTGCTGCGCCGACACATCGAAGCCGGACATCACCCCGCCACGCTGCGCCGCGACACTGTGGTCGACGGCGTGAAGGCCGGCAGCTGGCTGCACCGACACCTCACCACCTGGAACAAACTCTCTGACGGCCAACGCGACAGCTTCACCCGCCTCGGCCTGACCCCCGATCAAATCCAGCTGCCGGTACACAAGATGACATCCGACGAGCCCCGACCCAGCGGGAGAACACGCCGTACCTTCGAACAGACGACGACATTGCTGCGCGCCTTCATGGAACGGCACGGCCGTGTACCCGGTGCCCGGGAGTGGATCGAGGTCGACGGCCAACGCATCATGATCGGCCCATGGCTCTGTAAGACACGCACCAAGCAGAACGCTGGTCAACTACCCGAGAAATACAGCCAGTTGATGCGCGACATCCTCCTCGAGGACTGGCCCGCAACGACGACCAAAGAAGGAGACACTGATCTCTCGGAGATCCCATAGTTTTTCTGCTTCCTTAACAGCGGCAGCATCCTCGTGCACCGGTATACTGGAGCAACCGCGAATGACTCGTGCCCAGAGGGGGAGCCGCACGGCCCGCCACTGCCCCGTGACACTAGCCAGCTTGTAGGCGGACGCGGAGCGGACGCCTACTCAACCACCTTAACTATTAGCCAAGTTGCAGATGGATACAGAGCCGAGGTGGGGACAGATCGCGGAGCGATCGGCTGCCCACCGACCCGCCACGTACTCCACGGAGTGGAGCACTCCGGCCACGGAGTGGCCGGCAGCCCGCGGAGCGGGCTTTCATCCGACGCGTAGCGTCGGCGCGTCGTCTTCGCGTA